>NZ_CP192051.1:0-4800000 GCF_050942445.1 Kribbella sp. CA-247076 | reverse complement strand
GGATCCTGATCGCCGAGGACGAGGAGCGGATCGCGGCGTTCGTCGAACGCGGTCTGCGCAGCAACGGGTTCGTCACGACCGTGGTCGGCGACGGCGAGACGGCGTACCAGGAAGGGGCCGGCGGCACGTACGACCTGCTGATCCTGGACATCGGCCTGCCGCGCGTCGACGGCTTCACCGTGCTCCGGCGGTTGCGTGAGGCAAGGGTCGCGATGCCGGTGGTGATCCTGACCGCGCGCGACAGCGTCCGGGACACGGTCGCCGGGCTGGAAGGCGGTGCCGACGACTACATCGCCAAGCCGTTCGCGTTCGAGGAACTGCTGGCGCGGGTCCGGCTGCGGCTGCGCGGTGAGGGTACGCCGGACGCCAACATCCTGCAGATCGGCGACCTGAGCCTGGACCTCCGGACCCGCCGCGCGCTCGTCGGCGGCGAGACGGTCGAGCTCACCGCCCGCGAGTTCCTGCTGGCCGAGGTGTTCTGCCGGCATCCCGACCAGGTGCTGTCCCGCGAGCAACTGCTCTCGCAGGTCTGGGGGTTCGACTTCGACCCCGGCTCCAACGTGGTCGACGTCTATATCCGCTACCTCCGCCGCAAACTCGGCCCGGACCGCATCCAAACCGTCCGCGGCATGGGCTACCGCCTGCTCCCGTAGGTCCGCGGCTCAGTCCGCGTGGACGATGTGGGCGTCGGGGCCGGGGAAGAAGAGGGACTCGGTGTCGGTGTCGGTCCAGTGGACCAGGTATGGCGGGGCGCCGTTCGGGTCGTGGACCTCGACGATCTCGCCCTGCCGTCGGTGGGCCATCACGTGGGTGCCCTCGACGATCACTGTGTCACCCGCCGCCGCCTTCATCGGACCGCCTCCATCAGTCGGTGACTGCTGCTTCCTCCCAGCTTGACCCCAGACCCCCGGCGAGCACCAGACGTCAGCGGACGTCGATGGCCAGCCGGACGGCCAGCGCGGCGAAGATGCCGGCGCAGACGCGCTCGAGCCTGCGGCGGACCGTGCTGCCGGCCCGCAGGAAGCGGTCGGTCAGGCTGCCCGCGAGCAGACCGACCGAGCCGTCCACGGCGAAGCCGATGACCATCAGGATCAGGCCGAGGGCGAGGATCTGCGGACCCGCCGGCCAGGCGTCCGGGCCGGTGCTGATGAACTGCGGCACGAACGCCAGGTAGAACAAAATGACCTTCGGGTTCGCGACGTTGGTGAGCACCGCCATCAGGTAGGTCCGGCGGAGGGTACGCCGCGGCAGGTCGATCGACTCGTCGTCCGCCTCGCCGACCTCGCGCCGGCTCGCTCGCCAGGTCAGATAGGCGAGGTAGACGAGGAACGCCGCCCCGGCGATCCGGATCCCGTCCAGCACCTGGGGTGCCGCCTGGATCAGCGCGCCGAGCCCGAGGGCCGCGGCCGCGGTGTGCACCACCAGGCCGGTCGACACCCCGGCCGCGGCGACGACACCGGCCTGCCGCCCGCCGGCGGCCGCGTTCGCCGCGATGAACAGCATGTCCGGCCCCGGCACGATGCTCACCACGAGGGCTGCCAGCATGAACCCGATCACGATCGAGAGCTCCATGGGTCCATCCTCGCCCGGCCTGTGGACGGTCCACGACCCTTTTCCAGTCCGTGGTCTAGGCTCGTCGAAGCGCTTCGACGACCGCCGCACGAGAGGGCCGCCCGATGAAGTTCACCGACGGATACTGGCAGTTGCGGGACGGGCTGACCCGGCTGCGGCCGGCCGAGGTCGAGAGCGTGCAGGCGGGCGAGCGGGAGCTCACCGTGTTCGCTCCGGCCAAGCGGATCGAGCGGCGCGGCGACACCCTCAACCAGCCGGTGTTCACGGTCACCTTCACCTCACCGGCGCCCGGGGTGATCGGGGTCCGGATCGCGCACCATCTCGGTGGCCTGCCCGCGCGGCCGTCGTACCGGCTGAACTCCGGTGACGACCATCCGGTCAAGGTGGAGGTGGGTCCGGCCGAGGCGCGGCTGACGGCGGGCGAGCTGAGTGTGGTCGTCGGCCTGGACGGGCCGTGGGACGTCCGGTTCGAGCAGGACGGGCAGCCGGTGACGGACTCGGGCGCCCGCAGCATCGGGCTGATCACCGACCAGGACGGCCGGCACTTCCTGCACGAACAACTGGCGCTCGGCGTCGGCGAGACGATCTACGGCCTGGGCGAGCGGTTCGGCCCGCTGGTGAAGAACGGTCAGGTCGTCGACATCTGGAACGCCGACGGCGGCACGTCGAGCGAGCAGGCGTACAAGAACGTCCCGTTCTTCCTGAGCAGCAAGGGGTACGGCGTCCTGGTCGACACGCCGGCCGACGTCTCGTTCGAGGTCGGCTCCGAGGTCACCTCCCGCAACCAGTTCAGCGTCGAGGGCCAGGAGTTGACGTACTACGTCTTCGCCGGACCGACCGCGAAGGACGTTCTCCGGCGCTACACCGCCCTGACCGGCCGGCCCGCACGCGTGCCGGCGTGGTCGATGGGGCTGTGGCTGTCGACGTCGTTCACCACCGACTACAGCGAGGAGACGACGAGCGCGTTCGTCGACGGGATGGCCGAGCGCGACCTGCCGTTGAGCGTCTTCCACTTCGACTGTTTCTGGATGCGGCAGTTCCACTGGTGCGACTTCGTCTGGGATCCGGTGGCGTTCCCGGACCCGGCCGGGATGCTCCGCCGGCTGAAGGACCGCGGGGTGCGGGTCAGCGTGTGGATCAACCCGTACATCGCCCAGCGGTCGATCCTGTTCGAGGAGGGTCGCCGGCTCGGCTACCTGCTGAAACGTCCGGACGGCTCGGTCTGGCAGTGGGACCTGTGGCAGGCCGGGATGGCGATCGTCGACTTCACCAATCCCGACGCGACGGCGTGGTACCGCTCGAAGTTGCAGGCCCTGATCGACCTCGGGGTCGACTGCTTCAAGACCGACTTCGGTGAACGCATCCCGACCGACGTCGTCTGGCACGACGGCTCGGACCCGCGGCGCATGCACAACTACTACGCGCACCTCTACAACGATGCGGTGTTCGGGCTGCTGCAGGAGAACCGCGGCGAGGGCGAGGCCGTGCTGTTCGCGCGCTCGGCCACGGCCGGCGGTCAGCAGTTCCCGGTGCACTGGGGTGGCGACTGCGAGTCCACGTTCGAGGCGATGGCCGAGTCCCTGCGCGGCGGGTTGTCGCTGGCGGCGTCCGGGTTCGGCTACTGGAGTCATGACATCGGCGGCTTCGAGGGCACGCCGGATCCGGCGATCTTCAAGCGCTGGGTGCCGTTCGGGTTGCTGTCCTCGCACTCGCGGCTGCACGGCTCGTCGTCGTACCGGGTGCCGTGGGCGTTCGACGACGAGGCGGTCGACGTACTGCGGAAGTTCACCAAGCTGAAGCTGTCGCTGATGCCGTACCTGATGACGGCCGCGGAGGAAGCACATCGCGAGGGCGTGCCGATGATGCGGCCGATGATCCTGGAGTTCCCGGACGACCCCGGCGTCGCCTACCTCGACCGGCAGTACCTGCTCGGCCCGGATCTGCTGGTGGCGCCGGTGATGAGCTGGACCGGCGAGGTCTCGTTCTACCTGCCCGCGGGGACCTGGACCGACCTGTTCAGTGGTGAGCGGCTCACCGGCCCGCGGTGGGTGCACCAGACCCACGGGTTCGACACTCTGCCGGTCCTGGTCCGTGAAGGTGCGGTGATTCCGATCGGTGCCGTCGACGACCGGCCGGAGTACGACTGGTCGAACGACGTCGAGCTCCGCTGGTTCGCGCCGACCGAAGGGCAGACGGCGGTCGCGCGGCTGCCTGAGGCGGCGATCGAGCTGACCCTGCGCGACGGTGTGCCACAGGCCCGCGTCGTGCAAGGCACCTGTGAGCGCTTCAAAGTGACGCTGTCATGAGGAAGCTCTGGTACGGCGGCGACTACAACCCGGAGCAGTGGGATCCCTCGGTGTGGCGGGAGGACGTGGACCTGATGCGTCGGGCTGGTGTCAACCTGGTGACGGTCGGCGTCTTCGCGTGGTCGAGTCTCGAGCCGTCGCCGGGGGAGTACCGTTTCGGCTGGCTGGACCGCGTACTCGATCTGCTGCACAGCGGCGGTGTGCAGGTGGATCTGGCCACGCCGACCGCGTCTCCGCCGCCGTGGTTCAGCCGACTGCATCCGGAAGCGCTACCGGTGACGGCCGACGGCGTGCGGCTGACGCACGGCAGCAGGGACACGTACTGCGCGTGCGCGCCGGCGTACCGCGCCGCGGCCGAAGGGATCGCGCGCGTCCTGGTCGATCGGTACGAGGACCATCCGGCGCTGGCGATGTGGCACGTCCACAACGAGTACGGGACGGTGTGTTACTGCCCGTTGGCTGCCGAGCGGTTCCGTGAATGGTTGCGGGAGCGGTACGGCTCGCTCGACCGGCTGAACGCCGCGTGGACGACCGCCTTCTGGAGTCAGGGGTACGCCGACTGGCAGGACGTGGAGCCGCCGCGCCGGACGCAGTACCTGGTGAATCCGACGCACTACCTGGACTACCGGCGGTTCTGGTCGGACGAGTTGCTGGCGGCGTACCTGGAGCAGAAGGCGGTCATCCGGGACCGGTCGTCGTTGCCGGTGACCACGAACTTCGTGTTCGGCGGCTGGGTGCCGGTGAACCACGCCCGCTGGGCGGCCGAGGTGGATGTCGTGGCCATCGACCACTATCCGACCCGGACCGATCGCGGTGCCGAGGAGCAGACCGCGTTCGGTGCCGACCTCGCCCGGTCGTGGGCCGGCGGCAGGCCGTGGCTGCTGATGGAGCAGGCGGCCGGGACGCTGAACGACGGGAAACGCCTGCACACCAAGGAACCTGGGCGGATGGCACGCCACAGTCTGTCGCACATCGCGCGCGGCTCGGCCGGTGCGCTGTTCTTCCAGTGGCGGGCGTCGCGGGGTGGTTCGGAGATGTACCACTCGGCCCTCGTGCCGCACGCGGGACCGTCGTCGCGGATCTTCCGCGAGGTGGCCGAGCTGGGTACGGCGCTGCCGTCGCTGGCCGAGCTCGGGGACGCCGAGGTCGTCGCCGACGTCGCCGTACTCTGGGACGTCGAGTGCTGGTGGGCGATGCAGGGGACGCACCTGCCGTCGTCGTCGCTCGACTACCTGTCGGCGGTGCAGGACGCGCATCGTCACTTCTGGCGCGCGGGGGTGACCGTCGACTTCGCGGATCCGTCGGCGGACCTGTCGTCGTACCGGCTCGTTGTGGTGCCGTCCCTGTACCTGATCAGTGACGAGGCGGCCGCGTCGTTGGCGGCGTATGTCGAGAGCGGTGGGCACCTGGTGGTCGGGTACTTCAGCGGCATCGTCGACCCCGACGCGCAGGTCCGGCTCGGTGGTTATCCGGGCGCCTTCACCTCTTTGCTGGGAGCTCGGGTTGAGGAGTTCCACCCGCTCCCCGAGGACGGTGAGGTCGAGTTGTCGTCCGGCGGGCGTGGACGGGTGTGGAGCGAGGACGTGGAGGCGGTCTCGGCCGAGGTCGTCGACCGGTACGTCGGGGGAGTGCTGGACGGGAAGCCGGCGATCACCCGGCGCGACGCCGGCGCCGGGACCGCGTGGTACGTGTCGACCTCGATCGACTTCGAGACCGCGGCCGGGTTGTTCGGCCTGACGCGGTCGGCGGTGGAGACGGTTCGCCGGCGTTCCGGCGAGACCACCTGGACGTTCCTGTTCAACCATGACGAGGCCGAGGTCGTCGTACCCGTTGACGGCGTCGAGCTGATCTCAGGCGCGGCGGTGCACGGATCGCTCACGGTGCCCGGTGGCGGGGTCGCGGTCGTCCGCTCGCCCTGACGACCCGCGCGCGGTCAGCGTCGGCGGCATCAGCGTCAGCTCGGCTACGTCGCCACCGGCCAGCTTGGTGATCAGCGACTCGACCGCCTGCTCGCCGATCCGCTCGGCCGGGATCGTGACCGACGACAGGCGCGGCACCTGCCGCTCGGCGACGTCGTCCGCGCAGATCGCCACCAGCGAGAGATCCTCGGGAACACGTCGGCCGAGTCGTCGCAGGACGTCGAGCAGCGGGCCGATGATCGGCTCGTTCTGCACCACGAGCCCGGTGATGCCGGGATGGTCGTGCAGCAGCCGCTCGACCGTGCCGAGGACCGCCTCGAAGGTGTGCTCGCAGGGTGTCTCGACCCCGAGGACGCCCTGTCGCTCGGCGGCGTCCGCGAACCCGGTCAGCGTCCGCTGGGCGAAGCCGGTCTGGCGTTCGTACACGGCGGACGGCGTCCCCAGCAACGCGAGTGCGCGGTGGCCGAGACCGATTAGGTGGTCGACGCAGTGGGCGCCCGCGGCAACGAAATCGAGGTCGACACAGGTCAGCCCGGCGGCGTCGGCCGGGTAGCCGATCAGGACCGACGGCAGCGGCAGCTCGCGCAGCACCGGCACCCGCGGGTCGTCCAGCTCGACGTCCATCACCACCAGCGCGTCCACGAGCGCGCTCTGCGCCACCCGCTCCAGCCCGTCCGGTCCCTCGTCGGCGGTCAGCAGCAGGACGTCGTGGTCGAACCGGCGAGCCGTGGTCACCACCGCGGACGCGAACTGCATCATCACCGGGACGTGCATGCCGGTGCGCAGCGGCATGACGAGCGCGATGACGTTGGAGCGCCGGCCGGCCAGCGCGCGGGCACTCGCGTTCGGCCGGTAGCCGAGCGCGCGGACGCTGCGCTGCACGCGCTCGCGGGTCTCGGGTGAGATCGACCGCTTCCCGCTGAGCACGTACGAGACCGTGCTGGCCGCGACCCCGGCATGCCGGGCGACGTCCGCGATCGTGACCATCGGGGCTCTCCTCGTCCCGGTCGAAGCGCTTCGACCGACGGACAAAACAAACGGCAAGGAGCACAGCTCTCCTTGCCAGTTTCAACTTATAGCGTAGGTGGGGACTTGCCGCAAGCCCCGGTTCGTGGCGGAGAATCGCCGCTCGTGACTGGACTTCATCGCGATCAGGCAGCGGCAGGACGACCGGGGGAAGGGGTGGTGACGGACGTCGACGTGATCGTCGTCGGCGGTGCGCCGACGGGACTGATGCTGGCGGGTGAGCTGCGGCTGGCGGGGGTGCGGGTGGTCGTGCTCGAGCGGCAGCCGCGCCCTCGGGAGACGGCCAAGGCGAACGGGCTGGCCGGGCAGATCCTGGACCTGCTGCGCTACCGCGGTCTGCTCGAACGGTTCGAGGCGGTGAGCACCGACCCGCATCCACCGGCCCGATTCCCGTTCGGCGGCATGGACCTCGACTTCACCCACCTCACCGACCCGCCGCTGCGGGCGATCCAGATCCCGCAGGCGCGGCTCGAGGCCGTGCTCGCCGAGCGCGCCCGTGAGCTCGGCGCCGACGTACGCCGTGGGCATCAGGTGACCGGGCTCGACCAGACCGACGGCGCCGTGACGGTTCAGGTCAGCGGACCGGACGGGCCTTATCACCTGACCGCGCGCTACCTCGTGGGCTGCGACGGTCCGCGCAGCCGGGTCCGCGACCTGGCCGGGATCGCCTTCCCCGGTACGACGTACCCCGAGGTCAACCGGCTCGCCCAGGTCACGGTGCACGAGTCGGTCACCCGGCTCGGGAACGGCGACCTCGACGTGCCCGGCGCCGGGACGATCCCGGCCGGGTTCAGCCGGACCGGCAACGGTGTCTTCGGGCTCGGCGCCCTCACCGACGACGTTCTGATGGTGTACACCTCCGAGGACGAGACCGCCGAGTACGACGACGACGTACCGCTGACCCTGGCCGAGTTGCGGGACAGCATTCGCCGCGTGCTCGGCAAGGAGGTGCCTCTCGGTGAACCGCACCGGTTGTCTCGCTTCACCTTCCACGCCCGCCAGGCCGAGCGGTATCGGGCGGGCCGGGTCTTCGTGGCCGGCGATGCGGCTCACCTGTTCCCGGCCACGGGTGTCGCACTCAACGCGGGCATGCTCGACGCGGTGAACCTGGCCTGGAAGCTGGCTGCCGACGTCCAGGGGCGGGCGCCGGACGGCCTGCTCGACACCTACCACACCGAGCGTCACTACGCGGGTGCTCGGACCCTGGTGCACACGCGCGCTCAGGTCGCGCTGCGCCGCGGACTCGACCCGGCGGCCGACGCCTTGCGCGAGGTCTTCCAGGAGTTGCTCGCCGAGGAGGCGCCGTTGCGCCGACTGGCTGGCATGGTCGCCGGCACCGACATCCGTTACCCGCTTCCGGGCGCCGGCGATCACGGCCTGATCGGCACGTTCGCACCCGACCTCACGCTGCACACCGAGCAGGGCACGACCACCGTGGCCGAGTTGATGCGGTCCGCCCGGCCCGTCCTCCTCGACCTCGCGGACAGCGCGGACGTTCGGCAGGCTGCGGCAAACCGGCCGGCTCGTGTCGACGTCGTCACCGCCAAGACCGACGACCGCCCGGCGGACGTCCTGCTGATCCGTCCGGACGCCGTCATCGCCTGGGCCGCGGACCTCGATCAGTCGAACGGCGTCACCGCACCGCTGTGTAAAGCCCTGTCGACATGCGGTGTCAGTGGCTGAGGCGCAGGACCCGGGCTGAGGGCTCGGCGACGTCGGTGGTGACCGTCAGACCGTCGGTGGACCAGGTGTAGGACCAGCCGCCCGGGTCGTTCGGGAACAGCTGCTCTATCGTTGCTTCAGGTAACGGAAGGGTGGTCTGTGACGGCCCGGCGGCCCGGTGCCACAGGGTCAGGTAGGTGCTCGAGGAGTTGCCGAGCGCCAGCGCGATCCAGTCGTCGGTCCAGCCGGGCAGCCCCAGAGGCCAGCTCGGCACGAGCGTCTCGATGTCCTGCAGGACAAGGCGATGCGCCGCCACCGCGGACCGGACCAGCTCCAGCTCGGCCTCGGTCATCCGGTTCAGATGGCCGGACAGGTAGAGCCGGCCCGGGATGCCGTTGACCAGGGCAAGGGTGAACTCCTCGCGGGTCGTCCCACTGATCGGATACGCCCAGTGGCCGGCCTGTTCGGGGAGTACGCCGGCCGGTGCCGCGGCCGTGATCGGTGCGTAAAGCAACGGATGCTCCTGGTCGGAGGTCGACTGCAGGTGCAGCCGGGACAGCATCGCGTAGTCCATCCGCATCGCCCCGGAGGCGCAGTTCTCGATCAGCAGCTCCGGGTGGCGGGTCTGCACCGCGTCCAGCCAGCTGAGCACGGCCCGGTTGTGCTCGAGCAGTCCGTGGCCGAGCGACGTGCCGTCCTTGTCCGTGCCCGGGCCGGTCATCGTGTTGTTGTCGAACTTGAAGTAGCCGATGCCGAAGTCGTTCACCAACCGGTCGACGGTGTCGTCGAGGTCCTGACGGGCGAGCGGGCTGCGGAGGTCGAGCAGGTAGCGGCCGTGTTCGGCGACGCGGATGCCGCGGCGGGTGAGGAACGCCTCGTCGGGCAGTGCCGACGCGATCGGTGCGTGCACGCCGATCACCTCCGGCTCCAGCCACAAACCGGGCACCATGCCACGCTCGCGGATCCGGTCGATCACCTCGCCGAGACCCTTCGGGAAGCGGGTGCTCGACGGCTGCCACGCGCCGACGGTGTTCCACCAGTGCCCTTCGGCGTACCAACCGGCGTCGATGCAGAAGTAGTCGGCACCGGCCTCGGCCGCGGCGTCGATCAGCGGCAACAGCTTCTCGGTCGTCGGGTCGCCGACCAGCGTGTTCATGTAGTCGTTGAAGATCACCGGCATCCGGTCGTCGACCGGCCGCCGCATCCGGAGCGTACGGCGCTGGCGCGTGAGGGCCGCGAACACGCTGTCCCGGTCGGTCCCGCCGACCAGCGAAACCGGCACGGTGGTGAACGGCTCGTCTGCCGTGATCCTTACGGTCCACTGGTGTTCCTGATCGGTGGGCCCGCTCAGCAGGAGGTATCCGCCGCGCCGGTTCTCGCCCAGCTCGAAGTGCCACGGCCCGTTGTGCTCGATCTGCCAGCCGAGCGCGGACGGCGTCGTCCGATCGACCAGTACGCCGACCGGCAGCCGCTCACCGCTCGACCAGGAGCCGGTGCTCGTCACCGCCTGGCGGCTCTTCGAGACCGGGTAGTGCGGATCGCGCACGATGTCCGGGACATCGCCGGACCGCAGCGGCTGGACGGACCACCGGTTCTCCGCCATCCAGGTGTTGGCCGCCCAGTGCAGGTCCGCGTCCACGGACTCGAGCCCGACGACAAGCGACGACAGGAAGTCGAGCTCCAGCGAGCCCGCTCCGGTCATGGAGGCCTCGGACCACGCGCGGACACCGGCCCTGGCCTCGAACACGCTGGTGATCCGCAGCCCGGTCTCGGGGTCCTCCTGGACGATTCGCAGGGTGGAGCCGTCCTCGTCATGGCGCACGTACCGCAGGCGCCGGCCCAGGATCGTGTCGACGTGCCGGTTCGTCCCGGGGGAGCGCCCGTACCCGAGCGCGGACACTTCCACCAACGGCTGGTTCGCCTCGCCGGCAACCTCCCCGGCGGTCACCCGCACCGGTCCGTCGTCGAGGGTGAACACCAGGGTCAGCTCGGGCGTGCTCCAGCGCAGAGTCATCGATAAACCTTAGGCGGCTCGGCGGGCGCCGGCGCAACGGTCGTCTCGCGTCGCGGGCGGGCGAGCGTGATGCCGGCCAGCACGAGGGCGAGGCCGGCCAGCTGAGGGACCGTGAGCAACTCGCCCGACAAGGTCGTCCCCAGCAGTACGCCGGTGACCGGGTTCAGCAGGCCGATCAGGCCGACGGTCGCGGCCGGGAGATGCCGGAGGCCGGTGAACCAGGCGGTGAACGCAAGTGCGGTGGCGATCAGGCCGACGTACCCGAAGCCGGCAATCGCGGACAGGTCCATCGCGGGTGGTCCGCCCTCGACGGCGACCGCGAAGGGGATCAGGACCAGGCCGCCGGCGACGAGTTGCCAGGACGTGGTGGCCAGCGGACTCGCGGAGCGGCCCCACTTCTTGGTGAGGATGTAGCCACCGGAGGACATCAGCAGGGCGGCGACCGAGGCGGCGACGCCCCGGAGATCCGCGGCGGTCGTGCCGGCGCCCAGGAGCAGGCAGACTCCCGTGATTCCGGCGCCCGCGCCGACGAGAACGGGCAGGGTCGGACGCTCGGCCAGCAGGGCCCAGGCGAACAACGCCATGGTCAACGGGGTGGCGGACATGATCGTCGACGCGAGGCTGACCGGCAGGAGTTGGGAGGCGACGTAGATCAACGCGAAGAACGCTCCCATGTTGCAGATGCCGAGCACGAGTGACCGCCACCACCAGGCACCGTGCGGCAGGCGGCGGGCGATGCACAGCAGGAGCAGGCCGGCGGGCAGTGCGCGAAGGACGGCGCCGTACAAGGGGTAGCCGGCCGGCAGGTACTCGTGGGTGACGAAGTAGTTCGTCCCCCAGGCGATCGGGGCGATCGCGGTGACGAGCACCCACCGGAGAGTATTTTCCATGGAAACTACTATATCTTCCTGGGAAGATATAGTGGCCCGGTGGACCATGTAGCGCGGATCCAGGCGGAGTGGCAGGTCGAGCGGCCGGACGTGGACACCGGTCCCCAGGGAGTCATCGGCCGGCTGCACCGGATCGCGAACCATCTGACCGGGGAGCTGAACCTGGTCTACGCGAAGTTCGGGCTGACCGAGGGCGAGTTCGACGTCCTCGCCGCGCTGCGCCGAGCGGGTACGCCGTACGAGCGGGCGCCCGGCGAGATCGCGCTGCACACGATGGTCACCACCGGCGCGGTCACCAAGAGAGTCGACCGGCTGGAGCGGGCCGGGCTGGTCGAGCGGCGCCGGAGCGACGCCGACGGGCGCGGCCGGGTGGTCCGGCTGACTCCGGCCGGGCGCCGCCTGTTCGACCGGGCGTTCACCGCCCACATGGCCAACGAACGCCGGCTGCTCGAAGCCTTGACTCCGGACGAAGCAGCCCAGTTGCAGCACTTGCTCACCACCTGGCTGGCTGTCCTGGAGCCGCCGGCCGGCTGATCCGGACCGCGGTCACGCCAGGTTGCGATCCGGCCACAAGTGAACCTGGCCGTAACGAAACACGGGTTGTTTCTATTATTTCCGTGAAATCGTGCAACGCTTCCTGAGCCCGGCACGTTTCGCCAGTGCCGCTACTCAGCGAAGGAGAGCGCATGAACGGCCCTCACGTCGTCATGCTCGTGGCCAACGACATCACCAACGACACCCGCGTCCTGAAGGAAGCGATCGCGCTCGGTCAGGCCGGCCGGCGGGTGACGTTGCTCGGTGTGTCCGCGTCCGACCGCCCGGTGATCGACACGATCGACGCCGGCGTCGTGATGATCCAGCTGCCCGGCCGGTTCCTGCTGCGCAACGAGCGGATCCGGCGCCGGGGCGCGCGCCGCGGAAGGCGCTTGCTGACGACCACGCAGCCGGAATCGTTGCAGGCCGCTCGGATCGCCGCGCGGCTGGCCGACCTGACGGCGGAAGCCGGCCACGCGCTCACCCTGCGCCGGGCCGGGGCGATCGGTCCGGTCGCCTTCCGGGCCGGGCAGGTGCGGCGGGGGGTCCAGCGGCAGCGGTGGTTGCGGTCGGGGAAGGGCACCGCGGTGCGCAACTGGCTGGCCGACTGGGAGGGACGCAACGCCGCGGACCTGTGGCAGAAGTGGGACGGCTGGCTGTCCCAGCGGCGGTGGCCGGTCGACTGGCGCAAGGTCATCCCCGAGGCGGACGACTACGAGGCGATCTTCGCCAAGGTCCTCGACCACCTGCTGCCCGACGTCCTGCACGCGCACGACATGCACGTGATCGGAGTGGCCTCCCGGGCCGCCGGCCGGGCCGCCCTGCGCAAGCGGGTCGTGAAGGTCGTGTACGACGCCCACGAGTACGTTCCCGGCTTGTCGACGTACCCGCCGCGGACGCCGCGGATCGTCGCGGCCTGGGCGCAGCACGAACGTGAGTACATCCGGACCGTCGACCGGGTCGTCACCGTGAGTCCCGCGATCGCGAAGACGCTGCAGCGGCGCCACAAGCTGGATCGCGAGCCCACCGTGGTGATCAACAGCCCGGCGCTGGTCGAGGCGAACGCCGCGGTGACCGACATCCGCACCGTGATCGGGCTGGGCGCCGACGTACCGCTGATCGTCTACAGCGGTGCGATCACCCGCGCCCGGGGCGTGGAGACCGCGATCGCCGCCCTCCGGCAGTTGCCGGGCGTCCATCTGGGCGTGGTGTGCGTGCCGACGACGCGGATGAAGCCGGTCGACGAGTTGCGCGCGCTGGCGGCCGAGCTGGGTGTGACCGGGCGGGTGCACTACCTGGACCCGGTCTCACCGCACGACGTGACCGCGTTCCTGCGGACCGCGGACCTCGGCCTGATCCCGATCCTGCGCTACCCGAGTCACGAGATGGCATTGCCGAACAAGGTCTTCGAGTACACCTTCGCCGGGCTGCCGGTGGTGACCAGCGACATGCCGACGCTGCAGGAGTTCGTCGGCCGGACCGGGATCGGCGAGGTGTTCGAGACCGCGAACCCGGCCGACCTCGCCGCCGCGGTCGCCCGGATCCTCGCCGACCCGGCGCCGTACCGGGAGCGCTGCGCGGCGCCGGAGCTGCGCCGGGACATGTCCTGGCAGGCCCAGGCCGAGCGCCTCCGGGCCCTGTACGACGACCTGCTCGGGCCGGTCGAGCCGCCCGGGCCGGTCCGGCCCCGCCTGGTGATCGGGCCGCTGGACGGCAGCCGGGTGCCAAGCGGCTGGGCGGCCTCGATCGACGAGGCCGAGGTGACGCGCCGCCGGCTGAGCCCGGCCGACCTGAACGGGATCACCCACCTGCTGATGGAGGACTGGAACTCCCTGCTCGGCAGCGAGACCCTCACCGAGGACCTGATGCTGCTGGCCGCGGCCCGGGTCAAGCACGGCGTGATCGTCTACGCGAGACCGGATCGCACCGAGCTGCGCCGGCGGATCCGGGCCTACAACGGTGCGGTGTTCGTCACCGACCCGGTCATCGCCGAGCAGATAGCCGGCACCGTCTACCTGCCCCCGGGCGAGGACGGCGTCGAGGTGCTCCGGAAGTTCATGGCCGACTGAGCGGGTCCGGTCCGCGTTCGATCCGGGGCGCCCGGAGGGCTTGCTGGCGGCGCCGGGGAGCGGTGGGTAACCTTCCCTGGTCGTCGGTCGAGCGGATAGGAGATGATGCCCCCCGTGACCGGACCACGTAGCCAGGACGCGCAGGACCGGCTGACCCCGTCGGAGGCCGACCCGTCCGTCGCCGGCCTGACCGTGGGGCTCGGTGGGCCCGCCGGGCGGTTCGCCCGGCTCAGCTCGTCCTGGTGGACGCCGCTGCGCATCGCGCTGGCGGTGTGCACGGTCACCTTCGCGCTCGGCGTACTGCAGAAGGCCCCGTGCATGGAGGCCGGCTGGGACCGGCAGAGCTGGCGGCCGTTCAAGGCGCTGTGCTACTCCGACATCGGCTTCCTGTACCAGGAGCGGGGATTCGCGGAGGGCAACCGGCCGTTCCTGGACACCGGCAACTACCCGGTCCTGGAGTACCCGGTGCTCACCGGCGGGTTCATGGAGGTCGCGGCCCAGCTCACCTGGGTGATCACCGGCGACCCGGCGAACGACCTGACCGTCGAGCAGAAGCGCGACACCGCGGGCGTCTTCTTCCTGGTCAACGTGATCATGCTGTTCCTCTGCGCGCTGGTGATCGTCGGCCTCACCGTCGCCACCGCGCGCGGGGTGGAGAAACGTCCCGGCGCGGCCCGCGGGCAGCCGCTGGACGCCCTGTACGTCGCCGCCGCGCCGGTGCTCGCGCTGACGTCGACGATCAACTGGGACCTGTTCGCGGTCGCGCTCACCGCCGGCGCGATGTTCGCCTGGTCGCGGGGGCGGCCGATCTGGTTCGGCATCCTGCTCGGGCTGGGGACGGCCGCGAAGTTCTACCCGTTCCTGCTGCTCGGCCCGCTGCTGATCGTCTGCCTGCGGGGCCGCAAGCTGTGGCCGTGGTTCCAGGCGACCGTGGCCGCGATCTTCGCCTGGGGTCTGGTGAACGCGCCGATCTACCTGCTGGCGAAGAGCGAGTGGATGTCGTTCTGGACGTTCAACGACCAGCGGGAGAGCGACTACGGCTCGATCTGGTACGTACTGAAGCTGGCCAAGCACGAGGTCGCCGACGTCAACCAGCTGAACATCGTGATCTTCGCCGGGCTGTGCCTGTCGATCGCGATCCTCGGCCTGATGGCGCCGCGGCCACCGCGCTTCGCCCAGCTCGCGTTCCTGGTGGTGGCGGCGTTCCTGCTGATCAACAAGGTCTACTCGCCGCAGTACGTGCTGTGGCTGCTTCCGCTGGTGGCGCTGGCCCGGCCGCGGTTGCGGGACTGGCTGATCTGGCAGGCGTGCGAGTGCTTCTACTGGATGCTCGTGTGGCTGCATCTGGCCCAGTTCCTGGCTCCCGGGAACCCGGACCAGCCCGACCGGATCTACTGGCTCTCGGTGATCCTGCGGATGGCCGGCACACTCTGGCTGATGCTGGTGGTCGCACGCGACATCCTGCTGCCGGAGAACGACCCGGTCCGCCAGGGCGATGTGGTCGACGACCCGGGTGACGGCGTGAAGTCCGACGTCCGCGCCCTCGCGCCGGCTTAGAGCTTCAGCTTCGACACATCCAGGTTGCCGCCGCTGACGACGGCGGCGGTGGTGCCGGACAGGTGGACGCTGCCCTCGAGCAGGGCGGCGAACGGGGCCGCGGCGGCCGGCTCCAGGGCGAGTTTCGTGCGCGACATCACCAGGCGGGTGGCGTCCAGGAGCGACTCTTCGCGGACGCGGACGACGTCGTCGACGTACTGCTGGATGATCGGGAAGTTGCGCGTGCCGCAGACCGGTGCGGCCAGGCCGTCGGCGATGGAGCGGGCGGTCGGCAGCTTCTGCGGTGCGCCGGCGGCGAGGCTGCGGCTGACCACGTCCGCCTGCTCGGGTTCGATGCCGATCACCCTGATCTCCGGCTTGACCAGCTTCACCGCGAGCGCGACGCCGGAGATCAGGCCGCCACCACCCACCGGGACCAGGACGGTGTCGAGGTCCGGGCGGTCGGCGAGGAGTTCGAGGCCGAGGCTGCCGTGACCGGTGATCACGTCGTCGTCGTCGAACGGATGGACGCCGGTCAGCTTGCGCTCGTCGCGGATGCGCTCGTACTGCGCCATCAGGTCGCCCTCGACGAGTTCCACGGTCGCGCCGTACCCACGGGCCGCGTCGACCTTCGCCTGCACCGCGGTGGTCGCCATCACCACGGTCGCCGGGACGCCGGCGTTCCGGGCGGCCCAGGCGAGCGCGCCGGCCGCGTTCCCGGCCGACACGGTGACGACGCCGCGCTCGCGCTCCTCGGGGCTCAGCCGGAGCAGCTTCGTGAGCAGGCCGCGGACCTTGAAGCTTCCGGTCTTCTGGAACAGCTCGGCCTTCAGCAGCAGCGTGCCGCCGAACCGGTCGTCGAGCGCGCTCGAGGTCAGGATCGGGGTGCGGTGGATGCGGCCGGCGAGCTGGTCGGCGGCCTGCTGGATCTCCTCGAGCGTCGGCATGCCCTCGACTGTATTGGAGCCGCCTCTCAGAGCCGCGCGGCGACCGCCGTCGCGAGCTTCTCCGCCGCGGCCGGGAACTCGGGCAGGAACAGATACGGCTCGATCAGCTCGAGCTCCATCAACAGGAAGCGGCCGTTCACGACCACCCCGTCGACGCGCGCATACACCGGGGCCGGACCGGCCGCCGCCAGCGCCGCGCGAGCACTCTCGAGTACGTCGGCCGGCGGGTCGGTCAGTGTGGACACGCCGCCGAACATCACCTGGACCCGGTAGTCACCGTCGGCCGGCCGCTTGACGACGGCATGCGTGAACTCGCCGTCCACGAACATCAGCGACCATTCTCCGTCGGCCACGATCTCGGGCACGAACGGCTGGACCAGGTAGACCAGGTCCGGCAGGTCGTCGAGCGCCCGGCCGAGCTCCTCGGAGCCGGCGATGCCGCGGACCGTGTGCCGGGCGGCGGCGCTCACCGTGGGCTTGATCACGATCTCCTGGCCGTCCAGCCCCGCGACCACCTCACGCAGGCATGCCCCGGCCGCGACTTGGGACGGCACGATCGCCACGCCGCGCTCACGCAGCTCGACCAGGTACCGCTTGTCGCCGTTCCACCGGACCAGGCCGCTGTCGTTGAACACCGGTACGCCGGCCTTGTCGACCAGGCTCAGCCATTCGGTGAACTCGTCGTACCGCAGGTGGTAGTCCCAGACCGAGCGCAGCAGGACGGCGTCGTACGCCGACCAGTCGACGGACGGGTCGGTCCACACCTCGGCGACCGGGTCCAGACCGGTGGCGCGGAGCGCGTCGACGAGGGGCAGGTCGTGCTCGTGCAACCCGGGGTAGTCGGCCGAGGTCGCGAGGGCAAGGCGTTTCGTCACGCCGGACAGTGTCGGCAGGCCGCCGTCGGCCCGTCAAACTGCTTTACCGCGTCCGGTCGGTCACCCACCGTCAGTCCGTGCCGACGATCTACGCTCGTCCTGTGGCTACTCGTGTGCTCGTGGTGGACGACGACCCGACCGTCTCCAACGTCGTCTCGGCGTACCTGACCAAGTCCGGGTACGACGCCCGCGTGGTCGCCGACGGGGTCGCGGCGGTCGAGGTCTGGCAGCAGTGGAAACCGTCGGTCGTCGTCCTCGACGTCATGCTGCCCGGCCTGTCCGGGCTGGAGGTCCTGCGCCGGATGCGGGCCGCCGACGACGGCGCCGCGGTGATCATGCTGTCGGCCCGCGGCGAGGAGGAGGACCGCGTGGTCGGGCTGGAGGTCGGCGCCGACGACTACGTGGTGAAGCCGTTCAGCCCACGGGAGCTGACGTTGCGGGTGCAGGCGATGCTGCGGCGGGAGGAACGGCTGGCCGGGCTCGACCTGACGCCGACCAAGCTGAGCGCCGGGCCGATCACCATCGACACCGGCGCGCGGTCGGTCTTTCTCGATGGGCGGGAGCTGTCGTTGACCCATCGCGAGTTCGACCTACTCACGTACCTCGTGTCGCATCCCGGGAAGGCGTACACCAAGGCCGAGCTGCTCCGCCGGGTGTGGGGCTGGGACTTCGGCGACTCGTCCACGGTGACCGTGCACATCCGCCGGTTGCGGGAGAAGATCGAGGCCGATCCGTCGGATCCGAAGCTGGTGCTGACGGTTCCGCGGACCGGCTACCGGTTCGTGGGGGACCCGGGATGAACCGCGACACCGCGACGATCCTCGCGTTGACCACCCTGTGGACGCTGGTGGTCGCGGCCGTGGGCGCGCTGGTGCTGTGGCAGTTCCGGCGGCGGTCGTTGCGGACGGCGATGATCGTGGCGGCCCTCGTCCCGATGGCGGCCGCGCTGGCCGCCGTACTGCAGAGTGTGCGGGCGATGTTCATCTCGGCGCACGACTCGTGGGTGGTGCTGTGGACTCTGGCCTTCTCGGCGCTGCTCGGAGTCGGGCTGTCAGTGCTGATCGGGCACTGGGTGACTGCGGGCTCGCGTGACGTCGGCCGCCGGTTACGTCATCTCGGGACGTCGTACGAGCCGCCGGCCGCTGCGCCGACCGGGACGGTGCCGGCCGAGCTGGCGGCGTTGACGGACGAGCTGGAGCTCACGAGGATGAAGCTGGCCGCGTCGCACGAGCGGGAGCAGGCGCTGGAGGCGAGCCGGCGCGAGCTGGTGGCCTTCATGTCGCACGATCTGCGGACGCCGCTGGCCGGGTTGCGAGCCGTGTCCGAAGGACTCGAGGACGGCGTGATCGACGACGTGCCCGGGGCGTTGCGGCAGATGCGGGCGACGGTCGACCGGATGACCGGACTGGTGGAGGACCTGTTCGAGCTCTCGCGGTTGTCGTCCACGCCGGAGCCTCGGCGGCGGACGGCGGTGTCGTTGCGGGAGCTGGCCGACGACGTGGTCGGGGAGAACGCCGAACACGCGCGCGCCAAGGCCGTCGCGTTGTGCGTCGAGGCGCCGGGGGACGACCGGTTCGCCGTCGAAGGCGATCCGGACGAGCTGACGCGCGCGGTCACGAACCTGGTCGACAACGCGATTCGCCACACCAAGCCGGAGAAGCAGGTCACCGTGTCCGTCGATCGGGCGGCGGACGGCGGCGTGAGCCTGGCGGTGACGGACGCGTGCGGGGGAATTCCTCCGGAGGATCTGGACCGCGTCTTCGACGTCGGCTGGCGCGGTGACGCGGGCCGCACTCCCGCCCACGGCGGCGCCGGCCTCGGCCTGGCCATCGCCCGCGGCATCGTCGAGTCCCACCACGGAACCATTGCCGTCAGCAACGTTCCTGACGGCTGCAGCTTCCGTCTCGAGCTGCCCGCCGTACAGCCGTGAGCCTGACCTGGGTCCTGGTGCTGGTGGCGGCTGGGTTGTTGTTGCTCGGGGCGTACGCGAGCTGGACCGCCGGCCGGCTGGACCGGCTGCATCATCGCGTGGACAGTGCGCGGTCGGCGCTGGAGACGGAGCTTGCCCGCCGTGCTGCCCTGGTCGCCGAGCTGGCCGGCGCCGGGATCCTCGACCCGGCGTCGTCGCTCCTCCTGCTCGACGCCGCGCACCGCGCGCGCACCGCCTCGGCGGACGACCGCGAGCAGCGTGAATCCGCACTGACCCGAGCGATCAACGCCACCGGCACCGACGTCGAACCCTGGCACGGCGAGCTGAGCCTCGCGATGCGCCGCGTCCAGCTCGCCCGCCGGTTCCACAACGACATCGTGGTGTCCACCCGCGACCTCCGCCACCGCCGCCTCGTCACCTGGCTACGCCTGGCCGGCCACGCCCCCATGCCCACCACCATCGAACTGGAGGACGGCAGCTGAACGTCCCGGCCGCCGCGGGTGATGAATTCCCGACAGCAGAACACAGGATTGCAATGTCACGTTCCCCGCGGCGCGAAACTCGGCGGAGAAGCTTTGCCTTGACACGAGCTTCGGGAAACGCCACCTCTGTTCGGTGTAAATAGCAAGGCTCAAGGGAAAAGAGAAAGCCTGACGAACGCGGGTCTGCTAACGGGTGCGGCCGTTCATGCGCTTGGCGAAGCGCGCGGCTTCCCGGCCGCTCATGACGCCTCCACGGTCGATCCGCTGACCGGTTTCGATGTCTTTTCCGCGTTCCTTGGACTCTTTCTTGTCGGCCTTCTTTTCCTGCTTCTCGCGCTTGTCCGACGTTCCTTTGCCCCAACTCACCAGTGTTCTCCTCGTCTCGGTGTCGACGTAATTCGACCCTACAACGGCGTGAGGTCACGGATGGTCCGGATCAGCCTTTCGGCGGATATGGCGCGGACCTACTTCGCGTCGGCGTAGTTTTCTACGGTGGCGGTGGTGAAGGCGAAGTTGGTGGGGGTGGGGCCGAAGGTCAGGGTGCCGGCCAGGTTGCCGGCGGACTGGACGGCTTCGGCGACCTGGGGAGCTTCTTCGGTGGGGCAGTGGACGATGACTTCGTCGTGCTGGAAGAAGACGAGCTCGGCCTTCAGGTGCGCGATCGACTGGCGGAGGGCGGCCAGCATCAGCAGGGCCCAGTCGGCGGCGGAGCCTTGGACGACGAAGTTGCGGGTGAAGCGGCCGCGGGCCCGGGCGTGGCGGGCGTCGGTGTGGGGTTCGTCGGCGGGTGGGCCTTCGAGCATGGCGGCGTCGAGCGGTGCGCCGGCCGGTGGGCAGGTCCGGCCGAGCCACGTCCGGACGAGGCGGCCTTCCTCACCGGCCCGGGCGGCGTCGTCGACGTACTGGACCGCCAACGGGAATCGCTTGCGGAGCATGGCGAGGTTCTTCAGGCCGTCGCCCGAGGTCTGGCCGTAGATCGCCCCGAGGACGGCGAGCTTCGCCATCGCGCGGTCGCCGGCGAACGCCGCGTCCGACACGGCCTTGTAGAGGTCGCCCGGCGAGCTCGCGACCTCCATCAGCGCGGGATCGCGGGAGATGGCAGCCAGGATCCGCGGCTCGAGCTGGGAGGCGTCCGCGACCACGAGCCGCCACCCCGGGTCGGCGACGACCGCGCGCCGGATCACCTTGGGGATCTGCAGGCCGCCACCGCCGTTGGTGACCCACCGGCCCGAGACCGTCCCGCCCGGGAGGAATCCGGGCCGGAACCGACCGTCGTGGACCCAGTCCTGCAACCAGGACCACCCGTTCGCGGTGTAGATGCGGTAGAGCTTCTTGTACTCGATCAACGGCGCGACCGCCGGGTGGTCGATCGTCTCCAGCTCCCACCGCCGCGTCGACTTCAGCTGATACCCGGCGGCCTTGAACGCCTTGAGTACGTCGGCCGGCAGCTCGGGCCGCACCCGTCGGCCGAACGCCGCCGACACCTCGTCCGCCAGCTCGGTCAACCGCCGCGGCTCGCCCGTCCCGCCGAACCGCTCACCCAGCAGCTCCGTCAGCAGGGACCGATGCTCCGCGGCACTCCACGGCAGGCCGGCCCGGTCCATCTCCGCCGCGATCAGCATCCCCGACGATTCCGATGCTGTGAGCAACCGCATCCGATCCGGGTGCTCCGCGAGCCCGTGCCGTCGCAGCTGGTCGGCGTACACCTGAAGCAAACCCTCGAACGGGACCGGCTCCTCCTGGATGTCGAAGAGCGACGACTGCTCACCCGGTACGACGGCGCGCAGCGGCGGATCGGGTGGCACCGGATGCCCCGTCAACCGAGCCAGGGCGGCCGCCGCGGACCGTGGCTCACCGAGCCGGCCCTCGTGGCCGAGCAGCAGGCCCTCGCTGTTCTCGACGTCGTAGCACCGCTCCACGCGGACGCCGCTCTCGAGCAGCCGCGGGTAGATCTCCGAGGTCGCCCGCCACACCCACCGCGTCACTTGAGGACGGGACGCGACCGCGGCCGCGAGGTCGGGCTCGTGCAGCACAGGCCCGTCGGGTCGCCCGTCCGGACGCAGGGCGGCGAGCACAGCCCCGCCACCCTCTGCCGGCGCGATCGCCCACCGCTCGTCCATACCCCCGATCCTGTCATCCCGCACCGACAGAACCGTCCGCCCGGAAACAAGGGGATGAGAAAGCCTCTCATCTAGGTGAGAGTCTCCTCATGATGACTCCGGGCAGCGGTCCACGCTCCTAGGATCCGAGGCGTCGGGTGCGACCGGTGGGGGCCGGTTCCGGCAGTTGGGGTGGGGTTCACACAGCCGTTCGGCTGATCCACGGACGTGGTCCGCGACGGGACCGTCGGTGCTCCGGCAGCACGACGGGTCCCGGCGCTGCCGCACGCCCCGTGACGAACCCCTGGGAGAAGGGGGTTTGGTCATGTCGGATTCGAAGCAGACACGGCGCCGGTTGATCGCGGTCACCGCCGCCCTGACGGTTCTCATCGGCCTGGTCGCGGTCCCGGTGACGCCGGCCGCGGCCAGTTCGGTCTACGCGGTCACCACCACGGTCGACGCCGTGGACGCCGCCATCGGTAACGGGATCTGCGCGACCAGCGCCGGTGCCTGCAGCCTGCGGGCCGCGATCCAGGAGTCGAACGCCACCAGCGCCGCGGACACCGTCCACGTCCCGGCCGGCAGCTATGCCTTGACCCTGCCCGCGCAGGGGGACAACCTCGCCCACAGCGGCGACCTCGACATCACCAGACCGCTGACCGTGCTCGGTGCCGGCCCGACCGCCGTCACCGTGGACGCGAACGGCATCGACCGCCTGGTGGAGATTCATCCGGAGGCGGGCGCGGTCACGATCTCCGGCCTCACCCTGCGCGAAGGCGCGGACGAAGAGCTCGGCGGCGGCCTGCTCAACAGCTCCACCGGCACGGTCCGGCTGCAGAACGTCGCCGTCCGGGACAGCTCGGCGAGCGCGTTCGGCGGCGGGATCGCCAACGAGGGCACCGGCCGGCTGGACCTGACCGGCATCACCGTCGAGGGCAACCGGACCGACGGCGAAGGCGGCGGGATCTCGACCGGCCTGGGCACCCTGACCATCACGGGTACGTCGGCCGCGCCGAGCCGGATCGCGGACAACGAGGCCCGGACCGGCGGCGGCCTGTTCAACAGTGGCGAGCCCGGCCCGGACGGCCTGCCCAGCATCGCCACCATCTCCGGCACGACCTTCGAGGCGAACGACGCCCTCGGCGCCGGCGGCGGGGTGTTCGTCGGCCACGAGGGCGAGCTGGTCGTTGCCGACAGCACCTTCAAGGACAACACCGCGGTCGAGTACGGCGGTGCGGTCGCGGCCGTGGCGAAGACGACGGTCACGATCAATCGGGGTGCGATGGACGGCAACTCCGCCGGCGGATCCGGCGGTGGCCTGTTCAGCGACACCGAGCGACCCGTCGCCGTCACCGGCGTCACGCTGACCGGCAACACGGCCGGCGATCCGGTGTCGGGTGACGGCGGAGGTGGCGGGATCGAGGCCGGCGGCAGCGGCGCGGTCACGATCACCGGCGCGACCTTCACCGCCAACAAGGCGATCGCCGAGGGCGGCGCGCTGGCGACGTCCAACAACGGCTCGGTGACGGTTCGGGACAGCACGTTCCGGGACAACACGTCGACCGCGGGCGGTGGAGCGATCGCGAACAGCGGGATGCGTACCACCCTCGAGCGCCTCGCCGTCACGGGGAACCGGGCCGGTGCCGACGGCGGCGGCATCCTGAACGACGGCAGCGGCGACTTCACGCTGCTGGAGAGCACGCTCAGCGGCAACACCGCGGCCAGCGGCGGCGGTCTCGCCAACGAGGCCGACGGCGCGCTGCGCGTGGTCCGGACGACCATCTGGAACAACAGCGCCCGGCTCGGCGCCGAGGAGGACAGCGGGCTGGGTGGCGGTGTGTACGGTCTGGGCGACGCCGAGGCGACGTACGAGAACACCACCATCAGCGGGAACTACGCCCAGGTGCGCGGTGGCGGTCTGTACATCGACTCCGACTCCACCGTCTTCGTGAACAGTACGACGATCTCGCACAACACCTCGCCGGTCGCCAGCGGTGTCGGCGGCGAGGTGACCGTGCCGTCGGTCCCGATCGTGCCCAGCCCGTCGGTGATCTTCCGCAACTCCGTTGTCGCCGGCAACCGGATGGGGGCCGACTGCAACTTCGCGATCGGGTCCGAGGGTGGCAACCTGGACTCGGCCGACACCTGCTACTTCCGCGGCCCGCGGGACCGGAACAACGTTGGTGATCCACGGCTCGACGCGGTCGCCGACAACGGCGGCCCGACGATGACGCAGGCCCTCCAGGTGGACAGCTTCGCGGTGGACGGCGGGGTCTCGCCCTGCCCGCCGACCGACCAGCGCGGGATCACCCGGCCGAAGAACGCCCGCTGCGACAGCGGCGCGTACGAGCACGAGGGCCCGTTCGGTCCGCCGGACACGACGCCGCCGACCACGACGCTGATCGACCCGCCGACGTCGGTGGGCGAGACCGCGACGTTCCGCTTCGGCGGCACGGACAACGTCACCCCGCTGGGTGAGCTGCTGTTCGAGTGCCGCATCCTCAACAACGACCCGACCGACCCGCCGGATCCGACCGATCCGACCGAGCCGCCGGATCCCGAGCTCGCCTTCGTGGGCTGCCCGAACCCGTACGTCGTCCAGGCCGTCGAGGAGGGCCCGAACCGGATCGAGGTCCGGGCCGTCGACCGGGCCGGCAACACCGACCAGACCCCGGCCGTGCACGACTTCGTCGCCGGCGAGGACGGTACGCCGCCGCAGACGAGCTTCACGCTGACGCCGCCGAACCCGAGCAACGGCCGGACCGCGACCTTCGGGTTCACCGCGACCGACAACATCACCCCGCCGCTGTTGATCGAGTTCGAGTGCCGGCTGGACAGCACCGACGAGGAGGCCTGGGTCGAGTGCTTCAATCCGGCCACCTTCTCCAACCTGACCCCGGGACAGCACACGGTCCAGGTCCGGGCGATCGACGAGCTGGACAACATCGACCCGACGCCGGCGACGTACACCTGGACGGTCGCCTCGCCGGTCGACTGTGACGAGGCGAACGTGACCCTGGCCGCCAACGCCGACAGCTGGGTCGACGAGGAGAACCCGCTGGAGAACTTCGGCACCCTCGAGGACCTGACCGTTCGCTCCGACAGTCCGGGCGCGGACGCCCGCGCGCTGGTGCGGTTCGGTCTGCCCGGGACGATCCCGGCCGGCTGCGAGCTCACGTCCGCGACGCTGCGGCTGCACTCCGAGGGCGGCGACCCCGGTCGTACGCTCGCCGCCGTACCGATCGATGCGGCGTGGGCCGAGACCGGCGTCACCTGGAACAACCAGCCGACCGCGACCGGCACGCCCGTCACCGCGACGTCCGGATCCGGGTTCCGCGAGTGGAACCTGACCGCCGCGGTGACCGCGATGCTCGCGGGCGGGCCGAATCACGGCTTCCTGATCCGGGACACCGCGGAGGAGGCCGACCCGGCGGCGGAGCAGTCGTTCGCGAGCCGGCAGGTCGAACCCGACCCGAGCCAGCCGCCGGTCCAGCCGCAGCTCGTGCTGCGCTTCGACGGTCCGGGTACGCCGCCACCGCCGCCACCGGCCGATCCGATCCCGGCGACGGTCAGCTGTGGTCAGGTGCTGACCCAGAGCACGAAACTGCTCAACGACCTGACCGACTGCCCGCTCGACGGCCTGGTCATCGGCGCGCCGAACATCGCGGTCGACCTGAACGGTCACACCGTCGACGGCCCGGGCTACTTCCCGGACCAGCCGGGCTCGCCGGTCGAGCTGCCCGAGGACGGCCTGCCGGCCGGCGTCCGCAACGTCGGGTACGCCGGCGTGATGATCCGCAACGGCACGATCACCGAGTTCGGGTACGGCGTCCACCTGATGGCCGGGTCGCGGTTCGGCACCGTGGAGGGGCTGACCCTGCGCGGGAACGCGACCGCGGGCATCGAGCTGTCCGACGCCGACGACGGCCGCAACGGCAACAAGATCCTCGGCAACACCCTGACCGGCAACGAGATCGGGATCGCGCTGTACGACGACTCCGAGAACAGCGTGGTCGAGAACAACACGCTGACCGGCAACTTCGGCGTCGCTGTGCACGCCTGGTCCGGCAGCGGCCACCAACTGACCGGCAACCGGATCAGCGGGGTCACCAGCGACCCGCTGCTCGACAGCGACGGCGGGATCCGGCTGGAGGGGTCCACCGACAACGTGCTGGTCGGGAACACCGTGAGCGACACCGGTGACGCCGGCGTCGTGATCACGGCCGGCGCGCACCGCAACCGGGTCGAGGACGGCACGTTCAGCCGGACCGGTGACGCCGGCGTGGCGGTGGAGGAGTCGGACGGCAGCCAGGTGCTCGGCAATGCGGCGTACCTCGCCTCGGACAGCGGCGTCAGCCTGACCGGCGCGCAGTCGTCGGTCGTCCGCGGCAACGACGTCCGCTTCAACCCTGGCGGCGTCGAGCTGGACGACTCGTCCGACAATGTGGTCGAGGACAACGACGCCAGCCGGTCCACCGGCAACGGCATCGCGGTCAGCGGCGACTCGTTCCGCAACCGGATCCTGGCCAACACCGCGATCGCCACCGGTGCCGACGGCATCTCGATCATCGGCGAGGCCTTGGACGCGAACGGCGATCCCTCGGGCGGCAACCTCGTCCAGGGCAACGTCGCGCACAGCAACCTGGGCGACGGCATCTCCACCGCGGCCGGGCACACCCTGACCGGCAACCTGACGCACAACAACGCGGCGTACGGCATCCAGGCGGCCGAGCCGAGCATCGACGGCAGCGGCAACCTTGCCAACGGCAACGGCACCCCCGAGCAGTGCGAGGGCGTGGTCTGCGGCCCGGGTACGCCGGTGCCGCCGGTCCTGCCCGACCTGGTCGCGCCGAACACGAGCATCACCGCCCATCCGGCGGACCCGAGCAGCAGCCTGGGCACCGCGGTGTTCTCCTTCACCGGGACGGACGACGTCGCCCCACCCGGCGCACTGCGGTTCGAGTGCCGGCTGGACGGGCCGCCGATCGACCCGAACGACCCCGACGGCGGCGAGGGCTGGGCCGAGTGCCCGGACCCGACGAACTACGGGTTCCTGCCGGCCGGTGAGCACACCTTCGACGTCCGGGCGATCGACCCGTCCGGCAACGTCGACCTGACTCCGGCCTCCTTCACCTGGACGGTCGTTCCCGCTCCGCCGGGTCCGGACAACGTTCCGCCGAGTACGACGATCTACTCCGGCCCGGAGCTGGTCAGCACGAGCACCGAGGCGTCCTTCGGATTCCGTGGCAGCGACAACGCGACACCGGGCCCGAACCTGCGCTACGAGTGCAAGCTCGACGGCGGAGCCTTCACGGCCTGTGTCTCACCCAAGGCGTACGCCGGTCTCGCGCTCGGCTCGCACACCATCCAGGTGCGGGCGATCGACCTGGCCGGGAACGCCGACCCGACGCCGGCGACCCGGATCTGGACGATCGAGGCGCCGCCGCCGGACACCACCGCGCCGGACACGCTGATCGCTTCCGGACCGGACGCGAGCACGGTGGCGACGACGGCCACGTTCGCGTTCTCGTCCACCGAGCCGGGGTCGACGTTCGCGTGCGCACTCGACAGCACGACGACGTACGTGCCGTGTACGTCGCCGCGGACGCTGACCGGGTTGACGGTCGGTGACCACACCTTCCGGGTCCGTGCGACCGATGCCGCGGGCAACACCGACCAGACACCGGCGGCGTACAGCTGGACCGTCCAGTCGGCGCCGGTGCCGGTGACGGTCACCTGCGGGCAGGTGCTGACCCAGAGCAGCCTGATCACGAACGACCTGACCGACTGCCCGAACGACGGGCTGGTGATCGGGGCGAGTGGCATCACCGTCGACCTGGACGGATCGGTCGTCGACGGCATCGGCCAGGGCGTCGGCATCCGGAACCCGGGCTTCGACTCGGTCACCGTCACCGGTGGCACCGTGCAGGAGTTCGACTACGGCGTCCAGCTCACCGCCGGTACGGCGCTGGGCATCGTCGGGGCGCTGACCATCCGGCTCAACCAGGAGGTGGGCATCCAGCTGGTCGACGCCGACGACGGTGTCAACGGCAACATCGTCCGGGAGAACTCGATCGCCGGGAACGGCGCCGGGCTGAGTCTGGAGGGTGGCACGCAGGGTGCGGCCGTGCTCCGGAACACGATCGGCGGCAGCGCGCTGCACGGCATCCAGGTGCTCGGGGCGACCGGCAACACGCTGGAGGGCAACACCGTCACCGGGTCGAGCGAGAACGGGCTGCTGTTCGATGCGGCCGGCAACAACACGGTGGTGAGCAACTCGGTGACGGCCAGCGCCAAGAGCGCGATCCTGGTCCAGACCGGGTCGCACGCCAACCTGATCCAGGGCAACACCCTGCGCGAGGGCGAGGCCGGCATCGAGCTGACCGACTCCGACGACACGCAGGTGGTCGCCAACATCGCCAACCAGATGGACAAACCGGGCATCGTGCTCGAGCGCGCCCACGACACCGTCGTCCGCGGCAACGACGTCCGGTTCAACGGCGGCGGTATCGAGCTGCTGGAGGCGAACAGCAACCGGATCGAGTCCAACAACGCCAGTGAGAACTCCGACACCGGCATTTCCGTCGGCGCCCTGTCCCTGGGCAACGTTGTCCTCACCAACGATGCCGGCGCCAACGACTCGGACGGCATCTCGGTCGAGGCCGAGGTGCTGCCCGAGTCGGTCCTGCCGGGCAACCTGCTGGAGCGCAACACCGCGCACGACAACTCCGGCGACGGGATCACGGTGAACAAGGCCGGCCACACCGTCACCGCGAACAGCGCGAACAGCAACGACGGCTGGGGCATCTATGCGGAGATCAACAACGTCGACGGCGGCGGCAACCGCGCGGTCGGCAACACCGAACTCGCGCAGTGCTACAACATCGAGTGCAATGGTGGGCCGCCGGTGCCGCCCGAGCTGGCGCCGCCGGACACCGAGCTGCTCGAGTTCCCGGCGAACCCGAGCGGCAGCAGGTCGGCCGCGTTCATCTTCACCGGGATCGACGACAACACGCCGCTGACCGAGCTCGCCTTCGAGTGCCGGATCGACAACGGCACGTTCACCGACTGCGAGAACCCGCGGCTGTACTCCGGCCTCGCACCTGGGACGCACGCCTTCCAGGTGCGCGCCGTCGACCTGGCCGGCAAGGTCGACCCGACCCCGGCGAGCTACGCCTGGGTGATCGAGCTGCCACCGCCGGGGGTCCCACCGGACACCACGGTGCAGTCCGGGCCGCCGAGCCAGACGCCGCTGGAGGACGCGCTGTTCACCTTCGGCAGCAACGAGCCGGACACCACCTTCCAGTGCTCGCTGGACGGCGCCGCGTTCACCGCGTGTACGTCGCCGCAGGAGTACGAGGAGGTCGCATACGGTGCCCACGAGTTCCAGGTCCGGGCGATCGACCCCGAGGGCAACGTGGACGCGAGCCCGGCCGTGCACACCTGGACCCGGACCGGACCGCCGGTGGTCACCATCACCTCCGGACCGGCCGACCCGACCACCCAGAACGACGCGACGTTCGCCTTCACCGCGAACGAGCCGGTCACGAAGTACGAGTGCTCGCTCGACCTGGGCGCCTTCACCGAGTGCACCTCGCCGGTGACGTTCGAGGGTCTCGCGGTCGGCGACCACTCGCTGCGGATCCAGGCCACCGACCTGGACGAGCTGGTCTCCGGACCGGACGAGATGGGCGTGTTCGAGTGGACGGTCGAGCCGTCGCTGGACACGGTGCCGCCGCAGACGGCGCTGACCAGCGGCCCGGCGGCCTCGAGCGGTGACGCGACCTTCGTGTTCACCGGGACCGACAACGTCACGTCACCGCAGGGACTCACGTTCGAGTGCCGGCTGGACAGTGACGACGAGGCGGACTTCGCCGAGTGCACGAGTCCGTACACCTACCCGAACCCGGACTTCCCCGAGCCGCTCGCGGCCGGGCAGCACACGGTGGACATCCGGGCGATCGACGTCGAGGACAACGTCGACCCGACACCGGTCCGGCACACCTGGACGTACACCGGTGACACAGTGGCACCGCTGACGGCGTTCGTCAGTGGCCCACCGGCCACGACCACCGCGACCGAGGCGACGGTCACCTTCGCCGCCGACGACCCGTTCGCCACCTTCGAATGTTCGCTGGACAACGCGGCCTTCGAGGCGTGCGAGTCGCCGCACCAGGTCCAGAGCCTCGAGCCCGGAGCGCATACGTTGCGGGTGCGGGCGACCGACCTGTCCGGCAACACCGAGGCGACGCCCGTGGTCCGCAGCTGGACCGTGGTCGCCGCTCCGGAGACGACGATCACGTCCGGACCGGCTGCCACGACGACGAGCACGACCGCGACGTTCGCGTTCAGCTCCGACCAGGCCGGATCCACCTTCACCTGTTCGCTGAACGGCGCGGCCTTCTCGGCGTGCACGTCACCGGCGACGTACACGGTGGCGGGTGGTCTGCACGAGTTCGCCGTACGGGCGACGAACACGCTCGGGCAGGTGGACGAGTCGCCGGCCGAGCACACGTGGACGGTCGACGCCCCGCCGCCGACCCCGCCGGAGACGACGATCACCGGGCAGCCCGACGCGACCACCTCGGACACGACCGCGACGTTCACGTTCACGGCCGACCAGGCGGGCTCGACGTTCGAGTGCTCGGTGGACGAGGCGCCGTACGCGGCCTGCACCTCGCCGGTCGGCCTGACCGGGTTGGCGATCGGTGAACACACCTTCTCCGTCCGCGCCACCGATCCCGGCGGCGAGGTGGACGCCAGCCCGGCCGACTACGAGTGGGACGTGACCGCGCCCGCTCCGCCGGACACGACCATCGGTACGGCACCGTCGGCCAGTACGACGGCCACGACGGCGAGCTTCACGTTCTCCGCCACGAAGGCCGGCTCCACCTTCCGGTGCTCGCTGGACGGCGCGGCGGCGACAGCCTGCACGTCGCCGGTCAACCTCACCGGCCTGGCGCTGGGCAGCCACACCTTCCGGGTGCACGCGGTCGACCCGGACGGCCTGGTGGACGCGACTCCGGCCGTGCACACCTGGACGATCACCACCCCGGCACCGGTCTGTACGCCGACCACGGTCACGGTCGGCGCGGTGGCGGACAGCTGGCTGCTGCAGAGTTCGGGCGGTCAGAACTACGGCACGGACTCGGTGCTCAAGGTCGACACCAAGTCCGGTGCAAACTCCCGGGCCGTGGTCCGGTTCAACCTGCCGGAGGTCCCGGCCGGATGCCAGATCACCGACGCCAAGCTCAGGCTGTACGCGACGTCGTACAAGTCCGGGCGGACGCTGCAGGCGATCCGGCTGAACGGGCCGTGGACCGAGACCAACGTGACCTGGAACAACCAGCCGGCCACCACCGGCGCGGCGGCCACCGCGGCCTCGCCGACGTCCAACCGGTACGTCGAATGGGGCGTGGTGTCGCAGCTCCAGAGCATGTACGCCGGCAGCAACTACGGGTTCCTGGTCCGGGACGCCGCGGAGAACGGCGGCGGGCTGGACCAGGGGTTCCACAGCCGGGAGAAGGGCACGGACAACCCACCCCGCCTGGTGATCACGTTCGGATGAGAAACCTCGGTCACCGGTGTGCGATCGGTGATCACGTGGGACGCTGGACCCGCCGGCCGGGATCTCCCGGCCGGCGGGGGCGGGACGGCAAGTGGGTGATGAGTGCGATGTGGGGGATCGGCTCGGGGGAGGGGCCACGCTCGGTGCGCGCGCGGATCCTCGCGTGGGTGCTGCTGCTGGCCGCGGTCGGGATGGCGGGCGCGGCGGGGACCGCGTACGTGCTTGAGCGGCGGCGGATCGACGTACGGATCGAGCAGGCGCTGCAGCAGGAGGTGTCGGAGTTCGCCGAGTTCCGCCGGTCGGCGGTGGACCCGCGCGACGGCGGGCAGTTCACCACGCTGGAACGGATGTTCGAGGTCGCGCTCCGGCGGAACGTGGCCGACCACCACCAGACCCTGGCCGCGTACCTGCCGAACAAGACGCTCTCGCCGATCGGCGGCACGCTGGCGCTGCACGCCGATCCGGCGTTCCGGGACCTGGTGGCCGGCTCCCGGCAGCCGACGTCGGGGGCCTACCGGTCGCCGGACGACGGTGAGATCCGCTACTCCACCGTGCCGGTGCGGCTGGGGGAGGAGCGCGGGACGTTCGTGGTGGTGTACTTCACCGCGCCGGAGCGCTCCGAGCTGACCGAGGTCTTCCAGATCTACTCGGTGGTGGCGGTCGCCGCACTGGCGGTGATCGCGCTGGCCGGCTGGCTGGCCGCGGGCCGGTTACTACGGCCGATCAGGGACGTCCGGCAGACCGCGCAGCAGATCAGCGAGACCGACCTGGTCCGCCGGATCGTTGTCCACGGCAACGATGACGTGTCCTCGCTGGCCCGCACCTTCAACGCGATGCTGGACCGGCTGGAGGAGGCGTTCGCCACCCAGCGCCGGTTCCTCGACGAGGCCGGGCACGAGCTGCGCACGCCGATCACGATCGTCCGCGGCCACCTGGAGCTGATGAACCCGCGCGACGCCGACGAGACCGAGGAGGTCCGGGAGCTGCTGCTGGACGAGCTCGACCGGATGAGCCGCTCGGTCGAGGACCTGATCGTGCTGGCGAAGGCGGAACGGCCGGACTTCCTGCGCACCGACGTGGTCGACATCGGCCGGCTGACCGACGTCGTCCTGGACAAGGCCCGGGCGCTCGGCGACCGGTCGTGGCGGATCGACCAGCGGGCGGAGGCGTGGGTCGTGGCCGACGGCCAGCGGCTCACCCAGGCGCTGGTCCAGCTGGCCGAGAACGCGGTGAAGTTCACCCGGCCGTCCGACCAGGTGGTGATCGGCTCGTCGGCCGACGGTGACACCGTGCGGTTGTGGGTCCGCGACTCCGGGCCCGGAATCCCGCCGGAGGACACCGAGCGGATCTTCGAGCGGTTCGAGCGCGGCCACAGCGCGATCCGGGCGGACGGGTCCGGTCTGGGGCTGGCGATCGTCCGGGCGATCGCGGAGGCGCACGGCGGTTCGGTGGCGGTCGAGTCCGGCCCGGGCCGGGGAGCGACGTTCCTGCTGCGGATCCCGCGGGTCGTCGTACCGGCCTGGAGCTCACCGACGGCGCCGACCGAGGAAGTGGTGCTGTGAGCCGGGTGCTGATCGCCGAGGACGAGGAGCGGATCGCGTCCTTCGTCGCCAAGGGGCTGCGGGCCAACGGGTTCACGCCGACGGTGGTGGGCGACGGCCGGTCGGCGCTCGAGCACGGGCTGACCGGTGAGTTCGACCTGCTGCTGCTCGACCTCGGCCTGCCGGTGCTCGACGGGTTCAGCGTGCTCGGCCGGCTGCGGACGGCCGGCAGCACGATGCCCGTAGTGATCCTGACCGCGCGGAGCTCGGTGCAGGACACGGTCGCGGGGCTCGAGGGTGGAGCGGACGACTATCTCAGCAAGCCCTTCCGCTTCGAGGAGTTGCTCGCGCGGATCCGGCTCCGGTTGCGGGAGGACCGCACCGGCGAACCGACGACGCTGCGCTGGGGCTCGCTCGCGCTCGACCTGCGGGCGCGCTGCGCGGTGGTCGACGGGAAGGTCGTGCCGCTGACGGCGCGGGAGTTCATGCTCGCGGAGACGTTCCTGCGCAACGGCGGCCAGGTGCTGTCGCGCGAGCTGCTGCTGAGCCGGATCTGGGGATTCGAGTTCGACCCGACGTCCAACGTCGTCGACGTGTACGTCCGGTACCTGCGCCGCAAGCTCGGTGCCGAGCGCTTCGAGACGGTGCGCGGCGCCGGCTACCGGCTCGTGTAGCGCCGCGCACCGTGCCTCCCGTGGGGTGAGAGGCCTCGGGAGGGGTCAGAGGCTTAGGGGCTCAGGGCGTCAGAGTCGGCGGCACTGGTCCTCTTTGTTGCCGCCGACAATGTTTCCGGTCCCGCCCGGGGCGGGCACGTTCGACTTGCACTGCAGGTTGCCGTTCACCCGGTTGCCGGCGAAGTACTGCGCGCCGCGGTTGGTGAACGACTGGATGTCGCCGCCGACCCGGTTGGAGCGCAGCGACGCGGTCCCGCCCTGCTTCAGCTGGATGCTGCCGCCGACGGTGGACGACGTGATGATCACGCCCTTGTGGTTCTCGGCCTGGATGTTGCCGACGACCCGGATCGCCGACGCGCCGAGGGTCGCGCCGCGCTCGACCTTCAGGGTGCCTTTGACGGTGGTCCGGCTGAGGTTGCAGGTGGCGCCGGCCGGGACCCGCAGGTTGTCCACGGTGATCGCCCCGAGGCTGCCGCGGCAGACACGTTCCTCGGCGACGGCGACGGGGGCGGTCAGGACGCTGCCGGCCAGAACCACGGCGCCTGCTCCGGCCACGATGATGGAGCGCTTCATTGATGTCCTCCGGTCTCGGGACGGCCGGTCCGGCCGTCTGCGGAACACTCTGGCCGGGCCGGATGAGAGCACCGTGAAGCGTCGATGAGATCGGCTTCATCGAAAGCCACTAGTCCAGTCGTGGCAGACTGGACTTATGTGGCGGGAGGGCGACCTCGACCCGGTGGACGGGACGAAGACCGAGCAGGTCGAGGCGCTGGTGCTGCGGCGGATCGAGCGGGGTGACCTGTCGATCGGGTCGCGGCTGCCGTCGGAGCGGGTGCTGGCCGAGCGGTTAGGGCTCAGCCGGGTGACGGTGGTCCGCGCCCTCGATCAGCTGCGAGCGGAGGGCGTACTCGAGACCAAACGCGGCTCCGGGACCGTCGTCCGGCCGCTCGACCGCCTGCTGGATCCGATCGCGCCCGCATCGACGGTGACCGCCGGGGACAAGCCGCTGCTGGATCTCAGGTTCGCCACGACCGCCGCACCGCACGACGTCGCCGAGGTGGCCGCGCAGATCGTCCAGGACGGCCTCCCGCAGGCCATGGGTGGCGACGGTCCGCCGCCGGGCGGCTCCCTCGAGCTGCGTACGGCGCTCGCGGAAAGGCTCACCGTCGAGGGCGTACCGACCGAGCCCGACCAGCTCACGCTGACCGTGGGAGCGGCCGCCGGACTCAACGCCGCGCTGGCCGGTCTGGATCTCGGCCCGGGGGTGGCGATCACCGAGACGCCGACGTACCCGGCCGCCTTCGACCTGCTCCGCAAGCACCGCCTGGACGTCGCCGGCTGGCCCGCCGGCGTCTGGGACACCGACCAGCTCACCCACCTCTGCCGGCGACACCGCCCGAAGGTCATCTACCTGCAGGCCGACAACCACAACCCGACCGGTCTCAGCCTGCCGCCGGACCGTCGTACGGCGGTCGTCGAGATCGCCCGGCGGTACGGCGCCGCCCTGATCAGCGACGAGACGATGCGGCCGCTCTGGCTGGCCGGTGGCGAGCAGGCCGAACCGCTGAGTCGCTATCCGCGGACAGTCAGCGTCGGCTCCTTGAGCAAGACGGTCTGGGGCGGACTGCGGGTCGGCTGGGTGCGGACGGGCAAGCAGCTGCGGCGGCGCATCAACACCGCGGCTCAGTTGAGCGTGGCATCGCCGAGCGCACTGGACGACTTGCTGGCGCAGGCGATCGTCGGCCGCCTGGACCGGGTGATCAGCCGGCGCCGGACCCGGCTGCGGGCGAACCTGCAGGCCCTCGAGTCCGGACTGAAGACGCTCGACGGTGTGGCGTGGCCCACGCCGACGGGCGGGATGACGCTGTGGCTCGAGCTGACCGAGACCAGGGCACGGCGGGTGCTGGAGAAGGCGCGGGAGCAGGGGCTGCTGCTCGGCGCGGGGGACCTGTTCACGCCGGACGGGACGGATCGCCGGCACATCCGGATCCCGTTCACGGCACCGCCTGCCACCCTCCGGCTGGTGGTCGCCAGGCTCGGCGAGGCGATTCAGTCCACTTGATCCGAGGTGGACTGAGGATCGGTCGCGGCGTCGCCCTAGGCTGATGCCGTGCCCCAGGACCAGGAGGATGCAGTGACGGACAACCGGACCACCGAGACGCCGCAGACCGAGACCGCGCAGACCGAGACCGCGCAGATAGGGACCCCGCAGACCGGGACCGCGAAGGTCAAGCGCGGGATGGCGGAGATGCTCAAGGGCGGCGTGATCATGGACGTGGTCACCCCGGAGCAGGCCAAGATCGCCGAGGACGCCGGTGCGGTCGCGGTGATGGCGCTGGAGCGGGTCCCGGCCGACATCCGCGCGCAGGGCGGCGTCTCCCGGATGAGCGACCCGGACATGATCGACGGCATCATCGACACCGTCTCGATCCCGGTGATGGCCAAGGCCCGGATCGGTCACTTCGTCGAGGCCCAGGTGCTGCAGAGCCTCGGGGTCGACTACATCGACGAGTCCGAGGTGCTCACCCCGGCCGACTACGCCAACCACATCGACAAGTGGGCCTTCACCGTGCCGTTCGTCTGCGGTGCGACCAACCTCGGCGAGGCGCTGCGCCGGATCACCGAGGGCGCGGCGATGATCCGCTCCAAGGGTGAGGCCGGCACCGGCGACGTCTCCAACGCGACCACTCACATGCGCCAGATCCGGCAGGAGATCCGCCGGCTGCAGAGCCTCCCCGAGGACGAGTTGTACGTCGCGGCCAAGGAGCTGCAGGCGCCGTACGAGCTGGTCAAGGAGGTCGCGCAGGCCGGCAAGCTCCCGGTGGTGCTGTTCACCGCCGGCGGTATCGCCACCCCGGCCGACGCCGCGATGATGATGCAGTTGGGCGCCGAGGGCGTGTTCGTCGGCTCCGGGATCTTCAAGTCCGGTAACCCGGCCCAGCGCGCCGAGGCGATCGTGAAGGCGACCACCTTCTACGACGACCCGGACGTGCTCGCGAAGGTGTCCCGCGGCCTCGGCGAGGCGATGGTCGGCATCAACGTCGACGAGATCCCCCAGCCGCACCGCCTGGCCGAGCGCGGCTGGTGACGACTCCGGAAGGCCTGCTGGCGGTGGACGAGCGGACCGCGCGCGAGCTGCGCGGTCTGGCTCGCGTCCTGGTGCGGTCCGGGTACGCCGACCACGCCGCCATCACGGCCGCTTTGACCGAGGCCGTCCGCGAGGACGCGCCCGCGATGGACCCGGCCGCGCTCGTGCCGCTGCTGATCGGTGAGGCCGTGATCGACCTCGACGCCGAGGCGGCCGGCTGGCCGGAGACCACAGCTCCGAACCGGCTGGACGCCGTACTGGACGAGCTGGAGCGGCGTGGTCTGGTGGTCGTCCGGTATACGTCGGACCATCACGCCGCCAGGCGCGAGCTCGAGGCGGCGGCGGACCCGAAGGGGCTGGTGTTCTTCACCGACACCGACGTCTGGCACGCGGTCGATTTCGGCATGCTCGAGCTGAAGCTCTGGCACCCCGACACCGCGAACGTCGCCCCGGGCGAGCCGCTGCTGGACGACATCCTCGCACTCCTGAACGAGAACGGCCTCCCGGCCACCTTCGACGAGGGCCGCATCGAGGTCACCATCGACTGGCAGCGAAGGGTAACGCTATGACCGTCATCGGCGTGTTCGCGCTGCAGGGCAATGTGCGCGAGCACGTGGACATGCTGCACCGGGTCGGCGTCGAGGCGGTGCCGGTACGGCGGCCGGCTGAGCTCGAGCGGGTCGACGGACTCGTGCTCCCGGGCGGCGAGTCGACCACGATGGACAAGCTCGCCCGTGCGTTCGAGCTGTTCGAGCCGCTGCAGAAGCGGATCGCCGACGGGATGCCGGTGTTCGGCACCTGCGCCGGGATGATCATGCTGGCGAACGAGATCACCGGCGGCATCGAGGGCCAGGAGACGCTCGGCGGCTTGGACGTCACGGTACGGCGGAACGCGTTCGGACGGCAGGTGGACTCCTTCGAGGCCGACCTGGACTTCGCCGCGTTCGACACGCCGTACCACGCCGTGTTCATCCGGGCACCGTGGGTGGAGCGGGTCGGACGGGAGGTCGAAGTACTCTCGACGGTGAGGTCAGGACCTGCCACGGGTAGGATCGTCGCGGTCCGCCATGATCGGCTGCTGGCCACGTCGTTCCATCCGGAGTTGACCGGGGACGCCAGGCTGCACGGGTACTTCGCCGAGCTGGTCCGGGGCCGCTGAGTCTGTGTAGTAGGTAGAAGGGTTGGGTTCGCCATGTCAGGCCACTCCAAGTGGGCCACCACGAAGCACAAGAAGGCCGTCATCGACGCGAAGCGCGGCAAGCTCTTCGCGAAGCTGATCAAGAACATCGAGGTGGCCGCCCGGATGGGCGGTGGCGACCCTGGCGGGAACCCGACCCTGTACGACGCCATCCAGAAGGCGAAGAAGTCCTCGGTCCCGAACGACAACATCGACCGCGCGGTCAAGCGCGGCTCGGGGGCCGAGGCCGGCGGCGCGGAGTACCAGACGATCATGTACGAGGGCTACGGCCCGAACGGCGTGGCGATGCTGGTCGAGTGCCTGACCGACAACCGCAACCGGGCCGCGGCGGACGTCCGGACGGCGATGTCGCGCAACGGCGGCTCGCTCGCCGACCCGAACTCGGTCGCCTACCTGTTCAACCGCAAGGGCGTCATCGTGCTCGCCAAGGAGCAGGACGGGAAGTCGCTGTCCGAGGACGACGTGATGGAGGCCGTGCTCGAGGCCGGCGCCGAGGAGGTGAACGACCTCGGCGAGTCCTGGGAGGTCGTCACCGAGGCCACCGACGTGGTCGGCGCCCGGACCGCGCTGCAGGACGCCGGCATCGACTACGAGTCGGCCGAGGTGCAGTTCGTCCCGTCGATGACGGTCGAGCTGGACGCCGACGGCGCCGGCAAGATCTTCCGCCTGATCGACGCCCTCGAGGACAGCGACGACGTCCAGAACGTCTACGCGAACTTCGACGTGTCGGACGAGATCATGGAAGCCGCCAACGCCTGACCGGGCACCGGAGAAGTTCGCGTAGGCGCGCTGCGCTGATTCTCGTCTCCGACGAGCGGCGACGTCTCGGACGAAATCATGGAAGCAGCCAACGCCTGACCGGGTAGGCCGCCAACGCCTGATCGCTCGTTCTCGACGGTCGTTCGGGGGTCACGTAGTCTGCGAGGGGGCGGAGGAGACTGCGATGAACCAGGGCTTGCTGAACTCGTTGACGGACGCCGAGCGGATGCTGGTCGCCGGGACCGAGCGGGCGGTGCTGAAGGATCTGGACGAGGACGAGCTCCTCGACCTGCACCAGCGGATCCGCCGCGCCCGGACGAAGTACGTGAAGAACTACCGGCGGGGCGCGAGTGCGGCGGTCGCGCCGTCGGGCGGCCGCGGGAAGGCGTACCCGAAGAACCAGCGGGACCGTGACAAGGCCGAGTTGTTCGAGACGGTCCTGTCGCGGGTGAGCCGTGAGGTCGCGTCGGCGGCCACCCGCGCGGCGAAGGAACTGCGCGCCGAGCGGCTCGAGGCGGCCCGGTCGGCGAAGGCCGCGGTCAACGGACCGGCGAAGGCAGCCGCCCCCGCGCCGGCGAAGCGCGCGACCGCCCAGCCGAAGCCGGCCGTCTCGACCAAGCGGGCGGCGACCAAGCGGGCGGCGACCAAGACCACCGGCGGGCTGAAGAAGGACGCGTCGACCCGCGCCGCCGGGGCGCGTCGCCAGGCCAAGCGCGACGCGCGTTAGTTGATCGAGGCAACCGCCTTGACCACGCGCTCGACCTCCTCGGGCGTGGTCACGATGCCCGGGCCGAAGCGGAGCAGGGGATCGTTGTACGGCGTCACGCTGGCCACGATCCCGTGATCGCGCCGGAGCGTGCCGGCCGCCTGGTGTGGAGCGACCCCGTCGATCGAGCACATCACCAGCCCGGCTGACAGCTCGGCGGCCTTCGGCGTGGCCAGGGTGACCGAGGCGATCCCGGCCAGCCCGTCCTTCAGCTGGGTCGCCTGCTCGGTGATGCGCGCCCCGATCCGGGACCGGCCGATCGCCGCGTGAAACTCGAAGGCCTCGGCCAGCGCCCAGCGGTGCTCCGCCGAGTGATAGCCACCCGGCGTCGCCAACCGGCCGGGTGCGTCGGGCATCGAAAAACTCGGGATCACCGGCGCGATCGCGTCCCACGACTTCGACCACAGCACGCCGGTACCGCGCGGGCCGTGCAGCCACTTGTGAGTCCCGGTCGTGAAGAAGTCGCAGCCGAGGTCGGCCACCTTCGTGTCCACGGCACCGAAGCCGTGCACGCCGTCGACGAACAGGAGCGCCTGGTCGGCCGGTGCGCGACCGGCGTTGACCGTCCGCAGCATGGCGGCGATCTCAGGCACCGGCAGCCGGACGCCTGTCGACGAGTGCACCCAGGTGACCACGACCAGCCGGGTTTGCGGTCCGATCGCCGCCTTCAACCTGGTGACCGCGTCACCAGCGGTCGCGGTCGCCGGAGCGTCGTACAGGCGGACTCGGCGTACTCGCGCGCCGGTCCGGGCGGTCAGCTTCTGCAGGGCGTCGTACGTGCCGAAGAAGTCGTGCTCGGTGGTGAGGACGTCCTGCCCGGGCTTGAGTTTGAGGCCGCCACAGACCAGTCCGGTCCCCATCGTGGTGCTGTCGGTGAGCGCGACGTCGCCGGGCTGGGCACCGAGGTACTCGGCCGCGGCCGTCCGGACCCGCTCCTCGTACTCGATGTCCTTCTCCAGGTAGCCGGCCGGATCGGCGTCGAGGCCCGCGCGGTGCCGGTCGATCGCCTGCCGCACCGGGGCCGGGTGCGAGGCGAAGAGGAACGACGCGAAGTGCGCCAGCTTCGGATCCAGCGCGAACTGCGCCCGCACCGACGCCCAGTCGTTCGGGTCGAACTGCTGGGACGGCGTCGGGGTGTCCGCCTCGCCCGCCGTACACCCGGTCAGCGCCACCCCGGACGCCACTCCGTACACAACCCCGGCCCCCAGCACCGCCCGCCTGCGAATCATCTCCCGTTGATACCGCACCCCGACCCGGTTGAACAGCTACGGCCGGCGCAGGTTCACGAAAGTGCTGGTCGTCGCGGTGATCGCCTGCTCGGTCGGCAGCCGCTCCATCGAGGACGCACCGTAGAAGCCGTCGATCGACGGGCAGAGTTCGAGGATCCGCCGGACGTCGTCCGGTTCGGCGATCGGGCCGCCGTGGCACAGCACGAAGACGTCCGGCCGGACCGCCCGCGCCGCGGCCGTCCACTCGTCGATCAGTACGGCGCACCCCTCGAGCGTCCGCGCGGTCCCGGCACCGATCGACCCGCCGGTGGTCAGGCCGAGGTGGCAGACCACGATGTCGGCGCCGGCCTCGGTCATCGCGGTCGCGTCCGCGGCGGAGAACACGTACGGCGTGGTCAGCAGCCCGAGCTCGTGGGCGGTGGCGATCATCGCGACCTCCTCGGCGTACCCCATCCCGGTCTCCTCCAGGTTTGCCCGGAAGGTGCCGTCGATCAGGCCGACCGTGGGAAAGTTCTGCACGCCGGAGAAGCCGAGGCCGGTCAGGCGGCGGAGGTACTCGGTCGGCTGGTAGAACGGGTCGGTCCCGTTCACGCCGGCCAGGACCGGCGTGTGCTTGACCACCGGCAGCACTTCACGGCCCATGTCCAGCACGATGTCGTTCGCGTTGCCATAGGCGAGCAGCCCGGCCAGCGAGCCGCGACCGGCCATCCGGTAGCGGCCGGAGTTGTAGATCACGATCAGGTCGATTCCACCGGCCTCCTCGCACTTGGCCGACAGCCCGGTGCCCGCACCGCCGCCGACGATCAGCTCACCGGCTGCCCGCTTCGCCCGCAGTCGCTCCAGGATGGCCTCGCGTTCCATACTCAGTTCCCCTTCTGCAGGTAGGTGTTCAGCATGTTCGCGGCTGCGTGGGCGAAGGCCTCGTCGTTGATCGCGGCATCGACTTCCACCAGCTCGACGACCGAGCGGTCCAGGGTGTCCCGGATCGCGCCGAACAGGGCGGCGTCGGCGTCCGGGTCGTGGAACACGCCGCCCCCGACCGCGATCGCGGACACCCCGCGGAGCGGCAGCAACAACGCGGTCGGCCCGGTCGCGCCGTTCAGCCGCAGCGCCAGCCGGCGGCCGAGCTCGGCGCACTCGGCCGGCGTCGTCCGCATCAGCGTGACGCTCGGGTTGTGCACGAACAGCTTCCGGTCCGCGAACTCCGCGGGCACCGTGTCCCGCGGCCCGAAGTTGACCATGTCCATCGCCCCGACCGAGACCACCTGCGGGATCCCGGCCCGTCCGGCCGCGGTGAGCCGGTCCGGCCCGGCGGAGAACACCCCGCCGACGAGCTCGTCGGCCAGCTCGGTCGTCGTGAGATCCAGGACGCCGGCCAGTTGACCCGAAGCCGCGAGCGACTCGAGCGTCCGCCCACCGGTCCCGGTCATGTGGAACACCAGCACCTCGTACCCGAGCTCGCCCAACCGTCCCCGCGCCGCGTCCACGGCCGGCGTGGTCACGCCGAACATGCTCGCCGCCACCAACGGCTTGTCGTCGGCGACCTCGACCGGCTCGGCGGTCACCATCCCGGCCACGGCCGCCGCCGCGTTCGCCAGGATGCGGGCCGACAGCCGGTTCACCCCGGCCACGTCGACCACGCTCGGCATCAGCACCAGGTCGGTCTCCCGCAGGTACGCCGACGTGTCGCCGGCCGCTGCGGTCGACACGATCACCTTCGGTACGCCGAGCGGCAGACCACGGAACGCCTCGGCGGCGATCGACGTACCACCGGTGCCGCCGAGGGCGAGGGCGCCGTCGCACCGGCCCTGATCGGACAATCGGCGGACGACGGCCGCCGCGCCGGCAGCCATCGCGGTCACGGCCGCACCGCGATCAGCCGCATCGCGCAGCGCCGCGAGATCGGCGGCCGCCGCGGCGGCCACGTCCTCGCGCGGGACGTCGGCGGTCAGCCGCGGCTCGCCCAGCACCCCGGCATCGACCACGACCACCGTCAGGCCCGCCGCCGTCAGTCGGTCGCGGACGAACGCGTACTCCTCGCCCTTGGTGTCGAGCGTGCCGAGCAGCACCACGGTCGGCATCTCACTCACCCACCGTCTGCCGGTCCGGCGCCGAGAACGAGATGACGAAGATCGCCTCGTCGGTGCCGACGTTGCGGGCGTTGTGCAGCGCGCCCGCCGGGATGCTGATGGTGTCGCCCGGCCCCATCGTCACCTTGTCGTCGTCGACGGTGTGCTCGATGGTGCCCTGCAGCACGTGCAGCACCTCGTCGCAGTTGGGGTGGTAGTGCCGCGGGTTCTGCTCGCCCGGACGGATGTAGCACCGGCCGACCGTCATCGTGTCGGAGTTGCCCAGGGCACCGGAGACCATCCACTCCAGCCGTCCCCACGTCTGGTCCTCGACCTGGACCGCGGCCGCGGGGGTCATCCGGCTCTTCTCTGCCATCTGTCAGCTCCCAGTTCGTCGATACAGCTCGTACAGCTTGAGGATCTCCCGGACGTCGGCGAGGGTGCCCTTCTCCGGAGGCTTGCCGGCCAGCACGCTCTCGCAGAAGTGCACCACCTCGGGCACGTACCCGAGGTAGAACAGGTTCTTGTTGTAGAGCTGGCCGAGTGAGAACTCCGGCTCCCAGTGCAGCGGCGCGACCTCGTCCGGGGTGACGAAGGACGCCGAGCGCCCGTACGGCAACGAGGCACCGGCCCGGTAGTAGGTCAGCCGTACGCCGTTGTCCACGACCACGTTGGCGCCGTCGCCGACCACCTCGACCCGCTCCAGCGGAGCTCCGGTGGCGGATCCGGCGGCGAGGTGGAGCGTGCCGACGGCTCCGGACTCGAACAGCAGGCTGGAGACGCTGGCCCCGGTCGTCGGCTCCCACTCGTAGGTCAGCCGCCGTACCGGGCCCATCAGGTGGGTGAGTACCGCACCCGGGTGGAAGATGTGGTCCAGGAAGCCGATCATCCGGACGTCGTCGGACCGGTCGGCGGGCGCCGGCAGCGACTGCGGGTAGCGCACCGAGATCGAGCTCGGCGTACCGAACTCCGGCGTCGCCAGGATCGCCTTCACCTTCTCCATCGCCGGCGTGAAGATCTTCTTCAGCCCAGTCATCACGGTCAGTCCGGTCTCGTCGGCGGCCGCCTGCAACCGGTCCAGCTGCGCGAGTCCCGCGGCCGTCGGCTTCTCCATCCACACGTGCGCGCCCGCGCGCAGACAGTCCTCGGCCAGCGCCGTCGCCTGGACGTCGCCGTCGGCCGTGTAGGAGGTGACGATGAAGACGGCGTCCGGCCGCTCGGCGGCCAGCATCTCGCGATGGTCGTCGTACGCCGACGGAGCGCCGAAGCTCCGCGCGTACGTCCGGGCGCGGTCGAGCTGGACGTCGCACACCGCCACCAGGTCGACCGGCGCGTACTGGAAGGTCGGATAGACGTTGCGGTACGAGTGGCCGCCCGCGCCGATGAAGGCGCAGCGCAGCCGCTCGGGATACTCGAACTGATAGGTCACGGTCATCGCAAGGCTCCAGCCACGAGGCCACGGGTGAAGGATCGCTGCAACACGACGTACACCAGCACGGACGGGATCATCGCCAGCACGATGCCGGCGAACAACGCGCCCGAGTCGGCGCTGTACTGGCCCTGGAACTGCACCAGCCCGAGCGGGATCGTCCGCTTCTCCTGGCTGAACAGCAACAGCAGCGCCAGCTGGTACTCGTTCCAGGCGCCGAGGAAGCTGAACACGCCGACCGCGAGCACGGCCGGCTTGGCCAGCGGCAGCATCACGCTGCGGAAGATCCGCCAGTCGCCGGCCCCGTCGACCCGGGCCGACTCGATCAGCTCGTTCGGCAGGTCCCGGAAGAAGTTGCGGGCGATGAAGACCCCGAGCGGTACGCCGCCGGCGACCAGGATCAGGCCGAGGCCGACCCGGCTGTCGACCAGGGACATCTCCCGCAACTGGTAGAACGTCGGCACCATGATCGCCTCACCCGGCAGCGTCATCACCAGCAGGTAGGCGTAGAAGATGCCGTTGCTCCGGCCCTTCGTCAGCTTGCCGAAGGCGTACCCGGCCGGGCAGGTGACGGCCACGGTCAGCGCGGTCACCGCGACCGCGATCACCGCGCTGTTCACGAAGTACGTGCTGAAGTCGCCGGTGGTCCAGACGGTCCGGAAGTTCTCCCAGCGCCACTGACCGGGCAGGCCGAGCGGCTCGCCGAAGATCTCGGTGTCGTTCTTGAACGCGCTGAACGCGGCCCACAGCACCGGCACCATGGTGGCGCCGGCGATCACGGCCACCAGCACGACCAGCGTGTGGTGCCATCGGCTGACGGTTCGCATCGTGCTCACCTTCCCATCGCGGCGCGGTCACGCCAGCGGTTGAAGCCGACCGAGATGACGACGGCGATCACCGCGATACTCAATCCGGCGGCTCTCGCGGTGCCGATGTCGCCGAGGCTGAACGCCTGCCGGTACGCGTAGACCGCGACCAGCTCGGTGGAGCGGTCCGGACCGCCCTCGGTCATCGACCAGACCGTCCCGAACCCCTTCAGCGCGTTGATGAACGCGAGGACGACGACCAGGCTGATCGCGTTGTGCAGCGACGGCACGGTGATGTTGCGGAACCGCTGCCACGGCCCGGCGCCGTCGATCGCCGCGGCCTCGTGCAGCGCCGGGTCCACCGCCTGGATCGCGGCCAGGAAGATCACCAGGTAGAAGCCGTACGCCTGCCAGGCGCTCGCGACCCCGACGGCCGGCAGGGCGAACGTCGTACTGCCCAGCCAGGGCTCGACCAGCCTGTCCAGGCCGATCGCGCCGAGGAATCCGTTCAGCAGCCCGATGGTCGGGTGGTAGAGCTGGCTCCAGATCACGCCGACGACGGCCAGCGACATGATGTGCGGGACGAACGCCAGGCTCCGAAACAGGGTCTGCGCCCGGCGCCAGCGGATCTCGCTGATCAGTGCCGCCAGCAACAGTCCGCCGCCGACCGCGAGCCCGAGGTGCATCGCCCACCAGATCACCGTCCGGCTCAGCGCCCGCAGGAACGCGGGGTCCGTCCAGACGTTCGCGTAGTTGTCGAACCAGGCCCGGTGCATCACCGGGGCGATGCCGTCCCAGGTGTAGAAGCTCAGCTGGATCCCCCGCAGCAGCGGCAGGAACAGGAAGACCGCGAGCAGCAGCAACGACGGCAGCAGCATGACGGCGATCAGCGCCGTACGTCTCGAACCAGTGCGGGTCGTCATCGGCTCGCCGCCAGTTCGTCCTGCACGGCCTGCATCGCCCGCTCGGGGGAGAGGCGCCGGGTCAGCAGCCCTTGGACGGCTTGGTACCAGGCCTCCTTCGCGGCGTCCGGCAGGTACACGCTCGGGTTGAAGCCGGTGCCCTTGGCAACCTTGTCCAACCCGTCCTGGACCGCCGGGTCGAGCTTCAGGCCCGCCGGGACGACCTGCGCCGGCACCAGCGTCCGGCCCTCGGCCGCGGTCAGCTCCAGGTACTCGGGACTGGCCAGCCAGCGCAGCCACTCGACCACCGCGGACCGGGACTTCGTGCTCTTGTTGACGACCCAGCTCAGCGCCAGCCCCGCGGTCGGCAGCGCTTCGGCTTCCGCATCGCGCGGCGGCATCGGAAACGCGCCGTACGCCGACACGTCGACACCGTCCTGCCGCGCGTCCGCCATCGACCCCTGCGGTACGACGGTCATCGCGCCACCGCCCCGCCAGAACGCGGCCTGGGCCTGGCCACCGTCGAGCGCGGCCGCCTGACCGCCGTCGACGCAGCCGCGCTCGATCAACTCGGCCAGCATCCGGCCGCCGGTGACGACCGCGGGGTCGGCGAACGACGCGGACCCGGCCAGGATGTCGCTCATCAGGTCCCGACCCGCGGATGCCTGCACGAGCGAGCCGAGCAGCCAGCCACCGGCGAAGTTGTCCCGGGCCCCGGCCAGCAAGGGCTTCACGCCCGCGTCCTTCAGCTTCCCGCAGGTGTCCAGGAAGGCGTCCCAGTCCTTCGGGACGTCGAGACCGTGAGCCGCGAAGATCTTCTTGTTGTAGTACACCTGGAACACGTCCAGGCCCTCGACGATCTCGTAGACGCGGTCGTCGTTGCCGGCCCGGGTCTGCCGGACGACCTCCGGCTGGAACCGGTCGGCCAGGCCGTTGGTCGCGAACACCTCGTCCAGCGGCCAGATCAGCCCGGCGTCGGCGAGCAGGCCGACCCGGCCCGGACCCGAGTTCACCAGCAACAGGTCCGGTCCGCTGCCGGACCGCAGCAGCGTCTGTACGCTGCCCTCCTCGAACGAGACCGCACCTTTCACGTACTCGACGTCGATGTCGGGATGCTGCTGCTCGAACGCGGCGACCGTGGCATCGGTGTAGGGGAAGTCGGATCCCATGATGCGCAGCGACCGGAACGTGTCCTGTGGGCCGCCGGCGTTCAGCGACCCGGTGCCCGGTGCGGCGACCGTGGCACATCCCGGCAGCGTGACCACCGTCGTGACGGCGAGCAGCAAGGCACCCAGTGTCGACCTCATTGCGCCTCACCTCACAGACCAATTCGTTCCCACTCGGTTCAATGAGCGCTAGATTGGCTTCATTGAAGACAGTTCTCTAGAGCCACATCAACGAAATTGGACTCTGTTTCGTGATTCCGGACGGCAATGGCCTCAGATTCTCGGCCGATGAGCTCGCGCGGATGCTCGTCGGCACGGGCGCGCGCTCGGGTCCGCTCTACCGGCAGTTGAGCGAGAGCCTGGCGGAGTTGATCGACCGCGGTGAGCTGCCGCCGGCCGCCGTACTCCCGCCGGAGCGTGCGCTCGCGGCGGCCCTGACCGTGAGCCGGACGACGGTGGTCGCGGCGTACCAGGCGCTGCGGGAGAGCGGGCGGCTCGAGCGCCGGCAGGGGAGTGGGACGCGGGTCAGCACGGCGCACGCCCGGGAGACTGTTTCCGGCGGAATGCTGGCCGGGGACCACGCGGCCAGCCAGTTCCTGAACGGGCCGTTGGCAACGATCGACTTCGCCACCGCCGCGCTGCCCAGCCTCGACCTGGTCGCCGACGTCGCGGCCAGTCTGACCCGCGACGACTACCTGCGCCTCACCGGCACGCACCACGGCTACCACCTGCGCGGGCTGCCGGCGCTGCGCGAGCGGATCGCCCGCTGGTACAGCGATGCAGGGATGCCGACCGCGCCGGAGGAGATCCTGATCACCTCCGGTGCGCAGCAGGCTTTGGAGTTGGTGGCGCGTGGGTGCGTGCAGCCCGGGGACGGGGTGGTGGTCGAGCAGCCGACGTACCGCGGGGCTCTCGAAGCGTTCGCCCGGACGGGCAGCCGGCTGCGAACCGTGCGGACCGACGCCGATGGGCTCGACGTCGCCGCGCTGGAGGCCATGCTGGCGACCGAAGCGCCGCGGCTGGTCTACGTGCAGACCGCCGCCCACAATCCGACCGGCGCCGTGCTGTCCGAGGATCGCAGGCAGCGGCTGGCGAAGCTGCTCGACCAGCACGAGGTCGTGCTCGTCGACGACACCTCCCTCGCGGGTACGTCGTTCGACGGCCGGCCGACGGCGCCCGCGCTGACCACGCACGAGCGGCTGGTGACCATCGGCTCGATGAGCAAGCTGTTCTGGGGCGGGTTGCGGCTGGGCTGGATCCGGACCGTCCCGCAGGCCGTCTCGCGGTTCGCGCAGGTCCGCGGAATCACCGATCTCGGCAGCTCCCTGATCGCCCAGGAGGTCGCCGTACGGCTGATGGACCACCGCGACGACGCCGAGGCGGAACGTCGTACGGCGTTGCCGGAAGGATTGCGCACGCTGACCGAGCTGCTCGGCCGGCACCTGCCGGACTGGACCTGGCGCGAACCGCAGGCCGGTGCGTCCCTGTGGGTCCGGCTGCCGCAGGGTGACGCGACGCACTTCGCCCAGATCGCTCTGCGGTACGGCGTCGCACTGCTGCCGGGCGCGGTCTTCTCGGCCGACGGGAGCACCGACAACCACACCCGGCTGCCGTACGCGTTGCCCGCGGCGACCTTGCAGCAAGGTGTCACCCGACTGGCGCAGGCCTGGACCGACTACCTGAACCGCGCGACCGTGGACGTCACCCTGACGTCCACGGTCACGTGATGGGCTCGACGTCGTAAGTAACTCGCGGGTAACATGCGCGGCATGGCGAACCAAGTGCTGGGAATGTGGGAGAAGTTGCGGACGGTTCCGGGCGGGGACCGGGTGTTCTCACGCGGGTTCACCTGGAAGGCGCCGTACTTCCGGTCGATCCGGCCGCGGTTCGTGCAGGTCAGCCCGAACTACGCGGCCCTGGTGCTGCCGAAGCGGCGCGCCGTGCACAACCACATCGGCACCGTCCACGCGATCGCCGTCTGCAACGGCCTGGAGGCGGCCATGGGCGCGTTGGCGGAGGCAACCATCCCGGACGGCAAACGCTGGCTCCCGAAGGGCATGGAGGTCGCCTACCTCGCCAAGTCCACGACCAGCCTCACCTGCTCCGCCGAGACCGATCCCCAGTCCTGGACCACCGGCCCCGACGTCCCCGTCCACGTGAAAGCCACCCGCACCGACGGGACCGTGGTGGTCGAAGGCACCATCCACCTCTGGGTCACCGACAAGAAGTAGTTCGCCCGACGAAACCGGCGACGCGTAGGGTCTGCGGGGTGAGTGACGGGTTGCGGTTCGTGGATGTGGCCGAGGACCAGCTGGATGCGGTGATCCGGGTCAGGGCGCGGTCGTTCGGGATGCTGGCGGCGGGGGATCGGGAGCAGTGGCTGCGGGACGCCCGCGTGTTCCTGCAGGACGGGCGGTACGTCGGTGTGGCCGACGGGGACGAGGTGGTGGCGGCCGCCCGGTTCTGGGACTTCGAGCAGTGGTGGTGCGGTCGCCGGGTGCCGATGGCCGGCGTCGCGGGGGTGGTCGTCTCACCGGAGTACCGCGGGCGTGGTGTCGGCAGCATGCTGATGCGCGGAGTGCTGCAGCGGGCCGTGGACAAGGGCTTCCCGCTGACCGGGCTCTATCCGGCGACCACGGTGATCTACCGGCATCTCGGCTACGAGTTCGGCGGTGGCCGGTACCGGTACTCCTTCCCGGCGGCCGATCTCCGTGCGCTCGGCGGCAAGGAGGTCGACGTACGGCGGGCCGGGCCGGAGGACGCGGCGCGGTTCCTCGAGGTGGTCGGGCAGTTGCACGAGCGGCGTCGTACCAGCGGTCCGCTCATCTGGCCGGTCCAGCAGGTCACGGAGTGGCTCGCGGACGAGGACAACTTCGCATACCTCGCCGACGACGGATTCGTCGTCTACAACTGGTCCGGCTCCGACCTGTGCGTGGACGAGCTTGTGGCCGGTTCCGAGGCGACCGCCCGCGCACTGTGGGCCACTGTCGGCTCAGGGTCGTCCATCGCGAGCACTGTGCAGGCGTACATCTCCCCGAACGACCCGGTGCACCTCATGATCGAGCACGAGGCCCACAAGGACGTGCAGCACCAGCGCTGGATGGTGCGGCTGCTCGACGCACCGGCTGCGATCGCCGCACGCGGATACGCGCCGGACGTCGCCGTAGAGGTCGATCTGCGCATCGACGACACCGACGTACCGGCCAACAGCGGCGACTGGCACCTGTCGGTCGCCGACGGCTCCGGACGACTCACCCCGACCCAAGCCGGCGGGGACGTCCTTCACCTGGGACCGCGCGGTCTCGCGGCTCTCTACGCCGGTACGCCGCTGGCCACGCTGCGTGCGAGTGGTCTGGCCTCCGGCGGAGCCGCTGCCGCCCTCGACATGGTCTTCGCGGGCGCCACGCCGTACATGCTCGACTACTTCTGATCGCGCTGCCGATAGGGTTGTCGAACAAACGTTCGGAGGTGGTCCATGCGGGTGCTCGGCGTCGACCCGGGGCTGACCCGGTGCGGCCTCGGCATCGTCGAGGGCTCACCCGGCAAGCCGCCGGCGCTGGTCGCCGTGGGCGTGATCCGAACGCCTGCCGAGCTGGATGTGGCCAAGCGGCTGGTCCGGATCGAGGCCGAGCTCGAGGAGTGGATCACCGAGCACCGGCCGGACGCGGTCGCGGTGGAGCGCGTGTTCGCGCAGCACAACGTGCGCACGGTGATGGGCACGGCGCAGGCGTCCGGGGTCGCGATGGTGGTCGCGGCCCGGCGTGGTCTGCCGGTCGCGCTGCACACACCGAGTGAGGTCAAGGCCGCGGTCACCGGCTCCGGCCGCGCGGGCAAGGAGCAGGTCACCACGATGGTGACCCGGATCCTGAAGCTGGCCGAGCGGCCGACACCCGCCGACGCGGCGGACGCGCTGGCGCTGGCGATCTGCCAGGTCTGGCGCGGCGGGACGGCGTCCCGGCTGCAGGAGGCGGCCGGCAGCCGGACGAACCTCGAGGCCATGGCGCAGGCGCAGTCCCGCCTGCAGGTGGCGAGACTCCGTGCGGCGGTGGCCGCCCAGGAGAGCAAGAGATGAGTAGGCGCGTACCGGGAGGATGGCGATGATCGCGTTCGTGCGGGGGCCGGTGGCGGCCATCGGTGTGGACAGTGCCGTGATCGAGGTCGGGGGAGTGGGCCTGCAGGTGTACTGCGATCCCGGCACGCTGGCGGGGTTGCGGCCGGGGCAGGAGGCCCGGGTCGCGACGTCGATGGTGGTCCGTGAGGACTCGCTGACGCTGTACGGCTTCGCCGACGACGACGCGAAGAGCCTGTTCGAGTTGCTGCAGACCGCCTCCGGTGTCGGCCCGAGGCTGGCCCAGGCCGCGCTGGCCGTGCTGAGCCCGGAGCAGCTGCGGCAGGCGGTGGCGACCGAGGACCTCGCCGTACTCGTGAAGGTCCCGGGGATCGGGAAGAAGGGTGCGCAGCGGATCGTGCTGGAGCTCAAGGACAAGATCGGTGCGCCGTCGAAGACGGTGACCGGCCGGCCGCTGCAGTCGCAGGAGGCCTGGCGGGACCAGGTGCACGCCGGTCTGGTCGGGCTCGGCTGGTCCGCCCGCGACGCGGAGGACGCGGTCACCGCGGTGTCGCCGCTCGCCGCCGACAACCCGAACCCGTCCGTCCCCGATCTGCTCCGCGCCGCGCTGCGCGTGCTGTCGAAGGCGTAGCCGATGGAAGACAACGTCCGGCCGCTCGTGTCCGCGGACGCCGTGGATCTCGAGGAACGCAAGATCGAGTCCGCGCTCCGGCCGCGCACGCTGGCCGAGTTCGGCGGTCAACGCCGCGTCAGCGAGCAGCTCGAGCTCGTCCTGCACGCGGCCCGCGGGCGCAACCGAGCTCCGGACCACGTGCTGCTGTCCGGGCCGCCCGGCCTCGGCAAGACCACGCTGGCGATGATCATCGCCAGCGAGCTGTCGGCGCCGCTGCGGGTGACCAGCGGTCCGGCGATCCAGCACGCCGGCGACCTGGCCGCGATCCTGTCCGGGTTGAGCGAGGGCGAGGTGCTGTTCCTCGACGAGATCCACCGGATGTCCCGGCCCGCCGAAGAGCTGCTCTACATGGCGATGGAGGACTTCCGGGTCGACGTGATCGTCGGCAAGGGGCCGGGCGCGACCGCGATCCCGTTGGAGATCCCGCCGTTCACCCTCGTCGGCGCGACCACCCGGGCGGGTCTGCTCCCGGGGCCGCTGCGGGACCGGTTCGGGTTCACCGGTCACCTGGAGTTCTACGAGGCCGCCGAGCTGGAGAAGATCGTCAACCGCTCGGCCGCCCTGCTCGAGGTCGACATCACCCCCGAGGGCGCGGCCGAGATCGCCTCCCGGTCCCGCGGTACGCCCCGGATCGCGAACCGGCTGCTCCGCCGGGTGCGCGACTACGCCGAGGTCCGCGCCGACGGGATCATCACGCTCGCGCTGTCGAAAGCGGCGCTCGAGCTGTACGAGGTGGACAAGATGGGTCTGGACCGGCTGGACCGGTCCGTCCTGGACGCGCTCTGCCGCCGCTTCGGGGGCGGCCCGGTCGGTCTGTCGACGCTCGCGGTTGCGGTCGGCGAAGAACGTGAGACCGTGGAGGAAGTGGCTGAACCATTCCTGGTCCGGTCGGGCTATCTGGCTCGTACGCCGCGCGGTCGCGTCGCCACGCCCGCGGCCTGGCGGCACATCGGGCTGAAAGTCCCGAAGGGCGCGACGTTCGCGGACACGCTCTTCGACACAGAGTGAACACGGCACCGGACGACCGCTTGAGTAACTCAAACGTGACCCGGTGTCATGAGGGAAATGTTGCCACCCAGGGTTAGACTCCCCGGTGGCCTGACCTCAGGTCGTTCCGCTGCGACCTGCACGCCTCTGCAGAGCGTGCCGGACGCCCCGTACCCCCGATGACGAAGGATTCTGAGTCCCGATGCAACTGATCGCCGTACCGATGGCCTCTTCCGGGGGCGGCTCCGGCTTCACGCTGCTGCTGCCGTTGATCCTGATCGTCGGGATGATTTGGTTCATGAGCCGCACGCAGCGCAAGCAGCGCCAGCGGCAGGCCGACACCGTCGCCGCCCTCACCCCGGGCACGAAGGTGATCACCACCAGCGGCCTGGTCGGGATCGTCGAGGAGGTCGACGACGACTACGTGACGCTGGAGATCTCCGACGGCGTCCTGGTGCAGGTCGTCAAGGCCGCGATCGGCCGGGTCATCCCGGACGAGGACGTCGCCGAGACCCCGGCCGCCGAGGACCGGGTCGAGGACCCGGCCGACGCCGCCGAGGAGCCGGTCGCCGTCGAGGAGCCGGCCAAGGACCCGGTCGACGTACCGGACGCGGGCAAGAGCAAGGACGGCAAGGTGCAGGACACCAGCAAGCTGCCGCCGACGCACACCGAGAACTGACGCACCCGCTCCCAACGGCCTGCGGCGCGCCGCCCCGGCGTCCATCCGACGATGCGGCGCGCCCAGAAGCACAAAGGTTGAAACTGACGTGGCAACGACGACGACATCGCGCCCCGGGCGGCTCCTGATCGTCCTGGGAGTCATCGTGGTCCTGCTGTTCGGGATCATGGGGCTGACCAAGACCTGGAAGCCCAAGCTCGGTCTGGACCTGCGCGGCGGCACCACCATCACGCTGACCGCGAACTCGCTGGCCGGCGGCGGCTCGGTGACCGCCGAGCAGCTGGACGAGGCGAAGAACATCATCTCCCAGCGGGTCAACGGTGCCGGCGTCGCCGAGGCCGACATCACCACCTCCGGTTCGAACCACATCAACGTGGCCGTTCCGGGTGCCACGCAGGACGCCCTGGTGAAGCAGGTCGGCCAGACCGCCCTGCTCTACTTCCGGATCGTGTACGACGCGCAGGCCGCGGCACCGCAGGCGACGCCGTCACCGACCCCGAGCGGCACGCCGACCGGCAAGCCGAGTACGACGCCGAAGCCGAGCACGACGCCGAAGCCGAGCACGACGGTGCAGCCCAGCGCGACTCCCACCGCCACGCCGAACGGCCGGGCCTGGAGCAGCGTGCTGGGTCAGGCGGACCCGACGCCGACCCCCACGCCGACTCCGACCGCGAAGCCGAGCACGCCGACCGCCAAGCCGAGCACCCCGGCCGCGACACCGTCGACGCCGGCCGCGGCGGGCGACCCGCTGCAGTGGACTCCGGACGCGGCCACGCAGACCGCCTTCGCGGCGTACAAGTGCGGCGACGAGCAGACCGACGACCCGAACAAGCCGCTGTTCTCCTGCGACCGCGACGGCCAGTACCGGTACCTGCTCGGCCCCGCGATCATGAAGGGCACCGACCTGGCCGACGCCACCGCCGGCATCCCGCAGGGCGGTTTCCAGTGGCAGGTCAACCTCGAGTTCACCGGTGAGGGCGGCGACAAGTTCCTCAAGGCCACGCAGAACATCTCGGCCCGCGGCCAGGGGCAGAACCTGTTCGCGATCGTGCTGGACGGGGAGACGATCTCCACCCCGAGCGTGGAGAACCCGATCCCCGGCGGCCAGGCGCAGATCACCGGTACCTTCACCGAGTCCGAGGCCCGCGACCTGGCGAACGTGCTGAAGTACGGCGCCCTGCCGGTCTCGTTCGACATCTCCTCGGTCGAGACGGTGTCGCCGCAGCTCGGTGGCGACCAGCTCTCCGCGGGCATCTGGGCCGGTCTCGCCGGTCTCGCGCTCGTCGTGCTGTTCTCGTTCCTGTACTACCGCGGTCTGGGCCTCGTCGTCGTGCTGTCGCTGGCCGCGGCCGCCGTCCTCACCTACGCGTCGGTCGTGCTGCTCGGCAAGGCGATCGGGTTCACCCTGACGCTGGCCGGGATCGCCGGTCTGATCGTGGCCATCGGTATCACCGCGGACTCGTTCGTCGTCTACTTCGAACGACTCCGCGACGAGGTCCGTGACGGTCGAAGTCTGCGCTCGTCGGTGGAGACCGGCTGGGCGCGGGCCAAGCACACGATCATCGCGGCCGACTCGGTCTCGCTGCTCGCCGCCATCGTGCTGTACATCCTGGCGATCGGCAGCGTCCGGGGCTTCGCGTTCACGCTCGGCCTGACCACCCTGATCGACCTGGTCGTGGTGTTCGTCTTCACCAAGCCGCTGGTCACCCTGCTGTCCCGGACCGACTTCTTCGGTCACGGCCACAAGCTGTCCGGCCTGGATCCGGAGCATCTCGGGGTGGAACGGCTGCCGGGCCAGATGAAGCCGTCGGCCCGGCCGGCCAAGACGTCCACCTCGAAGCCGGTGGGAGGGCAGGTCTGATGTCGAAGCTCGGACAGCTGGGCGCCAAGCTGCACAGCGGCGAGGTCTCCTACGACTTCATCGGTAAGCGCAAGTTCTGGTTCGTCGTCTCCCTGGTGCTGATCGCCATCTCGCTGGCCGGGTTGTTCACCCGCGGCCTCGCGCTCGGCATCGAGTTCAAGGGCGGCGTCGAGTACCAGGCCAACGTCAAGGTCACCGACAGCACCGTGCAGGACTTCGGCGACGCGGTGAAGGCGACCAACGCCGAGGACCTCGGCGACCCGATCGTCACCACCGTCGGCGCCGACAAGGTGCGGGTGCAGACCAAGCCGCTCAGCCAGGACGACATCACCGAGGTCCGCGCCGCGATCGCCGAGGAGGCCGGGGTCCCGGTCGACCAGGTGACCTCGCAGCAGATCGGCGCCTCCTGGGGCCAGCAGATCGCGAACAAGGCGATCATCGCGCTGGTCGTGTTCATCGGGCTGGTGTTCCTGGTCATCTGGGCCTACTTCCGGGAACCCAAGGCCTCGATGGCCGCGATCATCGCGCTGCTGCACGACGTGCTGATCACGGTCGGCGTGTACGCGCTGGTCGGCTTCGACGTCACGCCGGCCACGGTGATCGGCGTACTGACGATCCTCGGGTACTCGCTGTACGACACGGTCGTGGTGTTCGACAAGGTCCGGGAGAACACCCGCGGGATCACCGGGTCCAACCGGTACACGTACTCGGATGCGACCAACCTGGCCGTCAACCAGACCGTCGTACGGTCGGTCAACACCACGCTGATCGCCCTGCTGCCGGTCGGGTCGATCCTGGTCGTCGGCACCGTCGTCCTCGGGACCGGGCCGCTGAAGGACCTCTCGCTGGCGCTGTTCGTCGGGATCGCGGTCGGTGCGTACTCGTCGGTGTTCATCGCGCCGGCGCTGCTCGCGGCGTTCAAGGAGCGCGAGCCGGGCATGCAGGCGCTGAACCGCCGGGTCACCGCCAAGCGGGCCCAGACGGCGGCCTCGCTGACTCCGGCCGGGGCCGGTGCACCGGTCGCGGTGGGCTCGGGCGGCGGGACGGCGACCAAGGCGCCGCCACGCAAGCAGGACCGGCCCGCGGGTACGGCGCCGACGCCGGCGGCTCGCCCGATGAAGTCGACCGGGTCCGGACGGCCGCAGCCGACCCGCAAGCCGCGATCGAAGCGCGGTAAGTGATGCGGTCGCTCGAGCAGGTGCTCAAGGACGGGATCCGCGACATCCCGGACTACCCGCAGCCGGGCGTGGTGTTCAAGGACATCACCCCGCTGCTGGCCGACCACAGCGGGTTCGCCCAGGTGGTCGAGGCGCTGGCCGCCTTCGGCGAGGACGACGACGGCACCCCGGTGGTCGACAAGGTGGTCGGGATCGAGGCGCGCGGGTTCATCCTCGCGGCCCCGGTCGCGCTCGCGCTCGGCGCCGGGTTCGTGCCGGTGCGGAAGAAGGGGAAGCTGCCGGCGGCGACGTACGAGGAGTCGTACGCGCTCGAGTACGGCGAGGCGACCATCGAGGTCCACCAGGACGCGTTCACCCCGGGTGACCGGGTCCTGGTCATCGACGACGTTCTGGCCACCGGCGGCACGGTGGAGGCGTGCCTCCGCCTGATCCGCCGGTGCGAGGCCGAGGTCACCGCCACCTCGGTCCTGCTGGAGCTCTCCTTTCTGCCCGGCCGGGAGCGCCTCGCCGGCGAGAACGTCAGCGCCCTGCTCACGGTCTGAGCTTGCCTGAATTCGGATAACGCTCCGCGATCAGCGGCTGGCTCGGCGTGTTGTCCACAGGCCCTTTCACCGTCGTTGGACGGTTCCCCCTAGACTGGTGGTCTGTCGGCGGAGGGACACAAACGTGGGCGAAGACCCGGCGATGACATCAGCGGTGCCGAACGTCGTACCGCAGGAGCCCCCGCGCGCCCCGGTGCGCCCGGCTCCGTCACCGCCGCCTGCCGCCGCGCCGCCCGCCACCCCGCCCCGGATCGCGCCCGCCCGGGTCCGCGCCCGCCTCGCCCGCCTCGGCGGCACCCGCCATCCGAACCGGGCGCCCATGCTCGAGCCGCTGTTCCGGGTCGTCCGCGCGACCCACCCGAAGGCCGACCTCGGGATGATCGAGCGCGCCTACCGGACGGCGGAGAAGTACCACACCGGTCAGCTCCGCAAGAGCGGTGACGCGTACATCACCCACCCGCTCGCGGTCGCCACCATCCTGGCCGAGCTCGGCATGACCGCGCCGACCCTGTGCGCCGCCCTGCTCCACGACACGGTCGAGGACACGCCGTACACGGTCGACGAGCTGACCCGCGACTTCGGCGAAGAGATCGCCATGCTGGTCGACGGCGTCACCAAGCTGGACAAGGTCAAGTACGGCGAGTCCGCGCAGGCCGAGACGATCCGCAAGATGGTCGTCGCGATGGCCAAGGACATCCGGGTGCTGGTGATCAAGCTCGCCGACCGGCTGCACAACATGCGCACGCTCGGCTTCCTGCGGCAGGAGAAGCAGGAGCGGATCGCCCGGGAGACGCTGGAGATCTACGCCCCGCTGGCCCACCGGCTGGGTATGAACACGATCAAGTGGGAGCTCGAGGACCTGTCCTTCTCGACCCTGCACCCGAAGGTGTACGACGAGATCGTCCGGCTGGTCGCCGAGCGGGCGCCGTCCCGCGACGAGTACCTCGCGTCCGTGATCGACCAGGTGCACGAGGACCTGCGCGCCGCCAAGGTGAAGGCGACCGTCACCGGCCGGCCGAAGCACTACTACTCGATCTACCAGAAGATGATCGTCCGCGGCCGCGAGTTCGGCGACATCTACGACCTGGTCGGCATTCGCGTGCTGGTCGAGTCGGTCCGGGACTGCTACGCCGCGCTCGGCATCCTGCACGCGCGGTGGAACCCGGTGCCCGGCCGGTTCAAGGACTACATCGCGATGCCGAAGTTCAACATGTACCAGTCGCTGCACACGACCGTGATCGGCCCGCAGGGCAAGCCGGTGGAGCTGCAGATCCGGTCGTTCGCGATGCACCGCCGCGCGGAGTACGGCATCGCCGCGCACTGGAAGTACAAGGAGGACCCGACCTCGGCGGCGCCCGAGGTGGCCGGCCCGCCCAGCACCGAGATCGGCGGCCCGAACGAGATGCCGTGGGTCCGGCAGTTGGTCGACTGGCAGCGGGAGACCTCCGACCCGTCGGAGTTCCTCGACTCGCTGCGGTTCGAGATCAACAACTCCGAGGTCTACGTCTTCACCCCGCGCGGCGACGTGATGTCGCTGCCGGCTGGGTCGTCGCCGGTCGACTTCGCGTACGCGATCCACACCGAGGTCGGGCACCGCTGCATCGGCGCCCGCGTCAACGGCCGGCTCGTCCCGCTGGAGAGCACCCTCGAGAACGGTGACGTCGTCGAGGTCTTCACCTCGAAGGCGCAGGGCGCGGGTCCGTCGCGCGACTGGCTCTCGTTCGTCAAGAGCCCGCGTGCCCGCAACAAGATCAAGCACTGGTTCTCCAAGGAGCGCCGCGACGAGGCGATCGAGCACGGCAAGGACGCGATCGCCAAGCAGCTCCGCAAGGAGGGCCTGCCGCTGCAGCGCCTGCTGTCGCACGAGACGCTGACCGCGGTCGCCAACTCGCTGCGCTACCCGGACGTGACCGGCCTGTACGCCGCGGTCGGCGAGAGCCACGTGAGCGCGCAGGCCGTCGTACGCCGCCTGATCGAGACGTACGGCGGTGAGGAGGGCGCGGCCGAGGACCTGGCCGAGGGCCTCCGGCTGCCGGCCTCGAAGGAGCGCCGCAAGCGGGCCGCTCGTGGCGACGCCGGTGTCATCGTCAAGGGCGCGACCGACGTGCTGTCGAAGCTGGCCCGCTGCTGCACGCCGGTGCCCGGCGACGAGATCATCGGGTGGATCACCCGAGGCGCCGGTGTGTCCGTGCACCGCGCCGACTGTGCGAACGTCGAGAACCTGCAGACCCAGCCCGAGCGCATCGTCGAGGTCGAGTGGGCCCCGACCGCGCAGTCGGTGTTCCTGGTGGCGATCCAGGTCGAGGCGTTGGACCGGGCCCGCCTGCTCTCGGACATCACCCGGGTCCTCTCCGACTACCACGTGAACATCCTGTCCGCGGCCCTTACCACCACCCGCGACCGCATCGCCAAGTCCCGCTTCACCTTCGAGATGGGCGACCCCACCCACCTCGGCCACGTCCTGAAAGCCGTCCGCTCAGTAGAAGGCGTCTTCGACGTCTACCGCGTCACCCAGTAGTCACCCAAGACAAGCAGACGTCACCAGCGGCGCGGCAGGCGTGGGTGCTGACATAGGAATGCGCCCACGGCGAGCTCCAGCGCGGGGTATGAGCCCCACAGGTCGGTGCGGCGCACGCCGATGACGTGCCACCCCAGGGCTTCGAGCTGAGTACGACGCTTCTCGTCGCGCCGCTCAGCACGAGGACCTGAATGCCACTGGTCACTGTCGTACTCCAGCCCCAGCCGCCGCCCGTCGACCGTCCCCTCGGGATAGCCGAGGTCGAGCCGATAGACGCGGTCCGCCCCGTCGACACGGAGCTGCAGCTCGGGTACGCCGAAGCCGGCGTCGATCAACCGGAGCCGGAGCCACGACTCACCGGGCGAGGCTGCGCGTCGATCGGCGTACCGAAGGATGTCCTGGCTCTGGTGATGGCCGGGACGTTCTTCGTAGGCAGCCGATGCAGCACGGAGTGCCGAGCGGTCGGCCATTCCCGTGCGGAGGAAGGCGTCGACCGCGGACAGCGCGAACGGCCGGGGGAGTCGCATCGCCAACTCCACAGCGGTCGCCACCGGGCTGGTGAGTCGCAGCCCCTCGATCTCGACCGTCTCGACCGACTCCCGCGTCCAGTGCACGCTCACGAACTCCTCCGAGCCGAGCGCCGTGGTGTCGATCCCGTGAATCCAAGCCGCCGTCCTCCCGCAGACGACAGCACCTTCCGGAACCACCAGCCGCGCCGCCGCCACCCGGAGCTCCAGCGTGTCCGGGATGCGCACGTCGACGTACACGCCCTTCAGCACCTGGCGAATCTGCCCGCGCCCCAGCAACCACGCCAGCTTGCGCGGCACCTGCCGCGCGGTAAAAGGCAACCCAGCAAAGTAATACGGCGCGTCGTACTCAAACATCCCAGAAGCATGACCGATCCCGACATTTCCCGCCGAAACTTATCCACAGGCTCAGTTCAGCCGGCTACCTGTCGGCGGTTGCGTACTGCGTGGGATGCGTCAGCTGAATTCGGCGAGGGCGTTTTGGGCTTGGGTTAGCCATTCGCGGCGGGCGGCGATGGCTTCTCGGGCTTCGTTGGCCTTGCGGGTGTTGCCCTGGGACTCGGCCTTGGCGGCTTGCTTCTCCAGGTCCGCGATCAGGGACTGGAGTTGCTTGACCGTGGCTTCGGCGCGGGCGCGGGCTTCGGGGTTGCTGCGGTTCCAGACCTCGTCCTCGGCGGCCTTGACGGCCTGCTCGACGGCGCGCAGGCGGGCGTCGATCGCGCGCATGGAGTCGCGCGGCACCTTGCCGATCTGGTCCCAGCGGTCGAGGTAGTCGCGGAGCTGCTCGCGGGCGACCCGCGCGTCCTCCACCGGCAGGATGGTCTCGATCTCCGTCAGCAGGGCTTCCTTGGCGCGCAGGTTCTCCACCTGCTCGGCGTTCTCCTCGGCCTGTACGGCGTCCCGCGCGCCGAAGAACTGGTCCTGGGCGGCACGGAACCGGGCCCACAGCTTGTCGTCGACCTCGCGGGGTGCCGGGCCGGCGGCCTTCCACTGCCGCATCAGGTCGCGGAAGCGCCCGGACGTCGGGCCCCAGTCGGTGGACGACGCGAGCGTCTCCGCCTCGGCCGCGAGCCGCTCCTTCACCACGGCGGCTTCCTCGCGCTTGGACGACAGCTCGGCGAAGTGCTGCTTGCGGTGCCGGGTGTACGTCGTCCGCGCCGAGGAGAACCGGTGCCACAGCTCGTCGTCGCTGGACTTGTCCAGTCGCGGCAGCGCCTTCCACTCGTCCAGGAGTTCACGCAGCCGGGTGACGCCGTGGCGCCAGTCGGTGCCGGCGGCGATGGTCTCGGCCTCGGTGGCGATCTTGGTCTTGGAGGCGCGCGCCTCCTCGACCTTCGCGGCGCGTTCGGCCTTGCGCTTCTCGCGCTGCTGGGCGACCAGCGGTGTGAGCGCCTCGAGCCGGGCGCGCAGGCCGTCGAGGTCGCCGACCGCCTGGGCCTCCTCGATCGTGCCGGCCACCTTCTTCACCGCGGCCCGGGCGTCGTCCGGAGACACCGTGCCCGCCTGGACGCGCTTCTCCAGCAGGTCGACCTCGAACGCCAGCGCGTCGTACCGGCGGGTGTAGAAGGCGAGGGCCTCCTCGGGGTTCGCGTCCGGCCACTGGCCGACCGCCCGTTCACCGTCCTTGGTCCGTACGAAGACCGTTCCGTCCTCGGCTACCCGGCCCCAGCTCTCTCCGGCCACAACTCGCCCCTTCCGGCGGTATGTACTGCGCTCGTGCCCATTCTGGTCAGTCCCCGGTCCATCAGCGTGGACAGGCCCTGCCCGGGCGCGTCGAGCCGCTGTCTCGGCGCCTATCCCTGAACAATCACAAACTCCACGCTGTGACGCAACGGGGTTGAGTCACAATCCGGTTCGTTCTGCGGGTGCCCACACCGGTAACCTTGGGTGGTCCCGAACCGTTCCAGGAAGGTCAGTCGTGCTCATCGCCGGGTTCCCCGCGGGATCGTGGGGTACGAACTGCTACGTCGTCGCCACCGGCCAGGGCGCGGAATGCCTCGTCATCGACCCCGGTCAGGACGCGACCGCGGGCGTCGAGCAGGTGGTCCGGGAGAACAGGCTGAAACCGGTCGCGGTCCTGCTCACGCACGGTCACCTCGACCACATGTTCTCGGTCCTCCCGGTCTGCGGGACGTACGACGCGACCGCCTGGATCCACCCCGACGACCGGCACCTGCTGGCCGACCCGATGGCCGGGATCAGCCCGGAGACGGCGCGGATGCTGCTCGGCGGCAAGCACGAGTTCGCCGAGCCGGACGACGTCGCCGAGCTCAAGGACGGCCAGAGCCTGGAGCTGGCCGGGCTGACCTTCGCCGTCGACCACACCCCGGGCCACACCCGGGGCTCGGTCACGTTCACCACGCCGTACGACGGGCCGGAAGACGTGCCCGCGGTTCTGTTCTCCGGTGACGTGTTGTTCGCCGGGTCGATCGGCCGGACGGATCTGCCTGGGGGCGACCATCCGGCGATGCTGCATACGTTGGCCACCAAGATCCTGCCGATGCGCGACGAAATCGTCGTCCTGCCGGGTCATGGTGGCCAGACCACGATCGGCCGGGAGAAGGCGACCAACCCCTACTTGCAGGACCTGGAGATTCCGAAACCATGACAAAGGTGACCCCACTGAGCGGGTTCCCCGAATTCCTTCCGCAGGACCGGATCGTCGAGCAGAAGTTCCTCGACGTGATCCGGGAGACGTTCGAGCTGCACGGGTTCGCGTCGATCGAGACGCGGGCGGTGGAGCCGGTCGAGCGCCTGTCCAACCAGGGCGAGGACGCCGACAAGGAGATCTATGGCGTACGGCGGCTGGCCGCGGACAGCGACGAGGACGCGGCACTCGGCCTGCACTTCGACCTGACCGTGCCGTTCGCGCGGTACGTGCTCGAGCACAGCGGCAAGCTGGTGTTCCCCTTCCGCCGCTACCAGATCCAGAAGGTGTGGCGGGGCGAGCGCCCGCAGGAGGGCCGGTACCGCGAGTTCACCCAGGCCGACATCGACATCGTCGACAGTGGCGAGCTGCCGACGCACTACGAGGTCGAGCTGCCGTTGGTGATCGCGGACGCGCTGCGCAAGCTGCCGGTGCCCGAGTTCGTGATCAAGGTGAACAACCGGAAGATCCCGGAGGGGTTCTACCGGGGTCTCGGGCTGGACGACGTCACCACCGTGCTGCGGATCGTCGACAAGATCGACAAGATCGGCCCGGAGAAGGTGATCGAGCGGCTGGTCGAGTCGGGCGCCACCGACAAGCAGGCCCGGCTGGCCGTGCAGCTGGCGGACATCTCCAGCACGGACACGTCGTTCGTGGAGAAGGTCCGGGCGCTGGGCGTGGAGCACGAGATCCTCGACGAAGGGCTCGAGCAGCTCAGCCAGGTAATGGCGGCCGCCGGCGAGCACGCTCCCGGCCTGCTGATGGCGGACCTGCGGATCGCGCGCGGTCTGGACTACTACACGGGCGCCGTCTACGAGATCTACCTGGTCGGCCAGGAGTCGTTCGGGTCCGTCGGTGGCGGCGGCCGGTACGACGCGCTCGCCTCCGACGGCAAGACGACGTACCCCGGGGTCGGGATCTCGATCGGCGTTTCGCGGCTCGTGCACCGGCTCGTCAACCAGGGGCTGCTGCAGGCCAGTCGCCGTACGCCGACCGCCGTACTGGTCGCGCTGAACGCCGAGGAGGACCGGGCCGAGGCCATGCGGACGGCCGCGCGGCTGCGGAGCCGGGGGATCCCGGTGGAGGTGGCTCCGGCGGCGGCGAAGTTCGGGAAGCAGATCCGGTTCGCGGACCGGCGCGGCATCCCGTTCGTGTGGTTCAGCACCGACCGTGGGCCGGAGGTCAAGGACATCCGCAGCGGCGAGCAGGTCGCCGCCGACCCGGCCACCTGGACGCCGCCCGCCACAGACCTTCTACCTCGTATCGACACCCCTCAGGAGAATCAGTGATCCGTACCCATTCCGCAGGCTCGTTGCGCGCAGAGCACACCGGGCAGACCGTCACCCTGGCCGGCTGGGTGGCGCGGCGGCGTGATCACGGCGGCGTGGCGTTCATCGACCTGCGCGACTCCAGCGGCACCGTCCAGGTGGTCATCCGGGACGAGGAGGTCGCGCACCCGCTGCGGGCCGAGTTCTGCCTGAAGATCACCGGTGCGGTGAACGCCCGCCCGGAGGGCAACGCCAACCCGAACCTCCCGACCGGCGAGATCGAGGTGATCGCGTCCGACGTGGAGGTGCTGAACTCGGCCGACCCGCTGCCGTTCCCGGTCGAGGAGCACCACGCGACCCCGGTGAACGAGGAGGTCCGGCTGAAGTACCGGTACCTCGACCTGCGCCGGCAGGGCCCGGGTGCCGCGCTCCGGCTGCGCAGCCAGGTGAACAAGGCGGCACGCGACGTACTGGCGAACCACGACTTCGTCGAGATCGAGACGCCGACGCTGACGAAGTCGACTCCGGAAGGGGCCCGGGACTTCCTGGTCCCGGCCCGTCTGCAGCCGGGCTCGTGGTACGCGCTCCCGCAGTCGCCACAGCTGTTCAAGCAGCTGCTGATGGTGGCCGGGATGGAGCGGTACTACCAGATCGCCCGCTGCTACCGCGACGAGGACTTCCGGGCCGACCGGCAGCCGGAGTTCACCCAGCTCGACATCGAGATGAGCTTCGTCGACCAGGACGACGTGATCGCGCTGTCCGAGGAGATCCTGGCCGCGCTTTGGAAGCTCGTCGGGTACGACGTCCAGACGCCGATCCCGCGGATGACGTACGCCGAGGCGATGGCCCGGTTCGGCAGCGACAAGCCGGATCTGCGGATGGGCCTGGAGCTGGTCGAGTGCACGGAGTACTTCAAGGACACGCCGTTCCGGGTGTTCCAGGCGCCGTACGTCGGTGCCGTGGTGATGCCCGGTGGTGCGGACCAGCCGCGCAAGCAGCTGGACGCGTGGCAGGACTGGGCCAAGCAGCGTGGTGCTCGCGGGCTGGCGTACGTGCTGGTCGGTCAGGACGGCGAGCTCGGCGGGCCGGTCGCGAAGAACCTGTCCGAGGAGGAGCGCGCCGGGATCGCCGACCACGTCGGCGCGAAGCCGGGCGACTGCATCTTCTTCGCCGCCGGGCCGGTCAAGTCGTCGCGGGCGCTGCTCGGCGCGGCCCGGCTGGAGATCGGCCGCCGCGGCGGGCTGATCGACGAGTCGGCCTGGTCGTTCGTGTGGGTCGTGGACGCGCCGCTGTTCGAGCCGGCCGACGAGGCGACCGCGGCCGGTGACGTCGCGGTCGGTTCGGGTGCGTGGACAGCCGTGCACCACGCGTTCACGTCGCCGAAGCCGGACTCGCTGGACACGTTCGACACCGATCCGGGCTCGGCGCTGGCGTACGCGTACGACATCGTCTGCAACGGCAACGAGATCGGCGGCGGGTCGATCCGTATCCACCGCGAGGACGTGCAGAAGCGCGTGTTCCAGGTGATGGGCCTGTCCGACGAGGAGGCGACCGAGAAGTTCGGCTTCCTGCTGGACGCGTTCAAGTTCGGCGCGCCGCCGCACGGCGGGATCGCGTTCGGCTGGGACCGGATCACCGCGCTGCTGGCCGGCACCGAGTCGATCCGCGACGTGATCGCGTTCCCGAAGTCCGGTGGCGGGTTCGACCCGCTGACCGCGGCCCCGGCGCCGATCACCCCGGCACAGCGCAAGGAGGCCGGCGTCGACGCCAAGCCTGAGCCGAAGGCGACGAGCTAGCTCGAAAGGCTTGAGCTCGACCGCAGTTCGGAGGAAACTGGCGGCGTCGTGAGTCTGCTCAGGCAGGATTTCACGGCGCCGCCCATCTCTCTCCGCCCCGGGAGTGCTCAATGCGTCGTACCGTCACTGCTCTGCTCGCGTGTCTCGGCGTCGTGGTCGCCGGTCTGGTGGCCGCGACACCCGCCCACGCCGCTGTCTTCCAGACCTACGGGACCGGCGTGAACGTCCGCGCCGACGCCTACCTGTCCTCGCCAGTTGTCACCACCCTTCCCGGCCCGACGTCCATCGACGTGGACTGCCAGAAGGAAGGCGACCTGGTCAGCAACTCCGAGGGGACCAGCCGGTGGTGGGCGCACGTGCCCGCGCTCGGCGGGTACGTGACGGTCGTGTACGTCGCGATCCCGGAGGACAAGCTGCCCGGCGTCCCCGAATGTGGCGACGACCCCGAGCCGCCGGGTGAGGACGTCACGCTGGCCGACGTCCAGGCGATGTTCGGCAGCCGGATCGCGAACCCGTCGATCGTCCAGACCGGCCTGCCCTCGCTGAACCAGGCGATGCGGGACGCCAACATCAACACGGCGTACCGCAAGGCCGCGTTCCTGGCCACGCTGGTGCACGAGTCGCGGCTGGAGTACAACATCCGCGAGATCGGCGACACCCGCCCGTACGGCGGCCGCGGCTTCATCCAGCTGACCGGCGACTTCAACTACGGCCCGGCCGGTCAGTACTTCGGCATCGATCTGCTCGGCAACCCGGATCTGGCGATGTCGCTGCAGTGGAGCGCGCCGATCGCCCGCTGGTACTGGACTGTTGCCCGCAACATCAATCCGTACGCCGACGCCCTCGACATGGGCCGGGTCAACGCCGCCATCGGCTACCCGGCCGGTGCCGAGGACCAGCGCCGGTGCGACTCGTTCAAGAACGCGATCCGCTACTTCACCGGCTCGGTCCCGAGCGGCGTCAAGTGCACCCGCCCGGCCAAGCTGACCGGCGACACCACCCAGCTGACCCGCAACCAGTTCGAGGCCCTGGCCCGTCAGTAGGCGGGGCGCGCCGCCTGGTCCTTGGTGAGGTCACCGAGGACCAGGTCGGCGTGGTCGCGGACGGCGACGAAGTCGGCAGGCTGGACGATCCCGCGTTCGGCGTCGGCCGTCAGCAGTTTCACCTGCTCGACCACGAGCCGTCGGCCATCGACGTCCCGGCAGAACAGCCCGGTGCTGTGCAGCAGCCGCAGTTGGGCCCGAACGACGCGCGGTTCGCTCTTGCCATACCGCCGTACCTGTCCACAGGCCAGGTCGAGGTAGTACTCGAGATCTCGGCCGGGTACGACGACCCGCAACGCGCCGGCCTGGTCGCGCAGGAATTGGCTGCCGAGCTCTCGCTTCGCCAGCGCGGCCAGGACGACGGACAGGTGCTCGATCGCCTGGATCGACGTGTACGGGTCGTTGATCGCGGCCGAGAGCGCCTTGACCGCGATGTCCGCGATCTGCCGGACGCCGAACGCGACGTCCTGCTCGGCGGTCCGCTCGAACCCGATCCGGATGGCGTCCCGGGCCGCCGCCGCGAGCCGGTCCAGCGCCGGCGGCGGACCGGGCGGGTCCTGCCAGACCCGGACGAGCGCCGAGCCGGCGATGACGTGCTCGCCGACCATCCGCGTCACCGACGCGGTGACGCCTGTGGCGGCCGCGGCCGCGACCAGCGCCTCGGGGTGGATGGTCTGCACGTAGCCGGAGCGATACGCCGGGATGTCGACCGCCCACTCGGGTGGCACCGGCCGGGGGTCCGTGGTCACGCCGACCGTCGGCAGGTCCCGGTCGATGACCTGCAGCGTCTTGCGTTCCACCCTGCGCATCACCTCGTCGATCTGGATCGAGTGCGTCAGGTGGTGCACGAAGAACACCAGCATCAGCAGGCTGACGAACAGCAGCACCAGCGCGACCGTGACCGCGAGCCGGGGGTACTCGTCGGTCCGTTCGCCGGCCTTCACCCCAACCGTGTAGAGGCCGGCGCTGCTGTAGACGAACGTCGCCACGAACACGCTCAGGACGAACTGGTTGACCCGGTCGCGGAGGAAGTTGCGCAGCAGCCTGGGGGAGAACTGGGTGGACGCGAGTTGCAGCGCCACCACCGTGAGGCCGAGCACGAGCGCGATCACGGTCGCCATCGTGCTGGTGACCGCGATCAGCAGCGTACGGGCGTCGTCGGCCGTGCCCTGGAACAGGAAGCGGTCACGCCACGAGCCCGGCCGCACCTCGACGTACGACAGACCGGAGCCGGCGATCAGGGCGATCACGACCGCCAGCGACGGCATCGCCCAGAGCGCTCCCCGCAGGTACTCGTTCGCCGCGTCCCGCCGCACGCGACCACCCCCTCCCTCGGACAGCGTCGCGCTCCGCGTCCGCACCGGTCAACGGTCTAGGCTCTGAGGGTGGCGGGGAGCGTACCGGTGGAGCTGCTGACGCACCTGCGGCGTGCGCGGGATGTTGCTGATCGCAACTATGCGGAGCCGCTGGACCTGGCCGGACTCGCGGCCGCCGCGGGCGTGTCGAAGTACCACTTCCTCCGGTGCTTCGCGGCCGAGTACGGCGAGACGCCGATGCAGTACGTCACCCGGCGACGGATCGAGCGGGCCACCGATCTGCTCCGCGCGACCAACCTGACCGTGACGGAGGTGTGCACGCTGGTCGGGTACAGCAGCCTCGGGTCGTTCTCGCAGCGGTTCACCGACCTGGTGGGGATGACTCCATCGGAGTACCAGCGGACGCAGGCGGGCGCGCGGATCCCCGGGTGCTTCGTGTTCATGCTCGGGCTGAACTCCGCAATTCCGGAGAAGCCATCCGGGTCGCGCGGCGCCTACCGTCGTACCGACGACGACACACCCGAGGAGGGGCCATGATCACCAACGTCAGCCTGGTCACCGTCTACGTGAACGACATCGACGAGGCGAAAGCGTTCTACACCGACAAGCTCGGCTTCGTGCTCAAGGAGGACGTCAACCTCGGCGACTTCCGCTGGTGCACGGTCCACCAGGCCGACCACCCCGAGCTGCGGCTCGCGCTCATGCTGCCCGGCCCGCCGCTCGACGAGGAGGCCGCGGACGTCATCCGCCGGGCGCTCGCGAAGGGCTCGATGCACGGCTTCGGCATCGCGACCGACGACTGCCACAAGACCTTCCAGGAGCTGGTGGCCAAGGGCGTCGAGTATGTCCAGGAGCCGTCGGACCGCCCGTACGGCGTGGAGGCGGTCCTGCGCGACAACTCCGGCAACTGGCTCGTCCTGGTGGAGGAGAAGCCGTACAGCCCGGAGGACTTCGCCTGACCGCTTGACTCTCACACTTTGTATCAATACATTTGGTACAAAGATCGGGGAGGAAGTGGTTTCTGGTGGACGTCGTGTGGTGGATGGTGTCGATGACGGTCGGGACCGCAGGAGGTTGGCTGTGGCGGAAGTCGGCGGCTCGGGCCGAGGTGAGTCGGTGGGTCGGGCGTGGCGGGCTGCCGGCTGAGCCCGACCTGGTCGCGGCGGCGCAGACCTGGTTCGAGCGGCGCCAGACGAGCGTGGCGATCGGTGTCTGGGTGGGGATGATGCTCGGCGGAGTGCTGCTGCTGGTCACCGGGGCCGGCCTGAATCCGGCGGTCCTCACCTGGTGGTTCGCGGCGGTTCTGCTCGGTGGTGGAATCGCGACGTGCGCCAGAAGCTACCTGGCGGTGCGGAACGCGCGTGCGGACGAGCCGAGGGCGGCGGCGCTGCGGCCGCGGCGGTTGGTGGACTACCTGAGTGCGTTCGAGATCTGGTTGCAGTACGGCCTGCTCGCAGTGCCGTTGCTCGCCGCTGTGCTGGGACTGTTCGCCCTCCACAGCGGCGGGTGGACGCTCGTGGCCGGTGGACTGGTGGCAGTGCCGATGGCGGCGGCCGCGTTCTATCTGCAGCGGTTGTCTCTTCTGTTGAGGCAGTCGGCGACGGACGCGGCGGGACTCCAATGGCAGGAAGCGTTCCGGGCGGTGACGTTGCGCGATCTCGGCCTGGCCGGGATGACCATCAGTTGGCTGCTCGGCGCCGCGGCGGCGCTGTCTTTCGAATGGCCGGACGACGTGCCGGGGTTCGTGCAGCCCGCGACGTACGTGCTGTTCCTCGGTAGCACCCTGCTGATCGTCGCCTCCTTGGTGGTGTCCGTCAGCAGGCGCGGCTTGCGGCGGGTGCTCGCGTGATCATCTCGATCGATCCGGGTGCGGCCAAACCGCCGTACGAGCAGGTGAAGGACCAGATCGACGGACTGATCCGGCGCGGTGAGCTCGCCCAGGGAACCCGGCTGCCGACCGTGCGCCAACTGGCCGGTGACCTCGGCCTGGCGGTGAACACGGTCGCCCGCGCCTACAAGGAACTCGAGGCCGAACGCCTGGTGGAGACCCGAGGCCGCAACGGCACCTTCGTGCTGGCGTCCCGCAGCCGCGTCAACGACGAGGAAACCCGAGCCGCCGCCACCGTCTTCGCCCGAGCCGCCCACCGAGCCGGCCTAACCCTCACCGAAGCCACCGAAATCCTGGCCCGCGCCTGGTAGTCCACGTCCTACGCGGTGCTCGTACGCCGCGCCTGACGCCCACGCGTCCTACGCCAGTGCTCGTACGCCGCGCCTGGTGATGCCCACGCGTGCTACGCCGGTGCTCCTGCGTCGCCCCGGCTACGCCCGCTCCCACCCGCCCCCGGCTCATCGCCGGTGCACTTCTTGTCAGCTACCGCCGACGGTCTGTCGGCCTGCCGCCCGACGTGGTGCAGGCTGTCGCCCGTGGTTTGCTGCTCGTCGGCGTGATCAACAGCGTGGGTCGAACCCAGCCCCGTCATCACAGTCGCCATCCCGAACACGCCGACCCGTGCCCTCGACGGCGGCACCCCGACACCCCGGCGGTAGCCGGGCAACTCGACGGCGGTAGCCGGCAATGTAGACGGCGCTGAGCCGGGGGTGAGTGGGAGTGCGCGTAGCGGGCGTGACGTAGGAGCGACCGCGAAAGCCCGCGTGGGCTCAACCCCAGGCCTCACCTCCAACCTCAACCACCTACCCGCGTGGACAACACCCCTTCCACGGTTGAATCGGAAACGATTCCAATTTCTCCGGTCAACGATGTAACGAGCTATGTACACGCTCTCCTCCCGTTGCTAATCTCCCGGCTGATTTGACATCGATGTCAGCGACAGGGGAGTGGTCACGATGGTCTCGAGACGAACGTTCCTGGCGGGTAGTGGTGCGGTGGCGGCGGGAGGGTTCGGGGTTTTCCAGACCGTGCCTGCGGCCGCCGCAGACAACGCTGCCACCGCTGCAACCGCGACCGACGCCGCCAACGCAGCCAACATGACGGCCGGTGCGACCCGGCTGCTGCCGCGGTTCGCGCGGCCGGGGCGGTTGCACTACGGCGATGTGAGCAAGCTGAGCGGTGGGGACCAGACCCTGCTGACCACCTTGCAGGGTGTCGTCAACCGCACCAAGCCTGAGCTGTACTTCCTGTTCAACCCCGGCGGTCCCGAGGGTCCCGACGCCAAGTGGCTCGCCGACATGCGCCTGCCGACGACGCGGTACGACGATCCGCTCGACCTGGTCGCGAAGTTCCGGCGCCGGATCCGGGGCGCGATCGTGCACGACCCCGCCGTACCGGACTCGCTGAACGTCGCGACCACCCTGGCCGGCCTGGAGAACGCGGTCGTCGCGACCGCGGACCAGGCGAAGGCGCACGGGCTGCGGATCGTGAAGGACCTGCGCGGGGTGTTCGAGAACGACCGCGTCGCGATCTACCGCTGGCAACTGGAGAACCTGTTCCCCCGCTGCAACCAGAAGCTGCTGACCGGTCTGCCGCCCACGATGGTGGTGCAGGTCGAGGACGTGGAGTGGCAGGAGATCGCCCGCGAGACCCGGCAGATCCGGGATGAGTCGAACCGCGGCACCTACGACCTCGACGTGTCCGCGAAGCTCGGTCCGGAAGGCGTGTTCGTCCGGTTCGGCGACTCGTTCGGGGACGATGGCTGGGGTGCGTCGGTGCTGCAGGTGTCGGTGAAGGCGAACGGCACCGAGATCGCGCGGTTCCTGCCGGACACCCCGGAAGAGGCGCCGTACCTGTTCGAGGCCGCGAACTCGTCGATCGGTGGTGCGGGCAACCGCTTCGCCGACGGCGGGAACTACTGGATCTACCGCTTCGACCCTCCGGCCGGTACGACGAGTCTCGTGGTGACCGTGGAGATGTGGAACCAGTACCTGGTCACCGCGACCGACACCGCGCCGACGCGGATCGAGCCGTTCCCGTTCTTCCGCGACTACGTGGTGGCGAGCAAGGCCCTGGTGAGCTGGCTGCCGCCGAACGGCCCGACCGGCGAGCTCCTGACCGAGCACTTCGACAAGGTCGCCCCGACGACGCCGTACGCCGGCTGGTTCTCGAACGACGTGGCCGGCGAGTGGAGCGGGGTCGACCTCGCGTCCCAGGGCGGCTCGGAGGTGATCCCGGCGGACTTCTACATGAACGGGACCGTGCACTCCGGGTTCCAGGCGCCGATCTCGACCAAGGTGCGGAAGGTCCGGCGGCTGACGCCGAAAAACAAGGTGTACGTCACGCTGACCTTCGGCGAGGGCGACAACGTGCAGTACTGCCAGCGGCGGATGCGGGACATGTGGGACGACCCGCGCCGGGGTGAGGCGATGGTCAACTGGACGATCAGCCCGCTGCTCGCCGAGATCGGGCCCGGTCTCTTCAGCTACTTCCAGCGGACCGCGACGGCCAACGACCTGCTGATCTGCGGTCCGTCCGGCGCCGGCTACACCTACCCGGGATCCTGGCCGGCGAACGAGCTGACGGCGTACCTCAAGCTGTCCGGTGACTTCATGCGCCGTACCGGCATGGACCTGGTGTACGCGTACAACCACCGGGGCGAGGACGGCTGGGTCGCGTTCCCGGAGGAGATCGCCCAGGGTTACAACGACCACACGCCGTTGCAGGGCATCATCCAGTCCTGGGAAGGCGGCGACCTCCTGGTGAAGCGCGGCGGGCTGCCGATCATCGGGAACTTCGGCGCACCCGGGAAGGCCGCCGAGTACAAGGCCGCCCTGGACGAGCACATCGCCGACTGGGACGGCGCAAGCCCGCGCTTCATCGCGTGCGGGATCAACGCCTGGGGCTGGATGCCGTCCGACATCGCCGACCTGGCGCCGTTGCTGACGGACCCGTACGAACTCGTCCTCGGCAACACGTTCTTCGACCTGCTGCACAAGGTTCTTTAGTACGCCGTGACGCGGTCGCCCGGCGGGGATTGCCGGGCGACCGCTGGGTGGGGTCGATTACCAGTGGTGGGCGACGTCCACGACGAGCCGGGTGTTCGAGCCCGGTCCGGCGAGGGTGAAGACCCGGAACGGCAGCCGGGCGCGGACGCCGAGGCCGATCGTGGTCTGGCCCTCGAAGCTGCCGCCGTACGCGACCTGACGGAACGTGCTGTAGCCGGCCACGCTGGTCAGCTCACGCCGGTTCGCCGGGCGGTACGTCGGCTGCCCGGCCGTGGTGTGGGCGGGAGCCCGCACGACGACCTGGAGCTTGGCGCCGCCACGGAGCGGGACGACGGAACCCGATCCGTCCTGGGTGACGTTGGTGACGTAGCGGACGTCGTACCCGGCGGCTCGGCCGCGGACGTCGACGACCAGCCGGTCGTAGCAGGCGTGCCGGCCGGTGCGGACGTTCGTGACCGGTGCGACCGTCATCCGGCTGTTTGCCTCAGGCAATGATCCCCAGCCCTTGGGGCAGGAGGCGGCACTCGTGCTGGCGGCGGTCGTGGCAGCGCGGGGGGCGGACGAGGAGCCGACGACGGCCGGTGCGGCGATCGCGGCCGCCGGCACCGCCATGACGGCGAGTGCGGCGAGGATCGTCTTGCGGGTGATGCGGTGGATGATCATGATGTCCCCCCTTTCAGGACAATTGGTTAGACGCCGTACTTCGCCCGTTGGTTGACTGCGACCATGACGCCTGACGAGTTGCTCGACGAGTTCCACCGCCGGATCCGGTTACCGGACGCCGACACGATCCCCGGCTGGAAGACCGAGCACGACGGCCTGATCCACCGGTCGTACGTCGAGGGCCCGGACGGGGCCGGATTCGTCGAGGCGCCGCGCGGGCTGGGTGAGGACCCGGACGGCGTGATCGCGGGCCAGGTCGGGTTCTTCCGCGAGCGCGGGCTGCCGTTCGAGTGGAAGACCTACGCGTACGACGAGCCGGCCGACGTCGGCGAGCGGCTGGTCCGGGCCGGGTTCACGCGAGGGGAGCCGGAGACCCTCATCCTCGGCGAGGTGGACGCGATCCTGGTGCGACCGTCCGCTCTGCCGTCGAAGGTGCGGCTGCGGGAGGCCGAAGGACCGGAGGACTACCACCGGATCGCCGTACTGATGGACACGCTGTGGCACAACGGGCTGGAGCGGATCGAGGAGCGGCTGGCGGCCGAGGCGCGGATGTTCCCGGACCGGTTGTCGGTGTTCCTGGTCGAGGACGCGCTGAAGGGGCCGGACGGGCCGGCGCTGACGGCGGCGTGGGTGCGGTTCCATCCCGGGACCGGATTCGCCAGCCTGTGGGGTGGTGGGACGTTGCCGGAGTGGCGGCGGCAGGGGCTGTACAGCGCGGTGCTGGCGCACCGGGCCCGGCTGGCGAAGGAACGCGGGTACGAGTTCCTCCGGGTGGACGCCTCCGAGGACTCCCGGCCGATCCTGCAGAAACTCGGTCTCCACGCCGTCACCACGACCACGCCGTACGAATGGAAGTGCTGAACGGTGGGCTCGCTGCGCTCGTCCACGCCCTGACACGCCTACCTGACGTACGGAACGACACGCCGAGGCTGTACGTTGCCGAATCATGGCTCTGAAGATCGCTTCCCGCTTCCGCCGGCTGCTGCAGCGCCCCGGCTCGATCGACCTCGGCCCGTACGAACGGCTCACCCAGTTGGTGAGTGAGGCGGAGGAGTCGGTCACGTCGCTGACCGACGAGGAGCTCACCGAGGCGGTCGGCGAGCTGCGCACCACCGGCGGGCTGCACGAGGACGAGCAGATCGAGTTCCTCGCGCTCGCCCGGGAGGCCGGCCACCGGGCGATCGGTGAGCGGGCGTTCGACGGCCAGGTCGTCGGCGCGCTGGCGATGCTGCAGGGCCGGGTCGTCGAGATGGCGACCGGTGAGGGCAAGACGCTGGCGGGCGCGTTCGCCGCGGCCGGGTACGCGATCGGCGGCCGCAAGGTCCACGTGCTCGCGGTCAACGACTACCTGGCCCGCCGCGACGCCGAGTGGATGGGCCCGGTCTACGAGCTGCTCGGCGTGACCGTGGCGCACATCGGCCAGGCGTCCACACCGGAGGAACGGCGGACGGCGTACCAGGCGGAGGTCTGCTACGTGCCGGTCAGCGAGGTCGGGTTCGACATCCTCCGTGACCGGCTGGTCACCGACGTCGCCGACCGGGTCACGGTGACGCCGGACGTGGCGCTGGTGGACGAGGCCGACTCGGTGCTGATCGACGAGGCCCGGGTGCCGCTCGTGCTGGCCGGCGCGACCCGGACCGAGGAGCTCGACGACGACGTCGTCCAGCTGGTCCGGACCCTGCGCGCGGGCGTCGACTACGAGATCGACGGTGACGGCCGGACGGTCGCGCTGACGGACAAGGGCACCGACAAGGTCGAGGAGACGCTCGGCGGGATCAACCTGTACGAGGACGACAACCTCGACCGGCTGACCCAGATCAACGTCGCGCTGCACGCCGAGGTGCTGCTGCGCAAGGACGTCGACTACCTCGTCCGCGACGGCAAGGTCAGCCTGATCAACAACAACCGCGGCCGGATCGCCAAGCTGCAGCGCTGGCCCGACGGTCTGCAGGCCGCGGTCGAGGCCAAGGAGGCCGTGCCGGTCAGCGACTCCGGGGAGGTGCTCGACAGCATCACCGTGCAGGCGCTGGTCATGGGCTACAAGACGCTCTGCGGCATGACCGGTACGGCGGTCGTCGTCGGGGAGTCCCTGCAGGAGTTCTACGACGTCGAGGTGGCCGTCGTACCGCCCAACAAACCGAACATCCGGATCGACGACCCGGACCGGCTCTACCTGACTGTCGAGCAGAAGAACGCCGCCCTGGTCGAGCACATCGCCGAGGTGCACGAGACCGGCCGGCCGATCCTGATCGGCACCCACAGCGTCGAGGAGTCCGAGCAGCTGAGCGACCGGCTCGAGGCGGCCGGGATCCCGCACGTCGTGCTGAACGCGAAGAACGACGCCGAGGAGGCCGCGATCATCGCCGAGGCCGGTGTGCCGGGGACGGTGACCGTGTCCACGCAGATGGCCGGCCGCGGTACGGACATCCGGCTGGGCGGCCGGGACGAGTCGCACGACAAGGAGAAGGCGCTCGAGCTCGGCGGGCTCTACGTCATCGGGACCGGCCTGCACGCGTCCCGCCGGCTGGACGACCAACTGCGCGGTCGCGCCGGCCGGCAGGGTGACCCCGGTGGCTCGCTGTTCTTCGCCAGCCTCGCCGACGAGCTCGTCACCCGGTACTCCGTGTCGTCGGGCCTGCGACCGAACCCGGACAAGACCGGACGGCTGACCGACCGCAAGTCGATCGGCGTCCTCGAGCACGCCCAGCGGGTCGCGGACGGCGCGAACGCGGAGCTGCACCGGACCACCTGGCAGTACCACCGGCTGACCGGTCAGCAGCGCGCGATCCTGCTCGACACCCGCGAGAAAGTCCTGGCCGACGACCTCGCCGCCACCGAGTTCGCCGCGCGGGCGAAGGAGCGGTACGACGAACTCGTCGAGGAGCTCGGCGAGGACGTGGTGAAGGACGCGGCCCGGCGGATCGCGCTGCACCACCTGGACCGGCGTTGGACCGACCACCTTGCGTACCTGGCCGACCTGCGCGAGGGCATCCACCTCCGCTCGCTGGCCGGCGGCATCGTGCACCTGAAGCCGATCGACGAGTTCAACAAGTCCGCGATCGCGTCGTTCGACACCCTGATCGCCGACGCGTGGACCGACGCGGCCGAGACCTTCAAGACCGCCGAGATCACCGCCGACGGCCTGGACGAGGGGGCGAGCGGGGTGCCGCGGCCGACCGCGACCTGGACCTACCTGGTCAACGACAACCCGTTCGGCACCGAGGCCGACCGGATCCTGGGCCGCCTCCGCAACGCGATCAAGCCGGAGTCCGGCGCCGAGCCGGAGGAGATCCTGCCCGAGGAGTTCGACCAGGACGACCTCCCGGAGGAACTCCGCGACCTCGACGACGAAGACCTCCCGGAAGAACTCCGCGCCACCGACGACGACCAGCCCGAGGACCTCCGCGGCGCCGGCGATGACACCGACGACGCGGACGCGGACCCGGACACCGACCGCAAGAAGAAGTAGCCACCTGCGCCACGTCCGTCCCGACCACCGCGCGACGCAGCCGGGACGCCGTACGGAGACGCCGTACAGCTGGTGACTTTGTGCGCTGTCTGAGCATCGCGCGACCGCGTTCGTGCTCGAACGGTGCACAAGGTGGTTCTCAGCGCCTCGCGGGTACGGCCGGTGACCGTCGGGCGGGCGGACGTGGGTGTCGGTGGGGTTGGTTAGGCTCGTGGTGTGAGCGAAGGCTTGTTCGATCTTCCTGGTGCGCCGGCGCCTGCCCGGGGTGGCGGGAGTCTGGCGGACATGGATCACACGGCCGCGCCGCTGGCTGTGCGGATGCGGCCGCGGAGTCTGGACGAGCTCGTCGGGCAGCAGCACCTGTTGGCGCCCGGATCGCCGCTGCGGCGGTTGGTCGAGGGTGACCAGCCGATGTCGCTGCTGCTGTGGGGACCGCCGGGGACGGGGAAGACCACCATCGCGGCCGTCGTCTCGCACCAGACGAACCGGAGGTTCGTGGAGCTGTCGGCGGTCACGGCCGGGGTGAAGGACGTGCGGCAGGTGATCGACGCCGCGCGCCGGGATCTCGCCCGGGCGACCGGTGCGGTCGAGACGGTGTTGTTCATCGACGAGGTGCACCGGTTCACGAAGGCCCAGCAGGACGCACTGCTGCCCGGGGTGGAGAACCGCTGGGTCACCCTGGTCGCGGCCACCACCGAGAACCCGTTCTTCTCCGTCATCTCGCCACTGCTGTCACGGTCCCTCCTGCTCACGCTCGAATCACTGACCGACGACGACATCGCCGTGCTGCTGGATCGGGCGCTGACCGACGAACGCGGGCTGAACGGGGAGTTCGAGCTCGCCGCGGACGCCCGCGACCACCTGCTGCGGATGGCCGGGGGAGACGCCCGGCGGGCGCTCACCTATCTGGAGGCCGCGGCCGGCGGCGCGCGGGCGAAGGACGCCGACGTCATCGACCTCGAGACCCTCGAGACGGCGGTCGACCGGGCCGCGGTGCGGTACGACCGGGCCGGCGACCAGCACTACGACGTCGCCTCGGCGCTGATCAAGTCGATCCGCGGTTCGGACGTGGACGCGGCGATGCACTACCTGGCCCGGATGATCGAGGCCGGCGAGGATCCCCGGTTCATCGCGCGGCGGCTGGTGATCTCCGCGAGCGAGGACATCGGCATGGGCGACCCGACGGCGCTCGGGGTCGCGGTCGCGGCGGCCGAGGCGGTCCAGCTGATCGGGATGCCGGAGGCGCGCATCAATCTGGCCCAGGCGGTCGTCGCGCTCGCGCTGGCGCCGAAGTCGAACGCGGTGATCATGGCCGTCGACGCGGCCATCGCCGACGTGAAGGCGGGCAAGGTCGGCCCGGTGCCGCCGCACCTGCGCGACGCCCACTACGCCGGGGCGAAGAAGATCGGCCACGGGTCGTCGTACCAGTACTCGCACGACGACCCGCGCGGCATCGTCCCGCAGCAGTACGCTCCGGACGTGATCGACGGCACCGACTACTACAACCCCACCCGCCGCGGCGGCGAGGCGGCGTACGCGGACCGGGTCGCCAACATCCGCAAGATCCTCCGAGACCGTCCGTGAGCCGCATCGGCGACCATGTCGAAGCCTTCAACACGCCGTCCGCACCGGCGACTGGGACACCTTCGCCGCTCGCTTCGCCGACGACGCCACGCTGTCGTTCGTCGACGTTCCGGCCGGACCGTTCCAGGGCCGCACAGCCATTGCGCGGGCCTACCACGACAGCCCGCCCACCGACACCATGATGCTGCTCGAGGAAGCCGACGACTTCGCCCGTTTCATCTGGTCGGCGGGTGGCACCGGCCAGATGAGTTTCGCGTGGGCACCCGACGGCACCGTCCGGGCACTCACCGTTGCATTCGACTGACGGGTGTGGGGGCCTGCTTGAGTGACGGGCTCAGGTCGGTAGGCTGCGAGGCGGCCTGGGGGTGAAAGGTATGTGTTTTGAGGCAGTTCAACCCGCCCCCTGGTTGGCCCGAGCCGCCGAACGCGCGCTGGCGGCCACCGAAGAACTGGAAGCCCGAGCGTGACTGGCCGGACCCGCCGGTCGGCTGGTCCTTCTGGGTCGACGAGAACGGCGTTCCGGTGCGCGGACCCATCGGCCGGTACGGCGGTCCGCCGGTCCTCAAGCTGGCCGGGCTGACGGCCGTCGTCGTCACGGTGGTCGGCCTGCTGCTCGCCGTACCGTTCAATCCGCGGGAGTCGGCGAACACGACGCCGAGCCTGCAAGCGCCGGAGAGCAGCTTGCCGACGAAGACCACCGAGTCCGGGTCGACGCCGAGCGAGCTGCGGCCCGGCGTACCGGCGCGAGACCCGGCGTCCCAGTCGCCCAGCCCGGCGCGACGGACCTCGCCGACACCCGGATCTGCAACGAGCGGACCGGCGACGAGTGGACCGGCGACCAGCTGGTTCCCTGCCACGCAGAGGTCGGCGACCCCTGTCGCGCCGAGCCCACCGTGGTCACCGGACCCGACGCAGCCGCCGGAGTCGACACCGCCCACCCCGAGCGCACCGCCCAGCACCCAGCCGTCGCCAACACCCACGGAACCGACGCAGCCGCCGACGGAACCGACAGAACCGACGACGACACCGACAGAACCGACGACGCCACCCCCGACCGAGCCGACCCCGACGGAGCCGACCCCGACGGAGCCGACTCCCACGACGCCGTCACCGGAGCCGAGCCCGACCGGCACCCCCGCGGAGCCAGCCCCGACGACTCCGACACCGACCGACCCGCCGGCCAGTTGACCAGACCCGGCCACTCTCCGTCGCACCCGGACACCGACCGTCGCGGTTTGGTGGGGGACTGTGATGTGGGGGATGGTGTCCTGGAGCGGAGTGTGACTGGGGCGCGCGATAAGGTCGGGCGGTCCACGAGGTCGCAACGGAAGGTGGATCGTTTCCCATGAGCGTCGGTGAAGTCGCGGGGCTGATAGCGGCCTGCGCGCTGCTCATCCTGGTGGGCCTGCTGGCCTATCCGATCCTGAAGCTGGGCAAGGTCCTGGACGAGACCCGGATCATGGTCAAGGGCGTCTCCGACTCCAGCGTTCCGCTGCTCGGCGAGGTGACCAGTACCGTGGCAACCACCAACGCACAGCTCGCCAAGGTCGACACCATCACCGACAACGCGACCACGGTGACCACGAACGCGGCCGCCCTGATGTCGCTGTTCTCGGCGACCGCCGGCGGGCCGATGGTGAAGGCGGCGGCGTTCACGTACGGCGTCCGCAAGGCGCTCGGCGACAGCCAGCGCAAGGACGTCAGCCGCCGGGTCAAGGACGAGATGAAGGCCGAGCGCAAGGCACGGAAGCGGGGTGACGTCCGGTGAAGCGGATCTTCTGGCTGGTCGTCGGCATCGCGGTCGGCGTGTACGCCGTCACCCGGCTGAAGAAGCGCGCCCAGGTGCTCGCCCCGGAGAGCCTGCAGGAGTCCGCGGCCAAGGTGGCCGCCGCGATCCGGCACTTCGGCGACGAGGTGCGCGAGGGCATGGCCGAGCGGGAGACCGAGCTGCGCGACGCACTCGGCATCGACACGAAGACAACGCGTGAGGACTACCGGTAACACCCATGGAAACCAGTGAGATCAGGCGGCGGTTCCTGCAGTACTTCGAGGACCGGGGCCACACCGTGGTGCCGAGCGCACCGCTGCCGTCGCCGGACCCGAACCTGCTGTTCAACGTGGCCGGGATGGCCCAGTTCGTGCCGTACTTCGTCGGCCAGCAGACGCCGCCGTACTCGCGGGCGACGAGTGTGCAGAAGTGCGTCCGGACCCTCGACATCGACGAGGTCGGCAAGACCACCCGGCACGGCACCTTCTTCCAGATGAACGGCAACTTCTCCTTCGGCGACTACTTCAAGGAGAAGGCGATCGAGTACGCCTGGGACCTGGTCACCCGGCCCCAGCACGACGGCGGCTACGGCTTCGACGAGTCGGTGCTCTACGCCTCGGTGTACTACGAGGACGACGAGGCGATCGAGATCTGGAAGCGGGTCGCCGGCCTGCCCGACGACCGGATCGTCCGGCTCGGGATGAAGGACAACTTCTGGTCGATGGGCATCCCCGGCCCGTGCGGCCCGTGCTCGGAGATCCTGATCGACCGCGGCCCGGAGTTCGGCGCCGACCGGGACTGGGAGGCGGGCGACCGCTACCTGGAGTTCTGGAACCTGGTCTTCATGCAGAACATCCGCGGTGAGGGTGGCGGCAAGGAGGGCTACCCGATCCTCGGCGAGCTGCCGAAGAAGAACATCGACACCGGTCTCGGCCTGGAGCGGGTGGCCTACCTGCTGCAGGGCGTCGACAACATGTACGAGATCGACGAGATCTACCCGGTGATCGAGCGGGCGTCCGAGCTCAGCGGCCGCAAGTACGGCGTCGAGCACGTCGACGACGTCCGCTTCCGGGTGGTCGCCGACCACGTCCGCAGCGCGCTGATGCTGATCGGCGACGGCGTGACCCCGGGCAACGAGCAGGGCGGGTACGTGCTGCGCCGGCTGCTCCGCCGGGCGATCCGCTCGATGCGCCTGCTCGGCTACGAGGACCCGAGCCTGGTCGAGCTGCTGCCGGTCAGCCTGGAGCAGATGAAGAAGTCGTACCCGGAGCTGGCCGCCGACTTCGGCCGGATCAGCCAGGTGGCATACGCCGAGGAGGAGGCCTTCCGGCGGACGCTGACGGCCGGGACGAGCATCTTCGACGTCGCCGTCCGCGAGACCAAGGCCGGCGGCGCCCACCAGCTAGAGGGCGCGAAGGCGTTCCAGCTGCACGACACCTACGGCTTCCCGATCGACCTGACCGTCGAGATGGCCGCCGAGCAGGGCCTGAACGTCGACACCGAGGGCTTCAAGGCGCTGATGAAGGAACAGCGCGAGCGGGCCAAGGCGGACGCGCGCGCGAAGAAGGCCGGCCACGCGGACACCAGCGGCTACCGGGAGCTGCGGGAGAAGGGCGTCACCGAGTTCACCGGCTACCAGGAGCTCGCCACCGACTCGCAGGTCCGCGGGGTGCTCCGTGAGGGCGCGGTCGCGCCGGCCGCGGAGCAGGGCGAGACCGTCGAGGTCGTGCTGGAGAAGACCCCGTTCTACGCCGAGTCCGGTGGTCAGATCGCCGACGAGGGCCTGATCCTCGCCGACGGCGTGAAGCTGAAGGTGCTCGACGTACAGCGCCCTGTGAAGGGCCTGATCGTGCACAAGGTCGAGGTGCTCGAGGGTGTCCTCCGGCCCGGTCTCGACGTGCACGCCCAGGTCGACCACGAGTGGCGGGTGTCCGCCTGCCAGGCACACTCCGGCACGCACGTCGTCCACGCGGCGCTGCGGCAGGTGCTCGGCCCGAACGCGTTGCAGAGCGGTTCGTACAACAAGCCCGGCTACCTGCGGCTCGACTTCGCCTGGTCGTCGGCGCTGGACCAGGCGACCCGGTCCGAGATCGAAGAGGTGGCGAACCTCGCCGTCCGCCAGGACCTGCCGGTCTCCGCGCAGTACATGACGCTCCCCGAGGCCCGGGACTTCGGTGCGCTCGCGCTGTTCGGCGAGACGTACGACGAGCAGGTCCGCGTGGTCGAGATCGGCGGCCCGTGGTCGCGTGAGCTGTGCGGTGGCACGCACGTGAAGCACTCGTCCCAGGTCGGCGCGCTGACCGTGACCGGCGAGTCGTCCGTCGGTGCCGGGGTCCGCCGGCTCGAGGCGTTCGTCGGCATGGAGGCGCTGCGCTACCTCGGCAAGGAGCGCGCGCTGGTCCGGCTGCTGAGCGAGAACCTGAAGGCCCGGCCGGAGGAGCTGCCCGCCAAGGTGGCCGACCTCGCCGAGCGGCTGCGGGCCGCGGAGAAGGAGCTGGAGCGGATGCGGGCCGGCCAGGTGCTGGCCGCTGCCGCCGAGCTCGCCGCGAACCCGAAGGACGTCTTCGGCGTCCAGTACGTCGGTCATCGTGCACCCGACGGCGTGAACGGCGGGGACCTGCGCAAGCTGGCCCTGGATGTGCGCGGCCGGATGCCTGCCGACAAGCCGGCCGTGGTCGCCGTCCTGAGCGTGAACGACGGCAAGCCCGGGGTCGTGGTCGCGCTCAACGACACCGCGCGCGAGTGGCGGCTGAAGGCCGGTGACCTGGTCCGGGTCGCGGCCGAGAAGCTGGGCGGTCGCGGTGGTGGCAAGGACGACGTCGCGCAGGGTGGCGGCACCGATCCGGCGGGTTCCGACGACGCGCTGGCCGCGGTCGAGCACACCATCGGCCAGCTCGTCACCGGCTGACGCGACCGCGATGAGACACGGCGTGCGGCTCGCGCTCGACATCGGCGACGTCCGGATCGGCGTCGCCAGCAGCGATCCGCACGGAATCCTGGCCACTCCGGTGACTACTATTCAGCGTGGACCGGGAGATCTGGACAGGATCGCGGCACTCGCGGCCGAGCTGGAGGCGGTCGAGATCGTGGTCGGTCTGCCGCGCTCGCTGTCCGGGGGCGAGGGCCCGGCCGCGGTGAAGATCCGGGAGACGGCGGAGCTGGTGCGGGCCAAGGTGCGGGAGGGCGACTCGGGAACGGCGGTGCGCCTGGTGGACGAGCGGTTCACCACGGTCACCGCCGAGCGGATGCTGCGGGAACGGGGAAAGAAGGGCTCCAAGCGGCGGGCCGTGGTCGACCAGGCCGCGGCGGTCGTGATTCTGCAACATGCGCTCGACCTCGAGCGCGAGACTGGGAACCCACCCGGGAGGCCCCTGTGAACAGAACATCGGTGGACGACGACGTGACCGACGGCGACGATCTCAGCACCGGTCTCGGGCTGCGGCCGGAGAGCCGGGTCGAGCGCCGGGCGAACCGCCGCAAGGCGCGCGCCCGGCGGGGGTTCGGCTGCTTCGCCGGCCTGATCTCGCTGGTCGTCGTCGGTGCGCTGGTGGCCGGGGCGGTGATCGGGTTCGGCAAGGGCCGGGACGCGATCGAGCAGATGTTCGCCGCGCCCGACTTCGAGGGTGCCGGCACCGGCTCGGTAGTCGTCGAGATCACCCAGGGCCAGAGCGCGCAGGCGATCGCGGACACGCTGGAGAAGAAGGGCGTGGTGAAGAGCGCCAAGGCGTTCGAGCGGGTGGCCCGGGACGATACCCGCTCCCGTCAGTTGCAGGCCGGCACGTACACGCTGCGCAAGGAGATGTCGGCCGCGGCCGCGCTCGAGCTGATGCTGGACACCGGCAAGTCGATCCTGGTCACCCGGATCGGGTTCCGGGCCGGCCTGACCAAGGCCGAGGTCAGCGAGACGCTGCAGAAGTCGCCGAAGCTGAAGCTGCCGGCCGGGGCCGCCGCGACCGCACTGGGCAAGCCGGCCGCGCTCGGCCTGCCGTCGTACGCGAACAACAACGCCGAAGGGTTCCTGTACCCGGGGACGTACGACGTGCCGAAGGGCGCGACGGCGTACACGATCATCAAGCTGATGACGGCGCAGTACGCGAGGCAGGCGGCCGCGCTCGACTTGGTGGCGACCGCGAAGCGGAAGAAGCTGGACCCGTACCAGGCGGTGATCGTGGCCAGCATCATCGGCGCGGAGACGAACCGGCCGCAGGACTACGCCAAGGTGTCCCGGGTGATCTACAACCGGCTGCGGGTCGGGATGCGGCTGCAGATGGACTCCACCATCCACTACGTGGCCGGCAAGGACGGCGGGGTGTTCACCACCCAGGAGCAGCGGGACATGGACTCGCCGTACAACACCTACAAGAACCGTGGGTTGCCGCCGACGCCGATCAACTCGCCGACCAAGGACACCCTGCGCGCGGCGCTGAACCCGGTCCAGGGCAACTGGCTGTACTTCACCCTGGTCAACCTGGACACCGGCGAGACCGCGTTCGCGAGTACGTCGGACCAGCACCTGGCGAACGTGAAGAAGCTGCAGGCCTGGTGCCAGGCGCACAAGGGCCGGTGCTGAATGCGGTGTGCGGTCCTCGGTAGCCCGATCACGCACTCGTTGTCGCCGGCGATGCACCGGGCCGCGTACGCCGCGCTCGGGATCGACTGGCGGTACGACGTGTACGAGGTCGGCGAGGACGAGCTGCGGGGCTTCGTCGCGTCGCTCGGGGACGACATCCGCGGGTTGTCGCTGACGATGCCGTTGAAGCGGGTCGCGCTCGACCTGGTGGACACCGTCGACCCGGTCGCGGAGCTGATCGGTGCGGCGAACACGATGCTGTTCGAGCCGGACGGGACACGGTCGGCGCACAACACCGACGTACCCGGGCTGGTGAACGCGTTCGCCGAGCGGGGGATCACTGCGGCCGACAGTGCCGTGGTCCTGGGCGGTGGAGCGACCGCGGCGTCCACGCTGGCGGCGTTGCGCGGGCTGAAGGTCACCGAGGTGACCCTCGTCGTCCGGGACGTCTCCCGGGCCGAGCGGCTGCTGGATCTGGCGGCCGAGCTGGGCCTGAAGACGTCGGTCGCCGACTTCTCGCAGGTCGAGCAGATCGGCGGCTTCGACCTGTGTGTCTCGACCCTTCCGGGCGGCGCGGTCGATCCGTGGGCAGAGCACTTCGCGGCGGTCGCGCCGGTCGTGTTCGACGTGGCCTACCACCCGTGGCCGACAGGTCTGGCGATCGCGGCCCACCGGATCGGTACGGAGCTGTTGAACGGCCTTGATCTGCTCGTGCACCAGGCGACGCTCCAGGTGGAGATGATGACCGGTAGGTCGCCTGCCCCGCTGGCGGCCATGAGGTCCGCCGCGCGTGAGGAGCTCGACGATCGTGGGCCAGCTTGACCGCCGTACGTTCCTGAAGGCCGGCGCCGCCGTCGCGCTGACCGGCTGCTCCGACTCCGAGCCGGCCACAGCCACGCCCAAACCTACGGGCACGACGAGACCCACGGCCGCAGCCGCCGCGCCGAACTGGAACAGCTTCGCCCGCTCGCTCAAGGGCCGTCTGTTCCTGCCGTCGACCTCCGGCTACGCGGCCGCGCACCAGCTGTTCAACCCGCGCTGGGACGCGACCCGGCCGGCCGCCGTGGTCAAGGCCGTGAACGCGACCGATGTCCAGCGGTCGATCACCTTCGCCCGCGCGAACCGGCTGGTGATGGTCCCGAAGAGCGGCGGGCATTCGTACGTCGGCGCGTCCGCGATCGCCGACGGCCTGATGGTCGACCTCGGCGCGATCCGCGGGATGAGCTACGCGAACGGCGTCCTCACCGTCGGCGCCGGCGCCCGGCTGTACGACGTGCACGCGTTCCTGGACCGGTACGGGCGTTCGCTGCCGACCGGCACGTGCCCGACCGTCGGGGTCGCCGGGCTCGCGCTCGGCGGCGGCCTGGGGATCCACACCCGCGCCTTCGGGCTGACCTGCGACCGGATCCTCTCGATGGGCGTGATCACCGCCGACGGGGTGGCCCGGACCATCAGTACGACGGTCGACCCCGACCTGTTCTGGGCGATGCGGGGGAGTGGCGGCGGGAACCTCGGGGTTGTGACCTCGTTCCGGTTCGCGACCATCCCGGCGACCAGACTCGGCTTCTTCCGGCTGACCTGGCCGGAGTCGAAGGCGGCGGCCGTCGTCCGCGGCTGGCAGCAGTTCGCCCGCTCGGCACCGGTCACCTCCTGGGGCAACCTGCACCTCGTTGCCCGTAGCAACGGGTCGCTGTCGGTGCACGTGCTCGGCATCTCCACCACCGGCGACGCGGCGGCCGCGGCCGCGCAGCTGGAATCGTTCGTCGGGTCGAGGGCGTCGACGCGCTCGATCACGGTGAAGACGCACATGGAGGCGGTCGAGTACCTCGGTGGCGGGACGACCAGCCCGCGGACCGGGTTCCTCGCCGGTTCCGACGTACTGAAAGGCCCGATGGACGCGGCCACGATCATCGCGCTGCTCGGTGCGGTGAAGTCGGCGGCGCGGGCGAAGACGCCGGCGTCCGCGATCATCGACCCGCTCGGTGGGCAGGCGGCGAAGCAGCCGGCCGGCGGCGCGTCCTGGCCGTGGCGGTCGGCGCTCGGGGTGATCCAGTGGTACTCCGGCCTGGCCGCGCACCCGTCGTCGGCGCAGCTCCGGGTGGCGCAGACGTTCGTCACCAACGGGCATCGCGCGGTCCGGAAGTACTCGGCCGGCGGCTACGTGAACTACGTCGAGACCGGCCGCTCGGTCAGCACGTACTACGGCGCGAGCTTGGACCGCCTGCGGTCGGTCAAGCAGAAGTACGATCCCGGCAACTTCTTCCGGACGCCGTACACCCTCAGCTAGTTAGTCTCCCGCCATGAGGTTCTGGCGGGTCGTCGCAGGGGTGCTGGCGCTGGGGTTCGTCGCGGCCGGGGTGACACCGGCGTGGGCGTGCGCGTGCGGCGGCTACCTGCCGGACGCCGCGTCCCGTGCCCGGGCGTACGGCGAGAACGCGCTCGTCCGGTACGCCGACGGCACCGAGCAGCTCACGTTATCGATGGCGATCAACGGCTCGTCGAAGAAGGCGGCCTGGATCATGCCGGTGCCCGCCGCGGCGAAGGTGGAACTCGGCGAGGACGGTCTGTTCAGCCGGCTCGAGCGGCTGACCCGGCCGAAGGTCGTCGTCCGCAAGACCTACTGGCCGTTCCGGGACCTCGGGATCATGGGCGGCGGCCGCGACTCGGCCGGCGCGCCGATGGCCGGCGCGGGCGTGACCGTGCGCGAGCAGATGCGGCTCGGCCCGTTCTCGGTCGCACGGCTCGACGGGAGCAGCGGTGCCGCCGTGACGGACTGGCTGCGGACGAACGGGTACGTCGTACCGGACACGCTGGCCGCGAACCTCACGCCGTACCTGACGGAGAAGTGGGAGATCGTCGCGGTGAAGCTCGCGCCGGCGGAGGACGGCGAGCGCATGAGCGGGGCGACGCCGCCGTTGCGGTTGACGTTCGCGTCCGACCGGATCGTGTACCCGATGCGGCTGAGCAAGGGCGCGACCACCGACCAGACGGTGACCGTGTACGTCGCCGCCGAGCACCGGGTCGACGCGACCAAGCTCCCGGACCCGGACGTGCAGCCGGAGTTGCTGTACGCCGGTCGTGTCCGGGACGACGCGCTGACCGCACCGGCCGACTACCTGACGGCGTACACGGTGACCTACGACGAGCCGTCCCGGATCACCGACGACTTCACCTTCGAGCGGGCGGCGACCGACGACGAGTACCAGCGGATCGAGTACGTGACCCGGAACGAGGGCTTCTGGAGCACGATCGGCGTACTGGGTGGTGGTCTTCTGCTGATCGGTGGAGGCGCGGCGGTGATCGCGCGGATCCTGGTCCGCCGGTCGTCCACAGGGCGCGCGTGAACCTGCCCGGGATCGTCTAGGCTCCTGGATCGTGCCGGCTGACAACGCGTTGCTCGCCGCAGGGGCCGGGGTGGCTTTCTGCGGTCCGGCGGCGTACCTGCTCGGCCCGTGGCTGATGCGGCGGATCCCCGAGCCGTCGCTCGAGGAGGGTGAGACCAAGGTCCCGTACGCCGACCTCGCCGGACCGCGCGCGGCGGCCTGGTGCGGCCTGCTCGCCGCTGTCTCCGGCGGACTGCTCGGGTGGATGCTCGGCACGACACCCGTGCTGGCGGCCTGGCTGCTGCTGGCGGTCGTCGGCGCGATCCTCGGGTACATCGACGCGCGGACGCGGTACCTGCCGTCCGCGATCATCTGGCCGTCGTACCTGGTGATCGGGCTCGCGCTGCTGGGCGCGGCCGTGGTGTCGGGGGAGTGGGGGTCGTTCCGCCGCGCGGTGCTCGCCGGGGCGATCGGGTTCGCGGTGTTCTACGTGCTGTGGTTCGTGTTCCCGCGCGGCGTGGGCTTCGGCGACGTCCGGTTGTCCGGGCTGCTCGGGACGGCGCTCGGCTGGCTCGGCTGGGCGGAGTTCGTCACCGGCCTGTACGGCGGCTTCTTTCTCGGCGCGGTCGTCGGCATCATCCTGATCGCCACCCGGGTGATGACCCGCAAACAGATGGTCCCGTTCGGCCCCTACATGCTCATCGGCGCCCTCGCCGGCGTCGCCCTGGCCACGCCGCTCGAACGCCTCTACACCGGATAGGGGATACGCCGACTCAGCCGGATGGTTGATGTGGGCCGCGGGCCCGCTTGCCTAGGGTCGAGGCAACCGAGTTCGGGAGGAAACTGATGTCTGTCAGTCGTCGGGGGTTGTTGGCCGGGACGGCGGTTGCCGGGGCCGCGCTGGCCATGCCTGGTACGGCGGCCGCGGCCGGGACGGTCGGGGCGGTCGGGAGCGGGGAGAGGATCCAGCCGGACGACGCGCGCTACCAGGACCTGGTCCGGCGGGGCCAGAACCAGCGGTTCGTCGGTACGCCGGACTACGCGCGCGTGATCCGGTCGACCGAGGACGCCGTCGACGCCGTGCAGGAGGCCGTCCGGAGCGGCAAGCGGATCGCGGTCCGCGGCGGCGGCCACTGCTTCGAGGACTTCGTGGACAGCAGCGACGTCGAGGTGCTGCTCGACCTGTCGACGTACAACGAGGTCACCTTCGACCACCGTTACCGCGCCTTCTCGATCGGGGCGGGGGCGACGCTCGAGGTCGTCTACCGCGAGCTGTTCTACGGCTGGGGCGTGACCGTGCCCGGCGGCGGTTGCCTCGGCGTCGGCGTCGGCGGTCACTTCAGCGGTGGCGGGTACGGGCCGCTGTCGCGGAAGTACGGCTCGGTCGTCGACCACCTGTACGGCGTGGAGGTCGTGGTCGTGGACGCCCGCGGCCGGGCCAAGGCCGTGGTGGCGACCCGCGACAACGCGTACAAGGACCTGTGGTGGGCGCACACCGGTGGTGGCGGCGGCAACTTCGGCGTGGTCACCCGCTACCTGATGCGGTCCGCCGGGGCGAGCGGCCGGGACCCGTCCAAGTCGTTGCCCAAGGCACCGGCCGCGTTGCTGTCCAGCCTGATCGTCTACGACTGGAAGACGCTCGACCAGGCCCAGTTCGTCCGGGCCGTCCGCAACTTCTTCGACTTCTACGAGCGGCACAACACCGCCGACTCGCCGTACGCCAGCCTCTACAGCCCGCTGATCATCACGCCGGCGTCGGCCGGGAACTTCCTGATGTCGACCCAGCTGGACGCGGGCGCGCCGAACGCGGCCCGGCTGCTGAAGGACTTCAACGCGGCGATGACCGCGGGACTCGACCCGAAGCCGCAGCTGATCGAGGTCGGCGAAGGGCCGTTCCTGCGGACGACGATCGAGCGCTCGATCGCCGAGTCCCCGTCGGCGAGCCGGAACAAGTACAAGGCCGGCTACCTGCGCAAGGGGTACACCGACACCCAGCTGACGACGATCCACCGCTACCTGACCGACGGCTCGCTCACCGCGCCGGAGGCATCGATCCTGTTCGTCCCGTACGGCGGCAAGGTCAACACCGTCCCGTCCGGCGCGACCGCGACCGCGCAGCGCGACGTCATGTGCAAGATGGTGACGACCGTCGCCTGGACCGACCCGGCCCAGGACGAGACCCACCTGGCCTGGCTGCGCAAGCTGTACGCCGACATCTACAAGGACACCGGTGGGGTGCCGGTGCCGAACGCGATCAACGCGGGCTCGTACATCAACTACCCGGACGTGGATCTGGCCGACCCGGCGTACAACAAGTCAGGCGTGCCGTGGCACGACCTGTACTACCTCGGCAACTACCCGCGTCTGCAGCAGGTCAAGGCGAAGTGGGACCCGCGGAACGTCTTCCGGCACAAGCTGTCGATCGAAGGTCAGGCGCCGGGATAGCGAGCCAGGCTCCACGCCGTGTGGGGACCGTAGTCGCCGTGGAGGCGGTCCGGTCTGGTGAACTCCAGAGCGAAGTCGTCCGCCAACTCGAGAATGACCGCACGGCCCTCGACGGTGAAGACGAGCTCCGGTGGCAGCGCCGTCTCACCGTGGAGGGCGCCCAGGATGTTGCCGCAGATGGCGCCGGTGGAGTCGCTGTCACCGGAGTGCGTGACCGCCAACGACAGTGCGTCCAGGAACGCCTCCGGCTCGCGGTGGACGAGCGCCGCGTAGACCGCGATGGCCAGCGCCTCCTCGGCGACCCACCCGCCACCGAGCTTCTCCACCGTGTCGGGACCATGCTCGGGCGCGGTCGCCGCGAGGTGACGTGCGGCCGCGAGCGCCGTACTGGTCTCCTCGTGGTCCGGCCGCTGCGCGAGTACGGCGCCCGCACCGTCGAGGGCGGTGTCGAGGTCGGCTCCGTCGCAGATCTCGCGGACGATCACGGCCAGCGCACCGGCGGCGAGCTTGCCGGTGGGGTGGCCGTGGGTGTAGCCGGCCGCCTGGGCGGCGGAGTCGAACACCCAGTCGCGCTCGGACCACCTCGTCGGCAGCAACCCGAAAGGCGCCACCCGCATCACGCCGCCGCACCCCTTCGAGTCGTTCTTCGCCTGAGCGCCGTACTGCGGGAAGTCCGTCCAGGCCGCGCGGGCTTCGGTCAGCGCGCTCAGGCAGGTGTTGCCGGGAGCGCGCCGCGCGTAGAGCCACTGCTGGCCCTGGAGCCAGCCGCTGCGCTCACCACTCGGCGCCGGCAGGAGCTGCGTGTCCAGCCAGCGGTCGTACGCGTGGTGGACGACGGCCACCGTGAACCCGATCCCGCGGTCGGTCCGCACGCCCGCCCGGATCAGTCCCTCCACCGTGAACAACGTCATCTGGGTGTCGTCGGTGATCGTGCCGGGCGGCCAGCCGGCCGAGCCGGAGACGAACGTCCGTAGGCCCTCGGGGTGCGCGGCAACGATCGACCCCGCGCTGTCGAACTCGACCGGAGCACCCAGCGCGTCCCCGATCGCCCCACCCAACAGGCACCCGCGAACCCGCGACCGCCACGCCTCCTCCGCGACCCGATCCATGTCCGGAACCCTATCCAGGGATGAGACCGGGGTCGGGGCGGTGGGGGCAGCGTGGAAGAATCGGGGCATGCTGCGCTGGCTCACCGCCGGCGAGTCGCACGGACAAGCGCTCGTCGCCGTACTCGAAGGTCTTCCCGCAGGCGTCCAGGTCACCACGGATGACGTGGCCGACGCCCTCGCCCGTCGTCGGCTCGGGTACGGCCGCGGCGCGCGGATGAAGTTCGAGCGCGACGAGGTGACGTTCGTCGGCGGGTTCCGGCACGGGCTCTCGCTCGGCAGCCCGGTCGCCATCCAGGTCGGCAACACCGAGTGGCCGAAGTGGGAGCAGGTGATGTCACCGGACCCGGTCGACCCGGTGACGCTGGCCGACCTGGCCCGGAACGCTCCGCTGACCCGTCCGCGTCCCGGCCACGCGGACCTGGCCGGCATGCAGAAGTACGGCTTCGACGAGGCTCGCCCAGTGCTCGAGCGGGCCAGCGCCCGTGAGACCGCGGCCCGCGTCGCCCTCGGCGAGGTCGCGGCCCGGTTCCTCCGGCAGGCCTACGGCGTGACGATCGTCAGCCACGTGGTCGAGCTCGGCACGGTCAAGGCGCCGTACGGCGTCATCCCGGCGTACGACGACGTCGCGAGACTGGACGCGGACCCGGTGCGCTGCCTGGACGCCGACGCGAGCAAGGCGATGGTGGCCGAGATCGACACCGCGCAGAAGGCCGGCGACACCCTCGGCGGCGTGGTCGAGGTGGTCGTCGACGGTCTCCCGCCGGGGCTCGGCAGCTACGTGCACTGGGACCGGCGGCTGGACTCGAAACTGGCCGGCGCGCTGATGGGGATCCAGGCGATCAAGGGGGTCGAGCTCGGGGACGGGTTCGAGCTGGCCCGGACGCCGGGGTCGAAGGCGCACGACGAGATCGTCGCCGAGGACGGCGTGGTCCGGCGGACCGGCGGCCGCTCGGGCGGCACCGAGGGCGGGATGAGCACCGGCGAGACGCTGCGGGTGCGGGCCGCGATGAAGCCGATCGCGACCGTCCCGCGGGCGCTGCGGACGATCGACACCACCACCGGCGAGGCCGCGTCCGCGCATCACCAGCGGTCCGACGTCTGCGCCGTACCGGCCGCGGGGATCGTGGCCGAGGCGATGGTCGCGCTGGTGCTGGCCGAGGTCGCGCTGGAGAAGTTCGGCGGCGACTCGGTCGCCGAGACGGCGCGCAACCACCAGTCGTACCTGGCGAGCCTGCCGTCGACCATCACGCCGCGGGAGTGGGCGGAGCTGTGAGCCCGGTCGTGGTGCTCGTCGGTCCGCCGGGATCGGGGAAGTCGACCATCGCGGCGCTGCTCGCCGAGCGGCTCGGCGTGCCCCACCGCGACACCGACACCGACATCGAGGCCGGCGCCGGCAAGCCGATCTCGGACATCTTCGTCGACCACGGCGAGCCGCACTTCCGCGCGCTCGAGCGGGCCGCGATCGTGGCCGCGCTGGCCGGGGACGAAGTCCTCTCGCTCGGCGGCGGCGCGATCCTCGACCCGGACACGCGGGCCGACCTGGCCGGCCACAACGTGGTCTTCCTGGACGTCTCCCTCGGCGAGGCGGCCAAACGCGTCGGCCTCGGCGTCGCCCGCCCCCTGCTGCTCGGCAACGTCCGCACCCAGCTGCGCAACCTGATGGAAGCCCGCCGTCCGCTGTACGCCGAGGTGGCCAAGCTGACCGTTCAGACCGACGACCGGACCCCGTCCGACATCGCCGACGAGATCCTGGAGCACCTCAAGTGAAGCGGATCAGGGTCTCGGCAGCGGCGCCGTACGACGTTGTCATCGGCAACAACCTGCTCGGGGAGCTGCCGGGGCTGCTGGGCGACGGGGTGCAGCGGGTCGCCGTGATCCACCCGCGGGCGCTGCGGACGAGCGGGGACGCGATCCGCGACGACCTCACCGCGAGCGGCTACACCGCGCACGCGATCGAGATCCCGGACGCCGAGGACGCGAAGACCGCGGAGGTGCTGGCCTACTGCTGGTCGGTGCTCGGGCAGGCCGGGTTCACCCGGTCGGACGCGATCGTCGGCGTCGGCGGCGGGACGACGACCGACCTGGCCGGGTTCGTCGCCGCGACCTGGCTGCGGGGCGTGAAGGTCGTGCACATCCCGACCACGCTGCTCGGCATGGTCGACGCGGCCGTCGGCGGGAAGACCGGGATCAACACCGCCGAGGGGAAGAACCTGGTCGGCGCGTTCTGGGAGCCGGCCGGCGTGCTGTGCGACCTGGCCGCGCTGGAGACGCTGCCGCGCAACGACTACGTCAGCGGTCTGGCCGAGGTGGTGAAGTGCGGCTTCATCGCCGACCCGGTGATCCTCGACCTGGTCGAGAAGGACCCGGCCGGCGCCACGAGTCCGGCGTACGACGCCACCGCCGAGCTGATCGCCCGCGCGATCCAGGTCAAGGCGGACACCGTCGGCGCGGACCTGCGGGAGCGGACCACCGCGATCGGCGGCCAGATCGGCCGGGAGGCGCTGAACTACGGGCACACGCTCGGCCACGCGATCGAGCGGGTCGAGCGGTACAAGTGGCGGCACGGCGCGGCGATCAGCATCGGCATGGTCTTCGTCGCCGAGCTCGCCCGCGCGGCCGGCCGGCTCGATGACGCGACCGCCGACCGGCACCGCGCCGTACTGGAGAGCCTCGGGCTGCCGGTGACGTACCGGGCGGACGCGTGGCCGCACCTGCAGGACGCGATGAAGCTCGACAAGAAGACCCGCGCCGACCGCCTCCGCTTCGTCGTCCTGGACGGACTGGCCAAGCCGGCCATCTTCGAGGCCCCGGACCCGAGCCTCCTGATCGCCGCCTACACCGAAATCACCTGACCACAGCTCGCCGGCGCACGGAGGTCGCGTCGGGTGGCCGGATGTGGTCAGAGAGCGGACTGCCTCTTGCGCTGTGCAGGCCTCGTCCCGGAGGGTGGCTGGGAAAGGGCTTTCCATCGAAAGGGCCTGCATGTCTGACAGCAAGTACCGGATCGCGATCGTCGGAACCGGCGGGATCGCCAACGCCCACGCCAAGGCCGTCCAGGCGTGCGCGGACCGCGCCGACCTCGTCGGGGCGGTGGACGTCGACGTCGACCGGGCGGACGCGTTCGCGGCCAAGTGGGACATCCCCGCCGTCTACCCGAGTCTGACCGACCTGCTCGCGGCCGGTGACCTCGACCTCGTCCACCTGTGTACGCCGCCCAACACGCACGTACCGCTGGCCGCCGAGTGCCTGGCCGCGAACGTCAACGTGCTGGTCGAGAAGCCACCGACCCTGTCCCTGGACGAGCTGGACTCGCTGCTCGACGCGGAGCGTGCCTCCTCGGCGCAAGTCGTCTGTGTGTTCCAGCACCGCTTCGGCTCCGGTGCCGTGCGGCTGCGCGAGCTGGCCGCGAACGGCGTCCTCGGTCGGCCGTTGGTTGCCCTGTGCAACACCACGTGGTACCGGGACGACGAGTACTTCGCGATGCCGTGGCGCGGCACGTTCGAGGTCGAGGGCGGCGGACCGACGATGGGGCACGGGATCCACCAGTTCGACCTGCTGCTGTCGATCCTGGGCCCGTGGGAGAAGGTGACCGCGGTCGCGGCCCGGCAGGCCCGGCCGACCAAGACCGAGGACGTCTCGATGGCGCTAGTGACCTTCGAGAACGGCGCGGTGGCATCGGTCGTCAACTCGCTGGTCTCGCCGCGGCAGACCTCGCAGCTGCGGTTCGACTATGAGAACGCGACCATCGAGCTCGAGCACCTCTACGGCTACAAGAACGAGGACTGGACGGTCACCCCAAGGCCGTCCCAGGAGACCGTGGCCTCGGCGTGGGCGAACGGCCTGCCCGAGGTCCCGAGCGGGCATTCCGCCCAGCTGGCCGCCGTACTCGACGCGCTCGCGGCCGGCGAACCCGGGCCGGTCCCGCTCGCCGAAGCTCGCGACACGCTGGAGCTCGCAGCCGCGATTTACGCCTCGGCCTTCACCGACAAGTCGGTCCGCCGGGGTGAGCTGGCGCGCGGCTCGGAGTACGCCCAGCGGATGGGCGGCCCGGGCGCTCCCTGGACGTGAGGCCCTAGGGTTGGGCTGTGACTGATGTGACTGGGCGACGCGTGCTGGTGCTGAACGGGCCGAATCTCGGCCGTCTGGGCTCCCGGGAGCCGGAAAAGTACGGTACGACGACGTTCGCCGACCTGGTCGCGGAGTGCGAGAAGACCGGTGCCGAGCTCGGTCTCGACGTCGAGGTCCGGCAGACCGACGACGAGGCCGAGCTGGTCGGCTGGCTGCACGAGGCGGCCGACGGCAGGCTCCCCGTCGTACTGAACCCGGCCGCCTTCACGCACTACTCGTACTCGCTGCGCGACGCCTGCGCCCAGCGGACCGCGCCGCTGATCGAGATCCACCTGACCAACCCGGCCACCCGCGAGGAGTTCCGGCACACCAGCGTCGTGGCCGGGGTGGCCACCGGGACCATCGCCGGCTTCGGCGTCGACTCCTACCGCCTCGCCCTGCGCGCCCTCACCGCCCTCCCGGACTGACGCTGCCGAACCGAGACCAAGCGCGAGGCAACCAAACTGCCCTTTCGGGCATCTAGCCAGTGAGCACGTTCAGGTCTGGCACAGATGCTCTGGGGGAGTGGCACGATGACGACACAACTGACGACACAACGCATTCCGGTCTGGGTGAAGGCTTTCGATCCGCTGTCGCAGTTCGGGCTCGTGCACTCGCTCCGTCCCCGGCCGGAGGTCGCTCTGCTCTCCGACGCCGACCTGGCCGCGCTGCACGCCCGGACGACCGACCAGCGCACCGCCCCGCCGACGGTCGCCTTGATCGCGGTCGACTCGCTGGACGCCGCGGCCGTCGAGGTACTCCGGTCGGCGTCGCAGCGCGGGTGTCGGCGGACCGTGCTGATCGGCGGCAGGTTCGACGACGAGGCGCTGATGACCGCGGTCGAGCTCGGGGTGTCCGGCGTACTCAGGCGGACCGAGGCGACCGCAGACCGCATCGTGCACCTCGTCCGGACCGCGGCCGCGGGTGACGGCACCCTGCCGCCGGACCTCCTCGGCCGCCTGCTAGGCCAGGTCTCCCGGATGCAGCGGCACGTGCTGCAGCCGCGCGGGCTGTCCCACACCGGCCTGTCCGACCGCGAGACCCAGGTCCTGCGCCTGGTTGCTGACGGCAAGGACACCCAGGAGATCGCCCGCGAGCTGTCCTACTCGGAGCGCACGGTCAAGAACGTCCTGCACGACGTCACCAGCCGTCTCCAGCTGCGCAACCGCTCACACGCCGTCGCCTACGCTCTACGCGAGGGCTTGATCTAGTGTCCTGAGTCCCAGAACGAGGGGACCGAGATGAGTGCGGACGACGTGCGCCGGGCGGAGGCGTTGCGTGCGGCGCTCACCCGGCGGCTGGTGGCCGAGGGCTCGATCCGGGACGAGCGGGTGGCCGCCGCGTTCGGGACCGTGCCGCGGCACCTGTTCGTCCCGCACGCGCCCCTCGACCGGGCGTACGCCGACGACGTCGTGCTGATGAAGCGGAACGAGGCCGGGGTCGCGATCAGCTCGGTGTCCCAGCCGAGCATCGTCGCGCTGATGCTCGGCCAGGCCGGCGTCCGGCCCGGCGATCGCGTCCTCGAGATCGGCTCCGGCGGCTACAACGCAGCCCTCCTGCGCGAGCTGACCGGCCCGGCCGGCGCCGTGACCACGGTCGACATCGATCCCGAGGTCACCGACCGGGCCCGGGAGTTGCTGACCACGGCCGGGTACGGTGACGTCCGGGTCGTCCGGGCGGACGGGGAGTTCGGCGTACCGGAGGACGCGCCGTACGACCGGATCGTGGTGACCGTGACGGCGTGGGACGTGCCACCGGCCTGGATCGACCAGCTCCGGCCCGGCGGGCGGATCGTCGTACCGCTGCGGCTGCGGGGACAGACGCGGTCGATCGGGTTCGACCGGGTCGGCGACCACCTGGAGAGCCGGTCGGCGACGATCTGCGGCTTCGTCTGCATGCAGGGCGCCGGGGCGAACTACGAGCGACTGGTGCCGATCGCGGGGGACCACGTGTTCGTCAGCTTCGACGAGGACCAGGAGATCGAGGCCCATCCGTACGACGGGCTGCTCCAGCAACCGCACCTACAGGCGTGGTCCGGGATGGTGATGAACCGGGAGGAGCCGCTGGCCGACCTCAACCTCTGGCTGGCGGCGACCCTGCCCGGCTTCTGCATCCTCGGCGCGGACCGGTCCGTGCAGGCCGTCGCGCCGACGCCGCGGTGGGGTGCCGCGGCGGCGGTGACCGCGGACAGCGTGGCGTATGTGACGTCGTGTCCGGCGCGGCGCAGGCCGGCGTCGTTCGTGGAGCTCGGCGTCCAGGGGCACGGGCCGGACGCCGGCGAGTTGATGGCGCGGCTGATCGACCAGTTGCGGTGGTGGGACGCGCATCACCGGCACGGGCCGGGGCCGTCGTTCCAGCTGTGGCCCGCGGGTGGCGACGTACCGGCCGGGTTCAGGATCGCGCGGCGGCACGGGTGCCTGGTGGTCAGCTGGGCGGAGTAGCGCCGGGGCGTGGCGGGTTCCGGACCGTCTGCCAGAGCTCGTCGATGTCCGAGCGGTCCTCGGGCTCCGGGGTGTCCACCCAGCCGCTGGCCCAGGTGTCCTCCTCGCGGTCCAGGTCGAAGATCGACTCCGCGAACGCGGCCGAGCCGACGTACCGTTCCTCGGGCTCCTTCTGCTCTTCCGGAGCCGGTGCGCGCGGTGTCGTCGGCCGGGCCGGAGCAGGGGTCCCGCCCGCCGGCGCGAGCAGGGCGCGGGCGTGCTCCTGGGCCTCGAGGATGCCCATGTCCTGCTCGTCGCACAGCAGCCGGATCGCGGCCACCTCGTTGCCGGCGTCCATCAACTCGCGGACCCGGGCGTCGGTGTCCTTCCGGGGCGTCGGCAGGTGCTGCTGCGGTGGGCGGTGCCCCGGCGGCGGCCCGTACGACGGCAACCACTGCGCCGGCGCCTGGTACTGCGGAGGCGGCTGGTACTGCAGGTGATGCTGAGGCTGCGCCTGGTGGTGAGGATGTGGCTGGGGTTGGTGCTGGTGCTGGGGGAGCGGCTGGAACTGCGCGGGCGGGACCGGACCGCCGGTGGGCTGGGTGAACTGTCCCTGGAACTGCACCGGCAGGTTGCCGCCCTGCTGGGCCTGGATCCGCTCGATCAGCTTCTGCACCCGCGGGTTCGGCCGGCCGTCGGACTTCGCGGCCTGCTGCTTGGCCTTGCCGACCACGCTGACCACGATCATGACGATGATGAAGATCGCGAACTCCAACACCGGCCGCCTCCGTCGCAGTCGTCCTCAGGGACTGCCAGCGTAAGCCCCGGCCGGGTCCGCCCGCGGGCGCGGAATCGGAGGAACGGGCAGGTGACCGCTACAATCCGGTGTTACCGCTGATCGAATTCGAAGGGCATATCCGCGTGGCAACGACGAACGACCTCAAGAACGGCATGGTGCTCGACCTGGACGGGCAGCTGTGGTCCGTCGTCTGGTTCCAGCACCACAAGCCCGGCAAGGGCGGCGCCGTCGTCCGGACGAAGCTGAAGAACGTGCTGTCCGGCAAGGTGGTCGACAAGACCTTCAACGCGGACGTCAAGGTCGAGGTCGCGACCGTCGACAAGCGCGACATGACCTACCTCTACAACGACGGCACGTCGTACGTCTTCATGGACAAGTCGACCTACGACCAGCTGCAGATCCAGCCCGAGACCGTCGGCGACGCCGCGCACTTCCTGCTGGAGAACCAGGACGCCATCGTCGCGGTGCACGACGACCTCCCGCTGTACGTCGAGCTCCCGGCCTCGGTCGAGCTCGTGGTGGAGTACACCGAGCCCGGCCTGCAGGGCGACCGGTCCACCGGCGGCACCAAGCCGGCCAAGCTGGAGACCGGCTACACCATCCAGGTCCCGCTGTTCCTGACCACGGGCGAGAAGGTCAAGGTCGACACCCGCACGGGTGACTACCTCGGCCGCGTCACCTCCTGAGGCTTGAGAGAGCTGACAACAGAACATGTCTGCCCGCAGTAAGGCCCGCAAGCGCGCCCTCGACGTGCTGTACGAGTCCGAGGTCAGGGGACTGCCGGTCGGCGGCACCCTGGCCGACCGGGTGGCCGACAACGACCCGCCGGTGAACGAGTTCACCGTGGCGCTGGTCGAGGGTGTCGCGAAACACATCGAGGTGATCGACGACCTGCTGGCGACCCACTCGGTCGGCTGGTCGCTCGACCGGATGCCGGCCGTCGACCGCAACATCCTGCGGCTCGGGAGCTACGAGCTGCTCTTCGACGACCAGGTGCCGGACGTGGTGGCGGTCAGCGAGGCGGTCGCGCTAGCGCGGGACCTGTCCACCGACGAGTCGCCGGCGTTCGTGAACGGGCTGCTGGCCAGACTGCTGCAGCTCAAGCCCACCCTCGGCGTCTGAAGCGCTGAGGAGCGAGGGGGGCGAGCCCTCTCGGAGTCCTGAAGTCGGGGCCCGGTGACCGTCTCGGTACGGTCCCGGGCCGGCTCTGCGTCCCCGTGGTGTGGCGCGGGGGGAACGGCCCCGGCCTTCGGTGCAGCGGGTGAGGTGGTGCCCGCCGCGAGTCCTGCGAGTGTTACCGGTACTGCGAGGTCCTTCCGGTACTGCGGTTGGTGCCCGAGGGAGAAGGCGGGCGGCCGCGGGCCAGCTGCTACGAGCCCCGACCGTCTCTGCTGCCTTCTGATCAGGCGCCGGCTGCCTCGGACTCCTCGACGTCGCCCTTGGCCTCCGGGTTCAGCACGCCCCAGGAGATGAAGCGCTCGGTCAGAGTCGTCGGCGACTCGTCGTAGATCACGGCCAGGGTCCGCATGTCGTCCTGCCGGATCGACAGCACCTTGCCGTTGTAGTCACCTCGCTGAGCCTGGATCGTGGCCGCGTACCGCGTCAGCGGACCGGCCTCGCTCGCGTCGAGGTGTTGCAGGGCCTCCAGGTCGAGGATCAACCGGGGCGGAGCGGCAGCCGCGGCGGCCGCGCTGGCGGAACCGGGCAGCAGCTCACGGATCGGCACGCCGTAGAAATCGGCGAGCTCCGCGAGCTTCTGGACCGTGACGGCTCGATCGCCGCGCTCGTACGAGCCGACGACGACCGCCTTCCAGCGACCCTTGGACTTCTCTTCCACGCCGTGCAGCGACAGCCCTTGCTGCTGGCGGATGGCGCGCAACTTGCCACCCAGTGTCTTCGCGTATTCGCTAGGCACGCTGGTTCTTCCCTCCGACTAGTTTCGTTGTGTCCGGCCCGCCGGAACGGGTCGGCCTGGTGAAACCCCCCTCGGTTACACAGAGTAACAATATTCCGGGTGCGAGGCCAGCGTCAAGACGGCGTGTCACTTCCGATACCATGTCAAGCGGTCCGAACGTCCTTTAAAGACCCGTCCCGAGAGGCGGGAAAGGAGGAACGGTGGCGATGAATCCTGCCCGAAGTGCGAGCCAGAGCGCTGCCCCGCAGCGCAGTACCCGCACCGTGCTGGACGCTTCCGACATATCCCGGGCACTGACCCGGATCGCGCACGAGATCCTCGAGCGCAACCGCGGCGCCGACCCCGTCGTACTCCTCGGCATTCCGACCCGCGGCGTCGGCCTGGCCGCCCGGATCTCCGGCCGGATCGCGGCCGTCGAGGGGCAGAGCGTGCCGACAGGGTCACTCGACGTGACGATGTACCGCGACGACATCGGTCTCAAACCACCCCGCGGCCTGGAGCACACCGACATCCCGGCCGGCGGGATCGACGGCAAGGTCGTCGTCCTGGTCGACGACGTGCTGTTCTCCGGCCGGACCATCCGGGCCGCGCTGGACGCGATCGGCGACATCGGCCGGCCGCGGGCGGTCCAGCTCGCGGTCCTGGTCGACCGCGGCCACCGCGAGCTGCCGATCCGCGCCGACTACGTGGGCAAGAACCTGCCCACCTCGCTGGTCGAGCGGGTCACCGTCCACCTGACCGAGTACGACGGCGCCGACGCCGTCCTGATCGCCGACCAGACCACGACGGGGGTGAAGGCGTGATGAGGCACCTGCTGAGCGCGGGCGACCTGTCCCGGGACGAGGCGAACCTGATCCTCGACACAGCCGAGGAGATGCGGTCGCTGGCCGACCGCCCGATCAAGAAGCTGCCCGCCCTGCGCGGCCGGACGGTGGTCAACCTGTTCTTCGAGGACTCGACCCGGACCCGGATCTCGTTCGAGGCGGCGGCCAAGCGGCTGTCCGCGGACGTGATCAACTTCTCCGCCAAGGGTTCGAGCGTGAGCAAGGGCGAGAGCCTGAAGGACACCGCGCTGACGCTGCAGGCGATGGGCGCCGACGGCGTCGTCTGCCGGCACGGCTCGTCCGGCGCGCCGCACCTGCTGGCCACCTCGGGCTGGATGACCGGGGCGGTGGTGAACGCCGGCGACGGCACCCACGAGCACCCGACCCAGGCGCTGCTCGACGCGTTCACGATGCGCCGCCACCTCGGCTCGCTGGAGGGCCGCCGGATCACCATCGTCGGCGACGTGCTGCACTCGCGAGTCGCCCGGTCGAACGTGCTGCTGCTGTCCACGCTCGGCGCCGAGGTGACCGTGGTCGCGCCGCCGACCCTGCTCCCGGTCGACATGCGCAGCTGGCCGTGCGTCACGTCGTACGACCTGGACGCAACACTGCCGAAGAGCGACGCGGTGATGATGCTGCGGGTCCAGCGCGAGCGGATGAACGACGCCTACTTCCCGAGCGCCCGGGAGTACACCCGCCGCTACGGCCTCGACGTGCACCGGATGGCGCAGCTGCCGGACGAGGCGATCGTGCTGCACCCCGGCCCGATGAACCGCGGCATGGAGATCAGCGCCGAGGTCGCCGACTCCACCCGCTCGGTGATCGTCGAGCAGGTCACCAACGGCGTCGCCATCCGCATGGCCGTCCTGTACCTACTGCTGTCCGGAAGCAACGAAGAGGAGTCCAAGGCATGACCGCGTACCTGATCACCGGAGCGAGCATCGTCGGCGGTGAGGTGGCGGACCTGCTGATCGACGACGGCGAGATCGTTGCCGTCGGCGCCAATCTCACCGCGCCCGCGGGTACGACGACGATCGACGCCACGGGCCTGGTCGCGCTGCCGGGCCTGGTGGACCTGCACACCCACCTGCGTGAGCCGGGCCGCGAGGACGCGGAGACCGTCCTCACCGGGACCCGGGCGGCCGCGCTGGGCGGGTTCACCGCGGTGTTCGCGATGGCCAACACCGACCCGGTCGCCGACACCGCCGGCGTGGTCGAGCAGGTCTGGCGCCTCGGCCGTGAGAGCGGGTACGCCGACGTGTACCCGATCGGCGCGGTCACGGTCGGCCGGAAGGGCACGCAGCTCGCCGAGCTGGGCGCGATGGCGGACTCGGCGGCCCGCGTCCGGGTGTTCTCCGACGACGGCGACTGCGTCTGGGACGCCGCCCTGATGCGCCGCGCCCTCGAGTACGTGAAGGCCTTCGGCGGCACGATCGCCCAGCACGCGCAGGAGCCGCGGCTGACCCAGGGCGCGCAGATGAACGAGGGCGCGCTGTCCGGCGTCCTCGGGCTGACCGGCTGGCCGGCGGTCGCGGAGGAGGCGATCATCGCCCGCGACATCCTGCTGAACGCGCACGTCGGCTCGAAGCTGCACATCTGCCACCTGTCCACCAAGGGCTCGGTGGAGATCGTCCGCGCGGCCAAGAAGCGCGGGTACGAGGTGACCGCCGAGGTGACCCCGCACCACCTGCTGCTGACCGAGGACCTGGCCGCCTCCTACAACCCGGTCTTCAAGGTGAACCCGCCGCTGCGAACCAAGGAGGACGTCGAGGCGGTCCGCGAAGGCCTGGCCGACGGCACGATCGACATCGTCGCCACCGACCACGCGCCGCACCCGGTCGAGGACAAGGACTGCGAGTGGAGCGCGGCCGCGTTCGGCATGCTCGGCCTGGAGACCGCGCTGAGCGTGGTCCAGCATGCGATGATCGACACCAAGCTGATGACCTGGGCGGACCTGGCCGACCGGATGAGCTACCGGCCGGCCGCGATCGGTCAGGCCGGCGACGGTGGCAGTGGTCATGGCCGGCCGCTGGAGGCGGGTGCGCCGGCGAACGTCGTCCTGGTCGACCCGGCGGCCGAGCGGACCGTCGTACCGTCGGAGTCGGCGTCGCTGTCGCGGAACACGCCGTTCGACGGGATGACGCTGCCGGGCAAGGTGGTCGCGACCTTCCTGCGCGGTACGCCGACCGTCCTGGACGGAGCGCTGTCCCGGTGAAAGCCTTCCTGGGCGTCGTCGGCACGCTGCTGGTGATCGCCGTGGCCTACTACGGCATGTACCGCGGCTGGCGGAACCGCCAGGCCCGCCAGGTCGACCTGGCGCCTCTTCCGGAGGTGCCCGCGGACGACAAGAGCCGGGGAGTGGAGGGCGTGTACGTCGCCACCACCTCGGCCGGCGACTGGATGGACCGGATCGCCGTGCACGAACTGGGCGTCCGCAGTACCGCGGACCTGGCCGTCAGCGAGGCCGGCCTGATCTTCCACCGGCAGGGCGCGGCGGACGTGTTCATCCCCGCCGGCCACCTGATCGGCGTCCGGACCGACCGCGGGATCGCCGGCAAGGTGACCGCGGAGAAGTCCGGCCTGGTGGTGGTCACCTGGACCCACGACGGCCGCGCGCTCGACACCGGGTTCCGCCCGCGCCGCAAGGCCGACACCGCCCCCTTGACCGAATCCATCTCGACCCTGATCGGAGCCGAGGAGACATGAGCCAGCCTGCCCACCAGCCGGCGCTGCTCGTCCTGGAGGACGGCCGGAGCTTCGCCGGTACGTCGTACGGGGCGACCGGCGAGACGTACGGCGAGGCGGTGTTCACCACCGGGATGACCGGCTACCAGGAGACGCTGACCGACCCGTCGTACCACCGGCAGATCGTCACCCAGACCGCGCCGCACATCGGCAACACCGGCGTCAACGACGAGGACGACGAGTCGCAGAAGATCTGGGTCTCCGGGTACGTCGTCCGCGACCCGGCCCGGGTGCCGTCGAACTGGCGGTCCCGGAGGTCCCTCCACGACCAGCTGAAGGCCCAGGGGATCGTCGGGATCTCCGGGATCGACACCCGGGCGCTCACCCGGCACCTGCGCGAGCGCGGCGCGATGCGGGCCGGGATCTCCACCGAGATCCTCGACCCGGCCGCCCTGCTCGACAAGGTCCTGCAGCAGCCCCCGATGGTCGGGGCGGACCTGGCGTCGGAGGTGACCACCTTCGAGCCGTACGTCGTGCCCGCGGAGGGCGAGAAGCGGTTCACCGTGGTCGCGCTCGACCTCGGGATCAAGTCGATGACGCCGAAGCGGATGGCCGAGCGCGGCATCGAGGTGCACGTGCTGCCGGCCACCGCGTCGCTGGACGAGGTGCTCGCGGTCAACCCGGACGGCATCTTCATGAGCAACGGCCCGGGCGACCCGGAGACCACCGAGCACCCGACCACGCTGCTCAAGCAGCTCCTGGAGCAGAACAAGCCGTACTTCGGGATCTGCTTCGGCAACCAGGTGTTCGGCCGGGCGCTCGGCCTCGGCACCTTCAAGCTGAAGTACGGACACCGTGGCATCAATCAGCCGGTGCTCGACCGGGCGACCGGCAAGGTGGAGATCACCGCGCAGAACCACGGGTTCGCGGTGGACGCGCCGATCGAGGAGACGGTCGAGACGCCATACGGACTGGCCGAGGTCAGCCATGTGTCCCTGAACGACAACGTGGTCGAGGGGCTCCGACTGACGGGCCGGGACGGCAGGGTGCTGGCGTTCTCGGTCCAGTACCACCCCGAGGCGGCGGCCGGTCCGCACGACTCGGCGTACCTGTTCGACCGGTTCGTCGAACTGATGGAGGGGCGGGCCTGATGCCACGTCGTACAGACATCGAGTCGGTCCTGGTGATCGGCTCCGGCCCGATCGTGATCGGTCAGGCCTGCGAGTTCGACTACTCCGGCACGCAGGCGTGCCGGGTGCTCAAGGAGGAGGGCTTCCGGGTCGTCCTGGTGAACTCCAACCCGGCCACGATCATGACCGACCCGGAGTTCGCCGACGCCACCTACGTGGAGCCGATCACTCCGGAGTACGTCGAGAAGGTGATCGAGAAGGAGCGCCCGAACGCGCTGCTGGCCACCCTGGGCGGCCAGACCGCGCTGAACGCGGCGATCGCCCTGCACGACAACGGCGTCCTGGAGAAGTACGGCGTCGAGCTGATCGGCGCGTCCGTCGACGCGATCCAGCGGGGCGAGAACCGGGAGTCGTTCAAGCACATCGTCGAGAAGCTGGGCGCGTCGGTGGCCCGGTCGGTGATCTGCCACTCGCTGGACGACGTGATGGGCGCCGCCGAGCAGCTCGGCTACCCGTTGGTCGTCCGGCCGTCGTTCACGATGGGCGGCGTCGGCTCCGGGATGGCGTACGACGAGGCCGACCTGCGCCGGATCGCCGGCGCCGGCCTGCACGCCAGCCCGACCACCGAGGTGCTGATCGAGGAGTCGATCCTCGGGTGGAAGGAGTACGAGCTGGAGGTGATGCGCGACAAGGCGGACAACGTCGTGATCATCTGCTCGATCGAGAACGTCGACCCGATGGGCGTGCACACCGGCGACTCGGTCACGGTCGCGCCCGCGATGACGCTGACCGACCGTGAGTACCAGGTCATGCGGGACCTTGCCATCGGCATCATCCGCGAGGTCGGCGTGGACACCGGCGGCTGCAACATCCAGTTCGCGGTCGACCCGGCCGACGGCCGGCTGATCGTGATCGAGATGAACCCGCGGGTGTCCCGCTCGTCCGCGCTGGCGTCGAAGGCGACCGGGTTCCCGATCGCGAAGATCGCGGCGAAGGTGGCCATCGGCTACACGCTGGACGAGATCCCGAACGACATCACCCGGCAGACGCCGGCCAGCTTCGAGCCGACGCTGGACTACGTGGTGGTGAAGGTGCCGCGGTTCGCGTTCGAGAAGTTCCCGGCCGCGGACGCCACCCTGACCACGCACATGAAGAGCGTCGGCGAGGCGATGGCGATCGGCCGCAACTACACCGAGGCGCTGCAGAAGGCGCTGCGGTCGCTGGAGAAGCCGGAGGCCAGGTTCTCCTGGGCCGGCCAGCCGGCCACCGAGCTGGAGCCGTTGCTGGAGGCAATCAAGACGCCGCACGACGGCCGGCTCCGGACCGTCATGGACGCGATCCGCGCCGGCGCGACGCCGGAGCAGATCTTCGACGCCACCCGCATCGACCCGTGGTTCGTCGACCAGCTCTACCTGATCCACGAGACCGCGCTGCAGGTCGCGGCCGCGCCCCGGCTGACGCCCGAGGTGATCCGGCTGGCCAAGCGGCACGGGTTCTCCGACCTGCAGCTGGCCGAGATCCGCGGGCTGACCGAGGACGTCGTCCGTGGGGTCAGGCAGGCGCTCGGGATCCGGCCGGTCTACAAGACGGTCGACACCTGTGCGGCCGAGTTCGCGGCCGAGACGCCGTACCACTACTCGTCGTACGACGAGGAGACCGAGGTCGCGCCGCGGGAGACGCCGGCCGTGCTGATCCTGGGGTCGGGGCCGAACCGGATCGGCCAGGGGATCGAGTTCGACTACTCCTGTGTGCACGCGTCGATGGCCCTGCGCGAAGCGGGCTACTGCACGATCATGGTGAACTGCAACCCGGAGACGGTCTCGACCGACTACGACACCTCCGACCGGCTCTACTTCGAGCCGCTCACCTGCGAGGACGTGCTCGAGATCGTGTACGCCGAGCTGCAGGCCGGGCCGGTGGCCGGGGTGATCGTGCAACTGGGTGGCCAGACCCCGCTCGGGCTGGCCCAGCGGCTCGCGGACGCCGGCGTACCGATCGTCGGCACCTCACCCGAGGCGATCCACCTGGCCGAGGAGCGCGGCGCGTTCGGCAAGGTGCTCGCGGACGCGTCGCTGCCGGCGCCGAAGCACGGGACGGCGCTGTCGGCCGGCGAAGCGCACGGGGTGGCCGAGGAGATCGGCTTCCCGGTGCTGGTCCGGCCGTCGTACGTGCTCGGCGGTCGCGGCATGGAGATCGTCTACAGCTCGGCCGAGCTGACCGCGGCGCTGGACCGGCTGAGCGGCGGGTTCGGGTCGTGGGAGCACCCGGTGCTGATCGACCGGTTCCTCGACGACGCGGTAGAGATCGACGTGGACGGGCTGTTCGACGGCGAGGAACTGTTCCTCGGCGGCGTGATGGAGCACATCGAGGAGGCCGGCGTGCACTCCGGCGACTCGTCCTGCGCGCTGCCGCCGATCACGCTCGGCAACGCGGACATCGAGAAGATCCGGCGGTCGACCGAGGCGATCGCCCGCGGCGTCGGCGTCCGCGGTCTGCTGAACGTGCAGTACGCGCTCGCCGGTGACGTGCTGTACGTCCTCGAGGCGAACCCGCGGGCCTCCCGGACGGTCCCGTTCGTCTCCAAGGCGACCGCGACCCCGCTCGCCAAGGCCGCGGCCCGGGTGATGCTCGGGTCGACGATCGCGCAGTTGCGGGCCGAGGGCATGCTGCCGGCCGAGGGCGACGGCGGCACGCTGCCGACCTCGACGCCGATCGCGGTGAAGGAAGCCGTGATGCCGTTCAACCGGTTCCGGACCGTCGACGGCCGGTCGGTGGACACCGTGCTCGGCCCGGAGATGCGCTCGACCGGCGAGGTGATGGGCATCGACGACACCTTCGGTACGGCGTTCGCGAAGTCGCAGGCCGGGGCGTCGCAGCCACTGCCGGGCGCCGGCAAGGTGTTCGTGTCGGTCGCGAACCGGGACAAGCGGCACATGATCTTCCCGGTGAAGCGGCTGGCCGACCTGGGCTTCCAGATCTACGCGACCGAAGGGACGGCGGACGTGCTCCGCCGCAACGGGGTCGACGCGGTCACGGTCCGCAAGAGCAGCCAGGGACCGGGCCCGAACGGCGAGCCGACGATCGTGCAGATGGTCCAGGACGGTGAGCTCCAGCTGATCGTCAACACCCCGATCGGCATCACCAAGGGCGGTTCGCCGCGACTGGACGGGTACGAGATTCGCAGTGCGGCCGTGGCCCGGAACATCCCGTGCATCACCACGGTGCAGGGGCTCGCGGCCGCCGTCCAAGGGATCGAGGCCCAGCAGGCCGGGGACATCGGCGTCCGGTCGCTGCAGGATTGGGTGTCGAGGATCCGCGGTGTATAGGAAGGTCGTGCGGCCGGTCCTGTACCGGCTGGGTCGCGGAGACGCGGAGGTCGCGCACGAGCAGACGCTCGCCGGCCTCCGGCTCCTCGGCCGCATCCCCGGCGCGGGGTGGGCCGGTGCCCGCCTGGCCGGCGCGGCCGCCGCCTCACCCCGCACGGTCTTCGGCGTCCGCTTCCCGTCCCCGGTCGGACTCGCTGCCGGCATGGACAAGAACGGGGTCGCCTTGCGGGCCTGGCCGGCGCTGGGCTTCGGCTTCGTCGAGGTCGGCACCGTCACGGCGCATCCGCAGCCCGGCAACGAGAAGCCAAGGCTGTTCCGGCTGGTCGAGCACGAGGCCGTCATCAACCGGATGGGGTTCAACAACCTCGGCAGCGCGGCGCTGGCCGCCCGGCTGGCGGCGTACGGCAACCTCGGCTACCCGCTAGGCATCTCGATCGGGAAGTCGAAGGTCACGCCGCTGGCGGACGCGGTCGAGGACTACGTGACCTCACTGCGACGGCTCTATCGGTACGGCGACTACTTCGCGGTCAACGTCTCGTCGCCGAACACGCCTGGGCTGCGGTCGCTGCAGGACGCGGGACACCTGCGGGAGCTGCTGACGGCTCTGCATGCCGAGGCCGCCTCGCTGAGCGTCGCGGGTCTGGCCGGAAAGCCGATCCTGGTGAAGATCGCGCCCGACCTGACCCCGTCCGCGATCGACGAACTCCTGCAGGTCTGCACCGACGTCGGGGTGGCCGGCATCATCGCCACCAACACGACCATCGGCCGTCCCGGGGTGGAGTCGCATCCGCTGGCCGGTGAGACCGGCGGGTTGTCCGGCCGGCCGTTGACCGAAACCGCGGCCAAGACGGTCGCCCACATCCACGCCGAGACCGGGGGAGCGCTGCCGATCATCGGTGTCGGCGGCGTCCTCGAGCCGGCCGACGCCGCGCGGCTGTTCGACGCCGGCGCCAGTCTGGTGCAGCTCTACACCGGCCTCATCTACCGCGGACCCGGCCTGGTCCGCCGCATCAACAGGAGCTTGCCATGAGCAACGAACCTTTCGGCGCCCGGCTCCGGGCGGCGATGGACACCCGCGGTCCGCTGTGCGTCGGCATCGACCCGCACGCCCACCTGCTGGACGCATGGGGCCTGCCGGACACCGCGGAGGGTCTCGCGTCCTTCACCTACGGCGTGGTGGACGCGCTGGCCGAGCGGGTCGCGGTGTTCAAGCCGCAGTCGGCGTTCTTCGAGCGGTTCGGGTCGGCCGGGATCGCTGTCCTCGAGCAGGCCACGATCCGGCTGCGGGACGCCGGGGCGCTGGTGATCATCGACGCGAAGCGCGGTGACATCGGCTCCACGATGGCCGGCTACGCGTCGGCGTACCTGGCCGAGAAGGGGCCGCTGGCGTGCGACGCGCTGACGGTCAGCCCGTACCTCGGGTTCGGGTCGCTGCAGCCGGCGATCGACGAGGCCCGGGCGGCCGGGGCCGGGTTGTTCGTGCTCGCGCTGACGTCGAACCCGGAGGGACCGCAGTTCCAGTCGGCGCGGACGGTCGACGGTCCGACGGTGGCGGGCGCAGTACTGGACGGTCTGCGGTCGCTGAACGCGGAGTACGACGGCCTCGGGTCCTTCGGTGCGGTGGTCGGCGCGACCATCTCCTCGACGGACGAGGACCTGGACATCCACGGCCCGCTGCTCGCCCCCGGGCTCGGCGCCCAGGGCGGGACGGCCGAGGGGCTGACCAACGTCTTCGGATCGGCGGTGCGCAACGTCGTCCCCTCGAGCTCCCGCGAGATCCTCGGCGCCGGTCCGTCCGCCGCTGCACTGCAGGACGCGGCCGACCGGGCGAACGACGCGTTCCGGGCGGTGCTGGGGTACTGACGAAATACCCTGAATTACGCTAGAATATGAATTGCACAATGGCGCGATCAATTTCGCGCCATTTGTGTATTGTGTATTGAATTTCCCGGTGCGGGCGTGCGATCTTCGTCGGTATGTACATTCCTGGGTTGGAGTTGTGCCGGCGGTTCTACCGGGAGGAGGTGGCGCCCGGGCTCCGGGTGCCGCACAGCGCCGCGCTGCTCGGGCGCGGCTCGGAGGTGCTGGGGTTCGACGACGAGATGTCCACGGACCACAACTGTGAGCCGCGCGTCCTGCTGTTCGTCGCCGATGAGCATGCCGGGTTGCGGCCGGAGGCCCCGGAGCGGTTCGCGGGGCGTCCGGCCCTGGTCGAGGTGCATACCGTCAGGTCCTACTTCCGCGATCAGCTCGGCTGGGATCCCGCCGACGAGTTGACCGCGCCGGACTGGCTCACGTTTCCGGAGCGGAACCTGCGGATGATGACCGCGGGGGCGATCTTCCACGACGAACTCGGGCTGCAGGCCGTGCGCGATCAACTGGCCTATTATCCCGACGACGTCTGGCGCTACCTGCAGATCGGTGCCTGGTGGCGGGTGCATCCGGAGATGAACCTGACCGGGCGCGCCGGATTCGTGGGGGACGAGCTCGGGTCGGCGCTGATCGGGTCGCGGCTGGTGCACGACCTGATGCAACTGTGCTTCCTGATGGAGCGGCAGTACGCGCCGTACTCGAAATGGTTCGGGACGGCCTTCTCCCGGCTGTCGTGCGCCGATGAGCTGTCGCCACTGTTCGCGAAGGTGCTGCGCACCCAGTCGTGGCAGGAACGCGAGGAAGCGTTGATGGCGGCGTACACCGGGGTGGCGAAGCTCCACAACCGGCTGGAGATCACCGAGCCGGTGACGATCGGCATCGAGCGGATGTGTGGCCGGCCGTTCAAGGTGGTCTGGGGTGATTTCCCCGGGGCGCTGCTGGCCGCGATCAAGGATCCCGGCGTACGGCGGATCGCCGACCGCTGGCCGGTCGGCACGGTCGACGAGCTGCGGAACGTGCTGTGGCTGGCGCGTGACCGCCGGCAATTGCTGGTGCTGTTCGGCTAGTCGCGCTCGTACAGGTCGGTGAGTAGCGTCACCGCCGCTCGGGTGGCCGGATGTGGGTCCTCGCGGTGCCAGATGAGCTGGACGTCGACCGGGGGTGCGTCCCGGACCGGGCGGTAGACCACGCCGTCGCGGCGGTACTGCGTGACGGTCGCGTGCGGTGTGAGGCCGACGCACCGTCCGCCGGCGATCGCGGCGAGCCAGTCGTCGACGTCGTGCGTGTACTCGAGCTTCGGGCGGGCGTCCTCCGGCCAGAGGTCGGCGGTGGTGCTGCCGGTTCGGCGGTCGATCGCGAGGGTGCGGTCCTTCAGTTGGTCCAGGGTCAGGGTTCGCTTCTGCGCGAGCGGGTCGTCCGCGGCCAGGGCGCAGTACCTGCGTTCGCTGGCGACGGTCGCGTGCGCGAACCGGCGGTCGACCTGGGTGCGGACGACGGCCAGGTCGCAGAGGCCTTCGGCGAGTCCGCCGGTCGCTGTGTTGGTACGGACGAACTGCAGCTCCACGTCCGGGTGCTCGGCGGCCCACCTTCGCTGAAACTCTCGCGTGTGCCGGCCCATCGCCGACCACGCGTGCCCGATCCGCAGCCGGGTGTGCCCGCTCGTTGCCTCGCGCACCAACTCGTCCACCTCGGCCAGCACCTGCCGAGCCCTCCTGAGCACCTGCGCCCCGGCGCTCGTCGGTGCGACCGATCGACTCGTCCGATGCAGCAGCCGAACCCCGAGCGCCCGCTCCAGCGCGATCACATTCCGCGAGACCGCGGCCTGCGAAACCCCCAACTCGATCGCCGCATCCGTGAACGTCCCGGTCTCCACCACCCCGACCAGACACCGCAACTGCCACAACTCGATCCGAGCCATGCGCCCAGCGTATAGATGCCCGCACTCGTGCATTTTGCCTGAGTGGTCAGTCACCGCACGCTCGCTTCATGACCACCTCGCTGGAACTCACCCCGCAGCCTGCTGTCCCGGCGACCGACAACCGGCTGACGGGTGTGCTGATGATGTTGGGGAGTGGGTTGTCCACGCAGGTGGGGGCGTCGGTGGGCGCCCTTGCTTTCCCGGTCGTGGGGCCGGTGGGCGTGGTGGCTGTTCGGCAGTGGGTGGCCGGGGTCGTCCTGGTCGCGGTGGGGCGGCCGCGGCTGCGAGCGCTGACGGCCCGGCAATGGAGGCTGGTGCTGGGGCTCGCCGCAGTGTTCGCGGTGATGAACCTGTCGCTCTACACGTCCATCGACCGCATCGGGCTCGGACTCGCGGTGACTCTGGAGTTCCTCGGGCCGCTGGCGGTGGCACTGCTGGGCTCCCGACGGCTGATCGACCTCGTGTGTGCGCTCGCAGTCGCACCCGCAGTGATGTTGCTGACCCGACCACAAGCCACGACCGACTACCTGGGGATCGGTCTCGGCCTGCTGGCGGCTCTGTGCTGGGCGTCGTACATCCTGCTCAACCGCCGCATCGGCCGCGAGCTCCCCGGCGTACAGGGCGTCGGTGCCGCAGCCGCCGTCTCCGGTCTGGCCTACGTCCCGATCGGCCTCGTCGTCCTCTGGCACCACCCGCCGAGCCCGACGGCTCTCCTGTACGCCGTCACCGCCGGCGTCCTGTCCTCCGCCGTACCGTTCCTCGTCGACCTGCTCAGCCTGCGCCGGGTGCCCGCCCAGTTCTTCGGCGTCTTCATGAGCGTCAACCCGGTCCTCGCCGCCCTGGTGGGTGTCGTCGTCCTCGACCAGCACCTCGCGCCCCTCGACTGGCTGGCCATCGCCGTGATCGTGGCCGCCAACGCGGTGGCCCTCTCGGCCGGCCGACGGCGCGACCACGGCCTGTGAGCGGAAAGGATCGGTTTCGGATGGTTTGGTCACCAGCGGTAGCGTCGGGACCAGCACCCCCGAGGACGCCCTCCGACTCCCGAGGATGAGAGCTTTGAAGCGCACACTCGCCGTCGCCGCGACGCTGATCGCCGGCACCGCCACCCTGACCGCCTGCACCGAGGAGCAGGCGTACTGCGTCGACCTCGCCGGGTACGCCGCGAACGCGGTCAACGTGGACCCGCAGAACCCGGCCGACTACACCAAGATCCTCGAGGACGCGAAGAAGCTGCAGAGCACCGCGCCGGCCGAGGTGAAGGACGACTGGGGGGTCGTGGTCAGCTTCGCCGAGAAGGCCAAGGCGGCGGGTTCGGACCGGGTCGAGCTGGCCCGGCTGAGCCAGCAGACCGGTGGCGTGATGACGGCGTACAAGTCCATCACCACGCACGCGAAGGACGCCTGCAAGGTCGACGTCCCGCAACTCGGCTGACCGCCGCCCCGAGTGGAACGTTCGATTCGTCGCTCCGGTCCGACCGGTCACTGATCAAGGCCTGCTTGAACTCCAGCGGATGCGCCGTGACGTGGGCGAAGCCGTGTTAGGTTCCCTTGCGAAGCCACACAACGGGACAGGTGAAACGGTGCCACTTCCTTCTTTGACCCCGGAGCAGCGAGCGGCGGCTCTGGACAAGGCCGCGGCGGCGCGGCGTGAACGAGCCGAGATCAAGAACCGGATCCGGCATTCGGGAGCGTCTCCGACGGAGGTGCTCCACGAGGGGCAGACCAACGACGTGATCGGCAAGATGCGGGTCAGTGCGCTGCTGCAGTGCATCCCGGGCGTCGGCAAGGTCCGCGCCCAGCAGATCATGGAACGCGCGGGGATCTCGGAGACGCGGCGGGTGCGCGGCCTCGGCTCCAACCAGATCGCCGCCCTCGAGCGCGAATTCGCCGAGTGAGCCGGACCGAAATCCTGCCCGGCTCGTTGGACACTGGTGTGAACACGACGGTGAACGTGCCTGGGAATGTAACTGCGGACGTGACGGTGAACACAACCCAGCACAGGACGGACGAGACGATGGCTCCGCGGCGGGACCTGCCAGGAACGGCCGGGGGCGGGAACGCCCGGCTGACCGTGCTGGCCGGGCCGACCGCGGTCGGCAAGGGCACGGTGGCGGCCGACATCCGGGAGCGGTTCCCGGACATCTGGATCTCGGTCTCGGCGACCACCCGCAAGGCCCGGCCGGGTGAGGTGCACGGCGTGCACTACCTGTTCGTCTCCGACGAGGAGTTCGACCGGATGATCGCCGCCGGTGAGCTGCTGGAGTGGGCGGTCGTCCACAAGGCGGCCCGGTACGGGACGCCGAAGCGGCCGGTGCTGGACAAGCTCGCCGAAGGGCGGCCGGCGCTGCTCGAGATCGACCTGCAGGGCGCCCGCCAGGTCCGCGAGACGATGCCGGAGGCACAGTTCGTCTTCCTGGCCCCGCCGAGCTGGGACGAGCTGGTCCGCCGGCTGCTCTACCGCGGCACCGAGACCCCGGCGGAGCGGGAGCGCCGGCTGGAGACCGCGACGGTCGAGCTGGCCGCCGAGAAGGAGTTCGACGTGACGATCGTGAACGCCTCGGTTCGGGAGGCGGCCGATCAGTTGGTAAAGTTGATCCGATCACCCTCCATCCCTGGAAAGAGCTGACCTTGTCTGGCAACCAGCCCGTCGCCATCGGCATCACCTCCCCGCCGATCGACGACCTGCTCACCCACACCGACTCCAAGTACAAGCTGGTGCTGTACTCGGCCAAGCGGGCGCGGCAGATCAACGCCTACTACTCCCAGCTCGGCGAAGGCCTGCTGGAGTACGTCGGTCCGCTGGTCGAGACCCACGTCCAGGAGAAGCCGCTGTCGATCGCGATGCGCGAGATCAACGAGGGCGTGCTGACCTGCACCGACATCGACCCCGAGGCCGAGGCGGAAGCCGCCGCCGCGGAGAAGTCCGCGTAACTCCTTTCGCGATGACGACCGGGACGGGGTCTGCTGATGTCCGCAACCGGTGACGAGTCTCGCCCGACCCCCGGCGCCTCCGGCCCGGGGGCTTCGGCAGTTCCCGCGGGCACCGGCGCCGTCGCCGACGCCGCGGGGGCCGAGCTGCCCGCGAAGCACCGGCCGAACGTCGTCCTCGGGGTCGGTGGCGGGATCGCGGCGTACAAGGTCTGTGATCTGCTGCGGCGGCTGACCGAGTCCGGGCACCAGGTGCGGGTGGTGCCGACCGCGGCCGCGCTGGAGTTCGTCGGTGCGGCGACCTGGGCGGCGCTGTCCGGCCAGCCGGTGACCGCCGACCCGTTCGACGACGTGCAGGAGGTCCCGCACGTCCGGATCGGCAAGGCCGCCGAGCTCGTCGTGGTCGCCCCGGCCACGGCCAACCTGATCGCGAAGGCCGCGCACGGCCTGGCCGACGACCTGCTGACCAACACCCTGCTCACGGCCCGCTGCCCGATCCTGTTCGCGGCCGCGATGCACACCGAGATGTGGGAGCACCCGGCGACCCAGGCCAACGTCGCCACCCTCCGTTCCCGGGGGATCACCGTGCTGGATCCCGCCGTCGGCCGCCTGACCGGCGCGGACACCGGCCGCGGCCGGCTGCCCGAGCCGTCGGAGATCTTCGCGATCAGCCAGCTGATGCTCGCCGACCAGGCGGCCCGCGCCGCCGGGCAGGCGGTCGCCGACCTGACCGGCAAGCACGTGCTGATCAGCGCCGGCGGCACCCGCGAGCACCTCGACCCGGTCCGCTACCTCGGCAACTCCTCGTCCGGCAAGCAGGGGTACGCACTCGCCCGGATCGCGGCCGCCCGCGGTGCCAAGGTCACGCTGGTCGCGGCCAACTCCGAGCTGGCCGACCCGGCCGGCGTCCAGGTCGTCCCGGTGACCAGCACGCGGGACCTGTACGACGAGATCACCGGCCGCGCGGGGGACGCGGACGCGATCGTGATGGCGGCGGCTCCGGCGGACTTCCGGCCGGCCGACGTCGCCGAGCACAAGATCAAGAAGACCTCCGACGGCGCGGTCCCGGCCGTCAGCCTGGTGCAGAACCCGGACATCCTGCAGACGATCTCGCACGACCGGCGCCGCGCCGGCCAGGTGATCGTCGGGTTCGCGGCCGAGACCGGCGACGCGGAGCACAGCGTGCTCGACCTCGGCCGGGCCAAGCTGGAGCGCAAGGGCTGCGACCTGCTGGTGGTGAACGACGTCTCCGGCGGCAAGGTCTTCGGCAGCGACGTCAACGAGGCTGTCGTCCTCGACCGCGACGGCAACGCGCTACCCGTTCCGTCCGGCTCGAAGGACGCCCTGGCGGGCGTGATCTGGAATCTGGTCGCCACCCATTGGTCTTCAGAGAAGAAGGTGTGAGCAGTGGGCGTCAGCTGGAACCTGGTCGCTACCCACTGGAGCTGAGCGGTGACGGTGACGATCGAGGTGGCCACCGAGGCCGACGTCCCCGTCGTTCTCGGGCTGGCGGGGGAGGTCGAGCACTGGTTCGGCCCGATGGTCGGCCATCCCGGCTTCCTGCGCGCCCTGGACGAACACATCGCCCAGCGGCGCGCCCTGCTCGCCTTCGCTGCGGACCGGGAGCCGGTCGGCGGCGTGCTGTTCGGCGGGGAGTCGCCGCGTTTCGCGGTGCACTGGCTGGTCGTCTCCAACCGGGTCCGTGGTCAGGGCGTCGGTCGCGTCCTGATGACCGCCGTCCTGGACAGGCTGACCGACGGGCGCGGTCTGGCGCCGGGTGAGGTGATGGACGTCGTCACGTTCGGCGAGGATCATCCGGGAGCGGTCGAGAGCGGCGCGCGGGTGTTCTACGAGCGGCTCGGGTTCGTGCCGGCCGAGCCCGCGCCCGACGGGCCGGAAGGCGGCTCGCGCCAGGTCTTCCGGCTGACCGGCTAAGAGGACCGAAGCTGTCCGCTTCTGCCGTTAACGTCGGGGCCATGGAGATCTCATGGCGGTCCGTGGTCGCTCGGCGGATGCGGCGACACCACCTGGCAGGCAACCCGGCGCCGTCCGCGGCGGACGCCGTACGAGCTGTGTGCGGGGCACACGCGCAGGTGCTGTCGGCCGGCGAGGTGTCGGTCGCGATCCGGCTCGACGGTGCGACCAGGGAGACGGTCCAGCAGGCCGAGGGCCTGGTGAAGACCTTCGGGCCGCGCGGCACCGTCCACCTGCTGCCGCTCGACGACCTGCCGCTGTGGACCGGCGCGCTGTCGGCCTTGCCCGCTGGTACGCCGGTGCCGGAGCCCATGCGGTTGAGACCCGAGCAGCGCCTCGAGGTGATCGCCGCGATCGGCGACGCGCTCGCGGACGACGACCTCACCGTCGACGAGCTCACGGTCGAGGTCGTCCGCCGGACCGGATCGTGGGCCGGCGACCTGGTGATGCCGGCCTTCCAGACGTACTGGCCGCGCTGGCGTCAGCTGATTCCGGACGCGGCCACCGCCGGAGTGCTCTGCTACGGACCGAACCGTGGCCGCCTGACGACGTACTCGAACCCGCATCGCTTCAAACCGTTCGAGCCGCTGCCCGCCGACAAGGCCTTCACCGAGCTCCTGCACCGTTACCTCTACGCGTACGGCCCCGCGACCCCACAACAGTTCGCCCGCTGGCTGAGCACGAGCGTCGCCTTCGTCAAGCCGTACTTCGCCGACCTGCCCCCGGTCGAGCTCGCCGGTCAGCCCGCCTGCCTCGCACCCGGTGACGACCAGTTCACCGACGAGCCGGTGCGCGGGGTCCGGCTGCTGCCGTACTTCGACGCGTACGGCGTCGGCAGCTTCCCGCGCGAGCTCCTCTTCCCGGGGAAGGCGTTCACCCGGGCGCTCGCCCGCGGCCAGGCCGGCAACTATCCGCTCCTGCTCGTCGACGGGGTCGTCGCCGGGGTCTGGCACCAGAAGAAGTCCGGCCGGAAGCTGCACGTCACCGTCGAGGCGCTGACCCCGCTCAGCCGGGCCCGGGTCGGCCTGCTGGAGGCCGAGGTGGACCGGCTCGCTGCGATCCTGCGCTGCACACCGTCGCTCACCCTGGGCGACGTCGCCGTCGGTCCGCACGCCTGAAATCCGACGGGATCCCACTATATGATCATGAGTCTCGGATAGTGGATGAATTCGGAGCGTCACCGGGACGCGGGCGGAAACTGCTGGCATACTTCCCAGATGCATCGCCAACCGCCGGTGCATGGGGGGATCGTGCGGCGGTCGCACGTCGCGCGGCACAAGAGGAATCCGAGGGAGAACTGTGGCGAGGCGCCTTTTCACGTCCGAGTCGGTGACCGAGGGTCACCCGGACAAGATCGCTGACCAGATCAGCGACTCCATCCTCGACGCGTTGCTGGCCGAGGACCCGAAGAGCCGGGTGGCGGTCGAGACCCTGGTCACCACGGGTCTGGTGGTCGTCGCCGGCGAGGTCACCACGACGGCGTACGTCGACATCCCGGGGATCGTGCGGTCGCGCATCCTCGAGATCGGCTACGACTCGTCACTGAAGGGGTTCGACGGCGCGTCCTGTGGGGTCACGGTCGCCATCGGCAGCCAGTCACCGGACATCGCGCAGGGGGTCGACACGGCGTACGAGACGCGCTCGGACGCGTCGAAGGACGCGCTGGACCTGCAGGGGGCGGGCGACCAGGGGCTGATGTTCGGCTACGCGTCCAACGAGACGCCCGAGCTGATGCCGCTGCCGATCACGATCGCGCACCGGCTGTCCGAGCGGCTGTCCGAGGTCCGCAAGAACGGCACGCTGGCGTACCTGCGGCCGGACGGCAAGACCCAGGTCACCATCGAGTACGACGGGGACAAGGCGGTCCGGGTGGACACGGTGGTGGTGTCCAGCCAGCACGCGGCCGACATCAACCTGGAGTCGATGCTGTCGCCGGACATCAAGAAGCACGTGGTCGACCCGGTGCTCGAGCAGTTCGACATCGACTCGGCCGACTACAAGCTGCTGGTGAACCCGACCGGCCGGTTCGAGGTCGGCGGCCCGATGGGCGACGCCGGGCTGACCGGGCGGAAGATCATCATCGACACCTACGGCGGGATGGCGCGGCACGGCGGGGGCGCGTTCTCCGGCAAGGACCCGTCCAAGGTGGACCGGTCGGCGGCGTACGCGATGCGCTGGGTGGCGAAGAACATCGTCGCCGCCGGGCTCGCGGACCGGGTCGAGTGCCAGGTCGCGTACGCGATCGGCAAGGCCGCGCCGGTCGGCTTCTACGTGGACACCTTCGGCACCGAGAAGGTGCCGGTGGACAAGATCAGCGACGCGGTCCGCGAGGTCTTCGACCTGCGGCCGGCCGCGATCATCCGGGACCTCGAGCTGCTCCGGCCGATCTACGCCCAGACCGCGCGGAACGGGCACTTCGGACGCACCGGTGGGGACTTCACCTGGGAGCGCACCGACCGGGTCGAGGAGCTCAAGGCCGCCATCAACAAGTAGGCACAGCACCAAGACGTCGGCCCGGCTGTGGTTGTCCACAGCCGGGCCGCCGTGTTCGCACGGACTGTCGCCGCGGCGGACTAGAGTTTCCCGGTGACATCGAACGGGGACTCGCCGGAGCAGCTGACGCTGCTGCGCGACACCGTTCGCCGGTCGCGGACGAAGGAGCCGGCCGGGATCACCTCGTCGTTGCCGGTGGCCCGGATCGCGGTCGACATCTCGTTGCCGCACCTGGATCGCCCGTTCGACTACCTGGTGCCCGACGACCTGGCCGAGGCGGCGCAGCCCGGGGCGCGGGTCAAGGTCCGGTTCGCCGGCAAGGACCTGGACGGCTTCGTGCTGGAGCGACTCGAGTCCTCCGACCACGACGGCAAGCTGACCCGGATCCGCAAGGTCGTCTCGCCCGAGCAGGTGCTCACCCCGGAGGTCGCCGATCTCTGCCGCGCGGTCGCCGATCGGTACGCCGGGGTGTTCGCCGACGTCACCCGGTTGGCGGTGCCGCCACGGCACGCGAAGGTCGAGGGCGAGGCGCTGCGGTGCGACCAGCCCACGCCCCCGCCGCTGTCCACGTCCCGCTCCGAGTGGTCGCCGTACCCGCCCGGCTTCCTCGATGCGGTCTCCCGGTCGGAGGCGCCGCGGGCGATCTGGACGGCGTTGCCGGGGGCCGACTGGGCGCTCGCGTTCGCGCAGGCGGCCGCGGTGTGCGCGGCGTCGGGGCGAGGCGCGCTGTTGCTGGTGCCGGATGCGCGCGATCTCGAGCGGCTGGCAGCGGCGTGTACGACGGTGCTCGGCGCGAACGGGTTCGTCACGCTGTCGGCGGATCTCGGCCCCACGGCGCGGTACCGGGCGTTCCTGGCCGCGTTGCGTGGCTGTGCGCGCGTGGTGATCGGCACCCGGGCGGCCGCGTTCGCGCCGGTGATGAACCTCGGGCTGGTCGCGTTGTGGGACGACGGCGACGACTCGTACGCCGAGCCGCGCGCGCCGTACCCGCATGCCCGGGAAGTCTTGCTGCTACGCGCGTACCGGCAGCAGTGTGCGGCGCTGCTCGGTGGATTCGCGCGGACGGCGGAGGCAGCCGCGCTGCTGGAGTCCGGGTTCGCGCACGAGTTGATTGCGGACCGGACGGCGATCCGGGCGGCCGCGCCGTCGGTACACATCACCGGGGAGTCGGACACGGATCTCGCCCGCGATCCGGCGGCCCGGGCCGCGCGGCTGCCGCACCGGGCGTTCGAGATCGCCCGCGAGGGACTGCAATCCGGGCCCGTGCTGGTGCAAGTGCCGCGAGCCGGCTATCTGCCGAGCCTCGTGTGCCAGACCTGCCGCGCCCCGTCACGGTGTTTGACCTGCGGCGGGACCTTGCGTCGGACCGGGGGATCCGGGCCGGCGAGTTGCAGCGTGTGTGGTCGGCCGGCGGCGGACCACCGCTGCCCCGAGTGTGGGGACACCCGGATGCGCGCTGCCGTCGTCGGCGCTCGTCGTACGGCGGAGGAGCTGGGCCGCGCGTTCCCGGGTCTGGTCGTGCGTACGTCGGGCGGCGACAACGTGCTCGACGTCGTACCGGAGCAGCCGGCGTTGATCGTGAGCACACCGGGAGCCGAGCCGGTGGCTCAGGGCGGGTACGGCGCGGCGCTGTTGCTCGACACGTGGTTGATGCTGGCCCGGCCCGATCTGCGGGCGCCGGAGGAGGCTGTCCGGCGGTGGTTCAACGCGGCGGCCCTGGTCCGGTCGACCGGCACGGTGATACTGGTCGGCGAGCCGTCCGCGTTGCCGTTGCAGGCGATCGTGCGGTGGAGCCCGGAGGGGTTCGCGGCGCGCGAGGTGGAGGAGCGCCGGGCCGCCCGGCTGGCGCCTGCCGCCAAGCTGGCCGAGCTCACCGGCCCGTCCGAGGCAGTGACGGACTTGATCGCCCGGCTACGTCAGTTGCTACTGGCAACTGCCGGGTTGGAGGTCCTGGGCCCGGTCGACGTCGACGACGAGACCGTGCGCGCGGTCGTCCGGACACCACGCGCGGCCGGGTCGGCGCTGGCGCGGATGCTGAAGGAGGCGCAGGCGGCCCGCAGCGCCAAGAAGAACCCGGGCTCGGTCCGCGTCCAGGTGGATCCACCGAGCTTCGGCTAGGAAGTGAGCCCTCACGCGGTGGTGGCGAGGGGAGTGGCGGCGGCCAGGAGCTGGTTGCCGAGCGCGGTCCGGTAGTAGAGCACGGCCCGGCCGTCCCGGCGCGAGTCGACGACGCCCGCGTTCCGCAGGATGCCGAGGTGCACGCTCAGCGTGGGTGCGGACACCCCGAGCTGATGCGCCAGATGGGTGGTCGACATCGGCAGGTCCAGATGGCTCACGATCGCGGCCCGCGTCCGCCCGACGAGATCCGCGAGCGGCGACTCCGCCGTGTCCTGCCGGTCCTCCCACAACCGGCCGAGTCCGCGCGGCGGATAGGTGATCGTCGGCACGTGCGGAGCCGCGGTCACCGCCAGCCCCCCCGGCCACGTGAACACGCAAGGCACGAGCAACAGGCCCTGCCCGGCCATCGGCTCACCGTCGCAGAGGAACGGCCGGTCGATCTCGATCCGCGTGCCGCTGAAGCGGATCGACGGATGCAGGTTGCGGAACAGCCGCTCGATCCCGCCGCTGGTCAGTTCGTCCATCCGGAACGCGAGATCCTCCTGCAGCAGCGCCCGCATCCGCCGCCAGTCCGGCTCGAGCGCGCGGCGCCAGTAGCTCTCCATCGACGTCGTGATCAGGTCGAGTGCCTTGGCCGGATGGGCGATCAGGTCCGGAAGCAACGGATTCGGCGTGTCCGTGTGCAGCTTCCCGAGCTCGCCGACCACCAGGTGGTGCGGAGTGGCGGCGATCGCGGCCAGCCCGGACTCCAGACTGGTCGACCGTCGTGGCGGCGCCGGGGTGATGAAGTCCGGGATGTAGCCGATCGGCGGGACGAGCGCCTTGAGCAACGTCAGGTCAGGCCCGTCGATGATCGGCCGGACCTTCTGCAACCACGATCGGTGCACGCTGCGGGCCGTGTCGTTGCTCAGCGCCCGCACGCTGGTGACGATCTCCCACACCGGCGAGAGCGCGAACCGGATCCGGCCCACGTCCCCGGCGTTCAGCCTGATCGTGATCACGCCGCCATCGTAGTCGATTAGTCCTGACCCTAATGTTCGACAGGTGGCCCGATCGTCCCGGACAGTGGTCACCATGAGTGCTGCCGCCGCTGTCCAGTCGCCCGCGCCCGCCTTGCCGCGGGCGTTCTGGGCGCTCTGGGTCTGCCAACTGGTCAACCGGCTCGGCAGCTTCGTCCAGCCGTTCCTGGTCCTCTACCTGACCCAGGACCGGCATCTCTCGGCCGGTACGGCGGGCGCCGTGGCGGCCGCGGTGGGTGCCGGCTCGGTGGCGTCGCAGCTCGTCGGCGGCTGGCTGGCCGACCGGGTCGGCCGCCGCGTGACGATGCTGACCTGCTTCTTCGGTACGGCGGCCGCGCTGATCATGCTGGGATCGGCCCGCTCGATGGTGATGATCTGGGCGGCGGCGTTCGTCGTCGGCCTGCTGGGGGACCTGTTCCGCCCGGCCGTGCAGGCGACCGTGGCCGACCTGCTGCAGCCGGGTGAGCGAGTCCGTGCGTACGGACTGCTCTTCTGGGCGATCAACCTCGGCTTCTCCGTCTCCACCGTGAGCGCGGGCGTGCTCGCCTCGATCGGCTACGGCCTGCTCTTCTGGATCAACGCCGGTACGTCGGTGATCGCCGGGCTGGTGATCTGGGCGATGGTCCCGGAGACCCGTCCGGCCCTGGACGAGGGCACCGCACGCCGGCCGTTGTTGCCGGTCGCGCTCCGGGACACGGTCTTCCTGCTGATGGTCGTGCTGCAGATCGGCTACGCGACCATCTACTTCCAGGGGTACTCGACGTTGCCGCTGGCGATGGCGGACGACGGGCTGCCGTCGTCGACGTACGGGCTGGTGATCGCGCTGAACGGCGTGGTGATCGTGGTGGCGCAGCCGTTCCTCGGCAAGCGGTTGGCACGGTTCGACCGGCCGAAGCTGCTGGCGGCGTCGATGCTGGTCGTCGGTCTCGGGTTCGGGATCGGCGCGGTCGTGCACGAGTGGTGGGGATACGGGTTGTCGGTCGTGGTGTGGACGATCGGTGAGATCGGGTTCGCGGCGGTGATCGGTGCAGTGTTCGCGGATCTCGCTCCGGTCGACCTCCGCGGCGGCTACATGGGCCTGTCCGGGATGGCCTTCGGCGTCGGCGCCGTGGTCGGCCCGCTGGCCGGGGCCAACTCCCTCGAGTACTTCGGCCCGGTGACGACGTGGATCGGTTGCGCACTGCTCGGCGTACTGATCTTCGCCGGTCAGTACGCGCTCGCACCGGCCCTGCACGCACGGGCGGCGGCGAACACGGGGACTTCCGTCTAGCGCGGTCGCATAAGGTTGCCGGCATGACGGAGCGCGCGATCGACGTGGTGGTGTTCGACATCGGCGGGGTGCTGCTGGACTGGAGTCCCGACTACCTGTACGCCGACCTGATCCCGGATGAGCAGGAGCGCACCCGGTTCCTGACCGAGGTGACGACGTCGGCGTGGAACCAGCAGCAGGACGCCGGGCGGCCCTGGGCGGAGGCGATCGCCGAGCTGACCGCGCTGCACCCGCACCACGCCGAGTGGATCGCGGCGTACGACACCGGCTGGCTGCAGATGGTCAAGGGCGTCTTCCAGGACACCGTCGACGTCGTCACCGAGTTGCGGGACGCGGGCATCCCGACGTACGCGCTGACCAACTTCTCCGCGGAGAAATGGGAGATCGCGAAGGAGACGTTCCCGGTGCTGACCGGGTTCGACGGGGAGGTCGTGTCCGGCGTCGAGCAGACGGTGAAGCCGGACGAGAAGATCTACCGGGTTCTGCTCGAGCGGTACGGCTTGGACGCGGCCCGCACGTTCTACACCGACGACGTGCAGCACAACGTCGACGGCGCCCGCGCGGTCGGCCTCGACGCCGAGCTGTTCACCGACGCCGAGACCCTGCGCAAGCACCTCCGCGACCGCGGACTGCCGGTCAGGTAGCCGGCGCGGAGAAGGTCTCCGTGTACGTCGGCGCGGTCGCGAGCTGAGCCGCCTCGACGTAGACCGTGTCGTCCTGGCAGGTCAGCGGCGTCAGCGCGGTGCCGGGCTTGCCGTTGTAGATGCGCTGCGGCTGCTCCAGGCCAGGACGCCAGCGGTTGATCTGGTAGGCCTCGTTGCCGCCGGCGACGGTCCGTGTCTGCCAGAAGATCCAGTGGCCGCAGGCAAGGATCGTGTCGGTGACGATCACGCCGAGCGGGCGGGCGGGGGAGTCGGCCGACTCTCGTACGTACGCCTTGCTCTGGTACTGGTCCGGGTCGGTCGCGCCGACCTCCGACCACACGGTTGCCCCGCGCAAGGACGCACCACTCCACTGGATGCACTTCGTTGCGGCCGGCACCGGCCGGGCCGGGCCACCGGACAGCGAGGCGGTCAGCACGCGCTTGCAGCGGCCGGCGGTCTCGGGGGCGGTGATCTCGCTGAACGTGACCGAGTCCACGGACATGACCGGGTCGGCGACGTACCCAGGGTTCGCGACGCAGGCCACGGTCCGTGGCTTCAGCGTCGACAGCTCGGCGACGATCAGGCACGAGCGGTTCCGGGCGTCGGTCGAACTGTAGGCGAACGTGCCGTCGAGCGCGCCGATCTCCGGCTCGGAGACCGTCGGCAGCCGGCCGGCCAGATCCGTCGCCCGGCCGGTCGTCAGGTCGTACCGGTACACGCGGATCTGTGGGTCCGCGCCTTCGGAGCGGATGTCCTCGATCAGGGCCCAGCGGTCGTCGATGACCACCGGGGACTGGGCGACGAAGCCGGCGGGCGGGACGTGCCGGACGACGACCTTCTTGCTCGTGCGGTCGGTGATGGTCGTCGTACCGGCCTCGTCGCTGGCGCGGGTGACGACGTACTTGCGCTGCTGGGTGACCAGGTGCAGACCGTCCACCGGCTGGCGCATCATCCGGGTCCACACCGGCAGAGCCGTGCCGGGGTCGGTGGGCGCCGACGGTGTCGTGGTCGGCGTACTCGGTCGGGTGCTGCTCGTTGTCGGTGTGCTCGTGCCGGTGTCCTGCGGGGTGGAGGAGCAGCCGGCCACGAGCAGCAGGACGGCGACGGCCGCCACGGGGGCACGACGCATGTCAGAGGCCGATGTTCTTGAAGGCGTTGGCCAGGGTCGCGTTGAACAGCGCGGTGGCCGGGATATTCTTCGGGCCGCTGGTGATGTTGCCGCGGCTGTTGAACCGGCGCTCGTTGAACACCTCGTAGATCGCGATCGTGCCCTTCGTCCGGTCGTACCCGCGGCCGACCTGGAAGTGGCCGCTGTGGTTGAACGCGAGGTACGGGAAGTAGCGCTTGAGCAGTTGGGTGTGCTCGATGATCGGCGCCGGCTTGCCGTCGCCGAGGTGGTTCTGGTGCACGGCGAAGAATTTCTGCGCGTTCCAGTGGCCGACGCTCTGGACGATGTACGTCCCGGCCGCCAGGTCCCAGTTCGTCTTCAGGTTGGTCTGCTTGACCATCGCGGTGATGGCCGTCCCGGAGGTCGTCGTGCCGAGGTCCTTCGCCCAGGACGCCTGGGTGTCCTTCTGGTTGTCGTCGGCCCAGTCGATCGACTGGAACGTCGCCGGACCACACCAGTACCCCTTCTCCTGCGAGGTCTGGAACCCCTTCATGATGTACGACGACTTCGGCGGCTTCACCGGCGCCACCGGAGCCGGCACCGGCGTCGGCGTCCCCTGCGACGGCGCCGTCCGCGTGGGCGTCGGAGTCGGGGCGGTCGTCGGGGTGGCTGGCGCCGTCGACGGTCTGGTGCTGAGCGTTCGGTCCGTGGGTGCGCCAGGTGAGGTCGTCGGCGTCGCGTCGAGCAGGCGCAGGGCGCGGGCCTTGTCGCGGCCGTCCCAGGCGGCCTGCATCTCGTCGAGCTCGGCGTTCACCCGGGCACTCTTCGGCATCGACGTACGGTCGGCGACGAAAGCCTCCGGCGCCAGCGCACCGGTCGGGATGTCCTGCTCGACCCCGGCCTCGCTGTCCGCATGAACGCTCGGCGGGGTCATCAGCTCCTGCAGCTGGGCGCCGTCCGGGAGTTGGTCGACGAAGCCGAGGCCGAGGCAGTAGTTCTCCTGCTCGAGCCGGAAGCACCGCAGGACCGAGGACGCCCGGGTGGAGGTGTCCGCGGAACGCAGTTGCAGATCGTCGGGCGAGGTCTCGGCGACCTGCTTCGCGAGCTCGCTCCAACTCCGCGCCACCGGCTGGACGGTCGCCTCGGTCGCAGCTGTGGGCTCGGCGGTCCGCTCGGCGGTGGTGGGCTCGGGGGCCGGGATCGCGGTGGTCGGTGGGCCGGGCGTCGTACGGTCGCGGGGCTCGTAGGCCGCGGCGGTGACCGGGGCTGTGACAAGTGGGGCGAGCAGTGCGCCCAGGAGGATCAGAGTTGCCCCCCGTGCTGCTGTGGGCATTGGGTCTCCCGTGAGGCGTGGGACGGCAGTGACTGTAGGTACGCCTGAGACCACAGTACGTGCTTGTGGCAACAATGGGGAGCCCCCTCCCCGCCTGGGCGCCCCGCCCCCGCCAACTAGACTTGGCAGGTCCCGGTCCGTGGAACGCTGGAGAGTCTGTTGTCGGTCACACCCATCCGCCTGTTCGGCGACCCTGTCCTGACCACCAAGGCGGACCCGGTCGTCGACTTCGACGCCGAGCTGCGCCGCCTGGTCCAGGACCTCACCGAGACCATGCAGGCCGCGCCCGGAACCGGCCTGGCCGCGCCGCAGATCGGCGTCGGCCTGCGGGTCTTCACCTGGCACGTCGACGGTGAGCTCGGGCACCTGGTCAACCCGGAGCTGACGCTGTCCGCGGACGAGCAGTTCGGCCCCGAGGGCTGTCTGTCGCTCCCCGGCCTGACCTTCGACTGCCGCCGCGCCCAGTCCGTGATCGCCCGCGGCTTCAACATGTACGGCGACCCCGTGGTGATCGAGGGGTCGGACCTGCTGGCCCGCTGCATCCAGCACGAGACCGACCACCTGGACGGCGTGCTGTTCATCGACCGGCTGGACACCGACACCCGCAAGCAGGCGATGAAGGCGATCCGCGAGGCCGACTGGTCCGGCCTCGGCGGCATGCCCCAGGTGAAGGTCTCACCCCACGGGATGAACGGATTCGGTCTGTGAGAGTCGTTTTCGCCGGGACGCCGGAGCCCGCGGTCGCCGCGTTGAAGGCGATCGTCGCCAGCCGCCACGATGTCGTTGCCGTGGTCACACGTCCGGACGCGCCGGCCGGGCGGGGCCGCAAGCTGGTCGCGTCGCCGGTCGCCCAGCTCGCCGAGGAGCTCGGGATCGAGGTGCTCAAGCCGGTCAAGCCGAGCGAGCCGGACTTCTTGGCCCGGTTGACCGAGATCGCGCCGGACTGCTGCCCGGTGGTCGCGTATGGCGGACTGCTGCCGCAGGCGGCGCTGGACATCCCGGAGCACGGCTGGATCAACCTGCACTTCTCGGTGCTGCCCGCCTGGCGGGGGGCCGCGCCGGTGCAGCACGCGATCATCGCCGGCGACGACGTGACCGGCGCGAGCACGTTCCGGATCGTCAAGGCGCTCGACGCCGGCCCGGTGTACGGCGTACTGACCGAGCCGATCGGGCCCGAGGACACGGCCGGCGACCTGCTCACCCGGCTGGCCGAGTCAGGCGCGAAGCTGCTCGTGGACACGCTCGACGGCGTCGAGGCCGGCGTCCTGGAGGCGCGGGAGCAGCCGGCCGACGGCGTCACGCTGGCGCCCAAGATCAACGTCGAGGACGCCGAGCTGGACCTGGCCGCGCCGGCGCAGCGGGTGGACCGGTTGGTGCGCGGGTGCAACCCGGCGCCAGGCGCGTGGACGACGTTCCGCGGGGAGCGGCTGAAGGTGCTCGCCGTCCGGCTGACCGAGGAAGAGCTGAAGCCGGGTGAGCTGCAGGCGACCAAGTCGAGCGTGAAGGTCGGCACCGGCAGCAAGGCGGTCGAGCTGGTGACGGTCCAGCCGCAGGGCAAGAAGCCGATGGCCGCGGCCGACTGGGCTCGCGGTGTGCGCCTCACCGACGAGGATCGGTTGGGACCGTCCGCGTGAGTGATCGGTCGCCTCGCAACCGGGCGCCCCAACGCCGGCCGGACCGGGTTCGCCGGGTCGCGTACCAGGTCATCCGGCAGGTGACGGCCGAGGGCGGGTACGCGAATCTCGTGCTCAACAAGGCGCTCCGTGAGCAGCGCCTCGGCGGCCGGGACGCCGCGTTCTGCACCGAGCTCGTGCACGGCACGCTCCGCTGGCAGGGCACGTACGACGCCTTCCTCGCGCGCAGCGTGTCGCGACCACTCGCCGACCTGGACGCGGAGCTGCTCGACCTGCTCCGGCTGGGCACGCACCAGCTGCTCCGGATGCGGGTCGACTCGTACGCCGCGGTCAGCGAGATGGTCACGCTGACCCGCGCCGAGATCGGCCAGAAACGCAGCGGCCTGGTCAACGCCGTACTCCGCAAGATCAGCCAACGCACCCTCGACCAGTGGGTCGCAGCGGTCGCTCCGGCCATCGAAGACGACCGCTTCGGCCATCTCGCGATCGCCAAGGCCCACCCGCGCTGGGTGATCGAGGCCTTCGCCGAGGCTCTGGGGGAGAAGGCGGACAGCCCGCCTGGCGAGCCGTCGGGTGACGGTGCGGGTCGCGCCGGCGCGGGTCTCGAGCGGTTGCTCGACGCGGACAACGAGCCGCCTCGGGTGACGTTGGTCGCGCGGCCCGGAGTCGCGGACGTGGACGAGTTGGTCGAGGCCGGGGCCAGCCGGGCGAAGTGGTCGCCGTATGCGGCGGTCCTGCAGGGTGGTGGGGATCCGGGACGGATCGACGCGGTGGCGACCGGGCGGGCCGGCGTACAGGACGAAGGGTCGCAGCTGGTGGCGGCGGCGCTGGCCGCGGCTCCGATCGACGGCGACGACGCGCGGTGGCTGGACCTCTGCGCCGGGCCCGGCGGGAAGTCGGCCCTGCTGGCAGCGCTGGTGCAACAGCGTGGCGGCCTCCTGACAGCAGTCGAGCCGCTCAAGCATCGAGCGGACCTCGTTCGGGCCAACCTGCGGGCGATCCCCGGCGATCACAAGGTGCTGGTAGGTGACGGCACGAAGCCGACCTGGCCCGCCGGCTCGTACGACCGGGTGCTCGCCGACGTCCCGTGCACCGGCCTCGGAGCTCTTCGCCGTCGCCCGGAAGCCCGCTGGCGCCGTACGCCGGAAGACGTCGTCCAGCTGCGCCCACTCCAGGAGGACCTGCTGGACTCGGCGATCACCTCGGTCCGGCCGGGCGGCGTGGTGGCCTACGTCACCTGCTCCCCGCACCCGGACGAGACCCGCGCGGTGGTGGACGCCGTCCTCGGGAAGCGGGACGACGCCCGCCTCGAGGACGCCCGCGACCTGTTCCCCGGCGTCCCCGACCTCGGCGACGGCCCGGACGTCCAGCTCTGGCCGCACCTGCACGGCACCGATGCGATGTATCTCGCACTGATCAGACGGTCGTAATGTGGACCAGCGGTCAGGAGCAAGACGGCGAACGGTCATGATAGAGGGGTGACAACGACCGCCACCCGTCCTCCCCGCTCGGCCCGGCAGCACCAGATCGTCGGCCTGAGCGCGGCGTTCGGCATCGGGATGCTGGTCGCGGTGCAGTCCCGCCTGAACGGCGAGCTCGGCCACGTGCTCGGCGACGGGGTCGCGGCCGCGCTGATCTCGTTCGGCACCGGACTGCTGATCCTGTTGATCGGTACGGCGCTGGTCCCGCGGATCCGGACCTCCCTGGCCAACGTCTGGCGGGCGATCCGGACCCCGATGCGCGGTCACGGCGGCCTGCGCTGGTGGCAGTGCATCGGGGGAGTGGCCGGCGCGTTCCTGGTCGCGACCCAGTCGATCACCGTCTCCGTGATCGGCGTCGCGGTCTTCACGGTCGCGGGCGTCGCCGGCCAGGCGGTCAGCAGTCTCGTGGTCGACCGGCTCGGCTTCGGTCCGGCCGGTCCGCAGCCCTACACCACGCTTCGTTTCGTCGGAGCGGTCATGGCGCTGGCGGCCGTCGTACTCGCGGTGTCGTCCCAGCTGAGTCACCCGGACGGCCTGCTGCTCGCCGTCCTGCCCGCCCTCGCCGGCGTCGGTAGCGCGGTACAGCAAGCGATCAACGGTCGGGTCGCCCGCACCGCCTCGCCGGACGCGTACGGCGCGGTCGCGGCCGGCGTGGTCAACTTCCTCGTCGGCTTCGTCGCGCTGCTCGTGGTCTTCCTCGCCGACCTCGTACTGCGGGGCGCACCGCAGCACCTGCCGAGCGAGCCCTGGCTGTACTTCGGCGGGGCGTGCGGCGTGATCTTCATCAGCGCCGCCGCGGCCGTGGTCCGCGTGGTCGGCGTGTTCGTGCTCGGCCTGGGCACGATCGCCGGGCAGTTGATCGCCAGCCTGTTCATCGACCTGTTCGTCCCGGCCGCCGACAAGGCGGTCACGTTCCCCGTCGTCGCCGGGACTGTCCTGGCCCTGGTCGCCGTCGTCGTCGCGGCCGTGCCCAACCTCCGCCGCTGACGGGCCTACGCCGTTGAGGCCTCCGGGGCGAGGGCCGGTCTGCGGCGCAGGCTCCGCACCAGGCCCTGCGAGACCGCAACCCCGAGCAGGACGATCAACGCCCCGACCGGCTGGTACCAGGTGAGGTGCTCGTGCAGCACGATCACGCCGACCAGGATCGAGAACACCGGCATCAGGTAGGTCACCATCGACGACCGGCTGGCGCCGATCAGCCGGATGTTGCGCAGGCTGAGGACGAACGCGAGCCCGCTCCCGAGCGCCCCGAGCGCGATCACACTCGCCAGCACCTCGATCGACAGCGACCACGGCACCGGCGGGGCCTCCCGGGTCACGATCGGCGCGACCACGGCGAGCTGGACCGTCGCGCAGATCAGCAGGCTGGCGGACAACGCCGTCCCGGACAGCGTCGTGCCGGCGATGAACCGCTTCTGGTACGGCACCGCGAACCCGTAGCAGACCGCGGCCAGCATGCAGAGCGCCTGACCGGTCAGGTCGGCGCCGCCCTGCACGTTCCAGGCGCCGAGTACGACGAGCATGCCGCCGAAGCCCACCACGAGGCCGAGCACCCGCTGCAGCGAGAACGTCTCGGTCCGGAAGATGAGGACGGCGATCGGCAGCACGACGAGAGGGGTGATGCCGTTCCAGATCCCGGCCAGCAGCGACGGGATGCGCTGCTCGCCGTACCCGAACAAGGTCCAGGGGATCGCGGACCCGACCGCGCCGACGACGAACGAGTGCACCCACAGCCGGGGCTCGCGGGGGAGCGACTCGCGTTTGACGGCGAGGATGACCACGAGCACCAGCGATCCGGCGACCACCCGCCCGAGGGCCAGGTAGAGCGGGTGCAGCTCGCGCACGCCGACCGAGATGAACAGGAAGCTGCAACCCCAGATGGCGGCCAGGGTCAACATCGTCGGGAGCCAGGCCTGCAGCGGGACCCGGTCAGTAGTCGTCACGGTGCTCACTCCTGACATCCTGCACTACGCCACGGACAACTCGTACACATTTGCCCGTCATCGGGCAGTGCTTGTGAGAAATGGACGACCGGTGGCAGACGTCCCGGCGACAGGAGAGGATGACCGTCATGGGTGTCTTCGATGTCGTTGCTGTCCGGAAGCAGTTCCCCGCCCTCGACGAAGGGGCCGCCCACTTCGACGGTCCCGGTGGCTCGCAGACCCCGCGGGTGGTCGCCGACGCCGTGGCCCGGACGTTGACGTCCGCGATGGCCAACCGCGGCGCGCTGACCGCCGCCGAGCGCCGGGCCGACGAGACCGTCGTCGGTGCCCGCCAGGCGATCGCCGACCTGCTCGGCACGGACCCGCGCGGCGTCGTCTTCGGTCGCAGCATGACCCAGCTGACGTACGACTTCTCCAGGACGCTCGCGAAGACCTGGCAGCCTGGCGACGAGGTCGTCGTCACCAGGCTCGACCACGACGCGAACGTGCGCCCGTGGGTGCAGGCCGCCGAGGCGGTCGGCGCCACGGTCCGCTGGCTGGGCTTCGACACCGAGACGTCCGAGCTCGACGACATCACGCCGCTCCTGAACGAGCGCACCCGGCTGGTCGCGGTCACCGGCGCCTCCAACCTGCTCGGCACCCGCCCGGACACCGAACGCATCGCCCACCTCGTCCACCAGGCCGGCGCCCTCCTGTACGTCGACGGCGTCCACCTGACCCCGCACGCCCCGGTCGACGCCGCGTCCGCCGACTTCTACGTCTGCTCGCCGTACAAGTTCTTCGGCCCGCATCTCGGCGCGCTGACCGCTTCCCCGGAGCTGCTCGAGTCACTCCGGCCCGACAAGCTCGCGCCCGCGACCGACGCCGTACCCGAGCGCTTCGAGCTCGGCACCCTGCCGTACGAGTTGCTCGCCGGGACGACCGCGGCGGTCGACTTCATCGCCGGTCTCGGCGGCACCGGGTCGACGCGTGGGGAGCGTCTGCGGAGCTCGCTCCAGCTCGTCGAGGAGTACGAGGACGGGCTCCGGGTCCAGCTGGAGACGAGGCTCGCGGCCGTCCCCGGGATCACCCGCTACGCCCGGGCGGCACGCCGTACGCCGACCCTGCTGTTCACTCTGGACGGCTGGGCGCCGGCGGCGGTCGCGGAGCGGCTCGCGGCGGCCGACGTGAACGCGCCGGCCGGCTCCTTCTACGCCTACGAGCCCGCTCGCCACCTCGGCCTCGGCGCCGCCGGCGCGGTCCGCGTCGGCCTCGCGCCGTACACCGACCAGTCCGATGTCGACCGTCTGGTGGAGGCCGTGGAGAGCCTTGACGCTGTCTCGCGCGACTAACTAAAGTCTGTGGGGAAATTCCGTCCGCAAGGGAGTCAGGTGAACGAACCGAGCGCGGTCTTCGTCCAGGTCGGCCCCTCGGACACCCTGACCACTGCCGTCCGCCGCGGCGACACCTGGTCGGCGAACGGCGTCGAGGTGCGCTGGTCCGACGGCACGATCGACGTCGGCGCCCGGTCCGTCTCCCGGGTCGCGCTCCGCTGGTCCGAGCCGCTGCCTGCCGGTGCGCTCGTCCTGGGTGACGCGTGGGAACGTTCGTACGGCGACCTGCAGTGGCGGCACCAGCAACCCGAGCGACTGCTGCCGTGGTACTTCCTCGCCCACGACCCGAGCACCGGCCGGACCACCGGCGCCGGCGTGGACGTCCAGCCGAACGCGTTCTGCTCGTGGACGGTCGACGCCGACGGCTTCACGCTCTGGCTCGACCTCCGCAACGGCGGTGGCCCGGTCCAGCTGAACGGCCGGACCCTGACCGCCACGACCGTACGGCGGTTCGCGGACGCGGGCACGCCCTGGCTGACCCTGCACGCAGCGGTCGCCGCGATGAGCTCCCGGCTACCGGCGCGACCTGAGCCCGCGCCGGTGGTCGGGGCGAACAACTGGTACTACGCGTACGGCGAGAACTTCGACGAGAAGGCCGTCCTCCAGGACGCGACCACCGTCGTGGAACTCGCCGACGGCCACCAGGTCAAACCCTTCAGCGTCGTCGACGACGGCTGGTATCCGGGCGGAGGAAACGCCGCCGGCGGGCCGTGGGACGTCGGCATCCCCGGCGTCTTCGACGACCTGGCCGGTACGGCGGCCGCGATCAAGGCGATCGGGGCCCGTCCAGGGCTGTGGTTCCGCCCGCTGCGGGTCCGTGAGGCGGGCGCCTGGGGACGGCCCGGTGTCGACGACGGCCGGGCGCTCGATCCGACGTACCCGGAAGTGCTCGACCTGGTCCGCGCGGACCTGCAGCGGTTCAAGGACTGGGGTTTCGAGCTGGTCAAGCACGACTTCAGCACGTACGACGTCTTCGGCCGGTTCGGGCCGGCGATGGGGGCCGGGCTGACGAACCACGGGTGGCAGTTCCACGACCCCACGCGGACGACGGCCGAGATCGTGCTGGCGTTCTACCGCGAGGTCCGGGCGGCCGCGGACGACGTCGTACTGATCGGCTGCAACACCGTCGGCCACCTCGCGGCCGGGCTGGTCGACATCCAGCGCACCGGTGACGACACCTCCGGCCGCGACTGGGAGCGGACTCGCAAGATGGGCGTGAACACGCTCGCCTTCCGGCTGCCCCAGCACGACCGCTTCTTCACCGTCGACGCCGACTGCGTCCCGTGCACGCCGGAAACGCCGTGGGAGCTGAACGAGCGGTTCCTGGAGCTGATCGCCCGGTCGGGCACGGCGCTGTTCGTGTCGGTCGACCCGGCGGCCCGGACTGAGCGGTCGGACCAGGCGCTGAGCGAAAGCATCCGGTTGGCGCTCGATGGCGGTGACGCGGCCGGGATCGAGCCAGTCGACTGGCTGGAGAACACCACGCCGACCGCGTGGCGATCGGGCGGCGAGGCGATCCACTACGACTGGTCACGTCCGTGGGGCGCCGATCCGGTTTCACCGTGACAGCTGGGGGTTCGGTGGCAGTACGCCGGGGGACGAATCTGGATCGGGTCGGCGGGTACAACGACGCCGTGGTACTCGACACGATCCGCCGGACCGAGCAGAAGCTCAGCCGGGTCGAGCTCGCCGAGGCGACCGGCCTGTCCGGACAGGCGATCTCCAACATCACCCGGCGACTGCTCGAGGCCGGGCTCGTCCGTGAGGCGGGCCGTCAGCGCGGCAACGGGCTCGGCAAGCCCCGCACTCTCCTCGAACTCGAGCCCACCGGCCAGTACGCCGTCGGCGTCCACCTCGACCCCGCCGTCGTCACCGTCGTGATGCTCGACCTGACCGGTGAGGTCGTTGCCCGGCGCCGGGTCGAGACGCCGTACGGCGACCACCCCGACGTGCTGATCGACGGGATCGCGGCCACGATCGAGGAGGTGATCGGCGAGGCCGGCGCCCCGCGGGATCGCGTGGTCGGCCTGGGGATCGCGGCGCCGGGACCGATCGACGTCGACCGCGGTGTGGTCGTCGACCCGCCCAACCTGGCCGCCTGGCACCTCGTGCCGCTCCGCGACGAGCTGCGGGTGCGGACCGGTCTGCCCGTCCTGCTGGACAAGGACGTGACCGCCGCGGCGTCGGCGGAGAAGTGGGCCGGTGGTCCGAACGGGCGGGGCAGCTTCGTGTTCTTCTACCTCGGCACCGGGATCGGTGCCGGCCTGGTGATCGGCGACGAGGTCGTCCGCGGCTCGTCCAGCAACGTCGGCGAGCTCGGCCACGTGATCGTCGACCCGGACGGCCCGCTCTGCTACTGCGGCCGCCGCGGCTGCGTCGGCGAGACCTCCCAGCCGCGCTACCTGGTGCGGCAGGCGATCCAGGCCGGAGTACTTGCCCAGGGCATCGACCTGGCCGATCGGCAGGCGGTGGATGCTGCGTTCACCCGGCTGTGCGCGGTGGCCGAGGCCGGCCCGGGCGTGGCCCGGGAGATCGTCGCCGCCTCGGCCGAGCGGATCGCCAAGGTGGTCGAGGACATCGCCAACCTGCTCGACCTGGAGCGGGTGGTGTTCGGCGGGCCGCACTGGGAGCAGCTCGCGCCGTTCTTCGGCGACGCGGTCCGGACCGCCCTGGCCGAACGGTTCCTGGTCCGCTCGGTCCACCCGTTCGAGGTCGCGGGAACGGCGCTCGGCGCGGACGTCGGCGCCATCGGCGCGGCCAGCCTGGTCCTCGACCGGACCTTCTCCCCGAACCCGTCGGTCCTGCCGCACAAGGAACTCGTTGCTGAAAGGTGAACTGTCGATGATCGATCCCGAGGTACTGGCCCGCGCCACCGCGGAGGTTCGCCGGGCGACCGGTGACGAGGTGATCGCGGAGATGTTCCGGCGATCGATGGCCGAGAACCTTCCCGCGGTGGCCGAGCGGCTGCCCGACGGCACGACGTTCGTGCTCACCGGCGACATCCCGGCGATGTGGCTGCGTGACTCGGCCGCCCAGCTGCGCCCGTACCTGCTGCTGTGCAAGGACGACCCCGGGTTGCAGGACGTGCTGATCGGCGTACTCCACCGGCAGTTGGAGTACGTCGTCCTGGACCCGTACGCGAACGCGTTCAACCGGGAGGCCAACGGCGCCGGGCACACCACCGACGACACCGAGATGTCGCCGTGGGTGTGGGAGCGCAAGTACGAGATCGACTCGCTCTGCTTCCCGCTCGACCTGGCCTACCGGCTGTGGCGGACGACCGGACGCGACGACGTCGTCGACGCCCGCTTCACCGCCGCGGCCGAGGCGATCATCGAGCTGTGGACCGTCGAGCAGGACCACGAGAACCGGTCGCCGTACCGGTTCCAGCGGCACGACGACCGGCCGTCGGACACCCTCGTCCGCGACGGCCGCGGCCGGCTGACCCGGCCGACCGGGATGTCGTGGAGCGCGTTCCGGCCGAGTGACGACGCCACCGAGCTGGGCTTCAACGTGCCCGGCAACATGTTCGCCTCGGTCGTGCTCGGCTACCTGCAGGAGATCGCGACCGAGGTGCTCCGGGACGAGGCGCTGGCGGACCGGGCGAAGGCGCTGAAGGCCGACATCGACGACGGGATCGCGCAGTACGGGACGGTCGACCACCCTGAGCACGGTCGCGTCTACGCCTACGAGGTGGACGGGTTGGGCGGGTCGCTGCTGATGGACGACGCCAACATGCCGAGCCTGCTGTCGATCCCGCTGTCCGGGTACGCCGCCGCCGACGACCCGACGTACCTCGCCACCCGCAAGCTCCTGCTCAGCCCGGAGAACCCGTACTACTACAGCGGTACGCACGCCGCCGGCATCGGCAGCCCGCACACCCCGCCGAACTACGTCTGGCACATCGCCCTCGCCGTCCAGGGAATCTCCAGTACGTCGGCGGAGGAGCGCCAGCGGCTGCTGGAGCTCCTCCGGGACACGACCGGCGGTACCGGGCAGATGCACGAGGGCTTCGACGTCGACGACCCGTCGCAGTACACCCGCGAGTGGTTCTCCTGGGCGAACGCCATGTTCTGCGAGCTCGCCCTGGTCCACGCCGGGATCAGGTGACGTCCCGGCGCCGGGTCGTCCAGGCCGCGAGTACGGCGAAGACCGCGCAATAGGCCACTAGCGTCAGGAGGGCCCGTCCACCGCCGACCGCGTCGCGCACGCCGGGTGGCGCGTCGGCGGCGACCATCCCGGTCACGCTGAACACCAGCGATCCCGCGTTCGCGCCAGGCAGGGCGTCGGCCAGGAACTCCAGGTCGGGCAGCAGGCTGCTCACCACCCCGGCCAGCAGGGTCTCGATGCCGAGGATCCAGACCACACCGAGCCCGATCGGCAGCGCGACGTTGCGGAAGGCAACGGCGAGTACCGCCCCGGCCAGGCACCAGGTCATCAGCACCAGCCAGCCGCCGGCGAGTCCTTCCAGGATCGCGGTCGGCCCGGGCCAGTCCATCGACCCGTTCTCCGCGGCCGCGATCCCGATGCTGCAGAGCGCACACGCGGCGAAGATGCCGAGCACCCAGATCGCGATCATCGTCGCCAGCGCGAGGAACTGCGAGGCCAGCACGGCACCGCGTCCCGGCCGCTGGGTCAGGATCGTCTTCAGCGTGCCCCAGGTGTACTCGCCGCCGACCACGATCGCGCCCAGCACCAGCGCGAGCGCGCCGGCGAAGATCGGGTAGCCGCCGATCGTGTTGTCCATCACCCGCTCCGGCAGCATCCCGCGCAGGATCTCGGCCCGCGGTACGCCGTCGGTCTGCGGGTTCTCATCCCCGGTGACGTAGCCCAGGTACGGCAGCAGGTAGCCGAAGATCAGGCTCAGCACCAGCCCGGCCCCGAACAGCACCCAGACCGCCGAACGCTTGCGGAGTTTCAGCACCTCCGCGCGGTAACTACCCAACATCGGCCTTCTCCTCGCTCGTGAGCTGGAAGAAGACGTCCTCCAGAGCTCGTTCAGTACTGCGCAGCTCGGACACCGCGACCCCGGCCTCGACCAGCACCCGGTTCACCTCGGCCGCCCGGGCCGGGTCCACCTGCACCCGCAGCGTGTCGTCGTACTGGTGCACCGGTCCGAAGTTCGCCAGCAGCGTGTGCGCCTGGTCGCGCGGAGCGGCGCGGACGAGCAGCTCCTGCTCACCGCGCAGGTCCTCGACGTTGTGCTCGGCAACCATCCGGCCGGAGTTGATGATCCCGACCCGGTCGCAGATCTGCTGCACCTCGCCCAGCAGGTGGCTGGACAGCAGGACCGTCCGCCCGCCGGAGCCGAGCTCGCGGATCAGCCGGCGCATGTCCCGCATGCCGGCCGGGTCGAGTCCGTTGGTCGGCTCGTCGAGGATCACCAGCTCGGGATCCTTGAGCAGCGCCGCGGCCACCCCGAGCCGCTGCTTCATCCCCAGGGAGTACGTCGAGAAGCGGTCGCGGGCCCGGTCGGTCAGGTCGACGAGCTCCAGCACCTCGTCGATCTTCCGGCGGGGGACCGCGGCGTACTCGGCCAGCAGCCGCAGGTTGTCCAGGCCGGACAGGTACGGGTAGAACGCGGGCGACTCGATCATCGACCCCGTCCGTCCCAGGACGTCGGAGTGCCCCGGCGCACCGCCGAGCACCCGGACGCGTCCGCTCGTCGGCGCGATCAGCCCGGTGAGGATCCGCAGCGTCGTCGTCTTCCCGGCACCGTTCGGCCCGAGGAACCCGTAGACCTCACCCGGCAGCACCGTCAGATCGACACCGTCGACCGCGAGGGTGTCGCCGTACCGTTTCGTCAGCCCCGTGACCTCAACTAGTGCATCCATACCTCGAGCCTGCCGGTCCGGGCCGGGGTACGGCGTCGCCCAGCGGGAGTGACCGCGACTACCGCCGCTGGAGTAGTCAGGTGCTCGGATTGGTCTCCAGGCGTTGCCTGCTCCCGTCGGCGAGCGCCTGCGCGACGTGCTCGACAGCGCTCCGCATCAGGTCGCCGTACGCATCGTCCGCCAGCAGTCCGAGCTTCTCCCGGGCGGTCTCCAGGTGCTGCGACGCCTTGGCCGCGTCACCGAGCCGTCGGTAGTCGTCCGCGAGATTCACGTGCAGCGACGGCAGCCAGTTCTCGTCCTCGGCGTACTCCAGGGCGCGGAGGTCCCAGGCCAGCTCGTCCTCGGTCTCGTCCTGCACGTCCGCCAGGTAGTGCGCGATGGCACAGCGGGACTGCCGGTCGTCGGCCGCCTCCTCCCAGAGGCCGGTCAGCCGGGTCCGGCGGTCGTCGGCCTGCATGGCCGCGGTGATCTGCTCCAGATACCTCATGCCCTGGAGCCTGGGGGTTCGGGTTGGTTGAAGGTCAACCCGAACCCAGACTCAACCCAGCCAGCCGGGACGGACCAGGCCGGTCTGGTAGGCAACGACGACCAGCTGGGCGCGGTCGCGGACGCCGAGCTTGATCATCGCCCGGCTGACGTGGGTCTTGGCGGTCGCCGGGCTCAGCACGAGCCGCTCGGCGATCTCGTCGTTCGACAACCCCTCGCCGACCAGGGCGACGATCTCCTTCTCCCGGTCGGTGAGGACGTCGAGCTCCTTGCTCGCGTGCGGCTGCCGGCTGCGGGTGGCGAACTCCGCGACCAGCCGCCGGGTGACGCCGGGGGACAGCAGCGCGTCACCGCGCGCGACCACCCGGACGGCCTGGAGCAGCTCGACCGGCTCGGTGTCCTTGATCAGGAACCCGCTGGCCCCGACCCGGAGCGCCTCGAACACGTACTCGTCCAGGTCGAACGTGGTCAGGATGACGACGTGGACGTCGGCCAGCGCGTCGTCGGCGCCGATCTGCCGGGTCGCGTCCAGCCCGTCAGTGCCCGGCATCCGGATGTCCATCAGGACGACGTCCGGCTTCTCCGCGCGCGCCACCGCGACCGCCTCGGCGCCGTCCGACACCTCGCCGATCACCGTGATGTCGTCCTCGGCGTTCAGCAGCGACCGGAACCCGGCCCGCACCAACGCCTGGTCATCCGCCAGCAGCACCCGAATCATGCCGCCCAACCTAAGCCATCCTCAGGCCAATCCGGCGTCGTGCGCGAGCAGCGCGATCTGGGTGCGGTTGCCGAGCTCGAGCTTGGTGAGGATGTGCGAGATGTGCGCCTTGACCGTCGCCACGCTCATGTACAGCTCGGAGCCGATCTGCGCGTTCGACTTCCCCTGGGCGACGGCGAGGACGACGTCGTACTCCCGCGGTGACAGCCGCTCGAGCGCGTTCTGCGCGACCGTGTGCGCGTCGGCCTGGGTGGCGGCCCGGTCCATCAGCCGCCGGGTGATCCCGGGCGACAGGATCGGGTCCCCGGCCGCGACCCGCCGGACGGCGTCGACGATCTGCGCGGGCGGCGTGTCCTTCAGCAGGAACCCGCTCGCCCCGGCGCGGAGCGCGTGCAGCACGTTCTCGTCGGTGTCGAAGGTGGTCAGGACGACGACCTCCGGCGGATCCTTGCGGGCCCGGACCCGCCGGGTCGCGACGATCCCGTCCACCCGCGGCATCCGCAGGTCCATCAGGACGACATCCGGGAAGTGCGCGTCCACCGCTTCCGGCACCTCGTCCCCGTCGGCGGCCTGAGCGACCACCGAGATCCCGTTCGCGCCGTCGAGCATCATCTCCAGACTCGCCCGCACCAGCGCATCGTCGTCCACCACGAGAACACGAATGGTGTTGCTCATCCGCGTCCTCGCTTCGCTCCGGGCGCGGCTGAGGTACGAGTCGGACTGTGCTTTCTGATGCCCTCGCTCCGCTCGGTCATGACGGCCACGGTAGCGAGGCCTCCAGGCGGAAGCCGCCGTCGGGCCGTTTCCCGTGGTCCAGCGAGCCGCCCGCGAGCTGGACCCGCTCGGTCAGCCCGACCAGCCCGGTCCCGCTGCCCGGAGTGACCGAGGCGCCGTTGGCGGCCGGGTTGGTCAGCTCGATCCGCAGGCCATCGCCGGGTTGCCCGGCGACGGTCAGCCTCACCGGCCGGCCGGCCGCGTGCTTGCGGGCGTTCGTCAGCCCCTCCTGGACGACCCGGTACGCCGTCCGCCCGGTGGCCGGCGGCAACGTCGTGGAGTCGTCCACCCGGTCGTCGTACGCGATCGTCGTACCGGCCTGCCGGGACTCCGCGACCAGCGCCTCGAGATCCTGGAACGTCGGCTGCGGCCGGCCCTCGTAGACGTCCTCGTCGCGGAGGACGTTGATCACCTCACGCAGCTCGTCGAGCGCCTGGTGCACGCCGACCCGGATCACCCCGGCCGCCTGCGCCAGCTTCTCCGGCGACGAGTCCGGGCGGTACTCCAGCGCACCGGCGTACGTCGCCAGCAGCGACAACCGGTGCGCGAGTACGTCGTGCATCTCGCGCGCCATCCTGGTCCGCTCGAGCGACCGGGCCTCGGCGACCCGGCGCCCCTGCTCGGTCTCCGCCCGGACCGCGCGCTCACGCAGCGAGTCGAGCACCTGCTGCCGGGCCTGGGTCCACTGACCCCAGCCGAGGAAGGCCGCGTGGATGGCGACGTCGAGGACCGCGAACCACAGGAAGGGAAGGTTGCCGATCGGCCGCCACAGCCCCTGGACGAGATGACCGACCGTGCCCGCCGCCGCGATTAGCACCGCGGTCCGCAGGGGCAGGCGCTGCGCGACGGTCAACGTGCCGCTGGTCGAGGCCGGGGTGGCGGCGGGGGAGACGGCCGCGAGGACGGCCAGCGCCAGCGCGCCGGGAACCGGCCGGCGGGCGAGCGTGAGAATGAGGCCGCTGGCAACGATCCCGACGACGATGTCGAGGACCAGCCACGACCTCTCGGCGCCGTTGGCATGGCGGCCGACGATGGTGGCCGCCGAGAACCCGCCGATCGCCAGGACCGCGGCGACGTTCGCCCAGCGTTGCCCCGCGCACAGCAAGGCGCTGCGGTTCCGGGTCGGTAACTCCTGCATGGTCCCGACCCTAGGCCGCGATCGCGGTCCGTCACCACCGACCAAAGTCGGTGCCCGGCCGACTTCGGACCAGGTGGGTCCAGCTCTCCGGCCGATGCCGCGCGGTCGCGTGTTCGGGGAGGTTGAAGGGGTCCATCACCCCGTCAGGAGGAACTCATGTCAGTCCAACTCGATGCCCGTCCCGTCCGCGTCGAGGGCCGCAGCCGGCTCGCCGTCGCCGGTGTCACCGTGGTCGCCGCGCTCGCGCTGTGGGCGCTGCTCGAGCCGGTCGCCGGGATCGACCTCGCGGCCAAGCAGGGGAGCGGCACCGTCGAGGTCGGCGCGGTGTCGGTGTTCTTCGCGGCGGCCGCGATGGCGTTCGCCGGCTGGGGCCTGCTCGCGATCCTCGAGCGCCGCACAGTCAACGCACGCAAGGTCTGGACCGTGACCGCGGTGATCGCCTGCGTCCTGTCCCTCGGCAGTCCGCTGACCAGCGGTATCGGCGCGGGTGCCAAGCTCGGCCTGGCGTCGCTGCACCTCGTCGTCGGCGCCGCGGTCGTCCTCGGCCTGCGTCGTACGGCGCTCTCGGCTACGGAGCGGTGTTGAGCCGGGCGGCCTGGTAGAAGCCACGGATGTGGGCGGTGACCAGGTCGGCGGCGTCGTCCGGTGCCCCCGCGCGGATCGCGTCCAGGATCGCGCGGTGCTCGGACCGCAGCCCGACCGTGGTCGCCTCCCAGTCCGGCAGATTCGGTACGGCGGCCAGCACGTACCCGTGGATCGCCGACCGCAGCGAGGCCATCACGGCCGCGACCAGGACGTTCCCCGCCAGGCCGGACAACGCCACGTGGAACTCGGCATCCAGCAGGTGGAACTCCTCGGGTGACAGCCCGGGCGCGTCCATCTGGTCGAGCAGGTCCTCGGCCAGCTTGAGCTCACCGGTCTCGACCTGCCGGCCGGCGGCTTCCCGGGCGGCGGCCTCCCGCGCGGCCCAGGATTCCAGCAGGATCCGGGTCTGCACGACGTCGTTCATCGGCAGGTGGTTGGTGGCCAGATGCAACCGCAGGACCGCGGTCAGCGGGGACACCGGCTCGGCGATGATCACCGCGCCCGCGTCCGGCCCGGACCCGGTGGCCGTCCGGACCACGCCCATCGCCTCGAGCACCCGGACCGCCTCGCGCACCGACGGCCGGCTGATCCCGAGCTGCTCGGCGAGCACGCGCTCACCCGGCAGCCGCTCGCCGATCCGCAGCCGCCCCGCCGCCAGCTCGGCCTCGACCCCGTGCAGCACCAGCTCGTAGTTCTTCACCCACACCCTCCGACCGGTTCGGGGAGGATTGCCGGCCTGATCCGGACCACGATCCTCCCCAGACCTCCCAAGAGTCGACTCTACCTGTGTGGTCGGACCACAGGTATGCTGTGGTCCGACCACATGACCCCGCCGGCCCCGGAGTACCGATGACCGACCGACAGCTCCCGAAATGGTCCGAGTTGAAGCCGTTGCTGCGGCCGAAGCCGATCACGGTGAACCGGACCGACCGCCGGCTGGAGAAGGCGCTCACGATCCACGACCTGCGGGCGATCGCCAAACGCCGTACGCCGCGCTCGGTGTTCGACTACACCGACGGCGCGGCCGAGGCGGAGATCAGCCTGCAGCGGGCCCGGCGGCTGTTCGCCGAGATGGAGCTGCAGCCGTCGATCCTGCGCAACGTCTCCGACATCGACCTCGGGACGTCGATCCTCGGTGGTCGCTCGGAGCTGCCGTTCGCGTTCGCGCCGACCGGTTTCACCCGAATGATGAACCACGAGGGCGAGAGCGCGGTGGTCAAGGTCGCCGAGGACATCGGCATCCCGTACGCGCTGTCCACCATGGGTACGACGTCCATCGAGGACGTCGCCGCGGCCGGTCCGGACGCGCGCAAGTGGTTCCAGCTGTACGTGTGGAAGGACCGCGACGCGGGCGAGGACCTGGTGAAGCGGTCGGCCGCGTCCGGGTACGAGGCGCTCATGCTGACGGTCGACGTACCGGTGGCGGGTGCGCGGCTGCGCGACGTCCGGAACGGGTTCACCATCCCGCCGTCGCTGACCGCGAAGACCGTGCTGGACGCGTCCCTGCACCCGGCCTGGTGGGCGAACCTGCTGACCACGCGGCCGTTGACGTTCGCGTCGCTGTCGACCTGGGACGGCACGGTCGCCGAGCTGCTGGACAAGCTGTTCGACCCGACGATGACGATCGACGACTTGAACTGGCTGCGGTCGATCTGGTCCGGCCCGCTGATCGTCAAGGGCATCCAGACCGTCGACGACGCGCGCCGGGTGGTCGACGCCGGCGCCGACGCGATCGTGCTCTCGAACCACGGCGGCCGCCAGCTCGACCGGGCGCCGACGCCGCTGCGGATCCTGCCGGACGTCCGCAAGGCCGTCGGCAGCGACGCCGAGATCTATCTCGACACCGGGATCATGTCCGGCGCGGACATCGTCGCCGCGATCGCGCTCGGTGCGGACGCGTGCCTGGTCGGTCGCGCTTACCTCTACGGTCTGATGGCCGGTGGGCAGCGTGGCGTGGCGCGGGCGGCGGAGATCCTCACCAAGGAGGTCCGCCGGACGATGGCGCTGCTGGGCGTTTCCCGGGTGGCCGACCTCAACCCCTCCCACGTCCGTTTGCCGCAGGCCTGAGGACCACCAACAGCAGGTACGACCTACAGCGGCAGGTGGGCGGTGATGCGCAGGCCGCCGGCGGGGGTGCGGGTTGCGGTCAGGGTTCCGCCGAGAGCGGTGGCGCGTTCACGCATGCCGATGATGCCGTTGCCCTCCTTCGGCGGACCGGTGAGAGACTGGCCGTCGTCGTCCACCTGGAGTGTCAGCGCCTCCTCGCCGTACTGGATGCGTACGGTCGCCGCGGTCGCCTTGGCGTGCCGGACGATGTTCGTGAGCGACTCCTGGATGATCCGGAAGGCCGCGCGGTCCAGCCCGGTCGGCAACGGGTGCGGGTCCCCGTGGACGATCGTGTGCACCTCGAGGCCGGCGCGCGACGTCCGGCTGACCAGGTGATCGAGCCGCTCGAGGCCGGCCACCGGTTGCCGGGGCGCCGACTCGTCCGACTGCCGCAGGATGCCGACGATCGACCGCAGCTCGACCAGCGCCTCCTTGCTCGCGTCCTTGATCGCGGCGAGCGCCGGACCGGCCTGCTCGGGCTGCCGATCGACCAGGTGCAGCGCGGTCGAGGCCTGCACGTTGATCAGTGAGATGTGGTGCGCGACCACGTCGTGCAGCTCCTGCGCGATCCGCAGCCGCTCCTCCCCGGCCTTCCGCAGCTCCGCCTCCCGCCGCGTCCGCGCCGCCGCGGTGACCCGGTCCCGGTGGGCCCGGAAGAGCTCCGCGGTGAACCCGAGTACGACGAAACACGTGCCGACCAGGAGCACCTGGTAGACGCCGTCCTCGTTGATCCCCAGGATCAGCCGGCCGCCGACATGGCCGACGTACAGGGCGGCGATGCCGACCCACCCCGCCAGCCGGTGACCGAGGCGGATGACGGTGAACGCGGCGATCACGAACGCGAAGATCATCGGGCCGTACGGGTACTGCATCAGCACGTAGACGAGTGTCGACCCGACCGTTGCCCACAGCACCGGGATCGGGTGGGTCCGCAGCCAATACAGCGACACCGACCCGATCAGCAGCAGCACGACCATGAACCAGTCGCCGTCGCGGCGGTCGGTCTGCCCGTTGGCCGCGCCGAACGAGCCGACCACCGCGACGAAACTGATCACGACGGGCAGCGCGATCCGCCGTACCCGGGCTCCCCAGGTCGGCGGTGCGATCGGCTCAGGACTGGTCACACTCGAAACCGTAGAGGTCGGCGCGGTCAGGTGTCATCGTCGCCACGGAGTATCCGGGCCTGCTCCCGGCGCGGTAGTTCAGTACTTGACCTTATAGATCTTCTCCTCGTACGCCGCCCCGTAGTACGCCTCCAGCTCGGCCAGGTCGTCGTCCTGCCGCTCGAGCGCCTTCGCGATCCGCGGGCGGCTCGGTACGGCGTCGGGGTCCCAGGTCTCGGGCTTCCACAGCTGCGAGCGCAGGAACGCCTTCGAGCAGTGATGGAAGACCTCCTCGATCTCCACCAGCAGGGCCAGCTGCGGACGGTTGCCGCGGACGATCATCTCGTCGAAGAACGGCGCCTCCCGGACGATCCGAGCCCGACCGTTGACCCGGAGCGTGTCACCACGGCCGGGGAGGAAGTAGATCAGCCCGACGTGCGGGTTGGTGAGGATGTTGGCGAACCCGTCGACCCGGCGGTTGCCCGCGCGCTCCGGGATCGCGATCGTGCTGTCGTCGAAGACCTTGGTGAACCCGGCCGGGTCGCCCTTGGGGGAGACGTCACAGCTGCCGTCGGCGGCCGAGGTGGCGATCAGGCAGAACGGGGACGCGGCCAGCCACTGCCGGTCCAGCGCGTGCAACTGCTTGCGGGTCTTGCCCGCGGCGGCGGCCAGCGGTGCCGGCACGACCTCGCGCAGCTCGTCGTACGTGGTGATCTCGACCAGTCCAGGGATCTCCATCAGGCGGCGTTCTCCTTCACCAGCAACGGTAGAGCGTCCTCGTTGACGGCCCTTGTCCGTGCGGCCCATCGTACGGCGGGACCAGTTGCGCAACTGGTCCCCAGGAACAGTGCACCGACGGCGATCCAGCCGATCGGACCCCAGCCGAGGACGACGGTCGTGAGCAGCGCCGGACCGAGCATCCGGGCGATCGCCGGACCGGTGCCGAAGAAGCCTTGGTACTGCCCTTGCTTGTCGGCGGGCGCCAACCCGAAGCTGATCTCCCACGCGCCCGACGCCAGTTTCATCTCGCCGAGCGTCAGGAGTGCGGCACCGCCGACGAGTACGACGGCAGCCGTCGAGGCGCTCATATTGACGGCCGAGAGGGCGAACACCCCACAGGCGGCCAGCATGGCGATTCCGGCGTACCGGATCGACCGGGTGGCGGTGCGGAGGTCACGGACGGCTCGGGCGGTCCGCACCTGGAAGAGCGTGACGCCGAGGGTGTTGACGATCAGCAGGGATGCGACGACCCAGTCGGGTGCGTCGGTGCGGGTGACGATCCACAGCGGGACGACCAGGCTGAGGAGCGGCATGAACAGCAGCATGATCGCGTTCAGCAGCGCGAGGACGGCGTACGGGCGGTCGTGGAGTACGGCGAGCCGCGGCTCACCCTTGACCCTGGTGCTGACGGCCACGCGCGGGACACGGTGGATCAACCGGGCCGCGACCAGGAAGCTGAGCGCGTCGAGCCCGAAGACGATCAGGTACGCCGTCTCGGTGTCGTAGTGCAGCGCGATGCCGCCGAGGGCCGCGCCGACCGCGAGTCCGGCGTTGACCGTGGCCTGGAGGAAGGCGCGGATCCGGGTGCGTTCCGACGGCTGCACCAGGCCGGCCAGGAGTGCCTGGCGGGCGGCGGTGAGGCCGGTCTGGCTGGTCGCGTACACGATCGCCGCAATGAGGAACAGCGGGAAGCTGCGGACGACCAGGAAGCTGCCGACCGACGCTGCTGTGGTCAGGGCGAGCAGGACCGCGACGCCGCGCGGACCCTTGCGGTCGGCGAGGTTGCCCAGCGGGACGCCCATCAGGAAGCCGATCAGCCAGGCCACCGTCAGGCCGAGCCCGACCTCGGCGGTCGAGAGGCCGACGACGCGGGTGAAGAAGAGGGCGCTGGTGACGATGAACGCGCCGTCGCCGACGGAGTTGGCCAGCTGGGCCATCGCCAGGTCACGCGGTGCACCGGCGGGCGGGAGCAGGCTGTCGCGACCACTGCGGAGGCGGCTGGTGGTGGTGCTCATGGTGGTCTCCCTCGGACTCGGCTTGGTTCGAGCCTAGGAGCGTGGCGGCCCAGCAGGCAGATCCACTTCTGCGCTCAGAAGTTGGGCCACTTTGGCCTGTGGACAACCCGGATCGGCGGTCGGAACGACGGCACCTTGTAGGTATGAGCTTCCAAGACCTCCCACCGACCTGGACCGATCAGCCACTCTCCGACCCCGCCTTCGCGACCGACGTCGTCGACCTCCTGGTGAGCCTCGGCGACCGCCAGCGCGGCACGTTCACCGTCGTCCTCTGCGACGAGGACACCCGCTACCGCGCGGCCGTCGCGGTCGACCTCCCGTCGGAGTTCGAACACCGAGGCCGCTCGCTCGCCGCCGGCGACCTGTGCACGTCGGCCCTGACCCCGATCATGCCCGCCGTCCGGACCGCCCCCGGGACCACCATGCTCCTCGCCCTCGGCCGCCCCGGTCCACCCACCTGGCCCGCCCTCGACACCGAATGGGCCACCGCCGCCACCCGAACCTGCCAGGCCGCCCAAGTCCCGCTCCTGGCCTTCTACATCGCCACCCCCCACCACATCTACCAACCCCTACAACCAACCCATGCCGCAGCCTGAGCTCCTGAGCGCGTCGGCTCGACTGCTGGGTGGACGGTGCGTGGCGGCTCTGGTGTCAGCGGACGCCGCGGGGGCGGAACTGGATGCTGATGCGGGGCCCGATGTGGCCGGACGCCTTGGGGATGGCGTGTTCCCACGTGCGTTGGCAGGAGCCGCCCATGACGATCAGGTCGCCGTGACCCAGCGGATAGCGGACGGTCGAGCTCACCGGACCGCTGGACCCGCCCGGACGAGGTCGGAGAGCGAGCACGCGCGGCTCGCCGACGGAAAGGATGGCCACCATCGTGTCCTCGTGGTTCCCGCGACCGATGCGGTCGCCGTGCCACGCGACGCTGTCGCGCCCATCGCGGTAGAAGCACAGACCCGCCGTACAGAACGGTTCGCCCAACTCCGCGGCGTAGTGCTCGCTGAGCAGGTCACGGGCCTCGTCGAGGATCGGCAGCGGAAGCGCCTCGTTCTCGCCGTAGAAGCACAGCAGCCGCGGCACGTCGACCACCCGGTCGTACATCTGCCGCCGCTCGGCCTGCCACGGCACGTCGCGCGCCAACCGCTCGTACACCTGATCGGCCCCGGTCAACCATCGCGGCAGCACATCGACCCACGCACCCCGCCCAAGATCCGTCCGCCGGACCCCGTCCACCGACCCCAACGCAGGATCCTCGAACGCATCCAGCAGCGATCCCTGAAGATCACCGGCCATACCTCCACCATACCCCGAGATTCGAACATCCGTTCCCTTAAGCTCGAAACCTTCCCGAACTGGGCGCTGTGCGGTTGCGGCCGACCGTCACCATTTCGGGGTGTGTGCGGCGATCAGCCGGTGCCCGATGCGTACCAGCTCGGCGCGTACGGACGCCGGTTCGAGCACTTGCACGCCATCACCGAGGTAGATCAACTCACAGGCCGCCTCGTGGACCGAGCTGAAGGTCGCTGTGAACCGGCGTGCCGTTCCGGTGCCACTGTCGATCGGCCGGAGTTGGGTGTCCTCCGACAGCGCCAGGGTGACCCGGCCGAGATCCTCCGGGCGGACCTGGAACTCCACCTCGACCCGATTGCTCGAGCAGGGCACGCGACGGCGGTTGACGTCCTCCCAGGCCCGCACGAGGTCGAAGTCGTCGGGCCGCTCGACGGGTTTGGTGGTGGCCGCGGCGTCGATGGTCCAGGAGACGCGGAAAGTGCGCAGGCCCGTGTCTGCACCGGCAACCAGGTACCAAATGCCGTTCTTGGACACCAGCCCGTACGGATGGACGCGCTGGACCGTGGCATCGACTCCTGGTGGGGCGTAGGCGAGGTCCACTTGGACTCCGGCGATCACGGCGTCCCGCAACGGCACGAGCGTGGCCGGCGCAGGCTGTGCGGGTCGGCCCCATCGCGTGGGGTCGATGTGAATGGCCTGCCGGGTCCGGTCGGCCTGCTCGCGAGTGTTCGCCGGGAGGGCGGCGAGGAGCTTGCGGACCGCCGACGTGACTCCCTGTTCCAGCCCGAGGCCGGCCAGCAGCTCCGGCCCGGTCACCAGGAAGAGTGCTTGGGCCTCCTGCGCGGTCAGCGCCGAGAGGTTGATCGCAGGGCCGTCGAGCAACGCCCAGCCGCCACCGCGACCGCGCTCGGAGTACAGCGGCAGGCCGGACAGCAGCAACGCCTCCAGGTCACGGCGGATCGTCCGCTCGGAGACATCGAGGCGCCGCGCCAGGTCGGGCGCGGTCAGTTTTCGGTGCGCTTGCAGCAGCAGCGCGATGGCCACCAGACGTTCGGCGCGCATCTTCGCAAAGTAGCAGAGAAACAGGACAGACAGCTGGCCAGTTTTGTTTCGTACGGTCTCAGACATGTCCGAGCGATCCGGCCCGGACATCACGGCCGGGAGAGGGAGACCACCCATGACCACACAGGTGCTGACCGGACAGCAGATCGCCGCAGCGGAGCTCGACGGCTGGACCCTCCTGCTGTCGTTCGGCCAGGGCGGCCTCGAATCTCGAATCCACACCGAGAGCTTCAGCCAAGGGCTACGGCTGGTGGAGTCGATCGGGCAGGCCGCCGAGGCCCTCGGTCATCACGCCGACCTTGACCTGCGGGCCTTTCAGATCGATGTCCGGCTGGCCAGCCGTGACGGCGGTGGCGTGACCGAGACCGACGTGACGTTGGCTCGTCAGATCAGCGGCATCGTCGCTGCTGGTGGTGCCGAACTCGAATGCGGCAGCCTCACCCGCATCGAACTCGGCCTGGACACGCCGGCCTACGACAAGATCGCACCGTTCTGGGCAGCTGTGCTGGACTCCCAGCACGTCATCGGCACCGAGCGCTGGGGCGATGTCGGTGATCCCCGGACAGGCCTGCCGATGATCTGGTTCCAGACCGCGGATGCTGGATCGGCACAGCGCGTCTGGCATCCGCACCTCTGGGTCGACCCGGATCAGGTGCGGCCACGGATCGACGCGGCGCTGGCCGCCGGCGGCACCCTCGTCAGCGACCGAGGCGCGCCGTCGGCCTGGGTCCTGTCCGACCCCGACGGCAACCACCTGTATCTGTGCACCTGGCAACCAGGCGTCAGCACCCTGTGCGACTCGCAATACCGACCCGGAGGAGCCAACTGGACCGCCCGAAGCTGATGTCCTCTTGCTCTTGTTCGGGTGGACCGTTCGGTGGAGGAGACTGCGTACGTCGACTCATCGGCTGGAGGATGGATGGCCCGCGTGCTGATTCGCAATGTCTCGGTTCTGGTTGTGCCTGAGTCCGGTGAGTGCCGGGTGGACGAAGCCCAGGACATCCACATCCAGGACGACCGGATCACAGCGATCACTCCCACCGGCACACCTCCGCCCGGCGCGGCCGCGGACGGCGCGGGTGAGGGGGAGGTGGTTGACGGGGCCGGGTTGGTGGCGGTGCCTGGGTTGGTGAACTCGCATACGCACAGTCCGATGGTGATGATGCGGGGCGCGGCCGAGGATCTGTCGATCGACGACTGGTTCAACCGGCGGATCTGGCCGATGGAGGTGAACCTGACGCCGGAGCGCGTACGGGTGGGCGCGCGGCTCGCGTGTGCGGAGATGTTGCTGGCCGGCGTCACCACGTTCGTCGACCACTACTTCCACGCCGACCAGATCGCCGAGGCAGCGATCGAGTCCGGCATCCGCGCCGACCTCGCGCCCACGTTCTTCTCGTCCGCCGGCCCCGAAGCCATCGACGCCGCCGTCGACACGGCCCGCGACCACCGCACCCGCGGCCCGCGCATCACCGCGAGCCTCGGCCCGCACGCGACGTACACGGTCGGCGACGAGGACCTTCGCCGTACGGCGGACCTCGCGCGGGCGGAAGGCTTCCGGATCCACCTGCACGCGGCCGAGACCGACGACCAGACGCAGTCGTCCGTCGACCGGCTCGGCGTCACACCGGTGCAGGTCCTCGATCGCACCGGCGTACTCGACGCGGGCGCGCTCATCGCCCACGGCTGCGGGATCCGTGACGCCGACCTGCCGATTCTCGAGCAGTACGCCGATCGCGTCACCGTCGCGAGTTGCCCGAAGGTGTATCTCAAGCTCGCAATGGGGACGGTGACGCCGATCAAGGGACTGCGGTCCGTCGGAGTGCGGGTCGGCGTGGGTACGGACGGCGCCGCGGTTCACAACACGTTGGACGTCTGGGAAGCGTTGCGGATGGTCGCGTTGACGCAGAAGCAGCGCGAGCAGGACGCCGAGTGGATGAACCTGTCCGACACTCTCCGGCTGGCGACGAGAGGTGGTGCGGCGGCCGCTGGGCTCGCCGACCAGGTCGGTGCGCTGGAGCCGGGTCGCCAGGCCGACATCGCGCTGGTCGACCTTTCCGGGCCGCACTGCCAGCCGGTCCACGACCCGAGGGCGGCGCTGGTGTACTCGGTCCGCTCGTCCGACGTACGCACGGTCCTGGTCGCCGGCGAGGTCGTCGTACGCGACCGCAAGCTCACCCGGATGGACCTCGACGAGGTGTTCACCGACGCCAAGGACCTCGCGCACACCCTGGTCGACCTCTCCCAAGGGGGAGCCGTCCAGCACTACGCGCCGTAGAAAGCGGCACGCCCCGGCCACCAGTCCGGGACGTGCCGGCTCGGGAGGTCAGCTGATCGTCAGGATCTTGTTCGGCGTGTACACCTGCGTGTGGTCGGCGTCGCCCGGGAACCAGACCCGGTAGGCGATCTGGCCGCGGACGGCCGGCTTGATGCCGAACGCGTACCCGCCGGAGGCGCTCAGCTTCATCCAGGCGATCGACTTCCACACCTTGTTGCCGTACTGCTGCAGGTAGACGTACTGCCCGGTGTGCGCCGGGGCGACGTACCCGCTGAACTTCGTCACCTGGCCCAGCCGGATCGCGGCCGGCGCCAGCGCGGCGGAGATCGTCGGCGTCACCTGCGTGGTGACGTCCGGCGTCCGGGTCCCCATCAGGTCGCCGTTGCCGGGGAACGTCAGCATGTACACCGACGAGACCGCCGGCTTGTGCACGTACGACATCGTCCCGGTCGACGACGTCTTCAGCGCCGCCAGCAGGGTGAACTTGGTGCCGTTCTTCGGCCGCACGTACAGGTTGACCGGCAGCCCCGGGTACACCACGTTGTCGATCCGCAGCGTGCTGCCCTTGATCAGGACCGAGCCGCCGTAGGTCACCGCCGTGGTGCTCAGCCTGATGCCCGTCTTCATCCCGAGCAGCCGGGTCACCGCGACCGGGCTGACCTTGCCGCTGCGGTCCTTCACCCAGGCCGCATAGGTGTACGTCGCACCCTGGGCGAGCCCGGTGTTCTTGTACGCCGACGCCGTCCCCGCGTAGACGAGCGTGCCCGTGGTCAGCGTCGGCACGTGGCTGCTCGCGTTCCGGCGCACGATCACCTGGTCGAGATCCGACATCGCCCCGGTCTTCCAGGCCAGGTTCGCGGCCAGGTAGAGGCCACTCGCGTCGAACACCGGCGCGGCCGGCACGAGGTCGACGGTCGTGAACACACTGGAGAACGGCGCCAGCGCAGTCCCGCCGGCCTCCGCCACTCCGCTGACGACGATCCGGTACGGCTGGTTGTCGAGCAGCGGCGCGGTCGGTGTCAGCTCGGCCTTCTTCGTCGCCTCGTCATAGGCGACCGCAGCGCCGACGGTCGACCCCGTCTTGCCGTTCACCAAGCGAACAGTGCTCGCGGTCACGCTGGCCGCGACCACCGGCCGGGCGAACGTCACCGACGGCTTGGTGGCCACCGGTGCACCCGCGGACAGGTTGGCCGGCGCCACGTCCCGCACCGGGTAATCGGCTTCGGGATCCGTCCCGCCTGTGTCGTCCTCGGTCACCGACAACGTGTACTTCCTGGTGTCCCGCGACCCGTTGTCGTTGCGTACGGCGATGTACGTCCGACCGGCCGCGACGCTGACCTCGGCGGTCGCCGTCAACGGCACGTTGGAGGTCGACGGGTACGGGTTCACCGCAGTCGCCAGCGACTCCAGGTCGGCGTTGTACACCTCCACCCGCGGCCCGATGTTCACCGCGTAGTCGAGGTTGTACGGCGGACCCGTGAGCGACACCTTGAGGTTGCGGGCCGCGGTGGACTCGACGACGTACCAGTCGACGTCACCCTCGACCGCGAAGGTGGAGCTGGCCGTCGCGGGCAACGTCAGAGCGGTCGCCCGGGCGGGCTGGTCGTTGCCGTCGGCACCGGCCACCGGGAAGTCCGTGGTCCACCGGCCGCCGAGCGCGGCGTACGCGTCCAGCATGCCGGCGCCGAAGTACGGGTCGATGCCGCGCGGCCCGGCGTCCCGGGCGGTCGCCTTCAACCGGGCCATCACCTGGGCGGGGGTGAACGACGGCCACTTGTTCCGCACGAGTGCCGCGACGCCGGCGACGATCGGCGACGAGAACGACGTACCCGACAGGCCGAGCCAGTACGGGTCGTAGCCGGGGGGCGTCTTGGCGCGCGGAGCGGTGCTGGTGATGTTGTACCCGGGTGCGGCGATGTCGACGGTGTCGCCGTACGTGCTGAACTCCGTCAGCGCGCCGTACCAGTTGGTGGCGCCGACCGAGAGGACCTCCGGGTACGCCGCCGGGTAGTGCGGGGCGGAGAGCCCGCTGTTGCCGGAGGCGGCCACCAGGACGACGCCTTGCGCGACCGCGTTCTTGATCGCGGTGTGCAGGATCGGGTTGTCGCCGTCGCCGCCGAGCGACATGTTGATCACCCGGGCGCCGTTCCGGACCGCCCAGTTGATGCCGTTGATGACGTTGGCGTCGCTGCCCTCGCCGTTGTCGTCGAGCACCTTCACCGGCCGGACCTGCGCGTTCCAGGCCACTCCGGCGATGCCGATGGTGTTGCTGGTGCCGGCCGCGATGATGCCGGTCACCGCCGTGCCGTGGCCGTCGCCGTCGGTCGGCGGCAGGGCGGTGTTGAAGGTGTTGTAGCCGGACAGCAGGTGACCGGCCAGGTCCGGATGGCCGGCGTCGACACCGGTGTCCAGCACGGCGACCGTCTGGCTGCCGGCCGACCTGCTCAGGTCCCAGGCCTGGTTGACCCGGACGTTCGGCAGGTACTTCTGGTAGTTCGTGTAGAGCCAGTCGTTCGGGGTGGCGGACTTGCGGCGGAGGTAGTTGAGCGAGGCGAGCTCGACCGCGGGATCGGCCTTGACCTTCTTCAGCAGCTCCGGGGCCGGCACCTCACCGGTGACGGTGACTACGTCCGAGGTGACGGAGACGTCGGACGTGCCCTTGACCCGGGAGAGCGCGGCCTTGCGAGCCGACGTGGTCGCCTTGTCCTTGAACTGCACGATCACGGACTTCGCGTCGTACGCGGGTCCGCTCGGTCTCTCCGGCCGGAAGTCCGCCGGGAACGGGCGGGTCGCGACCGACACCTCGGCGGTTCCGGACGAGCCGGTCACCGCCACCAGCGTCGCCGCCACCATGGCCGCCGGCAGGCCGAGTCGCAGCAATTGAGCAGGACGAACAGACACGGGGACCCCCCACGGCCGCAAGTAACAGTCGCCCGGAGTATGCCAGAGGTCTGGTCCGGTTTGCTCCTCGCGGCGGATGTCAAAAGCAGCAATACCAAGGTCACCGTCGCCGAATGCAGCGAACGGCGACGTCGTGGTGACCGTGCGTGCGGAAATGTTAAAGCAGCGTTGAGGAATGCTGAGCGTGTGACTATGCCGACGCAGAGTGGGGAATCTGGTCGGAGTCTGGGGCGGATCGTTGCAGTGCGCAAGTGAGGGGGAGCAGTGGGTGACGCTGGGTGATTTCCTCTGGCCGGGACCGTCGGAAACATGGCACGATCGGCCACCGGAGGCACATCAGGGGGCGGGCATGGCGATGGCCAGGCACTTGACGAGTGAGGCTGTATGAACGGGCGGACTGCGCAGGAGAGCCGGCTCCCGGTGAACGGGACCGCGGCGGCGAACGGGACGAACGGTCACGGTCCGCAACCGGAAGCTCACCTGAACCACCTGCAGCACCCGGACCCGCCACCGGAGGACGTCCCGGAACACCGTGCCGCCAACGGCCGGGTGAACGGTACGACGCTCGGCGAGTTCAACACCCCGGTCCGGGTGGACGAGATCGCCGTGGCCGCGATGGCGCTGTCGGAGAACCTCCAGGCGGCCACCCGCGGGATGCCGGAATCACCGCAGTTGCGGCGCTTCCGGGCCGACCTCGACCAGGCCGCCAGCACCTTCCGAGCGGTCGCGAACGAGCTCGAGGCGACCGCCGGCAGCCTGATCCGGCTGGCCGCGAACGAAGGCCAGGCGTGCGGCGTCGGTTGGGGCGTTTGCCCGGAGCACGGCCTCACCCTGATGAACGTCGGTGAGACCGTCACCTGCCACGTCCTCGGCTGCCGCCGCGAGAACGAAGGCGCCGTGGAGCGCTGCGAGCACCCGGTCGCCTACCGCGTCGTCGACGCCGCCGGCCCGGCCCTGTTCACCTGCGCCGGCCACGCGATCGCCTGCCGCCTCTACCTCGACGACGCCGTCATCACCCTGGCCTCCGACAGCCTCGAGCTCTTCTGAACCAAGGGGGTTTAGGAGATCCGGCAGGACGTCAGTTGGTCGTTCGCGTTGGGCGACAGCGCGACGAAGTTCGGCGTGTCCGCGGTCCGCGTCCACGACTGCCCGCCGAAGTTGTCCTCGGCGAAGATCGTCACCGACCACCCGGCCGGGACGCGCACCGACGACGCCCAGTTGTCCTGCACCCCCGCCGCCAGCAGGTGCGCCCGGGTGTACTGGCCCTTCGCGAGCGACGCACCGGCCGCGCCGCCGTAGTCGACATGCTCGTAGAAGACGACTCCGCCGACTCCCTGGTCCGGCATCGGTGCCGTCGGCCGCGTCGGCGTCAGCGGCGCCTGGCCCTTGAACATCCGGCCGCCGTCGTCGGTCAGGCGGAGGTAGTAGTCCGAGGAGCACGCCGTGCCGTCCTCGTCGAGGGCGCGGATCCCGGAGCCGGCCGGAACCCAAGCGGCGGACTCGGCGGTCTTCGCGATCTGGTTGCCCTCGTTGTACTCGTCGAACATCGAGATGTAGAGACCCTGTACGCCGACCCGGGTGAGGTTGTAGAACTGCCGCCACATCAGGTCGCCGTGCCGGCGGTGTCCGGACTGCAGGTCGCCCGGGATGACGCAGGGCTGGTAGTCGATGCCGTGCGCGTTGCAGTCGGCCTGGTCCTGCTGGTTGACGTTGTTGTAGTAGTGGTCGGCGCCCGCGAGATCGCTGATCCGGCCGACCATCCACGGGGACAGCATGTTGAACGCGTGGTACACGTCCAGGTAGCCGGGCCGCGAGTCCTCCACGCCGCGCCGCCAGTGCGTCGGCACCCCGCCGATCACGTAGCACCCCTGGTTCTTGAACCAGTTCACGACGTCCAGGCAGACCGACGCCGGCCAGGCCTTGTTCGGCTCGTCGAACCCGAAGCCCCAGATGCACACGACCGGCTTGCCGTTCTGCCGCGCGTACGCCGGTGAGGCCGTGTAGGCGCTCATCTTCGACGTCCAGTCCGCCTTCATCTCCGACTGCATCGAGACCCAGGCGGTGGCGTCGTACATGATGTAGAACTTGCGCCCGTACTGCTCCGCCGCCTGCCGGACCTTGACGGCCATCGCGTCCCGGGTCGGCCCCTCGCCGCCGGTCGGGTTGAACCGCTGCAGCGCGGCCGTGTCGCACCCGTGCTGCTGCATCCACCGGAAGTGCGTGTCGACGGTCTGCTGGTCGTACGACGAGAACACCTTGGCGGGCTGCCCGTTGTTCAGGTTCGGGTACGCCGTCTGGTACGTCGACGTGTAGTCGCGCACGTCCGGCCAACTGACGATCGCGGTGTTCGTCGGCGACGGCGGCTGACTCCAGTTGTGGCTCCAGTGCCACCAGCCGTTGATCGGGGCACCGTCGCCGGTGCACGCGAACCAGCCCTGGTAGCCGACGGTGACCTTGCCGACGACGTCACCGGGCGGACTGGCCGCGAAGGCCGAGGTGAACTGGGTACCGCCGACTGCGGTGGCGGCGGTGGCAGCGAGGAACGTACGACGGCTGAGAGTCATGTGATGCTCCTGGTGGGGGCGGACAGGAGAAGTGCCGCGAGAGTACAAACGCCGAAGAACACTCGCAAGAGTTGAACGGATATCACGCAAGTTCCGGAGCCACGCCGAACTCTGGCCAAAGAGAGCGTTTGCCCGCTAGCGTCGGCGAAAACTTTCGCACGACGTCTTGACGCCACCTCATCGTCGTACTTAGTTTGTTGCCTCAACAGACAAAGTCTGTGACCGGAGTCACATCGGGCCGGAGGTGGGGGTCGCATGACGTTGAGCGGAAGCAGCCGTCCGGGCAGCCGCGCCGTCGCCGCCGACCACGTCTCGTTGCGCCGGAACAACCTCTCCGTCGTCCTGCGGCACGTCCGCGACCTCGGTCCCCGGTCGCGGGCCCGGATCGCCGCCGACACCGGCCTGAACAAGGCGACCGTCAGCAGCCTGGTCGCCGAGCTGGTCGAGCGCGGACTGCTCCGGGAGGGCTCGGCCGACGCCACCCGCGCGCTCGGCCGCCCCGGGCAGCTCGTCGAGCTCGACGGCAGCGGTGTCTGCGGGGTCGGTGCCGAGATCAACGTCGACTACCTCGCGGTCACCGCCCTCGACCTGGCCGGCGATACCGTGATCGAGCGGCGCGTCCCGCTCGACGTCGCCCACCTCGACCCGGGTACGACGCTCGACCGGCTGGCCGGCCTGATTCGCGAGGCGGTGGCGGCCGTGGACGCCCGAGGCGGCCAGGTCGCCGGCGTGACGCTCGCCGTACCGGGTCTGGTGCAGGGCGACACCGGCGAGCTGAAGCTGGCGCCGAACCTGGGCTGGGGCGAGGTCCCGGTGATCCAGGAGATGCGTGAGCGGCTGGGTGAGCCGTCGTACCCGCTGCATGTCGACAACGAGGCGAACCTCGCGGCACTCGCGGCGTACTCGGAGCTGCGGAAGGTGGAGGCCGTCCAGGACCTCGTGCTGCTCACTGGGGCCGTCGGTGTCGGCGGCGGAATGGTGTCCAACGGGCACCTGCTCCGCGGTGGCCGCGGCTACAGCGGCGAGGTCGGGCACATGCCGGTCGCGCCCGCGGGCCGGACCTGTGGCTGCGGCCGGACCGGCTGCTGGGAGACCGTCGTCGGCCTGACTGCGCTGTTGCACAAGGCAACGGATGGGAACGATCCCGTCCGCGATCCGTCGCTGGACGTCGAACGCCGGCTGGCCGAGATCACCGCGCGGGCCGAGGCGGGGGAGCCGCGGACGCTGACCGCGCTGACGGACGTCGGAACCTGGCTGGGGATTGGGGGAGCGATCCTGGTGAACATCCTGAACCCGGACGTGCTCGTGCTCGGCGGCTACTTCGCCGTCCTCGGGCCGTGGCTGAAGGAACCGCTGGAGACGGCGATCCGCGACCGCGTGATCGCCCCGGACGGTGGCGGCTGCCGCGTCGTCCGCTCGGAGCTCGGCTTCACCGCGGCGGTCCGCGGCGGCGCGCAGATCTCGCTCGACCAGGTCTTCGTCGACCCGACGCTGATCGGCCGCGCCGAAACCGGAGTAGCGCAATGACCGACCTCTTGACCATGACCGGCATCGTGAAGCAGTTCCCCGGGGTGCGGGCGCTCGACGGGGTCGACCTGGACGTGCGCGCCGGCGAGGTGCACTGCCTGCTCGGCCAGAACGGCGCCGGCAAGTCCACGCTGATCCGGGTGCTGACCGGTGCGCACCAGCCCGACGCCGGCACGATCGAGATCAACGGCGAGCAGGTGCAGTTCAACAGCCCGACGGACGCGATCCAGCGCGGCATCGCGGCGATCTACCAGGAGCTCGACCTGGTCCCCGAGCTGAGCGTCGCCGAGAACATCTTCCTCGGTCACGAGCCGGCCCGGTTCGGGTTCAGCCGGCGGCACGAGGCGACCACCCGGGCCCGCGAGATCCTCAAGGGGCTCGGCCACGCAGAGATCCCGACGCACCGCACGGTCGGCTCGCTCCCGGCCGCCGGGCAGCAGGTGGTCAGCATGGCGCGGGCGCTGTCGCGGGACGCGCGGCTGATCGTGATGGACGAGCCGTCCGCGGTCCTCGACCCGGAAGAGGTCGCGAACCTGTTCCGGGTGATCCGGGACCTGACGTCCCGCGGGGTCGCGGTGGTCTACATCTCGCACCGGCTCGAGGAGATCCGCCAGATCGGCGACCGCGTCACCGTGCTGAAGGACGGCGCCACCGTCGCCACCGGATTGAACGCCCGGGAGACGCCGACCAAGGAGCTCATCCGGCTGATGACCGGCCGCTCGATCGAGTACGTCTTCCCGCCCCGCCGGGAGATCCTCAGTACGGCGCCGGTCGTACTGGAGGTGGACGACCTGACCCGGCCGGGCGAGTTCGCCGGGATCGGGTTCACCGTCCGCGCCGGTGAGATCCTCGGCCTCGCCGGTCTCGTGGGCTCCGGGCGTTCCGAAGTACTCGAGACCGTGTACGGCGCTCGCCGCGCGGCGACCGGGTCGGTCAAGGTCGACGGCAGGCCGCTGCGACCCGGCCGGGTGCAGGCGGCCGTCAAGGCGGGCGTCGGGCTGGCGCCGGAGGAGCGGAAGAGCCAGGCGCTGCTGCTGGACGAGGCCGTGTACAAGAACATCACGGTGTCGACCATGCAGCGGTTCGCCAGCGGCGGATTCCTGAACGGCCGCGCCGAGCGGGAGGCGGCGACCGAGTTGTCCAAGGCGCTGGACGTCCGCCCGGCCGGGGTGGAACGACCGGTGCGCAACCTGTCCGGCGGCAACCAGCAGAAGGTCGTGCTGGCCCGCTGGCTGCTGCGGGACTGCCGCGTGCTGCTGCTCGACGAACCGACCCGGGGCGTCGACGTGGGCGCGCGGTCCGAGATCTACGCGCTGATCCACAAGCTGGCCGCCAACGGGGTGGCGATCGTGCTGGTCTCCAGCGAGGTCGAGGAAGTGCTCGGCCTCGCCGACCGGGTCGTCGTACTGCGGGAGGGACGGGCCGTGTACAGCGGACCCGCGCAAGACATCGACGAGCACCAGGTGCTCGACCTGGTGATGGAAGGAAGTGCCGTGTGAGTGAGGACATCGCACGCCCACCTGAACAAACCGCGTCGACGCAGGCGACGGTCACGCCGCCGGCGGCACCGCGGTCCGGCAGCAACCTGCTGAGGACGGGACTCGGACGCAACGTGGGCCTGGTGGTCGCGCTCGTCCTGCTGTGCCTGGTCGGTCTGATCACCGCCGGGGACACGTTCGCCACCGGGGCCAACGTGCTCACCATTCTGCGGCTGGCGGCCGTCATCGGCGTGGTCAGTATCGGCATGACGTTCGTCATCACCGGCGGCGGGATCGACCTGTCGGTCGGTGCGATGGTGGCGCTCGCCTCGGTCTGGGCGACCACGCTGGCCACGCAGCAGCTGGCCGAGGACTTCCACTGGATCCTGATGGTCACCACCGCGCTGCTGGTCGGCTCCGCCGCCGGGCTGGTGAACGGCCTGCTCATCGCCTACGGCAAGGTGGTGCCGTTCATCGCGACCCTGGCCATGCTGGCCTCGGCGCGTGGTCTGGCCGAGATCATCTCCGACCGGAAGACGCAGATCATCTCGGTCAACGGGTTCGTGGACTTCTTCGGCGGCTCGCTGATCGGCGTCCCGGTGCTGGTCTGGATCTTCCTGCTGGTCGCCGCGGCCGGCTGGGTGGTGCTCAACCGGACCACGTTCGGCCGCCGCACCTTCGCGGTCGGCGGGAACGCCGAGGCCGCCCGGCTGGCCGGCATCAAGGTCCAGCGGCACACGGTCGCGCTGTACGTCCTGGCCGGGCTGTGCTGCGGGATCGCCGCGGTGATGCTGATGGGCCGGACGACGACCGGCAGCTCGACCCACGGCGGGCTGTACGAGCTGGACGCGATCGCGGCCGTGGTCATCGGCGGCACGCTGCTGTCCGGTGGCCGGGGGACGATCGTCGGCACCGTGTTCGGCGTACTGATCTTCACCACCCTGAACAACGTCTTCACCCTGAACAACCTGAGTATCTCCGCCCAGTCGGTGGCGAAGGGCCTGATCATCGTGATCGCCGTCCTTCTCCAGCAGCGCCTCGCCGGAGGCGACCGCATCTTCGCGGCCCGCACCACCCGCCAATGAGAAGGAGGACAACGATGTCCACACGTTCCGCCCGCACGCTGATCATCGCCGGCCTGAGCGTGCTCGCGCTGGCCGCCTGCACCAGCAACACCCCGGAGGCCGAGGAGAACAACGGCAACAACGCCGCGCCGCAGGGCGCCGCGGCCGGTAAGAACGACGAGCCCGGCCAGAAGGTCCGGATCGGGTTCTCCGCGCCGGCCGCCGACCACGGCTGGATGGGCGCCATCACCAAGGCCACCCAGGCCGAGGCGAAGAAGTACTCCGACGTCGAGCTGATCGTTGCCGAGGGCACCAACGATGTGAACCTGCAGATCAGCCAGGTGGAGACGTTCATCAACCAGAAGGTGGACGCGATCGTGCTGCTGCCGTTCGACGGCGCGGCGCTCACCCCGGTGGCGGTCAAGGCGATGGAGGCCGGGATCACCGTGGTGAACGTGGACCGGGAGTTCGACAGCCCGTTCGCGGCCCGGACCACGATCCTCGGCGACAACTACGGCATGGGCCGCTCCGCCGGGACGTACGTCTGCCAGCAGCTGAAGGACAAGCCGAACTCGGTGGTCGCCGAGATCGCCGGCATCGACTCGCTGCCGCTGACCCAGGACCGCAGCCGGGGCTTCAAGGAGGCACTGGCCGACTGCGGGCTGAAGGTGGGCAACCGGGTCGCCGCCGAGTTCACCGTCGAGTCCGGTGAGCGGGCCGCGGCCAACCTGCTGCAGGCGGCACCGAAGATCGACGCGATCTGGAACCACGACGACGACCAGGGGGTCGGCGTGATGGCGGCGATCAAGAACTCCGGCCGCAAGGAGTTCTTCGTGGTCGGCGGGGCCGGCTCGGCGAACGTGATGCGCGACATCAAGTCCGGCAACTCGTTGCTGAAGGCCACCGTCATCTACCCGTCCACGCAGGGCGCCGACGGCGTCCGGCTGGCCCGGCTGCTGGTGCAGAAGAAGGCCCTCACCGACCTGGTGGAGGTCGAGGTGCCCCGCACGATCCAGCTGTACGCGCCGGTGGTGACCAAGGACAACGTGGACCAGTACCTGCCCACCGCCTTCGAGAGCTAAGGGAGAGTTATGACTGACCTGGGCATCGGCCTGATCGGCTACGCGTTCATGGGCGCGGCCCACTCGCAGGCCTGGCGGAGCGCGCCGCGCTTCTTCGACCTGCCGCTGAACCCGGCGATGAACGTGCTCTGCGGCCGCAACCCCGAGGCGGTCGCGGCCGCGGCGGCGAAGCTCGGCTGGAAGGAGACCGAGACCGACTGGCGCAAGCTGCTCGGCCGCGACGACATCCAGCTGGTCGACGTCTGTACGCCGGGGGACAGCCACGCCGAGATCGCGATCGCCGCACTGGAGGCCGGCAAGCACGTGCTGTGCGAGAAGCCGCTGGCCAACACGGTCGAGGAGGCCGAGGCGATGACGGCCGCGGCCGAGGCGGCGGCGGCCAAGGGGATCAGGTCGATGGTCGGGTTCACCTACCGCCGGGTGCCGGCGATCGGGCTGGCCCGTCAGCTCGTCGCCGAGGGCAGACTCGGGACGATCCGGCACGTCCGGGCGCAGTACCTGCAGGACTGGATCGCCGATCCGGAGGCGCCGCTGTCGTGGCGGCTGGACAAGGAGAAGGCCGGCTCCGGCGCGCTGGGCGACATCGGCGCGCACATCATCGACCTGACGCAGTACATCACCGGCGACCACATCGCCGAGGTGAGCGGTCAGCTCGAGACCTTCGTGAAGGAGCGCCCGGTCGCCGCCGAACACTCCGGCCTGGCCGGTACGGCGGGTGCCGACCGCGGACCGGTGACGGTCGACGACGCGGCGGTGTTCCTGGCGAGGTTCGGCTCCGGCGCGCTCGGCGTGTTCGAGGCGACCCGGTTCGCGACCGGGCGGAAGAACGCGATCCGGATCGAGATCAACGGCAGCCAGGGCAGCCTCGCGTTCGACTTCGAGGACATGAACCTCCTGCACTTCTACGACGCGACCGACGACGCGGCCACGGCCGGCTTCCGCCGCATCCTCGCCACCGAGTCCGCCCACCCGTACGTCGGAGCGTGGTGGCCGCCCGGCCACCTGCTCGGGTACGAGCACGGGTTCACCCATCAAGCCGTCGACCTGGTCACCGCGATCGCCGAAGGAGCCGATCCGGCACCGTCGTTCGCCGACGGGCTGCGGGTCCAGCGTGTGCTGGCCGCGGTGGAGACCAGCTCGACCTCCCGACAATGGCAGGAGATTCCTGGATGAACAGCTACACCCCGACCAAGGACGACAAGTTCTCCTTCGGTCTGTGGACCGTCGGCTGGCAGGGCGTCGACGTCTTCGGTACGGCGGTCCGCCCGGCGATGGACCCGGTGCACGCCGTGGAGAAGCTCGCGGAGCTCGGGGCCGCCGCGGTCACGTTCCACGACGACGACGTGGTGCCGGACGACACGACCCGCGGTCAGGTGCTCGAGCGGTTCACCAAGGCGCTGGCCGACACCGGTCTGGGCGTCGAGATGATGACCACCAACCTGTTCGCCCACCCGGTGTTCAAGGACGGCGGCCTGACCGCCAACGACCGCCAGGTCCGGCGGTACGCGCTGGCGAAGGTGCTCCGCAACGTCGACCTCGCGGCCGAGCTCGGTGCGACGACGTACGTGCTCTGGGGCGGTCGTGAGGGCGCCGAGTCCGGCGGTTCGAAGGACGTGAACGCGGCGCTCGACCGGTACAAGGAGTCGCTGGACCTGCTCTGCGCCTACGTGCGTGAGCAGGGTTACGACCTCCGGTTCGCGATCGAGCCGAAGCCGAACGAGCCGCGCGGCGACATCCTGCTGCCGTCGATCGGCCACGCGATCGCGTTCATCAACGACCTGGCCGACCCGGAACTGGTCGGCATCAACCCCGAGGTCGGCCATGAGCAGATGGCCGGGCTGAACTACGCGCACGGGATCGCCCAGGCGCTGTGGCACGGGAAGCTGTACCACATCGACCTCAACGGGCAGCACGGTCCGCGCTTCGACCAGGACCTGCGTTTCGGCGCGGGCAACCTGCGCGAGGCGTTCTGGACCGTCGACGTCCTGCAGGGCACCGACGGCCGGCCCGGGTACGACGGGTACGTCCACTTCGACTACAAGCCGCCGCGGACCGAGGACGAGGACGGTGTCTGGGAGACCGCCCGCGGCTGCATGCGGAACTACCTGATCCTGCGGGAGAAGGTGCGGGCGTTCCGTGCCGACCCCGAGGTGGCCGAGGCGCTCGCCGCGGCCAAGGTCGCGGAGCTGGCCGAGCCCACCCTGGCCGAGGGTGAGAGCCTGGCCGACCTCCGCAACGCGAAGTACGACCCGGACGCGCTGGCCGAGCGCGGTCTCGGGTTCGAAAGGCTGGACCAGCTGGCGATGGAGCACCTGCTCGGCGTCCGTTGATCCGGTAGCAGTACATCCCGCGCAGGGCAGAGCACGGGAGTTTGTAGTGATGGAGCGCGCGCCCTTGTCCGACCCATGAGGAGCTCCGCATGATCCAGCTACGCCGGCACGGCACCCTCGTGTGCGCTCTCGTGCTCGCCCTGTTCGCGACCTTGTTGACCCCCGCACCGGCGACGGCCCACCCGGGCCACGGTGACGAGACCTTCAACGCCCTGATCTTCAGCAAGACCGCCGGTTTCCGGCACGACTCGATCCCGGCCGGCATCCAGGCCATCACCGAGCTCGCCGCGGCGAACGGCTTCACCGTCACCGCGACCGAGGACGCGTCGCTGTTCAACGACACCGAGCTGGCCAAGTACGAGGTGGTCATCTGGCTGTCGACCACCGGCGACGTCCTGAACGCGGACCAGCAGGCCGCGTTCGAGCGCTACATCCGCGCGGGCGGCGGGTACGCCGGCGTGCACGCGGCCTCCGACACCGAGTACGACTGGCCCTGGTACGGCGAGCTCGTCGGCTCGTACTTCGACAGCCATCCACCGGGGACGCCGGCCGGCATGGTCAAGGTGGAAGACCACGCGCACCCGTCGACGGCGGACGCACCGACGCTCTGGCAGCGCACGGACGAGTGGTACAACTACCGCACCAACCCGCGGGACAAGGTGCACGTGCTCGCCTCGCTCGACGAGTCGTCGTACACCGGTGGAAACATGGGGCCGGAGCACCCGATCACCTGGTGCCAGGACTACGACGGCGGCCGGGCCTGGTACACGGGCATGGGGCACACGATCGCGTCGTACGCCGAACCGGCGTTCCGGCAGCTGCTGCTGGGCGGGATCCGGACGGCGGCCGGCGTCGAGCCGGCGGACTGCGGTGCCTCGCTGAGCGACAGCTACCAGAAGGTGACGCTGGACGACGACACGTCGAACCCGATGGAGCTCGCGGTCGCCGGTGACGGCCGGGTGTTCTATATCGACCGCAACGGCGCGGTGAAGATCGTCAAGACGGACGGCTCGGTCGTCACCGCCGGCACGCTGAACGTGTACACCGGTCAGGAGTTCGGCCTGCTCGGGATCGCGCTCGACCCGGACTTCGCCTCGAACGGTCACGTGTTCCTCTACTACTCGCCGGCCGGCACCGAGCCCTTCGACCGGGTCTCGCGGTTCACGGTCACCGGCGACACGCTCGACCTCGCGAGTGAGCAGCAGGTCCTGCGGATCGACACCCAACGCGACCAGTGCTGCCACGCGGGCGGCGCGCTCGAGTTCGACGGCCAGGGCAACCTGTACGTCGCCACCGGAGACAACAGCAACCCGTTCGACTCCGACGGCTACACGCCGATCGACGAGCGGCCGGGCCGCGCGGCCTGGGACGCGCAGCGGAGTGCGGCCAACAGCAACAACCTCAACGGCAAGATCCTCCGGATCCACCCGGAGCCGGACGGCTCGTACACGATCCCGGCCGGCAACCTGTTCCCGGCCAGCACCGCGAAGACCCGCCCGGAGATCTTCGCGATGGGCTTCCGGAACCCGTTCCGGATCGGGATCGACCCGACCACCGACCACCTGTTCGTCGCGGACTACGGGCCGGACGCGGGCACGGTCTCACCGACGCGTGGCCCGGACGGCCGGGTCGAGTGGGACATCGTCGACAAGCCCGGCTTCTACGGCTGGCCGTACTGCGTCGGCAACAACACGCCGTACAACGACCACAACTTCGCGACCGGGACGTCGGGTGCGACGTTCAACTGCAACGCGCCTGTCAACGAGTCGCCGAACAACACCGGCATCACCCAGCTGCCGGGTGCGATCCCCGCGACATTGTGGATGGGGAAGTCGACGACCGGCGTACCGGAGATCGGCGGCAGCGGCGCGCCGATGACGAGCGGCGCCTACCGGTACGACGCCGACAGTACGTCGGACCGCAAGTGGCCGGCGTACTTCGACGGCAAGGCGGTGTTCGCGGACTGGAACGACAGCCGGCTGTTCTCGGTGCAGGTGAACGACGACCGCGACGGCGTCGTGGACGTGTCCCGGATGCTGCAGAAGCTGAGCTTCATCCGGCCGCACGCACTCCAGTTCGGGCCGGACGGCGCGTTGTACGTGATCGAGTGGGGGAGTGGGTTCGGCGGGAACAACGCCGACTCGGGGATCTACCGGATCGACTACGTCCAAGGGAATCGGGCGCCGATCGCGCAGTTCAGCACCGACAAGACGTCCGGTCCGGTGCCACTGACGGTCGCCTTCGACTCGACCGGCTCGCGGGATCCCGACGGGCAGCCGATCACGCTCGCCTGGGACTTCGACGGGAACGGTACGACGGACAGCACCGAGACCAAGCCGTCGTACACCTACACGACCCCCGGCGTGTTCACCGCCCGGTTGACGGTGTCGGATCCGGACGGCCGGACCGCGGTGTCGAACCGGACCATCACGGCCGGGAACACCGCACCGACGATCACCGTGCAGGCACCGGTCGACGGCGGGTTCTTCGACTTCGGCGACACCATCCGCTACCAGGTGACGGTCACCGATCCCGAGGACGGCGTGGTCGACTGCGACGACGTGATCACCCAGCCCGCGCTCGGTCATGACGAGCACGCGCACGGCTACGAGCAGTACCACGGCTGCGAGGGGACCTTCCCGCTGCCGGGCGACGACGGTCACGTCGGCGCGAACATCTTCGGCATCGTCACCGTGACCTACACGGACAAGGGCGCGCCGGGGACCGGCAGAATCACCACGCAAAAGGTCGTCCAACTGCAACCGAAGACCCGTGAGGCGGAGTACTTCGACGAGACGGGCGGTCCGGGATCCGCACCCGGCGTACAGGTCGAGGACACCGGGGACGTCGCCGGCGGCGGGAAGAACATCGGCTGGATCGAGGACGGCGACTGGTGGGGCTGGAAGCCGACCAACCTGACCAACATCGACGAGATCCAGTTGCGGGCCGCCTCGCCCGAGGCCGGCGCGACCGTGCAGGTCCGGCAGGGATCGCCGACCGACGGTCCGGTCGTGGCCACCATCCAGGTGTCGCCGACCGGAGCCTGGCAGACGTACGGCGACTTCACGGCGGCGGTCAGTGGCGCGTCGCTGGACAGCGGTCCGCTGTACTTCGTGAAGACGACCGGGCAGCTGAACGTCAACTGGGTGAAGTTCATCGGCAAGGGCGTCACGGAGAACCAGCGGCCGGCGGTGACGGCGACCCCCTCGGTGACCCAGGGCAAGGCGCCGTTGGCGGTCGAGTTCAGCGCGGCGGCGATCGATGCCGAGGGCGATCTGCCGTTGAGCTACGCCTGGAGCTTCGGTGACGGAGCGACCGCGACCGGGGCGTCGGTGAACCACACCTACACGACGGCCGGCACGTTCGCGGCGACCGTCACGGTGACCGACGCCCGGGGTGCCACCGGGACCGCGAAGACGACGATCACGGTCGACTCGCCGGCGTTGCCGACCTGCCTGACCGGCCGGTCCGACGGCTTCGACGGGACCGCGCTCGACACCGAACGCTGGTCCGCCGTCGTCCGGGGCAACCAGGAGCTGGCGGTTGCCGACGGCAAGTTGTCGGTCCCGTTGACGGCGACCGACATCTACGGCACCGGGAACTCGGGCACGCCGAACATCGTGCTGCAGCCGCTGCCATCCGGCCCGTGGCAGGCGACCACGAAGGTCACGCTGCCGGCCCGGCTGGCCTACCAGCAGGCCGGGTTGATCGTTTACGGCGACGACGACAACTACGCCAAGATGGTCGTCCAGGGACGGTCGACCGGTGCGCCGTCGGCGGCCGACCGGATCTTCCAGTTCATCCGCGAGGAAGCCGGCGTACCGAACGAGGTGGCCGGGTCGAACACGGCCGCCCTGGGAGCGTCGTACCCGGACACCGTGTGGGTGCGCTTCACCTCGGACGGTACGAACCTGACGGCGGCGTACAGCGCGGACGGCGCGACGTTCGCCCAGATGCCGGAGACCAAGCAGCTGGCCGGGATCGCGAACCCGCGGATCGGACTGTTCGGGCTGACCAACCGGCCCGAGGCGTTGCCGATCACGGCGTCGTTCGACTACTTCACGATCACCCCGGACGACAGTGCCGAGCAGCCGGCTCCGGACGACGAGTTCGCGGGTACGACGCTGGACGCGTGCCGGTGGTCGGACGTCGTCCGGCCCGATCCGGCGGCGTACCGGGTGGCCGGTGACGTGCTGGAGATCGACACCGGCAACGGCGACATCTACCAGGGTGGCAACACGAACCCGAAGAACCTGATGCTGCAGCCCGCGCCGGACGGTGACTGGACGATCGAGACGAAGGTGGACGCGTCCGCCTTCGACGAGCGCTACCAGCAGGCCGGGCTGATGGTGTACGCCGACGACGCGAACTACGTGAAGCTCGACTACCTGACCACGAACGCACCGGGATCGCCGGTGACGCGCGGGCTGGAGTTGCGCAGTGAGGTCGCGGACGCGGTCGTCGATCCGGCGCCGAACGCCGCGGCGACGCAGGGCGTGTGGTACCTGCGGCTGGCGAAGACCGGGTCGACGTTCACCGGTTCCTACAGTGCCGACGGCATGGCGTGGACCGCGCTGCCGGCGGTGACCAACCCGGCGCTCGGGTCGGCGTCGTTCGGGGTGTACGCCTTCGGGGCCGACCAGGTGGCGTCGAAGACGGCCCGGTTCGACTACTTCAAGCTGGTCCGGGACACGGTCGCGCCGTCGGTCAACCTGTCGCTGAACCCGTCGACGCCCTCGGGTCTCGACGGGTGGTGGACCGACCCGGTGATCGCTACGGCGATGGCGACGGACGACCAGTCCGGGCAGGTGTATCTGGAACAGAAGGTCGGAGACGGCTCCTGGTCCGAGTACACCGCGCCGGTCACGCTGTCGGCGGACGGCACGCACACGATCTCCGTGCGCGCGAGCGACACCGCCGGGAACGTCTCGCCACCCGAGTCGGTGACGGTGAAGATCGACCGTACGGCGCCGGTCGCGGTGGTCAGCGGTCTCGCGAGCGGCGGGTCGCTCGGGGTGGCGTCGGTGCGGCCGGTGTCGGCCCAGGTCACGGACGCGTTGTCGGGACCGGCCGGGGTGAAGCTCACGGTCGACGGCAAGCCGTTGGCCGGATCACTCGACGGCACGGTCCTCGGTCTCGGGACGCACACCCTGACAGCCGTCGCGGCTGATGCCGCCGGCAACAGGTCGACGACGGCGGTGCCGTTCACCGTGGTCGCGTCGTACCCGGAGGCGATCAAGCTGGTGGAGCGCTACCGGGTCGCAGGAACGGTGCCGTTGGCAACCGCCACGGTGCTGAAGGTCCAGCTGGGCCTGGCGGAACGTGCGGTCCGCCGGAACCAGCAGGTCGTGGCGGCGGTCGCGCTCAATCTGTTCCTGGCGAAGGTCCGGACGGTCCGCGACGTACCCGCCCGGACCCTGCTCACCGCCGTTGGCCAGGACCTGAGGGCCAGGTCGGCCTGATGACGTCGCCGTGGGAGATCGCTTTCTGTCACCTGCCGCGCCCCCGGCTGGTTCGGCCCCGACCGGGGCACCCGGCAGCGCGTGATCTTCCACGGCCGGCGGGGACCCCCCGGCGCCGCCCCGCGCGCTCCAGGCGCCGCCGGGGGACATCCCGCATCCCCAGCTCGCCCCGGCTGGACGCAGTACCGAGAACCGGTTCGACGAAGGAGTAGAGGACATGGCTCGACCGATCACCCTGTTCACCGGCCAGTGGGCCGACCTGCCGTTCGAGGAGGTGGCACGGCTGGCGTCGTCCTGGGGCTACGAGGGACTGGAGATCGCCTGCTGGGGCGACCATCTCGACGTCCGGCGGGCGGCCGAGGACGACGCGTACGTCCGCGACCGGCTGGACATCCTGGAGAAGCACAACCTGAAGGTGTGGACGATCTCCAACCACCTGCTCGGCCAGGCCGTCTGCGACGACCCGATCGACGCGCGTCACCAGGCGATCCTGCCGGCGCACATCTGGGGCGACGGTGACGCCGAGGGCGTCCGGCAGCGGGCCGCCGAGGAGATGACGACGACCGCACGGGCCGCCCGCGCGCTCGGGGTCGACGTGGTGGTCGGCTTCACCGGCTCGTCGATCTGGAAGACGGTCGCGATGTTCCCGCCGGTGCCGCCGGCCATGATCGAGGCCGGGTACCGCGACTTCGCCGACCGGTGGAACCCCATCCTGGACGTGTTCGACGAAATCGGCGTCCGGTTCGCGCACGAGGTGCACCCGTCCGAGATCGCCTACGACTACTGGTCGACCACCGCGACCCTGGACGCGATCGGGCACCGGCCGGCCTTCGGGCTCAACTGGGACCCGTCGCACTTCGTCTGGCAGGATCTCGACCCGGTCGGCTTCCTCTGGGACTTCAAGGACCGGATCTACCACGTCGACTGCAAGGACGCGAAGCGGCAGGTCGGCAACGGCCGCAACGGGCGGATGGGCTCGCACCTCGCCTGGGGTGATCCGCGCCGCGGCTGGGACTTCGTGTCCACCGGCCACGGCGACGTCCCGTGGGAGGCGTGCTTCCGGATGCTGAACACGATCGGTTACACCGGGCCGATCTCGGTCGAGTGGGAGGACGCCGGCATGGACCGTCTGGTCGGCGCCGCCGAGGCGCTCCAGTTCGTCCGCTCGCTCGCCTTCGACCCGCCGAGCGCCTCCTTCGACGCCGCCTTCTCCTCCTGATCTGCGTCCTGGAGGTCCCGCGGTCCGGGACCTCCAGGACCGGGTTTACGCTCGATGCCATGACAGCTGGCAGGTACGTCGCGCGGATCGTCGAGGTCCCGGAGCACGGGATCAGGCTCGAGCCGGCGGATGGTTCGGTCGCGCCGGACCAGCCGACCGAGGTGAACCTGCTCGGGATGGCGGTCGCGCTGGCCCTGGGTGCCGCCGGCTACCGGCACCATGCCGAGATGCGCGATCCCGAGCTGCAGACCCTGGACGCGCTCCTGAGCGGTGACACCACGATGCCCTGGAGTGCGGGCGACGGGCCGGACGGTACGGCGTACATCGTCTGCGAACTGAACGACGGCCGCCCCACCTGCGAGGTCCGGCCGAGCGCCGACTGATCGGGTGGACACGAGCTGGCCGGAGGCGCCGCCGCTGCGGCGACCGCGGATCCTGCGGCAGGGCTGGCGGGAGCTGACGTTCCTCCACTGGGCGGTGGATCCGTCCACGGTCGCGCACTTCTTCCCACCCGGCGTCCGGCCGGACACCTTCGAAGGACGCACGTACGTCGGCCTCGTCCCGTTCCGCATGGTCGGCACCGGGCTCCCGCACGGCCCGGCCGTCCCGTACTTCGGTTCGTTCCTGGAGACGAACATCCGCCTGTACTCCGTGGACCGGTCCGGCCGGCGTGGAGTCGTCTTCCTCAGCCTGGACACCGACCGGCTCGCCGTCGTGGGCGCTGCCCGGTCCGTCTTCGGCCTGCCATACCGCTGGGCCGCGATGACCCACAGTGCCGACGGCAACCAGCACACCTACACGTCGATCCTTCGGCACCCCGGCGTACGGGCGTCGTCCAGGATCGGCGTACGAGTTGGCGAGAGCCTGGACGCCGGTCCGCTCGAGCACTTCCTCACCGCCCGCTGGGGCCTGCACATCGCCCGCGCCGGCCGCACCTGGTACCTCCCGAATCATCACCCACCGTGGGTTCTGCAGACCGCCGAGTTGGTCACCTTCGACGACCACGGCCTGCTGGCGTCGGTCGGGCTCACCGGACTGAATCGGTCGCCGGACCACGTCGCCTACAGCTCCGGCGTACCCGCCGAGTTCGGACTTCCGCTGCGCCTGTGAGTGGCATGTCAAGAAACCGGGATCAGCTCCGACGTTCGGGTAGAGGCACCCGCCAGAGGTGTCCGGAAACCGGAGGACGGACGGATGGAACCGCTGAACCTGATGGTCTCGCTCAGCCACTTCGGCGACAGCAAGTCGACACTCCCGCCCAAGCAGCCCCGTCGTGGACGGAAGTCACGCACGGCAGCCGACTGCGTGCCGCACGTGTCGGTCGCCCGCCGTTGGCTGCGGGTCGTCACGGCGCGTTAGTGCGCCGGGCGGTACAGGGCGTAGTGGATCGGGCCGCGGTGGGGTAGTTCGAGTTCGGCGACGACTGTGAAGCCGAGCGATTCGTAGAAGGTGAGGTTGGCGGGCTCCTGGGTCTCCACGAAGGCGGGGGAGTGCTCGGCGTCGGCGGCCGCCAGACCGGGACTGATGACCGCTCGGCCGAGCCCCTGCTGCTGACGGTCGGGGTCGACGCCGACGAGCGCCAGGAACCAGACGGGTGACTGCGGTCGGAAGATCCCCATCGCCTGCTCGTACTCCGTCGCCAGCCCGGCCCGCGACCCGGCCAGCTCCTTGAACGCCTCCGCATGCGGCGCGAACGCGTCGGGGGGAGTGGCCGGCGTCGTCCAGACCGCGACGCCGCTGACGTCCGCGGTGACCCAGACGCGACCGTGCTGCAGGCCGATCTGCGTGAGGAATAGCCGCTGGTACTGCGTCAACCGGTCGAGGTAGTTATCGGGGTCGAGGCCCATCCGGGTCATCGGGTAGTCCTCGAACGCACGGGTCAGGGTGCGGACCGCCGCGTCGACGTCCGTCTCGGTCGCGTACCGCACCTCCATGCTCCGAGACTACGTTTTCAGCGTCCGGACGATCAGGTCGGCGACCGCTCGCATCCCGGCCGCGGTCGGGTGGTAGGGGACGACACCTCCCAGCACCGGCGGCCGGAGGGAGAAGCCGGTCGTCCACGGCTCGGCAGAGCCGATCGCGTGCTCGCGGCTCGCGGCCGAGGAGGTGACGAGGTCCGCGCCCGTGGTGGCGGCCGCCTTGGCGAACGCGGCGGCGAGGCCGTCGGCCATCATCGCCACGCTGGGCAGTTGCTCTTCGTTCAGCGGTACGTCGAGCCGCGGCCGGGTGGCCGGTCCAACCAGGGTCAGGTAGTCGACGAGTACGACGCGTGCTTCCGGAGCTCGTTCGCGGACACGCTCGACGACGGTGACGAGGGAGGCGGTGACGGCCTCGTACGCGGCGTCGTCCTTGAGGTAGCTGACCCGCGCGCGGATCCGGTTCGCGACCCGGCGACCGAGCAAGGTCGCGGGCTTGGCGAGCGTGTTCAGCAGGCTGCCGCGGACGAACGTGCCGACGTACTCGAGATCGTTGCCTCCGGCAGTGATCGTCACGAGTACGGTGTCCGGCGCGACCGCGTCGAGTTGCGGTGGGGCGTCGTCCTGCGGGGTGTCGAGCAGGTTCGCGGTGGTCGCGCCGGAGTAGGTCACGTCGGTGAGGTCGAGGCCGAGCTCGGCGGCGACCAGGTGCGGGTAGTTGTTGCCGGATCGGCCGGCGGCCCGGTCCACGATCGGGTCGATTCCTGGGCCCGCGGCGAACGAGCTGCCGAGGGCGACGTACCGGCTGCCGGGTGCGATCACCGGACCACGATAGCCGCGCCTTCTGTTGGCATACTGCACGGCGTGACTGACGACAGGTTCGGGACGGCGGGGATTCGGGAGCGGGTGCTGGCCGGCTGGGCGGCGGCGCCGGTGCGGTTCCGCGAGGACGCGAACGCCGAGGAGGACCTGGCGCTCGGTGGGTACGCCGACCGGGTGGTCGTCGAGCTGGCCCAGAACGCCGCGGACGCGGCCGCTCGCGCGGGTGTGCCCGGGCGCGTGCACTTCTCGTTTCGGGGAAGCACGCTGGTGGTCGCGAACACCGGGACGCCGTTGTCCGCCGAGGGGGTCGAGTCGCTGGCCACGCTCCGGGCGTCGGCCAAGCGCGACGAGGCCACGGTCGGGCGCTTCGGTGTCGGGTTCTCCGCCGTCCTCGCGATCACCGACGAGCCGGTGATCCTGTCCCGGACCGGTGGGGTGCGGTTCTCCAAGGCCGACACCGCGGCCGCGATCGCGGAGCTCGGGTCCGCCGGGCTCGCGACCGAGGTACGGCGCCGGGACGGGCAGGTGCCGGTGTTGCGGCTGCCGTTCGAGGCCGAGGGGGAGCCGCCGGCGGGGTACGACACCGCGGTCATCCTGCCGCTGCGCGACGAGGCCGCGGCCGCGCTCGTCCGGCGTCTGCTCGACCAGGCCGGTGATGCGCTGCTGCTCGCCTTGCCTGGCCTCGCGCGCCTCGAGATCGAGACCCCCGACGGCCGGCGTGTCATCGAGGACGCCGACTCCCGCTGGCACGTCCACCGCACCGGCGGCACCTTCGACGAGCACGAGCGGGAAGGACTGCTCTCCGACCGCCCCACAGAGGAACGATCCCGTCCGCACTGGTCGGTCGTCTGGGCGCTCCCTCGCGATCCGGCGGTCGAACTACCGGGCGTGGTGCAGGCGCCGACGCCTACCGATGAGGCGCTCAGCGTCCAAGCGTTGCTGTTGGCAACTTTCCCGCTGGACCCGACCCGGCGGCACGTGGCGGCGGGGCCGTTGACCGACCGGTTGACGCGCGAAGCGGCGAGTGCGTACGCCGAGCTGCTGCGGCAGCGGGTCGAGGACGGGGACGACGTACTGCGGCTCGTGCCGACCGGCCTGGCGGCGGGGGCGCTGGATCGGTCGATCCGGGACGAGATCGTCGCCGTGCTGCCCACGACCCCGATCCTCAGGGCCGTGGAGGACGGCACGATCATCCGGCCGCGGGATGCCGTCGTGGTCGAGGGTGCGGACGACGCTTTCATCGAGGTGCTCGCGCCGATCGTCCCCGGACTGATCCGGTCGAGCCTGCAGGTCCGGACCGCGCTCGACACGCTCGGGGTCCGGAGGCTCGAGTTGGCCGAGGTGATCGACCAACTCCCCACGAACGAGTCCCCCGGCTGGTGGCGAGGCCTCTACGCCTCGCTCACCGGCATGGTGACGGACGCGCTGCTGCGGGAATCCCTCGGCACGCTGCCCGTCCCGCTCGCCGACGGCCGGCTTGTCCGCGGCGTCCGCGGCCTGCTCCTGCCGGGTCCGGAGCTTCCGGTCGACGTCCTCAAGGAGTTCGGCGAGTACGGCGTCCGCGTGGTCCACCCGGACGCCGTCGACCCGGCCCTCGAACGCCTCGGTGCACTCCCGGCGACCCCGCGGACGTTGCTCGAGGACAGCGCCGTACGCACGGCCGTCGAGCACTCGCTCGAGGCCGACGACCCGGATGCGATCGCGCACGCGGTCCTGAGCCTGATCGCCGCAGATCCGTCGCAGGCGGACAGCCTGTGGTGGCTCGCCGACCTCGCCCTCCGCGACGCCGACGGCGAACTGGTCCCGGCGAACGCGCTCGTCGTCCCCGGCTCCGAGGCCGAGCAGCTCCTCGACGAGGACGAGGTCGCGCCGGTCGACCGTGCCCTGCTCGACCGCTACGGGCTTCCTGCGCTGGAGGCGGTCGGTGTCCTCGCGACCCTCGGCGTCGTCACCGCCGCGGACGTGGCGCTGGACGAGCTGCCCGAGTCCCTCGGAGACCTCGACGGCATCGAGGACTGGGCGGACGACGTCGCCCCGGACGGATCCCGGTACGGCGCCACGGTCGGTGAGCTGACCGCGATCCGTGATCTCGACTGGATCACCGACGACGCCTGGCCGCGAGTCCTCGAACTGTTCGGGTCGTCACCCGAGCTCCGGCGGGCTCTGGTCACCCAGGTGCGCGTCGTCGGCCCGGACGACCGGCCGCTCGGCGTCCCGTCGTACTCGGCCTGGTGGATCCGCGAACGGGTGCTGCTCGAGGACGGCGAACCGCTGGCCGGCCGGGCCGATCCGGACGCCGACCCGGTGCTCGCGAGCTTCCTCGACGAGGCCCCGGGCTGGACCGCACGGCTCGACCCCGAGGTCCGGACGGCGGTCGGTCTGGTCCGCGAGGTCGGCGATCTCGATGCCGACGGCATCAGTCTGCTGCTGGAGCGGCTCGCGGACCCGGAACGCGAGGTGGACGAGAGCGCGATCTTGCGATTGTGGAGCCGGCTCGGCACCCTGCCCCTGTTCCCGGGCGACGCCCCGGCACAGGTGCGCGTCCTCGCCGACGACGGTCTCACCCGCGTCACCGACATCGACGACGCGGTGGTCGTGGACGGCCCGATGTGGTTGCAGCGCACGGATCTCGGCGGTTTCGTGGTCGCGTCCGGTGCGGCCGCGGATGGGCTGAGCGACCTGTTCGACGTACCACTGGCGCATGAAGTTGCCCAAGGCACCATTGACGACGAGGGGACGGCGGCCGACGTACCGGCGATCGTGCTCGAGCTCGTCCCGGAGGTGCCGCCGACGTGGTGGGAGCATGAGGAGCTCACTGTCGACGGCGTCGAGGTGTCGTGGTGGGTGGATCACCAGGGCGCGCCGCATGCCGCGACGTTCGACGGTCTGGCCAAGGCGCTGGCGTGGGCGAGTGGCCGGTGGGACCAGCGGCACGTGATCCGCGCCGTACTCAACGAGCCCGGCCGCAGCTCCGAGCTGCTGATCGACGCCGCCTACGACTGAGCCAGCGCGCGCAGGGCCGGGTTGTCGATGTCGGCGCTCAGCGAGCGTGCGGCCGCGGCAGCCCGGGAATCGCCGAGCCGTCCGAGGTGCACCTGGGCGTGCACCTGCAGCTCTCGCAGGTCGCAGCGAGCGGCGAGCGAGGAGAGACTTTCCGCCAGGTTCCGGGCGCGTTGCCCGTCGGCGCGATCGAGCGCCGTACCGACGGCCGTGTCGAGCACATGCGCGTGCACCCACTGGTAGCGATCCGGCTCGCGGCTCGCGCGTGTCAGGGCGAGGTCGAGCCACTCGGTCGCACCCGGATAGTCACCCCGCCCGGCATGCAGCAACGCGAGCCCACGGCCCGCCATCCCTTCCCAGCAAGGGTCGTTCAGCTGGCAGCCGAGTGCCCAGGCCTGCTCGAACCCCTCCGCCGACGTGTCGAACTTCCCGGCGTACAGGTCGAGCTCGGCGGCGAGTGCCTGCGGCCACGGCAGGAACGCGATCCAGCGCTCCTGCCGGACCAGACCGAGCGTCTCGGCCAGGACCGCCGCGGCTTGGCTGTACTCCGAGCGCAGCAGGTGCGCCCGTCCGACGAGGGACAGCGACCACGCCTGCTGCCGGTGATCGCCACACCGGGCGGCGAGCTCGGCCGATTCGCCCAGCTGCTCGAAGGCGGCCGGATAGTCGGCGCGGTCCGACGAGTTCATCCCGCGGACACCCAGGATCGCGGCGTGCTCCGCGTCCGTCTCGGCCAGGGCGTGGGCCTTGGCGAGCCACTCGTCGCCGGTCCGACGCCGGCCGGCCTGGACCTCGATGAAGCCCAGCTCACGCAGGGCGAGCACCGAGGTCGCCCGTTCACCGGCCTCGTCGGCGACCGCGAGCGCCTCGTGCAGGATGATCGCGCCTTCCTCGTCGTGTCCGCGGATCGCGTGCACGAGCGCGCCGCCGAGTGCGGCGAGCGCTCGCGCCTCCAGGGTCTTGTCGTGGGACTCGACCGCCAGCGCCGCGGCCTGGCGCAGACACTGCAGGCCGGCATCGACCGCACCAGCCACGATCGCCGCCCGGCCGGCCTGAAGCTGACTGACCGCGGCGGCCCGGCCCTTCAGCGGGGGACCCGACTTCGGCCCGACCTCGGCGGCCTCCCGGAGCGTGCCGGACACCCCGATGCCGAGCTCGCGCCGGAACAGGTCCTCGCAGATCGAGACCTGTCGTAGTGCGCTCACCCGGTCGCCTGACGTGGCCATGCTGCGGATCAGCAACTCGTGGTTGCCCTGCTCGTGCGGATTGATCTCGACCGCCTTCGCGGCAAAGGGAATCGCCGCTCCCGGCTGCCCGGCGGCGAGCAGGGCGATCGCGTTCTGCCGGAGCCGCGCCTCGATCGCGCCGGCCACCCGGCGCCGCTCGACCAGGAGCCACGACTCGAACTCCGGACACCCCTCCAGCTCCACCCCCTCGAGCAACTCCCCGCCATACCCAAGCAGCGCCTCCGGGCCGGTCAGCGATTCACGGTCGGTCAACGATCCCCGGTCGGTCGACGCTCCCCGGTCGGTCAGCGGTCCCTGGTCGGTCGGCGATCCCCGGTCGGTCCGTGAGTCCGGCTCGGTCAACGCCAGCACGTCGACGGTCGCCGTACCGTTGAGCCTGGCAACCACCGGGTCACCGGTCAGCAGCTCCGGTACGCCGATCGCCCGCCGGAGCTCGGCCAGCGTCCAGCGCAGCGCGCCCAGCGGGTCCTCGGCGTCGGCGAAGAACAGCTCCGCCAGCCGCCGACGGCTGGGCGGCCGCTCGGCCAGCAGCACGTAGCCGAGCAGCCCCCAGGCCTTCCGCCCCCGCGGCTGACGCCCCAGCTCCCCGCCGTGCTCGACCACCGGCCGCCCAAGCAACCGAATCGCCACCATCCCTCGTCCCCCTCACCTCGCCGGCCCCCCGGCCCCCTCAGCCCTGCCGCACCGCCCGCACCTGCCCCCGCACGCACCCCGCCGCACCTGCCGGCCGTCCACCCCCGTCCGCCCCCATTTGGCTGGTTGACCCGTCGGCTTGTGGGTTCTCCACCCGGGACCACGGTGGAGAACCCCGCATTTCGTGGGTCAACCAGCCAAATGGTGTTGGTGCCAGTGTCACGCGGTCAGCGGCGGATGCCTACTGCTTCGAGGTACTCCGCGCGGGCGGCCATCGTGCCGTCGTCGGCGTGGTCGAAGGCTCGCGGTACGTCGGCCAGTTCGCGGGCGAACTGCTTCAGGTCCTCGCCGTCGAGCGTCCCGGCGAGCCGGGTGATCGGGCCGTAGAAGTCGCGGAACCACTCCGAGAAGTGTTCGGGCGAGTAGTACCGGAAGACGTACTCGCGCCGGTTCAGCGCGACCCACTCGACCCGGTCACCGAACAGCTCGAACAGGTGGTCCTCCGTGCCCCACAGCGTCGGCGACCGTACGCCGGCCGGCGGCGGCGCCCACTTCGACACGGTCTTGAACAGCTGGCCGATCATGCCGGCCGGCGTCCAGCACGCCAGCGCGATCTTGCCGCCCGGTGCCGTCACCCGCACGAGCTCGTCGGCGGCCTTCTGGTGGTTCGGCGCGAACATCACGCCGACCGTGCTGCAGACGAGGTCGAACGACGTGTCCGGAACCGGCAGGTCCTCCGCGTCACCCTCGGTGAACGTCACCGGCAGATGCTCCGCCGCGGCGCGTTCCCGCCCCTGCTCCAGCAGGTTCGGCGCGTAGTCCACCCCGGTCGCCTCCGCGAACCGGCGGGCGGCCGCCATCGCGGCGTTGCCCTGACCGCAGGCGACGTCGAGCACCCGCTGCCCGGCACGGACGTCGGCGGCCTCGACCAGGAGCTCGGCGATGATCTGCAGGGTGTTGCCGACCCGCGGGTAGTCACCCGTCTGCCAGCCGGCCCGCTGCTTGTCCTTGATCGCCTCGAAGTCCACCGTCGTGTTCGTCATGTCTCCCCCTGGGAATCACTGATTTCGCGGCCGCCCGGTGCGGCCGTCGTACTCGATGGAAGACGGTCGCCGTGTGACGCGGCGTGTGACGAACCGGGGAACTTCCCGCCTGAGGCCTGTTACGTAGAGCGAGCCAACGTTGTCAGAGGTTGGTATATCGACTGATCAGCGGATTCATCCAGAATGTTCCAACGTGGCAATGAACTCTTGCCAACGTTGTCATCCCTACTTATAGTCCGTGGCACCTCTCGGTCGGTGATCGCCCTGTCCGCGCAACGGAAACGGAGGTGACTTTCGTCATGAACGAAGCGCCGCGCCCCCAGTTCGAAGACGTCGCTGACGTAGTCCGCTACCAGCTGAGCCGGCGGAGCCTGGTCGGAGGAGGCGCGGCTGCCGCGCTGACCGGCCTGCTCGCCGCCTGCTCCGGTGGTGGTGGCTCCTACTCCGACAAGCCAGCCGACAACAAACCCGCCGCGACCAGGTCGGTGCAGATCGGCAAGGCCAACATCCCGACCCCACGGGATCAGACCGTCATCATCGGTCAGGTCGAGTACACGGTGTTCGACAGCTTCAACACGATGATTCCGAACGGTCACCAGTCGGGTGCCGGCTTCGAGATCTGCCGGGAGGCGATGTTCTACCTGAGCTTCGCCACCGGTGAGCTGAAGCCGTGGCTGTGCACGGAGTACAAGTACAACGCCGACCACACCGAGCTCACGCTGAAGTTCGACCCGAAGGCGAAGTGGAGCGACGGCCAGCCACTGACCGCGAACGACTTCAAGTTCACCGTCATGCTGCTGCGCGACCGGCCCGACCTGTTCGGTGGCGGCGGCGAGCTGAAGGAGTTCGTCAAGGACATCGCGGTGCCGGATCCGCAGACCGCGGTGATCGCGATGACCGAGGGGTCGCCGCGGCTGCACTACAACTTCATCTCCGCGATCGCCGGTGGATTCGACATCCTGCCGCAGCACCGGTGGAAGGGGCAGGACCCGACCAAGTTCAAGGACAACCCGCCGGTGCGGACCGGTCCGTACAAGCTCAAGCAGGCCATTCGGAACCAGAAGATGTTCGTCTGGGAGAAGAACCCGGACTACTGGGCCAAGGACAAGCTCGACGTCAAGCCGCAGTACGTCGTCTTCCAGAGCACGTCGAAGCAGCTCGACCAGGCCTCGCTGGCGTTCGAGCGGGCCGAGTTCGACGTCGGCTCGATCGACGAGCCGCACGCCAAGCAGCTGCGTAACACCGGCTACCCGGCGATGGTCACCACCCAGTTCCACGACCCGAACCCCCGGGTGCTGTGGCTGAACTGCGATCCCGCCCGCGGGGTGATCTCCGAGCCGAAGATGCGCTGGGCGATCAACTACTGCGTGGACCGGGAGAAGATCGGCAAGTCGATCTGGCCGGTCGAGGTGCCGCCGGCGGTGTACCCGTGGGCGGACTACCCGACCAACGAGAAGTGGAAGAACGACGAGCTGGCGGAGAAGTACAAGTTCGAGTTCAACCCGCAGAAGGCCACCGAGCTGCTGGACGAGATCGCGCCGAAGAACGCCGCCGGCAAGCGGACGTACAAGGGCAAGGAGATCAACCTCGAGATCATCACGGTCTCCCCGGTCGACGGCCCGGAGTACGCGATCGCGAACGTGGTCAAGACCGACCTGGCCAAGGTCGGGGTCCCGGCCACCCTGCGCAGCCTGGCCGGCAGCGTGCACGACGAGAAGTTCCAGCGCGGCGAGTACGACATCGACGCGAACTGGGCCGGCTTCGCGATGGACCCGGCGCAGCTGTACTCCGACTGGGAGAGCACCAAGGCGCAGCCGGTCGGCAAGAACGCGGCCGGCAAGAACAAGATGCGGTTCCGGAACAAGCGCTTCGACGAGCTGTCGCGCAAGCTGGCCGCGATGGACCCGGCGTCGGAGGAGGCCAAGCCGATCCTGGACGAGGCGCTGGAGATCTACTTCCAGGAGCTGCCGATGCTGTCGGTGATCCAGACCGGTTACCCGTCGTACTTCAACACGACGTTCTGGAAGGGCTGGCCGACCGACGACGACCTGTACGAGGTGCCGCTGAACTGGTGGCAGCACTTCATCTTCATTCTCGGCAAGCTGGAGGCCACCGGGCAGAAGGGACCGGCGTGACGGCGCAGGCGCCGCCGGTGGCACCTGTCGACAAGGCCGAGCAGGCCGCGCCCCCGCGCGGGTTGCGGCCCTGGCTGTCGCGGCATCCGCTGGCGGCGTACGCGATCCGCCGGTTCGGGATCTACCTGATCGAGTTGTGGGGCGCGCTGACGATCGCGTTCTTCTTCTTCCGGCTGATGCCGGGCGACCCGATCCAGACGCTGATCCAGAGCCTGCAGCAGAACTACGTCTACAACCAGCAGGCCAGCGCCGAGATCATCGCCCGCTACCAGCAGGAGTTCGGTCTCGACGGCAACCTGTTCGCGCAGTACCTCAAGTACATGGAGAAGCTGGTCCTGCACGGCGACATGGGGCCGTCGCTGATCAGCTACCCGACGCCGGCCCAGGACGTGATCCTCAGGTCGTTGCCGTGGACCATCGGTCTGCTCGGGATCTCGGCCGTGCTGGCCTGGGTCCTGGGCGTGGTGCTCGGCGCGCTCGCCGGCTGGCGCCGCGGCCGGATCGGCTCGTCGATCGTGACCAACCTGTCGATCGCGCTGTCGCACGTGCCGTACTTCTTCGTCGCGCTGATCCTGGTCTACATCTTCGCGTACTCGATGGGCGTGCTGCCGCCGAGATCGGCGTACGACTCCCGGATCGATCCCGGGATCAGTCTCGAGTTCATCGGCAGCGTGCTGAAGTACGGCCTGCTGCCCGGCATGTCGATCGTGCTGATCGGGACGTTCAGCTGGATCCTGTCCACCCGGATGCTGATGATCCCGATCCTCGGCGAGGACTACCTGGTGTACGCCGAGGCCAAGGGCCTCAAGGGTTCGCGGATCCTGACCCGGTACGCGCTGCGGAACTGCTACCTGCCGCAGGTCACCGCGTTCGGCATCTCGCTCGGCTTCATCTTCAACGGCAACGTCCTGGTCGAGCAGCTGTTCAACTACCCCGGACTCGGGACGACGCTGGTCACCGCGATCCAGCAGCTCGACTTCAACACGATCCTTGGGGTGACCAACATCGCGATCTTCTCGGTGCTGACCGCGGTGCTCCTGCTCGACCTCCTCCTGCCTCTGCTTGACCCCCGGGTCAAGTACTGGAAGTGATGCCGATGAGACTCCTGCGTGCGGTACTGCGGACGATCCGGGGCAGCCGGCGGCTGGCGACCGGACTGGTGATCCTCGGGGTGATGGTGCTCCTCGCGGTGTGCAGCCCGTTGATCGCGAAGGCCATCGGCGGTGGCAAGGACCCGGTGGAGGTGGCGGCGTACGAGCGGTGGCTGGTGCCGTCCGCGGACCATCTGCTCGGCACCGACCAGTTCGGCCGGGACGTGTTCGCGATGGTGATCAAGGCGCTCTCGGTGTCGCTGCAGATCGGGGCGATCGCGGGCGTCATCTCGACCGTCGTCGGCGTGATCGTCGCCTTCGTCGCGGGGTACAAGGGCGGGTGGATCGACGGCGTGCTGTCGACGTTCACCGGGATCCTGCTGGTGATCCCGACGTTCCCGCTGCTGATCGCGCTGTCGGCGTACGCGAAGAACGTCACCCTGTTCCAGGTCGGCGTGATGATCTCGATCTTCGCCTGGCCGTTCGCGGCGAAGACGATCCGCTCCCAGGTGCTGAGCCTGCGAACGCGGCCGTACGTCGACCTGGCCCGGGTCAGCAAGGCCCGGGACCTGGAGATCATCACCACCGAGCTGCTGCCGAACCTGCTGCCGTTCATCGGCGTCGGGTTCGCCTCGTCGGCCCTGGGAGCGATCTTCGGGCTGGTCGGGCTGGAGATCATCGGGCTCGGGCCCGGCGGCGTGATCGACCTCGGCCAGATCATCTATAACGCGATCACCACGGGCGCGCTGACGCTCGGCGCGTGGCCGATGTTCGTGGTCCCGATCGTGCTGCTGACGTTGCTGTTCGCGGCGCTGAACATGGTCAACATCGGGTTGGAAGAGGTCTACAACCCGCGCCTGAGGGGAGTGGCCGGTGAGTGAGATCGTCCTGGACATCAAGGGACTCGAGGTCACCTACCGCTCGACCCACGGCGACGTGCAGGCGGTTCGCGGCGTCGACCTGGCGGTCAGGCGCGGCGAGATCCTCGGCATCGCCGGCGAGTCGGGCAGCGGGAAGAGCACGCTCGCGGTCGCGCTGCTCCGGCTGCTGAAACCGCCGGGGCACGTGACCGGCGGGTCGGCGATGTTCCACCCGGCCGGCCGGTCGCCGGTCGACCTGCTCACGGTGAACGGCGAGGAGCTCCGGGTACTGCGGTGGTCGGCGCTCTCGTACCTGCCGCAGGGCTCGATGAGCTCGCTCAACCCGGTTGCGCGGGTGCGGGACCAGTTCAAGGACGTCATCCTCGAACACGCCCCGGCCCGCAAGGACACCCTGGGGGAGCTGATCCCGCGGTTGCTGGCCCAGGTCGGGCTCGAGCCGCGGGTGGCGCGGATGTACCCGCACGAGCTGTCCGGCGGGATGAAGCAGCGCGTCCTGATGGCGATCGCGGTCGCCCTCGAGCCGGACCTGGTGATCGCGGACGAGCCGACCACCGCGCTGGACGTGACCATCCAGCGGGTGATCCTGCAGTCGCTGGCCGACCTGCGCACCGACTTCGGCGTGACGCTGATGGTGATCTCCCACGACATGGGGGTGCACGCCCAGCTCGCCGACCGCGTCGCGGTCATGTACGAGGGCCGGATGGTCGAGGTCGGCGACGTACGGCAGGTGTTCAAGAACCCGCAGGATCCCTACACCCGCCAGCTGATCGAGTCGATCCCGCGGGTCGGAAGGAGGGCGTCGTGAAGTCCGAGCTCGAACTTCGGGGTGTGCAGCAACGGTTCCACGCCCGTGGGGTCGCCGGCGGCTACATCACCGCCGTCGACGACGTGAGCTTCACGCTCGCGGCCGAGCCGCCGCAGGTGGTCAGCCTGGTCGGCCAGAGCGGCAGCGGGAAGAGCACCATCGCCCGCAACGTGCTCGGCCTGCAGAAGCCGACGGAAGGATCGGTGCTGTACGGCGGCAAGGACATCTTCAAGCTGAGCCGGTCCGAGTACGACGAGTACCGGCGCGACGTGCAACCGGTGTTCCAGGACCCGTACGCGATCTTCAACCCGTTCTACCGGGTCGACCGCGTGCTCTGGAAGGCGGTGAAGAAGTTCGGGCTGACGTCCAGCCGGTCGAAGGGCCTGCAACTGATCGAGGAGTCGCTGCGGGCGGTCCGGCTGGACCCGGAGAACGTCCTCGGCCGGTACCCGCACCAGCTGTCCGGTGGCCAGCGGCAACGGATCATGCTGGCCCGGGTGCACATGCTGCGGCCGTCGTTCATCATCGCGGACGAGCCGGTGTCGATGCTGGACGCCCAGGTGCGCAAGCACTTCCTGGACATCCTGCTCGACTTCCAGCGCGAGCACGGGATGACCACGCTGTTCATCACCCACGACCTGTCCACCGTGTACTACCTGGGCGGCGAGGTCATGGTGATCACCAAGGGCTCGATCGTCGAGCGCGGCCCGGTCTCCCAGGTCATGCACGAGCCCTCGCACCCGTACACCCAGCTCCTGCTCGACTCCATCCCCCAACCCGACCCCGACGACCGCTGGACCACCCGCATCCGGGTCGACGAACTCGACGAGGAGGACGAAGCCGAGAAAGCCCCCGCCACCACCAGCGGCCCGGAGACCCCGATCATCTAGGGCGCCGTCCGCTGGTGACGAGGAATTCGTAGAACCAGGCCCGGAAGGCCGGGTTCGTCATCAGGTCCCGGTAGCGGGTGAGCTCGGGCTCGGTCGCACCGGCGGCCAGCAGGAGCGGTTCGGCCTGCTGGTTGAGGTTTCGGTGCAGCAGGCAGCCGTCGGTGCCGCCGGCGGTGGTCTGTGAGTACTCCATCACGTCGACGTCGACGAGACCGGCGGTCACCATCCGGCCGGCGGTCTCGCGGGCCCAGGTCCAGCTGACACCGCGCGCCGGGCTGACCACGTGATGGGACAGGTGCAGCATCTTGTTCCACAGGTCCCGGTCAGCCGGTTCCGGTACGGCGACAGCCTCCAGCGGACGATCGGTGATGTCGCCGAGGACCAGGTGGCCACCTGGCGCCAACGCCTCGACCAGCTCGTCGAGGATCTGTTCTCGTTCGGGAAGGTGGAGCAGCAGTAGCCGGGCGTGGATCAGGTCGAACGGCCCGTCCACCGGGAGGCCGTCGCGCAGGTCGTGCCGGATCACCTGGACGCCGGGCGCGACGTCGGTCAACTGGGCCGTGTCGATGTCGACGGCAACCACTTCGCGGGTGCGCCCGGCCAGCCAGTTCGCGATCGACCCGCTGCCCGCGCCGAGTTCCAGACATCGCGTCTCCGGCTCGAGACCGAGTCGCTGCAGGCGCCAGGTCGTCGGGGTGTCGAGCAGTCTGCCGAGGTGGTCGAGGTGATGGTGGCCGAGCTCGCTGCCGGTGTCGAAGAGGTAGTCGTTCATCTTCCGAGCCTGCGGCGTCGCGGGCGACCGTCACATCCGTGATCACCCGGATCGTGCCAGCGCCCAGGCGATGATCTCGTACCGGTTGGCCAGGTCCAGCTTCTGCCGGATGTGCTCCAGATGCGACTCGACCGTACGGCGCGAGACCACCAGCGTGGACGCGATCTGTTCGTTGGTCAGGCCCTGGCCGGCGAGGTCGGCGACCTCCAGCTCGCGGGCGGTCAGCGGCTTGTCGGTCGGTGTCGGCGGTGCGAGCGCCTCGGCCATCAGCTCGTCCTGCGTCAGCTGCCGGCCGGCCGCCATCAGCCGGTTCGCGACCCGGCCACCGACCTGCTGCCGCAGGCGTTCGACGACGGCGTCGCAGTACCTGGTGGTCACGTTCGACATCCGCCCGCCCCGTCGGCTCAGCGCGATCGCGGCTCCGCTGAGTCGTAGCGCGGACAGTACGCGTCCCTCACTCGCCGCCAGACTCATCGCGGCCCACAGCCACTCGGGATCCTCGATCAGGCCGGAGGCCTTCCGCAGCTCGGCAACGATCGCGGTCAGCTGCTCGCGATGGGTCCGCACGTCCCCGGCCACAGCCGCGGTGTACGCCGTTCCGAGCCGGCCGGCGACCACCAGCGCGGCGCCGCCTGTCGTACGACCGATCTCGAGTGCTTCCCGGAAGCACGACTCGCCGGCCGCCCAGTCGCCGTGCTCGCAGTGCGCGAGGCCGAGCACCGACAGCGTCCAACCGCGGCCGCGCTCGTTCCCCAGGCGGCGAAACATCGCCGTACTCCGGGCGCAAAGGTGCACAGCGTCGGCCGTCTGCCCGGTGGCCGCTTCGGTGAGTGCGAGATTGCGCAGCGCCCGCGCCGTTCCCGGCTCGTCGCCGAGCCGGCGGTGCAGCTCGAGACTCTCCTGGTACGCGCGGCGGGACGCCTCGTAGTCGCGTTGCCGCCAGGCCAACCGTCCGAGCCGTGCGAGTGCGACGGCACGCAGGGCCGGTTCGCCCCGGTCGACGAACTCCTCCAGCCGGGAGCGGCCGTCGTTGACGTCCCCGCGGTTCTCCCAGTAGTAGGCCAGGGCAGTGGTCAGCCGCAGACCGAGCTCGCCGGGCTGTGATCGGGCCCAGCCGAGGGCGGCGAGGAAGTTGCCCTCGTCGCGCTGCAGGTCGATCACCGCGGCGGCCCGGTCGCTCTCGTGCAGCTTGGTGTCGCCGCGTTGCGCGACCGTGAGGTAGTGCGCCGCGTGCCGCGACCGGACCTCAGGCGCCTCGCCGAGCAGTGTCAGCGCGTACTGCCGGATCGGTTCCAGCACGCGGTAGCGGATGCGTCCGTCGGGCAGCCGGTCCGCCACCACCAAGGAGTGGTCGACGAGTCCGGTCAACGCGCCGAGCAGGGCGTCGCCGAGGTCGGCGACCTGGTCGACCGCGCCGAGGTCGAAGCCGCCGACGAACACCGCGACCCGCTGGAGCAGGAGTTGCTGCGGCTCGGAGAGCAGTTGGTAGCTCCAGTCGAGCGCGGTCCGCATCGTGGCGTCGTTCTCGTGCAGCAGGGGAGCGAGGCGGTGCAGAATCTGCCGCGGCGACAGCACTCGGCTCCACGCGGCCGCGAGCTCGATGGCGAGCGGCAGGCCGTCGAGCTTCCGGCAGATCTCGTCGACGACCTCGGCATCGGCCGGGATCGAGCCGGCGACGAGCATCGCGCGATCGTTGAACAGGTCCCCGGCGGAGTCCGGCGCGAGGGCCGGCAACCGGAAGACCTGCTCGCCCGGAGTTCCCAGCGGAATCCGGCTCGTGGTCAGGATCCGCACCTGTGGACAGGTCGCCAGGATGCGCTCGGCGGCTGCCCGTGCCTCGTCCACCACGTGCTCGCAGTTGTCCAGGACGAGCAGCAGCTCAGCGTCCGGTGGTACTTCGTCGAGTGCGGTCCGCACACTCGCGGACACCAGTTCGACGAGTACGACGCCTTCGGGGAACCGGGCTGCGATCCGAGTCGCCACCTCGCGACTCAGCCGGGTCTTACCCGCTCCGGGCGGACCGGCGATCGTGACGAGTCGTGAGTCGCGCAGCAGCCGGTCGAGTTGCCTGAGCTCGTCGTCGCGTCCGAAGAACCGGGTGAGGGGCCGGGAGAGCGGACGCCGGGTGGGGGCGGCTGGTCGCCGTACTTCCAGGAGTGACTGGTGGATCGCCTGGAGCTCGGGGGACGGGTCGGCGCCGAGCTCGTCGGCGAGCCTGGTGCGGAGGGCCTCGTAACGGTCGAGTGCTTCGGCCTGACGTCCTGCGTCGGCGAGCGTGGTCAGCAGGCGTTGCCAGAGGGTCTCGCGGAGCGGGAAGCGGGCCGTCAGTTCGTGGAGTTCGGGGAGGCGCCTGATGTGCTCGCCCGTCGGTGCTTCGCGGTCGATGCGCCGTTCGCAGGCGGTCAGGTAGAGCTCGAGCAGCACCGGTGTCTCGTGCTCCTCGAACCACGCCGACAACGGCTCGCCGAAGGGATCACCCCTCCAGATCGCCAGCGCCGCGTCGTACTCCGACCGGTCGAGCAGCCGACGGAAACGCAGTACGTCGACGCAGTCCGGTGAAGCGTCGAGGCGGTATCCGGTCGGCTCCGTCACGACCGTCTCGTCGCCGAGGACGCGGCGCAGGCGGCCGACGTACGTCTGCAGGCTGCCGCGCAGTCGCTGCGGCGGATCGTCGGACCAGACCGCCCGGCCGAGAACGTCGAACGGGACGGTCCGGCCGCAGTTGAGGGCGAGTATTGCCAGGAGCGCGCGCACCTTGCGGCCGGGCAGCGTCACCGGTGGGCCGTCACGGAAGATCTCGAACGGCCCGAGCAGCCGAATGTCGAGACCCGTCATCTCACCCCCAGGCGACCACCACCGTACCGATCCCGAGGGTCGCCGCCACCTGACAGCCGACTGACAGCGTTTCGGCAGCGGCGCGTTCGTGGTGGCCGGCAGCCTCCAGCACGGCCGTGCAGCCGGATTGGTGGCAGTGCTTGGCCTGGAACTGGGCGCATCCCTGCACGTCGCCTACCGGCGCGTCCTCGGTGTGAGTCAGACGGTGCGGATGGCGGGGTCGCTGAGGCCGGGCGTGCCGGTTTCGACGTGGCCGGCGAAGCGGCGGAGGTACGTCGGGTCGGCGTCGGTGCGGATCTGGACGTCGTACCAGCGGTTGGTGGTGGTGATGGTGCGGTGGGTCGTGCCCGGGCGGAGGTCGAGTCGCTTGGGGTTCCCGCCGTACGCGTTGGTGATGGTGACGCGGCGGGCGACGTCGGTGCGGAAGGTGAGGTCGAGGTCGCCGCTGCGGGCGTTCTCCCGGGCGGTGATCTCGAGGCCGGTCGCGGGTTTGCCCTGGAAGGTCCGCAGGAAGCCGTTCGGCCCGTGCACGGTCAGGTCGTAGACGCCGCCGGAGTAGACGGTGTTCCAGCTGTCCGCGATGCTCTTGCCGGCCTCGGTCGTATAGGTCCACGGACCGTCGGTGCGGTTCGCGGCGGTGATCAGGAACTGCGCGCCCGCCTTCGGGCCGGACCGGAAGGTGAGGGTGTACTTGCCGCCGGCAACGGATCCGTCGACGACCGGTGCGTAGGGCAACGGCCGGGTACGGCGCCGGCCGCGTTCCTGGACCGGGAGGCTGCCGACCGCGGGCGGCGTCGGCCGGTAGTCCGGGTGCCGGTCGTCGTCCGGCGGCTCGTACGCCGACGTGTCCGGCAGTTCGGCCGGCCGGGTGGACGACGTACCGAAGTCGAAGGCCGACGTCAGGTCGCCGCAGATCGCCCGCCGCCACGGCGAGATGTTCGGCTCGTGCACGCCGAACCGCTTCTCCATGAACCGGATGACCGACGTGTGGTCGAACACCTCCGAGCAGCTGTAACCACCGGTGCTCCACGGCGACACCACGAACATCGGTACGCGCGGACCCAGTCCGTACGGGCCGGCCACGTACCGGCTGCTGCCGGGGTAGTGGTCGAGCGTGGTGTCGACGGTCGACAGTCCCTGGGACGCCGACGCCGGCGGGTACGGCGGGACGACGTGGTCGAAGAAGCCGTCGTTCTCGTCGTACGTGATGAAGAGCGCGGTCCGGCTCCAGACCTCCGGGTTCGCGGTGAGCGCGTCCAGGACCTGGGAGATGTACCAGGCGCCGTAGTTGGTCGGCCAGTTCGAGTGCTCGCTGAACGCCTCCGGCGCGGCGATCCAGGAGATCTGCGGCAGTCGGTTCGCCCGTACGTCGGCGGCCAGTCGCGCGAACAGGCTCTCGCCGGCCTTGGCGTTCGTGCCGGTGCGAGCCTTGTCGTACAAGGGATTGCCGGGCTGTGCGTTGCGGTACTTGTTGAAGTACAGCAGCGAGTTGTCGCCGTAGTTGCCGCGGTACGCGTCGTCGATCCAGCCCCAGTGCCCGGCCGCGTCCAGCCCGTCGCCGATGTCCTGGTATATCCTCCACGACACCCCGGCCTGCTCGAGGCGTTCCGGGTACGTCGTCCAGCCGTAGCCGAGCTCGTCGTTGCCGAGGACCGGGCCGCCGCCGGTGCCGTCGTTCCCGGTGTAACCGGTCCACAGGTAGTACCGGTTCGGGTCGGTCGCGCCGATGAACGAGCAGTGGTAGGCGTCGCAGACGGTGAACTTGTCCGCGAGCGCGAAGTGGAACGGGATGTCCTCGCGGGTCAGGTACGCCATCGTGACCGCGGACTTGGCCGCGATCCACTGGTCGTACCTGCCGCGGTTGATCGCTTGGTGCCCGTCCGGCCAGCTGTGCGGCAGGCCCTGGAGGAACTGCAGCCCGAGGTCGTCGGCCTCCGGGTGGAACGGCAGGGTCTCCTTCCCGCTGCCGTTCGCCTGGTGCCAGACCGGCCTGCCGCTCGGCAGCGTCACCGGCCGCGGGTCGCCGAAGCCGCGCACGCCCTTGAGCGTGCCGAAGTAGTGGTCGAACGAACGGTTCTCCTGCATCAGGACGACGATGTGCTCGACGTCCTCGATCGTGCCGGACCGGCGGTGGGCCGGGATCGCGGCGGCCTGCTCGATGCTGTGGGCCATCGCACCGAACGCGGCCGACGCACCGGCGAGCTGCAAGAACCTCCGGCGATTGATGTCTGGCATGGCGGCTCTCCTGTGGGCGGGGGCGGATGGAGTCTGAAACACCAGCACTGCGTCGCCCGCACCCTAGCCTGAACGATTAACCCACGGAAGATGAACTCTGTTGTTTGGAACACGTAGCTTTCGAACTATTGTGAGCGCATGGACCTGGTCTGGTACGTCGCCTACGGGTCCAATCTGGCGTTGGGGCGGTTTCGGTGTTATCTGGCGGGTGGGCGGCCGGTGGGTGGGGCCCGGGTTTATCCGGGGTGCCGGGATCCGCGGGGTCCGGCTCGGTTGGCGGGGGTCGAGGTGCCGGGTGGGTTGGTGTTCGCGGGGGAGTCGCGGGTGTGGGGCGGGGGGTCGGCGTTCTACGATCCGGCGGCGCCCGGTCGGGTGGCTGGGCGGGCCTATCTGCTGACGACCGAGCAGTTGGGGGATGTGGCCGCGCAGGAGATGCGGCGGGAGCCGGGTGGTGAGTACGCCCGGGAACTGGCCGCCCTGCTGCCCGAGGTCGACGCCGTCCACGCGATGGGGCCGGGGCGGTACGAGACCGTGGCCCGGGTGGGCGAGCGGGACGGCGTACCGATGTTCACCGTCACGCACGGCACCGTCGCCGACCTCGAGCCGAGGGCGCCGACGCTGCCGTACCTGCGCTGGATCGCCGCGGGCCTGATCGAGGCGCACGCGTGGAGCGCCCACCGGGTCGCGGAGTACCTGCTCTCCGCGCCCGGTGTCAGCGACGTCTGGACCCTCGACGAGCTGGTCGGGCTCAGCGCTTGACCGCCAGGCAGGTGGCGGTGGACTTCTTGGTGGGATCGCTTTCGGAGACCGCGGTCAGGGTGATCTTGGCCAGCGTCGACGTCCCCGCCTTGGTGTGGACCGGGACCTTGGTGAGCTGGCCGGCGTTCGCGGTGGCGAGGGCGTTGGGCAGCGACATCGACCAGCCCTTGCCGGCGATGGTGGCGCTGACCCGGTAGACGTCGCCCTTCAGGTACGGCGTGACGTCCTCGGGGTGCTGGCCTCCGGCCCCGGCCCGGCCGGTGTTGACGAGCGGGAAGTTGCAGGTCAGTACGCCGTTCTGCGCCTTCACCGCGGCCGTCGGAAGCACCCGCACACCGCGCTGCTGCGGTCCGGCGCCGTCGAGCGACCGGATCGCGACCGTGTACGACAGCACGCCCTTGCGGTCGCGCTTCACGTTGGTGACATAGAAGTGCAGCCGGTTGGCGGTGTCGGTGTACTCGTACTCGCTGCCGGAGTTCGTGCCCGCGTGGAACAGCGCGTCCGACAGTTGGCGGTAGTCGCCGATGGTGATCGGGACCTCGGTGCCGTCGGGCAGCACGTAGTCGGTCATGCCGATGTCCTGCGGGTTGGCGTCGATCACCCACTCGAACGGCGCCCGGTCCTCGTTCTTCGTCTTCGCCAGCAGCACGCCGGAGTCCGGGGTGAACGAGTCCGTGCCCATCCGGTCGACGACCTCGATCGTGTAGTTCTCGTAGCCCCGGCCGTCGCACATCGGGTCGGTCGCGACGTCGCACGCGGGCGCGAGGTCACCAGCGGTGCCGAGGTCAAGGTTGACGCCGGCGAGCCCCTTCGGACCCGGTTGTACGGCGCGCGCGGTGACGTCGGCGACGACCACGCCGGAGGTCTTCAACGCGTCGCGGGAGAGCCGGAGCACGTTCCGCTCGTCGACCATCTCCAGCTTGATCTTGTTCCGCAGCATGTGTTGCGCGCCCATCGACGCACCGCCGGTGGCCGGGATCATCCACCGGCTGTGCGGTCCGCCCGGTCCGTTGAAGCTGCCGCGGCTGAGCATCTCCCAAATGCCGGTGTACGAGCGCCGGGGCGGGACGCCGTACGGGTTGTTGTAGTTGTCGCCGATGCCGAGGATGTGGCTGAGCTCGTGGGCGTAGACGCCCATCCCGGAGCTCTCGGCCTGCGTCGACGAGCCGCCGCCGGCGTTCGGCCAGATCGACGCGCCCGCGGCCCAGGACGTCCAGTCGACGTACCGGGTGTCAGACCAGTTCGGCAGCGCCGGATCCGGCGGGCCGAACTCGTCGGTGACGTCCTCCTTGGTCGGGAACTTCATCATCCCGAACTCCTGCCAGGTGGACGACTCGTCCTGCCCGGCGCTGAGGAAGAAGACGAAGTCGAAGCCGGCGGGCACCTCCGGCCCCTGGTCGGCGACCCACGCGGCGCGGCCGTCGGTGCGGATGTTCTTGTTGCAGGTATCGCCGGCCGGGCAGGCGCCGCCGCCCTGGAACTCCATCGCGTACTCGTGCGACTTGCCGGGCATCCGGTACGGGCCGAACGCGGTCAGGTCGACGCCGTACCGGCCGCCGGAGTCCTCCATCCAGTACTCGTGGATGGTGTGGCCCCGGTTCAGCTCGCCGGGGGTGTTGAGGAAGTTCTTGTAGAACTCCGCGACCTGGTCACGCGGTACGCCGTTCGCCTCGGCGCTCGGGTTGCCGAACACCGTGGACCCCTTGGGCTGGGTGACGACGAAGTCCTGGTTCGGGTAGTCGAGCAGCACGAGCGCACCCTTGAACGTCCTGGTCGACCCCTTCACATCCGGATCGGCCCAGTTCGTCCCGGGCGGCTTGCGGTAGTCGCTCCAGGTCATGTGGTCGGGGTTCTCCCAGTTCTGCGGGTCGATCGGCCCGGGGAGACCCTGCGCGGTGGTGGCCGCGATCCGCTCCTGCGGCCCGGACTGCTGCCACGGCTGCTGCTGCGGCCAGTGCGGGTACTGCCACGCGTTCTCCGGATCCGGGGGAGCGGTCGCACTCGGCGACGCCAGCGCCATCGACGGAACCGACACCGCGGCCAGAACCGCGACAACCTTCAGGACAACACGAAACTTCCGTTGCTCAGACACGGGCGGGCATCCGATCAGTAAGGACGGGACAACGGGCTCACCAGCATCTCCCGGGAACCGCAGCCTCCACAACCGATCACCGCAAGTCTTCTGCTGTCGGTAGAGCTGCGCCGCGCCCGCCGGGCGGACCGTCCGGCTGCAGGTCATCAGCACTGTGCGCCCGGTCCGGGGATGCATCTCCGACAGTTCGACAGGAGGTGTCCGGGGCCGAGCAGTGCACCTGAGCGTGAAGGTCCTCGGTGCGTACGGCGTCTCGCGGCGTACTACCTGTCGAGCTGTACACCACTGCCACTGTATACAGTATGGAGAGAAGTGGTTAGCCTGGGCGCTTGTGTCGGCTCTGGATGGAGGACTCATGTACGTGGTGACGAACCCTGCGAACGGGGAGCTGGTCGAGGAGGTGGCCAACTCGACGAACGAGGAGGTGCAGGCGGCGATCGGCCGGGTGCACGCCGGCTTCCCGGCCTGGCGGAGCCGGTCGGTGGCCGACCGGGCCGCGATCGTGGCGCGGGCGGCCGACCTGTTCGAGCAACGCACCGACGAGCTCGCCGCGATCATGACGCTGGAGATGGGCAAGCGGGTCAACGAGGGCCGCGGCGAGATCGGCATCGTGGTCGACATCTTCCGGTACTACGCCGAGCAGGGGCCGGCCCTGCTGGCCGACGAACCGCTGGACATCAAGGGCGGCCAGGCCGTCATCACCAAGAGCCCGATCGGCGCGCTGCTCGGGATCATGCCGTGGAACTTCCCGTGCTACCAGGTGGCCCGGTTCGTCGCGCCGAACCTGGTGCTCGGCAACACCATCCTGCTCAAGCACGCGTCGATCTGCCCGCGCTCGGCCCGCGCAATCGAGGAGATCCTGCGCGACGCCGGTGTACCGGACGACGTGTACGTGAACACGTTCGCGTCCAGCCGGCAGATCCCGGCGATCCTGGCCGACCCGCGGATCCAGGGCGTGTCGCTGACCGGCAGCGAGCAGGCCGGCGTGTCGGTCGCGGCCGAGGCCGGCCGGCACCTGAAGAAGACCGTGCTCGAGCTCGGCGGGTCGGACCCGCTGATCATCCTCGACACCGACGACATGGACGAGACCGTCAACGCCACCGCGACCGCGCGGATGCGGAACTGCGGCCAGTCGTGCAACGCGCCGAAGCGGATGATCGTGCTCGCCGGCATCTACGACGAGTACGTCGACCGGCTGACCAAGCGGGTCGCGGAGTACTACGTCCCCGGCGATCCGGCGGACCCGGAGACGAAACTCCCGCCGCTGGCATCGGTCGCCGCGGCCGACGAGGTCGCCGGCCAGGTGGCGAAGGCGGTCGAGCAGGGCGCGACCCTGCGGACCGGCGGCCGGCGGATCGGGCCCGGCGCGTACCTGGAGGCGACCGTGCTGACCGACGTCGCGCCCGGCATGGACGCGTACTACGAGGAGATCTTCGGGCCGGTGGTGATCGTGTTCCGGGCCGAGACCGAGGACGACGCGGTCCGGCTGGCCAACGACACCCCGTTCGGCCTCGGCGCCAGTGTGTGGGGGACCGATCCGGAGCGCCTGCGCCGCGTGGCCGAGCGGATCGAAGCCGGGATGGTGTACCTCAACCGGGCCGGCGGATCCCAGGCCGACTTGCCGTTCGGCGGCATCAAACGCTCCGGCATCGGCCGCGAGCTCGGGCCGGCCGGCATCGAGGAGTTCATGAACAAGAAGTCGATCCGCCTCTGAAGGCTGTTGCCGCGCCTCGTTTGCGCCTATCGTGACGCACCTGAAGTAACGGACCGGTCACTGTGGGACACCGGTCCGGCCAGATCATTTCCGTGAGGACGGCCGGTGCGCCCACCCGGCCGGGAAAGAGTGGCTGCAGATGAAGCGATTGCGCACCGCCCTGGTGGTCACCACCTGCGCTGTCGGACTCGTCGTACCGATGACCGGTACGGCGACCGCGGGACCAGGTCCCGCAACCCTGCCGACCGTGTCCGAGCAGGCGTCGACCAAGGCCGAGCAGGCCGAGGTGGCCGGGTTCTGGACGCCCGAACGCATGCGGTCCGCCGTACCGATCGACCGGCTGCTGACACCGAAGCAGCGGGTGGCCGGTCCGGTCGCGCCCGCCGGCAAGCCGGCCACGGTCGCGCCGACCGCGTTCCCGAACGGCGGCAGTCAGTGGACCGGTGGCGGGAAGATCGTCAGCACCGAAGGCCGGGTGTTCTTCACCTACCAGGGCCGGACGGCGTCGTGCAGCGGTACGGCGGTGACCTCGACGAACGAGAGCACGGTCATCACCGCCGGGCACTGCGTGAAGCTCGACGGCGCGTTCCACACCAACTGGGTCTTCGTCCCGGCGTACGACAACGGCAGCACGCCGTACGGGACCTGGACCGCGAAGAAGACCTACGCGACGCCGCAGTGGGTCGCCAGCGAGGACATCAACTACGACGTCGGCGCCGCGGCGGTGAACCCGCTCAACGGCCAGAACCTGACCGACGTGGTCGGCGGCCAGGGGATCGCGTTCAACCAGGCCCGCGGCCAGAACATGTACGCCTTCGGCTACCCGGCGGCCGCGCCGTACGACGGCTCGAAGCTGATCTACTGCAGCGGCCGGACGTTCAACGCGCTGATCTCGAACGGGATCGGGATGACCTGCAACATGACCGGCGGCTCGAGCGGCGGCGGCTGGTTCCTGCAGTTCAGCGAGTCCACCGGAGCCGGCATCGTCAACTCCGTGAACAGCTACAAGATCAACTTCATCCCGACCTGGATGTTCGGCCCGTACTTCGGCACCGACGCCCAGAACGTCTACACCACGGCGCAGGCCGGCTGACCCGGGACACGTGGGCCGCACGGTGCTGCCGTGCGGCCCACGCGCGCGCATACTGCGAGGTGTAGGGGGAGCTCGCCCGAGGGGACCGCGATGGCTGAGCCGGCTGGTTACTCCGTCAAGACGTACCGCTATCTGCGGATGGCCATGGTCGCCATGGTCGTGCTGCTCGGCGCGGCGCTGGTGATCGAGTGGTCGAAGACGAACCCGCGCTGTCTGCAGACGTCGATCAGCGCGTACTACTACACCCCGGTGCAGGCGATCTTCGTCGGTGCGCTGATCGCCATCGGCGTGTGCATGGTGGTGCTCAAGGGCAACAGCGAGCGGGAGGACATCCTGCTCAACGTGGCCGGGATCCTCGCGCCCGTGGTCGCGCTCGTGCCGACGCCGGGGCAGGGGGCGTGCCGGTCGGTGCCGGTGACGGTCGGGGACACGGCGGCGAACATCGCCAACAACCTGCTCGCGCTGTTCGTGGTCGGCGTACCGTGCCTGGTCGTCACGGCGGTGTTCGTGCTGCGGGCCCGGTGGTCGCGGGCGGACCGCAACCCGATGTACCTGCTCGGGTTCGCGGTCGCGCTGGCGCTCTTCGGCGGCGGCGTGGCCTGGTTCTTCGCCGACCGCGACGGGTTCACCGGCAACGCCCACTACGCGGCGGCCGTGGTGATGTTCGTCTGCATCGTCGCGGTCGTGCTGCTGAACGCGCAGCAGTTCCGCCGCAAGCAGCGGCCGGCCGGCGCGAGCAACCGGTACTTCGTGCTCGCGGTCGCGATGACCGTCGTACCGCTGCTGATGGTGGCGTGGAAGGCGTTGTTCGGCTGGGAGCACGCGGTGCTGTGGATCGAGGGCGTGCTGATCTCGCTGTTCGCGATCTTCTGGATCCTGCAGACCCAGGAGCTGTGGAACGAGGGCCTGCGGGCTAACCGGCCGGTGAACGACGCCGCGCTCCCGGACCAGGACGGGGTACGGCGTCGCGCGGTGACGTGACGGGGTGGCCGGCCTCGCAGCGGAGCTCGGTGTGGACGGTCGCGCCGCAGTCGCGGTGGCTGATGGTCAGCGGCGAGCCCTCCTCACCGACCAGGTACTTGTCACCCCAGTCGCGGATCGCGATCAGCAGCGGGTAGAGGTCGAAGCCCTTATCGGTCAGCCGGTACTCGTCGCGCTGCCGGGCGCCGGGTTCGCGGTACGGCACCCGGCGGAGGATGCCGTGGTCGACCAGCGTGCCGAGCCGGTTGGACAGCACCTGCCGGGGGATCGCGGTCCGGATCCGCAGGTCGTCGAACCGGCGGATGCCGTTGAACACCTCGCGCAAGACGACCACGGTCCAGCGCTCACCGAGGATCTCCATCGCCCGCCCGATCGGGCAGTTGTCCACCGACCACTCCAGGGCGTCGTACGTCGTACTCATCCGGCCATCGTAGTGAGGGCTAGGTCTCGTTGACAGACCCAGCGGCGTGATGTGAGGCTCGGTCCATGACCGATACCGAGCAGGCGACCCGCACCCGTACCTTCTCCTGGTCCGACCCGGCGGTCACGGCGGCCTCGCTCGGTGCGGTGTCCGGGCTCGAGATGTTGCAGGCGATGCGGGACGGGAAGCTGCCCGTGCCGCCGATCCTGCAACTGGTCGGTGGGACCGGGATCGAGGTCGAGGAGGGCAAGGTCACGGTCCTGATGCCGGTCGCGGAGTTCCACTACAACCCGCTCGGCACGGTGCACGGCGGGATCATCGCGACGCTGCTCGACACCGCGGCCGGCTGCACCGTGCACTCGACCCTTCCGGCCGGCGTCGGTTACACCTCGCTCGACCTGATGACGCGGTTCATCAAGCCGGTCACGGTCGCGTCCGGGCTGCTCCGGTGCGAGGGCGGGATCATCAACCGCGGCCGTCGTACGGCGGCGGCCGAAGCGCGCCTGTTCGACGAGCGGGGCACCCTGCTGGCGCACGCCACCTCGACCTGCCTGATCTTCGAGATCCCGGCTCAGTAGTCCACGGCGCGCAACGCACCCGGCGCCGAACCGGTCGCGGCCTTGACGTGCCGGCTGAGGTGGCTGACCGAGTCGTAGCCGGTCAGCTCCGCGACCGACTGCAGCGTCAGCGTGGAGTTGCGGATGTGACCGAGCGCGTGCCGCAGCCGGACGTGCTGCAGCGCCGCGCGGGGGCTCGTGCCGCGCAGGCGGGCGAAATACGTCCGGAGCGCGGACGGCGAGACGCCGAGCTCGCCGGCGACCTCGGCGATCCGGATGCGGGCGGCGAAGCGTTCCTCGAAGATCCGCTCGGCCTGCGCGACCAGTTGCTCCGGCACGGTCGCCGGCTCCGCCGCGGCGGCACGTCGCAGCAGCAGGTCGAGCTCGCCGAGCAACAAGGTGCACAGGCGGTCGCTGTCGTCGCCGGGCTGCGTGCTCTCCCGGACGAGCGCGTCGAAGACCCGGCCGAGGCTGCGGTCGCCGTCGTCGAAACAGACCCGGGGCCAGGGCCGGTCGACAGCCGCGTCGACCTGGAGGAAGCGGTTGACGTACCCGGTGCGGCTGAGCTCGGCGTGCCACGTCCGCGGTGGCGTGAGCAGTACGGTCCCCGGCGTGGCGGCGTACGTCTCGTCGCCGACAGGGCAGGTGATGCGTCCGCGCACGTAGTACACCAGCTCCCAGCTGCTGTGCGCGTGCGAGGGATAGTCCTTGCCCGGCCCGGCGGTGTGCACCCCGGCGCCGAGCAGTCGAAGCGATTCGTGCATAACCGCCGTCGCCTTCTGCATTGTCTCCGTTGCCGGTCCGGTCGATGCTGGCATCGATTCGTGCACCTGTAAAGGACTGCTCTTGATGGATATGACGACCGCACTGCGCGACCTCGGCGTGACCGACGACCTCCTCAACCAGGCCGAGAAGGACCAGCTCGACCGGGACGGATTCCTTGCGCTGGAAGGGATCCTGACCGCGGAGGAGGTCGCCGCCCTGAACAAGCGGATGGCGGAGCTGACCGCGGCCGAGGGCGACCGGGCCGGCCTCGAGGTCCACCAGGAGAAGGGCACCGACCGGCTCGCCGACCTCGTCAACAAGGACCCGATGTTCGAGGTGTGCTTCAGTCACCCGCGGGTGCTGGCGGCCATGCGGCACGTGCTCGGCGAGTTCAAGCTGTCGTCGCTGAACAGTCGCGCGGCGCTTCCCGGTCAGGGGCACCAGGGCCTGCACGCCGACTTCGGTCATCCGGTCGAGCCCGGCGCGTACGAGGTGTGCAACTCAATCTGGCTACTGGACGACTTCACTCCCGAGAACGGCGCGACGCGGGTCGTCCCGGGGTCACACCGGCGCGGGACGATGCCCGGCGACGAGATGACCAATCCGGGCGACGAACACCCGGAGCAGATCCAGCTGACCGGCAAGGCCGGCACGGTCGTGGTGTTCAACAGCCACCTGTGGCACGGCGGCACGCTCAACCGCACCGACAAGCCGCGCCGGGCGATGCACTCGTACTTCGCCCTGCGCCACCTGCCGCAGCAGCTGGACCAGCAGGCCTACCTCCGGGTCGAGACCTACAAGCGGCTGAGCTCCGCCCAGCGCTTCATCCTCGACGTCACCGGCACCGACTGACGTCAGCCGGCGACCGCCTTCTCGGCGGCGACCAGGCGGACACAGGTCGCGACGGCGGAGATCGCGGCCTCGACCTCGGGGAGCTCCGGGAACGTCGGCGCGATCCGGATGACCCGGTCGTCGGGGTCGTCGCCGTACGGGTGGCTGGCGCCGGCCGGGGTGAGCGCGATCCCGGCCTCCTTCGCCTTGGCGACGACCGCGCGGGCACAGCCCGGCGGCACCTGCAGGGTGATGAAGTAGCCGCCGGCCGGGCTGGTCCAGGACGCGAGCCCGGTGCCGCCGAGCTCGGCGCTGAGGATCTTGTCGACCGCCTCGAACTTGGGCCGGATCAGGTCGGCCAGGTTCCGCATGTGGGTCCGCAGGCCGTCGGCGTCGCGGAGGAACTGCACGTGCCGCAATTGGTTGAGCTTGTCCGGCCCGATGCTGCGCTTCACGGTGTGGCTCAGCCACCACTCGAGGTTGGCCGGCGACGACCCGAAGAACGCGACGCCGGCCCCGGCGAAGGTGATCTTCGAGCTCGACCCGAACACGAACACCCGGTCCGGATGACCGTGCCCGGCGGCCAGCGCGAGCAGGCCGGCGATCCCGGTCTCGGTGTCGGTCAGGTGATGGACGGCGTACGCGTTGTCCCAGAAGATCCGGAAGTCCGGCGCGGCCGTCTCCATCGCGGCCAGCCGGCGCACGGTCTCGTCGGAGTACACCGTGCCGTCCGGGTTGCTGTACTTCGGCACGCACCACATGCCCTTGATCGCGGGGTCCCCGGCGACCAGCCGCTCGACCACGTCCAGATCCGGACCCTCGGGCGTCATCGGCACCGGGATCATCCGGATGCCGAACCGCTCACAGATCCCGAAGTGCCGGTCGTACCCGGGCACCGGGCACAGGAACGTCAGCCCCTCGACGTCGGCCCACCGCCGCTCCGCACCGGGTACGACGCCGAGCAGCGCGAACACCACCGCGTCGTGCATCAGCTCGAGGCTGGAGTTGCCGGCGGCGAGCAGCTGGTCGACGGGCACCTGCAACGCGTCGGCGAAGATCGCCCGCAGCTCGGGCAGTCCCTCGAGCCCACCGTAGTTCCGCAGGTCGACACCGGCCGCGGACACCGCGCCCACCGGCTGCTCGAGCATCGCGTTGGCGAGATCGAGCTGTCGCGGCGACGGCTTGCCCCGCGTCAGGTCGAGCTCGAGCCCCCGCGCGACTAGGGCGTCGTACTCCTGGCGGGCGCGGTGCAGCTCGTCGACGGTCACAGAACTTCCCTTTCAGCTGTGGTGTGTTGCCGACCACAGCCTAGTGACTCACCGCACGGGCTTGCCGCCGCCATCCACAGGCCGGTCAGCGGCCGCCGCGGCGGCAGTTGGGGTACTTGGGATCCCAGGGTGGGCAGGTGGGGAAGCCTGGCGGGGGCTTGATCGTCGGCGGGGGGATCGGCGGCACCGGGGGAGTCGGCACCGTCGGCGGGGGAGTGGGCGGGGTCGCCCGGCTGCCGTTGGAGAGGAACAGCGTCACCATCGCGCCGGCCGGTGCGCCGTCCTCCTGCCGCGGGGTGGTGTAGGCGACCATGCCCGGCTGCGCGTCCGAGTCGACCGGCTGCGGCGCGACCTGGCCCTTGAAGCCGAGCTGCGCGAGCTTGGCCAGCGCCTCGGCCGGCGGCATCCCCTTCAGGTGCGGCAGGTCCTTCACGTTGCCGCGGATCGTCTTGTCGTCCGGCGTCACGAACCTGCTCGTCGGCAGACCCTGCAGCGCGGCCTGCATCGCGCTCTCCCAGATCGGACCCGCGGTGCCCGAGCCGGACGCGTCGCGCAGCTTCTTGCCGTTGAACGTCTGCCCGATCAGATCCTTGTACGGCGGGCTGGCGTCGGCGACGACCGATGCGGCCGCAAGCTTCGAGGAGTACCCGGCGAACCAGACCGCCTGGTTCTGGTCGATCGTTCCGGTCTTGCCGGCCAGGTGGCTCTTGCCGAACCTCAGCTTGCCGCCGGTGCCGTCGGGCTCCATCACCTTCTGCAGCACGTAGTTGACGCCGTCGGCAACGGTCGGCGACAGCGCGCGCTTGCAGTTCGGTCCCGGAGTCGGGATCGACTTGCGCTTGCTGGTGGCAACCGCGGTGATCACCTGCGGCGTGCAGTACATCCCGCGGGCCGCGAAGGTCGCGTACGCGTTCGACAGCATCAGCGGGGTGATCAGGCCGGCGGAGCCGAGCGTGTACGAGACGACCTGCTGGAGCGGGTCCATCGTCTGGGCGTCGTACATGCCGAGCTTCTGCGCGACGGTCGCGATCGGGCAGATGCCGATCTGCTGGGACAGCTGCAGGAAGTAGGTGTTCGTCGACGCCTTGGCCGCCTCGATCATCGACGGGTCGGCGACGGTCCTGGTCGAGTTCTTCGGCTTGTAGTCCCCGTCCGACGTGGTGCCCGAGCAGGTGCTGAACTTCTTGCCGCTGAGGTCGATCGTCTGCGGCGAGGCGATCCGGTACGTCATCGGGACGCCCTTGCCGATCGCGGCGGCGATCGTGAACGCCTTCATCGTCGAGCCGTTCTGGAAGCCGCCGTACCCACCGGGGTAGGACTTCTCGACGTTGTAGTTGTACGACGTCTGGTTCTTCTTGTTTCCGTACGGCCGGCTCTGCGCCATCGCCTTCACCAGCCCGGTGCCCGGCTCGACGACGGTGATCGCCGCGACCGCCTGGTCGGTCGCCTTGGAGTGCTTCTTGATCGAGGCCTCGGCCGCCTTCTGGATCCTCGGGTCCAGCGACGTCCGGACGATCAGGCCGGCGGTCTCGATGTAGTTCTCCGCGTCCTCCTTCGTCTTGCCGAAGGCGCGGTTCTCCTTCAGCTTGGCGACGATGTAGTCGCAGTAGAACGGGTACTTGGAGTTGGCGCAGCCGTTCGGCACGTTGCGGACCTTGGCCGGGTCGAGCACCGGCGTCCTGATCGCGTCCTCGGCCTCCTTCGCGGTGACGATGCCGAGCTCCTGCATCCGGCGCAGGACGACGTCGCGGCGCTCCTTGGCCCGCTTCGGGTTGTTGGTCGGGTTGTAGCCGGTCGGGTTCTTCACCAGGCCGGCCAGCAGCGCGGCCTGCGGCAGGTTCAGCTTCGCCGCGTGCACCCCGAAGTAGTGCATGGCCGCGGCCTCGACGCCGTACGAACGGTCGCCGAAGAAGGCCAGGTTGAGGTACCGCTCGAGGATCTGGTCCTTGGTGAACTGCTTCTCGACCGCGATCGCGTACCGCAGCTCGGCGACCTTGCGCTCGTACGTCTCCGCGGTGGCGGCCTGGATCTCCTCCGGGGTCCGCGCCTTGGCGACCAGGCTGAGCTTCACGTACTGCTGGGTGATGCTCGAGCCGCCCTGCTGGACGTCGCCCGAGGTCTGGTTGCGCAGCAGCGCGCGCAGCGTGCCCTTGGCGTCCAGCGCGCCGTGCTCGTAGAACCGGTCGTCCTCGATCGCGACGATCGCCTTCCGCATCACCGGGCTGATCTGCTTCAGCGTGACCGGCGTCCGGTTCTCCTGGTACAGGGTGGCGATCAGCGAGCCGTCGGCGGCCAGGATCTGGCTCTTCTGCGCCAGCGGCTCCGTCTTCAGGTCCTGCGGCAGGAACTGGACGGTGCTGTGCGCCTTCTCGCTGGTGACCCCGGCCAGGCCGGCGAACGGAAGGACCAGTCCCGCGACCAGGGCGCCGCAGAGACCACTCACCAGCAGAAAAAGAATCACCGACTGGACGACCGAAGGCGGCGCCGGCTCACCTCTGTGCATGGTCCGGCAGGTTACGTCAGGAACGGCCCGTCCGGGGCCATTTCGTTACAGAGTTAACACATCTGCCTAAAGTTCTCACCGTCGGTGACGATGCACTCACCAAGCGGTCACGAGGCCGCGATCGAGGGCAGGTGGTTGGGGGCGGCCGAGGCGCGGATGATCAGCGTGGTCGCCAGCTCGACGTGATGGGAGTCGACCTTCTCGCCGGCCGCCAGTTGAAGAGCGGTCCGTACGGCGACCGCGCCCATCTCGCGCAGCGGCTGCTTCACCGTGGTCAGCGGTGGCGACGCCAGCCGGGCGACCTCGGTGTCGTCGAAACCGACCACGCTGAGGTCGTCGGGCACCCGCAGGCCGCGGGCGCGGGCCGCCTCCATGACGCCGAGCGCGACTTCGTCGCTGCCGGCGAAGATCGCGGTCGGCCGGTCCGGCAGGTCGAGCATGGTCGCACCGCCGGCCAGCCCGTCGTCGTACAGGAAGTCGCGCATCCAGACGTACTCCGGCGGCACCGGCGCGCCGGCCGCCTCCATCGCACTGCGGAAACCGCTCATCCGGGCCTGGTTGCAGGTCGACGTCGGCTGACCGCCGACGTACGCGATCCGGCGGTGGCCGAGGGACAGCAGGTGCTGGGTCGCCGCCATGCCGCCGGCGAAGTTGGTCGATCCGACACTCGCCACGTCCGGGTGCGGGATGTTGGCCGGGTCGATGACCACCAGCGGCAGCCGTGCCCGGGCCAGCGCGGCCAGGTCGGCGTCGGCCAGCTCGCTGGTGATGCCGATGGCCGCCCGCCGGCCGTTCGCGATCAGCTCGCGGATCCAGCGCGCGGCCCGGCCGCTGCTCGAGGTCGGCGGGTGCGGCGGGTGGGCGTTCAGGACGACGTCGACCCCCGCCAGTTGGCCGGCCTCGACGACGCCCTGGATGACCTCGACCGAGTACGCGTTCAGCACGCCCTGGTAGAACAGCTCGATCGTGTCCCGGTCGACGGGCTCCGGCCGGCGGCCGACGTACCCGTGCTTCTGCAGGATGTCCTGGACCCGGGCCCGGGTGGCCGGCGAGACGTCGCTGCGGCCGTTGAGCACCTTCGAGACCGTGGCGACGGAGACGCCGGCGGTACCGGCGACGGTGGCCAGGGTGACGCGACCTTTCAACCGCGGCATCTCATCACCCTCCTCCTGCTCCCGTCCCGGCCACCGGGGTGACCTCGACCGGGGTCGTCAGCCTGCGATCGTGCCCCACCACCCTCACATCCCCGGTGACCTGGACAAAAGCCCGACACGGCAGGTCCACCGAGGACGTGCCGATCATCACCTCGACGTCGCCCGGCTCGACGATCCGGAGCAGGTCCGGACCCGTGTACGCCGTCCGGTCCGCGTGCACACGGAAGGTGATGTCGGCGGCCGCACCCGGCTCGAGCGACACCCGCGCGAACCCGGTCAGCAGTTTCAGCGGCCGGGCGATCCGCGCGACCACGTCGTGCAGGTACAGCTGCACGACCTCGTCACCGGCGCGCTCGCCGGTGTTGCGCACGCGCACGGTCGCGGTGAACTCGCCGTCGGTCCCGATCTCACGGGCGCTCAGCCGCAGGTCGCCGACCTCGAAGGTGGTGTACGAACCGCCGTACCCGAACGGGAACAACGGCCTGGTCTCCAGCCCGCTGATCCCTGCGCTCTCCACACTGCCGAGCGCCGGCTGCAGGTACGTACCGGGCTGACCGCCGACGTGCCGCGGGACCTGGACCGGCAGCTTGCCGCCCGGCACGATCCGGCCACTCAGTACGCCGGCGATCGCGGCCGCACCCTCCTGGCCGGGGAGGAACGCCTGCACCAGCCCGGCGACCCGGTCCGCGAAGTCTCCGAGGGCGTACGGGCGGCCGGAGACGACCACCACGACGACCGGCGTACCGGTGTCGAGCAGCCGAGCGAGGAGCTCACCCTGTACGCCGGGCAGCCGCAGGTCCTCGGCGTCGCAGCCCTCGCCGGACGTGCCGTGGCCGAACAGTCCGGAGAGGTCCCCGACGTACGCGACGACGAGCTCCGCCTCCCGCGCGGCGGCCACGGCGTCGTCGAAGCCGGAGCGGTCGTCGCCCATGACCGCACAGCCCTGCACGTGGGTGAGTTCCGCGTCGGGGAGTTCGTTGCGCAGGGCATCGACCGGGCTGATGACGTCGACGCCGAGGCCACGGTCCGGGTAGCGGGGGAGGACGTGGTTGGGGAACGCGTAGCAGCCCATCAACGTGCGCGGGTCGCCCGCGATCGGCCCGATCACCGCGACCTTGCGCAGCGCGGAGCTCAACGGCAGCGCGGATCCCGCGTCGAGCAGGACGATCGAGCGCTCGGCGAGCTGCCGGGCGAGTCCCCGGTTCTCGGCCGAGTCGAGCTCGACACCGTCGGCACGGACCGAACCCTCCGGGGTCCAGCCGGGGTCGAGCAGCCCGAGCTTGACCTTCTGCAGCAGCAGTCTGCGGGCCGCCCGGTCGATCAGGTCCTCGGAGATCTCGCCCGACCTGACCTTGGCCTCCAGGCCGGCGTACGCGATGGTGTCCGGGAGTTCGACGTCGGTGCCCGCGGCCAGCGCGACCGCCCCGGCGTCCGCGTTGTCGACGGCCACCCGGTGCATCGACGCCAGGAACGGCACCGCCCAGTAGTCCGAGACGACCGTGCCGCCGAAACCCCAGTCGTCCCGCAGTACGTCGGTGAACAGCCACGGATCCGCGCTCGCGGGCAGACCGTCGACGTCGGAGTACGAACTCATCACCGACTCCGCGCCGGCGGTCGCGATCGCGGTCTCGAAGGGCGGCAGGACGACGTCGAGCAACTCGCGCCGGCCCATCGACACCGGCCCGTGGTTGCGCCCGGAGCGCGAGGCGGAGTATCCGGCGAAGTGCTTCAGCGTCGCGAGCACGCCCGCACTCTGCAGCCCGCGGACGTACGCCGACCCGAGGATCGCCACCAGGTAAGGGTCCTCGCCGATCGTCTCCTCGACCCGGCCCCACCGGTAGTCGCGGACGACGTCCAGCACCGGCGACAGCCCTTGGTGCACACCGACCGCGGCCATGTCCCGGCCGATCGCGGCCGCCATCCGCTCGACCAGCGCCGGGTCGAACGTCGCACCCCACGCGATCGACGCGGGGTAGACGGTGGCGCCGTACGTCGTGAAACCGGTGAGGCACTCCTCGTGGACCAGCGCCGGTACGCCGAGACGTGAACCGTCGAGCACCACCCGGTGCTGACGGACGAGCTCGGCCACCCCCTCCTCGACCGACTGCGGGACGCTGCCCCAGACACGGGTGAGGTGACCGAGGCCGTGCTCGCTGGACTCCGCCAGGGAGCGTGTCCCGGCGGTGGCGAACACGTCCTCCATCGGGGCGACGTTGAGCGTCCCCTCCTCCGGGAGATCGTGGTCGGCCAGGTCGTTCCCGGTCCAGCGGCTGCCGAGCTGCGCGATCTTCTCCGGGAGCGTCATCGCCTGCAGCAGCAGCTCGGCGCGCTTCTCGGGCGCGAGCGCGGGGTCGCTCCACGGTCGGTCCGACGGTGTGGACAAGAAATTCTCCCTTAACCTGAAGCCGTTGTCGTGACAAAGTATCGAAAAAGTTTCGACGCTTCTACGAGGATTGCGAAATCTGTCACGGCATCGGAGAAGTCGACGGATCACTAATGTCAGCAGGGGATCCGTGACCTCACTGTGACCCTAAAGACCGGGTAGTTCAAGTCTTGACAGCGAAACCTTCGAAATCTACGTTACGAAACATAGTCTTAACGGACGTGCTGTCGGTCACACCCTCGGCACCCCGCAACCCCTGGCGCCGTGGAGCGGTCCGCGGCACGGAGTACGGAGATCACTGTGGATCCGATCACGACATCTCGGCGTTCCTTTCTCAGCCTGGTGGGCGGCGGCGCGCTCGCCGCCGGCCTGGCAGCCTGCGGTACCTCCGGCCCACAGAGCTCCGGCAGCTCCGCGGGCGGTGCTGCGGCCGGCAGCGGTGCGTCGTACTGGTTCCTCACCGGCCAGCCGCAGCAGGCGATCCGGGAAGCGCAGGTCAAGCGGTTCAACGACGCGAACTCGGGCACCCAGATCAAGCACACCGAGTTCCAGAACGACGCGTTCAAGCAGAAGATCAAGACCGCCATCGGCGCCGGCCAGGGCCCGACCCTGATCTGGGGCTGGGGCGGCGGCGGCCTGAAGAGCTACGTCGACGCCGGCCAGGTCGAGGACCTGACCGGCTGGTTCGGCGAGAACGCCACCCTGAAGGACTCGATCTTCCCGTCCGCGTTCGGCGCGGCGACCGTCGGCGGCAAGATCTACGCGATGCCGGTCGAGACCACCACGCCGATCGTGCTGTTCTACGACAAGCGGTCCTTCGAGAAGGTCGGCGCCGAGCCGCCCACGTCCTGGGGCGACATCCTGGACCTGGTGCCGAAGTTCAACGACGCCGGCATCGCGCCGTTCTCGCTCGGCGGCCAGTCGCGCTGGACCAGCATGATGTGGCTGGAGTTCCTGTTCGACCGGATCGGCGGCTCCGAGGTCTTCCAGAACATCTTCGACGGCAAGCCGAACAGCTGGTCGGACCCGTCGGCGCTGAAGGCGCTCGAGGAGATGCAGAAGCTGATCAAGGCCAACGGTTTCATCAAGGGCTTCTCCTCGATCACCGCCGACTCGAACGCCGACCAGGCGCTGCTGTTCACCGGCAAGGCCGCGATGATGCTGCACGGCGCCTGGACCTACGGCAACATGAAGGCCTCCGGCGGCGACTTCGTCACCGGCGGGCACCTGGGCTACATGAACTTCCCGCCGGTCGACGGCGGCAAGGGCGACCCGAGCAGCACCGTCGGCAACCCGGGCCAGTACCTGTCGATCTCCTCGAAGGCGAGCGACGGCGAGAAGGAGACCGCCAAGAAGTTCCTCGCCAGCAACACCCTGGACGATGCCTCGGTCGAGGCGTGGGTCAAGTCCGGCAACATCCCGGTGGTGAAGAGCGCCAAGGACAAGCTGTCCACGGTGACGGACAAGAACGACTCCGACTGGCTGAACTTCGTCTACGACACCTCGGCGAACGCGAAGAACTTCGGCCAGTCGTGGGACCAGGCGCTCAGCCCGACCCAGGCCGAGACCCTGCTCGACAACATCGCCAAGCTATTCCAGCTGTCGATCTCTCCCCAGCAGTTCGCCGACGGCATGAACGCCGTGATCGGGAAGTGACGTGACAGATCTGTCCAGCGGCCCGGTCGCCACCGACTGGGCCGCCTCGCCCACCGGCCTGCCGCACCCCGGTGGCCGGCGTTCCGGGTCGACGGCCGCCGGGCGGGCCGGGCCGGTCGCCTGGATGGCGATCCCGGCGCTGCTGATCTTCGTCGTCTTCGGGGTGGTGCCGCTGTTCGGCGTACTCTTCCTCAGCTTCACCCAGTGGGACGGGCTCGGCGCCATCAACCCGGCCGGGTTCGCCAACTGGCGCTCGGTGCTGAGCGATCCGGCGCTGCCACACACGGTCTGGGTGACGTTCGAGATCATGATCCTGTCGTGGGCGGTGCAGACGCCGCTCAGCCTGCTGCTCGGCACCTTCCTGGCCGGCCGGCAGCGGTACCGCGGTTTCCTGGCCGTCCTGTTCTTCGTCCCGCTGCTGCTCAGCTCGGCCGCGATCGCGATCACCTACAAGGCGCTGCTCGACCCGAACTTCGGTCTCGGCGCCGGGCTGAAGATCGGCCTCCTCACCCAGGACTGGCTCGGCCGGGAGAACCTCGCCCTCGGCGTGGTCATCTTCGTGGTGTCCTGGCAGTTCATCCCGTTCCACTCGCTGATCTACCAGGGCGGGGTCCGGCAGATCCCGGTCTCGATGTACGAGGCCGCGTCGATCGACGGCGCCGGCCGGGTCCGGCAGTTCTTCAGCATCACGCTGCCGCAGCTGAAGTACACGATCATCACCTCGTCGACGCTGATGGTGGTCGGCTCGCTGACGTTCTTCGACCTGATCTTCGTCCTCACCGCGGGCGGCCCGGGCGACGCGACCCGGGTGCTCGCGCTCGACATGTACAAGCGTGGTTTCCAGGCGAACCTGATGGGTCCGGCGAGCGTGATCGCCGTCCTGCTGGTCCTGATCGGACTCGCCCTCGCGCTGCTGCTCCGCCGGCTCGGCGGCAGTACGACGGCAAGCCAGCTGGAAGGTGCGTGAGATGGCGCGTGACACAGCACTGGCACCCAGCGGAGCCGGTACGACGACCCGCCCGGCCTCCCGTGGAGCCGTCAACCTGCGCAAGTTGCTGCACCTGAACTGGTTCGGCGGCGCCGCGGCCTGGGTGTGGCTGGTGATCGTGATGGTCCCGCTCTACTGGATCGTGGTCACCAGCTTCAAGGACCAGACGGCGTACTTCAGCCAGAACCCGTTCGCGCTGCCGAGTGCGCCGACCCTGGCGAACTACCGACTGGTGATCGAGTCCGACTTCCCGCAGTACTTCCTGAACAGCGTGATCGTCACGGCCGGCACCATCCTCCCGGCGGTCGCGATCGCGTTCATGGCGGCGTACGCGATCGTCCGCGGGGCCGGCGGCAAGTTCCTTGCCGGGGTCAACGGCCTGTTTCTGATGGGGCTGGCGATCCCGCTGCAGGCGACCATCATCCCGGTCTACCTGCTGATCATCCGGATGCATCTGTACGACAGCCTGCTGGCGATCATCCTGCCGTCGATCGCGTTCGCGATCCCGCTGTCGGTGCTGGTGCTGTCGAACTTCATCCGCGACGTCCCGAAGGAGCTGTTCGAGTCGATGCGGGTGGACGGCGCGAGCGAGTGGGACATGCTGCGCCGGCTCGCGTTGCCGCTGACCCGGCCCGCGCTCGTCACGGTCAGCATCTACAACGGCCTGGGCGTCTGGAACGGCTTCCTGCTCCCGCTGATCCTGACCCAGAGCCCGGACAAGCGCACGCTCCCGCTGGCGCTGTGGACCTTCCAGGGCCAGTACAGCGTCAACATCCCGGCCGTCCTTGCGTCGGTCATGCTGACCACCCTCCCGATCGTCCTCCTCTACGCCATCGGCCGCCGCCAACTCCTCAGCGGTCTCACCGCCGGCTTCAGCCGCTGATCAGTCCTTGCGGTCCGCGAGAGTGCGGGTGGTGAGGAGCGCGGCGGTGAGGATCGCCGCCGACAGAGCGGTCAGCAGAGTCAGGGGTACGGCGGTGACGCGGTCGTCGGAGAGCATCGCCATCAGCGGGCGGATCGGGGAGATCCAGCGCAGCAGCAGTACGGCGAGGAGGGCGGCGGCCGCGGTCAGCATGGCGATACCGATGCGGGGGATGAGGAGGCGGGAACAGAGCAGCCCGATGGACGCACCGATCATCGCGGCGGAGAGTTGGGCGAAGGCGCCGGCCGCAAGTGCTCCGGCAGTGATGTCGTGCTTCCCGGTGACGATCGGATAGACGAGACCGATGACCACCAGCGGGAGACACCAGGTCAGGACCACGGTCACGGTGACGGCAAGGACGCGGAGCGAGTCGCCGAGCATGACGCGGATGATCTTGCGCTGGGTCGGATCCTCGTGGTTGACGATCGCGACGGTCAGCCAGGTGGTGCAGACGAGCATCGCGAGCACACAGAAGGCGTACGACGACTGCAGCGGGCCACTGTCCGAACTGGTGCCCACGGCCATCGCCGCGAGGAAGATCAGGGTGGGCGGCAGGTACCGCTGGGAGAGCAGCACGCTGGTCATCAGGTAGCGATAGAGAGCGGTCACTCGCGCCCCCGCCGGCGGACGGTGGTGACGGACCAGCCGTGCTGCAGCGCGGTCAGGAGCGCGGCGTCATGGCGGCCGGTCGGCAGGGTCACCGTGACGCTGTCGCCGGTACGCCGTACCTCCAGGACGTCGGGCTGGACCGTCCAATCGAGGTCCTGACCGGGGGCCAGCGTGATCTCGGTGAGGCTCGCCGGAGTGGTGTCGTGCTGGAGCCTGCCGTTGCGGAGCTCGCAGATCCGGGTCGCGGTCGCGCGGACGACGTGATCGGAGTGCTCGGTGAAGGCGACGGCGGCGCCTTGGCCGGCGGTCTCGGTGAGGAGTTCGGACAAGGTCCCGTGGGCGGTGGCGTCCAGACCCGCCCACGGCTCGTCGAGGACCAGCAGTTCCGGCGGTTCGAGCAGCGCCTGGGCCAGCGCGACCTTCTGCGCATTGCCCTTCGACAGCTTCCGCATCGGGGTGTCCGCGCCGCCGTCGAGGGCGAGCCGGTCCAGCAGGTCCCCGGATCGTTGCCTGGCGGCGCGGTCGCTCAGGCCGCGGATCCTGCCCAGGTGCCGCAGGTACGCCGACGCCGGCATCCGGTCGTGCGTCGTGAAGACGTCCGGGACGTACCCGACCACCCGGGCGTTCCGCCGGATCGTTCCCGACGACGGCCGCGACAGCCCGACCATCAGTTTCAGCACCGTCGACTTGCCCGAGCCGTTGGCTCCGACCAGCGCGAGCAGGTCACCGGCGGCGACCTGCAGGTCGACCTCGGCGAGCACCTCACGCCGGCGGCCGTACCGTTTCGATACCCTCCGCAGCCCCACGACCTCCACCCGGCGAGCTTAGGACGTGGTTCATCACGCGGGTCAGCGGCCGGGTGAGGGCGAGGGAAACCAGCAGGGACGCGGCGGCGAAGGCGGTGATGGTGGGGGCGGGAGAGGTGAGGTCGGCGGCGGCGCCGGCCAGGATGGCAACGACACCGAACGTCGTCATCCGCAGGGCGGACTCCAGGCCGAGGACCTGGCCGCGCAGGTCCAGCGGCGTCAGGTCGACCAGGACCTCCTGCTGGGACAGGGATGCCGCGTAGCCGCTGCTGCCGATCGCGACCAGCACCGCCAGGACGGCGATGGGCAGGTCGAAGGCGAAGCCGAGGAACGGGACGGCCAGCACGATCCGCAGCCAACGCGCGGCGAACCGCCGGCCCGAGCGGCTGAGGAAGCGGCCGACGACCAGGTCGCCGGTCATCATCCCGGCGGCCCCCGCGGCCAGCAGCCAGCCGGCGCCCGCACCGGCGTACGGGACGAAGAGCGCCTCGCAGCCGACGATCAGGCCGTTCGGGAGCGTGAGGGCCAATAGCAACGGACGGGTGCGCGCCTGACCGAGCAGGCGACGGTTGCCGCGCCAGGTCTCGCGGAAGCCGGTCCGGGCGACCCGGCGCGGTGGGCGGTCGCGGAGGCCGAAGCGGATCATCGGGATCGCGAGCGCCGAGCAGGCCGTCGCCAGCCAGAGCACGTCGGACGGTTCGAGGGCCTGCAGCAACAACCCGGCGGTGCCGAAGCCGGCGATCTGCATCGCGCCGACCGACAGGTTCATCGCCGAGCGGCCGAGGACGAACTGATCCTCCGCGACCACCTCGCTCAGCAGGCCCCACCGTACGCCGGAACCGATCGACAACCCGTACGCCACCAGCAGCGCGAGCAGCAGCCGGGTCGCGGCGTTCAGGTCGAGCGCGGCCTGAACGCCCACCGCCACGGTCGACAGGCAGGCGAGCAGGGTCAGGATGCGTCGCGGGGGAGCGGTGTCGGCTGCGGACATCAGGGTGGACGCGCCCAGCACCTGCGCGAGCGACGGCCCGAACATCACCAGTGCGGCCAGCAGGGCGGACCCGGTCGCGGCGTCGACCATCAGTGCGAGCGTCAGGCTCGTCATGGTCGCCGACGCGTTCCCGAGCGCGCTGCCGATCCACAGGTTGCGGAACTCGCGATTGCCGAACAGTTGGCGGTAGGTCATACCCGTGAGGATCGACGCCGGCCCGGCCGGCGCCTACAGTTTCGGGTGGAGGCGAAACGTTGTCCGAGTTCCTCGTCGACGCCGACACCCTGGCGAACGCCCGGTTCGGGACGTCGCAGCTCACCGAGACGGTGGCCGCGCTGAAGCTGCTGCGCGCGCCCAGCCAGCCCTGGTACCGGGCCTGGAAGGACGCTCACGTCGGCGCCTACACCGATCAGCTGGCCCGGAACCCGGTCTGGGCGTCGATTGTCGACAACGCGTTCGGCCGCAGCTGGGTGGCCGACTTCCTCACCGTCCCGCCGCTCGAGCCGGACCAGCGGCTGGACGACGAGCTCGAGCTGCTGACCTCGCTGGACGACGACCAGATCCGCGCGGACCTGCGCGTCGTACGGACGCCGTTGCCGGAGATCCTGCTCGAGTCGACCGGGCTGGCCGAGCAGGTGGCCGACCTGCTGAGGTGGATCTGGACGGCGACGGTCGAGCCCGACTGGCCGCGGCGGCTGCGGTTGCCCCAGGCCGACATCGTCTCGCGGACGTCGCGCCTCAGCGAGCACGGCTGGTCCGGCGTACTGCGCGGGCTCGGTCCGCACGTCCGGTGGCTGGGGGACGGGCGGATCCAGGTGAATCGCTGGGACTACCCGACGACCGACGTCCGCGGCCAGGACCTGATGTTCATCGCCGCGCACACGTACGGCGTGAACGTCTCCTGGCGGAAGCCGGACCGGTTCGCGCTCACGTATCCCGTCACCGGGATCTTCGCCGGCACCGAAGCACCCGCCGAGCCGTTGGTCCAGCTGCTCGGACGCAACCGGGCCCGGGTCCTGGTCGAGGCCGCCGACCCGGTCAGCACCACCGTCCTGGTCGCCACGACCGGTCTCTCACTGGCCACGGTCTCCGACCACCTCCGCATCCTCACCGATGCCGGCTTGCTCGAACGCCGCCGCTCCGGCCGCTCGGTCCTCTACTGGCAGTCCGACACCGCCCGCCGCCTGGTCCGACCACCTACCCCGGGCCGCCACCGGCCCTGAGACCGACCACCCACCCCAAGCCCGCCACCGGCTACTCGATGCGGAGCTCGGTCGACAGTGGGAGGTCGGTGACCGATGAGCCGGCGTGGAGGGTGAAGGTGCCGGGCTCGGTGGTCCAGCCGTCGGCCCAGTGGTCGAAGGTGTGCTCGTGGAGGTGGACCGTGATCTCGCGGCGCTGCCCGGCGTCCAGGCGGACGACCGCGAAACCGGCCAGCCAACGGACCGGGCGGTCCACGGTCGAATCGGGGCGCTCGGCGTACACCTGGACGACGTGCTTGCCGGCCCGGTCGCCGGTGTTGTGCACGGTCAGGGCGACCGACGACGGGTCGATGGCACGCAGTGCGGAGAGCTCCCAGGTGGTGTAGCCGAGGCCGTGGCCGAACTCGAAGGCCGGCTCGGTGCCGGCCCGGAGCCAGGCGCGGTAGCCGATGTGGATGCCTTCGTCGTACCGGACCACGCCGTCGCGCGGGGTGACGTCGATGACCGGTACGTCGGACTCCGCGCGCGGCCACGTGGTCGGTAGCCGCCCACCCGGCTCCAGGACGCCGAGGAGGACGTCGGCCAGGGCGTTGCCGTACTCCTGGCCACCGAAGTAGGTGACCAGGAGCGCGGCAACCTCGCCACGCCAGGGCAGCAGGACGGGCGAGCCTGCGTTGACGACCACGACCGTCCGCGGGTTGGCCGCGGCGACCGCACGGACCAGGTCGTCCTGACGGCCGGGCAGCGCGAGACTGGTCCGGTCGTACCCCTCCGACTCGACCTTGGAGTTGGTGCCGACGACCACGACCGCGACGTCCGCGGCCCGCGCCGCCGCGACGGCCTCGTCGATCAGGTCCTGCGGGTTCGCCGGGTGGGGCTCGATGCCGACGGTGATGCTCAGCGCGTTGCTCAGGCCGCCCTCGAGTTTCGGCACCTCGAGCTCGACCCGGACGTCCACCGGCCGGCCGGCGGTCAGCTCCAGCGGAGCGCAGACCGACGGCGGCGACAGCAGCGCGGCGCCGAGATCCGTGCCGACCGGCTCAGCGACGTCCTCACGCAGAAGCTTGCCGTCGGCAAAGATCCGGCCGCGGCCGACCGACGCGAAGCCGAGCAGGACCGGCCCGGACTCCGCCGGCGTGTACGTCGTCCGGAACTCGAGGACCGCGGTCTCGGCGACCGGTGCGTCCCCGCCCAGGTACACCAGCGCGCTGGCGAACCGGTCCTCGGTGAACAGCTCGGCCCCGTCCGCGGCCAGGAAACGCACCCGCGCTCCCGGCGCGCCGGTCTCCGGGTTGGTCATCGAGCCCGGCGGCAGCTCCGTCACGCCCTCCTGGACGATCGCACCGATCGAGTACGTCACCTCGGCGTCCGGAAGGGCTGCCCGAAGTCCGTCGAGCGGCGAGACCACCGACGACGGTACGACGGTCGCGCTACCGCCACCCTGCGTCCGCGCGTCCCGAGCGTTGTGCCCGATGACCGCCACCCGTTGCAGCGCGGCGGCGTCCCAGGGCAGTTCGTTCTGGTTGCGCAGCAGCACCGAACCCTCGGCCGCCGCCGACCGCGCAAACGCGACGCCGTCGACCGCCGGTACGTCGGCCGGTTTCGCGAAACCGTCGAGCGCGCCGACCCGGGCGGCCAGCGTCAGCAGCCGCAGCACCTTCCGGTCGATCGCGGTCTCCTTGACCTCCCCGGACCGGACCGCCTCAACGAGCGCGTCCCCCCACGCTCCGATCGGCCCGGGCATCGCCAGGTCCTGCGAGTGCTTGGCGCTCTCCAGGCTGCGAACCGCGGTCCAGTCACTGACCACGACACCGTCGAAACCCCACTCGCTGTTCAACGGGGTCTCGAGCAGTTCGTTCTCCGAGGCGGTCGCGCCGTTGATCGAGTTGTACGCGCTCATCACCAGCCAGGCCTTGGACTCGATCACCGCCTTCTCGAACGCGAGCAGGTACACCTCGCGGAGGGCGCGCTCGCCGACCACCACGTCGGCGGTGAAGCGGTCGGTCTCGAAGTCGTTCGCGACGTAGTGCTTCGGGGTCGCGCCGACGCCGAGCTCCTGGACGCCGGCGACGTACGCCGCGGCCAGCTCGGCGGTCAGCACCGGGTCCTCGCTGAACGCCTCGAAGTGCCGGCCGCCGAGCGGGGACCGGTGCAGGTTGATGGTCGGGCCGAGGACGACGTCCACACCCTTGCGCCGGGCCTCGAGCGCGGACACCACGCCGTACCGGTGGGCGACGTCGAGGTCCCAGGAGGACGAGAGCGCGGTCGCGGACGGGAGGTTGAGGGACGGGTCACGCTCGTCCCAGACCGCTCCGCGCACGCCGCTCGGGCCGTCGGACAGCACCATCGACCGCAGCCCGATCCCAGGGAGCGGATGGGTCGACCAGAAGTCCTGGCCGGTGAGGACCCGGACCTTCTCCTCGAGTGTCAGGCGGCCGAGCAAGGCCTCGAAATCAGCGGGGGTGGCACTCATGCGTGTCACTGTACGCGCCAAAACCAAGTGATGCTAGGTTTTCAGGCATGGCAACGAGAGGGCCGTACGCGAAGGGTGTCGCCAAGCGCGAGGAGATCCTCACCAAGGCGCTCGAGGTGATCGCCCGGCAGGGCTACCGGAAGACGTCCACGCGCGAGCTGGCCGCCGCGGTCGGGCTGAGCGAGGCCGGCCTGCTGCACTACTTCGGCTCGAAGGAGAAGCTCTTCGAGGCGGTCCTGCGGGCGCGGGACGAGGCCGACACCGCGCGGCTCGACGGGGGACTCGACAGCGGGCTCGACGGTGCACTCAACAGCGGGCTCGACGTGATCGGCAAGCTCGGCGCGGTCGTCCGGCACAACACCGACGTCCCGGGCCTGGTCCAGCTGTACTCGACGTTCTCGGCCGAGGCCGGCGATCCGCAGCACGGCGCGCACGAGTACTTCGTCGAGCGCTACCGGCGACTGCGTGCGGCGCTGGCCGAGGGCGTCCGGGCGCGGCAGGCGGACGGGACGATGAGTACGGCGGCCGACCCGGAGACGATCGCCACGCTGCTGATCGCGCTGTCGGACGGGCTGCAGATCCAGTCGCAGTACCGGCTGGAGGTGGAGCCGGGCGACGTCCTGGACCACCTGCTGGAGTTGCTGGGCGCGGGATAGTTGGGGCATGACGAGGTCCGCGGACGAGGTCGAACCGGTGGTGGCTCCGGGCCCTGACCGGCGGGTGCTGACCAAGGAGGTCTGGCTGGTCCTCGCGCTGTCGCTCGGAGCGTCCGGGGTCTCGGCGATCATCTCGTTCACCGGGGTGCTGACGTCGGAGCGGCCGATCAGTGGGCAGACCGCGGTGATCGTCGGCTCGCGCGCGCCCGGCCGGCCCTGGTTGGACCTGACCTGGCAGCTGTTCGCGGTGGTGACCGCGCTCGTGCCGGTCGCCTTGGTCGCGCACTTCCTGGCCCGGGGTGGCGAGACGATGCGGACGCTCGGTTTCGACCTGAGGGACCGGCTCCGCGACCTCGGGCGCGGGACGGCGGTGGCCGCCGGCATCGGCGGCGCCGGGCTCGCCTTCTACCTGGCCGCCTACGCGACCGGAGCCAACCTGACCGTGGACCCGGCCCGGCTGCCGGACGCCTGGTGGCGGATCCCGGTCCTGATCCTGGTCGCGGCCCAGAACGCGATCCTCGAGGAGGTCATCGTGCTGGCCTACCTCAACCGGCGGCTGGACCAGCTCGGGTGGTCCGTCGGCCGCAGTACGGCGGCCAGCGCGCTGCTGCGCGGGTCGTACCACCTCTATCAGGGGCTCGGCGGTTTCCTCGGCAACGTGCTCATGGGCGTGATCTTCTGCTACCTCTACCGCCGATGGGGCCGGGTCATGCCGCTGGTGGTCGCGCACTCCCTGATCGACATCGGTGCGCTGGTCGGGGCGACGTACCTGATCGGGAAAGTGGGCTGGCTGCCGGGCTGAAATCGAGCTTGCACGTAACCGATCGGTGTTCTGTCAGGTTGTGATGACGTGACTGTTCACGGGGAAATCACGAGTCCGCCGGAGATCGATCCGGGGTTGGCGGCCGCGGCGCTCGCGGTGTTCGCGCACCGGCACGAGGTGGTCCACCTGCTGTACGCCGCGGTCGACGAGCCGGACGCGCTCGCCCGCATCGGCGATCTCCTGCACGTCGACGAGGCGACCATCGGCCGCGTCCTGGACCAGCCGCTGCGCTGGCTGCTGCCGCAGTTCCGCACCGAGCTGGAGACCATCGCCGCCGATCCCGCGCCCGTCACGACCGGGTAACCGCCGCCTGAGGGCTGCCGGCGGCGGCCCGGCCGAGTGAGAGCGGCCGGACCCCGCCGGCCAGCCCAGTCCCGCCGCCACGGGCAGGGGACGGTCAGACGGGAGCGCCGGCGGTGACCAGGCCGCCGTCGATCACGAGGTCCTGTCCGTTGACGTACGACGCCTCGTCGCTCGCCAGGAACGCCACCGCACCGGCCACGTCCTCCGCGGTGCCGATCCGCCCTGCCGGCACGGCCGCGACGACGGCCGCGTGTGCCTCCGGCGTGACGTTGTCGTGGAACATCGGGGTCTCGATGTAGCCGGGGCTGACCGAGTTGACCCGGATCCGCCGCGGCGCCAGCTCGGCCGCGAACGTGTGCGTGAGGTTGTGCACCGCCGCCTTGGTCGCCGCGTACACCGACGCCCCCGGCAGACCGCGCTGGATCGTCCAGGACGCGTTGATCACCACCGCCGCGCCGTCGGACAGCAGGGGGACCAGCTTCTGGACGGTGAAGAACACGCCCTTGAAGTTGATGTCCACCACTCGGTCGAACTCGGCCTCGTTGGTCTGCCCGGCCGGCTCGAACGCGGCGACGCCCCCGTTCGCGAAGAGGACGTCCAGGCGCCCGAAGCGGTCGCGGACGGTGGTCGCCAGGGTGTCCAGATCGGTCAGGCTGGCGGTGTCGCCGGGGACTGCGACCACCCGGTTCGGGGCGCCGAGGCCGGCCGCGGCGGCGTCGAGCCGGGTCTTGTCGCGTCCGGTGATCACGACCTGGGCGCCCTCGGTCAGCAGCCGCCGGGCCGCGGCGAGTCCCATCCCGCTGGAGCCGCCGGTGACGAGCGCGACCTTGTCTGCGAATCGGTGAGTCATACCGGCCAGCGTGCCGGTTGTTGCGCGCGGCAAACAGTGCGGGCCGAACCTGGGTTCGGCACCACCAGGCTAGGCAGGCCGCGGGACGTAGAGCTCCAGGAGCCAGTCGGGGTGGTCGGTGACCGCGAGCGTGGTCAGGTCGAAGAACAGCTCACCCTGCTTCGGATGGTTCACCGCCTTCACGACCTGTCCGGGGACGCCGACCTCCTGCCGGGCCCACAACGCGGCGAAGTCCGGGCTCGCCGCCGTCAGCTCGTCCACGACCCGCCGGAACTCCGGATCCTCCGGAGCCCGGGCCGCGTCCGCCCGGAACGCCGCGACCACGGCCGGCGCGACCGCGGCCCAGTGGACGTGCATGCCCCGGTAGCGGGCGTTGGTGAAGAACGAGATCAGGCAGTTGTGGTCGGCGTCGTCGTACCCGAAGACGGTGCGGGTCGCGTCGTTGATCGCGAGCAGGTTCCAGTACCGGTCGCGTAGGATCGCCGGTCGCGGCGACCAGGCGTCGACGAGTCGCCGCAGCTCGGGGGAGACCTCGCTGCCGGTCGTCCGGCTCAGGGGTGGATTGAGTCCGGCCAGCAGGTAGAGATGCGCGCGCTCGGGCTCGGTCAGCCGCAGCGTCCTGCTGATCGCGTCGAGCACCTCGCCGGACACGTTGATGTCCCGGCCCTGCTCGAGCCAGGTGTACCACGACACCCCGACGCCGGCCAGCGAGGCGACCTCCTCGCGCCGCAACCCCGGCGTACGTCGCCTGCCGACGACGGGAAGCCCGACCTCGGCCGGCGAGACCTCCGCCCGCCGTGCGCGGAGGAAATCCCGCAACTGCTCACGCCGCACCACCCCACGAGGCTACCCGGACAACTCCTCGAGCTCGGCGATGACGCCGAAGTGGTCGGAGCCGAAGACGCCGCGGACCGGCCGGTCGAAAAGGCGTTCGGCCGAACGGATCCGTAGGGTCGGGCCGCGCAGATCGCAGCGGACCATGACGTAGTCGATCCGCCGTGCCGGGATGCGACCCCAGTCGGCCTCCGCCAGGATGGCCGGGTTCTCCACCGTGAAGGTGTGCCCGCTCTCGCCGGGATGCGCGAACTCCCACGCGTCCTGGTAGTTGACGCTGAGGTCACCGAGCGACTGCCGACCGGTCCAGAACCGGATGCTGCCGGTCTCCGGCCGGGCGTCGAAGTCTCCGGCCAGGACGACGTGCAGCTCGCGGCCGGCGGTGATGCGCTCGATCGCCCGGGCCGCGGTCACCGCCTGCAGTTCACGTTCGCGCTCGTACGCGAGCTGCCAGTTCGGCTTGTGGTTGACGAACAGCACCGGCCCGGCCGGGGTCTCAAACTCGGCCGCCGTCGTCCGCCCCGGGAAGTCGTCGGGATCGACCCGGTCGGTGACACACAGGTCGACCTCCTCGACCGCGACCGCCGGCCACCGGCTGACGATCGAGCAGCCGGTCCCGTCCGTCGACCGCCGGCCCTGGTGCAGGACGTGCCAGTCGTCGCCGAAGAGCTCGGCGGTCTGGTCCGACTCGTCGGTGACGACGGTCTCCTGCAAGGCGATCAGGTCCGGCTGCAGAGCCCGGAAGCCCTCCTGGAGCACTTCCCGGCGCGCGTCCCAGTCCCCGTGCCGGCCCCAGATGTTGAGCGTCGCGACCCGCAGCGTCTGACCCATACAAAACGCGGTACCCCGGCGCATGCGCCGGGGTACCGCCAGGTGCTCAGAACGCGAACTGGTTGAGTACGGCGAACTTGTCGGCGGCCCCACCGTTGCCGGCTGCAACGATGCGGCGGGTGATGGTGTGGCCGCCACCCGCGGGCAGATCGAGCTTGAACTTGCTCATCGTCCAGATCGCCTGCGAGTAGCCGGTGAACGCACCGCTGTCGGTGCTGTAGACCAGCCCGTACGTCTGGTTGTCGGCGCTGGTCCCGGACTGGCCGATCCAGCGTTTCGCGTCCGGCGTCTGGGCGAACGGTCCACCGCTGGTGATCGGCGCGTTGCCCGAGACCGCCGACCGCGACCCGGGCCCGTCGTGGTCGAGCGCGTCACCGGCCCACACCGTCAGCGGCGCACCGGTGGCGTTGGTGAACGTCGTCGCCGCGGTGATGAACTGCTCGTCCGGCGTCGCGGTGTACGTCGTCACCACCTTGAGATCCGGGTTCTCCGCCGACGTGCCGGTGACCCGGACGACCGCCTTCGCGCCGGTGTTCTCGACGATCTGTACGTCGGTCGACCGGACTTGCAGCTGCTGCCAGGCACTGCCGCCGGCCGGTTCGGTGGTGCTCACGTACGGCAGGTTGATCCAGTCGAGCTGGTCAGGCTGCCCGGTGATCGCCAGATCGACGACCTTGCCCGGCGTCGACGGGGCCATCTGCGGGTCCTGGAAGACCTTCGCCACTGCCATCGCCAGGTGCTTGTTCTCGATCACGATGTCGTCGACACCGGCCTCGACCAGGCCGCTCGGCAGCCGCTTGCCGATGCTGGCGTCCACCGCGACCGGCGAGATCGCCAGGTCGACGCCCGACACCCCGGTGGTCCCGACGGTGACGTCGCGGGCGGCCGTCGCGTAGCCGAGTTGCGCGGATTGAACGGTGTAGGTTCCGGCGCCCTTCTCGACCGCGACCCGGTAGTTGCCGGCCGAGTCGGTCGAGGTGGAGGCGATCGCCGTACCGTTCTGGAGCAGGCTGACCGCGGTCGAGGCGAGCGGCTCGCCGGTGGACTTCTTGGTCACCTTGCCGGACACCACCGGCCACGGCCGAGCCGCGGCCCCGCCGGGGGTGAAGGCGTACAGGTTGCCGTCGAGTGCGCCGACGACGACCGTGTTCCCGCTGACCGCGGGACCGGCCGAGACCCAGGTACCGAGGTCGTGCTGCCACAGCGGCTGTCCGGTCCGGGCGTCGAGGGCGTAGAAGCTGCCGCCGTTGGAGCCGACGAACAGCGTGTTGCCGCTGAGTGCGGGCGAGGTGAACGATCCCCCGCGGTACTGCTGACCCGGCAGCAGCCGCTTCCAGATCACCGCGCCGGTGGCGGCGTTGAGCGCGGCCACCTCACCGCTCGGGAAGCCCATGTAGACCACGTCACCCTTGATCGCGGCCGCTGCCGGGGTGGCGTTGCCGTTGACCAGCGACGGCCAGGAGCTGCGGTAGCTCCAGAGCGTGGCGCCGGTGGTGCCGTCGCGGGCGATGATGCCGTTGCCGGAGCCGATGAAGACCCGGCCGCCGCCCGCCGACGGGATTCCGTCCTGCCAGCCGCCGAGCGCGGCCGCGCCGGTCCACTCCTGGGCGCCGGTCTGCAGGTTGTACGAGATCACCCGGTCGGCGGTCTCGTTGCCGACGTACACGTGCCCGTCGGCGACCACCGGCGTACCGTCGCTCATGGTCGCGCCGCTCATCGGCGAGGCCCAGATCCGGGTGCCCGTCTTGGCGTCGAGCGCGACCAGCAGGCCGCGGGCGGCCTCACCGTGACGGGTCTGGTACGGGTACAGGACCTTGCCGTCGGCAACCGTCACGCCGTAGTAGCCGTAGGTGCGCTGGTTGTTGCCCTCCGGCGCCGGCCCCGGGTCGTGGCGCCACTTGAGCTTGCCGGTCTTGGCGTCGACCGCGAACAGCGTGCCCCGCAGCGTCGGCACGTAGACCAGCCCGTCCGCGACCGCGACACTGCCGTGCACCGACGACGGTACGGCGTACGTCCACAGCTTCTTGCCCGTCGCCAGCGACACCGCGTGCACGGCGCTGTTGCCGTCCCCGTTCTCGTCCCGCGTGCCGGCGTACACGACGCCGTCGACGATCGCGGGGGAACCGGTGAGGAAGGTGCCCTTCGTCCGGTACGACCAGGCGAGCCGCTGACCGGCGGCGATGAAGTCGGCCGCCACTCCGCTGTGGGCGGCGTCGCCGTGGTGCTGAGACCAGTTCGCGCCGGCGACCGGCTTGATCGCCTTCTCGTTGGTCAGGGTGAACGTCGACGAGCGCTTCCAGGTGGCGCCGCTCTTGTCGGCCGCCTCCACGGTGAGGGTGTGCTTGCCGATCCGGGTGCGGCGGGGCAGGTCGCCGTACCAGGTGAACTCGCCGGTGGACTGCAGCGACTGCCAGTTGCCGTTGTCCAGGCGGTAGCGCACCTTCTTCGGGGCGTCACTGGTGTCGTAGGCGTTCACCTGGATGCCCGGGAAGCGGTCGAGCGGGACCGCGGTGCCGGGGGCCGGGCTGACGATGGTGAGGTCCTTGTCCGCGCCGTACAGCCGGAACGGGTTGTCGAAGGCCTTGTTGTCCATGTTCACGAACCGGAACCCGCGCGGCGAGTTGTCGATCGTGTACGAGCTGGACACCGTCTGCACGTGCTTCGCGGTACCGGCGAAGTCGCTGCGCGGCTCCACGTCGTTGGAGTGCTCGTGGCCGACCAGCATCAGCTCGGCGCCGTACTGCTCGAGCAGCTTGCCGTACTCGTCGTACACCGACGGCGAGCCGAACGGCACGTTCATCGGCTGGTGGGCCAGCACGACCAGGTGCTTGCCCTTCTTCACGTTCTGGGCCAGGTCGGCCTTGACCCACTCCAGCTGCTCGGCGAACGGCGCGGCGCCGTTGTTCTCCAGCACCAGGAAGTGCCGGTCGCTGTAGTCGAACGAGTACCACTCCGGGCCGACGTGCCGGCGGTAGTTGTTGATCCGCTCCTTGTACGTCGCCCCCGCCGAGTACTCGTGGTTGCCGACGGCCGGCCAGACCGGGACCTTCGAGTGCGCGGTGCCGGCCTTGTAGAACTCGAACTCCGCGTCCGTCGCGTTGTTCGTCAGGTCGCCGCTGACCTGGATGAAGGCCAGGTTCTGCCGGGTGGAGTTGATCTCGGTGATCTGCTCGGCCAGCTGGGCGTTCACGTGTGGGTCGGCGACGTTGCCGAAGGTGAAACCGCCGCCGGCGGACTGCTTGTCCTTGCGCAGGCCGAAGTTCACCTCCTTGGTGTCGCCGGTGGCGAGCTGACCGAGGTCGCGGTAGAACTTCGCGGTCATGTTCGCGTCGGTGCCGACCGAGTAGCCGGCCGGCTGGGTGACGAACACCAGGTCGGCGTCGCGGCGCTCGACGTCGGTGGTCAGCGTGTAGCGGCCCTCGGTGTCGGTCACGACGATCCGCTGACCGTCGGACACGCTGACACCGGGCAGCACCGGCTCACCGCGGTCGATCCGGCCGTCGTTGTCGCGGTCCTCGAAGACCGTCCCGGAGAGGGTGGCGCTCGGGCCGTCGACGGCGTCGGCGATGACCCCGGTGAGCGGCACGCCGATGACGATCGCGGTCAGGCCGGCGGTGACGCCGTACAGGATTCTGTGCGCTGTCGTTGTCCGTGTTTCGCGAGACGAGCGGGTCAGGCGAATCATGCGAAGAGGAACCTTTCGACGAACCAGTAGAGGCCGAAGGCGGCGACGACCCCGGTCGCCGTCCGGACCGCCGGGACCGCGAGGCGGCTCCGGCGGATGAGCAGGACCAGTGGGAACACGGCGACCAGCAGCATCGCCTGGCCCGCCTCGATGCCGACGTTGAAGCTCAGCAGCGACACGAGCAGTTCCGGGCTGACCTCATCGGTGATGCGCAGCGACCCGGCGAAGCCGAGGCCGTGCAGCAGACCGAATCCGAAGACCACCGGGAGCCGGTGGCGGGTGGAGCCGAGCAGGTTCTCGACCGCGACGAAGGCGATCGACAGCGCGATCAGCGGCTCGACCACGACCGCCGGCACCGAGATCCCGCCCAACAGCGTGGAGACGAGCGTGACGCTGTGCGCGACGGTGAACATCGAGACCACCTGCAGCAGGCTGCGGAAGGTGGTCGCACCCAGCATCAGGGCGACGACGAACAGCACGTGGTCGAGCCCGAGCAGGATGTGCTCGACGCCCATCTTCCCGAACTGCAGGCTGGAGGAGGCGAGCGTGTTGTCGCCGACCGTGAAGTCGTGCTTTGAGCGGTCGAGGACGGTCCGCCCGGACGTGTCGGCGAAGGTGTATTCGACCACGTTGGTGTGGTCGTCGGCGACCGCCTCGGCGTCCGCGAAGACGTCGTACTGCAGCCGGAACTGGCCGCGGTCGCCGGGACAGGAGTACACCAGGCCGAGGTCGGCGTACGGCTTCTCCGCTCGCCGGCCGACGGACGTGGTCTCCAGTGCGGGCTCGCAGGCGGCGCCGTCGAGAGAGACGACCACGCGGTCGTGCAGATACTCCTCGAGTTCCGGCTTGGCTGCGTCCAGCGCCTGCGCCCGCTGCCCGTCGTCGGCCGCGGGTACGCCGAGATCGACGGCCCGCGCGAGGACGGCGTACTCCAGGCTGAGCTGGTACGTCACCTGGCTGCCCGTCTGGCGCACGGTCGAGTAGCCGGTGGACGCGATCACGTGGGCGGACGCGGTCGTGGCTCCGACGGTGAACAGGAGCAGGACCAGTCCGGAGAAGGCAAGCAGACGCCGCATGGGACCTCATCCCATGCGACTCCGGCAAGCAGTGGGTGTCCAGTCAGGAAACGATTTCCCCCTGTCGCGAGGCCAGAAAATCGCACCTGCGAACCGGTCGCAGCGGGGTAGGTTCGAGGGGTGCAGAGCTATCGGGACGACGTGCTGGAGATCGCGGACGAGTTGACCGCGGCGTACGTGCAGGTGTTCACGGCACCGCCGTGGTCGCATCGGGATCCGGAGGAGACCCGGGTCGCGTTCCGGGCGCGGCTCACGCAGGATGCGCGGCGGGACGGGTTCCGGGCGTTGGTGGAGCGGTCGGCTGAGGGGGCGATCGTGGGGTTCGTGACCGGGTGGACGACGCCGGCGCCGTTCCGGACGGACCGGGCGTACGGGAAGGTGCTCGAGCGGCTGGGACGGGAGCAGGTGGAGGAGTCGCTGGTCGGCGCGTTCGAGATCGACGAGCTCGGGGTGCTGGCGAGCGCGCGGGGGACCGGGCTCGGGCGGCGGCTGTTGGAGACGGCCGTGGCCGATCACCCTCGGGCGTGGCTGCTGACGTGGAACCAGGCGCACGACGCGATCGCGTTCTACCGCCGGGTGGGCTGGCGCGAACCACCGGTCCGCGGACCGGAGACCGACATCGTCGTCTTCCTCGCCCCGAACCGCGTCGGAGGCTGACGGCCGCGGCGGCGTGCGGGGCCGGTCAGAGGGTGACGGCTGCGGGCCGGCCAGAGGGTGACGGCGGCGGGTCCGGTCAGAGGTTGAAGAGGTTCGTGGCGTTGCGCCACATGATGGCTTCTTCCTCCGGTGGCGTGAGGTTCGCGGCCTCGAACGTGCCGAGGGCGACCGACGGGTCGATCAACGTGGCGTCGGTGCCGAACATCAGCCGGGACGGGCCGATCCGGTCGAGGATCCAGCGGATGCGGCCGGCTTCGGGCGCCGACCAGCACGGCTCGAACCAGATACCGTCGCTGCGGCTCGCGGCCTCGGGCACGAGCGGCCAGCCGTTCGCGCCCATGTGCCCGGCGATCACACGCGCGCCGGGCACGTCGGCGGCGACGTCGGCGAGGTCGAGGATGTTCTTGCCCCAGGTGTGCACGAGTGTGGGCAGGCCGAACTCGGTGGTGAGCTCGATCGCCGCCCGCATGTCGGGGGAGTCGATCGGCGTCCGGCTGTAGTCGGTGTGGATCTTCGCGCCGACCCACCGGGACCGGCCGTCGCCGGCGAGCAGTTCGTCGAGGTCGGCGCGGGCTTCGTCGAGCCGGCGCGGGTCGACCACGACCATGCCGCGCAACCGCGGGTCGGTCGGCAGTTGCGCTGCCAGCGAGCGGTTGCCGGCCGGGGCGTCGTACACGATCCCCTCGATCGCGGACACCAGTTGGATGTCGATGCCGAAGCGGTCCATCAGTTCGCTGTTGACGCCGACACTGCCGACGTCCATGGAGAAGAACCACGGCCCCCAGTGAGCGTGCACGTCGATCAGCATGCGGGCTCCAGGACGTGGGGGTGGTGGTCGGTGGGCCCCCGGTGGGCGTGCACGTCGATGATCATGCTTGCTCCAGGAGTCGGGTGAGGTTGTGGCTGCCGGCCTGGGCGATCTCGTCGGCGGTGAGCTTGGAGGTGAGCAGGCGGCGGACGACGGCCTGGGTCTCGTGGAACGGTGTCCGGCAGCCGAGCACGAGCCGGTCGGCGCCGACCTCCGCCGCGACGATCTCCAGGGAGTCGGGGCCGGTCAGCATCCGGGTCGACGTGTGGAACCCGGCCTCACCGCGCGCCAGCACGACGAAGTCGCCGAGGTAGTAGAAGTGCGTGTCCAGGAACACCACCGTCGCCCCGAGTCCGCGCAGCGCGGGCCCGACCTTCCGGACGTCACCCTCGGTGAAGATCGTCAGCCCGGCGTCCACCAGCAGCCGGACGACGTGTTCGAAGGCCGGGTACGTCGGCTCGACGCTCTGCGCCGTCGGCGCCAGCCGGACCACCCGCGGCGGCTCCGGCCTGGACAACCACCGGTCGAGCTCCCGCTCCGCACCGAGCGGATCGCGCAGGTCCAGCACCGGGCACGCCGTCAACCCGTTGCCCTCGGCAACCTGGAGGGCCTCGTCGTTCCCGCTGGGGACGTCGAAGTACGTCGCCCGCAGCGACGACACCACCCCGCCGGAGATCCCGGTCGCCTTCAGCACGTCCCGGACGCCGTCGGGTCGGCTCCACCGCCCGGTCGTGACGTCATGCCCGACCAGTACGTCGCAGTCCAGCAGCACGGGTCCGTCGCTCATCGGGCCACCTTAGCCAGCGCGCCGTGGACCTTGCGGATCGCGGTGACGATGTCGTCCACATCCTCGATGGTGTAGTTCTCGTTCCAGGGGAGGACGAGGAGGCGGCGGTCGATGAGCTCCTCCGCGGTCGGGCAGAGCCCCACCGGATACTCCACGTCTTGCAGAGGGAAGTGCGAGTCGCCGTACGTCACCCGCTCGCGCAAGGCGGGCGCGCCGTACAACGGGCTGGTCAGGTAGCCACCGTTCGCGGGCACGCCCTCGGCGGTCAGCGCGGCCGCCCATTCCCGCAGGTCGCCCGCGACCGCGGGATCGAGGACGAGCGGGTACTGCCAGTAGACGTGGTCACCGGTGTCCGGTGGTGGCGTGATCCCGGGCAGGTCCGCGATCCCGGCAGTGGCCCGGGCGGCCGCCGTACGACGGTCCGCGACCACGCCGGCCAGCCGGGTCAGCTGGGCCCGGGTGACCGCGCCGACCAGCTCGGTCATGCGGTAGTTGAGCGCGAGGAACAGGTAGTTGCGCTCATTCGTGGCCCGCGGCCAGCCCTTGTCGGCGAACAAGCGCATCCGCTGGGCCAGCGCCGGGTCGTCGGTGATCACGAGGCCGCCGTCGCCGGCGCTGATGTGCTTGGTCTGCTGGAGGCTGAAGCAGCCGATATGGCCGATCCGGCCGACGAACGTGTCCCCGACGGGGGCGAGATAGGCCTGCGCGCAGTCCTCGATCAGCACGAGGCCGTGCTGGTCGCACAGCGCGCGCAGCTCGGCGATCGGCGCCGGTTTGCCGAACAGGTGAACGGCCATCACGGCTCGGGTCCGGGGAGTGATCGCAGCGGCCACCGCGGCCGGGTCGAGGTTCCCGGTGACCGGGTCGACGTCCGCGAACACCGGTACGGCGTTCTGCATCAGGATCGGGAACACCGTGCCCATGTCGCTGATCGGCGTGGTGATGATCTCTTCGCCCGGCGCCGGGTTCACGGCGGCGACCGCGAGGTGGAGCGCCGCCGTGCCGGAACTGCAGGCGACCGCGTGACCGGCGCGCAGGAGCTCCGCGAACTCCTGCTCCAGCGCGGGCACCTCGGTGCCCCAGGTGGCCGACAGCATGCCGCTGCGGAGCACCCGCTCGGCGGCCTTCACCTCCTCGTCGCCGAACCGGCGGCCGGAGGCCTCCATCACCGACGGCAGTGGGGTGGAGCGCACCGGCGTACCGCCGTCGCGTGCGAGTTCGGTCATCGGATCGGTCCCCACCTTGAGGTTGCTCATGGCAACGGTAGCTGGACGAGGTCGCGGTCGGCGAGGCCCCACACGCGGTGCGGTCCGCCGCGCACCGGCGACAGTTGTGGCACCGTGTACCACCCGTCGCCGAGCTTGTTCACCAGCAGTTCGGCCTCGGTGAGGCCTGGGCCGAGCCGGTACAGGTTCCCGCCGAAGTTCGTCTCACAATAGACGCCGGTCCGGTCCACGAAGATGTCGCCGTAGCCGGACAGCGTGTTCGTCCCGCGGACGACGGTCCGGGTCCGCAGGTCGTACCGGAACCAGCCGCCGCTGGTCCGCTTCAGGACGCCGTACAGGACGCCGTCGTGGACCGCGACGCTCTGGATCGAGCGCTCGCCGGCCAGCGGGTCGACCGTCCAGAGCAGCCTCCGGCGGCGCAGGTCGAAGGCGCCGATCGCGGCCGCCGGGCGGGTCGGCGTGATCCCGCCACCACCGACCACGTCGCCGCCGAGGTAGGCGATGCCGTCCACGATCGCCACCGACATCACGCTCTGATCCGGCAGGATGCCGTAGTGGACGTCGAGCTCGCCGGTCCTGGTGTCCACCAGCGTGAGCGCGCCGGTCAGCTTCCCGGTGCCCGGTGCGGACGCGATCGCGAGCAGCTTCGACTTCTCGTCGTACGCCGCCTGCCACGGCCGGATCTGGTCGTGACCGATGGTCCCGAGGCTGCGGACCTCCTTGGTCCGCGGGTTGATCCGGACCACCTCGGTGCTCGGATACATCGCGGAGTACAGCCCGTCCTTCACCCAGGTGAGCGTCTTGGCCTCGCCGGGGACGCGGATGCGGCGGGTGCCGCCGGTGCCGATCGCGTGCTCGGTGACGACCCAGTGGCCGCCGACGTACAGGTGGGGGTTGCCGAGCTCGAGCGACTGCGGTTTGTCCGGCGCCGGCGTGAAGCCGGCGTCGACGAGATCGAGGAGCTCGACGGCGCCGGTTGGGAGGTCGAGCCACCAGAGCACGCCGGATCCGGTCGCGCCGAGGAGCGTGGTCTCGTCGAGCAGCACGAGTCGGCGATGCTCGTCGGCCGGCGCCGGCGTGCCGATCGCGGTCAGGGTGGTGTCGTCCGGACCGCAGGACCAGACCGTGCCCGAGCGCCGGGTCGTCAGGTACGCCGTCCCGTCGGCGCTGACCGACAGTGCGTCGACCCCGGACTCCCCGTCCGGCAGCGGCACGACGCGAACGTCGCTACCGTCCGGGCCCATGCTGATCAGCGATCCGGTCGCGCCCGCGTGGATCCGGTCCGCCGTCGCCGCGAACGGGCCGAAGTTCTGCCCGCGCACTTCCGCGGGTGTCAGGTCACGGAAGGTCTTGGTGGACCGCTGGTAGCCGACGAGCTGCGACGGCGTGTAGATCCCGGCATAGACGTAGTCGCCGGCGGCCCCGACGTAGCGACCGTACTGCGCACCGGCCACCGGCGCACCGAGTCGGGTGAGCGCGTTGGTGGCGGGGTCGATCTGCCAGACGGCGCCGTTGGGGTAGCTGACCGCGAACACCTGACCGTCCGGCGCGGTCGTCAGGTCCCAGACGAACCCACCCGCGCCGGCCAGGCTGCCGACGCGGGTCAGCGCAGCGGTCATCGGGTCGAAGCAGTAGACGTCGGCGACCGGATACAGACCGACGTAGATCCGGCCCGCGGCCACCGTGATACCCCAGCCGCCTTCGCCGACCGGGAGCTCGATCGTCCTGCTCACCCGACGGGTGGCGAGGTCGATCTCCACCAGCTTCGGCGGGACGATTCCACGGGTGATCACATACGCGTGCCCGTCGTGCACCGCCATCGCGACCACGGCCGCCGTCAGGCAGGCGGCGCCGAACCTGGGCAGCGTCGAGCCGTCGACCGGCTCAGCCTGCCCGGCTGCCCGTGCTCCGGAGATCGGCAGCGCGCTCGCCGCCCCGGTGAGCAGCGCACCGGTCAGCACCGTACGGCGAGAGAGCGTCATCGGAAGGCCTCACTTCTGCCGGGGGAGGTTGCCGATCCGGACCAGGTCGCGGCCCTTGATCGTGTAGAGGGCGTCGCCGGTGTGGGACGTCGTGATCAACGGGAAGCCGTAGATCTGGGCACCCAGGCCGTCGACCACCGTGGTCACCGCCGGCGGCCCGGATCGCCGGGGCACCACCTGGAAGACCCGTTTGCTGTCGGTGCCGAACAGTCCCGAGCGCGCGATGGTCAATGTGCTCTGACCGGTGCCGATGACAGCGTCGGCGAGTACCCTCCCCGTCCGCGGGTCGAGGACGGCGAGGCGCCCGTCGTCCGTGGTCGCGTAGAGCCGCCCGCGGTAGACGACGACGTCGCTGTACGACTGCGCGCCGGACAGCGGGGCGACCTCCCACAGGCGGCGGTTGCGGCGCTGGTCGAAGGCGACGATCGTTGCCTCGGGCAAGATCGGCTCGGTGCCCAGGCTGTTGCGGGTCGCGCCGCCCAGGTAAGCGACGCCCTCGTGGGTGGCGACCGAGCGGACGGACTGCTGCGGCACGACACCGCGGTGCACCTCGAGCCGGCCGGTGTCCAGGTGCTGCTCGGTCAGCGTGCCGTCGTACTTGCCGTAGTCGGGCTCGGTGGAGATCAGCCAGGTGCGTGACCGGGCGTCGTACGTCGCGTCGGTCGGCCGGGTCTGCTCGTGGCCGATCCGGCCGAACTCGTCCAGGCCGGAGCCGTCGGGCTTCATCGACCACAGCCGGGCCAGCGTGTAGACGCCGAGGTAGACGTCGCGCCCGACCGGGGTCAGGGTCTTGGCCTCGCCGGGGAGGAAAGTCCGCGTGCTCGTACCGGACGCGAGGTCGTGCACCTGGATGCCGGCCTTGCCGCTCACGAGCACCGAGGTCGCGGTGGCGGCGATCCCCATCGCCTGCTCCGGGGCCGGCGGCAGCCCCGCCTGGCCGAGATCGGTCCCGGTGAACGTCCCGGTGCCGGCGTCGTACTCGACCACCTGGCTGGTCAGCTCGGCCCGGACGGTCGGGCCGTCGACGAAGATCCGGTTGAAGTACGCCCCGTCGTACGGCGACCCGAGCCGTTCGAGCGTGGACCCGGAGTACCGGTAGAGCGTGCCGGACGGACGGGTGCCGAGGTAGACGTCGCCCGTGGGTCCGTCGATCGTGATCGCGGTGACGTACTGGTCGCCGCCCGGCGTCTGCACCTCGACCGGGTCGCTCAGGTCGGTGGTGTCGAACACCAGCATCGTGCCGGTGGGGGAGAGGCCGGCCGCGAGCTTCGTCCCGGACAGGCTGAGAGTGGCGACGAAGGTGCGATCGGCGTACGCCGGCGGCAGCACGTCCCGGCGCTCACCGGTCACCCGGTCGATGGCGATCAGGTGCGCCTTGGTGCCGACGCCGGCGTAGATCGTGGTCGCGTCGGCGGCGATGCTGCGGACGTACTGCTCGCCGGCCACGGCGGCGCCGTAGGTCCTGGTCGCGCCGGTGGCCGGGTCGTACTCGTGCACGGCGCCGTCCGGATAGGTGCCGGCGACGACCTTGCCGTCCGGGGTGGCCGCGATCGACCAGATGAACGAGCCGAACCGCGCGACCTTGGTGGCCTCGCCCGACACCGTGTCGATCCGGTAGAGGTCGCCGGGGGTGTAGAGACCGACGTACAGGTCGGTGCCGAGGTGGGTCATCGCCCAGGCGCCGGCTCCGGTCGGCAGCGTGAGCTTGCGGTCGACCGTGCGGGTGACCGGGTCGAAGGCACCGACCTGGATCGGCGAGACCCCGGACGTCACCGTCCAGATCCGGTCGCCGACCTGCTCGGCGACGCTGGTCGAGGTGACCGCCGACGCCGGTCCGAGACTGTCGACCGTGACCGGGCCGGGGCCTGCGCCGGCCGGGGCCGAAACACTCAGCAGCAGTGCGCAAATGCCGAGCACACCGAGCATTCTCCGTGCGAATCGCTTGTCCACAAGGCCTCCCGGATCGCCACGGCGAGTTTTACGGTCATGGCTGAAATTACCCGGCAGCGTACGCAGGGCCGAATCGGGACGTCAACAGCTGACGACCGAGGCTGTGGAAAAGCGTCAGAGGTGGACGCGGTAGACGACCAGCGGCCGGCCGCTGCCGGAGCCGATCTGGGTGCCGGTGGCGTCGGCGAGACCGGCGCGCTCCAGCCGGTTCAGCACCCGGCGCGCGGTCCGCGGCTGGATGCCGAGGTGATCGGCGACGCTGCGCGTGGTCAGCCCTTCCGGGGCCGCGCGCACGAGCTCCTGCAGGCGTTCGAGCGTTGCCTTCGACAACCCGGCGCGTTGCGCGAGCACCTGCAGCTTCGACCGCTGCTGGGCGCGCGGGGCCGCGCCGCCCACCAGGACCAGGTCGATGTCGTTGCGCAAGGAGACGACCGCCGCGGTCCGGCCCGCCGTCTTCGCGCGGCCGAGTGCGCGTCGGGCCAGCGCCTCGGTCTCGATCCCCGAGCCGCCGATCCCGAAGCCGATCCGCACCGGCCCGTACTCCTCCTTGAGCCGGGTCAGCATGCCGAGCTCGCTGAACGCCGCGGTCGCCTGTTCGAGCGGTCCGCGCGTCGCCACGACCAGATACCGCTTGTCGTCGTACCGGATGACGCTGCCGCCGAGCGAGCCGGCCTCGCGCCGCAGCGCCTGCTCACCGTCGGCGGCGATCTCGACCAGACCCAGGGCGATCTGCGCATCGTCACTGCGCAAAGCGTCATGAACGAGCAGGAGACTGTTCACCGCGGCCCGGACCGAGTGCACCGACGGAGCCAGCCGGACGGTCGTCCGCTCGGTCCGGAGCTTCTCGTACGCCGACCGCAGACAGGTGACCGCGATCGTCGCACCCGCCTCCCGGTGGAACGCGATCACGTCGTCGGCACCCAACCCCCGGCGGTACGGCAACACCCGGACGCCGTCGGTGGGCAGACCGACCTCGTCCAAGGTCTCGTGGACCTGCGCCTCGTCGAGTACGTCGATGCTCATCGAGGTGACGTCCTGGCCTTCGCGGAGCAGCTGCACCAAGGCCCGCATCAACGTGGCGCCGGTGTACTCGACGTGCGCGGCCGGACGGTCGAGCAGGTCGTTGGCGGCGGCGATCTGGTAGGGCACGACCCCGGTGAACAGCCAGGCGTCCACACTCGCCGGCGCCTCGGCCATGATCCGGGGGGTGTCGGTCTCCCGCCGGTACCGCAGCGGCACGACCTCGACGCCACGCAGGGCTGCGACGATGCGGCTGGTGGAGGTGACCAGGTCCGACGGACCGACGACACCGACCGTCGTCACCATGCCCGGATCCCCTCCATCGGGCCAGTCTCACCACAACCCCAGGCCGCTGCAAGAACCCTCGCCGTAGAACACTGACCCCATGCCCCGACGGATCGCGCTGGTCGAGCTGGACACGTCACATCCGGCGGCCTTCGTGCCGCTGGTGCGGGCGTCGGGTCTGGAGGTCAGTGCCGTCTTCGACTCGGGCCGGGTGCGGCCGCCGTCGTACGCCGCAGAGTTCGCCGAGCGGCACGGGATCCCGGTGGTCGCGGACCGGCTGGACGAGCTGCCGGCCGACGTCGCGTTGTTGCTGGGGTGCGACTGGGACCAGCGGTACGAGCAGGCGCGCACGTTGCTGGCCGCCGGCCTGGCGGTCGTACTCGACAAGCCGGTCGCGGGCCGGGTTGGCGATCTTCGTGACCTAGCGGCGCGCGCGGATGCCGGTCAGCCCGTCAGCGGCGGGTCGTCGTTCCGCTGTCTACCGGAAGCACTCGCCTGGCGAGAGCGTGGTGAAACGGCGTCGCTCGTGGTCGTTGGTTGCGCAGGGCACCCGTTCTACTACGGAGTCCACGCGGTGTCCTTCGCGGAGGCGCTGCTCGGGCCGGGCTTCACCGCCGCCCGGGCGCTCGACTCGGCCGGCCGCCGTGGACTGCTCCGGCACGCGAGCGGAGCCGAGGTGCTCGTCGACATCCAGGACGGTTATCCGTACTTCGCCACCGTGGCGACCCCGACGTCGGTCGAGCACCTGCGGCCCGATCCGGCCGGGCTCTACCAGCCGTTCCTGACCGCGCACGTCCGCGACGTACCGCCGAAACTCAGTGTCGAGCCGGAGCTGATGCTGCTCGCGTTGGCGCAGTCGGCGGCGACCGGCAGCGACTGGGTCGATCCGGCCTCGCTGCCGGACACGTTCTCGCCCTGGGACGCGGCCGCCTACACAGCCGCCTACACGCCACCGGCTTAGCCGCGGTCGCTCTGGGTACCGGAACGGTGCTGCCGGCCGATGGGTCCGCTCGCACACGGTGTCACCGGCCGGCTGCACCGAGCAATCTGATCGGGCAACCTGCGAAGGAGGACCGATGAACGAGCTCACGCACACTCTGGTCCGGCTGGACGACGCCGGCCTGACACTGGCCGATCCCGCCGACGACCTGCGCGGTCGAAGGGTGATGGATCTCAACGAGGAAGAGGTCGGCAAGGTCGACGGACTGCTGGTCGACGAGGACGAACGCCGGGTGCGGTTCCTCGAGATCGGCTCGGGCGGCTTCCTCGGCCTCGGCGAGAAGAAGCGGCTGGTGCCGGTCGACGCGATCACCCGCGTGGACGACGAGAACGTCCACATCTCCACGGATCGCAACCGGGTCGCGAGCGCGCCCGTATACGACCCGGACGTCGTCCCGGAACGCCACTACCTCGAAGACGTCTACGGCTACTACGACACTCCGCCGTTCTGGGGTCCCGGCTACTTCTACCCTGGCTGGCCGCGGTAGTCGTACCTTGCCTATGTGACGGCAGGGGGAAGCGCATCGCGGTTCGGGCTCCTGGGCGAGCTCGAGGTCGTGATCGACGGGCGACGGCTCGACCTCGGGGGCCCGAAGCAACGCGGGCTGCTGGCGGTGCTGCTGATCCACTTGAACCAGTCGGTGTCCGCCGGCCGGTTGGCGGAGGCCCTGTGGGGCGAAGAACCGCCGGCGGGCGCCGAAGTCACCCTCCGCACGCATGTCTCACATCTGCGCCGCCGCCTCGCGTCTGTCGGGGCGGCGGACGTCCTTGTCACCCGTCGCACCGGCTACAGCCTCGCGGTCGATCCGGACCAGGTCGACGCCCATCGCTTCGAGCGGCTGGCCGGACTCGGCCAGGAAGCCGTCGGGCTGGCCGACCCGGAGCGAGCCGCGCAGCTACTGCAGGAGGCGTTGGCGCTCTGGCGTGGACCGGTCCTCCACGACCTGGGCCGACCACTGTTTGCCGAGGCCGAGACCGCGCGGCTGGACGGACTCCGCCTCGACGCGCTGGAGGCCCGCATCAGCGCAGACCTCGCACTGGGCCGGTACGACGTCATCCCCGAGCTCGAGCGGTTGGTGGCCGAGCATCCGTTCCGGGAGCCCTTCCACGGCCAGTTGATGCTTGCGCTCTACCGGGCCGGACGGCAGGCCGACGCGTTGGCGGCGTACGCCGCGGCTCGGCAACGGCTCGCGGACGAGTTGGGCCTGGATCCCGGCCCGGCACTGACTGAACTCGAGACGGCGATCCTGCGTGGCGATCCGGCGCTGCTGCTTGCGCGTACGCAGCCGGCGGGTCGGGTGAAGGCTCCGCCGGATGCGTTGTTCAGCAGCGTCCGCCGTGACCGGATGGTCGGACGGTCGACCGAGCTCGAACGGTTGCGCGCGCTCTGGCAGGACGTGCGAGCCGGTGCCGGTCGCGTCGTACTGGTCTCCGGTGAGGCCGGAGTCGGCAAGACCAGGTTGGTCGCGGAGTTCGCCGACGGCACGGGGGTTGACGTGCTGGTCGGGCGGTGCGATCAGGCCGAGATTCCGTACCAGCCGATCCTGGCCGCCTTCGACGAGAGTCCGGAGATCGTTGCCCAGTCCCCGGACATGATGCGCGACCGCGTCGTCGGGCTGCTGGACCGGCAGGCGCCGGTCGCCCTCGTGCTGGAGGACGCCGAGCGCATCGACCACGCCAGCGCCGTACTGCTGCGGAACGTCGTGCGTCGGCTTCCCGACGGTGTCCTGGTGATCGTGTGTTTCCGCGACCCACCGGGGACGAGGCATCCCGCGCTGCTGGAGCTGGTCGGTGACGTCCCGGGGGCGGATCGGATAGCGCTGCAGCCGTTGACCGAAAGGGATCTGGGCTCGTTGGTCGGCGACCGGCCGGCCGAGTTCGTCCAGGAGCTGTGGCGCAGTACGGGCGGCAATCCGTTCTACGCGAGCGAGGTCGTGCGGGACCTCGACGCCGGTCACGGGCCGTTCGTGGTGCCGTCCGGCGTGCGCGACGTACTGCGGCATCGTCTGCAGGCCCTGCCGGCCGAGGCGCAGCAGGTCGTGCGGTGTGCGGCCGTCCTCGGGAGCGAGGCGGAGTTCGGGATCCTGGCGCAGGTGGTCGACTTGGCGGAGGATCCGTTGATCGACGCGCTCGACCAGGCGATCGGTGCCGGGTTCCTGGTCGAGGCGGGGAGCTCGTGGAAGGCGACGTACCGGTTCCCGCACGACCTGATGCGGGAGGCCGTGTACGCCGACCTACCCCAGACCCGCCGCCGGCGGCTGCACGTCCGCGCGGCCACCGCACTATTGCCGGGGGCAACGGTCGCCGCGGCCGCCGTGCAGCTGCGGGCGGCCGGGCCGGCGGCGGATCCGGAGCAGGCCGCGGACCTCAGCCTACGGGCCGCGGAGGAGGCGGCCCGGCTCTACGCCTGGCACGAGGCGGTCGATCACGCCGAGGCCGCGGTCGACGTACTCGAGCAGTCCGGCGCCGCCGCCGAACGACGGGCGGCCGCCGCGGTCGCGACCGCGAATCTGCGGCTCAAGTCGAGCCTCGGCGACCGGCGGGCGATCGAACTGCTGGAGGGCGCCCTCGAGCTGTACGCCGGTGACCGGGCCGCGTCGGCGACCGTCCACAGCCGTCTCGGCGGTGCCTTGTGCACGAACCACGCGGTCATGGACATTCCCCGGGCGATCGAGCACTTCGCCGCCGCCGAACGCCTCAACGGCGACCGATTCCACCTGCACCGTGGGCTGACGCAGGCCGCGATGTACGGCGCACGCACCGAGCTGCTCGGGGACGCCGCACGCCGGGCGGACGCACTGGCCACCGACCTGGGCCGACGGGATCTGGTCGTGATGGCGTCCTGGGGGCGGGCGTGGTACGAGTTCAACCGCGGGCGGGTGGGCGAGGCGGAGAAGCTCCGGGAAGCGATGTGGGCGACCGCGCACGAGGTGGCCGATCCGTACCTGGGCTGGACCTCGGTGAGCGGGGCCGCGCTGACCGCGACGGCGTACCTGCTGGATCCGGTCGCCGGCCGGGCGTGGTGCCGGCGCGGGCTGGCGCAGGCGCGGTTCGAGACGTTCGAGCGGCCGCACGACACCATCGTCGACCAGCTCGCGCTGGCGCTCGCGGCGATGGGCGAGCTGGACGACGCGCGGCGAGTGGCCGGCCCGTTGCCGGCTGATGCGGTCAGCCGGCGGGTGCTCACGTTCCTCGGCGGCGACTGGGCGCAGGCCGAGCAGGACTGGTCCGCGGCGCTCCGCCGGGACGAGGACGCGGGCGACCTGCACGACGCCGCGTTGAATGCTCGCTGGCTCGGGGGAGTGCGCAGGCTGCTCGGTGATCAGGAGGGAGCCGTCGCCGCGCTGCGACGTGCGGTGACCATCGCTGTCGACGGTCCGCAGGTTCCGACCGAGCTCGCCGCGCGCGCTGAGCTCGCCCGAATCCTGGCGGAGGTCGGCGAGCGCGATGAGGCAACGGAACAGCTGGCACGGTGTGAGGAGATCGTCGCGGCCGGTGAGGACTGGCGTGGACTGGCTGGCGTGGTCGAGCTTGCTCGCGCGGCGGTGACCGGGGCGGACGAGGCGTACCAGCGAGCCGTCGACGTATTCACGGCGTACCGGCTGCCGTGGCGGCGAGCCGCCGCGCTGAAGGCCTGGGGCCGCTGACCTCAACAGCGGTTCCACAGGATTTCAACATCGGCTCGTCATCGTTGCCGGCATGAACGCATCGAAGTCTCCGGCCGCGGACAGCGCGAGGCTGTTCGGGTCGATGTTCGCCGGGCAGTTGAGTCTGCTCGTGCTCACGCCGATCCTGTCCGGGGTCGCTGCCGACCTCGGCGTCTCCTCGGCGGCCGCCGGTCAGCTGCGGGCGATGTCCGGCATGGTCGCCGCCCTGGTCGCGATCGGTCTGGCCGTGAGCCGCCGGCGCCGGGAGCTGCGCGGCCTGCTGGAGCTCGGGCTCGGACTGCTGACCCTCGCCGCCGCGGCGAGTGTGCTCGCCCCGTCCTTCGCCGCACTGGCCGCGGCCCAGGCCGTCCTCGGAGCAGGGGTCTCCCTGGTCCTGGCCGGCGGGCTGGCGGCGGCCGGGAGCTGGGCGCCGGCAGGCGATCGGGCCACGCTGCTGTCCTGGGCGATGGTCGGCGCACCGAGCGCGTGGATCGCCGGCATGCCGCTGATCGGGCTGCTCGGCGGCCACAGCTGGCGACTCGCCTGGCTGGTCCCGCTCGTGGCGAGCCTACTGTCCCTGCGCGCGGTCTCGCGTCGCGAGCATGGCCCGCTCGAGCCGACTCCACTGCCGGTGCTGTCGATCCTGCGCCGCCCGAAGGCGACCCGGTGGGCCGTCAGCGAGCTGCTCGCGTACGGCGGCTGGTCCGGCGTGCTCGTGTACGTCGGGACCCTGCTCACCGAGGCCCACGGCGCGTCGACGGCAACGACCGGTCTCGCACTCGGTGGCGGAGCGGTCGCGTACGTCGTCGCCACGTTCCTGGCCCGGCGCTGGGTGGACCGCGCCTCTCGGCCGATGGTTCTCGTGGCCGGATCGGCGCTGATCGCGGCGACCCTGATCCTGGGTGCGGTCCGGCCGTCGTTCGCCTTCTCCGTGGGGATGTGGGCGGTGACCGCCTTCGTCGCCGGGGTCCGGATGATGGCCGGCAGCTCGGTCGGGCTCGACCTGGGCGACGTCGGTCCGCTGCAGGCGATGAGTGTGCGGGCCGCGTCCATGCAGGCCGGTTACCTGGCCGGCGCCGTACTCGGCGGGCTCGGCCTCGCCCTCGGCGGCTGGACGGTCGTCGGCGTCGCACTCGCCGTACCTCTGCTCCTTGCGGTCGGTGTGACCGCGACCGATCATCAGACCACTGCCCGTCCGAAGGTGGGTGTGCGATGACCGAGCGGTACGACGCCGTCGTGGTCGGCGCACGCTGTGCCGGGGCGACCCTCGCGACCCTGCTCGCCCGGGCCGGCCAGCGAGTCCTGCTGGTCGACCGGGATGAGTTCCCGAGCGACACCGTGTCCACGCACGTGATGTTCCCGGACACGCTCCAGCGCCTGGACGAGTTGGGTGCGCTGGCCGCGCTCCGGGCCGAGCACGAGCTGCGCATGGTCAAGTTCGGCTGGCGGGTGCTCGGTCACGACGTGGCCGGCGGGTTCACGCCGATCGGTGGCTTCGACCGGGCGACCTGCGTTCGCCGGATCACGCTCGACGCGGCGCTGGTCGACCTGGCCACGGCGGCCGGGGCGGAGTTCCGCAGGGCCGGGGTGTCGGAGCTGATCGGTGACGATCCGGTGCGGGGCGTCGTACTGGACACCGGCGAGCGGATCGAGTCGACCTGGGTGTTCGGCGCGGACGGGCGGGTCTCGACGGTCGCGCGACGGCTGGGCGTGCCGGCGACGGACGAGCGCCGCGGCGAGATGGCGTTCCTGCTGGCGTACTGGCGTGGGTTGCCGCCGTCGGACTGGTGCCACATCGACGTGCACGAGCAGTCGGCGTTGATGTCGGTGCCGTGCGAGGACGGCATCCACCTGCTGTCGGTCACCGGTACGCCGGAGATCACCCGGGGCTCGGCCGCCCAACGCGAGGAGCGCTACCTGGCCGCCCTGCACCAGTTCCCGGCGGTGCTGAACGCACGGCTGCTGGACGGTGCCGAGCGGATCTCGCCGATCGTCGTCGTCCCGGAGACGATGCTGCGCGGTCACTACCGCCAGGCGGCCGGCCCGGGTTGGGCGCTGCTCGGCGACGCGGGCCACTTCAAGCACCCGGTGACCGCCCAGGGGATCGGCGACGCGATCGAGCAGGCCTGGTACATCGGTACGACGCTCGCCGCCGGAGGTGACCTGGACGGGTACCAGGACTGGCGCGACCAACGCGCCGCCGAGTACTACGAGTGGTCCTACGGGCTGGCGATCTTCGCCCGCGGCCGGGCCGCCGCCACCTTCTCGGGGCTGGCGTCGGATCCCGTGGCCGGGCAGGAGTTCCTCGACACGTTCACCAAGCAGGTGCGTCCGTCCCGCGTCACCACTCGCGAGCGCGTCGCCCGCTGGACGGCGGCCTGGTCGTACGACGACGGCCGCCGGCAGGTGCTCGCACTGGATCTCGACGAGGAGCGGCTCGCCCGGCAGGTGCCCGCCTGTCCGGAGTGGACGGTCCGTGACCTGATCGCCCACCTGGCCGGTATCGCCGAGGACAGTCTCCGCGGGTCGTACTTCGCCGAAGCCCTGGACGCCTGGCGCGATCCCGCGCTCGCCGAGCAACGCGAGACCTGGACCGCCGGACAGGTGTCCACCCGCGTCGACCGCCCGATCGAGTCCGTGCTCCGCGAGTTCGACGAGTACGGCGGCCGGCTGGTGACGGCGATGCGTCGTGGCGAACTGCCGGACGGTCCGCCATGGTTGCTCTCGGCCCCTGTCGGTGACCTGGCCGTCCATCTCGCCGATCTCCGGGAGGCGCTCGGCCTCGAGCCCGACGAGAGGTCACCGATCACCCACTTCGGCTTCGCCGCGTACCGGGACTGGTTGCACGCGCGGATCGCCGAGCACGGCCTGCCGGCGTTGCGGTTGTCGGACGGCCACAAGGACTGGGTGCTGGGTCCGGGTGAGCCCGGGACCACGCTCACGGCCGGTCGCACCGAGTTGTTCCGGGCGATCACCGGCCGGCGGAGCGCGGCCGCCATCCGCGCCTACGAGTGGTCCGGCGATCCGTCGCCGTACCTGCCGGTCATCGCGCCGTACGCGCTGCCGGCCGATCAGGTCGCGGCCCGCTAGGGCCGGACTTCCCTTCGTCGCGCACGACCTGAGGACGGTCGGCGTGCCCACGCATCACAGAGAGGAACCACCGTCATGACCACCACCGCCACCTTCGAGGAGATCAAGGCGAAGCAGCGTGCTACCTGGGGGAGCGGCGACTACGGCAGGATCGCCTGGGTGACCGTGCCGGTCGCCGAGGCCCTGACCGCCGCCGTCGATCCGCGGCCGGGCGCGACCCTGCTCGACGTCGCGACCGGGACGGGCCACGTCGCGCTCGCCGCGGCGCGCCGGTTCGCGGTCGTCAGCGGGATCGACTACGTGCCCGAACTGGTCGAGATCGCCCGGCGGCGGGCGCAGGCCGAGGGCCTGACCGCCGACTTCCGCGAGGCCGACGCGGAGAACCTGCCGTTCGGCGACGACGCGTTCGACTACGTCACCTCGGCCATCGGGGTGATGTTCACGGCCGACCACCAGAAGGCCGCGGACGAGCTCGTCCGGGTCACCCGCCCGGGCGGCCGGATCGGGCTGGCGAACTGGACGCCGACCGGGTTCATCGGTCAGCTGCTCAAGACCGTCGGGAAGCACGCGGCCCCGCCGGCCGGTGCGCTGCCGCCACCTCGCTGGGGGACCGACGAGGTCCTGCGGGAGCTGTTCGGCGACCGGGTCGCCTCGGTGGAGACGACCGTTGCGACCGTGACCCAGCGGTTCGCGTCGGCCGAGCACTTCGCCGACTTCTTCCTGACGTACTACGGACCGACGTACAAGGCGGCCGAGCGGCTCGACGAGGACGGCCGGCAGGCCTTCCGGGCCGACGTGATCGCGCTGGCGGAAGCCTCGAACCACGCGACCGACGGCACCTGGGCGAGCGACTGGGAGTACCTGATCGCCATCGCGACCAAGGCCTGACCACCCGAGCCGGACGAGGCTGTGGCTCCGGCGACAGCCTCGTCCGGTACGTTGCGACGGTGAAGCACTGGATCGCCGAGGGTACGGCGCTCTGCCGGAAGGCCCTCGTGGACCTGGACGGCCCGTCCCGGCTGCCCGGGTGGACCCGGAAGCATGTCGCCGCGCACCTCGCGCTGAACGCCGAGGCCCTCGGCAACCTCGTGCACTGGGCGCGCACCGGCGAGGAACGACCGATGTACTCCTCGCCCGACCAGCGCAACCAGGACATCGAGGCCGGTGCAGGGCGACCGGCCGAGGAGTTGATCGGCTGGTTCGACGAGTCCGCGCGGACCCTGGACGAGTCGATGGCCACCCTGACCGACGAGCACTGGCAGGCGCACGTGCGGACCGCTCAGGGCCGGGAGATCCCGGCGACCGCGATTCCGTGGCTGCGCAGCCGCGAGGTGATGATCCACGCCGTCGACCTCGGCACCGGAGTCACCTTCGCGGACCTGCCGGAGGACTTCCTCGAGGAGCTCTGCGCCGAGATCCGGGCCACGCGCGGCGACGTCCCGGAGCTTCACGGGCCGTTGGCGCAGATCGCGGCGTACCTTTCCGGGCGGCCGTTCGCGGACGTGACCACCGCCTCCGGGGCACCGGCGCAGTCGCTGCCGCCGTGGTTGTAGAGATCGCCGTGTAGAGATCGCTGGGACGGCTCCGACGTAGCAGGTGACTACGGAGGAGGTCCCTGATGACCAGGCCGGAGCAGGTTCTGCGGACGTACATCACGCTGACGGTGGTGTCGACGGCCGCGTCGTCGATGATCTGGGGTGTCAACACGCTGTTCCTGCTCGACGCCGGGTTGAGCATCGGGCAGGCGTTCGCGGCGAACGCGTTCTTCACCGTCGGGATGGTGCTGTTCGAGGTCCCGACCGGCGTCGTCGCGGACACGGTCGGCCGGCGGACGTCGTACCTCCTCGGGACGGTCACGTTGTTCGGCTCCACGCTGCTGTACCTGTTGTTGTGGCAGCGGCCCGAGTCGCCGTTCGCGGCCTGGGCGGTCGCATCCGTCCTGCTCGGGCTGGGCTTCACGTTCTTCAGCGGCGCGACCGAGGCGTGGCTGGTGGACGGGCTGAACGCGACCGGGTACGAGGGCTCGCTGGACGCCGCGTTCGCGAAGGGGCAGATCGCCAACGGCGCCGCGATGCTGGCCGGCTCGATCGGCGGCGGACTGCTGGCCCAGTGGACGCATCTCGGCGTTCCGTACGTCGTCCGCGCGGCGCTGCTCGGAGTCACGTTCGTGCTGGCCTGGCGGGCGATGCACGACATCGGCTTCACCCCGAAACCGCGGGTGTCCGTGATTGCCGAGATGCGCGGGATCCTGCGGTCGTCGCTCGACCACGGCCTGCTGAACCCGCCGGTGCGCTGGGTGATGCTCGCCGCCCCGTTCACCGCCGGGGTGAGTGTCTACGGCTTCTACGCCGCGCAGCCGTTCCTGCTCGAGTTGTACGGCAGCAGCGACTCCTACGCGATCGCCGGCCTGAGCGCGGGCCTGGTCGCCGGTGCCCAGATCGTCGGCGGCCTGTCCGCGGCGTCCGTGGCCCGCGTGTTCCGTCGGCGGACGTCGGTCATGCTGGCCGTGACCGCGACCACCGGCGTCGTGCTGGTGCTGATCGGCCAGACGTCGAGCTTCTGGGCGGCGCTGTTGCTGCTCGCGGTCTGGGGCGTGCTGTTCGCGGCGCTCTCGCCGGTCCGGCAGGCGTACCTGAACGAGCTGATTCCGTCGGCCCAGCGGGCGACCGTGCTGTCGTCGGACAGCCTGCTCGCGTCCGGTGGCGGCGTGGTCGTCCAGCCCACGCTCGGCCGGGCCGCGGACGTGTGGGGCTACGGTCCGGCGTACGTCGTCGGCGCGGGCGTCCAACTGCTGGCCCTGCCGTTCATCCTGCTGGCCCGCCGTTCGCAGGCCGCGGAGGTCCGCGTACCGGTCGGCGCCCCGAGTTGACTCCGGCGTTATCGGGTACTGGTGTTCTCATGCCCGATGAGGACCTGGTCGAGACGATGCGCCGGCTGTCGAAGGCGCTGACACCGCGTGCGCTGGACGACACCTTGCGCAACATCACGGCCGCGGCCGTCGACCTGCTGCCGGACGTCCAGTACGCCAGCATCACCCTGCTCCACGAGGAGGACGGCCGGCTGGAGACGATCGCGCCGACGCACGATCTGCTGCTGCCGCTCGACGCCGCGCAGTACGAACTGCGCCAGGGCCCGTGCTACCAGGCCGCCGTGGACACGGTGCACGTCATCTCGCCCGACCTGGCGGCCGACCAGCGGTTCCCGAAGTACGCCGCGGTCGCCGTCGCCGCCGGGATCCGGGCCCAGGCGGGCCTGCGGTTGTTCGACGCACCCAAGGCGAACGCCGCCCTCAACCTCTACGCGCTGGACGTCGGAGCGTTCACGAACTTCGACACCCTGGCCGCGCTGTTCGCGCACCAGTCCGCGATGGCGCTCGAGTACGCGCGCGAGATCGACAACCTCGAGGAGGCCCTGCGGACCCGGACGACGATCGGCCAGGCGGTCGGCATCGTGATGGAGCGCTACAAGCTCACCGAGCAGCGGGCGTTCGCCTTCCTGGCCCGGCTGTCGCAGACCAGCAACGTCAAACTCCGCCGGATCTCCGAGGAGGTCGTCGAGCAGGTCGAGCGGCAGAGCAACGAGCTCAAGTGACACCCAGCGGTGCACCAGTGCCCTAGCCTGGGGCGCGTGACAGTGCGGATGATTGTGCTCAACGGCGGGTCGAGCTCGGGCAAGTCGGGGATCGTGCGGTGCCTGCAGGCGGTGCTGCCGGAGCCGTGGATGGCGTTCGGCGTGGACAGTTTCGTCGAGTCCCTGCCGGCGGCGATGCAGAACTCGGACGCCGGCATCGAGTTCAAGCCGGACGGCGACATCGCCGTCGGCCCGGTCTTCCGGGAGCTCGAGGCAGCCTGGGTGGCGGGCATCGTCGCCATGTGCCGAGCGGGTGGCCGCGTGATCGTCGACGACGTGTTCCTCGGTGGGGCCGGCTCCCAGCAGCGGTGGATCGACGCCCTCGGCGACCTCGAGGCGCTGTGGGTCGGCGTACGGTGCGACGCCGCGGTGGCCGCCGGACGTGAGCTGGCCCGCGGCGACCGGGTGACCGGCATGGCTGAGTTGCAGGCGGCCGTCGTCCACGAGGGCGTCAAGTACGACGTCGAGGTCGACACCACCCACACCGAGTCGATCGACTGCGCGCACACGATCGCCCACCACCTGTCCGCCCGGTGATTCGCCGTACTGTGACTCAGCGTTCACGGATGGTCTCGTGCGGTGTTCACGTGCGACTCGCTTGACTGTTCGGGCACAGCAACCGCCCAACGTTGTGAGGAGCAGTCGTGGACCGTCGTACCTTTCTTCGCGCGGCCGTGATCGGCACATCGACCTCGGTGGCCTTCGGGTTCAGCGTGGCGCCCGAGGCGCTCGCGTTCCCGGCCCAGACCGGCCCGAGCCCGTACGGCGGCCTGCGGGCGGCCGACGCGAACGGCATCATGCTTCCGCAGGGCTTCACCAGCCGGGTGCTGGCGCGGTCGGGGCAGACCGTTCCCGGCACCGGCTACCGGTGGCACGGTGCCCCGGACGGTGGCGCCTGCTTCGCCAACGGCACGGGCTGGATCTACGTGTCCAACTCCGAGCTGAGCAGCGGTACCGGCGGCGCCGGCGCGTTGCGGTTCAACAGCAGCGGCGCGATCACCGGCGCCTATCGCATCCTGTCCGGTACGACGCGGAACTGCTCGGGCGGCGCGACCCCGTGGGGCACCTGGTTGTCGGGCGAGGAGACCGAGACCGGCTACATCTGGGAGACCGACCCGACCGGCGCTCAGGCCGCCGTACGACGGCCGGCCCTCGGCCGGTTCTCGCACGAGGCGGCCGCGGTCGACCCGGACCGGCGCGTCATCTACCTGACCGAGGACGTCCCCGACGGCGGTTTCTACCGCTTCGTCCCGTCGACCTGGGGCAACCTGTCCGCGGGCACCTTGCAGGTACTGCGGGAGTCCGGTGGCGCACTGTCCTGGGCGAACGTCCCGGACCCGGACGGCAGCCCGACCCGCACCCGCCGGCAGGTCTCCGGGATGAAGGTCTTCAACGGCGGCGAGGGCTGCTACTACCGCAACGGCACGTGCTTCTTCACCACCAAGGGCGACAACCGCGTCTGGGCCTACAACGCGGTGAACAACACGATCGCGATCGCGTACGACGACAACCTCACCAGCAACCCGCCGCTGACCGGCGTCGACAACATCACCGGTGCGGCCGTCGGTGACCTGTACGTCGCCGAGGACGGCGGCAACATGGAGATCTGCATCATCACGCCGAACGACGTCGTCGCGCCGTTCCTGCGGGTCACCGGGCAGTCCGGCTCCGAGCTGTGCGGCGTCGCGTTCAACCCGGCCGGCAACCGGCTCTATTTCTCGTCGCAGCGTGGGACGAGCGGTTCGAGCAGCGGCGGCATCACCTACGAGGTCACCGGCCCGTTCCGCACCAGCCTCTAACCGAGCGCGGGCAGGACATCGCGGCCGAAGGTCTCGATGAACGGCTGCTGGACCTGACCGACGTGATGGAGGTAGATCTCGTCGAAGCCGAGGTCTACCGCCTCACGGACACACTCGACGAAGCGCGCCGGATCCGAGGAGATCACCACGCTGCGGTACATGTCCTCGGGCCGCACGTACTTGGCGGCCAGGTCGAACTCCTCGGCGGTCGCGAGGTTCCAGCACAGCGGCGCCTCGAACACGTTGGACCGCCACTGGTCGAAGGCGATGCTCTCGGCCTCGTCGTCGTCCGGCGCCCAGCTGACGTGGACCTGCATCGCGAGCGGCTTGTCCTCGCCGCCGTTCTCCCGGAACGCTGCCACGATCCGCTTCAGCATCCCGGCCGGCTGCCAGATCGTCACCAGGCCGTCCGCCCACTCCGCCGCCCACCGGGCGGTCGCCTCGCTCACCGCCAGCGCGAGCATCCGCGGCGGCTGCTCCGGCAGGGACCACAGCCTCGCCCGGTCCACCCGGACCAGGCCGTGGTGGGTCACTTCCTCGCCGGCGAACAGCGCCCGGATCACGTCGACGGACTCCTTCAGCCGCGCGTTCCGGGTGGCCTTGTCCGGCCACGGGTCGCCGGTGATGTGCTCGTTCATGAACTCGCCGCTGCCGAAGCCCGCGGACAACCGGCCGGGGAACATCTCGGCCAGCGTCGCCAGGGCCTGGGCCATGACCACGGGGTGGTAGCGCTGCCCCGGCGTACTCACGACTCCGACCGGGATGGACGTGGTCGCCATCGCCGCTCCCAGCCACGACAACGCGAAGCCGGACTCACCCTGCCGCGTGCTCCACGGGGTGATGTGGTCGGAGGACCAGGCTGCGTGGAAGCCGGCCTGTTCGGCCAGCTGGATGTCCCGCAGCAACTGACTGGGCGGAATTTGCTCGTGCGACGCGTGCCATCCGACGACGGGCATGCAGAAAACCTCCGGATCGTTGATCCGGCTACCGGTGCCCACCGGCGTCGCCGGCAAAACTGTTGTGGACCTCTGGGTACAGTTGTCCGTGTGCTGACGGCGAAGGGTGCGGCGACGCGCGGACGGATCGTGGACGCGGCGGCCGCCGAGATCCGGGAGCGCGGGATCGCGTCGGTCACGCTCGACGACGTCGGGCGGCGCAGCCGGACCGGGAAGAGCCAGCTGTTCCACTACTTTCCCGACGGCAAGGAGCAGTTGCTGCTCGCGGTCGCCGAGCGCGAGGCCGACCGGGTGATCGAGGATCAGGAGCCGCAGCTCGGGCGGCTGAGCACGTGGGACGCCTGGCAGGAGTGGCGGGACGTGATCGTCGAGCGGTACCGCCGTCAGGGCATCCACTGCCCGCTCGGCGTACTGATCACCGAGATCGGCCGGCACACCCCGGCGGCGCAGGAAGTCACCGGCAAGCTGCTCGCGCAGTGGCAGGGTCGCATCCGGGCCGGGATCGAGGACATGAAGGCGGCCGGGGAGATCCGGGCAGACGTCGACCCCGACCGGGCCGCGGCGGCGCTGATCGCCGCGATCCAGGGCGGGGTCGTCATCCTGATGTCGTCGGGCTCGTCCAAGCATCTCGAGGACGCGCTGGACCTGTGCCTCGACTACCTGCGGGTCAGCTCGCGTTGACCACCGGCGGACGGTAGCCGGCCGGCTTGTCGGCGACCTTCGCACCGGGGTTGACCAGCCAGGCCTGGTACTCCGGCGTGAACATCCGGTAGACCGACTCCGGCGGTACGGCGCTGGCCTCGTCGAGCGCGGCCCGCAGTTCGGCCGGCAGCTCGAAGTCGAGTGCGGCCAGGCTGCTGTCCAACTGCTCCGGACTGCTCGCGCCGACGATGGCCGAGGCGATGCCGGGCTGCGTGGCGACCCAGTTGAGCGCGACCTGCGCCATGGTCACGCCGAGCTTGCCGGCGACGGTCTCGACGACCTTCAGCAGCTCCCAGTGCCGGTCGGTCCAGGTGCGGACGGGGGCGCCGTCACCGGTGAGCCGGCCGGTGCCGGCCACGCCTCGGTCGGTGTTGCGGTACTTGCCGGTGAGGAAGCCGCCGCCGAGCGGACTCCAGGCCGTGATGCCGAGGCCGAGTGCCTGCCCGGCCGGAACGTGTTCGGTCTCGATCGTCCGCTCGACCAGCGAGTACGGCAGTTGCAGGCTGACCATCGGCGCGAGCCCGTTCGCGTCGGCCAGGGTCTGCGCGCGGGCGGCGTACCAGGCCGGTACGTCGGACAGGCCGGCGTACCGGATCTTGCCGGCGGTGGTGAGGTCGTCGAACGTCCGGAGCACCTCGTCGACCGGGGTGATCCGGTCCCAGGTGTGCAGCAGGAACAGGTCGACGTAGTCGGTCCGCAGCCGGCGCAGGGACGCGTCGACCGCGCGGATCATCGCCTTGCGTCCGTTGCCGCCGGCGTTCGGGTCGCCGGGATCGACGCTGTTGGTGAACTTGGTGGTGAGCACCAGCCGTTCGCGGAGGCCCGCGTCCGCGATCAGGCGGCCGAGGATGGTCTCGCTCTCGCCCGCGGTGTAGAAGTCGGCGGTGTCGACGAAGTTGCCGCCGGCCTCGACGTACCGGTGGAAGATGGCGCGAGCCTCGTCCGGGGTCTTGCCGTACGGCGCGTGGAATCCGCCGGTGCCGAAGTTCATCGTGCCCAGTGCCAGCCGGCTCACCCGCAGTCCGGACCGGCCGAGAAGGTAGTAGTCGTCAAGTGCCATGGGATCCATCGTGGCTCGGCAAAATTGGACCCACAAGTACAGAACTCAGCAGCACGTCTGGAAGGCTGGGGCCGGACGACCGGCGGAGGGATGGCAGGGTGGATGGACTTTCGGCAGGGCAACGGGTGGTGCTCGGGCGGTTGGCCGACCTGGCCGTGCCCGGGGACGAGTCTGCCTCGGCAGGCGAGGCGGGTGCGGTGGCGTTCGTCGAGCGGGTGCTCGCCGAGGACCGGCCGGACTGGCGGGCGCGGGTCGCGCGGGCACTCGACGTCGCCGGGGATGAGCCCGACCTCGAGGCGGTGCTCACGGATCCGGACGGGGCGTGGCTCGTCCGCCTGATCGCCCAGGGGTACTACGCCGGCCAGTCTGATGCAGGAGGCAACCAGCCGCCGGGATGGACGACGGTCGGCTGGGAAGCCGGTGACGGCTCGCGCTCGGTGCAGACGGCGCTTACCGTCACCCCGTGGTCGGCCGTGCAGGAGCGGTACGACGTTGTCGTCATCGGCTCGGGGGCAGGTGGTGGAGCCGCCGCCCAGGTGCTCGCCGAGTCGGGGCGCTCGGTGCTCGTGGTCGAGGCCGGCGGCTATCCGACGACGGAGTCCCTCGCCCGCGACCATCTGCGCAACCCGCGGTCGTGGTCCGGACTTCCCGCTCCGACCGACCCGGATCCGCAGGGCCGGCCGCGGATCGCGGTCATCGACGGCGTACGACGTACTGTCCTGCCTACGGATCCTGGCTGGGGCAACAACGCCTTCACCGTCGGCGGCGGCACCCGGGTGTACGGGGCGCAGGCGTGGCGGTTCGTGCCCCGCGACTTCACGATGGCCGGCACGTACGGCGTACCGGAGGGCAGTGCGCTGGCGGACTGGCCGATCACCTACGACGACCTCGAGCCGTACTACAGCCTGGCCGAGCAGCGGTTCGGGGTCAGTGGTGGGGGAGTCGACCCGTGGCACGACGCGCGATCGATCCCGTTGCCGATGCCGGCCATGCCGCGGACCGCTCCGGGTGACCGGCTCGCGGCTGCCGCCGAGCGGCTCGGCTGGGGGACTCTCGACGTACCGCTGCTGATCAACTCGGTCGAATACCAAGGTCGCGCGGGCTGTGTGCGATGCGCGCAGTGTGTCGGGTTTGCGTGCCCGGTGGAGGCCAAGGCCGGCACGCACAACACCGCCTTGCCGGCCGCGCTCGCCACCGGCCGGTGCACGTTGGTGACCGAGGCCACCGCCGAGCGGCTGGTGACTTCTCGGGGCCGAGTCGTCGGCGTCGTGTTGGTCGGGACCGATCGCGGCCAGGTCTGGCGCCGGACAGTGGAGTGCGCGGAGGTGGTCGTCGCAGCGGGCGCGACCGAGACGCCGCGATTGTTGCTGAACAGCGCGCACGACGACGAGCCGGACGGGATCGGCAACAACCGTGATCAGGTCGGCCGCTACCTACAGGCCCACGTGTACGCCGGGGCGGTCGGGCTGTTCGAGGACGAGGTGATCGATCTCGTCGGGCCCGGGGTCTCGGTCGCGACGTGCGACTTCCGGCACGGCAACGACGGGATCGTCGGTGGCGGCATGCTGGCGAACGAGTTCGTGCCGACGCCGGCCGCGACGTACGACTATCTGACCTCGGCCGGGCTGATCCCGCCGGCCGGCGCGGCCGGGAAGCAGGCGATGCGGCACGCGGCGCGGCGGATGATGCGGGTGGTCGGGCCGATCCAGGAGGTCACGTCGGCGGAGTCGAGGGTGCGGGTGGATCCGGGCGTGGTCGACCGGTTCGGCAATCCGGCGGTGATGATCAGTGGATCGATCCACCCCGAGGACGTGCGCGCGCAGGCGTTCATGAGCGAGAAGGCGCGGGCGTGGCTGGTGGAGGCGGGCGCGGCCCGGACGGCTGTCGGCGGGTTGGGGAGCACGCGGCAGGCGAGCGTCGGTCAGCATCAGGCGGGGACGTGCCGGATGGGCGACGATCCCGTGCGGTCGGTGACCGATCCGAACGGGCGTGTCTGGGGTCACGGCAACGTGTGGATCGCGGACGCGTCCGTGCACGTGACCAACGGCGGCGTCAACCCGGTGCTGACCGTGCTCGCCAACTCCTTGCGCATCACCGACCACTTGACCCGCTGAGCGGTCCCGCGGGCTGTCAGGTGAGGGCGCGGTCAGCCGAAGTCGCGGTCAGCCGAGGACGCGGGAGATGCCGACGCCGCTGCGGGCGTCCCGGCCGTACTTCGCGACTTCACCGGCCAGGTCGAGCCGGCCCACGCCGGCCTTCTGCCGGTCCTCGTCGGTGAGCAGCTCCGCAGGAATGATCCAGACGATCTCGAACTCGATCCCGTTCGGGTCCTTGCCGTAGAGCGACTTGGTCGTGCCGTGGTCCGACGCCCCGGCCAGCGCCCCGGCTTCGCCCAGCGTCGCGGCCAGGTCCTCGAGGTCGCCGAGCGTGTCCACCTCCCAGGCGAGGTGGTAAAGCCCGACCGTCGACCGCCCGGCACCGGACGGACCGGCCTGGGCGCCGAGCTCGAACAGCCCGAGGTCGTGGTCGTTGGTCGACCCCGGCGCACGCAGGAACGCCGCACCCTGGAACGCGTCCCCGGTCTCGGTGTAGCCGAAGCCGAGCACGTCGCGGTAGAACGCGACACTCTCGGCCAGGTCGCGCACGAACAGCACCGCGTGGTTCAACCGGAAGATCGCCATGACGTACTCCTTCTCGACGGCGTGCACTTCCGATGGTAGTTGAAAGCTCAACTTGACACCAGTGCTGCTACCGCCGAGGCCTCCGGCGCTGACCGCCACGGCGTTCCGGCGTGCGCGGTGCGGACTTCTGCGCAGGGGTCTTCTTCTTCGCCGTGGGCTCCGGGCCACGGCTGCTGTTGACCGTGCGGCCGCGGACGATGCCGATGAACTGCTCCATCAGGTCGGTCGTCTCGTCCTCCGGCCACGCCAGCGCGACCCCGGACTCCGGTGCGTCCACGATCGGCCGGTAGGTGAGGTCCCGGCGGTGGTGCAGCCGCGCGAGCGACTGCGGTACGACGAGCAGTCCGGTGCCCGCGGCAACGAGCTCGACCGCCGCCGCGGTGGTCGCCGGCCGGTCGCCGATCAGCCGGCCGGGCGGACGGTCCCAGTCGAGTACGTCGTCCAGCGGGTGCAGCACGAGCTCGTCGGCGAGGTCCGCGGGCGTGACCTCCTCGACCGCGGTCACCACGTGATCCTTCGGGACCACGACGACCGTCATCTCGACGTACAGCGGGATGGCGTGCAGGCCGGTGCGGTCGATCGGCAGCCGGACCAGCGCCGCGTCGAGCTCCCGGCCGCGGATCAGCGCGACCGCGTCGGCGGCGGCGACCTGGACGAGCTCGAGCGGGATCCCGGGCGAGCGGTCCTGCCAGATCCGCGCCCACTTGGCGGGCGTCACGCCCGGGACGTACCCGAGCCGGAACGACGTCTGCGGGCCGGTCACCTGGTCAGGCTACCGGGTGTGATCGGCGGCGGCGTACCCGCTCGCTAGGCTTGCTGCCATGACGGCGCGCAAGACGGTCCAGACGATGAAGCCGGCCACGGCCGCGAAGAAGCTGGGCGTGTACCTCCAGGCCACTCCGGCGGAGTTCCAGGAGGGCGTGGTGTCCCGCGACGAGCTGAACGCGCTGCAGGCCGACCCGCCCGAGTGGCTGCGCGACCTCCGGCGCGACGGCCCGCACCCGCGCGCGGTGGTCGCTGCCAAGCTCGGCGTCTCGATCAGCGGCCTGGCCCGGGCCGGTATCACCGAAGCCCTCACCACCGACGAGATCGAATCCATCAAGGCGGACAACCCCGACTGGCTCACCCACGAACGCGCCACCCAGTCGGACGTCCGCAAGGAAGCCGCCCGCCTCAAACACCAGTCCACCACGGACTGACCCGGGTGCCCGCGAACTGGAAGCTGCGGGCCGCGGAAGCAGCCGACGTCGAGGCCATCGCCGAGCTTCGAGCCGTGGTCATGCGCCCGGACCTCGAGCGGTTGGGGCGGTACGACGAGCATCGCGTGCGTCAGCGGCTGCGGGACTCGTTCTCCCCCGAACACACCTCGGTGATCGAGACCGACGGCACCTTCGCCGGCTGCGTGACCCTGCGCCCGGCCGACGACGGCCGATGGCTCGAGCACTTCTACCTCGCCCCCGACGCGCAGGGGAGGGGGCTCGGCTCGGCGATCCTGCGAGGCCTGCTGGCCCGCAGTGACGCCGACGGCGTTCCCGTCCGGCTGAATGTCCTGCAGGGCAGCGCAGCTCGACGACTGTACGAGCGCCACGGCTTCAGCGTGGAACACGAGGATCCGATCGACGTCTTCATGCTGCGCCCCGCGAACCTCCACCCCCACCCCACACTCTCCACCGCACCACTGGGAACGTGAGGCGTTCCGGGGGCGTCCATTGGGGTGTCCGTGGGGTGTGACGTGGGGGTGGGGACGTGCAGATCGTCGAGAGCAGTGTGATCGGGACGCGGTCCGCGGTGCTGCGGTTGACGCGACGTGGTGGTGGGCCGGTCGTGCTGGTGTTTCCCATGCTGCACGTGGCCGCGCCGGAGTTCTACCGGGAGGTCGAGCAGCGGCTGCGCGCGTGCGACCTGCTTGTGGTCGAGGGCGTCGACGGCGACTCCGCGATGGGGAATGCGCTGATGACGACGTACAAGGTGATGCCCGCCAACGACGAGTCGGGGCTGGTCGAGGACGACATCCCGTACGGCGACCTCGGCGTACCGGTCGTGCTTCCGGACGTGACCGCGGAGGAGCTCGACGAGGGCTTCCGCGGGTTGTCGTGGAAGACCAAGCTGGTCACCTGGGCGGTGATCCCGGTGGTCACGGTCGGGCAGTTCTTCTCCGGCCGCCGGACCTTGCTGAACGTCGAGGTGAACGACCTGCCGACCGCGGCCGAGGAACTGCGCGGCGAGGAGTTGGACAGGTTCGCGGACGTGCTGCTGGGCAACCGCGACGTCAGAGTCATCGCCGCGCTCGCCGAGATCGTGCGCGACCGCGCCGAGGAACGGATCGACGTCGGGGTGGTGTACGGCGCCGCGCACGTGCCGGGCATCCTGCGGGGCCTCTACACGCTCGGCTACCGCGTGGTCAGCGCGGACTGGGTGATGGCGGTGCCGGCTGACTGAGGGTACGGCGGACGGCGGCGGCGACTGAACGGGGTGTCGGATCGGGAAGGACCGCGGCCACGTAGCCGTCCGGGCGGAGGAGCCACGCTTCGCCGGGCCGGGCGCCGAGGATCGCGGGGTCGACGCCGAGCTTGGTGAGGCTCAGGGTCCGGTGTGGAGCAGAGGTCGGCAGCTCCGCCGTGCCTGTGGTTGTCAAGAGCAACAACCCGTCCCGGACCAGCTCCCGGAGTCGGCTGCCTCCGGTGACCGGCGTGTCCGGGACGATGATGCCCGGACCCGGCATCGGGAGCTGTCCGCGGGTCGGCCGGCCGCCGAACGGGCGGGTCGGATCAGGAGTGGTCAGCGGCGAATCGACGTACCAGAAAGGTTCCGCGAACCGGCCGGAGTCCACCTCGGCGACCTTGGCCGGATCGCTCACGGCGGCGTCGAGGAGGGCGCGGCGGCGTACCCAGTGCTCTTCGTCCGGCGGGACCAGGAACCGCATGGTCGCGCTGGTGACGGCCAGGTTCTCGAGCGCGGCCGCGTGCCGCTCGACGTGATAGGTCTCTAGGAGCTCCGGCGGCGCCCAGCCGTGCAGGACGAACGCGAGCTTCCAGGCGGCGTTCTCCGCGTCGGGGACGCCCGAGTTCAGCCCGCGGGCGCCGAACGGCGCGTACAGGTGGGCGCAGTCGCCGGCCAGCAGCACCCGGCCGGCCCGCATCCGGTCCACGCAGCGGGACTGGAACCGGTAGACCGACTGCCACTCGAGCTCGTACGGACGGTCGCCGATGACGTGCCGGATGCGCGCGTCCAGCCGCCCGTCGGCCCGTTCCGCATCCGCGTCGAAGTCTGCAGGCACCTGCCAGTCGATCCGGTACGTCGAGTCCGGGCACGGATGGATGAGTACCTGGCGGTCCGGGTTCCAGACCGGGTCGAAGAAGAACCGCCGTTCGGTCTCCCGGCCCGGCAGGATCGCCCGGATGTCGCAGATCAGGAACCGGTCGTCGAAGCTCTCGCCGGTGAAGGTGATGCCGAGGTGCCGCCGCAGCGACTCGGCCCGGGCGCCGGCGCACAGTACGGCGTACTCGACCCGCACCGGCCCGGCGTCGCAGGTCAGCGTGACGCCGGCGTCGTCCTGCGAGATCGCGGTGACCTCGCAGCCCCACCGGACGTCGATCAGCGGCTGGGCGGCGATGCAGTCGTCGAGGATCGCCTCGGTGCGGCTCTGGGAGATGTTCACGCACGGCGGCAGCGCCGAGCGGCCCGGATCCGCGAACGTCCAGGAGAAAAGCTCGCGGTCGCGGTAGAACGTCCGCGCGGTCGTCCACGCCAGCCCTTCGCGGGCGATCCGGTCCGCACCGACCGACGCCCAGATGTCGAGGACGTCCCGCTGCTGGCAGATCGACTTCGAGCCGACGACGTCCCGGGCCGGTCGCCGGTCGAGCAGGATCACCGGGACGCCCCAGCGGGCCAGCAGCAACGCGGTGGTCTGCCCGACCGGTCCGTTGCCGATCACCGCGACCGCGCCGCCGTCAGGCAAGGCTGTCCCAGACCTCGCGATCCCGCTCGGCGGTCCAGATCCGCGGCCAGTCGATGCCGTCCAACTCGTCCCACAACCGCTGTACGTCGAACGGCAGGCAGTGCTCGAAGATCGGCCAGCGACCGTACTGCGGGGCGAGCGCGTCGTGCGCGGCCCGGAACGCCTCGGCCACCGTCCCACCGCGCGCGTGCACGGCGCCGACCTCCTCCCGCAGCACGAGCAGGAAGTTCCTGGTCTGCTCGATCGCCGCATGCACCGCCTCGCGTCCCCGCGGCACCGCGCCGCGGCCGCCGACGAGGATCTCGGCCCCGAACTCCTTCACCCGGTCCAGCGTCGACGTCGACCAGTCGGTGTGGAACGCGTCCCCGGTGTACAGCGCGGCCTGGGCCTCGACCAGGTCACCGGCGAACAGCACGCGCTGCTTGGGCAACCAGGCGACGATGTCTCCGGCGGTGTGGCCGCGGCCGCAGTACTGCAGGACGAGCTCACCGCGGTCGCCGCCGAGGTCGATGGTGAGCCGGTCGGAGAACGTCACGTCCGGCCGGGTCAGTCCGGGGATCGAGCCGGGCTCGGTGAACAGCCGCGGCATCCGGCCGAACTCGCTCTCCCAGTCCTCCCGGCCGCGCTCCTCGATCAGCGCACGGGTGGTGTCGTGGGTGATGATCACGTCGGCGCCGAACGCGGACGCGCCGAGCACCCGGACCGCGTGGTAGTGGCTGAGCACCAGGTAGCGCACGGGTTTGGTGGTGTGCTCGCGGAGCTTGTCCAGCCAGGCGCGGGCGGCGACTGGGGTGGCCCTGGCCTCGAACGCGATCAGGAAGTCCTCGGCCTCGATCGCCCCGACGTTCGGATCGCCCTCGGCGGTCAGCGCGTACACCCCGTCGGCGAGGATCTCGAGCGTCTCGGTCTTCGCCGACAGGTCGGCCGAGGATGCGAACGGTTTCATGCCGGCCCTCGCTACGACGTCAGGTCCCGGAAGGCGGACAGGGCACGCCGGATGTTCTCGACCGAGTTCGCGTACGAGAACCGCAGGTGGCCCTCGCCGTACTCGCCGAACGCCGTCCCCGGCAGGCAGGCGACGCCGGCCTCCTCGAGCAGGCGGTCGGCCAGCGTGGCCGCGGACAGGCCGGTTCCGGTGATGTTCGGGAAGGCGTAGAACGCGCCGTCCGGCTCCACACACGACACCCCTGGTACGGCGTTCAGGCCGGAGACGATCACCTCGCGGCGCTCGCGGAACGCCTCGACCATGGTGTCCACGTCGTCCCACGGGCCTTCGAGGGCGGCGATCGCGGCGTACTGGCTGAAGGCCGACGTACACGAGACCGAGTTGATCACCAGCCGGGTGATCGGCTCGACCAGCGGCTGCGGGAACACGCCGAAACCGAGCCGCCAGCCGGTCATCGCGAACGTCTTCGACCAGCCGTCGAGCAGGATCGTCCGGTCCGCCATCCCGTCGAGGTCGAGCACGCTGTGGTGCGCCCCGGAACCGTCACCGTCGTACCGCAGCGCCCAGTAGACCTCGTCGCTGAGCACGACGAGGTCGTGCCGGACCGCGAGCTCGGCGATCGCCGCGAGCTGCTCCGGCGTGGACGCGCTGCCGCACGGGTTGTGCGGGGAGTTGAGGATGAGCAGCTTGGTCCGCGGGGTGATCAGCGACGCGAGCTCGTCGGGGTCGATGACGAAGCCGTTCTCCTCGCGCAGCGGCACCGGGACCGGTGTCGCCCCGGCGAACGCGGCGATCGACGCGTACATCGGGAAGCCGGGGTCGGGGTAGAGGACCTCGTCGCCCTCCTCGCACAGCGCCATGATCGTGAAGAACATGATCGGCTTGGCACCGGGCGTCACGACCACCTGGTCGGGCGTCGTCCGCAGCCGGCCGGTGCGTTCGAGGAAGTCGGTGACCGCGGTCCGCAACTCGGGGATGCCGGGCGCCGGCACGTAGTGCGTGTGACCCTTGTCGATGGCCTGCTGCGCGGCCGCCGCGACGTGGGCCGGAGTGTCGAAGTCCGGCTCGCCGATCTCCAGGTGCACGACCTCGCGGCCGCTCGCGGCCAGCGCCTTGGCCTTCGCCAGCACCTCGAACGCAGACTCGGTCCCCAGCCGCCCCATCCGCCCAGCAAGCCTCATCCCACCGAGCCTAGTCCACCCGTCGGTTACCCGCCGACACCGCCGGCCGCCCGTGGAATCATCAGGATCAGGAGCTCGAGAAGGAGTGCGGATGCCACGGGTAGCGGTCACCGGAAGCAGCGGGAAACTCGGCCGGGCGGTGGTCGATCACCTGCAGGACCACGGCTGGGACGTGGTGGCCCTCGACCAGGCTCCGCCGGCACGGACCGGGGTGACGGCATCCCGGGTCGACCTGACCGATTTCGGCCAGACCTACGAGGCGATCGCGGGGATCGACGACCGGCACGACGGCGTCGACGCGGTCGTCCACCTGGCCGCGATCCCGGCGCCGGGGCTGCGGCCGAACGCGGCGACCTTCGAGAACAACATGGTGGCCACGTACAACGTGTTCTCGGCGGCCGTCCGGGCCGGTGTGCGCAACCTCGTCTGGGCGTCGAGCGAGACCGTGCTCGGGTTGCCGTTCGACGAGTTCCCGCCGTACGTGCCGGTGGACGAGGAGTACCCGCCGCGGCCGAACAGCACGTACTCACTGGTGAAGACGCTGGAGGAGGAGCTGGCCCGGCAACTGGTCCGGTGGCATCCGGACCTGAAGCTGATCGGCCTGCGGTTCTCCAACGTGATGTACCCCGAGGACTACGCGAACTTCCCGTCGTTCGACGCCGACGCCCGGCTCCGCAAGTGGAACCTGTGGGGCTACATCGACGCGCGTGACGGCGCCCAGGCGGTCCGCAAGGCCCTCGAGTACGACGTCACCGGCACGGACGTGTTCATCATCGCCAACGCCGACACGGTGATGACCCGGCCGAACGAGGAGCTCCTGGCCGAGGTCTTCCCGGGCGTCCCGGTGAAGCGGCCGTTCGGCCCGAACGAGACGCTGCTGTCCATCGACAAGGCCCGCAACCTCCTCGGCTACGAACCGCAGCACTCCTGGCGCGACTAGCGCGGCGGACCGTACGGGAACAGGTTGTCCGGGTCGTACGCCGTGCGGATCTCGGTCAGGCGGGTCAGGGTGTCGGCCGGCCAGCACGCCTCGTAGACCCCGGGCACCGAGAGCGCGCCGGCGAAGTTGACGGTCATCTCGGGGGAGATCCAGCGGCCGAGCGGCCCGAGTACGCCGTTGGCCGCGCCCGGCAGGACGTCCGCGAACAGCGTCGGGTCGGGCACGCCGATGATCACCAGGCTGTACGCCGCCCCGCGCCCGCCGACCGCGCTGCCCGCCGGTACGTCGCGGTGGATCGCGCCACCGAGGTGCCGGATCTCGATCGCGACCAGCGGCAACTGACGGTCCGGTCCGGCGACGTCGACGAACGTCGCCGCGAACTCGGCGTCGACCTCGGTCAGCAGCGCCCCGCGGTCCCAGGCCGGCACCGGGTCCTTGGGGTCGTTGTGGATCAGCGCGATGTCGCTCGCCGGCATCTCGCCGACGCCGCCGAGAATCGGCGTACCGGCGTCCCGGACCGGCTGGAACAGCCGCTCGCCCTCGGCCGGGTCGCCGACGAACGCGTAGCGCACGGTCAGCGTGGTCTTGCCGCGGATCGGCTCGGGGATCGCGTCCAGCGGCGGCAGCCGGAGGATCGCGACCGAGGAGTTCACCGTCTCGGGGACCGACGTGGTCCACTCGAGCCAGGTGGTGAGCACCGACTCGACGTCCTCGGGGCCGAAGAACAGCGAGCCGCCGTACAACGAGGTGAGCTCGACCAGCTCGAAGTCCATCGAGGTGACCAGGCCGAGGCCACCCTTGCCGCCGCGCAGCGCCCAGAAGAGGTCCGGATTCTCGTCGGCGGTCGCGGTCACGACCTCACCGGCGCCGGTGACGACCCGGAATCCGCGGACCCAGTCGGAGGAGACGCCGTACGTCCGCGACAGCGGGCCGAGGCCGCCGCCGAGGGTGTAGCCGATGCAGCCGACCGCGTCGGAGGCTCCGGTGATCGGCGCCAGCCCGTGCTCGGCCGCGGCCGCGACCACCTCGGCCCAGCGGCAGCCCGCCTCGATGCGCGCGATCCGGCCGTCGATGGTCACGTTCGCCATCCGCGAGGTGGTGACCAGTACGCCGTCCTCGATCGCGCGGGCCGAACCGTGCCCGGTCGCCAGCACGCGGACCGGCGTACCGCTGTCGGCCGCGGCCCGCACGACCGCGGCGGCGTCCGCCTCGGACGTGATCCCGACGGCCACCTCGGGCGTGTGCCGGACGGCGAGGTTGAACCCCGACACCTCCGCCGCGAAACCCTCGTCCTCCGGCCCGAACACCGGCCCCCGCACCGCGCCCCGAAGCTGTTCTGCCAACGCACCCATCAGTGCCTCCCCTCTCCAGACGGCAGTCTTTCCCGCGAAGGGGTCAGACGATCCGCACCCGGAGCCGGCGGAAGCCGCGGCCCTTGCTCTCCATCTTCACGACCTCCATCCGGCCGATCATCGCCGTGGACGCGACATGTGTGCCGCCGTCGGCCTGGGTGTCCAGGCCGTCGATGTCGACGATCCGGACGACCTCGATGTCCGGCGGCAGCAGGTTGGTGGCGGTCCGGATGATGTCCGGGATCGCGAACGCCTCCGCCCGCGGCAGGTTGCTCACCGTGATCCGGCGGTCGGTGCGGATCTCCGCGTTCACCGCCTCGGCGACCCGGTCCTTGAAGTCCGGCGGCACCTCGGCCAGGTCGAAGTCCATCCGGGCGGTCAGCGGCTCCATGTTCCCGCCGGTGACCAGCGCACCGAAGTCGCGGAAGACCACACCGGTGAGCACGTGCAGACCGGAGTGCGTCCGCATCAGGTCCGTCCGGCGCTCGTCGTCGAGCGCGCCGCGGACCGCCGTGCCGACCGGCGGCACCGGATCCTCCTCGTGCGGCACCAGGTACAGGTCGTCGCCCTTGGCCGTGCCGAGGATGCGCGTCCGCACCCCGCCCCAGAGCAGTACGCCGTGGTCCGGCGGCTGACCGCCACCGCCGGGGTAGAACGCGGACCGGTCGAGCACGATGCCGCGCTCGGGGTCGACACCGACGACGGTCGCGTCCCACTCGCGCAGCGTGGCGTCGTCGAGATCCAGCCGATGCGTGTGCGTCACCCTGCCGAATCTAGCGCGCCGCGGCCGGCGTCGCTCGGCGTTTGCCCAGGAGTTGACCGCGGCGGGAGCGCGCGTGGATTCTCGGTCGCAGGGTAAGGGGGAGCCATGGGGCAACGCAGTCCGCTGGTCACGCTCGCAGTCGCCGCCGTCGGCCTGGTGGCGCTACTGGTCGTGAGCAGCACCCAGACCGGCACCTTGGCCGCGCCCGGCACCGCCCCGACCTCAGCCCCAACCTCAGGCCCGACCTCAGCCCCCGCCACCACCCCGACGCCCTCACCGGACGCCACTCCGACTCCTTCGGCAATCCCGACCCGGCAGCTCGTCGGGGTGTTCACCGGCCGGACGACGGGACGCGAAGCCACCCTCGCGGTGGCGGTGAAAGGCGGCCGGGCGGTGGCGTACGTCTGCGACGGCCGCCGCGTCGAAGCCTGGTTCACCGGAACGCAGGACGCCGGCCGGCTCGCCTTGCGCTCCAAACGCGGCGACCGGCTGGCGGCCACGGTCGCTGCCGACGCCGTCACCGGCTCGCTCACCGTGCGCGGCCGCCCACTGTCCTTCACGATCGACCAGGCGGCCCCGCCCGCCGGCCTGTACCGCGGCCGCACGTCCCGCGGCACCATCGGCTGGATCGTCCTGCCCGACGGCAGCCAGGTCGGCGTCGACAACGACGGCACCCCGGGCCCGGCGCCCGCCCTCGACCCCGCCAGCGGTACGGCGACCGTCGGCGGCACGGCGGTCACGGCCAGGTCGATCACCGGCGACGAGACGTTCTGAGGCCAACCATGAGGCCGACCAAGACGACGACCAAGACGAAGACCGGGCCGACGACCGGGCCGATGACCGTGACGACGACCGGGCCGGTCCGGGCCGCGGGCAGAGCCGTGATCCCGTTGTCGGTCGGCGCGGCGGTCGCCGTGGCGCTCGGCGTCTACGGCCGGCTGCACGAGCCGACCGGAGTCGCCGTCAACCTGGCCGGCTTCTCCAGTCCGCAGGCGGTGAAGGCCTGGCTGACCACGGTCGCGCTGGTGCTGGCCGTCGTACAACTGGTCTCGGCGCTCGCGTTGTTCGGGCAGCTCGGGCCGTTGGCCGGGCGGAGGTGGATCGGCCCGGTGCATCGGTGGTCGGGGCGGGCCGCGGTCGCGGTGACGCTGCCGGTCGTTGCGCATTGCCTGTACGCGTTGGGATTCCAGTACGACGAGCCGCGGGTGCTCGTGCACTCGTTGCTCGGCTGCTTCTTCTACGGAGCGTTCGCCGCCAAGATGCTGACGCTGAGCCGGAACGACCTGCCGCGCTGGCTGTTGCCCGCGGTCGGCGGCGCGGTCTTCACCGGACTGGTCTGCCTCTGGCTCACGTCGTCGTTGTGGTTCTTCACCACCTTCGGCCTCATCCGGTGACAGTCTTCGTTGAGCTCAAGTGTTCTTGAACTGACATGCTGACGGCATGGTCGAATTCGGAGTACAGGTGACGCCGACCGCCGAGGTCGGCCTGCACCGGGAGTTGGTCGCGGCGGCGGACGAGGGTGGTCTCGACCTGGTCGCCGTCCAGGACCATCCGTACGCGCCCAGCCAGCTCGACGCGATGACGCTGATCGGCGATCTGCTGGCCCGGACCGAGCGGCTGCGGTTCTTCCCCGACGTGGCGCCGCTACCGCTCCGGCCGCCGGGCATGCTCGCGCAGGCCGCCGCGGCGCTCGACGTCCTGTCCGGCGGGCGGTTCGAGCTCGGGCTCGGGGCCGGCGGGATCCCGCGCGGCATCACCGGCATCGGCGGCCCGGACCGTACGCCGGGGGAGTCGCTCGAGGCGCTCGCCGAAGCCATCCCGCTCCTGCGGCGGCTGTGGACCGAGCCCGGCCGCGTGGTTGCCGACGGCAAGTACTATCCGGTGAACGTGCGTCCCGGCCCGCTGCCGGTGCACGACATCGCGATCTGGGTCGGCTCGGTCGGGCCGAGGTCGATGCGGCTCACCGGCCGGCTGGCCGACGGGTGGGCGGCCCCGATCCCGCAGTACCTGCCGTACGAGGAGTGGGCCGGAGCGAACGCGATCATCGACGAGGCTGCCACCGCGGCCGGCCGGGATCCGGCCGACGTCCGCCGGATCGCGCAGATCGTCGGCACGATCACCGACGTCCCCGGCGACACCGACACCACCCGGGGCGACGCCCCGGTCCGCGGTACGCCGGACCAGTGGGCCGCGTTCTTCGCCCGGCTGGCCACCGAGCAGCCGTTCCGGACGTTCGTCTTCTGGCCGGAGCAGCACGACCTGACCCAGCTCGGCCGGTTCGCCCACGACGTCGTACCCGCGACGAAGGCGCTCCTGGACTGACTACCACGCGTGACATTGCCGCCGAAGAGGGGGCCGACTCGACGGTAGGCCTTCCGGGCTGAAAACCTGTGCGCGCGGCAGGCGATCCCAGCCGCGCAACGCAGGGTGAGACACGGAGGCGGTCGATGTTCAAGCGTATCGCAGTGGTGAACCGGGGCGAGGCCGCGATGCGGCTGATCAACGCGGTTCGGGAGCTCAACGCCGAGGGCGGTGAGCCGATCGAGACGATCGCGCTGTACACGGAGGGTGAGAGGACCGCGACGTTCGTCCGCGAGGCCGACCTCACCTACCCGCTCGGACCGGCGTCCGCCCGGCCGTACCTGGACCTCGAGGTGCTCGAGCGCGCCCTGCGCGAGACCGGCGCGGACGCCGCCTGGGTCGGCTGGGGCTTCGTCGCCGAGGATCCCGCGTTCGCGGAGCTGTGCGAGCGGCTCGGAATCACGTTCATCGGTCCGCCGCCGGAGGCGATGCGCAAGCTGGGCGACAAGATCGGGTCCAAGCTGATCGCCGAGGAGGTCGGCGTACCGGTCGCGCCGTGGAGCCGTGGCGCGGTCGAGTCGCTCGAGGCGGCGCTGGAGTCGGCGGCGTCGATCGGCTATCCGCTGATGCTGAAGGCCACCGCGGGCGGTGGCGGCCGCGGGATCCGGGTGATCCGGTCGGCCGAGGAGCTGACGGACGCGTACGCGCGGACCAGCGACGAGGCGGCCCGTGCGTTCGGCAGCGGCGTGGTGTTCCTGGAGCGTCTGGTGACCGGCGCGCGGCACGTCGAGGTGCAGGTGATCGCGGACGGGCAGGGCACGGCCTGGGCGCTCGGCGTCCGGGACTGCTCGGTGCAGCGACGCAACCAGAAGGTGATCGAGGAGTCCGCCTCGCCGCTGCTGTCCGCGTCCCAGGTCGAGGACCTGAAGGCGTCGGCCGAGCGGCTGGCCCTGGCGGTCGGCTACCGCGGCGCCGCGACCGTCGAGTTCCTGTACCACCCGGGCGACAAGGCGTTCGCCTTCCTCGAGGTGAACACCCGGCTGCAGGTCGAGCACCCGATCACCGAGCTGACCACCGACTTCGACCTGGTGAAGGCCCAGTTGCACGTCGCCGCCGGCGGCCGGCTGGAAGGCGGCAAGCCGGCCGAGACCGGCCACGCGGTCGAGGCCCGGCTGAACGCCGAGGACCCGGACCGCGACTTCGCGCCGTCGCCGGGGCGGATCGCCGTCCTGGACCTGCCGGCCGGCCCGGGCGTCCGGGTCGACACCGGCGTCAGCGCGGGCGACAGCATCCCCGCCGACTTCGACTCGATGATCGCGAAGATCATCGCCTACGGCCGGACCCGCGACGAGGCGCTCGCGCGGCTGCGCCGGGCGGTCGCCGCGACCACCGTGCTGATCGAGGGCGGGACGACGAACAAGAGCTTCATCCTCGAGCTGCTCGACCAGCCCGAGGTGATCGACGGCAGCGCGGACACCGGCTGGATCGACCGGGTCCGCGGCGAGGGCCGGCTGGTCTCGCACCGGCACTCCGGCGTCGCGCTGGTCGCGGCCGCGATCGAGGGCTACGAGGACGCCGAGCAGGTCGAGCGGACCCGGCTCCTGGAGACCGCGCACGGCGGCCGGCCGCAGGTGCAGCACGAGGTCGGCCGGGCGATCGACCTCAAGCTCCGCGGCGTCGGCTACCGGGTCACGGTCGCCCGGATCGGCCCGGACCGGTTCCGGGTCGGCGTCGGCAACGGCACCGAGTTCAAGGTCGTGGACGCCGAGCTGGAGCGGCTGGACTCCTACACCGGCCGGCTGGTCGTCGGCGGGCAGCGGTTCCGCCTGGTCACCGCGACCCACGGCCCGGTGCACCTGGTCGAGGTCGACGGAGTCACCCATCGCGTGAGCCGCGACGAGGGCGGCGTACTGCGTTCGCCCGCGCCGGCGCTCGTGGTCGCGACGCCGGTCCAGCCGGGCAGCGTGGTCGAGTCCGGTGCGCCCGTGCTCGTGCTGGAGAGCATGAAGATGGAGACGGTGCTGAACGCGCCGTTCAAGGCCACCGTGAAGGAGTTGCTGGTCGCCACCGGCAGCCAGGTGGAGACCGGTGCGCCGCTGGTCCGGCTCGAGCCGGTCGACGACGAGGCCGTTGCGGAGGAGGCCGCTCCGGTGGACAACGGCGTACAGCTGGACCTGCCGAACGGGTCGGGGGAGAAGTCCGCGGCCGAGCGGGTCGAGCGAGGGCTGGACGACTTGCGCAGCATGCTGCTCGGGTTCGACATCGACCCGCAGGACGAGGGCGGCATGCTGGCCGACTACCTGGCCGCGCGGTCCGAGCTGCCGGAGCCGCCGGTGCCGGCCGAGATCGACCTGCTGCAGGTGTTCGCGGACTTCGCCGAGCTGAGCCGCAACCGGCCGGCCGGTGAGGAGATCAGCACCGAGAACCGGGTGCACAGCCCGCGCGAGCACTTCCACACCTACCTGCAGAGCCTGGACCCCGAACGCGGCGGCCTGCCGACCGAGTTCCGGACCCGGCTCGCCCGGGTGCTCGGCCACTACGGGGTGACCGACTTCGAGCGCAGTACCGAGCTGGAGGAAGCGGTCTTCCGGGTCTTCCTCGCCCAGCAGCGGTCCACGCCGGACGTGCTGCTGGTGACCTCGGTGCTGCAGCGCTGGATCGCCGAGCCGCGACCGGCCGCCGCCCTGGACGAGAGCGCGCACGACCTGCTCGACCGCCTGGTCGTGGCCACCCAGCTGCGCTTCCCGGTGATCGGCGACCTGGCCCGGAGCGTCCGGTTCCGCTGGTACGACCAGCCGCTCGTGGACGCGGAGCGGGCCTCGGTGCTGGCCGGGGTCAGCGACGAGGTCGCCGCGCTCGCCGCAGACCCGTCGGCGCCGAACCGCAAGGAGCGGATCGACGCGCTGGCGTCCATCCCGGAGCCGATCGTCCGGTTCCTCGCGCAGCGGCTCGAGCACGGCTGGAGCGAGCAGGAGCCGATGCTCGAGGTGCTCGTCCGCCGGCATTACCGCGAGTACGAGCTGCACGACCTGCGGGAGTTCGCGGTCGAGGGACGGCCGTTCGTGACCGCCGACTACTCGATCGACGACCGGCTGAGCCACCTCGTCACCACGGTCGGCACGGTCGCCGAGCTGGCCGACCCCGATAGCGGGCTGGTCCAGGCGCTGACGGCCCAGGTGGACGCCCGCCCGGCCGGGCACGAGGTCGTCGCCGAGCTGTACCTGTACGGCCCGGACATCCCGCAGGGACAGCAGGAGGCGTCCGACCACCTGCGCGACCTGGTCGCCGCCCTCCCGGTCTCCCACCAGGTACGGCGCCTGTCGGTCGCGATCGCCCCGGGTGAGGGCCACCCGGTCTGGTACTTCACGTACCGCCCGGCCGCCGGTTCGATGACCGAGGACGACAACGTCCGCGGCGTGCACCCAATGGTCGGCCGGCGGCTGACGCTGTGGCGGCTGCACGACTTCCGGATCACCCGGCTGGACGGGCCCGAGGACGTGCTGCTCTACCACTGTGTCGCCCGCGACAACGAAGCCGACCAGCGGCTGGTCGCGCTCGCCCAGGTCCGCCAGTTCGCGGTGGTCCGGGACGAGGACGGGCAGGTCACCTCGCTGCCGCACGCGGAGCGGGCTATCGCGAACTGCCTGGAGGCGATCCGCCGGGCCCGCACCGAGCGCGGCGCGGCCGGCGCCAAGCTGGACATGAACCACGTCTGGGTGCACATCTGGCCGCAGATCGACGCCCAGGTCGACGAGCTCACCGCCCTGCGCCGCAACATCGCGCCGATGACCGCCGGCGCCGGGATCGAGGAGGTCCTCGTCCAGGGCTCGGTCGCCACCCCGGACGGCTCGGTCAACACGCTGGCCGCGCGGTTCTACTACCAGCACGGCGCCGGTGTGGTCACGTCGGTCGAGCAGCCACCGACCGAGCGGCTGAAGCCGCTCGACGACTACGCGCAGAAGGTGCAGCGGTCCCGCCGCCGCAACACCGTGTACCCGTACGAGGTCGCCGGCATGGTGGCCGGGCCGGGTGGCACGTGGACGGAGTACGACCTGGACGACACGGGCACGCTGATGCCGGCCGAGCGTCCGCGCGGGCTGAACAAGGCCGGGCTGATCGCCGGTGTGGTGACCACGCCGACCACGCGGCATCCAGAGGGCGTCACCCGGGTGGTGCTCAGCGGCGACCCGACCAAGGCGCTCGGCGCGGTCGCGGAGGCGGAGTGCTCGCGGATCATCGCGGCGCTCGACCTGGCCGAGCGGATGCGGGTGCCGGTCGAGTGGTACTCGCTGTCCGCCGGTGCCCGGATCTCGATGGACTCCGGCACCGAGAACATGGACTGGGTGGCGAAGGCGCTGAAGCGGATCGTCGAGTTCACCCAGGACGGCGGCGAGATCAACATCGTGGTGGCCGGCATCAACGTCGGCGCGCAGCCGTACTGGAACGCCGAGGCCACCATGCTGATGCACACCAAGGGCATCCTGGTGATGACCCCGGACAGCGCGATGGTGCTCACCGGCAAGCAGTCGCTGGACTTCTCCGGCGGGGTGTCCGCGGAGGACAACTTCGGCATCGGCGGCTACGACCGGGTGATGGGCCCGAACGGCCAGGCGCAGTACTGGGCGCCCGACCTCAAGGGTGCCCGGGACGTGCTGATGGCCCACTACGACCACACGTACGTCGTTCCCGGCGAGCGCGGGCCGCGGCGGGCCGAGACGTCGGACCCGGTGGACCGCGACGTGACGACGTACCCGCACACCGTCGCGGGCAGCGACTTCCGCACCGTCGGCGAGATCTTCTCGGCGGAGACGAACCCGGAACGCAAGAAGGCGTTCGACATCCGCACGCTGATGCGGGCCGTCACCGACCAGGACCATCCGGTGCTGGAGCGCTGGGCCGGGATGGCCGACGCGGACACCGCGGTCGTGCAGGACGCGCGGCTCGGCGGCTACCCGGTCTGCCTGCTCGGGATCGAGTCCCGCTCGGTGCCGCGCCGCGGCTTCCCGCCCACCGACGGCCCGGACACCTACACCGCCGGCACGCTGTTCCCGCGGTCGTCGAAGAAGGCGGCCCGGGCGATCAACGCGGCCAGCGGGAACCGGCCGCTGGTCGTGCTGGCCAACCTGTCCGGCTTCGACGGCTCGCCCGACTCGATGCGCAACCTGCAACTCGAGTACGGCGCCGAGATCGGCCGCGCGATCGTGAACTTCCGGGGCCCGATCGTGTTCTGCGTGGTGTCGCGGTACCACGGCGGCGCGTTCGTGGTGTTCTCCAAGGCGCTCAACCCGTCGATGACGGTGCTCGCGGTCGAGGGCTCGTTCGCGTCCGTGATCGGCGGCGCGCCCGCGGCGGCCGTGGTTTTCGCCGGCGAGGTGGACGCGCGGACCGCGTCCGACCCGCGGGTGGCGTCGCTGGCCGAGCGCGTCCGGGAGGCGAGCGGCGCCGAGCGGGCCGCGCTGGCGACCGAGCTGGCCGAGGTCCGGACCGCCGTCCGCGCGGAGAAGCTGGGCGAGGTCGCGACCGGGTTCGACCGGGTGCACAGCATCCAGCGGGCCGTCGAGGTCGGCTCGGTGGATGCGGTCATCAGCGCGGCCGAGCTGCGCCCCCGGTTGATCGAGGCAATCGCCGGTGGCCTGGCCCGAGGAGCCGAGCCCCTCTAACCTTGAGGTATGCGTACCGACAGGGGCGGTCGCAACAAAGCACGCGCACTGGTGACCTTTCTCGCCGTGAGCGTCATGTCGGGTGCGCTGGCGGCCGGGCTCGCGATCCCGTTCGCCGGCCTGGCCGGTGTCGGCAGCGAGAAGGTCGTGGAGACCGTGCAGACGCTGCCGCGCGAGCTGGAGATCGAGCCGGTGGCCGTCCGCAGCCGGATCCTGGCCGCGGACGGCACGCTGATCGCCACGCTCTACGAGCAGAACCGGGTGCCGGTGTCGCTGAGCTACATCAACCCGATCATGCGCAAGGCGATCGTGGCGATCGAGGACTCCCGCTTCTACGAGCACGGCGCCCTCGACCTCAAGGGCACGCTGCGGGCGATGCTGCGCAACCAGACCGCGGGCGACGTCCAGCAGGGCGGGTCGAGCATCACCCAGCAGTACGTGAAGCTCAGCCTGGTCGAGAAGGCCAAGACCGCCGAGGAGCGGCACAAGGCGACCGCGGTGACGTACGAGCGCAAGCTGACCGAGCTGCGGTACGCGATCGCGGTCGAGAGCGAGTACTCCAAGGACGAGATCCTCGAGCGGTACCTGAACGTGGTCAACTTCGGCGACGGCGCGTACGGCGTCCAGGCCGCCGCGCAGCACTACTTCCGGACCACCGCCAAGAACCTCACCCTCCCGCAGGCCGCGCTGCTGGCCGGCCTGGTGAAGAACCCGACCGGGTACGACCCGACCAACAACATGGCCCGGGCCAAGGCCCGCCGCGACGTGGTGATCCGCCGGATGCTCGAGCTGAAGGTCATCTCGGTGCACCAGGCGAACACCGCGCTGAAGACCCCGGTGATCGACCCGGCCAGGGTCCTCAAGGTCCCCAACGGCTGCGCGAGCTCGAAGTACCCCTTCTACTGCGAGTACGTCGTCTCGAAGCTGCTGCAGAACCCGGCGCTCGGGCGGACGGTCAAGGACCGGGAGCACTACCTCAAGACCGGCGGCCTGACCGTGACCACGTCACTCGACCGGCGGATCCAGAAGGCCGCGCAGGCCTCGATCGACGAGCACACCAAGCGGACCGACAGCGCGGTCGCGGCGATCACCGTGGTCGAGCCGGGCACCGGTCTGGTGAAGGCGATGGTGCAGAGCCGCGAGTACGGGCGCGGGTCGTTCCAGACGGCGTACAACTACAACGTGGAGAAGTCGTACGCCGGTGGGTTCGGCGGGTTCCAGAACGGCTCGACGATGAAGGCGTTCACGGTAGCGGCCGCGATCTCGCGGGGCGTCCCGCTGGACTACCGGATCAACTCGCCGCAGCAGATCAACCTCAGCGGCAAGCGGTTCAAGACCTGCACGGGCTGGACCAGGGACCCGGACTACACGCCGCAGAACTCCACCCAGGGCGGCAACCTCACCATGGTCGAGGCGACCCGCTACTCGACCAACACGTACTTCCTCCAGTTGTCCCAGCGCGTCGGCCTGTGCCCGATCGCGAAGATCGCCCAGTCGCTGGGGATGTACAACGGGCAGACGATGGAGCCGCTCGACCAGGTGATCTCGATGACGCTGGGCGTCGGCTACGTGACACCGCTGATGCTGTCGAACGCGTACGCGACCTTCGCGGCCCGCGGCAAGTACTGCAAGCCGCTGCTGGTGACGGCGGTCCAGGACAAGTCGCGGCGGCCGATCGAGACCCCGGGCATCGAGTGCAAGCAGGCGCTCAAGCCCGAGGTCGCGGACGGCGTGAACCGGGTCCTCAGCGCGGTGATGGAGCCCGGCGGCACCGGCGGCCGGCTGAACTTCGGCAACTGGGACCTGGCCGGCAAGACCGGCACGATCCAGGACAACAAGGCCGTCTGGTACGCCGGCTACGCGCCGAACCTGGCCGCCGCTGCCGTGGTGGCCGACGCGAACCTGCCGTACACGAACCTGATGTACCGGCACACCCTGGACGGCCGGGACATCTCCGACCCGACCGGCTCCGGCACCGCCGGCCCGCTCTGGCAGACCGCGATGGAGGGTGCCCTCAAGGGGATGCCGCTGCGCCGCTTCGTGGCGCCCCGGCCGGTCGTGGCCGGGGACGGCGCCCGCAAGGACATCCCGCCGGTGAACGGGATGAACCCCGACGACGCCGAGGACCGGCTGCGGCAGGCCGGGTTCGACGTCGTCGTCGCCGAGGACCGGGTCCGCTCCGCGGAGAACGAGGGCACCGTCGCCTACACCGACCCGAGATTCCGCGAGGGCGCCCCGGAGGGCTCCCTGATCACCATCCACATCTCCAACGGCGACTGACCGGCGACTGATCGGCGCCTGGGCCCGCTGGCGCCTGAGCCCGCGGGCGCCTGGGTCCAGCGGTGACCTACCGGTTCTCCGGCGGTTCCTACAGCGGGCGCAGGTCCGCGCCCGGGATCCAGGAGATCCGGCCGTCCTGGTCGCGGACGCGGCCGAGCCACTCGCCGTTGTCCCGGATCCAGACGTCGAGCTCGCCGTTGTGCCACTGCGCCCGCTGGACCGGCTGGGCCGGGTCCACCTTCCGGACGGCGTCGGCCGGCCGCGGGCCGTGGGCGTCGTACTGGACGTCGAGATCGCTGGCTGTCCGGTGTGCCTCCGTCTCGTCGTCGATGTCTGTTGCCCGCCACCCGTTGACCGCGCCGTCCCAGACGCCGAATCTGCCCGATCCGTCGTCGAGAGGCCGCACCGTGAACCGCCCAAGCATGACCTCAGATTAGCGCTACTTCGAACACATGTTCTAGTCTTGTGGTCGATGGGAGGTGTGTGCGATGGGCTACAACAATCCGCCGATCAAGTGGTCGGAGCTGGAGCGCAAACTGTCGAACCGGTCACGCCCGGGCAGCCACGGCGACCGTCCGGTGACGGCCGACGGCGGCGACAGCCCGGCCTGGTCACAGCACCGCGGTCCGTACGTGCCTGCCCGGGCCCTCGCCGCCCGCCGGCCGGAGCACGCGGTGCCGTACGCCGAGCTCCACGTGCACTCGAACTTCTCCTTCCTGGACGGCGCGTCCCAGCCGGAGGACCTGGTCGAGGCCGCGGTCCGGCAGGGGCTGCACGCGCTGGCGCTGACCGATCACGACGGGTTCTACGGCGCCGCCCGGTTCGCCGAGGCGGCCGCGGCGTACTCGTTGCCGACGGTGTTCGGGGCGGAGCTCTCCCTCGGCCTGACCGGCCCGCAGAACGGCGTGGCCGATCCGGAGGGCAGCCACCTGCTGGTGCTCGCGGAGGGACAGGAGGGGTATCACCGGCTGGCGGGCGCGATCACCGAGGCGCAGTTGGCCGGTGGTGAGAAGGGCAAGCCGGTCTACGAGCTGGAGGAGCTCGCCGAGCGTGGTCGCGACCGCTGGCTGATCCTGACCGGGTGCCGGAAGGGGCTGGTCCGGCAGGCGCTGGAGCTCGGCGGGTTCGCCGACGGTCCGGCCGCCGCCGGGCGGGAGCTCGACCGGCTGACCGGCCTGTTCGGCAAGGACCGGGTGGTGGTCGAGCTGATCGACCACCACCTGCCTGCCGACTCGACCCGGAACCAGGTGCTCGCCGGCCTGGCCGCCGACCGCGGGCTCCCGGTGGTTGCCACCAACAACGTTCACTACGCGACCCCGGCGCAGCGCAAGCTGGCCTCGGCGGTCGCCGCCGTCCGGGCCCGCCGCGACCTGGACTCGATGGACGGCTGGCTGCCCCCGGCCGGGATGGCGTTCCTGCGGTTGGGGGCCGAGATGGCCGGCCGGTTCCGGAGGTTCCCGGGGGCGGTGGCGCGTTCGGTCACGCTGGCCGACCAGCTGTCCTTCGACCTGGCCCGGGCGAAGCCGAAGCTGCCGCTGCGCGACGTGCCGGACGGGCACGACCCGATGTCCTGGCTGCGGCACCTCACCTTCGAGGGCGCCGCCCTGCGGTACGGGACGCGCACGGAGCGCCCGGACGCCTACGAGCGGCTGCAGCGTGAGCTCGACGTCATCGAGGAGAAAGGCTTCCCGGGGTATTTCCTGATCGTCCACGACATCGTGAAGTTCGCGCACGACCACGGCATCCTCTGCCAGGGCCGCGGTTCCGCGGCGAACTCGGCGGTCTGCTACGCGCTCGGCATCACCGCGGTCGACAGCATCCTCTACAACCTGCCGTTCGAGCGCTTCCTCGCCTCGACCCGGACGGAGGAGCCGGACATCGACGTCGACTTCGACTCCGACCGCCGGGAGGAGGTGATCCAGCACGTCTACGCGAAGTACGGCCGCCGGAACGCCGCCCAGGTCGCGAACGTGATCAGCTACCGGCCGAAGTCCGCCGTCCGCGACATGGCCAAGGCCCTGGGGTACTCGGTCGGTCAGCAGGACGCGTGGTCGAAACAGGTGGACGGCTGGAGCCCGGAGATCACTTCGACCGAGCACGACATCCCGCCGCGGGTGGTGGAGATGGCGACCGGGCTGCTGAAGTTCCCGCGGCACCTGGGGATCCACTCGGGCGGGATGGTGCTGACCGAGCGGCCGGTGGGGGAGGTGGTGCCGATCGAGCACGCCCGGATGGAGAACCGCACGGTCCTGCAGTGGGACAAGGACGACTGCGCCTGGATGGGGCTGGTGAAGTTCGACCTGCTCGGTCTCGGGATGCTGGCCGCGCTGCAGTACTGCATGGATCTGGTCCGCGAGCACGTGGGGGAGTCGTGGCTGCTGCACACGATCCCGAAGGAGGAGGCCGGCGTCTACGACCAGCTGTGCCGGGCGGACTCGGTCGGTGTGTTCCAGGTGGAGTCGCGGGCGCAGATGGCGACCCTGCCCCGGCTGAAACCGCGGCGGTTCTACGACCTGGTCACCGAGATCGCGCTGATCCGGCCCGGTCCGATCCAGGGTGGCGCGGTCCATCCGTACATCCGCCGCCGGACCGGCGAGGAGCCGGTCACCTACCTGCACCCGAAGCTCCGGCCGGTGCTCGAGCGGACCATGGGCGTGCCGCTGTTCCAGGAGCAGCTGATGCAGATGGCGATGGCGGTCGGCGGGATCGACGGCGACGAGGCCGATCTGCTCCGGCGCGCGATGGGGTCGAAACGCGGGATCGAGAAGATCTCGTCCCTGAAGGACAAGCTGTACGCCGGGATGGCGGACAACGGCATCACCGGCGACCTGGCCGACGAGATCTACGACAAGATCGAAGCCTTCGCGAACTTCGGGTTCGCCGAGTCGCACTCGATCAGCTTCGCCCTGCTGGTCTACTCCAGCACGTGGCTGCGGCTGCACTACCCGGCCGCGTTCCTGGCCGCGCTGCTGCGGGCCCAGCCGATGGGGTTCTACTCACCGCAGTCCCTGGTCGCCGACGCCCGCCGCCACGGCGTGGAAGTACGCCGCCCCGACCTGCACCTCTCGGGCATCGACGCGGGCCTCGAGCAACTGGTCGACGGGCAGGAGCTCACCGGGCCGACGGGGGATCCGGGATGTCTGGTCGACCCGCAGCCGCTGGTCGGGGCGTTCGACCCGAAGGCGCCGTTCGACACCACCGCCCATCGCCGCGACGGCGCGTTCGCGGTCCGGCTGGGGTTGTCGGAGGTGCGGACGGTCGGCGAGAAGGGCGCGAAGCTGATCGTCGAGGAGCGCGAGCGCAACGGGCCGTTCGCGGAGATGGCCGACCTCGTCCGCCGGACCGGGATCACCGCCGCGCAGGTGGAGGCGCTGGCCACCGCGGGCGCCTTCGACTGCTTCGGCCTCGACCGCCGGCAGGCGTTGTGGGAGGCCGGCCGGGCCGCCGAGGAACGCCCCGGCCAGCTCGCCGGTATCACCGCCGCCGGGCCGCCGCCCACCCTGCCCGGGATGACCGACATCGAGTCCGACATGGCCGACCTGTGGTCGACCTCGATCACCACCACCAGCCACCCGATGCAGCGCATCCGCGACCAACTCCGGGCCGAGGGCATCCTGTCCGCCGCCCAGTTGCGCGAGGCCCCCGACGGCGCCCGGGTCCGGGTGGCCGGCGTGGTCACCCATCGCCAGCGCCCGGCGACCGCGTCCGGGGTCACCTTCATGAACCTCGAGGACGAGACCGGCATGGCCAACATCGTCGTCACCGTCGGCTGCTGGCATCGTCACGCCACCGTCGCCCGCACCGCCGGCGCCCTGATCATCCGCGGCCGCGTCGAACGCGCCGGCGAGGTCACCAACCTCTCCGCCGAACACCTCCAACGCCTCCCGCTGGCCGCCAGGACGGCCTCTCGCGACTTCCGCTGAGATCGTCAGGGCTGCGGAAGCTTGGTGTTCCAGTGGTGGAGCTGATCGGTGAGCCAGGGGACGAGGGGATCGCCGACGGCGGTGTCGAGGCCGAGGTACCGGATGCCGAGGAGGGCCAGGGCGAGCAGGGCGAGGAGGAGTCCGAGAACGTTGAGGCGCTGCCGGCGACGTCGGCGCGGTGGGTGCTGACGAGGCCGATCAGACCGGCCAGGACGGCGAGGGCGCCGAGGGCGAGGGACACGCCGAACAGGATCGAGAACGTTGCCGTGAGCACCGCTCCGAGGCCGCAGACCAGCGCGGTCTCGGCGGCGGCGGACATCCGTGCCCGCGGCGCCGGCGACTCGTCGAGAAGTTGCTCCAGCCCCACATCGCCTCGAGGGCTGTGCCCGTACGTGGCCATGTCTCCAGGCTAGTCCGCGAACGGCGTCGAGACGGTCAACCTCCGATCACGAAACGGCGTACTGTCGGGGTGAGGGGAGGCACGCATGGCAGTCGACGTCCTGACCGAGATCGTGATCGACCGGCCGGTGCGGGAGGTGGCGGAGTACGTCGCCGATCCGTCGAACGCGCCCGAGTGGTACACGAACATCGAGTCGGTCGAGTGGCGGACCGAACCACCGGTCGCGGCTGGTTCGCGGTTGGACTTCGTCGCCCACTTCCTCGGGCGGCGGATCGCCTACACCTACGAGGTCGTCGAGTTCGTCGAGGGGGAGCGGCTGGTGATGCGGACCGCGCAGGGACCGTTCCCGATGGAGACGAGCTACCGGTGGTCCGCGCCGGACAACCGGTCCACGCACATGACCTTGCGCAACCGCGGGGAACCGTCGGGCTTCGCCGGGATCGCGGCGCCGCTGATGTCGGCCGCCATCCGGCGCGCGAACCAGAAGGACCTCGGCCGCCTCAAGACCCTCCTCGAGTCCCGGTGAACGCGGGATGAAAGCGATTTGAAAGGCGTGCCCGGTTGAGTGGTGGCCCGGACGTCGAAGGAGGACCAGGGGATGAAGCTCGGACTGACACTGCCCACCGGTGGCCCGGACGTGAGCCCGGAGAGCCTCGGTCAGGTGGCCGCGGAGGCCGAGCGGATCGGGCTGGCGTCGGTCTGGACGTTCGAGCGGCTGATGAACCCGGTCGACGGCGCGACCCCGATCGGCGGCGGCGACGCCGTACCGCTGCCGGACAGCTACGGCAGCGTGTGGGACCCGGTCACCACGCTCGCGTACGTCGCCGCGCGGACGACGTCGATCACCCTCGGGACCTGCGTGATCGATGCGGTGCTGCACAGCCCGATCGTGCTGGCCCGGCGGCTCGCGACCTTGGACCGGCTGAGCGGTGGGCGGCTGCTCGCCGGTCTGGGCGTGGGCTGGATGGCCCAGGAGTACGAGGCGGCCGGCGTACCCGAGGCGCAGCGTGGGCCACGGCTGGGGGAGCACATCACCGCGATGCGCACGGTGTGGGGACCGGACCCGGTCGAGCATCAGGGCCGGTTCTACCGGATCGCACCGTCGTACGCCGGGCCGAAGCCTGTGTCGCCGGATGGCGTCCGGCTGCTGGCCGGGTCGATGGCGCCGGCCGCGATCGAACGGGCCGGCCGCCTCGGGGTCGGGCTGCTGCCGATCATGATGACGTGGGAGATGTTCGACGGCGCGGTCGCGCTGTTCCGGTCGGCCGCGGAGAAGGCCGGCCACGACTCGCTCCCGATCATCGTCAAGGTGAACGGCACCGTGACGAATTCCTCGACCGACGACCGAGCGCCCCTCACCGGCGGCGTGGAGCAGGTCCTCGAGGACCTCGACCGCCTCCGCACCGCCGGCATAGACCACGTCGTCTGGACGATGGACACCACCCCCGAAGACCAACTGACCACCCTCGCCACCCTCCTCCACAAACTCCCCACCTGACTCCCCGCCACCTCCAGCAGCGACTCGGTGGCTTAGGTGATGCAGGCGGGGATGCCGCCGCGGACGCCGGTGTTGAACGATGCGGTCCGTTGTTCGGCGTTCCCGTGGTCGCTCACGTCGGTCCATGGGTAGTCGTCCGCCACAGCCGCGAGCGTCTGCGCGAGCTCCTGAGCGTCACCGGGCTCGATCGCGATCACCCCGTCCTGCGCGGCTCCCTGGAGAGCCGCCCCGGCCAGACAGTCCGCCTGCAGTTCGGCGGCGACCGAGACGAGCTCGGCGTTGAGCCGCGCCTGGATCGCGTGTCCCCACTCGTGGGCAATGATCAAGTACACCCACGCATCCCCGATCTGGCTGTAGCCGGCGGCCATCAGCTCCTCGTCCCAGGCGAGGTAGTCGCCAGGCCGGCAGTAGTACGCGTTGAACGCAACCGACGGCTCACCTCCACACGTCGGCCCATCGGTCCCGGTGTACGCACCCGCCACCCGCGGACTCTGATACGGCTGGTTGAACGCCCGCGTGAAGTTCCTGGACCAGAACCCACTCACCGCGTCCACCGCCGTACCCTCGTCCTCCGCCATCGCCCCGCGGTCGACGGACGGCGCCTCGGACTCGGTCGGCGTCGTGATGGTGCACCCGGCAAGAAAGAGCCCCAAGACCAGCGCAACAACTCTCATCAGCGCGGAGGCTGAAGTCGGCGTGCCGGCTCTCATCGGCGCGTACCGGTCGCGTTGGCGCGCCGGAGGAAGTCGGACAGTGGTCCGGGAAGCTCAGCCGGCCGCTCACCCCAGTCGTACACGACGGCGGTCCCCGCGATCAGATCGTGCAGCGCCCGATGCTCGCGCTGGAAGACGGAGAGGACGAAACCCGCGCCGAAGAACGCCATGCTCAACGGTACGGCGCACACCCGCACAAGCGCGCGCCCAGTCGGCAGCGTCCCGCCGTCCGCCCGTACCACCCGCAACCCGACGATGCCTTTCCCCGGCGTACGCCCGGCGACCGCAAGACAACCGAACGTGTAGCAGAACGCCCAGCCGACCAGCACAACCGACGCCGCCGGAGCCGACGGATCGGCGCGCAACGACACGCCCAGAAAGGCGCTGGTCAACAGATCAAGCCCCGCAAGCCCCAACGTGTACGACCCGAACACGAACACCACATCAAGAACCCCAGCCACCAACCGACTGACCACTCCGGCGTAATGCCCACTAACACCAATCCGGCCAGCCGCACCTTCCCGCCCGACAGCGCCGCTCATCTCCCCACCCGTACCCGGACTGACCCGCTCGCTCATGTCTTGTCCGGGCCGGACAGCAGAGCCGGCGCCGTCGGCAGCGACGCCAGATCCCGGCGCAACAGCTTCGCGACCAAGCGGTCCAGCACCGTGTCCAGCCCGGCCAGCTGACGCCGTACGAGATCAAGCACCGACCCCGCCACCCGCCCGGTGCTCTCCGCAACAACCTCCGCCACCCCAGCCCGCCGAACCAACCCCTCCACATCCACCCGCCCCAACACCGCGTCCAGATCAACCCGCCCGAGCACCCGATCAACATCAACCCGCCCAACCACCGCGTCGAGGTCAACGCCCCGCAATACGGCGTTCACGTCGACCCGCGCCAGCATCCGGTCCAGATCCAGCCGCCCAACCACGGCATCGAGGTCGACGTCGCGCAGTACGGCGTTCACGTCGGCGCGCGCCAGGATCCGGTTCACGTCGACGCGCTCGACCACGGCGTCGAGCTCCACTCGGTCCAGCAACCGCCCGACGTCGACCCGTGCCAGTAGCCGGTCGAGGTCGATCTGTTCCAGCGCCGCGTTCAGGTCGAGCCGTTCGAGCAGCGGGTTGAGCTCGACGTCGCGCAGTACGGCGTTCAGGTCCAGCCGTGCAACCACGGCGTCGAGGTCGACCTCGCGGAGTACGGCGTTCACGTCGACCCGCGCCAGGACCCGGTTCACGTCGATGCGCTCGATCACGGCGTCGAGATTCACCCCGTCCAGCAACCGCCCGACGTCGACCCGTGCCAGCAACCGGTTGAGGTCGATCTGTTCCAGCGCCGCGTTTAGGTCGAGCCGTTCGAGCAGTGGGTTGAGGTCGACGTCGCGCAGTACGGCGTTCAGGTCCAGCTGTCCAACCACGGCGTCGAGGTCGACCTCGCGTAGTACGGCGTTCACGTCGACCCGCGCCAGGACCCGGTTCACGTCGATCCGCTCGACCACGGCATCGAGGTCGACGTCGCGCAGTACGGCGTTCAGGTCGGCGCGCGCCAGGACTCGGTTCACGTCGACGCGCTCGACCACGGCATCGAGATCCACCCCGTCCAGCAACCGCCCGACGTCGACCCGCGCCAGCAACCGGTCGAGGTCGACCTGTTCCAGCGTCGCGTTCAGATCGAGCCGTTCGAGCAGCGGGTTGAGGTTGAGGCGAGCGAGGAGGCGGTTGAGGTCGATGCGGTCGGCTGCTGCGTCGAGGTCGACCGTGTTGAGGAGCTGGTCGACGTCGATCCGTTCGAGCAGGGGGTTGACGTCGAGTCGTTCGAGGACGGCGTTGAGGTCGAGACGGGGGAGGAGGCGGTTGAGGTCGATGCGGTCGAGGAGGTGGTTGGCGTCCACTCGGGAGAGGAGGCGGTTGATGTCTATGCGATCGACCAGGGCGTCGACGTCGATGTGTTCGAGGATGATGTCGGGTGGGACGGTTTCGACGACGCGGCCGGTGACCTTGCCGGCGATGCGGCCGATCAGCCGGCCGGGGGCGCTCGCGGACTCGGGGTGACTCATCGCAGGCACCTCCCGGCAGTCGCTGGTGGTGCTCACCCTGATTGTTCGTACGCAACGCCGGATCCCCCGCCCCGGGTGAACCGCCCGGATCACCGGCGCGGGTCGGCACCTGCGACGACTGCATGCTCGGACCCGACGTACGACGCGCGCCGAGTCGTCCGCGATGGACGACAGTTGCCGGTGTGGTCCGCGGTGTACGGCGGGTTGCCGGGATGGTCCGCGATGTACGACGGCTGCCGGGGTGGGCTCCGGGGTGGGGGTGAGCGCCGGGTGTGAACGCGCGATGTGCGGCAGTCGGCGCCAGCGGGCGTACAACGACTGCAGAGGTCGGGCGCACGTACGACGCGTTCCGGGTCGTCCGCGATGGACGACTGGTGCCGGGGTCGACTCGGGATGTACGACGGTTGCCGGTGTGGGCTCGGATGTGGGCGAACGTGCGGTGTGGGGACGCGATGTGCGGCAGTCGGCGCCAGCGGGCCTACGACGACTGCAGGGGTCAGGCGCACGTACGACGTTGGCAGGCTGGTCGACAGGTGGCGGGGTGGTCCGGGCTACGACGGTTGCCGGGGTGGGGGCGAGCGTCGGGTGTGCGCTTGCGTTTACGGCAGTCCGTGCCGGCGGGCGTACGACGTTGGCCGGGTGGTCGGCGATGGACGACAGGTGGCGGGGTGGTCCGGTCGTACGACGGTCGCCGTTGATTTGTCGGGGCCTTGAACAGCCTGTGGTGGGCTTGGACATGGAATTTTCTGTGCAAGGCCACCGCCAGGTGTTCACGGTCCCGTCGGGAGGCGGGGGTGAGCGTCGGGTGTGCGCGTGTGACGTATGGCAGGCCGGGTCAGTGGGCATATGGCGCCTGCCGGGGTCGTGGGCGATGGACGACGGGTGCTGGGGGAGCTGACGAGGGTACGGCGGGCGGCCGGGGTGGTCTCGTACGGCGGGCGTTGGGTGGTGGCGCGTGACGGATGGCGGGCCGTGCCCGGGACGTGCGCCGTGCCGGGGTGAGCTGACGAAGTTTGAGGGCTGCCGCCTGCGCGGTCCGGAGCTGCGGGGTCTGCGACATGTCGCGGTTTCGTACTTAGTACGTTACTCTGGCCGTACTAAGTACGAAGACCAGGAGGGGAACGTGAGGGCTATGCGTGCGTGGGCTGGGGTTGGGGGTGTGGGGTTGTTGGTGATGGCGGTGCTGGCGGGGTTCGGGAACTTTGTGGCTGTTGAGGGGTTGGTGACGGCGGGCGACCCGGCGGGGACGGCGCGGGACATTGCGGGGTCGGAGGGGTTGTTCCGGGCGGGGGTGGCGAGTCTGTTCCTGGTGGTTGTGCTGGATGTGGTGGTTGCCGCGGCGCTCTATCGGGTGTTCAGCGAGGTCGATCGGACGATGTCCTTGCTGGCGGCAGCGTTCAGGCTGGTCTACGCGGGGGTGTTCATGGTCGCGTTGGGCAGTCTGCTCGAGGCGCTTCGCATGCTGGACGACGAAGCGCTGGCGCATGTCGAGGCGTTCTCGGATCTTTGGAAGGCAGGGCTCGGGCTGTTCGGCGCGCATCTGGTGGTCGTCGGCTACCTGGCGTTCCGGTCGAGCCTGCTGCCCAGTTGGTTGGGTGTTCTGCTTGCTGTTGCCGGCCTCGGGTACGTCGTCGACAGCATGGGCGTCTTCTTCGCCGTGGAGCTGACCGTGTCGACGTACACGTTCCTCGGCGAGCTTCTCCTCGCGATCTGGCTCCTGATCCGCGCCCGGCAGCTGAGGCGAATCCCATGAGGTCACGAGTTGTCGGCGTACTCTTCCTGCTCGCCTTCGTCCTCTACGGCTCCGGCGTCGACGCGCTGATGCTGCTCAACTCGGTCGCGGTCATCGCGATCGGCGTCCTGGTCTTTCCGGTGCTGTGGCGGTCGCACCCACGAGTCGCGGTCGCCTACCTGGGGACCAGGATCTTCGAGGGCCTGGTGCTTGCTGTCGGCAACGGTGAGGTTGCGTACTGGCCTGCCATGATCGGCCTCGGGTTGGGGAGCCTGCCGTTCTGCCGGGTGTTGCTGCAGGACCGCTTGGTCCCTCGCCGGCTCGCCCAACTGGGACTGATTGGGTACGCCGTACTCGTGCTCGGCGGGATTCTGGAACTCGGAGGGTACGGCGTGGGACTCGTGTGCTCGATTCCCGGCGGCCTGTTCGAGCTCGCCTTGGGCGTGCTGCTGATCGCGCGCGGCTTCAAGCCGACGACTGCGACGACGACGGGGTCGACGACTGGGACGACGACGGGCCCACCTCGTGATGAGGGCGAGATTGCCACAGGGCCCATTCGGCGCTGACGTCGCCGGCGGTGCGCAGGAGCAGTGGCAGGTAGTCGTGCAGGAGTTTCTCGGTGGTCGTCTCGGCCGCGTGCACGGTGACGTTCATCGCGGCGCGGACGGTTCCGGTGCCGTCGCGGACCGGGGCGGCGACCGAGCGTACGCCTGGCGCGAGCTCCTCGTCCGCGAGGGCCCAGCCGCGGGCGCGGATCTCGGTCAGTTCGTCGCGTAGTTGCTCAGCCGTTCGGCCGATGTACGGCGGAAGCCCAGCGCGACTGGGTTGCGCGAGCGTATCCGCGAGTTCGGCCGGGGAGAGGGCCGCGAGCAGGACCTTGCCTTGTGAGGTCTGCGCGGCCGGGAACCGGGTGCCGATGTCGACCCGGAGCGCGATGATCTTCGGTACCGACACGCGGGCGACGTACACGATGTCGGAGCCGTCGAGCTGCGCCATCGAGGACGACTCCCCGGTCCGGCCGACCAGGGTTTCGAGATGCGGGCGGGCGATGTCCCAGAGTCCGAGCGCGCCGACGTACGCCATGCCGAGGGTGAGCACCTTCGGCGTGAGCTGGAAGGAGCCGTCGGTGGAGCGTACGAAACCGAGCTCTTCCAGTGTCAGCAGGAGGCGGCGCGCGGTCGGGCGGGCGAGGCCGGCCGCGGTTGCCACCTCGGACAGCGACATGGTCCGGTGGTCGGCGTCGAAGCAGGCGAGCACGTCCAGCCCGCGCGCCAGCGACTCGACGAAGTCCGGGCCTGCGCCGCGTCCTGCCATCAGTTCCTGCCTTCCGTACGACGTCCGCTCGCCGACGAGCCTACGACGCCCGCCCGCGCCACGACCCCGGCTCGCCCACGATGCCCCGCACGTCCCGCGAGCACGACTCAGGCCCGTACCGCGGACCCACGAGTCCGCCGAGGTCGGACCGCGGCCTCACAAGCCCGCGCCGGAGATCGTGGCTCGGGCTCACGAGCCTGGGTCGCCGAAGATCGTGCCGCGCGCCTCTCGCGTCGACTCGGACTTGTACTCGGTGTACTGGTACGGATTGTCGAGCACCTCGTCCTTCGGCAGGTCCGGGTTCATCCCGCCGGCCCACGCCTCGTCGCCGAGCGCCCCGCGCAGATAATCCACGGTCGCCTCGACCGCCCGGCGTACGGCGGGAAGGTCGACGCCGGTCAGCCGGTTCGCGTACTTCACCACCTGCCCGTCGACCAGCACGGTGTGGACATCGCCGCGCTGCGCCTGGAACGCCACGTGACCGTAGGGATTGACCAGCGGGAACGACACCGGCGAGGAGTCGTTCTTGATCAGCACGACGTCGGCCTTCTTGCCCGGCTCGAGGCTGCCGAGGTCGTCCCGCCCGATTGCGCGGGCGCCGCCTCGGGTCGCCCAGTCGACCACGTGCTCGGCGCGCAGGTGGCTGTGGGTCACGGTGTCGCCCTTCGCGTGGGCCTCGAGGTGCTCACGGGCCCGGTCGGCGCCGAGCGTCGTCCGCATCGCGGTGAACAGATCGCCGCTCCACCACACGCTGGTGTCCATCGACAGCGACACCGGGATCCCGTACTTGCGGACCTGCCAGGTGGGCGGATAGCCCTGGCCGGCGCTCTGCTCGGACTCCGTGGAGACCGACACCGACCCGCCGGTCGCGGCGATCCGCTGGTACGAGTCCTCGGTCAGCGTGGCCGCGTGCACGTAGATGTTCTGCGGGGTCATGAACCCGTTCTCGTGCATCAGCCGGATGCCGTCGTCGTTGGTCGCGCCCCACACGCCGGCGTGCGTGGTTACGCCCAGCCCGAGTTCGCGGGCCACCTCGAACGCTGCCCGCTCCGGGAACGACGGGTCGCCGGTGACGTCGAAGGCGAGTTGCAGCCCGAGCCGGTCGTCGTCCCGCAGCCGCTCCAGGAAGGAGCGCACGGACGGGTCGGCGGTCCATTCCCACGGCCCGGCTTGGATGTTGCCATAGGCAAGGACGAACCGGCCGGGGACGGACCGGAGGGCGTCCGCGGCGGCCTCGGCGTGGTCGACGGACTGCAGGCCGTGCGACCAGTCGACCGTGGTGGTGACCCCGGCCTCGAGCGACTCCCAGGCCGACGTCAGGTTGCCGGCGTGGATGTCCTCGGGCCGGAAGGTCTTGCCGTGCTCGAGGTAGTACCAGACGAAGTACTGCGTCAGCGTCCAGTCGGCGCCGTACGCGCGCATCGCCGTCTGCCACATGTGCCGGTGGGTGTCGATCATCCCGGGCATCACGATCCCGCCCCGGGCGTCGATCTCCTGCGTGCCCTCGGGCGCGTCGAGGGCCGCACCGACGGCCTCAATCCGGTCGTCCACGACCAGTACGTCGCCCTCGGTCACCACGGTGTGGTTGTCGTCCATGGTCAATACGGTCCCGCCGCGCAGCAGCACCGGCCGGCCCGGCACCGGCGTCTCGGCAGTGGTCATGATCCCCTCCAGAGTCGTGCCGGACATACGTCCGTATGCCGGTCACCACGGCGATAGCGTCACTATCCGAGCGGGTCTGGTCGGTGTCAAGAGTTCAACCATCGACGCTTGACAGGTGCCGGGTGCGCTCCGAGACTGGGGCAACAGTGCGTTTGCGGACAGATGTCCGAAGGGAGCAGGTTCGTGCCCGATGCTCGAGGTCCGCTGGCCGGCCTGCTGGTCGCCGACTTCTCCCGCATCCTGGCCGGGCCGTACGCGACCATGCTGCTGGCCGACCTCGGTGCCGAGGTGGTCAAGGTCGAGGCCCCGGGCGGCGACGACACCCGGTCGTGGCAGCCGCCGGTCCGCGACGGCATCTCGACGTACTACCTCGCGGTGAACCGGAACAAGCGGTCGATCGCGCTCGACCTCAAGGACCCGAAGGACGTGGCGGTCGCGCGGGAGCTGGCGCGGCGGGCCGACGTTCTGCTGGAGAACTTCCGGCCGGGTGGGCTGGCGCGGTTCGGGCTGGACTACGACTCGGTCGCGGCGACCAACCCGCGGGTGGTGTACGCGTCGATCAGCGGTTTCGGCAGCGGGCCGAAGGGGGCGGCGCTGCCCGGGTACGACCTGATCGTCCAGGCGATCTCCGGGTTGATGAGTCTGACCGGTGACCCGGACGGCGAGCCGTTCCGGGCCGGCATCTCGGTGTTCGACGTGATGGCCGGGCTGCACGCGACGATCGGCGTACTGTCCGGGCTCAACGCTCGCCACGAGTCGGGCCGCGGTCAGCACGTCGAGGTGAATCTGCTGTCGTCGGCGCTGTCCGGGCTGGTCAACCAGTCGAGCGCGTACGTCGCCGGCGGCGTCGTACCGCTGCGGATGGGCAACAGCCATCCGAGCCTGTTCCCGTACGAACCCTTGCCGTGCTCCGACGGCGAGCTGATCATCACGGCCGGGAACAACGGCCAGTTCCGCAAACTCACCGAGGTGCTCGGCGTGCCGGAGCTCGCCGACGATCCGCGGTTCGACCAGAACGAGAAGCGGACCGCGAACCGCGAGGACCTGCGGCCGCTGCTGGTCGAGCGGCTGCGGACCCGCACCCGGATGGAGTGGTTCGGCGACATCATCGCCGCGGGTGTGCCGTGCGGGCCGATCAACACCGTCGACGCCGGCGTGGCGTTCGCCGAGGACATCGGGCTCGACCCGGTGGTGACGCTCGGAGCGATCCCGACCGTGCGCAACCCGATCACCTTCTCCGAGACGCAGGCGTCGTACCGGCTGCCGCCGCCGGAGCTGGACGAGCACGGCGCCGAGCTGCGCCGCTGGCTGACCGACGAGGAGCGTTCGGCATGACGAGCTTCCCGACCTCACTCGGTACGTCGACCGCGGACGAGATCCGGTTGCTCGGCCAGGACCTCACCGCCGACCTGATGGGCAAGGTCGGGTTCGGCGAGCTCGCGTTCTGGCTGGTCGCGCTGCGCCGGCCGACGCCGTCCGAGACGAGACTCTTCGAGGCGGTGCTGGTCGCGCTGGCCGATCACGGGTTCACGCCGACGGCGATCGCCGCGCGGCTGACCTACCTCTCCGCGCCCGACTCCCTGCAGGGCGCGCTGGCCGCCGGTCTGCTCGGCGGCGGCTCCCGCTTCCTCGGGGTGACCGAGGACTGCGGGATCTTCCTCGACGAGGCGCTCGCACGGCGCGACCTGCCGACCGACGAGGCCCTCGCGGGGCGCGAGTTGCCAAGCGATGAGGCTCGTGCGGGGCGTGGGCTGCCGACCGATGAGGACGGCTGGGACGCGCTGGCGCTGGAGGTTGTGCGGGAGGCGAAGGCGGCGGGCAGGTACGTCCCGGGTCTCGGGCACCCGGTGCACAAGGTGCAGGACCCACGCACGCCGGTGCTGATCGGGATCGCCACGGAGGAAGGCCTCCTGGGACCACACCTGCAGCTGTTCCAGGCCATCGGGCGGACCCACGAGCAGGTGCTCGGCCGCAAGCTCCCGCTGAACGGCGCCGGGGTCTGCGGTGCGGCGCTCGCCGACCTGGGCCTGCCGGTCGAGCTGCTCCGCGGATTCGCCTTGCTGGCCAGGGCGGCCGGCCTGCTCGGTCAGCTCGCCGAGGAGCGCCGCCGCCCGATCGGCATGGACACCTACCTCACCGTCGACCGCAACGCGGTCTACGTCGACCCGACCCAGACCTGAGACCAGAGCCGAGGGGAGCAGCACATGGCCACCGTGGTTGCGGTCATCGCCTCCACCCACCATCCGTTCTACTACCGGGCGAGTACGGCGACCGGCGCCGACCGGCCGCCGTTCGCCGACGAGTGGGTGGCCAAGATCGAGGCCTTCCGGGAGACCCTGACCAAGGCCCGGCCGGACATCCTGGTGATGGTCGGCAGCGACCACTTCCACCAGCTCTGGCTGGACAACATGCCGCAGTTCCTGGTCGGCAAGGCGCCGTACTTCGATGCGAACTGGTACAACGAGGAGCGCGAGTTCGGGTTGCCGCGGATGACGCTGGCGGGGGAGGAGCGGCTGGCCGCGCACATCCTGCGGAACGGGCTGGACGCCGACTTCGACCTTGCCTTCAGCAACGAACTGCGGATCGACCACAGCATCACCTGCCCGATCATCACGCTCCGGCCGGAGGCGGACCTGCCGATCGTGCCGATCTACACCAACATCTTCGCGCCGCCGCTGCCGCGGCCGAAGCGGTTCGTCGAGCTGGGGCGGACGATCCGGCGGCTGGTCGAGTCCTGGCCGGACGACAAGCGGGTGGCGATCATCGGCACCGGTCACCTCTCGCTCGAGCTCGGCGGGCCGCGCCAGTTCGGTGCCCACGGCCCCGATCCGGAGTTCGACCGGAAGGCGATCGAGTGGATCGCCAGTGGCGACATCGACGGCTGCCTGGCCGAGGTGACGCTGGACAGCCTGCACCTGCCCGGGAACGCGACCCACGGGTTCATGGACTTCATGCTGATGATGGGTGTGGCCGGCGCGGGCGAGAAGGCCGACCACGTCGACTCGCTCGACCTCTTCCACACCATGGAGGCGTACTTCACCTGGTATCCGAACGGGGTGCCGGCATGAGTAAGTACCTGTTGGACAAGTTCTTGTTCACGATCGACCGCGATCCGGAGTTGGTCGAGCGGTACCGCGAGGACGCCGCGGGCACGGTCGCGTGGTGGGAGGAGGAGCTGGCGAACCGGATCCTCAACTGCACCTCCGGCGAGCGGTCGACCTGGCTGGCGTTCACGGACGAGGAGCGGCAGGCGCTGGTCGCGCAGGACCACGTGACGCTGTTCCGGATGGGCGCGCATCCGTTCCTCACGTTGACGTTGTTCATCGCGATGTTCGAGCGCGACCACGGTCCGCTGGAGTACCAGAAGGCCTACGGCAAGGCGCTCCAGCACCTGACGCTGCCGTATCCGGACATCGCGACGTAGGAGATTGGCGTGCAAGCAGCCGTAGTCCATGTCCACGGTGAGGCGCCGGCTCACGGTGAACGTCCGGATCCCGTGCCGGCCGAGGGGGAGTCGATCGTTCGCGTGACGGCCGCTCCCGTCGTACCGCTCGATCTGTTGTGTGCTTCGGGTACGTCGTACTTCGGTGCGCCCGCGGTGCCGTACGTGCCCGGAGTACAAGGGGTCGGGGTGGTGGAGGAGTCGGCGGTGGTGGCGCTGGGGACGAAGGTGTTCTTCGCGACGTCGGCGGGGATGGCGCCGGGTGACGGGAGCTTCGCCGAGCGGTGTGCGGTGCCGGACGAGGATCTGGTGGTTCTCGACACGCCAGTGCCCGACGCGGCGGTGGCGGCGATCGGTTTGTCCGGCGTGGCTGCGTGGATGGTGTTGACCTGGCGGGCGCAGCTTCAGCCGGGGGAGCGGGTGTTGGTGCTGGGTGGCGGGGGAGCGGTCGGGCAGGCCGCGATCGGTACGGCGCGAGTGCTCGGAGCGAGCCGGGTCGTCGCCGTCTGCCGCTCCGAGGAGGCCCGCGGCCGGGCGCTCGCGGCGGGGGCGGACGAGGTAGTCACCGTGGCTGCCGAGGACTTCGCCAAACAGTTGACTGAGGCAACGGGTGGTGCGGTGGACGTGGTGGTGGATCCGGTCTTCGGCGAGCTCGCGTCCGCGGCCGCTCGACTGCTCGCGCCGGGTGGCCGGCTGGTGAATCTCGGCGGTGCATCGGGGGACGAGGCGACGTTCTCGTCGGCGATCCTCCGCAGCCGGTCCGCGAGCATCCTCGGCTACACCAACAACGCGATCACGTCCGACCAGCGGCGCGACGCGCTGACCGCCGTCCTCCGGCACGCCGCCGCCGGCGAGATCACCGTCGCTCATGAAACGGTCCCGCTGCCCGGCATCACCGCCGCGTGGGCCCGCCAGTCCAAGGGCGACACCACCGGCCGCCTCGTCCTCACCCTCTAGCAGACCAGATAACACCGATCGGTATCATCTAGTCCATGGCTGTTCCGGTCCGGCGGTTGTGGGTGGCGGTGCTGTGTGGATACCTCGCCTTCGGCGCCACGCTGCAGGCGCTGCCGACACACGTGGCGGAGAAGTACGGCGGCGGCGCGCTGGCCGGCGGGACCGCGGTGGGGATCGCCTTCCTTGCCACCGCGTGTGCCCGGCCGTTCGCGGGCCGACTGGCGGACGGCGGCTGGTCGCGTCCCGTCGTACTGGCCGGGGGAGTGCTGACTGCGATCGGCGGCCTCGGGCAGCTGGTGGCGCCGAATCTCGGATCGCTGTTCGTGGCTCGACTGGTGATGGGAGCTGGTGAGGCGGCCTTGTTCTCGGCCGCTTTGCCGTGGGTGCTGGCCGGGACGCGAGTCGCGCAGCGCGGCCGGGCCGCGGGTTGGTTCGGACTGTCGATGTGGGGCGGTCTGGCCGGTGGGCCGGTGGTCGCGTCCCTTGTCGGCGACCGGGTCTGGTGGACGGTCGTCGGCCTGGCGGTCGCGTCGACGGTGCTCGTGCTGACGACCCGGGCGGATTCCACCCGGACCGGTCCGCCGACCCGGATCCGGGGTCTGCGGGACCTGCTGCCGGCCGGCGTACCGTTGCCCGGAGCAACCATAGGACTGGCGGCGTACTGCTACGGCACGATCGCGGCGTTGCTGGTCCTGCGGTTGCGCGCGGACGGGATCGGCGTCGACGGCTACGCGCTCGGCGTGTTCGCCGCGGCGTTCCTGGTGGCCCGGTTCGCCGGCAGTCCGCTGGTCGACCGGTACGGCGGCCGCGCGGTGGCGGCGTCGACGATCACGCTGGAAGTCGTGGCCTTGGCCGGTATCGCCACCGCCGGTGGTCCGGTGGCCTCGTTGCTCTTCACCGCCCTGGCCGGGGTGGGGCTGGCGCTCGTCTATCCGGCCTGCGTGTCGCTGACGCTCGACCGTGTCGGCGGGTTGCGGCCCGGGTTGTCGACGGGGGTGCTGACGTCGTGCTGGGATCTCGGCGTGCTGGCCGCAGGCCCACTCGGTGGACTCGTCGCGGAACGCCACGGATTCCCGGCCGCGTTCTTCGGTGCCGCGGGCGCCGGTGCGGTGTGTCTGACCGTGTGCCTGGTGTTCCTCAGGCCGCGTCGAGCAGGGTCTCCACGATGACCCGTGCCTCCGCGCCGAGCCCCGGGTCCCGGTCGACCGCACTGATCACGGTGGCGCCTTCGAGGACGACGACCAGCTGGCGGGCCGTGGTCGCGGGGTCGCGTGCTCCGGCCTCGGTCAGCAGCCGGCCGAACAGGTCGCGGTAGAAGTTCAGATGGTCCTGGGCGAGCCGCCGGGGCGCGCCGTCATGACCGCGATCCTCGGTCGCCGCGTTCATCATCGCGCAGCCCCGGAATCCGGCCTCGGCGTACCAGGTCGCGACGAGGTCGAAGACGGCCAGGATCCGCTCGCGCCCGGACCCGCCCTGCTCGACCGCCTGCTCGTGCCAGGCGCGGACCCGCCGGGTGCGGTCGGTCAGCACGGCCTCGACCAGGCCCTCCTTGGAGCCGAAGTTGCGGTAGATGGTGAGCTTCGAGGCACCGGCCGCCTCGGCGACCTCGTTGATCCCGACGGCATGGATTCCCCGCCGCAGGAAGACGTCCGACGCGGCCGCCAGGATCCGCGCCCGGGTCGCCTCGGGATCCAGTCGCTCGCCCGCCTTGACCGGCATGTCCACCACCTCCGGCACTCATAGTACCGATCGGTGTCATGTGCTGGCGCCAAATAAAACCGATCGGTACCATCTCGGCCATGGTCAACGGATGGACGGCAACGGGATTCGAGGGTGTGGCCGCGGCGTTCGCGCGGAACTTCGCCGAGCGCGGCGAGCTCGGCGCGGCGTTCGCGGCGTACCGGGACGGCGAGCTGGTGGTCGATCTGTGGGGTGGCGTCGCCGATCGCGACACCGGGCGTCCGTGGGAGCGGGACGCGATCCAGCTGATGTTCTCGGGCACCAAGGGACTCGTGTCTGCGTGCGTCCTGCTGCTGGTGCAACGGGGAGTGCTGTCGCTCGACGATCCGCTGGGACGCTACTGGCCGGAGTTCAGGTCCGACGCGACCTCGGTCGCCGAGGTGCTGTCCCACCAGGCTCGGCTGCCCTGGGTCGAGACCGGGTACGCCGACCTGCTCGACCACGACGTCATGGCCGCCCAGCTCGCCGCGCAGGCGCCGGCGACCGACCCGCGGGCCGGGTTCATGTACCACGCGATCACCTGGGGCTGGCTGCTCGACGAGCTGATCCGGCGGGTGGACGGTCGGACCGCGGGCCGGTTCTTCGCCGACGAGTTCGCGGCCCCGCTCGACCTGGAGGTGTGGATCGGCCTCCCGGACGAGCTGCACCGGCGGGCGACGACGATGGTCGCACCGGACGGCGTACTCGTGGATGAGCCGCAGACCGATGCACTGCTCCGGCTCAACCGGAACCCGCTCTGGGTGCCCGGTGCGGAGAAGATCTGGAACAGCACCGAGTACCGCGCCGCCGGTCTGGCCGCGGTCGGCGGATTCGCGACGGCTCGCGGCATGGCGCGCTTCTACTCCTCACTGCTCGGCGGGGGCGTGCTGGCTCCGGAGACGGTCGAGCTCGGCCGGCGCGAGCTCCGCCGGGGCATCGAACCGACCTGGGGAGGCGAGATCGCGTACGGCGCCGGCTTCGAGCTGCACGTCCCGTCGGGCCATCTCGGACGACCCGGTGACTCGTTCGGGCACGGCGGCGCCGGCGGCTCCCGGCACGGTGCCTGGCCGAGCCGGAGAATCGCCTTCTCCTATCTGATGAACGAGGTCCGTGCGGCACCCGACGAGCGGCCGCTCGACCTCCTGACCGCCCTGGAAAACGCCGGGTGAAGTCGTCTTGGTAAGCGCTTGCTGGCAGACTGGGGGCCCATGCGTGAGCCTTTGGTGATCAATGACAACGGTGCTTGGTGCTGGTTCCAGGACGAGCGGGCGCTGGTCGACCCCGACAGCCAGACGCTGGTGGTCGGGTCGATCGCGGCGCCCGAAGGTCCGGGTGGTGCGGAGCGGTCCGGGAACGTCGAGCTGACGGTCGTCGACCTGCGGTCCGGCGCGAGCGAGGTCGTCGTACTCGACGAACGGTTCGAGGCGGACGACCACGACGTACCGGCGTTGTGGCGGCGGCCGGACGGGCGATGGCTGGCGGTGTACACGAAGCACAAGACGGACGACCTGACCCGTTGGCGGGTGAGCGAGCCCGGGGATCCGCGGACGTGGGGTCCGGTGCGGACGTTCGACTGGAGCGAGTTCACCGGCGGCCGTGGGGTGACGTACTCGAACCTGCACGAGCTCGACGGCCGGCTGTACTGCTTCGCCCGCGCGGTCAACGACGACCCGTGCGCGCTGGTCTCCGACGACCACGGCGACAGCTGGACGTACGCCGGCAAGCTGTTCACCCGGCCGAAGGTCGGCTACGTCAACGGCTACACGCGGTACGTCTCGACGCCGACGCGGGTCGATCTGGTGACGACCGACCACCACCCGCGCGACTACGACAACTCGATCTACCACGGCTACCTCGAGGGCGGTGCCCTGCATCGGTCGGACGGGACCGTCGTGGACCCGGTCGCGCTCAAGGGCGAGGCGCCGTCCCAGGTGGAGCTCACCACCGTGCTCGAGGCCGGATCGGTCTGGGACGGCGAGCCGATGACGCACTGCTGGACGATCGACATCCGGCGGGCGGACGACGGCACGGTGGCGGCGGTCCTGCTCGCCCGGCAGGACACACCGGACCAGCCCGAGGACGCGTTCGCGCGGCGGCGCAACGTCCTCGACCACCGCTACTTCTACGCGCGCCTCGTGCCCGGCGGCGAGTGGGACGTCCGGCAACTGGCGAAGGCCGGACCGGGTCTGCTGCCGCACGAGCAGGACTACACCGGTCTGGTCGCGATCGACCCGTACGACGTGGAGTCGCTCTACGTCTCGACGCCGATCGACCCGCGTGACGGCACGGAGCTCGCCCACCGCGAGATCTTCCACGCCCGCGTCAACGGCAGCGGGACGACGTGGACGCCGGTGACCGAGAACTCCGCCGCCGACAACCTCCGGCCGATCGTCGCGCCCGGGGACCCGGATCGCGTCCCGCTGCTCTGGTTCCGCGGCGAGATGACCGCCTCCCAGCACTACGACTGCGAGGTCGTCCTGCTCGACCGGCCGCGGGAGTGACCGTCAGACCTTGCGTTGCAGGGCGTAGACGGACAGCGGCGCGAAGACGAGCAGGATCCCGCCGGCCCAGAGCAGGGTCCAGGCGACCGGCTCCGCGACCGGGCCGCCGATGAGCAGGCCGCGGGCCGCGTCGGACAGGATCGTCACCGGGTTGGCCTCGACGATCGGGCGGAGCCAGCCCGGCATCGTCTCGGTCGGCACGAACACGTTGCTGACGAAGGTCACCGGGAAGAGCACCGTGTAGCCGAAGATCTGCACCTGCTCCGGGTCGCGCGCGAGCACCCCGATCAGCACCGAGATCCAGGAGAACGCCAGCGCGAAGAACAGCACCAGGCCGACCATCGCGAGCAGCCGCAGGAACGACGTCTCCACCCGGAAGCCGAGCAGGTAGCCGACGGCGAGCAGCAGGAACACCGACCAGGCGTGCTTGACCAGGTCGGCCGCGATCCGGCCGGCCAGCGGCGCCCAGCGGGCGATCGGCAGCGACCGCAGCCGGTCGAACACGCCCTTGGTGAGGTCGGAGTTCAGGCCGGTGCCGACGTACATCGCGACGAAGAACATGTTCATCACGATGATCCCGGGCAGCGTGAACCGCAGGTACTCGTCGGTGCTGCCGGAGATCGCGCCGCCGAACACGTAGGTGAACAGCACGACGAACAGGATCGGCTGGAAGCTGTAGTCGCCCAGCTCCCACGGGTTGTGCTTGATCTGCACGATCGTCCGCCACGCCAGCGTGGCCGACTGCCGCAACCCCTGCACCGGGGTGACGCGCGTGTTCATGCCCGCACCTCCTCGTCGGCCGCTTCCTCCGCGGCGTGGCCGGTGAGCGAGAGGAAGACCTCGTTCAGGCTGGCGCCGCGCAGTGTGAGCGTGTTGATCACCACGCCCGCGTCGTCCAGCCGCCGTACGACGGCCGGGAGCACGGCCGGGTCCGTCACCGGAGCGGTCACCTGGTCGCGCTCGACCTCCGGCTCGGCCTGGGCCAGCTCGCCGACGACCGCGATGACCGTGGGCAGGTCCGACGAGTCGGCCGGTCGGACCGCGAGCGACTGGGCACCGGCCTTGGCCTTCAGCTCGTCCGGTGTACCGGTCGCGATCAGCCGGCCGTGGTCGATGACGGCGATGTTGTCGGCCAGCGCGTCGGCCTCGTCGAGGTACTGCGTGGTCAGCAGGACCGTGGATCCGCCGCGGACGAGGTCGCGGACGAGGTTCCAGAGCTCCAGGCGGGCACGCGGGTCGAGCCCGGTCGTCGGCTCGTCGAGGAAGAGGATCTGTGGCCGGCCGACCAGGCTGGCGGCCAGGTCGAGGCGGCGCCGCATGCCGCCGGAGTACGTCTTCGCGGCCCGGTCGGCGGCGTCGGAGAGGCCGAAATCCTCGAGCAGCTCGGCGGCGCGGTGCCGGGCATCCCGCCTGGACTGACCGAGTAGGCGGCCGATCAGCAGCAGGTTCTCGGTGCCGGTGAGGTTCTCGTCGACGGCGGCGTACTGGCCGGTCAGCCCGATCAGCTGCCGGACCTGGTGTGCCTGCTCGAGGACGTCGTACCCGCCGACGGTGGCCCGGCCCGCGTCCGGTCGCAGCAGGGTCGCCAGCACACGCACGGCCGTGGTCTTCCCCGCGCCGTTCGGGCCGAGGAGGCCCAGCACGCTGCCGGTCGGTACGGCGAGATCCACGCCGGCCAGTGCCTGCGTCTCGCCGAACCGCTTGGTCAGACCTTCCGCCCAGATCGAGTGGTCCATCCGCCGCGCCCTCCCAGCTCGGTGTGGCCTCCCAGTCGACTACTCGATCAGCACCTCGTCAACGTCGGTTGCCTAAGCCAACTGCTTGCGGATCGCGTCCAGGTCGGCGGTGACCGCGGTCTCGCGATCGCGGGCGTCCGCCTTGTACGACGCCAGCGCCGCGACCGACTCAGCGGTCGCCTCCTCCAGCCCGACGAGCTGGTTCGCCACGTCGGCCCGGTCCTGGGCGGCCCGCGTCCGCGCCCGCGAGTACCGGTAGGCCGCGATCCCGAGGACGGCCAGCCCGACGACAATCCAGAACCAGTGCACGAAGCCGAGGCCGACCCCGACCACCAGCCCGGTCGCGGCGATCGCGATCGGTCCGCCGAGCGCGCGCACGGTCAGCGGGGGAGCCTCGGCCTTGATGCTGTCGACCGCGGCCGCCATCGACCGGGCGTCCGGACCGTCCGGGCGCACGGTGATCTGCCGGCGGCCGTAGTTGCAGACGACCTCGGTCGGGGTGAGCGCGTTCGCGGTCCGCGCGAGCTCCTCCGCCTCGGGCAGTACGTCGGCCGCCACCACCCGCAGAGCGGTCGCCGACAGGTGCGGCTCGTCGTCCCGCCGCAGGTCGGCGCGCAGCAGGTTCTCGATCGTGTCGACCTGGTCCGTGATCGCGCCGGTCGAGGCGGCGCTGCTGTTGGTGATCCGGCTGCGCAGCTCGGCGACCCGGGCCAGCGGCTCGCGTTCGGGCTCGCTGCCTTCGGAGATCAGCATCCGCAGGACGGCGGACGCGCTGTCCGGGTCGGGTTCGCCGTACGCGAGCTCGCTGTCGGGTTCGCGGACGGCGGTGTGGCCGGCGATCGTCTCGACCGCGGCGCGGAGCTGGCTGAGCCGGGCGCGGGCGTTCCGGGCGGTGGCGATCTCCTGGAAGTCCGGGCCGGTGAGCGTCCCCGGCCGGGCCCGGCTGACGACGGACTCCAGCCACCTCAGGCCCTTCACGTGTTCCCGCAGCCGCTCGACGACCAGCGTCAGCCCGTCCGCGCCGAGCCCACCCCGGGCTCCGGTGGACCACAGGGCCCGCTGCACCCGGGTGACCTTGCCGTCGGCCGGCGTACCGAAGGCGGTCTCCAGCCAGGTGGTGCGGACGAGGTCGCGACGACCCAGGGCCGCCAGCGCCAGGCAGAGGAACGTCGCCGTCCGGGTCTCGTCGAGAGTCATTGCCTGGGACAACTGTCCCGGGGGCAGCTCGGTCGTCTCGGGGGTCAGGTCGTGGATCGCCGCGACCGCGGGATGCAACCAGTAGCCGGGGACGTCGGCACCGGCCGCGGGCGGCTGCTTCGCGGACGCGAGGGCGGTCAGCACCTGGCCGGCATGCCGCCGTACCTCGGCCGCGTCGGCGAAGCCGATCAGCTCGTACCGGATGTCGGACAGCTCTACGAAGGCGTCGAACGCGTCGGTCAACTGCCGCAGCCGCGAGTCGAGACTGCCCTGCAGCTGCGACACCCGCGACCGCAGGCTGGACGCCTCCGACATCGCCACCGACATCTCACTGCGAAGCTCCTCGAGCTCCTGGTTCTGCCGCCGCTCGGTGTACCAGTCCGACATCCGACCCTCCAGTTCGTCAGCGTCCACAGCATCCCGCCCCGTAGGGTCAGAGGTGATCGCTCGCGGCTGACTGCGGAGGACTGATGAGCCTTTCCCGGCATGTGGTGACTGGGGTCCGGACTGTTCAGGTGGGGTCGGAGTACCTCCGGGAGGTGGGGCGGAACTCGTTCCGGGGGCATCACGGGCGGGGCGGCGCGGAGACGGCGTACGTGGTCGAGACCGACCGGGGCGCGAGCGGATGGGGACTGCCGCTGTCCGTGGGCGATCCGGACGCGGTGATCGGACGGTCCGTCGCCGAGTTGATCGACCCGGACGCCGGGGTGATCGACGCGCGGGCTCTGTTCCTGGACTATCCGTTGCACGACCTGGCGGCGCGGATCCTCGACGTACCGGTGTACGCGATGATCGGGGCCGCGGGGTCACCGCGGGTGCGGTGCTACAGCGGCGGGATTTACCTGGACGACCTCGACCCGGAGGCCGCACCGGCCGGGCTGACCGCGATCAAGCAGAACCTGGCGCAGGACCACGCGTTCGGCTTCCGGGACTTCAAGCTGAAGCTCGGCCGCGGCTACCGCTGGATGCCGTACCAGGCCGGCCTCGAGCGCGACATCGAGGTGACCCGGCTCGCCCGCGAGCTCTACCCGGACGCGGAGATCCTGGTCGACCCGAACGACGGCTTCTCGGTGAACGCACTGACCGAGTACCTCGCGGCCGTCTCGGACTGCCGGCTCTACTGGCTCGAGGAGGTGTACGCCGAGCGGCGTGAGGACCTCGAGTTCCTCCGCAGCCACCTCGCCACGCTGCCCTGGCAGCCGCGGATCGCCGACGGCGAGTTCGACCCGGACGCCGGCTACATCCTGCGGCTCGCGCAGGCCGGTCTGATCGACGTCGCGCTGATGGACGGCGTCGGCTTCGGTTTCACCGCATGGCGGCGGTTCATGCCGCAACTACAGGCCGCCGGCGCCGAGGCGTCGCCGCACGCTTGGGGCGCGCCGCTCAAGACCGTGTACGCCGCCCACATCGCGGCCGGCCTGGGGAACGTCGCCATCATCGAAGGCGTCCCCGGTCGCATCCTCGGCGTCGACGGTGACGGCTTCCGGCTGGACGACGGTCATCTCACGCTGTCCGACCGCCCCGGGTTCGGGATCGACTTGGCCGGGTAGTTCCCGGGAGTTCACCGGGGTGGTCCACACTCGCCGCCATGAGACTGGGTCAGCTGGCGAACGGGCGGCGGCGGTTGGCGGCGTACTGGGGCGCGACGGTGGTGCAGGTGGTCGCCATCGCCTGCGACGCCAAGGCGCTGAAGCAGGCCAGCAAGGTGTCGCTGATGCCGTTGCTACTCTCCTGGTCGCGGTCCGAGAAGGCGCCGCCCCTGATACAGGCCGCGCTGCTCGCCTCGGCCGCCGGGGACCTGCTGCTGGAGACGGACCTGCAGCTTGCCGGGATCGCCGCCTTCGCCGCGGCGCACGTCTGCTACCTCGCGGTCTACCTGGGCAAACCCGGTCAGCGGTCGTGGCGGGTCGTCGCGGCGTACGGCGCGCTGTGGGCGGCGCTGGTGGCGGTGCTGTCCCCGGGCCTCGGCGGCCAGCGGGTTCCGGTCGCGGCGTACGCGTTGTTGCTGACGGCAACCGCCATCGTGTCCCGCTGGCACAGTCCGCGCAGCGGCCTCGGCGGGACGCTGTTCCTGATCTCGGACGCGCTGATCGCGATGCGCCTGGCCGGCCACAACTTCCGCGGCCGCGGGATCCTGGTGATGACGACGTACGCCGCCGGTCAGTACTTCCTCACCTCCGGCGCCCTGCGGGACACCGCGGCGGGCCGCCCGGTGAACAACCCACCGGACGGCCCTCCGAAGAATCAGTCGAGGTAGTCGCGCCAGGGGCCGGTGATGGCGAAGGTGATGCCGGGGGTCTGCAGGTTGACGAAGAGGATCCGGCCGTCGTCGGAGAACGCCGGGCCGGTGAACTCGGAGTCGTTCAGCATGTTCCGGGCGATCGCGTACGTCGGGCCGCCCGGGGTCGAGCTGAGCACGTGGCTGCTGGCGTTGCCGTCCTCGGCGAGCACGAGCGAACCCCACGGGGTGACGGTGACGTTGTCCGGGCTGTCGAAGTTGTAGTCGTCGTACCGCGCCTCGGAGCCGAGGTCGGCGGCCGCGCTCTCCGGGAAGTAGGTGACCAGCTGGATGGTCCGGTTCCGGTAGTTGTAGAACCACACCATGCCGTCGTGCGGTACGGCGTCGGCCGGGAGGTCGGCGGTGCCGGACTCGGCGTAGGAGTTGACGACGTACACGCCCTCGTCGGTGCCGAAGACGCCCTCGAACTTCTTGCCCCGGGTGACCTGGTCGTCGGTGAACTGCTTGCGGCAGGAGACCGAGACCGCGTCCCGGTCCGGCACCGGCACCCACGCGACCCGGAACGGCCGGAGGAGCTGCGCCGACGTCAGGTACGCGACGTCCGGGATCGGCTTGCCGTCGTCACCGAGGATGGCCATCGCCTCGAGCGTGCCGAAGTTCACGTCGGCCAGGTGCCGCCAGCTGTACGGGCCGAGCTGGTAGCCGCGCGGGGCGGACCACCGGTAGAACAGCCCGTTCGGGCCGGAGGCGTCCTCGGACAGGTAGATGTGGTCGCCCTCCTTGTCGACCGCGAGCGCCTCGTGGGCGTAGCGGCCGAGTGCCTTCAGCGGGACCGGGTGCGCGGTCCTGCCGTCGCCCCAGACCTCGAAGACGTAGCCGTGGTCCTTCAGCCGGGTGGTGCCGTTGGCCTTGGACTCGGTCTCCTCGCAGGTCAGCCAGGTGCCCCACGGGGTGTGGCCGCCGGCGCAGTTCGTCAGCGTGCCGGAGATGCCGACCCATTCGCCCAGGTTCTTGCCGTCGCGGTCGACGGAGATGACCGTGCAACCACCGGCCGAGCCGACGCCGGCGTCGTACACGGTGCCCTCGATCGGCGGGACGCCGAGCGCGTTGTTGCTGCCGACCTCGTGGTTCTGGATCAGCAGGTACCGGTTCCGGCCGCCGTCGAAGACCGCCGTACCGTCGTGCAGCGACGGGGTCGGCTGGCCGGTGCGGAGCTTGGTCTCGCCGGCCTTGGTGACGATCCGGTACCGGAAGCCCGGCGGCAGCGCGAGGATGCCGTTCGGGTCGTCCAGCAGCGGCGGGAACGGCCGGTGGGTCGGGAACGGGGTGTGCCGCGGACCGGGCGTCGCCGCGGCGAGCGACGGAACGGTGCCGACGGTGGCGAAGCCGACTCCCGCGGCGCCGGCGGCGGCACCCCGGAGGACGGAACGGCGGTCAACAGACATGACGATGCTCCTTGGTACGTTGGCGGGCGGGCGGCCCCACGCGATCCTGCCCCCGGACGGCTGCCGCCGGGGAAACGGGACCTGAACAACTGACGCCGCAACGAACCGGGCGCCGCCGGCGTCCAGAGGGGGAGGTGATCGGATGCGAAACCCGACCGTGGCCGCCGCCGTGCTCGCGGCCGCCGCCCTACTGGTTGCGTGCGGCAACGAATCTGGCACGGAAGGACGGCCGACTGTGAGCACCACACCCAGCCCGGGCACACCCAGCCCCGGCACCCCGGACCCCGGCACACCGAGCCCGGGGACACCGAGCCCGGGGACACCGAGCCCGGAGCCGTCCGGGCCGGGGAGCCCCGCGGCCGGCGCGATCGAGCAGGCCAAGGCCGACCTGGTGAAGCGGCTGGGGATCGAGGCCAATCAGGTGACCGTGGTCAGCGCCGGCGAGGTGACCTGGCCGGACGGCAGCCTCGGCTGTCCCGAGCCGGGGATGAACTACACCCAGGCCCTGGTCCCGGGCAGCCGGGTCGTGCTCGAGGCCGGCGGGAAGGAGTACCACTACCACTCGGGCGGCACCCGCCCGCCGTTCCTCTGCACCAACCCGCGCTGACCTCAGGCGGATTTGGACATCAGCTCCGGGAGGTCGGCCTCGGTCACGAACGCGTCCCGCGGCCGCTGCACCGACGCCAGCGAGACGATGTCCCGCCCGTAGAACGCGGCGGCCAGCCAGACCGACAGCACGCGGATCTTCCGGTCCCAGGTCGGCACCGCCAGCACGTGGTACCCGCGGTGCATGAGCCACGCCAGGAACCCCTTGACCACGATCCGCTTGTACTGGAAGACCCCGCGGCCGAGGCCGAGGGTGGCGACCGCGCCCAGCGTGTGGTGGACGTAGTTCTTCGGCTTCCGCCCGCGCAGCGTACGCAGCAGGTTCTTCGCCAGCAGCTTGCCCTGGCGTACGGCGTTCTGCGCGTTCGGCACCGTGAACGCCCCGGGCACCGGCGACGCCAGGTCGGGGACGGCGGCGTCGTCACCGGCCGCCCACGCGTCCGGCACGATCTCGTCCTCGCTGCCGACCCGGAGGTCGGCCCGGACCTGGACCAGCCCGCGCGGCGTCACCGGGAGGTCGGTGTGGCCGCGGACGAGCCGGGTGGCCGCGTTGCCGGCCGTCCAGACGATCAGGTCCGACTCGTACGTCGTACCGTCCGACAGCACCACGTGTCCGTCGGCGGCGGACACCAGCGTGGTGTCCAGGTGGATCTGCGCACCGCGCCGCTCGAGGGTGGCGCGCACCCAGGCGGCCGGCTTGTCGGTGACCTCCGGCAGGATCCGGTGGCTCGCCTCGACCAGGTGGAAGGCGAGGTCACTCGGCTGGAGCTCCGGGTAGGTCTTGAGCAGCCCGTTCGCCAGCGAGAGCAGCTCGGCGAAGCCCTCGACGCCGGCGAACCCGCCGCCGACGAAGGTGACCGTCAGCAGTCGCTTGCGCTCCGGGCCCGGCGGCAGCACCGACGCCCGGTCGAAGGCGGTCAGCAGCTGGTCGCGGATCGCGACCGCCTCCTCGACGTGCTTCATCCCGATCGCGCGCTCGGCCACGCCGGGCAGCGCGAGCGTCCGGGTGACCGCACCGGCGGTCACGACGATGATGTCGTACGGGAGCTCGAAGTCGGCGCCCTGGACCGGGTGCACCGTGACCACGCGCCGGGCGTGCTCGATCGAGGTGACCGCGCCGGCGACGAGCTTGGTCCGGTGCAGGTTGCGGCGCAGCGAGATCGCGGCGTGCCGGGCCTCGACGTTCCCGGACAGGACCTCCGGGAGGAACGGTTGATAGGTCATGTACGGCCGGGGATCGACCACGACGACCTCGGCTTCACCCTTGCGAAGCTTCTTCTCCAACTTCCATGCCGCGTAGAAGCCGGCGTACCCGCCGCCGACCACGAGGATCCTGCGCACTTAGTGCCTCCAGCTGTCTGTCTTGTCACCAGTTAAGACAAGTCAGGCGACCCGTTTGTGACAGGTTCAGCCCTGCTGCGGGCGCAGCTGACGGCGGGAGGAGATGCCGAGTTTGGTGTAGACCTTCCGGAGGTGCCACTCGACCGTGTGCTGGCTGAGGAACATCTTCGCGCCGATCTGGGCGTTGGTGAGCCCGTCCGCGGCGAGCTCGGCGATGTGGGCCTCCTGCGCGGTGAGCGCATCGGCGGGGCGGCTCGTCCGCTCGTCGACGGCCTCGCCCGCGGCTGCCAGCTCGTGCCGGGCGCGCTCGGCGAACGCGTCGGAGCCGACCGCGACCAGCTGCTCGTACGCCGTCCGCAGCTCGGCCCGGGCGTCGTGGCGACGGCCCGCGCGCCGGAGCCACTCGCCGTACAGCAGGTGCGACCGGGCGAGCTCGATCCGCAGACGGGTCCGGCCGAATCGCTCGACGGCCTCCTGGTAGCACGGCTCCGCCGCGGCACCGGACGACAGCAGGGCCTTCGAGCGGGCCAGCAGACCGAGCGCCCAGTCCGTCCCGGTGGCCTGCGCGAGCATTTCCATCCGGTCGAACGCCTCGGTCGCCTGCTCCCGCCGCCCGCTCCTGGCGGCCGCCTCGACCACCTCGGGCAGTGCCCAGTTGCCGACCCCGCGGTCGTTCGGGTCCGCGGTGGCCGCCTGGGCCGACGCCAGTGCCTCCGGGTACCGGCCGAGGCTGTTCAGCAGGACCGAGTTCGCCCACCGGGTGTAGGTCAGGCCGCCGCCTTCCCCGCGCGCGACGACGTCCTCCAAGGACCGGGCGATCAGCGGGACGGCCTCGTCGACCCGTCCACCCAGGACGGCCAGGCCGATCTCGCCGTACGGCGCCATCGCGCTGCCGGTCGCCTCCTCGATCGTCCGGATCTCCGCCTGCAGGGAGACAGCGGTCCCGACCTCGCCGCCGAACAGGAGCATCATCAGCCGCGAGTTGAGCACCAGCGGCAGCTCGGCGAGGTCGCCGAGCTCGCGGGCCATCCGGGTGTGCGCGTCGGTGAGGACGTCCCAGTGCTCGTAGTCCCAGAGGTCGACGGAGATGCGCGCCGCCATCCACAACCAGCGTGCGTCGTCCGGCGCTGCCTGGGCGGGGTCCGCGAACGCCTCGATCGCCGCCCGGGCCAGTGGCACGGCGGCCGGGTACCCGTCGGTGAACGAGACCGCGAGGGTCTCGAGCAGCAGATCGTGCTTGCGGCGCGTCGGCGGTTGTGGCGCCGCGCGCGCCGCCCTGGCCACGTCGACGTGCGGCGAGCCCGGTGCGAGCACACCGGCGAACATGGCCGCCACGAAGGCGTCGAGATAGGTGTCGCGGGCCAGCGCGGGGTCGAGCGGCTCCAGGCGCTGGGCCGCGTCGAGCAGCAGCGGGGCGGCCGCACCGCCGTGCCCGGAGGCGAACGTGATCTGGGCCCGGAGCAGGCTCACGGTGGCCTGCTGCAGTTCGTCGGTCGACTCGTCCGCGACGACGAGCAGCTTGTGCGCGGCCTCGAAGGCGCCGGCCCGGAAGGTGGCCTGGGCGGCGGACAACGCCCGGCCCGCCCGGACGGCCGGGTCCGGTGTCAGGTCGGTCGCGCGCCGCAGGAACGCCGCGCCGGCGGCCAGGCCGCCACGGCGCTCGGCCCGGGCGGCCGAGGCGATCAGCTCGCGGGCGACGTCCTCGTCCGGTTCGTCGGCCGCTTGGGCCCGGTGCCACGCGCGCCGGTCGGGGTCGAGGCCGGGGTCGATCGCCGCGGCCAGGGCGGCGTGCACCGCGCGCCGGTCGGACGGGCGGGCGGTCCGGTAGACCGCCGACCGGACCAGCGGATGGCGGAACCGCACACGCGCGCCGAACTCGATCAGCCCGGAAGCCTCCGCGGGTTCGGCCTCGGTGAACGGCACGTCCAGGTTCCGCAGCGCACGGAGCAGCAGCGGCAGGTCGCCGAGCGGTTCGGCGGCGGCCGTCAGCAGGAGGTGCTGGGTGGGTGGCGGGAGGAGTTGCACGCGCTGGGTGAAGTTCTGCTCGATCTGGCTCGCCAGCGGCCGCGCGTCCGGGGCTTCGAACCCGCCGGCCAACTCGGACACGGTCAGGCCGCGCGGCAGCTCGAGCAGCGCCAGCGGATTGCCACGGGTCTCCGCCACGATCCGGTCGCGGATGTGCTCGTCCAGCCGGCCCGGCACCACGGAATCGAGCAGCGCGCCCGCGTCCTCGTCCGGCAGACCGCCGACCACCAGCTCCGGCGAGCCGCGCCACTCCGGCGCGGTCACCGGCTCGCGGACCGCGAACACGATGCCGATGCGGTCGGCGAACAGCCGCCGGCCGACGAAGGTGAGCGCCTGCGCGGAGGCCTGGTCGAGCCACTGCGCGTCGTCCACCACGCACAGCAGCGGCTTGCGGTCGGCCACCTCCGACAACAGGCTGAGGACGGCCGCGCCGACCAGGAACCGGTCCGGCGGACCGCCGAACTCGATGCCGAAGGCAACGGAAAGCGCCGCCCGCTGCGGTGGCGGCAACTCCTCGGCGAGGTTCAGCATCGGGCCGCACAACTGGTGCAGACCGGCGAACGGGAGCTCCATCTCGGACTCGACTCCCGACGCCCGGGCGACCCGGCATCCCTCGGCGTTGTGCGCGAGGTGGTTCAGCAGCGCGGACTTGCCGATCCCGGCCTCACCCCGGACGACCAGCACCTGTCCCCGGCCGGCGCGCACGCCGGCCACCAGACGGTCCAGACGTGCGCACTCCGCAGCCCGGCCGCGAAGGTTGTCCGTCGCACCCGTCACCGCTCAACACCCTCCCCATCAGAGGCTAGAGGGCGATAGCGTTCGGGGGTAGGAGTACGGGCCGGTACGCCGAAACTGGGTCAGGCTGCCTGCTCGGCCAGGCCCGCGGTGAGGAACTGCTCGAGGTCGGCCAACTGACCGGCCCGCGATGCCGACGCCAGCGCGCGGACGAACTGGCTGTGCGCGACCGGGCTGTACGGACGGCGCCGGTCGGAGGCCAACCGGTCGCGAGCCCGTTTCACGAGCTGCCGGGCGTTCGGGGCGCCGATCCGCAGCGTCTCCGCGATCTGCCGGTACGGGTACTCGAAGCCTTCCCGCAGTACGTAGGTGGCCCGCTCGGCGGGGGAGAGGCGTTCGAGCAGCAGCCGGGCGGCCCGGTCGATGGAGTCGTCACGCTCCGCCAGCAGGTGCGGATCGGCGTCGTCGGCCGCGCGCTCCTCGGTCTGCCAGGAGGCGACGTACGTCTCGTGCCGGCGGCGGGCGCAGCGGGCGAGGTTGATCGCCAGCCGGGTCGTGGCGGTGGCCAGGAAGGCGGCCGGGTCGACGACCGCCGACCGGTCGGTGCGCTGCCAGCGCAGCCAGACGTCCTGGACGATGTCCTCGGCCTCGGGCGCGTTGCCGACGATCCGGTAGGCGATCCCGAACAGGCGGGGACGGAGTACGGCGAAGTCGTCGGCTGCCTGGTCCAGGTTCATGGTCGGCTCCTCTGCTCCGTTCCCGGGATGGTGGTTCCAGCCTGGCCGCGGGTCCGTGGCCGTCGCGCCCCGGAAGTACGTGGTGCGGTCCGTGGTCCCCCCACGGACCGCTGTGTCACAACGGCGTCGGCTACGCGGTCCTACCCTCTGCAGGTTCCTGCCGCGGAAGGGACGAGATGAAGCCGAGCATCGAGACCGAACGACTGGTGATCAGGCCGTGGCGCGACACCGACGCCACGGACGCGCTGGTGATCTACGGCGACGAGCACGTCACCCGGTGGCTCACCCCGGAGATGACCTGGGTGCCGAACGTGCTCGCCATGCGCGACCTGCTGCACCGCTGGAAGGCGGAGGACACCGCGCCGGCCGGTCACTGGGCCGTCGAGCTGCGGGACACCGGCCGGGTGGTCGGCGGAGTGGCGCTGCTCCGGCTCGCACCCTGGGAGGACATCGAGATCGGCTGGCAACTGGCCCGGACGGCGTGGGGGCACGGGTACGCCGCGGAGGCCGGGGCGGCGGTGGCCGACTGGACGATGCACCACACCGACCTCGAGGAGGTGTTCGCCCTGGTCGGCCCGACGAACGCCCGTGCGGCCGGCACCGCCAAGCGGATCGGGATGGAGCTGATCGGCGAGACCGACCAGTACCACGGTCAGCGCCTGAACCTGTACCGGTTGCGCCACTACGACCTCGCCTATCACGCGGACACCCCGGAGGAGGACGCCGGTGAGAGGTGACAGACAGTCAGATTGTGACCGGTCCGATAGTCACAGACCGCTGCCTTGAGTTGTCTTAGCTGCGGAGGCAACGAGGCCTCCGGAGCCGAGTCGAAGGAGACCCGATGAAGACCACCGAGCAGCAGATCGCCACGTCCGTCCTGGTGATCGGAACCGGTGGTGGCGGTCTGCGGGCCGCGATCGAGCTGGCCGAGCAGGGGGTCGAGGTGCTCGCCCTCGGCAAGCGCCCGCGCTCGGACGCGCACACCTCGCTGGCCGCCGGCGGGATCAACGCGGCGCTGGCCACGATGGACCCGGAGGACTCCTGGCAGCAGCACGCCGCCGACACCCTGCAGGAGAGCTACCTGCTGGCGAACCCGGAGACCGTCCGGATCGTCACCGAGGGTGCGGCCCAGGGCATCGAGGACCTGGAGCGCTACGGCATGCCGTTCGCGCGCGAGGCCGACGGCCGGATCTCCCAGCGGTTCTTCGGCGCGCACCGCTACCGCCGGACGGCGTTCGCCGGCGACTACACCGGGCTGGAGATCCAGCGCACGCTGATCAACCGCGCCGTCCAGCTGGGCGTGCCGATCCTGGACACCGTCTACGTGACCCGGATCCTGGTCAAGGACAACCGGGTGTTCGGCGCCTACGGCTTCGACCTGACGACCGGGCGGCGCTACGTCATCCACGCCGACGCGGTGATCCTGGCCGCGGGCGGTCACACCCGGATCTGGCGGCGGACGTCGTCGCGGCGGGACGAGAACACCGGCGACTCCTTCCGCCTGGCCGTACTCGCCGGTGGACGGATCCGCGACCCCGAGCTGGTGCAGTTCCACCCGTCCGGCCTGATCGAGCCCGAGAACGCGGCCGGCACGCTGGTCTCCGAGGCGGCCCGCGGTGAGGGTGGTCAGCTGCGGAACGCGCTGGGCGAGCGGTTCATGACCCGGTACGACGCCGAGCGGATGGAGCTGTCGACCCGGGACCGGGTCGCGCTGGCGGCGTACACCGAGATCATGGCCGGCCGCGGTACGCCGAACGGCGGGGTCTGGCTGGACGTGTCGCACCTGCCGCGGGAGACGATCATGCGCCGGCTGCCGCGGGTCTACCAGACGCTGCTCGAGCTGCAGATGCTCGACATCACCAAGCAGCCGATCGAGATCGCCCCGACCGCGCACTACTCGATGGGCGGGGTGTGGGTCCGCCCGGACGACCACAGCACCGACGTCGAGGGGCTGTTCGCGCTCGGTGAGGCGGCCAGCGGCCTGCACGGCGCGAACCGGCTGGGCGGCAACTCGCTGATCGAGCTGCTGGTGTTCGGCCGGATCGTGGCCGAGGAGGCGGCGAAGTTCTCGGTCGGGCGGCAGTCGCAGGAGCGGTCCGCGGAGGCCGTCGCCGAGGCCCGGGCCGAGATCGACGACCTGCTCGCCAACGACGGCGAGGAGAACGTCCGCGCCCTGCAGCGCGCGCTCCGGGACACCATGACGAACCGCGCCGGCGTGGTCCGGGACGCGGCCGGGCTGCTGGCCGGCATCTCCGAGCTGGGCGACCTCGAGGAGCGGATGACCCGGATGGGCGTCCACCCGGACATCGCCGGGTTCCAGGACCTGGCGCACGCGTTCGACCTGAAGGCGTCCGCGCTGGCCGCGCGGGCCACCCTGGACGCCGCCCTCGAACGCCGCGAGACCCGGGGCTGCCACAACCGCTCGGACTTCCCCGACCTCGATGAGTCCCTCCAGGTCAACATGGTCTGGTCCGGGCCGGGCGAGGTCGAGCACGAGAGCATCCCGCCGATCCCCGACGAGATCCGCGCACTCATGCGCGACGACATCTCCACCGAGGGCAAGCTGGTCGAGTGACCGGTAGTGGTCACCGGCGTTGACCGGACGTCAGGGCTCGGGATGGGGTGGACCGAACCGAGACTTGCGGAGGTCGGGACCTGTGGCGACGGTGCACGACGTACGACGGGGGTTCGCGGCGCCGCCGGGTCACGGCCGGGTGATGATGCGGTGGTGGTGGTTCGGCCCGGCGGTGGACCGGCGGGAGCTCGAACGCCAGCTGACCGCGATGGCGGCGGCCGGACTCGGCGGGGTCGAGGCCGCCTTCGTCTACCCGATGAGCGCGGTCGACGCGCCGTTCGGTTCGGAGAAGTTCCTCCAGGACGTGGGGTTCGCGGCCCGGACGGCCCGTGCGCTCGGGCTGCGGTTCGACCTGACCCTCGGCAGCGGGTGGTCCTTCGGCGGCGGCCACATCCCGCCGGAGCTGGCGGCGCGCAGGCTCAGCTGGGACCGGCGCGAGATCGGCGCCGAGGCGTACGACGTGCCCGTGGCCGAGGCGTGGCCGGGCGACCAGGTGGTCGCGGCGTTCGTCGGTGACGGGTCGGCCGGCGTCCCCTCGACGTACGACGAAGTTGCCATCAGCAACGGGATGATCCGGGTCCCGACCGGGAACGGGCCGCGCGAGGTGCTGATCGCGACCTCCCGGCTGACCGGGCAGAACGTCAAGCGGGCCGCGGCCGGTGCGGAAGGGCCGGTGCTCGACCACTACTCGGTCGCCGCCGCGGAGGAGCACCTCAGGTCGGTGGCGCACCCCTTGCTCTCGGCGGCGACACCTGAGCTGGTGGGCTCGGTGTTCTGCGACAGTCTCGAGGTGTACCAGGCGGACTGGACGCCGTCCTTGCCCGTGGAGTTCGAGCGGCGGCGTGGGTACGACCTGCGACCGCGGCTGTGGGAGTTGCTAACCGATTCGGAGCAGGTCCGGATCGACTTCTACCGGACCTTGTCGGAGCTGTACGAGGAGAACTTCCTCGCCGTCGTCCGGCGCTGGGCGGCCGGCCGCGGCGTACCGTTCCGGATCCAGTCGTACGGCGAGCCGCCGGCGACCGTGAGCAGCTACCGGCACGCCGACCTGTTCGAGGGGGAGGGCTGGGGGTGGACGCGGCTGCCGGAGACGCGCTGGGCGTCGTCGGCCGCGAGCCTCTACGGCCGGCCGGTGGTGTCGGCCGAGGCGTGGACCTGGGTGCACTCACCGTCGTTCCGGGCGACGCCGCTCGATCTCAAGGGTGAGGCGCACGAGCACTTCCTGTCCGGGGTGAACCAGTTGATGGGGCACGGCTGGCCGTACTCGCCCTCGGGCGAACCAGGACTTGGCTGGATCTTCTACGCCGCCGGTGCGCTGGACGACCGCAACCCGTGGTGGCCGGTCGCGCCCGACCTGTTCGGCTACCTGCACCGGCTGTCCTGGCTGCTTCAGCAGGGCACGCCGGTCCGCCCGGTCAAGGTGTACGTCCCGGCCTCGGACGCCTACGCGACCGGGTCGCTCAACCTGTATCGCACGGCCCGGCGGCTGATCGGCGACGACCTCCCGCGGATGATCCGCGAGTCCGGGCTCGACTTCGACCTGATCGACGACGACGCGATCGCCGTCGTCGACCCCGCGGCGGCCGGGCTGGTCGTCGTACCCACGACGAACGTGCCGGCGGAGACGAGGCGTTGGCTCGAGGCCGTCGTTGCGGCCGGGGGAGTGGTGGTCGACGATCCGGCCGAGTTGGCCGATCACCTCCCGGAGCGGCTGCCGGACGACGTCGGGATCGTGCACCGGCGGCTCGACGACGGCGACGTGTACTTCGTCGCGAACACGGGCAACCGCACGCGGACCTTCACGCTCGACGTGCCGACGGCCGAGCGGTGGGATCCTGGGACCGGGTCGACGACGGTGATCGGCCCGGCCGAGGTGACGCTCGCGCCGTACGAGGCGGCTGTGCTCGTGCCGGTGTCGACAGGTGATGCCGAGCAGGTGGTCGACGTACCGCTGGGCGTAGTGGACGGGTCGTGGCGGGTGTTCGGTGACTCGGTCCGGTTGCCGCATCGGTGGGAGGACGATCCGGCGCGGGCGGCGTACTCGGGCTCGGCGTCGTACGAGCTCGAGCTCGACCTTCCGGAGTACGACGGACGGGTGATGCTGGACTTCGGTGACGGCTCGCCGGCCGAGCGGTCGGCTCATCTGCCGGCGCACTCGTATCACGCGTTGCTCGAGCCGCCGGTCGGGGTCGCCGCCGAGGTGTGGGTGAACGACGTGCGCTGCGGGGCGGTGTGGGCTCCGCCCTACCGCGTCGACATCACCGAGGCGGCGAAGCCGGGCGCCAACGCGTTGCGGGTCGTCGTGCACAACACGGCCGCGAACGCCTTGTCGGCGGACGAGCACCTGGCCCCGCTGGTCGAGTCGGTGACGGCTCGCTACGGCCGCCGGTTCGACCTGCAGGACCTCGAGCACGCCGCCGACTCGGTCAGCTCGGGGTTGTTCAGGCCGCCGGCGCTGATCCTTCGTCGTTCGGGAAGCGGGGGCGGTAGGTCCGCCTGAAGTGCTGGATCTTGCGCAGCCCGAGGTACGCGAGCACCAGCAGCGTGACGACCGCGGCGGCGATCGCGACGGTCGTGCGGAGCGTGTCGCCGGTGCCGGCGGATTCGCAGATCACCGCCGCCAGGACGCCGGTGACGAGGGCGTTGATGACGCCGACGATCACCGGCGATCCCGACAGCCAGTGGGTGATGCCGACCCGGCTGCGAAAGCTGTAGGTCTCCAGCACGCCGGGTACGTCGTCGTGGTGGCTCGCGACCAGGTACGGCTCGAGCTCGGGGGCGAGCTCGACGTACGCGTGCCGCAGCCGGTTCATCCCGATGATCAGCCAGGTGTCCTCGATGTCGGCCTCGACCAGCCGGAAGAACGTGCCGAGCCCGACCAGCAGGGCGACCGGCAGGACGAGCAACGCGAAGGTGATGAAACCGCGCCCGAACCCGGTGGCGTTGGCGACCAGCGAGAGGGCGACCACGGCGGCCGAGAGAACGGTCAGGTAGGTCCCGGTCCGGCTGAAGATCTCCTGCCACGTCATGCTCCGCGTGGCCAGCAGACTCCAGTGCTCGGTCGCCAGGAACTGCGCATGTGGCTTGCCCGCGTCAACACCCTCGAGTGATCTCATGCCCTGAGTGTGACCGGCACCACGCCGCGTAGGCCAGACAGGCCACGGCCAGCACGGGCAGCACCACCAGCGTCGGATTCACCCACGCCGGCACGAGGTCGTAGCCGGCATGGCACTTGTCGTGCAGCGGGAACCACCGCGTGTACTCCTCGAAGTTCGCCCGCCGGTAGGCCCGGTCGTACGGCTCGCCGTCGGCATGACAAGCCTCCTCCGGATCCAGGCTCGCCCCGGCCAGTGCCCCGGCGAGATACGTGACCCCCGTCGCCACCACCAGCAGGACGCCGGTCCCGGCGTACCAGGCCGCGCTGCGCCGCCAGCGGCCGGTCACCAGCGCGCGCCCCCAGAGGAACAGCCCTGGACCGGCGACGACGACGAACACCAGCAGCACGGCGACCAGACCCATGCGACCACTCTGCACTGTTCAGCCCGCGATTGAAAATCGTTGCCTGAGTGTTGACAGTCGATAGGTGAGGATCGATTATCGATAGGTGATCAGCGTGCGGGGACTCAGCAAGCAGTACGGCGCCGTGCGGGCCGTGGACGATCTGACCTTCGACGTGCCGGCCGGGGAGGTGACCGGGTTCCTCGGGCCGAACGGCGCCGGCAAGTCGACGACGATGCGGATCGTGATGGGCCTCGACCGGCCGACCGCGGGGACGGCGCTGGTGAACGGGCAGCGGTACGTCGACCTCGCGGAGCCGCTGTACCAGGTCGGGGCGTTGCTCGACGCGGGCGCGATGCACCCCGGGCGGACCGGCCGCGGTCACCTCCGGATCGGCGCGCGGACCAACGGCATCCCGCTGAAGCGGGTCGAGGAGGTGATCGAACAGGTCGGCCTCGGCTCGGCAGCCCGCCGGCGGATCAAGGGGTACTCGCTCGGCATGCGGCAACGACTCGGCATCGCGGCCGCCTTGCTCGGTGACCCGGAGGTGCTGCTGTTCGACGAGCCGGTGAACGGCCTCGACCTGGACGGTGTCCGCTGGATCCGTTCGCTGCTGCGCGGCTTCGCCGACGAGGGCCGCACCGTGCTGGTCTCCAGCCACCTGATGAGCGAGATGCAGTTGATCGCCGACCGCATCGTGATCATCGGCCGCGGCCGGCTGATCGCCGAGGCGCCGGTCGACGACATCCTCCGCGGCCTCGGCGGGCAGCGCGTCCGCATCCGGACGCCGCGGATCGAGGAACTGCAGCACGCGCTGGCCGACCGGGCCGCGGTCGAGCGCACGGCCCCGGAGGAGCTCGAGATCACCGGTCTCGGCGCGACCGAGATCGGCGACCTCGCGCACGCGCTCGGTCTGCCGGTCCACCACCTGGCCGAGCTCGAGCAGTCGCTCGAACACGCCTACCTCGCCCTGACCGAGGAGAGCGTCGACTACCACGGCAGCACGCCGTCGTACGCGGACGGAGCGAACCGATGAGCACCCCGACCGTCCTCGCCCGCACCGGCAGCGCCGAGTGGAGCCGGCTGTGGAGCGTCCGCTCGACCTGGATCTTCGCCGCCGCGACCGCGCTGGTGGTGCTCGGTTTCGGCACGATCATGGGGTACGACGTCTCCGACGATCCGACCGGTCCGGGGCCGGACGCGACCGCCTGGGACGGTGGCCGGTTCACCGCGATGTTCGCGTTGTTCGGCGTACTCGCGATGGCCGTGGTCACCAGCACCGCCGACCACGGCACCGGCGGGATCGTGCCGACCCTGCAGTGGACCCCGCGGCGGGGCGTGCTGCTGGCGGCCCGGACCGGCGTCATCGTCGCGACCATGACCGTGCTCGGCGCGCTGTTCGTGGCCGGGGCGAGTGCGATCGTCTGGGCGTTCCGGCCGTCGCTCGGGCTGCCGTTCGGTGCCGGCGTCGAGACGCTGGCCGAGCTCGGTTTCGTGTACGCCGCGGCCGCCGGGCTCGCGGTCGGCCTCGGACTGGTGACCCGCAGCACCGCGGCCGCGCTGGTGAGCGTGATCGCGCTGGTGCTCGTCCTGCCGCTGCTGCTGGCTCAGCTCCCGTACGAGTGGTCCGTGGACCTGTCCGCCCGGATGCCAGGTTCCGGAGCGTTGTTCCTGATCTTCGGCGAGGGCCCGCGGGACGACATGACGACCGCGTCGGCCCGGCTCACGCTCGGGCTGTGGGCGGTCGCCCTGCTCGTGGCCGGCGGGCTCCGGTTGATGCGCACCGACGCCGACCGATGACCACGACCGACGTGCTCGTCGTGGGGGCCGGGCTGGCCGGCCTCCACACCGCCACGCTGCTGGCCGAGCGCGGACACGAGGTCCTCCTGGTCGAACGGCGTACGAACCTCACCACCGCGATCCGCACGACGGGCATCTTCGTCCGGAAGACGCTCGACGACTTCACCTTGCCGGCCGAGTGTCTCGGCCCACCGATCCGCCGGGTCGCGCTCTACCCGCCGGACCTGCGCCGGCCGGTGACGCTGGTCAGCGATCGCGACGAGTACCGGGTCGGTGACATGGCTCCGTTGTACGTCGCCGCGGCGCAGCGAGCACGTGATGCCGGGGTACAGCTCCGGCTGGGCACGCGCTACGCCGGCCGGCGTAGCGACGGGTTCGTCGTGGTCTATCCGAGCAGGCCGACGACGGTCCGGGCGCGGTACGTCGTCGGCGCGGACGGAGCCCGGTCCCGGGTGGCTCGCGACCTGGGGCTGGACCGCAACCGGCACCTGCTGATCGGTGCCGAGGAGGTGTTCGCGATTCCCCGCGGCCACGAGCCGCCGACGTTCCACTGCGTGCTCGATCCCTCGCTCGCACCGGGCTACCTGGCCTGGGTGGTCAACGACGGACAGCACGCCCACGTCGGGGTCGCCGGGTACGCCGACCGCTTCCCGGACGGGATGCGCCGCGCGCTCGATCGGTTCGCGAAGGAAGCCCCAGGCCTGCCCGGTGCGGACCGTCCGATCGACGTTGAGCGACGTGGCGGCCCGATCCCGGTCGGCGGGCTGCTGCGCCGGATCGGCTGTGTGGACGGGCTGCTCGTCGGCGACGCGGCCGGAGCGGTCTCTCCGTTGACAGCCGGCGGCCTTGATCCGTGTCTGCGGCTGTCCTCGCTGGCGGCCGACGTACTCGACGACGCTCTGCGGGGCAGGCCGGCGGCACTGACGAGGTACGACGGCGCGGGGCTGCGGGCCTCATTCCGCGGGCGGCTCCTGCTGCGTCGGGGACTGGCACAGGTGCGGACGCCCGCGGCCGCGGCGCTGGCTTTCAAGGTCCTCCGGACATCCGCCGGGCAGGCCGCCGCCCGGCGGATCCTCTTCGGCGACCGCTCGTTCCCCACCAGCTAGGCTCGCGGGGTGGACACTGAGCCGAGTTGGCGGGACAAGCGGCGGGAAGCGTCCGCCGCGCACGCCGCGGCCCTCGAGCAGCGCAAGGCCGCCGAGACCGCGCAGGCCCGGGCGTTGCTGACCGACTTCGTCCGGCAGTTGCAGGCGCGCGGCATCGAACCGCAGCCGCTGCGGGCGCCGGTCGCGGGCTCGAGTGCGAGCTACCGGACGAACGTCACCGGCTGGTACCTCCGGCGCAACCGTTCCCTCGGAGTCGACGCCGACGGCAACTTCTACATCTTGGCCACGCCCGCCGGCCTGAAGTCCCGGCTCGCCGGCGTGCGGCTGCTGCCGTCGGACCCACCTCTGACTGTGGGCCTCGGTGCCCGCGACGGCGAGTCCATGCCCTTGCGGCAACTGCTCGACCTCCGACTCGAGGAGGTCGACGGCCCGGCCTGAGGGACGGTCAGATACCCGTTCGGGTCGACACGTCGATCAGGTCACGCAGCGCCGGCCGGTTCACGTCGTCGAGGCTGGTGAGCTTCAAGCTGCGCATGCTCAGCTTGCCGCCGGCCTGGCGGCCGCCGGTCGTAGGCAGCAGGCCTTCGGGATCGGGGAGTTCGCCGCCGCGGTAGAAGCCGAGCGTGACGTGATTCTTGGACGGCATCAGGTAGGCGAACTGCTCGCTGAACTTCTTCGGCCCGACACCCCAGCCGACCGACCCCTGCTGCGCCCAGACCACCTCGACGGTCCCGGGCAGGACGTCGTACACCAGGTCCCGGACGGCGCGTGCCACCGCCTGCACGTGGTCGCTCGAGTCCGCGATCACGCGCTCGAAGTCCGCGTCGTGCTCCCGCCCGGCCGCGTTCACCACTCCTGTCGTCTCCGCCATGGCACCAGTCTGCCGGGGAGGGCCGGTCGGCGAGAGCCAGGAGTGGCTGAGCGCCAGCGCGGCCGCACGCAGGGACGGACGTTCCATGACACGAGGGTCACGTAGGCCGCTTTCAATTCACCTTCACGGCCGGCCGCTCAGCTGATCCGGGACAGGCGGCCGTTCTCGGTGATGCGGACGGTGGTCTTCCGGGCACCGACGGTGAGGTCGACGAAGAACATACCCCCGGCCGTTCGGGTGCTGAAGGCAACGGTCTCGCCGCGGTTCGACGGCACGATCGCGGACAGGACGGTGGCGTTCGCGCCGGTGCGGTTGAACTTCACCACCGGTGCCTGGAGCCGGTCGAAGATCGTCGGGTAGTACCAGCCCTGGACGGGGTCGCTCCGGCCCTGCTCCACACTGACGGCGTCGGCGGGCAACTCCTGCTGGTACGGGATCTGCAGCAGGTGGGTCCGGACGGTGTCGCCGGGTTTGGCGGCCACCACGGTGGTCGGCGACTGCACGGTCACCTTCTGGTCGGCGGCCAGGTGCCACAACGTCTCGTACCGCTGCTCGCTGCCCGACTTCCCGCGGTCCAGCGTGATGATCAGGTCGGGGTCCTTCAGCACCAGGACGTCCCGGGTCCGCTCCACGCCTTCGACGGGGGTGTCGGCGAGGGCGTAGTACTCCGAGGTCGGGGCGATGGCCGCTCCGGTCAGGCGCGTCTCCGACCCGGTCGGCGTGCCGTTCGGCACGGTCATCACGTTGTGCGCCGACTGACTCTTCGTCCACGCCTGCCACTTGTCGTGCTGATAGCCGGAGTGGCCCGGGTCGATCAGGATGTCCCGCCCGTGCGAGACGTAGGTGATCGAGGTGCGGTCCTCGTGGCCGTGGTACCGGCGCCCGGGCCCGAACCGGATCGTGTACGCCGACTCCTGCGTGAACGGCCGGGTCTCACCCCAACCGGTCCGCCCGAAGACGTAACCGGCGTCGAAGACGGCCGTACGGCGAGGTGGCCGGGTTCCGTGCTTGCCGAGGGAGGCGGCGTACTCCAGGGACGTGCCGCGCACGACGTCGGGCTTCTGGCGGATCGCGTCGCCGACCTGGGGGAGTTGCCCGGTCGGCGTGGTGGCGAGGGCCAGCCACTCCGCCAGCGCACGGCGTCGCTCGTTGATGGTGGGACTCGGATTCGCGCCGCAGCGCTGCAGTGCGGTCGTGGCCCGGCCCCAGAGTTGGTAGTTGAACATCGCGTACCCGATCGACTGCTCGTTGGTCGAGCCCTGCGGGTCGATCGCGGTGGTGATGGCCTCGGTCAGCCGCTCGACCGCGAGCGTCTTCAACTCGGGGCGGTTGAGGGTGCAGCCGACGCCGAACAGCGCGATGCTCTCGTCCGTCCCGTGGTTCGACGGGCCACCCCAGGTCTCCTGCAGGAACCTGGCGTGGTCGAGCAACGCCTGGTCGAGCCACGCGTACTGCGCCGGGAGTCGGCGGACCCGCAGACCGGACAGCACCGCCTGCCGGGCACAGATCAGCACGTTGGTCCGGTGCATCGTGGACTCCCAGGCGCCGACGTCGCCCTTCCAGGAGTACGGGTTGTCGCGCACCCAGTCCTGGATCACCGCCGTCACATGCGTCAGCGCCTGACGGTTCCCCTTGCCGGCCGCGGTGATGCCCTGCCCGAGCCAGCGCAGCGAGTGCAGCCACATGTACCAGCTCGGTTTGGCGTACGGATCGGACCGCCAGCGGATGTCGCCGGAGCCGTCACCGACCTGGTACGGCGGATCGTCGCCCCAGGCGAACGTGTCCTTGAAGAGCATCGGCAACGGGATCTTCGCGTCGATCCCGCTGAACCCGGTGCACTGGTAGGTGCCCGTCTGCGCGACCGGCGTCGACGGGGCCCGCGTCGGTGTGGGGCTCTGCGGGGCGGATGCCGAGGGCACGCTCGGAGTGACCGACGCACCGGGGACGGTCGCCGCCACACTGCGCTCGCGCCCACCCGGCATCAGCACCGTGACCGCGCCGGCGAACGCGACCGCACACACGAGCAGGCAGACCGCAGTCAGCCCGATCGTGGTCCGCACCCGCGGTCGCCGCGACAACACCCCAGCCTCCCCCCACCCCGCCGTAAAGATATATACCAGAACGTGGGGTCGAGCATCGCCGGACTTGGCGCGTGCGGTTCCGTGCGGGCTACTTCCGGGTAAGACTGGTGGGTAGTGCGCGGCCCCAGGCGGAAGGGAAGTGGCATGACCACGGATCGGGTAGCGACGGACCAGGGCACGGACCAGGGCACGGCCTCGTCCACCGGGCAGCCGGTGACCGGCCGGAACGCCAGCGAGCGTGAGGCCCGGCAGGTCGCCGAGGAGGCTCGCGAGACCGAGTGGACCCGGCCGAGTTTCGCCAAGAAGCTGTACCTCGGCGACTTCGACCTGTCCCTGATCCATCCGCACCCGCGGCCGCCCGCCGAGGCCAGTGCCCGCGGCGACGAGTTCCTCGCCCGGCTGACGGCGTACTGCGAGACGCTCGACGGGCTGCTGATCGAGCGCGAGGACCGGATCCCGGACGAGTACCTGCGCGGTCTCGCCGACCTCGGCGCCTTCGGCATCAAGATCCCGGTGGAGTACGGCGGTCTGGGCCTGCCGATGCTGTACTACGGCCGGGCCCTGATGATGGTCGCCTCGGTCCACCCCAGCCTGAGCGCGCTGGTCTCGGCGCACCAGTCGATCGGGGTCCCGGAGCCGGTGAAGATGTTCGGCACCGACGACCAGAAGCAGCGGTTCCTCCCGCGCTGCGCGGCCGGCGCGGTCACGGCGTTCCTGCTCACCGAGCCGGATGTCGGGTCGGACCCGGCGCGGATGGCGTCGACCGCGACCCCGACCGAGGACGGCTCGGCGTACCTGCTCGACGGGGTGAAGCTGTGGACCACGAACGGCGTGATCGCCGAGTTGGTCGTGGTGATGGCGCGCGTGCCGGAGCACGACGGCGGTCGCGGCGGCATCAGCGCGTTCGTGGTCGAGGCGGACGCGCCGGGCGTCACCGTGGAGAACCGCAACTCCTTCATGGGGCTCCGCGGCATCGAGAACGGCGTGACCCGGTTCCACCAGGTCCGGGTGCCGGCCGAGAACCGGCTCGGCCGCGAGGGCGACGGCCTGCGGATCGCGCTGACCACCCTGAATACCGGTCGGCTGTCGATCCCGGCGACCTGTACGGCAGCCGGCAAGTGGTGCCTGAAGATCGCCCGGGAGTGGTCGGCCGAACGCGTGCAGTGGGGCCGGCCGATCGGCAAGCACGCGGCGGTGGCGGAGAAGATCTCGTTCATCGCGGCGACGACGTACGCGCTCGAGTCGGTGTTCGAGCTGTCCGCCCGGCTGTCCGATGCGGGCGGCAAGGACATCCGGATCGAGGCGGCGCTGGCCAAGTTGTGGGCCAGCGAGATGGCGTGGAAGCTGGCCGATGAGCTCGTGCAGATTCGCGGCGGGCGGGGGTACGAGACCGCCGACTCCCAGGCCGCCCGCGGTGAGCGCGCCGTGCCGGCCGAGCAGGTCCTGCGGGACCTGCGGATCAACCGGATCTTCGAGGGCTCGACCGAGATCATGCACCTGCTGATTGCCCGCGAGGCGGTCGACGCGCACCTGGCCGCGGCCGGCGACCTCGCCTCCGCGGACGCCGACCTGCAGGCCAAGGCGAAGGCGGCCGTCGGCGCGAGCGGCTTCTACGCGAAGTGGCTGCCGAAGCTTGCCGTCGGCAAGGGAACCGTGCCGCGGTCGTACGCCGAGCTCGGGCCGCTCGCCAAGCACCTGCGGTACGTGGAGCGGTCGTCGCGCAAGCTGGCGCGGCAGACGTTCTACGGGATGGGCCGGTGGCAGGCGAAACTCGAGTACCGGCAGGGGTTCCTGGCCCGGATCGTCGACATCGGTGCGGAGCTGTTCGCGATGGCGGCCGCGTGCACCCGGGCCGAGCAGCTGCGCTCCGAGGACCCGTCGCGCGGCGGGCCGGCGTACGAGCTGGCGGAGGCGTTCTGCGAGCAGTCGCGGCTGCGGGTGGACCACCTGTTCGAGCAGCTGTGGAACAACTCCGACGATCTCGACCGGCGGCTGGCGAGCCGGGTGCTGGACGGCGCCTACGACTGGCTCGAGGACGGCATCGTCGATCCGTCCGAGGGGACCGGCCCCTGGATCGCCCAGTGGCAGCCGGGCGAGTCGAAGGCGACCGACGCCTCCCGCCGCTACCGCTGACACCTCGAACCGCATCCCTTTCCGGCTGGTTGACCAGGTCGGCGGCTATCGTCGCCCTGGATTCGGCCGTGAACCGAGGAGGTTGCTGTGGACGGTGTGGGGTTCGTCGGCCTGTTCGTCGTGCTGCTGGTCGCGGCCGGGATCACGTGGGGCATCGTCGCGCTGGTCCGGCGGCAGCGGTACATCAAGTCGTTGCGGGATCGCGGCTGGACATTCGTGAACAGTCCGACGTTCGAGGCGGTCGCGAGGTTGGGCAACCCGCCGTTCGGGCTCGGCTTCCGCCGGCAGCCGGACGACCAGATCGTCGGGCACACCAGCCTGGGCCGGCCGTTCCAGGTGATCGAGTACGCGACCGAGCACTGGTCGGGCTGGGTCGGGATGGTCACGCTCAGCCGCCGGCTCCCGGAGCTGTGGGTCACCGGCGGCGAGACGCAACCGCGGTACGGCGTGGACGCGACCGTCGTACCGGCGCCGCAGCTCGGGCCGGGCTGGCAGGTCGGCGCGCTGGACCAGACCTTCGCGTCGGCCGTGCTGACGTCGCAGGTGGCCGAGCGGCTGCACGCGCTGGCCGCCGGGCAGGCTGGGGTGAACCTGAGCATCGACGGCGACCAGCTGGTCGTGCTCGACCCGCCGCGCAAGGAGGTCGAGCTGCTCGGGCCCTGGCTCGAACTGCTGGCCACCGTCGCCGCCGCGATCGACGCCGCGCCGCTGGACGCGTGGATCCAGCCCGAGCAGCCCGCCCGGCTAACCTTCTACCACCACCCGGACTGGTACTGGGTCGGTGTCGACGACAGCTTGCTGCACCTGCCGCCGGTGACGCAGTCAGGCCACGGGCACAGCACCAGTGAGGTCGTCCGTGGGCGCGACGGCGACGGCCCGCCGTTCGTCGCGTTCACCCACCACTGGAAGACGACCCGGACCGAGACCTACACCGACAGCGAGGGCCGGACGCAGACCCGCACGGTCACCGAGAACCACAGCGAGGCGATCCTCGGCTTCCAGTTGCCGGCACGCATGCCCTGGCTCCAGGTCGGCAAGCGTGGGTTCAGCCGCGGGATCAGCTTCGAGAGCGCGGCGTTCAACGACCAGTTCGCGGTCACCGCGCAGGACACGAAGTGGGCCTACGACGTCATCCATCCCCGGCAGATGGAGTACCTAATGGCGAACCCGCCAGTGTCCTTCCGGATCGCCGACGACTGGGCCTGGTTCTCACCGGGCGACCACAACCAGCCGACGATCGCCCACTGCTCGCTGTTCCTCCGCGGCTTCCTCGCCCGCATCCCCCGCTTCGTCTGGCGCAACCTCGGCCTCCCGGACTCGCCGTACCCGACCGTCGACGCCGCCCCGGTCCGCTGACCTCACCGCCGGGCGGTACTCCAGAGGTACGTGTCGTTGCCGGACGGGCTGCCGCCGGGGACGAGTTGCTGGTTGTCGGAGTCGAACGCGACATGCTGCCCATCGTCGGAGATCGCCGGACCGACACTCCCGTTGCCGCCGTTGGGCGGGTTCTGGTCCTGTTTCCGGGTGATCCACACGCGCGCACCGGTCCTGCGGTCGAGGCGGAACACGTCGCTGAGGTTCCCGGTGTCCGCCGCGGTCAGGCGCGCCGGTGTCCCGAACGTCACGTAGCGGCCGTCTGCGGACACGTCGCTGCGGAACACCGGCCCGACGGTCGAGTTCGGTCTGCCCTGGTCGTCGGCGGTGATCAGTCGCAGCCGGTCGGTGCGCAGATCGCGCAGCCAGATGTTCGCGACCGCATCGAAGGGCCCGCCGTACTCGACCACCGTGAACAGGACGGACCCACCGTCGCCGGACACCGAGAGGTACACCATCTCGACGATGAAGGTTCCAGGGTCGATGACGACGCCGTCCGAGACCACCCGGGTGGTCTTCTTCGCGCGGTCGCGGACCAGGACGCGACTGTTCTCGGAGGTGAAGGCGACGATCCGGCCGTCCGCGGAGATCGCGGGATCACGGGAGAAGATCGCGGTCTGCTGCCCGTCGGCGGTCAGCGAGACCCGCTCGGTCCGGCCGGCGCGCAGGTCGCGGACGAAGATGTCCTCGAAGTCGTTCGTGTCGCCGGCGACCAGGTTCGTCGAGGCCGAGGTGAAGACCACGTGCCGGCCGTCGGCCGAGATCTCCGGCTGGTGCGCGCCGTGGTTCGCCAGCCGTTCCAGGCCGGTCGAGACCAGCGTCGTCCGGCCGGTCCGCAGGTCCCGGACGAAGACGTCGGGGCCGTCGTTGGTGTCGCCGGGGAACAGGTTGGTCGCGTAGGAGTTGAAGGCGACGTACCGGCCGTCGGCCGAGATCGAGCCCTGCCGGCTCTCGCCGTTGCCCTGCGCGCCGTTCACACCGACCGACACCAGCGTCGTCCGTCCGGTCACGGTGTCCCGGACGAAGACGTCCCGGTCGCCGTTGGTGTCGCCGGCGACCAGGTCGCTCGCGTACGACGAGAAGACGACGTACCGGCCGTGCGCCGAGACCCCCAGTCCCTTCTCGGTCCCCGCGAACGACGGGCCGTTGCCACCACCTCCGTCCACGCCGACCGACACCAGGTCGATCCGGTCACCTCCGGCGTTCGCCGGCGCGACGACCGCGCTCAGCGGGACAGCGGCTACAACAAGGACTGCGACTGCACTGCGGAGTCTCATGGTGCCCCCCTTCAGGACACTTAGCTCGATGCACCCATTCGGTCCGAAGTTATGGCGTGATGTGTGGGGTGTGCGTCGTGGACGCCACGCGAAGGACGCGGCCAGGGTAGATGTATGGAGCTTGTGGTTCGTCCGGCGTCGCGGCAGCGGTTGGTTGGCCTGCTCGTTCGCGGGCGGAGCAAGCAGCTCGCCGGTCTGGGTGTGCTGCTGGTCGTGAGCTCGGCGGTCCCGCTCGCCGGGCCGCAGTTGATCCGGCTGTTCATCGACCAGGCGGTCCTCGGCCGGCCGGTCCGGCTGCTGATCCTGATCGCGGCGGGCTTCCTGGCTGTCTCGATCGTGAACCAGGTCCTTTCCGTCGTGGTCGCGTACGCGAGCGCCCGGCTGGCGTGGGACACCACGAACGAGCTCCGCGAGGAGGTGGCCGACCACGTCCTCCGGCTGGACCCCGCGTTCCACGACCGCCACACGCCGGGTGAGCTGATCGAGCGGACCGACGGGGACGTGTCCGCGCTGTCGTCGTTCGTCTCGTCGTTCGTCGTCCAGCTGGCCGGCAGCACGTTGACGCTGATCGGCGTGCTGGTGCTCGTGTTCCTGGAGGACTGGCGCCTCGGGGCGGGTCTGCTCGGCTTCGTCGCGGTCGCCACCGCGACGATCGCGGCCTTGCGCAACGTCGCCGTACCGCGCGCGACCGAGCTGCGGGCCGCCTCGGCGCGGATGTTCGGCGAGATCGAGGAGCGGCTGTACGGCGCCGAGGACCTGCGCGCGAACGCGGGCGGCAGCCACGCGGTCCGCCGGTTCCAGGACGTGCTCGCGGTCTTCTCGCGGGCGTCGATCCGGGCCGCGATCGCGACCCGCACCACCTGGGTCGTCACGATCGCCGTCTTCGCCGCCGGCGGCATCCTGAGTCTGGTCGCGGGGTCGGCGCTCTTCGAGGCCGGCGCGATCACGCTCGGGACCGTCTACCTGCTGTTCCGGTACACCACCATGGTCCGCGATCCACTCGAGCAGATCGCCGACCAGCAACACGTCGCGCAAGAGGCGATCGCCGGCTTCTCGCGGGTGCAGCAGTTGCTCGACGAGCGACCTGCGATCAGCGATCTCGGCCGGCACGCGCTGCCCACCGGTCCGCTCCCGGTCGCGCTCGACCGCGTGAGCTTCGTGTACCCCAACGGTGCGAAGGTCCTGCACGACATCGATCTCACAGTGCCGGCGGGCGGCGTACTCGGGGTGGTGGGCCGGACCGGAAGTGGGAAGACCACGCTGACCCGGCTGCTGCTTCGGTTGCTGGAGGCAACGGAAGGCGAACTGCGGATCGGTGGCCTGCCGGTGCAGGAGGTCCGCCTGGCCGAGCTGCGGAAGCACGTGGCGCTCGTGACCCAGGACGTGCAGCTGTTCGAGGCGACGCTGCGCGACAACCTGACCCTCTTCGGCGCGTTCCAGGCCGGCGACGACCGGCTGACCGACGTACTGCGGGAGCTCGGCCTCGGCCCGTGGTACGACGCGCTGCCCGACGGACTCGACACCGAGCTCGGCGCGGGCGGGGCCGGCGCGTCGGCGGGGGAGGCCCAGCTGGTCGCCTTCGCCCGGGTGTTCCTGCGCGATCCCGGCGTCGTCATCCTCGACGAGGCGACGTCCCGACTCGATCCGGTCAGCGAGCGGCTGATCGAGCGCGCGATCGACAGACTCGTCGCCGGCCGGACGGCCATCGTCATCGCGCACCGCCTGAGCACGCTCGACCGGGCGGACGACATCGTCGTCCTCGAGCGGGGACGGATCGTCGAGCACGGGCCGCGGCGAGACCTGGCCGCCGATCCCGGATCGCGTTTCGCCGGCCTGCTGGCCACGGCCTCGGAAGGAGTACTGCGATGACCGAGCGACTCTCGACCTGGCGGCTGACCGGCCGGATGTCGCGCTACCGGCTCGGGCTGTTCGTGCTGAGTCTCGTCCTGCTGATGGCGATGGACGGTTCGACGCTGCTGATCGGCTGGGCACTAAAGCTGGTGTTCGACGCGCTCGGCGGAGCCGCGACGGAGCTGGGGATCTACCACCTGATCGCGGTGCTGGCCGCCGCCGAGGCGAGCAAAATCGGCATCATCTGGGCCAACGTGGTGCGCAGCCGCTGCTGGGAGCAGATGCGCAGTCTGCTCCGGCTCAACCTGATCCGTGCACAACTGGCCAGTGGCGGCCCGCAGGCGGGTCCGCCGGTGACGTCGCCGGGCGAGGCGGTGAGCCGGTTCCGGGATGACGTCGACGACTTCCTCGACTTCCTGTCCACGGTGATCTCCGCCGCCGGCAAGGTCGCGCTGGTGCTCGGCTCGCTGATCATCATGACGACGATCGAGCCGATGCTGGTGCTGGCCGTCGTCGTGCCGCTGATTCTGATCGTGGTGGTCACACGCCTGGTCAGCCGACGCATTCGTGCGCATCGCGCCGCCTACCGCCGGGCGTCGGCGGCGGTGACCGGGCTGCTCGGTGACCTCTTCGGTGGTGTGCTCGCGGTGAAGACCGCACAGGCCGAGGCCGGGGTGCTCGCGCGGCTGCGTGACCACAACGAACGCCGGCGCCGGACCGGCCTGCGGGACGAGCTCGTCACCCGGCTGCTCAGCCGGTTCGTGCACGTGACCATGGACCTGAGTCTCGGCGTCGTCCTGCTGCTGGCCGTGCCGGCCGCTCGGCGCGGCGACTTCACCGTCGGCGAGCTCGCGTTGTTCGTCAGCTATCTGGGGACGCTCGTCTGGGCGCCGGTGTACGCAGGCCGGGTGCTGGCCAAGCATCGTCAGGCCGGCGTGTCGATCGAGCGGATGGCCGCCCTGCTTCCGGCCGGTGAGCCGGCCGCCCTCACCGTTCACCGACCGCTGCGGGATCCGGAGAGCCTGGCCAGCACGGCACCGGATCTCGGGCCGCTGAGCTGCCTAACACTGCGTGGGGTGACCGCGACCTATCCGGCCTCGACTCGTGGCATCCACGGAATCGACCTCACGGTCGACCGCGGGAGCTTCACAGTGATCACCGGCCCGGCGGGCGCGGGCAAGACGACGCTGCTGCGCGCAGTCCTCGGTCTGCTGCCGTTGCGCGCCGGCACGATGTCCTGGAACGGCGCCGACGTCACCGACCCCGCGGAGTTCTTCGTGCCGCCGAGGTCGGCGTACGTCCCGCAGGTACCGCGACTGTTCTCCGAGTCGCTGCGGGAGAACCTGCTGCTCGGCGCCGACCACGAGTCCGGTCTGTCCCGAGCCGTGCACACCGCCGTACTGGATCAGGACGTCACGTCGATGCCCGCCGGACTGGACACCGAGGTCGGCGCGCGCGGGGTGCGGTTGTCCGGTGGTCAGGCGCAGCGCGCGGCCATCGCGCGGGCGCTGGCACGTCCGGCCGACCTGCTCGTGCTGGACGACGTGTCGAGTGCGCTCGACGTGGAGACCGAGCGCCGCCTGTGGGACCGGCTGCTCGCCGAGCCGGGCCGTACCCTCCTGGTCGTGTCGAACCGTCCGGCCACGATCGCCCGGGCCGACCAGGTGGTCACCCTCGACCACGGCCGGGTCGTGTCCGCGACGCTGACCCAGGAGACGGCGGCGTGACGGCGGCATGACGGCGCGATCGGTGGGTACGACGCCCTGGACGACGCCGGCGGTGATGGCGATGCTGGGTCGTATGAAGGCACGTGACGTCACCTTCGTGATCTTCGACGGCTACCAGAGCCTCGATCTGACCGGCCCGTACGAGGTGTTGCGCCGGCCGGGGTACAACTGCCGGATCGTCGCGCCGTCAGCCGGACCGGTCCGGTCCAGCCGGGGCCTCGCCGTGCACGCGGACGTCAGCATGGCGGACGTCGACGTACGGCCGACGGACACGCTGGTCGTGGCCGGCGGGGACGGGGTGTGGACGGCGCGCTCCGACCGGGCGCTGGTGGACTGGGTCGCGGCGGCGGCGTCGAAGGCCCGGCGGGTCACGTCGGTGTGCACCGGCGCCTTCCTGCTGGCCGAGACCGGTGTCCTGGACGGTCGACGGGCCACCACGCACTGGCGGCACGTCGATCAGTTGGCGCAGGAGTTCCCGTCGATCCAGGTCGACGGCGCACCGATCTTCGTGCACGACGGCCGCTGCTGGACCTCGGCCGGGGTGACGGCCGGGATGGACCTGGCGCTGGCGCTCGTCGAGCACGATCTCGGCCGTGAGGTGGCGCTGGACGTCGCCCGCGAGCTCGTGCTGTTCCTGCGCCGGCCGGGGAACCAGTCGCAGTTCAGCGTGCCGCTGTGGTCGCGCCAGCCGGCCGAGGGCGACGCGCTGCGGGCGGTCGTCGACGCGATCCATACCGATCCCGGCGGCGATCACGCGCTCGCCGACCTGGCCACGCTGGCCGGGCTCAGTCCGCGGCACCTGCAGCGCCGCTTCACCCAGGAGGTCGGCCTGCCACCGGCGGCGTACGTCGAACGCGTCCGGGTCGAGGCGGCCCAGCGGGCGCTTGCCGATGGCAACGACACGCTGGACAGCATCGCCCGGCGGAACGGTTTCGGGACGGCGGAGACGCTGCGCCGGGCGTTCCACCGGCTGGTCGGGATCGCACCGTCGGAGTACCGCGACCGCTTCCGGACCGCCCAGGTCTAGGGCGTGTCTGACAATCCATCGCCTACTGCGCGGCACTCGGCACGGCACCTCGCCGCACTGGAGCAAAGGCCACGATGAAACCCACATCGAGGCCTTCACTCCAGCACGCCGAGCTACCGCACCGAGCACCTGCTCGCTACGGCGCTGAATTGTCAGACACGCCCTAGGTCGGTGTGCGGTTCTCCAGTCCGACGCGCCCAGCGCTGGAGGATCGCCCACTGCTCGACGGCGAGGTGGACTGCTTGGGTGAGGCAACTCAGCCTTGCGGAGGTGGCAGATGAACAGCCGGCAGACCGTACAACAGCCCGAGGCGGTCCCGTTCGACGCGCACGGGATCCGGCCGATCCCGGCGAGCAGCCGGGACTCGACGCCGTGGGAGCAGTTCTGGATCTGGACCGGGGCGAACCTGGCCCCGATCAACTGGGTGCTCGGCGCGCTCGGGATCACCCTGGGCCTGAGCCTGCTGGAGACCCTCATCGTGATTGCCCTCGGCAACGTGCTGGGCTGCGCGGCGTTCGGGTTGTTCAACGTGATCGGGCACCGGACCGCGGTCAACCAGATGGTCCTCGGCCGGGCGCCGTTCGGCCGCCGGGGTGCGGTCGTGCCAGGAGTGGTCCAGGGTCTGCTGACGATGGCCTGGGTCGGCGTGAACACCTGGGTCGTGCTCGACCTCGCGCTCGCGGTGCTCCGCGAGCTCGGTGTGACCGGCGGCGCGGGCCTGAAGGTCGCGGTCGCGGTGGTGATCATGGTGGTCCAGCTCGGGCTCGCGCTGTACGGCTTCTACGCGATCCGCACCTTCGAGAAGTACACGGTGCCGGCGACCGCGGTCGTGATGGTGGTGATGACCGTGCTCGCGCTGAGCCAGACCGAGCTGAACTGGACCGGCGCGACCGCCGACAGTCCCGGCGCCAAGCTGACCGCCGTGACCCAGTTGCTGACCGCGATCGGGGTCGGCTGGGGCATCTCGTGGATTCCGTACTCGGCGGATTACAGCCGGTTCGTGCGGACCGACGTCCCCGATCGCAAGGTGTTCTGGTCGACCGCGCTCGGCATGTACGTGCCGACGGTGTGGCTGGCCGGACTCGGCGCGTGCCTGGCCAGTGCCGGCGCGGGCAGTGATCCGTCCGCGCTGGTGATCGGTGCCTTCGGCATCATGGCGCTGCCCGTCCTGCTGCTGATCATGCACGGCCCGGTGGCGACCAACATCCTGAACCTGTACTCCTGCTCGCTCGCCGCCCTGTCGATCGGGCTCCGGGTCAGCCGGTGGAAGGTGACGCTGGTGGCCGGCCTGATCGCGAGCGTCGTACTCGCGGTGTTCGTCCGGGCGGACAGCTTCGCGCTCGCGTTCGACCACTGGATGGTGTCGATCCTGGTCTGGATCAGCCCCTGGGCGAGCGTCGTCCTGGTCGACTTCTTCCTGCTGCGCAAGGGCCGGATCGACGTGTCCGCGCTGTACGCCGAGGACTCCCGGTACGGCGCGGTGAACGCGCGCGGCCTGGTCAGTCTCGGCCTCGGGCTGGTGGCGGCCTGGTCCTGTCAGTACGGTCTGGTCCCCGCGATGCAGGGTCCGATCGCGACCAGCCTGAACAACACCGACTTCTCCTGGTTGTCGGGCGCCGTCGTCGCGGGCGGCTGCTACTACGCGCTCTCTCGCCAGCGGAGCCCTCGCCCTGTGCTGAGCGGTCTCGAGCCGCGCTGATGGAGGATTCTCCACTGTCCACGCGACTTGCTGTTCGTCTGTCCATCGAGTCGGCGTCGGCGAACTGGTTGAGTTCTCCGCATGGTGACCGAGACTCTCAGCGGGCGCGTGGTGGTGCCGGCGCGGTCCGGCCGGGCGATCCGGCTGGACCGCGGCGCGCGGTTCCGGATCGTCGACCTGGCCGGCGCGCAGGTCGGCGACCTGTTCGCCTTCGGGTACGACGGCCGCCCGGTCCTCACCGAACACCTCAGCGCGTCGCACACCCGGGCGCACACCGAGCGGACCTTCCCGGCGGTCGGCGAGGACTTCGTCACCGACCGGCGGCGGCCGATCCTCCGCCTGGTCGCGGACGACTCGCCCGGGCGGCACGACCTGCTGATCGCGGCCTGTGACCCCGAGCGGTACGCCGTTCTCGGCGTACCCGATCACCCGTCGTGCGCGCAGAACCTGACCGACGCTCTCGAGCGTCTCGGACTCGGCAGCGGCGTCCCGGTCCCGCAGCCGGTCAACGTCTTCATGAACGTCCCGGTGGCGGCCGACGGCAGCCTGCGCTGGCTGCCGGCGCCGACCGCGCCCGGCGACTCGATCACCTTCGAGGCGATGACCGACTGCGTGGTCGTCGTCTCGGCCTGCCCGCAGGACCTGACCGGGATCAACGGCACCGAGCCGTCCCCCCTTGCCATCGACCAGCTAGGAGTTGACCACCGATGACCCATCCCGCGCTGCAGCCGGCCCGGCTCGGCTCGCACGACCTGACCAACCGGCTCGCGGTCGCGCCGATGACCAGGGTGTCCGCGTCGCCGGACGGCGTACCGACCCTGGAGATGGCGGACTACTACGCCGAGTTCGCGGCCGGCGGATTCGGCCTGGTGATCACCGAAGGGATCTACCCCGACACCGCTTATAGCCAGGGCTACTTCAACCAGCCCGGGCTCGCGACCGGCGAGCACGTCGAGGGCTGGCGGGCGGTGACCGCGCGCGTGCACGCCGCCGGCCGGCCGATCGTCGCGCAGCTGATGCACGCGGGCGCGCTCTCGCAGGGAAGCGCGTACGGCACCGAGCGGGTCGGCCCGTCCGCCGTCCAGCCGCTCGGCGAGATGATGCCGGAGTACGGCGGCAGCGGCCCGTGGACCGCGCCCCGCGAGCTGACCGTTGCCGAGATCAACGACGTGGTCGACGGGTTCGTCGCGGCCGCGGCCAACGCCCGGGCGGCCGGGTTCGACGGGATCGAGATCCACGCCGCCAACGGCTACCTGCTGGACCAGTTCATCACGGTCTACACCAACCGGCGTTCGGACTCGTACGGCGGACCGGTCGCGAACCGGATCCGGCTGACCGCCGAGGTGACCGCCGCGATCAAGGCCGCCGTACCCGGCGACTTCCTGGTCGGGGTGCGGTTGTCGCAGACCAAGGTGAACGACTTCGAGTACCGCTGGCCGGGTGGCGCGCGCGACGGCGAGATCATCTTCGAGGCGCTCGCCGGCGCCGGCGCGAGCTACCTGCACATCGCCAGCGAGGGCCGCAACTGGCTGGACACCGCGCGGCTCGACGGCGGCCAGACGATCACCGGGCTGGCCCGGCGGATCAGCGGGCTGCCGGTGATCGCGAACGGCGGCATGCACCACCTCGGCCAGGCCGAGCAGGTGCTCGCCGACGGGCACGCCGACCTGCTGTCGGTCGCCCGCGGCGCGCTCGCGAACCCGGATCTGCCGACCCGCTGGGCGAAGGACGCCGACGTCGCCCGGTTCGACCACGACATGCTGCAGCCGACGGTGACGCTGGCCAACGTCCGCCGGTGGCGGCAAGCTGCTGCTCATGACCTGGCATGACGGCGCGGCCGCGGTGGCCACGCTCACCTTCGACGTCGACGCCGAGACCCCGATCCTCGCCCACGGACGCCGGTACGCCGACCACCTGATGACGATGTCGCACCAGGGGTACGGGCCGGACGTCGGCGTACCGCGGATCCTCGCGCTGCTGGACGAGCTGGCGGTGCCGGCCACGTTCTTCGTGCCGGGGTGGGTGGCGGAGCGGCGGCCGGAGACGGTCGCGACGATCGCCGAGCATGGGCACGAGATCGCCCATCACACCTACAGCCACCGGGCGCCGACGTCGCTGGACCCGTCGGCGGAGCGGGCCGACTTCGAACGCGGGCTGGACGTGTTCGCCCGGCAGGGCGTCGAGATCAGGGGCTACCGGGCCGCCTTGTGGGAGGCGAGCCGGACCACCTACGGGCGGCTCGCCGAGCACGGTCTGCTGTACGACTCCTCGCTGATGGGTGACGATCGCCCTTACCTGCTCGACCTCGGTGCGTCGGCGATCGTCGAGTTGCCGGTGCACTGGTCGCTGGACGACTGGGAGCAGTACGCGTTCCTGCCGGAGCCGGACATCGGGTCGGTGATCCAGTCGCCGCGCAAGGTCCTTGAGCTGTGGCGCGCGGAACTGGACGGCATGCGGCACTACCAATGCCTGTTCAACCTGTGCATACATCCGTTCCTGTCCGGTCGGCCGGGCCGATTGCAGGCGTTGCGCGAGCTGGTCGAGTACGCGCTGTCCTGCGGTGACGTCCGGTTCGCCCGTTGCCGGGAGGTCGCGGAGGCCGCGTTGGCGGATGCCGACGTACGGAAGGCTCCGCTGCCGGAGGTGGACGCGGACCCGACGGTCTACCCCGACTGACGCATCGAGTCGGCCTCAAGGGCGAGGAAGAGGTCGACCCGGTCGACGGTCCGGGCGACGTCGAGACCGGTGAGCTCGGCAACCTTCGCCAGCCGGTTCCGCAAGGTGTTGACGTGCACGTAGAGCGCGGCGGCGGTCGCGCCGAACTGCGCGTCGTGCTCCAGGAAGACGCGCAGCGTGTGCTCGAGCTCCCCGCTGTGCCGCTGGTCGTGCGCGCGCAGCGGGCCGAGCACGCGGTGGGCGAAGCCGGTCAGCGTCTCGGCGTCGTGGAGCCCGAGCAGCAACCGGTGCGTGCCGAGCTGCCCGATCGTGGCGACGTCGGAGCCCGGTCGACGGCGCAGGACCTGACAGGCTTCGCGCGACTGCACCAGCGGACGGCGCAGCTCGGCGGCCGACGCCGCCGGCTCGCCGATCCCGACCACCGGCCGATGCCCGGGGAACTTCCGGCGTACGGCGTCCCGCAGCCGGCCGGCCAGCTCGGGCAACTCGTCGTCCGGCCGCCGCCAGGGCAGCACAGCGACCACGTCCTGGCTGCCGGCCGCGACCACGACGGCCGTGCTGTTGTCGAGGAAGAAGTCGGTCACCGCCTCGGCGATCCCGGGCAACGTCTCGCCGTCCGCGAACGCCAGCGTGCAGACCGCCAGCGCGCCGTCCGGGTCGACACCGAAGGCGCGCAACCGGTCCGGCACCTCTGCCGCACGCTGCGGGCCGGACAGGATCATGTCGAGCAGCTCGCTCGCGTACCGCTGCTCGATCGCCTGCACGGCCTGCTGCTTCGCGACCTCCAGGCTGAGGAACCGGGCGGTCTGCTCGAGTGCGTCCTGCTCAGCGCGGGACAGCTCGGTGATCGGTCGCAGGCACAGCAGGGCCGCGTCGATATCGCCGACCGCACTGACCAGGAACATGCTCGCGCGGCCGGCCTCACCCAGGTCGATCTCCAGTGGCGGTGGCCGGCGGGCCAGACCGTCCGCGGCCCGCCGGAGCTGGTCGGCAGTCAGGTCGGCACCGGCCGCCGCAAGCTGCCGCGCCATCCGGTCGACGACGGCCAGCGGGAGCTCGTGCTCACGACGCAGTACGGACAGAACGCCGGAGGCGCCGGCGCCGTGCGAGATCGCGGCCGCCAGCGCGTTGCCCCGGCGGACCAGGCCGACCAGCGCGTCCTGGCGTTGCTCGGTGTAGATGGCGGCGGCCGCCTCGGTGACCGCGGTGAACGGGACCCGGATCGAGATCTCCAGCAACGGGAACCGGGCCGCGCGGCACGCCTTGATCAGCTCGGCCGGTGTCGTCGGCGTCTGCTCCCGCAGCCCGAACACCATCCCCGCCGCGCCGGCCCGCCGGACGTTCGCGACGAACTCCGCCGGGGTGGCCTCCGCCAGCCAGAGCCCGTTCGTGAGCACGATCTCGCCTTCCCGCACGTACGGCGACGGGTCCGCGAGCTCGGTGTTGTGCAGCCAGAGCGCCCGGGCCTCGAGCGCCCCCGGCTCACCGGCCTCCAGCACCCGCAACTCGAGCGCCGCATCCGCCACCAGAGCCTGAAGCGTGAGCATGCTGTGAACATATCCACCGAACCCCGCGATCCACTAGAGAACCGCCCAACCGCACAAGGCCCGGTCGGGATGACCGGGCCTTGTGGTGGGGTCAGGCCCAGGGGTTGAAGGGGATGCCGGCGGGCTTGGCGGCGTTCAGGAGGTTGCGGAAGCGGTCGTCCTTGTCGGTGATCTTGATGGTGGCCGAGCCGAAGTTCGCGTTCATCAACTGGTCACGCAGCGAGGTGCCGGGCCAGCCGCCCCAGCCGACCAGCGGCGGGTACCGCCAGGTGTGGTAGTGGTTCTCCGGCGGGTCGTCGTTGCTGTTGGCGAGCCGGAAGAAGTGCGTGCTCGCGCCGTCCTTGTGGTAGACGACCTTGGGGTGCGTGCCGTCGAAGCGGACCTGCGAACGCGGGTAGGTGACCTGCGTCGCGTGCTGGGTCGTGGTGACGAACTCGACCCGGTTGGCCGCCTGGTCGACCCACGAGATGACGTGCTCGAAGTCGTGTCGATGGCCGCCGAGGCTGCTGCCGGGCAGCGCCTGGTCCTTCTCGAAGTAGCTGGCGTACACCACCGCGCACCAGCCGTTGTTGCACTTCGAGCGGGCGTAGGTCTGGGAGTTGTCGAGATCGGACTGGTCGCGGCAGTTGCCGTTGACGGCGCCGGTCGGGTTGAGGCCGGGGTTCAGCGTGCCGTCCGGGCCGATGGCCGGCGTCGCGTAGCACCCGTCGGTGTCGTAGTCGTACGCCGGTGAGAACGACTGCTCGTACCCGTCGGCGTTCTGCGGGAGGTGTGGCGGCGGGGCGGCGTACGCGACCGCGGCCGAGGTGACCATCAGTGCGGTGGTGGCGAGGACTACGCCGAGCAGACGGCGGAGCCGCCGGCGTCGTGGGGGAGGGGCGGACTCGGTCATGCATCGCTCCTTCAGGAACGTCGGATCCCGCCGCGTACGACGGGATCCCGGGGCGGGAACAACGAGACGACGATGACAGCCCGGACCCACCGGTGCCCATACGTCACGTGCCTACAGGTTGACGTTCCGTGAACACGTCGGTGATCCGAGACAGTTGCCAAGGGCATCGATTGGCGACGGAGTGTGCGCTGTCGGCAACGATTTCGGGGACTGGTGCGGGCCGGAGTCGCGGTGGCAGACTGCGATACGCCGGATTGTTGAGAAGTCAGCAACCGTTCAGCGACTTGCGAGGGGCGTCCTAGGGGTGGGGAGCCGCGGTGCCCGACGAGGACTCGACACGGCCGGCGACGGACGGTCCGCCAGGCCCGCTGCCTGACGGCTCGATGCCGTTGTACGGCGATCATCCGCTGCCGGGGATGCCTGGCGGCGATCCCGTGCTGCCGGACCTCGGCTGGGGGCCGGAGTTCGGCAACGGCCGCGACTACTTCTTCGAGCACGGCCGGTCACCCCGCGCCCGCAGTTCCGGCGTCGCCGTCGCGCTGATGGTGCTCGCCTTCCTGGCCGCCGTCCTGGTGATCGTCGCGCTGGCGACGTAGACGCATGCGGGCGGGTACCGACATGCGGTGAGTCACGCTGACGAGGGACTGGTCGCCGGGCGTTACCGGCTCGGTGAGGTGCTCGGCCGCGGCGGCATGGGCGAGGTCCGCCGGGCGACCGACGAGGTGCTGGGACGCGAGGTCGCGGTCAAGTTGATGCTGCCGATCCCGCAGACCCTGGCCGCGTCCGAGCGATTCCTCCGGGAAGCGCGGGCGACCGCACGGATCCGCAGCCCGCACGTGGTCGCCGCCTACGATTTCGGTGAGTACGGCGACGGCTACTACCTGGCGATGGAGTTGGTCACCGGCCGGTCGGTCGCCGACGAGCTCACGCGCGACGGGCTGTTCACTGCCGAGCGGGCCGAACGGGTGATCCGGCAGGCGGCGGCCGGGCTGGCCGCGGTCCACCGGCACGGCATCGTGCATCGTGACGTCAAGGCTGGCAACCTGCTGCTCGCCGACGACGGCACGGTGAAGGTCGCCGACTTCGGCATCGCCCGGTTCCTGGACGAGGCCACGACGACCCTGACGTCGACCGGGCAGATCGTCGGCACGAGCCACTATCTGGCGCCGGAGCGTGCCGTCGGTCAGCCGGCCGAGCCGCCGTCCGACATCTACGCGCTGGGCTGTGTGCTGTATCAGCTCGTCACCGGGCATCCGCCGTTCATGGCCGAGTCGCCGGCCGCGATCATGTACCAGCACGTCACGAACGACCCGGTGCCGCCGAGCGAGCTCCGCCCCGACCTGGCCGGTCTCGAGCCGCTGCTCTTCTGGATGCTCGCCAAGGACCCGGCCCGCCGCCCGACCGCGGTGCAACTCGCGGACGGCGTACAGCCCCCTCAACTCGCGGAGACGACCGACCTCACGCCGGTACGCCGGACGCGCGTACGGCCCGTGCTCGCCGCGGTGGCCGCCGGGATCGCCCTGGTCGTCGCCGCCACCGTCGGCCTGATCCTGGAGACGAGGGGCGTGCAACTACCGGCGACGACCGGGCTCGCCCCTGGAGCCGGCGCGTCCCCGGTGCCGTCGGCGCCGTCCACCACGCCGGCCAAGGCACCCGAGCCCCGGGCGACGGCCAGGCCGCCCCGACCGAGCACCCGCACCTCGCTCAAGCCGAAGCCGCCCGCTCCCGCAGCCGAGCAACGCCCGGCTACGAAGACCACCAAGGCCAACCGGATCGAAAAGAAGAAACCCGAGCGACCCGAAAGAGCCCGCAAGCCCGCACCCAGCGACGACGACGACGGCGACGACGACGAGAACGACGACGAGAACGACGACGAGTCCGACGACGACTAGCTCAACCAGGGCTCGAGCGACGACGGCTCGGGACGGCGACGGGTCGGCAAGCGGTGGGTGGGTCGGGTGTTGGTGGGTGGGTGGGGACTACTGGGGAGTTTGTCTTGTGTTGGTTGGTGGGGTGACCAATACTGCTCGTTACGTCTTGCTACGGGACATGTTCAATCACACCTACCGCCCAAGGGAAGTGATCACTGTGTCGTCTCCGAGCCGTTACCAACCCTCTCGCCGCGATCTCATCAGGTCCGGTGCCGTCCTCGGTGCCGGGGTCGGCGTCGGTGCCGTCGCCGGTCCGGCCGAGGCGGCCGCCTGGGAGCCGGTCCGCGACCGCGGTGAGAAGCCGATGGTCGACGTACCGTTCGAAGGGTTCGACAAGGTCCGGGTCGGGCTGATCGGCCTGGGCAACCGCGGCGGCGGTCAGGACGTGCGCTTCGGCGCCGTCTCGACCGTGACCGCCGTGTGCGACCTCCGGCCCGCCCAGGTCGAGCGCACGATCGGCCGGATCATGGCCCAGGGGTTCCAGGACACCCCGCCGGCCGGCTACTCCGACGGAGAGGAGGACTACCTCAACCTGGTCAAGCGCGACGACATCGACCTGGTGTACATCGCGACCCCGTGGGAGTGGCACTACCCGCAGGCCAAGGCCGCGATGGAACACGGCAAACACGTCGCGATCGAGCTGCCGATCTCCCCGCACCTGCACGAGATCTGGGACCTGGTCCGCACGTCCGAACGCACTCGCAAACACTGCATGCTGCTGGAGAACGTGAACTACTTCCGACCCGAGCTGCAACTGTTCAATATGGTCTCGGCCGGGCTCTTCGGCGACGTCCAGCACGCCTCCGGCGGCTACGTCCACGACCTGCGCTGGCCCTACCTGTTCGGCGGCGCCTACTACCCGGAGCACTGGCGGCGACGCTGGCAGACCCGGATGAACGCGCTGCACTACCCGATGCACGGGCTCGGCCCGGTCTCGGCGGCGATGGGGATCAACCGCGGCGACCGGTTCGAGGAGATCGTCGCGGTGTCGAGCCCGCCGAAGGCGCTGGCGTTGTTCCGGTCCGAGGACCCGCGGGTCGGTCCGGACCACTCGTCCTGGGACGACCGGCCGTACATCTCCGGGGACCGGCACAGCGCGTTCGTCACCACGGCGTCCGGCCGGTTCATCCGGGTCGAACACGACGTCAACTCGCCGCACCCGTACACCCGCGAGACGACGCTGACCGGGACCCGGGGTTCGATCGAGCTCGACAACGCCCGCGTCTACCTGGAGTCCCTCGGGCACACCAACCACACCTGGCGGACCGGCAGCAGCTACAGCAGCATCCTGTCCCAGCACGACCACTGGCTCTGGCCGGCCCTCGAACGTCTCGCCGAGCAGTACGGCGGCCACGGTGGCGGCGACTTCGTGGCGATCTTCCGGCTGATCCAGCTGATGCGGCTCGGGATGACGCCGGACATCGACGTGTACGACTCGGCCGCGTGGTGCTCGGTGGTCCCGCTCAGCCACGAGTCGATGAAGACCAAGCACCTGCGCCCGGTGAAGATCCCCGACTTCACCCGCGGCCACTGGAAGAAAGCCCGCCCCACCTTCGACCGCCCGCGCCCGGACGACCCCTGGCTCGAAGGCCGCTGAGCACCTGACGGGCCGGTCGCCACGCCCTACTGTTGAAGGGTGGGGAAGGGGGCGGCCGGCCCCGGGGTGGGGCTGCAGCTGGGAGCTCGGGCCGAGCTCCAGCTCCGTCCCGGCGTTCTGCAGTCGCTGCGCCTGCTGCCACTCGGCTCCGACGCCCTGCGCGAAACCGTCGAGCAGGCGCTGATCGACAACCCGATGCTCGAGCGATCGCCGGGGACGACCTGCCCCGGCTGCGGCCGCCACCACCGGTCGAGCACCTGCCCGCGCTGCCCGAGCGTTCTCCGGTACGCCGTCCAGGACCCGGCGGTCACGCCCTTCGACAACCTGGAAGCCGCGGCCGCCTGCGAGATCAGGTCCGACTGCCGGTCCGCGCTGCCGGTCCTCATCGCACATCTCACCGGACGAGGACTCCTCGACGCCGAACCGGACCGGATCGCGGCGGCCCACGACCTCCCGGCCGACGTCGTCGTCGAAGCCGTTCGGGCGATCAAGGCGGCCGGTCCGGTCGGCGTGGCGGAGACGTCCGTCCGCGACCTGTTGGTCGCCCAGGCGCACGAACTCGTCGCGACCGGGGTCGCGGCGCCGTGGATCGTCGAGCTGGTCCGGAACGATCTCGAGGCAGTCGCCGCGAACGACGTCGACACCGTCGCCCAGAAGCTGTGCATCTCGCCGGCCGAGGTCGGGGAAGCGTTCTGCCTGGTCCGCGAGCGGCTGCGGCCGGTCGCGGTCGTCGAGATCCCGGAAGGCCCAGAGTTCACGGCCTTTCCGGACGTTTTCGTCTACCGGGCTGCCGACGGGCATGTCGAGGTGGAGGTGCCCGACAGCGGGTGGTTCGGACTCGCGCTGGCCGAGGTCCAGCCCGCCGTACTTGCCGACGCGTACGCCTCGGCCTGGCTTGCCGGACACGAACGGGAGGCCAGGGAGTTGCTGCGACAGGTGGATACGCGGGCGAGTGTGCTGCGCCGGGTGGCGACGTACCTGGTCGATCGTCAGGCCGGGTACTTCGATGGCGGCCCGGCGGCCCATGTCCCGCTCACCCGGACCGATGTCGCGCGCGCTCTCGGACTCCATCCATCCACGGTCAGCCGGTGCGTCCGCGGCAAGACGATGCGACGCCCGGACGGCCGGATCGCCGCCCTCGCCGACCTGCTGGGCGGCGCGGTGGCGATCAAGGCACGCATCGCCGAGCTCGCGGCGGCGGGGCGCGTCAGCGACGCCCGGCTGTGCCGTGCGCTTGCCGACAGCGGGTATGTCGTCGCCCGCCGGACGGTCGCGAAGTACCGCGCGGAGCTGGGGATCGAGGCGGGCGGCCTGCGCCGAAGCTGACTTCGTCGGTGGCCGTCGCCGCGAACAGCATTTCGGGCGCACGGCCCGCGCAGCGCGCTCCGGCCGGGTTGGCACGAATTGTGCGGTAGGTGGGTCAGACCACGCGGAGAAGGAGACACCCATGCACGACATCGACCGGGCGCTGTTCGAGTCCGAAACCTTCGGCGAGGGGGAGGAGGAGTACCAGGAGTTCGGTCAGGCGTCGGAGAGCGAGCTGGCGCTGGCCTCCGAGCTGCTGGAGATCACCACCGAGGCCGAGCTCGACCGGTTCCTCGGCAAGCTGGTCAGCGGCGCGCTCTCGGCCGCCCGCAGCTTCGCCGGGTCCGACGCCGGCCGCGCTGTCGGCGGGGTGCTCAAGTCGGTGGCCAAGCAGGCGCTGCCGCAGCTCGGCAAGGCAGTCGGCGACGTGGTGGCACCCGGCCGCGGCGGTGCGCTCGGGCAGCGTGCCGGCCAGTGGCTGGGCAGCCGGCTCGAGCTCGGGTTGCAGACCGAGGGGTTGTCGGCCGAGGACGAGGAATACGAGGTCGCCCGCGCGTTCGTGCGGTTCGCGAACGAGACGGCCGGCCGGGCGGCGCAGGCTCCGCCGGGGATGCCGCCGGCCCTCGCGGCCCAGCGGGCCGCGGTCGCCGCCGCGCAGCGACACCTGCCCGGACTGCTGCGGCCGCAGGGAGCGGCCGGCGGTCGCGGCGCGGAGGGCCGCTGGATCCGGCGGGGCGACCGAATCATCGTCCTGGATGCGTGAAACAGCCAACGAAGAAAGGGACATCGGCATGTACGAGACCGCGTTCGAGATCCCGGGGGAGAGCTTCGAGTTCCCCGGTGAGGCCGAGCAGTCGACCGAGTGGGAGTCCGGCGAGACGTACGAGAGCGAGGCCGAGGCACTGGAGGCCGAGCTCGTGCAGGAGCTGTTCGAGATCACCACCGAGGCCGAACTCGACCAGTTCCTCGGCAAGCTCGCGAGCACCGTGATGAAGGGTGCGTCCAAGTTCGTCAAGTCACCGATCGGGAAGGCGCTGGGCGGCGTACTCAAGAACGTCGCCAAGACTGCGCTGCCGGCCGTCGGCGGCGCCCTCGGATCGCTGGTGCTACCGGGCGCCGGGACCGCGATCGGCGCCAAGCTCGGGTCGATGGCCGGCGGGCTGCTCGAGGCGCAGGAAGCCGAGTCGATGGGCGAGGTCGAGGCCGAGTGGGAGGCCGCGAGCCGCTACGTCCGGTTCGCCCGCGGGGCGTTCGCCAACGCCGCGAGGGCACCGCGCAACGTGCCGACCCGGGCCGCCGTCCGGGCGGCCAGCATCAGCTCCGCGCGGCGGTACGCACCCAGCCTGCTCGGCGGCTCCGACCGGCGCTCGTCGCAGTGGCGCTCGCGTCGCCGTGGGTACGGCGGCGGGCGCTACCGCCAGTCCTGGCAGTACGCCGAGCCGGCGCCGTGGTACGGCGGTGGCGACGACTACGCCGGCGGCGGCTACGAGCCGGACCAGTGGTGGCAGGGCGACGACTACGAGTCCGAAGGCGAAGGCGAGGGCGAGGCCCCGGGCCGGCCGGGCGGCGGCGGCGGATCGCGCGCCGCGTCCGGCCGGTGGGTCCGCCGCGGCGGCAAGATCGTCCTGCTCGGGGTGTGAGAGGTTCCGATGGCCGATCCCGGAGGCTTGGCGACCCGCCTGCTCGAGCACGAGGCTCGCGGCCTGCTGGCCCGGCTGGACCAGGTGCGGCCGTTCGCGCTGCACGAGACGATGGTGCTCGCCGCCGCCCTGCCGTACGAGGCGCAGCTGATCATCGAGCGTTTCCTGCACGCGAGCCGCGGCCGCCTCCGGGAGAAAGTGCACGGGTACGTCGACTGGCTGCGCGGCCCGGGGCTCCGGGCCGGTCCGGAGGAGCAGCAGCGACGCTTCGTGCTGATCCGGCTGGGCTTCAACGACGTCCTGTCGCAGTTCGACCTGTTCACCGAGGTCGTGACCCAGCGCAGCGAGCACGAGACCGGCGTCTGGTTGTCCGGACTCGACTCACTGGCGCGGGACGCGCTGCGGGTCGACGTGGACGGCTACGAACAGGTGCCGGCCGTCTGCTACCTGGCCCGCGGGCCGGGCGCGGCGATCCGGCGGGCCCGCACGCGACTGCCCGGCGGCCAGGCGAACCCGGTGGCGATCATCCGGGTCCCGCGGGAGCGGATGGTCGGCAGTGGGATCGCGAGCTCGCTGCTGCACGAGACCGGACACCAGGGCGCCGCGCAACTCGGGCTGGTGGAGTCGCTGCGCGTCGACCTCGCCGGTGCGGCGAGCAAGGGTCTGGAAGGCACCTGGCCGACCTGGGACAAGTGGATCAGCGAGATCGTCGCCGACTGCTGGTCGGTCGGCAAACTCGGGATCACCTCCACCATCGGCCTGCTCGCGGTCGTCAGCCTGCCGGCCTTCTTCGTCTTCCGGCCGTCCGGCGACGACCCGCACCCGGTCCCGTACCTGCGGGTCCTGGTCAGCGCGACCATCGGCGAGGCGATCTATCCCCATCCGCAGTGGGCCGCGATGCGGCGCACCTGGAAGCAGTTGTACCCGACCCATGACCTGCCGCCAGATCGCCGGACCGAGCTCGAACGGCTCGAGGCGTCGATCCCCGCGTTCGTCCGGCTACTGCTCGAGCACCGGCCGCCCGCGCTGCACGGCCGGCGGCTCGGCGATCTCTGGCCGGCCGCCGAACGCCGGCCGGCCCGACTGATCCGGCTGCACCACGCGTGGGGCGGTGACGTCGCGGTGATGGCCCGCCAGCCGCCGTCGCTGGTGTTCGCGGTCGTCGGCCAGGCCAAGGCGGCCGGCCTGATCAGCCCGGAGGCGGAGAGCCACCTGCTGACGGTCCTGCTCAAGGCCTGGGCGGTCCGCAGCAGCCTCGACGTCGTCCAGCGCCCCCACCGCACTTCCACGCCGTCCGTACGACGGGCGTCGTAAGACCTAGCGAAAGGACACGACCGTGCACGTTTCGTGGACACCGGATCCTGTCCGGGCCGGCCAGTTGGCGGTCCTGCAGATCCTGCTCGAGGACACCGACGACCCGGGCGACTACACCTTCCGGCTCGCGGTGGACGCCGAGGAGACGAACCCGTTCGGCGCCGGCATCACCCACCGGATGCGGCGCGGATCGGACTTCGAACCCGAGGCCCTGTTCACTGTCGAGGGCAACAAGACGCTGACGATCACGCGGGGCAAGGAAGGCCCGAACGAGGGCGATCCGGAGGTCGTCATCCCGGTGCTCGGCGCGATCACCGCGCCGGTGCCGACCCAGACGGTCGCGCTCGTCGCCGGCGATCCGCCGCAGAGCGCCGACGAGGTGCTCTGGAGCTTCATCCGCCAGCTCACCGCGCAGTTGCGGTTCGAGGAGTTCCACGAGTTCGTCGAGCCGAGGCTCACCGGACTGTCCGGGCCGGAGTGGTTCGGGACCGACGCCTACCGCCGGCTGTTCCGGGCCGCCGAGACGTTCGTCGAGGCAGCCGCCGATCCGACCCGGGCGGCCGAACGGCGGAACCTGCTCAAGCACGAGATCTCCCCGGGCACCGTCAGCGGCGGTCTCCAGCGGTCCTACGTGAGCAGTGAGCGCGACGACCTGGCGCAGCCGTTCCTGCGGTTCGCCCCTGACGTTGCCTTCAGCAACCAGCAGGGCACGGTCGCCCGGGGGACCGGCGGCAACGCCGCCCAGTTCCCGCTGCCGAACGTGCCGTTCGTCGAGCTGATCTGGAACTACTGGCACGAGGAGGGCGGGCTGGTGCAGACGATGAACCACATCCTCGCCCGCTTCCAGAACCGCCGGGTCGGGCCCCGGTACGACGTCCTCGCCCGGTTCGACCTGAATCCGCTGCTCCCGCTGCGCAACCTGTTGTGGGGGTTCGCCGAGGACGAGCAGAGCCGGCTGACGGTCCGCCGGCGGGCGGCGGAGTACATGGTGCAGTACGGGCTGCCGCTGGTCGGCCGGGCGGTGCCGCCGGCGCACACGATCGTGGATCGGCGGACGCAGTTCCTGGAGGGCTTCCACGCGCTGCTGCACGCGGCGTACGAGTTCTACAAGGAACGCGACGACAAGACCGTCGACGCCGACGCGTTCCCGCTGCTCAGCAGCCTGCGCGAGGTTCACCTGGTGCTGGCGCACGGCGCGCACAACCAGTTCGCCGACCTGCCGCTGGTCGCCCGCGCGGAGATGCTGACGATGCAGTGGATCCTCGCGCAGCCGGAGATGCGGGAGTTCCTCGGCGGGCCGACCATGGTGCCGTACGAGGAGGACTGGATGGACCGCGTGGACACGATGAAGAACATCCAGGGCTGGCCCGAGGCGAGCATCACGCACTTCTTCGAGCTGGCCGTCCACGGCGAGCAGTTGCTGCTGTCGATCCGGCACGGCCGCTGGAACGAGTCCGGCCGCACCCGCGAGGACGCGGCGAACTGGGCGCTGACGTGGCGCAACGAGGTGCAGCGCTACATCCACGCCTACCGGACCGTCACCGGCGTCGACCTGGCCACCACGATCGACGCCACCATGCCCTCGGTCCTGCTGGCCCGCCGCGGCAGCCGGCAGATCCGCCGAGCGTGACCGACCATGCCGTCGGTGACCCGGGGCTCGACTTCACGTCGTCGTCGTTCCTCGGTCTGCGGTACGGCACCGGGACCCTGCCGTCGTTCACCACGCTCACGACCGGGGTCCCCGCCGTACTGCACGAGCCCGCCGCCGCCCACCGGATCGCCGCGACCGTCGCGGCCGCCCAGGGTGCGCAGGCGGGTGTGGTCGGACGGTCCGCACTGCACGCGCTGATGGATGTGATGGGAATGCTTCCGCACCGTGGTGACGTCGTCGCGATCGACGCTGCGGCGTACCCGCTCGCCTGGTGGGCGGCGCTGCGGGCGGCGGCGAACGGCGCTGTGGTGCGCAAGTACCCGCACCACAGGCCGGAGTTCGCCGCCGAGTCCGGCCGGCGCCTTTTCCTGCTGACCGACGGCTGGTGCCCGGGCTGCAACCAGCCGGCGCCGCTGCGGGAGTTGCAGCGCGCTGCCGTCGAGGCCGGCGGCACCCTGGTCGTCGACGACTCACTCGCCTTCGGCGTCCTCGGCCGTCGACGGCGTGGTGACGCCTTCGGCGAGGGCAGCGGTACGCCGACCTGGCGCGGACTGGATCACCAAGCCATCCTCTGGGTCGCGTCGCTGGCCAAGGCCTGCGGAGCACCGCTCGCGGTGACGACCGGAGACCGTGCGACGATCCGGCGACTGGCGCGGACCGGCGGTAACCGGGTCCACAGCAGTCCGCCTTCGTCCGCCGACCTCGGTGCCGCGACCATGGCCCTGTACGGCGACCACCGCGCCCGACGCTCCCAACTGCAGTCCAACGTGCTGCGCTTGCGCAACCGCCTGCGCGACCTGGGGCTGCCGGTCAACGGCCTGCCCTTTCCGGTCGTGAGCATCCGCGTGCCGGACGCCTACGAGTGGTGGTCCGAACTCCGGTCCGCCGGCATCCGCGCCGTACTGCAGCAGTCGCGCTGCCGGCCCGGGGTGATGCTGAGCGTGCTGGTTCGAGCCGATCACTCGCCCGCCGATCTCGATCGACTCACCGCGGCGCTGCGAGCCGTACGGCGAGGTGCGGCATGAGACGCCCACTCGTCGTCGACTCGCACTGCCACGCCGGCCTCGGCGACGGCTTCACCAAGCCATGGGACAAGCCATGGAACAAGCCGTGGGACAACCCGTGGGACCCCGACACGTCGCTCGACCGCTACCGCGAACGGGCCCGCGAGGCCGGCATCGACCGGACCGTGCTCCTGGCGCCGCTCACCACCGACTACCGCCGCGCCAACCGGGTGGTCGGGGAGTTGGTGACCGCGGCGCCGCGTCGCTTCCTCGGTTTCGCGTTCGTCAATCCGGTCGCCGACCGGGGGCGGATCGGCGCGATGGTGGACGAGGCCAGAGGCTGGGGCGCGTGCGGCATCAAGGTCCATTGGAGCGACGGCCGGATCACCCGGGAGATCGCCGAGGTCGCCCGCCGCCGCGACCTGCCGGTGCTCTACGACCCGGCCGGCGACACCGCCACGGTGGAGCTGGCAGTGACGTCGTACCCGGACGTCACCTGGATCGTGCCGCACTTGTCGTCTTTCGCCGACGACTGGAAGGCGCAGGTCGCGTTCGTCGACCAGCTGGTCCGGCTGCCGAACCTGTTCGCCGACACCTCGGGGGTGCGGTACTTCGACGTCCTGGCCGACGCGGTCCGGCGCGCGGGGCCGGACAAGGTGCTGTTCGGCTCCGACGGCCCGTTCCTCCATCCGGCGGTCGAGATCAGCAAGATCCACGCCCTCCACCTGCCCGTCGCGGACGCCGCCCTGGTGCTCGGCGGCAATCTGCTCCGCCTGACCCGGACCGCTCGCCGAGCGGCCGGCAAGAATCCGAGGTACACACGATGACCATCACATCGCAGGAGTCCGAGGTCCGGAACTGGGTGACCAACATCCTTCCGCCCGCCACCTCGCCGGGGCGCGGCCTGAACCTGACGACGCCGGGGTTCGTGGAGATCAAGCCACACACGCTCTCCGGGATCCGCTCCGGCCTGACTCAACTCGGCGCCCGCCTGGCGAAGGCCAACTTTCCGACTGGAGTCCTGGCGACCTACCTGGGAACCGACTCCCGCGGCAATCCGCTCCGCAAGGGCAAGGCGACCCACCTCCGGGTCTACGGGGTGCTCGTGAACGCGACGCCGAAACCCACGCTCGCGCAGTACAACCGACCCGGCAAGTGGCACTACCTGGGGACCAGCACCCTGCGGGACACGATCAGTCATCCGCCGGTGGACCACGCGCCCGCGTTCGGCTGGGCGGTCGAGCCGGTCGTCCAGGCGCAGGTGAAGCTCGGGGTCGCGCTGTCGACGCCGAAGCGGTTGTGGACGCTCGGCGGCGGTCCGGCCGCAGGCCCGGACATGACGTACTCCGAGCTCGCCGGCTTCTACCGCGAGCTCGCCCGCGAGCTGCGCGATCCGCTGTACGCCGAGCTGGCCTCGGAGCTGGAGGCGATGGCCGCCTAGCCCGCGGTCCGGCGTTTGGCGCGGCGCAACTGCAGGGCCCGATCGGTGACGCCGAGCCGGGCCGCTGCCGCGCGCATGCTGCCACCGGACTCCTCGAGCGCGGCCGTGACTGCGAGGTCCGCGACGTGGTCCCGCAGTTCCTTCAGGGTCATGCCCTGCCGCAGCTGCTGCCGGATCGAGTCCATCAGGCTGGGTGCCCGGCGGTCCGCCGTACCGGCGGTCGGCATCGGCCGGTCCGACGGCGGCAGATCGCCCGGGGTGACCGGTCCGGGCCCGACGTGCCGGGACGCGACCCGGTGGGCCAGCTGCCGGAGGTCGCGGAGGTTGCCGGGGTAGTCGCGTCGCCGCAGGGCCTGCTCCACCTCGGGCGTGACCTCGGCCGGTTCGGTCTGACCCTGTGCCTCGGACACGAAGCTGCGGAACAGCGGGAGGAGGTCGTCGGGGCGGTCCCGCAGCGGCGGCAGCCGCACGGAGTACGCCGCGATGCGGTAGTAGAAGTCGGCCCGGAACCGGCCGGCCGAGACGTCGTCCTCGAGGACGCGGTTGGTGGCGCAGATCAGCCGGAAGCTGGTGTGCTGCCAGGTGTCCGCGCCGACCCGCTTGTACATGCCCTCCTGGACCACGCGCAGCAGTTCGGGTTGCAGCTCCAGCGGGAGCTCACCGACTTCGTCGAGCATCAGCGTGCCGCCGTTCGCGGCGGCACAAGCCCCGGTCCGGACGCTCACCGCGCCGGTGAACGCGCCGCGTTCGTGGCCGAACAGCTCCGAGCCCGAGAGGCTGGGCACGATCGTCGTGCAGTCGACCACGACCAGGTGCCCGGACCGGCCGGACGTGCTGACCGCGTGGGCGACCTTCGCGGCGAGCTCCTTGCCGGTTCCGGTCTCACCGGTGATCAGGATCGGTCCACCACCGAACTTGGCGGCGGTGACCAGGTCGCGCAGGGCCTGGCGCAGTGCCGGGCTGGTGCCCCGGATGACGTCGGCGACCGGCGGCGACTCGACCACCTTCTCCACCTCGATCAGCCGCGCGAGGCGGGCCAGGACCGGCTGGGGATCGTCGTACCAGCTCATCAGGTCGGTCGCCCCGCACGCCAGCAGCGACCACGGTTCGAGCGCGTGCCGGGGATCCGCCACCACGATCACGTGCGCGTTGGCCGCCGCTGCCGTCGACAGCGTCTGCTCGAGCTCCTGGGAGAACTCCGAGCACACGACAACTCCGGTGAGGTCGTCCGGCTCGGGCGACGTCACCAGCCGCAGGTCGCGGTGGGCCGAGCAGAGGGCGCGCGCGATCGCCTTCGTCCGTGCACCCACGCCAAGGTCGAGCACCCACGTCATGAGATCCCCCGGGAGCACCCCGCTAGGGCATGGGCCCACACTCACCCCGACCGGCCGTCAACCGGCCACCCAGCCCTGATTTCCAGCCTAAACGGCACTCACCGGTTCCACTAGGTGTGATGTCCAGGGAGGTTGTCCCGGTCGGTGTCGGTGAGCCTGTCCGACAGGTGAAGGCCTCCGGTTGTGAAGTGGAGCTGTCCAAGGAACCGCTTCACCAACCGGAGGCCTTCGTGTCCCCCGCTGACGCTGCTCTGAACCCCTACTCGGCAACCCACGAATCTGTGTGAGTGAGGCCCCGGCCCGCAACCACCCAGCCGCGAGCGGTCACTCCATACCGTCCAGGCCCGGTGCTCGCGCTTGTCCGTCAGGGGTTCGCGGCCAGGGCGGTCGCGATCCGGGCGGCGATGGTGGCGTTGTTGCGGGCGAGGGCGAGGTTGGCGGGGATGCTGCGGCCGTCGGTTTCCTTCTCGATGCGTTCGAGGACGTACGGCGTGACGGCCGGGCCGGTGATGCCGGCCTGGGTGCTCGACTCGAGGGCGGCGGCGAGGACGGCGTCGATGCGTTCGGCCGGGATCTCGTCGTCGACCGGGATCGGGACGGTCAGCAGGACCCCGGTGGACGGGCGGGTCCGGAAGCGCAGGACGTCGCAGACCACCTGTTCGTCGTCGACCCGGTGCGGAACGGGCAGCCCGCTCGACCGGGTGTAGAACGCCGGGAACCAGTCGTGCTGCCACCCGAGGACGGGCACGCCGGCGGTCTCGAGGTACTCGAGCGTGCGCGGCAGGTCGAGGAACGCCTTGGCGCCGGCGCTCACGGTGATCACCGGGTGGTTCGCGATCGCGTCGAGGTCGGCCGAGATGTCGCCGGTGAGCTCCGACGCGCGGTGGACGCCGCCGATCCCGCCGGTGGCGAACACCGAGATGCCGGCCGCGTGAGCCAGCGCGACCGTCGCCGAGACCGTGGTGACCCCGACGTCCCACCTCTGGGCGCGGGCGACCGCGAGGTCCCGCTCGGCGACCTTCCGGCTGCCGTGCAGCACGCGCTTCTCCTCGTCGGCAGTGAGACCGACGTGCGGCCGGCCGTCGAGGATCGCGGTCACGGCCGGGGTGGCGCCCTGGTCGAGGACGGCGCGTTTGCAGAGCTCGAGCGCCTCGGCGTTCGCCGGCGCGGGCAGCCCGAGGTTGGAGAAGATCGTCGACTCCAGCGCGACGACGGCGCGTCCCTCGGCGAGCGCGTGCGCTACGTCCTCGGCGACGACAAGTCCGGCAGCGGTGTCAGTCACGAGCAACATCCCCAATCACGAGCAGCATCCCCAATCACGAGCAGCATCCCGGTCACGAGCAGCATCCCGGTCACGAGCAGCATCCCCGGTCACGAGCAACGTCCGCAGTCGCGAGCAACATCCTTCAGTCACGAGCAGCGTCCTTGAGGTCGATGGTGGCTCCGGGCGCCGTCAGGACCCTACTGGCCAGCGCATGCCCGGCCTCGACCGCCTCGATGACTCCGGCGTTCCGCAGTACGGCGGTCAGGAAGCCGGCCGCGAACGCGTCCCCGGCGCCGGTCGTGTCCAGCACGTGGTCGACCGGCGGGACCGCGACAGTGGCCGGCCGGTCGCCGCCGACGTGGACCTCGGTCGGCCCCACGCCGTTCTTGACGACGACCGTCGTACCTGGGCCGGCCAGGTCGCGCAGGGAACCGAGGTCGGCCTCGGCGCCGTTCGCGAACAGGTACGCCGGTCGCAGTCGGCCGATCTGGTCGCGAAAGGCCGCCGGGCCGACGGAGGAGATCAACGCGACCGAGGACGCGTCCACGCTGAGGACCGCGCGCTCGGCGTACGCGATCGCAGCGGCCTGGCGGAGGACCTGCCGGCACGGGCCACTGAGGGAGTACGCCGACAGGTGGATGGCCGACGCGCCGGAGATCCAGGAATCGGGGACGTCGGCGAGCTCGGCCGCGGCGGCCCGGTCCGGGTACATCGTGCGCTCGCCGGAGGCGTCGACCAGGACGACGATCGTGCCGGTCCGTCCCTGACGCTGCACCCGGGCGTCGACGCCGGCGGTCGTCAACTGCTGGACGAGGGCCTCGCCGGCCGGGTCGTCGCCGACGCGGCCGATGAACCGAACCGGCGTACCAAGACCGGCCGCGAACGCCGCGACGTTGGCGGCCGCACCGCCGCGCACACGCTGGACGCGCGCCGGATTGTCCGTCCCGGTGAGCGGACCACCGCCCAGCGGCCAGACCACGACGTCCTCGACCAGATCTCCGATGCACACGAGCATTGGGGCAGAGCCTAACGAACAAGAACGTTGACCCAGGCAACGGTCCGGGCACGGGAGCACGGCGTCGCCGATTCGGGTAGGTTGGCGTGCTCAGGATGACTGGGGAGCGGCGCATGGAGTTCGCGGTACTCGGTCCGCTGACGGTGCGGGTGGCCGGCGAGCCGCTGACCGTCACCCGGGCGCAGGGGCGACTGCTCGCGGTGCTGCTGTGCCAGCCCAACCAGTGGATCCGCGCGGACGCGCTGGCCGACGCCTTGTGGGGCGCCGAGGGCACCAGCCAGGCGCGCCTGCAGGTGTTGGTCTCCCGCCTGCGGAAGTCCCTCGGTGACGCGGACCGGATCCAGCACGACCACAGCAGCTACCGGGTCACCGTCGCGCCGGGAGAGCTCGACGTGGACCGATTCCTGGGTCTCCGGCGAGCAGGTGCCGCCGCCCTCAACGCCGACGATCCGGACGAGGCGGTACGACGGCTGCGGGAAGCCGTCGACGTCTGGCGGGGCGACCCCTTCACCGGAATCGACGATCCACCGCAGGTCGCCGCCGAGTCGGCCAGGTTGAGCAGCGAGCGTCTCGCCGTACTGGAGGACCTGTACGACGGGGAGATCCGGCGCGGATCCGCGGCGGACATACTCGCCGAGCTCTCGGAGCTCGCCGGCGCTCATCCGCTGCGCGAACGGCTGTCCGCGCTGCTGATGCTCGGCCTGCACCAGTGCGGGCGACGCGCCGAGGCGCTGGCGGCGTACCAGCGGGCCCGCGCCCAGCTGATCGAGGAGCTGGGCCTCGAGCCTGGTGAGGAGTTGCGCCGGGCGCAGGCGACGATTCTGGCCGCGGCTGACGAGATCGAGGTCGGGACAGCGGGCCCCGACCCGGTCCGGCCGCAGCAGCTGCCGCCGGATCCAGCCGACGTGGTCGGGCGGGCCGCGGAGCTGAACGAGCTGACCGACCTGGTCGACAAGCATGACGCCGCCTCCTCACCGCTGGTGGTCGCGATCGACGGCCCGGCCGGCATCGGTAAGACGACCTTCGCCGTACACGCCGCCCACCGGGTGCGCGAGCGCTACGGTGACGGCCAGCTCTTCGTTGACCTGCGCGGCTACTCGTCCGGCGAGCCGGTCGAGTCGTCCGCGGCTCTGCGCATGCTGCTGCGCGCTCTCGGAGTTCCACCGGACGGGATTCCCGAGGGCCTGGACGAGCGGTCGGCGATGTTGCGGTCCTGCCTGACCGGTCACCGGATGCTGATCGTGCTGGACAACGTCCGCGGCGCGGAGCAGGTGCGGCCGCTCCTGCCGGCAGCCGGTTGCCTCCTGCTCGTCACCAGCCGCAACCAGCTCCGCGGTCTGGCGGTGCATGACGGCGCTTGTCGGATCACGCTGCGTCCGCTCACCGCGGAGGCGGCCGGCGGGGTGCTCACCGGCGCGGTCGGCAGCCGCCGTTCGGCCGACGATCCCGCTGCTGTGGCCGAGTTGGCCGAGCTGTGCGGCCGGGTTCCGCTGGCGTTGCGGATCGCCGGTGAACGCGCGTCCCGGTTCCCGGGGCACGGGCTGGCGGAGCTGGCCGCCGAGCTGTCCGACGAGCACCATCGACTCGACCGGCTGGCCGGCGCCGATGACCCGGCCGCGGATCTGCGGGCCGCGTTCTCGTGGTCGTACCGGACCCTCGCCGCGGACGACGCCCGGACGTTCCGGCTGCTCGGATTGCACCCGTCCGGCACCCTCGGCCTGCCCGCGGCCGCGATCCTCACCGATCGGCCGGCGAGCCAGGTACGCCGCTCCCTGGACCGGCTCGTCGCCCACCACCTGCTCGAGGAGCCTCAACCGGGCCGCTTCAAACTGCACGACCTGCTCCGCCTGTACGCCGCGGAGCTGGCCACCGCGGAGGAGTCTGCGCCGGACCTGCACGCGACCACCCGGCGGATGCTGGACTGGTACCTGCGGACCGTGGCCGTGTCCGGGCGGCTCGTTCGCTCGCGCGGCTCGGCCCAGGACGTCGTCGACGCACCCGATCCGGCTACGGCCCCGTTGCGGGTCGCCGGTCCGGCGCAGGCGCTGGACTGGTTCGAGACCGAGCGGGAGACGCTGCTCGACCTGGTCCGCCGGGCCTACGACCTCGGCTTCGACGCCCACACCTGGCAGCTCGCCTGGTCACTGCTCCCGTTCTACGCGACCCGGCAGCACCTCGACGACTGGCGGACCACCGCCATGATCGGCCGTCAGGCGGCAGAGCGGCTCGATGACGACCGCGCGGTCCTGTTCGCGGCCAACACCGAGGCCATCATGCACCTCGAGTCGTTGCGGTTCGAGGAGAGCGCCGAGGGCTTCCGGACCGCCCTGGAGATGGCGCGACGCCTCGGCGACCGCGCCCGCGAGGCCACGTCGCTGTCCAACCTCGGCCTGGTCTTCGCCAACCAGGGCGACCACGGGCGGGCGGTCGAGTTCCACGAGCAGGCTCTGGTCGCCGAAGCGGCCGCGCCGTCGTCGGAGCGTGCGGTCAGCACCACCGCCCTCAACCTGAGCGCGTCACAAGGTGCCCTTGGCAACTACCACGAGGCGATCCGGTACGGCGAGGCCGCCGCCGCCCAGTTCCGCGAGCGTGGCAACGCCACCATGGAGGCACTCGCGCTGTCGAACGTGGCCGAGGGCTACCTGTCGCTGGGCGACTTCGGCCAGGCCCGGCACTACTGCGGGCAGGCGCTGGACCTGTTCGCGTCCATCGACAGCAAGCAGGGCAAGCCCAACACGCTGATCGTGCTGGGCCGCGCCCACCTGGCTGCCGGGGCGGTCGACGAGGCCGCGAAGGCCTGGGAAGAGGCCCGCGACCTACTCCTCGCCGCCTCGAATCCCAGGGCCGCCGAGGTGGAGCAACTGCTCCACGACCTCGACACTCACTGACTCACGCCGGTCGCGCCCGAGGTCTGAACCACGTCGGACGGTCCCGCTCCCAGGGGCGGGACCGTCCGGTGGGGTCAGTCGCCGTTGAGGGTGTCGTTCACCGGCGCCCAGCGGAAGTACTTCGGGTCGGAGAAGGTCATCGGGACCTTGCCCAGACTCTTGATCACGGTGCTGCCGCCGGCCGCGTGCCCGACGGCGTACAGGTAACCGGACTGCGTGTCCCGGTCGATGCCGAGCAGCAGCGTCCCGGTCGCGCCGCACTTGGTCGCGATCAGCTGCTCGAAGCCCTGCCAGGTGGTGGCCCGGACCGTGCTCGCGCTCGGCACACTCAGGTAGCTGGTCGGCCACCGGACGGTCATGAGCTGGCCGGACCGGGTGTTCGCGAGGAACGTCTCGTACGTCGCCGTGCGGCTGATCAGCGTCATCGACTTCACCGTGCTGAGCCCACCGACGCCACCGGTCTTGCGCCAGCCGGCACCCTCGGCGACCCAGCGGTGCATGGTGCCGTCGGTCTGCTGGCCGTACAGCGTGTTCCGCGACGGCCGGTGGATGGACTGCTCGATCCACCGGAAGTTGCCCCAGCCGCCGCCGATCCGGAGGTTGTTGTGCGGGTAGTGCGGGTCGATCTGGCTCTGGCCGTCGACGACGTACGCGCTCGAGTGCAGCGCGCCGCCGAGCACGGTCAGTCCCCGGCGGGACTCGCCGTTGCCGAACGGCGAACCGACGAACGTGCCAGTGTGCTGGACCTGGCCCGGCGCGAACACGCCGGCCGTTCCGCGGACGCCGCCGACGGTGATCGGCGCGGTCGCGGTGACCGTACGGCTGGTGTGCGCCCCGGTGGCGGTCACCGAGCCCAGCCGCAGCGAGCAGGCGGCGTTCGCGGCACTGGTGCCGGTGGTCGCCGAGGTGCCGGCCTGCGCGGGTGCACCGGCGGCGAAGCCGAGGCCGGCCGCGAGTACGGCGGCAGCGGCCAGACCTGTGGTCTTGCGAAGCATGTGGATTTCCTCCCCTGTGGGCGAAGGCCCCCTGACCTTCGTCGTGCGTTGGATTCCGGCCGCCGCCGAAAAGTTCGACCGCTGACTGTCACAGGCGGCGTCGCTGTCCGGTCATCTTTGGTGACAGGTAGCCGAGGACCTGGTCAGGAAGAGGAAGGCATGAGTACGACGTGGCGCCCCGACAACCCGCCCGACGACCCGCCCGACGATCCGCGGTCGGCGGGTCTGGACGCGCTGCCCCGTCCGGTCGCCGTGGCGCTGGGTGGCGGAGGAGTGCTCGGAGCGGCGCACGTCGGCGTCGGCTACGCGCTGGAGCACCGCAAGTTCGTCCCCGACCTGGTCGTCGGTACGTCGGTGGGAGCGCTCACCGGCGCGATCGCGGCGGCCCACCCGGACCGGGCCGCGCCCTGGCTTGACCACGTCTGGACCAACCTGCGCCGCCGGGACGTGTTCCCACTGGGCTACCTGTCCTCGCGGACCAGCATCTTTACCGACCGCGGCCTGCGCCGGCTGATCGAACGAGCCGAGTTGCCGGCCAGGATCGAGCAGTTGCCGATCCCGTTCACGGCCGTCGCGATGGATCTGGCGACCGGCGACCCGGTCTGCCTGGACCACGGGGATCTGCCGTCCGCATTGCTGGCGAGTGCGGCGATCCCGGGCGCGCTGCCTCCCGTCGTACGGCAAGGGCGGACCTTGGTCGACGGCGGGCTGGTCGCCTACGTGCCGGTCCGTGAGGCCGAGCAGGCTGGTGCCGCCAGCGTGGTGGTGCTGTCGACCGGTCCGGCCAGTTGGCCGGTGCGCCCGACCCTGCCGCGCCGGCGTCCCGGCGCGATCGCCTCGCGGGCCGCGGTCCTGCAGGTGCACCACCAGATCGAGGTCGACCTGCAGGACGTCGCCAAGCGCATCCCGACCGTCGTGCTGCCGACCGGCGTGGACGAGTGGCCCGCACCCTGGGACTTCAGTCATTCCCAGCGGCTGATCAGCACCGCGTCCGTCACCGCCGGGCGCTTCCTCGACGGGTTGCGGATCAGCGGGCCCGGTCTGTACCGGACCGACGATCCCGCGGGCAGCATCGCCTCAGCCATCCCCTCCTCCCGATCGGGGGCCGGACAGTGAGCACCGTCGCGTTCCTGAACATCGGCATGCACGGCCACGTCAACCCGACGCTGCCGGTCGTCGCCGAGCTCGTCCGCCGTGGGCACACGGTCAGCTACCACGCCACGCCCGCCTTCCAGGCGGAGATCGAGGCCGCCGGTGCGACCGTCCGGCTCTACTCGGGCGGCGAGCAGCCGTTGCCCGATCCACCGATCCCGCTCGGGTTGCTGGAGGGGCTCGCCGAGACCGCGGTCCGCGTGCTGCCCAAGGTGCTCACGGAGCTGCGGGAGATCCGGCCGGACCTGATCGTCCACGACGCCGCGTGCGTGTGGGGAGCGGTCGCGGCTCGTGAGCTGGGGGTGCCGGCGGCTTCGTCGTACACCACCTTCGCGTTCAACGAGCAGGTGTCCAGTCCCACCGGTCCGTCCGCGGACCTGTTGCTCTCGGCACTGTCTCGTCCGGGCAGCGCCCAGGGCTACCTGCGTGCCCGCTGGGAGCTGCGCCGCAAGTACGACGTCAGCACGCTGCCACTGGTTGACCTGGGCAACATCGAGCAAGGGCTCAATCTGGTCTACACGTCATCCGCCTTCCAGCCCGGCGCCGACGAGTTCGACCAGTCGTACCGGTTCGTCGGCCCGAGCATCGGCGCCCGTCCCCCCGACCCGCAGTTCCCGGCCGGCGAGCTCCAGGATCCGGTCCTGTACGTCTCGCTGGGGACCGTCTTCAAGGCCGAGCCGGCGCTGCTGCGCACGATCACCACCGCCCTCGCCCCCCTCGGTGGCACGGTCGTGGTCTCGACCGGCCAGACCGATCCGTCCGCGCTCGGCGTGCTGCCGGACAACGTGCTCGTACGCCGTTCCGTGCCGCAACCCGACGTACTCGCCCGGGCCGCGCTGTTCGTCACCCACGGCGGGATGAACAGCGTCAACGAGGCGATGTACGCCGGAGTGCCGATGCTCGTGGTTCCGCAGGGTGCCGACCAGCCCTTGGTGGCCGCCCGGATCGTCGAGCTCGGCGCCGGTCTGACCTTGCGGACCGACGAGGTGGCCGAGGCGACCGTGCATACGTCCGCCCGGCAACTGCTGGACGACCCGCAGTTCCAGGCCGCGGCGGCCAAGCTGCAGGCTGCCCAGCGAGAGGCGGGCGGCTACGTCCGTGCGGCCGACGAGCTCGAGCGCTACCTGAGCGCCTCCGGCGGAGCCTCCCGCGCCGCCGATCCCGCGCAGGAAGGCTGATCGATGACCCCGGTCGTCGCGCTGATCCTGCTGGCCGGTCTCTCCGAGGCGGCCGGCCGGGTCCTTCCACTGGTCTCCCGCCGGCCGGGAATGTCGCGCCCGCTGGTCGCGAGTCTGCTGCTGGTCGGCGCCTTGATCGAGGCCACCGTGATCGCGCTCTGGCCGCTCACCGCGTGGACTCTCGCCGGGCTCGTGGACTCCTCGGCACGGACCGACACCTCCGGGCTGGTGTGGACACCCGCGCTGGTCGCACCGCTGGTGCTCGCGGGCATCCTCGCCTTCCCGTGGCTCGGGCCGCTGCTGCACCTGTTGCTCCTGGCAGCCGTCGGCGTGAATCTGGCCGGCGCTCTCGCGGACGCCGGCGGACTGGGCTGGTGGATCGCCGCCGCCTGTGTGACCGTGGCCGGCGTCGGACTCGCGCTCGCCGTCGAGCTGGTACGGCGGCTGGTCGCGACGATCCTGGCATCCGGCGCACGGAAGGCCGTCGCGTGAACACCTTCCTGCTCTGGGTCCTCGGGCTCGGCCTGGCGCTGATCATCGAAGCCCTGCTGGCCCGCTACGAGGTGCTCGCGTACAGCGTGGGCTGGAGGACTCCGGTCAGTCAGCTCCCGGAGGGATTGCCCTATGCCCGCGGCGCGGCGCCTGACCGGCCACCGGCGGCGTACCTGGTGTTCCTCGACGGCATCGGCAAACGCCACTTCCACGACAGCCGGGACGGCGGTCAGCTGGTCAAGGCTCTGCTCGACGGCGCCCCGGAGCTGCGGGTGCTCGGGCAGGTCCAACCGTACTCACCGCTGGCCGCGCCACTGTCCGGCCGGCCGGTGTGGAACTGGCTGCGCCGCCGGGCGGGCCTGCTGCTCTTCCTGCACAACGTCGTCCAGACGTTCGTGGCCGCCGACCGCCGGTACCGGCCGCTGTACAACGGGGCCGTCGGCAACCAGATCGCCACGCAGCTCCGACTCGCCGGCTACCAGGCCGACAGCGGGATCCCCGTCGTCCTGCTGAGCTACAGCGGTGGTGCGCAGGTGGCCACCGGTGCGGTGGACGAGCTGTACACCCAGCTGCGCTGCCCGCTCCTGCTGATCCTGCTCGGCGGTTTCCACAACGGCGCCAACGATCTGACCCACGCCGAGCACGTCCATCAGCTCACCAGCGCGAGCGACCGGATCGAGCGGGTCAGTACCTGGATCTTCCCGCAGCGCTGGCGGTTGTTGCGCCGGACCGCCTGGAACCGGGCGCTGCGGACCGGCCAGCTCACCGTGCACCGGCTCGATCCGGCCACGCACGTCGGTCCGCGCAGCTACATCAGTCCGACCGCGATGCTGCCCGACGGTCGAAGCCACCTGGACCGTACGGCCGATCTGGTGCTGGAGCTCATCCGCGCCCGCTACGGCGCGACCGCGGCCACCGACGAGTCGTTGCCCTGAGCACGCTTCAGCTGCGGCGGCCCTGTTCCCGGGCCAGACTCAGGGCCATCGCTTCCTTCAGCGCGGCCATGATGTAGGCCGGGATCTTCAGGCCCTGGCGCTCGGCCCAGAGGAGCTCGCGTTCCACCAGGCTCACCTGCCGGGCGACCTCGAGCAGGTCGCGGTCGAAGTCGAGCGCGCGGGCGACGTCACCGAAGTCCGCGCGTTGCCGGCGGTTGTTCACGCCGACCAGGTCGAACGATCGGCGGCGCAGGATCCGCGCGAGCGCGAGCTGCCAGTCGCTCAGCCCTTCCTCACCCACGAGCACCTCGGCCGACATCCGGTAGAACGCGAAGTGTCCCGGCTCCTGCCGCTTGATCGGCGCGATCACCGTCTCGGCGATCGCGTGTTCGCCCATCGACCGGAGCCCGTCGACCAGCCGCGAGTACGCCACCACGGCGGACCGCTCGGTGGCTGCGCCGGTCAGGTAGTAGAGCAGCCGGATGACGCCGAGCATGCCGGGCAGATGCGAGAGTACGCCGACCAGCCGGATGCGGGCGCTGACGGCCAGGCCCGTCTCGGCCGGGGTCATCCCGAAGCCCTGCTGGACGGCATCGAGCAGGATGCCGTGCTGCAACTCCTGCGGCGACCAGACGTCCTCGTAGAACAGGCGGTCGGTCTCGGTCGCGTCCGGCATCAGCGCACGCAGTTCGAGGACGTTCCGCTCGACCTCCAGCTCGACCCGGGTCAGGTAGTTGAACACCCCGCCGTACCGGCGGCGGACCTCGTCGGGGTCCTTGATGGTCAGGTCGGCGGCGGCCAGCGACAGCGGCGGATGATCCTCGGCGAAGGTCTCCACGAAGCGACGGAGACCGTCGGCGGACACCCGCCGGGGAACGGCGCTTCGTCCCTCCTGCGTACTCGACTGGGGCATGGCGGCACCCTTCGGTGTGAGCTGGCTTCGAGCGGTCGTTGACCTTCGCAACGATCTACCCATTACGACCGGACGCGTGCTCGCCGTGTGACAGGGAGTCGGCAGGATCACACCGAGTTCTGCGCAGCCCGCAGGCCCGCGATTCGTCAGGCGTTGACGAGTGCGAGAACCTCAGTGCGGAGCTTGTTCATCGTGCTCGCGTCGGCGGCTTCGACGTTCAGGCGGAGGAACGGCTCGGTGTTGGAGGGACGCAGGTTGAACCAGGCGCCACCGGGCAGTGAGACGGTCAGGCCGTCGAGGTGGTCCGTGGTCGCGCCGGCGGCCAGGTAGTCGGCCTCGACGCGCTCCAGTGCGGCCGGGATGTCATCGACCCGGAGGTTGGTCTCACCGCTGGCGACGTACCTGGAGAACTCGGCGGTGAGCTTCGAGAACGGCTGGTTCGTGGTGGTCAGGGCGGCCAGCACGTGCAGGGCGGCGAGCATGCCGCTGTCGGCCCGCCAGAACTCGCGGAAGTAGTAGTGTCCGGAGTGCTCGCCACCGAACACCGCGTCGTGGTCGGCCATGACCTGCTTGATGAACGAGTGGCCGACGCGGGTGCGAACCGGTCGACCGCCGTGCTCGGTGATCTGTTCGGCGACGGCCCTGCTGGTGATGGCGTTGTAGACGACGGCCGATCCGGGATGGCGGGCCAGCTCGCGGCTCGCGACCAGGCCGATGATGTTGTTGGGGGAGACCGCGGCGCCGTTCTCGTCGACGAAGAAGCACCGGTCGGCGTCGCCGTCGAACGCGAGCCCGAGGTCGGCGTGCTCCCGGCGGACCGCGGCCTGCAGGTCGGCGAGGTTCGCCGGATCCATCGGGTTCGCCTCGTGGTTGGGGAAGGTGCCGTCGAGCTCGAAGTACAGCGGGACGATCTCCAAGGCCGGGTGCTTCAGCACGACCGGGACGGTCCGGCCGGCCATGCCGTTGCCGGCGTCGACCACGATCTTCAGGCGCCGGCCGCCGAGGTCGACCAGGCCGTGCAGGTAGTCGGAGTACTCCGGCAGCAGGTCGTCGTACCGCAGGACGCCGGGCGCCCCGTCGTACCGGGGGAGACCGGTCTCCAGCAGCTTCCTGATCTCCCGCAGGCCGGTGTCCTGGCCGACCGGTGCGGCGCCCGGCCGGCACAGCTTGATGCCGTTGTACGCCGGGGGATTGTGGCTGGCCGTGATCATCGCACCGGGCACGTTGCGGCTGCCGGACGCGAAGTAGAGCAGGTCCGTCGAGGCGAGTCCGATCGCCAACGCATCCGTCCCGCGGCTGGTGACGCCACGTGCCAGCGCGTCGGCCAGACCGGGGGAGGACACGCGCATGTCGTGCCCGACCGCGATCTGCTCCGCGCCGAGCTGGTGTGCGAACGCGGCACCGACCTGGAAGGCGAGCTCCTCGTCGAGCTGATCGGGAACGATGCCGCGGATGTCGTAGGCCTTGATCAGCGCGCCGAGGTCACGGGTGACGGTCATGCCAGCCGGTCCAATCGGGCGACGCCGATGGCCGCGTCGGCCATGCCGTAGAAGACGTATCGCACGCCGTCGATCTCCTCGATGGCGGTGGGGAAGACGACGTTGCCGACGGTGCCGACGCGTTCTTGTTCGGTTTCGGGGACGAGCAGTGGTTCGGTGGTGCGGTCGATCACCTTGGTGACATCGGCGGCGTCGAGCAGCAGCGCGCCGGCGGTGTAGCTGACCTTCTGGGTGGTCGGGTCGAACCCCTTCGGCTGCTCGCCGGTGACGCCGTGGTGGATCACCAGCCACCCCTCCGGGACCCGCAGCGGCGCCGGCCCGGCGCCGATCTTCAACTCCTCGAACGGGTACTGCGACATCGCCACCAGCCGGTGGTGACGCAGGTGCACCAGATTCCGCACGTCCTTGTCGACCTCGGCCACCGGCACGAACGAGACCCAGATGCCGGGGCGGTCGTCGGTGACGCCGGCGGGCAGGTGGACGCCTTCGCCGTCGCGGAACCAGCCCAGGTCCCACATCGGGCGGTGCAGCATCGCGTAGGCCGGTTGGCCGTCGGGGCCGGTGACCGGTTCGGGGAAGAACACGGTGTCCTTGTTCGGGAACAGGTTCAGGTCGGTGTCCAGGTCGGGCTGGTACTCGAAGTGCAACGGCCCCAGCCGCCGCCAGTCGCGCAGGTCCCGCGAGACCGCGAGCGCCGGTTTCGGGCCGAGTGGGCCGTAGGCGACGTAGGTCATGACGTGGGTGTCGAGCGCGGGGATCCAGGTGACGCGGGGGTCTTCGACGCCGGCGTTGTTCAGGCCGCGTTCCCAGCCCTCGTCGGGGGCGAGCACGACCCCGTCGCGGCGGACGCCGACCGGCACCCCGTCCTTGAGTTCCACCTCGGCCAGGCCGACGCGGGAGACGTTACCGGCCGCGACCAGCCGCGGCAGCAGATACAGCGTGCCGTCCGGGGTGTGCCCGGTCGCCGGGTTCAGCACGCCCTCGGCCTCCAGGTCGTTGCCCGGCTCCGGCGTCATCAGCACGCCGACACGCGTCAGGGTGTAAGGAACAGTCACGACAGAACAGCCTTTCTCGGATCAACCCTTCAGCCCGGACTCGATGCCCTGGGAGATGAAGTGCCGTTGGAAGTAGACGAAGATGGCCACCGCGGGGGCGGCGAGGACGCAGGCGCCGGCCAGGACGGCGCCGAACGGGTTGGCGGCGCGGGCCGACACGGTGGTCAGGTAGTTGGACAACGCCACCGCGAGTGGTTGGAGGTCTTGCTGTTTGGTGATCAGGAACGGCCAGAGGAACTCGTTCCACGGCCCGATGAACGTCAGCAGCACACCGGTCAGCAGGGCCGGCTTGACCAGCGGGATGGCGACGCGCCACAGGATGCCGAGCTCGCCGGCTCCGTCGATCCGGGCGGCGTCGAACAGCTCCTGCGGGAGTTGCAGGAAGTACTGCCGGAACACGAAGACCGCGGTCGAGTTGATCGCGAACGGCAGGATCATCCCGAGATAGGAGTCGGCCAGCCCGTAACTGCGCACGATCAGCACGTACAGCGGGATGGTCAGCAGCTGGAAGGGGATCACCTGGACGAGCAGCATCAGGTTGAAGACTGCACCCCGCCCGCGGAAGCGCAGGCGCGCCAGCGCGTAGCCGGCCAGCACGCCGAACACCAGCGTCCCGAGGATCACCCCGCCGGTGAAGATCCCCGAGTTGAGCAGGGTGCGGCCCAGACTGATCGCCTCGTTGATCTCGACATAGTTGTGCCCGGTGAGGTTGCCGGGCGACGGGAACGCCCCGCCCACGGACGGGTCGGGCTCGGCCTGCAGGGAGCCGATCAGCATGTAGTAGAACGGAAACAGGAACACGAACGCGCCGACGAGCAACGCGACGAAACGCCACCGCATCAGTCTTCCTTTCCGACGAAGCGCCGTTCGATCAGCGCCAGAATCAGGACGCCGATGACGAGCAGGATGCCGATCGCGGCGCCGATGTCCGGGCTGCCCTGCTCGATGCCCTTCTGGTACATGATCAGGACCGGTGAGGCCGACGCCCCGTCCGGACCGCCGCCACCGGTGAGCAGGTACGGCTCGGTGAACAGGTTCGCGCCGGTCACCGTCGCCAGCAGGACGACGAGGGTGGTGGCCGGCCGGACGCCGGGGACCGTCACGTTGAGGAACGACTTCCACCGGCCGGCGCCGTCCATCGACGCCGCCTCGTACAGATCCTTCGACACGTTCTGAAGCGCCGCCAGATACAGCAGGATGAAGAAGCCGAGTTGCTTCCAGGTGACGTAGATCGCGACCGTCGGCATCGCCAGCGTCGAGTTCACCAGCCAGGACGGGTCCGGTGCGAGCGGTCCGAGGATGGAGTTCACGAGTCCGTCGGTGTTGAACAGGAAGAGCCAGACACCGACGACCGCGACGCTGGCCGTCACGTACGGGACGTAGTACGAGACCCGGAAGAACGTTCGCCATCTGATGGCCGCGTTCAGCGCGGACGCGAGCAACAGCGAGAGGACCACCGTGAGCGGCACGTTGATCACCAGGAACACGAGCACGTTGCCGAAGGCACGTCGTACGGCGGGATCGGACAGCACGGTCGCGTAGTTGTCGAGCCCGACGAACGGCCGCTCCACGATCGCGCCCGGCGCGGTGAAGAAGTAGTCGTGGAACGACATGTAGACCGCGAACCCGAGCGGATACGCGAACACGAGCGCCAGGAACGCGACGTACGGCGTGACGAGCGCGGTGCCGACCGGCTGCTCGCCGGTCAGCCGCCCCCGCCGGGCTCGCCTGACGGGAGCTCGGCGGGTGGGGGCTTCGCGGACGGGCGCGGTAGTGGTCATGACTGGGATGCGAGCTCGTCGATCTTCTGTGCCGCGCCGTCCAGGGCCGGACCCGGGTCCTCGCGCCGGAAGATGACCGACTTGGAGTAGGCGTCCCGGAACGTCTGCCAGATCGTGATCGAGTTCGGCACGTTCGGCACCTCGACCGTCCGCGCGGCCTGATCCGCGAACGTCTTGTAGTCCGTGTTCTTGGCGAAGTAGTCCGGGTAGGCGGCACCGACGTCCTTGCGCAGCGGCATCTGTCCGGTCGTCTCCAGGAACTTGCCGTCCTGCTCCTGGCTGGTCGCGAACTTCAGCACCTCCCACGCGGTGCCACGGTTCTTGCACGCCGAGTACATCGCCACGTTCTTCGCATCCGAGAACGTGTGGACCTCGTTCGCCGGCTTCCCCGCCGAGGTCGGCACCGGCACGACACCCCAGTCGACCTTGCCCTTGTACACGGAGATCGCCCACGGGCCGACGATCGCCATCGCGGCCTTGCCGTCGGCGAACGCGTCGCCGGTGTACTTCTCCTGGCCGGCCAGCTTCTCGGCGTACATGGTCCGCCAGAACTGCGCGACCCTCTTCCCCTCGTCGGACGCGAATGTCGCCTTGCCGTCCTCGACCAACTGCTTCCCGCCGGTCTCGGCCGCGTACAACGGGTAGAAGTCGAACCAGGACTGGAAGAACTCGTTGCTCGGCGCGGGGAGGATCGCGTACTGCGCACCCTTGCCCGCCACCACCTTCCGCGAGGTCGCGAGGAACTCGTCGTACGTCGCCAGCGCCGGCTTCTCCGGATCCAGCCCGGCCTTGGCGAACGCCTTCTTGTTGTAGAAGATCATCACCGGGTTCGACTTCCACGGCAGCTGGTAGTACTTGCCGTCGGTCGACTTGTACTGCCCCGCGACATCACCGGACCGCTCCTCGACGTACGACGTCCCACCGTCGAACCCGTCCAGCGGCACCAGCCCGCCCTGCTTCTGGAACTGCGACACCGACGCCGGCGAGGTGTTGAAGATTAGGCACGGCGCGTTCCCGGCCGTGATCGCCGCCCCGATCACCTCCTCCGAACTCTTCCCGGTCGGGATCTCCTGAGCGGTGACCTTCTGGTCCGCGTGCGCCGCGTTCCAGGCCGCCACCATCTGCTTGCCCCAAGCAACCTCTTCGGCGTTGTTCGAGTACCAGATCGTGATCGGGCCGTTCGCCTGTGCGTCCGGGCTCGCCTCGCCACCGCCACCGCAGGCCGCGACCGTGGCCAGGGTGACGGCCAGGGCGGCGGCCGTGATCGTTCGTCTCATCGTTCCTCCAGCAAGTCCACGCGCGGTAGCCACGGTGAACTTGACCGGACGACGGTGGCGCTTGTGACACGGCCGCCGTGTCACCTAGGAGGGATCAGGCGACGGAGACCGGGGCGACGGCGTCGATCAGGGTGGTGGTGAGCTGCCGCCGTGAGCTGACGCCGACCTTGCTGAACACCTTGCGCAGGTGCCACTCCACCGTGTGGTGGCTCAGGAACAGCTGGGTGCCGATCTCCTGGTTGGTATGACCCTTCGCGGCCAGGTGCGCGATCTGCGCCTCCTGCGGGGTCAGGACGCGCTGGGTGTGCGGCTCACGCCGGCGGGCGGTCTCCCCGGTCGCCGCCAGCTCCTGTCGAGCCCGCTCCGCGAACGCCCGCGCCCCCATGTCGCTGAGGCTGTCGTACGCGACGCGCAGGTGGAACCGTGCGTCCTGCCGCCGGTTCTCGCGGCGCAGCCATTCGCCGTACACCAGGTGTGCGCGCGCCAGGTGTACGGCGACCCGCGTGCGCCCGAGCCGTTCGATCGCCTCCTCGTAGAACGCCTCGGCGGCGGCGCCCTCGGCCAGCAGCGCGCGGGCGCGGGCCAGGATGCCGAGCGCCCAGTCGGTGCCGGCCGGCTCCGTGCACTCCTCGAGCTGCCGCAGCGCCTCGCCCGCCGTCTCCGGTACGTCGGCGCGCGCGGCGGCCTCGACGAGCTCGGACAGCGACCAGCCGGAGAATCCGAGATCCTCCTGACTGCACGCCCGGCCGGCGGCTTCGACGGCGGCGTCGTACCGCCCGAGACCGTTGTAGAGCACCGCGCTCACATGTCTGGCCAACGCGAGCGCCCGGCCCTCGCCGCGGTCGGTCGCCTCCTTGACCGCGGCCTCGATCGTGGGCCGCGCCGCGTCCTCGTCGCCGCGCCAGCCGGCAAGCATCAGCCGCGCGTACCGCACCGGCGCGTTCCCGGTGGCCGCGGCGATGGTGTCCGACTCGCTGATCAGCTCCGCCGCGGACGTGAACTCGCCGGCGTGCAGGTGCACCCCCGCCCGATACGACAGCGTGACCGGAAGAAGGCCGAGAGCGCCGAACCGGCGCGCCAGGCCGACCGCGCGATCGGCCAGCTGGTGCCAGGTCTCGTCGTCCCACAGTTCGGGGGCGATCGGCTCGGGTGCGACCGGGCAGCTCAACCACAACCATTCGACCAGGTTGGTCTCGCCGGCGACCGCCTCGTCCCGGCAGGCCTGCAGCGCGTACCTGAGCATCGGGACGGCGGCCGCGTACCCCTCGGTGAAACGCACGGCCAGCCCGTCCAGCAGCAGATCCGTCGGCTTGGCCGGCGGCGGAGCGGGCGCCGCTGTGCGAGCCGCCTTCGCGGCCGTCTCGACCGCGTCGGCGCTGCCGGTGACGATCGCGGCCCCGAGTGCCTCCAGGTACGCCGCCCGCGCGGACGGGTCGTGGAGGGCCTCCAGTCGCCCGGCCGCGTCCAGGAGCAGGGGACAGGCAGCGAGGCTCCGCCGCCGCGCGAAGGTGATCTGGGCGCGCAGGCGCACCAGGTGCGCGCGCGGCAGGTCGTCCAGCGGCCCGATCTCCGCGGTCGCGATCAACGTGTCGGCGGCGGCGAACTCGCCGGCCCTGAACTTGGCCCCGGCGGCGACGAGCGACCGTTCGGCCCGGCGGCCCGAGTCCGGGGTCAGCTCGGCGGCGCGCTCGAGGAAGGCGGCGGCCGCCGCGACGCCGCCGCGTCCCTGCGCCCGCCGGGCCGCGGCCGCCAGCTCGGCGGCCACGCTCTCGTCGAGACCCAGCGTGGCGTGCGCCCGGTGCCAGGCCTTGCGGTCGGGATCGTGACCACCGTCGGTGGCGTCCGCGAGGGCGCCGTGGACGGTGTGCCGATCCTCGCCCGAGGCGGCCCGGTAGACGGCGGAGCGGAGCAGCGGGTGCCGGAACATGACGCGGGCGCCGATCTCCAGCAGGCCGGCCGACTCGGCGCTCGCGGCCGCGCCGGGCTTGATGCCGAGCGCTTCGGCCGCCCGCCAGAGCAGTGCCACGTCACCGACCGGCTCGGCCGCTGCGACCAGCAGGAGCAGGCGCGTGTCGGCGCCGAGCGGCTCGAGTCGCCGGACGAAGCCCTCCTCGAGCTGTGGCACCAGCGGCCTGGCGTCGGGCAGCGCGAACCCGCCGGCGAGCAGCCCCGACATCGACTGGGGAAGCTCGATCAGGGCCAGCGGGTTGCCTCGGGTCTCGGCGACGAACCGGTCCCGCACGTGCTCGTCCAGTGCGCCGGTGACCACCCGGTCGAGGAGCGCGCGGGCATCGTCGTGCCCCAGGCCCTCGACGACGAGCTCCGGGAGGCCGGCCAGCTCACGGGTGTCCCCGGTCTCGCGGACGGCGAACACGAGCGCGACCCGCTCGGCACCCAGGCGCCGGGCCACGAAGGCGAGCGTCTGGATCGTCTCCCGGTCGAGCCACTGCGCGTCGTCGACCAGGCAGACCAACGGCCGCTCCTCGGCGACCTCGGTGACCAGACTCAGCACGGCGAGACCGACCTGGAACCGGTTCGGTGCGTCACCCGCACTCAGGCCGATCGCAGTCGTCAGAGCCTCGTACCGGGGGTTGGAGAGGTAGGTCCGCAGGGACGCACAGAGTTGGTGCAGACCGCCGTACGGCAGCTCCAGCTCGGGCTCGATGCCGGCGACGCGGATCGTCCGGAACGACGTCGCCTGGGAATGGAGGTAGTCCAGCAGAGCCGTCTTGCCGATGCCGGGCTCCCCGCGCAGGACCAGCGCCGCGCTCTGCCCGGCTCCCAGAGCGGCCACGAGCCCGTCGAGAGTCTCGGATTCACGCCGGCGACCCTGCAGCCGAACACCCCGGTTATCGATCACCATCGCCCACCGCCTGGAGGCAGAGCCTATCCGGCCGCGGCGCGGGCGTGCAACGAACCCACGGTCCGGCCACCCAGGCGGGGGAGCTTTCGGTCGGAGCGGTCGCGAGGTCAGCTGGCGATGGCGACGGGCGCGAAGTCCGGGCGACGACTGCCCAGCCGGAGGGCGGTGGTGACCACCCCTGCGTGGCTGAACGCTTGCGGGGTGTTCCCGAGGTGGTGCCCGGTCGCGACGTCGTACTCCTCACTGAGCAGACCGACGTCGTTGCGCAGGGCGAGCAATCGGTCGAACAGCGCCTCGGCCTCGTCCGTGCGGCCGATCCCGTGCAACGCGTCGGCCAGCCAGAACGAGCAGGCGAGGAACGCGCCCTCGGTCCCCTGGATGCTGTCGCAGTTCGGCCGGCCGTCGCCGACGGCGTACCGCAGGACCAGCCCGTCCTGGGTCAGCTGGGACTGGATCGCGTCCACGGTGCCGACCACGCGCGGGTCGGTCCACGGGAGGAAGCCGTAGCGGGGGAGGAGCAGACCGGCCGCGTCGAGGCGCTGGGAGCCGTAGCACTGGGTGAAGCTGCGGAGCGCCGTACTGAAGCCGCGATGACAGATCTCCTCGTGCATGGTCTTGCGGAGGTTCCGCAGCCGCTGCAGGGATTCGGGCGCGTCCGGCTGCTGCTCGAGGAAGCGGACGGTGCGGTCGACGCCTACCCAGGCCATCACCTTGGAGTGGACGAAGTGGCGCCGCGGTCCGCGGACCTCCCAGATGCCGTGGTCGGGTTCCTGCCAGTTGTCTTCGAGCCGCTCGCGGAGGAGGCGGTGGATCGCCGTGTCTGCCCCCGGGAGCGCGTCCAGTACTTCGCCCCAGACGTCGTTCTGTACCTGGCCGGCGGCCGCGTTGCCGATCCGCACCGGCGCCGACGCCTGGTACCCGGGCAGCCAGTCGACGCTCCGCTCGTCCAGGCGGCGCCCGCCGTCCAGGCGATACATGATCTGTACGTCGTCGGGGTCGGTGGCGACCGCCCGCGCCAGCCACTCGCTCCAGGCGGTGACCTCGTCCAGGTAGCCGGCGGCCTGGAACGCCTCCAGCGTGAAGCTCGCGTCCCGCAGCCAGCAGAACCGGTAGTCCCAGTTCCGGGTGCCGCCGATGTGCTCGGGCAACGACGTCGTCGCCGCGGCCACTATCCCGCCGGTCGGCGCGTGGGTGAGTGCCTTGAGGACGACGAGCGAGCGCCGGACCGCATCCGCCCACGGACCGTCGTACGTGCACTTGGCGATCCACCGCTCCCAGAACCACGCGGTCTCCGCCAGGGCCTGCGCGGGGTCGGTCGGCGACGTACCGCCGTGGGTCAGGACGAACGACACCCGTTCGCCGGCCGCAACCACGAAGTCGGCGCTCGCGGAGCCGGCGTACAGGCTGAGGCCGACACTGCTCGACAGCCACACCGTGTCCTCGCCGGCCGTGGCGACGACGTGTCTGTCGACGCTACGAAGTACTGGTACGACGCGGCCGTAGTCCATCCGCGGCGTCAGTGAGGTGTGCAGGTGGACGCTGCCGGACAGTCCCTCGACGATGCGCACCACCTCGCCCTCAGGACCCGTCGGGGACATAAAGTCCGTCACCCGGACGTGGCCCCCGGACGTCACCCATTCGGTGTCGAGGATCAACGAGTCGGCCCGGTAGTCGCGGCGCGTGCAGCGGCCACCGGACACCGGCGCGAGGGTCCAGCGGCCGTGGCCGGCATCGCCGAGCAGCGCCGCGAACACCGCGGGGGAGTCGAAGTGCGGCAGGCACAGCCAGTCGATGGATCCGTCGGCGCCGACCAGGGCCGCGGTCCGCAGGTCACCGATCAGTGCGTAGTCCTCGATAGCGGCCATCGCACTCAACTGGCCAGATCGGCGACCAGGACTTCTTCCAGGTCGGTGAAGTCGCCGCCCCGGGCAGCGGTGAGGAAGGCGTGCAGGAGGTGCTGGTGCGAGGCCGTCTCCACGGCCGCGCGACCTTCGTCGGCGATCGCGCGGCGGGCCCGGCAGACCAGCTGGCGGGCGTTCGCGGCGCCCAGGTGGAGCACTTCGGAGATCTGCCGGTACGGGTAGTCGAACGCCTCCCGCAGTACGTAGGCCGCCCGCTCGCTCGGCGTGAGCCTGGCCATCAGGAGGGCCACCGCCTGCTCGACCGCGTCGCCGCGCTCGGCGCGGTTCGCCGGGTCGTCGGCCGGGTCGACCACCTCGGGGGTCCAGGCCTCCACCGGGGTCTCGCGGCGTCTGCGCGCCGACTGCCGGACGTTGATCGCGAGCCGGGTGGTCATCGTCGCCAGCAGCGCCTGCGGATTCTCGACGATCGTGCGGTCGACCTTCTGCCAGCGCAGCCAGGTCTCCTGGACGACGTCCTCGGCCTCGGCGGTGCTGCCGAGGATCCGGTAGGCGATCGCCATCAGCCGGGGTCGTGCGCGGACGAAGAGCTCGACGGCCTCGTCGAGGTCGCCGGTCAGCCGTTCCGCGCCCGTGGCTTCGTGGTCTAGTGTCTCCTTCACCGTTGCGGCGTTCACGTTCGGCCCTTCTCCCGCTCTGACAGGTTTCTCCGGCCCCCTCTTTCACAGTCCGGTGCCGCCCGCGCGCTCGCGCCCTGGGAAGTCCGTGGGCGACTCCGTGGTCGCCGCCACCACGTGGTGCGTGGGCCCGGCCACGCACCACGGACCGCGTTGCCGACGGCAAACGGCGTCACAAACCGGGTGGCTGTCCTGTCTTGCCTTGCGGAGTCGATCGAGGAGGCCGCGATGAGCACCACCCACCCGCGCCGGGCCGAGTTGTCGGTCCTGATGTACCTCCGGCGCCTCGGGTTCGGCCGCAATCCCTTGCGCCGCAGGGTGGACAGGCTCGAGTCGGCGTTGCTCGTCAGCGCGCTCGTAGCCGCGCTCCTCGTGGTTCCCGCGGCGGTGGTCCTCGGTACGACGATCACCGCCCGCGCCGAGGAGAAGGCGGACCGGCACCGTGCGCTGCTGCAGTCCGTGCCGGCGCGCACCCTGGAGAGCACCGCGGAGGCCGTGCCGTCGAGTCCCGGGCAGGTGACGTCGACGGTTCGCATCGGCTGGCTGGACCCGTCGGGGGTTGCCCGGGAAGGGACCGCCGACGTCGTGATCGGCACCGAGGCCGGCGCCGAGCTGACGGTCTGGCTCGACGCGTCCGGCGCACTCACCCGCGCGCCCAGGGAGCCCGCCGACAGCGCGGCCCTCGGCACCTCCGCCGGAATGACGCTGCCGATGCTCGCCTGGCCGTTGCTATGGGCAACATTCCGGTTGGCCCGGCGACCACTCGACCGCCGCCGTGCCGAGGACTGGGCCCGCGAGTGGGAACGCGTCTCGGTCCGCTGGACGCGTCCGTAGTACTGAGTCCAACCCAGTGGCCTAGACCTCAACCGGTCCGCGATTTAAGCGCCCGGGAACTCGGCGACCCACCGCACGCGTTCGGCTACAAGTGATCGCCGCAGGACGCGGGTTGGTTTTCGGTCGGGCTGGGTACGGGTGTCGGAATGCTGGTAGCGAAGCGGTACAGATTGGGTCCGTCGATCGGGCGCGGAGGCATGGGGGAGGTCTTCCGCGCCGTCGACGAGCAGTTGGGGCGTGCGGTCGCGGTGAAGGTGCTGCTGCCGTCGGACCGCGACCCGCGGGCGGCCGAGCGGTTCCACCGGGAGGCGCGCGCCGCCGCGCGGCTGAGCGACCCCCACGTGGTCTCCGTGTACGACTTCGGCAATCACGACGACGGGTTCTTCCTGGTGATGGAGCTGGTCGAGGGCGGGACGGTCGCCGACGAGCTCGCCGCCCAGGGACCGCTGCCGAAGGATCGGGCGATCGAGATCGTCGAGCAGGCCGCCACCGGCCTGGCAGCCGCACACCGGGAGGACGTCGTCCACCGGGACGTGAAACCTGGCAACCTGCTGCTCGCGGGGGACGGCACGGTCAAGGTCGCGGACTTCGGCATCGCGCACGTCCCGGGGGACGGCGCGACCACGCTGACGGCCGCCGGGCAGATCATCGGCAGCACGCTGTACCTGTCTCCGGAGCGAGCCCGCGGCGGCCAGGCCGGCAAGGCGTCCGACGTGTACTCCCTCGGGTGCGTGCTCTACCAGCTGGTGACCGGCCGACCGCCGTTCACCGCCGAACACCCGACGGCTGTTCTCTACCAGCACGTCGACGCGGCCCCGGCACCGCCAAGCCTGGAGCAGCCGGAGCTCGGCGGACCGTTCGAGACCGTTCTCCTCCAGATGCTCGCCAAGGATCCCGCCGACCGCCCGTCCGCCGCCGAGATCGCGGACGGCGCGCTGTGTCCCCAGGGCGACGCCCAACCGCTCGCGGTGGTCCCAGCGGCTGCACCTGCTGTCGTCCCCGCGACCGTCCTGGCCGAGCCGTCGACTCCCGTGACCCCAGTGCTCGAGCCGCCTGGCCAGGGACGCAAGCGGGTGCTCCTGGCCGGCGCGATCGCCGTACTCGCGACTGCCGGCGCGGTCGTCGCCGGCGTCCTGCTCAACCGTGAGGATCCAGGCGTGCCACCGACGACCGACGTCGGCCCGCAGCCCGGCGTGACCTCCAGTACGCCGGGAACCACACCGAGGACCTCCACCACCGACGACCCGACCCGATCCACCACCACGACGGACCGGACCACGTCGGCGCCGACGTCCCAGGCCCCATCGCAGTCGCCTGCCTCGACCACTCCGTCGACCTCGACCATGACCGAGCCCAGTACGACGGCCCCGAGCCGAACGACGTCGAGCACCCCGCCGCGGAGCAGCGACACCCCCACGTCGCCGACTCAGGGAATGACGTCGACCACCACGACCTCCTCGACCCCGCCGCCGTCCGAGACTCCCGAACCGAGCACCCCGGCCTCCGACTCTCCGACTCCTGCGGGACAAGGCACCGGCACACCGCCTGCCTCGGACTAGCGCAGGTTTTCCCGGCTACCCGGCGGGTACCGCGGGCGCATGCCTCAAGCGATTGTCACCGGATCGGACAGTGGGATCGGCAAGGCGACCGCGGTCGCGCTGGCACAGGACGGCTTCGACGTCGGGATCACCTGGCACAGCGACCAGGCCGGTGCCGAGGAGACCGCCGAGGAGGTCCGCGGCCTGGGGAGGTCGGCCGAGGTCGAGCAGCTGGACCTCGAGGTCCTGCCGGACGCGGCCGATGCGATCGACCGGTTGATCGAGCGGCTGGGCGGCATCGACGTACTCGTGGCGAACAGCGGCACCGGGACGAGTGAGCTCGCGGTCGACCTCGACTACAAGGACTGGCGCAAGGTCCTCAGCGTGGACCTGGACGGTGCATTCCTCTGCCTGCAGAAGGCCGCGCGGCGGATGATCGACCAGGGGCGCGGCGGACGGCTGATCGCGGTCACCAGCGTGCACGAGCACCAGCCGCGGGTCGGCGCCGCGCCGTACGACGCGGCCAAGGGCGGACTCGGGTTGCTGATGAAGACGCTGGCCCTCGAGCTCGGGGAGTACGGGATCACCGCGAACGCCGTGGCGCCGGGCGAGATCGCCACTCCGATGACCGGCCAGACCGACGAGGACCCGCACGGCAAGGACCGTCCGGGGGTTCCGCTGGGACGTCCCGGCGACGCCCGCGAGATCGCCGCGGTGATCGCGTTCCTCGCCTCGGCCAAGGCGTCGTACGTCACCGGCACGAGCGTGGTCGCGGACGGCGGCATGCTGCAGATGGGCCCGATGGCCGGCAGCCACCTCTCGGATCCCGCCTGGCGCCGGCCCTGAGGTTGCGGGCGGTCGGGTGGGCTGTGGTCTCAACCCACCCGACCTGGTGGCCTCATCCCCGTCGGACTCAGTGGCCACCTAGCAGCGCTGTGCCCCGCTGAAGGCGAACGAATGCATCGCCTGCTCGGGCGTGTTCCGCCTGCATGTGCGGGGGGATTGGTGGGTCCGCCGCTGGGTACTGGCCCGGCAGTTCAGAGGTGGTACGACAGTGTGCCGCCGCCTTCTCGATGCGTGGTGAGCACGCCACGCCCCTTTCTCTTCTCAGCTGTCGCCGGTCCGGCGGCGGCCGATCAGTCGCATGCGCTCGCGCGCCAGACCACTCATGCTCCTGGAAGGAGTCATCAGATGACGCCCACGACGAACCAGCGGATGGACGCCGGTAGTCCACCCGCGGAAGGTGTGGCCGAGGCAGCCCGGGACGAGGCCGGGCAGCTGAAGGAAACGTCGGCCGAGGCCGCTCGTCAGGTGGCCGGGACCGTCAAGGACAAGGCCTCGACCGTGAAGTCGGACCTGGGCCAGGAGACCCGGCGGATGGCCGGGCAGACCCGGGACGAGCTCGTGCAGCAGGCCGGTCAGCAGAAGGAGCGGGCGGCGAACAGCCTCCGTTCGGTCGGCGACGAACTGCGGGGGATGGCCGAGCACGGTCAGTCCGGTCTCGGGGCGCAGTTGGCCCACCGCGGTGCCGAGTTGACGGACCAGGCGGCGGACTTCCTGCAGAAGCACGAGCCGGGTGACCTGCTCGACGAGGTCCGTGGGTTCGCGCGGCGCAAGCCCGGCACGTTCCTGCTCGCGGCGGTGGCCGCCGGCGTCGTCGCCGGCCGGTTGACCCGCGCCCTGGCCTCCGGCGGCGCGGACACCTCGGTCAGCAGGTCAGGCAGCATGTCCAGCGGTACGCCGGCCACCTCGAGCGGCATGTCGACCGGGATGCCGGGCGACACGTCGGGTGGCATTTCGGGTGGCGTCGCCGGTGGTACGGCAGGCGGTATGGACACGGGGAACGGGCCTGTAGGCCAGGGCGACGACTACCTGGTCCCGCCGCCGGCGCCGGCGACCGCTCCGCCGGTGGCGCCGACCACGACACCGCCGCCCGAGCCCACCCCGGTCGCGCCGGACCCGGATCCCGGAGCGCCGGTGACGCCGCGGTTCGGGCCGGGATCGGAACCCCGATGACCGTCGGCGGATCCCCACCCGACAGCGGTCCGGACCGGTTGTCGATGGACGAGTCGGTCGGTCAGATCGTCTCCCAGCTGACCAACGACCTCGGGCAGCTGACCCGCCAGGAGCTGGCGCTGGCGAAGGCCGAGTTGCAGGTCGAGGCGAAGAAGGCGGGCAAGGGCGCGGGCATGCTCGGCGGCGCGGCGTTCGCCGGCTGGATGGTCGCGCTGTTCGTCTCGCTCACGGTGATGTGGGCCCTGGACGAGGTGATGGACCTGGTCTGGGCGGCGCTCATCGTCGCCGCCGTCTGGGCGATCGTCGCCGCCGTACTGGCGTCGACGGGACGCAAGGAACTGCGGGACGTCAACCCGAAACCCGACCAGACGGTCGAATCACTCAAGGAGGACGCGAAATGGCTGAAGACCCGGAACAGCTGAAGCGGGACATCGAGGCGACCCGCCGCAACGTCGGCCGGGACGTCGACGCCCTGACCGAGAAGGTCAGCCCGGGCCGCGTGGTCGGCCGGCGGGTGGATCGCGCGAAGTCCGGCGTCCATCGGCTGAAGGAGCAGGTGATGGGCTCGACCGGCGACACGGCCGGCTCGGCGGTGTCGACGGTGCAGGACGCCGGCAGCAAGGTCGGTGATGCGGTCACCTCGGCGCCTGATATGGCGCGGTCCAGGACGCGGGGTACGCCGTTGGCCGCCGGAGTGATCGCGTTCGCGGCCGGTTGGGTCGTGGCCGCGGCGATGCCGGCGTCGACGAAGGAACGCGAGCTCGCGCAGGACGCCAAGGACAGGGCGATGGACGCGGCCGGTCCGGTGAAGGAGCAGGCCGCCCAGGTGGCGCAGGAGGTCAAGGAGCACCTGCAGGAGCCGGCGCAGGAAGCCGTCGAGAACGTCAAGCAGTCCGCGTCCCAGGCCGCCGGCGACGTGGCGGACGAAAGCCGGTCGGCAGCCCAGCAGGTCAAGGGCGACGCCCAACAGTCCGCCGACAACGTCCGCCAATCAGGCTCCACCACCTAACCACCAACAACGGCCGGCTCGCCGGCCGACGAGTGACGACGGCCGGTCCCGGGTGGGGCCGGCCGTCGGTGAACCCCGGTCGCGGGCCGCGGCCTGATCAGGCGCGTTGGGCGGAGCCACCGCCGATCACCGACCGCAGCCCGCGGCCGGCCCACGTCCTCCCCGCAACCCACGCCGGCCTCCGCACCGCGCACGCCCGGCCTCAGCACCGCGCACGCCCGGCCCGCATCCCGCGCACCTTGGGGCCGGGAGCGGGGTGTGTTGTCGCGGATACAGGGTGGGGAACGGGGTACCGCGGCGGGGTCCTGTTACGGAGAAATGAGGCTCGATATGTCCGACGCAACGACTACCCGGCGCGCGTCCGCGCCGGTTCAGAAGGCGGCGCTCGGGGTGGCGGTCGTCTTCCTGGCCGTCGGCGTCCTCGGGTTCGTCCCGGGGATCACCACCGACTACGACACCATGAGCTTCGCGGGTCACCACTCCGACGCGCTGCTGCTCGGCATCTTCCAGGTGTCGGTTCTGCACAACATCGTCCACCTGCTGTTCGGCGTGGCCGGCCTGGCGCTGGCGCGCACCGTGAGCGGTGCCAGGAACTACCTGATCGGCGGCGGTGCCGTCTACCTGATCCTGTGGATCTACGGCCTCGTCATCGACCAGACCAGCGCGGCGAACTTCGTTCCGGTCAACACCGCCGACAACTGGCTGCACCTCGCCCTCGGGCTCGCAATGATCCTGCTCGGCGTACTGCTCACCCGCCGCACTACCCAGCCGGCGGCCTCGACCCGGTCCACGCACCCGTGAGCACGGCGGACATGGCCGACGAAGGGATGGCGAAGGTCGCCGAATTGGTCGACCGGGCAACGATCTGCATGCTGACCACGATGACGGCCGACGGTCGTCACCTCTCCCGTCCGATGGCGCTGCAGGAGGTCGAGTTCGACGGCGACCTGTGGTTCTTCGCCGCCTCGGACTCCGCCAAGGTCGACCAGCTGCGGACGAATCCTCAGGTCAACGTGAGCTTCTCCAACGACAAGCAGAGCGAGTGGACCTCGGTCGCGGGTACGGCGGAAGTCGTGCAGGACCGTGGTAAGGCCGAGGAGCTCTGGTCCCCGTTGTTGCAGGCCTGGTTCCCCGACGGCCTGGAGACGCCCGAACTGATCCTGATCAGGGTGCGCGCCGAGAGTGCGGAGTACTGGTCGGCCCCGCGCAGCAAGGTCGTCCGGCTGATCGGCGGGGTCCGGGCCGCGGTGACGAAGAACCCGGACAAGTTCCCCGCGGAGAACGAGGAGGTCGACCTTCCCGGCGGCGCCGGGTCGACGACTCGGTAGCTCCTCAGAGTTCGTGGCCGGGATGGTTCGGCGTCACGCGGCGCTGTTTCATCTCGGCCTCGTTGAGGTGCCGCTTGCCGCCGGTGAGTTGCTCCCGGGCCTGCTTCTCGAGCTCGGTGAACAGGCCGAAGTAGTGGTCGTCGTACGCCTCGATGATCTGGAAGGTCCAGTGGCCGGGGATCACGTTGCGGCCGATGAGCTCGGTGGTGATCCGGTCCGCGAGGTCGTGGTGGCCGGCCTCGCGCAGCAATTCGACGGCATCGTCGAGGCGGTGGTCCGCGCGGCCGGTGAGCTGGTGGAACGCGTACAGGTGACCGCGGGCCCGGATCGCGGTCTCCACCGCGTCGGTCAGCGTTCCGACCGCCGCGACGGTCAGGTCGTCGACACCGTCGGGCCGCTCGTGCCCCTCCGGTGCCGGCTGGACGTCGAGGTCGGGCTGCAGGTCGGCCGGCTCAGTCATGGCCGGCCGGTACCCGTCGCCGTACCGGTGGAATCCCGCGGGTGTGGAGCCGCCCCGCGTGGGTACCGACCGCGCTCGTCGACACGGGAGGAGTGAGGAATCGAAGATGACCGGACAGCGCGTTGTGGTGACCGGTGGGGCGGGCTTCCTCGGCAGTCATCTGTGCGAGCGACTGCTCGCCGACGGCCACCAGGTGATCTGCCTGGACAACTTCGTCACCGGCGTGCCCGGCAACGTCGCGCACCTCCTGCCGGACCCGGCCTTCACCCTGACCCGCTGCGACATCACCGACTTCCTGCACGTCCCCGGCCAGGTCGACCTGGTGCTGCACTTCGCCAGCCCGGCGTCCCCGATCGATTACCTCCGCCTGCCGATCCAGACCCTGAAGGTCGGTGCCATCGGCACCTGGCACGCGCTCGGCCTCGCCAAGGAGAAGGGCGCCCGCTTCCTCCTGGCCAGTACGTCGGAGGTGTACGGCGACCCGCAGGTGCACCCGCAACCGGAGGAGTACTGGGGCCACGTCAACCCGCTCGGCCCGCGCGGGGTGTACGACGAGGCGAAGCGGTACGCCGAGGCGCTGACGACCGCGTACCGGACGAGCGAGTCGCTCGACACCGCGATCGTCCGGATCTTCAACACCTACGGCCCGCGGATGCGCCCCGAGGACGGCCGGGCGATCCCGACGTTCATTCGCCAGGCGCTGGCCGGCGACCCGCTGACCGTGGCCGGCGACGGCAGCCAGACCCGCTCGGTGTGCTACGTCAGCGACACCGTCGACGGCGTCCTGCGGCTGGCCTTCAGCGATCACGCCGGCCCGGTCAACATCGGCAACCCGGACGAGCGCTCGGTCCTCGGTCTCGCGCAGGACGTCATCGCGGTCACCGGGACGAGTTCGGGCATCACGTTCGTCGACCGGCCCGTCGACGATCCCGCCGTACGCCGGCCGGACACCACGCGGGCCCGGAAGCTGTTGGACTGGGAGCCGCAGGTCGGGTGGCGGGACGGGCTCAAGAAGACCGTGGCGTGGTTCCGGACAGCTGTGCCCGAGCCGCAGTCAGCACCTCCGGCACGGTGATCCGGAGCAGCGCCTCGTCCGGACGATCGGCGTGCGGATCGCCGGGACTGCTGCCGTGGTACATGACCGTGTGCAACTCGGCGTCGATCGCCGGCCCCCACCAGGCCGGGGGAGTAGGTCCGAAGAGAGTGACCGAACGCGTGCAGGTCGCCGTCGCGAGGTGAGCGATCCCGGTGTCGGTGCTGAGCACGAGCCCTGCCTGGGCAACCAGGCTGACGAGTTCCTCGAGCGGAAGGCTGCCGCTCGCATCGCACACAGGAACCGCCCGCGCGATCGCGCCGCAAAGGTCGCGTTCGGTGCCCGTCACCACCAGGTCGAGCCCGTCGGCGTGCAACTCCCGGGCAACCGCGATCCAGCGGTCGACCGGCCATCGCCGTGCCGGTGCTGCCGCGCCCGGATGCACGACGACGAGACCCGTGGCCGGCGCCGCGGGGACGGGGAGTCGGAGATCCTCCGCCGAACAGTTGCCGCCGGCATCGATGACGAGACGGCACCACCGGTCGACCTCGTGCTCGTCCGGTCGCCACCGCGTCGTGCTGTGGTACGACGCGGCCGGACAGTCGAAGGCGAGCAGGTCGGCCGCCTGGCCACGCTGCAGTAGGTGGTGGCTCTCCGGACCGCGCCCGTGCAGGTTGACGGCGAGGTGGCTGCCGAGTGCACGGCCGGGTGGCCGGTCCGCCAAACTCGTGGTCGGCAGCACGTCGTCGACGATCCCCTGGTCCGCCAGCCACCCTCCGATCCTGTCCGGACCGGCCAGCAGCAACGGCCGGTCCGGAGCCAGTCGGCGAAGACCACGCAGAGCGGGTACGCCGGTCAGCGCGTCCCCGAGACCGAGCGCACGCAGGACGAGAACGGGCGCCGTCACGGCCAGGACGGCTCCACCGACGGGCAGACCACGAGCTCGCGGATCTCCACGCCGGCCGGTTGCCCGAGCGCGTAGACGATCGTGTCGGCGACGACCGCCGGATCGTTCAGCATGGCGTCGTCCCCGGGCTTGTACTGGTCCGGCCGTCCGTCGAAGAAGCTGGTCCGCATGCCGCCCGGCACCACCATCGTCACGCCGACCCGTCCGGCCGTCTCGACCGCGAGCGCCCGGGAGAACCCGACCACGCCGAACTTCGAGGCGCAGTACGCCGTCGCGTCGCTGAGGGCCCGGAGTCCGAGCGTCGAGGCCACGGTGACCAGCCGGCCGCGGGTGCTCTCCAGCCGCGGTACGGCGGCCCGCGCGATCGCCGCCGTACCGATCAGGTTCACGGTGACGACGCGGACCCAGTCCTCCAGCGGGACCTGCTCGATCAGGCCGCAGGAGTCGATGCCGGCCGCGGTGACGACGCCGGTGAGCGGACCGATCAGGCGCTCGGCCTCGGCAACGGCCGGCTCGGCGGCCGCCGGGTCGGACAGGTCGACGTCGACCCAGCGCACGTCCTCCCCAGGTGGTTGCCGGTCCAGCGCGACCGCCGTACCGCCGGCCTTCTCCACGGCCCGGACGACCGCCGCGCCCAGGCCGCTGGCGCCACCGGTCACGGCGACTCGTTCCACACTCATCGAATGCTCCTTCCGTCGAGGATCGCACTGGTCGAGCGGCCGGGCAGCAGCGGAACCACGACCACCCGGCCGCCCCAGCCGCGAATGATGGGGGCCTCAGGCAACGACTCGGCGTCGTAGTCGCCGCCCTTGACCCAGATGTCGGGGCGGAGCTGGTCGAGCAGCTCCGCCGGGGTGTCGCCGCCGAACACCTCGACCGCGTCCACGCACCGCAGCGACCGGAGTACACGGCAACGATCCTCGATCGGGTTCACCGGCCGGCCGGCGCCCTTGAGCCGCTGCACGCCCGCATCGGAGTTCACCAGCACCACGAGCGCGTCGCCGAGCTGCCGGGCCGCTTCCAGACCGGCGATGTGACCGGCGTGCAGGACGTCGAAGCAGCCGCCCGTCGCGACCACGGTGCCGCCGGCGGTGCGCACCCGCCGGATGAGGTCGGCCGCCGTGAGCTGCTCGGAGTCGAGGACGCGTTCGGCGGGGACGAGCGCGTTCACTCCGCCGGCGCGCAGCCAGTGGGCGGTGTCGTCGACCGCGTCCGTGACCGCCGTACGGGCCACCGAGCCCGCGCCGAGTGAGGCGGCGACGGTGCCCGCGAATCGGTCGCCCGCCCCGCAGGCGTCGCCCTGGTGCCGAAACGGCGCCGGGACAAAGGTCGTCGGACTGCCGCCGGACGACAGGAACACCCCGGCCGCGCCGTCGGTCACGGCGACCGCCCACGCCTGCCACTGGTCGCGCAGGTGCTCGGCGAGCTGGTCGAGCGATCCCGTCGGCAGCTGCGAGAACTGTCGCGCCTCGGCCTTGTTCGGAGTGACGAGGCACAGGCCCGGGACCGGTTCGGCGCCGCGCGGATGCGGATCCCAGACCATCGCGCGCTGGCTCGCCCAGCGGCGCAGGACCGACCGGACACCCGGATGGCCGACCAGACCGCCGGCGTAATCGGACACGAGGACCGCGTCGCAGTCCTCCAGCTCCGCCTCGAGGGCCTCGAGGTCCGGCTGGTCGATGATCGCCGCCTCGGCTTCGACGTCCATCCGCAGGACGGACTGACCGGCGCTGCGGATCCGGGTCTTGCACCGGGTGCCCGGCGTACTCGCGATCACGGTGACCGGCAGCTGCTCGGTCAGCAGCGCGGACAGCCGCTTGGACGGTTCGTCGTCGGCCAGAGCAGTGACCAGGCGAACCTCGATCCCCGGCCGGTTCACCAGCAGCGAGGCGGCCAGGCCCGCGCCGCCCGCGCGTTCGGCCTCGGCACCGATCTCGACCACCGGGACCGGTGCTTCCGGCGAGACCCGGTGCACCTCGCCGTCGATGTCGCGGTCGAGGAGTACGTCGCCGATCACGAGCACTCGGGTGATCATCGGCGGACCTCCGGCTCCGGGAGCAAGACACGTTCGAGCGCCGCGCAGAGTGCATGGATGGCGATCAGCTGCGCCTCCTGGACCGCGGTCGGGGCGGCGCACTCGATCGCCAGCGCTTCGTCGACCTCTCCGGCCAACGGGTTCGGCAGGGGACCGGTCATCGCCCAGACCTGCAGGCCGGCGAGGCGGCCGGCCCGGGCGGCGGCCAGCAGGTTCGGGCTGGCGCCACTGGTCGACAGCAGGATCAGTACGTCGCCCGGACGCCCGTGCGCCTCGACCTGCCGGGCGAACACCTGCTCCTGGCCGAAGTCGTTGCCGATCGCCGTCAACGCCGACGTGTCCGCGTGCAGCGCGATCGCGGGCAGCGCCGCGCGTCCGGACTCGAACCGGCCGACCAGCTCGGCGGTCAGGTGCTGCGCCTCGGCCGCACTGCCACCGTTGCCTGCGGCAAGGAGGTGGTTCCCGGCGGCGAACGTGACGGCCAGCGTCTCGGCCCACCGGTCGAGGACGTCGTTCTGCTTCGCCAGGCTCGCCAACCCGTCGCCGAGCCGGTCGAGGTGCTCGGTCAACGTGCCGAACTTCACCGTCATCCCACCCTCCCCGAGGTCACCGGAGACACGATCCGCCGGTACACGCCCTCCGTCGCCTCGGCCACCGTCGGCCAGGTGTACTCCGCCAGGACCCGGGCGTGCCCGGCCGCACCGAGCGCGTCCCGGCGACCAGGATCGGCGAGCAACTCCCGCAGTACGACGGCCAGCCGCGCCGGATCCCGTGGCGGCACGTGCATTCCGGTCACCCCGTCGATCACCGTGTCCAACAGACCGCCGACCGCTGACGCGACCACGGGACGCCCGCAGGCCATCGCCTCCAACGGCACGATCCCGAACGGCTCGTACCACGGGGTGCAGGCAACCACGTCGGCCGACCGCAGCAGTCCGGGTACTTCGGTCCTGCTGATCGGGCCGATGAACGAGACACGATCGGCTAGCCCCGCCTCCGCGGCAACGGCCCGCAGTCGCAGCACCTCCGGATCGGCGTCGAACCCGGTCGGCGGACCGCCGGCCACGACCAAGTCCGCCTCGGGGACGTCGGCGAGTGCGGCGATGACGGTGTCCACACCCTTGCGCTCGACCAGCCGGCCGAGTGAGAGGATCCGGCCGCGGCCGGAGCGCCAGCGGCTGTCGGACGGTGGCACGGGAGGAAACGCGTCGACCCCGCACGGTACGACGTGCATGACCTCGGGAGGTGCTCCCAGAGCGAGAAGTTCGCGCACCTCGTCGGTCGCGGTGGCGATCACGGCATCGGACCGCAGGGCGAGCGCCGTCTCGATGTCGACGCGCTCGTCCGGACTCGGGTCCTGGCGTCCCTGGTGACGGCGCTTGACCGACCCGAGCGCATGGAAGGTCTGCGCGCTCGGCAACGGCATCCGCCGGCGAGCATGTGCGGACGCGACCCCGGACATCCAGAAGTGGGCGTGCACGACGTCCGGCGTCCGGTCGGCCCAGAACACAGTCAGCCAGTCGCCGAACTCGCCCATGTACGGCAGCAGGTCGTCCTTGGCGACCGGCCGCGGTGGTCCCGCCGGGACCTGGATCACCTCGACACCGGGACCGAGACGCATCCGTTCGGGCGTGGCGTGATGGTCGCGCCGGGTGTAGACGTCGACCGTGTGGCCGCGTTCGGCCAGGGCCAGCGACAGCGACGCGACATGGACGTTCTGGCCGCCGGCGTCGGCTCCGCCGAGAACTGCCAGCGGACTCGCGTGCTCGGAGATCATCGCGATCCTCATCGGCACACCTCCTTCAGGATTCGGTTCCAGTCGTCGAGGAAGCGGGGCAGGCCGAAGCGCTCGAGCGCGTGCTGCCGGGCCGCGAGCCCGACCTCGCGGGCCTCGTCCCGGTCGGCCAGCCAGCGCACGGCAGTTCGCGCCAGTATGTCGGCGTCGGAGCTGACGACGCCGGCGTGCGGAGGCACCGACTCGGCCGCGGCGGTCGCGGCGATCACGAGAACCGGACAGCCCAGGGTCATCGCCTCGACGAGCGACAGCCCGAGACTGGTCCAGCGGCAGCTGTGCAGGTAGGCGAGGTGCTCCGCCGTCCGGGCGTGCAGTTCCTTCTGCGAGAGGTCGTCGGTCGCAGCCAGTCCTGGTCCGAAGCGGCCGGCGAGCTGCTCCGAGCCCATCCCGTAGACACCGACGGGCACCCGCTGAGCGACGCGCTGCACCAGGTCCAGGCCGGCCACGCGCCAGCGCCGTACAGGCTCGTTGACGGCGACCGCGAGCGAGTCGAGCCGGCCGGTGTACTGGTAGCCGTAGTCAGGTACGCCGTGCTCGACGACGACCGTCGGCGCGAGACCGTTGTCCCAGGCCATCGCGTTGAACTGCGTGACGTGCACGATCGGGATGTCCGACCGGGCGGACAGCGGATGGATCCACTCGTCGACGTCGCCGCGAGGCGTGTTGTGCTCGACGTACACGGCGGGCACTCCGCGGCGGCCGAGCGCGCGGCCCGACCAGCGCTGGAACAGCTCGAGCTCCTCGAGACGCTGCAGGACGACGACGTCGATCTCCTCGGCGGCGAGTTCCGCGGGGGTCACCTCGCGGACCGACGACGGCCACTCGTAGGTCAGGGCCCGTCCGCGGCCGTCGGGTCCGCGGTCCGGGACCAGCGGCACCAGGTAGTCGTGCTCACCCTGGACGAACGACGTCATCCAGGACGCGTGCACATGCCAGGCCAGGATCTTCACGTGACCTCCTCGAGGAGTTTGCGCACCGCGATGACCGCTTCCTCGATCGCGACACTGTTCAGGCAGGGATGACCGGGGATCGGGCACTCGCGGGCGCGGGTGTCGCGGCAGGGCGCCTGCTGATCGCCGAGCAGGATCGACGGCACCCGCCAGGGCGCCCAGCGATCGGCCGGCACCACCGGCGCGAACAGCGAGACCACCGGTGTGCCGACCGCGGCGGCCAGGTGCGCCGGGCCCGTGTTGCCCACGACCACGCAGTCGGCGCCGTCGAGCAACGCGCCCAGTTCGGCGTAGCCCGTCGTCCCGCCGTGGTCGATACCGTTGCTCCCAGCAACGAAGCTGGTGAGCTCGCGCTCTGCCGGTGAACCGGTGACGAGCACGCGATGACCGGTCCGGGCGAGGGCGGTGACGAGGGCGCGGAACCAGCCGGGGCTCGCCGTCCGGGCCGGGACGGAGGCGCCCGGGTGGACGACGACGTACCCGCGCGGTGGCGGAGGCAGGACGCTCCGCACGCGCAGGGCTCCGTCGTCCCCGGCGGGCAGCTCGTATCCGGCCGCGCGGACGAGGTCGAGGTTGCGTTCGACCTCGTGGCCCGGCCGTGGCCGGTGACGCAGGTCGAGGAGTGCGCCCGGGTAGTCCTCGCAACTGGCCGCGAGGTACTTCAGTCCGGCGAGCCGCAGCAGGAGCGCCAGCGGCAACGGGCTCTGGTGGTACGACGTCAGCACGAAGCCCGCACCGAAGTGTTCGAGCCCGAGCGCGTCGATCAACGTGTCGACCGAGCGCCGGTCCACAGCGGGCGGCGAGAATCCCGTCCACGGACACGGCCAGGTCAGCACATCGCGGACACCGGGAAGCATGCGCGCGGCCTGCTCGCCGCTGGGTGCGACCAGGAGCGTGACCCGGTCCCGGGCCGCGATCGCACGGACCGCCGGTCCGGCGAGGAGTACGTCGCCGTCGTTGTCCAGCCGGGCGACCAGGACGCTCCTCATCGGAGCCTCGTGAGGACGTGGTCCACGGCGGTCCGCAGGTCGGGCGCCGTGAGCCGGGCGGCCAGGATCTCCTCCGGGCGCGTCCGGCCGTTCGGTACCAGGATCGACCGGGCACCGGCGGCGTCCGCGGCGCCCAGATCGGCGGCGATGTCACCGATCACCACGATCTGCCGGGGTGGTACGCCGAGACTCCGGGCAGCGGACCGGATCAGCCCGGCGGCCGGTTTGCGGCAGCCGCACTCGTCCTCGACGGTGTGCGGACAGACCTGCCAGGTGTCGAACGGTCCGACCAGCCGGTCGATCCGGTCGTTGACCGCGGACACCTGCGCCGCGGTCGCGAGGCCGCGGCCGATCGCCGACTGGTTGGTGACGACCCCGATCCGCAGGCCCGCCGACCGAAGCCGTTCGACCGATTCGGCGGCGTCGTCGACCGGACTGACCCTCTCCGGGTCGCCGTTGTACGGGACGTCGTGCACGAGCGTGCCGTCCCGGTCGAACAGCACCGCCCGGACCGGCTCCGGCCAGGCGCCGCTCCCGCGGAACCGCCACCAGCCGGCGATCCGGTGGCCCACTGCGGCGAAGGGGATCAGCAACGAGGTGACCGCCATCCGGCCCGTCTCGGCAGGAGTACGTGGGCCGGCCGCGATCCGGCGTACGACGAAGTCGGCGTACAGGATCAGCCAGAGGAGCAGTCCTGAACGCCGGTAGCGGCTCAGTGCGAGCGCAGCTGCGGCCACGGTGGCGACGTGCCGTGGGAACCGTCCCGGTGGGCACTCCGTGCGCACCCGCCAGCGTGGCCCGTGGACGGCACGCATCAGCGCGTCGTCGGCGTTGCCCCGCTGCACGCGGACGCTGATCCAGAAGCCGGCCGGGCGTACCGGGTGGACGATATGCCGCTCACCGCGGACCAGCCGCCAGCCGTCGTTACGGATGCGCCGGGCCAGGTCGGCATCCTCTCGGTACGCGCGCCGGAAGCGTTCGTCGAACCCGTCAACCGCCTGCAGTGCGACGGTCCGGTAGGCCATGTCCGCCGTTGCCCAGTGCGCGTTCCGGAGCCCCGCCGTACTGCGCTCCCAGTCGGTCGGCCGCCGTCCCTCCGGATCGGGTACGAGGATCTTGGCCTGGACACCCGCGACCTCAGGGCTCGCGGCGCCAAGGTCTGCCAGCAGGTCCGCCGACCAGGTGCTTGGCAGCCGGACGTCGTCGTCGAGGAACACCACCCACTCGGTGCCGGCGGCCTTCCAACCGAGGTTGCGGGCGGCCGCCGGACCGCGGCCGTTGCTCGAGCGGACGGCGATCAGGAGGTCGTCCGAGCCCGCGGTCAGCGGGTCCGGTCCGTCGTTGACGAGCACGACCTGGTCGGGTTGATGCGGTTGCGCGGCGAGGTCGGCCAGCAGGTCGGACAAGGACGGACGGCCCAGGGTGGGCACGACCACCGTCCAACTCGTCATCGGAACGACTCCGCGCGGCGGACGACATGCGGTCCGAGGACGAGCAGGTCGGCCGGGGTCGATCCGAACAGTTCGAGGGCGTCCGACGGGCTGTCGACCATCGGACGGCCGGCGGTGTTGAGGCTCGTGTTGACGAGGACCGGCAGTCCGGTGCGTCGGTCGAACTCATGCAGAAGCTCGGCAAGCAGCGGCTCGGCCGCCGGGTCGACGGTCTGGATCCGTGCGGTGCCGTCGACGTGCACGACCGCGGGGATCCGTTCCCGCCACTCGCCGACGACGTCGTGCACGAACAGCATGTACGGGCTGGGCAGCGGGCCGTCGAAGATCTCCGCCGCCCGGTCGACCAGGACCAGCGGCGCGATCGGCCGGAACTGTTCGCGGCCCTTGATGTCGTTCAGGCGCTCCAGGTTGCGGGGATCGCCGGGATGCGCCAGCAACGACCGGTGGCCGAGGGCCCGCGGCCCGAATTCCGACCGGCCCTGGAACCAGGCGACCACCGCGTTGCCCGCCAAGGCGTCGGCCACGGTCGCGGCGAGGTCGCGCGGGGTCTCGAACGGCAGCGACGCCTGCGCCAAGCGGGCAGCCAGTTCGTCGTCGGACCAGCCCCGGCCGAGTGCGGCGGTCGTCATCGGCTCCGGCGTACGACCGGCTCCGGCGCTCAGGTGAAGGGCCGCGCCCAGCGAGGTGCCGGCATCGCCCGCCGCGGGCTGCACCCAGATCTCGTCGTACGGACCGCGTCTGGCGAGCACGGAGTTCGCGACGCAGTTCAGCGCCGTGCCGCCGGCCATCGTCAGGTTCCGTGCGCCGGTGCGGTCGTGCAACCACCGGGCGAGGTCGAGCAGGACCTCTTCGAGCCGTTGCTGCGCACTGCAGGCGAGATCGGCGTGTGCGTCGCCGAGCGAGTCGCCCTTGCGGGCCTTGGGTGCGTACGCCTCCCAGTCGATCGGTTCGGTGACGAACCCGCCGTCCCCGGTGGCCCGGACGAGCTCGCGGAAGTCGTCCAGATGCCGCGGCTTGCCGTACGACGCCAGCGCCATCACCTTGTACTCGTCGCTGGACCGGAGGAAGCCGAGGTGCTCGGTCAGGTCCTCGTAGAGCAGGCCGAGTGAGTGGGGGAGTTCCTGCGCGGCGAAGACCTCGAGGTCCGGGCCGCGGTAGCGCCCGGCGAGGTGGGACGCGCGTTCGCCGCGGCCGTCGAGCACCAGGCAGGCACTGTCCTGGAAAGGCGCGGCCAACCCGGCCGATGCCGCGTGCGCCACGTGGTGCTGGACGAACTGGACCTTGTCCGGATCGAGGCCGGGCAAGGCCGCGGCCAGGAACTTGGGAGCCCGGCGTGCGTAGTCGGTGCGGACGGCGTCGCCGGGGTCGGTCACGCCGAGGTCCGCCAGGTCGACGCACAGGGCGGGGTCGAACGAGTAGCCGACCAGGTCGAGATCCTGCGGCCGGAGGCCGGCCTGGTCCAGGCACCAGCGCATCGCCTGCTCGGGCAACTCCCAGGCCGACCAGGGCACCGGCCGCTTGCCGTGCTTGCGACGGCTGAACCGCTCTTCTTCGGCGGCGGCCACGATCCGTCCGTCGACCACCAGCGCGGCCGACGGATCGTGGAAGATCGCGTTCACTCCGAGCACTCGCATCCGGCTCGAACCTCCCCTTGGTCGACGAGAACGGCCGCAGTACCCGGTCGAAGTGCTTGTACACCGCCAGTAGCGCTGCTCGTCCGGAATCCGGCGGAAATCAAGGGATCCGCAACTTTGGGTGTGCGTATGGGTACTGCGCCTGGGTACTGCGACCCCACCCACCGCAGCTCCCGACAGACGAAAGGCGGTGACGACCGGATGGCATACCCGGGAATCGATGGTCCGCAGAGCAACGCGGCCCGGATCCGCGGCGCGGCCGGTGCCCTGTACTCGGCGCAGCGTCTCCTCGAGTCGGTGGCCCAGCCCTCGCCGGAGGAATGGACGGCCGACCTCGACGCCTTGAGCCGCCTGGTGACTGCTGCCGAGGCGCTGGCCGTCTGCCTGGCCGACCGGCGGCCGGAGTCGGGAGTCAGCGAACACGACGCGCGGCTGCTCGTCAGTGCGGGCGAGCTGTTGCAGAAGGCGGGCCTGATCCTCGCGGACCAGGCCACGCGTCTGCCGGGATCACCGTTGGCCAACGGCGACCCGGCCGTCAGACCGACAGCGCCAGACGCAACTGGAGCATGATCCGGCCGAGCAGCCGGGAGACCTGCATCTGGCTGACGCCGATCTCGTGACCGATCTCGGCCTGGGTCCGGTGTTCGAGGAACCGCCGCTGGAAGATCAGCCGGTCGCGCGCCGCCAGACCGTCGACCACCGGCCGCAACGACTCGATCTGGTCGATGAGCTGGTAGGTGTCCGCGGGATCGGCGACCTGCTGGCCACGCGTCACCGACGAGCCGTCGTGCAGGGGAGTGTCCAGCGACGACGGGGTGAAGCACCCCTGGGCGCGCTGCGCCTCCACGACCTCCCTGACGTCCAGGTCGAGCGCCTCGGCGAGCTCGTGCGACGTCGGCCAGCGCTCGAGGCGGGCCGCCAGCGCACCCTCGACCGCGCTGATCCGGGTCTGCGTCTCCTGCAGCCGGCGCGGCATCTTGACCGCCCACGCATGGTCGCGGAAGTGATGCCGGATCCCGCCCCGGATGGTCGGGATGGCGAAGGACCGGAAGTCGGAGCCGTCGGTCGGCCGGTAGCTGCGGGCGGCCTTGACCAGATGCTCGTACGCGACCTGGTCCAGGTCCTCGGCGTCGACACCGCGCCGGTAGTAGCGGCTCGCCAACGTGCGGGCGAGCGGCACGGAAACAACAATCGCTTGATCGAGCAGATCGTCCCGCCGGGTTCCGGTGAGGGTCGCGGCCTCCCGGAGGAGTCTTTCCGCAGCCGCCGCCAGTTCGCTGCGGGTCTCGGTGCTGTCCACGACAGGTGCGGACGACCGGGGCTGCTGGGCAATGAACGACATGTGAGCCGCCTGAGAATCACTGTCCGGCGGAGGTGGCTAGGGTTGAACCACGGCCGGACCACTCCCGGGTACCCACCCCAAACAGGCTGAAGCGTCGCCGTTCACTTGTTTCGACCCGCGGGTTCGGGGAACCGCCTCGAACCGATGCCACCGAACAGTCTGGTCTGGAGTCCGCGGGCGGTCGCGCAGCTCGACGCCGCGTTCTGCAGTCGTGCGCCGGCCGAGGCCGCGCGGCTGGTCGACAAGCTGGCCAACCTGCCGCTGCACACCGGCTGGGGCCGGCCGGACGAGGACGAGGTGATGGTCCTCTACTGCCTCGGCTTTCGCGTCAGCTACCAACTCGTCGGCGCCGGCACCACGATCAAGGTCCTGGAGATCGAGGACCTCCGCACCTGATCACTTGCCCAAGGCAACCATGTGCGGGATTGGGTGGGTGCTGACCGCACGGGGCGGGCACGCTGGAGGGAGCGGGTCTGCCGAGGGAGCGGGACCTGCCGGAGGGAGCGGGGTGTGGTCCCGCCCCCTCCGCGTGACCACTACTTCTTCTTGCTGGTGGCCTTCTGGGCGGCGGACTTCGCCTTGGACTTCACGGTCCCCTTCAGGTCCTGGGTGGCCGAGTAGGTGCCGAACAGCGCGGGGTCGGGCGCCGGCGCGGAGGCCGGGCCACCGAGCGGCTCGGGGTCGGTCAGGTACTCGAGCGGGTCGTCGCCCTCGGACCAGCCGCCCTTGGGTCCGTCGGAGCCGTCGGACAGCCGCCAGATGGTGTGGTTGTGCTCCTGGTCCTCCTCATCGAACAGCGCGTTCGGCACGATCGGGGTCTCCAGTCCGTCGGCTTCGAGCTCCTCGATGGCCTTCAGCCACTGCTTCTGGTGCACGGTGTCCCGGGCGAGGTTGAACTGCAGCATCGCCTTCACGCCCGGGTCGTCGGTCATGTTGTACAGCCGGGCCGTCTGCAGCCGTCCCTGCGCCTCGGCGGCCGCGTTCGCCCGGAAGTCGGCGAGCAGGTTCCCGCTGGCGACGATGTAGCCGCCGTTCCAGGGAACGCCCTGGGAGTTGGCCGGCAGCGCGCCGCCGCCGGCGATGATCGCCTGCTGCGGGTCCATGCCGCCGAGGACCGCCGCCATCACCGGGTCCTGGACGGCGTCGGCCGTGGTGGTGGCGGGCGCGCCCTCGAGCAGCCGGGCGACCATCGTGGCGAGCATCTCGATGTGCCCGATCTCCTCGGTCGCGGTGTCCATCAGGAGGTCCTTGTACTTGCCCTCCATCCGGCAGTTCCAGCCCTGGAACAGGTACTGCATCGTCACGCTCATCTCGCCGTAGGCGCCGCCGATGAGCTCCTGCAGCTTGCGCGCGTAGACCGGATCGGGACGTTCGGGTTTGGCTTCGAACTGCAACCGCTTCGTGTGGCGGAACATCGCAACTCCTTGGTCGACGTCGAACGGTCGCCCGAGGTACCCAGCCCACCCGCGTGGATGCATGCCCGCGCGACTTACCTTCGCAGCCGGCGTTTCACCCACGGGACAAGGGCCGCCGTGGCGATCAGCGTGAGGCTGACGGCGGCGGCGTACCGGTCGATCAGCAGGACGACGTCGACCGCCTGTTGGCCGAGGTGGTACCCGAGACCGGCGACGAGGGCGGTCATCGCGAGCGTGCCGACGAGGTCGAGGAGGAGGAAGGTGGTCAGGCGCATCCCGGCCCAGCCGGCCATCGCGTAGACGACGGCGGTCGGGACACCGGGGAGTACGGCGAGAACGACGGCGACCCGGATGATCCAGGGATTCAGCTCGGTGGCCCGGGCGGCGAACCGCTGGGTGCGCTCGCTGGTGGTGAACATCCGGACGATGCCGCCGCCCCACTGCCGCCCGGTCCACCACGTCAGCCAGTCGAACTTGGTCATCCCGGTCGCGCCGGCGAGCACGACCAGCGACAGTTGGGCTTCACCGATCCGGGCGTACGCCGCCGCGGCGCCGATCGCGGTCAGGTCGCCGGTCAGGAACGCCAGCAGCACCGGATGGGACGCGATCAGGAACGGCTTGACCGGCCGGAGCGCCACGCCGAACGCGACCACCAGCAGGATCGCGCCCATCAATGCCAGGTCGACGCGGGTGGCGCGCCCCTGCCAGGGGACGTACCGCCGCCAGCGGTGCGGGCGTGCCTGCTCGTCGCCGGGCTCCGACACCGGGACCTCCATCGTCGTCATACTCCGAGGATGGAGAGGCGCCCGCTCAATCGGCACGTGCAGTTGTCATGACTCAGGCATGCGCTTCCGGCCGGAGGAATGTGAGCCGATGAGCCCGCATCCCGGCACCCGGTCCGCGATCAGTCCCCGACTGGTCGTGCTCGGCGCGCTGCTCGCCAGCTACGCGTGGGCGCTGGTGTTCCCGCTCCGGCTGGCCCGACCGCCGTCGCCGCTGTCCACGACGGCGTACGTCGTCGGTCTCGCGCTCTTCGCCGTCGCACTGACGCTCGTACTGCGCTCAGCAGTAAGCCCCAAGCAATCCGTCCGGAGCCGCCGCCTCCTCGTCGGTGTGCTCGGCGTGGTGACGGTCGGTCTGTGGCTGCCGGCGTACGCGTGGGCCGAGGCCGGCCAGGAGCCGTGGGCGTGGATGGCCGGCTTCGCGGTCGGCGCGGGCGTGCTCGCCGACCGCCTGGCCGGGATGGCGACCGCCGTCGTTCTGGTCGCCGGCGCGGTCGCCGGAGCTCTGGCCTTCGACGGATCCGTGGTCGCGAACCTTGGCATCGTCGTCGGTACGGCGGTCGTCGTCTGGCTGACGGGGTTGGTGCTGGTGTGGCTGCTCGGGCTGGTCTGGGCGGCCGAGGCGGGACGGCAGGCCGAGGCCGGGTTGGTGCTCGCCCAGGAGCGACTGCGGGTCAGTCGCGAGCTGCACGACGTACTCGGGCACCGGCTCGGGATCATCGCGCTGAAGGCTGAGTTGGCGGCCGAGCTGGCCGCGGAGGATCCGGCGCGGTCGGCGGCGGAGAGCAACGAGATCCGAGCGCTCGCGGCGTCCACGCTGGCCGAGGCCCGGTCGGCCGTGCACGGTGAGACCGTCGCCGACCTGGCCACCCAGCTCGCGTCCGCGGAGCTGGTGCTCGGCTCGGCCGGGATCAGGACCGACGTCGCTGTGGAGGTCGAGCGGGTGCCGCTCGATCGATCGCGGCTGCTGGCGGCGGTGGTGCGTGAGGCGGTCAGCAACATCCTCAAGCACAGCGACGCCCGGACGGTGTCGATCCGGTTCGAGACCGCCGGGCCGTGCGCCACACTGGTGATCGTGAACGACGGCCTCCGGACCAGCGCTTCGGTGGAGCCCGGCACCGGGTTGGCGTCGCTGGCTGCGCGCTGCGCGGACGCGGGCGCACGGTTGGTCGCGGGTCGGGCCGGCGCGGAGTACGAGGTCCGGGTGGAGCTGACTCCGAGGTGAGGCAGGCGTGACGATCCGGGTGCTGCTCGCCGAGGACGAAGAGCTGATCCGCGCGGCGCTGACCGAGTTGCTGAAGCGCGAGCCCGACCTCGAAGTGGTCGCGACGGCCGCGGACGGGCGGCAGGCCATCGACCTGGCCCTCGCTCACCGTCCCGACGTCGCGGTGATCGACCTGCAGCTTCCTGACCTCGACGGCATCACCGTGATCACCGAGCTCGGCCGGCAGCTGGCCGACTGCGCGGGCGTGATCCTCACCGGCCACGGCCGACCGCACCTCCTGCGGCGCGCGCTCACCTCCGGTGCCCGCGGTTTCCTCGCCAAGGGAGCACCGGCGACCGCGCTGGCCGACGTCGTCCGGCGGGTCCACGCGGGCCAGCGCTACGTCGACCCGGTCCTCGCCGCCGACGCGCTCACCGAGCCGCCGTCACCGCTGACGCCGCGCGAGGCCGAGGTCCTGGCGGCCGCGGGCGAGGACCGGCCGATCCGCGAGATCGCCCGCCGGCTCGTGCTGTCCCAGGGCACGGTCCGCAACTACCTGGCGGCCATCACCCAGAAGCTGCGGGCGGACTCCCGCGCCGAGGCTTACCGGATCGCCCGGCACAACGGCTGGATCTGACCACTTCACAACCTTTGCCGGCCGCTGTGCATCAAGGCCAGTAGAGGGGAAGCACGTCGCCGCGGGGTGTGGTGACGGTGGGGGAAGGACACAGTCATGCGATTACGAAGGACGGCCGCCGTGGCCGTCGCGATCGCCGTACTGCTGGCGGGGGCGCAAGCGGCACAAGGTGTGCAAGCGGCACCAGGAGACAGTCAGGCACCGACGGCAGAGCCGGGCATCCAGATCGTGCCCGCGCCGGAGGGCCCGGACGACGCACAGTTCGTGCCCGGCGGCAGCAACGTCGTTCCCGCGACGACGGCGCCGGCCACCGACATCGGGACGGAGAAGGTGCAGACCCTGGCGGCACCGTTCTACGCGTGTCCGGGGTTCAGCGGGATCGAGCGGACCAACCCGCTGGCGAACCTGTACCGCGACACGTTCGCCTGGGGACCGTACGCGCCGGCCAGGGTCGGCAACGGCGGCGGCAACATCAACTGGCTGGCGAACCCGTACAAGAACGCCAGTTGGTACATGTGGTTCCACTCGCTGCGCTGGCTCGGTCAGGGCATCGTCGCGGCCGGCCAGGGTGACCTGACCGCGCTGACGCGGGTGAACACAATCGCCTGGGACTGGTACCGGGACAACCCGTACTCGTGGAAGGGCAACGTGGGTGCCTGGGAGTCCACCATGCACCGGACCAACGTCCTCATCTGTCTGCGGCAGGCGATCCTGTCCGGGCTCAAGGTCACCACCGTGCCGACCCGGTACGCGTGGGTCGATGCGGCACTGCTGAGTCACGCACGGTTCCTGACGTACAACTGGAGCGGCGCCTGGAACCACGGCACCGACGAGAGCATCGCGCTGTTCGGTGTCGGCTGCACGCTGAACCGCACCGACTACAAGAACCTGGCGGTCCAGCGGTTCGGCGCCGGCATCACCACCTCGATCGACGCGCAGGGCTCGACCAACGAACAGTCGACCGGGTACGCCGCGTTCAACTACTCGCTCTGGGGCCGGGCGATCGCGGTGATGCAGAACTGTGGTGTCTCGCCCGGTACGACGATCTCGACCCGCCGTGCGCTGCTGGCCAAGTGGCTGGCGCTGGCGACGAACTCGATGGGCAAGCTGCACCAACTCGGTGACACCGAGCTCCAGTCGACGTACCCGTGGGTGGGCACGCCGATGGAGTACGCGGGCTCGCTGGGGACGAAGGGTACGACGCCGCCGTGGCGGGTCGGCGTGTACTCGGCCGGTTACGTGTTCGGCCGGACCGGGTGGGGGACCGACCCGGCGCGGAAGTTCGCGGGCGAGTCGACGTACAGCATCCGGTACGGGCCGGCCCGGGCGTTCCACGGGCACAGCGACCACACCAGCATCACGTACACGTCCCGCGGGCGGGACATCGTGATCGACGGCGGCTATGCGGCGTACTCGGCGGGCGTCTGGCGGACCTGGACGATGAGCCCGTCGGCGCACAGCGTGATGACGACGCCGTTGTCGAAGGACGTGAACCCGGCGACGCGGCTGACGGCGTACTCGGTGAAGACGAACGCGGAGTCGTACACGTTCACCGACGCGCCGGGCAGTGGGATCAGCCGGGTGCGGTCGGTGCTGGTGCTGAAGGATCCGGACCTGATCGTCACCTGGGACCGGGCGTCGGCGCGTACCGCGCAGGCGTTCCAGACGCTGTGGCACCTGCCGCCGGACCAGCGGGCGACCGTGTACTCGCGGACGACCGCGGTGGCGATGGCGCCGGGGGATGCGACCAAGACGATCGTGTTCCAGTTGCCGTTCAAGCAGGCGCTGCCGGCCGGCGCGACGCTGCTCAAGCAGGCGCAGACCAACCCGATCCAGGGCTGGCACTACCCGAGCAGCTACGTCCGCAGGTCGGCGCCGACGATCATGCTCGCCCGGTCCGGCACGACGGCGTCGATCCTGTCGTTCGTGGTCCCGGTGCGGTCGAGTGGCTCGGTCACGTACCGGGTCCGGCAGTCGGGGTCGACGTTCATCATCAGCCTGAACGTCGGTGGCAAGGCCGCGACGGTGGCGATCTCGGGTGGCGGTTCGCTGTACCGCGGCTGACCGGCGCCAGAATCTTGACAGAGTTAAGTAAAGGAGCAAATATCCTATCCGATCCGGGTTCTCGGATTCTTGCCGGGGACCCGGACGGGTGGGGCCTCGGCTGACACATCGTCAGAGAGGTCACCGCTCATGACCAGATCCCTACCGACCTTGGTCCGACGAGGCCCACGAAGAGGTTTCGTCGTGGGCCTCGCCCTCGCCGGGTTGCTCTCGGCCGGACTCGCGGCCACGTCGTCCGCCGCACCGGGCCCGACCGGCCCATCGGCACCGGCCGCCGCGCCGGCCCCGACTGCCGAGCCCGCCGTCGCGACGGTCGCGGCCGGGGGACCGGCGGGGGAGCAGGCGCTCAAGCCCTACATGGGCTGGAGCAGCTACAGCATGCAGGTCTACGCCCCGCCGGGAAACCAGTGGATCACGGCGGCTCAGCTCAAGGCCCAGTCGGACGCCATGCACGCGAAGCTCCAGCCGTACGGCTACGAGTACATCAACATCGACGCCGGCTGGAACGGCGACATCGACGACTACGGCCGGCCGGTACCGAGCACGACCCTGTACCCGGACGGTCTGCAGGACGTGATCGACCACATCCACGGCAACGGCCAGAAGGTCGGGCTCTACGGCATCCCGGGGATCGGCCAGACGCTGATCGACGCCAACCTGCCGGTGTACGGCGCGCCGGAGTGCCGGACCGGTGACCTGCCGGTGCGGCCGCTGCAGAAGGCGGACTACTGGGGCCTCGGCTTCAAGATCGACTTCTCCAAGCCGTGCGCGCAGAAGTACATCGACTCGATCGCCGACCTGTACGCCGCGTGGGGCGTCAACTTCCTCAAGTTCGACAGCGTGACACCGGGCTCGGGGATCAGCGACCTGTCGCTCGACGCCCGCGACGACGTCAAGGCCTGGTCGCAGGCGCTGGCCCGGCACGGCATCTGGCTCGAGCTGTCCTGGGCGCTCGACATCAACTACGCCGACTACTGGAAGCAGTACGCGAACGGCTGGCGGATCGACTGGGACGTCGAGTGCTACTGCCCCGGCCAGGCGCTGACCACGTGGCAGAACATCGCGCGCCTGTTCCCGAAGCTGGCCGACTGGTGGCGGCACGCCGGCCCCGGTGGCTGGAACGACCTCGACTCGCTGAACGTCGGGAACGGCCAGATGGACGGTCTGACCCGCGACGAACGCCGTACGGCGGCGACGTTGTGGGCCGTGTCCGCGGCGCCGCTGTACATCGGGAACGACATGACCAAGCTCGACGCATACGGGCTGGAACTGCTGACGAACCGCGAGGTGATCGCGGTCAACCAGGCCGGGCGTCCCGCCCAGCCGGTGTCGACCAGGACCAACCGGCAGGTGTGGTTCTCGTTGAACCCCGACAGCTCGTACACCGTTGCCTTGTTCAACCTCGGCCAGACCGACGCGGACATGACCGTCAACTGGTCGGACCTCGGGCTGACCGGAGCCGCGCAGGTGCGCGATCTGTGGGACCGCAAGAACTTCGGTCGGTTCGCGACCGGCTTCACCGCGAAGGACGTGCCGATCCACGGCGTCCGGCTGCTCAAGGTCACCCCGCAGAAGAACTCCGCGATCACCGTCAACGACGACGACCTGCGGGTCGGGTACGACGGTGACTGGCAGCGCAACGGCAACCGCGAGGTGCCCGCGGTCTCGGAGCCGCTGACCGTCACGGTGACCGACTCCGCCTCGGCCAAGGCTCGTTCGACCGATGCCGGCGTACGGACGATCGAGGTCAACAACAACGACTCGCAGATCGTCTACACGGGCTCGTGGAGTCAGAGCACGGGGCGCGGGCTCGGCGACTACCAGGACGACGTGCAGTACACCGAGGCCAACGGCGACTCCTTCTCGTACACCTTCGTCGGGACCGGCGTGGACTACGTGACCGAGAAGCACAACTCGCAGGGTGACGTCGACATCTACGTCGACGGCCAGTTCAAGCAGACCGTGAGCACCTATCAGGAGGAGGGCCGCGGTGCCCAGCAGGTGGTCTACAGCATCTCGGACCTGCCGAACGGCACGCACACGATCCGTGGCGTGAAGAAGTCCGGCCAGTTCATGCTGCTGGACAAACTCAACGTCCGTCAGGAGAGCCTGCTGAACCCGGACACCGCGACGTTCGACAAGAACGCCCCGGCCGACGTGAGCGTCCAGATCGGCCGCGATCCGGGCGAACTGCTGGCTGTCTCCAAGGCCGGCACGGACCTGGTCAAGGGCACCGACTACACCGTCGACGGCGGCGTGGTCACGGTGAAGAAGGAGTATCTCGCGGCCCAGCCGACCGGCACCACGAAGCTGGACTTCCGGTTCCGCGGCGACTACCGCGACGACATCCACGCCACCACCGCCAACGGTGACGCGGTCACGTTCACCTTCACCGGCAACAGCGTCCAGTGGATCACCGCCCTCGCCCCCGACCAGGGCGAAGCCGACATCTACCTCGACGGCAAACTGATCCGCCGCGTCAACCTCCACAACGACACCCGGGTAACGGCCCGCGAGGTCTTCACCACCACCCTGAAGAACGGCCCCCACACCCTCCGAATCGTCAAAACCTCCGGCGACCTCCTCCGCCACGACACCATCCGCTACACGATCGCCAAGTAGCTCCCACGGCGCGACGACCCGGGCCGACCGTCCAAGAACTGTTTGACGGTCGGCCCGGGTTCCGGCATGATACTGCCCAAGAGTTGTTGGGGAGTGGGATGGCTGTGGACGAGGTCAGGGAGTTGCGGGCGACGGCTCATCCGGTGCGGTTGCGGATGTTGTCGTTGCTGACCGGGTCGGCGATGAGTGCGGCCGAGGTGGCGCGGGAGCTGGGGCTGACGCATGCGAACGCGTCGTACCATCTGCGGATCCTGTTCGAGTCGGGCACGATCGTGGAGGCGGGGGAGGAGCGGATCCGGGGCGGGGTGGCGAAACGCTACCGGTATCCGCACGAGCTGCGGGGACAGCGCCGGACGCGGTCGACGACAGACAGCCGGATCGCCGAGGTGCGGGCGCTCGCGCGTGATCTGGAACGGCGGATCGCCCAGCGGAAGGCCGGCACGCCGAACCACTTCAGCGATCTCGAGGGCTGGGTGACGCCGGAGGTGTGGGAGCGGGTGCGCGAGCTGCTGACCGAGGCGTCGCACCTGGTGCACGACCACAACCAGCCGCCGCGGACGCCGGGGACCGTGCACGTCAGCGCGACCTCCTGGACGTTCCAGCTGACCCGGAACGCGCGGTCGTGAGCGGCGCGCTCGCTCCGCTGCGTGAGCGGAACTTCCGCTACTACTGGCTGTCGCGGCTGATCGACCAGGCGGGTACGACGATGGCCGGCGTCGCGCTGTCCTTCGCCGTACTCCACGTCAGCGACTCGGCGACCGCGTTGGGCACGGTGCTGGCGGCGTACAGCATTCCGATGGTGGTGTTCCTGCTGGCCGGCGGGGTGCTGGCCGACCGGTTCGGGCGGACGCTGATGATCCAGGCGACCAACGTGCTGTCCGGTCTCAGCCAACTGGCGACGGCCGCGCTGGTGATCACCGGGACCGCCGAGGTCTGGCACCTGGCGGCGCTCGCCGCGATCAACGGCACGGCGACCGCGGCGGGTATGCCGGCGCTCGCCGGCGTCCTGCCCCAGTTGGTCCCACGCGACCAACTGAAGGCGGCGAACCTGGTGCTCGCGGTGCCCGAGAACGCGCTGATGGTGCTCGGCCCGGCCGTGAGCGGCGTGCTCGTGGCCGTCGTCGGCCCGGGCTGGGCGCTGGCCGTGGACGGCGCGACGTACCTGCTCGCGATGCTCGTGCTGACCGGGGTCCGCCTTCCGCGACCGGTCGAGGGGCAACGGCGCAAGGGCGCGATCGCGGACCTGCGCGAGGGGTGGACGTACTTCCGGTCCACGACCTGGCTGTGGGTGGTCGTCGCCTCGTTCTCCCTGCTCAACGCGATCGGCAGCGGCGGGTTCAACACCCTCGGCCCGGTGCTCGCCACCCAGACCGACATCGGCGAGGCCGGCTGGGGCCTGATCCGTTCGGCGCAGGCGGTGGGCTTCCTGATGTGCTCGCTGGCCCTGATCCGGATCTCGTTCCGCCGGCCGCTGCTGTGGGGGATGGGCGCGGTCGCGCTGAACGGCATCCCCATGCTGGTGCTCGGCATCGAGCCCATCCTCCTGGTCGGGATGGTCGGGGCCTTCCTGGCCGGCGTCGGCAGCCAGGTCTTCGGGCTCGGCTGGGACCTGGCCATGCAGGAGCACGTGCCGGACGAGATGCTGTCGCGCGCGTACTCCTACGACATGCTCGGCTCGTTCGTCGCGATCCCGATCGGTCAGTTGCTGTTCGGTCCGCTCGGCCTCGTGTTCGGCGTCCAGAAGGTCATGGTCGTCGCCGGCGTGGTGTACGTCGTGATCGCCCTGGTGACCCTGGTGTCGCGGTCGGTGCGCGACCTCCCGCGCGCGACCACGGTCGAGCTCCCGGCTACCGGGAGCGGACCAGGCTGACGCTCTCGCGGGCGATCTGCCACTCCTCGTTCGTGGGTACGACGAGCACCGCGACATCGCCGTCGTCGGGGGAGATGTGGCGTGCCTTCTTGGACTTCTCGGCGTTGCGGTCCTCGTCGACGGAGATCCCGAGCCGCTGCAGTCCGCTCAGCGCGGCCGCCCGGACCTCGGCCGAGTTCTCGCCGACGCCGGCGGTGAACACGACGGCGTCCACGGTCCCGAGGACGGCGTAGTACGCACCGACGTACTTGCGGATGCGGTGACAGTAGACGTCGAACGCCAGCGCGGCCCGCTCGTCGCCGTCGGCGCGCATCCGGGAGACCTCGCGGAAGTCGTTCTCGCCGGTCAGTCCCTTGAGCCCGGACGACTTGTTGAGCGCCTCGTCGATGTCGTCCATCGACAGGTCCAGCTCCCGCATCAGGTACGCCGGGATCGCCGGGTCCACGTCCCCCGAACGGGTGCCCATCACCAGCCCCTCGAGCGGCGTGAGCCCCATCGATGTCTCCACCGACTCGCCGCCCCGGACCGCGGACGCCGAACAGCCGTTGCCCAGGTGCAGGACGATGGCGTTGACGTCGGCCGGGTCGCGTCCGAGCAGCCGGGCCGCCTCCTGGGAGACGAACGCGTGCGACGTCCCGTGGAAGCCGTACCGCCGGATCCCGTGCTCCTCCGACCACGACGACGGTACGGCGTACGTGTAGGCGTGCGGTGGAAGCGTCTGGTGGAAAGCGGTGTCGAAGACCGCGACCTGAGGGAGGTCGGGGAAGAGCCGGCGGGCGACCCGGATGCCCTCGAGGTTGGCCGGGTTGTGCAGCGGCGCGAGCGGCACCAGGTCGGTGACCGCGGCGACGAGGTCGTCGTCGATCAGCGCCGGTGCGCCGAAGGTCGCCCCGCCGTGGACGACGCGGTGACCGACGGCGGCGAGCTCGACGTCGTCCAGTGACGGCCCGTGCGCCTCGAACGCCTCGATCGCCGCGCGCAGTGCGTCCTCGTGCGTCGGGACCTTCGCCGATGTCTCGGTCTCGCCGTCCGGGCCGCGATGGACGTGGCGGCCCTGGCTCTCGCCGATTCGCTCGACCAGACCGGAGCCGGTCGCCTCGCCGGTGCCGGCGTCGACCAGGCTGTACTTCAGCGACGACGAACCGGCGTTGACGACCAGGACATGATCCATGGCCTCATCGGCTGCCCGGCCGGAGTCACGGTCGGTCATCGGTGCCTGCCTTCGGGGTCTGCTGGGCCTGGACGGCGGAGATCGCGACCGTGTTGACGATGTCCCGGACGGTCGCTCCGCGGGACAGGTCGTTGACCGGTTTGCGGAGGCCCTGCAGGACCGGGCCGACCGCGACCGCGTTGGCCGACCGCTGGACCGCCTTGTACGTGTTGTTGCCGGTGTTCAGGTCGGGGAAGATGAACACGGTCGCCCGGCCGGCGACGGGGGAGCCCGGCAGCTTCGTCCGGGCCACGGCCTCGTCGATGGCGGCGTCGTACTGGATCGGGCCCTCGACCGGCAGCTCGGGTGCGCGATCGCGGATGATGGCTGTTGCCTTGGACACCTTTTCCACGTCGGTCCCGGAGCCGGACGTGCCGGTCGAGTACGAGAGCATGGCGACGCGTGGTTCCACGCCGAAGGCGACCGCGGTCTCGGCCGAGGAGATCGCGATGTCCGCGAGCTGCTCGGCGGTCGGGTCGGGGTTGACCGCGCAGTCGCCGTACACGAGCACCTGGTTCTGCAGGCACATGAAGAACACCGACGAGACGACCGACACCCCAGGGACGGTCTTGACGGCCTCGAGAGCCGGCCGGATGGTGTGGGCGGTGGTGTGGACCGCACCGGACACCATGCCGTCGGCCAGGCCGAGCTGGACCATCATCGTGCCGAAGTACGAGACGTCGCGGACCAGCTCGCGGGCCCGGTCCAGGTCGACGCCACGGTGCTGCCGGAGCCGGTGCAGCTCGGCCGCCAGCTCCTCGGCGAGGTCGTCGTGCTCAGGGTCGAGGACCGTGGCCGCGGCGACGTCGACGCCGAGCGTGGCGGCCTTCGCGCTGATCGCGACCGGGCTCCCGAGCAGGGTCAGGTCGGCCACCCCGCGGCGCAGGAGGACGTCGGCGGCGCGCAGGATCCGTTCCTCGTCGCCCTCCGGCAGGACGATGTGCTTGCGTTCGGCAACTGCCTGGTCGATCAGCTGGTGCTCGAACATCAACGGGGTCACCGCGCTGCTGCGGGCGACGGCCAGCTGGTCGAGCAGCGCCGTACCGTCCACGTGCTGGTCGAACAGCGTGAGCGCCGCGTCGACCTTGCGTGGCGACTCCTTGGTGAGCCGCCCGCGGACGGCGGTCAGCGCGGTCGAGGTCGACTGGGTGTCGAGGGTGGTCTCGAGGATCGGCAGGGTGACGCCGAGCCCGTCGATCAGTCGCTGGACCTGGGGCGGGAGGGTGAACCCGCCGTTCAGGATCACCGTCGAGATCCGCGGGAAGTTGAGGGAGGCGTGCGCCATCAGGACGCCGAGGACGACCTCCGGCCGGTCGGCCGCGGTCACCACCGCGGCGCCGTCGAACACCCGGTCGAGCACGTTCGGCATGGTCATCCCGGCGATCACGAGACCGGTGACCTCGCGGGACAGCAACGCCGGGTCCCCGCTCAGCAGCCGGGCGTCGATCGGGGCCAACAGGTCGGTCACCGTGGGCTGACTCAGCAGCGGTTCTTCCGGCAGGGCGAACGCCGGTCCACCGGTGCCGGCGAGGGCCGCGACCGCGTCGGGGATCCGTTCCGGGTCGACGCGATTCGCGACCAGCGCCGCGAGCGAGCCGTGGTTCGCCCGCAGCTCTCCGACCGCGAGGTCCGCGATCGCCCGGAGGTCCCGCGGGCTGCGCCGGAACCCGTTGAGCACGAGCAGGACCGGCGTGCCGAGGTTGGCGGCGATCTTCGCGTTGAACGAGAACTCGGTCGGCGTGCCGACGTCGGTGTAGTCGCTGCCGACGACCACGACGGCGTCGGACCGGTCGGCGACGGCGTGGTAGCGCTGCACGATCAGGTCCAGCGCGGCGTCGGGGTCGGCGTGCACTTCGTCGTACGTGACGCCGACACTGTCGTCGTACTCGAGGTCGACCGCGTCGTGCGCGATCAGCAGGTCGAGGACGTAGTCGCGCCCGCCGTGCAGGGCGGTGTCCGGCCGGACGATCGGCCGGAACACGCCGACCCGCTCGACCCGGCGCGACAGTTGCTGGAGTAGGCCGAGCGCGACCGTGGACTTCCCGGTGGAACCCTCTACCGAGGCGACGTAGACACTGCTCCCCATGCCTGCACCCTAGTGCAGAGTGTCAGCCGCCCTTCGGCTCCGCCATCTTCCGGTGGGCCGCGGCCTTGAGCTTGTCCGGCACGACCTTGTTCGCCAGCTCCTGCGCCTTCGTCATCAGCGACTCGGCGACGACCCGGTCCCGGCCGGCCATCATCGCCTCGAACCCCTGGCGGGCGACCTCGGCGGGGTCGTCCTTGCTGTCCGACTGGCCGACGCGGGTGTCCTCCATCCCGGCCCGGCGGAAGAACTGCGTGTCGGTGGGTCCCGGCATCAGCGAGGTCACCGTGACCGGTGAGTCCTTGAGCTCGTCCTGCAGGGCTTCGGCGAAGGACTGCAGGAACGACTTGCTGGCGTTGTACACCGCGTGGTACGAGCCCGGCAGCGTGGACGCGATCGACGAGGTGATCAGCATGCGGCCCTCCTCGCGGGCGACCATGTCGCGCAGCAGCGGCTTGGCGAGGGCGACGGTCGACTTCACGTTCAGGTCGATCAGCCGCAGCTCGGCGGCCAGGTCGTTCTCGGTGAACGAGCCGCCGGCCCCGATGCCCGCGTTGAGTGCGGCTGCCACGAGCGGACGGTCGCCGACGCAGGTGACGAGGCGCTGGATCCCTTCGGGGGTCGCCAGGTCGGCGCGCACCGCCTCGACCTGCACCGAGCGTTCGCCCGCGGTCCGCAGCTCGGGCGCGACGGTCTCGATGCCGTCGTCCTCCGCCGCGATCACGAGATCGTAGCCGTGCTTGGCGAACTGCCGGGCGAGTTCCAGCCCGATGCCGCTGGACGCTCCGGTGACCAGGGCAAGTCCGGTCCAGGCCGCGTTTTCTGTGTCGCTGTGAGTCATGGTCACGCGGTACCCGAGGTGGCGGCCTGCATGTACGCCGGGGGTTGGAGCGGGGACGCCGGGGTACCGAGGCGTTTTCGATCAGGAGGCGATGATGGGTGCTCCGCTGTGGATCCTGGTGATGGTGCTGGTGCTGGCGGCCGTCGCCTTCGTGCTCTGGGCGTTGTTCGCCGCCGGCCGGGGTGCCGTGTCGGGCGCGCAGTCGATCAAGGGACACGACTCGAACGAGACCGCCGCCCATTCGACCGAGCACACCAAGATCCGGAACGTCGACACCACCCCACCCGACGACGATCGCCCCAGCGGCTCCGGACGCTGAGGAGCGGCCCCGCGGTCAGTTGGCCGCGGGATCGGGGAGGACTTCGATGAGGCCGCCGCGGACGTTCCCTTCGGCGGCCTGGGCGAGCAGGCGGTCGACGAGGTGGCTGCCCGGCGTACCTGCGCCTGGTGGAATCAGGAGGAAGAGGGCCACACCGGTCGCGCGGGTGATCGAGCGCCACTTGGCCGGAACATCGACCGTGGCGAGCGGGTAGATGTCCTCGCCCAGCGACCGCAGTCGGGTGAGCACGGTCCCGACCGTGTAGACAGTGAGACCGGCCGCACGGCTCCACGTTCCGCTGGACAGGGCCGCGACCGACACCGGGGACCCGACGGACAGCACCGGGTCGTCCGCCGGTGGCTGCACCACGAGGAGAGCGACCTCACCGGCGCCCGGCACCTGCGCGATCGCCGTACACCATCCCCAGTTTGTCATGGGCGATGCGCCTCCTCGGTCGACGGGCACCCGCCGTACCCGAGGCGCCACCCTGGAAACCCGACGGTTGGTTGCTCTAGGCAACGGCGTGCCGAAATCGGGCAAGATCTGGGGTTAGTGCCGCGCCGGTGGGGGTACTTGAAGTCCTCCCGCCCGTGAGGATCCCCTGTCTGGAGGTCGGATGGCCGCCTACCGCGTCATCTGGCGAGTTGTCTGTGGTCTGTTGATCGCGGCCGGCGTGGTGGCCGGATTGTTCGTCCTGCCGCTGAAGGTCTGGGTCCTGGTCGGGTTGGTCGCCGTCTTCGTGGCGTTTCTGACGGTTGTCAGTCGCTCGGGGAAGGACAGGGAGAGGAGTACGCCGGACGTCGAGACCCTCCTGCGGGCGCTCCTCGCCGGGGTCGCCGTGATCGCGGTCCTCGGTCTTGGCGCCGTACTGCACGGCAACGTCGTTCTGCTGCTTCTGCTGGTCGGCGCCACTTCGCCGCGCGTGGTCGGCCGGGTGCTGCCGCGCGTCACCGGAGCGCCGGCATCACCGGCTCGAGCTGTCAGCACGCGGCAGTTGTGCCGGGAGTGGCATGACAGCTACCTCTCGTTGAGGCAGGCCAGGACGCCGGCGGCCCGGCTGAGGATCGTGCTGGCGCGACAGCAGTGCCTGGACGAGCTCGAACGCCGTGACCCCGACGGTCTGCAGGCCTGGCTGGCGTCCGCCGCCAGCGCCGGCGGCGACCCCGCCCGCTACCTCACCGACACCCGCCCGGAGAACCCACCCGACCAACTCACCTGACTCCCGCAGGTGACTTCAGGGCCCTGCGAGCGAGAGCAGCTGTCAGGGTGGCCGCGCCGGTGAGCACGGTCAGGGCCACGGTGAGGCTGCTGCGGCCGGCGACGCCGCTGATGAGGACCGGCCCGGTGAACGCGCCGAGGTAGCCCATCGTGCTGACCGCGGCGATCGCCGACGATCGCGACCCCGATCCCGCGAGGCCCGGAGCGGCGGCGAGCACGGTGGGCGCGACCAGCGCCACGCCCGCGCCGACGATCGACCAGCCGGCAACGGCGACCACGACGCCGGCGATCGAGCCGAGGACGCCCGAGACGGCGGTCGGCGCGACGACGACGAGCACGGTCCCGGCCGCCGCCGTGACTGCGCTGACCCGGACCGCGCGCGCCCGTCCGTACCGGTCGACGATGCGATCCCCGCCGTACCGGACGACCGCCATCATCACGACGAACAGCGTGTACGCCGCCGCGGCGACCGCGGGATGCGCGTCGTGCTGGCTGCTGAGGTCGATCGCGGCCCAGTTGCTCGCGCCGCCCTCCACCAGGAAGCCGCAGAAGGCCACCGCTCCGGGCAACCACAACCGCCGGTCGGGCCGGCCGAGCTGCCGATCCCTGGAAGTCGCTGCCGGCAATCGGCCGGCGACCAGGCACCCCAGGCAACCGCACAGCACGGCAATCGCCGCGAAATGCACCCACAGCGGTACGTCGAGCGCGGCGCCGATCACCGCCCCGAGTCCACCGATCAGCAGTCCGGCACTCTGCCCGGCATGCAGGCTCGAGAGCAACGGCCGCCCGTACTCGGCCTCGACCTCGATCCCGGCGGTGTTCATGGCCACGTCGATCACACTGTTCAAGGCTGCCCAGATCGCGGCGGCTGTCGCCAGCCAGAGCAGGGTTGGGGCGAACGCCAACGCGGCCAGTAGGGCGGGAAAGCACGCCAGGCCCAGCCGGAGACTCCACCGACTGCCGTACCGCCCGACCAGGAGCCCGCCCACAGGCAACCCGATCAGCGCACCGGCTTCGATGGCCAGGACGACGAGGCCGAGCCGCCCGGTCGACAGCTCCAGCCGGGCCTGGGTGGCCGGCAGCCGGCCGGCCCAGGTCGCGGAGACCAGACCGGTGAGCACGAAGGTGACGAGCACCGCGCGGTACGAGTTCATGGATCCAGTCGAACGGAGCCGAGTTCATACCTCAAATGCCGATCCGGCATGGCAGTTCTAAGCTGAGAACATGCTTGAGGTCGACAAGCTCACGACGTTCCGGGCCGTGGTGCGGCACGGCTCGTTCTCGGCCGCGGCCAAGTCGCTCAACCTGACCCAGCCCGCGGTTTCCCGGCAGGTGTCCCTGCTCGAGCGCCGGCTGGGGACGCAGTTGGTGGTCCGGACCCATCGTGGCGTGCGGGTCACGGACGCGGGATCGCTCCTGCTGCAGCACACCGACGCCGTGCTCAACCGGCTCGCCGTCGCCGAGTGGGAGATCGGCCAGTTGGCCGGCCTCCGCGGTGGCACCGTCCGTCTCGGTTCGTTCTTCACCGCGCTCGTCGTGCTCTCGTCCGAGCTCGCCGTCGTCTTCGAGGAGCGGCATCCCGGCCTGACCATCGCCGACGACCTGGTCAACCGCGACGAGGCGGTGAGCAAGCTGATCCGGGGCGCGCTCGACGTCGCGATCGTCTTCGAGTACGCCGAGGAGCCGACGGCGACCGTGGCCGGGGTCGAGGTCGTGCCGCTGTTCGACGATCCACTGACCGTCCTGCTGCCGGCCCGGCATCCGTTGGCGCACCGGGCCGAGCTCGAGCTGTCCGAACTGACCGGCGACACCTGGATCCGGGCCCACACCGGCTCGGCCGCGCGGCTCGTCGACCGGCTGCTGACCGGTCTGCCGGCCCGACCGCGGATCCGGCTGGCGGGGAACGGGGACGAGCCGATCGAGGCGCAGGCGCTGGTCGCGGCGGGCGCCGGCATCACGTTCGCCCACCGGTTGAACGTCGTACTCGAACCGGATCAGGTCGTGGTCAAGCCTCTCAGCGGCCGGCGCGAGCTCCGCCACATCCAGGCGGCCTGCCTTCCCGGGGACCGGCCACCTGCCGTCGCCGCGACCCTCGCGGCGCTGGAGGAAATGGGCGGCGCCGCAGCTGAAGACTGCGGGCGTGCATGGGGTGGGTAACCGGGGGTGCGGGTTCAGAGGTGAGCCTTCGGAGGCCGGTGGATTTGGTGCCGGTGTGGACTGGAGGCTTGTGTGGCTGAGTCTGTCCGCCCTGCCGATCGTGAGGCGCTCAGCGGCGAGCGGTTGCGGTCGGTGTTCTCGGGGACCGTTGCCGGGACGGTGGGGTTCGAGGAGGAGCTGCTGCTGGTCGACCGGGGCACGTGGTTGCCCGTGGACGCGGCGGCGGTGCTGGCGGGCGTCGGGGATCCCCGGGTGAAGCCGGAGCTTCCTGCGTGCCAGTTGGAGATTGCGACCTCGGTGCACGAGAAGGTGGCGGACGCCGTCGACGAGCTGCGGTCCTGCCGCGCGCTGATCGCCAGTGCCTGCGGAACCGACGTAGCTGCGATCGCTGCTCCCGTACACCCGCTCCTCGACGGACCTACCCCGTTGTCGCCGACGAAGCGCGCCGCCGAGCTCGGCGCCCGTTACCGGGAGGCGATCGGCCGGCAGTTGGTGTCCTCGTTGCAGGTCCACCTGGCCTTCGGCGACGCCGACTGCACGTTGAGTGTCTACCACGCGCTGCGAGACCTCCTGCCCGAGCTGGCCGCACTGGCCGCGGCCGCCCCCTTCGCAGGTGGACGCGACACCGGTCTGTGCTCGGTACGCCCGTTGGTCGCATCCGCACTGCCCCGCCAAGGGGTCCCGCCGATCATCACCTCGTGGGACGACTTCGCCGAAGACCTCGCCTGGGCCGTCCGCGGAGGCGCCGTGACCGACGCGTCGGAGTGGTGGTGGGAGCTAAGGCCGCACCTGCGCTTCGGCACGCTCGAGCTGCGCGTCCTCGACGTCCAGGCGACCGTCGAGCAGACCAGCGCGATCGCCCGGTTCGTGCACGCGCTCTCGGCCCGGCTGGCCGACCTGCATCATCTCGGCGACCTCCAGCCGCCCGCGCCGACCTGGCGGATCGCCGAGAACCGGTGGGCCGCTCTCCGCGACGGCGTTCGTGGCGAGCTCCTCGACCTGCGGACCGGCGAGGCCGTGCCGACCCGCCGCCGTCTGCACGACCTCGTCGACGCCGCCGAACCGCATGCGCCCGGCGGTCTGGACGACGTACGCGAGCTCATCGAACACCCACCGGTCGACCACCTCAAGGCGCTCGGGCCCGAGCGTGTCGTCCCTTGGCTCGCGGAGGTGTTCACCCCGTGAAACTGCTCACCCTGCCGGGCGTCTTCGCCCCGATCTCCGACTCGCTCATGCTCGCCGACGCGATCCGTCACGAGGCCGTCGGCCCGGGCGGCCGGGCGCTCGACGTCTGCACCGGAAGTGGTGTCCTCGCGCTCGCCGCGGCGGAGGGCGGGGCCGCGACGACCGCGGTCGACGTCTCCCGGCGTGCGCTGCTCACGGTCCGGCTCAACGCGATGCGGTCGGGTCTGCACGTCCGTACGCTCCGCGGCCGGACCTTCGCGCCGGTCGCCGGTGAGCGGTTCGACCTGATCGCCAGCAATCCGCCGTACGTGCCGTCATCGCGGCACGGCGTACCCCGGTACGGCGCCAGTCGTGCGTGGGCGGCGGGTCGCGACGGGCGGCTCATCCTCGACGAGCTGTGCGACGCGGCTCCGGCTCATCTCCGGCCCGGAGGAGTCCTGCTGCTCGTGCACTCGTCGATCATCGGCATCGACGCCACCTTCCAGCGGCTGCGCCGGGCCGGCCTGGTGGACGCCGAGGTGCGCGCCTGCGTACGCGGCCCGCTAGGTCCCTTGATGCGCGCGCAGCAGGCGGCCGGGGCGATCCCCGCCGACCTCGAGGAAGAGGACGTGGTGATCATCCGGGCGCGGGCGCCCCGATGACAGGCTCAGCTTGCCGGGCTGTGCCGGGTGAGCGTGTGCGTGCCGTCGCAGAACGGCGGGATGCCGGTCCGGCCGCAGCGGCAGAGCGCGATGGTACGGCGTTCGGCCGGGATCGGCTCGCCGTTCTCGTCCAGGAGCTGGAAGTCGCCCCTGACCAGGATCGGACCGTCCGGGTAGGCACGGATCTCGGTCCCGCTGTCGTCCTTCGAGGTCATGCACCGGCAGTACCCATCCGGTCCCCGATCTCACCCGGTTTTCCGGCGGGTACCGGCTCGCTGCCCCTCGAGAGGAGATCTGCATGCAGCTACCACCGCCACGTGGGCCGCTCAGCGCCTGGTTGAACCACCGGCTCACGGGCGGCGACGACGGAGCCGCGACCGTCGAGGTCACGCCGTCCCTCCGGCCGTTCGCCGACGAGGACCTGCAGCTGGCCCTCTGGGTCGCTTACGAGCTGCAGTACCGCGGGTTCGAGCACGTCGACCCCGATCGCCAGTGGGATCCGGAGGTCATTGCCTTCCGCACCCGGTTGGAGCGGCCATGGGTCGACTGGCTCGAAGCCAGCTGCCGGATCCGTCCGACCGGTGAGCCGGTAGCGGTCCAGTTGCGCGCGCTGATCGACGCCGACGACGGTCCCCGGCTGGCGCCGTACCTGCGCCGGCATGCCACCAAGGACCGGTTCCGTCAGTTCGTCCTGCACCGATCGGTCTACCAGCTCAAGGAGGCCGACCCGCACAGTTTCGGCATCCCGCGGCTGGACGGCTCCGCCAAGGCGGCCCTCGTCGAGATCGAGGCGGACGAGTACGGCGGCGGTCGCCGGGAGCGGATGCACTCCGAACTGTTCCGTACGACGATGCGCTGGCTCGGGCTCGACGACAGCTACGGGTACTACGTCCCGGAGGTGCCGGCCGTCACGCTGGCGGTGTCCAACGTGATGTCGCTGTTCGCGATCCACCGCCGATGGACCGGCGCGCTCCTCGGGCACCTCGCGGCCCTCGAGATGACGTCGACGCTGCCGAACCGCCAGTACGCCGCCGGCGCGGCCAGGCTCGGTGCGTCGGAGGAGGAAGCCCGCTACTTCACCGAGCACGTCGAGGCGGACGCGGTCCACGAGCAGATCGCGGCGCACGATCTCTGCGGCAGCTACGTGGCCGAGCATCCCGAAGCCATCGGCGACGTACTGTTCGGGGCCCAGTGCTCGCTTGCCGTCGACAACCTTTTCGCCGAGCACCTGTTGAGCACGTGGAAGGTGTCCGGCAGGCACCTGCGCAGACCCGCTGCGGCCGCGAGCTGAGCTCGGTGGGTTCACGGTGGGTGACGCTGGGTACCGGTCGGGCAGGGCAGTCCTGGCGATCCTGGAGGCGTTGAGATGAGTATCGGAGCCGGCATCTTCCTGATCGCGGCGGGGGCGATCCTTGCCTTCGGCATCCGCGACGACCGCGGCACGCTGGATCTGAACGTCGTCGGTGTGATCGTCATGCTCGCGGGCGCCGCCGGGATCTGGCTGTCGTACTACATCACCAACCAGCGCCGCCGCGTGCGCACCCAGTCGCTGGACCCGGCCGTCGAGGAGGAGTACCGCTCGGTCGAGGAGTCCACGGCGGCGCCCGCCGAACCGCAGGCCGACCGGGTCACCGAGACGTCGACCGAGCGTCGGATCGAGCTCGACCCGTCGGCGAGCGGTCTGCAGACACCCGCTCCCGACCGGACGGTGCCCAGCACGCCTGAGCCGCCGGTCCGGCAGGGAAACACCCGTCGACGGGTGTTGCACCGGTTCCGCGACCGGCGCTGAACCTGCGAGATCCTCGCCGTCGTGATGTGCTGAACCTGATCCTGGTCCGGTCCGACGTATGACGGCTGAGGTGCAGCGTGCACGACGTACTCGATCCGCGGGATGTCGTTCTCGACGAAGCGGAGCACTTGATCCACAGCGGCTATCCGGCCGAGCAGTTGCAGGCGGAGGCGCGCGACGCCGCGTCCCGGAACGACCTGGCCGAGCTCGAGGACATCGAACGACGGCTCGGTCGGCTGGAACGCAATCGCGACTGGCCGTACGACGAGCCCGACGACGACTCGACCTTGCACGGACTGGCCGACGCCGCGCCCGAACTGGAAGTGCCACGCGACGCGTTGGCCGACCGGATCCGGGGCTGCTGGCTCGGCCGGACCGTGGGCAACACCCTGGGCAAACCGGTCGAGGGCCTGAGCCGCGGCGAGATCGAGATCTACCTGAAGGCGGCCGGCCACTGGCCGCAGACCGGCTATCTGCCGCTGCTCGACCCGCTGCCCGATGGCGTGCCGACCCTGCACCCGTCGGCCCTCACCGCGACGGCCGGCCGCTTCGTCGACGTTCCGCGTGACGACGACATCGACTGGACGATCATGGGGCTCCACCTGCTGGAGACGTACGGGCGTGAGCTGACGACGGACCAGATCGCCAGGGAATGGCTGGACCGCATGCCGTTCACGCAGACGTACACGGCCGAGCGGGCGGCGTACCGGAACCTCGTCCACGGCCTGCGACCACCGGCCACCGCCGTGCACCGCAACCCGTATCGCGAATGGATCGGCGCACTGATCAGAGGCGACGCCTTCGGCCTGGTCAGCCCGGGACGGCTCGGTGAGGCCGCCCGCCTGGCGCTGGTGGACGCCCGGCTGACCCACGTCGCCAACGGCGTGTACGGCGAGCTGTGGGCCGCCGGCCTGGTGTCGGCAGCGCTGGCGACCGGCTCGGTCCACGAGGCGATGCGGGCGGCGAAGTCCCTGATCCCGGCCGGGTCGCGCCTCGTCGTGGCGCTGGACGCGGTCGAGAGGTTGTACGACGCCGGCGCCGGCCACACCGCCGCGCTCGACTGGGTCGACCACGAGCTCGGCCACCTGTCGTGGGTCCACACGGTCAACAACGCCGCCCTGATCGCGGCCGGGTTGCTGTGGGGCGACAGCTTCATGGACGCGGTCGGCATCACGATCTCGGGAGGCCGGGACACCGACTCGAACGCGGCCACGGTCGGCAGTGTGTACGGCGCCGCCCACGGTGCGGGCGGCGTACCGGAGGAACTCGTCGGGACGACGCACGTCCGGGTGCGCAGCGCGGTCCGTGACTTCGACCGGATCACCATCGACGAGTTGACCGAGCGGACCCTCCGGCTGGCGTCGGACGAGGTACGGTCGACGTCCGCCGACCAGAGGAGCTCCCGTGGCTGACGACATCAGGCTGATCGTTCAGGGTGACGACTTCGGGATGTGTCACGCCGTCAACGCCGGCACGGTGCAGGCGTTCCGGGAGGGGATTCTGACGCAGGCCTCCACGATGGCCGCGTGCCCGTGGTTCACCGAGGCCGCGGCGCTGGCGCGTCGGTTCGACATTCCGCTCGGGGTCCATCAGACGTTGACCTGCGAGTGGGACCACCTGCGCTGGCGGCCGCTGACCGATGGTTCGTCGCTGGTCGGCGACGACGGCACGTTCCGCCGGACGGTCGCCGACGCCCGCGCGGTGGTGACGCACGACGACGCCGTCCGCGAACTCTCCGCCCAGGTGGCGAAGTTCGCGGCCGAGGGGCTGACGGTCGACTACCTCGACGTCCACATGGGCGAGAGCGCGCCGTCGGCGTACGCCGAGATCTCGAGCGCCGCGGGGAAGCCGTACATCTACGGGCCCGAGGAGTCGCAGCGGTTCGCATCGATCGCGATCCTCAGTGACCGGGACGCGGACACCAAGAAGCCGTGGGTGCTTGATCACCTCGCCGGGCTGACGCCGGGCGTGCACCTGCTGGTGACGCACTGCGCCGCCGCCGAGCCCGAGCTCGCCGCGATGCATGCTCCCGGCACGGAGACCTACCGCTGGGCCGAGGAGTACCGGCTGTCGGACCAGGCCGTCGTCACCGATCCCGCGATTCGCAAGGCGATCGAGGAGCGCGGCATCCGGCTGGTCTCGATGCGCGACGCCTTCGCCGCATGATCTCCTCCCCGGGTTACCCGTCCGGCCGGTGGGTACCCGGGCGGCATGGACATGACTCGACTCAGCCCGGTCTACCAGGGTGAAGGACCGTTCGCGAGTGTGCTCCTCGACGTGAGCCGTGACTCGGAGTCCGGCGAGCAGGAGCACGAGCTGAGGGTGCGGGCGGCCGGTGAGGAACTGGCCCAGGCGGGTGCGCCGGAGAGTGTGGTCGACCTGGTCACCGAGCGGCTGGCCGAGAGGGTCGAGACTCCGGCTCCGGTGGCCCGGATGGTCGTCGCTCACGACGGAGGCGTGGTGTTCGACGAGGTGACGCATCAACGCGTCGACCAGCCGGTGATCAGCTGGACCCCGCTGCCCGATCTGGCCACCTGGGCAGGGCTGGCGGAGCGGAACATCCGGTTCGTGCTGGCGCTGGTGGACCACGAAGGCGGTGACCTCGCGGTCTACAACTCCGACGTCCCCGAGCCGGAGTCCGAGGTGTCCGCGGGCGGCGAGACCCATCACGTGCACAAGGTGCCCGTCGGCGGGTGGTCCGCGCTGCGGTACCAGCACGAGACAGAGAACGTCTGGCAGCGCAACGCCGACGCCGTGGTGGAGAAGCTCGAGTCCCTGATCGGCGAGGGGATGCGGCTGGTCCTGGTCGCCGGCGACCCGCGGTCCACGGGACAGGTGCTGGAAGGGCTGGAGAAGTCGAAGGCGACCGTGATCCAGTTGGCGTCCGGTGGCCGGTCCCAGGACGGCGGCGACGAGGCACAGCAGCAGGCGATCCGTGAGGCTCTGATGGAGTACTCCGTGGCGCGGCGGCTGGAGCTCGTCCATCGGTTGAAGGACCGGCTGGGGCAGGACTTCGCGGTGGCCACCGGGGTGAAGGACGTCGCGGAAGCGTTCGTCCGCGGCCAGGTGGAGACGCTGCTCCTCGATCCCGGCGCGGCGGCCGGGTTCGAGCTGGTGACGCGGGACCACCCGGGCCTCGACCTCGGCGCCGTACCCGACGACGAATCGGTCAGGGCCGATCAGGCGATGCTGGCGGCGGCGGTCCGGACCGGCGCGGGCGTGACCGTGCTCCCGCGGGCCGCGCTCGGCGGCGCACCGGTCGCGGCGTTGCTGCGGTGGGACGACAATCAGTCCTGACGCGTCAGCGCGGCAGTTTTCGCGTCTCGATGAGCTGCTGGGCGACGTCGCGAAGCTTCGTGTTGGTGTCCTGTGAGTAGCGCTTGAGGACCTCGAAGGCGCGGTCGCCGTCGATCCCGTAGCGCTCCATCAGGATGCCCATCGCCTGGCCGACGAGCTTGCGGGCGTCGACGGCCTGGGCCATCGACTCGTCGTGCCGGGCGTTCGCGACCGCGACCGAGGCGTGCCGTGCGAGGATGCGCGCGACGGCCTCGTCGTCGGCGTCGAACGCGTCCGGCTCGATGCTGTAGAGACCGAGTACGCCGATCGTGCCCGTCGCCGTGGTCAGCGGGACGTCCAGCACCGTGCGGACGCCCAGCTCGCGGACCTTCGCGGTCCACTCCGGCCAGCGCTCGTCGGTGGCGGTGTCCGCGATCAGGATGGAGGCTTGTCCGCGCATCGCCTCGACCAGCGGTCCGCGCCGGGTGCTCAGCTGGAGCTTGTAGATCTCGGCGACGACCGGGTCGGTCACCGCGGGGATCTCCGGACCACCGCGGACGGAGAGCGCGACGCCGGCGTGCGAGCAGTTGAGCGCCTGGAGCGCGAACTCGACCACCGTGTCCACGGTCTCCTGGACACCGCTGGTGTCGTGCAACTCGACTGCCAGCCGGGCGAACTGGTCGGCGGTCGCACTGATGGCGTCGAGCGTGGTTTTCTCGGGCTCCGCGGGCACGTCACGCCCCGCAGGCCTCTGGAAACTGGCCTGATCCATGCGCCCCATCATGCCTCAGCCGTCACTGCCCGGCCCGGAGGCACGGAGGACCGCTCAGGATCCGGCGGCCCGGGCGACCACGTCGGCCGCGGTGGTGGTGAGTGGTTCGCCGCGGTCCCTGGCGAGGTCGACGAGGCGGTCGAAGGCCGCGTCCATCGTCACGTTCTCGGTGTACGCGACCACGCCCTTGGCCCGCTCGATGGTCGCGCGGTCGGCGAGCGCGGCCCGGGTCTGGGCGGCGATCGCGGCGGGTGTGGTCGGACGCGTGTGGATGACGATAAGGCAGGCGACGTCCGCGAACGCCTGGGAGACCAGCTCCTGCTCGTCAGTCAGCGGGCGCCCGGCCAGGAACAGGTTGACGGCGCCGAGCGTGCGGCCGTGCCAGGTCATCGGCGCCGCGTGCACGCCGTCGAAGCCGGCCGCCGCGAAGGCGTCCCGGAGGGTCGGCCAGCGCGCGGCGATGCCGTCCAGGCCGGTGACCGTGACGGACCGGCCGGACCTGATGCAGTCCGGTCCCGGGCCCTCGTCGACCTGCAACTGGTAGAGCTCGAGATGCTCCGCCCGGTGGTTGGTGGCGCTGAGGAACTCCAGCCGGCCGGTGTCGGGCTCCGTCAGCAGGATGCCTGCCGCCGTCGCGTCGACGCTGTCCGCGCAGTTGTGCAGCAGATTGGTGATCGAGCCGATGACGTCGTGATCCGTGACCAGCGCGGCCGTGGCGGCCGCCAGACCGCGCACCGCCCGCTCTGGCAGTGGTGCCTGGGTGGGGCCGTGGCTGGTCATGCTTCTCCTCGGAAGTCGAGTTGCCGGGTGACGACCAGGTGGGCGACCTCGGCCAGGCTGGTGTCGTGGGCGTACGCGTGGGCGCGCAGGATGGCCAGCGCGTCCTCCGGCTGGATGCGCAACTGGACGACCACCATCCCGGTCGCCTGGTGGACCTCGGCCCTGGCCGACCAGCGGCCGTCGGACTCGGGGTCGTCGGTCAGTTCCGGATCGCGCAGCAACGCCGCGCCGATCGCGGCGGCCAGGAACAGTGCGGCATCGTCGGACTCGGTCGGCCCGTCGTCGGTAAAGTACGCGGCCAGTACGCCGAACTGCTGGCCGCCCGGCCGCATCGGAACGGCCTGGATCGTCGTCGGGCCGACCCGCTGCCAGGCAGCACGGCTGAACTCCGGCCAGCGCGGGTCGGGCTGCTCGCGCACGATCGTCGTCACCGGAGCCAGGTCACGGGAGGCGGTGAGGCACGGACCCTGGCCGAGTACGTCCTGGAGATCCTCGAGCTCACCCGCCCGGTCGTCGGTGGCGCTCAGGGTCAAGCGAGAGGTTCCCTCCTCGACGGCGATCCAGGCGCCGGCCGCGTTGAGGATCAACCGGGCCGCGTCGCACAGACGGTCGGCCAGGTGCCGGTGGGCGTTGGCCGCGGCCAGCCGGGCCAGCTGCGCCAGGATCTCTGTCCGATCCGTCATCCGGAACACACCTCCACCGGCGATCTTCCGGCCGTACGTCGTACCCACCTGAGCCTACTCACGTCCCGGGCTACCCGCCTTCCGACCCACCCGAGGCGGCCGGCACCGCGACGGCATGCCCGGCCGAGCGTAGGGTGGACGTGTCGTCGGCACCTCGCATCCGTCGCTCAGGACGGTTCGTCGGCGGTTCTCGACCGAACAGGCCAGGATCAGCGGTTCTGGTCGTGGAAGGTCGTGCCCCATGGGCACAGCCGACGACGATGTCAACGTTTTCGACCCCGCTCGGATCGACGAGGCGGCGACGCGGTCGATCGCCCAGGCTCAGGGCGTGCTGATCGAGCGGTACGACCTGAGCGCGGACGGCGCGATGACCGTGCTGGCCGGCCGGGCGCGCGACGCCGGTATCCCGACCGTGGAGGCAGCGCGGTGGCTGCTCACCGCCGGCACGCTGCCGTGAGCCGCGGCACGCTGCCCTGAGCCGGGGCGCCCTGCCGTGAGCCGCGGGCGCGGGGATCGAGTCGAAACCGGAAGCGTCGAACGGGGTGCGAACGGCGTCCGGCGAGGCATCATGGCGGTATGGACACGGTCGGGCTCGGGACGGGCGGACGCCCAGTCGAACGCCGGGTCGATACTGCCCGCTCCCGGTCCACCGCGGATGAATTCGCGCGGCTGGCGGTCGAGTTGCACGCTGCCGGGGGAGTCGAATCGACCGTCGAAGCGGTGGTCGAGTTCGCCCTGCACGCCGTGGGCTGCGACTACGCGGGGATCTTGCTGGTGGCAACGACCGGCGTCGTCGAGATCGGCGCGGTCACCGATCCGATGGTTGAGACGATCTACCGCAGCCAGCTCGACGCGGGGGAGGGCCCGGCGCTGGCAGCCCTGGAGGAACGGGCCATCTTGGTCATCCAGGACGCGTCCGTGGACGACCGCTGGCCGCGGTGGCGGTCGGTGGTCGGTGCGCTCGGCATCGGGGGCCTGATGCACGTCCCGATGCGGGCGGGCCAGCGGGTGATCGGCGTGCTGTCGCTGTACAAACGCCGTACGGAGTGTTTCGACGCTGACGACGAGGCCATCGCGCAGATCCTGGCGCGGCACGCCTCGGTCGCGGTGGCCACAGCACGCCACGAGGAGACCTGGGCGCGGGCGGTGGACGCGCGCAAGCTGGTCGGCCAGGCGATGGGCATCCTGATGGAGCGGTTCGACCTGGACAGCGACCAGGCGTTCGGCGTACTGCGGCGCTACTCCCAGCACACCAACACGAAGCTCCGCGACGTCGCGCAGCAGCTGATCGAGACCCGGAAGCTCCCGCACTAGGGCGTCGGGGCCGGCTCCTCGATGTCCGCGCCGATGTCTGGGCCGATGTCCGGGCCGATGTCCGGGCCGGCGGCAACGACGGCGGGAAGGGTACGCAAGGCTTCTTCGAGGGTCCGGGCCACGGCAGCGTCGACGAAGGTGTCAGCACCTTGCCAGACTTGGCGCACGAGCACCTCAGCGACCACTTCCGGTGACCGACGGCAGCTGCGGGCCCAGGTGGCGATCAAAGCGTCTGCCTGTGCGGCGGTGACGCCGTACCACTCCTGCAGGAGATGCTGTGCCTGCTCCGAGCACGGTCGGACCGCATCGGACGGGATCATGGCGGTGGCCTGTTCCTCGAAAGCCGGTCCGCGTCCGGCTGCTGTGTAACCGGTGGACCAACGGATCATCCGGTACCCCGGACGCCCGAGGCGCATTCGTCGCGGGCGGTGACCTAGTGGAGCCGGCCGGATTCGGCGTCGCGGACGATCTCGTCGGCGATGTCGCGGAGTTTGCGATTCGACTGCTGACTGAAGCGGACCAGGACCGCGAACGCCCGGTCGGCGCCGAGCTGGTAGCGCTCCATCAGGATCCCGACGGCCTCACCGATGGCTCCCCGCGTCTCGAGCGCCGACTCCAACTGTTCGGCGTGCTGCGCTCCGGCGTAGGCGACGGCGGCGTGCGCGGCGAACAACTTGCCGACATGTTCGGAGTCTTCCCCGAAGGCCCGCGGACGGCTGCTGTAGAGGTTGAGCGCACCCAGGTTGTCGCCCTCGACGTACAGCTGGAACGACAGCATGCTCCGGGCGCCCAACTCGGCGGCGCGGGCCGAGAACGCCGGCCAGCGCTGCTCACTCGCGAGGTCGTCGACCCGGACCATCTTCTGGTCCCAGATCGCGTCCAGACAAGGTCCTTCGCCGACCGCGGTCATCAGCTTGTCGACACGTTTCGGCAGGTCGCTCGACGCGGCTTTGTGCTCGATCCGGTGGCGGGCGATCACGTCGGTGATCGAGCCCTCCTCGACGCCGGGAATCAGCGCGATCGCGGCCGTCACCATCTCGGCCAGGACCTCACTCGGGTCGCTCAGCCGCTGCAGCTGCCGGGCCAGGTCGCTGAGCTCGTCGGCCAGCTCGCCCGGTCCGAGCTTCCGCGCCTGCGGATCCGGCTCGCGCTCACGGTCACCCGACGGTGCGGGGTCCATCTCCTCACCTCCCCGCCTTGCACTGTACGCCGCCCCCGGCCGGCATCACGAGCTACGAGGATCGGGGCCGGCTCACTTCGTCATCTGCTTGCTGTTGGCAACTATCTGCTCGGCGATCGCGCGGAGTTTCTGGTTGCCGTGCTGGGAGAGCCGGGTGAGGAAGGCGAACGCGCGGTCGTCGCTGAGTTTGTAGCGCTCCATCACGATGCCCACGGCCTGGCCGATCAGCCCGCGGGTGCGAACGGCCTCCTGCAGGTTCTCGATCTCGCGCGCGTAGTCGATCGCGATCGCGGACTGGTGCCGGAACAGCGTCGCCAGGACGCCGAGGTCGCCGAAGGCGCCGGTCTCGTGGGCGTAGAGATTGAGCGCGCCGCGGGACTTCGGGGCGTCGAAGAGCCGGAGGCCCGCCTGGGCGTTGATGCCGGCCGACACTGCGGTCGCCGCGTACCGCGGAAAGCGCTGGTCGTTGGCGAGGTCGGGAGAGACGACATGCACGGTGTCCGCGGCCGCTTCGTAGCACGGTCCTTCCTGCAACTCGTACTGTGCGGCGTCGACACCCCAGAGCAGGTCGTCGGTCGGCGCGACGGTCTCGAGTTTGCCGTCCGCGTGCAGGATGGTGATGCTCGCGTAGTCGACGTCCGGCAGCACTTCGACCGCCGCCTGCGTGATGCGGCTCAAGGTGTGGTCGAGGTCCCCAGGTGTCAGAGACCTGGACATCCCCTGCATGAGTTCGAGAAGTCGCTGGTCGTCCATTCCATCTCTGTACCCCTTCGCGTGCGCACAACGCGTGCCGCTGAGGAAGGGCCGAACCTGCTAGATTAGTGTACTAACAATTAGGAGGAATCCCCGTGGAGGAGCCGGTGAACGACATCGACCCGCTGGACCTGGAGAACCAGGTGTGCTTCGCGCTGGCGGTGGCCTCGCGCAGTGTGATCGCGGTCTACCGGCCCTTGCTCGAGCCGCTCGGTCTCACCCACCCGCAGTACCTGGTGATGCTGTCGCTGTGGCAGCACGCGCCACTGTCGGTCAAGGAGCTGGGCCGGCTGCTGCAACTCGAGCCGGCCACGCTGTCGCCGCTGCTGAAACGCCTCGAAGCGACCGGGTACGTCGAGCGTCCGCGCGCGAGTGGTGACGAACGCTCACTGGCGGTCACGCTGACCCCGGCGGGCTGGCGGCTGCGCCGTCAGGCCGAGAAGATCCCCGGCACGATCGTCGACCGGCTGGGCATGGAGGTCTCCGAACTCCAGCACCTGCACCAGGTCCTGACCCGGGTGATCGGCGCGGCCAACGAGGCGAACGGCGTCCGCCGCCCGACGCCGGGGGACCTGTCGGCCACCGGCTGATCCAGGGGTGGCCGATGTCACGGCTCCAGGACGATTAGTACCCTAATCATTCGCGTACACTGGGAGCATGTCCACCAGGCCCGTCAGGAGCCGTCGCAGAGCTCCGATGCACATCGAGACCGTGCAGCGCTGGGTCGCCTCGGCGATCCTCTTCCACGTCGGCAGCGTCCCCGCCGTCACCCTCGCCGTCTACGCCATCGGCGTCGCGGCCACCGACTACGGCAAGGGCGTCGGCCTGTGGCTGATGTCCGGCGTCATCGGTCTGCTGACGGTGGCCGGCATCCTGCTCATCTTCCGGCGTTCGCTGCTGTCGTGGTGGATGGTCACCGGCATCCTGCCGACGGCCGTCACCGGTTTCTACGTTCTCTGACCCCTGCCGTCCGGGCCCGGAAGGGACCCCGCTGTCGTCGCCGGCCACATCCGGTCGTACCGTCGAAGAGCGGCGGCTCTCGTCGTACCAGGTCTGCGGACTGGGAGGGAAATGAGCGATGGACACCTCGGTCGCACCGCACGGACTGCATCACGTCACCGCGATTGCGGAAGATCCGCAGCGCAACGTCGACTTCTACACCACGGTGCTGGGGCTCCGCCTGGTGAAACGAACCGTCAACTTCGACGCACCCGACACCTACCACCTGTACTACGGCGATTCCTCGGGCCGGCCGTCGACCCTGCTCACGTTCTTCCCGTGGCCGGGGGCGCCGTACGGCCGGCAGGGCACCGGCCTGACGACCGCCACCGCGTTCAGCATCCCGCCCGAATCCCTTGGGTGGTGGCAGAAGCGGCTGCAGAAACTCGGCGTCGACGCCGACGATCCGGAGGCCCGTTCCGAGGAGGAGGTCCTGCGGCTCCGCGATCCCGACGGCCTGGTGATCGAGCTGGTCGCCTCCGACGGCGACACCCGGTCCGGGTGGGACGGGGTCGCCGCGATCCCGTTCGACAGCGCGATCCGCGGCCTGTTCTCGGTCACCATGACCGAGCAGGTGCTCGGCCCGACCGCCGAGATGCTGGCCGGCATGCTCGGCATGAAGCACGGCCAGGACATGACCGACGGATCCCGGTTCGTGATGTCCGGGGGAGCCGAGGGTACGGCGGTCGACGTCCAGGCCAGCCGGAAGTCGCGCGGACTCCAAGCGGCCGGAACCGTACACCACATCGCCTTCCGGGCCCCTGACGGCGAGACCCAGGCCAAGTGGCGCGAGCAGCTGCTCGAGGCCGGAGTCCAGGTCACCGAGATCCTCGACCGGCAGTACTTCACCTCGATCTACTTCCGCGAACCGGGTGGCGTCCTGCTCGAGATCGCGACCGACCAGCCGGGCTTCACCGTCGACGAACCGCTGCTGGAGCTCGGCCAGCACCTGAAGCTCCCGCCCTGGCTCGAGCCGAACCGCGACCAGATCCAGGCCTCGCTACCGTCCCTGCGGGTGCCTCCGCCACCGGACGAGATCGACCGATGAGCGACGACCCGCTCCAGCGGCCGCACGTCTGGCAGCCCGGCACGTCCTCGCCGCCGCTCCTGCTGCTGCACGGCACCGGCGGCGACGAGCACGATCTGCTCGTCCTCCGACAGCACCTGGCGCCGGACGCGCCGGTGCTGTCGCCGCGGGGAACCGTGTCGGAGCACGGGATGGCCCGGTTCTTCCGCAGGCATGAGGAGGGCGTGTTCGACGAGGACGACCTCCGGCTGCGCGCCGACGAGCTGGCGACGTTCCTGACGGCGGCCGAGCAGAAGTACGACGTCCCCGCGGGCTCCTGGTTGGCGGTCGGTTTCTCCAACGGCGCGAACATGGCGTCCGCGCTTCTTCTCCGCCACCCCGAGTCCCTGGCCGGCGCCGTACTCCTGGCCGCCATGGTCCCGTTCGCCGCCGACGAGCCCGAGGACCAGGCCCTGGCCGGCAAGCGGGTCCTGATCGTCAACGGCACCACCGACCCGATGGCCACGGCCGACCAGACCACCAGACTCACCGCCCAGCTCCGCCGCCACGCGGCCGACGTCGACGTCCTGTCCTTCCCCGGCGGCCACACCATCGACCCTCGCCAGCTACCCCGCATCAAGGAGTTCGTCGACACGACGGCGGGCCGGCAGAGGTAGCACTCATCCAGCGCGGGTGATGCTGCGGCCAGGACGCCGCTGGAAGGTTGGGGGAGTCCACCGATCTGCCAGGGGTGAGTGACCATGACGGCTGCGAACGTGCACGGACCCATCGACTTCGTGCTCGTGGAGTTCCCCGGGGACAAGCTGACCAGCGAACCGGCCGAGGCGGTCGCGGACCTGGTCGAGCGCGGTGTGGTCCGGTTGTACGACCTGCTGGTGATCAGCAAGGAGTCCGACGGATCGATCCGGGAGCTGGAGCTGACCGAGTCGCGGTCGGGTGCGTTCACGATGTTCGCCGGCGCCCGCTCGGGACTGCTCGGTGAGGACGACGTCCGGGAGGCGGCGGCCGCGATGGAACCGGGGACGGTGGCGGCGGTGATCGTCTACGAGAACAGCTGGGCCGTGCCGTTCGTCGCGGCCGTCCGTGGCAGCGGTGGCGAGCTGATCGCCAGTGCGCGGATCCCGGCAGCCGATGTGACGGCCCTGCTCGACACGCTCGAGCCGGCCGGGTGAGGAGAGAACCACGATGCCCGGACTCTTGCGGGGAATCGCCAGGACCGCGGTCGTGGCGGGTACGGCGACGGCGGTCTCGGGCCGCGTCCAGCGCCGCCAGGCCGAACGCTACGCCGAACGGGACGCGGCGATCGCGGCCGAGCGCGAGCAGGCCTACGGGCAGCAGTTCGCGGCCCAGCAGTCCGTCGCGCCACAACCGGCGCCGCCCGTCGCGCAACAACCGACGGCACCGGCCGCGGATCCGATCCAGCAACTCAAGGACCTGGCCGAGCTGAAGGCCCAGGGGATCCTCACCGACGAGGAGTTCGCCTTGCAGAAGGCGCGCATCCTCGGCGGCTGATCCGCCCTACACCGCTCCGGAAGCCCGGGTCTCACCGCGCGACTCGCGCGGCTCGGCTGCGTGGCCGTTGCCGACCGTCGTGGTGGAGCCGAGGATCTGCCCCTTCAGCGTGTCGTACTCGGCCTGCGTGATCGCACCGGAGTCGAGCAGCGACCGGGCCTGGCTGATCTGGTCGGCCGGGGACGGGGTGCTCTGGCCGGCGACCTGGCGGATGTAGTCCTCCTGCCGCTGCCGGGTCTCCTCGGCGTCGCGCGCCGTACGGTCGGCCATCCCGCGGCCGCGGGCGATCAGGTAGACGAGCGCGGTCAGCAGGGGCGCGACGAACAGCGCGACCACCCAGACCGCCTTGACCCACCCGGACATGGCTTTGTCGCGGAACAGGTCGGCGAAGATCCAGAAGAGCATCATCAGGTACGCGACGAACGCGAAACTGACGACGATGAACCAGATGACATCCCAGAACGACATGGTCGGTCCCTTCTGCGGACATGGTCTCGGGGCAGGCCTGACACGCCCCTTGTGCGGAGTGTCCGCCGGCACGGCCGGGATCCGCCTCATCTGCTCCGGGTGAACCGCACCGCGCCCGGCGCCCCGGACACTGTGGCCATGACCGGCGACTACCTGACGTCATGGCGTGACGGCGTTGCGAAAGAGGCCGTGCACGGGTTCGTCGCCCGCGTCACGGACCCGGCCACGAGCGACTTCCTCCCGGCCGAGGACCGGGTGGCGGTGTTCGACAACGACGGCACGCTGTGGTGTGAGAAGCCGATGCCGATCCAGCTCGACTTCATCCTGCGCCGTTTCCTCGTCCAGGCCGAGGAGGATCCGGAGCTGCGGGACCGGCAGCCGTGGAAGGCGGCGTACACGCACGACTACGGCTGGCTCGGGGACGCGATGACCAAGCACTACACCGGCGACGACAGTGACCTGAAGCTGCTGCTCGACGCCCACCAGCAGGCCTTCGGCGGGATGAGCGTCGACGAGTACGCGCGCCAGGTGCACGAGTTCCTCGACACGGCCGCGCACCCGACGATGAAACGGTCCTACCGGGACTGTGTGTTCCTGCCGATGGTCGAGCTGCTGCGGTTCCTGGAGTCGCACGGCTTCGCGACGTACATCGCGAGCGGCGGTGACCGCGACTTCATGCGCCCGGCGGCCGGCCCGCTGTACGGCATCCCGCCGGACCGGGTGATCGGCAGCAGCTTCGGGCTGCGGTACGTCGAGGACGCGCGCGGCGGCGCGGTGATGTACAAGGCCAGTGTGGACTTCTTCGACGACGGGCCGGAGAAGCCGGTGCGGATCTGGAGCCGGATCGGACGCCGGCCGGTGCTCGCCGGTGGCAACGCGAACGGCGACGTACCGATGCTGCACTTCGCCGGCGGCCCGGCCCGGCCGGCGCTGCGGCTGCTCGTGCTGCACGACGACGCCGACCGCGAGTTCGCGTACGTCGCCGGCGCCGAGCAGGCCCTGGACCGGGCCAGGGACCAGGGATGGACCGTGGTCAGCATGAAGGACGACTGGGACACGGTGTTCGGCTGACGGTCCCCGGGTGGGCGTCAGCCCGGCGCGTGCGCGGCGGGCTGCGGTGGCCGGGCGAGGAACTCGAGGATCGCGAGCACGACGACGGCCAGTACGGCGATCACGACCACGTCCCGGCCGGTCGGACGGTCCAGGAAGATGAACACCAGCGACGCCAGCGCGATCACCCCGAACCTGAGCACCTTGAGGTAGTCGTGCACCCAGGTGCCGACCGGCCCGGTGCGCAGACCCGCCTTCTCCCCGCCTTCGCGGAGTCGACGGATGCCGGCCGCGACGCCGTGGCGGGTCCGGACCGCGGTCACCGACGGACCGGAGAAGAACGCGGCCACCGCCACGACCAGGCCGAGCACCAGCACCATCCGCAGGCCGGTCCGCAGGTACCGGATCAGCGTGTCGAAGACCGAGGCCGCCGTCGTGGTCGACAGCACGTCCTCCGGGATCCGGGCGAGGTAGAGGTTGCGGCCGATCGCGAGCAGGACGGCGAGCAGCAGCATCGACCCGGCGATACCGAGCCCCGCGCCGACGAGCGCCCGGCGGTGCCGACGGGCGACGTAGACGCCGAGCCCGATCAGGACCACGGCGATCACCGGCAGCCAGGTCGCACTGCTCTCCAGGTACCGGTACGCCGTCTGGGCCGTGGCCAGGTCGCGCGAGGAGAACACCGCGAACTCCGGGCTGACGTTCGGGATCCGTTGGGCGGCGGTGAACCCGGAGTCGATCAGCCGCTGCTTGGCGGCCGCCACGAACGCGCCGAGGTCGACGCTGACGGTTCCTTCGCTGACCTGCACCGACCCGCCGCCCTCGCCGCTCAGCGCCCGCACCATCTCCTGGTGCGCGATCCGGTTGGCGCTCACCCAGGTGTCCTTGAAGGTGTCGCTCGCGACCACCTCGCCGACCTTGCCGCGGACGAAGTTGCGGACCGCGGTCGCCAGTGGGCCCGACAGGCCGCGCAACTGGGTCGACACCAGCGGTGGCAGGCCTTGGCGGGCGAGGACGTCGACGGCCTGGTTCGTCAGTCCGGCGACGTCGACGTACGTGAAGATCTCGGCGGTGATGCGGTCGGCCAGTGCGGTCTGCACGCCCGGGTCCGAGGCGAGCGGTGTGACCGTGGCGACGTACCGGTCGGTGTCCGTCACCTGGTTGCGGGCCCAGACGCCGACGACCGACAGCGGCACCAGGAGACAGCCCAGGAGGATGAGCAGGAAGGCAACGACCGATCGCCAGCCTGCGCGTGCCCGGCCGGGCTTGGCGGAGCTGTCGCGTTGGCGGTACGTCGCCAGCTCGGCACGGAGCCGTTGCAGTTCGGCCCGTTCGTCCTCGGCCAGGCCGCGGTCCGGCGGCGCGAGGCCGGTCTGGTTCTCGACCGAGTCAGTCATCTGCCGAGCCTCCCCAGCCCGGCCGCCACGTTCATCCCCCACCCCGGGTGATTCGTCCCGGATCACCCGCCCAGGGTGATCCCGCCCGCCCCACGCAGCCATCCCGGCTTCGCTGCGTGCGGTGAGCGCGTGCTCTCAGGCGACCGGCTGGGGGCCGAGGTGCTTGACGTAGAACTCCAGGGCGCGCCGGGTCTTCGGTTCCTGGGGGCCGGTGGCGGTCAGGCCGTGGGCGCGAACGAACTTCTCCCAGGCGACGACCGCCTCGAGCAGCGTGCGGGGGGTCGCCTTGGTGGACAGCTCGACCAAGGGGATCTCACCGGGATAGTGCCACTGCTCGATCGTCGAGCGCTGCGGGAAGCCGCCCGGCACGAACCTCAGCAGGACGACGACGATCGGGCCCAGCGGGTGCAGGTCCAGCCAGTCCACCCCGGGCGGCTTGCGGCCGGCGAAGAACGCCCGCTGCTCCTTGCTGAACAGAGGTTCCAGCCCTCCGTTGTCGCCGACGGCCGCACGGACCGCGCCGGCCTTGCGCCGGCCCTTCAGCGAGGCCGAGACGACGTACCCGCCGCGGGTGAGGTCCATCTCGAGCTTCAGGTTCCGCGAGTCGCGGACCGCCGGCGGCAGTTCGGCCGGTACGGCGGGTCGCGCCTTGACGACTGTGTCGTCGTCCTTGCCCTGCGTACGCCGTGCCCGCACGACGAGTCCGTGGTGGAACAGGGACAGGTCCGCGGTGTCGAAGAAGTACACCTCGCGAAGCACGGCGTCCATCACGTCCAGATGGAGACCGGCGAGCGCCATCCGCCGGTCGGCGGGCACGTTCAGCTTGAGCTCGACGCTCGGTACGCCGGTCAGCTGATCGAGCAGGTTCATCAGCTCGTCGCGGTCCACCGTCCCACCCTCGATCCGCAGGTGGACCGCAGGATCCCCCGGTGTGGGTGAGCTGTCAGTGGATGAGGACCTCGAGGACGACGATGGCGATGCCGCAGGCCGTGTTGACCAGGCCCGCGGTCAGCGCGGTCGGCCAGCTCCACCGCTGGCGGCGCGCGAACGTGATTCCCCAGCCGAGCAGCTGCAGGATGCCGATCCACAACGCGAGCCTGATGGTGACGGTCTCACCGAGGAGGCCGAGGGCACCGAGCGCCAGCACGGCCAGGCACGGCAGCGGACCGGTCACCAGCGGCCACTCCTCGGCCATCGCGCGCCTGATCGCCGCCCAGTCGAGGCGCTGGGCCGCGCGGAGGTGATGCTCGAGCGCGGCGGCGTACACGTGGGCGATCCAGAACACGCACAACGTGGCGAGGGTGACGAGCAGCAGCCGCCCGAGCCCGGTCCCGTGGGCACCGGCGGCGATCATCGCCATCGCCACGATGGTGCCGTAGATGGCGCCCGCGGAGTCCGAGGACCGGTGTGTCCCGGCCGTCGTCTCGGACATCGTCGCTCTCCCTCCGAGGACGTACGCCGGCGCGCATCGTCTTCCCGCGTAGGTATTCTCGGCCGGTCCCGGCGCGGACTGGTCCCCCAGGAAGGGTGATGCCGGGCCCCTGCCCACGCAGCAGAGTCGTCGTGTCGAGAAAGGGGCCGTCCGATGGGGCACTACGTCATCCGGGTGAAGGGCACCTTGTCCCGCGAGCTGACCGCCAACTTCCCATCGCTGACCGCGGACCGGGAGTCCGCGCAGACGGTGCTGCACGGCCATCTCGACGACCAGGCGGCCCTGGCCGGGCTGCTGAACCATCTGGACATGCTCGGGGTGGACATCATCGAGGTCCTGCAGGTGCCTCAGGACGACCATCGGCCGGCCGACGACTGACCGGCAGCCGGATGATCTCGAGGATGTCCACGCCGAGCAGGTCGAGGTGGTCGAGGACGCCGGTGAGATCGCCCTGGGCGGCGAGATGGCCGTGCAGCACCGTCTGCGCGGGCTCCTGCTCGGCCTTCAGGTTCGGGTAGGCGTCGGTCAGCTCGCGGGACAGGACGCCCTTCACCCGGATGACGTAGTGGCCCATCGATCCGCCCCTTTCACCACATCGTCCCGGCCGACTCTGAGGGCAGGGGAGACGACCTGCATCACCCTTCGCGGGCGACTCACCGACGGTTCCCGGACCGCTCCCCGGGGCGCGGTCATCGTGTCTCCTCCTCGTGCGCCGCCACCGCGTCGCCGACGGTCCGGAAGATCCGGACGCCGAGCGGACCGGAACCGGTCCACAGGTCGGTGCGCCCGAGGAGCTCCGCCGCCCGGCCGATCATCGCCTGCGGGCGCTCTGCCGCGGCGGCCACCCACAGCGCGATCCCCTGGTGGTGAAGGTCTTCCGCGAGTTCACCGAGCCGGTCGAGAGCGGTCACTTCGAGCTCGTTGACGGCACCGAGATCGAGCAGGACGACGTCCGGCGGCGAGGTCTGCGCGGCGGCCGCGGCCGCGATCCGCTGGCAGACCCGGCGGGCGTTGGCGAAGAAGAGCCGTCCTTCCGGCCGGACGACGAGCAGGCCGGGCGACCGCTCGGCCACCACGAGGTGCGGGTGGTCGAGCTCGTACAGTAGGACCAGCAACGAGATGATGACGGCCTCCAGCACCCCGCGCAGAACGCCGAGGAGTACGACGCCGACGAGCGCGACCAGCCCGAGCCAGAAGTCACGGTGCCGGATGGTGCGGATCCGTCGCAGCGGCGCGAGGTCGACCAGGCCGAGCGCGGCGACCAGGACGATCGCGCCGAGTACGGCCAGCGGAAGGTTCGCCAGCAGCGGTGCGAGCAGCGTCAGCGCGAGGATCGTGACTGCCGCGGTCACCGCACCGGCGATCCGCGTCCTCGCGCCGGCAGCGTCGTTCACCGCGGTCTGCGACGTACCGCCACCGGCCGGGTAGGCCTGGAAGAGGCCGGCGCCCAGGTTGGCGGCGCCGAGGGCGATCAACTCCCGGTCGGCGTCGACCGGTGGATCGGCCTTCGCCGCGAACGCCCGGGCGGCCGAGATGGACTCGATGAACGACATCAGCGCGATCCCGCACGCGGCCGGCAGCAGCGCCGCGACGGCGCCGGCGTCCGGCACCTCGGGCCTGGGCAACCCTCCGCTCACCGGTCCGACGACGGCGACGCCGTACTGCTCGAGGTCGGCGAGCGGCACGAGGGCGATCCCGAGGACCACGACGACGAGCGGACCGGGCAGTCGCGGCGTCCAGCGGCGCAGCGCGAGCAGGACGGCGAGTGCACCGCCCGCAAGCACGACGGTGGCCAGGTTCGCGTCACCGAGTTGGCGCAGCGCCGACCAGACCTGGGCGAGGAAGTTGTCGCCCTCGACCGGAACCGCGAGGACCTTGCCGAGTTGGCTGGCCGCGATCACCAGTCCCATGCCGGCCTTGAACCCGGCCAGGACGGGCGCGGAGATGAAGTCGGCCAGGAACCCCAGCTTCAGCAGGCCGGCGCCGAGCAGGATCACCCCGGCCAGCAGCGCCAGTAGCGCGGCGGTCGCGGCCGCCCGCGCCGGGTCGTCCGCGGCTCCGGCCTCGAGCAGTGCGGTCGCGGTGAGGATCGAGAGCGTCGACGTCGAGCTGACGCTGAGCGGCCGCGACGTGCCGAGCAGCGCGTAGACGAGCATCGGCACGATCGCGACGTACAGCCCGACCTGCACCGGCAGCCCGGCCAGCGACGCGTAGGCGACCGCCTGCGGGACGACCACCGCCGCGGTGGTCAGTCCCGCGAGCAGATCCGCGCGCAGCCAGGCCCGGTGGTAGCTCACTCGCGGGCGAGGATCGCGATCGCCTCGCGCTCCAGGTCGACGTACGTCTCCTCGCTGACGTCGATGCCGACGCCGAGGATGGTGCCGCCGGTGAAGCGGAACGGGCTCTCGTACTCCTGGCTGACGTTGTCCGCACTGTCGTAGCCGACGCAGAGGCCGTCACCGCACAGCGTGAACTTGCCGACCTGGGCGCGCATCGGGCCCTCGGCCGCCACCTGGTCGTCGACGTACAGCCTCGCTGTACCGAGGGACTCACCGTGCTCGCCGGCCCGCTCGCGGACGAACTCGACACCGAGCGCGTAGCTGCCCGGCGCCAGCTCACCGGACACCAGCGACTGCTCCGGCTTGATGCCGAGGAAGTTGTAGACGTAGTGCAGCCGGTTGTCCTTGACGAACAGGGTGTGCCCGCCGAACCGGGAACCGTGGGCGAAGATGACACCGGCCGCGTCGGCGCCGACCTCGACGTCGGCGATGATCTTGTACGAGCGTCCTCGGACGTTGACCGCGGCGCCTTCGGGGACCGCCGCGGTTCCCGGGTAGTAGACGTAGCGGGTGCGCGGCGGCTCAGAGGTGGGCCGTTCGACCGTGAGCAGTTCCCGCGCGGTGCGGTCGTCGAGCGGGAGCACGAGGTTCTTGTCGGCCTCGGCGAACCAGACGTCGATCAGCTCCCGCAGCTTCTCCGGGTGCTGCGCGGCGAGGTCCGTGGACTCCGACCGATCCTCGTCGACGTGGTAGAGCTCCCAGCGGTCCTGGTCGAAGTGCCCCTTGCCGGTGAGCGGAGCGTGCACGGCCGACGCCTTCCAGCCGTCCTGCCAGATCCCGCGGGTGCCGAGCATGGCGTAGTACTGGCGCTGCTTGGTGGTCGGCGCGTCCGCCGCGTCGAAGCTGTACCGCATCGAGACGCCGTCGAGTGGACGTTGCCGCACCCCGCGGTACTCGGCCGGCATCTCCAGTCCGACCGCGTCCAGGATCGTGGGCACGATGTCGGTGACGTGGTGGTACTGGTGCCGCAGCTCACCGCGGGCGCTGAAGCCGGCCGGCCAGTGGATCACCAGCGGGTCGCAGGTGCCGCCGGCGAACTGCGCGTAGCGCTTGAACATCTGGTACGGCGTACTGAAGGCGGCCGCCCACCCGGTCGGATAGTGGTTGTAGGTGTCCGGGCCGCCGAGGACGTCCAGGTACCTGAGATTCTCGGCGAGGTCGTCGGGGAAGCCGTTGAAGAACTTGTTCTCGTTCACCGAGCCGTTCGGACTGCCTTCACCGGACGCACCGTTGTCCGCGCAGTACATGACCAACGTGTTGTCCAGTTGGCCGGTCTGCTCGAGATAGTCGACGATCCGTCCGACCTGGACGTCGGTGTACTCGGAGAAGCCCGCGTACACCTCGGCCATCCGGGCGAAGAGCCGTTTCTCGTCGTCGTTCAGCGAGTCCCACGGCCGGACGGCGTCCGCGGGGTTGGCGTCGTCCTCGGGCAGCGGGTTGAGCTCCGTCAAGCGGGTTCCCTCCGGAAGGACGCCCTTGGCGATCATCCGGTCCAGGACCCACTGCCGGTACGCCTCGTAGCCGTCGTCGAAGGCGCCCTTGTACTTGTCGGCGTACTCCTGCGGGCTGTGGTGCGGGGCGTGGTTCGCGCCCGGGCAGAACCACAGGAACCACGGCTTGGACGGGTTCGCGGCCTGCTGGTCGCGGAGCATGCCGATCGCGCGGTCCGCCAGGTCCTTCGAGAGGTGGTAGCCGTCCTCGGGCCGGTACGGCTGCTCGACGAACCGGTGGTCCTCGATCAGGTCGGGGAACCAGTTGTTCGTCTCCCCGCCGATGAAGCCGTAGAACCGGTCGAACCCCTTCTGCAGCGGCCACTCCGACCGGCTGGCGCCGCTGGCGATGTCCTCCTCGGGCACGTTGTGGTTCTTGCCGAGGAAGTACGTGCTGTAGCCGTTCTCCTGGAGCACCTGGCCGATCGTGGCGCACTCCGCCGGCAGCCGGCCGGCCGCGCCCGGGAACCCGGTGGTGCCCTCCATGATGCAGGCGCACCGGTTGACGTGGTGGTTGCGGCCGGTCAGGAACACCGATCTGGTCGGCGAGCACAACGCGGTCGTGTGCCACTGGGTGTACGTCAACCCGTTCGCGGCCAGCCGGTCGAGTGTGGGCATGTTGATCCGCCCGCCGTACGTCGACCAGGCCGCCTGGCCGGTGTCGTCGTACAGCACGATCAGCACGTTCGGTGCCCCCTCGGGCGCGCGCTTGAGCTCGTACGGCGACCAGTCCTGGATCGAGTCCCGGACGTCGAGCTGGATGACACCTTCGAATTCTTTGGCCATGGGCCGATGCTCACCCGGTCGTGGGGGAGAGGCATCACCCGTCCTGGGTGGCAGCGGTCAGAGCGCCGACAGGGCGATGGAGACGGCGAAGCCGGTCACGACGAGCGGACCGGTCAGGACGCCTTCGACCTTGTAGGCCTCGGGCAGCAGCGTGTCGGCCAGCATCGCGAGCAGGGCTCCGGCGGCGAACGCCTGGACCAGCGCGCCGGTGCGCCCGCCCGCCGGATCCAGCAACACGTAGCCGGCCGCGGCGGAGAGCGCGGCCACCACGATCACCGCCGACCACATCAGCAGCACGTTCCGCTCGGTCCAGCCGGCCGACCTGAGACCGCTCGACGACGACATGCCTTCCGGGAGGTTGGACAGCAGGACACCGGCGAGCAGCGACACGCTCACCCCGCCCTGGAGCACCGTCAACCCGAGCACGAACGACTCCGGGATGCCGTCGAGCACCGAGCCCAGCACGATCGCCAGCGGAGATCCGGCAGCCTGCGCGCCGCCGGCGTCCTTCCGCTCGCCTCCACCGCGCCGGGTCAGCAACCAGTCCCCGAGGGCGAAGGCACCCGCGCCGACGAGCAGGAACAGCGCGACCGGCGCGACCGTCCGCGTCTCGAGGGCTTCGTCGATCAGCTCGAACGAGACCGAGCCGATCAGCAGTCCGGTGCCCACGGCCATCACGATCGCGATCGCTCGCCGGGACGGCGCCAGTTGATAGGCGATCAGCGCCCCGACGAGCAGGGCGGACGCGCCGAGCGCTCCCCAGAGGAAGGCGGCGGCCATGTCACGCCGTCCGGCGGGTGGTCATGTCAGTCCGGTGATCGCGTCACCGATCAGCTTCGTCCCGATCACCAGGCAGAGGACGGCCATGATGACGGCGTTGTGGGCGGCCATCCAGTCCTTCAGGCGGCCGAGCAGCTCCGCGGACCGTCGGCCCATCGCGACGTACAGTCCGACCGGCGCGCCGACACCGATCGTGCCGAGGACCGCGAAGACGCCGTAGGCAACGGCTTGCTGACCGGTGGAGATCCCGGTCTGGGCGACCGTCACGCCGGCGCTGATCGCGAGCAGCAGATTCTTCGGGTTGAGCCCGGCCAGGACAGCGCCGCCGCCGAAAGCCTTCCCCGGACCGAAGCGGTCGATCGCCGACATCCACTTCGGCAGCGACGCCTGCTCGCCGGCCTGCGGCCGGCCGCGGAACTGCCGGACCGCCACCAGCAGCAACAGCAGGCCGAGCACCAGCTTGAGCCAGCTCGCCCAGGCCGCCGGCTCGCCGTTCTCACTCGCGCCGGCCGGGTCGGCGACGGCCAGCACGATCGCGCCGATCACCGCCAGCCCGAGCAGCCAGCCGACGACGAAGGCGAGGCCGTTGGACCCGGCTCTCGGGGTGGTCAGCATCAGTACGACCGCGATGATCGGCACCGGACTGAGCGCCACGCCCACGGCCAGCGGCAGGATCTGACCGATCGCCTCACCCATCGCCGCCTCCGCTCCGAGCCTCAGCGATCACCGTGCGTCCGCCGCGGCGGGCCGTCGTCATCCGGTCCGGGTGAGCCCCGCCGGGTCGCGCGGCGCCGGACCTGGCCGGACACCACCGACACGAGCGCGCCGACGAACACGAGGTTGAACGCCATCTGGACCAGGACCATCACCCGCGCGACCTGGCCGTCGGCGTGCACATCGCCGTACCCGACGGTCGTCATCGTCGTGACGGTGAAGTACAGCGCGTCCGTCCGGGTCTCCAGGCCGACGACCTGCCCGGGACGGGACTGCTCGAGGGCGTAGAAGCCGTAGGCGAAGACCACGACGACGAGCTCGAGCAGGATCACCAGACTCGGCAGTGCGACGTCCTCGTCGCCGCGCAGCTGCCGCCGGACCTGGCCCGCGATGGCCCAGCCGAGGACCGCGACCGCGGCCGTCGTCGACAGCATGCCGAGGACGAAGCCCGCGTCGGACGCGATGCCGCTCGGCACCGCGTAGTACGCCACGACCAGACCGGCGAAGCTGATGATCGGGCGTCGCCACCTCGACGTCGTCTCGTGCACGGCATGCCTCCACCCGGAGGCTGTCCAGCATCGGCGGCCGGACTCCGGCGCCCCTCACCCGCGGTGGATGAGTACGGCGGTGTGCGCAGCGCCCTAGGGTCGGACGTCATGAGCGGCAGCTGGGCGGACCGCCCACTGGTCCGGCGCGCCCGTGGGCTGGTGGAGAACAGCATCCTCTGGCGGATCGTCGTCGCTGCCCTCGAGATCAGGCTCTACGACCGCGCGTTGACGATCGCGGGCAAGGCGTTCATCGCCCTGGTGCCGCTGCTGATCGTGCTGGCGACCTTGCTCAGCACCTCCGACTCGCAGGCGATCGGCAACTGGCTGATCGGCAAGTTCGAGCTCAGCGGTGCGTCCGCGGACGCCGTCCGGCAGCTCTTCGGCCGGCCGCCGTCGGCGACCGGTGGCCTGACCGTGCTCAGCGTGCTCACCGTGCTGGTGTCGGCGAGCAGTTTCGCGCGGTCGATCCAGCGGACCTACGAGATGGCGTGGAAGCTGCCGGCCACGGGGCGGCGGCGGACGATCGCGGGCATCCAGGGCGCTGTCGTCCTGCTCGTCATCCTGGCCGCGCTGGCGTACGTCGCCAGCCTCGCCGACAACCTGCCAGGCGGCCGGCTGGTGACGTTGACCGGCCAGCTGGTCGCGGCCGTCCCCGCGTGGTGGCTGGCGAGCCGGCTGTTGCTGAGCCGCCGGGTCGCCTGGCACCTGCTGTTGCCCGGGGCCACGATCAGCGCGGTCGCCCAGGTGGCCGTGAGCGCGGTCGGCTCGACGTACGTGCCGTACCTGATCGAGCGCAACACCGACAGGTACGGCGTGATCGGGGTCGCGATCGCCCTGATCTCCTGGCTGGTCATCCTGGCCCTCGTCATCGTCGCCTCGGCCGTCGTCGGGGCCCAGCTCGGTGCCGCGCTCGCCGCGCGCGAGGCCCGGCGCGACGAGGCTCGAACCCCTTGACCTGCCGCAGTGTTCAGCGTCGGCGCGCAGGCTCAGGACGTGCAGGCGCGGACACCACCGGCGGTGCCGGCGTTGAAGGCGGCGGTCCGTTCGCGGGCGTTGCCGTGGTCGCTCTCGTCGGTCCACGGGTAGTCGTCGGCGACCGCCGCCAGCGTCTGCCCGATCTCCTCGCTGTCACCGGGCTCGAACACGATCAGCCCGTCGTCGGCCGCGCCCTGCAGCGCGGCGCCGGCCAGGCAGTCCGCCTGCAACTCGGCCGCGACCGAGACCCGGTCCGCGGACAGGCGGGCCTGGATCGCATGGCCCCACTCGTGCGCGATGATCAGGTAGATCCACGAGTCCCCGATCTGGCTGTACCCGGACGCCATCAGGTTGTCGTCCCAGGCGAGGAAGTCGCCCGGCAGGCAGTAGAACGCGTTGTACGGCACCGAGGGCTGACCGGCACAGCTCGGCCCGTTGTTGCCGGTGTAACCGCCGGCCACCCGCGGACTCTGGTAGGGCCGCCCGGTCAATTCGGTGAAGTGCGTACGCCAGAACGTGTCCACGGCCGACACGGCGGTCGACTCGTCCTGCTGCAACGTCTCGGCGGGTACGGCGTCCACCCGGCCGGTGACCGTGTCGGGTACCGCCGGCGGCGACGCGTCGCACCCGAGCAGCACGCCCAGCGCCACCGCCGCTGCCACCGCGGTCCTGCTGCGGCGCGTCAAAACTCTCGGATCTCGCGGCCGTGGACGACGAGTGCGTAGATCACGAAGATGTCGAGCGCGATCACGATCGTGGTCCAGAACGGATGAGCTGTCAGGAAGGCGAAGTTCACCACCGCGCTGATCGTCACCACCACGACGCCGACGACCCGGGCCCAGGTCTGACCGGCGATCGCCCCGGCCCCGGTGGCGACCACGACCAGCCCGATGGCGAGGTGGATCCAGCCCCAGGCGGTGTAGTCGATGTCGACCACCAGCCCCTCGGGCCCGACCAGGTAGTAGTCGTCCCGGAACAGCGCCACCAGGCCGGCGATGATGCTGAAGAACCCGTCGATGAGCATCAGGGTCCCGGCGAAGATGATCCAGCCGATCCAGCCGGTCACCTCGGGCGACTCGAACCCGGAGGTGTCGACCGCGTCGCTGCCGTGCCGCATCTCGGTCATCTCTGGCTCCCTGTGGACAAAGGTGAGGTACCGGCCTCCAGCGTCGGGCGATTCGGCCCGGCCGACTTCCTCCACAGAGGGTGATGACCGTCCGGCCGGTGCCGACCAGGCTCGGAGGGACGATGCGCCGACGGAGGGAGCTTTGCTGATGACGATGCCGCCCCCGCAAGGTGGTCCGAACACGGGTGCCATGCTCGACAGCGGCCGGCTGTGGGCGGGTGGGCTGGCGACGGCCGTCGTCGCCGCACTGATCGCCATCGTCGGGATCCTGCTCGCGCGTGGTGTCTTCGACGTTCCCGTGCTGGCTCCCGAGGGCGAAGGGGTCTGGGGAGATGCGGATACGGCGACGTACACCGTCTGCTCGGCCTTCGCGGCCGTGGTGGCCACCGGGCTTCTGCACCTGCTGCTGGTGACCGCTCCGGGGCCACTCCGCTTCTTCGGCTGGATCCTTGCGCTGGCCACGGTCGCCGCTGCCGTCGCGCCGTTCGCGGCCGCCGGCTCGACCTCCTCGAAGGTCGCGACCGCGTTGATCAACGTGGCCCTGGGACTCGCGATCTGGATGCTGCTGACCGGTGCCGCCCGCGCAGCCACGCGCGGGCGGCGACCCGGCGTGTGACGGCGGCCTGACCATGCCGCCCGAACCGTCGGAGGACCGAGACCCGCTGCCTGACAGCGAGTCGCGCACCGAGTGGCGGGACCTGCTGGCGATCGTCGTCCTGTCGGTGACCGCGATCCTGACCGCCTGGACGGGTTTCGAGAGCGCGAAGTGGGGTGGCGCGATGTCGATCGCGTTCTCGGAGGCGTCGTCCGCCCGGATCGAGGCCGTCAAGCTGGAGGGCACGGCCGACCGGAAGCTGTCCGTCCAGGTCTCGCTGTTCACCCAGTGGCTGCAGGCCTATCAGGACGGCGACCAGGAGCTGTCCGCCTTCCTCGCCGCCCGGTTCCCCGAACCGTTGGCGACAGCCTTCCGCGAGTGGCTCGCGTCCCGGCCGCTGCAGAACGCGGACGCTGCCGAGACGCCGTTCGACCTGCCGGGGTACGTGATCCCCGAGCAGCAGCAGGCCCAGCAGGCGGACGCACGGGCCGACCAGAAGTTCTCCGACGCGCTGCGCAACAACCAGCAGAGTGACGACTACACCATCCTCACGGTCGGCTTCGCGACGGTGCTGTTCTTCGCCGCGCTCTCCGGACGCGTGCGCAGCAACCGGGTGTCCTGGCTCCTGCTGACCCTGGCCGGCGCGGGGCTGCTGGTTCTCGGCGGGGTGCTCCTCTCGTTCCCGCGGCTGCTCTAGTCAGCGGACCGGGCGTTTCTAGCCAGCGGACCGGGCGTTCCGGTCAGTCCATCCGGGTGGCGAGCTCGAGCCGGTCCATCCCCGACGGCTCGGTGAAGTCGCCGAACTCGAAGCGCACCGATGCGATCGTGCCGGTGAACGGGAACAGGCCGCGGTCGGCGTACGCGTCACAGACCGGGGACCGGCTGTCCTGGCCGACGTCGAAGCACTCGGTCCCGCAGCGCATCGGGATCTGGCGGGTGACGCGGGTCTCGGCGACCTGCTCGTCGTCGACGAACAGTTGCGCGGTCGCCGGGCAGCCCGGTACCGGTTCGTCCGGCCGGAAGTCGAGCACGACGGTGTGTTTGCCGGCGGTCAGCGGTGAACCGGCCGCGGCGTCGTAGCGTTCCAGGCCGAAGTAGTTGTAGTGGTAGCGGACCCGGCCGTCCTGGACGAACACCGCGAACCCGGCCGCGTCGCCGCCGACCGCGAACAGCACACCCTCGGCCCCGCCGTCCGGGACCTCGACCGGCACGGTCATCCGGAACGGGACCCCGATGAGCTTCGGACCCGATCCCTCGGGCTGACGCACCATGCCCGGGTACAGGGTGACGTCCTTGCGGCCGAAGAAGAAGCTCGGGCGCAAGGTGACGTCGAGGCGCTCGGCGAAGCGGTCGTCGAGCGGGAGGACGTCGTACTTCGCGGCCTCGGCAAGGAACATGTCCTGCAGTTCCCGCAGCTTCTTCGGCTCCTGCGCGGCCAGGTCGACCGCCTGGCTGAAGTCGTCGACGAGATGGTAGAGCTCCCACTGGTCGTCGTCGAACGACCAACTGCCGGAGGTCTCCCACGGCAGCCGTCCGTGCCGGCAGCTCGCGATCCAGCCGTCGTGGTACATCGCCCGGTTGCCCAGCATCTCGAAGTACTGCGTGGTGTGCCGGCTCGGCGCGTCCGCGTTCTCGGTGGCGAACGTGTAGGCCAGGCTGGTGCCCTCGATCGGGCGCTGGATGGAGCCGTTCACCGAGACCGGTTCGCGGATGCCGACGATCTCGAGCAGGGTCGGCAGGACGTCGATGACGTGGTGGAACTGCGACCGGACGGCGCCGTGGTCGGTGATCCGCTCGGGCCAGGACACGATCATGCTGTTCCGGGTGCCGCCGAAGTGGGACGCCACCTGCTTGGTCCACTGGAACGGGGTGTCGCCGGCGTGCGCCCAGCCGACGGCGTAGTGCGGCGACGTCCCCGGCAGGCCCCACCGATCGAGGAAGCCGATCGCTTCGGCCATCGTCGGCTGCTGACCGTTGAGACTCATGATCTCGTTGGGGGTGCCGACCAGGGATCCCTCGCCGGAGGAGCCGTTGTCGCCGAGGATGTAGACGACGATCGTGTTGTCCAGCTCACCGAGCTCGTCGAACGCGTCCACGACGCGTCCGACCTCGTAGTCGGTGTGCTCCAGGAAGTCGGCGAAGTTCTCCGCCTGCCGGGTGAAAAGCCTGCGGTGGTCCTCGGGCTGGCTGTCCCAGGACGGGATCTGCTCCGGCCGCTCGGTCAGCCGGGTCCCGGGGGGTACGACGCCCAGGCGGAGCTGGTTCTCGTGCACGGTCCGGCGGTACTCGTCCCACCCGAGGTCGAACCGGCCGGCGTTGCGGCCGCGCCAGTCGAGCGGTGGCTGGTGCGGTGCGTGCGCGGCGCCGGTCGAGAAGTAGGCGAAGACCGGGCGGTGCTCCGCGATCGCCTTCTGTTCGCGGACCCAGGAGATGCAGTCGTCGGCGAGGTCCCGGGTCAGCTGATAGCCGTCCTCCGGCCGGGCCGGTGCCTCGACCGGCGTGGTGCCGCGGATCAGCGACGGGAAGAACTGGTCGGTCTCCCCGGAGATGAAACCGTAGAAGTAGTCGAAGCCCTGGCTCGTCGGCCAGTTGTCGAACGGTCCCGCCGAGCTCGTCTGGTTGTCGGGCACGTTGTGGTTCTTGCCCCACCAGCCGCACGTGTAGCCGGCCTGCTTCAGCAACTCGCCCATCGTGGCGCAGCTCTTCGGGATGATGCCGCTGTAGCCGGGGTAGCCGGTGGCCATCTCCTGGATGACACCGGTGGCGACCGTGTGGTGGTTGCGGCCGGTCAGCAGTGCCGCGCGGGTCGGCGAGCACAGCGCGGTGGTGTGGAATTGGTTGTAGAACAGCCCGCGGTCCCGGAGCCGCTCGGCGGTCGGCATCCGGACCAGGCCGCCGTTCACACTCGGCCAGCCGAACCCGACGTCGTCGAGGAGCACCAGGAGGATGTTGGGCGCGTGCTCGGGAGCCTCGCGCGGCGGCGGGAAGTCGGGCTCGGAGTCGACGGCGTACGTGCTGATCCGGGCGTTCGGGTACGTCCACTCCGGCTCGGGCAGGTGGTAGCGGTCGAGGTGGATCGGGAAATCGTCGGCGGCCATACCGAGAAGCCTCGGCGGACCGTTCGTACGGCGCGTCATCCACCGTGGATGAAGCCACCTCGGCACGGCCCATGGCAACGCTCCGCGAGAACGTCACCCGGCCTGGGTGAGTTCGGGGCCACCGGGTTCCGCGACTCTCGGAACAGCCGACGGTGGACCGGAGGAGACGCGTGCTGACCTCGATCGTGTTCCGGTCTCTGCGCGGCTACCGCCCCCGGTGGATCCGGGCGGACGTCGTCGCCGGCCTGACCGTCTGGGCGGTCCTCGTGCCGGAGAGCCTCGCCTATGCGTCCATCGCGGGCGTCTCGCCGGTGGTCGGCCTGTACGCCGCGCCGGCCGCGCTGATCCTGTACGCGGCGTTCGGTAGCTCGCGTCACCTGGTGGTCGGGCCGATGTCGGCCACCGCGGCCCTGTCGGCGGCCACCGTCGCCGGCCTCGGACAGCGGGACGCCGATCCTGCTCAGCTGACGGTCGCGCTCGCCCTGGTGACCGGTGTGGTCGCCGTACTCGCCGGGCTGCTGCGGCTGGGCTTCCTGGCCGGGTTCATCTCCGAGCCGGTGCTCAAGGGGTTCATCGTCGGGCTGGCCTTGACCATCATCGCCGGCCAGTTGCCGAAGCTGTTCGGGGTCGAGGGTGGCGAGGGGAACTTCTTCGAGAAGCTCTGGCACCTGGTCACCGAGCTGGGCGAGACGAACGGCTGGACCCTCGGCGTCGGCCTGGCGTCGCTGGCCGTCGTGCTGGCGATGCAGCGGTACGTTCCCCTGCTACCGGCCTCGCTGGTCGCCGTCGCCGCGGGCGTCGTCGCCGTCGTCGTACTCGGCCTGGAGGACAAGGGCGTCGAGGTGGTCGGGAACATCGACGGCGGCCTGCCGGCGTTCGGTCTGCCGGACGTCGGTGCGAGTGACTACCTCGCGCTGGTCGCCGGGGCGGTCGGGATCACGTTGGTCGGGTTCGCCGAGGGGCTCGGTGCGGCCAAGACCTACGCGTCCAGGGCGGGGTACGACATCACGCCGGACCGGGAGCTGATCGGGCTGGGCGCGGCCAACCTCGGCGCCGGCCTGTCCTCGGGGATGGTCGTGAACGGCAGCCTGTCCAAGACCGCCGTCAACGGCGGCGCCGGAGCGCGTACGCAGGTCTCGGGTCTCGTCGTCGCCGGGCTCACGGTGGTCACGCTGCTCTTCCTCACCGGCCTGTTCGAGCAGCTTCCCGAGGCGACCCTCGGTGCGGTCGTGATCGCCGCGGTCATCGAGCTGGTCGACGTCCGGTCGCTGACCGGCCTGTACCGCGTATGGACGCGCCGGCTCGGGTCGATCTACGGGATCGCCGCGCGGGCCGACTTCACCGCCGCGATCGCCGCGCTCGTCGGCGTACTGCTGTTCGACACGTTGCCCGGGCTCTTCATCGGCATCGCGGTGTCGATGCTGCTTCTGCTCTACCGGACGTCCCGGCCCAACCTGGCGGTGCTCGGCCGGTCCGGCGGTGTCTGGGCCGACCGGGCCCGGCACCCGGATGCGTCCACCGAGCCGGGGATCGTGGTGGTCCGGGTGGAGAGCGGGCTGTTCTTCGCGAACGCCGACCGGGTCCGCGAACAAGTACGGGCGCTCGTCGCGCGGCATCCTGTCCGGGTCGTGGTGCTGGACGCGGAGACCGTGCCCTTCGTCGACGTGACGGCCGCCCGGATGCTCGCCGACCTGTCCCGGGACCTCTCTCGCGACGGCGTGACGCTGGTGATCGCCCGCGATGTCGGCCAGGTCCGCGACCTGCTGCACCAGGCTGATCCCGGCAGCGGGACCACCCAGGTCTTCCGCACGGTCGGCGACGCGGTCGACGCCGCCCGCGAGCACCGGATCAGCTGACGCTCAGCTGTCTGCCTCCGTGGCCTCCGGTCGACGCCTGATCGCCCAGGTGTCGGCCTCGCGGAGTGCGTGCTCGGTCGACTCGCCGACGAGTTCGGTGGCCTCCACGATCCCGACCGGCGCGGAGAGCTCGAGCAGACCGGTACGCCGGAGCAGCTCGGCGACCTCATGATCGACGCCACTGAGGTAGAGGCGACCGCCGACCGCGTCCAGGGCCGCGGCGTAGTCGGCCACGACCTTGACGAACGTCGCGCCGAGCGAGGTCCGGCCGCGCAGCCGCAGTACGACGGCGGGCGACCGTGAGCCCGTCGGCTCGGGGAGGCGGACCCGTAGTGTCCGGGAGCCGGCGTACAGCAGGCTCCCGTACACGTCGAGGACGATCGCACGGCCGCTGGGCAGGGTCTTCGGCGGCGACTCTTCGACCCACCGCCCGTCGCCGGCCGGCGTGAGCCGGACGACCTTGAGGTCCATCGCCTCCTGGTTGAGCTGCAGCAGCAGCGACAGCGCGACCCCGATGCCGACGGCGGCCTGGACCGGCAGGAAGAGGGTCGCGAGGAAGGTCGTGACGACCGCGATCCGCGAGGTCGGACCGGTCCGCCAGATCGTCGCCAGCTGACCGAACCGCAGTGACCCGGCGGCTGCGAACATCAGGATCGCGGCCAGGGTCGGCATGGCGACCAGACCGACCACGCCGGAGAAGGCGACCAGGATGACGAGCATCCAGACACCCGACCAGATCGCCGCCCACCGGGTCCGGCCTCCGGCCGCGACGTTGAGCGCGGTCTGGCCGACCGATCCGCCGACCGGCTGGCCGCGGAAGAACCCGGCGGCCACGTTGCCGATGCCCTGGGCGACGAAGTCCTGGTTCGGGTTCGACGGGGTTCCGTCGCGGTTCGGCGCGGCCTCGGCGACGCCACTGCCCTGCACGAGCACGATGGCCGCGACCGCGAGCGCACCGGTGATCAGGTTCAGCGACAGCTGGTCGAGATCCGGGATCTGGGGCACCGGGACGCCGCGCGGAATGTCGCCCGCGTCGCGGACGAGGGCGACCGTGTCGACACCGGCGATCAGCAGACCGACGGTCGGCACGACCAGCGCGACCAGCGAGCTCACCGCGGCGAGCCTGGTGCGCGACAGTGCGACCAGGATGCCGAGCGCGGCCAGCCCTGCCAGCAGCGAGGCGACGTCGATCCGGGACGGGTTCAGGACGACGTCCGCCGCCTTGGCGAGCGCGAACGGGCCACTGGCCTCGGCGCCGGTCAGGTCGGTGAGCTGGCCGAACAGGATGTTCACCGCGATGCCGGTGAGGAAGCCGATCATGACCGAGTGCGAGACGAACCGGGTGTAGCGGCCGAGCCGCGCCATTCCGGCCAGGATCATCGCGACCCCCGCGATGGCCGTCAGTAGGAACAAGGCCTGTTCCCGGTCAGCCGGGTCGACCCCTTCCAACGCGGAGCCCGCGGCGAGGGCCGCGGCCGTCGTGGTGGTGATCACCATCAGCCGGGTGCTCGCGGTCAGCCCGCCGGCCAGCGGGCCGGCGAAACTCGCGTACAGACCGTGGATCGGGCTGACGCCGACCAGAACGGCGGACGCCATCCCGTCCGGCACGCTGCTGATCGCACCGGGCAGTCCGGCGACGGCGTCCGCGCGCAGGTGCCGGCGCCGCGGCCGTACGGACCTCAGCCAGCGGACCGCGGATCGTGCGCCGGAACGAGGACCGCTCACGCCTTCCTCCTTGGACCGCCGGCGCCGGGACGTGCCGCCAGTATCGGCAGCCCGGGGACGGCCGCCTTCACCTGCTCCGGGGGATGCCGGTCCGACCCGTCCCGCGTTGACTGCGACCGAGCCCCTCGACCGGACTGGAAGGAGCGTTTCGTGGCCACGTTGACGGTGTGGAAGTTCCCGACCGCGCAAGGAGCGGAGCAAGCCGAGCAGACGATGGTGATGCTGCAGAAGGAGGAGCTGATCAAGGTCCACGACGCCGCGGTCGTGACCTGGCCCGAGGGGGCGAAGAAGCCGAAGACCCGGCAGCTGAACAACCTGATCGGCGCCGGCGCGCTCGGCGGGGCGTTCTGGGGGATGCTGTTCGGCCTGATCTTCTTCATCCCGTTGCTGGGGGCAGCGATCGGTGCGGCGGCCGGCGCGCTGTCCGGGTCGCTCGGTGACGTCGGGATCGACGACGACTTCATCAAGTCGGTCCGCTCGCAGGTCACCCCCGGGACGTCGGCGCTGTTCGCGATGACGAGCGACGCCGTACTGGACAAGGTCCACGAGGCGTTCGCGGGTCAGCAGGCCGAACTGATCCACACGAACCTCTCGGCCGACCAGGAGGCCAAGCTGCGCGAGGTCTTCGCGGAGTGACCACGCTGGACCTTGCCTGACCCCGGATTTCCGGAGACGTGCGCCGTACTCGCCCGATCGGGTGCGGCGCACCCGTGTGCCGTCAGTTCTCCTGCGTCCCGGCCGGTACGGCGGTGGGCTCGACGGGCTGCGGCCGGTTGGACAGCAGGGGAGTGAGCCATTGCGACCGCGGATCGACGTCCACCAGCAGCGACCGCACCAACAGGCTGAACGGGATGGCGAGCAGCGCGCCGACCGGTCCGAGCACCCAGGACCAGACCACCAGCGAGAGGAATGTCAGCGTGGTCGACAGCCCGACCGCGTCGCCGACGAACTTCGGCTGGATGATGCTCTGGATCACCACGTTGATCAGGCTGTACAGCACGATCACCGCCAGGCCCGTCGTCCAGCCGCCTTCGAGGAGGCCCAGGACCGCGGGCGGAACGAGCCCGATCACGAACCCGACGTTCGGGATGTAGTTGGTGATGAAGGCCAGCAGCCCCCACAGCAACGGCACCGGGATGTCGAGCAGCGCCAGGACGACGGTGTCGATGACCGCGACGATCAGGCCGAACACGGTCGAGACGACCAGGTAGGTGCGAGTGCCGATCGCGAACGACCGGAGCCCGGAGACGAGGGGGGCGCGCGACGGGTCGGCACTCGCCAGCAGCTTCGGAAACGTCCCGGCGTCCACCGTCAGGAACAGCAGCAGCGTCAGCACGAACACCAGGCTGGACAGGATCTCGACCACGCCGCCGAGCAGCGAGGCGAAGAAGCCGGCCAGCCGGCCGAAGTCGATCGCGTCCACCAGCGACCGGATCTCGCCGTCGCCCACCCCGGCCGACGCGAGCCGGGCGACGACGTCGCCGACCAGGTCGTCGAACTTCTCCTCGTACTGCGGGATCAGCGTGGCGAACCGGGCGGTCGCGATCACGAGGGCGAGGGTCAGGCCCAGAACGAGCGCGTAGACCACGACCAGACAGATCAGGGTCGCGGCCCACCCGGGCAGTCCCATCCGCGTCATCCGGCCACGGACGGGGTGGACGACGATCGTCAGCACGAGCGCGAGGAAGATCGGCCCGACCAGGCCCGCCGCCGCCCGCAGGCCGGCGAGCACGATCACCGTGGCGGCGAGGCCGACCAGCACCACCAGGCCGCGCGGCACGACAGGTCGCCCGTTCAGCAGGTTCGCCATCCGGTCGGCCTCCGTCGCGCGGCGGCCGGGCTGGGCCGCCCGGCTCACTGCAGTTCAGTGTTCGCCCGACGTCCCGCGTCTGGATCACCCGCCGCAGGTGAGCCGTCCCGCCGTACCGCCGTCCTGCCGTACCCAGCGTCTGGGCGCGACTACAGGAGGTCGACGCCGCGGGCCACCCGCAGCGCGGCCGAGCGCTTGTCGACGCCGAGCTTGCGGTACAGCGACATCAGGTGGGTCTTGACGGTGTTCTCGGTGATGAAGAGTGCCTGGGCGATCTCGGTGTAGGAGCTGCCCAGGGCGAGTTGGTCGAGCACATCGGCCTCGCGTGCGGTGAGCCGGATCCTGGCGCCGTTGATCACCGCGTCCAGTTGCCGTGGAGACGGCACCGGATCGGACCGCCGGGTCCGCTCGAGCAGCGTCCGGCCGCCCGCGTCGCCCCAGCCGGGGTGGTAGCCGGTGATGCTGTCGAGTGCGGCCGCCGCGAACGGATGTGCGCCCGGTGCCCGGGTGTGCCGTCGGAGCAGGTCCACGAACTCGGGCTCCCGGCCGGCGGCCGTGAGCGCCTGCAGCGATCGCTGCGGCGCCACCAGGTTCAGCCCGTCGACCAAGGCTTGGTCGGCAGCGAACTCGTCCCCGAGGCGCAGGTACAGGACTGCCTCGAAGGCGGTCGCGGAGGCGACCAGGATCGGGTGGATGCCCGGCTTGGCGAGCGCGGCGTCCACGGCGTGGAGGGTCGCCTTGTCGTCGCCGAGAACCACCGAGCTGAGCGCGCGGACCACCTCGGCGTCCGGGCCGGAGCCGGTGTCGTCGAGCTTGAGCAGTTCACTGTCGACGGTACTGCGGTCACCGACGAGGATCGCGACCCACAGCCGCAGCAGCGTCAGGTCGCGGATCAGGAACTGCGGGAGCGGACCAATCGTCGCGGGGTCGGTGGTCAGTTCGCTCCGGGCTTCGTCCAACTGGCCGTTCTCGGTCAGGACGAGGACGCGCAGGATGAGCCGCAGGGCGGCGACGACCGAGTCGGAGCCCGCGGCGCCGGCCGCCTCAACCAGCCGCTGCCAGCGCTCGGCCGCCGGGAGATCGAGCCGACACCAGGCGGCGAGGCCCAGGATGGCATGCGCCCGTACGGCGTACTCCTCGGCCAGGCTGTCCGCGCCTGCCGACTCGAGCGCGGCTTGGGCCGCCTTCGCGGCGGTCCGGGTCGCACCGCGGAGATAGTGCAGGACGGCCCGGTGTGCCAGTCCACCGGCGAGGAGGTGTGCGTGCCCGGACATCCGGGCCGTGACGAGTGCCTCGTCGAGGTGGCCGAGGGCGTCGTCGAGTTCGCCGGCCCAGGTTTCGGCGGCGGCGAGCTCGATCAGCAGCCACGACAACCGGTCCGGACTGACGACGACCTGCCGCCGGCCGTCGGTCGCCAGGGTGTTCAGGACGACCGACCTCGACCGGTCGATCGCCTCGTGGACGTCGTACCAGCCGAAGCGGGACTGCCACAGTCTCAGGATCAGCAGGTCGACCTGCAGCGCGTCGTGCGGCGAGGTGTTGCCGGTGTCCCGGCTTGCCGGGGCGGCCAGGTGGGTTGCCTCGGCGGAGGCGGCATCCATGACCGCGCCCGTCAGGTCACCGGTCAGCCGTCGCAGCAGGCCGCGCACGCCGAGCAGGTACGGATGGTCGTCGAGGTAGCCGTCGGGCAGCACCTCGAACGCATCCACGACCAGACTCAGGTCACCGCTGCACAGCACACCGGGGCCGTAGCTGAGCAGCACCCTCGCCACCAGCGCCGGGTCGTCCGCGCCGAGCGCGTCGCGGAGGGCGGCGCCGCCCTGGCCCCGGTTCTCGTGGTACGTCGCCGCGCGGTGGTGTGCCGCGGTGACCAGGTGGCCGCCCTCGCTGTCGGACATGACGCGCCGTCTGAGCAGCTCGATCAGCAACGGGTGGTAGCGGTACACGGGCTCGCCACCGGGCTCTCCGGCGTACGCGGTCACGAGCAGGCCGCTGCTGGCCAGGTCGGCGAGCAGAGTGCCGGCGTCGGCATCGCCGCTCAGCACCCGGGCGCGTTGCCCGGTCAACGGAGTGGACCGGAACGTGCTCAGCAGAACGTCCTGCACTCGCCGGTCGAGCGTCCGGAAGGTCTCGCCGAGCAGGAGGTCGAGCACGGGTTGTTCGGTGAGGACCGGCGCCCCGGTCAGTCCCGAGCCGGCCGACGTGGCCAGAGTCCTGGCCGCCAGGACGAGGGCCGCGGCCCAGCCCGCCGTTCGCTGCTGCAGCAACTGGACGTCGCGGTCGGTCGCCGACCCGGCATGGGCGTGCACGAGTGCGGCCACCTCGGCGTCCTTGAACCGCAGGTCCCGGGCTCGCAACGTGGACGCCAGACCGCGCAACTCGAGCTCCGCGGCCGGCAGCGGCAGGTCGAATCTGCTCGCCACCAGCAACCGCACCGCCTCCGGCGCGGTGTGCAGAATCTCGGTCAGCGTCGCCAGCACCCTCGCGGGCAGCAGGTGAGCGTCGTCGATCACGACTGGCACCGGCGGACCGGCCGGCTCCTCAGGTGCGGACGGCGCCGCGGCCGGCACTACCTCGGTGTCGGGTCCGTTCGCCGCGGCAACCACCTGGTGGAGCAGCTCTTCCAGCGCCTCGGGTTCCTGTCCGGTCACCCACACCGTCGGCTCGCCCGCGGCCGCGCGACGCGCCACCCAGTCCGAGAGCAGCACCGTCTTCCCCGTTCCCGCGGGGGCGATCAGCAGGGTCAGCGGACTGCGGGCGCCGCGGTCCAGCGCCGTCCGCAGCCGGTCTCGGGGCACGAGGGACTGGGGCGGCTGCGGGGCCTGACTGGTGACCCGGCGCTGCCCAGTTCTCCCGCGCGACTGCTGTGGCCGCGGGATCGTCACGTGTCGGCCCTCCCGCCCGGCGCGCGCCCTGTAGAACCCTCCCGGCCTGCCTGTCCTCCATTCGAGACTAGGTGGTCTCGGTGCGATCCGTCACGGTGCGCACGCTTGAATCGGGTGTTGTAGTCGGTGCGCGCAGCCCCAGCTGCTCGAGATAGCCGGCGAGCACGCGATGCAGTTGGTCGGCACCCCGGATCGGTGCGTCCGGCAACGGAAGGTCCGACGGTGCCAACAGCAACGCCCGGTCCTGCCAGCCGCCCAGTCCGCCATGGCATCCGACCAGGCCTTCGAATGCGGCGACCTCGCCGGTGTCCGGATCGACCGTGCTGTTCACATAGAGATCCGGTGCCTCGCGCATCGAAACGGCACGCAGTACGTCGGCCGGAGCCTGCGTCCCGTACGGCGCGAGCGGATCGTCGCCGGTCACCGTGCCGTCGGTGAGCCGGTGGACGCCGGCCGCCCCGACGGCCAGCGGACCGTGTTCCGCACTCAGGACGCCCACGAACCCGATGCCGTCGTGGTCCACGAGTCCCGGGACCAGGGCCGGCCAGCGGTCGTCGATCTCCTCGAGGGTCAGCCGCCGGGGACCGGGGACACAGATCAGCCCGAGGTTGCCCGAGCCGAGGACGACCAACTCGGACACCGTCTCCGCAGCGGTGTCCGTCCGCTTGCGCACGCGGGAGGCGGCACCGTGGGCGACCCGCGCCCCGGCACCGTCACCCTCGGCGAGGTCGTCCAGCAGGCCTTGCAGCCGGCCCCAGCTCTCGACCGGCTCCTCGACCGCGGCCACGTCGGCGGAGGTCAGCTGTGCACAGAGGCCGGACAGATCGACGCCGTACCGGTCCGCGAACGTCGTTCCCTGCGACTGACCGTGGTCCGACAGCACGACGAACCGGTATTGCCGGACTGAGTGCGCCGCGACCGACTCCAGGCAGGCGAGCGCGCGGTCGAGCCGACCGAGCGTGGCGACCGACTCCGGCCGCAGCACCCCCGCGTGGTGAGCCACCTCGTCGTAGTCCACGTAGTCGACGTACACGACATGGGTGCCCCGGGTAATCTCCTCCGCCACCAGCGCGGTGTTGAGATCGCGCAGTACGACGTTCGTGACGGCCCGGAGCACCGCGAAGACCCAGCCGCGGTGGACGCGCGGCTGGATGTCGAGGCGATGCTGGCGCCGCGCCTGGAACCGCTCCCGGACGATCTCGGCGGTCGCGCCGTACAGGCTGGCCGCGAACCCGTCGGGACGCACCAGGTACCACGCGACCCGGCGCCGGGTGTCGGCCGAACCGCGACGCAACTCGAACCGGCTCATCGTGAGCAGGGAGCGGGCCGCGTCGCCGCTGAAGAGGTTGGACACGCTCACCCCGCCGCCGGCCAGCAGTCCGCGTCCGTCCGAGGCACGCTTCTCGATGACCACCGCGTCGGGACGCCGGTTGGCCACCAGCACCCGGCCGAGCTCACGGTCGTACCAGCGGAACGCCGGGACGACGTCGATCCGGCCGTGCAGGATGCCGAGCTGGCTCGCCGGGGTGGTCGCCGGGAGCCGGGGCGTCCACTCCACCAGCCGGTGAGCATCCCGCCGTACCCACCGGCTCAGCGTCGGCAGGGTGGACGCCATCACCGCCCACCGCATCACCGGGTAGGGCACGCCGTCCAGCTGGACGAAGATCACCCCGGGCACGTCCGGGTCGTCGACCCTGGTCCGCTGCCGCCGGGCCCGGCGGACGAGCGCGGCCGTGAACGCCTCCGACGTCCCCGAGGTGACCAGCCAGGCGAGGATCGTCCCGCCCGCGGCGGCGATCCACGAGGCGGCGAGTACGGCGGTGAACGAGGTGGTCTCCACGCCCGGTAGGACGAGCAGGGCCAGCGCCAGTACGACGGCCTGCCCGGCGACCGCGAGCACCAGGACCGCCGGCCAGCCGATCGCCGCACTCGCGACGACGAGCACCGGACGAACGAGCGCACCGACCACCAGTGTGGCGGCGGCCGCCACCAGCAGCTGACCGAACGAACCGAACCGCAGCCCGGGCAGGATCGCGTCCGCGAGGGCGAGCGCCGGGACCGCGCCGGCCCAGGCCGCTGCGATCCGGCCGAGGTCACCGAGGCGGACCATGGGCGCCCGGCATCTCAGGTCCGGATGGCACCCGGCCGGGTCAGCGCCCAGATCACCCAGACGTCGAGCGCGATCACGAGCAACGACCAGAACGGGTAGTACGGGATGAAGAAGAAGTTGTCCACGGCGCTCAGCACCGTCAGGAACAGCGCGGTGACACCGGCCCAGGTGGTCCGCCGCAGCAGGCCGGACCCGACCACGATCAGCAGCACGCCGAGGACGAGGTGGATCCAGCCCCAGACGGTGGTGTCGAGGTCGAAGGTGTAGCCCCGGGCAACCACGAAGAACTGGTCGTCGATGATCGCCACCAGGCCGGTGATCACCTGGAACAGGCCGATCATGATCATCATGGTCGCCGCGAAGGTCAGCCCGCCGATCGCCCAGCCGGAGACCTGCTGGGTCCTTCCCGGTTCCTGGACCATCGCTCCTCCTGTCGTCGGGATCGATCCAGCCCGTCCGACGCTAGATCCGTCGTCCCGCGCGCGGTTCACCCACCGCGGGTGAGGCGTGACGGATCGCTGCCGGACCCGGCGTGTGCGAGGGTCTGGACTGTGGGTATCGAATTCGACGAGCGGGATTCGGGGTCGGCGTACGTCGAGCGGGTGTGGCGGGGACGGAGTGACGGGGTCGACCGGATGACGTCGATCGCGACCGCGCACTGGACGCTGGTCGCCTGGCGGGAGGGACGGGCCTGGCGGGTCGCGGTGCAGGGGCCGGAGACCGCGGCGACGACCGCACCGGTGCCGACGGAGACGGAGTTCGTCGGGATCCGGTTGACGCTCGGGACGACCTTGGCGGCGCTGCCGATCGGGCGGCTCGTGGACGACGGCGCCGAGTTCGCGGACGTGTCCCGGCGGTCGGTGCGGATCCTCGGGCACACCCTGCCGCTACCGGAGTACGACGACGCCGAGGACCTGGTGCGACGCCTGGTGCGGGCCGGAGTCGTCGTCCGCGATCCGCTGGTGGCCGACGTACTGCGGGGATGGCAGCCCGACGTGACCGCGCGGACCGTACGCCGCCACTTCGCGCAGGTGATCGGGATGACGCCGGGCACGGTCCGGCAGATCGAGCGGGCCCGGGCCGCCGCGGCGCTGATCCGGGCCGGGTCGCCGATCGCGGACGTCGGCCACGATCTCGGGTACTACGACCAGCCGCATCTGGCGCGCTCGCTGGAGCGGTTCATCGGACACACCGCCACCGCGCTGCGGACCGGGACGGCCGGGCAGTTGTCCCTTCTGTACAAGACCTGAGGCCGCGGGCCGGCGTACCGTCCGACCGACACCGGACGAGATCGGGAGGCCCAGGTGCGCAAAGTGGTGCTGGCGATGATGACCACGCTCAACGGACGGCTGGACGATCCGGACCAGTTCGTCACCGGCCTGAGCGAGGACCACTACCAGGAGATCGACCGTGGCTACGCCACCTTCGACACCATCCTGGTCGGGCGGGTGACGGCCGCGGAGATGTTCGAGTACTGGCCGACCGCCGGTGACGAGGAGGGTGCCGGCGAGTCGCAGCGGAGCATGGCCGAGAGGATGCATTCCTACCAGAAGTTCGTGTTCACCGGTGATCCGGGGCTGACGCTGGAGTGGCACAACGCCGAGCCCGTGGTGGTGTCGAAGGACGAGGACCTCCGGGCGTTCGTCGAGGACCTCAAGTCGCAGCCCGGCAAGGACATCCACTTGTCCGGTGGTGCCCGCCTGGCCCGGACGCTGGTCCGACTTGGGCTCGTCGATGAGTACCGCTTCTTCGTCTACCCGTCGTACTCACCCGGCGCCGCCTGGTACGACGAACTCGACACGAACACGCCCCTGGAACTGATCAGCGCCACCCCCTTCGACGACGGCGCAGTCGCCCTCTACTACCGCCCGGCCAACTGACAACCCCACTCCCGCCGGCCATTTGAAGGATCTAACCGGACATGTCCGGTTGCTGAGTGTGAGCTGGCCGATACGCAGTGAACCCCTGAGTGGTTAACATCCTGGTCAAGGACGCGTCGATGCCGGGAGTGGTCGGGGGAGTCGGGGGGAGAACCTGTGCGGTTCTTTGTGCTGGGGCCGATTCACGTAGAGGTGGACGGGACGAGGCCGTCGTTGGCGGCTCCAACGTTGCGGGTGTTGCTGGGGTGCCTGCTGGCTCGGCCGAACGCGCCGGTGCCGTTCGACGAGTTGATCGACGCGCTCTGGGGCGACAAGCCGGTGCCGAACGCGCGCCAGCGGTTGCATGTCCACGTGCACCGGCTGCGCCGGTTGCTCGGCGATCCGACCAGGATCGCCTGTGAGCAGGCGACGTACCGGCTCCGGCTCCAGCGGGGAGAGCTCGACGCGGAGACCTTCGAGTCGATGCTCGACGAGGCCGGCGCCTCGGCACGGGCCGGGGAGGACGAGCGGGCGGCCGCGACGATCCGGGAGGCGCTGGCGTTGTGGGACGGCCCGGCGTACGCGGGGCTCGACGACGTCGCCGTACTGCGGGCCGAGGCGGACCGGCTGACCGAGCGGCGCCTGGTCGCGTTCGAGGATCTGGGGACGGCCGAGCTGGCGGCCGGCCGGGGCAGCGCGATGATCGCGGAGTTGCGCGACCTCGCGGCGCAGTACCCGCTCCGGGAACGGCTGCAGGAGCTGGTGATGATCGCGTTGTACCGGGCGGGGCAGCAGTCGTCGGCGCTGGAGGTGTACCGCCGGACCCGCGCCGCCCTGGTCGACGAGCTCGGGGTCGAGCCGAGTCCACGGCTCGCCGAACTGCACGCGGCCGTGCTGGCCGCGGATCCGTCGCTCGAGCGGACCCCGGAACGCACCGATCCCGAGCCCGCAAACAGGACGACCGCCCCCGCCCAGCTGCCCGCCGCGATCGCCGACTTCACCGGTCGCGACAAGCAACTGGCGTGGATCCAGGACCTGGCCGACGAGGAGTCGGCCGGCACCGACGCGGGCGTCACGCCGGTGCTCGCGATCTCCGGACCGGCCGGCATCGGCAAGACCGCGCTCGCCATCTGCGCCGCGCATCGCCTCCGCGGTGCCTATCCGGACGGCCAGTTGTACGTCGATCTGCGCGGTGCCGAAGCGGTGTCGCTCGACGCGGGCGACGTACTCGCCGGATTCCTCCGGGCGCTCGGCACGGCCGCGGAAGCGATCCCGGACCGGCCGGAGGAGCGGGCCACGCTGTTCCGGAGTCTGGTCGCGGACTCGCGGCTGCTCGTCCTGCTGGACAACGCGAGCAGCGCGGAGCAGGTGCGTCTGCTCATCCCTGCCGCTCGCGGCTGCCTGGTCCTGATCACCGGCCGCACCCCGCTCGGCGGTCTGGAGGGTTCGCGGCTGATCGACCTCGAGCGGTTCGACCACGAGCAGGCGCTCGAGCTGCTGGCCCGGGTCGCCGGCCGGGATCGGGTCGCCGCCGAGCCGCGGACGGCCGCGCGGATCGTCGAGCTGTGTGGGCTGCTCCCGCTCGCGGTCCGGATCGCGGCCGCCCGCCTCGCCATCCGGCCCGACTGGGCGCTCCGTCAACTGGAAGCCCGGCTGGCCGACGAGCGGCGCCGGCTGGACGAGCTCCGGCTCGGCGACCTCGCCGTCCGGGCCAGTCTCGCGTCGAGCGTCCAGGACCTGAGACCCGCGGCCCGCAAGGCGTTCCGCCGCCTCGGCCTGCTCGACGCGCCGCAGTTTCCGTCCTGGCTCGCTGCCTCCGTCCTGGACGAGGAGACCCGCGACAGCGAGCACATCCTCGACCAGCTCGTCGATGCGCAGTTGCTCGAACAGGTCCACGCGGACGGGCCACCGAGGTACCGGCTGCACGACCTCGTCCGCCTGTATGCCAGGGAACGTGCCCTCACCGAGGAGTCGGACACGTCCCGGGCCGGCGTGCTCGAGCGCGCGAGCAACTCCGCGCTGTCCCGTGCGACCGCGGCGCTGCGCAGCCTGGAGTTCGGTCCGATCAGGCCGGCCCCGACGCGAACGCACGGCGTCGCGCCGCCGGATCCCCTGGCCTGGCTGGAGTCCGAACGGACCGTGCTGGTCTCGATCGTCGACCAGGCCGCCGCGGCCGGTCTCGCGGACGCGGCCTGCGAGCTCGCGTCGACGCTGACCCCATTCCTCGACACCCGCGCGCAGTACGACGACTGGCGGCGTACCCACGAAGCGGCGCTCGGAGCCGCGCACCGGCTCGGGAACAACCGCGCGATCGGCTGGATGTCGCTCCAGTTGGCCGAGCTGGCCCGGATCCACGACGACTTCGGTGGTTCGCTCGAGCTGCTCGAGCAAGCAGGCAAGGCGTTCCGGGCCACGTGCGACGAGGCCGGTGCGGCGGAGGTCCGGCTGCAGACCGGGATGACGTACCGCGCGCTCGGCCGGCCGCACTGTGCGCTGTCCGCGCTCGGCGATGCGCGGACCCGGTTCGAGCGACTGGGGGACGACCACGGGGTGGCGCTGGCGCGGTTGACCATCGGGGCGGCGTACCTCGATCTGCGCCGGCAGGAGGACGCCCGCGAGCACCTCGCGCCGGCGCTGACCGCATTCCGTGCGCACGCCGACCGGCGCAACCTCGCGCTGGCGCTGCGCTGGATCGGGGTCTGCGACCGGTACGACGGGCGCTACCTGGACGCGGAGACCCGGCTGATCGAGTCGCGGACGACGTTCGAAGCTCTGGGAGACACGCACAACGCGGCCTTCGTGCTCGGTGATCTCGGCCGGCTCTGCCTCGCCCTGGGCCGGTGTGTGGACGCGCGGAAGCTGTTCGAGGACAGCCTCGCCGGATTCCGGACCTACCGGGACCGCCACGGCGAGGCGAGGGCGCTGCACGACATCGGCATCGTGCAGCAACGCCGGGCCCGGCACCACCTGGCCGCGCGCTACCTGAGGGACGCGGTCCGGATCTGGCGCGAGCTTGGCGTCCGGCTGTGGCACGAGCGCAGTTTGCGCAGTCTGCGAGTGAGCCTGCTTGCCACCGGCGACACGACCGGCGCGCGGACCGCGGCCGAGAACGCCGACTCGCTCGCGCGGGAAGGCGACGGACAGCGGCCTTTAATCGCTCTGTAAGTCCCGTTCGGTGCACTGGAGGTGCTCCGGCGGAGGCGCCGGGCCCGGGCCGAGTCCCGGACAGAGTGGGGAGACACGAATGCGCATGACGACCAGGATCGCCGGGATGCTGGGGGCGACCGCCGTACTGACCGTCGGCCTCGCGGGAGTTGCCAACGCCGACCGCGGCGACGGCCAGCTGGCCTGCAACTCCGGGGAGATCTGCTTCGCCGAGCACGCCAACGGTGTCGGCGGCCAGCGGCACTTCTTCTACAACGCCGAGCACTCGTCGGCGGGCAACTTCCACAACGGCGTGCGGTTCTTCCACAACGCCAGCTCGATGAACAACCGCGACACCGAGTGCGGCGTCTGGGTCGAGGAGTCGGGTGACGTCGTGAACGACAAGTGGCTGTTCCTCCGGTCGAGCGGCTGGGTGAACTTCGCCTACGACCTGAACGACGAGAACGCGCGGCACTGGCGCTGCTGACGTCCACGGCTCCAGGGCGGGACGGCCACCCCGTGCGGTCGTCCCGCCCCCGCTCGAAGGAGAAACCCCATGCTCAGCAGGATTCTCGCCGCCGGTGTGGCGGTGGCCGGATTGTTGGGTGCCGCGGCCTGCACGGCCCAGGCGGACGCGCGGCAGCAGCCGGAGGCCGGGTTCGAGCTGTTCCTGCGGGACAAGCTGACGCGCGTCGAACAGGCCGGCCAGACGCTGTTCCACCGGTGCATCACCCAGGCGGGCTACCCACCGGGAGCTCCACCGGCCCCGCGCGACCTGTTCGGCTGGCTGGCCGACAAGCCCGTCAAACCCCGGACGGTCGACGAGGCCCGCACGAACGGCTTCGGTACGGCGATCCCGGCCCAGCCGGCGCAGATCCGGCGGACCGGCCAGGAGTACTACGCGGCCGTCGAGCGCTGCGACAACGCCGCCCGTGCGAAGCTCGGTGATCCGGCCGAGGTCGCCCAGGTACGGGACCGGTACGCCGAGATCGGCAACCGCCTCGGCCACGAGCTCGGCCTGCGGGTCAAGGCCGTCCTGCAGCAGGAGAGCGACGGTCTGGTCGCATGCCTCGGCACGAAGGGCTACCCGTTGCCGAAGGGCGTCCGGTACGACGCCGGCAAGAACGTCACGCAGTTCGGCATCCGCCTCGGCGCGAACACCGCACCTGTGACGAAGCCGGTCCGCGCTCTGACCGGCGGCGCCCAACTACGGCCGGCGGTCCCGGCGCGCCCGTACCGTCCGACGGCGCAGGAGTCCGCGTTCGCGGTCGCCTTTGCCGAGTGCGGCACGAGCAGCGGCCTCTTCGATCGCCTGGACGTGCGGCTGGCGTCACTCCAGCGAGAAACCGTTGCGCCGTACGCCGCCGAGCTCGCCGAGCTCAACCCCAGGCTCGAAGCGATGGCGGACCGCGCTACTCCCGCCAGCCGGTGAGTTCCAGGTTCTTGGCCGTGTCGACCCGGAAGGCGAGCCTGATCACGGTCTCCTCGCCGGCGGCCAGGTCGAGCTTCCAGGTGACGACGCCGAGGTCGGTGGTCTCGGCCGGCTCCGGGCCGGCGGTGATCGGCTTGACGGTGATCTCGTGGTCGCGGGCCACCGGCAACTGATCGAGGACCGTGATCCGGGCCGTGCGGTGGGTGTGGTTCTCGACGGTGGTCTCGTACTCGACCTCGCGCCGCCGCGTCGACCCGAGCGTCGCCTTGGTCGCCGTCCGGCGGACCAGCTTCCGCTCGACCCGGATCCGGTCGTCCAGCCCGAGGGCGAGCTCGACGTCCTCGCCCGGTGCCCACAGCGGCAGCGCGGCCGAGCCGACGAAGTCCGCCTCGTGGAAGACCGCGGCCCTCCCGGCCGGCAGGGTGTGGGTCGAGGAGTTCACCACCGTGGCCCGGAGGTGGACGTCGGTCGACCGCACCGGCGCGGTGACGTAGTCCAGCTCGGCGTCGAGGTCGATCGCGGCGATCGTCGCCCGGTGCGAGGCACCGTCCGCGGGGACGGCGACCGGCCGCGGCGGCGTGTAGGTCGCGGCCGTGATGCCCTGCTCGACCGTCGCCTCGAGGCCGGCGAACTTGGCCAGCGCCGATTGCTCCGTGACGACGCCCTCCGTGGCGGATTGGAGACCGCGCATGGCGCCGCCCGGTGCGGCGGCGGGCATCGGCACCGGCGGGCGGAAGCGGTCGAGGTACCAAGGGTCGAGCTCGGGGACCTCGGCGGTCACCGTGGGCCGGGCCGTCGACAGCGTGAGGTCGCACTCCGGCCAGTCCTCGCCGGTCTGCTGGGTGACCAGGCCGTACCAGCTCAGCGTGAGCTGCTCGCCGGTGAGGCGGACGTCGTACGAGCTGGTCCAGCCGGCGCCCGGCACGACGTACGAGAGCTCGATCTCCACCTCGGCCTCGGACTCCAGCGCCAACGCGACGGCCGCTGACTGGCGGTCCGGCTTGCGCCGTTCCGAGACCGCGGCCAGCCGGCGGTCGATGGCAGCCAGGCGGTCCTCGGCCTCCCGGCGCTGAGTGGCCAGCTCGCGCCGCTTCGCCCGTACGGCGGTCAGCCGAGCGGCCAGCGATTCGGTGAAGCCGCCGAGCTCGGCACCGGAGTCGCCCGAGGCGAGTGTGCGGGCGAACGTGCCGCCCGCTCGCCGGGCCAGCTGCGAGAGGAACGAGTCCAGCTGCTCCTGGACGTCGTCGGCATCGGTCAGCTCCGCGACCTCGTCCTGGGCCTCGCGCCGGCGCCGCTCCAGCTCGGCGACCGTCTCGTCGGGTGCCTGCGGGTGGTGCCGCATCGCCAGGTCGACGCCCAGCACGGTGGCCGGTCCACGGCCGGCGACCCGGACCGAGTCGTCCTGCAGCTCGATCGGCAGCGGCTCGACGTACACCGTCTGATCCCCGGCCGGTACGGTGATCGTGCCGCGCCGGGTGACCCGCGCGCGGTCCGGGTAGACGGTGACGGCGGCGATCGGAGCATCCACCACGAGTTCGGTCATGCCCAGACAGTAACTGTATTTCTGGTCACCTCTCCGGGCTCTCTTGGACGAAGTCGTCGGGTACAGGGAGAGGCTGATGGGATCAGCGGTGGTGGTGGGCGGCGGCATCGTCGGTCTGGCGGTGGCGAGAGCACTGCAGCGCCTCGATCCTGCGACGCCGGTGGTCGTCCTGGACAAGGAATCGTCGGTCGCGGCCCACCAGACCGGACACAACTCCGGCGTGATCCACTCAGGCCTGTACTACAAGCCCGGATCCCTGAAGGCGCGCCTGGCCGTCGCCGGGGGAGCGGCGCTGAGGGAGTACTGCGAGGAGAAGGGCATCCCGGTCGACGTACCGGGCAAGCTGGTCGTCGCGACGACCGAGGCCGAGCTACCGCAGCTCGACCGCCTGTTCGGCATCGGCCGGGAGAACGGAGTACCGGTCCGCCGGCTGAACCTCGGCGAGGTCGCGGACCGCGAGCCGCACCTGCGGGTGAAGGGAGCCCTGGCGGTGGACTCGACCGGGCGGGTCGACTTCAAACTCGTCGCGGCCGCGCTGGCCGACGACGTCCGGGCAGCCGGGGGCGAGATCCGCACCGGGGTGACGGTCACGTCCATCGAGAACGCCGGCTCGGTCGTCCGGGTGCGGACCACGGACGAGGTGATCGAGGCCGACCGCGTCGCCGCCTGCGCCGGCCTGCACAGCGACCGGCTCGCACGCGCCTCCGGGCTCGAGCCGGGAGTCCGGATCCTGCCGTTCCGCGGCGAGTTCAGCGAGATCGTGCCGGAGCGGGACTTCCTGGTGAAAGGCCTGGTCTACCCGGTGCCCGACCCCGACCTGCCGTTCCTCGGCGTCCACCTCACCCGTGGCATCGACGACACGGTCCACGTCGGGCCGAACGCCGTACCCGCGCTGGCTCGGGAGGGATACTCGTGGCGGAAGGTCGTCGCGCGGGACCTGTGGGAATCCCTGGCCTACCGGGGCTCGTGGCGTCTCGCCCGGCGCTACGGCCGCACCGGCGCCAAGGAGGTCTGGCGGTCGCTGACCGGGCGGGCGCTGGTCCGTGAGGCTCAGCGGATGCTGCCCGAGTTGAGGGTCGCGGACGTACGGCGTTCCGGCGCGGGCGTGCGCGCCCAGGCCGTCACCCGGGAAGGCAAGCTGGTCGACGACTTCCTGTTCCTGCGCGACGGCCGCACGCTGCACGTCCTGAACGCCCCGTCCCCGGCAGCCACCGCCTGCCTCCTGATCGGCGACCACATCGCCCACGAACTGGCCGCCGACCGCGCCTGACATTGGTAGTTGCCTGAGGCATCAGCCGGTGGCGGCTTCGTACTCCGTGTGGGGGAGCGCGTCGCGGAGTTGGCGGCGGGAGCTGATCGAGAGCTTGTCGAAGATCTTGCGGAGATGCCACTCGACCGTCCGCGGGCTGAGGAACAGCCGGGTGCCGACCTCGGGGTTGGACAGGCCGTCGCGGACCAGGAAGGCGATCTGCCGCTCCTGCGGGGTCAGCAGTCCACCGGCGGACTCGGTGACCGCGCGCCGGCGGACCGTCTCACCGGCCACCTGCAGCTCCCGGCGGGTCCGCTCGACGAACGCCTCCATGCCGATGGCCGCGAACAGGTCGTGGGCGGCCCGCAGTTCGGCCCGCGCGTCGGCGCGACGACCCTGCCGGCGCAGCCATTCGCCGTACACCAGGTGGGCGCGGGCCAGCTCGGGGCGCAGCCGGGTCTGACCGAGCACCTCGATCGCCTCGACGTACGCCGTCTCCGCGCCGGCGTCGTCGTTCTGCACCAGGGCCCGGGCGCGGGCCTCGAGGCCCAGACCCCAGCGCTCGTCGCTGTCCCGAGTCTTGCGCTGGAGAGCGGTCAGTGCGTCGGCGGCCTCGCGCGGGCGACGGCATCGGACGGCCGCCTCGACGAGCTCGCCGAGCGCCCAGGAGGAGACGAAGAGCTCCGGCGTGTCCTCGGCGGCGGTCGTTGCCCACAGCAACGCGTCGTCGTGCCGGCCGAGGGCGTTCAGTACGACGGCCTTGGTCCAGCGGGCGTACTGCACCGCCGTACCCTGGCCCTCGACGGTCGCCCGCGCGATCGTGTCGTCGATCAGCGGGAACGCCTCGTCCGGCCGTCCCCGGTACGCCGCCAGCACCAGGGCGCCGTACGGCGCGACGTGGGTGCCGGTCGCCTCCCGCACCGCATCAGCCTCGGCTCTCAACGAGGTCGCCTCGGCGAAGTCGCCGGTGAGGGCGACGACCTGGCCCAGAACGTTGACGCCGACCGCGAGCACGGCCAGCGCACCGGCACTCCGGGCGACCTCGACCTGCCGGGTGGCGGTCGCCAGACACGCCTCGAAGTCCCACGCCGCGGCCGCCGCGGCAGTGGCGAGCCAGCCCCAGCGGAGCACCTCCTCGGCGGAGATCTCCGCACCACCGAACTCGCCGGCCGCGCGCTTGAGCATCGGCACCGCCCGCTCGCGTCCCTCGGTGAACAACAGCGCAAGCCCATCGAGGAGTACGTCGGAACTCCGGGTCTCCTCGGTCGGCCGGACCGTGGTGGCCGCGCGCGAGACCTCGTGCAGCCCGACCGGCCCCGCGAGCCGGCCCGCGAAGAGTGCGGCGCTCCAGGCGTCGAGGTAGGTGTCCCTCGCCAGCCGGGTGTCGAGCGGCTCGAGGGTCTGGGCGGCGCGGAGCAGGAGGCCCGGTGCGTCGCGACCACGGCGCTGGGCGAAGGCAGCCTCTGCGCGTAGCAGGTCGACCCGGGCACGTCCGAGCTCGTCCAGGTGACCCGCCTCGGCCGTCGCCAGCAGGCCCAGGGCGGTGCTGAACGCGCCCGCCTGGAGGCACGCGTGTGCACCGGTCAGCGCTCGATCGGTCCGGCGTACCGGGTCACGGGTCAGCGCGACCGCTCGCTGCAGGAATGCGGCGGCCGCGGCGAAACCGCCGCGCGCCTGGGCGCGGTCGGCGCACCGCTCCAGCTCGACCGCGACCTCCTCGTTCGGGCCGGTCGCCGCGGCCGCGAGGTGCCAGGCACGGCGATCGGGATCGGCCGCCGTGTCGGTCGCGAGCGCCAGCGCCAGGTGCACCGCGCGACGATCCTCGGCCGGCGCTGCCCCGTACACGGCGGACCGGACCAGCGGATGCCGGAAGGTCACGCGCTCGCCCAGGCGGAGCAGACCGTCGACCTCCTCGAAGGCCGCGCCGATCCCGAGCTGGTCGGCTGCCCGGCGGACGACCACGGGATCGCCCACCGGCTCGGCCGCGGCCACCAGGAGGAGCTGCCGCGTCGGCTCGGGCAAGGTGTCGGCCTGCCGGAGGAAGCTCTGCTCGATGCGTCCCGGGATGCCTTGCCCGCCGGGCAGGCCGAGCCCGGCGGCGAGCTCGGTCGCGGTCAGGCCGCGGGGCAGCTCGAGCAGCGCGAGCGGGTTGCCACCGGTCTCGGCGACGATCCGGTCCCGGACCGGCCGGTCGAGCACGAACTCGACCGCCGAACCCAGCAGGGCCCGGGCGTCCTCGTCCGGTAATCCGTCGACGGCGAGCTCGGGGAGACCCTCCAGCTCGACCCCGACCTCCCGGGCGCCGAACAGCAGGCCGACCGCCTCGGCGCCGGTCCGGCGGGCCACGAAACCCAGGGACTGCGCGGTCGCGGCGTCCAGCCATTGGGCGTCGTCGACGACGGCCAGCACGGGTTGTTCCTCGGCCAGGTCGGAGATCAGGCTGAGTACTGCGAGCCCGACCATGAACCGGTCCGGGGCAGGGCCCGTCGCCATCCCGAACACGGTCGCGAGCGCCCGGCCCTGCGGCTCCGGGATCCGGTCCACGCGATCGAGGATCGGCAGGCACAGCTGGTGGAGGGCGGCGAAGGCCAGCTCCATCTCGGACTGGACGCCGACGGCGCGCAGGACGTGCAGCTCGGGTGCGGCAGCGACGGCGTGCTCCAGCAGTGCGGTCTTGCCGACGCCGGCCCCGCCGCGGAGGACGAGCGTACGGCTCTCGCCCCGGCGGACGTCGGTCAGCAACCGGTCGAGCACAGCACGCTCAGCCCGGCGCCCGAGCAACCGTGCCCCTGGCCCCCGTCCCGCGGCCGCGTCCGGCCGTGCCGCCTCCTGCCGTGCCGGCTCCTGCCGTGCCGCGTCCGGGCGGCCGTCGTTTTCAGGCTCCACCCTTCGCCGCCTCCCCAAGCGCTGACCCGAACCATTCCCCGCCCGGCCCCGCCCCCAGCCACCGACCTGCCCCAGCGTAAACCGCACCACCCCCGTGGCGGCCAGGAACCGGACTCAGGAATCCCAGATCGGCCCGAGCGCCGGGATGCCGAGTCGCTCCAACCCGTGCACCACCGACCAGGTCACTCTCCTGTTCGACACGCAGATCACGGCCTCCGCGCCGAAGGATGCGTACGCCGAGTACGCAAGCTTCACCATGTCGGGTTTGCCGCACGCGTCGGTGTCCCAGATCAGCGTGTCGGGCTGCGCGGCCAGGATCTCGTCGACCAGCTCTTGGCCGTAGGTCTTCACCGGGTCGCGCGTCACCCACACCAGCTGGTGCGGCACCCGGTCGGCCAGGACATGGGCGAGCGCGGGCCCGATCCCGCTCCCGGTCACGACGTACACGACCCGGCGGAAGACAGTGCCGTAGTTGGCCATGCCGGCGGTCGCGACACCGCGTACCCAGACGTGCGCGGGCGGGTCGTCGATGAACTCCCCGGTCCAGTCGCCCGCCCGGGACACCGCCATCCGGAACCCGGGCGCGCCGGGCGTCGGGATCACCGCGAAGCTGTGCCACTGCCGCAGCGGGTGCCGCGAGATCGACCGCGTCGACCCGGCCATCGGCGTACGGCGACCGGCGCGCACCAACGCGACATGCGATGACGGCCTGACGACCTCGATCGGGATCCGGCGCAGCAACATCCACGGCGCCATCGAGCTGAGTGTGGTGACCGCGAGCACCCAGATCGTCGGCGTACTCGCGAGCGCCGCGGCCAAGGGCTCGGTACGCCGCTCGTCGACGAGCAGCACCGCCCCGATCCAGAACAACGCCGACAGCCCCCAGCCGCCGAACCGGTGGACCCGCTCGAACAGGTCATGTCGCCTGGCCCGGAAACCCGGGCGCGACGTCATCACGATCCCGAGCAGCAGGAGCGCCTGCACGTAGTACACGAACAGTAAGCCTGAGCGCACCTGCCCGGTCGCAAGCACGGCCAGCGCCAGGAACCACAAGGTCCCACACGCGGCGCCCCCGACGTGCAGGCCACCGAGGTGGTAGCCCTTCGCCAGCGCCCACCGCAGTCGTAGCGGCCACGACCTCGGCACCTTCATCACCAAGTGGGAAAGGGCGTTCACGAAGAATTGCTGCCGCACCAGAATGCCCACCGCGAAATTCACCTGCGCCGCCAGTGCGACCTTCACGACGTCGTCCCACCAGTCAATTCCGAACGCGAAGACCGCGAGATTGCCGACCAGGACGAGAAACATCAACCGATGGCTTTGCATCAACCGCGGATGCTTCAGAACCCGTCTGCCCACAGGCAGTTCCGCCGGCAACACGACGTCCGGCACCGCTACCGCCGTACCCATGAAAATCCCCCAGAATTTCCGCACACCCCGAATTCCGCCCGCGGCCCACCGAATCCCCACCCGACGACCACGCACGCCCCGAGCCCCGATCGACCCGGCAATGCACACTGAGACGACCAACCGACATCAGCAGTTCGACGACGCAACCCCACTGCAACACAACCTCAACACTCGCGCTGATCGGGAATAGAGCCTGGTGCGCGGGGTACCGCTGGCGGTGTGCGAGTTGTGATTACCGGGGCCAGTGGCAATGTGGGTAGTGCTCTGCGGCGCCGGTTGGCGGCGGCGGCGGGGGAGTATGACGTGGTCGGCGTCGTACGGCGGGTGCCTGAGCGGGCCGCGTCGGGTCAGTGGGTGTCGGTCGACCTGTCCAGCCCGGACTGCGCACGTGAGCTGGAGGAGGCGGTGCGGGGCGCGGATGCGGTGGTGCACCTCGCGTGGGCGTTCCAGCCGTCGCACGACATCCGCTATCTCGAGTCTGTCGGTGTCGGCGGCACGCAGCGGGTCCTTGATGCGTGCGCCTCGGCCGGGGTCGGACACGTCGTGCACATGTCGTCGGTCGGCGCGTACTCGCCGAAGCAGGACACCGATCCGGTCGGCGAGGACTGGCCGGTCGACGGCGTGCCGAGCTCGTCGTACAGCAATCACAAGGCCGCGGCGGAGAAGCTGCTGGATGCGTTCGAACGGTCCGCCGAAGGTACGGCGGTGGCCCGGTTGCGGCCCGGGATCATCGGGCAGCGCGCGGCCGGTAGCGCGTTGCTGCGGTACGCGTTGCCGGTGCTGATCCCGTCCAGGACCATGAGCGCGGTGCCTGTGCTCCCGATGCCGGACGGGCTGACGGTCGCGATGGTGCATGCGGACGACGTCGCGGACGCGATCGCGCGGGTTCTGCGGCAGCGCGCGACCGGAGCGTTCAACCTGGCCGCGGATGAACCGGCCACCGCGCCGATGATCGCGGAGGCTCTCGGCGCGCGCTGGGTCAAGACGCCTGCACCAGTGCTTCGCGCGCTGATGTTGGCGAGCTGGCAAGCGCGGCTGCAGCCGGTCGGACCCGGGTGGCTGGACATGGGCTGCGTCGCACCGGCCCTGGACAGCTCGCGCGCCAAGCGCGAGCTCGGCTGGTCACCGACGGTCGACGCGATGGGCGTACTGCGGGAAACCATCGAGGGCATGAGCTATGCGTCGGCCGGATCGACGGCCGTACTGCGACGTCGTACGGTGGCCGGTGAACTGGCCGATCTGCTCAGCCAGGGTCCGATCAGTCACCGGCGTCGATCGTGAACCGGCTGGTCCGACTGCTGAAGGATGTGCCGACGAACGGGTTCTCGGCGTTCTTCCGGTCGCTGGCGCGGCTGCGGGGTTCGCCCGCGGTGCATCCGCGCGGCGTCACGTTCGCCGCCCGGCTCGTGGTCGACCAGCCCACGCCGGTGATCCCCGACGGTGACCACGTCGCGACGGTCCGGCTGTCGAAGGGCGCCGGGACACCTGGCGGGTGGCCCGACGTACTCGGACTGGCTCTCCGGATCGACGTGGGCGACTTCCTGTTCTCCAGCTCGGGTGAAGGGGTCTGGACCCGGTGGCTGCCGACGCCCGCGGGGGACTGGGCGACCCCGCGCTACGGAACGCTGGCGCCGTACGAATCCGCCGGCCGGTGGTGGTGGCTGATGCTGACGCCGTCAGGCCCGCCTGTCGGTCACGCGTCGGTCCGGGAGTTGAAGGAGCCGCCGGACTTCACCTTGTACCTGGGGGATGAGACCGCCGAGTGGCGTCCGGTCGGTCGGCTCACCATCGATGAGGTGATCGACGGCAGCGGGATCGTCTTCGACCCGATTCTGAACCATCCACCGACTGCCCAGCCGGCCCCGCGCTGGCTCCGCGACCTCCGCGAACGCGCCTACTCGAGCAGCCGCCAAGGCCGCGAGGCCCCTCCGCCACTCACCGAAGCCCGCGACCGCCGACCCGGGTGACCGCGCGGCCGAGCAGTGTCTCGTGCAGCCGGCTCTGGAGTGTGATCCGCCGCGTGCGGCTGAAGCTCTCGAGCGAGTCACAGCGAGGCCGATTGTGGTCCTAGACGGCGGGTACCGGCCGGGTGTGGCGCCGAAGGTCCTGAGTGGTCGGGACCGACGGCCCTGCCGGTTCGCAGGCGATGCGCTCAGGCTGAGGGGCAGAGCGCGGCGGCGGGAGTGAAGGAGACGGCGATGGCGATCAGGGTCTTTGTGCTGGACGACCACGAGGTGGTCCGGCTGGGCCTGCGCCTGCTGCTGGAGGACGAGCCCGACCTCGAGGTCGTGGGGGACGCGTCCACCGCGGCCGAGGCGATCGCGCGGATCCCCGCCGTCCGACCGGACGTCGCCCTGCTCGACGTGAGGCTGCCCGACGGCGACGGCATCTCCGTCTGCCGGGAGATCCGGTCCTCGATGGACGATCCACCGGCCTGCTTGATGCTGACGTCGTACTCCGCCGACGACGCCCTGTTCACCTCGATCATGGCCGGCGCCGCCGGGTACCAACTGAAGCAACTGAACACCGGTGACCTCGTCGGCGCCATCCGACGCCTCGCGGCCGGCGAGTCACTACTCGACCCGGTGATGACGACCCGCGTGCTGGCAGGCTTCCGCCAGGAGGAGGACCCGCGGTACGCCGACCTCAGTACGCCGGAACGCCGCGTCCTCGCCGAGATCGCCGACGGTCGCACCAACCGCCAGATCGCCCGCACCCTCTACCTCGCCGAGAAGACCGTCAAGCACTACGTCGCGTCCCTCCTCCGCAAGCTCGCCGTCGAACGCCGCACCGAAGCAGCCGTCGTCACCCTTAGAAACACCCGCCGCCTCTAGGACGCGTCCGACAAGACCTGCGTGCGGCGGCGCCAGTAGGCGACGGTGACGAAGCCGAGCAACGGTCCCCAGAACAGCAGCGGGAGATAGGAAACCAGCGTGAGCACGCCGTGCACGCTGTCGGTGTGCAGCGGCGCGTCGCTGCTCAGCGGGCGGCCGCGGACGTCGACGCCGACCGCGGAGGTCACGGTGACCAGCGCGCACAGGAAGGTGAGCGCGGCGGCGCCGAGGAACCCTGGAACGACGACCGCAGGCACGGGGATGCGCCGGCCGGCGAGCCCCGGGATCCAGCGGGGGACGACCTCGCCCCACCGGGCGATCAGGCCGATCGCGGTGAACGCGAGCAACTCCGACAGGATCGACAGCAGGACGACGTACACCTCCATCGGCAGCCAGGACGGCACGTCCCCAGCCGACTCGGCGTCGGCACCGATGTGGAACACGGTGACCGTCGTGATCCGCCAGATGCTCGACGGCAGCACCAGAAGCGGGATCGTGTACGCCGCGATGCGTGCCGCGGCAGGTACTCCGGCAACGGGGGCGTGGGCGTTCTTCCAGGCCGCTCGCAGCCCGGCACTCGCAGACATGGGGAAACCTCGTCGGTCAGGATGACTTCGTCGATCCCTGACGATGGCACCGCCTCAGCCCCGGCGTCCTCACCCACGGGTGGGAACCACCTCCCCCTCGCGAGGGAAGCCGGCCGTCAGCCCAGCAGTTCCCGGTCCTCCTGCGAGTGCCGCAGCAGCAAGGCGGCGACTTCTTGCTCGGACCGGATGAAGTCCTCGAAGACGGTGAGCGCGGCCGGAGTTGAGAGCGCGGCCTCGTCGTGGGCCGGCATCGGGAGCCCTCGGTAGCCGGCCATCTGATCGGCCAGCCCTGCCAGCCGCTCAGCGATCTCACGGTGGCTCGCCACCAAGGCGACGTACGCGTCGAGCTCCGCCTTGGCCTCGGGATCCGCCGGGTCCAGCGCGGTCATGTGGGACTCGAGCAGCGAGGCTGTTGCGGCGAGCAACTCGCCGAGCTTGCGGGGCACAGTGGACCGGCTGGCGAGGCCCTCACCGCAGGTCGATGGTTCGTCCATGCTCGAGTCTTACCAGATCGGGTGGCGGCGGACTGGGGAGGCGGTACGGTGCTGGCATGTCTGAACGACCGCCCCACGGTTCAGAACGGGCCGAGCAGGCTGCGGATCCGGCCGATGTCGAGGCCGTCGGGTACGGCCCGGGTGACGTGGTGCAGGTGCCGGACCGGTACGCCGAGTTGCCGGTGTACAAGGAGAAATCGGGCCGCGCCGGCCGGTGGAACGACAACCTGTCCGGACCGGACCCGTCCTCGGTGTACGTCGTCGACGACCGGTACTTGTACGCGACCGACCGGGCCGGACGGGTGACGCATGCCGAGGGATGGCTCGGCTGGCTGCCGTCGAAGGAGAACGACGAGCGCCGCAACCTGGACGCGCAGCGGGCGGCAGGTGAACCCGACCGGCAGTGGAACGACGACGGTGGGCACCTGTTCGCGACGAAGTTCGACGGCCCGGGGGAGGCGATCAACCTGACCGCGCAGTCGCGCACGCAGAACCAGGCGGTGAAGGGCAGCGACAACTGGCGCCGGATGGAGGAGAGCTGGCAGGCGTTGCGCGCCGCCGGCATCCAGGTGCATGCCAGCATCGACGTCCGGTACGCCGACGGTACGTCACGCCGGCCGTCCGCCCGCGCCGTCGTCGACCGCCACGAGGGCCGGCGGTCGCCACGGCGTATCTTCAAGGAGACCACCCCGCAGCCGACCAAGGACCGTGAGTGAGCCGGATGTCGAACGAGATGGACACCATCGACCAGATCGCCCGCGCGCTGACGGCCGGACTGCCGCAGGGGTGGCGCGAGGTGAGCGCGACCTATCTCGCGACGGCGGCGTACGCCGAACTGGACGCCACCGTCACCCACCCGGACGGCCGACAGGCGCAGCTCGACCCGATCCCGGACGGTCTCGAGGACCGATTCGAGACGCTGCGCCTGCAGATGTACCAACCAGGCAAGGGTGCGTGGCTCACCGCCCGGGTGGCGATCACCCCCGACGGCCATTTCACCACCGACTTCGACTACGAATCCGAACCCGCCTGGTCGATCCCCGTCGACGACACCATCTACACCACCGACCTCACCGAGTTCCCCCGCGAACCGCAGTACATCCCCGCCTGGCTCCAGACGAAGACCCACTGACCTTCCTGGAGCTTCGGCAGCAAGTTTGTCCCGAGGTCAGGAGACGCTCACGACCACCTTGCCGAGCGCGCGGCCCTCGCCTACGTGGGTGAGGGCCGCGGAGACCTCGTCGAGCGCGAACGTCCGGTCGATGTGGATGGCGAGCTCGCCGGTGGTGCAGAGAGCGGTCAGGCCTCGAAGTAGGCCGGTCCCTCCTTGACCGGGAGGACGTCGATAGCGCGGCCGCTGGAGCGACCGACCACCCAGCCCGCGGTGAGCACCCGCAGCAACGTCGGCACCGACCCGCCCACACACCGGTAGCGGCCGCCACGCACCAGCGCACGCCGGTAGGCGAACACCGAGCGATGCGCGACCAGATCCAGGATCAGGTCGTACGGAGCGGTCCTGGTGAAGTCGTCGCGGCGGTAGTCGATCACCTCGTCCGCGCCGACCGACCGCATGAAGTCGAGCTTGCCGGCGTTGTCGACCCCGGTGACGTGCGCACCGAGCCGCTTGGCGAGCTGGATCGCGAACGGCCCGGTCCCACCACCGGCGCCGTTGATCAGCGCCCGCCGATCCGCCGCGGCCCCCTGCGTGCCCTGCAGCGCGATCGCCCCCGACTGGGGGATCGTCGACGCCTGCGCGAAGGTGAGCTGCGTGGGCTTGTGCGCCAGCACCGATTCCGGCGCGATCGCGTACTCCGCGAATCCACCTTTCAGCCCGAGATTGTCGCCGTACACCTCGTCGCCCGGCCGGAACCGGGTCACGCCCTCACCGACCGCGTCCACCACCCCGGCGATGTCCGACCCGAGCGTATGGCGCGCCGGTGCCCGCAGCCCGCCGATCCGCGCGTACGCCGGCGTTCCGCGCAGGCACTCCCAATCGCTCAGATTGATCGAGGTCGCCACGACCCGGATCCGTACCTGGCCGGCGGCCGGTGACGGCGTGGGGACTTCCTCCAGCCGCAGTACGTCGGGCGCGCCGTACCGGTCGTAGACGACTGCCTGCACGCCTGCCTCCCCGGCCCACCTGGTCAGGGACCGCAACGTAGCACGGTCGCTCCGGTCGCCCCGACCGATTGGTGACTCGCACGTGAACGTCAGGTGAAATGGCCGGCGGCGGGGGTGTGAGGTCAAGGCGGGTTGTCCACGGGAGGAGCATGGATGCCGCGACCCTGATGCTGGCGCTGGTGGTCGTCACCGCCTTGGCGTTCGACTTCACCAACGGATTTCACGACACCGCGAACGCGATGGCGACGTCGATCGCGACCGGTGCCCTGCGACCCAAGATCGCCGTCGCACTCTCGGCGGTCCTCAACCTCCTCGGCGCGTTCCTGTCCGTCGAGGTCGCCCTGACCGTCACGAACGCCGTCGTCAAGGTCCAGGACAAGGACGGCGGTCCACGCGCCGACCTGGTCGCGGATCAGGGGTACGCGCTGTTGCTGATCGTCCTGGCCGGGCTGGTCGGCGGCATCGTCTGGAACCTCACCACCTGGCTGCTGGGTCTGCCGTCGTCGTCCTCGCACGCGCTGTTCGGCGGCCTGATCGGCTCGACGATCGCCGGGCTCGGCCTCGGCGGGGTGAACTGGAACGGCGACGGCAGCGAACTCGACGGCGTCCTGGGCAAGGTGGTGCTGCCGGCGGTGGCGTCCCCGGTGATCGCCGCCGCGGTCGCCGCGGTCGGCACCTGGCTGATCTTCCGGATCACCGCCGGGGTCGCCCAGCGCTTCACCGAGACCGGGTTCCGGTGGGGGCAGATCGGCAGCGCGTCGCTGGTCTCGCTGGCGCACGGCACCAACGACGCGCAGAAGACGATGGGCGTGATCACGCTCGCGCTGATCGCCAGCGGTCATTGGGACGACACCGGGGCCATCCCGTTCTGGGTCAAGCTGACCTGCGCCCTGGCGATCGCGATCGGGACGTACGCCGGCGGCTGGCGGATCATCCGCACCCTGGGGAAGGGCCTGGTCGAGATCCGTTCGCCGCAGGGGATGGCCGCCGAGAGCGCGTCGGCCGCGGTCATTCTGACCTCGAGCCATCTGGGCTTCGCGCTGTCGACCACCCAGGTCGCCACCGGGTCGATCGTCGGCACCGGCATCGGTAAGCCGGGCGCCGAGGTCCGGTGGGGGATCGCCGGCCGGATGCTGGTGGCCTGGCTCACCACTCTGCCCGCGGCGGGGGTGATCGGCGCGGCGATGTGGTGGATCGGCGACGCCCTCGGCGGGTACGCCGGACCGGTCGTCGTGTTCGCGGTGCTGCTCGCGGTCTCCGGTTTCCTGTACGCCCGGTCCCGTCTGCAGCCGGTCTCGGCCGGCAACGTCAACCACGAGTGGACGGGTACGCCGTCCCTCAGCCGGCCCCAACCGGAGGTGGCCAAATGATCGACAACCTGCAGTACGCCCTCGACGGCGCGTGGCGGGTCCTGATCGCCAGTCTGCTGTTCGGCGCGGCGTTCCCGGTCGTGTTCGCGATCGGCATCCGGTCGCTCGCCTGGGCGCACGGAGGTGACGCCGAGGTGAGCCACGAGCGCCCGCACCCACTCGGCAGGCTGCTGGCCGGCGTGTGCTTCCTCGTCGTACTCGCCGGCGTCGTGCTCGGCATCACGATCGTCGCGGCGAGCGGGTTCGGCAAGGAGGTCTCCTTCGAGCACGGGTATCCGACGTTCGTCACCAAGGAGGGCTGAGATGGCCGCGCGCGTCGGTCGCGTGCTCGCGTGGTTGCGCGAGGGCTACCCCGAAGGCGTCCCGCCGAGGGACTACATCCCGCTGCTGGCGTTGCTGCGACGCCGGTTGACCGAGGACGAGGTGCGCGAGATCGCACTCCAGATCGACGACCTGGGTGGTGGGACGACCCCGGAGCAGGCGGGCCACGAGATCGGCGTACACATCACGAAGATCACCGATGCGCTGCCGAGCCCGGAGGACATCGCCCGGGTGGAGGCGCGGTTGACCGAGCACCACGGCTGGTCCGACCTGGCCTAGCGAACCTCGGTTATCTGCGCGCCGCGTCTGGTGAGGTAGTCGCGCTCCGGGCTGTCCGGCGCCAGGGACGCAGCGGTCCGGAAGGCTTCGGCGGCGTCGTCGGTGCGGCCCTGGCGGGCGAGGAACTCGGCGCGGGCCGCGTGGAACGGGTAGTAGCCGGCGAGGTTGAGCTGGTCGAGCTCGTGCAGACCGCGGGCGGCGCCGTGGACCTCGCCGACGGCGACCGCCCGGTTCAGGGCGACGACGGGGGTGGGCGCGACCGCGATCAGTTGGTTGTACAGGGCAAGGATCTGGGTCCAGTCGGTGTCGTCGAAGACCGCGGCGTCCGCATGAACGGCGGCGATCGCGGCCTCCACCTGGAACCGGCCGGGCTGGTCGCGCCGGAGGCACCAGAGGACGAGGCGGTGCCCTTCCTGGATCAGCTCGCGGTCCCACAGCCGGCGGTCCTGGTCGCGCAGCAGGACGAGCTCGCCGGCCGGGTCGGTGCGACTGCGGCGTCGCGCCTGGGTGAGCAGCATCAGCGCGAGCAGCCCGGCGACCTCGGCCTCGTCGGGCATGAGCAGCCGGAGTGTCCGGCCGAGCCGGATCGCTTCCTCGGTGAGGTCGGGGGAGGAGCCGGGCTGCCCGTAGCCGGTGGTGTAGGTCAGGTAGACCGCGGTCAGCACGGCGTGCAGCCGGCCGGGAAGTTCGGTGTCGCCGGGGGTGCGGTACGGGATGTTCGCAGCCTTGATCTTGTGCTTGGTGCGGACCAGCCGCTTCGCCATCGTCGCTTCGGTGGTGAGGAACGCCCGGGCGACCTCGGCGGTCGACAGTCCGCACAACAGCCGCAGGGTGAGCTCGACCTGGCTCTGCGGGGCGAGCGACGGATGGCAACAGGTGAAGAGGAGCCGCAGCCGGTCGTCGGGGACGGTCTCGCTGGTTTCCACGGCCGCCCTCCGGAGGAGTTCGTTGCCTCGGGCATCACGGCGTACCTTGTCGATCGCCCGGTGGCGGGCGGTCGTAGTGATCCAGGCGCCGGGGTTCGGCGGCAGTCCGTCGTCCGGCCAGCGCCGTACGGCGATCGCGAAGGCGTCCTGGACCGCGTCCTCGGCCAGGTCGAGGTCGCCGAACATCGTCATCAGGGCCGCGACGGATCGGCCGGCCTCCGCGCGGAAGATCCGGCCGATCGTGTCCCGGTCGGCGGCCATCGGCGGCTACGAGGTCAGCTCGTCCACGAACGGCCGGACCTCGATCGAGGCACCGATCAGCGCGCTGACCTTGCCGGCCCACGCCAGCGCGTCGTCCAGGTCGCCGGTGCGGATCAGGTAGAACCCGCCGAGGTGGTCCTTGGTCTCGGCGAACGGCCCGTCAGTGGTCAGTACGTCGTGGTCGTCCGCCCGGACGACCGTGGCGGTCGAGGGGTCGTGCAACCGTCCACCGAAGACCCAGGCACCGGCGGACTTCAGCTCCGCCTCCAACTCCCGGATCGCCTCCATGTGCTGTCGCAGCTCCTCGTCCGACCTCGGCGGCCCTTGGACGGCTCGGCCGGGGCGTAGCAGGTAGTACGTCATCGTGGTGATCCCTCCGTGCCGCGGGCAACAGCTCCCGCTCTCACCCTCACAACGAACGCCGCCGGTGTCAGATGGACAGCTGGTCCTGATCAGACCACACGAGGTCAGCCGTCGGCCAGCAGCGACTTCCGCGCGAAGTCCACGGACTCGGCGAGTACGGCGGTCCAGAGCTCACGATCGACCGTGGTGATCGCGACCCATTCGCGGAACACCTTGCCGGCGGGCGCGAACGGCTCGCCGGTGCCGGCCTCCACTAGGGCGGTGACGCGCTCGCGCGGGAGCTTCACGACCAGACAGCCGGCCTTGTCGTCGTAGCTGGCGAGGAACCGTCCGGCCAGCCGGACACAGGGGTAGCCCATCATCGTGGCCCGGCCGATCGCCGGGTCGTACAGCAGGTCGTCGGTGAGCTCGTCGTACAGCTCGCGGGCGTCGCCGTCGTTCGGCTCGCGGGCGTCCCCGCCGGAGGGTTCCGGCGGGGACGTCGTCAGGTCGTCGGCGGGCATCAGGCCGCCGGTGGGGTGAAGACGCCGAACAGGTTCCCGCCCGGGTCGCGCAGGTAGGCGAACGTCGGCGCGCCGGGGCCGGGGTCCAGGTGCTTGCTGACGACCGAGCCACCCAACTGGGTGGCGTCGGCGCACGTGGCCTCCACGTCGGCGACCAGGATGTAAAAGATCGAGTGGTCCGGCGACTGGCCGCCGGTGCCGGCGAGGCCGCCCATCGGCGCGCCCGCGCCGGAGGCGGTGATGTTGCGGTAGTCCATCCCGCCGGACGCCGCGGGCCCGTCGGGCTCAAAGGTCCAGTCGAAGAGGCTGCCGTAGAACTTCTGCGCGCCGTCGGGATCGCTGGTCGCGACCTCGAACCAGGCCAGCGTGCCGGGAGCCGGGTTGGTCATGGGTCCATCTCCTCTGCTCGGATCACCCACCGGAGCGGCGGGTCGCATCCAGCGTCCCGGTCGTCCGCGACAGCCCTATGTCGGAGTTCGCCGACGGAATTTCCGGGCCGGCGGTCGATGCTGCGGCGGTGGCGTCCGGTCGCAGCGCGGAGGCCGGCAGCCTCAGCTCATGGCCGTCGACGACCGGCTCCGGGACGGCGCGCGGGCGCGGCAGGCGAGGCGACCGCTCGGCCGCGGTGATCCGGTCCATCCGGAACACCCGGTCGTCCGCGCGCAGGTGACACCAGGCCGTCAGGTACGAGCCGTTCGGGCCGACGACGACGTACTGCGGCTCGACCTCGCGGACCGTCTCGACGCCGCCGACGTCGACGTAGCGGATCCGGAGGACGTGGTTGTCGCGGGCGGCCCGCCAGATGGTCTCGGCCACGCCGGCGTCCGGGTCGGGGACCGGCTGCACGAGCAGCCGGACCTTGTCGGCCGTCGTCCGCGCCTCGGCCAGCTCCCGCTCCGGCATCGCGGCCATGATCTTCTGCAGCGCGCTGCGGGCGTCCTTCCGGAACAGCACGTGTTCACTCCGGCTCAGCGCGACCGCGACGGCCGCCGCCTCCCGTGGCGTGAAGTTGAGCGGCGGCAGGCTCATCGAACGGTCCAGCGTGAAGCCGCCGCCCCGCCCCTGCTTCGTTGCCAGCGGCACCCCCGCCTGCCCGAGCGCGCTCAGGTCGCGCTCGATCGTCCGCACACTCACCTCGAAGTGCGCGGCCAACTGCCGGGCCGTCCGCCCCCGCCGCCCCGCCGCCCGCAACTCCTCCACGAGCGCGTACAGCCGCTCGATCCGATTCATGCCCGCAGCGTAAACGCCCCCACGGACAGTTCTCGAGAGGTCGCGCGGCGGTCAGCGGGGAAGCAGTCCGATCCGGCGAAGCCAGGCTTCGACCTCAGGCCGTGCGTCCCGGACCTGTTCGCCACGGACGGCGAGGGCGTCGCCAATCGTCGACCGAGGACAGTGGCGGGTGTAATCGTCCACTGTTCGGCCCAGTCCGCTGACCGCGTAAGTCACGAACGGGAAGATCCGCTTGCCGCTGAGGTCGACGCCCTCGACGAAGGTGCGCATGATCATGGGGGGCTGGACGTTCCAGATCCCGCTGCCGAGCAGGACGGTGTCGTAGTCGTCGACGTCGGGCAGCGCGCCGGCGATCGCAGGACGAGCGTCCTCGTTCTGTTCCCGTACGTTGCGCTCCACGGTTGCCCGGTAGCCGTCCGGATAGGGGTCCGCGGCTTCGATCCGGTAGCCATCGGCCTCGACGGCGGCGGTGATCATCTCCGCTACGACCTGGGTGTTGCCGACCTCGAGGATCGTCGTGTCGCCGTAGTAGTAGTTCTCGCCGGCCCTGGAGAAGTAGGCGACCAGGACGCGTGCGCCCGGCGTACCGGACGGTCGTGGCGTCGGGGTGGCGGACGTCGAAGGGCGCTCGCTGCAGCCCGTGAGGCTGGTGCCGGACGCCGCGCCGGCGACCACGGCAAGGGAACTCGTGAGAAGAGTACGGCGGCGCATCGGTCTCACGCCTCCGGGATCTCCCGGCCGAACGCATCGAGGGTGATGCTGTCGGGCTCGGGACCGCCGCGTACTCCGGTGTCGAGGGCATCGATCGCCGCGAGTTCTCCGGTGGTGAGCTCGAAGTCGAACACGGCGAAATTCTCGGCGATCCGGTCCGGCCGGGTCGAGTTCGGGATCGCCGAACGCCCCTGCTGCAGGTGCCAGCGGAGCATCACCTGGGCGGTGGACCTGCCGTGCGCACGGGCGATCTCGAGCAGCGCGGGGTCGTCGAAGGTGGTTCGCCCGGCGGCGCGGTACGACGTGATGCCGCCGATCGGTGACCAGGCCTGCGTGTGGATGCCGTGCTCGGCGTGCACACGCCGCAGGGCGGGCTGCTGGAAGTACGGGTGCAGCTCGATCTGGTTCACGGCCGGAACGACGGACGTCCCGGCGAGCAGACGGTCGAGGTGTGCCGGCAGGAAGTTGCTCACGCCGATGGCGCGGACCTTGCCATCGGCAAGCAGTTTCTCGAGCGCCCGGTAGGCGTCGAGCGTGCGGTCGAAGGCCGAGGGGAGTGGCTGATGCAGGATCAGCAGGTCCAGCCACTCGACGTCCAGCTTGCCGGCACTCTTGTCGAACGCGTGCAGTGTGGCGTCGCGCCCGTAGTCGTTGATCCAGATCTTCGTCTCCACGAACACCTCGTCGCGGCCGAGACCCGACCGGCGGATGCCTTCGCCGACCTCGCGCTCGTTGAGGTACGCGGCCGCTGTGTCGATGTGCCGGTAGCCCACGCGCAACGCTTCCTCGACAGCGGCCGTCGTGGCCTCGGGCGGGGTCTGGAACACGCCGAGCCCGATGGCCGGCAGATCCACACCGTTGTTCAGCGTGACAGTGTGCTGGTGCATAGCTCGACCGTAGGCGGGGTGGACGCGCGGCCGGGAGTTACTGCTGTTATCCCTCGGCGGCGGTCGCCGCCCAGCCCTGGGGGGCACTCACAGTCACTCCCACGCCGCCGACGCCGCGCGGTACGGTCACCACCATGGACATCCGAGCGGAGGTGCGGCAGTTCCTCACCGGACTGCGGGCACGGCTCACCCCCGACGACGCCGGCATCCCTATCGTCGGTGACGAACGCCGGGTCCCGGGGCTACGCCGCGAGGAGGTCGCCCAGTTGGCGGGCGTGAGTACGGCGTACTACACCCGGATGGAACGGGGAAACCTCCGCGGAGTCTCCGAGAGCGTGCTGCGGTCGCTCGCCCGTGCGCTCCGCCTGGACGATGCCGAGACCCAGCACCTCTTCGACTTGGCCCGGGCGTCCGGGGGCACGGGCACGGCCCGCGGCAAGGCACGGCCGCGGCTGCCGCGGCGGGCGGCGCAGCTGATCGACGCCATGCCGGACGTGCCCACGGTCGCCCTCGGACGTCTCGGGGACGTCGTCGGGTCCAACGCGCTCGGGCGCGCACTGTTTCCCCATCTGTTCCCGGACAGCGGCGAGCCGGTCAATCACACCCGCTACCTGTTCCTCGACAACCGCTCACGCGACTTCTACGTCGACTGGGAAGGCGGCGCCCGGCACTCCGTCTCGGTCCTGCGACTCCTCGCCGGCCACGACCCCTCCGACCGTGCCCTGATGGCCCTGGTCGGTGAGCTGGCCACTCACAGTCCCGAGTTCCGCACCTGGTGGGCCGGACACACCGTGAAGGTCCACACGACCGGGACGAAGGCGATCCGGCACCCTGTCGTCGGTGACATCGTGCTCGACTACGAGACCCTGACGCTGGGCTCGAATCCCGACATCAGGATCGTCGCCTACCTCGCCGACCCCGGTAGCCCGTCGGCAGACGGGCTCGACCTGCTCCGGAGCTGGGTGGCCACGTCGGCGAAGAGCGAGACTCCGGAGCGCCGACGAACCGGAGGCACGCTCCACGCTCCCGGCCGGTGAGCGGTCAGGCTGGTGGGGTGTGGGTGGGGAGGTCGCCGGTTTGTTCGGCGGTGGCTGCCCAGCTGGCGAGGAGTTTGAGGCTGTCGGCGGTGGGGGTGCCGGCGGGGGCGGCGTACACGAGGAGGGTGAGGCCGGGGTGGGCGGGGAACTCCATCGCCTCGAAGGTCAGGTCGAGGTCGCCGACGGCCGGGTGGTGGAGCTTCTTGACGCCGGTGCGGTGGAAGCGCACGTTGTGGGCCGCCCAGCGGGTCCGGAAGTCCTCGCTGCGGGTGGAGAGCTCGCCGATGAGCTCGATCAGCTTCTTGTCGTGCGGGTTCCGGCCGGCCTCGGAGCGGAGCATGGCGGCGATGTCGTCGGCGGCGCGCTCCCAGTCCTGGAAGAAGTCCTGGGACGCCGGGTCCAGGTAGATGAACCGGGCGGTGTTGGCCGGCCGGCGTGGGTCGGCGAGCAGTGGGGCGTAGAGCGCGCGGGCCATCCGGTTGGCGGCGAGGACGTCGTGGCGGGCGTTGCGGACCCAGGCGGGCGCGTCGGTGACCGAGTCCAGGACGAGCTGCACACTGGCCGGCACGGTGGCCGGCGCGAGCTTGCGCTTGCGGGCCGGGACCGACTCGCAGGCGCGAGCCAGGTCGAACAGGTGCGAGCGCTCGGCGTCGTCGAGTTGCAAGGCGCGGGCCAGGCCTTCGAGGACGGCGTCCGAGGCGCCGGACAGGTTCCCGCGCTCGAGCCGGACGTAGTAGTCGATGCTCATCCCGGCCAGCAGCGCCACCTCTTCGCGGCGGAGCCCCTTGACCCGCCGGTTTCCGCCGTACGACGGCAGGCCTGCCTGCTCGGGCGTGATCCGTGCCCGCCGCGAGGCGAGGAACTCACGCACCTCCGCCCGGTTGTCCATCCCCCCACCGTAGACGCCGCCACGAGCCCGAGGGAGGTACTCCCATTACCCGGAACGGCAGGGACTCCCGTAGCCAGGCCGAACGCCGTTCACTGGATGGACATCCGCACCTTCCAGAAAGCGAACGCATGGAGAGACTGACACGACCGGCCACCGGCAAGGGGCCGGCAGAGAGCTTCACGGGCGACGTCTGGTTCGACCAGCTCTACCGCGGGGAGGAGCCGTCACGAGCCCGGGTCAACGCGGTGCACTTCGCGCCCGGCGCCCGTACGGCGTGGCACGTGCACGCGACCGGGCAGACGCTGCACGTCACGGAGGGCGTGGGCCTGGTCGGCACCCGGGACGGCCAGGTGATCGTGATGCGCCCGGGCGACACCGTGCGTACGCCGCCGGGGGAGTGGCACTGGCACGGTGCGACCGCGGACTGCTTCATGACCCACCTGGCGATCTGGGACGGCACCGGCGACCCCGACGTACCGGAAACCACCTGGGGCGAACACCTCCCCGACACCACCTACCACCAAGCCCAACCCCAACCCGAGGACACGGTTCCATGAGTCTCACCCCAGCCCAGCAAGCCATCGGAGACTTCGCGCCCAAGCTGGTCGAGCTCACCGACGATGTGCTGTTCGGTGACATCTGGACCAGAGCCGAGCTGAGCCCGCGCGATCGCAGCCTGATCACGTGTGCCGCCCTCATCACCAACGGCAGCACGGAACAGCTCACCAATCACCTCGCGCGGGCGAAGGCGAACGGTCTGACCGAGGCCGAGCTCAAGGAGGTCATCATCCACCTCGCCTTCTACGCGGGCTGGCCGCGGGCGATGTCCGCGATCACCGTCGCCAAGAAGGTGTTCGGCCAGGCGGAGGGCAAGGAGGAGGGCTGATGGAGTACACCAGACTTGGTGGTTCCGGGTTGAGGGTCAGCCGGATCGCGCTGGGGTGTATGAGTTTCGGGGATACGTCGCGGGGGTTCAACGAGTGGGCGCTCGACGACGCGGGGGCGGAGCCGATCTTCCGGCAGGCGCTGGAGCTCGGCATCACGTTCTGGGACACCGCGAACGTGTACGGGTTCGGCACGTCCGAGGAGATCGTCGGGCGGGCGATCCGCGAGTACACCCGCCGCGAGGACGTCGTACTCGCGACCAAGGTCCACTTCCGCATGCACGACGGGCCGGGCGGTTCCGGCCTGTCCCGCAAGGCGATCATGGAGCAGATCGACGCATCGCTGGCCCGCCTCGGCACGGAGTACGTCGACCTCTACCAGATCCACCGCTTCGACCCGGAGACGCCGGCCGAGGAGACGATGGAGGCACTGCACGACGTGGTCAAGGCCGGCAAGGTCCGGTATCTCGGCGCGTCGTCGATGTGGGCCTGGCAGTTCTCCAAGCTGCAGTACACCGCGCGGCTACACGGCTGGACGCCGTTCGTGTCCATGCAGAACCAGTACAGCCTGATGCAGCGTGAGGAGGAGCGCGAGATGTTCGGCCTGCTCGCGGACCAGGGCGTCGGCTCGATCCCCTGGAGCCCGCTCGCCAAGGGCCGGCTGGCCCGTCCGTGGGGAACGCGGACGACGCGGGCCGGCAACGACCCGGTCGCCGACCGGTTCTTCAGCGACGACGACAAGCCGATCGCGGACGCCGTACAACAGGTCGCCGAAGCCAGGGGCGTCCCGATGGCTCAGGTCGCGCTGGCGTGGGTACTGAAGAATCCCTGCGTCGACGCGCCCATCGTCGGAGCCACCAAGGAGCACCACCTGGCCGACGCGGCCGCGGCGTTGGACCTTACTCTCACCGACGACGAGCTCCGCGCGCTCGAAGCCGCCTACACCCCACGCGAACCCACTGGCTACTGACCGAAGGAAACCCATGAAAGCCACCTACATGTACGCCGCGGGCGACGTGCGCGTCGTCGACGTACCGGACCCGATCGTCAAGGAACCGACCGACGCCGTGGTCCGGGTCGTCCGGTCCTGCGTCTGCGGCTCCGACCTCCACCCGTACCACTCGATGCCGGTGACTCCGGACGGCAAGTCGATGGGGCACGAGTTCGTCGGCGTGGTCGAGGACACCGGGCGCGAGGTGACGACCGTCAAGGCGGGCGACGTCGTGATCGCGCCGTTCGCGTGGTCCGACGGGACGTGCGAGTTCTGCCGCGAGGGGCTGCAGACGTCCTGCCGCCACGGCGGGTTCTGGAACTCCGGCGACGTGTACGGCGGACAGGCCGAGGCGGTCCGCGTCCCACTGGCCGACGGCACGCTGGTCGCCGTACCGGTCGAGGAGGACTCGCCGTTGATCCCGTCCCTGCTGACGCTGTCGGACGTGTACGGGACCGGGTACCACGCCGCCGTGAAGGCCGGCGTGAACCCGCGCACCGCCGTCACCGTCATCGGCGACGGAGCCGTCGGGCTGCTCGCCGTACTGTCCGCCAAACGGCTCGGCGCCGAGCAGATCATCCTGATGGGCCGGCACACTTCGCGCACCGACCTCGGCCGCGAGTACGGCGCTACCGACGTCGTCGCCGCCCGCGGTGACGAGGGCATCGCGCAGGTCCGGGACCTGACCGGCGGCGACGGCACGCATGTCGTCCTCGAGGCGGTCGGACACCGGCCCGCCTACGACCAGGCTGTCGGTGTCGTCCGGGCGGGAGGAGTCATCAGCCGGGTCGGCGTCCCGCAGTACAACGACGCTCCTGTCGGCTTCCCGAGCCTGTTCGGCGGCAACATCACGCTGACCGGCGGACCGGCGCCGGCGCGCGCGTACATCGAGACGCTGCTCCCCGACGTCCTCGCCGGCACGGTCGATCCGGGCAAGGTCTTCGACGCGGAACTGCCCCTGGCCGAGGCGGCCGCCGGCTACCGGGCCATGGACGAGCGCACCGCCCTGAAGGTCCTCCTCAAACCTTAAGGCTGTCTGAAGACCCGCGCGCACGCTGGTGATGTCCGGTACTACAGGAGGGGAAACCATGGACAGCGCGTACGCCGAGCAGACGACCGAGCAGGAACGACCGAAGTTGCGGTTCCCGATGATGGCGAACGATCAGGGCGGGATCGGCGGCGTGCATCTCGGCGACGTCTGCCACAACCACGTCCTCACCGAGATCTACGCCGACTTCGACGGCGAGGGACACCTCGTCGCCCTGCACACCCACGACATCGGCAGCTGCTGAGCCGGCCCGGCTCAGCCTGGCGGAGCGCGGCGGAGGTCGCGGTGGCGGGCGAAGTAGGCACCGCCGGCGATCGTGGCCATGAACAGAGCGCCGCCCACCACCCCGTCGACCAGCTGCAGGAGTCCCAGCAGTACGGCGACCCCGATCATCACGGCGTACACCCGCGACCGCGCCGTGACACCGGGGTCGCCGCGCGGGAGACGCCGTACCCGCGCCTGGAAGTCCGCCACGAACGCCGGATCCTCGTCGGCGAACTGATGCTGGATCCCGTCGAGCTTCCGCCGCTCGTCCTCGCTGAGCATCTCAGACCTCCTCAGGGGGCGTGGCCCGGTCCGGCCGCGTCCGCCACGGCAGGCGGCGGAGCTCCTCCGCCAGCGCGTGGGCGCCGGAGTCCTGATGGCGACGCGCCCACTGGGCGAGCCACTCCTCGTCGTCCAGGAAGAACTTCCAGTCGTCCACGACCGCGTGCCTCATCAGCAGGAAGGGCACCGGCGAGGTGAACGGCCGGAAGCCCGGGTTGTAGATCGCGGTTCCCGGACTGCTCTCGTGGAAACCGCCCATCACGAACCCGTCCGCCGCGTACGACGGCATCGCCAGCTGCTCGAGGACGTCGCCGAAGAAGCCGGCGGCGCGTTCTTCGGCCAGGTCGGTGAACACCACGACGATGGACTTGTAGGTCGCATCGTCACCGTCCGTGGGCTGTGCGCTCGTGAACAGTCGCTGATAGCCCTGCAGGACCTCGACGACCTCGGCCAGGTTGCGCTCGCCGACCTGCTCCGGGGCGAGTGACAGAAGGTCGCGATCCAGGGATCTGGGCACGAACGGGCAGACGGGTCCGGACCGACCCAGGTCGTCGTGCGGGTTGACGATGAACGTTTTGATCCAGTGGGCAACGGCACGGAGCCCAGCGAGCTCGCCAGGTGCGAGATCCGTTGCCCTACTGTCGTCCTCGAGCTCCTTCAGGAGCCAGAGCTTGGTGGTCGACGGCTCACGGGGGACAGACATCGGTCGACGCCTCCTTCGGTGGGTGAGACCTCAGCATGGCCGCCGCGTGCGCCCGTTCGGACCCGTGGTTGTCCCCGGGCCGGGACCCGGGGGAGCTGCCGGCGAACCCACCCGGTGACTCATGGTCCATCTGCCCGAACGACCGGCGAAAGCCTTGTACAGAAGGCCTTTCAGGCAGCATCAGGACCGCAATGTGACCGTGTTAACATCACGGGGTGGCCGTCACCGGGCCGCTGGCCTTCTTCGGGCGCGAGAGCGAGTGTGCGCGCCTAGACGAGTTACTCCAAACCGTGCGCGGTGGGGAGAGCGAGGTCATGGTCATCCGCGGTGAGGCCGGGATCGGCAAGACCGCACTGCTGCAGTACTGCGCGCGTCAGGCGGGGGACTGCCGGCTGGTCCAGATCGCCGGGGTCGAGTCCGAGTCGGAGCTCCCGTTCGCCGGGCTGCACCAACTGTGCGAGCCGCTGCTGGAGAACGTCGGTGAGTTGCCTGAGCCCCAGAGAGCGGTTCTCGGGGTCGCCTTCGGGCTGACGTCCGGCACTGCTCCGGATCCCTTCGTCCTCGGGCTCGCCGTGCTGGGCCTGCTCGCCGAGGCTGCCGCGCAGCAACCGCTGGTCTGCCTGGTCGACGATGCGCAGTGGCTCGACGACGCGTCGTCCCAGGTCGTCGGGTTCGTCGGCCGGCGGCTGCGGGCGGAGTCGGTTCTGCTCCTGCTCGGGGTCCGCGAGACCGTGGACGACCGGCTGTTCCCGACGCTGCCCACGTTGACGCTCGAAGGACTCGGTGTGGAGGCCTCGCAGAGGCTGCTCGCGGCCTCGATTCCCGGGCAGCTCGACGATCAGGTGCGCGATCGGATCGTGGCCGAGACGCGAGGCAATCCGTTGGCACTGATCGAGTTGCCCCGGGCGATGAGCCGGGTCGACCTGGCCGGCGGCTTCGCGATCCCGTCCACGGTCACGGTGCCCGGCCGGATCGAGGACCAGTACGTGCGCCGGGTGAAGGCGCTGTCCGACGCGTCCCGGCTGCTGATGCTGGTGGCGGCCGCCGATCCCACCGGGGACGGAGCGTTGCTCCGGCGGGCCGCCCGGACCCTCGGCGTCGGGCCGGACGCCGCTGCCGTGCCCGAGGTGGAAGAGCTGATCGACCTCGGGCCACGCGTGCGGTTCCGTCATCCGCTGGTCCGATCGGCCGTCTACCGCTCGGCCCTGGCTTCGGAACGACGAGCCGCCCACGGCGCACTCGCCGCGGCCACCGATCCCGCGATCGACCCGGACCACCGCGCCTGGCACCAGGCGCATGCGGCTCCAGGCCCCAACAGTGATGTCGCCGCCGAGCTCGAGCGCTGTGCGAGCCGGGCGCAGGCGCGCGGTGGTCTGGCAGCCGCCGCGGCGTTCCTGGAGCACTCGGCGCTGCTGACTCCGGACACCTCACTGCGCGTCGAGCGGAGGCTCGCGGCCGCCCAGGCGAACCTTCAGGCGGGTGCGTTCGAGTCGGCGACGGCGTTGCTGTCGAGAGCGGAGTTCGAGGCGACGGACGAGTTCCACCAGGCCCGGGTCCAGCTGATGCTGGGGCGGCTCGCCTCAGCGTCGCGGGCCGGCAACCAGGCCCCGGTCCAGCTCCTCGAGGCCGCGCGGCGGCTCGAACGGCTCGATGTGGTCCTCGCACGCCAGACCTACCTCGACGCCTGGGGCGCCGCGCTGTTCGCCGGGCATCTGGCCAACCCCGGCGGCGGTCTGCGCGAGGTGTCTCGGGCCGCGAAGGCCGCGCTCCGGGTCCCGGATTCGGCGGATCCTTTCGACGACCTGCTCGACGGCCTGGCCACCCTCGTCACCGACAGCCGCGCCGAGGCGACGCCGATCCTCCGCGGCGCCGTCAACGCCCTGCTCGCACGCCCGCTCCCGCCGGAGAGCTGGCTGCAATGGGGTGTACTGGCGTCGTCGGCAGCGGTCACGATCTGGGACTTCGACAGCTGGCTGGAGACGACGCGGCAGGTCGCCTTCGCCCGGGACGCCGGCGCGTTCGCGATGCTGTCGATCACTCTCAACGGCCAGGCGATGATCACCACCTGGACCGGCGACCTGGCCGGCGCGGAGGCGCTGGTGGCGGAGGACGCCGCGGTCAAGCAGGTCACCGGCACCCAGATCGCGCCGTACGGCGCCCTGCTGCTGAACGCCTACCAGGGCAAGGTCGCTCCGGCGACCGCGCTGATCGCGGCAACCATCGAGGACTCGGTCGCCCGCGGCGAGGGGCTTGGGGTCGACCTCGCGCACTGGACGGCGGCGATCCTGAACAACAGTCTCGGCCGGTACGAGGAAGCGATGGCGATGGCCTCCCCAGCGAGCACCGAGACGCCCGGTCTCTACATCTCGACCTGGATGCTCCCGGAGCGCATCGAAGCGGCCGTTCGGTGTGGACAGCGAGAGGTTGCCGCCGGCGCCTTGGAGGAGCTGCTCGACAGCGCCCTGCCCGCGGACAGCGATTGGGGACTCGGACTCGGGGCGCGCGCACGCGCGATGCTCAGCGAGGGACGGCCGGCCGAGAGTCTCTACCGTGAGGCGGTCGACCGCCTGAGCAGGACCCGGCTCCAGACCGAGGCGGCGCGTGCACACCTGGTGTACGGCGAGTGGCTCCGCCGGGAGCGTCGGCGTGCCGAGGCGCGCGAGCAACTCCGCCGGTCGTACGAGCTGTTCTCGACGATGGGCGCCGAGGCGTTCGCCGAACGCGCGCGTCGCGAGTTGCTGGCCACCGGCGAGACGGTGCGCAAGCGCACGGTCGAGACGCGTCACGACTTGACCCCACAGGAGGAGCACATCGCCCGTCTGGCGCGCGACGGGCGCACGAACACCGAGATTGGCGCGGAGCTCTTCATCAGCACCCGGACCGTGGAGTGGCACCTGACCAACGTGTTCATCAAGCTCGGCATCAAGTCGCGCCGGGACCTCAGAGACACCGTGCGGACCCGGAGCTCGTAGCCGGGCCGGCGCCCGATGCCCGGGCGCCGGCGATGCGCACACCGTCAGCCGGCCAGGAACGTGGTCAGGGCGGCGAGAACCGCGTCGGGAGACTGCTCGGCGATCCAGTGGCCGGCACCGGGAATGGACACCGACTGGACGTTCGCCGCGACGCTCGTCATCAACGGACCGATCGAGAGTCCGGCGCTCTGTTCACCGCCCATGGCGAGGACGGGCATGCTGAGCTTGTGTGCCCTGCGTGCGACGTTCTGCTCGGCCGTGGTCCACAGCGCGCGGTAGAACCCGAAGCTGCCGCGGAGCGCGTGCCGATCGGAGCGCAGCATGCGAACGTAGTACCGGACGGTCTCGTCGGGCAGCTTGCTGGTTCCGGCCGAGTAGTCGAACTCGGCGCCGAAGAAGACGTCCTCACGATCCCGGACGAGTGCCTCGTTCACGTCCGGCGGCAGTTGGTTGAAGATCAGGTGCCAGAGCCTGGCGTTGAGAAGCTGGTTCGGCTGCAGCAGGCGGATCAGGGTCGCCCCGCCGTCGATCCCCGGCAGGAAGGCCTCGGCGACCGCCAGGCGGTCGACGCGATCGGGGTGGTCGGCGGCAACGGCGTACGCGATCGGCATGCCGACGTCGGTGCCGAAGACCGAGAACCGTTGGTGACCCAGCGCCTGCATCAACGTCACCATGTCCCGGGCGAGGCCGGCGGAGTCGTAGCCGCCCTCGGGTTTGTCGGAGAGCCCGATGCCGCGCTGGTCCACGGCGACAACGTGGTAGTGACGAGCGAGCGCCGGCATCACCAGTCGCCACGCGTACCAGGTCTGCGGCCAGCCGTGCACGAGCAGCAGCGGCGGTCCTTCGCCTCCGGTCACGGCGTGCAGGCGTACGTCGCCGACGTCGACGTACCGGCTCCTGAACACGCGCTCGAACCCTCGCGGGAGTCCTGGCGCCCCCGGGACCGATCCGAGGCTTCGCGGGGTGGAGCCGGCGGCCGCCGCGGCCGGGGACGCCCAGCCACCGACGCTCAGAATGGCCCCGGCGGCCGCGGCTCCACCGACGAACCTCCGCCGACTGTAAACACCCGGACCGGTTTCAGCCGACGCACCTGACGACTTCGAGTTCATGACGAGATCTCCTCCCGGACCCTCCGTGGGTCCTGGGATCGAGCGTGTCGCGACCGTCCGTACGTCGTACCCGTGAGCACCCACGGCCTCGATCCGCCCCGAGCGGACCCCGTGGTCACGACCGCTGGGCGGAACCGAGCCGGAGGCTGACGACGCCGGCGAGGATGAGCACCACGGCCAGCCCGTCCCACCACGCCAGCGGTTCGCCGACAGCGAGCCACCCGATGGCCAGCGCCACAACGGGCGGGATGTAGGTGGCCCCCGAGGCCGTGACCGCGCCGAGCTCCTCGACGAGAAAGTAGTAGAGCAGGTAGGCGACGCCGGTGCCGAGCAGCCCGAGCCCGATCACCAGTCCGACCAGAGCCCGGACGTCGCCCGCCACCGCGGTGATTCCGTCGAAACTGGTCACCGCGAGCAGGACGAGGAGAGCCAGTCCCATCTGGTAGGTCGTCAACGCGGCCGCGGGAATGGACAACCCGCTGAGGAAGCGTTTGGCGTAGACGAACGACAGACCGACGCTCGCGGAGCCGAGCAGCATGAACCCGACACCGGTGAGGTCCACGGCGTCGACGGCTTCCCACGGGCGCGCGATGACCACGACTCCCGAGAAGCCGACGAGAACGCCGAGCAGGCGACGTACCGTGATCCGGTCCGTCCGCAGGAACAGCGCGGCGGCAACGAAGGCGAACAGCGGGATCGCGCCGCTCAGCGCCCCCGCGATACCGGACGGCAGCCGGGCGATGCCGGCCGCGAAGGCGAAGTAGTACAGGCTGGTCGCCAGCACCGACATCACCAGGAAGTGGTGCGTGTGCCGCAGGTGCTCACGGCGGAAGACGTTCCGGATCGCGCCGAAGGCAAGGATCGGCAGCAGTCCGAACAGCACCCGCAGCACGGTGAACTGCTGCGGCGAGATCGTTGCGGCGGCCCACTTCATGAAGACGAAGTTGCTGCCCCAGATCACCCCGAGGGCGACGAACGCGGCCAGGGCAGCCCGGCCGGCCTTGCGTCCGAACGGTCGAGCGTGCATGACGAGGCTCCAGTCCTGCTGGGAAGTGGTGACAGCAGACTGTCGCCTCGCCGGACCGGTCGCACCCGTGGAAACCCCGTGGCACTCGCGAGCGGCTGCCGTGCTCAACGAGCTCGGCAGCCGCCCTCAGGGCCTGTGGGTCAGGCCGTGCCCAGGGCCTTGCGGAGGATGTGGATGGCCTGCTCGACCGCGCCGGTGGTGGCGGCGGTCTCGCGGAGGGGGTTGAGCATCATGAAGTCGTGGATGATGCCGTTGTAACGGACGGAGGTGGTGGGTACGCCGGCCTCGGTCAGCCGGCGCGCGTACGCCTCGCCCTCGTCCCGGAGTACGTCGTTCTCGTCGACGAGCAGGAACGCCTCCGGCAGCCCGGTGAGCTGCTCGATGGTCGCCCGCAGCGGGGACGCCGTGATCTCGGAGCGCTTGTCCTGCTCGGGCAGGTAGCAGTCCCAGAACCAGGCCATGCCCTTGGCGGTCAGGAACGGGCCGTCGGCGAACTCGCGGTAGCTGTCGGTGTCCTGCCCGGCGTCGGTCACCGGGTAGTACATCGACTGGTGGACGAAGTTCACGTCGCCGCGGTGCTTGGCCATCAGGGCCAGGGCGGCGGTCATGTTGCCGCCGACGGAGTCACCGGCCACAGCCAGCCGGGACGCGTCCAGGCCCTCGGACGAGCCCTCCTTGGTGATCCACTGCGCCGTGGCGTACCCCTGCTCGATGGCGACCGGGTACCGCGCCTCGGGCGACCGGTCGTACTCCACGAACACGACCGCGGCGTCGGCGCCGACCGCGAGCTCGCGGACGAGCCGGTCGTGCGTCCCGGCGTTGCCGAGGACCCAGCCGCCGCCGTGCATGTACAGGATCGTCGGCAGCGTGCCGGTCGCGCCGGCCGGCTTGACGATCCGGACCTGGACGTCGCCGACCTCGGCCGGCACGGTGATCCACTTCTCGGTCACGTCGAGCTTGTCGATCGGCGCGGCCTGGACGTCGTCGAGGACCTTACGGGCGCCGTCGGGGCCGAGTTCGTAGAGGAACGGCGGCTTCGCGGTCGCGTCGGCGAAGTCCTGGGCGGCTGGTTCGAGGAAGTGCTTGCTCATGCGGTGACATCCTTTGCGATTCCCGATCGAACTGCTGAGCACGGCTGCCGTGCAGAGGTCCGGCCGTGAGTGATGATGCGATCGCCCTGGTGGCGGCGATCGGCGGTACGGCATGGAAGACCGGCGGGCGCGCCGAAGTGTGACGAGCCGGCGCGCGTCACACGGCCGAGACCGGGCCGGCGGCGTCGATCAGGGCCGGGTCGAGCTGCTTGCGGGAGCTGACCGCCAGCTTCGTGAACACCTTGCGCAGGTGCCAGTCCACGGTGTGCGGGCTGAGGAACAGCTGGGTGCCGATCTCGGGATTGGTCAGCCCGGCGGCGGCCAGGTGCGCGATCTGCGCCTCCTGTGCGGTCAGCGTCTCGCGTCGAGCGGCCTGCCGGCTGTGCGGGTTCTGGCCGGTGGCGGCGAGCTCGTGCCGGGCCCGTTCGGCGAACGCGGCGGCACCGATGTCGGTCAGACTGTCGTGCGCGATGCGCAGGTGCAGCCGTGCATCGTGACGCCGGTTCTCCCGGCGCAACCATTCGCCGTACAGGAGGTGTGCGCGGGCCAGGTGTACGGCGATCCGGGTGCGCCCGAGTCGCTCGATCGCCTCGCGGTACAAGGGTTCGGCGGCCGGGCCGTGGGTGAGCAGCGCGCACGATCGCGCCAGGATGCCCAGTGCCCAGTCGCTCCCGGCGGCGCGCGTGCGTTCCTCGAGCTCTCGTACGGCGTCGGCGGCCAGGCCGGGGGAGTCGCTGCGGACCGCGGCTTCGACGTACTCGGCCAGCGACCAGCCGAAGAAGCCCAGATCGTCTTGTTCACAAGCCTTTTGGGCCGCTCGCAGCGCCTTGTGGTACTGGCACAGGCCGTTGTACAGCACCGCGGCCGCATGACTCGCCAGCCCCAGCGCCCGGCCCTCGCCGCGCGCGGTCGCGTCCTCGACGACGGCGTCGATCGACCTTACGGCCGCGGCCTCGTCGCCGCGCCAGGCCGCGAGCATCAGCCGGGCATCACGCAGCGGCGCGTTGCCGGTCGCGGTCGCCATCGCCTCGGACTCAGCGACCAGTACGGCGGCCGCGGTGAACTCGCCGGCCTGCAGGTGAACGCCGGACCGGTAGGAGAGCGCGCCGGGCAGTACGCCGAGAGCGCCGTACCGCCGGGCGAGCGCGAGCCCACGACCGGCCAGCTCGTGCCAGGCCTCGTCGTCCCACAACTCGGTCGCGACCGGACAACCCCGCCAGAGCCACTGCACGACCTGGTCCTCACCGCGGCCGGCGGCCTCGCGAAACGCGTGCAACGCCGTCTTCAGCGGGGGTACGGCGGCGACGTACCCGTCGGTGAACCTGATCGCCACGCCGTCCAGCAGCAGATCCATCGGCGCGGACAGTCTTGTCGCCGGCCCGGCCGCACGGGCCGCCTCCGCGACCTTCTCGACCCCGTGGTCCGGGCCGAGGCGCCCGGCGAAGACAGCGGCCCCGAGCGCCTCGAGGTACGTCTCCCGCGCGGACTCGTCGTGGAGAGATTCGAGTTGGTTGGCCGCCTCGAGGAGCATCTCGCCGGCGTCGCCACCGCGCCGGCGGGCGAACGCGAGCTGAGCCCGCAGCCGCGCGAGACGCGCCTCCCGGAGGTCGTCCGCCGGCCCGAGCTGCGCGGCGGCGACCAGCTCGCCGGCGACGTCCGGTTCGCCGGCCCTGAACTTGGCGCCGGCCGCGGCGAGTGCTCGCTCGGCGCGCCGCGCCGGATCCGGTGTGAGCTGAACGGCCCGCTCGAGACAGGCCGCGGCAGCCGCGAGACCACCGCGGGCGCGGGCCCGGTCGGCCGCGCTGACCAGGTCGGCGGCCGCGAGCTCGTCCAGTCCGACGGTCGCGTACGCCCGGTGCCACGCCCGGCGATCGGGGTCCAGGGCCGCGTCGGTCGCCTCCGCCAGCGCCTGGTGCACGCGGCGCTGGTCCTGCGGCGAGGCTGTCCGGTAGACCGCCGAGCGCAGCAGCGGATGCCGGAACCGCACCCGGGCACCGAGGTCGAGCAATCCGGCCGACTCCGCCGGCGCCGCCGCGTCCCGGCTGATCCCGAGCTGCTCGGCCGCGCGCCACAGCAGGGCGGCGTCCCCGATCGGCTCGGCCGCGGCGGCCAGCAACAGGAGACGAGTCTCGGGTGGCAGCGGCTGGAGACGGCGCAGGAAGCCTCCTTCGATCGTGATCGCGAGCCGGCGCGTGTCCGGCAGTCCGAAGCCCGAGGCCAGCTGTCCGGCCGACAGGCCACGGGGCAGCTCGAGCAGAGCGAGCGGGTTCCCGCCCGTCTCGGCGACGAACCGGTCGCGAACCCGCTCGTCGACCACACCCGTGATCGCGGTGTCGAGCAGGGCGCGGGCGTCGCCGTACCTGAGTCCGCTCACCACGAGCTCGGGCAGACCGGCGAGCTGGTCCGCGTCGCCGGAGTCGCGGATCGCGAACACGAGCGCGACCCGCTCCGCCAGCAGCCGGCGCGCGACGAACGCGAGAGTTTGCGCCGAGACCCGGTCGAGCCACTGGACGTCGTCGAGCAGGCAGATCAACGGCCGGTCCTCGGCCGCCTCGGCCAGCAGGTCCAGCATCGCGAGCCCGACCTGGAACCGGTCCGGAGGCGTTCCCGTGGTGAGACCGAACGCCGTACTCAACGCATCGTGCCGGGGTGACGACAGCCGGTCCCGCAGCTGGGCACACAGCTGGTGAAGACCGCCGAACGCCAACTCCATCTCGGACTCGACCCCGGTCGCCCGCGCGATCCGGCACGACGGCGCATGACTCTGCAGGTAGTCGAGCAGGGCGGTCTTCCCGATCCCGGCCTCCCCGCGGAGCACCAGCGCAGCGCTGTGCCCGGCTCTCAGATCGGCCACCAGCCGATCCAGAGTCGCACACTCCCGCTGCCGACCCTCCAGCCGAGGACCCGAACCCCTGTCAGCCACAGCCCACCGCCCAATCAACCAACGTACGCCCGCCGCCCCCGCACCCGCAACGGGCCGGAGACCCCTTGAGGTGTTGGGATCTCCGGCCCGACCAGCGGGATGTGGTGGTGGGCGTCTAGGCGGCGTCCGGGGTCGGGGTGGTGGGCTTCGGGCGGCGGGTCAGCATCACGACGGCGGTGACGAGGACCCAGGCCCAGAACGGGGTGATGTTGAGGTAGACGATGTCGAAGAGCAGGGCGACGGCGGCGACGATGCCGAGTCCGCCGAGCCAGCGCTGGAACACGCCGGTCCGGAAGATCACGACGGCGGCGGTGACCAGGAAGAGCGCACCGGTGAAGCCGCCCCCGAGCAGGAGCAGGAACCGGCCCGCGGCGGGCAGCACCCGGACGAGGTCGGGGTCGATCGCCGGCGCGCCGCGGACCGCGATGGCGAAGGGGATCGCGCCGGAGATCCCGGCGGCGGCCGCCCAGACGGCGCTGAACGCCGCGCCGGCCGCGAAGTTCACGTTCGACAGGGTGCCGGCGCCACCTTCGGCGCTGCGCAGCTCGGAGCGCAGCCGCCCGGCGAACAGCAGGAACAGCAAGGAGCCGACCACCCAGCTGTAGGCACCGATCAGGTTGCCCATCTGCCGGTCGGTGTCGGCGAGGTAGTCGGTGATCTCCTGTACGGGCGCGTCCGGCAGTGGCACGTCGCCGACGAGCATGCTGCCGACCAGCATCAGGACGACGAACCCGATGCCGCTGATGGCGGCCCAGCGCCCGGATCCGCCCACCTGCTTCGAGGCCTCCTCCGAGCGGAGCAGGCTGGTTTTCGTGGTGGTGTGCATTACTTCCCTCCCAGGGATGTGTGCGGTGTCATGCTGACCAGATTCCGCGCGCGGCTGCCTGGTCGCGCCCGGCAGGGTGACTGGGCTGCGCTGACTGGCCGGCGGGACCAGGGGTTGCCCTGCGGCCGGGCGAGCGCATAGCCTCGCGCGTGTCGGAGTCGGCGGTTGGGTCGCGTCTGCTCGGCCGGCGCAGCGAGTGCGCCGCGCTGGATGAGCTGATCGCGGCCGTCCGCGCCGGCCAGAGCCGGGCGCTGGTGCTTCGCGGTGACGCCGGCGTCGGCAAGAGCGCGTTGCTCGACTACCTGGTGGACCACAGCTCGCGGCTGCGCGTCGTCCGTACGTCGGGCATCGAGTCCGAGATGGAGCTCGTGTTCGCGGCCTTGCATCAGTTGTGCGCACCGTTCGCGGACCACCAGGAAGCGCTTCCCGGTCCGCAGCGCGACGCGCTCCTGACCGCCCTTGGTGTTCGAGAGGGCGACGCTCCGGACCGGTACCTGGTCGGCCTGGCGGTGCTGAGCCTGCTGACGGACGTCGCGGAGCAGCGCCCACTGATCTGCGTGGTGGACGACGCGCAGTGGCTCGACGCGGCGTCCGCGCAGGCGATGGCCTTCGTCGCCCGTCGGCTCGGCGCGGAGTCGGTCGGGCTCGTCTTCGCGACCCGTGGAGCCACCACCGAGCGGCAGTTGGAGGGGCTTCCCGAGCTGCTCGTTCCGGGCCTGGACGATGCCGACGCGCGGGCGCTGCTGCACGCGGTGGTGCCCGGTCCGTTGGACGAACGGGTGCTGGACCGCATCGTCGCGGAGACCCGGGGGAACCCGTTGGCCCTGCTGGAACTGCCGCGCGGCCGCTCGCCGGCCGAGCTTGCGGGCGGGTTCGGGCTGGCGGACAACCTCACACCGGACCTCAGGTCGGACAACCTCAGCCCGGACGGCGACGGTCCGGCGCTGGCCGGCCGGATCGAGCAGGCGTTCCGGGAGCGGCTGGCGCAGTTGCCGCCGGCAACGTGTCTGCTACTGCTCGTCGCCGCGGCCGAGCCGGCCGGCGATCCGTTGCTGGTCTGGCGGGCGGCTGCCGCGCTGGGTGTCGACGCCGACGCGGCCGGGGCGGCGACGCATGCGGGGCTGATCGAGTTCGGCACGCAGGTGCGCTTCCGGCATCCGCTCGTACGCTCAGCTGTGTACGGCGGCGCCGATCCCGCCCGGCGTCGGCAGGTACATCGCGCGCTCGCGGAGGTGACCGATGCCGAGACCGACGCGGACCGCCGCGCGTGGCATCTCGCGCACGCGACGTCCGGCCTCGACGACGACGTGGCCGCCGAGCTGGAGCGCTCGGCGGCACGGGCCCGCGCCCGGGGCGGCCTCGCGGCGGACGCCGCGTTCCGTGAGCGCGCGGCTGAGCTGACCGCCGACCCGGTACGTCGTGCCCAACGGGTCCTGGCCGCGGCCCAGAGCAAGCACCAGGCCGGCGCCCACGAGTCGGCCGTTCGGCTCCTGGCCACCGCCGAGGCAGGACCGCTCGAGGACCGCGACCGCGCCCGGGCCCAGTTGCTGCAGGCGCAGATCGCCTTCTCGCGAACGCGGGGCCGGGACGCACCGCCGCTGCTGCTCGACGCGGCCCGGCGGTTGGAGAAGGTCGACGAGACCCTGGCGCGCGAGACATACCTCGACGCGTTCGCCGCCGCCTTCTCCGCCGGACAACTGGTCGAACGTGGCGATGCGGCAGAGGTCGCTGCTGCGGTCCTGGCCGCCGACTGGGGACCCGCGCGGCGTCCGTGCGACCTGCTGCTCGAGGGGCTCGCCCTGCTCACAGCGCGGGGCTATCGCGTGGGCGCGGAGCCCTTGAAGGTAGCGCTGCGTGCCTTCCGTGAGCAGCCGGTCTCGGAGGACGAGGAACTGCGCTGGCTGTGGCTGGCCTGTCATACCGCCCGGACGCTGGGCGACGACGCCGCCTGGGACGAGCTCACCGCACGCCAGGTCGCGCTCGCCCGCGGCACTGGCGCGCTGGCCGTTCTCCCCGTCGCGCTCAGCGACCGCCTCACGGTCGAGCTGTTCTCCGGACGGCTGGCGATCGCGACGTCGCTGGCCGCCGAGGCGGACGCGGTCGTCGAGCTGACGAACAGCCGGCTGATGCTGCGCGGGCCGATCGCGATCGCCAACTGGCGTGGGCGCGAAGCCGAGTCCGCGGCACTCACCAAGCAACGCCGCGAGGACGCCGTACGCCGAGGGGAGGGACTGTGGATCGTCGCCAACGACTGGGGAAACGCGCTGCGATGCAACGGGCTCGGTCAGTACGACGAAGCGCTGGCCGCGGCCGAGCGAGCCGTCGAGGTACCCAACGCACTAGGGCTCCCGCTGCTCCTGCTGGCCGAGCTCATCGAGGCCGCGGTGCGCAGCGGCCGCCCGCAGCGCGCGGTCGCCGCGCTCGAGCGCGTGGGGGAGATCGCGGAGTCGTGCGGGACGGACTGGGCGCTCGGGACACATGCGGAGTCGGCCGCACTGTGCACGGACGGACCCGCGGCCGAGGCGCTGTACCGAGAGGCGATCGACCGCCTGTCGCGCCTGCATCCGCGGGGGACCAGCAAGCTGGCGCGCGTCCACCTCGTGTACGGCGAATGGCTGCGACGGGAGCGGCGCCGCGTCGACGCCCGCGAGCAACTCCGGATCGCGCACGACCTGCTCGCCACCATGGGCATGGAGGGATTCGCGCAGCGTGCCCGGCGCGAGCTGCTGGCCACCGGTGAGACGGTCCGCAAACGCACGCCCGAGACCCTCGGGGACCTGACCCCGCAGGAGTTGCAGATCGCCCGGATGGCGGCCGACGGGCAGACCAACCCGGAGATCGGAGCCCAGCTGTTCCTCAGCCGTCGCACCGTCGAGTGGCACCTGCGGAAGGTCTTCGACAAGCTCGGCGTCACCTCCCGCCGGGAGCTGCGGTCGGCCGTCCCCGGCGTCGGCGTCGCCCCGGCCTGACGCGCCCTGGCCGCGCAGAACCAGGGACTCTGCCTGGTACGACGGCCGGCGCGCGGAGCGAGGGTGGATGAGCCGCTCAAGGCACTCCACCGAGCAGAAGGAATGAGAACCATGGACGTGAACCTCGAGATCGTGAGCATCCCGGTCTCCGACGTCGACAAGGCGCTGGAGTTCTACCACGAACGCCTCGGCTGGCGACTCGACACCGACGTCAGCATCGGCGCCGTCCGCCTCGTGCAGATCACCCCGACCGGCGCGGGCCACGTGTCGATCGCGTTCGGCAGCGGCGTACCGCAGGGCGAGCCGGGGTCGATCCGGCACCTGGAGCTGGTGACCGCGGACATCGTTGCCACCCACAAGGAACTGGTCGAGCGCGGGATCGACGTGAGCGAGATCTACCACGGCGCCGGCAGCCCGTTCTTCCCCGAGGCGCGGATCCCCGGCCCGGACCCCGAGCGCACGAGCTACGCGTCGTACGCCTCGTTCGCGGACCCGGACGGCAACGGCTGGACGCTGCAGGAGGTCACCACGCGGCGGCCGGGGCGGGAGCCCGGAGGACAGGCCCAGTGACAAGCGAAGTGACAAGGACAGTGACAGGCACAGGGCGGGACGAAGGAGGCAAGATGTCCACCGAGAGTGAGACGGTCGCGCGGCAGTTCGTGGTCGACGAGGTGTCCCCGTCGTACTGGCGGGTGACGTTCTCGAACGGCCCGGTGAACCTGCTCGACCCCGACTCGGTCGAGCAGCTCGCGGAGCTGATCACCCGGATCGAGGAGTCGCCGACGCTGACCGTGGTCGTGTTCGACAGCGCGAACCCGGAGTTCTTCATGGCGCACTGGGACTTCCAGGCCGACCAGGCCCGGGTCGCCGCGATGCCGCCCGGCCCGACCGGGCTGCACCCGTACGTCGACAACCTGATCCGGCTGAGCAAGGTGCCGGCGGTGACGATCTCGTCCATCCGCGGACGGGCCCGCGGCGGGGGCAGCGAGTTCGTGCTGGCGACCGACATCCGGTTCGCCGGTGACCGGGCGACGCTCGGGCAGTTCGAGGTCGGGGTCGGCGCGGTTCCGGGTGGCGGCCCGATGGCCCGGCTCGCCCGCCTGGTCGGGCGCGGCCGGGCGGCCGAGATCCTGCTCGGCGGCGACGACATCCCGGCCGACCTGGCCGAGCGGTACGGGTACGTGAACCGCGTGCTTCCGGACGCCGGGCTGGCCGGATTCGTGGACGCGTTCGCGCGCCGGATCGCGGGCTTCGACAAGGAGGCGATCGTCAGCACGAAGGCGTTGCTGGACGTCGCCTCGCTGCCGCCGGACGAGGAGTTCGGACCGGGCCTGGCCGCGTTCTTCCGGACCGCGGGCCGGCCCGAGAACGCGGCCCGGGTCAGGCACCTGTTCGAGAACGGCCTGCAGACGCCGGCCGGGGTCGAGCAGGACCTGGGCCGTGCCGTCGGCGACGTCGCCCAGCGTCCAGGCGTCGCCTAGCATCCAGACGTCAGCTAGCCGTGCAGACGTCGCCGCGCGGTCAGAGGAGTTGCTGACCGCCGTCGATGTCGTACGTCGCGCCGGTCAGCGCGGTGTTCGTCATCAGGTGGACCGCCAGCGCGGCGACGTCGGACGGCTGGACGACCCGGCCGATCGGCAGCGTCTCCCGAAGCTCCGTACGGCGGGCGTCCAGCCGGTCACCGAGCAACGACGCGGACAGCGGCGTGTCCACGAACCCTGCGGCGATCAGGTTCACGCGGACCGGCGCGACCTCGAGGGCCAGACTCGCGGTCAGCGCCGGTAGCGCCGCGGTCATCGCGGACGTGATGCCGATCCCGATCGACGGCCGGCGGGCGCCCGTACCGCCCATGAAGAGCAGGCTCCCGCCGGGACGGACCTTGCCGGACGCGTAGCGGGCGACGCCGAGCATGAGCATCGGGTGCTCCTGCAGCGCACGTCGTACCTCGGCGAAATCCATGTCGGCCAGGGACGCGTAGTACGGACCGCCAGCCGTGACCAGCACGTGGTCGAGCGGCCCGTCCAGTCCGGCGAAGAAGCTCTTCAGGTCATCTGTTTCGTTGGCGTCGAAAGTCGCTCGGGCGATCGCCCCGACCTCGGCCGCCGCGCGCTCGAGCCGCTGCCGATCGCGTCCGGTGAGGACGACGTCGGCGCCGGCGGCGCGCGCCTGCCTGGCGGTCTCCAGGCCGATGCCGGCGCTGCCGCCGACGACCACGACCGTCTGTCCCTTCAGGTCTCCGCTCATGGGGTCTCCTCGGAATGAGTGGAAGTCATTGCCCGGCCCGCGTCCCGGGTGGATGCTGCCATCAACGGTCGCTCATCGACGGGCCGGTCGCACCAGGGAACGCCCCTTGACCTCAGGTCCGGCGTGGAGCGCCGGGACCAGGGAGTCTCACGGGTTCGACGGGGGCGCGCTCGACCGACGATGGAGAGCATCCCGAACACAACGGAGGACGAGATGGGTGGCCAGGATCAGCGGCAGGGTGAGCAGCCGGCGCCGGATCGTGACGAACGCATGGGCGGTTCGCGGCGGCGTGACGAGCCGCCGTGGCGGACGGAGGGCCTGCCCGCCGGCAAGGGCGGCGGCCCGGCGCGGCCGCGGTGGCTCAAGGTGGTCGGCTGGATCGTCGGCGGCTACCTGCTCCTGTTCCTGCTGACGTCCGTGCAGGACGAGATGTCGGGCCGGGCGGAGACGATCGCCTACACCGAGTTCACCACGCAGGTGGAGAAGGGCAACGTCGCCGAGGTCTTCGCGCGCGGCGACACGATCGAGGGCCAGTTGAAGGACGCCGCGTCCGTGCCCGGCAACACCGACACGTCGTACACGAAGTTCACCACCGAGCGGCCGACGTTCGCAAACGACAATCTGTACGCCGCGCTGGAGAAGAGCGGCACCACCGTCCGGGCGACGCCGGTGGTCCAGCAGCGGGGCGCCTTCTGGAACCTGCTGATCGCGTTCGCGCCGATCCTGTTGCTGGTCGGGTTCTACCTGTGGCTGTTCCGCCGCCAGCAGCGCTCCGCCGCCGGCGGGCTGGGCGGCCTGCTCGGGAGCGGGCAGAAGAAGCCGGTCGACCCCGAGAGCGTGCGCACCACGTTCGCCGACGTCGCCGGGATCGACGAGGTGGAGGCGGAGATCACCGAGATCGTCGACTACCTCAAGGACCCGGACAAGTACCGGCGGCTGGGTGCTCGCGCGCCGAAGGGGGTGCTGCTGGCCGGTGCGCCCGGCACCGGGAAGACCCTGCTCGCCCGTGCCACCGCCGGCGAGGCCGGCGTGCCGTTCTTCTCGGCCAGCGCCTCGGAGTTCATCGAGGCGATCGTCGGCGTCGGCGCCAGCCGGGTACGGCAACTGTTCGCGGAGGCGCGGAAGGTGGCGCCGGCGATCGTGTTCATCGACGAGATCGACACCATCGGCCGAGCGCGCGGCGGTGGCCGTTCGATCGGCGGTCATGACGAGGGCGAGCAGACGCTGAACCAGATCCTCACCGAGATGGACGGATTCTCCGGCACCGAGGGCGTGGTCGTGCTGGCGGCGACCAACCGGCCCGACGTACTCGATCCGGCGCTGCTGCGACCGGGACGGTTCGACCGGACGATCACCGTGCACGCTCCCGACCAGCCCGGACGGCTGGCCATCCTGCGCGTGCACGCGCGTGGCAAACCCCTCGCCGCCGACGTCGACCTCGCCGCGATGGCGAAGTCCACGCCGGGCATGACCGGCGCCGACCTCGCGAACCTGCTGAACGAGGCCGCGCTGGCCGCGGCCCGCGGCGGGCGGTCGGAGATCCGCCAGCACGACCTGACCGACGCGCTCGAGAAGATCCAGCTCGGCACCGCGCGGAACGTGGTGATGCCGGCCGAGGAGCGCCGCCGTACCGCCTACCACGAGGGCGGGCACGCGCTGCTGGGCATGATCCAGGTTGGCGCCGACCCGGTCCGCAAGGTCTCGATCATTCCGCGTGGCCGCGCCCTCGGTGTCACCCTGTCCACCCCGGAGATGGACCGCTACGGGTACGACGCGGAGTACCTGCGCGGCCGGATCATCGGCGCACTGGGCGGGATGGCGGCCGAGCAGGAGGTCCTCGGCGTCGTCACCACCGGCGCCGAGAGCGACCTGGAGACCGCGACCCGGATCGCCCGCTCGATGGTCGGCCGGTGGGGGATGTCGGCCGCGGTCGGCCCGGTCTCGGTCATCCCGGCCGAGGGGGATCCACGCGGCATGGCCTCGGACTCGCTCCTGAACACCGTCGACGAAGAGGTACGCCGCCTCATCGACGAGTGCTACCAAGAAGCCCGGAGGCTGCTGCGCGAGAACCGCGAACGCCTCGACGGCATCGCCGAACAACTCCTCATCCACGAGACCCTCGACGAGACCGACGCGTACGCCGCCGCCGGCGTGGATCGCACCCTGGCCTGACACTCGGCCACCTGTCCGGACGGAGGCCCATGAAGGCGATCACGTACACGCAGGCCGGCAACCCGTCGGTCCTGGAGCTGACCGACCGGCCGATGGCCGACCCGGGTGACGGTGAGGTCCGGATCCGGGTGATGGTCTCCGGCGTGAACCCGACCGACTGGAAGTCGCGCAGTGGTGCGTTCGGTGCTGAGCCGGCCGAGGCGACGGTGCCCAACCACGACGGCGCCGGGATGATCGACGCGGTCGGTCCCGGGGTGGACGGCTTCACCGTCGGCGACCGCGTCTGGGTCACGCTCGCCGGCGACGGCCGCCCGTCCTCGGGTACCGCGCAGGAGTTCACCGTCGTACCCTCCGAACGCGTCTTCCCGTTGCCGGCGGGCGCCGACTTCGAGCTCGGCGCGAGTATCGGCATCCCGGCGGTCACCGCCTACCGTGCGCTGACGGTCGGGGAGGACGGGCCGTCGCGGCTACAGCCCGGGGCGTACGCCGGCCGGACCGTACTGGTCGCGGGCGGTGCCGGTGCGGTCGGCAACGCCGCGATCCAGCTCGCGCGCTGGGCCGGCGCGACCGTCATCACCACGGTCAGTCGCGAGGCGAAGGCCACGCTGGCGACAGCGGCCGGCGCCCACCACGTGGTCAACTACACCAGGCCGGACGCCGCCGAGCTGATCAAGCGCGTCGCCCCGGACGGTGTCGACCTCGTCGTCGAGGTCGCCGCGGGCGCCAACGCCGACCTCGACCTCGCCGTACTACGTCCGCGCGGGGCGATCGCGATCTACGCCAACGACGGCGGGACCCCGTTCGAGCTCGACGTACGCCGGAACATGGGCCTGAACACCCGCTACCAGTTCGTCCTGCTCTACACCCTCGGCTGGGACCGGATCGCGGCCGCCGCGGCCGACATCAACGACGCCATCGCAGCCGGCGCCTACCGGGTAGGCCACCAGTCCGGCCTCCCCCTCCACCACTATCAACTAGAGGACACAGCCGACGCCCACGCCGCCGTCGAATCCGGCACCACCGGCAAAGTCCTCATCACCATCCCAACAACCTAGCCCCCCGCCACCCTCCGGGCCCGGCCACCCACTCCGGGGCCCCACCCACTCCCGGCACCCCACTCCGCGGCATCCACCCACTCCGCGGGATCCGCCGACTCCGCGGGATCCGCCGACTCCGCGGCACCCGGCCCTGCTCGCTCCGCGGCACCCTCTCGCGGCGCCCGCCCACGCCGCGGTCGCTTGACTGGATATCCCCTCAAATTGCCCCTTCTCCCACCCTATTCAGGCGGGAGAAGGGGCAATTTCAGGGGTTCTCCGCTGAAACGCCCGCGCCAGGTGGCGGGCGCGGGCGACGGGTGCGGCGCCGGGGCCGGGGGCGGGTGGATGGGGGTGGTGGTGCAGATCGACAGGAGGTGTGGGGTTCTTGAGCCTGATTGGTGGTGGGTTCACGCGGGGGCCCGGGGAGTAGTGGGCGTATACGTCCTGTCGCAATGCGCTGGCGTCCAGGCGACTGGAGCTAAATGGGCCCCGCCGGCCGGCGTGTCGGGGGACGTGGTTGCCGGGCGGCGGGGCTGGGTCAGTGGTGGGTCTTGGCGGTCAGGGCCTTGAGGGCTTCGATGTAGATCTCGGAGAAGGTGGGGAAGGGCTGGATGGTGTCGAGGAGGACGTCGAGTGGAATGCGGGCGCGGATCGCGAGGGTCGCCTGCTGGAGCCACTCGCCGGCTTCCGGGCCGAGCGCGTAGGCACCGACGAGGCGTTCGCCGTCGCTCAGGAGCGTCAGGAATCCGTTGCTCTCGGCGTACTTATGGGTGTACGTCGCCGTCTTCGCCACGTCCCGGAGCGCGATCGTCGCGTGGTAGCGGGCGGCGGTGGTGCCGACCGCGGCGGCGGCCGGGTCGGTGAACGCGACCCGCGGTACGGCGTCGTAGTTCGCCACCCGGTTCCCGCCGAGGATGTTGCCGGCCACGACCCGGGCCTGGTACTTGCCGACGTGGGTGAGCAGCCAGATCCCGGTGACGTCGCCGACCGCCCAGGTCCGCTCGGCGACCCGCAGGTGGTCGTCCACCGGAACGCCGTGGGCGTCCGCCTTGATCCCGATCGTCTCCAGGCCGATGCCCTCGACCCGGGGCCGGCGGCCGGTGGCGACCAGGAGCCGGTCGCCGCGAACCTCGCGACCGTCGTCCAGGTCGAGGACGTAGTCGTCGCCGTCACGCCGGGCAGCGGTCGCCCGGGCACCGAGGATCAGTTCGATCCCGTCGCGACGCAGCACCTCGCCGAGAGCCTCGCCGAGTGGCGCGGCCTCGCGCGGAAGGACCTGCTCGGCGGACTCGACCAGGACGACCTCGCCGCCGAGTCGCCGGACCACCTGCGCCAGCTCCAGGCCGACCGGCCCGCCGCCCAGGACGACCAGACGTCGCGAGACCGCCTTCATGCTGGTCGCCTCGCGGCTCGTCCACACGCCGTCGAGCTCGCGGAGCCCCGGGACCGGTGGGACGACCGCGTCGGACCCGTTCGCGAGTACGACGTGGTCCGCGGTGTACCGGGTGCCGTCGACGTCGACGACGCCCGTGCCCGCCAGCCGGCCGGTGCCGCGGATCAGGTCGATCTTGTTGTCGGCCAGCCACTTCTCCTGGCCGGCGTCGGAGTAGTCCGACACCATGTAGTCGCGCCAGGCCAGTGTTGCCTCGACGTCGACCGTCGCCGGGGCGGCCGCGTCGTTCGCCGCCTGGGCCGCCTCGCCCGGACGCAGCAGGGACTTGGACGGGATGCACGCCCAGTACGAGCACTCACCGCCGACGAGCTCACGCTCGACCACCGCGACCTTGAGGCCGCCGGCGGCGAGCGCCCCGGCGGCGTGCTCACCAGGTGAGCCGCCGCCGATCACGATGACGTCGTAGTCACTCATTGCGGGAGCTCCTGGCCGGTCCGCTCGGCGACCATGTACGTCGCGTACCACTCGGGCCACTGCTCGTCGTACTCGCCGCCGTTGCGCTTCTCGTGCTCGCCGTGAGCGGTCGCCGCGCGCTGCAACGCCTGCTGCAGGTCCTCGACCGAGGTGTACGTCGTCTCCGCGGGGTCGACGCGGCCGGGCAGGCGGGTGGTGACCTCCTGCAGCAGCCAGGTGTTGCCGTCGGGGTCGTCGAACGTCGCGAACGAGCCGTAGCTGGCGCGCTCGTCGGCCGGCCCGGTGGCGCGGTCACTGACGTCCTCGCGCTGGAACTGCGCGCCCGGGGTGGTCGGGTGGAACGCCTCGCTGACCTCGACTCCGCGTGCCGCCAGCTCGTCGCGGGCGGTCTGGATGTCGGAGACGACCAGGTACAGCCCCTGGGCCGAGCCCGGGGTGGCGGTGGTGATGTTCGTGCCGAACTGCACGGACGCCGGCGAGCCCGGCGGGGTGAACTGAACGACGCGGAAGCCGTTGTCGAAGGCGAAGTCGGCGTCGAGGCGCCAGTCCAGCTTCTGGTAGAAGTCCTTCGCCTTGTCGACGTCCGTGACCGGGATGACGACCGCTTCGAACTTGTAGTCGGTGCTCACTGTTTTCCTCCTGTGGTGGGTGGTTTCACAATTCACTGTGGCTCGGTGCGAGCCGTGTCGCACCAGTGCCGGCCACTGGTCTTGGCGCGGGTCAGGCCGCGGTCCGGTCGAGAAGCGACCACCGGGGGTCGTCGTCGGGCCAGTGGTTGACCAGGGCGTCGACGGCGAGCGTGTGGACGGCCGGGTCGAGCACTCCGCGGTCGGTCGCCGCCGCGAGTACGCCGAGATAGGTGCTGACGGACTCGATCGGGAGCGTCGCCGCGGTCGGCGTGACGGATTCGGCGACGTCGCGCATGTCGACCAGGGTGAAGAGCCCGACGAGGATCGCGCCCTCGTCCCGGAGCTCGTCGGCGAACGCCTCGAGCGAGCCGCCGGAGGAGACGGCGTCGTCCACGAGCAGGACCCGTCGGCCGGCCACGGCGGGGCCGCGCACCCGCGGTTCATGGTCCTCGTGCCCGACGTACCCGGGCTTGCGGACGAAGGCGAACGGCAGGTCGCCGTCGAGCGCGACCGCGGCGGCGAGCGGGATGCCGCCGGTCTCCGCACCGACGATCACGTCGGCGCCGAGCCGGCGGGCGAACGCCACCCCGGGCGCGGCGAGCTCGTGGAGCAGGCGCGGGTCGCCGTACGCGTTCTCCAGTGAGAGCGGGTGCAGCGGCAGCCGGGTCTTCAGGTCCCAGTGGGACACACCGGTGCGCACGAGGCCGGGCACGGTGGCGAGGCGGGTGCGGAGGTCCGTCGTCGGGACGGCGGCCCGGGCGGACAGGTCGCCGGGGGCGACGAGTTGTACGCGGCGAGGGTTCGCGAGGCTCCGTGGAGCGATGGTCTGGATGGTCATGTCACGACCGTCCCGCTTCGGCGGTGCCGTCGAATCCGGTGTCGTCCCTGGAGTCGTCCCTGGTGCACCGTCACTGGCCGCCTGTCCGGCGCCGCCCGTGTCCCGCGTCTCACGCTGGTAGGCGGACCAGTGCCCGGTACTGGGGTGATGCGTCGATCACCGTCGCACAGTGGCGACAGCGACACCCCTTCGACGAACGGAAAGGCAATGACCACCATCCACTTCACCGAGGTCACCACCTCGACACCCGCGCAGTTCATCGCCGGGCTCACGGACTTCGGTCCCGGCCGCTCGGAGCTCTTCGGCAACAGCCACGACGACTTCCTCACCGTGCACGACCAAGGTCCTGGGTACGCCGACGTGACCGAGGGCTCGCCCGGGGTCTGGGAGCGCCTGCACTACGACTGGTCCGACCCGAACCACGTCGTCCTGACGACCACCGACTCCAACATCTGGGGCGGCCACTCGGGTCACACCTACACGCTCCGGCGGCGCGCGGACGGGGCCACCGAGATCGACGTCGAGATCGTCCGGGACGGCAAGAACCTCAAGGGCCGGCTGCTCGCCTCGGTGTTCCGGGTGGGCGGCAAGAGCGTGCTGCGCAAGGCCTTCGACGACTCCATCAGGGCCATCGAGGCCCGCAACGCCACCACGACCGTACGAACGGAGAACTGACAACCATGACGAAACTGATCCTCAAGGCACGGAGCCTGCTGGTCGCCGTGCTCGGCGCCGGCATCCTGCTGACCGGCGCGACCACCACGAACGCCGCGACCACCGCGGTCTCCGCCGAGACCCAGCAGTCGAAGGTGAAGCCGACGATCGTGCTCCTGCACGGCGCCTTCGCCGACGGCTCGAGCTGGTCCGGTGTCACCAGCCGGCTCCAGCGCGACGGCTACGACGTCGTTGCCCCGGCCGTGCCGTTGCGCGGGATCGCGGCCGACACGTCGTACCTGCGCGGCGTCCTGGCCACCATTCCCGGTCCGAAGGTGCTCGTCGGTCACTCCTACGGCGGCGCGCTGGTCAGCCAACTGGGCGACACCGCCGGCGTGAAGTCGCTGGTCTACGTGGCCGCGTTCATCCCCGAGGCGGGCGAGACGCTCGGTGCGCTGAACTCGCAGTTCCCCGGCAGCGAGCTCGACCAGGTGCTGACCCCGATCAGCTACCCCGGCGGGGTCGACCTCGCGGTGAACCCGCAGACGGCAGGTCCGGTTCTCGCGGCGGACATCCCGGCGCGGCAGGCGGCCGTTTTCGTGGCGGCGCAGCGGCCGGTCGTGGCCTCGGCGTTCACCGAGCCGGTCGGGCAGGCCGCTCCCGCGGCGTTGCCGAAGTACGCCGTCATCCCGACCGGTGACAAGGCGATCGCGCCGGCCGCCGAGCGGTTCATGGCCGACCGGGCGGGCGCGAAGAAGGTCGAGGTCCAGGGCGCGTCCCACCTGGTCGCGGTCTCGCAGTCCTCGGCGGTCACCCAGGTGATCGAGCGGGCCGCCCGTTGATCGATCCGCAGAACGAGCCGGCCGGAGCCTGACGCTCCGGCCGGCTGCGTTGTGTCGACGAAACCCCCGGCCCGGTGCTCTTCAGGCGGTCCGGGCGAGGGCGCCGCGCAGCTGCCGCCGCGAGCTGATGCCGAGCTTCGAGAACGTCTTTCGCAGGTGCCACTCGACGGTCCGCGGACTGATGTACAGCTGGGCGGCGATCTCCTGGTTGGTCAGGCCGTCCCGGGCGAGTCCGGCGATCTGCGCCTCCTGGGAGGTGAGGTCGTTGAGCGTCTCCGGCCGGCGTTTGCGGACCGTCTCACCGGTCGCGAGCAGCTCGTGGCGGGCGCGTTCCGCGAACGCCTCGAGGCCCATCGCATCCAGTTGTTCGTGGGCGGATCGCAGCTGGTCACGGGCGTCGACGCGACGACCCTCTCGTCGGAGCCATTCGCCGTACAGGAGCTGGGATCGTGCCTGCTGCACCCGGAGGCCGGTGCGGCTGAAGTGGTCGACGGATCTGCGGTACGCGTCCTCGTCGGAGTTCAGCAAGGCCTGGACGCGGGTCAACAGCCCGCGACCCCACGCGGTCGGGGTGGCTGTCGTGCGCTCGGTCAGCCAGCTGAGCGTGCTCTCCACCAGCTTCACGTCCCCAGTCCGTGACGCCGCCTCGGCGAGTTCGCCGACCACCAGGGCGCCGTACCCGAGGACGTCCTGGTCGAATACCTGTCGCGCGGCGTCCCGGGCGGTCTCGTAGCGGCCGAGTCCGTTGTGCAGCAAGGCGTTCGTGTACGTCGCGAACGCGGCCATCCGCCCCTGCTCGGCCTCGGTGGCCTCCTCGACGGTCGCGTTGATCAAACCGGTCGCGGCGGTCTCGTCGCCGCGCAGGCAGGCCAGCAGCAGCGCGCCCTGCCGGAGCCGGGGGTTGCCGGTGGCCGCCGCGATCTGGCGTTCTTCCTCGACGAGCGTGGCGACCGCCGTCAGGTCACCGGTCAGCGACTGGATGCTTGCGCGGAAGTTGAGCGCGTACTGGAGCTGTCTGAGCGCGCCGGTCTCACGGGCCAGCCGGTCCTGCCGGACGGCGAGCTCGAGGGCGGTCTCGTAGTCCCAGACCTCGATGGCGATGCTGCCGCCCGCGCGGTTGCCCGCCAGCCAGAGCCAGCTGCCGACGTCGTCGGTCCCGACAGCTTCCTCCCGGACCCGGGCCAACGCGGTGGTCAACAGTGGCGCGGCCGCGGCGTAGCCGCGGGTAAAGCGGATGGCGAGTGCCTGGAGCAGCAGGTCGGCCGGTGAGTCGGCTTCCAGCGGGGGAGGAGCCGCGCCCGCGGCGAAGGCGAGGATGCCGGGAACGCCGGGTCCGCTCGCCCAGATCGCGGCCGCCATGGCCTCCAGGTAGGTCATCCGAGCCCTGGCGGGATCGTGTGCGTCGAGCTGTCGGGCTGCGCTGAGCAACTGGCGGGCCGCGCTGCGGGCGTGGCCCTGGTCGAACGCGATCTCACCCCGCAGCCGCTCGACCTCGGCCGTTCGCAGCGCGTCCGGTGGTCCGCCGGCCACGCCGTTGAGCAGCCGCAACGCCGTGTCGAGCGCACCGGCGCTGCGCTTCGCGGCTGCCGCGGCCAGGGTTCGCTCGGCCCGGGCACCTGCGTCCGGGGTCAGCTCGGCGGCGCGTTCGAGGAAGCCGGCCCCGGCGCTCAGGCCGCCGCAACCCTGCGCCCGGCGCGCGGACCGTTCGAGCTCGGCGGCGACGTCCTCGTCCGGCAGGGCGGTCGCGTGCGCGCGGTGCCACGCGCGCCGGTCGGGCGCGGCCTCCGGATCGGTGACCTCCGCGAGGGCCCGATGGACCGTCTGGCGATCCTTCGGCGTGGCCAGCCGGTACGTCGCCGACCGCACCAGCGGATGCCGGAACCGGATGCTCTGGCCGAACGTGATGAGGCCGGACTCGATCGCACTCGCCGCCGGATCCGCGCCCAGGCCCAGCCGCTCGGCCGCCTGCCACAGCAGGGCCGCGTCGCCGAGCGGTTCGGCCGCGGCCGTCAGGAGGAGGAGCCGGGTCTCGGCCGGCAACGCCTCGATACGCCGGACGAACCCTGCTTCCAGCCGGCTCGACAAGGTCTCCGTCGCGTCGCGGCCCACGAGCTCGGTCACGCTCCACGCCCGCGGCAGCTCGAGCAGCGCCAGCGGGTTGCCGCGCGTCTCGGCGACGATCCGGTCCCGGACCCGCGGATCGATCGGACCAGGCAGGACCGAGTCCAGCAAGGCCCGGGCGTCGGCGTCGTCCAGGCCGCGCACCTCGAGCTCCGGCAGGCCGTCGAACTCGTGCGCCTCGCTGTGGCGGACGGCGAAGATCATCACCACCGACTCCGCCGCCAGCCGCCGTGCGACGAACGCGAGCACCTGGGCGGAGACCCGGTCGAGCCACTGCGCGTCGTCGACGAGGCACGCGACCGGCACCTGTGCGGCGGCGTCGGACAGCAGGTTCAGGACCGCCAGACCGACCAGGAACCGGTCCGGAACCGGGCCTGCCACTGTGCCGAACGCCGTCCGGAGCGCGTCGTGCTGCGGACGCGGCAGGCGGTCGATCCCGTCCAGGAACGGTTGGCACAACTGCTGCAGTCCGGCGAACGCGAAGTCCAGCTCGGACTCGACCCCGGTGGCGCGGGCGATCCGGTAGGACTGGCTGCGGGCCGCCAGCGAGTCCAGCAGGGCCGACTTGCCGACCCCGGCCTCGCCGCAGAGCACCAGCACTCCGCTCTGGCCGGTCCGCGCGGCGCTGAACAATCCGTCCAGTACGGCGTTCTCCTGCCGCCGGCCGCGCAGCTCACGATCTGTCATCCCCACCCCGCCGCCACCCCGCCGTCACCATGGCGCCCGGCTCCATCCGCGCGCCGCAACGAAGTCAGCGTGCACCCCACCACCGACCGGACGCAACGGTGCTACCGCGGCGGCTCGCCCCGACCGAGTTGCGCGGGCGAGTCGAGGAGCGCGTCGACCTCCGCCTCGAAGATCAGCTCAGGGTCGAGCCCCATCGACGCGAAGTTGCTCTCGATCTCGAGGCTCGCCAGGCCGTGCAGGCGGGACCACGTCGTCACTGCCCGCAGGGCGAGCCGCGGCGTGATCCCGGGCAACTCGCGGCTGTCCGACCACTGCTGGAGCTGACCACGCAGCGGATGGACGCCGTCCTCGTCGCCGGCCGGCGTCAGCGGGGCGAGAACGTCGAGAAGGACCTGCATCCCCTCCCGGGACGCGTTGACGAGCCGCTCCGACTGGGCGTCGTACCCGGGCAGCGGTGCGGCGAACAGGAGCCGGTAACGGTGTGGCTCGGTGGTCGCCCAGCGGCGGTACGCGGCCGCGAAGGCCCGCAACCGGTCGGCCGGCGGTACGTCGCCGGCCGGGGGAGTGCCGGCCTCGAGGGCCACGGCGAAATCGTGGTACGCGTCGGTCACGAGCTCGGTCAGCAGGTCGTCGCGGCTGGCGAAGTACCGGTACAGCGCCGGGCCGGAGACGCCCAGCTCCTTGGCGATCGCGTTGATCGACAGGGCCTGCGGACCGCCCTCGGACAGCTGGCGCAGGGCCGCCTCCTTGACCTCGCCGCGGATCTGGCTGCGGAAGCGACGGCGGATCCCGCCCTCGGTCGCCTCGTCACTGTCGGCCACTGCAGAACTCCTCACCTTCCGGGGTTGACAACCCCAACACTACATGCTCAAACTGAAGTTACAAGTTCTAACTGAACTGAAAACCTCTAAGGAGACACCGGAATGATCTACCACCAGATCCGCATCTCGATGAAGCCGACCGCGCCGAAGGCCGAGGTCGAGAACGCGCTGGAGCTGCTGCGCCAACTGGGCCGCGACCTCGACGTGGTCGAGCACTGGGCGGTCGGGCGCGACTTCGGCGGCGAGTTCGAGTACGGCGCGATGTACGCGCTGAAGGACATCGACGCGTACCACACGTACCTGCACGCGCCGCTGCACCGGAAGATCGACGAGGTCGGCCTGCCGCTGGTCGACAACATGATCTCCCAGGACCTCACCGACGACGAGGACCCGGAGATCGGCGCCAAGATCGACGCCCTGCACGCGGACCGCTTCGCCAACGACGCGGCCCTGGTCGACCTGGTCTCCGGCCTCGGGTCGTACGAGGGCAGCGGCGCCGCCGACGAGTCCACGAACCGCGCCAAGTGATGACCGCACAACCCCGGAGCTCCACCACCCGTCGTCCGTCGCCCGGTGCGACCTTCGCGGTACTCGCCGCCGGCGTGCTGTCCTTCGCGATGTTGCAGTCGCTGATCGCGCCGGTCCTCCCGACCATCCAGGCCGAGCTGCACACCTCCCAGCGCCTGGTCACCTGGGTGCTGACCGCGAATCTGCTGTCCGCCGCGATCTTCACCCCGATCGTGGGCCGGATCGGCGACGCGATCGGCAAGCGGCGGGCCCTGCTCGGGGTGCTGGCGGCGCTCGCCGCGGGCTCGCTGCTCGCGGCGTTCGCGCCGAACCTCACGGTCCTGATCGTGGCCCGGGTCGTCCAGGGCGCGGCCGGCGCGGTGTTCCCGCTGGCGTTCGGGATCATCCGGGACGAGTTCCCGGCCCAGCGCGTCCCGGTCGCGGTGGGAGCGATGTCGGCCGTGATCGCGGCCGGTGGTGGGCTCGGGATCGTGCTCGCCGGCCCGATCGTCGAGGTTCTCGGCTACGGCTGGCTGTTCCTGATCCCGATGATCGTGGTGACCGTGGCCGCGATCGCGGCGTACCTGTTCGTTCCCGAGTCGCCGGTCCGGCAGCCGGGCCGGATCAGCTGGGTCGCCGCCGGCCTGCTCGCGACCTGGCTCGCCGCATTGCTGCTGGCGGTCAGCCAGGGCCCGAGCTGGGGCTGGGCCTCGGCGCGGACGATCGCAGTGGCGGTCGTGGCTGTCGTCGCGCTGACCGCGTGGCTGACCGCCGAGGTCCGCTCGGCCACTCCGCTGATCGACCTCCGGATGATGCGGTTGCCCGCGGTGTGGACGACGAACCTGGTCGCACTGCTGTTCGGCGCGGGCTGGTTCGCGATCTTCGCGTTCCTGCCGCAGTTCGTGCAGACGCCGGCGGCCGCGGGGTACGGGTTTGGCGCGAGTGTCAGCGAGGCCGGACTGCTGATGGTGCCGATGGTCGTCACGATGTCGTTGGCCGGTGTGCTCAGCGGGCGGATCGAACGATCCGTGAGCTCGAAGAGTCAGTTGGTTCTCGGCTCCGCCGCGGGCGTGCTGGCTGCGGCCGTGCTCGCCTTCGCCCATGACGAGCGCTGGCAGATCGCCCTCGCGGCAGCGGTCTTCGGCCTGGCGGCAGGTCTGGCGTTCTCGGCGATGACCAACCTGATCGTCGGCAGTGTGCCGCCGCAGCAGACCGGTGCCGCCAGCGGGATGAACGCGAACTTCCGGACCATCGGCGGATCGATCGGCGCGGCGCTGATGGGCAGCATCGTCGCAGGACAGGTGCAACCGGGCCGACTGCCGGCCGAAGGCGGCTACACCAGCGGCTTCCTGCTGCTGACCGGTACGTCGCTCGCCGCATTGATCGCGGCGTTGCTCGTGCCGTCGCGCCGGCGATCTGGCGCCGCGAGTGCTACCGCAGGACAGTTGACTGAACGAGGGAGGACAGATGAGCCCGACCGAGCAGAGCGCGTCCGAGTACCTGCAGCGCGGTGACTTCGAGGCGCTGGTCATCGGCAGCGGGTTCGGCGGTGCCGTCGCGGTGTGCCGGCTCGCCCAGGCCGGCGTGGACGTCGCCGTCGTCGAGCGGGGCCGCCGCTGGCGCCCCGGCAGCTTTCCGCGGGACCTGTCCCGGCTCGACGACGGCTGGCTCTGGCTGTGCAACTACGGCCTGTACGACGCGACACCGCTGAACGACATCCTCGCCGTCCGCGCGGCCGGGTACGGCGGCGGCTCACTCGTCTACGCGAACGTCGCCGCGCGGATGCCGGCCGACATCTTCGACGAGCGCTGGCCCGCGGCGTACACCCGGGAGTCCCTCGATCCGTACTACGACCTCGCGTCGTACATGCTCGACGTACGACCGGTCACCGTGGATCCGGCCAGCGGCCGGCTCCCGCCGAAGGCGCGGCTGATGGCGCAGGCGGCCGAGCAGCTCGGGCACGCCGACGGCTTCTTCCATCCCAACCTGGCGGTCACGTTCGCCGACGACGGACCAGGCCAGCGCAACGCCTTCGGCGTACCGCAGCGCGGCTGTGTGTTCTGCGGTGAGTGCGACATCGGGTGCAACGTCGGCGCCAAGAACAGCCTCGACCTGAACTACCTCGCCCTCTCCGAGCAGCACGGAGCGACCGTCGGCACCCTGACGGAGGCTGTGCACATCAGCCGCACGGACACCGGCTACCGCGTCCGGCTGCGCGAGCACGGCCGGCCCGAGGGCGCGCGCGACGGAGTCGAACGGGACGTCACCGCCCGGTACGTCTTCCTCAGCGCGGGCGCTTTGGGCAGCACCGAACTGTTGCTGCGCAGCCGCGACCAGTACGGCACCCTGCCCGACCTGCCGGCCGCGCTCGGCAGCGGGTACTCCGGCAACGGCGACTTCCTCAGCTTCGGCGCCGGCCTCGACCAGCCGTTCGAGCCGAGCTCCGGTCCGACGATCACCACCGCCTCACTGATCAGGACGGCGCGGGGCGACCAGGAGAACTGGTTCGTCCTCGAGGACGGCGGATACTCCAAGCACCTCGCCGCTCTCGTGCAAGGCCTGCGGCTGTCGCAACTCCCGGCGTACGTCGCCCGGAGCATCGGCGAAGGCACCCAACGGGTCCTCGCGTCCACCCGCGGATTCGCCGGTGAGCTCGACGCCAGTCATCCCGACACCGCCGTGCTGCTGGCGATGGGCCGCGACCACGCCGACGGACGGATCACGCTGCGGGGCCGCAACCACCGGCTGTCGGTCACCTGGGACGTGACCCGCAGCGACCCGCTGTACGCCGAGGAGCAGGCGTTCTCCGGAGAACTGGTGCGCAGGTTCGGCGGCCGGCCGTTCGTCACCCCAACCTGGCGGCTCCTCCGTCAGCCGGTCACCGTGCACAACCTCGGCGGCGCGCCGATGGGCACGGACGCCGCGACCGCGGTCGTCAACACCGAGGGCCAGGTCTTCGGGCACCCGGGCCTGTACGTCGTGGACGGCGCCATCCTGCCGGGTGCGACCGGGGGGAATCCGTCACTCACGATCGCGGCCGTCGCCGAACGCTGCCTCGAGGCCGCGGTCCGCAGCATCACCGGGATCGGCGACTGGGTCGCGCCGGAGCACGCTGCCGTCGTACCGCGGGAGATTCCGGAGGACGCGGCGGTCGATGCGGTCGTCCGCCGCGGCCCGCGGGCCTCGACCGCCCCGGGGATCAGGTTCCGTGAGGTGATGCGCGGGGGAGTCGCCCTGCCGGACCGCGAGGAGCAGACCGGCCGGGTCACCCTGCGGCTGAACGCGTCCATCCCGGAGTTGCGGAGCTTCCTCGACGACCCGGTGCACACCGTCGGGCTGACGGGCACGATCCACGTCGAGGGGATGACCAGCCATCCCGAGCCGGTCGTCGACGGCGTCATGCACCTGCTGGCGAACGTCGACGGCGGACCGGCGTGCACCATGGACTACCTGGTGCCGTTCACCGACGACGAGGGCACCCGGTGGCTGCTGCAGGGCCGGAAGTACGTACAACGGGCCCGAGGCAACAATCCGTGGCGGGCGACCACCGTCCTGCACGTCGCCGTCACCCAGCCGGACGACCGCTTCGAAGGCACCATCCCGACCGGAACCGTCACCATCTCCCCGGCTGAAACCGCCCGCCTGCTCACCAGCATCCGCCCCACCGGCACCACGTCCGTCCCGTCCGCCGCCCGAGCCCTCCTCACCTTTGCCCGCCACTTCACCACCCAGGTAGCCCGCGCCTACCTGTCCCCGCGCCACATCCGCCGCTGAAGGCGGTTACGCACCCTGGTCGAGGAGGCGGTCGAGCACCTCGCCGGCTTCGTCGTACCCCGCGTCCCGGATGCGCTGCAGCTCCACCAGGTCGTTCGTGGCGACGGCGCGACGAGTGAGGTGCTCTCCGGCCCGCTCCGAGCCTTCGTCGAGCAGCTCGTTCAAGGCCTCGGCGTCATCGCCTTCGTCCGCCAGATCAGCCAGCCGATCCAGCGCCTTCTCGTTCCCCTCGTCAGCCAACGCCCGAAGAGTCTCCCAATCAGCCATGTCCTCATCATCAGCCGTCGGGCGCCCGACCGAGGGTCGGGGGTGGGGTTACGCGGCGGTGGGTTCAGGACGAGGATGCTCCGACCAGGACTACTGGGCCGCGGGTGAGGCGTAGGACGGTGCCTGACGCTGAACCACCGCCCAGACGGTGGCGCCAGGGGCCGATCACGGTCAGCGCGGCTGCTGCGGACTCCGCCAGGACGGCGCTGTCGAGCGGCCCCTGACCGACGTCCCACTGGACGTCGACGTCCGGATACGCCATCTGCCACACGCGTACGGCGTCCTCGGCGTCGCCGGCGCGGTGCGGCGCGCTCGCGTGGACGACTGTCAGCCCGGTGCCCCGCCGTCGGGCCGCGCGGAACGCGAAGCCGAGCGCGGTCGGCGGCCCGCCGTGAGCGTCGACGCCGACGACCACCCGCCCGGCCGATCGTCCGACATCACCGGGTGCCGACAATCCGATCAGCGCGAGCGAGGTCGACGTACGGCGGACCAACCGCCGGGCCAACGCCCGCTCGAGCCGGCCGGACTGCCGGTGATGGCTGAGCACCACGAGGGACCGCGGACTGTGGCGTGCCTCGCTGACCAGCGCGGTGACCTGCCGCCCCGGGAAGATCCGGGTGCTGATCCGAAGGCCGGGCACGATCTTGCGCGCTCGCCGTACGGCGGCCTCGACCACGGCCTCGGCAGCCTCCTGGGCCCGCAGGTCGACGGTCGCGTTGCCCAGTGGGTCGACGATCCGTGGCCAGCGGAACGCGTACACGATCCGCAGCGTGCTTCCGCGGGCGGCGGCTTCGGCCGCGGCCCATTCCAGCGTCCCGGCGTCGGTCGTCCGATGGTCGACCAGCACGATCACCGGCCCGGTGTCGGGACCTGGTGGCGCCGTGACCGGGCGGCCGGCCGCCGGCAGGGGTGCTCCGTGGGATCCACGCAGGCGTTTCATGGGTGCCTCCAAGACTTGTCCTCTGTGCTGGCACCACCGTCCCGCGGTCGGCACGCCGTCACACCAGGGAGACTTACGGGCGTTGTCCCTGGGAGATGGCCGGCTCACTGCCAGGCGGACACCACTACTTTGAGCCGGTCGATGCCGGACGGCTCGCGTACGCCGTACTGGACCCCGGCACCCGCCCACAGAATCAGCCGGCCCGCGTAGTCGGGGTAGCGCTCGATCATCGCGGTGAAGTAGTCGAGGGCGGTCGGCTTCGTCCGCAGGAACTCCTCGGCCACGTCGAGGTAGCGCCGCGTTCCCGCGATGGTCCGGACGGCGTCGTCGCCGAGACGGTTCTGGTGACCGGCGACGATCCGCCGTGGCCGGAGCGCTTCGACCTTCGCGATCGCGTCCCGCCAGGGACCGAAGCCGTCGGGTCCGAGGGCCGAGCCGACGTACTGGTGGGCGCCGTTGTAGATGACGTCGCCGGCGACGACCAGGCCGAGGTCGGGCACGTGCAGGACGGTGCTGTCGTCGATGTCGGTCTGGCCGACGTCGACGATCCGGAGCTCGTGCCCCTCGAGTGTCAGGGTGTTGTCCGGGACGGGTACGGCGGTGACGGGAGACGGTGGGATGTCGTCGTACACGGTGTCCCACAGGAGCCGCCGGGCGGCGGCGTTCGCGTGCATCTGCGCGATCGTCCCGGGGGAGGCCACGATCCGGGCGCCGAACCAGTCGGCCAGGACATCGGCCGCGAACCAGTGGTCGCCGTGCCCGTGCGTGATGACGATGTCGGTGACGTCGACGTCCTTCCCGGCGACCCACTCAGCGAGCGCGTCCGCCTGCGTGATCGTGAACCCGGGATCGGTCAGCACCGCCTGCTTCCGCCCGCGGATCAACGTGCTGGCGATCGGGGAGAACCGCCTGAGCTCGCCGTTCGGCAGCAAGCCCGTGGTCTGCAGCGGTCCCTGGTTGAGGAACACCTCGTAGCCGAGCTGGTCGGTCATCGCTACCTCCTGAATGTGCCGGTAGGACAACCGTCGCTTCGCTCGTGCCTCGTCGCGCCAGTAGTCCTCCCCGGCCCCACCACGGGAGTCGGCCCAGCACAGGGGTCAGCAGGGCCCCGGGGACACGAGGGCGTGGGGGTCAGCTCAGGGCGGAGAGGCGGCGGCGGGCCGAGGTCAGGCTCTCGGCGGCGCGCTGGAGGTGCTGGTACGCCGCCGTCAGGTCGGCGTCGGCCGCCTCGAGGAACTGGCGTGGCGAGAGGTTGTCGGGATTGTCGGGCTCGCCCGCGGGCCCCCACTTCACCATGCCGCCGTACCGCGGGAGGCCGAACGACAGCATCAGCTGGGACGCGGCCGTCATGATCGTCCGGAGCTCGTGGATGTCGGAGACCACCGCCGGGGCCTCGAGACTGTCCTCGGGTCGTCGCCGCTCCAGCTCGACGGCGCGCAGCAGTCCGGAGTACGCCGCCTGCAGCGCGGTGGTGACCTCGTTGCTCCCGACGTCCATCGGATGCTCCCTCCTGGTGCACGATGACTACCGCAGCAGCCGCGCACCGGGCAAGGCACAACTCGTTGAACGCGGTACTTCGTTACCAAACACCAACGGCGAACGGTTCGCGCCAGGTAGTGATCAACGCGGCCGCGAAGCCGGTGAACGCGGCCGCGAGCGTCCCCGGGTCCCGGCCGTACGCCCTCGCGTGTACCTCGGACAGCGGGAGCTCGGTCGTCGACACCGCCCAACCGGCCGCCGCGACGGCCTCCCGCACCGACGCCGACGCACCGGGTACGACCTGGTTCAGCAGCACCACGGACCGGCGATCCGGGGGCGCGTACGTCGCCAGCCGTGCGCCGACCGTGTCGAGGTCGACCCACGACGGCGTGAGTACGACGACCAGATCGGTGGAGGCCCGCAGGATCGGCGCCGGCCGACCCGCGTAGCCGGCCGTCGGCGCGGTGTCCACGACGACCACGTCGTACTCGTCGCGTGCGATCGCCGCCCAGTGGTCGCGGTCGGCGCGGACCCCGCCGCGCGCCAGCACGGGGACCTGCCAGCCGGCGAGCCGTTGCCAACTCGCCGCGGCCTGGTCCGGTGTCGTGTCGGCGAGCAGCACCCGCAGCCCGGCCTGCCGGAAGGCCTCCGCGCACCCGACCGCGCACGTCGTCTTTCCACCTTCACCTACGAAGGTCACTACCTTGGTCACCCGGCCACAGTAGGACACGCTCCGCGCTCAGACGCTCACATACTGTGCGCGTCGGCATTCATTGGAACTGCTGAGTCCGGAGATCGGCGGCAAGTGGTCGAATGTTGGACAACTCTTGTTCGGGCCTGGTGCGAGAGTCATCGTGGACGGCATGGACAGGTCAGATGAGGATCGCGCGATCAACGAAGTGATCGACCGGTTGGCCAAGCAGTTCCCCCGGGTTTCCACCGACGAAGTCGCCCAGGTCGTGCGCCAGTCCCGGCCCGAGTTCGACAACGTCCCGATCCGGGACTTCGTCCCGCTCTTCGTCGAACGCGGCGCCAAGGCCCGCCTCCGCGAACTCACCTGACCAGTGCCACTTCCGTCCCCGCCCAGTCCAGCAGACGTCAGCGGGGGAGTAGGTCGGCGGCTTGTAGTTGTTGCCAGATCTCGGACTGGTCGACGACGGTGACGCCGAGCTTCTCCGCCTTGGTGAGCTTGGCGGCGCCGACGTCTGCGCCGGTGATCAGCAGGTCGGTGCTGGCCGAGACCGACGAGGCGATCGTCGCGCCGGCCCGTTCGCAGAGCCGCTGGAAGGCCGGGCGCGTGACCTTCTCACCGGACCGCGGGTCGCTGATGGACCCGGTCACGACCACCGTCTTGCCCTCCAGCGGTGCACCGGCCGCGACGACGGGCGGAAGGTCTTCCTCGCGGACGTCGAGCGAGACCCCGGCCGCGCGGAGCCGTTCGAGCTCGGGGCGCAGGCGGGTCAGGTGCTCGATCAGCGAGGCGGCGACCTTCGGGCCGATGTCGTCCACGGCGACCACGCCGTCGACGCCCGCGTCGGCGACCTCTTCCAGGGAGCCGAACCCGGCGCGGCAGAGTCTGGCCGCCGTCCCCTCGGACGCCATCGGGATCGCCAGGCCGATCAACGCGCGGCGCAGGCCGACCTGGCGGCTGGCGTCGATCGACTCGATCATCCGGGTGGCCGACACCTCGCCGATGCGGTCGAACTCCAGCAGCCGCTCCTTCGTCAGCTGGTAGAAGTCCGACGGGTGCTCCAGGATCCCGGCCTCGGCCAGCCGCTCGATCCAGACGCCGCCGATCGCGTCGATGTCGGCGGCCGCCCGGGACGCCCAGTGGATCAGCCGGCGCACGGTCTGGGCGGGGCAGGCGACGTTGGTGCAGAACAGCTCGCGGCTGTTGCCCTGCTCGGTCAACGGCTGCTCGCACGACGGGCACACGCTCGGCGGCACGATGTCCCGCTCGGCGCCGGTGCGCTTCGACGCGTCCAGTACGCCGGCCACGAACGGGATCACGTCACCGGCGCGGCGGACCAGGACCGTGTCGCCGATCTTGATGTCGCGCGCCCGGATCACCTCCTGGTTGGCCAGGGTCGCGCGGGTGACCGTCGTACCGCCGACGAAGACCGGCTCCAGCCAGGCGACCGGCGCGATCTTGCCGGTCTTGCCGACGTCCCAGACCACGTCGGCCAGCACGGTGGTCTTCTCCTCGGCGGCGAACTTGTAGGCCAGGGCACCGCGGGGTGAGCTGGACCGCGTGCCCGCGGCGGCGAACGCGTCCCGGTCGGCCAGCCGCAGGACGGCGCCGTCGAGGTCGTAGTCCAGGTCGTTGCGTTGCTGCTCGATCGTGGTGATCACCGCCTGCGCCGCCGCCGGGTCGTCACAGTGCCGCATGTCGGCGACGGTGAAGCCCATCGTCTGCAACGCGCGCTCGAGGTCGGCGTCCGCGGAGTCGCGGTCGCTGAGCAGGTCGAAGGCGAAGAACTGCAGGCGGCGCTCGGCGACGGTGGCCGGATCCTTGGCGCGGAGGGTGCCGGCGGCGGCATTCCTCGGGTTGATCAACGGCTTGTCGGGATGGGCGGCGTTGTACGCGGTGAACGTCGAGCGCAGCATGACCGCCTCCCCGCGCACCTCGACCCGATCCGGTACGTCGAGCCGCTCCGGGACGCCGTCGGTGAGCGCCCGGACGAGCGGGGTGACGTCGTCGCCGGTCGTCCCGTCGCCGCGGGTGACCGCCCGGGCCAGCTTCCCGCGCTCGTACACGAGGGCCAGGGACAGGCCGTCCAGCTTCGGCATGACCACGACCGGCTGACCGGGGAAGCGGTGGAAGAACGCCTCGACCTGCTCGGGGCGGGTCGCCTTCTCCAGCGACAGCATCGGCCGCGAGTGCCGGACCGGCGCGTGCAGCACCGCCGGCCCACCGACCTGGTCCAACGGGTTCGGGTCGGGCGCGAGCTCCGGATTGGCCTCGATCAGCCCCCGCAGCTCGTCCTCGATCGCGTCGTACTCCGCGTCCGCCACCTCCGGCGACCCCCGGTAGTACGCGTCCCGCAGCACCACGATCCGATCAGCAAGCTCCTGAATCCGCTCCCCATCGTCCACAGCAGGACCCTACCTGCGACCACCGACGAAACGCGTGCATCCAAGCGACCGAACCGCCTGCCCACCGGACGGCCGGTGGGCAGGCGGTTGCTGGTACGGCGGACTACTCGCAGGCGTAGACGAGCGGCTGGTGCGGGCTCGAGCTGACGTCGTACCCGGCCGCGGTCCACTGGGTGCCGCGCTCGAAGATGTGCTCGAGCATGGTGCCCTCGGGGAAGGTGAGCTTGGTGCCGTCGCGCCGGATCAACGTCGACGCGCGGTCGCCCAGCGGGCCGAACAGACCGGAGGTGACCGCGTCCCGGGAGCTGTTGAGGTCGGCCACGGGAGCCTCGAGCCGCACGGTCCGGTTGTGCCGGGTGTTCCAGAGCAGGCCGGTCGGGTTGTCGAGGTCGGTGTTCCCGCCGGCAATCCAGCGGCCCTGGATCTCGCGCGCCCAGACCCGCTCGTCACCCGCGCCGGTCAGCCGGGTCGGCTGAGCCTGCCCGGGCCGCCAGAGGAAGCTGGTCCCGCCACCCTCGGGGAGGTTGAGCCGTCCGACGACCAGCCCGTCGGCGGAGATGTCGTCCATGGACTCGACGGAGTGGCCGTTCGGCATCGGCAGCTGCCGCGGCTGGCCGCTCGCCGGCCAGACGAACGGGGCCCGCTGCCCGGCGGGATCCAGGACGGTGCCGAGAACGTCGCGGTTCTCGTTCATCGCGCTGACCTCGGGGTACTGCACGTCGCCCAGGTCGAGGATCCGGTACGAGTCACTGCGGGCGGAGTAGATCCAGTGCTGGGTCGTGTCGCCGTACGTCGTGCCGAGCACGAATCCACCCTTGATGACCGAGTAGGCAAAGGTCTCGCCGTCGGGCTGGGATGCCAGCCAGCGCGGGACGCCGTCCACCCAGAGCACGGCCTGGTTGTGCATGCGTCCCTCCCGGCTCGCCTGGCCGAGGATGTACCGGCCGGACGGATCCGCGGACCTCGCGCTGCCTGACCCCAGCGAGTCGGCGGGCAGGTCGAGGACCTTCTTGGTGCAGGTCGCCGGGCTGGCGGGGCCGGCGACCGCGGCCTGCGCGGCCGGCAGAGTGGTGACGAGAAGTGTGGCGGCGGCCGCGACGGCGGCCAGCTGTCGAATCATGATCTTCCCCCAGACGAATGGTGACACCCCCATAGCGTCACCGTGCGAGGTCAGACGCGATCTCTCCGCCGAAAGTTCGCCTACCTCGGGGTCAGGCTCACGAGCAGGCCGTCACCTCTGTATTCGACCGGGAGCCGGAGACCGCCGTCGTCGACGGTCACCGGACGCGTCTCACCGGACCACTCGTCGGTCAACACGAAGTCGCCCTCGACCCCGTCCAGCCGCACCCGCACCTCGTCGCCGCCGCCCGGTACGCCGATCGCCAGCAGTACGACGCCGTCCGCGGTGGTCGCCTGGACGGCGTCGTACCGGGGAACGTCGACCTGCGGCCGGCGGACGGTTGCCGTACGCAAAGACTTTCGCCAGTGTTTGAAGAGTCGCACCGCCTTGGTCAGGGCCTCCCGGGTCTCCTCGGACCAGGTCTCCGGGTCGTCCATCAGCACCCACGGACCGCCGACGACGTACGGCGCGATCCGCGCCCGCGGCGGCAGGTCCTCGGCGCCCATGTACGCGCTCTGCCAGTCGAGCGGGAGGTAGCGGCCGAGGCCGACCTTGGCCAGGCTGTTCCACCGGGTGAGGCAGTGGTCCTCGGTGATCGTGGTGTGGTGGCTGCGGATCATCGCGAGGTCCAGCGGCCGGACGCCGTTCCAGCAATTCTCGAGCACCAGTTGGGGAAACTCGGTCTTCAGCGTGCGCAGGATGTGGTGCCAGGCGAGCTCGGCGGCGTGTTCACCGGCGCCCGGGTCGTGGGTGTGGTCGTCGCGGTCGCAGCGGGCGATGGACTCGAAGTCGTGCAGGAACCAGGTCAGCCGGAAGTCGGTGACGACCCGGCGGAGCTCGTCCAGGATCCAGTCCCGAGCGGGGTCGTGGCCGAGGCAGAGCGCGTGGTTGTCGAAGCTGAGCCGCGGTGTCGTCCCGCGCCACGCGGCCAGCCAGTCGGGATGTTCGGAGGCGACCAGGGACTTGGGGTCCGCGTTGCCGAAGCCGCACCAGACGCCGAAGCCCAAACCACGCTCGCGGGCCTGGTCCGACAGCCATCGTAGTCCGGACGGGAACCGGTCGTTGGCGTGCCAGTCGCCGACCGCGCGTTCCCAGCCCTTGTCGACCACGAAGACCTCGGCGCCGGCCGCGGCGGTGGCGTCCATCATCGCCAGGATGCGCTCGGTCGAAGTGTTCTCCTGGACACCCCAGGAGTTCGCCACCACACACGGAAACTCGGGCTCGCCGGGCATCCCGGACAGGTCCGGCAGCGTCGCGAACTCGTCGAGCACCAGCGTGCGCAGCGCCGACGCGCCCGCGTCCAGGCCACCAGGCACCACCGCGAGCCAGCCGACCGGACCGGCCGAGTTCCAGAGCTCGCTGTCCGCGCTGGGGTGAAAGGTGTCCGCCGGCAACTTGCTGGTGATCCGCAACCGCCCGCCTCCGACCGTCACCTCGGTGACCAGCGAGCCGCTGTACTCCCACGCGAGTACGACGCAGTGTCCACCCGACTCCACCAACGTCCAGGCGGCCGCGTCCTGATGAACCTCGTCCGGACCGGGCGCATCGCCGGCCAGGTAGCGGTGCCCGTCACCGGCATCCGGGAAGCGCATCGGCTCGTCGTTGCGATGGGCAACAGCATCGGCCGTGCCGTACGGGCCGGCGTGCAGGCAGATCCGGTCGCCGTCGGACAACGTCCTTGTCGGCGCGACCACACCCCGCAGGCCGGCGTCCCAGCTGAACGGGTGCAGCCACTCGACCCGCGCGTCCGCCGTACCGATCTCGAGGTCGACCAGCGCAGCGTCTCGGGCGATCGTGGTGGACAGGCGCCGGAACGGCCCGGCCTGGCCGTCGACGACCGCGGCGGAAATGGCCAAGGGCAACGGGAATTCGGTCATGGTGACCGCCTCTCGGTGAGCATAGGGTTAGGGCCGTGGACGACGCAGTGGTGGTGACCGGAGCGGCCAACGGGATCGGCGAGGCCATTGCCCGCCTGCTGGTGGAACGCGGGTGGACAGTGGTCGGACTGGACCGGGACGAACAACGGCTGCAACGCCTCGGCGACCAGTTGGGCGAGGCGTTCGTGGGCGTCACCGGTGACGTCACCCGGCGCGCGGATCACGAGCGAGCCGGTCGGGCGGCCGGCGAGGCGGGACGCTTGACCGGCTGGGTGAACAACGCGGGGATCGAGCGGCCGACGAGCGCACGGTCGCTGGACGAGGCGGATCTGCAGGCGATCGTGCAGGTCAATCTGGTCGGGACCATGCTCGGCTGCGCAGTCGCCACCGAGGCGTTGCGCGGCGCCGGGGGAGCGATCGTCAACATGTCGAGCATCCACTCCCTGGTCGGCTTCCCGGAGTCGTTCGTGTACGCCGCGACGAAGGGCGGCATCGACGCGATGACCCGGCAGCTTGCGATCGAGGAGGCCGCCCACGGGATCCGGTGCAACGCGGTCCGGCCCGGAGCGGTGATGACGCCGCTGACCCAGTCGTTCCTCGACGCCGCCGACGATCCGGCCGCCCTGCTGGCGGAGTACGCCGACCTGCACCCGATCCGCCGGCTGATCGAGCCGGTCGAGATCGCCCGGGTGGTCGCGTTCCTGCTGTCCGACGAGGCGAGCTTCGTCAACGGCGAGTCGATCACCGTGGACGGCGGCGCGACCGCCCGCTGCTATCCGTATCCGGGCTGACCGCACGTCACGCGTCCCGGGTCAGCAGCCAGAGGACCGACGTCTCGTCCTTGCCCGTAGCAACCAATCCTTCCTTGGCGAGGTCGCGTCCGGTACGGCGTACGACGTCCTCGTCGCCGTCGACCACGGCGACCGAGTACGTCGCGTCCGGGTCGAGCCCAGCCGGCACGACCGCCTCCCAGCCGCCCGTCGGCGGCAGCCGGAAGCCGGCCAGCAGGTGACGATCGCCCGCGGTCAGCTGGTACGCCGGTTGCCGCCGTCCCTTCTCCTCGCGCAACGGCTGATCGGTCAACGGAACGAGTACGCCCGACTCGACCATCGGCCGGATGACGGACTGGTAAGTGTGCACATGCTGTCCGAGGCGCTCGAGGAAGTCGGCCCGCATCTCGGTCAGCCGGACCGACAGCCCGAAGCGGTGCAAGAGTGCGGCCCGCATCTTGGTGTCGAACTGCGCCCGGGTCATCAACGTGCCCGAGTAGTCGGCCTTCTGGAAGCGGTGCTCGCCGCGCCACTCGCTCTGGGGCCAGTGCAGCAGTTGGCGTGGTGGCAGTAGTTGCGCAGCTCCCCACAGGCAGGTGAGGTGGTGCTCGGTCCAGTCCGGGTCGGACAGGAAGAACGCGTCCACGTGGGCCGCGAGTCCGGCGTCGATGCGCAAACCGCCCGACGAGCAGGCCTCCAGCACGGTGTCGGGGTACGCCGCGCGCAGGCGGTCGAAGACGTCGTACAGGCCGAGGTAGTGCCGGAGCAGCCCTTCATCAGGGCCGTGACCGTGGTCATCGCGTGAGCAGCCCGCGCCGGGGTCGAGGTTGAAGTCCCACTTGATCCACCGGGCGGTGGTGGTCTCGATCAGCCCGGACACCGTCGTGTACAGGTGTTCGCGACCGGCCGGGGCGCCGAGGCAGACGTAGCCCAGGCTGCCGCCGGTGTTGTCCTTGGCAAGGAGTTCGGGACGCTCGCCGGCAATGGAGGCGCGGGCGCCGACGGCCTCGGCCTCGACCCAGATGCCGAAGTCGATGCCGCGGGCGCGGGTCTGGTCGGCGAGCCATCGCAGTCCGTGCGGGAAGCGCTCGGTGTTGACCCGGTGCCAGTCGCCGCGTTCGGCGTACCAGTCGCTGTCGGCGTCCGGCCGGCCGAACCAGCCGGCGTCCAGTACCGCGACCTCGAGTCCGAGGCCGGCCGCGATCGCGGCGTTCGCGAGGAAGACGTCCTCGGTGATCTCCGCGTCCTCGTACGGCCACCAGTGGTTCCACTCAGTCAGTAGCGGTGGTCCGGCCGGGACCTGCTCGGCGAGCTGCCGCGCCAGGGCGGCGGACGCCTCGCGCCGGGTCTCGCCCCAGGCGACGCTGACCTGCGGCAGGGTGAACGACTCGCCCTCGGCCAGCACTATCCGCTGACCGTCGGGGTGCAAGGCGACATCGATCCGGAGGCCCTCGTCGGTCGGCGTGGTCCCGAGCCGCCAGTTCCCGCTCCAGTGCAGGGTCACGACGTACACACCGGCGTCGGTCTCGACGGCGAGCCACGGTACGGCGCCCTGGGTGGAGCGGCCGGTGGTGACCTCGAGCTCCGCGGGCTCGCCGACCGGCAGCGTGACCGGCTGGAACTCCAGCCCCCAACTGCTCGTGAACCCGGAGATCTGCGTTGCCTCCGGCACCATGATCGAGCCGATCCGCGGATCCCAGCCGCCGGATCCGGACGGTCCGGTCACGGTCGCGGCGTACGTCCAGGCGTCCGGCCGGGACCGCACCAGCTGAACCTCGGCGCCGGGCAGGGCGGGTGTCAGTACGGGCGTTTCGATCGGGATCACGTCCTTCGGGCTGAGGGTTGGAGGACGACCTTGCCGGCCGGATGGCCCTTGATCAGCTCCTCGTACCACCGCTGGCCGGCGGTCAGGTCGGCATGCACGATCTCGCCGCGGAAAACGAGGTCGCCGCGGCCGAGCAGCTCGACCGCCGTACCGAACTCGGCCGGGCTGTACGCGAAGCTGGTGGTGCAGGCGACCTCGCGGCGGATCAGGTCGCGCAGCGGCAGCATGCCGTCGGCCGAGTGCAGGCCGACGAAGCACACGTCTCCGCCGGGGCGTGCGGCGAGCGTCGCCGCCGTCCGGGTGTCGGCGCTGCCGACCGCGTCGAAGACGGCGTCCGCGCCCAGGCCGCCGGTGACGTCCTTGATCTGCCGGACGAGCTCCTCAGGTCGGTCGCTGAGTCGCTTGGCGCCACCGGCCTCCGCGGCCGCGACCCGGCCGTGAACTCGTTCGGTGAAGAACAGTTGCTCGACGCCTTTGGCCCGCAGTACCTCGAGCAGGAGCAGGCCGATCGGCCCGGCGCCCAGCACGAGCGCCGATCCGCCGGCTCTGATCCGGGTCCGGCCGACTGCTCGCAGGGCGCAGGCGGTCGGCTCGGCGAAGACGCTGGAGCCGAGGTCGGGCAGGTGATCGACCCGGTGGACAGCGTCGACCGGCACGACGACCAGGTCGGCGTTGCTGCCGTGGACGTGACCGCCGAGGAGCTTCCGCTGTGGGCAGACGTTGCCGTGACCGCCGAGGCAGATCGGACACGTCCCGCACGATCTCAGCGGGTTGGCGGTGACCAGGGTGCCCGTGGGCAGCTGCCGGTCCGGCGGCACGTCCGGACCGTAGGCGTCCACGGCGCCGACGAACTCGTGGCCGAACACCAGCCCGGGCTTGCGCAGGCCGTCGGTGCCGAGGAAGCCGCCGAGCTCCGAGCCGCAGATCCCCGACGCGGTGACCGCGATCCGCACCTCACCAGGGCCCGGTACCGGGTCGTCGAGGGTGACGACGTCGAAGCGGCCGACGTCGCCGAGTACCAACGCCTGCATGACGCTCCTCAGCCGAGCAGCTTGGTCGCGGCGTCCTGCATCTTCTGGGCAGCAGCCTGGGGCGTGAGCTTGTTGTTCAGCAGCTGCTCGAAGTTGGTGCCGTAGACCTCGTTGAAGATCTGCTGCATGTTCGCGGTGTAGATGTCGCCGATCCGCGCGTTCTCCAGGTTCTTCATCGCCGCGTCGAAGCCCTCGGGCATGCCGCGCAGCATGTCCTGGGACTGCCGGGCCGCGTTCTGCAGCGGGATCCAGTCGTGGTCCTTGGCCATCTGCGGCTGGAAGTCGGTGGCGCTCCAGGTCGCGAACGTCTGGGCCGCGGTCAGCGCGGCCGACTGCCGCGGGATCACCCACCCGCCCAGCCAGTACGGCGCGACGCTGTTGCCCTGGTACTTCGGCAGCGGCGCCATCGCCCACTTCTCCTTCATCTGCTGGAAGGAGGCGATGTTCCAGGTGCCGTCGGCGATCATCGAGTACGCGCCGGAGGCGAAGCCGCCGTTGTTCTCCGCGATCCCGGCCCGCTCGTCCGGCCGCGGCGCGACGTGCTTGGCCCACATCATGTCCTGGACGTACTTCATCGACTCGACCACCTTCGGGTCGGTCATCTGGAACTTCGTCGGCTCGAGCGGCTTGTCGACGAACGCCGTACCCGCCGCCCAGGCCAGCGCCTGGATGCCCCACCAGATGCCGAGGGCACCGATGTCCATCCCCCAGCGGGTCACCTTGCCACCGGCCGACTTCTGCAGCTTGGGCGCGGTCTCGATCACCTTGTCCCAGGTCCAGGTCTCGTCGGGGTAGTCGAGGCCGGCCTGGTCGAAGTGCGTCTTGTTGTAGAACAGCGCCATCGACTGGATGTTCTCGGGGACGCAGAACAGGTTCTTCTCGTCGAACTTCCACGGGTCGTACAGCTTGGTGGGGTACGCCGAGTCGTCCATCATCGGCGTGGTGTCGATCACCGGCTGCTCGTTGAAGACCAGGTTCCGCTTGTAGTGCGCGTAGGCCTGCACGTCCCAGTAGTAGATGTCGAACGGCTTGCGGGCGGCGTACTGCAGCTGGACCTTCTGCCAGTACTGGTCGTACGGCAGGAAGTTGATCTTCGCGGTGAACTTGCCCGCGTGCTCCTTGTTGAACAGGTCCACCCGCTTGCGGAAGTTGGCGTCGATGGTCGGGCCGTTGGTCCAGGCGTAGATGTCCAGGTTGGTCTTGCCGACGACGGCGGTGCCGGTCGGCGCCGGGGCGGGCGCGGGCTGCGAGCCGGCGCCGTTGCCGGAACAGCCGAACAGACCGGCGGTGCCGGCGGCGGTGAGGCCGCCGAGCAGGGTCCGGCGGCTCACGGTGTGGTTCGACCTGGTGGTTGACATGGCGTCTCCTTCGAGGTGACGGTTGGCTACTTGTTCACGCCGCTGACGGCGATGCCCCGGATGAAGTAGCGCTGGGCCAGTAGGAAGACCAGGATCGACGGGAGCGCGGCGATCGTGGTCGCGGCCATCGTGAGGTGCATCTGCGGCCCGATCCGGGGCGAACCGCTGAAGTACGACAGCGCGACCGCGATGGTGTACTTCGACTCGTCGGACAGGTAGATCACCGGGCCGAAGAAGTCGTTGTAGGAGGCAATGAAGGTGAAGACGGTGACGGTGGCGATCACCGGCCAGCTGAGCGGCAGGAAGATGGTCCACCAGATCCGCAGGTAGCCGGCCCCGTCGATCCGGGCCGCCTCCTCCAGCTCGCGCGGGATGCCGAGGAAGAACTGCCGGAACAGGAAGATGAAGAACGCCGAGCCGAAGAACGCCGGCAGGATCAGCGGCCTGAAGGTGTTCAGCCAGCCGAGGTGGTTGAACACGATGTACGTCGGCACCAGGGTGACCGTGGTCGGCAGCATCAGCGTGGCCATCAGCACCATGAAGATCGCGTTCCGGCCGGGCGCCCGCAGCCGCGCGAACCCGTAGGCGGTGAACGAGCAACTGAGCAGCGTGCCCAGGACCACGAACCCGACGATGGTCGCGGTGTTCAGGATGTAGCGCTGGAACGGCACCAGCTCGAACACCTCGGAGTAGTTGTGCCACTGCGGACTGAAGGTCCAGACCGGCGGGGTGACGAACACCTGGTGCGGCGCCTTGAGCGACGTGAGCACCATCCAGGCGACCGGCATCAGCACGGCGAAGCAGCCGATCGACAGCACGGCCAGCCGGATCCAGATCCCCAGGGGCAACCGCCGGCGGGTCATCGGTCGTCCTCCGCCTCGGTGTGCACCCACATCGGGGTGGACCGGAACACCAGCAGGGTGAGCACCATGATGATCGCGAACGCGACCCAGGCGATCGCGGAGGCGTAGCCCATCTTCAGGTACTCGAAGGCGTTCTGGTACAGGTACACCGACAGCAGCAGGGTGGAGTTGTTCGGCCCGCCCTGGGTGAGCACGAACGGCTCGGCGAACACCTGCAGGCTGCTGATGATGCCCATGATCAGGTTGAACAGCGTGACCGTGGACAGCATCGGCACGGTCACGTGCAGGTGCTGCCGGAACGTCGACGCGCCGTCCACCCGCGCGGCCTCGTAGAGCTCCTTGGGCACCCCTTGCAGGCCGGCGAGGTAGATCAGCATGGCTCCGCCGAAGCTCCACAGACTCATGAAGATCAACGCCCGCAGCGCCCACCGCTCGTCGGTCAGCCAGGCCGGACCCTGGATGCCGATCCTGGCCAGCGCGGCATTGATCAGGCCGTACTCGCCGTTGAACATCCACTTCCAGACCATCGCCACCGCGACGCCGCTGATCACGCTCGGCAGGTAGTACGCGGACCGGAAGAACTTCAGCCCGGGCAGCTTCGCGTTCAGCAGGATGGCCAGCATCAGCGCGAGCACCAGGGTCACCGGGACGCTCACCACACCGTAGATCAGGGTCACGCTGAGGGACTTGCGGAAGATCGGATCGGCGAACAGGGCGCTGTAGTTCTCGGTGCCCGTCCAGACCGGCGACGTCAGCATGTCGTACGACGTGAAGCTCAGCCCGAGCGAGGCGATCATCGGCCCGAGCGAGAACAGCAGCAGGCCGAGCACGGCCGGCGCGATGAACACGTAGCACCACAGCGCCTGGCGCCGGGTCATGGTGAGCCGCCGGCGCGGCGGCCGGCCGATCGTCTGCTGCTCGGCCACCGGCCGGACGGCGACACGTTGTTGTGTCATGATTCCCCTGTTCCAATTATCGGAACGGCGTTCCTGTCAGCGGGATCTATTGGCATACTAGGACAGATCACGGCCGCGTCAACCCGTCGACACCAAACCGGTGCAACGATGGAATCGGCCCCGGACGAAGGCGGGAGGTCGATGGCGGACACTGCGGATCGGACCGACGGCGCGAGTGCGCTCACCGGGTCGGCGCGGGTGCTGGCGGTGCTGCGTCACCTGGCCGAGCACCCCGGCGGCTCGCGGCTGGGCGAGGTCGCCGCGGCCCTGGACGCGCCGAAGTCGAGCGTCCACCGGGCCCTCGGATCGCTGGTGCAGTCGGGCTTCGCCCGCCAGGACGCCGAGGGCGAGTACCACCTCGGCTTCGACCTGCTTCGCCTGGTGTTCGGCTACCACGAGGCGCGCGCCCCCAGCCTGACGGTCGGCCCGGTCCTGCGGCGCCTCGCCGACGAGACCGGGGAGACCACCCACTACGGAGTCCTTGTCGAGGGCAACATCATCTACCAGGCCAAGGTCTCGCCCAGCCGGTCGACGTTCCAGATGAGTTCGGTGATCGGCGGCTCCAACCCGGCGTACCGCACCGGCCTCGGCAAGGCGCTGCTGATGCACGAGCTCGCCGATCGCGCGGACGTGGACAAGTACGTCGCGGAGTACGGACCGCTCGAGGGCCGGACGCCGCACACGTTGCGTACTCCGGAGGCGCTGCACGAGGCCCTCGCCGAAGGACGGCGCAACGGCTACATGCTCGACCTGGAGGAGAACGACCTCGGCATCGTCTGCATCGCCCTGCCCCTGTTCCTGGACTCACCCAGCCGCCCGACGGGCGCGATCAGCATCAGTGCCGTGGTGAGCCGGACGACGCCGCAGGATCTCGTCGGCCGGCTGCCGCGGATCCGCGAGATCGTCACCGAGGAGCTGGGCAGCGCGGTGCTGCGGCCGGCCGAGCCACCCATCGGAGGCTGAATGTCCACGAACTTGACGATCACCGACGTCGAGGCGGTCCACCTGCGGTTGTCCAGCGTGGACGCCGCCCGCTGTGACGGGACGCAGGACACCCTGCTGATCTTCGTCACGGCCAGCGACGGGACCGTGGGGGTCGGCGAGGTCGACTCGGCGCCGTTGGTCGCGAAGGCGGTGGTCGAGGCCGAGCCGTCCCATCTGATCGCCCGCGGCCTGCGCTCGATCCTGCTGGGGCGCAACCCGCTGGACATCGAGGTCGCCTGGCAGGCAATGGTCGAGGGCAGTCGCTACTTCTCCGGCGGCGCGACCATGCACGCGATCAGCGGGGTCGACATCGCGCTCTGGGACCTGGCCGGCAAGGTGCTGGGGCAGCCGGTCGCCCGGTTGCTCGGTGGACCGCGGAGCGACCGGTTGACGGCGTACGCGAGTCTGGTCATGCCGGACACGCCGGCGCTGGCCGCCCGGGCCGCGGCCGAGCACGCCGAGCAGGGGTATCGGGCGATGAAGTTCGGCTGGGGGCCGATCGGGCAGGATCTTGGCTTCAACGAGCAACTGGTCAAGGAGATCCGCGCGGCCGTCGGCGACGACGTCGACGTGATGATCGACGCCGGGCAGGTCTGGGACACCAAGACCGCGCTCAGGATGGCGTCGATGTACGAGGACTACGGCATCGCCTGGCTCGAGGAACCTGTTGCCCCGGACAACATCTCGGGCTATCGGGAGCTGTCCCGCCGGACGTCACTGACGATTGCCGGGGGAGAGCAGGAGAGCAGCTACGCCGCGTTCGAGACGCTGATCGACGACGGGGAGCTCGACCTGATCCAGCCCGACCTGGCTCGGTGCGGGGGTCTGACCGCCGGGCGGCGGCTTGCCTGGCTCGCGCAGACCCGGCATCGCCGGCTGGTGCCGCACGCGTTCAAGAGCGGCGTACTCGTGGCGGCGTCGACGCACTTCGCGTCGACGATCCCGAACGGCGGCCTGATCGAGCACACCGTGTCCACATCGCCGATCGCCCGCGACCTGGTCCGGCGGGAGATCGCCTTCGCCGACGGCTCGGTCAGTGTGCCGCTCGACCAGCCGGGGCTGGGAGTCGAGATCGACGTCGACGTGATGGAGAAGTTGCGTGTCGACTAGGCCGCGGTTGTCCACCGAGTGGTCGCTGGCGGGACAGTCCGCGGTGATCCTGGAGAACCGGGCGATCCGTGTCGTCGTCCTGCCCGGGCTCGGCGGCAAGATCATGAGCATCGTCGACAAGCGGGTCGACCGCGAGTTGCTCTGGCGCAACGACCGGGTGCCCGTCCGGCCGGCCGCGTTCGGGTCGAGCTACGACGATCAGTTCCTCGGCGGCTGGGACGAGCTGTACCCGAATGACGTGCCGGAAGAGTTGGCCGGCGAAGCGGTGCCGGACCACGGCGAGCTGTGGGCGGTCCCGTGGTCCGCGAGTACCGGGAGCGCGGCCGACGAAGTGTGGTTGGAGCTGACGGTCCGTGGCGCGGTGACCGGGACCGAGGTGACCAAGCGACTTCGTCTCGGCACAGGTCCTGAGCTCGTCGTCGACTACCGGATCACCAACCCGGGACGGATCGATCAGCCGTTCCTCTGGAAGTCGCACGTCGCCGTCGAGCTCCACCCGGACACGGTCGTCGACATGGCCGCGGGAGATGTGCTGGTCCACGAGTTCGGGAACCCCCGAGCACGTCCGGCCGACGGTCGCTTCACGTGGCCGTGGCTGTCGGCGGACGGCGTACGCCATGACCTGCGGACGTTGCCGGACACGACCGAGCGCGGGGTCTCGGAGTTCCTGTTGGCAACCACGCTGGAGCGCGGCCAGTGCGGCGTACGGCATCCGTCCGCGCGGACGGGCCTTCAGCTGACCTGGGACCGCGCGGACCTGCCCTCCTGCTGGCTCTTCGCCTCGTACGGCGGCGGCTGGCGCGGCTACGACGTACTCGTACTCGAGCCGTGCACCGGCTACCCCCTCTCAGTCAACGAAGGCGTCCACCAAACCCTCCCCGCCCACACCACCAAAACCTGGCAACTGACCGCCACCGTGGTCCACTCTTAGACAGCCGGGGCGGCAAAACGATTGGCCGGCATGCGTGCGGTTGGCCGAGGAGGAGCATGGAGAGCTTTCGGGTGGTGCTCGACACCGATCTGGCCATGGGGGCCGCGGGGTCGGATGTCGACGACGGGTTCGCGCTCGCGCTGGCGATCGCCGAGCCTGCGATCGACGTCGAGCTGATCACGACCGTCGGCGGCAACAGCGACGTCGAGACGTCCACGCGGCTCACGAAGGAGCTGCTGGCCGTCCTCGGCCGCCCGGACATCGGTGTCGTCCGGGGTGCCGCGGCGCCGCTGGATCCCGCGCTGCGGTCCGCGAGCCGGCCGTCGGCCACGGACGTGAACACGTCCACGGACACCGCCACGGCCACAGCCACGGACAGGGACACGGCCGAGCCGTACGCCGCTGTTGAGATCGCCCGCCGCGTCATGGCGGCGCCCGGTGAGATCACGCTGGTCGCGATCGGCCCGCTGACCAACGTGGCGATGGCCCTGCTGCTGGAGCCCCGGCTCGCGGCGGCGGTCCGGGAGATCGTCGTCATGGGTGGGGTGTACCTCGAGCAGACCAACGTCGGCCGGATGCCGGGGGAGTACAACTTCTGGTGCGACCCGTACGCGGCGGACGTCGTACTCAATAGTGGCGCGCCGCTGCGACTGGTGGGTCTCGACGTGACCCGCAAGGTGCGGCTGAGCCGGGCGGACGCCCGCGAACTGGCCCAGGGCGGTGAGTTCGGGATGTTCGCCGCCGAGCACACCGAGGCGTGGATCTCGTTCCAGGAGCGCACCAAGCCGCGCGAGGAGCTGGAGCACGGAAGCTGTGCGCTGCACGATCCGCTCGCCGTCGCGGTGGTCACGCACCCCGAACTCGTGACGTGGCGGGACGCGTACGTCGCCGTCGAGACCGCCGGCCGGGTGACGAGGGGGGTCGCGATCGCCGACCTGCTGATGTGGGAGGACCCGCCCGCCCCGAACTGCAAGATCGCGACCGCCGTGGACGCCCCGGCGTTCCGAGAACTGTTCCTGCAACGTCTCGCCGCCCTGCCGTAACGCCGGTCGTTAGCGGCAGCATGCATTGACCGCGCCTCCGGGCAGGCTTTAGCCTCGCACAAAACGATTTGCGCCGTTGTCCGACGGAGCGCCGCCCACAGCGAGAGGCACGACCATTGAGCAAGCTGCGCGTAGGAGTGATCGGACTGGGCGAGGTCGCCCAGGTCATCCATCTCCCCGTCATCGAGTCGCTGCCGGACCGGTACGAGCTGGCGGCCGTCTGTGACATCTCTCCCGGCCTGCTCAAGCGTGTCGGCGACCGGTACCGCGTGGATCGCCGCTACACCAGCGCCGCCGAGCTGATCGCGGCCGGCGGGCTGGACTGCGTGCTCGTCCTCAACAGCGACGAGTACCACGCCGAGTGCGCGGTGGCCGCCCTCGACGCCGGCCTCGACGTTCTGGTGGAGAAGCCGATGTGCCTGAGCCCGCGGGAGGCCGAGCGGATCATCGCGGCCCGCGACCGGTCGGGGAAGACGGTGATGGTGGCCTACATGCGCCGCTTCGCCCCGGCGTTCACCGAGGCGGTCCGCCGGCTGCCCGAGCTCGGCCCGATCCGCTACGCCCGGGTCCACGACGTGATCGGCGAGAACCGGCTGATCGTCGACCAGACGGCGTACGTCGACCGGCCGGACGACGTACCGCAGGAGGCGATCGACGAGAAGTGGGCCCGGCGCGCGGCACTGGTCCGGGAGGCGCTCGGGGACGTGCCGGAGGAGCTCGGGTGGACCTACGGGCTGCTCTGCGGACTGGGCAGTCACGACCTGTCGGCGATGCGCGAGCTGCTCGGCCGGCCGCAGAAGGTCGCGGCCGCCCGTGCGTGGCGCAAGGGTGGGTACGTCGTCGCGCTGCTCGACTACGGCGACTTCGTAGTGACCTATGAGACCGGTGTGGACGAGCAGTTGCGATTCGACGCGCATATCGAGGTGTACGGCGCCTCCGCGTCGATGAGGATCCAGTACGACACGCCGTACGTCCGCCACTTCCCGACCGTGCTCGAGTGGGAGCGGACCGAGGGGGACGCCTACGAGCGTTCGGTGATCCGGCCGCACCTCAAGGACCCGTACACCCACGAGCTCGAGTACTTCCACGAGGTCGTCACCAGCGGCGCCGCGCCCAAGACGACCCCCGAGGACTACGTCCAGGACCTGGAACTGTTCGTGGACATCATTCGCGCGCTGCAGGACGCCTAGCACCTCCGACGAAAGGTGACACCAGTGCTGACCGAGAACGAGGTCGAGTTCTTCCGGGCCAACGGCTACCTCCTGCCGGGCCGGCCGATGTTCGGCGAGGAGCGGCTGCGCGAGCTCGAGGCGATCTTCAACGAGCACCTGGAGCAGAAGGGCGACAAGCTCTCCGACGAGCTCGACACGCCGCACTACCGGGACGACCGGCTGCTGGACTTCCTGCTCTCCGACACGGTCCTCGACTGGGTCGAGCCGCTGATCGGCCCGGACATCGCGCTGTGGTCCAGCCACTTCATCTCCAAGGACCCGTTCACCGGCCGGGCGACGCCGTGGCACGAGGACAGTGCGTTCTGGGAGGGCCGGTTCGACAGCTACGACCACATCGTCACGATCTGGCTCGCGCTGGAGAACCCGAGCACCCGCGAGAACGGCTGCATGCGGGTCATCCCGGGCAGTCACCTGAACGGCGGGTTCTCGTCGAACTACGTGCCGACCGACCAGACCACGCAGACGTTTCACGCCGAGATCGCCGAGGTGGACGAGTCGAAGGCGGCGTACTTCGAGCTGCCGCGCGGTCACTTCTCGATGCACGACGGACGGATCGTGCACGGCGCGGAGCCCAACACCAGCCCGGTCCGGCGGACCGGCTACACGATGCGCTACTTCCCGTCCTCGGTGCGGATGCAGGACGTGCCTCAGAACGAGGGCTGGAAGATCTGGCTGGCCCGCGGGCGCGACCTGGCCGGCAACGAGTACGCGAACACCACCGCCGCCGGGCGCTGAACCCCGCCGACCCCGAGAGGATTGCCGATGCACCGCGGCGTGTACTTCGATGCCTGGTTCCCCCGGCAGCACTGCTACCACCCGAGTCTTCCGCCACGCCGGCTGCGGATGATCGACGACCTGGTCGACTACCGCGCCACCGTCCTGGTCTGGGCGTCGATGGGTGGCGGGTCGCTGTCGTTGCCCTATCTGGAGCAGGAGGCGTTCGGGCCGGTCGACGCCCGGTCACGGTTCTACGGGTTCGTCAACGACAGCGAGTTCATCGCCGCCTGCCACGAGCGGGGGATCAAGGTGCTCGGAATCGTCTTCGAGGCCCAGGGCTGGGAGTTCCCGGTCGAGCTGTCCGAGGACGAGGACGCCGTCCTCGCGCTCAACGAGCTCCGCGGCGCCGGCAAGCGGGAGTGGATGGGCCTGCGCGAGTTCTCCGCCAACCGCTACCCGAAGCTGTGGAAGCCGGTGGAGCACTACTTCCCGGACGGCCTGGTCAACAGCGACGGTGCTCCGGTCACCGACCTGATCGAGGAGTGCGTGGCCCGGGACATCCACCAGCAGCCGTGCCACGCGCACTGGGTGGAGTGTCCCGACCGGGAGCACCAGTGCTACTACATGGATCGCAACAACCCGGTCTGGCGCGAGTACCTGAAGGCGGTCATCCGGATCCAGATCGACGCCGGCGTCGACGGCGTACAGCTCGACGAGGCCGAGCTGCCGATGGGAGCCTTCCAGTACGGCGCCTGCTTCTGCAAGGACTGCATGAAGGGCTTCCGCGCCTATCTGCAGGAGACCGGGGGCGGCCCCGACGGCGTCGAGCTGTCGACGTTCCACTACGGCGACTGGCTCCTTGCCCAAGGCCACGACTTCAAGACCGACCGTGAGTCGGCGCCCTTGTTCGGCGAGTACTACGCCTTCCAGTGCCGCTCGATCAAGCGGTACTTCGGTGAGCTCGCCGACTACGCCCGGACGTACGCGCGCTCGGTCGGTCGCGAGATCATCGTCAGCGGCAACTTCTTCAACCTGGAGCCGATGTACCTCCACCTCGTCGACGACGTCGACCTGGTCGTCACCGAGATGCGGAACACGACGTACCGCCAGCCCGAGTGGTACCGGTACGTGGCCGCCTTCGCCGGCGACAAGGACGTGGTCGTGGTGGAGAACCCGTACGGTGGCGTGGTCCCCGAGCTCGCCGGGCTACTTGCCGAGGGCAAGGGGTACGACCTGTTCCGGCTCTCGCTGTTCGAGGCCGCCGCGCTCGGGGCGAACATGTCCGTGCCCTACGGATCCTGGATGGGCAGCGTGGTCGAGGACTCGTTCTCCGCACCGCACCGGCTCGCGACCGAGATCCAGGACTTCCTCGCCGACCACGAGCAGCTGTTCGCCCGGCGTACGGCGAACGAGGTCGCGGTCGTGTTCAGCGTCGAAAGCACCCGCGAGCTGATCCGGCAGGCCGATGCCTCGGACAACACGACCAACGCGCGGGACGAGTCGGTCGTCGTCCCCTACCGCGTGGCGACGAAGACGCTGTCGTACGGCGCCACGCCGTACGACGTGGTGATCTGGGCGGACGGTGTGACCGCGCCGGATCGCGCGTCGGCGGAAGCCCTGGCCCGCTACTCGACCGTGGTGCTGCCCGACGTCCACACGCTCACCGACACCCAGGCCGCGGCCGTCGAGGGCTATCTCGCGGGTGGCGGTCAGGTCGTCGTCACCGATCGAACCGCGGCCAACCTGCCTCGCCACGAGAACCTCCGGACGGCAGACCCGCAGGTCCTCGACGAGCTGCTTCCCCAGGGACGGCAGCTGGAGACGACGGTGCCGGTGGCGGCCAACATCCAGCAGCTCGACGACGGGTCGTACGCCGTTCACCTGGTCAACTACGACTACGACCCGGCCATCGACCAGGTCCGCGCGGTCGCCGACGTACCGCTGCGGGTCCGGCTGCCCAAGGACAAGGAGCGAGCCACGCTGGTGACGAGCGACGGCGTCCGGAGCCGTCTCGAGCTGAGGCGCGAAGGCGCCTTCCACGTCGTCGGTTTGGAGAAGCTGGGCATCTACTCGATCGTGGTCTTCCACGACGGCGACCTCTGAGAGGCTGATCAGGTGAGAATCGCCGCGCTGCGAGCCCACGAAGGGTTCGTGATCGAGGAGACCGACGTCCCGGTGATCGGACCGGACGAGGTCCTGGTCAAGGTCGTCGCCTCCGGCGTGTGCGCCTCCGATCTCGAGCCGTGGATCGCAGGCCTGCCCGACGGAGAGGTCCGGTATCTCGGCCACGAAGTGAGTGGCGTCGTGGTCGAGACCGGTGTGGACGTCGACGGGCTGGACGTCGGCGACCGGGTGGGCACGTGGGTGACCGAGCGAGGTTTCGCCGAGTACGTCGCCGTCCGCGCGGCGTACTGCTTCCGGACAGGTGAGGTGCCGCTCGACGAGGTGCTCGCGGAGCCGATCGCGTGCGCGGTCAACGCCGTCGAGGCGGCGAACGTGCGGCTCGGTGACGACGTCGTGGTGATCGGTGCGGGGTTCATGGGGAATCTCGTGCAGAAGCTGGTGGCGCTGCGCGGCGTGCGGCAGCTGATCGTGGCCGACGCCAGGCCGGACGCGCTCGGCCGGGCCACCGACTTCGGCGCGACCCGGGTCGTGGACGTCGGGCAGGAGTCCTTGCCGGACGTCGTGCGTTCGCTCACCGACGGCAAGGGCGCGGACGTCACGTTCGAGTGCACCGGCAGCCAGCAGGCGCTGACGGCGACCGGCGAGACCACCCGGATGAGTGGCACGATCGCGATCGTCGGGTTCCACCAGGGCGCGGAGCGGACGATCCCGCTGGCCTATTGGAACTGGATGGCCTTCACCGTGGTGAACGCCCATTTCCGGGAGCTCGCGATCATCCTGCGCGGGATGGAGGTCGGCGTACGCCTGCTCGCGTCCGGACAGCTGTCGACGAAAGGTCTGGTCACCCATCGCATCCCGCTCGAGCGGATCGACGACGCCTTCGGCACGCTGCGGGACAAACCGCCTGGGTTCGCGAAGGCGGTCATCACCTTCCCGGGTTAGGCGGAGCCGCGGGGGACGAGTGGGCAGGGGAGGGTGACGGTCCGCCCGTTGCCTCGGTAGCGGCCGGCCATCCGGCTCATCAACAGGTCGCCCGCACTGCTGCCCGCCTCGTACGACGGGTTGTGCACGGTCGTCAGCTGGGGCGTGACGATGGTGGCCGCGTCGACGTCGTCGAAGCCGACGATCGCGACGTCGCCGGGGACGTCGAGGCCGAGCTCGTGGGCGTGGTCGAGCGCGCCGATGGCCATCAGGTCGTTGGCGCAGAAGACGGCGTCCGGGCGGTGGCGGCGGGACATCAGCGTCACCATCGCGTCGTACCCGCTGCGCCGGGTCCAGTCGCCGCGGACCAGGCGCTCGGCGGGGACCTTCTGGCCGGCTGCCTGCAGGGCCGCCCGGAAGCCGGTCGTCCGGTTGCCGCCGTACCTGAGCGGACCCTGGACCATCGCGATCCGCGAGTACCCGCGCGCGGTCAGGAATTCGCCGACGGCGCGGGCTCCCGCGCCGTCGTCCGGGATCACCGCGTCGCAGAGCGGGTGGTCCAGGTGCTCGCCGATGCAGACGATGGGCGTCTGGTGGTCGGCCGGGCCGAACGTGACCCGCGACGCGGTCTCGCCGGAGGCGAACACGATGCCGTCCACGCCCCGGTCCATCACGTCCTGGAAGAACTTCGCCTCCCGCTCGTGCACCCCGTCGGTGTTGCAGACGTAGGTGCCGTACCCGGCCGCGTCGACCGCGTCGGCCAGGCCCCGGGTGAGCACGGCGTAGAAGGGGTTGGTGATGTCCGGCACCATCACGGCGATCATGTGCGACTGCCGGGTGCGCAGGTGGCGGGCGACCGCGTTCGGCCGGTAGCCGAGCTCGCGGATCGCGTCCATCACGATCCCGCGGGTGGCCGCACCGACGACGCGCTTGCCCGACAGCACGTGGGACACCGTGGTGGGGCTGACCCCGGCACGGTCGGCGACCTGCGCGATCGTGACCCGGGACGCGGTCGCTCGCTCCTCGGCGGTCTCGCTCGACATGAGCGTAGTGTAATGGAGGCCAAATCGATTTGACCTCTGCCGGACCGGGCGAGCCCTCCGGCGACGGACGAGTTCGGCCCCGGCGGCCCGGCAGCCATTGACAAAGGACGGGGTGCTCGGAGAGGCTACCCGCCAATAAGCCAATCGATTTGCATGGGCGTGACGCCCGTCCGCCGATCGAGTAGAGGGGAGCCGTGTGATGAGGTTCCACAGGTCCTGGCGTGCCCCGGTGGGCGCTGCCCTGGTGCTGGGCCTGGCGCTGGTGATGGCGTCGTGCGGAGGTGACGAGCAGACGCCCGAATCCGACGTCGGCACCGGACAGGGTCCGGTGAAGGATCCGGCCACGCCGCAGACGGTGACGTTCTTCTCGTGGGTCGGCAACGAGCCGCAGATGAAGAAGATGGCCGCCGAGTTCACGAAGAAGCACCCGAACATCACGATCAAGTTCGAGAACGCGCCGGCCGAGCAGGCGGCCCAGGTGCTCAGCACCCGGATCGCCGGCAACAACGCGCCGGACGTCGCCTACGTCAACGCGATCGACACCACCGACTACGCCGCCCGCGGCGCTCTGGTTGACCTCGGCAACTACATGGAGCGCAGCGAGGTGGTCGAGCCGGACGACTATGTCGAGGGCTTCAAGACCTTCGTCACCTGGGACGGCAAGATGTGGGGGCTGCCGTTCGACGGCGAGACCACCGGCCTGTTCTACCGCACCGACCGGTTCGCCGAGGTGGGGCTGTCCGGGCCGCCGAAGACCTGGGACGAGTTCCAGCAGTACGCCGAGAAGCTGACCGACAAGGCCAAGGGGAAGTACGGCTTCGAGATGTTCGCCTCCGAGTCGGCGTTCTACTGGTACCCGTGGCTCTACCAGGCGGGCGGTACGACGCTCAGCGAGGACGGCAAGGACATCGCCTTCGACAGCCCCGAGGGCAAGAAGGCGGCCGAGTTCTACGTCAACCTGGCCAAGTACTCACCGCCGGACTACCTGAACTCCAACTCCTACGACGGCCGGGTCGCGTTCGCCCAGGGCGACGTCGCGATGTACGTCGCCGGTGCCTGGTTTGCCGGCACGCTCGCGGACGAGTACCCGAAGATCAACGGCAAGTGGGCCGCGGCGCCGCTGCCGGAGGGTGAGGCCGGCTGCAAGACCACGATCGCGGGCGACTCGCTGGTCATGTTCAGCCAGACCAAGGTGTCCGACGCGGCGTGGCTGTGGATGGAGTTCCTGTCCGAGCCGAAGAACCTCGCGGACTGGACGTACAAGACCGAGGGCACGCTGCTGCCGCCGACCAAGTCGATGCTGGAGAGCCCGGACCTGGCGAAGGAGAAGCCGGTGCTCAAGCCGTTCGCCGATCTGATGGCCTGCGGGGTGGGCAGCGTCTCGAACCCGAAGTTCCCGCGGATCGAGACGATCCTGAACGAACAGCTCGGCAAGGCGATCTACGGCGAACAGACCGCCGAGCAGGCGCTGGACAACGCGGCGCAGCAAGGTCGCCCGATCCTGGCCCGCTGACACCGGACGGCCGTGACGCGCAGAGAGGCGGAGACGACGATGGCGACGGCGCAGCGGGCGGCGCGCACAGGCACCGGGAAGGCTGCGACGAACGGCGGGCACGATCCCGGGCCGGACGGCGTACCGGCCAATCGCCGCAGCCTGCCGGCCCGGGTGTGGAAGGAGCGCTCGGCGTACGTCTTCCTGCTGCCGGGGATGCTGATCTTCTCGGTGTTCACGCTCGCGGCGCTGGTCTTCGCGCTGTACCTGACGTTCCATCGGTGGAGCATCATCGAGCCGGACAAGCCGTTCGTCGGGCTGACCAACTACCGGGACATGGTGCAGGACGAGCGGTTCGCCGAGTCCGTGCTGAACACGGCGTACTTCACTGGGGCGTCGGTGCCGCTGTCGATGGCGATCGGCCTGCTGCTCGCCCTGCTGCTGAACCTGCCGCTGCGGTTCCGCGGCCTCTTCCGGACGGCGTTCTACCTGCCGGTGGTGACGCCGTCCGTGGTCTCGGCGATCCTCTGGAAGTGGCTCTACAACGGTGACCACGGGCTGTTCAACTACTACCTGCTCCAGGGGCACATCATCGACCAGCCGCTGCTGTGGCTGTCCGACAAGAACCTCGCCATGCCGGCCGTCGTCCTGATGAGCGTGTGGGCGGGAGTGGGCTTCTCGATGGTGGTCTACCTTGCCGGACTGCAGTCGATCCCGGAGGAGCTGTACGAGTCGGCCAAGATGGACGGTGCCGGGGTGCTGCGGCGGCTGCGGCACATCACCATTCCGATGCTGCGCCCGACCACCCTGTTCCTGCTGGTGATCGGCATCATCAGCTCCCTGCAGGTCTTCACCCAGATCTTCGTGATGACCAACGGCGGACCGGTCAACAAGACGACGACGATGGTCTACTACATGTACCTCTGGGCCTTCAAGTACTACGACATGGGCTACGCGAGCACGTTGGCGTTCGCGCTGTTCGCGATGCTGCTGGTGTTCACCGGCCTGCAGTTGCGGCTGGCGCGCCGGGGAGCCGACGCGTGAGCGCCGCGGTCACGACGAAGCCGAAGAGCACCAAGGAGTTCGGCGTCCGGCAGAAGCTGCTGGCCTACCTGGTGCTCGGGCCGGTGGCGGTCCTGTTCGTGGCGCCGTTCGCCTGGCTGATCAGCGCGTCGTTCCAGCCGATGGGGGAGATCTTCGCCTCGACACCGCACTGGATCCCGGACGCCCCGACGCTCGAGGGCTACAAGGGCTTCCTCAACGTCGGCGAGCTGACCAACGCCCAGCAGGGCCAGGGTCACGGTGACTGGCGCTGGTTCACCAACAGCGCGTTCGTGGCGATCTCGATCACCGTGCTGCAGACGTTCTTCAACGCCCTGTGCGCGTACTGCTTCGCCAAGCGCCGGTTCCCCGGCCGGAACGCGATCTTCGTGCTGTTCTTGGCCACGATGATGGTGCCGGCCCAGGTCACGCTGATCCCGAACTACCTGATCATCCAGCACATCCCGTTCTTCGGCGGCAACGACTGGACGGGCTCGGGCGGACACGGCTGGCTGAACTCGTACTGGGGCCTGATCATGCCGGGCGTCGTGTCCGCGTTCGGCATCTTCCTGCTGCGCCAGTACATGCTGTCGATCCCCGACCAGTTGCTCGAGGCCGCGCGGGTGGACGGTGCCGGTGAGTTCCGGATCTTCTGGACGATCGTGCTCCCGCTGTGCGTGCCGGCCCTGGCGGCCAACGCGATCTTCACCTTCCAGGGCGCCTGGGAGGACTTCTTCTGGCCGCTGATCATCATGTCGAGTCCGGACAAGCTGACCGCCCCGGTCGGCCTGGCGCTGTTCGTCGTCCAGAACCGGACCTCCTGGACCCTGCTGTTCGCGGGCTCGGTGATCGCCACGCTGCCGATGATCCTCGTCTTCATCGTCTTCCAGCGGCAGTTCGTCCAAGGCATCGCCCTCACCGGCGTGAAGGGCTGACGGGGCGTGCGGGGCTACTTCCGCAGCCGCCAGAGTTGCCGGCGCTCCGGCGCATTCCGGAGCGCGGTGCCGATGGCGTCGTACGCCGGTTTCGGCCGTAGCTCGCTGTCGAACGCGAGTGGTCGGCGGGGCGCGCCGTCCTCCCGCGGTTGGTCCTCCTCCAGCCACGTGTAGCGGTCGGTGAGCCCGAACGCGACGACCGCCTTGACCGCCTTCTCGTCCAGGGTGACGTCGAGGTAGCGGCGGTACACGTCGGCCACGGCGCGGTCGCGCGGACCGATCGCCGCGGGTAGCCCGTCGTCCAGGACATCGAGCTCGGTGATCAGGATCGCCAGGCCGCGGTCGGCCAGCTCGCGCAGGAACGCCCGGTAGCCCCGTTCGTCGAACTTGGCGGCGAACCCGTCGGCGAGCAGGTGGCCCTGGATTCCCGCGGCCTGGACCGGGGCGCCCTGGTCCAGCAGCCGGTCGATCGCCTTGAGGAAGGCCCGTCGTCGCGGCTCAGGAGGATCGCCCCACTCGTTCACCGTCTCGAAGCCGAACTCGTTGACGATCCGGAGCGCCTTCGGATCACCTTCCTTCGCCAGGTGGAAGGAGTCGGCGATGTACGCCGGGCCGATCGTGCTGTACCAGGGCACGTTGGTGCGGAAGCCGTGCCGGTCGGCCTCATCCGGATCGGTGACCTCGTTAGCCACGATCCAGCCGTTCATCCGGCCCCGGTAGTGCGCGACCTCCGCGCGGATCACGCCGTACAGGAGGCGACGCGCCTCCGCTCGGCTGAGGCCCCACAGGTCGTCCTCCGACCAGCCGTCCCCGAAGCCCTCGTCCCAGGCGAGGTGCGCGCCGATGGTGAGCTGCTGGTTCGCCTCGGCGAACGCCACGATCTCGTCACCGGGGCCGAAGTTCAGCGGTGCGTCCGGAGTGGGTTTGAGTTGGTACCAGAGCAGATCGTCCTCGGTGAACAGCAGTCCCGCTTCGCGCGCGAACAGCGCCGGGTAGGTCTCGTCGAGCTGCCAGGTCGCGATCGAGGACCCGAAGACGATCCCGTTCCGCGCGGCCACCCGCCACAGCGGCACACGTCCCGAGGCCGCAGCCGGAACCCCGGTCGAAGCCACCGTCGAAACCGTTGGTACGCCGACCGCGGCGCCTGCCGCCCCGAGCAGCAACGACCGTCGGCTGATGGAAATCCTCATGCGGCTCTCCTCGGCGGAAGAGGTGCGGGTGCAAATCGATTGGCACGAAGGTAAGCCCACCCCTCCCCACCCGCAAGACCTCAGCCCACCCGGCCGCGGTCAGCGGGTGGCGAGTTCGGTGAGGACGGTGTCGAGGCGGGTGACGAGTTCCAGGGCGTTGCCGAGGGAGGAGGCTCCGGAGATCACCGGCCAGACCTTGCGGGCGCGTACGGCGGGCTGCAGTCGCCACACCGGGCTGTCGGTGAGGGGCTTGTTCTCCGGCGCCGAGGTGACGCCGTCGGGTCCGGACGGGATGAGAAGGACCGAGCTCTGGGAGAGGACGTCGAGCCGTTCGTTCGAGTACTCCTGAGTCGGCTGCGTCTGCCCTGCGGACGGCATCGCGAGCCGGACGCCGCAGTCGAGCAGCACCTGGGTGTCGGTCCACTTCGGGCCGAGCGTCCAGAACGTCGAGTCCGACGCGGACTGCACGAAGGTGAAGGTGTTCTTGGCCAGGACCGACGCGTGCCGGGACTTGAGTTCGTCGCAACGCCGCCGGTACTCGTCGAGCAGTGCGTCGGCCTGCTCTTTGCGGCCGAGGACGTCACCGCACCGGACGGCGACCTCGGGCAGCTTGAGCTTCTGGAAGCTGATCACCACCGTGGGCGCGATCGCGCTGAGCTGCCGGTACAACGCGTCGCCGGTGTCGATCGTCCGCAGGATCAGGTCGGGTTTGCCGGCGGCAACCTTCTCCGGGTTGGGCTCGGTGAAGTCGCCGACCGACGGCACGCCCGCGAGTTTCGGCGCGTACCGTTCGCCGGTGCCGTCGTACCCCGACCCCGAGACGGCGGTCGGGACGAGCCCGAGGTCGACCACCGCGAACGCGCCGTAGAAGTCCGCGCAGGCGACGCGTTGTGCGGCCGCGGGGACGACGACCGGGCCCTTGTCGGTCTCGACCGTGCGTTCCGTCGGGGCGGCCGGTGATGCGGGCGCGTCGTCGCCGCAGCCGCTCAGGAAGGTCGCGGCCATGCCGGCGGACACCGCCAGCACGCTGCGCCGGCGCACCGGGGGAGGAAGGGTCGCTGTGCTCATGTCAGGTCTCGTTTCGCGAGTTTCGGACGGTGCAGGTTAGGCTAACCTAAGTCAGGAGCCGACCGAGGAGCCGTGATGCCGAAACAGATTCCGACGCTGGTGACGGTGACGAGCGTGCGCAGCCTGACGCCTCGGATGGTCCGCGTCACGCTGGCCGGTGACGAGCTGCGGACGTTCGCGTACGACGGCCCCGACCAGCTCGTCCGGACCTTCCTGCCGAACGCCACCGGTGAGCTCACCCTGCCGGTCACCACCGAGTGGTGGCCCGAGCTGACCGCGATGCCGGAAGCGATCCGTCCGATCCTGCGCAACTACACGGTTCGCCGGCTGGATCCGGTCGCGGCCGAGTTGGACATCGACTTCGTCCTGCATGGCGCCGATGACGGTCATGCCGGACCGGGTTCGTCCTGGGCCGAGCACGCGCGGCCCGGCGACAAGATCGGCGTCCTCAGTGATGGTGCCGAGTACCGGCCGCCCGCGGACACTGCGTGGCAGTTGCTGATCGGGGACGAGTCGGCGCTGCCGGCGGTCGCGGCGATCCTCGAGCAGGCGCCCGCTGGTCAGTCGTTCGTTGTCCTGCTGGAGGTTGCCGACGAGGCGGACGAGCTCCCACTCACGATGCCGCCGGCCACGACCCTGCGCTGGGTGCACCGCGGGTCCGGTCCCCGGAACGCTTCGGCTCTTGCGGTCCTGCGCGACCTCGAGTTCCCGCCCGGTACGCCGTACGTCTGGGCAGCCGGCGAGTCCGCCCTCGCAACCGGCGTACGCCGCCACCTCGTCAACGACCGCGCTGTCCCGAAGGACCACATCTACTTCTGCGGCTACTGGCGCACGTCAGCAACGTGAACTCTGCACGGGACGTATGAATCGAGCAGTTTCAGCAGGTGCCCACGACCTCCGTCACGGCGTTGACGAAGGATGCCTCGTACTCCTTGTCGTGCCTGAGCAGGTGCTGGCAAAGGCCCGGCGACGACCGAAACCCGTCGACAATCGTCACAGCCCAGGTCGTCCACGCGCTCCACTCCTGTGGAGTCAAATCCTCGGGCCGGTTGCCCGGCGAGACCACGAGTGGTGACGGGATCGGATCGTCGTTCTCATCACGCGGAACGAGTTGGTAGAAGGCGTAGGCGTAGAAGTCGAGCGCAGCGTTGAGCCCGGCGGTGCGGGTGGCTCGCTGCTTGTCCTGGTCGGTGACGGCATCGGTGATGCCTTTGTCTCCGACGACGTACGGCGCAAGGTCGGGCTTGTCCACCATCATGGCCCAGAGGTTGAGCTGGTGCTCGTGCACGGACGCGTACCGAGCCTCGTCGATCTGCAAGCTGCTGACCTCGATCGCGTCCCGGGCGGCCGAGGTCGCGCGCGCCGAGTAGATCAGCGCGAGCACAAGTGCGATCAGCCCGAGGATCTCGACGACGAACCGCGCCAGGTCCAGCCCTGACCGGTTCTCTTGCGGATCCGCTTGACGGCGGCGTCCTGCCAGGCGGGTTGTTCTCATGTCTGCCCCCACAGTGTCGATGAACCCCTGGAACAAGCGTGTGCTGTGGGTGGGGTTGGTCAAGGGGTGGGGTGGATGAGAAGGCTCATAGTGGTTGTCGGTGGGGGAGGGTAGGTTGGGGCTCCGCCCAATAAAACAAGGGGGTTTCATGAGAAGAGTGCGTCTGCTGGCGACCGTGCTCGCAGTGGTCGCGACGGCTGTCTCCGCGCCTGCGGTTGCGGTGTCTTCGCCGTCGCCTGGTGCTGCGCCGGCCGGAGTGCAGCGGCTCGGGTCCGCCGGCTACTGTCCCGACGCGAACGGCGTGACGGTGGTGGTCGACTACCAGGGTCTCGGGTTCGCGACCGAGATCCGGTGCGCGCCGGGTGACCAGCCGACCGGCCTGGCCGCGCTGGAGAATGCCGGCTTCGTTGTCACCGGCACCGACCGGTGGGGCAAGGCGTTCATCTGCCGGATCAACGGGCAGCCAACGCCGGCGACCGAGCCGTGTGTGAACACCCCGCCCGCGAGTGCCTACTGGTCCTACTGGCACGCGCCGAACGGGGGCAGCTGGACGTACAGCCAGTTCGGTGCGACCGGGCGGAAGCCACCGCTCGGCAGCTTCGAGGGCTGGTCGTTCTCGCAGAACGCGGGTCCGACTACGAATCCGCCGCCGCGGGTCGCGCCGGTCCGTCCGTAACCCCGCCCGGTTCGCGCACCGGCTCGACCGGCCGGGCCGGTTCGTGCACCGGCTCGGTCGTCCGGGCCGGTGCACGACGCCGGAAGGTGCCCTTCTCACCGAACGACGCCCGGTGCGACGTACGCCGCAACGTCGCGAGGACCGCCGGACCGAGCAGCAGGATCGCGATCGTGTTGGTGACGGCACGGCCGGTGTCCCAGCCGCCGGTCGACGTGAGCAGCGTGAAGATCGTGAACCGGTGCAGGTTCTCCGACACCGGATCGCCGGGGACGTACGAGATCCCGCCGTTGTAGTACGGCACCTCGGCGTGCGTGATGAAGGGCCAGAACCACAGATTCATCAGGAATCCGAACACGTACGACACGAAGACGCCGTACGCCACCAGCATGCCGATCTCGGCGGCGCCGCGGACCCGGCGCGGGAGGAGACCGGCGCCGAGCCCGATCCACGCCGAGCAGATCATCTGGAACGGCAGCCACGGTCCGACGCCGGCGGTCAGCAGTGCGGACGCGAACAACGACGTACAGCCGAGCAGGAAGCCGAAGCCCGGGCCGAACACCCGTCCGGCCAGGATCAGCAGGAAGAACACCGCCTCGATCCCGGCCGTCCCCGCGCCCAGCGTCGGACGCAGGGCGGCGTTCACCGCGGAGAGTACGCCGAGGATCGCGAGCGCCTTCGAGTCCATGCCGCCTTCGGACAGTTCGGCGATCACGATCATCACCAGGACCGGCAGCAGGACGATGAAGATGAACGGCGCGTCGGCGCCGTGCTGCGCCGGGGACGGCTCGACCTTGGTCAGCAGCGGCCAGATGAACATCATCAGCCCCGCGACACTGGCGAGCACCAGCACCACCGCGGACCGCGGCCCAACCCGGATCGCCCCGGGATCAACCGGCGCACGCCCAGCCCCGCCAAACCGACCCCGACTCACGCCGACACCCCCGGCCCAACCACACCCGAGCCGTCCGCAGTCCCGCCGGCCGCATCGCGGGATGTCGCGTCCGCGCCCAGCGCGTCGCGGACGGCTTCGACGGTCAGCCACTCGGCCGGGGCGAGGATCTTCGCGACCTGGGGAGCGAACGCGGGGGACGAGGCGACCACCTCCGCAGTGGTGCCGTCGGCAACGATCTCACCTTCGGCCATCACCACCACGCGGTCGGCGAGCTGCGCGACGAACTCGACGTCATGCGTCGCGACGACCACCGTGCGGCCGTCGTTGGCCAGTTCCTGGATCACCGTGCGCAGCCGGCTCTTGGCCGCGTAGTCGAGCCCGCGCGTCGGCTCGTCCAGCAGGACGACGTCCGGAGCCGCCGTCAGCTGGATCGCCAGCGCGAGCGACAACCGCTGTCCCTCGGAGAGGTCGCGCGGATGGCGATCGTCCGGCAGCCCGGGGACGATCCGGTCCAGCAGGTCCCGGCAGGTCCCCGGCTCCGCGGCGGATTCGCGGTCGGCCACCGCGCACTCGTCGGCCACCGACTCGAGGTACAGCAGATCGCTCGGAGTCTGCGGAACGAGCCCGACCAGCTTGCGCGACTCCCGCCGGCGTAGCTGCTTCGGGTCCTGCCCGTCGACCTCCACGGTCCCGCCCTGTCGTGGTCCGGCACCGTGCAGCGCCCACAGCAACGAGGACTTCCCGGATCCGTTGCGTCCCATCAGCGCGGTGATCTCGCCCCGATGCAACGCCAGGTCGGCGCCGCGGACGGCCACGACGTCGCCGTACCGGACGACGAGCTTGCGCGCGACCAGCGTCTCCGCACCGGAGATCCGCCGGTACGTCGGCCGGTCGCCCCCAAGGCGGTCGCGCAACGGACCCGCGACCCGGCGAGCGTCGCGGACCGACAGCGGCAGCGGTGACCAGCCCGCGAGCCGCCCGAGCTCCACGATCGGCGGCGCGATCGACGACGTCCGCAGGATGTCCGCCGGGTCGCCGAGCAGCGCACTGCCGTCACCGGGAAGGTAGATCAACCGGTCGGCGTACTGGACGACGCGCTCCATCCGGTGCTCGGCCATCAACACGGTGACGCCGAGGTCGTGCACGAGCCGGGTGACCGCGGCCAGGACGTCCTCGGCGGCGGTGGGGTCGAGGGCGGACGTCGGCTCGTCGAGGACGAGGACGCGCGGGTGGCTGGTGAGCACCGACCCGATCGCGACCCGTTGCTGCTGTCCGCCGGACAGTGCGCGCAGCGGCCGGCGGCGGAGCTCGGCGATGCCGAGCAGGTCCAGGGTCTCCTCGACGCGTTTGCGCATGGTGGCCGGCGGGACCGCGAGCTGTTCCATGCCGTAGGCAAGCTCTTCCTCGACGGTGTCGGTGACGAAACCGGCCAGCGGATCCTGGCCGACGACACCGACGACGTGGGCGAACTCGCGCGGCGGCCGGCTGCTGGTCGCGATGCCGTCGACCGTGACCTCACCGTCGAGGTGGCCGCCGGTGAAGTGAGGCACCAGCCCGTTGACGGCGCCGAGCAGCGTGGACTTGCCGGTCCCGGTGCGGCCGGTGAGCAGGCAGAGCTCACCCTCGGCGATGGTGAAGGTGAGGTCGTCGAGCACGGGCTCCTCGGCGCCCGGGTAGGTGATGCTCACCTGGTCGAAGCGGATCATCGGTCGGTCTCCTCGAGGTCCGTCGCCGGCGGCGGGACCAGCCAGGCGGGTAGTACGGCGATCAGGACGCCGAGCGCCGGGATCAGGTCGACCTCGGGCCAGGTCAGCGGTCGCAGCGACGGGTTGAGGTTGGCCGGATCGACCGAGCTGCTGCGGTACAGCGCGACCGCGGCGGCGAGCCCGCAGCCGGCGGCGATCACCTCGGCGAGCCGCCAGCGGTCCGGCCGGTACGTCGACCGCTGCACCCGTCGGCCGGCCGAGATCATCCCGGCCGCGGCGACCGCCACACCGGCCGCCAGCATCGGGCCGGCCAGGTAGCGCGGGGTCGTTCCGTCGAGTACGCCGTACACGCCGACACAGATCCCGAGCAGTCCGGCGACCAGCAGCGAACCGGTGACGGCCCTGGCGCCGCCGGTCAAGGCACCCGAGCGTCCGTACCCCCGGCTGTCCATCGCGGCCGCCAGCCGCAACGATCGGTCCAGCGCGTCCTCGAGCACCGGGATCGCCACCGCACGGAAGGCGCGGATGCCCTTCTCGGTGCTGCCCCGCAACTTCCGCGCCCGGCTGACCCGGACGACGCTCTCGGCGAGCTGGGGAAAGACCGACAGGGCCACGACCACGGCGGCGCCCGCCTCGTAGAGCGCGGCCGGCACCGACTTCAGCAGGCGCTTCGGATTGGCGAGGGCGTTGGCCGCGCCGACGCAGATCAGCATGGTCGCGAGCCGGAGTCCGTCGTACACCCCGCCGAGGAGGGATTCGACCGTGACCTGACCGAACAGACGGATGCCGGCGGCCCAGTCCGGCAGCGGGATCTCGGGCAGCGTGAAGAGGATCGTGTCGCCCTCGCCACCACCGAAGATGATCCGGTACACCAGCCGCATGACGACGATGAAGGCGCCGAGCATCAGGTACAGCCGGAAGGCGAGAGCCCAGGGTGCGTCGGAGCGGCGGTTGACGACGACGTAGACCGCGACGGCGAGAATCAGCCCGAGCAGCATCGGGTTCGTCGTCCGGCTCGCCGCGGTCGCCAGGCCGAGCGCCCACAGCCACCACGCCGCCGGGTGCAGGTTCCGGGGCAGCCAGTACGCCGTCACGAGCGTCTGCTGCGCCGGTACTGCGCGGTGAGCACGGCGGCCCCGATCAGGAGGATCGCGGCGAACCCGGTCAGGACCGTCGACACCGGCACCGCGCGGGACACCGTACCGGTCTGGTTGCCTGCAGCAACTGGTTCACCGCCGGTCCACTCGACGTCGGTGGTCGACTCGCTAGGCCGGGGTTCGGCGGCTGGCGGCGCGCCCTCCCGCGGCAGCCCCGGCGGGAGAGCGGTCGACTGTCCCGGCGACGGGGCGACCTGCCCGGACTGCGTCGGGCCGGGCTCATTGGTGTTGCTGCCCGGGTCCCCGGTCTGCTGGCCGCCGATCGTGGTGGTCGAGTCGCCGCCGGGGCCGTCGTTCGGATCGAGCGACGTACCGTTCGGTCCGGTGTTCGTGCCCGGCTGGTTCGGCTGCTGCTTCTCGCCGGGATCGTTGCCGGTCGGGCGCTGGGTCGGCTGACCGGTGGTGGGTTGCGGTGCGCTGCCGGGGCGGCGCGGGGTGATCCGCGGCTTGGGATTCGTCTGCGCGGTCGCGTTCAGCGAGAACGACCACCCCTCGAAGCCGCCGCGGATCGCGTCACGGTTCTTCACGCCCCACTGGCTGTACTGCCACTGACCGCCGTTGGTCGCATGCCAGTACGACCAGTAGCCGGAGGCCGGTGGGGTGTCGATACAGGGTTCCTTGTACTTCGGCCGGCCGGCGATCGGCACCACCTCGTTCGGGCCCGGGCGGTTCTCGAGCCGGCAGATGAACGCCTCACCCCACCGTCGGGTGCCCTGGAGTTGGATGCCTGCGTCGACGAGCGCGGAGTGACCGGTGAACCCCGGGCCGACCGGTCCGGGTGCACATCGGACGATCGTCGTACCGCCGAGGGCCTGGAAGTCGATGACCACGGTCACACCCTCGTCGGTCGGGCAGAACCCGGGCGTGCCGCGCGAGGGGTCGACCGCCGAGGCGTGCAGGGGTGCCGCGATCAGCAGCAGTCCGGCAAGAACCGCGGTGAGTCGTCTCATCGGGACCCGGTCCGGGTCGGGGCGGATCGCCGGGCCGGCGACCGGCGGGTGGTGACCAGCCAACCGAGGGCAGCTCCGCCGACCACGAGCACCACGGCCAGACCGGCCCAGAGCCACCACGGCCCGAGGTCCTGACTGGTGGTCGCGGCCTGCGTCGTGGTCGTCTCGGTCGCACCCTCGGCGAACGGCGCGGTCGTTCCGCGGGTCAGTACGTCGGTGTCGATCGTGAGCAGCGACGTGCCCGTGAGCGCGGGCAGCGCGGCGGCGCTCGCGTCCGGGTCGCTGGTCCCGCCGGGACGGACCGGCAGACCACCGTCGGCGGCGATCGCTGATTTCAGCCGGGTCGCCGCGTCCGCGGTCTCCAGGCCGACCGAGCGCAGCGCGACCATCGCGGCCGACGTCGCCGGGATGCTCGGCTGACCGTCCTGCTGCCACCCGGCCTTCCACACGCCGTCGGCGTCCTGCCGATCGGTCAGCGCCTTGACCGCCTTCTGCAGGGTGGCTGTGGGCGCGGCCGGCTCGGCGCCGGGCCGAACCGCGTTCAGCGCCTGTACGGCGATCGCGGTGGCGGCGATGTCGCCGGTCTGGCACCGCTGTTCGGCCGGCCCGAACTTCGCCGGGAACGACCCGTCGCCGCACTGCTGGCGCAAGAGCGCATCGACGGCACGCTTCGCGTCATCGGCCCGGTTCGCGGCGACGAGCGCGAGTACTCCGTACGCCTGGCTGGTGAGGTCGGACTGGTCGCCCGACTTGCTCTGGTCGGTGATCCGCCCGTCGGCCTGGACCCGGGCGGCCAGTTCACCGGCGAGGTCGTTGCCGACGGCATCCTTGGAGGACAGCGCGAGAAGCAGTGTGAGCTTCGCGAGCGGACCGGCGTACCGGGCGTTCGGTTCGTCGTAGGGCACGCCGTGGGCGTAGGCGGCGACCGCGTCGGGTTGCGCCATCAGCGAGGCGATCGCCCCGACCGACCCGGGCAGCTTGCCGGCCTGCCGGAGTGCGAGTCCGAGGTCGACGGTCGCGTCGTAGTCGACGTAGCGCTTGCCGTCCTTGTCCACCTCGACGTGGTTGCCGCCGGTGAGCCTGGAGAGCAGGTACTGCGCCGTGTCGTCGGCGTCGCGGCCACTCGGTCCGGCGGTGGTCGTGGGCGCCGAAGTGGTCTGCTGCGGAGTCGGTGACATCGTCGTCGTGACGGTGGTCGTCGGTCGTGGCAGCGCGGGCAACGTCGGCATCACCACGACCGTGCGGGTGCTCGTCGTGGTCGCGCGGGGGAGCGGCGGCGGCCGGAGCGTGCTCGTGTGGACGACGGTCGGGCCCGGGACCGTCGTCGGCGGCTTGCCCGGCAGGGTCTTCGTGACCGTCGGCGTCGACGTCGGCCGGGCGGTCGTCGTCACCGTCGCCGTGGCCGTCGCCGTGGCGGTGACGGTCACCGTCGGGGACGGGGTCGGGTCGGTCGGCGGGTCCGGGTCGGTCCAGGCCAGGTCGGCGAACGGCACCGGGGCGAGCGCGAACACCGCCTGCGGGGTGGCCCGGCGCCACTGGTCGATGCCGAGGTTGATGCCGTTGGCAACCGCATCCGCGAGCGACTCGCCGTTGTACGCGATCGCGCCGACGTGGTCGGCGGCGGCACCGACGTTCTCGGCGGTGAGCTGCAGGCTTGCCACCCAGTCCTTCGCCTTGTCCGCGGCCGCCGTGCGGCCACCGCCGACGAGGGCCTGGGCGACCAGGCCGGTGCTGTTCGTGTTCGAGCCCTCGGTCGAGACCCCGCCGCCGAACGAGCCGTCCGGCTTCTGCACCGAGGTCAGCCAGGTCAGGCCCTTGAGGATCTCGTCGTCGACTCCGCCGATGCCGTAGTTCTGCGCGGTCATCAGCGCCTGCACGGCCATCGCCGTACCGTCGCCGTCGGGTGCGCCCTGACCCTCGTCGCAGGTGAGCTTGTCGTTGTAGAACATCCGGAAGTAGCCGTCGGCGCACTGCTGCCGGACGAGGAAGTTCACGGCGGCCTCGGGTACGCCGCCGGACCGGGCCAGGCCCATCACGGCGAGGGACTGGCTGAAGATGTTGGTGTCGTCGTTGCCGGTGCCGAAGTCGCGGATCCGGCCCTCCTCGACGCCCGCGTCGGGGCCGGCGAGCAGGTCGAGGGTCTCCTGCCGCATGTTCCGGCCGCCGAAGTCGCGGTAGTCCTGGCCGGCGGTGACCGCGGCCAGCAGGATCTTCGCGGTCGCGCCGGCGATCCGGGCGTCCGGATCCGGGTACCAGCCCGGGCCGGCGTAGTCCGGCACGTGCTCGGAGACGGCCTTCACGACCGAACGGATCACCGCGGGATCGGCCTCGGTCGCGATCAGCGCCCACTGGGTGTCGATCGTCAGACCCCAGTCCGGGTTGGCGAACCCGGGGATCGCGCCGTCGACCAGCTGACCGGCCATCCAGGCTGCGGCCGCGCCCGCCTCCGGGGACGCGGCAGCCGTCGTACGGCGCTCGGTCCGCGCGTCGTCGGCGGACGAGACGGGCGAGGCGTGCGCGGCGATCGTCGGGGCGAGGGTGAGCGTCGCGGCGAAAACCGCGGTCGTCCAACGGCGGGCGGAGGTGCGCATCGAACCTGACTTCGGCTGGGCGGTCCGCGATGCGTCGCCCAGCACGGTCACCGGCCCCCATCGGTCGCGGTGACCGATCAGGAACGGCGGTCGCCGTCCCGGACTCCGCCCGTAGACCACGACGGGTGTGGAGTCGCAGACCCGTCGGCAGGCATTCCGGCTCACGGAGGTCGCCCTCCGCCTACGGTTGCGGGTCAGCGCCGGACTTCGACCGGCTTCCCCCACACGTCAGGTCGTCACGCACTTCCGGGCACAGCCCGGGAAGCGACAGTAGGTTACCTTCCCACGCGCCCACCGGGAAACCCGCACGAACGTGTCTGTTCGCACTCTGTGCGCTCTCGACCTCGCCTCGGGTCGCGCGGGTAAGCTGGCTGGGCAGCTGGTTCGGTCTGGCAGCCAGTCAGATCGTCGTAAGAGGGAACCCGGTGTGAGTCCGGGACTGCCCCGCAGCGGTGAGGGGGAACGACCGCCGTCAGGAAGCACTGGGTCCAGCCGGACCTGGGAAGCGACGGCCAGTAGGTGTCCGGCAACTGATACAGCCGGGCGTGCCCCCGAGTCCGAAGACCTGCCACTGCCCACCGTGCGCCCGGCGTACGGCGGTGACCGCGTGACCTCGTGGGAAGGTCGACGGGCGTGGCCGGGTGCGACCGGCGGCGTCGGCGTGCTCTCCCACCGGGTCGAGGGTCTTTCGAGACAGGCTCGCTAAGGAGAGACGCTTGAACAGCAAGTCGGCAGCACGGGCCACCGTGTACGGCTACCCCAGGCAGGGTTCCCATCGTGAACTGAAGAAGGCCGTCGAGGGCTACTGGAAGGGCACGGTCACGGCCGACGCCCTCCGGCAGACCGCCGCGGACCTTCGCAAGGCCAACTGGCAGCAGTTGGTCGCCGACGGGATCGGCGAAGTGCCGACCGGTGACTTCTCGTACTACGACCACGTGCTGGACACGACCGTCCTGCTCGGGGCGATTCCGCAGCGACACCGGGCCTCCGTGGACGCGGACCCGCTGGACGGGTACTTCGCGATGGCCCGCGGCACCCAGGAGGTCGCGCCGCTGGAGATGACGAAGTGGTTCGACACCAACTACCACTACCTGGTGCCGGAGCTCGGCCCGGACACGACGTTCACCGTCGACTCCAGCAAGCAGGTCTCCGAGCTGCAGGAAGCCGTGGCGCTGGGCCTCAAGGCCCGGCCGGTCCTGGTCGGGCCGATCACCTATCTCCTGCTGGCCAAGCCGGCGCCCGGCGTGGCGGAGGACTTCCAGCCACTGTCCCTGCTCGAGCGGATCCTCCCGGCGTACGCCGAGGTGCTGGCCGACCTGCGCGCCGCGGGGGCGGAGTGGGTCCAGCTGGACGAGCCGGCCCTGGTCCAGGACCGCACCGCCGACGAGCTCGACGCCGTGGCCCGGGTGTACAGCACGCTGGGCGGTCTCACCGACCGCCCGAAGCTGCTCGTGGCCTCGTACTTCGACCGGCTCGGTGACGCCTTGCCGGTGCTGGCCGACGCTCCGGTCGACGGTCTGGCGATCGACTTCACCGGCCCGGCCGCGGCGAATCTCGACGACCTGGCCGCGGTCCCCGGCCTTCGCGGCAAGCGCCTGGTCGCGGGGGTGGTCAACGGCCGCAACATCTGGATCAACGACCTGTCCGCCTCGCTCTCGGTGCTCGCCCAGCTGATGGGCCTGGTCGACCACGTGGACGTGGCCGCCTCGTGCTCGCTGCTGCACGTTCCGATCGACGTATCCGCCGAGACCGAGCTCGATCCCGAGGTGCGGCCGTGGCTCGCCTTCGCCCGGCAGAAGACCGCCGAGATCGCGGCGCTGGCCACCGGTATCACCGAAGGCACCGAGGCGATCGCGGCCGTCCTCGACGCGAACCGCGAGGCGCTGGCGTCCCGGGCGTCCTCGCCCCTGACGAACAACCCGGCGGTCCGGGCACGGGCCGCGGCGGTCACCGCGGCGGACGGTCGGCGCGGGGCGTCGTACCCCGACCGGAGTGCCGCACAGCAGGCCAGGCTGGGGCTGCCGTTGTTGCCGACGACAACCGTGGGGTCGTTCCCGCAGACCGGCGAGCTGCGGAAGGCCCGGGCAGACCTGCGGGCCGGCCGGATCGACGAGGCGCAGTACGACGAGCGGATCGACGCGGAGATCCGCGAGGTGATCGCGTTCCAGGAGAAGGCCGGCCTCGACGTGCTGGTGCACGGCGAGCCGGAGCGCAACGACATGGTCCAGTACTTCGCCGAGCAGCTCGACGGGTACGTCGCCACGCAGCACGGCTGGGTGCAGTCGTACGGGACGCGCTACGTCCGTCCGCCGGTGCTGGTCGGCGACATCTCGCGGCCGGAGCCGATGACGGTCCGGTGGTGGGCCTACGCGCAACTGCAAACTGATCGTCCGGTGAAGGGCATGCTGACCGGTCCGGTCACGATGCTGGCGTGGTCGTTCGTCCGCGACGACCAGCCGCGGAGCGAGACCGCCCGGCAGGTCGCGCTCGCCCTGCGCGACGAGGTGAACGACCTCGAGACGGCGGGCGCGGCCGTCATCCAGGTCGACGAGCCGGCGCTGCGGGAGACCCTGCCGTTGCGTACGGCGGCGCGCGCCGAGTACCTGGCGTGGGGCACCGAGGTGTTCCGCCTGACGACGAGCGGCGTACGCGCGGACACCCAGATCCACACGCACATGTGCTACGTGGAGTTCGGCGACATCCTCAACGCGCTCGACGAGATGGACGCGGACGTCGCCAGCCTGGAGGCCGCCCGCTCGCACATGCAGGTCGCGCACGAGCTCAGCGAGGCCGGCTACCCGCGCGGAGTCGGGCCGGGCGTCTACGACATCCACTCACCGCGCGTCCCGGGTACGCCGGAGGTCGTGTCGCTGCTCCGCAAGGGTCTGGACGCGATCCCGGCGGCACGCCTGTGGGTGAACCCGGACTGCGGCCTGAAGACCCGCGGCTGGCCCGAGGTCCGCGACTCCCTGCAGAACGTCGTCACCGCCGCCCAAGAGCTCCGCACCGAGCTGCGCTGACCACTAAGGTGGCCGGGACGCTCGTCCCGGCCACCTCGGACGTGACGACACGGAGAACCCACGGGGAGGATGTTGTGCAGCCGGATCTCTCGACGATTCTGCGGACCGGACGCCGTACGGAGTTGCTCTTCTACGGGATGACGCCACCACGCCTGGCGATCGCCGAGGACGCGCTGCGCCGGTTCCTCGACGTGACCAAGGCGCGACTGCAGCAGATCGACGTCGATGCGCTGATTCTGTACGACATCGACGACGAGGCCGAGCGCTCGGACACCGAACGGCCGTTCCCGTTCAGCCCGACCATGGACCCCGCGCGCTTCCTGGCCGAGCACCTGACCTGGTGGGAGCGGCCGGCGATCGTGTACCGCTCGGTCGGCAAGTACAGCGAAGCGGAGCTGGATTCCTGGGTACGGCGGACGCCGGACGGCCTCGGCACCGTCATGGTCGGTGCACCCACGAGCTTTGCGTCGGTGAAGACGAGTCTGAGCCGGGCTTACGACCTGTGGCAGGGTTGCGGCTCGGTAATGCCGCTGGGCGGGGTGACGATCCCGGAGCGCCATTCGTCCCGGCAGGACGAGCATCATCGGCTGCTGCGCAAACAGCAGAGCGGCTGCTCGTTCTTCGTCACGCAGATCATCTACGACGTGGGCGCGGCGATGGACCTCGCGTCGGACTACCTCTACCTGTGCCGTGAGGAGGGCGTCGAGCCGGTGCCGATCGTGTTCACGCTGTCGATCTGCGGCTCGGTGAAGACGCTGGAGTTCCTCGCCTGGCTGGGGGTGAAGGTTCCGCGCTGGCTGCGCAACGAGTTGACCCACGCCAGCGACCCGGTGGCGGACTCGTACGCGCACTGTGTCGCGATCGCCCGGACCCTGTCCGCGTTCTGCCGGGACCGGGACCTGCCGTTCGGCTTCAACGTCGAGAGCGTCTCGACCCGCCGGGTGGAGAACGAGGCCGGCGTCGACCTGGTCAAGGAGTTGCGCACGTTCGTCGGCTGACGACACCTGACGTGAGCGGTCTTGGGTGCCTCGGGTTAGATGCAGATGTGTTGATTGCCTTGAAGAACTTCTGTCGTTCCGTCCTCGTGGTGTCGGCGGTGGTGCTGGCCGGGTGCTCTGGGGGTGGGCAGGAGAGTGACGGGTCGGGGGCGACGGTCGAGGTGTCGATCCAGGACGGGAAGACCGAGCCCAGTGGTGACGTGGTGAAGGTGCGGACCGGCGAGCAGGTGACGGTGAAGATCACCAGCGACATCGACGACGAGGTGCATGTCCACTCGACCCCGGATCACTCGTTCCAGGTGGCTCCGGGGGAGCAGGTGGAGGAGACCTTCAGCTTCAGCGCTCCGGGGACCTACGAAATGGAGTCGCACCGGCTGAAGAAGTTGATCGCCAAGTTCGAGGTCCGCTGACCCATAGATCGGAGCCGTCGGATAGCTTGCTCGCTGTGACAGTGTCAGGGATCGACCCACGCACGAGGCCGCTGCGGTGGCTGCGTGCGGTCTCGGTGTCGTCTCTGACGGTCGGGCTGTCCGTCGCCGGACACGTGGTCGGCGGGGGATCGGTGCCGCATCCGCTGGCTGTCCTGGTCATCGCCGGGCTGGCCTCGGCTCCGGCGTACCTGCTGGGTCGGCGGCGCCTGACCTTCGTACGGCTGGCAGGGCTGCTCGCGACCGGACAGTTGCTGATCCACTGGGTCCTGAGCGAACCGACCGACGCCGCTCACCACATGCACGGCGCTGCGGCCACAGCTCCGGGTGGACTGCCGATGCTGGGTGGCCACGCGTTGGCCACGCTCGCGGCCGGAGTCCTGCTGGCGTACGGCGAGACGCTGCTGTGGTTGGTCTGGGAGCTCCTGCGCCCGCTGCTCGCGCTCCCGCAGCGCGTCGTCATCGCGACGGCCGACGTACGGCTGCCGATCGTCGACGCCGGGCCGCGGCCGCGCCGGATCGGCGTACGTGGTGCCGAGTCGCCGCGGGGACCGCCGGCTGTGATCGGGGTGTCGCCGACCGCCTGGTGACCGGGGCTGACCCGGGTCCGGGTGGTTGTCGTGCGCGCCCACGCATCCGCCTGTGTTCCGAGCGAGCCGTCGTCCGGTGGCTCCAGCCCAGAAAGACTTCGAGATGAAGACTGCACTGCGACGTACCCTTGCCATCGGCGCGCTGACCGCCGGTGGCCTCGTGCTGGCCGGTACGCCGGCCTTCGCCCACGTCGGCGTGACGCCGAGCGTGACGACCGCCGGTGAGTACAGCGTCCTGACCGTGTCCGTGCCGCACGGGTGCGACGGATCGCCGACCACGAAGGTCTCGATCAAGATCCCCGAGGAGTTCACCTCGGTCACGCCGACGGTCAACCCGAACTGGACCGTCCAGAAGGTGATGGCGAAGCTGGCGACCCCGATCAAGGACAGCCACGGCAACGAGATCACCGAGCGGGTCGGGGAGGTCGTCTACACGGCGAAGACCCCGCTGGCCGACGACCTGCGGGACAAGTTCGAGCTGTCGGCCAAGCTGCCGGACAAGCCCGGCAAGCTGGTCTTCCCGACCGTCCAGACCTGTGCCAAGGGTGAGACCGCCTGGGTCGAGGTCGCCAAGGACGGCCAGTCGGAGGACGACCTGGAGGCTCCCGCGCCCGGGTTCGAGGTGACCGCCGCCGACAGCGAGTCCGACAGCGAGTCCGACGGGGAGCCGGCCGCGACCGGGAACGCCGCCGCGGCCGCGTCGGTCGACGACGGCACCCCGGCGGTGACCTGGGTCGCGCTCGGCGTCGGTGTCCTCGGCCTGGCGGTCGGTGGCGCTGCGCTGGTCAGGACGCGTCGGTCCTGATGTTCGGCCTGCTCCGGCGGGCACGGTGGCTGCGCGTCACCGTGCCCGCCGGAATCCTCCTGGCGGTGGCGTGGCTGGGGCTGACCGCGGTCCCCGCGGCCGCGCACGCCATCCTGCTCGGCACGGACCCGAAGAACGACGCGGTGCTGCCGACCGCACCGGCGGCGATCACGTTGACGTTCAACGAGCAGGTCGGTGTCTGGCCGACCTCGGTCAGCGTGTTCGCCCCCGACGGCGAGCGGCTGAGTACGGACGTCCGCAGCGTCGACACGAAGGTCGTCGCCCAGTTGCCGTCCGGGCTCGAACGCGGCACCTACACCATCACCTGGCGGGTCACGTCCGCCGACGACCATCCGGTCTCCGGCGGGTTCGTCTTCTCGATCGGGGAGCGAAGTGCTGCCACCGCCGCGCCGGTCGGCGACGAGCCCAGTACGGCGCTCAACGCTGCCCGCGTGGTGACCACGAGCCTCGGCTACCTCGGAGTCCTCGCGGCGGTGGGGCTGGCCGTGTTCGAGCTGGGGATGCTCGCGGCGACCCCTGGAGGGATGCCGGTACTGCGTCGTCGGCTGCGGACCGCCGCCCGGATCGCCGTCGTGGCCGGCGTGGTCGGTGTCGTCGCGTCCGTCCCGGTGTCCGTGGCCTGGCAGTTGGACGCCAAGCTCACCGACTCGACGGTCTGGTCGGACAGCATCACGTCGGACCACGCGCTCGCTGCAGTGTTTGCGTGTGTCGGCTCGGCGTTGACGCTTGTCAGACCGCGCGCGGGCACGCGTCGTCGCGACCTGACCAGGTGGTACGTCGGCGTCGGCAGCGTGCTCGCGCTGGCGTCGTTCCCGTTGACCGGTCACACCCGCACGTACGGTCCGGCTTGGCTGGTCGTCGCCGCGGATGTCTTGCACGTGATCGCCGGCGCGGTTTGGGCCGGCGGGATCATCGGCCTCGCCATCACGTTGTCGAAGGGCTCGGACGCCTCGCCCGAACGCGCGGCGGTCACGGCCGCCCGGTTCTCAGCCGTAGCGGCGTGGACGATGCTGACGCTGGCCGCGGCCGGCACGATCCTCGCGTGGCGGGTGCTGGGCTCGATCCGCGGGCTGTGGGAGACGTCGTACGGTCTGGCACTGCTGGCGAAACTGGCGGTGGTCGCCGCGATCGTCGCGCTCGCCGCCTGGAACCGCTTCCGCCTGCTGCCTCGGGTCAAGGCCGAACCACGCACGTCATCGGCCCGCCGGACGCTGCGGCTGACGGTGAGCGCGGAAGCCCTGGCCGTGGCCGGTGTCCTGGCGCTCACCTCGATCCTGGTGACCCAGCCACCTCGCGAGCAGGAGCAGACCGCGACCGCGCCACAACGCGTGCGCGGAGTCGAGGCCAAGCTGGGCGAGAACCTCGCCCGGCTCCGCATCTCCCCGGTGACCACAGGCCAGAACTCCATCCAGCTCTACCTGCGGACGTCGGAAGGAGAACCACTCGAGCCACTCGCTCCACCGACGGTGCGGTTCAGCCTCTCCAGCGAGAGCATTGGCCCGGTCGCGGTCCCGCTGACCAGCGTCGGACCCGGGCAGTACGAAGGTCGCGTCGGTCTCCCGCGGGCGGGTGACTGGACGGTCCAGATCGCAGCCCGCACCAGCAAGTACGAGTCGCCGACGGCCGAGGTCACGGTCCGGATCGGTTGACCGGCTCCTTGCTGCGGAGCCGTGCGAGCTCGGAGCGTGCGTGCGTGACACCGGGGCTCTCGCTGCTGTTGGCGCGGGCGATCTCCTGCGCGAGGTCGGTAGCGGCTTCGAGGTAGTGGCGGGCTCTGGAGCGGCTGTGCAGGTGCTTGCGGTACTTCTTGCGGTCCTTGCGCAGACCGCTGACCGCATCGACGAGGGCCGGATCGACCGCGCCGGTCGCAAGCTCGGGACCGAGCAGGTCGCGCATCCAGGTGCGTTCCTGCCGTGCTGCGTGCCGGAGCACGTAGAACAGGGTGGCGAGCTCGATGACCGCGAGGGCGAACGGCAAGACGGCGGCGATCGCGGTGCCGCCACTGAGCCCGCCCATGTCGTCCCAGGCGAAGTGGAACACCATCGCCGTCAGCATGGTGAGGACGCCGCGGACGACGTTCCGTTCGCCGGGCGTCCGGCCGAGCACCCACATCAGTCCGGCGCAGAAGATCGCGCTGAACAGAGCGTGCGAGACGATCCCGGCCGCGCCGCGCGCGAGGAAGACCTGCAGCGACGAGCCGAGTTGGTCGACGCCGTACAGCTGGGTGGCGCCGTTGTAGACGTACAGGAGATCCTCGAACACCTGGAAGCCGAGGCCGATGAACGCGCCGATGATGAAGCCGTCGTAGGCGCTGCGGACCAGCCGGGGCGCGAGTCCGATCAGCAGGACGAGGCCGATCCCCTTGGCGAACTCCTCGTTGATCGGTGCGGTCAGCCCGGCGGCCCAGTCGGCGGCGAACGACGTACCGCCGATCTTCGACCAGATCGAGAGCAGCGCGGTGTTCGCCGGAAGGGCGATCCAGAACGTCGCCGCGACACCGCCCCAGACGAACCCGGTCGCGAGCAGCTTGGCGGGCTGGGCGGTGAACCGGTTGTGGTGCCGCAGGAGCAGCAGCCAGGGCACGAGGTAGAGCCCGAACAGGACCACGCCGCCGGCCAGCGCGGGGGAGTAGAACGCTGCCTTGGGGCCGAAGTACCGCAGCATCGTCAGGGCGCCGCCGCCGACGCCGAGCACGTAGACCCAAAAGGCGAGGTTGTGTGGCTGGAGGAACCGGTACGGCTGTCCCCAGCCGGACTGCTCGATCGCCCGCAGTTGCGCGGCCTTCTCGTCGGGTACGACGCTCATCGCGCCACCCCCGGCGTGATGCTGCGCAGCAGCGCGGACACCTCGTCCTGGTAGCGCTCGAACTGGCCGCCCGCCGTCCGCACCCGGACGAGCAGCGCCGGCGACCCGGCTGCCTCCGCCGGATCGAGAGCCATCTTGAACGCCACGTCGATCCCGTCGCCGCTCGGCCCGGTCCGGCTCTCGACCACGCCGACGAGGCCGGCGTCGGTGGTCACCGTGCCGCGCGTACCGGTCACGTCAGGGTCGTCGCCCTCGGCCCGCTCCACCTGGTCGAGGAACGCCTCCGCGGCGCCGGTGTACGCCGTCCCCGCGAGCTCGATCGTGGCTCCCCCGGAGGCGAGCAATACCTGCACCGCCCGTGCGTTCGCCCCGGCGCCGCCGACCAGGGTGCCGCTCTCCAACTGCCAGCCCACCGGCGGCACCGCGGTCGCGCCGGAGCCGAGATCCAGGACCTGTCCGGCGCGGATCTCGTTGTGCCATGGGATCGCCGCGTTCACCGCCTGCCAGCCGTAGATCAGCACCAGCGCGACCGCCAGAGCGATCAACCCGGCCGGAAACGTCCGCCGGTCCAGCCCGAGCAATCGCTGCTCGACCGGCACCCAGTCCCGTGGCCTCTCCGCCATCGTGGCTCCCCTCCCGCGGCATGTCATCGGATCGTCAACAAGTGATCGGACGATCTCAACATTGGTGGTCAATCGTGGAACGAGACCGTCAAGCAAGGCAAGGAAGGGAGACGCGCCCGGTGTCCCTCGGGTTTCTCTGGAGCGTGGGAATCGTCTCGATCGGCACGGCGTGCGCGTTGTGGCCCGTGCGCCGCCCGGGCCCGCTGCGCGGTCTGTGCTTCCGGATCGGGCTGCTGGTCAGCGAGCTCCCGTTCATCGCGTTGCTGTTCGTCGTGTTCTCGCCGGCCCTGGCGTTCGCGCAGGGTGATGTCGACACGGTGGGGGACGCCGTCGTCGTCGGTCTCGCCGTGTTGACGGTGGCCGGCCTGGTGGTCGTCGTACGGCGGGCTCTGCGGGCCAGGCGGGTGGTGGCTGACGCGCTGGACGCGTCGTATGGGCTGGACGAGGAGTCGAAAGCTTGCCTGCGGCAGCGGTTGCCGTGGGCACGGATCCTGTTCAGGCCCTTCTTCACCCGGCGCTTCGACGTGCGGAGGATCGGTAACCTCAGGTACGGCGACGCCGGCCGGAGGAATCTCCTGGACGTCTACCTACCCCGCTCCGGCGCGGTGCGCGGACCGGTGCTCATCCATCTCCACGGCGGCGCGTACTTCGCGGGCCGGAAGAACTCGCAGGCGCTGCCGATGATCTACCGCCTGGCGAGCAAGGGCTGGTTGTGCATCAGCGCGAACTACCGCCTGCGTCCGGAGGCCGAGCATCCGGCGCATCTGGTGGACTACAAGCGGGTGATCGCCTGGGCGCGTGCCCACGCGGCCGAGTACGGCGCCGATCCCTCGCTCCTGTTCGCCACCGGCAGCTCGGCGGGTGGTCACATGGCCGCGCTGGCCGGTCTGACACCGAACGACCCGGCGTACCAGCCCGGCTTCGAGGACGTGGACACCACGGTGACCGCGGTGATCTCCCTCGGCGGCTACCACGGCAACTACTACGGCCAGGGCGAGTCGTCGTCGCCGGTCGGGCACGTGCGCGCGGACGCACCGCCGTTCTTCATCGTCCACGGCGAGCAGGACACGATGGTCCCGGTCGACACGGCCCGAACCTTCGCCACCGCCCTGGCCGCCGTCTCGACCACCCCGGTCGCCTACGCCCAGCTCCCCGGCGCCCAACACTCCTTCGACCTCTTCCACTCGATCCGCTTCGAATCCGTCGTCAACAGCATCGAAGCCTTCACCACCACCGTCCTCGGGCGCCTCACACGTTCGAATTGAAGTACTTGTCGAGGGCTTGTCGCAGTACGGGTAGCCACTGCTCGCAACTCTGGGCGGTGATCTCCACAGCCAGCGGCAGGAAATCGTCCGGATCGATGCGGTTGCGGAACATTGCGGCCAGGATGGATTCGAGCAGCGCCTCGACCGTCTGCGAGCCAGACTCGTGCTGGAGAAATCCGCATACGTTTCGTTGTACGGCGTCCGGGATCTCGGCACGTGGCTGCGGATCAGTCGCCTTGAGGTAGGAGTAGATCCCGCTGCGGAACTGTTGTTGTTCGACTGGTGATGGTCCACGCCTGCAGATCCGCGGTGTGCTCGCCAGGTCGAGCAGTCGATGCACCGGCCCGAGCAGCAACAGGTTTCGGTGCGGCACCCTGAGGGACAGCCAGGCCTCGGTGACGAAGGGAGAGAACCCGGCCTCGCACAAGGCTCTCGCCTGATCATCGACGTCGGCCGGCGTAACCCGTGCGTCGCCGTACTTGTTCACCTCATCTGCGATCGCATCGGGGCTGGCTGTCAGTCTGGCGATGAACGCCTGGACCGCAGGGTCGAGTACTGGTGCCGAAGTGGTGATTGGTGTGCTCGACGGAGCCACGGTGGTTGTCGTCTCCGTGGATCCGGCGTCCTCACCGTTCGTGCACCCGATGAGTGCGGACACAGCAAATCCGACCGTGCCAATGCAGATGATTCGTCGCCACATAGCCCCGTGTCCCCCCACCATCCAGCTGCCGCGGTCGCCCCGCGATGCCGATGGATCCCCTGCGGCCGACGGTACGCCCGCACTGTTGCTGGAACAAGGGTCAAGGGCTGATGCTGCGGGTGCTGACCTTGTCGAGGAGGGGGCGGTCGTGGGAGATGGCGAGTACGCCGATGCCGTCGGTGCGGGCACGGTCGAGGAGGTGGTGCCAGATGCGCGCCTGGGTGACGGCGTCGACGCTGGCGCTGATCTCGTCCGCGACGACGTAGCGCGGGTTGGTGAGCAGGGCCCGGGCGAGGTTGACGCGCTGGAGCTCGCCGCCGCTGATCTCGTGCGGGAAGCGGTCGAGCCACGCCGGGCTGACCAGGTCGGGATCGACCGCCTCGAGCTCGTGGTGGCAGGCGCCGCTCTCGGCGAGGATGTCGCGGACCTTCCAGTGCGGGTTCATCGCGCGTTCGGGGTGCTGCAGGACGAGCTGCACCGGATGAGGACCGCGCGGTCGGGCGTCGACGTCGATCTCGCCGCGCTGGGGCGTCAGCAGCCCGGCGAGCAGCCGTCCGATCGTGCTCTTGCCGGACCCGCTCGGCCCGAACAGGCCGACGACTTCACCGGGCGCGACCGACAACGACGTACCCTCGACGATCCACGGCGCGTGGTCGTCGTACCGGAACCAGAGGTCCTTGGCCGTCAGCATGGCTGCGCCTCCGGGACCGTGAAGCCGTTGGCGGGCAGCGCACGCCAGAGCGCCTTGGTGTACGCGTGCTGCAGCGCCGAGCCGTCAGCCGAGAACGCGGTTGGCGCGGCGGACTCGACCGTCCGGCCGTCGTGGCAGATCACCACGGTGTCCGCGATCTCGAGCGCGCCCTGCAACTCATGGGTGATGAGTACGACGGCGCGCCCGTCGTCGGCCAGCGTGCGGAAGTCGGCGAGTACGGCGGCGACGTCGCTGGCCGGCAGACCTGGGGTGGGCTCGTCGGCCAGGATCAGGTGTGGATCGCCCATCGTCGCCATCGTGACCAGGACCCGCCGGATCATCCCGCCGGACAGTTCGTGCGGGTATCGGCGTAGTACCTCCCGGCCGAGTCCACGGGCCTCCAGCGCGGTGGCGGCCACACGGTCCGGGTCGTCGTGTCCGGCGAGCCGGGCCGAGCGGCGGACCTGGCGGCCGACGGTGGCGAGCGGATCCAGGTAGTCGACCGACTGGGGGAGGAGCGCGATCTCCCGCCCGGCCAGGCGTCGGCGTGCGACCGGATCGACCACGGTCCCGGCGTACGTGACGGTCCCGGCCTCGGTCGCGTTCGGCGGGAGCATGCCGAGGACGGCGTGCGCGAGCAGCGTCTTGCCGGCACCGGAGGCGCCGACCAGGGCGACGACCTGGCCGCGGTCGGCGACCAGGTCCATGCCGGCCAGCGCGACGATCTCCCGGCGGCGCAGGCCGCGCGCGTACTGGACGAACGAGACCTTCAGCTCCTCGATGGTCAGCAGGGCTGTCACAGGTGGTGGCTCCTCGGGTCGAGGAGCGCGCGGGTGTTCTCGCCGATCGCGTCCACGAGTTTGACGACGACGAGCAGGCACAGTCCGGGCAGGACCGCGAGCCACCACGCGCCGGCGGACAGGAACCGCATCGACTCGGCGAGCAGTACGCCGATCGACGGCTCGGCCGGGTCGACGCCGAGACCGAGGAACGACAACGCCGCCTCGTGCAGGATGGCGTGCGGGAACAACAGCACCGTGCCGACCAGGAAGTGGCCGACGAGTTGGGGAGCGACGTGCCGGCGGGCGATCCACCAACGGCCGCGACCGAGTTGCCGGGCGATCGCGACGTAGTCCGACGAGACCACCTGGCGGGCGTGGCCGCGCAGGACACGGGTCAGCGACGGCCAGTGGGTGACCGCGACCGCGATGACGACCGCCCGGGTCCCGCCGCCGAGCGCGAACGCGAGCAGGATCAGCAGGACGAGGTGGGGGAGCGCGAGGAACAAGTCGACCAGCCAGGTGACCGCCCGATCCACGACCCGGCCGCCGACCGCGGCCGCACAGGCCATGAGTACGGCGACCGTCCCCGAGATCAGCGCGGCACTCACGCCGACGACCAGGCTGAGCCGCAGCCCGGACAGCACCCGCGCGAGCATGTCGCGACCGAGCCGGTCGGTCCCGAACAGGTGCTCCCAGGACGGGCTCAGATTCCGGTCCGCGAGGTGCGTCGTACCGGCGGGGTCGACGGCCATCGTGCCCGCGATCACGACGCCGGCCACGACGGTCACCGAGACGGCGAGGAACGCCAGGGTACGGCGCCGGCGGTCGCCCATGAGCCGGCCGGACCGGGTGCCGTCGGCAACGACGTCGGTCATCGAGCCGCCTCCAGACGCCGGGTGCGCGGATTGAGCCAGGTGTGGAGGAGATCGCCCAGTTGATTGCCTGTGTAGACGAAGACCGTGGTGAACAACGCGATCGCGAGGAGCAGCGGAACGTCCTGTCCGAGCGCGGCCGCCGTGGTCGCTGCACCGAGGCCGGGGTAGGAGAAGACCTGTTCGGCGAGCACGGACCCGCCGAACAGCTCGCCGAGCGAGCTGAACTGCAGCAACAACGCCGGCCCGGCAGCGTTGCGCAGTACATGGTGAACGACGAGGCCCAGCGTGCGCTCGCCCTGTGCGCGGGCGAACGCGACGTAGTCGCTGGCCATGGCGACCGCCACCGCCTGCCGCGTGTGCAGGGCGATCGGCGCGATGCCGACCAGGCTCAAGGTCAGGGCCGGGAGCAACAGATGGTGCAACCGGTCGAGCAACCCGACCTCACTGGCGACCGTCCCGACGGGTACGGCGCAGCAGATCGGCGTCCACTGCAAGGACACCGAGAAGGCGTACAGCAGCAACAGGCCGACCCAGAACGTCGGCGCGGACGCCAGGGTGTAGGCCCACCAGGTGATGACCCGGTCGGCCCAGCGGCCACGCCGTACGCCGGCGACCAGACCGAGCGTGAAACCGATCAGGCCGGAGAAGCACCAGGCGACGGCCATCAGCGCGAGGCTCGTCAGGAACTTGCCGGCGATGACGTCGGCGACCGGTTGGTTGAAGGTGGCCGACTGCCCGAGGTCGCCGCGAACGAGGTTCGCCAGCCAGTTGCCGAACCGCTCCAGCGGCGGGTCGTTCAGGCCCCAGCGCTCGGCGATCTGGGCGCGTTGTTCGGGGCCGATCGCCGCGATGTCGCCGCCGACGTACGCGTCCACCGGGTCGACCGGCGACGCGGACATCAGCGCGAACGACGCCGCGGCGACGGCCGCCAGCAGGATCACGAGCCGGACCAGCCTGCCGGCCACGGCTCCGGCCCACCGTGGACCGCGTGGCGCCGTCCTGGTGGGCTCGTCGGTGACTGTGCTCAACAGGTCCAGCGCCATCCGGTGATGCCGGCGGTGATCGGCCACCCGTGCCCGTGCGGCTCGATCTGCGGCTTGCCGAGGTCGAGGCAGTCGCTGACGAAGTAGGTGTGCTCGAGGTTGACGAGCCACGCCCAGGCGGCGTCACCGGACGGGCCGAAGCCGTTGCCGTCGGCATCGCGCTGGGCGGCCTTCCAGTGCTTCGTGGCCACGTCCGGATCGGTCGCGCCGAGCGCGGTGTCGAGGTTCTTCTGGACGGCCGGGTTCACGTAGTAGCCCGGGTTCCAGTACTCGACGCCGGCTTGGGTGGACGAGTACAGGTTGTACATCTCGGTCGGGTCGTGGCTGCCCCAACCGAACAGCACCGCGTCGGCGTGCAGGCGCTTGTCGATCACGTCCCAGCTGACGCCCTTCGGCGTGACTTGGATACCGACCGGCTTCAGCATGTCGGCGACGCTGAGTGCGAGCCCCTGGCGGGTCGTGTCGTCCGCCGGGTAGAGAAGGGTGAACGCCGCCTTGATGCCGGCCTTCTCGCGGACGCCGTCACCGTTGCCGTCGGTCCATCCGGCCGAGTCGAGAAGCTGCTTGGCCCCGGTGGTGTCGTTGTCCTCGATCGCCGACGACGGCTCGTACCAGGGCAGGCCGTCGACCGGTCCGGTGGCTGGCGAGCCGAAGCCTTCGAGCACTCCTTCGACCAGCGCGGTCCGGTCGACCGCCCGGTTGACCGCCTGCCGGATCGCCTTGTCGGACGTCACGTCGTTGCCGATCGGCAGGCCGTCCGCGGTCTTCCGGCCGGTGTCGGCGACGTACGGGAACATCACCCCGCGGTTGTCGACCGACCGCACCGGGACCACCTTCATCCCCGGCACGGTGGTCTTGGCCAGGCTCGACGGTACGGCGGCCATCGACGCCTGACCCGCCTTCGCGGCCGCGAGCGAACCGTCCTCACCGGTGAACGTGAACACGATCCGCTCGAACGCCGGCTTGGTGCCGTAGTAGTTCTCGTTGCGCTGCACGATCAGCTGCTGACCCTCGTCCCACTGGACGAACGTGAACGGACCGGACCCGACCGGTTTGCGCGCGTAGTCCTTGCCGTGGGCATGCTTCGGCACGATCCCGAGCGACACCAGCCGGTTGACGAAGGTGCTCTGCGGCCGCTTCAGGTGCAGCTCGACGGTGTCGTCGTCGACCGCCACGGCCTTGGCCAGCGCGGTGACGTCGGTCAGCCCGCCGCTCTTCGCGGCCGTGGTGAACGTGTACGCCACGTCGCCGGCCGTCACCGGCTTCCCGTCGCTGAACTTGGCGTCGGTGCGCAGGTCGACCGTCCACACCAGCCCGTCCGCGCTGACCGAGTGCTTGGTCGCGAGGTCGTTGACGACGTTCAGGTCCGCGTCCCTGGTCAGCAATGTCGACTGGAACAGCGGCGACCCGTAACGACCCCACCCCAACGTCGGGTCGTACCCCTCCTCGGACTCACCGCCGATCGCCAGCCGGAGCTCCTTCGGGGTCGCCCCGCTCGCCTCGCGCCCGCCGTCGTCGACCCCGGCCGCGCACGCCGCCGTACCCACGCCGAGCGCCACCGCCGTGATCACGGCACACGACTTCCTCAACCCACCGACCACTAGGTCCTCCGCAGCCTCACATGCGACCCGATCGCATCAACGCACGGAAACCTACGTCGCCGGCCGCCCTGGCTGCAAGTACGGCGTCAGTCGCTGGACTCCGTGCCGGCCGGCCGGCGGGGGAGTGTGGCCGGAGGCACACGTTCGACGCGGGTCCAGCCTCTCCAGCCGCGCTGCTCCAGGATCGCGAGCAGCCGCTCGGCGCCGGGGGCGGCCTCGAGCATGGCCGAGTCCATCAGGGCGACGAACTGGTCGTCGAAGCCTTCGGCGCCCGCCTCACCCGCCTCCACCGCGCGGATCATCAGGCGCTCCAGGATGTCGGCCATCTCGATGACTCGTGGATCGTCGTCCGCCCAGTCGAGCGCGCCGCGCAGAAGGCTGTAGAGCTTCACCATGTCGGGGTCGTGCAGCGCCTCGTGCTTCAGGGCGATCACGGTGTCGATCTGGTCGGGCACCTGGGCGGCGACCAGGATCCAGGCATCCCGCTCCAGCTCGATGTACCACTCCTCGACGCCGAGATCGCGCAGCCGGTCGAGGTAGCCCACGACGCTCCGGGGGAGCGCCAGGTTCTCGCCGGCGGCCAGCCGGGCGATCCGCTTCCGGTTGCCCTGCAGCCGCCGGATCTCCGCTCGCAGTTGCTTGTCGATGTCCTGGACAGCCGCGGCGAACTCCTCCGGACCGGCGTCGAGGAGTTCCTGCACCCTGGCCAGCGGTACGCCGGCCTCGGCCAGGGCATGGATCCGGAGCAGCCGCACGACCGCCGCGGCGTTGTAGGTCCGGTAGCCGGACCGGTTGCGCTCTGGCTCCGGGAGCAGTCCGATCTGGTGGTAGTGGCGTACCGCCCGCACCGTCACGCCGGCGTACGCGGCGAGCTGGCTGATGGTGAGCATGGGTCCCAGACTGCCTCAGGCGATCTTCCGGCGATAGGTGACCATGGCAACGACGTACGCCACGACGAGGATGCCGACGCACCAGCCCAGGGCGGTCCAGACATCGTCGCCGACCGGCTGCTGGGTGAACAGGTCGCGGACCGTGTTGACGATCGACGTCACCGGCTGGTTCTCCGCGAACCAGCGCACCGGGCCGGGCATGGTCGCGGTGGGCACGAAGGCCGAGCTGATGAACGGCAGGAACAGCAGCGGATAGGAGAACGCGCTCGCGCCTTCCATGGTCTTCGCGGTGAGACCGGGGATGACGGCCAGCCAGGTGAGCGCCAGGGTGAACAGCACCAGGATGCCGGCGACCCCGAGCAACGCCGGTACGCCGGCCGCGGAACGGAAGCCCATGAGCAGCGCGACGGCCACGACGACCACGAGCGAGATGACGTTGGCGAACAGCGAGGTCAGCACATGGGCCCACAGGACGCCCGACCGTGCGATCGGCATGGACTGGAACCGCTCGAAGATCCCGCTCCGCAGGTCCGAGAACAGCCGGAACGCGGTGTACGCGACGCCCGACGCGACCGTGATCAGCAGGATGCCGGGCAGCATGTAGTCGACGTAGTCGACCGGACCGGTGTCGATCGCGCCGCCGAAGACGAACACGAACATCAGCATCATCAGGATCGGCACGATCGCGGTCGTGATGATCGTGTCGAGACTGCGGGTGACGTGGCGCATCGTCCGTCCGGTGAGGACGGTGGTGTCGCCGAGGAAGTGCGTGGTCATGTCTCGATCTCCTACTTCCGGTCCCCGACGACGGCGAGGAAGACTTCTTCGAGCGAGGGCTGCTTCTCGACGTACTCGATCGTGGCCGGCGGCAGCAGCTTCTTGAGTTCGGCGAGGGTGCCGTTCACGACGATCCGGCCCTGGTGGAGGATCGCGATCCGGTCGGCGAGCTGCTCGGCCTCTTCCAGGTACTGCGTCGTGAGCAGGACCGTCGTGCCCCGGCCGGCGAGACCCTTCACGGTCTCCCACACCTCGATCCGGGCCTCGGGGTCGAGGCCGCTCGTCGGCTCGTCGAGGAAGATCACCGGCGGGTCGCCGATCAGGCTCATCGCGATGTCCAGGCGGCGGCGCATGCCACCCGAGTACGTCGACACGCGCCGGGCGCCCGCGTCGGTGAGCGAGAAGCGCCGCAGCAGTTCGTCCGCGACACCGCCCGGGTCGTCGAGGTGGCGCAACTTGGCGACGAGTACGAGGTTCTCCCGGCCGCTGAGGATCTCGTCGACGGCGGCGAACTGCCCGGTCAGGCTGAACGACTCCCGGACACCCGCCGGCTGGGTCGCCACGTCGAACCCGTTGACGACGGCCGTCCCGGCGTCGGCCTTCAGCAGCGTGGCGAGAATCCGCACGGTCGTCGTCTTCCCCGACCCGTTCGACCCGAGCAGCGCGAAGATGCTGCCCCGCTCCACCTCGAAGTCCACACCGCGCAGTACGGCGAGCTCGCCGTACGACTTCTCCAGACCCTGCACCCGAATCATCCGCTACCTCCTTGTGTGCGGGAAGTTCCCGCTCCAAGGGTGAAGGGTTGACGCAACGTCAGGGTCAAGCCCGACTAACCAAGCCTCTCCGACAGCAATTCGGATCCGGCCCGGTCGTAGTAGGTGATCGTCAGCGCCCGCGTGTCGAAGGTCCACTTCTCGACCCCGGCGTCGGCCAGCGCCCGGGACACCTCGACGTACGAGGTCCCCTCCTCCTCGTGCCGCCGGAGTCCCTCGGCCATCGCCACCTTGTCCCCGACCGCCGCGATCGGGAACACGTCATGCGTCGGCTCCGACGTCACCTGGTGCCCGCCGTCGCCGAAGTACGTCGTACGCCCGTCCGTCAGGTACGTGTCGCTGCTCGTCACCCCGATCCCGCGCAGCGCCTCGAGGTACGCCGCCAGCGTCGACGCATTCCCGAGCCGCTCGTGGATCTCGTCGATCTCCTCCAGCGTGAACATGCCCCCATTTCACACCACCCCGGGGCGGGCCTACTGGGTTGACGCGACCGAGGTCGGGGCGGCGGATCTCTCGGGGGTCAGTTGGGTGAGGGTTTCGATGCCGTTGGCAAGCATTTGGCGGAGGAGGTCGTCCGGAGCCGCGTGGGTGGTCTCGGATGCGGCGTACGTGGCCGCGGAGATGGAGTTGGGGGCTGCTCGGCGCAGGTACGTCGCGAGTCGTGGACGGGCCCGCCGGCGGAGGAAGCTCGCCACCCACCCGGTGGCGAGCGGCGACTCGTCCAGCACTCGGCGGCTCGAGTCGTCCGAGCCGTCCTCCAGTTCGGCGATCATCTGCTGGGCCCGGATCAGCGCGACCGCGAGAACCATTTGGTCCTGACGCGCCACGAGCGGCAACGCGGTCCGGACCACCCGGGCGACGAGCCGTGGATGGACGGCCGGATCGTCCGACGTCAGCCCGATCACCGACGGGATCATCGGCGCCAGCGCGCCCCGCCCGGCATCGGACGTCCGGTCGTTGACCGCCCGCGCGAGATGAGCCAGGAGCGGGTGCGTGCAGCGCGGGTGGTCCGACCACGGTTCACCGGCGAGATACCCGGCGTACTCCATGAAGCAGGCACCGTCACGCGGATTCCGGTGACTACCGACCGACAGGACCGGCACGCCGTCGGTCAGGTACGGCGTACTGCCGCCGAAACGCCCTCTGCTCATCCCGCCCTCCCGGCACTACGAGCCCACCGGCGTAGCCCGGTGCATGCCGCCGAGGTACCCCTCTCAGCTCACATGTATTCGTCCGGAAGGCGTACGGCGAGTTACCGGGTCGGGGAGGCAATGACGGACAGGGTTTGTCCGGCGTGGACGGTGGTCTCTCGGTGGACCCGCCATCGGCCGCAGGCACAGTGCGCGTAGGCGACCACGCCCAGGCTGGTCCGGTGCCGCGACCGCGTCGTCCAGTCGTGGATGTGGGGCGAGGAACTCAGGCGTGCGGAAGCCATGACTGCGTCTCGTCCGGGACGAACCACTCGCGGTCGTCCCTGGCGGGTGCGGTGGTCGTGACGCTGAGGGCGAGCTTCATCTGTCCTCCAAGGGTTGGTGGTCTACCTGCCCAACTCTTCGCCGAGGTACGTGCCGGTCCCAGGTCGTCGACCGGACATCTTCCGGACACTTCGGTCGCGGTCGCCGTAGGTGCACTCGCCGCGGGCGTTCGGGGCCTTGCCGCGCCGTAGACTCCGACGGGGAGGCAGGAGGAGTGACCGGACCTGGATCGTCGACCTTCGGTGAGCTGCTGCGCGGGTGGCGCGAGCGTGCGTTGCTCACCCAGGAAGAGCTTGGTGAGCGAGCCGGGATCGATCCGCGGACGTTGCGCCGCTGGGAGACCGGCGAGTCGGTCCGCCCGCGCCGCAGCTCCCTGCGTCTGGTCGCGCAGATCCTCGACCTGACTACCTCCGAGTCGGCCGAGCTGGCCGCAGCCGCACAAGCAGTCACCCCGCACGCCCCGGTGGCGGTGGCGGGGGCTGGCCGGCCGCACCAGCTTCCGCCGGCGCCGTCGCACTTCGCCGGCAGGATCGAGGAGCTGGCCGAGCTTGGGTCGTACGTTGCGGCAGGCCGGTCCGTGATCGCCGTCGAAGGCATGGCAGGGGTCGGCAAGACGGCCTTCACCGTCCAGGCGGCCCGGTCGCTCGCCCCGGACTTCCCCGACGGCCAGCTCTTCCTCGACCTGCGCGGATTCAGCGACCGCAGTCGCCCGCTCGAGCCGGCCGAGGCCCTGGCCCGGATGATGCGCGCGCTGGGCGTGCCGGGCGATCAGGTCCCGGTCGACGTCGAGGAGTGCGCGGGCCTGTTCCGCAGCCTGGTCGCCGACCGGCGGCTGCTCTTCGTGTACGACAACGTCGCCGATGCCGGGCAGGTCGCGCCGCTGCTGCCCGCGACCCCGACCTGCCAGGTACTCACCACCAGCCGCCACACCCTCGCGAGCCTCGACCGCGGCGCGACCATCCGGCTCGGCACCCTGCCGTCGTCGGCGGCCATCGACCTGTTCACCAGCGTCGCGGAGTTCACTGGGCAGAGCCCCGATCAGTTGACCGACGTGGTCGAGCTCTGTGGCGGCCTTCCGCTCGCGCTCCGGATCGCCGCCGCCCGCCTGCGCTCCCGGCGCTCCTGGCAGGTGGCTGATCTCGTACGGCGGTTGCGTGAACAGCGCGACGTCGTACTCGATCGCCTCGACGACGAAACGCTCGGAGTGTCCGCCGCGCTCGACCTGTCGTACGCCGCCCTGGACGAGCCGACCCGCCGGGCCTACCGGCTGCTCGGCCTGATCCCGGGCCCGGATGTCGATTTCGGTGCGGCCGCGGCGCTGTTCGGCTCCGATCGCGACACCGCCCGCGCAGCGCTGGACACACTGCAGGACCTGCACCTGGTCAACGAAGCGCCTGGCGGCCGCTACACCCTGCACGACCTCACCCGCGCCCACGCGGTCTGGCACGCCCAGTCCACCGAGACCGCGTCGGACCGATCGGCCGCACTGATCAGGCTTCTCGACCACTACTGCGCGTGGGCGAGCGCCGCCATGGACCTGGCACATCCGTACACCCGCAGTCGACGGCCGGATCCGCCGTACGTCGTCGACCCCTCGGACTGGACGACGTACGCCGCCAACGGATGGCTCGATACGGAGCTCCCGAACCTGCTGGCCACCGCCCAGGCGGCCGCCAAGCATGAGTTGCACCGACAGGTCGTCGACCTGTCGGGCGTCGTGCACCGCTGGCTGATCATGCGCAACCGCCTCACTGGAGGCGAAGCCCTGCACCGCCTCGCACTGCAGGCCGCGACCGACCTGGGCGACCAGGCCGCGTTGGCCCGAGCACACGGGGATCTCGGTCGGGTACTGCGCCGCCGGAACGAGTACCCCGCCGCCGCTGAGCACTTCACCCGAGCGCTGACACTCGCCGTCGAGGAAGGGCTGACCCTGGTGGAGGTGGAGGCGCACTTCGGGCTCGCCGCGACCGTGCAGTACGGCGGCAGCTCGGTGGACCCCGACGAACACCTCACCCGCGCCCTGCGCCTCGCGGAAAACGCCGGCGACGACCTGGGACAACTCGAGTCGCACTCGACGATCGCCCGCACCCGGTTGGGCGAGGGCGCGTACGAGGCGGCCGTCAGCCATTTCGACCAGGCCCTGAGCCTGGCCCGCCGAATCGGCTACCTGGCCCGGGAGGTGGACGCGCTCATCGGCCGCGGCCGGGCCGAGGCCGAACTCGGACGAACGGCCGCCGCGATCGACGGATTCCGTCGTGCCGTGGCGCTCTCGCGCGCGGAGGACCTGCCGATCGGCGAGCTCGCCGGCCTGAACAACCTGGGCAACGCCGTCCGCCGCAGCGGCGACCCGTCCGCGGCGCTCGCGTCGTACCGCGAAGTGCTGACGGTGGCCCGCCGCATCGGAAGCCGGAACTGGCAGTACGAGGCGCACCAGGGAATGGGGCGTTCGTACGTCGACCTCGGCGACGGCGGGTCCGCCCTCGAACAGCACCGGCAGGCCCGTCTCCTGGCCGAGCGGAAGGGCCTGCGCGCCGACCTCGCGCGGGCGGAGGACGGGCTCGGCGCGGCGTACGCCGTACTCGGGGATCAGGCGCGGGCCCGGCAGCACTGGCAGCGCGCGCTCGCCCTCCTGGCCGAAGTCGGTGTCGACTACACCGACGATCCGGAAACCAGCCGGGAAGCCATCACCCGGAAGCTCGAGGGGCTGTCGGCGGGTTGATCGGCCGGATCGCGGGCCGGCGGGGACTCGCGGACCGGCGGGGGACTCGCGACGGGGTGGTAAGCGCTTGCCGACTTGGCATAGGGTGAGTGGACAGTCGAAGCGACGCCGAGTCGGAGGAGTACGGGTGACTTCCACGCAAGCTGTCAGGTTCGCCGCCGTCGGGCTTGACCACGCGCACATATTCGGGCAGATCGCCGGCCTGGTCCGGGCCGGCGCGGAGTTCGCCGGGATGGCGACCGACGACCCGTCGACCGCGATCGCGACGCGGGTCCGGGAGCGGTACCCGGACGTTCCGGTGGTCGAGAGTCCGGACGAGCTGATCGGCCGGGACGGGATCGACCTGATCGTGACCGCCGCCGTTCCCGATCGCCGCGGGCCGATCGCGGTCGCGGCGCTGCGGGCCGGCAAGGACGTGGTGGCCGACAAGCCCGGCTGCGTGACCGTCGACCAGCTGGAGGAGATCGAGAAGGCGGTCAGCCAGAGCGGGCGGTTCTGGTCGGTGACGTTCTCCGAGCGGTTCGAGGTGCCCAGCGTGATCAAGGCCGGTGAGCTGGTCCGCGAGGGCAGGATCGGGACCGTCGTCCAGACCCTCGGCATCGGCCCGCACCGCGTCGGCGACCGCGCCCACCTCGCCGGCGGCGACGGTCGCCCGGACTGGTTCTACGACAAGAGCCGGTACGGCGGCATCCTCACCGACATCGCCTCGCACCAGATCGACCAGTTCCTCTGGTTCACCGGCGCCCGGACCGCGGAGGTCGTGGCCAGCACGGTCGGCAACTTCGGCAACCCCGACGAGCCGGGCCTGCAGGACTTCGGTGAGATCCTGCTCCGCAGCGACAACGCGCAGGGCTACATCCGGGTCGACTGGTACACCCCGGCCGGCCTGCCGACCTGGGGCGACGGCCGCCTGATGATCCTCGGCACCGACGGTTACATCGAGCTCCGCAAGTACGTCGACATCGCCGGCCGCGACGGCGGCGACCATCTGTTCCTGGTCAACCAGGAAGGCACGCAGTACATCGACTGCTCCAAGGTCGAGACCACCTACTACGCCGACCTCGTCCACGACGTCCGGAACCGGACCACCACGGCCGCACCCCAGCAACACACCGTCGAAACCATGCGCCTCGCCCTCACCGCCCAACAACAGGCCAAAGTCCGGGGCGCGGCCCGATGACCCTCGCACCCCGTCGGTGAAGGCGGGTTCCCTGCCGTCCGGGAACCCGCCCTCCGGTCAGTGTCCGGCGACGGTCCCGCTGATCTCGTTCGGGATCGCCTCGAGGGTGGCCGAGCCGGTGACCTTGCCCGTGGTCAGGTCGAGCTGGTGGACCTTCTTGGTGGCCGGCTCGGTGACGTAGGCGTCGTCGCCGCGGACGAACAGGGCCGGGCGCGGGTCCTGCCAGTCCACCGGCTCCTTCCAGGTGCCGACAACCGGCCAGGAGTTCACGATCCTCCCGGCGACCGGGTCGATCACGTGCAGCCTGCCGTCGGTGCCCAGGATCAGGCCCTCACCCTTCGGGCCGCGGCCCAGTGAGCGGAAGCTGTAGCTGACGCCCTTCGGCATCGGCACGATCCGCTGCGTCTGGGCGGCGGTGTCGACGAGCGCGAACTGGCCGGGGAACTCGCGCTCCGCGTCGGGTTCGATCTTGTAGTCGCCGAGCAGGATCGGCGAGCTGTCGGTGCCGGCCTGGGTGCCGGTGGCGCCGTACGCCCGGTCGCTCTTGACCTTGACGAAGGCGCCGTTCTTGAACAGCAGCACGCCGTCCTGGCAGCCGAGTCCGACGACCTCGCCCTGGGCGACGGCCTCGCCGTGCACGCCGGGACACTCGTCGCTGCGGGCGATCTCCTTGCCGTCCTTGTCGAGCGCGAGCGCACCTGTCCGCTCGTCCTCGGTGCCGACGGTGACCACCATCGTGCCGTCGCTGAGCTCCACCGCGACCCCGTGGTGCGGCTGGGCGGTCTTGTACTTGCGCCCCTGCGGCTTGCCGTTCGCAAGCTCCTTCGGGTCGAAGCTGTTCACCTCGCCGAGACCGTCGGTGAACAGGATCGTCCGCTCGCCGTGCAGTACGACGTGGCCCGGCTCGGCACCCGGGTAGGTGACGTCGGTCATCTTCCCGTCGACGGCGTCGAGAATCTGGAAGCCGGCCTCGGTGGAGACGACGACGTTGCTGTCGTCACCCGCCGGATTCACCCGGTTGAAGCCCGCCAGCGTGACGTTGTGCGCCGGCTTCAGCGTCTCGCCGTCGAGCACGTAGATGCCGCCGTCGTAGGTGATCGCCACCGGCGCCTTCACCGCGGCTTCGGGCGCGGCCGAGGACTGCGACGAGGACTGGGATGAGCTCCCGCCGTCACTGCCCGCGGCGGATCCACACGCGGCGAGCGCCAGCGTGGCAGCCGCCAGCGCGGCCACCCCATGGACAACGCGTCGGTTCACTGCCTTCTCCTTCATGAAGTTGATAATCGTTTTCAACAAAGTACAGCAAGAGTCCTCGGAGCGACACCAGGGGGCCGGGTCAGCGACCGTTGCCGGACAGGCCGCCGATGATGGCGTCGGCGTTGAACCGCATCATGTCCAGGTAGGTCCCGGCGTCCTGGTCCGGTTCGCTCAGTGACTCGGAGAAGAGCGGGACCACCCGCACCTGGACGCCGGCCTCGGCAGCCAGGACCTCGGCCAGCCGGGCCGGTTGCGAGGTGTCCGCGAAGATCGCCGGCACCTGGTGCGTCCTGATCGCCGACGTCAGCGAGGCCAGGTCGGACGAGCTCGGCGAGGCGAGCGTCGTACCGCCCGGGATGATCGCACCGATCACCCGGAAGTCGTACCGCTCGGCGAAGTAGCCGAACACGTGGTGGTTGGTGACCAGGACCCGGCGCTCAGCCGGGAGGCCGGCCACGCGCTCGGCCAGGTCGGCGTCCAGGTCGCTCACCTGCTTCGCGTACGCGTCCGCGCGCTTCCGCACCGCCGCGGCGTCCACCCCGTCGACCTGCTTCACGATCTCGTCGGTGAGTAGCCGGACGGCGGTGACCATCCGCGCCGGGTCGGTCCAGAAGTGCGGGTCGGGCGTCCCGGCCGCGTCGCCGTCCTGGTACTCCATCGGCTCGACCCGCGCGCCCACCTCGATCGCGGGCGCCCCTTCGGTCCGCGCCGCCTCGACGTGCTGCAGTACGCCTTCCTCGAGGCCCAAGCCGTTGTAGACGACCAGGTCCGCCGATTGCATGGCGTGCGCCTCGCGGGCCGAGATGCCGAACGAGTGCGGGTCCGCGTTCGGCTTCATCAGCACGCTCACCTCGGCCTCGTCGCCGACGAGCTGGGTGACGACGTCGCCGAGGATGTTCGTGGTCACCACGATCTGCGGGCGGTCGGACGAGCCGCAGGCGGCACCGCCCATCAGCGTCACGGTCAGCGCCGCGAGCGCGGCCATCAGTCGTCCGGTCCTCATCGGCCGACCTCCACCATCAGGTCCGGGCGTTCGCTGACCGGCAGGGCGCGGGCGGTGCGCAATCCGTCGCCGTAGTCGATCTCGTGGATCACCCGGGCCTTCGGATCGGGTAGATAGGCGCGGTTCATGTCGAGAGTCAGGCCGGTCGCGGGCACCGATTTCTGCGCGAGCACCTTCCCGGTTGCGAGGTCCAGACTGAGCAGCGCGCCGGTGGAGGCGAGAGCGAGCACCATGCTGCCGTCTGCCGGAGACGCGGCCGCGATCACGTCGCGCCCGGCGGCCGGCAGGTGTCGCAAGGTGTCCTTGGCGGCGTTGACCGACCAGATGCCACCGGGCCCGCCCAGTGCGGCCTCGTTGCTGCGGGGCCGGTACCCGAACGCGCCCGTCGGGATCGGCCGATGGGGGGAGGGCAGTGCTTTCGCGGCGAGCTTCCCGGACTCGCGCTGCACCCGCACCAGGCGGTCCTCGCAGGCGACGACCGCGCCGCCGCGCAACGTCGCCCAGCCCCGCGGCGCCCGGCAGGGAACCTCCATGCCCGTCCGGCGGCCGTCCGCGGCCATCGAGACCAGGCGGTCCGCCGGCCGCCCGCGGTCGCCGTTGCCGACGGCGACGATCAGTTCGTCGGCGTACGGAACGGCCAGCGGGGTGGCGCTGCCCGAGTCGATCCGGCCGGCCTCGACGACCTTCCCGGCCTCGAGTTCGTCGCGGTCGAGCACCCGGATCCGGCCGTCGGCCGTACCGATCGCGGTGTAGCCACGGAACCCGGTGATCGTCCGGATGTCAGCGTCGAAGGTCAGCGTGCCCACCGAGCGGGCCGGCTTGCGGTAGTAGTGGACGTGATCGGTGTGGTCGACCGTCCACACACCGGCGTCGATGATCTCGAGCCGACGGCGGCCGTCGTCGGCGTACACGAAACGACCGTCCTCGGTCAGCCGCTGGACGGCGATCGACAGCTCGAGTTCCTTCTCGTCGGCGGAGGCGAGATCGAGCAGTCCGAGGCGCGACGAGCCGCGTGCGGCGTACGCGACGGTCGACTGCATCTCCTCCTTCTCCTCGGCCCCGGCGACGTAACCGTGCGGAGTCGCCTCGGCGTCCTGTGGTTGATCGGGCGAGCCACACGCGGCCAGCACGAGCACGGCGCTCAGCGTGGCGGCGCCGACGATCCGGTTGAGGTGCACGAGCATCCTTCTCTGTAGAGGGCTACGAGCCGAGGGTCGCGGCCGAACCGCGCCGCGAGGCGGTGACGACGGCCCGTCCGCCCAGGAGGGCGAAGAAGAGCAGCACGGTGACCGCGGCGATGGTGGCGCCCGCGGCGGTCGCGGCGTACCACGAGATCCAGAGGCCGATCAGTACGGCGACGGCGCCGATCCCGAAGCTGGTCAGCATCACCACGGGCATCCGCCGGGCCACCAGCATCGCCGCCGCCGACGGCGCGATCAGCATGCCGAAGGCGAGCAGGGTGCCGACCACGCTGAACGCGACCGCCATCGTGATCGTGAGCAGGATCAGCATGATCAGGTTGGCCAGGTCCGGACGCAGCCCGAGAGTCCGCGCCTTGCGGGCGTCGAAGGTCAGCGCCAGGAACTGCCGGTAGCACGCCGCCGAGGTCACTCCGACCACGGCCAGCGCGCCGGCGAGCAGCAGCAGGTCGGGCCCGCGGATCGCCAGTACGTCACCGAACAGGAACGCCGTCAGGTCGGTCGCGAAGGATCGCGAGTGCGAGACCACGATCACCCCGACGGAGAGCATCCCGACGAACAGCAGCCCGATGGTGGTGTCCCGCCCGAACTCCCGGCTGTGCCGCAGCGCGTTCACACCGGCCGCCATCGCGAACGCGCTCGCGGCGGCCCCGATCACGAGGTTGCCGCCCAGGATCGAGGCGACCGCGACACCGGGCAGCATGCCGTGGCTCATCGCCTCACCCAGGAAGGTCATCCCGCGGGTGATCACCCACACCCCGACGAGGGCGCACACGGCGGCCAGCAGCACGCCGCCGACGAGCGCCCGCAGGACGAAGGAGGCGGTGAACGGTTCGAGGAGCGGAGACGTCACCTGGTCGACTATAGTGCAATTGATAATCATTGCCAGTTAGGGGATGTGGTGACCGCGGAGATCCTGACCGCAGAACACGTCGGCTTCCGGTATGCCGGTACGCCGGTCCTGCACAACGTGAACCTGCGCGTGACGGCCGCTTCGATGCTGGCCGTGACCGGGCCGAACGGCTGCGGCAAGAGCACCCTGCTGCACCTGCTGGCCGGGGTGGAGAAACCGACCGAGGGCCGCATCCGTCTCGGCGCCGCAACGCGCGTGTCCCTGCTTCCCCAGCGCACCAACGACATCGACGCGCTGCCGCTGACCGTCGCCGAATCGGTCCGGATCGGCCGGTTCACGCCCCGCCGGCGCCTCCGCAGGGATGACCATGTCGCCGTGGCCGAGATCATGGAACGGCTGGGCATCAGTCACCTGGCCCGCCGGCGACTACGCGAACTGTCGGGTGGCCAGCGCCAACGCACCCTGCTCGCCCAGGCGCTTGTCCAGGAGGCCGAGGTCTACATCCTGGACGAGCCGTCCGTGGCCCTTGACGTGCGCAGTCGGCAGCACGTCCACGACCTGCTCGCGGAGCGGGTCGAGGGTGGCGCGGCGGTGGTCCTCGCCACCCATGACCTCGCCGACGCATCGCTCGCCGACCGGACCCTGGATCTGGGTCGTGCCGGGGCCACACCGAGCGCGGACGGCGTACTGACGTCTGGTCACGACCGGCTCTGAGCTGAGTGTGCTCCTGCGTATCGCGTTGCGCAGGGCTTGATGGTTTGATGAGGTTCCCGCCGCCCCGAGGGAGTCCTGATGATCCGTAGAGCGCTGATCCTGCTGCTCGGTCTGTCGTTGCTGTCGCTGAGCTCGCCGGTCGCGCAGGCGGCACCGCCCGGGCAGCGCGATGTGATCGTCCAGCTGTTCGAGTGGAACTGGCGATCGGTCGGACAGGAGTGCGGGCAGGTGCTCGGACCGAAGGGGTACGGCGCGGTCCAGGTCTCGCCGCCGCAGGAACACGTGGTGCTGCCGGGCTCGGGCTATCCGTGGTGGCAGGACTACCAGCCGGTGAGCTACAAGCTGGACAACACCCGCCGTGGTACGCGCAGTGAGTTCATTGCCATGGTCAACAGTTGCCACGCCGCCGGTGTCAAGGTGTACGTCGACGCGGTGATCAACCACATGACCGGCGGCTCGTCGGGCGGAGTGGGCAGCGCGGGGTCGCCGTACACCCACTACGACTACCCCGGGACGTATCAGAATCAGGACTTCCACCACTGCGGGCGCAACGGGAACGACGACATCGTCAACTACGGCGACCGCTACGAGGTGCAGAACTGCGAACTGGTGGATCTGGCCGACCTGGCGACCGAGTCCGACTACGTGCGCGGGCGGATCGCGGCGTACCTGAACGACCTGCTGGCGATCGGGGTCGACGGCTTCCGGCTGGACGCGTCCAAGCACATGCCGGCTGCGGACATCGCCGCGATCAAGGCCCGGCTGTCGCGTCCGGCGTACCTCTATCAGGAGGTCATCCACGGCGCGGGCGAGCCGATCACGCCCGAGGAGTACGTCGGCAACGGTGACGTGCTCGAGTTCCGCTACGGGAAGGACCTGGCCAAGATCTTCAACACCGAGCGGCTGGCCTACCTCCGGACGTTCGCGTCGCCGTTGCCGTCGAACCGCGCGGTGGTGTTCACCGACAACCACGACACCCAGCGGGGGAGCGGCGTACTGACCTTCCGCGACCACGGCCGGTACGCGCTGGCGAACGCGTTCATGCTCGCCTGGACGTACGGGACGCCGAAGGTGATGTCGAGCTACGAGTACAGCTCGAACGACCAGGGTCCGCCGTCGACCAGCTCCGGGCAGACCGTCGACACGACCTGCTTCAGCAACCGGTGGCGGTGTGAGCACGCCTGGCGCGTGATCGCGAACATGGTCGGCTTCCACAACGCCGTCCGGGGAACCGCCGTCACCCGGTGGTGGGACAACGGGAACGACGCAATCGCCTTCGGCCGCGGCGACCAGGGCTACCTGGTCCTGAACGACGAGAGCTCGGCGCTCACCGGACGCAGCTTCCACACCGATCTCCCACCCGGCGTCTACTGCGACGTCTTCCACGGCGACTACACACCCGGCCACTGCACCGGCCCGACCTACACCGTCGACCCCTCCGGCTGGTTCCGCGCCGACGTACCCCCGCGCGACGGCCTCGCCCTCCACACCAACGCCAAGCTCTCGTAGCCGCCGGTGCAGGCCGTCCAGGGGGTACGTCGTACGTTCAGCGACGTACGGCGGTGATCGCTTCTCGGATCGTGGATCGCCGGAACCAGACGATCACCGCGGTTGCCAGCAGGTAGACGGCAGGGACGGCCGGCGAGGCGCCGAGCACGGCGATGTTGGTCACGATCGCTCCGGCCATCAGCCCGCCCAGGCCGACCGCGGCCGGCCCGCACAGCCGCGGTACCAGCAACCCGATCGCCCCGGCAAGCTCGAGTCCGCCGACCACGTAGCGGAGCCACTGCCCGGCGCCGATCATGCCGAACATCTCGACCATCACCGGATCCCCGGACAGCTTCGGCAGGGCCGCCATGAGGAACGATCCGGCCAGCAACACCTGCACCACCCACAGCACCGCGATCCCCGGCCGAATCCTGCGCGCGGTCGTCATCGTCGTACTCATCACTACCTCCACACGAAGTTGTTCTGGTACGACCAATCTCGCGCCCCCGCCACCAACCCACATCCGTACCGACCACGGACCCACCACGGATCCACCCCCCGCCCGAGCACCCCGGTGGGCAGGCGGACGGTCACGCCTGCCCACCAGGTGGTTCAGCAGAGTTCCAGCCGCAGCGAGCTCATGTTGTCCTCGTATCCGTCCTGCCAGCCCGGCCAGCTGAACTGGTCGTTCGGGAGGTAGTGGATGCGCCAGCCGGTGTAGTTCAGTCCCTCGTACAGGCTCCAGAAGCAGTCCGTGCGATTCCAGATCGAGCTGACACTGTCGTTCATGCCTTGCTGCCGGAGATCGGGCGAACCGCTCTTGAAGTACGCCATCGGCCCGGTGCCGTCACGCCATTCGAAGATGCAGAGATATCCCGCTGGGCAGCGCTCGTAGCCGCCGGCGGCGTGGGTCACGCCTGAGTCGCCCTGAGGCTGGATCTCGGCAGAGGCCGGGACGGTGGTGAGGCTGAATGCGCCGGCGACCAGAGCGCCGAGCGCGACGATGCGGGTAGTGAGTTTCATCGATCCTCCGAGTAAGAGTCGGCCGACCCGTTCGGACCGACCGCCTCCGACCCTGCCGAAGGGCGCCTTCAGATCGGCAACACGTCAGCCACACCGCACGGCGCGCCGGATGCGCTGAGTCCTGAAAGGATTCAAGGAGACAGTTCAACCGCAGGAAGAAGAGGACCGAACCATGCTCGATCCCGTCGTGGGCAAGGGTGAGTTGACCGAGACCGACCGCTTCATCTTCGAGTCGTGGGGTTACTTCGTGATTCCCGGCATCCTGACCAAGGAGGAGGCCGCGGAGGCGTACGACGTGTCGCAGCGGCTGCACCAGAGTCGCGACCGCGAGTTCGGGCAGATCGGCCGGACGTACGAGAGCGAGCCGGTGCTCGAGCGGCTCATCGATCACCCGGACGTGCTGCCGAAGGTGCAGGGTCTGCTCGGTGACAGGTTCGTCCTGCAGGCGGGCTGGAACACCATGCAGCCGGCGCACGCGGGCAACGGCCGTTGGCACCAGGACGGATCGTCCGCTTTCGACTTCAAGGACCTCGGCTATCCGGTACCGCTGCTCCAGCTCCGCGTGTCGTACCTGCTCACCGATCAGACCGTGCCCGGCATGGGCAACATGGAGCTGATTCCCGGCAGTCACCGCGCGCGGGTCGGCCTTCCTGAGACGATCCGTGAGCCCAACGACGACATCGGGATCGGCCATGTCATCTGCGCCGAGGCCGGAGCTGCCCTGGTGTTCCACAACGGCGTCTGGCATCGCACCTTCCGCCACGACGGCGACGTGGACCGCTACACGACGCACTACGTCTACAGCCCGCCGTGGGTCCGCGCGGCCGACCGTTTCGGCAACGACCCCGACTTCCTCGAGCGGACCACGCCCTTGCGGCGCGCGCTGATGGGTGAGTTCGCCAGGCCGGACGCCCCGTTCGGCGCCAACTACGACCCCCTGCCGATCTGACGGCCCGATGACGATGACACACCCCCGTCCGACGTTGGAGTTCGCCGATCCGGAGAGCCAGGCGCTGTACGGGGCCGTCTACGAGGCCGCGCTCGCGAACCTGCTGGAGACCAACACCGTTCCGTTCGGTGAGGTCCATGCTCGGAGCGGGCTGATGGATCCGGCGGTCGGCATGATCCGGGCCGGTGGTGGCTACGAGCAGCCGTGGACCCGGGATGCGACGATCAACAGCTGGAACGCGACGAGCTTGCTCGCGCCGGCCCTGGCCGCGAACACGCTGTGGGCGGTGGTCGAGAAGGATGCCGCCGGCAAGCTCACGGTGCAGCAGGACAGCCAGCAGTGGGATCAGGTGGTCTGGGCCGTCGGCGCCTGGCACCACTATCTGGTGACCGGCGACCGGGACTTCCTGCGGCGCGCGTACGACGTTGTCGCGAACACCCTCGCGCTCCGCGAGCAGTCCGAGGTCTTCGGCCCGGACCCGCGCTACGGCCTGTTCACCGGTCCGTCGTTCTTCAACGACGGCGTATCCGGTTTCCCGGCACCGACGGCGGACGGTGTCGAGTCGCGGGGAAGCGAGAGTACGTCGTACCCGGATGTCGTCTCGGCGATGTACCTCAGCACCAACGTGCTGTACTACGCCGCGTACTCGCGTGCGGCCGAGATGGCGGACGCGCTCGGCCGGCCGGGCGATGACCACCGCTTGAAGGCGGCCGCGATGAAACAGGTCGTCAACCAGCACTTCTGGAACCCACGGACCGGCAGCTACAACTACGAACTGACGGCCGACGGCACGCCGGGCGTCTACCAGGAAGGCACCGGGCTGGCCTTCGCCCTGCTCTTCGGGCTCGCCGACGACGCCCAGGCCAAAGCACTGATCGCGAACGCGCAGCGGATGCCCTGGGGAATGCCCGACACCTATCCGCACTGGGAGAGGTACTCCGACGCGGAGCCAGGACGGCACAACGCGATCGTCTGGCCGCTCGTGCAAGGCCTGTGGGCGAAGGGCCTGGCGAAGTACGGCGAGGTGGCGGGGTTCGCGACCGAGACCAGGCTGCTCGCGACACTGGTCAGGGACAGCGGCGGCTTCTGGGAAATCTACGACGGCAACACCGGTGCCGTCGAGGGCGGCTACCAGGGCGCGACCGGCGTACCGAAACGCCACTGGGCCTCGGAGCCGGACCAGACCTGGTCGGCGACGGCGTACATCGACATGATGCACACCGGGCTGTTCGGGATGACGTTCACCGACCGAGGCCTGACCTTCGGTCCAACCCTCCCGCCCGGGTGGGGCGACGTCACCCTGAGCGGCCTGCGCTACCGCGACGCCAACCTCACGGTGACGCTGCGCGGCACAGGCAACGTCATCCGCACCTTCCACCTCGACGGCGCCCCGTGCAGCGAGACCGGCGTACCGACCTCGCTGCACGGAGACCACACCATCGAAATCACGCTGGACGCGTAACCTGCGGATCGGCGGGCGCGGACTCGGTCAGGTGGATTCGAGGTCTCGGTGGCGGAAGCTCGTGCTGCCGGCAAGGGCTAGGGCTGTTGCCAGGACGGCGAGTACGACGAGCGGGGTGACAGGAAGGTCTGCGAGTGGCATCGCGGTGGTGTGGGCGAACGGGGACAGGTCGGTGACCCAGCCGGGCAGCTCGAGGAGGGCGCCGAACATGCCGAAGAAGACGGCGTAGGCGACGACGATCCAGGCGAGGGTGGACAGCGCCGGGCGTACGCCGAACAACGCCGCGGTCAGTGCGGCCACGACGAGGACGGCCGGCAGGAAGGCAAGCGTGCCGATCGTCACCTCGGCAATCGTGCCCGCACCGGCGTCGCCGGTCGCAGCGCCGAGGCCGACACCTAGTCCGCTGATGGCGAGGAGGACGGCCGACGCGAGCGTGGTGTAGCCGAGCCAGGAGAAGTACCAGCGGGCTCGGCTGACGGACGTGGCCAGGGCTGCTTCCGTGTGACCTGTGCGCTCTTCGGATCGCAGGCGCAGTACGGAGGTGACCGCGAATGCGCCGACGAGCAGGGCGAAGAACAAGGCCATGGTCGCGTAGAAGGCGTCGAGCGGGTCCTGCCCGTTGGCCGTGAAGATCTCGCCCATCTGGGGGTTGTCCGCGACGGCTTCGGTGACGGAGTCACTGAGTGATCCACTGGGTACGGCGAAGATGAACAGCCCAGCCGCCCAGCCGATCAGGGCGGTGCGTTGCTGGCGGACCGCGAGCCCGAACGGCGTCGACAGTGACGGTGCCGCGTCGGCCCGGCCGAGTCTCGGTGGGACCAGGCCGGCGCCGACATCGCGTCGTACGGACAGGAAGTAGCCGAGGGCAACGGTGATGGCCAGGACCGCGACCGACAGCAGCAGCGGCCACCACCGCAGTTCGACGAACGGCCGGGCCTGCTGGACCCACGCCAATGGTGAGAGCCAGGACAGGAAGTTGCCTCCTGGCTGGGAGACATCGCCGATCGCGCGGAGCAGGAAGGCTGCGCCGACCACGGCCATGGCTAGGCTCGAGGCCGCGCGGGAGTGTTCGGTGAGCTGGGTGGTGACGGTGGCGATACCGGCGAACGCGAGTCCGGTGAGGCCGATGCCGATGCCGACCGCGAACGAGTCGGCGGCCGACAGGTCGCCGGTGAGCATCGCCAGGGCAGTCAGCAGCGCGACGCCGGTGTTGGCGATCACTGCGACCAGCAGTGCGGCGGTGGTGGCGGCGTGCCGGCCGACGACGGTCGAGCGGATCAGCTCGGCGCGTCCCGTCTCCTCCTCGGCGCGCGTGTGGCGGGTGATCAGGAAGATGCTCATCATCGCCGCGGGGATGGCCAGGTAGAGGACCATCTCGTTGGTGATCATCGCGCCGAGGGTGTAGTTGTCGAGGCCGTAGCCGGGTCCCGACATCATCGTCGCGGCGGGGGAGTCCATCAGCTCGGCGCGGACCTGGCGTTCGGCCGGGGTGGCGTAGACGGTCGGCAGAGCGCTGACGGCGTACAGCATGCCGAGGCCGATGGCAACGATCCAGATCGGCAGCTTCACCCGGTCGCGCCGCAGTGCGAAGCGGACCAGGGTGCCGGTGGCGGTCAGGCTTTCGCGGTCGCTCATGACTCGGCTCCGACCAGCTCGTCGCCGTACTGGCGCAGGAACAGCTGCTCCAGTGACGGGGGAGCGCTGTGCAGGGTGCGTACGCCGAGCTGCCCGAGCGACTGTACGACGGCCGGCAGTTGGTCGGCGTCGACGTCGAAGGTGACCGTGCCGTCGGTCGACCGCAGGTCGTGGACGCCGACGAGGTTCGCGAGGCCGGCCGGGTCGCGGTCCAGCGTCGCAGTGATCGTGGTCCGGGTCAGGTGCCGGAGCTCGGCGAGCGTGCCGGACTGGACGGCACGGCCGTTGCGGATGATGGTCACGGTGTCGCAGAGTTTCTCGACCTCCGCGAGGATGTGGCTGGACAGCAGGACCGATCGCCCGGCCCGCTTCACCTCGGCGATGCACTCCTGGAAGACGGTCTCCATCAGTGGGTCGAGGCCGGAGGTCGGCTCGTCGAGGACGAGCAGCTCGACGTCGGCGGCCAGGGCCGCGACCAGCGCGACCTTCTGGCGGTTGCCCTTGCTGTACGTGCGGCCCTTCTTGGTGGGGTCGAGCTCGAACCGCTCGAGCAGCTCGGCCTTGCGGGTCTTGTCGGCGCCGCCACGCAGGCGGCTGAGCAGATCGATCGCCTCGCCACCGGTCAGGTTGGGCCACAGGCTCACGTCGCCGGGGACGTACGCGAGCCGGCGGTGCAGCTCGACCGCGTGGACCCACGGGTGACGGCCGAGGACGGAGACGTCCCCGGCGTCGGCGCGAAGCAGGCCGAGGAGGATCCGGATCGTGGTGGACTTGCCGGCACCGTTCGGGCCGAGGAAGCCGGCCACCTGGCCGGCCGGGACGGACAGGTCGAGCCCGTCGAGGGCCTTCACCTGCCCGAAGGACTTGTGCAGCTGGGAAATTTGCAGGGCAGCGGTCATCGCTGAACCTCTCAAGAGTGTTCCGGGACAGAGCCCGGCGTGATGTGTCGTCTGGGGGCGTCGGGTGCCGACGCCGTGTCGCGGCGTACTACGGCTGGTCGGAGCCGGCCGGCGGATCGCTGACGTACATCAGGTAGTCGTCCAGCATGCTGCGGTCGGCGAACAATCCGTGGGTGAACAACTCGAGAGCCGGCAGGGTGATCTCGTCCGACAGTCGGCGCAGCTCTGTCCGGAAGTCCTCGACCTCCAGCGATCCGTGCCGCAGGGACATCCACAGCAACAGCGAACCCATGCCCTGGTAGGTGAGGTAACGCGCGCGGCCGGCCGGGTCGCGGCTCGGTTTGATCGTCCCGGCCTCGACACCGGCCGCCAGGAACTGCTCGGCGTCGCGGCACATCTGCTCGACGAACGCGGTCGCCAACTCGCCGCCGGACTGCAGACTGCGCATCGCGTACAGGGCGAGCGGCGCGTACTCGTCGATCTCCGCGAGCTGGGCCATCATCCCGGCCGCGCTTCCGGTGACCGCCTTCGTCTTCTCGATCCGGATCACGTTCAGCACGTACGCGTCGCACGCCTGGCGAAGACCGTCCTTCGACCCGAAGTGGTGCACCACCAGCCCGGCGGTCACCTGCGCGTCCGCGGCCACCGCGCGCAAGCCGGCCGAGAATCCGTCCCGCCCGAACCGCACGATCGCCGCGTCCCGGATGCGCTCGGCCGTCGCCGCGCCGCCGCCGGCAGCAGGTGAGTCACCGATCCGCATTGAACACACGTTCAAAGACTAAACCGCTGTTCAATCGGTGCGCAAGACCGTATTCACGTAGTCGGCCGGGGCCTCGAACGGGGGAGCGTGACCGACGCCCTGAAGGATCTGCACTGTCCAATCGGGCCGCTGCGCTGTCCAGTCGTCGATCGACGCGCGGGCCGTCAGGCGATCCTCTTCGCCGCAGACCAGGAGAGTCGGCAACTCGACCCGGCGCATCGCGTCGAGCACGGGTCGCCGCCGGACGAACATCAGCGACATCAGCGAGGCGTACACCGTGATAGCGCGGGCGAAACGCTTGGGCTCCACCGCCGACATCTCGTCGCGCATCAGCTCGGCGATCTCCGGCGACATCTTCGTCAAGTCGCCACCGGTGTTCCATCTGCTGCTCGCGATCGACGCGGGATCGTCCAGGACGCGCAACTTCGCGGCGAGGATCCGCCGCCCGGCAACGCGGAGCACCGCCACGGCGATCGGTGGGACGACGACCAACGCCACCCTGCCGACTGTGCGCCACCAGCGCGCCTCGCGATCGCTCAGTGGGGGAGGAAGTGCCGGCGTCGCCAACACCAGCCTGTCGATCCGTTCGGGTGCCTGGTCGGCGAACAGCAACACGGTTGCTCCGCCGGCGGACCAGCCGTGGACCACGACCCGTTCGAGCCCGAGAGCGTCCACGAAGTCGCGGAGAAACAGCGCGTTGGTCTCGATCCTTGCCGCGCGCCGGCTCGGCAGCGTGGTGTGGCCGGCGATCGTTCCGGGGAGGTCTACTGCGATGGCGTGCGCGTGTGGTCGCAGTTCCGCGAGCACGTCGAGCCAGTTCGACGCGCTGTTGGCCGGGTTGGGCACGAGCAGGTGCACCGGCTTCGCCGTACGAGCCTGATCGGTGATCAAGTAGTGCACCTTCGTGCCGCGCACCTCGACTGTCTCGCTGCGGATTCCGGACCAGCGAGCGGCGCGCTCACCCCAGTCGGTGTACTGCACTTTTCCAGCCTACGACCGATCAAGTTGGAGGCGCTGCCACGATCGCAGCGTCAGTCCGGCACTGATGAGGAGTGTCGGTACGACGAGCACGAGCTGAACCCCGGTGACGTCGGCGCCGCCGCTGATCGCCCAGAGCGCGGGCGCCGCGAACGGGATCCAGGCGCCGGCCCCAGCGACCACGGTCACCTGCGCGACGACCAGGATCCCGATCGTGCAGCCGATCCCGGCGAGCATTGACCGGCCGACGGTGGCCGCCCACGCAGCCGGTGTCGCGATCACGGCCGTGAGAACGGTCAGCGCGAACTGCCGTCCGATCGCCGGTACGACGTCCGCGGGCACGGCTCCAAGTCCACCGGCCAGACCGAACACGACCAGGGCGATCATTAATATGAAGGCGGTTGGGACAGCCCAGGCGAGGTAGATCACGAGCTTCGCCGCGGCGATCGTTGCCCTGGGCACCGGGACGGCGAACAGTCCGGTGATCGTTCCGTCCGCGAACTCCCGGCTGAACAGCCAGCTCAGCACGACACCGTACCCGAGGAGCGCGGCTGCTCCGGTGACCTGTGCCGCGGTGGTGAGGTAGCCGGCCCAGCCGCCGGGCTCGATGAGCGGGCCGAGTTTGGCGGCGAGTTGCGGGTCGGCGGTGTGGACCGCGAGCAGCATCGACGAACAGATCAACGAGATGCCGAGCACCATGACGATCGTGGTCGCACGTACCACGGTCGCGCGGACGAACTTGGTGAACTCGGTGACGAGGCCGGTGATCATGCGGCCACGTCGTCTCGGTGCACGAGGTCGAAGAAGGCCCGCTCGAGGTCCACGCCGTACGGGTCGAGCGTGCCGATGATCCGGCCGGCGTTCAGCACCGAGATCCGCTGGGCGATGCGCGCGACCTCGTCCAGGTGGTGGCTGCTGACCAGGACGCCCGCGCCCGCGTCCGCACGGCGCAGGAGCGCCTCGCGCAGGAGGATGACGCCGGCCGGGTCGAGCGTGTTGGTGGGTTCGTCCAGGACGATGAGTCGTGGTTTGTGTTGCAGCGCGGAGGCCAGGCCGAGCCGTTGCCGGTTTCCGAGTGACAGCTTGCCCGTACGTCGGTCGGCGTACTGGCTGAGACCTAGCTCGACGATCGCGGCGTCGACCATGCGGGTGATCTCTCCGGCCGGTACGCCGTGCAGCCGCGCACCGAGGGCCAGGTTCTGTCGGCACGTCAGCTCGCGGTAGGCGAGGGGATACTCGACCAGGTGGCCGACCCGGCTCCAGTCGATCTGGTCGCCTCGGCGGCCCGCGATGGTCACCGTGCCGGCGGTCGGCGCGAGCATTCCGAGCAGGAGCCGCATCAGCGTGGACTTCCCGGCACCGTTCAGCCCCACCAGTGCGTGAATCTCGCCCGGGGCGACGGTGAGGTCGACCCCACGAGCTCCGGTGCCGTCGTCGAAGGTGCGCCACAATGCACGTGCCTCGACCACGTACTCAGTCACGACGATCCGCCAGGACATCGAGGGCGGTGTCGATCGCTCCGCCGAGATCGTCGTCCGCGGTCAGGCTCCACTCGAGCAACGCGGTGTTGAGCGCGCCCATGACCGCTCCCGCGGCGATCTTCGCCTCGAACTGGCCGACGCCGCCACTCGTCAGGGCGTCCACGATCACCGCTTCGGTGGCCGCCGTACCGCCGGCCATGCTCGCCCGCAACGCCGGCGTCTGCGCGACGATCCGAAGCCGCACGCGGACCTCCTCGACAGCTGGCGGTGGAAGCTCCCGCCAGGCCGCGCGGACTCCTCGAACGGTCCTGGTGATCGGGTCGAGGCCTGCCGGTTGCCGGCGGATCGCGGCGCCGATCACCGGATCGTACGGATCCTCGATCAACAGGCTCGCCTTGCTGGGGAAGTGCCGGAAAAACGTCATCTCTGTGACCCCGGCCCGTGCGGCGATCTGGCCGGCGCTCGTCGCGTCGTACCCACGCTCGGCGAACAACTCCATCGCCGCCGCCAGCAACCGCTCCCGCGTCCGCTCGCTTCGTGTTCCCATGTCATGAATGTTAGTCACTAACATTATTGGTCACAACAGGTCAGCGCTATGGGTTGTCTTGGGGCCGAGGGGCCTCGGTCGTGGGACAGTTGCCGAACGATGACGATCTTCACGTTCCACCTCGCGGAGCTCCGTCCGGCGACGACGGCGCGAGCCCTGTGGAAGGCGCCGACTGCGCCCGGGTTGAGGTACGCCGAGTGCCTCGCGCTGATGCGCCTCGGTGCCCCGACTGTTTCGCCGGACCGGATGCAGCTGCGTCGGATGGCGATGTTCGCGCGGTGGGAGGACGAGGCGGCGGTCGTGACGTTTCTAGCGGATCATCCGTTGGGCAGGGAGTTGGCTGCGGGATGGCACGTGCGCATGCAGTTCCTCCGCCGTTGGTCGCGCCTTGCGGCGCTACCCGACCTGCCCGCGAGGGCGGGCGAGTGGGACCCTGCCGAGCCTGTCGTAGCGGTCACGCTGGCCCGAATGCGCCTCCTCGAGGTGCCGCGGTTTCTCAAGTGGGGCAAGCCCGTGGAGCGACTGGTGCGTGACCATCCGGGAACCACGCTGGCACTGGCCGCGATGCGTCCACCCCGGACGATCTCTACCTTCTCCGTCTGGCGGAGCGTGCAACAGATGGAGGAGATGGTGCACGGCCACAGCAGTGGCCCGGAGCCCGACCGTCATGCGGCCGCGATGGCCGAACGCCGACGCAGGGACTTCCATCACGAGTTCGCCACCCTCCGGTTCCGGCCGCTTTCGGAGCACGGCTCGTGGCAGGGGCGGAGCGGCATCGTTCCAGTTGTTCGACACCTGGGAGGACAGGAGTGAAATACACAGTCTCCATCGAAATCGTCCTGCCGCGGGAGAAAGTGGTCCAGTTGCTCGCCGACCCGGCCCACCGGCCGAAATGGCTACGGGGCTTCGTGCTGCACGAGCCGCTGAATGGGGAGGACGGGCAGGTCGGCACCAAGTCGCGGGTCGTGATGGAAATGGACCAGCGGAAGTTCGAGGGCATCGAGACCATCACCCGCCGCGAGCCGGCCGACCTGCGCGACCTCCCCGCCACGAGCGTCGTTCACTTCGACCGCGAGATCGTCGGCGAGGGCATGTGGAGTGCCGCCCGCGAACGCCTCACCGAAGCCGGCCCGGAAACGACCCTCTGGGAAAGCGAGAACGAATTCCGCTTCAGCGGCATCCTGATGAAACTCGTAGCACTCCTGATGCCCGGCGCCTTCCGCAAACAATCCCAACAACACCTACAAGACTTCAAATCCTTCGCCGAACAAGGAAAGGACGTCCGCAACCCGACGACCTAACCTGCCGTGCCTCCTGCAACAAAAGCGGGTGGCTGATGTTCCATCAGGCCACGCCGCGTGTGTCGGTGTGTGTCCGAGGCCGGACACGGACCTTAACCAATCCGCCTTGTTCTTGACGCGGACTCGCTCAGCGGTCCTTCGCCTGCGGACTGACGGACAGAGGCCCGTTCGGTGTTTTGGCGGCGACAGCCATGCATGTATGGACGATGGCGCGCCGCGAAGCAGTTGCCGCATCCGACCTGATGATCGGCATGGCGTGTCGCGGCCGGTGTGCTGTTGATCCATCAGTTGACGTGCCCGTCTGACCTCACGATGGCATTGTCGTCGTGCACCTGGCCGTGAGCTGCCCGGTGAAAGCCGTGACTCGTGGGACGGGCCGACAGCGTCGCTGCTCGGGAAGAACTAGGAGGATCCGGTAATGGCGGCGATCACGGTGGCGCTGCACACCTGCTGCTTTACCTCGAGGACCCACCAACGACTGCGGTGTGTAGGACGACCCGACTACCAGCATTGCGAGGAGTCCAAGCGAAGGCCTTGCCGAAGTTCTAGGTCTTGCCTGACCTGTCGCTGAATGAGTCGAAGGGGACGATTAGGAGAGCTACCCGAGCGTCAGCAGCAGTCTCACAACACGCACAGCCATCAGCCCGGCATGCAGCCAACGGTGCATGACGCGCCTCGTCTCCGACATGTCCCGTGAGTTCCTTGAAGCCGATCCTAAGACGCGGACGAGCCCTGACAAGGCCGACGGGCGTTCTGGCCGCAGGCTCTCATCGCGTCGGCCAGCAGTGTGGGCAATGCGAGCTCCGTCACCCTGTCCACGGCCCTGTGACTTCGAAGGCTTCGCCGTCGCCTGGCCACGGCGGCATCGTCACGCCGATTGCGGCTAGAGGTTCCCGACCCGTGTTCTTGAACTGGAAGCTCGTGCCGACGGGAATTGTCAGCGACACACCGGGCCTGAGGTCGATTTCGCGCGCGGCCTCCCCGTCTTGTTGTCTCCACATCACTCCGAGGCCACTCAAGACATACCAGATTTCGCTAACCGTCCGATGGCGTTGGGGTGTTGATATCTGCTCAGGCCCGAGCTCGAAGTGAGCCATCCCACCGTGAGGGAGCTGAGCCAGGATCCGGACCAGCGACCGGTCGGGGGCCACATTATCGTGCGCGGCCGGAAGAATGCGGTCCGTGAACTTGACCGTTGTGTCAGCCTCGCCCTGACCTACCGGCCTTTGTCGAAGGACCGCCGCTAGGCGATTCGCCAGACCCAGGCCGAGTGCCGCGTCCTCGCGGAGGCAAGCGCGCCATGGGTCTGCCGGGATGGGGAGCACGCGAACTGCATCCTCGGCCGTTGCAGTTACGGTTCGGAGACCGCCATCCAGCGCGGCTGCCTCGCCGACGAGGGCCGGTGCCTTCCGCGTCTCCAGCACAGTCGGCTCGCCTTTGAGGTCTCTCCGCCACAGCCGGATGGAGCCCCCGAGCAATACAAAGACTTCGTCGCTGGCGGAGTCGGTTGCGTACAGATCTGCGCCAGCTGGAAGCTCAAGGAGCCCTCCGGCCAGTCCGGCCATTCGCTCAAGCGTCTCCTGGCGGGCACCCTGTATCTCCGGGACACGTCGGAATTGGTCTACCACATTCATCGTCTCGTCCATAGTCACACCTCGTGAATCATGCTGACCCGTACACAGCGGGATAGATCTGGGTCGCCAGGTCCCTGCGTGAAACACTCCCTAGTAACTGATGATGCTCAGCCAGCCGTCACCGCAACGTCACATCCAAGCTCGGCTCCTAGGGTCTGCTTCAGAAATGGGTGATTTCTAGATGGCCTGCTGGGAGGCGGGCCTGGAAGTATGATGAAAGCCGACGGCAATGCAGCGGTCCGGGATCCTGCGGCCAGATGACTGCCAGGATGGCCCCGATGAAATCGACGGCGCTGATAATGGAGCCTATCAAGGACACCAAGAGAATCATCTTGCACTCGTTATGGATCACCACGCAGCTGCGGTGCCAGTGCTCGCCCTCAGTTATGTCGTGTCGACCAACGGCGCGAGGGCGAACAGTACGTTGAGGCCGGGGTAGCGGCGGCCGTCGGCCCATTGGCCTGCTCCAGATGCCCGTGCAGGAACTCAGCAGGCGTCGATACTGGGTCTCGCGGTCATCGCTGTGCTCTTCCCTTCGAGTGGGTTGTGAGAGATTCCTCGAAGAATCACGCGGTGACCGCACGCACGTCGACACCCGGGCTGGCCACCACCACGCCGTCAACACTTCTGCTGGACACAACTGGCCCGCCTCGGCTGGGAGGCGCTACGGATGACTCGAGGCTGGACAACGCTGCGCCCTAGCGTCCGAGCTGTGGCTGCTATGTGTCACATGGCTGCACGCCTGGCCAGTCCATGAGTTGTAGCGAAGCATCGCTCTTCTTCACCATGATCACGATCCCCCTGGCCTTGGTCCAGGTCACCGGAACGAGAAGGTATGAGTCTCCCGATGTGGCTAAGAGACGGAGGTTGATGTATCGGTAGGGGTACTCCTTGGAGTCAATACTGCTTTCGCAGAGAATGTCCGGGGGGTGCAGGCCCTGCGCCTCCACGACGAGTTGACTGCGGGTGTGGAGGATGACCTGAGGCTGGTCGGTCAGACCCTTTTGAGTGTCCTGGCCAAGCCCGCGGCCATAGGCGCTCGCGAAACTGTTGACGAGCCAGAACAGGCTGGCGATCACGATGCACCAGCCGATGACCCAGGCCACCGTTGAGGTCGCATTCGAAGTCTGATCCGGCTTTGAAGTGGGTCGCCTCGCCGGTCGGAACTGGAAGCTATACAGGGCAACGATGGTGCCTAGCGCCAGTGCTGCGGGGGTCGTTCCGATCAACTCGCGGGCGGAGAGATCCCCGTCAACGATGCCTAGGGTCGCCCGGAACAAGAGAGCGGCGGCTCCGACGATGGCCGCCCAGAAGACGATCCTGGCACGGCGCGCATGCGTGGCCTGCAGATCCCAGCCAGCGAGGCTCACATGCATCCAGTAACCCAACCCGACGAGGACTAAGAGCCCTAACAGCGGTACGAACAAGGAAGCCGGACTCCGCAGAACGTAGTCAGCGCTCGAGTAGTCGAGAAGCTCGACATCCACGCCGAAGTAGGCATACTCCGCATACGTGGTGACATAGCCGTAGTAGTACAGAAGCGCCGTCACGATGGTGATTGGCCCCAAGACCGTGACCGCGAGCCGCAGCCGGCTCAACCCTGCGGCAGCCGGGTCAGACGGGATGCCATTGAGCGGACCCGCTGTCGCCGCTAGCTGGCCATTGGCAGCCGTCGTGGCCGCGGGCACTGGTTGTCCTGCGGAGCGGTCCGTCCGAGGCGTCGGAGGCCGACGCCGGCGGGGCGATCGGCTCACGACGACGGTGAAGCCGAGGGGGACCTGCTGGGGCATTCCCCTCGTGCCGCGATGGGCTCGATACCGTGGTCGAAGGCAGGGCCACAGGCCGCGACATAGAAGGGGCTGGGGCGCCATCGGACGGTCACGGGGTGATTCGCCGTCGGTTGCTCAGTCAGGAGGTCGCACGGTGCGACGACGCGGTCGACACACTGCGTCTGGAGGGTGAAGGTGAAGTGGCCGATCCTCTGAACGTCACTTCTTGGCTCCGGGACATCCAGCCGAAGCACGCATCCTGGACTCCCGAATTGGCTCTGGGTCATTGGCTGCAAGGTCGGCAAGGTCACTCCCGCGCAGGTGGGGGAGCGGACACTCAAAGGTTGCGGCGCATAGCCCTCGAGCCAGCCGCAGTTCTGGTCGGTGTTGTGATCGGCGAAATGCAACGGGCCTGCAGTGCCGGACCCGGCCTGGTCGACATGGAAACTGACGCTCACGATCTTGATCGCCGGGATCGGGGGCAGGCTCACGTTGCTGATCAGGATGCAGTGCGGGGTGGTGCTGGGGATGAAATGCCCGGTGGACTGATTCGGGTGCGTACTGCCGACACTAGGAACGCCGATGTTTCCGAGCGATACAAGTTTCTTGGCGGGGCGCGTAGGTTTGGTGGTTGGCGAGACAGTGTTCGGCTTGTAGGTCCGAAGCGTAGAAGGCGGCCGCGATGAGGGAGCCGTCGATCCGGTTCTCCTTGACGGCGTCGGGGATGCGGTAGATGGCCACCCGCTTCCGGTTGGACGTTTTGTGACCGGAGAGCCTGGTTCAGTCGGGCCCCCTGAGGATGGTAGTTCCGTGTGCGGCGAGACAGCGGAGTGGTTCGCACCGGATGAGCAGGCGGTGACCAGTGACGCGCACAGGATCACGATCACGGCCGCCACGCGGGGATCCAGGTATGTGTGGGCGCGTTGAGCAATCGACGGCACATGGGGCGTACGTGCCCGACGGCTGCTTTGCCTTGGCTGTGCGTGACCCTGATCGGTGCCTGTTGTCCTCATCGTGTCTCCCCCTTCTCCCGCGCAAGTTGCGACGCGCGCCAAAATATTCAGCACAACAAATCGATATTGAATTGGACGCCACCGCTTGCACTGACAACGAACTCAATGCACGAATCGACGGTTTCCGTGGAACACCGAGGGTGGTATCGAGGTAGTGATATTCTCGGTTTGATGTCGACCGGGCGCCGCCGTTCACCGATCTTTGGGCGTGGCTTCGGCGCCGCACTATGCCTTCAAGCGGTTCTTCGATGGGCGGGCAGTTTGGTCACGTAGTGGGCGAGTTCAAACCAGTTTCGGTTCGCCGTCACCAGTCGATTCATTACCATTTTCGCTTGAATTGATCGCCCGACTGGCGGAAGTGGTCTTGTTCGTGTCGTCTGTCCATGGCTGCGATTGCGGTGCTGTGGTGTTCTTCCGACGGCCTGGTGCATCCGACGCAACGTGAGGTCGACTTCGGTGATCGCCGTGCGTGTCGCCCAGATCTGTCACTCCGAGGTGTCGCTCAAGAATCTGGCCACTGTGCGCATCACCTCCTCAATGTCTGTCGAGTGGTACTGGCGTCTAGCCGAGAGTTGGTTGATATCGAGGGTGGTCGTCATCGAGTAGAGCCTGCCGTGGTCGAACGGCTCCGAGCGGAGGACGCACATCCCGGATGGGCGTCGTCTGTCCTTCTGCGGATCGTGGTCTTCGCTCATCGACGCTCGCTCTTCGGGCTCGGCGACTTCTTTGTGGTGGAGCTCTTCCGCGCGACCTTGCCGTCGGGCTTGGTGACCGCGGTCTTCTCGCTCGCTGCCGCTTTGAGAGGCCTGGTCGACGCCTTCGAGGTCGCTGCAGTGGTAGCCGAGGCGGACCGCTGGGCCGATGAGGACTTCCGGGCGGACGGGCGTCGAGCGCTCTGCTTGGCGATGTTGTCGATCGGACCGTCCAGGACGACGGTGATGGTCTCTGGCTGGTCGGCGGCGACTGCTGTTTCGACTGGCGGCGGGACGGCCGGGTGGTTGTCGAGGAACGTGCCTGCGAGCAGGACGGCCCGCAGATAGCCGAGCGGGCGACGATCATCCGACGTGACGTCCGCCCGCACGGTCTGCAGCGTTTGTTCGCCGATGAGGCCCCGGACCCGCGCGAAGATCTCGGCGCCGTCCTCTGGTACCTGCCAAGCACGCGCCGGATAGGTCAGGCTGCCGAGGTCCTCGACGGTCTCATTCTCCAGTTGCACCTTGACAGCCACCAGGTCTAGTGCGGGTTCCGGCTGCTCAGGCTCCGGGCATTCCACTTCTTCGGCGCGAGTGAAGAGCACCCAGTCGTACGCCGGCTCGCCGTTCAGCACGGGTACGAAGACGTCGATCACGCCGGCCATCTTGTTCGACGATCGCGGGGTGACGATCCGGTCGCGGTGCTGCGCGGCAGCGAAGCGTGCGCCAATGTCACCGGGCGCACAGGTGCAGACCTTGCGGACGTAGCCCGGGCAGTCGAGAAGATACTCGACTGCTGCGCCGATGCCTTCGAGCGGTACGCCGGTACACGGCACGAAGCCGGCCGGGGGAAGCTCGACGAACTCCGGCCCAGGCGATTCTCCGGCGGCACGCGGCGGCGCCTGCTCCAGGCCGGACAGGCGCTCCGTGAGATCGGTAAGCTTTCGTCCCAGTTCACCGAGCGCTTCATCCAGCTGCTCGCCTGGCTGCAAGTCCTCGGCCGCCTTCATCGACGCCGTCAGCGTCTGTACATCGCGGTGCAGATCGGTTCCCCGCGGGATGTCGTTCAGCTGGACCTGGAATTGCAGTACCTGCGCGATGAACACGTCTCTCGGGCGCATGCCGAGTTGCCACTCCCAGTACCGCGCGGGCGGCGGGGCGCCCTTGTCACGACGTACGCTCCATTGGTCCACCTGCCAGTCGAATCCACCCATCGGCGGAAGAAGCAAGGCCAGCGGTACGACGTCTCTTGCTCGCTCAGCAACGTTAGGCGTCCACTGCGCTGGCAAGGACGAAGTGAACCGTCGGGCTTGGTCTTCCTCCCGGCGGAACAGCCGTGACGCCAACCAGGAACGATGCGCCGAGACCTGTTGGGCCAGCTCGGTCTCGCTGTCAACTGGCTCGATGACGAGGTACGGCCCCTCGTAGGCACGCGCCGTACGCCTGGTCCCTCCGTCACTCGCGCAGGGTGCGTCGCACAGCAGACCCTGGACGGCCTCGTCACCGTGCGGCCACGAACCACACTTCAATCCGACTTCGAAGTAGCGCCCCGCTGTGAGCGCCAGGTTGTCGATGCGTGCCGACAGTACTGCGGTGGTTCGAAGCGGACGCCCATCCGTCATCTGCGCGAGACCGACGGAAACTCGGAGGTCGTAGTCGTCCAGGCTGACGTCGAATCCGTACACGATGCCCGGACCGCTCGAAGCACCGACGGTGAAGGCAAGGTCGGTTGCGTAGTTCCCGATGAGGTTGACGTGTTCGGCACGCAGGAACAGACCGTCGAAGGCGGACAGGCGGTCGAACGCGCCGGGCGGTGCGGCCGCCGGCTTGGTGGTCAGGCCGGGCGCGGAGAGCTCCGGTGTCGTGGTCACTTCTCCTCCTCGACGGTGGATTCGAGCTGGGCAAAGACCTGAGTGATGACCGCGTCCCGTCCATCGTCCGGTAGGCCCGGCGGCTCGCCGGCGCGGCCGGCGAATGGCACCTGCGGATCTTTTCCGTACAACGGAGTCCGGCCGGTCCCGCGGATGATGACGCGCACGATCGCATACGACGGTGCGTGCTCGAGGTCGACGTACACAGTCAGGCCGTCGTCGGCGAGCCGGATCTGGCGAATCTGCTCACGAGCCCAGCCCAGACCACGGCGGGACAGCGCGCTCACTTCGACCGCACGCTCGGCCGATCCGGGTGCGGCGGGCTTGGTCAGCCGGAACTGGAACTGCTTCATATCGGGCGCCCAGAGCAGGTCGCCGTCGAGGTGCGGACCACGACCGACTGCCGCCGAGCCTGCTCCGAAGACGTCGCCGCAGAGCAGGTCCTGGATCGTCCTGGTCGGCAGGATCGCCCGGCGCGCGCAGATGTCGATCTTGTCGGCGACATCGGCGCAACCATCGTCCGATACCTTCAGCTCGAGTCGGGCAAGAACCACAGGAACCGCAGACGGCTCGACCGGAAACAGGTCCAGCTGCGATCGACCTGTCTCGATCGGCGGCTCGAGCTCGCAGACATCAGCGGCAGCGAGGCATCGTGCCTCGTCGAGCAGTACCTTCGCGCGTTGGTCGGGGCGTGCGGCCGCGATCCGTTCGGCGGCACGAGTTGCCGCTCCACCTGGTGCGGCGTGCTCGCTGTCCTGCTTCAGGCCGAAGAGTGCCCGCAAGCGCTCGTACGGCTCCCACTCACCGATCTCTTCGACGAAGTCCAGGCAGGCAGTCTCCACGACTCTCGAGGCTTCGTTGTGTTCGCGCGCAGTGTCGCAGGGATCGGCGAGAGCGGGAACCATGCGGTCAAGGCAGAACTCAGCGCGAAGTACGACGTACGCGGACGCGTCATGCGTCTGGGATCCGCAGTCGCCGGAACTCTCCGAAGAGCTACAGCCGCATCCACCCGGACCGGACCCGGCGCGATGCCGGCCCAGCCAGTCCTTCGCCCAGGGCTGCAGATCCCGGCACAGTTGTGCCTCGACCCGCAGCTCGCGTCCGTGGCCGTCGATAGCGAGGCCCTCGCTGACCTTGATGATCGTGTCGTCCTTCGTGACCCGGAGGCCCCACACGACTCCGGAGCCGTGCAGCCAGGCCTGGTGCAGCCGCATCTTCCCGCGCGGATTGCCCAACATCACATGGAAGTCCTCGGCGCCGAGCAGCATCCCGGAGGCCACCCGTAGGTCCTGGAACGGCCACAGCGGCAACTCGATGTCGTCGCGATCGTCCGGGCCGAGTGTCGATGCATTCGGATCAGTGGTCATGTCGACTCCTTCCGTGCGGCCGTGATGGCCTGGATCGCTCTCCGGTCCGGGCGCGGCAGCGAGCCGGCTGCCTGCCGGGTCCGGGGTGCGTCCTCGGGCATCGAGCGGCTGTCCTTGGCGTACTCACGGCGTAGCGCGGTGTGCAGCTGGTCCTGGGTGACGGCGGCGCCTTCGCGAGCAGCCAGATACGCCGCGCCGATCGAGGCGTTCCGAATCCAGCCGCCGGGTACGGCATGCCGCCGGGCCAACTCGTCCAGGTCGACGTCTGCGCCCCGGATCACCGCGGGTAGATGGATCTCCCAGAGCCGCAGTCGGCTGTCGGTGTCGGGCAGTTCGAACTCGAGGACGTAGTCCATTCGCCGGCTGAAGGCGGGATCGATGTTCTGGCGGAGGTTGGTCGCGAGGACGACCAGCCCGTTGAAGTGCTCAACCCGTTGGAGGAGATAGGCGGTTTCAAGGTTGGCGTAGCGATCGTGTGCGTCGCCGATCCTGGTCCGGCTGCCGAAGAGGGCATCGGCTTCGTCGAGCAAGAGTACGGCCTGTGTACGCTCGGCGACATCGAATACCGCGCCGAGGTTCTTCTCGGTCTCGCCCAGCCATTTCGACACGATGTTGGCAACATCGACTACCAAGAGGTCGGTGCCGATCGCGGTCGCCACCACCTCTGCGGCCAGACTCTTGCCGGTTCCGGGCGGGCCGCTCAGCAGGATCCGTACGCCGCGATTCGCGCGGGCGATGCGAGCCAGATCCCAATCCTCTAGAACGGTTTGCTGATGCTGGAGCCGCGACACCGCCTCGGCCAGGACGTCGGGTTGTTTGTAAGGCAGAACCAAGCGGTCCCACTCGGCGTCGGGCGTGGTGAGCCGGGCACCAGCCGGCAACGCAGCGCTGGCACGGGCCCGGATGGACTCGGTAACGGCGGTCCGGAGCTTTGCCGGGTCCGTGCTGTCCGGCCGGCGGCCTAGATCGGCCCCGAGCTGTGCGGTCGTGGTGGGGTCGAGCGAGTGTCTGGACGCAAGCTCGGCGGCGGCCTCCGGATGATCGGGCAACGCCGAACTCCATGCTCGGCGCTGCTCGGCCAGCGAGATCGGAGCGACCGTGATGCCGATGATCGGATCGGGTCCGACCAGCGACACGGATCCGGCAGGCGCGGCGACGATGAGCGGACCAGTGACGAGTGCCGGGTTCAGGCCACGCGTTGGTCCGGCCAACGCGTCCGGCTGAAACGCTACGGCGATCGGCAGGCAACCGCGGGCAACAGCAACCACAGAGAGGCGGGCGAGTGCGAGCACATCGTCGGGTGCGCAGCGCTGCGCCAACGGCGGAGCGCCGGCTGCAGCAGCGAGGGCCGCACATCGTCCGAGCGCAACCGTTTCGTCGTTGGCCAGGACGAGAATCACCGTACGCGCCGATTCTCGCAATGCCGTCACCGCGTCGTCGACGAGTGGTTCCTCGAGCCATCTTTCGAGTCCGGGAAGGAGACCGTCGACATCTATGCAGTGGTCTGCTGCGGTCGTCTCCAGTCCGCGCAGTGCGGGCCACAAACCTTCTGGCAGGGTCAGCGATCGCTCGCTGAAGGCAGAGTCTCCGGTGATCTCGAGGGCCCGCGCGACGATCGCGGCGCCGCCGTGCACCACGGCGAGGGCCGCACGTTCACCGTACGGCGGATCAAGCAATCGGAGCGCCAGCCCGACGGTCGGCCGGCCCTCGGCCCTGGGGTGCAGGCGCCTCAAGATCGAGGCGAAGCCGGCGTCGTCGTCCGGCAGTCCTGCGAGCGCGATGAGTTGTAACTCGACTGTCACGAGGCCGAGCCGGTCACGCAGGCGCTCGAGGCCGCCGGCCTCCGTCTCCGGTGAGGCACGCGGGTGGTCCTGGAGCCATTGCAGGAGCCAGCGGGACGAGCGTTCGTCCTTGATGGCGTCGACATGCTGGGCCAAGGCGTTGATGACTGAGTGGGTGGCTGAATCGAGCTCACTCATAGCGGAATGTCACCACCGTTCCGAGCCAAGGAACGAACCCCGGGTCGAGGTCCAGGGCGGCCCTACGGATCGCCAGCTCGACGGTCGCGACAGGAAACACCACGTCGATCCAGCCGGGCGTCGCGTCGATGTGTCCTCCGCGGTGGATCAACCAATCCAGCAGCTGTGCCGGAAGGGAGCTCGGAAGAGTTTCCGTGCCAACGGCCCGCAGACGGCTTACGGTGATACGCCGCCAACGAGACGCCAATCTGGCCACGGACCGACGCTCTGCAGGATTCGCTGGGCGTTCTGCGAGAAGGTCTGCGGCGTTGGCGCTGTTCAGACCGGCGAGCGCCAGTACGGCGGGATCGTCGGCCGGCGCCCCGGTGAGCAGCGTCCCGACGTACCACAACGACCATCGCAGACCTCGCTGCGACAGAACCGGATCGCGGTCGATGCAGTCCGGAAGCCCCGCATCTGCGGCGGTTGCGAGCAGATACGGCAGTCCTGCCCATTGGCTCCACGCCAGCGGCCGCTCCGCTATGGCGTCTGGTGGGTCGACCTGGATGGGGCGAGGATCTGCTAAGGTACCGGCCGCGTTGACAAGATCGCCTTGTGGAGGAGACAGCGCGATCTCGTCCGCTCGGAGTCGCCGAATGAGTCGGCCGGCTATCTCGGAGACTGTTGATGGGCCTGCCGGTGACTCCGCGAGGGCGGGCTCTACCTCCTGGACAATCAGCCATGCCCAGGCCGTCGCGACTGGGTGGCTCGGGCGCAGCCTTGAGTCCCGGAACGATGCGGCAAGACTCGACCTTCTGAGCAGTTCCAGGACGTGTTCTGAATCTGCCACGGTTCGGTTGGATGCAGCACGATCCGTGGCCGTCGCCGTCGTGGCCGCGTGGTACGTCGGCTTGCGATCCGACGCGATGTGCTTCGCGAATACACGCGCGACCGCCGCGGTGTTGCTCGAGATAGTGCGAGTGAACGCAGGCGCACCAATGACAGTGGCGACGGCTGTCCAGCCGGTGTCGCCCAACGCGCGGTCGATCGCTGGTACTCCGCGTCGTGCTACTGCCTCTGCAAAGCCGTGCAGGGCAGTATGGGGAAGCCGAGACAACGCTACCGGGACGCAGCGCGCCGGATCTGCCATGTCGGGCAGACCATTGATCAGGCCGGCCTGCAACCAGATCCACGCATTGTCAGTGCGAGTCGCAATCACATCGACGAGAAAGGCGGCCAGCAGTTGTACCTCGTTATCGAAGTGGATCCACTCCGAATCAATACCGATCGATCGAGTCAGCGTGTCGAGAACGGCTTGTGCGTACTGCGGTGCGAGATCCGGGAAGCGACTGATCCCCCTGCACACGAGCGCGAGATCCAGTTCGCGGATGAACCACAGGCCCGCTGGCAGCGTTGAGGCGGCAAGGGCCCGCGGCAGGTGATCGTCGACAACTGCGTGCACAGTCGTGTCGAGCCACCGTTGCGCGTCCGCCGTCCGCGCAACACCGACGAGCCTGGTCGACAGTTCGTCGATCTGGAGGACGGAAGCATCAGTAGTGTTCATCCGACCCGCACCCGCCCGATCGCACTGTCGTCGATCCGCGCCGCAGTGTCGGGAACACCGACGATGCCGTTGATCCCGAGCAGTACCTGACCGGTGATCTCTGGGACCCAGCCGGACTCCGGTGCCACGAACGACGTCAGGCCGGTGCGGAACCGGCCGATGCGCATTCCCGCGCCGAACTCGCAGATGTCAGCCCGGGTATGCGCCGGCTTGTGCGCTTCGATGATCGAGTCGAGGACCTCGCGTCGGTCGCAATCAACCGGTGTGGGCAGGACGACCGTGAACCGATGAGCTGTCTCGTCGTCCTCGGTGAGTACCTCGTCAGGTCCCGGCAGCGATCCGCCGACGCTGAACCATCCGAGTGGCTCGACCGCACGCCCGGCGCCGGGAACGAACGGTGCACGTCCCCCCGCGGCCGGTAGCCCGAGTACGGAGCCGCCCAGGCCGCGGAGCCGCCAGTTCTCCACGATGGTCACCTGCCGACGCAGGTAGATCGTGAGGAGCTGTTCGAGCGCGGCTCTCGTGCCTCGCAGGCGATAGAGGTCGTAGGCCTCGCCCACGAGTTCGCGCCGCGACGCCAACGGCCAGCGGCGGTCGAGCACCAGGCCGAGGAATCCAGCTAGCCAGTCGAGCGCCTCGACGGGTGTGGTTAACGGGTCGAGCAGAGCCGACCGCTGCGCCGCTCGACCGTCGAGATCGCGGAGCAGGCCCTCAGCAGGTGCGAGGAACCGCTGCAGAAAGTCTGCGTCGGACTCGTCGCGGGTCCAGCCGCGTGGCAGTTGAGTACCGAGCTGATGCCCGGACTTCTCGACCCGGATCTCCCGCACCCGCGGGGTCGCCCGGGTGTTTCCGTCCAGGTCGACGACGAGCCACAGATACCGACCCGGTGGCGCATTCACGGCGGCTTCGTACGTCTCGTGGCGGTCGTCGCTCGGGATCTGCTCCCAGGGGATTTCGCGGCCTGTCAACCTGCGGTACATCGGCTGAGCTGTTTGGTCCGTGAGATTGCTGACGAGTTCGGCGGGCGGAAGCGGCGGCGTAAGGTCGGCGTACGGCACGACTCTGGACTCGTGAGCCGGCGCACGCGGCGGCAACGGATCCACGACCTCGTCCTCATCGGTGGTCAGAGCGGCGAGGCGGATCGTGGTGCCCGCGGGTACGCAGGCATCGATGAAGACTCGACCCCAGTGGGCTCGGTACGTACCTGAGTCCAGTCGGTAGGTCAGCAGCCTGCCGGCGGACAGATACACCGCGGCGCTCCCCGCGACTCGCGCCATTCCCTGCGCAGTGGTGTAGACGATGGTTCCGTCGCTGTCGGTGCCGAGCGCGGCGCCGTCATACCCCGGCGCCGCCAGGGGCTCGATGCCGGTCCAGTCGCCGGCGTCGTCGCGCCAGGCGAGGAATGGTTGGCCTGGTCCACATGCGACCACAAGCGCATTGTTGCCGTCCACCTCGAGATCGGTTGCTCCAGGCACCGACAGTGCGCGACGACCTTCCGGCGTACAGACGATGGACCGAGGCCCGGAAGACGAGGTCCAGAGTACGAGGACTCCGGCGGTGGGATGGCGCACCAAGCGCGTCGGCCGCATCGTGCCGGCGCCGGGCGGAGGTGTGACGGTGCCTGCAGGTATGGGGCCTCGGCGGCCTCGGACAGCAACGAGCGACGGAGGGCCGTCGATCAGCGCGAGTATGCCGTACCCTGCTGCCGCCACGTCGAGCGGTCGTCCTGATGTTAGTACGGCGCGCAACAATCGCCGCGACCACAAGTCGACCACCAGGACACGCGCCCGGCCGTTCTCGGCGACATACAGCCGCTGAGCCTTGTCAATCGCGAGCCCGAGTGGCGTGTCGAGCGCACCGGTGTGAGCAGCATCGTCGTGACGAGCCTCGAGGGCGGACTGTGGCAGAACGACGACTTTCCCCTGCGCCGGCTGGCTTCGATACGCACGTCCCCAATGGTCGAGCGCGAGTCCCGCGGCTGCCGCGGTTGTGGTGTCGTCGCGCGTATCGGTCGGCACCGTCCAGGCGAGTTGGAAGCCGCGGGCATCATCGAGCAGGCTGGTGCCGTCGTGATGGCAGCGGAACCATTGGTCCGCTTCCGAGAGTCGGCTGAACCCGCCGGGCAGGACCGCGGACACTGTCGTGAGGCTCATCGACATACCTCCGGCGGCAACGGGACCAGAACCGGATCCTTTGTCGGATCGGGCGGTGGCGTGTAGCCGGTGCCTGCCGGTAGCGGCGTACCACGGACCACTGTCATGGCCGACAGTTGTGGCACCTCCCAGGGACTCAGCTCCACCGTCTGCTGTACTTCCCACGTCGAGCCGACCCGCCGCGCGAGCTGAAGGTCGCCTTCGACGGAATCGACGCCGTCAACCTGTACGGCGATGGCTTCCAGCTCAGCCCGGCGTACTGCTCGACCGAGCGGCCATCCCTGACCGGACGGGCCGTACGGCGGCAGCGGAGCGAGGTACTGCTGCAGCAGGAGCTCCACCCATCGACGTACCGCATCGACCTGGTACCCGTCCTTGATCCTAATCCCCACCGCGACGCCGATCTCGCGGTACGTCGGCGGCACGACGTACAGCTCCGTGGTGATGAGGCGCCGCGGGTCGAGGTACGTCGCCACTCGCCGGAGGAGATCGGTGTCGGGAAGGGGCGCCGCCGGGTTGCGGAGATCCTCGTCGGGAAAGATGACGACGCTCACAGCCCCCGCCCTCCGGATCGTTGGCGTATCCGGATGGAACAGCGGGAGCACGTCGGCACGGCTGACCCCACTCACCTCACGCGCCAGCGAGGCGAAGTCCTCCGCAGCTACCGCGCGGTCGCGCCGGTGAACGCGCGCCGGCACTTCCGAGAGCGCTTCGGCCAGCGTCGCCGAGTCCGCGCCACCGCGCGCCGGCAGCACGTTCGTGACAGTGACCGAGGGCACGCCGGTCAATGCCGTGATCGCGCCACGCGGAACGTTGCCCGCGGCACCGCCGCCGTACCGATAGGTGACAACGCGCACGCGCTGACCCATCGGGGGTACCTTGCTGCGCGTTCCGAACTGCACCAGTCCCGTTTGTGCATCCACACTGAAGTGGGCGTCGCTCTCCCGGCTGGTCGCGAGACTTTCCACCTCTGTCCACTTTGTCCAGCCGTCGTTCTCCTCGACGTCGAGCTCGACCGTTCCGGCGAGCACCGGAGCTTTGGTCAACTGGAAGACCTGACCAGATTCCGAGGTGCCGATCCCGAGCAGCTCGGGTTGCGCCGTGACTGCCTGCTCGACCTGTACGGCGTTCAGACCGACCCAGCGGATGTCATGAATACCGTCGTTCTCGGTCTGCGGACGTCGTGCTCGCAACCACGCGATGGCGTTGCCGGCGACCTCTGGATCGTCCAACGGCGGCGGGGAATGGAAGTCGCCGGACGTTGGTGCTCCCTGGGATTGAGTCGGAAAGCTCTGCGGCATTTCGATGGCGACCACTCCGGTGGTCGTCATGCCGCGAGTACTGTCGCTTATCACCTTCAGGGAGACCATCGCCTGATCTGGACTCCACAGATCCCAGCGAGTCTCGGGTGGACTCGGGGTGAGCTCACTACTGATCCACTTCTTTCCCTCCCCGGCAGGTACCGGCACGAGGCTGAAGGGTGTGGGGAGCTGCTCGTCGAACGCCACGCCGACGAAGAGGTTCCGGCCGGCTAGCTGCGATGCCTCGAACGGGCGATCGGCAACGAGCGCGAGCCACAAGGACTGGTCGGCGGTCTCACTCACGTTGAGCGCGGGCTCAGGGCCGGTTGGGTCGTCCGGCAGGTTCTGTACGTGATAGAACCGAGTCTGGTCTGTCACCTGCGAGGCATCGAGACCCAGCGCAACCCGCTGGCGAGCGTCGGCGTCGTTCCGACGACGGAGTTCGCGTGCGTCGAGGGCAGTCTCGGTGGTGGGATCGACGATCTTGCCCACAGCAAGTAGACGAAGTGGCCAGGCGTAGAGCTCGTTGACAGTCTCGAACTCCACCGGTCCAGCTGTTGCGCGGGTACTACGGAGAATTTGTACCCCCGCGGGCCGTTCAGTTGTTGCCGTGAGCAGTGCACGAGCCAGCTGTGGCGGTCGCGGCCGGACGCCGAGCAGGTTCAGGAAGGCGATCTTGGTGGTGTCCGGGAGCTGATTGAACCGGTAGAGCAGCGATTCGCCCAGGGATGCGAACAGTTCGACCAGCGTGATTCCGGGGTCGCTCTCGTTGTAGTTGGTCCATTCCGGCGTGTAGACGGGGATCCGGCGGATCAGTTCTTCGCGGAGCTGTTCGTACGTGCGATCGTCGAGGATCGGGCCGGTGATGGTCATGGTTGCACCGTTGCTCGGCTACTGGAGGTAGAACGGGTAGACGAAGTTGTCGGCGCGCAGATCCGCGGTGCGGACGTACGAGATGTCGATCCACACCAGGGCGGGCTTCTTGTCCGCAGTCACCGACACCTGGACCAGGCTGATCCGTGGTTCCCACGCCGTCAGCGCCGCTTCGACATCGTGCTGAATCGCCGCGCGTGTCGACACCGTGTTCGGCGCCATCAGATAGCGGCGGAGACCGCATCCGAAGCCCGGAAGCATCAGCCGCTCGCCAGGCTCGGTGTCGAGGATCGTCTCGATCGCCTGCCGCACAAGCTCCATCCCGTCAACCCACCCGAGCCGCCCGTCCACCGGTCGCAGCGGCAGCCGCACCCCCGTCCCCAGCCACCCGTCCACCGGCGACCGAGTCCCGACAACCACCTCACCAAACCCCATAGCCCCATCGTCCGCTCCCACCGTCACCCAAGCGTGTCTGGCTTCTTCGCAGGCCCGCGGTTAATGGGTGGCGCGGCCTTCACCCCTGGAGAGTCATATCCGGTCAGTTCGGAGAGGTGCGGGAGTCGAACGCCTTGGAGGAGGTGACTCTTTTCCGTGGACTTGTCCGGTGTCTGCCCACCGTCCTTCAGTTGCCAATATCTGATGCTGATCATCCTGGCAAAGTTTGTGATCTTGAACGCAGGATTGATCTGCTGGTGTTCCGCCTCGCCGGGTGCACCGGCATCGTGGTACTCGACTCTCGCTACGAACCTGAACCGCAGGCCCTCGGAGACGTTCCTGCGAAGATAGTTCTCGTAGAGCGCCATCTCGCTTCTGTTCACCTGTCTGACCGCGAGGACGAGATTCCACCTCAGGCCGGGACCATCGAGCGTTCCGCTGAGGAGATGCGCATGATCCCAACCGGCCCGGCCCTCTGCGTTCAGTACGTCCCATCCCGGTCGCTGCTGGGCCACCTCTCGACGTGGGCTGAGGCCGACTTCGGCGTCAATGAGGGTGCCGCGCTGGTCGTCGAATCTCTCGTGAATGACGGCAGCCCTGACTGGTGGCGGCTGGATGACTTTGTACGTGAGGCTGCCGCGCGAAAAGGCGTTGCGCGCTCCAGACTCCTTCGCACTGGTGTATTTGATCATCCACATCCGGACGCCATTCGAAGTCGTCAGCTCGAGGCCTTGTACGGTTACGGGCCCCTTGCTTGCCTGGAGGAACTCGATTCTGGCACCGGTCTTCAGGTTCGGACGGCCTTCGTCGCCGGAAGGTGCCGCATTCAGTTGCGTCTCGACCTTCGGGTTGATGCTTGTTCGCACATGCCACCTGGCGCCCTCGCGCACTGCGTCGACTAGTCCGAATCCGGCGGACTTGAGTTTTCCGAGTAGCAGGGCAATCTCGCCATCACTCGCCGGATGAGTTCTGGCATCCTCCATCAGTCCCGCGTAGACCGCCATGGCCTTCTTGACGTTGGCGGCTGTCTCGGGTTTGGGGGTTTGGGCCTGGTCGGCGGGGGTTTTCACGCCGGCGCCGGTATTCGCGGCGACCGGTCTGGCTGCGTCTGCGTTGATCTGGGGCGGGGTGCCGGCTGGGCCGGTCGTGGTCTGTGAGCCGGTCTCGTTCCAGGTGCCCTTATTGTCAGCGGGTGGGGCCTTCTTGGGCGGGACGTGGTCGTTGACCAGGTCGTTCATGAAACGGCTGGCGTCGAAGGCGACCGGAGTGAACTTGATCTCGGGGATCTTGCCGGAGCCCAGCACGTGCTCCACGTCGGCGCCGATACCGAACTCGCCTGGCAACGGGTACTCCAACTGTCCCAACGGCCACGTCCACCGCTTGTCCGGCGCAGGTGACCACCACGGACTGTCGAGGTCGACGAACAAGTCGCCGCCCAATTGCAGGAACGGTTGCGCCGCGATGTCCAGGTGGCCACCCAGGAAGAACTCACCCTTCTTGCCAAGTTGAGGATCCGCAATCTCGCGGTATCCGATTCGCGGGGTCGCGTCGACGTACCCGCGGATGCCGGCCAGCGCGCCGAGCGCCACGCCGATCTTGATGTCGTGGTCGAGCATCTGCAGCCCGGCACCGCCTTCGGCGATCAGTCGCAGGCCGGCGAACGCAGAGATGTTGAGCGTGCCGGTCAATCCGAAGCTCTGCAGTACGGACGGTTTCGTCGACCACGTGCCGGTCATCTCGAGGTTGGTCAAGGTGGCCGGGCCGAACTTCGCCAGCGCTTCCAGGCCGACGTTCGCGAACACGAAGACGTTTCCGACGACGGGTAAGCCGTAAATCGCCCGCACCTCGATCTTTGCGAGCGGATACTTGTAGTCCCGCTGCGGGAACAGGGGACCGGTCATCCTCGGCGTGATCTTGCCGACGATGGTCACGTCGGCATCGGCATCCACCAGCACGCTCGCCTCGCCGGTGAGCCAATCTGCGAGCCGAACGTTCACGGTGCCCCAGCCGACGAGTACGCGCTTGCCAGGCTTCGCGGCGACGGCTCCGCCCGGCGCCGGACCGGAGCCGGTCGCGGCTGGAGGCGCGGTGGATGCAGGTACTGGAGTAGCGGCGCCGTCGTGTGGCTTGGTTCCCTCAGCGGCCGGAGCGACCGTCTTGACCTCGGCCGGTGTGCGCGCGGTAGCCAGTGACTTGGCGGTCTCCATGTCGGTCGCCGCGATCGTCACACTCCCGTCGAACTTCTCGTTCGCGTAGCGGACTGTCCCGATCACGTCCACGACACCATGTGCGTACGACGCCTCGATCTCGCCGCCGAGGCCCTTGATCGACAACGAAACCTTGACCTTCCCGGACAGCGATCCATCCGCATCACGTTTGATCGGGACAGTGATCGTTGCCAGGCCTGGTACCGTGCCGGTCGCGCTGGCGTCGAAGGTGACCGCCTCGTTCTGCAGACCCATCGTCCCGGTGCCTTGGAGGAATCCGGCGATGTTGAAGCTCAGGCCTTCGATCGCGAGGATCAGCGTTGGGCCGTCCAACCTGTTGATGGCGATGGGTAAGGTCAACGAATCCAGTCCGCGCAGGCCGATCAGGGCAGCATGTTTGCCGAGGGCATCGGACATCGTCTTGATGTCGAGCAGCTCACCCCCGATGCGCACTGAGGCATACCCGCTGACTCCCTTGTCATCAACGGTGATCGCGAGAACAGGCTCGATGCCGGATCCGCGAAGTGGTGCCAGCATAGAGTGGAGCAGAGGTACCGACTGCGTGGTCGTCGTGTGCAGACCCTTGGAATTCGCGTGCGCTGTGATCGTCCCGGCAGCCATTGTGCCGAGTCGCACCCGGACCGGAGCCCCACGGCGCGCCTTGACGTAGTCGAGTACTTCGGCAGGTGCATCGAGAGCAGACCCGCCGACCAGCGCCAACTCGTGCGGCGGCGCTCCCAGCGGCAGTGGCTCGGGCGCTGGAGGCGGTTTTGCGGGCGGTGCGAGCGCTGAAGCAGCGGCGAGGGCACCAGGGCTCGGCGGCGCCTCGGTCTTCGGTGCCGGGGTCGCTGGGACTGGTGAAGGTCGTGCCGCTCGCTGTTCGCGGACAGGCGGTGCGATAGTCACTGTTGACCTTCCGAGCACAGCGGGTCGGGCGGCTTGGTTTCCGGTGCCGGAGCGTCAGTGGCTTCGTCGCACAACGAAGCCAGCAGGTACGGGTCGGACGGCCCACTCCAGTACATATCCGGCGGGCATCGTCCGGGTCCTGGACGCATCGCACGGCAGACGATCTCGTAGGTGGAGTCGACGTCGTACTGATGCTGACCGACGGAGCCCTTGACCGGGATCGACTCGTCGAACGGCGTGCCGTAGTCGCGGGACCAGGTCGGGACGAGACCGAACCAGAGCGACCTCGTCCTCGCCGCGTCGCACAACGCGGAGTTGATCGGAACGCGCCACATCAGCACCGTTACCTCGGTCAGCGCGTCGTTCAGATCAAGTTGCTCCTCCGGCGTGATCGGCCGGTCCGGCAGCGGGTGACCGTCGCTGTCGACGTCAACCCATCCCTGTCCACCCAGCCCGTCGACCATCCACGACTGTTCGCCCAGCTCACGATGCCGACGTACGGCGAACGACACCGTGAACTCGTCCGCCGGGTTCGGCCGGGGGAGTCCCTCGTGGTCGCAGAACACCTCGATGACAACGGCGTGGAAGCGGCAACGGCTGGGCTGGAACAGCCTGCGTTCCGATGGAATGGTGAGCGAGTTGCGAGGATCCGCGACCACCCGCTCGGCGACGTCGGTGGTGTCGTACTGCTGGATGTACGGCGCGCGGGCACCTGGGTGGAACCGGTCGATGTTCAAGCGCTCGCACTGGTACCACGGCGTCCGCAACGCGAGCGGATGCTGCCCATCTCTGGGTACGGCGGACGTTGCCTGAGGCATCGCTATCGCCGTCACTGGAGGTTCCCGACGCCCGGCGTGTACGACGGTGAGGTGACCAACTGCTCCGCGACGAGCGAGCCGCATTTCACCATCCCGCTGAAGCTGGACACTGCGGCGTCGACCTGAACCATCGGAGCGCTGAGCTTGACCGTCACGTTCGCGTCGACCTCGATGTCGGTCGCCGTCAGCTTGATCTTGCACCCGGTGGCATGGGTGATGCTGATCTCTTGGGCCGACTGGTCGAGCACGACCGCATGGCCGTTGGCCATCGTGATGCGGACCTTCGCCGCACCGGTCGTGTCGTCGAACTCGAGCCGGCTGTCGGCGCGGGACCGCAGTAGCCGGATGTTGTTCGCACGCTCGGGATCGTATGGCAGCGACTTCTTCCCATTCCACGCCGCACCTAGGATGTAGGGCCGGCGGAGATTGCCGGCCTCGAACGCGACGACTACCTGGCTGCCCACTTCGGGGAGTACGAGCAGCCCTTGCCCGTCGTCGGCGTACGGCGTGCAGAGTGTCGCCCAGGCACGCACGTCCAGGCCGTCGCTGCCCAGCCATGGGTACGAAACTTGAACCCGACCGAGAGCGTTCGGGTCGACCAGTTCCGTGACCACTGCCGGATAGACGCCGTGGTACGCCGGTGCGGAGCCGTCACGCGGTTGGGGCAGCATCATGCCACCTGGTTGAGCGTGGCTCGTTGTGCGGTGAACTCGGTCCGCAATCCCTTGATGAGATCGAACCGATGGCAGATCGAGGTGACGTAGTACCCCTCGCCTTCGAACGGTTCGCCGACCAAGCGGAGTGCCAGACGAGAGCCGACCACGAGGTCAGGCGTGCCGTTGGTGACCCCGGTCGCGGTGACGAAGGCCCGTCCGCGCCGGAGCATCTCCGCTCTGGCCCAGGCCGCTGCTTCCTCGGAGGTCAGTGGTACCTCCCGAACGCGAGCCGTCACGGAATTGCCCAGAGCCGACGTCACGATCGCGGCACCCGATCGGCCGGGGATCGCCTCGGCCTCGACCACATCCTTGTTCGCGCGTTCGCTGATCATCGATCGCTGTGTGGCGTCGTACCCGCCGACCACCACCTCGGTGCGCTGCGCGGAGAGGTCGGCGGTGAACCGCGCGCTGAGCAACTGCGCACCTCTGGTGAGGGTCACCGCAGTAGCTTGCCGGGTTGAGCGGGAGCGGAAGTGCAGGGTTGACCCGGTGCACCACAGCTCGGCCTGGATCAGCCGGGCGCGGTCGCGCAGGAATGCCAAGTCGCTCTGGTTCAACTGCTGTACGACGTCGTAACGAGGGCCGTCTGCTCGTACGTCGGCGTCGAGCCCGTGCTCCCGGGCAATATCCGAAGCGATCTCGGCGTCGGTGATCTCGGTCCAGGAACGCAGCCGGCGCGTCATGCGTAGCCGCATCAGTGCGTCCTCGGCGAGTACCACGACCCGTTGAGGCTCGCCGTCACCGATCTCGAGCTCCAGCGCGGAGATGGCGCCATCGAACACGAATCGCTGGGCAGAGACGGGGCCGATGGCAACCTTGATGCTCCGGCCGAAGTCGATGGTCGATCCGTCTAGATGGCGCAGGCGTGCCGGCGGACCGTCGTCGCCGGCGCCGACTGCGAGAAACTGCGCCTCGAGCGTGCGCAGCCCGCCGATGCCCTCACGGATCTCGAGTCGCAGACAGTCCCGGCCCAACTTACGCACAAGTGTGCCGTCGACCGAGAACACCGGAGCTTCGACCCGTACGGGCGTCTCAGTCATCGAAGTCCTCCGCGGCAACACGCGCCGCGAGCCACTCAGCGCGAGCGGAGCGAAGAATGGTCTCCTCGGCCTGTGCACCAGGCTCGCGCCGGTCCGGTTCGACGCGTGGCGCCGGCGTACCCTCGCTGATCTCGGTCCGCAGTTCATGAACGTAGACGGGCGCCATCACGCACCACCTCCTGGCCTCCACCGCAGTATCGGCCCGGATGCGTCACCGTCGCGTTGCTCGCCAGACCGGGCTCTGGCGCCGACCGCGGACGACCCTCCAAGGACGGCTTGCGTGGCAGTCGCCGCGTGTGCCCGCCGTTGCAGCGGTATGGATCTGCCGTACGTCAGGCTCCGCGGGTCGATCGGAGTATCGAGGGATCCCGCTGCGAACGCTTCCGGCGGTACGGCGAATCCGGCAGCAGTACGTCGTACCTCGGTAGTGATGTCCTGGGTGCGCACGATCTGCTCCGCTCGAGCAACGCCACCCGCAGCAGAGAGAGCGAATCCCGCACTACGCGAGTCGCTCGACGGCAGGTCGCCGAGTGCAGCAGCCAACGCGTCCGGCGTACGAGTCGTCGGAATCGCCGCGAACTGCGCGGTGGCTGATCCCACGGCGCCGTTCAGACCGGATGTGATCTCCGGACCAATCGTCACTGGAGACCCGGCGGCGAGGGCGAGCGGACTGTCGAGGCCGGACATCGCAGCACGCCAGGTGGACGGGTCGCGCCCGAGTCGTGCCAGCACCTGCTGGGCGCTCTCGCCTTCGTGCGCCTGGACGATGTTCTGGGGATCGCGCGTGCCGGAGTTGCCCGGTGCCGCTCCACCGGCCGCCGACGGGTCTGTCGCCGCTTTCTGATCCCGCTTGCCGTTGCCGGAGTCCATGGCCTCGAACGTGATGTCCTGCTCCGAGATACTCAAGCTGACCTTTGCGTGCAGTGCGGTGCCGTCGGGAGCGAAGAAGTCCAGGTCCTCGGTGACCTGGTCGACGATGCCGTCGAAGATCAGCCTCCCCCAGGCGAAGCGAACGGCCGGCGCCGCCGTGGCGCTGTTCTTCGGCACCTCGACGAACTGGCGCACGAGCGCGGTCCACTGCCGGACGTCGACGTGTTCGCCGTTTGCCTCTTGTTCGCTGGTATCGAATTCGAGATCGAACGCGAGCGTGGCATGTTCTTGCGACGGATGCTGCGCCTTCTGCGTACCGGTAGTGACGCCGCCCCGGTCGACGTTGTTCCGCCGGGTGATCTTGAGCGTCGCTGGGTTCAGCTGCACCGAGATCGCGTCTCCGTCCGACCGGACGACCGGGGCTGCATCCTTCTTCCCGGACGGTACTCGGGCGAAGCGTTGCAACGTGGCCCGAACCAGCTCTCCGCTCATGGCGCGACCTCCAGCCGCAGACCCTCATGAGCAAGGTGCAGCTCCTCGACGGCGACTGCTCCGGTCAGCGCTTGGAGGCTCGGACCGACGACTTTCACCGGGAGCGCACGGACGAAGGTCCACTTGGCGACGACCTGGGTGAAGGACGGGTTGAACACCTGGATGCTTCCGTCGTACCGCGGCAGCGGAACCTCTCCGGAGACCATTGCCCTGATCCAGTTCCAGATCGCGACATCCGCATAGCCGCCGCTGACCGGAACGAACATCCCGCGCTTGAGCACGATCGGTGCATGCTTGACCCGGCCCAACCGCCGTACGGTGGCGTCGTTGGAACCACCCTCGAGTACGTCGCGCAGGTCGGCGTCGAGCGTGAGTCCGGTGCACTCCTGGAACCCGCCGTCACCGAGCCGATCGCCGGCCGGCGTACTTCCGGCCGTGGGCTGCGCTGTGGAGCCGGTCCGGGAACCCCCGCCGGCAGGAGCGGGTGGTGCGGCGGCTGAACCGGCCGATGCCTTAGCGTCGAGCTGTGGCGGCGCGGCGAGGGTACGGCCGGGACGGCTTCGGGTCAGTTCGATCGTGAAGCGGAAAGCCTGGACAAGCTCGACCTGTTGAACAGACACGGCTCATCCCTCCACACCGACAGTGCCCGCGGCGTCCCTGCTCAGCCGGAGGACGATGAACTCCAGCGGTGTAGCAGGTGAGACACCGATCTCGGCAACCAGACGTCCTTGTTGCTGAAGCCACGGCGGGTTGAGCGCGTCGTCGCACTGGACCCAGAACGCCTCTTCTTCAGTGGCGCCCGCGAAAGCTCCGTCACGGTAGAGATCTCGCAGCAGTCGCGTCACCGCTTGCTTCAGTTCGCGGCGCAGGCCTGGCGTGTTCGGCTCGAAGGCCAGCCACTGTCCTTGCCGTTCGAGCACCAGCGCAAGCATGGTCATCAACCGCCGGACGCTCAGCTGGCGGAGGTCCGGGTGTCGGGTGAGAGTATGGGCGGCCGCTAACCGGAAGCCGTCGCGCTCGGCGCGGAAGACGTTGATTCCCAGCCTATGCAGGTTGTCGTGTTCCGCGTCGCCGATGTCACGCGCAGCCCGTACCGCGTCGACGGCGATCTCGGCGGCCGGTCCCCAGGGAATGCCTAGCCGGCGTTCCCGCCCGGCAGTGATCCCCGCCGCCACGGCCGAGGGCGCAAGCCTTCGTAGGTGTCTGCTGCTTCGATCGGCTCGGTTCTCGGCAACTGTGCCCAGCCATGGGTGGTACGCGGCCGCGTAGCTGCTGTCGATGGCAGTGCGCCAACGCGTGATGTCCCGGTATGCGAGTCCATCGGGAACGTCGAGCAGCGCGACGAACCGGCGCTGCCGCTCCGCGAGCGCCACAACGCGCTGCTGTCTGACGAGTGCCTGGTCGAGGCTCGCGCCGCCGCCTTCCAGCAGTACGGCGACCGGCTCAACGCGTTCGTACTCGATCGGAAGCTCTGGAGGTTCGCACGGCCGCGAGATGGGGTACGTCGGCAAGCGCACTGGTTCGATCTGTACTGGTGTGACAACCGCATCCCACAGGAGATCCGGCGCACTCAGCAAGCCGATCTCGGGCTCCACGGTCATCCGGTCGACGCCGTGCAGCACGAGATCCTGATCGCATGGTTCGATACCGCCGATCGGTATCTCCTCCGGGGCGACGTCGCCGAAGAAGCTCCCGGGCTCGATGCGGTCGAAGCGATCCACAGCCTCTCGGACAAGCGTCGAAGCGATCGAAACCAGCCGCACGTCAGGTGGAACGATGCGGTCCGGCCACTGCCCGTCTGGCCGTACGAGCAGTGACTCGTTGCTGAGAACGGCGCCGATGGCGCGGGGATGGAGACGACACATCCCGAGCTCGTCGAAGCGCTCCTGTCGGCGTACGTCGTCTGCTCGATCCACGATCACCACGCCGGCGGTGATGACGTCGACGTCGAGACTTTGCCGCCACGCTTCGCCATCTGCAGGTTCGGGCACGCCGTCGAGGTCGTCGTCCAGTACTGCAACGGCAGTACGACGGCCGCGGCCGTCGTCTCGGAACGTGCTCGACTCGACCCAACGGAAGGTCGGCAGCCGCCCGTCGTCGAGCCAGACCCGCAGCAAGGTCCCCGGCGGTAGCTCGAGACCGGCCGGCTCCGCAATCTGCCGGCCCCCCGCTCCCGCCGTGAACCGGGTCGTGGCGCCGAGGGTGTAGGTGATGGTCAAGCCGTTGCCCCAGGCCCCTTCATTGCGGGCCGCCAACGTCAGGTCGACCGACGTTCCGTTCTGGGTAAACGTCAGTCGGTGCAGTGCGACGGCGACACCAGATGCCCGCGGCAACGGTGAGACTCGCAGAATCAGGGCACGTACGCCGCCCTGCGCGAAGAACGCGTGGACCGCCGTACCGAGACCTCCCGGTGACTGACCGATATCGCCGAACAACCATTGGTACTCCGACCACGAGTTCACCGGTGTCGGCACGTCCACCGGTCCACGCGCGGCAACGCCAACGAACCCCGCGACATCCAACCGTACGGGTGTGAACGCGGGCGGCGACTGCACCTCGGTCAGATAGACGCCGGGTGCACCGAGCTCGGCGCCGGTCACTCTCATAGCGATGCAAAGTCGATTCGCTCGGCCGCGAGTACCAGCTCTTCCATCGCGACCTCGCCGCCGCCCTTGGCGGCCAGCGTCGGGCCGGTCCACTTCTTCGGTTGCGTTGTCCGCAGTACCCACTGGCAGACGGGGGTACGAGCCTCGTCGAGCAAGGTGACGGTGACGGTGCGGGCGTCGTAGGCGCCCTCCCGGGTCGCCTTGATCCACTCGAAGAGCCGGAGGTCACCGATGATGCCGCGCTTGAGCGTGACGTCGTTCGTCGAGTGGGTGTTGGCAATCTTGCGGACGTGGTTCTCCTTGTCGTTGCCGTTGCGGTACTCGGAGAACTTCACCTCCACCGCCGCGCCGGTGAAGTCGGAGAAGCCGCCGGCGATCTGGTCCTCCCCGCCGGTGTCGCCGAGCTTCACCATGAAGTTGAAGGCGCCGTACGGGTTGTCTCGTAATGCCATCTCATCCTCCAGTCCTGCGTCTCACCGGTCCGGTCAGCCGCGCCGCGAGTCGGCGGTCCACTGACCGATGCGGAAGATGACGAACTCCGCGGGATAGGTCGGGGCGACGCCGATGAGGCAGATCATCCGGCCGTTGTCGAGATCGTTCTGCGTCATCGTCGTCCGGTCACAGCGGACGAAGAACGCCTCCTCGGGGCGGGTGCCCATCAGCGCGCCGGTACGCCAAACCGTGATCAGGAAGTCCTCGATCGTCTGCCGGATCGAGCCCCAGAGTCGTTCGTTGTTGGGCTCGAACACGGCCCACTGCGTGGACTTGTCGATCGAGTGCTCGAGGTAGATGAAGAGTCGGCGGACGTTGACGTACTTCCACTCCGGATCGGACGAGATGGTGCGTGCGCCCCAGACCCGGTTCGCCCGGCCCTCGAAGAACCTGAGCGCATTGACGCCCTCGGGGTTGAGCACGCCCTGGTGCGCGTAGGTCACGTTGGTGACGAACTGGGTGATGCCGAGTACGACCTCGTTCGCGGGCGCCTTGTGCACCCCGCGCTCGATGTCGGACCGGGCGTAGATCCCGGCCACCGCACCCGATGGCGGTATGTCCAGCGTGGTCGCCGGCATCGACGGATCCTGCGGAGCGGTCGGGTCGACGATGCGCAACCAGGGGTAGTACAACGCGGCGTACTTGCTGTCGAACTTCGAGCGGAACGCGCGGACCTGCGAGATCGAGCTCTCGATTGGCGGGTCGACGATCGCGATCCGGTAGCGCTGCTGCTCACAGTGGCTGATCAGCGCATCAACTGCCGTCTTGGCGTTGTCCAGGTCGGTCATGTTGGTGGTATCAGGCATCGCGACGATGGCGATGTCGTCGATCTCGGCGAGGGCTGCCAGGCCGGTCGCCGGGGCGAGGCCGTCCAGCTCGGCCACCTGTCCTGCGAGCTCGGCCGCACCTGGTTGGCCTCCGTCTGATCCGCCCGTCAGATAGGTGCCCTCAGCCTCGGTCGTCAGCAATGCGGCAAGCATGGCCGTAGCGTCCGGCTCGGGTTGGCCGGCGGGTGTGCGGAGCCAGATCAGTGCGGTGTCATCGGCCGGATCGATGTCCTGGAGCACGCTGCCGACGAATCGTCGGTGTTCGGAGCCGAGTTCGAGGCCGGCGTACACGTCGAGCCGATCGCCGAGGTGTACCTCGACGTCGACCGTTACGTGGAACGCCGCCTGGCCCGCGGTGGGAGCGTCGACACCACCGTCACCGTCGCTGAAACCGAGGGCACCGTTCTGCACCTCGACGATCTTCAAGCTCGCTGGAACCTGATCCTCGGGCATGCTGGGCGCGCTCCCGTTGCCTTCCAGCGCGGCGGTCTCCACGGCAGCGCCAGGCAGAACTCCACGCAGCCGGACGCCGTCCTGGATGTTCTTGGAACGCCTCCACTTCACGACGACCTTAATGTTTCCCCCGACCAATCCGGGCCAACGCGCGCACCACTCGAGGACCGGTGGGTTGGCTCCGACAGGGAGGCCCAGACGTGCGAGATCTCCCACTGGACCCGCACCGGAGCCGTCAGCAGTCGGGACGAAGACCCGCTGCACGTAGAGGCGTCGCCCACCGTTGCCGAAGAACGCCCGAGCCGCGAGCGCCAGCCGGCAGGGGTCAGTCCCGACGCCCAGTCCGCCGAAGATACGCTCGTACTCCGTCAGGCTTGTCACGAGCACCGGGCCCGTAGCCATCTGGATGCGGTTCGCGAGATGCCGGACGGGACCGTACTGGGTCACGCCGACCATGCCGAACGTACTTGTCGGAACGCCCTCGATCGAACGCGATCGGAAGCTGGTCTCCTCGACGTAGACGCCGGGAGTCAGATACTCGGGCATAGTCGACCTCCTGGGTCATTTCGGGGTGTACGTGATGTCAGCAAGCGCGGCGATCCGGCCGGGGCTGATGGATCGCACCTCGTCCGCTGCGGATGTCAGGTAGCCGTCTGGTACCGCGACGCCGATGGTGACGTCGGCCGGAACAGGAGGTGGCGGCGGACTCCGGTCGGCAGGCTGCGCGGGTGGCACGGGTTCGCGGGGGAGCCGTTCCGGTTCGAGGTCCCACAGCGGATCGGACGTCTCGTCGTCGGTCGGCTTCTTGTCAGGCGGTGGAACGTGGACTCGGATGGCGACGTCGACCGGTCCGGACGCGATCGCGTTGCCCAGCCTGTTGAGCAGAACGAGAACCTCACCGCGGTCGTCGCCGTGCCCCCAGCCCAGGCGGCCGCCGGCCCCGTCGAACAGTTCGACCCGCGCCCACCTGACCGGTTGGCCGTCGCGGACGATGCGCATCCGCGCACCGGTCGCACCTCCGGGCACGCCGTACGCCGCCCCGGGGAGCAACCACGGGCGAATGCTTCTGCTCAACGCCGGGACGAACGCTCCGACGGGTGTGTCCGCATCCACGCCGCGGACCTCGCCGAGGGTCCAGATCGGTACGGAGAAGCGTCGCGGTACGAACCGACCGGCTTGATCGGTGATCCGGAGCGAGACCGTTGGCGGAGGTAGCGGAGGCGGATCGGTCGGCGACTGGGGTGGCTGTGGTGGGATCGTCCGGTCGTGCAGCAGGACGTACGCCGGCGCGCCCGGCACCGGGATCGCACCGTGCTGCTGTTCCAGGCTGGGTCGATGTGGCCGATACGGGGACGACGATCGTTTCGTTTCACGCCCGACGCGGACTCCTGGTGGCGTGGGATGGCGCGTCACCGCGTCAACCGGAACGACGGCGAGTGCGAGGCGGTGCGCGGCGGTGGTACGGCCCAGCGGGGTGTCGATGGTGCCGAGCAGCGGTTCGGTCACGACGGTCGCCTGCCCGTCACATCGATGTGGTTGCCGATGGTGGTGACCCGCTCGGACGGCGGGGCTCCGTCCGCATCGATGACGATCACGCGCGCGACGTACGGAAGGCACAGGCGATAGTCGGTGGTCAACGCCTGGAACGCCTCGCTCATCGAGTCGAGCGCGAGTTCGTCCGGCACGATCTGGACCATGTCGCCGGGATCCCAGTCACCGGCGGGATCGAGTTGTGGGCCGGTCAGCAGGCTGTTCGCCTCGAGAATCCGAGCGGTCAGCCCCAGCCATTCCAGCTCGTTCTCGACGATCTGGTCCCACGCCGAGACCATCAGGTGCATGCGCAGGGGCACACGGGGAATCCCGTCGCCCGCGGCTACAGCGGACCAGCCGGGTCTGGTCTCACGGTCGACGCTCAGCCGGTAGCAGTACACGGAGACCGCGGGGAACCGGATCACCGCGGACGGACTGCTGTTGACCTGATCGAAATCCGTGGTGCCGGCAAGTACGGCCGTCGGGCAACGCAGCGGCGCCGGGCGCTCGCTGCGGAACCCGGAGTTGAGAATCTCGACCACGCTGAGGCCCAGCGCGGCCAGCGCCTTGTAGCCGGCCATGGAAGCCATGCTCGGAGGCGCCCGTCACCACCGCGTCGCGGACGCTGCTATGCGAGGGCGACGGCCCCGTGACAACGCATCGTCAGACTCGCCGGAGAGGTCGACGAAGGAGGAGACGATGGGTACCGAAACCGAGACTGACACACCGCAGACCACCGGCAACTGCGCCGGGTGCGACTCCGGTGGGCTGGCTTGCAGCACCGAGATGTACAAGCGACAGGCCGAGGTCGCGGAGGAGTCGGCGAAGGCCCTCGACAAGTACCAGGAGACGTTCGACTCCGCCCGCGCCGCGTACCCGAAAGCCCGCGCCGACGCGAAGGTGGACGTGGAGAAGGCGCGGGAGGACCTCGAAACGGTCCGGCAGTCATTGTGCAAGCTCAGCAAGGACGACCGCAGGTGCCTGTACGAGTCGTACCAGAAGGTGCAGAAGGCGATCGATGATTGCAGCCAGACGGCCGGTCCTTGCGCCGATTGCGAGTGCCCGGATCCGCCCGCGCCGAGTACGGACGAGACGTCGAGCAGCCTGGCTGGCCTGATCGACAAGTATCGGCAGATCGCAGCCAGCAACCAGGCGTGCTTCACAAGCCTCACCGAGCTGCTGAAATCCATCCCGACCGACATCAAGTCGCTCAAGGACGATGTTGCGAAGCTGGTCCGCGAGGTCGGCGAAGCGGTCGACAAGGACGTGCTGGTCCGGCTGTACGTGCGATACCTGGTCCTCAGGCTCAGGTCGGACGGCAATAGTCTCTTCGGTGGCTTCGACTCGGTGAACGCGTATGTGAACCGGCTGTGCAAGGCGATGCAATACAGCAACGCCGCGTGGCTGGCCGTTATCGAGCTCGAAGGCCGCAAGGCCCGGCTCGACTGCCAGGAGCGTTCACGGAAGGCCGAGTGCGAACGCAAGCGCAAGGACATCGTCGAGGACGTCCTGTGCGAATACGAGAAGTGCAAGCCGGCCACGCCGTCGGATCCAAGTACTCACGAGCCTGGTTGCGGCTGCGGCCAGCACGAGGACCAGTCGTCCAACGCCGTGCCCTAACCGGTTGGGCCGTGGCCTGACCTAGGACACAGCCCATCAATCCGCTGCCGGGATCTGCGCCTTCGGCAATCCGACCAGTACGGCGAGGTTCGGATCGGGGTCGACGCCCAGCTCGCGCCGAACTAGGCGCCAGTAGTCGAGGTGAATCCGGCGTGCCTCGACAAGGTTGCCCTCGGCAAGGTGTGCCTCGACCAACGCTCGATGAGCGCTCTGCCGCAGGGGCTCGACCCGAACCGCCTCGAGGGCGACTTCGATGGCGTGCGCGTACCTGCGGGTTCGGACGAGTTGGCGACTCAGCGCCTCGAACGCGTGCAGCACCCGCTGGCGGAGTCGTTCCCGCTCGAAGATAACCCAGTCGTCGTACCAGCCGGGCAGCAGGTCCAGGGCGTCTCCCCCCCAGCGCGGGAGTCGTAGCTCGTCGGCCGAAGCGTGCCCGTCGATCACCCTCTGCGCCCAGTTGTCGATGGTGCTGACGTCCACCGAGGTCGTCGGATCGAGCCAAAGCGCGCACTTGTCGGCGCGCAGTACGTCGATCCCGGCGCCCTTGAGGCGCCACAACGACGAGCGCAGGTTGCCGGCGGCACGGTCGTCGTGGCCGAGGGGCCACAGGGTCCCCGCGGCGAGCCGGCGGTCGACTCTGCCTTCGTGCAGCGCGATGAACGCGAGCAACCGCTTACTTCCCTCCGGCACGCCAATACGCCGATTGCCTCTGACGACGAACGGCCCGCCGAGCAGACACAGTTGTGATCCGCTGTTGGAGTCGTGGAGCAGGGCCCCGAGCGCGCCGGCTCCCTCCCGAACCGGCACCAGCCCCCTTGGAGATACGTAAGCAGTCACAGGAACCCCCTGTCTACGTGTGACCAGTCTAGAATTTCGGCGTCACCGCGCTGTCACCTGGAAGACGCCATTGCCAGCTTCAAGACCGGCAGCATGCATGACCCGGCTGCGCATCAAATGCTTCAGCGATAGGCGTCGAGCACGCGGTGCATTCCCCAATAAGTTGATCGATCGGCCCGTCATGATGGCTCTGCCTTTCGGATGATCTCGGCGTGTCCGATCAGGAGCCAAGGACCCCCAGCCCGTGCCCCAGGCTGCTCCTTACATTGATCGATACCTGGACATGCCGAGAAGTTGCGACCCGGATCGGCCTCTACACGGGGAAATAGTCCTCGTTCGGAACGAGTCGTGTGAAACTTCTTGGCGACGGAGTCAGATCGGGCAACGGGCAACGCATAAGCGCTTGGTCACCGCGAAGAATGGCGCCTCGCTTCGGTGACGTCTTGGTGACAGCGTGTCTGTAGATTACAGAAAGGCGGGCCGTGTCCAGGCGTGGATTCTCCTTGAAGGGGAGCGGACGATGGAGTGGAACTCGCAGAAATGGCGGGCTGTGCTGTGCGATTTCCTGGAGCGGACGGGCTGGTCGGCCGGGCAGCTGTTTTTGCGACTCTACTTGCTGGGGGAGCGTCGGCGTCAGTCGGGGATCTACCATGGAATTACGCATTTGACACTCGCCGCCAGTGGCGCCGTCTCAGCCATCGTTCTGACGGCACTGCAATATCTTCTGAGACTCACGGATTTAGCTTCTGGCTCGATCTCGTCGTCCGGCCTGCGAAGACCTGCTTGGTGTCCCTGGCTGCGTCGATCGCGGCTGGCGCGGTTTTCGATGCGGCGAAATTCTATTGGGGCACGGCTCTGAATGTGGCGGTCCTGGCGACACAGACCGCCCTCGGCAAGGGAATTGCTGGCGCGGCAGCCCATCGCACCGAATCCGTCGACCCTTCCGATCGCGACGTAAAAGGAAGCGAATGGGTAGTCGCAGGCTTAGGTGAACAGTTGGCTAAGGTGTGTGCGCGGGATTTCAGGGCGACATTGATCGATGCCGCCGAACGCTGGGGTGTACCAAGGTTGTTGGACAGGTCCTCTTGCTTGAGAGGATTTGCTCTCATGGCTGAGAAGCGTCGCCGGTTCAGCCCGCAGTTCAAGGCTGAGGCTGTGCAGGTGGTGGTAGAAGTCGGGAGGTTCATTTCCGATGTCGCGCGGGATCTGGGGATCGAGCGGAAGTTCTCAGCCATTCGCTACAACCTGGCCAAAATGTCGGCGTCGCCGGGGTCGGTGCGAATAAATGTGGCGTCCTTGGCATCAAGGTAAAGTGAGACCGTCCGCCGCTCGGTTCAATTATATCTGCACGGCGAGACCTGAAAACGTTGTGATTGGGTGACAAGAGCTGCAAAGCAAGGGGGAGAAATGTTCAATCAAGCGAGCGATGAACTTCGAGATCTGCCATCGACAACTGGCTCTCTGCCCGCGTGGTGGCAGTTCGGGAGGAGACGACGGCAGCAGCGAGCTAAGACGGAGGCACGGGCCCGTCATCGGGGAGAGCCGCCCTACCTGCATGACCTGGCGATCGCTCGGCATGATAAGGAGGCAGATGCGGGTCCTGGGCAAAGATACGAAGAGTGCTTCGCGGCCTTCAGGGAGAAGTTTTATGCCATCCATTTCGTTTGCTTCAGCGATTGCACGACCGCGGCGATTGCGGAAGTGACGCCGGCTCGGCCGCCGTACGACTACCCATCACAAAAGCACTGGCGGATACTGCCGCACAGCAGTGAGCAGAAGTGGAACGCTTGGCGTGAGGTCGTGGTCAATATGCCGCCCCACGAAGAGTTCGCGCAACGAAATGCCGAGCTTTCGGCGTTGGCGGCACTCTACCTGCGCGCGTCGCACTTCACTGACCCTGAAGATAGCGCCTTCTGTCATCGTCTGGTTCGGTTGGCCCTCCAGCAATGTATTCGCAGCTATGACGATGAAGCCAGCGAGCCTTCGGTGGTTGGCGGCATGCTCAAACGTGATCCGGAGCCAACAGACATGGTGGCTGCCACGCGGCAGCTGCATAAGGATGCCGAAGGTGTCTACCACCGGTGCGCCCAGCGACGAACCGTATCCCACTACGTCTTCGGCATGCTGCTGGGGGTCGGCGCTCTTGCCGTCATGATCGCTGTCAACCTGGTGGCCTTCAAGGGGCTGGAGAACCAAAACGTGAAGCTGCCCACGGACATGGAGGGCCTCGTCACCCTGGGCCACCTGCTCGGGGCCGCCGGAGCCGTGTCCAGTGTTCTGCTTCGCATCACGTCGTCGAAGGTCGACATGGATGTCGAATCAACACGACATGGGTGGCGAATTTGGTCTAACCCAGCTATGCAGCGCGGGCTGATGCGGGTCGTCATTGGTTCACTGTTCGGCGGCGTTGCGGCTTGGTTCATGCGGGCTGGACTCCTGGGACCGGACGCACTGCAGGCCGGTACGGACAACAGCGTTGCAATCGCAGGAGTGATCGCTTACGCCGCGGGCTTCAGCGAGCGTTTCATCCCCGACATTGTCTTGCGGCAGGCCCCGAAGCGGAGCGAAGGCTAAGTCGCTTGCGAGCCAGAACGCCGTTTCAGCACTCGCCTCGCCACGTCCCACACTGGATTACCATGCGGCGCCGCGCTCTCCTACGACTCACCAAGTCGATCGCGCCGATGGCCCGCGTTACTCGGCTCGGCCGCAGGCGGCATTCCAAGCCGGCGTAGACAACTCGGCTCGCGTGATGCGCTCCTACCTGGACCCCTCGGAAATCGATCGCGTGATCCTGACCCGTAGGTACTGGGTGCTTCAGCCCACCCCGATCGAGTCCATTGACCCTCGCGATCTGTGTCCGTCGGGGCATTCGCCAGGTCAGGATCCCCATCGCCGCGGTCATGGGTGGCAGGGATCCACCGTTTGCGCGATCCTAAAAAGATCCTCACTACACGGGCTTCGCGATCTACCCGCGTTGCCAGAAGGTCGAGGAGCTGCTCGACCCTGACGATGTGGCCGCGGGACCTATAGTGCGGTTTCGCAAATCACCGACATCGAGGTCGTTCGATCCCGCGAGCCGGCCCATCCGGCAATCGTGCCGGTGAACGACTTCACCCGAGACCAGTTGGAGATCCGAGCTCGACGTGGTGCGACGGCCGCGAGCAGACATCGCGCGAGCGGACGCGGGTTCGCACGCCCCACATCTACCTGTTCAGAGGTCGCGTTCGATGCACTATCTGCGGTCGCAAGATGGAGGGCGCGATGCGCTGGAACACTGCGTTCTGTCGCTGTGCCGCACGCACGCCTGCCCGGGATCGAGCGCCGTCACGAACCATCCGCCGACGGTGTGTCTGCGGGAAGATCAACTCAGCAGCAAGCTCAATGATTGGATCGCGACGCTCTTCAGTCCTGGGCACGTCGATGCCACCGTTGACGCGTTGGCGATCGCGGCCAATGAAAGCAGCCCCGAGAAGCGTGCCGAGGCGGAGTTCGGGCAGAGGATCGCCGCAGCAGAGGGAGCGATGGTGCGGCTTCGCCGCGCTTTGGACGCGGGGTGGGATCCGACCGAGCTGACCAGTCAGTATAACGCGGCAGCGGCGGAGAAGCGTGTGGCGGAGGCGGGCGTGGCGTCCATCGAGGCCCGAAACGGCTGACGCGAAGGAGATCCGAGCGGTCGGGACCACCTGGCCGATGTCGTTCGTGCGCTCGATCGGGTGAACCGCGACGACCTGGCTGAGTTGTACGAGGCGCTGCGTCTGACAGTCAAATACGACCATCGAACGCGCGGGTGGCTGAAGTCTCAGTCACGCCTGCCCGCGTGTGGATAGTGTGTGTCCGAGGGGGGACTTGAACCCCCACGCCCCGCGAAGGGCACTAGCACCTCAAGCTAGCGCGTCTGCCTATTCCGCCACCCGGACGAGTGGTCCGCACCGGTGAGCGGTGCTGACCGGAGAACAGTAGCAAAGACCATGGGTGGAATTCACATCGGGGCTCGGAGGGTCGTGGGCGGCCTGGGGGTGATCTGGTCGGTGGGGTGGGGGAGGATGGCGGCATGACTACTCCGACCTCCAGTGAGCGTACGTCGTACACCCCGGACGCCGAGGTGGTGGAGCTCTGCAGTGAGCTGATCCGGATCGACACCACGAACTACGGCAACGGCAAGAGCAACGGTGAGCGGGTCGCGGCGGAGTACGTCGCGGCGAAGCTGGACGAGGTCGGGATCGAGTCGACGATCTACGAGTCGGAGCCGGGCCGGGCGACGTTGGTCGCCCACTGGGACGGCGAGGACCAGGATGCGGACCCGTTGCTCGTCCACGGGCACCTCGACGTCGTACCGGCGGACCCGAAGGACTGGAAGGTGGACCCGTTCGCCGGCGAGATCTTCGACGGGTGCGTGTGGGGCCGGGGCGCGGTCGACATGAAGGACTTCGACGCGATGGTGCTGTCGGTGGTCCGGGCGCGGCAGCGGGCCGGGGTGAAGCCGCGGCGGCCGGTCCGGCTGGTGTTCACCGCGGACGAGGAGGCCGGTGGGGTGTACGGCGCCCAGTGGCTGGTCGCCAACCACCCGGACACGGTCGCGGACTGCACCGAGGGGATCGGCGAGGTCGGCGGGTTCTCGGTGACGGTGAAGGACGACCTGCGGCTGTACCTGATCGAGACCGCGGAGAAGGGCATGAGCTGGATGCGGCTCAAGGCCCGGGGTACGGCGGGCCACGGTTCGATGATCAACAACGACAACGCGGTCACGAACCTGGTCGAGGCGGTCACCCGGATCGGCGGGCACGAGTGGCCGCTACGGCTGACCCCGACGGTGCGGGAGTTCCTGAAGACGCTGGAGGACGTGCTCGAGGTCGAGCTGGACCCCGACGACATGACCGCGACGCTGGCCAAGCTGGGCAGCTTCAGCCGGATGTTCGGCGCCACCATCCGGAACACGGCGAACCCGACGATGCTGAACGCCGGCTACAAGGTGAACGTGATCCCGGGCGACGCCGAGGCGCACGTCGACGGCCGGTTCCTGCCCGGGTACGAGGACGAGTTCTTCGCCACCATCGACGAGCTGATCGGCGACAAGGTGCAGCGCGAGGCCGTGGTCGAGGACATCGCGCTGGAGACCGAGTTCAGCGGTGGCCTGGTCGAAGCGATGAAGGCGTGCCTGGCGGCCGAGGACCCGCAGAGCCGGACGGCGCCGCTGCTGATGTCGGGCGGTACGGACGCCAAGTCGTGGAGCCGCCTCGGCGTCCGCTGCTTCGGGTTCGTCCCGTTGCAGCTGCCGCCGGACCTGGACTTCATGGGCATGTTCCACGGCATCGACGAACGCGTGCCGACCGCGTCCCTCGAGTTCGGCTCCCGCGTCCTCGACCGCTTCTTCGACGAGGTGTAGCCGGCCGAGGTACAGGTCAGCGCTTCAGCCGCGGCGGCCGGTGGGTGATCTCCTCGATGTCCTGGGCCGCCGCGAGCACCAGCCGGTGGGACAGCTCCGACAGCGCCCGCGCGGCCGCGAGCTCGTCGCCGATCTGCGGTACTTCGACGTCGTGCGGGTGCCGGTACGCCGTACCGCGGCCGGCCAACTGTTCTCCGTCGGTCCGCAACCGGGCCTCGGCGTGCGTGGTCCGCTCGCCTTCCTGCTCGTCGATCTCGATGTCGACCGTCCAGTGCCGTACTGTCATCGGACTCACCCCCGACCAGCGTCGTCCCGCGGAGGCCCCGCTCACAAGAGGTTGAGGGTGGCTCGGAGGTTCGGGAGGTGCCGGACGAGCGGCTTGGGCGGCGTCGGGCTGGTGACGAGCGAGAGCGTGAGCCGGTAGCGGAAGGGGGCCGGGACCAGGCGTTCGCCGGGGCGGAGCTCGGTGGCGAGCGCGCTGTGCGGCACCAGGGCCAACTGAGTACGGCGGCGTGCCATGCCGACCGTGGTCCCGAGCGTCACGCCCCGGCGTGGGACGGCGCCGAGTGCGACCAGCCGGGCGTGGATCTCCTCGGCGCCACGGTCGTAGGTGGAGAACGGGATCGGGCGGTCCTTCAGCGGCTGCTTGCCGCGGCCGGGCGGCGCGGCGCCCGCTGGGACGAACAGCACGAGCTCATCACGGCCGACCCGGCGGGCGATGGTGCCGCGGGGAAGCGCCATCTGGTCGGCGATGGCGATGAACGCGGCATCCATGGTGCCTTGGGCGATCCGCTCGACCAGGAAGTGGCCGTGGTCCACCTGCTGCTGGATGTCCAGGTCGGGCAGCGCCGCGTCGAGGACGGGAAAGAGGACCGGCGCCAGGCTGGCGAACGTGCCGATCACGAGCCGGTGGCCGGCGGCGGCCGCGCGGGCGGCGTCGTACACCTCCTCGAGGTGGCTGAGGATCTGGTCGGCCCGGCGGCTGAGCTCGGCCCCGGCGGGTGTCGGGCGGGCGCCGCGGGTGTCGCGCTCGAACAGCTTGGCCCCGCACATCCGCTCGAGCCGGGCCAGTCGTTGGGACGCCGACGGTTGCGAGATGCGCAGCTCGCGGGCGGCGGTGCCGACCGAACCCGTCCGGCTGATCGCCTGCACGAGGCGGAGGTCCTCGACCGCGGGTAATGAAGCCATAGGTGCAGCCTATGACGGCCGCCGAGCTCTCGCTGCCTACCTGGCCCACTTCATATCTCTAAGAATCAAAGGCATGAGTGCTCGACGCGAGGCATTCGCGCTGCTGGCAGGCGGGAGCGCGGCGGACCTGGCGTTCCGGATCGCACAGGTTGCGTTGCCGCTCGTCATCCTGCACGAGACCGGATCGGTCGCGGCGACCGGACTGGTCGGCGGTGCGTCCGGCATACCGGTACTGCTCTCGCCATGGTGGGCCAGGAAGGCGCGCCAGTGGGTTGACTCGGGTCCGCGGCTCGCGGTGGTCGCCGGCGTACAGGCGCTGGCGCTCGCGCTAGTGCCGGCGGCGGTGGAACTGGGGCTGTTGACTGTCGAGTTGCTGGCCGTCAGCGGCCTGCTGCTCGGCTGTGGTGAGGCACTCGCGACCCCCGGCCGGTCAGCACTGCTGGCCGACACCGGAGACCGATGGGGTGAGGGGAAGGCCGTCGTACTGCTCACCTGGCAGGACGGCCTGCGCAGGATCGGCATGATGGTCGGCCCGGTCGTCGGGGCGTTCGCGGTGGCGACAGGTTTCACCAACGGCCTGCTGTGGGTTGAGGCGGTCTCCGTCCTGTCAGCTGGACTCCTGGCGGTCGGCGTCAAGGCAGACCGGCCGCCCGAACGCATCTCGACCCCGTCGATCCGCGCGAGCCTGCGTCAGCGGCCCGAGGTGCTCTACGGCTGGATCATGCGGGGGACCGGCTGTGTCACCTGGTTCGCGTTCACGCTCGGCCTGTCGGTGATCGGCGCGCAGCGCGGCGAGCCTGGCGTCTACCTCGCCGCCGGGATGACCGGGTACGGCGTGGGCTCGGTGATCGGCACGGCCATTTCGCTGGCCGTCGTACGCCGGTCGCCGCCGGTGCTCCTGGTCGGGCTGGCCTGGGCGGTCATGGGCTTGTGCTGGGCGGCGATGGGCCTGTGGACGCATCCGCCGCTCATCGCGCTGATGGGGGCACTGGCGGGCGTCAGCGTAGTCCTCGGGATCGCGGCCATCTCAGTGCTGATCACCAGGACCTCGAGCGGCCCGGAACGGCGAGCGTTGCTCTCCGGCCAGACGGTCGTCGTCAACGCCGGGAGCTCGGCCGGGCTGCTGGCCGGTGGGCCGATCATCGCCACCGCCGGAGCCGAGACCACCTTGGTCGGCGCCGGCCTGCTCACGACCGCCGTCGCCCTAGCAGTCTTGATGAATGCGCACCGGTCGCGACGCCAGGCTGCCGACCTACGGGACCGCGTCGGTCACAGGGTGCGCATGACGCGGATGATGCGGCGGCGGAGCCAGACCCGGCGGGTGCCGTCGGGGTAGCGGCGGAGGCGGGCCAGCTCCCAGCCGCCGTACTCGGCGTGCTCGGTCAGGAGCCGGCGGACCGCACCGCGCGACTCCGTCCTGGACACCTCGAACTGCTGCAGCTCGTATTCGGCCATCCGCACCTCCGGTCCTGCTCTACGACACGTCCTCCAGCGCTGCCACGATCGCGGGCGGGAGGGTGAGCTCCTCCACACCCAGGACCGACTTCAGCTGCATCGCCGTCCGGGCCCCGACAATCGCCGCCGACACCCCCGGCCGGTCCCGCACCCAGGTGAGCGCCACCTCGAGCGGTGTCCAGCCGAGCCCGTCCGCGGCCCGCGCGACTGCCTCCACGATGCCCGACCCGCGGCCGTCCAGGTAGGGGTCGACGAATCTGGACAGATGCTGGGACGCCGCCCGGGAGTCCGCCGGGATCCCGGTGCGGTACTTCCCAGTCAACACACCCCGGCCAAGCGGCGACCAGGCGAGGACGCCGATCCCCAGCCCGCCGGCCGCCCGGATCGCGTCCGCCTCGGCGTCCCGGGCGAGCAGCGAGTACTCCACCTGGTTGGACACCGGGACCGCGCGGCCGGGCCACGCCTGCTGCCAGGTGACCGCCCGGGCCGACTTCCAGCCCGCGTAGTTCGAGATGCCGACGTACCGCACCTTGCCGGAGTTGACCGCGTGGTCGAGCGCGGAGAGCGTTTCCTCCAGCGGCACGTCGTCGGACCAGGTGTGCAGCTGCCAGAGATCGATGTGGTCGATGTTCAGCCGGCGCAGCGAGCCCTCCAGGTCGCGCAGCAGGGCCCCGCGGGAAGTGTCGGTGATCCGCTCACCGCGGCGGACGCTGAACCCGGCCTTGGTCGCGATCACCAGGTCGTCGCGCTCGACCACGTCGCCGAGCAGCGATCCGATCAGTCGCTCGCTGTCACCGTCGCCGTACGCCGCCGCCGTGTCGATCAGCGTCCCGCCGGCGGCCACGAACGCCGCCAGTTGCTCGCGCGCCTCGTGCTCGTCGGTGTCCCGCCCCCAGGACATGGTGCCGAGGCCGAGACGGCTCACCGCCAGTCCACTGTGACCGAGATAGCGCTGCTGCATGAGCCGAGCCTATTGGCCGCCACCGACAACGGCTCGTTAGGCTCGCCTGTCATGCGACTCGGACTCAACATCGGCTTCGTCTTCGGTGGCGACGACCATCTGGATCATCTGAGGCTGGTGAAGGAGGCCGAACGGCTCGGTTTCGCGGTCACCTGGGCCGCGGAGGCGTACGGCTCGGACGCCGCCACGCTGCTCACCTGGATCGCCGCCCAGACCTCCACCATCGACGTCGGCGCGGCCGTGTTCCAGATCCCGGCCCGGACGCCGGCGATGACCGCGATGACGGCGGCCACCCTGGACCGGCTGTCGAACGGCCGGTTCCGGCTGGGCCTGGGCGTGTCCGGGCCGCAGGTCTCCGAGGGCTGGCACGGCGTCCGCTTCGGCAAGCCGCTGGCGCGCACCCGCGAGTACGTCGCGATCGTGAACGCGGCCATGCGGCGTGAGACGGTGTCCTTCGAGGGGGACCACTTCACGCTGCCGCTGCCCGACGGCCCGGGCAAGCCGCTGAAGCTGTCCATCCACCCGCTCCGCGACCACGTGCCGGTGTATCTGGCCGCGGTCGGCCCGAAGAACCTCGAGCTGGCCGGCGAGATCGCCGACGGCTGGCTCGGCATCCTGAACGACCCCGCCTATCTGGGAGAGCAGTTGACGCACATCAGGACGGGCCGTGAGACCCGTCACGAAGGACTCGACGGCTTCGACGTCGTCGCGTCCGTTCCGGTGATGACCGGTGACGACCTGCAGGCCGCGGCCGACCCGATCCGCGGGTACGCCGCCCTCTACATCGGCGGCATGGGCAGCCGGGAGAAGAACTTCTACAACGCGCTCGCCGTCCGGATGGGGTACGCCGAGGAGGCCAAGCGGATCCAGGACCTCTACCTCGGCAAGCAGCACCGGGACGCGATGGCCGCCGTACCGCACGGGTTCATCGACTCGATCTCGCTGCTCGGCGGCAAGGAGCGGATGGCCGAGAAGCTGACCGCGTACGCCGAGGCCGGGGCGACCACGGTCGCGCTGACGCCGTTCGCGCCGACCGTGGAGCAGCGGATCGCCGACCTGCGGACGGTCGCCGAGGCGCTGGAGCTCGCCGGGGTGGGTGACTGAGTGTCGATCTGGGAAGCCATCCTCCTCGGCATCGTCGAGGGCCTGACCGAGTTCCTGCCGGTGTCGAGCACGGGGCACCTCACGATCACGTCGTACGCGCTCGGGCAGAAGATCGACGACCCGGCGATCACGGCGTTCACCGCGGTGATCCAGTTCGGCGCGATCGCGGCCGTGGTGCTGTTCATGTGGAAGGACATCCGGACATACGCCGCCGCGTGGTTCAAGGGACTGCGGCACCCGGAGTACCGGGGTGAGTTCGACCACCGGATGGGCTGGTTCGTGATCGTCGGCTCGCTGCCGATCTGCATCGTCGGGTACCTCGGGCGGGAGATCATCTCGGGCCCGCTGCGGAGCATGTGGTGGGTCGCGGGCTCGCTGATCGGCTGGTCGGTGGTGATGGTCGCGGCCGAGCGGCTGAGCAGCAAGAGCCGGCCGCTGACCCGGATCACGCTGATCGACTCGGTTGTGATGGGCGTCATCCAGTGCCTCGCGCTCATCCCCGGGGTCTCGCGCTCCGGCGCCACCATCTCGGCCGGCCTCTTCTGCGGCCTGGACCGGGTGGCGGCGACGAAGATGGCGTTCCTGCTGGGCATCCCGGCGCTGGTCGGTGCGGCGATCTTCGAGCTACCGCACGCCCTGGACGGCTCCGTCGGCCTGGTCCCGGTGCTGGTCGGCACGGTCGTCAGTTTCTTCGTCGCCTACGCGTCGGTTGCCTGGCTCCTGAAGTTCGTCGCCAAGCACACCATCGAGGTCTTCGCCTTCTACCGCATCCTCCTCGGCATCGTCATCGTCATCCTCCTGGCCACCAGCACCATCACCGCAACCTAGAGCCAGCCGACCTTGCGGAAGAAGCGGTGCATGGTGAGGCAGACGGTGGCCATCAGGAGGAGTACGGCGTAGTAGCCGTAGTGCCAGCGGAGTTCGGGCATGTTGTCGAAGTTCATGCCGTAGATCCCGGCCACCATGGTCGGCACCGCGGCGATCGCGACCCAGGCGGAGATCTTGCGCATGTCGTCGTTCTGCTGGACCGAGACGCGGGCCAGGTGCGCGGCGAGGGCGGACGTCAGCAGGGTGTCGAGGGAGTCGGTCTGGTCCGACACCCGGCTGACGTGGTCGGCGACGTCGCGGAAGAACGGCGCGGCCTTCGGGCTGATCCCCGGTACGCCGTGGGCGAACTGCTCCATCGGGTCGCGCAGCGGCTGGATCGCGCGGCGCATCTCGAGCACCTCGCGCTTGAGTTTGTAGATCCGCTCGGCGTCGCTGGTGCGCTCGGGGGAGAACACCGAGCTCTCCACCTCGTCGACGTCGACCTCGACCTGCTCGGCCACCTCCTCGTACCCGTCGACCACGGAGTCGCAGACCGCCCAGAGGGCGGCGGCCGGTCCGTGGCCGAGCACGGCGGCGCGGTCCTCCAGCTGCTGCCTGGTGGTGGCCAGCTCGCCGCCTTCACCGTGCCGGACGGTGACGACGTACCGCGGGCCGACGAAAACGCTCACCTGGCCGGTCTCGACGGCGTCGCCCTCGTCGACGTACCAGAGGGTGCGGAGTACGACGACGATCGCGTCGCCGTACCGCTCGACCTTGGGCCGCTGGTGCGCCTTCAGGGCGTCCTCGACGGCGAGCTCGTGCAGGCCGAACAGCCGTTGCACCCGGCGCATCTCGGTGTCCGACGGCTCGTGCAGGCCGACCCAGCCGAACGCCGCGCCGTCGTCGTCGATGGCCTGGGCAACGGTCTCGGGATCCTTCGGCAGGTCCTGCCGTTCGCCCTCGGCGTAGACGCCGCAGTCCACGATCACAGCACCATCATGGCACCGGGTGCTGCCGGAAACTTGCCGGCACCGGATACCGTGCAGGTCATGCCCACGGTGATCCTGGTCCGCCACGGCCGCAGCGCCGCGAACACATCCGGCACGCTGGCCGGCCGGACGCCGGGAGTGAAGCTGGACGAGACCGGTCTGCAGCAGGCCGAGGCGGTCGGGCGGCGGCTGGCCGAGCTGCCGTTGGCGACGGTCGTCACCTCGCCGCTGGAGCGGTGCAAGCAGACCGCGGCCGCGATCGCGAAGCACCACCCCGAGTTGCGTCCGGCAACGGATCGGCGACTGACCGAGTGCGGGTACGGCGACTGGACCGGGCAGAAGCTGACGACGCTGATGAAGGACCCGCTGTGGGCGGTCGTGCAGCAGCACCCGTCGGCGGTGACGTTCCCGAACGGGGAGTCGATGCGGGCGATGCAGCAGCGCGCGGTGGACGCCGTCCGCGCGCACGACGCGGCGCTCGCGCAGACCCACGGTGATGGCGCGCTGTGGGTGGCGGTGTCGCACGGCGACGTGATCAAGGCGATCGTCGCGGACGCGCTCGCGCAGCACCTGGACACCTTCCAGCGGATCGTCGTGGACACCGCGACCACCACGATCATCACCTACACCAAGACCCGCCCGTTCCTGGTCCGCCTGAACGACTCCGGCAGCGAGCTCCAGAGCCTGATCCCGAAGCCGACCACCAGGAAGCGCACCAGAAAGCAGACCTCGGACGCAGTAGTAGGCGGACGGTAACAAGAACATGCCCGTCAGCCCCGTGCCTACTGCGCGGCACCTCGGTGGCGCATCTGGCTGCACTGGTGGCAAGGTCACGATGCTCCGCATCGAGCCCTCGCCCCCAGCACACCCAGCTACACCACCGAGCACCTGCTCGCGACGGCACGGGACTGACGGGCATGTTCTAGGGTCTAGTCATGGCGCGAGTTGTGCATTCCTACGACGACCCGGACCGGTTCGTCGCCGGCACCGTGGGGGAACCCGGTGCGAGGACGTTCTTCCTGCAGGCCCGGGAGGGGGCCCGGCTGACCTCGGTGGCCTGTGAGAAGGAACAGGTGATGGCGCTCGCGGAGCGGCTGGACGTGATGCTGGACGAGGTCGCCCGGCGGTTCGACCGCGAGCCGGTGAGCCCGGCCGCGGTGGACGACACCGATCCGCTGGAGCAGCCGATCGAGGAAGAGTTCCGGGCCGGCACGATGACGCTCGCCTGGGAGGCGGACGCCGAGCGGGTGGTGATCGAGGTGTTCTCGGTGGTCACCGGCGAGCAGGCCGAGCTGGAGGAGACCGACCCGGTCGCGGCCGCGATGGAGTCCGAGGACGCCGAGGTGTTCGTCGTCCGGATCAGCGAGGAGCAGGCCCGCGCGTTCGCCCGGCGGGCGGTCGCGCTGGTCGCCTCGGGCCGGCCGAGCTGCCCATTCTGCGGGCGCCCGATCGACCCGGAGGGCCACATCTGCCCGCGCGCCAACGGCTATCGCAGGCATCTGCCCGAATGATCGACCTGGACCTGCTCGCCCAGGGGGAGCTCTCCCTGCACGGCCGGTTGGTGGCGGCGTCGAACGGGACGTTCCAGGGCTCGGTGAGCCGGGGCCAGGACTCCGCGACGGTGGTCTACAAACCGGTCCAGGGCGAGCGACCGCTGTGGGACTTCCCCGACGGCACGCTGGCTCAGCGCGAGTACGCGTCGTACGTCGTCTCGGAGGCGCTCGGCTGGTCGCTGGTGCCGCCGACGCTGTTGCGCGACGGGCCGCTCGGCGAGGGCATGGTGCAGCTGTGGATCGACGAGGCCGACCTCGGACCGGACGCGACCGAGCTGGTCGACATCGTGCCGCAGGGCCGGGTGCCGGACGGCTGGATCGGTGTGCTCGACGCGCTCGACGGCCGGCACAACCCGGTGACGCTGGTGCACGCGGACAACCAGGCGCTGCGCAGGATGGCCGTGTTCGATGCCGTGGTCAACAATGCGGACCGCAAGGGCGGCCACGTGCTGAACACCGGCGACGGGCGGGTGTACGGCGTCGACCACGGCGTCACGTTCAACGCCGACGACAAGCTGCGGACCGTGCTCTGGGGCTGGGCCGGTGAGCCGATCCCGGGCGACGTGCTGGAGGACGTCCGCGCGCTCGCCGACCAACTCGCCGGCGGACTCGGGCAGCGGCTGTGCGAGCTGATCACCGCGGTCGAGCTGACCGCGACCCGGGAGCGGTGCGCGATGCTGCTGAAGACCGGCGTCCACCCCTACCCGAGCGACGACTGGCCGGCCATTCCCTGGCCCGCTTTCTGACCGGTCAGGTAGGTGCTGGGGCTCGCGCCGCGTTCGCGTTTGAAGGCGGCGCTGAAGCTGAAGGCGTCCGCGTACCCGACCCGGCGGGCGACCACGGCGACGGTCGCACCGGGCTCGGTGAGCAGGTCGGCCGCGAGCGTCATCCGGAGCTCGGTCAGGTAGGCGAGCGGCGCCTGACCGGTCAGCTCGGTGAAGCGTCGTACGAGCGTCGTCCGGGAGACGGCGGCCACCTCGGCGAGACCGGCGAGCGTCCATCCGGCTACCGGAGAGCCGTGCATCGCGTGCAGGACCGGGCCGACCACGTGGTCGCCGAGGGCGTCGTACCAGGGCGGCCGGTTGCCTTCGAACCAGTCGCGCAGGGTGCAGACCATCAGCCAGTCGAGCAGGCGGTCGAGGACGACGTGCCGGCCGAGGGCGCCGGCGGCGACGCGTTCCTGGAGGTAGTCGCGCAGGGGTGCGCAGTCGTGGTCCTCGGTGATCACCACCAGCGGCGGGAGCTCGTCGAGCAGGCGGCGGGGGAGTTCCTGCCGGACGTGGTAGGCGCCGGCCAGCAGGACGGTGCCGTGGTCGACCGGACCGGGTGAGTCGATCCGGCCGTCGCAGTACACGTCCAGCGCGGGACCGGTCCGCGCGGGATCGTCGGTGAACAGGAACTCGGCCGGCCCGCGGACGACCGCGGTCTCGCCCGGCCGGATCCGGCGGGGTTCGGCGCCGGCGACGACGAGCCAGCCGTCGCCGAGCAGGGGTGCCACCAGCGTCAGCGCCGCGCCCTCGGTGAAGCGGAGCGCGTACGGCGGGGCGAGCACCGGCGTACCGAGGACGGCGCCCTCGGCGCGCAGGCCGCGCAGCAGGTCGTCGAGAGGATCCACACAGCCACGATAGGTGGGCCGGACGGACATGCGGACGGTCCGGTCGCCCATGGGGCCGGCGGGTGATCCCGGATTGACTCGGGACATGACGATTTTGGTGCTAGGGGCAACAGGTAAGACCGGCCGCCGGGTGGTGGCCCGGCTGCGGGACCGCGGTGTGAACGTCCGGGCGGCGTCCCGGTCGAGCGAGACCCGGTTCGACTGGGCGGACCGGAGCACGTGGGCGGACGCCGTACGCGGAATCGAGGTGGTCTATCTGATCGCGCCCGAGGATCCCGCGCCGATCGAGCCGTTCGTCACGCAGGCCGTGGAAGCCGGGGTACGGCGCTTCGTCGCGCTGTCGGGCCGGGGAATGGACCAGGCCGTCGGGCGGTTCGGGGCGGGGATGGCCGAGGCCGAGCGGGCGGTCCGGGTGTCCGGGGTGGGGTCGACGATCCTGGGGTCGAACAACTTTGCGCAGAACTTCGACGAGGACCTCTGGTACGAGCCGCTGCTCGCGGGCAGGCTCGCGCTACCCGCCGGCGACCTGCGGGAGCCGTTCGTGGACGTCGAGGACGTGGCCGACGTCGCCGCGACGGTGCTGATGTCGACGGGTCACGACGGCCGGGCGTACGAACTGTCCGGACCCGAGGCCATCACGTTCGCCGAAGCCGTCGACACCATCGCGAAGGTCTCGGGACGGCCGATGACGTACGTCTCCCTGACCCCGGAGGAGTACCGCGACGAGCTGCTCGCCGCCGGGTTGCCGGACGAGGTCGCGACCGAGCTGAACGGCCTGTTCGAGATCATGCGCGAAGGCCACCTGGCCACGCCGACCGACGACATCGCCCGCCTCCTCGGCCGGCCGGCGACCAGCTTCACGTCGTACGCCGAACGGGTCTGGGCGCCCGGAGAGTGAACCGTGTCGCCCCGGGGAAATCCGGGCTGACATAAGCTCCACATCATGCAGGCGTGGACGAAACCAGACATCCCGGCCGTGCCGGGGCCGGCCCGGCGACTGCGCCTCTACGACACCGCGTCGGGCGGTCAGGTCGAGGTGCCGCCGGCCGACGGCGGGACCGCGCGGATGTACGTGTGCGGCATCACGCCGTACGACGCCACGCACATGGGCCACGCGGCGACGTACGTGACGTTCGACCTGGTCAACCGGCTCTGGCGTGATGCCGGGTACGAGGTGAAGTACACGCAGAACATCACCGACATCGACGACCCGCTGCTCGAGCGGGCCGCCGAGACCGGGGTGGCGTGGACCGATCTGGCCCATCAGGAGATCCAGCTGTTCCGCGACGACATGAGCGCGCTGCGGGTGATCCCACCGGAGCACTACGTCGGCGTGGTCGAGTCGATCGACCTGGTCTCCGACGCGGTCGAGGACCTGCAGCGGGCCGGTGCGGTCTACTCGGTGGACGGCGACCTGTACTTCGCGGTCAAGGCGGACCCGGCGTTCGGCAGCGTGTCCGGCTACGACCGGGAGACCATGCACGAGCTGTTCGCCGAGCGCGGCGGCGACCCGGACCGCGAGGGCAAGCGGGACCCGTTGGACAGCCTGCTGTGGCGGCACGAGCGTCCGGGGGAGCCGGCTTGGGACTCGGCGCTCGGTCGCGGCCGGCCGGGCTGGCACGTCGAGTGCTCGGCGATCGCGCTGAAGTACCTCGGGATGACGTTCGACGTCCAGGGCGGCGGGTCGGACCTGATCTTCCCGCACCACGAGATGTCGGCGAGCGGCGCGCAGGTGGCGACGGGGGAGCACCCGTTCGCCCGCGCGTACGTCCACCAGGGGATGGTCGGGCTGGACGGCGAGAAGATGTCCAAGTCCAAGGGCAACCTGGTGCTGGTGTCGAAGGAGCGCCTCGCCGGTGCCGACCCGATGGCGATCCGGCTGGCGCTCCTCGCGCACCACTACCGTACGGACTGGTTCTGGACGTCGTCGGAGCTGCTGGACGCCCAGGAGCGACTGGACGTCTGGCGTGGCGCGGTGACCCGCGGTTCGGGTCCCGACGGTGCCGCCGCGGTGGACGCCGTACGCGCTGCGCTCACCAACGACCTGGACACCGTCGCGGCGTTGTCCGCGATCGACACCTGGGCGGAGACGAACGGCGACGACACCGGGGCGCCGGCGTTGGTGGCTCAGGCCGTCGACGCGTTGCTGGGGGTCAAGCTGGCGGTGTAGTGGGCGGCGATCTCGTCGCTCGTGGTCAACCACACGTCCGGCTGTGAGGCCAGGAACTTCAGCGCCTCGTCCAGGTACTTCGCGCGGAACGCCTGTCCGATCACGAACGGGTGCAGCGCCAACGGCAGCACCCGTCCGCCGTGCTCCGACTCGGCACTGAGTACGGCGTACTGGTCCTTGACCATCTGGACGAACTCCGGGCCGGTGATGCCGCGCGGGAAGATCAGCAGGTCGTTCAGCTCGACCGTGTACGGGACGCTGAGCATGCCGGGCACGTTGAGCCGGTAGGGCTGGTCGTCGTTGGTCCAGTCCAGCACGTAGCTCAGTCCGAGCTCGGCCAGGAGTTCCGGGGTGTTGTGCGTCTCGGTCAGCCCCGGGCCCATCCAGCCCTTCGGCCGGCTGCCGGTGGCGGCCTCGATCGTGTCGACGATCTCGGTGAGGACCTTGCGTTCCTCGTCCGGCTCGAGCCCGGTGTGCAGGGTCGAGTTCGTCGTGCCGTGGGCGAGCCAGGCCCAGTCGCGGTCGACGCCGGCCTGGACGATCTGCGGGTTGTGCTCGGCAACCATCGAGTTCAGCAGCACGCTCGCGCGGACGCCGTACCGGTCGAGGACGTCCATGGTCCGCCAGACGCCAACCCGGGCGCCGTAGTCACGCCAGCCGTGGTTGAGCGGGTCGGGCTTCAGCTCGAGCGGCCAGATGCTGGTGGACGGCAGGTCGGGCAGGAAGTGCTCGATGTTGAGGCCGACGTAGAAGGCGACCCGCTTGCCGTCGGGCCAGGCCAGCGGCGGGCGTTCGGTGATCGGGCTGTAGTCGAAGAGCGTCATACCGGCACCGTAGAATCTGACATCAGTGTCAGGTTCAAGTCCCGGTGGAGGATCGATGCGGATCGGCGAGCTGGCCCGGCGGACCGGGGTGAGCGAACGATCGCTGCGGTACTACGAGCAGCACGGCCTGCTGGTGTCGGAGCGGACCCCGGGCGGTCAGCGGGAGTACGCCGAGCGCGCCGTCGACCGGGTGATCCTGATCCAGGAGCTGTACGCCGCCGGCCTGCACAGCAAGAAGATCGCCCAACTGCTCCCGTGCATGCGCGACCCCGACGGCAGCCCGAACGAACGGGCCACACCTGAGCTCGTCACCGAGCTGACCGCCGAGCGCGACCGGATCGACCGGATGATCGCCGACCTGACCACCTCCCGCGCGGTCCTGGACGACGTCATCTCGACCGCGGCCCGGGAGTTCTAGCCAGTCACCGGGTGGTGGGTCTTGACGGGGGTGGGGATCGGGGCGATCGGCGGCTGGTCCAGGGGCGGGACCGGCAGCGTGGGCTCGGGTGTCGGGGTCGGCTGGGGCTTGTCGGCCGGCTTTGCGCAGGTTGCCGAGGCCAGCCGGATCACCTGGGCGCCGTCGCCCAGGTTGATGGTCAGTCCGGTGATCGTGAACGACCCGTCCGACCGCTGCGTGCGCTCGTTGACGGTGATCGTGGCCAACGGCGCCGCCGGGATCGTCACCGCCTCCTTCGTGGTCGGTACGGCGACCTTCTGACCCAGCACCGTGAGCGAGCCGATGTCGACGCCGCCGTCATCACCGGAGCACCAGACGTTGACGGCATCGATCCCGAGCAACGAGCTCGGCGGCGTGAGCAGCAGCTCGCACAGCTCCGGCAGGTTCTTGGCCGGCAGGTCGGCCGTGCTCGGCGCCGGCAGCGGCAGGCCGAGGTCGGGAAGCGGGAGGTCCGGGATCGGCAGGTCGTCCGCACCGGTGGCCGGGAGCGTGGCGCACGTCTGCTTCAGCTCCGGCGGGACCTTCACCTGGCTGAGGACGTCCGGGCCGACGATCACGTCGAAGAGCTCGACCGAGGCCGCGTCGTTCCCGGCCGTCACGGTCCCGGCCCGGACCGACAGCAACGGGTTCTCCGGCAGGTCGAGCGCCGACGAGCTGCGCCGCTTGCCGTCGAGGGATTCGGCGTACGGCGTCCTCGCGATCGGGACCTGCCCGTCCGCGCTCACGGCGTACGCCGACGACGGCCGGGCGGCCGCGTTGCCGACCGGTGAACTGGCGACCAGGCTGAACGTCACCACACCGGTCACCGCGGTGACGGTCAGTACGGTCGGCACGAGGGGTCGTCGCATCTGTGTTCCCGTCTACTTGCTGTCGATCAGGACGAGCGTCCCGAGCGGGACCTTCTGGAGTTCGGTGAGGGCCTTCTTCGGCACCCGGACGCAGCCGGCGCTGATGGCCGCACCGAACACGTCGGGGTCCGGCCAGCCGTGGATCGCGACCGTGCCGGGCCCACCGCCGAAGGTGTCGAGGGTCGGGCTGTGCGCGCCGAGCGGCAGGACCACCGGCGAGGCCGAGCGCTTCTGGTCGATGATCGAGCCGAGGAGGAAGGTCCGGCCGGGAGGTGTCGGCGTCTTGCGCGCACCCACGCCCGCCTTCCACACGCCTACCGGGCGACCCTGCCGGAACAGCTCGATCGTGCGCGAGCCCGTGTGCACGCGGATCAGGTACGGCGAGGTGGCGCGATCGAGATCCTCTTCCGGCAACCACCCGGTCGACCGGTTCGGCTTGGACGGCAGCAGGACGCGGACCCAGCCGTCGGCCTGCTGGACCACGGGCAACCACGTCGGTCCGAACTGCGTCGGCGCGATCTTCGCGAACGCGTCCCCGTCCGGCGCGGTGTGGACGGCGGTCTCGGTGCGCGGGTGGACGACCACCCCGCCGGTGCCGGCGAACGGCTGCGGGTCGAGCGGCGCGTCCGGGATGGTCGCGTGCGTCGACGAGGTCACCAGCGTGGTCAGGTCGACCTCGGGCTCGCGGTTGCCGAGCACACCGACCACCGCGACGGCGCCGAGCACGACCAGGACGGCGAGTGCGCCGACGGATCCGCCGCCTCGCTCGTCCACCCGCATCCCGCGCATCGCGCTCCCCGTGCCCTCACCACAGCCTCACCGGCGGCCGCCGTACCCACGCAGCCGTCGTCGTCCGCACGAGAATAGGACGATCAGTGAAGTTACACCACAGTAGAGTGACGAACCGTCAGTCCGGGTGGTTCTTGTTCCGGCGCTTCAGGTAGCGCTCGAACTCCGCGGCGATCGCGTCGCCGGAGGCCTCCGGCAGGTCGGCGGTGTCGCGCTGCTCCTCCAGGGAGTGCACGTACTCCGCGACCTCCGGGTCCTCCTCGCTGAGCTCGTCGGCACCGCGCTGCCAGGCCCGGGCGAGCTCGGGCAGCTCACCTTCCGGGATCTGCAGGTCGAGCAGGGCCTCGACCTTGCTCAGCAGCGCGAGGGACGCCTTCGGGCACGGGCTGCCGGCGATGTAGTGCGGGATCGCCGACCAGATCGACACCGCCGGCACGCCGAGCGTGCCGCACAGGTCCGCGAACACGCCGGTGATGCCGGTCGGTCCCTCGTACGTCGACGGCTCCAGGCTCCAGGACGCGGACAGCTCCGGGTCGGCCGAGGTGGCCGAGACCGGGATCGGCCGGGTGTGCGGCGAGTCGGCCAGCAGCGCGCCGAGCACGACCACCAGCTGCGCGTTCGACTCGTCCACCACCTCGAGCAGCTCCTGGCAGAACCCGCGCCAGCGCATGTTCGGCTCGACACCGCGGATCAGCAGCACGTCCCGGTCGGTGTCCTCCGGCCGGGCCACGAAGATCCGGGTGGTCGGCCAGGTGAGCCGGCGGTCGCCGTCCTCGTCGAAACCGACCTCCGGGCGGTTCACCTGGAAGTCGTAGTAGTCCTCGGGGTCGATCGCGGTGACGAGCTCGGCGTTCCACTCGTCGATCAGGTGGTCGACCGCTCCGGTGGCCGCCTCCGCCGCGTCGTTCCAGCCTGCGAACGCGGCGATCACGACCGGGTCCCTCAGGTTCGCGAGGTCAACCACTCGCAGGCCCCCTGTCGTCTCTGTGCCATCCGGCGCGGTCGCCGGAAACCGGACTGCCAGCCTACGGCCTCGGGCGGCTCGGTGTGGCCGGTTTCACGGTCGGCGGAACGTGTCGGCCGCCCGACTAGGATGTCCTGGTCCACCGATCCGAGGAGCCGCAGTTGCACCGCCAAGCGAAGTACGCCGTCGCGTCATGACCCTTCAAGCAGTGTTGTGGGACATGGACGGGACATTGGTCGACTCCGAGAAGGTGTGGGCGGAGGTGCAGATCGAGCTGCTCGGCTCGCTCGGCGTGATCTGGACCGTCGAGGACTGCATGCAGCTGGTCGGCAGCGACCTGCGGGACGCCGTCCGGGTGTGGATGGCGCGGATCCCGGACGGGAGGATCACCGCCGAGGAGCTGGCCGAGCGGATGTTCCGGTCCGTCGTCGAGGCGCTGCACCGCGAGGTCGAGTTCCGGCCGGGTGCCGTCGAGCTGCTGCAGGCGCTGCGCAAGGCCGACGTACCGTGCGCGCTGGTGTCGGCGTCGTACCGGGTGATGATCGACGCGGTGCTCACGCACCTGCCGGCGGACCCGTTCGACGTGATCGTCGCCGGTGACGAGGTGGTCAACGGCAAGCCGCACCCCGAGCCGTACCTGAAGGCGGCCGCGGCGCTCGGTGTCGACCCGGCCCGGTGCGTGGTGATCGAGGACTCGAACACCGGCACCGAGGCGGGCACGGCGGCCGGCGCCTACGTGGTCGCCGTACCGCAGTGGGTGACGATCCCGGAGGCGCCGCGGCGGCTCGTGGTCGACTCGCTCGAGCCGCTGAGCCCGGAGTCACTGCGCGCTCTGCTCCGCTGACGCGTTACCGTCACTTGGTGCCCTCGGGGGCGTTGTTCGGGGTAGTGAGTGGGCTGGGGAAGGGTGAGATGGTGTTCGGGTCGTGGTGCCGGGTCGCGGTGACGGCCGCGCTCGTGGTGGCGCTGGCCGGGTGTGGTGATCCGGACGACAAGGCGCCGCACCAGGGCAGCGAGACCCCGAAGGCGATGACCGTGCGGGTCGCGACCACCGACGCGATCGCCTCGCTCGACCCCGCCGGGCCGTACGACGTCGGCTCGCGGACGGTCCAGGCGAACCTGTACCAGACCCTGCTGACGATCCTGCCCGGCAAGCCCACACCGGTCCCGGACGCGGCCGACTGCCAGTTCGACTCGCCGACGACGTACACGTGCAGCCTGAAGGAAGACCTCAGTTTCCCGAACGGGCACGAGCTCACGTCCGCGGACGTGAAGTACAGCTTCGAGCGGATGCTGCGCCTGAAGACCCCCGGCGGACCGGCCGCGTGGTTCTCCTCGCTGACCTCGGTGAGTACGCCGGACGAGCTGACCGCCGTGTTCAACCTGAAGCGCCCCGACGCCCGGCTGCCGTACCTCCTGACCACGACTGCCGGCTCGATCGTGGACCAGGAGTTCTACCCGCCGAACAAGCTCCTCGACACCAAGGCGATGGGCAGCGGCCCGTATCAGCTGGCAGGCTACCGGCCCGGGCAGTCGGTCACGCTGACGCAATTCGACAAGTACAAAGGCCCGCGGGGCGCGCAGAACGACGGTGCCGAGATCACCCTGCTCAAGGACTCGACCGCGCTCTACCAGGCGATCACCACCGGGAAGGCCGACCTCGCCTTCCACGGCTTCGGCCCGAGCATGCTGGACAAGCTCCGCAAGAACGACCAGCTCCAGGTGGTCGCCTCCGACTACGCGGCCGTCCGGTTCTTCCAGTTCCAGCTGAAATCGCCGACGGCGCGCAAACCCGCCGTACGCCGAGCCGTCGCGCAACTGATCGACCGTCCGGCGATCGCGAAGAAGGCGTACGCCGACCAGGTGACGCCGCTGTACTCGCTCGTCCCACCCGGTTTCGGCGGACAGGTGGACGCGTTCAAGTCGGAGTACAAGGAGCCGAACAAGACCGCGGCCGCGACGATCCTCCGGCAGGCGGGCGTCGCCGTACCCGTGCCGCTGACGGTCGGGTGGACGCCGCTGCAGTACGGCGCCGGCGCGAGGCACGAAGTACTGGAGTTGAAGCGGCAACTGGAGGCCTCGGGGTTGTTCAAGGTGACCCTGCGGAGCGCCGAGTGGCCGCAGTACCAGCAACTGACGCGGGCCGGGGCGTACGACCTCTACCAAGACGGCCGGCTGCCGGAGTACCCGGACGCCGACGACTACCTCGCGCCGTTCGTGCGGCCCGGCGCGGTGCTGAACAACGGCTATCGGTCGGCGGCGGCCGCCGCGCTGCTCGAGCAGGAGACGACCGAGCAGAACGGGATCGAGCGCGAGAAGCTGCTGGGTCAGCTGCAAGGTGTGCTGGCCAAGGAGGTGCCGGTGATCCCGACCTGGCAGGGACGACTCACGGTAGTCGCCGGGAAGGATCTGGAGAACGTCGCGCCGGCGGTCAATCCGTTGTCGTTCCTGTACCTGTCCGGCCTCCGGCTGTAATCGCCGGCTGACACAAATATGCCATGGCAGTAACGGTTCGCAGGGCCCCGGCGACCGTGGGTACGAGGCCGTGGTTTACTGCCGAATGTCCACGATACGGGACGATTTCCTGACGATCACGATCGGGCAACGCAGCACTTTCCGCGTTTGACTCCGGCGTGTAATGGCGGCAGGTTAAGGCGGCAGCCACTACCGGTTGCCGCCGGTCGAATCGAAGGAAACAGGGGAACTCATCGCGTGAGCACGCCACTCGAGGTCGAGCCGGGATCGTCGGCAGCCGAGCCGGAGGCCGTACTCGAGGGTGTCCGCAAGATCGAGGGCCGCTCGCTGTGGCAGATCTCCTGGATGCGGCTGAAGCGTGACAAGGTCGCGATCACCGGTGGCTTCATCGTGCTGTTCCTGATCCTGGTCGCGATCTTCGCGCCGCTGATCTGCAAGCTGGTCGGGGTCACGCCGAACGACTTCCACCAGGACCTGGTCGACCCGTCGCTGCAGACCTCGATCGGGAAGTGGAACGGGATCAGCTGGGACCACCCGTTCGGGATCGAGCCGGTCAACGGCCGCGACATCTTCGCCCGGATCGTGTACGGCGCCCGGATCTCGCTGCTGATCGCGTTCCTGGCCACCCTGCTGTCGGTCGTCATCGGCACCGTGATGGGCATCATCGCCGGCTACTTCGGCGGCTGGGTGGACACGCTGATCAGCCGCTTGATGGACATCTTCCTGGCGTTCCCGCTGGTGCTGTTCGCGCTGGCGCTGGTCGGCGCCATCCCGGACAGCCTGCTCGGGCTGAGCGGTGACGCGCTGCGGGTGGCGCTGATCGTGTTCATCATCGGCTTCTTCAGCTGGCCGTACATCGGCCGGATCATCCGCGGCCAGACGCTGTCGCTGCGGGAACGCGAGTTCGTCGACGCGGCCCGCAGTCTCGGCGCGCGCCGGCCGTACATCCTGTTCACCGAGCTGCTGCCGAACCTGATCGCCCCGATCCTGGTGTACGCGACCCTGCTGATCCCGACGAACGTGCTCTTCGAGGCGGCGCTGTCGTACCTCGGCGTCGGCGTCCGGCCGCCGACCGCGAGCTGGGGCGACATGCTGTCCACCGCCGCGAACTGGTACCAGGTGGAGCCGCTCTTCCTGGTTCCGCCCGGGCTGGCGATCTTCGTCACGGTGCTGGCGTTCAACCTGTTCGGCGACGGGCTGCGGGACGCCCTCGACCCCCGCTCGCGATAAGGACTTCTCTCCAACCAGGGAGCCTGGCTCTCACGAAAAAAGGGGTGCAACAAGAGATGAGATGGAATCGCATCACGACGGCAACAGCCGTCAGTGCGGCCGTCGCCTTGAGCCTGGTGGCTTGCGGGGGCAGCGACAGCGGAGGCTCCGGCGGATCCGGCGGCTCCGGTAGCGGGAGCTCGGGTCAGGCCGAGTTCGACGCGGCCGTCAAGGGGATCTACAGCCCCAGCGACAAAAAGGGCGGCACGCTCCGGATGGCCATCACCGAGAAGTGGGACTCCACGGACCCTGGTGACACCTACTACGGTCTGTCCTGGAACCTGGTGCGCAACTACGTCCGGCCGCTGATGGTCTTCAAGTCGGCCCCGGGCAAGGAAGGCGCGGAGGTCGTTCCGGACCTCGCCGAGGCCGCCGGTGTGCCGAGCAACGACGCCAAGACCTGGACCTACAAGATCCGCAAGGGCGTCAAGTTCGAGGACGGCACCGAGGTCAAGGCCAAGGACGTCAAGTACGCAGTCGCGCGGTCGCTGGACAAGGCGACGCTGCCGAGCGGCCCGACGTACTTCAACGACTTCCTGCTGGACATCCCCAAGGGCTACAGCGTCTACAAGGACCCGACGCTGGCCGGGGTCGCGAAGGCGATCCAGACGCCGGACGACTACACCATCGTCTTCAACCTGAACAAGTCGTTCTCCGGCTTCGACTACTTCGCCCAGCTGCCGGCCACCGCGCCGGTCCCGCAGGCGAAGGACACCGGTGCGAAGTACCAGCTGCACCCGATCGCGACCGGCCCGTACAAGTTCGAGAGCCACGACCCGAACAAGGGTCTGTCGCTGATCCGCAACGACCAGTACGACCCGGCGAGCGACCCGAACTCGGGCCGCAAGGCGCTGCCGGACAAGATCACCGTCGCCTACAACGTGAACGGCCCCGACATCGACAACCGGCTGCAGGCCGGTGACCTCGACGTCGACATCGCCGGCACCGGTGTGCTCGCGGAGACCCAGGCCAAGATCCTGGCGAACCCGCAGCTCAAGGCGAAGGCCGACAACGTGCCGGCGCCGCGGCTGAACTTCACGGTGTTCAACAGCGAGGTCAAGCCGCTGGACAACATCGACTGCCGCAAGGCGATCCTGCACGCCGCCGACCACGAGGGCTACCAGCGCGCGTACGGCGGCCCGATCGGTGGCGACATCGCGACGAACCTGATGCCGCCGCTGGTCACCGGCGCGGAGAAGTTCGACACCTACGGCTTCGAGGCGAACAAGAACGGCAACGTCGAGGAGGCGAAGAAGTCGCTGGCCGCCTGTGGCATGCCGCAGGGCTTCAGCACCAACATCGCCTACCGGGCGGACCGGCCGAAGGAGAAGGCGGTCGCGGAGTCGCTGCAGCAGTCGCTGAAGCGGGTCGGCATCAACCTGACCCCGAAGGGCTTCCCGACCGGTGACTACACCAAGCTGTACGCCGGCAAGCCGGACTACGCGAAGGCCAACAACCTCGGCCTGATCGTCTACAGCTGGGGTGCTGACTGGCCGGACGGCTTCGGCTTCCTGAGCCAGATCGTCGACAGCCGGGTCATCCGCGCCACCGGTGGTAACACCAACCTGGGTGTCCGGATCCCCGAGGTCGACCAGCTGATCGACCAGGCGCTGAAGGAGACCGACAAGGCCAAGCGCGAGAAGATCTGGGTCGACGTCGACAAGAAGGTCATGGAGCAGGCGGCCGTCCTGCCGGGCATCTGGGCCAAGGGCCTGCTGTACCGCCCGGACACCCTGGCCAACGTGTACGTCAGCGACAGCCAGAACATGTACGACTACGCGGGGATCGGCCTGAAGTAGTCGCACGTCGGTTGCCCTGACCAACAAATCGCCAGCAGAGGTAGGTGAAGGCTGACGGTGGCCGGTGATCCGTGGTGATCACCGGCCACCACGCCGAGCACGGTGTTCGCATACTTGGTCCGCCGGGTGATCGGAGCAGTGATCCTGCTCTTCATCGTCACGGCCGTCACGTTCTCGATCTTCTTCCTGGTCCCCAAGCTCGGCGGCGCGTCCGCCGACGACCTGGCCTCGCGCTACGTCGGCAAGAGCGCGGGTCAGGAGCAGATCCACGAGACCGCGGTCAAGCTCGGTTTCACCGACCCTCTCTGGGTGCAGTACGGCCGCTTCGTCAAGGGCCTGTTCGCCGGTCAGGAGTACAACTACGGCCCGGCGACCGAGCACTGCCCGGCGCCGTGCTTCGGGTACTCGTTCCTGACCCAGCAACCGGTCTGGCCCGATCTCGTCGACCGACTACCGGTGACCGCGTCGCTGGCGGCCGGCGCGGCGTTCATCTGGCTGGTCACCGGCGTCGGCACCGGCATCGTCTCCGCGCTCAGACGCGGGTCGGTGCTGGACCGCTCACTGATGTCGGTGGCGCTCGCGGGTGTCTCGCTGCCGATCTTCTTCACCGGCCTGCTCTCGCTGTCGATCTTCAGCTACGGCCTCGGCTGGACCGCCCAGGGCGGCACCAACCCAATGGACGCGTCCAACCCGGCGTGGTGGGCCTACGACCTGATCCTGCCCTGGGTCACGCTCGCGTTCCTGTACGCCGCGGCGTACGCCCGGCTGACCCGCGCCGGCATGCTCGAGACGATGAACGAGGACTTCGTCCGTACCGCTCGGGCCAAGGGCCTGACCGAGCGGACCGTGGTGATGAAACACGGCCTGCGGTCCGCCCTGACGCCGATCCTGACCATCTTCGGTCTCGACCTCGGCCTGCTGCTGGGCGGCGCCATCCTGACCGAGACGACGTTCTCCCTGCCCGGCCTCGGCCAGTACGCCGTCATCGCGCTCCGGGCGAACGACCTGCCCAAGGTGCTCGGCGTGACCCTGATCGCCGCCTTCTTCATCGTGCTGGCGAACCTGATCGTCGACCTCCTGTACGCCATCGTCGACCCGAGAGTGCGGATCTCGTGACCGAACCCCAAGTCTCAGCTCAGGACGCTCCGGAGACTGTCCAGCGGATCGATCGCGGTGAGGCGTTCCTCGACGTCCGCGACCTCAAGGTGCACTTCCCGACCGACGACGGCGTGGTGAAGTCCGTCGACGGCATCTCGTTCAAGCTCGAGCGCGGCAAGACCCTCGGCATCGTGGGCGAGTCCGGCTCCGGCAAGAGCGTGACCAGCCTGTCGATCATGGGCCTGCACAAGCCCGGCGTGGCCCGGATCTCCGGGCAGATCTTCCTCGACGGGCAGGACCTGATCTCGTCCAGCCGCGAGGAGGTGCGGCGGCTGCGCGGCAAGCGGATGGCGATGATCTTCCAGGACCCGCTGTCGGCGATGCACCCCTTCTACACGGTCGGTCACCAGATCGTCGAGGCGTACCGGGTGCACAACCAGGTGAGCAAGCAGGTCGCCCGCAAGCACGCGGTCGAGATGCTCGACCGGGTCGGCATCCCGCAGCCGGACAAGCGCGTGGACGCCTACCCGCACCAGTTCTCCGGCGGGATGCGGCAGCGCGCGATGATCGCGATGGCGCTGTCCTGCGACCCCGACCTGCTGATCGCGGACGAGCCGACCACCGCGCTCGACGTGACCGTGCAGGCCCAGATCCTGGACCTGATCCGGGACCTGCAGCGCGAGTTCAACTCCGCGGTCATCATCATCACCCACGACCTTGGCGTGGTCGCCGAGCTGGCCGACGAGATCCAGGTGATGTACGCCGGCCGGGCGATCGAGTACAGCAGCGCGGAGGACATCTTCGACCGCCCGCAGCACCCCTACACCTGGGGGTTGCTCGGCTCGATGCCGCGGATCGACCGCGAGCGCAGCGAACGGCTGATCCCGATCAAGGGCACGCCGCCGAGCCTGATCAACGTGCCGCAGGGCTGCGCGTTCAACCCGCGCTGCAACTACGCGCACCTGAACGGCGGTGCCAGCGAGACCGAGCGGCCCGAGCTGCTCGACATCGGCGGCGGCCACCTGGTCGCGTGCCACCTCTCCCCGGAGGAGCGCCGGAAAGCCTGGGAGACCGACATCAAGCCGAAGCTGTGACGGGACGACGACTGTGACGACTGCCAACACCGAATCCACCGGCGTCCCCGGCGTGATCGAGCCCAAGATCGGCGAGGAGCTGCTCTCCGTCGAGGGCCTGGTGAAGCACTTCCCGATCCGCAAGGGACTGCTGCAGCGCCAGACCGGCGCCGTGCAGGCCGTGGACGGACTGACCTTCAACGTCACGCGCGGCGAGACCCTGTCGCTGGTGGGGGAGTCCGGCTGCGGCAAGACCACCACGGGCCGCCTGTTGACCCGGCTGCTGGAGCCGACGTCGGGCCGGATCGTGTTCGAGGGCAAGGACATCACCCACCTCGGCGAGGGCCGGATGCGCCCGCTGCGGCGGGACGTCCAGATGATCTTCCAGGACCCGTACGGCTCGCTGAACCCGCGGCACACGGTCGGCAAGATCGTCGGCGCGCCGTTCAAGCTGCAGAACGTGAAGACCGAGCAGGGCACGAAGAAGGCCGTGCAGGAGCTGCTCGAGCTGGTCGGCCTGAGCCCGGAGCACTACAACCGCTACCCGCACGAGTTCTCCGGCGGCCAGCGGCAACGCATCGGCATCGCCCGGACGCTCGCGCTACGTCCGAAGCTGATCGTGGCCGACGAGCCGGTGTCCGCGCTGGACGTGTCGATCCAGGCGCAGGTCGTCAACCTGCTCGAGGACCTGCAGAGCGAGTTCGACCTGACGTACGTGATGATCGCGCACGACCTGTCCGTCGTCCGGCACGTGTCGGACCGGGTCGCGGTGATGTACCTGGGCAAGATCGTCGAGCTCGCCGACCGGGTGTCGCTCTACGAGAAGCCGATGCACCCGTACACCGTGGCGCTGCTGTCGGCCGTCCCGATCCCGGACACCAAGCGCAAGGCCAAGCAGGAGCGCATCCGCCTGCAGGGTGACGTTCCCAGCCCGATCAACCCGCCGCCCGCCTGCCGCTTCCACACCCGCTGCTGGAAGGCGCAGGAGATCTGCCGGGTGGTCGAGCCGCCGCTGGTCGAGCTGGCGCCCGGGCACCGCAGCGCCTGCCACTTCCCGGAGAACGCTTCTGCGGAGCAGGAGGCGACCGCCCAGGCCGCGGCCAAGGAGGACCCGAAGGCCTGAGGTCAGTACAGGTCGCGCACCGGACTGCCGGTCGGGAGTGCGAACGGCGTGATGCGCGGCGGGGTCTGACTGAAGGTGAACGTCGAGAAGCCGTGCGCCACGACCTCGCAGGCGCCCGTGCGCACGGAGCATTTCAGGAGATCGGCCGGTCCGGACGGCTCCGCTCGGCGCTCACCGGCCGCCGTGAAGGTCTCCTCGTCGAGCCACTGCCCGAAGACCAGGGTCTGGTAGGCCTCCGGCGTACGGACGTTGCGGCCGGCGACGTCGAAGATCTGCAGGTCGGCCCAGCTCGGCTGGATTCCGAGACGTACGTCGTCCGGCGCGGTCACGACGTACTTCGCCGCGGGGGAGAGGAACGCCTGGTGTCCGCTGAACCGCACGGGCCGGGCTTCGGTCGGTGTCGTGCCGATCGTCAGGCTGGCGCTCCTCGGCGGCCCGTCCGGCACCTGGTAGACCATCTGGCCGGCGGTCACGGTCCGCACCGCGTCCGGCGCGACGTCGGCGATCAGCTCGCCCTTGTCCGCCGCGACGTTCCAGCGGTACAGCCCGTCCAGCGTGCCGAAGTACGCGTAGTCGCCGTCGATCGCGACGATCCGGGGGCCGACCGCCAGCGAGCCGGGGCCGTACTCGTTGCCGATCGCCGTCCGGACCACCTCGCGCCCGGCGGCGACGTCGTACACGACCGACTCGCCGTGGTTGTCGAAGCCTTCGACCCAGCCGACCAGGGTGCCCCGGTCATCGGCGGTGAGGCTCCAGGTGTTCTTGCCGAGTGACCGTACGCCGGTTCCGTCGGCGACCCGGATGTTGTTCTCGCGGTCCAGGAAGACGAAGCCGGCGTCGGTCTGGACGAACGCGGTCACCTGGTGTGGGGCGACCGAGACGACCTCCTGTCCGTAGTGGATCTCGCTGCCGACGGCGTACGTCGGCCGGCGTTCGGTGAAGGGGGTGGGAACCGGACGGCGGTCGATCGAACGGCCGACCGAGACGCCCCCGGCGATCGCGGCGGCGCCGAGGACGCCACCGCCGAGCACGGCGGTGAACCGGCGGCGGCTGATCCGGCGGTCACCGGCCGCGACGATGCCGTCCAGGTCGAGCGCGGGCGGCTCGGCGGACTGCGCCTGCTCGGTGAGGGTGCGCTTGAGGAGGTCGGTCATGGCGTGGTTCCTGCCTTGTCCGGGAGGGGGATGTCGTCGCCGAGGCGGGTGCGGAGCTTCTTCAGGGCGGCCGAGACCTGGCTCTTGACGGTGCCGACGGAGCAGTTGAGGATCTCCGCGGTCTGGGGTTCGGTGAGGTCCTCGTAGTACCGGAGGACCACCGCCGCACGTTGCTTCGGCGGCAGTTGCTGGAGCTCGTGCCACAGCCACAGCCGGGACGTGCTGTCGTCGGACGGCGCCGGCCGCTCCGGCAGGTCGTCGTTCGGCCGCTCGGCGTGCCAGGCCTTCCGCCGCCACCACGTGATCGCGGTGGTCGTGATCACGCGCCGAGCGTAGGCCTCGGCGGCTCCGGGATCGCGGAGCCGCCGCCAGGCGACGTACGTCTTGACCAGGCCCTCCTGCACGAGGTCCTCGGCCAGGCCGCGGTCGCCGGCGAGCAGGTAGGCGTAGCGGTAGAGCGCACCGTGCCGCCCGCGGGCGAACTCGGCGAAACCCGTCACTGGACCCCCCTCGGCGTAGGTACCGTCTACCTGCCTGGACGCGATGACAGGGCTCAACCGTTGGCTGCCGTCCGGGCCGTTCGACAATGTCGAACGCCTTCCGTTGTCTCGCCCCGGAATCGCTCCTACATTCCAGCCAGCCGTGGTCGTCACGGTGTGGAAGGGAGGCTAAGGCATGGCTACGACCGAAGCGGTCAAAGCGAAGACCCTTCTGGGGGAGTGTTCCGCCGAGTTCGCGGGCACGTTCATCCTGATCCTGTTCGGCTGCGGTGTGGTGGCGCAGGTGGTGGCCGGCGGGGAGGGACTCGGGGACCACGATTCCATCGCGTGGGCGTGGGGAATCGGCGTCACGATGGGGATCTACACGGCGGGCCGGATGACCGGTGCGCACCTGAATCCGGCGGTGACGATCGCGCTGGCGGCGTTCCGCGGGTTCAGCTGGAAGAAGGTGCTGCCGTACTCGGTGGCCCAGTTCCTCGGCGCGTTCGCGGCGGCTCTGGTGGTCCGCTGGAACTACACCGAGGCGCTGAACAAGTTCGATCCCGGCCTCACGATCAAGAGCCAGGGCGTGTTCTCGACCCTGCCGGGCAACGGCAGCATGGATCTCGGCGTCGACATGTGGGGCGGCTTCCGGGACCAGATCATCGGTACGGCGATCCTGATGTTCCTGATCCTGGCGATCGTCGACCTGCGCAACACGTCCCCGGCCGCGAACCTGGCGCCGTTCATCGTCGGCCTCGTGGTCGTCGGCATCGGCATGGCGTGGGGCACCAACGCGGGCTACGCGATCAACCCGGCCCGTGACTTCGGGCCCCGGCTGGCCTCCTTCTTCACCGGGTACGGAGGGGCCTTCAGGGATCAGTTCGGGGATCTGTATTTCTGGGTGCCGATCGTGGCACCGATCCTCGGCGCCCTGGTCGGCGCGCTGCTGTACGAGCTGCTCGTCGGCCGCAACCTGCCGATCGCGGACGAGGAGGAGGAGCCCGGCCGGATCCCCGAGGAGACCGCGACATGAGCACGACTTCCTGTGAGGAGAGGACCTTCCATGGCTGACTTCGTCGGTGCCGTCGACCAGGGCACCACGAGCACCCGCTTCATGATCTTCGACCACTCCGGCAACGAGGTGGGCATCCACCAGCTGGAGCACGAGCAGATCCTGCCCCAGGCCGGCTGGGTGGAGCACAACCCGGTGGAGATCTGGGAGCGGACCAGCTCGGTCATCCGGACCGCGATGAACGCGAAGGGGTTGCAGGCCAGCGACCTGGCCGCGCTCGGGATCACCAACCAGCGGGAGACCGCGGTGGTCTGGAACCGCAAGACCGGGCGGCCGTACTACAACGCGATCGTCTGGCAGGACACCCGGACCGACCGGATCGCGTCCGCCCTCGAACGCGAGGGCAAGGGCGACGTGATCCGGCAGAAGGCCGGCCTGCCGCCGGCGACGTACTTCTCGGCCGGGAAGGTGCAGTGGATCCTGGAGAACGTCGACGGGGTCCGGGAGGCCGCCGAGGCCGGTGACGCCGTGTTCGGCAACACCGACACCTGGCTGCTCTGGAACCTCACCGGCGGGACCGACGGCGGGGTGCACATCACCGACGTGACGAACGCCAGCCGGACCATGCTGATGAACCTGGAGACGCTCGACTGGGACGACGAGCTGATCTCGTTCTTCAACATCCCGCGGTCGATGCTGCCGGAGATCCGGCCGTCGTCGGACCCGAACAAGTACGGCGAGACGCTGGCGAACGGACCGGTGGGCGGTGTGGTTCCGCTGACCGGCGACCTGGGCGACCAGCAGGCGGCCACCGTGGGCCAGGTCTGCTTCAACCCGGGCGAGGCCAAGAACACCTACGGCACCGGTAACTTCATGCTGCTGAACACCGGCACCGAGCTGGTCCGGTCGAAGGCCGGCCTGCTCAGCACGATGTGCTACAAGTTCGGCGACGAGGCGCCGGTGTACGCGCTCGAGGGCTCGATCGCGGTCACCGGGTCGGCGGTCCAGTGGCTGCGGGACCAGCTCGGCATCATCTCCGGTGCGAGCGAGACCGAGACGCTGGCCCGGCAGGTCCAGGACAACGGCGGGGTGTACTTCGTCCCGGCGTTCTCCGGCCTGTTCGCGCCGTACTGGCGCTCGGACGCCCGCGGCGCGATCGTCGGGCTGTCCCGGTACAACACCAACGCTCACCTGGCGCGAGCAACACTGGAAGCGATCTGCTACCAGAGCAAGGACGTCGCGGACGCGATGGAGAAGGACTCCGGGGTCACGCTGGACGTGCTGAAGGTGGACGGCGGCGTCACCGCGAACGAGCTGTGCATGCAGATGCAGGCGGACATCCTCGGGGTACCGGTGAGCAAGCCGGTCGTCGCGGAGACCACCGCGCTCGGGGCGGCGTACGCGGCCGGCCTGGCCGTCGGCTTCTGGAAGACCAAGGACGAACTGGTGCAGAACTGGAACGAGGACAAGCGGTGGGAGCCGCAGTGGGACGACGACGCCCGGGCCAAGGGGTACGCCGGCTGGCAGAAGGCCGTCCAGCGGACGCTCGACTGGGTCGACGTCGACTGAGCAGTCAGCAGTAAGAGCAAGCGGAACAAACCGGAAGGAACAGCACAGTGGGCGCAGTGGCTCTGTCACCGCAAGCGAGGACCGAGGCCATCGACGCGATGGCCGACGGCCGGGAACTGGACGTCCTGGTGATCGGTGGCGGGGTGGTCGGCACCGGCTCGGCCCTCGACGCCGCGACCCGGGGCCTGACCACCGGACTGCTGGAGGCGCGCGACTTCGCGAGCGGCACCTCCAGCCGGTCCAGCAAGTTGGTCCACGGCGGACTGCGCTACCTGGAGATGCTGGACTTCCGGCTGGTGCACGAGGCGTTGCAGGAGCGCGGGTTGCTCCTGCAACGCCTGGCACCGCACCTGGTGAAGCCGGTGCCGTTCCTCTACCCGCTCCAGCACCGCTGGTGGGAGCGGTTCTACGCCGGCGCCGGCGTCGCCATGTACGACGGCATGGCGGTCAGCTCGGGCCACGGCGCCGGGCTCCCGATCCACCGCCACCTGACCCGGCGCGGCGCGATGCGGCTGGTGCCGAGCCTGAAGAAGTCGGCCCTGGTCGGCGCGATCCAGTACTACGACGCCCAGGTCGACGACGCCCGGCACACGATGGAGCTGGCCCGGACGGCGGCGTCGTACGGCGCGTTGGTGGCGAACCGGGTCAAGGTCACCGGCTTCCTGCGGCAGGGCGAGCGGGTGACCGGGGTGCAGGCCAAGGACCTGGAGAGCGGGCGCGAGTTCGAGGTCCGGGCCAAGCAGGTGGTGAACGCGACCGGCGTCTGGACCGATGACACCCAGGCGATGGTCGGCGAGCGCGGTCAGTACCACGTCCGCGCCTCGAAGGGGATCCACCTGGTCGTCCCGAAGGACCGGATCCAGTCCAGCACCGGGATGATCCTGCGGACCGAGAAGTCCGTGCTGTTCGTCATCCCGTGGGGCCGGCACTGGCTGATCGGCACCACGGACACCGACTGGGACCTCGACAAGGCGCACCCGGCCGCGACCAGCAAGGACATCGAGTACCTGCTCGACCACGTGAACGCCGTCCTGAACACGCCGCTCACCCGCGAGGACGTCGAGGGCGTGTACGCCGGCCTCCGCCCGCTGCTCGCCGGTGAGTCGGAGAGTACGTCGAAGCTGTCCCGCGAGCACGTGGTCGCACACGCCGCGCCCGGTCTCGTGGTGGTTGCCGGCGGCAAGTACACGACGTACCGGGTGATGGCCAAGGACGCCATCGACGCGGTCGCCAACGCCCTCGACGGGCGGGTGCCGAAGTGCACCACCAAGAACATCCCGCTGGTCGGTGCCGACGGCTACCACGCGCTGTGGAACCAGCGGCACCTGATCGCCCAGCGCTCCGGGCTGCACGTCGCGCGGATCGAGCACCTGCTCAACCGGTACGGCGCCCTGATCGACGAGGTCCTCGACCTGGTCGCCAAGGACCCGTCGCTCGGCGAGCAGCTGCCCGGCACGCAGGACTACCTGAAGGCCGAGATCGTGTACGCCGCCTCGGCCGAGGGCGCCCGGCACCTCGACGACATCCTGGCCCGGCGGACCCGGATCTCCATCGAGGCCTGGGACCGCGGCGCCGGCGCGGCCGAGGCGGCGGCCCGGCTGGTGGCCCCGATCCTCGGCTGGGACGAGGCGACGATCGAGCGCGAGGTGTCGTTCTACCTCCGCCGGGTCCAGTCCGAACGCGACTCCCAGGACCAGCCCGACGACGAGTCCGCCGACAAGGTCCGCCTCGAAGCCCCCGACATCGTCTCCCCGGCCTAGGGCCCGGCCCTGGACGGGTCCGCCCTCCCGTGGCTTACTCGAAGTGAGCCGGGGGAGGGCCGATGGTGGGGACGGGGCTGGACGCAACGAGCAGGCAGTGGCGGACGATGTCCGTCACGACGGGGGTCGCCGGGGTGACCGGGTTCGTCCTGGTGGCCGTCAGTCAGGCGCTGGTGCAGATCGGTGGCGGAGAGCCGGCGTTCGACGCGTCCGGCGAGGAGATCCTGGGCTTCTTCGAGACCCGGAACGACACGCTCTACCCGATCGGCTCGTTCCTCGGGCTGGTCGCCGTACTCGCGCTGCTGTGGTTCTTCGCCGGGTTCTGGGCGGTGCTCCGGTCCGCCGAGGGAATGCCGGCCTGGCGGTCGGCGGCGGCGCTCGGGTCGGGGCTGGTGTTCGTCGTCCTGGTGATGCGCCCGGGGTGGGATCTGGCCGGGATCCGGGCCGACGAGGGGCTGGATCCGCAGGTGGCCCGGCTGGCGTACGACGACGGCAACCTGGGCTTCGCGAGCGCCTGGCTCGCGCTGGCCAGTTTCCTGCTCGCCGCGGGCTGGATCATCCTGTCGTCGCGCGTGCTGCCGGCCTGGCTCGGCTGGGTGGCGCTGGTCGCGGCGGCCGGATTCGTCCTCGGCCGGGCGTTCTGGACGACGTCGATCTGGCTGGTCCCGTACGCGCTCTACTGGCTGTGGACGATCTTCATCAGCGTGCAACTCCTCCGCGGACGCTGGCGTCCGGCGCCGGCCGCGATGTGACCTACGGCCTGTCCTCGGGGCGGATCCAGTTGAAGGTGCGTTGGACGGCGGACTTCCAGTTCTCGTACTCGCGGGCGCGGGTGGCGGGGTCCAGGTGGGGGACCCACTGGCCGGCTCGGTGCCAGTTGCTGCGCAGGCCTTCCAGATCGGGCCAGTAGCCGACCGCCAGGCCGGCCGCGTACGCCGCGCCCAGTGAGACCGTCTCGGTGACCATCGGACGCACCACGCGGACGTCGAGCAGGTCGGCGAGGAACTGCATCAGCAGGTTGTTCGCCGTCATCCCGCCGTCGACCTTCAGCGCGGTCAGCTCGATCCCGGAGTCGGCGTTCATCGCGTCGACCACCTCGAGCGTCTGGAACCCGGTCGCCTCCAGCACCGCCCTGGCCAGGTGGCCCTTGGTGATGTAGCCGGTCAGCCCGGCGATCACGCCGCGCGCCTCGCTGCGCCAGTGCGGCGCGAACAGGCCGGAGAACGCCGGCACGATGTACGCCCCGCCGTTGTCCTCGACAGTCCGGGCGAGTGTCTCGATCTCGGCCGCGGTGTGGATCAGCCCGAGCCCGTCGCGGAACCACTGCACCAGCGACCCGGTGACCGCCATCGAGCCCTCGAGCGCGTACGACGCCGGCTCGGACCCGATCTGGTAGGCGACGGTCGTCAGCATGCCGTGCTTCGACCGGACGATCTCCTGCCCGGTGTGCAGCAGCAGGAACGACCCGGTGCCGTACGTGCACTTCGCCTCACCCGCACTGAAACAGGTCTGCCCGAACAGCGCGGCCTGCTGGTCGCCGAGTGCGGCCCCGATCCGGACCCCCGGCAGTACGTCGGTGGCCACGCCGAACACCCCCGACGACGGCCGGATCTCCGGCAGGATCGCCCGCGGTACGTCGAACGCTTGCAACAGCGTCTCGTCCCACTGCAGGGTCTCGATGTTCATCAGCATCGTCCGGCTGGCGTTCGTCACGTCGGTGACGTGCAGCCCGCCGTTCACGCCGCCGGTGAAGTTCCAGATCAGCCAGGTCTCCATCGTGCCGAACAGCACCTCGCCACGCTCGGCCCGCTGCCGCAGCCCGGGAGTGTGGTCGAGCATCCACCGGATCCGCGGCGCGCTGAAGTACGTCGTCAGCGGCAGCCCGCACAGGTCCGCGTACCGGTCCGGGCCCTCGTCGCCGGCGAGCTCGGTGACCAGGCGGTCGGTCCGGGTGTCCTGCCAGACCACCGCGTGGCCGATCGGCTGTCCGGTCCAGCGGTCCCAGAGCAGGCTGGTCTCCCGCTGGTTCGCGATGCCGATGGCAACGATCTGGGACGGTGCCGCGCCGATCTGCCGGACCGCGGCCGGAACGACCCTGGTCACGTTCCGCCAGATCTCGGTCGCGTCGTGCTCCACCCAGCCCGGCCGCGGGAACAGCTGCCGGTGCTCCCGCTGCGCGACCGACACCAGCCGGCCGCGCCGGTCGAACAGGATGCACCGCGACGAGTTGGTCCCCTGGTCCACCGCCGCCACGAACTGCTCAGCCATGACGCCACCCCCGAAGCATCAGTTGTCCTCCCGCAGATCCCGCCCGATGGCCTCGGCGGTCGCCCGGACCATGCTGACCAGGTCCGGCCGATACCGCAGCCGGCTGTCGCAGATCCGCTCGATCCGGCCGGTCGTGCCGACCGCGCCGACCACGAGCCCGCCGAGCCCCCGGATCGGCGCCGCGATGCTGGCCATCTCGACGATGTACTCCTCGCGCTCACCGGCCCAGCCGGTGGCCCGGATCCCGGCGAGCTCCTCGGCCAGTCGGGCCGGGTCGACGATCGTCCGGGTGGTGTAGGCCTCCAGCTTCGGCACGCGGGCGGCGCCGCTGGTGTCGAACGCCAGCACGGCCTTGCCGAGGGCGCAGGCGTGCGGCGGGAGCGTCGTACCGACGTCGAGGTCCTGGTCGCTGTCGTCCGGGCGGAAGACGTGGTGGACGACGACGAGCTTGCCCTCGACCAGGCGGCCGACGCGGACCACCTCGCCGCTGCGGGAGGCGAGCGAGTCGGCCCAGTTGATCGCTCGGCTGCGGAGCTCGTTCGGGTCCAGGTAGGTGTCTCCGAGCCGGCCGAAGGCGTCGCTCAGGTGGTAGTGCGCGCCGCTGTGGTCCTGCTCGACGAACCCGACCTGGTGCAGGGTCCGCAGGATTCCGTGCACGGTCGGCTTCGCCAGCCCGAGCGCGTTGCCGAGGTCGGCGACCCCGAGCCCGTCGGGTGCGGCCGCGAGCAGTCGCAGCACAGCGGCAGCCCGCTCGATGGACTGCACAGTGCCCGGCACACCCGCAGGCTATCGGTGATTCGTCCGCATTTCTTCAGTTCGCCGCACGGGCGTTACTCGGTCGCGATCGCCCGCAGTACGTCCAGGCGGGCGGCCCGGCGGGACGGCCAGACGGCCGCGAGGACGCCTACGACTCCGGCGAGCAGTACGGCGACGAGCAGTTGCAGGACCGGTACGTCGAGCACGCTCAGTCCGTTGCCGACCATGACACGTTGCACCGACGCCGCGAACACGACACCGATTGTCAGCCCGAGCAGCGCGCCGAGCAGCGAGATCGCGATCGACTCGACCTGCAGCATCCGGCTCAGCTGCGGCCGGTCCATCCCGATCGCCCGCAGCAGCCCGATCTCGCGGGTCCGCTCGACCACCCCGAGCGCGAGCGTGTTGACGATGCCGAGGATGGCGATCAGGATCGCCAGCGCGAGCAGCATCCCGATCACGCCGAGCGCCACGTTCACCGGTCCGCGCGCGGTCGCGACGTACGCCTGCTGGTCGCGGACCTGGATCGTCGGGTAGTCCTTCAGCTCCGCGAGGATCGCCTCGGCCGGGGCCGCTCCGTCGACGTACAGGACCGCGTCGGTGGGGGCGCCGCCGAGCGCGTCGTACGTCGGCAACGCGAGGACGATCGCGTTGAGCTGGCGGTTCGGGGCGAGGATGCCGGCCACGGTGAGTTGGTGCTTGCCGGTGGTCGTGGTCAGTTCGAACGTCTCGCCGGTCGTCAGGTCGAGCGTCTTGGCCAGGGTGCGGGGGAGGACCGCCTGTCCTTGACGGAGTCCGTCGAGGGAACCGGACTCGAGCTTCGTGGTGATCGGGCCGTCGAGGGTGCCGTCGCTGACGCCGCTGATCTGGACCGTGGTGTCACCGACCTTGCCTTGCTGCTGGCGGACGCGGTGGACCGATTCGACGCCGGCGACCTTTGCGACCCGGTCGGCGATCGCGGGGCTGAACGTGGCCGGATCCTCGGAGCTGATGACGAGCTCCGACGTACCGATCGCGTCGGTGATGTTCCGCTCGATCGAGGCCTTGGCGGAGGCGGCGATCACCAGCAGGCCGCTGATCAGGGCGACCGAGATCATCAGCGCCGACGCGGTGGCCGACGTACGGCGCGGGTTGCGCTCGGCGTTGCGCCGGCCGAGGGTGACCGGCGCCTTGCGGCCGAACGGCCACAGCAGCGCGCGAACGGCGTACCGGCTGATCAGCGGACTGGTCATCACGATGCCGAGCAGCGTGATCGCGGCCGCGAACGCGAGCAGAAGCGCGCCCGGCAGGCCCTGGGCCTGCAGGCCGATCAGGTACAGCACGACCGCCATCAGCAGCATGAAACCGCCGATGAGCAGGCGGACGAGCAGGGATCGTTCGGGCAGCGCCACGTCGTCGCGCAGCGCGGCCATCGGCGGGAGCTTGCCGGCGCGCCGGGCCGCCGGGTACGCCGCCGCGACCGTGACGCCGATGCCGATGAGATAGCAGGCGACGACCGTGGCCGGGCGGACCTGCAGCGCCGCGTCGGGGATCGACAGGTCGAGCCAGCGGTAGAGGAACCGGATGCCGGCGGCGACCCCGATGCCGAGCAGCAGACCGAGCGTCGAGCCGATCGCGCCGATCAGCAGGGCCTCGGCGAGGACGGAGGCGGTGACCTGTCCGCGGGAGGCGCCGATCGCGCGAAGCATGGCCAGCTCGCGGGACCGCTGCGCGACCAGCATCGCGAACGTGTTGACGATCAGGAACGCGCCGACGAACAGCGCGAGCCCGGCGAACAGCACCAGGACCGTGCTGTAGCCGGCGAACGCATCGTCGAGCGCGTTCTCGCCGTCGGACTTCACCTGCTCGGCCGTCCGTACGTCGACCCCGTCGCCGATCGCGGTGGCGATCGCCTGGCGGACGGTCCCGGGATCCGATCCGGCGGTCAGGGCGACGCCGATCGACGTCCAGCCGGGCTCGCCGAGGAGAAGCAGTTGTGCGGTGGCCGGGTCGAAGGTGACCAGGCCCGAGCCCGCGGCCGGACCGGACAGCGGTGGGCTGGTGATCGCGGTCAGCTCGGCGGTGACGGCCTGCGTCGCGGTGACCACGCGGACCTGGTCGCCGACGACGTACCCCTCGCGGGACGCGGTCGCCTGGTCGAGGGCCAGCTGCGCCCCACCCCACGGCGGCCGCCCGTCGAGCAGCCGGAAGGGTGCGGTCCGCGCGTCCCGGGGCCACGCGCCGCCGTACGTCGGCAGGCCGTACGTCTCGGCCGGTTTCCCGTCGGCGGCGAGGACCTGGACGTCGCGGACCAGCAACTCCGGGTTGGCGGCGGCCACCCCGGGGACGGCGGCGACGCGCTCGACCGTGTCGGACGTCAGCGTCGCCGGCCGGCCCGTGTCGGCGCCGACCGGGTCGACCGGGGTGACCGTGAGGTCCGCCGTACCGCCCGAGAAGTTCTTCTTCAGCGCGGCCGACAGCGTGTCGGTGAAGACCATCGCGCCGCCGACGAAGGCGATCCCGAGCAGCACCGCGACCGTGCAGAGCACGAACCGCAGCCGGTGCGCCAGGACCGACCGGAGACCCAGCCTGAACATCAGCCGGCCGCGGGCGCGGTCGCGTCGAGCTGCTTCATGGTGTCGAGCACGGACTCCGCCGTCGGATCGAGCAACTCCGACCGCAGCTCACCGTCGGCGAGGAACAGGACGCGGTCAGCGTACGCTGCGGCCGTCGGATCGTGGGTGACCATGACCACGGTCTGCCCGAAATCACGGACGGACCGGTGCAGGAAGGCGAGTACGTCGGCCGACGAGCGCGAGTCCAGGTTGCCGGTCGGCTCGTCCGCGAACACCACATCCGGCCGGGACGCGAGCGCGCGAGCACACGCGACCCGCTGCTGCTGCCCACCGGAGAGCTCGGAGGGCTTGTGGCCGAGGCGGTCCTTCAGGCCGATGGTCTCGATGACGGTGTCGAGCCAGTCCTGGTCGGGTTTGCGGCCGGCGAGGTCGAGGGGGAGCGTAATGTTCTCGAGCGCGGTCAGGGTCGGGACCAGGTTGAACGCCTGGAACACGAACCCGATCCGATCCCGGCGCAGGTGCGTCAACTGCTTCTCCGGCAACCGCGTGATGTCGAGGTCGCCGAAGTACACCTGCCCCTCGGACGGCGCGTCCAGCCCGGCCAGACAATGCAGCAGCGTCGACTTCCCCGAGCCCGACGGCCCCATGATCGCGGTGAACCGCCCTTGCCCGAACTCGGCACTCACCCCGGCCAGCGCATCCACCCGCGTCGACCCGCCGCCGTACCGCTTCCACAACCCCACCGCCCGAACCACCACGCTCATGCGACGAACGCTATCCACCCCCGGTTCCTCCCCGCCCACCCCCCAGGCCCCAACCCACGAACCGGGCCCTCACCCACCCCACGGAGACCGTGCACAGGAAATAACAGGTGCCAGCCCCCGACAACCTGTTCAAGCCCTCGCGTGCTGTCCGGGGAACCCCCCGCGTGCTTCGCGGCCGCTCCTGCGTCGCGTCCGCTCCGCGCGCTCCCTCCCACCCCGGGCTACCGCCGATGCATCTTGCTACCCGGCTGTCGCCGGGATGCGGGCTGATCGCCCGGTCTCGTCGGCGGACCGTCTGCCGTACAGCACGACCGCGCCTCGGTGAAATCGCTGGCGCAAAGTCCTGGACTACCGCGGGGGAGGGCGACAACCGCCCGAGGCGGCTGGTCGCCGTGGTCGCACGCAGTCGGCACACCTGACGGCGGCTACCAACACGAGACCGTGGCAAGCGTGCAGTACGCGAGGTATTCGTGGGACGGGCGGTCCGTCCACGGACGAGCTCGGGCGCTAAGCCCGCATCCCGGCGGCAGCCGGGAAGAAGCTGCATCGGCGGTAGCCCGTGGGTGGGAGGGAGCGCGCGGAGCGGACGCGACGCAGGAGCGGCCGCGCAGCACGCGTGGGCTGCTTCTACCTCAGCCGTCGACGCTTACGAGGTCTACGCCGGCGGACTCGGCGGCGACTTCCTCGACCGAGCGGGTGGGGAGGGGTGGGGGTGTGCCGCCCCAGGCGGGGCAGAGGGGTTTGTGGTCGCACCACTCGCACAGGGGGCCCGGGCTCGGGCGCCAGTCGCCGGACTCGAGGGCGCGGGTGATCGCCGTCCACAGCGCCGAGACCTTGCGTTCACAAGCGCGCAGATCGGCCTCGTCCGGAACGTACCGGACGATCTCGCCGTTGCCCAGGTACACCAGCTGCAGCATCGCCGGTACGACGCCGCGCAGCCGCCAGAGCACCAGCGCGTAGAACTTCATCTGGAACAACGCCTTCGCCTCGAAGAACTCCGACGGCGAGCGACCGGTCTTGTAGTCGACCACGCGGATCTCGCCGGTCGGCGCGACGTCGAGGCGGTCGACGTACCCGCGCAGGACGAGGCCCGAGTCGAGCTCGGTCTCGACGTACAGCTCCCGCTCGGCGGGCTCCAGCGCGTTCGGGTCCTCCAGCGTGAAGTACTTGCCGAGCAGCTGGTGGGCCTCGGCCAGCCAGCTCGCCAGCTCCTCACCGCTAGCGTCCTCGGCGAACAGTTGCGCGACCTCGGGCTCGGCGGCCAGCACCTGCTGCCACTGCGGCTCGAGCATCTCGGCCGCGTGCTCCAGGGTCCGCTGACCGCGCGGCAGGTCGAACAACCGCTCCAGCACGGCGTGGACCACGGTGCCGCGCACGGCCGCCGCCGACGGCTTCTCCGGCAACCGGTCGATCACGCGGAACCGGTACTTGAGCGGGCAGCTCATGAAATCCGCGGCCCGGGACGGCGACAACGCCCCACGCGGATGCACATGCGGATCGGCCTGCACTGCGACGCTCATGCCATGAACCCTAGGCGAGACGACCGACACTTCGCGTGCCCACACCCCGGGCCTGTGGAAAACCTCCCAGCAAACTCCCAGCCGGCTTTCGGCAGACCATCGGCCCGGCTTGCCACGCTGGTCCCATGACGCCACCACCGAAACCACCCCCGGAACACGACCTGGGCCTGGACCACGACCTGCGGACCCTCCACCGCCGCCGCTTCCTCGGCCTGTTCGCCGGCGCCGGCCTCGTCGCGGTCACCGGCTGCTCGGCCGACGAGCCGGGACAGGCGACCGACACAGCGACCACCGGCCAGACCACACCGAGCCCGTCCACCACGTCCACCACCCCCTCGGCCAGAACGACGACCAGCACCGACGTCGACGAGATCCCCGACGAGACCGCCGGCCCGTACCCCGGCGACGGCTCCAACGGCCCGAACGTGCTGACCGAGTCCGGCATCGTCCGCAAGGACATCACCCGGTCCTTCGGCTCCGCGTCCGGCGTCGCAACCGGCGTACCGCTGACCGTCGAGCTCACCGTCCTGGACGCCGCGAAGGACACCCCACTGGCCGGCGCGGCCGTCTACCTGTGGCACTGCGACGCGCAGGGCCGGTACTCGCTCTACTCCGACGGTGCCACCGAGGAGAACTACCTGCGCGGCGTCCAGGCCGCGGACGCGAACGGCAAGGTCACCTTCACCTCGATCTTCCCGGCGGCGTACATGGGCCGCTGGCCGCACATCCACTTCGAGGTGTACGCGAGCCTGTCCGAGGCGACCGCGGCCGGCAAGATCAGCGCGACCTCGCAGCTCGCGTTCCCGAAGGCCGTCTGCGACAGCGTGTACGCCACCGACGGGTACGACGGCAGCGCGGACAACATGCAGCGGACGTCGCTCGAGGACGACAACGTGTTCGGCGAGGACGACGGCGTACACCAGCTCGCCACCGTCACCGGCGACGTCGGCAGCGGGTACGTCGCGAAGCTGAACGTCGGGGTGTGACGGACGAGGTTGGCGGGCCGTTGGCCTGCGGATGCCGGGTAGGTAGCACGGAGTTACCGCCGGGCAAGTAGCGTTGGGTCGATGCCAGAACCGCGAGAACCCCAGAGCCCCGCCCAGCCGGCCGGCCCACCGCCGCCCGGTACCTGGGTCCTCGGCCGTGTCCGCGGGATCCGGCTCACGATGCGCTTCACCTGGCTGCCGGTCGCGATGCTGCTGGCGATCGGGTTCGCCGCGATCATCGGGCAGCAGTTCCCCGACCTGGGCAGCTGGCGCTACCTGGCCGCGTTCGCGTTCGTGGTCGCGTTCACGCTGTCGATCCTGGTGCACGAGCTCGCGCATGCCCTGATGGCGATGCGGTTCGGCATCGGGGTGTCCGAGATCAACCTCGGCTTCTTCGCGGCCGGCACACACATCGAGGGCGAGCGGAAGTCACCACTCGAGGAATTCGCCGTCTCGGTGGTCGGCCCGATCGCGTCCCTGGTGATCGGCGGCGCGGCGTACCTGGGCTCGCGCGCATTCGACGAAGGGGTCGCGTACGTCGCCCTCTGGGAGCTCGGGGTCGCCAACCTCATCGTCGGCGTGACCAACCTGCTGCCCGGTCTCCCGCTGGACGGCGGCTGGGTGCTGCGCGCGGCGGTCTGGAAGGCCACCGGCAACATGCACACTGGCACCATCGTGGCCGCCTGGGCCGGCCGGCTGCTCGCGATCACGGTGCTGGCCGCGCCGCTCCTGCTCGAGGAGATCTGGGGCAGGCAGCCGACACTGATCGACTTCGTGATCGCGCTCGCGGTCGGGTTCTTCCTCTGGATGGGGTCGACCGCGTCCCTCATGCAGGCGCGGCTGAAGCGCAAGCTGCCCGCCCTGCAGGTCCGTACGCTGGCCCGGCGCGCGATCGCCGTCCACTCCGGTACGCCGATCTCGGAGGCCGTCCGGCTGGCGGGCGAAGCCGACGCCGGGGCGGTCGTGGTGATCGACGGCGAGGGCCGGCCGCACGCGCTGGTGTCGGAGTCCGCGGTCGCCGCGGTGGCGCAGAACCAGCGCCCGTGGACCAACGTCAGCGAGGTCGCGACCCGGATCGGCGCGGGCCACATCATCGGCGTGAACGACACCGGCGAGGAGATCCTGAAGACGCTCCGCGAGCACCCCGCCTCGGAGTACCTGGTGCTCGACGCCGGCGGCTCGGTCTACGGCGTCCTCGCGACCGCTGACATCGAGCGCGCCTTCCGCGGCCGTTGAGCGATCCACCTGGGTTGCCCCGGGCAGCTGACGGAAAGTTAAGGTGAGCGCCTTATGGCTGACTTGCGTGACTTTCCCGACCAGGCGTACTCCGGGGTCCACCACGGCCCGTTGCAGGCGGGGGAGTGGATCACCCTGCAGGACTCCAAGGGCCGCCGGCACTCGGTGTTCCTGGAGCGCGGGAAGATCTTCCACACCACCAAGGGCGGGATCGCGCACGACGACCTGATCGACGGCCCGGACGCGGTCGTGATCAAGTCCAAGGGCGGGGTCGAGTACCTCGCGCTGCGGCCGCTGATGGCCGACTACTCGGTCTCGATGCCGCGCGGCGCGGCCGTGATCTACCCGAAGGACACGGCACAGATCGTCACCATGGCCGACATCTTCCCGGGCGCGAAGGTGGTCGAGGCCGGCGCCGGCTCCGGCGCGCTGACCACGGCGCTGCTGCGCGCGGTCGGGATCCACGGGCAGGTGGTCTCGTTCGAGCGCCGGGAGGACTTCGCCGAGGTCGCGCGGAAGAACGTGACCGGGTTCTTCGGCGGCGAGCACCCGGCCTGGCGGCTCGAGGTCGGTGACCTGGTCGAGAAGCTGAACGAGCGGGACGTGGACCGCGTCGTCCTCGACATGCTGGCACCCTGGGAGTGCGTGGACGCCGTCGCGGAGGCCTTGTCGCCCGGCGGGGTGTTCTGCGCGTACGTCGCCACCACGACCCAGCTGAGCCGGGTCGTGGAGACGCTCAGGGCCCATGGCGAGTTCACCGAGCCGCGGGCCTGGGAGTCGCTGGTGCGCGACTGGCACGTCGAGGGACTGGCCGTCCGGCCGGGCCACCGGATGCAGGGTCACACCGCGTTCCTGGTGACCGCCCGGCGGATGGCGCACGGTGTCCAGGCGCCGCGGAAGAAGCGCCGTCCGGCGCCCGGTGCGTACGGCGACGACTACTCCGGACCGCGACGTGCCGAGGGACGTGCCGAGGGACGTGCCGAGGGTCGTTCCGAGGGTGGTGCCGAAGGGCGCGCCGAAGTACCTGCCGAAACATCCGGAGACATGCCGACAGCAACGGATTGATCCGCAACCGACACGTGATGGGATTCAGCTTGCCCGGTGAGGTTTTCTGGGTAAGGTCCATAGGGTCGAGCCCCACATGGTGAGGTGATGATCGTGGCTGGAGACGAAAGTCCTACCGCGGCAGAGCTGCGTAACCAGGTCCGTTACCTGGAAGCCGAGGTCGCAGCGCTGCGGCGTCGGTTGCTGGAGCACCCGGCGGACAGCCGGTCGCTCGAGAGCAGGCTGTCCGAAACCCAGGCCTCCCTGGCGAGTGTCACCGCTCAGAACGAGCGGCTGGCCGAGACGCTGCGGGAGGCGCGAGAGAAGATCATCGCCCTGAAGGAGGAGGTCGACCGGCTGGCGCAGCCGCCGTCCGGTTTCGGCACCTTCCTCGGACGCAATGACGACGACACGCTGGACGTGTTCACCGGGGGCCGCAAGCTGCGGGTCGCGGCGAGCCCGTCGGTCGACCTGGACGCGCTGAAGCTCGGCCAGGAACTCATGCTGAACGAAGCGCTCAACGTGGTCGAGGCCTGCGACTTCGAGGTCGTCGGCGACGTGGTGATGCTGAAGGAGCTGCTGGCCGACGGCGAGCGGGCGCTGGTGATCGCCCAGGCGGACGAGGAGCGGGTGGTGCGGCTGGCGTCGCCGCTGCTCGACATCCCGCTGCGGGCCGGTGACTCGCTGCTGCTGGAGGCCCGGTCCGGGTACGTCTACGAGAAGATCCCGAAGTCCGAGGTCGAGGAGCTGATCCTCGAAGAGGTCCCGGACATCGACTACACCCAGATCGGTGGCCTGACCGGCCAGATCGAGCAGATCCGGGACGCGGTCGAGCTGCCGTACCTGCACAAGGACCTGTTCCTCGAGCACGAGCTGAAGCCGCCGAAGGGCGTGCTGCTCTACGGTCCGCCCGGCTGCGGCAAGACGCTGATCGCGAAGGCGGTGGCGAACTCGCTGGCCAAGAAGGTGGCCGAGCGGACCGGGGTCGAGGGACAGAAGTCGTTCTTCCTCAACATCAAGGGCCCGGAGCTGCTGAACAAGTACGTCGGCGAGACCGAGCGGCACATCCGCCTGGTCTTCCAGCGGGCCCGGGAGAAGGCCTCCGAAGGCATGCCGGTGATCGTGTTCTTCGACGAGATGGACTCGCTGTTCCGCACCCGCGGCTCCGGCGTCTCCTCCGACGTCGAGAACACCATCGTCCCGCAGCTGCTGAGCGAGATCGACGGGGTCGAGGGCCTGGAGAACGTCCTGGTCATCGGCGCCTCGAACCGTGAGGACATGATCGACCCGGCCATCCTGCGGCCCGGCCGGCTGGACGTGAAGATCAAGATCGAGCGCCCGGACGCCGAGGCGGCCCGGGACATCTTCTCGAAGTACTTGACCACCAGCCTGCCGCTGCACGCCGACGACCTGAACGAGTTCGGCGGCGACCGCGGCGAGTGCGTGAACGGGATGATCCAGCGCACCGTCGAGCGGATGTACACCGAGGCCGACGAGAACCGGTTCCTCGAGGTCACCTACGCCAACGGCGACAAGGAGGTCCTGTACTTCAAGGACTTCAACTCGGGCGCGATGATCCAGAACATCGTCGACCGGGCCAAGAAGATGGCCATCAAGGCCTTCCTGGACGAGAACCAGAAGGGCCTGCGGGTGCAGCACCTGCTGCAGGCCTGCGTGGACGAGTTCAAGGAGAACGAGGACCTCCCGAACACCACCAACCCGGACGACTGGGCCCGGATCTCCGGCAAGAAGGGCGAGCGGATCGTCTACATCCGGACGCTCATCTCCGGCAAGCAGGGCACCGAGCCCGGCCGCTCCATCGACACCGCGACCAACACCGGTCAGTACCTGTAACCCGTCGTACGCCGACCGCCCCCGGACCTCGCGTCCGGGGGCGGTCGCGCGTGGGTGGCAGGAACGTGCAACCGGCCCGGCCGGGCCGGTTCCCGCCACCAGGATGAGGCTCGACCTTGTCCCTGTGGAGGAGTTGGCGATGAAGAGAGCCGGAATGACGCTCGCGACGGCCGGCCTGCTGGCGGCCGCGCTGGTGGGTGGAACGATCTGGGCCGGCACGCTGCCGAGCACGACCGCGGCGAGTGCGGAGCTCACCCCCGCGGCCGGCGCGGTCCGGGCGAGCACGAGCGACGACAACCTGCCCGGCAACGTGGTGGACGACGACCTGGAGACGCGCTGGTCCGGGAAGGGCGACGGCGCCTGGCTGGAGCTCGACCTCGGCAAGGCCGCGACCGTCTCGGCGATCAAGCTCGCCGTCTACCACGGTGACGAGCGCCGGAACCAGTTCGAGCTCCAGGTGCCGAGCGGCAGCGGCTGGAAGACCGTGTACGACGGCGAGAGCAGCGGCACCACTACCGGCTTGCAGACGTTCGACATCACCGACGTGACCACCTCCAAGCTCCGGTACGTCGGCCACGGGCACACGCTCGTGGACGACGACGAGCCCGGGGCCTGGAACAGCCTGACCGAGGTGCAGGTCTGGGGCCCGGGTGGTGGTCCCACAACGCCACCGACGACCCCGCCGGGTGGCGACGTACCGGCCGAGGTGCTGGACCTGAGGAACTGGAAGGTCACGCTGCCGATCGGCTCGGACGAGAAGCCGACGGAGATCAAGCAGCCCGCGCTGGCGACGTACAGCAAGGACCCGTACTTCAAGGTCACCGGGAACGCCGTGCAGTTCAGGGCGCCGGTGAACGGGGTGACTACGAGCGGGTCGAGCTACCCGCGGGCCGAGCTGCGGGAGATGACCGACAACGGGACGAAGAACGCGGCCTGGTCCTCGACGTCCGGCACGCACACGCTGACCGTCAAGGAGGCGTTCGTGAAGCTGCCGGCCGGGAAGCCGCATGTGGTCGGCGCGCAGATCCACGGCGGGGACGACGACGTCACGGTGTTCCGGCTGGAGGGCACGAAGCTCTACGTCACCAACGGCGACGACCCGCACTACAAGCTCGTGACCAGCGACTACGTGCTCGGTACGCCGTTCGAGGCCAAGTTCGTCGTGTCCGGCGGCCAGGTGAAGGCGTACTACAACGGCGTACTCCAGACGACGCTGAAGAAGTCGCTGTCGGGGGCCTACTTCAAGGCCGGTGCCTACACCCAGGCGAACTGCGAGAAGTCGTCGCCGTGCAGTGCGTCCAACTACGGCGAGGTGCACATCTCCGGCCTGAAGGTCGAGCACCGCTGAAGGAAGGGGCCGTCCGGGGATTCCCCTGATCCCAGGACGGCCCTTTCCGGCCTACCCTGCAGGTATGGCGACGGATGAGGGGCGGAAGGACCTGCGCGCGGCGGTCGAGGCGCGGCGGGAGCTCGGCCCGGAGTACGAGGACGAGATCATCGACAGCTTCCTGGCGAAGCTGGACGCGCGGGAGGCCCAGCGGCACACCCAGGACCTCCAGCACCGGCGCGAGGACCAGATGCTCGAGGCGGTCGGCCTGAAGCGACGCGAGGGCTCCGACCCGGGCGGCCTGGCGCTGGCAATCGTCTCGGTGGCCTGCGCGATCCCGATCTCCGCCATCGCCGCCGACATGACCGGACTGCCGGGCATGCTGATCAGCTGGGCCGGCCTGGTGGGCATCAACTTCGCCTGGCGGTCCAACCGCCGCAACTCCGACTAGGCCACTCCCGCTCCCACCAACCTGGTGGGCGTGGTGGTCTGCTGGGCCGGCCTGGTCGGCAGACCACCACGCCCGGACCGCCGGTGCCCGGCGCCGCTAGCCGATCGGGATCTGCTTGCCTCGGGCGTCGAAGGCACGGACCTCGGTGCGGAGCTGCTGACCGTTGGTGAAGTGGCCGGACGCCTGGACCTGGGTGTAGGCGAACCCGTCGGCGACGACACCCTTCGTCCATGGGCCGGATCGATCCTTCAGCACGTACCGGGCCTCGACCGTCGCGACCTCCGGCAGGACGCGGTAGTGGTTCGAGGCCTGCAGGGTGCGTAGATTCGCGGTCAGGTGGCCTCCGTTTCCGCCGAGTGTCACCAGGCCGCGCTGGGGGGTCGGCTTCGCCTGCCACACCGCATCCGGAATCCGGGTGACCTCGCCGATCGCGCCCAGCTCGTGGGACGCCGGCAGCCGCACCGAGCAGAACCGGTAGCCGAGCTGCAACCCCTCGCTCATCCTGCCGGCGACCCGCCCGCGGGGATACACCCCCGGCGTACGGCTGGGGGGTGTGGTGGCCGGGGGAGCGGCAGGCAGGCTGGTGTTCCGCGCCAGCGCCACCAGGGTCCGGCTGTCCTGGGTGATGCCCTCGACCTGACGGCTCCACAGCACCTCGGTAGGCCGCTTCTCGTCGGGGAACGTGCACTCGGACACGAGCTTGCGCAGGTCTTCCTGGGGCACAGCGCCGCGGTCGATACCGACCTTGGCATCCGGCGCTGCCTGTCCCGCGACGCCGGCATCGTCCGACGGCCCGTTGGTGATCACGAGGGTGCCGGCCACGACAGCTGCCACGGCTGCGATGCCGGCCACGGGCGCCAGGCGGCGTCCGAGCGGGCGCGACGCGATGTAGGGAGCGGGGCGGGTCCGGTCCATCACTCGGTTGCGGAGGCGTGCCCGCTCGGCGGCGGTCAGCGGCGGGACGGAGGGCGGTTCGAGCTGGATGTTCATGAGAGCTCCTCGTTGAGAGCGACGCGGGTCAGCAGGTCGGGGAAGCGGCGGCGGGTGCGGTGGAGCCGGGCCTTCACGGTCCCGACCGGTACTCCGAGTGCGTCTGCGGCCTCGGTCATCGTGAGACCGGACCACACGACGAGCTCGAGGGTCTCCCGCTCGTGCCGGGGAAGTTTGGCGACAGCGCGGCGGATCGCGGACATGCGGCGCTCGTCGTCGAGGCGGCGAGCGACTTCGGGGGCATGATCGTCGTCGACGCCTGGGGTGGGCAGGCGATCGAGCAGTCTGCGCACGCGGCTCGCCGTACGGAACAGGGTTCGACACTCGTTGGCGGCCACCATCAGGAGCCAGCCGCGGGCGCTGGGACCGGTCAGCGGACCGGGTGGGTTGCGCTCGAACCGCCGCCAGGTGTTCAGGAAGGTGGCCTGGACGACGTCCTCGGCCGCGCTCCAGGAGGCGGTACGCCGGAACGCGAAGGCGTGCACGTCGTCGGCGTAGCGGTCGAACAACTCACCCAGTGCGTGGTGGTCCCCGGCCCGCAATCGTTCCCACAGCTCCGGGTCGGAGCCCGGGTCGGGATCGATCGGTGACCCGAGGCCCGCGGATTCCGTCGCCAAGACCGGCTCCGTATCGTCAGTCAGGATGATGTTCACGTCGGGTAATGACCGGCCGGCTGCCCGAAGGTTGCATCACACTCCGGCTGGCGCTAGGCAGGGCCGGAGGGTGCTTCGACGAGGCTTCGGACGTACGGGCCCAGGAGCGCCGCGGTGTCGGGGACGAAGTTCCACTCGTCCAGGCGCCGTACGAGGTCCTCAGGGGACATCCAGGCGCCCCAGGAGACCTCCTCGGGCTGATGGGTGATGGGGCCGTCCCAGACGCACGTGTAGAGGTACGCGTGGTAGTTCGTGAAGGCGTCGGCGTAGTCGCCCTCGGGCAGCGCGACCAGCTCGGTCCCGGTGATGCCGAGCTCCTCCGCGAGCTCCCGTACGACGGCGTCGTACGGCTCCTCGCCGGCGGCTACGACACCACCCGCGGAGAAGTCGTAACAGCCGGGAAAGACGTCCTTGGTCTCGGTCCGCCGGTGCACGTAGATGTCACCGGCCGGATTCCGGACGAGGACCCCGGTCGCGGCGTGCCGCAGGTTGTCCCGGCGCATCACCGACCGCGGTGCCGACCCGCTGACACGGTTGTCTTCGTCCAGGATCGCCACGATTTCGTCCACCCGGGAAGTTTCACACGTAACCCTGTGGACACGGCAACGGCTTTCACCGCCGGTACCGCGTAGGCTCGACACCATGAGTGTTCGGCGGATCATGGGTACCGAGACCGAGTTCGGGATCTCGGTGCCGGGCCAGCCCGGGGCGAACCCGATGCTGACCTCGAGCCAGGTGGTGAACGGCTACGCCCAGACGCAGCCGCTCGCGCGCAAGACGCGCTGGGACTTCGACGAGGAGCACCCGCTGCGGGACGCGCGCGGGTTCGACCTCAGCCGGGAGGTGGCCGACTCCAGCCAGCTCACCGACGAGGAGACCGGCCTGGCCAACGTGATCCTCACCAACGGCGCCCGGCTGTACGTCGACCACGCCCACCCGGAGTACTCCGCACCCGAGACCACTAACCCGCGGGACGTGGTGGTCTGGGACAAGGCCGGCGAGCTGGTGATCATGGAGGGCGCCCGGCAGGCCCGGCAGATCCCCGGCGCCCCGCCGCTGAATCTCTACAAGAACAACACCGACAACAAGGGCGCGTCGTACGGTTCGCACGAGAACTACCTGATGCGCCGGTCGACCCCGTTCGCGTCGATCGTGCGGCACCTGACGCCGTTCTTCGTCAGCCGCCAGGTGGTCACCGGCGCAGGCCGGGTCGGGATCGGCCAGGACGGCACCGCGCACGGTTTCCAGATCAGCCAGCGGGCCGACTACTTCGAGGTCGAGGTGGGCCTGGAGACGACGCTGAAGCGGCCGATCATCAACACCCGGGACGAGCCGCACGCGAATCCGGACCGCTACCGCCGGCTGCACGTGATCATCGGCGACGCGAACCTGTCCGAGATCTCGACGTACCTGAAGGTCGGGACGACCAGCCTGGTGCTGTCGATGATCGAGGACGGCTGGCTGACCGACGACCTGAGCGTGGACCGCCCGGTGACCGCGCTGCACGAGGTCAGCCACGATCCGACCTGCACGCACCTGATGACGCTGAAGGACGGTCGCAAGCTGACCGCGGTCCAGCTCCAGACGGAGTACCTCGAGCAGGCCCGCAAGTACGTCGAGGACAAGTACGGCGACGACGCGGACCGGCAGACCAAGGACGTGCTGCACCGCTGGGAGCAGGTGCTCGACCAGCTCGCCACGGATCCGATGAAGCTGGCCGACCAGCTGGACTGGGTGGCCAAGCTGAAGCTGCTGCAGTCCTACCGCGACCGCGACGGCCTGGAGTGGGACGACTCGAAGCTGCACCTGGTCGACCTGCAGTACGCCGACCTGCGCCCGGACAAGGGTCTCTACTACAAGCTGGTGAAGGCCGGCCGGATGCAGCGCCTGGTCACCGACGAGGAGATCCGGATGGCGGTCTCGCACCCGCCGACCGACACCCGGGCGTACTTCCGCGGCCGCTGCATGCAGCAGTACGCGCCGCAGGTCGCGGCCGCCTCCTGGGACTCGGTGATCTTCGACCTGCCCGGCAAGGAGTCGCTCCAGCGCATCCCGACGCTGGACCCGCTGCGCGGTACGAAGGCCCATGTCGGAGCGCTTCTGGACCAGTGCGACACCGCGAGTGACCTGGTTCGCACCATTACTGGGGGTGCCGCCGGGTAGGGTCGCTATTGAGGGTCGGTTGGGCGGCCCTCCCAGCGGTTCTAGGAGGTGTGCAATGGCGAAGGACGGCGGGCAGCAGCACAAGCAGCCGAGGCGTTCCTCGACCGAGGAAGAGGTCGAGCAGGTCGAGACGTCGGAGGACGTCCAGGAGCGCAAGGAGCGGCTCGACGAGGACGTCGACTCGATTCTCGACGAGATCGACGAGGTGCTCGAGGAGAACGCCGAGGAGTTCGTCCGCGGGTTCGTGCAAAAGGGTGGGGAGTGAACCGCTCGATGACATTCGATGCCTCCGGCCGGTTGCCGGAAGCCTTCCTGACCCCGGGCGGCTCGTCGTTCATGGACTTCCTGGCCGGGCACGCGCCCGACCTGTTGCCGGGACGGCGCAGCCTGGGGTCGGCCGACTTCTCCGCCGACGTCCCGCACGGTACGACGATCGTCGCGGCCACCTTCCCCGGTGGCGTGGTGATGGCCGGCGATCGGCGGGCCACGATGGGCAACATCATCGCCCAGCGTGACATCGAGAAGGTGTTCCCGGCCGACGAGTACTCCGCGGTCGCGTTCGCGGGCTCGGCCGGGTTCGGGCTCGAGATGGTGCGCCTGTTCCAGGTGGAGCTGGAGCACTACGAGAAGCTCGAGGGCACCACGCTCAGCCTGGACGGCAAGGCCAACCGGCTGAGCGCGCTGATCCGGGGCAACCTGGCGATGGCGATGCAGGGCCTGGCCGTGGTCCCGCTGTTCGCGGGCTACGACGAGGACATCAAGGGCGGCCGGATCTTCTCCTACGACCCGACCGGCGGGCGGTACGAGGAGACCCACTTCCACAGTGTCGGCTCGGGGTCGCTGTTCGCCCGGGGTGCGCTGAAGAAGCTCTATCGCGAGGACCTGTCCGCGACCGACTGCGCGACGGTGACGATCCAGTCGCTGATCGACGCCGCCGACGACGACTCGGCGACCGGCGGGCCGGACATGCTGCGGCGGATCTTCCCGGTGGTCGGCGTGGTCACCGCGGACGGCTACCAGCGGCTGCCCGAGGACGACGTGGCCGACATCGTCGACCGCGCCTGGGCCGAGCGGCACCGGCGTCCCGACGGCCCGGCCTCGGCGTCCCTGACCTGACCATCGACTGATAGAGGACGACACCTTCGATGAGCGTTCCGTTCTACGTCTCGCCCGAACAGCTGATGCGGGACCGGGCCGACTTCGCCCGCAAGGGCATCGCCAAGGGCCGCAGCGCGATCGCGCTGCAGTACGCCGACGGCATCCTGTTCGTCGCGGAGAACCGGTCGCCGGCGTTGCACAAGGTGGCCGAGATCTACGACCGGATGGCGTTCGCCGCGGTCGGCCGGTACAACGAGTTCGAGAACCTGCGGATCGCCGGCGTCCGGCTGGCCGACATGCGCGGGTACTCCTACGACCGGCGTGACGTCACCGGCCGGGCGCTCGCCAACGCCTACGCGCAGACGCTGGGCGCGATCTTCTCCTCCGGCGGCGAGAAGCCGCTCGAGGTGGAGATCCTGGTCGCCGAGATCGGCGCCAGCACCGCCGAGGACCAGATCTACCGGCTCACCTACGACGGCTCGATCGCGGACGTCCGCGGGTACGCCGTGATGGGCGGGCCGGCCGAGCAGGTCGCGGACTACGTCGGCGAGCACTACCAGGAGGGCATCTCGCTGGCCGGGGCGCTCCGGCTCGCGGTGGACGCGCTCGGGCACGACAGCAACGAGGTCCGCGAGCTCACCCCGGACCAGATCGAGGTCGCGGTGCTGGACCGGACCCGGACGCAGGTGCGCAAGTTCAAGCGCATCTCGGAGGAGACGCTCGCGCGCATCCTGTCCGAGTCCCGCCCCGACACCACGCCGACGGAGCCCGCGGCCAAGACGCCGGCCGACGGTGACACGACGCCGACGGCCGCCGACGATGCCCCGGTCGCGCCGGCCGACGACAGCCCGGTGGCGCCGGCCGAGGACGACGTACCGGTGGCCCCGCCCGAGGACCCGGACGACGACCGTCCGCTGTGACCGACCGGTCGACGGATCGCGATCCGGCCGCTGCCGAGAGCACGGCCACTCCGATCCCCTCTGCGACCCGCGCGTCCGGCCGCTCCACGGCTGGACGCGCGGATGTGGGAGCGCAGTTGACGCCGACGGATCCGGCGGCGTGGGTGTTGCTGGGGGAGCAGCCGGGGTTCGACGGGTTCCTGACGGTGAGCCGCCGGCGGTACCGGCTGCCCGACGGGCGTGAGGTCGACTGGGACGTGTTCGGTCCGAAGACCGCGGCCGGGATCACCTCCGGGATCACCGTGCTGCCGTTGACGCCGGAGGGGCGGATCGTGACGATCCGGTTGTTCCGGGCCGGGCCCGACCAGGTGGTCACGAACCTCCCGGGCGGGCTGATCGAGCCAGGGGAGGACCCTGCGGTCGCTGGGATCCGGGAGCTCGAGGAGGAGACCGGCTACCGCTGCGACTCGTTCGACGTCGTCGGGTGGCAGTGGACCCAGGCGTCGTCGGTCTACCGCAAGTACGTCGGGATCGCGCGCGGCTGCCGGCCGGACGGGCAGCAGGCGCTGGACGAGTTCGAGGACTGCGTGCCGGTCGAGCTGACCGTGGAGCAGTTCCGGGCCGAGTTGCGGACGCCCGGGGCGATGACCGGGATCGACGCCGCCTACCTCGCCCTCGACCACGCCGGTCTACTCTGACTGGAACTGGTCACGTCGCGCCCTTGACGTGCAGGTCTGCGCACTGAGTGGATGGACGGTAGCAAACGCCTTCCGCCCGAGGAGTTGCTCATGCGCCGCGTCGTCCTCCCCGCGATTCTGCTGCTCACCGCTCAGCTCCTGTCCGTTCCGGCCGCGTCGGCGGCCGCCAGTTCGAGAGGGGCCGCGCCGGTGACGCCAGAGCCTCAGCAGACCGTCAGCCGCAAGGACGGGTTCCCGCTCGGCCGGACGGTCGGCCTCGTCCACGGCCCGACCGCCGACGCGGACGCCGAGCGCGTCGTCCGCGAGACGCTCGAGCGGGCCGGCGTACGGACGGTCCGGGACCGGCCCGGGGACGTGACGATCTGGCTGGGTGGCAACGAGCAGGCGCTGAGCGAGTTGGACGTGCAGCCGGCCGCCGGGCTGCCGGACGAGGGGTACGTCGTCGCCGTCGGCCGTCGGCAGGTCGTCCTCGACGGCGTGGACACCGACGGCACGTACTACGCGGCCCGGACGTTCGCACAGCTCGTTCAGGGCAACCGCGTGGACGGCGTCGAGATCCGCGACTGGCCGACGATGCGCTACCGCGGCTCGATCGAGGGCTTCTACGGCACGCCGTGGTCGCACGCCGACCGGCTGGATCACCTCGACTACCTCGGCGCCCACCGGATGAACACCTACGAGTACGCGCCCAAGGACGACCCGTACCACCGCGAGCAGTGGCGCGACCCGTACCCGGCCGACAAGCTGGCCGAGCTCGGTGAGCTGATCGAGCGCGCGCGGCGGAACAAGGTCGACTTCACCTTCGCGCTCTCGCCGGGCCTGTCGGTCTGCTACACCTCGGACAGCGACTACCAGGCGCTGGTCGCGAAGTTCGAGGCGCTGTACGCGCTCGGCGCGCGGGCGTTCAACGTGCCGCTGGACGACATCGACTACAACACCTGGCACTGCCCGGAGGACCGGGAGAAGTACGGCACCGGCGGGGGAGCGGCCGGCCAGGCGCAGAGCGAGTTGCTGAACCGGATCCAGCGTGAATGGGTCGCGTCGAAGCCCGACCTGGCCCCGCTGCAGATGGTCCCGACCGAGTACTACAACGTGACCGAGACGCCGTACAAGAAGGCGTTGCGGGAGCAGCTCGACGGCGCGGTGGTCGTGCACTGGACCGGGATCGGCGTCGTCCCGCGCACGATCACGACCGCACAAGCGGCCGAGGCGAAGGCGGTGTTCGGGCACGACATCCTGATCTGGGACAACTACCCGGTCAACGACTACGCGGCCGGGCGCCTGCTGCTCGCCGACTACAGCGGCCGGGAGCCGGGGATCGCCGAGCACGTCGCCGGCGTGATCTCGAACCCGATGAACCAGGCCGCGGTCAGCAAGCTCGCGCTGTACTCGTTCGCCGAGCTCGGCTGGAACCCGGCGACGTACGACGAGCAGGCGTCCTGGCACCGCGCCATCGCCGAGCGCGCCGGCGGAGACCGCGCGACGATCGCCGCGCTGGACGTGTTCGCCGACCTGAACACCTACGACTCGACGCTGCATCCGGAGAGTGCGCCGGTGCTGGCCGCTCGCACGGCCGCGTTCTGGGACACGTGGCGGGCCGGGCACGAGGACCGCGCGATCAAGCAGCTCCGGCCGTACTTCGAGGCGATCGAGCGGGCCCCCGGGCAGATCAGGCGCGGTGTGGACGACCCCGCGTTCGCGGACGAGGCCAAGGCCTGGCTCGACGCGACCGTGCTCTGGGGTGAGGCGCTCCAGCGATCGCTGCGCCTGCTCGACGAAGTAGCCGAGGGCAACGGTGCGGCCGCCTGGAAGAGCAGGCAACGGATCGACGAGCTGGTCACCCGGGCGAAGGCGATCCGTGACGTCCGCCTGCCGCACGCCAACACCTACCCGCGGATCGGCGAAGGCGTCGCCGACGCGTTCCTGACCGAGGCCGGCCGGATCCACGACCAGTGGATGGGCCTGGAGCCCGGCCGTACGGCGTCCAGCTCACTGGGCACGTACGCCGACAACGTCCCCGCTCGGATGATCGACGGGGACGAGTCGACGTTCTTCTGGAGCAACGGCGCGCCCACGGCCGGGGACGAGATCCGGGTCGACCTCGGCGCACCACGGGCGATCGGCGACCTCGCCGTACTGATGGGGAAGCCGGGCAGTCCGCAGGACTTCATCCACTCCGGCGTGCTGGAGTACTCGACCGACGGTTCGAGCTGGACCGAGCTCACCCGGGCGACGACGGCCGAGGTGCGCTTCACCGCCGACGTGACGGCACGGTACGTGCGCTACCGCGCGCTGGCCGACAACCCGTCGTACTGGCTGGTGGTCCGGGAGTTCACGGTCGAGGTGACGGACGGCTCCGAGCTGGTGCTCACAGCAACGGGTACGCCGGCGCCGGCGGAAGGCTCGGCGTTGGCGGACGCCGTGGACCACGACGTGTCGACCGCGTACCGAGCGGCTACGGCGCCCGGCGAGGGTGACGCGCTGGTCGTCACCCTGTCGAGCCCGCGCACGCTGGACCGGATCACGGTGCTGCAGGCGGCTGCCGCAGCCGGGCGGCTCGAGGTGAAGACCGCGGCCGGATGGCAGCAGGCCGGCAAGGTGCACGCTGCCTACACCGAGGTCGCCGTTCCCAAGACCGAGGTGGAGGCGATCCGGATCAGCTGGGCGGCGGGCGCCGTACCTCCGCAGGTGCACGAGGTGATCCCTCGCACGGTCGTCAAATAGGTTGCCGGGAGGCGGACAGGGCTTCACGATGGGCCGGTGCTTAGCGACCACTGGCCACTGCGCCACCTCACCCTGACCACCGACCGCCTGGTCCTGCGCCTGCCGGACGAGGAGGAGCTCGCTGCGCTCGCCGACGTGGCCGCCGCCGGTGTCCACAAGCCGGGGGAGCAGCCGTTCCTCCGGGCGTGGACCAACGGGACGCCCGAAGAGCGCGGCCGGCACGTGGTGCAGGCGTTCTGGGGCTCGATGTCCTCCTGGAGGCCGGACGACTGGGAGATGCCGCTGGGCGTGTTCCGGGACGGGACGCCGATCGGCATCGTCGCGCTGCGTGGCTGGGACTTCGCGATCCTGCGCGAGGTGAAGACCTGGTCGTGGCTGGGGCTGGAGTACCACGGCCAGGGGTACGGGACCGAGGCGCGCCGGGCCTTGCTGCACCTCGCGTTCGAGGAACTGGGCGCGGAGGCCGCGCTGACCGAGGTCTTCCAGGACAACGCCGGCTCGCAGGGCGTGTCCCGGAAGCTCGGCTACCGGCCGGACGGGATCTCGGTGGACGTGCTGCACGGTCGCCCGGTGATCTCGGACCGCCTCCGGCTGACCCGCGCGGACTGGAAGCCGGCCGGAAAGGTCGAGATCACCGGCCTGGAGAAATGCCGCTCGTTCTTCATCAGCTGAGCCATCGCCTAGGCTGGTGGGCGGACCGCGACTGGCGTTGAGGTGGAGGACCACCGGGGAACGGTCTGCCGGAGAATCCGGCCTCGCCGCGCGCCTGGGCACCTCAGCCGATGCCCGAAGGAGCGCGCCGCCATGACCAACCTGATGATCGGGACCGACCTCGCCGCCGAGATCATGGCCGAGGCCGCGGAACGGGCCCGGGTACTGCGGGAGCGGACCGGCGTCCAGCCGTGCCTCGCGACTGTGCTCGTGGGTGACGATCCAGCGTCGGCGACGTACGTGCGGATGAAGCAGAACCGCTCGAAGAAGGCCGGGATCGCCTCTCGCAGTGTGGTGCTGGCCGCGGAGACGACGACCGCCGAACTGGTCGCCGTGGTGCACGAGCTTTCGAACGACCCCGCCGTGCACGGGATCCTGCTGCAGCACCCGGTGCCGGCGCAGATCGACGAGCGGGCCGCGTTCGAGGCGATCGACCCGGCCAAGGACGTGGACGGGGTCACGATGCACGCGTTCGCCGCGATGGCGTTCGGTGAGCCCGGGTTCCGCTCGTGCACCCCGGGCGGCATCCTCCGGCTGCTGGAGGCGTACGACGTACCGATCGCCGGTGCGCACGCGGTCGTGATCGGCCGCAGCCCGATCCTCGGCAAGCCGGCCGGGATGTTGCTGCTGGCATCGAACGCGACGGTCACCTACACGCACTCGCGGACCACGAACCTGCCCGGGATCGTCCGGACGGCGGACATCGTGGTGGCCGCGGTCGGCAAGCCGAACTTCGTCCGCGGCGACTGGCTGAAGCCCGGCGCGGTCGTGGTCGACGCCGGCTACAACGAGGGCAACGTCGGGGACGTCCACTTCGACGAGGCGGCCGCGGTGGCGAGTCTGATCACGCCGGTCCCGGGCGGGGTCGGGCCGATGACGATCGCGCTGCTGCTGGAGCAGACCGTCGCGGCGGCGCAGGCACAATCCGAGACGGCTGTCCACTCTCTGACTACTCTGACCTAGGGTTGGGGGTAGGCGAACGCGAGGAGGCAGGCACGTGGCGGTACGGGCGATCCGGGGTGCCACCCAGTTGGAGGTGGACGAGCGCGAGCACCTGCTCGAGCGGTCCGCCGAGCTGGTGAAGGCGGTCCTGGAAGCGAACGATCTGGACCGTGAGGACCTGATCAGCATCCTGTTCACCGTCACGCCGGACCTGCACTCGGAGTTCCCCGCCGTCGCCGGCCGGCAGATCGGGCTGACCGACGTACCGCTGATGTGCATGCAGGAGATCGACGTCCCGCACGCGCTGCCGCGGGTGGTCCGGATGATGGTGCACGCCGAGTCGTCGCGGTCGCGGGAGAAGATCCAGCACGTCTACCTGCACGGCGCGGTCGCTCTGCGTCCCGACCTGACAGGCGCCCAGTGACCGAGCTGCGCGGTCCGGTCCGGATCGTCGGCGCCGGACTCATCGGTACGTCGATCGGCCTGGCGCTGGCCCGGCTGGGCGTGGTGGTGGAGCTGGTCGACGCCGACCCGGACAACGCGCTGATGGCCGAGCGGATCGGGGCCGGCTCCCGGCTGGTCCAGCTGGAGCCGCAGCTCGTCGTGGTCGCCGTACCGCCGGATCACGTCGGCGAAGTGGTCGCCGAGCAGCTTGAGCAGACCGACGCGATCGTCACCGACGCGGCCAGCGTCAAGTCGAAGCCGCTCGCCGACGCCGCCCGGCTGACCAAGGACCTCAGCCGGTACGTCGGCAGTCACCCGATGGCCGGCTCCGAGCGGAACGGCCCGCTCGCGGCCCGCGCCGACCTGTTCGACGGCGCGACCTGGGCGATCACCCCGCACGAGACCAGTGCGCCGGAGGCGGTCGAGCTCGTCCGTCGGCTGGCCGAGGCCTCCGGTGCGCGGACCGTCCAGCTGTCGGTCGAGGACCACGACCTCGCGGTCGCCCGGGTCTCGCACCTGCCGCACCTGATGTCGGCGCTGGCCGCCGGCACGCTGGTGGACGCGCCGCACTCGCACCTGCAGCTGTCCGGTCAGGGCGTCCGGGACGTGACCCGGATCGCGGCCGGCGACCCGAAGCTGTGGACCCAGATCGTGTCGGCGAACTCGGCCGCGCTGACCGGCCTGCTGGAGCAGATCCGCGGCGAGCTGGACCGCGTTCTCGTTGCTCTGGGCAAGGAAGAGGCCGCCGACGAGCTGACCACGATCCTCGGTCAGGGGGTCTCGGGTGCGGTCCGGGTGCCGGGCAAGCACGGCGCGCCGCACATCGACCTGGTCACCGTGCTGGTCACCATCCCCGACCGGCCGGGACAGCTGGCGCGGCTGTTCGCGGACGCGGCCGAGTCCGGCGCGAACGTCGAGGACCTGCGGATCGACCACAGCCCGGGCCGCCCGGTCGGTGAGGTCGAGCTGGCGGTCAAGCCCGGCTCGGTCGACCAGTTGGTCGAGGTCCTGACCGAGCGCGGCTGGGTGGTGCACCGGTAGGCGCCGGGAGTGTCCCCGGCCGGAGGTAATCTCTGGGCCATGATCATCGCTGTGGACGGCCCGAGCGGGTCCGGTAAGTCGAGCACGGCCCGGGGCGTCGCCACCCGGCTCGGACTGCGGTACCTCGACACCGGTGCGACGTACCGAGCGGTGACCTGGTCGGCCCTCGAGCACGGTCTCGACCTGGACGACACGGCCGTCGTCGCGCAGCGTGCGCGGGAGCTGCGGCTGGAGATCAGCACGAATCCCACGGACCAGTACGTGATCGCCGACGACGTCGACGTGACGACCGCGATCCGGGAGCCGCGGATCAGCGAGAGCGTCAGCAAGATCGCCACCAACCTGGACGTCCGCAAGGAGCTGATCCGGCGGCAGCGGGCCATCATCGACGACGCCCAGCCGACCGGCGGGATCGTGGTCGAGGGCCGCGACATCGCCACCGTGGTCGCGACCGACGCCGAGCTGAAGGTGCACCTGACCGCCGACCAGGACGCCCGGATGGCGCGGCGCGGGGCCGAGCTGACCGCCGGCGCGGTCACCGCCGACCAGTTGCGCGACCAGATCGTCCGGCGGGACGCCGACGACGCGACCGTCTCGCAGTTCCTGGTCGCCTCGGACGGCGCCGTCACCGTCGACTCGACCCATCTGTCCCTGGAGGAGGTCGTCGACGTGATCAGCCGACTCGCGAAGGAGGCCGAGGCCGCTCCGCGCCATCGGGAGTCATGACTGTACTGATGCCACGCCTCCGGCGCGGCGGGTCATGGGGCTTTGACTCCCGGCCTTCCCTCGTCGCTCCGGTCGCTTCGCTCCCTGCGCTCCTCAGTCCAGGCCGGGAGGCCCCATGACCGCTGAATTGACCGGGCACCTGGAGCTGCCCCGCACCGACGACCTGCCCCGGCTGCCGTACCTTTTCGCGCTGCCGGCCCGCGGACTCGCGAAACCCTACTTCCGCCGCAGGTACCGGCTGACGATCTACCACGAGGAACTCTTCCCGCGGACCGGGCCGGTGCTGATGACGCCGAACCATCTCAGCCTGCTCGACGGGCCGCTGCTCGGCGCGATCGCACCCCGGATGCTGCACCAGCTCGGGAAGATCGAGGCGTTCGGCGGGCTCCAGGGCCGGTTCCTGCGGCGGATCGGCCAGATCCCGATCGACCGGTCGGCGTACGACGTCCGCGCGGTCCGGCAGTCGATCCAGGTGCTCCGCGACGGCCGGGTGCTGAACATCTATCCGGAAGGGACCCGGGGGACCGGCGACTTCAGCCGGATCCGGACCGGCGTCGCCTACCTGGCCATGGTGACCGGCGCGCCGATCCTGCCGGTCGCGCTGCTCGGGACCCGGCTGCCGCACGGCGACGTCGAGCGATTCCCGCCCGCGGGGAGCCGGGTGGACGTGGTCTACGGCGAGCCGTTCACCATCGACCGCGTACCCTTTCCTCGGAGGCACTCCGACGTACGAGCGGTTGCCGACCAGATCGGCGACGTGCTGCGGGCCCATGTCAGGGCGGCCGTCGAGGAAACCGGCCACCCGCTCCCGGGCGCGCCAGACACGAAGGATCCTGATGAGTGACCTGCCCACCGGCTACGACTATGCCGAGCCAACCCACGACCGCGAGGACACCGGCCCGCTGCCAGTGCTCGCGATCGTGGGCCGGCCGAACGTGGGCAAGTCCACGCTGGTGAACCGCATCATCGGCCGCCGCGAGGCCGTCGTCGAGGACACCCCGGGCGTCACCCGGGACCGCGTGTCGTACGACGCCAACTGGGCCGGCCGCGGCTTCACCGTGGTCGACACCGGCGGCTGGGACCCGGACGCCGTCGGCATGGCCGCGCTGGTCGCGGCCCAGGCTGAGGTCGCCATCAACGCCGCCGACGCGGTGCTGTTCGTGGTGGACGCGACCGTCGGGATCACCGATGCCGACGAGGCCGTCGTCCGCGTCCTGCGGAAGTCCGGCAAGCCGGTCGTGCTGGCCGCCAACAAGGTGGACGACCAGCGGATCGAGTCCGAGGCGATGAACCTGTGGAGCCTCGGCATCGGCGAGCCGTTCCCGGTGTCGGCGATGCACGGCCGGGGGACCGGCGACCTGCTGGACGCGGTCCTGGCCGCGCTGCCCGAGGCGCCGCCGGAGCGCGACGGCGAGGCCGGCGGGCCGCGCCGGGTCGCCATCGTCGGCAAGCCGAACGTCGGCAAGTCCTCGCTGCTGAACAAGGTCGCCAAGGAGGACCGGGTCGTCGTCAGCGACGTGGCCGGCACCACGGTCGACCCGGTGGACGAGCTGATCACGCTCGGCGGCAAGGAGTGGCGGTTCATCGACACCGCCGGCATCCGCCGCAAGGTGAAGAACGCCCAGGGCCACGAGTACTACGCCTCCCTGCGGACCAACGCGGCCATCGAGCGGGCCGAGGTCGTGGTGGTCGTGATCGACGCGTCCGAGACCATGTCCGAGCAGGACCTGCGGATCATGAACGCGGTCGAGGAGGCCGGCAAGGCGCTGGTGATCGCGTACAACAAGTGGGACCTGGTCGACGAGGACCGGCGCTACTACCTCGAGCGCGAGATCGACCGCGACCTGGTCCAGTTCCGCTGGGCGCCGCGGGTGAACATCAGCGCGCTCACCGGCCGGCACATGGAGAAGCTGGTGCCGGCGATCGAGGCGGCGCTGGACGGCTGGCAGACCCGCGTCCCGACCGGCCAGCTGAATGCGTTCCTCGGCCGGCTCGTCGCCGCCCACCCGCACCCGGTCCGCTCCGGCAAGCAGCCGAAGATCCTGTTCGGCACCCAGGCGACGACGATGCCGCCGACCTTCGCGATCTTCACGTCCGGCCAGCTCGAGCCGTCGTACCAGCGGTTCATCGAGCGGCGGCTGCGTGAGGACTTCGGGTTCGTCGGCAGCCCGGTGCACGTACAGGTCCGGGCCCGGCAGAAGAACAAGAAGCGCTGATTTCGGCTGCCCTCGAATAGGTAGCACCGGGCAGCTGCCTCCTGCAGGCTGCGAGTCGTCGACCCGCAGCCCGGAGGCCGCCCGTGAAGCCCTTCCTTGTCGCCCTCACGCTGACTGCCGGCCTGCTTGGCGCCGGCTCTGTCGGGGCCGGTCCGGCGGCCCCGGGCCTTGGTGTCGAGCCGGTCGCGGCGTCGGTGCAAGCCTTCGGGGGCGAGCCGGTCGCGGCGTCGGTGCGCACCGCCGAGGACGAGGCGCCCGTGCGGTCATTCGAGGTTGAGGCGGCGGTGCGGTCGTTCGAGGTTGAGGCGGTTGGTCAGGTGCCGTCGGGGTGCGCGACGCCGGCCGGCAAGGCGCCCGCAGTCGTCAGCGCGCAAGGAGCCGGGCGAGCGCTGCTTGTCGACGACCGGTCCGCATCCGCGCACACGGTCGTCACCTGCCCGGTGGATCCGCGACCGAGCACGTCGTTCCGGTTCTCGGCGTACCCCACGAGCCTGCCGAACGGCTTCCTGATCACGCTCCTCGGCGGCGCGACGCAGGTCTACCACCTGAGCGTGACGTCCGAAGGCTCTTTCCACTGGTACGACGGCAGCCGGTGGACCCAGTTCGCTCCGCCAGGCACTGTCCGGACGGGCGCGTCGAACGCGGTGCGGATCGACGCGGATCAGCAGACGGCCGAGGTCTTCGTCGGCGAGACGCTCGTAGGTACGGCGTATAAGGCGGGCGCTGCTGCGAGCATCACGGCGTACCAGTTCGCGAGTCACGGCACCGTCCCGCAAGGCGACCGCGTCCTCTTCGACGACATCAGTACGACGGCCGGCCGCGACTTCGAGTCCGAGCCGGTCGGCGGCGTACCGGCGGGCTGCATCACGCCGGCCGGGAAGGCGGCCGCCGTGGTTGCCGCGCGCACGGGATCGCGGTCGCTGCGGCTGAACGATCCGGCGGCCAATCGGCAGACCGTCGTCTCGTGTCCCGCGGTGCCGCAACGGGGGATCGACCTGCGATTCGCGGCGTACCCAGCAGTGCTCAGGAACGGCTTCCTGGTGTCGCTGCGCGGACACTTCGAGGGCCTCGCCGATCCGCGGGTCGTCTTTCATCTCGCGGTCGTCGCGGACGGGAGTCTGCGGTGGTACGACGGGTTCGCGTGGACGACCGTGAGTACGCCGGGCGCGGTCCGCGTCGGCGCGTGGAGTTCGGTGCAGGTCCGGGCCGCTGCTGATCAGGAGTCCGTGGAGATCCTGGTGAACGGCGTCCGCGCGGCGGCCGCGGGACCGATCGGGATGCGCCGAGTCGTCGACGTTACCGGCTTCGAGCTCTCCAGCTACGGCACCGCGACCACGGGTGATGACGTGTACTTCGACGACCTGTCCGTCGGCGCCGCACCCGCCGTGCTGCCGCCCGGCGACGTGGGGGTCGGGCCGGCTGTGACTGTCGAGCAGGTCACCGGCTCCCTCCTGCAGATGCCGCACGGGTCCGTGACCACCGGTGCCGAGACGCTGGTGACGTACGCCGCGCACGCCGACTCGAGCACCGGCACCGGGACCCGGTTGGCGACCTCACCGGACTCGGGGGTGACGTGGCTGCGGCAAGACGCGCGCAACCCGATGCCAGACGCGCAGTCCTACAACCTCTCCCGACTGCGGAACGGCGATCTGCTCGCGATCTCGTACCACACGTTCATGCGCCCCGGTCAGCGGAGCGCGGACGTGGAGTCGACGATCTCCCGCGACGGCGGGCGAACCTGGGAATCGATCCGGGTCGGCACGATGACGACGCCGCAGCCGATGCGGCCGATCAGCCCGCACAGCAGCCGGCCGGGCCGGACGCTGGGCGGATTCGTGCTCGTTCACGCCGTCGTCGAGGACGCGGACGGGACGTTGTACCAGTCGGCGTACGGGTATTTCCAGGGCGATCCGAAGTACCGCCAGCTGATGCTGCGGTCGACGGACGGCGGGCTCACCTGGACCACACTATCGACCGTTGCCGTGAGCCCGAATCACCCCGGCGAAGGCTTCAGCGAAGCGGCGATCCAGCGGGTCGCAGACGGCTCGTTCCTCGCTGTCATGCGCACCGGCAGCTACCTGCCGATGTACGTGTCCCGATCCGTCGACCACGGTCGCACCTGGTCCGCGCCCATCCCGCTCCGCGCGGCGAACGGTCTCACCATCACCGGCGTGTACCCGAACCTCGTCCCGATGCCCGACGGCCGCCTCGTCCTCTACTACGGCCGCCCCGGCCAGTCCGTGTCGATCTCGAACGACGGCACCGGCCTGTCCTGGACCACCCCGACCACCGTCGACTACCGCAACTCCGCCAACGGCAGCGCCGTACCCCTGGACACGAACACCCTCCTCACCTTCGGCGACCGAGGCGCCGACTGGTCCCACAACAAACCCCCCACCGCCACCATCTGGTCCCGAACCCTCACCCTCCCAACCCGGTAAAAACCACCCCACCAGATGCGGTAAGGTTTACCCCGCTTGCCCGTTCGGGGTGAGCGGCGGGCTGTAGCGTAGCTTGGTTAACGCGCCGGTCTGGGGGACCGGAGAGCGGGAGTTCAAATCTCCCCAGCCCGACCCGAAGCGGGGCACCGATTTTTGTCGGTGCCCCGCTCTATTTTCGTCCCATGGCAGCGACACGAGACCGGCGCACCTGGAACGACGTCCAGCTGCGCGAGGCCGTGGCCGGCAACCGATCGTGGCGTGCGGTTGCCCGGTCGTTGGGCTTGAAGGCGACGTCGGCGGGTGTGATCCGGACGCTCAAGCGCCACGCTGACCGTCTCGGGCTGGACGCGACACACTTCACCGGCCAGCGTCGCTGGTCGGACGGTCAGCTCCGCGCCGTGGTGCTCGGTTCGAGCTGCTGGGCCGACGTCCTCGCCGGTCTCGGGGTGATCGACAACGGCGAGAACCGGGTGCGGGTCAAGGGACACGCAGTCCGGCTGGGTCTGGACTACACGCATCTGAAGAAGCTCGACCGATCGGCGACGCCGGCGGAGGTATTCGATGAGCCGACGCGGCCGGAAAGCCTCCGCTATGCAGCCTCGGCGGTGGCGATGGCCTGGTTCAGCCTGCGCGGGTGCGCGGTTGCGCTGCCGGTGGAGCCTCAGGAGTACGACCTGCTCGTGACGACTGCCAAGGGTGTCCAGCGGGTGCAGGTCAAGTCGTGTGCTTCCCGCAACGGCCATGGGCGCTGGAACGTCGGGATCGGACGACGCCCGTACGCACTCGACAAGTCGGCGGGCAAGATGCCGTACGACCCGGACTCGCTCGACCTGTTCTTCGTCCTGCTCGGCGACGGGAGCATCTACATCATCCCCAGCTCCGTCGTCGCGGGCAGAGTGGCGATCGATGCCGAGACCTACTCGCCGTACCGAGTCGGTGATGCCTCGAGTCTGATGCGGTGAGGGATGCCGGTGGTGGCCGGCACCCCTCGGTGTGGTTAGTGGACCTTTTCCAGGGGTCTGGGGTCGGGGTGGTGGGGGACGCGGAGGGTTTCGCCTTCGATGTCGACCTTGGGGGTCAGGCGGTCGAGCCACTTCGGGAACCACCAGGCGTGGCGGCCGAGGAGGCTGAGGACCGCCGGGACCAGGGTCATGCGGACGACGAACGCGTCGATCAGGACGCCGATGGTCAGGCCGAAGCCGATCGCCTTGATGATCGGGTCGTGCACGAAGATGAAGCCGGCGAACACCGACGCCATGATCAGCGCCGCCGCGGTGACCACTCGGGCGCCGTGGCCCAGGCCCTCGACGGTGGCGTCGGTCGCGGGCTTGCCGTGCACGAACTCCTCCCGGACCCGGGACACGATGAAGACCTCGTAGTCCATCGCCAGCCCGAACAGCACGCCCATCATGATGATCGGCAGGAAGCTGACCAGCGGACCGGGCGCGTCCACGCCGAGTAGCTCCGCGCCCCAGCCCTGCTGGAACACCGCGACCGTGATCCCGAACGTCGCGCCGATCGTCAGCACGAACCCGAGCGTCGCCTTCAACGGCACCAGCAACGACCGGAACGCCAGCAGCAACAGCAGGAACGACAACCCGATCACCAGCAGCAGGTACGTCGGCAACGCGTCGGACAGCTTATTCGACACGTCGACGCCGACGGCTGTGTTGCCGGTCACCGAGATCGACGCGTCACCGGTCGCCAGCGGCTGTACGGCGTTCCGCAGGTTCTTCACCAGGTCCGCGGTCTGCTCGCTCGCCGGGCCACTCTCCGGGATCACCTGCAGCAGCCGCGTCGACCCGTCCGCACTCGCCGGACCGGGCTGCGCCGCGACGATGTCGTCGAGCCCCTGGGTCTTCGCCAGCACCTGCTGGACCAGCGCGCCGGCAGTCTGGGCGCTGTCGCTCGTCACGACGACCACCAGCGGACCGTTGGCGCCTGGCCCGAAGGCGTCCGCCGTCAGGTCGTACGCGACCCGCTGGTTGCTGCCGGCCGCCGCCGACGCGCCGTCCGGCAACGCCAGTTGCATGTCCTTGACCGGGATCGATAGCAGACCGAGCCCGATGATGCCGAGAGCAACGATCGGGACCCGGAACCGCGTCGTGAACCGGCCCCACCGGAACCCGAACCCTTCGACGGGCGCGGTCACGGCGGCCTTCCGAAGCTTGCGCGGCAGGATCCGCCGCCCGAGGAACCCGAGCAGCGCGGGCAGCAAGGTCAACGCGACCAGCACCGCCGTCAACACAGTCGCCGCGGCCGCGAGCCCCATCGCGGTGAGGAACGGTACGCCGACCACGCTCAGCCCGGCCAATGCGATCACCACGGTCGCGCCGGCGAACAGGACCGCCGAACCCGCGGTCGCCGTCGCCCGCCCGACCGACTCCTCCTCGTCCATCCCTTCGGCGAGCTGGGTCCGGTGCCGCGAGCTGATGAACAGCGCGTAGTCGATCCCGACCGCCAGGCCGAGCATGAGTGCCAGGATCGGCGCGGTCGACGACACGTCGGCGAACGCCGTGACCAGGAACAGCCCGGCCATTCCTGCCAGCACGCCGAGCAGCGCGGTGAGCAGCGTCATCCCCGCGGCAACCAGCGAGCCGAAGGTGACGACGAGTACGACGGCCGCGATCGCGACCCCGATCACCTCGGTCGCCCCGACCTCGGGTACGCCGCCGACGACCTGGCCGCCCGGGACCACCTGAAGCTCCCCGGAGCTGAGGCCGCTGAGTTCGTCGTACGCCTCGGTGGTGGTCTTCGCCAACTCGTCCGCCGGCTTGGCGAACTGGACGCTGATCAGGCCGGTGGTGCCGTCGGGGCTGATCGCCTTGCTGGTGAACGGGTCGACCGCGCCGATCACCTCCGGCACCTTGGCGACCTGCGCCACCGTCGTACCGACGGCTGCCTTGACGGCCGGGTCGGCGAGGGTCCTGCCGTCGGGCGCCTTCACCACCACGGTCGCGGAGGCGCCGCTGGCGGCGGGCAGCTCGGTCTTCAGGGCGTCGAGGGCGCGTTGCGACTCGGTGCCCGGGATCGAGAAGGTGTTCGTCGTCTTGCCGCCGAGGGTCAGTGCGCCGACCCCGAGGAGGACGAGGAACACCGCCCAGACGGCGGCGACCAGGCGCCGGCGCTGATAGGAGAACCGGCCGAGCCGGTAGAGCAGGTTGGCCATCGAGAAGCGTCCGTTCGTGTGCAGGGGGGAACTAGGCGGGTGTCGGGGCGGGGTGCGGGGGCGAGTGAGCGGCTGTCTTCAGGCGGGTCTCAACAGGCGCCGGAGGGCGATGTCGCAGAGGCGGCGGAGTTCGTCGTCGGTGCGTTCGCCGGGGTGCCGGCACTCGCCGAGGAGTCCGTTGATCGCGAACATCGCCAGGTCGTTCTCCAGCGGATCGTCGGAGCCGGCCAGGAAGCCGGTGAGCTTCATGCCGTCGGCGACCAGCCCGGCGATCTCCGGCATGTCCTCGATCACCGGGAGGACGTCCTGGATGACGTCGATGACGCCGCGGTGCACGACCGCGAGCTCGGTGAACTGGTGGATTGCGATCTCCTGGGCGACCGCCCGCGGCAGCCCGTCGACGGTCCGGATGAGCGCGGCCAGGTCCGCCGCGGCCGGTTCGAGTACGGCGGCCAGCACGGCGGGCTTGCCGTTGAAGTGGTAGAGCACCGTCGCCTTCGAGCAGCCGGCCGCGGTCGCGATGTCCTGCAGTGACGTCGCGTTGTAGCCCTTGGCCTGGAACAGGTCCATCGCCTGCCGCACGATCTCGTGCCGCGTGCGCTCCCGGGCAGGGGTGGTGACTGCCATGTCAGCCATGGTCCTGACCGATCGGCCAGTTTTCAACCGATCGGTCAGGTTTGTGGCCCGGCTCACGCACTGTCCTCGATTTGCTTGCGGTGTAATGCTGTAATCGGGAGGCGGAGATGGCCGACGACACTGCTGAGGACGACGTACTGGACGCCTACTCCCGGGTGGTCTCGGGAGTGGCCGAACACCTGATCCCGCGGGTCGCCAGCCTGCGGATCGCGAGCCGGCGAGGCGACTCGTCCGGATCCGGCGTGGTGCTGACCGAGGACGGCCACCTGCTGACGAACGCCCACGTGGTCGGCGGCAGTGAGCACGCGACCGCCGAGTTCGCCGACGGTACGGCGGCGCAGGCCCGGGTCGTCGGCGTGGACCGACTGTCCGACCTCGCCGTCTTGCGCGCCGACCGGGACATTCCCGATCCGCCCGAGTACGGCGACGCCGACCACCTGAAGGTCGGGAACCTGGTCGTTGCGGTCGGCAACCCGCTCGGACTGGCCGGCAGCGTGACCGCCGGCGTGGTCAGCGCGCTTGGCCGGTCACTGCCGGTGCGGACCGGGAATGCGACGAGGATGATCGAGGACGTCATCCAGACCGACGCCGCGCTCAACCCGGGCAACTCCGGCGGAGCGCTTGCCGACGGCAACGGTCGGGTGGTCGGCATCAACACCGCGGTCGCCGGCATCGGCCTCGGTCTCGCGGTCCCGATGAACCAGACCACTCGCCGGATCATCTACTCACTCCTGCACGACGGCCGGGTACGGCGTGCATACCTCGGCCTGGTCACGACGCCGGCCCCGCTGCGGCCGCAGCTCGCCGAACGGTTCGACCAGCGGACCGCGCTGCGGGTCGTCGAGGTGATCACCGGCAGCCCGGCCGCGCAGGCGGGTCTGCGGCAGGGTGATCTCGTTCTCGCGATCGACGGCGTTCCGCTGCGGGACGCGCAGTCGCTGCAGCGGCTCCTGTTCGAGGATGCGATCAGCCGGCGGACCGAGATCACAGCCATCCGCAACGGCGCGCTGGTCGACGTGGTGGCCTTCCCGGCCGAGCTCACCGACCGCTGAGGTCGACCCCGACCGGCTTACGATCGCCAGGTGGACGAACGAGTGCGGTTGGCCGGGGAGTTGTTCCAGCGGGCGATCTTCCGGGGGGAGTACGACGGCCTGACCGTCGCCGATCGGGAGCTGGATGCGGCCGAGGCCGAGCTGGCGATCGCGCGGGGCAAGGTGCTGCACGGCCGCTTCCTGGAGACCCGGACGGAGGATCCGCGGGAGCTCGGCTTGTTCGAGCGGGCGCTCGCGCTCTTCCAGGCGATGGACGACGTGCGCGGCCAGGCCCAAGCACTCTTCTGGATCGGCTGTTTCCACCAGGTCGTCCGGGGCGACGCCGAGCCGGCCGTCGAGGCGCTGACCCGCTCCCGCGAGCTCGCGGAGAAGACCGGCGACCAGCTGACGCTCTCCTACGCCCTCCGCCACTTGGGCATCGCTGCGCACCTGGCCGGCAACCTGGACGAGGCACGGACGCTCCTCGAGCAGTCGACCGCGCTACGGCGTACCCTCGGCTTCACGGCCGGAGTAGCCGCCAACCTCGTCGGCCTGATCTACCTCTCCACCGGAGACGAGGCCCGAGCTCTGGCCGACGAGGCCGCAACGCTCGCGGCCTCCGTCGGCGCGAGCACGATCACCGCCCAGATCGAGGAAGCCCGCTCCCAGCTCTGACGGACCACACTCAGGCGTCGTCCGGAAGCAGCGTGGAGATCATGAAGTCGGTTAAGTACTGCGCGAATCGCCGGGCGGACCATCCACGCTTGAGGACCAGGAGCTCGTAGAGCTCGACCGAGCTGCAGGTCCACAGGATGTCGGTGGCCTCGGGCACCGTGACTCCGGCACGCAGCCACCCGCGCGCCTTGAGGAACCGGGCGTGGTGCCGCATCCGCTCGAGCCGCTCGTCGTCACTCTCCTCGAGGAGCGCAGCCATCTCGGCATCGGTCGCCGCCGCCGAGCGCATCAGCAGCCGGATCGGTGTGACCACGGACGCGACCTCGGTGGTAAGCACGCCCCACTTCCGCATCACCGTCCGCGGATCGGCCTCCTCGGCGCGCATCTCGTCCGACCGCTGGTAGGCGGGGACCGGCCCGCGCCCGGTGAGACCGCGCTCGTAGATGGCGCGGACGAGCCCCGCCTTCGCGCCGAACGCCTTGTAGACCGTCTCCACCGACACTCCGGCCTCGCGGGCCACGGTGGCGACGGTCGTCGCGGCGTACCCGCGGTCCAGGAACTGCCGCTCGGCCGCGTCGAGGACGGCCGCCCGGTTGTGTTCGGCCTGGGCGAGCCGGCCACTCGAGTCGTACGGGCGCTTGCTCTTGACGTCTGCCATATTTCGTTCCAAGCTGCTGTATCAGATACAGGTGACTGTATCAAAAGCGGTGGAGGCTCGTCATGAGCGGATCGAACCCAGCGGTGCTGCAGCGGTTACTCACCGCCGTCAACGCGCACGACCTGGACGCCCTCGTCGGTTGTTTCGCCGGCGACTACCGCAACGAGACACCGGCCCACCCGCAGCGGGGGTTCCGGGGTCAGGACCAGGTGCGCCGCAACTGGACGCAGATCTTCGCGGGCGTGCCCGACATCAGTGCGCGGGTCACGCGCAGCTCGGCCGACGGCGACGCGCTGTGGACGGAGTGGGAGATGTCGGGTCCGCGCGCCGACGAGGGCGGCTTCCTGATGCGCGGCGTCGTCATCTTCGGAGTGACCGGCGACCTGATCACCTCGGCCCGCTTCTATCTGGAGCCGGTCGACGAAGACAGTGGTGGCGTCGACGACGCGGTACGCCGGGTGGCCGGCGACGCGTCCGGCGCCGGTGGAAGGGGGACGTCATGATCCTCGTAGTGGGAGCGACAGGACAGTTGGGCGGGCTGATCACCAGGATCTTGCTCGACCGGGCCGAGCCGGTCCGCGTGCTGGTGCGGACAGGTTCGCCGTACGACGGTGACGCGGCCGTCGAGGTGGTCACCGGTGATCTGAAGGACCTGGACTCGTTGCGCAAGGCGTGCAGTGGTGTCGAAGCGGTCGTCACCACGGCCAACGCCACCGACCGTGGTGGCGCGGACACGATCGAGTCGGTGGACCTGGCCGGCAACGCGAACCTGATCGCGGCCGCCGAGGCGGAAGGCGTCCGGCGATTCGTGTTCGTGTCGGCCCTCGGCGCCGATCCCCAGCACCCGATGCCGTTGCTCCGGGCCAAAGGCGAGACCGAGCGGCGGCTGCGGGACAGCGGGATGACGTGGACAGTGCTGCAGCCGAACCTGTTCATGGACAAGCTGCCACTCGCGGTGATCGGCCCGGCGCTCGCCGGCGACCCGGTGACGCTGGTCGGCGAGGGCCGCCGGCGTCACTCACTCGTCGCCATGCGGGACGTCGCCGAGTACGCCGTCGCGGCGCTGCACCGCGAGGAGGCCGAGGGGCAAACTCTGGTCATCGGCGGCCCCGAGCCGGTCTCCTGGCGCGACGTCGTGGCAGCCTTCGAACACGAGCTGGGCCGGGAGATCACGGTCCGGACCGTCCCACCGGGCCGGCCGGTGCCCGGTCTATCCGACCTGGTCGCCGGACTCCTGGCCTCACTGGAAACCTACGACTCACTGATCGACAGCAGCCACCTGTCCGATCAGTACGGCATCCGGCCGACCACACTCGCCACCTTCGCCCACGACGTGGTCACCGCAAGCCCTCACCGGCCGTAGCGGCGCGACTCGGCGGCCTGTTACCAGCCGCGGGCGCGCCACTCCGGGACGTTGGGGCGTTCGGTGCCGAGGGTGGTGTCGGCGCCGTGGCCCGGGTAGACCCAGGTCTCGTCGGGGAGCTGGTTGAAGAGCTTGGTCTCCACGTCGTTGATCAGCGAGGTGAAACGCTCCGCGTCGCCCTCGGTGTTGCCGACGCCGCCCGGGAAGAGCGAGTCGCCGGTGAAGAGGTGGGGGGCTCCGGCGGGGTCGTCGTACAGCAGCGCGATCGAGCCCGGGGTGTGGCCGGCCAGGTGGATGACGCGGAGGTGGCACTGGCCGACCGGGATGGTGGCGTCCTCGTCGACGAGCTCGTCGGTGGGGACGCCGATGCCCTCGGCGTCGTACCGGCCGGCGACCGTGGTCGCGCTGGTCCGGGCGACCACCTCGGCGAGCGCCTCCCAGTGGTCCTGGTGGCGGTGCGTGGTGACGACCCGCTCGAGGCCGCCGTCGCCGATCAGCCTCAGCAGCGTCTGCGCGTCGTTCGCCGCATCGATCAGCACCTGCTCGTCCGTCCGCCGGCAGCGGAGCAGATAGGCGTTGTTGTCCATCGGCCCGACGGCCACCTTGGTGATCATCAGCTCGGCCAGCTCGTGGGTCTGCACCGGCCCGCCGACCTTGACGTTGCCGTGGTACTCCGCCATGCGTCCTCCTGGATGTCGTCCTGTGACCGATCCTTGCACCGATCGCGCCGCGCGGTCACGTCCGGCCGATTTGCCCTGAGCACCGTCCGCGATCGAATATACTTTCGAAGTGGGCTCGATCTAGGTGCCCGATCGGGCGGCGGAAGTTTTTGTCGGTGGGCCTCGTTAGCATGACCGGGCATGCCGGAGCACCACCCGGACCCCCTCGAGAACGGCTGAGAGTGAGCTTGTGTCTGACCGTCTGATCGTGCGCGGAGCGCGTGAGCACAACCTGAAGGACGTCTCGGTCGACCTGCCGCGGGACGCCATGATCGTCTTCACCGGCCTGTCCGGGTCCGGCAAGTCCAGCCTGGCGTTCGACACGATCTTCGCCGAGGGCCAGCGGCGGTACGTCGAGTCCCTCTCGGCGTACGCGCGTCAGTTCCTCGGTCAGATGGACAAGCCCGACGTCGACTTCATCGAGGGCCTGTCGCCCGCGGTGTCGATCGACCAGAAGTCCACCTCCCGCAACCCGCGCTCCACCGTCGGCACGATCACCGAGGTCTACGACTACCTGCGGCTGCTGTTCGCCCGGGCCGGCCGGCCGCACTGCCCGGAGTGCGGTGAGCCGATCGCGCGGCAGACCCCGCAGCAGATCGTGGACCGGGTGCTCGAGCTGGAGGAGGGCACCCGGTTCCAGGTGCTCGCGCCGGTCGTCCGCGGCCGCAAGGGGGAGTACGTCGACCTCTTCCGCCAGCTGAGCGGTCAGGGTCTGTCCCGGGCCCGGGTGGACGGCGAGACGATCCAGCTGATCGACCCGCCGAAGCTGGACAAGCAGAAGAAGCACACGATCGAGGTCGTCGTCGACCGGCTCGCGGTGAAGAGCTCCGCGAAGCAGCGGCTGACCGACTCGATCGAGACCGCGCTCGGCCTGGCCGGCGGACTGGTCGTCCTCGACTTCGTCGACCTGCCGGACGACGACCCGCACCGTGAGCGCCGGTTCTCCGAGAAGCTCGCCTGCCCGAACGACCACCCCCTCGCCATCGACGAGCTGGAGCCACGGTCGTTCTCGTTCAACTCGCCGTACGGCGCCTGCCCGGTGTGCACCGGTCTCGGCACCCGGATGGAGGTCGACCCGGAGCTGCTGGTCCCGGATCCGTCCAAGTCGCTGGACGAGGGCGCGATCCAGCCGTGGTCCGGTGCGAACGTCTCGCAGTACTTCGAGCGTCTGCTGGCCGCCCTGGCCAAGGACCTGAAGATCAAGACCACCACGCCGTTCGGCGAGCTGCCGGCGAAGGCGAAGAAGTCGCTGCTCACCGGCCACGACCGGCAGGTGCACGTCTCCTACAAGAACCGGTACGGCCGCGAGCGGTCGTACTACACGACCTTCGAGGGCGTCATCCCGTACGTCGAGCGGCGGCACGCGGAGGCGTCGAGCGACACCAGCCGGGAGCGCTTCGAGGAGTACATGCGCGAGGTGCCGTGCCTGGCCTGCAACGGCGCCCGGCTGAAGCCGATCTCGCTCGCGGTCACCCTCGGCGGGAAGAACATCGCCGAGGTCAGCGCGATGTCGATCGACGAGGTGCACGACTTCCTACGCCAGATGGAGCTGACCCCGCGGGAGAAGCAGATCGCGGAGCGGGTGGTCAAGGAGATCGGCGAGCGGCTGCGGTTCCTGCTCGACGTCGGCCTGGACTACCTGGCCCTCAGCCGGCCCGCGGGCTCGCTGTCCGGCGGCGAGGCGCAGCGGATCCGGCTCGCGACCCAGATCGGCTCCGGACTGGTCGGCGTGCTCTACGTGCTCGACGAGCCGTCGATCGGGTTGCACCAGCGGGACAACCGGCGGCTGATCGACACCCTGGTCCGGCTGAAGGAGCTGGGCAACACGCTGATCGTGGTCGAGCACGACGAGGACACCATCGACCACGCCGACTGGGTCGTCGACATCGGCCCCGGCGCCGGTGAGCACGGCGGCCAGGTGGTCGTCTCCGGCACGGTCGAGGACCTGAAGAACCACCCGGACTCGATCACCGGCGCGTACGTCTCGGGCCGTAAGGAGATCCCGCTCCCGGCGGTCCGGCGGCCGCTCACCGAGGGTCGCGAGCTGACCGTGTACGGCGCCCGGCAGAACAACCTCAAGGACATCGACGTGACCATCCCGCTCGGGGTGTTCGTCGCGGTCACCGGGGTCTCCGGCTCGGGCAAGTCGACCCTGGTCAACGACATCCTCTACACCTCGCTGGCGCGGCAGATCTACGGCGCCCGGGCGGTGCCGGGGCGGCACACGAAGATCTCCGGGATGGAGCTGGTCGACAAGGTGATCCACGTCGATCAGTCGCCGATCGGACGGACGCCCCGGTCCAACCCGGCGACGTACACCGGCGTGTGGGACCACGTCCGCAAGCTGTTCGCGGAGACGCCGGAGGCGAAGGTCCGCGGGTACCAGCAGGGCCGGTTCTCGTTCAACGTCAAGGGCGGCCGGTGCGAGGCGTGTTCCGGTGACGGCACGTTGAAGATCGAGATGAACTTCCTGCCGGACGTCTACGTCCCGTGCGAGGTGTGCCACGGTGCCCGGTACAACCGGGAGACGCTCGAGGTGCACTACAAGGGCAAGACCGTCGCGGACATCCTGGACATGCCGATCGAGGAGGCGTCGGAGTTCTTCGCCGCCATCCCGGCGATCTCGCGGCACCTGACCACGCTGACCGAGGTAGGCCTCGGATACGTCCGGCTGGGTCAGCCGGCGCCGACGCTGTCCGGTGGTGAGGCGCAGCGGGTCAAGCTGGCGTCGGAGCTGCAGAAGCGCTCGACCGGCCGGACGGTGTACGTGCTGGACGAGCCGACCACCGGCCTGCACTTCGAGGACATCCGCAAGCTGCTCGGCGTCCTCGGCGGGCTGGTCGACAAGGGCAACTCGGTGCTCGTGATCGAGCACAACCTCGACGTGATCAAGACCGCCGACTGGATCATCGACCTCGGTCCGGACGGCGGTCGCCGAGGCGGCACGCTGGTCGCCGAGGGTACGCCGGAGGACGTGGCGGCGAACGCATCGTCGTACACCGGGCAGTTCCTGGCCGAGATCCTTGACGGCCGGGCCACGAAGCCGAGCGCGAAGAAGCAGGTCGCCGCGGCGCGGACCGCCGGCAAGAAGGCTCCGGCGAAGAAGGCCGCGGCTACGAAGACCGCCACCAAGAAGGTGACGAAGAAGGCAGCTCCGGTGCAGAAGGCGGCAGCCCGGAAGCGTATCGCCGGCTGATCGAATCTGACTGCAGTGGGGCACCGGCACTCGCCGGTGCCCCACTCTGCGTTGTGGCTGGATTGCAACGGCGTGTCGGTCCACGAGCCTTTCCAGCTGGATCGAAATGCTTGCCCATGTCAACCAGTCGGAGTACGGGATTCACTGCTCGAACGGTTTGAACCGGGTGACCCGGGGATCCGTTTATCGTGGCATCGCGGCGCAACCAAACTGTCGAAGGAGAAACCGTGAGCGGACGCTGGGACATGGGCCAGGACACCCTGAGCCAACTGGCCAAGAAGACCTCGACCGGAACCCAGGACCTGGGTGGCCTGGTGAAGCAACTGGTCGCCGCCGCCCAGCCGCTGGAAGGCAAGATGAACGGTGCCGGCAAGAAGATGTTCGACGGGTTCAAGGCCCAGGTCGACGGGATCGCCGCCGATCTGAACGCCGGTCTCGCGGCCATCAACCAGGGCCAGTCCGGGATGGACACCGCCTTCCGCGGCGGTGACACCGAGATGGCCGACACGGCCAAGAAGAACCAGGGCTCGGCCGACTTCAACGCCGCCAAGTTCGGCAAGCGCTGAGAGGGGAATCGACGATGGCGAACCGCAACAGCTACGACACCGGGGCCTCGGGTGAGGTCCAGACCACGATCAACAACCTCGCCGGCCAGATCCAGGGCCTGATCGCCGCCCACAAGCAGAACGTGACGGCGGCTCTGGCGGACGCGTCGGCCAGCGGCGTGACCGAGAACTACCGCGGCGTCGAGGACCGCTTCAACAAGGCGGCCGACCAGACGCTCGCGATCATCAAGACGCTGAAGGACACCATGGCGCAGAACGATGCCACCGCCGCCGCGACCTTGAAGAAGGCGTCGGCCGCGGTCGACGGCATCGGCGGCTGATCGCGCACCACGCTCTACCGGTCCTGGACACGCCCGCGGACGGGCGTGCCCGGACCTGCCATGGGCCGAGCCAGGGGCTCCGGCGGACTGAGGAGTGACAGTGGACTGGGATATCGACATCGAGGGCTCGATCAAGGTCCTCACGGACACGAGCAACGCGGCGAAGCCCTTCGACACCTTGGCGAAGAGCTACGGCGACAAGCTCACCGCGATCGCGGAGGGCCTCAACTACGACGTCTTCACGGTCGTCGCGGCGGCGGTCGGCGAGTATGCCAACCACTGGTCGCCGACGATCGAGGCCGCGGCGAAGCAGGTCGGTGCGTCGTTGACCGGTGCCCAGAACGCCCTCAAGGCCTACGCCGAGGGACACAACGAGATGGCGCTGAACGCACAGCTGGCCGCCGGGCGCGGAGAGATCCCGAACCCGCCCGGCGGAAACCCGCAGCCGACCGGAAGGAACAAGGCGGTATGAGCGAGCAAGAGTCGGCGTTGGCGCCGGACGAGGTTGCCCAGGCCGGGCGGGTGCGGCTGGCCGAGTGGCTCACCGCCGAGGCGGACAGCCCCGAGCTGGGGACGACGGCCGAGGAGCTGGCGGACTGGCCGGCGTACCAGGCGGAGGAGTACCTCGTCTTCGTTCCGCCCGGCTTCGCCAACCGGATCTTCCTGCTGGCCGATCACGGCATCAGCTCGTTCGCACCGAGCGAGCAGACGCTGGAGCAGGCGATGGAGGCGGCACGGCCGCAGTCGTGATCGCCCGCACGCCGGACCGGAACTGCGCCCCGCCGTACCCGAAGTGAATCGTCGACCCACGTGTGACCGAGGACTGAACTGACATGATCCAACCCGAAGGCATCCCGATCGCGGAGCTGGACAAAGTGGTGTCGGCCCTCGACCGCAACGTGTTCGGACTGGGCCCGCTCGGCAAAGGCTTCACCGACGTCGGCAACGACGTTCACAACACGTTCCAGCGGCTGAACAACGTCTACCAGGCGCCCGAGCGCGAGGTGCTGGTGAACTCCACCAAGAAGGTTCAGACGAACCTCGCGGAGTTCGGGCCCAGCCTGCCGAAGATGTCGGTCCACCTGGAGCACCTGGCCAACGAGGTGCGCGGCCGGCTCGGATCGCTGAAGAACATCCGGGAAGAGGCCTACACGTGGCACCGCCGGAAGAACGGCAACCCGGAGTGGCAGAACGACCAGGACATGATCGACGACAACAACCGGATGGTTGGGGACGTCACCCGGATCATGACCGAGGAGCTGCCGAACCTCTGCTTCACGGCGGCCAACGAGATCGTCAAGCTGCACGGCGGCAAGCCGTGGGATCCGAAGACCGGCGTGAAGGAAGGTGAAGAGCCGCCGCCGAAGAAGGAAGAGGAGGGCGATCCGCCGCCGCCGGCCTGGGGGACGCCGGAGGAGCGCGACCGGCCACTCTGGCAGGACATCGTGATGGCACCGGTGGACTTCACCGTCGGTGTCCTGACGGTCGTCGGCGAGGCCGTCGAGGGCATCCTGACGCTGATCCCGGTGCTCCCGCTGCTGGCCGAGATCCCCGGTCTGCGGGACTTCGCGAAGGACACGCTGGGCTGGGACATGCCGACCTGGGAGGACGCGGGCAACGCGTGGAAGGGCCTGGCCACGATGGTCGGGCAGATCGCGACCGCGCCGATCCAGCTCGCGTGGTGGGGCTTCGACCAGATCACGGGCATGGACACCCGGCCCGACTGGGTCAAGGAGTGGGGCGAGACGGGCCTCACCATGGGTGAGGGCATGCTGAAGGGCTTCGTCGCCTGGGACGAGTGGGCCAAGAACCCGGCGAAGGCGTTCGGCATGGCGCTGACCAACGTCGTCGCGACCGTTGCCAGCGGTGGTAGCGCGGCCGCGGTGAAGGGTGCGGCGATGGCGGGCAAGTTCGGCTCCGCGAGTATGGCGGTGTCGAAGGTCGCCGGCGTCGCCTCGAAGTTGCAGGGCATGCGGGTCGGGCTGCACGACATGGCACTCGGCGCCGCGACGAAGATCCCGAAGGTCGGCGACGTGGTCGATGGCCTGTCGAAGATCCCGATCGTCGGCGACACCTTCAAGATGCAGGGCGCTCCGAACGTGTCCGTCGACGCCCCCTCGGTCGACACTCCCTCGGCCGACCTGGGCGACGTGACGACGAACGCCCCGAACGTCTCGGTGGACAGTCCAGCCCACACGCCTTCGGTAGACGCTCCTTCGGTCGACACGCCGTTCTCCGGCGCCGACGGTCCGAGCAACACGCCAGGTGTCAGCACACCGACGCCATCGGTCTCCCACGCGGACCCGGGCACGACGGCACCCGTGTCCCATGCAGACCCAGGCACGACGGCGCCGGTCTCGCACGCCAACCCGGGCACGACGACGCCGCAGGCACCCCCGCTGCAGCAAACCACCCCCACCCCGGGCTCCACGCCCGCGCCGGGTTCGACGAGTACGCCGGGTTCCACGCCCACGCCGGGTTCGACGGGTACGCCGGGCTCCACGAGCGCGCCGGGTTCCACGAGCACTCCCGGCTCGACGGGTACGCCGGGTTCGACGAGCGCGCCGGGTTCGACGGGTACGCCCGGTTCCACAGGTACGCCGGGCTCGACCAGCACACCCGGTTCCACAGGTACGCCGGGCTCGACCAGTACGCCGGGTTCCACGACCACGCCGGGCTCGACGAGTACTCCCGGTTCCACGACTCCCGGCTCCACAAGTACACCGGGGACGCAGACCCCTGCGGCGCAGACCAGCCCGACGCTGGACTCTCTCGACACCCAGGGAACGACCGACACCCCGAGCACCACCACGACCTCCGGCACCACGCACACGCCCGGGACGACCACCCCTGGTGCCACGCACACGCCGGAGACGACGCCGGGCACCACGACGACCCCCGGCACCACCCAAACACCTGGCACGACCACGCCCGGTGCCACGCACACTCCCGGCACGACCACCGCCGGTGCGACGCACACGCCAGAGACGACGCCGGGCACCACGACGACCCCCGGCACCACCCACACGCCCGGCACGACCACCCCGGGCGCCACGCACACGCCTGGCACGACTACCCCCGGGGCGACGCAGACGCCGGGCACGACGCACACTCCGGAGACTGGGTCGGCGCCGGGCACCCGTGCGCCGGACGCTCCTGCCGCTCGGGCAGGCGATCCGGCGGTGGCGCCGGTGATGCCGATGCACACCGGCACGCCCGGCCACGGCGGCACCCCGAACACGGGTTCGCCGCACTCGGGCACCCCGGACGCGACCCGGACGCCGGACGCAACCCGGACGCCGGACGCAACCCGGACGCCGGACGCGACCCGGACCCCGGACGCGACCCGGACCCCGGACGCGACCCGGACGCCGGACGCGTCGCGCGGTGCGAGTACGCCGAGTCGCGCGGGCCGAACGGATGCGGAAACCCCGCGCACACGCGGCGACCACGACGACCCCAGTGCGCCACGTCGTACTGGCGACCCGAGCGCTCCCCGGCGCGCCGACGGTGAGTCTGATGCACCGCGTCGTACGTCCGCTGAGCCTGGTGCACCGCGGCAGACGATCGGTCAGCGGCTCGACGGCGACGAGCCCACGATCGCGCAGCGCCTCGAGCCCGACGGGCCGGTCCGGCCGACTCCGCGGCAGTCGATCCCGGACCGCCTGGAGGGCAAGGAACCCACAATCCCCGAACGCCTAGAAGGCGTAGAGCCGGTCGGCACCCGCACTCCGGACGGCACCCGCACTCCGGACGGATCGCGTACGCCGGACGGCTCACGCACGCCGGATGGAACGCGTACGCCGGACGGCACCCGCACTCCGGACGGCACCCGTACTCCGGAGGGAACGCGCACTCCAGATGGAACGCGTACGCCGGACGGCTCACGCACGCCGGACGGATCGCGTACGCCGGATGGTCGGCGTGGGCCGGAGGAGACGCAGCCGGTGGGGCGGCCGGGGGACCGGACGCCTGATGGTGGGCCGACGCGCCCTCGTGGCGAGGACCCGATGTACCCGACCGGCGACCGCCGGCACGCGGACTGGGAATCGCCCGACTACCGCGACCCCTCGCGCACTGGGGAGGCACCCGGGAGGCCGGCTCCGGACGGGAACCGGCCGCCGTGGCACGACCCGAACAACCCGGAGCCCGAGCCGAACTACCCCAACGACCCGACCGATCCGCGGAACCAGCCGTTCGACTACGACCCGGACGAGACCCCGCCGCCGACCCTGTGGCAGCGCCGGGACCCGGCGTACGACCCGGCCGCGGTACGCCGGCAGCCGGATAACCCCGACCCCGCGAACGACCCGTACTGGGACGAGCCGCTCCACCGCCAGCGCGAGATCGACGCGATGAAACCGGACTACATGCGTCCGGAGCCGGGCAAGCCCCGGACGCAGGTCGATCCGCACTCGTTCGTGCACCCGGACCCGCGCGACGCCCGCCGGGGCGAGCTGCGGGACTCGGTCGGGGACCCGCCGGTCAGCAACCCCGAGAACTGGGTCGGCAGGATCAACCCGGACCACCCCCGCAGCATGCAGTACCAGATGAACTGCGCGGAGGTGTCCCGCCGGGCCGCGGACATCTTGAACGGCGATACCCCGGACCTCGCGGCCGGCCGCACGATGGCGCGCGGCGAGGACCCGGAGGGCACGCTCGAGTGGATGGACCTGGAGAACTTCCCGCCCGAGAACCAGATGGTGCTGCGGGATCCGACCCGCCCGCCGTCCGAGTTCACCGACGCCGCCTACCGCCGGTTGTACGACGCACTGTCCGGCCGTCCGCCGGGGACGCACGCGAACGTCTTCGTGACCTGGCGGTCGACCGTGCCCGACATCCCGGGCAGCGGGCACGTGCTGAACGCGTTCGTGGACGCGGCGGGCAACGTCAAGTTCCTCGACGCGCAGCCGCCTGGCGGCATGATCAGGGACGCGTTCCCGCCAGGGCACAATAGTCCGTACCCCCGGAACCCGTACCCCGCCGACATCACCTCGATCCAGTTCGCCGTCCGTGAGCCCGGCGGTCGCTGGGAGGGCCCGCCCCGGCCCGCGAACATGCCACCGGCATCGCAGATGTCGCACATCCGCAAGTCCACGTTCCGCGGCAACGAGCTACCGGATCTCGCCGGCGCCAACACCCCGGACCTCAACCCGCCGGACCTGACTCCGGCCGGCACTCGCGCACCGAACGCGAACAGTCCCGACGCCAACCCAACGGCTCCCGGGTCCCGCACCCCGGACACCAACGCGCCCGACGGACGCCCAGATGGACGTACGCCGGATGGACGTACGCCGGATGGACGTACGCCGGACGGTCGTACCCCGCACGGACGTGGCCCGGAGTCGCACAGCGCGGAGGCTCACCGGGCGGGCGACCGAGCGCCTGAAGCGCACGCGCCGGAGACCCGTGCGCCCGGTGAGCGAGCGCCGGAGTCGCGTGCGCCGGAGGGCCGTGCGCCGGACGGATATACGCCGGAGTCGCGTACGCCGGAAGGACGGACGCCGGATCGGAGTGGTCCGGAGTCGCGTACGCCGGCGTCGGGTGCGCCGGACGGGCGGACGCCGGATCGGAGTGGTCCGGAGTCGCGTACGCCGGCGTCGGGTGCGCCGGACGGGCGGACGCCGGATCGGAGTGGTCCGGAGTCGCGTACGCCGGAGTCGGGTGCGCCGGACGGGCGGACGCCGGAATCGGGTACGCCGGACGGACGTACTCCGGACTCGGGTGCGCCGGACGGGCGTATGTCGGAGCCGGTTGGGCGCGAGTTTGGTGGTGGGCCTGGGCGTGGGGCTGATGGTGGGCCGTTCGAGGGGTCGCAGTTGGCGGATCGCGGGTTCCGCGCGTCGGCTGCTGACGAGGCGGCGTACCGGTCGTCGCTGCGGTCGATCGACCAGGGCAAGATGTTCGAGCACCGGACCCGCGGACGGGAGGCGCTCGGCGACCAGATCGACGACTTCTCCGACCTCGAGCTGAACGCGATGGAAGAGATGCTCGGGATGCCGCACCAGGACATCAACCGGGCGTTCCGGGCGGGCGACACGAGCGTCGAACAGCTGCCGCTGGTGCGGATGGCGACGTCGGCGATGAACAGGCTGCCCGACCACGTCGGCGAGATCCACCGCGGAATCACGTTCGACACGGCCGAGGAGCTGAACGCGTTCCTGGACAACTACGCGCCAGGCGGTTCGACCCGCGAGGCGGCGTTCACGCACTCCGACAAGGACCCGGACGGCGCGAAGATCTTCAGCGGGACGGACTACGGCCCGGCCCGGGTCGTCATGCACATCGACGCGCGGCACGGCAAGGACATGTCGTTCCTGCGTGCCAAGGAACTCGGTGTGGACGAGGTCATGCACCCGCCGCACACCACGTTCTATCCGACGAAGCTGGAGTTCGACCCGGAGACGAAGACGTACCACGTCCACGTCCGGGATCACGGCGGCCCCGAACCCGAGCCGCCGGGCGGCTGGCCGGACGTCGAGCGGGTCACGCAGTCCGACCCCAATCGCGACTACTGGCGCCAGCACGTGCAGGCACAGAATCAGCAGCTGGCGTGGAACCCGTTCGACAACTCGAACCAGACACCGCCGCCTCCACCGCACCAGCCTTCGTACGACGCCGACGCAACCCAGACCGTCCCACGTCAGACGATCGATGCCCAGGGCAACCAGCCCGGTCAGTACCCCCCACCCGGCCAGTTCGGTCCTCCAGGGACATCTCCGAACCAGCCGCCGGGCCACTTCGGCCCGACGGGTCCTCAGGTGGGCCATCCCGGGCAGCAGCCGCAAGGCCAGTTCGGTCCGACGGGCGAGCCGTCGTACCAGCAGCCGTACAGTCCCGGCGGTCAGCCGCCGCATCCGGCGCCTGACTACGGCCCGCCGCCGGCACATCCGGAGCCGCAGTACGGTCCGCCGCCGGGAGGCTTCGGGCCGCAGCACCCGGGCCACCACCCGGACAGCCAGTTCGGTCCAACGGGCGAGCAGCCGGGCTACGGCCCGGGTCAGCCGGGGCAGTTCGGTCCGACGGGTCAGCAGCCGGGCTACGGCCCGGGTCAGCCGGGGCAGTTCGGTCCGACGGGTCAGCAGCCGGGACACGGCCCGGGTCAGCCGGGGCAGTTCGGCCCGACGGGTCAGCAGCCGGGGTATGGGCCGGGTCAGCCTGGGGACTTCGGCCCGACGGGTCAGCAGCCAGAGCACGGCCCGGCGCAGCCGGACCCGTACCAGCAGCCTGGGCAACCGGGCCGCCAGCCTGGCTACGACCCACGGCAGCCGCAGCAGTACCCGCACCATCAGCCTGGTCACCCCGGTCAGCCGGGCCATCCTGGTCACGGCCAGCCTGGGCAACAGCCTGGGTTCGGGCCGCGGGGGCCGGAGCAGTTCCCGCCGCACCAGCAGCCGGGCCAGCCGGGACAGCAGCCGGGGTACGACCCACGGCAGCCGCAGCAGTACCCGCCACGGCAGCCGGACCCGTACCAGCAGCCGGGACAGGCGCCGTTCGGACCTGGGCACAGGCAACCCGACCAGCCTGGCTACCCGAACCAGCCTGGCCAGCAACCGAACCAGCCTGGCTACCCCAACCAGCCTGGTTACCCGAACCAGCCCGGTCAGCATCCGGGGCAGCCGGGTACGCAGCGGCCGGGGCACGCGGGCCAGCAGCCGGCGCACCCGGGACACCAGCCGGGGCAGCCTCCGTACCAGCAGCCAGGGCAGCCTCCGTACCAGCAGCCGGGACAGCCGGGACACCAGCCGGGGCAGCCTCCGTACCAGCAGCCGGGGCATCCTGGTCAGCACCAGGCGGGACGTCCTGGTCAGCAGCCGGGGTATGACCCGCAGCAGTACCCGCCGCGGCAGCCCCGTCCGTTCCAGCAACCTGATCCGTATCAGCACCCGGGACAGCCTGGGTACGACCCTGGGCAGCCGTTCGGGCCAGGGCAGCCGGGGTACAACCCGCAGGAGTTCGGGCCGTCTGCGCGGCATGCTCCGGATGAGCCGCCGCAGTTCGGCGGGCAGCCTCCGGAGTACGGCAGTGAGCCTCCGCAGTACGGCGGCGAGCCGCCGCAGGGCCGGTCGGAGCGGCCGGACTCAGGCGACCAGGCCGACTCAGGCGACCGGCCCGACTCACGTGACCAGCCTGGCTCGGGTGAGCGCCCCGGCGCAGGTGAGGAGCCCGGAGTGGGTGAGCGCCCCGGCGCGGGTGAGGAGCCCGGCGTGGGTGAGCAGCCCGGCACCGGTGAGCGGGGCTCCGGAGGGGCCGAGGAATCGGTGCCAGGTAGCGGGCAGGCCGATTCGGCCGACGGGCAGGACTGGCGTTCGGGCGAGGCGAAGTACGGTGTGACGAAGAAGTCCGGCTTCGACCCGGCGTTCCATCACAAGGCGCTCGGGGACGAGTTCGCGCCTGGTGTGCACGATCCGGACGGTTCGTACACGCCGAAGGAACGGGAGATCGCCGACCGGCTCGGGGAGGAAGGCTGGCGGGTCGACGCGCGCGAGGCGGATCACGACGTCCAGTTCCAGAAGAACCCGGACTCCATGACGCGCAAGCATCCCGGCGACGACGGCATGATCACCGAGTTCAAGACGGTGGACGGTCCGTCGAACACCGCGGTACGGCGGACGATCAACGCAGCCAGCGAGCAGGTTCCGCCGGAGGGCGAGGTGGTGATCGACGGCCGGAATGTCGGCACCACCGAGGAGGACGCGTACCGCGGGTGGCGCAGAGCACTCGGCCAGCCGAAGAAGGTGGTGGCCAAGACCGTTCATGTCATCCTTGGCGACGGCCGGATCGTGACCTACGTGAAGGAGGATTGATGGCCGAGCAGGAGAACATCTTCCTGCAGTCCGGAGCAGCGATCGGGGACGAGGCGAAGCTGATCCAGGACCTGCTCGGCCTCGAGCCGATCCCGAACGCCGAGGGCGCCGGGCCGGACGTGCACGGGCTGCGCGGCCCGGCGGCCACTGCCGACGGCATGGTCGGGTACGTCATCCAGCCGAACGGCCACGTCGACCCGAACGCGGAACCGGACGAGGTGCAGGCCTTCGACGACTACCAGGTCGAGATCGACATCTGGCTCGGCGCACGCGGGCCGACGCAGGCTCAGGAGGCCCGGCTGGTGTTCGACCGACTCGTCGAGGCGCGCCCGGAGGTGCCGATGCTGCTGTGCCATGACCTCACGCTCCTTGTCGCGGCGTACCGCCCCGGCCACGGGATCCACGAATTCCCTCCCGGTACGACGGTGGACGCTCCGGACGCCGCGCACTGGCGCGAGTGGATCGTGGCGGACCAGGAGGCCTAGATGTCCGGGAGTTATGGGACTCAGGTTATTGAGTCGGTGGCGGTTCGGCGGCGGCGGTTGCGGGAGGCTTGGCTGTTCGGGGCCGACCGGGCCAAGAACACGTTGAACGAGCAGACCGGGAAGGTGCTGGCCAGTGTGATGATCGGGGCGCTGGCGTGCGCCGGGTGTGCCGGCGTGTCGTACTTCAAGTCGGCGCAGGCCAAGGAGAACGAGAAGCAGCAGCCTGCGCCGACGGCGACCACGTCCGGTCCGGCCAGCCCGTCACCGTCGAGGTAGGTGCCTACCGGCCGAAGGGGTGGCGGAGCCACGTCCGGCGGGGCTGGGGTTTGAGGGCGGCGGGCAGTACGGCGGTGGGCGGCGTGGCCAGCGTGACCGGGACCTGGACCATTTGGTCGCCCTGGAGCCAGAAGAGGTCGGGGGAGCACTGGTCGGGCGCGCCGCGGTAGCTGTCGGCGATCCACCGGGCGAGCGTGTCGGCGCGTGCCTGGCCGGCGTCGGCGGGGCAGTAGGCAATGGTGCTCAGCCGGGGTACGCCGATCAGCACGCCCGCGCTGATGGATGCCTGCGGCAACAGGTTCTCCCGGTCGACGATCGCCATCGACACCAGCGGATCGTCGTCACGGCTCAGGATCGAGATCCCGTTCTGCTCGCGCGGGACCAGGTCGGCGATCTCGGCCAGGGTGAGCTGAACCGGCGACGGTACGCCGGGATCGCCGAGACCGAGCATCGACCGCCGGACGACGGTCAGCCGCCGTAGCTGGTCACCGGTCCGAACGAACACCACAACCTCGAAGTGGTCGCCGAACGGCAACAATGCGTCAGCTACCGGACCGGCGGTCCGCGCCGACCAGCCGCGCTGCACCAGCAAGGCACGCTGGCGTTCGGCGACGTCGCCGTACCGGTGCTCCTCGGTGGCGAGCTCACCCTCGGCGACGACGGCGCGCAGCCAGGCCTCGATCCGTTCGGGCCAGTGGGTTTTTGGTAGCTGGAGGCAACGATCGACGATCTCGCCGACGCCCACGACGGCGGACATCTGCAGCGCACCGCGCCCCCAGCCGACCTCGACGGTCCGTTCCGCGGCGTCCACGACACAGCCTGGCAACCAGATCGGTGCCAGGTCCGCAATCATTTCGACCACGGTGGAATCGTTCGTGCCTGTCATCCCTTGACCTCACCCACCACTAGAGTGTCTCGCACGTCCGTCGGTAAGAAGTACGAAGTCCCCCGCGCAACCGCGGGCTGGTCCAGCGGAGGAAAACCTTAGTGGCAAGCCGGATCGTGCACCGCCCGGCGCGTCGCACACCTGCCCCCGGGGTGCAGCAGCAGCGCGTGATCGAGCCTGCACCGAGCCTCCCCGGCGGAGGCGGTGGTGGCGGAGGCGGTGGCGCCCTGCAGATGATGCTGCCGATGGTCGGCAGCATCGGGTCGGTCGCGATGATGACGATGGGCCGCTCGGGGCCGATGGTGATGGTCGGGATCGGCCTGCTGGGCCTCACTCTGGTCGGCTCGGTCGGGGGCATGCTCGCGTCCCGCGGCCGGGGCGGGAAGGACCGGAAGAACCAGCGCACCCGCTACCTGGACTACCTGGAGCGGATGCGCGACGAGTTCTCCAAGGAGGAGCGCAAGGCCCGGGCGCAGGCGCTCGAGCTGAACCCGCCGCCGGACGCCCTGCTCGACTGCGTGGTGGACGTCTCGCGGCTGTGGGAGCGCCGGCGTACGGACAGTGACTTCCTGCAGCCGCGGTGCGGCAGCGGCCGGGTGCCGGTGGTGCCGGCGGTGGTGGGCCAGGGCGGGTCCGCGATGGAGCCGCCGGATCAGTTCATGATGGCCGAGGCGAACGCGCTGGTACGGCGCTTCACCGAGATGCCCGACATGCCGCTGACCGTCCCGCTCGACCACGTCGGCAACGTCAGCATCGTCGGCGACCGCGAGGGCGTGGTCCGCGTCGCTCGTTCGCTGCTCGTGCAGACGGCGGTGTTCCACGCGCCGGAGGACGTCATGATGGCGGCGAGCTTCCCGCGGCAGGCGATGCCGGACTGGCAGTGGATGAACTGGCTACCGCACGTCCAGGATGCGGAGCGCAAGCAGGGTGCGCTCCCGTTCCGCCGGATCGCGCAGAGTCCGCAGGACTTGTCGCACCTGCTGTCCGCCGACCTGGGCGAGCGCGTCCAGTGGGCGACCGAATCGCGCCGAGGCTCGGTGAACTTCGACGACCGTCGCCGGCTGACCAGGCGGCTGCTCGTCCTGCACGACACGTACGGCGACGTCGCGGCCGAGGTCCGCCCGCAGGCCGACGACTCCCTCGTTCCCGGTGAACTCGGAGTCACCGTGCTGCACCTGGTCGCCGACCGGCTGCAGGAGCCGAGCTCGGTGACGATGCGGATCACCGTGTACGGCGACGAGGTCCGGATCGAGGACCTGCGCGGACCGTACCCGATGGCCGCCAGCGGCCAGGTGGACCCGATGGAGGCACCCGTCGCCGAAGGCATCGCCCGTGAGCTGGCGCCGCTGCGGTTGTCCGCGGAGTCGCTGGAGGAGGACGCGCAGCGCGACGACGTCGATTTCATGGGCCTGATCGGGATCACCGACGTGGCCCGGCTGGACTTCGACCACCTGTGGCAGCCACGGTCGGACCGGGCGTTCCTGCGGGTGCCGCTGGGCGTCGACGACACCGGGGCCGACGTACTGGTCGACCTCAAGGAATCGGCGCAGCTGGGGATGGGGCCACACGGCCTGTGCGTCGGCGCGACCGGTTCCGGCAAGTCCGAAGTACTGCGGACCATGGTGATGGCGCTGATGGCCACGCACAGTCCGGAGGACCTGTCGTTCGTGCTGGTCGACTTCAAGGGTGGTGCGTCGTTCGCGCCGTTCGAGCGGGTGCCGCACGTGGCCGGCATCATCACCAACCTGCGGGACGACGCCAGCCTGATCGAGCGGGCGTACAAGAGCCTGGAAGGCGAGGTGCAGCGCCGCCAGCAGGTGCTGAAGGACGCCGGCAACATCGCCAACATCACCGACTACCGGCTGCACCGGCAGCAGAAGCCGGAGCTGGCCCCGCTGCCGCACCTGTTCGTGATCATCGACGAGTTCGGCGAGCTGCTGAACGAGCGGCCGGACTTCATCGACCTGTTCCTGTCGATCGGCCGGATCGGGCGGTCGATCGGCGTCCACCTGCTGCTGTCCAGCCAGCGGGTCGAGTCCGGCAAGCTGCGCGGTCTGGAGACCTACCTGTCCTACCGGCTCGGTCTTCGGACGTTCTCCGAGGAGGAGAGCCGGACGGTGCTGGACACCACCGACGCGTTCCACCTGCCGCCGCTGCCCGGTTTCGGGTTCCTCAAGGTCGACACCAGCGTGTACCAGCGGTTCCGGGCGGCGTACGTCTCCGGTCCGTACGTCGCGCCGGCGGACGAGGTGATCGAGGACGAGGGTACGGACGTGCGGCCGCTCGAGCTCCCGCCGTACCAGCTGTCCGAGGCCGAGCTGGAGGCGCGGCGGCCGGTGGCTCAGGTGAAGGCGACCGAGCGTACGACGGGGCCGACCGAGCTGAACGTGTTCGTCGACCAGGTGCGCAAGGCAGCCAAGCAGGTGCTGAAGATCTGGCTGCCGCCACTGCCGTCCGCCTGCACGCTGGACGCGCTCGGCGGCCGGGCGGACTACGTCGACGGCCGTGGTCTGCAACTGGCGGTGCGGCCGCCGCAGATGATGCCGCCGGTCGGCGTGGTCGACGACCCGGCCAACCAGCGCCAGGAGGTCTTCCGGCTGGACCTGACCCGGGCCGGCGGTCACGCCGCGATCGTCGGCGGTCCGCAGTCCGGCAAGACGACCGCGCTGCGCACCCTGGTCACCTCGCTGGCGCACACCCACACGCCACAGGAGGTCGCGATCTACGCGCTCGACCTCGCCGGCGGCGGGATGCAGGCGCTGTCGGAGCTGCCGCACGTCGGCGGCGTCGCGCTGCGCACCGACCGGGAGCGGATCCGGCGGACCGTCGAGGAGATCCGCGGGATGATCGACCACCGCGAGCGGGTCTTCCGCAACCACGCCATCGACACGATGGAGGCGTTGCGCGCCGACCACGCGGCCGGCCGCATCCCCGAGCTGCCGACCGCCGACGTCGTCCTGGTGATCGACAACTTCGGCGCGATCCGGACGACGTTCGACGAGCTGGACGAGCCGATCACCGACGTCCTGCAGCGCGGCAGCAGCTACGGCGTGCACGTGGTGACGTCGATGATGCGCTGGAACGACGTCCGCATGCAGAACCAGGCGATGTTCGGCACGATGCTCGAGCTGCGGCTGAACGACGCGTCGGACTCCAACATCGACCGGCGCCTGCAGGAGGTCCTGCGCAAGGCCGGTCCGGGCCGGATGCTGGTGCCGGGCAGCAAGCTGTTCGCGCAGTTCGCGCTGCCGCGGGTGGACGGGGTCGCCGCCGACGAGAACCTGTCCGAGATCCTCGAGAGCCAGGCGCTGACGCTGCGGTCCACCTGGCAGGGCCCGCGGGCTCCGCAGGTCAGGATCCTGCCGCTGAAACTGCCGCGCGAGCAGCTGGGCGACGACGTCCGGCAACCGGCCGTCGTCCCGATCGGCGTGGACGAGCGCGCGCTGGCGCCGGTGTACCTGGACCTCGGCGGGCGGGACACCAATCTGGTGGTGTTCGGCGACAGCGGCTCGGGCAAGACGAACATCGTCCGGCTCGTCGTCCAGCAGCTGATCGAGCGGCACACCTCCGACCAGCTCGTGTTCGCGGTGATGGACCCGCGCCGCGGTCTGCGGGAGTTCGTGCCGGAGGCGTACGTCGGTGGCTACGCGCCGACCGGCCGGGTCGCGGCGGGACTCGCCAACGGGGTGTCGCAGGAGCTGGCCAAGCGGATGCCGGACGACACCGGCGCGATTCCCGAAGCGGGTCTGGGCGGGCCGCGGATCGTCGTACTCGCCGACGACTACGACCTGCTGACGACCGGCGGGCAGTCGCCGATGGACGCCTTCCTGCCGTACGTCGCGTCCGGGCGCGACATCAAGTTGCACTTCATCGTGACCCGGCGCGCCTCGGGTGCGTCGCGGCAGATGTACGAGCCGTTCCTGTCCGCGGTCATGGAGTCCGGAGCGGCCGGCCTGGTGCTGTCCGGCGACCGCAGCGAGGGACAGCTCTTCACCGGTGCCTACCCGGGCGACTACCCGCCCGGCCGGGGGCTGTTCGTACGACGAGGCGACGGACCGGAGCTGGTCCAGACAGCGCTGGCCGACCCGGTCCAGGCCGCCAGCCAGAGCAGTGGAGGAACGACATGACCTACGACCTGGTGGCTCTCGTCGACGGGCGGCCGTCGAGTGAGGACGTGCTAGCCGGCCTGACGGCCGCGGGCGAGGAGCTCGGGGTGCGCGCGGTGAGCGGCGGCGCGGTCGTCCAGCTGTGCGGCGAGGACAACCTGCCACTGGTGTCGATCGAGCTGCCGCTGCTGATCCAGGTGCCGGGCGAGGTCGAGCGGATGCTCGGTACGACGGTCGGCACGGTCGACACCCCGGCGTGGTGGGTGGAGATCCGGGCGACCGCGGCGGACGGGGCACGCGAGGTCGCGGAGCAGTACGCGAACACGTTGATCAACCGGCTCGGCGGCCGGGTCTGGACGTCCGAAGGGATCCGGACACCCGGGGACGGGACACCGCAGGGCGCGAGCGAGGGAACCGACTGACATGCCGAACGACCTGATCTTCAGCCCGGGCGTCGACCTGATCACCGAGAAGGTCGCCGTCGTCATGCAGGACCGTCCGGTGATCGGCATGTCGGCCTGGCTCAGCGACGCGCTGACGTCGGCGAAGGCGTCCGCGCGTGACGTGCAGCTGGTGACACCGAAGCACTCCCGGCTGACCTGGCCGGTCCGGTCGTCGCTGTTCAAGGGCGCGTACTCCAAGTGGGTCGTGACCGGCGACGACGGGGAGTACTTCGACGGCCTCAACGGGGTCCGGCTGAAGTGGAACGGCGAGCTGTTCCTGGCCCGCTCGACCGCCACGCGCGGGCAGCCGACCTCGGACCTGCATCCGGACTTCGTGGTCCAGGAAGACCTGTTCGGCCAGCTCCAGTTCACCGTGCGGGTCCGGCACAAGCCGGTCGACAGCCTGATGCTGGGCGAGATCGCGGACCGGCTGTTCACCGCGACCACCGGCAGCGGTCCGGCCGGCTGGTCGACGTCGGAGCCGGTGACCCAGCCGTGGAGCCGGGAAGCGCTGACCGAGTACTGCCGGGACCGGGCGCCGAGCCCGACCTGGCTGATCCTGTCCGGGCAGCCTGGTGCGGAGTTCCGGCCCGCGGTCGGCACCCTGGACGTCCGGCGGGTCGAGTCCGGCGTGGACGAGACCCTGACTCTGGCGGTCTCGCAGCCCGGGATGGACTTCCCGAACGTGAACAAGGTCGGCGAATGGATCGACGAGGTCGCCGACCGCCTCGAACTGATCTCGGCGATGGTGATCGGCTCGAACGGCGAGGCGGACGGCACCTACCTGCCGCGGTTCGTCGGCATGGGCTCGCCGATCGGGATGGCGGCCGGCAACGAGGCGGTCCGGGAGCACGGCATCCAGAAGCTGGTCAGCCTGGAGGGCAGCAACCGGGCGCTGGCGATCGGCCCGGCGCACGCGCCGGCCGTCTGGTACCCGATCGGCGACGGGCGCAACCCGCGCGACTGGGATACCTACGCGAAGCTGGTGAAGAGCCTGGTCCCGGCCGAAGCGATCGCGGGCAAGGCGTGACGAAACGGAGTTCCGACGGCATGAAGCGAGGACGGGGATGAGCACGTACAGCCGGGTGACGGTGATCGGTCAGCGCCGGCGGCTGGACGCGGTGTTGCCGGCCGACGAGCCGCTCGGCGTCCTGCTGCCCGACCTGCTGCGGATGCTGGACGAGCCGATGCAGCAGACTCCGCAGCGGCGCTTCCTGACCACGGCCGGCGGGGTGCTGGTGCCGCCGGAGGGCACGCTGTCGTCGGCGCGGATCATCGACGGCTCGGTGCTGCGGCTGGCGTCCGAGGGTGAGTTGCCCCCGCCGCCGACCGTGTACGACGTGACCGAGGAAGCGGTCGAGGACCTCAAGCGGCGCGGCGCGACCTTCACGCCGAAGCACCGGCGGATCCTGGCCGGCGCCGGCCTGGTCTTCTCGATCGTCGCCGGGGCGATCTCGCTGCTGGTCGCCGCGCCGAACGGGGCGACCGCGGCGATCCTGCTCGTCCTCGCGGCGATCTGCGCCTTCGTCGGGATCGCGCTCGGCCGGACCGGGAACAAGATCGTGGCGATCCCGCTGGTCACCGTCGCGACCGTACTGCTGGCGCTGGCCGTCGGCTTCTGGGCGCTGGACGCCGGCTGGGAGCTCGGTCTGGTGCTGTCGGTCGGAGCGCTCTGTCTCGCGTTCGGGCCGATGTTCTACGCGGCCGCCGGCGTTGCCGGTGGCGGTGTGGTCGCGGGTGCGACCGCGGTGCTGTTCGTGGCCGTGTGGATCATCGGTGTCGGGGCGGGGCTCGCGTGGTTTCGGATCGGTGCACTCGCGGCGCTCCTCGCCGTACTGCTGCTCGGTCTGCTGCCGCGGATGGCGCTCGCCCTGTCCGGACTGTCCGGACTGGACGACAAGCGGGCCGCGGGTCAGGAGATCATGCGCGGTGACGTCCAGAGCGCACTCAACGCCGCGCACCTCGGTCTGGCGCTGGCCACCGTGCCGATCGCGCTGTCGTCGGCGATCGCGGGCATCCAGCTGGTGCGTGACGGCTCCGCCTGGGCGGTGGCGCTGGCGCTCGTGCTGGCGTTCCTGCTGGCGTCGAGGTCGCGGCTGTACCCGCTGGTGAGCGAGGTCGCGGTGCTGTTCGCGGCGGCGTTCACGATCGTGTCGGGGTGTGTGCTGATCGCGGCGGCGAACGGCCAGGGCGGTGCGTTCATCGCGCTCGGGCTGCTGGTGCTGGTGGCGATGTTCTGCGCCTTCGGTCTCAGTTTCGCACCGGCGGAGCATGTCCGTGCGCGGCTCACCCAGCTGCTCGACTATCTTGAGGTCGGGGCCGTCATCGCGACGGTGCCCCTGGCGCTGGGAGTCTTCGGCGTCTACTCCCAGCTGCTGAACGCCTTCTGACGACCGGATGGAATGACTGAATCGAACTGGCAGGGTGACATGCTGCGCCAGATGGCGGAGCAGTCACCGGCCGAAGAACCGGACCGCCCGGACACTCCGCCCGCACCGGCACCCGCCGCACCTCCCGCGGCCCCTGCCGGGCAGGGCGGTCCACCTGTGCCACCACCACACCAGCAGCCGGGCTCGTACCAGCAGCAGCCACCGCCTCCGCAGTACCAGCAGCCGCCTCCGCAGCAGCAGCCGCCGTATCCGCAGGAGCAGCAGTACCCGCCCCAGCAATACCCGCCGCAGCAGCCCCACCCCCAGCAGCCTTATCCGCAGCAGCCCTACCCGCCGGAGCAGTACCCACCCCAGCAGTACCCGCCGCCGCCTTACCCGCCGGAGCAGCAGCCGTACCCGCCGCAGGACTACCAGCAGCCGCCGCCGTACCAGCCGGGTCCGTACGACCAGCAGTACCCGCCGCCGTACGAGCAGCAGTACCCGCCGCAGCAGTACCCGCCGCAGCAGGGCTACCAGGGTCCGCCCGGCCAGGTCGCGCCGTACCAGCCCGCGCCGTACGAGCAGTACCCACCGCAGCCGCAGTACCAGCATCCCGAGTACCCGCAGCAGCCGTACCCGGAGCCGCAGTACGAGGAGCAGTACCCGCCCCAGGGTCAGCAACACCCCGGCCAGGTGCCGCACCAGGACTACTACGACCAGCCGCAGTACCCGGGCCATCCACCGGCCCACGACGACGGCTGGGGTCAGCCGACGCCGCAGTCGGACCAGATCGGTACGCCGATGCCCGTCGTGCAGGGCGACTCGGTGTTCGACCGGTTCCGCCGGATCGCCTCCGAGGCGGCGTACCTGGTCGGTGCCTCGGGCCGGATGCAGCGCGACGTGGACAACATCGCCACCATCCGCCGCCCGATCGCGATCATGCGCCGCGTCGGCGTGCTGAGCCCGGTCACCAACGGCGGTACGTCGACCCTGACCGCACTGCTGTCCACCATGCTGGCGGCGCAGCGCTCCGACCGGGTGGTTGCGGTCGACGCGGACCCGGGTGGCGCCGAGCTGTCCCGGCGACTGGAGCTCTCCGTCGGTGCTGGTCCGATCGAGCGGGTGACCCTGCTGCGCAGTGAAGGCACCGCCGAATCGGTCCGGAAGACCCTCGCGGAGGCACAAGGGCAGGGAGCGCGCGACGTCGGGCTGGCCGTGGTCGACTGCCCGGGCGGGCTGTTCGACGAGATCAGCGCCGAGCTGGCCGGCTCCGGGCATTGTGCGGTCGTGGTGGTGCCGTCGGTGCAGCACGTGGCGAACTACTGCCTCGCGCAACTGGACCAGCTGACCCCGGACGGTCAGGACGTGCTGCTGACCCGCGGAATCGTGGTCATCAGCGTGGTCGAGAACGTCGACCCCGCCTCCGTCGGCTGGCTGGTCGAGGCGTTCCGCCGGCGCGGGATGGAGCCGGTCGTGCTGCCATTCGACGCGCACATCGCGCAGTCCTGGCCACTGCGCACCGAGCAGCTCCAGTCGGACACCCGCCGGGCGGTCCTGGACCTGGCCGCCCGGGTGGTCGAGACGGTGACCCGCACGACCGGCTGACTCCCCGGCAAGCCTCAAGTCGCGGTTGAATCCGGAAAGTTTCCCGGATCGCTGAACCGTTCGGCCGATTCGGTCGTTTGTCCCGGTATCCGCCCCGAGTTTTGCGGGGTGGGGTAGGAAGAAGAGAAGCAGAGCGTTCAACTACTTCGACCGGAAGCTCCTGGAGGTCCAGATTCATGAGCGATGACACCATGGCCCCGCCCAGCATGCCGCCGACCAGCCCGGCAGCCCCCGAGGCGACGCCCGCGGGTGACGACCTGCGCGACCGGAGGTCGGTGCTTCGCTGCGCGGCCATGGTCGCGCTGGCCGGCGCCGGCGCGCCGATCCTGGCCGCCTGCGGCGGGGGAGACGACGCGGGCTCGACCGGGACCACCGGCACCTCGGCGCCGCCGTCCAGCGCGCCCACCTCGGCCACCAGTTCGGCGCCGTCCTCGAGCGCGCCGTCGTCGAGCGCGCCCGCCAGTGGCACGGTGCTCGGCCCGGCGTCCGACGTACCTGTCGGGGGCGGCAAGGTCTACACCGACGCGAAGGTCGTGGTGACCCAGCCGGCCGCGGGCCAGTACAAGGGCTTCTCCGCGGTCTGCACCCACCAGGGCAACCCGATCGGCTCGGTGGAGGGCGGCCAGATCGTCTGTCCGTTCCACAACAGCCACTTCAGCATCAGCGACGGCAGCGTGGTCAGCGGTCCGGCCCAGCGGCCGCTGCCGGGCGTCGAGGTCGCCGTCCAGGGCAGCAACATCGTCCAGACCTCCTGACTCCCGATCGGCCGCGCCACCACGCGGCCGGACGGGGGACAACCAGAAGAGCCCGGCCTTCGGGGGCCGGGCTCTTCTCGTTCGGTCGATCAGCGCTGGACGGCCGGGTCGACCTTCCCGACGTACAGCAGCTTGTTCGGTGAGCCGGTGCCCGGGTCGCCCACCTTGTCCGGCGTGGACGCGCCGACCAGGGCGGTGGTCACGTCGGCCGGCGTGGCCTCCGGGTGGTCGGCCAGGTAGAGCGCGATCCCGCCGGCCACGTGCGGCGACGCCATCGACGTACCGCTCATGGTGTCGGTCGACTCCGGGTCGGTGATGCCGGCGGACAGGACGTCGACCCCCGGGGCGAACAGGTCCACGCACTTGCCCCAGTTGGAGAACGTCGCCTTCTTGTCCTGGTCGTCGGTGGCGCCGACGGTGATCGCCGACGGCTCCCGGGCCGGCGAGCTGGCGCAGGCGTCCGAGCTCTCGTTGCCGGCGGCAACCGCATAGGTGATGCCGGCGCCCACCGAGGCCTTCACCGCGGCGTCGAGCGCGTCGTCGGCGACGCCGCCGAGGCTCATGTTCGCGACCGCGGGCTTGGCGGCGTTCTTGGTCACCCAGTCGATGCCGCCGATGACGGACTCGGTCGAGCCCGACCCCTTGCAGTCGAGCACCCGGACGCCGAACACCTTCGCGCCCTTCGCGACGCCGTACGTCGTCCCGGCGACTGTGCCGGCCACGTGCGTGCCGTGGCCGTGGCAGTCGACCCCGTTCTGGCCGTCGCCGACCGTGTCCGTGCCGACCGACGCGCGGCCGCCGAAGTCCTTGTGGGCGGCGTAGATGCCGGTGTCGACCACGTAGACGTTGACGTTCTCCGCCGTACTGGACGCCTCGTACTTCTTGTCCAGCGGCAGGTCGCGCTGGTCGCTGCGGTCCAGGCCCCACGGCGGGTTGTCCTGGCTCACGGTGATCCGCTGGTTCTGCTGGACGAACGCGACCCGCTCGTCGGCCGCCAGCCTCTTCGCCTGGTCCTCGGTCATCCCGGCGGAGAAGCCCTTCACCGACGCGTCGTACTGCTTGCGCACCTTCACGTCGTAGCTGTTCGCAAGGCTCGCGGTGGTGGCCCGGGTCTCGGCCTGGGTCCGCTGCCCGGCCAGGACGACGATGTAGCTGCCGGCGATGGCGTCGAGGCTGCCGGCGCCGCGGATCGTCACACCGGCCTCGTCCGCGGCGTTGCTGCCGGCGGCGGTGGCGACGATCCCGGTGGCGGCCAGCGCGGCGGCGGCGACTGCTCCGAGCACGGCGCGCGGTCTGGCTACGGATGGGGACATGGGCGGCTCCCTCGAGTCGGCGCAAGGCCCAGTTGCCTCACGCAAAGGTCCTGCGCATCTACCCTGGGTCACACGCTAGGAAGTCCGCTCATCCCAACCAGGGGTCAGACCCGGCTTATGAGGCAAGCCGCAACACGACCGCAAAGAGTCAGTGCGTTTGCCGGGCGCGGTGCTTGTCGTACTTGCGCACGGCGAAGTCGTACGCCTCGGCCAGCAACGGCTCGACCGGCGTCAGGTCGGTCGGCGCGATGATCGCCACCCAGTACTGCGAGGCGTAGAACGGATGGGGCATGAGCCGGTCCCGCGCGGCGTAGTCGTGGCCGGAGTCCAGCACCCCGTCCGCGTCCCGCTCGGTCGGCACCGGTCCGAAGAGGGAGGTGTACGTCGCTTTCGTCAGCCCGAGGTTGAGCCGCCAGGCCCCGGGCTCGTCCAGCCGGGACACCGTCTCGTAGTGGTCGCCGGTCACGATCGTCGCGAACGGCTGCTGCCGTTCGGGCGGGAGGTCCGCGGCCGGGTCGTACAGGTAGAACAGGTCGCCCTGGCCCTCGAGCACCCGCACCCCGTCGTACCTCCGGATCAGGAGGTCCATCTCGTCAACAGTCATGCTTCAAGTGTGTCATTGAAGTCGCAATTGAGACTTCGGCGGAATTCCAGCTTTGTCCGTGCCGCGAACTAGGGTGGACGGGTGGCTGATCCGTCGTCCTATCGTCCCGCTCCGGGCTCGATCCCCGACTCACCTGGCGTCTACCGCTTCAGCGACTCCGCCGGGCGGGTGATCTACGTCGGCAAGGCGAAGAACCTGCGGGCCCGGCTGTCGTCGTACTTCCAGGATCTGGTGAACCTGCACCCCCGGACGCAGGCGATGGTGACGACGGCGGCGAAGGTCGAGTGGACCGTGGTCGGCAGCGAGGTCGAGTCGCTGCAGCTGGAGTACTCCTGGATCAAGGAGTACGACCCGCGCTTCAACGTGAAGTACCGCGACGACAAGTCGTACCCGTGGCTCGCGATCACCCTCAACGAGGACTACCCGCGGGTGATGGTCGGCCGCGGCCCGAAGAAGAAGGGCGTGCGGTACTTCGGCCCCTACAGCCACGCCTGGGCGATCCGGGAGACCGTCGACCTGCTGCTGCGGGTTTTCCCGATGCGCTCGTGCAGCAAGGGCGTGTTCAACCGGCACCGCCAGATCGGCCGGCCCTGCCTGCTCGGCTACATCGGCAAGTGCGCGGCGCCGTGCACGGGCCAGGTCAGCCAGGAGGAGCACCGCAGGATCGTCGAGGACTTCAGCGCGTTCCTGTCCGGCCAGACCGCGACGTACGTCCGCCGGCTGGAGAAGGAGATGAAGGCGGCCGCGGCCGAGCTCGAGTACGAGCGGGCCGCGAAGATCCGCGACGACCTGGCCGCGTTGGAGAAGGCGCTGGCGAAGAACGCGGTCGTCCTCGGCGACGGCACCGACACCGACGTGATCGCGCTCAGCGAGGACCCGCTCGAGGTCGCCGTACAGATCTTCTACGTCCGCGGCGGCCGGATCCGCGGTGAGCGCGGGTGGATCGCGGACAAGGCCGACGGCACCGCGACCACCGGCGACCTGGTGTCCCGGTTCATCCAGCAGACGTACGCCGGGGACTCCGGCGACGCGATCCCGCGGGAGATCCTGGTGCCGACCGAGCCCGAGGACGCGGCCGCGCTGACCGAGTGGCTGTCCGAGCTGCGCGGCTCGAAAGTGTTCATCCGGGTGCCCCAGCGCGGCGACAAGAAGGCGCTGATGGAGACCGTGGCGCGGAACGCGCTGCAGACGCTCACCATGCACAAGACCAAGCGGGCCAGCGACCTGACCACCCGGAATCAGGCGCTGGAGGAGATCCAGGCCGGTCTCGACCTGCCCGAGGCGCCGCTGCGGCTGGAGTGCTACGACGTCTCGAACCTGCAGGGCACCGAGGTCGTCGCCTCGATGGTGGTGTTCGAGGACGGCCTGCCGCGCAAGAGCGAGTACCGGCGGTTCGTGATCAAGGGCGTGGACGGGCAGAACGACGTCGCCTCGATCGCCGAGGTGCTCACCCGGCGGTTCAAGCGCCTGCTGGACGAGCGAGCGACCGTGCCGGACGACGAAGACCCGGCGGCCACCCTGATCGATCCGGAGACCGGGCGGGCCCGCAAGTTCTCCTACGCGCCCGGGCTGGTCGTGGTCGACGGCGGTCCGCCGCAGGTCGCGGCCGCGCGGCAGGCGCTGGACGAGCTCGGCCTCGGCGACATCCCGGTCTGCGGCCTGGCCAAGCGGCTGGAGGAGGTGTGGGTGCCGGACGAGGAGGACCCGGTGATCTTCTCCCGGACGTCGGAGGGCCTCTACCTGCTGCAGCGGCTGCGCGACGAGGCGCACCGGTTCGCGATCACGCACCACCGCAACCGCCGGTCCAAGTCGATGGTGGAGAGCGTGCTCGACGACGTGCCAGGGCTCGGCGAGGTCCGCCGCAAGACGCTGCTGCGGCACTTCGGTTCACTGAAGAAGCTGCGGCAGGCGACCGTCGACGAGGTGGCCGGCCTGCCCGGGTTCGGCCGGCGTACGGCGGAATCCGTCGTACTGGCGGTGAACGCTGCCGCAACGAACGCCGACACCGGCCGGGCGCCCGCGGTGAACATGGCGACAGGCGAGATACTGGACGACGACGTCCCGGCGCCGGCCGGACTGCGGCCGGACGACACGGCCGACGGGGATCCAGGGAGAACAGAGAACTGATGGCGGACCAGAGCGGCAATCTCATCATCGTGTCCGGGATGTCGGGCGCGGGACGGAGTTCGGTCGCGGACGTGCTGGAGGACCTCGGCTGGTTCGTGGTGGACAACCTGCCGCCGACGTTCCTGACCACCATCGTCGACCAGGTCGTCGGCACCGGTGCGTCGCCGCGGCTCGCGGTCGTCGTCGACGTCCGGACCGGGATGTTCTTCGACGAGCTGCCGCAGGCGGTGCACGACCTGCGGCTCAAGGGGTACCGCCCGGTGACGGTCTTCCTCGAGGCCTCCGACGACGTGATCGTCCGGCGGCAGGAGAGCGTCCGCCGGCCGCACCCGTTGCAGGGCGAGGGCCGGCTGCTGACCGGGATCCAGCGCGAGCGCGAGCTGCTCGGCGACATCCGGGCCGGCGCGGACCTGGTGATCGACACCTCGAACCTGAACATCCACCAGCTCGCCGCGAAGATCGTGAACGCGTTCGGCGACGAGGAGAACGCCGAGCTCCGGGCCACCGTCGTGTCGTTCGGGTTCAAGTACGGCATCCCGGTCGACGCCGACGTGGTCGCCGACATGCGCTTCGTGCCGAACCCGTACTGGCAGCCCGACCTGCGGCCGATGACCGGGCAGGACCGTCCTGTGTCAGACTTCGTCCTCGGCCATCCGCTCGCCCAGCAGTTCCTGCAGAACTACGTGGACGTGCTGGACACCCTGCGGACCGGCTACCTGAACGAGGGCAAGCGCTTCGTCACCGTCGCGATCGGCTGCACCGGGGGTAAGCACCGCAGCGTGGCGATGGCCGAGGAGATCGCCCGCCGGCTGCGTGAGAAAGGGTCACCGACGTTGGTCGTACACCGGGATCTGGGGCGGGAGTGAGTCGGAGCCCCTGGGACAGCTCTGCCCGCGGAGAGCGCGGGCCGGGGGACTCCGGCGTGTCGTCTGGGGGGCGACCCCCAGACCCCCGCTCGGCACCCCGGGTCGTAGCCCTAGGCGGAGGACATGGACTGGCAGCCTCCCTGTCCGCGCTGCGCCATGTCACCGACCAGCTGACCGCGGTCGTCACGGTCGCCGACAACGGCGGTTCGTCCGGTCGGCTGCGCAGCGAGCTCGGGGTGCTGCCGCCGGGGGATCTGCGGATGGCGCTGGCCGCGCTGTGCCGTGACGACGAGTGGGGCCGGACGTGGGCCGACGTACTGCAGCACCGGTTCCGCAGTGACGGTGCCCTGCACGACCACGCCGTCGGCAACCTGCTGATCGTGGCGTTGTGGGAGTTGCTCGGTGAGGCGGTCGACGGACTCGACTGGGTCGCCCGGCTGCTCGGTGCGCAGGGCCGGGTGTTGCCGATGTCCGCCGTACCGCTGGACATCACCGCGCGGGTGCTCGGGCTGGACCCGGAGCACCCGGAGGCGATCACCGAGATCCGCGGTCAGGCCGAGGTGGCGACCACCGAGGGACATGTGGTCGACGTCGCCCTCGACCCGGCCGACCCGCCGGCCTGCCCGGAGGCGCTGGTGGCCGTCGCGGAAGCCGACTGGGTCGTGGTCGGTCCCGGCTCCTGGTTCACCTCGGTGATCCCGAACCTGCTGGTCCCGGCGCTGTGCCGCGGTCTCGAGCAGACCAGCGCGCGCCGCGTACTCACGCTGAACCTGGGGGAGCAGAAGGGCGAGACCGACGGCTTCTCCCCGGAGACCCACCTCGAGGTCCTGGCGGCGCACGCCCCCGACCTGCGGATCGACGTGGTCCTCGCCGACGAGGGCCACGTCCCCGATCCACAGTCCCTGCACCGTACGGCGGAATCCCTCGGCGCCGACCTGGTCATCGCCGACATCGCCGACGACGACCGCCACCTCCACCACGCCCCCGACAAACTCGCCAAGGTCTTCAAGGAGATCTTCGCCTGACCCCGCTCACCGCTCCGGCGCCGGCGGCAGGTTGACGGCGAACGGCAGTTCGCGGTCGAGGACCTTCCTGCCGTCGGTGGTGAAGCCAAGGATCCGGGGCTTCTTGGCCGTCCGCCCCGGCGTGATGCTGCTGCGGCCCTTCGGCGCGCCGAGGGTGTAGAAGCCGTCGGCGCCGATCAGCGCCTGCCGGACCAGTTTCTCGTCCGGGATGTCCACCAGGACGCGGCGGACGTCGCCGGGGACCCTGAGTCCGTCGGCGGTGCCGGAGCGGAAGACGATCCCGCCTCTCGGCGCGACGGTGACGGGGAACCGTCCGTACGACCTGTTCGGGCCCGCCGGAGCGTCGTACCACGTGCAGTGCGCCCCGAGGCGGCGGTCCGGAGAGATCAGAACCGCCGCGAGGTTGCGCGCGTCGCCGGTCTTGACCGCCACGCTCCACTGCTGCGTGAGCGTACCCGGCCTGTTCCACGGCTTGGGATCCCAGGTCGGGAGCCTGTCGAGCGTTATGCAGCCGGCGATGATCTCGCGGTCGCTCAGCGGACTGACCGGTGGTGCGGGCGCGATGACCTTGCCCGTTTCCACATCGACGGACGTGACGCCCGTCGGCATGCCCGCCGGGCCGATGGTCTCGGGACGGGTGGCCGACCAGGTGGTGATGCCGCCGATGATCGCCGCGGTGGTGAGGGCGACCGTGCCCGCGGTGGCGATGCGCCGGCGGCGGACCGACCGGCGGCCGCGGCGGACGATGTCGTCGACGGAGTGGTGCAGCGGCTGGTCCGTGTCGTCGGACGCGGCGGTCAGCAGGCGCTCGATGTCGCTCACGAGGCGCACCTTTCGTTCAGGCCGAGGAGGTCGCGCAACTGGACGAGACCCCGGGAGGTTTGGCTCTTCACGGCGCCTTCGCCGATGCCGAGGATCTCGGCGGTCTGCTCGACGCTGAGATCGGCGTAGTGCCGCAGCACGACGCAGGCGCGCTGACCGGGTGCCATGGCGGCGAGCGCGTCGATCACAACCGAGCGGTCGTCGATCGCCTGCAGCGGATCGGGTGCGACCCGGAGGTCGTCACCGACCTCGTCCAGGTGTTCCCGCCGCCACGGTTTGCGCGACTGGTCCAGGACGGCGGTGACCACTGCCTTGTGGGCGTAGCCGACCAGGCCGTCGCCGCGGTCGATGCGGGTCCACCGGCGGTAGACCTTGACCAGGGCGTCCTGGGCCGCGTCCTCGGCGCGATGCCAGTCACCGCACATCAGGTACGCCGTACGCCGGAGCCGGCGGACCGTCACGGCCGCGAACTCGGTGAACTCGGCTTCGTCGCGTGCTCTCATACCCCTCCTGTCGTCATTCTCGCCGATGGAACGCGACTACCCCGCCGGAAGGTTGCACGACCCGTAACAGGGCACCGTCCGTTCCGTTGGACTGGTGTGGCCCGGAGGGTCTTTGACAACGGTGGGAGGATGCCTTCATGGCGATGACAGCACAGGTGAAGTCCGAGTTGACCAGCATCCAGGTCACGAAACCCTGTTGCCGCAAGGCCGAGGTGTCGTCCGTGCTCCGGTTCGCCGGCGGCCTGCACCTCGTCTCCGGACGGATCGTCGTCGAGGCCGAGCTGGACAGCGGCGCCGCCGCCCGCCGGCTGCGCAAGGACATCGCCGAGATCTTCGGCCACCCGTCGGACGTGGTGGTCATCTCCCCGTCCGGAATCCGTAAGCAGACCAAGTACGTCGTCCGCGTGGTCCGGGACGGGGACGCGCTGGCCCGGCAGACCGGCCTGGTCGACAACCGCGGCCGGCCGGTGCGCGGACTGCCGCCAGCGGTCGTGTCGGGCGCTTCGTGTGACGCGGTCGCGGCCTGGCGGGGCGCGTTCCTCGCCCACGGCTCGCTGACCGAGCCGGGCCGGTCGTCGTCGCTCGAGGTGACCTGCCCGGGTCCCGAGGCCGCGCTCGCGCTGGTCGGTGCGGCCCGTCGGCTCGGGATCGGGTCGAAGGCGCGCGAGGTGCGCAACGTGGACCGCGTCGTCATCCGCGACGGTGACGCGATCGGCGCGCTGCTGACCCGGCTCGGAGCGCACGAGTCGGTGCTGGCGTGGGAGGAGCGGCGGATGCGCCGCGAGGTGCGCGCGACCGCGAACCGGCTGGCGAACTTCGACGACGCCAACCTGCGTCGTTCGGCCCGGGCCGCGGTGGCCGCCGGCGCACGCGTCGAGCGGGCCCTGGAGATCCTCGGCGACGACGTCCCCGACCACCTGCAGGTGGCCGGCAAGCTGCGGCTCGAGCACAAGCAGGCCAGCCTCGAGGAGCTCGGCCAGTTGCACGAGCCGGCGCTGACCAAGGACGCGGTCGCCGGCCGGATCCGGCGCCTGCTGGCGATGGCCGACAAGCGCGCCGCCGACCTCGGCATCCCGAACACCGAAGCCAGCCTCACCCCCGAGATGCTCGACCCGGCCTGATCCGGCCGTCTCACCATGCGGCGGGCCCGCGGCGGACGGCCGGTGGCCCGGCGGGGACGCCGTACGGCGGGGTGGGGGAGTCCGGGAGGCGGGCGGGACGTGTACCAGCAGGTGGTCTGGTCTGGGACAGTTGGTGAGACGCTGGTGGTCTGATGTGGACGGTACCAGTTGGCCGAGTGGGCTCTTGGGCTAGTGTTCGGGCTGTAGCGGCAGTGCTCGAAAGCTAGATCTGAGGAGACGCAGTCCCGTGACCGTTCGCGTAGGTATCAACGGCTTCGGCCGCATCGGCCGTAACTTCTTCCGCGCCGTGCAGGCGTCCGGTGCCGACATCGAGGTCGTCGCCGTCAACGACCTGACCGACAATGAGACCCTCGCTCACCTGCTGAAGTACGACTCGATCCTGGGCCGCTTCCCCGGTGAGGTCTCCGCGACCGAGGACGACATCACCGTCGCCGGTCACAGCATCAAGGCGTACGCCGAGCGCGACCCCGCGAACCTCAAGTGGGCCGACGTCGGCGCCGACGTGGTGATCGAGTCGACCGGCTTCTTCACCGACGCCACCAAGGCCAAGACGCACGCCGACAACGGCGCCAAGAAGGTCATCATCTCCGCCCCGGCGAAGAACGAGGACCTGACCGTGGTGATGGGCGTGAACCACGAGCTGTACGACGCCGAGAAGCACACCGTGATCTCGAACGCGTCCTGCACCACCAACTGCATCGCCCCGCTGGCCAAGGTCCTGAACGACGCGTTCACGATCGAGCGCGGCCTGATGACCACGATCCACGCCTACACCCAGGACCAGAACCTGCAGGACGGCCCGCACAAGGACCTGCGCCGCGCCCGTGCCGCCGCGCTGAACATCGTGCCGACCTCCACCGGCGCGGCCAAGGCGATCGGCCTGGTGCTGCCGGAGCTGAAGGGCAAGCTGGACGGCTACGCGCTGCGGGTCCCGACCCCGACCGGCTCGGCCACCGACCTGACCGTCACGGTCGGCCGCGAGGTCAGCGTGGACGAGGTCAAGGAGGCCTACAAGGCCGCGGCCGCCGAGGGCTCGCTGAAGGGCTACCTGACCTACACCGAGGACGAGATCGTCTCCACCGACATCGTCACCGACCCGGCGTCCTGCATCTTCGACGCGGGCCTGACCAAGGTGATCGGCGACCAGGTCAAGGTCGTCGGCTGGTACGACAACGAGTGGGGCTACTCGAACCGGCTCGTCGACCTGGTCAACCACGTCGGCGCCTCGCTCTGACACCTGCACGCGCGACAGCCTGCGCCCGGACCGGCCCACCGCCGGCCCCGGGCGCAGGCCCATGCCTGAGCCGCAAGGATTGCTGAACTGTGAAGACCATCGAAGACCTCGGGGACGTGGCCGGCCTGCGGGTGCTGGTGCGCTCCGACCTGAACGTTCCGATCAAGGACGAGACGATCGGCGACGACGGCCGGATCCGGGCCAGCGTGCCGACGCTGGTGAAGCTGGCCAAGGCCGGCGCGAAGGTGATCGTGACCGCGCACCTCGGCCGGCCCAAGGGTCAGCCGAACCCGGAGTTCACCCTGGCCCCGGTGGCGAAGCGGCTCGGCGAGCTGCTGCAGCCGGAGGGCATCACCGTCCACTTCGCCGCCGACGTCACCGGTGACAGCGCGCAGTCCGCCGTCCAGGACCTCGACGAGGGCGAGGTGCTGCTGCTCGAGAACGTCCGGTACGACGCCCGCGAGGAGAGCAAGGACGAGGCGCAGCGCGACCAGCTGGCCGACGAGCTCGCGGCGCTGGCCGACGTGTTCGTCAGCGACGGCTTCGGTGTCGTCCACCGCAAGCAGGCCAGCGTGTACGACGTGGCCCGCAAGCTCCCGCATGCCGCCGGCGGCTTGGTGCTCGCCGAGGTCGACGTACTGGAGAAGCTGACCGAGAGCCCCGAGCGGCCGTACGTCGTCGTGCTCGGCGGTGCCAAGGTGTCGGACAAGCTGGCCGTGATCGACAACCTGCTGGCCAAGGCCGACAAGCTGCTGATCGGCGGCGGCATGGTCTTCACCTTCCTCAAGGCGCAGGGCCACGAGGTCGGCAAGAGCCTGCTCGAGGAAGACCAGCTCGACACGGTCAAGGGCTACCTGGAGGCGGCGCAGGCCAAGGGTGTCGAGATCGTGCTGCCGACCGACATCGTGGTCGCGCCCGAGTTCAAGGCCGACGCACCGGCCACGGTGGTGGCCGCGGACGCGATCCCGGCCGACCAGCTCGGCCTCGACATCGGCCCGGAGTCCGGCAAGGCGTTCGCGGCCGAGATCGCCGGCGCGAAGACGGTGTTCTGGAACGGCCCGATGGGCGTCTTCGAGATGGCCGCGTTCGCCGGCGGAACGAAGGCGGTCGCGCAGGCGTTGACCGAGGTGGACGGCCTCAGCGTGGTCGGCGGCGGTGACTCGGCCGCGGCGGTGCGCCAGCTAGGCTTCGCCGACGACGCCTTCGGGCACATCTCCACCGGCGGTGGGGCGTCGCTCGAATACCTGGAGGGCAAGGAGCTCCCGGGTCTCGCCGTACTGGAAGAGGACTGACACCCGATGACCGACAGCGCAGCTGCCCGGACGCCGTTGATGGCGGGCAACTGGAAGATGAACATCAACCACGTCGAGGCCGTGCACCTGGTGCAGAAGCTGTCGTGGACGCTGCAGGACAAGAAGCACGACTTCGAGCGGGTCGAGGTCGCGGTGCTGCCGCCGTTCACCGACCTGCGCAGCGTGCAGACGCTGGTCGACGGCGACCGCATGAAGATCCGGTACGGCGCCCAGGACGTGTCCACGCACGACGCGGGCGCGTACACGGGTGAGATCTCGGCCGCGATGCTGGCCAAGCTCGGCTGCAGCTACGTGCTCACCGGGCACTCCGAGCGCCGGCAGTACCACAACGAGGACGACGCGCTGGTCAACGCCAAGACGGTCAAGGCGCTCGAGGCCGGGCTGACCCCGATCGTCTGTGTCGGCGAGGGCCTGGAGATCCGCAAGGCCGACGGGCACGTCGACCACTGCCTCGGCCAGATCGACGGCGCGCTCGCCGGGCTGAAGCAGGACGACGTCCGCAAGCTGGTGATCGCCTACGAGCCGGTGTGGGCGATCGGCACCGGCGAGGTGGCCACGCCGGAGGACGCGCAGGAGGTGATCGCCGCGATCCGGGGCCGGCTCGAGGAGACGGTCTCACCGTCGGTGGCCGACTCGGTACGGATTCTTTACGGGGGGTCGGTGAAGATGGCCAGCGCAGGTGGCATCATGGCCCAACCGGATGTCGACGGCTGCCTGGTCGGAGGTGCGAGCCTCCAGGTGGACGAGTTCGCCGGTATCTGCCGTTACCTGGACCTTCAGTTAGGCTACTCCTCGTGATTCTCGCTTTCTCGATCGTCGTGATCGTCTGCAGCCTCATCCTCACGCTGCTCGTGCTGCTGCACAAAGGCCGCGGTGGCGGCCTGTCGGACCTGTTCGGTGGCGGGGTGTCGTCCAGCCTGGGCGGCTCGTCGGTCGCCGAGCGGAACCTGGACCGGATCACGATCGGTGTCGGTCTGATCTGGTTCGCCGCCATCGTCGCGCTCGGCCTGCTCTACAAGCTCGGCTGAGGGGACGGGTTCCCGTGGCTGGTGGTGGCAGTGCGATTCGTGGCAGCCGGGTCGGTGCGGGCCCGATGGGCGAGGCGGAGCGCGGCGACACCGCGCCCCGGCAGCGCATCGTGTTCTTCTGCGCCAACGGGCACGAGACCGCGACGGTGTTCGCGGTCGAGGCCTCCATCCCGGAGGCGTGGGACTGTCCGCGGTGCGGTCTGCCGACCAGCACCGACGTGAACAACCCGCCCCCGCCGCCGAAGATCGAGCCCTACAAGACGCACCTGGCGTACGTGAAGGAGCGGCGCAGCGAGCAGGAGGCGGCCGAGATCCTCGAGGAGGCGCTGGAGAAGCTCCGCGCCCGGCGCGCCCGCGGCGAGGTCATCTTCTAGCAGCACACGCAACAGCCCGGACCCTCAAGGCGGGTTCACGTGGTCGTCGCAACACCTCGATCTGAGGAGTTGCGGCGGCCATGTCGTTTGTGGAGGACCTGGAGGAGTACGGGGATGGGTTGTTGCGGTTGGTGGATGCCGGTGTTGGGGTAGTGGCGGCGTGTAGGTCGTTGGGGATCGCGCGTGGTCGGGGTTATGAGATTTTGCGGTCGTTGGGGCGTGGGCGGGGCCCGAAGACGGTGATCACCGACGCGTTGCGTGCTCAGGTGGTGGCGGTGTTCGGCCGGTCGGGCAGTATCAACCGTGCTGCGATTGACAGCGGGCTGAGTCATGATGCTGCCCGGCGGATTCTGGTTGCGGCTGGGCTGGTCGGTGCGGCGAAGGCTGCATATGGCAAGGCGCAGGCGAAGGCGCGGTTCGCGGAGCTGGTTGAGGCGGGCTGGTCAGTGGCTCGCGCGGCCGATGAGGTGGGCGTGAACGTGCGCACCGGGCAGGACTGGCGTCTGGGGGTCCGCAAGGTGGGCAACACGCGGATCCATGCCGACGGGCTGGTCGTGGACTACGGCACCGGAACCCGGTATTTCACTGCCGTGCCCCGGTCTGTTGATGGTGTGATCAGTGAGCGTTACTTGTCGTTGGACGATCGGCTGGCGATCGCCGACGGGCTGGTCAACAAGCTCACGCTGACCGCGATCGCGGCCGGCATCGGGAAGAACAAGTCCACGGTGTCGCGCGAGGTGGCCGCGCACAGCGTCGAAGGGATCTATCTGCCCCACCAGGCCCACCGCGACGCTGCGACGGCCAGGGCCCGGCCCAAGACCTCCAAGCTGCTCACCGATCCCGCCTTGCGCGCCCAGGTCGTACTGGGCCTGGAGAAGAAGTTGTCTCCAGAACAGATCTGCAACAGGCTCGTCAAAGACTTCCCCGACGACGAGAGCATGCGTGTGAGCCACGAAACGATCTACCAGGCGCTCTACTTTCAGGCCCGCGGCGGACTCAAACGCGAGCTCGTCACCGCGCTGCGCACCGGCCGGACCCGCCGCAAACCCCAACGCCGGCCCGACCAGCGCCAGTCCCGGTTCGTCGACGACATGCTCATGATCTCCGAGCGCCCGGCCGAGATCGAAGACCGCGCTGTTCCTGGTCACTGGGAAGGCGATCTGATCATGGGCGAAGGCAACCGGTCCGCGATCGCGACCCTGGTCGAACGCACCACCCGCTACACACTGCTGGTCCACCTGCCCGGCAGCCACGAAGCCGAACCCGTCCGCGACGGCCTCATCAAAGCGATGCAGACCCTGCCCGAACACCTGCGCGGCTCGCTGACCTGGGACCAGGGCTGCGAAATGGCCCGCCACAAACAATTCACCATCGCTACCGACATGACCGTCTACTTCTGCGACCCACACTCACCCTGGCAACGCGGCACCAACGAAAACACCAACGGACTCCTGCGCCAGTACTTCCCCAAAGGCACCGACCTGTCCGTCCACGGCCCCGAAGACCTCGAACACGTCGCCCAGGAACTCAACGCCAGACCACGCAAAACGCTCGACTGGGACACCCCAGCCGAGCGCTTGCGTGATCTACTCACTACCTAGAAACCAACACGGTGTTGCAACGACCCCTAGAAACCGCCCAACGGTCCGGGCTGTTCGTGTTTCAGGCCTGCCGGGCGAAGAGCTGGTTGAGCTCGGCCTGGGGGATCTGGCCGGCGGCGAAGTCGAGGGTGCCGGTGGTGAGGAGCTCCTGCGCGGCCCGTCGTACCAGTCGGCCGCACTCACGTCGAACCGGGGAACCCCGCGTCGCACGCGCGTCCGCGCCCGGGACGCCAGTTGCCGCGACGCGGTCGCCGACCGGTCCAGGATCCCGGCGATCTCGTCGAAGGTCAGGTCGAACACGTCGTGTAGCACGAAGGCGATCCGCTCCGGTGGCGTCAGCGTCTCCAGCACGATCAGCATCGCGGTCTGGACGGACTCCTTCAACGCGAGCCGATCGTCGGGACCAGGTTGCGCATCGGGCCCCACCAGCGGCTCCGGCAGCCAGGTCCCGAGGTAGCGCTCACGCCGTACCCGGGCCGACTTCAGCTCGTCCAGGCAGATCCGGGACACGACGGTCGTCAACCAGCGCCGGACGTCCTCGATCGCGTCGCCGTCGTGGCGGCGCAGGCGCAGGTAGGCCTCGTGGACCGCGTCCTCGGCCTCGGACACCGAGCCGAGCAGCCGGTACGCGACCGCCATCAGGTAGTTGCGGTGATCCCGCCACGCCTCCGGATCGATGTCCATGCGCCCAAGGCTGTCACATCCGCGCGAGCTGTCTCGTCGTAGACCGACCGTACGCCGACCGGAAGGAAACGCTCTCGTGATCGACCCATGGTGGCCGCTGGCAACTTTGGCCTTCGTGCAGTTCGGGGACGCCGTCCTGTGCTACAAGCCCGTCGCCTTCGTCCGCAATTGTCTGACCAACGTCCGGTTCCCGCAGCGGTTCTGGCCGGTGCTGACGCCGTTGAAGCTCGCGGCGGCAGCAGGGCTGATCATCGGCATCTGGGTGACCTGGCTGGCCGTCCTCACGGCGGCGGCCCTCGTCGGCTACTTCCTGGTCGCGATCGGCGCACACCTCAGGGCGCGCGACTTCGGCCGTGACCTGTTCGTCAACGCCACAGGGATGCTGGCGCTCTGTGTCGCGACGCTCGTGTTCGTGCTCGCGGCAGCGTGACCTGGTCGTCAGGTGCCGATGTCGCCGGCGGACGCGTCGTCGAGCAGCCAGAGCGTCCGGTCGAGACCGTGGACGCCGGCGGCGGGGATCAGGTGCCGGTCAGTGTCGGCCAGGGCCCGGCCGACCGTGTTCGCCTTGTCCTCACCGGAGACGACGAACCAGGCCTCGTGCGCCCGGTTCAGCGCCGGGAAGGTCAGCGAGATCCGGGTCGGCGGCGGCTTGGGGGAGTCGTGCACGGCGATCGCGGCGACGTCCTCGGAGTCCAGCCCGGCGTGCTCCGGGAAGAGCGACGCGACGTGCCCGTCCGGACCGACCCCGAGCAGCAGTACGTCGAACGTCGGTACGCCGTCCCGGTCGTCCGGACCTGCCGCCTTCGCCAACTCGTCCGCGTAGGCCGCTGCGGCTGCCTCGGCTCCTTGACCGGTGTCTGCGGCCATCGGGTGGACGCGGGCCGGGTCGACGTCCACGTGGTCGAGCAACGCTTCCCGGGCCTGCGTCTCGTTACGCTCCGGGTCGCCCTCGGGCAGGAACCGCTCGTCACCCCACCAGAACTCGACCCGCCGCCAGTCGATCGCGTTCCGGGCCGGCGACTCGGCGACGGCCCGGTAGACGACCGCGGCGACCCGGCCGCCGGTCAGCACGACCTGAGCGACCCGGCCGGTGCTCTGGACGTCGACCAGCCGGGTGATGAGCCGGGCCGCGACGGCGTGGGCCAGGCCCTCGGCGTCGCGGTTGACCAGCACCGACGGACGGCTCATGTCCGCCCCGCCACCCTCTTACCCGTGCCCTTCTTGGCAGCCTTCTTCGTCCCCGCGCCCCTCGACGCAGCGCTCTTCGACCCCGCGGCGCTCTTCGACGTTGACTTCTTCGCGGCCGTCTTCTTCCGGGCGGTGGTCGACTTCTTCGCGACGGCCTTCTTCACCGCCGCCTTCTTGGCCGTACCCGTCGTCGGCTCGGCCTTGCCGTTGCCGCTGCTGTTCGGGTCCGCCGTCCGGCTGGCCGCCGCGGACGCCGCGGTCTGCGCCGACCGTCGATCCGCCGCGCTGACCTTCTTCTCGTCGGCCGGCATGCTCTCGCGCTCGACCATGCACGCCAGCGTGTGCGCGTACACGTCGTCCGGGTCGAGCCGCCGCAACTCCTCGCTCAACAGCTCGGACGTCGTACGGCGTTTCAACGCCACCGGCCGATCCGGCTGCCCCGGCACGCTGAACGTCGCGACCGCGCCGTCCGGACGCGTCAACGAGATCGGGCCGGTCGGCGTGAACAGCCGGGCCGCGGTGATCCCCGGGCCACGGGACGTCTTCTGCTCGACCGCGACACCGAGCCGCTGCTGCAGCCAGGCCGCCATCAGGTCCGCGCTCGGGTTGCCCTTGGCCGAGACGACCTCGGCGCCGGTCACCTTCGTCGGGTACTGGTCGAGGGCCGCGGCCATCAGTGCGCGCCACGGGGTCAGCCTGGCCCAGGCGAAGTCCGTGTCACCCGGCTGGTAGCCCTCGGCCCGCGCGCTGAAGTCCACGGAGGCCCGACGGGTCGCAGCCGCGTCGGTGACCCGGCGTCGGCCGAGCCGGCCCAACGGGTCGTCGGCCGGTACCTTCGGCCCGCCGCCCGGCCACCACACGATGACCGGCGAGTCCGGCAGCAGCAGGGGAGTGATGACGGACTCGGGCACCTTCGCCAGCTCGCCGTGCAGCCGGAGCAGCACGGCCTCGCCCGGGATGCCCTCGCCCACCCGCACCTCGGCGTCCAGGCCGGACGACGAGCCCCGGCCGGGACGCAGGATCGCGACCAGCACGCGGGACGGGTGCTCGCGGCCGGCCTCGTTCGCGGCCTTCATCGCGTCGTGGTGAGAGGCTTCGTCGACGACCACGACGATCGTGCCGACCATGCCCATGGCGGGCGAGCCCGCGTTCCGGCGGGCCCGCAGCAGGGCCGAGGCGATCTCGCTCGAGGTCGTGTCGGTCAGATCGATGATCATGGCCGCCTCCAGGCGCGTCCGTCGCGAGCCAGCATCTCGTGGGCGGAGTCCGGTCCCCAACCACCGGACTCGTACTGCTCCGGGGTGCCGTGCGCGGCCCAGTAGTTGATGACCGGGTCGAGGATCTTCCAGCCCAGCTCCACCTCGGTGTGCTGCGGGAACAGCGGCGGGTCGCCCAGCAGCACGTCGAGGATCAGCCGCTCGTACGCCTCCGGGGAGGACTCGGTGAAGGAGCCGCCGTACGCGAAGTCCATGTTCACGTCGCGGATCTCCATCGCGGTGCCGGGCACCTTCGCGCCGAAGCGCATGGTGATGCCCTCGTCCGGCTGGATCCGCAGGACCAGGGCGTTCTGGCCCAGCTCCTCGGTCTCGGTCTTGGTGAACGGCAGGTGCGGCGCGCGCTTGAACATCACCGCGACCTCGGTGACCCGGCGGCCGAGCCGCTTGCCGGTCCGCAGGTAGAACGGCACACCCGCCCACCGGCGCGTGTCCACGTCCACCCGGAGCGCCGCGAACGTCTCGGTCGCGGAGTCCTTCGGGATCGCGTCCTCCTGCAGGTAGCCCTTGACCTTCACGCCGCCGGCCCAGCCGGGGGCGTACTGACCGCGGGCGGTGTGCAGGTCGAGGCGGTCGGGCAACTTCACCGCCGCCAGCACCTTCTTCTTCTCCTGCCGCAGCGACCAGGCGTCGAAGCTGACCGGCTCCTCCATCGCGACCAGCGCGAGCAGCTGGAGCAGGTGGTTCTGGATCACGTCGCGGGCCGCGCCGATGCCGTCGTAGTACCCGGCCCGGCCGCCGATGCCGATGTCCTCGGCCATGGTGATCTGCACGTGGTCGACGTAGTGGCTGTTCCAGACCGGCTCGAACATCGAGTTGGCGAACCGCAGCGCCAACATGTTCTGCACGGTCTCCTTGCCGAGGTAGTGGTCGATCCGGAAGACCGCCTCCGGCGGGAACACCGACTCGACCACCTGGTTCAGCTCACGCGCACTCTTCAGGTCGTGACCGAACGGCTTCTCGATCACCACCCGCCGCCACGAGCCCGGGACCTCGTCGGTCAGGCCGTGCTCGGACAGCTGGCGGACGACCTCCGGGAACAGCCCCGGCGGGATGGACAGGTAGAACGCGTGGTTGCCACCGGTCCCGCGGTTCACGTCCAGCTCGTCCACGGTCTCCCGCAGCCGCTTGAACGCCTCGTCGTCGGTCAGGTCGCCCGGCACGAACCGGAAGCCCTCGGCGAGCTGCTGCCAGACCTCCTCGCGGAACGGCGTCCGGGCGTGCTCCTTGACCGAGTCGTGCACGATCTGGGCGAAGTCCTGGTTGGTGTAGTCGCGCCGGGCGAAGCCGACCAGGGCGAAACCCGGGGGCAGCAGCCCCCGGTTCGCCAGGTCGTACACCGCCGGCATCAGCTTCTTGCGGGCCAGGTCACCGGTGACGCCGAAGATCACCAGGCTGCAGGGCCCGGCGATCCGCGGGAGCCGGCGGTCCTGCGGATCCCGCAGCGGGTTGACCGGGCCGGTCAGCTCTTCGTCGAGCTCAGCGGTCATCAGCCGCTTCCCTCCGAGACTTGTCTTAGTTGCCGAACAGGGAAAGGAGTTGCTGTACGCCGTTCGCGGGGTCGGTCAGGTGGAGCCGCAGGACCGGGCGGCCGCGCTCGGCCAGCACGTTGGCGTCCCCGGCCGCCTGGGCCGAGATCAGCGTGCCGAAGGTGAACGGACGGTCGGGAATCTCCACGTCGTCCGGGTGCGCCGCGGTGATCTGCAGGAACACGCCCTCCGGGTGGCCGCCCTTGTGGTACTGGCCGGTGGAGTGCAGGAACCGCGGACCCCAGCCGAAGGTCACCGGACGGCCGGTCCGGGTCGCGAGCGCCGGCCGGACCCCGGCCAGCGCAGCGTCCCGCTCGGAGTCCAGGTACGCCATCACGGCCAGGTAGTCCTTGTCGTCGAGCTTGCCGAGCAGTACGTCGACCGCGCCCTGCAGCGAGTCGACACCGTCCAGCAGGCCTTCCGACCCACGAACCTCGACCGAGCCGTCGGTGAACGCGGCCGGCTCCGGCTCGGGCTGCGCGTCGAGCAGACCACGAGCGGCCTGCTTGGCGCTCTCCACGTCCGGCTGGTCGAACGGGTTGATCCCCAGCAGGTAGCCGGCCACCGCGGTCGCCGTCTCCCACAACAGGAACTGTCCGCCGAGCGAGCCGGTGGTCACGACCGTCGGCGTACCCGAGGCGACGCTGGCCGCGCTTGTGTCGGCCGCGAGCACCGCGTGCACGAGGTCGCCCGCGCCGCTGTGCAGCTCCGGCGCCTCCAGGCTCTCGACCGCGATCGGCAGTACGCCGGTGCCGTTCTTACCGGTGCTCTCCGCGATCAGCTGCTCGGCCCAGTCCGGGAACCCGACGATCGACGAGCCACCGGACGCGATGACGACCTTGTCCCGGCCCGGGCTCGCGGCGAGGACGGCGCCGAGGACGAGCGCCGGGTTGGACGCGTCGTCGGCCCGCAACGCCGGAGCCGCCTCGGCGGCCTGGTCGAGCAGCTCAGCGACGTCCGCGCCGGCCAGCGCCGACGGGACCAGACCGAACGCCGTCAGCGCGCTGTAGCGGCCGCCGACGTGCGGGTCGGCCAGGAACGTCTTGCGATAGCCCTCGTCCGCCGCCAGCTTCTCGAACGGCGAACCCGGGTCGGTCACGACGACGATCCGGCCGGCCGGGTCGATCCCCGCGTCGGTGAACGCCTTGACGAACGCCCGCCGGTGGCTGTCGGTCTCGACCGTGCCACCGGACTTGCTGGACACCACCACGACCGTCTTCTGCAGGTCGCCGGCCAGCGCCCGGCCGACCACGCTCGGGTCGGTCGAGTCCAGGACGACCAGGTCGACGCCGGCCGTCCGGGTGATCACCTCGGGCGCCAGCGACGAGCCGCCCATGCCGGACAGCACGATCCGGTCCAGGCCCTCGGACCGGAGGTCGGCCTGCAGGGACTCGATCTCGGCCAGCAGCGGCCGCGAGGACTCGTGCAGGTCGACCCAGTTCAGCCGGATGGCCGACTCGGACTCGGCCTCGGGACCCCAGGTGGTGGCGTCCTTGGCCGCGATCCGGGAGGCGATCTTCTCGTCGACCAGCCGGTCCACGACCTCGCGCCAGCCCTCGCCGTACGCGTTGACAGTCAGCTCGGTCACTTCTCGGCACCCTTCAGCGCACTCTTGAGGGCCGCGGTGACCGTGTCCTGCAGCTCCGACCACGAGGCATCGAACTTCGCCACGCCCTCGTCCTCGAGCACCTGGACCACCTCGTCGTACGAGATGCCCAGCTTCTCCAGGTCGGCGATGACCTTGCGGTCGGCGTCGTAGTTCCCGCGGACGGTGTCGCCGGTGATCTCGCTGTGCTCCGCGGTCGCCTTGATGGTTGCCTCGGGCATCGTGTTGACCACGCCCCGGGTGACCAAGTTGTCGACGTACAGGGTCGGCGGGTAGTCCGGGTCCTTGACACCGGTGGAGGCCCACAGCGGCCGCTGCGGCTTGGCGCCGGCGGTCTCCAGCTCACGCCAGCGGTCGGAGGAGAAGATCTCCTCGTACGCCTCGAACGCCAGCCGGGCGTTGGCGATCGCGGCCTTGCCCTTCAGCGCCTTCGCCTCATCGGTGCCGATCGCGTCGAGCCGCTTGTCGACCTCGGTGTCCACCCGGCTGACGAAGAACGACGCGACGCTGCCCAGCTTGGTGACGTCGTGACCGTTCTCGATCGCCTTCTCCACGCCGGACAGGAACGCGTCCGCGACCGCCTTGTAGCGCTCCAGGGAGAAGATCAGCGTGACGTTCACGCTGATGCCCGCGGCCAGCGTCTCGGTGATCGCCGGCAGGCCCGGCTCGGTGGCCGGGATCTTCACGAACACGTTGTCCCGGCCGACGGTCTCCCACAGCTCCTTGGCCTGGGCGATCGTCTTCTCGGTGTCCCGCGCGAGACCGGGCTCGACCTCGATCGAGACCCGGCCGTCGACGGTCTCGGTGTCGTCGTACACCGGCTTGAACAGGTCCGCGGCGTCCCGGACGTCGTCGGTGGTGATGGCCCGGATGGCCTCGTCGGTCGAGACCCCCTCGGCGGCCAGCCGGGTCACCTGGTCGGCGTACGCGTCGGCGTCGGAAATGGCCTTGGCGAAGATCGTCGGGTTGGTGGTCACCCCGCTGATGTGCGAGTCGTGGATCAGCGTCTCCAGGCCGCCGCTGGTGAGCCGCTGCCGGGAGAGGTCGTCGAGCCAGATGGAGACACCCGCGTCGGCGAGTGCTTTCAAGCGGTCGTTCATGTCCGAAGCCCTCCGAAATGTTCTGTTGTGGTGGTGTCAGTTGCGCTCGTTGGTGGCGTCGGCATCGGGGTCGGCGCTCACCGCCGGGTCGTCGCCGGGGCCGATCCCGCCCGCCGGACGGCGGCCGGCCGGGACCCCGGAGCCGCCGATTTCCGCGGCGGCGGCGATGCTGTCCTTGGCGGCCTGGACGACGGCGTCGGCGGTGATGCCGAACTCGTCGTACAGGACCTTGTAGTCGGCGGAGGCGCCGAAGTGCTCGAGGCTCACGCTCCGGCCGGCGTCACCGACGACCTCGCGCCAGCCCAGCGCGATCCCGGCCTCGACCGAGACCCGCGCCCGGACCTCCACCGGGATCACCGAGTCGCGGTAGGCGTCGTCCTGCTCGTCGAACCACTCCCGCGACACCATCGACACGACCCGGGCCTTGATGCCCTCGTCGGCCAGCCGGTTCCGGGCCTCGACCGCGAGCTGCACCTCCGAGCCGGTGCCGATCAGCACCACGTCCGGCGTGCCGTCGGTGTCGAGCAGCGTGTAGCCGCCCTTCTTCACGTTCTCCGTGGTCGCGAAGCCGTCGGTGCCGCGCGGGAACACCGGCACGTTCTGCCGGGTCAGCGCCAGGCCGGCCGGGCGGTCGGTGTGCTCGAGGATCGCGGCCCACGCGGCCGTGGTCTCGTTCGCGTCCGCGGGGCGGACGACGTCCAGGCCGGGGATCGCCCGCAGCGCCGCCAGGTGCTCGATCGGCTGGTGGGTCGGACCGTCCTCGCCGAGGCCGATCGAGTCGTGCGTCCACACGTACGTGACCGGCAGCTTCATCAGCGCGGCCAGCCGGACCGCCGGCCGCATGTAGTCGCTGAAGACCAGGAACGTGCCGCCGTACGGGCGGGTGCCGCCGTGCAGCGCGATGCCGTTGAGGATCGAGCCCATGCCGTGCTCGCGGATGCCGAAGTGCAGCACCCGGCCGTACTCGTCGCCCTGGAACTCCTTGGTGGAGAACTCCGCCGGGACGAACGACGGCTGGCCCTTCGGGGTGGTGTTGTTCGAGCCCGCTAGGTCGGCCGAACCGCCCCAGAGCTCGGGCAGACCGGGCGTCAGCTTGGTCAGCACCTCACCGGACGCGGCCCGGGTGGCGACGCCCTTCGCGTCGGCGTCCCAGCTCGGCAGCACGTCCTGCCAGCCGGCCGGGAGCTCACGGTTCTCCAGCCGGGTGAACAGCTCGGCCCGCTCCGCGTTCGCGGACTTCCAGGCCTCGAAGCCGGTGGTCCACTCGTCCTGGACGGCCTTGCCGCGCTCGAGCGCCCTGCGGGTGTGCGCGAGCACGTCGTCGGCGACCTGGAAGCTCTGCTCCGGGTCCCAGCCGAGGATGGTCTTGGTCGCGGCCACCTCCTCGGCACCGAGGGCGGAGCCGTGGATCTTGCCGGTGTTCTGCTTGTTCGGGGCCGGCCAGCCGATGATCGTGTGCAGCCGGATGAAGCTCGGCCTGTCGGTCACCGCGCGGGCCGCCTCGAGGGCGTCGTACAGGGCCTGGACGTCCTCGGAGTAGCCGGTGCCGCCCGCGGTCCAGTCGACGGTCTGGACGTGCCAGCCGTACGCCTCGTAGCGCGCCGCCACGTCCTCGGAGAACGCGATGTCGGTGTCGTCCTCGATCGAGATCTTGTTGGCGTCGTAGATCACCGTCAGGTTGCCGAGCTTCTGGTGACCGGCCAGCGAGGACGCCTCGGACGAGACACCTTCCTCGAGGTCGCCGTCGGAGGCGATCACGTAGATCTGGTGGTCGAACAGGCTCTCGCCCTTCGGCGTCTCCGGGTCGAACAGGCCGCGCTCCCGCCGGGCCGCCATCGCCATCCCGACCGCGTTGCCGACGCCCTGGCCGAGTGGGCCGGTGGTGGTCTCGACGCCCTTGGTGTGGCCGTGCTCCGGATGGCCCGGGGTCAGGCTGCCCCACGTCCGCAGCGCCTTCAGGTCGTCCAGCTCCAGGCCGAACCCGGCCAGGTACAGCTGGATGTACAGGGTGAGGCTGGAGTGCCCGGCCGACAGGACGAACCGGTCGCGGCCGGCCCACGTCGGGTCCGCCGGGTTGTGCCGCATCACCTTCTGGAACAGCAGGTACGCCGCCGGCGCCAGGCTCATCGCCGTACCGGGGTGTCCGTTTCCGACCTTCTCGACCGCGTCCATCGCGAGCACCCGCACGGTGTCGACCGCGCGCTGGTCGAGCTCGGTCCATTCAAGCTTCGGGCTGGTCTTCTCCGTCACGCCGGCGGCGCTCCTCTCGATGGCTGCGAACACTCCTGTGATCCCTCTCAGGAGCCTACTCGCCAGCACGTTTCAGGTTCCTCACGGACCACCAACTCGAACAGGCCCGTCGTTGTTCCCGGGGGGTGGTCAAGCACTCCTACGGGGCGTCGTAGACTGTCGAACCGTCAGCGCCGGTGCTGCCGGCGTCAATCCACTGAGTTCGAGGTGTTCGTGACGGCCGTCGACCCGCGTCCAGCCGCGACGACGTCGTACCCGGCGCCGCTGCCGGACGGCACAGCAGGACTGCGTCCGTCGGTGCGCGACGTGGTGAAGGCGTACGTCGGTCTGACCAAGCCGCGCATCATCGAGCTGCTGCTGATCACCACGGTCCCGGTGATGTTCCTGGCCGCCGGGGGAGTGCCCGGGCTCGGCGTCGTCGCCGCCACCCTGGTCGGCGGCATCCTCGCGGCCGGCAGCGCGAACACCATCAACTGCGTGCTCGACCGCGACATCGACGAGCAGATGCGCCGGACCCGCCGGCGCCCGCTGCCCCGGCACGCGGTCAGCCCGCGGTCGGCGACGATCTTCGGGATCGTCCTCGGCGTCCTGGCCACCCTCGAGCTCGGCTTGTTCGTGAACTGGCTGTCGTCGGCGCTGGCGCTCGCGGCGAACGCGTTCTACGTCTTCGGTTACACCATGGTGCTCAAGCGCCGGACCGTGCAGAACATCGTCTGGGGCGGGATCGCCGGCTGCTTCCCGACGCTGATCGGCTGGACCGCGGTCACCAACGAGCTCGCCTGGACGCCGTTCGTGCTGTTCGGCGTGGTGTTCTTCTGGACGCCGCCGCACACCTGGGCGCTGGCCATGCGCTACCGCGACGACTACGCCTCGGTCGACGTGCCGATGCTGCCAGTGGTCGCCACCCCGGTCGCGACCGCCCGCCAGATCATGGCGTACTCGGTGGTCATGGTGGCCACCTCGATCGCGCTCTGGCCGGTCGCCGGCACCGGCTTCGTCTACCCGCTGGCCGCGATCGCGCTCGGCGTCGTCTTCCTCCGCGAGGCCCGCGGACTGTTGCTCAGGGCCCACACCGGCGCCGAGGGCGCGGCCCTGCGGCCGATGCGGTTGTTCCACTTCTCCAACATCTATCTGGCCCTGCTGTTCATCGCCGCGGCCGTCGACCCGCTGCTGCACTGAGCGTCGCCCTGCCTGCGCAGGGAGTTTCCCGGTTGACCTGACCGTGATCTGATGTTGCGATGTCAGGGTCTGTGGAGGGGGATCCACGCCTGGGGAGACACAGATATTGGGGGTTCGCAGTGGGGGTACGAACACGTCTGGCCGCGGTCGCGGCGCTGGCACTCGCCGGGTCCGCGCTGGTGGCGGCACCGGCCGAAGCAGGCAGCACGAGCTACCGCACCACCGTCAAGCCGGTCGTCTCCGGCCTGGACAGTGCACGCGGGGTCGCCACCTTCGGCGGGAAGATCATCTACAGCGTGGGTGACGGCTCGGTCTACGAGGCCTGGGCGCACAACGGCAAGGTCATCCGCAAGCTCGGTCAGGTGCCGGGCGGCTTCGCACCGGCGATCGACACGAACAAGTGGGGCGTCACCTACGCCCTGACCGGCGCCGGCGGTGAGCCGGGCGCTCCGCTGCCTCCGGGCAGCGCGACTCTGTACAAGCTGCGGCCCGGCAAGGCGCCGCTGAAGATCGCGGACATCGGCAAGTACCAGCTCAAGGATCCGGATCCGTACAACACCGAGGGCCCGGCGACGGAGTCCAACCCGTTCGGGGTGGCCGCGCTGAAGGACGGCACCGTGCTGGTCGCGGACGCGGCCGGCAACGACCTGCTCCGGGTCTGGCCGAACGGCTACATCAAGACGGTCGCGAAGCTGAAGCCGCGGACGGTGACGGTGCCCGCGGGTCTCGGCCCGGAGGCGCCGCCGGCCGGGGCGAGGATTCCGGCCGAGGCGGTCGCCACCTCGGTCACCGTCGGCTCGGACGGCTACTGGTACGTCGGTGAGCTCCGCGGCTTCCCGGCCACGCCGAAGACGTCGCAGATCTGGCGGATCAAGCCCGGCTCGTACGGCGCGGTCTGCGACCCGGCCAACCCGTACAAGGGCAAGTGCACCCGGTACGCGGACGGCTACACGTCGATCGTCGACCTGGCCGGTGGTCCGGCCGGCACGCTCGCCGTCGCCGAGCTGGCGAAGGTGAGCTGGCTCAAGTGGGAGCTGGGCGGTTCGCCGATCGGCTCGCTCTACCTCCAGTTCAAGGGCAGGCACCACAAGGCCGGCTACAAGCTCGAGCTCGCCCCGGGCAAGCTGGCGCTGCCGGGCGGCACGGCGATCAGCAGTCGAGGCAAGGTCTACGTCTCGTCCCCGGTGTTCGGCCCGGGCGCCGTTTACCAGGTCGTAGCGAAGCGCTGAGAGTCGTGGCGAAGCGTTGAGAGCAACCCGGGGCGTCAGGTCTACTCACCGGGCCCGGCGCCCCGGGTCCCAGCACGGCTAGGTCGCAGGCGTGCCGCGTTCGCCGTACACGGCCGTCACCAGGGCGATCAGCACCGCGGCGAAGAACACGTGGACGAGCACCAGGACCCAGGGGAGTCCGGTGAAGTACTGCGTGAAGCCGACGACCCCCTGCAGGAGCTCCATCGCGAGCAACCAGGCGGCCAGCTTCCGCAACGTCCGTGAGGTCGCGGTCACCCGGGTCGCGATCACCAGGGCGATGGTGATGCCCAGCAGGCCGAACACGACATCCGCGTGCAGCTGGCTGATCAGCTCCTCGTCGAACCCGTTCCGGCCGGTCTGCGGGTCGCCCGAGTGCGGCCCGGCGCCGGTGACCAGGGTGCCGAGGGCAACGGCCAGCCAGACCCCGACGACGCTCGCGGTCGCGAGCGCGCGCACGACCGGGGGAGTGTGCGGATAGGGGCTCGTCCGCGACCGCCGCATCAACGACACGGCCAGCGTGATGATCACCGGCGAGACCAGGAAGTGCGCGGACACGATCCACGGGTTCAGCCCGGTGAGCACGCTGACGCCGCCGATCACCGCCTGCAGCGGGACGCCGAGGGCGGCCGCGGTCGCCAGCCGGCGCAGGTCCCGGCGCACGGGGCGGTACCGCATCACCGCCAGCCAGGTCCCGATGGCGACGGCCGCGACCACGAAGCCGAGCAGCCGGTTGCCGAACTCGATCGCGCCGTGGATGCCGAGCTCGCCGTGCGGCACGTACGACTCGTCGGTGCACTGCGGCCAGGTCGGGCACCCCAGCCCGGAGCCGGTCAGCCGGACCAGTCCGCCGGTCACCACGATGCCGATGTTCGCCACCACCGACGCCCAGCCCCAGCGCCGTACGACGTCCAGGCTCGGCTCCGGCACCAGTCGCCAGAATCCGGTGACTGGTGCGGCTTCTTGGGGCGGGGTCTCCGTGCTCATCACCGGCACACTCTAAAGAAGCGCTCGCTCAGTCCCACCGGAAGGTCCGGGAGACCAGGTATCCGAGAACTCCCGCCCACAGCGCGAGCGACAGCGCCGCGGCCCAGGGAACGACCCCTTCGACGGTCGAGTTCGCCAGCCCGTTGGCCAGCGCGGCACTCGGCAGCAGACGTACGACGCCCTGCAGGCCGGCCGGATACTCGTCGACCGGCGTGAGGATCGCACCACCGACCAGGAGGAGCAGATACAGCAGGTTGGCCGCGGCCAGGGTCGCCTCCGCCCGCAGTACGCCGGCCATCAACAGACCGAGTGACGCGAACGCGGCCGTTCCGCACAGCACCATCAGCACGACCCCGAGGACGGCGTCCACCCCGCCGGCCGGCTCCCAGCCGAGAGCGAAGCCCGTGCCCACCAGCACGGCGAGCTGGATCAGCTGAACGGCCAGCACCGCGCCGATCTTCCCGGCGAGCAGCCCGGTCCGGGACAGTGGCGAGGCGCCCAGTCGCTTGATCACGCCGTACCGCCGCTCGAAGCCGGTCGCGATCGCCAGCGAGGTGAACGACGACGACAGCACGGCCAGCGCGAGCACCCGCGGTACGGCGTCGTCGATCGGCCGGCCGTCGCCCAGCGGCAGCCGATCGCCGAGCCCGGTGCCGCCCAGCAGCAGGAGCAGACCGAGCGGGATGACCAGCGCGAGCAGCAGCTGCTCGCCGTTGCGGATCAGCAGCCGGAACTCCATCCGCGTGTGCGCGATCACCTTGCGCGGCCAGGGTGCGCTGCCCGGCTGAGGTGCGTACGTCGTCATCGGCGTTCCGGCTTGGTGAGCTCGAGGAACACGTCCTCGAGGGACTTGGTGTGGTGCTCGGTGAGGTCGTCGGGTGAGCCGGAGGCGATCACCTTGCCGGCGGACACCACGTGCACCTGGTCGGACAGTTGCTCGGCCTCGTCCATCGCGTGCGTGGTGAGGACCACGGTGACGCCGTCGTCGCGCAGGTCGCGGATCAGCTGCCAGATCTCCCGCCGGCCGTGTGGGTCGAGCCCGGTCGTCGGCTCGTCCAGGAACGCGATCTCCGGCCGGCCGACGATCGCCAGCGCGAACGACAGCCGCTGCTTCTGGCCACCCGAGAGCCGCCGGTACGGCGTCCGTCCACAGGTCCCGAGGTCGAGGCGGTCGACCAGCGCCGGGATGTCGAGCGGGTGGGTGTGCAGCGTGGCGACGTACCGGAGCATCTCGACCGCGCGGACGCCGGACCAGGCGCCGCCCTCCTGGAGCATCACGCCGATCCGCGGCATCAGCGCGTCGTGGTCGGCGACCGGGTCCAGCCCGAGCACCCGGACCCGGCCGGCGTCCGGTCGGCGGAAGCCCTCGCAGGTCTCCACGGTGGTGGTCTTGCCGGCGCCGTTGGGGCCGAGCACGGACGTCACCGTGCCGCCGGTTACGGTGAGACTGAGACCGTTGACCGCGGCCTTCTCGCCGTACCGCACGACGAGGTTGTCGATCTCCACCGCGACTGGCACAACCGCAGTCTAGGGAACGCCCCGGAGTGACCTCGCTCACGTCGGCCGCGGAGTTCCGCGTAACGGCGCGAACCGGTTAGGCAACCCTTATTTGAAGGGCCCCGGGAATTACGCGACACTGATGTTGTGAAAAATCCTGCGACGAACACACCTGTGCCCGCGGGCACCAGTGTCGCGCGGGACGAGTCCACCCGGGACCGGGTCGCCCGCTCGATCCTGACCAACGGCCCGTCCAGCGCCGCGGCGCTCGCGGAGCGGCTGGAGCTGACCCCGGCGGCGGTCCGCCGGCACCTCGACCACCTGCTCGACGAGGGCCTGGTCGAGTCCCGCGAGGAGCGCGTCTACGGTCCCCGCGGCCGCGGCCGTCCCGCGAAGGTCTTCGTGCTGACCGACACCGGCCGGCACGCGTTCCACCAGGCGTACGACGACCTGGCGGCCACCGCGCTGCGGTTCATCGCCGAGGCCGGCGGTGACGAGGCGGTCGCGGAGTTCGCCCGGCGCCGGGTCGCCGAGGTGGAGCAGCGGTACCGGGAGCTGGTCGACGCGGCCCCGGAGGACAAGAAGGCGGAGGTGCTCGCCCAGGCCCTCACCGCGGACGGCTACGCGGCGTCCACGGCGAAGGCCGCCCACGGCGAGCAGCTGTGCCAGCACCACTGCCCGGTCGCGCACGTGGCCGAGCAGTTCCCCCAGCTGTGCGAGGCGGAGACCGAGGTGTTCGCGCGACTCCTCGGCAAGCACGTCCAGCGGCTGGCCACCATCGCCCACGGCGACGGTGTCTGTACGACGCACATCCCCGGCCCCCAGCCGGTTGCCCCTGTATCCCACGGCGAATCTGCGAGGACTGCACGATGACGCAAACCGCTCACCCCGAACTGGAAGGCCTCGGCAACTACCAGTACGGCTGGGCCGACTCCGACGCCGCCGGCGCGGTCGCCCAGCGCGGCCTCAGTGCCGACGTCGTACGGGGCATCTCCACCCTCAAGAACGAGCCGGAGTGGATGCTCGACCTGCGGCTGAAGGGCCTGAAGCTCTTCGACCGCAAGCCGATGCCGTCGTGGGGTGCGGACCTGTCCGGGATCGACTTCGACAACATCAAGTACTTCGTCCGGTCGACCGAGAAGCAGGCCACCAGCTGGGACGACCTGCCGCCGGACATCAAGAACACCTACGACAAGCTCGGCATCCCGGAGGCGGAGAAGCAGCGCCTGGTGGCCGGCGTCGCGGCGCAGTACGAGTCCGAGGTCGTCTACCACCAGATCCGCGAGGACCTGGAGGCCCAGGGCGTCATCTTCCTGGACACCGACACCGGCCTGAAGGAGCACCCGGAGCTCTTCCAGGAGTACTTCGGCTCGGTCATCCCGGTCGGCGACAACAAGTTCGCCGCGCTGAACACCGCGGTCTGGTCCGGCGGCTCGTTCATCTACGTCCCGAAGGGCGTCAAGGTGGACATCCCGCTGCAGGCCTACTTCCGGATCAACACCGAGAACATGGGCCAGTTCGAGCGGACCCTGATCATCGTCGACGAGGACGCCTACGTGCACTACGTCGAGGGCTGCACGGCGCCGATCTACAAGTCGGACTCGCTGCACTCCGCGGTGGTCGAGATCATCGTGAAGAAGGGCGCCCGCTGCCGCTACACGACGATCCAGAACTGGTCGAACAACGTCTACAACCTGGTCACCAAGCGCGCCACCTGCGAGGAGGGCGCGACGATGGAGTGGATCGACGGCAACATCGGCTCCAAGGTGACGATGAAGTACCCGGCCGTCTACCTGATGGGCGAGCACGCCAAGGGCGAGACCCTGTCGGTCGCGTTCGCCGGCGAGGGCCAGCACCAGGACGCCGGCTCGAAGATGGTGCACAACGCGCCGTACACCTCCAGCTCGATCGTGTCGAAGTCGGTGGCCCGCGGTGGCGGCCGGACGTCGTACCGGGGCCTGGTCGAGGTGGCGCCGGGGTCGCACCACAGCAAGTCCACGGTGCGCTGCGACGCGCTGCTGGTCGACACCATCAGCCGTTCGGACACCTACCCGTACGTCGACGTCCGCGAGGACGACGTGGCGATGGGGCACGAGGCGACCGTGTCCAAGGTCAGCGACGACCAGCTCTTCTACCTGATGAGCCGGGGCATGGCCGAGGACGAGGCGATGGCGATGATCGTCCGCGGCTTCATCGAGCCGATCGCCCGCGAGCTCCCGATGGAGTACGCGCTGGAACTGAACCGACTGATCGAGCTGCAGATGGAAGGGGCCGTCGGCTGATGACCGCCAGCGAAACCCTGGTTGCCACCGGCAACCGGGCGCACTCCCACGGGCCGGGTTCGCCGGTCCCGCTCCAGGCCCGGAGCGAGCGGCCCACGTCGTACGACGTGGCCGACTTCGGTGTGCCGAACGGGCGCGAGGAGGAGTGGCGCTTCACTCCGGTCAAGCAGCTGAAGGCCCTGTTCGCCGACGAGGCCGGCACCGAGACGCCGAAGATCGACGCGTCCGGCCCGGACGGCGTGGTGATCGAGACCGTCGCCGCGGACGCGGTGAAGGTCGGCACGCCGCAGGACCGCCCGGCGGTCGTCGCCTGGAACCAGGCCCCCGAGGCGCTGGCGGTGCGGATCCCGGCTGAGGCCGAGCTGACCGAGCCGGTACACGTGAACGTCGCGAGCCTGGGCGCCCGTGGCTTCAGCCACCTGATCGTGGACGCCGCCCGGCACAGCAAGGCGATCGTGATCATCGACCACACCGGCGCCGGCGAGCTCAGCGGCAACGTCGAGATCTCGGTCGGCGACGGCGCCGACCTGCGGGTGGTCTCGATCCAGCAGGCCGACCACGAGTCGATCCACCTGGCCCAGCACGACGCGCTCGTCGGGCGGGACGCCAAGCTGCACCACGTCGCGGTCACCCTCGGCGGCAAGGTCGTCCGGGTCAACACCAACGTCCGGTACGCCGGCCCGGGCGGCGACGCCGACCTGGTCGGGGTGTACTTCGCCGAGTCCGGCCAGCACCACGAGCACCGGCTGTTCGTCGACCACGAGGCCACCCACTGCAAGAGCAACGTGCTCTACAAGGGTGCGCTGGCCGGTGACGACGCCCGCTCGGTGTGGATCGGCGACGTGCTGATCCGGGCCGCGGCCGAGGGCACCGACACCTTCGAGCTGAACCGGAACCTCGTGCTCACCGACGGCGCCCGCGCCGACTCGGTGCCGAACCTGGAGATCGAGACCGGCGAGATCGAGGGCGCCGGGCACGCGTCCGCGACCGGCCGGTTCGACGACGAGCAACTGTTCTACCTGCAGGCCCGCGGCATCCCCGAGGACGCGGCCCGGCGGCTGGTGGTGTCCGGCTTCTTCAACGACATCATCGGCAAGATCGGCGTTCCCGAGGTGGCCGAGCACCTGCACGAGGTGATCGAGCAGAAGCTGGCCCGGACGGCAGAGCTCAGCGATGCTGCCAAGGCGGTCGTCGGCAAGTGAGCGACAGCTTCGAGCGCGCCTGCGCCGTCACCGACGTACCGGACGAAGGCGTCGTCCCGGTCGAGGTCGGCGGCGTCGAGGTTGCGGTCGTGAAGAGCGAAGGACAGTACTTCGCGGTGCGGGACGAGTGCTCGCACGCGCAGATCCAGCTGTCCGAGGGTGACGTCGGCGACTGCGAGATCGAGTGCTGGCTGCACGGATCCCGCTTCGACCTGCGCACCGGCGAGCCGACCAGCCTGCCGGCGTACGACCCGGTGCCGGTCTACCCGGTCCGCCTCGACGGCGACGACGTACTCGTCGACGTGAAGAACCCCCTGAACCAGCAAGCCCTGTAATCCCGACGGAGATAGAAGAGACCTCATGGCGACACTCGAGATCCGCGACCTGCACGTGTCGGTCGACACCGAGAACGGCCCGAAGCAGATCCTGCGCGGCGTCGACCTGACCATCAAGGGCGGTCAGACGCACGCGATCATGGGCCCGAACGGTTCCGGCAAGTCGACGCTGGCGTACTCGATCGCCGGCCACCCGAAGTACAACATCACCGCCGGCACGGTGACGCTGGACGGCGAGGACGTGCTCGACATGTCGGTCGACGAGCGCGCCCGGGCCGGCCTGTTCCTGGCGATGCAGTACCCGGTCGAGGTGCCGGGCGTGTCGGTGGCGAACTTCCTCCGGACCGCGAAGACCGCGATCGACGGCGAGGCGCCGAAGCTGCGCACCTGGGTCAAGGACGTGAACACCGCCCTGTCCGACCTGGAGATGGACCCCGAGTTCGCCCAGCGCAACGTGAACGAGGGCTTCTCCGGCGGTGAGAAGAAGCGCCACGAGATCGTCCAGCTGGAGCTGCTGAACCCGAAGATCGCGATCCTCGACGAGACCGACTCCGGGCTCGACATCGACGCGCTGAAGGTCGTCTCCACCGGCGTCAACCGGTTCGCCGGGCAGGGCGACAAGGGTGTCCTACTGATCACGCACTACACCCGGATCCTGCGCTACATCAAGCCGGACTTCGTGCACGTGTTCGTCGACGGCCGGGTGGCCGAGGAGGGCGGCCCGGAGCTGGCCGAGGAGCTCGAGGCGAACGGCTACGAGCGTTTCCTGAAGGCGGCCGCGAAGTGACCGACGCCCGGACGTTCAGCAGTCCCTTGGACCTGCAGTCGGTCCGGGCGGACTTCCCGATCCTGTCCCGCGAGCTCGCGAACGGTTTCCCGCTGGTCTACCTGGACTCGGCCAACTCGTCGCAGAAGCCGCGCCAGGTGGTCCAGGCGCTCGAGGACCACTACCTGAAGCACAACGCGAACGTCGCCCGGGCCATGCACCAGCTCGGTGCCGAGGCGACGGCGGCGTACGAGGGTGGCCGCGACAAGGTGGCCGCGTTCATCGGCGCGCCGAGCCGGGACGAGATCGTCTTCACCAAGAACGCCTCCGAGGCGCTCAACCTGGCCGCGCACACGCTGGGCGCGGCACTGAAGCCGGGGGACGAGGTGGTGATCTCCGAGATGGAGCACCACAGCAACATCGTGCCCTGGCAGCTGGCCTGTGAGCGGACCGGCGCGACGCTGAAGTGGTTCGGCGTCACCGAGGAGGGCCGGCTCGACCAGAGCAACCTGGACGAGCTGATCACCGAGCGCACCAAGGTGGTCTCGCTGACCTGGGTCTCCAATGCCCTCGGCACGATCAACCCGATCACCGAGCTCGCCGCCAAGGCGCACGCGGTCGGCGCGACCGTCGTCGTGGACGCCTCCCAGGCGGTCCCGCAGTTCCCGGTCGACGTCTCCACGCTCGGCGCCGACCTGCTGGTCTTCACCGGCCACAAGGTGGTCGGACCGACCGGAATCGGCGTGCTCTGGGGCCGCTACGACCTGCTCGCCGCGCTGCCGCCGTTCCTCGGTGGTGGCGAGATGATCGAGGTCGTGCGGATGACCGGTTCGACGTACGCCGCTCCGCCGGCCCGCTTCGAGGCCGGTACGCCGCCGATCGCGCAGGCGGTCGGGCTCGGGGCGGCCGTCGACTACCTGACCGGGATCGGCATGGACAAGATCGCCGCGCACGAGCACGCGATCGTCGAGTACGCGCTCGAGGGCCTCAAGACCGTGCCGGGCCTGACCATCCTCGGGCCGACCGACGCGACCGACCACGGCGGCGCGATCAGCTTCGAGCTGGACGGCGTGCACCCGCACGACGTGGCCACCGTGCTGGACACCCGCGGGATCGCGGTCCGGGCCGGGCACCACTGCGCGCGGCCGGTGCACGAGCGGTTCGGCGTACAGTCGTCGACGCGGGCGTCCTTCTACCTCTACACGACCCCGGAGGAGGTCGAGGCGCTGGTCGACGGCCTCGGGTTCGTCCGTTCTTTCTTCAAGGTGGCTTGATGCAGCTCGATGCGCTGTACCAGGAGATCATCCTGGACCACTACCGCAGCCCGCACCACGCGGGCCTGGCGGAGCCGTACGACGTCCAGGTCCACCACGTGAACCCGTCCTGCGGGGACGAGGTGACGCTGCGGGTCGAGCTCGACGGCGACACCGTCACCGGCGTGACGCACGAGAGCGTCGGGTGCTCGATCAGCCAGGCCGCGACGTCGGTGATGACCGACCTGGTGATCGGCAAGCCGGTCTCCGAGGGGATGGCGACGTACGAGAAGTTCCTCGAACTTATGCAAGGCCGGGGGAATGTCCAACCGGACGAAGAGGTTCTGGAGGACGGCGTCGCGTTCGCGGGCGTCGCGCAGTTCCCGGCCCGGGTGAAGTGTGCGCTGCTGGGCTGGTCGGCCTGGCGGGACGCCACCGCCCAGGCGCTCGCCGCGAAAGAAGGAGTGAACAATGGCTGACCGGACCGACGAGAAGATCGAGCTGCCCGAGGTCGACCTGGACGCGGCCGCGCAGCCGGGCACCGAGCCGGCGAAGGTCGAGGACGTGACCGAGGCGCTCAAGGACGTGGTCGACCCCGAGCTCGGGATCAACGTGGTCGACCTGGGCCTGATCTACGCGGTCACCGTGGACGACACCAGCACGGCGATCATCGACATGACGCTGACGTCGGCGGCCTGCCCGCTAACCGACGTGATCGAGGACCAGACCCGGATGGCGCTCGACGGCCTCGTCAACGACTTCCGGATCAACTGGGTGTGGATGCCGCCGTGGGGTCCGGAGAAGATCACCGACGACGGCCGCGACCAGCTCCGCGCCCTCGGCTTCAACGTGTGACGAGGGTCGTTTCGGTCGCACCGGAGCGGCTGGACAGGTGGCTGGCCGGCTTCGGTGAACGGCACGGCGACGTCTCGTTCGACCCGGCACCGGATCAGGTGACGGTGTCGGCGGCGGACGGGGCGATCGCCGTCGTGGACGTGCCCTTCCAGCCCCTCGCGGATCTCAGCCGCGAGGGGCTGGTCGCACATGTGACCGGCGAGCACCGGCTCGGTGTCCTGCTGGTACGCCGGGGCGGGTACGGCGCCGGCGTCTTCGTCGGTGCCGAGCTGGTCGACTCGAAGGTCGGTTCACGCCACGTGCAGGGGACGACGAAGGCCGGCGGGTGGTCGCAGCAGCGGTACGCGCGGCGGCGTGACAACCAGGCCCGGGAGGCGTTCGCGGCCGCGACCGAGGTCGCCGTACGGATCCTGGCTCCGGCGCGGCTGGAAGCCCTCGTCTGCGGGGGAGACCGCCGGGCCGTCGACACGGTGCTCGAGGACCCGCGGCTGAAGGACCTGGTCGCGCTGGTCCGGCCGCCGTTCCTCGGCGTCCCGGACCCCAAGCAGAAGGTGCTCGAGCAGGCCGGCGTCGACGCCCGCGCGATCAGGATCGAGCTGACCGACCCTCAGGACCTGTCGCCGTAGAGCGCGCGGAAGTCCGCGAGCGTGCCCTGGTAGTACTCCAGGTCGTCGGTGAGCTTCGCCCGCGTCACCAGCTCCGGCGTCTGCGCGCGGGACTCGCGGCCGAACTCTGTCCAGACACCCTCGTCCGGAACTGCGTCCGCGCCGTCCGGCAGGAACTTCAGCGCCTCGCCGACCGCCTCGGCGGCGAACTCCCAGTTCTGCTCGACCGTGTCGCGGTCCTGGTCCGGGCTGCCGGTGTAGGCCAGGTCCGCCTCCAGCGCCCGGCGTGCGTACGTCGCCGCCACCACGGCCCACTGGGCGGCGTCGACGAGCCGCGACACCCCGAGGCCGAAGTGCGCCCCGACCGTCCGGGCGGCGTCCTCCGACGCGTACGGGATGGTGATGTCACCGGCCGGCGACGCCAGCGTCCACGCGTCCGCACCCTCGGTCAGGTTCCGGCCGGGCTCGACCGGGGCGGGCTGGACGGCGGGCGCGGCCGGATCGGCAGCCGTCGCCAGGCTCACGTAGACCTGCGCCTCGGCCAGCGTCCTTGCGGTCAGCATGGCTACTTCGCTCCTGTCTCTCGGCCCAGCTCGCGATAGGTGTCGCGGACCACCAGCAACCGGTCCAGCCGGAACCGGCCCGGATCCGCGTCCAGGACCGCCCGGCCCGCCGGCGTCCAGAACTCGTCCTCCGGTACGGCGTCCTGCCCGGCCGGCACGAACTTGATCACCTCGTCGACCGCGGCCACCGCGACGGCCAGCACCTTACCGGCCTCACGGGGATCGGCGGGGACGTCGGCCGCGGCCCGGTCGGCCACGTCCATCCACTGACCCGGGTCGAGCAGTTCCGACGGCTCCGGACCACCGAACGTCGGCCAGCCGGCCGCCCTGGTCTCACGCGCCGGCAGACCGAACAGGTACTGCCGTTCGACGTCGCAGCCGGGACAGACCCCGGCGTAGCTGATCGCGAGCTCACCTTCCACGTCGGCCAGGCCGTGCTCCCAGGTGGTGTCGATCGATCCGCAGTTGGGGCAGGGGTGCAGCTCCAGGTAGAGGTGTGCCTCGTCCCGGGTGCGGGCCACCGCGAACGCCATACCGTCCCTTTCGTCGCGTTGTCGGTCACGGGCCGGTCAGCGACGGGCCGCCCGCGGTCGGGGTGATCGTCCGGCTGGCCGCCGCTCCACCACGGGTGGGCTTGGCCGCGTGGCTGGGAGCCGGCGTCGGCTGCCGCTGCGCGGTGGAGTGGGTGAGCCCTTTCAGCATCGACGTCGGTACGCCGTTCTCCTCGAGCGCGGACGCGACCGTCGTACTGAAGTTCGCGCCCGGCTCCGAGGTGTTGTAGAGCTCCCGCAGATCCACCCGGCCCTCGGCCATCAGCACGAGGTTCCGGTCGAGAGTGGCGAACGCGGTCGCGAACCCGCCGTCGTTCACGCCGGCGAGGCCGTCCTGGTCGGCCCGGTAGAGCCGCTCGTGGCCGTCCTGGTCCTTGACCGACAGCACGACCGGCTTCCCCTCCGCCTTCGCCTTGTCGATCGCGAGCAGCAGCGGCCGGTAGGGCTGGTGCGATCCGTCCGGCCCGGTCTCGGTCATCCGCAGGCTGGGCTTGCCCAGCTTCTCCGGCACCGCCTGCAGCCGGCCGCTCTCCAGCGATACGTCGCCGGCCTCGAGTTGCCGCAGTCCTTCCAGGTACTCGTGGTACAGCATCTTGACGTAGAACTCGGCGTTCGCGGCGTCCCGGTGGACCGTCGTGTCCTTGGTCGCGGGGGTGCCCCGGCCCGTGTCGGTCAGCTCGTCGACGGTGACGTCGTACACCACGGGGATGCGGACGGTGACGACGTCGCTGTTGCGGAACGCGCTCGTCTCGAGCCGGGTGCCCCAGGCGTCGCTGGACTGGGTCTTGACCTGCTCGCCGACCGACCGGCTTCCGGAGACGAAGCCGCCACTGGCACCGACGGTCGCGGTGGCCGGCAGCAGATGATTGCCGGTCGTGGACGTCGCGACCTGGAGCTGGTCACGCTCGACCAGCCCGGTCTGGCCGGGGACCGGCTCGGGCGTGACGAGTTGCCAGCCGAGCCGGCGGGCGTTGATCCGGACACCGACCGTCGTCCGGCCGTTCCCACCGGCGGCCATCGGCTCCAGCTGGAGACCGCGCGGGCTGGTCAGCTCGCTGAACTTGGCCTGCAGGGCGGTCGGCTGGAGCTGAATCCCGATCGACGGCTCGTACTGCGCGAGCGCGCCCGGCCCGAGCACGCCGGCCAGGTGACCGGTGACCGAGTTGTACAGCTCGTCGGTGACTTCGGCGCCCTTGCGGTACGGAAGCATCGCCTCGACGGGAGCGCTCTGCGGCATCTCGACCGCACGATGGTCGGGCCGGAACTCCTCGGCCTGCCGCGGGGCCACCGGGGGATCGGTGATGAGGCCGCGCGGCACGAGTGCGGTCAGCTCGGCGCGTAGCTCCCGGGGCGCGGCGGCCGCGGTCTGCGCTGCCGGCGAGGTGCGGGTCAGCCGCCACTTCACGCTCGACATCGCCGCGGTCCCGGCGTTGTGGATCCGGCGGACCTCGGTGGTGAACACGAGGTTCCGGTACACCGGGGCCAGGTCGAAGTCGCCGGTCCGGTCGATCCGGGTCTTCCTCCTGCGGGTGCCGGCCGAGACCGACCGGACCCGGTCGGCGCCGACACCGCCGGACAGCGCACCGCCCGTGCTGCCCTCCTGCTTGACCTCCGCGCTCCCGGAGTACGTCGTGGTGTGGCCGGTCGACAGGTCGCGCCCGACGTAGTTGTACTTCTGGACGAGCCCGATCGCTGCCGCCTTGGTCAGCGGCCCGCCGTCCACCGTGATGTCGCCCTCGAACCGCGCCTTGACCGTGACCAGCAGCAGGTCGGACTGCGCCTGGCCCTCGACCGGGACCTCGATCGGGGTGGTGTACCCCCGTGGGCCGAGCATGTTCTCGAGCTGACCCTGGTAGCTGTCCTTGGCGAGGTCGACCTCGAGGATCTGCCCGAGCAACGGATCGGACCCGAGCAGGCCGGGAGAGACCTCTTCGATCTGCTCGCGGAGCTGCGGGATCAGGTCGACGTCCTGGTCCGGTTGTCCCTCGACCTTGACCGCGTACAGCTGGCTCGACGCGAGGCTGGCGTCGTACTGCTCCGGCAGGCCGACGACTCGCCGGGTCTCGGCGAGTTGCTGGGTGCGGACCAGGGTGTCGGCGAGGCGCTCGGCCGCGGTCGTCGCGGTGGAGGCGGGGAGCCCGGCCTTGTCGAGGACCTTCGCGTTCAGCCGCTCTTCGGTGTGCTCGGCGGCGAGGCCGGTGGTCACGCCGGCCTTCTCCTGGTGGTAACGGCGGACGAAGCCGGCCGCCGTCCGCGCGTCGAGCTCGAGCTTGCCGGTCAGGTACCGCTCGGCCACGTCGGCGGCGACCGGGAGCGGCAGGTCGAATCGGTCGCGCCCGTACAGCTCGAGGGCGGTGTACTCGGGGATCGCCTTCTGCACCTTGGCATCCGGCAGCGGCACGGTCTGGACGACCTCGTCACCGCGGATGACGTCGGCCACCAGCCGATGCCGTTCGATCAGCTCGTAGTGGACGCCGTCGTTGACCCGCAGTCGCTCCTCGCCGGTTGTCTGGGACGTGCTCGTCGACTGCGACGTACCGCCGGTCCGGCCGGCCGCCACCTTGCCGCCGAGGGCGGACGTGTCCGGGTCGACCGAGCCGCCGCCCACCTCGGCACCGACGCCGCCCGAGGCCGACGTCCCGGACGAGTGGCCGGCGTCGTTCATGGTGAAGTTGATGTTGGCCGTGTTCTGGTCGTTGACGGCGACCAGCGTCTGGCTGACGACCTCGCTGCGCAGGACGACCTTCAGCTGCTGGGGCAGCAGGGTCCGGTCCTCGAGGGCCTGTGCCGGGTTCGCCGGGGGTGGGGTGATCACCAGGGGCAGCTCGTACCGGCCGTCGAGCCACTCGGTGTTCGACACCAGGCTCTCCGGCGACAGCGCGGTGTGCAGCTGCAGGTAGGCGGTGGTGTCCGCGCGGATCGCGTCCACGTGCTTGAACAGCTCGTCGGCCGGGTTGCCGGCGTCCACCGCGACCGGGATCGACCGGCTGACGGCGTCCCGGTGCGGTGGCTTCGGGTCGGCGGCGTACACCGGCTGCTCGGCCCGCGCCAGCGAGCTGTCGTACGGCAGGACGACGCTGCCGTGGACGTCGGCCAGCAGCTCGGGATCGTCCTCGCCGGTCATCTCGCTGAACGTGATCCGGATGCCTTGGCGGAGGTTGTCGACCTCGCCGGTGCTCTCGTTCAGCGTGACCCGGTTGATCCGCCGGCCGATACTCGCCGCGAAGCTGCGACCGATGGCGTTCCGGCTCAGCTTCAGCCCGAGCCTGCCGGCCAATCCGGACTGGCCCGGGGCGGGCCCGTTGCTCAGGCCGAGACCGCCGGACAGCGGGACCGCCTTCGAGCGGCCGGAGGTCTGCTGACTGGCGCGGGAGCTGATGCCGAGCCGGGCGATGAACCTCCACGGCGTCGTGCCGGCCGGCTTGACGTCGTCGAAGTCCTGCGTGGTCGACAGCCGGAAGAGCCTGGTCCGGGGCGTGTGGCCGGTCCGCCGTTCGACCAGCGGGATCACCAGGCCGGACTGGCAGGCCGTGTTCATCCCGGCCGCGACCCGGTAGTCGGTGATGTCCTGGATCACGCGGTCGTAGTTCGCCCGCTGCCAGATCCGGGTCCGGCGCTGCTCGTCGCGTCGGACCCGATCGATCGGCCGGGTCTCCGGGTCGTCCGGGAGCGGTTGCAACGTCTTCTTGTCGAGTGGCGGGACCAGACCCATCGTGCTCAGCTTGGTCAGCGCCTGTCGCCGGGCCTCGTCGACGCCTTCGAGCTCCTCGGGCAGTGACTTGCCGGGACCGCGCAACTGGTGCTCGCCGGGTCCGTGCCACGGCGGCAGGGTCTGCGGTCCGGTCGGCGGCTCCGGGTCGCCGAGCAGCAGGGCCCGGCCGTCCTGGTCGAGCCGGATCTCCTGGTCGTCGTCCCGCAGTACGGCGTCCTTGCCGGCCGGGGCACCCGCCCGGAGCAACCGGTTCGCGGTCAGCCGGAGCTTCGCCTCGCACGTGTCCGTGACGACGACCGGCGCTGCCTTCGGATCCCGGATCCGGCGCAGCGTCGCGGTCACCTTGAGGTCGACCAGGACGCCCTGGGTCGGGGCCATGTCGCGGTCGACCACCGGCGTGATCGCCGTCGTACTCACGCTCTGGCCGCCCTGCCGGGAGACGGTCCGGCCGGCGGACACCGTCGGGGAGAGATCCGCGGTGGAGCCACCGAGGTCGTCCAAAGCGGTCGGACTGGGCAGGTAGCCCGGCACCGGCTGCACGGGGTCGAGTGGCTTGCCGGGATAGGAAAGACTCGCCGAGCCGGACAGCGACGTCCCGGCGACCCGGCTCGCGCTGAACCCGGCGAAGTCGACCTGGACCTTCTCCTGGCCCATCTCCGGGGTGCACGCGCCGACCAGCCGGGCCTGGCTCCAGACGGGCTCGACCTCCAGGGTGAGCTCGTACTCCGACTCGCCACCGACCGGGATGGTCCGGCTGAGGCCGCCCGGCTTGGCCGCCTCGCCCAGCAGGCGGTACGGATCCTCGGTCAGGAGCTCGCTGATGTGGTCGAACCCGACCCGGTCGAGCTTGCCGAACTTCTGCCACGTCTCCGCGACGAGCCGGTCGTTGATCGCGTGCAGCCCGCTGATCCGGGTGACCGTGTGCCGGGGGAATTCCTCGGTCCGATCGCCGGCGTGGCCGAGCTGCTCCAGGGTGACCGTCTCGGCCGGCGCCTGCACCGTGTACGGGCTGGGCACCCAGGTCAGCTGCTCGCCGGCGTCCACCGACCGGACCGGTGACCACGGATCGGTGGGGGAGTTCCGGACGTCGATCTCGAACTCGCCGGTCCAGCTGTACGGCAGCGACTCGCCCTTGAACACGTCCACCCAGCCGAGCTGACTGTGCGCGGTCGCACCCGCGGTCTCGGCCAGCGTCTGGCCGGTGGTCACGTCGACCCGCGGCGCGACCACCTGCGACGCCGCCCGGACCACGCTGCCCTCCGGCGCGAGCGCCATGAAGGTCCGCAGGTCGGCGCCGACGCTCGTACTCGACGAGTGGGTCGCGGTGATCGAGTTGCTCTGCTCGCCCTCGCCGAGGGTGCCGGACATCTGTTCAGCGACGGTGTAGTCCAGGCCGGTCACCTCGGTCAGGTCCCGGGCCTTCAGCCGGACCCGGACCTGGGCGACCTGGCCGACCTCGTCGTCCCCGTCGCCGCCGACGGTGAACACCATCCCGTCGGAGAACAGCCGCCGGTACTGCGCCCCCGGCACCGGAACCGGGCCACGCTCGGCGATCCGCCGGTCGCTGCCGTTCTCGGCCAGCAGGGTGTTGATCTCCTCGACCGGCAGCGCGAGCCGCTGGTCGGTCGGCACCCCGGTCTCCAGGTGGTCGACCGGCAGCGCGTTCCGCAGACTCCCCTCGTAGACGCCGGTCCTCGCCGCCGCCTCGCGGGCGAGCTCGGCGATCTGCTGCGGCTGGTGGTCCGGGTCGTCGAGCCGGGTGAGGAGCACCCGGTAGCCGGCCAGCGCCTTGGCGGCGTCCTTGGCCGCCCGGTCGTAGGCGTCCGCCTGCTCGACGTGGCGCCTGGCCTTGGCGAACGCGGCGGTCGCCTCGACGCGCAGCCGGCGGGCCCGCTCCGGCGCACCACGGTCCTTCAGGTTGTCCTCGGCGTCGGCCAGGTCGACCTTGGTGGTGGCCTGGTCCGCGGCGGCCGCGCCGCTCTCGGTCTTGCCGGTCGCCTTCGCCTCGAGGTCCGCGACCGCGGACTCCAGGGACGCGATCTGCTCGACGACCTGCTGCCTGAGGTCGCCCTGCGGGCTCGGCTCGGGCGTCGCCGCGACGATCGCCTGCTCGGCGGCCCGGCCGTCGGCCGCGGCGGCGGGTGAGTACGTCGAGTCGGCGGCCCACGGCAGGTCCGGCGCGGCACCGCTCCGGCGCCCGATCGCGGCCGACATGCGCTCGAGGTCGCGTTCCAGGTCCGTGACGGACAGCGGTCCGTTCGATCGGCCCTCACGGGCCTGCAGCCAGTCCTCCGACAGCTTCCGGTAGACGGCCAGGTCGGCGTTCGTCCGCCGGTTCAGCCGCTCGTGACTGATCGCCGACCGCAGCCTGCGCAGGATCCCACCCGATCGACCGGCCTGTGCGGCCTGTTGCTCCTGCGACATCAGGCTCAGCTGGTGGATCCAGACCTCGCCCAACTGGTGCTCGGGCAGTCCGGGCCTGATCCGCAGGACGTGCGGGTCGTTCGCCGTACCCGTGGTCAGCCGCCCCTGGGCCGCCAGGCCACGGACCACCGGAGCGACCTCGACCCGGAAGTACTGCGGCCTGTCGCCGGAGGACAGCGTGATGGCTGCCAGGCCGGTCTGACTGTCGACCGTCGGGCGGCTGGTGACCGACGACCCCAGGTGCTCCTCCTCGAGCCGGCTCAGCGCCGCGAGCGCGGCCAACTCGCTCTCTCTCGGATCGACCCCTGGCTGAGTGGCCGGTGCGGTCCGGCCGGAGATCTCCCGCGTCAGTGTCTGCCGGCGGACCCGCGCGCCGACCTGCGCGCGGTGGCGCCCGGTCCGGCTGGTGGCCGGGCGGGTCTGGTTCGTCGAGCTGAGCCGGTCGGCGTCCTGGCTGATCCGCTGGGAGGCAGAGACGATCTCGGTCGCCACCGGCACCCTGGTCTGGCCCGCCAACGACCGCAACCGGGCGGCAGCCTCCGCGGACTCCTGCGCGGCCAGCCGCAGTGAGAGGCGGAGCATCGCCTCGGCCTCGACGCGGCGCGATTGGTCCAGTCCCGGGGAGTGCAGGAGGCGGTCGAGCGCGTCGGTCGCGCCGGTCTCGGGCGACTCGCCGCGGACGCGGGCGATCTCCGCACCGAGCACGGCAACGGCTTCGGCGAGCATCCGCTCGTCGCTCACCTTGTCCGCGGCCCGGCGGCCGAGCTGCTCCTCCAGCGCGCGCACGATCCGTGCCGGCAGCGCGTCCCGCCGGCTGGTCAGCCAGATCCTGCCGTCACGCAGGGGTACGGCCGCCGGGGACACGATCCCCAGCGCGGTCCCGATCGCGGCGCGGGCGCGCGCGACCGGATCCGGGGCGGTGACACCAGGGGTCGTCAGTCGACCCACCCCCTCACGGTCGTGCCCCGGCGATCACCAGTTGTCACCGGGACTCCTGTCCGGACGGTAGCAAACTTTGGGTTACCAGCCAGCCACCCAATCCATCGGTTCTGTTAACGATTTACGCCTGCCCCGCCCCTACGATCGTCACATGACCGACCGGTTGGGTACGTCGGCGTGGAGTGTCTCCGAGGCGCGGAGCGTGGTCGCCCGCTTGCGGCACGTGGCCACGACCGGCCCGGAGTACGACGCTGTCGAGTTGTTCCTCGCTCTGTGTGACTACCTCGACGAGCTCCACGGTTCCCCGGGGTTCGACCGGCTGCTTCCGGCGGCGGAGCGGTCCGCGCTCGCTCAGGTCGTACAGCAGGTCCGCGGACGGTACGCCGTACCGGACGGGGACGGGGAGCGGCTGGTGCAGCCGGTGAACGCGGCCGTCACACTCGCCGAGGGCCGGGAGCTCGCGAGCGAGCTGGCCGAGGCCGACGGGTGGCAGCGGGAGCTCGGTCTGGCACTGCAGGGACTGTTCAGCTATCTAGACCAGTTGTCCGGTGGCCCGGGGGCGTTCACCGAACTGCTGACGTCCGAGGAGCGCGCGCGGATCGCGAGCCGGTAACAGGCCGGACATCTGTGCCGGTTGGCACCTTGCTGCCATTACGGTAGGCGCGTGAGTCTCTCGTCCTCCACGCGTCCGTCCCCCCAAGGCACCCGCGGAGCCGGCCGCGCCGCCGGCAGTGGTCCGAACCGGCTGCCCAGCGGCCGGGAACGCCGCCCGGCGTTGGCCGCCCTCGCGGTCATCCTCATCCTGCTCGGCGCGGCCGGGTCCGCGCTGATCGCGGTGAACAGCGGCAACCGGTCCGACTTCGTCGCGATCGGCGTCGACAAGCTCGAGCCCGGGCACAAACTCGAGCGCAAGGACCTGTCCCGTGGTGATCTCGCCGGGGCGACCGATGGCCTGATCCCGTGGTCGGAGGCCGAGAAGTACATCGGCCACTACACGACCACCCGGCTCTACAAGGACCAGTTCATCACGCCGGCGAACCTGACCGCGGAGAAGCCGATCCCGAACGGTGGCGCGCTGGTGGGCGTCAGCCTCGAGGGCGGCCGGGCGCCGTCCGGCGGCATCAGCGTCGGCGACGTCGTCGCGGTGATCCGCGTGCCCACCGCGAACCAGGACACGACCGCGGCGACCACCCTGGTCGACGCTGCCGAGGTGACCGACAGCTCGGGCGCCATCGCGGACGAGAAGACGAACGCGAACACCACGCTGAACGTGACCGTCCTGGTCCCGAGCGGCAAGGCGACCGACGTCGCGGCGGCCGCGGCGGCGAAGACTCTGGTGCTGGTGGAGCTGAGCCCGGCGACCAAGCCCGAGGTCTCCCGGACCGACGGAGACGGTTGATGGCACTCGTGGCACTGGCGAGCGCGAAGGGCTCGCCCGGGGTGACGACTGCCGGCCTCGTCTTCGGCGCGCTCTGGCCGCGGCAGGTCCTGCTGGCCGAGTGCGACCCGGCCGGCAGCGACGTGGCGATCCGGATGACCGCACCGGGCGGCACACCGCTGAACTCGGACCGCGGTCTGGTCAGCCTCGCGGCCGCGAGCCGCAAGGGTCTGAGTGACGAGGTGATCCTCGCCCACAGCCAGCAGCTCGACGGTGGCCTGGACGTCATGCTCGGCGTCCGTTCACCCGAGCAGGTCGGTGGCATGGGCGGTCTGTGGCATCCGCTCGGCATCTCGTTCAACCAGATGCAGCACGGCGACGTACTGGCGGACTGCGGCCGGATCGGCGCCTCGTCGCCGCAGCTGCCGGTGATCCAGTCGGCCCGCCTGGTCGTCCTGGTCTGTACGGCGACCGGATCGTCGGTCGCCCACCTGCGGGAGCGGCTGTCGTCCCTGGTGCACCACGTCGACGCACAGCTCGGCGTGGTCGTGGTGGCGGACCCGAAGCGGCGTGACGGGGTCAAGCAGGTGTGGTCCGTGCTGGACGCGATGTCCGTGCCGGTGCGGCACCGGTGGCACCTGGCCTACGACCCGGCCGGCGCGGCGTTCTTCGACGGCCGCGGCCACGGCCGGCTCGACAAGACCCAGCTGATCCGGTCCGCGACCGACATCACCGCGGAGATGGCCGCGCTGGTCGCCGGCCCGCCCCTGCAGGACTTCGACATGGCCAACGCGGCGTTCCCGCCAGGAGAGTGGGCGCAGTGACCGCCGATCAGGAGCTGGTCCGGCGGCTGCGGGTGCAGGTGGCCGAGCGGCTGAACGAACAGCGCCGGCGCGACCAGGTGAACGGCGTACCGCCGATGAGCGCCGAGGACGAGCGGGAGTACGCGCGCTCGCTGATCGTGCAGGTGCTCGAGGACCACGCCCGCTACGAGCTGGCCGAGGGCCGGACGCCGCCGACGCCGGAGGACGACGCCCAGATCGCCGGCGCGATCCACTCCGCGCTGTTCGGCGTCGGCCGGCTGCAGCCGCTGATCGACGACCCCGAGGTCGAGAACATCGACATCAACGGCTGCGACCAGGTCTTCGTGCAGTACGGCGACGGCCGCGAGGAGAACCCGGGCCCGGTCGCGGAGTCCGACGAGGAACTCGTCGAGCTGATCCAGGTGCTGGCCGCGCACGCCGGCCTGACCAGCCGCCCGTTCGACTCGGCCAACCCGCAGCTCGACCTGCGCCTGCCCGACGGCTCCCGGTTGTCCGCGGTCATGGGTGTCACCGCCCGGCCCGCGGTGTCCATCCGCCGGGCCCGCCTGGGCCGGGTGTTCCTCCGCGACCTGGTGGCCAACGGCACCATGTCCGACGACGTCGGCTCGTTCCTGCGGGCGGCGGTCGCGGCCCGGAAGAACATCATGATCGCGGGCGCGACGAACTCCGGGAAGACCACCCTGCTGCGCGCGCTGGCGAACGAGATCCCCCGGCACGAGCGGCTGATCACGGTCGAGCGCTCGCTCGAGCTCGGCCTCGGCGAGTTCAAGGACCTGCACCCGAACGTGGTCGCGTTCGAGGAGCGGCTGCCGAACTCCGAGGGTGTCGGCGAGGTCAGCATGGCCGACCTGGTCCGCCGCTCGCTGCGGATGAACCCGTCCCGGGTGATCGTCGGCGAGGTGCTCGGCGACGAGATCGTCACCATGCTGAACGCGATGAGCCAGGGCAACGACGGCTCGCTGTCGACGATCCACTCGAACAGCTCGATGGAGGTGTTCAACCGGATCAGCACCTACGCGATCCAGGCGATGGAGCGGCTGCCGATGGAGGCCACCCAGATGCTGATCGCCGGGGCGCTCGACTTCGTCGTGTTCGTCCGCAAGCACAACGACTACCAGCGCGGCGGCGGGCTCAGCCGGTACGTCGAGAGCATCCGCGAGGTGACCGGCTGGGACGGCCGGGTGCTGTCCGGCGAGGTGTTCGCCCCAGGGGTGGACGGCCGCGCGGCGGCGCACGCGCCGATCGCCTGCATGGACGAGCTCGAGCACTTCGGGTACCAGCCGCTCGTGCACGGAACCTGGGCGTGAGGTGAGGCCGCGATGAACGACCGGACCCTGCTCGCACTGCTCTGCGGAGCGGTCGTCGGCGGCGCGATCCTGCTGCTGGTGATCGCCATCCGCGGCACCGAGCCGCGGGAGGAGAGCCCGTCGCTGTTCCGCCGCGGCGCCGTCGACGGCCGGAAGAACCTCATCCGGATCGGGACGGGGATAGGCGTCGGGCTGCTCGTGCTGGTGGTCACCCGCTGGCTGGTGCTCGCGGTCGCTCTCGGCCTGCTGGCCGCGCTCGCCGACCGCTTCTTCGGCGGCACCGGTGAGGAACGCCGGGCGATCGAGCGGCTGGAAGCGCTGGCCACCTGGACCGAGGCGCTGCGCGACACCATCGCCGGTGCGGTCGGCCTGGAACAGGCGATCCCGGCGACCGCGGTGAACGCGGCCCCGGCGATCAAGCCGGGCCTGAACCTGCTGGTCGACCGGCTGCGCATCCGCGAACCGTTGCCCTCGGCACTCATGCGGTTCGCCGACGACCTGGACGACCCGTCCGCCGACCTGATCGTCGCCGCGCTGGTACTGAACGCCCGGCTGCGCGGACCCGGTCTGCGCGAGGTGCTCAGTGCGCTCGCGGACTCGGCCCGCGAGGAGCTCGACGTACGGCGGAAGGTCGCGGCCGAACGGCGGTCGACCCGGCGCTCGGTCCAGGTGGTGGTCGCGATCACGCTGCTGGTCGCGGCCGCGCTGGTGCTGTTCAACCCGACGTACGTCGCGCCGTACACCAGCTTCATCGGGCAGTTCGTGCTGTTCATCGTGATCGCGCTGTACGCGCTCGGCCTGGTCTGGCTGCGCAAGCTGGCCAAGATCGAGGTGCCCGAGCGGTTCCTGATCGGCGGCAACGACAAGCGGGCCAAGCGGGCCGGCGACGAGCGGATGGAGGTGGTGGGCGGATGACGTGGGCCTTCGTCACCGGCGGGCTGGTCGGCCTCGGTGCGTACCTGCTCGTGCGGATGTTCGTCCGGCCGTCCGCGAACGTGCTGTCCACGATCGCCCGGATCGACGCCGGCCGGACCGGGTACGCCAACGCCGCGACCCAGAGCGCGGCCGGCGAGCGGGTGCTCGGCGGCCTGGACCGGGCCAAGGAGTCGCTCGGCCGGCGGCTCGAGTTCGAGGCGAACGCCCGCGGGTGGGCGTTCGGCCGGCTCCGGCGCGACCTCGCGGTGATGAACCAGCCGTTCGCCACCATGCTCGCGACCAAGGTGTTCTTCGCGCTCGGGGCGATGATCTTCATCCCGATCGTGCTGTTCCTGTTCTCGATGCTCGGGCTGAGCGCACCCGGTGCCACCCCGGCGATCGTGACGCTGGCCGCGATGGCGTTCGCGTTCTTCCTGCCCGACCTGGCGTTGCGGCAGGAGGCCGAGGCGCGGCGGCGCGACTTCCGGCACGTGGTCGGCAGCTTCCTCGACCTGGTCGCGATGAACCTGGCCGGTGGCCGCGGGCTGCCGGAGGCGCTGATGACCGCGTCCACCATCGGCGACCACTGGGCGATGGCGAGGATCCGGCAGGCACTCGCGAACGCGCGCCTGATCGGCATCACGCCGTGGGACGCGATGGCCCGGCTCGGCGAGGACATCGGCGTCGAGGAGCTGCGCGACCTGGCCTCGGCGCTGGCACTGGCCGGTGACGAGGGCGCGAAGATCCGCGCCTCGCTGCTGGCCCGGGCGGCGTCGCTGCGGCGCAAGGAGCTGGCGGACGTGGAGGGCAAGGCGGGGGAGCGGTCGCAGTCGATGCTGGTCGCCCAGCTCGTCATGTGCGCCGCCTTCATGTTGTTCCTCGGCTTCCCCGCCGGGATCGCGATCCTGGGGAACTGAAGTGGGTAAAGGGATCCAGCAGGCGGACTCGTCCGTCGTACAGCAGGGCATACTGAGGCCCGCACGTGGCCTCATGACTGGGAAGGCATACGGATGAACTCGGAACTGCAGTTCTGGCGCGCGATGGCCGGCTATGCGGTGGCGCGGGCCCACACCCAACGGGCCCGGGCTCGGCAGGGACGGACCCAGCTCGGCGCCTCCGCGCTGGAGTGGGCCATCATCTCGGCGATCCTGGTCGCCGCCGCGCTGGCGATCGGCCTGGTGGTCCGCCGCGTGATCGACAAGCGCACCGGCGAGATCGAGAACGGCTGATCCCTGGTGCACCGGCGGCGGACGGAGCGAGGTGCCACCTCGCTCGAGCTGGCGATCCTGGCGCCGATGATCCTGGGGCTGATCTTCATGTCGATCCAGACCGCGCTGTGGCTGTACGGGCGGTCGGTCGCGCTGAACGCCGCGCAGGAAGGGGTTTCGCGCCTCCGCCTGGTCCAGCCGCCGGTGTACAACCGCGGCGTCGGCGAGCAGGTCCGCCAGGACATCCAGGCGTACGCCGAGCAGCTCGGCGGCACCACCCTGCGGAACGCGAAGGTGGAGCCGCCGGCGTACAACAACCCCGAGGGCATGGTCTCGTTCACGGTGACCGGTGACACCGTCTCGCTGGTGCCCGGGCTGACGCTGCGGGTGAAACGGACCGCGACCGGGCCGATCGAGCAGTTCGAGGCCGACGACAAGTGAGTGAGGACATGGAGCGGACGCCGGGGACCCGCTACACCCCGCGGCACGCCCGGCCGGTGGTGCGGTACATCCGCTCGGCGGGCCGGCACCGGAAGCCGACCGAGCAGGGCACGATGGCGCTGGAGCTCGCCGTCCTGGCGCCGATCCTGCTGATCCTGTTCATGTTCCTGCTCGCCTGCGGCCGCTACTTCCAGACGTCCTCGCTGCTGGAGAGCGCGGCCCGCGACGGCGCCCGCTCGGCCAGCCAGGCGCGCTCCCTCGGCGAGGCCGAGGGGTACGTCGACGACGCCGTCACCCGGACGATGGGCCAGGCGTTCAAGTCCTGCAAGGACACCGCGAGCGGCAGCATCACCACCGCCTTCGCCGCGGGTACGCCGCTGTCGGTCGAGGTCACCTGCACGATCAACTACCGCGACCTCGGCCTGCTCGGGATCGGCGGCGACACCACGATCACCAAGCGGTTCACCTCGTCGGTCGACCCGTACCGGGGCGTGCGCGATGGCTCGTGACCGCCGCTCCCGGGTGGCCGAGTTCCTCCGCATCGATGCCCCCGGCAAGCACCGGCCGGGGCTCGGCCGCGGGTCGCTCAGCCCCGCGGTCGCGATCCTCGCGGTGATGATCTTCACCCTGGCCGGCCTGGTCATCGACGGCGGCCGCCAGCTCGGCGCCCGCTCCCGCGCCGTCGGCTACGCCCAGGAGGCCGCCCGCGTCGGCGCCGCCACCATCCAGCTGAACACCGCCGAGGCCAGGATCGACACCGCCAAGGCCGCCACCGCCATCGCCGCCTTCTGCGCCCAGGTCTCCTCCAACGACCCCGCCGTCACCTCCTGCGCGCCCACCAAGCTCACCGAGGAACAGGTCGACATCCGGGTCGCCCTGGACAACAAGACCACCTTCCTCGGTCTCATCGGCAAAACCAGCCTCAAGGCCTCCGGCATCGGCACCGCCCACGCCGAACAAGGCGTCAGGAAGGCCGACGACAGCCCCACCATCCCCCCGATCGCCGTCGGCAGCACCCTCGACGACCCCGGCGCCCCGATCACCACCGCCGTACCGCCGACGCTCGACCTCCCCTGCCCCGAGTGGACGATCGGCTCGCCGACCCCCACCTGGACCCTCGAGCCACTGCCCTTCCCGCCGACCTGCACCCCGAGCATCACCCCGAGCCCCACCGAATCGACCGACCCGAGCAACCCGACGACCGACCCCTCGGCCCCACCAAGCCCAACCACCGAGCCCCCCGGCGGAGGAGCACCGGCCGGCCTCCAGCCCCCACAAAACTCCGCCCCGCCAACCCGCTAGCCCCCGAAGGAATTGACCGTGCGAAGCCGCGTCTTCCCCCCGGCCCTCCCCGCCGCGCTCCTGACCGGCGTCCTCGCGCTGACGGCCTGTGGCCAGGACTCCGGCGACGGCGGCCGCCCGGTGCCCGTCGGCGGCGACTCGGGTACGACGTCCAGCGCGCCGACCACCGCCACGAGCCCATCGAGCACCACGACGTCGCGGCCGGCCACCACTGCCCAGCCCACCGCCCAGCCGAAGGCGCAGGTCATCATCAAGGCCGGGAACCTCGCCTCCAACCCTGCCGTCAAAGGCCTCGTGGACAGCTACCCGCTCTACTTCCGGGCGCTCGTCAGCAAGGACGACACGATCCTGAAGAAGCGGTTCCCGTCGTTCTTCTACGCCGACGTCTCGCAGGGGATCGCCGATGCCCAGCGCAACGGTTGGGTCATGCGCCCGCCGGGCAGCGTGGTCGTCGTCGGCGCCCGCAGTCAGCCGGACGGAACGGTCCGCGTGCAGACGTGCCGTTCGCAGACCACGCAGTACTGGGACCCGAAGGGACGTGCCTGGACCGTGGTGACTCCCAAGGGCTCGCCGGAGGTCATCGAGATGATCAAGACGGGCATCGGCTGGTTGCCATACCGCCTGGCGCCGGCGAAGGGCGTGAACTGCGCGCGGGTGAAGTATCCGGCCTAGATCAGAACAGGTGAATTCCGGTTCCGAAGAGGTGACGGGGCACAGAGCAACGGGCATGATGCACCTGGTCGAAGATAATCTGCCGGTAGCCGAGTCTGGGGAGTGAGGATGCACAACCGAGTGGGCCGTGGACTGGTGGTCCTGAGTGCCGTACTCGCGCTGGTCATGGCCGCTCCGGCGACGACCGCGACCGCCGACACGATTCACACCGGCAACACGGTCTGCAGCATGTACGTCAACTCGGTCGGCTTCGGCGCGTACTGCAGCTCCGGCCAGCCCTACCTGGGGACGGGTTCGCCGCCGCCCACCTGGCGAGACCGCTTGAACGGCAGGCCGTTCATCCCGTGCCGCGACTTCGACATCCCGGACGGCATCCGGCTCCCGCAGGCGCCGGAGGGCAAGAAGTGGGTGCTCCGGATCACGATCACGGACTACAAGCTCGACACCTACAACGGTGGTCCGGACGCCCACCTGGAGCGCGCCTACGTGCCGGTGAACGCGGCCGAGGAAGCGCAGTGCCCGCAGCCGGACTACATGGACTACTTCTGGTACACGTTCCGGAGCACGTACCCGGCTCCGGCGCTCGTGGTCAAGCCGACGTTCACGCCCCGGGTCAACGTGCCGGCCTTCTTCTCGCTGACGAAGGAGAGCTCGGAGCAGTTGAAGACGACAGGGGAGCTGAGCGGGTACTTCGATCCGACGCACAACCTGACGATGCGCGGCATGGTCGTCAAGATGACGGTCGATCCGGGCGACGGGACGGCGCCGTTCACCTGCAAGATGGGGATGACTCCGGCCGACGACCCGGACGGGTACGACGAGACCAAGGATCCGTCGGAGCAGATCAGCACGTGCAAGCACACGTACAAGAAGTCCAGCGCGAGCCAGCCGGACGGCATGTACGCGGTGAAGCTGACCATCACCTGGGAAGTGTCGTACTGGATCGGCCGGGACCGCGGCGGCTGGCACCGGATCGGCGAGGCGAACGTGAATGCGGTGCAGCGGTTGCCTGTGCAGGAAGTGCAGGCTATCGGTGGGTGACGGTGGGGACCTGGAGGGACCACGATGGTGAAGACGAATGAGCCGGTGCGGCAGGCGCGGTTGCCGCAGCGGCGGTCGAGCAGCCCGGGCGCGGACCGGCTGAAGGGGTTCGTCGCGCTGCTCGCGATCCTGGCGATCGTCGGCGGTGTCCCGTACGTGCTGCTGCGCTTCTTCGGTACGCCGTGGCCGGAGCGGATGCCGAGTCGCGACGTCCTGTTCAGCGAGCTGAGCATCGAGACCGTGCTCGGCATCATCGCGGTCGTCATCTGGCTCGCCTGGCTGCACTTCGTCGTCTGCCTGATCGCCGAGGTGGTCGCGGAGATCCGCGGCCACGGCCTGTCGCCACGGATCCCGCTCGGCGGCGGCTCGCAGGGCCTCGCCCGCCGGCTGATCTCGACCGTCGTGCTGATCGGTGCCGCGTCCGGCGTGACGCTTCCGGTCGCGACCGCGGTGACCACGACCCACACCGGTGCTCCGACGGTCGCGACCGCGACGCAGGACGGCGACCAGGGGTCCCGTGACTCGTTCCGCCAGACCGAGGCCCGCAGTACGGTGCTCAGCGGCAACCAGGGCAAGACCACGCACACCGGCGTACGGACGAACAGCGACGACAAGGGCCAGGTGATCAAGTACACCGAGGTCCGCCCGCCGCAAGGCCGGAACTACGACTGCCTGTGGGACATCGCCGAGCGCTACCTGGGCGAGGGCCGCCGCTACAAGGAGATCTACGACCTCAACAAGAACAAGCTGCAGCCCGACGGCCGCCGGCTGACGAACCCGGACCTGATCCTCCCGGGCTGGCAGGTCCGCCTGCCGGCCGACGCCAAGGGCGCGGGCGTGCACACCGTCCGGGTCAAGATCGACACCGGTACGACGGTCAGCCACGGCACCCGGACGACGTCGCCCGGCACCAAGAGCTCGACCGGCACCAAGGCGACCACCGGCACCAAGACCACGACGGGCACGAGTACGACGACCGGTTCGGAGAACGCCCCCGGGACCGGCAGCCGCTGGTTCGAGGAGCAGGGCTCGGAGAAGGGCTCGTCGATCGGCATCGGCAGCGCGACCCGCGACCCGGGCGCGAAGACCGTGAAGCCGGGCGAGCCCGGGATCACGGTCGAGCCGCACGGCCCGGGGACGTCGCAGTCCGAGCCGGGTGACCCGGCCGCGGGCGGCACGAAGGTGCCCGAGCCGGTTCCGGTCGCGGTCGACGACGGCTTCGACGCGACCGAGGCCGGGATGTACGGCTTCGGGGCGACCCTGCTCGCGGCCGGTCTCGCGCTGGCGCTGAAGCGCCGCCGCGGCTGGGCCCAGGGCCCCGGTCCGAAGGCGGCCGGGCATCGGCAGACCGAGGTCGGCCTGCGGCTGGCGTCGGACATCCCGACCGCGCAGTTCGTCGACAACGCGCTGCGGCAGCTCGGCGCGGACATGACCAGGGCGAGCCGGTCGATGCCGAAGGTCGTCGCCGCGCTGGTCACCGACCGCGCGCTCACCCTCGTCCTCGACCCGTACGAGGCGCAGACGCCGCCGCCGGCGCCGTGGCAGACCATTGCCGACGGCACCCGGTGGACGTTGCGCCGCGCCTACGGCCCGAGCGGTGACGTGGCCGCGCCGGCGCCGTACCCGACGCTGGTCACGATCGGGCGGAACGCGGACGGCGCGACCGTGCTGGTGGACCTGGACACCGCGAACGGCATCGTCAGCTTCGGCGGCGTGAACAACCCGTCCCGCGACGTGGTCGGTTCGCTCGCGGTCGAGCTCGCCACGAACCTGTGGTCCGAGGGCGCGCACGTCAGCATGGTCGGGTTCGGCGACGACCTGTCGTCGCTGGCGCCGAGCCGGCTGAGCTACTGGGTCCGGCTCGACGACGCGATCGCCGAGGTCACCCGGCGGACCGAGGCGCAGGTGCAGGCCTGTGCGCGGCGCGACGCCGGCTCGGTCGCGGATGCCCGGATGACGCACCCGGACGCGGCGTTGTGGGGTGCGGAGATCATCTTCGTGTCCGCGCCGCCGTCGCCGGAGGAGCAGGACCGGCTGAACCGGCTGGCCGCGGACGGCAAGCGCAGTATCGCGGTCGTCGTGGTCGGCGACGTGATCAGCTCGCCGTGGCGGTTCGTGGTGGACGAGAAGAACCAGGCGGTGTGCCGGCTGCTCGGGCTCGAGGTCGATGCCCACAGCATCAATCCGGCCCAGTTCGCCGACCTGGTCGCGCTGTTCGAGGCGGCCGAGTCCGACTCCCTGGACAAGCGCCGGGCCGAGCAGGACATGCCGGCGTACGAGTTCTCCGCGACCGATCTGAGCCGGCCCGCGCCGGTCGAGGTGGACCTGCTCGGTCCGGTCGAGGTGGATGCGCGCGGCGAGCTGGACGAGGGCCGCCGGCAACTGTCGACCGAGATCGTCGCGTTCCTGGCCAGCCAGGACTACGGGGTCCACCCGAACGTCCTGGCCGGCGCGATCTGGCCGCGCGGGATCAGCGAGGAGCTGCGGGATGCGGCGCTCGATCACACCCGCCGCTGGGTCGGTGTCGACGCGATGTACGCCGACGAGTCGGGTCGCTGGATGCTGAACCGCAGCGTCGTGCGGGTCGACTGGGACGTGTTCCGGACGCTGGCCAAGCAGGCGACGATGATGGACGACCCGCGCGGTCCGCTGTCGACCGCACTGAGCCTGGTCCACGGCCCGGCCTGGTCGCACACACCCGCCGGCCGGTACTCCTGGCTCGCCGCGTCCGGCATCGAGCGCCGGATGGTCGAGGCCGTCGTGGACGCCGCGCTGAAGCTGGCGGAGGCGTCGCTCAACTACAACGACGGCATCCTGGCCCGCACGGCCCTGCAGACCGGCCTCAGCTTCTCGCCGGCCTCGGAGGAGCTCTGGCGAGCCACCCTCCGCCTGGCCTCGCACTTCGGCACCACCGCCGACGTCACCAACGTGGCCGCGCAGATGTACGGCGCCCTCGCCAAGCACGGCGGCCCCCGCGGCCCCGAAGCCGAGACCGACGCCCTGGTCGACGAACTCCTCCCCGGCTACCACCGCCCCGCCCAGGTCGCCTGACACCCAGACGAACCGCCCTGTACGCGTCGTACAGGGCGGTTCGTCGTGTCCGGCGGTCAGAGAGAGGCGTGTCAGGCCGTCAGAGCGAGCCGGTGGTCAGAGGGTGCTGGCGGACCAGGTGTCGCAGGCGGTCATGTCGCCGGAGTCCATGCCGGTCTTGAACCACTTCATCCGTTGCTCGGCGGTGCCGTGGCTGAAGCTCTCCGGGTTGACCTGGCCCTGGGTCTTCTCCTGGATCCGGTCGTCACCGACGGACGCGGCCGCGTCGAGCCCGCGCGCGATGTCGTCCTCGGTGAGGCCACTGATGAAGGTGTCGCCGTCCTTGTCCGGGACGGTGGTGGCGTGGTTGGTCCAGATCCCCGCCAGGCAGTCGGCCTGGAGCTCGGAGCGGACCGCGTCCGAGGTGGGACCGCTGCGGGTCTTGATCCGGCCGAGGATGCCGTACAGGTTCTGCACGTGGTGGCCGTACTCGTGGGCGACGACGTACGCCTCGGCGAAGTCACCACCGCGGGCGCCGAGGTCGGTCTGCAGGGTCTCGAAGAAGCCGAGGTCAAGGTAGACCCGCTTGTCCCCGGGGCAGTAGAACGGTCCGACCGCGCTGGTCGCCGGTCCGCACGCGGTGTTGACCGAGCCGTCGAAGACGCGCATCGGGGCGCGGGTGTACTTCTTCCCGCGGCGCGGGAGCTCGGCGGCCCAGAAGCGCTCGATGGAGTTCTGGTAGAAGACGAACCGGCAGTCCTTGTTCGTCTGGATGTCCTTGCCCGTCTCGCAGGACGCGAGGTTCCCCGGCGCTGTGTTCTGCGCCGCCGGTTCGTCACTCCCGCTTCCGCCCGGGAGGCCGCCGTTCAGGAGGAGGATGATCACGAGCAGGATGATGCCGCCGATTCCGCCGCCGATGGGAATCGTGCCGCCGGGCAGCAGACCGCCGCCGCCTCCGCCACTACCGCGGGTGTCCTCGACCCCGCTGGTGTCCAGATCCGCGTCCGGGTTGAATTTCACAGCACCTAGACTAGACCTGGGTGCCGGGGATTCTGCCGTGTCGTGACGCTGCGCCACCGACCCGCCACCGACCGACCCCTCGAGCTTTAGGACGCCTGCCACCGCGATGATCACTGTCTCCAACCTCGAGGTCCGCGTGGGCGCCCGGCAGTTGCTGGCGCCCGCCTCGTTCCGGGTCGGGCCGGGCGACAAGGTCGGGCTGGTCGGGCGGAACGGCGCCGGCAAGACCACGCTGACCAAGATCCTGGCCGGTGAGGGCCTGCCCGCGAGCGGCTCGGTCAGCTCGTCGGGCGAGATCGGCTACCTCCCGCAGGACCCGCGCACCGGCGATCTCGAGGTCCTCGCCCGGGACCGGATCCTGTCCGCGCGCGGCCTGGACGAGGTCGTCCGGCGGATGCGCAGCGCGGAGAAGTCGATGGCCAGCGCGGACGAGAAGACCCGCGCGAAGGGCATGCGCCGGTACGAGCGGGCCGAGGCGGACCTGCACGCCGCCGGCGGGTACGCCGCCGAGTCCGAGGCGGCCCGGATCGCGGCCAACCTCGGCCTCCCGGACCGGGTGCTCGGGCAGCCGCTGAGCACGCTGTCGGGTGGTCAGCGCCGCCGGGTCGAGCTGGCCCGGATCCTGTTCTCGCAGGCCCAGACCCTGCTGCTGGACGAGCCGACCAACCACCTGGACGCCGACTCGATCGTCTGGCTGCGCGACTTCCTCAAGTCGTACGCCGGTGGCGTGATCATGATCAGCCACGACGTCAACCTGCTCGAGGAGACCGTCACTAGGGTCTTCCACCTGGACGCGAACCGGGCCGAGATCGACGTCTACAACGTCGGCTGGAAGGCGTACCTGACCCAGCGGGAGACCGACGAGCGCCGCCGCAAGCGGGAGCGGGCGAACGCGGAGAAGAAGGCCGGTCAGCTGGTCGACCAGGCGAACAAGATGCGCGCCAAGGCGACCAAGGCGACCGCGGCCCAGCAGATGCTCCGGCGGGCCGAGCGGCTGATGTCCGAGCTCGAGGGCGAGCGCAAGGCCGACCGGGTCGCGAAGATCGCGTTCCCGACGCCGGCGCCGTGCGGCAAGACCCCGTTGATGGCCCGCGAGCTGTCGAAGTCGTACGGCTCACTGGAGATCTTCACCGACGTGGACCTGGCGATTGACCGGGGCTCCCGGGTCGTCGTACTCGGGCTGAACGGCGCCGGGAAGACCACGCTGCTGCGGATCCTCGGCGGGATCGAGAAGGCGGACACCGGCGAGGTGATCGACGGCCACGGCCTCAAGCTCGGGTACTACGCCCAGGAGCACGAGACCCTGGACATCAACCGGACGGTCCTGGAGAACATGAAGACCGCCGCCCCAGACCTGAACGAGACGCAGGCGCGCAGCGTGCTCGGTTCGTTCCTGTTCACCGGGGACGACGCGGACAAGCCGGCCCGGGTGCTGTCCGGCGGCGAGAAGACCCGGCTGGCGCTGGCGACCCTGGTGGTGTCGGCGGCCAACGTCCTGCTGCTCGACGAGCCGACCAACAACCTGGACCCGGCCTCCCGGGCCGAGGTGCTGAGCGCGATCCGCTCGTACGCCGGCGCGATCGTGCTCGTCACCCACGACGAGGGCGCGGTCGAGGCGCTCGAGCCGGAGCGGGTCCTGCTGCTGCCGGACGGCGTCGAGGACCTGTGGACGAACGAGTACGCCGACCTGGTCTCGCTCGCGTAGTTACTCCGAAGTAAGGTTCTGTCCATGACGGAACTGGGACTGAGGCTGACGGTGGACGGGCCGGTCGCCCGGGTCGTGCTGGACCGGCCGGACGTACGCAACGCGCAGACTCCGGCGATGTGGCGTGCCCTGGCCGAGTTCGGTACGACGCTGCCGGCCGACGTACGCGTGGTCGTCGTGTCGGGGGAGGGCCCGTCGTTCTCGGCCGGGCTCGACCGGCGGCTCCTGATGGGCGAGCAGGCCGACGGCGAGGAGCCGCTGCTCGCCCTGGGGTCCAAGCCCGCGGCCGAGGTGCACGCGACGATCGCCGGGTTCCAGGCGGGCTTCTCGTGGTTGCGGCGGCCGGAGTTCGTGAGCATCGCCGCGGTGCAGGGGCACGCCGTCGGCGCCGGCTTCCAGTTGGCGCTCGCGTGCGACCTGCGGGTGGTCACGCCGGACGCCCGGTTCAGCATGCGCGAGCCCGCCCTCGGCCTGGTGCCTGACCTGGGCGGGACGCAGCCGCTGGTCCAGCTGGTCGGCTATGCCCGCGCCCTCGAGATCTGCGCGACCTCCCGCTGGGTCGAGGCGGCCGAGGCGAAGGAGCTCGGCCTGGCGAACATCGTCGTACCGGCCGACGAGCTGACGGCCACGGTCAAGGACCTGTCCGACGCGTTGCTGCAACCACTCGCCGGCGCGGTCCGCGAGACCAAGGCGTTGCTCCTCGGTGCCGCGGACCGCTCGTACGACGACCAGCTCGAGGCCGAGCGGAAGGCCCAGGAACGCCGGCTCAAGGAGCTCCTGGCCGCCCTCGGCTAGGGCCAGTTGCTGATCTCCACGTCGTTCGGGGACGGGGCGCCCTTGCCGGTCTCGACGTACTTCTTGAGGCTGAGCAGGAAGCTGGCCCACTTGGTGCTGCAGTGGTGCATGAACTCGACCGGCTCCTTCCAGCCCTCGTGTCGGAAGAGCACGATCGCCCAGTCGCCCACCTGGTGGAGCTCGAACCCGATCCGGGTGCCGATCCACTCCGGCGGTCCGTCGACGACCTCCCACCGGACCAGCTCGCCCGGCGTGGTCTCCAGGACCTTCATGTCGAAGCCCTCACCGCCGGCGCCGGCGAACCGGAACCGGATCACGCCGTCGACGGCGGTCTCGCCGGTGGTGTCCTGGGTCCACCAGCCGGCCAGGCCGTCGATCGTGCTCAACGCGGCGTACACCTCGTCGCGGGAGGCCGTGGCTCCGATCCTGTGCAGGATGTCCACCATGGTCAGTTACCTCTTTCCTGTCTCTGCGTCTGGGTCTGGATGGCCTCGGCCATCCGCTTGATGCGCTGCAGCCGGCCGTCCCAGGCGTCGCGGACGGTCGACAGCTGTGCGACCGCGCGGGCGAGTTGGGCTTCGTCGACCGAGTAGAGGCGTTCGCGGCCGGACGGCGTGCCGTGCACCAGGCCGACCCTGTCCAGGACGCCGAGGTGCTTGGCGACCGCCTGGCGGGTCACCGGCAGACGGTCGCTCAACGTGGTCGCCGTACCCGTGCCGTCGGCCAGCAGCAGGTCGAGCATCCGCCGCCGGGTCGGGTCGCCGACGGCCGACCAGAGGTCGTCGTCGATGCTCACGTTCACGGCGTCGACACCAGGCGGTCGACGTACGGCGTGAGCCGGGGGAGGAAGTAGGCCCAGCCGGTGACGTGGTCGTCGTACACCTCGGCCGGCGCGGAGGACTCGTCGAACCCGTTCTCGGCGAACCGCAGCAGCGTGCCCGCGCCCGCAGGGACGAGGTCGAACGTCACCAGCAGCGAGTTGGCCTCGGTCGCCATCTCGTCCAGCGGGTACGCCCACCGGAAGGAGAACCGGCGCGGCGGATCCGCCTCGACGACCGTGAGCGGGACGACCTTGCCGTCCGGCCGGTTGGTGAACCCGAGGGTCCCGGTGGCACCCGGAGCGGGCTCGTACTCCGCCTCGTCCGGCCACCACTCGCGCACGTGCTCCGGCGTACTGATCACCGCGTACACCACCTCCGGCGCGGCGTCGATGTGGATCTCCCGGTCGATGCTCCGCTGCCCCATGCCATGTCTCCTTCGTCATCCCGCAACCTTTGGTTGCAGATGACTGTACGGCGCCCGGCGTCGATATGCAACCATTGGTTGCTCGAAGGGAAGTTCGCACCGGGGCACCGTGTTGTCACCGGTGACGAGCAGCGCAGGGAGGACCCGGATGTCAGGAATGCGGCCCATGGGTGGCGGGATGGGTGGGGGCATGGGCGTGTACAGCTGGCGCCGGCAGGACGCGTCGGTCGCCGGGCAGAAGCTGGCGAAGGGCACGCTGCGGCGGATCGCCCGGTTCGCCAAGCCCTACAGCTGGCACATCACGCTGTTCCTGGTGCTCGTGGTGATCTCGGCGTTCCTGGTGATCGCGTCGCCGCTGTTGTTCAAGAAGATCGTCGACGACGGCATCAGCAAGGGGAACGCCGGCCTGGTGACCGCGCTCGCCCTGGTGGTCGCCCTGCTCGCGGTCGTCGAGGCCGCGCTCGGCCTGATGCAGCGCTGGTTCTCGGCCCGGATCGGTGAGGGCCTGATCTTCGACCTGCGGACCAAGGTGTTCGCGCACGTCCAGCAGATGCCGGTCGCGTTCTTCACCCGGACGCAGACCGGTGCGCTGGTGTCCCGGCTGAACAACGACGTGATCGGCGCCCAGCAGGCGTTCACGTCGACCCTGTCCGGCGTCGTCTCGAACATCATCAGCCTGATCCTCGTGGTCGGCGCGATGCTGGTGCTGAGCTGGCAGCTGACCGTGGTGGCGATCCTGCTGCTGCCGGTGTTCCTGATCCCGGCGCGGATCCTCGGCCGCCGGCTCGCCGCGATGACGCGGGAGCAGATGCAGCTGAACGCGGACATGTCGACCGCGATGACTGAGCGTTTCAGCGTTGGCGGCGCGCTGCTGGTGACGCTGTTCGGCAAGCCCGAGCTCGAGAACGAGGGCTTCGGTGAGCGGGCCGGCCGGGTGCGCGACCTCGGCATCCGGATCGCGATGCTCGGGCGGGTGTTCTTCACCGCGCTGACCCTGGTCGCCGCGCTCGCGACCGCCCTCGTGTACGGCGTCGGCGGCAACCTGGCCGTCCGCGAGACGCTCACCATCGGGACCCTGCTCGCTCTGGTCGCCCTGCTCGGCCGGCTCTACGGGCCGTTGACCGCGCTGTCGAACATCCGGGTCGACGTGATGACCGCGCTGGTGTCGTTCGAGCGCGTCTTCGAGGTGCTCGACCTGGAGCCGATGATCAAGGACGCCCCGGACGCGAAGCCGTTGCCGGACGAGGCCGCGAGCGTCGAGTTCGACCACGTGGCGTTCTCGTACCCGACCGCCGAGCAGGTGTCGCTGGCGAGCCTGGAGTCCGTGGCGGTCCTCGACAAACGCGTGTCCGCCCAGGTGCTCGAGGACGTCAGCTTCGTCGTCCGGCCCGGCCAGATGGTCGCGCTGGTCGGGCCGTCCGGCGCCGGCAAGACCACGATCACCAACCTGGTCGCCCGGTTGTACGACGTGACCGGGGGAGCGGTCCGCGTCGGCGGGCACGACGTACGCGACGTGACGCTGCGGTCGTTGCACGACGCCATCGGCTACGTCACGCAGGACGCGCACATGTTCCACGACACGATCCGGGCGAACCTCGCCTACGCGAAGCCGGAGGCCACCGACGAGGAGATGATCGAGGCGCTGACGTCGGCGCAGATCTGGGAGCTGGTGTCGTCGCTGCCCGACGGGCTGGACACGGTCGTCGGCGACCGCGGCCACCGGCTGTCCGGCGGTGAGCGCCAGCGCCTCGCGATCGCCCGGTTGTTGCTGAAGGCACCGCGGATCGTCGTTCTCGACGAAGCGACCGCGCATCTCGACTCGGAGTCCGAGGTCGCCGTCCAGCAGGCGCTCGACACCGCGCTGGAAGGGCGGACGTCGCTGGTGATCGCGCACCGGCTGTCCACGGTCCGGGACGCCGACCTCATCCTGGTCGTTGACCACGGCAACATCGTCGAGCGCGGCACGCACGAGCAGCTGCTCGCCCGCGGTGGCGAGTACGCCGACCTCTACCGCACGCAGTTCACCGAGTCGGGTACTGCGGCGGGCGTCTAGGGGTACCTTGATGCTGATGCAGCAGGGGAGGCGACCATGATCAAGCTGGCCCTGGTCCTCGCCGCCGGGTACGCGGGCTTCAAGCTCGCGTACCACTCCGAGGACGGCCGCCACTACGGCAAGGTGGGTGACCACACCCTGCGGACCACGCTCTCCCTGCTGATCGCCTGCCTCGCCGGCGGGGTCACCTATGCGGCGCTGCTAGCGGACTGACGTCAGGAGGCGGACGCCTTCTGCGGGTCGTGCTCGAGCAGGTGAAGCACCGGCACGCGTAGGTGCCGCCGGGCCGAATTGGTCCAGTCCAGGTGGAAGAACTCGGCGACCACGTGCGGCCGGGTGAGGATGATGACCTCCTGCGCGTTCACCTTGTCGACGGTCGCGATCAGCGCGTCGATCGGCCGGTCGTGGGAGATCCCGCCGTCGGCGTTCTGCGCCAGGTCGCGCAGTCGCTGCACGCTCCGCCCGGTGCAGCCCTTCGCCTCGGTGTCGATCGCCTTCTGCGCCTCGGCGAGGTCCTGGCGCTGGGTGGCCAGGCCCGGTCCGTAGAGGTCCGCCGTGCCGAGAGCGCTGATCGAGGCCTCGACCCCCGCCTCGGCGTTGTGGCAGGGCACGAGCACGTGGTACTTCACCGGCTCGGGCATGTCCTGATGCAGCTCGACGACCCGCCTAGCATCCGGCTCGGTCAGCTCCTGCTCCACGAGCAGTACGACGTCGTACATTCCCAACCTCCGGTTCGTACCAGTCGGTATACCCCCATGATGCCCCCACCAACCCCCGTTTGACCGTCAACTGAATCGATCCAGATGCCGGTTGACCGCGATGTCAGCTGGTGGCGCTGGTGAGGACGTCGGCTAGGTCGAACTTGACGGGCTCTTCGAGTTGTTCGTAGGTGCAGGACTCGGGGGTGCGGTCGGGGCGCCAGCGGACGAACTGGGCGGTGTGGCGGAAGCGGATGCCTTCCATGTGGTCGTACCGCACCTCGACCACGAGCTCCGGGCGCAACGGGGTGAACGAGAGGTCCTTGCCGGCCTGCCAGCGGCTGCCCTCGGCGTTCCGCGGCGTCCGCACGCCCTCCTCCTGCTTCGCCCAGGCCCACGGGTGGTCGTCGAAGGTGGTGACGAGCGGCTGCATCTCCTCGAACAGCTCCTTGCGCCGCTCGAGCGGGAACGCGCCGATCACGCCGACGCTGGCGAGCGTGCCGTCCTCGTTGTAGAGGCCGAGCAGCAGCGAGCCGATCCGGTCCGGGCCGCTCTTGTGCAGGCGGTACCCGGCGACCACGCAGTCCGCCGTACGCTCCGGCTTCACCTTGAACATGACCCGCTTGTCCGGCTGGTACGTGCCGTCGAGCGGCTTCGCGATCAGCCCGTCCAGGCCGGCGCCCTCGAACTGCTCGAACCACTGCCCGGCGGTCGTGTGGTCGGTCGTCGCCGGGGTGACGTGGATCGGGGCCTCGACGTCGGCGAGCGCCTCGAGCAGCGCCGTACGACGCTCGCTGAACGGGCGCTCGGTGTAGTCGTCGTCGCCGAGCGCCAGCAGGTCGAAGGCGACGAACCGGGCCGGTGTCTTCTCCGACAGCATGTTCACCCGGCTCGCGGCCGGGTGGATCCGCTGCTGCAGCACCTCGAAGTCGAGCCGGTCGCCGGACTCGCCGATGACGATGATCTCGCCGTCGATCGCGCAGCGCTCCGGCAGGTTCGCCTTCACCGCCTCGACCAGCTCGGGGAAGTACCGCGTCATCGGCTTCTCGTTCCGGCTGCCGATCTCCACCTCGTCCCCGTCGCGGAAGATGATCGAGCGGAACCCGTCCCACTTCGGCTCGTAGCTGAGCTCGCCGCGAGGGATCTCCTTGACGGGCTTGGCCAGCATCGGCTTCACCGGCGGCATGATCGGCAGTCGCATGCCGTCATTCAACCCCACTTTGAGCACCCACCAAGCACGTGCCGCTCCAGAAACACTCACCAGGCGCACAAAGTGTGCGGGCGACGGCACGCGACGGATGTGGACAGTGGCGCTGGGCGACACCGAGAATGCGGACATGACTTCGGTGCCGGTGGAGGGGGCTCGTCCGTCGGACGCCGAGCGTGACCGCGCGCTGGCGATCCTGCGGGACGGCGCCGGATCGGGCCGGTTGTCGCATGACACCTTCATCCGGCGGATGAACTTCGTCCTGCGGGCACAGAGCCGCGGGGAGCTCGCCGCGGCGATCCGCGACCTGCCGCGGAACGAACCACGGGTGGTCGCCTGGGTCCGCGGACTGCTGGCCCGGCTACCGCGGATCGCGGTCGTCGCGCCGCCGGTGCAGCTGCCCGGCCTGGCGCTGCCGCCACCCGGCTCGTCCACAGTCCGGATCGGCCGCGGCCCGGGCGCGACCTTGCGGATGGCCGACGTCTCCGTCTCCCGGTTTCACGCCGAACTCCGGCACACTGGCGACGGCTGGATGCTGCGTGACCTCGGGTCGATGAACGGCACCTACCTGAACGGTCTGCGGATCACCACGCCGGTGCGGGTCCGGGCGGGCGACCACGTGCGCTTCGGTGCGGTCGCCTATCTGCTCACCTGGGCGGACCACTAGTTGCATCCTGTACCTAGGTACAGGTTTACCGTCGAGGCATGAGCACAACGGACTGGGCCCCGGGGGCCTGCACCCTGCCGACTGCCGAGCGGCCGTTCCGGGTCGCGGAGTTCGACGCGCTGTTCGCCGAGCACCTGCGGCGGGCGACCCGTGTCGACCTGACCACGCTGGACCTGACTCTCGCGGTCGCGGCGCACGAGACCGCGGCCGACCTTACGGCCCGCGAGACCGAGTGCTGCTCGTTCTTCCACTTCGAGCTCACCCCGTACGGCGACCAGCTCGATCTCCGGATCACGGTGCCGCCGGCGCACGTCGCCGTACTCGATGCCCTGAGCGAGCGCTATGGCTGACCGGCTCCGGTCCGGTCAGGTCGCGGCCGCCGCGGGCGTGAACCTCCAGACCCTCCGGTACTACGAACGCCGCGGACTGATCGAGGAGCCGACGAGGAGCCTCGGCGGTCACCGTCTCTACCCGGACGAGGCGGTGACCACGCTCCGGGTGATCAAGGCGGCCCAGCGGCTCGGGTTCACGCTCACGGAGGTGGCCGAACTGCTGGACGCCGCGAGGCATCGCCATCGTCTTGGCGAGGGAGCCGGCCTGCAGACCCGTGCGCGCGAGAAGCTGGCCGATGTGGAAGCCAAGATCGCCGACCTGACCGTGATCGCGGAGAGCCTGCGCGCCGGCATCGCCGCCGGCTGCGACGACCTCGAGACCTGTGCCGGGGACCCGGACTGCCCGCTGCCGTTCACCGACCTGGTCGTGCGTCCGTGACCGTGCTGCGGTCGGTGCTGCTGTTCGTCCTGGCGGCCCTCGCGGAGATCGGCGGCGCCTGGCTGGTCTGGCAGGGCTGGCGCGAGCATCGCGGCATCTGGTGGATCGCCGCCGGCGTGATCGCGCTCGGCGCGTACGGCTTCGTCGCCACCTTCCAGCCCGACCCGAACTTCGGCCGCATCCTCGCGGCGTACGGCGGAGTGTTCGTCGCCGGCTCGCTCGCCTGGGGCATGCTGGTCGACAAGTTCCGCCCGGACCGCTGGGACCTCCTCGGCGCCGCCATCTGCCTGATCGGCGTCGCCGTCATCATGTACGCCCCGCGTGGCTAACTGCGATCCGCGACGATCCGGCCGCCGTCGAGGAACGGGTCGAAGGAGCCGTGGGCGGTGGTGCCGTCCTTCGACGGGATGACCTCCTTCGAGTACTGCGCGATGTACACCCGGCGGTTCCGGTCGGTCAGGTTCGGGCCGCTGCGGTGGATGACCACGCTGGAGAAGACCACGATGGAGCCCGCGGCCGCGGTCATCGGGATGCCGGGGTCGCTGCCGAAGTAGCAGACCATGTCGTTCAGCTCGGGGTCCCGTAGGTGCTTGATGTACGACCTGATCCCGGACCGCGAGTACGGCAGCAGGTAGACCGAGCCGTTCTCCTCGGTGACGTCGTCGAGAGCGATCCAGCAGGTCAGGTACGGCTCGTGGTCCTCGTGCACGTACCCGGAGTCCTGGTGCCAGGCGAACGCCGTGTTCGGGTCGCCGGCCTTGATCACGTACTGCTCCCAGAAAAGGTACGCCTGGTCGCCCAGGGTCGCCCGGCAGATCTCGGCCATCGTGTCGCTGAACAGGAACTGCCGCAGCTCCGGCCGGTCCTGGTAGATCATGCTGCTGAAGTACCGCTTGCCGCGGTGGTTGATCCCGAGCGAGTCGGTGCCGGCCGCGTCCATGGCGGCGTCGAGCTTGTCGATCGAGTACTGCGCTCCGCCGCGGAGCAGCTCGAGTTGTTCGTCGGTGAGCACGCGGTCCAGGACGAAGTACCCCTCGTCGCGGAACTGGGCCAGGTGCTCGCGGGTGACCAGACTGGTCAGTGTCATCGTGCGGTCCTCCGGTCGGTCGGCGTACTCGTACCCCCGAAACGCTAGGACGGCGGCGCCCGGCAATGAATGTCTCCGCGCGACCCGGACATGAACGTTTTGGCGCGTTTCTGGGTAGGGTCCGGTCATGGGTGAGCGGACGGTCGTGGCGATCGCGGACGGACCGGTGACCCGGCTCGGTCAGTTGGTGCTCGCGGGTGAGGTGATCGACGACGAGCCGATCATGTCGCCCGCGCTCCGGGTAATGGACGCGTACGTGCTGTCGGTGCTGATCGATGGCGAGGGCAACTACCGGGACGCGGACGGGCGGGCCGAGCGGATCATGCCCGGTGCGCACACGATCGTGCCGCCGCGGTTCCCGCACACGTACGGGACCGATCCGGGGGAGCGGTGGACCGAGCTGTTCGTGGTCTTCACCGGGCCACTGTTCGACGCGCTCGCCCACCTGACCGCAGCCGGTCCGAGGTACCCGGTGCCGCTGCCGTCCATCGAGGCCCTGCGGACCGTGCTGCGTTCCCCGCCGCGGACGCGGCGGGTCGCCGAGCACCAGTTGCTGGCGTTGGCCGACTGGCTGATCGACACCGAGGACACCGCGGACAGTCCGGAGGTGAACCCGGAGATCATGGACGCGATGGGACGGCTGGCCGACGACCTCACCGCGAGCACCGATCTGGGTGCGGTGGCTGCCGGAGCGGGGCTGAGCTACGACACGTTCCGGCGCCGGTTCGCCGCGCAGGTCGGTCAGACGCCGGCCGCGTTCCGGACCGGGCGCCGGCTGGAGGCAGCGGCCACACTGCTGCGGCTGACCGACCTGACCCACCGGGAGATCGCGCGCACCCTCGGGTTCGCCGACGAGTTCCACCTCTCACGCCGGTTCCGCGCTCACTTCGGCGTCTCCCCGCGGGACTACCGCCGTTCGTGAGCCCGGGCGGGGGATGGCCGCCAGCAGCTTGCGGGTGTAGGGATCCTTGGCCTGCCCGATCACCTCGAGGGTCGGACCCTGCTCGACCATCACACCCTGGTTCAGCACCATCACGTCGTCGGCGAGCAGCCGGGCGCTGAGCAGGTCGTGGGTGATGTACAGCATGGCGATGTCGCGGTCCCGGACCAGCTTGTCGAGCAGCGCGACGATCTCGGCGCGGATGGACACGTCCAGCATCGAGATCGGCTCGTCCGCCACGAGCAACTCGGGCTCGGGTGCCAGCGCCCGCGCGATCACGACGCGCTGCCGCTGCCCGCCGGACAGCTGGTGCGGCAGCTTGTCCAGGTACTGCTCGGCCGGGCTCATCCCCACCGTCTCGAGCAGCTCGGCCGCCCGCTCCCGCGCCTGCGGTCCGCTCATCCCGAGGTGGTTACGCAGCGGCCGGCTGAGCGCGTACGCCACCGTCCTGGTTGGGTTCAGCGCCGAGAACGGGTCCTGAAACACCAGTTGCACGTGCCGCCGGTACTTCCGCAACGCCCGGCGTCCGAGCCGGTCGACCACGGTGTCCTTGAACCGGATCGACCCGGACGTCGGCCGCTCCACGCCCGTCAGCAGGCGAGCGATGGTGGTCTTCCCGGATCCACTCTGGCCGACCAAAGCGCTCACCTGACCCGGCCGGAGCGCGAACGACACATCGTCCACGGCCTTCGTCAGCGTCGTGGTGAGTCCGCGGCGGGTCTTGTAGACCTTGCTGACGCCGTCCATCACGAGGACCCGTTCCGCATCGACCCGTGCGCCCGCGCCGGCCGCGAAGGCCTGGTCGCGTTGGCGCTGCTCGGCCTTCTCGACCACGGCGTGAGGATCGGTCGCCTGCTCGACCAGCAGGCACCGGACCTCACCCCGGTTCGCGGGCAGGAGCTCCGGATGGACGGTCCGGCAGGTGTCCACCGCCACCGGGCAGCGCGGCTCGAAGCGGCAGCCGGGTGGCGGCTGCGAGAGGTCCGGCGGCCGGCCCGGGATGAACTCGACCGCGACCACCTCGTCGCGCGGGTCGGCGTACGAGCCGAGGAGGCCGGCGCTGTACGGGTGCAGGTGGCGCGCCACCATCTCCGACGCCGGCTGGTCCTCGACGATCTCCCCGGCGTACATCACCATCACCCGGTCGGCGAGCTCCATCACCGTGCCGAGGTCGTGGCTGATGAACAGTACGGCGAAGCCGAGCCGGGCCTGCAGTTCGCGCAGCCGGTCGAGGATGTCACGTTGCACCACGACGTCCAGGCCGGTCGTCGGCTCGTCGAGCAGGACGAGCCGAGGTTCGAGCGCGAGCGCCAGGGCGAGCGCGACCCGCTGCTTCATCCCGCCCGAGAGCTCGTGCGGGAACCGGCGCAGCACGGACCGGTCGAGCGAGACGAGCTCGAGCAGCTCACCGGCGCGGGCGTCGGCATCGACGTCGTTGCCCAGGGCATCGGGATGGGCCTCGAACGTGTCGGCGAACTGCCGCCGGACCGTGATCACCGGGTTCAGCGAGTTCATGCTCGACTGGAACACCGTGGACAGGTCGACCCAGCGCAGCGACCGCAGCTCGTCCTCGGGCGTCGTGGTCACGTCCTGCCCGTCGAACCGGATCGAACCGCTGGTGATCGCGGCGGGCTTGTCCAGCAGCCGCAGTACGGCGGTGCCGAGCGTCGACTTGCCGCAGCCGGACTCGCCGAGCAGGCCGACGAACTCGCCGTCGTGCACGTCGAAGCTGACACCCTCGACGGCCCGGACCGCGGCGGAGTCGCGCGGGCTGTACGTGACACTGAGGTCGCGGACCTCCAGCAGCGCCATCTCAGTCCTCCCTCAGATGCGGGTTGCTCAGGGCATCGATACCGAAGTTGATCAGCGTGAACGAGGTGATCAGCAGCGCAAGCACGAGGCCGGGCGCGACCAGCCAGGCCCACTGGCCGGTGGTCAGCGCGCCGCCGAGGCTGGCCTGGTTGAGCATCGTGCCCCAACTGGTGGTCTGCGGATCGCCGAGGCCGAGGAACGCCAGCCCGGCCTCCGCGCCGATCGCGCCGAGGGCGGAGCCCATGAAGCCGACGACGATCAGCGAGATCATGTTCGGCACGATCTCGAAGGCGATGATCCGGGCCGTGCTGTCACCGGCGAACTTCGCCGCGGTGATGTAGTCCCGGGTCCGCAGCGTGATGATCTGCGCGCGCTTGATCCGGGCGCCGTACGCCCAGCCGGTCACGGTGATCACGATGATGATCAGCCCGAGGCCCTTCACCGGTGCGTACCCGGCGAGCACGATCATCAACGGCAGCACCGGGATCACCAGTCCCAGGTTGATGAAGAACGACAGTACGTCGTCGACCACGCCCTGCAGATACCCCGCGGTGAGGCCCACGGCTACCGCGATCACGGTCGTCAGCAGGCCGGCCACGAGCCCGACCACGAGCGACGTCCGCGCGCCGTACACGAGTTGGGAGAACACGTCCTCACCACGGGCGGTGGTCCCGAGCCAGTGCGCGCCGGACGGTCCGGTGGACGCCGCGAACTCGTCCACCCGCGGTCCGTACGGCGCGATCACCGGAGCCAGCGCGGCCACGACGACGAACGCCGCCAGCATGATCAGGCCGATCCGGCACTTGCGGTTGCGCCACAGGATCACGAACCACCCGGGCAGCCTGCTCGACCGCCCGGCGGCCAGCGCACTGACCCGGACGGCCTCGGTGTCGACGCTGGTCATACTGCCTCCGCCCTTCGGACGCGCGGATCGAGGAAGCCGTAGGTGACATCGGCGAGGAAGTTCGCGATCAGGACGCCGATCGTGGTGAACAGGAACAGCGCCTGCATCAGCGGGTAGTCCTTGTTCGAGACCGCCTCCAGCAGCAGCCGGCCGAGACCGGGGTAGTTGAAGATCGTCTCGACCAGCACGGTCCCGCCGAGCAGCCCGCCGAGGGCGATCGCGAAGCCGGTGACGTTCGGCAGGATCGCGATCCGCGCGCCGTACGTCAGCGCGATCCGCCGCCGCGGCAGCCCGCGGGCCCGGGCCAGCCGGGCGTAGTCCTCGCCGAGGGTCTGGACCATGTTGTTGCGCATGCCGATGATCCAGCCGATCGGCCCGGTGATCAGCAGCGCCAGCGCCGGCAGCACGCTGTGCTGGAACGCGTCGGAGAAGAACAGCCACGACCACCCCGGGCTGCTGCCGCCGCCGTACCCGCCGCCCTCGGGAAACCAGTTCAGCGTGATCGCGAACACGAAGATCAGCAGCAGCGCGATCCAGAAGAACGGCAGCGTGCCGACGAACGTCGACCCGAGCGTGATCACCGAGTCCACCCGCGTGTTCCGCCGGTACGCCGCCCACGCGCCGAGCAGTGTGCCGATCACGAACGACGCGAGCTGGGTGACGCCGACCAGGATCAGCGTCCACGGCAGCGCGCTGCCGATCATGTCGGTCACCGTGTACGGGTAGTACGAATAGGACACGCCGAACTGGCCGGTGCTGATCGCGCCGAGGTAGTCCCAGTACTGCGTCAGGAGGTTCCCGTCCTGCGTGCCGAGCATCTTGCGGACGGCCTCGAGTTGGACCGGGTTGACGGCCTGGGTGTTGCCCTGGAGCCTCGCCAGCAACGCCTGCGCCGGATCACCCGGTTGCATCCGGGGGATCAGGAAGTTCAGCGTCACCGCCGCCCACAACGTGGCCAGGAAGAAGCCGGCCCGCCGGACGAAGTACAGCACCGGTCAGCTCCCGGCCGGGACGAGGTGGGTCAGGACGACGAGCCCGTTCGCGCCGTCGGCGTACGGGTCCTTCTCGTTCGGCCAGCCCTTCGCCTTGGAGGTGTCGTACTGGAACCACTTGGCGCCGTACCAGATCGGGATCATCGGCACCTGGTTCATCATGATGTCGGTGAGCCCGGCGACGGCCTCCTTCTGGGCCTTCTCGTCCGGCGAGGTGCGCAGGGTGCCGAGCAACTCGTCGGTCTTCGGGTCCTGCCAGCGGATCTCGTTGCTGGGCGCCTTCTTGCCGATCGGCGCGGTCCGGCCGCTGTGCAGCGGGTCGGCGAAGTTCGCGTACATGTTGCAGCCGCCGCCGTGGACGCCGAAGATCATCTCGTAGTTGCCGGTGGCCCGGTCCTGGTTGTGCGCGTCCGGCGTCGGGGTCTCCTTCTCGACGTCGAAGCCGAGGGCCTTCAGGTTCTTGATCAAGATGTCCGCCGCGGCCACCCAGTCGACGTACGAGCCGGGGACCTTGAACGCGAACGAGATCGGCTTGCCGTCCTTGCCGAGCCGGCGGCCCTGGCCGTCCTTGGGGTACCCGGCGTCGGACAGCGCCTTGTCGGCCGCGGCGGCGTCGTACCCGATCCGGCCCTCGTCGGCGATGCCCTCCGGCAGCCAGTCCTTCTGACCCGGTACGACGAGCCCGCTCTGGCTGGCCTGGGTGACGTACCCGAGCTGGGCCTTGTCGATCACCTCCTGGTCGTCGAACGCGGTCGTCAGCGCCTTGCGGAAGGCGACGTCGTCGAACGGCGCCTTGGTCAGGTTCATGTAGACGCTGATCACGCCGCCCGGCGCGTACCAGTAGTGGTGGTGCTCCGGGTCGCGGTCGACGTACGCCTTCTTGATGTCCTGCACGAACATGCCGTTGGTGTCGTACTCGCCGCGGCTGAGCTTGAGCTGCTCGACCTGCCCGCCGGCGTCGGCCTTGTTGAACCGGATCTCGTTGACCTTGATCTTGTCGGCCTGCCAGTAGTCCGGGTTCCGCTCGACCACGAGCTGGCGCGGGTTGAACGACTTCAGCTTCATCGGCCCGGTGCCGACCGGTGCGGTCGCGTTCACGAACGTGGTCGGGTCGGCCACCTTCGACCAGACGTGCTGCGGCACGATCTTCACGCCGCTGACCTGGGTGAACACCGAGGCGCCGGGCTGCTTGAAGGAGAAGGTGACCTTGTCGTCCCCGGTCGCCTTGACCGACGCCAGCGACGCCCACACGCCCTGGGTGTCGAGTACGTCGAACTTCTTCAGCATGCCGAAGGTGAACTCGACGTCGGCCGCGGTGAACGGCTTGCCGTCGTTCCACTTGACGCCGGGCCGGATCTGGTAGACGAGCGTCTGCGGATCGGACCACTGGTACGACGTCGCGAGCCACGGCAACGCCTTGCAGCTGTAGGTCTCGACGAACATCAGGGGCTCGTAGATGTAGTCGGCCGCGCTCAGTTTGGTGGCGTCGAGGTAGGGGTTGTAGTTGGGCTTCGGCGTGGTGCCGCCGCCGAAGTCGCCGTAGTTGAGGAAGTCGATCATCCCGCCGGCGCTGCCCGACGACTTCTGGGCACCTTCGGTGCCGGTGCATCCTGTCAGCAGCAGCGCGACACTCGCCAGGACGGCTGTCAGTGTTCTGGGTCGTGGTCGTCGGGTCATCGGGAGTCCTCCTCAGGGTGTGCCCGGCGCGCGGCCGGACGGTGGCGGTCCCCCCTTGCGATCCCCATCAGCTCGGCAGGGTCAGGTGGCACCTCCGCAACCGCAGGAGCCACGCAGGACGAGTTCGGTCGGCAGGACGATGTCGCCGGCCGGCTGACCGAGCGGGTCGGCGAGCAGGCGGGCGGTCGTCGCGGCCAGTTCGCGGATGGGCTGCCGGACCGTTGTCAACGCCGGGCGCACGAGGGCGGCCATCGGCATGTCGTCGAACCCGGTGATCGCGATGTCCTGCGGTACCCGCAGCCCGCGGCCGAGTGCGCTCAGCAGCAGGCCGAGTGCGGTCTCGTCGTTCGCGCAGACCACGGCGTCAGGCCGGTCGCCGCCGTCGAGCAGGTGCTCCGCGGCGATGGCGCCATCGGACTGCTGCAGCCCGACGCGGACCGGTTCGGCCGGTGGCTTGCGACGAGCGGACTTGTGCGCGGCGAGGAACGCCTGCCAGCGCGCGGTCACGTCGGGGGAGCCGTCCGGTGTGCCGACGAACGCCAGCCGACGGTAGCCGTGGTCGATCAGGAGGTGCCGTGTGAGCGCCTTCATCGAGTCGTTGGCAACGCTGACCGACGCCTGCGCCGGCCCGGACTCGCCGGCCATCACCACCACGCGGATCTGGTCGGCCACCTTGGCGATCGCCTCGGTCGACACCGTCCCGCCGTGGATCGCCATCCCGTCCACGCGGTCGGCCAGGTCGATGACGGTGGCGTCGGTGTCGGCGCGTGAGTGCGACGCCAGCACGAGCACGCTGTCGCCGGTCTCTAGGGCTTCGGCCTCGAAGCCCTGGATCAGCTCGGAGAAGTAGGGCCCGGACAATCCCGGGAACACCAGCCCCAGCGCGCCGTGCCGCTGTTCGGCCAGCGCCCGGCCGAAGTGGCTCGGCTTGTAGCCGTGCTCCTCGATCACCCGCAGGACGCGGTCGCGGAGCTCGGGGGAGACCGGGACCGTGCCGCGGGTGACGCGCGAGACGGTCGCCGGGGAGACCCCGGCCATCTCGGCGACCCGGCGGACGTTCACACGGCTGTTGCCCATCGGCTGAACTCCCGATATGTTGACTGAAACCGGTTTCATGAGACCGGTTTCACGACCATAACCACGACCGCGCCCGGTGGGCAACACCTCGCGGCGCGGCGTCCCGGAACCGACGAGACCGGTGAGGACGTGACTGTGACGTGAGCATGGCGACACCCGCGAAGCCCCGATCGATACGACTGGAACGGCGCCGGCTGCTGGTGGACGGCGTACCGAGGATCCTGATGGCCGGCGAGGTGCACTATTTCCGGCTGCACCGCGAGGACTGGGCCGACCGGCTCGACAAACTGGCCGCGGCCGGATGCGACGTGGTCGCCAGCTACATGCCGTGGCTGGTGCACGAGACGGCCGCGGGGAAGGTGGATCTGACCGGCGACACCAGCGAGTACCGCGACCTGGTCGGCTTCCTCGACCTCGCTGCCGAGCGGGACCTGCTGGTCATCGCCCGGCCCGGCCCGTTCGTGATGGCCGAGCTGAAGAACGAGGGCGTGCCGTTCCGGATCTACCGCGAGCATCCGGGCGCCGTACCGCTGGGATGGGACGGGAAGCCGGCCGGATCGGCGACCCTCGACTACCTCGAGCCCGGCTACCTCGCCGAGGCCGAGCAGTGGTACGCCGCGATCATGCCCGTGCTCGCGGAACGCCTGGTGAGCAAGGGCGGACCGGTCGCGGCCGTGCAGTTGGACAACGAGGTCGGCATGCTCTCATGGGTCACGAACACACCCGAGCTGACCGATCGCACGCTGGCCGATCTCGCCGCCTGGGCCGTGCGAACGTGGGGCCGCGACGGCAGCATCTCGCGGTACGGCGCCGACCCGGGCGACAACGTGGCGTGGGCCGCGCGTTGGCGCAGCGGTGGTACGGATGGCGGGACCGAGCAGCAACAGCTCGCCGTGCACTACGACCTTGGTGCGCATCACCGCGACCGGTACGCGCGGTACCTGCTGCGGCTTCGCGACGTCGCCGTCCAGCACGGCGTCGACGGCGTACCGTTCCTGATCAACCTGCACGGCACCGACGCCGGCCGTGGGCGCACGTTCCCGATCGGCATCAGCCAGCTCTCGACGGCGTACGCCGGAGTGCCGCAGGTGACCTCGGGGTCCGACCACTACATCGGCGACCTGACCGTCGAGAACGTGCCGGACCTGTACCTGATGAACGCGTTCATGGCCGCGGTGCACGACGCCGACCAGCCGATCACGTCGCTGGAGTTCGAGGCGGGGACGGGCGACTACGGCGAGGACCTGAGCAGGCTGACCAGCCCGGAGACGACCGAGCTGAAGACCCGGCTGTGTGTTGCTCAAGGCAACCGGTTGATCAACTACTACCTGTTCGCCGGCGGCCACAACCCGCCGCTGGACGAGCCGGTGGGCGACGGCAACGACCGGATCGCGTTCACCGGTGAGCGGCACGGGTTCGCGGCACCGGTCGATCCCGAGGGCCGGCTCAGCCCGACGTACCCGGGGACCGCGAGCGCGGTCCGGGCTGTGCGCGGGGCCGAGCAGCTGCTGGCCGGGATGGACGAGGAGTACGACGACATCGTGCTCGGCTTCGTGCCGGACCACTATCTCACCGAGTACCACCACCCGGATTCCGCCGTACGACGCCGTCAGGTGGGGGAGCTGGAGCGGTACCGGGGGATGGGGCCGCGGGACATCCTGGTGCGGGCGCTCCTGCTCGGCGGGTACTCCTTCGGCGCCGTCGACCTGTCGTCGGGGTCGCTTGATCCAGCTGGTCCGGCGGTCGCGTTGGCGACTCCGCCGGTGCTCGGCCTCGCTGTCCAGGAAAGGCTCGCCACCTTCGTCCGCGGCGGCGGCCGTCTCCTCCTCCACGGCCGGCTACCCGTCAGTGACGACGACGGCTCTCCCTGCACAGTGCTCGCCGACGCACTCGGCCTCCGCTCCACGGGCGTGGTCGAAGGCACGCCCCACCTGTTCCCGTCGGTCCGCGCAACCTCGTGGGCAGGCAACCAACCAGAAGTCCGAGTAGGCATCCTCGAACACCTCACCACCAAGACGAACGCCCACAGCACCAACCCAACCGCGGGCCAGCCAGCCGCGGGTGGAAGCGCGGGCCAGCCCGCTGCGGGTGAGCCAGCCGGCCTGGGTGAGCCAGCTGCGGGCGAGCGCTCAGACCACCGCCCAGCCACAGGTGAGAGCGCGGGCCTGCCAGCTGCGGGTGAGCCGGCCGGCGTGGGGGAGCCGCTTGCGGTGGACGTTGCCGACGGGTCGGCGGTTGCTCTGGACGTCGCGGTGCCGGGCGGCGGGCGGGCTGTGGTGCTCGCGTGCGACTACCCGTGTCACCTCGACTTCTGGCGTGCGCTGGTGGAGCGACTCGGGGTCCGGCGCCGCATCGTTGTCGAGGGCAACACTCCGGGATTGGTGACCACCAGCACCGCCGACGCCTCGGGTCAGCGTCTGCTGCACCTGATCAACGTCGCACCGGTCCCGCAAACCTTCACACTCACCACAGACAGCGTGACGCTTGACCTCGGTCTCGGAGCACGCGAGGGAGTGATGCTGCCGATCAACCTCCAGCTCGAGGACGCAGTCCTGCGCTGGTCCACGGCCGAGCTCGACGGCCCCGTCGACGGCTCCACCGTGCGATTGCGACGTACCACCGCCCCGGGCAGCGCCCTCATCGAAACCACCCGGCCCGTCACGACCGACGCCGACGCCACCGTCACCTCCACCGACCAAGGCACCCTCATCACCTGGCCGTCCGGCGCCACCACCACCCACCTGACCATCCACCTCACCTGACAACGTCCCCTTCCCAGCCGACCTCGCCTGTCGACCCGCCAGCTCTGGACCACCCGCCGTGGTCCGCCAAATGTGGACCACCCACCGCGGACCACCCGCCGCGGACACCCCACCGCGGACCACCCGCCGTGGACCGTCGGATGTGGACCACTATGGACCGCCGGCTTGGACCGCCAGCTATGACCACCCGCTGTGGACCACCGGCTGTGGACCACCGGCTGTGGACCACCGGCTGTGGATCACGGCTCTGGATCACCCGCTGTGGATCACCCACCCCTCTGGACCGCCCTCCGGGTTGGTCTGTCTCTAGGAAGGAACTCGGACGATGACCCTCTCGATCGGTGTGCTCGGCCTGGGAAGTGTGTTCAACGGCCCGTACGCCGCCCTGATCAGCAAACTCGAACGCGAAGGACGCGTACGCCTGACCGCCGGCTACGACCCGGACCCGGCCAAACAGTCCGCCGCCGCCGACCGATTCGGGATCGACACCGCCTTCGACCGGCCCGAGTACCTGATCGATCGCGACGACCTCGACATCGTGCTCGTGCTCACCAGCATGAACCAGCACGGCCCACTCGCCCGCGCGGCTCTTGCCGCAGGCAAGCACGTACTCGTCGAGAAGCCGATGTCCACCTCGCTCGACGAGGGTCGGGCCCTCCTCGAAACCGCCGCATCGGCGCCGGGTCAGCTGGTCTGCGCTCCACATGTCGTCCTCTCACCGACGTACCGCGAGATGCATCGGCGCGTCCGGGACGGGGAGATCGGCGACCTCCACCTCGCCCGGGCGCGGTACGGCTGGTCGGGCCCGTGGTGGGGGCGGTGGTTCTACGAGGCCGGCGGGGGAGCGCTGTTCGACCTCGGCGTGTACAACCTGACCAGCCTGTGCGGCTTCTTCGGCTCCGTCCGCCGGGTGACGGCCATGGTCGGCACCGCCGTACCGAAGCGCGAGGTCAACGGCGAACTCGTCACCGTCCGGGCCGAGGACAACGCGCACCTGGTGCTCGACTTCGGCCAGGCACGCTTCGCGTCGATCGCCACCGGGTTCACGATGCAGCAGTACCGGTCGCCGGCGATCGAGCTGTACGGCGCCACCGGCGTACTGCAGCTGCTCGGCGACGACTGGGCGCCGAACGGATTCGAGCAGTGGACCAACGAGCGCGGATCCTGGGAGGTGTTCGGCGAACGCGACCCGCACTGGCCGTGGACCGACGGCCTCCGCCACCTCGTCGAGTCCGTCGAGAACAGTACGCCGACCATCACGCACCCCGAACACGCCTTCCACGCCCTCGAGGTCATGCTCGCCGCCAAGCAATCCGCCACCGAAGGCCGCGTCATAGAAATCACCAGCACCTTCCCCACCCTCAACTACAACACCCCCACCCACCCCACGCCCCGCTCAACCGCCGGACCCCGGCCGGTTCATGATCCGCGCAGTTCCTGAGCCTGCTGCTTATGGGATGAGGACGACCTTGCCGGTGGTGGCGCGGGTTTCCAGGGCTCGGTGCGCGGCCGCGGCCTCCCCGAGCGGGAAGCTTGTGACGAGTGCCTCCCACCGCCCGGAGAAGGTCTCCTCCAAGGCGACCCGCTCGAACTCGCGCAACCGCGGCATCAGCTTCGGGCCGATCGCCCAAGTCGCGGACAGTCCACGCGCCATCAGGTCCTCAGTCGTGAGCTCGATCGGACCACCGCCCGACCAGCCGAACATCAGCACCCGCGCGGCGATCCCGAGCAGCTCGAACGCCTGCTGCCCGCTCTCACCACCGACCCCATCCAGCAGCACCGTGATCGCCCGATCACCCAACTCGGCCTTCAAAGCCGTCGCCCAGCCCGCATCCGTGTAGTCGACCGCGTAGTGAGCCCCGAGGTCCCGAACCAATCGCACCTTGTCCGCGCCTCCGGCCAAACCAATCACCGTCGCGCCCACGTTCCGTCCCGCTTGCACGAGGTAATTGCCGATTCCACCGGCAGCCGCAGTGATCAGTACGACATCCGCAGCTGTAAGCTTCGCCTGGGACAGGATCCCCGCCGTCGTCCGACCAGTCCCGATCGCGGCAACTGCCTGCGCACTATCGACGTGACCCGGCACCTCATGCAACGACTCCGCCTTCGCCACCGCGAGCTCGGCGTACCCGCCAGGCACCATGCCGAGATGCACCACGACGCGCTTGCCGACCAAGGATCCGTCGACCCCGGACCCCACCGCCTTGACCCGGCCGGCGACCTCCCGGCCGGGCGTGGTCGGAAGCGAGGGCACGGGGATCGGTCCGCCACCGGCGGCCCCGGACCGCAGTACCGTGTCGACCAAGTGGACGCCGGCCGCCTCGACCCGGATCAACACCTGCCCCTCGCCGGGCGCCGGATCCGGCGCCTCCTCGAAGCGGAGGTTCTCCGGTGGACCGAACGCATGCAATCTGATCGTCTTCACAGCCGGAAACGCTAGAACCTCAATGTCGCTTGAGGTCAAGACATCCCACTTTCTTACCTTGTGTACTAAAGTGCGAGCAGGCGTCGAGGGAGGGACGGTGACGTGGGGAAGATCCTGAAGGGCGCGACGGCACAGGAGACGCACAGCGCGATCCTCGACCTGATCCGCTCCAGCGGCACGGTCACCCGGGTCGACCTGGCCGACCGGTCCGGACTGACCGGCGCGTCGATCTCTAGGGTGGTGAAGCAGTTGCTCGCCGACGGCCTGATCGTCGAGACCGGCCTCGGCGACCCGACCGGCGGCAAACGCGCCACTCTGCTGCAGTTCAACCCACGAGCCCGGCACGCCGTCGGCATCTCGATCGACACGCCGAGTACGACCTACGTCGTCACCGACATGAGCGGCCGCGTGATCGAGCAGGTGACGTCGCGCGGGATCGGCCGGGAGGCGCCGTCGACCGCGGTCCAGCGGATCACCGCCGAGCTCGAGGATCTGATCGTCAAGGCAAACATTGAGCCGGCCACCCTGGTCGGCGTCGGCGTCGCGCTGGCCGGCCGCCAGGGCGGGGGAGGCCTGCGACTGCTGCGGACCGACTCGTCGAAGTACGCCTGGGAGCCCTTCGCCGTCCGGGACACGCTGAGCGCCGCGATCGACCACCCGATCGTGGTCGAGAACGACTCGACCTGTGCCGCGATCGGCGAGTTCTGGGCCGGCCGCATCCCATCCGCGAACGACTTCGCCACCGTCTACATGGCCGCCGGCTTTGGCCTCGGCTTGGTGACGAACGGCGACGTCTACCGCGGCTCGTCCTCGAACGTCGGCGAGATCGGCCACATGATCCTCGACGTCAACGGCCCGCCATGTTGGTGCGGCGGCCACGGCTGCCTCGAGGCGCTGGCCGCCCCGGCGGCGGTCGTGAAGCGGGCCGAGGAAGACCGCTCGCTGGTCAACGAGCTGGCGCTGCGCGGCCGTCGTACGGCGGTCCGCTCGGACTTCGCGAAGATCGCCCGGCTGGCGGCCGCCGGCGATCCCCGGTGCGTCCGGCTGATCGAGCAGTCGGCGACGTACCTGGGCAAGGCGCTGCTGTCGATCACCAACCTGCTCGACTTGGACCAGATCATCCTGGCCGGCCCCGGCTTCAGCGAGGCCGGCGACCTGTACGTCCGGGCCGCGGCGACCGAGATCAACCGGCTCTCGTTCGTCCGCGCGATGCACCCAACCCGCGTCGAGCAGTCAAAACTAGGCCCGAGCGCCGCCGCACTAGGCGCCGCCTCCCTCGTCCTACACAGCCAACTAACCCCCCACCAAAAGTCAACCCGCACCCTCACCAGCTAAACCCCCGCGCCCCCGCGCCCCCGCGCCCCCGCGCCCCCGCGCCCCCGCGCCAGAAGTCGCTCGGCGCCCTGACCAGCTGAAGGCCCGCCGCCACTGGTTATCCCCTCAAGCTGCCCCTTCTCCCACCGTATTTCGGCCGGAGAAGGGGCAATTTCAGGGGTTCTCCCCTGAAACGCCCGCGCGGAGTGGCGGGCGCTGCGGCTGGTGATGGAGGGCGCGTGCTGGTGCTCGTGCTGGCTGAGGCGGGATGCAGATGTCGGTGCTGGCGGGGGCGGGATGCAAAGGCCGGTGCTGGCGGGGGGTGAGATGCAAAGGCCGGTGCTGGCGGGGGGGGTGAGATGCAAAGGCCGGTGCTGGCCGGGGGGATGCAAATGCCGGTGCTGTGTGGTGAGTGCTGGTGCTGGGCGGCGGTGTGGGGAGGGTGGTTGGTGCAGTTCGACAGGAGGTGTGCCGTCTACGAGCCCGCTCGAGGGCCGGTTCAGGCGGGGACCCGTCGGCAGTGGACGTATACGTCCTGTCGAACTGCACCACCCCGGCACGTTCGCGCCGGACCACGGGCCTGACCCCGCACGCAGTCTCAGGTCGTCAGGAAGTGCTGGAGCCAGCGGCCGCTTTTCTTCACGATTCGCGCCTGCGTCTCGTAGTCGACGTACACGATGCCGAAGCGGCGGCTGAAGCCGTACGCCCATTCGAAGTTGTCCATCAGCGACCAGGCGAAGTAGCCCTTGAGTGGCAGCCCCTCCGAGACGAGTTCCCGACAGACGGCGAGGTGCTGCTCGAAGTACGCCTGCCGCTCGTCGTCCTCGACGGTCCCGGCCGCGGTGAGGTGGTCCGGGTACGCCGCGCCGTTCTCGGTCACGTACAGCGGCAGGTCCGGCGCGAGCTTGTTGATCGTCACCAGGATGTCGCGCAGCCCGCGCGCCTGGATCGGCCAGCCCATCTGGGTGCGCGGCAGACCGGTGTCGACGGCAACGACGTTCTCGCTGCCGGGCTGCGTGGTCGGGCCGCCGGGCGAGGAGATCGGACCGTCCGGTGCGGCCACGGTGGTCGGGCAGTAGTAGTTCACGCCGATGAAGTCGAGTGGCGCGCCGATGAGAGGCAGGTCGGCCTCGTACTGCGCGAACCAGTCGGTCATCCCGGTGTCCTCGAGGACATCGGCGGGGTACTTGCCGGCCAACAGCGGCTCGAGGAACAGGCGGTTCCGCAGACCGTCGATCCGGCGGGCGGCGTCCCGGTCGGCGGCCGAGTCCGATGCGGCGTGGATCGGCGCCGGGTTGAGCGCGATGCCGTACGTACCCTCCTCGCAGCGGATCGCGTCCAGCGCCAGCCCGTGCCCGAGCAGGAGGTGGTGGACGGCCTTCAACGCGTCCGCGCCGACCGTCCGCCCGGGTGCGTGTTCGCCGTTCCCGTACCCGAGGAAGGCCGAGCACCAGGGCTCGTTCAGCGTCATCCAGTGCTTGATCACGTCCGAGAGGGCCGCATGCGTGACGGCCGCGTAGTCGCGGTAGTGCTCGGCGGTGTCGCGCACCAACCAGCCGCCCGCGTCCTCGAGCGGCTGCGGGAGGTCCCAGTGGTAGAGGGTCGCGTACGGCGTGACGCCGTTCTCCAGGCACGTCTCGGCCAGCCGGCGGTAGAACGCGAGACCCGCCGGATTGGTGACCCCGGAGCCGGCCGGAATGATCCGCGGCCATGCGATCGAGAACCGGTACGCCGTCAGGCCGAGGTCCGCGAGCAGCCGGATGTCCTCGGAGAACCGGTGGTAGTGGTCGTCGGCGACGTCGCCGGTGGCGCCGTCCGAGATCCGGCCGGGGGTGTGCGCAAAGGTGTCCCAGATGCTCGGGCCGCGCCCGTCCGTGGAGACCGCGCCCTCCACCTGGTACGACGCCGTCGCCGCGCCCCAGACGAATCCGGGTGGGAAGCCGTTCGTCACGATCTCTCCTCCGTGCCCTCGACCCAGTACTTACGCTGCGGAAGGAGGTTACCTAACCGGTTAAGGAGATCGCTAGGGAGGTCCGCCTCGAGGGCTGCCAGCAGGGCGTCGACCCGGGCCGGTTTGCTGATGCCGACGACCGTCCCGGCGATCTCCGGATTGTCCGTCGAGTGCCGGAGCGCGGCGGTGGCCAGGTCCGTGCCGTACTCGCGGCACGCCTTGTCCATCTCCGCGACCGCGTCCAGTACGGCGGCCGGCGCCTCACGGTACGCGTACTTCGTCGCGCCCTGCGGGTTCGCGAGGATGCCACCGCCGTAGATCGCCGCGTTGACCACGCCGAGACCGTCGCCGACCGCGCGCCGGATCAGGTCACCGGCCGAGTGGTCGACCAGGCTCCAGCGGTTGTGCACAAGCAGCACCTCGAAGCCGCCCAGGTCGAGGTAGTGGGCGAGCTCACGGGTGTTGCCGCCGGCGAGCCCGACGTGCCCGATCTCACCGTCGGCCCGGAGTTGCATCAGCGTGTCGACGGCGTCGCGCATGGAATCGAAGTCGTGGAACTCGGGGTCATGCAGGTACACCAGCGGTAGGTCGTGCAGGCCGAGCCGCTCCTTGCTCTCCGCGACGCTGGCCCGAACCCGGGCGCCGGAGTAGTCCTTGCCGCGGGCGTCTACCTTCGTCGCGACCAGGAAGCCGTCGGGCAGGCCGCCGTACTCCTTGATGGCCTGGCCGATGCGCAGCTCGCTCTCGCCGTCGCCGTACCCGTTGGAGGTGTCGATCCACGTCAGTGGGCTGTCGAAGACGCGGAGGACGAGGTCGACCGCCTCCTGCCGGGTGACGTCGTACCCGAAGACCGCGGGCATGCCGGCGATGCCGCTGCCGCCCGCGCAGACGGCGGAGACGGTGAGGCCGGTGGATCCGAGAGGGCGTAGCCAGTCCTGGTTCATGCGTCGGAGCCTACGGCGAACGCGAAGCCGTCCGGGTCGACGTACGCCGTTGTGCCGTCAGGTGAGACGAGCGTGCCGAAGTCGGTCGGCGGCGTGCCCTCGAGCTCGGCGTACGCGAAGCCGGCGACGTCGAGTTGCGGCGCGCGGGACGACTTCTCGACCTCGTAGGTGAACACCTCCAGCACGGTGTCGCCGCCCTTCAGGTAGCCGATGCTGAACCCGCGCCGATCGTGCGGCTGCTCGATCGTGCCGATGAACGAGAAGCCGTGGTGCTCGGCGTAGTACCTGCTGGTCCGCTCGCGATCGTCGACGGTCACCGCGACGTGGTCGAACCGCGGCCGCTGCGGTACGCCGAGCGCCCGCTCGCGCGCGACCCCGTCCTCGTCGAGTACGGCGGCGTACTGCAGGTCGCCCTGGATCATCTCGAGCAGCGTGCCGTCGGGGTCGAAGAAGAAGCAGATCCGGACCGCACCCTCGGCGTCGAGCGGGTCGAGCTTGAACTCCACCCCAGCGGCCTTGAGTACGGCGGCGCGCTCGTCGAGCCGGTCGACCTTGAAGCCGATGTGCCGGAAGCCCTTCTGCAGGTCGTCACCGACCCAGGTGCTCCGCTCGCGGCCGTTGCCGACGGCCCGTAGTTCGACTGTTGCGGTGACGGCGTCCAGGACCGCCCGCTCCGGTGTCGGCTCACCGATCACCGGGAGCTCCAGGAACTTGGCGTAGTACTCGACGGAGCGCTGCACGTCCGTGCAGTTGACGACGACATTCTTGATCGGCATCTGACCTCTTCCGCTAGTTCTTGACGGCGCCGAGCATCATCCCGGCGACGAACTGCCGCTGCATGCGGACGTACACGATCACCACCGGTACGACGGACAGCGTGAGGCCGGCGGTGAGGGCCGGCCAGTTGGTGGAGTACTGGCCCATCAGGGTGAACAGGACCGGCTGGAGTGGAAGCGAGTCGGTGTTCCGCAGGACCGTGTTGGCGATCAGGAACTCGTTCCAGGTGGACAGGAACTGGAAGATCACCACCGTCGCGATTCCCGGCCGGGTCAACGGCAGGATCACCCGCCGGAAGATGGTGAACTCGCTGCCGCCATCGACCCGGGCCGCCTCGATCAGCTCGTCCGGCAGCGTCTGGAAGAACGCCCGCATCAGGAACATCGCGAACGGCGCCGATCCGGAGACGTAGAGCACGAGGAGGCCGGTCTGGGTGTCGAGCAACCCGAGTGACTTGAGCTCGAGGTAGAGCGGGATGATCAGCGCCGTCGACGGCATCATCAGGGTTGTCAACAATAGGACGAACAGGGTGTTGCGGAAGGGAAAGTCGAGTTTGGCGAACGCATAGCCGCTCAACGTGGCGAAGACGAGTACGCCGACGACCGTGACGGACGTGATCCAGACGCTGTTCCAGAAGTGCAGCGGGAACTCGATCGAGGTCCATGCCTCCTGGTACGCCGTACCGGTGATGTTGCGCGGGAAGAACGGGCCGTTGAAGATGGTGTTCTGCTCGCGTAACGACGTGAGCAGCATCCAGACGAACGGGAACGCCATCAGCACGCAGAACGGCGCGAGTACGAAGGTCGCGAACGACTTCCCGAGCCACGGTCTGCGCGTCATCGGTCGGCCCTCCGGGTGAGCCACAGCTGAGCGACGACCGCCAGCGTGCAGAGCACCATCGTCACCACACTGAACGCGCTCGCGTAGCCGAGTTGCGGGATCGACCCGGACGTCGAGCCGAACGCCAGCGAGTAGAGGTACGTTCCGAGGACCTCGCTGGCGTGATTCGGGCCGCCGCCGGTCATCACGAAGATCACGTCGAACGCCTTGAACCCGTTCAGCAGCCCGAGGCTGACCACCAGCCCGGTGACCACGCGCAGGCTCGGCACGGTGATGTGGCGGAACTGCTGGACGGTGTTCGCGCCGTCCACGGCCGCCGCCTCGTACAGGCTCGGGTCGATGCCTTGCAGGCCGGCGTAGAAGATCAGCATGGTGAATCCGATGCCGCCCCAGACGGTCACCACGACGATGGCCGGCAGCACGGTCCTCTGGTCGGCCAGCCACGGGTGCTGCAGGCTGTCCAGGCCGATCGCCCCCAGCAGCCGGTTGAGCGTGCCGATGTTCGGGTCGTAGATCAGCTTCCACAGCACCGCGGACACCACGAACGAGACGATGCCGGGGATGAACAGAATCGTCCGGACGAGTACGCCGACCTTCGGCCAGACCGCGTTGACGAGGACCGCGGTGACGAGTCCGAGGAAGGTGAGCAGCGCCGTCGTCACACCGGTCAGCACGAGCGTGATCACGAGCGCCCGGCGCGCGACCGGGTCGGACAGCATCCGGCTGTAGTTGTCGAAGCTTACGAATCTCGGCGTACCGAAGCCTCCCCACGAGGTCAGGCTCAGGTACGCCGTGTAGAGGATCGGCCAGAGCACGAACGCCAGGAACAGCGCGAAGGTCGGCAGCACGAACAGATAGCCGGCCGCCCGCTGCGACTTCCGCAACGGCGAGCCGAACCGGTACGGCGTACGGCGGGGGAGCGGGCGGGTGGCCGGTTCCGACGGGGAGAGGGCTGTCGCCATCCGATCAGCCGCCCTTGGCGTTCAGGACCGCCTGCTGCATCTCCTTCGCGACCGCCGCCGGCTCGCCCTTGCCGTCGAAGATCTTGGCCAGCGGGTCGCCGGCCGCGACCGAGCCGGGGCCGAACGGGATGTGCGGGCAGCCGTCGCCGTCGAGCAGCCAGGACGTCATCTGCTTCATGATCGGCAACTCGATCCGGGTGGCCGCGCTCTTGGTCGCCGGCATCGAGTTCGACTCGTTCATCGTGGGGGAGTACTCGTCGGCGGAGTACAGGAAGCGGAGGAACTCCAGCGCGGCGTCCTTGTTCTTGCTGTTCGCCGAGACCGCCCAGCCGGCGCCGGCCTGGTTCGCGGTCCAGTGCCGCTTGCCGGGGGCGATGGCCGGCGTCTTCATCACCTTGTACTTCTTCACGAAAGCCGGCGGTGCGTCCTGGGTCAGGCCCTGCGGCGTCCACGACCCGTTGAACAGCATCGCGGACTTCTCGGTGTAGAACAGCTGCGGCGCCTGCTCACCGCTGGTGCCGGTCGTCCCGGGCTGGAACACGCCGCCGTTGACGATCTTCTGCTGCAGCTCGATCGCCTGGACCACCTTCGGGTCCTCGTACGTCGTGCCGTCCTTCAGCTGGTCGAGCTTGAGGTAGAACGTCGGGTCGTCGGCGACCTGCGTGATCAGCGGCAGGAAGAAGTCCAGCGAGCTGGTCGTCGGGTTGCAGCTCAGTGCCACCGGATGCTTGCCGATGGCCCGGATCTTCGCCGCGGCCGCGATCAGGTCGTCCCAGGTCTCGATCTCGTCCTCACCGACGCCCGCCTGCTTCAGCAGGTCGGGGTTGTAGAACAGACCGAAGGTCTGCGCCATCCAGCCGACCGCGTACTGCTTGCCGTCCAGGGTGTACTCCTGGTTGGCGGAGTCGAAGAAGTCCTTCAGGAAGTCGTCGCCGAGCTCCTGTTTGAGGTCGGCGGAGATGCCGCCGGTGCCATAGGTCAGCGCGCGCGTGTGCGGCGCGAAGATCTCCGGTACGTCGCCGCCGGCGACCGCCGCCTGCAGGGCGGGCAGATACTGATCCGGGGTGCCGAAGATCCTGTTCTCGATCGTGATGTTGCTGTGTGCCGCCTGGAACTTCTCGATCAGCTTCGGGAACTGCGCCTCCTGGTCGTTGTACCAGGACCACATCCGGACCACGGCCTTCCCGCCACTCGTGGTCCCGCCGCTGTCGCTACCGCCGCACGCGGTCAACGCCGGCCCGAGCCCGAGCGCGGCCGCCCCGCCCAGTGCGCCTCTGAGAACCGTCCGCCGCCCGACCCGGGCGGCATCTCGCCGTTCGCCCATACCGACTCCTCAGTCAGTCACCTCACGAACCTCACTCCAACTTCCTAACTGAAAGTAAGAAAGTGGTCAAGGTCACGGCGAGCTGCCAACGAGGTTTCCCGAGGTTTCCCGGATCCGTTCGTGTGGTCGGGGTTCTGTCGCTGGGGTTGTGTGGCCAGGGTGGGGTGGGCTCATAGGGTGGGCGCATGGTGGTTCGGTTGAGTGAGCGGTGGCCGGAGGTGAGTTCTGCTCGGTTGTTGTCCGAATGCGTGCCGCCGCCGCGGTTCGCCGAGGTCCGGTTCACGACGTACCGGCCGGACCCGGAGGAGCCCAGCCAGGCCGAGGCGCTCGCGGTGCTGTCGGAGCGGGCCGCCGTGCTCGCCAATCCGCGGCAGGCAGCGAGCCTCTGGTCCCGCCTCCGCGGCCGCGGCCCGGCGGCTGGCGGGAGGTCGGGGGCTGGCGGGAAGCCGGGGATTTATCTTGACGGTGGGTTTGGGGTCGGGAAGACGCACCTGCTGGCATCGCTGTGGCACGAGGCGGCTGGACCGAAGATGTACTGCACGTTCGTCGAGCTGACCAACCTGGTCGGGGCTCTGGGGCTCCGCGCCGCCGTCGAGGAACTGTCGTCGTACCGGCTGATCTGCATCGACGAGTTCGAGCTCGACGATCCGGGCGACACCATGCTGATCTCTCGCCTGCTCGCCCAGTTGGTCGCCGCCGGCGTCGAGTTCGCGGCGACGTCGAACACGTTGCCCGACAAGCTGGGCGAGGGCCGCTTCCAGGCGATCGACTTCCTCCGCGAGATCCAGGCCCTGGCCGCCCACTTCGACGTACGCCGGATCGACGGGCCCGACTACCGGCACCGCGGCCTGCCGGTCGCACCCGAGCCGTGGTCGGACGAGCAGGTCGAGTCCGCCGCGGTCGAGCGGACCAACGCGTCGTGCGACCACTTCGTCGACCTGCACCGCCACCTCGCCGAGCTCCATCCCAGCAAGTACGGCGCGCTGCTCGACGGCGTGGACACCGTGGCGATGACTGACATTCGCCCGCTCACCGACGAGAACGTCGCCCTGCGCCTCGTCGTGCTCGCCGACCGCATGTACGACCGGAACCTTCCACTCCTGGCGAGCGGCGTACCGCTGGACGAGCTCTTCTCGGCCGACATGCTGAAGGGCGGCTACCGCAAGAAGTACCTCCGAGCCCTCTCCCGCCTGATCGCCCTCGCCAACACCGGCATGCAACGCACAACCGCGGCGAGCTGACGTGCCCCCGGCGGCGGCTGGCTGGCGTGGTCCGCGGCGGCGGCCGGCTGGCGTGGTCCGCGGCGCGGCGAGCTGACGTGGCCTGCGGCGGTGGCGGCCTGGCGTGGCCTGCCGCGGCGGCGGGCTGATGTGATCCGCGGCGGTGGCCGGTTGAGGTGGTCCGCGGCGGCGGCCGGCTGGCGTGGTCCGCGGCGCGGCGAGCTGACGTGGCCTGCGGCGGTGGCGGCCTGGCGTGGCCTGCCGCGGCGGCGGGCTGACGTGATCCGCGGCGGTGGTCCACTGACGTGATCCCCGGCGGTTGCCGGCTGACGTGGCCCGCGGCGGTGGCCGGTTGACGTGATCCGCGCGGTGGCTGGGTGACGTGGCCCGTGGCGGTGGTGGGCGAGCGTGGCCTGCGGTGGTGGTGCGCTGGCGTGGTCCGCGGTGGTGGTGGGCTGGGGTTGTGGTGGACCTTCGGCGTGGTTCGCTGGAGTGATGGTCCGGGAGCGGCGTACGGCGGTGGCGTCCGTCGTGCTGCTCGGTGTCGCGCTGGTGCTGCTGGCCAGCGGAGGGTTCATTCAGTTGGACGACTCGCCGAGCCCGTGGTTCTTCGCGTTGGGGCCTCTTGCCGTGATCCCGGCCGTCGCGGCGGTGGTGGTCGCCAGCCGCGATCCCATGGCTCGCCTGTGGTTGGGTGGCGGACTGATGGGGCTGGTCGCACTCGTCGTTCTGCTGAGCTTGCTGGTGCAGGGCTTCCGCTTCGTGTGGGTGGAGTCCGAGAGTGAGCTGCTGGTGCTGGAGGTCGTTCTCGGCCTGGTTGCGGCCGTGCTGATCGCCACCGGCCTCCAGCCGTCGGCGCGGACGACAGTACGCACCGCTCCAGGCACCGCTCCGGGCGCCGCGGCCGGTGCCAAACGAGGTGCCGGGCGGTGGATGGTGCGTGCGTCCGTGTACCTCTGCGCGACTGCCGTGCTGATGGCTGCGGCGTTCGTCGCCGGAGTCGTGCTCTACGACACGACGTACTGCGGGGCGGGAGGCGACACGGAATGCCTGGCGATCCTCGCGGGGTTCCTGTGGGCTGCCGCGGCGCTGCCCGTCAGCGGCGTCGCGATCGGCATCATCGAGCTCGTCCTGTGGCACCGTCGACGAGCCGAACGTCGACGAGCCGAACATTCACGCGTCGAACGCCGGCAGCCGACCACGTGATCGCCACCGTTCCACAGTTGGGGTGACGGCGTCGGGCGCAGGCAGGCCTCGAGCGACGCTGATGGAGGACCGGCAGGACCCGATGCTCGCTGCGCAGGACGCCCGGCTGGCGGCGGCGTAACCGGTAAGTGCGGGGTTGATGGGGCAGGATGGGCTGATGGCGAAGGAGAAGAAGGGCCGGGCGGGGCAGGGTGGGCTGCTGGAGCAGTTGCGGGTGCCGTCGGGGCCGGTGGATCTGAGCAAGTACGACCCGCGCGCGATGCCCGGATTCAGCGGGACGAAGGAAGACGGGAAGCTAGCGCTGGAGGCCCTCGAGGGCGAGGTGTCCGACTGGCAGGAGCGGCTGTTCGCCGAAGGCCGTACGGGCGGGCAGCGCAGTGTGCTGCTGGTGCTGCAGGGGATGGACACGTCCGGCAAGGGCGGGGTGATCCGGCACGGCGCCGGGTTGATGGATCCGCAGGGCCTGAGGATCACGTCGTTCAAGGCACCGACGCCGGCGGAGAAGCGGCGCGGGTTCCTGTGGCGGATCCGGCAGGCGCTGCCCGGGCCCGGGATGATCGGGATCTTCGACCGCTCGCACTACGAGGACGTGCTGATCGCGCGGGTCCGCAGCCTGGTTGCGGCGCCGGTGTGGAACCGCCGCTACGGGCAGATCAACGACTTCGAGGAGGAGCTCGTCGCGAGTGGGGTGACGGTGCTGAAGTGCTTCCTGCACATCTCGCCCGAAGAGCAGAAGCTCCGGCTGCAGGCGCGCCTGGACGACCCGACGAAGCACTGGAAGTACAACCCGGGCGACGTCGACGAGCGCGAGCTCTGGCCGGCCTACACCGAGGCGTACGAGGCGGCGCTGGAGCGCTGCAACACCCCCGAGGCGCCGTGGTTGGTGATCCCGAGCGACCGCAAGTGGTACCGCAACTGGGCCGTCACCACGATCCTCCTCGAGACGCTCAGGTCCCTCGATCCGCAGTGGCCGAAGGCCGACTTCGACGTCCAGACCGAGAAGAACCGCCTGGCCGCCACCTGACCGACCCGCTCGACCACCCAGCCCGAGCACCAGCGGCCCGCGTCCTCACCAGCCCGAGCTGTCAGGAGTCCGGGTCGATGTCGTGGCTGCGCAGCAGCGCGCGGAGCTTCGCCACCTGCTCGTGGAGGCGTTCGTTCTCGTCGAGTACGGCGTTCAGTTCGTGGAGCAGGTGGTGGCGCCGGCCGAAGGTGGGCCAGGTGGACCCGGTCTCGTCGGCCAGGTAGCCGGCGACGGCCGACTCCGCCCGCTACCTGCGTCCGCGCCGGCCGACCACCCGCGCCCGGACCTCGTCGCTGTCCGCGCCGAGCTTGGTCAGCACCTGCGCGGCCACACCTTCGCCGTCCCGCAGCAGGCCGAGCAGCAGGTGCTCGGTGTCGAGCGAGTGGTCGCCGAGCTCGCGCGCCTCGCGGTAGGCGTGGTCGAGCACACTCTTCGCGCGCGGCGTGAACGGGACCGTCGTGCTCGTGGGCGGCTGGGCGCCGCGGCCGATGATCTCCACCACGAGCTCGCGCGCCCGGATCTCGGTGACGCCCAGCTCGGCGAGCACCTTGGCGGCCCGGCCGTGGCCTTCCTCGAGCAGGCCGAGCAGCAGGTGCTCGGTCCCGATGAAGTTGTGCTGCAGACCGCGGGCCTGCTCCTGCGCCCGCACGACCACCTGCCGCGCCCGGTCAGTGAACCTGTCGAACATGCCGCCACCCCTCCACAACTCTCCGCCGCCGAGCGCGGCGATCGCCTCCTCCAGGCCCAGCTCGGCCCGCAGATGATCCTCGAGGTCCTCGGCGGTGACCCGCTCCGGCATCAACCGGGCCCCGACGAACTCGGCGACCTCCGCCGTCGTGACTTGGTCGGCCCGGAGCCGGTCCAGTAGGTCGTCCCAGTCCTCGACCGGCTCGAGCCGCAGATCCGCCTGGTTGACCGCGACGAACTGCAGCACGACCGCGACCGTCACCACCCGGTTCGCCCCTTCGAAGGCACGCGCCCGGATCAGCCCCGACAGCAGGACCGCTGCCGCGTCGGCCAGCCCGCCGGCCCGGCGTACGTCGGCCAGCACGCGGTCGACCGCGTCCAGGTCCGTCCGGCGTACGGCGTCCGCCGAGTCGCACCGTAGGACCCGGGCCGCCACCGCGAGTACGTCGTACTGGTCGAGGAAGCGCATCAGTCGTCTCCGCGGAGGCGTCGCAGCGACTCCTCGTGGCGCGTCAGGTTCTCGTCGAGCAGGCGGGTGAAACGGCGGTCCTGCCGGCGTTGGTCCACGAGCGCCGCGATCGCCTCCCGCGCGACGTCAGACACCGATCGCCCCTCGACCGAGGCCACCGTCTGCAGTCGCTCCGCCAGCTCCGGATCCAGTCGGAGCAGGATGTTCTTGGTCCCGTCCTTCGCCATGGCTAGCAAGATATCACGATATCTCCAGGGATGGGTGCAGAATGGTCCGCATGTTCAGCGCGCCGCAGATCACGTTCTACTCCGACGACCTCGCCCGCCTGCGGGACTTCTACCTCGGGCTGGGCTTCGAGCAGCGGTTCCAGCACCCGCCGGAGGGTCCACCGATCCATGTCGAGCTCGTGCTGGACGGGTTCAATCTGGGCATCGCCGACGTCGCGTCGGCCCGCAAGGACCACGGCCTGTCGCCGGATCTGAGCGGTCGCGCGGCCGAGCTGGTGCTGTGGTGCGAGGACACCGACGGGGAGTACGCGCGGCTGACGGCGGTCGGCTCGGAGGGGCTCTCCGAGCCGCACGACTGGCTCGGCGATCTCCGGATCGCCTGGATCGCCGACCCCGACGGCAACCCGATCCAACTGGTCCAGAAGGTGAGCTGAACCGCGCCGTCCGTCAGGGTGGAGAGATGGAGACTCTGCAGACGGAGGTCGTCGTGGTCGGCCTGGGTGCGTTCGGGTCGGCCGCCCTGTGGCGGTTGGCGCAGCGCGGGGTGCCGGTGGTCGGCATCGAGCGGCAGGCGATCGGGCACCCGTTCGGCTCGTCGCACGGGAGCACTCGGCTGTTCCGGGTGGCGTGCATGGAGCACCCTGGGCTGACACGGATCGCCCTGGAGTCGCTCAGGCTGTGGACCGAGCTGGGGGAGCGGACCGGCGAGGTGTTCGTCCGGCAGACGGGTTCACTGAACGTCGGTCGGCGGGACAGCCGTCCGGTCACCGGTGCCCGCAAGGCCGCGGCGGAAGCCGGTGCCGCGACCACAGACCTTAGCCACGACGAGCTCGGCCGACGATTCCCGCAGTACCGCCTGGCCGACGACGAGGTCGCGGTGTGGGATCCGGGCGCGGGCATCTGCTACGCCGAGCCGACGGTACGGGCGCAGGTCGCCGAGGCGCAGCGACTGGGGGCCACTGTCTTCGCGCACACCATGGTGACCGCGATCGACCTGCAGCCGGGTGGGGTGACGGTTCGGACCCCGACGATCGAGGTTCGCGCGGAACAGGTCGTCGTCTGCGCGGGTGCGTGGTTGGGCAAGCTCGTCCCGGGTCTGCCGTTGTCGCCGCGCCGTACGCCGCTGTTCTGGTTCCAGCCGAAGGATCCGGCGTCCGACGCGTTCCGGCTGGAGAACTTCCCGTCGTTCATCTGGGCGTTCGAGGACGGCCGCGGCCTGTGGGGGCACGGTGCCGACGAGGGCTTCGGGGTGAAGGTCGGCATGGACGGTGCCGAGGACGACCGCGACGTCGATCCGGACGAGCTCGACCGGTACATCCATCCGCGGAAGGACATCGCGGCCTTGTCGGCGGCGATCGCCGGGCACTTCCTGGGCCTTGATCCGGAGCCGGTGAAGGTGATTCCGTGCATGGTGACCGACTCGCCGGACGGACAGTTCCTGGTCGGCCGCCGGGACGAGCGACTGGTGATCGCCGGTGGCGACAGCGGCCACGGGTTCAAGCACAGCGCGGGAGTCGGTGAACTCCTGGCCCAGATCACGACGAAGGAGACGCCCTACACGGACGTCTCCTTCGTCGACCCGTTGCGCTACTAGGCCGTGCGGACGAGCTCCGGCCGGAGGACGGTCGGGCGCGGGGCCGGGGCCAGGGTGAGCAGGTCGAGGCCGGCGACGCCGTACCGCAGGAGCACGAGGCGGGCCACCTCGGCGCTCACTCCGAGCGGGCGCGAGACGGCGACCGCGCCGGCGCGACGGGCGGTCGACTCCGCGCGGTCCGGCAGTACGCCCGGCGCGAGGAACAGCGAGCCGACGGCGACGTGACGCCGTCCCTCCAGCCGCCACTGCAGGACGGCCTCGGCCGGTGACGGCGACGCGGCGCACGTGAAGGCCGCGGTCACCGGGAGCTTGTGCCGCTGACCCCACAGCCGCGCGAGCCGGGTGACGCTCGCGTTCGCCTGCGAGTCGCTCGAACCGGCGCACGCCAGCACGAGCGCGTCCAGCTCCCGCACGCGGCCGTCCTTCAGCTCGGCGCGCATCCGCCGGTCGAGGACGTCGAGCAGCGTCTCGTCGTACCCGAGAACGTCCGAGGCGATGATCCGCAGGTCCGGGAACCGGGTCCGGGCCTCGTCGACGACGGCCGGTACGTCGATCCGCGCGTGGTACGCCGACGACAGCAGCAACGGCAGGACGACGACCTCCTCCACACCCTCGGCGGCGAGCTTGCCGATCACCTGGTACGGCGTCGGCGGGCAGTGGTCGAGGAAGGAGGCTTCGATCCGCAGGTCGCCACGCAGGTCACGCAGGCACTTGACGAGACCGTGGACGGTGGCGGCCGACCGCGGGTCGCGGCTGCCGTGGGCGAGGATCACGAGCGCTGGAGCAGTCACAGCAGTTCCCCTTCTTCGTCGTCGATCATGCCGGCCGCGAGCGTCCACCCGTCGTGGGCGTCGATCAGCAGGAACGATCCGGTGATGGCGTTGCTGGAGTACGGATCGGCGGCCAGCGGTGCGGCGACCTTCAACTGCACCTTGCCGATGTCGTTCAGGTCGAGCCCGGCGGCGTCGATGACTCCGAGCGTGTCCAGATCCAGCGCACCGTTGATCTTGGTGACAATGGCCTGGGCGGTGGTGGTGGTGTGCTTGATCAGCACCCGGGCGCCCACGGTCAGCGGGCGGTCTGACAGCCAGCACACGGTGGCGGCCAGCTCCCGGCGGGTGCCGGGCGAGGCCTCGGCCGCGACGATCACCGAGCCGCGGGCGACGTCGATGTCGTCGGCCAGCCGGACGGTGACGGCCTCGCCGGCCACCGCGGACGGCCGCTCGGCGACCGCGGTGGACGTGGCGGTGACGACCGCCTTGTCGATCCCGGCGACCGACGTACGCCGGCCGGCCGGCAGCACCACCACCGAGTCGCCGACCGAGACGGTGCCGGAGGCAACGGTCCCGGTGTAGCCGCGGTAGTCGCGGTACTCGTCGTCGGTCTGCGGCCGGATCACGTACTGGACCGGGAAACGCAGGGGCTGCTGCGAGGTGTCGGTCCGCCCGGTCGCGTTCTCCAGGTACTCCAGCAGGGTCGGGCCGTCGTACCATGCCGTCTCCGCGGAGCGCTCGACCACGTTGTCCCCGATCAGCGCGGACACCGGGATGGCGTGCACGTCGGCGATCCCGAGCTGGTCGGCGAGGTCGTTGACGTCCTTTGCGATCCCGGTGAAGACGGCTTCGTCGTACCCGACGAGATCGATCTTGTTGACCGCGAGGACGACGTGCGGGACCCGGAGCAGCCCGGCGACGGCCAGGTGCCGGCGGGTCTGCTCGAGGACGCCGTGGCGTGCGTCGACCAGGATGATCACCACATCCGCGGTGGACGCGCCGGTCACGGTGTTGCGGGTGTACTGCACGTGTCCGGGGCAGTCGGCGAGGATGAACGAGCGCTTCTCGGTCGCGAAGTACCGGTAGGCGACGTCGATCGTGATGCCCTGCTCGCGCTCGGCCCGCAGACCGTCAGTCAGGAGCGCGAAGTCGAAATCACCGCCGCGGGCCTCGGAGACGGTCTGCACGTGGGCGATCTGGTCGGCGAGGATCGCCTTGCAGTCGTGCAGCAGCCGGCCGACCAGCGTGGACTTGCCGTCGTCGACCGATCCGGCCGTGGCCAGCCTGAGGAGTGTGCTCATCAGAAGTACCCCTCTCGCTTGCGGTCTTCCATGGCGGCCTCGCTGACCCGGTCGTCGGCACGAGTGGCGCCGCGCTCGGTCAGCTCGCTGGCCGCGACCTCGACGACCACCTCGGCGGCCGAGGACGCGGTCGACGCGACGGCGCCGGTGCAGGACATGTCGCCGACGGTCCGGTAGCGCACGATCCGCGTGCCGACGGTCTCGCCGTCGCGGGGCTGCGAGTACGGGCCGACAGCCAGCAACATGCCGTCGCGCTCGAACACGTCCCGCTCGTGCGCGTAGTAGATGCTCGGCAGCGGAATCTGCTCGCGCTCGATGTAGTGCCAGACGTCCAGTTCGGTCCAGTTGGACAGCGGGAAGACCCGGACGTGCTCACCCGGCCGGTGCTTGCCGTTGTACAGCGACCACAGCTCGGGCCGCTGGTTGCGCGGGTCCCACTGGCCGAACTCGTCGCGGAGGCTGAAGATCCGCTCCTTCGCCCGGGCCCGCTCCTCGTCCCGCCGGCCGCCGCCGAAGACGGCGTCGAACCGATGGCCGTTGATCGCGTCCAGCAGCGGGATCGTCTGCAGCGGGTTCCGCGTCCCGTCCGAGCGCTCGCGCACCCGGCCGTCGGCGATGTACTCCTCCACGCTGGCGACCTCGAGCCGCAGCCCGAGCGTCGCGACCGTCTGGTCGCGGTAGGCGAGCACCTCCGGGAAGTTGTGCCCGGTGTCGACGTGCAGCAGCGAGAACGGGACACCGGCGGGCGCGAACGCCTTCCGGGCCAGGTGCAGCATGACGATCGAGTCCTTGCCGCCGGAGAACAGGATCACCGGCCGCTCGAACTCGGCCGCCACCTCCCGGAACACGTGGATGGACTCGCTCTCGAGCGCGTCCAGTTCGGTGACGGTCGCGGTGCTCAGGATGGCCTCCGGGGCGTCGATCGACTGGGGCGGCGGGGCGGGGAAGGTTTCCAGCGCGGCGGTCATGTGTGCAGCCCGCATTCGACCTTGCCCTGGCCGGCCCAGCGGCCGCTCCGCGGGTCCTCACCGGGGGCGACGCGCTGGGTGCACGGCTCGCAGCCGATCGACGGATAGCCGTCGTACTGCAGGAGATTGACCAGTACGCCGTTGTCGGCGATGTACCCGTCCAGGTCCTCCTGGGTCCAGGGGGCGATCGGGTTGAGCTTCACCATGTCGCGCTTGGCGTCGTACTCGACGACCGGGGTGTTCGCCCGGGTCGGCGCCTCCTCGCGGCGGATGCCGGTGACCCAGGCCTTGTAGCCGGACAGGTACCGGTTGAGCGGCTCGACCTTGCGGAGCGCGCAGCACTTGTCGGGCTCGCGGGCGTAGAGCTTCTCGCCGTACTCGGCGTCCTGCTCCTCGACCGTCTGCCTCGGGGTCGCGTTGATCAGGTGGATCGGCAGAGTCGCCGCGACCGCGTCCCGGGTGCCGATGGTCTCGGCGAAGTGGTAGCCGGTGTCGAGGAACAGTACGTCGACGCCGGGAGCCGCCTGCGCCGCGAGGTGGGGGAGCGCGCCGTCGGCCATCGAGGCGGTCACCACGAGGTCGTCACCGAACGTCTCCCGCGCCCACGCGAGCACCTCGACCGGCGACGCGTCGGCCAACCGTTCGTTCGCCTCCTCGGCGAGCGTCTTCAGGTCAGTACTCATTCCACCGTCACCCGCAGTCCGATCATCTTCAGCTGGAACACCCGTGCGCACGGCCGGCACTCCCACGCGCCATGGCCTTCCTCGGAGGGACGAAGGTCCTCGTCCCCGCAGTACGGGCAGTAGAGAGGTGCCGCTCGCTCGCTCACTGCAAAGCCTCCTCGTCAGCTCGGACGACCCACTGGGCGAAGCGCTCGCCCTCGTTGCGCTCCTTCAGGTAGTTCTGGGTGACGCGTTCGACGTAGTCGGCCAGGCCGGCCGAGGTAACCTTGTGGCCGCGCAGCTTGCGGCCGAAGCCGGCGTCCAGCCCGAGGCCGCCGCCGAGGTGGACCTGGTACCCGGGCACCTGGTCGCCGTTCTCGTCGCGGACCAGCTGACCCTTGAGGCCGATGTCGGCCACCTGGATCCGGGCGCAGGAGTTCGGGCAGCCGTTGACGTTCACCGTGATCGGCACGTCGAGCTCAGGGATCCGCTGCTCCAGCTCACTGATCAGCTCGGCCGCGCGGGCCTTGGTCTCGACGATCGCCAGCTTGCAGAACTCGATGCCGGTGCAGGCCATGGTGTTCCGCCGCCAGGCCGACGGCCGGGCCTGGTAGCCGAGCTCGTCGAGCTGCTGGACGAGCGATTCGACCTGCGACTCCTCGACGTCCAGCACGATCAGCTTCTGCTGGGCGGTGGTGCGGATCCGGTCCGATCCGTGCGCGGCGACGACGTCGGCCACCTTCGCCAGCGAACTGCCGGACACCCGGCCGACCACGGGCGCCACGCCCACGTAGTACCGGCCGTCCTTCTGCTGGTAGACGCCCACGTGGTCGCCCTGGACGGCGGGCACCTCGGGCGCCGGTCCGTCGATCAGCTTGCGCTTGAGGTACTTCTCCTCGAGCACCTCCCGGAACTTCTCCACGCCCCAGTCCGCGACCAGGAACTTCAGCCGGGCCCGGTTCCGCAGGCGGCGGTAGCCGTAGTCGCGGAAGATGCTGGTGACGCCCCACCACGCCTCGTGCACCTCCTCGAGCGGGATCCAGGTGCCGAGCCGCTGCGCGAGCATCGGGTTGGTGGACAGCCCACCGCCGACCCACAGGTCGAATCCGGGCCCGTGCTCGGGGTGTACGACGCCGACGAACGCGATGTCGTTGACCTCGGGTACGACGTCGTGCGACGGGTGACCGGTGAGCGCGGTCTTGAACTTCCGCGGCAGGTTGGAGAACTCGGTCGAGCCGATGTACTTCTCGACGATGTCGTCGATCGCCGGTGTCGGATCGATGATCTCGTCCGCCGCGATGCCGGCGACCGGGCTGGCGATGACGACCCGCGGCACGTCGCCGCAGGCCTCGGTGGTGTAGAGCCCGACGGCCTCGAGCTTCTGCCAGATGGCCGGCACGTCCTCGACCCGGATCCAGTGCAGCTGGATGTTCTGCCGGTCGGTGATGTCGGCGGTGTCGCGCGCGTACGTGCTGGAGACCTCGGCGATCACCCGAAGCTGCTCGGTGCTGAGCTGGCCGCCCTCGATCCGGACCCGGAGCATGAAGTAGCGGTCGTCCAGCTCCTCCGGCTCCAGGGTCGCGGTCTTGCCGCCGTCGATCCCGGGCTTGCGCTGGGTGTACAGCCCCCACCAGCGGAAGCGGCCGCGCAGGTCGGCGGGGTCGATCGAGTCGAAGCCGCGGTGCGCGTAGACGTTCTCGATCCGGGCCCGGACGTTGAGGCCGTCGTCGTTCTTCTTGTTCTCCTCGTTCTTGTTCAGCGGCTCGCGGTACCCGAGCGCCCACTGACCTTCGCCCTTGCCCTTGCGCGGGCGGGCGGGTTTGCGGGGAGCAGACGTGACGCCAGTCATCCGGAGGGGTGTCCTTGTCCTCGTGACAGGTGCGTCCGCGGGCTGCGGGATCGAAGCGTCGTCGGTTCGATGCGTTCCGCGGTGCGCACCCAGCGGTGATCGGGGGTGATCAGGGGGCCGTCATTGGCCCGGCAGGGTGGCTGTCAGAACATCGAAGGACAACAGATGGCGCTGCGCATCCGCCCGAGGTCGACGTGAATCCGACCTACGAGATGAGTGGAGCGGGCAGCGAGCATGGTGATAAGCCTCAGCGCCGAACCGTGACAAATCAACTCCCTATCCTGCATCGTGAGACCTGATCTCACCATGCGACCAAGTCGAGCGGCCCGGCCCGTTCTGAAGAGCCCTGGGCGCACGACCGAGAGATGGCTCACATTGACGTCGGCACGGTCACCGGAGTCCTGGTTCGTGGGCCCCGGCGAGCCGCTGAGCGATACTGCTCGGGGGACGGGGGTGGAGCATGGGCGGGGTGCCGACGGGAACGGTCTCGATGCTGTTCTCCGACATCGAGGGGTCGACCGCGCTGCTCACCAGGTTGGGGAGCCGGTACGTCGAGGTGCTGGACGATCACCGCCGCATCCTGCGGAGCGTGTGGGCGGCCACGGGCGGTACGGAGATGTCGACCGAGGGCGACAGCTTCTTCGTCGTCTTCCGCTCGGCCGCCGAGGCGATCCAGGCCGCGGTCACGGGGCAGCGGCGCCTCGACGACCACGACTGGCCCGAGGGCGAACCGCTGCGCGTGCGGATGGGCGTTCACACGGGCACGCCCGGCGTCCTGGACGGTGACTACTGGGGCATGGACGTCCACCTGGCCGCCCGGATCGCCGCGGCCGCGCACGGCGGTCAGGTGGTGATCTCGGCGGTGACCGCCGGCCTCGTCCGCGGCGCGTTCCCGGACGGTGTCACGTTGCGGGACCTCGGCGTACACCACCTGAAGGACATCCCCGAGGCGGAGCAGCTCTACCAGCTGGCGGTCGCCGGGCTCCGCGAGGACTTCCCGCCGCTGCGGACCGTCGGTACGGCGACCAGCCTGCCGGCGTCCGCGACCCCGCTGATCGGCCGGGACGAGGACCAGGCGCGGTTGAGTGAGATCTTCCGTGCACCGGACGTCCGCCTGGTGACGCTGACCGGACCTGGTGGTGCGGGCAAGACCCGGCTGGCCGTTGCGGCGGCCGGGCGCCTCTCCGCCGGGTTCGGGAACGGGGTGTACTTCGTTCCGCTCGCGGCCGTGACCACCGAGTCGGTGATGTGGACGTCGATCGCGGAGGTGCTCGACCTCGCGCCGAGAGAGCGCAAGCCCGAGCGGGTGCTCGCCCAGCTGGCACGCCGTTCGCTGCTGCTGGTCCTCGACAACCTGGAGCAGGTCGACGGCGCGGAGCGGGTCGTCGGCCCGATTCTCGAAGCGGCGCCCGGGGTCGGTGTCATCGCGACGTCGCGGCGGCCGATCGGGCTCGTCGCCGAACGCCAGTACCCGCTCGGTCCGCTCGCGCTGCCGGCCGACTCGAGCGTCGCGGCGGCCGGTCAGTCCCCGGCCGTGCAGCTCTTCGTCGAGCGGGCCCGGGCCGTGCGTCCGGACTTCGCCCTGACCGACGACAACGTCGACGACGTGGTCGCCATCTGCCGACGGCTCGACGGACTGCCGCTCGCCATCGAGCTGTGTGCGACCCGAATCAAGGTGCTGACCGCCAGGGCGCTGCTCGGCCGGATCGGGCCGGGTCTCGACGTCGAGTCGCGGAGCACGGTGACACCAGAGCGGCAGCGGACCCTCCGCGAGACCATCGCCTGGTCCTACCGTCTGCTGAGTCCGGCGCAGCGTGGCGTCTTCCGTCGGCTTGCGGTCTTCTCCGGCGGCGCCGACCTCGACGCGGTCGCGGCCGTCGCCGTCGGCTCCTCGGAGCAGGTCGACCCGCTCGAGGTGATCTCGGAGCTCGACGACGCCAGCCTGGTGAAGGTCGCCGACGGCCCGGACGGCGAGCCGAGAGTGTCGCTGCTGCGGACGATCGCCCAGTACGCCGACGACGAGTTGCGGACCGCCGGCGAGGTGGAGGCCACTCGCCGGGCGCACGCCCACTACTTCCTCGAGGTTGCGGAGCACCTGCAAGCGGTGCGCGAGTCGACCACCTGGACCAGTCACGAGGTGGCCAGGACGGAGATCGACAACTTCCGCGCGGCCCTGGCCTGGGCGGTGCCGGCCGATGATGATCACGCCGGGGATGCCGCCATCGGGGTCCGGCTGTGCGCGGCCCTCAGCTGGATCTGGGTGGTAACCGGGTACGTCGCCGAAGGCCGCCGGTGGTCCGAACGCGTCGTCGAGCGGGCCGCCGGAACACCGTCGCGACACCTCGCCGCGTGCCTGCGAGCGCTCGGAAACCTCCTCCTGCTGCAAGGCGAGATCGACAGCGCCCACGAGGTAGCCGGCCGTGGACTCGCGATGGCACGGACGGTCGGGGATCGATCCGAGGAGGCGCTCGCGCTCAGCCTCCTGGGGACCGCACAAGGCGCCGCCGGAGACGTCGAGGCGGCCCGCGACACGTTGGCGGAGGCCCTCGATCTGCACCGTGGACTCGACGACAAGGGCAGCCTCGCCCGGGTGCTCGGGAACCTCGGCGGAATGGAGGAGCGACTGGGCCGGCTCGATCGCGCCGAGGCGTTGATGCGGGAGTCGCGGGCGATCCTCGACGGCCTCGGTGACGTCCACGAGGCCGCCGTACAGGGGCAGAACCTGGCCTACCTGCTGGCGACGACGGATCGCCTGGATGAGGCGACCTCGCTGGCGGGCGGCCTGGTCGGCACGGTGGTTGCGCTCGGCAACCCGAGCCTGACGATGGCGTTCGCCAACACGGTGATGAACATCCTGCTCCGCGACGGCGACCCCGTCGGTGCCGCGCACCTGTTCGGCGCGGAGGAGGCGATGGGGGACCGCCTCGGCATGTCCAATCCGTTCCGGGACGAGGAGCTCGCCGAGGCGCTCGACCTGATCGACGGCGTGCTTGCGGTCGAGGACTGGGAGACCCACCGGCAACAGGGCCGCCTCGAACGCGTCGAGGACCTGCTCGTCCGGTTCCCCGCCGCCCGGCAGCGGCGACCGCCGGCCGGCTGAGCCGTGGTGACTCGGCCGGCGCGGCGGTCGGGCGTCAGCTCAGCTCGAGGCCCGGGTAGAGCGGGTGCTTGTCGAGCAGCTCGGCGGAGGCTGCCTTGGTCTTGTCGGCGACGCCGTCGGCCAGGACGTACTTCGCCTTCGACGGCGCGCCGGCCGAGGTCGTGGTCGGCGTGGTCGAGGACAGCACGTCGACGATCAGCTCGGCGACCCGGTCGAACTCGTCGGCCCCGAAGCCGCGGGTGGTCAGCGCCGGCGTACCGATCCGGACGCCGGAGGTGTACCAGGCGCCGTTCGGGTCCCGCGGTACGGCGTTCCGGTTGGTCACGATGCCCGCGTCCAGCAGCGCCGACTCGGCCTGCCGGCCGGTGATCCCGTACGACGAGACGTCGAGCAGGACGAGGTGGTTCTCGGTGCCGTCGGTGACCAGCTTGACGCCGCGCTTCATCAGGCCGTCGGCGAGCGTGACCGCATTGTTGGCGACCGCTTGCGCGTACTCCTGGAACGACGGCTGCCGGGCCTCGGCCAGCGCGACCGCCTTCGCCGCCATCGTCTGGCTGAGCGGGCCGCCGAGCACCATCGGGCAGCCGCGGTCGACGGAGTCGGCGTACTCCGGCTGGCACAGCACCAGGCCGCCGCGCGGCCCGCGGAGCGACTTGTGCGTGGTGGTCGTCGTGACGTGCGCGTGCGGCACCGGGTCGAAGTCACCGGTGAAGACCTTGCCCGCGACCAGGCCGGCGAAGTGCGCCATGTCGACCATCAGGGTCGCGCCGACCTCGTCGGCGATCTCGCGCATCGTGGCGAAGTTGATCTTCCGCGGGTACGCCGAGTAGCCCGCGATCAGGATCAGCGGCTTGAACTCGCGGGCCTTCCGCGCGACCTCGTCGTAGTCCAGCAGCCCGGTCTCCGGGTCGGTGCCGTAGGAGTGCTGGTTGAACATCTTGCCGGAGATGTTCGGCCGGAAACCGTGCGTCAGGTGACCACCGGCGTCCAGCGACATGCCGAGCATCCTCTGGTCGCCGAGCGCCTTGCGGAGCTTGGTCCAGTCCTCCTCGGTCAGGTCGTTGACGTGCTTGGCGCCGGCCTCGGCCAGCGCCGGCGACTCGATCCGCTGGGCCAGGATCGCCCAGAAGGCGACCAGGTTCGCGTCGATGCCGGAGTGCGGCTGGACGTAGGCGTGCGGGGCGTCGAACAGCGCCTTCGCGTGGTCGGCCGCGGCCTGCTCGACGGTGTCGATGTTCTGGCAGCCGGCGTAGAAGCGGTGGCCGATGGTGCCCTCGGCGTACTTGTCGGACAGCCAGTTGCCCATCGTCAGCAAGGTGGCGGGGGAGGCGTAGTTCTCGCTCGCGATCAGCTTCAGCGAGGAGCGCTGGTCGGCCAGCTCGGACCTGATCGCGCCGGCGATGGTCGGCTCGACCGCGGCGATCACCTCGAGCGCGTTGCGGTACGCGGCGGACGCGGCGGCGGCGTCGAAGGGTTGAGTCATGGTGTCTCTCCTGCGGTTGCAGTGGGTCGAAGGCACCCAGGCGCACGGTGCCGACGGTCTTCGCTCCCCGGTGGTTCTCCACCTCAGCGCGCCAGTCGCGACGCGCTCACCTTACCGTTCATTCGTCGCCTTTTGACGCACGGCCGGACCGGCAGCCGGCCGAGCGTCAAAAGGCGACGAATGAACGGTTGAGGATGGGGGTGAAGGGGGTGGTGCGGGGGAGCGTGCCGAACACACCACCCCAGTCGCCCGCCAGCCGGGAGGCCACGAAGGCGTCCGCGACGGCCGGGGTCGAGTGCCTGAGCAGCAAGGAAGCCTGCAGGCACAACGCCATCCGCGCGGCCAGCCGGCGGGCGCCGGCCTCGGCTCCGTCGATGTCAGCAAGCGCTTGCAGTACGTCGTTCACCGCGGTGTCGAGCCGCTGGTCGGCGCCCTGCACCGTGGCCAGTTCGGTGAGCCAGGCCTCCAGGGACTCGGGTCGCCGGAGCGCCCGCAACACGTCCAGGGCGTTGACGTTCCCGGAGCCTTCCCAGATCGAGTTCAACGGGGACTCCCGGAACAGCAACGGCATCCCGGACTCCTCCACGAACCCGTTCCCACCCAGACACTCCAGCGCCTCGGCCACCATGAACGGCGTCCGCTTGCACACCCAGAATTTCGCCAACGGTAGGGCGATCCGCCGGAAGGCCGCTTCCTGCTCCGCGCTTCTCCCGCCGGCGCCCACCTCGGCGCCGGCGCCTTGGCCGAGGGAGGCGTCGACGGCGGCGGCGAGACGCATGGCGAGGGCTGTTGCCGACTCGCTCTCGATGGCGAGGTCGGCGAGGACGTTCTGCATGGCGGGTTTGTCGGCGAGCAGGCTGCCGAAGGCGGAGCGGTGCCGGGCGTGCCAGACCGCCTCGACCAGGGCCCGGCGCTGGAGGGCAGCCGAGCCGAGGACGCAGTCGAGGCGGGTGGCGGCGACCATCTCGATGATGGTGCGGACCCCGGCGCCCTCGTCACCCAGCCGGTAGCCGACGGTGCCGTGGAACTCGACCTCGCTGGACGCGTTCGACCGGTTGCCGAGCTTGTCCTTCAACCGCTGCAGGGCGAACGCGTTCCGGTTGCCGTCGGCAAGCACCCGCGGTACGACGAAGCAGCTCAGCCCCTCCGGCGCCTGCGCCAGCACGAGGAACACGTCGACCTGGGGCGCCGAGCAGAACCACTTGTGCCCGTTCAGCTGGTACTCGCCGTCGCTCCCGGTCGGCGTCGCGGTGGTCAGGTTGGCCCGGACGTCCGATCCGCCCTGCTTCTCGGTCATCCCCATCCCGGCGAGCACACCGGCCTTCTCGGCCGCGGGCAGCCGGCGTACGTCGTACCGCGTGGACGCCAGCGCCGGGATCCACTCCTTCGCGAGCCGTTCGTCGGCGCGGAGGGCGGGGACCGCGGCGTACGTCATCGAGATCGGGCAGCCGTGCCCCGGCTCCACCTGGGACCACAGGTAGAAGCCTGCGGCCCGGGTCAGGTGCGGCGCCGGAGAGTCGCTCGTCCACGGCGCGGCCTGCAGGCCGAAGTCGACCGCCTGCTCCATCAGCCAATGCCACGACGGGTGGAAGTCGACCTCGTCGATCCGGTGGCCGTAGCGGTCGTGGGTGCGCAGGACGGGCGGGTTCTGGTTCGCCGGGAGGGCCTGCGCGAGCGCCTCCTCCGAGCCGGCCAGCTCACCGATCCGGCGCAGCCCGGCGTCGTCCGCGAGGTCGACGTACGGACGCAGAGCGTCACCGAGTGCCACGTCCCGGGTGAAGAAGTTCACCCCGCGCATCGGAGGAGCCTGGTTCGTTACCGCGAAAGGATCCGCCATGTCAGTACGGTAAGCGGTATGGCACGTTCTGGGGCAGGACCCACGGGTGGGAGCTTCCTCTCGTTGGCATGGGTCCGCAAGATCCCCGCGACGACCTGGAAGCTGCTCACCCAGACCGTCGGCGTCTGCCTGCGCTACCGGGTCACCGGCCTGGCCGCCGAGGGGGCGTTCTTCGCCATCCTGTCGCTGCCGCCGCTGATCTTCGGTCTGGCCGGAAGCCTCGGTTACATCGCCAGCCGGTACTTCGAGGTCGAGACGATCGACGAGATCAAGCAGCAGATCGCCGAGTTGGCGGCCCGGGCGCTCACCGTCGACTCGGTCCAGAGCGTGATCGTGCCGACGCTGGACCAGGTCCTCAGCGGCGGTCGGCCGGATGTCATCTCGATCGGTTTCGTGCTCGCGCTCTGGTCCGGCAGCCGCGCCTTGAACGTGTTCGTCGACACGATCACGATCATGTACGGGATGGGCGGCAAGCGCGGCATCGTCCGGACCCGCGCGCTGTCCTTCTCGCTGTACTGCGCCGCCCTCGTGATCGGCGTGATCGTGCTGCCGCTGGTGCTCGCCGGCCCGGACGCGGTGGACGCGCTGCTGCCGCACCGGCTGGACTTCCTCAACCAGCTCTACTGGCCTGTGGTCACGATCCTGTCGGCCGGCTTCCTGAACACCCTCTACCACCTGTCCGTGCCGGTCCGTACGCCGTGGGTCTCCGACCTCCCGGGGTCGTTCCTGGCGTTGTCGATCTGGATCCTGGGCAGCTTCCTGTTGCGCTGGGTTCTGCAGAGCACAGTTGGCGGTACGTCGATCTACGGTCCGCTGGCCGCGCCAATCGCGGTCCTGCTGTGGCTGTACCTGACCGCGATCGCGGTGCTCATCGGCGCGGCACTGAACGCGGTGGTCGACCGGCTGTGGCCGCACAAGTCGCGGACCCAGGACCTGGAGACCAGGTCCGGCGTCGAGCCGAAGAAGAAGGACGACGACGACGAGGATGAGGTCGAGCCGGTGATGAAGGCCGAGGCGGATCCGCACCACCACGAGCACTCGCTGACCCCGCTGGAGGAGCCGGCTCCCGTCGTACCGACCGACGGCTCGGAGCCGGTGTCATCGCCGGACGATGCGCAGCCGGAAGGTGACGCCCCGGCGGCCGCGCCGAAGGCGGAACGCAAGCCGGAGCCGGTCGGAAAATCCGGTGCGCAAACCGAATCCGACGACCTACGCTGACGGCATCAGCCGGTCCTCGACCAGGACCACTCAGGACTTCGAAGGGAGGCGGCCACCATGCACCTGCGTCAGGCCCGCCGGGCCGACACAGCCTCCCGCACTGTCCGTCCGCTGAGCTGATCTCGCGGCCGGACCCTCTGAAAGGTTCGCCGCATGTCAGCAACACTCCAGGCCCTGGGACTCGACGCCGCCACGGCCGAATTCCTCGAGACCGTCCCGGACGAGCTCGTACCGGGGCGCGTCGCCCGCGTCGACAAGGGTCTGGCCACGGTGCTCACGGAGGGCGGCCCGGTCCGCGCCACGTGGTCCGGTGCGCTCCTGGCCGCGATGGCCACCGACCCGCAGGCCGGCCCGTGTACCGGGGACTGGGCCGTACTGCGGTCCTGGCCGGACGACCGGATCACGCTCGAGTCCGTCGCTCCGCGCCGTACGGCGATCGTGCGCGCGGAGGTCGGCGGTTCGTCGAGAGGCCAGGTGCTGGCCGCCAACGTCGACGTGATCGCGATCGTGGTCGGGCTGCATCCGGAGCCGAACATCGGCCGGATCGAGCGCTTCCTCGCGCTGGCGTGGGAGAGCGGTGCGCGGCCGGTCGTCGTACTGACCAAGGCTGATCTCGTCGGTGATGCGGACGCCGTCGCCGAGGACGTGGCGCGTGCCGCGCCGGGCGCCGACGTACTCGTGTGCAGTGCGACGACCGGCGAGGGACTCGAGGCCGTGCAGGCGTTGCTGGCCGGTGACTCGACTGTTGCGCTGCTTGGCTCGAGTGGTGCGGGCAAGTCGTCGCTGGTGAACGCACTGGCCGGTGTCGAAATGTTGGACGTGCAGACGATCCGGGAGGACGGCAAAGGCCGGCACACGTCGGTGCGGCGTGAGTTGATCGTGCTGCCGACGGGTGGAGTCGTGATCGACACGCCTGGGCTGCGGGGGATCGGCTTGCAGGAGTCGGGTGAAGGGCTGGCGGCAGCGTTCCCGGACATCACCGAGCTGGCCGAGCAGTGCAAGTTCAAGGACTGCGCGCACGTCACCGAGCCGGGGTGCGCGGTGCAGGCCGCGCTGGAGGACGGGACGCTGCCGTACCGGCGCTACGAGAGCTGGACGAAGCTGCAGCGGGAGGCGGCGTACATGGCCCGGCGGTCGGACGCCCGGCTGCGGGCCGAGGCGAAGAAGGAGTGGGTGCGCGCGAGCAAGTCCTACCGCCGGGACTTCAAGCCGCGAGGCTGACGGACCGTCCGCCGTGAGAGCTGGTGGCTGCGCGGCGTGGTGGTGATGACAGGATCGGGGGCATGTGTCGTGCAGTCCTGGTCACGGGTGCCTCCAGAGGAATCGGTGCAGCCACCGCCGAAGCGTTCGCCGCCGCCGGCGATCGGGTGGCCGTGCACTACGGCTCGTCGGCCGAGGCCGCGGGCAAGGTGCTGTCGGCGCTTCCGGGCTCGGGGCACGTGATGGTCCAGGCGGACCTCGCGGATCCGGAGGCGATCCGGGCGATGGTCGACGAGGCTGCGGGGGCTCTCGGCGGGATCGACGTACTCGTGAACAACGCCGGCGTCTACCACCCGCACCGGATCCGGGACACGACGTACGCCGAGTGGCAGCAGGCGTGGGCGGACACGCTCGCGGTGAACCTGGTCGGCCCGGCGAACGTCGCGTGGTGCGCGGTCCGGCAGATGGGGCGCGGTGGGCGGATCGTGAACGTGTCGTCCCGGGGTGCGTTCCGCGGGGAGCCGAACCAGCCCGCGTACGGCGCGTCGAAGGCGGGCATCGTGTCGTTCACCCAATCGCTTGCTCGTGCCCTCGGGCCGGAGGGGATCGCCGTGACCGCGATCGCGCCCGGGTGGACGACCACCGACATGGCCGCGGTCAACCTCGCGGGTGAAGGGTACGACCGCCGCCGGATGGAGAGCCCGCTCGAACGGGTCGCCGATCCGTCGGAGGTGGCCGCCGCCATCCTCTACTTGGCGTCACCCGAAGCCGAGTTCGCCACCGGCACCGTCCTCGACTTCAACGGCGGCTCGCACCTCCGCATGTAGCCGAGACTCCGGCCCGCCTCAGCTGTCGCCGCCTCCGCCGCCGGCGTCCCAGCCGCCTCCGCCGGAGCCGCCGGCGTCGTGCCCGCCGCCGTAGCTGCCGGTGTCACCCCAGCTCCCGCTCGAGGCGTCGAAGCCGGCCAGCGCGATGTAGCTCGCGCCGGCTCCGGCACCGAAGTACCCCTGGCCGTACGGCGCGACCGCGGCGCCCGCCTCCCAGTAGGGCACCCGCCGGCTGTGGATCGTCACGTACCGCACCTCCGGCTCGTCACCCGCTCGGATGCGCGCTGCGTCCTGCGCGCACGCCGGCACCGTCCGCGTGCCGATCCTCGGCTGGGTCCAGACGATGTCGGTCGTCGACGGACCGTGCTGCGGGTTGAAGAAGCACGGCACCCGGCGTTCCGGCACCTGCTCGCCGCGGACCCGCGCCTGCACGCAGACGATCGCGTACCGCCCGGTCGCGAGCGTGTCCGTCACCGCGCTGATGTCGTCCGGCTTCCGGATGCCCTTGACCGCCCGCTGCGCCGCTTCGTACGCGTCGAGAGCCACCTGGTAGTCGGCCTGACCGTCGGCGTCGAGTGTCGTCCCGGCCACCTGCGCATCCAGCCGCCGGAGCTCCTCGCCGAGCAGCGTCACGTCGTCGTCGGCGAGCGTGCGGACCTGTTCCAGCTCCTCGGCATCGCCTTGCTGTGCGGCGCGCCGGTCCCACAGATACCGGCCCGCAAGCACCACCCCACCGCCCCCGAGGGCAGCCAGCAACCACCACATCCCCAGACAGTACCTCCGCACCCGCGCCGCGAAAACCGGTCAGCACCGGCTCCTGGACCACCGCCACCCCGCCGTGCTCGCTGATACCACCGCGGAGTGATGGCCCTACGACTCCGAGGCGCGCAGCAGCCACTCGCGGATCAGGGCGCCGAACAGCGCGGGTTGCTCGAGCTGAAGGTTGTGCCCGGCAACATCCAGGACGGCGTACGTCGCCCGCGGGTAGTGGGGGAGCAGCGCGTACTGGTCCTCGTAGCCGGTGACCGAGTCCTGCCGCCCGCAGACGATCAGCGTCGGCCGCCGGTAGACCGGACCGCTCTCCGGGGCGATGGACAGTGCCCAGTTCTTCTGGATCCGCTCGAGTGCCTCGACGTCGGCCGCGGCCAGCCCTGGCGCGACGTCGGCGCGGTACGCCGCCAGCGCGGCCGCGGTCTGGACGACGGCCAGGTCGGTGAAGTCCTCGCCCTCGGCCAGGGACTCGACCACGCCGGGCTCGGATCGCAGTACGACGTGCTCGGGCACGGTCCGGTCGGCGTGCATCAACGCGGTGCCGATCGGGCAGATCAGGCCGAGGCCGAGGATCTGCTCCGGCCGCTCCGCGACCAGGCCGCGCGCGAGATAACCGCCGTACGACTCGCCGATGAGCAGGAACGGCTCGGTGCCGATGTGGTCGTCGACGAACGCGCGGACCTCGGCCATGATCCCGTCCGAGCTGTCGATCGCACCCGCCGGCGACCGGCCCATCCCGGGGAGGTCCGGGTACAGCCGCCGGTATCCGGGCAGGTCGGCGAAGATCGGCTCCAGGCAGCCCGACATCAGCCGATGGTCGGGAGTCCAGCCGTGCAGCGAGAGCACAGGTACGCCGTCGCCGAAGGACACGTGGTGGAGTGTCATGGAGGTCGCCTTTCGCCGTTGCCGACCGGGTCTCGATCGAGCCGCGACCAGTTGTACCAACGCCCGCCGACAAACTCGATCGACCGCTTGAGGGGCTGGGGATAACTCCCGGCGCGACCTACCCCGTCCGGGCTAAAGTCGGCCCATGTCGAGTCGAACGCCGCAAGGTCCCGTCCCCGAAGCCGCCGTTCTGCATGCCCGGCTGGAGCGCGCCGGGGAGGCCGCCGCCGGGACCGGTCTGCTGATCGCGCCCGGTTCGGACTTGCGGTACCTGATCGGTCAGGCCGGCGGTTCGTTCGAGCGACTGACCACACTCGTCGTTCCGGCCGACGGTTCGCCGGCCCTCGTCGTGCCGAAGCTCGAGGCGCCTGGCTTCGCCGGGGTGCCGCTGGCCGAGCTCGGGGTCGAGGTCGTGACCTGGGTCGACGGCGACGATCCGTACGGTCTGGCCGCGGACCGGTTGCGGGCCTCGGATCGGGTGGCGGTCAGCGACTTCACGCCCGCGCTGCACGTGCTTGCGCTGCGCGATGCCCTGCCGAAGGCGGAGCAGGTGCTCGCCGGTCCGATCGTCCGCGAGTTGCGGATGCGCAAGGACGCGGCCGAGATCGAGGCGCTGCGGAGGGCGGGCGCCGCGATCGACCGGGTGCACGCGCGGGTCGGCGAGTGGTTGCGCCCCGGCCGGACGGAAGCCGAGGTCGGTGCGGACATCGCCGCCGCGATCGTCGAGGAAGGACACGTCGCGGCCGACTTCGTCATCGTCGGCAGCGGGCCGAATGGCGCGAGCCCGCACCACAGCCTGTCCGACCGGGTGATCGAGTCCGGCGACGTCGTGGTCGTCGACATCGGCGGACCCGTTGCCGAGGGCTACAACTCCGACTCGACCCGGACGTACGCCGTCGGCGCGCCGCGCGACGCGGACGTCGCCGCGACCTACGCCGTACTGCGGGACGCGCAGCAGGCGGCTGTGGACGCGGTCCGGCCGGGCGTGCCGGCGGAGTCGATCGACGCGGCGGCGCGGGACGTGATCGCGGCGGCCGGGTTCGGTGAGTTCTTCATCCACCGGACCGGGCACGGGATCGGGCTGGACGTGCACGAGGAGCCGTACATCGTCGCGGGCAACGGGCTGCTGCTCGAGCCGGGGATGGCGTTCAGTGTGGAGCCCGGCATCTACCAGCCTGGCCGGTGGGGCGCCCGGATCGAGGACATCGTCGTCGTCACGGCGGAGGGTGTGGAGCCGATGAACAAACAGCCGCACGACCTGGTCGTGCTGTGACTCAGCCGGCCCGAAAGGTCTTGCGGTAGGCGAGTGGCGAGACACCGAGCTCGGTCCGGAGGTGGTGGCGCAACGAGGCCGCAGTACCCAGGCCGGCCGACTCGGCGACCCGATCGACGGACAGGTCGGTGGTCTCCAGTAGGTGGCACGCGTGCCGGACGCGTTGCTGCAGCAACCACGTGCCCGGCGACTGCCCGGTCTCGGCCTTGAAGCGCCGGCTGAACGTGCGCACGCTCATCTGCGCGTGCGCGGCCATCGCGGCCAGACCGAGTTCGTCGCCGAGCCGTTCCAGGGCCCACGTACGCGTCGGCGCCGTACCCTCGCTGCCTTCGTCCGGGACGACGCGTTCGATGAACTGGGACTGCCCACCGTCCCGCCAGGGCGGTACGACGCAGTGCCGGGCGGCCCGGTTGGCGACCTCGCTGCCGAAGTCCCGGCGGATCAGGTGCAGGCAGAGATCGACGCCGGCGGCCAGCCCGGCCGACGTGACGATGTCGCCGTCGTCGATGAACAGCAGATCCTCGTCGAGCTTCACCTGCGGGTAGAGCGCGCGGAACATCTCCGCGCGGATCCAGTGCGTGGTGGCGGGCCGTCCGTCGAGCAGGCCGGCCGCGCCGAGGACGAACGCGCCGGTGCAGATCGACGCGATCCGGGTGCCCGGCCGGATGGTCGCGAGCGCCTTCGCCAGGTCGTCCGGCAGGGTGCCTTCGTGCCGTGGCTGCGGGATGTAGGTGCCTGGGATGATCACGGTGTCCGCCTCGGCCAGCACCTCCGGCCCGTAGTCCGGGATGAGGCTGAAGCCGGCGGCGGCCCGCACCGGAGCGAGTTCGAGTCCGCAGACGCGCACGTCGTACAGCGGTGTGCCGTCGGCCTTCCGCGCCGCGCCCAAGACGGTCGGCGGGATGGTCAGGTCGAAGCCGACGACCGGCTCGAGGGCGAGGACGGCGACCACGTGGGGCCTGACCGGCGTGAGCCGACGGTGACGCAGGTCCGGAGGAGCCATGGCCACATCTTGACACATGATGGCGTTCTGGCCACTGGTTCGGCGGTCGCCGGAACGGCAGGCTGTCCCGGTGACGCAGATGGTGGAGAAGAAGGCTGCCCGGGTCCACCTGGCCTGGGTCGTCGCCGCGGTGGGGTTCGTGACGCTGATCGGGGCGGCCGGGTTCCGGTCCGTGCCGGGGGTCCTGCTCGACCCGTTGCACGACGAGTTCGGCTGGTCGCACGCGACCATCTCGGCGTCGGTGTCGATCAACCTGCTGCTCTACGGCCTGATCTCGCCGTTCGCCGCGGCGCTGATGGATCGGCTCGGCCTGCGCCGCGTGGTCAGCGGTGCGCTGGTGCTGATCGCGCTCGGCAGCGGTCTGACCGTGTTCATGACCGCGTCCTGGCAGTTGCTGCTGCTTTGGGGTCTGCTGGTCGGGATCGGCACCGGGTCGATGTCGATGACGTTCGTCGCGACCATCACCGGCCGCTGGTTCGTCCAGCGTCGCGGACTGGTCACGGGCATCCTGACCGCGGCCGGTGCAACCGGTCAGCTCATCTTCCTGCCACTGATCGCGAGTCTGGCTACCGCGTACGGATGGCGCGTGCCGGCTCTGATCGCGGCCGGTACGGCGCTGGCCGTCGTACCACTGGTGTTGCTCTTCCTGCGGGACTACCCGAGCGACGTGGGCCTGACAGCGTACGGCGCTCCGGAGGGCAGCACTGCCGGCCAGCGGGTCGAGGCGACCGGCAGCAGTGCGCTGCGGGCGTTGGGCGCACTGCGGTCGGCGATGCGCAGGCCGGCGTTCTGGATGCTGGCGGGAGGTTTCGCGATCTGTGGCGCGTCGACCAACGGGTTGGTCGGCACGCACTTCGTCACCGCGGCCCACGACCATGGCATGCCGGTGACGACCGCGGCCTCGTTGCTGGCGCTGGTGGGCGTGTTCGACGTCGGCGGGACGATCGTGTCGGGCTGGCTGACGGACCGCTGGGACCCGCGGTACCTACTGATCGGGTACTACTCGCTGCGCGGGCTGTCCCTGTTGGTCCTGCCGTCGCTGCTCGGTCCGACGGCTCAGCCGAGCGTCTGGGTGTTCGTCATCTTCTACGGCCTCGACTGGGTCGCTACGGTGCCGCCGACCGTTGCGCTGTGCCGCGAGTGGTTCGGTGTGGACGGGCCGATCGTGTTCGGCTGGGTGTTCGCCTCGCACCAGATCGGCGCTGCGCTGGCCGCCACCGGCGCCGGCGCGATCCGCGACGTGCAGGGCAGCTACAACCTCGCCTGGTACCTGGCCGGCGGCCTGTGCGCGGCCGCCGCGCTGATGTCCGCGAGCATCGGACGCCGACTCGTGACCCCCTGAATCCGTCGGCTAGCCTCGACGCAGGTCGAGGTCGGAGGGACGAGCGGGTGGACATCGAGCCGGGCGAGATGACGGTCGGGCAGTTGGCGCAACGCAGCGGGGTGGCCGTCTCGGCACTGCACTTCTACGAACGGCAGAACCTGATCGTCAGCCGCCGTACGTCGGGGAACCAGCGACGGTACAAGCGGGACACCCTCCGCCGGGTCGCGCTGATCCGGATCGCCCAGCGGGTCGGCATCCCGCTGGCCGAGGTGGCCGCGATCCTCGCGCTGCTGCCGGAGAACCGCACGCCCACCCGCCAGGACTGGGAGCGGATCTCGGAGTGCTGGCAGGCCGAGCTGGACAAGCGGATCCTGCACCTGGAGCAGCTCCGCGACGACTTCAAGGACTGCGTCGGCTGCGGCTGTCTCTCCCTCGACCGCTGCGCCCTGGCCAATCCGTACGACGCTCTGGCGGCGAAGGGTCCTGGTCCGCAGCGACTGGTCGACGCTGGTGGTCAACCCTGCCACCCGGGGAAATGCGCCTGATCCTGTGGACACCGCCTGAGTTGTCCACAGGGTGACGGCGGCGCGAGAAAAGTGTGGGCGCGGGCGTCTAGGGTCGTTGGCATGGCTGACACCAGTTCGACCACCAGCACGTTGACCGACGCGCGCGCCGAGATCGCCGGCGGGGTGATCCGCGCGATCGCGGGCGAGAGTGCGCGCCTCCGGGCGGACCAGGAGACCGCGGTCGCCGCGTTGTCCGAGGCGAGTGCGCGCGTCCTGGTCGTGCAGGCGACGGGCTGGGGGAAGTCGGCCGTGTACTGGGCGGCCACGGCGATCCGGCGGGCGGAGGGTGCCGGGCCGACGCTGGTCGTCTCGCCGCTGCTGTCACTGATGCGCGACCAGGTCGCCGCCGCGAGCCGGGCCGGGCTGCGCGCGGCGACGCTGAACTCGAACAACATCGACGAGTGGTCGGGCATCGAGCACGACCTGCGCTCCGGCGCGATCGACGTCCTGTTGGTGTCGCCCGAGCGACTGGCGAATCCCGGTTTCGGCCGGCGTGTGCTCGACGGGCTGGCCGGGCAGGTCGGGTTGCTGGTGATCGACGAGGCGCACGCGGTGTCGGACTGGGGCCACGACTTTCGGCCGGACTACCGGCGCGTGTCCGACGTGCTGCAGCAGCTGAACCCGAAGACCCCGGTGCTGGCGACGACCGCGACCGCCAACGCGCGGGTGACCGACGACGTCGCGCATCAGCTGGGGGAGTCGACGCTGGTGCTGCGGGGTCCGTTGGCCCGCTCGAGTCTCCAGTTGGCAGTCGTCGACGCGCTGTCGCCGCTCGACCGGTTCGCCTGGGTGGTCGACCACCTGCCGAAGCTGCCGGGCTCCGGGATCGTCTACACGTTGACGGTGTCCGACGCGCAGCGACTCGCGGCAGCGATCCAGGAGGTCCACGGCCAGGACGTGCCGGTCGCGGCGTACACGGGTGGGCTGGACGCGGGGGAGCGGGAGAGTCTCGAGGATGCCTTGCGGGCGAACGAGTTGAAGGCGCTGGTCGCGACGTCGGCGCTCGGGATGGGCTACGATAAGCCGGACCTCGGGTTCGTCGTGCACGTCGGTTCGCCGCCCTCGCCGGTGTCCTACTACCAGCAGGTCGGGCGTGCCGGCCGCGGGATCGACCACGCGATGGTGGCGTTGCTGCCGTCGGACGCTGACGCCGGCGTCTGGGACTACTTCGCCACCGCGACGATTCCGGTGCCGGAGAACGTGAACCGCCTGCTGCGCGGGCTGGACGGCTACGGGCCGGATCAGCCCGCGAGCGTCCCCGCGCTGGAGGCCGAGACCGGCCTGCGGCGCACGCGGGTCGAGTTGATGCTCAAGCAGCTGGCGGTCGACGGAGTGGTCGAGCGGGTCGAGAAGGGCTGGGTGCGGACCGGAGCGGAGTGGACGTTCGACGCGGCGCACTACGACGGGATCGTCGCGGTCCGCCGCCGCGAGGCCAACATCATGCGGGCCTACACCCGCGGCGACCGTTGCCTCATGCAACTGCTTCAGGAGTCGCTGGACGATCCGTCGGCCGAGCCGTGCGGCCGCTGCTCGGTGTGCCTCGGCGAGCTGCCCGATCCGCTGCGGGCGGCGCCGGAGCCGGAGACGGTGCAGTCGATCATCCGGCTGCTGCGCGGCGAGGTGCACGTCCTGGAGCCGCGGAAGATGTGGCCCGGCGGGGCCTTCGGCGCGAAGGGCCGGATCCCGGTGGAGCTGTCCGCCGAGCCCGGGCGGACGGTCGTCTACGCCGACGCCCCGGAGTGGCGGGAGGTGCTGCGCGGCACCTTCACCGACGGGCCTCCGGATCCGGAGGCGCTCGAGGCCTTGAAGGCGGGCGCGGTGGCGGCGCTCTCGCGCTGGCGCGGCTCCTGGTCGAGCCGGCCGGACGTCGTCGTACCCCTCGCCGCGGGTGGGTACGGTCGATTGACGGCGGAGCTGGCCGACCATGTCGCGACGGTCGGGCGGCTGGACCGCGCTGAACTCTCGGTGAACTCGGCCGGTTTCACCGACGACCTCTCGTCCGCCGAGGAGGCGAAGGTGTGGCGCGACGGCATCCAAATCGACGACGCGACCGCGCAGGCGATCGGTGCCCGCACGGTCCTGCTGCTGGCCGACGCGTCGTCGTCCCAGTGGCCGATCACCGTGGCCGCCGCGAAACTCCGCGAAGCCGGCGCCGCCGCCGTCCTTCCCCTGCTGATCCACAAACGCCCGTAAGAGAAGGCCGGGTCAGCTGGCGGTCTCGAGACGCAGCTCGGGAGTGGACTCGACGAAGGACTTCAGGTCGGAGATGAGCTCGACCCAGCCCTCGCGGACCAGCTCGCGGATCGCGCTGCCGGGCTCGAAGCCGGAGTGGACGAGGGTGAGCTTGACCTGATCCCCGGCCGGCTCGAGCTCGAAGGTCGCGGTGGACAGCGGCTCCTGGCGGGCGCGTTCGTAGACGTCGTCGTCCAGGTCCACCGCCTTCGCGAACTCCGGCGTCATGTGGTGCCAGGTGTAGGCCAGCCGACGGTACGGGTCGTACTCGACGACGGTCTGGCCGGGGCCCTCGATCCGGACGTCCCCCTGGTACCAGACGAGCTCGGCGCCCGCCGTCCACTCGGTCTCGAAATGCACGCCCCAGTACTGCTTGGTGAACTCGGGGTCGGTCAGCGCCCGCCAGAGCCGCTCCGGCGTGGTCTTGATGTAGGTCGTGTAGACGAAGTCGTTGTCGCTCATGGTCTCGGCCTCCAGAGCCGTCTTGAGATCGGCGAACAGTTGCACCCGCCGGCGGTCGTACTGGTTGATCCAGCGGTCGGCGATGGCGTTGATCGGCTCGGCGTTGAGGTAGTGCAGCTTCTCGCGCCCACGCCACACGGTGGCGACGAGATTCGCGCCCTCGAGCACGGCGAGGTGTTTGCTCACCGACTGCCGGGCCATGGCGAGGCCGGCGCAGAGCTCCCGCAGGGTCTGACCGTTCTGCGCGTTCAGCCGGTCGAGCAACTGCCGGCGGCTCGGGTCGGCCAGCGCGCGGAACACCTCGTCGTCCATCGCCCTCCGCTCCGTTCATGCAGCCGTCTGGCTGCATGAATGACATTAGGCAGCCGGGCGGCTGCATGTCAAGCAATCCGGTTGACGCTGCCTGGACGATGAGCGGGTGATGATCAACAGCCTGGGCTTCCGTACCGATCTCCTGCTGCTGGAGCTCGGCGGGAGTGACCTCGCGGACACCGGCGAGTACGTCGTCGTGCGGTCCCCGGACAACCCGCACTTCTGGTGGGGCAACTTCCTGCTGTTCCGGACGCCGTTCGCGCCCGGTGACGTGCAGCGCCGGCTGGACGCGTTCCGGGCCGAGTTCCCGGCCGCCGAGCACGTTGCCTTAGGCATCGATACGGCGGACGGCGTGGTTGGCGCCGAGGACGAGGTGGTCGCGGCCGGGTTCGACATCGGCCGGGACGTGGTGATGACGGCGAGCGCCGTCGTACCGCCGGCCCGGCCGAACGACGAGTCGACGTACCGCCGTCTGACCTCCGAGGACGACTGGGAGCAGCTGGTGCAGCTCGGGCTGGCGACCGCGCCGATGGAGGTCGACGACCTGTACGCCGAGTTCACCCGGCGACGGGTGGCGAGCAAGCGGAAGCTGGTCGCGGCCGGGCACGGGACCTGGTTCGGGGCGTTCGACGGCGACCGGCTGCAGAGCTCGCTCGGGCTGGTCTTCGACGGCCGGGGGCTGGCGCGGTTCCAGAGTGTGCAGACGCATCCGGACGACCGGAACCGGGGGATCGCGAGCACACTCGTCCATCGCGCGTCGACGTACGGGCTGACCGAGGGTGGGGCGCGGACGTTGGTGATGGTCGCGGATCCGGAGTACCTGGCGATCCGGCTCTACCGGGCGCTCGGGTTCACCGACACCGAGACGCAGTTGCAGCTCTCGATCCGGCCGGCTTCGTAGGCTGGGGGCATGACGGACACTGACGTACGGCGTGGGGTCGTTCTGATCACCGGTGGAAGTCGCGGGATCGGGGCCGCGTCGGCGGTCGCGCTGGCGGCCGACGGCTGGGATGTCGGCGTGAACTACCGGACCCGCGCGGACGAGGCGGCGCGGGTGGTCAAGGCCTGCGAGGAGCTCGGGCGGCGAGCCGTGGCGGTCCAGGCGGACGTCGCGGAAACGGATCAGATCGAGCGGCTGTTCGACACCGTGACCGCGGAGCTGGGTCCGATCGGTGCCGTCGTCAACAACGCCGGCGTGGTCTCGCCGTCCGGCCGGGTCGCGGAGTACGACGCCGCGCGGCTCGAGCGGGTGTTCCGCATCAACACGATCAGCGCGATCCTGGTCGCGGGCGCGGCGGTCCGGCGGATGTCCACGGCGTACGGCGGCTCCGGCGGTGTGCTCGTCAACGTGTCGTCCCGGGCCGCGGTGCTGGGGTCGGCCGGTGAGTACGTCGACTACGCGGCGAGCAAGGCCGCGGTCGACGCGCTGACCGTCGGCCTGGCGAACGAGGTGTCGAAGGAAGGTGTCCGCGTGCTGGGCGTCCGGCCGGGCCTGATCGAGACCGACATCCACGAGGAAGGCCGCCTCGAACGGATCGGCACGACCCCGCCACTCGGCCGGCCGGGCAAGGCCGAGGAGGTCGCCGAGGTGATCGCCTTCCTCGCCTCCGACCGCTCCTCCTACATGACCGGCTCCACCGTCGACGTCGCCGGCGGCCGCTGACCGCGATCGTCCGGCGGCTGACCGAGTCAGGGTTTCGAGAGGGAGGTACGGCGGTGGGATTGCGGCCGGTGGATCTGGCGCGGCGGGCCGGGATCTCGACGCAACTCGTGCGCAACTACGAGGCGGCGGGGATCCTGCCGCCGGCGCCGCGGTCCGAGACCGGGTACCGGCAGTACGGCGAGGAACACCTGTCGGCGCTGCTGACCTATCGGGCGCTGGCACCGGGGTTCGGGGCCGAGGTGGCGACCGAGATCATGCTGGCCGTGCACGCGGGTGACGAGGCGCTCGTGTATCGGCTGGTGGACGCGACACATGCCGGCCTGCACCAGTTGCGCACGGCGACCGATGCGGCCAGTGAGGCCCTGGGCGCGGCGGCCGCCGAGTTCCTCGACGACGCGCCGGTGGCGGGTCCGTCCTTGTTGGTGGGGGAGTTGGCGCACCAGTTGGGCGTGCGTACGTCGGCGCTCCGGGTGTGGGAGGCAGCCGGGCTGCTGGAGCCGACGCGCGAGCCGGGGACCAAGTACCGGCGCTACGGGCCCGAGCAGGTGCGGGACGCGCGGATCATCCACATGCTGCGGCAGGGGCGCTACTACTTCGAGCAGATCAGGCCGGTGCTCGAGGGCTTACGTCGTACCGGCAGCACGGAGGCTTTGCGGGCAGCGATCGCGGAACGCCGGGCCGCTCACGACCAGCGCACCAAGTCCATGCTGTACGGCGCCGCCCTCCTGCACCAACTGATCGAGGAGAAGCGGCTACTGGGGTAGTCGAGTCACTGTGGGACGGCCAGATGGGTTGGTTGCTGGCGGCCGCGGACGGTCACCTGCTCTCCCGGCCGCCACTGCGCGGCCTCCGCGGGCGCCGCCTCCTCGACCGCCGTCATGGACGCGATCAGCCGTCCCGGAGTCGTCTTGGCCAACTCGCTCAGGCGGGACGCCTCGTTCACCGGGTCACCGATGACCGTGTACTCGTGCCGCCGTACGTCGCCGACCGTGCCCGCGACCACGATCCCCGCCGTCACCCCGATCCCGGCGCTCGCCTCCGGCAGCTCGTCGGCCAGCCGCTGGGCGAGCGTACGACCGGCCTGCAGCGCACTGCCCGCGGCGTCGGGCAACTCGGCCGGGGCACCGAAGACGGCGAGCGCGGCATCACCGGCGAACTTGTTCACGAACCCGTCCTGCCGCACCACCTCCTCGACCACGATCGTGAAGAACCGGTTGAGCAGCTGGACCACCTCGGTCGGCGTCCGGTCCGCCGCGAGCTCGGTCGAGCCGACCAGGTCGACGAACAGGACGGCCGCGAACCGCTCCTCCCCGCCGAGCCGGTCGCTGCTCAGCGCCTCCTGCACGACCTCCGGACCGACGTACCGCCCGAACAGGTCGCGGATCCGCTCGCGCTCCCGCAGGCCTTCGGCCATCGTGTTGAACCCGGCCTGCAGCGACCCGAGCTCGGTCCCGTCGAACACCGGGATACGGACGTCCAGCTGCCCGTCGCCGATCAGCGTCAGCGCGTGCCGCACCGACCGGACCGGCGCGACCACCGACCGCGCCGACAACAACGTCAGCAGCCACCCGTTGCCGATGGCGACGATGCCGAGGGCAAGGATCATCACCGACAGCCGGGTCGGGGAGACGTCCTGCTCGATCAGCGCGAGGACCGCGGCCAGCATCAGGCCGGCGACCGGCACCCCCGAGCCGACCGCCCAGAAGAAGACCGTCCGCGCCTTCAGCCCGGCGGCGAGCAGGCGTCGCGGCGGAGGCGAGTCGGCGAGCGCCCGGGCCGCGACCGGCCGGAGCGCGAACTCGGTCAGCAGGTACGAGACCGAACAGGTGATGATCGCGCCGTCGAAGATGGTGACCGCGATCCGCAGCGCGTTCTCCGGCTGCAGCACCACGGTGAGGACGGTGAAGAGCACGCAGGCCAGCAGCCACAGGAAGACTTCGATCAGGGTCAACCGGAACGGCAGTTGCAGCGTCGCGATCTGCTCCTTCCGGGTGGCCGGCCGGTCCTCGTCGACCCAGCGCGTGACCCGGCGGGCCAACCGGGTGCTCCAGACGACGCCGACCACGACCGCGAGCACCACGTACGCCGGGATCGCGATCCGCTCGACGTACTGCAGCTCCTCGACGAGCGGCGGACCGGGCAGCACGAAGATCGCCAGCGCGAACACGATCGCCGCGCCGATGACGTTGGTCCCGATCGAGAAGGTCGTCATCAGCACCTGCAGCCGGAACCGCAGCATCCGCGGGCTCTGGTCGGCCGGTCCGAGCAGCCAGGAGCCGAACGGTCGCCGCTTGAGCACCAGCTCCGGACTGCCCTGGGGGATCATGCTCACAGTCTGCTAGGTCGCACCCCCGATTCCGCAACCGCCGTACCGGGCTGTGGAGATTGAAGGCCCGGCTACCGTGGCGCTATGGCCGCGCGGTGGCAGGTCTCGCTGGCCGCTCTGGCAGCGGCCGCCCTGGTCGCCTGCTCGGACACTGCCAGACCCAGTACGACGCCAACTACGACGTCGGCCACACCGACGGCCGCGCCCGCGAGGCCGTCGCCAAGTGCAACGATCCCGACCACACCCGCCACCACGCAACCGTTGGTCCTGGCGATCCACCCGACCCGCGCCGCACAGGACATCGACCTCACCACTGCCCGCTCGATCGTCCGCGGCACAGTCAGGTCCTGGCGAGGCTTCCGGGTCGGCTCCCTGCGCCAGGCGCAACGGTCGACCACCACGCTCGCCTTGGTGCCCGCCTCCGCGGCCGGCCCGTCCATCCGCCCAGTCACGATCGCCGGCATCGACCCCTTCAAGGACCCCGCCCGCTACCCGCTACGCACACCAGGACCGCAGCCGACAGCCCCAGTGATCGACCTGACGGCAGGTGGCGATGTCATGCTCGGCCGCCGCGTCGCCACCGCCGCGGCCAGGACCGGTGACGTCTCCCGACCGCTGCGCGCGATCGGCCCGCGGCTGGCTTCGGCCGACCTAACCGTGCTCAACCTGGAGAGCACGCTGTCCCGAGCGGGTACGCCGCAACAGGGAGGCGACTCGTTCGCCGCGCCACCCGGTGTCGTCGCCGGACTGCGGGCAGCGGGCGTCGACGTACTCTCACTGGCCAACAACCACACCGGCGACTTCCAGCAGCGCGCACTACTCGAGACTGTCCGGCTGGTGCGCGCGGGTGGTATCCAGCCGGTAGGTGCTGGCGGCAACCTCACGGAAGCGGCTCGGCCGGCCATCGTGGAGCGAGACGGGGTCCGGTTCGGGTTCCTGGCCTTCAACGCGATCGGGGAGACGCCGCGCGCGACGGCGTCCAGCGCCGGCGCGTTCAGCCTGCGGATGCCGCCGCGGACCGGGCCGCTCAACGCCGGTGACCTGGCCACCGTCACCCGGGCGGTGACGGCGCTCAAGGCGGCCGTCGACGTGGTCGTCGTACTGCCGCACTGGGGACAGCAGTACACGCACACGCCGGTGCCTGCGCAGCGTACGGTGGCTGACGCGCTCACAAAGGCTGGAGCGGACCTGGTGATCGGTGGGCACCCGCACTGGGTGCAGAGTGTGCAGTTCCTGCCAGGCAAGGTGGTCGCGCACTCGCTGGGGAATCTGGTGTTCGACATGGACTTCTCTCAGCAGACGCAAGAGGGCGTGCTGCTGGAGCTCACCTACTGGGGCAAGTCGCTGAAGGCGGCCCGGCTCACGCCGTACGTGATCGGGAGCGACTTCAGTCCGCGCGTGGTGACGGGCACGCGGGCCGAGCAGATCCTGAGCGATCTGCGCTAACTGGCGAGCCAGGCGGCGACCACTCGACCCATGCGGCCGAGCTGGGCGGGGGAGACGACCCGCGGGAGGTCGCGGGCGCTGTGGTACTCGGCGTACGGCGTACTGCCGAGGCGGACGCCTGGTAGGCCGGAGCGGACGAACGACCAGTGGTCACTCGACCGGTTCACGCAGGCCCGGCTGGGCACGCGCGCACGGGCCGCGGCCGCGCGGAGTTCGTTGCGCAGGGCCACGTCGTCGGCCTGAGCGGAGCAGATCGGTACGACGGTGCCGACGCCTACCCGGTCGAGGGAGACCATGCCGCGGAGTGCGCGGCGTTGCGCGGGCGGCAGCGAGGCGACGTACGCGCGGGAACCGTAGTGGTGCCGGTTGTCGCCGGGGCCGCGGGGTTCTTCGGCGCCGAAGGCAACGAACACCGTAGGGAGGCGGTGCCTGAGGTTGGCTGTGCCGAGGAGGACGGAGACGCCGGATGCGTTGTCCTCGGCGCCCGGGGCCTGGGGGACGGTGTCGAGGTGGGCACCCACGATGCGGTGCGGCGTCGCGGGGTCGAAGCCGGGCTTGGTGGCGATCAGGTTCCAGGTGGTGCCGGCGCGGACCGGGACCCCCCACGAGTTGCCCGCCGGGACTCGCAAGGCCTGGCGGCGGGTCTGGTAGCCGAGGGCGCGGAAGCGTTGCTCCAGCCAGGTCAGACCCTGCAGATACGCCGGACCGGTCGCTTCCCGGGGACCGAGGCCGGCCAGGTACCGCACGGTGCTCATGGCGGCCGCGCTGTCGAAGGTGGCCGGCCGGGGCGACACCTCGGGCGTCGGTGGGGCCGACGTAGGGGAGGGGACCGGCGACCGCGTCGAGGGTGCGGCCGATGTCGACGGCGTGGACGGCGAGGTCGGCGCTGGGCGTGGGGCACTCGGGCTGGTGCACGCCGCGGCGGCCAGCAGGGTGAGGACGGCGGCCAGCGGTCGGGTGGCGGCCCACAGGTTTCCCCGCATGTGTCCAGGGTGCCGGTCTGATCAAATGTGGGCCTTTTGGCACGGTGGTGCGGCTGGCCCAGATTGGCCGTCCCAACCGGGCCGGCCGTGGGTAATGTTCCCCGGACACCTCACTCGGGGAGTAAATCCGTGACGCACGATCGCCACTCGTACGCCGAACCTGCCCTGGTTCGGACCACCCACCTCGACCTCGACCTCGAGCTGGACTTCAGCGAGAAGGTGCTGTCCGGCAGCGCCACCCACACGCTCGCCTGGACCGGTGCCGGTGACCGGCTCGTGCTCGACACCCGGGACCTGACGGTGCTCGCGGTCGAGGGTGCGACCGCGGACGGCTGGGAGCCGCTCGAGTACAACCTCGCCGTACCGGATCCGGAGCTCGGCTCGGCCCTGCACGTCCGGACCGCGCGGCACGAGCGCGTGCGGGTCAGCTACCGGACCGCGCCGACCGCGACCGGTCTGCAGTGGCTGGAGCCGTCGATGACCGCGGGTGGCGTGATGCCGTTCATGTTCAGCCAGTCGCAGGCGATCCACGCGCGCAGCTGGGTGCCGGTGCAGGACACGCCGGGCGTGCGGTTCAGCTACGCCGCGCACGTCACCGCTCCGCCGGAGCTGATGGTGCTGATGAGTGCCGACAACGGTACGACGTCCCGCCGCACCGGCTCGTACGACGTGGTGATGCCCGAGCCGATCCCGTCGTACCTGCTCGCGATCGCGGCCGGGGACCTGGTGTTCGAGCCGATCGGCGACCGGACCGGCGTGTGGGCCGAGCCGGAGCTGGCCAAGCGGGCGGCGACCGAGTTCGCCGACACCGAGGAGATGATGCGGGTCACCGAGGCGCTCTTCGGCCCGTACCGCTGGGGCCGCTACGACCTGCTCGTGCTGCCGCCGTCCTTCCCGTACGGCGGGATGGAGAATCCGCGAATGACGTTCGCGACCCCGACCGTGGTGATCGGGGACAAGTCGCTGGTCAGCGTGGTCGCGCACGAGCTCGCGCACAGCTGGTCGGGCAACCTGGTCACCCAGGACAGCTGGGACGACATCTGGCTGAACGAGGGCTTCACGTCGTACGTCGAGAACCGGATCGTCGAGGCCGTCTACGGCACCGAGTTCGCGGTGATGGAGACGGCGATCAAGCAGCACGCGACCGTGGTGAAGCTGGATCCCCTGACGCCGGCCGAGCTGGCGATGGAGCTGCCCGGGCTGAACCATGGGACCGAGTACCACGGCACGACGTCCTGCGGTCCGCTGAAGGGGTCGTGGTTCCTGTCCTGGCTGGAGGAGCGGTTCTCGCGCGAGGTGTTCGACCCGTTCCTGCGCGGGTACTTCGACCGCTTCGCGTTCCGCAGCATCAACTCGGCGGACTTCGTCGCGCACCTGCGCGAGCGGCTGCTGGACCCGAACCCGGGGGTCGTGACCGAGGCCGAGCTGGCCGCGTGGCTGGACGAGCCGGGCATCCCAGCGTTCGCGCGCCGGGCGAGGTCGGAGCGGTTCGAGGCCGTCGACCGGTCCCGGGACAACTGGCTGGCGACCGGTGAGCTGCCGGCCGGTGCGGCCGGCTGGACGACGCAGGAGTGGCTGCGCTTCCTGGACGCGGCGCCGGACATGCTGAGCGCCGAGCAGCTGCACCAGCTCGACCGCGCCTTCGGCCTGACCGGTACGGCGAACGGCGAGATCGCCCGGCGCTGGTACCAGATCGTCGCCGCGAGCAGCTACGAGTCGTCGTACGCCGAGATGGCGTCGTTCCTCACCCGCGTCGGCCGGATGAAGCTCGTCCTGCCGGTCTACCGCGCCCTGGCCGGCACCGACCGGGCCTTCGCCGCCGAGGTCTTCGCCAAGGCCCGCCCCGGCTACCACCCCATCACCACAGCCGCCGTCCAGAAAATTCTCGGCCAGTAGTCACGTATCCTGGCTGCCGCAAACCCCAACGAAGGCCCGGGCGCGCCGCGAAGCGCCCTCGCAGATGACTCAGATGCCTGCCGGGAGGATAGTTCCGGCCGTTCGATGAGCGGCCCACAGGTCCGGGTGCGGAGCCCGAAGGACCTGAGGCACCAAAGACGCCGCCGGTCCCACTCCTGCTGGGACCACCTGCTGATCGCTCCGCTGTGGCCGAAGCATGATGTCAACCTTGGCACGCTGCTGCGCACGTGTGATGCGGTCGGGGCGTGCCTCGCCGTACCGAAGCTGCCGTGGGTGCCGGACGCGCTTGCCCGCGGCAACACGCTGCGGCGCCGCACCTGCGTGCACTGGACCGGCCACGATCCGGTCCGCTGGCTGATCGATCAGAAGACCCGCGGCGGCACCACGATCGTCGGCGTCGAGCTCGCCGACGAGTCGATCCGCCTCGCCGACCTGCCGCCGGCCAGGAATCGTACGGTCGCCGTCCTCGGTCACGAGCGGACCGGGATCCCGCCCGAGGCGCTCGACCAGCTGGATCAGGTGGTCGAGATCCCGATGATCGGTACCGGTGCCAGCCTCAACGTGGCCGTCGCCGGCTCACTGGTCCTCTACCGGCTGGCCGGGCTCGTGTAGCGCGAGCGTACGGCGGTTGTCGGTGTGGGTGGGGCGGTAGCCGAGGTGGTCGTTGATGCGGCGCATCGGGGTGTTCGTGCTCACGGTGTCGGTCAGGAGGCCCTCGAGATCCGGGAAGCGGGCGCGGGCTCGGCGGATCTGTTCGGCCTTCATCCACAGCGACAGGCCATGGCCGCGATGGGCCGGGACTACGGCGGTGCCGTAGTGCTGCGCGTCGCCCTTCCCGTCACCTGGTACGACGAGCTCGGTGAAACCGACGATCGTCCCGGCCGGGTCGACGGCCGCGACCGTGGTCAGGTGCTCACCGCGTTCCTCGATCACCCGGGCGGCGTACCGGGTCCGCTCCACGTCCCACGCGTCCTCGCCGTACGCGATGTCGCCGGTCGGTGCGTCGTCCATCCCGGCCCGGGCAGCCGTGAAGCTCTGCGCCCACTCGTGCGGTACGACGCCCGTCCACGACACCAACCGGTAGCCGGGCGACCCCTCGACCACCGGATCGGCGAGCGCGAGCTCGAGGCGCGCGTAGATCAACGTGAGTCCGACGGTGAAGCCGTGGTGCTCGAGGAACAGGTCGCCGGCTGAGCCCACCCGGGCGTCGGCCAGGACCGTACGGACCTCGTGGCCGCGCGCCGCCGCGACGACCGCCGCGAGCAGCTGCGAGCCGATCCCGCGCCGCCGCTCGGCCGGATGCACGGTGAGCTCCAGCTCGGCCAGGTGCTCGTGCGACGAGCGGCTGTTGAGCCGGAGGAACGCGGAGCCGACCGGATTGCCGTCGCCGTCCGCGGCGAGCCAGGCGATCCGGCGGCTGAACGGCCGGAAGTCGGGATCCGTCAGGGGAGTCAGTGTGATGCTCAAGCCGCCAAGATAGCGCCGCCCCGGGAGCACATGCCGCCGTTCGCACCGATCGGCTAGCGTGCTGCGAACAGTGGGCACGGGGGAGAGGAGACGGTCGGGTGGACCACACGGGTGAGGTGCGGACGATCGGTGGCGACCATGTCGCGCTGCGCGAGCAGGTCCTCGCGGAGCTCCGCCGCCGGATCGTGGACGGTGACTACGCCCAGGGCGAGCGGCTGACCGAGACCCGGCTGGCCGACGACTTCGGCGTCTCCCGCAACCCGGTCCGCGAGGCGTTGCGGGTGGTCGAGGCCGAGGGGTTCGTGCACATCCTGCCGCGGCGGGGTGCGGTCGTCGCGACCCTCGACGAGACCGCGGTCCGCGACCTGTTCGCCGTCCGCGGCCAGCTCGAGACGCTGGCCGCCGGGCTGGCGGCCGAGCGGGCGACGCCGAAGGACGTCGACCGGCTGCGTCGGCTGCTGGACGACGCGAGCGCGGCGACCGAGGACAAGGACTTCGACCGGGTCGCCGAGCTCAACAGCGCCTTCCACCGAGCGGTGATCGCGGTCAGTGGCAACCGCTGGCTGCTCTCGATGTCCGCCGCGATGTACCACCACGTGCACTGGGTCTTCCGCGTCGGCGCCGCGCAGCGCGCACCGCACTCGTGGGAGGAACACATCCGCCTGGTCGACGCCATCGCCGCCGGCGACAGCGCGGCCGCGACCAGGGCCGCCCGCCTGCACGTCGAGGCCGCCGCGAAGGCGGCGCTCAACGGCGGGACTCAGCGCCCGACGGCGTAGCCCTGCATCCCTCGCGGGTTCGCCGCCGCGGCGAGGACGCCGTCCGCTTCCTTGCGTACGGCGCACAGGCGGCCGAGGCTCCACGCGTCGCCCTCGGTCACGACATGTCCCCGGCGGACCAGCTCGTCGCGGATCGCCGGACCGAGCCGGCTCTCCATCACCAGTCCACCCGGCTCGGTCGCGCGCGGGTAGAACGACGACGGGAAGCCGGTCGTGTGCCACGCGGGCGCGTCGATCGCCTCCTGCAGATCCATCCCACCGCCGAGATGACGCAGCAGGAACAGCAACTGCCACTGGTCCTGCTGGTCCCCACCGGGCGATCCGCACGCGAGTACCGGCTGCCCGTCCCGGAGTACGAGCGTCGGCGTGAGCGTCGTCCGCGGACGCAGACCGGGGGCGAGGGAGGACGCGAGCCCCTCCTCGAGCCAGAACATCTGCAGCCGGCTCCCGAGGCAGAATCCGAGCTCCGGGATCGTCGGCGACGACTGCAGCCAGCCGCCGCTCGGCGTCGCGGAGATGACGTTGCCCCAGCGGTCGATCACGTCGACGTGGCAGGTGTCACCACGGGTCACGCCCTCGGCCGAAACGGTCGGCTCGCCGGTCGTGGCGTCACCCAGGTCATTGCCGCTGGCAACCGATGGCAGGCGCGGCTCGCGGCCGTCCGGGCGACCCGGCCGCAGCTCCCTCGACGCCTCCGGCCCGATCAGCTTGGCACGCTCGGCGGCGTACGCGGGGGAGAGCAGCGTCTTCAGGGGTACGTCGGCGCCGTCGCCGTACCAGGCCTCGCGGTCGGCGTACGACAGCTTCATCACCTCGACCGTGGTGTGCACACCGTCGGCGCTGTCCAGGTCGACGTCACCGAGCTCGGCGAGTACGGCGAGCGACTGCAGCAGCGCCGGCCCCTGGCCCCACGGGCCGGTCTTGGCGACGGTGTACCCGTTCCAGTCGAGCGTTGTCGGCTCCTCCCAGGTCGCCGCGAAGCTCGCCAAGTCCTCGCCTGTAATCAGCCCGGAGTGGTCCTCGCCGCTGGAGTCACGGTGCGGCAGCCGGGAGAACTTGTCGATCTCCTCGGCGACGAAGCCTTCCCGCCACGCCCTGCGGGCCCCGTCCACGTGCGCCTGCCGGTCCGCGCCGACGGCCTCGGCCTCGGTCACCAGCCGCTCGAGCGTGGCGGCGTACGCCTCGTTGCGGAACCTCCCGCTCGGCGCACGCCCGTCCTTCAACCAGAGTGCCGCCGACGTCGGCCAGTGCTGCTCGAACAACTCCTGCACCGTGCCGACCGTCTCCCCGACCCGCGGCACGAGCGGATGCCCGTTCCGCGCGTACTCGATCGCAGGCTCGAGTACGACGCGCAGCGGCATGCTGCCGTGGTCACGCAGCAGGAGCAGCCAGGCGTCGACAGCAGCTGGCACGGTCGCGGCCAGCGGACCAGACCCGGGGACGAGGTCGAGCCCGAGCGATTGGAAGTGCTCGATGGTCGCACCGGCCGGAGCGACGCCCTGCCCGCACAGCACCCGCGGGGTCGGGTCGTCGGCGGTGGCGATGATCGCCGGCACCTCCCCGCCCGGGCCGTTGAGGTGCGGCTCGACCACGTGCAGCACGAACCCTGCGGCCGCACCGGCGTCGAACGCGTTGCCACCGAGCTCCAGGATCCGCATGGCCGACTGCGACGCCAGCCAGTGCGTGGACGAAACCATCCCGAACGTGCCGCGCAGGGTTGGCCGGGTGGTAAAGGTCATCGAGTTGCTCCTTCGACTGTGCGGACATCGGGGCCGGTGCCGTCGTCGGCGACCAGGTGACACGCGACCTCGTGTCCACCTTCGCCTATTACGCGGTGCTCCGGGATGACTGTCCGGCAGGTGTCGATCGCCACCGGGCACCTGGTGTGGAAGCGGCAGCCGCCGGGCGGGTCGATGGCCGACGGCAGGTCGTCGCCGAGCAGCACCGGCTTGCGAGCGCGCTGCTCCGCCGGACGGGGGACAGGGGCGGCTGACAGCAGGGCCTGGGTGTAGGGGTGCGCGGGCGCACCGAAGATGCGGGCACGTGGCCCTTGTTCGACCAGTTGGCCCAGGTACATCACCGCGACCTCGTCGGCCAGGTACTCGACCGCGGACAGGTCGTGCGTGATGAACAGGCAGGCGAAGCCCAGGTCCCGCTGGAGGTCGGCGAGCAGGTTGAGCACGGCTGCCTGGACGGAGACATCCAGTGCACTCGTCGGCTCGTCCGCCACGAGCAGTCGGGGCTCCGAGATCAGTGCGCGGGCAATGCTGACGCGCTGGCGCTGACCGCCGGACAACTCGTGCGGTGCGCGCTGTGCGACCTCGGGACGAAGGCCGACCCGGCGTAGCGACTCCGAGACCTTCGCAGGGATGTCCTTGCGACGCATGAGGCGTAGGGGCTCGCCGACGATGTCTCCGACCGACAACCGAGGGTCGAGCGAGCCGGCCGGGTCCTGGAAGACGATGGACACGTCGCGTCGATGTGGACGCAGCTGCCGTCGGTTCAGGTGAGTGATGTCGATGCCCGCGAGCCGGATGGTCCCTCCGGTCGGCTCCAGCAGCCGCACGATGCAGCGACCGACAGTGGACTTGCCGGAACCACTCTCACCGACCAGCGCGACCACAGACCCCTGGCGGATCCGCAGCGTCACCCCGTCGACTGCCCGGACCGGCCCGAAGTGCATGACGAGGTCTTCCACCTCCAAGGCGTCCATCACACCTCCACTGGTTCTCTGACCGGGTTCCAGCACGCGACCCGGTGCGGACCAGGTGTCAGTTGCGGCTCGGACGACGTACAGGTGTCGAGTGCTCGCGGGCAACGGTCGGCGAACGTACACGCGTCGGGCTGCTCGGACAGGACCGGGACAAGGCCGGGGATCTCGTTGAGGCGGTGGGACTCCGCGTGCCGGCCGGCGGCGGGCGACGCGCCCAGGAGGCCGGCGGTGTACGGGTGCTGCGGGTGGTCGAACAGCTCGTGGACCTCGGCGGTCTCGACCACGCGTCCGGCGTACATCACGGCGACCCGGTCCGCGAGGTCCGCGACCACGCCGAGGTCGTGCGTAATCAGCACGATGCTGGTCCCGAGCCGCTCCCGCAACTCCCGCAGTACGTCGAGGATGCCGGCCTGGATCGTGACGTCCAGCGCGGTCGTCGGCTCGTCGGCGATCAGCACCTTGGGATCGCACGCGACCGCCATCGCGATCATCACTCGCTGCCGCATGCCGCCGGACAGCTGGTGCGGGTAGTCGCCGATCCGGCGCTCGGCGGACGGGATGCCGACCAGTTTGAGCAGCTCGACCGATCGGTCGCGGGCCGCCTGCCGGCTGAGGCCGATGTGGGTCCGCAGCACCTCGCCGATCTGGTGGCCGACGGTGAAGACCGGGTTCAGCGAGGTCATCGGCTCCTGGAAGATGTACGCGACCTCCCGGCCGCGGATCGATCGCAGCGTGCGCTTGTCGGCCCCGATCAGTTCGACACCGTCGAGTTTCACCGAGCCGTCGACCGTGGCGGTCCGGGGGAGGAGACCGGCGAGGCTCATCGCCGTCACGCTCTTACCGCAGCCGGACTCGCCGACCACGGCGAGCACCTCACTCTCACCCACCGCGAAACTCACCCGGTCCACCGCCGACACAGGGCCGTCTTCGGTCCGGAACGTGACAGAGAGGTCGTTGACATCGAGCACCTGCTGGCCGTTCGACGATGCAGTCATCGGCGGCTCGCTTTCGGGTCGAGAGCGTCGCGCAGACTGTCGCCGACGATGTTGAACGCCAGCGTGAGCAGCATGATCGCGACGCCGGGCATCACCGCGGCCCACGGCGCGCGGGCAGCGAACTGCTGCGCGTCGGACAGCATCGTGCCCAGGCTCGGCGCCGGCGGCTGAATGCCGAGGCCCAGGAACGACAGCACGGCCTCGCCGAGGATCGCCGCCGGGATCGCGACCGTGGCCTGGACGATGATCACCGAGGCCGCGTTCGGCAGGATGTGCCGGCCGAGCACCCAGGCGTCGCCGGCGCCCTCGACGATCGCGGCGGCGACGAAGTCCAGCGACTTCAGCCGCAGCGTCTCCGACCGGACGATCCGGATCACGCCGGGGATCTGGGCGATCCCGATCGCGATCGCCGCATTTCCGAGGCTCGCACCCCGGATCGCGGCCAGCCCGACGGCCAGGATCAGGAACGGGAAGGCCAGCACCAGATCGGTGAACCGCGAGATCAGCGCGTCCAGCGCCCGGAAGTACCCGGCCATCAGCCCGAGCGGTACGCCGATCACGAGCGACGTCGCGACCGCGAGCAGGCCGACGTGCAGCGAGGCCCGCAGCCCGTACATGATCCGGGCGAGCACGTCCCGGCCGAGATCGTCGGTGCCGAGCAGGTAGCCGGCTGTCCCGGGCGGCGCGAACGCCTGGTCGAGCTGCGTGTCGGTCGGCTCGTGCGGCGCGAGCCAGGGAGCGAACACCGCGAGGATGATCGCGAGCCCGAGGACGGCCAGGCCGGCGATCGCGAGCGGGTTGCGCAGCATCCGCCGGACCACCCGGCGCCGATTGCTACGCAGCGGCGTCCCCGCGCTGACGGTGACGTCGGTGACGGCCATCAGGCGTCACCCCGCACCCGGATGCGTGGATCGATGACGGAGTACAGCAGGTCCACGAGCAGGTTGATCAGGATGTACGCCGCCGCCGTCACCAGCACGACCGCCTGGATCACCGGGTAGTCGCGCTGGAAGACCGCGTCGACGGTCAGCTTGCCGAACCCGGGCAGCGCGAAGATGCGTTCGGTGACCACGGCGCCCGAGATCAGCGCGCCGAGTTGCAGGCCGACGATCGTGATCACCACGATCAGGCTGTTGCGGAGCGCGTGCCGGCCGATGACCGCGCGCGGCGAGAGGCCTTTCGCCTCCGCCGTACGGATGTAGTCGGCGCTGAGAGCGTCCAGCATCGACGAGCGGGTCTGCCGCATGATGACCGCTGCCAGGCCGGTCCCGAGGATGAGCGCGGGCAGGATCAGGTGGTGCAGGTTGCCGACCGGGTCGGTGAAGAACGGCACGAACCCGGACGCCGGGAACAGGCCGAGCGCGACCGACAGGTAGAGGATCGCCATCAGGCCGAGCCAGAAGTTCGGCACCGACAGGCCGAGGAGGGCGAGCGCGTTCGCGGCCCACTCCGCCGGGCGACCCCGTCGTACGGCGGCGACGACGCCGGCACCGACGCCGATCACGCTGGCGACCAGGATCGCCAGGACCGACAGTTCGATGGTGACCGGCAGCGCGTTCGCGATCATCGTGGTGACCGACTCGCCGGTCCGGATCGACTGGCCGAGATCACCCCGGGCCGCGTGGCTGACGAACTGCCAGAACTGCACCAGCAGCGAGTCGTCCAGCCCGTACTGCTCGCGGATCGCCTGCAACGACTCCGGGTCCCGGTCCTCGCCGGCCAGCGCGAGCGCCGGGTCTCCCGGCAACGCGCGCACGCCGACGAAGACGACGATCGTTGCCAGGATCAACGTGACGATCGACTGCCACAACCGGCCGAGGAGATACCGCCTCACTTCGCGAACCCGGCGAACGCGGCCCGCAGGACCCCGTCGGGGTAGACCTGGATGCCGAGGACCTTCTTGGACACACCGGTCAGGTTGCGCTGCCGGTACAGGTAGATCAGCGGGAAGTCCTGCTGCAGCTTGGTGACCACATCACCGTACAGCTTGATCCGCTCGGCCTTGTCGGTCGACTGCCGGGCGTCGGTCAGCAGCTTGTCCACCTCGGGGCTGCTGTAGCCGGCCACGTTCTGGCTGCCCTCGGAGCCGACGAAGTTGTAGATGTTCGCGTCCGGGTCGACCCGGCCGGACCAGCCGAGCTGCAGCAGCTCGAAGTCCCCACGGTCCTGCTGGTCGAGCAGCGACGCGTACTCGACCGGCTTGATCACCAGATCGAAACCGCCGTCCTTGACCATCGCCTGCAGGGCCTGCGCGAGCCGGAGGCTGTCGGGGTTGTTCGAGGTAATCATCGTGACCTTGTACGGCGTACTCGCGCCGGCGTCGGCCAGCAACTGCTTCGCCTTGGTCGGGTCGTGCGGCGGGCACACCTGGACGGCGTCGGAGGTGAACTCGCTCTTCGGCGAGACCGGTGAGCACGCGACCGTGTTCAGGCCGTTGAAGATCGACTTCACCAGCGCCTCGCGGTCGACCGACAGCGCGAGCGCCTGCCGGATCCGCGGGTCCTTGGCGATCGGGGTCTCCAACTGCTTCAGCGGGTTGCCGATGCCGTTCGCGTTCGCGATGTTGACGGTCAGGCCCTGGTACCCGAGCGACTGCGACTGCAGCACGGTCATCGTGCTGTCCTGCTGCAGGCTCGGCGCGTCCTGGGTCGACAGCGAGTCGGCGACCTGGGCGTCACCGGACTTCAGGTTGGCCGAGCGGATGCTGGAGTCGGTGATGATCCGGTACTCGATCGCGTCCAGGTGCACCTTCGCGGCGTCGTAGTACTGCGGATCCTTGACCACCTTGATCGAGTTCTGCGCGACCCGGCTGGCGAACTTGAACGGGCCGACGCACACCGGCGCGGTGGAGAAGTTCGCGCCGAGCTTGCTCACCGCGGCCGGGCTGAGCACCATGCCGGCCCGGTCGGCGAGCGCGGCGGTCAGCGGCGCGAACGGCTTCGACAGCTTGATCACCACGGTGTTCGGGTCGGGCGTCTCGACCGCGCTGATCGGGCCGAGCTCGCTCTTGCGGCCGGAGCCGGGCAGAGTGAGGCCGCGCTCGATCGAGACCTTGACCGCGTTCGAGTCCATCGTGCCGCCGTCGGCGAACTTCACGCCCTGCTTGAGCGGGATGGTCAGGCTGAGACCGTCGGCGGAGATCGTCGGCAGCGCGGTGGCGAGCTGCGGGACGATCTTCGCGTCCGGGCCGAGGTCGTACAGCTTCTCGCACATCGTGTGGAAGACGTACCGCGAGTAGAGGCTGCGCGACAGCGACGGGTCCAGCTTGTCCGGATCGGCGGACAGGGCAACGGTCAGCGTGCCGCCGGGCTTCACCTGCCCCGGGTCCGCCGGGTCGCCGAACACGTCCTGCCCGCCGCCGGTCTGCTGACTGCTGTCGCCGCCCTCGCTCCCGGCCGGCTCGACCGGGGAGCAGGCCGTGCCGATCAGCGCCAGCGCGATCACCCCGGCGGCAACTCCGGCGAGCGCGGAACTGGAGCGGTTCAGTAAGGACGGAAGTCGAGTAGTCATCACGTGCTCCTGAGTAGGCGGTCTCGTCGACTGTTTCATGTATACAAGGCACGTGCGCAAGTGAATCGGCGAGTTCGGATGAACCTTTTACGACCCGGTTCAGGTCGTCACGGGATAGCGGAGCTCGCCCCGCGGGAGGACGTCGCCGGTGAGGGAGAGGGCCATCAGGTTGGGTCCGTCGAACTCTGGATGACGGATGCCGAACGCAGTCGCCTGTCGGAAACCGAACCGCGGGTAGTACTCGGCGTGACCGAGCACGACGACGGATCGCTCACCGCGTGCACGCGCTGTGTCCAGCACGGCGCGGACGGCCGCGCCGCCGGCGCCTTTGCGCTGGTACGCCGGGAGGACGGCGACCGGCCCGAGGGACAGGACCGGGGTGTCGCCGACATGACACCGCGTGAGCAGGGCATGCGCCACCAGCCGGTCGTCGACGGTCGCGACGTACGACAACCCGTCGAGCCAGGCGACCGGGTCGGCCCGGAGCGCGTCGAGGAAGTCGACCTCGAACTGGCGCCCGAACGCCTGGCGGGTGACCTCACGGATGGTTTCGATGTCCGCGCTCGTCTCGGCGCGGGTCTTCCAGGTGATGCTGGACAACGGGGGAACCCTTTCGGGTCGAGGGGCTCCGCGTCAGGCGGGCCCCGCGGTGAGTTGGCTGACCGGAATGGCTGCCGCGCAGGCGACAGCACCCACTGACGCGGTCATCAACTCACCTCCTCCACGCTCCGAAGTCATCGACACCCTACCGACACACTTAGGCCGGGCGCGCCGGATTTACCGGCGCGGGTCGGCCACCAGTCAGCTGTGCGCGGCTACCAGTCGGTCGTGAGTGCGCTCAGTGGATCGGTGGTGGCTGGCGCGGTGGGGGTCCAGGTGTTGTCGATGCGCCGGTAGGGGTGCCAGCGGCCGCGGCGGTCCAGGCGGAGTTGGGTATCCCCACCGACGGTGATCCGGTTGTCGGTGATCTCGACCGTGAACTCGGCCGCGGCGAGTTCGGTCCGGGCGCGGGCCAGCTCCGCGGGATCCGGCGTCCAGGTGTGGTCGAGGACGTCGAGGCCGGGCGCGCCGCCGTACCTCCAAGCTTGGATGCCGCGGGCAAAGTCTTCGCCGCCACCACCGAGGGGCTCGGTGAGCTCGGGGAAGTCGGCGGCCAGGCGTACGGCGTCCTGCCACTCGTCGAGCGGCTGCGGCTCCGGCGTCCCGTGCAGCAGCGCGCTCAGGAGCGCGCGGGCCCGGCGCGACGCGTCCAGCACCAGCAACGGCAGCGTCGCCGGGGCGAACCCCTGTGGAGGCTCGATCCCGCTCACCGCCAGCTCGTCCGCCGTCACCTTGCCCGGCAACTCCGGTACGTCGGGCAGGTCCGCGACCGCGGCGGCCAGCACCTCGGTCATCGCCACGCCCGTCTCAGCGGGCCGCACAGGGGCTTGAGCGTCGCCCCGGACCTGGCGGCTCTGCAGTTGGTCGAGCAGCTCCTCGCGCGAACGACCGCGCAGGAGCAGCAGCACGAACGGGTCGGAGTCGAGCAGCCAGGCGACCTGGTAGCAGAGCCCGGCGGCGTGCTGGCAGGGAAGCTCCCAGCCGTCGCAGGTGCAGCTGGGGTCGAGGTCTCCGATCTGGGGGAGCAGCGGGACGCCGGCGTCGGCCGCGGCTTCGACCAGGTCGTGCGGCATCTCGCCTTCCAGCAGCGCGGCGATGTGCCCGGCGCGCGCCGCGACCTGGTCGAGGAACCGGTCCCAGTCGGCCTCGGTCAGCTGGTCGACCCGGATGACCGCCTCGTACGTGTCCTCTGGTGCGTACACGGTCGCCGCGATCCGCCCCGGGCTGATCGTGATCGTCCCGACCTGCCCGGAGTTCGCGTAGCGGCGGCCCTTGCGCAACTGGTCGGAGTCCAGCGACGTATCCTCCAAGGCCTGCACCCAGGCGCGCGCCCACCACGACCGGCCACGCGTACTGCGCCGCTGCGCCTCGAACGCCGGAAACCCTCGCGCCTCCGTCACCGCAGCCCACCCCCGACCGCAACCAGGCCGACCAGCCCGACATCCACCGTCGTCCTCATCGGGGGCCACCTCGCAGCTCGACCAGGTCGGCCAGCTCGGCGTCGGACAGCTCGGTGAGGGCTGCCTCGCCGCCGGCGAGCACGGCTTCGGCGAGCTCGCGCTTGCCGGCGAGCATGGCCGCGATCCGGTCCTCGATGGTGCCCTCGGCAATCAACCGGTGCACCTGAACCGGTTTCGTCTGCCCGATCCGGTACGCCCGGTCGGTCGCCTGATCCTCCACCGCCGGATTCCACCACCGGTCGTAGTGCACGACGTGATCGGCCCGCGTCAGGTTGAGCCCCGTCCCGGCCGCCTTCAGCGACAGCAGGAAGACCGGGACGTCGCCGGCCTGGAACCGATCGACCAGCTCCTCGCGTTTCGGCACCGGCGTCCCACCGTGCAGCAACTGAGAGCCGATGCCACGCTCGGCGAGATGTCGCTCGAGCAGCCGTGCCATCGCGACGTACTGCGTGAAGACGAGGACGGCACCGTCCTCCGCGAGAATCGTCTCGAGCAACTCGTCGAGCAGCTCGAGCTTGCCGGACCGCCCGGTCAGCCGGGCCGCATCACTCTCCTTCAGATACTGCGCCGGGTGGTTGCAGATCTGCTTGAGCCCGGTCAGCAGCTTGACGATCAGCCCTCGCCGCGCCATCCGGTCGCTGTCCTTCACCTCGGCCATCAGCTCTCGGACGGTCGCCTCGTAGAGCACGGCCTGTTCGCGGGTCAGCGACACCGGCTGATCCGTCTCCGTCTTCGGTGGCAGCTCCGGCGCGATCCCCGGATCCGACTTGCGCCGCCGGAGCAGGAACGGCCGGACCAGCGTGGCGAGCCGTTCGGCGACCTCTTCGTCCTTGTCCGCCTCGATCGGCGTCGCCCACTGGGTCCGGAACGTGCCGAGTCGGCCGAGCAGCCCGGGCGTCGTCCAGTCGAGGATCGCCCACAACTCGGAGAGGTTGTTCTCCACCGGCGTACCGGTCAGGGCGACCCGGGCCTGCGACGGCACGGTCCGCAACGCCTTCGCCGTACCCGACGACGGATTCTTCACGTGCTGCGCCTCGTCCGCGACGACCAGCGCCCACCGATGCCCGGCCAGCCGTACGGCGTCCCGCCGCAACGTCCCGTACGTCGTCAGCACGAAGCCGTCCTCGGCTCCGTCGAGGGATCGCGCCGAGCCGTGGAAGCGGCGGACCGGCGTCCCCGGGGCGAACCGCTGGACCTCGCGCTCCCAGTTGCCGAGCAGCGACGCCGGGCAGACCACGAGCGTCGGGCCGGCGGTCGCGGGAGAGGTCTGGCGGTGGAGGTGCAGAGAGATGAGCGTGATCGTCTTGCCGAGGCCCATGTCGTCGGCGAGGCATCCGCCGAGACCGAGCGACGTCATCCGCGCGAGCCAGCGCAGCCCGCGCAGTTGGTAGTCGCGCAGGGTCGCCTGCAGCTCGCGCGGTGCGTCGATCGGCTCGTCGGCGCGGTCGGGGTCGGCGATCCGGGCGCGGAGGTCGTCGAGCCACTCGGCCGGCTTCACTGGAATCTGGCGGCCGTCGACCTCGGTGGTCCCGGTGAGCGCCGCGCCCAGGGCGTCGATCGCGGTGACCGGTTTGAGGATCCGCTCGCGGGCCTTGCGCGCCAGCTCGGGGTCGATCAGCATCCACTGGTCGCGCAGCCGGACCACCGGCCGGGTCGCCTCGGCCAGCTGATCCAGCTCGGCTTCCGTCAGCGGGTCGTTGCCGAGCGCAACCTGCCAGCTGAAGTCGAGGGTCGCGTCGCCGCCGAAGAAGCTGGGCAGGTCGCTCGGCGGTCCGTCCGACTTCGTGATCGCCGCCCGTGCGGTGAGCGATCGCCCGAGGCTGCGCGGCCAGTGCAGGTCGACGCCCGCGGCCGCGAGTCGCTGCCCACTACCCGCGAGCAGGTCACCGACCTCCTCGTCGGACAGCTCCATCCGGTCCGGTACGGCGGAGTCGAGCAGACGACCGAGTGGCGCCCACACGCGGCTTGCCCGCCGAATCGCCAGCGTGGCGTCGATCCGGGCCCGCGGACCGAACCCCGGAACGTCCTCGGCCCACACGTCGGTCGCGTCCCGCACGAGCGTCGGATCCTGCAGGCTGTGCAGCTGCACGACCGCCCCGAACGCCATCGACTCCGGCAACTCGATCCGCAGCGAGATCCGCACCCCGGTGTCGAGCCCCACCGACACCTCGTCCGCCCACGACCGCAACCCCTCGGCCCGCTGTGGTTTCACGGCGGTGAACAGGTTGGTCCGATGAGCCTTCGCCGCGGCCGGCGACCTCGGCATCCCATCTGCAACCGCGTCCAGGAACCCCCGGATCAACTCTTCGGCCACCGGCAACCGCACCTCGGCGGACGGCTCGTCGGACAGGGGCAGTGCGCGCGCGGCCGGCGGCATGGCTTCGGCCAGGGAGAGGAGGCGGTTGATGTCCTGCTCGTCCAAGGGGCCCACACGCCAGGCGTCGTGGCCGGCGGGGGAGACACCCGGAAGCAGCTTGCCGCGGGCGACCAGTTGGAGGGCGGCCAGCGACGCGGCGCCCCAGAAGGCAGCCGAGGGGTGCGCACCGGGAGTCTGGCGGGCACGGCCGAGCAGAGGTACGGCGTCGGCCACCGGGAGCTCGATCGCGCGGACGCTCACCAGCTCCGAGTCGACGACCAACTCGAGTCGCGACTGCTCGCCGACGCCGAGCGGCAGCTCAGCACCGTCCGGCTCCCAGAAACACACCCGCCCGTCCCGCGGCGGGTCCGCCGGCCGGAAAACCACCGCACACCCCGCGAGCTCCTGCAACGCCGTACCCGCCAACCCAACGCCCTCCTAGGCAACCACCCCCGACCAACGACCATCCGCCACTGAGCCTCAGACCTTGAGCACCTCCGCCTCCGTGGGCCCGGCGCCCGGCTGGTCGAACTGCGTCCGGTACAGCTCCTCGTAGCGACCGCCCGCGGCCAGGAGGTCGGCATGCTTGCCCTGCTCGACGATCCGGCCGTCCTCGATCACGAGGATCTGGTCGGCGGCACGGATGGTGGACAGCCGGTGGGCGATCACCACCGCCGTCCGCCCTTCCAGCGCCTCCGTCAGCGCGGCCTGCACCGCGGCCTCGTTCGTGGAGTCGAGCGCCGCCGTCGCCTCGTCGAGGATCACGACCCGCGGCTGAGCCAGCAGCAGCCGGGCGATCGTCAGCCGCTGACGCTCACCACCGGACAACCGATAACCGCGCTCGCCGACGACCGTGTCCAGCTGATCGGGCAGCGACCGGATGAGCGTGCCCAGCCGCGCTCGCGTGAGCGCGTCCCACAGGTCGTCCTCGGAGGCTTCCGGCCGGGCGAGCAGCAGGTTCTCCCGGATGCTGTCGTGGAACAGATGCCCGTCCTGCGTGACCATGCCGAGCGTGTCCCGCAACGACTCAGCGCTCACGTCGCGGACGTCGACGCCCGCCAGCTTCACCGAGCCCGAGTCGACGTCGTACAGCCTGGGGATGAGCTGCGCGATCGTCGACTTGCCGGCGCCGGACGAGCCCACGAGGGCGACCACCTGACCGGGCTCGGCTCGGAAGGACAGGTCGTGCAGCACCTCGACCCCGCCGCGGGTGTCGAGCTTCGCCACTTCCTCCAGCGAGGCCAGCGAGACCTTGTCGGCCGACGGGTACGCGAACGTGACGTGCGAGAACTCGACCGACACCGGACCCGGGGGCACCGTCCCGGCGTCCGGCTTGTCCTTGATCAGCGGCTCCAGATCCAGCACCTCGAAGACCCGCTCGAAGCTGACCAGAGCGGTCATCACCTCGAGCCGGGCACTCGCCAGCGCGGTCAGCGGCGAGTACAACCGGGTGAGCAGCAGCGCCATCGCGACGACGGCACCCGCGTCGAGTTGGTCGCGCAGCGCGTAGAAGCCGCCGAGCCCGTAGACGACGGCCAGCGCCAGCGCCGACACCAGGGTCAGCGAGGTGACGAACACCCACTGCACCATCGCCGTCCGGACACCGATGTCGCGCACGCGCCGCGCCCGGACCGCGAACTCGGCCGACTCCCGCGCCGGCCGGCCGAACAGCTTGACCAGCGTCGCGCCCGGCGCCGAGAACCGCTCGGTCATCTGCGTACTCATGGTGGCGTTGTAGTCGGCAGCCTCCCGCTCGAGCGCGGCCAGCCGGTTGCCGATCCGGCGCGCCGGGATGACGAAGATCGGCAGGATCACGAGCGCGAGCAGGGTGATCTGCCAGGAGACCCGGAGCATGACGACGAGCGTCAGCACGAGCATCACGAGGTTGCTGACCACGCCCGAGAGCGTGTCGCTGAACGCCCGCTGCGCGCCGATGACGTCGTTGTTCAGCCGGGAGACCAGCGCGCCGGTCCGTGTCCGGGTGAAGAACGCGATCGGCATCCGCTGGATGTGGTCGAACACGGCCGTCCGCAGGTCGAGGATCAGCCCCTCGCCGATCCGCGCGGACAGCCAGCGGGTGAGCAGGCCGAGCCCGGCTTCGGCCACGGCGATGACTGCGATCAGCACAGCGAGCTGCAGCACGGTGCTGAACGGCTTCCCGCCGACGATCGCGTCGACCACCCGCCCGGCCAGCACCGGCGTCGCGACCGCGAGCACCGCGGCGCCGACACTGAGCGCCAGGAACGCGATCAGCGCGCGCCGGTGCGGTCGCGCGAAGGCCAGGATGCGTTTCAGCGTGGCCTTCGAGAACGGACGCTTCTCGTCCTGTCTGTGCATCGCGTGGTACATCGACGTCCACGCGGTCATTTCCATACTCACGGCACGGCTCCGGCAGTTCGGTGGTCGAGGAGGAGACGATGATCGCGCAGACCACCGACAGTTTCCGACCGTAGAACCTCAACACACCTTGAGGTCAATCCCAGCCCCTAACTGAGTACACTGTACGAAGTAGCTCCAGCAGTGTAGCCACTCCGGGAGAATCGCGCACATGAACCAGGAGTACAGCGGCAGCGGCGACCCCGCGAAGAGCCTCGAGCTGCTCTGGCGCCGCCGTCCGCAACCCACCCGCGGCCCGAAGCCGGCGCTCACCGTCGAGGGCATCGTCGAGGCGGCCCTGCGGATCGCCGACGCCGACGGGATCGGCGGGCTGTCGATGCGCCGGGTCGCCGACGAGCTCGGCGTCGGCGCAATGACGCTGTACCGCTATGTCCCGGGCAAGGGCGAGCTCCTCGACGTCATGCTCGACACCGTGTACGGCGAGCTGCCGCGACGCGCCGTGGACGGTGGCTGGCGGGCCCGGCTCGACGAGGTCGCGAGGGAGAACCGCGAGCTGTACCTGCGGCACCCGTGGATGCTGCACGTCGCGGTCAGCCGGCCGCCACTCGGGCCGCACGTGATGGCGAAGTACGAGTACGAGCTGGCCGCGGTCGAGGGGATCGGGCTGACCGATCTCGAGATGGACGCGACCGTCGCCCTGGTCAACGGGTACGTCCACGGCGCCGTCCGGACCGCGGTCGAGGCCCGGCAGGTGATCCAGCGGTCCGGGATCACGGACAAGGAGTGGTGGCTGGCGCACGTGCCGCACCTGGACAAGATCGGCGATGCGCAGAACTTCCCGCTCGCCTCCCGGGTCGGGACCGCGGTCGGGAGTGAGTTCGACGCCCCGTACGACGCCGATCACGCGTTCGAATACGGTCTCGAACGGCTGCTGGACGGCGTATCCTCGCTGGTGGAGATCCGGTCCGGACCGAAAGAGTAAATGTGTTTGTGAGTGAGTACTCACTCAGTTAGTCTCAGGGCATGCCACCTCGCGCTGCCCCACTGCCACCCGACGAACGGCGTGCCGCCATCGTCCGGGCCACCCTGCCGCTGCTGGAGGAGCACGGCACCGAGGTCAGCACCAAGCAGATCGCTGAGGCGGCCGGGATCGCCGAGGGCACGATCTTCCGCGCGTTCGGCAGCAAGGACGCGCTGATCGACGCCGCGTTCGCCGCGGCCATGGACACCACCGACCTGATCCGGGCGCTGGAGCGGGTCGACCGCTCGCTGCCGCTGCGGGAGCGGATGATCGCCGCGGTCGAGGTCGCCCAGCAGCGACTGCGCGGCGTCTTCCGCCTGATGGTCGCGCTGCGGATGCGCAAGCCGCCGGACTTCAAGTCCTCGGCGATGGACGAGGCCCGTCGCAAGCGCGAGTCCGATCTGGCCAACGCCGCGTTCGCCGACCTGCTCCGGCCGGACGCGGACCAGCTGCGGTTCCCGCCCGAGGAGGTGGTCCGCCGGATCGGGCTGATCACCTTCTCCGCCACCCACCCACTGATTTCGGGCGGCCAGGTGCTGTCCGCCGCGGAGATCGTCGACTTCGCCCTCGACGGTGTCCGGCAGCGTGACAGCCGGCAGCCGGCCGCCCAGGAGATCGCCGAGTTCGCGCTCGGCGGTCCCGGTAACCACGACTCTGGGGATGCCTGATGTTAGTTCGCGTCTTGCGTACGCACCTACGGCCGTACGCGGGAAACCTGTCCCTGGTGGTCGTCCTGCAGCTGATCGGGACGATCGCCTCCCTCTACCTGCCCAGCCTGAACGCCGACATCATCGACAACGGGGTCGCCAAGGGTGACACCGGCTACATCATGGAGACCGGCGGCTGGATGCTCGGCGTCAGCCTGGTGCAGATCATCTGCACGATCGTCGCCGTGTACTTCGGCGCCAAGACGGCGGCCTTGTTCGGCCGGGACGTCCGGTCGGCCGTGTTCCACCGGGTCGGCGAGTTCTCGGCCCGGGAGGTGAACCAGTTCGGCGCGCCGACGCTGATCTCCCGGAGCACGAACGACGTCACCCAGATCCAGATGCTGGTGGTGACCACCTGCACGATGCTGGTGGCCGCGCCGATCACGATGGTCGGCGGAGTGGTGATGGCGGTCCGCGAGGACGTCGGCCTGTCCTGGCTCGTGGCCGTCGCCGTACCGCTGCTGGCGGCCTCCATCGGCCTCATCGCCAGCCGGATGGTCCCGCAGTTCCGGAAGATGCAGACGAACATCGACGGCGTCAACCGGGTGCTGCGTGAGCAGATCACCGGCATCCGGGTGGTACGGGCGTTCGTCCGCGAGCCGCACGAGGTCGAACGCTTCGGCGACGCCAACCAGGACCTGACCGACACCGCCGTCCGGGCCGGGCGGCTGATGGCCCTGGTGTTCCCGGTGGTCATGCTGATCCTGAACCTGTCCAGCGTCGCGGTGCTGTGGTTCGGTGCCTCCCGGGTGGAGAACGGGACAATGGAGGTCGGTGCGCTGACCGCGTTCCTCAGCTACCTGATCCAGATCCTGTTCTCGGTGATGATGGCGACGTTCGTGATGATCATGGTGCCGCGGGCCTCGGTCTGCGCGGACCGGATCGCCGAGGTGCTCGACACCGAGTCCTCGGTCCGGCCGCCGGTCACCCCGATCCGCGAGTTCACCGGCCGCGGCGAGCTGGTGTTCGAGAACGCCTCGTTCCAGTACCCGGGCGCCGCCGAGCCGGTGCTGCGGGACATCAGCTTCGTTGCCTCGCCGGGGCAGACGACGGCGATCATCGGCAGCACCGGTGCCGGCAAGACCACGCTGCTGTCGCTGGTTCCGCGGTTGTTCGACGCGACCGCGGGCCGGGTGCTCGTCGACGGCATCGACGTCCGCGAGATCGAGCCCGAGGCCTTGTGGGAGCGCATCGGCCTGGTGCCACAACGCCCGTACCTGTTCTCCGGGACGGTCGCCAGCAACCTGCGCTACGGTAACCCGGACGCCACCGACGAGGAGCTCTGGGCGGCGCTGGAGATTGCTCAGGGCAAGGACTTCGTCGAGGCGATGCCGGAGGGCCTGGAGGCCCCGATCGCCCAGGGCGGCACGAACGTGTCCGGCGGTCAGCGGCAGCGGCTGGCGATCGCGCGGGCGCTGGTGCGCAAGCCGGAGATCTATCTGTTCGACGACTCGTTCTCCGCGCTCGACCTGTCCACCGACGCCCGGTTGCGGGCGGCGCTGCGGCCGGTGACGGCGGACGCGTGCCTGGTGATCGTCGCCCAGCGGGTGTCGACGATCGTCGACGCCGACCAGATCGTCGTGATCGAGGACGGCGCGATCGTCGGCAAGGGCCGGCACGAGGAGCTGCTCGAGACCTGCCCGACGTACGTCGAGATCGTCGAGTCCCAGCGGTCCGCGGAGGAGGCGGCATGAGCGAGGAGCAGAAGTCGTCACCGAACGGTCAGGGTGCGGCGAGTGGTCCGGGGTCGGCTGGGTCGGCCGGGCCGAGCGGGTCGGCTGGGTCGGCGACGGTGAAGGCGACCGAGCGGCCGACGACCGGACGGGCGTTCGGGCCGCCCGGCGGCATCCCGGGGGACAAGTCGATGAACTTCGTCCCGTCGGGCAAGCGGCTGCTGCGCCGGCTGCGCCCGCACCGGACCCAGGTGCTCGGCGTGATCCTGCTCGGGATCTTCAGCGTCGGGCTGTCCGTGCTCGGCCCGAAGATCCTCGGCCGGGCGACCGACATCATCTTCGCCGGCGCGATCGGCAAGCAGTTGCCCAGCGGGCTGAGCAAGGAGCAGGTGATCGAGCAGACCCGGGCCGTCGGCAACGGCCGGCTCGCCGACCTGCTGCAGGGGATCGACCTGATCCCGGGCGTCGGCATCGACTTCGATGCCCTGCGCAACGTCCTGCTGCTGGTCCTCGGTCTGTACGCCGGCGCGTTCCTGCTCTCCTGGATGCAGGGCTACATCCTGAACGGCGTGGTCCAGCAGACCATCTTCGACCTGCGCTCCGAGGTCGAGGACAAGCTGAACCGGCTGCCGCTCAGCTACTTCGACGGCGCGCCCCGCGGTGAGCTGCTCAGCCGGGTGACGAACGACATCGACAACATCTCCACCAGCCTGCAGCAGACGCTGAGCCAGCTGCTGACGTCGCTGCTGACGGTGATCGGCGTGGTCACGATGATGTTCGTGATCTCGCCGCTGCTGGCGCTGATCGCGCTGGTCACCGTCCCGGTGTCGATGATCCTGACGGCGGCGATCGCCAAGCGGTCGCAGACCCGGTTCGTCGCCCAGTGGCGGCACACCGGCGCGCTCAACGGTCAGATCGAGGAGGCATTCACCGGGCACGAGCTCGTGAAGGTCTTCGGCCGGCAGAAGGAGATCGAGGCGGAGTTCGCCAAGAAGAACGAGGAGCTGTACCACGCGGCGTTCGGCGCGCAGTTCATCTCCGGCCTGATCATGCCACTGATGATGTTCATCGGGAACGTGAACTACGTGGTGATCGCGGTGGTCGGCGGGCTGCGGGTCGCGTCCGGGACGATGTCGCTCGGCGACGTCCAGGCGTTCATCCAGTACTCGCGCCAGTTCACCCAGCCGCTGACCCAGATCGCGTCGATGGCGAACCTGCTGCAGTCCGGCGTCGCGTCGGCCGAGCGGGTGTTCGAGGTGCTGGACGCCGAGGAGCAGGTGCCGGACGACAAGACGCCGGCGAAGGTGACGGAGGCGCGCGGGCGGGTCGAGTTCGAGCACGTGTCGTTCTCGTACGACCCGGACAAGCCGCTGATCACCGACTTGAGCCTGATCGCCGAGCCGGGTCAGACGGTCGCGATCGTCGGCCCGACCGGGGCCGGCAAGACGACGCTGGTCAACCTGATCATGCGGTTCTACGAGCTGAACGGCGGCCGGATCACCCTCGACGGGGTCGACATCACCGAGCTGACCCGGCACGACCTGCGCTCGCGCATCGGCATGGTGCTGCAGGACACCTGGCTGTTCGGCGGCACGATCCGGGACAACATCCGCTACGGCAACCTGAACGCGTCCGAGGAGGACATGCTGGCCGCGGCCAAGGCGACGTACGTCGACCGGTTCGTGCACAGCCTGCCGGACGGGTACGACACGGTGATCGACGAGGAGGGCAGCAACGTCAGTGCGGGCGAGAAGCAGCTGCTGACCATCGCCCGGGCGTTCCTGGCCGATCCGCAGCTGCTGATCCTGGACGAGGCGACCAGCTCGGTCGACACCCGCACCGAGGTCCTCGTCCAGCGCGCGATGGCCGCCCTCCGCTCGGACCGGACCAGCTTCGTCATCGCCCACCGCCTGTCCACGATCCGCGACGCGGACCTGATCCTCGTCATGGAGAACGGCGCCATCGTCGAACAAGGCAACCACCAGGAGCTGCTCGCCGTCGACGGCGCCTACGCCCGCCTCTACAACGCCCAGTTCAGCGGCGCCGTAGTAGACATCGACGAAGAAGCCCCCGCAATCCCCACCCCACCCACCGCCGGAGCCCCAGCCAGGTAAACAGCACAGGGGCGCCACCCACCGGTGGCGCCCCTGATGCTCCTATAGAGCGCCGGGTGTCAAGTTCGGGGTGAGGGCTTGGGTGATGAGGGGTAGGAGTTCTCGGCACAGGGCGCGTTTGAGACAGCGCATGATTTCTTTGGTGGTTTTGCCTTCGGCGCGTCGTCGGGTGACGTAGGCGCGGGTGGGTTCGTGGTGGCGCATGCGGACCAAGACGATGGTGTGCAGGGCTGAGTTGGCGTGGCGGTCGCCGCCGCGGTTGAGGCGGACGCGGTGGGTGCGGCCGGAGGCGACGGCAACGGGGGAGGTTCCGCAGAGCGCGGCGAAGGCGGCGTTGCTGTGGAGGCGGTGGGGGTTGTCGCCGGCGGTGGTCAGCAGCTGGCCGGCGGTTTCGGGGCCGACGCCGCAGCGCTCGAGCAGCGCGGGTGCGGTGTGGCGGGTCAGGGCGCGGAGTTGGGTGTCGGCGTCGGTGATTTCCTCGGTGAGGTGCTGGCAGCGGCGGGCGAGGCGGCGCAGTGCGGTCTTGGTGGCCTGGACCGGGTCGGCCGGATCGGTCGCCGGGCGGAGCGCGATGGCGTGCTCGAGGAGTTGGTCGGTGGGCAGGCTGGCGAGTTGGCTGCGCAGCGGCTCGGGGGCGGTGACGACCAGGTGCTTGAGCGTGTTGGTCGCGGCGGTTCTGGCCTTGACCGCGCCGGAGCGCGTGGCCCGCAGGACGCGGATGGATTCCACCACACCGGTGCGGGTCTTCGGCGCGCCGGTCGCGGTGCCGGCCAAGACCGCGCGGGCCGCGGCCTCGGCGTCGATCGGGTCGGACTTGCCGCGCTGGCGGCGGGTCTGCCGGTTCGGCCGCGACACCTCCACCACCTGCACGTGTTCGGCGGTCAGCAGCCGCGCCAGTGAGGCGCCGTAGCTGCCGGTGCCCTCCACCCCCACCGCAGCTAGCTCGCCATGGCCGCCCAACCAGGCCAGCAGCCGCTTCTCTCCGGCGGTGGTGGCCGGGAACTGGGCATGGGCCAGCAGCCGGCCGAGATGATCCACACACGCCGCGGTGTGGGTATCCAGGTGGGTGTCGACCCCGCCGACAACCTGACCTGGCCCCGCGATGTCGGTGACGGCGAAGTGGGTAGTGCTGATCGGGTCTGTCATCGTAGAGACAGCCGTCCTTTCCATCTGCGAACCGGTACGGACGGCACGCACCGCCGGCTGGGCGGACAGCACATGGACGGGCCTCTGAGACAGGCTCCTATCAGGTCACGTTCCGTCCGGCCGGTGCGTGCAGCTCGCCGGCCAAAGACAGATCAGGCAAAAGTCAACCCCGCTCGGGGTGACGGTGGATAACTGGGTCACCCGGCCGGCAAGCACATCATCCATGTGGATAACTCCCGACGCGTCGTCGCCGACTATGAATTACTTGAGCCATGGCGACCGACCCGGCAGGAACCGCCCACCACCGCAGCGCTGCCGCTGCCCACCGGGTTGCCGCGAAGTTGGGAATCGCGGACCCGGCGAACCTCCGGACCTTGCGGGACGCGTACCTGGTGGCGTACGAGTTCCCGGCGCCGCTGATGGTGAGGATCGCCGACGACATGCTCGCGGACCTTCGGGAGGACGTCGGCTCGCGCCGTACGGACCGCGTCGTCGCCCTCGGACGCGACGGTCACAGCCTCGCCATCGCGATGGCCGGGCTGGACCGCCGGTTCGTCCGCCGCCACGTCTCGAACGTCGTGCTGTCGCGTGCGCTGGTCGAGAACGCCTTGCAAGATCTGGAGAGCCACCTCGGCCTGGAATTTCCTCAGGTCCATGGCTTTCGGCGGGTTGCCTCCCGGGTGGACCCGGCGGACACCGTCGGTGGGTTCAGGGTGCTCAGCGACTACCTGCAGGCGCACCGGGTGCCGGTAGGCAGGCCGGGGAGCAGGGTCACCGTGTTCGACACGAGCTTCAAGGGAACGGTGCAGGAGCTTCTGTCGGCCGTCTACCCGGAGACCACCTTGACTGGTCGGTACGCGTTCCACGGCGAGTCGCCGTACGATCCGCATCCCGGCAGCAAGAAGGGCTACGAGGTTCATCTCCCCGCCTCCCAGTCCCGGCAGGGGCGACCCTTCTACGTCCTCCCTGACGACGAGTCGAAGACCTTCGCGCACCAGCTCGCGATCAACAGTGTCGAGGAGTTGCTCGACGGCCCGATGACGACTCCGGTGCGAATCGGCGCCGACGGGCCGGCGCAGACCGGTCAGCGCAACGAGCCCGCTCTGTTGACCGGTCTCAGTCGAGGGCGGATCTCTCCACGGCTGGAGGGGCTGCGGGTGCGCGAGGGCGTGAAGGTGGTGAATCTGCTTGCCGTCGCGGACTGCGCGCGGGACGCGGCGGCGCTGCGGGACGCGGGCGCCGAGTACCGACCGTGGCTGGAGTCCGGGGCCCGGCGGTACCGGGCCGAGATCCGGGCATGGATCGCCGGCGGAGAGACGGATCCGCGGCTGAAGGAGTTTCTCGACTCCTTCGTCCATAGAACTGACAAGCAGCACGTGGAGCAGCTCGATCGCGCACTGATCACCGCGCAGGTGACGCCCCGTGAGAGCGCTGCGATCTGGGCTGCCTACGACCGCTGTGGCGGCGACGACGACAAACGAGTGTTCGTTCAGAATATTCTCGGCTCGGTGCAGGTAGGTGGAGGTGCGGATGGGCGGCAGTGGGCGGGGCGAGGATCCCGGTGGGGACTGGGTGGCTCTCGTCGGGATGGGCGAGAGCTTTGAGGAGTTCGGGGAGCAGGCCGACTCGCTGAAGGCGGGCGGTTTGCCCCCGGCTGCGGGGCGCGCGGCGATCACGCGTGCGCCGATGATCATCGACACCGACATCGGTGGCGATCCCGACGACACGGTTGCCGTCGTGGTCGCGGCGCGGAAGGTGCCGGAGCTCGCGCTGGTGATCACGAGCGACGAGTACGGCGGTGAGCGGGCGCGCTTCGTCCGCTACCTGCTCGATCTGGCGGGCCGGCCGGAGGTGCCGGTGGTCGCCGGCTCCGATCTCGGGAACAGCCGGCTGTACTGCGTCGACGGCCTGTTCCCGGACGACCTACCACGCCAGGGCGCCGATGTCGTCCAGGCGATCGAGACCGTGTGCGCGTCGACGTCGGGTCCGGTCCGCTGGGTGGGGATGGGACCACTGTCGAACCTCGCGGCGCTGCACGCGGCGCGACCCGAGCTCGTTGACCGGATGGTCGTGACGCAGATGGGCGGTGCGATCGTGTACCGGGACCCGTCGCGTGCCGAACACAACTTCCGGATGGATCCGCAGGCCGTGATCCGGATGCTGCCGGTGCTCGAGCGCGGTCTGCCGACGCTCGTCGTGTCCGACGTCACCTTCAACCCGGCGATGGAGATCACGGCCGACTCACCGATCTACAAGCGCTGGTCCGAACAGGGCGCGCCGCCGTGGGCGAGTGTGCTGGTTGCGCATTTCGATCGCTGGATGGAACGCCTCCCCGGCTCCATGCAGCACGATGGCCTCACCCTCGCGGCCGCCATGCTCTGGCCAGGAATCCGGTTCGCTCGCGAACGCGTCGTACTCGATCCGTTGGCGCGGATGAGTCGCGGCGATGACGGCACGGAGATCGTCATGTCGGTCAGCGCCGACTACAGCGCCTTCATGTCCTGGCTCGAGGCAGCGCTGAGCTGAGGGCGCCATCCGGTGTGGATGACGCCCTCAGCGGGTTCAGTTCTTCGGGTGGGTCAGGTGGGGTTTGAGGGCCAGGAGTACGCCGAGGGTGGCGTAGCCGAGGAGTAGGTGGGTGCCGCCTACCCAGCGGGAGGCCTGGTCGCCGAAGATGATCATGGACGGGACGGTGACGACGGCCCAGCTCTCGGCGATCAGGGGCCACCAGCGCAGGATGCCGCGCCAGCGGCCGGCGAAGGCGAGCTTGACCGAGATCACGGCCATGCCGAGCATCGACAGCGGCCAGCAGATGTCCAGCGGGACCAGCCAGGCCGCGTCCTGGTGCGGCGACGGCAGGACGCCGTGCAGCAGCGACCACACGCTCGCGATCCCGAGGATCACGGCCTCGACCTTCAGCAGTACGACGGATCCGCGGCTCAGCCCGGTCGCCCGGGTGCGGAACTGGATCGCCAGCAGGCAGAACACGCCGAGCTGGAACGCGAGCCCGGTCAGGTCCCCGACCCGCTCCGGCACGCCGTCGTTCACGGTGCTGAAGGCGAAGATGCTCGCCGCCCACGCCAGCGTGCCCGCGGTCAGTCCGAGACCCAGTCGCCGGATGGTGCTTTCTGCCGGCCCGGTCGCGGTGTGCAGCGTCGGCGCGACGTCGGTGCGAACTCTGGCAGGTGTCGTAGTCATTGCGGTTCCTCCCCCTGAGGTTGTCATGGCAACGACTGTCCGGGAGTGGGCGTCCCGGGCGGCAGGTGCTGCGGTCCTCCGCGATGTCCCGAGTCGAGACGGGACACCTGACCCGCGACGGCGGGACACACTCTGGGTGACAATGCAGCCGTGGGGGAGGACACGCGAAGGGGATGGGGGCCGGCTGCACTCGGGGCAGCCGCGCTCCTGCTGGTCGCGGTCACGGTGGTCCTGGACCTCCGAAACGGCACCGACGTTCCGGAGGCGGCCGAGCTCGACGCCGGCTGGACGGCCGCACTCTCAGGGCTCGCGCAGCTGGTCCCGGGCCTCCTGCTCCTCCAGCGCCTGCCGCGGCACCCGATCGCGTGGATCCTGACCGGATCCGGGTTGCTGTGGATCGTCGACGGGTTCGCGTCGAGCTGGGCGACGTACGCGATCTACACGTCACCAGGGCTCCCCGGCGCGTCGGCGGCGTACTGGTTCTACTCCCGCTTCGGCGCGTTCCTGCTGCTCGGGTTGCCGCTGCTGATCCTGCTCTTCCCGGACGGGAGGCTGCCGACCGCGCGGCTCTGGCGGTGGCTGTCGATCGTCAGCCTGGCGCTCACCGTGCTGCTCCCGCTCCTGCTGTTGGTCGCGCCGCTCGACGTGATGCAGCGCTACCACAACGCCTCGCTCCCGCCGGAGATCGCGCGATTGTCGCTCGACCCGTTCGGCATCGACCTGCCGTACGGCGTCTGGGAGCCGGTCCTCCGGGTCGCCTACACGGCCGTCCTGGTGAGCCTCGTCGTACCGTTCGCCGTCACCGTGCACCGCTACCGGGCGGCGACGCGGGAGCGGCGGGCGCAGATCCGCTGGCTGATGTGGGCCGCGCTGGTCGCCATGCTCGTGCTGATCGTCCCGTTGGAGAACCCGCCCGCGGTGCCGGCGATCCTGTTCGGCCTGGCGATCGCGCTCACCTCGGCGGCGATCGTGGTCGCCGTCACCAAGCACCGCCTGTACGACGTCGACCGGTTGCTCTCGGCCACCTTCCTGTACGGCGTCCTCGCGGTCCTCGTGGTCGGGGTCGACCTGGCCGTGTTCGCGATCGCGGGCGGCGTGCTCGGCGAGCGGGACGCCGCGCTGGTCGCGATCGCGGTCGTCGCCGTGGTCTACGCCCCGCTGCGCAGCCGGCTCTGGCGTTGGGTACGGCGCGTCGTCCGCGGCTCGCGTGAGGACCCGTACGCCACGATGTCCACGCTGGCCGAACGGCTCGAGTCGGCCGCGGATCCGGACGAGCAACTGCGCGCGGTCGCTCGCACGCTGGCCGACGCGTTCCGGCTGCCGTACGTACGCGTGGAGATCGAGCGCCCCGGCGGGCAGCTCGCGATCGTCGAGCACGGCCGGGAGTCGGCTCCGACCCACGCGCTGCCGGTCGGTTATCGCGGTGAATCGGTCGGGCGGCTGGTGTTCAGCCCTGGTGACGGTACGGCGCTGTCCGAGCGGGATCAGCGGTTGCTGGGCGACCTGGTTCGGCAGGCAGCCGCGGCCGCCCGGGCGAGTGAGCTGAGCGCGGAGCTGCAGCAGGGCCGGAGCCGATTGGTCGCGGCCCGCGAGGAGGAACGCCGCCGGATCCGCCGGGACCTGCACGACAGCCTCGGGCCGAGTCTCGGCGCGGTCGCACTACGGATCGAGACTGCGCGGAACCTGGCGAAGTCGAACCCGGCCGAGTCCGACCGCATGCTCGAGCAGGCGACCACTGAGGTCGCGGCCGCGCTGGCCGACGTACGGCGACTGGTCCACGACCTCCGGCCGCCCGCGCTGGACGAACTCGGACTGGTACGGGCGATCGAGCAGCAGGCGGAACGGTTCCGCCTGGGCGGGCTGGCGGTGTCGGTCGAGGCCGACGCGATCGGCCCGTTGCCGGCCGGCGTCGAGGTGGCGGCGTACCGGATCGCGTCGGAGGCGCTCACGAACGTCGCCCGGCACGCCGAGGCCAGCCGGTGCGACATCACCTTGGCGGTGGATGCGACGGCGCTCGACCTGTCGGTGCGCGACGACGGGATCGGGATCGGCGAGGAGGTGACGGCGGGCGTGGGCATGCTGTCGGTGCGGGAGCGGGCCGCCGAGCTCGGGGGAGTCTGCAGTGTTACCTGCCCGGCGGACGGGGGCACCGTCGTCCGCGTGAGGTTGCCGCTGGACGCTGTACCGGAGGTTGTTCATGGGTGAGACCGTGCGAGTGCTGCTGGCCGACGACCATCCGGTCTACCGCGACGGACTGGCCGCGCTGCTCGGCTCGCTCAACGGCGTCGAGGTCGTCGGTACGGCGGCCGACGGGGTGGAGGCCGTGGACGGCGCGCGCGAGTTGCAGCCCGACGTCGTGGTGATGGACGTGCAGATGCCGCGGCTGGACGGGATCGAGGCGACCCGGGCGATCACCGCGGACAGTCCGCACATCGGCGTCGTCGTACTGACCATGGCCGAGGAGGACCAGACGCTGTTCGCGGCGATGCGGGCCGGGGCGCGCGGCTATCTGCTGAAGGGCGCGAACCAGGCCGAGATCGTCCGGGCGATCACCGCGGTCGCCGAGGGTGAGGCGATCTTCGGGCCGGTGATCGCCCGCCGCGTGGCCGAGTTCTTCGCCACGACGCCAACGGTGAGTGCGGGCAGCGCGTTTCCGCAGCTCACGGCCCGCGAGCACGAGATTCTCGCTCTGGTGGCGGCCGGGCGTTCCAACGCGCAGATCGCGTCCGAGCTCTTCCTGTCGCCGAAGACCGTCCGCAACAACGTGTCCAACATCTTCGCCAAACTCCACGTCGCCGACCGCGCCGAAGCCATCATCCGAGCCCGCGACGCCGGCCTCGGCCGCTGACGGGGCCGGTGTCCGCTGACGGGGCCGGTGTCCGCTGACGGGGCCAGGGTCGCTGAGTCAGGCGGCTCCCCGGGCGAGGCGCCGTACGGCGAGCTCGGCGAGCAGACCCGCGGCGTCGGGGAGGATCGAGTCGTCGAAGGCGGCCAAGGGGGAGTGGTTGTCGGCGGCCGCGTCGGGATCGTGGGACGCGCAGGCGCTGATGTTCAGGTAGACGCCGGGCACCTCGTTGAGGACGTAGGACATGTCCTCGGCCCCGCACCTCGGATGCGGGCGCTCACGGAAGCGGTCGGGGCCGAAGACGTCGACGATCGTGTCCCGGGCGAACAGGTACTCATCGGGATTGTTGACCGTGACCGGGTAGCCGATCTGGTACGTCACCTCGGCCGTCAGTCCGTGCGCGGCGGCGAGCGACTCGACGAGCTGGACCGAGGACCGCTGGATCTTCGCGCGGGTCTCCTCGGAGAAGGTCCGGACGGTCGCGTCGAAGAACACGTCGTCCGGGATGATGTTCTCCTTCGTCCCGCCCGCGATCCGGCCGACCGTCAGCACGACCGGGTCGAACACGTCGAACTGCCGCGTGACCATCGTCTGCAGCGCCCCGACGATCTCGCACGCGACCGGGATCGGGTCCTTGCCGCGGTGCGGGATGGATCCGTGCGTACCCTCGCCGACGACGCGCACGTGCAACTGGTCGGCCGCCGCCATGAAGGAGCCGGGTTTGCTGCTCCACATTCCCAACGGCTGGCCAGCGGACCCGACGTGCAGACCGTACGCCGCGTCCGCGCGGCGACCGGCGGCCTCGAGCACACCCTCGCGGATCATGATCGGCGCGCCGCCGCTGGTCTCCTCACCCGGCTGGAACATGAACACCACGTCACCGGGCAGCTCGGCCTGCAGCGCGGACAGCACCTTCGCCGCGCCGACGAGGCCGGCGACGTGCAGATCGTGGCCGCAGGCATGCATCATCCCGGGATGCTGGGAGACGTACGGTACGTCGACCCGCTCGGTGACCGGGAGCGCGTCCATATCACCCCGGAGCAGCACGACCGGGCCGGGTCCGCGTCCGCCGCGCAGTACCGCGGTCACCGACGAGAGCTCCTTGCCGAGCGTGATCTCCAGCGGAAGCCCTTCGAGCGCGTCCAGGACCAGCTGCTGCGTCTTCGGGAGCGCGAGGTCGTACTCCGGGACCTGGTGGAGCGCCCGGCGAAGGGTGACGATCTCGTCGCGGAACCCCTCGGCCAGCTCGACCGTACGCGTCATGCCGTCGGGCCGAGCTTGAGGGCGGACATCACGCGCTGGGCGCTGCTGCCGAGCTCGAGCAGCTCGACCAGGTCGAGCCAGCGCTCGGGGTCCTTGACCTCGCTCGGCAGGGTCGCGTCGAACCGCCCGACCGGCGCGTCCTTGGCGACCGCGACCACCTTCGGCGCGACGTCGAGGTAGTCGCTCGCGTCCAGGATCTTCCGCTTCACCCCGGCCGCCATCGGCGTGCTCGGGTCGGCGGCCGCGGCGCGGATCGCGTCCAGGTCGCCGTACGCCGTGACGAGCGAGGCGGCCGTCTTCTCGCCGACGCCCTTCACGCCGGGCAGGCCGTCGGAGGCGTCCCCGCGCAGCGTGGCGAAGTCGGCGTACCGGTTGGCCGGCACCTCGTACTTGGCGAGCAGCGCCTTCTCGTCGTACACGTCGGCCCGGCCGACGCCGCGGGCGGCGGTGTAGACGACCCGGATCCCGCGGCTGTCGTCGATCAGCTGGAACAGGTCGCGGTCGCCGGTGACGACGTCCACCGGCATGGTCGCCCGGTGCGACAGCGTCCCGATGACGTCGTCCGCCTCGTGGTCGGGCGCGCCGACGACGGCGATGCCGAGGGCCTCCAGGCAGGCGCGGATGTACGGCACCTGGACCTCGAGCCGGTCCGGCACGTCCTCGACCTGCTCGCCCTTCGGGGTGACGAACTCGACCCGCTGCGCCTTGTACGACGGGATCAGCGCGACCCGCCACGACGGCCGCCAGTTGTCGTCCCAGCAGGCGACCAGGTGGGTCGGCCGGTGGTTCTCGGTCAGCCGGGCGATGAAGTCCAGCAGGCCGCGGATCGCGTTGGTCGGCGTACCGTCGGCCGCCTTCATCGTGTCCGGCACCCCGAAGAACGCGCGGAAGTACAGCGACGCGGTGTCGAGCAGCATCAGCCGCTGCGCAGTCTCAGCCATGGGGTGATGCTTTCATGCCGGGGCGCCACGGCAGTAGGGTCACTCACGTGGAGGACCTCGACCGCAAGATCGTCGGACTGCTGGCGACCGATGGCAGGATGAGTTTCACCGACCTCGGCAAGGCCACCGGCCTGTCCACGTCGGCGGTGCACCAGCGGGTCAAGCGGCTCGAGCAGCGGGGCATCATCCAGGGGTACGCGGCAACGGTCGATCACACCGCGCTCGACTTGCCGCTGACCGCGCTGATCGCGATCCGCCCGATCGACCCGTCCCAGCCGGACGACTCGCCCGAACGCCTCCGCGAGGTCCGCGAGATCGAGTCCTGCTACTCGGTCGCAGGCGACTCCAGCTACATCCTGGTCGTCCGGGTCGCCTCCCCGGCCGCTTTGGAGAACCTCCTGGCCGTCATCCGTGCCCGCGCCAACGTCTCCACCACCACCACGATCGTCCTCAGCACGCCGTACGAGCGCCGCCCTCCGGCCCTGTAGGGGACGGAACGACAGGAGGTACTCGCCGCCCAGTACGACTCGCACGCTCAGGCAGCGGCCCGGTCGGCGCGCTGAACCCACCACCTCCTGTCCGTCGGTACCCGATAAGGTCGCGCTGTGCGCCGAGCCCTGTTGGTCGACCTGTTCAGCACGCTCGTTCCCGGTGGGGAGGCCGAGCGGGAGGTGGTCAACCAGCGGATGTGCGCGGTCCTCGGAGTCGACCCCGAGGCGTTCACGCGGGAGTTCGCGGCGGCGTCGTACGAGCGTTTCACCGGGGCATACGGCGACCTGCCGAACACGCTCCGGGTCATCGCCCGGCGCACCGGAGCCGAGCCGACCGACGGACAGGTGCACGAGGCAACAACCATGCGTCGCGAGCTGTCCCGCCGGCTCCTCAACGCCGTCCCGCCCGGGACCCTGGCTGCGCTGGCCGAGCTGCGGTCGGCCGGCTGGCGGATCGGCCTGGTCAGCAACATCACGTCGGAGACCCAGCTCCAGTGGCGCGAGAGTCCGCTCCCGCCGTACTTCGACACCACGGCCTTTTCCGCGGAGGTGGGCGCGGCCAAGCCCGAACCCAAGATCTACCTGACGGCGTGCGAAGCCCTCGGTGTCCCACCGACCGAGTGCTACTTCCTAGGCGACGGCAACGACGGCGAACTCCCCGGAGCCACCGCCCTCGGCATCCACGCCATCCGCACCACCGAACACTCAGACAGCGCCCCCACCTGGCCCGGCCCCACCATCACCTCCTTCACAGAGCTTCCGGGCCTCCTCGGAAGACCGGCTTGACCCTCCCATCGTGGGAGACGTGACAGTGGTGGCCGTGCAGCCTGAATGGAGTATCGGGGACCTGGCCCGCAAGACCGGACTGACCGTCAAAGTGATCCGCCACTGGTCCGACAGTGGTCTGGTTCACCCCGTACGACGGACCGCGGCCGGCTACCGGGTGTACGACGACGGGGCGGTGATCCGCCTGGAACTGGCCCGGACGTTGCGAGAGCTCGGAGTAGGGCTCGCGACGATCCGGGACGTGTTGGACCACGAGGACACGTTGTCCCAGGTCGCCTCGACGCACGTCGACGTACTCGAGGTGCAGATCCGGCTGCTGCGCTGGCATCAAGCGGTACTGCGTTCCGTCGTACGGCGGGGTGCGGCCGATCTCGTGGCGGCCGCCGACCTGGCGCGGATGTCCGCGGCCGAGCGCCGGGCCGTGATCCAGGAGTTCGTGACCGACGCGGTCGGGGAGCTGGACGCGCCCGCGTACCGGCAGGCGCTGCTCGCGGCGACTCCGGAGCTGCCAGTGGATCCTACGGGCGAGCAGATCGATGCGTGGATCGAGTTGGGTGAACTGGTCCGGGACCCGGCCTCACGGGCCGCCCTTCGCCGGTTCGCGTCGTACGCCGCCGAGCACGAGCGGCCCGGTCCGGACGCCGGCGCGACGGTCGAGCAGACGACCGACGAGTGGCTCACAGCGGTGCGCGAGGCGATGACCGGCGGTCTCGCCGCCGACTCGCCGTCGGCCGACGCTGTGGTGTCGGCGGTCGTGACCATCTGGCTGCCGACCCAAGGGCTGACGGCCGACGGCCCCGAAGCCCGGCGACTCCTGCTGGAGCAGCTCGAGGTGGCGTCGGACCGGTTGATGGAGCGCTACTGGCAGCTCGTGTGCACGATCAACGGCTGGCCGGTGCGGCCGAGCATCGCGGCCGAGGGGCGCTGGCTCACGACGGCCCTGCGCACGAATCCCGAGCCGAGAGCCCGTGAGTCGAAGCTCGCCGACTTGTACGACGCCGGTGACGAAGCCTGGCGACCGGACGGCATCATCGAGGCGTGTGAGCGAGTCCTCACAGCGGTCGGCGGGCTCGTGGAGACGGTGGAGCGGAACGACTTCGACCGGCCGACGCCGTGTGCTGACTGGGATGTCCGGGCGCTCGTCGACCACCTGGTCTGGGAGAACCTGCTCTGGGCCGGCCTCGCGAACGGCGAGCCCCGCTCGGACTTCGGCGCCGACCACCTGGGTGACGACCACGTCGAAGCCTTCCGTACGGCCGCCGACCGGACGCTGCTCGCGTTCGGCCGGCCGGGCATGCTCGACCAGCGCTACGGTCCGGCTCCCGGCTTCCGCCTGGTGGAACAACTTCTCATCGAGATGCTGGCCCATGGCTGGGACCTGTCCCGCGCCCTCGGCAGACCGTTCACCGGCGTCGACGACCTGGCCGAACGCGCCCTGCCGGTCGTCCGGGAGATCTACGACTCCTTGCCCCGCACCGAAGGCGGCTCGTTCGCCCATGCGACGACCGTTCCTGTGGATGCGCCGGCACTGGACCGCCTGGCCGCCTACCTCGGTCGCACCATTTAGGCCACGTCGAGCGCCTGCCGTGCGACACCTCCGGTGCCGCCCCCTGCATTGGTGGCACCGGAGGTGGGATCAGGTGAGGGGGAGGAGTTTTTGGGATTCGGCGGTTTGGCGGGAGGTGGCGGCTTGTTTTTCGGCTTCGGCGAGGGAGGTGCCGGCGTGCTGCTTCCACCAGTTCTGGCCCTCGGTGGGGAGGGTGTCGATCGGGTCGTAGTACTCGTAGGTGCGGTTGAGGGCCTCGGGGTCCTGTTGCTCGATGCCGGTGCGGTAGTTCTTCTTCCAGTACGAGATGCCGCGGACCTCGTCGTACTCGGACAGCTGGTGCACCCACCGCTTGCCGACGTACGGGACGTCGCAGACGATCCGCGGGGTCGCGAACCCGGGCAGGTAGCCGAGCATCCCGTGCTGCAGATGCTGTGCGTCCCGGACCGAAACCCGCCAGTGCTCGGAGAACGGGATCATGTCGCACATGTAGAAGTAGTACGGCGTGATGGTCGCACCGTCGAGCAGCGCGAAGCAGAGGTCGAGCAACTGCGGCACCGAGTCGTTCACGCCACGCATCAGCACGCCCTGGTTGCGGACGTCGCGGATGCCCGCCTCGAACATCGCCTTCGTCGCCTCGGCCACCAGCGGCGTCACCGACTGGGCCGCGTTCACGTGGGTGTGGATCGCCATCATCACGCCGCGCTCGCGAGCCGTCCGGCTGACCCGCTCGACGCCGGCCCGGACGTCGTCCGACAGCCAGTGCTGCGGCATCCCCATCAGTGCCTTGGTGGCCAGCCGGATGTCGCGGATGTTCTCGATCTCCAGCAGGCTGGCGAGGAACGCCTCCAGCCGCGGCCATGGCATGTTCGCCACGTCGCCCCCGGACACGACGACGTCGCGGACTCCCGGCGTACGGCGCAGGTAGTCGAGCATGTCGTCGAGCCGGGTCTGCGGCTTCGCGACGAACTTCAGCTTGTCGATCACCGGCGTCGAGTTGCCGACCAGGTCCATCCGGGTGCAGTGACCGCAGTACTGCGGACAGGTCGGCAGCACCTCGGCCAGCACCTTCGTCGGGTAGCGGTGGGTCAACCCCTCCGTGGCCCACATCTCGTGCTCGTGCAGCGAGTCCCGAGTGGCGTGCGGGTGCGACGGCCAGTCCGAACGGCGGTCACTGAACACCGGAAGCATGTAGCGGCGGACCGGGTCCGCGTAGAACGCCTCGGTGTAGTTCGGGGCGCCCTGCGGGACGATCGTGTTCAGCATCTGCGGCGGGAGCAGCATCGACATCGTCGCCCGCTCGGCCTGGTCGCGGGTCAGGTCCTCGTAGAACCGCTCCTCGAGCAGGTCGCCCATCACCTCGCGCAACTGCTTGACGTTCTTCACGCAGTGCGCGCGCTGCCACTGCACAGACCGCCACTCCTCGGCCGTGACGTCCTTCCAGCCCGGGATCCGGGTCCAGTCGGGCTCCACCAGCTCGACCCGCTGGTACGCGTACGGCTGGCCGGCGAGGTCGCGCGGCTGCGGTACGGCGAGGTCCGGGCTGACGAGGTCGGTCACGAAGGCCTCCGGGGCTTCAGGGGCGATACGGTCTGATGTGAGGATAGCGATAGAACTTCCCTCAGATCCAACAGTACGCCGCAAGAATTCTCGTCACGGCGGGTTCTGAGTAGTATTTTGCCTGACCCCGAAGGAGGCTCCGTGTCGTCGGACCCGGTAGGACTGCACCGCGTGATCGCCCCGTCCGGCGTGTTGCCGCAGGCGGCGGAGAAGCTGGACGCACGTCCGGAGATCTGGCCGGACGAGGTCCGGATCGCGGTCGAGCGGCTGAACTTGGACGCCGCGTCGTACCGCCAACTGGCCGAGGCGCACGGCGGCGACGGTACGGCGGTCCGCCGGGCCGTGCTCGACATCGTCGAGGCCCGAGGCAAGATGCAGAACCCGGTCACCGGTTCCGGCGGCATGCTCGTCGGCGTGGTCGACGAGGTCGGGCCGGAGTCGCCGCTCGGGGTCATGCCCGGTGACCGGGTCGCCACCCTGGTCTCGCTGACGCTCACGCCGCTGCGGATCACCGACGGCCTCGCCCGCTGGGACGGCCGGAGCGAGCAGGTGCCGGCGGAGGGCCACGCGATCCTGTTCGCCCGCTCGATCGTGGCGAAGCTGCCGGACGACCTGCAGCCGGAGCTCTCCCTGGCCGTCATGGACGTCTGCGGTGCGCCCGCGCTGACCGCGCGGGTGGTGCGCGAGTATGTCGACAAAGGCACAAAGCCTGTCGTGTCAGTAATTGGCGGCGCAGGTAAAAGTGGGTCGCTGTCCCTGGCCGCGGCGCGGCACGCGGGTGCCGCGCGGACCATCGGCGTCGTGCCGGTCGAGGCCGAGGCCGAGAAGCTCACCGCAGCAGGGCTCGCCGACGTGGTCGCGCTGGCCGATGCGCGCGATCCGGTGGCGCTGGCGGAGGCGGTCGAGCAGGCCGGGGGACCGGCGGACATCACCGTGGTGTGCGTCGACGTACCCGGGTGTGAGCACGGCGCCGTCCTCTCGACGGCGGCCGGCGGCACGGTGATCTTCTTCTCGATGGCGACCTCGTTCTCGGCCGCCGCGTTGGGTGCCGAGGGCCTGGCCGCGGACGTCACCATGCTGGTCGGCAACGGGTATGTGCCCGGCCATGCGGAGTACGCGCTGGAGCTGTTGCGCACCGAGGCGGGTGTCCGCGAACTGTTCGAGAGCAGGCTGGCGGAGGATTGAGCCGTGCGCACACTTCTGACGAACGGTTCCGTCTACTCTCCCGCCGACCCGCACGCGACCGCGATCGCGTTCGACGACGGTGTGGTCACCTGGATCGGTGACGACACCAGTGCCTCGTCGTACGCCGACGGCGCGGACGAGGTGATCGACCTCGACGGCAAGCTGGTCACGCCGGCGTTCGTCGACGCCCACGTCCACACCGCGCAGACCGGCGCCTTGCTCACCGGACTCGATCTCGCCGGTACGACGTCCCTCGCCGAGGCGCTCGACAAGCTGTCGGCGTTCGCGGCGCGACTGCCGGCCGACGCGGTGATCGACGGTGCCGGCTGGGACGAGACGAAATGGCCGGAGGGCCGACCGCCGACCGCGGAGGAGCTCGACCGGGCCGCCGACGGCCGCCGGGTCTACCTGTCGCGCGTCGACGGCCATTCCGGCGTGATCTCGTCCGCGCTGGTGTCCGTTGCCCAAGGCGACGGTCTCGATGCGACCGGCCGGGTCGAGCGCGATGCGCATCACGCCGTTCGGGACGCGTTGAGCGAGCTGATCGGTCCGGACCAGCGACGCGCCGACGTGAAGGCTGCGTTGCAGGCGATGGCGGCCAAGGGCATCGGGGCATTCCACGAGATGGCCGCACCGCACATCGGGCCGTTGTGGGAGCTGCCGATCGTCCGCGAGACCGCCGACGAGCTCGGCCTGGCGGCGACGCTCTACTGGGGTCAGCCGGGAGTCTTCGAGCACGTGGACACCTACGGCCTGGCGGGTCTCGCCGGTGACCTCAATGCCGACGGTGCACTGGGCTCCCGGACGGCGGCGCTGCGCGAGACGTACGCCGATCGCACGGACCACCGCGGCCACGCGTACCTCACGCCCGAGGAGATCGCCGAGCACGTGATCGCGTGCACCGAGCGGAACGTGCAGGCCGGTTTCCACTGCATCGGCGACCAGGCGCTCGACAACATCGCGCGCGGTTTCGAGCTCGCGGCCGAGAAGGTCGGCGTCCAGGCTCTGGTGGCCGCGCGGCACAGGCTCGAGCACGTCGAGATGCCCAGCGCGGACGCGATCGCGACCCTGGCCCGCTGTGGTGTCGTCGCCAGCGTGCAGCCGATGTTCGACGCGCTCTGGGGTGGGCCCGACGACATGTACGCCGAGCGGGTGGGCGACCGGTGGCAGGGCATGAACCCGTTCGGCTCGCTCGCCCGGGCGGGCGTCGTACTGGCGTTCGGCTCGGACTCACCGGTGACGGAGCTCGGTGGCTGGGAGGCTGTGCGGGCGGCTGCGTTCCACCACGAGCAGAGTGAGCGGATCACCGTCCGGGCCGCGTTCCAGGCGCACACCCGGGGTGGCTGGCGGGCGGCCGGGATCGATGACGCCGGCGTCCTCGCGCCCAGCACTGCGGCGAGGTACGCGATCTGGGAGAGCGATGCAGAACTGGTCGTCCAGACACCCGACTCGCGGGTCGCGGCCTGGTCGACGGATCCGCGGGCCGGCGTGCCAGTGCTTCCGGATCTGACCGCGGGCATCCCTACGTGCGTCCGGACGGCCGTCGGGGGTCGTGTCATCTACGAAGCTGAAGGATGGTCCCAGGAGTGGTCACAGTGAAGAAGCTCGACCTTGATCCGGTCACCGTCCGGAAGGCCCGCAGCCTGGCGCGGAAGGCCGGGCGGCCGATCGTCAACCTGGCGCGGCAGCACACGACGGTCTCGGTCGAGCGGGCGGTACTGCGGTTGGCCGGGCTGACCGGCGCGGACACCGAGGGCATCCCGTGGGTGAACCGGCTCGCGGACACGGTCCGTGCGGATGTCGGGCTGGAGCACGGGTTCGCCCTGCCGGTGTGGGACGCGCTGGTCCGCGGCGAGGCCGAGGATCTCGGCGTACTCGCCCAGAAGGCCGCGTCGGGGTCGGTGACCTTCCGGGTGCCGGAGGGGCGGGACGCCGTCCGCGCCCGGGCCGCCTCGCGGAAGGCCGCGGCAGCCGGGCTGAAGCGGATCGACGCGCGGCGGCGCGAACGCGACCGGCTGATCAAGCGGCACGGGGATCCCGAGCAGCGGCCGTGGATCTACCTGATCGTTGCCACCGGCGACATCTACGAGGACATCCCGCAGGCGCAGGCGGCCGCGCGTGAGGGCGCGGACATCATCGCGGTGATCCGGTCCACCGGGCAGTCGCTGCTCGACTACGTCCCCGAAGGCCCGACGCGCGAGGGGTTCGCGGGCACGTACGCGACCCAGGAGAACTTCCGGCTGATGCGGGCCGCGCTGGACGAGTCGTCCCGCGAGCTCGGCCGGTACGTCCGGCTGACCAACTACGCGTCCGGTCTGTGCATGCCGGAGATCGCCACGCTGGCCGGGCTCGAGCGGCTCGACATGATGCTGAACGACTCGATGTACGGGATCCTGTTCCGCGACATCAACCCGATCCGGACCTTCGTCGACCAGCGGTTCAGCCGGCAGATCCACGCCCGCGCCGGGATCATCATCAACACCGGCGAGGACAACTACCTGACCACCGCGGACGCGGTCGAGGCCGCGCACACGGTGACCGTGTCGCAACTGCTGAACGAGTACTTCGCCAAGGAGGCCGGGCTCGAGGACTGGCAGCTCGGCCTCGGGCATGCGTTCGAGATCAACCCGGACCTGCCGGACTCGTTCCGGCTCGAGCTCGCGCACGCGCTGCTGGCCCGGCAGCTGTTCCCGGACGCGCCGCTGAAATGGATGCCGCCGACCCGGCACATGACCGGTGACGTGTTCCGGGGCTACCTGCTCGACGGCTTCTTCAACCTGGTCGGGGCGATGACCGGGCAGGGCATCCTGCTGGTCGGAATGATGACCGAGGCGGTGGTCACGCCGTGGATCTCCGACCGCGACCTCGCCCTGCAGAACGTCCGCTACGTGATGGGGGCCGCCGGCAACCTGCACGAGGACTTCCGGCCGGAGCCGAACGGTTTCATCGCGAGCCGGGCCCGCCAGGTGCTGGCCGAGTCCGTGGAGCTGCTCGACGAGATCGTCGACGACGGTCTGCTGAACGCTATCGGCGACGGCACCTTCGGCCTGATGAGGCGTCCCCAGGACGCCGGCCGCGGCCTCGACGGCGTCGCCAAGCGCTCGCCGGAGTACTACAACCCGGCGATCGAGTTGCTCGAGGAGGGCACGCGATGAGCATCATCCGGCCGTACGGCGACACGACGGGCGACGGCATGGTGCAGCTGTCGTTCACGTTGCCGATCCCGCACGACAAGCGGGCCGAGGGTGCCGCGGTCCAGCTGGCCAACAAGATGGGCATGGACCCGGCCCTGGTCGTGCACGCGAAGGCGATGGGGCCGGACTTCACCTTCTTCGTGGTCTACGGCCCGGTGAACCACCTGGTCGACACCAGCAAGGTCGAGGTGGTCGAGCGCGACTACCCGCTGCTGTCGCCGAAGGAGGTCAACCTCGCGATCCGCAAGACCCTGCGCCGCCGGCTGACCGTCGTCGGCGCCTGCATCGGCACCGACGCGCACACGGTCGGCATCGACGCGATCATGAACATCAAGGGGTTCGCGGGGGAGAAGGGCCTGGAGTACTACCGGGAGCTCAAGGTGGTCAACCTCGGCGCCCAGGTCGCCGTACCCGAGCTGGTCCGGCGGGCGAAGGCGGAGAAGGCGGACGCGATCCTGGTGTCGCAGGTGGTGACCCAGCGGGAGGCGCACGTGCTGAATACCAAGGAGATGTCGGCCGCGTTCCGGGAGGCGTACGCCGAGGACGCCCGGCCGGTCCTGGTTGCCGGCGGCCCCCGTTTCACCGAGCAGATGGCCGGCGAACTCGGCGTCGACCGGGTCTTCGGCCGCGGCACCACCCCGGGTGAGGTGGCCAGCTATCTGGTGGACGCACTCGTGACGAGACGGACACACACGCCGAGCAAGAGGAGCGCATAGGTGTCGAAGGCAACTGTCGGGCTGACGGTGACGCACCGGCGGTACGTGCCGTACAGCCACGCGCACTACGCCGGGAACCTGGTCGACGGCGCGTACGTGCTCGGCCTGTTCGGCGACGTCGCGACCGAGGTGTGCATCCAGGCCGACGGTGACGAGGGCCTGTTCGCGTCGTACTCCGACGTGCAGTTCATGCAGCCGTTGCGGGCCGGTGACGTGGTGGAGGTGACGGCGACGATCACGCGGGTCGGCAACCGCAGCCGGGAGCTCGGGTTCACCGCGGCCGTGGTCTGCCGGGGCCGGCCGGACCGGTCCGAGTCGGCCGCCGAGGTGCTGGCCGAACCGCTTGTGATCACGCGCGCAACCGGGACCGTCGTCGTACCGGTCGCGTGACGATTAGTTGCCCTCGGTAACGATCACGTGGAGTGCCGAGACGGCTCTGTAACGTGACTCCGGCCGGCCGTGCTCGTTTTTCCAGGTAGGGCAGGCGAAAGTGTTACAACGGCCTCAAGGAGCCGGTGGAGAGGTTGACACCATCGCCGTCAGCGAGCATCGTTTTGGGAGTCGTCATATCCCGTTTTATCAACGGTCACACGAAGTTCGGCCACCGGATGATCCCGCGACGCTGACCAGGCCAGTGCCAGGCTTGAGTCGACGGGGGCTGAGATCGCCGGCGGTTAGCCCCCCGCGGGGCAGAGGTGGAAGAGGCTCGGCGGCCAGTAGACAACAGCCGGACGGTTCGCAGCCAGCGCATCGACGGTTGGTCCGAAGGCACGCCGAGCCTCTTTCCTCTTTGTCGAGGAGTTGTCCGGGGACCAACGGCTGAGGCCGATTCACTTCCTCGCTCTCAGTCGATTCTCCTTCACTTTCCGCGATCGGTGCCGAATGGCTACTGACCGGATACATTTGCGTGTCCGGGACGTTGTACGGTCGTGCGACCGGCGTCCGCCGGGAACAGTGAGGACAAGGGGTGCCGCGTGGACCGGTTGAAGGCTCTGGGACGCCTCCTGCCGCGGGTGGCGGTCGCCGTCGTGGCGGGCGCGCTGCTCGGCTTCGCCTTCGAACCGCACGACTTCCCTTGGCTGACGATCGTCGCCGTACCGCTGTTCCTGGCCGCGCTCACCGGCGCCTCGGCCAAGGGCGGGTTCCTGATCGGCGCCGGCTTCGGCATCACCTACTACCTGGTCCTGGTCCCGTGGCTGAGCGTGATCGGCGGCGACGCCGCGATCGCGCTGGCGATCCTCGAGGGCCTGTTCTACGCGGTCTTCGGCGCCTTCGCTCCGCAGGTGCTCAAGCTGAAGTGGTGGCCGCTGTGGATCCCGAGCCTGTGGGTGGCGACCGAGTTCGCGACCGCCTCGGTCCCGTTCGGCGGCTTCCCGTGGGGCCGGCTGGCCTGGGCGTTCTCCGACTCGCCGCTGGGCAAGCTGGCCTCCCTGGTCGGCATCCCCGGCCTGAGCTTCGCCGTCGCCCTGATCGGCGTGCTCGTGTACGCCGTCCTGCGGCCGAAGAGCGCGCTCCGGATCCGGATCGTCGCGGTGGCCGCCGGCATCGCGATCGTCGGCGGCAGCGCGCTGATCGACCTGTCGACCGAGGGCAACGGCAAGGTCGTGAACGCGGCCATGGTGCAGGGCAACGTGCCCGGCAAGGGGCTGGAGTTCCTCGGCCGCGCCCGGACCGTCACCCGGAACCACCTGAACGCGACCCTCGACCTGCAGAAGCGGGTCCAGGAGGGCTCGGAGGACAAGCCGGACATCGTCATCTGGCCGGAGAACTCGACCGACATCGACCCGTTCAAGGACGCCGAGACCCGGGCCGACATCGAGCAGGCGGTCGAGGCCGTCGGCGTCCCGATCCTGGTCGGCGCCGTCCTCGAAGGCCCCGGCCCGAACGAGCGGCAGACCACCGGCGTCGTCTGGGACCCGGAGACCGGGCCCGGCCAGGTCTACGCGAAGCGGCACCCGGTGCCGTTCGGTGAGTACATCCCGTTCCGCGAGCAGTTGCTGCCCTACATCAAGCGGCTGGAGATGGTCGGCCGGCAGACCGCGCCCGGGACGACGCCCGGCGTACTCCCGATCGGGGGAGTGACGTACGGCGACGTGATCTGCTTCGAGGTCGCGTACGACGACGTCGTCCGGGACGTGATGAAGCGCGACGCCCAGATCCTCGTGGTGCAGACCAACAACGCGACGTACGGCGGGACCGGGCAGCCCGAGCAGCAGTTCGCGATCACCCGGATGCGCGCGATCGAGACCGGCCGGACCGTGCTGATCGCGTCCACCAGCGGCATCTCCGGGGTGGTCCGGCCGGACGGCACGGTCGAGCACAAGTCGTCACAGTTCGTGCCGGACGTGTATGTCGCCTCGGTTCCGGTCCGCGACGCCCATACTCTGGCCACCACACTCGGCGGCTGGCCGCAGTGGATCCTGACCGGCCTGGGGCTCCTGGGAGTGGTCCTCGCGCTGGTCGCGCGCCGCAGGCAGGCGCCCAGCGGTCCCGAGGCCCCGCCGGCGCCCACACGCAGCCGCGAAAAGGTCCCGGCCTGATCCCTCAGGCCGGCTCGGAGCCGGTGACAGAGCCGTCGCCGGAGGCAGGAGCACTGTGAGCACTACGCCGTACGCGGATCTCGGCCGGATCCTGGTCATCGTCCCGACGTACAACGAGGCCGAGAACGTCGAGCCGATCGTGAGCCGGCTGCGCGACGCCGTACCGGAGGCCGATGTCCTGGTCGCCGACGACAACTCGCCCGACGGCACCGGCGACCTGGCCGACAAGCTCGCCGCGAACGACGACCACGTCCACGTCCTGCACCGCCAGGGCAAGGAAGGCCTCGGCGCGGCGTACATCGCCGGCTTCCGCTGGGGCCTCGAGCGCGGGTACGGCGTACTCGTCGAGCACGACGCGGACGGGTCGCACCAGCCCGAACAGCTGCCGCGGCTGCTGACCGCGCTGCGGGACGCCGACCTCGTGCTGGGCTCGCGGTACGTACCGGGCGGCGAGGTGCGGAACTGGCCGAAGTCGCGGGAGATCCTCAGCCGCGGCGGCAACATCTACACCCGGCTGGCGCTCGGTGTCCCGCTCAAGGACGCCACCGGTGGGTATCGAGCGTTCCGGCGCGCAACACTGGAGGGAATCGGGTTGGACGAGGTCGCCTCCGCGGGCTACTGCTTCCAGGTCGATCTGGCGTGGCGGGCGGTCAAGGCCGGCTTCCGGGTGGTCGAAGTACCGATCACGTTCGTGGAGCGGGAACGTGGCCAGTCCAAGATGTCGCGGGCGATCGTCGTCGAGGCGATGGCCCGGGTCGGCCGGTGGGGCCTGGGCCACCGGGCACGTCAGCTCCGAAGTCTGGTGAAGAAGGGGTAGGACATGCCTTGGTTCGTGGCTCTCGCGCTGCTGGTGGTGCCGATTTTGGAGATCTACGTGATCATCCAGGTCGGCCAGGTGATCGGCGGCTGGCCGACCGTCGGGTTGCTGCTGGTGGAGAGCGCCCTCGGTGCCTGGCTGATCAAGCGTGAGGGCCGCCGGGCCTGGAACGCCCTGCAGAACTCGCTGCAGACCGCGAAGATGCCCGGACGCGAGCTCGCCGACGCCGCCCTCGTCCTGATCGGCGGCACCCTGCTGCTCACGCCCGGCTTCGTCACCGACATCGCCGGCTTCTTCTTCGTGCTCCCCTTCACCCGCCCGCTCGCCCGCCGAGGCCTCTCCGCCTTTCTCGGCCGCCGCCTGACCACCCGGATGACCACCGGCGGGCCGGCAGGCTTCACCGGCTTCATTCCCGGCGCCGGTCCCACCCGCCCAGGCCCGACTCACCCAGGTCCTACCCACCCAGGCGCCACGCCTCCACGAGCCTCCGACGACGTCATCCAGGGCGAGGTCATCGACCCCGACAAGAAGTAAGCCCTGCCGTCAGCTGGCTCCGCGGCGGGTCGCGGCGGTCGTTCAGCGCCAACGCAGCGGTGGGTGAACACCCTGCGGGAAGCTTCCCGACGCCACCCGGGTGACCAGTACGGCGCTGTTCCTCGCCGTACGCCCGCTGTGGCGCCTGAGCGGGCCGCCCACCAGTGGTTGAGCGCCGGACCAGGAGCGTGGCCAGGGTTGAACCCTGGTCCGATCGGGCGCCCGGATCGCGAGCCTCGGAGGAGCGGCATCGTCCGACGCCGCACAACCTACGGGAGCAGGGAGCTCACCATGACAACGGAAGGAACACTCACCGGAGACGAGACCGGGACGATCCCCAAGTCCCTCCTCTGGCGCGGCCTGTTGGCGATCGCGATCGGCGTCGTCTCGCTCATCTGGCCGGACGTCACCGTCGGCGCGTTCGTCATCCTCTTCGCGGTGTACGCGTTCGTCGCCGCCGTCCTGGACGCGGTCCGCGCGTTCACCAGTGACCGCGGGTGGTCGGTCGCCGGCCGCCTCCTGCTGGCGGTCCTGTCGCTGGCGGCCGGTGTCGTCGCGCTGGTCTGGCCGGGGCCGACAGCCCTGGTCCTGACACTGATCGTGGGCTACTGGGCCCTCTTCACCGGCGTGGTGGAGATCGCGTTGGTCTTCACCAGCGGCCGCCGGGCCGGTGAGCGCGCCTGGCTGATCCTCAGCGGCCTGCTCTCGATCGCCTTCGCCCTGGCGCTGTTCATCCGGCCCGACCTCGGCGCCCTGTCCCTGGCGACCGTCTTCGGCCTCTTCAGCATCTTCTACGGCATCAGCACGGTGGTGACCGCCGGCGACGTCCGCCGGCTGACCCACCCGCCCCGGCGCGTCGCCGACGCCGTCTCCTGACCCCTACCGATCCGACAAGGAGCAGACCATGAACTACACCGAGCAACTGGAGAACCTGCAGCGGCGCGTCGACGACACCGTCGACGAGGTCCGGCTGGCCGCGGCGGAGGACCACGAGCAGCTCGCGGCCCGCATCGACAAGAACCAGAACGACGTCCAGTCGATGCTGAACCAGGGCCGGGACCGGCTCGACCAGGTGAGCAGCCAACTGGACAGCACGTGGGATCAGGTCAAGGCGGACGCGTCCGCCAAGATGTCCGACGTGAAGGCGAAGATGGAACAACGCCGCAAGGAGCGGAACGCCGAGGCGGCCACGTCGGACGCGGAGTGGGCGGAAGCCGACGCCGCATCGGCGATCGACCTGGCGACCTGGGCCGCCGACAACGCCCGGCTCCTGGTTCTTGACGCCCTCGACGCGCGTAAGTACGCCGACGACCTGACCGAGTTGGCCGCGCAGCACCGGTGAACCGGCAGGACGTGGAGGCCGTCGACTCAGGCGACGGCCTCCACGGCGCTGCTGAGGTCAGCTTGCGAAGGCGCCGTCGAAGGCCAGTTTGGTGAAGCGGTCGGCCATGAGTTGGTGGGTCTCGGCGTCGGGGTGCAGGTCGTCGGGGAGGGGGTGTTCGGTGTTGTCGCCTGCGCCGTACAGCTCGCGGCCGTCGAGGTAGTGGAGGTTGGGGTCGGCGCGGTCGGCGACGATGCGAGCGAGGTCCTCGCGGATGAGGTTGAGGGTGAGTTTGCCCGCGGGGATGTCGGCCGGGTCGCCGGTCGCCTGGAAGCGGAGCTCGCCGCGGGCGAGGGCGTCCAGGTCCCACATGGTCGGCCCGGGCGTGTCCTCGTGCATCGGGCAGAGGACGGGGGAGACGACCAGCAGCGGGGTGGTGGGGTGGCCTTCGCGGATGGTGTCGAGGAAGCCGTGCACCGCGGGCACGAACGCGCGGCGGCGCATCGCGTCGGCGTTCACCACGTTGATGCCGAGCTTCACGCTGATCAGGTCGGCAGGCGTGTCCCGCATCGTCCGGGCGATGAACGGTTGCAGGAGCGCGCTGCCGCCGAAGCCGAGGTTGATCACGTCCACGCCGGCGAGCGACGCGGCGCGGCTGACCCAGGTGGTGGTCGGGCTGGTCGCGTTCGAGCCGTGGCTGATCGAGCTGCCGTGGTGCAGCCAGGTACGTCGCCCCTGGTCGGCGGCCGGCTCGACCGGCGCATCGGTGCGAAGGGCAACGAGTTCGGTGGTCTCGGTGTGCGGCAGCCAGATCTCGACGGTCTTCGACACGTCCGGGAGCCCGGCGACCCGGACGGTCCCGGCCGGGCCGTCCTGTCGTGCGGTCGCTCCGGTGGCGAGATCGATCGTGAGGACGTTGCCGCCGGTCACCGTGGCCTGGTCGACCAGTTGGCCGTCGACGAGTACGTCGTACACCCCGTCGGGTGGTGGCGGTGCGCCGGTGTAGACCCGCTTGGTCGGCCGCGTGTCCAGCTCGACCGCGGTCGCGCGGGTGCCGAACGCCAGCCGCACTCCCGCCGGCTGTGATTCCACCATCTCCAGCTGCGGATCGTCGTACTGCCTCCGCACCCACGCGGGCAGCCGGTGCGGCAGTACGCCGGTCTCCGTCGGCTCCAGCTCGACGGCTCCTCGCACGAGGTCGGCCGTGATCGGCGTCGTGATCCAGTTGTGCACGCGCCTAGTTAACCGGACACAGCGAACGGGCCCTTCGCCGCGTCGTTGCGGTGAAGGGCCCGTTCGGGGGTCTGTCAGGCGGTGCGCTTGGTGCGGTGCAGGTGAGCCGGGCCGATCTCGCCCTTGCGGAGCAGCTCGACGCGCTCGGCCAGGAGCTCCTCCAGCTCGGAGATGCTGCGGCGCTCGCGCAGCATGTCCCAGTGCGTACGGGCCGGCTTCTCCTGCTTCGGCTCCGGCTTCTCACCGGTGGAGCGGGCGGCCTCGCTGCCGCAGTGCGGGCACTCCCAGACCGCGGGCACCTCGGCGTCGTGCGCCATGGTGACCTCGACCACGTGGCCGCGGGGGCAGTCGTACGTGATCATCTGGCGCGGCGCGAACTCCACACCGCGGTCATCCTCGAAGCTGACCCCACCCAGCCCCGAACCACGTAGTACGCGATTAGACATGTCAAACCTCCGAGATCGTCATCCGTGCCAACGGTCGGCCGGCCCGGATCATTCCCATTTTGGCATGCCCGAGCCGTATGTACGCACCTGACAGACCGTCGTGACGCCTTGTCATCGGCCGTTCACGGATCACGCTGTGTCGCGACTCACGCCCGGGGATTGTCGACAATCCGACGAGGTAACGCCGCAGCGGCGGGTCAGACGAGGGTGGGCTGGGCGTTGCCGGCTTCGGTGATGCCGCGGCGCATGTCGACGCGGGAGAGGAGCACCAGGCCGACGAGGAAGAAGAGGCCGAGGGCAACGATGGCGGGGCGGTACGAGCCGGTGAGCTGGTGGACCAGGCCGAAGACGAGCGTGCCGAGCCAGGAGGTACCGCGCTCGCCGGCCTGGTAGAGGGAGAAGTACTCCGCCTCGCGGCCCGCCGGGATCAGCTGGCTGAAGGCGGACCGGGACAGCGCCTGGGTACCACCGAGGACGACGCCGATCGCCACGCCCATGGTGAGGAACGGGACGAGCTGCCGCTCCGGCAGCAGGAAGCCGGCAACCACGATCACCATCCAGAACACCAGCCCGCCCATGATCGTCCGCTTGGTGCCGAACCGGCGCGCGAACCGGCCGAACGCGAGCGCCCCGAAGAACGCCACGAACTGCACCAGCAGGATGGTCGCGATCAGCACCTGGGTCTCGAAGCCGAGTTGCTTCTCGCCGTACGTCGAGGAGACCGAGATGACCGTCTGGATGCCGTCGTTGAAGAACAGGTACGCGACCAGGAACAGCAGCGTCATCGGGTAGGTGCGCATGTGCCGCAGGGTCGCGGCCAGCTGGCCGAAGCTCTGCCGGACCAGGCTGCCGCTGCGCACCGGGACGACGTGCGTCGGCGGCCGGTTGCGCAGCTTGACGAACGGGATGAACGTGAACGCGCCCCACCAGAGCCCGGCGGACAGCAGGCTGAGGCGGACCGCGGCCCCCTGGCTGAGGCCGAGCGCGTCGTGGGCGGTGACGACCGCCAGGTTGATCGTCAGCAGGATGAAGCCGCCGAGGTACCCGAACGCCCACGCGCGGGACGAGACGTCGTCCCGGTCGTCCGGGCCGGTGATGTCGATCAGGATCGAGTCGTAGACCACGAGCGACGACCCGAGGCACAGGTTGCCGATGAACAGCAGCAAGGCCCCGAGCTCCCACCGGCCGCCGCCGACGAACACCATGCAGGACGCGGCGAGCGCACCGGTCCAGGCGAAGCCGCACATCAGCAGCTTCTTGCGCTCCAGCCGGTCCGCGATCGCCCCGACCACGGGCAGGAACAGCGCGGACACGAGCGTGGCGACGGTGACGACGTAGAAGGCGAGCGAACCGGGGGAGATGCCGAGGCCGAGGACGTCGAGGTTGGTGTCGCACGCCCGGTCCGTCGTCCCGACGTACCCGCAGGCGGCGGTCTCGGCGACCGAGGTCAGGTACGGCGCGAACAGCACCGTGCCCGTGGTCGTGACGTAGCCCGAGTTCGCCCAGTCGTAGAGGCTGAACCCCCAGTACTCGCGCTTGTCGACCGCCGCCGGGGCGGAGAGAAGTCCCATGCGCGGAAGTGTGTCAGGTCGCCGGGACGAAACGGCGTACCCGCGGATAACACTTCAGCCGCCGGTCAGGTCCACGGATAGAAGGTCCGGTTCCGCGGCCGGTAGACGCCCGGGTCGTCGCGGCCGTCACCGTCCCAGTCGCCGATCACCGGCTTGTCCCCGGCGTTGCCGAAGCGGATGCCGGTTGTCATGCCGACCCGGAAGAAGGCGCTGATGCCGGGCCGGTACACGCCGATGTTGTCGGCGCCGTCGCCGGTCCAGTCGCCGATGATCGGCACGTCGCCGGCGTTTCCGTACGCGATCGCCGCGTAGCCCAGTCGGTGGAAGGTGCTGGTGCTCGGCCGGTAGACGCCGAGGTCGTCGCGGCCGTCGCCGTTCCAGTCGCCGACGATGGGCACGTCACCGAGATTCCCGTACGTCACGGGACTCCGGCCGGGGCGGTGGAACGTGCGCTCGTGCGGTCGGTAGACCCCGATCTCGTCGAGACGGTTGCCGTCCCAGTCGCCGATGATCGGCACGTCGCCGGTGTTCCCGTACGGGAATCCGACGCCGTCCGCCCGGTAGAACGTGCTGGTTCTCGGCCGGTAGACGCCAGGCTCGTCATCGCCGTCGTGGTCCCAGTCGGCGGCGAGCGGAACGTCGCCCGGGTTGCCGAGGGTCAGCGGGCGGGTCAGCTCGGCGTTCGCCGGGGTGGCGTGCAGGGCGACGGACGCGAGGCCCGCGACGAGCGTCGCCGCGGTCGCCAGACGGAACCATCTTCTTCGCATCCTGCATCTCCTCGATCGGCGGTTCGTGTCCGCCTATCGAAGCCGTCGGCCCTTTCACCGTGCTTTCAGTGCCAGGCGTCGCGTTCGATCAGGACGTCGCGGAGTACGTCGGTGCGGTCGGTGATGATGCCGTCGACGCCGGCGTCGAGCATGCGGTGCATGGTGGCCGGGTCGTCGATGGTCCAGGCATGGACCTGCTTACCCGCGCAATGAGCACGGGCGAGCAGGCCGGGGGTGAGGACGCGGAGCGGGCCGTAGCGCTCCGGGATCTGCAGGCAGGCGCCGCGGGTCGGCAAAGGGAACGGAAGGAAGCGGATCAGTCCCGTCTCCCAGTCGCCGTACCCGGTGCACAGACTCGGGCCCAGCTCCCGGCGGATGCGGCGGACGCGAGCCTGGGAGAAGGAGGAGACGCAGACGCGGTCGATCGCGTTCGCGGCGCGCAGTACGTCGGCCGCCGGCCGCAGCCCGTTGTCGGCCTTGATGTCGAGGTTGAACCTCGTCTCCGGGAACTGCTCGAGCAACTCGTCCAGCCGGGGGATGGGCTCGTGCCCGTTGATCTTGGCCTTGCTGACCTCGGACCAGGGCAGCTCGGCGACCACGCCGGTCCGGTCGGTGACCCGGTCCAGCCGGCGGTCGTGGAAGGCGATGACGACCCCGTCGCTGGTCGCGTGCAGATCGGTCTCGAGGTACCGGTAGCCGAGTTTGACGGCGTGCTCGAAGGCGCGCAGGGAGTTCTCGTAGCCGAGGTTGTCCGGGTGCAGCGCGCCGCCACGGTGGGCCATCGCGATCGGCCCGACATGGTCGAGATAGGGGTACACGTCGGCAAGTATGTACCGTTTGGGTGGTGACGGTACTCAGCCCCCGCCCCGACCTGTGGACCCTCGACCCCGATGTCCTGCACCTGAATCACGGTTCGTACGGCGGTGTGCCGCGCCGGACCCAGGACCTGATGGCCGCCCTGCGCGCCGAGACCGAGGCGAACCCGATGCTGTGGTTCCGCTCGGTCGCCGACCGGCTGACCGCGAGCCGGCTCGAGCTGGCGTCGTACCTGGAGACCGACCCGGCTGGCTTCGCGCTGGTGCCGAACGCGAGCGCCGGCGTCACCGCCGCGCTGGCCACACTGCCGATCCCGGCCGGCAGCCGGATCGTCCTCACCAACCACGCGTACGGCGCGGTCCGGTACGCCGCCGAGCGGGCCGCCCGCGCCCGCCAGGCCGAGGTGGTCGTGGTCGACGTACCCCTGGAGGCTGACGACGAGAGCGTGGTGGCCATCGTCTCGGCCGCGCTCGACCAGGCATCCGTCCTGGTCGTGGACCAGATCAGCTCGGCCACCGCGATGGTCTTTCCGATCGCGGCGCTGGTCGCCGAGTGCCACGCGCGGGGGATCGCGGTCGTCGTGGACGGCGCGCACGCGCCCGGCCTGATCGACGCGCCGGCCGCCGACGGTGCCGACTTCTGGACGGGCAACTTCCACAAGTGGCCGGCCGCCCCGCGGGCGACGGCCGGGCTCGTCGTCGCGGAGAAGTGGCGGACGGCGACCCTCCCGCTGATCGTGTCCTGGTCGGAGTACGACGAGCGCCTGCCGGAGCGCTTCGACATGCAGGGCACGTACGACTACGTTCCGTGGATCGCCGCGCCGGAGTCCCTGCGCGTGCTGCACGACCTGCAGTGGCCGGTACGGCGTTCGCAGTTGACCGCCCTCGTCGAGGAAGGCGCGCGGGTGGTCGCGAAGGCGCTGGGGACCGGGGTCGCCGGAGTGGCCCGTCCGGCCGCGACGATGCGACTGGTCGAGGTTCCGTCCACCGTCGACCTGACGGCGGGTGAGGCGTTCAAGCAGCGGGTGTCCCGGGAGCTGAAGGCGGAGATCACGCTGACCGGCTTCGACGGCCGTGGCTTCATTCGCCTGTCGGCGCACGCCTACAACAGCCTCCGGGACTACGAGTTGCTGGCCGAGCGGCTGCCCGGGGTGCTCTGACGCTCGCTGAACGACCGCTCGCCGTGCACCGCCAACTCGGCGAGGACCGCGTCCGGGTCGCCGGCCTCGACCAGGTCGAGCAGCTTGCGGTGCCGGGCGACGTGCTCGTGCAGGTCTTCGTAGTAGTGCTCGCGGGCGTAGAGGTTGCGCGCCATGCACAGGAGCAGCTGCTGCTGCACTGACGCGTACGCTTCGATCAGCCGGCGGTGACCGGCGAGCGCGACGAGCGCGGAGTGGAAGCGGTGACCGGCCTGGACGAGGCTGCCGCGATCCTCGGCGTCCGCGCAGCGCTCCATCTCGGCCAGCGCCTCCTGCGCGTCCTTGAACCGGCCAGGGTCGCGGACCGGTACGCCGAGCTCGATCGCCAGCCGCTCGAGGGCGGTCCGCAGCGTGAGGATCTCGAAGACGTCCTGGTCGGTCAGGGTGGCGACCGTCGACCCGCGCCGTGGCCGGGTGACGATCAGGCCTTCCTGCTCGAGGATGCGCAACGCCTCGCGCAGGGGAGGGCGGCTGATCCCGAGCTGCTCGGTCAGCCGGTCCTCGATCAGCCGCTCGCCCTCGGCCAGCTCACCCGCCAGGATCATCCGCCGGATCGCGTCGACCGCAAGCTGCACGAGACTCGGCGACCGCAACTGTTCTGTCATAGCGCTCATTCTCACCCTGCGATCTTGTCAGCGTCGATTATCTATTGTAGACAATAGTTCATAGACGACAGGTCGGTGAACTGGAGGCATCCGTGGCCGATGACAGCAATCGTTCGTCGCCGGTGGCCTTGATCGGCCTCGGCAACCTGGGGCACCCGATGGCCAAGGCCCTGCTCGGTGCGGGATGGCGGCTCAAGGTTCACGACCGGGACAGCAGTCGCGCCGACGAGTTGGAGGCCGAGGTGGCCACCGGCCCGGAGGACCTGGCGGACTGCCGGGTCGTGGCGCTGGCGGTGCCGGACGACGAGGCAGTGACCGCCTGGGTGGACGACCTGACTCCCCGGCTGGCGGCGGACTCGATCTTCCTGGTCCACAGCACGATCCTTCCGGGGACGGCGAAACGCCTTGCGCAGAAGGTGGAATCACGGGGTCTGGCGTTGCTCGACGTACCGGTCAGTGGGGGAGCGGAGCGGGCATTGACCGGTTCGCTGACCGTGATGGCCGGCGGGCGGGGCGACGTACTCGAGCGGGCGCGGCCTGTGCTCGACGCGGTCGCCGAGACGGTTCTGCACGTCGGGCCGTCCGGTGCGGGTGCCGCGGTGAAGCTGGCGAACCAGTTGATGATGTTCGCGGCTCTCGCCGGCGCCCAGGAGGCGCTGGAGTTGGCGGCGGCGTACGACGTCAACGAGCAGACCGTGCTCGAAGCCGTGTCGACCAGCACCGGCGATTCGTGGATCACCCGGAACTGGGGCTTCTTCGACCGTGTTGCGGCGGCGTACGACTCGGCCGGCACGCCGGTGAAGGACCGGCCGTGGAGCAAGGACCTCTGGGACGTCGTCGCGGCAGCCCGCGACTGTGACGTCCAGGTCCCAGTGGCCGGTCTGCTCGCCCAGCACCTGGCGGAGAAGGTCGAGGCGCACGCCCGGAAGGGAGAGGTGTCGTGAAGTCCCGCACCGGTCGCGAAGGCCTGACCGCCTACGTGTTCCTCAGCCCCTGGCTGATCGGGATCGTGCTGCTCACGCTCGGCCCGATGCTGTACTCCGCCTACCTCGCGTTCACCAGCTACGACCTGCTCAGCGCCCCGCGCTGGATCGGGCTGGACAACTTCCGCCGGATGTTCACCGCGGACCCGCGCTATCTGTCGTCGGTCCGGGTGACTCTCGTGTACGTCGCCGTGTCCGTCCCGCTGCTCCTGATCGTGTCGATGGCCCTCGCACTCCTGCTGAACAAGGGCATCCGCTTCCTGTCCGGCTACCGCGCGCTGTTCTACCTGCCCTCGCTGATGGGCGCGAGTGTCGCGATCGCGGTCCTGTGGCGGCAGATGTTCGGTGGCACCGGTCTGGTGAACCAGGTGCTCGGGGTGTTCGGGATCGAGCACGGCAGCTGGGTCGGCAGCCCGGGGACGGCGCTGTGGACGATCGTGACCCTGAACCTGTGGGCCTTCGGCGCGACGATGATCATCTTCCTGGCCGGGCTCCGGCAGGTGCCGGCCGAGCTGCACGAGGCGGCCGCGGTCGACGGCGCCGGCCCGATCCGCCGGTTCTTCAGCGTCACCCTGCCGCTGATGACGCCACTCATCTTCTTCAACCTGCTGCTGGACACGATCCACGCGTTCCAGGCGTTCACCGGCGCGTTCGTGGTCAGCCGCGGCTCCGGCGGCCCGGCCGACTCCACGCTGTTCTACACGCTGTACCTGTACCAGCAGGGCTTCGCCGAGCTGAAGATGGGCTACGCCTCCGCGATGGCCTGGGCGCTGGTGATCGTGCTGGCCGCCTTCACCGGCTTCCTCTTCCTGACCGCGAAACGCTGGGTCTACTACGGAGACGAACGATGACGACCACGACAGCGTCGATCGCCCGCCCGCTGCTCGGCCGGCGTCGTACCCGCAACCCGCTGGTGATCGGCATCGTCCGGCACGCCGTACTGATCGCCGTGCTGGTGGTCATGCTGTACCCGGTGGTGTGGATGGTGGCCGCGTCGTTCCGGCCGACCGCCGAGGTGATGAACAGCCTCGGCCTGCTGAGCCGGAACTACACGTTCGACAACTACCGCAACGGCTGGAGCGCCGGCCAGCTCGACTTCTCTCGGTACTTCCTGAACTCGGTCGCGATCACCGCGTTGTCGATCGCCGGGAACCTGTTCGCCTGCTCGCTGACGGCGTACGCCTTCGCCCGGCTGGAGTTCCCGCTGAAGCGGGTGCTGTTCGGGCTGCTGCTCGGCACGATGCTGCTGCCGTACCACGTGACGCTGGTGCCGCAGTACATCCTGTTCAACGAGCTGGCCTGGATGAACACCTACCTGCCGCTGGTGGTGCCGAAGTGGCTGGGTGCGGAGGCGTTCTTCATCTTCCTGATGGTCCAGTTCATCCGCACGCTGCCACGCGAGCTCGACGACGCCGCCCGGATCGACGGCTGCGGGCACTGGCGGACCTTCTACCGGATCATCATCCCGCTGTCATTGCCCGCGATCGGCACGACCGCGCTGTTCACCTTCATCAACAGCTGGAACGACTTCCTCGGCCCGCTGCTGTACCTGAACCGCCCCGAGCTGTGGACCGTCTCGCTCGGGCTGAACTCCTTCCTCGACGTCACCGGGGAGTCGGCGTACGGCTCGCTGTTCGCCATGTCCACCCTCGCGCTGGCACCGATCGTCGGCTTCTTCCTGGTCGCCCAGAAGCTGCTGATCGAGGGCGTCGCGACCACCGGCCTCAAGTAACCCTGTGGAGATCCTGATGAGAACACGATTCGGTACGACGGCCCTGGCCTGCGCGGCCCTGCTGGTGGTGGCCGGGTGCAACGGCACCTCGGTGACCGACGACACCGCCGGCGGCGGTACGGGCCAGGACGGCAAGGGCGAGGTCACCGGCGAGCTGCAGCTGACCTTCTGGGGCGGCGCGAACCGGGCCGCGAAGACGAACGCGGTCGCGGACCTGTTCGTCAAGGAGCACGCCGGCGTCACCATCGACCGGCAGAACGCGGACTTCGGCAACTACTTCAACAAGCTGAACATCCAGGCGTCCAGCAAGACCCTGCCCTGCGTCATGCAGCTGCAGGGCCGCCAGCTGAACGACTACACCAAGCGCAAGGTGCTGCTGCCGCTCGACCCGATGATCGAGTCCGGCGCGATCAAGGTCGATGACATCCCGAAGGAGGTCGTCGACACCGGCCGCGGCCCGGACGGCAAGCTGTACTTCCTCCCGTACGGCGCCGCGTACGACGCCGTCGGCGTGAACGAGACGCTGGCGACCCAGGCCGGGGTCGGGCTGCCCCCGGAGGACTACACCTGGGCGCAGTACACGGACTGGATGACGCGCGCCTCGGCCAAGCTGCCGCAGGGCACGTTCGCGGCCGGGTCGCGGGGCGGCCTGCCGAACTTCTTCATCGCCTATCAGCTGGCCAACGGCAAGCAGCTGTTCACCGACGACGGCAAGCTCGGCTTCACCAAGGAGTCGCTGGCCGAGTACTGGACGATGTGGGAGAAGCTGCGCAAGGCCGGCACCACCATGGGCGCGGACGCCCAGGCCGACGAGCCCGAGGGCGCCGAGCAGGGCTTCATCGCCCAGGGCAAGCTGCTGACCGACAGCATCCCCGGCAACGCGCTGACGCCGGCCTCCGGCACGCTGGCCACCAAGGGCGGCGGCCAGAAGCTGACCACGCTGCCGATGCCGTCCGGCCCGTCCGGCGGCGGGAACGCCATGTTCACCTCGGGGTTCGCGATCCCGACCAACTGTGACAACGTGCCGACGGCGGCCGCCTTCATCGACTTCTTCACCAACGATCCGGAGGCCGGTGCGGTGTTCAAGTCCGACAACGGGGCCGCCACCAACCAGAAGGTGCTGCAGGCCCAGCTGGACGACCCGGAGCTGCCGGACCTGAAGAAGCGCGAACTGGCGCTGTACCAGCAGATCGTGGCGAAGAAGCCGCCGACGATCCTCTACCCGCCGGGCTACCAGGCGACCTTCGAGTCCACCTTCACCCGGTCCTACGAGGAGATCGCGTTCGGCAAGAAGACGGTCGAGCAGGCGGTCGAGTCGTTCTTCACCGAGGCGAACGCGGGGCTGGGCGGCTGATGGCCGGCACGACCGGTGCCCTGGACGGACTGCGGGTGCTCGACCTCACCCAGGTGATGGCCGGCCCGTTCTGCACCATGCTGCTGGCCGACCTGGGCGCCGACGTGATCAAGATCGAGAACCCGCACACCGGCGACCAGACCCGGCGGTCCTGGGGGTACGCCGTCCACGGCGAGGACAGCCGCGCCTTCCTCGCGCTCAACCGGAACAAGCGCAGCGTCTGCCTCGACCTGAAGGACCCGGACGACCTGGCCGCGTTCCTCCGGCTGGCCGAGACCGCCGACGTCGTGGTGGAGAACTTCCGCCCCGGCGTGACCAAGCGGCTCGGCGTGGACTACGACACCCTCGCCGCGCGCAACCCGCGGCTGATCTACGCCAGCGTCTCCGGCTTCGGCCAGACCGGCCCGTACGCCGAGCGCCCCGGCTACGACCTGATCGCGCAGGCCATGTCCGGCGTCATGAGCATCACCGGTACGCCGGACGGCACGCCGGTGAAGTGTGGTCTGCCGGTCGGCGATCTCGGCGCCGGCATGTTCTGCGCCCTCGGCATCGTCTCGGCCGTGCACGCCCGCGAGCGGACGGGGGAGGGACAGTACGTCGAGACGTCGCTGTTCGAGGCCGCCCTGGCGATGTCGGTGTGGGAGTCCACGGAGTACTGGGCGACCGGGAACGTGCCGCAGCCGCTCGGCTCGGCGAACCGGATGTCGGCGCCCTACCAGGCGCTGCGGACCAAGGACGGCTACCTGACCCTGGGCGCGAACAACGAGCGCCTATGGCAACGACTGTGCGCGGCCCTGGAGGTCACCGACCTGCTGACCGATCCCCGCTTCGTCACGAACTCGGACCGGATGACGAACCGCGACGACCTCGCCGCCGAACTGGAGGCGCGGCTGGCGACCGCGACCACCGACGAGTGGGTGGCCCTGCTGCTCGGCGCCGGTGTCCCGGCCGGCCCGATCCGCGACTACCGGTACGTGCTGGACGAGGATCCGCACGTCCGCGCCCGCGGCATGGTGCAGGAGGTCGACCACCCGGTCGAGGGCCGGGTCCGCGTGCTCGGCTCGCCGGTGCGGATGAGCGGCACGCCGGCCCGGATCCGGCGGCACCCACCTCTGCTCGGCGAGCACACCGAGGAGGTCCTCGGCGAATGAGTTCGCTGGCGGTCGAACGTGACGGCGCAATCCTACGCCTGACCCTGTCCAACCCTGGTCGGCGGAACGCGATCACCTGGCCGATGTACGACGCCTTGCAGCAGATCGAGCCGACGGTCGCCGGGGCCCCGGGGATCCGGGTCGTGGTACTCCGGGGTGCCGGCGGCGAGGCGTTCGCGGCCGGCACCGACATCCGGCAGTTCACCGACTTCACCACCGGCGAGCAGGGCGTCGAGTACGAGCATCGCGTCGGCCGGGTGATCGGCTCGCTGCTGCGGATCCGGGTGCCGGTGGTCGCGGTCGTCGAAGGACCCGCGGTCGGCGCCGGGCTGGCGCTGGCCGCGTGCAGCGACCTCGTGGTCGCCACTCCGGACGCTGTCTTCGGCGCACCGGTCGCGCGGACTCTCGGCAACACGCTGCCGCCCGCGGTCCTGGCTCGCCTGCAGCAGCGGCTCGGGGCCGGCCGGACGATGGCCATGCTGCTGACGGCTCGCTTGCTCTCGGCAACGGAGGCGGCGAGTGCGGGTCTGGTCGCCGACGTCGTCGAACGGGACGCGCTCGACGCGCACGTTGACGAGCTGCTGGCGCGGATCTGCTCGAACGCCCCGCTCACGCTCGCGTCGCTGAAGGAGATCGAGCGGCGGGTCCTGCGGGACGGACCTGACGCCGAGGCGGACGACGTACTCGCGACCGTCTACGGGAGCCGCGACTTCCAGGCGGGTGTGGCGGCCTTTCTGAACAAACAACGAGCCGAGTGGGAGGGACGATGACGGTCGTCGACGCGCACCACCATTTCTGGCGGGTGGCCGCGCAGGAGCAGCCGTGGCGGGACGACCGGCACGGTGCGATCGCCCGCGACTACACGCCGGACGACCTGGCCGCCGAGTTGACCGCCACCGGTGTCGATCAGACAGTCCTGATCCAGTCGGTCGACGAGCCGGCGGAGAACGACCGGCTGCTCCAGTACGCCGCCGAGGCGCCGTACGTCGGTGCGGTCGTCGGCTGGCTGCCGCTGCCGGACGCCGCCGCGGCCAGGGCGGAGTGGAAGCGGATCGGCAGCGGGTTCAACGGGGTCCGGTGCCTGGTCGGACGCGATCCGCTCGACTGGCTGAACACGCCGGACTCGATCGCGTTGTTCACCGACCTCGCGGCGGCCGGCATGAGCTGGGACGTCGTACCGGTGACGGCCGAGCAGACGGCTGCTGTCGTCGCGCTCGCCGAGGCGGTGCCGGAGTTGCGGATCGTGGTCGACCACCTCGGTCGGCCGCCGATCGACACCGGCGGATGGGAGCCGTGGGCCAGTCAACTCCGCCGGCTGGCCGATTGCCCGCGGGTGGCGCTGAAGGTGTCACTCGGCATCGACCTGCTCACCGCGCTGCCGGCGTGGCCGGACGACATCGGCCGCTATGTCGGCTGGGCGGTCGAGTGCTTCGGCGCCGACCGGCTGATGCTCGCCTCGAACTGGCCGGTGGTCCTGCTGAAAGCGTCGTACCAGGAGGCCTGGTCGGCGCTCCGCTCGACGGTCGAGCGGAGCGTGGCGGGGCCTGACGAGCTCGCGGCGGTGCTCGGAGGCACCGCCGCTCACTACTACCGAACGAAGGGTCAGACCTGATGACGGAAACTGCGAACCCGAACGACCTGTCCAGCCTGTACCAGCATCTGCGCGTGGTGGACGTGGCCGACGCACTCGACGGCATCGGGTACTTCGACATCGGCCTGATGTCGCCCGATGTCCGGCCACTGTGGCTCGGGATGAAGTTCTGGGGCAAGGCGGCCACCATCCGGGCGGTGCCGTCCAACCGGCCGATGTGGAAGCTGGAGAGCACCCAGGACATCGTCGAGGCGCACCGGATCTGGTTCGAGGAGACCGGCAACGTCAAGTTGCCGGGTGACCTCGAGCCCGGTCACGTCGTGGTGATGGACGCGGGCGGCGGCCGCGAGGTCGGCTTCTGGGGCTCGGAGAACGGGATGGGCGCGGTCAAGGCCGGCGCGTCCGGGATCATCACCGACGGGTACTGCCGCGACACCGCCGAGATCGTCGCCCAGCGGACGCCGATCTGCTCGCGGTCGCGCGGCCGCACGATCATCCCGGGCCGGATCAAGGTGGTCGAGACCCAGACCACGATCTCCTGCGGCGGCACCCAGGTGAACCCCGGCGACATGGTCGGCTGCGACGACGACGGCGTGATCGTCGTACCCGCCGAGGTCGCCGACGAGGTCGCCGTACACGCCCGGGCCATCCTGCTCGCGGACATGCGGGCCCGGCGCAAGCACTACGAGGCGCTCGGCATCAAGCCCGACAGCTCGGTCGACCACGAGGCGGTCGAGGCGTACTACGCGAACGTCTGACCCGGGACCGGGGTCCTCGCGGGAGTGCGAGGACCCCGGTGGGGTCAGCCCTTGACGGCTCCGGACGTCATCCCGGCGACGATCTGCCGGTTGAAGAACAGGAACATGATCAGCGGCGGGATCGTGATCAGCAGGATGTTCATGAACAGCAGGTTGTACTGCGTGCTGAACTGACTCTGGAAGTTGTACAAGGTCAGCTGGACGGTTGCGTTCTTGTCTCCCGGCAGGAAGTACAGCGGGTTCACGAAGTCGTTGAACACGTTCACCGACTGCACCACCACGACGGTGATGATCACCGATCTGAGCAGCGGGAAGATCACCCGGAAGAACAACCGCAACGGCCCGGCCCCGTCGATGATCGCGGCCTCGTCGAGCTCGCGGGGGATGGTCGCGACGAACGCCCGGAACAGCAGGATGCAGAACGACAACCCGAACGCGATCTCGATCAGGATCAACCCCGGCATCGTCCGGAACAGTCCGAGCTTCTGCAGCACCCAGATCGTCGGTACAACGGCCGGCGGGATGATCAGCCCGGACAGCACCAGGAAGTTGATGAACGGGTTCCACCGGCTCTTGCGCCGTTGCAGGACGAACCCGGCCATCGCCGCCAGGACGACCATGCCGGTCACACTGGCCACGGTCAGGATCGTGCTGTTGATGAAGGCGATCACCAGCATGTAGTCGCGGGCCTCGAGCACCTCGATGAAGTTCTGCACGATCCGGAACTGGTGCGGCCAGGAGAAGTCGAGGTCGGCCGCCTGCTGCCGGTCCTTCACCGCCGTCAGTGCGATGAAGGCGAACGGGATGACGAACACCACGATCGAGGAGACGATCGCGACCGCGCTCAGCAGGTAGCTGCGGCCCGGCTTGTGGTTGACGAGCTCCGCGGTGCTCACAGGTCCACCTCCTTGCGGTTCAGGAACCAGTTCAGCGGCAGGACGATCGCGGTGACCACCAGGAACAGGATCACGTTGCCGGCGGTCGACAGGCCGTAGAACCCGGCCTGGTACTGCTTGTAGATCACCGACGCGATCACGTCCGAGGTGAACCCGGGACCGCCGCGCGTCATCGCCCAGATCAGCTCGAACGACCGCAGGCCGCCGATCAGCGACAGGATGACGACGGTGACGGTGGCCGGTTTGCACAGCGGCAGCACGATCCGCCGGAACGACTCCCAGGCGCCCGCGCCGTCCACGCGCGCGGCCTCCATGTACTCGCGCGGGATCGAGACGATGCCGGCGATGTAGATCAGCGTCGCCAGCCCGACGCCCTTCCAGACGTCGACCAGCGCGATCGACATCAGCGCCCACTGCGGGTCGGTCAGCCACCCGGGACCGTCGATGCCGAACACGGCGAGCGCGCCGTTGATGATGCCGCGGTCGGGATTCATCAGCACGGTGAAGGTGATGCCGACCCCGATCGTGCTGACCAGCACCGGGAAGAACACCACCGACCGCAGGTACCCGCGGCCGACGATCCGCGAGGTCAGCAGGACGGCGAGCAGCAGCCCGAGGACCACCTTCGACCCCGACGTCACCACGGCGAAGATCAGCGTGTTCGTGAAGCCCTTGACCAGCGCCGGCTCCTGGAAGAACATCACGAAGTTGTCGAACCCGATGAACTTCGAGTCGAACAGCGTCCACCGGGTCAGGCTGTAGTAGAAGGACGCGAACGTCGGGATCAGGAACAGCACGCTGTAGAGCAGCGCCGTGGGCAGGTAGAACCAGAACGAGTACGGCGTGTAGAACCTCTTCCCGGCCGCCTGCGCGGCCGGGGTCGAGTCACTCCGGGACTTCGGCCGAGCCGAGGTAATGGTCACTGGACCTCACCAGCCCGCCAGTCCCAGTTGCTGCGCCTGCTTCTTCACGTCCTCGTCGTAGCGGGCCGCGCCGTCCTTGGCCTTGCGGATGCCGGAGCCGACCTCGACGGTGATCTGCTCCAGCGACGGGCCCTTGACCGGCGACAGGAACTCCAGCGCCAGGCTCGAGCCACCCTCCTTGTCCAGGTACGGCTGCATGTCCTTGATCGACTGCGGTACGTCGGCCGGCAGCTCGCACCCCTCGACGGCGTACGGCCCGGTGGGCACGCCCGCGCTGGCGAGCGACTTGCAGCCGTCGGGGCTGGCCACGAAGGCCAGGAACTTCTTCGCCGCCTCCAGCTTGTCGCCGGTGGTGGTGTTCGGGATGTAGATGCCACCCGGCGTCCAGACGGTCAGGCCGTTCTTGCTCGCGTCGTCACCAGGCAGCGCGAACAGGCCGACGTCCTTGGCCGCGTTCGGGTTGGTCGCGATCATGTCGTTGACCACCCCGGACAGGATCGGGTAGTGCGCACCCTTGCCGGTGGCAAGCATCTTCAGGCCGTCCGGCAGCTTCGCCGAGGCGAAGTCCTTGTTCTGGTAACCGAGGTCGTGCACCTGCTGGGTGTGCTCGAAGCCCTTCAGCGCCGACGGCGAGGTCGCGTACTTCGCCTGGTTCTTGGTGTACTTGTCGACGAAGTCCGGCTCGGTGGCGGCCACGTTGTGGAAGTCGCCGAGGACGAACAGCTGCGAGGTCCAGGTCTCGCCGTACGTCTGGATCACCGGCGCCACCCCGCCGCCGGCCGCCTTGATCTTGGCGTTGTTGGCCATGAACTCGGCCCAGGTCGTCGGCACCTGCAGCCCGAGCTTGGTGTAGACCGGGATGTTGTACAGGACCGCGCCGCCCATGAACCCGCCGGACGGGACGCCGTACACCTTGTCGCCCGACGTCACCGTCTTCTTGAAGTTCTCGTCCAGGTCGCCGATGTACGGCTCGTCGTTGATCGAGGTGAGGTTCTTGTCCGGGGCGATCGCCTGGAACAGCGACCCGGTGTTGTAGGCGAACACGTCGGTCATGTCGCCGGTGGACAGCCGGGTCTTGACGATGTTGTCGCCCTCGCTGCCGGCCGGCCGCGTCTCCAGATTGATCGTGATGCCCGGATTCTTGGCGGTGAAATCCTTGCTGAGCTGCTGGGCCTCCTTGAGATCCTGCTCCTGATTGCCGATCAGGTAGGTGATCTCGACCGAGCCGCCACCGCCCGAGTCGTCACTGGAACCGAGGCTGCCCGCGCTGCACGCGGTCAGCGCGAGCGAACAGACCGCGAGGACGGCCAGTCCTCCCTTACCTGGGCGGAACGTCATCATGACCTCCAAGGGGTGTTTCTACCGGGCATCTGCAGCGGGGCGGGGGTCGGTGGGTCGGGTCAGGTGGTCTCGAGGAGTGCGTCGAGCTTGGCCTGCAGGGCCTCGGCGCTGGGGCCGAAGTCGCGCGGGCTGACGGCTTCGACCAGCCGGCTCGCCGGCCGGTCGAGGTGTCGTTCGAGCTTGGCCGCGAGCTCGGCGTCGTCGGCGACGATGTCGTTGTCCTTGGCGGCGGCAACGATCTCGGCCCAGCTCGCTTCGTGGTCCATCAGTTGCCGGATGCTCGGGTCGGCCGGCAGTGCCGGGGTCTCCGCGGCCGGGTCGTCGGCGGTCCACTCGTGCGTCCCGTGACCGACCTCGACCGGCGCGTCCGCACCCGGTACGTCGACCTGCGCCCGCGCGCCGACCGGCACGGTCACGCTGAGCCGGACCTGTCCGCCGGACCGGCTCCACGAGACCGCGGCTTCGCCGTACGGCGTGAGGTGCTTGGCCGACGCGCTCGTGAGGTGCGCGGTGTACAGCGGTCGGACCACGATCGTGCGGTAGCTGGGGTCGCCCGCGGCCAGGCCGGCGACGCGGCGGTGCATCCAGTCCGCGACCGCGCCGAGGGCGTAGTGGTTGAACGACGTCATCTGGCCGGGGTTGATGCTGCCGTCGGGCAGCATGCTGTCCCAGCGTTCCCAGACCGTCGTGGCACCCATGGTCACTGCGTACAGCCAGGAGGGGCAGCCTGTCTCTAGCAGGAGCCGGTACGCGAGGTCAGGATGTCCGGAATCGGCCAGCGCGTCGGCCATCAGCGGCGTACCGACGAATCCGGTGCTGATCCGGAAGCCGGCGGTGCGGACCAGGTCGGCGAGGCGTTCGGCGGCGCGCTTGCGCTGGTTCTCGGCCGGCAGCAGCGCCCACTGGAGGGCGAGGGCGTAGTTGGTTGCCGCGTCGCTCAATACGCGACCGCCCTCGGTGGTGTACTCGGCCGCGAACGCCTGCCGGACGCGGGCGGCCAGGTCGCCGTACTCACGCGCCAGCTCGGCGTCACCGACGACCTCCGCGGCCTTGGCGACGACCTCGGCCGAGCGGGCCAGGTGCGCGGTGGCGAGCACGTCCGGGTCGGCCTTCGCGCGGAACGGGTTGTCCGGCGGCGCCGTCGGGTCGAGCCAGTCGCCGAATTGGAACCCGCCGGACCACAGCAGGTCGTCGCCGGCCAGCTCGACCATCCGGTCCACCCAGGCGCGCATACTCGGCAGCTGCCGAGCGAGCAGGGCGGCGTCACCGGAGCGCTCGTAGATCACCCACGGCACGATCGTTGCCGCGTCACCCCAGGCGGCCGTGGCCGGCCCGTTGTGCCGGAGGATGTCCGGGACGACGAACGGCACCGAGCCGTCCTTCTGCTGCTCGACCGCGAGGTCGGCCAGCCAGTTGGACAGGAACCCGGCGGTGTCGAACAGGAAGCTCGCCGTGGGGGAGAAGACCTGGATGTCACCCGTCCAGCCGAGCCGCTCGTCGCGCTGCGGGCAGTCCGTGGGGACGTCGACGAAGTTGCCGCGCATGCCCCACACGACGTTCTCGTGGAAGCGGTTGAGCAGTTCGCTCGAGGACTCGAACCAGCCGGTCCGGCGCAGGTCGGAGCCGACCACGACGGCCTCGAGATCCGCGAGTTGGAGGTCGTCGACCCCGGTCACCTCGGCGTAGCGGAAGCCGTGGAAGGTGAGCGGCGAGTCGAGCGTGACCTCGTCGGGCCCGGCGAGCACGTAGGTGTCGGTCGCCTTGGCGGTCCGCAGCGGGCGGACGCCGAGCTCGCCGTTCTCGAGCACTTCGGCGTGCCGCAGGACGATCTCGTCGCCCTCGGCGCCGCCGCGGACCTTCAGCCGGACCCGGCCGACGAGGTTCTGGCCGAAGTCGACCAGGGTCCCCCCCGACGGGGACGTACTGAGCTCGACCGCGGGCACGACCTCGGTGATCCGCACCGGCGGCCCGTCCGGCGCGACCAGCCCACTCAGGTCGGCGTCGAGTACGTCGACTCCGACGGCCTCACCAGGCGTCCGGCGGAGATCGGTGCGCTGACCGTCGTAGATGTCGTCGGCGGTGACGGCGCTCTCGCGGGCGGTCCAGGTGTCGTCGCTGCCGAAGGTGTGCACCTGGCCGTCGGCGGTGGTGACCTCGAGCTGGGCGAGGACGGCGAGGCGCTCGCCGTACAAGGCGTTCTTGCCGTGGAAGCCGAGCCGGCCGCGGTACCAGCCGTTGCCGACCAGGAACTCGAGCCGGTTCTCACCGGACCGGACGAGCGCGGTCACGTCGTACGTCTGGTAGCGCAGCCGCGCCTGGTACGCCGTCCAGCCGGGGGCGAGCTCCTCGTCGCCGACGCGCTCGCCGTTGAGCTCCGGGAAGTAGATGCCGTAGGCCGTGGAGTAGAGGCGGGCCTTCACCACGTCACCGGGAAGGTCGAGCTGACCGGCGATCAGGGGAGCGGGGGAGCCGTTGCGGTTGTCCCGCGGGCTGACGAACCGCGCGGTCCAGTCGGAGGCGCTGAACAGACCGGCCTCGACCGTCGCGGGCTCACTCCAATCGCTCCAGTCCTCGGTGTCGCGGACCCGGACGCGGACCTCGGCCGCCTGACGCGACGTCAGCGGGTCGCCCGGCCAGGGGACGAGGACCTGGTCGGGGGACTGGACGGTGTACACCTGCTCCGCCGTACCGGTCCGGATCCCCACCTCGTACGCCGTCTGCGTGAACCCGGCGTCGGCGGTCGGGATCTGCCACGACAGCCGGGGCGTCGCGGTACCGATGCCCAGCACGGGCCCGGAATCGGTGCGGTGCTCGAAGCGGAGACGGGTGGGTGCGGCGAGGTTCGACATGAGACTCCAACCGGCGTGTGAAACGATTCATTGGCTGCTGTGACGAAGGGCCTCGGTCTGTTCCGGATTGACGGCGAGGACGTTTCGCCTGTCCCCCGATCCTGAAGGTGCCAATCGCCAGGGGCTAGCCCGATGTGCACTCGTGGTAGCACAAAACGCACCTCGGCCCGTATCGTGAGGCATGGCCGACGAGCCGGTGACCCATACCGGAACGCTGCTGCACTTCGTCGAAGGGACGCTGGTGCACGCGGGTCCGCACCTGCACGAGAACACGCATCCCCTGCACACCCACAGCTTCTTCGAGATCGCGCTGATCACCGGTGGCGAAGGGGTCCACCACAGCCTGGCCGGCCGCCAGCGACTCGAGGTCGGCGACGTCATCCTGCTCCGCCCCGGAGTCTGGCACCAGTACGACGAATGCCGCGGACTGCAGGTCTACAACTGCTGCTTCTCGGCCGGCCTGGTGCAGCGTGAGCTGGCGTGGACCCGCGAGGATCCCTTGCTGGGATACCTGTTGTGGACCGGGCCGTTCTCGGCCCAGCGCCGAGGGATGCTGACGTCCAGACTCGAGCCGCCGGAGTTCAAGGAAGGTCTCGAGCACCTGGAAGAGCTGCGGCAGCTGCGCAACCAGTCACTGAGCCGGCATCGCGGCGACGTGATCGGCTGGCTGTCGCTCTACCTCAGCTGTCTCGCCCGGGTCGTGGTCGAGCAGGACGACCTCGGCGAGCAGACGCATCCCGCCGTACTGGACGCGATGCGGATGATGGAGGCGGACCCGGCGCGGCAGTGGATGCTGACCGATCTGGCGAACGCGCTGCACCTCGCGCCGGGGTACCTGGTCCGGTTGTTCAAGTCCGCGACCGGGCTGCCGCCGATCGCGTACCTGAACCGGCACCGGGTCGAGCTCGCGGCCGACCAGCTGCTGCACACCGACCTCCCGATCGCCCGGATCGGCGAGTCCGTCGGCTGGCCCGACCAGAACTACTTCGCCCGCCGATTCAAGTCCCACTACGGCCTGACCGCGACGACCTACCGACAACGTTTCAACGCCCGCAAACTCAGCCCCTCACCGCGCTGAGGTGCAGCTCGAGACCGTCGAGGATGCGGTCGAGGCCGAACTCCAGTCCCTGGTCCTGACGTCCGGCGGTCCGCATCGCCGCGGCCAGGCTGGGGAAGCGGTCGGCCTCGGTGGCGAGAATTTCCGCGAAGGCCTGGTTGAGGTGGGCCTCCGTCAGCCCGGTGTCGAGGGTCTGCTGGGCCAGGTTCCGGACGTGGCTGCTGAGCAGCAGGATCGAGTCGAACTGCTCGCCGCCGTCCAGGCCCGAGTCGGTCAGGGCGGCCAGGCCGTGCTCCATCCACGTGAGCTCGTTCGGCCCGAGCAGCCGGCGGCCGATCGTGGACCGCAGCAGCCACGGGTGCGCGGCGAAGGCGGCGTACAGGTCGAGAGCCCAGGTTTTCAGCGCGGCCCGCCACGGCATGGGGTCGTGCTCGGGCGGCGGACCGATGGCCAGGTCGCTCATGACCGCGACCAGCTCGGCCTTGCCGGGGACGTGCCGGTAGAGCGCCATCTTCGTCACCGGCAGCTCGTCGGCGACCCGCTGCATCGAGACCGCGTCGAGGCCCTCGGTGTCGGCGATCCGGATCCCGGCCTCGGCCACGGCCGCCAACGTGATCACCGGCTTGGGCCCGCGGCCGCGGGGTTGGTGCCCGCCCCAGAGCAGCTCCGTCATCGCCGTCCTTTCCGATCGCCCTCAACTGTGTCTACCATACACATCACTGTGTCTAATGGACACAATTACGCCGACGGAGGTCAGGGGATGAAGGTTCTGGTGTCGGGGGCGAGCGTGGCCGGTCCCGCGGTGGCGTGCTGGCTCGGGCGGTACGGGTACGACGTGACGGTGGTCGAGCTCGCCCCGGCCCTGCGCGAGGGCGGGTACGCCGTGGACTTCCGCGGGTCGGTGAATCGCGAGGTGCTGTCCCGGATGGGGGTGCTCGAGGAGCTACAGGCCCGGCAGACGGGCGGCAGTCCGATGCGCTTCGTGGACGAGCACGGCCGGCAACTCCTGCACCTGCCCGGTGAGTTCGCCGGGGGAGACCTGGAGGTACTCCGGTCGGATCTGTCCCGGGTGTTGTACGAGCACTCGCGCGACCGGGCGTCGTACCGGTTCGGCGACTCGATCGCTCGGTTGACCGAGCACGCCGGCGGGGTGGACGTGCGGTTCGAGAGCGGGATCGAGGAGACGTACGACGTGGTGATCGGGGCGGACGGGATGCACTCGATCGTGCGCCGGCTGGCGTTCGGGCCGGAGAAGGACTACGTCCGCCATCTCGGGTACTACATCGCCTGCTGGGACCTGCCGAACACGCTCGGGATCGGCACCGACGCGCTGATGTACAACGTGCCCGGCAGGCTGGCGAGCGTCGGCGCGGACCGGCGGGATCCGGCCCGGGCGGGCGCGATGGTCGTGTTCAGGTCGCCGGAACTGCCGTACGACCGCCGGGATCGCGAGCAGCAGAAGGCGATCGTCGTGGCCGCGTTCGCGGGCCTCGGCTGGCACGTGCCGGAGTTGCTCGCGGGGTTGCCGACGGCAACAGACGTGTACTTCGACTCGATCAGCCGGGTCGATGTGGATCGCTGGTCCGCCGGCCGGGTCGTGCTCCTCGGCGACGCCGGCTACGGCGCCACCGTCGGCGGCATGGGCACCAGTACGGCGGTCGTCGCGGCGTACGTCCTGGCCGGGGAGCTCGCCACCTCGGGCGGCGACTACCGAGCGGCGTACCGGCGTTACGAGGAGCGGTTGCGCAAGCCGGTGGCGAAGACGCAGTCCGGCGGCAGCCGCACCGGGAAGTTCCTTGCCCCTGGCACCCGATTCGGCATCGCGGCACGGAACCGGCTGTTGTCCCAGCCGTTCCTGCTCAACCGGATGCTCCAGCTCGGGAACACGGTGAGCGAGCTGATTGAACTCGACAACTACTCAGTCGTCCAGTAGGGGCAGCTTGTGGAGGAAGGTTTCCCAGGAGTCGGGGAACCAGCCGGGGACGCCGAGGACGGCGAGGTAGAGCCAGATCGCGACCAGGACGCAGAGGAAGAGGGCGAGGGTGCCGAGGGCCTTCAGCCAGGCGGGCTGCTTGGCGGTCCAGGTGGTGAACACCGTGACCCAGTCCTTGACCCGGTAGAGCAGCCGCTGGGCCCACTCGAACTCGCTGGACAGTACGGCGAGCCCCAGGATGAACAGGGGGATACCGCCCGGACCGGGCAGCCACCCGGTCAACGGTGCGGCGATGAGCAGCAACCCGCCCACCACACCGACACCGATCCGGTAGATCAGATGCTTCTTCGGATCCGCCCGTATCCGCCGCCGCCACTCCCACCGGTCGTCCTCAGCGTCCAGCGTGATGTTGTGATCAGTGCGGTCGGGACCACCCCTCTTCTCGGCCACGCCCCCAGCGTACGTGAGGGGTCAGGCAATCCCACGGAACGCCTCGTAACGGAACGACGGCAGATCCGCGAAGGATCTGCCGCCGTCGGCCGCCGGTGGTTCAGAAGTTGATCATGTGCCCCTCGAGGCCGTGGAAGGCTTCCTGGAGGGCCTCGCTGAGGGTCGGGTGGGCGTGCACGTTGCGGGCCAGCTCCTTGGTGGTCAGGTCCCACTTCTGCGCGAGCGTGAGCTCCGGCAGCAGCTCGGTGACCTCGGGGCCGATCAGGTGGGCGCCGAGCAACTCGCCGTACTTGGCGTCGCTGATCACCTTGACGAAGCCGGTCGGGTCGCCGAGGCCGTGCGCCTTGCCGTTCGCGGTGAACGGGAACTTCGCGACCTTGACGTCGTACCCCTGCTCGCGGGCCTGCTCCTCGGTGTAGCCGAAGCTGGCCACCTGCGGCTGGCAGAACGTCGCCCGCGGGATCATCACGTGATCGAGCTCCATCGTCTCCACGCCGGCGATGGTCTCGGCCGCGATCACGCCCTGGGCCTCGGCCGCGTGCGCGAGCATCAGCTTCGCGTTCACGTCGCCGATGGCGAAGATGTTCGGCACGCTGGTGCGCAGGAAGCCGTCGGCCTCGATCGCGCCGCGCTCGGTCAGCTTGACGCCGATCTTGTCCAGGCCGTAGCCGTCGACGCGCGGCTGGAAGCCGATCGCCTGCATCACCTTGTCGGCCTCCAGCGTCTGCTGGTTGCCGTCGTTGCCGGTGACGGTGACCTTGACCTTCTCGCCGGAGTCGTCGATCGCGTCCACCCGGGTGGAGGTGAGGACGTCGACGCCGAGCTTCTTGTACGCCTTGGCCAGCTCCTTGGAGACCTCGGCGTCCTCGAGCGGCACGATCCGGTCGAGGAACTCGACGATGGTGACCTTCACGCCGTAGTTGGCCAGCACGTAGGCGAACTCGACGCCGATCGCGCCGGCGCCGGCGATGACGATCGAGCCCGGCAGCTCCTCGGTGAGGATCTGCTCCTCGTAGGTCACCACCCGCTCGCTCAGCTGGGTGCCCGGCAGCAGCTTGGTGGTCGCGCCGGTGGCGATGATGCAGTGGTCGAAGGTGACGGTCTCGGAGTTCCCGTCGTTGAGGCTGACGTCGAGGGTGTTCGCGTCGACGAAGCTGCCCCAGCCGTCGAACTCGGTGATGTTGTTCTTCTTCATCAGGAAGTGGACGCCCTTGACCCGGCCGTCGGCGACCTTGCGGCTGCGCTGGACGGCGGTCGGGAAGTCGAAGCTGACGTCGCCGCTGATGCCGAACGTCTTCGCGTCCGCGCGGAAGATGTGCGCCAGTTCGGCGTTGCGCAGCAGCGCCTTGGACGGGATACAGCCCACGTTCAGGCAGACACCGCCCCAGTACTTCTTCTCGATGATGGCGGTCTTGAGCCCGAGCTGGGCGGCGCGGATCGCCGCGACATACCCACCCGGACCCGCGCCGAGGACAACAACGTCAAAGTGCGAGGCCATGAAGTGAACTTTAATGGGTCGGACCAGCGGATCGGAGCGGTGGTGCGGCGCCGGCCCGCGAGCGTGACCGGAGTCACCGAGCGCGCCCTCCGGCAGTCACGATCAGGCCGCCCGGGACCCGATTCGGTCACGGTCCGTGAGCGGGGTTTCGTGGGAACCGATCGCCGCCTAGGCTGGGGACGCGCGGTGGCCGCTACCCTCTGCGCGCGTGAGGCGATCGACGATGGGGGCCTGATGGTTGTGGGGAGCCGTCGGGGGCTGCGGTTCGCGGCACTCGGCACACTGCTGGCGGCGTTCGCGCTGCCCGCGTACGCCGACGACCCGACCCCGCCGCCACCGGCGTCCGTGACGGACGTGAACCGCTCCCTCGAGCAGCTCCAGGCCGAGGCGGCCGCGGTCCAGGCCGACTTCGCCAAGGCGACCATCGCGTACACGAACGCGCTGCAGGCGGCGCAGACCGCCGAGGCCGCGGCGAAGCAGGCGGAGACCTCGGCGACCACGTCGAAGGGCAAGGCGGACGAGGAGCGCCGGCGCCTCGGCCTGCTGACCGTGCAGGCGTACCAGACCGGCATCCCGACCGTGATGGGCGCCGAGTCGATGCTCTGGTCGCTCGCCCCGATCGCGGAGAACCTGCAGGAGATCGCCGACCGGCAGACCGCGATTCAGCAGCTGGGCAGCACGCAGGTCTCGCAGTACCAGACCGCGATGGCGGCCGAGAACGCGGCCGGCCGGGCGAAGGCGGAGGCCGCGAGCAAGCGCGCCGCCGCGGACGCGGCCGCGGCCAAGGCCAAGCAGCTGAGCCAGGAGGTTCAGCAGCGCGCGGCCGACGCCACCTTGATGATGGAGAGCCAGTACGCCGATCTCGACGGCGCCTCGGCGTTGTCCAAGCAACTGCAGGTCGCGCGGAACCAGCAGGCCCTGGCCCGCTGGCAGGCGTACCTGACCGAGCTGACGACGGCCAAGATCACGCCGCCGGCGGCCGCCGTACTCAAGAACCCGGCCAGGCTGCCCGCCGGTCTGGTGCCGTTGACGCGCGCCGGCGCGCCGGTGCCCGGCGCGGCCGCGCTGGTCCAGGGCACGCGGACGGCGAAGGTGCTGTCGGCCGAGACGATCCGGGCGGTGAACCAGGCGTTCAGCCTGCTCGGCAAGCCGTACGGCGTCGCCGCGACCGGCCCCGGCAGCTACGGCTGCCTCGGCGCGGCCCGGGTCGCCTGGCAGCCGTACACCACGCTGCCGAACCTGGTCGGCAAGGTCTACCCGGAGTACCAGGCGGTCCCGGCCTCCCAGGTCCAGCCCGGCGACCTGCTCGTCATGGGCAGCAAGACGCTCGGCCTGGTGCACATCGGCGTCGCCCTGGACAACAACGAGATGATCGCCGCGGACGAGTCCAAGGGTGCGGTCGTCGTCACCAGGGTCCCGGACAACCTGTACGCCGCCCTGCGGCCGACGCTCGGCAAGCCGGTGAAGGCCCAGGTCGCCCCGGTGGCGACGTCGGAGGCGTACGCGTTCCGGTGCGGCAACACGGCGACGTCGTACAACGTCGCTACGGGCTCCTGGACGTGGCCGCTGGCCGAGGGCACCTACGAGATCGGTACGTCGTACGGCCAGGCCGGCTCGCTGTGGTCGACCGGGTACCACACCGGTCAGGACTTCCCGGCCGCCGTCGGTACGGCGGTCCGCGCGGTGACCTCCGGCGTCGTGCGGGTCGAGCACCCGGCCTGGGCGGGGAATCTGGTGCGCATCGACCACGGCAACGGGCTGGAAACCCTCTACGCACACCTCAGCTCGGTCGACGTGGCCGACGGCAGTCAGGTGACCGCCGGGCAGCGGATCGGTGCCGTCGGCTCGGAAGGCAACTCGACGGGTCCGCACCTGCACTTCGAGGTCCGGTTGGGCGGCGATCCGGTGAACCCGATGCCGTTCCTCGCGACCGGCAGCGCGACCGTCGGCTGGGGTGGCTACAGCAACGGCATGATCCCGGCCAGCAAGTTGTGTGCGGTCGGATCCGGTCACCTGCTGAGGTGTGACGCGGCCGCGGCGTACCTGCAGTTGGCTCGGGCCTACCGGGCGGAGTTCGGCAGGTCGCTGTGCATCACCGACTCGTACCGCTCGTACTCGTCCCAGGTCAGCCTGTACTCCCGGAAGCCGTCGCTGGCGGCGCTGCCTGGCACGTCGAACCACGGCTGGGGTGTGGCCGTCGACCTGTGCGGTGGCGTGGACCGCTTCGGCACCGCGCAGTACCAGTGGATGAAGTCGCAGGCGAGCAAGTTCGGGTGGGTGCACCCGGCCTGGGCCGACCAGGGTGGCTCTCGCGAAGAGCCGTGGCACTGGGAGTTCGGCAAGCCGGCCGTCTCCTGACGGCAGAAGGACGGAACCGTAGGGCGCGCCCGTTCGTGAGCACCACATGACAGCTTCGTACGACGATGTCGCGGCCGAGTACGACGAGTGGGTCGGAGCCGGCGCGGCCCTCGACGACCCGACGTTCACCGAACTGATCGGCGACGTCGCCGGTCAGCGCGTGTGCGTGGTCGCCTGCGGCCAAGGCCGCGAAGCCCGCTTCCTGGCGGCGCGCGGAGCGGTCGTCACCGGTGTCGACCTGTCCGGAAAGCTGATCGAGAAGGCGCGGTCACACGAGACGTCTCTCGCCATCACGTACCAGCAGGGTGACGCGCACACCCTGGAGGGGCTCGCGGACGACTCGTTCGACGGTGTCGTCTGTTACATGGCGCTGATGGACATCCCGAATCTCGACGACGCGCTGCGGTCGATGGCCCGGGTACTGCGGCCGGGCGGCTGGTTCGTCGTGTCGATCACGCATCCGTGCTTCAAGGCGCCGGCCACGGGCGAGTTGGTCGACCACGTGGACCAGAGCGTCCGGCGTACGGTCGGGAAGTACTTCGTCGAGGGCTACTGGGACGGCCCGGGCGCGCACCGCAACGCGCTGCCGGTCGGCGCCTATCACCGAACCCTCAGCACCTACGTCAACAGCCTCACGGCGGCCGGCCTGGTCATCGACCAGTTCCGCGAACCACCACAGGACACCCCGGTCTGGCGCGAGGTCGCCCAACTGCTCTACATCCGCGGCTCATCGCGGCAGGAACCTCACCGCGCCGGCGGCGGTGACGAGGAGCAGTACGGCGCTCACGCCGGCCGAGACCTGGAAGCCGGTGGTGAAGGCCTCCTGGGCAGCCGCTGAACCGAGGGCCTCCCGGGTCAGCTCGGTGTCGTGACCGAGTCGGTCGCGGTAGACCGCGGTGATCAGGCTGCCGAGCAACGCGATGCCCAGCGCGCCGCCGAGTTGGGGTGCGGTCGACGAGATCGCGGCCGCGCCGCCGGCTCGCTCGGCCGGGGCGGCGCCGATCATCAGGTTGGTGGCGAGCGCCATCGTCGGCGCCAGCCCGGCCGAGATGACGATCGTGCCGGTCACCAGCAACCAGAGCGGACCGACCTGCGTGAGGACGACGAACCCGGCGACGGCCAGGACGAGGCCGGCCGCGATCACCCCGCCGGGGGCGAAGCGCTGGGCCAGGCGCGGCGCGAGCAGGGATCCGGCGATCGTCCCGGCGGCCGACGGAGCGGTCCACAGGCCGGCGGTCAGCGGATCCAGGCCGTGCGCGAGCTGGAGCAACTGGGCGACCGCGTAGGTGACGCCCCAGAGCACGAAGATCGCCAGCGCCAGAGCGATCGCGGACGCACTGAACGCGCGGCTCGCGAACAACGCGAGGTCGACCATCGGGTCCGCCAGTCGCCGCTGCCGCCGGAGGAACACGAGGCCGAGTATGAGGCCGGCCGCGATCGCACCGATCAATCGCCAGGCGAACCCGTCCGCGGCGATCTGCTTCAGGCCGTAGACAACCGGCAGGATCGCGGCCAGTGACAGCGCCGCACTGACCGGATCCAGCGGCCTGCTGCCGGGCGCGCGGTACTCGGGGAGAAGTCGCGGACCGGCGACCAGGAGCGCCGCCATGACCGGTACGCCGACCAGGAACACCGAGCCCCACCAGAAGTTGTCGAGCAACCAGCCTCCGACCAGCGGACCGATCGCCGTACCGCCGGACACGCTCGCGATCACGATGCCGATCGCGACCCCGCGTTGCCGCTCGTCCTTGAACATCGACGCGACCAGCGAGACCACCGAGGGCATCAAGGTCGACCCGGCGATCCCCATCAGCGCCCGGGTGCCGATCAGCATCGCGGGATTCACGGAGTATGCCGCCAGCACCGAGGCGACGCCGTACACGGCGGCACCGCCGAGCAGCAACCGCCGGCGGCCGATGCGGTCGCCGAGCGCGCCCATGGTGATGAGGGAGCCGGCCAGCAGGAACGCGTAGATGTCCACGATCCACAACAGTTCGGAGCCGCTCGGCCGCAGGTCGGCCGCGATCGACGGCAACGCCAGGTGCGTCACGGTCAGCTCGAGCGACGCCAGCAAGGCGGGCAGCGCGAGCACCGCCAGTCCGACCCATTCACGCCGCCCGGCCCGGGAAACCTCGTCCTTGGTCGATGTCACGCATCGCAGTCTGGAACCTCAACAGAGGTTGAGGTCAACTAGCGGTCGGCGAGGTCGCCGAGCACCGGCTTGACGTCGACGACCGGAGTGCCGTCGAGAGCCTCGAGGTGGTCGACCTGGACGCGGAGTCCGGCGGTCTCGATGACGGTGACCGGATGCAGGCCGAGCGGGTTGGGGCGGTCGGGGGAGCGGGTGCTGAAGACGCCGGTCTCGGGCCGGGTGCGGTCGTCGCGAGGATGGACCGCGAGCACCTCCCGGTCGGCGCGGTCGAACCAGGTGATGACGATGATCCGATCGCCGGGCGCGAGGTCGCGCAGCCCGTCGCGGACCGACTCGTCGAACACCAGCCAGGCGCTCGGCGCACCCTCGTCCGGCTGTCGCGGCGCGTCGTCACGACTCCGCAGTACGGACTCGACGTGGCCGATCGGACGGACCACGAACTGGCGTGTCATCAGACCGGGAACCGGTAGAAGGTCTGCAGCGGCTCGCCGGGAAAGTGGACGTGCAGGGCGAAGCCGGGGTACGCCGTCGTGTCGACCAGGCCACCGCCGGGACTGGCGGGCTCGAAGGGGAGCGGAACGGTGGAACGGATGCCGGGGGCACCGAGCACCGGGTGGCCGGCGAAGGTGGTGACGACGGCGTTGTGCACGTGTCCGGTGAGCAGGGCCGTAATCGGCTTGCCGGTCAGGACGGCTTCGAACGCGTCCAGCTCCTGGAGCATCCACTGGTCCATCACCGGATGGTGCAGCGCGATCGGTGGGTGGTGGAAGGCAACGAAGACCGGCCCGTCGAACGGCTCCCGCAGTACGTCGTCCAGCCAGGTCAGCGAGTCCTTCGACAGCAACCCGTGGTCCTCGCCCGGGACCGTGGAATCGACCAGGACGAACCGCGCGTCGCCGACCTCACGGACCTGATGGACCGGATGACCTTCGCCGGCGGCGTCGACGTACGCCGCCAGCCCGGCCCGCAGCGGCGCGCTCACGTCGTGGTTGCCCGGCAGCATCAGCACCGGCACGTCCAGCGCGAGCTCGGCGGCCACTTCGGCGTACTCGGCGTCGAGGCCGTGGTCGGCCAGGTCGCCGGTGACCACGACGACATCGGCCGGCCGCCGGAACGAGCGCAGGTACGCCGTGATCCGCCGGAGCCGGGAACGCGCCTCCTCCGAGCCGTCGAGATGCGGGTCACTGAGGTGCGCGATCACGTACATGCCTGCACCCTAACCGCAGAAACCACCCGGCAGATCGTTGCAGGGAACGAGCCCGCCCCGCGCCAGCACCGGCCGCGCCTGGGCCGAGCGGAGGTAGTCGAGGAAGGCCGCGGTGAGCGAGTCGGGCTCGGGTGTCTTGTACGTGTACGCGTGCTCGACCTCCCAGAACTTGTACGTCCCGTCACCCACCTTCGCTCCGTCCGGTACGACGCCGTCGATCGACGCGACCGTGATCTCCGGGTACTTCCGGGCGCTGCCGAGCTCGCCGTACCCGATCGCGCCCTCGATCTCGTTGACCCGGGTCAGCAGCTCCTCGGTGGTGCCGACCTCGCAGCGGTGGTGCCTGGCGACCGGGTCGTCACGCCGGCAGTCGTCGGAGGAGATGCCGAGCTCCTGGTCGCCGGCCAGCACCTTGTCGCGGAACACCCGGCGCGAGCCGGAGTCCGGGCCGACCCGGCTGACCATCCGGATCGGCAGGTCCCGGCCGCCGAGCTGCTTCCAGTTCGTCACCCGGCCGCCGTAGATGTCGCGCAGTTGCGCGGTGGTCAGCCCGGACACGTTCGCCGACCGGTTCACCGCGACCGCGAACACCACCACGGCCACCGGCTCACCCGACAGGTCCGGCGCGTCCTCCGCCGTACCGTCGGACATCGCGATCAGGTTCGCGGCCGCGCCGGCGTCCTGGGCACCCATCTCCTCGAGCGTCCGGATGCCGCTGCGGCTGCCGTTCGCGGCGATGGTGATGTCGGCGTCGGTGCACTCGGCCGCGTACGCCGTCCGCACTTCGCGCATAGTCGACTCGACCGCGGTCGACCCGATGACCCGCACCTGCCCGGAGGCGCAGTTGTCCGGCGGCTGCAGGACGTCGACCACGAACAGCGCGACCAGCGCCCCGACCAGCAGCAGCGACATCGCACCGAACATCAGCGTCCGGCGACCCGGCCCGCGCGGCCGCGGTTCGTGGTACACGCCGCCGCCGGTCGAGCCGCCGGCCAGGTACCCGGAGTGGCTGACGCCCCGGCCGGTGCCGGACAGCACCAGCAGGAACTTGAAGTGGTCGCCGCGGTTGATCGCGATCCGCGGCACGACCAGCTTGCTGGTGTCGACGTAGTTCGCCGGCACCATCCGGCGCTGCAGCATCTCGCCGAGCGACTGCGGGTGCGCCTCGGTCACCTTCAGCCCGACGATGGACCGGTCCGGGAAGGCGAACGACACCTTCTCGTGCATGTCCTGCGGGTCGATGTCCATCCCGCCGGCGTTGTCCAGCCGGAGCAGCACGATGCTCGGGTTCTGCACCACCGCGCCCTGGTGCCGCACCTCGACGTCGACCATCCGCTGCGTCTTGTCGGCACTCGGGTAGACCCCGATCGGGGCGTCCACCTGGACCCGGTAGACGAGCCGTTTGCGCCGCAGGACGTACCGGTCGACCAGCCAGGCGACCGCCGTTCCGATCAGTGCGACGGCGGCGATGATCGTTTCGAGATTGATGTCGCCCAGACCAGAGAAATCCACCGTTCCCTCCCGCCGGAGACGCTAGTGATCCTCGGTGAACGGGTCCTTACCGCGCGATGACGTACGGGGTGTGGGCTTGGCCGGATGCGGTGGTTCTGCGAGATTGTTCGCATGGCTGAACAGGTTGACGTGGTCGTGATCGGGCTCGGTGTCGGCGGCGAGGAAACGGCGGGACGGCTGGCCGAGGCCGGGCTGTCCGTGGTCGGCCTGGACCCCCGCCTGGTCGGCGGCGAGTGCCCGTACTGGGGCTGTGTCCCGAGCAAGATGATGATCCGGGCCGCCAACCTGATCGCCGAGACCCGTCGGGTGGACGGCATGGCCGGTACGGCGACCGTGCGGCCGGACTGGGCGCCGGTGGCCCGGCGGATCCGCGAGGAGGCCACCGACGACTGGAACGACCAGGTCGCGGTCGACCGGCTGGTGAACAAGGGCGTCACCTTCCTGCGCGAGCGCGGCACCATCACCGGCCCGCGCACGGTCAAGGCCGGTGACCGCGAGTTCGAGGCGTCCCGGGGCATCGTGATCGCGACCGGTACCGTCCCGGTGGTACCGCCGATCGACGGCCTCGCCGGTACGCCGTACTGGACGAACCACGAGGCGATCGAGGCGGACACGCTGCCGGCCTCGATCCTGGTGCTCGGCGGTGGGGCGATCGGGCTGGAGCTCACCCAGGTGTTCGCCCGGTTCGGCGTCGAGGTGACCGTGGTGGAGGCGGCCGGCCGGATCCTCGCGATGGAGGAGCCCGAGTCGAGTGAGCTCGCCCGCGAGGCGCTCGAGCGCGACGGCGTCACCTTCCACACCGGCACACCCGCCAAGCAGGTCGCGCACGACGGTGAGACCTTCACGGTGACGCTCGACGACGGTACCACGCTGACCGCGGAGAAGTTGCTGGTGGCAACCGGCAGGCGGGTGGACGTCAAGAGTCTCGGGCTCGACCAGGTCGGCATCGACCCGGGCGTCCGCCGGGTCGAGGTGGACGAGCACGTCCGGGCCGCCGACCGCGTCTGGGCGGTCGGTGACGTCACCGGTGTCGGGGCGTTCACCCACAACGCGATGTACCAGGCGAACGTCGCGGTGCACGACATCCTCGGCGACGAGGGCGCGCCGCTGGCGAGCTATCACGCGATGCCGCGGGTGACCTTCACCGACCCCGAGATCGGCGCGGTCGGCATGACCGAGAAGCAGGCCCGGGACGCCGGCCTGGACGTGAAGACCGGACTGAGCCAGATCCCGTCGTCGACCCGCGGCTGGATCCACAAGGCCGGCAACGAGGGCTTCATCAAACTGGTGGTGGACGACGAGCGCGGGGTGCTGGTCGGGGCGACCAGCGCGGGCCCGACCGGTGGTGAGGTGCTCGGCGCCCTCGCCGTGGCCGTGCACGCGGCCGTTCCCGTGCACACGATGCAACAGCTCATCTACGCGTACCCGACGTTCCACCGGGCGATCGGGGACGCGCTCAAGCAGTTGTGAGATCCCTTGTTGCGATCCGGTCGCAACAGGATGAAGATGTGCCCGTGCATGTTCCTGACGGCTTCTTCGACGCGCCCACCTCCGTCGCCACCGGCCTGATCGCGGCCGGGGCGGTCGGTGTCAGCCTGCAGCGGGCGAACCGCGAGATCCGGGAGACCGGACCGGCGCTCGCCGGCCTGACCGCGGCCTTCGTGTTCGCGGTGCAGATGGTGAACTTTCCGGTCGGCGCGGGGACCAGCGGGCACCTGCTCGGCGGTGTGCTGGCCGCCGCCCTCGTCGGTCCGTGGACCGCCGTCCTGGTGATGTCGACGGTGCTGCTGGTCCAGGGGCTGCTCTTCGCCGACGGCGGCCTGACCGCCCTCGGCACGAACATCACGCTGATGGGTGTCGTCACCGTGCTCGTCGGCTACTTCCTGACCCGGGCTCTCCTCCAGGTCCTTCCCCGGAGGGTGGGCAGCGTCGTTCCGGCGGCGACCGTCGGTGCGCTGGTCTCGGTGCCGGTCGCGGCACTCGCGTTCACCGGCCTGTACGCGATCGGCGGCGCGGTGGACATCCCGCTCGGAAAGCTCGCGACCGCGATGGTCGGCTGGCACGTCCTGGTCGGCATCGGCGAGGCGGTCATCACCGCCGCGGTCCTGAGCGCGGTCGTCGCGACCCGGCCCGACCTGGTGTACGCCGCTCGCCACCTGCAGCAGGACCTGGTCCTGGTCGATGCCGACGGCAACACCTCGACGGTGTCGCCGGACAAGCCGATCGCGGCCAAGCCGGCCGGCCGGACGCTCGGGGTCGCGGTGGCCGTCACCCTGCTGATCGCCGGCGGACTGAGCCTGCTCGCGAGCGCCCACCCGGACGGCCTGGAGTTCGTCGGCGCCGAGCTCGGGTTCGAGAGCGCAGCCGAGGACTCCGCGGTCGCGGGCAGCCCGCTGGCTGACTACGGCGTCAGCGGGATCGGCAACGCCGAGGTGTCCGGCGCACTGGCCGGCATCATCGGCGTCCTGGTCACCATCGTGGTCGGCCTGGCGATCGCCAAACTGGCGTCGCTGCGCGCGAACCGGGCTTCATGAGCGGTGACGGTCTTCTCGTAGCGGTCGACAGCCGGGTGCACCGCCTCCCGGCGCACGTGAAGATCGTCGCCTTGTTCGTGTTCGTCCTGGCCGTGGTGTCGACCCCGGCCGCGGCTTTCGGGGCCTTCGCCCTGTACGCCGTGATGCTGCTGGCCGCCGTGGTCACGGCCAGACTTCCGGTCCTCGTGGTGGCGAGACGGCTGACCGTGGAGACGCCGTTCGTCGTGTTCGCGTTGCTGTTGCCGTTCGTGGCGACCGGCCCGCGGGTCGACGTGCTCGGGCTGGAGTTGTCGCAGTCCGGCGTACTCGGGGCGTGGAACGTGCTGGCGAAGGGGACGCTCGGGGTGGTCGCGGCCATCCTGCTGTCGGCCACGACCGGGCCGCGGGACCTACTGGCCGGCCTCGAGCGGTTGCGGCTGCCGGCCACGCTGGTCGCGATCCTGTCGTTCATGGTCCGGTATCTGAGTGTGGTTTCGGACGACCTGCACCGGATGCGGATCGCGCGCGAGTCACGCGGCTACACCGGCGGCCGGGCCGGTCAGCTGAAGGCGGTCGCCGGGGGAGTGGGCGCACTGTTCGTCCGCAGCTTCGAGCGTGGTGAACGAGTGCACCTGGCGATGCGGTCCCGCGGTTACACCGGGCGGATGCCGCTGCTCAGTGCGCGGGGTGCCACATCGGCCCAGTGGTTCGAAGGCCTGGCGATCTCGCTGACCGCGGTCGTGATCGCGATCGCCGTTAGGGTGGTGGGCTTGTGAGCGGTCCCGCGATCCACGTCGAGCGGCTCGTCTTCGCCTATCCGGACGGCCGGCAGGCGCTGTACGGCGTCGACTTCACCGTCCAGCGTGGTGAGCGCGTGGCGCTGCTCGGGCCGAACGGCGCCGGCAAGACCACGCTCGTGCTGCACCTCAACGGGATCCTCGGGTCGGTCGGCGGCGGGACCGGCAGCGGCCGGATCCAGATCGGCGGGACCGGCCTGCACCGCGAGCACCTCGCCGAGGTACGGCGGAAGGTCGGGCTGGTGTTCCAGGACCCGGACGACCAGCTGTTCATGCCGACCGTCCGGGACGACGTCGCGTTCGGGCCGGCCAACCTCGGCCTGCGCGGGGCCGAGCTCGACGACCGGGTGCACGAGGCGCTCGTCCAGGTCGGCATGCAGGACCACGCGGACCTGGCGCCCCACCACCTGTCGTTCGGGCAGCGGCGTCGGGTCGCGGTCGCGACCGTGCTCGCGATGCGGCCCGAGGTGCTGGTGCTGGACGAGCCGTCGAGCAACCTGGACCCGGCCGCGCGGCGCGAGCTCGCGGACATCCTGGCCGGCCTGGACGTGACGCTGCTGATGATCACCCACGACCTGCCGTACGCGCTGCAGCTGTGCGAGCGGAGCCTGTTGATGGACGGCGGCCGGATCGTCGCCGACGGCAGCACCCGCGACCTCCTCGGCGACGCGGCGCTGATGGCCGCCCACCGCCTCGAGCTCCCGTACGGGTTCGATCCGCTCTCGGTCCCGGGGCCCGAACGATGAGGATCACCGAGGTCAGCGTCCAGGTGGTGTCGACCCCGAAGGCGCACCCGGTCCGGGACGCGATCCAGCTGCTCGACCGTGACGGGCACACCCGGGTGCGGATCGACACCGACGAAGGCGTCAGCGGGGTCAGCGACACGTACTTCGGCCGGGTCGAGAGCTCCCCGGCCGTGCTCGGGCAGATCCTCACCGAGCAGCTGGCCCCGGCGATCGTCGGCGAGGACCCGACGCTGATCCGCGGGATCCGGCACAAGCTGCGGACGCTCACCGACTACCAGGGCACGGCCGGCCTGTCGTCGTACGGGATCTCGGCGATCGACCTGGCGCTGTGGGACCTGCTCGGCAAGTCGCTCGACGTCCCGGTCTGGAAGCTGCTCGGGGCGCAGCGCACCACGATTCCGGCGTACGCGATGGTCGGCTGGCTCGAGCTCGACATCCGCGGTCTCGAGACCGTCGCGGCCACGGCGATGGAGCAGGGCTTCCGGGGCGTGAAGATGAAGGTCGGCGGCGGTCCGCTCGACGAGGACGTCCGGCGGATCAAGGCCGTGCGCGCGGTGATCGGACCCGACACCCCGCTGATGGTCGACGCCAACCAGGCCTTCGAGTACGCCGAAGCACTGCGCCGAGGACGGGTGTACGAGGAACTCGACTGCCGGTGGTTCGAGGAGCCACTGCCCGCCGCCGACACCGACGGCCACGTCCGGCTGGCCGGGAAGCTGGACATCCCGATCGCGACCGGCGAGAACCGGTACGGCCAGGCCGCCTTCACCGACCTGATCGCCCGCGGCGGCGTCGGCGTCGTCCAGCCGGATCTGCGGCGGGCCGGCGGGCTCACCGACTGCCTGGAGATCGGGCTGCTGGCGGCCGGCTTCGGCGTACCGTACGCATCGCACGGCGGTGGCGCGCACATCCACCTGCTCGCCGCACTGCCGAACACGATCTACGTCGAGAGCGGACTGCTCCCGGCCGACGGCCGGGTCGAGTTGGTGGACGGTTGCTACCCGCTGCCGCCCGGGCCCGGCCTGTCGTCCTGGAACGACTAGGCGGAAACGCGGCCTACCGGGATCGGCAACTGGCGGTGAATTTCTTACCAGCCTCTTGTCTGTTACTCGCCGGTCCGGGAAGGTGACTTTGAGTACTTCTGTCGCCACCCCTCGCACACGCAAAGGCGGTCCGCCCCATGAAGTCCATCGCCAGTTTGCTGTCCGCCGCGGCCCTCGGCGCCGCGATGCTCCTCAGTCCCGGGATCGCGCACGCGGCCGCGCCCAACTACGTCGCGCTCGGTGACTCCTACGCCTCGGGTGTCGGCACCCGCAGCTACATCTCCGGCAGCGGCGCCTGCCAGCGCTCGACCAAGGCGTACCCCTACATCGACGCGACCCGGATCGGCGCCAACCTGACCTTCGTCGCCTGCTCCGGCGCCCGGGTCGCCGACGTGACCGCGAGCCAGCTGGCCTCGGTGACGAGCGCGGCCAACCTGGTCTCCGTGCAGGTCGGCGGCAACGACGCCGGCTTCTCGTCGGTGATCACCGAGTGCGCGAAGCCGTCCTGGCTGGGCGATTGCACCGGCGCGATCAACAACGCCCAGGCGGTCATCAACAACACCCTTCCCGGCCGGCTGAACGGGCTGTACGGGTCGATCAAGAGCAAGGCGCCGGCGGCGCGCGTGGTCGTGGTCGGCTACCCGCGGTTGTTCAACGGCACCGACTGCAACGCCGGCACCTTCTTCAGCCCGACCGAGATGACCCGGCTGAACCAGACCGCCGACCTGCTCAACTCCAGGATCGCGGCGTCGGCGAGCGCGGCCGGCTTCACGTTCGTCAACCCGACCCAGCTCTTCATCGGCCACGCGGTCTGCGGCAGCCCGGAGTGGATCAACGGCCTGTCCAACCCGGTCAGCGAGTCGTACCACCCGAACGTCACCGGTCAGGCCAACTACGCGAACCTGGTCGGCGCCGAGCTCGACTGAGCCGGCTCTCGAAGCCGTCCGGCCTGATCGAACGGGTCGGACAACCGGTCTGCCGGACAATCCGGCAGACCGGTTGTGCTGCGTTCCGGCGCGGTTTGTGGTGTCATTCTGGGGTGGTGCAGAGGTCGGTGGACTGGCTGCTGGCGGCTCGGTCCCAGGCCAACTGCTTGGCGCGTCCGGTGGACGAGGCCGGCCCCGGAGGGGTGGCCGACGTCGTGCGCCGGACGGGGGGACTGCAGGCCCAGACCTGGCGCGGCGCCGCGTACGCCGTGCGGGCCCGCTCGACCGTCACCACCTTCGCCGACGTCACCCGCGCGCAGGAGACCGACCGCTCGGTCGTCCGCGGCTGGTTCATGCGCGGCACCCTCCAACTCGTGGCCACCGAGCACGCGGGCCCGTTGCTCGGGCTGCTCGGCCCGAAACTGATCAAGGACACCGAGCGCCGGTACGGCGAACTCGGCCTGACCCCGTCGATCCGGGCCGAGGCGGCCGACGTGATCGAGGAGCACCTGCTCGCCAACGGTCCGACGGGCCGCTCGGCGCTGGCCGACGTACTGGTCCAGGCGGGACTCATCGCGTCGGCGAAGGGGCAGCAGGTGTACGCGCTCATCCGGCACACCGGGCTGCTCGGGCGGTTGTGTTACGGGCCGGGTCACGACAAGGACGAGACCTGGGTCGCCGTCCGCGATTGGCTCGGCAAGCCGCTGGTCCTCGACGGGGATCTCGAGGCTCTCGCCCGGCGGTACCTCACGGCGTACGGCCCGGCAACCGTGCGGGACTTCGCGACCTGGTCCGGTCTGCCGGCGCCGCCGGCGCGGAAGGCGTTGCAAGCCGTCGCCGCGAAGTCGTTCGACGTCGACGGGGTCGAGTTCTCCTCAGTCGACGACCTGCCCGGGACCCGTGACCTCCGGCTGCTCGGGGAGTTCGACGCCTACCTCCTGGGGTACGCCGACCGGCGGCACGCGCTGGCCGACGAGCACCGCCGGCACATCCACCCGGGCGGCGGAATGTTGCGCCCGGCGATCGTCGCCGGCGGCCGGGTCGTCGGGTCGTGGAAGCACGCGGACCTGAGCTACGAGCTGTTCGACCAGGCGGGCGACCCGGACGGACTGGCGGCGGAGCTCGACGACGTCGATCGGTTCGCCGGTTGATCGTATATGCCTCATCGGGTATATATGGGCGCATGACCGAGACGCTGAGCACCGAGAACGGCCGGACGGTCCTGCGGATGCGCCGTGAGCTGCGGCATCCGGTGGACAAGGTCTGGCGGGCGATCACCGAGCCGGCCCAGCTGGCCGGGTGGTTCCCGGCCGCGGTCGAGCTGGACCTGCGGCTGGACGGCCCGATCACCTTCACCTTCGAGGAGGACCCGGGCGCGCCGATCGACGAGGAGAGCCGCGGCGTGATCCGCGCCTTCGAGCCGCCCCGCCTGATCGAGTACACCTGGGGGACCGAGGTGCTCCGCTGGGAGCTGGTCCCGACAGCCGACGGGTGCACGCTGCACCTGACTGCGACCCACGACGACCGGCCGGGGTCCGCGAGCTTCACCAGCGGCTGGCTGCTGTGCTTCGACGCGCTGGAGAAGGTGGTCGGCGGGTCGGCGGTGCCGGAGAAGGACTACGCCGTCCTGCACGAGCACTTCGTCAAGGTGTACGGCCTGGACGAAGGGGCCGTGCGCGAGGACGGCGGGGTCCGGTTCGAGCGGCAGCTCGTGCGGCCGAAGGAGCTCGTGTGGCAGCTGCTGGCCGGTGCGGCGACGGCGACCATGGGCACCCTGCCGCCGGCCGGATTCGTCGCCAAGGGTGTCGAGGCCGGCCCGGTGACCGAGGTCGCCGAGCCGGAGCGGCTGACCTACAGCTGGCCGCGGGGAGAGGTCTCGTGGACGCTCCGCGACGGCAACGGCGGAGCCCGTCTGGTCCTCATCCAGACAGGCCCCGCCAGCGACTACCTCGAGGCCTGGCACGACCTCATCGAGGCACTCGCCGCCGAGCTAGTCACCCGGGACGCGAGCTAGTCGCCCGCGACGTAGCGCCGTAGGTGTTCCGCGGTCAGGGTCGGGCTGCTCTCCACCAGATCGGCGGGTGTGCCGGTGAACACCACGCGCCCGCCGTCGTGACCCGCGCCCGGACCGATGTCGATCAGCCAGTCGGCGTGAGCCATCACGGCCTGGTGGTGCTCGATGACGATCACGGTGTTGCCCTCGTCCACGAGGGTGTCGAGCATCGCCAGCAACTGATCCACGTCGGCCAGGTGCAGACCGGTGGTGGGCTCGTCGAGGATGTAGACCGACCCGGTCTTGCCCATGTTGATCGCCAGCTTCAGGCGTTGCCGCTCACCACCGGACAGCGTGGTGAGCGGCTGCCCCAGACCGATGTAGCCGAGCCCGACCGTCGACAACCGGTCGAGCACGTTCCGGGCCGGTCCACGGGTGAAGAAGTCCCGCGCCTCGGTCACCGTCATCCGCAGTACGTCGCTGATGTTCTTGCCCCGCAACTGGTAGGCGAGCACCTCCGGGGTGAACCGAGCCCCGTTGCAGTCCTCGCACACCGACGCGACCTCCGCCATCATCGCCAGATCGGTGTAGACGAGCCCGATGCCCTTGCAAGTCTTGCAGGCACCGACGGAGTTGGCGCTGAACAGCCCCGGCTTCACACCGTTTGCCTTCGCGAACTCGGCCCGGATCGGGTCGAGCAGCCCGGTGTACGTCGCCGGATTGCTCCGCCGGGACCCGCGGATCGGCTCCTGCCCGGCGACGATCACGCCCTCGCGGCCGGCCAGCGACCCGTGGACGAGCGAACTCTTCCCGGACCCGGCCACGCCCGTGACGACGGTGAGCACGCCGAGCGGGATGTCGACGCTGACATTCTGCAGGTTGTGCAGCGTCGCGTTCTCGACCGAGATCGTGCCGGTCGGCCGCCGTACGTCGTCCCGGACCGAGACCCGGTGGTCCAGGTAGCGTCCGGTCAACGTGCCGGACTTCTTCAGGCCGTCCAGGTCGCCGGCGAAGCACAGCCGCCCACCGGCGAGCCCCGCACCCGGGCCTAGGTCGACGATGTGGTCGGCGACCCGGATCGTCTCCGGCTTGTGCTCGACCACCAGCACGGTGTTGCCCTTGTCCCGCAGCTGCAGCAGGAGGTCGTTCATCCGCTGGATGTCGTGCGGATGCAGGCCGACGGTCGGCTCGTCGAACACGTAGGTGACGTCGGCCAGGCTGGAGCCGAGGTGCCGGACCAACTTGACCCGTTGGGCCTCACCGCCGGACAGTGTCGACGACTCCCGGTCGAGACTGAGGTACCCGAGGCCGATGGTGACCATCGAGTCCAGCGTCTCCCGCAAACCCTCGACCATCGGGCCGACCCCAGGGTGGTCGATCGTGGCGACGAACTTCGCGAGATCGCTGATCTGCATCGCCGAGCACTCGGCGATCGTCCGGCCGTCCACGATGGCCGAGCGGGCCGCTTCGTTCAGCCGGGCGCCGCCGCAGGACGGGCAGGTGGTCTGCCGGATCGCCTGGTCGGCGAAGGCGCGCGCCTGGCTCTGCAGCGACTCGCGGTCCTTGCCGAGGTAGCCGCGCCGCAGTTTCGGGATCAGGCCCTCGAAGGACAGGTTGCTCTTGCCGACCTTCACCTTGGTCGGTTCGGAGTACAGCAACCGCTGCCAGTCCCCGTCGGGGAGGTCCTTCAGCGGCAGGTCCGGGTCGAACTGGCTCGCGTACAACTGCCACGGCCAGGTGCCGACGCCGTACCCGGGCGCCTTGATCGCGCCCTGCTGGAGAGTCTTCTCCCGGTCGACCACCGCGTCGACCACGAACTCTGTCGTCCGGCCGAGCCCTTCGCAGTCCGGGCACATCCCCTCGGCCAGGTTGAAGCTGAACGCGCCGGGCGGTCCGACGTACGGCGTCCCGGCGCGGCTGAACAGCACGCGCAACATGGTGTGCGCGTCGGTCGCCGTCCCGACCGTGGAGCGCGAGTTGGCGCCGATCCGCTCCTGGTCGACGACGATCGCGGCGGACAGGTTGCGCAGCGAGTCGACGTCGGGACGGCTGCGGCTGGGCAGGAAGTTCTGGACGAAGGCGGTGTAGGTCTCGTTGATCAGCCGCTGGGACTCCGCGGCGATGGTGTCGAAGACGAGGGAGGACTTGCCGGAGCCGGAGACCCCGGTGAAGACGGTGAGCCGGCGCTTGGGGATGTCCAGCGAGACCCCGCTGAGGTTGTTCTCGCGAGCTCCCCGCACCTGGATGACGTCGTGACTGTCGGCGGCCGTGGGACCGGCTGACCCGGTCGATTCGGTAGCAGGCATCCTTCAATTGTGACATTGGACCGACCATAGAAACTTGAGCCGAAGACCCAAGCGGAACGCTCGGACGAAAGCTTATACGTCGAGCGAAGGTTTGCGGGCGAGTCGGCCGACCTGGTCGAGGAGTTCCTGGAGTTGTCCGGCCAGTTGACCGCGGTGCGCGGGGGAGAGCGAGGCGACCAGTTCGGACTCGCGGCTGAGCACCTGGTCGACGGTCCGTTCGATCAGGTCGTGACCGGTGTCGGTGAGCGTGACCAGGACGGCCCGGGTGCCGTCGCCGGCGGTTCGCCGGGTGACCAGCCCGGCGTCCTCGGCCCGCGCGACCCGCTGTGAGATCGCGCCGGCGGTGACGAGCGTACGGCGGCTCAACTCCCGCGTGCTGAGCTCGTACGGCGAACCCGCCCGGCGCAGCACGCTGAGGAGGTCGAGCGTGGCCGGGTCGACCCCGAGGTCGGCGAGCAGCCGGCGACGGTCGTCGGCGAACAGTTTGGCCAGCCGCCACAGGGGAGTGACGATCTCGATCGAGTCCGTGGGCGTCCCGGGCCGCTCGCGCTGCCAGGCGCGCGCGATCTCGGCCGCCGGAGAGGTCCCGGGCCCGTCGAAGGGATAGCCGTCCGCGGTGGAAGTCATGACCACATGCTACGTTTAGGCCTAAACATTTAGATCTAAATGTGAGGAGTGCCGTGACCCGGACGATCGTGGTGACCGGAGGAGGGACCGGGATCGGGCGGGCGACCGCCGAGCGGTTCCGCGCCGACGGCGACGAGGTGGTGATCACCGGCCGCCGGGAGGACGTGCTGGCGAAGACGGCCGCCGAGCTCGGAGCCAGGGGAGTGGTGTGCGACGCGACCGATCCGGAGCAGGTGCAGCGGCTGGCCGACGAGTTGCCGGAGCGGATCGACGTACTCGTCAACAATGCCGGCGGGAACACCGACTTCGGCCGCCCGGACGGGGACCTCGCGCAACTGAAGGCGAACTGGCTGGCCAACCTGGACGCGAACCTGCTGTCCGCAGTCCTGACCACGGCCGCGCTCGGGCCTCGGTTGACGACGGCCGTGATCCACCTGGGCTCGATCGCCGGTGCCCGCGGCGCAGGCTCCTACGGCGCGGCCAAGGCGGCTCTGGCCACCTGGAACCTCGACGTCGCCGCCGAGCTCGGGCCGCGCGGCGTCACCTCGAACGTGGTCGCCCCCGGCTTCACCGCGGACACCGAGTACTTCCAGGGGAGGCTGACCGAGGAACGGCGTACCTGGTTGCTCGAAGCAACGATGACCAAGCGGGAGGGGACGGTGGCGGACATCGCCGGCACGATCCACTTCCTCGCGTCGGACGCCGGCCGGCATGTCACCGGTCAGGTCCTGCACGTGAACGGCGGCGCGCTCACGAGCCGCTGACCCCGCAACCGGGTTCGTGACCGGACGGCCAGGTGTGACAATGGCCGCATGCGTGCCACCGTCAAAGACGTCGCCAAGCTGGCCGGGGTGTCCCCGAAGACGGTGTCGAACGTCATCAACGGGGTCGTCTTCGTCCGCCCGGAGACCCGGGCCCGGGTCGAGCAGGCGCTGAGCGAGCTCGACTACGTACCGAACATGAGCGCGCGCGGCCTGCGCAACGGCCGCTCCGGGATGATCGCGCTCGCCCTGCCCGACCTGCTCCGGCCGTACTCCGCGGAGATCACCCATCTCGTGGTCGAGTTGGCGCACGAGCGTGGCTGGGGCGTGCAGATCGAGCAGACGGCGGCCGAGCCGAGGCGTGAGTTCGAGCTGCTGTCCAAGGGGCGTGCGCACCTCGTCGACGGCCTCATCCTCAACCCGGTGAACGTCGACGACAGCGCGGTCATGACGGCCGGGCCGCTGCCGCCGGTCGTGCTGATCGGCGACGTCGACCAGGATGTGGTCAGCCAGGTCGCGATCGACAACGTGGCCGCGGCCCGGGACCTGACGAAACACCTGCTGGCCCAGGGCTGCCGGCGGATCGCGGCCGTCGGCACGCCGGAGATCCCGCGCGGCTCGAGTGGCGCCGGCGTCCTGGGCGGCAGCGCGGACGCACCGGGTACGGCGGCGTCCCGGTTGCGGACGGCCGGATATCGCCAGGCGCTCGCGGAGGCCGGCGTACCGAACGATCCGGCGCTGGAGATCAACCTCGACCGGTGGCGGCCGGAGGGGGCCGCGACCGTGGTCGGGAAGTACCTGACCGAGCACGAGTTGCCGGACGCATTCTTCTGCTTCACCGACACGGTCGCCTCCGGGGCGCTGTCCGCGTTGTGGTCCGCGGGCGTCGGCGTACCGGAGCAGACGCTGGTGGCCGGGTTCGACAACATCCTCGAGAGCCAGTTCATGATCCCGCCGCTGACGACGGTCGACTTCGACCGGCGGGCGTTCGTGCAGTCCGCGCTGGACCTGCTCGCCGAGCGGATGGCGGACAAGGACGCCCCGCCACGGCGAGTGATCATCCCGCACCGGATCGTCGAACGCGCCAGCACCATCGCCGCACGCTAATCGACAACTTTCCTCAAAAAACTACATACAGGAGTCTTGTCGCTGCGTTCTAACGATGTAATGATCGGTCCCGCCCTCCCAAGGAGACCGAATGACTCGACGCATCTCCCGCCGCAACCTGTTGTCCGGTGCAGCGGCGCTGGCCGGCGGCGGCCTGCTGCTCGGCTGCTCGCCGAATGCCTCCCGTTCGACGGCCGAGCTCAGCTACTGGCACCTGATGACCGGTGGTGACGGCACCGTGATGGCCGGCCTGGTGGACGCCGTCAACGGCCAGAACCTCGGCTTCACGGCGACCCAGACCGTGCTCGCGTGGGGACCGCCGTACTACACGAAGCTGGCGATGGCCTCAGCCGGCGGCCGCGCTCCGGACCTCGCGATCATGCACGCGTCGCGGATCGCCGGCTACGCCCCGGGCGGCCTGCTCGAGCCGTGGGACCTGGACCTGCTCGCCGAGGTCGGCGTCCGCGAGGCGGACTTCCCGCCGCTGGTGTGGCAGAAGGGCATGTACGACGGGAAGCTGTACTCGATCGCGCTCGACACGCACCCGTTCGTGCTCTACTACAACACCGAGCACGCGGAGAAGGCGCGGGTGACGGACGCGCTGCAGTCGATGAAGAGCCCGGAGGAGTTCACCGAGGTCGCGGCGAAGCTGCAGAAGGTGACCGGCAAGCACGGGCTGTCCTACGGCTACCTCGGTGACGGGTCGCAGATGTGGCGGCTCTTCTACACGCTCTACCGGCAGACCGGTGCGGAGATGAAGCTGGTCCCCGGCCGGCCCGCGGAAGTGGACGAGGCCGCCGCGGTGAAGGCGCTGACGTTCGTCCGGTCGCTGCTGAACGACACCATCGCGACCCGCAGCGGCGACGGCGGTACGGCGACCAGCGAGTTCCTGCACGGCGAGAGCGGACTGCTGTTCGGCGGCGTGTGGGAGCTGCCGGTACTGAAGGACGCGAAGCTGCCGTTCGACGCCCGGCCGATCCCGACCCTGTTCGGCACCGACGCCGCGTACGCCGACTCGCACACGTTCGTGCTGCCGCGGCAGTCGAAGGTGTCGCCCGAACGCCGCCGGCACGTGTACCAGATGGTCGCGGAGATCCTGAAGCGGTCGGTGTCGTGGGCCGGTGCCGGCCACATCCCGGCGTACCAGCCGGTGGTACGGAGCGCGGAGTACCAGGAGCTCAAACCGCAGTCGAACTACGTGGACATCCCGGAGTACGTGAACTACGACCCGGACGTGTGGTTCGGCGGCGCGGGCAGCGACTTCCACAACTACTTCGAGGAGAACGTGCAGGGCGTGTACCTCGGCAGCGGGGACCCGGCGGCCGGGTTCGAGGGATTCGTCAAGCGGCTGAACGAACTGCTCGACCGTCCGCAGCCGGTCTGAGAGGAGACCACTGATGTCGACCGCCATCGACAGCCCTGCCACCAGTACGCCGGTCGTTGCCGACGGCCCGGATTCCGGCCGGGCCAGGGCCCGCCGCGGGGAGACGGCCACCGGCTGGGCGTTCGCGGCGCCGTTCGCCGTCCTGTTCGTGCTCTTCCTGGTCGTGCCGGCGCTGTACGGCCTCTACCTGAGTTTCACCGGTGAGACGTTGACCGGTTCAGGGAGCGAGTTGCTCGGCTTCGCGAACTACGCCGAGGCGTTGCGGGACCCGGACATGTGGCGCTCGCTGGGCAACACCGTGTGGTTCACGGTCCTCAGCACGGTTCCGCTCGTCGTCCTGTCGCTCGCGTTCGCCCTGCTGGTGAACCTCGGGCTGCCGGGGCGCTGGCTGTGGCGGCTGTCGTTCTTCCTGCCGTACCTGCTCGCCTCGACCGTCGTGGTGATGTTCTGGTCGTGGATGTACAACCCCAAGCTCGGGTTGATCAACGGCGTGCTGGCCGAGTTCGGGATCGCGCCGGTGGCCTGGCTGCAGGATCCGAACGTGGCGATGATCTCGGTCGTGGTGACCACGCTGTGGTGGACGATCGGGTTCAACTTCCTGCTCTACCTGGCCGCGTTGCAGAACATCCCGGAACAGCAGTTCGAGGCGGCCGCGATCGACGGCGCCGGCAAGTGGCGGCAGTTGTTCTCGATCGTGATCCCGCAACTGGCGCCGACCACGGCGCTGATCGTGACCCTGCAGATCCTGGCGTCGCTGAAGGTCTTCGACCAGATCTACATGCTCACCAACGGCGGTCCGGCCGGCTCCACCCGGTCGATCGTGCAGTACATCTACGAGTCCGGCTTCACCGGCTACCGGTTCGGCTACTCGTCGGCCATCTCCTACCTGTTCTTCGCGATCATCGTGCTGGTGTCGATCGCGCAGTACAAGCTGATCAACCGGAGGAATGCGGCGTGAGCACCTACACGTTGAGCCGTGGGATCAAACAAGGTCACAAGCCGGGTGAGAATCCCTGGAGCGTGTCCAGAATGGTCGCGCTGCTGGTGCTGGCGTTCCTGGCCGCGACCTGGCTGGTGCCGTTCGGGTGGGCGGTGCTGACGTCACTGAAGAGCGAGGCGGACGCCGGTGCGTCGACGATCACGCTGACTCCGCCGGACGGGTTCAGCTTCGACGCCTACCGGAAGGTGCTGTCGGCGGGCGACATCCCGGCCTGGGCCTGGAACAGCCTGATCACCTCGGTCGCGATCACGTTCATCACGGTGGCGACCTCGGCGCTGGCCGGGTACGCGTTCTCGCGGATCGGGTTCCGCGGCCGGCGCTGGCTGTACGCCGCGATCATCGCCGCCATCATCATCCCGCCGCAGCTGCTGATCGTGCCGCTGTTCCGGCAGATGCTCGCGTTCGACCTGGTCGACACCTACTGGGGCATCATCCTGCCGCAGGCGTTCGCACCCGCGATGGTGCTCATCCTCAAACGCTTCTTCGACCAGATCCCGGTCGAGCTCGAGGACGCGGCGCGGGTGGACGGCGCGAACCGGTTGCGGGTGTTCTGGTCGATCGTGCTGCCGTTGTCGCGGCCGATCCTCGCCGCGGTGGCGATCTTCGTCTTCATCGGTGCCTGGAACAACTTCCTCTGGCCGTTCATCGTCACCACCGACGCGGACCTGATGACGTTGCCCGTCGGCCTGCAGACGGTGAAGAGCGCCTACGGGTTGCAGTACGCGCAGAACATGGCGTCGGCGATCCTGGCCGCGTTGCCGCTGGTCGTGGTGTTCCTCTTCTTCCAGCGCCAGATCATCAAGGGGATTGCGACCACCGGTTTCGGCGGTCAATAAGACTACGTGCGGTGGTGAGGGCGGCTTCGGTGGTCGGTGAGAATCAATGAGACCACTGCTTGAAGTGGGCGCTTGCTGGGGCGTTTCGTGAAGCTGGACAGCGGTTTCAGTGCGCGGGATTCCGGTCACGATCCCTTGAAAACGCCGTCACTCTCAGCAAGGCTTCCCTGATCACTTCCGCGTCGTTTCCGGGTGCGGGAAGGACGGGGGAGTGTGTGACTGCTGCGCCGTACCGCTGGTCCGGCACGGTGGTCGCGTCAACCGTCACTCGGGGAGAACGACGAGAAGAAGGGGGAAGTGTGTCAGCGATGACAAGGCTCGCCGAGCAGTGCCGTGATGTGAGGAGTCACGGCAACGCAGGGCTCGGACGGGCTTCGATCCAACCAGCGGTGTGTACCGGCATCCACGAGGTGAGCTCGTCGATCCCGTCGGTGCAGCCGCGACGCGTGGCGGTGCTGAGGCTGAGCAACGGCCTGACCACCACGCTGCGACTCCGCCAGGGCGCCCCGGCTCCGGAGCAGGGTGCCACCGTGTTCGTCCGGGGTGGCCGGGGCATGGGTGATCAGCCCGCCTCAGGTGGGGTCATCCTCGCGTCGGGGAACCCCAGCTGAACCGCCGGGTCCCCGTGAAGGGCTGAGTCAGTGACTCGCCGGTCTCAGGTGTCAACGCCCAGCTGAGGCCGGCAAGTCCCTGGAGCGGCCCTACGTCTCGTCGGGCATCGGGTCGGTGAGCGCGCGCACCTCGATCGGTGAGAACCGCGCCTCCGGCAGCTTGGCCGCGAGCTCGGTCGCCCGCTCCAGGCTGCACTCGACCAGGTAGTACCCGGCCAGCACCTCCTTGGCCTCGGTGAACGGCCCGTCCGTCACCGCCGGTACGCCGTCCTTGACCTGGACCACCCGGGCGTCCGCGGTGGTCAGGCCGTCGGCGGCGACGTACTCGCCGTTCGCCTTCATTTCCTCGTAGAGCTTGCGGTGCGCCTCGTAGACGGCGTCCATCCCCTCGGCGCCGAGCGCGTTCCAGGTGTCGGTGTTCCCGTAGATCAAGAGCATGTACTTCATGGCTGCCTCTCCGGTCCGGTGACCTGGGTACGTCGGAACGCGCGCGCCGAACTCGACATCGTCACACGCTACTGAATCACCAGGTCGCGCCGGCCGGCTCCCGGACGGTCGTGTTGATCCGGTTGAACAGGTTCGTCAGCCCGATCATCAGGATGATCGCCGCCAGCTGGTTCTCGTCGAAGTGCTCGGCCGCGTCGGCCCAGATCTCGTCGGTGACCGCGCCCGGCCGGTCGGCCAGCCGGGTCGCGGCCTCGGTGAGTGCGAGGGCGGCGCGCTCCGCCGGGGTGAACAGGTCGCACTCACGCCACGCGACCACCTGGTGCAGCCGTTTGTCGGTCTCGCCGTTCTTCACCGCCGAGCTCACGCCGGCGAACACGCACGGTCCGCAGCCGTTGATCTGGCTGGCTCGCAGGTGCACCAGCTCCAGGGTCGTGGGCGGCACACCGCCTTTGTAGACGGCCTTGTAGATGTTCTGCACGCCCTTGGTCGCGTCCGGCAGCAGTTCCGCGGGGTTCTTCATCCGAGCAGTCATGGGAGGTTCTCCATCAGGTGGTTGTCGTCTTCACCCCACTGACGGAGCCCCGGCGGACGATGTGACACGAGCCGCCCGGAGATCCTCGACGATGCGCTGCTCGACGGGTACGGCGGGATCGGAGTACTGCCCGGTCAGGCAGACCGGCCCACTCCACCCGAGTCGTCGCAAGGTGGCGAAGACCGCTGCCCAGTCAGCCATCCCGTCGTCGGCCTGGACGAAGTACGTCTTCCAGCCCGCGTCGGTCCGGACGTACTGCGCGTTCTTCAGGTTGACGATGCCGAGCCGCTCGGCGCCGAGCTCGAGCGTGACCGCGGGATCGTCGCCGGCGAGGGCGTCATGGGCTGCGTCCCACACCAGCTTGAACTGGTCCGGCAGACCGTCGAGCAACTGCAGTACGCCGAGCGTCGACGCCACGAACCTCCCGTGATGCGGTTGGATCCCGACCTGCACGTCGTACCGCGCGGCGAGCACCGCCGCCTCCTCGAGCAGCCCGCGGGTACGGCGTACCGAGGCCGCGTAGCCGTCCGGGCCGAGCTCGGCCATGATCCGGATCATCGGTACGCCGGCCTGGGCGCACGCCGCGAACACGCGCTCGGACAGCTCGCTCGCGATGCTGACCGGTTCGATGCCTTCGGCCCGCAACTGTTCGGTGAACTTCGGCAGCTCGGCCCCGGCGGTCGCCGGCGTGACGTAGGCGGTGTCGCGGACCGGGATCTCGGCGCCGCCGAACCCGAGGCCGGCGACCAGCCGGCCGAGCTGGTCACCGGGGAGCCCGGACCACGGTTTGGTGAAGACGGACCACAGGTAGGTCATGAGTCAGCGGCCTCCGAGCCCGCTCATGGTGATGCCACGGACGAACCAGCGTTGGGTCAGGAAGAAGATGACGATCAGCGGGACGGTGGTGACGGTCGCCGCCATCAGCAACAGGTTCCACTGCGTGCCGTTGGTGTCCTGGAACACCTGCAGCCCGACGGCCGCCGTCCGGGTCGCGTCGCTGTTGGAGATGATCAGCGGCCAGAGCAGGTTGTTCCACTGACCGATGAACTTGAACACCGCGAGCGTCGCGATCGCCGGCACCGCCAGCGGGACGATGATCCGGAGGAACGCCTGCCAGCGGTTCGCGCCGTCGAGCCGCGCGGCCTCCTCGTAGTCCCGCGGGATGCCGAGGAAGAACTGCCGGAGCAGGAACACCCCGATCGCGGTGAACGCGTGCGGCAGGATCATGCCGGGCCAGGTGTCGATGCCGTGCAGTTTCGCCACCAGCACGAACTGCGGGATCAGCGTCACCTGCGACGGGATCATCAACGTCGCGAGATAGACGCCGAACAGCCAGCTCCGCCCGGGGAAGTTCAGCCGGGCGAACGCGTACGCCGCCAGCGCCGCGGTGACCGTCTCGAGCAGGGTCGTGCCGGCGGCGAAGTACACGGTGTTCAGCAGATACTTGCCGAGCGGGACCAGGTCGAACGCCCGGGTCAGGTTCTCCGGATGCCAGCTGCCCGGCCAGAACGACGGTTTGGCGGCCATCGACTCGCCGTCGGACTGGAACGCGACCAGCACCATCATGACGACCGGGATCAGCGTCACCGCGGTGACCAGGAAGCAGGCGAAGACGATCAGCCGGCGACGGAGCTCAGTTGTCATAGTGCACCAGCCTCCGCTGGAAGACGAACTGGGTGGCGGTGATCAGGACGATGAACGCGAACAGGACCAGCGACTGCGCGGCGGCGTACCCCTGGTCGTAGTTCTCGAAGCCGGTCCGGTAGATGTACATGACCAGCGTGGTCGTGCGGGTGCCCGGTCCGCCGTTCGTCATGATCAGCGCCTGGTCGAAGACCTGGAACGACCCGATCACCGAGGTGACGATCACGAAGAACAGCGCCGGCGAGAGCATCGGCAGGGTCACGCTGCGGAAGCTCTGCCAGGCCGAGCTGCCGTCGACCCGCGCCGCCTCGTAGAGCTGCTGCGGGATCGCCTGCAGGCCGGCCAGGAACACCACCATGCCGAATCCGAAGCTCTTCCAGACGCTCATCGCGACCAGCGCGGGCATCGCCCAGGTGTCCGAGATCAGCCAGGCGGGACCGCTGATCCCGACCGCTCCGAGCACGGCGTTCACCAGGCCGTCGTGCGGGATGTACAGCCAGATCCAGACGAACGCGACCGCCACCGTGATAGTTGCATACGGCAACAGCAGGAGCGAGCGGAAGACCGCGACCCGGCGCAGCCCCTGATTCAGCAGCAGGGCCAGCAGCAGGCTGACCAGGATCGTCAGCGGCACACTCAGGAAGGTGAAGTACGCCGTGTTGCCGAGCGCGGACCAGAAGGTCGGGTCGGGGCCCAGCCGGGCGAAGTTGCTCAGTCCGGCCCAGGTCGGCGGGCTGAACAGGTTCCAGTCGAGCAGCGAGATCACTCCGGCGGCGACGACCGGACCGGCGGTGAAGATCAGGAAGCCGATCAGGCTGGGCAGCAGGAACAGCCAGGCGGTCAGGGACTCCCGGTTGCGCCAGCGCGGCGTCGGCTTCGAGGTCGGGCGCGGCGGAGCGGTGGCGGGCGCCGGAAGAGTCTGGACGGCCACGTGGTCACCCCTTCCTGGCAGTGGCTTGGCGGATGTTGTCCTGGTGCTGCCGCATCAGGACGTCGAGGCGCGGCGTCAGCCCGGAGACCGCCTCGGCGACCGTGACCTGCCCGAGGAACGTCCGTGGCAGGTCCTGGCCGAGGAGTTGCTTGACCTGGTTCCAGTTCGTGGTGACGTCGAACGCGTGCCCGCCGGCGACCTTGCCGGCCAGGATCTGCTGGACGATGCCGAGGTTGTCCGGTGGCGGCCGGAACGCACTGCCGGCGCTGAGCCGGGCCGGGTTGTTGCGGCCGGCCTTGGCATAGATGTCGAGCGCCCCGGTGCTGGTGAGGGTCTTCAGCAACTGCCAGGCGAGGTCGAGGTCGGGTCCTTCGCGCACCCCCGAGGGAATCGCGAAGCTGGACCCCGAGACCCGGGGCGTGCTGCCGGACGCGCCGGCCGGGAACGGGATGATGTCCCAGTCGAACTTGGCCTTGCGGACGTTGACGACCTGCCACGGCCCGTTCTGCATGAAGGCGACGTTGCCTTCCAGGAAGTTGGACAGCGAGCTCTCGGTGACCAGGTTCTTGATCGGCGGCGTCACCCGGTCCTTCACGAACAGGTCGATGACGAACCGCAGCGCCTCCATCGCCTCCGGGTCGCCGAGCGTACTGCGGGTGGCGCCGTCGTCCATCACGTTGCCGCCGGCGCAGTAGATCCAGGAGACCAGGTCGTCGATGGCCGGTGCGCAGGTGAAGCCGTACTGCTCCGGCGGTCTGGTCAGCTCGACCGCGAGGTCGCGGAAGGTGGCCCAGGACATCGGTTCGGTGGGCGACGGCGGGTCGATGCCGTGCTGCCGCAGCAGCGTCTTGTTGTAGTACATGACCGTCGGCGCGACGTCGAAGCCGATCGCGTACGTCTTCTGGTTGAAGCTCGAGATCCGGCGGCTCGGGGGGTAGAAGTCGTCCAGGTCGAAGTCGGGATCGGCCGCGATCAGGTCGTCCAGCGGCCGGTGCGCGCCGCGGGCGGCGTACGTCGGGATGAGCGTGCCGTTGATCGCGGTCACCAGGCCGGCCGTGCCGCTGACCAGTTGGAGATCGAGCTTGGTCGGGTAGCCGCCGGACGGGGTGAGGGTCGGGACCGACTTCACCTTCAACTGCTGCTCGACGTACGCGCTGAAGTCCTCCCAGACCTTCTTCTCCGCGGCGCTGCTCGACCACATCGACCAGGTCGCGGTGCCGGGTGGCGGGCCGGACGAGCAGCCGGCGACGGCCGCGCCCAGGCCGGCCAGACCGGTGAGTTCGAGGAAGCTGCGGCGGGACAGCCTCTGCTGCATGGCGACTCCTCAGCGGTAGTCGAGCTCGATCGACTCGGCCCGGATGCGGTCCTCGTCGACCTGGACGCCCAATCCGGGGGCGGTGGGGACCGTGGCAACGGCCTTGGTGATGGTGAGGCCCTCGACGTACAGGTCGGAGAGCAGCTCCGGCCCGTTCAGCTCGGCGGGCAGGGCGAGGTCGAGTTGGCTGAACACGTGCAGCGCGGCCGCGAACGCGACCCCGCAGTCGGTCAGGCCGCTGGCCAGGATCTCCAGACCACCGGCCTGCGCGGTCTGGGCGGTCTTCAGCGCGTTGCGCAGTCCGCCCGACTTGCAGACCTTGATCACGACCAGGTCCGCCGCATCCAAGCGGATCGCCCGGGCCAGATCCTGTGCGGAGAAGCTGCCCTCGTCGATCGCGATCGGCAGGTCGATGAGGCTGCGCAGTCGCTGCATCGCGAGCGTGTCGGTGCTCGGTACGGGCTGCTCGACGCAGTGGATCGTGCGGACGTGTGCCGTCCGGTCACGCAGTTGCTTCAGCTGACTCGGGCGGTACGACTGGTTGGCGTCCAGCCAGAGCGGTTTACCACCGGCGACCTCGGCGACGGTCTCGATCGCGGCCGTGTCCGCGTCCAGGTCGCCGCCGATCTTCACCTTGTACGCCGCATAGTCCGACGACTGCAGCGCATGGTCGCGGACCGCCTCGGAGTCGCCGACACCGATCGCGGAGCACAACGGGATCTCGTCGTACACCTTGCCGCCGAGCAACGCGTGCACCGGGACGCCGGCCAGCTTGCCGGCCGCGTCGTGCATGGCGACGTCGACGGCGGCCCGGGCGAACGGGAAGCCGTTCGACACCGCGGGACTGAGACGCTTGGCGGCTCGCCGATGGAACAGCTCGACATCGAACGGCGTGAGCTCGCGCAGAATCGGCGCGAGATGCCGCCTGATCACCACCGCCATCGTCTCGGCGGTCTCGTAGCTCCAGCTCGGCAGCGCCCGCTGCTCGCCCCAGCCGACCACGCCGTCCTCGGTGGTGAGCTTCACGAACAGCACCGCGGTGGCCTGGTCGGGTCGTTCGCCGGGCGAGCCGACGGCGCCGCTGCCGAGCACGAACCGGCGTGCGAACGGGACCGGGACGGGGAACACCTCGACGTTCGTGATCCGGGACATGGCTGCCGTCCTCTCAGGCCGCGATCGACCAGACGGCCGGGTCGACGAAGCTCGGTCCACGCGTGCCGTCCGCGAGATAGCGCAGTACGTCCGCCAGCACGTAGCCGGCGAGCGCGAGATGACCCTCGGCGGTATCACCGGCGATGTGCGGGCTGAGCAGGAGGTTCGGCGCTTCGAGGACGGTCGCCTCGAAGGATGGCGGCTCGGGGTCGTAGACGTCCAGGGCGGCGTACAGGCGGCCGGCGAGGACGTGGTCGAGTAGAGCCTGCTGATCGACCGCGGGGCCGCGCGAGGAGTTGATCACGATCGCGTCGTCGGGCAGCCGCTCGATCAGCTCGCGCGAAATCATCCCCTGCGTCTCCGGCACGTTCGGGACGTGGATGGTGACGAAGGTGCTCTGCAGCGCGTCCTCGAGAGTGGTGCTGCGGACGCCGAGTTGGTCCGCCCGTTCCGCGGTGAGGTACGGGTCGTAGACGGCGAGGTCGCAGCCGAACGGCTGGAGCAGGGTGATCAGTGCCCGGGCGGTGGAGCTGGCACCGATGATGCCGACCTTCGCGCCGGCGACCTCGTGGCCCCGGAAGGCACTTTGCTTCCAGCCGCCCTGACGGAGGGCGTGGTCGAAGTGGGGGAGTCGGCGGGCGAGGGTGAGCATCGCGGCCAGGCAGTACTCGCCGACCGACCAGGCGATCCGTGGTCCGGCGGAGAACACGGCGACTCCCTGGCCGAGGATCACCGGGTCGATCAGGTTCTTGACCGAGCCGGCCGCGTGCGCGACCACCCTCGGACCGTTGCCGTCGGCCCACAGTTCCTTGTCGAGGTGCGGCGTACCCCAGCTGGTCAATAGAACGTCGGCACCGGCGCCCAGGATGGTGACGGCATCCGGAGCGAGCACCAACGGTTTGCCCGGTACGACGTGCTCGGGGCCGGCCCAGACGACCTCGAAGCGGTCCTCGAGCAGGCGGCGGGTCTGCGCGTCGACCACGTCGGCGGCTCGGCCGGGGGTGAACAGGGCGGCGAGTCTGGGCACCGTGCGGGCTCCTTCGATCGGCTGGTGCCCCTGACGGTAGGCGCTTTCCGTTATGCGGGTCCAAGCCCGATTACGTATTGACCGATACCGTGCAGGTATGGGTACGGTGCCGCCCATGGATCTCTCGCTCCCGCAGCTGCGCGGGTTCGTCGCTGTGTCCGAGGAGTTGCACTACGGCCGGGCGGCGCAGCGGCTGAACATGACGCAACCGCCGCTGACCCGGCAGATCCAGGGCCTGGAGCGGACGCTCGGCGTACTGCTGTTCGACCGCACCGGCAGGGGAGTGCGGCTGACCGCGGCCGGGAGTGTTTTCCTCGAGCACGCCCGGCGGGTGCTCGCGTTGCTGGACGTCGCTCCGGACGCGACCCGGCGCGCGGCCGACGGTCAGACCGGGACCCTGCGGATCGCGTTCACCGCGATCGGGGCGTACGCCGTCCTGGCCGACTTCCTCACCATGGTCGGGAAGTGGACGCCGGCGGTCACGGCGGAGCTGACCGAGCTGGTCAGCCCGGCGCAGTTCGACGCGATCGCGACCATGGAGATCGACCTCGGGCTGGTGCGGCCGCCGATCCCGGACGGGTTCGAGTCGGTCCTGGTGCATTCGGAGGACCTGGTGCTCGCCGTACCGGCCGCTCATCCACTGGCGGTCGGGGACGGACCGGTCGCGCTGGTCGACGTCACCGACGACTACATCGGGTACAGCCCGGAAGGATCGCAGTACCTGCACGACATCTGCGCCGCGATGATCGGGATGGACCGCTACGCCGTCAGCCAGCTCGCCTCGCAGGTCCCGACGATGCTCGCGCTGGTCCGGGCCGGCCTCGGCTGCGCGCTGATCCCGCGCTCGATCATGGCCATGCGGGTCGAGGGCGTCCGCTACCGCGAGCTCGACCCCGCCGACGCCCACTCGGTCACCCTGCACGCCTGCTGGAACCCCGACAACCCCAACCCGGCTCTCCACCGCTTGCTCGAGCCACTCCGCAGCTCGGAGGGTGCAGGTCGGGTACTGTAGTCGCGACAGTACGACGGACTGAGGAGGTGGGAACGATCACCGGTCGGGCAGGTTGGTTGCTCCCGCCTCGAGAAGTCGGCGACGTTCGCTGACCGCGGGAGCCTCGTAGTCGAAGGGTTTCCGTGTCTGTATCTTCTGTTCCTTCTTTCGAGCTCGCCCCGGTCGTCGACCGGCTGCGGGCGGCAGGCTGTGTGTTCGCCGAGGACGAGGCCGCGCTGATCGCCTCGACCGCCCGCGACCAGGTGGAGGCGGCCGTCATGGTCGACCGCCGGATCGCGGGACTTCCGCTCGAGCACGTGCTCGGCTGGGCGTCGTTCCGTGGGCTCCGGATCGCGGTCGATCCGGGTGTGTTCATTCCCCGTCGGCGGACCGAGTTCCTGGTGGCCGAAGCGCTCCAGGTGACCACGCCGGGCGCCGTCGTCGTCGATCTGGGATGCGGGTCCGGCGCGCTCGGGGTGGCGGTCGCGGCCGAGCGACCGGTCGAGTTGCATGCCGCGGACATCGAGTTGGCCGCGGTGCGTTGTGCCGCGCGCAATGTCGAGGCCTGGGGCGGGACGGTCTATCAAGGCGATCTGTTCTCAGCGCTGCCGGCGGAGCTGCGCGGGCGGGTCGACGTACTGCTGGCGAACGTCCCCTACGTTCCGACGAACGAGATCCGGCTGCTGCCGCCGGAGGCTCGCCTCTACGAGCCGCACGTCACCCTCGACGGTGGGCCCGACGGATTGGCGACCGTACGGCGGGTTGCCGCCGAGGCCGCCGCCTGGCTGGTGCCCGGTGGCCACGTCTTCGTCGAGATGAGCGAACACCAGGCACCGCTCGCGCGGGCCGTGCTGCAGGAGAACGGCCTCACCGCGTACGTCGCCACCGACGAGGAGCTCACTGCGAACGTCGTGATCGGCGTCGCGGACTGAGGTGAGAACCGAGGCCGCGCCGGCTGGCGCGGCCTCGTGGCTCCCGTCCGAGGCGTCGCGGTCGCGGTCCCCACGCTCCTGGATCGGCGTGACCCCAGTTCCCGCGCGCCGGGGCCATGCGGTTCGGGTTCATACCCGGCGCTGCACGTGCAGGAGGTACTCGCGGCGGTGCAGCGGATCGTGGTCGGTCCGCGGCCGCTCCGGGACCGGGCCCGTCACCGGCTGGTAGCGCTCGAACGCCGACTCCAGCACGCCCTCGCCCCGCGTCAGCGCGGGCAGTTGCTGCTCGAGCTGGTACACCGCGGCCGCGGCGATTTCCCCTTCCAGCGTTGACGTCTCGGCCGCCAGCGCCGGCACCTGCGGGATCGCCCGGAGCCGCGCCAGAGCCGCGAGCACGGCGCGCGTCGTGTCGGTCGGGATCTCGAGCTGGAACCGGTGCATCGGCTCGTGGACCGTCGTACCGGCCTCCTGCAGCGCGGTCACCAGCACGAGCGGCGTGAGGAAGCGGAAGTCGCCGGCCGTGCTCGACATGCTCTTGTCGAAGACGGCATGCGCGTGACTCTGCCGCGCCGAGTACCCCGAGTGCGTCATCACCACCCGCGCGTCCGGGATCTGCCAGCCGTGCAGGCCTTGCCCGAGCGTCTCGCGGACGGTCTCCTCGACCGCCTTGATGAACGCGTACGGCATCGACCCGAGCTCCACCTCGAGCTCGAACGTCACCCCGGCGTTCACCGGCGCCGGCTCGACCCGCAGACCGACCGTGGCCAGGAACGGGTTCGGGTCCTTCTTGTTGAACTCGACCGCCTGTCCGGTGCCGTCGATCCGCTCGATGCAGATCGTGGTGGTCTCGCGGAAGTCGACGTCGATCCCGAACTCGGTCGCCAGCGTCGTCTGGATGACCTCCTTCTGCACCTCGCCGTACAGCGACACGTACGTCTCCTGCCGGAGGTCGTCCTGGCGCAGGTTGATCAGCGGGTCCTGCTCGGCCAGCTGGGTGAGCGCGACCTGCAGGTTGCCCTTGTCGGACGGCCGGAGTGGCGAGATCACCGTCTCCAGGGTCGGTGGTGCGAAGAATCCGCCGGTCGCGGTGCTCGGCTCCTGCCCGGTCGAGGTGATCCGGTCGCCGATCTGTACGTCGGCCAGACCCCACAGCTTGCCGATCTGGCCGGCCCGGACGGCTGCCTTCTGCGGCTCGCCGAAGACCTCAAGGGCGGTGAGCTTCGCCTCGCCTCGGCCGAACCGCAGTCGGTCGCGGACGTGCGCCGTACCCGAGAACATCCGGACGTAGGCGACCTTCTCGCCGGCCGGGCCGCGCTCGACCTTGAAGACCGAGCCGTCCACCGGGCCGTCGGCATCGGTCGAGGCGAGCGGCAGGAACTCGCGGATGCCTTCGCTCAGTGCGTCCGTGCCGGCGCCGGTGATCGCGGAGCCGACGTACACCGGGTGCACGAGGGCCTTCTTCGTCTGTACGGCGAGTTGGCGCCGGAGCGCGTGGACCGAGAGTGCTTCCTCGTTCTCCACGAAGGTCGCCAGCAGTTGGTCGTCGTTCTCGGTCAGCACTTCGAGCAGGTCGCCGTACGGGTCGTCCGGACCGTACGGCGTGAACGTCGCCGAGCGCGTGCCGAGACCGCATGCCGACCCCATCGGCACGATCGCCGCGGAGAGCTTGTCCGCGATCGACTTCAGCACCGGCTCGTACTGCGCACCCGCACGGTCGGCCTTGTTGACGAAGATCAGCGTCGGGATGCGGAGCCGTTGCAACGTCCGCATCAGCACTCGCGTCTGCGCCTGGACGCCTTCGACCGCCGAGATCACGAGCACAGCGCCGTCGAGCACGCTGAGCGCCCGCTCCACCTCGGCGATGAAGTCCGGGTGACCTGGTGTGTCGATCAGGTTGACCGTGACGTCGCCGATCGGGAACGACACGACCGCCGACTTGATGGTGATCCCACGCTGCCGCTCGAGCGCGAGCGAATCGGTCTGCGTACTGCCGTCGTCGACACTGCCGACCTCGTCGATGACCCCGGCGGCGTACAGCAGCCGCTCGGTCAGGCTCGTCTTACCGGCGTCGACGTGCGCCAGAATCCCCAGGTTCAGTAATTTCACAAAGCTTCATGTCCTTTGAACAGGTGTCAGTGATCTCAGCGACACACATGAAGCGAGCTCGCATCGCCGCACTCCTTCCACTCACACCTGCTCGGACTCCCCGAGTACAGCAAAACCCCACGCGACCCTCAACCGATTTTCCATAGGCTGCCCCGGATGCCGCACGAATCCCGGACACCACTGACCGAGTCCGCCGCAGTCGCCCACGCCGCCGTCCGCGTCGGCCCGATCGTCCGCGTGGAGCCCGTACAGGGCTTCGCCGGCAACCGGACGTACCGCCTGCACACCGCCGCCGGTCCGGTCGTCTACCTGAAGTCCGGCGCGTCCGTCGAGGCCGAAGCGCGCGTCTGCCGGCTCGCCCGGTCCGCCGGCGTACCAGCGCCCGAGATCCTGCACGTCGAGCCGACCTACCTGCTCGCCGCCGAGATCCCCGGTGGCGCGTCCACCTCCCCGACCGTCCTCACCGAAGCCGGCCGCCGCCTCCGCCGCATGAACGAACTCCACGGTGACGCCAACTGGGCCAAGCGCCTGTCCGAGCCGATCAACCACCTCGACACCCTCACCGGCATCCTCCCCCCGGCCCTGATCCGGCGCCTGCGGGAGGTCGTCCCACCCTTCGTCGACTCCGTCGCCCACGTCGACCCCGTGCTCCTCCACGCCGACCTGCACCCGCGGCACCTGTACGCCGTCGGCAACGACCTGACCGGCATCCTCGACTGGGGCGACGCCATGTACGGCGATCCGCTCTTCGACCTCGCCCGCTTCACCATGTCCGGCCCGGAGGCAACCAAGGCCCTCCTGGCGGGCTACGACCTGGACGTGACCGGCTTGGAACAGACCTTCTCGATGTACCGAGCCCTCTGGGCCCTGATGGCGATCCACGCAGAACACACCGCCGGAGGCACCTGGATCACCCCTCACATCACCACCATCACCCACGAACTGGCGCGTTAGTGATCAGGGTGCCGAGGGGGTCGCCGGTGGCGATGGTGGGGGCGGCTTGCGGGCGGTCGATGTCGAAGACGTGCAGGGGGAGGTGGTGGTCGCGGGCGAGGATGAAGGCGGACTGGTCCATGACGGTCAGGCGGCGGGTGATCACCTCGTCGTAGGTGAGGCGGTCGAAGCGCGTGGCGGCGGGCGTGGTGTTCGGGTCGGCGTCGTACACCCCGTCGGTGCCGTTCTTGGCGACCAGGAGGGCGTCGGCGCCGAGCTCGATCGCGCGCTGGACGGCCGGGTAGTCGGTGGTGGTGAACGGCTGCCCGTTGCCGCAGGCAAGGAGCACGATCGAGCCCTTCTCCAGGTGCCGCAGCGCCCGCAGCCGGATGTACGGCTCGGCCAGGTTGTTGATCGGGATCGCCGTCATCAAGCGTACGTCGTCCGCGCCGAGGGCTGCGAGCCGCCCACGCAGCAATACGGCGTTGATCACCGTGCCGAGCATGCCGATGTTGTCCGCCTCGACCCGGTCGATGCCCCAGTCGGCGGCCCGGTTGCCGCGGAACACGTTGCCGCCGCCGACCACCACCGCGACCTGCACGCCGGTCGCCCGCAGCGCGATCACCTCGGTCGCCAGGTGGGTGAGCCGGTCGCTGTCGAAACCGAAGTCGTTCGGGCCGGCGATCGCCTGACCCGAGAGCTTGAGCACCAGCCGTCGATACATGGAGCCCAGATCTACCACGGAATTCGTGGAGTCTGGACGTGTGGGCGGGTGGGGCGGCAGGCTGGCTGGGTGACTGAGTTCAAGCAGGAGGATCTGGCCGGGGCTCGTTTCGAGGAGCTGTCGTTGCGGGGTGCGGTGTTCCACGACGTCGACCTGGCCGAGGCGCGGTTCGACAACGTCAGCCTGCGAGGCGCGACGATCCGCGGTGCGTTGCTGCACGACGTGTCGCTCGACGGTGACATCCGCAACCTGACGGTCTGGGGCATCGACGTCGTACCGCTGATCGACGCCGAGCTCAACCGCCGCTATCCCGACCGGGTGAAGATGCGGCCGGCCGACGCGGACGGGTACCGGGAGGCGTGGGACCTGCTCGAGCGGCTCTGGGGTGAGACCGTCGAGCGCGCCCGGTCGCTGCCGCCGGCCAAGCTGCACGAGTCCGTTGACGGCGAGTGGTCGTTCATCGAGACTCAGCGTCACCTCGTGTTCGCCACCGACGCGTGGATCCGGCGTACGGTCCTCGGCGACCCAGCACCGTGGAACCCGCTCGACCTCCCGCACGACGAGATGCACGACACCCCGCCGATCCCGCGCGACCGCGACGTACGGCCGTCGCTGGACGAAGTGCTCGCGCTGCGCGCCGACCGGATGGCGACCGTCCGCGGGATCATCGCCGAACTCACCGACGAGCGGATCGACGAGATGACGACACCCGTGCCCGAGCCCGGCTACCCGGCGTCGGACACGTACCGGGTCGGCGACTGTCTCAGCTGCATCCTGGGCGAGGAGTGGGAGCACCGCCTCTTCGCCGAGCGGGACCTCGCCGTCCTCACAAAATCCCCGGACTGAAAGTGTCGAGTTCCGTCCGGACGGTTCGACGCGTTGGCGAGAACGCACCTACGAACCACAGGAGACAGTCATGGAACTCAGCGTCAACACCTTCGTCAGCCTCGACGGCGTAATGCAGGGTCCTGGCGGACCGGACGAGGACCGCAGCAACGGGTTCGAGCAGGGCGGCTGGCTGGTCCCGCACGCCGGCGAGGGCCAGCTTGACCCCGTCGACGGGTGGTTCCGCGAGGCGGACGCGATCCTGCTCGGGCGGTCGACGTTCGAGATGATGCGGACCTTCTGGTCACAGGTCACGGTCGAGCCGGACAACATCGTGTCGACCGCGCTGAACACCTGGAAGAAGTACGTCGTCAGCAACACCCTCTCCGACGAGGACGCGGCCTGGGGCGACACCACCGTCCTGCGCGGCGACGACATCGTCGAGCAGGTACGGCGGCTGAAGGAACAGCCCGGGCGGGAGCTCCAGGTCCACGGCAGCTGGCAGCTCGCCCGGACACTGCACGACGCCGGCCTCGTCGACACGTACCGGTTGATCCAGTTCCCGGTCGTGGTCGGCGACGGGAAGCGGCTGTTCGCGGACGGCGCCGTACCGTCGACGTACAAGATCACCTCCGGTGAGGTGCTCACCGGCGGCTCGGGCGTGGTGTCGCTGACGCTGCGGCAGGAGGGCTTCGGCTCGATCGGCACCGGTGACATCATCGTCGAGGACGGCAAGGAAGTGCTGCTCTGAGATCTGTCGGTGCCGTGTCCTAGCCTCGGGGCTCCTGGAACTGCTCTGGGGGAGAGGCGAGGTGTGGACATGGATGTCGTGACGACGCAGGCGATCCTCGACGCCGGGCTGGCCGACTGGCGCATGCTGGCGCAGGGTCTGCACGGTCACTTCCTGACCAGGACGTACGCCGACGGCCTCCGCTTCCTGGAGGCCGTCGGCGAGGGCTGCGCGGAGGTCCGACTGACGGCCGGGTTTGTCGAGCTGAAGTTGCTCAGCGAGGACGCGGTCCATCGAGACGAGCACACAATCTCACGGGTGACCGAGCGGGAGCTGGAGCAGGCGCGGCGGATCAGTTCGATTGCGGAATCCCTCGGGTTCGGGGCTGATCCGATGGCGGTGCGGCAGCTCGAGCTCGCGCTCGACACGGCTGACCTGGCCGCTGTCGGTCCGTTCTGGGCGGCGGTGCTGGCCGGTACGTCGTACGGCGGGGGCGACGTCGTGGACCCGACCGGCCGGGTGCCGAACCTCTGGTTCCAGACGACCGAGTCACACGAGACCCCGCGCCAGCGCTTCCACCTCGACCTGTGGGTCCCGCACGACGTTGCGGATGAGCGCATAGCCGCCGGCGTGGCCGCGGGCGGTCGCATCACCTACGACCAGGAAGCCCCCGCCTTCACCGTCCTCGCCGACCCCGAAGGCAACAAAGTCTGCATCTGCACCTGCCTCGACCGCTAAGCCCTCGCTCCAGGTCGGGGTCAGCCCGGGGTTCTTCGGGCAGCCGACAGTCCACGGTGCGGAGGTGGCTACTGCATCCGTAGACGATGTGATCCCTGCATCCGGAGGTGATGCGGGTTCCTGCACCCTGGGGGTGATGTGTTTCCTGCACCTGGAGGTGATGACGCCGGGCGATAGCCAGTGGGACGGAGTTGTCGCGACCTGCTTCCTCGTCGGTCTCGGGACTGACATCTCCCGCGCGATCCCGACGTACAGCTCAGGCGGTGTTGTGCGAGGATCCCGTGCGCGGTGGGTCGACCGCGATCACCCGGTGAAGCGGCTGAACAGGCGGGGTGGCCCACGTCTACGGTCGCACCCGGAACAAGACGTCCCGCTCGAGGCCACGCAGGGCGACACGGTTGTAGAAAAGCTGCTCCGCTCGCCACGGCTCTGCGGTGACCATGCGTTGAGCAGGCGGCGTGGTGCACGTCTACTTCCGGACCGGAGCAAGAAGGCCGGTCCGTTCCGGTCTGCGCAAGGCGAGAGGGTCGTAGGAAGGTGCGCCGCTTCACACAGGTCAGCGGGGACCATGCGTGAAGCAGGAACCGCGCGCTACGCACCGGTGCGTGCTAGAGGCAGCTTCCGTAGAGCCGGCTGCGCACGCGTGCGAGCGAGACGTACCTCCCGTAGAGCCGACTCCGAGTAACCCCGACCGGCGGCTCGCGACCGGTCGCGGGGCAGCTGTCGTATCGCCGGCGTACGTGCAGCAGTTGGCGCTGACGCTTTAGCACGAGATCTGTGGAACCACTCGCGGCGTGGCGGCGTCAGCCGAGGTGGTCGACGGACAATGCTGACCCCCGCGAAGGTTCGGCCGGTGACCAAGCGGGACGAGATGCTGTCGCGTTCTGCGAGTTGCGGATCCTGTGAAGCTACGTGAGGGCTGTGCTGGCCTGTCCCGCCGTGTTCACATCGACACGGCTCCCGTTGTCGGGCGGTTGCTGGTCCGGAGGTTCGTTGCCCCAGACAGCGAAGCGGGCGGCCTGTCTGAGTGTCTCGTCGTTGGCCTTCCAGCGGGAGGGCGTGGGTGGAGCCGCGGTCGGTCCGCCCGACGATACTGAACAATCAGGCGGAGAGTCCGCGGACGCTGGTTGGCGATCCGGACGCTCGGTGAGTGTGGACGTGCCGGGGCGTGTGACGTCTCCGGGCGTGTGGATGTATCCGGGCGTGTGGGTGGGCGAGGGCGCACGTTCGGCGTCGGGTGACGGTTGCGGCACACGCGCGTTCTCGGGCGGGTTTTCGGTTGCCGGTGAACGTTCGGGCGCGAGGTCAGCGCTGGGCGGCCGCGGGCGCGCGGGTTCGGGTGGCGGTGACTGCTCGTGTGGCGGTGGCTGCTCGGGCGCGGATGTGCGGTCAGGCGCGGGTGTGCGGTCACCGGCTTCACGAGTTGGTGGGTGGCAGCAGGATTGGTTGCGGGTTGGGGGTGGGGGTGGTGGGTCGGCCCAGGTGGGGCGGGTGACGTGGACTGTGCCGTTGGTGATGTGGATGGTCCAGTGGCCGGAGTGGAGGTCGCGGTGGTGGCGGCGGCAGAGCAGGACGAGGTTGTTGATGGCGGTGGGGCCGCCGTCGAGCCAGCTGTGGAGGTGGTGGGCGTCGCAGTGGATGGGTGGGGCGGCGCAGACGACGCAGCCTTTGTCGCGGGCGTTGAGGGCGCGGCGCAGGTGGCGGTTGACGAGGCGTGCGGCGCGGCCGATGTCGAGGGGTTCGGAGTTGGTGCCGAGCACGAGCGGGATGATGTTGGCGTCGCAGGCCAGGCGGCGGATCGCGGCCGCGGACAGGTTGTCGCCGTAGACGAGTTGGCCGGTGGCCTCGGCGGTGGCGGCCTTGAGGTCGTTGAGGTCGATGGTGACGGTGATGTTCGCCTTCGCCCCGAACCCCGGCACCCAGTTGTTCCGGCCAGACCGCCCGGCCCCGTCTGCTTGATCGGCCGCTGGCCTGGTGGTCGGCTCGGCGGTAGGGCGATCATGGTCGGCCGACGTCGGGCCGTCGCCGTCGAGGGGAGTGCCGACACCAGGCGAGCGCGGGTCGGTGGCGGGGCGGTCGTCGCGGCGATCAGCGGTGCCGGTCGGTGCAGGGCGGGCAAGGTCGCTGAGGCGGTCGTCGCGGCGGTGGGTGGTGTCGGTGGTTGTGGCGGCGAGGGTGAGGGTGGTGGTGAGGGCGTCGGCTTGGCGTTTGGTGCGGGGGCGGGGGTCGGGGTCGCCGTCGACGGTTTTGTGGGGGCGGGCGTTGGCGTGGATGAGGGCGCGGAGGAGTTCGGCGTTCTCGTTGGCCAGGTAGCCGCGGAAAGCCACGCCGTTGTCGGCGTCGCTCAGGGTCAGTGATTCGCGGGCGTAGGCCTTGTGTTCGTCGGGCTCGGGGCCGTCGGTGTCCAGCAGGTCGCGGATCTGTTTGCCGGCCCGGCGCAGTTCGGCCGGGGACAGGTGGCGGGCGAGGTTGACCAGTTGCTGTTCGGCGACCTCGACGTCCTCGACCGGGACCGTTGCCGGGACCCGTTCGAGGGCGGAGACGATGGCCTCGGCCTGGGCTGGTCGCAGCAGCCATCGCTGATCGTCCTCGCGGTGATCAGCGTGCTCACTGCCATGCTCGCCGCGGTCGTCGGGATCGGCGTCGTGCTCGTCGTGGTCGGGCTCGGCGTCGTGCTCGTGCTCATGTTCGTGCTCGGCGGTCGCAGCCGCGGTCTGCGCGCCGGGTGCTGTGTCAGGCAGGGCTGTGTCAGGCAGGGCTGCTGCGACTGCGTCGTATTTGGGCAGGGCGCGGGCGAGGCGGACGTCGCGGTGGGCGTCGGTGCTGTTGAGGCGGTACCGGAAGGTCAGCAGTCGGGCGGTGTCGTGGGCACCGACCTCTTGCGCGTAGCCGACATCCTCGAGGCCGGCGATGACCTGGAGGCGGTAGGTCTGCAACCGGGCCAGCTCGGCATCCAGTACGTCGAGAGTCGACAGCATTTCGCTGCCGCTCATCGACCACACCGGGCGCTGTCCCAGATCTTCCATGCATCAAACTCTAGACGGCCCGTCCGACAGTTTTCAAAGCTGATTCCCCTTGTTTTTAAGGGCTCTCGCGCCTCCACGTTGTCCACATGACATCTAGGCCTGTGGACAAATCCAACCGGCGGCGGCCCTATCTGGTAGGCGTTGGGTCACCTTTAATCGGGGGCACAGAGAGCTGCGGTTCGTTAGAGTGGGGGGCAGCGTCTGCTGAGGAGGTGGGTCATGGCTTGCATGGTTAGCCGGTTCCGTGCCAACCCCCTCCTGTTCGTGTTCTGACTGACGCGTTTCTGGACCGGTTGGTACGTCGCGGCGGAGGCCGCGGGTCCTGCGCGGGGTTTCGCGCGCCCGTACCGACCGAACCGGAGTCCTTCCATGTCCTCAGTGGACGAACAACTGCAGGCTGCCCTGAATCAGGCCCTCGACGGGATCAAGTACGACGTCTTGCGGCAGCGGATCGCCGATTTGTCGGCTCGCTATCGTGGTGAGTGCGTGAGAGATGGCGCGGCCAGCATGGCTGATCGGCTTGATTGTCTTGCGTACGCCGTGTTTCGAATGCCGGCCACGTTCCGCGCGCTGCGGGCGGCCCTGACCGCGGCGGATGCGCACGTTGGTTCATTCAGCAACCATCTCGATCTGGGCGGCGGCACCGGGGCCGGCGCCTGGGCGGCCGCCGATGTGTGGCCGGGGATCTCCACCGAGATCGTCGAGCGGCAACCTGACGCCATCGAGCTAGGCTCGACGCTGCTTGCCAATGGCAACCAGCAGTGGACGCGAGCGGACCTTCGGCGATGGGAGCCGGAACGTCGGGTCGAGCTCGTCACGATCAGCTACGTGCTCGGTGAGCTAACTGCGGCAACCCGCGGCCGAGTCGTCGCCAAGGCGGCGAATACGGCGGACACGGTTGTCGTCGTCGAACCCGGGACGCCGCGCGGGTTCGAGCGGATCCTCGAAGCTCGACGGCAGCTGATCGACCTCGGGATGACGTTCGCCGCGCCGTGTCCGCATGAGCAAGCCTGCCCGCTGGCTGCGAACGACTGGTGTCACTTCGCCGTGCGGGTGCCGCGCAGCGAGCTTCATCGGCTCGCCAAGCACGGCACCCGCAACTACGAGGACGAGAAGTTCAGCTACCTCGTCGCGACCCGCCGGCCCAGCACCTCAGCGACGAACCGGATCATCAACCGCCCGACGCGTCCGAAGGGACGGGTCGTCCTGGATCTCTGTACGGCGGACGGTACGCGTAAGCAACTCGTCGTACCCAAGTCGTCCGAGCAGTTCCGCAGCGCACGAGACGCCACCTGGGGTGACAGCTGGGAAGCCGGTCGGAGGTCGTAGCCGCCGGAGGCCTTGAGGGTCTGCGCGGTGATCCAGGAAGCGTCGGGGGAGGGGAGGAAGGCGATCACCTTGCCCACGCCGTCCGGCTCGCCGATCCGGCCGAGGGCGGTCCGGGCGGCGGGCGGCGGGATCAGCTCCGGGTACTTCGCGAACGCGTCGTCCCCGGGACGCGTACGGGCACGCCCAGGACGACCGCGTTCAGCCGGAAGACCGCGAGCCGATCATGGAGACGGTGATCGAGCGGGTCGCGACCAGGAACGCCGGGCTCGGAGACGCCGGGGGCTAAGTCGCGCGCGTCCGTTCGGCGGGCACTGAACGCCTTGGCGACGTACCTGGCCTGCACCAGTTGCGCACACTTCATGCTCCTGCAGACCGAATACCTGGGCTCGGACTTGGTGTTCGCGAGGGCGGAGCTGCTGGTGTTGACGATCGCACCGCTGTCCGCGAGCGGCGGGTGCAGCGTCTGGTCGAACAGGTCCTCAGTGGTCTCCTCGATCGGTACGGCGTACTGCCCGACGCCTGCGTTGTTGAGAACGTAGACCGGTCTGACCGGTCCGCGAGGGCCGCCGGGACCGCGGTGGCGAACTCCGGGAACGCCTCGCTGCGGCCCGCGGTCGTGGCCGCTACTTGCACGGTCCTGCTCGGACTGTGGAAGGACGGGCTCTGCGACGAGGCGGCCGGCGTAGTCGGGTGGCGGCTCGTGGTCGGTCGGGGGCGGGGTTGTCGAGCAACTGGGCTGTCGGTGTGCGTGCCAGGTGTCGAGGTGTGCGTGACAGGGACTGGCTGCGCGCAACGTCTACTTCAGGGTGCGATGACTAGGTGGGTGATCTGGTTGTTGTCGAGGGTGAAGGTGAAGTTGAGGTCTACGGTGCCGCCGGGGAAGTTGCCCTCGAGGTGGTTCACCGCGACCCAGGTGTTGGCGTCGAGCTGTCGGGTGTCGACCAGCTCGGTGGTGTAGGTGTACTCGCTCGCCGACCGGTCGAGCCAGGCGCGGATCTCGGCGCGACCGCGGTGGGTCTTGCCCTCGTCGGTGACCTCGGCGTGCTCGGCGAAGAGGTCGATGGACGGGGTCGTCAGGTAGGTGGTGATTGTGTTCGGCAACATGTCGTCCACGGTGGCGTCTCTCCCTGGGAGAGGGTCAAGAAGTTGACTCTCTCCCGGGGAGAGGGTGCAGAGTGGCGGGGTGCGGGGAGGTCTGACGATCGGCGAGTTCGCGCAGCTCACCCATCTGAGCGTGCGAACGCTTCGCCGCTACCACGAGAGCGGACTGCTGGAGCCGGCCGCGGTCGATCCGGTCAGCGGGTACCGGTACTACACGACCGGCCAGATCCCGTCCGCGCAGGTGATCCACCGGCTGCGCGAGCTCGACGTACCGCTGGCCGAGGTCGGCAGGATCCTGGCGACGGACGACCCCGGGATGCGCGCCGAGCTGATCGCCGGGCACCTCGACCGGCTCCAGGCCTCGCTGGACCGGACCCGTACGGCGGTCAACTCGCTGCAGCGCCTGCTTCGCCGGGAGACCGGTGAGCTCGCGGTCCACCTCAGGTCCGTGCCGGCCCGGACCGTCGCCGGCATCGCCGCGGTGGTCGACGTGGGCGACGTTCTCGAGTGGTACGACGCTGCCATGGCCGAGCTGGACGCGTCCGTTCACGAGCGGCTCGGTCCGCCGGGCGGGCGCTACGACAACGAGCTGTTCTCGACCGGGCGCGGGGCTGTCCTCGTCTACCGGCCGGCGACCGATCCACCGTCGTACGGCCGGGTGCGGGCGGTCGAACTGCCCGCGGTCGAGCTTGCGACCACCGTCCACCCCGGCACCCACGACGACATCGATGTGACCTACGGGCGGCTGGGCGCCTGGGTCGTGGACCACGCCCTGGCCGTCGACGGTCCGGTGCATGAGACGTACGTCGTCGGACCGCGAGACGACCCGGATCCGTCGAGTTGGCGTACTGAGATCGGTTGGCCGGTCTTCAGGGTCGCTGGTTAGTACGCCGCCAGTCGCGAGGCGTCATGCCGTGCTCCCGGCGGAAGCGGCGGGTGAAGTGACCGGCGTCGAGGAAGCCCCACTCGGCAGCGATCGCCGCGATCGAGCGGTGGCGGTATGCGGGATCGGTGAGCTGCCGGGCGGCGCCTTGGAGACGCTCGGTGATCAGCCACTGCTCGAGGCTGAGTTGCTGCTCGGCGAAGAGCTTGTAGAGGTAGCGGACGGAGATGTTGTGCTCCGCCGCGATCCGCGCCGGCGTCAGCTCTGGATCGGCCAGGTGCTGCCGCGCGTACCAGGTGATGCGGGTGAACAGTACGTCGGCGATCGCGTGCGGACGCCGATCGGCATCGCCCACGGCGGAGGTGAGCAAGGCTCGGACCAGCTGGGTCGTCGCCGTACCGACCAACTCCGCCGGCTGTGTCCCCTGGAGCGCATCGATGACGCCGGGCAACGCCGTCAGGTGGTGCAGCATCAGGTCGTACAGCGGACTACTGGGCAGTCGGTGAGCCGCCGCGCGGACCGTCTCGACGCTCAGCCCGAGATCGGCGAAGTCGATCTGGAACGCCTGCGACGCGCCTTGACCGCTCCAGGCGAACTCGTACGGCGCGGTCAGGTCGACGAGCATGAGTTCACCAGTACGGACCCGCTGATCCGACCCGCTCTGGCTGAAGCGACCCGATCCGATCACCTGGACGGCCAGTGCGAGCCGCTCCGGTCCACCGATCCGCACGTGCTCCGGCGTACGCACGAGCCGGATCCCTGACCCCTCGTTGCGGAAGAGGTCCGGCGTCCCGAGCCGCCAGAAGTCCATCCGCGCGTGCACCTCCCCGTCCGGGTCCTCGTGCTCGATGCGCGACGGCACACTCGCCGACATCATCGCCGAGTAGAACGCCTCCGCCCGGTCCTGCCGCGGCAGCGCGGCGGTGTCCAGCAGCACGGCCATGCCCAACCCCCTCCACCCCTGGAATCTGGTGGGCGAACTGTGCAGACACAGCCCAGATCCGTGCACGCACATCCTACGGAGGACGCCGGATCGGCAGCTACGTTTCCGGCAAACCTGCCGGACGGAAGGACGCGCCACCATGCCTGCTGACACCATCGTGCTGGTTCACGGATTCTGGGTGACACCGCGGAGCTGGGAACACTGGATCACGCACTACGAGGCACGCGGCTTCAAGGTGCTGGCTCCGGCCTATCGCGGGTTCGAGGTGGAGGTGGAGTCGCTGAACGCCGATCCGGGCCCGGTGACGAAGGTGACCGTCCCGGCGATCATCGAGCACCTCGAGACGATCATCCGCGGACTCGACGCGCCGCCGATCATCATCGGCCACTCGGCCGGCGGGGCGTTCACCCAGATCCTGCTCGACCACGGTTTCGGCGCGGCCGGGGTGGCGATGAACTCCGCGCCGACCGAAGGCGTCCGCGTCGTCCCGCTGTCCCAGGTCAAGTCGACGTTCCCGGTGCTGAAGAGCCCGGCGAACCGGCACAAGGCGATCCCGCTGACCTTCGAGCAGTGGAACTACGCGTTCACCAACACGTTCCCCGACGACGAGGCGCGCCGGTTGTACGAGCGCTACGCGATCCCGGCCAGCGGCGCGATCGTCTGGGGCGGCGTACTGGCGAACTTCCAGCCCGGGCACCAGGACACCTGGGTCGACTACAAGAACGACGCCCGGGCGCCGCTGCTGTTCGTCTCCGGCTCCGAGGACCACATCATGCCACCGGAGGTGCAGCGCTCGAACGCGAAGCACTACAAGTCGAACACCGTGACCGAGATCCGGGAGTACGACGGATACGCGCACCTGCTGCCCGCCCAGGACGGCTGGGAACTGATCGCCGACGAGGTGCTGGACTGGGCGCTGGAACACTCGTGAGCGTGGTCCGGTTCACCCACCTCGGCGGCCCGACGACGCTGATCGAGGTCGACGACTGGCGGGTACTGACCGATCCGACGTTCGACCCTCCGGGCCGGAGGTACACGTTCGGGTGGGGTTCGTTCTCGGTGAAGACGACGGGCCCCGCGCTCGGCATCGGCGAGCTGCCGCCGATCGACGTCGTACTGCTGACGCATGATCAGCATGCCGACAATCTCGACGATCTGGGCCGGTCGCTGCTGCCGCGGGTGGAGACCGTGGTGACGACGCAGGCCGGGGCGGCGCGGCTCGGTGGCGGCGCTGTCGGGCTGGCGCCGTGGTCGGTCCACACCGTGAGCCGGCGTGGGCTGCCGCCGGTGTCGATCACGGCGACGCCCTGCCGGCACGGGCCGCCGCTGAGCCGGCGGATCACCGGTGACGTGATCGGGTTCGTGCTGCAGTGGCCGGGTCAGGAGCACGGCGCGTTGTGGGTATCGGGGGACAGCGTGCTGTACGACGGACTCCGCCAGGTCGGCGAACGGTTCGAGATCGGGACTGTCGTGCTGCACCTCGGGGCGGTCCGGTTCGGGGTGACCGGACCGCTGCGCTACACCATGACCGGACGCGACGGCGTCGAGCTCTGCTCGCTCCTGCGCCCGCATACGGTGATCCCCGTCCACTACGAGGGCTGGAGCCACTTCTCCCAGGGCCGATCGGGCATCGAGGAGGCCTTCGCCGGCGCCGACTCCCGACTCCACTGGCTCGAGCTCGGCGTACCTGACTCGGTCGCCGTCTAGTCCTGCTGGAGGTCTAGTCCTGCTGGATTCGGGTGAAGAAGGCCCGGACGTCCTCGGCCAGCAGCTCCGGTTCCTCCAGGGCGGCGAAGTGGCCGCCTCGGTCGAACTCCGACCAGTGCCTGATGTCGTACAGCCGCTCCGCCAGCGTTCGGACCGACTGGGTGATGTCGTGCGGGAAGACGGCGACACCGACGGGCACCGGGCACGGCTCGATCCGGCGCGGCGCATCGTGGTGCAGCCGGCCCGAGGAGGCCGCGGTCGCGGTCAGCCAGTACAGCGAGATGTCGGTCAGCATCCGGTCGTCGCTGATCGGCGACCGCGGATCCGTCCAGTGGGCGAAGCGCTCGGCGATCCAGGCGAGCTGCCCGACCGGCGAGTCCGTGAGCGCGTACCCGATGGTCTGCGGCGTGGTCGCCAGCAGGGCCTGGTACGGCGGCCGGTTCGCCATCAGGTGCTTGATCTTGTCCAACCGCGCCTCGTCGGTCGCGGACAGCTCGAGGTTCGCGTCCGGGTCCGGCCTCGTCGGCAGGTAGTTGACGTGGACGCCGACCACCTGCTCGGGCGCCACCGCGCCGAGGGCCAGCGAGATCCCCGAACCGAAGTCGCCGCCCTGTGCGCCGTACCGCTCGTACCCGAGCCGGCGCATCAGCTCGGCCCAGGCGCGCGCGACCCGGAGGATGTCCCAGTCGCGCTCGTGCGTCGGCCCGGAGAAGCCGTACCCGGGAATCGATGGGACGACCAGGTGGAAGTCACGCGACAGCGGCTCGATCACCTCCAGGAACTCCAGGAACGATCCGGGCCAGCCGTGGGTGAGGATCAACGGCAGCGCGTCCGGCTCCGACGACCGGACGTGCACGAAGTGGATGGTCTGTCCCTCGATCTCGGTGGTGAAGTGCGGGAGCTCGTTGAGCTCGGCCTCGTGCTTGCGCCAGTCGTAGCCGGTGCGCCAGTACTCGGCGAGCTCCTGGAGCCGGGCGAGCGGGAACCCGTAGTCCCACCCGGCGCCGGCGACCTCGTTGGGCCAGCGGGTGCGGGCCAGCCGGTCGGTCAGGTCGTCGAGGTCGGCCTGCGGGATGTCGATGCGGAACGGCGTGATCATGGCCGGTGACTCCAGGGGATCGGTGAACGTTGGTGTGACCAACGATAACAGTAGTCGTTGGGCATACCAATGAATCCCACGGTTCTATGCCGGCTCGCGGAAGCGGTCCGGTGGGATGACCGCGATCGGCACGACCTCGACGAGGAGCTCCGGGACGACGAGACCGGGAACCTGGATGAGGATGCTCGCCGGCGCGGTCGCGGCGGGGAAGAACTCGGCCCGCACCCGCTGGATCGCGGGCAGGTCGGCCCGGTCGAGGAAGTAGATCGTCATACTCACCACGTCGGTCAACCGGCCGCCGGGCTCGGCGAGAATCGCCTGGACATTCTCGAAGCTCTTCCGCAGCTGGACCGCCGCATCGCCCACACCGACGACCACGCTGTCCGCGTCCCACGCGACCTGCCCGGTGACGTGGACGACGTACCCCTCGGGTTGGATGACGCCCTGGTTGAACGCCCGGCCGTTCGGCGCCCAGACTTCCGCCGGATTGAAATGTCTGCCCATCCCACGGAGTCTAGGGATGGCCGACGAGCAGGCAGAACGGATGGCCGGCCGGATCGGCCAGCACGTACAGCGGCTCGTCGGGGTCGGCCGACTGGTCCAGCAGCAGCTCGGCCCCGAGCTCTTCCGCGCGCTGCCGGTGCCGCTGCAGTTCCTGGAACGACGGTACGGCGAAGTCGACATGCAACTGCATCGGTACGTCGTGCGTCGGCCACGTCGACCGGGGCAGCACCTCGACCTGCTGGAACGCCAACTGCCGCCGACCGTCGTCGTCCACCAGCACCAGCCAGTCCGCGTCGTCGACCGCCCCGTCATCCGGCGCCTCGTGCCCAGGCCGGTACTGCCACCCGCACAACTCCCGGTAGAACTCCGCCAACCCACGCACGTCCATCGCGTCGAGCACGGTGTGCATCCGCCGTGGATATCCAGCCACCAGGCCCTCCTTTCGGTTGCCACCAGCATCCAGCAGACGGACGACACGCGCAGGAAATCCGCTCGTGGAACGGCTGCGCGGTCAGGCAGTATCAGGAGGGTGGAGGACGGACGGGGACTCGCTCGGCGGTACTACGACGACGTCGTGGGGCCGTTGATCGGGAGGAAGTGGCCGGGTTTGCCGCACGCCGCCGGGCGGCTCGGCAGCGGGTCCGACGTACTCGGGCTGGACGACGCGACGTCGCGCGACCACGACTGGGGCCTGCGGCTCAGCCTCCTGGTCGACGAGGCGATGGTCGACGAGCTCGACGCCTACCTGGCCGCCGAGTTGCCCGAGACGTACGCCGGGCTGCCGACGCGGTTCCCGTTCACCGGGCAGACCGAGGCGATCCACCACGTCGAGGTGTCGTCGGTGGAGGGCTTCGTCGAGGCTCGGCTCGGCGTCGATCCACGGCGAGGATTGTCGACAATCGACTGGTTGACGATGAGCGGGCAGTCGGTGCTTGAAGTGGTCGGCGGGCCGGTGTTCGTCGATCTGCCCGGGGAGATCACGGCTGTTCGTGAGAGCTTGCAGTGGTACCCGGACGACGTCTGGCGGTACGTCGTGGCCTGCGACTGGTGCCGATTGTCGGAGGAGATGCCGCTGATGAGCCGGGCCGGGGATCTCGGGGACGATCTCGGTTCGCGGGTGATCGCCGCACGGCTGGTCGACGTGGCCATCCACCTGGCGTTCATGATCGAGCGGCGGTGGCCGCCGTACTCGAAATGGCGGGGGACGATGTTCGCGCGACTGCCGTGTGCGCGCGAGGTCGGCGACGCGCTCCGGAAGACGCTGAAGGCCGATCACTGGCGCTACCGGCAGCAGCAGCTCGGGCGGGCGCTCGACCATCTGCTGAACCGGCAGCGCGCGGTCGGCCTGCCGGCGCCCGGGCCGGCGACGGTCGACTTCTGGGACCGTCCGTACCTGCATCCGAACGAGGCGATCATCGACGAGCTCCTGGCCGGCGCGCCCGACCTGCCGCGAGGGCGCGGCAGCGTCGAGCAGCGCACCGACAACGTCGCGGTGCTGGTCGACCCCGCTGCCCGCCGAGCCGCCGTCACCGAGCCGTAGCCGTTCCCGAGCCGTAGCCGTTCGCGAGCCGCCGCATGGCCCTCGCCAGCCGGAGCCGCCGCGGCGGGCTCAGTCGGCGGCCTGGGCGGGTTCGGTCTGGCGGAAGGTGCGGCGGTAGGTGTCGGGTGGGACTGCGACGACGCGTTTGAACTGCCGTCGCAGGGTGGTCGCCGTCCCCATCCCGGTCGCGATCGCGATCGACTCCACACTCCGGTCCGTCGTCTCCAGCAACTCCTGCGCCCGCCGTACGCGCTGGGTCAGCAACCACTGCAGCGGCGTCTGCCCGGTCATCGACCGGAACTGCCGGCCGAGATGCCGTGGACTCGTGTTCGCCCGCCGGGCCATGTCGGTCACGGTCAACGGCTCGTCCAACCGCTCGAGCACCCAGGCGAGCAGCTCCGCGAGCCGATTGTCACCACTCACCTGCACCGGCGTGGATACGAACTGCGCCTGACCGCCCGACCTGTGCGGCGGTACGACGAGCCGCCGCGCGACGCTGTTCGCGATCGTCGCACCGTGATCCAGGTGGATGAGATGAAGGCTGAGGTCCACCGCGGCCGCCTTGCCGGCTGACGTGAGCACGGACCCGTTGTCGGTGTAGAGCACATCCGGGTTGACGATCGCGAGCGGATACCGGGCACTCAACTCCGCCGTGTGCGCCCAGTGCGTGGTCGCCCGTCGTCCGTCGAGCAGTCCGGCCGCCCCCAGCACGAACGCTCCCGTGCACAGCGAGGCGATCCGCGCCCCCGCCTCGTGAGCCGCCCGTACGGCGTCGATCAGCTCGGCCGGCGGGGTTTCGTCGACATCGGCGCACGCCGGCACGATCACGGTGTCGGCGCTGATCAGTCGGTCGAGACCGTGATTGGGCTCGACCGCGAACGGGCCCACCTGGACCGGCCCCGGCCCGCAGAGCTGGACGTTGTACCAGTCGCCCGACGCCTCGACCGGGGGATTGCCGAAGATCTCGTACGCCACGCCGAGCTCGAAGTGGAGCAGGTGGCCGGCGGTGGCCAACGCGACGGTGTGCATGTCCGAAAGTGTACGCATGGTGTCGTTCCGGCCGCTCACATTGTCGGCAATCGGACGAGCAGACTTTCCTACCGAGAGTTGGACGACGAGGTGGAGGAACGGACGAAATGACTGCGGTTGTGGTCTACGGAGCGACCGGGCACACCGGACGGTTCGTGGTCGCCGAGCTGGCCGAGCGCGGCTTCACCCCGATCCCGGCCGGGCGCCGGTCAGCCGGGCGCAGCTCGGCCGGGCGCCGGTCGGTTCGCGACGGGATGCGGACGGCCTCGGTGGACGACCCGACAGCCCTGGACCGGGCGCTCGACGGTGCGGCCGCCGTCGTCAACACCGCTGGCCCGTTCGCCTTGACGGCGGGCCCGGTCATCGAGGCGGCCCTGCGCGCCGGGATCCCGTACGTCGACGTCGCCGCCGAGATCGAGGCGAACGCGTCGACGTTCGCCGACTACGCGCAGGCCGCGACGCCGATCGTGCCGGCGATGGCGTTCTACGGCGGGTTGGGCGATCTGCTCGTGACGGCGGCGCTGGGGGAAGGGAGGCGGGCCGACGCCGTACAGGTCGCCTATGGCTTGAGCAGTTGGCACCCGACGGCGGGCACGCGCGTGGCGGGGCAGGTGTCGCACGCTCGGCGGGGCGGCCGTCGGGTGCGCTTCCGCAACGGAGCGCTGGAGTATCACGACGACCAGCCGACGCAGCTGGACTGGAAGTTCCCGGAGCCGTTGGGGGAGCAGCCGGTGATCGCCGAGTTCAGCATGGCCGACGTGGTCACGGTGCCCAGCCATGTCGACGTACCGGACGTGCGCAGCTACATGACCGCGGTTGCTGCCGGTGACCTGGCGGATCCGGACACGCCGGCGCCGGAGCCGGGCGGGGATGCGGACCAGGCGTTCGTCGTTGACGTGCGGGTGCGCGTTGACGGTGTGGAGCGGCGGGCGATCGCGCGGGGCCGGGACATCTACGCAGTCACGGCGCCGCTCGCGGTCGAGGCCGTACGGCGGTTGGTCGCCGGCGAGACCCGGGCGACAGGGGTGGCGTCGGCCGGGGCGATGTTCGACGCGGCGGACTTCCTGCATGCGTTGGCACCGCACATCACCGTCGAGCTTCCCTGACCCAGACCGGGAGGGGCCCGGTGACGGCGCCGTGATCGAGGTGCCGGGGCGGCCCGGCTGCGAGACGATGTGAGTCTCCGTGCAGCACGTTCCGCCCACGTCAGCTGGAGGCCGCCCCCATGCAGCTCGACCGTCGCGACTTTCTCCGGGTGAGCGGCGCCGCCGCACTCGCCGGCACCGCCCTCACCGCCCTCACCGCCCACGCCATGCCAGCAGCCTCCGCACAGAACACCAGATTCCCCGCTCGCACCTCGGGAATCGACTACACCGCGCGCAGAACGTTCGACGACTGGGACCGGCTGTTCCAGCAAGGTGGACCCGGTCAGCCGGACCAGCCGAACGACAACACCAACGCCGACGGCCGGTCCGGCATGCTCGCCTGGAGCCAGTCGTACGTCCTGCTCGGCCTGGTCCGCATGTACGAGACCTACCGGGACACCTACTACCTCGACCGGTTGATCGACAACGTCGACCAGGTCCTGGCGGTCCGCGACCGCGAGCGCGGCGTGACCGACTACCGCGGCCTGTCGCTGCCGGCCTGGCGCGCCGACCACCCGTACACCACCGGTTACACGACCCTTGCCGACAGCAACGGCAACCCGCTACTCGAGCTTCGCCAGGCGCTCCCGTACGCCGAGGACACCACGGTGACCCTGACCGCCGGATCAACCCCCGAGGCGTTCACGGTGACGCTCGTCAACACCCAGGTCAACCGGACAGCGACGCACACCGACCTCACCATGGATCCAGCCAGCCCCGACTACGCGGTCAGCCGGATCTACGCGGCCGCACCCGGTCCGCTGCAGCTGACGGCGCGTGCCGTCGCCGGCGGCGGTGTGCCGGTAGCAGGCGAGTTCCCGATGCGGACCAAGGCGGTGATCTTCGCCGTCCACACCGGCATGATCACGTACCCGATCGCGAGCTTCGTCCGGCTGGTATACGGCTCACCGGTGCTCCGGCGACGGTACCGGTCGAAGGCGGCCGAGTACCTGACCGCGTGCCGCGAGGCGGTCGCCGTACACGACTGGGAGTACCAGGCAGCTACCGGTCACCTGATCTGGCCGAAGGAACAGCCGCTCGCGTACGACGGGTGTGAGCAACCGATCAACCAGACGCTCGGACTCGGACAGACCCTGGTCGAGCTCGCGCTCGCCACCGGAGACCGCGGCTATCGGCGGAAGGTCGCGTCGATGGCGAGGATGTTCTCCGGGCAACTGGCGGTGGACGCCGGCGACGCGTACCAGTGGCGGTACTGGCCGATGGGTGGGCGTCTGTACGACGGGTTCACCAAGACCGGGTCGCCGGAGACCGACGTCTCGGTGTTCACGCCGTCCGGCGGACCGGCCCGGCAGTTCGAGGACATCAGCCACGGCGCGATCGACGTCGAGTTCGCCGTACGGGCGTTCCGCGCGCGCCTGGGGTTCACCGGCCTGGACATGGCTCGGCTCGCCCGGACGTACACCCAGAACGTCGCCTCGACCGATCCCGACGGCCTCCCGGTCATCCACACGACGGTCGCCGGCACGACCCTCGGCGGGCCGTCGGTCGCCCACCAGGCCCCACGCTGGATGCAGGCGACCCCGTGGGACCCGGCCGTTCACGAGCACTGCCTCGCGCTCTACGACCGCTACCAACCCACGCCCGAACGCGACGGTCAGCAAGCCATCGGCTTCGGCTGGTTACTGGCCAACACGGCGTACCTGAACTGGGGAGCGCGCTACCGCCGGTGACGGCCGCGGGCATGGCATGATCTGGGGGTGGCTGGGGTGAAGGATCTGCGCGACTTGGCGCTGCTGCGGCGGGTGAAGGACCGGATCGACCGGGAGTACGCGCAGCCGCTCGACGTCGAGGCGCTGGCCCGTGGGGTGAACATGTCGGCGGGTCATCTCAGCCGGCAGTTCAAGCTCGCGTACGGCGAGGCGCCGTACAGCTACCTGATGACGCGGCGGATCGAACGGGCGATGGCGCTGCTGCGGATGAACGAGCTGAGCGTGACCGAGGTCTGCTTCGCGGTCGGGTGCTCGTCGCTCGGGACGTTCAGCACCCGGTTCACCGAGCTGGTCGGCGTACCGCCGAGTGTGTACCGGGAGCAGGAGGAGGCTCGGTCGACCAACGGCATCCCCGCCTGCATGGCCAAACAGGTGACCAGACCGATCAGGAATCGAGAAGCGCCGCCCGGCGCCCGCCAACTAGCGTGAGCGCCATGGACCTCAGAATTCAGCAGACCTACCTGCCGCACAACGACCCGGACGCCGCCGTCGCCTTCTACCGCGACGTCCTCGGCTTCGAGATCCGCATGGACGTCGGGTACGAGGGCATGCGCTGGATCACCGTCGGCCCGCCCGGCCAGGACGTGGCGATCGTGCTCTACCCGCCGGAGGCGACCCCGGGCCTGACCGACGACGAGCGCCGAGCGGTCGTCGAGATGATGGCCAAGGGCACCTATGCCAGCATCAACCTCGGCACCCCCGACCTGGACGCCGCCTTCGCCAAGATCGAGGCCACCAACGCCGAGGTCGTCCAGGAGCCGACCGACCAGCCGTACGGCGTCCGCGACTGCGCCTTCCGCGACCCCGCCGGCAACATGATCCGGATCGCCCAGGCCGGCTGACGCCGGATCCCCGTACACCCCAGAGGGAGACCACGATGACCAAGGCCACGACCCGGAAGACCCCGTCGTCGTCCGCCGTGCATGCCGCCGACAGCCACGACCTGATCCGCGTCCAGGGTGCTCGCGAGAACAACCTGAAGGACGTCAGCGTCGAGCTGCCGAAGCGCCGGCTGACGGTCTTCACCGGGGTCTCCGGCTCGGGCAAGAGCTCGCTGGTGTTCGGCACGATCGCCGCGGAGTCGCAGCGGATGATCAACGAGACCTACAGCGCGTTCCTGCAGGGCTTCATGCCGAACCTGAACCGCCCCGAGGTCGACGTCCTCGAGGGCCTGACGACGGCGATCATCGTGGACCAGGAGCGGATGGGCGCGAACCCCCGCTCGACCGTCGGTACGGCGACCGACGCGAACGCCATGCTGCGGATCCTGTTCAGCCGGCTCGGGAAGCCGCACGTCGGGCCGCCGACGGCGTACTCGTTCAACGTCCCGAAGCGGACCGCGACCGGCTCGATGGTCGCCGACAAGGGCGCCGGCGAGAAGACCGTGGTCCGCAACGCCGTCTACCACGGCGGCATGTGCCCGAAGTGCGAGGGCATGGGGTCGGTCAACGACTTCGACCTGACCGCGCTGTACGACGAGAACAAGTCGCTCAACGAGGGCGCGCTGACCATCCCCGGCTACAGCATGGACGGCTGGTACGGCCGGATCTTCCGCGGCTCCGGCTACTTCAACCCGGACAAGCCGATCAAGAAGTACACCAAGAAGGAACTGCACGACCTGCTGCACCGGGAGCCGACCAAGATCAAGGTCGAGGGCATCAACCTGACCTACAGCGGCATCATCCCGGCGATCCAGAAGTCGTTCCTGTCCAAGGACGTCGAGGCGATGCAGCCGCACATCCGCGCGTTCGTCGAGCGGGCGGTCACGTTCACCACCTGCCCGGACTGCGGCGGCACCCGGCTCAGCCAGGAGGCGCTGTCGTCGAAGATCCAGGGCAAGAACATCGCCGACCTGTGCCAGATGCAGATCAGCGACCTGGCCGACTGGATCCGCAAGCTCGACGAGCCGTCGGTCGCACCGCTGCTGGCCGGGCTGCAGCACCTGCTCGACTCGTTCGCGGAGATCGGGCTCGGCTACCTCTCCCTCGACCGTCCGGCCGGCACGCTGTCCGGCGGTGAGGCGCAGCGGACCAAGATGATCCGGCACCTCGGGTCGTCGCTGACCGACGTCACCTACGTGTTCGACGAGCCGACGATCGGCCTGCACCCGCACGACATCGAGCGGATGAACAACCTGCTGCTGCAGTTGCGCGACAAGGGCAACACCGTGCTCGTCGTCGAGCACAAGCCGGAGACGATCGCGATCGCCGACCACGTCGTCGACCTCGGCCCGGGCGCCGGCTCCGCGGGCGGCACGGTCTGCTACGAGGGCGACCTGGCCGGGTTGCGGAAGAGCGACACGACCACCGGCCGCCACCTCGACGACCGCGCCAAGCTGAAGGAGTCGGTGCGCGAGTCGACCGGTAAGCTCGAGGTCCGCGGCGCGTCCACGAACAACCTCCGCAAGGTGAACGTCGACATCCCGCTCGGGATGCTGTGCGTCGTCACCGGGGTCGCCGGGTCCGGTAAGAGCTCGCTGATCCACGGCTCGGTCGCCGGTCGCGAGGGCGTCGTGGTGATCGACCAAGGCGCGATCCGCGGTTCGCGCCGCAGCAACCCGGCGACGTACACCGGCCTCCTGGACCCGATCCGCAAGGCGTTCGCGAAGGCCAACGGGGTCAAGCCGGCGCTGTTCAGCTCGAACTCCGAAGGTGCCTGCCCGACCTGCAACGGCGCCGGCATCATCTACACCGATCTGGGCGTGATGGCCACGGTCGAGGCGACCTGCGAGGAGTGCGAGGGCCGGCGCTTCCAGGCGTCCGTGCTCGAGTACACGTTCGGCGGCCGCAACATCGCCGAAGTACTCGCGATGTCGGTCGGCGAGGCGGAGGAGTTCTTCGAGGACGGCGACGCACGGACGCCGGCCGCGCACAAGATCCTGGACCGGATGGCCGACGTCGGGCTCGGGTACCTCACCCTCGGCCAGCCGCTGACGACGCTATCCGGCGGTGAGCGGCAGCGGCTGAAGCTGGCGACCCAGATGGCCGAGAAGGGTGACGTCTACATTCTCGACGAGCCGACCACCGGTCTGCACCTGGCCGACGTCGAGCAACTCCTCGGCCTGCTCGACCGCCTCGTCGAGTCCGGCAAGTCGGTCATCGTCATCGAGCACCACCAGGCCGTCATGGCCCACGCCGACTGGATCATCGACCTCGGCCCCGGCGCCGGCCACGACGGCGGCAAGATCGTCTTCGAAGGCACCCCCACCGACCTCGTAGCCAAGAAATCAACCCTCACCGCCCAACACCTCGCGGCGTACGTCGCCTAAGCCGTCCCGGCCGCGGCGAGCAGCCGGTCCGCGAGGGCCTGGCAGCGGGTTCGGAGGTCGGGTGGGTCGAGGATCTCGAAGGGGTGGCCCAGGAGGGTTACGTGCATCAGGACGAAGTCGAGGTTGGCGGCGCCGCTGAGGAGTTCGCAGTGGTCGGGGCCTTGTGGTTGGACGACGGCTGCTGAGGCCGGGACCTGGGCGCGGACGGTGTCGGCCGGGGCGTGGATGCGGAAGCGGGCCTGTCGGGAGTAGACGCGGGTGGACACGCTTTCCTGGACGTACGTGGCCGCGTCGGGCGCCTCGCGTGGGCGGAAATGCCAGGTCCGCATGGACGCGTCGGTGACCCGGTCGAGGCGGAAGGTGCGCCAGTCCTCGCGGTCGAGGTCGTAGGCAAACAGGTACCACCGCCGGTCCGAGGCGACCAGTCGGTACGGCTCGACCCGGCGGCGCCGTACGTCGTCCCCGGTTGGGTAGTCGAAGGTGAGCTCGACCGCGTCGCGGCAGGCACGGGCCAGGGTCATCAGTACGTCGGCGTCGACCGACGTACGGCCGCCGCCGAAGGTCTCCACCGAGCCGGACAGCGCCCGTACCTCGTGCCGGAGCCGGGTCGGCAGCACCCGGTCGAGCTTGGTCAGCGCCCGGACCGCGGCGTCGCCGGCGCCCTCGACCGCGCCACCCGCACCCGCGAGCAGGGAGACGGCCGTCGCGATCGCTTCCTCGTCGTCGAGCAGCAAGGGCGGCAGATCCTGACCGGGTCCCAGTTGGTAACCGCCGCCGACACCCTGGCTCGCGTGCACCTGGTAGCCGAGCGTCCGCAGTCGCTCGACATCACGCCGTACGGTCCGCGGGGTGACGCCGAGCCGATCGGCGAGCTCGGTGCCGGTCCAGACCTGGCGCTGCTGCAGGAGCCCGAGCAGGGTGAGAACACGTTCCGTCGTACCGCGTTCGTCGTCCGTACCGTTCACCATGGCGTCCACTGTGACAGAGATTGCGGACCGATCCTGTCCGCTAGCCGTGGAACAGTGACAGCAGGTCGAAACCACACGAAACGGAGTACTCCGATGAGCCGCACCATCCAGGTCACCTTCGACGCCCACGACCCGAAGGCGCTGTCGACGTTCTGGCGCGACGTGCTGGGTTACGTCCACCCCGGTCCGCCCGGGGTCGAGGTGCCGGCCGGCGTCGACCCGCTGGACGCGTGGGACGAGTTCCTCGAGAAGTCCGGCGTACCGGTGGACCAGCGGAACACCGCGTCCGCGCTCGAGGACCCCGACGGCGACGGGCCGCGGATCTTCTTCCAGCAGGTGCCGGAGGACAAGGTCGCCAAGAACCGCGTCCACCTCGACGTCCGCGCGGCCCCCGGCCTCGAGGGCGACGACCGGATGGCCGCGCTCGAGGCCGAGTGCGACCGGCTGGTCGCACTGGGCGCGAAGCGCATCCAGCGCTTCGAGCCAGCGCCACCGCTGAGCCTGGGGACGATCGTGATGAACGACCCCGAAGGCAACGAGTTCTGCCTGGACTGAGCTCGGCCGCCTCGAGCCGACGCCGGCCGCCGGGAGCTGAGGTCAGTCGCCTCGAGCTGAGGCCGGCGGCCAAGAGGGGGCGGCTGGACCTGAGGTCAGTCGCGGACGCGGTCGTAGACCAGGGCGAGGGCGCCTTCCTCGCCGCTCGACTGGGTGGCCAGCTTCCACTGGCTCTCGGGCAGGCCGTCCTCGAACAGGCGCGGCCCGGCGCCGAGGAAGATCGGGAAGATCATCAGCGCGAGGCGGTCGACCTTGTCGGCCGCCAGCAACGCCTTGATCACGCTGGCGCTGTTGAACACCACGATGTCGCCGCCGTCGGTCGCCTTGAGCTCGTCCACCGCGTCGGCAGTAGGTTTGTTGACAATCGACGTACGCTCCCAGGGCGCGTCCGTCAGCGTGGACGACAGCACGACTTTCTCGGTGGCGACCAGCCACTTCGCGAACGCCTCGTCGCGCGAGTCGACGCCGTCGGTGCCGATGATGGTGGGCCAGTAGCCCATGAAGCCTTCCGCGTTCAGCCGGCCGAGCAGTGCGGTCGTGGACGGTGTCCAGAGGCTGGTCATGTGATCCCGGGCGACGTCGGTGACGGCGTACGGGAGGACCCAGCCCATGTCGTTGGCCTCGGGCTTGGCGTAGTGGCCGTCGATCGAGAAGTTCATCGCGGCGACGACGCGGCGGCCGTTGGTCTGGTCAGTCATTTCGTGCTCCTCACATCAGATGTGTTCTGCTCGTCGGTGGTCTGGTCTTCGGTGTTCTGGGCTCCGGCGGCGAGGATCGCCGCCAGGTTGTCGAGCGTCTGGCCGAAGCCGGTCTCTATGCCGGCGATGAAGTCCGCGGAGTCGACCGTGCTGTCCGTGATCCGGTAGACGACGTCGAGCTCCGTGCCCGCGTGGGACTGCGGGCCGGACGGGCGCAGGTCGAGCTCCACGTGCGAAGTGAAGGCGACGCTGCCGTCGGGAAGCGTGGGGGAGAGGTGGTAGGAGAGGCGCTCTCCCGCGCGTACGTCGTCCACGGCGCCTTCTCCACGCCCGGCAACCTGGTCCGAGTTGTCGGCGTCCTCGGCGTCGCGGTACTCCAGCACGATCCGCCCACCCGGGTGCGCCTCGAAGACGAGCTCGGACACGCGGAGATCGTTCGGCGTCCACCAGCCGGCCAGCAGCTCGGGCTCGGTCAGGTGCCGCCAGACCGCTTCCGGAGCGGCCGGTAGCGACCGATGAAATCTGAACAAGCGTCCGTCGGCCCACCCCGCCTTCTCCGCAGCCAGCCGCTCCGCGTCAAGACTCATCGCGTGCCGGTCGAACGTCTCGCGCGAACCGCTGTCCACCGCGTCGGCGAGCTGGGTCAGCGCGTCGGCCAACTCGCGCAGGGGGGCGGACTGCAACGCGTAGATCCGCCGCTGCCCGGTCCGCTGCGACACCACCACACCGGCCCGCTCCAGCGTCTGCAGATGCTTCGTCGTCTGCGGCTGCCGCGCACCGGCCAACTGCGCCAGCACGCCCACCGACCGAGGCCGCTCGGCCAGCAACCCCACCAACCGCCACCGAGCCGAGTCAGCCAACGCACTCAACAGTCCGTCCATAACCTCGATTATTCACGGCCACGAATATTCGTGTCAAGGAATAGCTTGAGCGATCCATCGCGGTCGGGCTCAGCGTTGACTTCAACAAACGTTGAGGTTCTAGGGTCGTGGACCGACAGCCGACTGCGACGTACGAGGAGCTGCCATGATCGTCACCATCGCCAGAGTTGCCGACCCGGATCGCTTCCTGGAGGTGTTCGAGACCATCGGAACGCAGAAGCGGCGGGAGCACGGCTGCCGGAGCGCCCGGGTCTACTTCGACCCCGACGACCCGCACCGGGCATGGTCCGTTTTCGACTGGGATCCGGAGGACTACGAGAAGTTCCTCGCCGACCCCGAGATCCCGGCTATCGCCCGCGAACTCGGCATCGTGGCGCCGCCCGTGCACGCCGTCGCTGCGACCGAGCTCGACGCCTGATCATGCCGGGGGAGAGGACTCGCCACGAGGCGGCCTCTAGAGTGACCGAGTGGGACTGCGTACTCGTGGGGTGTCGTACACCTCGGGCATTCACCCGGTCGATGAAGTACGGCGGATCATGCGCGTGATCCACCACGACCTGTCGTGTACGAGCGTGATGCTCATCGACACCGAGGTCGACAGCCTGATGGAAGTCGCCCGGATCGCGCTCGACGAAGGCCTCGACGTGGTGGTCCGTCCCCATCTGCCGGACGCGCGGGCGGGCGCGGTGCTCGAGCACCTGCGAGCGATGGCTCTCGCCGCCGAGAAGCTGCGGGCGTCGTACCCGAGCAGGGTGACTCTGCTGGTCGGTACGGAGTTCTCGCTGACGGCTCGTGGCATCGTTCCTGGACCGCATCAGATGGTGCGTCTGCCCTTGATCCTGCGCGCCAGACCGCTGCTGCGCCGCCGCATCACGCGGAGGGTCAATCGACTCCTGACTGCCGCGGCAGCAGTAGCCCGCGAACACTTCCACGGTCCCGTGGGCTACGGCGCGGCGATGTGGGAGGACGTGGACCACACCCCGTTCGACTTCGTCGGAGTGAACCTCTACCGCGCCGGCACAGACACCGAGGGCTATCGCCGGCGAGTCCGCGAGCTGGTCACGTCGGCCGGCAAACCGGTCGTCATCACCGAGTTCGGCTGCGGAGCCCAGGTCGGCGGGGACCTCCGCGGCCCAGGGTCGTTCCTGGTCGTCAACTGGTTCGCCGACCCGCCCAGGATCAAGGACGGACATGTCCGTGACGAGGCGGTCCAAGCGTCGTACCTGACCGACCTGATCGACCTGTACGCCGCCGAGGGCGTCGACGGCTGTTTCGCCTTCACCTTCTGCATGCCCGACTTCCCACACCGCCCGGACGACCCGACCCACGACCTCGACCTGGCCGGCTTCGGCCTGGTCGCCGTCCCACCCGACGACCCCTCCAACTGGCAACCAAAACAGGCTTTCCACGCCCTCGCCCAGAAGTACGCCGCACTGCGGTAATCCGCTGGCGCTCGCGGCCGTCCACCTGTCAGCGTGCCACCTATGGCCGAAATCGTGGTGCCGCTGACGGTCCGGGCTCTGACACGGGACGACTTGCCTGCGTGCGGGTGGTACGGGCCGGCGACGGCTCTTGCGTACGTCGCCGAAGCGATCGAACGCGCCGATCGCGGTGAGGTCGACTACCTCGCGGTCTGCCCGCCGTCCGGCCTGCCAGTGGCCCTTGGGGGAGCCGACTACTGGGCCGAGTTGGGTGTGGACGACAACCATGCCCGCCCGCGAGCTCTGTATGAGCGGCTCGTGGGATCAGCAGTCCGCCGACGGCTCCGTCAGCCGCTACGAAACGCGCATCACGCTGATGCGCAAGGCATTGGTCTAGTTGGGGCGGGCTAGTCGTTTGTGAGCTGGACGGCGTTCAGGATGCTTGGTAGGGCGGTGGGGTGGGCCAGCTTCACGTTCGTGAGATCGCTGGGGCGGAACCAGCGGAGATCGTCGTTCTCGTCGGGTGCGGCGTTGACCGGTTCCCCGTCCCAGCGCGTGACCACGAACGCGTGCAGGTCGAGGTTCGGGTCGCTGATGGTCATCGGGAAGGGTGCCGGGTCGTGGACGTGGACCCCGAGTTCCTCGAGGCATTCGCGGCGTACGGCCTGGTGAGGCAACTCGCCCGACTCGACGTGCCCGCCGACGAGATCCCAGCAGTCGGGATATCGCAGACGCGCCGGGTGACGGTGCCCGAGGAGCACGCGACCGTTGCGTACAAGTGCAGCGACCGCGATCGCAACCCGGGCAACCATGGCGGCACTCTATCGTCGGCTCACCGGGGGACCCGGCGTACGACGACGCCGTACGACGACACGTCCAGCGTCCAGGTCCTCTGCTCCAACAACCGGGCACATCACTTTGCCGATTGCTGGTTTGCAGTACTGGGCCTAGTTCCGCAGGGCCGCGATCGCCTGCGCCGCCACGCGTTCAGCGAACTCGTGACTGGCGGGCTGCATCCAGCCCTCGTCCATCGCGGGAGTGCCACCGTCGTTGACGGTCATCCGGAAGATGAGGCACTCCAGCCACAAGGGCCGCAAGTTGAGGATTGACGGCAGCCGGTCGAGTTCGTCGTCGGTGAGTTGGACGTGCTCGGAGTACCCGTGCATCACCGCGGCAATGTTCTCGGTGGACTTGGTCTCGGCCGCGGTGCGCAGGAGCCAGGCCAACGCGGGCAGCCGAGGCCCGCGACCCGATCCTGCCCAGCCGACGATCGCGAGGTTGCCGGGTGCGCCGACGGCGGCCCAAGGATGGTAGTTGCCGTGGGTCAGTGCCTCGGGCAACCCTTCGGCGTCGTCAGCGGTCTCGACCTGATCGCGCAACCACTCGAACTTTTCGCGAGCGGCGGCGTTCACGTCGTCCTCGACGCTGACCAGGAAGCCCATCGCCGCCGCCAGATCCTCTTTCGGCCGGCCGACATGAAAGCCGCCGTCGGTCTCTTCGGCGCCGCCGTCCCGCGCGACAGCACCACCAGCCGCGGGAAGCGTATGCAGCCGACCCAGGAGATCGGCGAGCTCGTGCCAGACGGCGGGGGAGTCGGCGCTCGGACGTCCGCCGTCGAGGAACTCGGTGACGATGATGCCCTTGCCGTCGAGAACCGTGACGGGATCATCGTGGGCGATCCGTTCGGCGGGGAAGTCGTGAGCGGCCAGGAACTGCAGGATCTCGGCATCACCTTGTACGCGGCTGACCCGGTCAGCTGACGAGGAGAAGATCCGCGCGATCCACTGCTGACCGTCGACGTGCTTGACGACCAGGGTCGACGGATAGTGACCCGGCCAGGAGTCGCGTGGACGCGTCGCGGGATCGTCGTCGATCGGCAGGATCGAGTGGATCCCGATCCCGTAGTGCTCTTCGAGATGAGCCGTCAGCGCCACCTGCTCGAACGGCCGGGAATGCACGAACTCCTGGCGGTTCGCCACTTCCAGATCGGCCCGGGCCTGGGTGTACCGCTGTCCCGTGGCGCGCGCCCGCTCACGTACGGCGCGCTTGAAACTGCTCTGTTTCGTCATGACAAGCCTCCTCGTGGTGTCGTCGTTCCCCAGCAACGTGACACTCGAACAGGCCTGGACGATCGCGACCGTGAGGGCAGATTCCCCTTCGCCATCCCGAGACCCCGGCTGGGGCAGGTCCTCGCAGGCTCGGCGTCGGGTCAACGCCACCCCCGATAATCACGAACCCCACGACACCTGTCAACCACCACCACGAACACCTAGCTGTCCGTCGGGGCCAGTTCGTGAAGGTACGTGACGCGCTTGCCCACGGCGTTGGCGTACGCGATCTCGCGCCGGGTCGCCTCACCGATGTAGCCACCGGGGTTCACGATCCGCACCTCATCTGCAAGATCGATCCGCCGGAGGTGCAGCTCTCCCAACGCTTGCACGAGCGAAGGGTCCAGCACAGCAGCCTCGGTGGCTTCCGGAGCCAGAACGATCGCCAACTCCAGCGTCAAGCGCGTCCGCTCAGTAGCAATCTCCCTGCCGAAGCGCAGCGACCCACACAAACAAACAACCTTCGGACGACCAACCGACACGCCCGACATAATGCCCCAGCCAGCCTGTTTGAAGCACCAGGCGTTCTCCACCCACCCCGGTGCTTGAATCGGCTCGACCGTAGAGTCTGCTGATGGACTGGCGGGCATGGCACCAGCAGTACGACGATCCTGGATCGACACTGTCGCGGCGCCTAGAGGCGGTGCAGGCCCAGATAAGGGACGCCCTCGACCGAGCGCCCGCCGGACCTGTACCGGTGATCAAGCTGTGCGCGGGGCAGGGCCGGGATCTCCTCGGCGTCCTGGAGGATCACCCGCGTCGGGCCGACATCCGGGCCCGGCTCGTCGAACTGGATCCTGACCTGGCAGCCGCCGCGCGGGCGCGGGCTCCAGAGCAGGTGGAGGTGATCACGGGCGACGCGTCGCTGACGGATCTGTACGACGGGATGGTGCCGGCCGAACTCGTATTGCTGTGTGGGATCTTCGGCAACATCACGAACGACGACATCGAGAGGACGATCGCGGCCTGCCCACAGCTCTGCCGGACCGGCGCGACAGTGATCTGGACCAGGCATCGCGAGGATCCGGACCTGGCGCCGGTGATCTGTGACTGGTTCGAGCAGCGCGGCTTCGAGCACGTGTGGCTGTCCGACAAGGACGCCGGCTTCGGTGTCGGCGTCCACCGCTTCGCCGGCGAACCTGAACCCCTGGTGAAAGGCCAAAGCCTGTTCACCTTCGTACCGGGGGGAGTGTGACCAACCCGAGCGCAACCAGTACGAGGAACAACGCTCGTCGTGGACATTCCGAATGCGCCGATAAGCGACATTATGTCAACTAATGGTTTGCGTATCGCATCGGATGAAGCCAGCGCGAACTCCAAGAAGTCGTCTGGTGGATCGACCTCGACCCTTCGCCCCGGTAGAGCGCTCCACGACGCGGTCAGTTGCTTCGCACGGGAAACTGATCGAGTGCGGCGCGGAGGAACGCGTCGCGGCGTTCGGTGACGGCCGCTGCGTCCAGCGGGCTACCGTCGCCAGCGAACCCCGGGAAGCCGTGCATCACGGTCGGCGTGTTGAGCGCGGCCACCGCATCCCAGTAGGGCACGGACGTTGCCGCCCGACTGGCCTGTCGCTGCCAGCCCTCCAACACATGGCCCGGCGCGTCCTGGCCGTACTGAAGGGCCATCTGCATCCGCAGGCTGCCGAGATCAACCCCCGGATCACCGACGCCGGCCGTCTTCCAGTCGATCAGCGCGACGCAACGATCTCCCTCCCACAGCATGTTGCCGGCCCAGACGTCGCCATGCACGAACACCGACGCGGCCGCGGGCACACCGTGCGATCTGACCCGCTCGTCGGCCTGCCGCAGAAGAGGGGTGGTCGGCATCGAGCCTCGCCGGCGTTCGCCGGCGCGGTCGTCAACGGCGCACGGCCGAGGGCGGTACGGCAGGTGGGCCTGAGCCTCCATGGTGAAGGCGTGGACCCTGGCAAGGGCGGCTCCTCCTTCCCGGAGCCGGGCGACCGAGGCCGTCGGCGGGAAATCGGCGCTGCCGGACAGGAAGGTCTCCAGGGTGGTGACGGTTCCGCTCCCCCTCCCGCCGAAATCGGCGGCGATCAGCCGCGGTGCGGCCAGGCCATGTGCCTCGGCTAGCTGAAGGGCTCGGGCGTTCGTGATCAGCCACGCGGCGGCGATCCAGCCCCGGACGGGTACCTTCAAGATCACGTCCGTGGCCTGGGCCGCCGGTCCTTCGATTCTCAGGCGGAACGTGCCAGAAGAGCGGTGGCTGCCGCGACCTAGGCTTTCAACGGAGAGTTGGCTCCGGCCGGCACCCAGGGCACCACACGCCCAAGTGAGCGTAGCTTCACGTGGCGAATGAGTCATCTTCGAAGGTTCCCTTCAACAGTGAATGTGTGTGAAGGGGACTAAGAGAAGATGGAGCTCTCCCGCCCACCACTACATTTTCACACCTCCCCCCTTAGGCCAAGCGCGGTAGCTCGTAGTCGATGCCGGCCGCCCGACTCCCCCGCCCGGTCAAGGGCGACCTACGGGACACTCAGGTCGGACGAATACGCACGATTTCGATACGCAGAGTGTCCGGTAGTACTGCGCATCGCACGAGATAGGCCCACGGCGGCTACGGCTTATCCACTATCCCGCCTGTACCTTGCTTGCGACCACCGTGTAGTTCTCGGCCTCGAGATCGAACGTGCTCACTTCCGTCCGGAGTCCGACCCGGTGCAGCTCGGCTTCGAGTTCCTCGTACCGGTAGGGCCAGCAGGACAGCAGTTCTGAGTGGACGTGAACCAATCCAGTCGCATCAAATTTCGCGATCGCGATCTCGATGTGGTGCTCCTCCTCCCAATGCGGCGCGATCTCCCAGCGGTAGACCACGACGGCATCGCGACCGTTCCGGCGGACGAGTCGGTCCCTGATGTCGAGCCGCGAACCTCTGGCCCTCACGAGCTCCCAAGTGCGGGATGTGAGTACCAAGCGCCCGCCAGGGCGCAGAACGCGTGACATCGTCTCCAGAGCAGCACCCCTGCCTGACGCGCCAGCGGCATGGTGAAGCGAGTTGCCAACGCAGAACACCATGTCGAACGTGTCGTCCTCGAAATGGTCGGGCAACTCTTCCCAGTTCGCCCGCACGGCCCGGACGGATGCTCCGAACTCCTCAGACAACTCTGCAGTCCGACGAACCATCGCTTCGCTGGCGTCCGTTGCGACAACCTGCATGCCACGAGCGGCGAGGCCAACTGCCAACTGTCCGGTTCCGCACGAACAGTCGAGGACGTGAGCGTTCGACGGCAGGAGACTGAGGACGTCATCGAACGACGCAGCGAACTCGGCTGGAGGCAACTTCGCGTCTGAGATGAGCCATTCATACACCTCGGCAAGCACGTCATAATCCGTCACAACCACTACCTCCGTCACGCGGCAGACTCACGTGGGACGTCAGTCCATCAGCGCAGCGGGCCGGGCACCAATGGTTTTCGCAAGGACAACGTCCGCGCATGCCCGCGGGCCGCCGACAGTGCAGTCGACACGGACTGCTGTGATTTGTCACCGATGGAGGTGCAAATGCGTTGCGGACAGCTTGGGTCAGGTGGTTGGTTGATCGGCAACCAACCACGGGACGGACGATGACACTGCGCACCCCCACGCTGCTCACGGCTCGCCTTCGGCTGCGTCCGTTCGATGACGCGGATGCGAACGACCTCTTCGCGATGCACAGCGGCGCGCATGTACTGCGCTACTGGGATTCGCCACCGTGGAGCGAACGCGAGCGCGCAGGCCGGTTCATCGTGGCGTGCCGGCAGATGGCAGAGGAAGGCACCGGAGCGAGGCTTGCCGTTGATCGCGTCTCCGACGGAGCGTTCATCGGCTGGTGCAGCCTGAGCGGGTGGAATCCGGACTACCGCAGCGCATCGCTGGGCTACTGCTTCAACGAGGCGGCGTGGGGCCACGGCTACGCGACAGAGGCCGCGCGTGCGTTGCTGGGGTGGGCCTTCGACACGCTGGACCTGAATCGCGTTCAGGCTGAGGCCGACACACGCAACGTGGCGTCTGCCCGCGTGCTGGAGAAGCTCGGGTTCGTGCGTGAAGGAACGTTGCGGGAAGACTGCGTCGTGAACGGCGAGGTGTCCGACTCGTGGGTCTACGGCCTGCTCAGGCGGGAGTGGCGACCGGCGTCCGACCCGGTTCCCACCCGCTGACGGTGGGGCGATGAACCGTAGGCTGCGGTGATGGGAGCTGAGCGGCCGGTTTCGTCGCTTCTGGCTGAGGGTTGGGATGCCAACGCCGAGGCGTGGATCGAGTGGACGAGAGGTGGACTCGACAGCTATCGCGATCACAAGTTGGCCTTTCTGCCGTTGATACCGCCTCCTGGTCGGCTCACGGTGGATGTGGGCGCGGGTGAAGGTCGTGTCGGCCGCGAGCTGCAAGCGCGGGGACATCGAGTCCTGGCAGTTGATCGGTCGTTGACGATGAGCCGTTCCGCAGCGACGCACCCGGAGGAACCAGTGCCGGCGGTGGTCGCTGACGCAGTGAACCTGCCGTTGCCTGACGAGGTTGCTGACTGCGTGGTGGCGTTCATGAGCTTGCACGACATCGACGATGTCGTTCCTGCGATCGCGGAGATCGGCCGGATACTTGCGGTCGACGGCACATTGGTGATGGCGATCGTGCATCCGCTGAGCTCGGCAGGTTCTTTCGATCGAGATGCGGTCGGTCCGGCATTTCCCTTCATCATTCGGGACGCGTACACCGAGGCCAGGCATTACACCACCACGCGTACCAGAGACGGACTTTCGATGACGTACCACGGCGTTCATCGACCACTGAGTGCCTACACCGAAGCCCTCGCCGACGCGGGCCTGGTCATCGAGCGACTTCGAGAACACGCCACCGATGATCCCGCCAGCAAGTGGTCCCGAATCCCGCTGTTCCTGCACATCGTTGCTTCCCGGCGCTCTGCCCGGTGAGGCCTCTCCCCCGGGTTATTGCGTTGCGTGGTCGGAACGGTGCGCTTAGGTTGCGGGTTTATGACGACTCGGCTGTTTGCGCTCAGCTTCGATGCTCATGATCCGCGGAGGCTCGCGGAGTTCTGGGGTGGTGTGCTCGGCTTCGAGGTGGCGGCCGATGCGTACGGCGTCGCCGTACTGCCGAACGATGACACCGGGTTTCGGCTGCGGTTTGTGCAAAGTGATCGGGTGAAGGCTGGGCCTAATCAAATGCACTTCGATCTGACGAGTCAGTCTCTGGAAGACCAGGAGCGGACGGTGGCGCGGGCGCTCGAGCTCGGTGGTCGGCACATTGACATCGGGCAGTTGCCGGAGGAAGAGCATGTGGTGCTCGCTGATCCGGAGGGGAACGAGTTCTGCGTCATCGAGCCGGGGAACAACTTCCTGGCCGACTGTGGGTTGATCGGGGCGCTGGCAAGCGACGGGTCGCAGGAGGTCGGGTACTTCTGGGCCAAGGCGTTGGACTGGCCGTTGGTCTGGGATCAGGACGAGGAGACGGCGATCCGTTCGCCGCACGGTGGTCCGAAGATCACCTGGGGCGGTCCGCCGGTGGCACCCAAGCTCGGCAAGAACCGCCTACACTTCGATCTCGCCCCGCCGGCTGACGGTGACCTGCAGACCGAGGTCGAACGGCTCGTCTCGCTGGGCGCCAAGCATGTGGACATCGGCCAAGGCGATGTCGATTGGGTCGTCCTGGCAGACCCCGACGGTAATGAATTTTGCGTGCTGACTCCTCGCTGACGGGTCTCGATCTGCTGGGACCATGAGCGATCCGGCCCAGGCGACGGTCTACTCCCGAGCAACTCGGTGCTGTGTCGGGTGGCGTTGGTCGGCTAGCGCTTCTGTGCGGTGAGGCTTTGATCGCAGGCCTCGAATGCGGGATCCTCGGCCGACGACTGACCGTGGAATTCAGCGAGCATTGTGCGGAAGATTTTCCGTGGGGGCTGGACGGGATTCACAGCTGGGTTTATTCTGGCCGGATGCAGAATAAACGGGAGAATGCATTCTTATCGAGTAATCTATCACCGGAAATTGGGGGGCGCAAGTCATTTCTTGGTGGTCGAAAGGTGGGGCGGGTCGGGTTCGGGACTAAGCGGCTGGCCGGGGGCGCCGGGGGTGGGACGCAGGAGGATGCGGTCGCGTTGGTGCGGCGTGCGGTTGAGCTTGGGGTTGATCACCTCGACACGGCGGGGTTCTACCCGTCGTACGGGGGTTCCGCGACGTCGAGCGAGTTCGTCAGTCTGGACTGGGCGAATGAGGTGATCCATCGGGCGTTGGCGCCGTACTCGGACGAGTTGGTGATCGCCACGAAGGTCGGGCCGACCAAGGCGGGGCTGGCGTCGCCGGAACAGTTGCCGGGGCTGGTCGAGAAGGATCTGCGCAGCCTCGGACGGGAGGTGCTGGACGTCGTGTACCTCCGTCAGCAGGGTCTCGAGTCCGTCGCCGAGCACTTCGGTGTGCTGGCCGAGCTGCGGGACAAGGGGCTCATCCGGCACCTGGCGTTGTCGAACGTGCGGAAGCATCACATCGCCGAGGCGCAGGCGATCGCGCCGGTGGTCGCCGTACAGAACAGGTACGGCGTCGGCTTCGGGCGGGTGAACGACGAGATCCTGGAGCTCTGTGGTGAGCAGGGCATGGCGTTCGTCCCGTTCTTCGCGGTGACCGGGACCGGCCGGGAGGTGGGCGGTGTCGCCGCGAACGACGCCGTCGTCACCATCGCGCGGGACGTCGGCGCGACGCCGGCGCAGGTGCGCATCGCGTGGACGTTGAGTCGTGGCGAGCACGTGCTCGCCATTCCGGGTACGGGCAGCCTCGACCATCTGGCAGAGAACGTCGCGGCCGGCGACATCCACCTCTCCCCCGAGCAGGTCGCCGTACTCGACGACCTCAGGGACGACCGATGACGCGGTAACGCAGGTGGGGCCGTCGCGGCCGCGCAGGACGTCCTCGAGCTCGATCTGTTTCGCGTCGAGGTGCACGAGCAGGTTCCTGTCGCCGGCGGCTTGCTTGACCTGATGTACGGCGGACTCCAGGTCGTTCCGCGGCCGGCCGATCCGGCCGTTCACCCCTCCGTCGAACGCGCCTCGCACGAATCGACGGCTCAGTCGTAGTAGCGGCGGACGCTGGAGCCGATGCGGGTGACGTCGGTGCCGTAGATGTGGAGGGAGATGGCGGTGGTGTCGGTGGTGTTGTGGACGCGGTGGATGTCGCCGGGTGGGGCGAAGCCGCTGACGTCGCCGACGTGGTTGTCGTTCGAGCCGAGCAGCCGGAGGTCGGCGTCGTACAGGTCCTCGTGCTCGACGCCCTGGAGTACGCCGAACACGCACCACGTCACGTGGTCGTGAATGCGGGTGATCTGGCCGGGCCGCCAGACCAGCGCGATGATCGAGAACGAGCCGTCGGGCTCGACATGCAGGGTGTGGCTGCGGTAGCTGTCCGGGGATCCGTCGCGCTGCTCCGGGGTGAGTACGTCGGGACCCGGCAGGTGCAGGCGGAGCTGGTCGGCGACCAGGTCGGCGGTGTCCGACCAGTTCGCGTGGTGGCCGACGGCGGTGCGGACGCCGGCGATCAGTTCGGTCAGGGGCTGGATCAGTGTGGTTGTCATGCAACGAGCGTGCGCGCGGTCGACCCATAAGGTCCAATGCCAATCTTCATGGTCATCGATAGATAGAGTTGATGCATGCTGGACGTCACCCGGTTACGCGTGATCGAGGCCGTCGCGCGGCACGGCTCGGTCACCGCGGCGGCGCGCGAGCTGCACTACTCGCAGCCGTCCGTGACCCATCACCTCGCCCGGCTCGAGGCTGAGACCGGTGCGCAACTCCTGCAGCGGGTCGGCCGCGGTATCCGCCTCACCCAGGCCGGTCAGTTGCTGGCCGACCGGGCCGCCGAGATCCTCGGCCGGATCGACGCGGTCGACGCCGAGCTCGCCGCGCACGTCGGGCTGACCGCGGGGCGGGTACGCCTGGCCGGCTTCTCGTCCGCGATCGGCTCGCTCATCCCCAGCGCGGTGGCCGCGCTGGCCGGCACGCACCCCGGACTCCAGATCCACCTCACCGACACGCATCCGGCCGAGGCGCTGGACCTCCTGCGGACCGGCAAGATCGACGTCGCGGTGATCTTCCGGTACGACGAGACCGAGCCCGAGCCACCCGGCGTACGCCTGCATCACCTGCTCGACGACCCGCTCTACCTGCTGTCGTCCGGCCAGGGCGAACGTCTGCAAGACCTGCGCGACGCCACCTGGATCGCGGGCTGCGCGCGGTGCCGCAGCCACCTGCTCTCGCTCTGCGCCGAGGAGGGCTTCGAGCCGCAGATCGGCTACACGTCCGACGACATGGTCGTCATGCAGACGCTGGTCGCTGCCGGGCTCGGCGTGACCACGATGCCCGGCCTCGCGCTGCGTGCGCATCGCGCCGACGGGATCGTCGCGACCGAGCTGCCCGGGTCGTGGCGGCACGTCTACGCGGCGACGTACGGCGAACCGCCCGATCCGCCCGCGACCGTGGCGTTGCTGGCGGCCCTCGCCGAGGCCGCCCGCTGACGCCGGTGATGCTCGATCAGGCCGGGGCGAAAGTCACCTCCGCGGTGTTCTCGACGGCAGCCGTCCGGCCGGGGGCTCGGTGGTACTGCCAGTACATGTTGGTGTGTGCGATCACCTTGTCCGGCGGCGGTGCGCCGTACTCGGTCAGGTCTTCGGTGGTGTGCGCGTCGCCGACCAGCGTCACGTCGTACCCGCGGACGATGGCGCCGTGGATCGTCGAGCGGATGCACTCGTCGGTCTGCGCGCCGCTGACGTAGATCCGCCCGATCCCGGCTTGGGCGAGCACGTCCTCGAGGTCGGTGTCCTCGAAGCTGTCGGCGAACGTCTTGTGGACGAGCGCCTCGGAGTCGTCGCGTTTCAGCTCGGGCACGAGCTGCCAGTTGTCGCTCTCCTTAGGCAGGTGCTCGCTGTTGTGCTGCACCCAGACGACCGGCACGCCGCCGGCGCGGGCCTTGCCGACGAGGTTGCTGATGTTCGCGACGACCTGGTCGCGCTCGTACCCTTCCGACACCACGCCCGTCTGGACGTCGATCACCACGAGGGCCGTGTTCGGCCGATCTGACAACGTGGACACTGGCGTTCCCTCCCTTTGCCGGGGTTTGCAGGACGAACGCTAGAGGCAGCCACCGACAGTTTCAGGAGCTCCAGCTCCGCAGCCGCAGCCGGACCGTCGGTACGTCGCCGTCGTCCAGCTCCTCCGCCCGCCGGACCGCCGCCTTCACCGGCAGGATGTACCGCCCGTCCTTCGGGAACATCGACGTGTCCCACACGCTGTCGCCGATCTCCGCCTGGACCGGGATCATCCCCCAGCCGTAGGTGACGTGGTTCGCCTGCGCCTCGAAGTACGCGCTCTCGTCCTCGGGCACGGTGATGAAGTACCACGGGGCCGGCCCGCGCCAGAACCAGATCTCCCCCGCGAACTCGATCTCGGTCACGATCCACTTGCCTCCAGCAATCGTTGGGCGAGGTCGCGGCTCGCGTCCCGCAGCTCAGGCGATCCGACGATCCGGTACGGCGATCGGATCGCGGTCAGCTGGCCGGCGTACCAGTGGGGCTCGTTGGTGCTGGCGAGCAACCGCGTGTGGTCCGCGTCGATCGGCTCCAGCCGGCCCATGCTCCGCGGGATCCAGCAGGCTGCGTCCTCCAGCGGAGCGTCGATGACGACCTCGATCGTGTACTTCCACCCGAGCGCGAGGTGCTCCTCCACAGCCGCCAGCGGGTCGAGGTCCGCGGGCGGCGTGAAGGTCGCACCCTGACCCTCCACCCGGCGAACCTTGTCGACTCGCAGCACCCGCTTGGCCGACCTCGAGTGCGACCAGCACAGCAGGTACCACCGGCCTCGCCGTACGACGACCGCCCACGGGTCGACGTCCATCGTCCAGCTCTCCCCCGGGCACCGCTCATACTCCAGCAGCACCCGCTGCTGCTCGGTGCTGTACGACACCAACTGGGCCGTCACCGACGGGTCGGGCGTCCGCGCGCCCGGATCGGGTCCGCGCGCGCTGACCCGGCGTACGGCGTCCGTCGCGCGGGCGATCGGCTGCGGGAGGACGCGGATGATCTTGCCGAGCGCGTCGTCGACCGGATCGTCGGCACCACGCGGTCCCTCGAGGACCGCCATCACCAGGCCGAGCGCCTCGGTGTTACTGAACATCAGCGGTGGCAGCCGCAGCCCGCGGCCGACCCGGTAACCGCCGTACGGGCCGCGGACGGACTCGATCGGTACGTCGGCCTCGCGCAGGATCGCCACGTACCGCCGGGCCGCCCGCTCGGAGACGCCGAGCTTGTCCCCCAGCTGCTCGGCGGTGATCCCGGGAGCGTTCTGGATCAGCTCGAGCACCATCAACGTCCGCGCCGTCGGACTCACGTCGTACGCCACGAGGCCCCCATTCCGGAAGTCAACCGTCCGGAACCGACTGTAACCCGCGATCAGCAGCACGCTCACGGGTAGGGCCGTCCAGAGCAGCCGACTGCGTGACCAGTTGTCGTCGGCCAGATAGGGAAACACCGGGACGGCGTCCGCGAACGGTCGCGCCAGCGAGACGAACACCGCGACTCCGACGACCCCGGCCGACACCGAGCGCGCCGGCCCGGTGGATCCGCGGGAGCGTTGCCAGGTGACGAGACCGGCCGCGGCGACCACGAGCGCGACCCCCTGCCAGGCGACGTCCACCGCGTGCCCGAAGTACCCGGTCCGCGTCTGCCGGACGGCGACCAACCAGACCAGCACGACCGCGAGGGCGGCGCCGGACCGAGCCGCCGTACGCCAGCCGAGCCCTCGCGGCAACGTGTCCACGACCGCGGCGGCCGGCTCCGGGTAGCACCAGACAACCGTTGCCGCGAGCAACCCGACGGCGGTCCCCTGCAGCGGCCACAACGTGTACGGCCAGCGCTCCACCAGCAGGAGCAGTCCGATCATGACGCCCGCGCCGGCCCCGAGGACGCCCCAGGGAACGGCGCGGGCGGTGTAACGGATCACGGCTGCGACGGCAGCGGGTTGATCATGACCTCCTGCACCCCGGTCGTGATGGCGAGGACGGCGGTCACCGCCGCGACGACCACGATCACACCGAGAGCGATCAGCAACGGCCGCCGCGGCCGCTCACGATCGTGCAGCAGCGCGAGGACGACGCCGAGCGCACACAGCACGAGCAGGTAGACGCAGTACCAGTACGGCGATCCGGTCAGGATCATCATCCGGTCGCCGTCGCCCTCGATGCCGTAGGGACCGGTGAAGTACGTCCATGGTGCGACCAGCCGGAGGTAGCGCAACGGCTCGAACAGCCCCTGCATGACGATCGTCTCGGCGACGAGCAGCACGGCGAACAGCGGCGCGACCCCGCGACGTGGCAGCCACCGGCCGAGCACCAGCCCGAGGATCGGACCGCCGAGCGCCGGCATCAGTCCGAGCGCGACCAGGTTCGCGGAGACCCAGCCGTCACCGATCCCCCCGAACGGCGATCCGTACGGCGGTGGCGGCCAGTGCCCGTACGCCCAGATCGCCCACCCGAGCCAGCAGACTCCCGCGGCGAACGGCACGATCAGCGCGCAGACCAGTCCGAGTGTCCGGGTCCGTTCGCTCACCACGACCGTGCCGGCCGCCGACGCGATCTGGTCCGATGTCCGGGTCAGCGACGCCATCACGAGCAACCCGATCACCCCGACCCCCGCCGCCGGGGCGATCACGTTGCCGAGCACCGACATGTTCCCGTCCGGCTTGCCGATCGAGCTGAGGGCGACCAGCGCGGCGCCGACGAGGAAGAGCGGGTGTGACGCGTAGCGGGCGATCTCCTTACGCGCCAACTGGCCCAGCATCGACGCGGGCCGGGCGGCGACCGCTGCGGTAGTCATCGCGGTTCTCCGATCATGGTGTCGCTGCGGACCAGCAGGTACGCGTCCTCGACCGCGGGCTCGGCCGGTCGGCTGCCGGCTGCCGGGATCCCGCCGAGCGAGCGCACCTCACCGGTCCCGGTCCGCCAGGACGACAGCGCGCCGGAGTTGACCTCCGGACCGATCCACACCTGGCCCTGGGCCAGCTCGATCAGCGATGCGACCGAGCCGTCGAAGCGGATCCGGCCCTCGTCCAGGATGATCACCCGGTCACACAACGCGGACACGTCCTCGGTCTGGTGGGTGGCGAGCAGGACGGCGCCGCGATCGGCGTACGACGACAGGATGCCGCGCAGCGATGCCCGTTGCTCCGGGTCGAGGCCGGTCGTCGGCTCGTCCAGGACGACGAGGTCCGGGTCGCCCATCAGCGCCTGGGCCAGCGCGAGCCGGCGACGTTGGCCACCGGACAGCGCCGACACCCGTTTGGTCCGGCGGTCGGCCAGCCCGACCAGGCCGAGCACGCGGTCGACCTCCCGGTGCCGGGCGCCGGTGTCCTTCCACTCCTTGAGGACGGCGATGTAGTCGAGGAACCCGAAGCTTGTCATCCGGCGGGGGATGCCGGCCTCCTGCGGGAGGTAGCTGAGCCGGCGACGGGCGGCCGTCCGGTCGGCGACCCCGCCGGTGACGACGTGCCCGCTGACCACGATCCGGCCGGCGGTCGGCGGCATCGCGGTGGCGAGCAGCCGGAGCATGGTCGACTTGCCGGCGCCGTTCGGGCCGAGCAGGCCGATCACGCCGCGGTCGAAGCCGAGGTCGGTGCGGTGCAGCACCTCGGTTCCGCCGTACGACTTGGTGACGCCGTCGAGGACGGCGAGCTGAGCACTCATGCGTAGCCTCCTGGTGCATGGTGTGACGTGAGCCGGATGACGAGAGCGGCCAGGGCCAGGAGGGCTGTGGCGGCGAAGGCCAACTGGGCGAACGGAGTGTCGACCGCACCGAGCTGATCCGTGGACCGCAGGGTCCCGACCACAGTCAGCCAGAGGGCGGCGACGGTCCACGCAGTCAACGGAGCGGACCACCAGGTCAGCAGCGTGAGGGCGAGCAGGGTGAGGGTCAGCGACGGCAGCAGCCACGCGAAGGCGTCCGCGCCGACGAACGGAAGGACGAGTCCGGCGAGTACGACGACCGGCAGGGCGACCGTGACCGCCAGCGCGGTCCGCAACAGGGCGATCCGGAGCTTGCTGAACGGGGTGGCGGACACCAGCTCACGGACCGGGTCGGTGGCGTCGTATGCGGACGCGACGGTGATTGCCGGGAGCAACGGCGCGAACAGCAGGTAGAGCGCGCGCTGCTCGGTGGCCGGCAGCATGCCGCCGCCGACACCGATCACGAACGCGCCGACGAGTGCGAGCAGCCACGGCCGGTAGAGCGAGCTGGACGCGCGGAGGATGACGGCGTCGGTCTCGGCGAGCCCGAGCTTGCGGAGCAGTCGGAGCGGCCAGGGCAGCCGCGGCCGGGCGGTCGCGATCCGGACGCCCTGCCAGACGTCGGTCAGCAGGTCTTGGGGGGCTTTGGTCGAGGTCAGCCGACGGCAGTCGGCGCAGGTGAGCAGATGAGTCTCGACCGCGGACTGCCGGGACAGGTCGAGGTCGCCGTCGGTGTAGCGGTCCAGCAGTTCGGGACCGAGATGCCAGTCCATCAGATCCTCCCGTCCCGGCTCGGCATCAACTGGTCGCGCAGCCGGCTCTTGGCCACCCGGAGACGGCTCTTCACGGTGCCTTGCGGAATGCCGAGCAGCACGGCCGCCTCCTTGGTGGTGAGTCCGTCGATCACGGTCGCCTGCAGGATCGCGCGCAGTTCGGGTGGCAGGGTCCGCAGTGCCCGGCCGACGTCGCCGTACTCGACGCCGCGGAGCAACTCGTCCTCCGCGCTGTTCACCAGCGGTACGGCGGAGCCGACGACGTCGTCGCCGAGCGGGTCGGCGGCCGGGTGACCGCGCAGCGCGGAAACCAGTCGGCGGATCGAGATGCCCCAGAGCCAGGCCGCCACCTCGCCCTCGCCGCGGAACCGGCCGGCCGACTGCCAGACGGCGACGAACGTGTCCTGCAGTACGCCGGCGACGAGATCCTGGCTGCCGCACCGCCGGTTGAGCCGGAGCAGCAGCCAGCCGGCGTGCCGTTCGTAGAGCAGTCGCAGCGCGCCCTCGTCACCCGCGGCGATGTTCCGCAGGAGCTCGGCGTCGGACAACGTGCTCATGTCCTTACTGTCGCAGCGGAGGCCGCCGGCGGATCGACCTGATTTTGCGTGCCTTACCGGCAACTGTGCGTGTACTGGATAAGTGCTCAGCGGGTGAGCGGTTTGTCTGGGAGCATGGGTGGGTGCGGGCGGATCGACTGGTGGCGGTGCTGCTGCTGATGCAGGCGCGCGGCCGGGTGACCGCGGCCGAGGTGGCCGCGGAGCTGGAGATCTCGGTGGCGACGGCGCGCCGAGATCTCGAGGCGTTGTCGACGGCCGGCATCCCGGTCTATCCACAGCCGGGACGCAACGGCGGTTGGCAGCTGATCGGCGGAGCGCGGACCGACCTCAGTGGACTGACCGCGCCCGAGGCGCAGGCCTTGTTTCTGCTCGTCGGGCCGGCGGCGTCGATCGCCCCGGACGCGAAGGCGGCGTTGCGGAAGCTCGTGCGCGCACTCCCCCAGACGTTCCGTGAGGAGGCGGAGGCCGCGGCCGAGGCGGTCGTCATCGACCCGGCCCGCTGGGGCGAGCACACCAAGGAACGTCCCGAGCTGGTACGGCGGTTGCAGGACGCCGTCGTACGGCGGCTGAAGGTGCGACTGGTCTACGCGGGACGCGGGCGGGAGCAGTCGGAACGCGTGGTCGATCCGCTCGGACTCGTGGACAAGGACGACATCTGGTACCTGATCGCCCGGACGCCGAAGGGGCAACGCACGTTCCGGGTGGAGCGGGTGGTGTCGGCGCAGGTGACCGGCGAGACGTTCGAGCGGCCGGCCGACTTCGACCTGACCGCGGCGTGGAACGAGATCGTCGAGCAGATGGAGGAACGACGGTCCGGACTGACCGCGACCGTGCTGATGGACCGGCGGCACCTGTGGGTGATGCAGGACCGGCTCGGGCGCCACTGCGAGGTGGACGGGACGGAGGGCGACCGGGTGCGGATCAAGGTGACCGCGCCGACCCCGCTGATGATCGCCCAGCACTTGGCCGGCTGGGGTGGGTCCATCGAGGTGATCGACCCACCATCGGTGCAAGCCGAACTGGCCCGCCTCGGCAGCGAACTCGCGTCTCGCTACAGCGGGATCGTGTAAAGGATGAAACCGCGGTTCTCGGCGACCTGGTCGTACAGGTGGCGGGCGGTCGCGTTGGACTCGTGCGTGGACCAGTAGACGCGACCGCAGCCGCGCTCCTTCGCCCAGTCGGTGACCGCGGTGAGCAACGCGCGGGCGGCACCCTGGCCGCGCGCCTCGGCGGCGGTGAACAGGTCTTGCAGATAGCAGGAGTCGGGTGACGTCGTACTCGCGTGCGTGAGGAAGTGCGCGATGCCGACCAGCCGATCGTCGAGGCGGGCGCCGAGGGCGTGGATCTCCTGCCCCCGCTGGAATCTGGTCCAGGCCTGATCGTAGAAGTCGTTCGTCATCGTGCGGCCGTAGAACTCGTTGTAGCCGGCAAACAGTTGCTGCCAGGCGGTGCTGTCGGACGGTTCCAGCGGGCCGGTGGTGAGCATGGGCGTCACCGTGCCATACGAACCCGGTCGGATGGACCACTGGGGTGAGTAGGGTGCGGTGGTTCGACCTGTTCCGTCATCATCTTCCAGAAGGCGTCCGTGACCACATCCCCTCCTCAGCCCCCGCAGAACCCGTACCCCGGCCACCCGGGCGGTTACGGACCTCCGCCGGAGCAGTTCCCCCAGTACGCCCAGCCGCAGGCTCAACCGGCCGGCCCGCCGCAGTCCTACGAGCAGCCGCCGCAGCCGTTCCAGCAGGCACCGAACCAGCCGCACCAGCCCACCCAGCCCTTCCCGCAGCCCGGCAGCCCCTACCAGCAGCCGGGGCAGCATCAGCAGCCGATGCCGCAGAATGTTTTGCAGTGCCGGTTCTGTGGGGCGTTTCCGGCGGAGCAGGCGACCGTGCGCGGTCACCAGGGCATGATCGTGGTGATGCGGTTCCTCAAGCTGCAGGGCCCGTTCTGCAAGACCTGTGGCATCGCGACCGTCCGCGAGATGACGGCCAAGAGCATGCTGCAGGGCTGGTGGGGTATCGGCTCGATGATCGTCAACCCGATCACGATGCTGATGAACCTCGAGCCCTGGGCGAAGTTCCGCAAGCTCCCCGACCCGGCGCCGGGTGCGCCCGGCCGGCCGATGGATCCGGGCAAGCCGCTGTTCCGGCGGCCGGCGGTCCTGATGCTGCTGCTCCCGATCGCGCTCATCACCGCGATCGTGGTGATCAATCTGAGCACCACGACCGCGTCCGAGGCCGAGGTCGGTGCCTGCGTGGTGAACAAGGGCACCGCGGTCAGCCCGAACGTCGAGGTCGTGGACTGCGCGTCGTCCGAGGCGGAGTACAAGGTCGTCGGCAAGCTCGACGGCACCGTCGACGACTCCCGGTGCGACCAGTTCCCCGGCTACGAGGCGGCGTACACCTCGGAGGTCGGGTCGCAGAAGTACACGCTCTGTCTCGGCCCGATCTGAGCCGCGAGTGGTGCCGGTCTACGGGTAGTACCCGGCGACCGGCACCTTCGCCTCGTCGTACAGCGCCGGACCTTCCTGCGGTACGGCGGGGAAGCCGCCGGCCGACCTGAGTCCGTTGAGCTGCTCGCCGGACAGCGCGTACACCACCCGTCCGAGTCCGGAGCGGGCCAGCGCGCCCGAGCACATCTCGCATGGCTGGCAACTCGTGTACATCGTCGTTCCCGCGGCTGTCTCCGGGTCGAGCTCGCGCGCCGCCCACACCGCGAGCTTGAGCTCCGGGTGGAAGCTGACGTCCCGGTCGGTGATCGTCGAGTTCTGCTCCTCGGCGAGCACCGTCCCGTCCGGGCCGACCAGCAGCGAGCCGAACGGCGGGTTGCCGGCCTGCCGGGCGGCCGCGGCCAGCTCGATCGCGCGGCGGAGGAAGCCTTCGGCCTCGGGGGTCATGCGTTCTCCCATCGTCGGTGCGCGGCGATCGTCGCCAGCGCCTGCCAGGCCACCTCGGGCCGTTCGGTCTCGGCCGGATCACCCACGAAGGGGTCCAGTACGACGCTCCGCGCTCCGAGGTCACGGAGTACGTCGAGGTCGGCCAGCACCTGGTCGAGCGAGCCCTCCCCCGCGACCCGCTCGTCGTCGGGCAGCGGGTCCGGGGTCAGCCGGAGCAGGATCCGGGGCGCGAACGCCGGCACCGGCCGGCCCTCGTCGGCCGCGATCGTCCGCAGCCGGTCCAGCGCCGTACTCATCCAGTCGACCCGCTCCCGGAGCGGATGCCAGGCGTCGCCGAGGCGGACCGCCCGGCGCAGACCTGCCGTACTGCGGCCGCCGATCCACAGCGGGATGTGGCCGTCGCCGTAGTCCTTGTCGTTCTCCCAGGCCTGCCGGATCGCGATCAGCGTCTCGTCGGTGACCTGGCCGCGGCGGTCGAAGTCGGCGCCGAGCGCCTCGAACTCCTGCCGGGCCCAGCCGACGCCCAGACCGAGGACGAGCCGGCCGCCGCTCAGCTGGTGCAGGTTCGCCGCCATTCTTGCCGTCAGCAACGGATGCCGGTACGGGGCAATCAGGACGGTGGTGCCCAGCCGGACCCGCTCGGTGACGCCAGCCAGCCAGCTCAGCGTGGTGAACGGCTCGTAGAAGGGCGCCGGGTACTGCTCGGCCACGTCCGCGGTGATGGCGACGTGGTCGGACACCATCAGCAGGTCGTAGCCGAGCCCCTCGACCGTGCGGGCCCAGTCGCGCAGCCGGGCGGGATTCGTGCCGGGGCCGAAGTTGGGGACGTTCACACCGATTTCCACGCCGTTCAGGCTATCCAGCCGCACACCCGGAATTGAAGGGAATCCTCCCGGCATCGGGTCCCTGCGGCCGTGGAATCGCCGGTATATTCGCGCTATGACCGAGAGTCTCGATCCGACCGACTGGGCCATCCTGGCCGAGCTGCAGAACGACGGCCGGATGTCGCTGACCGAGCTGGGGCGCCGGGTGAACCTGAGCGCCTCGGCTGCCACCGAGCGGGTCCGCCGGCTGGAGTCGACCGGGATCATCAGCGGCTACCGCGCCGAGGTCGACCTGACGAAGGTGGGGTACCCGGTGCTGGCTGTCGTCCGGCTGAAGTACCCGGGCAACAAGCACGAGCCGCTGCACCAGTTGCTGAAGGCCCGGCACGAGATCCTCGAGTGCCTGCGGACCACCGGGGACGACTGCTACACGCTCAAGGTCGCGGCCGCGTCGATGCCGCACCTGGAGGAGCTGGTCAACGAGCTCACCGAGTTCGGCAGCACCACCACGAACCTCGTCTACACCCAGACCCTCCCGTACCGCGGCCCGCAGCAGGACCCCACGCCCGACCGGCGCTGAGACCGGCCGCATCGTCGTAGGCTTGGTTCGTGAGGGTGCTCGTCACTGGAGCCGCTGGGCTACTGGGGAGCGAGGTCGTGCGGCTGGCCGAGCACGAGGTGGTACCGACGTACCACAGACAGCCAGTTCCCGATGGGACCCGGATGGACGTGCGGGACCGCGGCGACGTCGAGGACGTCATCCGGAAGGTGCGCCCCGACGGCATCGTGCACGCGGCCTACCTGCAGTCCGACTGGGCGACGACGGCCGTTGGCGCCGCGAACATCGCCCTCGCCGGCCACGACGCCCGGCTCGTGTTCGTCTCGACCGACGTGGTCTTCGGCGGCGGCGTCGAGCCGTACGACGAGGATGCGATCCCGTGCCCGGTCACGCCGTACGGCGCGGCGAAGGCGGCCGCGGAGACGGTCGTCCGCGCGGTCCACCCGTCGGCGGTGATCGCGCGGACGTCGCTGATCATCGGGTCCGCCGGTGAGTCGACCACCGAGCGATTCGTGCACGCGCTCGCCGCCGGTGAGCGGGGAGCGCTCTACACCGGCAACATCCGCTGCCCGGTCCACGTGACCGACCTGGCGTCGGCGCTCCTCGAGCTGCTGGAGTCCGACGTGCAGGGTACGGCGCACGTGGCCGGCCCGGACGCGGTCGACCGGCTCGAGCTCGGCCGGTTGATCGCCGTCCGCGACGGCCTCGATCCACAGGCCCTGCCGTTCACACCCGGTTCGCCGTCCGACGTGCGCCTGGACGGCAAGCGGACCCAGACCCGGCTGCGGACCCGCCTCCGCGGCGTCCACGAGTTCCTGGGCGGGTGACTCAGACCGTCTCGTCGACCGTGGTGGTGACCGGGGTGCCGAGCTCGACCGTCCGGCTGACGGTGCAGAGGCGGTCGTGGGACATCTTCACCGCGCGCGGCAGGGCCTCGCGGGCCTTGTCGCCGTCCTCGCCGTCGGGGAAGCGGACGGTGAACTCGACCGCGAGGTTCTCCATCCGGTTGCCCTCCTCGGCGTCGCGGACCTTGTCGCCACGGACGACCGCGCGGAACTCGGTCGGCTCGGCGCGCCGGCTGACCACGATGTCGACGTCGATCGCGGAGCAGGTGCCGATCGCGGCCAGCAGCAGCTCGACCGGGGTGAAGTCGGTGTCGTCACCGCCGGACCCGACCCGGATGGTGCCGCCGCGTGCGTTGCGGACCTCGTAGCTGCTGTTGGCCAGGCGCTCGAACTGCACCTGCCGGAGTGTGTCGCCCATAACCGTCACATTCTGTTGCTTGTGGCAACGTCAGAGATTCTTCAGAGCCTCGGCCACCGGGGTCTGGCCGGCGACGAGTTCGAGGGTCCGGCCGATCGCGGCCGGGGTTTCGCAGAGGCCGGCGAGCACGAGCGCGACGTCGTCGCGGCTGATCCTGCCGTTGCCGGTCTTGTCCGCGAGCAGGACCTGGCCGGTGCCCGGGTCGTCGGTGAGGCCGCCCGGACGCAGGATCGTCCAGTCCAGGTCGCGCCGCCGCAGATCCTCCTCGGCGGCCCACTTCGCCTTCAGGTAGACGGTGAACACCTCGTCGTCGGTGAGCGAGTCGGCCCGGTCGGCGCCCATCGATCCGACCTGGAGATGCCGTCGTACGCCGGCCTGCTCGGCCGCGTCGGCGAACAGCGCGGCCGCGCCCCGGTCGACCGTGTCCTTCCGCGCCTTCCCGCTGCCCGGGCCGGCGCCCGCGGCGAAGACGGCCACGTCCGCGCCGGACAGCACCTCGGCCACCGCGGCGGCGTCGGCCTGCTCGAGGTCCAGGACGGCGGCCTGCCCACCGGCGGCCGCGACGTCGGCCTCGTGGTCCGGGTTCCGGATCAGGCCGACCACCTCGTGTCCGCCCTCGGCCAGCAGCTTCGTCAGCCGCAGCGCGATCTGCCCGTGTCCACCCGCAATCACGACTCGCATACCTGAGCCTAACCCGCCCGCGCCCGCGCACATTCCGTGCCGTGCGCAACGACGCTCAGTCCGGCCGGCGCAGGACGGGTCGGAGGGCGTCGAGGACGGCGGGGTCCTCGATCGTGGACGGGATCGGCTCGTCCCGGCCGTCGGCAATGCCGCGCATGGTCTTGCGGAGGATCTTCCCGGAGCGGGTCTTCGGCAGGGCGTCGACCACCGCCACGTCCCGGAAGGCGGCGACCGGCCCGATGTCGCGTCGTACGGCGGCCACCAACTCGTCCCGCAGTACGTCGTCCGCGATGTCCGCGCCGGCCTTGAGCACGACGAGCCCGCGGGGCAACTGGCCTTTCACCGGGTCGTGGACGCCGATCACCGCGCACTCGGCCACCGCCGGATGGGCCGCGAGCACCGCCTCCATGCTGCCCGTCGACAACCGGTGTCCGGCCACGTTGATGACGTCGTCGGTCCGGCCCATCACGAAGACGTACCCGTCCTCGTCGACGTGGCCGGAGTCACCGGTCAGGTAGTAGCCGTCGTACCGGCTGAGGTAGTTGTCGACGTAGCGCTGGTCGTCGCCCCACAGCGTCGGCAGCGCACCCGGCGGCAGCGGCAGCCGGATCGCGATCGCGCCCTCCTCCCCCGCCGGCAGCCGGGTGCCGGCGGCGTCGAGGATCCGCAGGTCCCAGCCGGGCATCGGGACCGTGGCCGAGCCGGGTTTGGTCGGGAGCGGCTCGAGGCCGCGGGGGTTGGCGGCGATCGGCCAGCCGGTCTCGGTCTGCCACCAGTGGTCGACCACCGGTACGCCGAGGTGCTCGTGCGCCCAGTGGTACGTCTCCGGATCGAGCCGCTCGCCGGCGAGGAACAGGGTGCGGAAGGCGCCGAGGTCGTACTTCGGCACCTCGGCCGCCGAGGGGTCGACCTTCTTGATCGCGCGGAACGCGGTCGGTGCGGTGAAGAGCGCCTTCGCCCGGTGCTCGGCGATCACCCGCCAGAACGCACCGGCATCCGGAGTACCGACCGGTTTCCCCTCGTACAGCACGGTGGTCGCGCCGACCAGCAGGGGCGCGTAGACGATGTAGGAGTGGCCGACGACCCAGCCGACGTCGGACGCCGTCCACCACACGTCGCCCGGGCCGATGTCATAGACCGCGCGCATCGACCAGGACAGCGCGACCGCGTGCCCGCCGTTGTCGCGGACCACGCCCTTCGGCTTCCCCGTCGTCCCCGAGGTGTAGAGGATGTAGAGCGGATCCGTCGCCGCCACCGGAACCGGGTCGGCGGGCTGCGCGCCGGCGGTGAGCTCGGACCAGTCGAGGTCGTGCTCACCGAGCTTGGCGACGGCCGCCTCCCGTTGGAGTACGACGGTGTGCTCGGGCCGATGCCGGGTCAGCTCGAGGGCGGCGTCGATGATCGGTTTGTACTCGACCACGCGGGTCGGCTCGATCCCGCAGGACGCGGCCACGATCACCCGCGGCGTGGCGTCGTCGATCCGGGCCGCGAGTTCCTTGGGCGCGAAGCCGCCGAACACCACCGAGTGGATCGCGCCGAGCCGCGCGCACGCCAGCATGGTGATGACGGCCTCCGGCACCATCGGCATGTAGACGATGACGCGGTCGCCCTTGCCGACCCCGAGCGACGCCAGCGCGCCGGCGAACACCGCCACTTCGTCCCGCAGTTCCTGATAGGTCAGGGTCCGCTGGGACGCGGTGACGGGCGAGTCGTAGATCAGCGCGGTCCGGTCGCCGTTGCCCGCCTCGACGTGCCGGTCCAGCGCGTTGTACGACGTGTTCAGCTCGGCGTCCGGGAACCACCGGTAGAGCGGCGCGCCCGAGTCGTCCAGCGCGCGGGACGGCGGCCGAGTCCACGAGATCGCATCCGCGGCGTCGAGCCAGAAGGCTTCCGGATCGTCAAGACTCCGCCGGTAGTCGTCCTGGTAAGCACCCATTCCGTCATCGTGGCAGGGTTGGGGCATGACGGTAAGCCTCGGTGAGGTGCGGGCAGCGGCGGAGCGGATCGCCGGACGGGTACGACGGACGCCGGTGATCGAGGTGGCTCCGGGCCTGACGTTCAAGCTCGAGCTGCTACAGCACACCGGCTCGTTCAAGCCGCGCGGCGCGTTCAACCGGCTGCTCGCCGCCAAGGAGACCGGCGAGCTCGACGGGCAAGGCATCGTCACCGCGTCGGGTGGCAACGCGGGTCTCGCCGCGGCCTACGCGGCCCGCGAGCTCGGCGTACGCGCGCGGATCTTCGTCCCGGTCACCGCACCCGCGCCGAAGGTCGCCAAGCTGCGCACCCTGGAGGCCGAGGTCGTCCAGGCGGGGAACGAGTACGCCGAGGCGTACAACGCGGCCCTGCAGGCGAGGGACGAGTCCGGTGCGCTCCTGCTGCACGCGTACGACCAGCCGGAGGTCGTTGCCGGCCAGGGCACGGTCGGGCTCGAGCTGGTCGACCAGGTCGGGGCGTTCGACACCGTGCTGGTCGCGGTCGGCGGTGGCGGACTGATCGCCGGGATCGCGACCGCGATCGGTGACAGCGTGCGTGTCGTCGGCGTCGAGCCCGAACTAGCCCCGACCCTGCACCGGGCTCTGGAAGCCGGCGAACCGACGGACGGCCCGGTCGGTGGCGTTGCGGCCGACTCACTCGGTGCGCGGCGGCTGGGTGACCTGGCGTTCGAGGCGGTCCGGCGGTACGACGTCGCGTCCCTGCTCGTCGGCGAGGACGCGATCGTTGCTGCCCGCAATGAGCTGTGGCGCGACCACCACGTGGCGGTCGAGCACGGTGCCGCGGTCGCGTACGCCGCGCTGACGTCCGGGGCGTACAAGCCGGCGCCCGGCGAGCAGGTCGTGGTCGTGGTGTGCGGCGCGAACACCGACCCGGCGACGCTGGGCCAGACCCTGGCTCCGGCCGGGGCGCAGGACTAGACGACCCGGGCGCAGGCCTAGACGACCGGGCGGCGCTTCGGGCGGTCGTCGGCGAGCACCCACGCGGCGATCACGCCGGCGATCGCGCCGAACAGGTGGCCCTGCCAGGAGATGCCGTCCTGCGGCAGCAGCCCGCCGAGGAGGGCACTCCCCCACACCAGCACGACCAGGACGCCGACCAGCACCTGGGTCAGCCGCCGGTTGAAGATCCCGCGTGCGATCAGGTACGCCGCGAAGCCGAACACCAGCCCACTGGCACCGATCGTGATCGTGTTCGGCGGCGAGACCAGCCAGGTCCCGAAGCCGCCGATCACGGTGACGATCGCGGTCACCGCGAACAGCCGGACCGCACCGCTGATCGCGATCAGCGCGCCGAGAGTGACCAAGGGCAGCGTGTTCGAGATCAGGTGACCGAAGCCGAGGTGCAGGAACGGCGCGGTGACGACGCCGAGCAGGCCCTCCGGGTCGCGCGAGATGATCCCGTACCGGTCGAGGGCTCCGTTGAGCGCCGTGTCGACGATCTCGCTCAGCCAGATCAGCCCGACCAGCAGGACGAGCAACTTCAGCCCGCCGCCGATCCGGGCCGTGTCGACGGTCCGTCCGCTCCGCTGCGCCGGCGTGTGGAAGCTCATGCCTCAACGATGCCGTACCGCCCCAAGTCTCAGTCTGTGGTCAGCGCGGCGACAGCGGAGGGTGACGTCCGCGATACTCGCCGTGGCTGCCGTCGAATGAGGTGTGGGGGAATCGCGATGCCGCTGGCCGTCTACGTCCTCGGCCTGAGCATCTTCGCTCAGGGCACGTCCGAGCTGATGCTCGCCGGACTGCTCCCTGAGCTGTCAGCGGATCTGCACGTCTCGATCCCGGCCACCGGCCTGCTCATCTCCGCGTTCGCCGTCGGCATGCTGGTCGGCGCACCGGTCCTGGCCGTGGCCACGCTCACCTGGTCCCGGTGTACAGCGCTGCTGCTCTTCCTCGCGGTCTTCGCGCTCACGCACGTCGCCGGTGCGCTCACGCCGAACTACGCCGTACTGCTGATCACCCGGATCGTCGGCGCGTTCGTCTACGCCGGCTTCTGGTCGGTCGCGGCCGTGACCGTGGTCGCGCTCGTCCCGGCGACCGCGCGCGCCCGGGCGATGAGTGTGGTGACCGGCGGGCTCACCATCGCGACCATCGTCGGGCTGCCCGCGGGCACGGTGATGGGCCAGCACCTCGGCTGGCGTACGGCGTTCTGGACCGTCGCCGGACTGTGCGTCGTCGCGATGGCCGGCGTCCTCGCCACCATCCCGGCCGGTCGCCCGGACCCGGCGACGACGCCACGCCTCCGCGACGAGCTCCGGGTCCTGGCGAACTCGCGACTCTGGCTCGCGTTCGGGACCACTGCGCTGGTGACGACGACCATCCTCGTGGTCTTCAGCTACCTCGCTCCGCTGCTCATCCAGACCACCGGGCTGAGTCCGAGCGCTGTGCCCGGCGTACTGGCGCTCTACGGCCTCGGCTCGTTCATCGGGATCACGCTCGGCGGCCGGACCGCGGACGCGCTGCCCTTCCACACCCTGTTCACCGGGATCGCGGGCCTCAGCGTGCTGTCCGCGGCCCTCGCGATCACCGCGGGCAGTCCCGTCCTCGCCGTCTCCGTGATCGCGCTGCTCGGCGGCTTCGGATTCGCGACCAACCCGGCCCTGAACGCCCGCGTGTTCAGCCTGGCCGGCGACGCGCCCACCCTCGCGACCGCGACGAACTTCTCCGCGTTCAACGTCGGGATCACCGTCGGGCCGTGGCTCGGTGGGCTGGCGATCGACGCCGGTGCGGGCTACCCCGCACTCGGCTGGATCGCCGCCGCCACCGGGCTCACGGCCCTGGGCACGGTCGTCGTGGCCGCGCTGCTGCCGGTCAGTTCACCGGACCACTCGGGTCGATGTGCGACGGATCGAAGTCGGGGTGCCGGTTGAACACGAACCGGTTGAGCAGCCAGGTGATGATCCACAAGAAGATGCCGATCACCATCAGCCAGCCGGCGATCTTGTAGTCCGCGGTCGCCCGGCCGGACAACGGGCTGGCCAGGTACACGCACAGCACGGCACCCAGCACCGGCAGCACGGTCGGTGCGTGGAAGTGCTTGTGCTCCACCCGGTCCCGGCGCAGCACCAGGACGGCGACGTTCACGATCGCGAACACGCACAGCAGCAGGAACGCCGTCGTACCACCGAGCGCGGCCAGGTCGGCGTACCCGATCAGGAAGAACGCGAGCAGCGTGGTGAACAGGATCGCGACGTACGGCGTCCGCCGCCGGTTCAGCACGCGGCCGAGCGGACCGGGCAGGACCTGCTCGTGCGCCATGCCGTACAGCAGCCGGCTGGCCATCAGCATGTTGATCAGCGCCGAGTTGGCGACCGCGAACATGGTGATCCAGGCGAAGACCTCCAGTGGGAAGCCCGGTGCGCCGGCCGAGACCACCTTCAGCAGCGGGGTCGATCCCTCGTTCAGGTCGTCCGGTGATACCAGAGTGACCGCCGAGATCGCGACCAGGACGTAGATGACGCCGGTGACGCACAGGCCGATCAGCATGATCCTCGGGAAGATCCGGACCGGGTCCTTGGTCTCCTCGGCCATGTTCACCGAGTCCTCGAAGCCGACCATCGCGAAGAACGCCAGCGCGGTCGCCGCGGTCACCGCGCCGAACGCCGACTCACCCGACGGGGTGTTGAACTCGGTCAGCCGGGAGGTGTCGCCGTCGCCGCTGCCGATCGCCCAGACGCCGATCGCGATCACGATCAGCAGACCGGACAGCTCGACACAGGTCAGCACGACGTTCGCCTTGACGCTCTCGCCGACGCCGCGCAGGTTGACCAGCGCGATCAGCGCCATGAAGGACAGCGAGGTGATCATCAGCAGCGACCCGCGGTCGGGGTCGATGTCGACGGCGGAGAAGAAGTTCGCCGCGAACGCCTTGGACGCGCTCGACGCCGAGGTGAGGCCGGAGCACATCACCGCGAAGGTCAGCAGGAAGGTGAGGAAGTGGATGCCGAACGCCTTGTGCGTGTAGACCGCCGCTCCACCGGCCCGCGGGTACTTCGTGACGAGCTCCAGGTAGGCGGTCGCGGTCAGCAGCGCGACCACGAACGCACACAGGAACGGCAGCCAGACGGCCCCGCCGACCTCGCCGGCGACCTTCCCGGTCAGCGCGTACACGCCGGTCCCGAGAATGTCCCCCACCACGAACAGCAGCAACAGCCCCGGGCCCATCACCCGCTTCAGCTCCGGCCGCTTACCGGTCTCCGCGGTAGCAGCCGCGCTCGTACTTTCGCTCATCCCCGCCTCCCTGGATCGGTGCGACAGTCGACCACACCCGGGGTGCATCAGCCAGTACTTTCGGTGACCCCGACCGGGCTGTGACCGGAAGGTGACCGGCGGCCTGCGAACATGTGGCCCGTGATGCACCTTCGTCTCATCGTCCCACCGGATCGCAGCAAGCGCGTCCTGGACACGCTCGTCGACGATCCCCGCGTCACCAGCATCGTCCGGCTCCCCGGTGCGGCCCACCGGCCGGCGGGCGACGTGATCGAGTGCGACGTCACCCGCGAGGCCACCTCGGAGATCCTCGGCTGGCTGAAACAGCAGGGGCTGTACGACGACGGCTCGGTGGCGATCGCCCTCGTCGACGCGGCCCCCTCGCGGAACGCCCGGCAGGCGGAGAAGGCGGCGCCCGGCGCACCCGACGACGCGGTCATCTGGGACGCGGTCGTCGACAAGGCCTACAACGAGGCCAAGGGTTCCTGGGTGTACTACGCCTTCCTCACGCTGGCGACGATGATCGCGGCCGTTGCCGTGATCACCGATTCGTCGATCCTGGTGGTCGGTGCCATGGTCGTCGGGCCGGAGTTCGGGGTGGTCGCGGCGCTGGCGGTGGGGCTTGCCCTGGGCAACGCCGGCCTGACCTGGCGTGCCGCCTGGTTGCTCGTGCTCGGTTTCCTGCTGGCGATCGTGGTCACCACTTTGGCCGCGCTGGTGGCGCGGGCGGTCGGCTGGATCGACACCAGCGACGTGATCGCGGCCCGCCCGCTGACCGGGTTCATCTGGCGTCCGGACAAGTGGTCTGCGGTGGTCGCCGTACTGGCCGGCTGTGCCGGGGTGCTGTCGCAGACGGCGGGGCGGGCGAACGCGCTGGTCGGCGTCTTCATCTCGGTCACGACCGTGCCGGCGGCGGGTGACCTGGCCTTGTCGATCGCGGTCTGGGCGCCGGAGCAGATCGGCGGCTCGGCCGCCCAGCTCGGGATCAACCTCGGCGGGATGACCGCGGCCGGCGTGGTCACCCTGCTGCTGCAACGCCGGATCTGGCGGACGTACCTACGGGTGAAAGGAAGAGCGGGCGCGCGCGTTGAGGCTTGACCGGGCGTCCCCTGTCCGGTCCGCGCGCGCCCTGCTCAGCTAGTCGTACCCCATCCAGGGGCGGTCGGCACCATGCATCCGGCTGACGTATGTCGGACATGGCGCGAACTCGCCAGCGAGCTGAAAACGAATCCACACCGGCCACCGGACGAGATAGCCTTTCCGGAATCCGGTCGCGCGGGAGGATTGTCATGCTGGAGTCGCTGGGCGTGGAGCCGGCGGACGAAGAGGCCTATCGGGCCCTCCTGGCGGCGCCGGGGTGCGAGCTGACCGACCTCGCCAAGCGACTCGACCAGGACCAGACGGACGTGCTCGCGACGGTGGAGCGCCTCGAGGACCTCGGGCTGCTGACGACCACCGCCGACGACCCGCCCCGGCTGCTGCCGACCCGCCCGGACGTCGCGGTCGACGCGCTGGTCGCCGTACGGCGGTCGGAGTTGGACCGGGTCCGCGCGGAGGCCCGGGTGCTGCTGACCGAGTTGCGGGCGCAGGAGCAGCACCGGCCGGAGAACCTGGTCGAGGTGATCGTCGGGCAGGAGGCGATCGCGGCCCGGTTCGCCCAGTTGCTGAACGGCACGCGCGAGCAGTTGCTGGTGCTCGACCGGCCGCCGTACGCGTCCCAGCCGGGTGAGTCCGACCCGCGGGTGCGGGGCCTGCTCGGCGAGGGGGTCGTTGTCCAGGGCATCTACTCCCCCGATTCGCTCGACGTGCCGGGTGGCGTGGACGAGGCGTTCAGCGCGGCCGATGCCGGTGAGACGTCACGCGTGCATCCGCAGGTGCCGATGAAGCTCGCGGTGTTCGACCGCAAGGTCGCGCTGCTGCCGCTGTCTGTCGACCAACTGGTCGACAGTGCCCTCGTCGTTCATCCCTGTGCGCTGCTGGACGCGCTGATCGCGATGTTCACCCTGCTGTGGGACCAGGCCGTTCCGGTCGTGCCGCCGGCGAAGACCGATCCGCAGGACGCCCGGCTGATGACGTTGCTGGCCGCCGGGTTCAAGGACGACGCGATCGCGCGGCAGCTCGGGCTGAGCAGCCGGACGGTCGGCCGCCGGGTCGCCGAGCTGATGGAGACGCTGGGTGCGCGGACCCGGTTCCAGGCCGGGATCCACGCCCAGCGCCGCCATCTGCTCGAGGAGTGAGTCAGCAGGCGCCCAGCATCTGCTGCAGCGCGGTCTTCTCCGCGGACTGCAGCGAGAGGCCGTACGTGTGCTTCACCCAGATCCACTCGCGCGCGTAGATGCAGTGCACCGAGGTGTTGGTCGGCTTCCACGCCGACGGGTCCTTGTCGCCCTTCGAGCGGTTGCTCGACGCCGAGACCGCGATCAGCTGCGAGATCGCCAGGTCGTTCGCGAACTGCTGCCGCCGGGACGTGCTCCAGGCGTTGGCGCCGGACTTCCACGCCTCGGCGAGCGGGACGATGTGGTCGATGTCCACCGACGAGTCGTCCTCGACCCAGGTGGCGTCGTACACGCTGTACCAGCGGCCGGCGGTCGGCTCGCACTGGCCGTCGACGGTGACGCCGGAGCCGTCGCGCTTGAGCACCTGGTCGCGGGTGTCACACGTGCCGGACTGGGTGATCCAGTGCGGGAACAGGTCGCGGCTGTAGCCGCTGGTGGACCCCTCGGTCCGCACCGTGAGACCTGCCAGCTGGGTGGCCGCCGTACTCGCGGACGGCGGGGTCGGTGGGTAGGCCAGCGCCGGTCCGGCGCCCAGGGCCCAGGCGGTCGCAGCGGCGACAGCCGTGATCACGAGAGTGGTGAAACGTCGCATCGGTCAGGCCTCCGACGGGTTGGGCGGATCCCCCCTGACGTGCTGCCCTCAGCCTTCCCCGGACACGCTCCGTAAGAAACCACTCACCGATGAAGGCCGTGTGAACGGTCAGTCGTGCTCGACCACGGTCAACGTCCAGCCGGCACCCGTCCGGTCGAGTTCGGCGTTCCAGTGCTCGCTCACCAGTCTGTGCAGGGACCTCGGCGTCCCCGGGTCCTTGCCGGACTCCAGCAGGTAGCGGGCGACCTGGCCGCGGGTGTGCTTGGCGTTGTGCGAGACGACCGAGCGGACGCCGGCGCGTTCGCGGACGACGTTCACCGCGACCCACTTGGCGGCCTGCTCCGCGGTAGGTCGCCAGGCGGCCACGTACGTCGACGAGCGGCAGTCGACGATCACGCCGTCCGCGCCGGCCAGCGCGGTCGCCAGCGGGTCGCGCCACACCGAGGCGAGCGGCCCGAGGCCGGGCAGCGTCGTACCCATCGAGAGCCGGTACGGCGGGACGCGGTCGGCCATCCGCAGCGCACCCCAGGCCGCGGACACGACCAGGAGGCGGTTGCCGGCCCGGCGCTTGCTGCCCGCGGACAGGGACGCGTAGCCGAGGGCGTCGTACAGGACCCCGGAGTACAGCTCCGACACCGGTACGGCGGGCTCGGTCCGCCACCGGGTATTCCGGTCCACCTCGTGCTGGAGCGAGGCGCCGACCCCGAGTACGTCGTACGCGTCGGCCGATGCGGAGACCTTGGCCAGCGCCTCGAGGACCTGCTCGCGAACGGGCGTGAGCTCCGGGAACGACAGCGTCGCGTGGTCGACCGCGCGGCCGCGCGACCGGCCGGTCTTGCCCTCGGACGGCGGCAGCAGGATCAGCGTCACGTGAGGTCGTCCAGGGCGGCCAGGTCGGCGGGCGTCGGGTCCCACAGGCCGGCGGCGACGTTCTGCTCGATCTGCGCCGGCGTGGTCGCGCCCGCGATCACTGACGCGACCGCCGGCTGGGCCGCGAGACCGCCGATGGCGACGTCGATCATCGACAGCTCACGCTCGGCCGCGAACGTCTCCAGGGCCTCGATCTTGTCGAAGTCCGCCCGGGCCAGCCGCTCGGGCTGGGTCGCGAGCCGGGTCCCCTCGGGTGCCCCCTCGCCGCGCTTGTACTTGCCGGTGAGCAGACCGGAGGCGAGCGGGAAGAACGGCAGGACGCCGATGCCGAGGTGCTCGCAGGCCGGGATCAGCTCGTCCTCGACGTCCCGCTCGAGCAGGGAGTACTGGTTCTGGGCGCTGACGAAACGCTCCAGCCCGGCGGACTTGGCGACCCAGTCGGCGTCGACCACCTGCCAGCCGGCGAACTGCGAGCTGCCGAGGTACCGGACCTTGCCCTCGGCAACCAGCTCGGAGAGCGCCGCGAGCGTTTCCTCGATCGGGGTGACCGGGTCCGGGAAGTGCAGCTGGTAGAGGTCGATCCAGTCGGTGCCCAGCCGCTGCAGGCTCGACTCGACCGCCCGGCGGATGTACCGGCGGGAACCGCGGACACCCCAGTCCGGGCCGTTCACACCCTGCATGTCGCCGCCGAACTTGGTCGCGATGACGACCTCGTCGCGACGGCTGCCGAGCGCCTTGCCGAGCAGCTCCTCACTGGATCCGTGCTCACCGTGATAGATGTCCGCGGTGTCGAACAGGGTGATACCGGCGTCGACCGCGGCGTTCACCACCGCGTCCGTCCGGGTCGCGTCCAGGCGCCGCCCGAAGTTGTTGCAGCCCAGTCCCACCACGCTCACCGTGAGGCCTGAGTCACCCAGCTGCCGGTACTCCATCTCGCTCATGTGCTCAGCCTAGTGACCGCATAGAGTTGCCGGCATGCCGAGTCTCACCGTCGACGGCGCCCGCACCCGGGCAGCCGCACTCACCGTCCAGTCGTACGACGTCGACCTCGACCTCACCCAGGGCGAGCGCACGTTCGGGTCGACCACCACCATCCGGTTCACCGCCACCGCGACGTCGACGTGGCTGGACGTCAAGCCCGACGAGCTCACCTCGGTGACGCTGAACGGTACGGCGGTCGACGTCGCCGGACTGAACGACGGCCGGCTGGAGCTGACCGGCCTGCGGTCCGACAACGAGCTCGTCGTGGTCGCGTCGATGCTGTACTCGCACGACGGTGAGGGCCTGCACCGCGCGGTCGACGCCGCCGACGGGCTCGTCTACACCTACGCGATGTCGTTCCTGGACGCCGCACCGCGGATCTTCGCGTGCTTCGACCAGCCCGACCTCAAGGCGCCGTACCGGATGACGGTGACCGCGCCGCCGGAGTGGATCGTGCTCGGCAACGGCGCGGCCACCCAGGTCTCCCCCGGTCGCTGGGAGCTGGCCGAGACGCCGCCGCTGTCGACGTACTTCGTCACCGTCGTGGCCGGGCCGTACCACCAGCTCACCGACTCCCACGACGGCATCCCACTGAGCGTGGTCGCGCGGCAGTCGCTGAAGGAGGCGCTGGAGCGGGAGGCCGGGGACATCTTCGAGGTCACGAAGCAGTCCTTCGACGAGTACCACCGGATGTTCGGCTACCGGTACCCGTTCGGCGAGTACCACCAGGCGTTCGTGCCGGAGTTCAATGCCGGCGCGATGGAGAACCCGGGCTGCGTGACGTTCCGCGACCCGATGGTGTTCCGCTCGGCGGTGACCGACGGCGAGCGCAGCAACCGGGCCCGGACCGTGGTCCACGAGATGGCACACCAGTGGTTCGGCGACATCGTCACGATGGAGTGGTGGAACGACCTCTGGCTGAACGAGTCGTTCGCGGAGTACATGGCCCACCGGGTGTCGACCGACGCGACGAGGTACACCGACAACTGGATCGACTTCGCGTTCATCCGCAAGTGGTGGGGGCTGCAGGCCGACCAGCGCTCGTCCACCCACCCGGTCGCGGCGGACGCGGTCAAGGACGCGCTCGCGTCGCTGGACGACTTCGACGGCATCTCGTACGCCAAGGGCGCCGCCGTCCTCAAGCAGCTGGCTGCCTACCTCGGCGACGACGTCTTCCTGGCCGGCGTCCGCGCGCACATCGAGTCCAACCAGTTCGGCAACGCGACCTTCGCCGACCTGGTCGGCAAGTGGACCGAGGCCGGCGCGGTCGACCTCGACACCTGGGCGCGGAACTGGCTGCGCACGCCCGGTCTGGACACGATCAGCGCGAGCCGTACGGGCGCCGGCATCACCCTGCGCCGGGTCGCGCCGGCCGAGTATCCGGCCGAGCGCCCGCACAAGCTGACGGTCGGCGGGTACGACGCGGACGGCCGCGCCACGACCGTCGACGTACTCCTGGACGCGGACGAGGTGGCCGTCGAGCTCGATCCCTCGCTGGCGGTGGTGATCCCGGACGCCGGGGACGACAGCTGGGCGAAGATCCGGCTCGACGCCGACAGCCTGGCGAACCTGCCGGCGGTGCTGCCGAAGATCTCCGACGGGGTCACCCGGGCCGTCGTCCTGAACAGCATCCGCGACGCCGTGGCCGACGCCGAGCTCGACCCGAAGCTCGGCTTCGACGTACTCGTCGGGATGCTCCCGCACGAGACCAGCGACATCGCGGTCGCGACCATGGTCGGCTGGGCGAACTCGCACCTGCTCGGCATCTACCTGCCGTACCAGCCGTACCGCGGTCAGCTGGCCGCGACACTCGCTGCCCGGCTCCGGACGACGGCGGCCGGGAGCAGTCTGCAGCTCGCGGTGGCGCGTGGGTACGTACGGTTCGCCGACGAAGCCGACGTACTCAAGGGCTGGCTGGCCGGCGAGGGCGTGCCGGACGGGCTCGCGATGGACGCGGACCTGCGCTGGACCGTCCTGCTCCAGCTCGCCCGCCTCGGCGCGGTCGGCGACGCGGAGATCGACGCCGAGCTCCAGCGGGACACCTCGTCCGAGGGCGTCGTGCACGCGACCCGCTGCCGGGCGGCGCTGCCGACGCCGGCGGCCAAGGAGCGGGCCTGGACGCAGATCATGACCGACGCCGACGTCGCGAACTACGAGCTGTACGCCGCCTGCGAGGGCTTCTGGCACCCCGGCCAGCTCGAGCTCACCGCGCCGTACGTCGACCGGTACTTCGCCGAGATCGCCGGCACCGAGAAACTCCGGTCCGGCTGGGTCGTCGCCTCCAGCGCCAAGCTCGCGTTCCCCCGGTACGCCGTCGAGCAGGCGATCGTCACCCGGGCCGCCGACCTGGTCGCGGACGAGTCCGTCGCGGCCGGCATCCGGCGGTCGGTCGGCGACAGTGTGGACGACCTGAAGCGGGCGCTCGCGGTCCGGTCCGCGTTCGCGCACTGACCCGTCGGTCGCGGTCACACCGTGTTGTGACTACTGTGACTGGTGTGATCACAAGGACCCTTGTGAGCAGGCACGATGTGATTTCGTGACGTAACCTCCACAATGACCGCGCGGCACGGCGCGCCGGTCTTGGTCAGGCAGCACGTCCCGGGAGAGACTGTCGAGAACCGCACAGGAGAACAAAGGTCAATGCGCGAGGCGAGGCTCGTCGGTCTGAGCCAGGACGGGAAGCAACTCGTCCTGGCGATGGCGGAGACGGGTGAGGAGTTCGCCGTTCCGGTCGACGACCGGTTGCGTGCGGCCCTCCGCGGCGACCGTGCCCGACTCGGCCAGCTGGAGATTCAAATGGAGAGCGCGCTGCGCCCACGAGACATCCAGGCTCGTATCCGCGCCGGCGAAAGTCCCGAGGCGGTCGCTGCCGTCGCCCAGATGCCGATGGAACGCGTGATGGCGTTCGCCGGCCCGGTCCTGGCCGAGCGCGACCACATCGCCAGCCTGGCGCAGCGCGCGTCCGTACGCCGTCGCGGCGGTGCCGACGCCCCGACCCGCAACCTCGGCGCCTGGGTGACCGAGCGGCTGCGCACCCGTCAGGTCGACCCGGCGTCGGCCGAGTGGGACGCGTGGCGGCGCGACGACGGCCGCTGGGCGGTCCGCGTCTCCTACTACGTCGAGAGCGCGGACGAGGCGGAGCAGAAGGACGAGAAGATCGCGATGTTCGCGTACGACGCCCCCGGGCGGTACGCGGTCCCCGACGACGACGAGGCCCGCTGGCTGGTCGGCGAGCAGGCCCAGGTGCTGCCCCCGCCGGTCCAGCCGCAGCCCGGCGAACGCCGGCTGTCCGCGGTCGCCGACATCGACCTGTCGCTCGCGCCGGACCACGGCGCCGACAGCTACGAGGCCGGCTTCGAGGACACCGTCAGCCTGCCCCGCCGCAACCACCCGGCTCCCCGGGAGACCTCGCCGTCCCGGGAGGGGTTCGCCGCCCGCGAGGGCTCGTTCGGCCGCGAGGGCTCGTTCGGCCGGGAGGGATCGGTCGGCCGCGACCGGGAGGGTTTCGGGTCGCGGGACGTGGAGCGTGGCCCGCGGCGGGTGCACTCGGTGCCGAACCCGGACGACGAGCCGACGCTGATCGACGTACCGATCGAGCAGCCGCCGACGCTGCGGCCGGCGGTCCGGGCGGTCGAGCGCCCGACCGAGCTGCCGGCGGAGGCCGCGACGTTCGCTCCCCCGGAGGAGCGTGCCGCCGCGCCCGACCGGAGGCCCGCCCCCGATCGCGGTGCGCCGGCTCCCCGGCGTACTCCGGAGGACCGGTCCACGCCCGCCGCCCCGGTCGAAGAGCCCGCTCCCCAGCCGATCCAGGCCAAGCCGGCCCCCACCCAACCGAAGCCGGGTCCCGCCCAACCGAAGCCGGGTCCCACTCAGACGAAGCCGTCGCCCGCGGAGAGGAAGCCGTCGCCCGCGGAGGCTCAGCCCGAGCCGGCTCAGGCTGCATCCGAGGCAGCGCCGGGCACCGAGCCGGCCGCGGCCGAGGAGCAGGCGGAGCCGAAGAAGAAGCCCGCCCGGCGGAACAACAAGCGCGCCAGCGTGCCGAGCTGGGACGAGATCATGTTCGGCAAGAAGGCCGACTAAGTCCCTTCGGCGCTGAGCGTCTGCGCGACGGATCGACGGGCGGTAAGGTGCGCGGGCAGGGCAGTCAGCGCCGCGGTCGCCAGCAGCGAGGCTAGGCCGGTCGCGACCAGCCACCACGATGACGGCATGGTGATGGGTCCCCTGCTGAAAGGCAGGACGAAGGCGATCCCCAGGAAGACGCCGGCAACGGCGCCTGGCACCGTCGGCAGGAGTTGCGCGGCGGACAGCCCGGCCGTGAGCTGTCCAGGCGTCGCTCCGAGCGTCCGCCCGATGGCCATGACCGGCCGGGCTTCCACCGCCGTGGTCCAGGTGATCGCGACGACGTTCACGGCAGCCAGCGCGATCAGCGCGACCGTGACGGCCAGCAGGACGTGGCGCCCTTGGTCGGCTCGCAGGTTCCCCAGTTCGGGCGAGTCGAGGCCGTAGCTCATCGCGGGCTGGGCGTAGAGCGTGACCAGTGCCGTGGCGCCGATCAGCGTGACCGCGATGCTGGACCCGTGCAGGACTGCACGGCCAGGGCGACGGGCGATCAGGCGGAGGCCGAGCAGGAGCGGGGTCGGCAGGTACGCCGACAGACGGGTCAGCCCGGCCCGATGATGCGGCCGGTGCGCGCTGTCGGCCAAGGCGACGACTGTCTCGGTGCGCAGGGCCCGCACGGTGGGCGCCAGGGTGCTCAGGATCGCGACGGCGACCGCGAAGGCGGTGGTGATCGCGACGGTGGTCGCAGTCGGACCGGTTGGTCTGGAGATCAGGCTCGCGGTCGGGTTGACGATGGTGGACTCGCCCAGTCGCGCGACCGTCAGTCCCAAGGCGTCCGCGATCAACGCCACGACGAGATACTCGGCGAACAGCACGGCGGCGATTAGCCCGGGTGCGGCTCCGACCGCCTTCAGCAGACCGACCCGGCGAGTCTGCCTGGCAGCGCGGCCCGCGGCCAAGGTGGCCACACCGGCAATGGCCAGGAAGCTGAGCAACCAACTGCCGACGACCAGGATGGGCTGGCTGTCCCTGAGTATCACCGAGTCCTGCTTGGCGATGAACTGCCAACTGAAGAGGTGGACCCGGCTCGGCGAACCGCTGTTGGCGTCCACGAACACGTCCGTCGCCGCTGCGTCTCCCAGCTTCAGGTAGAGGACGGTCGTGGCCGGCAGTTCCGCGGCTGCGAGCGTCCGGGCATCCGCCGGGCTCAGCCAGACCAGCCCGCTGTAGTCGCTCGGTCCACCGCCGGGACCGATCATCGCCGCCCACGGGTACACCATGTTCGCCGCACTCACGGCGATCCCCGCCACACCGAACTCGCGCCCGGCCACCGATACGGTGTCGCCGACCCCCACGCCCAGCGCCTTGGCGAACCCGCGTTCGATCACGAGCCCGCCCGGTCGCGCCACCTCGCCTGCCGTCACCAGCGGACGACCGATCGCGTCCGGCGTCTCGCCGGCCTCCTGCGCCACCGCGCGCGATGTCGACCCGTTCGCCGCCAGGGTCGTGTGGAACTGCCGGTACGGGCCGCTGTGGTCGACGACCTCGTGTTCGTGCGGCAAGGGTGCCAACGCGGATGTCGCGCTGTCACCGCTGGTGGGCGCCAGCGCCACGACGTCCGGTCCGGCCGTAATCGCGCGGGTCTCCTGATAGAGCTCGTCGGTCGCTCCGCGCAGGGAAGTACCGAGACTCAACGTGGCGGTGGCGGCGGTCATCGCCAGCAGGAGCATCGCGGTCTGGGCGGGGTGACGGCGGATGTCGGCCAGGACGAGGCGGAACGCGAGCAGGGTGCGACCCACCGGGTCAGTCCTCCAGCCTGATCAGGCCGCCGAGTCGCCCGGCGGCGCCGGCCATCAGCGGCGTGTCGTCGACGAGCATCCCGTCGCGCATCGAGACCAGCCGGTCCGCGGTCACCGCGACCCGCTCGTCATGCGTTGCGATCACCAGCGTCTGGCCGGCGGCACGCAGGTCGCTGAAGAGCCTCAGCACGTCATTGGTCGCGGCGCTGTCCAGGTTGCCGGTAGGTTCGTCGGCCAGCAGGACCAGCGGCTCGTTGGCCATGGCGCGGGCGATCGCCACCCGCTGCCGCTGTCCGCCCGACAGCTCCCACGGCAGATGCCGGGCGCGGTCGGCGAGTCCTACCTGCTCCAGCAGCGCGGCTGCCCGGCGTCTCGCCACGCGCGGCGAGCGCCCGGCCAGCAGCACCGGCAGTTCCACGTTCTCGGCCGCCGACAGTTCATCGACCAGGTGGAAGGCCTGGAAGACGAAGCCCACCGACCGGCGCCGCAACCGGGCCAACGCCCGTTCGGACAGGGAGTCGATCCGCTCGCCGGCCAGCCACACCTCGCCATCGGTCGGACGCTCGAGCCCACCCAGGAGGTGGAGCAGCGTCGACTTCCCGCACCCACTCGGCCCCGTCACCGCCAGCATCTGTCCGGCGGGTAGGCCGAGATCGACTCCGTCGACCGCGCGGACCAGGTACTCCCCCTGTCCATGGTGTTTTGACACACCTCGGACGCGCAGCACATCGCCGTACCTGTTCATGTCTCCCCTGATTCGTCGGCGATGGCCGGCCAGCGTCGCTCGCAGGCCTCCAACCAGCGCAGGTCGGCCTGCAGCCGCAGCGCGATCCCTTCCAGCAACAGGCCGGCGATCGACTCCCGCGGCTCCGCGAGCACCGCTCGCTGCACTTCCCGCAACCGTCTGAGGAGCTCGCGGCGTTGCGCATCCACCAACTCCAGCGGATCCGCGAGCCGGGCTGCCGCAGCGGCGGCGAGCTTCAGGTGGAACTCCGCCAGATCCGGCTTCGGCCAGTCCACCTCGGCGAGCCAGGCGGCGACCCGGCGCTGGCCGGCCGGCGTCAACGCGTAGACCTTCCGGTCCGGCCGGTCGGCCTGCTCGTCCACCCGTTCGCAGACGACCAGTCCAGCCTTCTCCAACCGGCTCAGGGTGACGTAGATCTGGCCCGCGTTCATCGACTCACCCAACGGCCCGAGCGATCCACGCAGCCGCTCGCGCAGGCGGTAACCATGCGACGGCTCCTTCGCGAGCATCGCCAGTACTGCGTCCTGCATGGATCACCCCTCACGGCTTGAGATATAGATAACGGTTATCCAAGCTGCCGTCAAACCGGGAGCGGTGACGGATCTAGGAGTCAACCCTCGAGGCGGCTGAGCGCTTGCATGGCCTCTCGCTCCAGGCGGGAGAGCTCCGCGAGGATGTCGCCTGATTGGTGCAGGTACTTCGCGTCACCGGACTCTCCTGCTTCGTTGATCAGCGTCGCGACCTCGGTCCACAAGATGGCTGCTTCGGTGTAGAGCGCGTGGCCGGTGCGCAGGTGCTGACGGTTGAGTACGTCGACGCATTCGCCGAGGAAGTCCCGGTAGAGGTTCCGGAAGAGGGCGCCGCCGGTACCGGCCTGCTCCATCAGGAGCGCGGCCTGCGGCAGGTCCCGCTGTGGGTTGTCGGTGCGCTGGAGCCAGGTGCGGACCAGCCTGCCGGCCTTCTCGATGCCGCGGTGGCCGAGGTTCGCGATCGGCGGATCGAGGAACGCCTCGGCGCAGGCGGTGACGGCGCGGACGATCCGGGCTCGGGGTGCAGGCAACGCCCGCGGGGCAGCAAGCGTGAAGGACCGGTGCCTGGCGGTCATCGGACCGCTCGCCGCCCGCGCGTCCGCGAGGCTGCGAAGGCTGGTGGAGACTGCTCCGCCCTGCTGCTCGGTGTCCACCAAGTACGCAGTCTGGTCGTCGTACCCGCGGATGGCCACGACATGTCCGCCGAAGTGCACCTTCGACCTGAAGTAGTCCAGGTAGTAGCTGTCGAGCTGCAACCCGACCGGACAATCGGTATCGAGCCTGGCCGCGACTTGGCTCCACGCCTTCCGCGGCGAGGTGGTCTCCTCGACCGCAAGGTCCAGGTCGAGGACGGCGGCGAGGTTCCTGGTGAGCTCGAACGGCTTGACCCGGCCGCCCAGGAAGGGAAACCCGACCGCTTTGCTGTCCCAGTAGATGAAGGACAGGCCGGAGCCGAGCCCGAAGAGCATGGGTTCGGACAGGTCGATGCCCAGGTGCTCGAGCAGGACACCCAGAGCTGTCGTTTCGCAGTGCTGCACGCTGACATGGTGGTGCCTCCGGTGACCGGAGGGTCCAGCGCACCGTCGCCACGGACAGTCGTCCCAGATGGCGGACGGTGTTTGGCGCGTGCGCGCCGAGCTGTCATGATCTTCGGCATGCAGATGCTGTGTTGTTGCTGTTGTCGCTGACGCGCGCCGTCTCCGGCGCACGAGGCCTTGCCCCTTTCCCGTGGCCCGCCCGCCGACACCAGCACTCACAGGATCGTCCGCATGAATCTCCCGGCCTTCGCCGACCTGCTCGCGTCCCGCGGCCTCCGGCTGCTGCCCGGCTCGCACGCCGTCCCGGTCGAGCTGCTCGTACAGTTGCCTGACGCAACGATCACCCGGTTCACCGCCCGCGGCACCACGCTCCGGCTGAGCCGCTTCTCCGCCGACGCCCTGACCGCGATCACGATCGCCGCCGAGTGCGGCTGCGGTGACCACCACCCGCAAACCGGCCCGACCCGCGTGACGCTCAGCCGGTACGCCGTACCGTTCGAGGAGCGCACGATCGACGGCGAGCTCGTGTTCGGCTGGCAGTCACACGAGGCCGGCCTGCTCCGCCTCGCCGACGCCGCGACCCACTTCTTCACCCTCCTCGACCAGCTCCACACCCCGGAACGCGTCCTGGTCGCCGTCTGACCCGCCACCTTGTGCACGACGTGAGTACGCCGAGCGTGGCGACGTACTCACGTCGTGCACAAGGTGGGTCAGGGACGGCGGTTCGCCGGCTCGGTCTCGTCGAAGCGGCGGCGGGCGGCTTCGACCTCCGCCAGGTTCGGCGACCACTCGGCGAGTGAGCGGAAGAGTGGAGCCAGGCTGCGGCCGAGGTCGCTGACCTCGTACTCGACCCGCGGCGGGACCTCGGGGTAGTACGTCCGCAACACCAGACCGTCGCGCTCCAGCTGCCGCAGGCGCTGCGTCAGCACCTTGGGCGTGATCACCCCGATCCGCCGCTCGAGCTGCACGAACCGCTGCCGGCCGAACTCGTTCAGCGTCCAGAGGATCGGCGTCGTCCACCGGCTGAACACCACGTCGACCACCGGCGCGATCGGGCAGGCCTGCACCGGATCAACCGCTGTGCTCTCGCTCACAATCGGGATACTTTCCTCTAGGTACCTACTATGCCGACGCAAGTAGCGTCCTCGTCAGTCAAGCACACAGAACTGACGAGGAGCGAACATGATCGTGGTTACCGGTGCGACCGGAAACGTCGGCCGTCCCCTGGTGCAGGCCCTCACCGCAACCGGCGAACAGGTGACGGCGGTCTCCCGAAGGATCTCCGCCGACCCGACGAGCGTCGGCACGGTTCGGGCCTTCCAAGCTGACCTGGCCGAGCCCGAGAGCCTGAAGCCCGCCCTTGACGGAGCCGAGGCGATCTTCCTGCTCACCTCCCCCGGCTTCCTGGCGAACGGCGACCTCGGGGACGTGATGGACGTCGTCCGCGGAGCCGGCGTCAAACGCGCCGTGCTGCTCTCCTCCCAGGGCGTCGGCACCCAACGGCACCCTTCGAACCTGGAAGACACCGTCAAGCAGTCCGGCCTGGAGTGGACCATGCTGCGACCGGGCAACTTCGACACCAACGCCTTCCAGTGGGCCGAGTCGGTCCGGACCCGCCGAGTCATCGAGGCGCCCTTCGCCGACGTCGCTCTACCTGCCGTCGACCCCGCCGACATCGCGAACGTCGCCGCCATCGTCCTCCGAGAGCCCGGACATACCGGCGCCACGTACACGCTGACCGGACCGGAGCCGATTTCACCGCGCGGTCAGGCCACCGCGATCGGACAGGCCATCGGCGAGCCGGTCGAGTTCGTCGAACTGACCCACGACCAGGCGAAACGCCGCATGCTCGCCTTCATGCCCGAGCCCGTCGCCAACTCCACCCTCGCAATCCTTGGTACGCCGACCGCCGCCGAGCAGGCCGTGAGCCCGGACGCCGAACACCTCCTCGGCCGCCCGGCCCGCACGTTCGCGGAATGGGCCAGGACCAACGCGGTGGCCTTCGGACTGACCTCTTGAATAAGTAACACGCTTGGTTTAACTTATCGGCGCAGCAGCTGCCCCAGCGTGTACTTCCGGCCCGCCACCTGGAGGTTTCGGCATGACCAGACGTCTGCTCGCGGGGGTTCTCCCTGCCCTACTGCTGGCCGGGGTGCTCGCCGCACCGCCGGCCGCGGCCGCCACCATGTACCCGAGCGGCGTCGGCGCCGACCTCGGACCCACCCCGACCACGCTCGGCGTCCAGCCGGCCGCCGGCGACGATCCCGCCGGGCTGCGGACCGGCACCGAGCAGGGCCGCGGCTACTGGCGCACGAACCAGGCGGCGAACACGAGCTACCTCGAGTTCGACGTCGACCGCGACTACGTCGACGAGATCGGCACCGACGACGTCCTGGTGACGGTGACCTACCTCGACACCGGCACGGGCACCCTCGAGCTCCAGTACGACGCCGCCGCCGACCCGCAGGCGGACGCGGACGACCTCCGGCTCACCGGCACCGGCGAGTGGAAGACCGGCACGTTCGCGCTCACCGACATCGGCTTCACCGACCGTCTCGGGGATGCCGACCTGCGGCTGTTCGGCACCGAAGACATCACCGTCGGCACGCTCCGGATCAGTACGGCGGGCGCCTCGGTGCAGCTCGGCGCGGCCCCGATCCAGAGCGGCATCAGCCCGCGCGCCGGCGACCGGCCGGAGAATCTCGTCACCGGCGTGCAGGACGGCCGCCCGTACTGGCAGACCGACCGCACCGCGCCGGCGCCGGGCACGAACTTCTTCTACCTGAACGTCAGCGACACCTACCTGTACGACAACCGCGCCGGGTTGGTGCTGATCAGCGTCGACTACTTCGACGAGGGCAGCGGCCAGTTCGGCCTGCACTACGACTCCCCCGGCGAGACGATCCCGGAGAAGTTCAAGAACTCCGAGCTCGTCAGCTACGGCGACACCAGGACGTGGAAGACGCACACCTTCGCGCTGCCCGACGCGGTGATGACGAACCGCTCCAACGGCGCCGACTTCCGCATCCACAACGGCGACGGCTCGGTCGATCTCAAGGTCGCGGCCGTCCGCGTCGCCAAGGTCGCCAGCACGCTCGACGTCACCGAAGGTCTGGTCGACCTGATCGACGAGGCGGCCAGGGTCGAGCGGGCCGCCCGCGAAGGAACCCGCGACGGCCAGTACCCGGCCGGCAGCAGGGCCACCCTGCGGACGGCGATCGACGACGCCCGCGCGATCGCGGCTACTCCCGGCGTCACCGACGTACAGGTCAAGGAAGCGCTGCGGACGCTGCAGGCCGCGCTGGACGCCTTCGAGCCGGTGGACACGAACTTCGCCCCCGAGGGTACGGCGACCGCGAGCAGCGGAGCCGATGCCGCCCAGGTCAACGACCGTGATCACGCCACCGCCTGGACCAGCGGACAGGGCGACGCCTGGTTGCAGGTCGACCTGGGCAAGCCGCGGCGGGTGAACGACGTACGCGTCGAGTGGGCGCAGGCCTACTCCCCCGACTACACCGTCCAGGTCTCGAACGACGGCATGAAGTTCACCACCGTCGGGCGCACCGGGTCACCCGGCGCCAACCAGTTCAGCACGACCCGCTTCGCCACCACCAAGGCCCGGTACGTGCGGATCGCGATGACCGGCGCCGACTCCTTCATCGTCAAGGAGTTCCAGCTCCGCGAGTCGCCGGTCGTCACCCCGAAGCCGCGGCTGGTCAGCACCACCAACCCCACCGAGGACGGCGTGATCGCGGACTTCGACGCGACCGCGTACGGCGCCGACCGCACCGGCCGGCGGGACTCGACCAAGGCGATCCAGCAGGCCGTCTACGCCTGCCAGGACGCGGGCGGCGGGACGGTGTGGCTGCCGGCCGGTCGCTACCGGGTGACCGACACGATCGAGGTGCACGCCTTCTGCACGCTGCGCGGCGACCACGGTCAGGCCCCGAACTACGGCACCGTCGTCGTCGCCGAACTACCGGCGGGCGACGACGGCCCGAGCCTGTTCCGGATCGGCGGCAGCGCCGGCGTCCTCGGTGTCACCACCTACTATCCCCGGCAGAACGCCACCGACCCGGTCCCGTACAACTACACGTTCGAGATCCCGGGCGGCGCCTGGATCGGCAACGAGAACTACATGATGGCGACCGTCGCCGACGTCACGATGCTGAACTCGTACCGCGGGATCGGCATCAGCACGATGCCCAACGACCGCGGCAACGCGCCCAGCTCCGGCCAGGTGCACGAGTCCTCGACGATCCGCAACGTCCGCGGCACCGCGCTCCTCGAGGGCGCCCGGGCGTACAACGGCGCCGACGTCGGCACCTGGGAGAACGTCGTCTTCAGCAACGCGTTCTGGGCGTCCGCCCCGGCCGCCTACCAGCCACCGTCCCGCCCGGCACTCGACGCCTGGACCCGCGCGCACGGGACCGGCCTCGTCCTGGGCGACCTCGAGTGGGACCAGTTCCACCGGATCTCGCTGTCCGACTACCGCGTCGGCATCCACGTCGTCGCCGGCCAGCGCGCCCAGTTCACCGGCAGCTTCCTCCAGCCCGACGTACGCCGGACCGACATCGGCGTCCTGGTCGACACGATGGACGACCGCTGGGGCATGACGCTGGCCGCCGGCCGGGTCGAGGGCAGCGAGCACGCCGTCCTGAACAACTCCCGCGGCTACGTGAAGGTCACCGGCACCACGCTGACCGGCGCGATCGACGGGATCGTCCACCGGATGTCCGGCACGGCGCCGACGTACCAGCAGAAGCCGCTGCCGAAGCCGAAGCAGACCCTGTACGTCGTGGACGCGCCGCACGGGGTCGGGTATCTGCCGACCGCCGACGCGACCCGCGCCGTGCAGAAGGCGCTGGACAAGGCGGGCCGGAACGGCGGCGGCATCGTCTACCTGCCCGCCGGGTGGTACCGGATCAGCACGCACCTGACCGTACCGGCGAAGGTCGAGCTGCGCGGGGCGTCCGCCGTACCGAACCGGGACCAGTCCGGAGCCAGCGGCGGCACGGTCCTGCACGCCTTCGAACGCGGGACCGAGACCGCGCTGGTCACGCTCGGCCGCGGGGCCGGCGTACGCGGGCTGCGGGTGTTCTACCCCGACAACAACCCGGGCCGCCCGGAGGGTCTGGTCGAGTATCCGTTCGCCGTCCGGGGTCATGCCGGCGGCAACTACGTGATCAACGCCGGCTTCCCGAACACCTGGAACGGTCTCGACCTGCGGGGCGACGACATCGTCGTCCGGAAGCTCGCCGGTGCGTTCTTCGACCACGCGATCAAGGTCGGCCCGGGCCGCAACGGCCGGATCGAGGGTGTGCTCTCGAACGGCAACGCGGTCACCCGGGTCGGCTACCAGCAGCCGTACTGGATGAACGAAGGCGACATCTTCGAGCTCGTCATCGACAAGTACATGCGCAGGACCGCGAAGATCGTCACCGTCGACGGCGCCACCGGCCTGACGCTGCTGAACGTGTTCGCGTACGGCTTCCACGACGGCCTGGTGGTGAACAGCGGCCAGGTGGACGCGTTCAACCTCGGCACCGACAACCTCGGTACCGACGGCTACACGGTGAAGGTGACCGGCGGCGACGTCGAGGCGACCAACCTCGCCCGCTACAACGGCGCCACCAGCACCGGGCCGGTCGTGCTCCGGAACGTGATGGTGATCAACGTCGTCCAGCGCAGCATCGCGGTCGCGGCCGACGGGCCGGGTACGGTGGCGATCGCCGGCAACGAGTCCGAGCCGGGGACCTACGAGGTCGGCGCGCAGGTGACCGTGACGGCGACACCAACATCGGATAGCGTTTTCCGGAACTGGACCGTCGACGGGACGGTGGTCTCGACCGAGGCCTCGTACACCTTCACTGTCGCCACGGACCAGGTCCTGACCGCGAACTTCACCGTCACCTAGGAGCGAGATGGCTGACGCTACGAACCACCAGGTCGCGATCGTGGGCTGCGGCATCATCGGCCGCACCCACGCGGACACCATCGCCGGACGGCCGGACGCGGTCGTCACCGCGCTGGTCGACAGCGACCCGGCCGCCCGCGAGGCGCTGGCCGCCCGGCTGAAGGAGGCCGGGCAGCCGGAGCCGGCGGTGTACGACGACCTGGCCGCGGCGCTCGGCGCGGCGGACATCTCTCTCGTGGCGATCTGCACCCCGAGCGGGACCCACGCGGCGCTGGCCGAGCAGGCGCTGAACGAGAAGAAGCACGTCGTGATCGAGAAGCCGCTCGACGTCGACCTGACCCGGGCGCGGCGCCTCGGCGCGGCCGCGACCCGGGCGGCCGGCCAGGGCCTGGTCTCCTCGGTCATCAGCCAGCACCGCTTCGACCCCGGCAGCGCGCTGGTGCACGAGGCGATCCAGGTCGGGCGGTTCGGTCAGCTGACGTCCGCGGTCGCGACGGTTGCCTGGTGGCGCAGCGACGAGTACTACGCCTCGGCCGGCTGGCGCGGGACGTGGGCACAGGACGGCGGCGGCGCGCTGATGAACCAGGGCGTGCACACCGTCGACCTGCTGCTGTGGTTCATGGGCCGGCCGGTGAGCATCCAGGCGCAGGCGATCCGGGCCGCGCATCACGCGATCGAGGTCGAGGACACGGTCGTCGCGACGCTGACGTTCGAGTCCGGCGCGGTCGCCACCTTGCACGCCACCACCGCGGCCTTCCCCGGCGGCCGCACGCGGGTGTCGGTCCACGGGACCGAGGGCGGCGCCGAGGTCGAGGACGACCTGCTCCGCCGGTTCAACGCCGACGGCGCGACCGACGACGTCGAGGTCGGTCCGGGTGAGCCCGGCCACCACAAGGCGCAGTACGACGACATCCTCGGGGCGATCGCGGACGCCGGCCGGCCGGGCGTCACCGTCCAGGACGCGATCGACGCGCTCGCGACGGTGCGCGCGGTGTACATCGCCTCGACCCTGCAGCGGCCGGTGAAGTTCCTCGACGTGCTCGAAGGCCGGTACGACGACGTCGACGTCTCCCGCGGCATCGGACTGCCGCCGAACTAGGCAGGACCGCCGTGGTCCTCGTCCGGGTGCAGCCCGTCGAGGACCACGGATAGGCCCAGCTCGAACTCGTCGCCGTAGTCGTACCCCGGCTGCAGCGCGTGCCGGGTGACTTCCGCGAGGTGTGGATAGTCCTCGCCGAGGGCGTCCAGGAGGTCGCCGGCGATCGCGTCCAACTCGGCGCGGTTCGTGAACGGCAGACTGAGCTCCTGCAGCACGAACCCGTAGACGTAGCTGTCGATCAGCGAGAACGCGTGTGCGGCCATCGCGACGGAGAAGCCCCCTCCGCGCAGTGCGCCGAGGACCGCGTTGTGGTGACGCAGGATCGCGGCCCCCGGCTGGGTGCGGGAATCCATCAGGCCGACTGCCCAGGGGTGGCGCCGGAGCGCCGCCCGCGCCGAGGCGGCGCGGTCTCGCATGGCAGCCTTCCAGGCCGCGCCCGGCGCCGGCAGCTCGATCTCGGCGAAGACCGCGTCGACCAGCTGGTCGAGGATGTCCTCCCGGTTGGTCACGTGGTTGTAGAGCGACATCGCCTCGACGCCCAGCCGGCCGGCGATCGCCCGCATGCTGACGCCGGCGACACCCTTCTCGTCGGCCAGTGCCAGAGCGGCCTCGACGACGCGCTCACGGCTGAGCGGCGCCCGCTCGGCTCTCGTCCGGCGGCTCGTACCGCGCTCGCTCATCCAACTCCTCCTTGCGTCGACTTACGGCGTAAGTCTAAACTACTTACACTGTAAGTCTGCCGCAGGAGGGGACATGAAGATCTGCATCGTCGGCGCCTCGGGGAAGCTCGGGCGGTACATGGTCCGGCACGCGCTCGAGCGGGGCTACGAGGTCGTCGGGGTGTGCCGGGAGCGCAGCGTCGGCAAGCTGGCCGAGTTCGCGGACCGGATCACGATCATCCCGGGGCGTACGAACGACCGGGAGGTGATCCGGCGAGCGGTCGCCGGCTGCGACGGCGTACTGACCGTGCTGGTGCCGTGGGGTGTGCGGCAGTACTCGTCCGGCACCGCGCAGGCGGTCCTGGACTACAGCGAGCCGGACGCGCGTCTGGTCTTCTCCTGCGGGTGGCACATCACCCGGGACGGCCAGGACCGGTACTCGTGGAAGCTGCGGGCCGCCGTCCGGATCGCCACGCCACTGGCCAAGTTCTTCCGCGCGGTGGAGATCGACGACCAGGTGGAGGCGTGCCGGCGGATCTTCGCCAGCGACCGGCGGTGGACCGTGGTCCGCGGGAGCGACCTCGAGGAGGGCGAGAGCCAGGGTCTGCCGGTGTGGAGCCGGCACGTCGGCGACCCGGTGCTTGCGAGCAACCTGACCCGCCGGGTGGACTTCGCATTGTTCATGGTCGAAGCGCTGACCGACGACACGCTGATCCAGGAGGCGCCGGCGATCGTCGGCCGGCTCTCGGCCAGCGCACTGGCCCACAAGGAGTCGGCCGGATCCTAGGCGCCGGGTGCGCGGTCGTTGAGGACGCGCTGGAAGAGGTGGTGGTCGCGCCAGGCGCCGGCGATGTGCAGGTACGTCGGCGCCGTGCCGATCTGGGTGAAGCCGGTCCGATGGAGGACCTTCTGGGAGGCGACGTTGTCCGTGCGCGTGCTGGCTTCGATCCGGTGCAGCTTCAGCTCGGTGTCCGCGATCTCGGCCACCGTTTCGACCGCCCGGGTCATCAGGCCGCGGCCGACCCTGTCGACCGCGAGCCAGTAGCCGAGACTCGAGCTGCGGAACGGCCCGGGCACGAGGTCGTTCAGCGTGATCCCACCGAGGATCCGCTCACCCTCGACCAGCACCCACGGCACCGTCCGGCCGTCCTTGTACCGCTCGAGCGTCCCGGTCAGCCGCTCCCGTTGACCGGCCGGGGTGAACCAGCTGTCCGCCCGGTCCGGCTCCCACTCCTTCAGATGGTCCCAGCTGCGGACATAGGCGTCCGCCAGACCGATGTCGTCGTCGAGCGTGGCGAGGCGGAGCTGGACGTCAGGGGTCAGCGAGCGGGGCGCGATCACTTCGGCAGCCTACGTGCCTGACTGGATCCACTGACCCGAGGAGTGAACGCGTCGTGGAAGATCGTCGACGCCGCCCCGACCGCGGCCGCATCGGTCTGCAGCATCGACTCCTCGACCGCGACCGGACGGGTCTCCCGGGCGACCGGGTGCGCGTTCACCGCGCGGCCGATCTCGGCCAGGAAGATCTCCGAGATCTCCTTGCCGAACGCCGGGCCGCCGAGCACGACCAGGTCGATGTCGAGGAGGTCGACCAGGCCGACAGTCCCCTGCCCGATCACCCGGGCGACCTGGGTGACCGCCTGCACGGCCGCCTCGTCGCCGTCCGCGGCCGCCTTGCAGACCGCCCGGTACCGCTTGGCCTCGTCGGTGGCGCTCGGGTCGGTCTCGACGTACCCGAACTCTGCCGCGATCACCGGGAGCGAGGCGGTCGGGTTGCACTCCGGGAGCATCCGCGGACCGTTCTCGGGGTCCCACTCCCCCATCCGCAGCGCGGCCACCTGGCCGAACTCGCCGGCGTTCGCGGTCCCGCCGCGGTAGATCGAGCCGTTCAGGATCAGGCCGCTGCCGACGCCGGTGCCGAGGTAGAGGTAGGCGAAGTCGCGGGCCCGGGCGGACCGCCCGATCCAGCGCTCGCCGATCGCGGCCGCCGTACCGTCCTTCTCGACCAGGACCGGGTGGTTCAGCTTCTCCTGCAGCAGGTGGCGGATCTTCAGGCCGCGCCAGGCCGGCTGCAGCGGGAGGGCGAGCAGCGTGCCGTCCGCGTTGATCGGCCCGGGGACCGCGACGCCGACGCCGAGCATCGAGTCCAGGTCGACCTGGCTGATGCTGAGGGCGGCGGTCACGGTCGCGGCGGTCAGGTCGACCAGCCTGTCCGCGCTCAGGTCGTCGGCCAGGTCGACGGTCTCGCGGCGCACGATCGTGCCGTCGAGGTCGACGACCGCGACCGTGAGCAGCTCGGGGTCGATGTGGATGCCGACCGCGTGCGCCGCGTTCGACCGCAGCCGGACCGGCGTGCGCGGCTTGCCGAGCCGCTCGGCGCGTTCCTGCGCCTCCTCGACCAGCAGTCCCTGCTGCAGCAGGATCCGCAGGATGCGTGACACCGACTGCTGGGTGAGCCCGGTCCGGCGGGAGATCTCGGTCCGGCTGATGATGCCGGCCAGCCGGATCGTCTCGATGATCACCGCCTCGTTGAACGAGCCCAGGTCGTACTGGTTCGCACCCGCCCGCCGCATGTCCTCGTCGTCCGGCACCGCCGCCACCTCCCCGTCCTGGTCGTCTGTCGCTGTCCGTGACTAGCCGCGATGGTAACGCCCGGCCACCGTTGTCACGGCGCTTCCAGAGCACCGTCGATGCGTCGTACGCCGGCCGCCCACTCGTCGTGTCCGGACAGTCGCGCGGGATAACGAGCGGCCGCTTCGAGATCGAGGTCGATCCCCCAGCCGGGGGCGTCGTTCGGGGTCAGCCAGCCGTCCTCGATCCGCAGCGTGCCGGGGAACACCTCGTGCGTCGCCTCGTTGTAGAGGTGGCCCTCCTGGATGCCGAAGGCAACCGAACTCACGTCGAGCGCGACGTTGGCGGCGGCACCGATCGGCGACGTGTCGCCCGGACCGTGCCAGGCCGTGCGGACGCCGCACAGCTCGGCCAGGTCGGCGAGCTTGCGGGCCGGCGTCAGGCCGCCGATGTCGGAGACGTGCGAGCGGATGAAGTCGACGCCGAGATCGCGGACGAGCCGCACCGCGTCACCCATCGACGTCGTCAGCTCACCGACCGCCAGCGGCACCGGGGAGGCGGCCCGGACCTCGGGCAGCCGGTCCCAGTGCTCGGGCGGCAGCACGTCCTCGAGGAAGAACAGCCCGTGCGGCTCGAGCGCCCGGGCCAGCAGCACGGCCTCCTTCGGCGTCAGCCGCGAGTGCACGTCGTGCAGCAGTTCGATGTTGTCCGGCAGCGCCTGGCGCGCCGCGGCGAACAGGTCCGGCGTCGTCCGCAGGTAGTCCCGCGCCGACCAGCCGTTGTGGTACGGCGAGTCCGGGTAGAGCGTCGCCACCTGCGGGGCGCCGTACCCGCCGCCGCCCGGGGTCGACATCTGCAGCCGGATGTGCCGCCAGCCCTGGGCGGCGAACTTGTGCGCCTGCTCGAGCGTCTCGTCGATCGTCCGGCCGCTGGCGTGGATGTAGGTGTCCGCGGCCGCCCGGACCTTGCCGCCGAGCAGTTCGTACACCGGCATCCCGGCCCGCTTGCCGGCGATGTCCCACAGCGCCTGGTCGATCCCGGAGATCGCGTTGTTCGTCACCGGTCCGCCACGCCAGTACCCCGAGAACCCCGCCAGCCGGGTCAGGTCGCCGATGTCACCCGGGTACCGCCCGATCAGCAGCCGGGCCAGGTGCTCGTCGACGAACGTCTGCACCGCCTTCCACCGCTGGGTGAAGGTCGCACAGCCGAGGCCGTACAGCCCCGGCTCGGTGGTGTCGATCCGCACGACCACCAGCGGGATGCCTTCCGGCGCGGTGACGATCGCCTTGACGTCCCGGATGCGGACGTCGTCGCGCACCGGCCAGGGCTGGTCGAAGTTCGAGGGCATTCAGATCTCCAGGGGAAGGGTCGGCAGGTCGAGTTCGTGCCGGGCCTGGAAGCCGAGCACGGTCCGGGCCGCGGTCAGGTCGATCGGCACCTCGCGGCCGACGAACCGCCGCAGCCGCGGCACGTCCGGCGCGAAGGCGTCCAGCAGTGCCTCGGTCGGGTACGGCGCGTTCGTGGTGTTCGCGGCCACGAAGAAGGTGTGCGCCCCGGACAACGGCGCCGTCAGCCCGAGCTCGATCGCGTACGCCGCGTCCCGGGTGTCCAGATAGCTCCAGGCCTCCCGCAGTCCGCGGCCCGGCTCCCGCCGTGCGCCGTCCGCCTGGCGCTCGAGCACGTCGGGCGCATTCACGTGCGGGAACCGGAACGCGACCACGTCGGTCCCCCACGTCCGCCACACCATCCGGGCCGCGTTCTCGTCGTTCTGCTTGGACAGCGAGTAGGCGTCGCCGACGTCGGTCGGGATCTTCTCGTCCAGCGGGAAGTACGCCGGCAGGACCTGGTGCGGGTTGAACGGGATCCCGGTCGCGTTGATGCTGCTGGCGATCACCGCCCGCCGGATCCCGAGCGCCCCGGCCTGCGCGAGCACGTTGAACGTCGACACGACGTTGATCGTGTAGACGTCGTACGGCGTACCGGCCGACGGATGGGCCAGCGCGGCGAGGTGGACGACGTACTCCGCGCCGGCCAGCGCGTCCGCGACGTCGGCCTCGGACCGGGTGTCGCCGATCACCACCCGGTCGGCCTTGAGGTCCGGGTGCTCGACGTTCGACAGCGCGGTCACCAGCGCACCGAGCTCGGTGAGGCGCTGGACCGTCACCAGCCCGATCCGCCCGGCCGCCCCCGTCACCAGCACCCGCCGGCCGTTCAGTGCCGTCACTCCTTGATACCTCCCGACATCCCCACACCTTTCAGGAACTGCTTCTGGAACACCAGGAACAACACCACCGGGATCAGCACGGCCAGGAAGAGCGCGCTCATCTGCAGTGAGATCTCGGTCGTCTCGGCCACCCGCGGCAGCGCCACCGAGATCGGCTGCAGCCGCGGATCCGGCAGTACCAGCAGCGGCCAGAGGTAATCCTTCCAGGAGCCGATCACGGTCAGCAGGGCGACCACCCCGACGATCGGTTTCGACAGCGGCAGCACCAGCGAGGTGAACAGCCGCAGGTTGCTCGCGCCGTCGATCCGGGCCGCCTCGATCAGCTCGCGCGGGATCGAGTCGAAGTACCGCTTCATCACCAGGATGTTGAACGCACCGGCCGCCTGCGGCAGCCAGACCGCCCAGAAGGTGTTCTGCAGGTTGAACCCGAGCACGGGCATCTTGAGGATGGTCAGGTACAGCGGGACCAGCGAGATCACACCCGGCAGAAACAGCGTCGCGAGTACGGCGCCGGTCACGATCGGGCCCCACTTCGGCCGCAGCACGCTGAGCACGAAGGCACCCGTCGTACACACGAACAGAGTCGACAGCAGCGACCCGATCGCGATGATCGCGGTGTTGCCGAGGTAGGAGCCGATCTGGACCCGGGTCCACGCGTCCGGGATGTTCTGCCACTGGATGCCGGACGGCCACAGCTGCATCGGGCCGCGGAGGATGTCCTGGCTGGTGGACAGCCCGGACTTGAGCAGCCACAGCAGCGGACCGACACCGGCGATGGCGACACCGACGAACAGCATGACCTGGATCGTCGGCAGGCCGTAGCGGACCAGTGAGCGCTTCCGGTCGGCGGTCGAGATGATGCCGCGCTCGTGACTCATGTGATGCTCCAGCGCCTGGTCAGGAAGTGGTACACGACGGACAGCACGCACAGGACACCGGCCAGCAGGACGCTGAGCGCGGTGGCGGCGCCGAAGTCGCCGTTGATGAACGCGTACCGGTAGATCAGCAGCAGGATCGTCGTGGTCGCGTTGTCCGGACCGCCGCCGGTGAACAGGAACGGCTCGGTGAACACCTGGAACGTCCCGATCAGCTGCAGCAGCATCATGATCAGGATGATTCCGCGGATCTGCGGCAGCGTGACGTGCCAGACCCGCTGCCAGATCCCGGCGCCGTCCAGCTCGGCCGCCTCGTACAGCTCGGTCCGGACCCCGGTCAGCGCGGCCAGGTAGATGATCGCGGTCGCCCCGGCGCCGGCCCAGGTCGCCTCGAGCACGATCGCCGGCATCGCCAGGTCGGGCGAGTTCAGCCAGGCGAACGGCCCGAGGCCGAACCAGCCGAGGATCGAGTTGAACACCCCGGCCCCGCTCGGGTCGTAGAAGAACTTCCACAGCAGGATCGCCGCCACCGGCGGGACCACGGCCGGCAGGTAGGAGATCACGTTGTAGAGCCAGCCGGTGCTGCGCAGCTCGCTGATGAACACGGCCAGGAACAGGGGCACCGGGAACCCGAAGATCAGGGCCAGCAGGGCGAAGTACAGCGTGTTGACCGTCGCCTGCGGGAGCTGCGGGTCGGCCAGCACGTAGCTGAAGTTCGCCATCCCGACCCACTCCGGGGTGGTGACCAGGTTGTTCTTCTGGAAGCTCAGCACCAGGCCGCGGACGATCGGTCCCCAGGAGAAGTACAGGAAGGTCAGCAGCAGCGGCAGGGCGAAGACGACGGCGCTCAGTCCGCCGGAGCGGTACCAGGTGACCACACGCTGGGTACCGCTCCGGCCGGACTTCTGCGTACGCAGGAGGGACATGCTCACCGGGCCAGGCGGGCGTCGATCTTCGATGCGGCGTCGGTGAGCAGCTTGTCGATGTCCGCGTCCTTCTTGGTCAGCACCTGCTGGACGACCGGGTCGAGCAGGGCGTAGACCTCCTGAGCCTTGTTGGACGGCTCGGGCAGCAGCTTCAGCGTCTTCGTCGACTCGACGTACCCCGTGAACTGCTCGACCGGGACGTTGTTGTACGGCTCCCGCCAGGCGTTGTAGCGGTCGTAGGTCTCCTGGCTCAGCGGGGTGATGCCGGGCCGGCCGACGAAGCCCTTGTCGGCGATCGAGTCCTTGGCGTTCTGCACCGCGAGCTGCTCGTTGGTGTACTTGTCGAACTCCTGCGACTTGATCCACTTGAGCGCGGCGACGATCTCGTTCTTCGACGCCTTCGGGTTGATCATCTTGATCGAGCCGCCGGTCAGGGTGCCGTGCGGGCCGCCGTCCTGCGGCAGCGCGCCGTGGCCGTAGTCGGCCGGCTTCATGCCGAAGTTCTTCACGCACATGTCGTAGGCGTCCGGCGCCTGCAGGACCATGCCGATCTTGCCGGCCGCGAAGTCCTGCCGGATCTCCTCCTGGTTGTAGAGGAAGTTGCTGCCCATGGTGTTGTCGCTCCAGCGCATGTCCTTCAGCAGCTGCAGCGCCTTCTTGGTCGGCGCTTCGTTGAAGGTGCTCTTCTTGCCGTCCTGGCTCTGCACCGACCCGCCCATCGAGTACGTCATGGTGGTCAGCATCCAGCCGCCGGTGTTGTCCTTGGTCAGCTGCGCGTAGCCGGCCTTGCCGGTCTTCTCGGTGATCTGCCGCGCGTACTGGCGGACCTCGTCCCAGGTCGTCGGCGGCTTGTCCGGGTCGAGACCGGCCTGCGTGAACAGCGCCCGGTTGTAGGCCAGCCCGACCGAGAACACGTCGATCGGTACGCCGTAGATCCGGCCGTTGCCGTCCTGGACGATCTTCAGCACGTCCGGGTTCAGGTCCTTGGTCAGGTCGACCAGCTTCAGCTCGTCGGTGATGTCCGGCAGCTGCTTGTTCGGGATCATGTTGGCCGGCTCGGTGAAGCTGATGTTCATCACGGTCGGGAGCGAGCCACCTGCCACCTGAGCCTGGAAGGTCTGCGCGTCCCACTTCGTCTCGGTGGACTTCACCGTGATGTTCGGGTGGGCGTCCATGAACTTCTTGATGTTGCGCTCGAACGCGGCGATGTCGTTCGGCTTGTCCGGGGTCGGGCGGTCCCCGATCGTGATCGTCACCGGCGCCTTCTCGTCGACGGCCCCGCCGGCGTCGGTGGACGGCGTCGTACCGTCCGCACAGCCGGCGCCGGCGAGCACCAGCCCTGCCAGCCCCAGTCCGGCGCCCCACCTGCTCACTCTCGTCATCGGAACTCCTCAGGTTTCCGGAGGCCGGCGGCGTGCTCCGCTGCACCTCGCCGGCCACGTCCCGAGTAAGTTAAACCAAGCGTGTTACTTTCTCAATGGCTGACGATCATCGGTTGTAAATCCGCTGGAGGCCGGCTCTCCGGTCCGCGAGGATGAGGGCATGTTGCTGCGAGCTGCGGGCGCCGACGACTTCGCGTTCCTGACCGAGATGTTGCTGGAGGCGTACAACTGGGACGGGACCCCGACCTTCACGCTCGACAAGCTGCGATCCGAGGACAAGGCCTGGCGGTACGTCGCCGACTGGCCGCGACCGACCGACTTCGGTGTGATCGCCGAGGTCGACGGAACGCCGGCGGGCGCCGCGTGGGCACGGCTGTTCACCGCCGAGCGATCTGGGTACGGCTACGTCGCCGACGACGTCCCGGAGCTGTCGCTCGGCGTCTCCCCCGCGTTCCGCCGCCAGGGCATCGCCCGCGCGGTGATGACCGAGCTGATCCGGATCTCGCCGTACCGACGCCTGAGCCTGAGTGTCGATCCAGCCAACAACGCAGCCAAGCTCTACCGCTCACTCGGCTTCAGGACCGTCGGCACGGTCGAGACCTCGGAAACCATGCTCCTCGAGCTCTAGCGGCGCTGGGCACCCGAACGACCGAGGTCGACGATCGCGGCCTCACCCCGCTGTTCTGGACCCACATCGCGCCCTGCGGCGAGGTCTTCGGTGACCCGGGCCAGGTGAAACGGGGCCCAGCTATCGCCCGCCACCTCGGTGTCTGCCCGCTCGACGGCGTCGTGCAGTGCCGCACCGGCGAACACCGGATCGCGCAACGTCGCCGCCTCCGGCGCGGTCAGCCACGCATCGGGTTCGGCGTGCTCACCGTGGTCAGTACCGGGATGCTCATATGCTCGAGCCTACAAGTGAGTGAACCGAGCCGAGGTCGTGAAGTTGTTGAGCAGCGCGGAGCGAGTCCGAGCAGATTGAGCGGAGGTGGGCGCATGTCGGCGACGAAGCTCCTGGTACTCGGTATCGTGCACCTCTCCGGCGGCGCGCATGGCTACCAGGTGCGGTCCGAACTGCAGAGCTGGCGTGCGGAGATTTGGGCCAAGATCAAGCCCGGCTCGGTTTATCACGCGCTGAAGAAGGCGGCGGCTGATGGCCTCCTCACCGAACACCCTGAGCCGGGCAACTTCGGGCCGGAGCGCGTTCTGTACCGCGCGACAGCTCGGGGACGTGACGAGATAGTCGAACTGGTCCGCGTCGGTCTGCGGCGCACCCACGACCCGGACATGCTCAACGCGGCCATCGCCATGTTGCCCATGCTGACCAGGGCGGATGCCATCGCGCACGTCAACGAGCGGGTCGCGCGCCTGGAAGCGGAGCTCGTAGAGCAGGCCAAGTGGCGGGAGCACCCCAATCGGGACACCCCCGAGCACGTCCGCGATCAGGCCGAACTGTGGGCGGGACACGCACGCACCGAACTGGAGTGGGCGAAGTTCCTGAGCAAACGACTGTCTGAGGGCGCCTACACCATGGCCGATGATCCGGGTTCGTGGCGAACGGTCCCCGATCACCTCAAGATGCGCTCCTAATCAAACTTTACTAGACGCTCCTCCTCGTGTACTTTGGCCAAGTAATCAAATTTGACTAGCCGCAACCAATCCGTTCGCAACACCGAGAGAAGGAACCGGCCCGAAGTGCGAGTGACGGAGGGGGCAGCCCACGTAACTCAATCCTGGTCGACATGCTCCGCCGGTGACGACCACGCATCGAGATGGAGAGAAGCAGTGAACGAGATGACACTTCGTGTGACGTCCGCCGACGGTACGAGGATCGCCTACGACCGGAAAGGCACTGGCCCGGCGGTGATCCTCGTCGGCGGCACCCTAGACGACGGCGCTGAGAACGCGCCGCTGGCCCGGCTCCTTGCCGACCATTTCACGGTCTACAACTACGCACGACGCGGCCGGGGCGCCAGCGGCAATACACCGCCGTACGCCGTGGCGCGGGAGCTGGAAGACCTCGACGCGCTGATTGCGACAGCCGGCGGCTCAGCTCACGTGTACGGCGCCTCATCTGGCGGCGCCCTCGTGCTGGAGGCAGCAGCGGCAGGTTCGGCGATCGACAAGATCGCGGTGTGGGATACGCCGTACGTGATCGGGGACGACCAGTGGCCGAGGTTCAACCAGTACCTCGCGGACACCCACGAGGCATACAAAGCCGGCCGGGACGAGGAGCTCCTGGAACTGTTCATGAGGCTTACCGGCGGACCCGACGTGGACATCGCGGCTGGCAAACAGCACCCGATGTGGGCCTCGTCCGTCGCGCTCGCCCACACGCTCGTCAAGGACGCCGCGGTCCTCAATGGCTACAAGATCCCCACGAACCGACTTGCCCGCATCACTCAGTCGGTCCTGGTGACCACCGAGGGTCCGGCCACCGAGCCCCAGTTTGCAGGCCTCCCGACCGACTTCTTCGACCGCGCCGCGAAAGCGATAACCGCTGCCATCCCCCAGACCGAACGACAGACGCTCGACGGGCAGGGACACGTCGTCGCCCCCGAACTCATGGCCGGTGTACTGAAGACGTTCTTCAACCAGTAACCCGTCGACTGATCAGGTCGTGACCGTGGGTCGCTTCGCCAGCGCACGGACTCACCCCGGGAAGGTTCCGGGGTCATGCGGGACAACATGCGGACACGACAAGGAGAGACGATGAGCGAGCTGACCACCCCGCGGCCGGCCGGCACACCGACCTGGATCGACCTGGGCATCCCGGATCTCGACCGCGCGATGACCTTCTACGGCGCGCTGTTCGGTTGGGAGTTCGATGTGGGACCGGCGGAGTTCGGCCACTACACCCAGTGCTTGCTACGGGGCAGACCCGTCGCGGCCATCAGGCCGAACCCGATCCCGACGCCACGGACTTCTGGTGGAACGTCTTCTTCGCGACGGATGACTGTGACGCCGCGGCCGCCCGAGCGCGGGACGCGGGCGGCTCGATCATCACCGGTCCGATGGACGTGCTGGACCAGGGCCGGACGGCGATCATCAAGGACACCACCGGTGCGCAGTGTGGACTGTGGCAGGCCGGTCCCCACATCGGCTGCGAGATCGTCAACGAGCCGAACGCACTGCTCCGCAACGACCTGGTCACCGCGGAACCCGGGCCCGCGCGCGACTTCTACGTCGCGGTCTTCGGACACTCCGGCGCCAAGCCACCAGCGAAGGCTGAGCAACCCGAGCTCCTCGTTTGCGGCTGGTGACACAATCCCTACCGGCACCCCAACTGCCGCGAACGCATCGAGTGTGATGAGAATGCGTGAGGTAGACGTTTGCCGCGTGCAATCTTCCTACACTCGGCGAGCGGTGGACGACGAGCGGCGGACGCTAGCCGAAGTTGCGGATGCGGAACTGCATGGCGCGGTAGGGCCAGCCGGCGTCGGTCTTCCACTGGCTGACCGACAGGTGCAGGTCGCTCAGCGTCGAGCCCGGGATGATGTAGCCGCCGTACAGCTGGGCCACGTGGTTGTCGTTCTCGTTGCCCCAGGTGCCGCCGTAGATCAGGGTCTGCCGGTACGCCGTGTGCAGGTTGGACGTCGGCGTGTCCATGATGATGCCGTCGATCCGGTAGTCGCCGGCGTTGAACCAGGTGAGCACCCACTTCCCGCCGAGCGGCCGCAGGCAGAGCTCGCCGAAGCTGCCGGGCAGGATCGGCGTCGCCGGGTTGCCCCAGGCCCAGACGCCGTCGCGGTAGCCCCACGGCTCGTACGCCGCCGGGTTGGCGATCTGGTTGCTGCGGACCCGCTTCAGGATGATCGGCTTGTTGCGCTGGAAGCCGGTCGAGTAGACGTAGACGTACCCGTCGTTGCCCTCGCCCCAGGTCAGGCACTGGAACATCCCGCCGTCGATGTTCGGGTCGAACTTCGCGCCGGTGTGGTACCAGCTCGCGCCCGAGTTGTCGCTGCGCCAGATCTCGGTCCACACGACGTTGCCGAGACCCTTGTTCACCATCACGTGCAGGTACATCGACCCGCCGATGGTGATCACGTCCGACGGCAGGACGGTCGAGAACACCGGGTTGTCGTGCTCGTACTCCCACAACTGCTGCGCGGCCGCGCCGCCGACGGCACCGGACCACCGGACCCCGCTGTTCAGGTCGGTCGTGGTCGACCACAACGCCACCGGCGACCGCCACCAGCCGCCACCGACGCGCGGCTCCTCGAAGGTGTCGCCGAACACGAACAGCATCCGGCCGTCGGGGGTCCGCGCCGGGATTCCGAGGTCGGTCGCGGCCATCCGGAACCGGTCGGTCAACCCCGGCCCGGTCAGGTCGGCCACCTTGTTCGTCAGCACGGCCTGAGGTTTCGCCATCGCCGGCAGACCGGGTACGGCGGCCACCACGCCGGCGCCGAGGGCCGCGCGGAGGAACGTGGATCGCTTCATGAGTGACTCCCAGGGGCGGATGGAAATCGATTTCTGACCACGGTCCCGGATGGCGGCGGGGAAGTCAAGACAGAGAGCCGTTTCACACTCCGGCGACGTCACGGCCGGGCAGCGGGCGGCGTCTGGTGGACGAATCGTCACCTGTCAGGAGGACATGATGAAGACCACCGTGCTGATCACCGGAGCCAACAAGGGCCTCGGCTACGAAGGGGCGCGCCGGCTCGGCGAGCTGGGCTGGAAGGTGTTTCTCGGCGCCCGCGACCAGGCCCGGGGCGAGGCCGCGTCGGAGAAGCTGGCCGCCGAGGGTGTGGACGTCGTCCTGGTCCCACTCGACGTCACGTCGGACGAGTCGGTCGCCGGCGCACTGGAACTCGTCCGCGGGCACACCGACCGGCTCGACGTACTGATCAACAACGCCGGTGCGCCGGGGCACGTCGTCCACCCCGGCGAGGCGACCGCCGGCGAGTTGCACCCGGTGTACGACGTCAACGTCTACGGGCCGGTGCGGGTCACCCAGGCGTTCCTGCCGCTGCTGCAGGCGGCCGAGAACCCGCGCGTGGTGAACGTGACCAGCGCCGGCGGCGCGTTCAGCGTGATCCTCGACCCGGGTCAGCCGGCGGCCGCGATGCACGAACTCGCCTACAGCTCGTCGAAGGCCGCGATCAACATGATCACCGTCCGGTACGCGCAGGCGCTGCCGGGCATCAAGTTCAACGCCGTGACACCCGGCGAGACCGAGAAGCACACGTTCGCGGCCACCGACATGAACAACCACAAGGGTCAGCTGACGGTGACCGAGGGCACCGACTCGATGATCCGGATGGCGACGCTCGGCGCGGACGGACCGACCGGCACCTTCGAGGATCGGCTGGGGCCGATCGGGTGGTGACTCAGTCGTTGCCGGTGGCCACGGGTCGGCTGGGGTCGGTGATCCAGTCCGACCAGGAGCCGATGTAGACGGCGGCCGGGATGCCGCTGAGCTCGAGGGCGAGGGCCTCGTGGGCAGCGGTGACGCCGGAGCCGCAGTACACGCCGACCTGGGTCGAGTCGTCGACGCCGAGCTTCCCGAAGCGTTCCCGCAGCTCGCCAGCCGGGAGGAACTGTCCGGTCTCGTCCACGTTGGCCGCGGTCGGCGCGTTCACCGCACCCGGGATGTGGCCGGCGACCGGGTCCATCGGCTCGACCGCACCTGCGAACCGCTCGGGGGCCCGCGCGTCCAGCAGCACCCCGGCCCCGGCCACCTCGGCCGCGCCGTGGGCGTCCAGCAACGGGAGGTGGCCGGCGGTCGCGATGAACGTGCCGTCCCGGTCCGCCGGTACGTCGGTCGTCACCTCTCCCCCGGCCGCCTGCCAGGCCGCGAACCCGCCGTCGAGCACGCGGACGTCGCGGACCCCGAAGTACCGGAAGATCCACCACGCCCGGGCGGCGGCCGTCGAGTCGGCGGCGTCGTAGACGACCACCGGCGTCCCCGGGCCGACGCCGGCGCGCCGCAGCGCCGCGGTCACTGTGGTTGCTGCCGGCAACGGGTGTCGGCCGCCGGGGCCCGGTGGTCCGGCGAGCTCGGTGTCCAGGTCGACGAAGTACGCGCCGGGGAGGTGGCCGGCGTCGTATGCCTCCCGCCCGGGCGGGCCCGCGAGGCTCCAGGTGACGTCGATCAGCACCGGACGCTCCGCCAGGCCGCGCAGCTCCGCGACCGTGATCAGTGGGCTCATGACGCGCTTCCTCCGAACGGCAGGACTTCGGGTGAGAGGGTGGCCCGGGCACGCGCCTGGGTGAGCCGGCGACGGTGGTGCCGGCGGCAGAGCACCTCGTACGCGACCTCGTGGTCGTGGGTCACGATGTCGCCGACGACCAGCTGCTCGCCCTCGGTGACCATCTCCCCACCGATCGTACGGGCGTTGTGCGTGGCCCGTTCGCCGCACCAGCACAACGCCTCGACCTGGAGCAGCTCCATCCGGTCGGCGAGCTCCACCAGGCGGGCCGACCCCGGGAACAGCGTGGCCCGGAAGTCGGTCAGGATGCCGAACGCGAACACGTCGATCTGCAGCTCGTCGACCAGTCGCGCCAACTGCTCGATCTGCGGCGGGCTGTAGAACTGGGCCTCGTCGCAGACCACGTAGTCGATCCGGCCACCGTGGGTGAGCTCACCGACGACGTACTCCCAGAAGTCGAACTCGGGCCGGACCTCGATCGCCTGGGCGGCCAGCCCGAGGCGGGACGACAGCACCGCCTCGCCGGCCCGGTCGTGGCTGGTGAAGATCCGTCCGCGCCGCCCCCGGGCCTTGTGGTTGTGGTCCATCTGCAGGGCGAGGGTGGACTTGCCGCAGTCCATGGTCCCGGTGAAGTAGAGCAGCTCAGCCACGGGCGTTCATCCTGCCAAGTCGGCGGACCACCCCGCACGCCGGGGTGGCGCGTCGTACCAGGTCGGTACCGAACGCGGGCGTCGGCTTGGGTTCTGGGCCTCCCTCCGGTTTGAATGGATCGTGCGCAAAGCTCTGGTCCTGCTCCTCGCGGCCTGCCTGACGACCGCGACCGCCACTTCGCCGGCGGCCGCCGCTCCGGTCCGGGCCGAGGCCGGACTGCGGGCGTACTTCGTGATCACCGAGCCGCGGCAGACCGGCAAGGTCACCGGCGCGATCACCTCGAACGGCGGCAGCGTCTACGCGACGTACGACGCGATCGGCGTGATCGTCGCGCACTCGACCGCGGCCGACTTCGCCGGCAAGCTGCGGGGCGTCGACGGCGTGCAGAAGGCCGGCGCGACCCGGACGTCGGACCTGCCGGCCGATGTCGGCGCGCCCGCGATCCCCGCGCAGGTCCCGGAGGTGCCGAGCAGCACGCCGGAGACCGACCGGCAGGACATGGCCGCGATCGGCGCGAACCGGGCCTGGGACAAGAACCCGGGCGCCAAGACGATCACGGTCGGTGTGCTCGACACCGGCGTCGACGACCAGCACCCGGATCTCAAGCCGAACTTCGACGCGGCCAAGTCGGCGTCGTGCGCGTACGGCAAGGCCGACACCCGGCCCGGTGCGTGGCGGCCGGTCGGCGAGCACGGCACCCACGTGGCCGGCACGATCGCGGCCGCCCGCAACGGCACCGGCATGGTCGGGGTCGCGCCCGGGGTGAAGGTGTCCTCGATCCGCGTCGCCGAGGCCGACAGCCAGCTGTTCTTCCCGGAGAACACCGTCTGCGCGTTCATGTTCGCCGCCGACAAGGGCGTCTCGATCACCAACAACAGCTACTACACCGACCCGTGGCTGTTCCTCTGCCCTTCCGACCAGGACCAGGACGCCATCGCCGAGGCGATCCGGCGCTCGGTCGCGTACTCGGACTCCAAGGGGGTCGTGAACGTCGCCGCGGCCGGCAACGAGGACTACGACCTCGCGAACAAGACCGACGACGACTCCAGCCCGAACGACTCGACCCCCGCGCAGCGCACGGTCACCAACGACTGTCTGACGCTGCCGACCGAGCTCCCGAACGTGGTCGTGGTCGCGTCGGTCGACGCGGCCGGCGGGAAGTCGCGCTTCTCCAACTTCGGTGAGAACAAGATCAACGTCGCCGCCCCCGGCGAAGGCGTCTACTCGACCGTTCCCGGCGGCGGCTACGAGTCGATGAGCGGTACGTCGATGGCCTCGCCGCACGTCGCCGGCGTGGCGGCCCTGCTGCGGAGCGTGAACGCGAAGCTCACCACCGCCCAGGTCAGGGGTGAGCTCGCCCGGCAGGCGAACGACCTCGCCTGCCCGCCGGGCGCTTCCGGCGAGTGCATCGGGACGCAGGCGAACAACTCGTTCTACGGCGAGGGCATGGTGGACGCGGCCGAGGCGGTCGGCGTGGCCGCCGCGCAGCCGAACGGCGCGATCTCGATCACCAAGCCGTCCGACCAGCTCGGCTTCGGCGGCGCGCCGGCGATCCCGTTGCTGATGAAGGGCACGGGCGGGACGGGCGAGATCAGCTACTCGGCGTCCGGCCTGCCGCCGGGGCTGAGCATCGACACCGAGCGCGGCTGGATCACCGGCGTGCTGACCCCCGGCTCCGGGCGCTACAAGGTGACCGTGATCGCCCGCGACGGCGAGGCCAAGACCTCGCAGACCAGCTTCTTCTGGAACGTCTGGAGTTTCTAGAACCCGGGATCGACGAGGAGCGGGATCGCCATCTCGTCGTCGGTGAGCGAGCCGTGCAGGCCGATCAGGTCGGCCTCCTTCGGGAAGCGCCGGCCCGCGACCAGCGCCACCGGCCCGAGCGTGGCGACCACGACGTCCCCCAGCCGGGGCGCGACCCGGTCTTCGACGCCACCGAACCAGCCCAGCCCGACGGCCTCCTCGCGGCTCAGCACCAGCGCGTCCGCGCCCAGCCGCGCCCGGTAGGTCGCGAGCACGTCGGCCTCGGCGCCAGGAACGCAGTACAGGTGGCGGAAGCGGGACTCACCGCCTATCAGCCGGATCCCGTCCAGCAGCGCGGGCTCTTCGTCGAGGTCGACCCGGCCCTCGGGGGCGACGTCGATCATCCCGTGGTCGGCGACGACGAGCAGTACGGCGTCGCGGGGCAAGGCGGACCGGATCTGCTGGGCGAACAGGTCGGCCGCGGCCAGCTCCTTGCGCCACTGCTGCGAGTCCGAACCCTCGTTGTGGCCGGTGTAGTCGAGCTGAGAGTCGTACACGTACACGAGCGACGAACTGCCCTCGCGGATGGCGAACCGGGTCGCGTCCAGCCGGTCCTCGACCGTGTCCGCGCCCCGGTGTGCGCTCCCGCGGAATGCAGCCGCAGTGAGACCGGAGGTGTCGAAGCGGGCCTTGCTCACGTTGCGCGTGGCGACCCCCGCGGCGGCGATCCGGTCGAAGACCGTGCCGTGCGGCTGCCAGCGTCGCGGATCGACCGGTGCGTCCCACTGCAAGGCGTTCAGCAGCGCGCCGGACTCGGGCACGATCGAGGTGTAGCCGACGATGCCGTGCGCACCCGGCGGCAGACCGGTGCCGAGGCTGGTGAGGCTCACGGCCGTCGTCGACGGCACGCCGGCGGTCAGGCTGCGCCCGGTCGGCAGCAGCGACGACAGGTACGGCGCGACGTCCGCGTTCCGCTGGAGCAGATTCCACCCCAGTCCGTCGAACAGCAGGACGGCGTACCGGGGCGCGGGCGGCAGTCCGAGAACGTTCTGCTCCCCGGCAACCGAGAGCGCGCCCGCCACCGAGGGCAGTACGTCGGCGAGCGCCCCACCGCCGTACTGCGGGCTGACCGGCGCGGACCTGGCCACGGCCGCTACCGGCTGGTGGCGAACGACAGCGCCTGCGCGAAGTCGAGCACCTGTTGGATCCCCGCCGGGCCGTCCGCGGCGGAGCTGATCCGCAGCGAGATGTCGTCGGCCGCGACCGAGCCGGTGTAGCCGTGGTCGGCCTCGCAGTTCGGGTCGGCGCAGACGGCCGGCTCGAGGTCGATCCGGTTCACCATCCCCCAGCCGATCGTCAGCACGACCTCACCGCCGCCGGCCACCGCCGGGTCGGACTTGCCCGAGGCGTAGCCGGCCGGGTTGGGCACGACCCGGTTGACGACCACCGCGTTCACCCGGTGCAGCGGGATCGCCTCGGTCGAGGTCGACGCGTACGGCGCCCGGATCAGCTCGTCGGCCGCGTGCTCGTCGGTGTGGCCGACGATCAGCCGGGTCGGGGTCAGCGCCAGGATGGTGATGTGCCGCCGGACCTCGTCCCGGTCGAACGTCGGCTCGTGCTGCAGCACGAAGGCACGGATCGGCTCGCCCGCGATCGCCACCGCGAGCGAGTCGGTGACGACGTCGGGGTAGTAGCCGCACCGATCGATCGCCTCGCGGAGGGCGGAGGAGACGTCTGCGAGCTCCGGCACATTCAGGTCACGCATGCCCTCATCCTTGCACGACCCGGTCCCGGCGCGATTTCCCCTTGTGGACAACCGCGATCAGTTCGCACTTGCCTTCCGCAGGACCGGCGCGCCGGCGGCCCCCGCCACCGCGACCAGCACGAGTCCGGCGACCACCTGCCCGACCAGCACCAGCAGGCCCGAGGAGCCTTCGGTGATCACCTGGCCGCCGCTCAGCACCAGGCCGCAGAAGGCGCCGAATCCGACCACAGGCAGGCCGACACCGACGACCGGTACGACGGCCGCCAGCCGCGCAGCCCGTTCGATCACGGACAGCGGCACACCGGATCTCCGGAGCGCACGAGCCGGAGCCGCCTGGTCGAGCGCCGTACCGACCGCTCCGGCCGCGGTCGAGGCAGCGACGGTCAGGAACACGAGCCCGAGCAGCAGCACCACGCCGATCCGCAAATCCTGGAAGGTCGGGTCCTCGTCACCCGGCGGCATGAACACCGACATGAAGCCGGTGACGAAGCCACTCAGCACCAGCGCGGCCACCGGCCGGAACGCACCCTTCGGATCGTCCACCAGCCGCCGCCCGGCCAGCAACGTCACCGGTCCGTTGGCCAGGTTCGCCAGGATCCGCCCGATCACCTGGACTGCCCACGGCCCGATGATTCGTACGCCGAGCGCAGCGAAAGCGACCCCGATCAGCACCGGCAGCAGTCCCGTTCGCATCCCGTAGTACCCGAGGACGATCGGACCGACCACCAGCACGACCAGTCGCAACGCACTGGTCGCCTTGCGGGTCTGGCCGCGGACGACTCCGAGCGGGGTGATGCTGACCCGTCCGAGGCCGATGAGCGCGCTGATCACCGACAGCACGGGAACGGCGGCCAGGACGATCAGCACGGTCCACCAGTTGACGGTGATGTCCGAGAGGAACCATCGACCACCACCGAGCGGGATGCGCGCGATCAACGGTGTCAGCGCTGTGTAGCCGACCAGCCCGACGACTGCACCGGCCACGCCGAGCACTGCCTGTTCGACCGCGCTCAGCACGAGCACCTGGCTCCTGGTCGCACCCGCGAGCCGCAACGCGGCCAGCCGGTGTTCACGACGTTTGGCGGCCACCCCGGCTGCCTGACCGACCAGGCTGAGGAGCGGGAACAGGACCAGGGTGATGCCGAGGGCAACCGCCATCATCAGGCCGAGCATGCGGCTGTCCAGTACGTCTTCGCGCCAGCTGTTCACGTACTGCGGGTGCTCGCCGATGGCACCGGGTGCGACGCCACGGATGAGGACCAGTTCCTCGGGCGACGAGAGCCCTTCGTCCCTGATCACGCCGGTCGGCTGGGCGACGCCGTACTCCTTGCTGAGGTCGGCCCAGCGTTTCGCGAGGGCCGGCGAGACGAAGACCTCACCCGGCTTGGGGGTGTGGTCGAGGCCGGGCGGTGGCGCGACCTCGTTGGGGCGCAGGGTGGCGAGGTCGACGCGCAGCATCGGGAGGCCGTCGACCCGGAGGTCGTCCTCCTGGTCGATCGCGCCGATCGCGGTGGCCGGGTCCGCCTTGTCACCGCTGCGCCAGCCGATCCGGTCGGACCGGTGGAACAGGCCGAGCGAGCCGGCGATCAGAAAGGTGACCAGGAGTGCGACCACGGCGGTCGCGCCGAGCGCGGCCAAGTTGGCGGCGCGACCGCCGGGGCCGGGTCGGCGGACGAACCGCAGGCCGAGGCCGGTCATGGGGCCTCCCGGCCTGGACTGAGGAGCGGAGGGAGCGAAGCGACCGGAGTGACGAGGGAAGGCCGGGAGTCAAAGCCCCATGACCCGCCGCGCCGGAGGCGTGGCATCAGAACCGTCATCGGGCTCATCGGTCCGCTCCCAGCGACTCGCTCACCCGGCCGTCGACGATCCGCAGCACCCGGTGGCACCGGGCGGCGACGGCGTTGTCGTGGGTGACGACGACCACGGCGGCACCGCGATGGGTGGCCGCGCCGACGAGCAGGTCGATGACCTGGGCACCGGTCGCCGCGTCGAGGGCACCGGTCGGTTCGTCCGCGAAGACGGCCTGTGGCTCACCGACCAGGGCCCGGGCGATCGCGACCCGCTGCGCCTGACCGCCGGACAGTTCGCCCGGCCGGCGACCGGCCTCCGCGGACAGGCCGACCTGCGCGAGCATCGTCCGCGCGCGGCCGATGGCATCGCGCCGGCTCACGCCGTCGACCATCAGCGGCAGGGCGACGTTCTCGTCGGCCGGCAGTTCGGCGAGCAGTTGGTTGTCCTGGAAGACGAAGCCGAGCCGGCGCCGCCGCAGCACGGTCCGGCCGGCGTCGTTCAGCTGGTCGACGCGTTGGCCGGCCAACCAGACCTCGCCCTGGTCCGGGGTGAGGATGCCGGCCAGGACGTGGAGCAGCGTGGTCTTGCCGTTGCCGCTCGGGCCCATCACCGCGAGGGCTTCGCCCGACCGGACGGCGACGTCCACGCCGGCCAGGCCGACCACGTCACCGTAGTACTTGACCAGGCCGTGACCGCTGAGAACGACCTGCTGGGGACTCTGAAAGCTCATGCCGCTGAGCCTTTCGCGAGTCGCTCGACGGAGCGTCGGCCCACAGACCGGTCTTGACGTCGCCTTCCGATGTCCTTCGTCGCGGGGGCGTAGTACTGGGGTCGTACGTCAGTCGCTCCGGAAGGCTGACGGGTAGGCGTCGCGGTAGCTCAGGATCTCGCCGGCCGGGGTGTCGACGGTCTCGGCGGCCAGCATCGCGTGCACGACCGCGCGGGACAGCGTCCGGGCGCCGGCCGCGTAGACCGTCTCGAGTTGAGCGAGGGCGGCCGGGTCGGTGACGGTCAGCCGGGGACGGTCGTCGCCGGGGACGCGGGTCGAGAGCGCGAAGATGCTGTCGCCGTCGACCAGCGTGTGGATCGGGTCGATCGCCCGCGCCAGCCCGTCGTGCGCGACCATCGCCATCCGCTTCGCCGCCGCCTTGTCCAGCGGTACGTCGGTCGCCACCACCGCGATCACGGTGTTCATGGTCGGGCCTGGGATCAGGTTGCGGCCCGGGGTGACCAGCGCCGGGCGGTCGGTCGGCGTCCGCAGGTGGGCGAACTCGTCCCCGAGGCCGTAGCGGGCGCCGTACAACCGGCCCTCGGCGTCCACGGCCGAGCCGGCCGCGTTCACGATGACGAGCGCGCCGATCGTCGTACCGTCCTCCAGCCGGACGCTGGCCGCGCCGGTGCCACCCTTGAGCGACCGGGCCCGGGCGCCCGCGCCGGCGCCGTGGTTGCCGAGGGCAACAGGACCGTCGGTGGCGGCGGCGATCGCGTCGGCACCCCAGGACGGCGCGGGCCGAGCGCTGAAGTCGCCGCCGCGGCCGAGGTCGAACAGCACCGCGGTCGGCACGATCGGTACGACGTCCCGCTCCCCCGGCCCCACGCGCACACCCTCGCCGCGGTCCTCGAGCCACCGCATCACGCTGCCCGCGGTGTCGAGTCCGTACGCGCTGCCGCCGGTCAGCACGACCGCGTTCGCCCCCGGGTTGGAGTTCACCGGATCCAGCAGATCGGTCTCCCGCGTCCCGGGCGCTCCCCCACGCACGTCGACCCCGGCCACCGCCGTACCGGGGACGTGGACGACCGTCGTCCCGGTCAGGTACGGCGCGTCGACCCGCTCCACCTGCCCGACCAGCACCCCGGGCACGTCGGTGATCGAGTTCAGCGGGCCTGGCATGAGAGGCGTCACGGAACGATTCCCTCCTGTCGCATGAACCCGGCAAGGGCGCCGGCCTGGTCGCGGAGCAACGGATCGGCGTCCGTCGTACTCATCGACTCGACCTCCGCAAGCAGGCCCGGCCAGAGTACGTGCGCCGCCGCCCAGAGCCCACCTTCCCGCACCCGCGCGTCGTCCGCCCGCATCGCCGTCACGATCCTGCTCGCCCAGCCCGGGACTTCTCCTTCCGGCGCCCCCACCCCGAGCCGGACGAGCGCCGTCCGCCGGTGCTCGGCCGAGACGGCGGCGTCGACGGCAGCCACCAACGCGCCGTCGCTCGGGGGCTCGAAGTACTCCTGGAGCATCGCGGTCAGCTCGGTGACGCCGTCCCGCGTCGGTCCGGAGGTGAAGACGAAGCCGACCCCGATCGGGTGTTCCCGGCCGAAGTGCAGGTAGTAGCCGCCGGCCACGTGCCAGGTCACCTCGCGCGTCAGGCCGATCTCGACCGAGGCCGTGGTGGCCCGGACCTGCTCGGCGTTCATCAAGGTCGCGCACTCGGCGACGTCGGCTTCGGCCAGGTCGTCGGCGAGGATGATCCGGCGGCCGCGATGGGCACCCATGTGCATCCGGACATCCTCCGTCGGCGCCGGTTCACCAGCGGCGGAAATCCGGTTGCGGGGAGATTTAGTTTGGGAGGTATGAACGCTGAGCTGCTGTGTGGTCTGCTGGCTGAGCCGGCGCGGTTGCGGGTGTACTCCGCGGTCGTGCTCGGCGCCACGAGTCCCGAGCAGGTTGCCGGGAGCACCGGGTTGCCGGCGCCGACGGTCGCGAAAGCCGTGCAGCGACTGGCCAAGGGCGGGCTGATCACCGCCGGGCGCGACGGCCTGCGGGCGGACGAGGCGGCGTTCAAGGACGCGGTGCGCGAGAGCCGGCCGGAGTGGGTGCCGCTGGATCCGGATCCGGAGCGGGACGCGGTGCTGAGGTCGTTCATCCGGGACGGGCGGCTGACGCACTTCCCGACCGTGCCGGCGAAGTTCCGGGTGGTGCTGGAGCACATCGTCACCAGCTTCGAGCCGGGCCGCCGCTACCCCGAGTCCGAGGTGAACGAGCTCCTCAACCGCTGGCACCCCGACCACGCCGCCCTCCGCCGCGAACTCGTCGACGCCCGCCTCCTGACCCGCGCGGACAGCATCTACGTCAGGTGAGCCGGCAGCCAAAGTGAGGCGCGGCCGGCCACGGTGAGGCGGCGGGCTCAGGTGAGGCGGCGGGCCGGGGTGTCCTGGCGGGGTTTCTCGTTGGGGGCGATGCGGATCGCGGTGTCCAGGACGGTGGCGCCCTCGGCGCCGACCAGGACCGAGCGGAGATCGAGCCGGACGACCTCCTCGAGGTCCAGGGTCAGCCGGGACACCCGGTGCAGCAGATTCTCGATCGCGGAGATGTCGACCGGGTCGGTCCCGCGGTAGCCGTAGAGCAGCGGCGCCGCCCGGACCTCACGGACCATCTCCGCGGCGTCCCGCGTGGTCAACGGCGGCATCCGGTACGAGCGATCGCCCAGCAGGTCGGTGGCGACACCCGACAGTCCGAACGACACCACCGGCCCGAACGACACGTCCTCCAGGGCCGAGATCACCACCGGCACGCCCGGCGGCGCCATCTTCTGGACGACGAACTGCGCGCGTCCCGGGTCGGACGCCACGCCGAAGGTCTGGGTCATCTCGGCCCAGGCCTCGCGCATGTCGTCCTCGTCGTGGATGTGCCGCCAGATGTCGGCCAGGTCCGGCCGCATCCGCCACTGCTCGGCGGTCGCCTTCAGGATCACCTCGAACCCGAGATCGGCGGCCCGCTGCACCGCTTCGTCCGCGCTCAGCACCGGGAACGCCGGCAGCACCGACAGCCCGTAGAAGCTGAGCAGCAGTTGCCGGTCCGCGGCGTCCAGGTCGGCGCCGTTCGGGTGCCGTTGCAGGTACTCGGCGACGAAGTCCTCGGCCGCGCGGGTGTCCACGTCCGGCAGGTCCGGGATCCTGCTGTCCGACCGGCGCCGCCACTCGGCGTACTGCGTCGCCTTCGCGAGCGCACCCACGGCGTACTGCGGGTTGAGGAACGACGGGATCGAACCACGGGCCGCGCCGCCGTCGGCGTCCGGCACCCGGAGCTCCTCGGGCACGCTCCGGGAGGCGAGGAACGTCGAGACGACCGGCTTGTCCGAGCCGGCCGCGGCCGCGGCGAGCACCTGCGCGACCTCGGCGCCGTTCGCCTGGACCGGCGGCGTGAAGATGACTACGACCGAGTGCACCCGGTCGTCCGCGAACACCTCGGACAGCGCAATCCCGAACTCCTCCGCGGACGCGTCCGGGCTCAGGTTGCGCGGCTCCCCCGCCGTGTCCAGCCCGCAGCCGGCCATCGTGTCGAGGGCGAGCAGCGTCAGCGCGTCGGAGTTGCTGACGATCGCCACCCGTCGCCCCTTCGGCAGCGGCTGGTGCGCGAGCAGCTGGGCGACGTCGAACAGTTCGCCGGTGGTGTCGACCCCGATGAGCCCGCTCTGCCGGAACATCGACTCGACCGTTGCTGCTGGCAACTGACTGCGCCGGACCATCTGCCCGAGCGGGACGCCCTGGGTGGCCCGGCCGGACTTGAGCGCGACCACCGGCTTGCGGCCGGCCAGCCGCCGCGACACCCGGCTGAACTTGCGCGGGTTGCCCAGCGACTCCAGGTAGAGCAGGACGACCTCGGTCGACTCGTCGGAGTACCAGTACTGCATCAGGTCGTTGCCCGAGACATCGGCCCGGTTGCCCGCGGACACGAACGTCGACAGGCCCAGGCCACGCCCGGCCATGTCGGCCAGGATCGGCACCCCGAGCGCACCGGACTGGCAGAAGAACGCCACCCGGCCCGGGCTCGGCATCACCGGGGACAGCGTCGCGTTCAGCGACACGCCGCCGGCGGTGTTGATCACGCCGAGCGCGTTCGGCCCGATCACCCGCATCCCGTACGACCGGGCCAGCCCGGTCAGGTACCGCTGCCGCTTGCGGCCCTCGTCGCCGATCTCCGCGAACCCGCTCGACACCACGACCAGCCCGCGGACCCCCTTGGCCGCGCAGTCCAGGACGACGTCGGCGACCATCTCCGCCCGGACCGCGACCACGGCCAGGTCGACCGTGTCGTCCACGTCGCTGATCGTCGGGTACGCCGGAACGCCTTCGATCTCGTCCGCGTCGGTGTCGGTGTTCACGGCGTACAGCCGGCCGGTGAACCCGCCGTCGCGGAGGTTGCGCAGCAGCGCGTTGCCGATCGTCCCCTCCCGCCGGCTCGCACCGATCACCGCGACACTCGACGGGGTCAGCAGCCGGGCGATCGACAATGCCTCGGACCGCTGCTCGCGGGCCTGCATCACGCCGAACGAGGTGTCGGTCGGCGCGATGTCGAACTCGACCATGATCACGCCGTCCTCGAACTCCCGCATGACCTTGTAGCCGGCCTCGGTGAAGACGGTGATCATCTTGCGGTTGTCCGGCAGCACCTCGGCGACGAACCGGGTGATGCCGTTCTCCCGGGCCGCCTGGGCGAGGTGCTCGAGCAGCAACTGGCCGAGGCCGCGGCCCTGGTGAGCGTCCTCGATCAGGAACGCGACCTCCGCGGTCCGCCGGCCGGTCCGCTCGTACCGCCCGACGCCGATCATCTCGCTGCCGACGGTGACGATCAGCGCCAGCCGGTCGTGGTAGTCGACCTGGGTGAACCTGGCCACGTCCCGGTCGGACAGCTGCGGATAAGGCGCGAAGAAGCGGTAGTACTTCGACTGCTCGGACACCCGCGCGTAGAACGCCACCAGCAGGTCGGCGTCGTCCGCGGTGATCGGCCGCAGATGGGCGGTCGCGCCGTCCCGCAGGACGACGTCCGCCTCGAACTCCGCCGGATAACCGGCCGGCGGCTGCGCGTCATACTGGTCCGGCGGCGTCACCCGGCCAGCCTACTCAACCTGTCCCCCCGGAGGTCATGAATTTGGTCGCACGGATCGCCCCCGTGCTGGTCTTCCTGATCGCCGTCACCGTGATCGCCGAGCTGGCCGACCAGGCGAAAGTTTTCGACGTCGCCGCTCGTGAGGCCGCCCACCTGGCCCGCGGCCGGGTGTGGCGGCTCTGGTTGCTCGTCGTCGTGCTCGCCACCGGCCTCACCATCGTCCTGTCGCTCGACACCTGCGCGGTGCTGCTGACCCCGGTCGTCCTGTCGATGGCGCGGCAACTCGGGATCCCGCCGAAGCTGTTCGCCTTCACCACCGTCTGGCTGGCCGGCACGGCGTCGCTCCTGCTCCCGGTCTCGAACCTGACCAACCTGCTCGCGCTGCACCAGTTCCGCGCGCTCGACGCCCACTTCCTCGCGTTCAGCTGGCGGCCGGCGATCGCGGCGGTCCTGATCACGGTCGCCGTCCTGGCCGTGCTGTTCCACCGCGATCTCCGGCGGACGTACGACGTACCGCCGACACCGCACGTGGACGACAAGGTGCTGTTCTGGGGATCGGCCGCCGTGTGCCTGCTGCTCGGGCCGGCGTTCGTCTCCGGGATCGAGGTGGCCTGGCCGGCCACGGCCGGAGCGCTCGTGCTGGTCGTGCTGTTCGCGATCCGGCGGCGGAGCGCACTGCGGTGGTCGCTGATCCCGGCCAAGCTGGTCGTCACCGTGACCGGACTCTTCCTGGTCGTCGGCTTCCTCTCCGACCACGGCCTGCAGACCATCCTCAGCCGGATCGCCGGGACGACCTCCGAGCTGCGGTTGAGCGCGACCGCGGCCCTCGGCGCGAATCTGGCCGACAACCTCCCGGCGTACCTGGCGATGGAGCCCGTCGCCGCCGACAGTCCGCATCGGATGACGGCCCTGCTGATCGGGGTGAACTGCGGTTGCCTGCTCACCCTCTGGGGGTCGCTCGCGACGCTCCTGTGGCGGGACCGCTGCGACGCCGCCCGGGTCGACATCTCCTGGTGGTCGTTCCTGTGGCGCGGACTGATTCTCACGCCACTCGTCGTGACAGGGTCGGTGCTCGCGCTGGGTGGGTAATGTGCGGGACATGTCGACGGAGCAGAGCACTTCGGACGTCACCCGCGAGTTCCGGGCGGCCCGGGACTTCCTGGTCGCTCACCGGGAGGACTACGAGATGGCGTACCGGGACTTCAGCTGGCCGGCGTTCGACCGGTTCAACTGGGCCCGGGACTGGTTCGACGCGCTCGCGGTCGAGCAGCCCGAGGTGGCCGCGCTGACGATCGTCGAGGAGGACGGCGAGGTCAACACCCGCACGTACGCCGAGCTGGCCGAGCGGTCCCGGCGGGTCGCCGGCTGGCTGACCGAGGCGGACCTGAAGCCGGGTGACCGCGTGCTGGTCGTCCTCGGCAACACCGTCCCGCTGTGGGAGATCATGCTCGGCTGCATCCGGGCCGGCGCGGTGATGATCCCCGCGACCACGCTGCTGACCGACGCCGACCTGGCCGACCGGATCGAGCGCGGCGGCGTCCGGGCCGTGGTCACCGGCAGCGCCGAGACCGGCCGGTACGCCGGGATCGCCGACCACTGTCTTCGCGTCGCCGTCGGCGATCCCGTGGACGGCTGGCTGCACTACGACGACTCGGCGCAGTACGACGGACCGGTCCCCGAGGTGGACACGGCCGCGAACGACTCGCTGCTGCTCTACTTCACCTCCGGCACGACGAGTCAGCCGAAGCTGGTCGAGCACACCCAGGTCAGCTACCCGGTCGGCCACCTGTCGACCATGTACTGGATCGGCCTGCAGCCCGGCGACGTCCACCTGAACGTCTCCTCCCCCGGCTGGGCGAAGCACTCCTGGAGCAACGTGTTCGCGCCCTGGAACGCGGGCGCGACCGTCTTCCTCTACAACTACACGCGGTTCGACGCCGAGAAGATGCTGCAGGTCCTGCAGACGTACGGCGTGACGACGTTCTGCGCGCCGCCGACGGTCTGGCGGATGCTCATCCAGGCCGACCTGTCCGCGGTCGAGGTCCAGATCCGGGAGTGCATCTCGGCCGGTGAGCCGCTCAACCCCGAGGTGATCGAGCAGGTCCGCAACGCCTGGGGTATCACCATCCGGGACGGGTACGGGCAGACCGAGACGACCGCGCAGATCGGCAACACGCCGGGCCAGCCGGTCAAGCCCGGCTCGATGGGCCGCCCGCTGCCCGGGTACACGATCACCCTGATCGACCCGTCGACCGACGAGATCGGCGACGACGGCGAGATCTGCATCGAGCTCGCGCCGGCCCCGGTCCCGCTGATGCGGGGCTATCGCGACGCCCGCGAGCTGACCGCCGAGGTCATGCGCGGCGGGCACTACCACACCGGTGACGTGGCCGGCCGGGACGAGGACGGGTACATCACCTACGTCGGCCGCTCCGACGACGTGTTCAAGGCCAGCGACTACCGGATCTCGCCGTTCGAGCTGGAGTCGGTCCTGATCGAGCATCCGGCGGTCGCCGAGGCGGCCGTCGTACCGTCGCCCGACCCGGTCCGGCTCGCGGTGCCGAAGGCGTACGTCGTACTGGCCGCCGGGCACGCGCCGAGCCGGGAGCTGGCCGGCGAGATCCTGCAGTTCTGCCGGGACCACCTCGCGCCGTACAAGCGGATCCGGCGGATCGAGTTCGCCACGCTGCCGAAGACCATCTCGGGCAAGATCCGCCGGGTCGAGCTGCGAGCGGACGAGGCGTCCAAGGTGGAGGCAGGTGAGCCGGGCGAGCACGCGTACGACGAGGCCGACTTCAAGCAGGGGTGAGTCGAGCCGTTCCGATCAGCGGGGTGCGTGCTGAAATGGGCGGATGTCGTTCGACACCGGGCTGGGGCTCGCGGCGGTCGTCGTCCTGCCGCTGCTGATCGCGATCGGCGTCGGCGCGTCCCGGTACGCCGGGCTGCGGCACGACAAGGGGATCGTCACCGCCGCGGTGCGCGCGGTCCTGCAGCTGACCGCGGTCGGCCTGGTGGTCGGGGTCGCCCTGCAGCACACGCTCGGCGCGATCGCGTTCGTGCTGGTGATGTTCGTCGTCGCGACCGCGACCAGCACCCGGCGGATCCACTCGACGGCGGTGATCCCACGGCAGTGGATGTACTGCGCGACCGCGATCGGCTGCGGCGCGTTCGCCGTACTGCTGCTGCTCCTCCTGCCCGGCGTGGTGCCGCGGAACCCGGCGACCATCCTGCCGATGGGCGGCATCATCATCGGCGGCGCGATGACCGCGACCACGCTGGCGGGCCGGCGGGTGCTGAACGAGTACGGCACCCGGTACGGCGAGTTCGAGGCCGGGTTGTCGATCGGGCTGCTGCCGCCGGACGCGTTCAAGCAGGTGGTCGGTCCGGTCGCGGGCGACGCGCTGCTGCCCGCGCTCGACCAGACCCGGACGGTCGGGCTGGTGTCGCTGCCCGGCGCGTTCGTCGGCATGGTGCTCGGCGGGGCGTCACCGACCGAGGCCGCCGCGCTGCAGCTCGTGGTCCTGATCGGCCTGATCGCGGCCGAGACGCTGGCGATCCTGACCGTCACCGAGCTCCTGGCCCGGTCGGCCCTTCCGGACGGGCGTACGGTTTCCCCATGAGCGATGACACCAGCATCTTCAGCCGGATCGACGAACTCGTCGCCGAGGAGCACGAGCTGCGCACCAAGCACAGCGCCGGCCAGATCGACCGCGAGGAGGAGCGGGCCCGCCTGCGCGCCCTCGAGGTCGAGCTCGACCAGTGCTGGGACCTGCTCCGCCAGCGCCGCGCCAAGCGCGAGTTCGGCGAGAACCCCGACGACGCCACGGCCCGCTCCGCCGACACGGTCGAGGGCTACCTCAACTGAGGCTCAGAAGCCGCGGAGTTTGTCCGGGGTGATGCGGACGACGACCGAGTAGTCGGCGTGGAACTGCTCGTTCGTCATGCCGAGCCCGGCGATGTCCTCGGCGTACTTCGCGTCGTACGCCGCCAGCTCGTCACCGCTCAGCGGGGCGTCGTCGACGGCCGCCGTACCGGAGATCACCCCGACGTCGCCGCCGGTGTCGGTGGCGTTGAAGTTGAGCGCGACCCGCGGCTGCGCGGTGATGTTGTGCAGCTTGGCCTTGTCCGGCTGGCTGGCGATCAGCACCTGGCCGTCGTGCCAGAGGAACCAGACCGGGTTCGGCGCCGGCGTCCCGGACCGGCCGACCGTGGTCAGCCAGATCACCGTCTCGTCGCCGAGCTGACGCTCGATCCGCGTGCCGAAATCCGTGGAGGTGTCGATGGTGAGCATCAGAACCCTTCGGTGGTGACGGTCAGGACGGACCCAGCCGCCCCCACTCGATCGCCGGGCAGCGGTCCATCGCCATGGTGAGACCGGCGGCCGTCGTCCGCGTGTACGCGTCCGGATCCACTACATCCAGTTGGAACCACACCGCCTTCGCGTTGATTCCCACCGCCTGGTCCGCGACGTCGCCGGCCAGCTCCGAACGGACGAACACGTCGACGCAGTCGACCGGGAACGGGATGTCGGCCAGCGTGGCGTAACCCTGCTCGCCGTGCACCGTCTCGGCCGACGGATGCACCGGCACGATCCGCTTGCCGTGGCCCTGCAGGAACCGCGCGACGCCGTACGCCGCCCGGCTGGTGTTGTTCGACAGCCCCACCACGGCCCACGTCTCGCAGTCGGCCAGGATCTTGCGGATGTCCTCGTCCATACCTCGATCCTCTCTCAGCCGCGCAAGTACGTCAGCACCGCTGAGACCCGGCGGTCGAGCCCGTCGTCCAGCCGCAGCTTGGCGAAGATGTTGCCGACGTGCTTGCGGACGGCGGCCTCGCTGACCACCAGCTGCTCCGCGATCGACGCGTTCACCCGGCCTTCGGCCATCAGCGCGAGTACTTCGAGCTCTCGCGGGGTCAGCGCCGACAACGGCCCGTCGTTCCGGCGCCGCGCCAGCAGTTGCCGGACCACCTCCGGGTCGACCACGGTCCCGCCGTCCGCGACCCGGTCGAGCGACTCGAGGAACTCCGCGACGTGCCCCACGCGGTCCTTCAGCAGGTAGCCGATCCCGCCGGTGGTTGTCTCCAGCAACGAGGAGAGGTACGCGTCGGCGACGTACTGCGAGAGCACCAGGATCCCGATCGACGGCAGCTCGGCGCGGATCGCGGCCGCCGCCCGCAGGCCCTCGTCGCTGTGACCGGGCGGCATCCGGACGTCGGTGATCACCACGTCGGGCGGCTCCTTGCGGACGACGGCCAGGAGCGTGTCCGCGTCCCCGACGGTGTCCCGTATCTCATGACCGGCGCGGTCCAGGATGCTGGCCAGACCCTCGCGCAGCAGCAACGAGTCTTCGGCCAGCACGATGCTCAGTCGCCGAGTCGGCACGGGCACTCCATCCTCAGTCGAGTCGGCCCACCGGGTGGGCTGTCGAGGTCGAGTGTGCCTCCCAAGGCGTCCAACCGGGTCACCAGTCCGGTCAGTCCGGTGCCGGCGCCGGCGCGGGCACCGCCGATGCCGTCGTCGGTGATGCTGATCACCAGCCGATCGCGCTCGACCCAGCCGGTCACGTCGCACGTGTTCGCGCGGGCGTGCTTGGCGACGTTCGCGAGCGCCTCGCTGACGACGAAGTACGCCGCTGCCTCGATCGGCGGCGGCAGTCGCGCGGGAAGCGTCAGCTGCACGGTCACCGGCAGCGGACTCCGGTCGGCGACCTCCAGTACAGCGGCTTCGAGCCCGTGGTCGACGAGCACGCGCGGGTGGATGCCCCGGACCGCCTCCCGCAGGTCCGCCAGCGCGGCCTCGGCCTCCGAATGCGCCTTCACGACCAGCCGCTTGCCCTCGCCCTCCGGCAGGTCCAGCTCGGCCAGTCCCAACGTCATGGTCAGGCCGACCAGCCGCTGCTGGACACCGTCGTGGAGATGCCGCTCGATCCGGGCGCGCTCGGTCTCGAACGCGTCCACCAGGTCGAGCCGGGACCGGCGGAGCTCGGCCACGTTCCGCTGCAGCTCGGCCTGGCGCGGCCCGAGCATCGCCTTGGCGAGCGCGGCCTCGGCGCCGGCGAGGACCCCGAGCAGATAGGAGCTGACGGCGAAGAAGAGCGGTCCGAAGCCGAGCAGGAAGAGGAACCCCTCCTGTGCGCTGTCGAGGATCCACGGCCCCATGCCCATCTCGTCGCCGTCGGCGATCACCGGAGAAGCCAGGGTGATGCCCAGGACGGCCGCGCTGACGCCTCCCACGGCCGCGCTGAACGGCCAGACGAACACGCCCAGCACGAACCCGTACCCGAGCGCCCGCAGCGACGCCTGCTCCCGGCGCCGGAACTTCAGCTTCTCCCGGAGCGACAACGACGCGGGTATGGCGGCGTGCGGACTGTCGATCCCGCCGACCAGCACGAGTCGCGCCCGCCACCGCTCGAGCCGGCCGATCACCACCCCGATCAGCGGGAACATCGTGATCAACAGGATCCCGATCAGGATCGGGCTGAGCACCGCACTCGCCCCCGCGAACCCGAACAGTACGGCGATGCTCACGACACCGACCGGGACCGAGGTGAGCAGGTACGCGTAGCTGCGCCACGGCCAGGACGACACCAGGAACCGCGGCGACGCCATCGCGGACCAGGTCGTCGTCGGTCTCTCCACCTGGACAACCCTAGGTCCGTCACCGGCCGGTGGACGGTAGCGTGCGCGCTACTCCAGGTCTCTTCCGTACGCCAGCGCCTCCGCGGCCGGTCCGCGGTTGCCTGGTGACATGACCGCTACCGCGCCGACGTACCCGAGCGTCGTACCCACCGAACCGCCCGCCCTGCTGCTGGACGGGATCACCAAGACCTACCGGTCGAAGGCCGGCGCGGTCGACGCGCTGCGAGGCGTGACGTACCACTTCGAGCGCGGGTCGTTCACCGCGGTGATGGGTCCGTCCGGCTCCGGCAAGTCCACCCTGCTGCAATGCGCGGCCGGCCTCGACCAGCCGAGCGAGGGCACCGTCGTCCTCGGCGGCGTGAACCTCCGCGGACTCGACGAGGTCGCGCTCACCAAGCTGCGCCGCAAGGAGATGGGGTTCGTCTTCCAGGCCTACAACCTGCTGCCCTCGTTGACGGTGTACGACAACGTCGCCCTCCCCTTGCGGCTGACCGGTCGCCGCCCGAGCCGGAACGACGTACACCGGGTGCTGGGTCAGGTCGGTTTGGAAGGCAAGGCGAAGCGGCGGCCCGCGGAGCTGTCCGGTGGGCAGCAGCAGCGGGTCGCGATCGCCCGGGCACTGATCACCCGGCCGTCGGTCTTCTTCGCCGACGAACCGACCGGCGCGCTCGACAGCGGGACCAGCCGGCAGGTGCTCACGCTGTTGCGGGAGGCAACCGACCGGGCCGGCCAGACCGTGGTGATGGTGACCCACGACCCGGTCGCGGCCGCGTACGCCGAACGCGTCCTGTTCCTGTCCGACGGGCTGATCGCGGGCCACCTCGACCGCGGTACGCCGGCCCAGATCGCCGCCGCGATGAGCTCGCTGGAGAAGTGATGTTCCACCTCAGCCGTCAGACCGTCGGCCGGCACCGCTCGCTGTACGCCGGTTCGTTCATCGCGCTCGCGGTCGGTGTCTTCCTGCTCGGCCTGGCCGCCACCGCGACCGCCGCGACGATCGCCTACGACGGCCCGGCCGCAGCGCGCCTGACCGTGACGACCCTGGGCAGCGACGACACCCCGCCGCAACAGGTCCGGGTGCCGTTGTCGGACGCCGACGTGTCCGGGTTGCAGACCGTGCTCAGCATGGTCGGCACGCTCGCCGGTTTCATCACGATCTTCGTCATCGCCAGCACGTTCGCCTTCGCGGTCGCCTCCCGCCGCCGCGAACTCGGCCTGCTCCGGCTGATCGGCGCGACCCCGCGGCAGGTACGGCGGATGGTCCTCGGCGAAGCGTTCGTCGTCGCCCTGGCGGCGTCGCTGACCGGTGCGGTGCTCGCTCAGTTGGCGACCCCGCTCCTGCTCAGCAAGGCGTCGTACTCCGAGCTCGCGCCGGTGAAGCTGGAGCCGGCCTCGCCCTGGGCACCGCTCGCGATCGCCGTCGGCGCCGGGCTGCTCGTGGCGATGCTCGGCGCCCGGTCGGCGGCCCGTCGGGCGGGACGGGTCGGCCCGATCGACGCGTTGCGCGAGGCGGCACTGGAGCCGCCGCGGATCGGACCGGTGCGGATCGCCTTCGGACTGATCTTCCTGGCCGGCTCGATCACCCTGCTGACGCTGATCCGTCCCTCCAGCGGCGAGGGCGCGATCCCGCTGGCGATGTTCACGCCGATGCTGCTGGTGATCGCCCTGACGCTGCTGGCGCCGATGATCGTGCCGTGGATCAGCCGGTTGTGGGCCGTGCCGCTGACCACCTGGACCCGGGTGTCGGGGCTGCTCGGGCGCAGCAACGTGATCGCCGCTCCGCGCCGCAGCGCCTCGCTCGCGGCCCCGATCCTGGCCATCTCGGCGATCGCCGGGTCGATGGTCCTCAGCCTCAGCTTCGCGGCCGACAGCGCGGAGGCGACCATTCGCGACGCGGTCCAGGCACCGGTCGTAGTCACCGATTCGCATCTTTCCTCCACCGCCGGCGTCGCCGTGGCGGACGCCGGTCTGCCGCTGCAGTTCGTCCGGATCAGCGAGGACTACGCGCAGCTCGAGGACGCCGAGGGCATCGATCCCGCGATCGCGGCCAAGACCCGTCGGCTGACCCCGCTGGCCGGCGACCTGTCCCAGCTGACCGGCAACTCGGTTGCTGTGGGCAAGGAGATGAGCGGGTTCGAGGGCTACCGGGTCGGCGACGAGGTGTCGGTGACGTTCCTGGACAAGACGTCGGCCAAGCTCCGGGTGGTCGCCGTCGTCCCGGACGCGTTCGGCATGAGCCCGTCGTTCCTGGTGCCGCTCGACCTCGCCCGCAAGCACGCGCCGACCGCCGAGCCGGAGCGGATCTTCGTCCAGCCCGCTCCCGGCGCCGACCTGCTCGGGACGCTCGAGAACGCCGTACCAGCGGCCCAATGGGAGGCCGAGCAGGCGCAGGGTGTCCGCGACGGCAACCGGTTCGGACTGATCCTGCTGCTCGGACCGGCCGCGCTCTACAGCGCCATCGCGATCGCCAACACGCTGCTGATGGGCAGTCTGCAGCGGCGGCACGAGTTCGTCACCTCCCGGCTGCTCGGGGCCACGCCGGCCCAGATCCGCCGGATGGTGCTCTGGGAGTCCGCCCTGGTCGGCGCGGTCGCCCTCAGCCTCGGTACGGCGATCACCGTCACCGTCGGCGTCCTGCTGCGGCGGGCGATGACGGCCGGGATGACCGACGTACCGGTGACCGTGCCGTGGGGTGTGCTGCTGGGTATCGCCGGGATCTGTCTGACCCTGGCGGTAGGGTCCGCCCTGGCCCCGACGACGTACATCCTGCGCCGGTCGCAGCCGTCTGCCGCGGTGGAATAGACCACAACGGCGGCGGTTCTCCGGCAGGAGGGCGGGTCGTGGCCGGGCATTTCGTTGTCGACCAGGGACAATGGGCACGGCGCCGGACCGTCGCGGCGCCGTACCGGTTCGATCGAGGAGCAGTAGAACCCGCATGGCACGCCGTTCCAGCACCACCGCCGAGCCCGAGGACTTCGAGGAGCGCATCCTCGACGTCGACGTCTCCGACGAGATGCGCACCAGCTTCCTGGAGTACGCCTACTCGGTGATCTACTCCCGGGCGCTGCCGGACGCGCGGGACGGGCTGAAACCGGTCCAGCGGCGGATCCTGTTCTCGATGGCGGAGAACAACATCCGCCCCGACCGCGGCCACGTCAAGTCGGCCCGCGTCGTCGGTGAGGTGATGGGTAAGTACCACCCGCACGGCGACGGCGCGATCTACGACGCCCTGGTCCGGACCGCGCAGCCGTGGTCGATGCGGCTGCCGCTGATCGACGGCCACGGGAACTTCGGCTCGCTCGACGACGGCCCGGCCGCGATGCGGTACACCGAGTGCCGGATGGCCCCGTCCGCGGTGGCGATGACCGCCGGCCTGGACGAGAACGTGGTCGAGTTCCGGCCGAACTACGACGGCCAGGAGGAGGAGCCGTCGGTGCTGCCGGCGGCGTTCCCGAACCTGCTGGTCAACGGCGCCGCCGGGATCGCGGTCGGGATGGCGACCAACATGGCGCCGCACAACCTGGTCGAGGTGATCCAGGCGCTGCGGCACCTGATCAAGACGCCCGGCGCCGACCTGGACGACCTGATGCGGTTCGTGCCCGGGCCCGACCTGCCGACCGGCGGCAAGATCGTCGGCCTGGAGGGCATCAAGGACGCCTACGCCACCGGCCGCGGCAGCTTCAAGATGCGCGCCACCGCCCGGATCGAGAACGTCACCGCCCGCCGCAAGGGCATCGTGGTCACCGAGCTGCCGTACACGGTCGGCCCGGAGAAGGTGATCGAGAAGATCAAGACCCTGGTCCAGTCGAAGAAGCTGCAGGGCATCGCCGACGTCAAGGACCTGACCGACCGGACCAACGGCACCCAGCTGGTGATCGAGGTCAAGAACGGCTTCGTCCCCGAGGCCGTGCTGGAGCAGCTGTACAAGCTGACCCCGCTGGAGGACTCGTTCTCGATCAACGCGGTCTGCCTGGTCGACGGCCAGCCCCGCACGCTCGGCCTGAAGGAGCTCCTCGAGGTCTACCTCGGCCACCGGTACGACGTCGTCCGCCGGCGCAGCGAGTTCCGCCGGAAGAAGGCGCAGGACCGGCTGCACATCGTCGACGGCCTGCTGGTCGCGATCCTCGACATCGACGAGGTCATCCAGGTCATCCGCGGCAGCGAGGACGCGGCCCAGGCCCGCGGCCGGCTGATGGAGATCTACGACCTGACCGAGATCCAGGCCAACTACATCCTGGACATGCCGCTGCGCCGGCTGACGAAGTACTCCAAGCTCGAGCTGGAGACCGAGAAGGGCGAGCTGGAGCGCGAGATCGAGCGGCTGACCGCGATCCTCGAGGACGAGAACCTGCTCCGCAAGACGGTCTCCGACGAGCTGGCCGAGATCGCCAAGACCTACGGCACCCCGCGCCGCACCGTGTTGCTGGAGTCGTCCGGCGCCACCAAGACCGCGGCCGTGCCGCTCGAGGTCACCGACGACCCCTGCTGGGTGCTGATGAGCTCGACCGGCCTGCTCGCCCGGACCAACGGCGTCGAGCCGTTCGGCACCGGCGACACCCGGGCCAAGCACGACGCGATCGTGTCCGCGGTGAAGAGCACCGCCCGCGGCCAGTACGGCCTGATCACGAGCGCCGGCCGGCTGATCCGGCTCGAGTCCCTCGACCTCCCCGCCGTACCGACGACCGCCAACGCGCCGAACCTGCAGGGCGGCGCCCCGGTCGCGGAGTTCGTGTCGCTGGAGCCGGGTGAGAAGGCGCTCGCGCTGACCACGATGGACCCGGACTCGATCGGGGTCGCGCTCGGGACGACGGGCGGCGTGGTGAAGCGGGTCGTGCCGGACCACCTGAGCAACCGCGACGCCTGGGAGATCGTCCGGCTGAACGACGGCGACGAGGTCGTCGGCGCGGTCGAGCTGACCACCGGCGACGAGGAGCTCTGCTTCATCACCTCCGACGCGCAACTGCTGCACTTCCCGGCCTCCGCGGTCCGCCCGCAGGGCCGGACCGCGGGCGGGATGGCCGGCGTCCGGCTCGCCAAGGGCGCCAAGGTCGTGTACTTCGGAGCCGTCGACACCGGCCGTGAGGCGCAGGTCGTCACGATCGCGGGCTCGTCGTCCGCACTGCCGGGGACCGAGGTCGGCGCGGTCAAGGTGACCCCCTTCAGCGAGTACCCAGGCAAGGGCCGCGGCACCGGCGGGGTGCGCTGCCAGCGGCTGCTCAAGGGCGAGGACGGACTGCTGCTCGGGTTCGTCGGCGCCGCCCCGGTCCGGGCCAGCGCGAGCAGCGGTGCGCCGGTGGACCTGCCTCCGATCGACCCGCGGCGGGACGGTTCCGGCGTACCCGTGGCCCAGCCCATCGCAGCATGCGCTCCTGATTTGGCAGGCTGACCATATGAAGAGACTGCTCGCGCTCGGCGCGGTGCTGGTGCTGGCGCTGGCAGGCTGCACCGACGACAAGAAGGACGCCGACGGCGGCAACGGTCAGCCGGGTGACGATCCGGTCGCGCTGCTGACGGCGGCCAAGCAGACCATCGACGAGGCCGCCAGCGTGCACATCGTGCTCACCGGGCGGGACCTGCCGGAGAACGCGCAGACCCTGGCCAGCGGCGACGGCGTGGCCACGCACGCACCGGCGTTCAAAGGCAAGCTGACCGTGCGGGCGGCCGGCTCGCCGATCGACGCCGAGGTGGTCGCGGTCGGCAGCAAGGTCTACGCCAAGCTGCCGTTCACGGCGAAGTTCGTCGAGCTGCCGCCCGAGCAACTGGTCGGCCTCGGCGCCCCGGACCCGGCGATCCTGCTGGATCCGGACAAGGGCCTGACGTCGGTTCTGCCGACGCTGAAGGACCCGAAGATCAAAGGTGAGACCCGCGACGGCGCCAAGGTGCTGACCGAGGTCACCGGCGCGGTCCAGGGCAAGTCGCTGCAAGGCATCTTCCCGAAGGCCCCGGCCGACCAGGACTTCCCGAGCACGTTCAAGATCGACAAGGACTCCAAGCAGTTGGTGTCGGCAACGATCACCGGCCCGTTCTACGACGGCGCCACCAGCAGCTACGACGTCACCCTGGACCGGTACGGCGAACAGGTCGAGATCACCAAGCCGTGACCGCCGACCCGTCCGTGGGCCGGCCGAGGGTCCGGCTCACGCTCGCCTCGATCGCGGTCGCGTTCGCAGCGGCCGACACCTACGTCGTCGTCCTGGCGCTGCCGGACATGATGGCCGGCGCCGGGCTGTCCGCGGACGAGTTGCAGCGCGCCGCGCCGATCATCTCCGGGTTCCTGCTCGGGTACATCGCGGTCCTGCCGCTGATCGGGCGGATCGCGGATGTCGTCGGCCGGACCCCGGTCCTGGTCGGCGCCCTGGTGCTGTTCGCGGTCGGGTCGCTGATCACGGCCGGTGCGTACGACCTCTCGCTGATCGTCCTCGGCCGCTTCCTGCAAGGTGTCGGCGGTGGTGGGCTGGTGCCGGCCACGTTGGCCCTGGTCGCCGACCTCTGGCCGGCCGATCGTCGCGGCCTTCCGCTCGGTGTGGTCGGCGCCGTACAGGAGCTCGGGTCCGTGCTGGGGCCGCTGCTGGGCGCGTTGGTGCTCGCGGTGGCCGACTGGCGGTACATCTTCTGGCTGAACCTGGTCGTCGCAGTGGTCCTCGCCGTCCTGCTCCGCGGCCGGCGGCCACCGCCAGTGTCCGCGGCTGTCGGCTTCCTGGCGTGTGTCGCGCTGGGGCTGACGTTGACGGCACCCGAGCGGCTGGCGACCGGCGTCACGCTCGGCATCCCGTTCATTCCGTTCGCCGGTGACTCCCGGCTGCTCACTCCGATCGGCGTCGTCACCGCTGTCCTCTTCCTGCTGTGGTTCGCGCTCCTGCTCCGCAAGGCCCGGCTACGGGAGACGCTCGCGCAGGTGGATCTCGTGGGCGCGCTGCTGCTGGCGCTGGCACTCGCCGGTGTCGTCCTGGCGTTCGCGACCGCCGATCCCGAGCGCGAGTTGATGGCACCCGCGGGGCCGTGGTTGCTCGTCGGGGCAGCCGTCTTCGCGGTGGCGTTCGCCGGCTGGCAGCGGCGTACGGAACGGGCGATCGTGCCACACGGGTTGCTCGGACCGCGGCCGGCCTGGGGTTCGCTGGTGGTCAGTTTTCTGGTCGGCTGTGCGTTGATCGCGGCGCTGGTCGACGTACCCGTGTTCGCCCGGACGACCCAGGGTGGCGGGCAGTTGGCCGCGGCCTTGGTGCTGCTGCGGTTCCTGATCGCCCTGCCCGTCGGTGCCGTCGTGGGCGGGTGGCTGACGCGGCGGTACGGGCTGGGGCTGATCACGGGTGGTGGGCTCGCGCTGGCCGGGGCGATGTTCGTGGCGATGACGTTCTGGGGGCGCGACGCACTCGATCACTGGCCGGCGACCGTCGTACTGCTGCTGTGCGGCTTCGGTTTCGGGTTGGCGTTGTCGCCGGTCAACACCGCGATGCTCGGCGCCACTCCCCCGGACACCCACGGCCTGGTCAGCGCGCTCGTCGTGGTCGCACGGATGGTCGGCATGCTCGTCGGGGTGTCCGCGCTCACCGCGATCGGCCTGCGCCGGTACTTCGCGATCGTCGAGGACGTCCCGTCGCCGAACGAGCTGTGTCCGTCGTCCCCCGGGTCGTGCCGCCCGTTCGTCGACGCGCTCCGGGACGCGGCCGTTTCACAAGTTCACGCGATCTTCGCCGGGGCCGCCGGCTGCGCGTTCCTGGCCGCCGTTCTCGCCGTACTGCTGCTCGGGAAACGTGGCGTTGTGCACAGATGATGGTCATCGTGCCGGAGACCCGTGCCGGCTGCCGTACGGTGATGAGGTGACCGCACGACTCGACGCGACCGGCCGCCCGGGCCTGTGCTCGACGTTCTGTCGCGAGTTGCGTGAGCCACTGCCCGGCACGGCGGCCGTCGCCAGTGGCTGGGTCGTCGTCGAGCAGCCGGGCCCGTGGGGCGCCAAGGCGCCGACGCAGAGTCACCTCGATCCGGAGTTCGGCGGCACGTTCGACGCCGCGTGCAAGAAGGCGGACGTCCGGTTCGGGCTGATCCGCTCCCCCGGCCGGCACCCGGATCCCGACGGCCGGCCGCACCAGGTGTACGTCGCCTCGACCACACCCGGCCGGACCTGGTTGCTGGGGGCCGGGGTCGCCGACGCGCGCGAGCTCTCCCGGCTCGATCTGGACGCGGTCCGCCGCGGTGACCTGGCCGCGGTCACCGCGTCGCTGCCGTCGCTGACGGTGATCGACGAGCCGGTGATGCTGGTGTGCACGAACGGGAAGCGGGACGAGTGCTGCGCGGTGCTCGGCCGGCCGCTGGTCAAGGCGCTGTCCGCGGTCGCGCCGGGCCAGGTGTGGGAGGCGAACCACCTCGGTGGGCACCGGTTCGCCCCGACCGCTACGCTGCTGCCGGCGGGCACGATGCACGGTCACCTGACCGCCGCGAGCGCGGTCGCGGTCCTCGAGGCCGGCCGTCGCGGCGAGACCGTGCTGACCGGGTTGCGCGGACGGTCGACCTGGACCAAGTCGGGCCAGGTCGCGGAGATCGCCGTCCGCACGCTCACCGGAGAGCTCGCGCTGGACGCCCTCAGAGTCGTGGGCGAAGACCTGGGAACCGTGATCGTGGCGCACCGCGACGGCCGGTCCTGGACCGTGCCGGTCACCAGCGCGCCCGCCGATCCACCTCGTCCGGAGTCCTGTGGAAAGGAGCCGTTCGCCATGTCCATCCTGCATGCCGGAACCCCAGTGCCGGGTGACGCCCGATGACCAGCGGATTCGAAGACCTGCTCGCCGCCAACGCCGACTACGCCGCCGACTTCCACTACGGCGGGTTCGACGGCATCGCGCACGCCGGGGTCGGGGTCGTCACCTGCATGGACTCGCGCATCCCGCCGCTGGAGATGCTCGGCCTGAAGCCGGGGGACGCGAAGGTGCTGCGCAGCGCCGGCGGCCGCGTCACCGAGGTGACCCTGTCCGGGCTCGTGCTCGGCGTCCAACTGCTCGGCGTCCGCCGGATCATGGTCATCCCGCACACCCGCTGCGCGATGGCGGCGATGTCGGAGGACGACCTGCGCGCCAAGGTGGAGAAGGCCGCCGGCAAGCCGGCCGGGTACCTGCCGATCCACGTCATCCCCGACCAGCTCGAGGCCCTCCGCCACGACGTGACCGCGGTGCGCGAGCACCCGCTGATCGGCGACGACATCCTGGTCGGCGGCTTCATGTACGACGTCGACACCGGCCGCCTCACCCAGATCGTCTGACCGCCCGCCGCCGCGCGGATCGCCCCGTCCCGCCCCGACCCGAGGAGCTGCCGGCCGTGCCGGGTACCGAACTGTTTCCGCCCGCCCTCCGCCCGTTGCCGCTGACGACCCTCCGCCCGCGCGGCTGGCTGCTCGAACGTCTCCGCCTGCAGGCCGACGGGATGGCCGGCCACCTGGACGAGTTCTGGCCGGACATCGCCCGCAGCGGCTGGATCGGCGGTGATGCCGAAGGCTGGGAACGCGGACCGTACTGGCTCGACGGCATCACCGGGATCGCCTACCTGCTCGACGACGACCGGCTCAAGGCGAAGGTCCGACGCTGGGTCGACCACATCCTCGAGCACCAGCACCCGGACGGCTGGTTCGGTCCGCGGTCCGGCGAGGCGACGTACGCCGACCATGACGTCTGGCCGAGGATAATCGTGCTGAAAGCGCTGCTGCAGCACCTGGACGCGACCGGCGACGAGCGCGTGATCCCGGCCGCGCTGCGGTTCCTGCGGCTGCTCGACGTACACCTGGACGAGTGGCCGCTGCAGGAATGGGCGCGGTCGCGGTGGACGGACATCGTCTGGGTGATCAACCAGCTGCACGACCTCACCGGCGAGGACTGGCTGCTGCCGCTGGCGGTGAAGTGCAGGGCGCAGGGCTTCGACTGGTTCGGGTACGCCGACGACCTGCCGTACCGCGAGAAGGTGACCGAGGCGACGCTGCTCGAGCTCAAGGAGCAGTACGACGGCAACTGGATGAACGACGTCTACCTGTCGTCCCACGGCGTCAACATCGCCATGGGCCTGAAGGCGATGCCGGTCTGGTGGCGGCACTCCGGCGACGACCAGCAGACCCGGCTGCTGCGGATGATCTCCGCACTGGACGAGTACCACGGCCAGCCGAGCGGACTGTTCAGCTGCGACGAGCACCTCGCCGGCCGCCATCCGAGCCAAGGCACCGAGACGTGCACGGTGGTCGAGCACCTCGCCTCGCTCGAAGTCGCCCTCGAGTCCTGGGGCGCGGTCGAGCCGATCGCCGACCTGGTGGAGCGGCTCGCGTTCAACGCACTGCCCGCGAGTACGTCGGCCGACGAATGGGCGCACCAATACGTCCAGCAGGCGAACCAGGTCGTCTGCCACGTCACCGAGGACCGCGTTTACACGAACAACGGACCGGACGCGAACCTCTTCGGCCTCGAGCCGCACTTCGGCTGCTGCACCGCCAACCGGCACCAGGGCTGGCCGCGCTTCACCACCCACCTCTGGATGCGGTCCGACGACGGTGCGCTTACGGCACTCTCCTACGCACCCTGCTCAGTCGAGTACGACGGCCTGGCGGTCGACGTCTCCACGTCGTACCCGTTCGAGGACGACGTGGAGATCAGCGTCCGCGGATCGGGCCGGCTGCGCCTGCGCATCCCGGGCTGGGCGGTGGACGCGACGCTGACCACCGACTCCGCGCCACCGGTCGAGCTCGCGCCCGGCTCCGTCCACGAGGTCGCGGTATCAGGTGGCCAGACCTTGCGGCTTCACCTCGGGGCTGACGTCCAGGCGGTCGAGCGGCCGCTGGGTGCGGTCTCCTTCCAGCGTGGGCCGCTCGTGTTCTCGTTGGCCGTGCCGGAGAAGTGGATCAAGCTCACCGGCGAGGAGCCGCACGCCACCTACGAGGTCCACCCGACCGCCGCCTGGAACTACGCCGTCGACCCGGCCAGCGCCGAGCTGCACCGATCGGCTGCTGACGGGCACCCGTTTACAACCTCGCCCGTCCGGCTCCAGGTCACCGGCCGCCTGGTGCCGGACTGGACGCTGGAACACGGCGCAGCCGCCGCACCCCCACCCAGCCCGGTCACCACCACCGGCCCCACGGAAGACCTGACCTTCGTCCCCTACGGCACCGCCAAACTCCGCGTCTCCGAGCTCCCCACAACCCTCTGACTCGGCCGGGACCCGTCAGCCGCCAGGTCGAACCCCGGTCCGGAACGCACCGCGTCAGAGCTCGTCGACCACCGCGATCTCGTCGACGACGGCCGAGTCCTGCTTGACCAGCTCGAACGCCTGCTTCACCTCCGGCATCGACGGCACCAGCTCCCGGACAGCCTTCAGCGTGTCCGCCGAGTCCCAGCGCCACACGCCGACCCACTGACCGTTGTCGAGCTGACCGAGCCGCGCCTCGGTCAGCCCCGCCTGCGCGGCCCGGACCGCCCCGACCAGAGCCGTGTGCCGGCTCCGCACCTCCTCGACCGTCGCCGAGTCGACCGCCTCGAACCGTGTCACTGCGATGAGCGCCATGACTAGAACCTTTCACTAGAGTTTGTTTATAGCGAATGAATCTAGAGATAGACTCTAGTCATGACTCCTGTCAAGCGGCTCAACAAGCGCACCGAGAAGGCCCAGGAGACCCGGCGCCGGATCATCCAGGCCGCTACCGACCTGTTCGTCGGGGACGGGTACGGCGCGACCAACCTCCAGGACGTCGCCGACCAGGCCGGTGTCGCCGTCCAGACGATCTACTTCGTCTTCGGCAACAAGCGCGCACTGCTCAAGGAGCTGGTCGACGTCACCATCGCCGGCGACAGCGAGCCGATCGCGACCATGGACCGTCCCTGGTTCACCGAAGCCGTCGCCGCCCCGACCGCCGAGGAGCTCCTGGCCCGCTACGTACCCGGGTCGAGCGCGGTCCTGGAGCGGGTCTCCCCGATCATGCGCGTCCTCGAGGCCGCCGTCGCCAACGACCCCGAGGTCTCCACGCTCTGGCCGCAGGACCAGGACATGCGGTACGTCGTCCAGCGCGCGGCCGCCGAGGCCCTCGTCACCAAGCCCGGCGCCCGCGAAGACCTGACCGCCGACGAGGCAGCCGACCTCCTGTACGCGATCCTCAGTCCCGAGCTCTACCTGCTCCTGGTCCGCAACCGCTCCTGGTCCCACGACACGTGGGTCCACTGGGCCACCACAACCCTCACGACCCAGCTCTGCGTGTAGCCAGTCCGCGGTGTGAGGTGGCTAGCTGATGGTGACCTTGCCGGTGTCGAGTTCGTAGTACGCACCGACGAGTTTGAGCTTGCCGGACTTCTCCAGCGGACCGATGACCGGGGACTGACGGAGCTTCGCCAGGGTCAGCTCGACGTTCGCGTGAATCGCGTTCGTCAGCCGATCCCCCGGCTTGCCCGCGACCTGCCGGACCGCCGGAGCCAGCGACTCCACGAGGTACCCCATCTCGCCGGCCTCCGCCGTACGCTGACCGGCGTCCACCGCCTTCATCGTGGCGGTCAGCGCCCCGCACCGCTGGTGACCGAGCACCATCAGCAACGGCGTGTGCAACTCGGCCACCCCGAACTCGAGGCTGCCGATCACCGAGTGGTCGAGGGCCTCGCCGGCACTTCGTACGACGACCAGGTCGCCGAGCCCCTGGTCGAAGACCAGCTCGATCGGCACCCGGGAGTCCACGCACCCGATGACCGTCGCGAACGGCTCCTGTCCCTTGCTCACGGCAACGCGCCGGGCGACGCCCTCGTCCAGGTTCTCCTCGCGGTCGGCGACAAAGCGGGCGTTCCCGTCCAGCAGCCGCTGCAGCGCTTGGTTGCCGTCCACAACAGGTGGCGGACTCGGTGGGTTCGTGCCGGCGGGCTGCGCCGGCGGGCCGGCCGACGTCGTACCGTCGTCCGCGCAGGCGGTCAGGGCGGCGGTGCCGGCTCCGGCGACGAGAGTAGTGTGCAGGGCGGTGGTCAGGAACCGGCGCCGCGAGGTGACGGGCGTTCCGGCGACCGGCCGGCGACGAGACGTGATGCTCAACGATCTGCTCCTTCAGAAGGCGGCGTGGGCGATCACCGCCTTCTGAAGGTAACCCCTTGCATACTGTCTGCAATACCCGGGGGTGTTCGGAATGTCTCGGCGCAGGCGCCGGGATCTGATAGACAGCCGTTATGAGACTCCGCCCCAGCTCGTTCTCACGCTCCCTGCTCATCGGCGCGATCGCGCTGACCACCGCCCTGACCGGCGCCCCCACCGTGCACGCCGCCCCGGTCACCGGCTGCCTCGACAGCGGCGTCCAGGGCACCGTCGAGGAGCAGCGCCTCGACAACGGCATCGCCGGCGGTCCGTCGGTCCCGGCCGAGATCCTCGACCGCTCCGGTTTCGACCGGCACGTGGAGCTCTTCAAGCGGCTGCTGTGCGCGGCGCCGAGCTCACGAGCCGCGGCGGTTCTCGTCCGCATTCAAGGCGAAGCTCTCTGGCGTACGGCGACCCATCGTGCGCAGCACCCGCAGACCGCACCCGGCGCCCTCCCGGCGACCGACGACCGCGGCCTGTACTGGGCCCGCATTTCCATGGCGCTTGCCCTCCGCCAGTGGCAACCCCGCTTCGACCTCGGTACGGCGGAACGCGCCGGGCTGATCAGGTCACTCGAGTACACCTCTCGCGGGATCACCGGCACCTGGTTCGCGCCCGGCGTACGCAAGATCCTGGTCACCGGGTTCGACCCGTTCACGCTCGACGCGGACATCCGGATCGGCAACCCGTCCGGTGCCAACGCGCTCACGCTGGACGGACGGCGCTGGGTGGTGAACGGGACGACGTACCAGATCCAGACAGTGGTCTTCCCGGTCCGGTACACCGACTTCAACGAGAACATGGTCGAGAACGCCCTCGCGCCGCACTACCGCCGAGGTCCGCAGCGGGCCGATCTGGTCATGACCGCCAGCCAAGGCAGGGTGGGCATCTTCGACCTCGAGGTGTTCAACGGCCGGCGCCGGTCGGTCAGCTCCATCGGCGACAACAACAACCTCTGGGGCGGCGGCACAACGAACGCGCCGGTCGTCTCCCCCAGCATGCCGCCCGGTCCGGAGTGGCTGACGTCGAGCCTGCCGCTCGCGCGGATGGCCCAGGCCGACGTCGCGCCGTTCCGGATGCGCGTGAACACCTCGGTCCTGGAGATCCCGGCCGGCCAGACCGCGCCGGTCCGGCGACCCGACGGACCGACCGAGGGCTCGATCGCCTCCGAGGGCGCGGGTGGCGGCTACCTGTCCAACGAGGTCGCGTACCGCAACACCCTGCAGCGCGACCTGCTCGACCCGTCCATGCCGGCCGGCCACCTGCACGTCCCGGTGCTGTCCTTCGACCCGGCGAACACGACGGCGATCACGGACCCGACGTACGAGGCCAACCGCGAAGCGATCGTCCAGGGTGCCCACACGACGTTGCGGGCCGCATTGAGCTGACGCGGCAATGTCGACATTGTCGACACTTCGACATTGCGCTGGGAGTGATCAGTTTTCTGATCACCCCCAGCGTCGTAGTGATCAGCAAACTGATCACTACGAGCGCACACCGGCCCGGATCCTGACCGCTCCAGGTCAGCTCGCGAGGATGACCGGGAAGGCGTCGAGCACCGAGTCGAAGTGATGGTCGGCCCGCGGCGTCTCCACCTGGTGGTTCCGGCCGATCCTGATCGTTCGCAACCCGGCGTTGATCCCACCCGCGACGTCGTACGACGGGTGATCGCCCACCATCCACCCACCGTCCAGCGTTACCCCAGCACCCTCAGCCGCGACGGAGAAGATCCGGGCGTCGGGTTTGCGTACGCCGGCCGCCTGCGAGATGCAGCAGTAGTCGACCGCACCGGCGATCCCGGTGTGCTCCAGCTTCGCGGTCTGCTGGACGACGTTCCCGTTGGTGACCACGGCCACCCGCCAACCCGCCGTACGCAGGGAGGCGATCCCGTCCAGGACCGCCTGCTCGACCCAGGTGAACGGTGGATGCTCCACGTCGTACGCGGCCACCAACTCCTCGACCGACGACCGCACCCCGAACGCGTCCCGAAAGCCACCGAACAAGGCTTCCCGCGCGCGGAACCCGCCGTTGTCATGAGCAACCAGCCAGGCGACGGCGTCCTCCCCCAACCCAGCCCGCCCCACCCACCACCGGGCCCACGCCACGAACGCCCCGTCCCGATCGATCAGCGTATTGTCCAGATCGAAGCAGGCGAGCCGAGACGTCATACCCGCATCATCGCCGATCGAGCTGTTCAGCATTGCACCGATCAGGAATCGCCCGCCGCGTCGTCAGTTCTTCAGCCCCCGCACCGGTGGAAGGATTGATGACCATGACCGACTCCAGGCCGCACGGCACCGACGCGTTTCTCGCCGCGGTCCGCTCAGGCGATTCGGCGCGGTTCGCGCTCATCACGGAGCGCCACCGGCGTGAGTTGCAAGTGCACTGCTATCGGATGCTCGCGAACTTCGAGGATGCCCAGGACCTGACGCAGGAGACGTTCCTGCGAGCGTGGAACAAGCGGGAGTCGTTCAAAGGCCAGGCCGCGCTGCGGACGTGGCTGTACCGGATCGCGACGAACGCCTGCCTCGACTTCCTCGAGAAGCGCAACGACCGCACCCCCGTGCCCGCCGGGCTGCCGGACTCCGGCTCCGACGAGGTGCTATACCTGCAGCCCTACCCCGACCGGATGCTCCCCGAGGACCCGCAGGAATCGGTGGTGGCCCGGGAGACGATCGAGCTGGCGTTCATCGTCGCCGTCCAGCACCTGCCGCCGCGGCAGCGGGCGGTGTTCGTCCTGCGCGACGTCCTCGGCTGGCCGGCGTCGAAGGCCGCCGACGCCCTCGAGCTGACCGTCGCATCGGTGACCAGCGCACTGCAGCGGGCGCGTACGACGATGCGCGAGCAACTGCCCGACCGCCGCCTCGATTGGCGGAGTCCCGCCACCCACGAGCTGTCGAGCGACGAGCGCGGGGTGGTGAAGTCGTACATCGACGCCCATGAGCGCAACGACCTGGACGGCCTGGCGTCCCTGCTGCGCGACGACCTGCGCTTCGCGATGCTGCCCGAGGCGGGAACCTCGGTGAGCACAGCCAAGGACGCGGTGGACGGCTGGGTCTCCGGTGGGCTCTTCCAGCGCGGGTACGACGACTGGCGCGGCATCACCACGACGGTCAACCGCATGCCTGCCGCCGCGCTGTACCTCCGCACGCCTGACGACCCGACGTACCGGCTGTTCGCCATCTCGGTCCTGCACATCGTCGACGGGAAGATCGCCGAGCTCACCGGCTTCGACGCCGGCGGCAAACCATGGCTGGGCATACCCCCGGCCCTGCCATCGGACGAAGTGCCCGAGAGCCGGGGGTGAGACGCCAGACCTGGCCTTAACGGCCGAGCAGCAGGTCCGTGCTCATCGCCTCGTCTCGTAGCGGGTCAGCACCACGCCGTCCGGAAACGTCCGGGTCTCCACCAGGGTCAGGTTCACCCAGTTGTCCAGGGCCGTGAAGAACGGCGTACCGCCGCCCACCAGGACCGGCGCGGTGGCCAGGATGTACTCGTCGATCAACCCGGCCCGCATCGCGGCCGCGGCGAGCGTGGCGCCGCCGATGTCTATCGGGCCGCCGTCCTCGGCCTTGAGCCGGGTGATCTCGGCAACCGCGTCGCCGGTGACCAGGCGAGCGTTTCCCTCAACCGTGCTGATCGTCGAGGAGAACACCACCTTCGGCATCTCCCGCCACCGGCGCGCGAACTCGGCCTCCGCCGGCGTGACACCGGGCTGCTGGTCAGCGGTCGGCCAGTGGGGATTCATCGTGTCCCACAGCTTCCGCCCGTACAGCGCCAGACCGGTCGCCCCCACCCGGTCCGACCACCACTGAAACAACTCATCGCCCGGCGCACTCCACCCGATGTCGTCACCCGGCGCGGCGACGTACCCGTCCAAGCTCACGTTCATCCCAAAACTCAGTTTCCGCATCCCACCAGCCCTCTCGTGAGTAGATCTCCCACGTACAGACGACCCCCACGCGAAAACCTCATCGGTCCACGACCTGGGTTGCTCAGACGTCGATGCGGGTTTCGTCGAGTTCGTAGGCGCCTTGGACGAGGAATTCCTTGCGGGGGGCCACGTCGTTGCCCATCAGGAGGTCGAAGACGGTGGCGGCGGCTTCGCCGTCGTCGACGGTGATGCGGCGGAGCGTGCGGTGGCGGGGGTCCATGGTGGTTTCGGCCAGTTGGTCGGCGTCCATCTCACCGAGGCCCTTGTAGCGCTGCGGTGGCTCTTTCCAGCGGACGCCCTTCTTCATCAGCTCGGCCGTCTTCCGCTGGTACTCCGCGTCGCTGTAGGTGTACAGGTACTTCTCCTGGCCCTTCTTCGGGTTCGTCAGCTCGAACCGGTGCAGCGGCGGTACGGCGGTGTAGACGCGACCCGCGTCGACCAGGGGGCGCATGTACCGGAAGAAGAGCGTGGCCAGCAGGCAGCGGATGTGGGCGCCGTCGGAGTCGGCGTCGGCCATGAAGATGATCTTGCCGTAGCGGACCTGCTCGAGGTCGAAGCTGCGGCCCGAGCCGGCGCCGACGACCTGGATGATCGACGCGCACTCGGCGTTCTTCAGCATGTCGCCGACCGACGCCTTCTGCACGTTCAGGATCTTGCCGCGGATCGGCAGTAGGGCCTGGAACTCCGAGCTGCGGGCGAGCTTCGCCGTACCGAGCGCCGAATCACCCTCGACGATGAACAGCTCGGACCGGTCGACGTCGTTGCTGCGGCAGTCGGCCAGCTTGGCCGGCAGGGCCGACGACTCCAGCGCGGTCTTGCGCCGCTGAAGCTCCCGGTGCTGACGCGCGGCCACCCGGGTGCGGGAGGCGGCGACCACCTTCTCCAGCACCGCCCGGGCCTGCGCCTTGTGCTCGCGCTTGTTCGAGGTCAGGAAGGCTTCGAGCTCCTTCTGCACGACCTTCGCGACGATCCGCGAGGCCGCCGGCGTCCCGAGCACCTCCTTGGTCTGTCCGTCGAACTGCGGCTCGGCCAGCCGGACCGTCACCACCGAGGTCAGGCCCTCGAGGACGTCGTCCTTGATGATCTCCTCGCCGTTCTTCAGCAGCCGGGTGCCGTCGAGGGCGTTGGTGAAGCTCTTCGACAGCGCCCGCTCGAAGCCGGCCACGTGCGTGCCGCCCTTCGGCGTAGCCACGATGTTCACGAACGAGCGGAGCTCGGTCTCGTACCCGTCGCCCCAGCGGACCGCGATGTCGACCTCCAGCTCACGCTCGACGTCGGTCGGGGTCATGTGCCCGGCGTCGTCGAGCATCGGCACGGTCTCGGTGAAGTTCCCGGTGCCGGTCAGCCGGATCACGTCGGTGACCTTCTGGTCGGTGGCCAGGAACTCGCAGAACTCGCTGATCCCGCCGTCGTGCTTGAACGACTCCTCGGTGACCTCGTCGCCGCGCTCGTCCCGGATCACCAGCTCGAGGCCCGGCACCAGGAACGACGTCTGCCGCGCCCGGGTGACCAGCTCGTCGTAGTTGAAGGACGCGTCCCGGGTGAAGATCTGCCGGTCGGCCCAGTAGCGGATCCGGGTGCCGGTGACGCCCTTCTTCGCCCGGCCGGCCTTGCGCAGGCCCTTCGCCGGGGTGAAGGCCGCGCTCGCCCCCTCGCCGTCGAACTCGCCGGCCACACCGCGCCGGAACGAGGTGGTCCAGACCGTGCCGCCGCGGTCGACCTCGACATCGAGGCGCGCGGACAGCGCGTTCACCACCGAGGCGCCGACACCGTGCAGACCGCCGGACGCGTTGTACGAGCCGCCGCCGAACTTGCCGCCGGCGTGCAGCTTGGTGAACACGACCTCGACACCGCTGAGCTTGGTCTTCGGCTCGACGTCGACCGGGATGCCGCGGGCCCGGTCCTTCACCTCGACCGACCCGTCCTTGTACAGCACGACATCGATCCGGTCGCCGTGCCCGGCCAGGGCCTCGTCGACGGCGTTGTCGATGATCTCCCACAGGCAGTGCATCAGGCCGCGGCTGTCGGTGGACCCGATGTACATACCCGGCCGTTTCCGGACCGCCTCGAGTCCTTCGAGGACGAGCAGGTGACGGGCGTTGTACGTCGGGTCGAGCTCGGTACTGCGAGGCGTCGGGGCGGCCACTGGGCTCCTTCACGGGTTCACACGCTGACTGCACAGCGTCCAGGACCGGCCGGGTCCGAACGCATGTTCCCACCCTATGCCGCCGTACCCCCAAATCCCGGCAGGCGGTGGTCCGGCCGGTGGTGTGGCGGCGGATCCGGCCGGGTACCCCGGAGGCAACGATTCGCAGGTGGATCGCCGTCCAGAAAGGTGTTTTCGCAGGTATCGATCCGGACTCGATCTCGAGTGGTCTACGACACTCCGAACTTCAGCGCGCTGTGACGACACCATGGCGCACAGTGAGAGAAGACACGCCCGACACTCGCCGGAAACAACAATTGCCCCGTATCCGAAACGATTCGTCGTCAAGATGCGTCATACGGGAACAGGTGGTTCGTCTCACATACGGACACGCTGGCCCATCCGGGAAGCGATCCGCATGTCAGGATGTTGCTATCTGGTGAGTACGGAACTAGATGAGATGAGGCCTCAAGTGACTACAGCACTCGCCCCGAGTTCGACCCTGTCGGCTGCGGACCGTTGTGACCGCTGCGGCGCGCAGGCCTACGTCCGTGTCACCCTGACCTCCGGTGGGGAGCTGCTCTTCTGCGCCCACCACAGCCGGGAGCACGCGGAGAAGCTGCGCAACATCGCGATCACCATCCACGACGAGACGGGCCGGCTCGACGCCACCCCGGCCGTCGCCACGGAGGACGAGCGGTAAGCCCAAGCTTCAAAAACGCGCCAACGACGGCGCCAAAGTCATAGAGGCTCGATGGCGGTCACCCGGAAGGGTGGCCGCCATCCTTCAGTTCTGAGGGTCTTGGACCATGTGGGGCTCTCAGACCATGGGTACGGCGGGTGGGGGGCCGTGGCGGCGTAGTTCGTGCCAGGCCCGGGCCAACCGGTCGACGGCGTCGTCGAGGATCGGCTCCGGGTAGGCGAACGGGACCCGCAGGTAGTCGTCGTGCGCCCCGGTCGGATCCATCGCCCGCCCCGCCACCACCTCGACCCCGTGCCGCAGCGCGACCTGGGCGAACACCCGCGCGTCCGTCTCGGGCAGCCGGATCCACAACGCCGACCCGCCCTCGGGCTCCGACCACTCCCACGTCGGCAGTCGCTCGGTCAGCAACTGACCCATCAGCTTCCGCCGCGCCGAGGCAACCCGGCCCCGTGCCGCGGTCAACTCCCCCAGCCGTGGCAGCAGCCGCGCGGTCAGCGCCTGATCGATCACCGGACTGCCGAGGTCGGCCAACGCCTTGTGCCGCGCGAGCCGCTCGGCCAGCGGCCGCGTGGCCCGGATCCACCCGATCCGCAGCCCACCCCACACCGCCTTCGACACCGACCCGATCGTCAGCACCTCGGCCCCGTCCGGCGCGTACGCCGCCAGCGGCGCCGGGATCGCCGGTCCGGCCGGATCCCAGGCCGAGTACGCGTTGTCCTCGACCATCACCACGCCGTACTTGGCGGCCAGCTCGGCGACCTGCCGCCGCCGGTTCGCCGACATCAGCCGCCCGGTCGGATTGTGGAACGTCGGCATCACGAACAGCAGTGCCGGCTGGTGCTCGGTGAACGCCGCCGTCAGCAGGTCCGGCCGGATCCCCGCGTCGTCCAGCGGTACGCCGACCACGCGCCCGCCGGCCGCCCCGAACAGGTCGAAGCATCCCGGCCAGCTCGGCTGCTCGATGGCCACGGCCGCACCGGTCCGCAGGTACATCTGGGTGACCAGAGCGATCGCTTGATGCGCGCCCGTGGTGACGACGATCTCTTCGGGTGACGTCGGCAGCCCGGACTCGTCGAAGTGGTCCGCGATCCGTTCACGGAGCACCCGCAGTCCGCGCGGGTGGTAGCCGACGTCGTCGAGCAGGGTCGGCAGGTCGCTGGTCGCCAGCTCGACCAGCTCGTCGGTCAGTTCCGGCAGCCCGGGGTCGACGGCGTACGTGAGCGAGATGACCTCGCCCGGCCCGACCGCGATCCGGTGGAACAACGACTCGCCGTACCCGGCCGGCATGCGCTTGTCCGCTCGTGAACGACCCCGGCTCGCGGACCGCGCGATCGTCGTACCGCTCCCCCGGCGGCTTTCCACCAGGCCGCGGGCGCGGAGCTCGTCGTACGCCGCGACGACGGTGGACCGGCTGACCGCGAGGGCCTCGGCGAGCCGGCGTTCGGCGGGCAGGCGGGCGCCGACCGGGAGCTCGGCCGAGCCGATCAACGAGGCGATCACGTCGGCCAGCCGGCGGTACAGGCCGCCACTGCGGCCGGTGAGCCGGCCGCCGATCAGGTCCGCCAGGACGGCCGCGTCTGCAGAACGGTCCACTTCTCCCCCTATTGGCTCGGGTGGACTGCTTCACGCGCGGCCAGGCTAGTACCACAAGGCAGTCCAGTTCGAGAGGGAGAGAGATCATGGGGATCGCGCAGCTACTGGGATTCGCCAGTACGACGGTGCTGCTGGTGGGAATGCCGGGGCCGAACAACCTCTACATCTCGCTCCGCAGTCTCACCCAGGGACGGCGGGCCGGCGTGGTCTCCGCACTGGCGATCGAGACCGGCACGCTGGTGTACGTCGTGGTCGCCGCGATGGGCCTGGCGACCGTGGTCAAGGCGTCGCCGGCGCTCTTCACCGCGATCACCGTGGCCGGCGCGCTCTACCTGGCGTTCCTCGGCGTGAAGATGCTGAAGGCATCGACCTCCGAGCCCGCCGGTGGAGTCCCGCCCGCGCCGCTCGGCCGGATCTTCCGCGACGGTGTGGTGGTGAACCTGCTCAACCCCAAGGCGGCGCTGTTCTTCCTCGCCTTCCTCCCCCAGTTCACCAGCCGCGACGCCGGTCCCGACCAGTTGCGCACCGAGATGCTGTTGCTCGGCGCCGGCGCGCTCGTCATCGGGCTCGTGCTCGACCTCTGCTACGCCGTCGGAGCCGACGCGATCGGCCGCCGCGTCCGCTCGGTCCGCACCACCAGCCCCTGGCGCAACCGCATCGTCGCTGCCGTCTACCTGACCCTCGCAACCGCCGCCGTGCTGACGATCTGACCGTGCACAGTTCCTTCCAGGACAGCATGCCGGGCTTTCAGATCGCTTTCACAACGGGCGGTATTCGACCGCGGTAGAAACGGTCGCGGGTGGCGGTCTCCTCATCCACGCTGTGCTCACGCCCTGTCAGCGAGGAGATCCCGATGACCGCCACGCCGGTGTCGCCCCAATCCCCACCACAGTCTTCACCCCAGGTACTCCGCAGACGCCGGCTCGTCCGCAGGAGCCTGCACACCGGCATCGCGACCCTGGTCGGGATCGCCTTGATCCTCGGGGACCAGCACCACGGCCTGACCGCGGCCGCGGCGGCCGGCCCGCGGGACAAAGACATCGAGCTGCGGCGGGACAAGCCGGTCCGCGGTGTCGAGGCCAAACCGGCCGCCACGTCGGCCGACCCGGCGGTGGTCGATGCGACCAAACCGCACACGCCACGGCTCACGTGGCCGTCGCCGGGTGTTGCCGAGGCCGCGGTTCCGGCGCCCGGGCACGGTACGTCGGTCAGTCGCTGGAACGCCGTGATGGGCAGCAAACCCCCGCAGGTGAAGCAGCGAGTCGGTGACCTCCCGGTCTGGGTCGGTCCGGGCTCAGACGCGACCCAGCGGTTCGTGGAGAGCGGCGTACGTACGGGACCGTCGAAGGTCAGGGTGTCCGTCGAGGGGCGACGTGGGGACGCGCTGGTGTTCGACGTCCGCCGTAGCGACGGCGTCAAGGCCGCGGGCCGGGTCACGCTGACCGTGGACTACTCGGCGTTCCGCGACACCTACGGCGGCGGTTGGGCGAACCGGCTGCGGTTGTACGACGCGAAGACCGGTCAGCCTGTTGCCACTAGCAACAGGGGTGACGGCACGCTGCAGGCCGAGGTGGCCGTCGACGCGCAGCCGAAGGCGCTACGGATGGCGGCCGCGTCGTCGGGTGGCGGCGGCGACTTCGGCAAGGGCGACTCGTCGGGTGGTTCATCGAAGTGGAGCATCGGCGGGCAGTCGGGTGCGTTCGAGTGGCAGCTGCCGATGGACGCGCCGCCGGGAATGGGCGGTCCGCAACCGACGGTCGCATTGCAGTACTCGTCCTCGTCCCTGGACGGGTTGACGTCGGCAACGAACAACCAGGTCTCCGTGGTCGGCCAGGGGTTCGACATCGCCGGCGCCGGGGCGATCGAGCGGCGCTACAAGAGCTGTTCGAAGGATGCCGGCAACCAGGGCTCCCGCAAGACCGGCGACCTGTGCTTCGCCAGCGAGAACGCCAACCTGTCGATGAGCGGCAAGTCCGGTGACCTCTTCCTGGTGTCGAGGACGAGTACGTCGGAGACGTGGCGCCTGCGTGGCGACGACGGCACCGTGGTCGAGAAGCTGTGGGGAACGGCCAACGGCGACCAGGGTCTGCTGGCCGCGGAGAAGGGTGAGTACTGGCGCGTCACGGCCAAGGACGGGACCAAGTACTACTTCGGCCGGAACCGCCTGCCCGGCTGGTCGTCCGGCAAGCCGGAGACCCGGTCCACGATGACGATGCCGGTGTACGGCAACAACAACGGTGAGCAGTGCAACAAGCCGGCGTTCGCGGACTCGTGGTGCCAGCAGGCCTACCGCTGGAACCTCGACTACGTGGTCGACCGGCACGGCAACACCATGAGCCTGTACTACGACGTCGAGACGAACCGCTACGCGCGGAACATGACCGCGACGACGGTGAGCGAGTACGTGCGCAACAGCACGCTGAACCGGATCGAGTACGGCCAGCGTGACGGCCAGGTCTACACCCAGAGCCCGGTCGGCAAGGTGCTGTTCACGACCGTGGAGCGGTGCGTGGGCGTCGGCTGCGGTCCGTCGCAGCCGGCGTCGTACCCGGACACGCCGTGGGACCTGAACTGCACGAGTACGACGAACTGCAACAACCACTTCAACCCGACGTTCTGGAGCCAGAAGCGGTTGAGCAAGGTGACCACGCAGGTGCTGCGCGGTACGGCGTTCACCGACGTGCAGTCGTGGTCGCTGCGGCACGAGTACACCAACGGCGCGACCACCGGCCGGGCGCTGTGGCTGGAGGCGGTCACGCAGACCGGTCTGGTCGGTGGCGACCTGCAGATGCCGGAGACCAACTTCGACGGGGTCGGTCTGGACAACCGCGTCGACCCGGCGAACCCGAACCTGCCGAGCATGGTCTGGTACCGCGTCAGCGCGGTGAAGTACGGGACCGGTGGCGACCTGGCCGTCACCTACTCCCCCAAGGACTGCACCGCGGGCAGCCTGCCGAACCCGGCCGACAACAACCGTCGTTGCCACCCACAACGATGGACGCCGCCGGACCAGGGCGAGCGGCAGGACTGGTTCCACAAGTACGTCGTGACCGAGGCGACCGAGACCGACCGGAGCGCGGCCACGAGCGTGCCGGCCGCGCCCGTGCCGGTGACCAGCAAGGTCGAGTACCTGAGCACGCCGGCCTGGCACTACAACGAGCAGGACGGACTCGCCGACACGACCACGCACACCTGGAACCAGTGGCGTGGGTACGGGAAGGTGCGGGTGACCAAGGGCGCCGCCAACGAGACCCGGTCGGTGACCGAGACGCTCTACTACCGGGGCATGCACGGTGACCGGAAGGCCGACGGTACGCCGCGGGACGTGAAGATCACCGACTCGACCGGGACGGCCGTCGACGACCTGGACGAGTTCTCCGGCCAGGTCCGCGAGCAGTTGACGTTCGCCGGCACGTCGATCGTGAACAAGACCATCAACGACTACTGGCGTTCGCCGGAGCCGACCGCGGTCGAGACCCGGCCGTGGGGCACCCGGTACGCGTACCTCACCGGGCAGAAGGGGGTGAAGCAGTACCAGTCGATCGACGGTGGCACGCTGAACGTCACGAACCAGCACGAGTACGACGCCAAGGGCCGGCTGGTGTGGAAACACCACGGCAACGACACCACGACGGCCAACGACGACACCTGCACGCGGTACGAGTACACCGAGAACGCGGCGACCGGACTGCAGGAGCTCCAGGCGCGTGAGCAGACCGTCGCCGTCGGCTGTGACAAGACGTGGACGAACACGCAGGTCCTGAGCGACGAGCGGATGTACTACGACGGCGCCACCTCGCACACGGCGGCACCGACCCGGGGCGTGCCGACGAAGGGCGAGCGGCTGTCCGGCTTCGACAGCGCCGGCAAGCCGACGTACGAGACGGTGTTCACTGCGACGTACGACGAGTACGGCCGGCGGACCAGCATGAGCAACGCGTTGAACCAGACCGTGCGGACGTCGTTCACACCGTCGTACGGTCCGGTGACGAAGATGACCGAGACCGCTCCCAACGGGTTGCAGGCGAGCGAGGAGTACGAGCCGGCTTGGGGTGAGCAGATCGCGACCACCCAGGCGGACGGCACCCGTGCCGAGGCCGCGCTCGACCCGCTCGGCCGGACCGCGAAGGTCTGGAACCCGGGTCACCCGAAGGCCACCAGCCCGGCCGACGTCGAATTCGAGTACCTGCTGCGCGGCGACGCCTCGTCCGCGGTCGTCACCAAGACTCGGCTCGGCGACAACCGCTACGACGTCGTCTACGAGCTGTACGACGGCCTGCAACGGCTCCGCCAGACCCAGGAGGCCACACCGGCCGGTGGACGACTCGTCACCGACTACCGTTACGACAGCCGCGGCAAGCAGAGCATCCTGTCCGGTCCGTACTACGCCGAGGGCCCGCCGAGCCAGGAGATCCTGTACGTCGACGACGCCGTCGTACCGAAGCAGGAGGTCACGGTCTGGGACGGCGCCGAGCGCCCGACCGCACAGATCTTCCGGTCCGAGGGGCAGGAGCGGTACCGGACCGGTCACCAGGTCACGGCCACCCGGCAGAGCATCGACCCGCCGCAGGGCCAGGCGCCCACGACCCGGATCACCGACGCCCGCGGCTGGCTGACCGAGCTACGCCACTACCACGGCGAGACCTGGTCGGGCGGCTACGACAGCACCAAGTACACCTACACCCCGCTCGGTCAGCTGAAGTCGCTGACCGACCCCGCCGGCAACGTCTGGAGCTACCAGTACGACGTCCGCGGCCGCCGGACGGTCGAGTCCGATCCCGACCGGGGTACGACGACGTACACCTACAACAGCGTGGACCAGATCGAGACGACCACGGACGCGAAGGGTGTCACCACGGCGTACACCTACGACGACCTCGGACGACGGAAGACGCAGCGCAGTGGTTCGGTGACCGGGCCGGTGCAGATCGAGTGGACCTACGACACGCTGTCCGCGGGCAAGCCGACCTCCACCACCCGCTGGGTGAACGGCAAGGCCTACACGACCGCGGTCACCGGCTACGACGAGGCTGGGCGGCCCAAGGGGCAGTCGGTCACGCTGCCCTCGAGTGAAGGCAAGCTCGCCGGCACGCACACCGTCAGCCAGACCTACACCGACGACGGCAAGGTGGCCACGCGGAGCCTGCCCAAGGCCGGTGACCTGGCCGCGGAGACGCTGTCGATCGGCTACAACGACCAGAGTCTGCCCACCACTTTGAGCAGTGAGCTCGGCAGCTACGTCCGGAACAACACGTACACGCCGTTCGAGGAGACCGACGTGCTGACGCTCGGGGCCGACAGTGGCCGCTGGGTGCAGCAGCGGTTCGAGTACGAGTACGGCACGCGCCGGTTGACACGAGTCGTCACCGACCGCGAGACCTCGCCGCGACGGATCTCGGACACGCAGTACGCGTACGACCCGGCGGGCAACATCGAGAAGATCACCGACACGCCGTCGTCGACCACCGGCGAGCCGACGGACACGCAGTGCTTCGGCTACGACTACCAGCGCCGGCTGACCGAGGCCTGGACGCCGTCGTCCGGTGACTGCGAGGCCGTCCCGACCGCCGCCGGCCTCGGCGGACCGGCGCCGTACTGGCACAGCTGGACGTTCGACAAGGTCGGCAACCGGCAGACCGAACGCAAGGTGACACCGACCGGCGCGACCACAACCAGCACCTACGCGTACGGCGGCCCGGCACAGCCCAACACGCTGAAGAGCGTCACCACCACCGGCCCGGCCGGCACGTCGACCAAGAGCTTCGGGTACGACGCCACCGGCAACCTCACCACCCGAACCGAGGGCGGCTCCACCGAGACGCTGACCTGGAACAACGAGAGCAAGCTCGAGAGCACCAGCAAGGGCACCTCGTTCGTGGACGACGGCGACGGCAACCGGCTGCTCAGACGCGACGGCACCGGTACGACGCTCTACCTCGGCGAGACCGAGATCCTCCTCGGCACCGACGGTCAACTGCACGGCACCAGGTACTACACGTTCGGCGAGGACGTCGTGGCCGTGCGCACGAACGGCAAGCTCAGCTGGCTGCTGACCGACCTGCACGGCACGCCCACGATCGCCGTGGACGCCTCGAACCAGTCGGTCCAGCGCCGCCGCACCACGCCGTACGGCGAGGTCCGCGGAGCCGCACCGGCCGACTGGCCGGGACAACGCGGCTTCCACAAGGGCACCGAGGATCCCGGGACCGGGCTGGTCCATCTGGGCGCGCGGGAGTACGACCCGACGATCGGGCGGTTCATCTCGGTCGATCCGGTGATCGACCCCGACGATCCGCAGCAGCTGAACGGGTACGCCTACGCGAACAACAACCCGGTCACCTTCGCCGACTCCGACGGCCGGGCGGCCGTGATCGCGATCCCGGTCGTCATCCCGGTGGTCGTCGTCGCCGTGATCGCGGTGATCGTCTACCTGCTGCTGGTCGAGATCGTGAAGTTCCTGGTCAAGGTGATCGAGACGATCGTCGAGACGGTCTGGAACTTCCTGCTCTGGCTGTGGGAGAAGGTCACCCGGCAGGTGGTTCGCTGGGTGGAGCACACCAAGACCGTGATCAAGGTGGTCGCCAAACGGGAGACCCGGTTCGAGGTCAAGATCGTCAACCGGATCAAGTGGATCTACAAGAAGATCGCCGACAAGGTCCGCAAACCGGTGCGCAAACCCGACGTGGCGAAGGCGAAACCGCCCAAGCCGGCACCGAAACCACAGAAACCCCGAACGACCAAGCCGCAGAAACCGAAGACGTCGAAGGGCAAGTCCGACAAGCCGTCGTCGCGTGGCAAAGCCGCGGACACGAAGAACAAGTATCGCAAGCTGTCCGAAGAGGAGATACAGCAGATACGCCGCCAGGGCGAGCGGGACCGGCAGCTGCGGGAGATGTTCAAGGAGTTCCTGGACCCGTACAACCCGGACGAGTGGGTGCCCGGCACCGTCGAGGAGGTCGATCCGCACCCGACGCAGTACCCGGACGGAACCCCGAAGTGGAGGGGGCCCTACGACAGCAAGGACTTCCGCACGCAGGCTCCTGGCGGAGCCCGCGTCCCCGGCGGCCAGCTGATCCAACGGATCCTGGACATCTTCGAGGGGTGGGGTCTGTGAGCAGGCGACGTGGGCTGCTCACCGGCGCCCTCGCACTCCTCCTGGCCGTCCCGATCGTCCACGCCGGTCCCGTCGTGGCGCAGGTGGCGGACCCCGCACCGCCCAAGGAGCGGGTCGAGCTGCCTGAGCTGCGAACCGAGAGCAGTGAGGTGTACGCCGAACCGTCCGGCCTGCGCACGCTGGTCGCCCACCCGGCACCGGTCCGGGTCAGACGCGGAAAGGGCTGGGTCCCGGTCGACACCACGCTGCGCATGCAGGCGGACGGGACGGTCCGGCCGGAGGCGACGGTCACCGAGCTCGTCTTCTCCGGGGGCGGCGATCGCGCACTCGTTGCCCTAGGCACCAGCAGACGACAGCTCCGGATGAGCTGGCCGGCCGAGCTGCCGCGGCCCGTCCTGGACGGCGCCACGGCGACGTACCCGGAGGTGTTTCCCGGTGTCGACCTGAAGCTGCGGGCCGAGGCCGACGGGTTCGCGCAAGTTTTGGTGGTGAAGACCCGGGCGGCGGCACAGCGACTGGAGCGGGTCGACTTCGGTATCGCCACCACGGGTCTGCGGGTCGGGACCCGGCCGGACGGCTCGACGGTCGCCCTCGACTCCACCGGTGCCGCGGTGTTCGCCGCGGACAAGGCGGTGATGTGGGACAGCACCGGTGCGCCGGAGGCGGTCCGGCACAGCGGTTCCCAGGACTCGAGGCAGGTGACAATCCCGACCACGCGGACGGCCGGCGGACTCAGCGTCGTACCGGACCGGGCGCTGCTGACGTCGCCCGCGACCCGGTTCCCGGTGTACGTCGACCCGTCCTGGTCGGCCGGCCATCAGCTGTGGACGCACGTCAACCAGATGGCGCCGGGTCAGTCGTACTGGAACTTCGACCGGGCCGAAGGGGCGAAAGTCGGGCTGTCGTGGGACCTTGCCGTCCGGTACCGGTCGTACTTCCAGTTCCGGACCGAGGCGCTGGCCGGTTCCACCGTCGTGTCCGCCGCCTTCGACATCGTGCTCAACCACTCGCCGTCGGGCAGTCCGACACCGGCCATGCTGTGGCACACCAAGGCGATCGACGCGAGCCAGCCGCTGACCTGGAACAACTCGGTGCCGGGTCACTGGATCCGGGAGCTCGCCGAAGCCAGCGGGAACGCGTGGACGAACGGTGGCCAGCCAGACATGGCCATGCGGTTCACCAGCGACAAGGTGAAGACGGTGATGCAGGGTGTCGCCGACGCCCGCGCGGGAACGGCGACGTTCGGGCTGCGGGCGAAGGACGAGGGCAACAAGTACCAGTGGAAGAAGTTCCACCCGAACACCGCGGCGCTGGTGGTCAGCTACAACAACGCGCCGCGCAGCCCGGTCAAGGTGAACTTCTCCCGGCCACGTCCGTGCGGCACCGCGAGCGAGCCGACCCTGGTCAGCGGCCTGACCCCGCCGACGTTCGCAGCGGTCGCCAGCGACCCGGACAACGACAACCTCACCACCCGGCTGTCCATCCACCGCGCAGACACCGGGGCGGTCGCCTACCAGTCACTGTCCAGTACGACGACGTCCGGTGCCGCGTTCGCCTGGCCGCAGCTGCCGCCGACCGCGCTCGCCGCTGGTGTCGCGTACTACTACGTGGCCAGCAGCAACGACAACGTGGCCAACGACGGCATCGAGTTTGGTCCGGAGAGCGCCCGCTGCTACTTCATACTCGACGCGACCCGGCCGTCGGTGCCGCAGTTGGCATCGACCGACTTCCCACCTGAGGGCGAACCCGGGATCCCGGCGCGGACCACGGGTGTGGTGACCCTGCGACCAGGTGGGTCGGACACGGACGTCGCGGAGTACCTGTACGGCTTCCAGCAGGACAAGGTGCTGTCGCGGATCAAGGCCCGCCCCGACGGGACCGCGCAGTTGCCGGTGACGGTGTGGCCGGATCCGGTGACCGGACCACAGGGGCGCCTGTTCGTCCGGGCGGTGGATCGAGCCGGTAACGCGAGCACTGTCAGCCCGGCGTACGACCTGATCGCCTCCGACAACCCGCAGCCGATCCCGCGGGTTCGCGGTGACATCAACGGCGACGGTCGCGCGGACATCAGCGCCGTACTCGACCACGGCTGGGGTCGCACCGGCGTGTGGAACGTGCTGTCGAAGCCCGGTGGGCTGCAGACCGGCACGTTCGCCTGGGACTCGGGTGAGAACGGCGGATTCGCGCTCTACCGGACCCGGCCCGTCCAGGGTGACTTCGACGGTGACCAGCGGGCGGACCTCGTGCTGTTCCGCGAGGAGGCCGGCCGGCGGATCGCGGCGTACCTGCTGAAGTCCGACGGGAACCGGTACGACACGCCGTCGCAGCCGGTCTGGCACAGCGGCTCGGCGGGCTGGCCGCTGAGCGGTGCGCGGATCTTCGCCGGTGACGTCGACGGGGACGCCAAGGACGACATCGCCGTACAACTCGACAACGGCAACGGCAGTTGGCGCGTGCTGGTGTTCCGTGGCGGCAACCTCGGTACACCGGTGCAGTGGGTCAGCACCGCGGCCGGGTCGGGTGAGTGGTACCGGAGTGCTCCCCTGCTCGCGGACGTCGACGCCGACGGCAAGGACGACCTCGTCGACATGACCAACCTCGGCGCGTGCCGGACCCGGGTCACCGTGCGGAAGTCGGCCGGTACGTCGTTCGCGACCACCCCGGTCACCTTCTACGAAGGGCCGTACTGCTGGGAGAAGAGCAAGCCGGTCGTCGCCGACGTCAACGGCGACAACCGCGACGACCTCGTCGCGATGTACGAGCACGGCCAGACCGACCTCGGCCTGCGCGTGTTCACCTCGAGCGGTACGGCGATGGCGGAGTCGGAGTGGTTCCGGGGAGCCCTCGACCCGGCCAAGGCCGCGCTCAGCGCCGGGGACTACACCGGGGACCGCAAGGACGACGTCGCCCTGGTGTACGCGCTCGACGGTGGTGGACGCGACGTCTCTACGTTGACCTCGAGCGGTACGTCGTTCGCGGCGCCGTCGACGGGATGGCGTGAGGAGAGCGTGGGTGCGACGACCGGGCCGCGGTTCGACATCGACAACCGCGCCTACGAACTGGTCGCCCGGCACAGCAGCAAGTGCCTGGACGTGCCCGGAGCGAGTCAGGCCGACGCGGCGCCGATCCACCAGTACACCTGCAACGGCAACATCCAGCAGCGGTTCCGGCTCGCGCAGATCGCCGGCACCGAGCAGTTCGAGGTGCACACCGTCCACGGCAACGGTGCCAACGGCGACGGCAAGGCCCGCTGCCTCGACGTCGACGACCGGCTGCTGGGCGACGACGTACCCCTGCTCCAGTGGCCGTGCGTGGGGACCGGCAACCAGCAGTTGACGGTCGAGTACCTGGAGGGCAGCAGCTACGACACCGTCGTCCGGCTCCGGTTCGCGCACAGCGGCAAGTGTGCGGCGGTCCGGGGCGGCTCGCTCGGTGACGCGGTGCCGGTCGTGCAGCAGACCTGTACGGCGGACGCCAGCCAGCAGTGGATCCTGCGGCCCGCGTTCACCGGCCAGACGCTGAGCGGCCGGTACAAGGTCGCGTCCGTCCGCGGCGGCCACGTGCTCGACATCAAGGACTGCGGCACCAATCCGGCGAGCACGGACATCCGCACGTGGCAGTGGGTGGCGGGCAGTCCGTGCCAGCGCTGGCAGATCGTCCCGAAGGGTGACGACGTCTACCAGATCCACGACCCGAACTCGCAGAAGAACGTCGACGTCGAGGGCTGTCCCGGCAGCAACGGGTCACCAGTGCTACCGATCACGCCGAACGACTCGGCCGACTGCCAGTCCTGGCGGATCGAACCCGCCGCCGGCGGGTCCTGGAGCATCCTGCAGAACAAGTCCGGGCGATCGATGGACGTGGCCGGCTGCAGTGCGCTCGCCGGTGCAGACGTCATCACGTGGCCGTACTGGAACGGCACCTGCCAACGCTGGACGCTGACACCGGCCAACTGACGGGGCGGTCAGTGCTGGAGGTCCTTCGGGGCCTCCAGCACTGTCAGGTTCCCGCCCTGCCAGTGGACGGACAAACGGCCGTCTCCCAGCCGCAGTCCGGTGAGCTTGAGCGCCTTCCACGGCATCGAGTCCGCCGGGTTCAGCACGAGGGTGCCACCGGGCACGTCCGGCTCGATCCCCAGCGCCGCCACCACGACCGCGACCGCCGAAGCCGCCGCCCACGCCTGCGGACGGCACGACAACGGGTACGGCGTCGGGGTCGACTCCTCCTGCAGACCCCGCCCGCCGAACAGCTCGGGCAGCCGGTACTCGAAGGCTTCCGCGGCCCGGATCAGCCCCGCGGCGTACGACGACGCGCGGGCAGCGTGTCCGGTCGCGAACAGGCCCTCGATCGTCATCGCGGTGTCGTGCGGCCAGACGCTGCCGGTGTGGTACCCGAGCGGGTTGAACCGGGTCATTGCCGTCGACAACGTGCGCAGCCCGAAGCCACTGTCCAGGTCGTCTCCCGCGAGTACGTCGGCGACCGCCAGCTCCTCCTCGGCGTCCAGCAGCCCGGTGCCGAGCAGGTGGCCCATGTTCGACGCCCGGCCGGCGACCGGGTTCTTCTCGCCGTCCAGGGCGATGGCCGGGTAGCCGTCGACCCAGAACGTGTCGCGGAACCGCTCCTGCAGGGCGGCGGCCCACTCGCGCCACTCGTCGCCGGACTCGCCGTACGCCTCGAGCAGCTCGGCTCCCCTGACGGCGGCGGCGTACGCGTAGCCCTGCACCTCGCACAGCGCGATCGGGGCCGCGGCCAGCGTGCCGTCGGGCCACTGGACCGCGTCGAACGAGTCCTTCCAGCCCTGGTTGGCCAGGCCATGACCCGACTCGTCGACGTACTCGAGGAAGCCGTCGTCGTCCGGGTCGCCGTACTCCTTCATCCAGGACAGCGCTCGCCGCAGGTTCGGCAGCAGGTCGCGGACCTGGTCCGACGGCATGCCCCAGCGCCAGGCCTTGTGCAGCGTGGTGATCCACAGCTGGGTCGCGTCATGCGTCCCGTAGTACACCGGCGGCAGGACCAGGCCGCCACCGTGGTCGGCGAGCTCGTCGCGCAGCTCGTGCGGGATCTTGCCGGGCTGCTCGGCTGTTTCCGGGTCCACCTGGGTGCCTTGCCTGGCGGCCAGGGCGCGGAGCGTACCCGCGGCGAGCTCGGGGTCGACCGGGATCAGCATGCCGGCGGAGATCAGCGAGTCGCGGCCGAAAAGCGTCAGGTACCAGGGCGGGCCGGCACCGAGGTACCGGTCGTCCCCGGCCCCGAGCTGCAAGGCCCGCAGGTCGTCGAGCGACCGCGTCACCCACCGGTCCACCCGCCGGTCGTCGCACTCGATGCCGAGGTCGTAGCGTGCCGGACGGGCCGGCGGGTCGATGCTGAAGCCGGTCGCGCCCTTCGGGATGTCGGCGGTGATCTCGACGGTGACGACGAACTCCTCCCCCGGCTCGACCCGGGGCGTCGTACTCAGGCCGGGCTCGGCGCGGGCGGTCACCCGGGTCCCCGAGTTGTCCCAGTGCAGGCGGCCGGAGCCCTCGTCGACCGGGCTGAGCTCGGGCAGGTCGGCGGCGGCGCCGCTGCGGACCGCCGCCGTACCGGCCAGGTCGGTGCCGAGGGCAACGTCCAGCCGGCACTCGACCGGCACGCGGGACCGGTTCACCAGCCGGATCCGCTCGGTCAGGCCCGCGGTGGTGAGCTCGCGGGTGCGGTGCAGCGTCACGGTCGGGTCGTGCCGGGTCGCGTCCCCCAGCCCCTCGACGACGGCGGCGTACTCGTGCACCGAGGCCGAGCGCTCGTCGACATGGACCGGGACCGGCGGCTCGCCGTCGATCGTGACGGTCAGCCGGGACAGGATCCGCCGGTCCTGCGCGTAGACCCCCTCGGCGCCGGTGCCGGTCAGCTGGCCGGAGCGCGGCGACAGGACCACCCAGGGAGCGGCGAGCGCGGTGACGAGTTCATGCAACTGGGGCATGTGCCCACCCTAAGGGCCCGGTTGTGCGGCAGAGTGGCCGTGTGAACAGTGTTGCGACGTTCCTCGTCGGGGTGGCGATCTTCGTCGGCATCCTGGGCATCGTCATCCCGATCCTCCCCGGCGCGCTGCTGAGCCTGGCCGCGATCCTGATCTGGGCGCTGGAGGTGCAGAGCGCCACCGGGTGGACCGTGCTGGCCGCCGCGGTCGTCCTGATCGGCGCCAGCCAGGTGGTCAAGTACGTCGTACCGGAGCGACGGCTCCGGGAGTCCGGGGTGCCCCGGCGGTCGATGTTCGTCGGCGTCGTCCTCGGCATCGTCGGGTTCTTCGTGATCCCGGTGGTCGGCATGTTCGTCGGCTTCCCGCTCGGGGTCTACCTGTCCGAACGGCAGCGGCTCGGCGCCCACGAGCACGCCTGGACGTCGACCAAGCACGCGCTCCGGGCGACCGGGCTGTCGATCCTGATCGAGTTCATCGGCGCGTCGCTCGCCGCGGCCGTCTGGCTGGTCGCCGTGCTGTTCCTGGTCTGACCACCCTGCGTGGTGGGCCGATTGCCAGGGTTTTCTCAGGCGCACCGGAGCCTCGTCCAAGGTTGCCGGTGCAGGGTGAGAGAACCAGTGCCAGGTGCTCGGCCTGGCACGCAGTACGGAAGGTATTCAGCATGGCGTCGTACCAGAAGCTCATCGAGAACCGCTGGCGGCTGGCCGGGACGGCCGCGGCGGTGGTCGCCACCACAGTGGCGGGCGGAGTCGCGTGGGCCTCGAGCACCGCTGACCCGGCCCCTACGCCGTCCCCCTCGGCCTCGCCGTCCACCCCGTCGACCACTCCGGACAAGCCGGGTGAGCGTGGCGGTCCGGGACACCGTGGCATGCTCGGCCTGGGCGGCGCGCTGCACGGCGAGTTCGTGGTCAAGAAGGACGACGGGACCTACCAGACCGTCGCCACCCAGCGCGGCGAGGTCACCGCGGTCAGCACGGAGTCGCTCACGGTGAAGAGCGAGGACGGCTACAGCCGGACCTACACCCTGACCGAGGACACCTTGGTGAACGCCGCCCGGGACGGCATCGACGACGTGAAGACCGGCAACACCGTCATGGTCACGGCGGTGGTGGCCGACGGCAAGGCGACCGCCACGTCGGTCAACGACGGCACGGTCCGCGAGGCCGCCCGGGAGAAGTGGGGCTTCGGCCGCGGTCCGCGCTGACGACTCACAGCCGATCGCGACTCACAGCCGATTGCCAGGAAGCTTCCAGGCTTCCCACGGGTGAGCCCGGCACACTGAGGGCATGAGCCCGCATCTGCTGGTGGTCGACGACGAGCCCAACATCGTCGAACTGCTGTCCGCGAGTCTGCGCTTCGCCGGGTACGACGTGAGTACGGCGACCCACGGCGCCGAGGCGCTGCGCAAGGCGCGCGAGGTGGAGCCCGACCTGGTCGTGCTGGACGTGATGATGCCCGGCCTGGACGGGTTCGAGGTGGTCCGCCGGCTGCGCGGTGAGGACCGGCACGTACCGGTGCTGTTCCTCACCGCGCGCGACGCGGTCGAGGACAAGGTGCTCGGACTGCAGACCGGCGGCGACGACTACGTCACCAAGCCGTTCAGCCTGGACGAACTGGTCGCCCGGGTCCGCGCGCTGCTGCGGCGCTCCGGTCACCGCGAGCAGGCCGCGACCGAGGCCGCCGTACTGCGCTACGCCGACCTGGAGCTGAACGAGGACAGTTACGAGGTCTTCAAGGCCGGCCAGGCGGTCCAGCTCTCGCTGACCGAGTTCAAGCTGCTGCGCTGCCTGCTCGAGAACGCCGAGCGGGTGATGTCCAAGGGCCAGATCCTGTCCGCGGTCTGGAACTACGACTTCGCCGGCGACGCCGGCGTGGTCGAGTCGTACATGTCGTATCTGCGCCGCAAGGTCGACACCGGCGACCAGAAGCTGCTGCACACCGTCCGCGGCGTCGGCTACGTCCTGCGGACCCCACGAGGGCCCAACTGATGCAGCTCGGCCACCGGCGTTTCACCGACCGGTATCCCCTGCGGATCACCATCGTCGTCGTACTCCTGACGCTGGTGGTGGTGGCGCTGGTCGCGTCGGGCGTGGTGGCGACGACGATCATGCGTGGCTTCCTGATCGACCGCGTGGACCAGCAGTTGCGGGAGACCGCGGTCCAGATCGACCGGATCCCGGCCGACCGGCGGCCGCTGCCGCCCGGGCCCAGGCGACCGCTGCCGAGCCAGTTCGTGGTCCAGTTCAACGACTCCGACGGCAGCAGTGACGAAGGTCCGTTCGGTGCGCGGCTGGCCGAGACCGAGCCGCTGCCGAAACTGCCGACCCTCACCCTCAACCAGGTCCGGGCGCTCGACGGGAAAGCCTTCGACGTCGACGCGGTGTCCGGCGGAGCCACCTGGCGGGTGCTCGCCGTACCGCTCGACAACGGCAAGGGGTCGATGATGGTCGCCCAGAGCCTGAAGGACGTCGACCGGACGATCCAGGGCCTGGTCGGGATCCAGGCCGCGGCCGGCGTCATCCTGCTGGTGCTGCTGGCCGGCCTCGGGACCGTCGTCGTACGGCGCAGTCTGCGCGGGCTCGAGGACGTCGAGCACACCGCGGTCGCGATCGCGGGCGGCGATCTGAGCCGGCGGGTCCCGCAACGCGATCCGCGGACCGAGGTCGGGCGGTTGTCGGTTGCGCTCAACCAGATGCTCGGGCAGATCGAGACGGCGTTCGCCCAGCGCACCGCGTCGGAGTACGCCGCCCGCCGTTCCGAGGACGCCGCCCGCCGGTCGGAGGACGCGGCGCGGCAGTCCGAGGACCGGATGCGGAGATTCGTCGCGGACGCCTCCCATGAACTGCGGACGCCGTTGACGTCGATCCGGGGGTTCGCCGAGCTCGCGCGGCAGCGCGGCGGCGCCACCGATCCGGACACCATGCGGCGGATCGAGGACGAGGCCAAGCGGATGGGCCTGCTCGTCGACGACCTGCTGCTGCTCGCCCGGCTCGACCAGCAGCGCCCGCTGAAGCTCGAGCCGGTCGACCTGCTGCCGATCGCGGCCGATGCCTTGCACAACGCCCAGGCGGTGCAGCCGGACCGGGACATCTCGCTGAAGATCCTGCCGGTGTCCGAGGCGCCGGTGGTCGCGGGTGACGAGGCGCGCCTGCGTCAGGTGCTCGGCAACCTGGTCAGCAACGCGCTGCACCACACGCCGGTCGAGGCACCGATCACGGTGTCCGTCGGCACCCGCGGCGGCGAGGCGATCCTCGAGGTGAGTGACACCGGTCCTGGACTGGACCGGGAGCAGAAGGCGCGCGTCTTCGAGCGCTTCTACCGCGCCGACTCGGCCCGCACCCGCGCGACCGGAGGCTCCGGCCTGGGACTGTCGATCGTGGCCGCCCTAGTGGCCGCGCACCGCGGCCGGGTCGTCGTCACCGACACTGCGGGACACGGCGCCACCTTCACCGTGCACCTGCCGCTGATCGGTGAGCGGACCGGGTCCGACTAGAGCACCGGGAACACCCGGTTCGCCGACTCGCCGTGCTCCAGGACCTCGGCGGCCGGCCCGAGGATCTTCGGGTCCGGACGGCCCACCAGCTCGTGGTCCTTGTCCGTGTAGTCGTGCAGGCTCAGCACGTGCCGCATCGCCTCGAGCCGGGCCCGCTTCTTGTCGTTGCTCTTGACAACGGTCCACGGCGCGTGCGGCGTGTCGGTGTAGTGGAACATCGCCTCCTTGGCTTCGGTGTAGTCCGCCCACTTGTCCAGCGAGGCGAGGTCGGTCGGCGACAGCTTCCACTGCCGGACCGGGTCGATCTGCCGGATCGTGAACCGGGTCTGCTGCTCGGCCTGGGACACCGAGAACCACAGCTTCACCAGCCGGATCCCCGACCGGACCAGCATCCGCTCGAACTCCGGCGCCTGCCGCATGAACTCCTCGTACTCGTCCTGGCTGCAGAACCCCATCACCCGCTCGACGCAGGCGCGGTTGTACCAGGACCGGTCGAACAGCACCATCTCCCCCGCGGCCGGCAGGTGCTCGACGTACCGCTGGAAGTACCACTGGGTCTGCTCGCGCTCGGTCGGCTTCTCCAGCGCGACGATCCGCGCGCCGCGGGGGTTCAGGTGCTCCATGAACCGCTTGATCGTGCCACCCTTGCCGGCCGCGTCCCGGCCCTCGAACACGATCACCAGCTTCTGCTGCGACCGCTTCACCCAGTACTGCAGCTTGAGCAACTCGATCTGCAGCAGCCGCTTGTCCCGGTCGTACACCTCGCGCGGCAGGCGTTCGCCGTACGGATAACCCTCGCGCCAGGTGTCGACCGGCGTACCGTCGGCCCGCAGCAGCACCGGGTCGTCGTCCTCCTCGTCGAGGACACGAAACCCGAGCTCACGCACCAGATCAGGAGTACTCATGCCGCAACAGTCGAGACCATTCATGACCAACAGGTAAACACCCCAGCCCCCGAAACATGTGCGACCGAGGACCGGCTGTCGTGGTCAGCTGACGGCGACTGTTTCTTGCTCTGCGTCGGGGGTGGGTGGGGTGGTCTTCTTGTCGCGGATGAGGGCGAAGGCGATCAAGGCGCTGCCGAGGACGGCGAAGGCGCTGACCACGAAGGTGCCGGACATCGCCTGGGCGAAGGCGTTCTTGGCGAGGTCGGCCAAGGCGCTGTCGCCGGTGGTGCCGGCCACTGCCAGCGCCTCGCCGATCGAGCCGCGGGCGGCCTCTGGCGTGCTGTCCGGCATCGTGGCGGTGAAGTTGTTCGCCAGCGCGCTGCCGAGGATCGCGATGCCGAGCGCCGCGCCGGCCTGCTGCACGGTGTCGTTCAGCGCGGAGCCGACGCCGGCGTGCTCGTGCGGGACGGCACCCATCAGCGCGGCGGTGGCCGCGGGCTGCGCCAGACCGGCGCCGACGCCGAAGATCAGCAGCGCGATCGTCACCATGCCGAACCCGTCGTCGGCGGACAGCGTCGACATCACCGCGAACCCACCGGCTAGCCCGACCAGTCCGGCCACCGTCATCGGCCGGTTGCCGATCTTCTGACCGAGCGTCGCGCCAAGGCCGTTCACCACGATCACGCCCAGCGCCATCGGAGCCATCGCCAGCCCGGCCTTCGTCGGCGAGAAGCCGAGCACGAACTGCATGTACTGCGTCAGCGCGAGAATCAGCCCGCCGTTGGCGATCTGCAGCAGCACCAGCGACAGGCTGCCGCCGCTGAAGTTGCGGTCCCGGAACAACTGCAGCGGCACCATCGGCACCGGCGTCCGCACCTCCCAGACGAGGAACGCGACCAGACCCGCGACCGCAACCGCCAGCATCGGCCAGGAGATCCCGTGCTCGGGCAGCTCGATGATCACCCAGACCAGCGCGACCAGCCCGATCATTGACAGCACCGCCCCGACCGGGTCGGGCTTACGCCACGGCGCCTTCGACTCCGGCATCCAGATGAGCGCCGCGGCGATCGCGATCACCACGACCGGCACGTTGATCAGGAAGACCGAACCCCACCAGAACTTCGCGATCAGCGCCCCGCCCAGCACCGGGCCGCCGATCAGGCCGACCATCAGCACCGAGCTCCAGATCGACATCGCCTTGCGGCGCTCCTCGTCGTCGAACACGGTGATCAGCACCGACAGCGTGCTCGGCATCACCACCGCCCCGCCGATCCCCATCAGCACTCGCCCGGTGATCAGCATCTCCGGGCTTCCGGCGTACGTCGCGACGAGTGAGGCGACCCCGAAGATCGCCAGGCCGGCGATCATCACCTTCTTCCGGCCGTACCGGTCGGACAGGCTGCCCGCGGTCAGCAGCAGGCCGGCGAAGACCAGGATGTAGCTGGCGATGATCCACTGGATCTCCTGGGCGGTGGCCCCCAGGTCCTCGGTCAGAACCGGGATCGCCACGTTCAGCACACCGTTGTCCAGCACCAGGACCAGTGTGCTCAGGCAGAGCACGATCAGAATCAGCCACCGACGCGGATGACGAGCGGTCATCACGCACCTCCTCAGAATTGAACGGTGTGCAGTTTGCCTGAACAGTGTGCAACGCCAATTGAACAGCGGTCAAGTCCTGCACGTCGTTCAGGAAATGCGGTAGGGTGAACTCCCACGAGGAGGTGGCGGGATGCCGACCGAGGAGTACACGTCCGTCTGGACGCGGCCCAAGCGCGGTCGCCGGCGCGAGCAGCCGGCGCTGAGTCAGGAGCAGATCGTCGCCGAGGCGATCAAGCTGCTCGACGCCGAGGGCCTGGACGCACTGACCATGCGCAAGCTGGGGACGGCGCTCGGCGCGGTCGCGACCGCGGTCTACTGGCACGTCGCGAACAAGGACGAGTTGCTCGAGCTCGCGGTCGACGAGGTGTACGGCGAGATCGACGTACCCGAGGTGACCGAGCCGGCCCAGTGGCGGGACGCGGCGGAGACGGCTGCCCGCAGTGTCCGCGCGATGATCGTCCGGCACCCGTGGGTCGCGCCGACGCTCGCCGACGTCGGCATGAACTACCTCGGCCCGAACCTGATGCGGATCTCGGACCGGATCCTCGGGATCTACCGCACCGCCGGCTTCGAGCTGATCGAGGCGGACCAGGCCGCCAACACCGTGCTCGGCTACGTGATCGGCGTGGCCTCGGTCGAGGCCGCGACCGTCAGCAAGCTGAAGCGCTCCGGCAAGGACATGGCGGCCTGGCAGTCCGAGGTCTGGCCGGCCGCGGTCAGGGCCGCCGAGCCGTATCCGCACATGCGGGCGCTCTACGCCGCCAACAGCGACACCGATCTCGAAGCCGGCGGCGAGGACAGCTTCACCTACGGCCTCGCCCGCACACTCGACGGCATCGAGGCCCGCCTCAATCGAAGCTGAGCCGGGCCCGAGTCAGGCACCGAGTCAGGCCCCGAACCGTGGCCGAACCCGGCCCGCCCCGGCCAGGCTCAGCCACGGCGCCTGGTCACCGGGTGATGGCTACCTCGGCGCCGATCCGGGCGGACTCGTAGATCGCCGTCAGGATCCGGGCCATCTCCAGGCCCTGCTCCGCGGTCGCGTCGGCCGGGATCTCCCGCCGGCAGATCCGCAGGAAGTGGTCGATCTGGTTGGCGAACCCGACGGTGAAGTCGAAGCCGAGCGAGTCGATCTGCGGCTGCACGTGCAGCAGAGTGTCGTGCCGCTCGGTGATCATCAGCAGCTCGGGCTCGATCTCCGCGCCGCCCTTGTCGCCGTGGATCTTCACACTGGTCGAGTTCCGCGCGTGCAGCGAGTACGACGTGTCGACGTCGAGGACCGCCCCGCCCTCGAACCGGATCTGCGCGGTCGCGTAGTCCTCGACGTTGTTCACCCGCGACGCCGACGCGGCCCGGTACCGGGACAGGTGCTGGATGTTGTCCCGGGCACCGAGCGTCGAGAACGTCGCGCCCGACGCGGAGACCGCGGCCGGCATGCCCATCAGGTACCAGCACAGGTCGATGATGTGCACGCCCAGGTCGATCAGCGGGCCGCCGCCGGAGACCCCGACGTCGCCGAACCAGCCACCGGGGTTGCCGGCGGCCCGGATGATCGTGGCCCGCGCGGCGTAGATGTCACCGAACTCCCCCGCGTCCAGGAAACGCTTGGTCACCAGGGCGTTCGGGGCGAAGCGGCGTACGTAGCCGATCTGCAGGGCCTGGCCGGTCTCCTGGGTGGCCCGGACCAGCGCCTCGGCCTCCGCGACCGTCACCGACATCGGCTTCTCGACCAGCACGTCCTTACCGGCCCGCAGCGCCGCCTCCGCGATCGACGCGTGCAGCAGGTTGGGGACGCAGATGCTCACGGCGTCGACGTCGGGATCGGCCAGGACCTCCTCGACGACGTCCGTGGCCTTGGGTACGGCGAACTCGTCGGCACGCGCCTTGGCGCGGGTCCGGTCGATGTCGCAGACCGCGACCAGCTCGGCCTGCGGGTTGGCCTGGTACGCGAGCAGGTGCTGGGTCGCGATCGCGCCCACTCCGATGACTGCGATTCGGGTTGTCATGTCAGGCAGCTCCCACCAGTCGGAGGATGTTCTTGAGCGAGCGCTCGATGGCGTCCGGAGTCGACTCCAAACCCTCGAACTCGAGGCTGACCGGCAGGTCGGGCTTGGTGCCGACCAGTGCCAGCAGGCCCGCCAGGTCCACGTCGCCGTGGCCGGCGACGGTGCCGAGCAGGTAGTCACCGGCCAGTGTCTTCAGCCAGCCGTCACCCGCCGAGCGGCGGATGTGGAAGTCCTTGACGCCGACGGACGCCGCCACGTCGAGCAGGGTGGCGGCGGTCTTGCCGGGCACCTCGCCGACGCAGAGCCCGTTGCCGAGATCGAGGGTGACCCGGAAGTTCGGGCGGTCCACCGCGTGCACCAGCCGGGCCAGCCGGTCGCCGCCGTTCATGTAGAAGCCGTGGTTCTCGATCGTCGACACGATGCCCAGGTCCGCCGCGTGGTCGGCGACCGCGCGGCAGCCCTCGACGACCCGCTCGAAGGTCGACTCGAACTCCCCCGGGTCCTGCTCGCGCCAGGCCCAGGGCGCGACGTCGTGCCGGAAGATCCGCGCGCCGAACCGGTGCGCGACATCCAGCTGCCGGCGGAGGCGGTCGATCTCCTGGGCGTCGGCCGTCCGCAGGTCGCCGCTGACCAGGTAGTTCACGATCGGTACGCCGAGCTCGTCGGCGTGCTTGGCCGCGTCGCGGACGACGTCGTCGTGCTCCAGGTAGTACTCGCCGTCCATCGCGGCGACCTCCAGGTGCTGGGCGGGTGAGGCCGCGACCCAGTCCAGGACGCCGATCAAGTCCATCTCGCCGCTCGCCATCAGCGTGCGGAAGCAGTATGAGCTGACTCCTAGCTTCACGTACTCGTCCTCTCTACGACGTGGGTGAGCCGGGTCCACGGACTCGGGTAGTCGTGGACCCCGAAGATGCCGGAACTGAACCGGTCGAACGCGTTGCCGACCGCCCCGAGCACCACGGCCTCGCGGCCGAGGGCCGAGGAGACGAACGGCGGGCGCTCGGGGAACACCAACTCCTTCTCGACCGCGGCCGCCAGCGGACGAAGGAACGCACCGCTGTCCTCCGGAAGCCCGCCCCGGACGACCACGACCTCCGGGTCGACCACGAGGAGCACGGTGGCGATGCGGCCGGCGAGCTGGGAGCAGAACTCCTTGATCTCCGCCCGGGCAGCCGAGTCGCCCGCGGCCGCCGCGGCCACCACGGCCTCGACCGTCGGGTGCGACGTCCAGACCAGCTGCCCGCGCTGAGCGTTCCGCGTCCACCGCATCCCTCGCTGCGCACCGAGCTCGCCGGCGAGCCGGTGCCGTCCCTGCCGGATGACCCCGTTCAGAACGATGGCCACCGACACACGCCGGCCGATCTGGAGGTAGACGACGTCGGAGTACCCGCGTCCCGCGCCGCCGCGCTGCTCGGCGAGCGCGGCCAGCTTGATGTCGTTGTCGACCACGACCGGACAGCCGAGCTCCTGCGACAGGGTGTCCGCGACCGGGAGGCCGACCAGCTCGGGCAGCGCGAGACTGGCGCGCAGGTGGCCGTCGGTCTCGACCACGCCGGGCAGGGCGAGGCCAACCCCACGAAGCCGCCCGAGGTCGATCGAGTTCTCGTCGGCGACCGCGCGCAACGCCTGCGGGACGAGCGAGAGGTCCGGACGCCGGCCCCGCGGCAGCTCGGCGTACCCGAGCCGGATGCCCGACAGGTCGCAGAGGACTGCCCGGGCGCCGCGCGGTCCGAGGTCGACGCCCGCGACGACTCCGGTCTCCCGGGCGAAGCGGAACGCGCGGGCGGGACGTCCCGGCCCGGCGGTCGACGGGTTGGTGGCGACGACCAGCCGGGCGTCGAGGAGATTCTCGAGGACGGCGTGCACGGTGGGCCGGGACAGGCCGGTCTCCGCGCTGATGACGCCGACCGTGCGCGCCTCGTCGGTGCCGGCCAGGAATCGCAGGCAGGCGACCTGGTTCTCCGACCGCTCCGCGTGCATCGAGGTCCCATCGTTATGCAACCGGCTTTAATAAATACGGTAGCAGAATGCTCCGGCGGGCCGCAACGCCTGCTCTCAGCGCTGCAGGACGGTGCGTTCGACCACGGTCCAGGTAGTGGTCGTGAGCAGGTACAACCCGGCGGCCAGCGGTACGAACGCCGCGGTCGCGAGCGTGCCGAACGGGAGCAGCCGCGCCAGCCGGCGCGTCAGCGGGGTCGCGGTCTCGTCCAGTTGGCGCAGTTGCAGGCGGGCGGAGAAGAACGCGACCACGGCGAGCAGTACGGCGAGCGCGAGGAACGCCGGCGTCGCGGTGACGACCGGCCAGTGCAGGCCGAGCGGTGCGCCGAGCAGGCTTCCGCTGATCAACTGGTTCGACTCCCCCGCGACCATCGCGCGCGAGAACAACGTGTACATCAGCCAGAAGAACGGCAACTGCGCGAGCGTCGGCAGGAACCCGGCGAACACGGTGGTCCCGGAGTCCGCCTGCAGCTTGGCGATCTCACGCTGCAGCCGCTCCGGATCGTTCCGGTGCCGATCGGTGAGGACCTTCAGTTGGGGCATGAGAGCCGCGCGCGCACGCATCCCGCGATGGGCGCGGACACTGAGCGGCAGGAGCAGCAGGCGTACGGCGAGAGTGCACAGGACGATCGCGGTCACGGCTGCGTACGCGCCGGTGAGCGGTTCGATCGCGGTGACGAGGGCGGTGATCAGGTGGTAGGCACCGGCGACCGGCGCCTCGAGGAAAGCAGGCATGACAGAACTCCACGAGTGAGAAGGAACAGTGAGCGCGCGAGAGCAGGCACTACTGTCCGGGGGCTCGTGGGCGGGGACGGCCGGACGCGTCCGGGTCGCGGAGACGGAGGAACGCCGTCTCCTCCGCGCGGTGCCGGACCGACGAGGCGATCGCCCGCAACGGAGTGGTCGCCGGCGCGGAGGCGCGGGCGACCAGCAGCAGGGTGAACAGCAGGGCCGCCGCCGTGAGCACGGCGGCGGCCAGTGAAGCCGTGTCGAGGACAGGGATCGCCAGCGCGACGGCGCCGGCGATCACCTGGGTCATCGATCAGTCCAGGTAGTCCCGCAGGACCTGCGAACGGGACGGGTGGCGGAGCTTCGACATCGTCTTGGACTCGATCTGACGGATCCGCTCGCGGGTCACGCCGTACACCTTGCCGATCTCGTCCAGGGTCTTCGGCTGGCCGTCCGTTAGGCCGAAGCGCATCGACACGACGCCGGCCTCGCGCTCGGACAGCGTGTCCAGAACCGCGTGCAACTGCTCCTGCAGGAGCGTGAACGAGACCGCCTCGGCCGGCACGATCGCCTCGGAGTCCTCGATCAGGTCGCCGAACTCGGAGTCGCCGTCCTCACCGAGCGGGGTGTGCAGGGAGATCGGCTCACGGCCGTACTTCTGCACCTCGATGACCTTCTCCGGGGTCATGTCGAGCTCCTTGGCGAGCTCCTCCGGAGTGGGTTCGCGACCGAGGTCCTGCAGCATCTGCCGCTGCACCCGGGCCAGCTTGTTGATGACCTCGACCATGTGCACCGGGATCCGGATGGTCCGGGCCTGGTCGGCCATCGCCCGGGTGATCGCCTGCCGAATCCACCAGGTCGCGTACGTCGAGAACTTGTAGCCCTTGGTGTAGTCGAACTTCTCCACCGCGCGGATCAGACCGAGGTTGCCCTCCTGGATCAGGTCCAGGAACAGCATGCCGCGGCCGGTGTAGCGCTTGGCCAACGACACCACCAGGCGCAGGTTGGCCTCCAGCAGGTGGTTCTTCGCGCGCCGGCCGTCCTCGGAGATCCAGTCGTACTCGTCGCGGACCTTGTCCTTGAGCTTCGCGGCCTCGTCGCCCAGCTGCTCCTCGGCGAACAGGCCGGCCTCGATCCGCTTGGCGAGCTCGACCTCCTGCTCGGCGTTCAGCAGCGGGACCTTGCCGATCTGCTTCAGGTAGTCCTTCACCGGGTCGGCGGTCGCGCCGGCGACCATGACCTGCTGCTCGGGCTCGTCGGTCTCGTCGGCCTCGGAGACGACGAAGCCCTCGTCCTCGGTCAGCTCCTTCTCCAGGCCCTGCACCGCGTCGGGCTTGAAGTCGGACTCGTCAACCTCGTCGAGCGAGCGCGGCTTGCCGGTCTTGGGATCGATCGACAACCCCGCCTCGGTGACTTTGCCAGGGACGGCCTTCTTCGCCGGCGACGATTTCTTGGCCGCGGCGGCCTTCTTCGCGGGGATACCGTCCTCCTTGGTGGCGGCGGCCGGCTTGGCCGCGGCCTTCTTGGCAGCGGCCTTCTTGGCCGCGGGGTCGGTCACTCGGGCGCTGGTCCTCGGAGCCGTGCTGCGGGCGGTGGCGGGCACTGCCCGGGCTGACTCGGCGGGAAGGTTCTCGGACGAGCTGGACGACACGAATTACCTCTCGTCTGACGCAGGGTTTGTAGTACGGCGGTACGACGTTGATGGTGCTGGTGATGCTGGCTTCTGGGTACGACTGTCTGCGGCTGCTCGCTGGTCAGGCGGCGGCAACACTACATTGTAATCCGCGGACCAAGCCCGAGCGTGCCGCGACCCCCCGAACGACGTACCGAGGCCTCCACTGCCCGGGCGTGCCCGCGGCGGTGGAGGCCTGAGTACTTCGACGTTCACCGAGTCGTGTGCCGGACCGTCCTCAGCCGTTGCGGGTCCGCCGCAGCGGCCGGGCCACGACGCGTTGCTGGACCAGCTGCTGCTCCTGCTTGAACTGCCTCACCTTCACCAACGACGCCACGTCGATCACGTCCGCGACCGACTTGTACGCGCCGTCCTCGCCGTACGGCTCGGACGCCTCGCGCCAGCCGCGCGGACGGACCTTGAGCTGCTTGCCGAGCAGCGCGACGAAGATCTTCGCCTTCTGCGCACCGAACCCCGGCAGGGCGGACAGCCTGGCCAGCAGGTCGTCCCCTGACTTGACATCGGACCACAGCGCCGAGGCGTTACCGCCGTACTCCTCGTCGAGGTGTTTGGCCAGGGTCTGGATCCGGGCGGCCATCGCGGTCGGGAACCGGTGCACGGCCGGCGGGCCGGCCACCACCTCGACGAACGCGTCCGGGTCGTAGTGCGCGACCGTGGACGGGTCGAACGGGCCGGCCATCCGTTTCGCGATCGCGACCGGACCCGCGAACGCACGCTCCATCGGGATCTGCTGGTCGAGCAGCATGCCCACCAGCAGTGCGAAGGGATCTCTGCTCAGCATCTCGTCGGCGTCGGGCTGCTGTGCGAGGCACAGCTTCTTGCTGCGTGTCGAAGTCACCTCAGTCCTCCCCTTCTTCGGCCTTCACGGCCAGCACCGGACACGGAGCGTCGAGGAGCACCCGCTGGGCATTGCTGCCGAGGATGAGCTTGCCGACCGGCGACCGGCGCCGAAGCCCGATCACGATGAACTCGGCGTGCACCTGCTCGGCGACGGCCACCAGGTCCTCCGCCGGGTCGAGTCCACGCACCAGTTGCCGCACCTCGTAGGGCACACCGGTCGAGTCGAGCTGCTCCCGTACCTCCGTCAGCGCGGCGTCACTCGCCGCGGCCTCGTCGCTGTCGAAGGTGCGTCCGCCCCGGTGCGAGTTCACCACCACCAGCTTCGCGTCACGAAGCGTCGCCTCTTCCGCCGCGCGCCGGAGGGCTGCACGGCCCTCCGCCTTCGGCACGTAACCCACGACGATGGTCGTCATCGCCCTGCCTCACCTCCGGGTGTCGTGTCGACCCGTTCCGAACGATACTGCTCCCGACCGTGGTCGGCATCCGCTGGATTTGCACCAGCTGTGTCGCGGTCGTGACGGACGGCTGATCGTCGTGCGGGTAGTACTCCACCACCGCCGCGGCGGCTGCTGCGGCAGCCACGCCGGTGCCCGAGTACTACCCGCGACGGGCCTCTCTAACCTTCCGGTGGCCACACCTTTGCAGGGCTGTCACCCAACGCGCCACCCCTGTAGTCCGGGTCGTTATCGAACTCCTCGCCGGAGCGTCCTGCCCGTTGCCTTGGGCAAGTGCGGCCACCCGGACAGAGCGTGACGATCGCTTGTCCTACGTTGTCTGCCCGACTAACCGGTTCAGTGCGGCTCCCCGGGGCGCCGGTCAGTCGATCGGCCACTCGTGGACCGGCGTGTTCGCGTGCATGTGCTCGGAGTACCGGCGGAGCATCCCGCGGAGCGCGTCCCGGCGACCGTGGGATCCCTTTGTATACAGTCGATGGAACTCGTCGGCCTGCCAGGCGGCACCGTTGCGGTTGGTCAGGCAGCGCTGCTCGATGATGCCGAGCAGGCGGTCGCGCACCGCGGTGTCGACGCCCCACGCGTCCAGGCCCCGGGAGGCCAACGGCAGCAGGCGTCGCAGCACCAGCTCGGTCGCGCGCGCCGTCCCGACGCCGGGCCAGAAGACCTCCGCGTCGATGCCGTACCGGGCGGCCGCGTGGAAGTTCTCCTCGGCCGCGGAGAACGACATCTGCGACCAGATCGGCCGTTCGTCGTCGGCGAGTGCGCGCACCAGGCCGAAGTAGAAGGCGCCGTTGGCGATCGTGTCGACGACCGTGGGGCCGGCCGGCAGTACGCGATTTTCCACCCGCAGGTGCGGCTTCTCCCGGACAACGTCGTACACCGGGCGGTTCCAGCGGTAGATCGTCCCGTTGTGCAGCCGCAACTCCGAAAGGGCCGGCGCGTCGCCGCGGTCCAGCACGGCGATCGGGTCCTCGTCGGAGGTGACCGGCAGCAGCGCCGGGTAGTAGCGCGAGTTCTCCTCGAACAGGTCGAAGATCGAGGTGATCCAGCGTTCGCCGAACCACACCCGCGGCCGCACACCCTGCGTCTTCAGCTCGTGCGTGCGGGTGTCGGCGGCCTGCTCGAACAGGGCGATCCGGGTCTCCCGCATCAGCTCCTTGCCGAACAGGAACGGCGAGTTCGCGCCGACCGCCAACTGGACGCCGGAGATCGCCTGGGCCGCGTTCCAGTACTTCGGGAAGGCCTCCGGCGTGACCTGCAGGTGGAACTGCGTCGACGTGCAGGCCGCCTCCGGCACGATGCTGTCCGCGGTCACCGCCAGCCGCTCGACCCCGTCGATGGCGATCTGCACGTCCTCGCCGCGGGCGGCGAAGATCTGGTCGTTCAGCAAGGCGTACCGCGGGTTCGTGCTGAGCGCCTCGCGGTGGATGTGGTCGGTCATCAGCGTCGGCAGGATGCCGACGATGACCATCGACGAGCCAGTCCGGCCGGCCTTCTCCTCGGCCGCGTTCAGGCTGTCGCGGATGTTCGACTCCATCGTGTCCAGCCCGATGCCGTCGATCTGGCCGGGCGGCACATTGATCTCGATGTTGAACTGGCCGAGCTCGGTCTGGAACGCGTCGTCCTCGATCGCGCTCAGCACCTCGGAGTTCTTGAACGCCGGGTCGAAGTTCTCGTCGACCAGGTTCAGCTCGATCTCGATCCCGGTCATCGGCCGCTCGGGGGCGAACCGGGCCTCGCGCAACATCCGGGCGAACGCGTCCAGGTTCCGGTGGACCTGGTTGCGGAACGCCGTCCGGTCCGCCCGGGTGAACTCGACCCGGTCGACTTCCTCACCCATCCGTGCCTCCCGTGGTGGCCCCGAGGTGGTAATGGCCTCAGTCTGCCTGAAGGTGCCCGCGGATGTGAGCCGCAATCGCGTGGTGCGTCACACCGGCGTCCGGACCCGGTCCGCCGGGGGCGGCGGCCGGGGATTTGCTGCGGGCAACGACCGGGTCCGGTCGCGGGACTGTCGGTGGGTACGGCGAGACTTGTCAGGTGCGTGGTGATCCTTCGGTGCTGCATGTCGACCTGGACGCGTTCTTCGCGGCCGTCGAGCAGCGCGACAAGCCGTCGTTGCGGGGCAAGCCGGTCGTGGTCGGCGGGATCGGCCTGCGCGGCGTGGTGTCGACGGCGTCGTACGAGGCGCGCAGGTACGGCGTCCGGTCGGCGATGTCGACCGCCGAGGCACGGTCCCGGTGTCCGCACGCGGCGTACCTCGGGCCGCGGTTCGAGGTGTACCGGCGGACGAGTCAGGCGGTGATGGCGCAGATGCGGGCGCTGTCGCCGCTGGTCGAGCCGCTGTCGCTGGACGAGGCGTTCGTGGACCTGTCCGCGTCCGGGCTGACCGGGCTGACGGTCGACGACGTGCACGCGATCGCGCTCGACCTGAAGGCGGCGATCCGGGAGGCGAGCGGCGGGCTGACCGCGTCGGTCGGGGCCGGCACGTCGAAGCTGATCGCGAAGATTGCGAGCGACCTCGACAAACCCGACGGCGTGGTCGTCGTACCGCCGGGGACGGAGGCCGAGTTCCTCGCGCCGATGCAGGTGACGGTGATCCCCGGGGTCGGGCCGGCGACCGCGCAGCGGTTGAGCATGGCCGGCGTCCGGACGGTCGCCGACCTGCAGCAACTGGACGAGGACGAGCTGATCCGGCAGGTCGGGTCGGCGCACGGCTCGAGCCTGCACCGGCTGGCGGTCGCGGCCGACGACCGCCCGGTGGTGAGCGACCGCGAGACCAAGTCGGTCAGTGTCGAGGACACCTTCGAGACCGACATCATCGACCGCTCGCTGCTGTCGGCGATCGCCGACCGGATGGCGCACCGCGTCGCAGAACGCCTGCAGAAGGCGCAGCTGTCCGGCCGGACGGTCACGGTGAAGACGCGCATGCACAACTTCACCACGCACACCCGCTCGTCCACGCTGGCCGGCCCGACCGACGACGCCCGGGTGATCGCACGGGTCGCCCGCCGGCTGCTCGAGGAGAGCGACATCTCCGGCGGCATCCGGTTGCTCGGCGTCGGGGTCTCCTCGTTGGCCGACTGGATCCAGGACGACCTGTTCACCGAGAGCGAGTACGCCGACCAGCCGCCCGAGGTGGTCGAGCTGCCGGACCGCACCCGCGACCTGACCGGCTACTACCCCGGCCAGGACGTCGTCCATCCCGAGCACGGCCGCGGCTGGGTCTGGGGCTCCGGACTCGGCCGGGTGACCGTCCGCTTCGAGACCGCGGACACCCCGCCGGGCCCGGTCCGGACGTTCGCCGTCGACGATCCCGCCCTGGAAAAACTGGCCGTGACCGAGGCCGGGGCGAACGACGAACCCGGCAGCGGACAGAATGGGCCGAATGAATGAGGAACGGCGCGGGGTGTACCCGTTCTGCGCACCCTGCACCGCGTCGTCGGTCGCCTGGCGCGCACCCGACGCGGCCGGCGCGACCGGGATCGGGACCCGCTTCTACGGCCACCGCGACGTCTGCGAGAGCTGCGGCTCGTCGGTCCGCACGCTCTACTCGACATTCCTGTGGATCCCGGTCGCGAAGGTCGGCCGGTTCCGGATCATCCCGACCGGCGGTCGCGACTACATCGGCCGCAAGGTCGTCGAGCGGCCCGTGCGGACCGTCGTACGGCGCGAACCGGTCATCACGCATGCGGAGTTGGACGGCGATCCGGCGTACCGGCAGGCCGAGGCGCACTGGCACGACCGCGAGCCCGGTCGCGCGCTGCCGTTCTACCAGTCGGTGCTGGCCGACCGCGAGCAGGTCCTGGCGGCCGACGATCCGGCCACGTTGCGCGTGCGGCTCCGGGTCGCCCAGGGATTGCTGGCGACCGCGAACTACGGCCGGGCGATCGCGTGGTTCGAGCTGGTGACCCCGCAGCTGATCGAGGTGTTCGGTCCGAACCACGAGCTGACCAGCGCCGCCACCGAAGCGGTCACCGGCGCGCGGCTCATGGTTGGTGGTCCACGCTCGGAGGCGAAGCTGCTCGCGAACATCGTCGCTGTCGACGAGCAGGACCTCGATCGGTACGACGCCCAACTGCTGCGGGACCGCGCCGCGCTCGGTCGAGCCTTGCTCGCGTGCGGGGAGGTTGCCGACGCAATCCGAGCACTCACCCGGACGGTCGACGACAGCACGCACGCGCTCGGCGCTTCGCACCCGGACACGGTGGTCTACCGCACGGCGCTGGTGGAGGCGTGCGACCTGGCCGAGGCGCGGGGCCGGAAGCGCGACGTCCAGGCGGTCGAGGCCGCGCGCCGGATGCTCAACGTCGCAAGCGCACCGACAGGCACGTGACGCAGCCCTCGAGTTTCTCGAACTCGCTGATGTCGACGACCACCGGCGTGTAGCCCGACTGCTCGAACAACTCCGCGGACTTCGGTGCCGACGCGGCCATCAACAGACGGCCCTCCCCCAGCAGTACGACGTGCGCGCCGGACTCCTCGGGGACCGGTTCGAACACGTCGAACGCCTGTGGATCGTCGACGAGCGGCTCGTACCCGATGACGGTGCCGTCGGGCAAGGCGGTCACCGCGGACTTCAGGTGCAGGACCTTACTCACGGGCACCGTCCGCACGGTCGCGCCGAGCGGCTCGAGTGCTTGGGCCAGTTGGCGGATGCCGTCCGCGTTCGTCCGGCCGCCGAGTCCGGCGTACACGGTCGACCCGATCTTCAGGATGTCGCCGCCGTCGAGGGTGCCCGGTTCGTTGATGTGCGTGATCCGGTGGCCCTGCGCCGCCACGGCCTGCTCGGCGGCCGCGGCTTCGGGCCGGCGTTCGTCGGCGCCGGCGCGGGCGATCACGGCCAGGTCGCCGTACACGACCATCGTGTCCTCGACGAAGACGCCGTCGGGGCACTCGTCGATCGGCGGCACCTCGACCGTCGTCCAGCCGGTGGCCTCGAGCGCGTCGACGTACTGCTGCCACTGGCGGGCGGCGAGGTCCGCGTCGACCGGGCTGCGTTCGATGTGGGTGACGATCCCGTCGGCGAGGCGGGGGCTGGGACGTCGGACCAGAGCTGTCGGCATGGGGGCAGGTTAACCGGTACGGCCGTGGGTACCGGCTCCGCAGACGTTCGAGATTCTTGGAGGGCGACGAATGCCGAAGATCCTGCCGGCCACGGGTGGCGACGTGGTGGAGATCATCCTGGCGGACCACCGCTGGTTCGAGGAGGCGCTGCGCGAACTGCGGGACGTGCGGAGCGACCGGGCCGCCGTTCTGGCCGACCTGGCCACGGTCCTGATCGCGCACGCGGAAGCCGAGGAGTCGAAGGTCTACCCGTCACTGCGGCGCAAGAACGCGATCGACGAGGAAGAGGTCGAGCACTCCGAGCACGAGCACGACGAGGGCAACGAGGCGTTGCTGGCGCTGATGGAGGTAGCGGACACCGACAGCGAGGAGTTCAGCGAGAAGCTGCACGAGCTGTCCGAGTCGCTCTCTCACCACCTCGACGAGGAAGAACGCGACGTCCTCAATCCGGCCCGTACCGACATCTCGGAAGAGACCCGCCGCCAGCTGGGCGACGCGTTCGCCGAGGAGCGTGCCCGCTTGATCGATTCGGGTTGCGGCGACATCGCCAACGTCCGCAAGGTCGTCGAGGCTGCCTGACCTCACAGCGGGAGGGTGAGGCCCTCCTCGGCCGCGACGACCTCGCCGGAGAACTCCTTGCGTGCCTCGGCGACCGACACCGACCGATCGGAGCCCGGCCAGAAGTGCGTCAGGAGCAGACGGCGCGCTCCCCTGGCGCCGCGGGCGGCTTCGGTCGCGGTCATGGTGTACCGCGGAGTGGTCGGCGGTGATGCGCCCTGCAGGGTCGCGTCGGAGATGACGAGGTCGGTGCCCTGGGCAAGCTTCGACAGCTCGTCGGACGGCCCGCTGTCGCCGGTGTAGGCGACCGAGACGCCGGGAGCGGTCAACCGGACGCCCAAGTTGGTGACGTAGTGCGGCAGCACCACGGTCTCCACCGCGAACGGCCCGAGCTCCTTCGTCTCGGCCAGGTTGTGGACGTCGAAGACGGTCGCCGGATCCGGGTTCGGCTCGAGGGCTCGCAGTACGTCGAGAACACCCGGCGGACAGTGGAGCGGAATCGGGGCGGCGTCCGGCGCTTCGTAGTACCGGACCCGGGCGAGGGCGCTCACGTCGACGCAGTGGTCCGGGTGCTGATGTGTGACGACGACGGCGTCGACCTCACCGTGCGGGCGGTGGCGAAGGAGTTGCGGCAGGGCGGCGTACCCGAGATCGAGCACGAGGCTGAAGCCGTCGTACTCGAGCAGGAAACCGGCGCAGGCACGGCCGGCCTCGGGCCAGGCACCACAGGAGCCCAGGACAGTGAGCGACCTCGCCGGCCGGCTGACCGGACCGCTCACCGGACGGCGAACGGCTGGTCGGTCGGGACGATGTCCTTGCCGAGCGGCAGCAGCGAGATCGGGATCAGCTTGAAGTTCGCCACCCCGAGCGGGATGCCGATGATCGTCACGCACAGCGCGATCCCGGTGACCAGGTGACCCAGCGCCAGCCACCAGCCCGCGAAGATCACCCAGATGATGTTGCCGAGGACGGCGCCGGCGCCGGCCGACGGCTTGTCCACCACCGTCCGGCCGAACGGCCAGAGTGTGAACCCGGCGATCCGGAACGCCGCGATGCCGAACGGGATCGTCACGATCAGCACGCAGCAGATGATGCCGGCGACCGCGTACCCGACCGCCAGCCAGAACCCGGCGAGCACCAGCCAGATCAGGTTGAGAAGCGTCCTCATGCTTCCAGCCTGCCACCCATGGGGTGCGCCACCGAAGTCGTCGCGGCACACCCCGGGATCAATCCGGGTCGGACCCTGACTCAGTAGGCGTCGGTGCTCAGGGTCGCGAACGTCAGGCCGGCACTGACCAGCCGTTCGCGCAAGGCAGGCCCCATCGCGGCGGCCGTGGTCGTCTGGCCGGCCGTTTCCGGGAGGTCGTCGAGGGCCAGGCACAGGGCGCTCTCCGCGAGCATCTTCGCGGTCTCGTCGTACCCGGGGTCGCCGCCCGCGACCTCCGTGATCACCTGCCGGCCCCCGCCGCGGCCGACGAAGCGGACGTTGAACCACGACCTGGCACGCCGCTCCGGACTCGGTCCCTCCCCGGACGCGAGCCGCTTGAGCAACGCAGTGCGGGCCGGTGGGACCTGGACCGCCGCGGCGAGCAGAGCGACCCCACCGATGCCTCCGGCAACCATCGGCAGGCGCCGGACCGCGGCATAGTGCGAGTAGCGGAAGTCAGGCCCGTAGCGGTCGAGCCGGCGGGCCGAGTACGCGACGATCTGGGGATCGACGGTCGGCAGCGGTACCGCCCAGAACCCCTGCTGGCGATGGAGCCTGCCGGGGACCGCCTTGGCCGACCGGCCCTCGGGACGCGGCTCGAGCCGGCGCCGGGCTCGGTGGGCCTCGAGGTTTTGCTTCGGCCGGGACAGCGCGGTGATGAACGTCTGGAAGGTGCCGCCGGACGGACGGCCGCCGGCGCGCACCAGCCCGTCGATCCGGATCGGGACTCGCTCAGGCAGCTGTTCGACGGTGAACTGGACGCCGAGGTCGTACGGGATCGAGTCGAAGCCGCACGCATGGATGAGGCGTGCACCGGTTTGGACGGCCCGCTCGTGGTAGCGGACGTACATCCGGTCGACGAACTCGGGCTCACCGGTCAGATCCAGGTAGTCCGTGCCCGCGTCGGCGCAGGCCGCGACCAACTGCTCGCCGTACTGGATGTAGGGCCCGACCGTGGTGACGACGATGCGGGTCGACTCGGCCAGCGCCTTGAGCGAGGCAGGGTCGGTGACGTCGGCGTACAGGACGTCGCGGCCGAAGCCCTCCAGCTTCGTCTTGTTGCGTCCGGCAACCGCCCAGCGGAGGTCCGGCGGCGCGTTCTTCGCCAGGTACTCCGCGGTCAGGGCGCCGGTGAACCCACTGGCGCCGAGCAGGACGACGTCGTACGCCCGGCTCGTCGGCCGGCTCATCGTCCGGCCGCCTTCGCCGCGTCGGCGCGGCCGCCGGCTCCGGACGCCCGGGTCGACTCGGCCAGTCCGCGAGCCTCGATGTCGGCGAGCGCGGCCTGGTCCGCCCTCGGCACGCTGAACCGGGAGCCGGCCTCGATCACGTGCGGGATCAGCCAGCGGAACACCTTCATCGCGCCGATCCACCCCGGCACGTGCACGGTCCGCCGGCGCTTCCTGATCCCGTCGGTGAACTTCTCCACCGCGAACTCCAGCGGGTACACCTTGCCCGCCAGCGGCACCCCGGTCCGCACCTTCCCGAACACCGGGTGCTCGTCCACCCCACGCACCATGTCGGTGTCGACGAACGTCATGTGCGCGACGCCGACCCGGACACCGAGGTGCTTGAGCTCGACCCGCAGCGTGTCCCCCATCGCCTCGACACCGGCCTTGGCCACGTTGTACGACGCCAGCCCGGGGATGCGCACGATCGCCGCGAGGGACGACACCAGCAGCAGGTAGCCCTTGCTCTCGAGCAGGTACGGAAGCGTGAGGTGGACCGTCCGCCAGACGCCCACCAGGTTGACGTCGACGACCCGCTCCCACACCTTCGGATCCATGCTCCGGCTGAACCCCGGCGCCGCGATGCCGGCGTTCGCCATCACCACGTCGATCCGGCCGTACCGCGCGACCACGGACTCCACCGCGGTCCGCAGCGACTCGGTGTCGGTGACATCGGCCTCCCACCAGCCGGCGTCCGGTCCACAGTCCTCGGCGACCCTCTTCAACTCGTCCGGCTCCAGCCCGACCAGCGCAAGCGTCGCACCCTCCTGGGCCAGCCTGCGCGCGACCGCGGCGCCGATACCGCGCGAGGCTCCGGTGACGAGGACGACCTGACCGGGCAACGGACTCATCGAGGACCTCCAGCTTGTTGAGTGGGCACTCAACAGTAAGTGACTGTTGACCGATTGCTCAATAGACTGGCGGTATGACCCAGACCTCGGCCGCCCGGCTGCGCCCCGACGAGCGGCGTGCGCAGATCCTGGCGGCCGCCCGGCGGGTCCTGGTCGCCGACCCCCATCGCGAGCTCACGGTCGAGTTGGTCGCTGCCGAGGCCGGCGTCTCCCCCGCGCTGCTCTTCCACTACTTCGGCTCGAAGAAGAAGTTCCAGTACGCCGTCATCGAGGAAGCCGCCGCCGAGGTGATGCTGCGGACCGCCCCCGACCCGTCGCTGCCACCCGAGGAGCAACTGCGGGCCGGCATCCGGGCCTTCGTCCGCGCGGTCCTGGAGGCGCCCCAGCTCTACCGGGTCACGCTGCTGATGTCGGCCGCCGGCGATCCCGACGTCCGCGCGCTGCACTCGGAGATCCGGCAGGTGTTCAGCACCTGGGTGATCGGCGCCGTCGGCCGGCGCGGCATCGAGATCACGCCGGTCGTCGAGCTCGCCTGCCACGGCTGGCAGGGGTACGTCGAGCAGACCCTGCTGACCTGGATCGACCACCCGACGATCTCGGCCGGCGACCTGGAAAGCCTCTGCGAGCGCTCCCTCGACGCCATCCTGTCGACCACCCACTGACTCAGGATGCCGGCCGACTGAAGCTGGTCAGGGCGTCGAGGGTCGCCTTCACCACGATCTCCGCCCGGTCCGGACCGACGGCCTCGCGTAGCCGTTCGTCGACCTCGTTCAGGACGGCTCGGCAGCGGTCGAGCAGCTCGTGACCGGCCCGCGTGACCTGCAGGTCGGCGGTCCTCCCCCGTCCCGGCGCGCTCAGGCGTTCGACCGCACCCATCTGCTGCAACTGCAGCAGGGTCGACTGCATGCTCTGCGCGGTGATGCCGTCCCGACGGGCGAGCTCGCTGTACGACAGCCCGGGCTGGTGAGCCAGATGTCCGAGCGCGGAGAAGTGCCGCATCGACAGGCCCTGCCGGCGCAGCTCCGTCTCGGTCGCGTCCCGGAGCTGACGGCCGAGCATCATCAGCAGCAGCGCCGGGCTGATCGGCGGCCGGCCGCTCTCCCCGTCCATCGGCACATCTGTCATCGGCACATCATGGCAGCCGGGCGTAGTTTCAGGTGGGCTGATACTTGAGTTACAGTCACCCTGAAACAGAGGGCGCCTCGAGAGATCGGATCCGGATGAACAAGTTCCTGCTCAGCGTGCACGTGCTCGCCGCGATCATCTTCATCGGACCGGTCACGGTCGCGGCCAGCATGTTCCCGCCGCTCGCCCGCCGGGCGCTGGCGGCCGAGCACGCGGAGAACGGCGTACTCCAGGTGCTGCACCGGATCAGCCGGGGCTACGCGATCGGCGGGCTGACGGTGCCGGTCTTCGGGATCGCGGTCGCGGCAGGGCTCGGCGTCCTCACGGACTACTGGCTGATCGTGTCGATGGCGCTGACCGCGATCGCCGCCGGCGTCCTCGCGTTCGCCGTGCTGCCGGCGCAGTCCCGGGTGCTCGCGGGCGTCGGTGCCACCCCCGAGGTCCGCGAGCAGTTGATGCCGCAGGCGAAGGCGCTGTCCATGACAACCGGTGTCTTCGCACTGTTGTGGGCCGTCGTGGTCGTGCTGATGGTCGTTCGGCCCGGCTCGACGACGGGGGTCTGACGTGCTGCGAGTGCTGAAGATCGCGGCTGCCGTCGAGGCGGTCAGTGTGTGCCTGTTGTTCCTCAACCTCTTCACCGTGCACTGGCCGGCGGTGTCGTCCGCGCTCGGTCCGACGCACGGGACGGCCTACCTGGTGGTGATCGTTTCGGCGTTGTCCACGGCCGGCGCGTCGACGCGGGCGAAGGTGCTGTCGTTCGTGCCGGCCGTCGGTGGATATCTGGCGCTGCGCAACCTGTCGGTGGGTGCGCGTTAGGGTTTGGACGTGCTGACGGTCGCCACGGTGAATGTGAACGGAATTCGAGCCGCATTCCGGCGGGGGATGGCGCCTTGGCTGGAACAGACCGATCCGGAGTTGCTGCTGATGCAGGAAGTCCGGGCGACCGACGACGTACTGCGCGAGTTGCTCGGCCCGGACTGGCACCTCGCGCACGCCGAGCCGTCGATCGACGGGCACAAAGGCCGGGCTGGTGTCGCGGTGGCGTCCCGCCGGCCGATCAAGGAGGAGCGGATCGACGTCGGGCCGGAGCGGTTCGCCGGGTCGGGGCGGTGGATCGAGGCGGACGTCGTGCTGGACGACGGGTCGCTGCTGACCGCGGTCAGCACGTACGTGTTCACCGGTGAGTTCGAGACGCCGCCGCGGCAGGAGGAGAAGTACGCGTTCCTGGACGCGATCACCGCGCGGCTCACCGAGTTGCGCACGGACGGGCGGCACGTGCTGATGTGCGGCGACCTGAACATCGCGCACCGTGAGGTCGACCTGAAGGCCTGGAAGGCGAACCGGAAGAAGAGCGGTTTCCTGCCCGGGGAACGTGCCTGGATGGATCGTTTGTTCGCCGCCGGCTGGGTGGATCTGGGCCGTCGGTTCGGTGGCGAGGGCCCAGGTCCGTACTCGTGGTGGTCGTGGCGCGGCAAGGCGTTCGACAACGACGCCGGCTGGCGGATCGACTACCAGATCGCGTCCGCGGAGCTGGCCGCGGCCGCGACCGGTTGCGTCGTCCACCGGGCCCCGACGTACGCCGAGCGGTGGAGCGACCACGCTCCGGTCGTGGCGACGTACGCGCTCTGATCCGGCTGTGGATATCCGGCGACGGGGCGCCGCCGGTTACGGGTAGTCTCGCGACATGCCCGAGAACGATTCTGTGAAGCCCCCGGTCGCCGCCCGGAAGCCGGTCGAGCGCCGTCACCACGGCGACGTGTTCGTCGACGAGTACGAGTGGTTGCGGGACAAGTCCGACGACGACGTGCTCGAGTACCTGCGGGCCGAGAACGCCTACACCGAGGCGCGCACGGCCCACCTGGAATCGTTGCGTGAGGCAATCTTCAAGGAGATCTCGGACCGCACGCTGCAGACCGACCTGAGCGTGCCCGCGCGCCGCGGCGGGTACTGGTACTACGCGCGCACGATCGAGGGCAAGCAGTACGGGATCCACTGCCGGGTCAAGGCCGACGGCGACGAGCCGCCCGCGACCGACGGCGAGATCCCGGGCGAAGAGGTGATGCTCGACGGCAACGAGGTGGCCGGCGACTCCGAGTTCTTCTCCCTCGGCACGGTCGACGTCTCCCCCGACGGCCGCCTGCTGGCGTACTCGGTCGACCTGAAGGGCGACGAGCGGTTCACCCTGCGGATCAAGGACCTGTCGACCGGTGAGCTGCTGCCGGACGAGTTGCCCGAGGTGCACTACGGCTCGGCCTGGTCGGCGGACGGCTCGACGATCTTCTACACCAAGGTCGACGACGCCTGGCGGCCGTACCAGGTGTGGCGGCACACCCTCGGCGCCGGCGACGACGTACTGGTGATGGAGGAGCCGGACGAGCGCTTCTGGGTCGGCGTCGACCTCACCCGCAACGAGCAGGCGATCATGATCGCCCTCGGCAGCAAGCTGACCAGCGAGGTCTGGCTGCTGGACGCGAACGACCCGGCCGGTGAGCCGGTCGTGGTCGCGCCCCGGCGCGAGGGCGTCGAGTACGACGTCGAGCACGCGGGCGACCAGTTGCTCGTCACGCACAACGCGGACGCGGCGAACTTCTCGCTCGCGACCGCGTCGCTGGACTCCCCCGGTGACTGGACGACGCTGATCCAGGGAGACGAGACCAGCCGGCTCCTCGGGGTCGACGCGTTCGCCGACCACGTGATCCTGTACCGCCGGCGCGACGCGCTCACCGAGCTCGCGGTCATGCGCCATACGCCGGACGGCCTCGGATCACCGGAGACGCTCGAGTTCGAGGAGCCGATCTACACGGTCTCCCCCGGGCGCAACGACGAGTGGCACGACACGCGGTACCGCTTCGGCTACACGTCGCTGGTCACGCCGGGGTCGACGTACGACGTGGACGTCGCGACCGGTGAACGCCGGTTGCTGAAGCAGCAGCCCGTTCTCGGTGGCGTCGACCTGTCCGCGTACACGCAGTACCGGGAGTGGGCGACCGCCACCGACGGGACCTCCGTGCCGATCTCGCTGGTGGCGCGCAAGGACGTGGCGAAGGACGGGAACGCGCCCGTCGTGCTGTACGGGTACGGCTCCTACGAGAGCTCGATGGATCCGTGGTTCTCGATCCCGCGGCTGTCCCTGCTCGACCGCGGCGTGGTGTTCGCGATCGCGCACGTCCGCGGTGGGGGTGAGCTCGGCCGGCAGTGGTACGACGACGGGAAGATGCTGACCAAGCGGAACACGTTCACCGACTTCGTCGCCGCCGCCGAGCACCTGGTCAAGGACGGCTGGACGCGGCCGGAGCGGATCGTCGCCCAGGGTGGCAGCGCGGGCGGCCTGCTGATGGGCGCGGTCGCGAACCTGGCGCCGAACGCGGTCGGCGGGATCGTCGCCGAGGTGCCGTTCGTGGACGCGTTGACGACGATCCTGGACCCGTCGCTGCCGCTGACCGTGATCGAGTGGGAGGAATGGGGCAACCCGCTCGAGGACGCCGCGGTGTACGAGTACATGAAGTCCTACTCGCCGTACGAGAACGTCACCGCCCAGCAGTATCCGCGGATCCTCGCGATCACCAGCCTGAACGACACCCGGGTGTTCTTCGTCGAGCCGGCCAAGTGGGTCGCCAAGCTCCGCGCCACCGCGACCGGGACAGTCGACGTGCTGCTGAAGACCGAGATGGAAGCCGGCCACGGCGGCCGCTCCGGCCGGTACGACGCGTGGCGGGAGCTCGCCTTCACCCTCGCCTGGGAGCTGGACACCCTCGGCCTCGCCTGACGCATTGCGCAGGCCCGCGACCTGGCGGGCCTGCGCCCATCGGCAACCGGTGACCGTTTCGCGCGGGAACACGGCGGGTACTTGCGGCGTTGCTGTCCGATGGAGAGAACGAATGGTGTGTCGTGCAACACATTCGGCGACCGGAAAGGCCGGGATTCTGTCCAGTTTCTCAGCTTTCGGCGCCGGGGTGTCGCTGGATCCGGCCGGTGCAATTCCGGTGGAGACCCGCGGAAGGTGCGTGAACACACCGAAATGCGCGCAGATTCGGGCCTCGGTGTCCGGCAAGCGACCGCGACCAGGCCTGCAGACCGTGGTTTCCGCCCCTGATCGGTGCCGGGAACTCTCAGGGAACGTTCAGGCTGTTTACACACTCGTCGTGGAATCTTGAACCTCACTCGAGCGTTGCTCTCCATGTAACGACGAAGGGAGTTTCGGTGGCTCGCACGACTCGTGTCCGCACCGCGGACGACGGTATCGACGGCAAGGACAGCGTCGGTCTCTACCTCGAAGAGATCGCGCGCACTCCCCTGCTGTCGGCTGAGGAAGAGGTCGAGCTCGCTGAGACGGTCGAGGCAGGTCTCCTGGCGGAGCAACTGCTGGCCGAGGGGCGGGTTGGACGGAAGAAGGGCGGAGCGCCCAAATATGCGACGGAGGAAGAGCTGCAGTGGCTGGCGGACGAGGGCCAGCGCGCGCAGCAGCGGTTCGTGACCGCGAACCTCCGGCTGGTGGTCTCGATCGCCCGGCGTTACGGGCGTTCGCAGATGCCGCTGCTGGACCTGGTCCAGGAGGGCAACACCGGCCTGATCCGTGCGGTGGAGAAGTTCGACTACCGCAAGGGTTTCAAGTTCTCGACGTACGCGACCTGGTGGGTGCGGCAGGCCATCACCCGCGGTATCGCGCAGCAGGCCCGCGTGGTCCGGCTGCCGGTGCACGTGGTGGAGCAGCTGAACCAGATCGGCTCGGCCCGGCGCACGCTGGAGCGCAAGCTCGGCCGGGAGCCGGAGATCGACGAGATCGCGGCGGAGCTGGACCTGGACGAGGAGCGGGTCACGGAGCTGATCCGCATCGGGCGGGACCACATCAGCCTGGACAACCCGATCGACGACGAGGGTGAGACCTCGCTGGGCGACCTGATCGCGGCCGAGACCGCGCCGGGGCCGGACCAGCTGGTCGCCGACGCGTCGGACCGCTCGGGCCTGTTCAGCCTGGTCGACCAGCTCGACCCGCGGTCCGCGGACGTGATCCGGCGCCGGTACGGCCTGCACGACGGCCGCCAGGCGAAGCTCGCCGACATCGGCGCCGTGCACGGCATCTCCGCCGAGCGCGTCCGCCAGATCGAGCGCGAGGCGCTCGGCCGGCTGCGCCTGCTCGCCGACCCGACCCTGGCCGCGTAGGACACCACCCCGAAACCCCGCGGAAGGACCCCCAGCCACCTCGCGGCTGGGGGTCCTTCGTCATCCGGTGCGGTGCTTCAGGACAGGCGGATCAGGACAGGTGGATCCAGGACTCGACCGGCAGGTGGTCGCTCGGGAACTGGCCGCGCTTGCTGAAGGTGTTGATGGACGCCTGGGAGACGCGCAGGCCCGGGGTGGTCAGGATCCAGTCGATCCGGTTGCCGTTCGGCGTCAGCGGCTTGTAGCCGTGGAAGGTGCCCCACAGCGCGCCCCGGCGCTCGGCCGTCACCCAGCTGTCGGCCAGGGTGCCGCTGGTGACGAGCTTGTCGTACACGTTCACCCCGGCGGCGGCCGCCTCGTTGAAGTCACCGGTCATGATCACCGGCAGGGTCGGGTCGAGGGCCTTCATCCGCTGCAGGATCAGGTCCGCCGACTTGGACCGCGCGGTCGCGTCGAACGCCTCCAGGTGCGTGTTGATCGCGTAGAACTCCTTCGACGTGGCCTTGTCCTTGAACCGGACCCAGGTCACCATCCGCGCACAGCAGCCACCCCAAGTCTTCGAGCCGATCACCTCGGGCGTGTCCGACAGCCAGTAGTGGTCGTACTCCAGCGGCTGCAGCCGGCGGGTGTCGAAGAAGATCATCATGAACTCGCCCTTGCTGCCGCCCTCACGGCCCAGCCCGATCGAGTCGTACGACGGGCCGAGGTCGGCGGAGACGTCCTGCAGCTGGGCGTACAGCCCCTCCTGCGTGCCGATGAGCTGTGGCCGCGCGCGCCGCAGCTGCTCGCGCATGACCGGGCGGCGGGCGCTCCACTCGTTCGGCGGGGTGTCGCTGGCGTAGCGCAGGTTGTACGACATCACGTGCAGCGGCTGGCGTGACCCACCGGCCGCCTCCGTCGGGGCGGTCGACTGCGTGGGAGCGGCCTGGGAGACGCCGCCGGTCAGGGACAGGCCGAGCGCAGCGGCGGCGATGAGCGCGGCGAGCCTACGGCGGATGGGCAACATGGTCAGAAACCTCCATGGGCGGGTTGCTCGGAGGTTGGACGCTAACCAGAGCCGGTGTCCGGTTGCTAGCCGGCGCGCGTCGAGTACGTGACGGAACGGTTCAGGCGACCTGGCCGTTCCACGTGTCGATCAGCGGCGGGAGCTCGGACAGGCGGTGCACCGTCGCGTCCGGCGTACCCTCCGTGTGACCGATCTGCTCGAGCGGGATCGCGCTGTGCGGGATGTGGACGGCGCGCATGCCGACGTTCTGCGCGCCCCAGACGTCGTCGAACAGCCGGTCGCCGACGAACAGGCACCGGCCCGGGTCGGTCGCCCCGACCGCCTTCATCGCGGCCAGGAACGCCTCCGGGTGCGGCTTGGTGTGCCTGATCTCGCTGGTGTAGACGGCGCCGTCCAGCAGGTCGAGTACGCCGTCGCGCATGAAGATCTCCTCGTGCCGTGGGCGCGACCAGATCGTGTTCGACAGCACGCCGACCTTCAGCCCGCGGGCCCGCAACTCCTGCAGGGTCTCTACGGCGTCCGGCTCGAGCTCGGTGTGCGGGTGCCACTGGCGCTCGTACTCGGCCAGGGCGGCCGGGGTCATCACCACGTCGGCGAGCAGGCAGACCTCCTCGAGCGTGCTGCTCAGGTGCTCGTCGCGGGAGCGCAGCCAGACGGAGCCTTCGGCCTTCACCAGTCGCTCCGCGAGCTCGTCGGCCCGGGCGTCGTCGATCAACTCGGCCACCGACCGCCAGACGGCGTACAGGTCGATGTCGTGCCAGGTGGCCAGGGTGCCGCCCCAGTCGAACAGGACGGCTTCGATCGGTGGGGTGTTCGCGTTCGTCACAGCGACACCCTGCCAGACCGCACCGACACTTCTCCCCCGGTTTTCGGGCCGGCCCGCTGCCAGTCAGCTCACGCGGGCAATGCGTTGGCGCTTGGAGAGCCAGACGACGGCAGTCGCGTAGATCGCAAGACACGGCACGTCCACGACCAGCAGGGTCCACGGCGCGCCACCCTGTTCGTCCCACCCGTCGAGCGTACCCATTGCCGCAGGCAACAAGAAGGCGAACAGGTTGTTCAGCGCGTGCACCGTGATGGCGGCCTCCAGGCCGCCGGTGCGAATGGTCAGCCAGCCGACGATCATCGCGAACACGAAGATGTCCGCCATCGCCCAGCCGGTGTAGCCGTGCGCCGAGACGAAGGCCGCGCTGCTGATCACGATGCCGGGCCACGGCGTCCGCAGGAGCAACTTGAGCCACCGCGCGCGGCCGTCCACGCGGTCAGGTCCGTAGGCGCCGACCGCCTGGATCAACCACCCGCGGAACACGAACTCCTCCGCCGCCGACTGGAACGGCACCAGGAGGATGATGACCAGCGCCGGTACGACGAACGCGCCGAGACCGACCCACGAGCCCTCGTCGGCAGGCACCGGGTCGGTAGTCGGGAAGATCTGCTCGACCAGCAGCCCGAGGGCGTACGAGAGCACGAGGTAACCGAACGCCGGGACGCAGGTCAGCAGTAGCCAGCGCCAGCGGATGCGGTTGAGCACAGAGGCCACGCTGAACCACGGGCGGCGCTGCACGAGCCAGGCCGCGAGGAGCACGAGCGGCGTCAGCACACCGAGCATGACGAGCGTGAGCGCGAGATTCTCGACGTCGTTCGGGAAGAACTCGGTGTCGGTCGGCTCGGAGACGTCGCCGGTGACCAGGCCGTGCACGATCACCCAGCCGACGACGAGCGCGCCGATCAGGAAGAACGCACCGGCCGCGAGGAACAGCGTGCCGACGATCGGGCGCCACCAGCGGTGCTTCGGGGTGCGCGCGAGCCTGTGGTACGGCGTACCGGGTGGCGCGGCGACGATGCTGGGCTCGCGGTAGAACGGCTGCGGCGCACCCCACGGCGGCGGCTGCTCCGGCGACCAGAACGGCGGCTGGCCAGGCGGATACTGCCCCTGCGGATACTGCGCAGGCGGGTACTGCCCCGGCGGTGGGTAGAAGCCCGGCTGCGGGTACGGCGGCTGCTGATACGGACCTTGTTGCGGGTGGGGCGGCTGCTGGTAGGGACCTTGTTGCGGGTGGGGCGGCTGCTGGTAGGGACCTTGTTGCGGGTGGGGCGGCTGCTGGTACGGGCCTTGTTGGGGGTGGGGTGCTGGTGGCAGGTAGGGACCGGGCTGGGAATATGGGCCGGGCTGAGGGGTCGGACCGGCTTGCGGCGCGCTCCAGGGTGGCGGCGTACCTCCAGGTGGCGGTGGGCTGCCAGGGGGTGGCTGGGTGCCTGGGCGGGGCGAATCCTCGGGGCGTGGTTCGCCGTGCTGCGGGTCCATGACTGGACTCTAGAAGATCGGGACAAGAAGCACTCGGAGGAGAGCGCAGTGGTGACAGATCCGACTCCCGGACCGACCGCGTCGACGCGAGCACTGCCGCAGTCGGTGCTGATGCCGCTCACCGGATCCGCGATCTTCCTGGTCGTCCGGATCGAGCCCGGCGGCGAGCAGACGGCCCGCGACCTGCTGGAGCGCGTCAGCGGTCTGACCCGCTCGGTCGGGTTCCGGGTGCCCGCCGGGAACCTGTCCTGCGTCACCAGCATCGGCTCCGACGCGTGGGACCGATTGTTCAGCGGCCCGCGGCCGGCCGAGCTGCACCCCTTCGTCGAGCTCCACGGCGCCACCCACCACGCGGTCTCCACGCCCGGCGACCTGCTGTTCCACATCCGCGCCGCCCACCTGGACCAGTGCTTCGAGTTGGCCGGCCAGATCATGAAGGTGCTCGACGGCGCGGCCACGGTGATCGACGAGGTCCACGGCTTCAAGTACTTCGAGATGCGCGACCTGCTCGGCTTCGTCGACGGGACCGAGAACCCGGCCGGTGCCGAGGCCGAGGACGCCGTACTCGTCGGCACCGAGGACCCGGCGTTCGCGGGCGGCAGCTACGTGATCGTGCAGAAGTACCTGCACGACTTGAAGGCGTGGAACGCGCTGACCGTCGAGCAGCAGGAGCAGGCGATCGGCCGGACCAAGCTCGACGACATCGAGCTCGACGACGACGTGAAGCCGGCCAACTCGCACCTCGCGCTGAACGTGATCGAGGACGAGGACGGCAACGAGCTGAAGATCCTGCGCGACAACATGCCGTTCGGGACGATCGGCACCCAGGAGTTCGGCACCTACTTCATCGGGTACGCGAAGTCCCCCGCGGTCACCGAGCTGATGCTGCGGCGGATGTTCGTCGGTGAGCCCGAGCGCAACCACGACCGCATCCTCGACTTCTCCACCGCGGTCACCGGCACGCTGTTCTTCGCTCCGGCGGCCGCGTTCCTCGACGACCTCCCGCCGGCTCCCTGACCCACCCTGAAGGGTCAGGGAGCCGGGGGAAGACTCATTCCCCGAACGGCGGGGCGTCGTAGTAGCTGGACCAGCGGAAGTCGACCGGCTCGGCGAACGTCGCCGGGACCTTGCCGAGGCTGTTGATCACCGTCGCGGTCCCGTTCGCGTGACCGACGGCGTACAGATAACCGGCCTTGGTGTCCTTGTCGATGCCGAGCAGGAGCGAGCCGTACTGGCCGCAGCGGTTCACGTTCAGGCTCTCGAAGCCCTGCCAGGTCCGGGTGCGCACCGGCTTTACGATCGGCCGCATCGGCGACGCGAGCGGGATGCGGACGGTGTAGAGCGCGCCGCCGCGGGTGTTCACCAGCAGGGTGTCGTACGTCGACGTCCGGCTGAGCAGCGCGACGGCCTTGACCGCGGCGAACCCCGGATGCGAACCGGCGGCCTTCCAGACCGTCCGGCCGTTCACGGGCTGGACGAACCAGCGGAAGAGCACGCCGTCGTCACGGAGTGCGTAGCTGCGGTCGAACCCCGGGTCGCCGGCCGTCACGTTCGACCGGGTCAGCGTGCGGAACCGGTCCCAGCCGCCGCCGATCCGGGTCAGCGTGGTCTCTTTGATCGCTCCGTTGCCCGAGACGCGGTCGATCCGGATCCGGGAGTCGTACAGGGCCGCGCCGAACACGACGCTGCCGGTCAGGGTCTCGATGGCGGTGTCGCGGTCCCACACCATGTCGCTGTTGAGGCGGACGACCAGGTCGCCGTACGGCTGCTCGGCGATCTGGTGGTCCGGCTCGACCGTGATCGGCGACGTCGAGTGCACGAACCGGTCGGTGTAGTCGCGACCGGTCGTCGCGGCGCCGGCTTCGACCCAGCAGGTCGCGGAGGCCGCGGCGATCGCCGTGGGAGCGGCTGGAGCGGCGTGACTGGCCTGGCCGGCGTGAGTGGCGGGCTTGGCGGGGGCCGCGTGAGCGGTTGGGGTGATGAGGGCAGCTGTCAGTGCGAGACCGGCTGTCGTGGCTAGGGTGCGTCGCATGAGGTCCCCCCGGTTCGTGCGGTGATCGTCCTCCGGATCAGGCTCGGTTGCCTTGTTCGATGCACGGCCGGACGCGAAAGTTGCGCTGCCCGAAACTGTCGGTGCGATGGGTGAGACTGGGGGCATGTTGCTCTCCGAGGTGGTCGAGACGTCGACCGGGCTGGCCGGCACCCGGTCGCGCCTGAAGAAGGCCGAACTGATCGCCGCCCTGCTCGCCACCGCCACGGATCCGGAGGAGACCGAGGTCGTGGTCACCTACCTGTCCGGCGAGCTGCGCCAGCGCCGGACCGGGGTCGGCTGGCGGACCCTGACGACCGCGCCGGAGCCGGCCGAATCGCCCTCCTTGACCGTCGCGGAGGTCGATCGCGCGTTCGCCGAGCTGGCCGAGCTGGCTGGTCCGGGGTCGCAGGCGCGCCGGCGGGAGGCGGTCGACGCGTTGTTCGGCCGGGCGACCGAGGCGGAGCAGCGGTTCCTGCGGTTGCTGGTGAGCGGTGAGCTGCGGCAGGGCGCGCTCGACGGGGTGATGGCTGACGCGGTCGCCCGCGCGACCGGGATTCCTTTGGAGAAGATCCGGGCGGCGACCATGCTGCGGGGCGCGGCGGCTCCGGTCGCGGTCGCCGTACTGACCGAGGGCGAGTCCGGGCTGGCGCAGTTCGGGCTGAAGGTCGGCCAAGGCGTGCAGCCGATGCTCGCGCAGTCCGCGACCAGCGTGGCCGAAGCGCTCGGCAAGACGGGGACGCCGGCCGCGCTCGAGTGGAAGCTGGACGGGATCCGCATCCAGGTGCACCGGGACGGGTCCGAGGTCGTGGTCTACACCCGGACGCTCGACGACATCACCTCGCGCGTCCCTGAGGTCGTGACTGCCGTGCTCGCGCTCGACGCGCAGCAGGTGGTGCTCGATGGCGAGCTGATCGCGTTGCGTCCCGACGGTCGGCCGGAGCCCTTTCAGGTAACGGGTTCGCGGACGGCGACCCGGGCGGCGACCGGGCCGGAGTCCGTGCCGCTGACGCCGTACTTCTTCGACATCCTCCATCAGGACGGTGAGGACCTGCTCGGGCTCGACGGCGCAACGCGGCACGAGTGGTTGAGCAAGCTGATCCCCGAGGAGCAGCGGATCCCGCGACTGGTGACCGACGACGCGGAGTCGGGACAGGCGTTCTTCGCCGACGCGGTGAGACGCGGGCACGAGGGCGTGATGGTGAAGTCGTTGACCGTGCCGTACGAAGCCGGCCGGCGCGGGTCGGGCTGGGTCAAGGTCAAGCAGACGCACACGCTCGACCTGCTCGTGCTGGCGGCCGAGTGGGGGCACGGCCGGCGGACCGGCTGGCTGTCGAACCTGCATCTCGGTGCCCGCGACTCGGACACCGGTGAGTTCGTGATGCTCGGGAAGACGTTCAAGGGGCTGACGGACGAGCTGCTGCGGTGGCAGACCGAGCGGTTCCAGGAGCTGGAGGTACGCCGGGACGAGTACGCCGTCTACCTCCGTCCGGAGATCGTCGTGGAGATCGCGTTCGACGGTGTCCAGACCTCCCCGCGGTATCCGGCCGGGATGGCGTTGCGGTTCGCGCGCGTCCTGCGTTATCGCGAGGACAAGTCGCCCGACCAGGTTGATACCGTGCAGACCGTGCGAGCCATTCACGAAGGGGTTGCCGATGGCTGAGCCGGCCGAGGATCCGGACGTCGTGGCGCGGCGGATCGCGAGCGAGTCCCTCGGACAGCACGATCCGACCGGCTGGTTCGAGCGCCTCTACTCGGCCGCTTCCGACGGGGCCGCGGTGGTTCCGTGGGATCGTGGTGCGGCGCACCCGCTGCTGACGGAGTGGGCCGAGGAGTCGCAGCCGGACGGGTCCGGCAAGTCCGCGCTGATCGTCGGTGCCGGCACCGGCTGGGACGCCGAGCTGATCGCCGACCTCGGGTACGACACGACCGCCTTCGACATCTCCCCCTCGGCGGTCGAGGCCGCGCGCCGCAATCATCCCGACTCTCAAGCGAAGTACGTCACCGCCGACCTGCTCGCGCCGCCGGCCGACTGGCATCGCGCGTTCGACCTCGTCGTCGAGATCTACACCGTCCAAGCGCTGCCGATCGAGCTCCAGCCGGCCGCGATCAAGCAGGTCGGCGAACAGGTCGGGCCTGGCGGCACGCTCGTCGTGATCGCGGCAGCCCGGCCGGACGACCAGGCCGACGACGCGATCGAGGGTCCGCCGTGGCCGCTCACCCGTGCGGCGATCGAGTCCTTCGCCACCCCGGACCTCCGCCTGATCCAGGTCATCCAGTCCCCCAGCCCCACCGACCCCACCATCCACCGCTGGCGAGCCGAGTACCTCCGCGACTGACGTCACCACGCGCGAGCCCGGCACCCCAAGCAGGCGCGGGCCCGGGAACGCACGCGGCACGGGCCCGGGAACGCACGCGGCACGGGACCGGGAACGCACGCGGCACGGGACCGGGAACGCACGCGGCACGGGACCGGGAACGCACGCGGCACGGGACCGGGAACGCACGCGGCACGGGACCGAGGACGCACGCGGCGTGGGACCGAGGACGCACGCGGCGTGACCCCCTCAATCAGCGGGGTGCGAGCCTGATGACGCGCGCGGGGTGAGCTGAGGACCCACGCGGGCGTGTGTGATTCGCTCGGCGGATGGGTGGGTGGTGGAATCTGGTCGACAGGGGGCGGACTCTGCGGGGAGACTGCGGGGTTTGCGGTTGCCTAGTTGACGGGGTGCGGATGAGTTCGCCATGGGGTCGGGTGGAGCGGCTGGATGCGGGCCGGGTCGCGGATGAGTTGGCCGAGGTGGCCGGCGTACGACTGGTGGTCGAGGGGCCGTGCGCCGGCGGGGAGGTCGGCGCCGCGTTCGTTCGGTGGCCCGACGGTCGTCGGTCGGTGCTGAAGTGGCGCCCGGGAACGCGCCTCGAGGATCTGCTCGCGGGCCCGATCGCGGTCTCCGAGGCGGTCCGCGCCGCGGGGGCGCCGGTCCCCGAAACTCAACTGGCGGTGCAGCTCGGCTCCGCGGTCGCCACCCTGCAGGAACTGTTGCCCGGGGCCCCGATCCTGCAGCTCGACCCGCACGGCCTGGACCAGGCGCTGGCGTTGAACGACCTCCAGGCAGGTCTGCTGGCCGAGCGCCCGGATATCCCGCCGCTCGAACTGTTCCTGCAAGGCGATGGCCCAGGCTTCTGTCTCCACGGGCCGCTGCGCGCACATGATCGCCGTACGGCGCGCCTCGACGACCGGATCACCGCGGTCGGGACGCAGTACCCGGGACCGTTGTCCGGCGACGACGCGGTGCACGTCGACTTCCACCCGCGCAACCTGCTCGCGGTCGACGGGAGGATCACCGGCGTCATCGACTGGGACGGCGCCGGGCGCGGTGACCGCCGGCTCGACCTGGTCACGCTCCGCTTCGGCGTCCACGGCGACTCCCCCATCGACACCACCGTCGTCGAACGGTTGGACGACGTCCTCGACACCTTCCCGGACGACGTACTCCGGCCGCTGTGGGCACACATGAGCCTACGGATGGTCGACTGGGCGATCCGGCACTTCACGCCCGCCGATGTCGAGCATTGGCTCGATCTGGCGGAGTGTCGGACCGCCTAGAACATATGTTCGATAGTACTGTAGAGTGGCTCCATGGCGGGGCACGGTGAGGTTGGGCCGACAGCGCTGCGGATGATGCTCGGCAGTCATCTGCGGCGGCTGCGTGAGCGAGCGGGGGTGAGCCGGTCGGACGCCGGGTGGGCGATCCGGGCGTCGGAGTCGAAGATCAGCCGGCTCGAGCTCGGCCGGGTCGGGTTCAAGGTCCGCGACGTCGAGGATCTGCTCAGTCTGTACGGCGTGACCGAGGCGCGCGAGCGGGAGCGGCTGCTGGAGCTGGCCCGGGAGGCCAACAACCGCGGCTGGTGGCATCGGTACGGCGACGTCACGCCGGACTGGTTCGACGCGTACATCGGTCTGGAGGCGGCGGCCGAGCTGATCCGGACGTACGAGATCCAGTTCGTGCCCGGTCTGCTGCAGACCGCCGACTACGCCCGGGCGGTCGCGCGGCTGACGCCGGAGAACGCCCGCTCCGAGGCGGAGGTCGAGCGGCTCGTCGACCTGCGGACGCGGCGCCAGCAGGTGCTCGACCGTGAGCCGCCGCTCAAGCTGTGGGCTGTGATCGAGGAGTCCGTGCTGCTTCGCCCGATCGGCGGACGCGACGTGCTGCGCGATCAACTGGACGCTCTTCGGTCGGCGGTCGAGCGACCCAACATCACCCTGCAGATCATCCCGGTGGACAGCCCTGGGCACGCGGCAGCCGGGGGCGCCTTCACCATTCTTCGCTTCCCGCAGCGCGACCTGCCCGACATCGTCTACCTGGAGCACCTCACCAGCGCCCTCTACCTCGACAAGCGCGACGACGTCGACACCTACACCCAGGCCCTCAACCTCCTGGCCACGACCGGTCCGCCACCCCAGGCGGCCCACGACCACCTGACCACGCTCCTGACCCGCCTCTCCGGCTGAGGGCTCAGTTCTTGGGTGGCGGGTCGGGGGTTTCGTCGTCGGGGCTCGAGGACTGGGACTTGAGATGGTCGACGCGGCCTTGGTCCTCGCCGGCATCCAGGAGGCTGTCCTCCGGTGCCCTCGTGTCGGGGTACTCCGCGAGCGCCACGTCGGGATGGTGGTGGTCGAAGGCCGGGCTCTCAGAACGGATGCGGGGTAGGCTGGTGAAGTTGTGCCGCGGCGGCGGGCAACTGGTCGCCCATTCCAGCGACCGTCCCCAACCCCACGGATCGTCCACGCCGACCAGCGGCGCCTTGCGCGTCTTCCAGACGTTGTAAAGGAACGGCAGCGTGGACAGCCCCAGGACGAACGCGCCGACCGACGAGACCTGGTGCAGGAACGTGAAGCCCTCGTTGGCGCCGTACGTCGCGTAGCGACGCGGCATGCCCTCGACGCCGAGCCAGTGCTGCACCAGGAACGTGGTGTGGAAGCCGATGAACAGCAGCCAGAAGTGCAGCTTGCCCAACCGCTCGTCCAGCATCCGGCCCGTCATCTTCGGCCACCAGAAATAGAACCCGGCGAACATCGCGAACACCACGGTCCCGAAGACGACGTAGTGGAAGTGTGCGACCACGAAGTACGTGTCCGAGATCTGGTAGTCCAGCGCCGGCGACGCCAGGATCACGCCGGTCAACCCGCCGAACAGGAAGGTCACCAGGAAGCCGACCGACCAGAGCATGGGCGTGTCCATCGACACCGACCCGCCCCAGATCGTGCCGATCCAGTTGAAGAACTTCACCCCGGTCGGCACCGCGATCAGGAACGTCATGAACGAGAAGAACGGCAGGCTGACCGCTCCGGTGACGAACATGTGGTGCGCCCAGACCGCGATCGACAGCGCCGCGATGCTCAGGGTCGCGCCGACGAGACCCCAGTACCCGAAGACCGGTTTGCGGCTGAAGACCGGCAGGACTTCGGTGATGATGCCGAAGAACGGCAGGGCGATGATGTAGACCTCGGGATGCCCGAAGAACCAGAACAGGTGCTGCCAGAGCAGCGCACCGCCGTTCGCGGCCGTGTACACCTGGGACCCGAGGATCCGGTCGGCCTCCAGCATCAGCAGCGCCGCGGCGAGGATCGGGAACGCGATCAGCACCAGGATCGACGTCACCAGCGTGTTCCAGGTGAAGATCGGCATCCGGAACATCGTCATCCCGGGCGCGCGCATGGTGATGATCGTGGTGATGAAGTTGACGCCACCGAGGATCGTGCCGAGACCGGCCATCCACAGACCCATGATCCACAGGTCGCCGCCGACACCCGGCGACCGCTCGGCCGACGAGAGCGGCGTGTACGCCGTCCAGCCGAAGTCGGCCGCGCCGCCGGGGGTCAGGAACGCGCTAATCGTGATCAGTCCGCCGAACAGGAACAGCCAGTAGCTGAACATGTTGAGTCGCGGGAACGCGACGTCGGGCGCACCGATCTGAACCGGCATCACCACATTCGCGAACCCGACGAACAACGGGGTCGCGAACAGCAGCAGCATGATCGTGCCGTGCATGGTGAAGAGCTGGTTGTACACCTCTTCGTTGACGACCTGCAGGCCCGGCTCGGCCAGCTCGGCGCGGATGACGAGCGCCATCACACCGCCGACGAGGAAGAACGCGAACGACGTGACGAGGTAGAGCTGGCCGATGATCTTGTGGTCGGTGGTCGACAGCAGCCGGCCGATCACCTGCCCCAGCGGCCGCCTCGCCGTCCCGGCGGCGATCGGTGGGACGGCGCGTTCGGTGATCTCGGTGCGTTCGCTGACACTCGCCATACCTGTTGCCCCCACTCCGCGTCCGGAGTTCCACACTTTCTCCGATTAGACACCCGTCGCCCGCCGGGCAACAGACGTGGGTCCCCGGTGACACTGTGTGACAGCCGGTACGGCGCCATCACACGGACAACCGGGGACGGGTCAGACGGGCCGGTTCACGCGGACGGGTCCAGGCTGGGGGGTCAGCCGACGGCTTCGAGCAGGGTCTTGGTGAAGGCGGGCAGGTCGTCCGGTTTGCGGCTGGTGATCAGGTTGCCGTCGGTGACGACCGTCTCGTCGACCCACTCGGCGCCGGCGTTGCGCAGATCCGTCTGCAGGCTCGGCCAGGAGGTCAGCCGCTTGCCGCGGACGACGTCGGCCTCGACCAGCGTCCACGGCGCGTGGCAGATCGCCGCCACCGGCTTGCCGGACTCGATGAAGGACTTCACGAAGGCGACCGCCTTCTCGTCCTGCCGGAGCGCGTCCGGGTTCGCCACCCCGCCGGGCAGCACGAGCGCCGCGAAGTCGTCCACCGCCGCGTCCGCGACGGCCTGGTCGACGGGCTTCTTGTCCGCCGCGGTCAGGTGGTCGAAGGTCTGCACCTCGCCGGTCTCCGGGCTGAGCAGCACCGGCTGGTACCCAGCGTCGGACACCGCCTGCCAGGGGTCGGTCAGCTCGACCCGCTCGATCCCTTCGCTCGCGACCAGGAACGCGATCTTCTTGCTGTTCGCCATGTCGGTCTCACTCCTCTCGAGGTCCACCGCCGGGTACCCGGCTCCCCGACCAGTCACACCTCCTCAGCGCTGTGCTGTACGACGGCGTCCACGAACGCGTCCCAGCACGCTTCCGGAAGGCCGTGCCCAGCACCCGGCAGGACGACGTACGACGAACCAGATACCGCCCGGTGGACCGCCTCCCCGTGCGCCGGCGGCAACAGCGGATCCAGCTCCCCGTGAATCACGAGCACCGGCATCGACAGGTCACCGAACCCGCCGTGCACCGGTCCGTCGAAATCCATGGCGTAGTGATTCGTCAACGACGCCTCGAAGTCACGGGCCCGCGCGATGTCCCGCCGTACGAGGTCCCGGGTGGCGTCCTCGTCGAACAGCGGGCCCATCTCGGCCGCGGTCATCCGGACGACGTACTCCGCCAGCGCCTCCCGGTCCGTGATGTCGGGCCGGTCGAACCGAGGCATGTCCGCCGACGGCGGTGGCAGGTCGTCGTCGTCCGTCGTGGTCGACACGAACGTCACCGACGCCACCCTCGCCGGATGATCGACGCCGAGTGTCAGCGCGATCCCGCCGGACATCGACTGGCCGACGACGTGCGCCCGGTCGATGCCCAGGGCATCGAGAAGACCGACCGCGTCCGCGGCCAGGTCGCGCATCGAGTACCCGGGCTGCCCGACCGGGTACGTCGTCGACCGGCCGGTGTCGCGTTGGTCGTACCGGATCACGTACCGCCCGCGGGACGCCAACCGGGCGCACAGGCTCTCCGGCCACCAGAGCATGGACGCCGAACCGCCGTGGATCAGCAGCACCGCGGCGTCGGCCGGATCGCCGAAGGTCTCGGCGCACAGCTCGATCCCGTTGACCGAGTAGATCCTTTCCATACCGGAGACGTTAGGTGGGATCCGAGCATCGCGAAAAGCGATTGTTTGCGATCATCACGATCGTCGAACGGAATGGTCAACTCACGGTGAGCACCTTCGACGCGGTCTGCGTGCCCTGGTGATCGGCGTCCGCCAGCCACACGACCCGGTAGGTGTAGGTACCGCGCGCCGTCGGCTTGAGGCTGAAGGCGAACTTTCCGTTCGTCGCCAGCTTCCCCGTCGTCACGGCCACCCACGTCGTCCCCGACCGCCGCTGCAGGTACACGGTCATCCCCGCGTGCGGCGGATTCAGGTACCCGTACAGCGCCGCCGACTTGCCCAGCGCCATCGCGCCCGGGACCAGGTACGCCGACATCGCCGGCTGCACCTGGACGAGTACGGCGGCGCTCCGGGTGCCGAGCAGCCCGAGGGACCCGTTGTAGCCCCACATGTAGTACGTCGAGACGCCCGGCGTCTGCGCCGTACTGACCAGACCGTTCGCGTCCGTGGTGAACTGCCCGGCCACGGACCACTTGGTCGCGGTCTTCGCCTTCGAGTACAGCACCACCGGTACGCCGGCCACCCGGCCGCCGTCGTTGATCCGGGAGACGATCGTGCTCAGGGTGCTCGTCCGGGAGTACATGATCGTCGTCGCGGTGGCCGTGATCGACGCTCGCGTGCCGATCAGCCGGGCGCCGATCCCGGGCCCGATCTTCCCGGAGCTGTCCTTGACGAAGGCCCGGTAGGCGTAGCTCGCGGAGTTCGGCAGCCCGGTGACGGTGTACGAACTCGAGGCCCCGTTGTAGACCGCCACCCCGGCCGTCGGCAGGGCGGGCGCGGTGTTGCCGGAGGCGCCGCGGATCAGGATCTGCCCCAGCGTGACGCCGGCCGGCTTGGTCCACCGCAGGACCGCCGAGCCTGCCGAGCCGGTGACGCTGAAGGCGCTGACCGGTGGCGGCGGCGCGGTCAGGTCGACCCAGTTCTTGTCGATGGTGACCGTCACGCCGCCGTTGGTCTCACTGGTGTTGCCGGCGTACTGATGCACCCGCTGGTGGTTGGTCCAGTACGTCGCCGGAACGAAGCCGCTCGTACCCACCGGCGACGCACCCCAGTGCGCGAACCAGAGGTTGTCCGGCCGCGTGTACGCCGTACTCGTGTAGGCGCTCGCGAGGTCGACTCCGCCGGACCCGGCGGCGACGTACGCACCACCGACGTACCCGCGGGCGTTGAGCTCCTGGGTCCAGCCGCTCAGGTACGAAAGCACCGATGCCTTGCAAGCCGCGGTGGACGTGTACGCCTCGATGTCGCTGTAGATCGCGCTCCGCTGGGCGAAGCCGAGGGCCTGCGCGGCGACGACCGCGTTGGCCGCGGCGGCCTTGCCCTGAGCGAGCGCCGTGGCCGGGACCGTCGACATCTTGCTCGCGTACGTCGTGCACGGAGCCTGCATGCCGACGTCGATCAGCAGGAACTGCCAGCCCTTGCTCGCGTTCGTGGTCACCCAGTCGGGCGTCAGGTTCGGCTGCTGACAGGCGCGCAGGCCGCCGCTGATGTAGATACCGACGGCCTTGTACGCCGGCAGCCAGGCATCCATCGTGGCCTGCGCCGGCGCCGCGCAGGTGTCGAACGCGTTGCCCTTGAAGGTGCCCGAGGCAACCACGGACGGCGTGACCGCGGCCGGTTGCACGGCCCGCGCGGACTTGGACCTGGTGACGACCCGGCCGGTGGCGAGTACGTCGTTCGCGGCCTGCTCGCCACCGGGTGCGTAGTACGCCGTCGCGAGCACGCCGGCCTCCTGGACGACGCGGCGCTGCAGTCCGGGCGTGGACGGCTCGGCCGCGGTCAGCGGCTCGAGCACCAGGCCTTCACTGCGGCCGACCAGGTGTGCCGGGCAGTCGGCCTGGGCGGTACTGCGGCCGAGGTAGACGGACGGGCGGTCGAGCCGGACGCAGGTGGTCGGGCTCGCGGCCAGGTCCACGATCGGCCAGCTCGCCGGCACCTTCACCTCGTACCCGCGGTACGACACGGTCTTGGTCTCTCCGGCGACGGCCGGGCGACCGGTCGTCACGACCGCGACCAGCCCCGCGACCAGGGCGACGGCAAGCCCGAGTGCTACCGCCCCGGGTCTGAACAGCCTCACGAATGCTCCTCACTTTCGGCGGACGGCCGGTCCCGAAAGCGCAGTGAGCCCCCCAGTCCCAACCCCTGATGCTCCAAGTCAAGGCGAGTGCCGGCCGCTCTGTCGAAGAGCCTCCGGCACTCGCCTCGATGCGCGGATGCTATCGGCGCAGCCCGCCACCGCTCGTCACGAGGTCGACCACCGGCTCGTAGGCGGCCCGGTGCCGAGGTGTCCAGACGGACTCACCTGCCGCGGCCTCGTCGGTGGTGATCCGGTAGATCAGCGCGCGAACGAGCATCTGGTCCCAGTCCGGGAGGTGCGACCAGCGCGTGACCAGCTCCGGCTTGGCGTCGTACCAGCAGAGGGCGTCGACCACCGCGACCGCGGCGGCCCAGGCCGGCGGACGCCAGTACACCGCCCAGTCGATGATCGCGGGCGGCAGGCCGGGCGCGAACATCACGTTGCCCAGCAGGTCCCCGTGCACGGCCTGAGCGGCGGTCGGGTCCACCGGTCCGCGGGCCCGGACGAGACGCTCGACGACCTCGCGGTACGCCGTACTTCCCTCGACCGGCCGCTCGTCCCAGGCCACCTGGTCGGCGTACGTCCACGGATCGTCCCGCTCGTCCAGGAAGGCAGGCCGGGGCAAGCCGGCGACCGCCTCATGGAACGCGGCGCCCGCCGTCAGCACGTCGTCCGGCCGCCCGGTGTCGGTCGCACCCTCGAGCAACGCGGACGCTTCCCAACCGTCGGCGATCCACCACCCGTCGATCGTCCGCACCGGGCGAGCCACGCGGAATCCCGGACCCTCGGGCAGTCCTGCGAGCACTTCGGCACGCCACTCCGCCTCAGCCGCGAGTCCGACCGGCTTCAGCACCACATCGCCTGCCCGCCAGGTCTCGCCCTGCCCACCGGGCAGCAGATCCGCATCGCCAGACAGGCCGAAGGCGGCCAGCACTCGCTCGGGTGGAAAGTCCATCGGGCGAGCGTAGGCGGACCCGCCGGAACTCCGCGCGGGATTTTGCGCCCGCCAGTGGATACGGTGAGCCCGTCGGCAGGAGGGTGGATGGCGGACAGCGCGCGACCGAGGGTCGAGATCGGGTTCTTCGGCGGGCTGTCCGTGCGCGTCGACGGCGTCGCGACCGTGGTGTCCGCGCCCCGCCTGCGGAACCTGCTCGCCGTCCTCGCGCTGGCGGCCGGCGAAGTCGTGCCGGTGGAGGCGATCGGCGACCGGGTCTGGAGCGACCAGCCGCCGGACCGGTTGCGGCCGACCGTCCAGACCTGGATCTCCCGGTTGCGGGCGGTCCTCGGCCCGGACGCGGTGGGCGCCCACTCCGACGGGTACTCGCTCGAGGTCGCCCGCGCCGACGTCGACGTACTCCGGTTCACCGACGAGCTCGACCGGGCGGCCCACTTGCCGGTTCCGGCCGACGAACGCCAGGCGCTCGACGCGGCCCTGAGCCTCTGGATGGGTACGCCGTTCGCCGACCTGAGCTCGGCCTGGTTCGCCGAAGTGATCACGCCCGGTCTGACCGAGCGGTACCTCACCGCACGCGAGCGGCGGATCGACCTCGACCTCGCCGGCGGCGTCCTGGAGCCGCTCCTCGCCGAGGTCCGCGACCTGACCGCCGAGTACCCGCTGCGTGAGCCGCTCTGGGCCAGACTCATCCGGCTCCTGAGCGCGACCGGTCGCCACGCCGAAGCCCTGGCCTGCTACGAGGACGTACGCCGGCTCATCGCCGACCAGCTCGGTGTCGACCCGGGCGCCGAGCTCCGCGCCCTGCACGCCGAGCTCCTGGCGGCGGACACCGACGAACCGCCCTCACGCGACGAGCCGGTTCCCCAGCAACTACCCGCCGAGAACACCCGGCTGACCGGTCGCGAGGACGAGCTCAAGGCGCTCGACGAGCTGATCACCGACCAGGACGACCCACCGACGATCATCGCCGCGATCTGCGGGGTCGGCGGTGCGGGCAAGACCACGCTCGCCGTGCACTGGGCCCACCGCGTCCGGCACCTCTTTCCCGACGGTCAGCTGCACGTCAATCTGCGCGGTTTCGACCCCGCGGACGTGATGCCGGCCGGGTCGGCGCTCCGCCTGCTGCTCAGCGGTCTCGGCGTCCAGGCGGATCGCATCCCCGACGACGAGGCCGCCCAGTCCGCCCTGCTGCGGACGACCCTCGACGGCCGCCGGATGCTGTTCCTGCTCGACAACGCCCGGGACGCCGACCAGGTCCGGCCGCTGCTGCCCGGGCGCGGCTGTCTGGTGATCGTGACCAGCCGCGACCGCCTCCGCAGCCTGGTCGTCCGGGACGGTGCCCACCGGATCACGCTGACCGAGCTCGCCCCGGCCGACTCCGAGCGCCTGATCCGCTCGATCGCTCCGGAGGCCGCGAACGAGGACGTCAGCGAGCTGGCCCGCATCTGCGGCCATCTCCCGCTCGCGCTCGCGATCGCGGCCGAGCACGCGGCCCGCCGTACGCCGGAACAGGTCACCGGTCTGATCGGGCAGCTCCGCGCGCGGCAGTCGGTGCTCGACGCCTTCGAGGACGACGACGTGGCGGGTGATCTGCGGGCGATCTTCTCGTGGTCGCACCAGGCGCTCCAGCCGCCGACCCAGCGCCTGTACGAGCACCTGGGCCTGTTCCCGGCGAACACCTTCTCCGCCGAGGCCGCCTCGGCGTTGCTCGGGGCAACGGTTCCGGAAACCCGCCGGCTGCTCAACCGCCTGTCCGACCTGCACCTGGTCGCGGATGCCGGCGGGCGGTACGAGCTGCACGACCTGGTCCGGGCGCACGCTGCCGAGCTTGCGCAGCACGTCCCGGTCGAGGCCCTGGATCGCCTGTTCAGCTGGTACCTGCACACCGCCTACAACGCACGCGTACTGCGGGACGACCGCGGCAGCCTGATCACCCTCGATCCCCCGCTGGACGGCGTCACGCCGCTGACCTTCGCCTCCGCCACCGAGGCGATCCAGTGGTACGACGACGAGCGGCAGGTGCTCGCCGCCGTCATCCGGCTCGCGCACGCGACCGGGCACGACTGGGAGACCTACCACCTGGTCGAGCTGTGCGAAGGCGACCTGAGCGGCCGTGACCTCGACCTCCTCACCGAACTGCTCCTCCTCGCGCAGGACAGCTGCACTCGCCTCGACCAGCGACTGCCCGAGGCCTTCATCCACAACAGCCTCGGGCTCCGGTACGAGGACCAGGGCGACGACTGCGAACGCGCCGTCGTGCACTTCGAGGCGGCGCACGAGTTGTTCACCGCCGAAGGCCACGAGCTCGGTGCGTCCCGGGCCCTGGGCAATTTGGCGATCGCGCACGACAAGCTCGGCCATGCCGACCAGGCGATCGACCTGATGCACCGGTCGATCGCGATCAAGCGGCGGATCGGCGACGAGGCGGGCGAGGCACGGACGTTCGCCAACCTCGCGCACTGCTACTACGCCTGCGGCCGGCTCGACGAGGCCGCCGCAGCGGCGGGTGAGGCGATCCGCTACTACCGCCGCAACCACAGCCGCCGCGGCGAAGGCCCGGTGCTCGACACCCTCGGCTGCATCGAACGCGCCCGCGGCCGGTACGACGAGGCGCTCAGCTGCCAACTGGAGTCGCTCCGCCTGCACCGCGATCTTGGCTACCCGTGGGGCGAGGCCGTCGTCCTGAAGAACCTCGGGCACACGTACCAGGCCGCCGGCCGGCCGGCCGAGGCCGCCGACGCCTGGCGCCGCGCGCTCGCCATCTGCGACCGCATCCAGGCACCCCGCTCCGACGACCTCGACCGCGAGGAACTCCGCACCCTCCTCGCCGGCACACCGTCGGACTAGGTCCGGGTCTGCTTCTTCGTCGCCGGGTCCTTCGCGGTGTCGTCGGCCAGCTTCTGCATGCGGGCGCAGAACTCGTCGGCGGTGATCCGGGCCGCGGCCAGCTCGGCGTAGATGCTGCGCGAGGGCTTGTCCATCGTCGAGTACCAGCCGGCGAAGTACTGCGTCCAGTTGTTCTCCCCGCCGGACTTAATCAACGCGTCGGACGAGGCCGCACCCGGGCTCAGCGTGATGCCCTCGGTCGCGCCCTTCACGATCGTCGGCGATCCGGTGAGCTCGGTGAACTTGCCAGCCGCCTCCTTCGACAGCATGATCCGCAGGTACTCCAGCCCGCCCGCCTTGTTCTTCGCCTTCGCCGGCACGATGAAGTTCTCGCCGGCGGCGATGCGTGCGCAGTCGGCCGGGAGCTTCGAGCCGTCGAGTAGCGGCGAGAACGTCGCGGTCGTCTCGAAGTCCTTCGGCGCCACGGTCTTCTGCTCGTTCTCCAGCCACGAACCGGACGGGATGAACGCCGCCTTGCCCTGGTTCCACGCGGTCTGGGACTGGATGTGATCCAGGCCCTCGGTCCCCTGCATGATGTAGCCCTTGCCCTTGAGCTCCAGCAGGGCCTCGGCGGCCAGCTTGATCGACTCGTGCTTCCAGGCGTTCGGCTCCAGCGAGTCGATCGCCTTGATCACCTCGTGGCCGCCGTGCTTCACGGCCATGTCCATCACGACGCCGCCGATGTAGTTGCCGTGCTTCCCCTGGTGCGCGAGCGGCGCGATGCCGGTCTTCTTGATCTCCTCGCACAGCGCGAGGAACTCGGTCCAGGTCTTGGCCGGCTCCCAGCCGTTCTTGGCGAACAACGGCTTGTTGTACCACAGCGCGTACACGGTCAGGACGTACTCGAGGACGAGCGGCTTGCCGTCCAGCATGGCCGCCTCGATCGCGATCGGCTCGACCGTGTCCCGCACCTTCTTGTCCGGGTCGTCCACGGACGGCGCGTCGAACAGCTCGGTCAGGTCGGCCAGCTGACCACTGCTCGCGAGCGTCGACATCGGCAGCAGGGACGCGCCGGAGTTGTCGATCACGTCCGGCGGGTTGCCGCCGTTGAACCGCGGCTGCAGCTGCGGCGTGATGTCGGTGATGCCGGCGTGCTTGATCGTGGTCTCGGAGAACTTCTTCTTGTACAGCTCCTCGTGCGCTTTCGCGTAGTCGTCGCCGTACCCGCCCTTGAAGATGACCACGTCCAGCGGGTCGGACCCCTTGACCCCGAACGGGTTGTCGGACGTCTTCTCCGCGCCACCGCCCCCGGAGTCGCCGGAGCCGGAGTCGCTGCCGCCGCTGGCGCACGCCGAGAGCAGCGTGCCGCCGCCGGTGGCGAGCAGCGTGCCGACCGCCGCGCGCTGCAGGAACAGCCGCCGCGACAGGTTGTCAGGAGTGGTCATCGATCCCGCCCTTTCGAGAAACGATCCGTGATCGTGGGCGGAAATCATTGTCCATGCCGCCCTGATTGGAAGAATTTTTCCTACCCACTGGCTGAAGTCAAGGCCGTTTCACCGAAACCTGCGGGTTCGTTGTCCTCGGCGCCAGCAGCCGGGCATTCACCGCGACCCCGAGGAGCAGCGGGAGCAGACCGGTGAACGTCCAGATCAGGCCGACCGCGCCGGCGAACCAGCCGACGACCGCGGGGCCGATCAGGATGCCGGCGTACGTGAAGGTGGTCAGCCGCGACACTGCCGTGGCCGCCTCGACGCCGCCGACCCGGCCGACCGCGCTGAAGATCAACGGGAGCAGCACCGATCCACCGAGACCGGTCAGGGCGAATCCGGCGATCGCGGCCGGCCACAGCGGTACGGCGACCACCACGGCCAGCCCGACCATCGCCACCAGCGCGGATCCTTGGAACAGGACGTCGGCGCCGTACCGCTCGGTCAGCCGGTCGCCGATCAGCCGGCCGGCGGTCTGGGCGGCGGTGAACGCGGTGAACGCCAGACCGGCCGTGGCGAGGCCGGCACCTCTCGATTCGTGCAGGAGTACGCCGCTCCAGCTGATGACGGCCGCCTCGCCGATCATCACCACGAACCCCATGGCCCCGAAGATCACCACCACGCGCGACCATCCACCCGAGGCCCGTCGCCTGCCCGGGGCCTGGTCGGCCGACGGTGGCAGCAGCCCGCGCGTGGCGAGCATTCCGGCGATCAACAGGACGGCTCCCACGACCAGGAACTGCGTACCGATGCCGATCCCCGCACGGGTGACCGCGGCACCCACGAGGGAGGCGAGCACGGCGCTCACACTCCAGGCAGCGTGGCAGCCGCTCATGATCGGCCGGCCTCGCAGCCGTTCGACGGCCACCGCGTGCGCGTTCATCGCGACGTCGACTGCGCCGTGGACCAGACCCATGAGCGCGACAGCGACGCCGAGTTGGACCACGCCGCCGGCCTGGCCGACAGCAGCGAGCAGGAGCGGCAACAGGACCAGCGCCAGGCGGATGAGCCGGCGGCTGCCGACGCGGGCGACCAGCCCACCGACGAACTGCATCGACAGGAGAGCCGAGGCCCCGAAGAGGGTGAGGACGATGCCCAGCTGGCTCTCACTCAGGTGGTGCTCGACTTTGATGGACGGGATCCGGGCGAGATAGCTCGAGACCAGACATCCGTTGACGAAGAAGACCGCGGTCACGGCCCAGCGTGCGCGTCCGACGTTCATCGGGACCTCCTGACATGGCGTGTTCATGTCAGCGACGTCGGAGGCGAGGTGCGGATGTTGCCAGTTCGGCGCGGCGGGACCGGAGCTTGTCGGTGCGGGGTCCTAGCATTCCGCGAGTGACTGATGTGGAGCTTTTCGGGGACCTGGACACGGCGGCGCTGCCGGAGCGGCAGCAGCGGATGCTGGTGGTGATCCGCGACTGGGTCGTCCGGTACGGCTATCCGCCCAGCAGCCGCCAACTCGGTGACGCGGTCGGGCTCAAGTCCTCGTCGTCGGTGTCCAAGCACCTGGCCAGCCTCGAGGACAAGGGCTTCCTGCGCCGGAGCCCGTCGGTCTCCCGGCCGATCGACGTACGGATGTTCCTGGCGGAGACCGCGACCCGGGAGTCCGGGGAGGAGTCGGTGCCGGTGCCCGTGGTCGGCGACATCGCCGCCGGGACGCCGATCGCCGCGATCGAGCACGTGGACGACGTGATGCAACTGCCGCGCGAGCTGACCGGCCGGGGCAACGTCTTCGGTCTGCGGGTCCGCGGCGAGTCGATGATCGACGCGGCCATCTGCGACGGCGACATCGTCGTGGTCCGGCAGCAGGCCGAGGCGCACTCCGGTCAGATCGTCGCCGCGATGATCGACGAGGAGGCGACCGTCAAGGTCTACCGCCGCCGCAACGGGCACGTGTACCTGGAGCCGCGCAACCCGGCGTACGAGGTGATCGACGGCGACCACGCCACCATCCTCGGCATCGTCGTCTCCGTCCTCCGGAGCGTCTGAACCTCAGTCCACCCGCTCCCGGCCGCGGGCCACCGCAGCGGGCCCCCGCTTGACGCCGAAGAGCGTGGAGATGCCGGGGAGGGTGGACAGCAGCCAGGCGAGGAGGGCGGAGGTGAGGAAGGCGGCGGGCATCAGAACGGCGTACTTCGTCCAGAGGCCGGCGTCCCAGTCGACGACGTAGTACGCGATCAGCAGGATGAGCGGCTGGTGCACCAGGAAGAACGGCATCGCGGCGCGGGCCAGGGGTGCCGGCAGCGGACGCTGGAAGGCGCGCAGGCGCATCCCGCCGCCGAGTACGGCGACCAGCCAGCCCCAGACCGCGAGCGTGATCAGCGGTGAGTACCACAGGTACGCCCAGGAGTACCCCGGGTCCTCCCACCAGCCCTCGAGGAAGTCGATGATCCCGGTGACCACACCGGTGACGAAGGCAACGATCCCGAGGACCAGGCCGGGTCCGGCGTCCCGTCGTACCGCTGCGATCAAGCGGTCGTCCGACAGCACCAGGAACCCGACCACGAAGAAGTCGAAGAAGAACAAGAACTCACCCCAGCCGTGCTCCGGGCCCGGCGCGGCCAGCAGGAGCAGATGCACGGGCACGAGCGGTACGGCGAGGAGCAGGATCGTGCCGCGACGAGTGCACCAGCGGGCGATCCGGTCGACCAGGCGGCGACCGTGCGGGCCACGCAGCCAGAGGAAGATCGGCAGCCCGAGCAGCGCGAACTGCAGCAGGTAGACGAGGAACCACAGGTGGTACGTGTCCCGCAGCCACAGCGGTGCGTCGCCGGCCAGATCCCCGAAGAACGCCGCGTACGACGCGCCCGGCCGACCGTGGTGGCTCTCCTCCAACAGGTACTGCGGCGGCGACAGCAGCACGTAGGCGATCACGAACGGCAGCAGCAACCGAAGCAGTCGCTCCTTCACGAACCCGCCCGCCGTCCGCCAGCGCAACGCCAGCCAGGCACCCGCGCCGGACAGCAGGAAGAAGAACGCGAGCCCCCACAGCCCGAGGAACGCGATCCCGATCGAGATCCCCTCGCTGCGCTCCGCGTTCTTCACGTGCCAGTCCGCGTCGTCGAACGGCCGCAACGTGTGGAACACGAACACCCCGACCACCGCCAGCACCCGCAACCAGTCCAGATACGAGAGCCGCTGCCCCACCCCATCAGCCATACCGCCAGGATGACAGCTCGGCGATCTAGTCGCGCCGGCGCTTGGCGCGCTCGACGGCGTACACGGCCGCCTCGGTCCGGCGCTCCATGTCCAGCTTGCGGAGCAGCCCGGAGACGTAGTTCTTCACGGTCTTCTCGGCCAGGAACATGCTCTGCGCGATCTGCCGGTTCGTCTTGCCGGCGGCGATCTCGTCGAGGATGCGGCGTTCCTGCTCGGTCAGCGACCGGTACCGCGGGTCGTCGTCCTCGTCGACCGGGTTGCGCAAACGTTCGAGTACGGCGGTGGTCATCGCCGGATCCAGCAACGACTCCCCCGCCGCGAGCCGGCGGACCGCGCCGACCAGATCGGTCCCGCTCACCTGCTTCAGCAGGTACCCGGCCGCGCCGGCCATGATCGCGGTAAACAGCGCCTCGTCGTCGGAGAACGAGGTCAGCATCAGGCAGGCCGGCGGCTCGTCCATCACCGACCGGACCTCCCGGCAGACGGTGATCCCGTCGCCGTCGGGCAGGCGGACGTCGAGGACGGCGACGTCCGGGCGCAGCGCCGGGATCCGGGTCACGGCCTGCTCCGCGGTCGAGGCCTCGCCGACCACCTCGACGTCGGGTTCGGCTTCCAGCAGTTGCCGCAGGCCGAGCCGGACGACCTCGTGGTCGTCGAGCAGGAACACGGTGATCGCCATGATCCAGCCTAACCGGGGTTTCGGCACCGAGCCGCTCACCGGGCGCGGCCTGCTGCTCTGGGCACAGCGGCCGAGGTCGTGACCATCGGTGCCTCCGGCAACCGGTCTTCCCGAACGGACGCGGCATCCGTACCGTGGGCAGCGTGGGCGGGACCGCGAAGGACCGGGTGGACAAGGCGCTGCTGGACGCGGTGATCGGGATCGGTGCCGACCTGGACCTCAGCAGCGCGCTCGACCGGATCGTGACCGCCGCCTGCGAGCTCGTCGGGGCCCGGTACGGCGCGCTGGGCGTGGTCGGTCCGGACGGCAAGCGGCTGGTCCGGTTCATCACCCACGGCGTGACCGCCGCCGAGATCGCCGCGATCGGTCCGTACCCCGAAGGCCACGGGCTGCTCGGCCTGCTGATCGAGCATCCGGTGCCGCTCCGGCTACGGGACCTGACCGTCCACCCGCGGTCGTTCGGCTTCCCGCCGGACCACCCGCCGATGAAGGGCTTCCTCGGCGTACCGATCCGCAGCCACGGCCACGTGTTCGGCAACCTCTATCTGACGGAGAAGTCAGGTGGTGCCGAGTTCACCGAGGAGGACGAGCGTGCCGTCACCGCACTCGCCGCCGCGGCCGGGGTGGTGATCGACAACGCCCGGCTGTACGCCGACACCGAACGCCGCCGGCGCTGGCACGAGGTGACCGCCGAGATCACCCAGGTGATGCTCGGCGACTTCGACCCGGAGGACGCGCTCCGGCTGATCGCCCGCCGCGCCCGCGAGGTGTCCGCCTCCCGCGTCGGCATCGTCATGCTGTTCAACGATCAGGAGCTGGTGATCGAGGCGATCGACGGCCCCGCGGAGTTCCAGCGGTACGTCGGTGAGCGGGTGCCGGCCGACCTCCCGGGTCTGGACGGCGTACTGCACGGCGACCAGCAGGTGGTGGTCGAGGACCTGGCGCAGCTGGTGAAGGACAGTGGCCGGCTGGTCGACGTACCGGAGATCGAGTCGCTCGGGCGGACCATCCTCGCGCCGTTGCCGGCCGGCACGCACGCCACCGGTGGGCTGTTGCTGGTCGCGGCCGAGCGTGGGGCCGTTCTGAGCGTCACGGTCGGCACGGATCTGGTCCGGATGTTCGCCGGCCAGGCGACGCTCGCGCTCGACCGCGCCCAGGCCCAGCGGGACCAGTCGATGATCGCGGTGCTCGAGGACCGGGACCGGATCGCCCGCGATCTGCACGACCTCGTCATCCAGCGTTTGTTCGCCACCGGCTTGCAACTACAGGGCATGCGCCGGATGGTCGAACCGGAGGTGCAGGAGCGCATCGGCCGGGCCGTCGAGGACATCGACGCCACGATCCGGGACCTGCGGGCCGCGATCTTCGAGCTGCACCACCAGCCCGGTCACCGCTCGCTGCGGGCGGACATCCAGTCGCTGGTCGCCGAGTACGCCGGCTCGCTCGGCTTCCGGCCACGGCTCACCTGCGAGGGTCCGCTGGACAGCGCCGTACCGGTGACCGTGCGGCCGCAGATCCTGGCCGCAATCCGGGAGTCGCTGTCGAACGTCGTCCGCCACGCGCAGGCGTCCGAGGTGACGGTCGAGGTCACGGTCGCCAACCGCGAGGTCGTCACCCGGGTCACCGACGACGGCATCGGGCTCGCGCCGGGCGACCGCCAGAGCGGCCTGCGCAACCTGCGGGAACGCGCCGAGACGCTGGGCGGGACCGTCCGGGTGGAGCCGAACCAGCCTCGCGGGACCCTGCTCGAGCTGCGGGCGCCACTGGCCTGACCCGTCGCTCGCGACCCGCCGAGTGCGGTCCGGTCGGTGGCAACCCCCTGTTGGTGCCACCGGACGTCCGCTCCCCGGCGGGCCGGCGAGGCCCCCCTCTGACTCCAGAGTGCCGCCCGCGCCACCGGCTCCGGCAGGGCCGAAGGTCCTTAACCGTCCGGGCGTTTCGCCCGGACTCGCCACCGCCGTACGCTGGGCCTTGGCCCCACGGAGGAGACGTGCGTACCGATCACCCCGAATCGCGTGTCGTGCACGAGCAACCGACCGCCGTACTGCGTGCGACCCTGCACCGGGACGAGGTGCGCCGCTGGTTCCGGACCGCGTTCGACGTCGTCGCGGAGTACCTGCGCCGGCACGGCATCGCGCCGTGCGGGTTCCCGTTCGCCCGGTACCACATCCGCAGCGACGGGAGCTTCGAGGTCGAGGCCGGGTTCCCGGTCGCCGTACGGATCGACGGCGACCGGCAGATCGTGCCGTCCAGCCTGCCCGGCGGTCACGTGGTCGTCGCCTGGCACGTGGGCACCTACGAGCAGCTCGGCGACGCGTACCGTGCACTGGACGACTGGCTGCAGGCCGAGCGCGGTGCGCCCGCGGGCGACGCCTGGGAGGTCTACCACGACCCGCCGCACCGGGCCCAGCGCCGGCGCACCGAGGTCATCCAGCCGTTCCGGCTCAACTGAACAGCGGGCGGAGGGAGGCCGGAGCGCCTTTCGGTGGCGGCGTCGGGGAGTGGCTGCTCATGGGAACCCGGCACCCCACCACCGGCCTCCCTCACCCCTCCATTGCACCGCCGCGCCGCGGCCCTCCGTCAGGGCCAAAGGTCCCGACTTCCCGCCGCCGTCCGTTTTGTGGACGCACCGGCCGGGTACCGCATTGGGGCACAGTCGGACGGGGGATCGACGTAAGGAGTTCCTCGTGGGTATCGGTGTGTCCGTGTTCCTGCTGGCCGTGGGCGGAATCCTGGCCTTCGCGGTGTCGGACCGCTTGAGCGGCGTCGACCTGACCATGGTCGGCTACATCCTGATGGGCGCCGGCGCCCTCGGTCTCGTGATCACCATGTTCCTCATCAGCCAGCGCTCCAACACCACCCACCGCGAAGTCCGCGAACACCGCCACTACGAGGAGTGAGATCCTCCTCTCCTGTTTCGGGCTGTCGAATTCGGCGTGCCGCCGATCGTCGGATCTTCGACAGCCGAGCTGACCCGGGCATGCGGTCAGACTGAGAGCAGGAGGTATGGCGTGAAGTACGTGCTGATGTTCGTGGAGACCGAGCAGTTCGCCAAGGAGTTCGAGGCGATGGGCCCGGCCGAGCGCGAGGAGTCGTACCAGCGGATCTACCAGTGGCTGGACGAGCACGGGCCGAAGATCACCAACCGCGGCGCCAAGCTGCAGGCCGCGGAGACGGCTACGACGGTCCGGCTCGACCGTGGCGAGCAGCCGCTGACCACCGACGGGCCGTACATCGAAGGCAAGGAAGTCGTCTCCGGGTTTCTGGAGATCGACGTCGCGGACCTCGACGAGGCCCTGCGGATGGTCAAGACCTGGCCGGGTTGCCCGGTGATCGAGATCCGTCCGGTGGAGTCGTGACCGGCCGGACGTCCGCCGGCCCGCGATCCAGCGGACGATGACGAAAGACCAGGCCGCCGATGAACTGGCCCGGGTGGTGCGCGATCACACGGGCCGGCTCGCGGGAGCCCTGGTGTCGCTGCTCGGTGACTTCTCCGCCGCCGAGGACCTGGTGCAGGACGCCGTCGAGACCGCGCTCCGGCGCTGGCCCGAGGAAGGCATCCCGGACCGTCCGGACGCGTGGTTGTTCACGGTGGCCAAGCGCCGCGGCCTCGACGTACTCCGCCGGCAGGAGAACTACCGCCGCAAGCTCGCCCAGCTGCAGTGGCCGGTCCGGTCGGCTCCCGACGACCGGCTCCGGCTCATCTTCACCTGCTGCCATCCCGCGTTGCCGCGCGAGGCGCAGGTCGCGTTGACCCTCCGCGTGGTCTGTGGGCTCACGACCGCGCAGATCGCCGCCGCGTTCCTGGTCGCCGAGCCCACGGTCGCCCAGCGCATCACCCGCGCCAAGCGCAAGATCTCCACCGCCGGCATCCCGTACCGGATTCCCCGCGACGACGAGTTGCCTGAGCGACTGGCCGAAGTACTGACCGTCATCTACCTGCTGTTCAACGAGGGCTACCTGTCCAGCACGGGCGATCGCGCGCACTCCCGCGACCTTGTCGACGACGCCGAGTGGCTCACCGCGTTGCTGGCCGGCCTGCTCCCCGACGAACCCGAAGTCGCCGGCCTGCTGGCACTGATCCGCCTGCATCGCGCGCGGGTGGCGGCCAGATTCACCGCGGACGGACAACTCGTCCTCCTGCAGGACCAGGACCGCGACCGGTGGGACCGGCGGGCCATCGCCGAGGCGACCGCCTTGCTCACCCGTACGGCGCGTCGCCACCACTCCCCTGGTCCGTACCAGCTTCAGGCCGCGATCGCCGCCTGCCACTGCGAAGCGCCGACCTGGGCGGACACCGACTGGCCGCAGATCCTGGTCCTGTACAACCTGCTGCTGCGGCTCCAGCCGAGTGCGGTCACCCGGCTCCACCGGGCGGTCGCGGTCCGGTACGTCGAGGACGCCCAGGCCGCACTCGCCGAACTGAAGGAACTCGAACCCGCCCTGCGCAACTATCCGCTGTTCCACGCGATCCAGGGCGAGCTGCTCCGCGCCGAGGGCCGGACCGCCGAGGCCGAGCAGGCTGACCGGCTGGCCCTCGAGCACACCACCAACCCCGCCCAGCTGGACCTGCTCCACAGCCGGCTGGAGAACCGCTGACGGTCACCTGACCGCAGCTCAGGCGGCGGCGCGGCCTAGTTTCAGAGCTGTGGCTGTCTCGACGGCTCGGCGTGCCTGGTGACGGGCGGCCTCCAGGGCGACGTCGCCGGGAGGTCCCTCGCCGGACACGTGCGAGGTGCCGTAAGGGTTGCCGGACCGGTACTGGACCGGGTCGGTGTAGCCGGGTGGCACGATGATGCCGCCCCAGTGGTAGAACACGTTGCCCAGCGCAAGGATCGTCGACTCCTGCCCGCCGTGCGCCGTGCTGCTCGCGGTGAACGCCGTGTACACCTTGTCGGCCAGGTGACCCTGCTGCCACAACGGTCCCGTGGTGTCGATGAACGCCTTCAGTTGGGCGGCCGGCGTACCGAAGCGGGTCGGCGTACCGAACAGGACGACGTCGGCCCAGGCCACGTCGTCCAGGGTCGCCTCGACGACGTCCGCCGTACTGCGGCGATGTTCTTCCCAGGCCGGGTTCGCGGCGATCGCGGTGTCCGGTGCTGTTTCGCGCACCTTGCGCAGGCGCACGGTCGCACCGGCCTTCTCGGCGCCCTCGGCGGCGGCGAGCGCCAGCGAGTGCACGGTGCCGGTCGCGCTGTAGTAGATGACGGCGACTTTCACTGCTTCCACGGAGATCTTCACCTTCAGGGCTCCAGGTCCAGCACCGAACGGCCGGACGGGAATTCGGTCGGCACCGAGACGTGGTCGTGGGCGATCAGCCAGTCGCCGTCCTGCCGCCGGAAGCACGCCGTCCAGCGCAGCCAGTACTGGTTGCGGGCACCGTTGCCGAGCGTGCCGTCGATCTGGTTGAGGCTGTGGACGACGGCCAGGTCACCGTCGACCAGGACCGACAGGTCGTGGACCTGGTAGCCGATCGTCTGGTAGGTGGCGAACACGTCGGTCCAGTTCCGCCACTTCGCCTCCGCGCCCAGGTGCTGCAACGGCGGCTGGATGTCGTACGACACCAGCTCCGGCGCGAAGACCGTCTTGATCGTGTCCAGGTCCCGGTTCCGCACGGCCTCGACCAGGACGTCGACGCGCTGCCTGATGTCCTGCTCGTCGGGTGGGTGTGATGTGGTCATATCGGGTACGACGACGTGGCCTGCCGAACTGTGAGGCGGCAGGGTGAGGTGGCCGTGTGAGGCGGCCGGGTGCGGCGCCCTCACAGTCCGGCCGCGCGTTTCGTCGTACCTGGTGAACGGGAGACCGAGGAAGGGATTCGTGGACACCATGACCGGACCACGGGACGATCCGGGCCTGGGCGCGATCATGAGCGAGCGGCGCCAGCTGATCAACCTGGCCTACCGGTTGCTCGGCTCGCTGGCCGACGCCGAGGACGTCGTCCAGGAGACCTACACGCGCTGGTACGCGATGAGCCCGGCCGAGCAGGCGGCGATCGAGTCCCCCGGCGGCTGGCTCACCCGGGTCGCCGGCCGGATCTGTCTCGACCTGCTCGGCTCCGCCCGGGCCCGGCGCGAGCGGTACGTCGGCGAGTGGATCCCGGAGCCGCTGCCCGACGGCTCCGAGTGGCGGTCGGCCGGTACCGCCCCCGACCCGGCCGACCGGGTCACCCTGGACGAGTCGGTGAACATGGCGTTCCTGATCGTGCTCGAGGCGATGACCCCGGCCGAGCGGGTCGCCTTCGTCCTGCACGACGTCTTCCGGTACCCGTTCCCCGAGGTCGCCGAGATCGTCGGCCGCTCCCCCGCGGCCTGCCGCCAGCTCGCCACCTCGGCCCGGCGCCGGATCGCCGCGTCCCGGACCCCACAGACCCCGGCGGCCAAGAGCGCCGGCCTGGTCCGGGACTTCAAGGCGGCCTGGGAGGCGAAGGACATCGGGGCCCTGGTCAGGCTGCTCGACCCCGACGCGGTCGCGATCGGCGACGGCGGCGGCCTGGTCAGCGCGGAGCTCCACCCGGTCTCCGGCGGCGAGCAGATCGCGCGGTACTTCGCCGCCCTCGCGGACCGGCGCTCGGGAATGAGCCTCCTCGAGCGCACCGTCAACGGCCAGCCCGGTCTGATCGCCCAGGAGGACGGCGTCACCGTGACCGTGATCGCGTTCGACATCGCCGACGACCGGATCCGGCACATCTGGGCCGTCCGCAACCCGGAGAAGCTGCGTCCCTGGCTCACCGACTGACGCGGCCGGCGGGGAGTTTGTAACGGCGACCGGGTCCCGCCCGATGTGACGAGTAGACGTCGGTGTTCCGAGCAGCAGCGCCGAGGGAGTTTCTGCCTGCCGGAAGGGCCCCGATGATGTGCGAGACGACGCAGCGGCTACTGGCGCTGCTCCAGTTGCTGGAGTGTGCTCCGGCACCCTTCGGAGAGCTGGGGGACGACGCCGTCCTCGATGCCTGGTTCGGGGCCAGGTCGCCGCTCTTCCCGCAGACCACGCACCAGGTGGACGCCCTGGAGCCGCTCGCCCTGTGACGGCGCGGTCGACGGCGCGGTCAGTCGTCCTCTGGGTGCCGGGTGGTCGGGTCGACGCCGGCCGCGAGGTCGAGGGCGATCAGGGCCCGGCGGAGCGCTTCGAGACTGGGCTGCTCGGCGGTCGGCGGGCCGTAGAGGCAGACCACGGTCCGGCCGTCGAGGGTCAGGCCGGCGCGCTCGACCTTGCCGTCGTCGTCGTACAGCAGGTCCCAGCCCTCCTCCTCGAGATGGCTCATCGCGCGCCGCCAGTCGGCGGTGTGCAGCGACAGACCGCGGGCGAACGGGTCGCCGGGAGCCGGGAGGTCGCGCTCGGGGTGCGGGGTGACCAGGTAGCCGGTGCCGGTCCGTGGGTCGAGGAACGCCGTGTGCGTGGCGAACTCCACGATCGTCACGTCGACGTAGTCCGACGTGCCCGGCTCGTGCTCGGACTGGTTCACTGCTGCCGTCCCCCCGGAGTGGTCACGCCGCCTCGACCTCGAAGACCCGGTCGAGCCCGGTCCGGCGCAGTACGTCGGTCATCTTCCGGCCGGCGTGCCGGATGACGATACCGCCTCCACGCCGCCGGCAGACCCGGTGCGTGTCGAGCAGCGCCGCGAGCAGGGTCGACGAGATCTGGTCGATCTCGGACACGTCGATGACCACCAGACACGCGCCGTCCATGACCAGCCCGTGCAGCCGCCAGCGCAGTGACGACAGCCCGCCGTCCAGGTCGTCCTCGGTCAGCGTCACGATCGCCTTCTGCGGAAGCGGACTGTGCCTGGTGTCGCTCATCGAACGGCCCCTCTCCCCTGGACGGTCTGGTGGTGCCTCCACTCTCCGTCCTCGACTTTGAGATCTGCCGTACCCCTGGTTGACGATCCGATGACGACACCGCCGGGCGCCGCCCGGACGCGGGTTCCTTCTTTACGATCGGATGACACGCCGCCCCCGGCCGTCACCGGCCGGGGCTGGATTGCCAGGATGTGACGATGCCGATGCAGGTCCTGGTCGTCGAGGACGACGACCGAATCAGGGAGGTACTGCGACTCGCCCTCGAGGACGAGGGATACCGGGTCGCCGAGGCCGCCGACACCCCGTCCGCGCTCGAACAGGTCCGGATCACCATGCCGGACCTGATGATGGTCGACCTCATGCTGGGCGAGATCGACGGCTACACCTGCATCCGCGAGGTCCGCCGCCTCAGCGACATCCCCATCGTCGTCGTCAGCGCCCGCTCCGACACCCACGACATCGTCGCCGGCCTCGAAGCCGGTGCCGACGACTACGTCACCAAACCCTTTCAGATCAAAGAGATCACCGCCCGCCTCCGCGCCCTGCGCCGCCGCCTGCGCACCAGCGCCGAAGCCGCCGAACCCGACATCGTCCTCGACTCCGACCCGCACCGCCACCTCGTCCTGTCCACCTCCCGCGGCACCGTCCGGCTCGACGGCCACGACGTCAATCTGACGGTGACGGAGTACCGGCTGCTCGCCGAGCTGGCCAAGCCGCCGGGTCGCGTGCTCAGCCGGTCGGCACTGCTGGCCTCGGTCTGGGAACACGGGTACTACGGCGACGAACGCATCGTCGACGTCCACATCCGGCGGCTGCGCACCAAGATCGAACGCGACCCCGGCCGGCCGCAACTCGTGATGACCGTCCGAGGGATGGGCTACCGGCTGGACCCGCGATGAAGGTCGGCGCCCGCACCCTCGGCCTCCGGCACCGGTTGGTGCTGGCGTTCAGTGTGGTGGCGCTGCTGGTGTCGGCGGTGTTTGCCGTCAGCACCTATCTGCTGGCCCGCGGGTACCTGCTGGCCCAGCGCGAGCGGGTGGTCCAGCACCAGACGTTCGAGGACGCCGCGTTCGTCCAACGCCGGCTGCGCAGCTCCGGGGCCGACGTGTCCGCGGTCCTGACCGCGGCCGGGACGCCGGCCGGGCACACGATCATCCTGAAGTGGCGGGGGCAGTGGTACGCGTCCGCGCTGGACGAAGGGCGCGACGCCGTACCGATGGGGGTCCGGGAGGAGGTGGCGAACGGGCGGGCCGCCGGCCAGCGGTTCCGGTCGGTGGACGGGCCGTCGGTCGTGGTCGGCGTACCGGTGCCGGGGGTGCAGGCCGAGTTCTACGAGATCGCGCCGCTGACCGAGCTCGACGGGAACCTGCGACTGCTCAGCGGGATCCTGATCGGCGGCGCGTTGCTCGCGACCGCCGCCGGGGCGGCGCTCGGTGTCTGGGCCAGCCGGTCGGTCGTCAACCCGCTCAACCGGGTCGCGGTCACGGCCGCGTCGATCGCCGGCGGCGAGCTCGACAACCGGCTGCCGGCCACCCTCGACCCGGAGCTCGCGACGATCGTCGGTTCGTTCAACAGCATGGTCGACACGCTGCAGCAGCGGATCAACCGGGACGCCCGCCTGGCCGCCGACGTGAGCCACGAGCTCCGCTCGCCGTTGACGACCCTGGTCGGCAGCGTCGACCTGTTGAACGCCCGGCGCGAGGAGCTGCCGGAACGTTCGCAGCGGGCGCTCGACCTCGTCACCGCCGACCTGCAGCGTTTCCGCCGGTTGCTCGACGACCTGCTCGAGCTGGCCCGGTCCGACGGCGGGCTCGCGATCCGTCCGAGCACGACCATCGAGCTCGGTCCGCTGCTCCGGCAGGTGCTCGGGGAGGTCGGCCGCGATCCGTCGATCCTCACCGGCGCCGAGGACGCCGTCGTCCTGGCCGACAAGCCACGGCTCGGCCGGCTGTTCCGGAACCTCTTCGAGAACGCCGAGACGCACGGCGGCGGGCTGACCGGCGTCGAGATCAGCCGAGCCGGGCCCGACGTACTCGTGCTGGTCGACGACGCCGGGCCGGGGATCCCGCCACACGACCGCGAGCGCGTGTTCGAGCGGTTCGCCACCGGGGCGACCAAGCGCGGCTCGTCGTCCGGGACCGGGCTCGGGTTGGCCCTGGTCGCGGAGACGGCAGCCGTCCACGGCGGAGCCGTCTGGTGTACGTCGTCCCCGACCGGCGGCGCCCAGTTCGTCGTACGCCTCCCGGGGGCCGCGTCGTGAGAAGCCGCGTCCTGAGGCCGGTCGCGTGGGTGGTCGCCGCGGTCCTCGTGCTGGTGGGGTGCGGCGTGCCGTTGCAGGACGCGCCGACGCCGATCGAGCCCCAGGCGATCCCGTCGCGGCTGCAGTCCCCCGGCGTACCGACGACCTACCCGTCCACGGCCGAGACGACCGTGCAGGTGAACTTCGTCCGGAACGACCGCCTCGTCAGCCTCACCCGGCAGGTGCCCGGCGCCGACCTGCTCGACGGCGTGATCGAGAGGCTGACCGCCGGACCGACCAGCGCCGAACAGGCGGATGGCATCACGTCCGCCCTGCCGCCCGACCTCTCCCTGACCGTGGTCACGGTCCAGGACGCCAGGGTCGGCCTCGAACTGTCCGGCGGCGACACCGACCGCTCGGCCACCGAGAACGTGTTGGCGGTTGGCCAGATCGTCCTGTCCGTCACCGCGCTGCCGAGCGTGCAGGAGGTGACGTTCTGGCGGAACGGCGCCCCGGTCGAGGCGCTTCTCGCCGACGGCGCGCTGACCACCGAGCCGCTCACCGCCGCCGACTACGAGGCGCTCCGCTCGCCCTGAGTTTGACGACCACACTGAGGGATCTTTGAGATCTCGTGTCGTCGTCCGCTACCGGCTGCGACCGACCCGTTGTGAACGTTAAACAGGTCGGTACCGCTATTCGAAGGAGAATCGTGGCTGAGCGGCCGCCCACGCACAGATCAGCCCAGCAGCCATGACGGGCTACTGGCTCCCCCTGCTCGTCCTCGTCGCCCTCGCCGTCACCCTCTGGACCCTCCACCGCCGAAGACGCACCACCTCCGGCCCCTCGCCGTCGACCGGCTCCTCGCGGTTGTCCACGCCGGCGCCGGACTTACCGCTCGCTCACGTCATCGGCATCGACCTGAGCTCCTGGACCGACGCCCAGCTGTACGCCGTCTGGCGCGCCACCGCCGACGAGCTCCGCCTGGCCGCCCGGTCCGGCGACGCCGCCACCGCCGCCCGCGCCCGGGACCTCCTCCTCACCGAACTCGAACGCCGCCACCCCCGCCAGACCGCCACCTGGCTGACCTCCCCCGAAGCCCTCACCGGCCAAGCCCCCACCTTCCTCCTCCCGAAGAAGCAGGACCCGTAGCCCGGCGCGCGGGCGTTACAGGAGTTCGGGGGTCAGGGTCGGGGTGGGCATGTCGGCGTCGAAGGGGTACATGGGGCGGGTCAGGTTGTGGTGGCCGAGGCTGAGGAGGTCCTGGTTGACGCCGCCGGGGGTGAGGGCGAGGAGCCAGTCGGCGGCCATGGCGTAGAGCTCGGGCTCGAGGTAGCCGATCTTGACGATCACCAGGTCGGCGTCGCGCGGAGACAGGCCGAGCGCCTTGAAGTCGGCCTCCAGGTGGTACGGCTTGCGGCGCGACGTCACGATCACGCGCAGTCCACCGACACGCAGTACGACGACGCCCTCGGACGGCTCGACCGCGACCACCTCGGCCGTCAGCGGGACCGGACCGCACGGACCGGAGTCGATCTTCCCGCCGACCTCCACGCTGACCGTCGCGCCGACACCGGCCGCCGTCGCCGTCGCGGTCACCTCCGGGTCCACGATCGCGGCGTAGATCGTGGTCAGGTCCGACTCGACGACGGCCGGCGTACGCAGCAGGGTGTCCAGGGTCCACGAGGTGTCGCCGGCCCCGCCGGCGGTCGGGTTGTCACCGGAGTCGCTGATGAAGAACGGCCGCACCGTACTCGCGAGCGCCTGGTCGATGCACTCCTCGAGCGTCCCGGTCGGCGCGACGAACTCGAACTTGTCGTGCGCGTCCCAGTACGCGTCCGCCAGCCGCTTGGCCTGCGCGGTGATCACCTCGGCGTCGTCGCCGCTGACCACGACCGCCGCCTGGCAGCGCGGCTCGTCCGCCCAGGCGTACCCGACCCAGATCGCCGCGTCGAGTACGCCGTCCATCGCCTCGACGTCGTCGACCTGCGCGTAGATCCCCTTGGCGGGCTCGATCCGGGTGCTCGTCTTCTCCCCCGGCAGCAGCACCGGGACCTGCACCCACGCCTTCTGCGGCCGCCCGCCGGACCGCAGCCGGGCGATCAGGTTGCGCACCGCGCGTTCCCGGGTGTCCCAGGCGTCGGTGTGCGGCGCCTTGCGGTAGCAGGTGATGAGATCGAGCGTCTCGGCCAGCGGGCGCGACACGTTCCCGTGCAGATCCATGGACGCCGACAGCAGGGTCGACGGTCCGACGATCGACCGGATGCCGTCGACGAACGACGCCTCGATGTCGGTTCGCCCGACCACGCTCATCGCGCCGTGGATGGCGACGAACACGCCGTCCAGCGGCCCCGCCGCCCGGAGCCTGTCGTAGATCTCCGTCGACAGCTCCTCGTACGTCTCCTCGGTCACCGGCCCACCGGGCACCGCCTCGGCCTGCAGCAACGGGACCCACTCGATCCCCTCGGTCAGCTCCGACCCCGGTGCGAGGAACGGGTACCGCGCGAGCAGCTCGGCACCCCGCGTCACCACGAAGTCGTCGACCGTAGTCCGGTGCGGCGAGAACGTGCTCGACTCGATCGCGATCCCGGCAATGCCGATCCGCAGCGGTTCCGACGGGGTGTTTCCGGAGGATGAGGTCACCGAGCTGCCCTTCTCGTGTCAGACGTCAGGCAACGACCCTATCCGCCCGGCCGGCTGGCCCGCACGAAGGACAGCAACGGCGCCCGCCGCCCGGTCTCGACGACGAAGAAGCCCGCGCCGACCGCGAGGTCGGTGAGCCGCACGTCCTCCGCGCCGTGCCCGCTGAACGCCGTGACCGCGAGTCGCGACAGCCGGCCGGTCGGCGGGCGGAAGTCCGCCACCAGCAGCCGCCCGCCGGGCTTCAGCACCCGGAACAGCTCGCCGAAGGCGCGCGCCCGCTCCGCCTTCGGGATGTGATGTACGGCGAGACACGACAGCGCCAGGTCGAACGACGCGTCGTCGAACGGGAGCCGCTCGGCCCCGGCCACCCGGAAGCTCGCGTTCGCCGGTGCCCGCTCGTTGGCATAGCCGACAACCGGCGCCGACGGATCGACACCGTCCACGTGACCGGACGGCCCGACGGCCAGCGCCGCACGACCACTCAGATACCCCGTGCCGGACCCCACATCGAGCACCCGGTCCCCTGGACGTACGCCGCTCCGTCGTACGAGGCCGTCGTACACGCGCCGGCGCTGCCCGCCGAACCCGATCGCCGAGCTGACCTCGTACCACCGGGGATTGTGGACGTGCAGCTCGTTCACGACTGCACCGCCTTCGCGGACTTGTCCCAGTTCTCGCGCAGCCGGTCGAGGTAGGACTGGGCCTGCGTGCCGGGCTTGGCTCCCCGGGCGAAGGCGCGCATGTTGCCGCCGCCCGCGTTGTAGCCGAGGGCAAGCAACTCGTCCTTGGTCAGCGTGGTCGACCGCTTCGACGGCAGGCGCTCGGCCAGGTCGTGCAGGTGCCAGGCGGCGGCCTGGATGGCGAGCGCCGGATCGTCCGGCAGCTCCTCCCACGTGCGCTTCGCGAACGGGCGGCCGCGCTTGGTCTCGTCGAACGCGGGCCGGTGCATGTTCGCGATCCCGAAGGCCGGATCGGAGTCGATCCGCGCCCACGACCGCTCCAGCTCCGGGTCATGCGGTTTGTACGACTCGTTGTACAAGATTGCCATCAGCAACTGTGGCCGGATCCCAGCCTGGGCAGCGTACTTGCGCACAGGGACGGCGAACTGCGCCGGATCGTAGTCCTCCCACCAGTTCTTCGCGCTGGCGGAGGGCTTCGGTTCGGACGTGGTCGCAGACGCGGTGGCGGACGGGGCCGGGGACGAGGTGCTGGGACCGGACGCAGTGCTGGGCTCGTCGTCACCACATTGCGCGGCCAGCGCGCCGACGGCGACCCCACCGACCGCGATCCACACCCACTGCTTCGCCACGCCTCAAACCTAAAGCATCACCGGTAAGCCCGGGCCTGCAACTCGAACAGCTCCGCGTACCGGCCGCCCGCGGCCAGCAGCTCCTCGTGGGTGCCGACCTCTTCGATCCGTCCGTGGTGCATCACCACGATCAGGTCGGCCATCCGCACGGTCGAGAAGCGGTGCGACACCAGCACCGTGATGCCACCGGTCTCGGTCGCCGCGACCCGCGCGGCCGCGGCGTACTGCTCGTACAACCGGTGCTCCGCCTCCGGATCGAGCGCGGCGGTCGGCTCGTCGAGGAGCAGCAACAGCGGCCGTTCGCGCATGAACGCCCGCGCGAGGGCGAGCCGTTGCCACTGCCCGCCGGACAGCTCGACCCCGTCGGTGAACTTCTTCCCCAGCTGCGTGTCCAGCCCCCGCGGCAGCCCGGCCACCACCGACTCGGCATCACCCCGCGACACCGCGGCGAGCACGGCGGCCTCGTCGGACTCCCGGCGTACGTCGCCGACGCCGACGACCTCGCGGGCCGTCCACTCGAACTTGACGAAGTCCTGGAAACCGGCCGACAGCTGCGACCGCCACTGCTCCGGATCGATCGTCGCGAGGTCCACGCCGTCGACCAGGATGCGTCCACTGGTCGGGTCGTACATGCGCGCGAGCAGCTTGACCAGCGTCGTCTTGCCGGCGCCGTTCTCCCCCACCAGCGCGACCGCAGAGCCCGCCGGCAGCGTGAGGTCGACATCGGTCAGTACGGCGGAATCCGTGCCCGGGTAGGCGAACCCGACCCCGCGCAGCTCGATCCCCGACCGAAGCCGGGCCGGCGCCGGGTCGACGCTGGCCCGCCACGAGTTCTCCTTCGCGTACTCGCGCAACCAGTCGTACCGGCTGAAGCTGCGCACGACCTCGCCGACCCAGTACACGTTGCGCGCGATCCCGCCGGTCATCTGGTCGACCTGCGGCGCAAGCAGCAGCACGAGTACGACGTCACCGGCCGACTGCTGCCCGTTCCGCGCGCGGGCGATCACCCAGATGATGGCGCCGGCGTACGCGAGCCCGAACGCCAGCCGCACCGACCCGTCGACCTTCCCGCCCCAGCGTGCGGCCGCGACCCGGCGCCGGAACCGCTCGGTCTGCAACGTGAAGATCCTGTCCAGCAGCACCCGCCCGAGCCCGAAGACCCGCACCTCCAGGCCGGTCCGCGCGTCCTTCGACACCTCGATCAGCTTGTCGACCAGCCGCTCCTGCGGCAGGGAGTCCTCCCATGCCTGGTGCGACCGCACGCTGCTCAGGTACGCCGACCAGATCCGGGCGGCGCCGAGGAGCGGCAGGAGCAGGAGCAGCGGATGCACGGACCCGAGCAACCCGAGGACGGTCACCGTGTTCGCGATCGTCGCGAACGCCCACAGCAGGACCTCGGCGCCGACGCCCATCCGCCAGGCACGCTCGCGGACCAACTCGAGCCGGTCCGCGATGTCGGGCCGCTCGTGGTGGGTGAGCCCGGGGATGCCCGTCGTCACGTCCAGCAGGTCGGCGTGCACGCGGCCGGCCATCCGCTCCTGCGCGGTGTCCTGCAGCGGCCAGCCGAGGATGTCGGCGACGAACGAGACGGCCAGCCCGCCGACGATGATGCCGATGCCGAGCGCGATCGTGCTCGACCGGTCGGCCGCGAGCCCGTCGACCAGCCGGCTCACGCCGTACGTCTGGGCCGGCGCGGTGATCGCCCGGGCTGCGACCAGCAGCGTCGAGATCGCCATCAGCAGCGGGGCGGCCCGGAACGACGTCGCCAGCCACAGCCAGGCGATCCGCAGGCTACGCATCGAGCACCTCGCTCCCGGCCGACGTCACGTACCGCTCGGCTTGGAGCCGGAACATGCCGGCGTACGCCCCGTCCGCGGCCAGCAGCTCCGCATGGGTGCCGTCCTCGACGATGCGCCCGTCGGCGAGGACGCAGATGCGGTCGGCGTTGCGGACCACGGAGAACCGGTGGGAGATGATCAGCGACGCCACCCCGGACGTCAGCTCAAGGTAGCGCTCGACCAGCTCGGCCTCGGCCCGCACGTCCAGCGCGGCGGCCGGCTCGTCCAGCACCAGCACCCCGGCTCCGGCGTGGACGGCGAACAGCGCCCGGGCCAGCGCGATCCGCTGCCACTCACCACCGGAGAGGTCGACGCCGTCGTCGAAGGTCTTGTCGAGCACGGTGTCCCAGCCGCCGGGCAGCCTGCGGACGAGCTGGTCGATGCCGGACTCGCGTGCGACCTTGGCCAGGCTGACCTCGTCGTCGGCGCGTTCGACCGCGCCGAACACCACGTTGTCCGTGACCGACAGCGGGAAGCGCAGGAAGTCCTGGACGATCGCGGCGATCCGCCGTTGCCAGGCGGCGAGATCGAGCTCCGACAGGTCCACGCCGTCGACCAGGATGCGCCCCTCCGTCGGCCGGTACGCGCCACCGAGCAGCTTCACCAGCGTGGACTTGCCGGCCCCGTTCACCCCGACCAGCGCGAGCGCCTCGTGCGCGTGGATGGTGAGGTCCAGATCGCGCAGGACGTCGACGTCGGACCCCGGATACCGGAAGCTGACGTTCTCGAAGCGGACCTCGCGGGCCGGCATCGTCTCCACCCGGTGCCGCGTGGTCGCGGCCGACTCGGGATGCCGCTCGGCGATCGTGCCCGGGAGTTCTCTCATCGCCCGGTACGCCGACAGCCCGCGCTGCACCTGGACGACGCCGAACGAGTTCATCGACGCGCCTATGGACAGGATCGCGGGCACGGTCGTCGCCACCTCCGTCAGCGGCAGGTCGCCGTCCAGCGCGGCCCGGCCGACCAGCAGGACCGCGACCCCGTTCGCTGCCAGGTGAAGGCCGCCAGTGAGGGCGGTCCACTTCACGTTCCGGCGACGGCGTTGCCAGACCGGCCGGAAGCCCGCGGTCCACTCCCGGACGTACCGGTCGACCAGCCAGCCGTGCAGGCCGAAGACGCGCAGCTCCTTGGGCGCGTCCCGCATGCCGAGGTCGAACAGGTAGTTGGCCCGGCGTTGCTCCTCGGTGTTGCCCCACCACACATCGATCTCGCGGGCGATCAGGCGGCCGCCGTACCACTCCAGCAGCAGCGTCACCGCGACCAGCATCGCCGCCACCGGCCAGGAGAACATCACCCCGACGATCACCGCGGAGCCGATCAGCGTGACCCGGCTGGCCAGCAGCCACGGCAGGTTCCCCAGGCCTTGGGCGAGGTGGAAGCCGCCTTTGCCCTTGGCGCGTTCCTGCATGTCGAGCACCTCGGTGTCCTCCAGGTGCGCGATCCGGCGCGGGCGGAGCAACGGCTCGGTGATGCCGGTGCCGATGTCGCGGGCGAGCGCCGCGTCCATGATCTGCGAGGCGACCTGGTGGATCGCCGGCGTCAGGCTCTGCGCGATGAACACCACCAGCAACGCCGCGAGCAGCCAGCCGAAGGCGCCGAGCGACATCGCTCCGGGGGCAGCGTCGATGACACCTGGCACGGCTCCGACGACCTGACCGGTCAGCAACGTGACCGCGATCCCGAGGACCGAGCCGAGCACGGCCAGCCCCATCGTCAGCGCAGAGCTACCAGGCGACACCCGCATCGCATACCGGAGCAGAGTCAGCACCCAACCGACCGTAACGACCCCCACCGACAAAAGCACCCGAGTTAATCCCGGACCTGCCGCCGCACGTCACGACCGAAGGACCAAAGCAGCGCGAACAATCCGAGACGATGCCTGCGCAAAGCCACGCCGCTGACCGTCATGGTCGGTCAGGAGCAGGACGTCGTACGACGGTGACGGCGATGACGACTGCGAGGAGAAGCAGCATCGCGCACGCGGTCAGGCCGAGGGCGTAGCCGTCGTTCAACGTGGTGGGGGTGAGCGTCGGACCGGAGCGGTTGTCGGCGGCGGTGCCGAGAGCCGCGAGGCCCAGGGACGCGCCGACCTGACGTGAGCTGTTGAGGAGTCCCGAGGCGGTGCCGAGCTCGTCGGGTGCGACTCCGGCGGTAGCGGTCGCGACCAGCGGACCGAGGCACAGGCCGAAGCCCACGCTCGCGAGGATCGACGGCCCGAGGACGTCAGCGAGAAAGGTGCCCGACGGACTGATCTGCCCGAACCAGGCGAAGCCGCCCGCGGTCATCAGGGCGCCGCCGATCATCAGCGTCCGTGGCGCCGCCCGGTACCCGAGCCTCACCGCGAGCACCGATCCGGCGATGACCCCCAGCGCGAACGGTAGGAACATCACCCCCGTCGTCGCCGGCCCGACCGACAGCACGCGCTGCAGGTAGAGCGACATGAAATAGAACGCGGAGGCCATCGCCGCCCCGACCAGCAGGTTGTAGGCGTTGGCCCCGGCGACCGAGCGGTTCGAGAACAGGCCGAGCCGGACCAGCGGCTCACGCCGGGTCGTCTTCTCCACCACCACGAAGGCGATCAGCAGCGCTACGGCCGCCGCAAGCGTGCCCAGCGTGGTCACCGAGGTCCACGCGTAGCGGTCCGTTCGGACGACGCCGAAGACGAGCAGCATCATGCCTCCGGTCGCGAGTACGGCGCCCGCCACGTCCGGACGGTCACCCCGGGCCGCGACCAGATCCCGCGCGATCCCACGCCACGCCAGCACCAGGGCGACCACGACCATCGGCACGCTGATGAACATCACCCAGCGCCAGCCGAAGTACTGCGTGAGCAGACCACCGGCCAGCACGCCGAGCGCACCGCCGGCCGCGTTCATCGCACTCCAGACGCCGAACGCCCGGATGCGCTCCTTGCCGCTCGGAAAGGTCGCCGTGAGCACTGCCAGCGCGGCCGGGGCCAACGCCGCGGCACCGATTCCCTGCACAGCCCGGGCGGCCACCAACTGGCCCGGATTCTGGGCGAAGCCGCCGACGAGCGACGCCAGGCCGAACACCGCGAGCCCGGCCAGCAGCACCCGCTGCCGGCCGTAGCGGTCAGCAGCCTTACCACCCAGGAGGAGCAGGCCGCCGAAGCTCAGCGCGTAGGCGTGGATCACCCAAGTCAGGCCCACCGCGCCGAACCCCAGGCCGGCGGCGATCTCCGGCAGGCCGACGTTCACCACCGACAGGTCCAGCGACACCATGAACTGCACGACCGCGACCGCGGCCAGCGTGAACGAGGTTCGTGGACGAGACTTTTCGAACATGTTCCGAAAGTAGCACCGCGGTCTCCGGCCTGCCAAGGCATTTCCCGCCGCGCAGGGCATGATGGTCCGGTGGCTCAACGCAATGCAGCGTCCGGCCGGACCGGCCGGCCGCCGGTGACCTCCCGCGCGGAGATCCTGGCCGCCGCCCGCCGGCTGATCGACCGCGACGGGTGGGACAGGCTGACGATCCGCCGGCTGGCCGCGGAACTCGGTATCGGCCCGACGACCTTGTACCACCACGTGCGGGACAAGGAGGACCTGCTGCTGCTCCTGCTCAACGAGTACTTCGACCAGGTCCCGCGGCCCGACCTCCCCGACGATCCGCGCGACCGGATCGTCGCGGCCGCCGTACTGATCCACGACTCGCTCGCCGAGTGGCCGTGGGCGGCAGAGGTGCTCACTGCCGACGGCTTCATCGCCGTCCTCGGCGACTCGGCGCTCAGCCTGGTCGAGACCATCCTCGCCGGTGCCGTCGACGCCGGCCGGACGCAGGAGGAGGCCGTCGACGTCTTCCGCACCATCTGGTACTACACGGTCGGCGAGATCCTGGTGCGGGCCCGTCCCCGTCGTCCGGTGGACCGCGCCACCTTCTTCACCGGCCTCGATCCCGCCCGTACTCCGCACCTCGCTGCCGTAGGCAACCAGTGGCCGGCCCTCGCCGCCCGCGACACGTACACCGACGGTCTCCGAGCCTTGGTCGACGGCCTGCTGGCGCGCTAGGCGAGGGCGCTTGGCAGTGGGGCGGCGTGGATGATGCGGAGGCGGCTGACGGCTCGGGTGAGGACGACGTACAGGCGCTGGAGGCCGCGGGGCTCGGCGGCGACGATGCGGGCGGGCTCGGCGACGACGACCGCGTCGAACTCCAGCCCCTTGGCGAGGGTCGCCGGGACGCAGACCAAGCGGCTCGTGTCCATCTCTTCCTCGGTCTCGCCGAGCAGGGCCGGCTCCAGGCCGGCGGCGACGAGGGCGTCGCGCAGGTGTGCGACCTGGTCGTCGGCCGCGATCAGCGCGACCGACCCTTCACCGGCGAGCGCGGCCCGGCAGGAGTCGACGACCGAGTCCACCAGACTGTCCTCGTCGGCCCGGACGACGCTCAGCGCCTCTGCGACCGACCGGATTCCGCGCGGCACGCCGAGCGTGGGAGCGATCTGCGGCAGGAGCTTCGCCGCGAAGTCGATGATCTGGTCCGGCACCCGGAAGCCCCGATCCAGCTCGGCCACGACGCCGTCGGTCTTGTCCAGGTGATCGAGCACTCGCGCCCACGGTCCGGCTGCCCAGGGTGTCGTCGCCTGGGCCAGGTCACCGAGCACCGTCACCGACCCGGTGCGGCAGCGGCGGCCGAGGGCCCGCAGCTGCATGGCCGACAGGTCCTGCGCCTCGTCCAGGACCAGGTGTCCGAGCGAGCCGGTACGGCGTTCGATCAGGTCCTCGAGCTCGTCGAGCAGGATGGTGTCGGCCTCGGTCCACTTCGCCGACTTCCACGACCGCGGCGGCTTGCGCCACAGCAGCGCGGCGCGTTCGTCCGCGCTGAGGTCGTGCGCGACCTGCTCGAGAAAGTCCGCGTCGGAGAACAACCGGTGCAGGACCTGCTCAGGGACGACGCGCGGCCACACCGCGTCGACCAGCTCTTTCACGGGCTTCGAGCGGGCCACGGCGTTCTGCACCCGGTCGTCCGGCGACTCCCCCCGCCGCTCCATCAGCACGAGGACGGCGTGGGCGATCCGCTGTGCGAGTGCGTTGCGTCCCGGCGCGTACCGGGTCGACTCGCGCAGGGCCGCGACGATCTCCACGATCTCGTACTCGTGTACGCGGTACCGATGAGATCCCTTGCTGTACAGGATCCCGTTGGCCGGCGTACCGACGTACGACCAGAGCGCACGGTGCAGGACGCCGGCCATCCGCGCGTCGCCCTTGACCCGCGCGGACTCCGGCTCGTCCGACGCCGCGGCCGGCAGGCTGATCAGCTCGTCGATGGTGATCTGCCGTACGTCGACCTCGCCGAGCGCGGGCAGGACCTTGCGGATGTAGGACAGGAACGAGTGGTTCGGGCCGACGATCACGACACCGCCGCGGCTCAGCCGCTCCCGTTCGGTGTAGAGCAGGTAGGCCACGCGGTGCAGGCCGACGGCGGTCTTGCCGGTGCCGGGAGCGCCCTGGACGCACACGGTCGGGTGCAGCGGCGCCCGGACCAGGTCGTCCTGCTCGGGCTGGATGGTGGCCACGATGTCTCGCATCGGACCGGTGCGCGGACGCTCGATCTCGGCGCGCAGGAAGGCGTCGGCCTGGCTGTCCGCGCCGGCGTCGGTCAGCGGCTCGTCCTCGAACCCGGTCAGCTCGGCGTGGTCGGAGAAGCCGTACCGCCGGCGCATCAGCACCCGCTGCCGGTCGCTGCGGGTCGCGCGGTAGAACGGCACCGACACCGGCGCGCGCCAGTCGATCACCAGCGGGGCGCCGCTGCCGTCGTGCACGTGCCGGCGGCCGATGTAGATCCGGTCGAGCTCCTCGATCGTGCCGGCCTCGTAGTCCAGCCGGCCGAAGAACAGCGGTACGTCGGGCAGGTCGACCAGCGCCAGCGTGCGCTGCTCGTACGCGCGCTGGTTCGCCTCGTTGGTGAAGCGCTCGTCGTTGTCCTCACCGCCGATCACCGGGATCTCGCGGCCCTCGACGGCGTGGTGCATCCGGGCCAGCGCGGTCCGGGCCTCGGTGAGGAAGTCTCGTTCGGTGGACAGTTCGTCGGAGGTGAGTGTGGATTCGACCATCGAAAAGCCTCGACTCGTGGGTGTCGGACGTACGAAACGGCGGCAATCGAGAGATCCCGCCCCGGAGCACCCGGTTCGTTGCGATCCTTCACGCAGTGCAGAGAAGCCACCCGGAAAAGACAGGCCCGCGACGCTACCAGCGCTCTCCTCCGGCTGCCACCGAATTAGCGGCGGCCTTCCGGGTACCGGCCCGGACGGAGGTGCGACCCGATGACTGTGAAGCTCAACAAGACCGCGTTCGACCACGCGAAGAGCCTGGTCCGCAAGGGGCAGACCGCCATGGACGAGCGGGACGACTGGAGTGAGCACGCCCCGACCGCCGACCAGGAGAACACGTACCTGGACAAGCACGGCTGGCGTGAGTACGGCAAGTGGTTCCTCGGCATCGACACCGACATGGACGAGGAGACCAAGGGCCACTACAAGTTCCCGTACGGCGACTTCCGCCGGGTGCACCGGTGTGGCGTGATCAGCGCCGAGTCCCGGGCCGCCCAGAACGACTACGACGACATTGCCAAGGCGGTCGCGGAGATCCACGAACTACTCGACGGCGACCACGCCTGATCAACCTGAGCGACCCGGGCCGGTCAAGCTGGACGACCCCGGGCCGGGCGACCCCCGACGGTCTAGGTGACCTGGGCGATCAGCGCGTCCACCGCCGACAGCGGTTCGGCCTGCTCCGGCTCGAGGTTGTGGCGCTTGGAGAGCCAGGCCGGCTTGAGGTAGGTCATCCAGACGGTGCCGTCGTCGTCGGACCACACCAGGATCCTGTTCGGCAGGTCCAGGGCGGTCAGCGGGGACGCGGTCATGGTCGAGACGTCGATGGCGGGGTGGCCGAAGCCGAGCACTTTCGTGTCCCGCAACTCCGCCCCGGCCCGTTGTGCCTCACCGCTGTGGTCGACCACGAAGTACACCATTCCGCCCGATTCGCGGATGGCCGAGGTGAGCCGCAGTACGGTCTCGGCGACGGTGACCGGGCTGCGCTTGTGGACGACACCGCTCGTCGTCCGCACGCCCGCCGGTCCGGCTTTCTGGTCGGTCGTCATCTCCTACCTCCCATGAGCAGCTACTGCAGCCAGGGTCGATCACGGAAGGCTCGACGTACAGAGAACGGGCGACTCGGTGACACACCGTGACCGACGTCAGACCGCTTCGGCCTTCTTCCGCTTGACCGGACGGGTACGGCGGGAAGCCGGCGGGAGCTCCTCGGCCTTCACGTCCTGGGGCTTCGGGCCGGGCGCATCCGCGTACACCGGGCCGCCACCCAACCGTCTGTACTTCCACCGCTGCTCGTCGTAGTCGTAATACGTGTCGATACCACCGACAGTCACCACGGGGACCTCCAACAGGCTGTTGTTCCTCCGCCCGCTGCTGGACGACAGCGTTCCGGTACCCGAACGCACACCATTCGATTCCGTCCGGCCGCGACAGCGCGTCCGATTAGGACTTTCGGGGCCGAATCGAGCATGCTTGGCCCTGCACTCCGGAGATGTGGGTGGCAGTCTCCCCTGCCTCCAGGAGTGTGCCCCTCCGTGCCGAACCAGCCGGATCTCTGGTTTGCGGCCGCGCTTGCCCAACTGACGGTGGACCTGCACGACGCCGACGGCGGCGTCGACCAGGTGGCGGCGGCCGTCGTCGACTTCGCGGTCGCCAGGCTCGCGTGGCCCTACGCCGGTCTCGCGCTGACGCGACGCGCCGGCCGGGTCGAGCCCGCGGCCCAGTCCGATCCGGCGATCGGTCCGCTCTGGGAGCACCTGCTGACCGAGACCAGTCCGCTGCTGATGGTCGCCCGCGGCAACGATCCGGTCGTCGTGGACTACTCGAAGGAGGGCCAGACCCGATCGGCGGACGAGGCCACCGCGGCCCACCGCGCCGGCATCACCGCGGCCACGCACCTGCCGTTGAAGGTCGCCTCCGGCCCGGTCGGAGCCCTCAGCCTGTACGACACCGACGCCGGCCGCCTCGGGGAGCTCTCGCTCACGGTCGCCACCCTGCTGGCCCGGCACGCGTCGGTGGCGATCGCCCAGGCACGTCACCGCGAATCGATGATGAACGCCGTCGAGGCGCGCAAACTGGTCGGTCAGGCTGTCGGCATCCTGATGCAGCGCTTCGACATCAGCGCCGAACTCGCCTTCCACGTGCTGAGCCGGCACTCGCAGCACAGCAACACCAAGCTGCGCCAGATCGCCGAGTACGTCGTCCAGCACCGCCGCCTGCCGACCGCCGACTGATCCGGGTCGGGTTCACCCCAGCGAGGGATCCGCAACCGGCACCCCGCGGCGCAGACTCGTCGTCATGGGCTTCTTCCGAAGGTGGCCGGAATGGATCGCGCCGGCCGTCCGGGTGTGGTCGGTGCTGTACGGCGTCCTCGCGGCCTACTGGCTGACCGGCGGCCGGGCCGGCTTCCCGATCGCGGACCTCGAGGGCCGGCCGCCGGGTGGCGCACCCGTCGCGACGGCGATCGCTGTGCTGCTCCTCAGCGGCGCGGTCGTCGCGGCGGTCACGGTCAACTCGACGTCGAGACCGGCGCGGGCCGGACTGCGGTTCGCGACCGCGACCGCCCTGCTCGGCACGTTCGGCGTCGCCCTCTCCGCCGTCGGTATCGTCGCCTCCGGAACCGTGGAGCGACCGCTCGCTCTCGCCGGCCAACTGCTGGCCCTGGTGGGAGCCGGCGCGCTGTTCGCGGCCGCCCTGGCGCAGGCGCGGCGGAGCCGGTCGCGGTGTCCACGCTGCGGCGGTCCACATCCGTTGTCGCCACATCCCGACCGGCCGCTGGTACGGCGTACGTCCCGGCCGGCCTCGCGGCGGTGCCGGCTGACGGCGTCCCTCGTCCTGCTCGCACTGGTGCCGTGGGCAACGGTGAAGGTCGTGTGGGGTCTGGGCGGATCGGCGCTCGGCGTGACCGCGGCCGAGTGGCACACCACGTTCGAGGAGAGCTCGACGTCCGGCCTCAGCCGGGTGCTCGAGCGCGCGGGCCTGGACATCACCGTGCTCGCGTCGCTCGTCGGCGTGATCCTCGCCGTCGTCCTGCTGAGCCGGCCACGACTCCCCCGCTGGCTCCTGCTCACGCCCGCTGTCACCGGAGCCACCAGCCTCACGCTGTACGGCGTACCGCTGACGATCTGGGGGACGGTGGTGCTGGCGGGTTTGGTGCAGCCGGGTGGCGATCCGGCGCCGTTCACCGCGACCGGCCTGGCCTGGATGATCACCTTCGGCGGGCTGGCCTTCACCGGGCTCGGAGCCGCGCTGGCGATCGGCGCGCGCTCGTACCACCGCCGCAGCCGGACGGTCTGCGCACCCGCTCTCTGACGAGCTTCGGAGTACCGAGGTGCCCACACCGCCCGGCTGTGGCTAGTATTGACGACAGCACCGTACGTCGGCAGCGCCTCCAGCGACGCCGATCGCGCCGCGACGGCAACGCCTCGAGCAAGAACTCACGGCCATCCACCAGTGGGCGTCGGGCCCACCCGGTGGCGGGTCCCGCCGCAATCCACCTGTCGATCGCCCGCAGGTGACCGCCCTGGAGGACTCGGCAGGACGCCGCTTCGACGGCGCGAGGTCGTACGGTGCCGCGTTCCGCCCCGGCAGGCCTGCCGGGGCAGTCCAGAGGAGGACTCTTTGGCCCAGCGAGGCCGGCGTCGGTCCGACGCTACCCGTAGTGCCGCTCCCCGGCGTCGGCGTTCCCGCGACGTCGAGGTCGAAGGTCTCATGCCGGTGCTCGCGCGCGCCGTGCGCGAGGTCGAGGGCGCCGTCGAGCGATCGGCCGTACGCCCGTCGGTCCGGACCAAGTTCCAGGTCATCGCCCTGCTCGTGCGCGAGGAGCGCGCCCGGGTGAACGCCGACCAGAGCTACACCGACACCCAGCGGGCCGAGCAGCTCCGGCGCCTGGACGGGATCGCGACGATCCTGGCCAAGACCGCCGCCCTCGAGCCGTCGCTGCTGGCGCTGCTCGCCGAGGACGCCGTCGTCTCGGAGGCCGCCGCCGCGCTCAAGCGGCAGATGCTGACGGCCGCCGGGCTGGAGATCGCTGAGGAGGAGCCGCCACCGAAGGAGCCGACGGAGCCCGCTCCGGCGACCGCGCGCCAGGTCGTCCCGCAGTCGGTCGTCCAGCGGCAGCTCGCCAACCCCTTCCTCGCGCCCGACTTCAGCGCGGCCGCGCCCGCCAGGGTCCAGCCGCGCCGGCTGGCCGGGTGGGAGCTGATCAGCCCGCTGCTGAAGTCGTTCGAGTATGCGACCGCCTCCGCGAGCAAGACCCTGCCCAGGCCCACCTCCCTGCGCACGGCTGCCGGCCTGGACCTGATGCCGCACCAGGCGCAGCTGATCGCCGCCGCGGCGGCCGGTCACCGGACCTTCCTGCTGGCCGACGAGCCCGGCCTGGGCAAGACGGCCCAGGCGCTGCTCGCCGCCCAGGCCGCGGACGCGTACCCGCTGCTCGCCGTCGTCCCGAACGTGGTGAAGACGAACTGGGCCCGCGAGGCCGGGCTGTGGACGCCGCGGAAGAAGGCCACCGTGATCCACGGCGACGGCGACACCATCGACGGGTTCGCCGACATCGTCGTGGTGAACTACGAGGTCCTCGACCGGCACGTCGGCTGGCTCGGCGACCTCGGGTTCCGCGGCATGGTCGTGGACGAGGCGCACTTCATCAAGAACAAGAAGTCGCAGCGCTCGCGGAACGTGCTGCGGCTGTCCGAGCGCATCCGCGGCCGGACCGCGCGGCCGCTGCTGATGGCCCTCACCGGGACGCCGCTGATCAACGACATCGAGGACTTCACCGCGATCTGGGAGTTCCTCGGCTGGATCGACGAGACCGGTCCGCGCGCCGAGCTGATGCAGTCGCTGGAGGAGACCGGGCTGACCCCGGCCGATCCCGGCTTCTACGCCGCCGCCCGGGCCCGGGTGATCGACCTCGGCATCGTCCGCCGCCGCAAGGTGGACGTGGCCGCGGACATCCCGGCCCGCCGGATCGCGGACCTGCCGGTCGAGCTGGACGACGCCGCCGGCCGGTCGATCCGGGCCGCCGAGCAGGAGCTCACCAACCGCCTGGTCGCGCGCTACCGCAGCGCCCTCGAGACCCGGACCTCCGGCGAGGTGGTCGACGGCATCGACCACGAGCTGGTCCGGCGGGTGGCCGGCTGGGAGCGCGCCGACCCGGACACCGCGAAGTCCGGCGAGAACGTGTTCAGCCTGGTCCGCCGGATCGGCCGGGCGAAGGCCGGCCTGGCCGCGGACTACGCCGCGCAGCTCGCGCACAACGTCGGCAAGGTGGTCTTCTTCGCCCGGCACATCGAGGTGATGGACGCCGCCGAGAGCCTGTTCACCGAGCGCGGGATCGCCTACTCCTCGATCCGTGGCGACCAGACCCCGAAGAACCGGCAGAAGAACATCGACGCGTTCGTGAACGACCCGGAGGTCTCGATCGCGGTCTGCTCACTGCTGACCGCCGGTGTCGGCCTGAACCTCCAGGTCGCGTCGAACGTCGTCCTCGCCGAGCTGTCCTGGACGAACGCGGAGCAGACGCAGGCGATCGACCGGGTCCACCGGATCGGTCAGGAGGAGCCGGTGACGGCGTGGCGGATCATCGCCGCGCAGACCGTCGACACCCGGATCGCCGACCTGATCGACGCCAAGGCCGGGCTCGCGGCCAAGGCCCTCAACGGCTCCGACGAGGAGATCGCAGCCTCCGCGGACCTTCAGCTCGAAGCCCTGGTCGCCCTGCTCACGAACGCGCTGGAAACCGGCCGGTAAGCGCTATCCTCAGCAGGTGATCCACGAGCTGAACCACGTCGGCGGCCCGACCAGGGACCTCGACGCCGCGCTGGCGTTCTGGACCGGGCTCGGCGCCGAGGTGGTCGACCGGTTGTTCATGGAGGGCAGCCGGGTCCACCGGGTGCACCTCCAGCTCGCGACCGGGCTGATCGAGCTCCTGCACAGCGAGGACCCGGCGCCGGACGCGACCTTCGGGCTCAACCACATCGGCTTCATGACCGACGACCTGGACGCCGACTACGCGCGGCTGACCGGCCTGGGGTACGCCGAGCTGACGCCGCCGCGGATCGCTGGCAGCGGGCAGGGCCGGCTCGCCTTCCTCTCCGACCCGAACGGCGTGCGGGTCGAGCTTCTGCAACGCTCGGAGGAGTTCCGCGTCCCGCCGATCACGTCCGGTCGCGTCCGGCGACTCGCGTACGTCGCCCTGCCCGCTCCCGACCTCGACGCGGCGGTCGAGTTCTACGGCACGCACCTCGGCATGCGGCGCGACCCGTCGGACCCTGGCACCTTCCGGATCGGCGACGACGCCGTCAAGCTCTTCCAGCCCGCGCCGCCGGGGAGCACCCCGATCAACCACCTCGGCCTACTGACGACGGCAGCCGAGCCGGACGCGCACGACCCGGACGGGAACCGCGTGACCTTCGTGCCGTCACCGTGACGACGACGACCGCCGCAGCCAGGTGGATCAGTCCCTGACGCAGGTCGTGCCCGAAGCTCGCGTACGCCAGGTACGACGCCAGCGGTACGGCGATCCACTCGAGGCGGCCCGCGAGGACGGCGAGCGCGACCAGCGGGACGCCGTACCAGGGGTACGTCGGCGTGGTGAGCAGCAGCGCGGCGCCGTACAGCCAGCAGCAGGTGATCGCGACCGGCTCCCGTCCGTGTCGCCGGATCGCGAGGAGCGCTAGGGCGACGGCCGCGAGCACGGTCACGAACTGGCGGGCGGTCGGCGGCAGTACGAGCGCGAGGATCGCCGAGCGTGAGCTGCCGTCGGAGAACCCTTCCTGGCCGAGGTAGCCCGGCAGGAAGCCGACCACCAAGGCGCCGACGGCGAGCACGTGTGGGAGGTAGGTCGCTGTGAAGGTGCCGACAGCAACGAGTGGCGTGATCGTTCCGCGGCGCCGGAGTGAGGTGAAGGCGGGCAGGAGCAGGAGTGGCAGGAGCTTCACGCTCGCGGCCGCACCGAGAAGGAGGCCGGTGATCACCGGGGAGCGCCGGGCGGCGGCGATGACCGCGGCCGCGATTAGGCCGGCCGCGAGTACGTCGACGTGCGCGGCGTTGCCCGCTTCGAGCGCGACGATCGGGGACCAGCCCCACACCGCCGCCCACCGCGGATCCCGATCGCGGCGACGGAGCTCGACCGCGAGCAGCGCGGTGATGGCGACGGCGAGCGCAGCCGCGGCCAGTTGGAGACCGAATGTCCCGGCCGACCAGGGCGTGAGGAAAGCGACCGCGGTGAAGTACGCCTGCGCCACCGGCGGGTAGATGGTCGGCACGCTCGGCCGGTTGATCCGCGTCCGCGGGTCGTCCGCCGACAGGGCCGCGACCGCCTCCGGGTCGCGGGGTATCCGTGGAGGTCCGGTGACGCCGGACCTGTCCTGCGGCGAGAGGCCCGGGAAGAGCACCGGATCGCGCAGTCTCGCCAGCGCGTCGTCGAGCGGCACGTGCGCGTACGGCGACGTACCGGCCACCTGCACGCGTCCGTCCCAGACGTACCGATAGGCATCCGTGCTCGTGATCGGCGCAGCCATGAGACCCGGCAGCTGACATACCGCCGCGAATCCGACGACCCCGAGCACCGCTCGACGTCCCACCGGGCGCCGGGTCATCGCCCACGCGACCCCGAGGACGAGCAGCGTCCCGACCACCAGCGTGAGGTTCGGCCACCAGTCGGCCGCCGCCGTGGCGATGCCCGCGGCGCTCGCGGCGGCGCCGAGCAGGCCACCGACCACGAGCGGCACACCCCGCCGACGCGTGGCCAAAGCCTCCGAAGGTGCGCTCATCGGACGAGGTGGGCGAGGGAGCGAGGCTCGACGTCGGCCCGGCGGAAGGTCAGGAAGGCCCGATCACCCGTGCGCCAGTCCTCGGTGGCGAGGAGCCCGGCGGCGCGCGCGTGCCCGATGATCGCGCGGCTGCCGACCCTTGCCCACGGCAACGGACGGGACCGGCGCCCGCTCGCGCTGCGCAGGACGATCGCACCGGCGTCGTCGAGCCCGTCGTCCGGATCGACCTCGACCAGCACCACGCCGTTCGGCCGGACGAGCTCGGCGCAGCGTTGCAGCAGGACGCCGGGCGCTCCCCCGATGCCGATGTTACCGTCCATCAGCAGCACGCTCCCCCAGCGCCCCTCACCGGGAAGCGGCTCCTGCACCGCACGCCGCAGTGCGGCCGCACCGCGGTCGGTCGTCAGCCGCACGGCGTGCGCGGAGATGTCCACGCCCAGCGCCGGAATGCCCTGCTCGGCCAGCGCCGTCACGATCCGGCCAGGCCCACACCCGATGTCGAGCACGGGTCCTTCACAGCGACTCAGCGCGATCCGGTCGACCGCATCAGCGGGTGCCCGCCAGCGATCCACCTCGGACAATCCCGGGACCATCCGTCCATCCGGGCCGGTGGCAACTATCCGGCCACCCTCGAGCGCCTTCTCGAACAGCACCGCCGGGTGGGCCGCGTGCTGCAACCGCCGGTGCAGCCGGGACAGCCGCAGATCCGGGTACGCCGCCGCGATCGCCGCCGCATCCGGTGGAGTGTCCATGTCGCGCAGCGGCGGCAGCAGCTTCACCCGATAGCCGAGCGACTCGAGCCGGGCCAGCTGGTCGGCACCGGTGTGCTCGGTCGACATCGGTACGCCGATCAGCGCACGCCGATCCGGTTCACGCAGGCCGAGGCACCAGTAGCCGCCGTCCTCGGTCAGTCCGAGGACGGCGTCGTACCCGGACCAGTCGGAGCCCAGAAGGGCCGGAGTCACTTGCGGAGTGTCCATGCCGACGAGCAGCATCGGCGTCCCGGCGTACGCGTCCTCGAAGGCGGCGGCCAGCCGTTCGTCGAGTCCACCACCGCGCTGGGCGATCACCGAGTAGCCGTCGGGCAGCCACGACCCCGACGTCCCGTCGAGCGCGAGGACGTGTCGCTCCGCCGGCGTCGCCCGAACTGCGGTGAGGGTGTCGATCAACGACGCCCGGGCCAGCGCCGCGGCCTCGTGCGGGGTGAACTCGGTCTGCAGGCGGGTCTTCACCCGGCCCGCCAACGGTTCCTTCGCGATCACGATGATCGTCCCGGCACTCATGCGGTCAGCACCTTGGTCATGTCCTTCACCGCCCGGACGGCGCCGAGCGGCGTACCGGTCACCTTCGAGCGGCCCGACCGCGGCAGGTAGTCGACGTCGGTCTCCGCGATCCGCCAGCCGGCGTCGGCGGCTTTCACCACGGTCTCCAGCGGGTAACCGGACCGCCGGTCGGTCAACGCGAGGTCGAGCAGGTCCTGTCGTCGGGCGGCTCGCATCGGCCCGAGATCGTGCAGGCGTACCCCGGTCCGGCGGCGGATGCGGCGACCGAGCTCCGCGTTGGCCAGCCGGAGGTGCCACGGCCAGGCGCCGCGGGAGACCGGGCGGCGACGGCCGAGCATCAGGTCGACCTGTCCGGCCAGAACCGGTGCGGTCACGCGGACCAGCTGGCGAGGATCGAGCGACGCGTCCGCGTCCAGGAACGCCACCACGCCGGCGGTCGCCGCTTCCAGGCCGGCGTGACACGCGGCGCCGTACCCGCGCTGCTCGCACGAGATCACGGTCGCGCCGAGACCGGCGGCGAGCTCGGCCGATCCGTCGGTCGAACCGTTGTCCACGACAACGGCCCGAACCCGGTCCGGCAACCGGCCGAGCACCCACGGCAGGGCGGCCGCCTCGTTCAGGCACGGCAGGATCAGGTCGACCTCAGCATCAGCCACCCCTCGACCGTAGGGAAATCCGGGCTCGCGCTGGGGCCGCCGGCGACTACGGCTCGCTTACGTCCCCGGACCGGCTACGGCTTCCTTACGGTCGCGGGCCCGGCCCGCCCGAGCGGGCCGCCGACGGCGCGGACGGTCCTACGCTCTAGCCGTGGCGACTCGTGTGCTTGTGGTGGACGACGACCCGACCGTGTCCAGCGTCGTCTCGGCGTACCTGACCAAATCCGGGTACGACGCCCGCGTGGTCGCCGACGGCGTCGCGGCGGTCGAGGCCTGGCAGCAGTGGAAACCGTCGGTCGTCGTCCTCGATGTGATGCTTCCCGGCCTTTCCGGGCTCGACGTCCTCCGGCGGATGCGCGCGGCCGACGACGGCGCGGCGGTGATCATGCTGTCGGCCCGCGGCGAGGAGGAGGACCGGCTGGTCGGCCTCGAGGTCGGGGCGGACGACTACGTGGTCAAACCGTTCAGCCCGCGCGAGCTCGTGCTCCGCGTCCAGGCCATGCTCCGCCGTGAGGAGCGGTTGGCCGGCCAGGACCTCACGCCGACCAAGCTGACCGCCGGCCCGGTGACCGTCGACACGGCGGCCCGGATCGCCTGGCTGGACGGAACGGAGCTGTCGTTGACGCATCGCGAGTTCGACCTGCTCAGCTACCTCGTCGCCCATCCGGGCAAGGCCTACACCAAGGCCGAGCTCCTGCGCCGGGTCTGGGGCTGGGACTTCGGCGACGCCTCCACGGTGACCGTGCACGTCCGGCGACTGCGGGAGAAGATCGAGGACGATCCGTCCGATCCCCAGCTGGTGCTGACGGTCCCGCGGACCGGCTACCGCTTCGTGGGTGAGGCCGGATGAACCGCGACACCGTCACCATCCTCGGGCTGACCGCGCTCTGGACGCTGGTCGTCGCCGCGGCCGGCGCGCTGGTGCTGTGGACGTTCCGGCGCCGGTCGCTGCGGATCACGATGATCGTGGTCGCGGTGGCGCCGATGGTCGCCGCGCTGGCCGCCGTCCTGCAGAGCGTGCGGGCGATGTTCATCTCGGCACACGACTCACTGGTCGTGCTGTGGACGCTCGCGTTCTCGGCGCTGCTCGGCCTCGCGATGTCGGTCGTGCTCGCGCACTGGATCAGCACCGGCTCGCGGGACGTCGGCCGACGGCTGCGTCACCTCGGTACGTCGTACGCGCCGGCGGCCGCCTCGACCGCGACGGTCCCGGCCGAGCTGGCGGCGTTGACCGACGAGCTGGAGTCGACCCGGGTCAAGCTGGCCGCGTCGCACGCCCGGGAGAAGGCGCTCGAGGAGAGCCGGCGGGAGCTGGTCGCGTTCCTGTCCCACGACCTGCGGACGCCGCTCGCCGGGCTGCGGGCCGTGTCCGAGGGACTCGAGGACGGCGTGGTCGACGACGTACTCGGCGCTCTCCGGCAGATGCGTACGACGGTCGACCGGATGACCGGGCTGGTCGACGACCTCTTCGAGTTGTCCCGGCTCGCTGCCGCGCCACCACCACGCCGTCGTACGGCGGTCAGTCTGCGGGAGCTGGCTGAGGACGTCGCCGGCGAGACCTGCGAGCACGCCCGTGCCGAGGGCGTGTCGCTGACCGTGTCGACGCCTCCGGACGACGACCGGCTCGCGGTGCATGGTGACGCCGACGAGTTGACCCGCGCGGTGACGAACCTGGTCGACAACGCGATCCGGCACACCGAGCCGGGCGGCGCGGTTCGGCTGAGCGTCGATCGCGAGGCCGACGGCCGCGTGCGGCTCGCGGTCACCGACGGCTGCGGCGGAATCCCCGACCAGGACCTGGCCCGGGTCTTCGACGTCGGCTGGCGCGGAGACGCCCAGCGCACGCCGTCGAACGGCGGCGGCGGGCTGGGACTCGCGATCGCCCGCGGAGTGGTCGAATCCCACCACGGGAAGATCGCGGTCGCCGGCGTACCCGGCGGCTGCACCTTCGAGATCGACCTACCGGCTGGCTGAGTCAACCAGGTCCGCGACTCCCGTGGTCAGGTCGTACGCCGGTTTCCAGCCGAGCTCGGCCTTGATCCGGTCGGAGCTCGCGGTGATGTGCCGGACGTCGCCGAGCCGGAAGCGGCCGGTGATCACCGGGTCCGGCCCGTCGTAGGCACGCGACAGTTCCGAGGCCAGCTCGCCGATCGTGTGGACCGTGCCGCTGCCGACGTTGTACGCCGCGAACTGCGGATGGTCGGCCTCGGCAGCGAGAGCCACCGCCGCGGCGACGTCACGGACGTGCACGAAGTCGCGGCGCTGCCGGCCGTCCTCGAACACCTGCGGCGCCTCACCCCGCTCCAGCCACGAGCGGAACAACGCGGCCACCCCGGCGTACGGCGTATTGCGCGGCATCCCCGGTCCGTACACGTTGTGGAACCGCAGCGCCGCCACCCGTCCACCGGTCTCGCGGGCCCAGGCGGCGGCCAGGTGTTCGCCGGTCAGCTTGGAGGCCGCGTACGCGTTGCGTGGATCGAGTCGGGCGTCCTCCTCGACCAGGCCAGGCTCGAGGAACTTTCCGCAGTACGGGCACGGTGGCTCGAAGTCGCCGGATTCGAGGTCCGGGATCCGGCGGGGGCCGGGAGCGACGACGCCGTGCTCGGTGCACTCGTAGCGGGCCTCGCCGTACACGACCATCGAGCTGGCGTAGACCAGGTGGTCGACCTTCGCGCGGCCCAGTTGGCGGAGCAGGACAGCGGTGCCGAGGCTGTTGCTGCCGACGTAGTCGTCGATGTCGTCGAGGTCGACGCCGAGCCCGACCTTGGCGGCCAGGTGGACGACCACGTCCATCCCCTCGACCGCGGAGGCCACCGCATCGGCGTCCCGGACGTCGGCGACGATCAGGTTCTCCAGCTCCGGCGGCCGATCGTGGACGTCGGGGCGGAGGGAGTCGAGCACCGTCACCTCGTGGCCGGCGGCAACGAGTTGACGGTGGACGTGCCGGCCGATGAATCCGGCGCCGCCGGTCAGCAGGACCTTCATCGGGACTGCCAGAGCAGCTCGCCCGCGGTGCCGTCCAGCGCGTGCCGGCAACTGCAGTCGGCGTCCGGCTTCGGCAGTTGCCCGATGACGTCCGCGAGCAGGAGCTTGAGGCGCTCGATGCTGCGGCCGAACACCTCGAACACCTCGGCCTGGGTGACGCCCTCCCCCGCGGCCACGCCGGCGTCGTGATCGGTCACGACGGCGATCGAGGTGTAGCAGAGCCCGAGCTCGCGGGCGATCGAGGCCTCCGGGACGCCGGTCATCCCGACGACGGACCAGCCCTGGGCCGCATGCCACCGGGACTCGGCCCTGGTCGAGAACCGCGGACCGTTGATCACCACCATCGTGCCCTCCGGCACGAGCTCGTCATTGCCGGCAGCAATCACCGTCGCGCGACCCGCCGGACAGTACGGGTCCGCGGGTGAGGTGTGGACGACGGGCCGCGGCGGGCCGTCGTACACGGTGTGTTCCCGGCCCCAGGTCCGGTCGACGAACTGGTCCGGTACGACGAACGTGCCGGGAACGAGCTCCGGACGCAGCGAGCCGACGGCACACGGGCCGAGGACCTGGCGGACGCCGAGCGAGTGCAGCGCCCACAGGTTCGCGCGGTAGCTCACCCGGTGCGGCGGGAGGCGGTGATCGGCACCGTGCCTGGGAATGAACGCGACCTCGCGGCCGCTCACCTCGCCCACCACGGGTGGTTCGCTCGGTGGGCCGAACGGCGTCTCCACCGTCACCGGACGCGCGTCCTGGAGGAAGGAGTAGAAGCCTGAGCCACCGATCACACCGATCTCTGCCATGGCTCCGACCCTAGGTACGCCGGGGCCCGCGCAGCTTCGATCCGGCAGATCCGTCAGCACGCCGTAACCGGGCGACGACCAGCACGAGCACACCGGCCAGCACGATCGCAGCCTCCAGCACCAACCAGTCGCGGAGGTAGTCCCGCGACAGGACGGTCGGATTGGCTCCCTTGCCTTGGCGTAGAAGCAGCGGGATCGCGATCAGCGTGGTGATGCCGACGTACAGCAGCACCGTCCGGACGGTCGCCACCGTGTGGCCCGTCAGCCTCCGGGTCACGAGCCAGCCGATGCCGATCGTGAGCGGGACCAGGAAGAAGTCGTCCACCAGAACGGCGCCGCCGAGCCAGAGCGGCAGGCGGATCAACGCATCCGTGCTCAGGCTGCCCAGCAGCAGCCACAAGCCCCACAGGCCGAGCAGCACTCCGCCGGCGGCCAACGCCGTGCGCGTCCTGATCATCCGAGGACCTCCAGGCGGTGGACCCATTTGGTCTGCAGGACACCGGGGCGGTTGGGGGCGATGATGCGGGCGGGGAAGCCGTGGTCGAGGTCCAGGTCGCCGCCGTTCAGCCGGAGGGCGAGCAGGGTGAGCGGATCGGCGGCGAACTGCGGCGGCAGCTCGCTGGTCGCGTAGGCGCCCTCCTTCTCCAGCGAGACCACGCGGACTCGCGAGGACGGTGGGGCACCGGACAGAGTCAGCAGGTCGCGGATGCGGACGCCTTCCCAGTGAGCGCCCTGGCTCCAGCCCTCGACGCAGGCGATCGGCAGGTCGGACCGGCTCTGCGGCAACGCACGCAGCTCGTCCAGGGTGTAGATCAGTTGCTCAGGGCCCCTGATGGTGAACCGCCAGTCGGCTCCGACTATGGTGACGCCCGCGTCCCGCGCGGTTCGGTTCACCGGCAGGCCCTGCGGCCCGATGCCTGGCTTGCGTGGAGCCAGTACGGCGACCGGCCCGAGCGTCGGCGCGGATTGCCCGACGGCCGCGATGCCGACCAGCGCCCCGGCGCCGGCGACCGTCCGGAACAGCCCGCGCCGACTCAACCCGCTACCGTGGCCCGACTCCTCCACGAGCTCGGTCTCAGGCTCAGGCTCAGGCTCGGGCTCGGGCTGTTCGCGCCAGTGAGCCACGATCAGCGGCAGCTTGACCGCGATGTGGACCAGCAGCGCGCCGACGATGATCCACGCCAGCGCGTAGTGGGTCTGCCGGAACGGGAACGGCCAGGGATACCACTGCAGCGTGTTCAGGAAACCGATGAAGAGCTCCAGCGCCAGCGCCGAGACGAGCACCAGGATCGACAGTCGTTCGAGGATCGTCGTCAGAGCCTGCCGGCTCGGCGGCCACGGGAGCTTCGCGAACAGCTTCGGGTACACCGTCCACAGCTTGGCCAGCAACAGCGGGACCGCCACGATCCCGCTCAGGACGTGCAGCCCCTGCGTCACCCGGTACAGCGACGCCGGCCGGCTGGGGATGTAGAGCCAGGCGGGTCCCGACTGCTGGAAGTGGCTGAACAGACCGGTCAGGAAGCAGACCAGCACGGCGATCCCGAGCCAACGCCCGATCACGGTCGCTACCCGCGGGTGGTGCAACGGAGACGAGAACGCCTGCTCGGACGGGGCTTTCAGCTTCATGCCCCCATCACACCGCGCCGACCACCTCCGCGGACCCCTCCGACCGCTTACCGCCCGCGAACGTTCGCCTCAGGCCGACCGGGGTACGACGGTGTACCCGCGACCGCGGATCGCCTCGAAGCTCTGCTCCCGGACCTCCGGACTCGGGAACGCCGCGACCACCTTCTTGGTGTCCACGTCGATCTCCGCGACCCGGACGCCGAGCCCTTCGAGCACGCCGGTGATGGTGTTCGAGCAGTGTGAGCAGGTCATGTCCGGTACCTCGAAAACCTCGTCCGCACTGTCCATCCCGGTCTCCTCCTCCGTCCCCGTGCCGACCCGCACTAGGTCGAGCAGCCGCACGAACGTCTCGACGAAACTGTCCACCACACCAGGCAGCAGCCGGACGCCGTCGACCGCCATGTTCGCCAGGCACCGCGGCTGCTCCCCCGCCGGCAGCGAGGCGTACTGCGTCGTCTCCGCCGCTGCGATCGCGGTCAACTTCATTGCCCTCAGCATCGACACGGTCCGGGCCGAGTAGCGCACCGCCTCGTCCTCGACGGTGAAGCGCACCGGGATCATGCCGCGCCGGAACGTCGACGACTGCAAACCCCAGAACCAGGTGTTCGCCACCACCGCGAAGATCCCGGACGCGCGCAACCCACGGGCGAACTCCGCCGGATCTCGGTACGGCGTCCGGTCGGCGAGGTACGCGTGCTGGACCAAGGCCCGCGCGGTCGTGTCCACGCCGACGCGAAGGATCTCCACCGGATCCCGGTCGGTCGTCGTCGCTGCCATCACCGCTCGGGCTTCACCGGACAGCAAGCGCGCTCTCGCGGTGACGTCCGCGTTGGCGGCCAGCGCACGCGACATCGCCAACGTTGCTTCTCGCGCAACTATAGGCACGACCGGTCCGAGCGGACCGCAGTGCGCCACGTTCGCGATGCCGTCGTTGTCCCGCCAACTCACCGCCGACGCCGCACTCGTGACCAGCTCGGCCGGACACGGTCGCATCCTGGTGCGCACGAAGTCCGCCTGCACCGCGGTCAGATGACTGCCGGCCGCGGGAACGACCGGTACGACGTCGGCCTCGATCCGGCGTACCGGTCCGAGGAAACGCGCGTCGACCGGGCGTCCCGGCGTACCGAAGACCTGTGCGGAGGCTGTCTCCGCGAGCACCCGCGCGGCGGCCGCGCGGTCGTAGCGGCCGGGTAATGGGTCGGACTCGACTGACATGCTCGGCTCCCCCAGACGTCCGACCGATCTCAGGTCAAGTCTAGGAAGCCCTGACCCAGCCGGGAGCGTCGTCGCGTGTCTCGCCGGTGGTGGATCGGGCCTCGGCGATCAGTCGGCCGCGGGGTGTGTCCGGGAAGCGGGCGAGCATCGCGCGGACCTTGTCGGCGGCGACGTTCGCCCCGAACAGCTCGGTGTCCGGTCCGAACCGGACGCCTTCGGCCAGCGGGCCGGCCACGACCGGGTCGAACCCGAGCGCGTTGACGATCGCCGCCACCGTCGCGGCGTCGCCGGCCTCGCCCGCGATCGCGATCGCCTTGCGGTCCGGTGCTCCGGCCGGGCGGGCGCCGTCCTCGAGGTCGTGGTAGCCCATGTGGTTGAAGGCCTTGACCACCCGCGACTCGCGCAGGAACTCCTGCACGAGCTCGCTGGACGAGGTGCGCGGATCGGTCAGGTCGTCGCGGTGGCCGTCGACCTCCCACCAGTAGTTCATCGCGTCGATCACGAGCTTGCCGCGCAGCGCCTCGGCCGGAATCGTCCGGTACTTGCCGAGCGGCAACGCCAGGATCACGACGTCGGCCTGCTCGGCCGCCTCGGCCGCGGTGGTCGCGACCGCTCCGGGCGTCACGATCTCGACGATCAGCGCGATCTTCGCCACGTCGCCCGAGCCTGCGATCAGCACCCGGTACCCGGCCGCGACGGCCAGCCGGGCCAGCACGGTGCCGACCTTGCCGGCCCCGAGGATGGCGATGGTCGTCCGGTCCACGGCGTCAGCCCTCGACCAGGTCACGGACCATCGGCACGACCTTGCTGCCGTACAGCTCGACCGCGCGCATCCGGGCACTGGCCGGCACCGAGCCGGCCGAGTAGATCAGGTCGAACCGGCCGACGTCCAGCTTGCGCACCGCGTCGGCGATCCGGCGGGCCACGGTCTCCGGCGAGCCGACGTACAGCGAGCCGTGCTTCACCTCGGCGTCGAACTCCTCCCGGCGCACCGGCGGCCAGCCGCGCAACGCGCCGATGCGGTCGCGCATCACCTTGAACCGCGGGTAGAAGACCTCGACCGCCTCCTCGTCGGTGTCGGCCACGAAGCCCGGTGAGTGCATGCCCACCGGGTGGGCCTCCTTGCCGAACTGCTCGGCCGCCCGGCGGTAGAGGTCGACGTACGACGCGAACCGCTCGGGCGAGCCGCCGATGATCGCGAGCATCAGCGGGAAGCCGTAGTACGCCGTCCGCACCACCGACTGCGGGGTGCCGCCGACGCCGACCCACGTCTTCAGCCGGCCGGACTCGGTCTTGGGGTAGACGTCCGCGTTCTCCAGCGGCGCCCGGGTGGTCCCGCTCCAGGTGACCGGCTTCTCCTCGAGCAGCTGGGCGAACAGCTGCAGCTTCTCCTCGAACAGGACCTCGTAGTCCTGCAGGTCGTAGCCGAACAACGGGAAGGACTCGGTGAACGAGCCCCGGCCGAGGATGACCTCGGCCCGCCCGTTCGAGATCGCGTCGACGGTCGAGAACCGCTGGAACACCCGGACCGGGTCGTCCGAGCTCAGTACGGTCACGCCGGAGCCGAGCTTGATCCGGGAGGTCCGGGCGGCGATCCCGGCCAGCACGGTCTCCGGGGTGGAGATCGAGTACTCCGGCCGGTGGTGCTCACCCAACGCGATCGCGTCGACGCCCAGTTCGTCGGCCAGCACGGCCTCCTCGACCACCTGGCGGATCGCCGCGGCGTCCGAGACCAGCCGCCCCTCGTCGTCCTCGGGAACGTCCCCGAAGGTGTCGAGCCCGAACAGCAGGTCGCTCATCCTGTCACTCCCCATCTCGTCAACACGTCAAAAAGTTCCGGTTGACATGTCAACACAGAGGGGCGGTGGTTCATTCCGGGCGGGCTCAGGACAGCGAGCGGGCATGAAAAAGGGCAAGGAGCCGAACTCCTTGCCATACCCAACGTATAGCGCACGGGGGGACTTGCCGCAAGCCCCGGGTGCTGCTGGAGAATCCTCGACCGTGGCCGGAAAACCGCGGAAACACAAGGCCTTCCGCGGCCGGCCGGACTCATTCTTTCGACCCGGGGGTTTCATGTTTGACGTGATCATTGCCGGCGGCGGTCCGACCGGCATGATGCTGGCGAGCGAGCTGCGGCTGTACGGCGTCGCCGTACTCGTGCTCGAACGGCTGAGCGCGCCGACCAAGGAGGTCCGCGCACTGGGCCTGCACACGCGCAGTCTCGAAGTGATGGACCAGCGCGGACTGCTGGAGCGGTTCTTCGAGCTGGGTCAGCAGTTCCCGGTCGGCAACCACTTCGCCGGCATCACCAAGCCACAAGCGGTCCGGCTCGACACGCCGTATCCGTTCACGCTGGCGATCCAGCAGCCCGTCGTCGAGCGGCTGCTGACCGTGCACGCGGTCGAGGTCGGCGTCGAGATCCGGCGCGGCGCCGAGCTCACCGGGCTGAGCCAGGACGACGACGGCGTGACCGTCGAGCTGGCCGACGGTACGCAGGAGCGGGCGCGGTACGTCGTCGGTTGTGACGGCGGCCGCAGTACGGTGCGCAAGCTGCTCGGCATCGGCTTCCCCGGCGAGCCGCCGAAGACGCAGTGGCTGACGGGCGAGATGGAGGTGACCGCGCCGCTGGAGGAGGTGATGGCGCTGGTCACCGAGATCCGCAAGACCGATCTGCGGTTCGGCGTGGGGCCGTCGAGCGGAGGGCTGTACCGCGTCGTCGTACCGACGTCGACCGTGGCCGAGGACCGGACGGTCCCGCCGACGCTGGAGGAAGTGCGGCAGGAGCTGCAGACGTTCGCGGGCACCGACTTCGGCGTACACTCGCCGCTCTGGCTGTCGCGGTTCAGCGACGCCACCCGACTAGCCGAGCGCTACCGTGAGGGTCGCGTGCTGCTGGCGGGTGACGCGGCGCACATCCACCCGCCACTCGGCGGACAGGGCCTCAGCCTGGGGATCCAGGACGCGTTCAATCTCGGCTGGAAGCTGGCCGCCGAGATCACCGGCTGGGCGCCCGAGGGACTGCTCGACAGCTATGAGGTCGAACGGCGCCCGGTGGCCGCCGACGTACTGGACAACACCCGCGCCCAGAGCGAGCTGATGTCCATCGAGCCGGGGGCCCAGGCGGCCCGGCGGCTGGTGTCGGACCTGATGGACTTCCCCGACGTGCAGACCTATCTGATCGAGAAGATCACCGGGCTCGGGATCCGCTACGACTTCGGCGAGGGGCATCCGCTGCTCGGCCGGCGGATGCGGGACACAACCCTCAAGAACGGGCGGCTCTACGAGCGGATGCACACCGGCCGCGGCCTCCTGCTCGACCAGACCGGCCGGCTGTCGGTGGCGGGCTGGGAGGACCGGGTCGACCACGTGGTCGACACCAGCGAGGAGCTGGACGTTCCCGCCGTACTCCTCCGCCCGGACGGCCACGTCGCCTGGACCGGAGAGGACCAACAGGACCTCCTCCCCCACCTCCAACGCTGGTTCGGCTGACGGTCATCAGCGGAAGAGGTCGAGGCCGTTGCCGATCAGAACCGTCGCGAGTACGACGAGGAGGACGAGCGTGATCGTGTTCAGATTGGCCAGCAGCCAGGTCTCGACGTTCTTCAGGGCCTGAGCCGACCTCTCGGGTCCGACGATCACGACCGCGAGCAGTGGCGTCAGAACGGTCAGCGAGGCCAAGACGACGAACACTGCCGTGGTGGTGATCGCGGCCCCGGCGCCGAGGCCGGCCCCGCCGATGGTGCCACCGGCGCTGAGGACGAGCGGAAGGTTCTTCAGGTTCGCGAGCGCCGCGATCGCGCCGGTCACCACCAGGGCCGGTGGCGTGAGCGTCGCGATCCGGTCCACGATCGCCGGGCGGGGCGGCGGCGTACCAGGGGCCGGGCGCTTCCGCCAGTACCGCACAGCCAGGCCGGCGAACAGCACGCCGATCGCCAGCTGGACGACGTCGACCCCGTCACGCGCCGCCTCCTCGTTGCTGTCCGCGACCGTGTCGGTCAGCCACGCGACCAGCCCGACGGCGATCGTCAACGCCGCGATCCAGCCCACGGCGAACGCGATCCCGGCACGAACCGGCCGGGGCGACAGGAGCACCAGAACGATGCACACCATCGGCACCGGGCTCAGCGCGATCGCCATCGCCTGGGGGAGAACGGCTCCGAGAGTCGGCCACATCTGCCTACTGTCCCGCCTGCACGGCGCCAACGGGAGGAAGACGGGCCTATTTTCTGCACGGAACCGTCTCGGTGGCGCTACTGTGGAAGTGTTCGCCTGGCGGTTACCCCACAAACCGGACAGCGAGACCGGAAGCGCTGGGCCTGCGCGACCCTCACCCCACGAGGCGTGCTTTGCCCCCACCGGTCCATGATCCTGTCTGGAACCGCCAGGCGGGCCCATCTCGGGGCGCACGGCGGCGCGACCCTGCCCGAGCCCCCACGACTCAGGTCGCGCCGCCGGCAGAAACGGCCTACTGACCCTCCCTCACATGCTGTACATCGCATCGCGAACGCGGTTGTTACATACCTGTTTGAACAGCCCGTTTCGACCGGTCCGGCGCGGGTACCCGAGGCGGGCACGAACAGGGTTCGTGCTGGGTGGCTCCGGGTCCACGGCGGACTCCTGGCCGGAGCCTCCCACCAGCTGCGGACGGCACGGGTCGGTGGAGTGCGGCCAGTACGGCGGGCCGGGTCTCCACCGCCTGTGCCGAACAACGGAAGGCACTTCATGACCACAGACCCACGCACGCGGTACGCCGGACCGGAGCAGCAGGAGCCCGAGCAGCAGGAGCACCCGGGGCACAGCGAGGCGATGGATCCGACGCCGGACTACGGCGAGGACACCTACCGCGGCAGCGGCAAGCTCACCGGACGGCGCGCCCTGATCACCGGTGGCGACTCCGGCATCGGACGCGCGGTGGCGCTCGCTTTCGCCCGCGAGGGCGCGGACGTGATGATCTCCTACCTCGAGGCCGAGGAGGACGACGCCCAGGAGACCTGCCGCCTGGTCACCGACGCCGGCCGCAAGGCCGTGCCGGTCGCCGGCGACATCCAGGACGAGCAGCACTGCAAGCGCCTGGTCGAGCAGTGCGTCGAGGACCTCGGCGGGCTCGACATCCTGGTCAACAACGCCGCGTACCAGATGTCCCGCAAGGGCATCGCGGACATCTCCACCGAGCAGTTCGACCAGGTGATGAAGACCAACGTCTACGCGATGTTCTGGCTCTGCAAGGCCGCGCTGCCGCACCTGTCCGAGGGCTCGGCGATCATCAACACGACCTCGATCCAGGCCTACGAACCGTCGCCGAACCTGCTCGACTACGCCACCACCAAGGCGGCCATCCTGAACTTCACCAAGGGACTGGCGCAGGAGCTGGCGCCCAAGGGCATCCGGGTGAACGCGGTCGCGCCCGGCCCGATCTGGACGCCGTTGATCCCGGCAACGATGCCGGCCGGGAAGGTCGGCGAGTTCGGTGCGGACACTCCGCTGGGCCGCGCCGGCCAGCCCGCCGAGCTGGCCCCGGCGTACGTGTTCCTCGCCTCCGACGACTCGACGTACATCACCGGCGAGCGCATCGGCGCGACCGGCGGCCGGCCACTTCCCTGAGCACCCGACCGGGTCGGCCACTCCGCGGGACGGAGCGGCCGGCCCGGTCGGTTACTTGGTGGGGTCGTGGCCCCAGTTCATCAGCGAGTACCTCCAGGCGGTGTCGGTGACATCGCCTGATGGCCGCTGCGCGGTGTGGCGGTGGACGTACCCGACGACCTTGCGCATGTGCGCGTAGTCGTCGTCGGTCAGGTCCGCCTTCTTGGTGTTCAGCAGGTCGATGATCCGCCGGCCGCTCCGGTGGCCGACGGATTCCCCACCCGAGTCCTTCTGGCCGACCTCACGCGACTCGTTGGTGTCCAGCCAGCTCTCGAGCTGCTTCGGCGTCATGTTCACGACGTCCCGGAACTCGTCGTACGTCTCCTGCTGATCGGTCATGACGACTACCCCGACGCGCGCCGGAGCGCCGACGGCTTGTGCACCGCCGTACCGCCGGACTTGTCGCTGCGGACCAGGTACTGCGGCTCCTCCGGGGACGCGTCGACCGTCCGGCCGCCGGCCTCGGTGCGCTCGGTGATCTTGCGTTCGACCGTGCCGTGCGCCGTACCGCCGTGGCTGTCCCACTCGACCACGTCGCCCTTGCGGAACTCCTGCGCGCTCATGTGTCTCCTCCGTCAGTGCTGGGAGATGTCCTGGATGACATCACCGGACGCGGACTCGCTCAGGTTCCGGGCGACGTCGGCCATCGCCAGCATGCCGACGAGGTCGTGGCCGTCGATCACCGGCAACCGGCGGACCTGGTGGTCGCTCATCGTCTTCATCGCTTCCTCGGCGCTGTCGTCGGCGCCGATGGTGACCGGCTTGCCCTGGCCGAACTGGCCGGCGGTCGCCGACGCCGGGTCGCCGCCGTCGGCGATGCACTTCACCACGATGTCGCGGTCGGTCAGCATGCCCTTCAGCCGGTTGTCCTCGCCGCAGATCGGCAGCGCGCCGACGTCCAGGTCCCGCATCTTGCGGGCGGCCTCGACCAGGGTCTCGTTCTCGCCGACGCACTCGGCGCCGGCGGTCATCAGGTCACGCGCGGTCGTCATGTCGAACACCTTTCCTTTCACAGCTTCCGTAGCTCGGGTGCGAGCTCCTTGGTGAAGAAATCGAAGAAGCCGGCCATGTCCGGTCCGGCGTTGATCAGTGCCAGCCGGTCGTAGCCGGCATCGGCGTACTCGCGGGCGACCTCGACGTGCCGGCCGACGTCCGGTCCGCAGCCGAACTGCTCGCGCATGTGGTCGGCGGTGACGAGCTCGGTCGCGGCGTCGAAGTTCACCGGGTTGGGCAGCTCGGCCTGGACCTTCCAACCGGTCACGCCGAAGCGGAACAGCCGCCGCGCGGACTCGGCGCCCTCCTCCTCCGAAGGCGCCCAGGCCAATGGCACCTCGGCGTACCTGGGGCCGGTGCCGCCGGCCTGCTCGTACGCCGAGATCAGCTCGGCGCTCGGGTCGGTGGCGAACAACGCGTCCCCGAGTTCGGCCGCGAGCTCGGCGGCGGACTCGCCGCCCGCGGCCACGGCGATCGCCGGTGCCTCGTCCGGGAGATCGAAGACCCGGGCGTCCTCGAGTCGCAGGTGCTTGCCGTCGTACGAGTGGTAGCCGCCGCTCCACAGCAACCGGATGATCTCCAGCGCCTCACGCAGCATCTCGTGCCGCGTGGCGACCGCGGGCCAGCCCGCGCCGACCACGTGCTCGTTGAGCCGCTCGCCTGCGCCGACGCCCAGCGTGAAACGCCCGCCGGACAGCAGCGCCGTCGTGGCGGCGGCCTGGGCGACGATCGCCGGGTGGTAACGGATGAAGGGACAGGTCACCCCGGTCGCCAGGCCGATGGACGACGTCTTGGCCGCGATCGCGGCCAGCATCGAGAACGCGAAACCCGAGTGCTCGTGCTCACTCACCCACGGGTGGAAGTGATCACTCACCTCGACGAAGTCGAACCCGGCCTCCTCCGCCCGGACCGCCTGCTCGACGATCTCCACCGGGCCGTACGCCTCGGCGATCAGCTTGAGTCCCAACTGCATCCGGCAACCCCTCTCATGTACTTCGGCGCTCCCAACGACGGCCCGCCGGTAGCCCTCACAACACCCCGGCAAACCCACGGCGCGCGTGTCGTCACCGATGGACTTGGGTACGCCGCAACCGTGCCGGAACTGCCGGATGTCGAGGGATTCCGCCGGGTCCTGTCCGTCCACGCGGTCGGGCGGAAGATCCGCCGCGTGGACGTCCTCGACACCGGCGTACTCCGTGGAGTCAGCGCCGACCGTCTCCGGCAGACCCTGACCGGCCGGAGGTTCGGACGTCCCTGGCGACACGGCAAGCACCTCGTCGTTCCGATCGCCGGCTCGGACAGCGTCGTACTCCTGCACCTCGGCATGACCGGCGCCCTCCACTGGTCGAGCGACCGGCACCGCCACGACCGCGTGGTCTTCGTGTTCGGGTCGGGCGAACTGGCGTACCGCGACATGCGCAAGCTCCACGGTCTCCGACTGGCTCGCGACGAGGCCGACGTACGGCGCGTGGTCGCGGGGCTCGGCCCGGACGCACTGGATCTGACGCGAGCCGAGCTTCGCGAACAGCTGGCCGGGTTGCGCCGACAGGTCAAGCCGGCGCTCGTGGATCAGGCGGTGATCGCCGGCCTGGGCAATCTGCTGGCCGACGAGATCCTGTGGCGCGCGTACGTACATCCCCGTCGGCCCTGCACCGACCTCGACGCCGACGACTTCGCGCGGATCCACGCGCGGATGCGGACCGTCCTGCGGCAGGCCATCCCGCAAGGGCGGGTGCCGCCGCGGAAGACCTGGCTGACTGGTCGCCGCGACGAGAAGTCCGGATCGTGTCCGCGGTGCGGGACCACCCTCAACCACGGCCGGGTCGGCGGGCGAGGGACCGCCTGGTGCCCGCGGTGCCAGCCGGATTGAGCGGTTTCGTGGCTGTGGCCGGGGGCACCGGGGTCGGGTTCGAGGCCGGCGACGGAGTTGGAGACAGCATGTCGATCTGGGAGCGCGTCAAGCGCTGGCGCCTGGCCCACCGGGTCAACGAGGACGACGCGCCGGCGGATACCAGCACCGCGATGACGCGGACCGAAGGTGGCGACCCGAACGGTGGTACGCCGGCCACGACCGGGACCGGTGAGAGCGACGAGTTCGTCGGCCGGGTCGCGGGCGACGAACCTGAGCTCGGGGAGTCGGGAGCCGAGGCACGCTCGGCCGCCAAGACCGAGGAAGGTGGGTCCGATGGCAGATCATGAAGCATCGACGATGGTGGACGTCGCTCCGAACATCCTCTTCGACTACCTGGCCGACATCGAGCGGCTACCGGAGTACCTCCCCTGGCTGACCGGCGTACACCGGACGGGATCGCGGCCGACGGAGGCGCAAGGCATGGAAGCGCGGCGACCACAGCAGGCGGTGCACGAAGAGGTCGAGGTGACCGCGATCGATCCTTACGCCGGCCAGGGTGACCAGCCGGTGCACAGCGAGGCGTGGATCGACGTCGTCGAGGAGAACCGCAAGGTCCGCTGGGGCGCGCCCGGCGACCACGACTACCACGGCGAGCTCGACGTCGACTTCGTTGCCGACGGCACCTCCCGCCTCACCGTCCGCCTGCACACCACCCACGCCCCCGACGAAGACATCGACCACCACCTCCACCACGCCCTCGAAACCATCAAAACCACCATCGAACAAGCACCCCCCACCCCAGGCGACACACCCCAAGCCTGACCCCGAGCCGCCGAATCACCCCACCACTGGAACGCCCAGTTCGGAGCGGCGGGAGGAGTGCTAGGCGTCGGTGGGTGGGAGGGTGCGTACGGCGGTGAGGGCGCCGAGGGTGAGGAGGGCGGCGCCGATCAGGAAGGCTGTCGAGGAGCCTGTGGTGAAGGCGGCGGCGCCGGTGGCGGTCGTGGCCAGGATCGAGAGGACGATCGCGCCGCCGAGGTGGGTCGAGGTCTGGAGGAGGCCGGAGGCGAGACCCTTCTCGCCCTCGCGGACGCCGGACAACCCGTGCGAGGTCAGCGGCACGAAGGCGGCCGCGAAGCTGAAGCCGGCGACGGTGAACGCCGGGAGCAGGTGGGTGAGGTAGCCATTCGTTTCCGGCGTACGGGACAGCAGCACGAACGCCGCCGCCGACGCGATCATGCTCAGCGCCGCCGCCCGTCGGGGGCCTGCGGCCGAGACGATGCGCGGTGCCGCGAGCCCGCCGGCACACGCTGACACCGCCAGCGGTACGAACGCCAGCCCGGTCTCGAGCGCCGAGAATCCGAGGACCTGCTGCAGGTACAGCGTCGCGAGGAACAACATGCCACCGAAACCGCCGGCGTTCGCGATCAGCGCCAGGTTCGACCCGGTCAGCGCGCGGTGCCGGAAGATCGCCGGCCGGAGCATCGGGGCCGCCGTACGGCGCTCGAGGACGACGAAGCCGATCAGCAAGGCGACCGCCACGGCGGACACCGGGATCACGGCCGCACCCAACTGCTCGACCCGGGAGATCCCGAACGCCAACGTCCCGAAGCCCGCCGCCACCAAGACCGCACCCAGCACATCCAGCCGCGGCGCGTCCTCGTCCCGGCTCTCAAGCAGCGTCGCTGGAGCCAGCCCGGCCGCCAGCAGGCCGAGCGGTACGACGATGAAGAAGCACCACGGCCAACCGACCGTCGCGGTCAGCACCCCGCCGAGGATCAGCCCGGCCACCATCCCGACGTCCATCGCCGCCGACAGGTAGCCGAGCGCACGCTGGCGCTGTCGCTCCTGCCGGTACGTCGTCGTGAGCAGAGCCAGCGCGGCCGGGATAGCCAACGCCGCACCCAAACCCTGAACGGCTCGCGCCGAGAGCAGCAACTCGGTCGAATGGGCCAGACCGGCCACGGCCGACGCCACCGCGAAGATGACCAGCCCGACGATCAGGACGCGACGACGACCGAACAGATCCCCGGCCCGCCCGCCGACGAGCAGGAAGGCGCCGAGCGTCAGGGTGTACGCCGTGACCACCCACTGCAGGTCGGACTGAGCCGTCCCCAGGTCACGCTCGATCGCGGGCAGGGCGACCGTGACGACCGTGCCGTCGAGGGTGACCAGGACGTCGGCCGCGCACAGCAGGAACAACGCGGGACGCCACTCGGCCGGCCTCATGGGCCGCCCGGTGCCCGGGTGCTACGCGTTCACGCTCTTCTTCGGGCGGTTGGTGCGCGCTCGGGTCGGCGAGTCCGGCGCGGGTTGGCTCTTGGGGGTCGGGCAGACCGGGCCGCGGCGGATCGGGCCGCCGCCCAGTCTTCGGCTCTTCCACTGCTTCTCGTCGTAGTCGTAGTACGTGTCGACTCCACCGACGGTCATCGGTCCTCCCAGTCAGCCCGAATGCCACATTCGGCTGCTGACTGCTCAACAGACCGGCCACGTCGCAGTCTGCCATCGGAACGGCGTACCGCACTAGACCCGTCAGCGCATCAACCGGATTACGGACTCCGCTCAGCTACCGCGTCCGGTCCGTGACTGCAGCTCGTCGATCAGCTGCGACGCCTCCGCCTTGCTGAGGTTGTCCGGGACGTCGACGCCCGCCTCCTGCGCCAGCGTGCTCAGGTACGACTGCTGCGGACCGGTCATCGGCTCGTCGCCGGTGGTCCACTGCTCCGGATCCTTCTCCGGCACCGGTTGCACGTCCATCGTCGCCTCCATTCGAACACACGATCGAGTCGAGCAACCGGTACCCCACCGGCTAGAGGCTATTCACAGTGCCCGGAGCCGGTTGTTCCTCGGGTTGTGTTCGAGCTCGACCAGACCGAGGGCCTCGAGCAGCGGCGGGACGTACATCCCGAACCGTCCGCGGTACCCCTTGCGGAGGCCGTACCAGCCGCCGACCGGGTTGTCCTCCGAGCGCGCCCAGGCCTCGAGCGTGCCGTCCTTCGCCGGCTTGTTCTCGTCCGCGCTGCCCAGCTCCATCCAGTCGCCGTGCGCCTTCAGCATCGCGGGGACGTCGTCCAGGCACCGAGCCAGGTACCGCAGTTTGGTCGACCCGACCTGACAGACCAGCTCGGCCGGGTCGGCCGTGTCGTCGCGGTGGATGGTGTACTCCGACGTACCCGGCGGAGTCTTCAGGACCCAGGGATCCTCGGGGGTACCGCTACCGCTCATCGTTCTCCTCCTTCGGTTGACGCACAGGCGCCGACGAAGTGCGGGAGCAGACCGCTCCACCCGCCGGCGTTCGCGTCGCGCCAGCGTTGAGCGTCCGCGCCGAGGCGCTCCCAGCCTGTGTGGGTGATGTTCAGCTTGCTGCCGCCGCCGGCGACGGCGACGAAGCGGATCTCGACGTCGGTGGCCTCGGCCGCCGTCCGGCGCAGGTGCCACCGGTAGCTCAGCCGGTACGGCGGATCCCAGCCGGTGACCTCGCCCCAGTCGATCTCCTCGCCGTCCCGGGTGCGTTCGTAGATCCGCCCGCCGACGCGGGGCTCCAGGGTCACCGCGGCCGGATCGCCGCTGACCGAGTGCCCGCGGGGCCACCAGGAGGCGAACTTCTCCGTCCAAGTGGTGAACGCGTGCTCGACCGAGCAGTCCAGGTCTACCTCGATCCGCAGCGGCTCGATCACGGTCCCTCCCCGGGTGGCCGGGTGTTCTCGGCCAGCAGCTTGAAACGGCCGACCGCCTCGCCCCAGACCTGGAGCAGGTACGCCTGCACAGCCTCGGCGCCGGACTCCTGCAGGTGGTAGATCCGCCGGGTGCCGTCGGCCACCTCGTCGACCAGCCCCGCTTCCTTCAGCAGCCGCAGATGCCGCGACACCGCGGGCCGGCTGACCGGCAGCTCACCGGCCAGCTCGCCCACCGACCGCGACCCGTCCGCCAGCAGCTCGAGGATCCGGCGCCGCATCGGATCCCCCAACGCCGCGAACGGATCCCGCCCAGCCTCGGTCGACACGCCTCAACCGTAACCCATCGGTTACGGTAACACCACCGTTACGGAGCCTCAGTACTGCGCGACCCGTGGCGACGACCGGTCCTCCGTGGCCACGAGTACGTCGAGCAGCCGCTCCTGGAGGCGGATCCGCAGCTCCGCGCAGGCTGGATCGTGCCAGAGGTTCACCAGCTCGTCCGGGTCCGCGTCGAGGTCGTACAACTCCCCGTCCCTCGCCCGCGACGACGCCGTATCACCGTGGTGAACGACGACCTTGTGCCGGCCGTGGCGCAGCATCGTGGTGTGTACGGGCGGGTCGTACGGCGATCCGCTGTTCCGGTACTCGCTCAGCACCCAGTCACGCCGTACCCAGTCGTCCGACGGGCCGGTCAGCAGCGGGAGGAGCGAGCGGCCCTGGGAGCGTTCCAGACCGTCGACTCCGGCGGCGGCCAGGATCGTCGGCGCGAGGTCGATCCACTCGACCAGTTCGTCGCGCACGGTACCCTCGGCCACCTGCCCCGGCCACCGCACGAGCAGCGGGACCCGGACCGAGCAATCGAACATCATCGGGCCCTTGAGCAGCATCTGGTGGTCGCCGAGGAGTTCGCCGTGGTCGCTGGTGAAGATCACCACGGTGTCGTCGGCCAACCCCTCCTCGTCCAGGACCGCGAGGATCCGGCCGACCTCGTCGTCGACGAGCGTCACCATCGCGTAGTACTGCGCCTTGATCTCCTGGATCTCGGCGGCCGTGTAGTCCCGGAAGCCCGGACTGTTGCCGGCGTACGACTTGATCGAGGCCTCGGTGTAGATCGGCGGCTTGCCGGCCAGTTCCTCAGGGCTGCCGACCGGCGGCGGCAGGCTGTCGGGGTCGTACCGGTCGCGGTACTCCGCCGGCGCGCCGAACCCGTGGTGCGGGTCGAAGAAGTTGGCGACGAAGAAGAACGGCTTGTCGTCGCCCGCGGCCTCGCGCAGGTAGGCGATGGTCTCGTCGCCGATCCAGCGGCTGTAGTGCTGTTCGGTCGGCATCCGGTCGAAGACGTCGTGGCCCTTGCCCAGCGACTGCTCCAGCACGCCGGGGAAGTTGGCCTCGAGCCAGCGGTGGTAGTGGTTCTGCTCGCACGCGAGGTACGGGTCGTGGGCCCAGCGGAAGACGCGGAAGCCGTCGTCGATCCGGGGCTCCACCCGCCCGCCGGCGGCCGCGCCGAGGTGGAACTTCCCCACCAGGCCGCAGTCGTAGCCCGCGTCGGCGAGGTCGCGGGTGAACAGCCGCTCGTCCGGCGAGATGTCGACCCCGTTGGCCCACAGCCCGTGGTTGTGCAGGTAGCGGCTCGTCATCAGGCTCGCCCTCGACGGTCCGCACACCGGCGCCTGCACGTAGCAGTTGGTGAACCGCGCTCCCTGCGCGGCCAACCGGTCCAGGTGTGGGGTCTGGATGTGCGGGTTGCCCGCGGCACCCAAGGCGTCGAACCTCTGCTGGTCCGTGCACAGCAACAGGACGTTCGGCCGGCTCATTCGGCTCCTTTCAGCAATCACTGCTTGACGGCTCCGGCGATGCTGTCGACGAATCGCCGCTGCAGTACGGCGAACACGGCCACCGCGGGGACCAGTGAGATCACCGCGGCCGCGGCCAGCCCGGACCAGTCGGTGCTCTGTTCACCGACGAACACTGTCATGCCGACGGCCAGCGTCCGCAGATCCGGGTCGCTCAACGTGAACACCAGCGGCAACAGGTAAACGTTCCAGGCGAACAGGAAGGTCAGGATGAACACGGTCGCGGTGATCGGCCAGGCGAGCGGCAGCATGACCCGGAAGAAGATCGTGATCGGTCCGGCACCGTCCAGCTCGGCACACTCCTCGAGCTCCTTGGGCAGCTTGCGGAAGTACCCGGCGTACAGCAGGGTCGCGGCCACGTGCCCGCCGGCGCCGAGACCGAGGATCACACCGATATGGGTGTTCAGCAGGTGGAGCTGATCGGTCAGCTGCGTGATCGGGATGATCGTGTAGCCCTCGGGGATGAAGAACGTCAGCAGGAAGATGCCGATCAGCACCTTCTTGCCGGCGAAGTCGTGGCGTCCCAGCACGTAGCCCGCGAGCGCACTGCGGACGATCACCAGGAACACGGTGCCGAGGGTGATCACGACGGTGTTGATCATGTACGACGCGAAGCCGACATCGGTCCACGCACGCGCGTAGTTCTCCCAGCGCAGCTCGCCCGGGACCAGGTCGAGCCCCTTGCCGAACACCTCGCTCGACGACTTCAGCGAGGCCGAGACCAGCCACACGAACGGGTAGATCCACACCGCGGCCACCACCGCGAGGACGATGCCGGTCACCCACTTGCGCTTCATGAGGCGCCCATCCGGCCGCGCGCCCAGCGCACCCCGACGGCCTGCCCGATGGCCAGCGCGATCGTCAGTACGCCGAACAGGACGGCCGCCGCAGACGCGTACCCCAGCTCGGGCACCGTGGCCTGGAAGGCGGTCCGGAAGATGTAGATCTCGATCACCTCGGAGGAGAAGGACGGGCCGCCCGCCGTCAACGTCTGCATCAGGTCGAAGACGTTGAGCGCGGCCACGGTGTCGATCAGCGTGATGATGACCAGGAACGGCACCATCAGCGGCAGCGTGACGTGCCGGAACTCGCGCCACGCGCCCGCGCCGTCGACCAGCGCCGCCTCGTGGATGTCCTGCGGGATGGTCTGCAGCGCGGCCAGCCAGTAGATCAACGTGATACCGAGCCACTTCCACACCCAGACCGCGATCCCGGCGTACAGGGAGGTGCCGGCGTTGGCGGCGAAGTTGGCCGGGCTGTCGAGCAGGCCGGACTTCACCAGGCCGAGGCTGATCGGGCCGCTCGCGTCGAGCAGCAGGGTGAAGACGATGCCGACGATCGCGCCGGTCGTGACCACCGGGAGGAAGAACAACGTGCGGAAGAAGCCGCGGAACGGCGTCCGCCGGGAGTTCAGCACCAGGGCGAGCGCGAGCGCCAGCCCGACCCGGAGCGGGACCGCGACGACCAGGAACACCAGCGAGTTGCGGAAGGCGTTCCAGAACAGGTCGTCCTCGAACAACCGGCGGAAGTTCTCCAGCCCGATGAACGTCCCGGTCCGGGCGAACCCGGGCCAGTCCAGCAGCGCGTACCACCACGACGCCACCAGCGGGTACACCGTGTAAGCGCCGTACCCGAGGACCGTCGGCAGCAGGAACAGGTAGATCCACCAGGTCCGGCGGCCGCGGGCCCGGCGGCCGCCGCGCGCCGGGACATCGCGCGGCGGCGCCGCCTCCTTGTCGAGCAGGGTTGTCATCGCGCTCCTTCGCGGCCGCCGGCCCGGTCAGCGACCGGCGTACGACGTCTGCGTGTAGTCCTGCTTCGGGTCCCAGTTGCCGAACACCCACGCGTCCACGCCGACCTCGGCGCCGTCCTTCTTCGCCGCCGCCAGCGCCCGCTCCCGCTCGGCGGTCACCTTGGCCGCATAGTTGCTCAGGGCACTCTTGTGGTCGACGTCGGATCCGCTGAGCACCGACTGGGCGATCTCACCGACGTTCGGGTGCACGTCCCGCATCGCGGCGAGCACCTTGGCGACCCCCGGCGTACCCACCTCGGGCACCGGCGCGATCCGGACGTCCTCCTCCATGAACGCGACGTTCTGCTGGTACGTCGGATGCGCCTTCGACCCGCGGACCCGGTCGAGCAGCACCGGCGGGACGTCCATCGTGGACGCGAGCTTCGACTGCACCTCCTCGGAGGCCAACCGGAGCATCAGGTCGGCCGCGGTCTCGGCGTTCTTCGACGCGCTGGACACCCAGAACGGCCCCGAGGCCGGCGAACTGTAGACGAGGTTGCGCGTGGTCTCCGACGTCGGCACGTGCCACACGCCGATGCCGCGCTGGACCGCTTCCGGCTCCTCCACGTTCAGGCCACCGATGAACCACGGTCCCCACGGATAGACGGCCGCCTGACCGGCCGCCCAGCGGGCCCGGGCGTCCCGGGGCCCCATCGACGGCGACGCCGGATGGATCACCTTGTCCGCCTTGAGGGACAGCAGGTACTCGAACGCGTCCAGGTAGGGCTGTGACCCGTAGGCATACTCCCCCGTCTTCCAGTCCACCCCGCCCGATCCGCCGGCCGTCATCGCCAGCCGGTTGACCAGCGCGTCCAGGTACGCCGCTTCCTTGCCCGGGACAACGAGTCCGAAGACATCGTCCGGGGTCTTCTCGGTCAGCGTGCGGGCGGTCGCGCGGAAGTCGTCCCAGGTGGCCGGTGACGTCGCCGGGTCGACCCCGGCCGCCTTCAGCAGGGCGGTGTTGGTCCACGGGATCGCGTCGTGCCAGCGGCCGGTGAACACCGGGAAGGTGTAGATCTTGCCGTCGAACCGGTGGATCCCGTCGTACAGGTACTTGCCGACCGGGCTGCCCTCGACGTCGACCAGGTCGCCGATCGGCCGGAACCAGCCCTCGCTCACCAGGGCGGCCGGCGCGGCCTCCAGCCCGGCGATCGAGTGCACGTCCGGCAGTTGGTTGCTCCGTCGCCCGATCTGCAGGGCCTGGGCGAGATCCGGCGCGGGCATCTCCCGGCGCGTGACCTTCACGCCGGCGTTCTCCTTCATGTAGCCGGCGAAGACGTCGTTGGTGAACAGTTTCGTCAGCGGGCGGTACTGGTCCCACCAGGTGACCGCACCGGATGCGGAGGCCGCATCCGCGGTCGCCTGCTCGCTGGACTGCCCGCCGCCCGTGCACGCGGGCACCAGGGCGGAGATCCCGAGCGCACCCGACAGGCCGAGCATCCGGCGCCGGGAGAACCTCTGGTCGGTCATGGCCAACTCCTTGCGGCTCGTGGTAGCGCTAACATAGGCAGCGCCCCGAACAGCGTCAAGAGTTCGCGGCCGGGGAGATCAGGCCGGCGGCGCGGTGCTGGCGCGGACGACCAGCTCGGGCGCGAGCAACCGCGTGGACCAGTCCAGTTTGTCCCCGCGCATCGAGGACAGCAGGACGCTCACGCAGTGTCGACCGACGCCGTCCAAGTCCTGGCGGACCGTGGTCAGTGGTGGTGAGAGGAAGCCCGCAACCTCGGCGTCGTCGTACCCGACCACGCTCAGGTCGTCCGGCACCCGCCGGCCGGATTCCGCGGCCGCGCGCAGTACGCCGGCCGCCATCTGGTCGTTGGCCGCGAAGATCGCGGTCACCCCAGGATCCTTCAGCAGTTCGAGCCCCGCGGCGTACCCCGACGCGGCCGTCCAGTCGCCGACCACCGCCTCCGGCACCTCGCGCTCGCGTCGTCGGAGAGCCCGCTGCCACGCGTCCCGGCGGCGGACCGCCGGATAGGAGTCGGCCAGGCCGCTGACGTGGTGCACGGTGCGGTGGCCGAGGTTCAGCAGGTGCTCGACGGCCGCGGTCGCGCCGGCGCCATGATCCGCTCCCACCGCGGGATATCCGACGTCCGAAGCACCTTCGGCGACCACGACCGGGACATTGGCCGGCAGACGCAGGCTCGGCGCGTCCAGGATCCGCGCCTCGACCACCACCAGGCCGTCGATCGCCAGGCTGGTGAGCCGGCGAACGGCGGCCTGCAGCCGCGCGTCGATGGCAGCGTCCAGGGTGGCGAGATTGACGCCGTACCCGGCGTTCTGGGCTTCGCGGATGACCGCGTCGACGATGTAGAGGTTGCCGGTCGCGGTCAGGTCGAAGGAGACCACGCCGATGGTGCCGAAGCGTCCGGTCGCCAGCGCGCGGGCCGCGGTGTTCTCCCGGTAGCCCAGCTGTTTCATCGCCTGCTCGACGCGTTCGCGCGTCTCGGGGGTGACCGAGGCGTGGCCGTTCGCCACCCGGGAGACGGTGACCGCGGACACGCCGGCGACGGCGGCCACGTCGGCCATCGACGGCTGCCCGAGCCGACGGCGCTCACCGGCACGACGCGGCATCCCCGGCCCTCCCTCCTCGTCCGGGCGCACGCACCCCGCGCGGCCCACCGCCTGATCGTAGGCCCCGACCACCGCCCGAACCCTTGACCGACACCAATGGTAGCGCTAACTTGACCAGGCCCGACCCTCGACCCAGGGAGGCGGCCGCCCCGTGAGCGACGCGAGGAACATCCTGTTTCTGATGACCGACCAGCATCGGGTGGACACTCTTGGTGCCTATGGCAACCGATTGGGCCGGACGCCGGTGCTGGACGAGCTGGCGCGGACCGGGACGCGGTTCGATCGGTGGTACACGCCGACGGCGATCTGTACGCCGGCGCGGGCGAGTCTGCTCACCGGGCAGGCGCCGTTCCGGCACCGGCTGCTGGCCAACTACGAGCGCAACGTCGGCTACATCGAGGACCTGGCGGACGGGCAGTTCACGTTCTCACAAGCCCTGCGGGAGAAGGGCTACAACTGTGGCCTGGTCGGCAAGTGGCATGTCGGCACCGACAAGACCGCGAACGACTTCGGCTTCGACGGGCCGGCGCTGCCGGGCTGGCACAACCCCGTCGACCACCCCGACTACCTCGACTACCTGGCCGAGCACGACCTGCCGCCGTACGAGATCTCCGACCGGATCCGGGGCACACTGCCGAACGGCGGGCCGGGCAACCTGCTCGCCGCACGGCTGCATCAACCGGTCGAGGCGACGTTCGAGTACTACCTCGCCACGCGGACGATCGAGCTGCTGGAGCGGTACGCCGCCAACGCCCACGACCGGCAGCAGCCGTTCTTCCTCGCGCTGCACTTCTTCGGCCCCCACCTGCCGTACATCCTCCCCGACGAGTACTTCGACCTCGTCGACCCGGCGGACGTCGAGCTGCCCCGGTCGATCGCCGAGACCTTCGAGGGCAAACCGCCGGTGCAGCGCAACTACAGCGCCCACTGGACGTTCGACACCATGCCGATCGAGACGACCCGCAAGCTGATCGCGGTCTACCAGGGGTACGTCGCCCTGATCGACGAGCAACTCGGCCGGGTGATGGCCGCCCTCGAGCGGCTCGGCCTGGTCGACGACACCGCGGTCCTCTTCACCTGCGACCACGGCGAGTTCACCGGGTCGCACCGGCTGCACGACAAGGGTCCGGCCATGTACGAGGACATCTACCGCACGCCCGGCCTGCTCCGGGTCCCAGGACAGCAACCCGGCGTGGTCCGGGACGAGTTCGTCAGCCTGCTGGACTGCACCGCGACGATCCTCGACCTCGCCGGCCTCGACCCCAAGCTCGCGGTCGACTCCCGCAGCCTGCTGCCGCTGGCCGGTGACGCGGAGGTCGAGTGGGAGCAGGACATCGTCTGCGAGTTCCACGGGCATCACTTCCCGTACCCGCAGCGCATGCTGCGCACCGACCGCTACAAGCTCGTCGTCAACCCGGACTCGGTCAACGAGCTCTACGACCTGGCAACGGATCCGGACGAGCTGCAGAACGTCTACGAACACCCCGAGCTGAGGGAGGTGCGTGGCCGGATGATGCGGCGGCTGTACACCGTGCTGCGCGACCGGGGCGACAACTTCTACCACTGGATGACGTCGATGTACGACGTCGGCGAGGTCGGCTACGACCCCACGCTCAGTGGCCTGGACGAAGCGACGTACACCAACCGAGGTGACCAGTGACCGAGCCCGCCACCATCGACATCCGCCGCGACCGGCGCGGCACCATCGACCCGCTGATCTACGGCCATTTCCTGGAGTCGGCGTTCTTCGGCAACATCGAAGGCGGTGTGTTCGACGAGGGCTCGCCGCTGTCGTACGACGGACCGGGCGCCCGCAACGGCCTGCGCCGCGACGTGGCCGAGCTCTGCCGGCAGCTCGGCCTGCCGGTCGTCCGGTGGCCGGGCGGCAACTTCACCTCGGCGTACCACTGGGAGGACGGCATCGGTCCGCGCGACGAGCGGCCGCGCCGGCTCGAGCTCGCGTGGGGCGAGGAGGAGTCCAACCGCTTCGGCACCGACGAGTTCCTCGCGTGGTGTGCCGAGGTCGGCACCGAGCCGTACCTGGCGCACAGCTGCCGGGACGTCGACGAGGCCGTCCGCTGGGTCGAGTACACCAACTACGCCGGCGACACGTCCTACACCCGGCAGCGCGCGGCGAACGGCCGACCGACGCCGTACGGCGTCAAGTACTGGGGCCTGGGCAACGAGGTCTACGGCCGCTGGCAGATGGGCCACCGGACGGCGACCGAGTACGCCGCGGCCGCCCGCGAGCACGCGCAGTTCATGCGTGCCGTGGACCCGTCCCTCCAGTTCATCGCCGTGGGTCTCACCGACGACCGGCAAGGCTGGACCGACGAGGTACTCAAGACCGTCGGCGACCGGATCGACTACCTGTCCTTCCACCTGTACGGCGCGACCACGCAGCTGACCGACGGCGCCGACGAGTACGACGCGATCGTTGCCCAGTCGCTGTACTTCGAGCAGGAGATCCAGAACTACTCGGCCCTGGTCACCGAGCTGGCCGCCCGCCACGGACTGCGGCAACCGCTCGGCCTCGCGCTCGACGAGTGGAACATCCGCCACGTCGAGCCCTCGGCGTGGCCTGCCCCGCAGCCCTCCGACGACGGCGGCACGGCCGAGCGCGACCTGGACGGACTGCCGACCGCCGGGCCGCCGCATCGCGTCAACCGATGGAGCCCGCGCACCCTCGCCGACGCGCTGTTCTACGCCGGTGTCTTCCACGCACTGCATCGGGCCAGCGGGCTGGAGGTGCCGGTCACGATGGCCAACACGGTCAACCTGCTCAACGCGAACGGCGTCGTCGTCGCCCGTCCAGGTGGCGCTGTCCGCGCGGCGACGTACCACGTCTGGGACCTGTACCAGAACCACCTCGGCCCGGTCGCGCTCTCTGCCGACGTCCGCTCCCCCGGCCGGCTCGCGTCCGTGCGGCAAGGCGACGAACGCGACCACAACGGCCAGTTCCAGGGGCGTACGGCGACGGTCGCCGACCTCGACGTGTCAGCGACGGAGACGGCCGACGGCGGATCCCTGCGGCTGGCCGTCATCAACCGCCACCGCACGGTCGCGGTCCGGGCGACCCTCACCCTCGACGGTCGCGTGGACGCCCTGCCGCCGCTGGCGACGGTCAAGGACCTCGGCGCCGACGTCGACGACGTACTGGCGTCCAACAGTCTCAGCAGCCCGGATCAGGTCGCCCTCCGCGACCGCGGCGAGCAGAAGCTGCCCGATGGGACCTACGACTTCCCACCGCACAGCGTGACGCTGCTGTCCTTCGCCCTCAAACGCTGACGCCGACGGTGCTTTCCCGGACGATCAGCTCGAACGACGCCAGCTCTTCGGACACCTCGTACGTCGTCCCCCGCGCCAGCGCGGACATCTGCTCCTCGAGGGAGGCGACCGCCATCCGGGCGATGGCCGAGCGGTCCGGGGAGATCGTGGTCAGCGTCGGGGTGGCGGCGCGACCGTACGGGATGTCGTCGAAGCCGACCACCGCGACGTCCTCGGGCACGCGCAGACCGCGGGTCTGCAGCGCGCGGATGACGCCGAGCGCGACCCAGTCGGTCACACAGAAGACGGCATCGGGCGGGTTCTCCGGGTTCTCGGCGAGGAGCTCGGCCATCTGCCGCTCCCCTTCCTCACCGAGGTTGTTCCGGATCGGCTTGATCCAGTCCGCACGCTCCGGCAGACCGGCCGCCCGCAGCGCCTGGCGGTACCCACGCAGCCGGGGGTGCCGGCGGTCGGTGGGCTTCGAGCCGATCATCGCGATCCGCCGCCGGCCGAGCTCGATCAGATGGCGTACGGCGGTCTCGGCCGCGGCGACGTTGTCGATCGCCACATGCTGCGCGGTGCCCTGGTAGTGCCGCTCGCCGAGCATGACCAGCGGTGTCCGGTCCGTGCGGTCGCGAAGCTCGGCCGGACCGATCCGTTGCGAGCTCAGGATGAGCCCGTCCATGCGCTGCGGAAAGTGACCGGCCAGCGCCTGGCGCTCGACGGTCGGATCACCGCCGCTCTGCTGGATCAGCACCACCCAGTTGCTGCGGGCCGCGGCCTCCAAGACCTGGCCGGCGAGCGCGGCGAAGTACGGCATGTCCAGCTGCGGGACCACCAGCGCGATCATCCCGGCCCGGCCGAGGGCGAGGTTGCGGGCCGACAGGTTCGGCCGGTAGCCGATCTCGTCGATCGCGGCCTGAACCCGGGCGCGCATCTGCGGCGAGACGTGCTGGAAGTCGTTGATGACGTTCGAGACGGTCTTCATCGAGACGCCGGCCCGAGCGGCCACGTCGGCCAGCCGCGGTCTGGTGGTCACAGGCGCCAGACTACTTCAGCCCGGACGTGGCCAGGCCCTCGACGATCCGGCGCTGGAAGAACACGAACGCGGCCAGCACGGGCACCATGGTGACGATGCTCATCGCGAACATCTGCCCCCACTCCGACTGCCCGGACGCGTCCAGGAACGTCCGCAACGCCAGCGGCACCGTCAGTTTCGCCGGGTCGGACACGTAGATGAGCGCGGTGAAGAAGTCGTTGTAGCTCCAGATGAACGAGAAGATCGCGGTCGTCACCAACGCCGGCCGCAGCAGCGGCAGCACGATCCGCAGGTAGATCTGGAACACCCCGCAGCCGTCGATCCGGGCCGCCTCGTCCAGCTCGCGCGGCAGCCCGCGGATGAACTGCACCATCAGGAAGATGAAGAACGCCTCGGTGCCGAGGAACTTCGGCACCACCAGCGGCAGGTAGGTGTCCACCCAGCCGAGGTCGCGGAAGATCGAGTACTGCGCGATCAGCGTGACGTGCTGCGGCAGCATGATCGTGGCCAGCATCAGCCCGAACAGCACCCGCCGGCCGACGAACGACATCCGCGCGAACGCGTACGCCGCCAGCGAGCACGACAGCAGGTTGCCGACGATCGTCAGCACGCAGATCAGCAACGAGTTCACCAGGTAGACGCTGAACGGCGACCCCGGCCCGGACCAGCCGTCGCGGTAGTTCGCCAGGCTCGGCGAGTGCGGCAGCAGCGAGCCCGAGCCGAAGATCTCGTCGTTCGGCTCCAGCGAACTGCTGACCATCCACAGCAGCGGGTAGAGCATCACCAGCCCGATCAGGATCACCGCGGCGTGCGCGACGGTCCGCCGGGACAGCAACCCGGCCGGCCGGGCGCGGTACGTCGTACTCATCGAGCCTCCCGCTCGTCGGCGTAGAACACCCAGCGCCGGCTCATCACGAAGTTCGCCGCGGTGAAGCCGGCGATGATCAGCAGCAGCACCCAGGCCATCGCGGCGGCGTAGCCCATCTCGAAGCTGCCGAACGCCTTCTGGTACAGGTACAGCGTGTAGAACAGGGTCGAGTCCGACGGGCCGCCGCTGCCGCCGGAGACGATGAACGCCGGCGTGAACGCCTGGAACGCGCCGATGATCTGCAGCACCAGGTTGAAGAACACGATCGGCGACAGCAGCGGCAAGGTGATGTGCAGGAACCGGCGGACCCGGCCGGCGCCGTCGACCTCGGCGGCCTCGAGCACCTCGGCCGGGATCTGCCGCAGCCCGGCCAGGAAGATCACCATCGGCGCGCCGAACTGCCACACGCGCAGCAGCACCAGCGTCAGCAGCGACGTGTCCGGAGAGGCGATCCAGCTGGGCCCGTCGATCCCGACCGACCCGAGCAGCTGGTTCACCAGCCCGTCCGCGCCGAAGATCTGCCGCCACAGGATCGCGATGGCCACACTGCCGCCGAGCAGACTCGGCACGTAGTACACGGCCCGGTAGAACGCGACCGCCTTCAGTCCCTGGTTCAGCACGACCGCGACCGCCAGCGCGAACACCAGCTCCAGCGGCACCGACAGCAGCACGTAGGTGAAGGTGACCACCAGGGACTGCTGGTAGCGGTCGTCGGACAGCATGCGTTCGTAGTTGGCCAGGCCCTCCCAGACCGGCGGGGCGAGCAGGCTGTAGTCGGTGAACGAGTAGTACAACGACAGCACCATCGGCACCAGCGTCAACCCGAACAGCCCGATCAGCCACGGCGCCAGGAACGCGTACGCCGGCAGACTCTCCCGCAACCGTTCCGGCAGGGTCCGGCTGATCATGCGCCGAGGACCCGGCTCGCCTCGGAGCTGAACTTCTCCGCCGCCGCGGCCGGATCGGTGCGGCCGAACCCGATGTCCTCGTTCAGCCGGTCGAACACGCTGATCAGCTCGCCGTACCCCTTCGGCCACGGCTGTGGCGACGGCCCGACCTGCTGCTCGATCTGCTCGACGTACGCGATCGCCCGGCCGGCCGGGGTGTCCGGCTGCGCCGCGATCAGGTCCCGGGACTTCTTCGACGGCGGGACGCCGAGGGTCAGGCCGATCGCCTTGACCGCGCGGTCGTCGTTGACCAGGAAGTCGATCAGCTGCGCGGCGGTGTCGGCGTCCTTCGTGCCCGACGACACCACCCAGAAGTCGAGCGCCTTGAGGAACTGCCCGCGCAGCGATCCCGGGGTCTTGCCCGGTACGGCGCCGACCACCAGCTCGGCGTCCTTGACCAGCGGCTGGTAGAACGTGAGCTGCTGGACCCAGCCGAACTCGACCGGTGACTTGCCCTTGGACAGCTGCGAGGTCTCGAACGAGCCGCCCTCCGCGGACACGTCGGCCGGCGGTGCCGCCTTCGCGGCCCGCAGGTCCTGCCAGTAGGCGAACCAGTCCTCGATCACGTCCTTGCCGACCGCGAGCTTGCCGTCGGCGAACACGCCGGGCCCGTGCTCACGCGCCCAGACCTCGAAGATCTGGAAGTTGCCACCGGCATCCGTCGTGCCGTAGGAGCCCGGTCCGGCCTCGGCGGCGAAGTCCTTGGCGAACGTCGCGAACGTCTGCCAGCTCCACTGCTCCGGGAGCTGTCCGCCGACCTTCGCGACCAGTTGCGGGTTGCGGAAGGTGGCGTGCGTGATCGAGGACTGCCCGATCCCCATCAGCTTGCCGTCGACCTTGCCGCTCTCGGCGACGTCCTTGTCGAGGGCGTCCAGCGGGATCGGCTTGCCGGACAGGTCCAGCAGCGCCTTGCGCTGCGCGTAGTCGGAGAAGTAGCTCATCGACATCCGGAACACGTCCGGGCTCTTCTTGCCCGCTGTCTGGGTCGCGAGCTTGTCCCAGTAGTCGGCGAACGCGGCCCGCTCGGTGGTCAGCTTCGTGTCGCCGTGATCGGCGCCGAAGGCGGCCAGCGCCGCGTCCATCGCCTTGTGCACCGGGTCGCCGCCGTACCAGGCGACCCGCAGGCCGCCGGACGAGCCTTCACCGCCACCGCCGCCACAGCCGGGCAGGGCCGCGGCCGCCGCGGCGGCCGCGGCGGCCGCCCCGAACCCGAGCAGGGTCCGTCGAGAGATTGCTGCCATCGTGCGCCTCCAGGGGTACGTGGCGCCGCGCGGGTCAGGCCCAGCGCCAGTTGTGCTTGGTCGTCTTCGGTACGTAGGCCCCGGCCGGCAGGTCGTCGGCGACGCGGATCAGCCAGCGCAGCAAGGTGGCCTGGAGCGCGTCGAGCACGTCGTGGTGGGCGGGGTCGTCGGACAGGTCGACCAGCTCGGCCGGATCGGCGCGCAGGTCGAACAGCCTTCGCCGGCCGCGATCGTCCACGACCAGCTTGTGGTGGCCGCTGACCACCATGCGTTCGCCACCGCTCTGGGTGACGCTGTTCAGCTCGTCGTACGTCGAGCCGTCGTACGGGAAATGCAGCTCCGGCCGGTCGGTCTCGTCGTAGGAGACACCGCCGTACCCGAGCTCGGCGTACATGCTGCCGAACTCGGCCGCCGGTCCGGTCTCACCGGCGAGCAGGGGCGCGAGACTCCGGCCCTGGACGCCGTCGGGGAGGTCGGCGCCGACCACCTCGCACACGGTCGGCAGTACGTCGACGAGCGAGACGAACTCGTCGCGATGCCCGGCCTGCACGCCCGGCCCGCTGATCACGAACGGGATCCGCATCAGCGCGTCGGACATGCCCGCGCCCTTGCGCTGCAGGCCGTACTCCCCCACGTAGTCGCCGTGATCGCTGACGAACAGCACGAGAGTGTCGTCGAGCCGGTCACCGAGCCCGGCCAGCAGGCGCTCGAGCTGGTCGTCGATCAGGCGCAGCATGCCGAGGTAGTTGGCGCGGTACCGGCGCCAGGCGTCGTCGTACCCGGGACGCTTCTGGCTCACCACGTCGTGCAGCCAGCGATAGCGCCAGCCGAGCTCCGGGATCGCCTCCGGGCCGGCCACGCGGTCGGGGACGTCTGCTTCCGCGAACAGGCTGAAGTACGGCTCCGGCACCTGGTACGGGTTGTGCGGCTCGGGGAACGACACCCACAGGAAGAACGGATCCGCCTCGGTGGTCGTCGCGAGCGCGTCGAGTGCGCCGGACACGATCCGGTAGGGCAACTGCGCTTCGAGCGGGTACGGCGTGGGCTCGGCAGCGACACCGTGGTCGAGACCGTGCAGCCACTGGTCGAACGCGGCTTCCGTGCTCGAGGCTGTCGGACCGCGGTCGTGCATGAACGGGCCGTGGAAGGTGTCGAAGTCGTCGGCCGTCCGGTGCATGTGCGGTTTGCCGGCGAAGTGCAGGGAGTAGCCGCTGCCCCGGAGTACGTCGAGCAGGTCGTCGGCGTAGTACGCGTGCTGGGCGTTGCTGTTCTGCCGGACCCGGTGCGCGGTCGGGAACCGTCCGGTCAGCAGACTGGTCCTGGCCGGCACGCAGGCGGGATAGCTGGTGTAGGCCCGGTCGAACGTCGCTCCGGCGGCCGCGATCCGGTCGAGACACGGCATCGTGTCCAGCCCGAACCCGGACCCGGCGGTGAAACCGGCCCGGTGCTGGTCGGTCATCAACAACAGGATGTTCGGGCGGCTGCTCGGCATGCCCGCGACCTTATAGCGCTGTAAATCGGATGTCTACAGCGCTGTAAACCTCAGCAGGAAAGAACTGGCCGCTGCCTGCGGGTCAGGCAGCGGCCGGTCCGGACGCGGGCGTCAGTTCCACCAGAAGAAGTGATATCCGCCGCCGCGGTAGTAGATCTCGCTGACGATGTAGTTCTTGACGAACCCGTACTCGTACCACTGCCGCCAGCAGGCCCCGTAGTCGTAGCCGCACGCGACCTCGCCTTCCGCCTGGATCCCCGTGCCGGCTGTGCTGACTGTGCCGGCCGTGCCCACGGAGCCGGCTGTGGACTGCGCGTGCGCGGCCGTCGCGCCGCTGCCGACCGCTGCCGCCGCGACCAGACCGAGGGCCGCGACCACTCGTGCGATGGGTCTCATGAGGTGAACCGCCCTTTCACTCTCAACTTCTTGCCCTGCGCAACATCGTTACGCCTTGTATCGCACTCGGTACCCTCCGCAAACGCGGTTAATCACCCGTTTGCACGATCGGCGGTGGTCAGCTCATGTCGCCGTACGGCGACCGGTTCGGCGGCGAGAGCGAGATCCCTTCGGACTGTGCCTTCGACCTGATCGCGTCCTCGGTCCGGCCGAGCTTGACGCTCATCACGCCGACGGGGGTGTTGCCTCCGGCCAACTCCCGCAGTTCGGCGATCTCGTTCTCGGTCCACTCGTGCCCACTGTTACGGCGCGTCGTCTCCGGCATCAGCTGCTCCAATCACTGATCGTTGCCTCTGCCCCCCGGTACCCACCGGTCCCGCGCCCCACCCCGCGGCGTGCTCAGGACTGCTTGGGTGGCTGCGTGAGGATCCGGAGGGCCATGCGGTCGAAGATGCGGTCCGGGATGAGTTGGCGGACCAACGGAAGGGCCTTGGCCGCGATCCCGTTGGCGTACCGGGTGTGCGGCCGCGGCGCCGATACCGCGCGCACGATCAGCTCGACGGCCTCCTCGGGGCCGGCGCTCTCCTTGCCCCGCCGCGCGACCCGGCTCCGGACCGCGTCGAGGCGCTCGCGGTAGAGGTCGTTGGGCGGCAGGGAGTCCAGGGTCTTGGCGGCCTTCGCCCAGATCGGCGTCGCCAGCGGACCCGGCTCGACGATCACCACGTCGATCCCGTCCGGTGTCAGCTCCTGCCGCCAGGCGTCCGCGATCGCCTCGAGCGCGTACTTCGAGGCGAAATAGGCGCCGGCGAATCCGGCTGCCACCCGGCCGGCGACCGACCCGACCAGGACTACCCGCGATCCGTCGCCGCGCCGCATCATCGGCAGGAACTGCTGGGTGACCGCGACCTGCCCGATCACATTGACCTCGAACTGGTCCCGCAGGTTCTCCAGCGGCAGCGTCTCCAGCGGGCCGAGGTACCCCTTCCCCGCGTTGTCCACCAGCGCATGCAGGCCGTCGCCACCGAGCGCGAGGTCGACCTCGCCGGCGAACGCCTTGACCGAGTCCGGACTCGTCACGTCGAGCTGGTGGACCGTCACGTCGGCGGACGTCTGCCGGTCGAGCACTTGTGCCTCGTGCTGCGAGTGCACGCCCGCGAACACCCGCCAGCCCTCCCGGTCCAGCCGTACTGTCGTCGCCGCGCCGACCCCGCTGCCGGCGCCGGTGATCACCACGGTCCGCATCGATCCCTACTCTCTCTTGTCCTGGTCCAGGAGCCGGTTGACGGATCGTTCCAGGACGGCGCGGGTCTCGTCGTCGTCCAGGTCGGTGCCGACCTTGTCGACGGCGTCGGAGATCGTGCGCCCGCGCTCGTACTGGTCGACGACCCGCGGATCGACGTACGACGCCCGCGCGACGGTCGGCGTGTTGCCGAGGTGGTCGGACACCTCCTCGAGCATGTCCTTGACCGCCGCGTTCAGGGCCTTCTTCGTGGTCGGCGGATCCGCCTCCGCCAGCTCCACGGCGGCGTACACGGTGGCCGTCCAGGTCCGCAGGTCCTTGACCGTGTAGTCGTCGCCGACCAGCTCGTGGAAGCGCTCGTTCACCATGGTGGCGTCGATCTCGTGGTAGCCGGAGTCGTCCCGGTAGACCAGCAGCCGCGGGTTCTTGTGCTTTCCGCGTTTCAGTGACCGGACCGCGATCGCGAGCCGGTCGTCGTCGAGCTCGAGCGTGCGCTGCTGCCCGCCCTTGGCGACGAAGTCGAAGACGACCTTGTCCTTGCTGACCCGGACGTCGTCGCGCAGCAACGTGGCCGCGCCGCGGCTGCCGTACTCCTCGGCGTACTGCGTGTTCCCGGTCCGGAAGACGCCGTAGTCGAGCATCCGCAACGCGACGGCCAGCACCCGCTGCCGGTCCAGGCCCTTCGAACACAGGTCGGCGTCGACCGCCTCCCGGAAGGCCGGCAGCTTGCGGGCGAGCTGGCGGACGCGGTCGTGCTTGTCCGCGTCCTGCGCCGTCCGCCAGTCGTCGTGGTACAGGTACTGCCGCCGGCCCGCCTGGTCGGTGCCGATCGCCTGGATGTGGCCGTTCGGGTACGGGCAGATCCACACGTCGGTCCAGGCCGGCGGGATCGCCAGGGTCCGGATCCGCTCGAGCACGTCGGTGTCCCGGATCACCGTGCCGTCGGTGTCGTGGTAGCTGAAGCCGCGGCCGCGGCGCCGGCGGGAGTATCCCGGCTTGTCGGGATGGCTACGGCGAAGTCGCATGCCACCGCAGTACCCCAATCCACACCGTGGTCACCTCTGTCCTCGGGCTGCGGTCGCCGCGGTAACGATTCAGGTCCGGGGAGCCGAACAGCAGCCGTTCCCGGGCGGGCGAGGTATGGTGGAGATCCTGTCAAGACGTGGCGGGTGCATGCATCATGACCCCGACGCGGGCATCGGTTGGCCGATAATCGCGCCTGATCCGAGGCCCTTCTCATGACCCAATCCATGGTGCGCCCGCGCGCGGACGCACATGCCCAGGCATTCGCCGACTTCGCGGTCCGCCTGCACGACTCGTCCTCCGCCACGGAAACCGTCGAAGCGGTCGTGCAGTTCGCGGTCCCGGCGATCGGCTGCAGTCATGCCGGTGTCGCCCTGCAGGACGCCGACGGCGTCATCACGATCGGGACGGTGAGCAGCGAGGTCCCAGGTGCGCTGTACGCCGCGCAGATCGAGCACGGTGACGGGCCGGTGATCGCCGCCATCCAGCAGAACGTCGTCCTCCACATCCCGAGCGCGGCCGCGGAGACCCGCTGGCCGGCGTGGAGCCGGCGCGCAGTGGCGCTCGGCCTCGGCAGCGTCGTCCACATACCGCTCCGGGCGGGCACTAGCCCACTCGGTGCGCTCAGCCTGTACAAGCAGGCCGGCAACGCCTTCAGCGACGACGATCTCGCGATCGCCCACGTCCTCGCCCGGCACGCCGCGGTCGCGGTCGCCACCGCCCAGCGGCGCGAGGACATGTCGGACCGGGTCGACGCCCGCAAGCTGGTCGGCCAGGCGATGGGGATCCTGATGGAGCGCCACGACCTCGACTCCGACCAGGCGTTCGCCGTACTCCGCCGCTACGCCGAGGAGCAGGGGCTGAAGCTCCAGAACGTCGTCGAACAACTCATCGCCACCCGGCGGGTCGGCCACCAGCCGCCGGGCTGAGTTCGTCGCGCGATCGCTGGGTACCGCGACGGCGTGCAATCCTTCCTGCCGGTGCCCGGTTTCGGCGAGACCGCGCGGATCCTGGACCCGCGACGGCTCGGGAAGCAGCGGGTCGAGGCGCTGCAGATCCTCCGCGGGCTCGTCGTTCCCGGCTACGGCTGGCGGCACCATCCGGCGGTGAAGATGTGGGCCGGCTACGAGGAGGCCCTCGTCCGGTACGGCGTCGACGTCTGCGCGGCCTGGACCGCGAGCGGGCGGCCCGACACCTGCGAGGCCAGCCTGGTCACCGAGCTGGCCACGGCCTGCGGCATCAGCCGGCCCCGGACCCAGGACGAGCTCGCCCGCGACGGCGAGCTGCCGCCGTGGCTCGGGGAACCGTCGTTCCACCGCAGTCACCGATCGGCCCTGTTGCGCAAGGACCCGGCGTACTACGCACAGTACTTCGACGAGCCGCCGGACCTGCCGTACGTGTGGCCGGCCTCCGACCGCCCGCCCCGGTGCGCGCCTCCCTCCGACGCGGCCTCCGGACCTACTTCCTGCAGCCCGCTTCCGCGTCGCGGATGAGCTCGGCGGCGACGTCGCGCAGTTTCCGGTTGGACTGCCGGCTGAACCGGACCAGCGTGTCGAAGGACCGGCCCGAGCTGATCGAGTACCGCTCCATCAGCAGGCCGACTGCCTGGCCGATCAGGTCCCGGGTCTCGATCGCGGCGAGCAGGTTCTCCTCCCGCTGGGCGCCCGAGTAAGCGACCGACGCGTGCGCGGCCAGCAGCCGGGCGACGTTCTCGGCCTCGTCGGTGAACGCGCGCGACTCGCCGGCGTACAGGTTGAGCGCGCAGAAGACGTCGTCCTTCATGAACATCGGGATCGCCAGCATGCTCAACGCGCCCAGTCCGGCCGCTCGCGGCGCGAACTCCGGCCAGCGCGTCTCGTGGCGCATGTCGTCCACCCGGACGATCCGGCGTTCGCGCAAGGCGTCCAGGCACGGCCCTTCGCCGTACTGCGACATCACCTGGTCGACGCGCGCGGGCAGGGCGCCCGACTCCGCCTTGTGCTCGACCCGCCGGTCGCCGATCAACGCCGTCACCGAGCCCGCCTGGGCGCCGGGAACGAGGTCCATCGCGGCCTGCACGGCCTCGCGCAGCACGTCCTCCGGCGTCTCGGCGTGGTGGAGACCGCAGGCCAGCTCCGACAGCTCGTCCGCGAGCCGCACCGGCCCGGACTCACGTCGCGGCGGCGCCTCCCCGACACTCCACAACCTGCGCTGATCGGTCATGAACTTCCCTCACCGATTCCTGGGTACCACCACCCGGCACCGCAGTCCAGACCAGACCACATTCCGGCGAAGGGCTTGAACTTCTCGCGGCCGACCGGCCATAGTGGTCCAGCCTCAGACAGCCGGGCGCCGGATCTTCCGATCTGCGAGGCTTCCATGCGCCATCACGACAGCGCCCTGCGCCGGCTGATCGTCGAGCCGCACTCCGTCGAGGACGAGTTGCGCGCCGCCCGCCGGATCGCCTGATCCCCCCACAGTCGATTGCGGGCCCGCCGCTCTTCGGAGTGGACAGGGGGAGCGGGCCCGCAATCACCTCCCACCGACCGCCCGAACATCCCGAGGACGGAGTGACCGATTGGCTGAGCGACCGGCCCGGCAAGGCAGGATATGGGCCATGGATCAGCCAGGTCGGACCTCCGCTGCCGGGAGTCCCGTCGTGAATCGGCCACCCGCGCTGGGAGCGGACGCGTTCGCGCGGCTGGCCGTGGAGCTCCACCACGCCGGCGGTGTGGAGGAGACGGTAGACACCGTCGTGCAGTTCGCCCTGCAGGCGGAGGCGTGTTCCTACGCCGGCGCGGTGCTCGCGGTGCGCGGCAGCCACGAGGTCGCCGCGGTGACGGCCCCACTGGTGACCAAGCTGTACGAGCTGCAGTTCGACCTCGGCGAAGGCCCGATGCTGACCGCGCTGACCGAGGGAGTCGTCGTCCGGGTCCCGGAGGTCGCCAGTGAGACCCGCTGGCCTCTGTGGGCGCAGCGACTGCCGTCGGAGCGATTCGGATCCGCCCTGCACGTGCCGATGTACGCCGGTGCGCAACTCGTCGGCGTCCTGTCGCTGTTCAACACCGAGCCGCACGCGTTCTCCGCCGACGACGAGGCGATCGCGCACATCCTGGCCCGGCACGCCTCGGTGGCCGTCGCGTCGGCGCGCGACGGCGAGACGATGGCCGCGGCCGTGGACGCGCGCAAACTCGTCGGCCAGGCGATGGGGATCCTGATGGAACGCTTCGACCTCGACGAGCCGCGGGCCTTCGAGATCCTCAAGCGGTACTCGCAGGAGCACAACCTCAAGCTGCGCGACGTCGCCCAGGAGCTGATCGACACCCGGAGACTGCGGGGTCGCGGCGGTGAGTGACGACCTGCTGTCCCTCGACGTCCAGGACCGCGGGAAGGACGTCGTGGTCGCCGTCTCCGGCGAGCTGGACTTCGGCACCAGCGCCCGCTTCCTCGAGGTCACCCAGCCGCTGGCGGAGTCCGGCCGGCCGGTCGTCCTGGATCTGGCGGAGCTCGCCTTCTGCGACTCCAGCGGCCTGGGAGCGTTCGTCCGCCTGCACAAACTGCTCGAGCAGACCGGCGGCCGGCTGACGCTGGCCCGGCCCCGCGCCCAGCTCGAGTCGACGCTCCGGCTGACCATGCTCCACCGCGTCCTGCGGCTGCGCGACGACGTACCGGAGCCCGGCGACGCGTAGAAATCCTTGCGTGGGGCACCGAAGGAGTAGTGCAGCCTTCGTGGGGAAAGGGAGCCGTGACCGACTTCTTCGCCGAGATCAACGGCCACCAGGTGGCCAACCTGTCCCGGATGACTCCCCAGGGTCCCGCAACCGAGGTGCCGGTCTGCCTGACCTGCGGCGCCCACTTCGCCACCCGCCGCGAGATCGAGTCCACCACCTGCCCGGCGTCGACCGTCTCCGCCGGCCACGACCTCGTCGCCGATCCCGAGACCGGTCTGCTCTACTGCACCCGCTGTCCCCTGGTCGCCTACGACCTGCACGACGCCCGCTCCAGCCCGACCTGTCCCATGCCGCTGCAGTCCTGGGCGGACCTCGATGAGTGATTCCGGCCGGCCGCCGGCGCGGACCTGGACGACTCCGGCCCGCGTGGTGTCCGTCGTGCTCGCGCTGGCCGTGCTCGTGGCCGGGTTCCTCGTCCGCCCCACGGTGCCCGAGCCGGACCGGCCGTCGACCGGCGACGAGCAGCTGCGTCAAACGATCGACCGACTGTACGACGGCCCGCGGCACCGGCTCGCGGTCGCGCTGGTCGACCGCGACGGGACGCGGTTCGCCGGCTTCGGCACCGACGAGCACGACGTGTTCGAGATCGGCTCGATCTCGAAGGCCTTCACCGGTCTGCTGCTCGCCGACTCGGTCCAACGGCGCGAGGTCCGCCTCGATCAGCCGGTCGGCCAGTTGCTGCCCCTCGGGGAGGCACCCGTCGGACAAGTCACCCTCGAGGAGCTGGCCTCACATCGCTCCGGACTCCCCCGGCTTGCACCTTCGGTCCTCCCCCAGGCCCGCGGTCTGCTGGCCCGATTCACCGGCGCGGACCCGTATCCGTACACCGTCGAGGAACTGCTCGACCATGCCCACTCGGCGGACGTCGACGGCCGCGGCGAGGCGCAGTACTCGAATCTCGGCGGAGCGCTGCTCGGACAGGCGTTGGCGAAAGCCGCGGAGACGGAGTACGACGCGCTGCTTACCGAACGGCTGCTGCGGCCCTCCGGGATGACCGCCACGCGGCTCCCCTCGACTGAGGCGCAAGCAGCGCCGAAGGGGTACAGCACCGGCGGTCGCCAGGAGGATCCGTGGCTGGCAGGTGGTTATGCACCGGCCGGAGGCGCCGTGTCCACGGCCGCCGACCTCGCCGCGCTCGCGCAACGGCTGCTTGAAACACCCGGTCCGCTGGCGACCGCGCTCGAGCCACGGCACGAGTACGACGGCGAGGACCGGATCGGGCTGCACTGGATCACGAGCCCGCTGCCGGAGACCGAGCGGTCGATGGTCTGGCACAACGGCGGCACCGGCGGCTACCGGTCGTTCCTCGCGCTGGACCGCGACCGCGGCCGGGCCGTCGTCGTGCTGTCCGACGTCGCGTCGGACGTCGACGACCTCGGTGCCGACCTGCTCCGGGAGGCGTGATGGTCGCCTGGATCCTGATCGCGGTCGTCCTCTTCCTGATCGGCGCGACCACAGTGCAACTGGCCAGAACCCGACGAGCGGCCGGTCAACGGGGCGGCGTGCGCGACCGCGGGGAAATCCTGACCGTGCTGACCACGGACGTCACTCTCCTCGTCCTGGCCCGGGCGCTCGTGGACTGGAACGTCGTACCGTGGCCCCTCTGGCTGGTCGGGCTGGCGTTGACGGCGGCCGCCGTACTCCTCGGCGGAATGATCTGGGACAGGCTGCCGTGGATCGCGTCGGCCCGCCGACCGCTGCGGATCGCCTCGGTGACCGCTCAGGTGGCCATCGCGGTTGCTGCTACAGCCGTGCTGCTCTGACAGTTCGTTAGAGAGTTGTGAGAGGACCGCATCTGCGGCCTCAGGCGGCTTAAAGTGCGGCGGTGCAGCTTCCAACCGTGCTGGTCCTCGTCGCCCTGGCGATGGCCGTCCTCGGCATCGTCACCGTCTTCCGCGAACGCCTGATCCTGGCCAGCCTGCTCATCGTCGGCGGGCTCGCGCTCGGCATCGTCAGCGGCAGCGCCCTGGAGTGAGAGTCAGCGGTACCCCCGCTTCAGGAGGTACTTCGCTCCGGCCTCGTAGCCCTCGTGATCGAGCAGTTCGAAGCCGAACGCGTCGGCGAGCCGGGCTGTGGTGTTGAATACGGCGCAGACCGCTAGGGCGTCCTCGATCTGCTGCGGTGACACCCCGGTTGCCAGCACTGCACGCATGTCCTCGGCGCTGACCGTGCCCTCCCGGGTCAGCTTGCCGAGCATCCGCAGTGTCGCCCGCAGTCGCTCGTCGATCGGCGCGGTGTCCACGTCGGCGAGCACCGCGTCGACCCGCGGCGCGTCCTGGTAGGACAAGCTCGCGGTCGCCGAGTGCGCGCCGATGCAGAACGCGGACTCGTTCACCGAGGCGACGTACGCCGCCATCAGCTCCCGGTCCCCCACCGACCAGGCCGACGGCCCACGCATCGCCTCGTGGGTGAACGTCTTGGCGCGCGAACCGTAGAAGTCCGGCCGGTAGAAGACCAGCCGGGCGGCGTCCGGAACCGGGTGGCCGGAGAACAGCCGGATCACCCTGAACAGCAGCTTCGTTCCCCGGCTGTAACCGTGGTCGAGCACCTCAAGTCGCACGATCCACCCTCCCCTCGGCGGTCGCCTCGGCCAGCGCCGCCAGGCCGGCGTCGTACAGCCGCGTGGACTGCCCGACCGCGGCACACACCACCAACTCGAACAGTTGATCCTCGCTGTACCCGGCCGCCTTCGCCGCGGCGTAGTCCGCCTCCGTCACCCGCACCGGAGTCCGGGTGACCTTACCGACCAACTCGTCCAACGGCGGCGGGAGCCCCTCGTCGTGGAACGCCCCCGCTCGCAACTCCGCGGACGCCGTACCCTCGCCACCCACCACCCGCTCCGCCAACGCCCGCTGCGCCGCGCGCTTGACGTCATCGTCCATCAGCACACCTCCTCGTGTACTGACGATCGGTGCATACCCCGTTTCGACACAAGGGTGGGTCCGACTACGTGCGGTCGTCCTCCTCGAGGCGGAGGGTCGCGATGCCGACCGGGCGAGGCCGCCGGTCGCGGCGCTTCAGCTCGCGCCGCTCGAGCTCGGACATCCCACCCCAGACACCGGCGTCCTGACCGGTCCGCAGGGCCCAGTCCAGACAGTCGTCGATGACCTCACACCGCCGGCAGACCTTCTTGGCCTCCTCGGCCTGCAGCAGCGCCGGCCCGGTCGTCCCGATCGGGAAGAACAACTCGGGGTCCTCGCCCACGCACGCACCTCTCAGCTGCCAACTCACGGGAGCACGTCCCCTGCACGCTCACCCGCGCCCCTGTCCCTCATCACGATCTCCTCGGTCGACGATCAGCCCTAAAGCCAAGACAGAGCAGGCGACCTGGTTTGTGACGTCAGCACAAGGCAGCGTCGGCGCAGTACTCCGCCCGCCCGCCGACGATCGTGGCTCCCACCTCGATGGTCGGGAGTGCGTCCACGGCCACCGTGGTCGGGTCGTCCGAGAGGATCACGAGGTCGGCGTACTTGCCGCGCTCGAGGCTGCCTTTGACGTCCTCTTCGAACGTCCCGTACGCGGCGTCGACGGTGAACAACCGCAACGCCTGCTCGACGGTCAGGCGCTGCGCCAGCTGCCAGGCCTCCGGAGGCCTGGCCTGGGGACTTTGCCGGGTCATCGCCTGGTGGATCGCCTCGAGCGGTGATCCGTGCGGCATCTGGTTGCCCACCGCAAGCACCAGCCACGGCGTGTCCGTGCTGCCGATCGTGCGTACGCCGCTGTCCACCAGGTCCCGCCACCGGGTGATCCACCGGGTCTCGCCGCGCGCCACCAGCTCCGGGAAGCCCGCCTCCGCCGCCAGATCACCCGGCATCCCGGGCTGGATGGACGCGATCACCCCGAGCTCCCTCATCCGGCTGAGCTGATCGTCCCGCAACTGAACGACATGCTCGACGCGGTGACGGGCGTCCGGGTTGGGATCCGCCGCCTGCGCGCGGGCCACGGCGGACAGGTACTGGTCGTGCGCCCCGGCGCTGATCGCGTGCGCGGACACCTGCCAGCCGGCCCGGTGGGCAGCGAGCACGTACGCGTCCAGCTCGCCCTGCCGCCAGTGGAACCAGGTGCCCCAGTCGTGATCGAGGAACACCTTGATCCCGGCCAGCCGCAGACGCGCGCTGAACTCCTGATGCGGCTCGAATTCCCGGAACCACTGACCGAACTTCTCGTCCTCGAAGTTGATCGGCAGGTAGGCGTTGACCCGCAGCCGCAGTACGCCGGTCGCGTCGAGCTCCCGCAGGTCCGCCAGCCGCTCGCGGTCGACGTACTGCTCGGTGATGCTCGTCCAGCCCCGGCTCAACGCCGCGTCGACGGCCAACTGGGCGTTGTACCCGACCATGCCTCCGTCGCCGATCCAGTGAGCATGCGAATCGACGAACCCCGGCAGCACCACCCGCCCGTCGAGGTCGACCATCCGGGTGCTTCGTCCGCGAAGACCCAGCACGTCGTCATCACGGCCGACGGCCAAGATCCGGCCCTCACGGACTGCCACCGCCTCGGCTCGCGGCCGGCCGTCGTCCATGGTGATCACGACGCCGTTGTGGTAGATCACCTCCGGCGGCATGACCCTGGCCCCGGACAGGGGCAGCACGAGAACTGCCGCACAGCCCGCCACCACCGCCCCACGCCGCCAAGTCAGCCGCACGGCCTCATGGTCCCACCCCTGCTCGTGCTGTCGCCGGCGCCGGGCTCGTGGGCCTCCGCTCCGGATAACCTCTGTGCTCTGAGCGCAGGTACAGGAGGCGAGTGTGGAGATCCCGGACAGGTTTCACGACCTGCTGTCCTCGAAGGCGATCGCCTTCGTCGGCACCATCGGCAAGCGCGGCGAACCCCAGGTCACTCCACTGTGGTTCTACTGGGACGGCGACCGGGTCCGCATCAGCCTGGTCGAAGGCCGCCAGAAACTCCGCAACCTCCGCCGCGACCCCCGGATCTCCCTCACCGTCGTCGACCCGGCCCAGCCGACGTACTATCTCGAACTCCGCGGCCGCATCGACGACCTGACGCCCGACCCGGACTTCGCCCTCGAACAAACCATCGCCAAGAAGTACACCGGCGCGTGGACCGACGTGGAACCCCCAGGCACCACCCGCTACGCCACCAGCATCCTCGTAGAACGAACCACCAGCCAACTAGGCCACCCCTGACCCTTCCCGCCGGCGCGCTGCCTGCTGCTCGCGTGGACTCGGTTGCCGGTTGGCCGTCGTACACTCAGCGCATGCCTGGCCTGCAGCACAGTGTGACCATCGCAGCACCGCCTGAGCGAGTCTGGGCGGTGCTCGTCGACGTGGAGCGCTGGCCCGAACGGATCCCGACGGTCGACGCCGTGGAGCGCCTCGACCCCGGCCCACTGGCCGTCGGCTCACAGACCCGGCTGTCACAGCCCAAGCTGCCCACAGGGGTGTGGACCGTCACCGAGCTGACCGAGGGTTCGTCGTACACCTGGAAGTCCACCTCTCCCGGCGTGACGGTCACCACCACCCAGACCGTCGAACCGCACGCCGACGGGAGCCGCCTGATCCTCGCCGTATCGGTCTCCGGCCCGCTGGCCCCCATCGGCTGGCTCTTCAGCCGCTCCCTGACCAAGCAGTACACCGAGTCAGAGGCCACCGCCATCAAGCAGTCCGCCGAGTCGTAGCCGTCCTACTGGGTGAACTTCTCGTGCGCGGCCATCGCCGCGCCGACGATGCCGGCGTTGTTGAGCAACTGAGCCGGCTTCACCGGGGTGGAGATCTCGAGCAGCGGCACCCACTTGTCGGCGTGCTTGCTGACTCCGCCGCCGACCACGAAGAGGTCGGGGGTGAACAGGTTCTCCACGTGCCGAAGGTATCGCTGCACCCGCTTGGCCCAGTGTTTGTACGACAGGCCCTCGTTGTCCTTCGCCGCCGACGAGGCCTTGGTCTCCGCGTCGTGCCCGTCCAGCTCGAGGTGACCGAGCTCGGTGTTGGGCACGAGCTGGCCGTCGAGCAGGAACGCGCTGCCGATACCGGTGCCGAAGGTGAGCAGGATGACCACGCCGTCGACGCCCCTGGCCGCGCCGAACCGGGCCTCGGCGATACCGGCCGCGTCGGCATCGTTGAGCACGGTCACGTCGCAGTGCGTGCTGTCGGTGAGCACCTTGTCGACGTCGGTCCCGATCCAGCTCTTGTCGACGTTCGCGGCGCTCCTCGCCACCCCGTTCTTGATGACGGCCGGGAACGTCACACCCAGCTCAGCGGTCCACCCGGCCTCCTTGACCAACCGGGCCACGACCGCGGCGACGGCCGCCGGCGTGGACGGGCTGGGCGTCAGGTACTTCACCCGCTCGGTGGCCAGGTCGCCCTTCTCCAGGTCGACGACGGCGCCCTTGATCCCGCTACCGCCGATATCGATCCCGAAGGCGGTCGACGTACTCGTCCTGGGCACCCGATCTCTCCTCTCACCGACACCATGCATTGATCACCAATCCTGGCGGAACCAGTCTTGTTCTGGTACCCGTGCGCCGGCACATCAGGCCTGCCGGTCCCGAGCTGTACCTACTGACCGGCCAGCTCGGCCACCACCGGCGCGAGTGTGTCGGCGAAGTCGGCGCCGATGACGAAGTAGGAGAAGCCGATCTCCTCGCGACGTCGCTGGATCTCCTCGGCGGCAGCCGCGGGGTCGCTCGGCAGTACGACGAGCGAGTCGGCCGCATGAAGCGCCGCGGTGTCGAGGTCGGGCGGTGCCATGAACGGCGCGACACGGTCACCGACGACGGCGACGTGCTGGCCGAGCTCGAGGTTCCCAGGAAGGTCGCGGACCCGCTTCGTGGTCTCGACCCGATCATCATCCGGTGGGAGCACGAACGTGACTCCGTCGGCCACCTCGAGCGCCAGCGCCTGCGACTTCGGTCCGCTCACCGCCATGATCACCGGCGTGTGCAAATCGGGCCCATCGAACTCGCGCAGGGCGGTCACGGTCTCGCGCATCCTGGTACGACGCTCGGTCAGCGAGACGGCAGGCAGCCCCAGCTCGACCTCGATCCCGGGCCGGCCGGCGCCGATGCCCATTTCGAAGCGGCCTTCCGTGAGTACTGAGAGCGAGTGGGCCTCCCACGCAGTACTCCACGGCTCGCGCAGCGCCGCGGCATAGACCCACGAGCCGACCCGCAGATCGGCCAGCGCGGCCGCGGTCGCCAGTGTCGGGCCGAGCGCCGGCTGCCACGTAGGAACATCGGGCATCAGCAACGTCGCGTAACCACTGTCGGCGATGCGGCGCACCCGATCCCGCCACGTCGCCAGGTCGGAACCGATCGGCGTCACAACCCCAAACCGAAACCCTCGATCCGCCCGCCTGCCCTGCTCGTCCATCATCAATCTCCCTGAGTCCGGGACCGCCTCCGGTCCATCTGCCCTATCCACGAACCCACCACCCCAAATCCGACAACCCGCGGAGAACTCCTGCCTGCCTCGGCCTTTGGTGGTTCACAGAATGGGGAAGATCATCGTCCGCAATCAGGTCACGAACCCGTCATCAAGGACTACCCGGGGCGTGTCGGGTGCCTACCGCTGCCGGAGGGTGTACGTCAGGTGGGTCACCCTCGGCGAAGGCTCCGCTCGTACTTGCTGCAGGGCCACTCGGGCTGCGTCCACGCCCTCGAACAGGCGGGTTCCGGAGCCGAAGAGCACGGGAGACAGCGTGACCGTGAACTCGTCGACCAGGCCGGCGTTCACGTACTGGATGATCGTCTCCGCGCCACCAGAGATGCGCACGTCGCGATCGCCGGCGGCGTGTCTGGCCTGCTCGAGCGCGGCTTCGATCCCGTCGTTGACGAAGTGGAAAGTGGTTCCACCCGGCCGCTCCCACGGGTCGCGCTTCTCGTGCGTCACCACGAAGACCGGGGTGTGGAACGGCGCCTCCTCCGGCCACGCCAACTTGCCGCCCTCGAACATCCGCTTGCCCATGACGTTCGCGCCGATGCGCTCGTGCGTTGCCCGGGCGATGTCGTTGTCGAGTCCTTCCTCGCCGCCCTCGCCGAGCTTCAGGTTCTCCCGGAAGAACCGCTGCGGGAGGACCGCTTGCTGCAGTTCCGCCCACTGCGCCATCCAGCGACGTACCCCCGGGTCGTCCTGCTTCCTCTTGGGCCCGAAGAGATGCTCGATGGGCACCGGATCCGGCGCGATGAACCCGTCGAGCGACATCGCCACGCCGAAGAACACCTTCCCGGCCATCAGTCGTCGACCTCCCTTCCGGACAGTCCGGTGACGAACGCGGCCAGGTTGCCCAAGGTCTGCAGGCCGGCCTCCACCGCGTGGTACTTCTCGACCGCCTCGTCGCGCTGCGCCTTGGTCGGGAACACCGTGCGCATCTCGATCCGGGTCGCCGTACCGTCGTACTCGAACGTGAGGAACGACTCGAAGGTGTTCGGGTCATCGCGAGACTCACCGTGCAGCAGTGTGATCCGCTCCGGCGGAGCGATCTCGGTCCAGGTGATCCACTCGGAGTAGTCGGTCCCGTCCGGTCCATGCATCACGAAGTCCCAAGCCCCGCCCACGCGGAACTCGAACGACCGCGTGGTCGTGGTGAACCCGTCCGGTCCCCACCACCGCGACAGGTGCCGAACCTCGGTGAACGCCTCGAACACCAGCTCACGCGGGGCGTCGATCGACCGGGCGACCACGATCTCCCGATCGGTCCTCGCCGTCCCCGTTTCCTGCCTGACCCCTGCCATCACTCAGTCCTCCTGTCGCGTCTGTTTCAGGTCCTGCACGTAGGCGTCCAACCGGTCGAAGCTCTCGTTCCAGAACTCCTCGAACCCGCCGGTCCACTCGTGGACCGGCCGCAGCCCGCGGGCGTCCAAGCCGTAGAGGCGCTGCTTGCCGGCCTTGCGGTCCCGCACCAGTCCCACCTCCCGCAGCACCCGCAGGTGCTTGGACGCCCCCGGCTGCGTGATCCGCAACTCCCGGGCCACCTCGGTCACCGGCCGCTCCCCCGCCCGCAACAGAACGAGAATCTCCCGCCGCTGCGGCTCGGCGATCGCGTTGAAAACATCCGACGTGGTCGCAGCTCGTGCCATACCCCAATCATATGCCCATATAGGCATGCGTCAAGCCGGTGCCGCAGAATGCGTGACGGTCGGCGTGACGGATGTTGAACCGCGTTTGAGAGTCTGTGACGTTCCGCCGACCTCGGTTCTGCCGACTGCCGCTGCGTCCTATCGTCGACAATCAGACACAGTCGGAGTGGGTTCCCGGCGAACGTCTGACCCGGCCGGGAGCAGGCACCCCCTACCGGCCGGGTTCACCCCTGCCTCGGCGCCGGTCCGCCCGCCGGTGAGGAGTTGCTCATGGACTCTGCGCGTGGACCGTCGCCGCCGACTGCCGCTCAGGCCATCACCCTGTGGATCGCCGGCGCCCTGCTCGCACTCGCCGGCTTCGGCTTCCTGCTTCAACTCGGCCAGAACGTCGAGGGCCTCAGCGGCCTGGGGACGGAGAGCGTGCTCTTCGGCCTGTTCCACGTCTCGGTGCTGCACAACGTCGTTCATCTCCTGCTAGGTGCTGCGGCCCTGGCAACCGCCGGGAACGCCCATCACTGCCAAGTGTTTCTCGCCGTCACCGGTTCGGTCCTTCTTGCGCTCGTCCTCTACGGGCAACTCGACCGCTCCCCGATCGTTGCGGACCTCGTGCCGGTGGGCACGGCCGACACCTGGCTGCACCTCCTGCTCGCACTCACGATGATCGTTGCCGCAGGCCACGAAGCCGCGACCAGGGCCGGTTGGCTCGGTCGCCGTACGGCGGACTAGATGAGCCGGGTGTGGAGCTTCTTTGACGCGGCTGTTGAGACTTGTTGACGTTCCGTTCACCGGCCTGCCCTGAGCTGGAACGCCGGTCGTGCGGTGTTCTAGCGTCGTTGACAGGTCTGGCGGATCGTCCTGTGGAACCCAGGCCGAGTGGATGCGGCGACGGCCGTTGAGGGGCGACCGTCGCCGGCATCCCACCAAGTCGGCGCCCTCGCCCGGCGCTGACCCGGTCGACCGGCTCGCCTCGGCGAACCGGTACGTCGTACGCGGCATCGAATGCGAGGCACGACTCTTGGTACGGACGCTCTGGTCCATCGCCACCGCGCTCCTCTTGGCCGGATGCGGCGTACCCATGCAATCGACACCGGCACCCATCGATCCCGGAGTCGTGCCGACGGAGCTCAGCAGCCCCCGCCAGCCGGCAGTACCGGCCACAGCCGTTCCCGGAAAGCCTGCCGTCCAGGTCAACTTCGTCCGCGACGATCGTGTGGTCGGCCAGTTGCGCGAAGCACCGAGTACGGCGCCGAGCGACCGGCTGGCCACGGTCGTCCAAGCCCTGCAGGCCGGACCCAACGACCGCGAGCAGGCCGACGGCCTCACCTCGGCTCTGCCGGAAGGACTCCAGTTGACCGTCGTCGAGATCCAGGGAACCCGGGTCGTGCTCGAGCTCTCAGGCGAGGTCGAAGGACGATCGGCCACCGAGAACGTCCTCGCCGTCGCCCAGATCGTGCTCTCGCTCACCGCCCTGCCGTCGATCGATCAGGTGACCTTCCAGCGCAACGGCGCTCCGGCCGAAACCCTCCTCGCCGACGGCGCCCTGACCACCGAACCACTGACCGCGGACGACTACTCCATGCTCCGCACACGCTGACAGCCCGGGTACCGCACCATGCGCACCTTGGTGCTTGACGGCCGGACTTCTCTCAGGGAGGGTCGGCCGGCAGGTCTCGACGGCTCTGTCGCCGGGTGCTGGGTGCGAGCACCGCGCCGATGAGCATGCCGACGGCGAGCACCGAGTGCAACCACGCATCCGCGGCACCGTCCGGAACGATGCTGGACGCCATCGGCGTCGGCGAGATGATGGACCGGGAGGACACGTCGGTCATCGGCTGCCGGGTCGGAGGGCCGCGGCGGCTTGGAGGGCCGCGAAGGCGCGATGGAGGTCCTCGAGGACCAGTTGCTCGTACGTGCTTCGCTCCGCGTACAAGCAGGCTGCCCGTCGGCCGTCGAGGGTGTATCCGGCGACCTGCGCCGAGTCACCGTCGGTCTCGAGAAGCGTCCAGCCCGCGTCAGCCAGGCGTTCCAGGACCCGCAGCTGATCAGCTTCCTGGACGGTGAAGCCGATCTCCGGCCACCGGCCGTCCGGCCCAGTGGTCCAGGGGTTCCGCTCGCGGAGACCAGCGGCGTACGCCTCAGCCGTCGGGCACACCAGCACGCCCATCCCGGTCACCGGCTCCAGGTACGCAGCGTAGGGCGAGAGCTCGACGACCGTGACGTCCACCGCCCCCGATCGCAGGGCATCGTCGGGCGACTCAGCGACCGCGATCCGAACTTCGTGCCGGCGACCAGCGACGGGAGTACGGCGCGAGCGGGCCGATCCGGGAGGGATCCGCAGATCTCGACGGTAGTACGTCGCCACCACCGCCAACGGCACCGTGCCGGTCTGAACTCGCCGCTGCACCCGGACACCACTCCTCCAGTCGATGGCCACTCCGAGTACTCCACCCTGGGGGTTCAGCTTTGAGATCGGTCGAACACCTTCTTGACGATCGGGTGACACCGTCACCCGACTCACCGTCGTCGTTGTTCGGTGGGCTTGAGCAGGTAGCGGGCTGGATCGCTCGGTGCTCGCGCTCCGGAGGCCAGCCACTGGTCGAAGCCCGACGGGTTGCGCCGCTCGAGCTCGTCGAGGAGCTCGCGACGAACCTCGGCGACGCCGGCCATCGCCTCCGCAGTGCGTGTGTGCTGGAGCTCGACATAGCTCCGCCGCCAGGCCAGGCACAGCTCCGCAGGAGTCATCGCATCCAGGTCACAACTCGGCCGTCCGGAGCAACGGGCAGCACGCACCGCACCAGCGCCCTGGCCGTGCTCGGTCGTTGCGTTCGATCTCGGCGGAGAGCTACGACGTCGCCACCAGGACACCACGAGCGGAGACGTGCCGGCCACGAGAACGGTCAACGGGACCACGACAATACCGATCGCCGTGGCGAGGCCGTAGAAGGCCACGACGGCGATACCTGCCAGGTAACCGTGGCGGATGACTGCCATCAGCGAGATCGAGCCGTGTGCCTGTCCCTCGTGGTCGAGCAGCTGCAGGTTCGCCGACAGCGTGCCGAGCATCAGAGCCATGATCGCGAACACGAGGACCACGGTCAGCACCGAGGCTGTCGCGATGGCGAGGATGACTCCCACCGAAACCACCGCAGCGGCCAGACTCGTCCACAGAGCACGGTAGCTGCGCATGGTGGCCTCAGTCCGGCTCGGCGCCGCGCACCGCGTCGTCGAAGATCTCGGAGAGCCGCAGGTGGTCATCCGCGACGTACGCGATTCGGTCCGCCGAGATGACGAGGTCGTGCCCGGCGGGACCGTAGCGGGTCACCCTGACGAAACCGAGTCCCTGCAGCGCTTCGTCAGCAGGCCACGGATCGGGCGGCTCGCCACCCGCGAAGGATTGCGCAGGGATGTTTCCGGATCCGACGTCGACAACCCGTCCTACCGGTGCACCGCGCGCGTCGAGCACCGGCGCTCCGTAGTGCACGGCGGCAAGTGAAACCGCGGATGGTCCGAAGGGGTCGCCGGTGCGCATCGTTGCCTCCAGGCGGCGATGGTCGGATACATCGCCGACCAGCCTTCCCGGCACACCACATTCACCGTACCGTCGCGACAGCGCGGCGTCTACGTCAGGGTGCGCTGTCCCCGGCGTTCGGTGTGGGACAGGCCGGGCGCCCCGATGGCGAGGGCGATCATGACGAAGGCCATCCCGAAGTGCAGCCAGTCCCCGGCGTCGTTCACCGGTAGCACGTTGGGCGCGGAACTTCGTTCGAGCAACCACCCGTAGATGGCCAGGACGCCGTACGCCACGCCGGCGACGGCCAGGAACGTCCGCGCGCTGCGTGGCTTGCCAAGGGCGATCAGACCGGCCAGTCCGGTCGCCAGGTGTACGACGTTGTGCACGACGGAAACGTGGAAGATGCCGAACAGGTACGCCTCCGAGTCAGCACCCGCGAACTCCGGTGAGGTGGCACTGGTGGTGATCCCTGGAACGAACCCGAAGATGCCGAGGGCAATGAACCCGCCGGAGACCCACAGCAGCGCTGCCTGCACCGGCTGGTGGTGCCGGAAGGGCGACGGATCGACCATGACTGTTCCTCTCGCGACGCTCAGTCTCGTTCGGGTGGGTCCGGCTCGGCAGCGGCGAGGTAGTAGCGGCTCGGATCTCCCGCGGCCACGGGCATCGCGTCCAGCCAGCGGGCGAACGCCTCCGGCCTCCGGCGTTCGAGCTCGTCGAGACACCGCTGTCGTTCCTCGATCGCGGACTGCAACCGCGCTCCCTCCTGACCGTCGCGCACGGCCGAGAAGCTGCGCTGCCACAGGCGGCACAGTTCCTCGTCCGACAGCGTTGTCACGTCCGTCGCGGGGCTTGCCCCGCCGAGGAATCCCTGCTGACTCAGGCGGCGGACCGCCGGGGGCGAAGCCGCCGCGACCAGGAGAACGAGCACGAACGCGGAGAGGCCGACGGACGCGACGTACCCACAGACCGCGAGGGTGGCCAGGCCGGCTCGGACGGCCCATTTGACCACTTCGGCCGCCAGGGTTCTGCTCAGCGTCTCGACGCCGAGCGCGACGCTCAGGTGAACGGATCCGACGACGCCCGCCACGACCAGGAAGATCATCAGCACCGTCGCCGGTGGTACGAACACCACAGCAGCGCCGACGCCGATGGCACCGAGGCACATCGAGGCGAGCTTCCAAACGAACGCGTACCGGGCGCCGTCGATCAGGCGTGAATTCACGTTTCAGCCTCCTTCTCACCAGTCTGTGCCGCCGGTCGTCGACGAGTGCGACGGAACCCTCGCGGGTGACTTGCGAACGTGTGACGTTGCAACGACTTCCCGCCCGGCCGCCTGGAGCGGTGCCGGGACAGCCTTTACCGTCGGTGGCGTCGGCGATGCTCGACGCAACTCGTGCTGACGCTTCGAGGAGGCTGCGATGAACCAGCGCGCGAGCGTGGCGTCCGAGGGACGATCCGGGATACTGGCTGATGTGAACCGTCACCTACTGCTGGTCGAGGACGACGCGCGGGTCCGGCGGGTGCTGACCCTCGCGCTCGAGCGCGAGGGCTACGCGGTCACCGAGGCCTCCACGGCCCAGGACGCTCTCGAGGCCATGTCCGCGACGCGGGGGTACGACGTGGTCCTCCTGGACATCATGCTGCCGGACGACGACGGCTTCGCCGTGTGCCGGGCGATTCGCAAGCACAGTGACGTCCCGATCATCATGGTGACCGCACGCGACGACAGCCACGACGTCGTCGCCGGGCTCGAGGCCGGGGCGGACGACTACATCACCAAGCCGCTGATCGCCAAGGAGCTGGCCGCACGCATCCGCGCCCTGCTCCGCCGGAGTCAGCCGAAGCCCAGCACCGACGACCGCTACGAGGTCGGTGAGCTCGTCATCGACCTCGGCACCGCGGAAGTGACCCGCGCCGGCCGGCCGGTCAACCTCACCCGGACCGAGTTCCGGCTGCTCGCCGAGCTGGCGCAGGCCGGCCACAGCCTGTGCAGCCGGGAGCAGCTGCTGGAGAAGGTCTGGGGCTACGACTACTTCGGGGACAGCCGCATCGTGGACGTGCACATCAGCAGGCTCAGAGCCAAGATCGAAGGCGACGACGACCAGTCCCGGCACCTCGTCACGGTCCGGGGTATGGGCTATCGGCTGGTCGACTGAGCCGGCCACTGTGAAGCGCGGATCTCGTCGCCGGTGGTCGCGGCTGGGGCTGCGCGGAAGGATCACGTCGAGCTTCGCCCTGCTCGCTCTCGGCCTGTCCGCGTTGCTCAGCATCCTGGTCTGGTTGGTCGTCTCCAACTACCTGACCGCACAGCGGGAGACCACCGCCGTCCGGCAGGCGCAGGTCAATGTCGTCGGTTTGGAACGCAGCCTGCAGAACCGGCCCGAACAGGTCCCCGAGATCCTCGGCGACCTGCCGCACGACGCCTCCACGACGATCCTGCTGTTCCGGTCCGGCCGTTGGTACAGCACGGCCCTGGTGTCATCGCCCGACCGGCTTCCGGCCGAGCTGATCGACCTGGTGCGCGGCGGCACGGCTGCCACGCAACGGCTGATCGTCGACGGTGAGCCCGTTCTCGCCGTCGGCGAGCCCATGGACGGCGGTGCGTACTTCGAGTTGTTCCCCCTGACCGAGCTGGACCAGGCCCTGCGGGCGATGAGCGTGGCCCTGCCGGCCGGTGCGGTGGTGACCACCTTGCTCGGCGCCGGTCTCGGCCGTACGGCGGCCCGCCAGGCACTCGCACCGTTGACCGCGTTCAACCGGGTCGCGGGAGCGATCGCGCGCGGCGACCGGTCGGCCAGGCTGGACAGCGGCGGGGATCCCGACCTCGCCGACCTGGCCCGCTCGTTCAACGAGACGGCGTCGGCCCTCCAACGTCGCCTCGAAGCCGACGCGCGCTTCACCGCGGACGTCGCCCACGAGTTGAGGACACCGGTGACGACGATGCTCAACTCCCTCGAACTCCTCGCCGACCACCGCGACCAGATGCCGGCCGGTGCCCATGAGCCCCTGGATCTGCTCACCGTCGATCTGCACCGGTTCCAGCACATGGTCAAGGACCTGCTGGAGATGTCACGGGCGGAGGACCGGACGGACAACCTCGTCCCCGAGCCGACCAGGATCGGCGAGCTGGTTTCCCGGGCCGCCGACCGCGCGGCCGGGCGCACGGTCACCTTCGTCTCGCCCGGGGCCGAGCAGGTCGAGCTCGAGGTCGACCGGCGCCGCATCGTGCAGGTGATCGCCAACCTGGTGCACAACGCGGAGATCCATGGCGGCGGCCTGGTCCGGGTGGCGGTCGAGCCGTACGCCGCGGGAGTACGGATCTTCGTCGACGACGCCGGGCCGGGTGTCCCCGACGACCGCCGGGAACGGATCTTCGAACGGTTCGCCCGTGCCACCGGCGAACCCACGGACGGTGCCGGACTGGGGCTGGCCATCGTCGCCCGCCACGTCCGCCTGCATCACGGGCGGGTGTGGGTCGAGGACCGGCCGGGCGGCGGGGCCAGGTTCGTGGTCGAGCTGACCGGGACCTCGCCATGAAGCTCGGTCAGCTGTGTGTGGCGGTCGGCCTGTCCGCGAGCCTGGTGGCCTGCGGCGTACGTCCCCAGGAGCATCCCCAGCCCGTCGACGGCATCGGGTCTCCCCCGGTCTCGGCCACGCCGTCGTCCGGCGGGCAGACCGAGGCCGCACTGTCGAACGGCGTGATCTACCTGCTGCGCGCGGATCGGTTGACGGCCGTCCGCCGGAACGGTCGCACCCTCCAGGACCAGCTTGCCGCGCTCCTCGCGGGTCCGACCGATCCGGAGCAGGAGGCCGGCCTGCGCTCCGCCCTGCCCTCCACCGGCGGCGCCGGGAGCGTCCGTACCGAAGGCACCGTTGCCGTCGTCGACGTTCCCGGCGAGTTCAAAGCGCTCGAAGGTACCGAGCAGGTCCTCGGCGTGGCGCAGCTCGTCTACACGCTGACCGATGGCTCGGGCCGGCACACCGCGGTCCGGCTCCGGCACGACGGGATGGACCTCGCCGCGCCGACGGCTACCGGTCAACTGGTCAATCGCCCCGTCGGCCGGGCCGACTACGCGTCGTTCGCCCCTCGCTGAGGCGTTCCGCGGCCTCCGTCAGGTCAGCACCTCGCGTACCTCGGAGAAGTGGCACGCGTCGGGATGAGTCGCCGCCCGGGGCTCGAGCGCCGGCACCTCGAGCGCGCAGCGCTCCTCGGCCTTCCAGCAGCGAGTCCTGAACCGGCAGCCACTCGGTGGACTCGCCGGACTCGGTACGTCGCCCTCGAGCAGGATCCGGCGTGACACGCCCCGTTGCGTGGGATCGGGCAGTGGCACCGCGGACAGCAGGGCCTGGGTGTACGGATGAGCCGGTTCACCGTAGATCTCCGCCTCGTCGCCGAGCTCGACGATCTTGCCGAGGTACATCACCGCCACCCGGTCGCTGATGCTCTGCACGACCGCGAGGTCGTGGGCGATGAAGACGTACGACAAGCCGAGCTCCTGCTGCAACCGCGCCAGCAGGTTCACCACCTGCGCCTGGACCGACACGTCGAGCGCCGACACCGGTTCGTCGCACACCACGACCTTGGGCCGCAGCGCCAGACCCCGCGCGATCCCGATCCGCTGCCGTTGTCCGCCCGAGAACTGGTGTGGGTACCGATTCAGGTGCTCCGGATCGAGTCCTACCAGCTCCAGCAACTCCTGGACCCGGCGGCGCACCGAACCGCGCGGCGCCGCCTCCGGATGGATCGCGAACGGCTCGGACACGATGTCGCCCACCGTCATCCGCGGGTTCAGCGACGTGTACGGGTCCTGCATGACGATCTGGATCTCGCGGCGCAGGCCCCGCAGTCGCTTCCCACGCATGCGGTAGATGTCCTCGCCCTCGAACAGCACCTCGCCGGACGTCGCTTCCTCGAGTCGCAGGAGCAACCGGGCCAGGGTGGACTTCCCGCACCCCGACTCGCCGACCACGCCGAGGGTCTCGCCCGGGCGGAGGTCGAAGCTCACGTCGTCGACGGCGCGGACACGCCCGACCGCACGCCGGAACACACCCCGGCGGATGGGGAAGTGCTTGACGACGTTCCGCACCTGCAGGATCGGTGTCTCAGGCATCGCCGAGCACCTCCGGCCAGAAGTGGCATGCCGACCCGCGGTCGCCCGCCGCCACGACGTCGTACAGCGGCGGGTCGTCGATCGCGCAGCGCTCGCGCGCCCGCGGACATCGCGGGTGGAACGAGCACCCCGCCGGGATGCGGGCCAGGTTGGGTGGCGAACCCTCGATCGGCCGCAGCTCGCGGTGCCGGCGGCCGATCGCCGGGATGGACGCGATCAGACCCTCGGTGTACGGATGGGCGGGACGCGCGTAGAGGTCCCCGACCGACGCCGTCTCGACGACCCGGCCGGCGTACATTACCGCGACCCGGTCGGCGACCTCCGCGACGACGCCCAGGTCGTGGGTGATCAGGATCAGCCCCATCCCGTTCGCTCGTTGCAGCTCCGCGAGCAGCTCCATGATCTGCGCCTGCACGGTGACGTCGAGCGCGGTCGTCGGCTCGTCGGCGATCAGTACGTCGGGGTCGAGCGCCAGCGCCATCGCGATCATGATCCGCTGTCGCATGCCGCCGGAGAACTGGTGCGGATAGTCGGCGTAGCGCTGCGCGGCGGACGGTATGTGCACCCGGTCCATCATGTCGATCGCCCGTACCCGCGCCTGCGCACGCGAGAGCTGCTGGTGGATCCGGTACATCTCGGCGATCTGGTCCCCGACGGTGAAGACCGGGTTCAGCGCGCTCAGTGCGTCCTGGAAGACCATTGCGATCCGGCGGCCCCGCACCTGCTGGTACTGGCTGCCGGACAACCGCAGCAACTCCACACCGCGGAACGTGATGCTGCCGCGCGTCACGAAACCCGGTGGACTGTCGATCAGTCCCATCACCGCCTGCGCACCGACACTCTTGCCCGACCCTGACTCACCGAGGATCGCGAGTGTCTCGCCGGAGCTCAGGGTGTAGCTGATTCCGTCGACAGCGCGCACGACCCCGTTGTGGGAGCGGAACTCCACCGCCAGATCGTGCACCTGCAGGAGCGGACGGGCCTGATCGAACTCGGCCTCGCCCACCTGCGCGGTGTCGACCAACCGCAGGTTGTCCACGGTGCCGGTCACGGGTGCCTCCTCATCTGAGCTTCGGGTCGAGGGCGTCCCGCAGGGCGTCGCCCATCAGGATGAAACTGAGCACCGTCAGACTGAGGAACAGTCCGGGGAACAACAGCAGGTGTGGAGCGGCCGCGATCCGGAACTGGGCGTCGCTGATCATCAGCCCCCACGAGATCGCGGGCAGTTGGAGGCCGACGCCGAGGAACGACAGCGTGGCCTCGGCCGCGATCACGATGCCGACGTAGATCGTGGCGTAGACGATCACCGGTGCCATCGCGTTCGGCAGGATGTGCCGCCACAGAATCCGCAGGTCACCCGCGCCGAGTGCCTTCGCCGCGAGGACGTAGTCGTTGTCGCGAGCGCTCAGGACCGACGACCTGACCAGCCTGGTCATCGTGGTCCACCCCAGGATGGCGAGCACGAACGACACCTGGGGCAGACCGCGGGTCTCGAAGACCGTCAGGACGACGATCGCGCCGAGGATGAACGGCAGCCCGAAGACGATGTCGGTGAAGCGCGCGATGACCGCGTCCAGGACCCCGCCGTAGTACCCCGCCAGGCTGCCGAGGAGCACCGCGATGGCCAGGGCGGCCACCGTCACCGTGATGCCGATGGTGATCGAGGCCCGCGCGCCGTAGACGACCCGGGCGTAGTAGTCACATCCGAGCAGGTCGAACCCGAACCAGTGCTCCGAGCTGGGGCCGGCCAGTGACCGGGACAGGTCACAGCTACGCGGATCGGCTCCGGTGAACAGCCGCGGGAAGGCCGCCATGGTGACGAACAGCAGCACCACCGCCGCCGCGACGACGAAGATCGCGTCGTGCCGGAGTTCGCGCCAGGCGTCGGACCACAGGCTCGCCTGCCAGCCGGACGGCTCTTCGGACTCGGCTGTCACCTGCGTCGAAACTTTGTCAGTCATAGCGGATCCGTGGGTCGAGTACGCCGTACAGCAGATCCACGACCAGGTTCGCCAGAATGAACACCAGCACGAGTGCCGTGACGATGCCGACGACGACCGGTCCCTCCTGGGCGCGGACCGACAGGAACACCTGCTGGCCGATGCCCGGCAGGTTGAAGATGCCCTCGGTCACGATCGCCCCACCCATCAGAGCGCCCAGGTCGACACCCAGGTACGTGACCACCGGAATCATCGAGTTGCGCAACGCGTGCCGGCCGACGACCCGCGGGCGGCTCAGTCCTTTCGCGGTCGCCGTCCGGATGTAGTCGGAGCGGAGATTCTCGACCAGGCTGGTCCGCGTCAGCCGGGCGACGTACGCCAGCGACAGCGCGCCCAGGACGAATCCCGGCAGCAGATAGCTCTGGAGCCCCTGCGACAGCCCCGCGACCGGGAACCAGCCCAACTGGACCCCGACGACGAGCTGCAGCGTGAACCCGAGCACGAAGGTCGGGATGGAGACGATCGCCGTCGTCGTCATCAGCACCAGCGTGTCCAGGAAGGACCGCCGGCGCAGGGCGGCCACGATCCCGGCCAGCAGTCCGATGACGATCTCGAACGTCAGGGCGACGAGGGCCAGTGTGATCGTGACCGGGAACCGCTGGGCCATGATCGAGGTGACGTCGCGGCCGTTGTAGTCCTGACCGAAGTCGCCCTGGACCAGGTCGCCCATGTACTTCACGTACTGCACGACCAGCGGGTCGTCCAGGTTGTACTCGTCCCGGAGCGCCGCCACCGTCGACGGCGACATCGGCCGGTCCCCCGCCAGTGCCCTGATCGGGTCGCCGGGAATGGCGAAGACGAGCGCGAAGATCAGGAACGTCGCCCCGATCACCACCGGCAGGATCTGCAGGATCCGCCGGATCACGTAGCCGCCCACGAGTCCTCCGTCCCGTCATCGTCTGGTTGGCAAGCCGCGGCCTGACTATCCGCCGGTCACCGTGACGTCCTCGAGGCGGACCCTGGTGAACGCGTCGATCACGACGTTGCCGACGTCCGCCGAGTGACCGGCCTGGACCTTCCCGAACCACATCGGGATGTTCGGCAGGTCCTCGAGAATCCTGTCCTCGGCCTGGTGGTAGGCGTCGATGCCGTCCTCGACACTGTCCGCGGCGTTGCCTTCGGCAATCAACTCGTCGACCTCCGGGTTCGTGTAGCCGAAGTTGTTCGACGAACCGGTGGTGGAGTAGATCGGCTCCAGGTAGTTCTGCGGGCTCGGGTAGTCCATCACCCAGCCGAGCCGGAACGGACCGGTGATCTCCTCGGCGTCCAGCAGGCTCAGGTACTCGGCGAACTCCAGCGCCTTGAACGTGATGTCGGTGATCCCCAGGTTCGTGCGCAACTGGTTGGACACCGCCTCCATCCACTTCTCGTGCCCGGCCCCGCTGTTGAACCACAACGTCAGCGCACCCTGGTAGCCACCGGCCTCCTGGAAGAGCTCCTTGGCCCGCTCGGGGTTGTACGTGCAGGCCTCACCGCAGGGATCGGGACGCGATCCGGTGACCACCGGGGACACCAGCGACTTGGCCGGCTGGAAGGCGCCGTTGAAGATCGCGTCGATGATCGCCTGCCGGTCGATCGCCATCGACAACGCCCGGCGCAGCCGCGGGTCGTCGAACCTCGGGTCGTACAACGGGAACCCGATGTAGGTGAAGCTCGAACTCGGACGTTCGATGAACCGGTCACCGAACTGTGCCTTCGCCTCGGCCAGGCGCTCCGGCGGCAGCGAGTCCATGATGTCGAGATTGCCCGCGAGTACGTCGTTGTACGCGGTGTTCACGTTCGAGTAGATCCGGAACGTCACCGCGTCGGCCTTGGCCTTGTCACCCGGGTACTCCTCGTAGCGGACGACCTCGATCCGCTGGTCGTGCACCCAGCTGCCCTTCATCTTGAAGGGTCCGTTGCCTATCGGTGCCTGCTCGTAGGCCTCAGGATCGGCTTCGTAGGACTCGGGCAAGGGGTAGAACGCCGTGTAGCCCACGGTCAGCGGGAACTGGCTGAACGGTGCCTTCAGGGTGACTTCGAGGGTGAGCTCGTCCACCACCTCGAGTCCACTCAGATCCTTGGTGGCCGGCGCCGGCGGCTTCTGCGGCCCGTCCCCGTCGGGGTCCTTCGGGTTCAGCGCGTCGTACCCCTCGATGTTCTGGAAGAAGTAGTTGTTGCCGTAGGCATTCGGTCCGTAGGCGCCGGCGCTCCAGGCACGTGTGTAGGACTGCGCGTCGACCGGTTCCCCGTTGTGGAACGTGTAGCCGGGCTTGAGCTTGACGGTCCAGACCTTCTGGTCCTCGGACTCGATCGATTCCGCGACCGCACCGTCGTACGTCAGCTCACTCTTGTCGGCGGTGAAATTGACGAGCGGCGTGAACAGCGCGCCCAGCACCTCGGCGCCACAGGTCTCGTTGGTGTTCTGCGGTATCAGGTGCTCCGGCTCGCAGACGTACACCGAGAAGCTGCCGCCGCTGGGGCCGTCACCCACCGGCCCGCCCACGTCGTCCGTGCCGCCACAGGCGGTCGCCGTCATCGCCAGGGCCGTCAGTCCGACCACCAGTCCGGATCGTCGCATCATCGCGCTCGCCTCCGTCGTCGTCACGGGCGATCCGTCGCGGATCCCCTGCCTTTGGACCGTAGGCCCGACCGAGCGGGTCCGGGCAAGGGCGGCCGGTGCAGCGACCCCGGACATCACACGTTCGCAAGGCTCGCCTCATCCCAGCGGGGCGCGGGGCAACGACTCGTTGCGTCCTGTTCGATCCCTTGACCAATGTGACGATCACCTGTCGATCACGCACTTCGCGTGTGGATCGCGCGCCGGCCGGTTACCCAGGAGGACGTAGACGGACACGAAGCAGACCGAAGGGAGAATCATGGCGGACAGCGACCGAGCAGGACTGGTCAGGCTGAAGGACACCGACCTGACGGTGGCGGGCAGCGACGCGGACGTCCGTGGCCGTGTGGCTGTCGACTCCAACGGAGACGAGCTCGGTGAGGTCGACGACCTCTTCATCGACTCCGACGAGCAGAAGGTCCGCTTCCTCCAACTGGGCTCCGGTGGATTCCTCGGGATCGGTGAGAAGAAGGTCCTGATCCCGGTCGACGCCGTGGCTCGCGTGGACGACGACAAGATCGTCGTCGACCAGGAACGCGGGCGCATCGCCGCCGCCCCGGCGTACGACCCCGAGCTCGAGGAACTACCCGAACGAGACTTCTACGAAGGCATCTACGGCTACTACGGCTACCCGCCCCACTGGGCTCCCGGCTACCGCTACCCCCACTACCCCCACCGCTGACCGAAGGTCGCCCCGGCCGCATGAGCTCCGTACGGCGAGCTCATGCGGTCAACGCGTGCGTCACCCTGCACGGACCTCACCCCTTCAGGCCGCTGCCGGCGACGCCCTCGACGATGCGCCGCTGGAAGATCAGGAACAGGATCACCAGCGGAAGAGCGCCGAGGATCGACGACGCCTGGATGTCCGACAGTTGCTGCCCGTACGAACCCTGGACGGTCGCCAGCCCGACGGGAATCGTCATCAGGCTGGGATTGGACAGCACGAACAGCGGCAGGATGAGGTTGTTCCAGACGCCGACGAAGGTGATGATCGACATCGCCGCGATCACCGGCCTGGACATCGGCATGATGATCGCGCGGTAGATCGTCCAGAATCCGGCCCCGTCGATCTGCGCGGACTCCTCGAAGTCCCGGGGCAGGCCGTCGAAGAACTGCTTGAAGACGAACACCGCGATCACCGCCGGCACCTGAGGCAGGATCACCGCCCAGTAGGTGTTCAGCAGGCCGAACGCGTTCAGCTCGCGGAAGATCGGCACGATCAGGACCTGGGGCGGGATCATGATGCCGACGATCATCAGCAGGAACACCAGCCGGCGGCCGCGGAACCTCAGCCGGGACAGCGCGTAGGCGGCCATGGACGCCAGCCACACGGTCAGGACGACCGTCACCACCGAGGTCACTGTGCTGGCGAGGTACCAGTTCCAGAGGTTGCCTCCGCTGAGCAGCGTTGCGTAGGAGTCCGTGGTCAGGTTCCAGTCCCGCAGGATCGGACCCGCCCCCACCGCCGAGGTCGAGTTGGCGGTGAACGACGTCTTGACCGCCCAGAGGCTGGGGATGAACCACAGGACGGAGAAGACGATCAGCACGACCCAGGCCGCAACGGCGAACGTGGTGCTCGACGACCGCGGACCCGACTCGCGGGTCGCGGCGGGTGGCGCGGCCGCCGAGACTCCGTCGCGCTGCCTGGTGCCTGTCCGCGTGTCCGTTGCCATGTCAGGCCTCCTCCCGCCGCTGGAAGCGATCGATCAGCGGGCGAATCAGGGTGATGACCAGGATGATCAGGAAGAGCAGGACCGACGCGGCGGACGCGGCACCGACCCGGTAGTCGGTGAACGCGGTCGTCGTGACCAGGCCCAGCAGGACCTGGGTCGAGATCCCCGGACCGCCGGCCGTCATCAGGTACACCTGGTCGAAGATCTTGAGACTCGCGATGATCTGGAGCAGCACCACGAGCGTGGTCGTCCGGCTCAGCATCGGGATCGTGATCGAGCGGATCTGCTGCCACTCACTGGCGCCGTCGACCGCGGCCGCCTCGTACAGTTCGCGCGGGATGTCCTGCAGCCCGGCCAGGTACAGGATGAAGTTGAAGCCGATCGTCCACCACACCGTGGTGACGGCGATGCCGATCATCGCGAGATCCGGCGTACCCAGGACGGGTGACGGGTTCTCGACGCCCAGCAGCCGCTGGAACGAGTTCCACAACCCGGTCGACGGCGTGTAGATGAACGTCCAGATGAGGGCGATCGCCGCCGACGGCAGGATGAACGGCACGAAGAACGCCAACCGGAACAACCACTCCGCCCGGCCGACCCGGTTCACCAGAACGGCGAAGACGAAGGCCAGGACGACCAGCGGCGGCACGGTGTACAGCGTGAACTGGACGGTGTGCCACAGCGAGGACCAGAACTCGGGTTTGCTGAGCATCTCCCGGTAGTTCGCCCAGCCGGCGAAGGCGCCGAACCCCTCCTTGACCAGGCTCGTGTTGAAGAGGCTCGTCACGAACATGTAGATGACCGGCCAGACCAGGAACAGCAGGTAGAAGACCGCGAACGGAGTGATGAACAGCCACCCCGCCCTGGCGGCGGTGGAACGTCGTCGGGTCCGATCGCGTACGGCGGTCGTCGCGGGAGGAGCCGTTGTGGTGGTCATCGTCGATCCTCGGATTCGGCGCGCGTGGGCGCGTGGTCCGGCCTCATAGCGGGCTCGGTGTGGCGGCGTACGTGAGCAGCTGCGAGCGGGCGGCCTCGACCGCCGACTGCGGGGTGGCCAGGCCTTGCTGCACCAGGCCGACCTGGGCGCCGACGATGTTCTCGAAGTTCGACCCCGAGCCGGAGTACCAGGCCGGCGCGTCGTAGACGACGGTGTCCGCGGCGGCGGCGTAGTTGGACTGCGGCTCCAGCGCCCTGTACTCCGGGCTGTCCAAGGCCGGCCGGTAGGCGGGGATGTGACCGCCTCTGGCCCAGGTCAGGCTCTGGTCGAGCATCGACCTGACGAACCCCATCGCCCGCTCCACCTGCACCTCGGTCCGTTCCCGGGCCGGAAGCACGAACGTGTGGGAATCGCCCTGCTGCGCCGGCCGATCGAACAGGGTCGGGATCGGGACCATGCCGAACTCGAGACCGGGGATGCTCTGTGCCGTGGCGATCTCCCACTCGCCCTGCAGGTAGAAGCCTGACTGGCCCGTGAACATCAGCGTCTGGGCCCCGGCGTAGTCGGTGTTCGTCGGCATCAGCCCGCGTTCGGTGAGGGACTGGATGTAGGCGAGAGCGTCGAGCGTGACGTCGAGGTCGTAGGTCAGCTCCCGGCCGCCGTCGCCGAGCCATGGCGTCGCGCCGTCGTGCTGTTGGTAGAGCGTCTGGAACCAGCGCCAACTGGTCGCCGGATCCGCGATGGTCGGGACGGTGGCGCCGTACGCACCGGTGACCTCCTTGGCGGCCGTCAACGCCGCCTCCCATTGCTCGGTCCCCGCGATCGGCTGGAGACTGCCGTCGGACTCGAGCAGGCCGGCGCGGTCGCAGACATCGGCGTTGTAGTAGAGGACGAACGGGTGTGTGTCGAACGGAACGGCGTAACTCCTGCCGTCGACCTCCTGCTCACGCCACGCCTTCTCGACGAAGTCGCCGGCCTCGAGCCCGACCAGTCCGAGCATGTCGTCGGTGATCTCACTCAGCAGTCCGGCCCGCGCCAGGTTCGTCGACCGCGTCAGGTGGGAGACGGCGACATCCGGCGGGACGCCGCCGATCGTCGCGAGCGAAACCTTCGTGTAGTAAGGATTCCCCCACGTGAATGTGGCCGCCTGCAGGTCGGGCGAGCCGGGGCTGGAGCGGTAGCGGTCCTGCATCGTCTGCATCCGGGCGCCGTCCCCTCCCCCGAACAGGTTCCAGTACGTGACCGTTCCGGGCGCGACCTCACTGCCGGCGAGGCCCGCGGACATCGCGTTGCATGCTGACGAGGCCGAGGCCGCGGCCAGTCCGGCAGCGGCCGCGAGACCGCCACGGAGCAACGACCGCCGGGAGAGACCGGTCGGCACATCGCCTTGATCTGAAGGCATCCCTACCTCCGTGAGTGGCTCAACTGCTCAGGTGATGCTCCGTCTGCCGGTCATCACCTGGCGGCACCTGGTACCCCCAGTTGCCCACAGCGAGCGCTCGTTCGCCCGGGATCTGCGCGATCGTCACGGATTCTCAAGGCTTGCTCCACACTTCAGAAGCAAAGTGACCGAGAACGGCCCCGCTGATCCGGAACGGGGCTCGGGGACTGCCGCGCGGTCAGGACAGGACGAAGTACCTCAGCCAGAGGTACGGCGCCGCGACGATGATCGTGATCGCGGTCATCACCACGCCCTTGCGGGTGAACTCCCAGAACGAGATCGGATGACCGGCCCGAAGCGCCAGGCCGATCACGACGACGTTGGCGCTCGCCCCGACCGCGGTCGCGTTGCCGCCGAAGTCCGAGCCGATCGCCAGGGCCCACCACAACGCCTCGGCTTGGACCGGGTCCGGGATGCCCTTGGTGAGTTCGAGCACGACCGGGCTCATCGTCGCGACGTACGGGATGTTGTCCACGATGCCGGACAGCACGGCCGACACCACCAGAATCAGCATGACCGCGAGCAGCGCCCGGCCCTCCGTCACCCTGGCGATCTGCTCGGCCAGGTTCCCGATCACGCCGGTCTTCACCAACGCACCGACCATGATGAACAGCCCCGCGAAGAACAGCAGCGTCTGCCACTCGACGCTCGCCATGTAGTGCCGGGTCTCCACCTTGGAGATGAGCACGAGCAGCCCGGCGCCCAGGAGCGCGACCACCGACGGCTCGATGTCGACGACGGCGCGCCCGATGAAGCCCGCGAACACCAGCAGCAACACCGCGCCGCACTTCATCAGCAGCCGTGGGTTCTCGATCGCCTCGCGTTCGTTGAGCTGCATCACGCCGTCGACGCGCTCCGGATCGACGTCGAAGGAGCCCTTGAACAACCACGGCACGACGAGCGTGAACACGATCAGCTCGATCACGACCAGCGGCGCCATGTGGATCAGGAAGTCGTTGAAGGTCAGGCCGGAGCGACTGGCGATGATGATGTTCGGCGGATCACCGATCAGCGTCGCGGCACCGCCGATGTTCGAGGCCAGCACCTCGGCTATCAGGAACGGGATCGGGTTGATGCCGAGCCGGTCGCACACCAGCAAGGTGACCGGTGCGATCAGCAGCACGGTGGTCACGTTGTCCAGAAGCGCCGAGGCGACCGCGGTGATGAGCGTCAGCAGGATCATCACCCGCAGCGGCGAGCCCTTGGCCCGTTTGGCGGCCCAGATCGCGATGTACTCGAAGACGCCCGTACGTCGGATGATGCCGACGATCACCATCATGCCGAACAGCAGGAAGATGACGTCCCAGTCGATGCCGGTCTCGTGGGAGTAGAACGCGTGCTCGGCGTCCGTCACCCCCAGGGCCAGCAGCACCGCGGCGCCACCGAGCGCGGCGAGCAGCTTGTGGGTCCACTCGGTCGCGATCAGCACGTACGCGATCACGAACACGACGACCGCGATGATCGTCATCCGCGGCTCCCGTCGACCGCCGCAACGGCGTACGACGAACCGTGACGCGTCAGTGCGGCGTCGTCGCGAGCTCGAGCAGCCGGGACGCGGTGACGGCTCCCAGGATCTGCCGCTCCTTCGTCACCGCGACGAGCGGGCACCGCATCCGGGCCATGATCGCCGCGATCTCCAGGATCGTGTCGTCGTGGTTGACCACCGGCACCTCGGTCGGCTCGTCCGGCAGCAACTTCCGCACCGTGACGCCGGACAGCTTGTCCGCGACCTGGTCGGCCAGCGACTCCTCGATCACCCGGGCCAGCGCCGGATCGTCCTGCACGTAGGTCGGCACCAGGAACTTGACCACCTGCGATGCCGGCAGGACGGCGTAGGGAGCACCGTCCTTGCCCGTCACGATCAGCCCGGGCAGCCGCCTCGACGCCAGCAGCTCCACCGCCGTCAGGGCATCGTCGTCCAGCCCGACCACCGGGTACTCCTCGGCCATCTGCTCTCCGTGCATGCCTCCACGGTACGCCCCACCGGGACCTCGACGCAGACTCACGGCATGCACCACTGATCGGCACGGAACCTCCCGGGTCGTCACCAGACCGCCGGCACCCGGGACGAGTGCCGGCGTGCCGACCAGACTTCCCGGCGCTCCAGCACCCACCCTCTCCTATTCCGTCCGTTCGGAGCAACTGAACCGGTGCCGAGGACATCGATCCTCGCGAGGCGGCACGGTGCGGTCTGTGCGATTCCTTGACGCCTTCGTTGAGACTTCTTGACGATCCGGGCGGTAGCGGATCCGGCGGTGGATCGCAGGGCGGAACGAGCTCTAGCGTGGTTGCAGGTCTGGCGGATCGTCTCGTTGAAACCGGACCGAGTGGATGTTGCGGCGGCTGCCGGCTCGCACCCGCCGCAACATCCCACCAGCCGCGCCGACGTCCCCCTTCGGGCTGGCTCGACGTCGGGTACGGCGACCTCGAACCATCTCGGGAGGAACGAACCATGCCTCATCACGTCGTCGTGGTGCTGCTGCAGGAGCTGTCCAAGGCCGACGCCGAACGAGTGACGGCCCTGAACGGCAGCGCGGACCGAGCCGTCAGCTACCACCTCCTGCTGGCCGACGGCGCGCACAGCAACGGAGCGTCCGCGCTTCTCGGCATCGAGCGGGCCGACACCTTCGGCTCCCCCGCCGTAGCTCGCCGCGCCGGCGCGGAGGACAACTTCGATACCCGCCCGGACACGAACGACACCATCGCGAACAGCGTCGACCGTCTACGCGCCGCGCAGGCCGCCGACGTCGACTTCGCCGTCACACACACCGACCTCTGGTCCGGAGCCCGGTCTCTTGTCCGGTCCACCGACAGCGACCAGGTCATCGTCGTCGCGGACAGCCGGACGTACCAGTTGGTGTCCCTCTTCGACTGGCAACGCCGAGCCCGCGCGTACCTGAACGTCGACACCTTGTACACCTTGCAGCACCAGCATTGAGCGCGCGTGGGCCGGCTTACCTGATCGGGAACGAGCCGAGACGGATCCCTGGTTGTGCGTCAGTTGGGTTGGGTGCCTGTCACCGTGACCTCGGCCAGGCTGATCACGCCGGCGCTGGTGGCCGGCGACTGCACCTTGACGTAGCGGGCCACGGTGTTGGTCGGCAGACTGGTGACCGCCCCGGGCGTCGCCCCGAGGTTCAGCTTGGTCACCGCGGAGTCGGCCATCAGCTGGGCGTAGGTCCGGCCCGACATGCTGGCGGTGGAGAGGAACACCACCGCGTTGTTCAGCTTGTCGGCCGAGGCGTCGGTCCGGTTGTGCACCGTGACGTTGCTGACCCGGGAATTGGTCAGCAGGTCGACCTGCCACCACGGCTGCGAACTGGACGCCGTCCGGCTCACCGACCCGGCGGCGAAGACGCCGTTGGTGTTCCCGTCGACGGCCCGGGCGGCGGTGCCGACGTCGGTCGACGACTGCGCGGCCGGCCGGTTGGTGGACAGGTTCACGGCGCCGGTGGTGCCGCCGACCTGCAGCTCGGCCAGGTTCAGGATGGTGAAGATGCTCGACAGCTGCACCCGCACGTACCGGCCGGTGGCGTTGCCCGCGTTCAGGGTCAGGCTGTTGGTGGTGGACGAGAACGCCGAGAACGACATCTTCTTCACCGAGTTGTCGGCCTGCAGCGAGGTCATCGACCGGCCGGTCATGTCGGTGGAGGAGATGAACACCGAGCCACTGCCCATCCGGTTCGAGTCGGTCCGGCTCCACACCGTGACTGTGGAGACGGCCGCCGCGGAACCGAGGTCGACCTGCCACCACGGTTGGGTGGAGAGGTTGGTCTGGGTCACCGAGCCGCCCGAGAACACGCCGTTGGTGTTGCCGTCCACCGCCCGGGCCGCCACCGCGGTACCGCTGGTGCTCGACTGGGTGGCGGTCTTGCCCCGGGCCAGGTTCGGAGCGGTGACGGTGACCGTGGTGGTCGACACCGCGCTGTCCACCTTGCCGTCCCGCACGACCAGGCTGAAGGTCAGCGTGGCCGGTGTGGCCGGGGCTGCGAACGTCGGCTTCTGCACCGTCCGGCTGGACAGCGTCACCGCCGGCCCACCGGTCTGCGTCCAGGTGTAGGTCAGCGGGTCGTTGTCGGCGTCGCGGCTGCCGGAGCCGTCCAGTGTCACCGTGGTACCCGTGTTGACCGTCTGCGCCGTACCGGCGTTCGCCACCGGCGCCTGGTTGACCGGCGTGGTGGTCACCGTGGTGGTCGCCGCCGCGCTGTTGGCCTTGCCGTCCCGCACCACCAGGCTGAAGGTCAGCGTGGACGCGGAGGACGGGGCGGTGAAGGTCGGCTTCGCCGCCGTCGTACTGGACAGCGTCACCGCCGGTCCACCGGTCTGGGTCCACGCGTAGGTGAGGTCGTCGCCGTCGGCGTCGGTGCCGGACCCGTCCAGGGTCACGGTCGAACCAGCCACGACCGACTGCGGCGCACCGGCGTTCGCCACCGGGAGGCGGTTGTTCGACTCCGAGAGCGGCCGCGGGGTGCAGTTGCTCACCGAGACCGTGAAGGGCTCGACGTTGTTGTCCGTCTCGATCATGGCACCGTCCTCGGAGCCGCTGAGCGAGATGGTGTGCACCTGGCCGGGGTTCAGGCGGGTCTCCCGCCACTCGTCCGTACCGCGCTCCCACTCGACGATCAGGACCCGGCCGGTGACCGCGCGGACGATGCACCCGTCGGCCCAGGCACCCATGTACGGGTAGAGCGGAACGCCCGACACCGAGTAGACGTCGCGCGCGTTGTCGCCGGAGCGGCCGTTGCCCTGGTACGCCGTGCCGACCGGCCAGGTGATCACGCCGCCGTACCAGTCACCGGGGTTCTCGCCGGTGCCGACGTAGCGCCAGCGGGCGTTGACCCAGGAGACCGGGTCGCAGGTGGTGGGGTCGATACAGTCGGGCGGCGTCGGCGGGACCGGCGGGCCGGGCACGAAGGCGTACTCGAACGGCGAACCGCTCTGCACGCTGACGATGCTGCTGCCGCTCAGAGTGGTCGGCACGGTATAGCTCTGGCCGGCCGACAGGTTGGCCAGCGACGCGTGCGAGTCCCCGACCGGGCCGGAGAACACGGTGGCGCTGCCCGAGGTGACGGTGATCTTCCAGTTCGCCACCTGCGGGGCCGGCGCGTAGACGTCGTGCGAGGCGGTGTAGCCGTAGCGGGCCCGGCTGGGGTCGGTCTCGGCCGGCCAGACGGCGGCGTACCCGCTGTCCGACGGACCCCACGGGCACGGGCTGCTGGTGCAGGTCCAGGTCACCCGGGCCGCCTCGCCGTCGCCGGCCGGCGGGGGCGTGACCGGCCCACCCGGGGTCAACGTGTACTCGAACGCGGAGCCGGCCTGCACGCTGACGATGCTGCTGCTGCTCAGGCTGCTCGACACGGTGTAGCTGTCGCCGGCCGACAGCGCGGCCAGCGACGAGTGCGAGTCCCCGACCGGGCCCGCGTACACGGCGGCGCTGCCGGAGGTGATGGTGATCTTCCAGCCGGCCACCTTCGCCGCCGGGGCGTACACGTCGTGGGAGACGGTGTAGCCGTAGCGGGCCCGGGTGGGCTCGACCGTCGCGGGCCAGACCGCCGCGTTGCTGGTGTAGCTCGCACCCGACGGGCAGGGCGTGCCGGTGCAGTTCCAGGTGGCCGGCACCGAACCATAGCCGGACGCCGGCGGCGTGGTCGGATCACCCGGAGTGAAGCTGACCCGGAACGCGCCATCGTCCTGCACGCTCACGATGCTGCTGTTGCTGAGCGTGCTGGACACGGTGTAGCTCTCGCCGGCCGACAGCGCGGCCAGCGACGAGTGCGAGTCGTCGGCCGGACCCGCGTACACCGTGGCGCTGCCGGAGATGACGGTGATCTTCCAGCCCGCCACCTTCGACACCGGAGCGTAGACGTCGGCGGAGACGGTGTAGCCGTAGCGGGCCCGGACCGGCTGGGCCGCGGCCGGCCAGACGCCCGCGTTGCTGGTGTAGCTCTGGCCCGACGGGCAGGGGCTGCTGGTGCAGCTCCAGGTGGCCAGCACCGAGCTGTCACCGGCGGCCGGCGGCGGGTCAGTTGGGGCGCCGGGGGTGATCGTGTACGCGAACGACCCACCGTCCTGCACGCTGACGATGCTGCTGCTGCTCAGCGTGCTGGGCAGGGTGTAGCTGTCGCCGGCCGACAGCGCGGCCAGCGACGAGTGCGAGTCGTCGGCCGGGCCCGCGTACACGGTGGCACTGCCGGAGGTGACGGTGATTGTCCAGCCCGCCACCTTGGGCGCCGGGGCGTACACGTCGTGGGAGACGGTATAGCCGTAGCGGGCCCGGACCGGCTCGGCCGCGGCCGGCCAGACCGCCGTGTTGCTGGTGTCCGACGGGCCCCACGGGCACGGGCTGCTGGTGCAGGACCACGTCGCCACAACGGACGACGCAGGATCACCCTCGGCCGCCAGCGCGGGCGCGGCGGCGTGGCCCAGCACCATCGCGACCGCAGTAGTGAGAACGAAAAATGCGGTCGCGAAACGTTTGAACATGCCGGCCCCCCGGATGTGTGACTCTCCCCTTGTGGCAAACCGTAACCCAAGTCGCTCTCTGTCAACGGAAAAAGAAGCGAAAAGATCCAACCACGAACCATTCGTTACGCACTTCATCACGCTACGGAGAACCCGCATTACTCATTGATGAGCAACTGGAAGACCCCGGCACTGAAGGGCTCACGGCGGGCACAGAGCGTAGTGGTCGGCCGGCCAGCCAGCTTTGGGTGATGAGGGGTACGCCAGGGCGGTAGGCCATGTGGAGGTAGGAGGAGGCGTCGAGGACGGCCAGGTCAGCGCTAGCGCCGACGGTCAGACGGGTGAAGGCGCTCCGGCCTTAGGTCGCGGGCATCACTCGGGTCGCCGTTTCCTCTCCGCAACACGCAGGCCCCGGAGAGGTCGACTCCGCGGCAGCGCAGCCGCTGGCGGCAGCCGGCAAATGGTCACCGGGCGGCAGCCCAGGGATGGGTGGAGCGCGCGGAGCGGGCGCGTTGAGGAGCGAAGCGACGAAGTAGCTCCCGCGGAAACGCGCGTGGGTTTACCTGATCCGCATCCCCGAGATCGCTCGGGCGATCACCAGGCGTTGGATTTCTGAAGTGCCTTCGAAGATGGTGTAGATCTATCCCAGCCTCACGCTGGCTGAGTCGAAGGAGGTCGGATATAGCCGCTGACCACGGCTATCTATCTCATCGATGATCAACCGTGATCGTGGCTTGTCAGCGTCCCACGGAGCTGTGACGGAGCAGGTGATTGCCAAAAGCAACTTTCGGGATCGTGTCGATCGGCTCGAAAGCCGTCAGGAAGCGTGCTTGCGATGAGGAGTCCTACCTGGACGCGTACGACGAACGGGCGGTCCCGTCGACTGCTCGATGCGACGTCGTCCGGCCGCGCGGCGACGAGAGTCGCTCAAGTCAGAATCAGATCACAGAGGAGCGCACGGCCGGTCGGTTGGTCCTCTGTCGAGCAGAGACTTGAGAGAGGCGCCCGACAGATGTTGAGTCAAGATCTAATCCGCCCATCAGGCCACTAAGCCGGCCTAGTCCTGAGACGCGTGTATGTCCGAACCCATGTACCTTAGAATGTTCGTGAGGGCTGCTCGGGCACGCTGAGCGAGAACGTCGTATGGCAGGACCTGCGCTCGATGAACGGATCTGTTGAGCTCATCCAGCACCAGTCGATGATGATCCTCGAGCCGATCCATGCGACCAAGGACGATCAGAAGTCTCGGGTCCCTTGGGTTCGAGATCCCGTGGAGTTCCTCCGCTGCGCTCGCGTAACGTGTCAACCGATCTCTGTAGGCCAACGCCTGGGCCAATGCTTGAGCGAGTCCCGAGCTGAGACTGTAATGATGCGGGCTCGGCACACCAGAACCCTCCACGCGCGGTGGTGCCTTGATGATCACGTCTGCGGGGCTTTTCAGTTCGACCAAGTCGTTGTAGCCATCGAAACGCTCGAGGATGAAGTCCATCGAGCCGCTCGGACCACGGGTTTGCGGTCGGATAGCTGCGTACTCAAGGCCAAAGAGCAACGGATTCTTTGACAAGAATTTCTGCATCTGAGTCTCGGTCGTGGTGTCCGTATGCAGCAGGTGCTCATAGGTCTCGATTGCTCGGCGAGCGTCGGCTATACGGTCTGCGATCCGTTCATGAAGAACGAGCCCTGCGGCGCGTCGTCCGATCTCGTCCGAAGTCGCACCGCGTAATAGGTCTGCGCGATGATTGGCGCCGGTCAAGCCGACCGTAAGGTCTATGAGCTGTTGAAGCTGGCGCTCGTCGAGATCACCGAGCGCTCCGACGGAGTCGACGAGTTCGTCCATCGTTGCCGGACTGCGCGCACCGATCTCGACGAGCTCCGTCAGCGACTGCAAGCGACTGGCGTCGTCGTTGAGCCAGGCGACGACATCTTCGACGTCCATGTGGCGCATCACGAGCGCACGAAGAGCGTCTGGGTCACCGAACTCCGCCAGTTCGGTGAACTCGCGTAGCTTTGCTGCGCCGACCTCCAGATGATTGGCTATGTACGACAGGGCCGGATTTCCAGGCGTCTGACGGTACTCATCGATGTTCAGAATGAACAGAAAGTGCGTTTCGGTCTTGAGGAATCCCTGCCGAACGTCGGTCCGTCGAGTCAGCAACAGTGCTGGTATCAAGCCCTCTGGGGCCTGAGCCTGAACTGTGCGGGCCAGGATTTCGCCGTTCTTGAAGAGCGTGCGCCGGTCGGGGAAGACGTCCAGCCAATTGAAGTCATGGAAGACTCGGATGCCGCGGAGGCGGTTCGGCGCACCCCGGCGGGACCTCAGAGGCGGGCTCCATTCGAGGTTGAGATTCATATCTCGACGATAATCAACCATCGGTCGAGAGAGATAGCGCCCATGTCTCGAACTTCACGCGCCATGAGGCGTTGTGGTCGACAAGACAGCCAATCAAGTGTTCGTTTCCCACCAATCCGCGCGCACGATGCACAACGGCTCACATCAGTTCCGATGGCCCGTGAGCAAGATTCGTATTCAGACAGCTCTGACTCGGGGCGTCAAGGGACGTAGGCATGTGACTCGTCAGGCGCAGCTCCGCCGCGATCCATGCCTCAGCTTATTCTCGCAGCACGCGATGACTTGAGACAGCAAACTGCGGCACCGCCACGTGCGGCACCGCCACGTGCGACATCGCGATCAGCGACCACGCCCGGCTGCTGCCAGGCAGTTGTCAGCTGTATTCTCGCCAACGAGCAGGCTGGCCGAATTTCAGCGCTGCAGGAGCACCATCTCACGCCCTCATCGCAGGATCGGATGCGGAAGTGTCTGTCTGCAAGTCTTGCAGTCAGACGTCCCATGGCCAGCAGTTCCTCGTATCCGTGCTCGATGCGCATCACTGTCGCGGGACTGCGACGGAGAAGGTGAGTGCCAGGCCGGCTGTCGCCACTGTTGGGTTGGACACTGGCCATCGATCTAACTCATTCCGACACCACTCGACAGGCCGGGCAGAGCTGCGGCTTGCGTCCGCGGACCCGAAGACGCTCAAAGTCGGCGCTGCAGCGCCCACAGATCAGGATCTCTACGTTGGCTGGCGCATGTGCCGTGGACGCCACGCCAGCCGCCGGGGTGGAAGCAGCTTCGGGAGGCGGCTGCACGGGCGGCCTATGCTTTGGCGCCGGCGCCGCCTCGAGCTTCTGGCGAGCACGATTTCGGCGCTTGAGGAGATCCTCGACGGCGTCCCCACGCGCTGCGGCGTTGCCGTACAAGGCGAGACCGCGCTCCGCCCACCAGAGGCAGGCATCCCAGTCCTTCTTCTTCTGCTGCCGGATCGCCATCTGGCGGTAGGTCTCGAGCAACGGAACGCTGCTCCACTTGGCCATGAACGCCTGGCAGATTGTCTCCATCTCGGCATCGTGTCGCCTGCAGGCATCATCGAACTCGTCAAGCGCCGAATCGTAGAGATCGCGACACCGGTACAGCCGTGCCTCCAACTCGGCGAACTGAAAGTGCCGATCGATCGGGTCCGGATCGGCCGCAAGCAGCCCCCGCAGCATTGCGATCGCGGGCCGGTCGGCCTCTGGCAACTCGTTGAACCAGGACAGATCGTATGAATCGTCCTCCGCATCGGTCAGCCATGCCTCGCTGAAACCGGTGCGCATGGTTCCGGTCCCAGGCAGTGGTCGGCCACCTAGGCCCTGAGACATGCGGCGCACCCCGAAATCTCGTGGGTCATGCTCGAGCCAAACACCAAGACGTCCTGGTCCATCGTCGTAGTAGCCACCTCCTACGATGACCCCCTGCAGCCCGATGTAAGCACCCGACGATGCCATCAGCTCATGCAGTCCCTCGACGTAGAGAGCAGCGGTCTGGCGATCCAAGTACCCGACAACATTGCCTTCAACCGCAACCGCGATTGCATTCGAGTCGTAGATATTGTGCGGCTCAGGAACAAGCACAGCCCCGATCGGATAGCGCACCCTTTGGCCGAGGCGTCCACCACATATCGCCCAGAGGGCTGCCTGATAGTTGATCTCGCCGACCACCTCGAGATCGTCGTCACCATCCAGCAAATGCACTCGTGGAGCAGTGACCATCTGCGCTCGCGTCGCCTCACGGCTTGCCGCTCGGCTACGCAGTCGATCCATCAGACCCATCGCATGTCCCCCTTGTCTCGACGAGAACATCGAGATAACCGCACACTCTGTTACGGAGCGAGCAGGATCCGCCGCACGCAATTTGCTCCACGAAACCCAGCCTCGGTCCTGACAGAAGATGGACAGGCCGCGCCTCCGTGCCGGAACCGACAAGCCGGGCCGGGCCGGGCATGATGCGTGGACCTCAGGCGCTGACTCGGCGTCGCCACAGCTCCGATAGAGCCATCGGACCACAACTCGACGCCAGCGCCCGTCCGCAGAATTCATTGGAGTCCGCCGATCATGCTGCTGCCAGCAGACAGGAATGGGCGGTCGACAGCACCTAGGTAGGGCGGGTCGGACCGTCGGACCTGCCAGTAGCAGTAGTGGCAGAAAACCGCTCAGAGCGGTCCCATGCTCATGGCAGGCGACACGCGGCACGCCGGACCTGGAGCCCGGACGGGCCGTCGGGGAGAGAATTCTCTAAGGCACGGAACGATACCTGGGCAAGGCGCCTCTGGCTGTTCCTGTGGTGCCGCATGATCCCTTCTCGTAGCGGGGTGGGCAGGTGGCCAGGTCACGGCAGAGGAAACACGAGACCGCTTTTGCAGTCGTCATCACGATGATTACAGCCGCCGCGTACTCGATCTACTCGATCGCTCACGGCGACTGGAACTCTGCCCTGTGGACAGGTTGCGTCGCTGTCGGAGTGCCGTGCTGGCTGTTCGCGATCAAAGCGCCGAACACCTGTGGCGTGACAACTAGAGCTGGTCACCCTTGCCCCAACCGAAGTTACGGCGTTTTGTTCGGTTGCGGCAGCGCCGAGGGCCATACATGGGCAAAGTTCTTTGCTCATTTCGGATGGCGGCAACGACCTGCGCGATCAAGGACGTCCGGTCGGAGTGGTCCGACCATCACAGCAGGGCCCAGCCGGGCGCTCCGCGAGGAAACAGAAACCTCGAATGAACAGCGCGCCGTCAGGGACAACCTGGTTTTCTGGGCTGCCATAATCGCGACGGTTGCCGGTGTGACCTCCGCGGCGACCGACCTCGCCGGAATCTTCCAGCGATAGTCGCACGACCACAGCCACCGTGTTCCCGAGCGGGAGGCTTTGCCATATCGACAACTGGAGCATCTCGCCACGTCAGCTTCACGCCGTCCGGCGACGGTTAGATGACTGCGTACGACGTAGACCGTTCGCGCATCCAGTCCCCTTCGTGCAAGGTCGCCACCGGCACACATCTGGCATTCGAGGCGTGTCACCAATCTGCAACGCGTATTCGAACCCTGCGCGCGCCGCACGTTGAGTAGGTATGGACGACCTGCCACCTCCGTTCGGACGCGATCTGACCGCGCGACAACACGTCTGTGAGCACTGTGCCGACACCTACACCGCGGGAAGATCCGACCAGCGCTTCTGCTCGGATCGCCGGCTTCGCAACTGGAGGAGCCGCCGGCGGGTCCGCTCGGCAGAGGTGGTCGAGGCCGAACAGGTCACCGTGCTCCTTGCGGAAGTCGACCGGTTGCAGCATCAGGTCACCGAACTCCAACAGGCCAACGCAATGCTGCGACAGGCGTTTTCCCAGGCACAGAAGCGGTTGATTGCCGAGATGCCGTGGCCCCGGCGGCCGTTTGGAACTTGGAGATGAACTCACCAAGGCCGACCGAGCCGCGAGCACTGGCCCGTCCGGGCTTTGCCTCTTGTGAAGTGGTTCCGGTCCAGCCGGATGACTCGTGCGATGGTTCACCGGGTGCCTGCGACGCGCCGGTGCGCATACAGCGGCGGAGCACGGGCGGCGGCAGACTTGGAGTGGCTCGACACACCAACAGCACAGGACGGCACACACGCGACCGACCTCGCTGGGCGGCACGATAGTGGGAGGTAGCTGACGACAATGGAGCAACCTACCGACCCGTGGACGGCATTCGAGTAGGCCGTTGTCGACGTCGAAGGCAATGGACAGCGACCACCTGATCTGGTCGAGGTCTCGATTGTCGCGATCAAGGGCGGCTTGATCGGGCAACCGCGCAGCTGGCTGGTTCGCCCGCCCCGGCCAATCACTTCGATGGTCCGACGGTTCCACAAGATCACGGACGATCAGGTCGTAGACGCTCCAACGGTTGCCGACATCGAAGCCGAATTGCGCCAGGCGCTGAGCGACAAGGTGTTCGTTGCGCACAACGCCGGCGTCGATCTGGGCGTGCTCGGCCGCGCACTGCCGGGCTTCCAACCCGCTCGTGTCGTGGACACTCTCAAGATCGCCCGACGACTGCTTCCGGGCCGCGACTCATACCAGCTCGGGGCGCTTGTTGATGCGTATGGGCTAGCCCGCGGACTACCGGCCGACCTCGCGCCGCACCGCGCGACCTATGACGCGCTCGTCTGCGCGCGGCTCCTGTCTCATTTGGCGACGTCTCTCGGCCGCGGGCCGCTCAGACTCGCCGACTTGCTGGATGCCACAGTCGGCACGGCCGCAACAAACAGCGTCGCGGATGAGCCGGCCGCGACGCTCTTCTGAGCCGTCACTTGTAGCGGTGCCACAGTTCGTTGGCGCCTGATCTGAGAGTGGCTAGCCGGTGCGCGTGGACCCTCGCGATGTCGGGACGGTTGCGCAGGTCTGTGATGACGCTGGTGACCAGTACTAGCTCTCGGATGCGGCGGAGGATCGGCCACGCGGGAAGGGTAGTTACGTCCAGGCCGTAGGTGGTCGCTAGCGCATCGTGGTCTTGAGTGGCACCGAAGCGGAGGGCGCTGACTGCGGCTACTACTAGGTCATACGCGAGCGGGCCGATGCTGGTGCCGTCGAAATCGCAGAGGACGAATCTGCCGTTGGGTTCGCGCAGGAGGTTGCCGATGTAGGCGTCTCCGTGGAGCAGTCCCATCTGGAGATCCGGCACCAGAGCTCGGTACTCGGCTTCGATGGTGGCCCATTGCTGAGTGAGCCACGCGTGATCGTCAGCGGCCAGGCCGTCCGCCATGGCCAGACGGCTACGTGCACTGCTGAAGGGGTCCCAACGTCTGAGGCCGAGCATCGGTTCAAGCTTGTGCCAGCCGAGCAGCGGCGCCGCTAGTTCGGCGCCGGTCCATGCGGGATTGCTGCCTTCGAGCAGCTGCCAGACTGTTGCTGAGTAGTTCTCGAACAAGATCGGCTGGGTCATGCCTGGAACAAGTCTGACAGCGGGCGCCTCGTTGTGTTCGAGCCAGCTGGCAATGTGGGCGACGTGGTCGGCGCGTTGGCTCGCTAGATCGCCGGCGCCGAATCTGACGACAACGCCTTGGCTGGGAAGGCGGTAGACGGCGTTGTTCGTGTACTTGATGAGGTCGGCTTCGTCCGGGAGCAGGCCGGTTTCTTGGCAGATGCCCTTGAGGGCGTGTTTCAGCCGCTGGTCGAGCTCTGGGGACAGATTGGTCATGCGGTGAGAGCCTTCGGCGCGGTTTTGCGGACGGAATCGAGCTGATGTACGAGGTCCACAGCATCCGAGTTGTCGGTGTGTTGTGAGGCTGCGGTGCCGATCTCGGCGAGGCGGCTCATACCGCGGCCGCTGCGGAGATGCTGCGTTTCGCTGATTACGTCTCGAGCGATGTCGATGCCGGCGTCCAGCTCGTTCGTACGCAAGAGGTTCGTTGACAAGATGATCCGATCGAAGGTCCGGCTTCGCTGTGATCTGTCCGGGCCGGATTCGCTGATCGCCTGCTGCGCGAATGCGACGGCGCGTACGGCGTACTCGCGGGCCTGGGCATCATCCTTGGCGTAGCCCGACAGCGAGTTGTACACCAGCGCCTGATGTCCGGTGTAGTCGCCTGGCGTGAAATACAGGGTCGTCCATGGGGATACTCGGCTCTTGTCGGCACGGCCCATCTCGTGCTCTGCACGAGCGAGAGCATCGACTACATGGTCATGCTTGCCGAGCATCGCATACGCCAAGGCTTCGTTGGCGTGCAGTCTCGCGACCTCGGCCGGATCGCCGGCGTCTTGCGCCGCGAGTTGGCCAAGTTGCAGCATCTTCAAAGCCTCCACCGGTTGGGCCTCTTGCATACTCACCCGGCCCAGGCGGTACAGAATCGACGCTGCCAGCGACGGCTCCTCCGCGTCCTTCGCGAGCACAAGTGCGTTCATGAGGAAGCGTCGTGCTGCGGCTTGGTCGCCAATGTCGTGGAATGACCATCCGAGCATGCTGCTGAAGTCCGCCAAGGACACCTTGAGGTCGCGGTGCGTGCGCTGATCGGCGGTCGAGTGGATCATCCGCCTTGCGTAGCCGTAGAAACCACGGGCAGCGTCGACCGCTGCTCCCCCGCCGTACCGCTGATCGAGTTTGCGGAACTCGGCGGTCATCGACACGACTTGTTCCACGTCGGTCTCGGATATCACCGACGGCACAGAGGCCACGCTGCTGGGTACGTCGGGCAGCCACTTTCGAGCCTGATCGTTCACCGAGCCGAACGCCACACTCGCCACGGCACCAGCGAAGTTCCTGCGATCATCGCTGGTCAGTTTGCGCGATTCACCAGCCTCGGCTCGGCTCGATGAGGCGTACGCAAGCCCCATCCGTCCGCGCGGAATCTCGAACGCATCGGCGACGCGTTCAAGGACGTCGTACGCCTTGACGTGGCGACCGTTGAGGATCTCGGAGACCTCGCCTTGGGACTGGTACGTGCGCGCACCGATCTGCGTCTGGCTCCAGCCATGGCGCTGCAACCAGCGGAAGATCCCCGCCACGTCACGCGACGCCAGGACAGGACGCAGCTCCGGCTGATCCCACCAGGAGGAGTCGAGCAGCGGCTGCGGTGCCGTCATCGTCACTCCTTGTCTCTAGGCGGCTCTGCGAAGTTAGCCCGAGCGCATCCGGCGCGTCTATCGGCACTACCGATAGGTCGGCTCGATGAGCACTGCCTGTAGTGGTGGCTTCCGTCAGAGGGCCATGGTGTGGATACAGAGCGTTACAACGACTACAAGGGACTTCCCACCATGACGCTGCCGCTGTTCATCGTGATCTGCCTGACCGCGGGCTTGACCATCGCAATGGTCAGGGACTTGGCGCGAGACCTGTTTAGCCGGAACGAATGACACGGCGGTCGGACAGATGACCAGCGCTCTCCCACCTACCGACCACAGCGAGCGGGGCGACGCCATGCGCGCGTACGGATACATCCGGAAGCACTTCCTCATGAATGAGCTCGAGCTGGCGACGGCACGCAAGCTCGTCGTCGAGGCAGCCCAGGCTCGTGATGCACAGCTCGTGGCGATTCACGTCGAGGAGATCGAGACATCACCGGAGGCGTTCCACGATCTGCTCGCGGTCGTTATGCAGGAAGCCCAGCGAATGATCATCACACCCAACATCCAGCACCTTGAGGTGGCCGGCGACCCGTCATCGGTACGTCAGCGACTTGAGTCCAACGGCATCACGATCGTGGTCGGCTGCTAGCCGGCGTAAGGGACGAGTGGCGCAGATGCCGGCTACGCCAGCCCTCGGGTTCATCTCGATGGCCTTTGTGCGCAACACAGGCGAACTCCTTGCGATCCGTCGACAGCTGATGGCGTTCGCCAGCGAGCATGGGCTGCAGCTCACCAAGGTATACGTCGAAGAGCCCGGACCACCCAGCACGGCCTTCGACCTTCTCGAATCACTCCTGGACTCCGAAGGTCAGCCCCTCGTCGTACCAAGACTGCACCACCTCGCCGCACTCGGACACCCACTGAAGATCAGAGACCACCTCCGCCACTGCACCCACGAGGTCCTGATCGCCACCAGGCCGGCGGAGCGGACGTGCTGAGGGGACATCCCTCGTTCTCCTCAAGTCCCCTGCACTCCGCGTCCGTTCCGCCACTCCACCGGGAGCGCTGGCCGATGACCTCACTTAAGTCGGATTGGCGTTCCTGCCCCGAAGCTGCGTCCGCTCGGCGACCCTGCGCCTGAGCGGACGCAGCGCGGCGCACCTCTAACGCGGGAGCGTACCCACAGCTAATCTTTCGCTTGATCCCAGGCGACGACGTCAGCGCGAGAGGTGGTGTGGTCTTTGACGCTCCAGAGCGTGCCGACACGGTCAGGTCTCGCAGGATGACGGACCGAGGCGTGCTCCAACTGTTCATCTGCGGCGCAGGGCCTGCCAAGCGAGTTCACGAGCTGATTGCCCTATCCCACGACGGCGGGTTGGACGTCTACTGCGTTGCTACTGAGAGCGCTGTCGAGCACTTCCTGGACACGGATTCGCTCGAACAGTTGACTGGTCATCCAGTTCGAACGACGTACCGCAGGAGCGGAACCACCCCGACGCCGCAGCCTGACGCGGTGATCGTTGCTCCGGCGACGTACAACACAATCAACAAGTGGGCCGCGGGGATCGCGGACAACTATGTGCTGACGCAGCTGGCCGAGCTCATGGGGCTGGGGGTGCGGATCGTCGTACTCCCATTCGTCAATCAGGCGTTGGCGAGCAATCTCTCTTTTGTCCGGAGTGTCGAGGCGCTGCGTGAAGCAGGTGTTCGGGTTCTGCTCGGGCCGGGTGAGTTCGAGCCGCATCCGCATCGGACCGGTGACATTGCGTTGGAGCGCTATCCCTGGGCGCTCGCGCTGAAGTCCGCGCGCGGCTGAGTCGGCGGCGCGCTGCCGCCGTACGACGCGGCGACTATTCAATTCCTCCGTTCTCCAGACGTTGAGCTGCCGCACATCGGCGACGAGTGGAGGCGCGGCAATGGCTTACGTGAAGGATCAGTGGACTCGGGCGGTGAAGCAGGCCGACGGCTCGATCGAGCGGGTTCGGACTGCGAAGTGGGGGCGGGGGAAGCGGTGGTTGGCGGGGTGGGTGGATCCGGAGGGGCGGGAGCGGTCGGCGATTGGGACGAAGACGGCTGCGGAGCGGCGTGGGGCTGCGACGGAGACGGATCGGGAGCGTGGGGAGTACATCGATCCGGAGGCTGGGAAGGTTCGGTTTGAGGAGGTTGCCGAGAGGTGGCTCGCTTCACGGGTGGTGGATCCGGCTACTGCCCTGAAGTACGAGTCGTCGTTGCGGCTGCACGTCGTACCCGTATTTGGGCGGCGGCAGTTGCGGACGATCAAGCCTTCGGAGATCGCGGCGTGGGTGGCTGGGCTGGATGCGCGGTTCGAATCGTCTACGGCGCGTACGGCGTACCTCGTGCTGCACGGGACGCTGGAGGTTGCCGTCGATGATGAGGCGATCAAGCGGAATCCGGCGAAGGCGCGAGTGGTCAAGGTGCCGGCGGAGAAGGGCGGGAAGACCACCGCCTGGAGCGACGAGGTTGTGCTGCGGATCGTCGAGGGGCATCCGCTGCCGTACAGGCCGATCGCCTCGATCGGTGCTGCGTGCGGGCTGCGGCAAGGTGAGCTGTTCGGTCTTGCCGAGGAGGATGTCGACTTCGAGGAGATGGTCATCCGAGTTCGGCGGCAGGCGAAGAAGCTGGGTCGGGAGTTCGTGTTCGCTCTGCCGAAGAATGACACTGAGCGGACCGTGCCGATGTCAGAGGGTGTGGCCCTCATGCTGACGGAGTACATCGAGACCGCGAAGCCTCGGCCGTACACCTTGCCGTGGGAGAAGGTCGACGGGAAGCCGCTCACGGTCAACCTCTTGTTCCGTTGGACCGACGACAAGCACATCCGGGCTCGGACGTACGACGAGCTCGTGTGGAAGCCGGCGCTCTTCCACGCTGGCGTCATACCTGAGCCGTCGAAGGACGCACGGGGAAGGCGGCACTACTTCTCGAGCCGAGAGAACGGGATGCACGCCCTTCGGCACTACTACGCGAGCATCACCCTGGCGGACGGCGTGAACATCAAGGAGCTGGCGCAGTACCTGGGCCACGGCGATCCCGGGTTCACGCTCCGGCTGTACACCCACATGCTTCCTTCGTCGCATGAGCGGGCGCGGAAGGCTGTTGACTCGCGGCTGGCCCGGTTGTTCGCGATGGAGGCTCACGGAGCTGTGACGGAGCTGGCCGCCGACCGGTCCCCCACGACCCACTGGGAACCAGACGACGGCCAGTCTGTCGACCACCCTGAAATCAGCCTCTGACCTGCACAAACACCTATCTGATGCGCATGCCGGAGATGGCTCGGGCGATGACCAACCGTTGGATTTCGGAGGTGCCTTCGAAGATGGTGTAGATCTTGGCGTCTCGGTGCATTCGTTCTACGGGGTATTCGCGGGTGTAGCCGTTGCCGCCGAGGATTTGGATGGCTTCTTCGGTGACCTTCACCGCGACCTCGCCGGCCTTGAGTTTGGCCATGGAGCCTTCGCCGTGGCGGTAGTCGGGGGTTTCGCCGCGCATGAGGGCGGCGGACATGTTGGCGGCGCGCCAGACCAGCAGCCGGGCGGCGTCGATCTCCAGGGCCATGTCGGCGAGTTTGAAGGCGATGCCCTGGTTGTCGATGATCGGGCGGCCGAATTGCTCGCGGCCCTTGGCGTACTCCAGGGCGACCTCGTAGGCAGCCCGCGCGATCCCGATCGCCTGGGCGCCGACGATGTGACGGGTCATCTCGAAGGTGGCCATCGAGGCGTTGCGGCCGGAGGCCTGACCGGTCGACTGCGCCGAGCGGGCGCGGGCCAGCCGCTCGTCGAGCTTGTCCTTGCCGCCGAGGACGTTGCCGGCCGGGACGCGGACGTTGTCGAAGAAGACGTCCGCGGTGTGCGACGCGCGCAGCCCGTGCTTGCGCAGCTTGGTCCCCTGCTGCAGGCCGCGCACCTCCGACTTGGGTACGACGAACGCCGCCTGCCCCTTGGTCCCGAGGGACGGGTCGACCGTCGCGACCACCACGTGGATGTCGGCGATCCCGCCGTTCGTCGCCCACGCCTTCTGCCCGTTGATCACCCACTCGTCGGTGATCTCGTCGTACGTCGCCCGCGTACGGATCGCGGACACGTCCGACCCCGCTCCCGGCTCCGACGAGCAGAAGGCGGCCACGCGGACGTCGTCCGGCGTGCCGTAGCACCGGCCCATCCACTGGCTCCACTGCTCGGGCGTGCCGTTGGAGAAGATCGCGGACGACGCGAGGCCGGTGCCCTTGAGCGACATCGCGATCCCGGCGTCACCCCAGAACAGTTCCTCGTGGACGAGCGGCATCAGCAGCCCGGACGGGTCGACGAACAGGTTGACGTTGGCGTCGAGGCCGTACAGCCCGATCTTCGCGGCCTCCTGGATGACCGGCCACGGGGTCTCCTCGCGCTCGTCCCACTCGGCGGCGGCCGGGCGGATCACCTCGGCGGCGAACGTGTGGGCCCAGTCGCGGATCTCGCGCTGCTCGTCGTTCAGGGCGAGCGAGAAGGCGCTCCAGCCCGGCTTCGAGCGCTCGGCGCCGAGCTCGCCGGCCAGCGCCATCACGTCGGCGGACACCATGGGGTCACTCATCAAAGATCCTCACAAAGCAGAAGAGCAGAGCAGAAGTGCAGAGCAGGCAACGGCGATGTTACCCACGAGTGTAACTGTCGTTTGCAGCCAGGGGTACCACTGTGGCTAAGATCGATCCATGAGCTCCGCGCTGCTCGCGATCGGACGCCGCCGGACCACGGCGGAGCGTCGTCGCGACCGGGAGCGGGACATCATCCGGGCCACCCGTGAGCTGTTCGACGAGCGAGGCACGATCGACGCCCAGATCGACGATATCGCCAAACGGGTCGGCATCAACAAGGCACTGATCTACCGGCACTTCGCCGGCAAGGAAGAGCTGTTCGCGCTCACCCTGGTCGACTACCTGGGCGAGCTGGACGAGCGGCTGTCCCAGACGGACAACGCCCGGCGGACCCCGCTCAACCGGCTGCGGCAGCTCAGCGAGGTCTTCGTCGACTTCTGCCTGGAGTATCCGGCCTTCGCCGACTGCGCGATGAGCCTGCTCAGGCGGACCGGCGAGGAGCTGTTCGGCGAGATCACCGAGCCGGTGATGACCAAGCTCGGTACGGCGATGGCGACCGCGCTGGAGCGGATCGCGGCGATCCTGAAGGCCGGGCAGCGGGCGGGCGTGTTCGACGAGGTCGACACCGACTATCTGGCCAACCACCTCTACACCCAGACGCTCGGATCGTTGCACATGGCAAGAGTCGGCCTGATCGTGTCGAGCGGGCAGCCGGGGCACCCGGTCGTGCATCATGCCGATGTCGCCACCGTCCGGTCGACCGCGATCACCGCCACGCTCGCAACCGCAGTAGGTCGTAAGGCACTACCCAGGCGCTCCACCAGAGCAGGAGAGAAATCGTGACCGAGACCCGCAGGGTGGCCGTTGTCGCAGGCAACCGGATCCCCTTCGCCAGGCAGGACAAGACGTACCGGCACGCGTCCAACTCCGACATGCTCACCGCGGCCCTGAACGGTCTGGTCGACCGGACCGGGCTGGGCGGTCAGGAGCTCGGCGAGGTGGTCGCCGGCGCGGTCCTCAAGCACGCCCGCGACTGGAACATGGTCCGCGAGGTGGTCCTCGGCTCCAAGCTCGCGCCGACGACCCCGGCGTACGACATCCAGCAGGCCTGTGGGACCGGGCTGGAGGCGGCGATCCTGGTCGCGAACAAGATCGCGCTCGGCCAGATCGACGCCGGGATCGCGGGCGGGGTCGACACCGCGAGCGACGCGCCGATCGCCGTCAACGACCGGCTGCGCGGCATTCTGCTCGACCTGAACCGGGCCAAGAGCTTCCAGGACCGGCTCAAGGTGCTGGCCCGGGTCCGGCCGAAGGACGTCGTCCCCGAGATCCCGCGGAACGCCGAGCCGCGGACGCGCAAGTCGATGGGCGACCACGCCGCGCTGACCGCGCTGGAGTGGGGCATCACCCGCGAGGCGCAGGACGAGCTCGCGTACCGCTCCCACGTGAACCTGGCCGCCAGCTACGACCGCGGCTTCCAGCAGGACCTGATCACGCCGTACCTCGGCCTGGAGAAGGACCAGAACCTCCGCCCGGACACCACGCCGGAGAAGCTGGCCAAGCTCAAGACCGTGTACGGCAAGGGTGAGACCGCGACCATGACGGCCGGCAACTCGACCCCGCTGACCGACGGCGCCTCCGCCGTACTGCTGGCCACCGACGAGTGGGCCGAGCAGCACGGGCTCCGGCCGCTCGCCTACCTGACGCACTCGCAGACGGCGGCGGTCGACTATGTGAAGGGTGCGGAAGGTCTGCTGATGGCGCCCGCGTACGCCGTCCCGCGCATGCTGGCGCGAGCCGGTCTCACGCTGCAGGACTTCGACTACTACGAGATCCACGAGGCGTTCGCGTCCCAGGTGCTGTCCACGCTGAAAGCATGGGAGGATCCGATCTTCTGCAAGGAACGGCTCGGCCTGGACGCGCCGTTGGGCGAGATCGACCGCGACAAGCTGAACGTGAACGGCAGCTCGCTCGCCGCGGGTCACCCGTTCGCGGCGACCGGCGGGCGGATCGTCGCCGCGCTGGCCAAGCAACTGGACGAGAACGGCGGCGGCCGGGGCCTGATCTCGATCTGCGCCGCGGGCGGCCAGGGTGTCGTCGCCATCCTCGAGAAGTAGGAGCTGAGATGACGGACCGCTACCAGACCTTCACCCGGACGCCGCTCGGCCAGACCCTGGTGAAGAACCTGGGTCTGCCCGACCCGACTCCCCTGCCCCGCTGGACCGAGGGTGCGCCGGTGATCGACGGGCCGGTGGTGTTCGGCGCGATCGGCGAGACCGACGCCGGGAAGGCGATCCAGGCCCTGCTCCGGGACGTCGGCGCCTCCTTCAGTACGGCGACCGAAGGCATCGCGTCGAGCGAGATCCGGCCGAAGGCGCTCGTGTTCGACGCGACCGGCGCGACCTCGACCGCGGAGCTGACCAGCCTGCAGCGCTTCTTCTCCCCCGTCATCCGCCAGCTCGCGCCCGCCGGCCGGGTGATCGTGGTCGGCCGGACGCCGGAGCTCGCGCAGTCGGCCGAGCAGCAGATCGCCCAGCGCGCCCTCGAAGGCTTCACCCGCAGCCTCGGCAAGGAGGTGAAGCGCGGCGCCACGGTCAACCTCGTGTACGTCGCCCCCGACGCCCACGAGCAGCTGGACTCGACGCTCCGCTTCTTCCTCTCCCCCAAGTCGGCGTACGTCGACGGTCAGGTCGCCCGGGTCGGGACCGGTCCCCTGGTCAGCAACGACCCCGGTCGGCCGCTGTCCGGCAAGGTCGCCCTGGTCACCGGCGCGGCCCGCGGCATCGGGGCGGCGATCGCGGACACGCTCGCCCGGGACGGCGCGACCGTGATCGGCGTCGACGTACCGCAGAACGCGGACGCCCTGCGCAAGGTGATCTCCCGGATCGGCGGCAGCGAGCTGCTGCTCGACGTGACCGCGGTCGACGCGGCCCAGCGGATCGCCGCGCACGCCCAGGAGCAGTACGGCGGTCTCGACATCGTCGTCCACAACGCCGGGATCACGCGGGACAAGCGGCTGGCGAACATGCGCACCGACGCGTGGGACGCCGTACTCGACGTGAACCTGCGCGCGCCGGAGCGGATCACGCACCACCTGGTCGAGTCCCGGACCCTGAGGGACGGCGGGTCGGTCATCGGCATCGCGAGCATCGCCGGGATCGCCGGCAACAACGGCCAGACGAATTACGCGACCTCCAAGGCCGGCGTGATCGGCCTGGTCCAGGCGCTCGCGCCGCAGCTGGCCGAGCGGCAGATCCGGATCAATGCGGTCGCGCCCGGGTTCATCGAGACCGAGATGACCGCGAAGGTGCCGTTCACGATCCGTGAGGTCGGACGCCGGATCAACTCGCTGCAGCAGGGCGGGCAGCCGATCGACGTGGCCGAGACGATCGCCTGGCTCGCCGACCCGGCCTCGGCCGGGGTGACCGGCAACGTGGTCCGCGTGTGCGGCCAGAGCATGCTGGGGGCGTGACATGCCGACCCGCAAGTACGACGACACGCCGCGCTTCGGCACGCTCTACGCCCGGACCGTGAAGGCCACGCTGCGCCGGGCGGACTACGAGCCGGACGCCGACGGCCTCACACTCGAGCTGCCCCGGTCCGCGATCGACCAGGACCACCTGACCGCGTACCGGGACGTCACCGGCTTCACCGCCGGCCCGACGCTACCGGCGACGTACCCGCACGTCCTGGCCTTCCCGCTGCACCTGGACCTGATGTCCGACCCGTCGTTCCCGTACAAGCCGATGGGGATCGTGCACCTGTCGAACACGATCACCCAGTTGCAGCCGATCCCGATCCACGCCGAGCCGGCCATCCGGGTGCACAGTACGGCGGAACGCCCGCATCCGAAGGGCACGGTCTTCGACATCATCAGCGAGGTCAAGGTCGACGGCGAGGTGGTGTGGACCGACCTGACCACGCTGCTCAGCCGCTCGGCCGGCAACGAGAACGCGCCCGTCGACCTGCTGCCGGATCCCGAGGTCGACCCGGCCGCCTGGTGGGACCTGCGCGGCAACCTCGGCCGCCGGTACGCCGCCGCGTCCGGCGACCGGAACCCGATCCACCTGTTCAAGCTGACCGCGCAGGCGTTCGGGTTCCCCCGCCAGATCGCGCACGGGATGTGGGCCAAGGCCGCCGCACTCGCCTCGCTCCAGCGCGCCACCAGGCCCCCGGACGCCTTCACGGTCCGCGTCGACTTCCGCAAGCCGCTGCTGCTCCCGTCCCGGGTCCAGTTCGGGTCCAAGACGAGCGGCAAGACCACCGACTTCGCCCTGTACGACGAGCGCCGCGAGCTCATCCACCTGATCGGACAGCTCCAGGGCCTCTGAACCGCCAGGCCATCACAATCCGGCCCACCGGCCCGTCCACGCGCTCAGCTTGCTGCGGGACCATCGATTGCGATGGCCTGGCGGTCCGCCAGTACGTCCACCTCCGCTCGGATCCGGTCGAGGACCTCGCCGATCGGGGCCGGCTCCTGCTGCCGTCCGCCGCGTTCGCGGACGGCGAGCAGCCCGTCCGCGGCCTCGCGCGCGCCGATGACGGCCTGGTACGGCGCCTGCCGGTTCTCCCGGATGCGCGCACCGAGGCTGCCCTCGTCGGCGTGCGCGATCTCGACCCGCAGGCCGCGGTCCGACGCCCGTCGCGCCACCTCGGCGGCGAGCTTCTCCTCGTCGTCCGAGATCGGGAGAACGACGAGCTGTACCGGCGCCAGCCAGGCCGGGAACGCGCCGCCGTGCACCTCGATCAGCTGGGCCATCGCGCGCTCGATACTGCCCACGATCGCCCGGTGCACCATCACCGGGCGGTGCTTGTTGCCGTCGGCACCGACGTACTCGAGGCCGAAGCGCTCCGGCTGGTGGAAGTCGATCTGGACGGTCGACAGGCTGAATTCACGTCCGGCCGAGTCTGCGAGCTGGATGTCGATCTTGGGCCCGTAGAAGGCGGCGTCGCCGGGCGACTCCTCGTAGTCCACGCCGGCGTCGTCGAGCACGCTCCGGAGCAGGTCGGCGGCCTGCGCCCAGCTGGCGGCGTCACCGACGTACTTGCTCTCTGCGGAACCGATCACGGCGTCATCGGACGGCAGGGCCAGGACGTAGCGGGACGCGCGGATGCCCATGTCCTGATAGGCCTGGTTGATCAGACCGAGTGCGTGGCCGGCCTCGGAGGCGACCTGGTCGAGGCGGCAGAAGATGTGCGCGTCGTTCAACTGCATCGCGCGGACCCGGCTGAGGCCGCCGATCGCACCGGACAGCTCGGCGCGGTACTGCCCGCCCAACTCGGAGAACCGCAGCGGCAGTTCGCGGTAGCTGTGTGAGCGGGATCGGTACATCAGCGCGTGGTGCGGGCAGATGCTCGGTCGCAGGACGAACTGCTCGCCGTCCAGCTCCATCGGCGGATACATGTCGTCGCTGTACTTCGCCCAGTGGCCGGAGATCTCGTAGAGCTCGCGCTTGGCCAGCACGGGTGAGTAGACCTGCTGGTAGCCGGCTCTTCGCTCCACTTCGGCGATGTAGCTCTCCAAGGCGTGGCGTACCGCAGCGCCGGCGGGAAGCCAGTAGGGCAGGCCCGCGCCGATGAGCGGGTCGGAGTCGAACAGGCCGAGCTCGCGGCCGATCTTGCGGTGGTCGTACATGGTGTGGCTCCTCAACACGTTGGGGCGAGGAGCCAGCGGGCACGAGAAAGCCCCGGGGCACTCGCCCCGGGGCTTTGTCGGACAGTAGGTGTCAGCGCGCCGGGACGGACTCCGGCGTCGTCGTGACTACAGCGCGCTGCAACATGCCTCCACGGTAGCAGAGATCAGTCGAGGTCCAGGCCGACCGGGCGGATGAGGCCCTCCTGGGCGACCGAGGCGACGAGGTGGCCGTGTTCGGTGAAGAGGCGGCCGGTGGCGAAGCCGCGGGCGCCGGACGCGGACGGCGAGGCCTGGTCGTAGAGCAGCCACTCGTCGGCGCGGAACGGGCGGTGGAACCAGAGGGCGTGGTCGAGCGACGCCGGCTGGATGCGGCGGTCGCCGATGACGATGCCGTGCGGCAGCAAGCTTGCCCCGAGCAACGTCAGGTCGCTCGCGTACGCCAGCACGCAGGCGTGCAGGGCGGGGTCGTCGGGCAGCTTGCCGGCGGCCTTGATCCAGAACTGGCGTCCGGTCACCCCGGCCAGCCGGACGTCGAGGGCGGCCCACTCCTTGTCCCAGTCGGCCGCCTTCCGGCCGGAGCGCGCCTCGAGGACGGCAGCGAGCGTCGGGGCCTCATCCGGCGCGACCAGGTCGTCCGGCATCGGGTCCTGGTGGTCGAGGCCCTGCTCCGGGCGCTGGAACGACGCCGACATGTAGAAGATCGGCTTGCCGTTCTGCGACGCGACCACGCGGCGGCTGCTGAACGAACCGCCGTCCCGGGTCGGCTCCGGGCGGTAGATGATCGGCACGGACGTGTCGCCGCCGCGCAGGAAGTAGCCGTGCAGTGAGTGCACGATCCGCTCCGGCTCGACCGTCCGGCTCGCCGCCGCCAGCGCCTGCCCGAGCACCTGCCCGCCGAACACCCGTTGCATCGCGGTCTGCGGCTGGCGCCCGCGGAACAGGTCGACGTCGATCTTCTCCAGGTCGAGCAGGCCGACCAAATCATCCAGCGACTCAGGCATGCCTCATCCTGACAGGTCCGGCCGGTCGCGAACGCCGTACGTCGTGTGGAGACGGTCACTCGGCCGCTTTCGGTGAACTTTCGGTCGCACCGCGTATCGTTGAGCCCTCAACCATGAGTCGTTTGATTGAAGGAGAAGGCTAGTGAAACTGCTCCGTTCGGCCGCCGCCCGCGACCTGGTCCTGCTGCTGTCGAGGATCGGGCTCGGGGTCGTCTTCATCGCCCACGGCTGGCAGAAGTTCCAGACCAACGGGCTGGACCGCACCGCCGCGGGCTTCGAGCAGATGGGCGTGCCCGCCCCGACGCTGTCCGCGTACTACGCGACCGGGATCGAGTTGCTCGGCGGGGCCGCGCTGATCCTCGGCGTGCTCACCCCGGTGGTCGGCGTACTGCTGGCACTGGACATGGTCGGGGCGCTCGCGTTCGTGCACCTGTCCAACGGCGTCTTCGTCTCCGAAGGCGGCTGGGAGCTGGTCGCCGCGCTCGGACTGTTGTCGCTGACCCTGGCCGTCGTCGGCGCGGGACGGTTCAGCGTCGACAACCTGCTGACGCCGTCTTCGCGCCGGCAGGCCGTCGCCGTCTGAGCCCTACTTGTCGTCCTCGCGGTTGAGCTCGGCCAGGAACTGCTCGACCTCCGCGCCGAGCTCGTCCGCCGAGGGCGTCGAGCCGGCCAGCAGGCTGCCGCGGCTGACTGAGCCGGCGGCCGCGTCGTACTGCGTCTCGAGCGCGTTGACCACCGCGGTCGCGTCCTCCGAGGCCTCGACCTGCTCGTCGACCAGGCGGCCGGTGACGGCGGCCTCGTCGAGCAGGGCCTTGCTAGGGAGGAGCAGGCCGGTCGCGGCGGAGATCGCGTGCACCAGGGCCAGGGCGGCACCCGGGAAACGGTTCTCGGCCAGGTAGTGCGGGACGTGGACCGCGAAGCCCATCGCGTCCTTGCCGGCCTCGCCCAGGCGCACCTGCAGCATCGTGCCGGCGCTCGCGGGCAGCCGCATCTCGCCGTCCCAGATGTTCGAGCGCGTCACCAGCTCGGGCCGGGTCGCGTGCGCGGTCAGGCCGAGCGGACGGGTGTGCGGGACGCCCATCGGGATCCCGTGGACGCCGATCGTCAGCGTCACGTTGTAGCGCTCGATCAGCTGCCGGACGGCGCCGGCGAACCGGTTCCAGTGGTTGTCCGGCTCGACGCCCTCGAGCAGCAGGAACTCGACCCCCGCGTCGTCCTTCAGCAGGTGCAGGTTCAGGTGCGGTGGGGTGTAGTCGATGAACCGGTCCTCGGCGAACGTCACCTCGGGCCGCCGGGCCCGGTAGTCGTGCAGGAGGTCGACGTCGAACCGCGCGAGCAGCCGGCTGTCCAGCACCTCGAGCAGGTGGTCGGCCGTGACCCGGCCCGCCTGACCCGCGTCCATGAATCCGTCCAGCGAATGCACCAGCACCTTCGGCGTCGCCGCCGGGCCGGTCGCCACCGACTCGTCGACGATCTCGTAGAGGTCGTCCGGTCGCAGCATCGTCGTCTCCTTCACACGTCAGCCAACAGGGCGGGTAGGCCCCTCTATCCTGCCCTCTCGAGGTGACAACGCCCGGCCCCGGGACGGCATTCCGGCTGAACAGACCTTTCAGCGTCTTTTCACAATCCGGCCCTGGGGCAGACAGGTTTGGAAAGCGCTTGCTAAGTTGCTCGCGTGAGCAGCGAACCAGATTCCGCCCTGACCGTGATGCTGGCCATGAACGACGCCAGCCGCGATCGCGTCCTCGTCCCCCGGGTCCGCGCCCGGCTGGAGGCGGTCGCGACCGTGCTGCCGGTCGGCCCCGGTACGACGTTCCTCGACGACCCCGCGATCGCGGCCGCGCTGCCCGAGGTCGACGTACTGCTGACCGGGTGGGGGTGCCCGCGGATCGGCCCGGAGGTGCTGGACGCCGCGCCGAAGCTGCAGGCGATCCTGCACGCGGCCGGCACGGTGAAGGCGATCGTCGCGCCGGAGGCGTACGAGCGGGGGATCCAGGTGTCCTCGGCGGCACACGCGAACGCACTGCCGGTGGCAGAGTTCACCGTGGCCGCGATCGTGCTGGCCGGGAAGCGGGCGTTCCGGCTCGCGGCGCAGTACCGGACGTCGCGGACGAAGGCCGACCCGCACGGGATGCCGGGCAGCTACGGTACGACGGTCGGCCTGCTCGGGGCCTCGCGGATCGGCCGGATGGTGGCCGAGCGGCTGCGGAGCTTCGACCTGCACGTGCTGATCAGTGATCCGTACCTGACGGCCGCCGAGGCCGCCGGGCTCGGCGCCGAACTGGTCGGGAACGACGAACTGTTCCGCCGCAGCGACATCGTCAGCGTGCACGCTCCCCTGCTTCCGGAGACCGCCGGGCTGGTGGACGCACGGTTGCTCGGGCTGTTGCGGGACGGCTCGGTGCTGATCAACACCGCCCGCGGCAAGATCGTCGACGCGGCCGCGCTGGAGCGTGAGTGCGTCGCCGGCCGGATCGACGCGGTGCTCGACGTGACCGATCCGGAGCCGCTGCCGCCGGACTCACCACTGCTCGACCTGCCGAACGTCTTCGTCACCCCGCACGTGGCGGGTGCTGTCGGCAACGAGATCGCCCGACTGGGCGAACTGGCCGTCAGCGAACTCGAGCGCCTCAGCGCCGGCAAGCCGCTCCACCACGCCATCACGCCCAGCGACCTCGGGAGAATCGCATGACCCGCCTCGTCCTGCCGGATACCGACCGGGTGCTGTCTCGTCAGACCGGGTGGAGTCGTGCGCACTGGGAGGCGCTGGCCGACCACCTGCTCGACTCGCTGGTGCCGTACTTCTCACCGGGCGCGTCGCTGATCGCACTGCCTGGACGGCCGAGCCGGTCGGGAACGGCCTCGGACGCGCTGGAGGGGTTCGCCCGCTCCTTCATGCTGGCCGCCTTCCGGATCGCCGGGGTGCAGGGCAAGGGGTGTGACGAGCTGATCGAGCGGTACGCGCGCGGCGTGGCGAACGGCGCCGACCCCGACCACCCCGAGGCCTGGCTGCGGCTCACCCCGCGCTCACAGCAGATGGTCGAGGCGGCCGCGATCGCGGTCGCGCTGCACGAGACGCGTCCGTGGATCTGGGACCGGCTGGACACCCGGGCGCAGGAGCACGTGGCGGAGTGGCTCGGCGGGTTCAACGGGTCGACGACCCACGACAACAACTGGCGGCTGTTCCAGGTCGTGAGTGAGCAGTTCCTCGCGTCCGTCGGAGCGCCGTACTCGCAGGAGGACATCGACGGCGGGCTGGACCGGATCGAGGACTGGTACGTCGGCGACGGCTGGTACTCCGACGGCGACGGGCAGAACTTCGACAACTACATCGGCTGGGCGATGCACCTCTACCCCGGCCTGTGGACCCGGATGGCGGCTGCCACGCCCGGTGCGCAGTACGAGGACCGGCTGAAGCTGTACCGCGAGCGCCTGCGGCTCTTCCTGGAGGACGCGGTGCACCTGGTCGGCAACGACGGCGCGCCGGTGTACCAGGGCCGCTCACTGACCTACCGGATGGCCGCGGCCACGCCGTACTGGATGGGTGAGCTGCTGGAGGCCAACCCGTTGACGCCCGGTCAGACCCGGCGGCTCTGCTCCGGGATCGCGCGGCACTTCGTGCAGCACGGAGTGCCGGACGAGCGTGGGCTGCTGACGCTCGGGTGGTACGACACCTTCCTGCCGACCACCCAGCAGTACTCCGGTCCTGGCTCGCCGTACTGGGCTTCGAAGGGGTTCATCGGGCTCGTGCTGCCGCCGGAGCACCCGGTGTGGACGGACCCGGAGGACTCGGTGCCGCTCGACGACGCCGACCAGGTCCGGGCCATGCCGGCGCCGGGGTGGATCGTGCACGCGAGCCGGCACGACCAGGTGGTGCAACTGGTGAACCACGGGGCCGACCACGCGCCGTTGGCCGAGCCGGAAGGGGTGGAGCCGGAGGGCGACGCGCACTACAACCGGCTCGCGTACGCGAACCACGCCGGTCCGGAGCTGGCCGACCACGCGCCGCGGATCGACAACCTGATCTCGCTGGTCGACGCGGACGGGCGGTCGAGCTCGCGCGGCCGGATCCGGCGGATCGCCGTGACCGGGCGTACGGCGTCCTCGTGGCACAAGGCGTGGCTGGGACCGGACGGTCCGTGGCGGATCGAGACCGCGTCGGTCGTTCACGGCGGCTGGGAGATCCGGTGTGCACTCGTCGAAGGACCGGCCGGGGCGCTGGTGCGCAGCGGCGGCTTCGCGGTCGCCGGAGAGTCTTTGCCTGAGGCAACCGTCGGCACCCGTTCGGCGGCCGCACGGAACGATGAGGGCCTGCTGTCCGCGGTGGTCGGGCTGCACGGGTACGACGAAGCCGGCATCCACCGTGGACTGGGCGCGAATGCGTTCGGTGCGCACTCGGCGACGCCGTACCTGACGGCTCGGCACCACGGCGACCCGCTCGTGCTGGTGAGCGCCGTACTGATCACCCGGGACGCGCTCCGGCCGGAAGCGCTTGCCGAAGGCATCGATGTTGCGGTGGACGGCACCACGGTACGGATCAGCCTGCCCGGCGGCGATGCCGAGGTGGTCGAACTGGGACCGGATCGAGTGGGTTAGGCGAGCCTCGCCAACGGTGAGAAAACGGCCGTCGGCCACTACATTGGGCTCCATGAGCACGTACGAGAAGCTTCTGCAGGAACAGATCCGTAACGAATTCACGGCGTCACAGCAGTACGTGGCGGTCGCTGTCTGGTACGACGGCCAGGACCTGCCGCGACTCGCGTCGCACTTCTACAAGCAGTCGCTCGAAGAGCGCAACCACGCCATGATGATGGTGCAGTACCTGCTGGACAAGGACATCCGGCCGCACATCCCGGGCGTCGGCGAGGTCGAGTCCGACTTCAGGACGGCGCTCGAGCCGCTGGAGCTGGCGCTGCAGCAGGAGATCACCGTCACCAAGCAGATCGAGACGCTGGCGCGGACCGCGCGGGACGAGAGCGACTACATAGGCGAGCAGTTCATGCAGTGGTTCCTCAAGGAGCAGGTCGAGGAGGTCGCCGCGATGAACACGCTCGTCAACGTCGCGAAGCGGGCCGGTGACAACCTGTTCCACCTGGAGGACTACCTGGCCCGCGAGGGGGCCGGCGACGGCGGCGCCACCGACCCGACCGCTCCGGCGATCGCCGGCGGCAAGGTCTAACCACTCGTCGCGCGGGCCCGGCGGTTACCAGCTGCCGCCGCCCCCGCCGCCTCCGCCGCCCCCGGAGGAGCCGCCGCTGAAGCCGGAGGAGGAGCCGCCGCCGGAGCCGGAGCTCGCCGGAGCCGGTGGGGGGTCGAACGTGCTGGCGACGGTGTGGCCGAGAGCGCCCGCCGTCCAGCCGGAGGTGTAGTAGGACGGGCCGGAGTACCAGTACGGGTCGGGGGTGATCCGGCCGGCTGCGACGAGTTGGGCGCAGAGCTGCTGCCAGCGGTCGGCCAGGCCGAAGACGATCGCCCAGGGCAGGTACTTGCTGAAGATGTCCTCGCCCTCCTCGAATCGCAGCTGGTCCGCCTCGGCCGTCGCCAGGTACTTCCGGAAGCCGATCAGCTGATCGGCCACCGCCCGCCCGGCCGGGTTCCGCTGACCGCGCGCCCGCTTGGCGATCCAGATGCCGATGGCAACGATCACGGCGACCACCGGAACAGCGATCATCACCGCCCGGCCCAAGCCACCGGTCGCGGCGGCGACGACCGTGCCCATCAGCCCGGCCCCGAACACCCAGATGCCGATCATCGCCAGGCAGGCGCAGCCGAAACCGCTCTTGAACACCGAGCCGCCGCCCTGCCGCGGCATCCGCAGGTACCACCCGCGCTGCTTCACCTGGTCGCGCAACGCGGCGATCATGCCGTCGTGCGCCCGCCGCATGGTGTGATCGCCGACCGCGCCACGCCGCAGGACGACGGACTCCCCCGGCTGCAGCGACGGGAACAGCCCCGACAACAGCATGTGCTCGTGCGGTGCGGCCACGACCCCCGGATTCACCAGCACGGCGCTCTGCGAGTTGCCGGTGTTCTCGATCCGTACGCCGCCGCGCACCGCCAGCTCGATGAGCGTCGCGGCCGTCTCCGTCGTGTTCGCCTTCGCGTCGATCAGCAGGCCGCCCTCGGCGACCGGGATCCGCGGCGGCGCGAACGCGACCGGGAGCTGGTCCTCGGCCAGGTCGTCCTTGACCGGCTGCGCGGCCGTCCCGTCCGGCGGGAACGTCCCCGGCGGCATCCCGGCGAACCGCTGGTCCGGGCTGCCCTTGCGCCAGTACAGCGCCGCTCCGACGATCGCGATCACGGTCGCCGCGGCGGAGGTGATCAGCGCGGGCCAGGTGACCCCCTCGCGCTCCATCCAGGTCGGCGGGTCGACCACGATCGGCGTGTCGTTGCTGACCGCCCCGGCCTTGATCCCGGCCACGATCGTCAGCTGCTCGCCCCGCGGCAGGTCGCTCGCGCCGAAGACGCCCTTGTCACCGCTGACCCGCTTCTCCGGACAGGTCTGCTGCGATCCCGCCGTACCCGTGAAGCAGTCGACCTGGGTCACGCCCTCGGGCACGGTCACGTCGACCGAGACCCGGTTGAGGACGGCGTCCCAGGCCGAGCCGGTCGCGTCCCAGTAGAGCTCGCTGTGGTCGTCGAAGTGCCGGAGCGCGCCGCGGACGTCGTACGTGATCACGTACGTGGCGTCATACCCGGAGATCGTCTCGTCCTCGGAGCCGATCTTGATCCGCAGCGTCTGGTAGCGGTCGCCGTTCGAGCTGGTGGTGTCGGTGGTGAACTCGTCGGCGGCCCCCGACGGCGAGTCGACGGTGATGTTCGAGACGTCGTACCGCTGGTCCTTCGAGTCGTCGTCGCGCCACGGCTCGCGGGTGACCAGGTCGCGGTAGATGCCGTGCCGGCCGGTGCTGCCGAAGCTGTAGGCGATCGTCTCCCGCACCTTCAGAACGCCGTCGGGCGTGACCGTGTACTCGATCCGGAAGCTCTTCACCTCGTCGCCGGCGGCGGCCGAGGCGGGGGTCGCGAACCCGGCCAGCGCCAGGGCGGTGAGGAGCAGGGTGATCGCGGTGACGAGGGCCCTTCGCATGCGGCGACGGTACCGGCCGCCGGGATCACGCTGACCTGTCAGGAGAAAACGCCGTCCGAAGACTCTTGTGCTGAGTGGCCGTTGGGGGAATCGTGGGTGGACCAGGAGGAACGTCATGGCAGACAAGACGAACACTTCCCAGGGCACCGGAGCCGCCCCCGCTGTGGACAGCCCGGCCGCCATCCGCAACGTGGTGCTCGTCGGCCCGTCCGGGGCCGGCAAGACCACTCTCGTCGAGGCCCTGCTGGTGGCCTCCGGCGTCCTGTCCAGACCCGGCACCGTCCTCGACGGCTCCACGGTCTGCGACTTCGACGACGCCGAGATCCGCCAGCAGCGGTCGGTCGGGCTCTCGCTGGCCTCGTTGCCGCACGACGGAATCAAGGTCAACCTGATCGACACCCCCGGGTACGCCGATTTCGTCGGCGAGCTCCGGGCCGGACTCCGGGCCGCCGACTGCGCCCTGTTCGTCATCTCGGCGAGCGAGGGTGTGGACGAGCCGACCAAGACGCTGTGGCACGAGTGCGACCAGGTCGGCATGCCGCGGGCCGTCGTGATCACCAAGCTCGACCACGCCCGGGCGAACTACCAGAACGCGCTGGCGGCCGCGCAGGCCGTGTTCGGCGACAAGGTGCTCCCGCTCTACCTGCCCGCTGGTGACGGGCTGATCGGGCTGCTCTCCCAGACGTACTACGAGTACTCCGGCGGCAACCGCTCGACCGCGGCCCCGGACGACGCGTACGCCGACGAGATCGAGGAGCTCCGCGGCTCGCTGATCGAGGGGATCATCGAGGAGTCCGAGGACGAGTCGCTGATGGACCGCTACCTCGGCGGCGAGGAGATCGACCAGAAGGTGCTGATCGAGGACCTCGAGCGCGCGGTCGCCCGGGGCTCGTTCTTCCCGGTCGTTCCGGTCTGCAGCGGGACCGGCGTCGGCACCGTCGAGCTGCTCGAGGTGATGACCAGCGGGTTCCCGTCGCCCCCGGAGCACACGCTCCCCGAGGTGTTCACGTCACACGGCGTACCGCGCAAGGGCCTGGAGTGCGACCCGAGCGGGCCGCTGCTCGCCGAGGTGGTGAAGACGACGTCGGACCCGTACGTCGGCAGGGTCAGCCTGGTGCGGGTGTTCTCCGGCACCATCAGGCCCGACACGACGGTTCACGTGTCGGGCCATTTCACGTCGTTCTTCGGTGAGAGCTCGCACGCCGACCACGACGAGGACGAGAAGATCGGCACGCTGTCCTTCCCGCTGGGCAAGGTGCAGCGGCCGGCCTCCGCGGTGGTCGCGGGCGACCTGTGCGCGATCGGGCGGCTGACCCGGGCGGAGACCGGCGACACGCTGTCCGACAAGGCGGACCCGCTGCTGCTGAAGCCGTGGACGATGCCCGAGCCGCTGCTGCCGATCGCGGTCCAAGCACACGCCAAGACCGACGAGGACAAGCTCGGCATCGGGCTGCAGCGGCTGGCGGCCGAGGACCCGACGCTCCGGATCGAGCAGAACCCGGAGACCCACCAGATCGTGCTCTGGTGCATGGGCGAGGCGCACTCGGACGTCGTACTCGACGCCCTGGCGAACCGGTACGGCGTGACCGTGGACACCGTCGAGTTGCGGGTGCCGCTGCGGGAGACGTTCGGCGGGAAGGCGAAGGGCCACGGCCGGCATGTGAAGCAGTCCGGCGGCCACGGGCAGTACGCCGTCTGCGACATCGAGGTGGAGCCGCTGCCGGGTGGGTCCGACTTCGAGTTCGTCGACAAGGTGGTCGGCGGGGCGGTGCCGCGGCAGTTCATCCCGAGCGTGGAGAAGGGCGTCCGGGCGCAGATGGAGAAGGGCGTCGCGGCCGGGTACCCGATGGTCGACATCCGGGTCACCTTGCTCGACGGGAAGGCGCACAGCGTCGACTCGTCCGACATGGCGTTCCAGATGGCCGGCGGGCTGGCGCTGCGCGAGGCGGCGGCCGCGACGAAGGTGAGCCTGCTGGAGCCGGTGGACCTGGTCTCGGTGATGGTGCCGGACGAGCTGGTCGGCGCGGTGATGAGCGACCTGTCCGGGCGGCGCGGGCGGCTGCTCGGCACCGACAAGGTCGGCGACGACCGCACGGTGGTGAAGGCCGAGGTGCCGCAGGTGGAGATCACCCGCTACGCCATCGACCTGCGCTCCCTCTCCCACGGCGCCGCGTCGTTCACGCGGTCCTTCTCCCGCTACGAGCCGATGCCCGAGTCGGCGGCGTCGAAGGTGAAGTCTGGTTAGCTGAGGCGGCGGCGGACGTCGCGGGTGCGCAGGTACGCCGCGACGTCGTCGTACCGCTCGCTCTGGTTGGCGAACTCGATGTACGAGCGGACGCGGTGCAGCCAGTCGAGCGTCGACGGTTTGACCGTGGGCAACGCCTCGGTCAGGTGACGCATGGCCAGCGGCGGCTCGCCGCCGCGCAACGCCTCGTCGATCACCCGGTCGATGCCGCGCTCGACCAGCGCGCGCAGGTCGGCGCCGCTGAACATCGGCGTCTGCCCGGCGAGGGCGTTCAGGTCCAGCCCGTCGGCCGGCACGTCCTTCACCAGCACGTTCAGGATGTCCGCCCGGGCGGGTTCGTCCGGCGGCGGGACGAAGATCACCCGGTCGAACCGGCCCGGCCGGAGCATCGCCTCGTCCACGTCCCACGGCGCGTTCGTCGCCGCGAGCACGAGCAGGCCGTCGTTCTCGGAGCCGATCGCGTCCAGCTCCTGCAGCAGGACGTCGACCAGCCGGCGCGCCTCGGATCCGCCGTGCTTGTGCCGCGCGAATGCGAGCGCGTCGAGCTCGTCGAGGAACAGCACGCACGGCGCGTTCGCCCGGGCCCGCTCGAACGCCGCGTGCAGGTTGCGCTCGGAGACGCCGAGGTACGGATCCATCACGTCCTCGATCCGGACGTTGACGAACGGCAGCCCGCACTCCCCCGCGGTCGCCCGCGCCAGCAGGGTCTTCCCGCAGCCGGGCGGGCCGTAGAGCATCACGCCGCCGCCGGACTTCCGGCCGTACTTCTCGTACAGCTCCGGCCGGCTCTGCGGCAGGATCACCATCCGGTGGATGACCCGCTTGATGTCGTCCATCCCGCCGACCTGGTCGAAGGTGGTCGTCTCCTTCGGCGTGTCCACCTCGTACGGCGTCTCGGCCTCGGGACCCACCTTGATCCGGACACCGCTACGCTCGGCGATCATGTCGTCGACCAACTGCTGCAGCCGACCGGTCCCCTCGACGACCCCCTGCTGCCGGGCCGCCTCGAGCAGGTTCCGGAGCAGCGCCAGCCGCCCGTTCGCCGCCGCCAACTCGCCTACCGGCACCAGTTGGTCGTCCGGCAACCCCTGCTGATCGAGCAGTACGACGTACTGGTCGAGAGCGGACTCCAGGTCGCCGGCAGTCACCAGCGACTCGGCCAGGACGAGCCGCAGCAGTACGTCGTCCGGGTTGGCGTCGACCGCCTTGCGCAGCGCGGCGATCCGGTCGTCCCTCATGCTCCCCACTTCCGGTTGATCCAGCGCCGGACCAGGGGCGGGGCGACCCAGGAGTAGATGCAGAAGCCGAACCAGCCGATCGCGACGACCACCGCGAGCGGTGCGAGCCCGGCGAGGCGGAGGCCGTAGATGACCGCGACCGCGGCGATCCACACGACCAGCGGGTTGAACCGCTGGAACGGGCGCAGTGGACGCATCAGTGGGTGGTTCATCAGCTTCGCCTCCCGGGCCGCCGCGCGCAGGTCCGGGTCGCCCGGCTGGGACGCGGCCGCGGACGCGAACGACGTGTAGCCCGAGCGGGAGGCGCCGGTGAGCATCGACGACGTACCGTGCAGGGCCCGGGCGCCTGGGTCCTCGGGGTCGTGCGCGAGCGCCTCGGTGCTGTGGCGGTGCATGTCGCGGTCCTTGCCGAGCGCGAACGCGACCTGGGCGCGGGCGGCCGAGACCGCGGCGCTCTCCGGTGCGTGCGAGGCGGCGCGCTCGACCAGGGCGCTCGCCTTCTCGGCCTGGCCGGCGGCGAGGCAGACGTGGGCGTACCCGATCAGCAGGTCCGGGTCGTTCGGGTCGAGGCTGAGGCCTTGGAGGAACGCCGCCTCGGCTTCCGGCAGGCGTCCCTCGGCCCGCAGCGACGAGCCGAGGACCTGCAGCATCGGGAGGAACGGCCCGTGCTGGGCCAGGCCGTCCCGGAGTACGTCGATGGCCTCGACGTTCCGGTCGAGCGCGTGCAGGGCGGCGCCGCGGAACAGGAACGCGCGGTAGTCGACCGCGGCGTCACCCCAGAGGCCCTGGAGCTCGTCCAGAGTGCGCTCGGGGTGGCCGATGCGCAGCCAGTGGCCGGCCATCTGCAGGCGGGCCTCGATCGGTTCGTTCACAGTGCCCTCGCTACCAGTTCCTCGATCAGAGCGTCGACGGCGAAACCTCCGACGACCGCGGCGATGCCCGGACCCCACAGCGAGGCGTAGTCCCCGCCTCGGAGCTGGAACGCCCGGTCCATCGGGCGCTGCAGGTGCAGCTGGACCAGGCAGCAGCCGACGGCGACCAGGCGGACCAGGATCCGGAGCCCGTAGGAGTAGTCCCGGTCACCGCCGGACAGGACGAAGACGGCGATCACCGCGGCCACACCGACGACGCCGGTGAGCACGATCAGGCCACGCCGGGCCGCGCTCACGCCGAGTCGGCGGGCGTTCAGGAAGGTGATCACCGTCGAGGCGATGGCTCCGCCGAAGAAGGCGACGTACGCCTGGGACATCAGCCGCCACGGGCGCACCTTCAGGTCCACGCCGGCGCCGATGGTCGGGCGCAGCAGGTCGTCCGGCATGCGGGCTCCTCGGGCCGGCCGCTCGGGCGGCGGGGTCCGGCCCGCGCAGTTTAGCGCCCGCCCGGGCACTAGCCTGGGCTGATGACCGAGAACTGTCTTTTCTGCGGGATCGTGGCCGGGAGCATCCCGTCGACGCAGGTGGCGTCGACCGAGCGGGCGATCGCGTTCATGGACATCAACCCGGCGACGCCCGGTCACCTGCTGGTCGTGCCGCGGGCCCACTCGACCGACCTGCGCGAGGCCGACGCCGAGGACCTGACCGCGGCGACGCTGCTCGCCCAGTCGCTGGTGAGTCGGGTGATCGAGCGGCTGGACGCGGACGGCGCGAACCTGCTGAGCTGCATCGGCGCGACGGCGTGGCAGAGCGTGTTCCACACCCACCTGCACGTGGTCCCCCGGTACAAGGACGACCCGCTCCAACTCCCCTGGCACCCGACGCCGGGCGACCTGGACGAGATCAAGGCGAACGCCGCGAAGCTCGTGTAACACTTTTCGCCCCTCATGACACTGCAGTGCTGACGGATACCCGAGCCCTGCAGAGGTAGTCATGCCGAACGCCGCAGCAACAGCCACTAGCACCGCCACGGTCGACGTTCGGCAGTGCGTCGTATCCACGAACGACCTGCGGCGGCGGGTGCTGCCGTTGTGGGTAGGCACCTTCCTCCAAGGGTTCGCCCTGTGGGTGCCGGTCGAGAAGCTGTTCATGAGTGAGATCGGGTTCGACGCGGCGACGATCGGGCTGATGGTCGGGGCGTACGCGGCGTTGATTCCGGTGGCCGAGGTGGCGTCGGGTGTGCTGGCGGATCGGTGGTCGCGACGCGGCGTGCTCATGCTCGCGGGCGTCGCGCTGGTGCTGAGCGTGCTGGTCGGCGCGGTCAGCTGGAACGTGCCGACGTACATCGTCGCCGCGCTGCTCTTCGGCCTGTACTTCGCGATGTACTCCGGCACGATGGAGGCCGTCGTGTACGACGTGGTGCTCGAGGAGACCGGGGACAGCCAGGCGTACGAGCGTGAGATCGGCCGGGTCCGGTTCGTCGAGAGTGTCGCCCTGGTGGCGAGCGCGCTGGCCGGCGGCTGGCTCGCGTCCGTGCTGTCGACGCGGGCGACGTACTTCCTCACCCTGCCGTTCGTGCTGTTCTACCTGGTCGCGCTGACCCGCTTCTGCGAGCCCCGGCTGCATCAGGCGAGCGAGCGGACGTCGCTGCGGGAGCACCTGGCGGTCACCTACCGTGCGATCACCCACCGCGGCCGGCTCGTCCCGATCGCGGCGGCGTCGCTGATGGCGGCGATGATCCTGCAGGCGATGTTCGAGTTCGGCCCGCTCTGGCTGATCACGCTCGAGGCGTCGCCGGTGTACTACGGGCCGTTCTGGGCGCTCCTGGTCGCGATGCTCGGCGTCGGCGGGCTGCTCGCCGGGCGTCTCCGGCTCGACCGGCCGGTCCCGGTCGCGGTCGTCGTCCTCGTCATGCTGGCCGCCTCCCTGACACTGACCAGCAGCCGTGACCTGGTGGCGTTGACTGTCGCGATGGTCGCGCTCACCTTCCTGCTCGTGGTGATCGGGATCTACGTCAGCCGCCTGCTGCACGACGCCGTACCGTCGACCATCCGGACCGGGGTGGTGTCCGGGATCGGCGCGGTCTCGTGGCTCGTGTTCACGCCGTTCGCGCTCGTGTTCGGGGCTGTGAGCAAGCAGTTCGGCGTGTACGTGTCCGGCTGGATGCTGACCGGCGCGGTCGCGCTGGCCGGCGCGGCACTCGGCTGGGCGCGGCACCGTGCTCCACTACGCTGAGCCGATGGCGGTGTTGCCGGCGGACGACGTCCTCGCCGAGCGGTTGCGGTGCGGGGACGAGGAGGCGTTTACGCTGCTGCTGGACGGGTGGTCGGGCGGCATGCTCCGGGTGGCGCGGTCGTTCGTGTCGACCGAGGAGTCGGCGGCGGAGGTCGTGCAGGAGACCTGGCTGGCGGTGTTCGAGGGCATCGAGCGGTTCGAGGGCCGGTCGTCGCTGAAGACCTGGGTCTACCGGATCCTCACCAACACGGCCAAGCGGCGCGGGACCCGCGAGCACAAGGTCGTCCCGATGAGCAGCGTCGACGACTCCGGCCCGACCGTCGATCCGAGCCGCTTCCGCCCGGCCGGGGACCCGTTCCCCGGTCACTGGTGGGAGTTCCCACCGGCCTGGCCGTCACCCGAGCAAGGGCTGCTGACCGGAGAGGTCCGCGAGCGCCTCAACGAAGCGCTGACCGAGCTCCCCGAGCGCCAGCGGCTGGTCGTCGTACTGCGGGACGTCGAAGGCCGACCGTACGACGAAGTGTGCGAACTGCTCGGGATCACGGCGGCGAACCAGCGCGTACTGCTGCACCGGGCCAGGGCGTTCCTGCGCGGCAAACTGGAGGAGTACTACCTGCGAGAGGGCGAGGCCTCATGAGTGACATCGACTGCCGGACGTTCGTCGAGCAAGTCTCGTCGTACCTGGACGGCGACCTGAGTTCGGCGACTGAGGAGGACTTTGTCGATCACCTCGCGCAGTGCGACGGCTGCGAGCGCTATCTGGAGCAGATGCGCCTGACCACCGCGTCCCTCGCCGACCTGCCCGCCGACGCCATGCCGGCCGACGCGCGGTCCGCGCTCCTGGAGGCCTTTCGCTCCCGCCGAAGCTGACTCGGTTCACTGTGGGTACTGGGAAGTCCCGGAGTGAGAGGAGTCCTGATGGGCGAGGGTGTGATGGTGTTCGCGCCGCTGCCGCAGCTGACCGTGACGGTCGAGCAGGTGAGCGACGAACCCGAGCTGCATCTGCACGCCGGCGGTCAGGGCCTGTGGCAGGCCCGGATGATCGCCTCCCTGGACGTCCCGGTGACGTTCTGCGCGGTCCTCGGCCGCGGCGAGATCGGCCGCACGCTGACGTCCCTGATCGAGGAGGAGGGCCTGCGGCTCAAGGCCGTCCGCCGCCACCTGGACAGTGGCTGGTACGTGCACGACCGGCGCGAGGACGAGCGCGAGGTCGTGGCCGAGAACCCGGGATCGCCGCTGGGCCGGCACGACGGCGACGAGCTGTACGCGCTGGCGCTGTCCGAGGGTCTCAAGTCCGACCTGTGCGTGCTGAGCGGAGCCGCCGACGCGTCGCTGGTGGATCCGGACACCTATCGCCGCCTGGGCAGCGACCTGCAGCGCAACGGCACTCCGATCGCCGCCGACCTGTGCGGCGACCATCTCGACGCGGTCCTGGACGCCAAGCCGGCGTTCATCAAGGTCAGCGACGAGGAGCTGCACGAGGACGGGCTGGCCGACAAGGAGGACGAGGCAACGATCGTGAAGGCGGCCCATCAGCTGGTCGAGCGAGGCGCGGACTGCGTGGTGATCAGCCGGGCGGAGAAGCCCGCGATCGCGCTGCTCGAGAACAAGGCGTACCGCGTCCTGCTGCCGGAGCTCAGCGTGCGCGAGCCCCGTGGTGCCGGCGACTCGATGACCGCCGGCGTCGTCGCCGTCCTGTCGAAGGGCGGGGACCTGCAGGAGGCAGTGCGCACCGGCGCGGCGGCGGGCGCGCTCAACGTCACCCGGCACGGGCTCGGGACCGGGCGGGCGGACGCGATCGCCGAGCTGGTCAAGCTCATCGAGCTCGAGCCGATGGAGTCGAAGTGAGCCGGGTCCTGATCACCAACGACGACGGCATTCACTCCCCCGGTCTGCGCGCGCTCGCCAAGGCGGCCGTCGACGAGGGCTTCGACGTCGTCGTCGCCGCGCCGTCCGAGGAGGCCAGCGGGGTGAGCGCGGCCCTGAGCGCCTACACCGACGACGGCCGGGTCGCGATCACCCACAACGACTTCGACGGCATCCCGGCGTACGGCGTGGCCGCCTCGCCGGCGTACATCGTCGTGCTCGCGACCCTCGACACCTTCGGGCCGGCTCCCGATCTGGTCCTGTCCGGCATCAACCGCGGCGCGAACGCGGGCCGGGCGATCCTCCACTCCGGCACCTGTGGCGCGGCCTTCACGGCGGCGGCGTACGGGATGCCCGCGATGGCCGCCTCGCTGGACGTGTTGTCCCCGCTCAGCGCCGAGCGCGGCGGCAACGCGCTGCAGGTCCTCGACGCGGCCAGCGACGAGGCACACCACTGGGCGACCGCCGCGCAGTACGTGCGCGACCTGCTGCCGAGGCTGCAGGAGCTGCGGGACGGCTACGTGCTCAACCTCAACGTGCCCGACCGGCCCGCCGAGGGTGTCAAGGGGCTCGAGACCGCCGTGCTCGCTCAGTTCGGCCAGGTGTCGATGGCTGTCGCCGAGTCCGGTCAGGACTTCGTCCGTACGTCGGTCGAGGAGAACCGCGACCGTGCCGACGACGGAACCGACCTTGCGCTGCTGACCGACGGCTACGCCACCCTGACCACCGTGCGCGCGGTCGCCGAACTGAGCTGACTCACCGTCCGGCGACCAGCTCGTAGACGGACAACAGCTCGGGCAGCAGCACCGACCAGTCGTAGCGCTGGACCGCGGTCAGCCCGGCGAGGCGGAGCTTGTAGCGCTCGTCCGGGCTGCTCAGGAGAAGGAGGGTACGGGCGGCCAACTCGCGGGCGTCGCCGGGCTCGAAGAGCTCGCCCAGCCGGCCGCCGTCGAGGACCTGACGGAAGGCGGCCAGGTCGCTCGCGAGCACCGGGGTGCCCGCGGCCATCGCCTCGAGCAGGACGATGCCGAAGCTCTCGCCGCCCAGATGCGGGGCGATGTACAGGTCGGAGCTGGCCAGCATGTCGGCGCGCTCGGCGTCGTCGATCGCGCCGAGGAACAGCACGTTGCCGCGGCAGTCTGCCGGCAACGACCGCCGGGCCTCGTCCGCCTGACCGGTCCCGGCGACCAGGATCTTCAGGTGAGGCCGTTCCGCGACCAGCGCAGGGACCGCGGCCAGCAGGACGCCGAGACCCTTGCGTGGTTCGTCCATCCGGCCGAGGAAGCTGATCGTGCCGTCGCCGCCCTGCCACTCCGGGCGCGGGTCGCCCTGAAAGCGGTCGACGTACAGCCCGTTCGGGATGACGACGGCCTCGCCGCCGATGTGCTGGACCATCATCGAGCGGGCGTTCTCCGAGACTGCGATCCGGGCGTCGATCTTCTCCAGGGCCGGCCGCAGCAGCCCGGCCGCTGCGCTCATCGCGCGGGACCGGACCTGCCAGGTGTGGAAGGTGGCGACGAACGGCCCACCGGCCGACCACAGCGCGATGATCGACGCGCTCGGTGTCGTCGGCTCGTGCACGTGGACCACGTCGAAGCGCCCCTCGGCCAGCCAGCTCTTCACCCGGGCGGCGGTCCGTGGACCGAACGTGACGCGGGCGACCGAGCCGTTGTACGGGACGCCGACCGCCCGGCCGGACGAGACGACGTACGGCGGGACCGCGTCGGTGTCGTCGACCGGCGCGAGGACGGAGACCTCGTGGCCTACCGCGAGCAGCGCCTCGGCGAGGTCGCGGACGTGGTTCTGCACCCCGCCGGGCGTGCCCAGCGAGTACGGGCACACCACGCCGATCCTCACGGGACGATTCTCACCCGTCCGTCACTCGTCGAGGAAAATCCTCTGCAACATGTGCCAGTCCTCCGGGTGGGCGGCGATGCCCTTGGCGAACGCGTCGGCACACCGCTGGGTCATCGCGGCGGCACCGCCCTCTGTGTCGACCGTGTCGTGGAAGGTGATCACCAGGTCCGGTCCGTCGTAGTGCAGGGTCGCCGGGATCAGCGGGGCCCCGGTCCGCAAGCTCAGCGCGGCCGGGCCGGCCGGCATCCGGGACGGCCGGCCGAAGAAGGTGACCGGGACGCCACGCTCCGACAGGTCGCGGTCGGCGACCAGGCAGACGAACCCGCCGGCCCGCAGCCGTTCCGCCAGTACGGCGGCCACATCGCCGTTACCGCCGGTCAGCGGGAGGACCTCCATCCCCAGCTTCTTGCGGTAGGCAATGAAACGGTCGAACAGCGACTCCGGCCGCAGCCGCTCCGCCACCGTCGACACCGGCATCCCGGTCCGGCCGGCCCAGGCGCCCGCATGGTCGTAGTTGGCCAGGTGCGGCAGCGCGCAGATCACCCCACGGCCGGCGGCGTACGCGTCCCGCAGCAGCTTCTCGTTGACCGTCCGTACCCGGCCGACGATCTCGTCGTCGGTCCACTCGGGCAGCCGGAACGCCTCCTGCCAGTAGCGCAGGTACGACCGCATGCCCGCGCGGGTCAGGGCGTCCAGCTCGGCCGGCGTCGCGTCCGGACGGACCACGGCCAGGTTGCCGCGCAACCGCCGTACGCCCCGGCCGTTGCGGCGGACGACCTGGTCCGCGGCTTGGCGGAAGAGCCAGGTGACGGTCCGTTCCGGCAGGCGCCGTACCAGGCCCCAGGCCAGGGCGAAGGCCAGGTCGACCGCTCGCTGGCGAAGACCGTCCATCAGCTCGTGGCGTCAGGCTCGGCCGGAGGGGTCGTCGGCGGTGTCGATGGCGGCGTGGCCGGCGGGGTGGCCGGCGGCGTGTCCAGGCCGGCGTTCGCCGGGTCGGCGAGGACCTGCTTGCGCACCGACAGCGAACGCTGGATCACCGTGATCGTGCTGGCGATCGCGAGCGCCCAGAGGACGATCTGGAGCAGGATCGGCAGGTCGAGTACGTCGGAGAAGAACGCGACCACCAGCACCGAGACCAGCCGGTCGGCCCGCTCGGCCAGTCCCCCGCTCGCCTTCAGCCCGAGGCTCTCCGCCTTGGCCCGGGCGTACGACGTGGTCGCGCCCATCACCAGCGCCCACAGCGTCACCGCGGCCATCAGCGTCGAGTCGCCGGCGTTCGCGTTGGCGTAGTACATCACCAGGCCGCCGAAGATCGCGCCGTCGCCGAGCCGGTCGAGGGTCGAGTCCAGGTACGAGCCCCACTTCGACGACGTCCCCGACGTCCGCGCCATGTAGCCGTCGATCAGGTCGGAGAACACGAAGCAGGTGATGACCAGTACACCCAGCCACAACTGGCCGCGCGGGAAGAAGATCAGCGCACCGGCGGACACCCCGATGGTGCCCACCAGCGTCACCACGTCGGCACTCACGCCGAGCTTGAGCAGGAGGTTGGCGATCGGGGTGATCACCTTGGTCCAGAACTGCCGGAATCTGTTAAGCATGGCGACGCGATCGTAGTCGAGCCGGATCACCGTCCGGTCACACACCACCCAACCGGCGGCCTCCGGGCCGTGAAGAACCTGCGCGCGAGCCGGTTTCGCGCGATGCTGGAACCAGCACGGTGAGGTTGGAGGTGCTGCATGCGACGGCGATCCGGACGGCTCCGCACGGTCGCCTGTGTGCTCGCCCTCGCGCTGGTCGCGTCGGCCTGCTCGGTGGCCCGGCGCGCCGACGGCACCCGGCCGGTCCCCAGCACCTCCCCGGCGCCGGCCGTCGTCCCGACCGTGGTCGCCCCTCCCCAGGCCGAAGGGCTCGACGGTACGGCGGGCGCGCCCGGACCGCAGGTCTGTACGGCGATCACCCGCACGCTGACGGCATCACTCGGAGTCACCGTCGCCGCCAACCCGGCAGCGTGGAACGACGGCGGCTTGCCCGCGCTGGACCTCTGCACGCTGCTGGTCGACCGCCGGCCGGTGACGATCGGCGTCAGCGCACTCGCCCGGCAGTCCGACTCGCTCGACCGGCTCCTGGCCGGTGCCGGCTCGCCCGAGCCGTTGCCCGAGCTCGGCCCGGAAGCCCGGATCGCCGAGTCCCGGATCGTCTTCCCGGTCGGTGATCGAGCGGTCCGGATCACGCCGGCCGGCGGAATCGACCGCAGTACGGCGACCGGGCTCGACCGGGCCAAGGCGGTGGCGATCGCGGTGGCCACGCGGGACGCCGTACCGAAGACGCTCCGGAACGCCCGGCAGTCGGACGCCGCGTGCCAGGTGTCGAACTCGGCGGCCGAGCGGTTCGTCGGGGCACACGTCCAGCTGCGCAGGGACTACCGGGTGGGCGGTGCGCTGACCTGCATCTGGGGGACGTACGACGCCACCGTGGCGATCGTCGAGGCGTTCGGCCAGGTGACGATCCCGGAGGCGGACCGAGTGCCGCCGCCACGCCTCGCCCCGCTCGGCCGGCCCGGCTACTACCTGCCCGACGAGGGCGAGCTGGTGTTCCGCCAGGGTCGCCGGGTCGTCCGCGTCACCGGCCTGACCAACCCACCCCGGGAGGTCTCCCTCGAAACCCTCCTCGGCATCGTCGATCCACTCCTCCCCCTGTTCCTCCGCTGACGCCGGCAGGTTTCCGATCCGTCGTTCACGGCTCGCTCGGCCAGGACTTGGCCAGCAGGGCCCGGGTGTCCGGGAGGAGTTGCGGGAGGACCTTCGTGTGCGCGATCGCGGGCATGAAGTTCGTGTCGCCGGACCAGCGGGGTACGACGTGCTGGTGCAGGTGGGCCGCGATCCCGGCGCCCGCGATCTCGCCCTGGTTCATACCGATGTTGAAACCGTGCGCGCCCGAGACCGTCCGGATCGCGTGCATCGCCTGCCGGGTGAGCGTGGCGACGTCAGCGACCTCGGCCGCGGTCAGCTCGGTGTAGTCCGCGACGTGCCGGTAGGGCACGACCATCAGGTGGCCGGGGTTGTACGGGTACAGGTTCAGCACTGCGTACGCCGAGCCGCCGCGGTGCACGATCAGCGCGTCGCTGTCCGGCAGTCCGGGCAGCCGGCAGAACGGGCACCCGGACCCGGCCGCGTCGCTGGTCGGCTTGTTCTCACCCTCGATGTACGCCATCCGGTGCGGCGTCCACAGCCGCATGAACGGATCCGGCACCCCGACCCCGTCCTGCGCCACCACTTCGTCCGGCACGTACGGCGAGTCCGGCGCGCCCGCGTCGGCCGGCTGGTCGGGGGTGTCCGTCATACCTGGACGCGCTTCGCGACTGCCTCGACGATCTCGGCGATCGCGTCGGCGATCGGTACGCCGTTCTTCTGCGAACCGTCCCGGTAGCGGAACGACACCGAGCCGGCCGCCATGTCGTCGTCACCGGCGATCAGCATGAACGGCACCTTGGCCTTCTGCGCGTTCCGGATCTTCTTCTGCATCCGGTCGTCGGAGGCGTCCACCTCGATCCGGACACCCTGGGCCTTCAGTTGCGCGGCGACGTCGTACAGGTAGTCGACGTGTCCGTCGGTGACCGGGATGCCGACCACCTGGACCGGGGCCAGCCAGGGCGGGAAGACGCCGGCGTAGTGCTCGGTGAGCACGGCGACGAACCGCTCGATCGAGCCGAACAGCGCGCGGTGGATCATCACCGGCCGCTGCCGGGACCCGTCGGGCGCGGTGTACTCCAGCTCGAACCGCTCCGGCAGGTTGAAGTCCAGCTGGATCGTCGACATCTGCCAGGTCCGGCCGATCGCGTCCTTGGCCTGGACGGAGATCTTCGGACCGTAGAACGCGGCGCCGCCCGGATCCGGGACCAGCTCGAGACCGGAGCCCTCGGCAACTTCCCGTAGGGTCTCGGTGGCCTCGTCCCAGACCTCGTCGGAGCCGACGAACTTGTCCGGGTTCTTCGTGGACAGCTCGAGATAGAAGTCGTCCAGGCCGTAGTCGGCGAGCAACCCGAGCACGAACGTCAGCAGGTTGCGCAGCTCGTCGCGCATCTGCTCGCGGGTGCAGTAGATGTGCGCGTCGTCCTGGGTGAAGCCGCGGGCCCGGGTCATCCCGTGCACGACGCCGGACTTCTCCATCCGGTAGACCGTGCCGAACTCGAACAGCCGCAGCGGGAGCTCCCGGTACGACCGGCCGCGGGCGGCGTAGATCAGGTTGTGCATCGGGCAGTTCATCGGCTTGAGGTAGTAGTCCTGCCCCTGCTTGCGCAGCTGCCCGTCCGCGCCGCGCTCCTCGTCCAGGTGCATGGGCGGATACATGCCGTCGGCGTACCAGTCGAGGTGGCCGGAGGTCTGGAACAGCTGCCCCTTGGTGATGTGCGGCGAGTAGACGAACTCGTAGCCGTCCTCGACGTGCCGCTGGCGGGAGTAGTCCTCCATCACCTTGCGCAGCACGCCGCCCTTCGGGTGGAACACCGCGAGGCCGGAGCCGATCTCGTCCGGGAAGCTGAACAGGTCGAGCTCGGTGCCGAGCTTGCGGTGGTCGCGCTTGGCCGCCTCCTCCAGGCGGGTCAGGTACGCCTTGAGCTCGTCGCGGGACTCCCACGCGGTGCCGTAGATCCGCTGGAGCTGCGGGTTCTTCTCGCTGCCCCGCCAGTACGCCGCGGCCGTCCGCATCAGCTTGAAGTTGCCGAGGTACCCGGTCGCGGGCACGTGCGGACCGCGGCACAGGTCCTTCCAGGCGACGGAGTCGTCGCGCCGGAGGTTGTCGTAGATCGTCAGCTCACCGCCGCCGACCTCCACCGACGCGCCCTCGGCCGCGTCCGCCGCGGACCCCTTGATGCCGATCAGCTCGAGCTTGTACGGCTCGGCCGCGAGCTCGGAACGGGCGTCGTCGTCGGCGACCACCCGGCGGCTGAACCGCTGCCGCTCCTTGATGATCTGCTGCATCTTCTTCTCGAGCTTGCCCAGGTCGTCCGGCGTGAACGGCGTCGGTACGTCGAAGTCGTAGTAGAACCCGTTCTCCACCGGCGGGCCGATGCCCAGCTTCGCCTCCGGGAACAGCTCCTGCACCGCCTGCGCGAGGACGTGGGCGGTCGAGTGCCGGATGATCGCGCGGCCGTCCTCCGAGCCGGCCCTCACCGGCTCGATCTCGTCACCGTCCGCGACCACCCGGGACAGGTCGCGCAGCTCGCCGTTGACCCGGGCCGCGATGGCGGAGCGGTCCTGGCCGAAGATCCCGGCGAACAGCTCCCCGATCGTGGTCGTCTCGGTCACACTCCGCTCAGCCTCGCCCTCGACGCCGATCAGATGGACCTTGACTTCCGACACGTTCACTCCTCAGAGACGGTGGTGCTTCAGGCGGCCCGCGGAACTGCCGGCCGGTCACGCACAGATGGTATCCACTCCACCGCGCTCGCCCGACGGCGTATCCACAGGTCCGGGAACACCTGACGAAAGTAGGGGGTAGGACCAGCCGACCGCCGGATGTGGAGCAGGGGCCGGAGTTCCTAGGTTCGAGTCGACACTGCGAACCAGGAGGGGCTCCGGCGTGATCACGCTCGAAGGACTCAGCAAGAGGTACGGCGACACCGTGGCGGTGGACTCGCTCGACCTCACCGTCGCGCCCGGCCGGGTCACCGGCTTCCTGGGCCCGAACGGTGCGGGCAAGTCGACCACTATGAGGATGATTCTGGGACTCGACACCCCGACGGAGGGCACCGCGCTGGTCGACGGACGCCCGTACGCCGCCTGGCCGAAGCCACTCGCCAAGGTCGGCGCGCTGCTCGACGCCAAGGCGCTGCACCCGCGCCGGAGCGCCCGCAACCACCTGGTCGCGATGGCCCAGAGCAACGGCATCCCGGTCAGCCGCGTCGACGAGGTGCTGTCGATCGTCGGCCTGGACTCGGTCACCCGGAAGCGGGCCGGCGAGTTCTCGCTCGGGATGGGCCAGCGGCTCGGCATCGCGGGCGCGCTGCTCGGCGACCCCGAGGTGCTGATGTTCGACGAGCCCGTGAACGGCCTCGACCCGGACGGCGTCCGCTGGGTACGCCGCCTGATGCGCTCGCTAGCCGCCGAGGGGCGGACCGTGTTCGTGTCGAGCCATCTGATGAGCGAGATGCAGCTGACCGCCGACCAGCTCGTGGTGATCGGCCGTGGGCGGCTGATCGCCGACGCGCCCGTCGCCGAGGTGATCGCGGGAGCCTCCCGGACGACGGTCGTCGTCCGGGTGCCGGACAGCGCGCAGCTCGCCGTACTGCGGGAGCGGCTGACCGCGGAGGCCGAGCGGGTGGAGTCGACGGACGACCGGCTGATGCTGACCGGCGTACCGGCGGAGCGGGTGGGTGACCTGGCGCACGAGCTCGGTGTGCGGCTGCACCAGCTCCACACCGAGCACGCGTCGCTGGAAGAGGCGTACATGGAGCTCACCGCCGACAGCGTCGAGTACGGCGTGGTGTCATGACCGACGCGATCCTGCACTTCACCGAGGAGCTGATGTCGTCGTGGTGGATCTACCTGGCGCTGTGGGGGTTCGCGGCGCTGGACGGGTTCTTCCCGGCGGTTCCGAGCGAGACGCTCGTCGTCACCGCCGGAGTCTTCGCGGCCACCGGTGAACCGGCGCTGTGGGGCGTCATCGTGGTCGCCGCGGCCGGAGCCTTCGTCGGCGACCACGTGTCCTACGCACTGGGCCGGGGAGCCGGCGGTCGACTGCTCGACCGCCTCCAGCCAGGCACCAAGCGGTACGCCATGAGTCTCTGGGCCCAGCGAGCGCTCGCCGAGCGCGGCGGACTGGTCCTGGTCGTGGCCCGGTACATCCCGGGCGGCCGCACCGCCGTCACGCTGACCATGGGCTCGGTGCGCTACCCGCTTCGCAAGTTCTCGTTCTTCGCCGGGCTCGCGGCGATCAGCTGGGGCGTGTACTGCGCTCTGGTCGGCTACCTCGGCGGCAAGGCCTTCGAGGACAACCCGCTCAAGGGCGTCGCCCTCGGCATCGGCCTGGCCCTGGTGGTCACGCTGATCGTCGAGCTCGTCCGGCACCGACTCCGCAAGCGTCAGTCTCAGGCTCAGGTCGAGCCTGAGCTCGTAGAAGCAGGTGAAAGATGACCACGGCAACCGTCACTCTCAGGTCGAGCTCCCGGCTCGCCGACGGAGTGCGCTCCGAATCCACCAAGCTGTGGACCGTCCGGTCGACCTGGACGAACCTCGCGTCCCCTTCGCGCTGACGGTCCTGCTGGGCCTTCAGTTCGGCCTGGGTACGGCGTACGACAACGACCACCCGGAGCCCGGACAGATCGTCGGGCCGACTCCGATCGGCGAGTTCGGGATCCAGGCCGCCCTCTTCCTCCAGGTGGTCGTGGCGGCGTTCGCGTTGCTTCCCGTGACCTCGGAGTACGCCACCGGCAGCATCCGGTCGACGCTGCAGTGGACCCCGGTACGGCGGAACGTCGTACTCGCGAAGGCGGTCGTGCTGGCGCCGGTGCTGTTCGTCTACGGGCTCGTGCTCGCGGCGGTGGCCGCTGTCTCGGGTGGCGTGATGGCGGGCAGGTGGGCCGACTGGGACGCGGGCCTGCTCGTGACGGACCTGCTGTCGGTCGCCTTCTACCTGACGCTCGCCGGCCTGTTCTCACTCGGGATCGCGTGGATCATCCGCAGTACGGCAGGCACGCTCACCGCAGCCTTCCTCCTGCTGATGGTGCTCCCGCTCATGCTCGGCCAGAGCGGCCTCCGCCCCCTCGTCTGGACCGCCGCCCTCCTCCCCGGCGGCGCCGGCCAGAACTTCCTGAGCGGCACCACCGACCCCATCTCCCCCACCCTCAGCGTCCTGGTCCTCCTCGCCTGGGTAGCCGCCGCCCTCTACGCCGGCACCCGAACCCTCACCCACCGCGACGCCTGACAGCGCGAAGTCGCCCGGTCCCTCGAGGGACCGGGCGACTTCTTCGTTCGGGACTCAGCGGGGGACGTTGAGGGCGATGGTGATTTGTTCGGAGACCTTGGCTGCGAGTTCGAGGGCGGCGCGGCGGGTGGTCGGCTGGAGGGCGGAGTGGTCGAGCGGGCCCTCGGCGGCGATGTGCTGGTCGGTCGGGATGTCGACCACGGCGGCCGCGCGCGACTCGAAGTACGGCCGGAGCTGCTTCTCGACCTCCTTGTTCACGTCGCCGGGACCGTTCGAGACCGCGATCACCGCGCGCCGGATCAGCCGCTGCGCCTCGGGGCCCTGGTTGTCCAGCTCCTCGAGCATCTGCACGGCGGCCGCGCAGGACAGGCTCTTCCACTTGATCGGGATGACGAGGGCGTCGGCCGCCTTCATCGCCTCGCGCCAGTTGCTGGAGCCCTCGTTGTTGCCGGTGTCGATCACCAGCACCTTGTAGAACCGGCTCAGCAGCCGGTGGATCTGGTCGAAGTCCTTCGCCTCGATCTGCGCGTACGTCGTGGTCGCGGACGTCAGCACGTCGTACTGCCCGGCCACCTGGTGCCGCAGGTACGCCGCGACGTCGCCGAGCCGGGCGTCCGGCTGGGTCAGCATCGGCATCGCCTGCAGCATGTCCGTCACGGTCGAGCGGCTGTTGGTGTCGTGCGTGCGCAGGTGCATGTTGCCGCGCAGCTCGTTGTTGTCCCAGGCGACCACCCCGCCGCCGCGGGCCTGACCCAGCGCACCGGCGAGCAGCAGCGTGGTCGGCGTCTTGCCGGAGCCGCCCTTGGGGTTCGCGACCACGACGGTGACCGGCCGCCGGAACGCGGTCGCCGCGGTCGCCCGCGCGATCCGCTCCATCCGCTCGGCACTGCCAGGGCGCAACCGCAGCACACTGCGTACGCCGCGCTCGGCCGGAGCCTCCCGCGGGAGCGGCAGCGCCTGGATCAGCTCGTCGGTCCGGTACGACACCTCGCGCTGCTGCGGCGGGTGCTGGCCGGGAATGCCCTGCGGGAAGAAGTGCTGCGCGGCCGGGGACAGGCCTCCCTGAGCGGGCGCGCCGCCGGACGGGCTGCCGTGACCGGAGCCGTGGAACGACGAGCCACCGAACACCGGAGCGCCACCCTCGGCCGAACCACCGGCCGCACCGGCATCCCCGGCGCCCGCACTGCCGTAGCCACCCGCACCACCCGAACCCGCACTGCCTGCAGCGGCACCGCCGGCACCGGCCGATCCTGCACTGCCCGCGCCGGCACCGCCTGAGCCGGCCTGGCTCGAGCCCGCATAGTCCGAGCCCGCACGGCCGGAGCCCGCGTAGTCCGAGCCTGCATGGCCCGAGGCCGCGCTTCCTGCGCCCGAGCCGGCCGTGCTTGCACTGCCCGATCCGAGACCGCCCGCGCCCGCACCGCCCCCGCCCGCACCGCTCGCGTTCGCACTGCCCGAGCCGAGACCGCCCGCGCCTGCACCGCCTGTGCCTGTGGCGCTCGTGCTCTGGTCCTCGTCCCGCTCGCCACCACCGGCGGTGTGGTCGGCGTCGTCGTACTCGTCCGATTCAGGCTGGGTCCAGGTGGTGCCGGTGTCGGCCGCCGGCTGCGTCCAGGACGGGGAAGGCGGCGGCGGGTTCTGCGGCTGGGCCCAGGGGGCGGACTGCTGGGCCGGCCGGGACCAGGCGTCGCCGGGGAACTCCCCGGACAGCGCGTCCGGCTTCTCCTCGTGCTCGTCCGTCGACTCGGCGTCGCGGCCGGGCACCGGGTTCGGGTCCGGCTGGGTCCAGGAGGGGGTCGGTTGCCACATTCTCCGGACCTCGGCCGCCGCCGCTTCCCGGTCCTTGTGCTGTCCGGAGTTGTGCGAGTCGGTCACGACCTGGATCCCCGATTCTGTGAGAGGGGGCCGCCTGGCCCCAGAGGCTGCTGGTGTCGAGTCCGGGAGGTGAGGCCCCGGCGAAGGTCCACTATCCCATGAGCGGGTGTCCACACGGTGTCACCACCCGGAGCGTCGTACCAGCACCTCAGCGCCGGTCATCGACCGGCGACCAGACCCGCTTCGTAGGCGACGATCGCGGCCTGGACCCGGTTCTTCACGCCGAGCCGCAGCAGGACGGCGCTGACGTACGCCTTGACCGTGCCCTCGACCAGGAACAGCCGCTGCGCGATCTCGGCGTTGGACAGGCCCGCACCAAGCAGCCCCAGCACTTCGAGCTCGCGCGGGCTGAGGACGGCGACCTGCTCCTTGGCGGCCGCGGCCCGGGCCATCGCACCGCCGCCAGAACCGGAACTCAGCTCCGCGATCACCCGCTGGGCCACCCGGGGTGACAGGAAGGCAGCGCCTTCCGCGACAGCCTTCAGACCCGCGATCAGCTCGCGCGGATCGCCCGACTTGAGCAGGAAGCCGCTCGCGCCGTCGCCGAGAGCGCGGGCGATGTACGCGTCCTCCGAGAACGTCGTCAGGATCACCACCGCCGTCTCCGGTGTCGACCGCTTGATCTCGGCGCCGGCGGCGAGCCCGTCCATCCGCGGCATCCGGATGTCGAGCACGGCCACGTCCGGCCGGTGCCGCCGGACCGCCTCCACCGCCTCGAGCCCGTCGGCTGCCTCGGCGACGACCTCGATCTCGCCGTCGGTGCTCAGGATCGCCTTCACCCCGGCGCGCACCATCGCCTCATCATCGGCCAGCAGAACCCTGATCACGCGCTCATCCTGTCTCGGTTGTCGGAGGAACGGAGCCGGTCTGGACCACGGCCTTGGCGACCAGGGCTCCGCCGGCGAAGCAGAGCCGGTAGGCGTAGTTGATCGAGAACGGGCCGTCCGGGCGGTAGTAGCGGCAACTCCAGCCGGCCGGTGGCGTGTACCTCTCCTCCGGAGCGTCGATCATCTGCATCGCGGGCAGCACCTTCTCCACCTCGTGCTCGGGCTGCCCGATGGTCAGGCCTTCGTACACGCCGGGCCGCAGGATCGAGCTGTAGCCGGCGATCAGGTAGTAGCCCATGGCAATCACGCCGACCACCGCGCCGAGCACCACCGGTGCGGCCACGGCCGTGATCAGGCCGCGCCGGACAGTACGCCGTACCGTCGCACGCTCGGCCGCCGCGCTCGACACCGGGGCTTCCTCCGGCTCCGGCCGACCGCCTGCTCGCGGCATCGTCGCCACCACCTCGAACCCGCCGCGGTACGGACAGGCCGTCAGCGTGCCGCCCGCCAACCGCACCCGCTCACGCAGCCCGTCCAACCCCCGCCCGGAGGACGGCACCGACGACGGCACGGGCCGCACTGCCCCCGTGTCGACAATCCGCACGCGTACGTCGTCCTGACGCGACGTCACCGTCACGGTCACGGACGCACCGGGCGCGTGCTTGCTCGCGTTCGTCAGCGACTCCTGGACGACGCGGTGCACCGCCCGGTCCACCATCGGCGACAACTCGGCATCGCCCTCCTGGACCAGCCGGACCGACAGGCCCGATGCGGCCGCACGGTCGACCAGCGACGCCACGCTCTCGTCCCGCGGGACCAGCGGCGCCTCGGCATCCCGCAGTACGCCGATGATGTCGCCCAGCCGGTCGGTCGCCGTACCGGCCATCTCCCGCAGCTCGGACGCGGCCCGGCGGTGCTCCTCCGGCAGCGACGGATCCAGCTCCAGCGCCGCCGCCCGCAGCGCGATCAGGCTCAGCTCGTGGCCGACCGAGTCGTGCATGTCCTGGGCGATCCGGGACCGCTCCCGCAGGCGCTCCTGGTCGATCGCCATCCGGTGCTCGCGCTCGATCCGCTCGGCCCGGTCCCACCCGGCGGAGACAAGCAACGCCTGCTGCGCCCGGTAGCGGCCGATCAGCCACGGCAGGACGACCAACAGGAGGGCGAGCAGGAGCATCACCAGCCAGGTCAGCACCGCCTCGGTCGCCTGGAGCTCGCGGCGCACGATCAGGCTGAGCACCAGCATCCCGACCAGTGACCAGCTGCAGACCAGGACGAAGTGCTTCACCTGCGTCGCCCGCCGGCCGGCCAGATACGCCAGCAGCGTGATCGCCGGCACCAATGCGATCTGGACGCCGTTCGTGGTGCCGAGCGCGAACGCGAGGATGACGATCTCCGCCCACGCGACGACCGTGAACGCCAGCAGCGGCCGGACCCGGCGGAAGAACACGCCGACGAACAACACGGCGAAGCAGGCGGCCTGCAGCCAGTACGGGTCGCTGCGGGCGCCGCTCTCCGCTAGCACAAGGAAGCACAGGACGGCCCAGAGGCCGAGGTCTCCCGCGCGTCGCCAGCTCATCCCCCAGACGCTACACAGTCCGGCCCGGGTCGCCGTACTGCCGAAAGTCAGGTCTTCAGTTGCCTTCGGCATCGACGATCTCGAACGGCACCATCGACAGGTTCGGCACCGACTCGCCCCGCAACCGCGCGAGCAGCAGGTCCACCGCGCGCCGGCCCATCTCCCGCTGGTTCTGCCGGACGTGCAGGTACGGCGGGCCGCCGATCGAGTCGCCCGGGGAGTCGAAGCACGCGACCACGTGCCCGCCGCCGAGCGCCCGGTCGACCATCCGGGCCAGGTTGTACTCGCAGGCGACGTACGCCGTCACCGCCGGCGTCCGGTCGCGGAAGGCCCGGATCACGTCCATGTCCGCGCGGATGCTCTCCGTCGTCGTCGAGCCCGGCAACGTGCTGCGCAACTCGGTCAGCTCGTACGCCGTTCCCCGCCCGTCGAACGCGGACCGGAAACCCTCCAGCCGCTCCTCGATCGACGACGTGTTGACCGGCGGCGGCGAGACGATCGCGATGTGCCGGTGCCCGCGGTCGAGCAGCCGGGACGTCAGCGCCCGCGAGGCGGCCACGTTGTCGGTGTGCACAGCCGCGACCGGGATCCCGGAGAGGTGGCGGTCGACCAGGACGACCGGATACCCGTCCAGCACCTGCCGCAGCAGGCTGGCGTTGTAGAAGTCACCGTGCACCGGGAAGACGATCAGCCCGTCGACCTCACCGGTCGCCACCAGCGAGTCGACGGCCTTCTCCTCGTCGGACTGCCGGCCGTGCGTCCGCCGTACCACCAGATGGGCGCCGTGCTCCGCGCACCGCTCCTCGATCGCGTTCAGCAGGTCCAGCCCGTACGCCTCGGACATGTCCGGTACGACGAACGCCACCGACCGCGCCTCGTTCTTGGGCCGCGGCACCCGCCCCTTCAGCGGCATCGTGACCCCGGTCAGGTCGGGCAGGTCGCGGACGACGAACGTGCCCTTGCCGCGGATCCGCTCGACCAGACCGGCTTCCCGGAGGACCTCGAGCGCGCGTTTGGACGTGATCCGGCTGACCTCGAACTGGGTCGCGAGCTCCATCTCGGAGGGCACCCGGTCGCCGGGCCGGAGCGCACCCCGGCGGATCTGCTCGAGCACGTGCGTACTGAGCTGCTCGTAGAGCAGGCCCTCTTGGCCGGTTGACATACCAACATTCTGGCGCATCGCCGGGCTTTGTCGGTGGAAGGTGGCAGCGTGGGTCGCGGAGGTGAGCGCACACATGCGGATCGACGGGAAACGGGCGGTCGTCACCGGGGCCGCGGTCGGGATCGGGCGAGCGATCGCGCAACGGCTGGCGGCCGAGGGCGCCTCGGTGGTGGTCGCCGACATCGACGCGGACGGCGGCGCGGAGACGTGTGCGCTGATCGGCGGGGACGCGCGTTTCGTACAGGTGGACATGCGGGACGACGCGGCCGTCACCGAGCTGATGGCATGTCAACCACACATCCTGGTCAACAACGCCGGCGGCGGTCCGTCGCTGCAGCCCTGCTTTCCGTCCGCGTCGGTGGAGCGGTGGTCGTCCTCGCTCGACCTCAACCTGCGGGCCCCGATGCTGGCGACGCAACTGGCCTTGCCGGCCATGCAAGCTGCCGGTGGTGGCGCGGTCGTGAACATCAGCTCGACCGCCGGCGTGGGCTTCGGCCCGCACGTCTCGCCGGAGTACAGCGCTGCCAAGGCCGCGCTGATCCGGCTGACCGTCACGCTCGCGCCGCTGGCCGAGAGCCACGGAGTCCGGGTGAACTGCGTGGTGCCCGACTGGGTCGCGACCGAGCGTGGGCTGCGCGAGCGCTCCGAGTTGCCCGCGGACGAGCGCGGACCGGAGCTGGTTCCATTGCCGGTGCTCGCCGACGCGGTCGTCCGCTTCGTCGAGGACGATGCGCTGGCGGGCCGCGTGGTGCTGCTGGCCAGGGAGGAGGCGCCTTTCTTCCTCAACTGAAATCGTTGGTTCTGGCCCTGTGCGGCTGCCAGCATGCCGTCCATGATCGCCACGCGCCCGTTCGCCACCGCTCCCGTGTTCGCGGTGGCCGGGACCCTCGCCGTCTTACTGACCGCGCTGTCCGGGCGGTACGGGTACCACCGGGACGAGCTCTACTTCCTGGTCGCCGGCCAGAAGCTGGACTGGGGGTACGTCGACCAGCCGCCGCTCACCCCCTTGCTGGCGCGGGTCTCGACCACGCTGTTCGGCGAGACCCCGATGGGTCTGCGCGTGGTGTCGACAGTCGCCACCGCGATCACGGTGGTCGTGGTGGCGTTGATCGCCCGGGAGTTCGGTAGCGGGCGTGGCGGTCAGGTGGTGGCGGCGCTGTGCGCGGCCGTGTCCGGGTTCCTGCTGGGCGTCGGGCACCTGGTGTCCACGGCGACGTACGACCTGCTCGCGTGGATGCTGATCTTCCTGTTCGCGGTGAAGCTGCTCCGGACGGGTGACGGGCGGTGGTGGCTCGCGCTCGGCCTGACCGCGGGAATCGCCCTGCAGAACAAGTACCTGGTCGTCCTGCCGGTCGGTGCACTGCTCGTGGCGCTGCTGATTGTCGGACCTCGGACCGTGCTGCGGTCCTGGTGGCTGGCCGCCGGTGTCGCGGTGGCGGGGCTCGTCGCACTGCCGAACGTGCTCTGGCAGTTCCAGCACGACTGGCCGCAGCTCACCGTCGCCGGCGGCATCAGCTCCGACGACGGCACCGAGAACCGGATCATGTTCGTCCCACTGCAGTTGCTGCAGCTGTCGCCGTTCCTGATCCCGGTGTGGGTGGTCGGGTTCCGGCGGTTGTGGCGGATGCCGTGGGCGCGGTCCGTGGCGTTGGCGTACCCGTTGCTGTGCGTCGTCGTACTCGCTGTCGGCGGGAAGCCGTACTACGCCCTGCCGCTGCTGCTCGTCCTGGTCGCGGCCGGTGCCGCACCTACGGCCGAGTGGCTCAATCGGCATCGCGTGCTGGGCGCCGGTGCTCTGACGCTGGCCGCCGTCTCGTCCGCGGTGTTCACCCTGCCGGTGCTGCCGGCGTCCGCGGTCGACTTCGTTCTCCCGGTCAACCAGGAGCAGGGCGAGCAGATCGGCTGGCCTTCGCTGGCGTCCGCCGTCGCCGATCAGTGGGAGCGCATCCCTGCGGAGCAGCGTTCGTCGGCCACGATCTTCACCGGCAACTACGGCGAGGCGGGTGCCCTCCGGCGCTACGGACCGGAGCTCGGACTGCCTCCGGCGTATTCGGGTCACATGAGCTTCGCGGACTGGGAACGGCCGGCGGACAGCCAGACCGGGCCGGTGCTCCTCGTCGAGATCGAACGGTCGCCGGCCCTCGAGGGTCACTTCCGCAACTGCGTCCCGGTCGGGACGATCGACAACATCGTCGACAATGAGGAAGACGGCGCCGCGCTGGTCCGGTGCGACTCGCCCGCCGAGCCGTGGTCCACCCTGTGGCCGAAGCTTCGGCGCTACTACTGACCGCGGGCTCGGCCTGGGTTTGTCGTCATGGCTTGAGGGCCAGCTTGCCGGTGGTCTCGCGGGCCTCGAGCGCGGCCAGCACCTTCGGGCCCTCGGCGAGGTCGTAGACCGTCGGCTCACCGGGCGGGTACACGCCGAGCTCGATCAGCCGGTCCAGCTCCGCCATCAGGTCGGCGAAGATCTCCGGCGCCTCCTGCGCGAGTACGCCGATGTGCATACCGATCACGTGGACCTGGTGCCGGAAATTCAACTCCCAGTTGGTGATCGACGCCTCGCCGCCGGCCGCGCCGATCACGACCACCTTGCCCGTGACCCGCTTCGCCACCTCGACGCTCTGCCGGAACGTCTCCCCGCCGACGGACTCGACCACCAGGTCGACGCCCTTGCCGCGGGTGAGCCGCCTGATCGCGTTTTTGACGTCCTCGGACCGGTAGTCGACCACGTGATCCGCGCCGAGTCGCCGTACGACGTCGTGCTTCTCCGCGGACGCCGTACCGATCACCGTCGCCCCGTAGTGCTTCGCCAGCCGGATCGCCGCCTGCCCCACGCCGCCCGCGGCCGCGTGCACCAGGACCGTTTGGCCGGGCTGGAGTTGCCCCAGTGGCCTGAGTACCGCGAGCGCCGTGGCCCAGTTGAGCACCAGCCCGAGCGCCTGCTCGTCTCCCCAACCCGCCGGCACCGGCGCCACCGAGTCGGCCGCCATCACCATGTACTCCGCGAACGCGCCGTACCCGGTCCCGATCACCCGCGCCCCCACCTCCACCGCGGTCACCTCGTCGCCCACGGCAACCACTTCCCCGGCGGCCTCGAACCCCGCGACGTACGGCGGCTCCGGGCCGCGATCGTACGTCCCCCGCGTCTGCATCACGTCCGCGAAGTTCACCCCCGCGGCCCCCACCCGCACCAACACGTCCCCGCCCCCCAACACCGGCGGCGCAACCTCCTGCACCCGCACCTCGCCCGGCCCACCCAACGCCCCAACCACCAAAGCCCGCACAGCCCCTCCACTTCGACCAACATCAAACTTCGACCCCGATCGTACAACGCCACACCCCACCCCCACCCCACCAAACCAGCAGACGAACACGCAGGTGCTCGTCACCCAGTCACCCGCACAACCACCCACCAGAACGCACCGCGCCCCCAGCCCCACCACCGAGCGCACCGCCCAACCCAGCCCAGCTGGTGAGCACACCGCCCACCAGCACCCGCCCGTGAACTGCGAATCCCCGCCCGACCGGGTGAGCGCACCGCCCAACCCAACACCCGTCGTGACCGAGCCGCCCAGCCCAACCCCAGCCGGCAAGCTCCCCGCCAACCCCGACTCAACAAGTGAGCAGACCGCCCGGCCAACGCCCGCCGGTGACCGAACCGCCCAACCAACACCCGCCGGTCAGCAAACCCCCAACCCAGCCCCAGCAGGTGAGCGCACCGCCCAACCCAACGCCCGCCGGTGAGCAAGCCCCGAACCCAGCCCCAGCAGGTGAGCGCACCGCCCAACCCAGCACCGGCCGATGAGCAAACCGCCTAACCTAAGGCCCGCCGGTGAGCAACCCGCCCAACCCAACCCCAGCGGCCGAGCGAAGCGAAGGCCCAGGGGGTGCGGGTGGCGGAGCCCCCGCTCGCGGCAAGCGAAGCGCAGCCGCACAAAACGACGAAGGCGACGCGCCCTGCGCTCTCCGCAGGCACACGCCGCCCATCGCCTTCGTGGACGATACTGGGATCGAACCAGTGACCTCTTCCGTGTCAGGGAAGCGCGCTACCGCTGCGCCAATCGTCCAACGCTCCTGAAACCCACCGGTCGGGGTTTCGAGGTGGAGACGGGATTCGAACCCGTGTACACGGCTTTGCAGGCCGTTGCCTCGCCTCTCGGCCACTCCACCACTGAGAAAGCTGGCCCGCCGAACCCTCTCCGAGCGGACGACCGGGTTCGAACCGGCGACCTCAACCTTGGCAAGGTTGCGCTCTACCAACTGAGCTACGTCCGCAGCGCGACCGGTTTCGTTTCCCCCGGCGCGAGAAGAACATTAGCCCATCTCCGCCGGAGTTCAAAAACGGGGGTCACCCGATGGTCGACGTACGGTCATCGCCCGGTCACCTGTGGACAAGTCGATCGGCCGGAATCGCCTTCGGACTAAGGTGTTCCGCGGAAGGAGCACCCATGCGTATCTGGCTGAACGGCACCCTGCAGGACGACCAGGCGGTCGTCTCGCCCCTGGATCACGGGCTGACGACGGGCGACGGGGTGTTCGAGACGATCAAGATCGTCGACGGGCGCCCGTTCGCGGTCACCAGGCACCTCCAGCGGCTGGTCCGGTCCGCGGTCGGCCTCGGCCTGCCGGAGCCGGACGTCGCGCACATCGAGGAGGGCGTCGCGGCCGTCGTGAAGGCGGATCCCGACATCCCGTTCGGCCGGCTGCGGATCACGTACACGGGAGGTGTCTCGCCGCTGTCGTCCGATCGCGGTACGTCGGGCCCGACGATCGTGGTCGCCTCCGACCCGATCCAGCGCCCCGGCCGGACGTCCGCGATCGTGACGGTCCCCTGGGTCCGCAACGAGCGCGGCGCGGTCAGCGGCCTCAAGACGACGTCGTACGCCGAGAACGTCCGAGCCCTCGCCTACGCGAAGGAGCGCGGCGGGAGCGAGGCGATCTTCGCCAACACCGTCGGCAACCTGTGCGAAGGCACCGGCTCGAACATCTTCTGCGTGTACGACGGCGAGCTCGTCACCCCGACGCTGGAGTCAGGCGCCCTGGCCGGCGTCACCCGTGCGCTCGTCCTCGAGTGGTTCGGCGCGACCGAACGCGACGTACCCCTGGACCGCCTCTTCGAGGCCGAGGAAGTCTTCCTCACCTCGACCACCCGAGACGTCCAAGCCATCCACCGCGTCGACGACTACACCCTGCCCGCCCCCGGCCCGATCACCACCCAGGTCGCCAAGGTCTTCACCGACCGCTCAACAGAAGACCCCAACCCGTAACCCCGGTCGCAAGACCACCGACACCCACCCCACACCGCCACCTTGGCGGCCCACGCCGGCGGCTCGGGTGCGTGGGCGGCTGCGTTCCGTCCGCGGACAGGCGCACTCGGCGCATCCGCAGGGAGCGAGCGCTACTCGCCGGAGGCTTTGCGACGTTCGCGGTAGGCGGCTACGTGCAGGCGGTTGCCGCAGGTGCGGGCGTCGCAGTACCGCTTCGAGCGGTTGCGGGACAGGTCGATCAGGGCGTCGTCGCAGTCCGGGGCCTCGCACCGGCGGAGGCGTTCGCGTTCGCCGGCCGAGATCACCTGCGCCAGCGCGATCCCGCACTCCACGGTGATCCGGCACGCCAGCGACGCACCGTCCCGCGAGTAGTGGATGTGCCACGGGTGCCCGTCGTGGTTCGTCAGCCGCGGCGTCGTCGTACCGCGCGCGATGATCGCGTTGATCATCGCCGCCGCGGACGCGTCGGAGTCCGTGGTGAAGACCGGCGCGAACAGCGGCCGCAGATCGCGGACGTCGCCCAGGTCCTTCTCCGTCAACGTGCCGACCGCACTGAACTCGCGCTCCTGGACGAACTTCTCCAGGTCCTCGAGCGATTCCATCGTGTCGACCTGGCTGTTCGGCCCGGGCAGCGTGTTCACCAGCCGGACCAGCGTGCCGAGCGCCTGCTCGGTGTCGTGCGAGAAAGTCACAATCACGTCTCCAACGCGACGGGGTCTCCGTCTTGCAGCAAGAGTAGCCCGGCCCGATTAGATCGTCGCTGAATGATGCGCTATGGTTTTCCCCGCAAGCCCCACCTGTAACACCCCCGGGCGATTGGCGCAGTGGTAGCGCGCTTCGTTCACACCGAAGAGGTCACTGGTTCGAACCCAGTATCGCCCACACGAGAACACGCAGGTCAGAGCGGGAACCCAGCACCAGCCGGGTCCCGCTCTACTCATTCCAGCCCCCACCCAGGCAGCTCGCAGGCTTCGGGTACGCTCACGCGGCCTCGCAGATGCAGAGTTGTAGGGGACTGTCCACGGCAAATGGTTGACCGGACCAGTTGCCGAGGCGCTCGACGAGGCGGAGGTCGCCGAGTCTGAGGAGCAGCGGCAGTTCCTGCGGGAAGATGCTCCTGATTTCGAGGGGTACGACGACGAAGTCGGGCTCGGAGTCTGTGGAGAGGTACCACGTCCCGCGGGTGACTTGCGCGGGCGCGTCGTAGACCTCGGCGACATCGACGCTGACGTTCCCACGCTCGGGATCCATGAACGACGACGACTCCCGCGTGCGGCGTACACCATCGGCTGCGGCGAGGAGGCGCACGCTCGGGTTGAAGACATCGAAGACGAAGCGTGCTCCAGGTGCCAGGTGTCGTCGAACCGACCGGAGGCAGCTCACCAGATCCTCAGCTTCATGCAGATGCAGCAGGGAATTGGCTGTGATGAACACGTAGTCGAAGGTCCGGCCTAGGTCGAAGTCCCGCATGTCGCCCTGTAGCCACTCCACGACGACACCTCGCTCGGTCGCCTTGCGCTCAGCCTCAGCCAGCATGTCTTGCGAGAAGTCCAGCCCGACGCACGGATGCCCGTCGGACGCGATCGGGATCAGCTTCTGGCCGGTGCCGCACCCGAGTTCCAATACATGCCCGCCGTGCCGACCAGCGTCGGCCCGGTAGAAGTCGACCGCGGCGCCCCCGCCCGGGAACATCAGGTCGTACAGCCTCGCGTGCGAGTAGAACTCCTGACTCATCAACCCTCATTTCGGATGAAGTGCGCAGCGACCGAGCTCGCCTTCTGTGGTGATTTCTAGCCGAGCCAGGTGTCACATGTGCCCTGGTCTGTGCGTCACAGGGATGACGGATGGGACTGCGGAGAGGAACGTGGTGGCGATGGGTGAGCACGACTGGCTGGCGGAGCGGTTCGAGGAGAATCGTGAACACCTGCGGATGGTCGCGTTCCGGATCCTCGGGTCCGCGCCCGAGGCCGAGGATGCCGTCCAAGAGGCCTGGATCCGGCTCAGCCGGTCCGACGCGGACACGATCGACAACCTCGGCGGCTGGCTGACCACGGTCGTCGGGCGAATCTGCCTCGACATGCTGCGGACGCGGCGCGGCCGGCCCGAGCAGGCGATCGGCGACCACTCCCCCGCGCTCGAGGACGTCGCCGTACCCGATCCGGAGTTCGAAGCGGTGCAGGCGGATTCGGTGGGTCTCGCGATGCTCGTCGTACTCGAGACGTTGACGCCGGCCGAGCGGTTGGCGTTCGTGCTGCACGACATGTTCGCCGTACCGTTCGAGGAGATCGCGCCGATCATCGGCAAGTCGCCGGCGGCCGCGCGGCAGCTCGCGTCCCGGGCCCGGCGGCGGGTGCAGGGTACGCCGGAGCCGCCCGACGCCGACGCGAACCGGCAGAAGGAGATCGTCACCGCGTTCCTGGCCGCGTCCCGGGGTGGGGACTTCGAGGCGTTGCTCGAGATCCTCGATCCGGACGTCATGCTGCGGTCGGACGAGGCGGTCGTGGCGCTGGGCGGTGCGCCGGAGCTCGCCCGCGGCGCGGCGGTGGTCGCCGGGCAGTTCTCCGGACGCGCGCAGGCGGCCCGGCTCACGCTCGTCGACGGACTGGCCGGGGCGGTCTGGTCGCTCCGCGGCGAACCCAAGGTGGTCTTCAGCTTCACCGTCACCGACGGCCGCATCAGCGCCATCGAGCTCCTCGGCAATGCCGACTTCCTGGAGACCGTCGAGCTGGTCCCACTGGAGACGTGAACGCCTGGGGCTGATGGAACGGATGAGGGTGTCGATGAGACCGTCGAGCTGGTCCCATTGGAACCGTGAACGCGTGGGGCTGGTGGTACGGATGAGGTGTCGATCACGCGGGCGAGGTCCAGATGGCGACACCCCGGAATCCGGTTTTTGCCGACGCGAAAAGTGCGCTACTGTTCTGCTCTCGCACCGAGCGGAAACACCCGCCGGAGCGATGCGGACGTAGCTCAGTTGGTAGAGCGCAACCTTGCCAAGGTTGAGGTCGCCGGTTCGAACCCGGTCGTCCGCTCGGAGAGGGTTCGGCGGGCCACCGTCCTCAGATGTCGAACAGCCTCAGTGGTGGAGTGGCCGAGAGGCGAGGCAACGGCCTGCAAAGCCGTGTACACGGGTTCGAATCCCGTCTCCACCTCGAGAACCTCATGCAGTCTGTGAGTTCTGGACGATTGGCGCAGCGGTAGCGCGCTTCCCTGACACGGAAGAGGTCACTGGTTCGATCCCAGTATCGTCCACGAAGGCGATAGGCGGCGTGTGCCTGCGGAGAGCGCAGGTCGCGCCGCCTTCGTCGTGTCGTGCGGCTGCGCGACCAGGCTACCTGCGGGTAATGTCAGGCTATGGTGAGTGCGAAGCGCGGCGCGGCCTGGGGGCTGCTGGTTGCGGCCGCGCAGGGGCGGCGCCGGATCACGGACGACCGGCTGTCCGCGGCGGTCGGTGGCCGGGTGGTCCTGGTGACCGGGGCGTCGTTCGGGATCGGGGAGGCTACGGCTCGGCGGCTGGCGCGGGCGGGCGCTCGGGTGTTGCTGGTGGCTCGTACGGCGGAGCGCCTCCAGGAGGTCGCCGACGAGATCCGCGCCGCCGGTGGTGACGCGCAGGCGTACGCCATGAACCTGGCCGACCCCGCCAAGGTCGAGGAGCTCGCGCGGACCGTCCTCCAGGACCACGGGCACGTGGACGTGCTGGTGAGCAACGCCGGCCGGTCGATCCGGCGGTCGGTGGCGGACTCGTACCAGCGGTTCCACGACATCGAGCGGACGAACGCGATCAACTACCTCGGCCCGGCGCGGCTCGTGCTCGAGTTGCTCCCGTCGATGCGGCGCCGGGGCGAAGGCCACATCGTGAACGTGTCGACGGCCGGCGTACGGACCCCGCCGATGGCCCGCTGGTCGGCGTACCTGGCGTCGAAGAGCGCGTTCGACGTATGGCTGCGGTGCGTCGCGCAGGAAATCCGCGGCGACGGCGTGACCGTGTCGACCGTCTACATGGGTCTCGTGCACACCCGGATGAGTGAGCCGACGCCGCTGCTGAACGAGCTGCCGGGGCTGACGCCGGAGCAGGCCGCGGATCAGGTGTGTACGGCGATCGCCGAGCGCACGCACAACATCACCCCGCCGATGGTCCGGCCGGCCGAGCTCCTCGGCAACCTGTTCCGGATCCCGACCGATCGGCTGCTGGAGCAGTACTTCCGGATCAGTTCGAAGCGCAAACGACCGTCGGGAGACGAGGGATCGTGAGAGCACCGCGACCGATCGGGCCGATGCGGCCGCCGGACTGGCTCGTACAGACCGCGGCGGAGGTCGGCGGCGTGTCGGTCGCGCTGATCAAGTCGGGCGTCTGGCGTCCGGCCCGCCCGTCGCACCTGGTCGGGATCGAGCGCGCGCTGCGCCAGTGGGGTCAGTCGATGGCCGCGCTCGGGGCGATCGCCGCGATCAGGTTCCCGGATCGGCTCGCGGTGATCGACGAGGCCGGGAGTACGACGTACGCCGAGCTCGACCGCCGGTGCGAACGGATCGCCGCCGGCCTGCACGCCGACCACCGGATCGTTGCCGGGAGCAAGGTCGCGGTGCTCTGCCGGAACCACCGCGGCTTCCTGGAGGCGACGCTGTCGGCATCCCGGGTCGGCGCGGACGTGCTGTTCGTCAACACCGAGTTCGCTCCCCCGCAACTTCAGGCGGTCCTCGAGCGCCACCGCCCGGACCTACTGATCCACGATGCGGAGTTCACCCCGCGGACCGACGTACCCACTGTTCTCGCCTGGGACGGTGACGGCCTCGACCGGCTCGCCGAGTCGCAGGCTCCCGCCGCACCCAGCCCCGAGACGCCTGGGCACATCACGATCCTGACCTCGGGTACGACGGGCACGCCGAAGGCCGCCCCGCGGGTGCCGACCGCGCTGGGCCTGGCCGGGCTGACCGCGAGCGCGCTCAACCGGTTCGGTCTGCGGTCGGGCGAGCCGATGGCGATCCTCCCGCCGTTGTTCCACGGCCTCGGCCTGCTGACTTCCATGCTCGCGCTGTTCCTGGGATCGCCGCTCGTCCTCTTCCGCCGGTACGACGCTCGCGCCGTGCTGACCCAGGTCGAACGGACCCGGGCCGGTTCGATCGTCGCCGTCCCCGTGATGCTGCGCCGGATGCTCGACCTGGGACCGAACGAGCTCGCCCAGTACGACCTCCGCTCGCTGCGCGCGGTGATCTCCGGCGCGTCGGCGCTGGGCGCACCGCTGGCCGAGCAGTTCATCGCCCAGTTCGGCCCGATCCTGTGCGACGCGTACGGCTCCAGCGAGATCGGGATCGCCACGATCGCGACGTCCGCCGACCTGATCGCCGCGCCCGGGACCGTCGGCCGGCCGTGTCTCGGCAGCACGGTTCGGATCCTCGACGACAACGACCAGCCGGTGCCGGTCGGCCACCCCGGGCGGATCTTCGCCGGCGGCGGGCTGGTGTTCGGCGGGTACTCCGACGGTTCGTCGAAGACGGTCGTGGACGGCCGGATGAGCACCGGCGACCTCGGCCACCTGGACCGGTCCAGCCGGCTGTTCGTCGACGGTCGCGAGGACGACATGATCGTCTCCGGCGGCGAGAACGTGTACCCGGCCGAGGTCGAGGACTGCCTCGCCAACCACCCCGCGGTCGCCGAGGCCGTCGTCGCCGGCGTCCCCGACGAGGAGTTCGGCCAGCGCCTGGTCGCGTACGTCGTCCTCCGCGAGCCGGCCACCGAGGACGAACTCCTCGACCACGTGAAGGCGAACCTCGCCCGCTACAAGACCCCTCGCCGGGTCGTCATCCTCGACGACCTCCCCCGCAACGCCACCGGCAAGGTCCTCCGCACCAAGCTCACTCCCCCGCCGGACTGAGCGCTTCGGCGACGGCCGTCATGCGCTGCAGGACGGTCCGCTCGTCGCCGAAGGAGAACGCCAAGGAGTCGGCGCCTGCGTCGATCAGGTCGTGAGCGAGCTCGAGGATCGGCTTCAGGTCACCGTCCGGCCAGTGGAGACGGGTGCCCAGTCTGATCGGACGGGTCGCCTGGGCGCGGATTCGAGCGGCGGCTGCGGCGAACGCCGGGCCGTCCAGGTTGAGACCCTGCCATTCGTCGCCGTGGCGGGCGGCTCGGCGCAGGGCCGCGGTCGTGGTGCCGCCGACCATGATCGGAAGCGGGGCGCGCGGCTTCGGCTCGAAGACGCCGCCGCGATCCTCGCCGTCGAAGAGGCCGCGGATTATCTCGAGGCTTTCGTCGGTACGACGACCGCGGTCCTCGAACGTGGCGCCGACGGCGGCGAACTCGGTCGCGTCCCAGCCGGCGCCGATCCCGAGGACCACGCGCTCGCCGGAGAGCCGGTGCAGGGTCGCCGCCTGCTTCGCGACGACGTACGCGCTGCGCATCGGGAGCACGAGGACGGACGTGCCGAGCCGGATCCTGGTGGTCCGCGCGGCCAGGAAGCCGATCGTGGCCAGCGGTTCGTACACCCCGCCGTACGTCGGGCCGAACTCGCCCGGCGGCAGCAGGTGGTCGGGCAACCACGCCGTACCGTAGCCGAGCTCCTCCGCGGCGACGGCGAGCTCGGTCAGGCGCTCGGGCGGCATGGCGGCGGACTCGTCGGGCAGGACGGCTTGCAGTTCGACCATGGGACCGACGGTATTCCCTCACATCGATGTCAGGGTCAAGCCGGTGTGACGACTGATGGAAGAGTGGGGGCCGTGAAGATCCTGGTCGGCTACGTGCCAACACCCGAGGGCGAGGCTGCGCTGGCGGCCGCGGCTGCCGAGGCCGAGTTGCGCGGTGCGTCCGTACTGCTGCTCAACACCAGCCGCGGCGACGCCTACATCGACGCCCGCTACGCCAACGCCGAGGAGCTCGCCGCGGCTGAGGCCACCCTGCGCGAGCGCGGGGTCGAGGTGACCGTCCAGCAGGCCGCCTCCACCGGCGACGTCGCCGGCGAACTCCTCAAGGCGGCCGCCGCCGAGGACGTCATCCTCATTGTCCTGGGCCTGCGCCGCCGCAGTCCGGTCGGGAAACTCATCCTCGGCAGCACCGCCCAGCGCGTCCTCCTCGAGTCCCCGGTCCCGGTGCTCGCGGTCAAGTGAGCTCCGGACGCCCAGGCCATCACAACGAGCCGGCCCGGGTCGTCCCCGGCGTGGGGCGCGCGGCGGAGCGCGATTGTGATGGCCTGGCGGTCCGCTAAACCCAGGTGAGCGGCTGGGAGTGGCCGCCTAAACTGGGGGCGTTATGCCTGATGCCCGGACCGCGTCGTCGCGTCCCACCCCAGCCACCGGTCCCGCCCAGGACTCCGCCGCGCGCTCTCAGCCCAAGCAGGCAGCGAGTCTGGCTGACGTGCTGCCGCGGTTGGAGGGACTCACGGCGTACGACCGGGAGCAGCTCGGCCGGCGGCTGGAGCGCGTCCGGAGTACCAAGGACGCCCGCAAGCGCGAGCAGGCGCTGCAGGGCGTGATCGGCGCGATCGAGCAGGCCGAGCGGCGGGTGGAGGTACGCCGCCTCGCCGTACCGGAGATCTCGTATCCGCAAGAGCTGCCGGTCAGCCAGCTGAAGGACGACATCGCCGACGCGATCCGGGAGCACCAGGTCGTCGTGATCGCCGGTGAGACCGGGTCCGGCAAGACCACGCAGATCCCGAAGATCTGTCTCGAGCTCGGACGCGGTGTGCACGGCATGATCGGCCACACCCAGCCCCGGCGGCTCGCGGCACGGACGGTCGCCGAGCGGATCGCGGAGGAGCTCGGCACCGAGCTCGGCGCGACCATCGGGTACGCGGTCCGGTTCACCGACAAGGTGAGCGACCGGTCGCTGGTGAAGCTGATGACCGACGGCATCCTGCTGAACGAGCTGCAGCGCGACCGGGACCTGACCCGCTACGACACGCTCATCATCGACGAGGCGCACGAGCGCAGCCTGAACATCGACTTCATCCTCGGCTATCTCAAGCAGCTCCTCCCCCGCCGCCCCGACCTGAAGGTGATCATCACCTCGGCGACCATCGACCCCGAGCGGTTCGCCGAGCACTTCAGCGACAGCCGTGGCAACCCGGCGCCGATCGTCGAGGTGTCCGGCCGGACGTACCCGGTCGAGGTGCGCTACCGCCCGATCAACGACCCGGACGACCCGAGCACGATCGACCGCGACCAGACCCAGGCGATCCTCGACGCGGTCGACGAGCTGGGCCACGAGCCGTCCGGCGACGTCCTGGTCTTCCTCAGCGGCGAGCGCGAGATCCGCGACACCGCCGACGCCCTGAACGACAAGTTCGCCGCCGACCGCGGCCGGCCCGGCGCGGTCGAGGTGCTGCCGCTGTACGCGCGGTTGTCGAACGCCGAGCAGCACCGCGTGTTCCAGCCCCATAGCGGCCGTCGGATCGTGCTCGCGACCAACGTCGCCGAGACCTCGCTGACGGTGCCCGGGATCAAGTACGTGATCGACCCCGGGACGGCGCGGATCTCCCGCTACAGCCATCGGACCAAGGTCCAGCACCTGCCGATCGAGCCGGTCTCCCAGGCGAGCGCCAATCAGCGCAAGGGCCGCTGCGGCCGGACCAGCGACGGGATCTGCATCCGGCTGTACTCCGAGGAGCACTTCGAGAGCCGGCCCGAGTTCACCGACCCGGAGATCCTGCGCACCAACCTGGCCTCCGTCATCCTGCAGATGACCGCGATCGGTCTCGGCGACATCGCCGCGTTCCCGTTCATCGACGAGCCGGACCGGCGCAGCATCACCGACGGCCTGCAACTGCTCACCGAGCTCGGTGCGATCGAGACGCCGAAGGGCGGACGGCTGACCCCGGTCGGCCGGCAGCTCGCGCAGATCCCGCTCGACCCGCGGCTCGCCCGGATGATCGTCGAGGCGGACAAGCACGCCTGTGTCCGCGAGGTGATGGTGATCGCGGCCGCGCTGTCGATCCAGGACCCGCGCGAGCGGCCGACGGATGCTGAGGCGCAGGCCCAGCAGGCGCACGCCCGGTTCCGGGACCCGAACAGCGACTTCCTCGGCTTCCTGAATCTCTGGAACTACCTGAAGAAGCAGCAGAAAGAGCTCTCTGGCAACCAGTTCCGCCGGATGTGCCGCAGCGAGTACCTGAACTACCTCCGGGTCCGCGAGTGGCAGGACATCTTCGCCCAGCTCCGCCAGGTCGCCGCCCAGATCGGCGTCACGCTGAACAGCGGCGCGCCGGCCGATCCGCAAAGCGTGCACGTCTCGCTGATGTCCGGGCTGCTGAGCCACCTCGGGATGAAGGACCCGGCGAACCAGCACCAGTACCTCGGCGCCCGCGGCACGAAGTTCGCGATCTTCCCCGGCTCCGGCCTGTTCAAGAAGCCGCCGCAGTTCGTGATGGCCGCCGAGCTGGTCGAGACGTCCCGCCTGTGGGCGCGTGTGAACGCCAAGATCGAGCCCGAGTGGGCCGAGGACCTCGCCCAGCACCTGATCAAGCGCACGTACTCCGAGCCGCACTGGGAACGCAAGGCCGGCGCGGTGATGGCGTACGAGAAGGTGACGCTGTACGGCGTACCGATCGTGGCCCGGCGCAAGGTCAACTACGGCAAGGTGGACCCGGAGGTGTCCCGCGAGCTGTTCATCCGGCACGCGCTGGTCGAGGGTGACTGGGACACCCACCACAAGTTCTTCCACGAGAACCGCCGGCTGATCGAGGAGGTCGAGGAGCTCGAGGAGCGCACCCGCCGCCGCGACCTGCTGGTCGACGACGAGACGCTGTTCGCCTTCTACGACGAGCGGATCGGCAGTGAGGTCGTCACCGGCCGGCACTTCGACACCTGGTGGAAGAAGGCGCGGCAGCGCGACGCCGACCTGCTCGACTTCGAACGGTCACTCGTCGTCCGCGAGGGCGCCGAGGTCAAGGAGGACGAGTTCCCGCTGACCTGGACGCAGAACGGGATGACCTTCGACCTCACCTACGCGTTCGAGCCCGGTACGGACGCCGACGGCGTGACCGTGCACCTTCCGCTGCTCGTGCTGAACCAGGTCACCGCGGACGGCTTCGAGTGGAGCGTGCCCGGATTCCGCGAGGAGCTGGTCACGACCCTGATCAAGTCGTTGCCCAAGGCCATCAGGAAGAACATCGTCCCGGCCCCCGACCACGCCCGTCAGGCGCTCCCGCGGCTCGATCCGGCCTCCGGTCCGCTGACCGACGCGCTCGCCCGCGAGCTGCGGAACCTGCGCGACGTGGTCATCGACCCGTCCGACTGGGACTGGAGCCGCGTGCCGGAGCACCTGCGGATGACCTTCCGGGTGGTCGACGACAAGGGCAAGACCGTGGCTGAGGGCAAGGACTTGGCCCGGCTCAAGGAGCGGCTGAAGCCGAAGACCAAGGCCGCGATCTCTCAGGTCGCGTCTAAGGCGGTCAGCGGGCTGGAGCGGTCCGGCCTGACCGACTGGACGTTCGGTGACCTTCCGCGGAGCTTCTCCGAGCACCGCAACGGCCTGACGGTCGCGGGCTACCCGGCGCTGGTCGACGAGGGCAAGACGGTCGCGATCCGGCTGCAGGAGACCGAGCGCGATCAGGCGGCGGCGATGTGGAAGGGCACCCGGCGACTGCTGCTGCTCACCATGCCGTCGGTGATCGACGTCGTCCAGCGGCAGCTGACCAACCAGCAGAAGATGACGCTGATGGCCGGCCCGCACCGCAACGTAGGCGAGCTGCTCGACGATGCGATCTCGGCCGCCGTCGACCAGTTGATGGCTGCGGCGAACGGCCCGGCGTGGAACCTGACCGCGTTCTCCGTACTGCGCGACGCCGTACGGTCGGAGCTCGCGGACACTGTGCTCGCGATCCTCCAACAGGTCGAGCAGGTGTTGTCGCACGCACGGGCGGTGGACAAACAGATCTCGCGCGCGTCCAGTCCCGCGCTGCTCGCCGCGCTGTCCGACGTCCGCGGTCAGCTCGAAGGGCTGGTTCATCCCGGGTTCATCACCGAGACCGGTGCCCGGCGCCTGCCGGACCTGGTCCGGTACCTGCGCGGCGCCGAGCAGCGGCTGGAGAAGATCGGCGCCAACGCGATGCGGGATCGCGCCGGGATGGCGATCATCCAGACCCTCGACGGCGAGTACCGGGCGCGGCTGAACGCCGTACCGGTCGGCAAGGACCCGAGCCCCGAGCTGCTCGAGGTGCGCTGGATGATCGAGGAGCTCCGGATCAGCCTGTTCGCCCAGACCCTCGGCACGCCGTACCCGGTCTCGGAGAAACGCATCCGCAAGGCCCTCGCGGCAGCTTGACCAGCGACCGGCCAGGTCAGGGCACGAAGGCGCGTTGGGAGCGGCGGCGGAAATCGCGCGGCGACAGCCGGTGGGCTGTGGTGAAACAGCGGCTGAAGTAGGACTGGCTGCTGAAGCCGCAGCGGGCGGCGATCGCCGCGACCGGGTCGTTCGTTGCTGCCAGCAACGAGGAGGCGTGTTCGAGCCTGAGGTCGGCGACGAAGTCGGTCGGCGTCACGCCGTAGGCCGCGCGCATCGACCGCGACAGGTGGGCCGGGCTGACCCCGGCGAGCTCCAGCAGCCGCGGTACGCCGCCACGGAGGTTGTCCTCGGAGCGCATCGCCGTACAGGCTCTGGCCAGCCAGTCGGGGGTGCGCGGCCGGGCCGAGCCTTTGGCGGTGGACACCAGCGGGATGAGGTCGATCCAGAAGCGCAGCAAATCGTACGGTCCGGGCTCGTCCTGGAAGCGTTCCAGCGCATGCTCGAAGACGGCGATCGCCTCGGTCGCATTGAAGGTGACCGGCCCGCGTGCGGACGCCCAGGCGGCGCCCGGATCGGTCCGGGTCAGGTCGAGGAAGCTCTGCCAGGCCGAGCTCGGGAACGCCACGTTCACGAACTCCAGCCCGTCGGGGGCCGAACCGCGCACCGCGTGCCGATCGCTCGGCCGGACCAGGACGACGTCGCCCGGCCGCAACTGCTCGACGCCGGTCGTCAGCAGGTGTTCGCCACTGCCCGACACCACGCCCATGAACTCATGGAAGTCGGCGTGGGTGTGCAACTCGGTGTCGCGTGCCCGGGCCGGGATCCGCACCCGGGCGGCGTGGTACGGCCGGCCGAACGCGTGCGACTCGAACCGCAGCACCTGGTCCACATCAACACGCTACAAGTTCTCGTCAGCTCGTTGCTAGTCGGCGCCGCCGGGTGGGCAGCAGCATGAAGTCATGTACGAAACCGACGGCTACGTCATCTTCCGCGACGTCATCGACCCCGAGCTGATCAAGGAAGTGAACGACCATGTCGAGTGGCTGCAGGCGCGGCATCCCGACGTCCGGCCCGAGCAACTCGGGCACGTGTACCTGCGCGACGATCCCTTCTGGCTGCGGCTGGTGAGTGACGACCGGCTGCTCGACATCGCCGAGCGGTTCGTCGGTCCGGACATCGCGCTGTTCGCGTCGCACTACATCTCCAAGCCGCCGTACTCCGGGCAGCCGGTGCTCTGGCACCAGGACGCGGCGTTCTGGCCGCTCGAACCGATGAAGGTGGTGACGCTGTGGCTGGCGGTCGACCACTCGACCCCGGAGAACGGATGCGTCCGGGTGATCCCGGGCAGCCACCGCTCGGCGGTCGCCGGGATGCGTGACAACACCGAGGTGGAGAGCGTGCTCGGCAAGGAGATCGCGGTCGAGGTCGACGAGTCGAAGGCTGTCGACATGGTGCTGGCCCCCGGCGACGTCGAGGTGCACCACCCGAACATCGTCCACGGCAGCAACGCGAACACCTCGCCGCACCGCCGGTGCGGGCTGACGATCCGCTACATCCCCACCTCGACCAGGATCACCGACCCGGAGACGCCGTACCCGAGCGCGTTCCACCTGCGCGGCGAACCCGGCGTGAACAGCTACCAGCCCTGGCCCCGGTACGACGAAAGCCGGCACTTCCCGTACAGCGGAAGCACCGGCCGGCGTTGATCCGTGCCTGCCCCGGACGGGCCGGGGCGGGCACGGGCATGCCCTACTCGAGGCAGATACGGAACGGGTGTCCCGCGGGGTCGGCGTAGATGCGCCAGCCGCGGGCGTTCTCGGCGGGTGGTGGGTCCAGGGGGTCGAGCGGCTCGGCCCCGAGCGCGGTCACGCTGGCGTGCCCGCTGGAAAGGTCCTCGACGATGAGGTCGAGATGGAGATCCTGCGCGTCGGTGCCGGGCCACGTGGCCGGCACGTACTCCTCCGAGCGCCGGAAGGCCAGCGTCGAGAACCCGAGCGACGAGCCGGGGCCGGTCAGGCTCCGCCAGTCGTCGTCACCGTTCTCGTCGATGTCCAGCCCCAGCAGCGCCGAGTAGAACTGGGCGAGCTCGAGTGGGTCCGGGCAGTCCAGCACCACCGAGCCGAGCCGCCCGGCAGTACTGCCCGGCTGCTCTGCCACCTGCGTCATCTGTCCTCCAGCTTCTGTCTTCGACTGCCCACCCCTGTCGGGGCAGGACCGGCCAGGCCCGTCGTGGTCGGAAGGCCCGGCCGCCTACGATGACAGGTCGGACCGACAGTTCGCATCTTTCGACACGCCTTGTTGAGGCGTCATGCGACCTCGGACAGTGAGCAGGCAGCCGTCGTACCGGCAAAGTCGTCAGACGGTGGAAGCAGATCGACGGCGCGCGCTGAGTTTGCGGATCTTCGCGCGGGTGCCACAGTCCTCCATCGAGCACCACCGGCGCGATCCGTTGCGACTGCGGTCGAGGAACAGGAAGCCGCAGCCGCCGTCGTCGACCGGGCAGGCCCGCAACTGCCGGAGCTCGACCGTCCGCAGCAACTCGACGGCCGCGGCGACCAGGCGATCGGGGATCATCAGCGCGGGCGACGTCCCGACCCGCAACTCGGCGACGCCGGGCCCGTCGGTCGTGGGCGCCAGCATCGACCGCGCCGACGCCGCCGACCACCGCAGCATCAGTTGCTCGAGCGCGGATCCCAGCTCTGCTTCGAAAGTTGCGGGCATCGGACCCACTCCGGCCGCCCGCGGCGCGAGCGCCACGTACGTCGCCTCGCGGATCTCGACCGCCGCCCGCAGGGCCTTCTCGGCCAGGTCGGAGGAACCCTGCCAGACCGCGTCGACGGCCTCCGCCTCGGCCGGCTCCAGCAGACCGATCCGGCCACTCCAGGCGAGCAGCTCGGCGGGGCCGGACAGGTAGTCGTGCCCACCGGTCTCGCCGGGCACGCGGGGAGCTACCGTGTTCACCAGATCGAGGGCGGGATGTCCGCCGACAATCCGCAATATTCCGTTGCGGCTGTCTGTCATACGTGAGATGCTACCACCATATCCCCTGATACTGGAATCACAGGTGACGACATGCCCAGCTCGACCCGACGGGCGAACGCAGCCCTGCTCATGCTCGCGGTCAGCACGTTCTCCTACGTGACGGTCGAGGTGCTGCCGATCGGCCTGCTGACCGTCATGGCCGACGATCTCGGCCGCTCCCGCTCGGAGGTCGGGCTCCTCGTCACCGGGTACGCCGTGGTCGTCGTGCTGGCGTCGATCCCGCTGGTCCGGCTCACGCACCACCTGCCCCGCCGGCTCGTGCTCGGCAGCACGCTGGGTGTCATGGCCGCCGCGACCGCGGTCGCCACCGTCGCGCCGACGTACGAGGTGCTGTTCGGGGCGCGGCTGTTCACCGGGCTCTCGCAAGCGCTCTTCTGGGCGATCGCGCCGCCGATCGCGACCAGCCTGTTCCCGCCGCACGTCCGCGGCCGGGTGGTCGCCCGGCTGGCGATCGGTACGGCGCTCGCCCCGGTGCTCGGCATCCCCCTGGGCACGTGGCTGGGTGAGCAGGCCGGCTGGCGGGTTCCGTTCGCGGTGATGACCGCTCTGGGGCTGGCGGCCTGCGTGGGGATCGCCTGCCTGCTCCCGGCGGTCGAGGTCCGCAACGGCGCCTCCGGCCGCGGCAGCGAGCCAGACGTACGCCGGTACGCCGTGCTGGTCGTGGCGTCGGCCATTGGCGTGACCGGGTTCCTCACGTTCAACACCTACGTCACGCCGTTCCTGCTCGACATCACCGGGTTCTCGTCCGAGGCCCTCGGCCCGATGCTGCTGGCCAGCGGTGCGGGCGGCATGGTCGGGACACTGATCGCCGGGCGGGTTCTCGACCGGTATCCGTGGGGTTCCGTCGTCGTACCGTTCGCGGTTCTCGCAGGCGCGCTCGGCGGGCTGTACGCGGTCGGTGAGTGGCAGGTGCCCACAGTGCTGCTGATTGCGTTGCTCGGCATGGCCTTCAGCGCGATGGCGGTCGCGGCGCAGAGCCGGACGCTCCAGGTCGCGCCGGGCAGCACGGACATGGCGTCCGCCGGGACCAGTTCGGCGTTCAACGTCGGCATCGCCGCCGGCGCCTTCGTCGGTGGTGCGCTGATCGACGGCGCCGGAGTGCGCAGCGTGGCCCTGGTCGGCGCGCTGCTGGCGGCGGCCGCGGCGCTGGTAATGCTGGGCGAGCCGGTGCTGGCTCGGCGTCGGGTGCGGGTGGCAGAGTGCGGACATGACCGCCCTGGACAACAGGTTTGTGAAGAGGCGGCCTGACGCGCCACCGGGGTTCTTCGAGGTCGAGGCCGCCGGGCTGCGCTGGCTCGCCGTCCCGGGCGGGGTCCCGGTGGCCGAGCCGGTCGACGTCTCCCCCAGCCACCTGAGCACGGTCAAGCTCGACCTCGTTCCACCGACGGGTGGGGCCGCGGACGAGTTCGGACGGCGGCTCGCGTGCACGCACGAGGCCGGCGCCCGGTACTTCGGCGTACCGCCGGACGGTTGGGAGGACGACGGGTACATCGGCACGATCGGACTGCCGCACGCACTGGAGCCGATCAAGTCCTGGGGCGAGTTCTACGCGAACCTGCGGCTCCGGCCCTACCTGCGGGCGGCGTACAACCAGGGCACGATCGACGGCCACCAGCTGCACGTGTTCGAGCAGGTGTGCGCCCGACTCGAGGCCGGGACGTACGACGACCCGTCGGAGCCGCCGTGCCGGATCCACGGCGACCTGTGGTCCGGGAACGTGGTCTGGGCCGCGGACGGCGTACACCTGATCGACCCGGCGGCGCACGGCGGCCACCGGGAGACGGACCTCGCCATGCTCGGTCTCTTCGGGCTACCCCAGCTCGAGCGCGTCCTCCGCGCGTACGACGAGGTGCACCCGCTCGCGGACGGCTGGCGCGACCGCGTCGGTCTGCACCGGCTGCACCCGCTCCTCACGCACGTCGTGCTCTTCGGCGGCAGCTACGTCCCGCAGGCGATCGCGATGGCCCGCAAGTACGTCTAGCTGCCCAGCACTCGTTCGAGCAGCCAGGCGGTGGTCTGGTCCAGGTCCTGCTCGGCGACGGTCAGGTGCCTGGCGTCGCCTCCGTCGCGCACCTCGACGCGGTACACGAACCGGTCGGGCTGCGGCAGTCCGGAACCCAGGCGCCCCTGGTCCAGCGCGCGGACGGCGGCCTCCAGCCGGGCCGCGTCGGGCTGGAAGCTGGTGTCGAGCTCGCCGTGGGCCGTCAGGCCGGCGAAACCTCCGCTGCGGGTCACTGTGACGATCAACCGGGGCCTCCTCGGGCCCCACCCTGGCCTGCCGTGCCCGGATTGTCCAGAGTGGTGCGACACGCCGGAAAATTCGATCAGGTTCGCGCGTTCATCACCCGGCGTACCGGTGTCGGTTGCCACGGTGGCACGCCGGAACCGGGCTCGTGCCGACGAACCAGCAGGTCGGCGCCGGATTTCGTGGTCGCGGCGGCCGTCCGGCAGGGTGAATTGGTCTGTTCACGGAGCGTGGCAGGCGGCGACTATTAGCGACACGTGTTCGTGGTCACCCCTTCCACGCGGCCCCAGATCGGCTACAGTTATCGCGTTGCACTTTTGGACTCCCACTGACTTTCGCTGTGCTGCATGGCCGGTTCTGTCTTCTGGGGCCTTTCGGCGACACGTGGCTCATGAGGTGTGGGTCGCGGTTTGTTACAAGCCATCAAGGAGATAGACACAAATGGCTGTCGGTACTGTCAAGTGGTTCAACGCTGACAAGGGCTTCGGCTTCATCACCCCGGATGACGGTGGCGCGGACGTGTTCGCGCACTACTCGGCCATCCAGACCTCGGGCTTCCGCTCGCTGGACGAGAACCAGCGCGTCGAGTTCGAGATCACCCAGGGCCAGAAGGGCCTGCAGGCGGAGAACATCCGCCCGATCTGATCTCGGGATCACCCTTCTCGAAACTGAACGAAAGGGCCGCACACCCGCCGGTGTGCGGCCCTTTCGCCGTCTCCGGATCGGGGTACCGTCTGGGCATGACCGATAGTGAGGCTCGGTACAACCGTCACAGCGAGGACGAGGCAGAGCGTCTCGACCGGCACTGGCACGAACTGCTGCAGGAGCTCCGGCTCGCCCAGACCGGCACCCAGATCCTGTTCGCGTTCCTGCTCAGCATCGCCTTCCAGGCCAGGTTCCAGGAGGCGGACGCCTTCACCCACGACGTGTACGCCGCCACCCTGATCGCGTCCGCCCTCGCGGTCGCCCTGTTCCTCGCTCCGGTCTCGTTCCACCGGCTCATCTACCGGCAGAAGCTGCGGGACCGGATGCTGCCGATCGCCGGGCACATGGCCTCGGCCGGGCTGGTCTTCCTAGTGCTCGCGATGTCCGGCGGCGTCCTGCTCGCGCTCGACGTCGTCCTGTCCCGGACTCTCGCGATCGTGATCGTCGCGATCGTCCTGCTCTGGTTCACCGTGTTCTGGTACGTGATCCCGGCCTGGGTCCGCGCTACCGCCACCGAGGAATGACCTCGGCGGCCACCGTCTCGAGCACGTCCACCGAGCCGGAGTACACGCCGTCGGCGCGGGGCCAGTGGGTGATGACGTCGGTGAAACCGAGATCGGCGGCCCGGCCGACGACGTCCTCGAAGGCGTCCACGCTGCTCAGCGAGTAGCGGGCCGAGTCGAGGGCGAGATAGCGGTCGAACGGCCGGCCTCCGAGGACGTCGTCCATCCGGCGACTCAGGTCGGTCACGGTCGCGAACCAGGTCCCGAAGTCCGGTGACTTCTTCCCGGTCGTCACCCAGCCGGCGCCGTACCGGACCGCCAGCCGGAGCGACCGCGGACCGTTCGCCGCCATCACGAACGGCACCCGCGGCTGCTGGACGCAGCCCGGCAGCGTCCGGCCGTTGCGGGTCTCGAAGTACTCACCCTTGAAGTCCACACCGTCGGTGGTCAGCAGCGTGTCCAGCAGGGCGACGAACTCGGCGAACCGGTCGACCTTCTGCCGCGGAGTGAGCTCGTCGCCGCCCTGGATCGTGGTGTCGATCCCGCCGCCCGACCCGAGTCCGCAGAGGAAGCGGCCGCCGGACACGTCGTCGATCGCCAGGATGTCCCGGGTCAGCGCGAGCGGGTGCCGGAAGTTCGGCGAGATGACGAAGCTGCCGAGCCGGACGGTCGAGGTCGCGAGCGCGGCCGCGGTCAGCGTCGGCGTCGTCCCGTACCAGGGCGCGTCCTGCAGACCGCTCCAGGTCAGGTGGTCGTAGGTCCAGGCGTGGTCGAAGCCGAGCTCCTCCGCCCGCCGCCACCGCGGCGCGGCGTCCTTCCACCGGTACTCCGGCAGGATCGTGATCCCGAAGCGCATAGCCGCACCTTATGCCCTGCGCCGCGGCACGCCGGTGTGGCCGAGACCACGATTGTTGCGTTTTGCCACGATCTTCGACACGGTCGTAAGGCAGTACCCCTACCCGAGCGAAACGGAGGCGCGCCGAAGCGAGGCGTGATTCACCTGTGGCCATCGATTTCGACAGCCCGACAGCGAACACGGACCCCGACCATGCACAACACCCTGCGATCGCAGCACCACCACCGCCCGGCAGCCGAAGTCGCGGCTCGGGCCTGGACCGCGTCGTCTTCGGCGTCACCGCGGTCATAGCCCTGGCGTTCGTCGCCTGGGGCTTCGCCGACGCCACCGGCCTCGGTACGGCGTCCACCTCGGCCCTGACCTGGGTCGAGACCAACACCGGCTGGCTGTTCGTCCTGCTGGCCTCCGCCTTCGTCGTCTACGTGCTCTGGCTGGCCGCCGGCCGGTACGGGCGGATCCCGCTCGGGCGCGACGACGAGGAGCCCGAGTTCAAGACGGTGTCCTGGGTGGCGATGATGTTCAGCGCCGGCATGGGCATCGGCCTGATGTTCTACGGCGTCAGCGAACCGCTGACCCACTTCACCAGTCCCCCGCCGGGCACCGTCGAGGCCGGCTCGCCGGCCGCGCTCGAGACGGCGATGGCGACCACGCTGTTCCACTGGACCCTGCACCCGTGGGCGATCTACGCGGTCGTCGGCATTGCCATTGCCTACGGCACCTTCCGGCGTGGGCGGTCGCAGCTGATCAGCTCCGCGTTCGCGCCGCTGCTCGGCCGCCGGACCGAGGGCCCGATCGGCAAGGTGATCGACAGCCTGGCGATCTTCGCGACGCTGTTCGGCTCGGCCGCGTCGCTCGGACTTGGGGCGCTCCAGATCGGCTCCGGCGTACAGATCCTGGGCTGGCTGGACAAGACCGGGAACGCGGTGCTGGTCGGCGTCATCGCCGTCCTGACCGCGGCCTTCGTCGCGTCCGCGGTGTCCGGGGTCGCGAAGGGCATCCAGTGGCTGTCGAACATCAACATGGTGCTCGCCGTCGCCCTGGCGTTCTTCGTGTTCGTCGCCGGGCCGACCGTCCTGATCCTCAACCTGGTGCCGACCGCGATCGGCGACTACTTCCGCGACCTGGCCGACATGGCCGCGCGGACCGAGGCCAGCGGCGGGGACGCGATGGCCGAGTGGCTGTCCGGCTGGACGGTCTTCTACTGGGCCTGGTGGATCTCCTGGACGCCGTTCGTCGGCATGTTCATCGCCCGGATCAGCCGGGGCCGGACGATCCGGCAGTTCGTCACCGGTGTGCTGCTGGTGCCGTCGCTGGTCAGCCTGGTGTGGTTCTGCGTCTTCGGCGGTACGGCGATCGACCTGCAACGCGACGGCACCGACATTGCCGGCCAGTCGACCACCGAGGGACAGCTGTTCGGCATGCTCGACCACATCCCACTGAGTGCGGTGACGACGATCGTGGTCGTCGTTCTGGTCGCGATCTTCTTCGTGTCCGGCGCGGACGCGGCGTCGATCGTGATGGGCACGCTGTCGGAGCGCGGGGCGATCGAGCCGAAGAAGCCGCTGGTGATCTTCTGGGGCGTGCTCACCGGTGCGGTCGCGGCGGTCATGCTCCTGGTCGGCGGTGGTGGTGACGAAGCGCTGACCGGCCTGCGGAACATCACGATCGTGGCGGCGCTGCCGTTCGCGGTGGTGATGGTCGGGCTCGCGGTGGCGCTGGCCAAGGACCTGCGCACGGACCCGTTGATGTTGCGGCACGCGATCGGCTCGGAGGCGGTCGAGGCTGCGGTGATCGAGGGGGTCAGCAACCACGGGGACGACTTCTCCCTGGTTGTCTCCGGCAACGGTCACGACACGGACGGCACGGCGGTGCCCGCGTCGCCGCAACTGCAGGACGAAGTACCACCGCCGAAACCCTCGAAGCAGTAGCTCGCTCCCGCCGGCTCGGCTGCCCCCGGGAACCCCGGGACGGCTCGGGCCGGCGGGATCAGCGAGCCGGCGTGGGGAACGTCGCCAGCGAGTTGGTGCCGATGCTGCCCAGCCAGACGTGGCCGTCGCGCTCGCGGACGCCGGTGGGCATGTGGAATCCGGGATGGTGGCCGCGGAGATCGTGGACGAGCGTGCCGTCGTCGTCGTACGCCTGCAGCTCGATCACGTCGGCCGCCTTCGGCTTGAGCGCGTCGGGCAGGTTCCAGACGACCGTCCGCAGGACCGGCTGCTTCGGGAGCAGGAAGTCCAGCAACGTGTTCCGCGGTGAGCCGATCGCCACCCAGATCAGGCCGTCCGAGCCGCGCGCGATGTTGTCCGGCAGACCCGGGATCCCGGCGACCAGCTCGGGCTCGGCGCCGTCCGTGGTCAGGTCGAGCTTGTAGAGCCCGTACGCCGCGGTCTCGACCCAGAAGAGGGTACGCCGGTCGCCGCTGAGGGCGACGCCGTTCGGGAAAGCCCGGCCGGTGGTCAACCTGGTCAGCTCGCCGTCCGGAGTCAGCCGGTACACGCTGCCGGTGGCCGAGTGCTCGAGCAGGTCGGCCATCCACTCGTCGATGCCGAAGCGGGTGGACGAGTCGGTGAAGTAGATCGTCCCGTCCGGCGTGACGTCGGCGTTGTTGCAGAACCGCATCGGCCGCCCGTCCACCTCGGACAGCAACGTCGCGATCCGACCGTCCCGGTCCAGCGTCAGCAGTCCGCGGTTGGCATCGCACACGAGCACCTTGCCGTCGGGCAACCACTCCAGCCCGAGCGGCCGGCCGCCGGTGTCGGCCAGGGTCGTGATCGTCGTCCCGTCCGCGCTGACGCGCAGGATGCGTCCGTCGTACAGCCCGGTGAGGACGCTGCCGTCCTCGTCGATCAGCGTGTCCTCAGGCCCGTCGCCGGGCAACGTCACCGTCCGGACCTCGATCTTGGTGGGCTCTCGGCGCGGCGGTGCGGCCGGCGGGGTCCACCGGACCGGAGCAATCCTCGACCTCATGCGCAGACCCTAGCGTGACCGAGCGGAAAGAAACCGTAAACGGTGTGCGCCACAGTGCCGGAGTCAGCTTGATTCCGCAGCAGGAGGTCCGGTCATGTTCACGCTCACCCAGGTCATCGAGGCGCCGCCGTCGGAGGTGGCCCGCGCGTTCACCGAGCCGGAGGCGTTCGCGGCGTGGTTCGTCGCGGAAGGCTTCCGTACGCCGTCCGACCGGGTCACGGTCGACGCCCGTCCGGGCGGTCTGATCTCGGCGGTCTTCGTCGGACCCGACGGCGCGGAAGTTCCTTTCAGCGTGCGCTTCGGCGAGATCGACCTGCCCCGGTCGGTGGTGCTGCACGTCGACGATCCGGAGGTTGTCACCGTCCGGCTGGAAGAGGTCGACGGCCGCACGCACCTCGAGTACGAGAGCCGAGGCGTGCCGGCCGACCACGAGAGCACACTCAAGGCCGGCGTGGAGACGATGCTCGAGCGGATGGCCGCGTACTACGCCTAGCCCGGGTAGAGGCCGGGCTGCGCGGGCGGTGGGGGTGTGTAGTCGGGCACGTCTCCGTTGGTGGCGCCGAGAAGCCGGCGGGTGAGCGTGTCGCGGGAGGACAGCAGCTCGGCCACGGCGGTGCGCAGGTGGCCGGCGTCCGGTGCGGTGCCCGCCTCCGCGGCCAGCAGGACGGTACGCCGTACCAGCTCCTTCATGAACGACGCCGTCGTACCTTCCGTCTGGGCGACGACCTCGTCGACCACGGCCGGCCGCAGGTCGAGGTTCGGACCGTAGAGGTCGAGGAGCCGGGCGCGGCCGTCGGCGTCCGGGAGAGGTACTTCGACGGCGAGGTCGACGCGGCCCGGCCGCTGCATGAGCGCCGGCTCGAGGAGGTCCGCCCGGTTGGTGGTCAGCAGGAACGCGACGTCGGCGTCCTCCGCCAGCCCGTCCATCTCGTTGAGCACCTGGAACAGCAGCGGATTCTCCATGCCGTGCGAGAAGTCGCGCGCCTCGGCGACGAGGTCGCAGTCCTCCAGCACCACCAGGGCCGGCTGCAGCAACCGCGCGAGCGCACAGGCCTGCGAGATGAAACCGATGCTCGTTCCCGCCAGCAGTACGACGGTGAACGCGGGCAACCGCGACAGCAGGTACCGGACCGTGTGCGTCTTCCCGGTGCCCGGCGGACCGTAGAGGAGTACGCCGCGCCGCAGATGCTGACCGGCGTCGAGCAGCGTCTGCCGGTGGTCGGCGACGCCGATCACCTCACGCTCGACCCGCTCCAGCACGCCGTCCGGCAACACGACGTCCGCCCGCGTGATGCCCGGCCGCGGATGCAGCCGGAACGGTCCCACGCCCTGCCCGAACTCGTGCCCCTCGAACGACACCACCTTCCCGCGGAAGATGTTGTGCTCCCGGATCAGCGCCGGTAACGCGTCCAGGAGGGCGTCGGCCCGGTCGGTCGCCAGCACCTCCAGGTCGACCCGCATCCGTCCGTACTGCGGATTCGCCGCCCGCAGCAGGGCGACGTACCGATCCTCGCCCCGGACGCCGAAGTAGAACCCGAACGCCACGCAGTCCAGCTCCTCGTCGACGTCGATCGGCAGCCGCTGGTAGTCGACCGCACCGATGCCGAACCGGTCGTACGCCGCGAGCTCGAGCAGCTCACCGAGCGAGTGGTGACCGCGATTGGATCCGGCCAGCCCGACCAGCTCGTAGGAGTCGAACCACGCCTCCACCGCGAGCTGGACGTTCGGCAGGTCGTACGACGGGAAGTTCGCCGCGACCACCGGGACCTGCTCGGGGTCCACGCCGAGATGGTCACGCAAGCGGTCCTGCAGACTCTCCCGGTCGCCACCGGCCCGGTGCTGCTGCATCCGCTCGAGGAACCCGGTGAACAGCCGGGCGAACTCGTCGATCTCGGCGCTGTCAGGCATTCCGTCGTACCCCCAGGGTGTTCGCATACCGGCCTGATCCGGAGGACCCTCCGCAACGCCGGATAGGATCTCCACCATGACAGACTTCGAGTCCACCGACCGTCCGTACGCCGCCTTCCCGGTGCGGATCGGCCTCCAGGTCCAGCCTCAGCACGCCCGGTACGCCGACATCCGGCGGACCGTGGCCGCGGCCGAGGAGATCGGCGTCGACGTGGTGTTCAACTGGGACCACTTCTACCCGCTGTCGGGTGAGCCGGACGGCCTGCACTTCGAGTGCTGGACCATGCTGGCCGCCTGGGCGGAGGCGACCGAGCGGGTCGAGTTCGGCGCGCTGGTCACCTGCAACTCCTACCGCAACCCGGACCTGCTCGCCGACATGGCGCGCACGGTCGACCACATCAGCGACGGCCGGCTGATCTTCGGGATCGGGTCCGGCTGGTTCGAGAAGGACTACGACGAGTACGGGTACGAGTTCGGTACGGCGGGCGGCCGGCTTGACGCGCTCGGCGAGGCGCTGCCGCGGATCGAGCGGCGTTGGGCGAAGCTCAACCCGCGGCCGACCCGGGACATCCCGGTGCTGATCGGCGGCGGCGGCGAGAAGAAGACGCTGCGCCTGGTCGCGCAGCACGCGAACATCTGGCACGGGTTCGGCGACGCGGAGACGATCGCGCACAAGCACGCCGTACTGGACGAGCACTGCCGGACGATCGGCCGCGACCCCGGTGAGATCGAGCGGTCGGCGGGCGTCGGCAACAAGTCGCCCGAGGACCTGGGCAAGTCGATGCTGGACGTCGGCACCCGGCTGTTCACGATCTCCTCGTCCGGGCCGGACTACGACCTGGGCCTGCTGCGCGAGTGGGTCACCTGGCGGGACGAGGTGAACGCGAGGTAGTGGGCGGGTCCGGCGGCCCCGGTGGAGCCAGCCACCCGGCTGGGCGGTCCGGCGGGGCGGTTAGGATTTCGGGCATGTCTACGTTGCCTGCGAACGGTTCGGTGCGGCCCATCACCCGGTGGGGCGAGGACGTCATGCACCGGCTCAACCAGCCCGTGACGGACTTCGGCGACGACCTGCAGACGCTGGTCGCCGACATGGTCGCGACCATGAACGCCGCCGAAGGCGTCGGCCTGGCGGCGAACCAGGTCGGCGTGGACCTGCAGGTGTTCGTGTTCGACTGCCCGGACAAAGACGGCAAGCGGGTCCAGGGTGTCGTCTGCAACCCGGTGATCGAGCTCCCCGAGGGCAAGGACCGCCGGCTCGACGAGGGCGACGAGGGCTGCCTGTCGCTGCCGGGTGCGTTCACCAAGTGCGCCCGGCCCGACTTCGCCCGGGTCACCGGGGTCGACCAGCACGGCGAGCCGGTCACGTTCGAGGGCACCGGCCTGCTGGCGCGTTGCCTGCAGCACGAGACCGACCACACCCAGGGGACGGTGTTCGGCGACCGGCTGTCGCGGAAGTATCGCAAGCGCCTGTTCGCCGAGGCCGAGGAGCTGGCTCCCGACTATCCCGACGACTGGCCGGTCTCCCCCATGCTCGACCACGAGGACCACCACGAGGAAACCCCGGCCACCTGAGATGCCCGCGTGGGTTCGGCTCCGCCTCGACCTGACTACCTTCGACCCGGCGCCGTACCGTGAGTACGCCGAGCGCGCCCGCACCGACGGCATCACGTTCACCAGCCTCGCGGCTCTCGGCGACACGGCCGAGCACCGGCACCGGCTCTACCAGCTGAACAAGACCTGCTCGGCCGACATCCCGGAACGCGGCGAGTTCTTCACCTACGACGAGTACGTCGCCACTCGTCTCGACGTACCCGCGTTCCGGGCCGACGGCGTACTGCTCGCCCTCGACGGACCTGACTGGGTGGGGCTGAGCATGGTCTCGCTGCATCCCGGCGACGGCTGTGCTTTCAACGACATGACCGGCCTGCTGCGCGACTACCGCGGCCGCGGCCTGTCGCTGGCGCTCAAGCTGCTGGCGGTCGACTTCGCCCGCAGGTCGGGACTTCCGGTCCTGCGGACGATGCACCACCCGGCGAACGCGTCGGCGATCGCGATGAATCGCAGACTCGGCTTCGTCGACGACGATCCCGAGCGAGCCGGGATCTGACTACCAGCGAGCCTTCTCCAGGTCGGTCAGGATCGCCTCGACCGACTCCTCCGGGGTCAGGTCGGTCGTGTCCAGCCAGAGGCCTCGACGTGGCGTGTTGTCGACGTACGTCCGGAAGGCCCGGACGGCGTCGATCAAGCCGTCGGTCGAGCCTTGCCAGTCGCGGTAGGCGTTGTTGCCGCCGCGCTTCAGCTCGCGCTCGACCACCGACTCGACCGACGGCGTGAGCATCACCAGATACGGCTCGACGTCGTGCAGGCGGTCGAACCAGCGCTCGACGTCGTCCTCGAAGATGTTGTCACTGCAGACGAAATCGAAGCCGGCGTCGGCGTAGTGCTGGGCGATCAGCGCGGACGCGTCGTACCGCAGCTGCAGCTGGCGCACCGCCTCGGCCGACGGATCGGGTGTCATGTCTTCGCCACCGGCGACGACGCCGTGGTAGAAGACGTCGCCGTCGAGGGTGGCTGCGGGCGGACCCAGGCGCTTGGCCAGCAGCGGCGCGATCGTCGACTTCCCCGCGGCCTGCATCCCGGTGACGAGAACTACTTTCGGCATGCGCCCATTACATCACCCGCGTCCAGCGGTTTACCGGCGCGTTGCGTAGAAGGCGACCGCGGCCGAGGACGCGACGTTGAGAGAGTCGACGCCGCCGGCCATCGGGATGCGGACGGTCAGGTCGGCGCGGTCGAGCACGTGCGGCTTCAGGCCGTGCCCTTCGGTGCCGAAGATCAGCGCGAGCCGTTCGTCCTGGCGGGCGGTGAGCTCGTCCAGCGTGATCGAGTCGTCGGTCAGCGCGAACGCGGCCGCGACGAAGCCTTGCTGCTGCAGCGTGTCGAGCTCGCCCGGCCAGGACGTCAGCCGCGTCCACGGCACCTGGAAGACGGTCCCCATCGACACCTTGATCGAGCGCCGGTACAGCGGGTCCGCACACGTCGGCGTCACCAGGACCAGGTCGACCCCCATCGCCGAGGCCGCGCGGAAGCCGGCGCCCACGTTGGTGTGGTCGACGATGTCGTCGAAGATCGCGATCCGCCGTACGTCGTGCTCGAGCAACTCGGTCAGCGGGACGCTCGGCTGCCGCTTGTACGACGCCAGCGCGCCGCGGTGCACGTGGAAGCCGGTGACCTGCTCAGCCAGCTCCTCCGAGACGACGTACACGGGTGCGTCGGGCCATTTCGCGAGCACGTCGTCCAGCGACTCCAGCCAGCGCGGCGCCAGCAGGAACGACCGCGGCTCGTACCCGGCATCCGCGGCCCGCCGGATCACCTTGTCGCCCTCGGCGATGAACAGCCCGTGCTCCTCCTCGAGCAACCGCCGCAGACTGACCTCCCGCAACCGCACATAGTCCGCCAACCGCCCATCAGCCGGATCCTCCACCCGCACCAACGGACTCATCCCACGCCCCGCCCCCCAGCCCGCGCCTCCGCCCCCGCCGCGCCCGCCCCCGGCTCCACGGCGCCCGCCCTCGACTCCGCGGTAGCAGCTGCTCGAGCACTGACCTTGCCCTGCTCGGCCACCTCCACCACGTTGCCGATGACAACGATCGCCGGGGCACCGACGCCGGCCTGCTTCATCGCGGCAGCGATGCCGGCCAGGTCCGAGCTCACCATGCGCTGCCCCGGAAGGGTGCCGTCGGCAATGGCCGCGGCGGGCGTGGACGCGGGCCGACCACCGGCGATCAGCCGCTCGGTGATGGCCGGCAGGTTCTCGACCGCCATCAGCAGCACCAGCGTCCCGGACAGCTGCGCGAGCGCGTCCCAGTTGATCAACGAATCCGGATGCGACGGCGGAATGTGCCCGGACACCACCGTGAACTCATGCGTCACCCCGCGATGCGTCACCGGGATCCCGGACACCGCCGGCACCGAGATCGAGCTGGTGATCCCCGGCACGACCGTCCACGGTACGCCGGCCTCCGCGCACGCCAACGCCTCCTCGAACCCCCGCCCGAACACGTACGGGTCGCCGCCTTTCAGCCGGACGACGACCTTCCCCTGACGGCCGCGGTCGACCAGGATCCGGTTGATCTCGTCCTGCTGAGCGGCCCGCCCCCGCGGCAACTTCGCCGCGTCGAACAGCTCCACGTCAGGGTGCAACTCGTCCAGCAATGGCTGCGGCGCGAGCCGGTCCGCCACCACCACATCGGCCTCGGCGAGCAACCGACGCCCGCGCACGGTGATCAGATCCGGGTCACCCGGCCCTCCACCGACCAGATACACCCCTGGCCTCTTGTCGACCTCCCGCGCAGCCAGCGCGCCGGTCCGCAACTCCTCCAGGATCGCGTCCCGGACGGCCGCCGACCGCCGGTGGTCCCCACCACCGAGTACGCCGATGGTCACGTTGTCGTGCTGCCCCGACGCCGGTGTCCAGGCCGTCGCCCGGGACCGATCGTCGGACCGGACGCAGAACACCCGGCGCTCCTCGGCCTCCTGCGACACCTGGTCGTTCACCACGGGATCGTCGGTGGCCACGACGACGTACCAGGCGCCGTCGAGGTCGCCGTACCGGTAGCCCCGCTCGACCCAGGTGAGGGTCGGGTGGCTGAGCAAGCCCTCGATGGTCGGGGTGATCGTCGGCGAGATCAGGTCGATCCGCGCGCCGGACTCGAGCAGCCGCGGCAACCGCCGCTGGGCGACGCCGCCGCCCCCGACGACGACCACCCGGCGGCCCTCGAGCACCAGGCCGGACAGATATTGACTCGTCACGAGCTGATCCCGGCGGCCTCGAAAGTCGCCATCTCGCCGAGCGCACGGACCGCGCAGGTCAGGATCGGGTACGCGAGCACGGCGCCCGTCCCCTCCCCCAACCGCAGGTCCAGATCGACCAGTGGCTGCAGCCCGAGCGTCTTCAGCGCGATCGCATGCCCCGGCTCGGCCGAACGGTGCCCGGCCACGCAGTAGTCGATCGCGGCCGGCGCGAACGCCTGCGCGACCAGCGCGGCCGCGCCCGCGATCACCCCGTCGAGGACGACCGGCACCTTGTTGGCCGCGGCTCCCAGGATGTACCCGGCCAGGGCCGCGTGCTCGAGGCCGCCGTACGCCTGCAGAGCCTTCAACGGCTCCGTCGCCGGTACGTCGTGCCGCGCGAGCGCACCCGTGATCACGCTGATCTTGTGGGCCAGCGTGGCGTCGTCGATGCCCGTCCCCCGGCCGGTCACCTCGTCAGCGGTCGCGCCGGTGAACGTCGCGATCAGCGCGGCCGAGGCGGTCGTGTTCGCGATGCCCATGTCGCCGGTCAGCAGGCAGCGGTAGCCGTCCTTCACCAGCGTGTCGGCGAGATCGAACCCGACCGCGATCGCCGCCCTGGTCTCCTCGGCGGTGAGCGCAGGCTCGGTCGAGAGGTCGCGGGTGCCCGCGCGGACCTTGGCGTGCACGACGTCCAGCTCGTCCACGTCGCTCGCGACGCCGACGTCGACCACACGGACGTCGACGCGATTGTTGGCGGCGAACGCGTTCACCGCGGCGCCACCGGCCGCGAAGTTCGCCAGCATGGCGGCGGTCACCTCCTGCGGCCACGGCGACACGCCCTGCGCGTGCACCCCGTGGTCGGCGGCGAAGACGGTGACCACGGCCGGCGCCGGAACCGGCGGCGGGCACGCGCCGGTCATCCCGGCGACGCGGACCGACAGGTCCTCCAGCACACCGAGGGAACCGGCCGGTTTCGTCAATCCGAGCTGCCGCTCGGCGGCGGCGCGCATGGCCGCCTCGTCCGCCGGGCCGATCCGGGCCAGGAACTCCTCCACCGCAGGTCCTCCACTCGTCGTCTGGACCGATCTTCGCATCCCCGGGCCCGCGCCCCACGCCGGATGCTGGATCTGTGGACAGTAATGTCGGCATCACCACACGTCGCGAGATCCCGGAGGATCACAGATGTCCCTCGATCGGCCCGTCGCACCGGACCCGTACGAACTCCTCCCGAAGGCCGGCACCTTCACCCTCACCAGCACCGACGTCACCGACGGTGAGGCGCTGTCCGACGACCACGCCTTCGCCCTCGGCAACACCTCGCCGCAGCTCAGCTGGTCCGGGTTCCCCGCGGAGACCAAGGGCTTCGTGGTCACCTGCTTCGACCCGGACGCCCCGATCGTGTCCGGCTTCTGGCACTGGGTCCTGGTCAACCTCCCCGCCACCGTCACCTCGCTGGACACCGGCGCCGGCGCGACCCCACGCCTCGACAACGGCGCCTTCCACGTCCGCAACGACTTCGGCACCAAGGACTACGCCGGCGCCGCCCCGCCCGCCGGCGACCAGCGTCACCGCTACTACTTCGTCGTCCACGCCATCGACGTGGAGGCCCTGGACGTCGACGCGGACGCCACCCCGGCGGTCGTCGGCTTCAACCTCGCCTTCCACACCCTCGCCCGGGCCATCCTGACCCCGACGTACCAGCTCGCGGAGTAAACGACCTGTTCGGGGAGTCTCCCTCGGGCGGCTCCCCGGACCGTCTCGGGCAGGCTCAGGACGACCGGCTGCCGGTTCAGGACGCCTTGTCGGCGGCCTGGCGGCGGAGCTGTTCCAGGACCACCGGGTCGAGCTTGCCGGGGACGAGCCGCTCCTCGAAGTTCTCCGTACTCGCCCAGGCGTCGAGCGCAGCGGCCACCCCGCCCTGGTAACCGAGTGCTTCGAGACTGGCGCCGACCTCCGCGGCCAACGCGCCTTCCAACGGGAGCAGGCTCTCCGGCTCCGGCGTACCGAAGTACAACTCGTGCAGGTCGAGCAGACGGCTCAGCTCCTCGATCGGCGCCCGGTGATCGTCGACCCGCAGATCGATCGCGAGGTCGAGTACGCCGCCGTACGCCGCACCCGCCCGCCACACGCGGAGCGCCGCGCTCTGCCGCCCGCGGCGGTCACCACCTGCTTCGTCGCCGGCCGACAGCGCCGCCACCAGCCGCCGCTCGAACGGCTCACCGGGCTGCTCGCGCCACGCGTCAGCCATCGCGGCCACGACCTGTGGACCGGCCAGGATGTTGCCCTGGATCGCAAAGCCGTCTCCGGCCTGACCGCCTGCCCAGTCCATGCACAACGAACCCGTGAAGCTGGCGCCGCGCCCATCCGCGTCGACCACGCCGACCTGCCGGTGCTCGCGTTCCTCATCCGCGCCGGTCAGCTCCGCCACCACTTGGTCAGCGCCCACACCGTCACCGAGCAGTTCGAGGCCGTCAGGCCCGTACGAGAGATTCGCCATCGCCTGCGTGGCGACCGCACCGGCGCCGGCCCGCCCCCACGGCACGACCGCCCCCACCGCCAGGAACTTCGACGCGACCGCGATCCCCCACGAGCCGGAATCCCGATCGAACGCCACGATCGAAAACGTCACCGCATCCTCCAGCCAGCCGGACCGTCTCGGAGCACCAGCAGTGTAGGCGGCCTCACAGGCGGGCGGGCTGCGTCGTCGTACTGTCATGACATCTAGAAGCAAAGCCACGCCCTCGGCCGCGCTCGAGGCCGAGATCGGCGAGATCCTGGACCAGCGGGTCGACGCGTGCCGCGCCAAGGACATCGACCGGCTGATGTCGCTCTACTCCGACGACATCGTGTACTTCGACGTCATCGATCCACTGCAGTTCATCGGGCACGACGCCGTACGCCGCAACTTCCTCCGCTGGTTCGACGAGTACGACGGCCCGATCGGCCTGGAGACCAAGGACCAGACCGTAGCCGTCCACGGCGACGTCGCCTTCGTCCACATGCTCCACCTCGACAGCGGCACCCGCCGCAACGGCCTCGACCTGGCCGTCTGGGTCCACTCAACCGTCTGCCTCCGCCACATCGGCGGACGTTGGCAGATCACCCACGAACACATCTCCATCCCCCACAACCCCACCGACTGGAGCATCCTCGTCAACGCCCAACCCTGACCCACCGCCGATCCTGCCTGCCAGCGTGCCTCCCGCCGGGACCGTGAACACCTGGGAGTGGCCTTGCACAGGAAATTCCATGTCCCAGCCCACCACAGACTGTTCAAGGCCCCGACACACGAACGGCTTCCACAGTCGCCGACGCAGACCTCCCGTGCGCGCCGTTGGTGGGCCGGCGGGGAGCCTGGTGGACTCCCCGCCGGAGCTTTGTCACCGCCGCTCGAGCCTGGATCCAGCACTCACGCAGTCGTCCCGCGTCATCCACACCCCACCACGACTACCTGAACGGCGCCGACGGGGCAGCTGCCGTTGGAGGTGGGGTGGTCAGTCTTTGATGCCGGATTGGGTTACTCCTTGGATGAGGTAGCGCTGGAGGAAGAGGAAGATCAGGACCAGCGGGAGGATGGAGACGGCCGCGGCCATGAAGAGTTCGTGGATGTTGATGGTCTGCGCGGTGACGAACGTCGACATCGCCACCTGGACGGTCCACGAGTTGGAGTCCTGGCCGATCACCAGCGGCCACAGGAACGAGTTCCAGTTGCCGATGAACGTGATCGCCGCCAGCGCCGCGAAGAACGGCAGGGAGTTCGGTACGACGATCCGCCAGAAGACCCCGAAGTGCCCGGCACCGTCGACCCGCGCCGCCTCCTCCAGCTCCCGCGGGAAGTTGAGGAAGTACTGCCGGAACAGGAACGCCGCGAACCCACTGAACAAGGTGGGGATGATGAGACCACGCAACGAGCTGACCCATCCGAGCGACGAGACCACGATGAACGACGGGATGAAGGTCACCGCTCCCGGGATCATCAGCGTCGCGACGATCGAGTAGAACACCTTGTCCGCGTGACGGTACGGGATCCGGGCCAGCCCGTAGCCCGCCATCGATGCGAGCAGCAACTGTCCCGCCGTACCCAGGATCCCGACCACCGCCGAGTTGTACAGCGAGCGCGCCATCGGCACCTGGGTGTCGTTGAAGAGTTCGCTGACGTTCCCCCACTGCAGGTCGCTCGGGAACAGCGTCCAGTCGGGCGCGGTGATGTCGGCCTCGGTCGACAGCGCGTTGCGCAGGATCAGGTAGAACGGCAGCAGGAACAGCACCACCGCGACGAACAGCGCGATCCACCGCAGCACCATGCCGATCCGGCCGGCCGTGCTGCGGGTGAAGCCGATCGGTTGCGGTGTTCCCGTCGTACGCTCGGAGACGGCCATCAGTCACCCGCCTTCCCGAATCCGAAGATCCTGCTCTGCAGCAACGTGACGATCATGATGATCACCGCCAGGATGAGCGCGCCGGCCGAGCCGTGCCCGAGGTCCTGGATCGAACCGAGCGAGATCCCGTACAGATAGACCAGCGGCGGCCGCGCGAAGCTCGCGTTGCCGATCAGGTTGTAGAACTCGTCGAACGCCTGGTACGCCGCGATCAGGTTCAGGATCAGTACGGCGACCGACGTCGCGCGCAACTGTGGCAGCGTGATGTAGCGGAACACCTGCCAGCCGGGTTTCGCCCCGTCGACGTACGCCGCCTCGTAGAGCGTCGGCGAGATCCGCTGGAGCCCGGCGATGAACAGGATCATGTAGAACCCGAGCTGCAGCCACAGCCGGACGGTGATGATCGGCAGCCAGTACCACGGCGGGTCGATCGTGGACAGCCAGGCGATGTTCTCGATCCCGAACCAGCCGAGCACCGTGTTGGCCAGGCCGAACCGGACGCCGTTGAAGATCGACAGCCGCCAGATCAGCGACGCGACCACGTACGAGCAGGCCGTCGGCAGGAAGAACACCGACCGGAAGAACGCCCGGGCGATCTTCACCTGGTTGACCAGCAGCGCGAGCGCGAGCGATAGCGCGAACGTCAGCGGCACGATGAACACCGCGAAGATCGTGAACGTGCCCAGGCTGGACAGGAAGGCCTGGTCGGTCAGCATGTCGACGTAGTTCTGCAACCCGACGAACTTCGACGGCGTGACCGTGTTGTAGGCCTCGAAGAAGCTGAGGACCAGGCTCCAGACGATCGGCAGGTACGAGAAGACCAGCAGACCGATGACGAACGGCCCGACGAAGATCCAGAACCACCGGGTGTTGCCCGCGATCCCCTGCTTCCGCCGGGCACCCCGCCGCTCACCAGACGCGGCGGGGGCAGCCGGCTTCGTGGGAGCGGTGCTGGTCATCCGAACAGCCGCTGGAGCTCGGTGTTGACGGTCTTCTCGGCCTTGCTGATCTCCGCGGCGGGGTCGGCCCCCTTCCGGATGATGTTGGTGAGCATGTCACCGAAGGCCGTGCCCATCTTCGGGGTCCAGGCCGGGTTGTCGGTGTGGCCGAAGTCCGCGGTCAGCTTGACCGTCTCGGCCGCGACGCCGCTCTGCAGCTTGCCCGCCTTGGCGGCGAGGCTCTTGCGCGGCGGGATGTGGAAGCCGTAGTTCAGCGACCAGTCCTCCTGGAACTCCGCCTGGTCGATCCACAGCCACTTGACGAACTTCTTCGCCGCGTCGACGTTCGCGCTCTTGGAGGACACGAACTGCGTCCAGCCGCCGGAGTACACCGCCTGCTGGCCCTGCGCGTCCAGCTTCGGGAACGGGATCACGCCGAGGTCGTCGCCGAGCACCTTCTGCATCCCGGGCACCGCCCACATGCCGATCCACTGCATCGCGCACAGGCCCTGGTTGATCGCTCCCGGGTCGGTCCAGTCGGTCGGCGCGCCGAGCAGGATGCTCTTGCTCGCGTACAGCTCGTGCAGCTTGCCGAACGCCTGGGCCGCGCGGTCGTTGGTGAAGCCCGGCTTGTTGTCGTCGGTCAGGTACTGGCCGCCGGACGACCAGAGCGCCGGCCCGCCCATCGCGAGGCCGCCGTCGTTGCCGACGAACATGCCCTTGACCTTGTCCGTGGTGAGTTCCTTGGCCGCGGCGATCAGGTCGTCGATCGTCTCCGGCGGCTTGATGCCGGCCTTGTCCAGCAGGCTCTTGCGGTAGTAGATCACCTGTGGGTCGACGATCATCCGGATGCCGTAGATCTTGCCGTCGACGGTGTTCGTGGCCAGGTCGCCCGGCTGGAAGTCGTCTTTCACGTCGGCCATGATGTCGTCCAGGGCCACCACCTGGTTGCCCTTGACCATGCCGATGTTCAGCTGGCTCTCGAAGACGTCCGGTCCCTTGTTGGACAGCAGGCCGGACGACAGCTTGCTGCCGTAGTCACCCGGGGTCCACTGCACGGCGACGTTCGCGTCGGTGTACGCCTTGGCGTACTTCAGAGCCGCTTCCTTGGTGCCGGCCTCGCCGTACTGGTGGTACCACTGCGACAGGGTGGCCTTGGCGCCGCCGCCGTCGCCACCGCCGCCGGAGGGCCGGCCGGTGTTGCCGCCGCACGCGGCGGTGAACGCCGCCAGCGCGGCCAGGCCGCCGGTCCGCTTGAGCAGATCCCGCCGGGTCAGACCGGCGTTCGGAACATGAGCAGGCATAACTTCCACCTTCCCGGGAACGACGCCGCAGGGGTACGACGCCGATGGTTCCGAGTTACTTAACGACGTTAAGCATCTCCGATTTCGCACACGCTACAACTCGGCCGAACCTCGCGACAGCCTTCGGCAGATGACGTTTCGAGCACGAGGATGCCGTACTCGTCGAGCCCCAAAGCCTCCGGCGGTCAGGTGAATCGTTGGAGAAGTGCCTAGCACCTTCGCTCAAAAGCGCGTCCGGCGCAAGACCGGACGCGCCGTTCCGTGTTCGAGTATGTGGATTGTTGCTCGGGTCGAGACCGGTCCGTGATTCAGTCGAAGATCTCGCCGGCTTCCGCCTTCCGGATCAGCAACGCCGGCGGCTCGAACCGCTCGCCGTACGACGCCGCCAGCTCACGGGCCTTGGTGACGAAGGCCGGCAGCCCGCAGGCGTTGACGTACTGCAGCGCGCCACCGTGCAGCGGCGGGAACCCGATCCCGAAGATCGAGCCGATGTTGGCGTCGGCGACGGAGCGTAGGACTCCCTCGTCCAGGCACTTGATCGTCTCGAGCGACATCGCGAACGTCATCCGTTCCTGGAGGTCGACCAGCGGAATGTCCGCACCCTGCGAGAAGTGCTCGCGCAGCCCCGGCCACAGACGCTTCGGCCCGTCCGCCGGGTAGTCGTAGAACCCCGCGCCGGCCGCCTTGCCCCGGCGGTCGAACTCGTTCACCAGCCGATCCGTGACCGCCATCCCCGGGTGGTCGTGGAACGCGCCGGCGTTGTCCCCCGCGGCCAGCGCCGCGTCGCGGATCTTCTGCGGCAGCGTCAGCGTGACCTCGTCGAGCATCGCCAACGGCGGCGCCGGGAACCCCATCTGGGTGGCCGCCCGCTCGATCGTCACCGGGTCCACGCCCTCGGCAACCATGGCCGCGCCCTCCATCACCAGGGTGCCGAACACCCGGGAGGTGAAGAAGCCACGGCTGTCGTTGACCACGATCGGAGTCTTCTTGAGTTGCCGGACGACGTCGTAGGCCTTCGCGATCGTCCCGTCCGCGGTCTGCTCCCCCACGATCAGCTCGACCAGCGGCATCCGGTCGACCGGCGAGAAGAAGTGCATGCCGATGAAGTCGGCCGGCCGGTCGACGCCGTCGGCGAGTGAGGTGATCGGCAGGGTCGACGTGTTCGAGCAGAGCAGCGCGTCCGGCTCGACCACGCCGGCGATCTCGGCGAAGACCTTCTGCTTGAGCTCCTCGCTCTCGAACACCGCCTCGATCACCAGGTCGCAGCCGGCCAGGTCGTTCGGGTCCGCGGTCGGCGTGATCCGGCCGAGGAACTCCTCGACCTCGGCCGCCGTCTTCCGGCCCTTCCGTACCTGCTTGGCCAGCAGCGTCTCGGAGTACGCCTTCCCACGCTCGGCCGCCTCGAGCGAGACGTCCTTCAGCACGACATTGATGCCCACCTTCGCGCACACGTAGGCGATCCCGGCGCCCATCATGCCCGCGCCGAGCACCCCGACTTTGCGCATCCGGTACGTCGGTACGCCGCTCGGCCGCGAGGCGCCGGCGTTGATCGCCTGCAGGTCGAAGAAGAACGCCTGGATCATGTTCTTCGCGATCTGCCCGGTCGCGAGCGAGACGAAGTACCGCGACTCGATCCGGGACGCGGTGTCGAAGTCGACCTGGCTGCCCTCGACCGCGGCACTCATGATCGCCCGCGGCGCCGGGTACGGCGCGCCCTTGAGCTGCTTGCGCAGGTTCGCCGGGAAGGCCGGCAGGAACGCGGCCAGCTTCGACGAGGACGGCGTACCGCCGGGGATCTTGTAGCCGTCGCGGTCCCACGGCTGCTTCGCGTCGCCGTCGTACGCCGCGATCCACCGGTACGCCGCCTCGATCAGCTCGCCGGCCGGGACGACCTCGTCGACGATGCCCACCTCCAGCGCCTGGGCGGGCTTCATCCGCTGACCTTGCAGCAGGACCTTCATCAGGGCGTCCTGCAGACCGAGCATCCGGACCGTCCGGGTGACGCCACCGCCGCCCGGCAGCAGGCCGAGGGTGACCTCGGGGACACCGAGCTCGATCCGGTTGTCGTCGGCAACGATTCGGTGATGGCAGGCGAGCGCGATCTCCAGTCCGCCGCCGAGCGCCGATCCGTTGATCGCGGCGACGACCGGGACGCCCAGGGTCTCCAGGACGCGGAGCTGCCGCTTGACCTCCTCGATCGTCGCGAACACCTCGGCCGCGTCGGACGGCTGGATCTTCGCCAGCAGCTGCAGGTTGCCACCCGCGAAGAACGTCGGCTTGGCGCTCGTGATCACGACGCCCTTCAGGCCGGACTTCTCCGCCTGCAGGCGTTCGATCGTCGACCCCATCGCGGCGACGTACGCCTCGTTCATCGTGTTCGCCGACGCGTCCGGGTCGTCGATGGTCAGCGTGACGACGCCGTCGACGGTGTTCCAGGAGATCATGCCGCAAACCTCTCGATGATCGTCGCGACGCCCATCCCGCCGCCGACGCACAGGGTGGCCAGTCCGTACCGGAGCTCGCGCCGCTCCAGTTCGTCCAGCAGGGTTCCGATCAGCATGGCGCCGGTGGCCCCGAGGGGGTGGCCGAGCGCGATCGCGCCGCCGTTCACGTTCACCTTCTCGTGCGGTACGCCGAGGTCCTTCATGAAGTGCAGGACGGCGGCCGCGAACGCCTCGTTCATCTCGAACAGGTCGATGTCGTCCACCCCGAGCCCGGCCTTGGCCAGCGCCTTGCGGGCGGCCGGCGCCGGACCGGTGAGCATGATGGTCGGATCGGCGCCGCTGACCCCGGTCGCGACCACCCGGCCGCGCGGTGCCTGGCCGAGCGCCTCCCCCGCCTTCTCATTGCCGATGGCAACCAGCGCGGCGCCGTCGACGATGCCGGAGGAGTTGCCGGCGTGGTGGACGTGCTCGATCCGCTCGACCGTCAGGTACTTTTCCAGCGCGACCGCGTCGAAGCCGCCGTGCTCGCCGATCGCCGCGAACGACGGCGGCAGCCCGGCCAGGGTCTCGACCGTCGTGCCCGGACGGACCAGCTGGTCGTGGTCGAGGATGCGCAGGCCGTTGCGGTCGTCGACCGGGACGACCGAGCGAGCGAAGTACCCGTTGGCCCAGGCCTTGGCGGCGCGCGCGTGCGACTCGGCGGCGTACGCGTCGACGTCGGTGCGGGAGAAGCCGTCGAGGGTCGCGATCAGGTCCGCGCTGATGCCCTGCGGGACGAAGTTCGTCGCCATCGCGGTCTCCGGGTCCATCGCCCAGGCGCCGCCGTCGGAGGCCATCGGTACTCGCGACATCGACTCGACCCCGCCGGCCAGGATGAAGTCCTCCCACCCGGAACGGACTCGTTGAGCCGCTTGATTGACGGCCTCCAGGCCTGAGGCGCAGAAGCGGTTGAGCTGGACGCCGCCGGTCGTCTCGGGATAGCCGGCCGCCAGGACCGCCGTCCGGGCGATGTCCATGCCCTGGTCGCCGATCGGGGTGACGACGCCGAGGACGACGTCGTCGATGGTCGCCGGATCCAGGTCCGGATGCCGGGTGCGCAGTTCGTGCAGCAGGCCGGTGATCAGCTGGATCGGCTTGACCTCGTGCAGCGCACCGGTCGGTTTGCCCTTGCCTCTCGGCGTGCGGATCGCGTCGTACAGGAACGCTTCACTGGTCATGGTCTTGATTGTGACAGTTACGGTGTCACGATGGTCAAGGGCGGCTCGTTATGATCTCCGCCATGTCTGAAGTCGCGGGGGACGAAGCGACCCTGACAGTCGACGAACTGTCGACGCGGGTCGGTATGACGGTGCGCACGTTGCGGTTCTACGCCGGGCGCGGGCTGATCCCGCCGCCGATCCGGCGCGGCCGGGTCGGGTACTACGGTCCCGAGCACATCGCCCGCCTCGACCTGGTGCGCGAACTGCAGGCGCACGGGTTCACCCTGTCCGCGATCGAGGGGTACCTGGACCGGATCCCGCCCGACGCGACCCCGCAGGACATCGCCCTCCACCGGACCCTGCTGACCCCGTGGATGCGGGACCTGCCGGAGACCCTCGACCGGTCGGCCCTGGTACGCCGTACCGGCCGCGACCTCACCGACGACGACATCGAGATGCTGGTCGCGCTCGGCGTGGTCGAGCCGACGCCGGACGAGGACGTGTTCCAAGTGGCCACCGCCCACCTGAGCCTCGGTGTGGAACTGCTCGACCTGGACCTGCCGGTGGAGGCCGTGCTCGACGCCGGCCGGATCTTCACCGACCACGGCCGCGCGATCGCGGAGGAGCTCACCGAAGTGTTCCGCACCAAGGTCTGGCCGCACTACCGCGACTCGGGCGGCCCGCCGGAGCACATCCAGCAACTCGTCGAGCGCTTCAAGCCGGTGACCATCCAGGGCCTGGTCCTCGCCTACGAACGCGCCGTCGGCGAGACCCAGCGCGACACCATCCGCCGCACGCAGAGCAAGCGCCGCTGACTACTCGTTCGGGACCTTCAGGTAGGTCAGCCCGCGCATGTCGACGTACGTGTCTCTGGGTGTGGTGACTACGCGCATCATGACGTGGTCGCAGCCGGCGCAGCGGGCCACCATGCCGGGCGCGTCGACGTACAGGCGGGTGTCGGCGAAGGCGCCGGTCTGGCCGCAGCCGGCACACCGGGCGATCGCGGCCGTGATGTCCACGGCGAACAGCGCGCTCAGCGCGCCCGCGGCCGCGTTGCCGTCGAGATAGGTGGCTTCCGCTTCGGTCATCATTAGCCTCCGGTCGGTCCGAAACGTTCGGTTCGCACGCGCGCGGGGTCGTGCCCCGCAGCGACGAGCAGGTCGGCGACGGTCTCCACGAACGGCGTCGGCCCGCACACGTACGTCGTCGGCGCGTCCGCCGGCGTGAACGCGTGCTGCTCGATCACGTCCGCGTCGATCCGCCCGACCCGCGGCTCGCCCTCCGGCGCCTCCCGCGTGTACACCAGGCGTACGTCGACGTGGTCGGACGCGGCCAGCTCCTTCAGGTCGCTCACGAAGATCACCGAGGCCGGACGCCGGACGGAGTAGAGCAGGCGGACAGGCGCGGCACTGCCGGACGCACCGTGCGCGCGCAGGATCGCCATCAGCGGAGCGATCCCCGATCCCCCGCCGATCAGCTGGACCGGCCCTTCCTGCTCCGGCTTCCACACGAACCACCCGCCGACCGGCCCACGAACCTCGAACTGGTCGCCCGCCTTCACCACGTCGACCAGGTACGGCGAGACCTCGCCGTCGTCCACGAGCTCGACGGTCAGGTCGATCGTGTCACCGCGCCAGTCTGAGGACACCGAGTACGACCGGGAGGCCTGGTAGCCGTCCGGCGCGGTCAACCGGACGTCGAGGTGCTGACCGGGCAGGTGCCCGGCCCAGTCCGGTACGTCGAGAACCAGCGTCCGGGCGGACTCGGTCTCGCGCCGGACCTCGGTCACCGTGGCGACCTGCCAGCTCAGTCGCCGGCGTAGCGCTGTTCTTTCCATGGATCTCCGTACTCGTGGTAGCCGGCGGTCTCCCAGAAGCCCAGGTCCTCGGAGTCGGACAGCACCAGGCCGCGGACCCACTTGGCGCTCTTCCAGAAGTACAGGTGCGGCACGAGCAGCCGGGCCGGGCCGCCGTGCTCGGGGTCCACCGGCTCGCCGTCGTACTCGTAGGCGATCCAGGCCTGGCCGTCGAGCAGGTCCTCCATCGGCAGGTTGGTCGTGTAGCCGCCGTAGCTGTGCGCCATCGCGAAGTCCGCGGCGGTCTCGACGTCGGCCAGCAGGGTGTCGAGCGAGACACCCTTCCAGGTCGTCTCGAGCTTCGACCACCGGGTCACGCAGTGGATGTCCTTGGTGATCTCCTCGGCCGGCATCGCCATCAGGCCGGCCCAGTCCCACCGGTACTTCTCCCCCGCCTCGGTGGTGACCGTGAACTCCCAGTGCTCGGTCCGGATGTGCGGCGTCGGCCCGGCCGACAGGACCGGGAAGTCCTGGGTCAGGTACTGCCCCGGCGGCAGGTCCGCCCGGCTCCGCCGACGCCCACCGAAACCCTCCGACACGATCCCCATGGCGACCTCCCTGTGCACCTGAGGGAAGTCAACCACGACCGGCTCAGATTCCCATCGTCCGGCCGATGATTTCCTTCATGATTTCGGTGGTGCCGCCGTAGATGGTCTGGACGCGGGTGTCGAGGTACGCCTTCGCGATCGGATACTCGGTCATGAAGCCGTAGCCGCCGTACAACTGCAGGCAGCGGTCGACCACCTTCTTCTGCAGCTCGGTGGTCCACCACTTCGCCATCGCCGCCTCGGCGACGGTGAGCCGGCCGGCGTTCAGCTCGCGGATGCAGCGGTCGACGAAGACCCGGGCGATCTGGGTCTCGGTGGCGATCTCGGCGAGCACGAACCGGCTGTTCTGGAAGGAGCCGATCGGGCGGCCGAACGCCGTGCGCTCCTTCACGTACGCCAGGGTCGTGGAGAGCAGGTTCTCGCAGGCCGCGGCGGCGACCACGGCGATCGCCAGGCGTTCCTGCGGCAGCTTCTCCATCAGGTAGACGAAGCCTTTGCCCTCCTCGCCGAGCAGGTTGGCCACCGGCACCCGGACGTTGTCGAAGAACAGCTCCGCGGTGTCCTGCGCCTTCAGCCCGATCTTGTCCAGATTCCGCCCGCGCTCGAACCCTGGCATCCCGCGCTCGACCACCAGCAGCGAGATGCCCTGCGCACCGGCCTCCGGCTCGGTCTTCGCGACCACGATGACCAGGTCGGCCAGGATGCCGTTCGAGATGAACGTCTTCTGGCCGTTCAGCACGTAGAGGTCGCCCTCGCGCCGCGCCGTGGTCCGGATGCCCTGCAGGTCGCTGCCCGCGCCGGGCTCGGTCATCGCGATCGCGGTGATCGTCTCGCCGGAGCAGAAGCCGGGCAGCCAGCGCGCCTTCTGCTCGTCGGTCGCGTAGTCGAGCAGGTACGCCGAGTTGATGTCGGTGTGGATCGCGAATCCGACCCCGCTCGCGCGGGCCCGGGTCAGCTCCTCGATCACCACGGCGTTGAACCGGAAGTCGCGGGCTCCGCCACCGCCGTACTCCGCTGGCATCATGAAACCGAGCAGGCCCGCCTGGCCGGCCGCGGTCCAGACCTCGCGCGGGACGATGCCGGCCTCCTCCCAGGCATCGTGGTGCGGCACGATCTCCTTGTCGCAGAAGGCTCGCGCGGTCTCCCGGAAGGCGTCGTGATCGGCGTCGAAGAGCTCACGGTCCACGGGCGGGTTCCTCTCGGTCCTGGACGGCGGCGCCGCTGTCCAGCAGGTCGTCGATGTCGGTGATGCCCCAGTCGGCCAGGGCCTCGCGGGTGTGCTGGCCGGCCCGGGCAGGCGGTCGGTCGAGGCCGGTCGGTGTCCGGGAGAAGCGTGGGGCGGGAGCCGGCTGACGGACGCCGTCCCGGTCCACGAAGGTGCCCCGGGCAACGAGGTGGGGATGGTCAGCGGCGAGCGGGAGGACGGCGGTCACACAGGCGTCCGAGCCGTCGAACACGTCGGCCCAGTCCGCCTGGGTCCGCTGCAGGAACGTCTCCGTGAGCAGCTTTCGGAGTTCGGGCCAGTTGGCCGGATCGCTCCGATCGGGCGCGGTGACACCGAGCCGGTCGATCAGCTCGTCGTAGAACGGCTGCTCGATCGCACCGACCGCGACGTGCTTGCCGTCGGAGGTCTCGTACACGTCGTAGAACGGCGCGCCGGTGTCGAGCAGGTTCGTCCCGCGCTCCTGCGTCCACGAGCCGGCGGCGAGCGCGCCGAGCAACATCGTGGTCAGGTGCGCGGAACCGTCGACAATCGCCGCGTCGACAATCTGACCGCGACCACTCCGCCCGGCTTCGTGCAGCGCGGCCAGCACTCCGACCACGAGGTACAGCGAGCCACCGGCGAAATCGCCCAGCAGGTTGGCGGGCACCTGGGGCGGACCACCGGCCCGGCCGATCAGGTGCAGCGCACCGGACAGCGCGAGGTAGTCGATGTCGTGCCCGGCCGTCTGCGCGAGCGGACCGTCCTGCCCCCAGCCGGTCATCCGCCCGTACACGAGCTTCGGGTTGACCGCGTGCAGGTCGTCCGGCCCGAGCCCCAGCCGCTCGGCCACCCCGGGCCGGAACCCCTCGACCAGTACGTCGGCCTGCGCGACCACCCGGCGTACGACGTCGACCGCGGCCGGACTCTTCAGGTCGAGGGCCACGCTGCGGCGACCGCGGTTGACCAGGTCGAGCTCGGGCGGCCCGAAGGACAGGCCACCGCCGGGCCGGTCGATCCGGAGCACCTCGGCACCGAGCTCGGCCAGCAGCATGCACGCGAACGGCCCCGGCCCGATCCCGGCCAGCTCGACGACCTTGACGCCCTGCAGTGGACCCATGCCCGCTATTGTGACAGCGCCACTGTCACAGTCGTCAAGTCATTCTGCGCGCGCCGATCAACGCGGTCAGCGGCAGCAGCACGCTGAGCGCGGTGATGGCGACCAGCACGGCCGACCAGCCGGGCGAGTGGCTCTCGAGATGCCCGATGTGGAAGGCGAAGTGCGTCACGGCGAAGGCCAGGTAGGCCGCCAGCGCCACCTTGGTCAGCAGCCGGTCGAAGCTGATCGCGGCCGCGCCGAGCACGATGGCCATCCCGAGCTTCATGCCGCCGAGGTCGCGGAACAGGTGCTCGCTGTACGGCGGCGTCCAGTCCACCGTCGGCATCTCGTAGAACGACGCCGGCAGGAACGCCATCCACAGGCCCAGCACCAGCTCGAACGCCGTGAACAGCACCAGGACCGACCGGACGTAGAGGTTCACTCCTTGCCGCCGAGGTAGTCGTCGAAGGTGACCGTGCCGTACGGCCGACCGGCGACATTGGCGTGGCCGTCCACGAAGGCCCGGAACATCTTGCCCGGGACGCTGACCGGCAGGACCGGCCGCCGCGATCCCCGCGCCGCCTTCCAGGCCCGGGCGAGCTCCGGCACCGGCCGGACCTCCGGCCCACCGATGTCCGCCGCCCGGCCGATGACCGGGTCCCCGACCAGCTCGGTCAGGCGGGTGGCCACGTCGGAGACGGCGATCGGCTGCAGCGCGGCGGCCGGCGCGAAGATGGCCGGCGTCTTCAGGCTGAAGACCCGGTCCAGCAGGTTGTGGAACTGCGTCGCCCGCTGAATCGTGTACGACGACCGGGACTCGATCAGCCGCTCGGCGGCCAGCTTGTGCCGGTAGTAGGCCAGCGGGATCCGGTCGATGCCGGCGATCGACATGTACAGCACGTGCGTCGTCGCTGGCGCGGCGTCGAGCAGGTTGCGGGTCTGCTGGATGTCCTTCTTCCCCTGCGCGGTGGCCAGGTGGACGATCATGTCGACGCCGTCGGTGGCCGCGCGGAGGCCGCTACCGGTGGTCAGGTCTCCGGTGACCAGGCCTGGTCCGGTCCGGCGGCTGAGCACCCGGACGGTGTGTCCGGCGGCGCGCAAGTGGTCGACGGTGGGCCGGCCGAGAGACCCGGTGCCGCCCGTCACGAGAAGGGTTGTCATGGTTGGTGTCCTTTCGGTTTCACCAAGAACGATCCGGCAGCCCTTCGATTCGTGACAGTTGCGCGGCGGCGAACGCCAGTTTGTCCGGGTTCATCACGAACCGGAGGTCGGTGATGCCGTCGTCGCCGAAGTCGACGAAGCAGACCGCCTCGACGCCTCGGGGGCTGACGGCAAGGAACGTCGGCTGCCCGTTCGCCTCGCCGAACCGCACTTCGAGCCCCTCGCCGTACTTCTGCAGGGCACCGACCAGGTAGCGGGCAACCCGCTCCCGGCCGGTGAGGGCGTTCCGCGCCGCGAACACCTTGCCGCCGCCGTCGGCCCGCGACACCACGTCCTCGGCGAGCAGCGCCTCCAACTCGGCGAGCTCGCCCTGCTGGGCGGCCGCGATGAACCGCTCGACCAGCCGGCGCCACTCCGCCCGGTCGACCCGGCGCTCGCGCCGCGGCTCGGCCGCCACCCGCTTCGACGCCCGGGAGACGAGTTGGCGGGCGTTGGCCTCGGAGGTGCCGATGAGTTCGGCGACCTCGCCGTAGCTGTAAGCGAAAGCTTCGCGCAGCACGTACGCCGCCCGCTCGGCCGGGCCGAGCCGTTCGAGCACGACCAGCAACGCCATCGACACCGAGTCGCGCTCCTCGACCACGTCCAGCGGACCGAGCTCCTCGAAGCGCCCACCGGTGAGCACCGGCTCGGGCAACCACTCCCCCACGTACGTCTCCCGGCGTACCCGGGCCGAGGTGAGCTGCTTGATCGACAGGTTGGTGACGATCTTCGCCAGGTAGGCGTCGGGGTCCTTCACCGTGTCCTGGTCGACGTCCTGCCAGCGCAGCCAAGCCTCCTGGACGATCTCCTCGGCGTCGGCCGCCGTGCCCATCATCCGGTAGGCGATCCCGAACAACCGTCCACGCAGGCGCTCGAAGTCATCCACGGTCCCTAGTGTTCCGTACGGAATGTTTCGGCCGCCCGCTGGATCTTGGTGTAGTACTCGGTCCAGCCGGCCTCGTCCAGCATGTCCGCGTCCGCGCCGCCCTGGCCGTCGATCAGCTCGCGGACGAGGTCGGCGTGGCCCGCGTGGTGCGCGGTCTCGTCGACGACCCGGACCAGCAGCGCCCCGAACGTCGTCCTGCGCTTGTCCTCGGCCCAGTGCGGGACCTCCGCCGGTGTGTCCAGCGGGAGCTCGGTGATGCTGCGGTCGCTGTGCGCGCACGCCGCCCGGTAGAGATCGGTGAGGTACGCCGTGCTCTCGGACGGGAGCGCCCACATGTCGGCGCCCTCCCAGACCGAGCCGTCCTCCTCCCACGGCAGCGGCTTCTCCGGCGGGCGGCCGACGCTCGTCCCGAGGTAGACGTACTCGATCCCGACCACGTGCTTGACCAGGCCGAGCAGGTTCGTCCCGGACGGCACGAGCGGCCGGCGCCGGTCGTACTCGGACAGGCCGTCCAGCTTCGCCAGCAGCAGCGCGCGGGTCGCCTGGAGGTACTTCTGCAGCTCAAGCGCCAGTGGCTCCGTCATGGTCAGGACACTAACCCGGCCCTCAGACAGTTTTCGGCGCACCCGGTGGGACGAACGGCCGCTCCGTCGGACCGTCCTCGATCAGTCGCATCAACGCCGCCGTGTCCACATGCTCGTCGATGGCGTCAGCGAGTCGGTCGAGCCGGGCTTCGCGGAGGGCCGCGAACGAGACCGTCCCGTCCGGTGCCGGCTTGCCGGTCAGCCCGGCGACCTCGGTCAGGAACGCGTGCCGGGCCGCGTCGTCGTCGAGCAGGCCGTGCCAGATCGTCCCCCACGTGTTCCCGGCCCGGCACCCCCCGGGAAAGTCCGCGGCGTCCCCGGTGACGCTCACCACGCCGTGGTGGATCTCGTACGCCGTCGGCGCCGGCCGGGCCAGCACCTTCGCGGCCCCGAACACAGTTGCGACCGGCAACAAGTCCAGGCCGGTGTGCTCGCCACCGCCTTCGACCCCGTCGGGGTCCGAGATCGCGCCGCCGAGCAGCTGATAGCCACCACAGATCCCGAGGACCGGCCGGCCCGCCGCGACCCGGGCGGCCACAGCCTCGGCCAGGCCGTGCTCCCGCAACCACCGCAGGTCGGCCACGGTCGCCCGCGATCCCGGGAGGACGACGAGGTCGGCGTCCCGCACCTCGGCCGGACTCGTGGTGAAGAACACGCTGTTCGTCGGCTCGACCGCGAGCGCGTCCAGGTCGGTGAAGTTGCTGATCCGCGGGAAGCGCACGACGGCGATCGTCAGCAGGTCCGCCGACGACGTCCGGCGTACTGGGATGTCGAGCGCGTCCTCGGAGTCGAGCCACAATTCCGGCAGCCACGGGAGTACGCCGTACGTCGGCCGGCCGGTCGCGGTCGTCAGCATGTCGATCCCCGGCCGCAGCAACGACAGGTCACCGCGGAACTTGTTCACCAGGAACCCGCTAAGGAGCTTCTGGTCCGCGGCGTCCAGCAACGCGACCGTGCCGAACATCGACGCGAACACCCCACCACGATCGATGTCGCCGACCACGACCACCGGCGACCGCGTGTGCTGTGCGAGACCCATGTTCACGTAGTCGGACTGCCGCAGGTTGATCTCGGTCGGACTGCCCGCGCCCTCGCTGATCACCACGTCGTACCGCGACGCCAGCTCGTCGTACGCCGCGAAGGCCGCCTTCGCCAGCTCGGCGCGCTCGGTCAGGAAGCCGCGCGCGGTGAGCTCACCCCACGGCTCGCCCATCAGCACGACGTGGCTGCGGTGATCGCTGCCCGGCTTGAGCAACACCGGGTTCATCGCGGCCTCCGGCTCGGCGCCGGCGGCGACCGCCTGGATCCATTGCGCACGGCCGATCTCGGCGCCGTCCGCGCAGACCATCGAGTTGTTCGACATGTTCTGCGCCTTGTACGGCGCCACCCGCACGCCCTGCCGCGCCAACCACCGGCACAACCCCGTCACCACGGTCGTCTTCCCCGCGTCGGACGTCGTACCGGCGATCAGCAGCGAACCCACGGGGTGATCCTATGGTTCGTCGTACGGCTCCCGCCCGGTGCCTTGCTCGGACTCGGGCTTGACCGGCGTGATCCGGCGGCCCTGGGCGTCGGTGCTCGGCAGCCGCGGCCGGGCACCCTGGAACCTGGTCGAGCCACCCTCGCGGGCCGACAGCGGCTTGGCGATGTTCTCGAGCGACTGCTGCTCCGCGTCCACCCCGAAGAACCAGGCGATCAGACCGCCGATCAGCATCACGCCCGCACCGATGATGTATCCCACGGTCAGCGGACCGCGCGCCGGGTTGTCCCCCTCACCGATCAGCGAGGCGAACAGGAACGGCGCCACCACGCCACCGGTGAGCTGCGAGATCGCGAAGAAGAACGAGATCGCCTGCCCGCGCAGCTCGATCGGGAAGATCTCGCTCACCGTCAGGTACGCCGACGACGCGCCGGCCGAGGCGAAGAAGAACACCACGCACCACAGCACGGTCAGCGTCATCGCGTTCAGCGTCCCGGCGTTGAACAGCAACGCGGTGACGAACAGCACGACGGCCGAGGTCGAGTACGTCAGCAGGATCATCTTGCGCCGGCCGACGGTGTCGAAGAAGTGGCCGAGCAGCAGCGGACCGGCCAGGTTGCCGATCGCGAACGGGAAGAAGTAGAGCGCGATGCTCGAGTCGTTCAGGCCGAAGTACGCCTTCAGCACGAGCGCGTAGGTGAAGAAGATCGCGTTGTAGAGGAAGGCCTGGGTGACCATCATCGAGAACCCGAGGAACGACCGGCTGCGGTAGTCGCGCAGCATCACCCGGGCGATCTCGCGGTACGTCACCGGCGGGTAGTCGATCACGTTGATCGCCTCGTCGTCGCCGACCTCGCGCAGCTCGCCGCCCTGCCGGCGGACGGACGCCTCGATGTCGTCGACGGTCCGTTCGGCCTGTTCGACCTGGCCGTGCGTCATCAGCCAGCGCGGACTCTCCGGGATGTGCCGGCGCAGGTAGATGATCACCAGCCCCATCACCGGGCCGATCAGGAAGCACAGCCGCCAGCCCCACTCGATCGGGACCAGGTTCTCGTTCAGGAAGACCAGACCGACCGCGGAGCCGATCAGCGCACCGGCCCAGTAGGTGCCGTTGATGCCGATGTCCACCCGGCCGCGGAACCGCGACGGGATCAGCTCGTCGATGGCCGAGTTGATCGCGGCGTACTCACCGCCGATCCCCATGCCGGCGATGAACCGGCAGACCGCGATCGACCAGAAGTCCCAGGCCAGGCCGGCCGCACCGGAGGCCATCAGGTAGACCAGCAGCGTGATGATGAACAGCTTGCGGCGGCCCCACTTGTCGGTCAGCCGGCCGAACCAGAGCGCACCGACGACCTCACCGGCCAGGTAGATCGAGGCCAGCAGGCCCACCTCGGCCGTCGTCAGACCCAGCGTCTCGGTCTCCTTGAGGACGTTCCCGACCAGCGAGACCAGCTGGATCTCGAGCCCGTCCAGGATCCAGGAGACGCCGAGACCGACGACGATCATCCAGTGGAACCGAGTCCACGGCAGCCGGTCCATCCGGGCCGGCACGAGACTCGGGATCGCTCTGCCTTCTTCCAGTGCGTGCTCGCTGCTCATCCGTGCTCCTCCCGCGGCCCGCGTGACGAACGGTGTGCCGGGCGTGGCACACCATCCGGGCTGGTACCCCAGGAGTGACGAATCGCAAACAGTCAGCTAGCGAGCGACAGCACCTCGGCGGTGGGGAGCTTGGCCAGGTCGGCGCCGTCGACGAGCAGCTTGGACGCGCGGACACCGCTGCCGATCACCACCGGCCCGGCGGTCGCGACCGCCTCGTCGACCAGGACCGGCCAGTCCGCCGGCAGTCCGATCGGCGTGATCCCGCCGTACTCCATCCTCGTCGAGCTGACCGCGTCGTCCTGGGCCGCGAACGAGATCTTCCGGACGCCGAGGTGCTTGCGGATCACCCCGTTGACGTCGGCGCGGTGGGTGGCGAGCACCATCACCGCGGCGTACGTCGACTCACCCGCGCGCTTGCCGTGGACGATCACACAGTTGGCCGAGGCGGCCATCGGTACGTCGTACTCCGCGCAGAACGCGGCCGTGTCCGCGAGACCGGGGTCGATCGGCGCGGCGTACCCGGCGATCGAGCCGAGGCCGTCGCGGACCGGCTCGGCCAGCAACTCCGGCACCTCGGCCGCCGGCCGCCACTCGAGCTTGCCCAGAACCGGCCCGGTCACTCGCCGTTCCGCTTCACCAGGTCGGCGTACTCGGTGTGCTCGGCGAGGAAGTCCTGGTAGTACGGGCAGGCGGGCTTGACCCGCAGCCCGGCGTCCCGGGCGTCCTCCAGCGACTTGGTCGCGATCCGGCCGGCCACCCCTTGGCCGCGGAACTCGGGCAGCGTCTCCGCGTGCAGGAAGGCGATCACGTCGGGGTACAGCTTGTAGTCGACGAAGCCCATCAGGTTGCCCTCGGAGTCGACCGCCTCGTACCGGCTGCGCTCCTTCGCGTCCACCACGCTGATCTCTTTCTCCATGTCTGCCACTCTAGCCACCCCGGCGTGTCGGCGTACCTGGGGGAAGTTGTGGGTCGCTCACCGCCTGTTGCCGTGGACAGGCGGTAGCATCGCGGGCTGAAATGGGTGAGTGGACGGGCACGGGCTGCCCCTGGATTCCCCGGGCAGGGCGAGGGCGTGGGTGAGGACGTGACGGTGGCGGGTGGAGACGGCGGGCCGACCGCGCTCCGGATCATGCTCGGCGGACAGCTGCGGCGGATGCGGGAGCAGGCCGGGATCAGCCGCGCCGACGCCGGCTGGCAGATCCGCGCCTCCGAGTCCAAGGTCAGCCGGATGGAGCTCGGCCGGGTCGGGTTCAAGGAACGCGACGTCGGCGACCTGCTCGAGCTCTACGGGCTGAAGGACGAGCAGGAGCGCTTCCGGTTGATGGAGCTGGCCCGGGCGGCGAACAACCCGGGCTGGTGGTCGCGGTACGGCGACGTGATGCCGACCTGGTTCACCAACTACGTCGGCCTGGAGGTCGCGGCCACGCTGATCCGGACGTACGAGGTGATGTTCGTCCCCGGCCTGCTGCAGACCGAGGACTACGCCCGCGCCGTCGTCCAGCTCGGCAAGGCGTACCTGCCGTCGGAGGAGATCGAGCAGCGGGTCGCGCTCCGGGTGACCCGGCAGCAGATCCTCACCCGGCCGAACCCGGCCCGCCTGTGGGTGGTGATCGACGAGTCCGTGCTGCACCGCCCGGTCGGCGGCGAGGAGATCATGCGGGCCCAGATCGAGCACCTGATGAAGTGGTCCCAGCAGCCGAACATCACCCTGCAGGTGATGCCGTTCAGCAGCGTCGGCTACCCCGGTGCGGGTGGCGCGTTCAGCCTGCTGCGGTTCCCCGAGGGTGACCTGCCGGACATCGTCTACATCGAGCACGCGGCCAGCGCGCTGTACCTCGACAAGCTCGAGGAGGTCGACGAGTACGTCGCGATCATGGAAGCGCTGACCATCGCGGCCGCGCCGGTGTCGCAGACCGAGAACCTGCTGAAGGAAGCGCTGACCCGGATGGACTGAAGCCCGGGGTCAGACGACCTTGAGGTCGACCTTGAGGTTGCCGCGGGTGGCGTTCGAGTACGGGCAGACCTCGTGCGCCTTCGCAACCAACTCCTCCGCGACCGCGAGGTCGACCCCCGGCAGGCTGACCTCGAGCACGACTTCCAGCCCGTAGCCGGCGCCGCCGTTGATCGGCCCGATGCCGACCTCGGCGGTCACCGTCGAGCCGTCGGCGTCCTGCCGGGCCTTGCGCGCGACCAGCTTGAGCGCGCTGTGGAAGCAGGCCGCGTACCCGGCCGCGAACAGCTGCTCCGGGTTGGTTCCCCGGCCGTTGCCGCCCATCTCGACCGGCGGCGCGACGACCACGTCGAGCTTGCCGTCGCTGCTGGCGACCTTGCCGTCCCGGCCGCCCTGGGCGGTGGCCTTGGCGGTGTACAAAACCTTCTCTACTGCGATGGTCACAGGATCTCCTGGAGTTTCAGCGGGTGGGGTCGAGGAGGAGCTTGCCGACGGTCCGGCGCGCTCGGAGGTCTTCGTGTGCAGTGGCCGCATCCGACAGCGGATAGTCGCCGCCGACGATCGGGCGCAACTTGCCGCTCGCGGTCAGGTCGAACAGCTCGGCCAGCGGGTCGCCCAGCAGGGCCGGCTCACGGAAGCAGTCGGCCAGCCAGAAGCCGGCGATTGTCTTGGAGCCCTTCATCAACCGGCTCGCGTCGATCGGCGCGGCCGCCTGCCGGGACGCAGCCCCGAACGTGACCAGCCGGCCGAACCGCGCGAGCGCCGCGAAGGACTCGTCGAACGTCGGCCCGCCGACCATCTCCAGCACGATGTCGACCGGCTTGCCGCCGTTCGCCTCGAGAACGCGGTCCTTCAGGCCGTCCGGCGTACCGTCGATCGCGGCGTCCGCGCCGAGGTCGAGGACCTGCTTGCGCTTCTCGTCGCTCGACGCGGTGGCGATCACGCGACCCGCGCCCCACAGCTTCGCGAGCTGTACGGCGAGCGAGCCGACACCACCCGCACCGGCGTGCACGAGCACGGACTCGCCGGGTTGCAGGTGCGTCGAGGTCTTCAGCAGGTGCCAGGCCGTCGTCCCCTGCAGCACCAAGGCGAGCGCCTGGCCGTCGGAGACACCGTCCGGCACATCCCAGACGTACGGCGCGTGCGCGACCGCCTTCTCCGCATAGCCGCCGGAGCCGACCAGCGCGACCACCCGGCGACCGTCGCCGGTCCGGCCGACGACCTCACCGCCCGGGATCGCCGGGAGCACGGTCTTGGAGAGGTACGAGTTCTCCACCTGGTGGGTGTCCGCGTAGTTGATGCCGGCCCGATCGACCGTGATCAGGACCTGGCCGTCGCCGGCGGCCGGCTCCGGGACGTCGCTGACCTTGAGGACCTCGGGCCCGCCGAACTCGGTGATCTGAATGGCTCGCATACACCGTACTATACACTGTACGTTATGGTCGTCGACGGGAGGTGCGTCACATGGCGAGGACACCGCGCAACACACTCAGCTCCGAGCTGATCGTGCGGACGGCCCTGGAGTTGATGGAGTCCAGGGGCACCGACGGCTTCAGCCTGCGCGGGGTGGCCGCGGAGCTCGGGGTCGGCCCGATGGCGCTCTACACGTACTTCCGCAACAAGAACGACCTGTACGACGCCGTCCGCGACCACCTGATGGGGCTGCTTCCCGCCGTACCCGCGGATGTCCCGTGGCCCGACCAGGTGCGGGCGGTCTGCCGGAGCCTGCGGCTGTTGATGCTGCAGCATCCTTGCCTTGCGCAACTACTAGCCGGCCGGCCGTTGAGCGGCCACGAGACCGCCCGGGTCGCCGAAGGCCTGCTCGGCGTACTGCGGACCGCAGGGTTCGAGCCGGAGGTCGCGGCGCGGACGCACACGACCCTGTTCACCTACGTGCTCGGGGCAACGTCCTGGGAGATCCAGATGGCCGCCGAGCGCCGCGATCCGGAGGCGTGGCGGCGGCTGCGGACGACGATGGAGTCACTGTCCGCGCGGGAGTTCCCGACCGTGGTCGAGCTGGCGCCGGAGCTGGCCCGGACGACCGGCGGCGACGAGCAGTTCGACTACGGGCTCGAGCTGTTGCTGGCCGGGCTGCAGGTCAGAACACCATCGTGACGATGGCGACGACGCCGATGCAGACGATCAGCGCGCGCAGCGCGACCGGTGGGAGCTTCCGGCCGTAGCGGGCGCCGAGGAAGCCGCCCACGGTCGAGCCGACAGCGATCAGGCCGGCCGCCAGCCAGTCGACCTCGGCGACGATGATGAACAGCACGGCCGCGACCGAGTTCACGACGGTCGCGAGCACGTTCTTCAGGCCGTTCATCCGCTGCAGGTCCGGATCCAGGCCGAGGCCGAGGATCGCCATCAGCAGGACGCCTTGCGCGGCACCGAAGTACCCGCCGTAGATGCCGGTGGCAAAGACCGCCGGGATCACCCACCAGGCACCGCGGTGCGTGTGCTCGGGGACGCTGATCCAGTTCTTCAGCCACGGTTGCAACGCGACCAGCAGACAACCGAGCAGGATCAGCACCGGGACCACGGCGTGGAACGCGGAGTCGGGCAGGGTCAGCAGCAGCACGGCCCCGACGATGCCGCCGATCAGCGAGGCCGGGATCAACCGGATCATCCGGCCGCGCTGGCCCTCGAGCTCACGCCGGTAGCCGATCGCTCCGGCCGCCGTACCTGGCGCGAGACCGACGCTGTTGCTCACGTTCGCCAGCACCGGCGGGATGCCCACCGCCAGCAGCGCGGGGAAGGTCAGCAACGTACCCGACCCCACCACGGCGTTGATCGTGCCCGCGCCTACCCCCGCCACCAGGACGAACAGCGCCTCGAACCATGTCATCGCTGCCAGACTCTACGCACCTGACCGGGCGATGCGCGCGTCGGTCCGTCGGTTGAGCAGGCCGATCAACAGCAAGCCGCCCCGGGGGTGTGCCCGGGGCGGCTTTCGTTCTGCTTACTCCTGCTCGGGCGTCAGCGCTCGAGCGGCGGCTCGGGCGACGGCGGGACCGGGGGCTCCGGCGACTGTCCCGGAGTTTGGCCCTGAGTCTGGTCGGGGGTCTGGCCCGGAGTGCTCTGGCCGAGCGACGGCGGTGCCTGCTGCTGGCTGCGGCTGCTGACGGCCGCGTTCTGCGCGGCGGCGATCGCCTCGGCGACCGCGTTGTCGGCCTCGGCCACGGCCGCGTCCGGCGTCGTCTCGGACCCGCTGTCGATCGCCGGGACCTCGCCGTTGGCGAGCTCCGGCGCCTGCCACTGGCCCTCGGCCTTCTGCGGGATGCCGGCCACCTGGCCGACCGCGCTGCCGAGACCCTTGAGCGCGTCGCCGATCTCACTCGGCACGATCCACAGCTTGTTCGCGTCGCCCTGGGCGATCGACGGCAGCATCTGCAGGTACTGGTACGCGAGCAGCCCCTGGTCCGGCTTGCCGGCGTGGATCGCGTTGAACACCGTGGTGATGGCCTGCGCCTCACCCTGCGCCTTCAGGATCCGGGCCTCCCGCTCGGCCTGCGCCCGAAGGATCCGGGACTCCTTGTCACCTTGCGCGGTGAGGATCGCGGACTGCTTCTGACCCTCGGCCGAGAGCACAGCGGACTGCCGCATACCCTCGGCGGTCAGGATCGCCGCACGCTTGTCGCGGTCGGCGCGCATCTGCTTCTCCATCGAGTCCTGGATCGACGGCGGCGGGTCGATCGAGCGCAGCTCGACCCGGTTGACCCGGATGCCCCACTTGCCGGTCGCCTCGTCCAGCACGTACCGGAGCTTCTCGTTGATCTCCTCACGCGAGGTCAGCGTCTGCTCCAGGTCCATGCCACCGATGATGTTCCGCAGCGTCGTCATGGTCAGCTGCTCGATCGCCTGGATGTAGTTGGAGATCTCGTACGTCGCCCGGACCGGGTCGTTCACCTGGAAGTAGATGACGGAGTCGATCGACACCATCAGGTTGTCCTCGGTGATGACACCTTGCGGCGGGAACGCGACCACCTGCTCGCGCATGTCGATGGTGTAGCGGACCTTGTCGACGAACGGGGTCAACAGGTTCAGCCCGGGCTGCAACCCGGTCTTGAACTTGCCGAACCGCTCGACGATCCCGACGGTCTGCTGCTGCACCACCCGGACGGACTTGACCAACGTGACGATCACCAGCAAGGCGACCACTGCCAGCACTACCAGGAACGCGGTCACTGGACCCTCCACTCGACAGAACCCTCAGGACGGACAGTCTTTCCTATCGACGGTCCACTCCGCGCCCCGGTTCCCCGGCGCGTCGCACCCGATCACGCAGGCCGTCAGCCGTCCCCTACCGTCGACCCTACTGCCCTCCCCCACCCACTCAACCCCACCAACCCCCACGCCAACCGCCCAACAAACCACCCACCCGCCCACCCCAACGAACCCATTCGCGCCAACCAGGCCACCGGACCGGGCCCGCCGACGACGGCGCCGCACCAAAGCGCACCGACTAGGGCAACGGCTCAGGCGCGCCGGCCTGGGCGACCCAAGCATGCCGACCGGGGCAACAGTCGTGCGTGCGACGGGCGACATACCGAAGTACGCCGCCCAGGGCAACGGATCGCCCGCACCGTCCAGGGCGACGGATCGGGCGCGCCAGCCGGGTCCGACAGGTGAACGAGCCGAGCGAGAGGACGTACCGAAGCGCGCTGACCAGTGCGACCCGAGCATGCCTACCGGGGCGGCGGACCGAGTGTGCTGACCGAGGCAACCGACCAAGCATGCCGACCGGAGCAACGGATCTGGCGCACCGACCGTGGCAACAGGACGAGCACGCCGACGGGGGCGACGTACCAAGGCGAGCTGACGGGCGACCTAGCCATGCCGGCCGGGGCAACGGTCGAGCGTGCGACGGGGCGACGTACCGAAGCGAGCCGGCCAGGGCAACGGATCGTTGGGCCGACTGGATCCGGCGGGTCGAGCGGGCCGACCGAGGCGACGAACGGAACCGCGCCGATGGGAGTGACGGATCGGGCGTGCCGACTGCGACTACCTATGCATGCCTACCGGGACGGCGAGTCAAGCCGGCGGGGCGACGTACCGGAGCATGCCGGGGGGGCGACGTACCGCAGCGTGCCGGTCATGGCGACGAGCCGGGGTGTGGCCGGTCCCGGGTCAGGGCTGTGGGGGGTCGGTGGGGTTTGGGTCTTGGCCGGTCGGCTGTGGGTCGGGGTCCGGGCGCGTGGGTTGCGGGTTGGGTAGCTGATGGAGCGGGTCGCCGACCGGGTAGACGACGGCCGTGGCGCCGTCGATCGACATGATCTCCACCCGCGTTCCCGGTGCGATCGTCGACACCTCGTCGAACGGTCGTGCCGTCCACAGGTCGCCGCCGATGCGGATCGAGCCGCCGCCGTCCGGGTGGATCTCCTTCACCACCGTGCCGGTCCGGCCGATCACGTGCGCCGAGCCGGTCTTCAGCTCACCGCCGTGGTGGAACTTGCGGGCCAGCAACGGCCGGATCGCCACCAGCATGGCCGCGGCGGTGATCAGCCCGACCACGATCTGCAGCCAGAGCAGCCCCGGGAAGAACGCCGCGACGCCGGCCGCCGTGAGCGCACCGGCCGCCAGCATCAACAGGGTGAAGTCGAGGGAAGCCAGTTCGGCCAGACCGAGGACGGCGGCCACCGTCAGCCACCCCGCCCAGATGTTGTCCCGCAGCCAATCCATCATCTGCCAAGCCTATCCACGTTCCGGTCCCCAAGCAGGTCCACAACCATCCGACGCGCCTCCCCCACCCCCCGCTCCCACCCATTTCGCTGGTTGACCCGCCAAGTTGTGGGTTATCCACCCTGAACCACGGTGGATAACCCACAACCCGATGGGTTAACCACCGAAACGACCAGGGGTCGGCAGGGCTGGGCGCGTCGCGGGAGGCGTGAGGTGAGGCCGGCGCGGGAGAGGCCGGGAGCGCGGGAAGGGCGGGCGTTGTGGGACGCGCAGATAGAGCGGAAGCGCAGGTACGGCGGGATGCGCGGACGGGGCGGGGACCGCGGGTACGGCGGGACGCACGGGTGCGGCGGGACCGGGGGGTGGGACGGGAGGCGTGCGGCGAGGCCGGCTCGGTCGGAGGGGGCACCGGGAGGTGCGGGAAGCGTGGGCGTCGCGGGGAGCGCGGGAGCGCAGGAAGGCCGGGAGCGCAGGAAGCCCGGGAGCGCAGGAAGCCCGGATGGCGGGAACCGCGGGTCGAGCGGGAACCGCGGATGGGCCGGCACGCGCATTGCGGCGGGAGGCGTGGGTGGGGCGGGAGGCGGGTCCCGCGGGAGGCGTTGGTGGGGCGGGAGGCGCGGGGGGTGGGCGGTGGCGGGGCTAGAGGGCTCGGGCTGTGTAGCGGGAGTCTTCTTGTTTTAGGGAGAGGGCCAGGTCGAAGGTTTCGCTGAGGGTTTCGGAGGTGAGGGCCTCGTCCATCGGGCCGGCGGCGATGATGCGGCCTTGTTTGAGGAGGAGGGCGTGGGTGAAGCCGGGCGGGATCTCCTCGACGTGGTGGGTGACGAGGACCATCGCCGGCGCGCCGACCGCGGTCGCGATCGAGCTGAGCGACCGGACCAGCTGCTCGCGCCCGGTCAGGTCGAGGCCGGCAGCGGGCTCGTCCATCAGCATCAGCTCGGGGTCGGTCATCAGCGCGCGGGCGATCTGCACGCGCTTGCGCTCGCCCTCGGACAACGTGCCGAACGTCCGATCCCCCAGATGACCGATGCCGAGCTCGGTCAGCAACTCCTTGGCCCGCTGGTGGTCCAGCTCGTCGTACTCCTCCCGCCAACGCCCGAGTACGGCGTAAGACGCCGAGACCACCACGTCCGAGACCCGCTCGCCGCGGGGCAACCGGTCCGCCAAGGCCGCACTGGTCAGTCCGATCCGCGGCCGCAGCTCGAACACGTCGATCGCGCCGAGCACCTCGCCGAGGAGCCCGGCGACGCCGGACGTCGGGTGGAGCTGGGCCGCGAGGATCTGCAGGAGGGTCGTCTTGCCGGCGCCGTTCGGGCCGATCACCACCCAGCGGTCGGCCTCGTCGACGGTCCAGTCGATCCCGTCGAGCAGCCGCGCCCCACCCCGAACGATCGACACCCCGGCCAGCTCCACCACTGCAGTCATGTGCCAAAACCTACGGGGTCGCTCCCCCGGCCTCACGCGCACCCCGCGGGTACGCCGGTGGTGTCGGCGAGCCGGTCTGGGTGGTGGGAGACTGGCGGGCGTGTTGACGACCTCTGCCTCCGTTCGGTTCACCGTGTGGACGAACGCGATGCTGACCGGTGCCTGTGATCCGGACACGGCTGCGCACAAGATCCTCGGGGACGACGTCGGCCACCACGTCGCGGGGCTGGCCGCGCATCCCGAGCCGGCGACGCTGCCGGTCGCGCTCAACCTGTTGCGCGCGACCGGGACGACCGAGGCGCATCTCGCGCTGCCGATCCCGGGCGACCCGATCGGGCTGGCCGGTCCGCCGACGTTCAACGAGGCCGCGCTCGAGTCCGGTGAGGCCGTGGTCCTGACGGGTGCGGGGATCGGCCTCGTTCCGGCGTACGTCGGTCCGGCCGTGCAGTGGACCGCGATGACGGCCGCGAGTCCGATGCCGGCCGACTTCGGCGAGGCCGACCGTGGACTGCGGATGGCGTTGATCGAGGCGGCCGAGTCGCTGGCTGCGCTCGACGTCGCGCGGTGGAAGCCGGAGATCGCGGACGCGCTGATCGACATCCGCAAGATCGGCAGCGGACGCGACGACGACCTTGCCCCCGGCTACCAACCGCGGGCGGTCAAGGCGGCGGCCACCGCGCGCCGGTGCCTGGCCATCGCCGACGCGGCCCTCGAGGACGACGGCGCGGCGGTCACCGGGGCCGAGGCCGACGCGCGCCGCCGTACCCTCCTCGATCTGGACGCCGCGGCCCGCCGGGCGCTGGTCGCCGCCTGCGCACCGCCGGTGCACGCCTGAGGTCGCCGCCTGCGCACCGCCGGTGCACGCCTGAGGTCGCTGGTCGTTCACGCCTGGGATGTGGGCCGGACGGCTGCCGTTCCGGGGATTTCGGTAGCGTTCGGGGTGCCATGAGTGGACTGGACGAGCTCGAGATGCCGTCGGCCGATCGGCCGACCGTGCTGGTGACGTTGACCGGGACGGATCGCCCGGGGCTGACCTCTGCGGTGCTGTCGACGCTCGCGACCCGCGGGCTCGAGGTGATCGACGCCGAGCAGGTCGTGCTCCGGGGCCGGCTGATCCTCGGCGTACTGCTGTCCGCGCCGCGCGACCACAAGTCCCTCAAGGAAGAACTGAAGGCGCTCGAGCCCGTCCTCGACGTGGACATCTCGGTGAAGAAGGGCATCGGCGACAACGAGCCCCGGCGCAAGGGCCGCAGCCAGGTGACCGTGATCGGACACCCGCTGTCCGCCGCCGGCCTGGCCGCGATCGCCGGCCGGATCGCCGACACCGGTGCGAACATCGACCGGATCAGCCGGATGGCGCGCTACCCCGTCACCGCGATGGAGATCGCCGTCTCCGGCGCCGATCCCGAGGCGCTGCGGACCGTGCTCGCGCTGGAGGGCGTCCGGCAGAAGCTGGACGTCGCGGTCCAGGCGGGCGGGTTGTACCGGCGGGCCAAGCGGCTGATCGTGATGGACGTCGACTCGACGCTGATCCAGGGCGAGGTCATCGAGATGCTCGCCGGCCATGCCGGGCGGCTCGAGGAAGTTGCCAGGGTCACCGAACAGGCGATGCGCGGCGAGCTCGAGTTCGCCGAGTCCCTGCACCACCGGGTCGCGCAGCTCGAAGGCCTGCCCGAGTCCGCGCTGGACGACGTGTACCAGGCGATCCAGCTGGCGCCGGGTGCGCGCACGCTGGTGCGCACGCTCAAGCGGCTCGGCTACCAGTTCGCGATCGTCAGCGGCGGCTTCAGCCAGATCACCGACAAGCTCGCCGCGGACCTCGGCATCGACTACGCCGCCGCGAACCAGCTGGAGATCGTCGACGGCAAGCTCACCGGCCGGGTGGTCGGCGACATCGTCGACCGGGCCGGCAAGGCGGTCGCGCTGCGCCGGTTCGCGGAGAAGTCCGGTACGCCGTTGTCGCAGACGGTCGCGATCGGCGACGGCGCCAACGACCTCGACATGCTCGCGGCGGCCGGCCTCGGGGTTGCGTTCAACGCCAAACCGGTCGTCCGGGAGGCGGCCGACACCCACCTGAGCGTGCCGTACCTCGACACGATCCTGTACCTGCTCGGCATCAGCCGCGAGGAGGTCGAGGCCGCGGACGCGGACAACCCGGCCTGACCGGCATGCCCCCCTGGGTGCGCGATGATCGCCCCATGCTCCCGGAAGGTTTCACGTCCCGCCCCGCGACGCACGACGACCCACCCGCGATCCACCGGCTGATGGCGGCCGCCGAGACCGAGTGGCACGGCCGCGCCGAAGTCGTCCCGGACGCGATCGAGGCGGACCTCCGGCGCCCGGAGTTGCACCTCGACCGCGACACCCTCGTCGTGTACGCCGCGAACGGCGACCTCGCGGGATGGGCGTGGATCCACCTCGGCAAACGCGCCCAGGTCGACGTCCACCCGGCGTACCGGGGACGCGGGCTCGGGACGGCGCTGCTCGACTGGGTCGAGGCGCGGTCGCGCGCGGAGGGCAGTGAGTGGACCGCGCAGGCGGTCGACGACGCCGACGACGCGGGGACCGAGCTATTGCGGTCGCGCGGCTACGAGGTACTCGCGACCAACTGGCTCCTCGAACGCCCGATCACCGCTCCCGGGCCGCGAAACCTCCCGGCCGGCCTCACGCTCACGCCGTACACCGACCAGGCGGCGCACGACGTCCACGAGCTGATCGAGGACGCGTTCGCCGAGTTCCAGCCGCGGCGGAAGTCGTACGACGAATGGGCCCGGCTGAGCGTGGAGCGACCGAGTTTCCGCCCGGATGCGTCCCCGCTGGCGTACGCCGGGGACGAACTCGTCGGCGCCGTGATCGCGCTCGACCTGCCCGAGAGCGACGAGGGATACGTCGAACAACTCGCGGTCCGGGCCGACCACCGGGGCAAGGGCATCGCCCGGGCGATGCTGGAGGAGACCTGCGCGGTGTTCCACGGACTCGGGCGGCGGGACTGCATCCTCTGGACGCACTCCGGCACCGGTGCGCTCGGGATGTACGAACGCCTCGGCATGCGGGTGCGGCGCAGTACGACGGTCTACCGCTCGACCTCCTGATCCGGGATCCGGACTGTGACGAGCTGTTGACACGCCGCCATGAGAGCGCTCACATTGACCTACCAATCCCTGGAGGTCGCTATGCGTTCCCGCCCCTTGATCGCCGCATTGCTCGCCCCACTCCTCGTCACCGGCGTGCTGGCCGGCACCGTCAGCGGTGCCCGGTCCAACGTCGCCGAGGCGAGTGTCCCGCCGCCTGGTGACGGTTGGACCGCCGTCTGGAGTGACGACTTCGACGGACCCGGCGGCACCCTGCCGTCAGCCGCCAACTGGATCATCGACACCGGCCACGGCTATCCCGGCGGCCCCGGGAACTGGGGCACCGGCGAGATCCAGAACTACACGAACAGCACGAACAACCTGGCCCTCGACGGCACCGGCAACCTGCGGATCACGCCCCGCCGGGACGCGGCCGGCAACTGGACGTCGGCCCGGATCGAGACCCAGCGCGCCGACTTCAAACCGCCGAGCGGCGGCGTGCTCGCGATCGAGAGCCGGCTCCAGATGCCGAACGTCACCGGCAACGCGGCCCTCGGCTACTGGCCGGCGTTCTGGGCGTTGGGCGCGCCGTACCGGGGCAACTACTGGAACTGGCCGGGCATCGGCGAGTTCGACATCATGGAGAACGTCAACGGGATCAACTCCGTGTGGGGCGTGCTGCACTGCGGCGTGAACCCCGGCGGCCCGTGCAACGAGACCAGCGGCCTCGGCGCCAGCCGCGTGTGCCCGGGCGCGTCCTGTCAGTCGGCGTTCCACACCTATCGGTTCGAGTGGGACACGAGCATCTCGCCGAACCAGTTGCGCTGGTACGTCGACGGGCAGCAGTACCACTCGGTCAGTCAGGGCCAACTGCCGGCCGACACGTGGACGGACATGACCTCGCACGCCGGCTACTTCATCCTGCTGAACGTCGCCATCGGCGGAGCATTCCCGGACGCGCTCAACGGACCGACGCCACGACCGGAGACGGTCCCCGGTCACCCGCTGATCGTCGACTACGTCGCGGTCACCAAGAAGGGCGGCGGCACCACTCCCCCGACGACGCCGCCTCCGGGTGGTGGCAGCGCCTACGGCACGATCCAGGCCGAGACCTCGACCCAGCGGGCGACCATCGGCGTAGAGAACACCACCGACACCGGCGGCGGGCAGAACCTGATGCAGATCGGCAACGGCGACTGGGCGCTCTACCGCGGCCTCGACTTCGGCAGCACGGCCGCGACCCAGTTCGTCGCCCGGGTCGCGTCCGGAGCCGCGGGCGGGGTCAGCGGCCTGGTCGAAGTACGCCTGGACAGTCGGTCGAACGCGCCGATCGGCAGCTTCGCGGTCGCCAACACCGGCGGCTGGCAGTCCTGGCGAACCGTCCCGGCCAACATCTCCCGGGTCACCGGCGTCCACGACGTCTACCTGACCTTCACCAGCGGCCAGCCGGCCGACTTCGTCAACGTCAACTGGTTCACCTTCGCCCGCTGACCGGATTACGGCCGGGGAGGGGGTGAGCACCTATCCTTCGGCTATGTCTGAACAGCAGGGTGGGGTGAGCAGTGGGCCGGGGGCCCTGTTCGCCATCGGTGGCGCCGAGGACAAGCTGAAGAAACGCACGGTGCTGCAGGAGTTCGTCGAGGCCGCCGGCGGGCCGAAGGCGCGGATCGTGGTCGTCCCGACCGCGTCCACGCTCGGCCCGGACGTCGTCGACGTCTACCACGCCCTGTTCGCCGCCCTCGGCGCCGCGAGTGTCGTCGGCGTCCGCCCGGAGACCCGGGAGGATGCCGATGACCCGGCGTTCCTCGAGCCGCTGGCCGACGCGACCGGGATCTTCATGACCGGCGGCAACCAGCTCAAGCTGGCCGGCGTCGTCACCGGGACGGCGTTCGGCCGCGCGGTCACCGCCGCCCACGCCCGCGGCGCCGCGGTCGGCGGTACGTCGGCCGGAGCGAGCATCCTGGCCGAGCACATGATCGCGTTCGGCCGCTCCGGCGCGACGCCGCGGCAGCGGATGAGCCAGCTGTCCGGCGGCCTCGGCCTGGTCCAGGGCGCGATCGTCGACCAGCACTTCGCCCAGCGGAACCGGTACGGCCGGCTGCTGTCGCTGGTCGCCCAGTCGCCCGGCCTGCTCGGCATCGGCGTCGACGAGGACACCGCGGCAGTCGTCCGCGGCAGTCACCTCGAGGTCGTCGGCCGCGGCGCGGTGACGATCTTCGACGGCAGCCGGATCACCTCGAACGCGCACTACGCCAAGCGGTCCGAGCCGATCCTCGCGTCCGGCGTCGTCCTGCACGTGCTGCCCGCGACCGCGACGTTCGACCTGCAGGCGCGGGTGCTGCTGTCCTACGGTCCGCAGCCGCCGGCCGAGGAGATCGCCGGGATCGAGGCCGCCGAGGCGGACCTGCGCAAACTGGCCAAGGAGATCGCCGCCGAGGGGGTGTCACCCAAGTACTACGCGGAGCGCAAGCGGCGGGCGGGCCGACGGACCTCGAAGAGACCGGCGGCCGCCGGTGAGTCCAGACCGGAGGCGACCGAGCCGATCACGGCCGGCGCCGAACTCGAGCACCCCGACCTGCCCGCACCGCAACCAGACAGTGGGACCGCATGACCGACACCCTCGACACCCACCCCACCCAGGGCGCCCCCAGCCCGGACCTGAAGATCATCGAGACCCGCGTGTACCGCGGGCCGAACGTGTGGAGCTACGACCCGGCCATCCACCTGGTCGTCGACCTCGGCTCGCTGGAGGACTTCCCGTCGAACACGATCCCCGGCTTCACCGAGCAACTGCTCGAGCTCCTGCCCCGGCTCGACCAGCACCACTGCTCGCGCGGCCGCCGGGGCGGCTTCATCGAGCGGCTGCACGAAGGGACCTGGCTGGGCCACATCGCCGAGCACGTCGCGCTGCAACTCCAGCAGGAGGCCGGCCACGACATGCGGCGCGGCAAGACCCGCCAGGTCAAGGGCATCCCGGGCCGCTACAACATCACCTACGCGTACGCCGACGAGTTCGTCGGACTGGCCGCCGGGGAGCTCGCCGTCCGGTTCGTCAACCACCTGGTGCAACCGGACCCGGGATTCGACTTCACCACCGAGCTGGAGAAGTACATCAAGCAGGCCGAGCGGACCGCGTTCGGCCCGTCCACCCAGGCGATCGTGGACGAGGCGGTGTCCCGCGACATCCCGTGGATCCGGCTGAACAAGGCCAGCCTGGTCCAGCTCGGCCAGGGCGTGCACGCGAAGCGGATCCGGGCCACGATGACGTCCGAGACCGGGTCGATCTCGGTCGACATCGCCAGCGACAAGGACCTGACCACGCGGCTGCTCGCCTCGGCCGGGCTGCCGGTGCCGCGGTCGGAGTCCGTGCGCACCGTCGAGGAAGCGGTCACGGTCGCGAACAAGCTCGGCTACCCGGTCGTGTGCAAACCGCTCGACGGCAACCACGGCCGCGGCGTCTGCCTGAACCTGCAGGACGCGGACGCCGTCCGCGAGGCGTTCCCGATCGCGGCCGAGCAGTCCCGGCGCGGGTGGGTGATCGTGGAGAACTTCGTCACCGGCAAGGACTACCGCTGTCTGATCATCAACGGCCGGATGGAGGCGATCGCCGAACGCGTGCCGGCGCACGTGGTCGGCGACGGCGTGCACACCGTCGCCGAGCTGGTCGACATCACCAACGCCGATCCGCGGCGCGGGGTCGGGCACGAGAAGATCCTGACCCGGATCACGATCAACAACGCCGCCCGGGAGCTCGTTCGCAGCCAGGGCTTCGAGCTGGACGACGTACCGCCCGAGGACACCATGGTCAAGCTCACGCTGACCGGGAACATGTCCACCGGCGGCATCTCGATCGACCGGACCTTCGAGGCGCACCCGGAGAACGTCGAGATCGCCGAGGAGGCGGCCCGGATGATCGGGCTCGACATCGCCGGTATCGACTTCATCTGCCCCGACATCACCCAGCCGGTGCGCGAGACCGGCGGCGCGATCTGCGAGGTGAACGCGGCGCCCGGGTTCCGGATGCACACCAACCCGACGATCGGCGAGCCGCAGTACATCGCCAAGCCGGTGGTCGACATGCTGTTCCCGCCGGGCGCGACCAGCCGGATCCCGATCGTCGCGGTGACCGGGACGAACGGCAAGACCACCACCGCCCGGATGATCAGCCACGTCTTCAAGGGCATCGGCCGCAAGGTCGGGATGACGTCCACCGACGGCATCGTGATCGACGAGCGGCTGGTCATCCGCGCGGACGCGTCCGGCCCGAAGTCGGCCCGGATGGTGCTGCAGAACCCGCGGGTCGACTTCGCCGTGTTCGAGGTCGCCCGCGGCGGGATCCTGCGCGAGGGCCTCGGCTACGAGCGCAACGACGTGGCCGTCGTCCTGAACATCCAGCCCGATCACCTGGGGCTGCGTGGAGTGGAGACGCTCGAGCAGTTGGCCGACGTGAAGGCCGTGCTGGTCGAGGCCGTGCCACGGACCGGGTACGCCGTACTGAACGCGGACGACCCGTTGGTGCGCAAGATGCGGCGGAAGTGTTCCGGCCAGGTGGTGTGGTTCAGCATGGCCGAGCCGGGCAGCGAGGTGCGCGAGTACATCGAGGGTCACTGCCGGCGGGGTGGCCGGGCCGTCGTGCTGGAGCGGTCGGACCTGGGTGACATGATCGTGGTCAAGCATGGCCGCCGGTCGATGCAGCTGGCCTGGACCCACTTGCTGCCGGCAACGTTCGGTGGGCGGGCGATGATGAACGTGCAGAACGCGATGGCGGCCGCCGCGGCCGCGTTCGCCGCCGGCGCGTCGCTGCACGACATCCGCCAGGGGCTGCGGACGTTCAGTACGTCGTACTACCTGTCCCCCGGCCGCCTGAACGAGATCGACGTCGACGGCCGGACCGTGATCGTCGACTACTGCCACAACGCGCCGGCGATGCGGATGCTCGGTGACTTCGTCGACCGGCTCGGCGAGAGCCTGAACGCGTCCTCGGAGCTCGGACGGCCGTCGCGGATCGGCGTGGTCGCGACCGCGGGCGACCGGCGCGACGACGATATCCGCGAGCTCGGCGAGGTCGCGGCCCAGCACTTCGACGTGGTCGTCGTCCGTGAGGACGCCCGGCTGCGCGGGCGCAAGCGCGGTGAGTCGGCGGCCCTGGTCGAGGCCGGCGTTCGGGCCGCGATGGAGAACGGCGCCCGCTGCCGCCAGGTCGACCTCGTGCTCGACGAGCTGGAGGCGATCCGGCACGCACTCGCCCGGTCGAACCCGGGCGACCTGGTCGTCCTGTGCGTCGACCAGCACCAGACCGTGCTCACCGAGCTCGAGTCCGTCTCACACCTCGCGCAGGCGGGCGCGCGTTCGGGTGACGAGGGCGGCGACCCGGACTTCGTCCAGCCCGACGAGGAAGCCGACACCCCGAGCGACTGACCGGACCCCAGCGCCATCACAACCTCCCGGTACCGGCACGGCCTCCGCTCAGCGCGGCGGCGATCGGATGGTTGTGATGGCCTGGCGGTCCGCGGAACTCCGCCGAGGTCAGGGTCGTTGGCCTGTCCGTGAAGCTGACGTTACTGACGGCCGCGCTCGCGGTCGCTGTCCCGGTGTTGCTGTCCTCCTGCGGGTCCCCGGAGTCCGCCGCCCCCGCTACCACTCAGGCGGCCGCCAGTACGCCGTCGGTGCTGATCGAGGACGCGTGGGTGCGGGCGACGGTCGGCGCGAAGGACACCACGATGACGGCGGCGTTCATGTCGCTGACCAACCCGGGCGACACGGACATCCGGTTGACCTCGGCAACCTCTCCGGTGGCCGGGATGGTGCAGCTGCACGAGATGGCAATGAAGGACGGCAAGATGGTCATGCAGGAGAAGGCTGGCGGAATCAACGTCCCGGCCACCTCCCACACACACCTGTCCCCCGGCGGCGACCACGTCATGCTGATGAACCTCCAGCAGCCGCTGAAACCGGGCGACGAGCTCCCCCTCACCCTGAAGTTCTCCGACGGCACCACCCACGACCTGACCGTCCCGGTGAAAGCCTTCACCGAGGAAGAAGAGCACTACCACCCGAGTGAAACCCCAGCCGCCAAGTGACCGGTAGGCCGTCGCGGCGGCAGGTGTTTGGGTTCGCCGGTGTAGCTGCTGCCGGGGTGGCTGCGGGCGGTGGCGTGGTTGCCATGGGCACCGACTCGGCACCGGAAGCTCCCGTCCGGCGAAGTATCAGTCCGTACGGCGAGCATCAGCCGGGGATCGCGGGGCCGACGCCGAAGCACGCCGAGCTGGTGGCGTTGAAGCTGCGGTCGGGGGTGGACAAGGCCGGGCTCGGGCGGTTGATGCGGTTGTGGAGTGGTGACGTCGTGGCGCTGGCCGAGGGGCGGCCGGCGCCGGGTGACACGGCTCCGGAGCTGGCGGTCGCGAACGTCGCCTTGACGACGACGATCGGGTTCGGGCCGCGGGTGTTCCAGCTGACCGGGCACAAGCCGCCCGGCCTCGACGACCTGCCGGTGATGAAGCACGACCGCCTCGATCCGGCCTGGTCCGGCGGCGACCTCCTCGTCATGGTCGGCGCGGACGACGCGGTGAGCGTGGTGCACGCCGTACGGCGCCTGGTCGCGGACGCGAAGCCGTTCGCCTCCCCGCTCTGGCGGCAGACTGGCTTCTGGAACAGCACCGGCGCCGACGGCCGGCCCGTGACCGGACGCAACCTGTTCGGCCAGGTCGACGGCACCGGCAACCCGGCCGTGGGTACGCCGGAGTTGGACCGCACGGTGTGGTCGTCCGACGGCCCCGACTGGTTCCACGGCGGTACGACGCTCGTCGTACGACGGATCCGGATGAACCTGGACACCTGGGACGAGCTCACCCGCTCGGAACAGGAACGCGCGGTCGGCCGGAAGCTCTCCACCGGCGCACCGCTGACCGGCACCGCCGAGCACGACGAGCTCGACCTGCAGGCCCGGGACGCCGACGGCCGGCTCGTGATCGCGGAGAACTCGCACGCCCGGCTCTCGCACCACTCGGAGAACGACGGCCGCCGGATCTTCCGCAAGGGCCTCAACTACGTGCAGGACAACGGCCCGACCCGCGAGTCCGGGCTGATCTTCCTCAGCCACCAGGCCGACGTCGCCGGCCAGTTCCTTCCCCTGCTCGCCCGCCTCGACGCGGCCGACGCCCTGAACGAGTGGACCACCACCATCGGCTCCGCCGTCTTCGCCCTCCCGCCAGGCTTCCAGCCCGGCTCCTGGCTCGCCCACAAACTCCTCGGCTGACCTGTCACCCTGCGACGCTCGTCAGGGCGTTCTGAGGGGTGAGGAAGGGATGCCGATGAGACAAGCCGACGACTTCGACGACTTCGTGCGGGCGCGGTGGACCGCGACCGCGCGACTCGCGTACGCGCTCACGCTGGACCACCAGAAGGCGGAAGACCTCGCCCAGGAAGCCTTCACCAAGCTCTGGTTCCACTGGCGCAAGCTGAGCGGCGGAAGCCCGGAGGCGTACCTGCGCAAGATCGTCACCACCACGTTCCTGTCCGGCCGGCGCCGCCGCTGGATCGGCGAACGCCCCACCGATACACCGCCCGACACCGCCGTCGACCCGGCCACCGGTCAGGTCGACGAGCGCCTCGCCCTGCGCGCCGCGATGGCGCGGCTGAGCCCACGCCAGCGCGCCGCCGTCTATCTGCGGTACGCCGAGGACCTGTCCGAGCACACCGTGGCCGACCTGCTCGGCTGCTCGGTCGGCGCCGTGAAGCAGCACACCCGCCGCGGCCTGGACACGCTCCGCACCGACACCACCTTCATCACGCCCGAAGAACTGGCCGAGCTGGCCGGGAAGGGGATCGCATGACCGACGACCTGAGCACCCGTCTCGCCGTCCTGACCGAGGACCGCCCCGAGCCCGTCGACCCGGCGGCATCGATCCGCCTCCGCATCGACCGTCGCCGTCGTCGCCGCCGCGGTGCCGCCATCGTGGTCACGGCCGCTGCAGTGACCGCGGCCGCGCTGTCCGTCGGACCGCTCCTGGGTTCGCACCGCTCGACCGGCACCGAGTCGGAGGTGGCCGGCTTCGCGCCACCCGTGCCATCGGTGACGCCCACGGTCACCACGACCGCCACCACGCCCCGTCAAACCAAAACGCCGATGGGTGACCACACCACGGTCATGCCGGCGCCCTGGTCGGACGAGGTGTTCACCAAGCTGCCGGACGCCAACGCCTACCGGCCCAAGGCGTACTACCTCGCCAAGGGCAGCATCCCGACGCAGCAGTACGGCGTACTCACGTACTCCCGCCAGGGCTGCGTTGTGACCGACGAAGGCCCGGCCAACAGCTTCGGCCGCGTCCACGTCTGCTTCGACGACTGGGCTCCCGGCCAGCGCAGCGCCTTTCACGTCGCCGCCGCCCACACCCGTGAGAAGAGCGGCGAGGTGCTCCCCTACACGCTGGTCGTCGGTGCGGTCTCCGCCGACGCCCGCAAGGTCCACCTCAAGTCGGCCGGCACGACCTACATTGCCGACGCGACCGCCACCCCGGCCACCGACCAACTCCGTTTCTTCACGGTCCTCATCCCGAAGAAGAACGCCACGGTCGCCTCGGTGACTCCGCTCGACGCAGCCGGCAAGCTCACGGCGCCTCCGGCGAATCCCCCGCAGCGCCACGGCTGTGGCGACCAGTGCACTCTCGCCACGCCTCGGTAGTGTGGCCTAGGACACCGGGTCTCGCCGGGGCAGGAGGCGTCGGCGGGGCTCTTCGCGGTCGATCCAGTCGAGGTCTTCGGAGAGTACGGCGTCGTTGGGGCGGTCGGCGTACGGGTCGGGCGGGGGTGGCGGGGGCGGGAGGGCGCGGAGCTTCAGGGCGACCATCGGGATCGCGAGCAGCACGGCCAGCACCAGCCACGGCCAGTACTCGCGCAGCATCGGCTCGAAGGTCCCGAAGAACGCGTCGGTCGCCTCGTCCGCGGTGAGGTCCGGCGACCGGCCGGCGGGCGCTCGGCTGACGACCCGGATCCCGGCGACGACTCCGAAGGCGGCCAGGTAGCAGGCGGTCAGCGGCAGCCAGAAGTACGCCGACCGCCAGCCGCGACGCCAGCAGGCGACGTACAGCAGGATCGCGAGTCCGGCGGCGACCAGAAGACCGTTCAGCTGCCACAGCCACTGCCAGTCGGCCAGGTGGTTCGCCGGACGGAGCGCGAGCCAGGCGACCGGGATCGTGAGCGCGAACGCGGCGACCACCGAGCTCCTGGTGCCCAGGGCACCGAACAGCCCGCCGAGGGCGCTTGCCAGCAGCAACGTGATCAGCGAGGCCCGGTCGGTGAACGAGTTGCCGGTCAGCCACCACATGCCGGAGGCAACGACCAGGACCAGCGGCAGCGTGTACCGGATCCGGCCGACGAACAGCCCCGCGGCCAGCCCACCGGCGAAGCCGCCGAGCACGAGCAGGTCCAGCCGGGCCGGCACGAACAGCGTCGTACCCTCCGGCAGGCCCTTCAGGTAGGTGGCCGCGAAACCCGCCACGAACCAGGCGACGACCGCGGACGGCACCGACCAGAGGTAGCGCATGTTCACCCCGTTCCCGCCCCCGACAGGGCCGACGGGGGCTAGTGCTGGGCTCTCTCGACCTTGGCCTTCAAGATCTCCGGTGTGTCGACGGTAGCTCCCTCGGCCCGCAACCAGGCGTCAAGACTCGCCCGATCCTGCAGAGACATCACCGCGACCACGTCCCCCGGCCCCGCCTCGGCGACCAGCGCCTGCGCCGCCTCCAACTCGGTGGGGAACGACGGTACGTCGTCCACGCCGACGGACGCGGCGCCTTCCCGGAAGAACGCGTCGAGCTCGGCCGGCGGCCGCCCGCGCAGGTAGTCGCTCTTGTGACCGATGGCCACCCGGTCGGCGGCGCGGGCCCCGATCGCGCCGAGCGCGGACACCATGTCGTCGGCCCGGTCCCCGGGCGAACCGAGGGCCAGCAGCAACCGTCCGCCCGGCGGCCGGACGCCGTTCATGATCTCGAGCAGCGCCTCCAGCCCGGCCTCGTTGTGGGCCAGGTCGATGACCACGGTGAAGTCGCGCACCGAGTACATGTTCATCCGGCCGGGGTTGTTCTCGTTCGGCGCGAACGAGCTGAGGCCCTCGATCACCGCGGCCCGCGGCAACCCCAGCCCGAGCGCCGCCGACGCCGCGGCCAGCGCGTTCTCCACGTTGTACTGCGACAGTCCGGACAGCGTCATCGGTACGTCGACGACCTTCAGCAACGGCTCCGGGTCGGCGGCCTGGTCGAGGACGGTGACGAACCCGTCCAGCACCGTGGTCGCCCGGCCGCCCTCCTCCAGCACGGTCCGGATCGACGGCGAGTCGGGATCGCGGGAGAACACCCAGCACTTGGCCGGCGACCCGAGCCGCATCGCGAACGTCCGCGGGTCGTCGCCGTTCACCACGCACCAGCCGCGCGGGCGGGTGATCTGGGTGATGACCGCCTTCACCTCGGCCAGCTGGTCGACGGTGTCGATGCCGCCCAGGCCGAGGTGGTCGGCGGAGACGTTGGTGACCACCGAGACGTCGTTGAAGGCCACACCGACACCGCGCCGGAGGATGCCGCCGCGGGCGGTCTCGGTGACCGCGAGCTGGATGCCCGGCTGGGACAGCACCTGGCCGGCGCCGCTCGGCCCGGAGAAGTCGCCGTACTTGACCAGTTCGCCGTCGAAGTACACGCCGTCGGTGCTCGACCAGCCGACGTGCAGCCCGGCCGCACGGCCGATGTGCGCGATCATCCGCGAGGTCGTGGTCTTGCCGTTCGTCCCGGTCACCGCGACCACCGGCACCTTCGGCCGCAGCGTCGGCGGCGGGTTGCCAGGCGGTTCGTCCCGGACCCGGTCGCCGACGGCGGCGATCAGGTCGGTGAGGTCGTCGGCGCCGAACGCGTCCAGCACCTCCACGATCGCCGCCCCGAGCGCCCGCGCGCGGCCCTCGTGCGCCCACGGGAAGGCGACGACGAGCCGCCGTACGTCGGACTCCGGGCGCACCCGGACGCCGATCCGCCCGATCCCGGCCTCGCGGGCGATCCGGCGGACGACGTGACCGGCGACCCGGATCGCGAACCGCTGCCGGAACCCGGAGCCGATCCGGCCGGGCCGGGTGGCGCCGAGACCGATCGCCTGGGCGTACGCCTTCGCGGCCGGGGCCGGGGCGTCGACGAGTGCGGACACGTCCAGCGTGAGCTTGACGGCGGCACGGCTGAAGTAGAGGTTGGCGCCGTCCAGGACCCGGAGCTCAACCAGCGAAGTGGCCAACCCCTACGCTCCCATCGCGTGGTAGCCGCCGTCGACGTGCACGATCTCGCCGGTGGTCGCGGGGAAGAAGTCGCTGAGCAGGCCGACGATCGTGCGGCCGGTGGGCTCGAGGTCGGACGGGTCCCAGCCGAGCGGGGCCCGGTCCAGCCAGGGCTCCTCGAACTTCTCGAAACCCGGGATCGCCTTGGCCGCGAGCGTCTTCAGCGGACCGGCCGAGACCAGGTTGCAGCGGATCCCCTGGGCGCCCAGGTCACGGGCCAGGTACCGGTTCGTCGACTCGAGCGCGGCCTTGGCCACCCCCATCCAGTCGTACCCGGGCCAGGCGACAGTGGCGTCGAAGGTCAGCCCGACCACGCTGCCGCCCCTGCTCATCAGCGGCGCGCAGGTGACCGCGAGCGCCTTGAGGGAGTACGCCGACACCTGCACTGCCTGGGACACGTCCTCCCACGGACCATCCAGGAACTTGCCACCGAGGATCGTCTCCGGGTTGCCGTAGGCGATCGAGTGCACGACGCCGTCCAGGCCGTCGACGTGCTCGCGGACGGCGTCCGGCAGCGCCGCGAGGTGGTCAGGATTCGTGACGTCCAGCTCCAAAACAGGAGGCTCGGCCGGCAGGCGTTTCGCGATCCGCTTGGTGATGCTGAGCGCGCGGCCGAAGTTCGAGATCAGCACGGTGGCGCCCTGTTCCTGCGCCACCTTGGCCGTGGCGAAGCCGATCGAGGAGTCCAGCGTGACTCCGGCGACCAGGATCCGCTTGCCGTCGAGGATGCCCACCGGCATGCCCTTTCTAGAGGTGATGACGAGTTAGTTGCCCATGCCGATGCCGCCGTCGACCGGGATCACCGCACCGGTGATGTACCCGGCCTCCGCGGAGGCGAGCCAGCGGACCGCGCTCGCGATCTCCTCGGTCCGCCCGAACCGGCCGAGCGGGATCTGGCCGAGGTACTGCTTCTGGGTCTCCTCGGGCAGCACCGCGGTCATGTCGGTCTCGATGAACCCGGGCGCGACGACGTTCGCGGTGATGCCGCGGCTGCCGAGCTCGCGGGCGATCGACCGGGACATCCCGATCAGGCCGGACTTGCTGGCCGCGTAGTTCACCTGGCCGGGCGAGCCGAGCAGGCCGACGACCGAGGAGATGAACACGATCCGGCCCTTGCGCAGCCGCAGCATGCCCTTGGCCGCCCGGCGGGCGACCCGGAACGAGCCGGTGAGGTTGGTCTCCAGGACGGCGTCCCAGTCGTCGTCGGACATCCGCAGCAGCAGCGTGTCGCGGGTGATGCCGGCGTTCGCCACGAGCACCTCGACCGGGCCGTGGGCGTCCTGGATGGTCTCGAACGCCGCGTCGACCTGCTCCTGGTCGGTGATGTCGCACTTGACCCCGAGGAAGCCCGCCGGCGGCTCGCTGGTGTTGTACGTGACGGCGACCTGGTCACCGGCCTCCCGGAACGCGGTCGCGATCGCCAGCCCGATGCCCCGGCTGCCACCTGTCACCAGCACAGACCTGCTCACAAGCCCTCCTCACGTCGTCGGTCGGACGAACGCTATCGCCCGCCGTCCGGTCGCCCGGACGGCGGGTGGCCCGACGGTCCGGGGTCAGGAGTCTTCGAGGCGGAAGCCGACCTTCATGCCCACCTGGTAGTGGTCGATCCGGTTGTCGACGATGTGGCCGCGGATCTCGGTGACCTCGAACCAGTCGAGGTGCCGCAGGGTCTCGCCGGCCCGGGTGATGCCGTTGGTGATGGCCTCCTTCACGCCCTCCTTGGACGTGCCGACGATCTCGGTGACCCGGTAGGTGCGGTCGGTCATGAGACGTACCTCTCCATCCTGGCTGCGCCTGGGCGACGGACGCGGCGTACCGTTGTATTGGTGAGGAGGATAGATGTCGAGACGCCGTGAGCGGACCGCTGAGACCGTCGTTTCGGTGACGAGTGCGCAGCCGGGGCGGTCGGAGGATCTGGACAGCCGGATCGTGCGGTACGCCTGGATGATGTCGATCCGGATCGTGTGCTTCGTGCTCGCCGTCGTCACGCCCTCGCCGTGGCGGTGGATGTTCGTGGTCGCGGCGGTCTTCCTGCCGTACTTCGCGGTCGTGCTGGCGAACGCGCACCGGACCACGAAGGTCTCCGGCGCGGACCCCTTCGTCGCCCCCGAACGGCCCGCGCTCGAGGCCCACCACGTGGTCATCACACCGCCCAATCCCGACCGCGAGAACGACACCGAAAAGTGATCTTCGCCGGGACTGGAAACTTTGGCAGCATCCGTGTCAGAATCTCCCGCGTGCTCTGAAGTTCACGAGTGGAATTCAGGGTCTTGATGCGGCGTCGGACGGCTCCCCCCGTGGCTGTCCGACGTCGCTTCATTTCCCCACCCTTTTGATTATTGAGTAATCAGGAATAGGCCCCGGATGGTTGACGAAGCACCCGCGTCCCTCTGCTCTGCCAGGGGATGCGGCGCCCCGGCCCGGTGGGCGCTGCAGTGGAACAACCCCAAGATCCACACCCCCGAGCGGCGCAAGACCTGGTTGGCGTGCGACCAGCACAAGGACAGCTTGTCCGACTTCCTCGACCGCCGGTCATTCCTGCGTGAGGTCGAGCCTTTCTCCGGGTAAAGGCAGCAGCGCACCGAAAAAGTACATTTCCGGTTTGGGCCGGTTTGGTACGGCGCTCAACCGCCGATCGCGGACATCGGACGGGTCGGCTGCAGGAAGCTCGGATCGTTGATCCCGTGTCCCGGAAGTTTGCCGCGCATCGCCCGCCGCCAGCGATCCGCCAGCTCCTCGTCGCCGGCGCCCGACCGCAGCGCCGTCCGCAGATCAGACTCGGTCCGCGCGAACAGGCAGTCGCGCACCTGACCGTCGGCCGTCAGCCGGACCCGGTCGCAGTCGCCGCAGAACGGGCGCGTGACGGAGGCGATGATGCCGACGGTCTGCGGCCCGCCGCGAACCGTGAAGGACTCGGCCGGCGCACTCCCCCGGGCGGCGGCGTCGGTCGGCTCCAGGCCGAACGGATCGGCGAGCTGCTCGAGGATCTCGTCGGCGGTGACCATGGTCGCGCGGTCCCAGCCGTGCTGCGCGTCCAGCGGCATCTGCTCGATGAAGCGCAGTTCGTAGTCATTCGCCAAGCAGAATTCGAGCAACTCGGGCGCCTGGTCGTCGTTCAGGCCACGCATCAGCACGGCGTTCACCTTCACCGGCGTCAGCCCGGCGGCCCGGGCGGCTTCGAGTCCGGCGAGGACGTCCTTGAGCCGGTCCCGGCGGGTCAGCTGCTGGAACGTGTCCGGCCGGATGGTGTCGAGGCTCACATTCACCCGGTCCAGACCGGCGTCCTTGAGCGCCTGCGCCTGCCGGGCCAGGCCGATCCCGTTGGTCGTCAGCGACACCTGGGGCCGTGGCTGCAGCTCCGCCGTACGCCCGACGATGCCGACCAGGCCTCGGCGGAGCAGCGGCTCACCGCCGGTGAAACGGATCTCGTGTACGCCGAGTAGCCGAACGGCCACGGAAACGAGCCGGACCACCTCGTCATCGGTGAGCAGCTCCGGTTTGGCCAGCCAGTCCAGGCCTTCCTCGGGCATGCAGTACGTGCAGCGCAGGTTGCAGCGGTCGGTCAGGGACACGCGCAGATCGGTGGCGACCCGGCCGAACCGGTCCGCCAGCCCCAGCTGAGTCACCTCATCCGTAGCCGTCACGCCTCCAGCCTACGTGCCGGGCACCGACGGTTTCAGCCGATGGCTTAAGTTCGAGATGTGCGTCGTCTGATGAATGTCCGCTGGATCGCCGCCGCGCTGGCGATCGTGATCCTCGCGGGGGTGTGCGTCCAGCTCGGTCGCTGGCAGTTCCACCGGCTCGACGAACGCAAGGACCGCAACGACGTCACCCGGGCCAACCTGGCCGCCCCGCCGGCGCCGATCGACCAGATCGTGGGTCAGGACGGTGTCGTCGGCGACCGGCACGCCTGGCGGACCGCGGTCGTCACCGGCCGGTACGACGCCTCGAAGCAGATCGTCCTGCGGTACCGGAACGTGAAGGACCGGCCGGGGTTCGAGATCGTCACCCCGCTGGTGCTCCCGGACGGGAAGGCGGTCCTGGTCGACCGCGGGTTCCTGGCCCGCCAGGGTGCCGAGCTCGCCCCGGGCACCATCCCCGCCGTACCGTCCGGTGAGGTCACCATCACCGGTCGCCTGCGGCGCAGCGAACGCGGCGGCAGCACCAACGGCGGTACGCCGGACAACGGGACGGCCCGGCTGATCAACGGCCCCGACTACGCCAAGGCGCTCGGCTTGGACCTGTACGACGGCTACCTGACGATCGACCAGCAACAGCCCGCCAACGACCCGGCGTTCGGCACGTTGCCCGGCCCCGAGATCGACGACGGTCCACACTTCTTCTACGGCCTGCAATGGTTCTTCTTCGCCCTGCTCGCCCTCGGCGGACTGATCTACTTCTCCCGACAGGACACACGTGGTGACTCCTCCTCCCCCGACGACGACGCGGCCGGACCGGAACGACCCGAGGTCCGGGCCGGCGCGGCGGATTGAGGATTACGCGCTGATCGGCGACACCCAGACCGCGGCGCTGGTGTCGACGACGGGCTCGATCGACTGGCTGTGCCTGCCGCGGTTCGACTCACCGGCCTGCTTCGCCGCCCTGCTCGGGACCGACGACAACGGCCACTGGCGGGTCGCGCCACGCGAGACCGGTGCCCGGAACACCCGCCGGTATCGCGGCGACACGCTCGTCCTGGAAACCGAGTGGTCCACGTCGACCGGCACGGTCCGGGTGATCGACTTCATGCCGCCACGGGACCAAGCGCCCGACGTCGTACGGATCGTGCGAGGCGTCAGCGGTCGGGTCGCGATGCGGTCCGAGCTGCGGCTGCGGTTCGACTACGGGCACGTGGTGCCTTGGGTCCGCCGGTACGACGGTCAGGTGGTCGCGATCGCCGGTCCGGACGCGGTCTCGCTGCGGTCCGACGTGAACCAGTACGGCCGCGACCTCGCGACGTACGCGGACTTCGGGATCTCGGCGGGCGAGCAGGCCTGGTTCGTGCTCAACTGGCACCCGTCGCACGAGCCGGCGCCCGCGCCGACCGACGCGATCGGCGCGCTCGAGCCGACCGAGACGTACTGGACCGAGTGGATCGCCCGCAGCACCGACCCGGACGGGTTCGAGCAGGAGGTCACCCGGTCGCTGCTCACGCTCAAGGCGCTCACCTACTCGCCGACGGGCGGCCTGGTCGCCGCGCCGACCACGTCGCTACCCGAGGCCCTCGGCGGACCACGCAACTGGGACTACCGGTTCTGCTGGCTGCGGGACGCGACGATGACGCTGACCGCGCTGCTGCGATCGGGGTTCACCGAGGAGGCGCAGGCCTGGCGCGACTGGCTGCTCCGGGCGATCGCCGGCTCGCCGGCCGACGTCCAGATCATGTACGGCGTGACCGGAGAACGCCGGCTGACCGAGTTCGAGGCCGACTGGCTGCCCGGGTTCGCCGGCTCGCGACCGGTGCGGATCGGGAACGCGGCCGCCGAACAGTTGCAGATCGACGTGTTCGGCGAGGTGATGGACGTGCTGGCCCTCGCCCGGGAGACGCACATCGGGCCGAGCGACGACGCGTGGGCGATGCAGTGCGGACTCATGCGCCACCTGAGCGGGATCTGGGACCAGCCGGACGAGGGCATCTGGGAGGTCCGCGGCGGCCGGCAGCACTTCACCCACTCCAAGGTGATGGCGTGGGTCGCGTTCGACCGGGCCGCGCGGGCGGTCGAACGGTTCGGCCTGGACGGGCCGGCCAAGCAGTGGCGCGCGACCGCGGACGAGATCCACCGCGAGGTCTGTGAGCGGGCCTTCGACACCGATAGCGGCACGTTCACCCAGGCCTACGGCAGCAAGGCGCTGGACGCGTCGGTGCTGCTCATCCCGCAGGTCGGCTTCCTCCCGCCGGACGATCCGCGGGTGATCAGCACCGTCGAGACCGTGCAGCGCGAGCTCGCGGACGACGGCTTCGTCCACCGGTACGTCACCGGCCACACCGACGACGGGTTGCCCGGCGGCGAGGGCGCGTTCCTGATCTGCTCGTTCTGGCTGGCCGACTCGCTGGCGCTGATCGGCCGGGTCGGCGAGGCCCGGAAGCTGTACGACCGGCTCGTTGCCTTGCGCAACGACGTGGGCCTGCTCGCGGAGGAGTACGACCCGGTGGGCGGGCGGATGCTGGGCAACTTCCCGCAGGCGTTCTCGCATCTGGGCCTGGTGAACACCGCCTGGCACCTGGACAGCCACGAGTCGCCGCTGCGCCGGTCGGCGTACTGAGCGGTCTGCGCGGACCGGCGGCGAGAGCTTGCCCTGGGCACCGACTGGCGCCGGCGTGCGTGATCGGTGGCGGTGAGGCAGGATGGAGCCCGTGGACCTCGGACTGCGCGATCGCACCTACATCGTCACCGGCGCCAGCGCCGGCCTCGGCTTCGCCACCGCGAAGGCCCTCGCCGCGGAAGGCGCCCGGCTCGTCATCTCCAGCCGCAACGAGGAGTCGATCGGCCGGGCCGCGGCCGAGCTGGGTGAGAACGTGGTCGGCATCCCGGTCGACAACGCCGATCCGGAGAGCGCGGAGCGGCTGGCCGCGACCGCGGTCGCGAAGTGGGGCGCGCTGCACGGCGCCCTGATCAGCGTCGGCGGGCCCCGGCCCGGGACGGCGCTGGACACCGAGGAGGACGACTGGCGGAACGCGTTCGACAGCGTGTTCCTCGGCGGCCTGCGGATCGCCCGCTCGGTCGCCCGGGCCGGCTCCGACGGTACGTCGATCGCGTTCGTGCTCTCGTCGTCGGTGAAGTCCCCGATCCCGGGCCTGGCGATCTCGAACGGTTTGCGTCCCGGCCTGGCGATGGTCGCGAAGACGCTGGCCGACGAGCTCGGCCCGAACGGGACCCGGGTCAACGGCCTGATGCCGGGCCGGATCGCCACCGACCGGCTGAAGGAGCTCGACGCCAAGGGCGGCGACCCGGAGGCCGCCCGGCGCGCGTCCGAGAAGACCATCCCGCTGCGCCGCTACGGCATGCCCGACGAGTTCGGCCGGGTGGCCGCGTTCGTCCTCTCCCCCGCCGCGTCCTACCTCACCGGCGCCATCATCCCCGTCGACGGCGGCGCCCTCCGCAGCTTCTGAGCCCGATCGGGGACTCGACCGGGTCGGCGCCGCGGGCCTACGGCGCGATCCGGTTGCCCTGCTCGTCCCAGTGGTCGGCGACCTTCTTGCTCGGCTGCACCCGCGGCGGCTCGCCCGGCATCTTCGGGTAGTCCGGCGGGAAGTTCAGCTCACCGCCCGGCAGCTCCTCCCACAGCCGCAGCAGCGGGTCGAGCGAGTACGCCGTCTCGTCCATGTCCGCCCACGGGTCACCGTCGGCGAGGTACTCCGGCACGGTGTGCAGGTTGAACGCCCGCGGATCGTCGACCTCGGCGAGCCGCTCCCACGTCATCGGCGTACTGACCGGGGCACCGGGCCGCGGCCGGAGCGACCACGCACCGGCGACCGTGCGGTCGCGCAGGTTCTGGTTGTAGTCGAGGAAGACCGCGGCGTCGCCGCGCTCCTCCTTCCACCAGGCGGTCGTGACCCTGTCGTCTCGGCGCTCGAGCTCCCGCCCGAGGCCGATCGCCGCGTGCCGGGCGTCGTCGAACGACCACTCGGGCCGGATCCGGACGTAGATGTGGATCCCCCGGTTGCCGCTGGTCTTCGGATAGCCACGGAGCCCGAGCTCTTCGAGCAACTCACGGGCGACGCCGGCGACCCGCCGGGCGTCGGCGAATGTCGCGCCCGGCTGCGGGTCGAGGTCGATCCGGAGCTCGTCCGGATGGTCGAGATCGCCCTTGCGAACCGCCCAGGGATGGAAGGTCAGGGTGCCCATCTGGGCCGCCCACACCGCGGCCCCGATCTCGGTCAGGCAGAGCTCGTCGATTGGGCGGTCGTTCGGCGTCAGCACCCTGCAGGTCTCGAGCCAGTCCGGGGCGCCCTTCGGCAGGCGCTTCGAGTAGAAGCCGTCGCCGGTCTGCCGGCCGGTCGCGTCGACCGACAGCGTCATCCCCTCGCGCCAGCCGCCGGGCCAGCGCTCCAGCGCGACCGGGCGGTCGCCGGACGCGTGCATGAACGCGGCACCGACGCCGGCGAAGTACTCGCAGACCTGGAGCTTGGTGACCTCCGGGGCCCAGTCGGTCGCTTCGTAGACGATCCGCTCCGGGCTGGAGACGCGGACCTCCCGGTCCCCGACGGGGAGCATCACCGCTGTGGTCTTCGCCATGGCGTGACGGTATCGCCCGGGACCGACCAAATCCGGTCGTCGTGCGGCGGAAAGGCAACTTTTCTCCACCTCTGGCCACGGTAGGTGACCGAGCGGTAACGTGCGAGCACCTCGTTCCCGGGGCGTGAGGCCCCCGGGACGCCGAAACAAGGAGCGCGAGGATGAACAGATCCGCCCTGTTCGCCGCTGCCACCGCAGTGGCGACCACGACCGCCCTCGGTCTGACCAGCGCCACCACCGCCACCGGCGCGCCGACGGCCGACCCCGTCCCCGCGCCTACGGCCGCAGTCGCCCGGGCCAAGGCTGCCATCGACGGCAATCCCGCCGCCGTCAAGGCCACCGGCGCCGACGCCTTCGTCGTCCGCGACGTCATCGTCGACGCGGACGGCTCCACCCACGTCCGGATGGACCGGACGATCGGCGGGCTCAAGGTGCTCGGCGGCGACGTCGTCGTACACCAGGCCAAGGACGGCGGCTGGAAGGGCGCCAGCCTGACGCTGAGCCGCCCGGCCGACGTCAGCCGCACCCCGAAGCTGAGCGCCGCCACCGCCACGGCGAAGGCGCTCTCCCGCGGTCAGAAGGCCGAGGGGAAACCCGCGCTGGTGATCGAGGCCCGCAAGGGTGCGCCGCGACTGGCGTATCAGGTCGCCTCGGCCGGGACGCAGGCGGACGGTACGCCGAGCCACGTCACCACCACGATCGACGCGCTGACCGGCGCGAAGCTGGTCGCCGAGCAGCACATCCACACCGCCACCGGCGACGGCCAGAGCCTGTACAGCGGGACGGTGCCGATCGACAGTACGCCGGCCACCGGCGGCTTCACGCTGACCGACCCGGCTCGTGGCAACGGCTTCACCGCGGACGCGAACAACAAGACCGACTCGATCCTGTGCCAGTTGTTCGGCCTGGGCTGCCCGGTGCCGACCCGGTTCACCGACGCCGACAACCACTGGGGCAACGGGGTGAACACCAACCGGCAGACCGCCGCCGTCGACGCGCACTACGGCGCCGCGAAGACCTGGGACTACTACAAGACCCAGCACGGCCGGAACGGCATCTTCAACGACGGCAAGGGCGTCCCGAGCCGGGTGCACTACGGCAACAACTACGTGAACGCCTTCTGGGACGGCAAGCAGATGACGTACGGCGACGGCGACGGCGTCGTGGCCGGTCCGCTGGTGTCGATCGACGTGGCCGGTCACGAGATGTCCCACGGCGTCACCACCGCCACCGCGAACCTGACCTACTCCGGTGAGTCCGGCGGCCTGAACGAGGCCACCAGCGACATCTTCGGCACCTTCGTCGAGTTCTACGCCGGCAACGCCGCCGATCCCGGTGACTACTACATCGGCGAGGAGATCATGAAGGACCGGCCGGCGCTGCGGTACATGGACAAGCCCAGCAAGGACGGCAACTCGGTCGACTGCTACTACTCCGGTGTCGGCAACCTCGACGTGCACTACTCGTCCGGCGTGGCGAACCACTTCGCCTACCTGGCCGCGGAGGGCACCGGCGCCAAGGAGTTCGGCGGCCTGCCGCACAACTCCACCAGCTGCAACGGCTCGGCCGTGACCGGGATCGGCCGGGACAAGGTCGGCAAGATCTGGTACCGCGCCCTGACCACGTACATGACGACGGGGACGACGTACGCGCAGGCCCGGACCGCGACGCTGAACGCGGCCACCGACCTGTACGGCGCGAGCAGCAACGAGCGCGCGGTCGTCGCCGCGGCGTGGTCGGCGGTCAGCGTCAACTGAGTGATCGGTTTTCGCCGGTCCTGTCCCACTGGGGCGGACAGGACCGGCGAACAAACGTTTTGTCCATTGCTCATCGCTGCGCGCGGACCTACCGTCACAAGCATGGGAGGGGAACCCGGGGGCAGGTCCAGCCTGCGTGAGGCACGGCCACTGATACTGGTCGTGGATACCGATCCGGTCCAGCTGGAGCGGAGTGAGACAGAGCTCGAGCGGGCGTTCGGCGTCGACTTCCGCGTCCGCGGCGAGCTGACCGCGGCCGCGGCGTCGGAGGTCCTGCGGCTCGCGCACGAGCTGGAACAGCGGGTCGCCGTCGTCCTCGTCGACCACGTGCTCGCCGACGACGACCGGACCGCGATCTTCGACCAGGCCAGGACGCTGCACCCGGACGCGCGCCGGGCCCTGCTGGTCGAGTGGGGATCGTGGGCGGACCGTTCGACCGCGTCCGCGATCCTGACCGCGATGTCCGTCGGCGACATCAACTACTACGTGCTGAAGCCGTGGATCGAGCGCGACGAGCTGTTCCACCGGACGGTGGCCGAGTTCATCCAGGAGTGGTCCCGCACCGAGGTCGCGAACCTGCGCGAGGTGGTCGTGATCGCGTCCGACCACTCGGTCCGCGGGCAGGCGATCCGCAGCCTGCTGGCCCGCAACGGGATCCCGAGCGCCTTCCGCGCCAGCGGTACGCCGCTGGCCGAGGCCGCGCTCGGGTTCATCGGCGAGCCGGATCCCGGCGACGGCGTCCTGGTGTGGATGCCGGCCGTCGGCGGCGCCGTACTGCATGATCCGACCGACGCGGAGATCGCCGAGGCGTGGGGGGTGCCGACGACGCTGGCCGACGGCGCGGACGCGTTCGACGTCCTGGTGATCGGCGCCGGGCCGGGCGGGTTGGCCGCTGCGGTCTACGCGTCCTCGGAGGGGCTGCGGACGCTGGTGGTCGAGCGGGAGTCCATCGGTGGGCAGGCCGGCACGAGCTCGCTGATCCGGAACTACCTGGGGTTCTCGCGCGGCATCCGCGGGTCGGAGCTGGCGCAGCGCGGGTACCAGCAGGCGTGGGTGTTCGGCGCTCACTTCGTGCTGATGCGGTCGATCGTTTCGCTGGAGAAGGAGGACGACCACTTCCGCGCTGTCATCGGCGATGTCGGTGAGGTGACCGCGCGGGCCGTCGTCCTGGCGACCGGGGTGTCGTACCGACGGCTCGACGTACCGGCGCTGGAGTCGTTGATGGGCAACGGCGTGTACTACGGCGCGAGTGTTTCGGAAGCCCATGGTCTGCAGGGCATGGATGCCTGCGTGGTCGGTGGCGGCAACTCGGCCGGGCAGGCGGTCCTGCACCTGGCCCGGTACTGCCGCCTGGTGACGCTCGTGATCCGTGGACCCGATCTGACCGCGAGCATGTCGCAGTACTTGATCGACGCCATCGACGCGGCGCCGAACGTGACCGTGCGGGCCGACAGCGAGATCGTCGGCGGAGGTGGTGACGGGCGGCTCGAGCAGGTGACCGTGCGGGACCGGCAGACCGGCGCCGAGGAGTCGATGCCGTCCGCCGGGCTGTTCGTGATGATCGGCGCGGTCCCGGGCACAAAGTGGTTGCCGGAGAAGGTCGGCCGGGACGGCCGCGGGTTCGTCCTGAGCGGGACCGACGCGGCCGCCGATCCGCAGTGGAACGAGTCCCGGCCGCCGCAGCCGTACGAGACGACGTTGCCCGGTCTGTTCGCGATCGGCGACGTCCGCTGCGGGTCGGTCAAGCGGGTCGCCTCGGCGGTCGGCGAGGGTTCGGTGGTGGTGTCCCAGATCCACACGCACCTGAAGGCGACCGCGGATGTCTGAACGGCGGTTCGTCTACACGCCGGCGATGATCGCGCTGACCGCACTGGTGCTGCTCATCCCGCTGGCGGGCCTGCTCCTGCTGTTGCAGCGGCCGCAACTGGACGTTCATTGGCAGCACCACCCGTCGCACTTCTGGCTGGTCCTGGTGACCGCGGTGCTGAGCGCCGTACTCGCGTACGTGACTGGTGCGGCCGCGCTGCGGCGGGGTGATCCGCGGGTGCTGTTCGTGTCGCTGGCGTTCCTCTCGGCGGCCGGTTTCCTGGGGCTGCACGCGCTGGCGACGCCGAAGGTCCTGCTCGAGACCCCGAACGCCGGCTTCACGCTTGCGACGCCGTTCGGGGTCGCGCTGGCCTCGGTGTTCGCGGTCCTGTCGAGTCTGAACTTCTCGGGCGGACGGGCGGTCTCCGCGGTCAGGTGGGGACGGTGGCTGCGGGCGGCCCTGCTGGTGCTGATGGCGCTGTGGGCACTCGCGTCGGTGCTGCGACTGCCTCCGCTGCACGACACCGTCGTACCGGAGGTTGCCGACGGCATCCTCACCGGGCTCGCGATTCCCGCGATCGTGCTGTACGCCGTCGCGGCCGGGCGGTACCTGCGGACGTGGTGGGAGCGGCCGTCGCTGATGCTGCTGTCGATGATCGCCGCGTTCGTCCTGCTCGCCGAGGCGATGGTGGCGCTGGTGTTCGCGCGGAACTGGGCGCTGTCGTGGTGGGAGTGGCACGTGCTGATGCTGGCCGCGTTCGTACTGGTCGTGGCCGGTGTCCGGATCCAGTGGTACGAGGAGCGGTTCGCCGACCTGTACCTCGAGGACACCGTGTCCGGCCGGCGTGAGCTGAGCGTGCTGTTCGCCGACCTGCAGGGGTTCACCACGTTCTCCGAGCACCACGACCCGGCCGAGGTCACCGCGATGCTGAATACGTACTTCCAGGTCGTCGTCCCACCCGTCGTACGGCGGCACGGCGGCGACGTCGACCGGATCATCGGCGACGCGCTGATGGTCACCTTCAACAAGCGCGGCGACCAGCCGGACCACGCCGCACGGGCGGCCGCGGCCGGGCTCGCCCTGCAGGACGCGGCAGCCGCCGTCCAGGCGGCGCACCCGCAGTGGCCGCGGTTCCGGGTCGGCATCAACAGCGGGGTCGCCTCCGTCAGCCTGCTCGGTACCGAAGGCGGCCGGACGCACACCGTCATCGGCGACACCGTCAACGTCGCCTCCCGGATCGAGGGGAAGGCACCCGGCGGCGGCGTGGCCATCGGGCCGGCGACCAAGGCGCTCCTGCCCGCGGCGGTGACCGAGTCACTGGGGCTGGTGGAGCTCAAGGGCAAGGCCGAGCCGCTCGAGGTCTACCGACTGGTGTCGCTGGCCGGCGAATGATCCCCCGTGCCTTTCGCGGGCGTACCTGGTGTTCATGTGTTGGACCTTGGCCGGGACCGGTCCGGGTGTGAGAATCCGGGCCATGTCTGCCCAGATCCGATCACGGCGCCGCCTGGGCGCCCTCGTGGTCACCTCAAGTCTCGTCGTCTCCGGAGCGGTGGTGGCCGTCGTCGCCGCACCGGCCGACGCCGCCTCGTCGACCGTCGTCATCACCGAGGTGTACGGCGGTGGCGGCAACAGCGGCGCGCAGTACACGCACGACTTCATCGAGCTGACCAACAACAGCACGAGCCCGATCGACCTGAGCGGATGGTCGGTCCAGTACGCGTCGGCCGCCGGCACGACGTGGCAGGTCACCAACCTCAGCGGCAGCATCGCCCCGGGAGCCGCCTACCTCGTCCAGGAGGCGCAGGGCGCCGGCGGTACGACGCCGTTGCCGGCTCCGGACGCGACCGGCACCATCCCGATGTCCTCGTCGTCCGGCAAGGTCGCCCTGGTGAACGGCCAGACGGCGCTGACCTGCGGGGCGACCTGCTCGACCGCGGCCGGTGTGGTCGACTTCGTTGGCTACGGTACGGCGAACGACTTCGAGACCGCGGCGGCGCCGGGCCTGTCGAACACCACGTCGGCCACCCGCAAGGTCCCGACCGCGGACGCGGACAACAACAGCACCGAGTTCGCCGCGGCCGCGCCGTCGCCGAAGACGCTGACCTCGACGCCGCCGGACCCGGACCCCGTCGACGCGAAGATCCACGACATCCAGGGCTCCGCGCACCTGTCGCCGCTGGCCGGCAAGGTCGTCGGCAACGTCACCGGCGTGGTCACCGCGAAGAGCGGCAACGGCTTCTGGTTCCAGGACCCGCAGCCGGACACCGACCCGGCGACCAGCGAGGGCCTGTTCGTCTTCACCGGCTCGGCGCCGACGGTGAACGCCGGTGACGCCGTGACCGTGAAGGGCACGGTCACCGAGTTCCGTCCCGGCGGCTCGGGCGGCACCGACAACCTGACCACCACCGAGCTCACCAACCCGACGATCACGGTCACGGGCACGGCCGCCGTACCGGCTCCGACGATCGTCGGCCCGGGCGGCCGGGTGCCGCCGTCGACCGTGATCGACGACGACTCCACCGGTGACGTCGAGACCACCGGCACCTTCCAGCCGGCAACCGACGGTCTCGACTTCTGGGAGTCGCTGGAGGGCATGTGGCTGGGCATCGACCGGCCGCAGGTCACCGGCCCGACCAGTTCCTTCCGCGAGCTGTCCGTCGTACCGGCGGGCTCGAGTGTGCGGACCGTCCGCGGCGGCATCGTGCTGCAGAAGACCGACTCGAACCCGGAGCGCGTACTGCTCGACGACGTCCTGGCGCCGATCCCGGACGCGAAGACCGGCGACAAGCTGGCCGGTGTCGTGGCCGGTGTGCTCGACTACTCGTTCGGCAACTTCAAGTTCCTGCCCACGCAGACCCCGACCGTCGTCGACGGTGGTGTGCAGCGTGAGTCGACCCGGCGGTCGTCGCCGCTGCAGGTGTCGGTGGCGACCTTCAACGTGGAGAACCTGGACCCGTCCGACGGCGCGGCCAAGTTCGACGGGCTGGCCCAGACGGTCGTCCGCAACCTCGCCTCGCCCGACATCATCGGCCTGGAGGAGGTGCAGGACAACGACGGCGCGACCAACTCCGGTACGACGGCCGCCGACGTGACCCTGAACCTGCTGACGGCCGCGATCGTCAAGGCCGGCGGGCCGAAGTACGCGTGGCGCCAGATCGACCCGGTGAACAACGCCGAGGGCGGCGAGCCGGGCGGCAACATCCGGGTCGCGTTCCTGTACCGGACCGACAAGCCGGTCAAGTTCGTCGACCGGGCCGGCGGCGGCTCCACCGTCCCGACCACGATCGTCACCGACCGGTTCGGCCGGCCGCACCTGAGTTCCTCGCCCGGCCGCGTCGACCCGGCCAACCCGGCGTGGGAGGCCGCCCGCGTGCCGCTCGCCGGCGAGTTCACCTGGCACGGCCAGAGTCTGTTCGTAGTGGTCAACCACTTCAGCTCCAAGGGTGGTGACGACCCGCTGTGGGGCCGGACCCAGCCGCCGGTCCAGGTGACCGCACCCAAGCGGCACCAGCAGGCGCAGTCGGTGCGCGGTTTCGTCGACCAGCTCCTGGCGAAGGACAAGGGCGCGAACGTGATCGTGCTCGGCGACATCAACGACTTCGACTTCTCCCGGACGACCGACATCCTGGTCGGCTCCGGCAAGACCGCGCTGGTCGACCTGCCGCGGACACTGCCGGTGAAGGAGCGCTACAGCTACGTGTTCGAGGGCAACAGCCAGATCCTCGACCAGATCCTGATCTCGCAGAACCTGCGGCCGGCGTCGTCGTACGACATCGTCCACATGAACTCCGAGTTCCCCGACCAGATCAGCGACCACGACCCGCAGGTCGCCCGGGTGATCCCGCTGCCGTCCTGGGTGCGCTGATCACGGGAGCCTTACGGGCGGCGTCCGGGCGGGGTTTTCCTTGCCCGGACGCCGATACTTGAGGCGTGACAGATGACATCAAGCAGTACGCCGTACAGAAGTCGGAGGCGGAGTGGAAGGCGCAGCTCTCCCCCGCCGAGTTCCACGTACTGCGCCAGGCCGGCACCGAGCGGCCGTTCACCGGTGAGTACACCGACACCAAGACGGTCGGGGTGTACAAGTGCCGGGCGTGTGACGCGGAGTTGTTCCGCAGCGAGTCCAAGTTCGACTCGCACTGTGGCTGGCCGTCGTTCTTCGCCCCGCTGGCCGAGGACCGGGTGCAGTACATCGAGGACTCCACGCTCGGCATGAAGCGCGTCGAGGTCCGCTGCGCCAACTGTGGCTCCCACCTCGGCCACGTGTTCGAGGGCGAGGGCTACCCGACCCCGACCGACCTGCGCTACTGCATCAACAGCGTCAGCCTGACCCTCCAGCCCGCCTCCTGAGTCCGGCCGCCGCGGTCGGCTGCTGACGCACTAGAGTGAGCCAGCGCGTAGCCGGCCCGGTGCGCTGTGCCTCAGGGCGGAAAGGATTCATGTGGCTGACCAGACCCGTCGACGGCGTGTGCTCGACGTTCTCGGGGCTGGAGAGCCCTGGGAGGTGCCCGAGGAGTGGCTGGCCGGGATCCGCGGCCGGACGCGGGCCTGGGGCGACGACCCGGGCACGCTGCGGCCGCTGCGGTCGGACGCCTTCCCGGACTTCGCCAAGGGGACGCCGGCGGCGGTGTGGTTCACCCACCAGGTCGCACCGCTGCTGACCGGCTGGATCCCGGTGCTGCACGGCGAGTACGCCGACATCTCCGCCGTCCTCACCCGGGACTTCTACCGGCCGTCGGTCCGGATCGGCGGGTCGGGACACGTGATCCGGGTGGCGGCGCTCGACTGGCCGTTGCAGATGCTCGCCGGCGCGCAAGGCTTCCGGGAACAGGGCCGTCGGCAAGCACTGCAGCTCTCCCGCGACGTGGTCGCCCTGTTCGTCGACGCGCCGCCGATGGCCACCCGTGCGAGGGCGCTGGTGGGCGCGTTCGACCGGGTGCTGGCCGACCGTGAGACCACCCGGATGCACACGAGTGCCGGGTACGACGAGATCGTGCAGTACTGGCGGACGACGGCACTGACCGACACCGAGCGGGCAGCCCTCCCGGAATTGGCCGGCCCGACGTCGGCTCTGCGCTACTCGCTCAACTCACTCCGGGACGCCCAGGCCAGACTGGTGATGGCGCTGCCGGACGACGACACCGACGACTTCGCCCAACTGCTGTCCCGCGTGCTGCTGACCACCGGGCTCGGCGGCATCCCACCGGCCGTCGCCCAGGTCCTCGGCAGCGCCACCCAGGACGTCGAGAAGGCGCTGGCCGAGATCCGGGGTGGGTACGACGCGCAGCTCTGGCTGACCGGCAACGCCGAGCGGCTGGCGCGCGCGGTCCGACACGGCCAGGCACCGCTCGCGCGGTCGTGGGCCGCCGCGGCGACCCGGGTCTCCGTCCACCTGGCCGGCGTACTCGCGGACCGGCCGTGGCCGGAGCCGCAGGTCCCCGACCTGACCACGTTCTTCCGGGCCCTCGACCGGGAGCGGGAAGCCCTCGGGGCGCGGTCCGCGTCGCCCCAGTCGGACCAGAGCCTGTCGGGCGCGTGGCGGTCGATCCAGGGCGACACCGGCTCCGCCGGCGCGCAGGCCGACCCGGAGCCCGGCACCGAGGGACCGGTGGACTACAGCGAGAACCCGCTCGCCGAGCTGGACTCGCTGATCGGTCTGGAGTCGGTCAAGGACGCCGTCCGCCGGATGGTCGCCGAGATCAAGACCAACCTGCGCCGCCAGGAGCTCGGGCTGCCGAGTCACGAGCGCGCGCGGCACATGGTGTTCGTCGGCAAGCCCGGTACCGCGAAGACCACGATCGCCCGGTTGCTCAGCCGGGTCTACAAGCAGCTCGGCGTACTGGAGAAGGGCCACGTGGTCGAGGTCGACCGGTCCGACTTGGTCGGTTCCACCGTCGGCACCACCGCGCCGATGACCGCGGCCAAGTTCCGCGAGGCGCTCGGCGGGGTGCTGTTCGTGGACGAGGCGTACACGCTGGTCCCGGAGAACAGCCCGGGCGACTACGGCCTGGAAGCCGTGGCCACGCTGCTGAAGATGATGGAGGACCACCGCGACGAGTGCGTGGTGATCGTCGCCGGGTACCACCGCGAGATGCAGCGGTTCATGGAGTCCAACACCGGTCTGGCGTCGCGCTTCCCGAAGCTGCTGTCGTTCAGCGAGTACGACACCGACCAGCTGGTCGCGATCTTCGAGCTGCAGGCGCGGCAGAAGGGCATGCTCTACACCGACGCGGTGCTGGACGTCGTCCGCGACATCATCCCGCCCGCTCCGCGGGGCCACAACTTCGGCAACGGCCGCTTCATCCGGAACGTGCTCGAGGAAGCCATCTCCAACCAGGCCACCCGGTTGTCCGCCCGCGACCCCGACAGCCTGACCGAACGCGACCTGCGCGAGCTCCTCCCGATCGACGTCAAACCGCCGACGTCGATGCGCGCCGAGGACTACCTCTTCCAGAAACCCGGCACCTGAGTTTCAGCCGAGCAGCGACTCGCGCTCGGCGAGGATCCAGGCCGCCGCCTTGCGGTAGCCGGCCGGATGATCGTCCGCGGCCTGGACGGCGTACGCCCGGTTGCCCGCGCGGATCTGCTGCGCCATCTCGGCGGCCACCCCGAGCAGGCGCAGGACCGCGAGGTCGACCAGGTCGGCCGGCGTGACGTCCGCGCCGTACGCCGAGCAGAACAGCCGGAGGCGGGCGGATCGGTCGGGTGGTGTCGGCCAGCCCCACAGCGGCAGGTCGCCGGTCGGGTGGAACGGGACGAACTGGTGGGCCGCGTACGCGAGGTCCCAGGCCCGGTTCGACGGCCGGGCGGTGTCCCAGTCGATGATGCCTGTCACTTCGGTCCCGGCGAAGACCAGGTTCCACGGCGCCAGGTCACCGTGGCCGATGCAGTCGGTCACCACCGGTACGGCGTACTCCTGGTGCCGCCACCCGTCGTCGACCGGGACGAATCCCTCGGTCGCGTCGTGCATCGCCCGGATCGCCCGCGCCACGCTGACCAGCGCCTCGTCCGACCGCAGGGCCGCGGGCAGCGGCGGCGAGCCGGTCGCGCCCTCGACGTAGCTCAACCGGTCCCGCCGGCCGTCGGCCGAGGTCCCGAGGTAGCGCGGGGCCAGGTCGAAGCCGACGGTCTCGAAGTGCCGGAGGAGGGCCCGGGAGTTCGGCGGGAGCGCCTGGCGTTCGACCACATCGCCGTGGCGGACCGGCGCGGCGAACCGGCCGCCGGTGAGGTGCTCGGGCATCAGACCGGGGTGGCCAGGGCGATCGGGTTCTGGTCGGGGTCGGAGACGTAGGCCTGGCGTTCGCCCCACGGCATGGTGGCCGGCTCCTGCAGGATCGGGTAACCGGCGGCGCGGAACGTCTCCACCTCGGCCTCGACGTCGTCGACGTACACGAAGAGCTCGAAGCGCGGGGCGGTGCCGACGGTGATGCCGAGCTGGGCCTCGGGCCAGTTCGCATCGGCGATGCCGAGGGAGGAGTCGCCGCGCTCGAGGCCGACGTAGTGCGGGTCGCCCTCGAGCGGGAACTGGTACGTCGGCTCGTAGCCGAGCAGCGTGTAGAAGTCGACGGACCGGCGGACGTCGGTGACGTACAGCACCGGGAACGCTTTGCGCCGCACCGTCAGGCCAGGTTGGCGACCAGCTCGCCGAGCTCGGTCCGCTTGCCGGTGTAGAACGGCACTTCCTCGCGCACGTGCCGGCGCGCGGTGGACGCCCGCAGGTCGCGCATCAGGTCGACCATCCGGTGCAGCTCGTCGGCCTCGAACGCGAGCATCCACTCGTAGTCGCCGAGGGCGAACGAGGCCACCGTGTTCGCCCGGACGTCGGGGTACCCGCGGGCCATCTTGCCGTGCTCGGCCAGCATGAACCGGCGCTCCTCGTCCGGCAGCAGGTACCACTCGTAGGACCGCACGAACGGGTAGACGCAGACGTAGGCCCGCGGCTCCTCGTCGGCCAGGAACGCCGGGATGTGGCTCTTGTTGAACTCGGCCGGACGGTGCAGCGCGAGCTGCGACCAGACCGGCGACAGGTGCCGCCCGAGCCGGGAGCGCCGGAGCGCGTGGTACGCCTTCTGCAGCGCGTCCGAGGTCGGCGCATGCCACCAGATCATGAAGTCGGCGTCCGCCCGGAATCCTTCCACGTCGTAGATCCCGCGGATGACCACGTCGTCGGCCTGCAGCTTGGCGACCAGGTCGGACAGCTCGGCGGTCAGCTCGTCGCGGTCCGCGTCGCCCAGCGGGGTCTCCACCTTGAAGACCGACCACATGGTGTACCGGATCACATTGTTGAGCTCACGCGCCTTCGGCTTCTCTGTCACGGTGCCATTGTCTCCAATGCCGCCAGGTGAGCCTGCACCCGGGTTGCCGCCCGGCCGCCCGACGCGACGCACGCAGCGATCCCGACACCCCGGTACGCCGCTCCGCACACCGCCAGACCGGGCTCGGCCGCGACAGCCTGCTCGACCCGATCCACCCGGCCCAGGTGCCCGACGGCGTACTGCGGGAGGCCGCCACCCCACCTGGTCACCAGAGACCCCACCACGGGCGCCTGTAGTCCGACAGCGCGCCGCAGGTCCGCGGCAGCCAGCGCGACCAGCTCGTCGTCGGACCGCTGCAGCACGTACTCCTCACCGAGTCGTCCGACCGAGGCACGCAGTACGGCCAGCTCTCCCCCGGCGTCACTCGACCACTGCCACTTGGCGTGCGAGTACGTCGACGCCTTGATCGTCCGCCCCTCGACCGACGGCACGAGGAAACCGGACCCGGTCGCCGCCTCCGGCCAGTCCCGCTTGCGGACCGCGAGCGTCACGATCGCCATACTCGCGTACTCGATCGACGCCAGCTCGGTCGACGCCGCGGGCACGAGGCCGGCCAGCATCCGCGCCGCGGGCGCCGCGGGAGCGGCGACGATCACCGCGTCCGCGGTCAGGTACGTCGGTGCCGGCACCGGCCCGGCCTCGAGCCCGAAGCCCTCCGGTCCACGGGTGAGCTTGCGGACCGCGAGCTTCCGGCGGATGTCCACACCGCGGGCGGTCAGGTCCTTCTCCAACGCCTCGATCAGCCGGTTGACGCCGCCCACGATGCCCGCGAACACGGGCTGCCCGGCGCGCTTCTGCCCGGCCGCGCGCAGCTCGGCCGTCGCGGCCAGCAGGCTCGGCGCGGTCTGGAGCTTCGCATACAGCTCGGGTACGGCGGCCGCGAGCGAGATCTCCTCCGCCCGGCCGGCGTACACCCCGCCGAGCAGCGGGTCGACCAGCTTGTCGGTGACCGCGCTGCCCATCCGCTCGGCCACGAACCGGCCGATCGCGACGTCCTCCGCCAGCGCAGGCGACGGCAACTCTGCCTCGTGCGCGACCTCCTCGGCCGCCTCGGGGCCGAGTACGTCGGCCGTCGCGGACGGGTCGACCGGGACGCCCATCACCGTCGGCGGGATCGCCCGGATCCGGTCGCCGATCCACAGTCCGGCCGAGGTGGTCGCCGGGTGGACGAGGTCGTCGCCGAGCCCGACCGCCTTGATCAGGTCGATCGCCTCCGGCCGCCGGGCCAGCACCGACTCGGCGCCCAGGTCCACCGGCACGCCTTCGAGCTCGGCGCCGGCCAGCTTGCCACCGAGCCGGGGCGCGCCCTCGAGCACGGTGATCCGGGGCGGATTCGGGCCGGTCGCCAGCGCGTGCGCGGCCGCGAGCCCGCTGATCCCGCCGCCGACCACGACGACCGAGGTCACGAGCCCTCCAGCGTCAACTCGTAGTTCTGGTGGTCCTCACCGACCCGGCGGAAACCGGCGCGCGTCAGCACCGTCTGCGAGGCGACGTTGGTTGCCGACGTCCCCGCGCGCAGCGTCGTCAGCCCGTACTCGGAGGCGGCCAGCCCGGCGAGCGCACGCACCGCCGCCGTGGCGAGACCCTTCCCGGCCGCCTTCTCCGCGATCCGGTAGCCGAGCTCGGCCGAGCCGTTCTCGAGGTCGACCAGGTTCACCCGGCCGACCACGGCTCCGGCGTCGTCGACGAGCACGTGGAACCGGCAGATCCCGGCGTCCTGCTCGGCCAGCAGCGCCGCGAGCCGGGCCGGGAACTCCTCGAAGAACGCGTCCCCACGGTCGGTGATCGACTGCGCGAAGTACGCCCGGTTCTCGAGCTCGAAGGCCAGGACCGCGTCGGCGTGCCCGGCGGTCAGCGGTTCGAGCGTCACGTCGTGGTCAGGCAGCCGGTACATGCGCCGACTTCTCCTGGACGTAACGGACGACGCGGTGCAGGACCTCGGGGTCGGCGTCCGGCGGTACGCCATGGCCGAGGTTGAAGATGTGGCCGGGGGCCGCCGCGCCTTCCGCGAGGATCCGGTCGAGCTCCGGCTCCAGCGCGTCCCAGCCGGCGAACAGCAGCGCCGGGTCCAGGTTGCCCTGCACCGGCTTCGGCCCCGATCCGGCCGCGCTGATCCGCCGTACGGCCTCGTCCAGCGGGACCCGCCAGTCGACCCCGACGACGTCCGCGCCCGCCTCGCTCATCAGGCCGAGCAGCTCGCCGGTGTTCACGCCGAAGTGCAGCCGCGGGACGCCGTACGACGCCAGCGCGTCGAACACCTTGGCCGAGTGCGGCTGGACGAACTCGGCGTAGTCGCGGGCCGAGAGTCCGCCCGCCCAGGAGTCGAACAGCTGGATCGCGGACGCGCCCGCCTCGATCTGCACGGTCAGGTACGCGATCGCCACGTCGGCGAGCCGGTCCGCCAGCGCGTGCCACAGCTTCGGGTCGCCGTGCATCAGCGCCTTCGTCTTCGCGTGGTCCTTGCTCGGCCCGCCCTCGACCAGGTACGACGCCACGGTGAACGGCGCCCCGGCGAAGCCGATCAGCGGGGTGCCGCCGAGCTCGGAGACCAACTGCTTCACCGAGTCGGTGGTGTACGGCACGTCCGCGGGCGTGACCGGGCGGACCGAGTCCAGGCCGGCCGCGTCCCGGACGGGCACGGCGACGACCGGGCCGACGCCGGGCTTGATCTCGATGTCGAAGCCGACCGCCTTCAGCGGCAGCACGATGTCGGAGAAGAAGATGGCCGCGTCGACGCCGTAACGGCGTACCGGCTGCAGCGTTATCTCGACGACGAGGTCGGGACGCATACAGGACTCGAGCATCGTGGTGCCCGCACGGATCGCCCGGTACTCCGGCAACGAGCGCCCCGCCTGCCGCATGAACCACACCGGCGTGTGCGGACCGCGCTCACCCCGGGCAGCCAGCAGAAACGGAGAGCGATCCAGCGAGGGCGAAGTCGAAGACACACCGCGATGATCCCACGCAGCCTCGACCACGCTGACACGGAGGCCCGGCCAAAGCACCGCGAACAGTTACCGGCGCGTCGAGGGCAGCGTCGGTGTGTAATCAGTCGTAGGCTGCCAGCATGGGTGCCCGCAAGCAGGTCGACGCGCCACCCGCGGAGTTCGCCGAGGCAGTGTCGCAGTTGCGCGGTGCCCGGTTCCGGCCCGAGGTATTCGTCGAGGAGATGCCCGCACCGCAGCGGATCGCACCGCATGCGGCGGCGGTCAGCGCCGACGTGACGGTCGACGGCGACGACATCGCCACCGGCCGGCTGGTCATCCTCTACGACCCGGACGGGAACGACGCCTGGCAGTCGACCTTCCGCTGTGTCGCGTACGTGCGTGCGGCCGTCGAGCCGGAGATGGTGACCGACGCGCTGCTCGGCGGCGTGGGCTGGACCTGGCTGATGGAGGCGCTCGCCGACCGGGGTGCCGACTTCCTGGCGCCGAGCGGTACCGTCACCAGGGTGGTATCGGAGAGTTTCGGCGGCATGGCCGACGACGAGGCGACGGCGGAGATCGAGATCCGCGCGTCCTGGAGTCCGGTCCCGGGAGCCGCTGGCGCCGTGGACGTGACCCGGCACGCGGAGGCGTGGGGCGAGGTGCTCTGCACGGCGGCCGGCCTGCCGCCGGTGCCGCCGGGGGTGGTGGCGATGCCGACCCGGCGCGGACAGCGGGGCCGATGAGCCCGGCCGAGACCCAGCAGCCGCCAGTCCCGGACGACCCGACCGCGCACCTGCCCCTGCTCGAGCTCCGTGACGGCCTGTCCGACGTCGTCGACACCGACTCCGCGCTGACCGACGTGGTCGAGGCGTTCCGGTCCGGCACCGGCCCGGTCGCCGTGGACGCCGAGCGCGCCTCCGGTTACCGGTACTCCCACCGCGCGTACCTGGTGCAGCTGCGCCGCGAGGGCGCCGGCTCGGCCCTGGTCGACCCGATCCCGTTCGGCGACCTGTCCGCGCTCGGCGACGCGATCGTCGACGCCGAGTGGATCATCCACGCGGCCAACCAGGACCTGCCCTGCCTGGCCGAGGTCGGGATGGTGCCGCGAACGGTGTTCGACACCGAGCTGGCCGGCCGCCTGCTCGGGTACCCGAAGGTCGGGCTGGCCTCACTCGTCAGCGAAGTACTCGGCTACCGGATGCGCAAGGAGCACTCCGCCGCCGACTGGTCGACCCGCCCGCTGCCCGGGCCGTGGCTGGTGTACGCCGCCCTCGACGTCGAGATGCTGATCGAGCTCCGGGACGCGATCGAGGTGGAGCTGCGCCGCGAGGGCAAGTGGGACTGGGCCGTGCAGGAGTTCACCGCGATCCTGTCCGCGCCCCCGCGGGAGGCGAAGCCGGACCCGTGGCGGCGGACGTCGGGGATGCACCGGGTCCGCAACCGCCGGAGCCTGGCCGTGGTCCGCGCGCTGTGGGAGGCCCGCGACCAGATCGCCGAGGCCGCCGACATCTCCCCCGGCCGGATCCTGCCGGACGCCGCGATCGTCGAGGCCGCGTCGGCGATGCCGGCCGACCGGGACACGCTGCAGCGGCTGACCGCGTTCAAGGGCCGCGGCGCGCACCGGCACATGCGCACCTGGTGGGAGGCCATCGACCACGCCCGCCGGCTGCCCGACTCCCAGCTCCCCAAGCAGGGCCCGCGGTACGACGGCCCGCCGCCGGCCCGCGCCTGGGCCGACCGCGACCCGGACGCGGCCGCCCGGCTGTCGGCCGCCCGCGCGGCCGTCGGCGAGATCGCCGAGGCCCACCGCCTCCCGACCGAGAACCTGATGGCCCCGGACACGATCCGCCGGCTGGCCTGGGCGCCCCCGGCCGACCTGACGCTCGACGTGGTCGGCAACTTCCTCCGCGACCACGGCGCCCGCGAATGGCAGATCGCCCTGACCGCCGAAGTCCTCACCGAAGCCATGTCCGCCGAGGCCCGGGCCGCTACTCCGCCAGACTGACGAGATCCTGCCGACCGTCGGGCCAGGTGACGACAACCGTGGCACCGTCGATGCCGGCGGTGATCTGGTCGTCGTACTCGGAGTCGCCGAGGACGACGAGCGCGGCGTAGATGCGTCCCGGCTCGAGCGCTGCCTCGACCCAGGGCGTGACCGACACGTCACCGAAGGCGTTCACGCCGTGGCGGGTCGTGGAGCCCTCCTGCCACTCGCCGATCAGGGGCCTGACGGTGGACGCCGGCCCGCAGGTCGCGTAGCCGGAGATCGTCAGCGCGAGCGACTCCCCGTCGTACTCTCCGTCGACGCGGACGATGCGGACTTCGAAGGGGCCGCGGACGACGGACGCGGTCACGACCGTCAGGCCGACTTCCGCCTCGCCGAAGTGCACCGGGAAGCGACTGACCGCCACGTGCGGGGTCAACGTCAGCACCGTGATCGGGCGTCGCTGCGACCACCGGCCGTCGGCAGTTCGGATCGCGACCTGGCTGTCCGGGCGCTCCTCGGCGCCGACCAGGTCAGGCGCGGTGGTCGTCGAGTAGCCGTGCCGGGAGTAGAGCGGATCCTCCAGGCCAGGCTCCGGTCCGGCATGGTCCGTGCCGTGATTGACCACCCGCACGATGCCGTCGGCCGTCGTACCCGAGATGAGCCACCCCGGCGGCCGCGCCACCACGGCGACGTCCGACTGCTCGAGGCGCAACGGCTCCTCGCGGTCGGTCCACACCGGATGGGTGGGTGGCAGCACGAGGCCTGCGAAACCCAGACCGGCCCAGTACGGCGATCCCGGGCCGGAGTACGACTGCCGCATCGGCGGGAACGCCGTACGCCAGCCGAGACCCAGGAGACCGCGGTCGTCCCAGGCACCGGCCTCGACGAACCAGCGCAGGATGCCGCTCGTCAGCCGCCGGGTCGCACCCGGCCGCAGCGAACCGGCGTCGAAGATCGCGCCGGCCCAGAACGGAGCGGCGGTCGCAAACCTGTACACCAGCGAGCGACCCTGATGAAGAGGTGCGCCGTCGGATCCGACCAGATGCTGGGCCGTGTCCAGGTACTGCCGCAGCCGGTCCCGGTAGCCGTCGAGCAGGTCCGAGCCCGACATCCGGCAGTACCAGAGCGAGAACAGGTGCATGACCCAGCCGTTGTACCAGTCGTAGTGCGTGGCGCGGCCGGAGCGGAGACCGTCGGTGTACCAGCCGTCGCCTTGGTAGAACGTGTCCAGCGTCGCGATGTTCTCCTGGATCACGCCGTCGTCGCAGGGCCCGCCGACCGAGCGCAGGAAGGCCAGCGTGACGTTCTGGAACCAGAGCCAGTTGCTCGCCGGGTAGGTGACCTCGAGTGCGGGCGCCATCCACTCGACGACCTGCGACCGGGTCCGGTCGTCGAGTTTGTCCCACACCTGCCGGCGAGACTCGTGCAGAGCGATCGCCATCGCGGCTGCCTCGACGCGCGGTTGGCCGAAGTCGGTCAGCCGCGGCCAGGCCTCGGGGGACGAAGGATCCGCGCCCGCGGCGAGACCTTCGGCGTACCAACCGGCGTGGTCGTGCGGGTCCTCGTCCGACCCGGCGAGCCGGAACCCCGCGGTGAGAAAGGATCGGGCGAAGCCCTCCAGCCCGTCACTGGCCGGCCCGGACCTGGACGGCGGGCCCGGGAGATCCAGGCTCGCGTGACCGGGACTCCCGAAATCCCTGAGCGCCAGCAAGGTCCGGTCGGCGATCGTCCGCCAGTGCTCGTGCGTCCAGCCGGTGTACGGCGACAGCTCGCGATCGTCGTCCGTCAGTCGCTGGGAGTGCCGTCGTACACCCATGGCCAGCCCTCCGCGTCCCAGTGCAACTCGTCCATCATGAGTTTGCGCGTCTGCACCGACGGCAGTTGGTTGCCGTCGGCGTCGTACCACGGGTACCCGTGGTAGAAGAGCATCTGCCGCTGCTGCCCGCCGATGCGGACGTCGGCGACGAACTGGTGGCCAGGCGACGCGACCCGGTCGTCGCCGCGCAGGATCGGTTCCCGGTGCTTGCCGGCGTCGAAGTTCCCCGTCGGAGACGTGGCCCGGCCGACGCCGACCGCGTAGTTGCCGTTCCAGGTGTACAGGTTCCCGCTGTAGAACAGGTAGTACAGACCGTGCTCGGGCCGGTAGATCATGGTCGGCCCTTCGACCGAGTTGCCCTCCCAGGGCAGCGTCACATGCATGATCTGGGTCGCTGGCCCGACTCTGGTCAGCCCGTCCGGCGAGAGCTTGCCGATCGAGATGCGCTTCGTGAGGGTTCCCTGGATGTCGTCCTTCCAGATCAGGTACCTGGTCCCGTCCCGGTCGAGGAACATGCTCGCGTCGATCAGCGAGTAGTCCGGCTCACCGGCGATCGGCGTCGGGTCGAGGACCCAGCCCGACTCGAGGTCGTCGGACGTGGCGACGTAGATCTTGTTGAACTGGCCGGGCGCCGTCCGCATGTTGAAGTAGGCGACCCACTTCCCGTCGATCTCGTACACCTCCGGCGCCCAGAAGTCGACGTACCCGGCGGGCGGCTCGACGAAGCGGCCGAGGTCCTCCCAGGTGTGGCCGGCATCGCGCGACCGGTACTGCTTGAGTCCGGTGGTGAACGCGTACCAGGTGTTGCCGCGGACGACGATCCCGGGATCGGCGGCCGGACACTCGTGCAACGGGTTGGGATAGGCACCGGGGCCGCTCCGTGACGGGCACGGCACCGCCGCACCCGCCCTGCCCGCTGGACCCGCCGGACCCGCCGACGCCGGGACGATGCCACCGGCGGCCAGGCCCAGGGCCGCGACGGCCGCTGCCGCACGGACCAGAACTCGCATGATTCCTCCGTAGCTGGGAGTCGATGACGGTCGAGACGCGGCAGCGGACCCGAGCCCCGCACACCGGAACGTCCGGACGTGCGGGCCGCTACCGCGTCCTCGTGGTCTCCTGAACCGGTGAGATCGGGTCCCCGACCGTGCCGAGCATGTCGGTGAGTACGAGCGCGGCCGCGCCGAGCGCACCGCCCCGGGCACCGAGGCGACCGAGCCGGATCACCGGCGGCGCGAACGGCAGCCGCCGGTCGGTGACCTCGCGCAACGGACCGACGACGAGCTCTCCTGCCCGCATCGTCGAACCGCACAGCACCACCAGCGGCGAGTCCGTCACGCACAGGGTCGCCGCGACGACCGCACCCAGGCTGCGGCCGGTGCCGGCCAGTACGTCGGCCATGGTCAGATCGCCCGCCAGCGCCTCGTCGATGACGACGTCGGCGTCGACGGCCGACAACGGCACACCACCGAGGCGCCTGCGTCGGGACTCGCGGAGGCGGGCGACGGCCGCGCGGGCGATGCCCGCGGCACCGACGACCTCGGAGGCCTTGACGGGTGTCACGCCACCGTTGCCGTCGCTCAGGTCCAGGATCATCCGGCCGACCGCTCCGGCCCCGCCGTCGCCGCCGGTGAACAACCGGCCGCCGGTGATCACCGCGCCACCGAGACCCTCGTCCAGCACCAGGCACAGCAGGTCGGTCGCGCCCTGGCCGGCGCCGAACAGATGCTCGCCGACGGCCACCGCGTGCGCGCGGTTCTCGGCGACGACCGGAAGCTGGAACCGCTCGGCCAGGAAGGCGTGCAGGTCCACACCGGTCCAGTCCGGCGCCTGCTGCGGAAGGAACAGCCCCGGCCGCGACCGCTGCATCCGGGTCGGCACGGCGACGCCGAGGCCGGTCACCCGGTCCGGCCGCTCCACCCGCGCCAGCAGCTGACGGACCACGCGTTCCAGCGTCCGTTCGAACCGCCGCTGTCCGTCCGCGAGATCGCAGTCCGCCGACACCTCGGCATGAACCCGGCCAGACAGGTCCGACACCACCGCCGAGATGTGCTGCCGACCGACACTCACTCCGACGGCCAGCAGTCCGTCCATGCGGACGCCGTACAGGATCGGCCGGCGGCCACCGGACGACGCGCCTTCACTGACCGGCACGACGACACCCTCGGCCTCGAAGTCGGCCAGGATCTCCGAGATCGTCGGCACGCTCAGACCTAGGTCACGAGCGAGCGCCGCCTTGGACAACGGGCCGTCGGCCCGCAGCCGACCGAGCACCTGCGCCCGATGCTCGTCCCTCACACGTCGCACGCGACCCACTTTCTCAACCCGTCTGAAGAAGTGCTTCCCCTCATGATCCGGGCGCAGTGGACGGCCGTCAACATCCCTTACAGAAAAGGCAGAATCTTTCCTTCGGTGTTGACGACCCCGTGTGCCGGTGCCACGATGAATAGATCTTCTTAAGGAAGGTTGCAGAAGTGACCTCGATGCGCGAGAAGAGTCCCAACATCCTGTTCCTGATGTCCGACGAGCACCGCTACGACGTGGCGGGCTTCGCCGGCGATCCGGTGATCAGGACGCCGACTCTGGACCACCTGGCCGCGACCGGTGTGGTCTTCGACAACGCCTACACGCCGTCACCGGTCTGCATTCCGGGCCGGCAGAGCCTGATGGCGGGGCAACTGCCCCGCACCACCGGCTGCCTGCGCTACGGGCAGGATCTGCCCCCAGGGCACAACACCCTCGCGCGCACGCTGGCGCGGCACGGCTACGCGACAGTTGCCTGCGGCAAGCTTCACCACCGGGGCATCGACCAGATGCAGGGCTGGACCCGCCGGATCGGGTCCGACATCACCGTCGGCCAGGACTTCGTCGCCGACCCGGCCGCCGAGTTCGCCGAGCGGGTCCCGCCACTGGGCACCGTGAAGTGGAGTGACGCGAAGGAGGTCCGGCGGGCCGGGATCGGCCGGGGGCCGCTGGTCGCCCAGGACGAGTACACCTTGACCGGCGCCCTGGACTTCATCGAGGAGTTCTTCACCGATCCGTACTACGACCGGGCGAGTCCCGGCCGGCCGGTGCTGCTCAAGGTCAGCCTGAACCAGCCGCACTACCCGTACCTCGCCGACGCCGAGCGCTTCACCTACTACCTCAACCGCGTCACGCCGTACCTGGACGAACCGCCGTCGGACCATCCGTTCCTCCGGCAGCGTCAGGTCCGGCCTGGCATCGACGCCGGCGAGGACGAGATCCGCCGGGCCACGGCGGCGTACTACGCGATGGTCGAGAACGCCGACGCGATGTTCGGGCGGGTGATCAGGTCGCTGGAGCACCAGGGCCAGGACCTGGACGACTGGGTCGTCGTCTACACCTCCGACCACGGCGAGATGCTGGGCCAGCACGGCATCTGGGAGAAGCAGAAGTTCTACGAGGCGAGCGTCCGGGTGCCGCTGATCGTCCGCTGGCCGCGCCGCTTCGGCCACCGGCGCACCGACGCGAACGTCAACCTGTGCGACCTCTACGCGACCCTGTGCGAGCTGGCCGGACATCCGGCACCGGACGACCTGGACAGCCGCAGCCTGGTCCCGTTGCTGGACGGAGGGCCGGTGAGCGGACCGGACGAGTCGGTCTCCCATTTCGGCGACACCAACCTGATGATCAAGCAGGGCAGCCTCAAGTACCAGTACTACGGCGAGTCCATGCCGGAGGTCCTGTTCGACCTCGAGGCGGATCCGTCCGAGCGACAGGACTTCGTCGACGCGCCGCAGTACCGCGAGTCGGTCGAGCGTTTCCGGCTCAGGCGCGCCGCTCTCGGCTACGGCCCGGACGCCGACCCCGCCTACCGCAACGCCGGTTACACAGCGGCCCGCCCTACCGCGGGAAGGAGCTGACCGTGGCCCTGACCACCGATAGAAGGCCGGCGCCGACGTCGGCGCAGGCCGCGTCCGAGGGACCTCCGACGAGCTGGTTCGCCCGGCTCAAGCGGGACTGGGGGCTGCTCGTGTTCGCGGTGCCGGGCCTCCTGGTCTTCCTGATCTTCCACTACGTCCCACTGCTCGGGAACGTGATCGCGTTCAAGGACTACCAGCCGTACCTCGGCATCCAGCAGAGTCCCTGGGTCGGCCTGTCGAACTTCTCCCTGATCTTCAGCGGCGACCCCGAAGTACTCAACGCGCTGAAGAACACGCTGATCCTGACGGTGCTTCAGGTCGCGTTCGTGTTCCCGGCGCCGATCATCCTCGCCCTGGTGCTGAACAGCCTGCTGTACGAGCCGATCAAACGCGTCGTGCAGAGCGTGCTGTACATGCCGCACTTCCTCTCCTGGGTGATCGTGGTGGCGATCTTCCAGCAGATCCTCGGGAACGCCGGACTGCTCAACACCTACCTGCGGCAGAAGGGCCTCGAGCCGATCGAGATCATCGGCAACCCGGACGCGTTCCGCGCGCTGATCACCTCGCAGGTCATCTGGAAGGACACCGGGTGGGGGACGATCCTGTTCCTGGCGGCGCTGTCCCGGGTCGACCAGCAGCAGTACGAGGCCGCCGCTGTCGACGGCGCCTCACCGATGCGCCAGCTGTGGCACGTCACGTTGCCGGCCTTGCGCCCGCTGATCATCCTGCTCGGCATTCTGCGCCTCGGCGACTCGCTCAGCGTCGGCTTCGAACAGATCCTGCTGCAGCAAGGCGCCGGCACCGAGGTGACCGAGGTCCTCGACACCTACGTCTACCACCACGCCTTCCAGCAGGGCGAGTGGGGCGTCAGCGCCGCGGTCGGCCTGGTCAAGGGACTCATCGGCCTCGCACTGGTCCTCGGTGCGAACAAGGTCGCCCACCTCTTCGGGGAGGACGGAGTGTATCGGACCCGATGAACACCACAGCCCGTACGACGACCCGCGGCCGGTCGCCCGCGGCGGCACCTGCGTCGGTTCCTGCCCAGATCCTCAAGGCGATCGTGCTGATCGTCGCCTGTGCGCTCGTGGTCATGCCGTTCGTCTCGGTGGTCTCGACCAGTCTCGCCGACCAGCAGCAGATCACCGACACCGGCGGCTACGTGCTCTTCCCCGACAACCCGTCGCTGTCGGCGTACCACGCCATCCTCGCCGGTGGTGTGGTCGCCCGGGCGCTGCTCGTCAGCGTCGGCATCGCCGTGGTCGGAACGCTGCTCGGCCTCACCGCCACCTCCGCGATGGCGTACTCGCTGTCACGGCCGGGCTCCTTCGCCCACAAGCCGATCCTGATGACCGTCCTGCTCACCATGCTGTTCAGCCCCGGCATCATCCCGAACTACCTGCTGATCAAACAGCTCGGCCTGCTCAACAGCTGGTGGTCGCTGATCCTGCCGGTGATGGTCACCGGGTTCTCCGTGATCGTGCTGCGCTCGTTCATGATGGGGCTGCCGCAGGACATCCTGGAGTCCGCCCGGATCGACGGCGCCAACGACCTGCAGATCTTCGTGCGGATCATCCTCCCGTTGTCGAAGGCCGCGATGGCCGTCATCGGGTTGTTCTTCGCCGTCGGGTTCTGGAACTCGTGGTTCAACGCCCTGCTCTACATCAACGACCCGTCGAAGCTGCCGCTCCCGCTCGTGCTGCGCACGTACGTCGTCGACAACGCCAGGCTCGGCGCGGAGCAGCTGTCCGCGGAGACCGGTGCGCTGCCGCCGGCCCAGTCGCTCCAGATGGCGATTCTCGTCATCTCGCTCGTCCCCATCCTGCTCGTCTACCCCTTCCTGCAGCGCCACTTCACCAAGGGCGTGCTGGTCGGCGCCGTCAAGGGCTGACGCGCCGGCCTCGAAAGGAGAACGCATGTCCGCATCATTGAGCCGCCGAACGCTCCTCCGGCTGGTGGGTGGAACCGCGGCGGCCGCGGCCGCCGGCCCGGCCCTCAGCGCCTGCTCCAGCTCCTCCCCCGGCAGCGGGCAGCAACAGCAGAACGCCGGGGTCGCGCTGCCGGCGTACATTCCCTACCAGGGTGTCGAGCCCGACCTCGCGCCGACGAAGGACGGCGTGATGGCCGGCTTCCTGCGGTACCCGGCGTACCCCGTCGTCGGGATCCCGGACCGGCCGGGCACCGGCAAGGAGGAGTTCACCGCGTTCATCTCGCAGTTCCGGCCGATCCCGCCACCGGCGTCGCGGAACGAGTACTGGCGCAACATCAACGACAAGCTCGGCGTCACGCTCAACCTGCAGATGGTGCCGAACTCGAACTACGCCGACAAGCTGCCGACCGTTCTCAGCGGCGAGCTGCCGGACTTCACCATGATCCAGAACACGCCGAACCTGCCGCAGTTGATGAAGGCGAAGTGCCAAGACCTCACCGAGTTCCTGTCCGGCGACGCGGTCAAGGACTACCCGATGCTGGCCAACCTGCGGCCCGAGTCCTGGCGGACGACGGTGTTCAACGGCGGGATCTACGGCATCCCGATCCCGCGCGAACGGGTCGGCTCGATCTGGTACACGCGCGTCGACATCCTCAAGTCACTCGGTCTCAACGCAGCGCCGGCGACGTTCGCGGAGTTCAAGGAGATCGCGAAGGCCGTCACCGACCCGAAGAACAACCGGTGGGCCTTCCACGGGGGGACCGGCGTCCGCGACCTCGTGCTGCGGATGATGGGCGCACCCGTCGGCTGGCAGGAGGACGGCGGGAAGTTCACCTCGGTCAACGAGCTGGAGCAGACCGAGCAGGCGATCAGCGACACCCGGGAGCTGGTCAAGGCCGGCTACTTCCACCCCGACACCTTCACCCAGGGCGCGCCGTTCAAGGACTGGCTCGGCGGCGGGCGGGTGGTGATGGTCAGCGACAACTACTCCGCCTGGCCGCAGTACGTGACGCAGTACCTGAAGCCGAACTCTCCGGTCGAGCTGAACGGCATGCTTCCGCCGAAGTACGACGCGAGCTCGACGCCGAACCTGGCCCGCGGAGTCCCGTCGTTCAGCACGACGGTGTTCAAGAAGACCGACGACAAGGAGCGGGTCAAGCTGATGCTCCGGGTCGCGAACTACCTCGCCGCCCCCTTCGGCACCCAGGAGTACCTGATCAACCGGTACGGGAAGGAGGGCGTCGACTACACGATGACCAACGGCGACCCGATCCTGACCAGCCGGGGCGAGGTCGAGCACACCGCCGAGTTCTACCGGATCGCCGACGCGCCCTGGCCGCTGTACGAGCCAGGTCACCCCGAGGAGACGAAGAAGGAGCACGCCTACCAGGTCAAGGCGGTGCCGATGACGCTCGCCAACCCGGCGGACACGCTCTACTCGGAGACGTGGTCGCGCAAGCGGAACACGCTCACCAAGATGACCGACGACGCCCTGTCCGACATCCTGCAAGGACGCAAGGAGCTCTCGGCCTGGGGCGAGACGATGGAGCGCTGGCGGAAGCAGGGTGGCGACGAGGTCCGCAAGGAGTACGAGGAGGCGTTCGCCGCGTCGAAGTGAGGTCAGGCGCGGAGCTGGGACTCGATGGCTTCGACGAGGTCGGGTGACTGAGGCTCGGTGCCGGGGCGGAAGCGGGCGGCGATGGAGCCGTCCGGGGTGATCAGGAACTTCTCGAAGTTCCACTGGACGTCACCGGCCTCGCCGGCCGCGTCCGGCGTCTGCGTGAGCTCGGCGTACAGCGGATGCCGGCGCTCGCCGTTGACCTCGAGCTTGTCGAGCATCGGGAACGTCACGCCGTACGTCGTCGAGCAGAAGGTGGAGATCTCCTCCGACGTGCCCGGCTCCTGCCCGCCGAACTGGTTGCACGGCGCCCCGAGCACGGTGAAGCCGCGCGCACCGTACGTCTTCTGCAGGGTCTCCAGGCCCTCGTACTGCGGGGTCAGCCCACACTTCGAGGCGACGTTCACGATCAGGACGGCCTTGCCCTTGTACTCGCCGAGCGAGGTGGTGGCGCCGGCGAGGGTGGTCAGCGGGATGTCGTACAGGCTCATGCGGATCCTTGGGAGGTCGGAAGGTGGCGGGACAGGAACGCGACAGTACGCCGCCACGCCAGCTCGGAGGCCTCGGCGTGGTGGAAGGCGGGCAGGGGGTTGTCGAACGCGTGGCCGGCGCCGGGGTAGCGGTGGATCTCGCCACTCTCCAGCGCGGAGACCACGTCGTCGACCGGCAGGTAGGCGTCCTCGTCGCCGAAGTGGTGCAGGCTCTCCGCGGTCACCTGCGGCGCGAGCTCCAGCAACTGCGGCAGCGCCGAGCCGTAGTAGCTGACCAGTACGTCGGCCGGCGACAGCGCGGCCACGTTGAAGCCGAGCCCGCCCCCGAAACAGAACCCGACGATCCCAGTGCCGCGGTCACGGCTCCGCAGGTACTCCAGCGCGGCGACCGAGTCGGCGACGGCCTGATCCCAGTCGAGCCGGCCGACGAGCGCCATCGCCTTCTCGAGCAGGTCCGGGTCGGACTCGTCCAGCTCGGTGTCGTCGAGCCGCCAGTAGATCTCCGGCGCGATCACGGAGTACCCGAGGGCGGCCAGGTCCGCTGCCCGCTGCTCGATGTACTCGGAGACGCCGAAGATCTCCTGCAGGAGCAGCAACCCCGGTCCGTCGCCCTCGGGATTCCACTCGTGGATTGGCATCAACCCTGAACCGGTATCGATCTCCAACGTCACACGATGAAGCCTACTGGTCGCTAGACGACGTCGACGCGCTGCTCCTGGACCGGCGCCGGGGCGGGCATCGGCATGGGCATGGGCATCCAGGCCTTGCACTCGTCGATCGCCGCCGTGAGCAGCCGGTACAGCCGGTCGTCCGGGTCCGGCACGCAGGCCTGCGAGATCCCTTCCACGGCGCAGGACACGGCCCGCGGGGCGGTCCGCTTCGCGAAGTCCGGCGTACCCCGGTGTGCCCTGGAGGTGAAGGAGCGCGCCCACTTCGCCGCGGCCGGCACCGACTCCAGAGCGGTCCGGGACGCGGGCTCGAGGTCGTTGACCGGTCGCCCGTCCAGCGCGGCCAGGTGCTTCTCCCCCACCAGCAGCGCCACCGCGAGGATGTACTGCCGCTCCTGCGACACGATCGGCAGCGCGTGCTGGATGCACACCGCCGTGACCCGCGGTACGACGTGCGGGTCGTCCGGCGTCAGCCCGATCACCGACGGGATCAACGGGGCCAGCCGGGAACGGCCGGCGTCGGTCGTGCAGTCGTTGACGTCCCGCGCGACCCCGGCCAGCAGCGGGTGGGTGCAGGACGGGTGGTCCGACCACGGCTCGCCTGCCAGGTAGGAGGCGAACTCCATGAAGCAGGCGCCTTTGCGCGGATTGCGGTGCTTGCCCCGGCTCAGGACCGGTACGGCGAGATCAAGGTTGTTCATAGAACGGCTCCCCATAGCTACCTGCCACCAGCATGCGCCGATTCGGCCGCGTTCGCCACGGGTCAGCGCCTGCGTGACCACCCGGTTCTGGTGTGTGAGCAGCCGCACAACCAGGGGTGCTTTGGGTGTTCTGTTACCCACGGGTAGCATCAGAATAGCTTTCCCGACCCCAGAGGAGGGCCCTCGTGCCCCGTGAGATCCGCGATGTCGTGTTCGTCGACGGCGTTCGCACCCCGTTCGGCAAGGCCAAGGGCCAGTACGCCGAGACGCGCGCCGACGACCTGGTGATCAAGTGCATCCGGGAGCTGCTGCGGCGGAACCCGGAGCTCCCGCCGGAGCGGGTGGACGAGGTCGCGATCGCGGCCACCACCCAGATCGGCGACCAGGGGCTGACCATCGGCCGGACCGCGGCCCTGCTGGCCGGCCTGCCGAACACCACCCCCGGCTACGCCATCGACCGGATGTGCGCGGGCGCGATGACGGCCGTCACCACCACCGCCGCCGGGATCGCCTTCGGCGCGTACGACGTGGTCGTGGCCGGCGGCGTGGAGCACATGGGCCGGCACCCGATGGGTGAGGGCGTCGACCCGAACCCGCGGATCATCTCGGAGAAGCTGGTCGACACCTCCGCCCTGGTGATGGGGTCGACGGCGGAGAACCTGCACGACCGCTTCCCGACGATCACCAAGCAGCGCGCGGACGCGTTCGCCGCGGCCTCCCAGGAGCGCGCGGCCAAGGCGTACGCGAACGACCTGATCCAGCCCGGCCTGGTGCCGGTCGCGACCCGTTCGGCCGAGCAGGGCTGGGGCTACGCCACCACCGACGAGCCGATGCGTCCCGGGACGACGGTCGAGGACCTGGCCGGCCTGAAGACGCCGTTCCGCCCGCACGGCCGGGTGACCGCCGGCAACTCGGCCGGCATCAACGACGGTGCGACCGCCTGCGTGCTCGCCTCCGCCGAGGCCGCCGCGGAGCTCGGCCTGACCCCGAAGATGACGCTGGTCTCGTACGGCTTCGCCGGGGTCGAGCCCGAGGTGATGGGCGTCGGCCCGGTGCCGGCGACCGAGAAGGCGCTGAAGCTGGCCGGGCTGACGATCGACGACATCCAGGCCTTCGAGGTGAACGAGGCGTTCGCCGTCCAGGTGCTGGCGTTCCTCGAGCACTACGGCATCGCCGACGACGACCCCCGGGTCAACCCGTACGGCGGTGCGATCGCCTACGGGCACCCGCTGGCGTCGTCGGGCGTCCGGCTGATGAACCAGCTGGCCACGCAGTTCGAGCAGCGCCCGGAGGTCCGGTACGGCCTGACCACGATGTGCGTCGGCCTCGGCATGGGCGGAACGGTCATCTGGGAGAACCCGAACTGGGAGGGTCAGAAGTGAGCCTGCAGGAACTGCTCGACCAGGCGGTCGCGCTGTCGGACGACGAGGTCGTCACGGTCGCGCACTCGCGGGACGTCGTCCTCCCCGGCAAGGCCGGCGTGATGGCGCTGATCACGCTCGACAACGGGCACGACCACACCAAGCCGAACACCTTCGGCCCGAAGGGGCTGGCGTCGCTGAACGCCGCCGTCGACGACGCGCTCGCCCGCGACGAGATCGTCGCGATCGGGGTCACCGGCAAGCCGTTCATCCTGGCCGCCGGCGCCGACCTGACCGGCGTACCCAAGCTGACCGACCGGGAGCAGGCGCTGACGCTCGGCCGGATCGGGCACGGCGTGATGCGCAAGCTCGTCGACGGCGGCAAGCCGTCGTTCGCGTTCGTGAACGGCGTCGCGCTCGGCGGCGGGCTCGAGGTCGCGCTGCACGCCACCTACCGGACGGTCTCGGTGGCGGCCGGCATGCTGTCGACGCCGGAGGTGTTCCTCGGCCTGATCCCGGGCTGGGGCGGCAACTTCCTGCTACCGAACCTGATCGGCGCCGACCACGCGGTCAAGGTCGTGGTCGAGAACGCGCTGAACCAGAACAAGATGCTCAGCGGCCCGGAGGCGGTGAAGCTCGGCATCGGCGACGTACTGCTGGAGTCGGCGGACTTCCTCGAGCAGTCGCTGCTGTGGGCGAGCAAGGTGCTCACCGGTGAGATCACGGTCGAGCGGGCGGAGATCGACCGTGGCGACGCCTGGGACGCGGCCGTGGCCCGCGGCCGGGCGTTCGCCGACGTCAAGGTGAGCGGGGCGGCGCCGGCGCCGTACCGGGCGCTCGAGCTGATCGCGGCCGCCAAGGACAACGACCGCGAGCGCGGTTTCGCGGCCGAGGACGAGGCGCTGGCCGACCTGATCATGAGCGAGGAGCTGCGCAGCGGGCTCTACGCGTTCGACCTGGTCAACAAGCGGGCGAAGCGTCCGGCCGGCGCGCCGGACAAGTCGCTGGCCAGGCCGGTCACCAAGGTCGGGGTGATCGGTGCGGGCCTGATGGCGGGTCAGCTGGCCCTGCTGTTCGTCCGGCGGCTCGAGGTTCCGGTCGTGCTGACGGACCTGGACCAGGAGCGCGTGGACCGCGGCGTCGGGTACGTGCACGGCGAGATCGACAAGCTGCTCGGCAAGGGCCGGATCCGGACGGACAAGGCGAACCAGCTGAAGGCGCTCGTTACCGGTTCGGTCGACCGGCAGGTGTTCGCGGACGCCGACTTCGTGATCGAGGCCGTGTTCGAGGAGCTGCAGCTGAAGAAGACGATTTTCGCCGACCTGGAGAAGATCGTCCGGGCGGACGCCGTCCTGGCGACGAACACGTCGTCCCTGTCGGTGACCGAGATGGCCGCGGACCTGCAGCACCCCGAGCGCGTGGTCGGCTTCCACTTCTTCAACCCGGTCGCGGTGCTGCCGCTGCTGGAGATCGTCCGCGCGGACCGGACCGACGACGCCTCGCTGGCGACGGCCTTCGCGGTCGGCAAGACGCTGAAGAAGTCCTGCGTGCTGGTGAAGGACGCCCCGGCGTTCGTGGTCAACCGGCTGCTCACGCGGTTCCTGGGCGAGGTCAGCGCGGCGGTCGACGAGGGTACGCCGATCCCGGAGGCGGACAAGGCGCTGTCCGCGCTCGGGCTGCCGATGCCGCCGTTCGTGCTGCTGCAACTGGTCGGTCTGCCGGTCGCGCTGCACGTCGCGGAGACGATGAACCGGGCCTACCCGGACCGGTTCGCGGTCTCGGCGAACCTGGCCAAGGTGGTGGCCGCGGGCAAGAGCTCGTTCTATCTCTGGGCCGAGGGCAAGCCGGTGGTGGACCCGGAGGTCGAGGCGCTGGTGAGCGTCGGCGACACGCCGTCCACGGCCGACGAGCTCCGCACCCGGGTGCTGACCGCGCTGGCCGAGGAGATCCGGATCATGCTCGACGAGGGCGTGGTCGCCGAGGCGCAGGACATCGACCTGTGCCTGCTGCTCGGCGCCGGCTGGCCGTTCCACCTCGGCGGCATCACGCCGTACCTGGACCGCACCGGGATCTCCGAGAAGGTCACCGGCGCCCGCTTCCTCCCCAAGGGCGTCGCGAGTCCGGCCTGACCTGGACCGCTGGGGGTCGGTGCGGAGCCGGAAGCCCGCTCCGGCCCCCAGCACTCCGCCGGGCTACCCGATCTGCTCCCGGACGGCCGGCGCGAACGGGCTCCACAGGAACCACGACGGCAGGGCCTTCAGCAACCGCGGTGGACCGCTCAGCGCGACAATGCCCTGCGCGGTCGCCTCGGACAGGCTGACGATGCCGGAGAAGACGCGCATCAGGTGCACCGGCTGGGTGGTGACGATGACGTCGGAGTCGAACCCGGGGTACTCGGTGCACACCGAGGCTTCCTGTCGGTCGAGGATCAGCCAGATCCGGGTCGGGTCGTCGCCGCGGTAGTCGAACTCGACGGTCACCCGCTGCCCGGGAAGCTGTCCGGTGTCGACCCGGCGCGACATCCACCAGGTCAGCGTGACCGGATCGACCTCCCGTGGCTGCGGTTCGCTGAACATCCACCGCACCGCCCACTCGCCAATGGCCATGATCACGCGCTCGAGATCACGGCCGGCCGGGGTGAGCTGGTACTCGTGGCCGCGGGCCACCGGGACCAGCTCCAGCACACCCTTGCGCTCCAGATGGTTCAGGCGTTGCTTGAGCAGGGTGCGCGAGATGCCGGGCAGACCGCGGTCGATGTCGTTGAACCGCCGGCTCCCGAGAACCAGTTCGCGGACGATCAGAGGTGTCCACCGGTCGGCCAGGACCTCGCTGGCGAGGGCGACCGGGCAGTACTGGCCGTAGTCACGCATGGCTCATTGTGCGCCCGGAGTCCAGGACTTGTACCAGTTGAGTCCAGAACGTGTACTAGGACGCCCGCCTGGGCCGCTGCTGGGATGGAACCCTCAGAACCGGAGGGGACCATGACCGTCACATTCGACCCGAACGCCTACAAGCAGACCACCCGCGCCCAGTGGGAGGCGGCCGCCGAGGCCTGGCACCGCTGGGGCCCGACCATCGAGAACTGGCTCGGCGACGCCACCGAGGCGATGCTCTCGGCCGCCGGCATCGGTGCCGGCGCTCGCGTCCTCGACGTCGCTGCCGGTGCGGGCGGACAGACCCTCGCGGCCGCACGACTGGCCGGTGCCGACGGCCGGGTGCTCGCGACCGACATCTCGCCGGCCATCCTGGAGTACGCCGCGCGCGTGGCGGCCGAGGCCGGATTGCCGAACGTGACCACGCTGGAGGCTGACGGCGAGAACCTGTCGGCCGTCGACGAGGGTGCGTTCGACGCGGCGATCTCGCGTGTCGGCCTGATCTACTTCCCCGACCAGCAAGCCGCGCTCGGCGGGATCCGGCGGGCGCTCCGGTCGGGCGGGCGATTCTCGGCGGTGGTCTACTCGACTCCGGATCGCAACGGCTTCTTCTCGATTCCGGCCGGAATCATCCGCCGCCGCGCGCAGCTCCCGCCGCCGGCACCCGGCCAGCCCGGTCCGTTCAGCCTGGGCAGCCCGGGCGTCGCAGAGGAAGCGTTCACCACCGCCGGGTTCCGCGACGTCACCGTCGACGTCGTGCCGGCGCCGCTCCGGCTGCCCACCGCCGCCGACTGCGTCCGCTTCGAGCGGGAGTCGTTCGGTGCTCTCCACCAGATGCTGTCGACGTTGGACGAGGACGCGAAGACAGCGACCTGGCAGGAGATCACCGACCAATTGACCCAGTTCGAATCTCCCACGGGCTTCACGGGCCCCTGCGAGATGCTGGTCGTCACCGGCACCCGCTGAGTCAGCCTTTGTACTTCTTCACGGCGGCCACCAGCTGGGACGCCGTCTTCCCCGTGTGCTTCTCGAGGATGGCGGCGTACCTGGCCTGGCTGGTGTTGTTCCGGGCGAGGTCGGTGTAGAGGGCCGCGACGCCCTTCTCCCCCAGTTCGTCGACCAGGTACGCCGTGATCCACCAGCTCTGGCCGTAGGACTTGTCGCCGGCGGCGTCGAACTCGGCCTGCGCCGGCAGCACCTTCATCGAGGGCAGGTACTTCGTCCGGACCGTCGTGCGATAGGGGTCGACGGTCCAGTGCGGATCGTCCTCGATCGAGGCGCAGCGGACGTACTCCGCGATGCCCTCGACCAGCCAGATCGGGGTCTTGACGCCGAGCTGCAGGGTCGCGACGTGCGTCATCTCGTGCACGAGCAGATCCTGGTCGAGCTTCGAGCGGACGGCCGGGTTGACCACGATCCGGCTGCTGACCGGCGGGACCGCCTTCTGCGCCCACGGGTCACCGTCGTACAGGGACACCGCCTTCGCCGCGATGGTCCAGCCGTACCCGCTGCCGGAGGTCCAGACCGTGGCCATCACCCGCGGCTCCGACATCGCGACCACCATCACGGCCCCGCTCCAGGGCCGCCGCCAGTGCCGCTGGACACCGTCGACCGCGCCCTGGGACACCTTCGCGATCTTCCGGCCGAGCGCCTGCTCGCCCTTGTCGACGACCACGAGGACCTTGCCGCTCTTGATCACGGCGATCTCCTGGAAGTCCCACGGCTGCCGGTGCCCGTCCGGGCTGAGCGTCTCCTCGATCGCGCTGTCCTCGACCAGCACCCAGCCCCCGGCCCGCTGGACGAAGGCGTAGCCAAGGTCGGTCTGCACGGGCTTCCGGTCCAGCCCGGTCAGCTGGTAGCGCATCATCACCCGGGTCGAGAACGTCTCGGCGCCGTACTTGGCGATCAGGACCTTCGACGGCCGCTCGTCGGCGACGAAGTACGTCAGCGCGTGGAAGTCGAACTTGCGCAGGTTGGTGAACAGCATCGTCTGCCGGGCGACCAGTTGCGGCTGCTTCGGGTCGACGATCGCGAGGAAACCGTTCAGGTCACCCTTGAGCACCGCGGCACCCCGCTTCGCGAGGAGTGCGTCGACCGCGCTCTTCCGGGCCACCTTCTGCGCGTCGGTCAGCTGACCCGGCGTGGCCGTGGCCTTGACCGCCGCCGCGCTGCTGCCGACCGTCGAGCCGCCCTGCTGCAGGCGTACGGCGACCACGCCGAACGTGGCCGCCAGCGCCAGCGCGGCGACGCCTGCGAGCAGGCGTCGCGGGTGCTTCATCTCGTTCCCCTCCAGTGGTCGGCTGACGGATCCTACCGCCGGCCGACCCTGGAGTGGATCACGCGCGGGTGGATTCCCCGGTGCGTTCCTCGTGGCCGACGCGGCTCCTGCGGTAGCCGTAGAGGAAGTAGATGACGAAGCCGAGCGCCATCCAGATCGCGAACCGCAGCCAGGTCTCCAGCGACAGGTTCAGCATCAGGTAGATGCAGATCAGCGCGGCCAGGATCGGGATCACCGGGTTCCCCGGCACCCGGAAGGACCGCTGGATGTCCGGCCGGCGGCGGCGCAGCAGCGGTACGGCGATCGAGACCATGGTGAACGCGGCCAGCGTGCCGATGTTCACCATCTCCTCGAGCTTGCCGATCGGGGTGACGCCGGCCACGATCGCGACCAGGATGCCGATCCCGATGGTCAGGCGGTACGGCGTACCCCACTTCGCGTGCGTCTTGCCGAGCTCCCGCGGGACCAGGTGGTCGCGGCTCATCGCGAAGACCACCCGGGCGGCACCGATCATCAGCGTCAGCACGACCGTGGTCAGACCGGCGACCGCGCCGGCGGAGATCAGGGTCGCGAAACTCGGCCGGCCGACGGAGCGGAACGCCTCCGCCAGGGCGGCCTCGCTGTTGATCTCGGTGTAGTTGATCATGCCGGTGATCACGATGCAGACCAGCACGTAGAGGACGGTGCAGATCGCCAGCGAGCCGATGATGCCGCGGGGCAGGTCGCGCTGCGGATTCTTCGCCTCCTCGGCGGTGGTCGCGACCACGTCGAACCCGATGAACGCGAAGAACACCAGCGACGCACCGGAGATGATCCCCATCACCCCGAACGTCGACGGCGTGAACCCGAACAGCGCCTGGAACAGCGGGGTGGTGATGGTGACCTCACCGCTCTCCGACGGCACGCTCGGCGGGATGAACGGCGACAGGTTCTCACCCTTGATGTAGAACAGGCCGGCCACGATCACGAACAGCACGACGAACAGCTTGACCGCGACCAGCGCCAGGTTGACCCGCAGCGACTCCTTGATCCCGATCGTCGCCAGCGTCGCCAGCACGAGCACCAGCAGCATCGCGAGCACGTTCACGCTGCTGTCCGGCCCGATCGACTCGGGCCAGCTCAGTCCGATCTGTTCGAGGAACAAGGCGGCGTACGTCGACCAGCCCTGGGCCACGACGCTTGCCCCGAGCATCAACTCCAGCAGCAGGTCCCAGCCGATGATCCAGGCGAAGATCTCACCGAGGGAGAAGTACGAGAAGGTGTACGCCGACCCGGACACCGGCACCGTGGACGAGAACTCGGCGTAGCACAGCGCGGCCAGGGCGCAGCACACCGCGGCGAGGACGAACGAGAGCGCGATCCCCGGCCCGGCGTAGGTCTTGGCCGCCCGGCCGGTCAGCGTGAAGATGCCGGCACCGATGATGACGCCGATCCCGAAGACCGTCAGGTCGACGGCAGTGAGGCGTTTCTTGAGCTGGTACTCCGGCTCGTCGGTGTCGGCGATCGACTGCTCGATCGTCTTCTTCCGCAACAGACTCATCTGCGCCTCCTCGTACTGGACGGAACCATTCGAGATTGCACTTCTGACACCGCGAGGTCAAACTGCCACTCAGCGTTGCGGCTGATAGGACTTGAGTGACGTCCACAACGTCGCCTCGGTCAGACCGCTGCGGCTGAACAGGATCCGGTCGCGGGACGCCTGGTCGATCCCGTGCCTGGCCATGTCCTCGTACAGCTCCGCGACCTTGTCGAGCCCGAGACGCTGGACCAGGAAGCGCACGGCGAGCCAGCTGACGCCGTACACGTCGGCGTTGTTCTGGTAGAAGCCGGCGTCACTCGGCAGCGCGCCCAGCGCCGGCAGCGCCTCGTCGATGACCTCCTGCTCCCACTTGCCGACCTCGCCCGGTCCGCTGATCGCCTCGATCCCCCGCCAGGCCACGTACTCCGCCGCGCCCTCGGCCAGCCACAGCGGCTCGTAGCCGCCGAGGTCGGCGGTGGCGACGTGGGTGATCTCGTGCGACAGCAGGATCTCGTCCACCCGGTCGCGTTCGTTCGGGTTGACCACGATGTACGCGCCGGCGACCGTGCCGTCGGCGGTGTCCTGACCGGGCAGCGACGAGAACGTCGACCCCGCACTCGCGGCGGACTCGATGTCCTCGTCGGCGAACCGGGCGTCGCGGACGTCGGTCTCGTCCAGCGCGATCACGAGGACCGACCCCCGCCACCTCCGCGGCCAGTACGCCGTCACCTGTTCCAGTGCCTCGGTCGCCTCGGCGACGATGGCCCGGCCGCGCCGGGTGTCCCCCTTCTCGACCACGGCCAGCACGCGCGGCGCCCGCAGTACCTCGATCCGGCCGAGGTCCCACGCCTCCTGGTGCGCACCGGGGCCGAGGTCCTCGTCCAGATCGTCGTCGTCGGTGAGCACCCAGCGGCCGCGGACGTTGACGAACGTGTAGCCGAGCTCGGTGGTGACCGGCGCCAGGTCGACCTTCGGGATCTGGTACCGCATCAGGATCCGGACCAGGTACGTCGTCCGGCCGTGGGCCTTGACCACCTCCGGGTCGAACCGTTCCTCGGCCTGGCTGTAGCCGAGCTCGGTGAAGCCGAGGTCGACCAGGTTGGCGAACAGCACCTTCTGCTCGGCCCGCAGCGCCCGGTCGGCCGGATCGATGTCCTGCAGGAACAGCGCCTCGTCGACGGTCTGCACCGCCTGGGCACGACGGATCAGGATGGTGTCGATCGCGAGCCGGCGGGCGGCGATCGCGGCGGCGGTCTTCGACGGCTTGGTGACCTGGTTCGCGCCGGGCGGACTCACCGTGGCCGGCGGCCTGGCCCGGGCATCCCGTTCCCGCTCTTCAACGGTGTATGCGACCCCACCGGAGACCAGCGCGACCGCCACCAGCAACCCCAGCCAGCGGCGAGGGCCGTGCGGCGGTACCTGGGCGCCTGGCGGCTCGGCGCCAGGGGTGGACACACTCACGTCGGGTCGATCCTCCGAGTACCCGTCTGTTGCAGCCCGGCTACCCTACTCGGTTCCCCGGATTCCACCACCGACACGCCGTCAGGCCGCTGCCGCCTTCAGGGCCTTGAAGAGGTCGGCCTCGGTCAGGCCGAGGTGCTCGAGCATGATCCGGTCGCGTGCGGCCTGGGTCGAGCCGAGGGCGGCGAGCTCCTGGTAGAGCGTGCCCACCTCGGTCCCGCCGAAGCGGTCGAAGAGGTAGTCGACGGCCAGCCAGGACAGCGGGTACGAGCTGTCGGAGGTCTGGAAGAACACCGCGTCCGCGGGCAGGCTCTTCGCCTTCGCGAGGTACTTCGTCCGCACTTCCTGGGTGTACTTCCCGAGCGCCAGGTTCTCCGCGCCGTCCATCGGCAGGAACTCGACGTACGTCGCCGCGCCCTCGACCAGCCAGCGGGGTGCGTAGGCGCCGTACGAGGCGGTGGCGACGTGGGTGAACTCGTGCGCGAGCGTGCGGGCGTCGACCTTCGACCGGTTGCGCGGATTCACCACGACGTACGAGTCGGCCCGCTCCCCCGCACCGCTGACCTCGCCGGGCAGGGTCCGGTAGACCCAGGTCGCCATCGCGATCGCGTCCTCGGCGTTCTTCGGCGCGGTGTAGTCGGCGCCGCGGACGATCTTGTCGTCGAGCGCGATCACCACGCCGGCGCCGTTCCAGCCGCCGGGCCAGCTCTTCGTGACCGCCGTGACCGCGCTGCTCGCCTTGCCGAGCAGGCTGTTCGCGAGCTCGTCCTCGCCCTTCTCGACGACCACGAGCACCCGGGCGGCGCGTTTGACCAGGACCTCGCCGGTGTCCCAGGCCTCCTGGTGCGAGCCGCGCGGCAGCCGCTTGTCCAGGTCGGTGTCCGACACCAGCATCCACCGGCCGTCCGGCCGCTCGGTGAACGTGTAGCCGAGCATCGCCCGCACCGGAACGACGTCGATCCCGCGCAGCTGGTACGTCATCGCGATCGCCACCAGGTACGTCGACGGGCCGTGCTTGCGGGTCACGGCGTCGTCGTACTGCTGGCTCAGCTGCTCGTAGGCGAGCCGGGCGAACCCGAACTGGCGCAGGTTCGCGAAGAGGGTTTGCTGCCGGGCGACGAGGGTATTGTTGCCCGGGTCGACGTCAGCGAGGAAGGCGGCCCGGTCGTCCTGGACCACCGCCTGGGCGCGCTTGCGGAGCACCTGGTCCACGGCCGCGGCGCGGGCGGCCAGATCGATGTCCGGCGTACTCGGCAGGGCCTGGCCGTTGCCGGACGCCCGGTCGCTCGACCGGTGCAGGGCGAGACCGCCGGCGACCGCGGCGGTGACGAGGACCAGGGACAGCAGCAGTGGCCAGATCCGGGTGCCCTTGGCGGCGGCGTGCTTTCGTCTCGGGGGCGCCGAGTGTCGCCCCGGCCCTGTCATGGTGGGCCGACTCAGGCGCCGCCCGGCCGGCCACTCGCCGGGTCGGGCTCGCTGATCGCGTCACCGGAGTGCTGTGCGATCAGCTCGGTGATGTCCCGGGCCAGCTCCTGCCCGGTCAGCCCGATCTCCTGCAGGACGGCGGGCCGCTTGGCGTGGTCCAGGAACTGCTGCGGGATGCCGAAGTCGCGGACCGGCGTAGTCACGCCCGCGTCCCGGAGCGCCTGCGAGATCATCGACCCGCAGCCGCCGGCCCGGCCGTTGTCCTCGATAGTGACGACGAACTTGACCTTCGCCGCCAGCTCGACCAGCTTCGGGTCGACCGGCTTCACCCAGCGCGGGTCGACCACGGTCACCCCGAACCCCTGCGCCTCCAGCCGCTGCGCGACGTCCATCGCGGTCGCGGCCATCGAGCCCACGCCGACCAGCAGGACGTCGTCGCCGCTGCGCTCCAGCACGTCCAGCTCGCCGATCCGCTCGATCGCGTCGATGTCCGGGAACACCTCGCCCTTCGCGTACCGCAGTACGGTCGGGGCGTCGGAGACGTCGACCGCCTCGTTGAGCAGCTCCTCGAGCCGCTTGCCGTCGCGCGGTGCGGCCAGCCGGAGACCGGGGACGAGCTGCAGCAGCGACATGTCCCACATGCCGTTGTGGCTCGCGCCGTCGTCACCGGTGACCCCGGCGCGGTCGAGCACGAAGGTGACGCCGCACTTGTGCAGCGCGACATCCATCAGCAGTTGGTCGAACGCCCGGTTGAGGAACGTCGCGTACAGGCCGACGACCGGGTGCATGCCGCCCATCGCCAGGCCGGCCGCACTCGTCACCGCGTGCTGCTCGGCGATGCCGACGTCGAAGATCCGGTCCGGGAACTCCTGCGCGAACGCGGCCAGGCCGGTCGGGTGCAGCATCGCCGCGGTGATCGCGACCACGTCCGGGCGGCGGTGGCCGATCCGGACCAGCTCGTCGGACAGCACGTCGGTCCAGCCGCGCGGCTTGTACGCCGGCCGGATCTGGTGGAAGTTGTCCTCCTCGTCCTGCTCGGCGGCGGCGTACCCGAACCCCTTCTTGGTCACCGCGTGCACGATCACCGGGCCGCCGAACGACTTCGCGTTCCGCAGCGCGTCCTCCATCGCCTGCCGGTCATGGCCGTCGACGGGACCGACGTACTTCAGGCCGAGGTCCTCGAACATGCCCTGCGGGGCGAGCATGTCCTTCAGGCCCTTCTTTACGCCGTGGAGCACCTCGTACATCGGCGGGCCGACGTACGGCGTCCGGCCGAGGTTCTTCTTGATCAGGTCGAGGATCTTCTCGTAGCGCGGGTTCGTGCGCAGGCTGGTCAGGTGCGTCGCCAGGCCGCCGACGGTCGGGCTGTAGGAGCGGCCGTTGTCGTTCACGATGATGACGAGCTTGAGGTCCTTGGCGGCGGCGATGTTGTTCAGCGCCTCCCAGGCCATGCCGCCGGTCAGGCCGCCGTCGCCGATCAGGGCGACGACGTGCCGGTCCTCCTTGCGCAGCTTGTACGCCTTGGCCAGACCGTCGGCGTACGACAGCGCGGTCGAGGCGTGGCTGTTCTCCACCAGGTCGTGCTCGGACTCGGCCTGGCTCGGGTAGCCGCTGAGGCCGCCCTGCTGACGCAGCGTGCCGAACTCCGGCGCGCGGCCGGTCAGCAGCTTGTGCACGTACGTCTGGTGGCCGGTGTCGAACACGAGCCGGTCGCGGGGCGAGTCGAACACCCGGTGCATCGCCAGCGTGATCTCGACCATGCCCAGGTTCGGACCCAGGTGGCCGCCGGTCCGCGACACCGTCTCGACCAGCACATCCCGGATCTCCGCGGCGAGATCGGTGAGCTGCTGACCGGTCAGCTTCTTGAGGTCCGCCGGCCCTCCGACCGTCTCCAGCACGCGCATCGAGCTCCTCCCGCGGGTCGTCCTCGAATGCTTGAGTCTATGCACCCCACGCCCGGTTTCCGAACTCGCACGGGGACTGGGTGGTATCTCACACTCTGGGATGCGGGCGGTGCCGGGTTTGTTCGATCTTCACCTAGAGTAATCGCGTGGAGATGGTGAGGACGCTGTTCCGCAAGTACGACGGGCAGCCGCACCGCCTGGTGGAAGCGGTCCGCCTCGGCGAGGACGAGCACGGCCTGTGGGTCGGCTCCGTCCCCGGCACCCGCGGCCGGCGCGCCGACGGCACCTGGACCACGATCGACCACCACCGCGTCCGGCTCTTCCCCCGCGGCCAGTGGTGGAGCGCCCTCTTCAACGACGACCCGCACGCCACCCGCATCTACTGCGACATCACCATGCCCGCCGAGTTCGGCGTCGACTCCGTCACCACCGTCGACCTCGACCTCGACATCCGCCTCCTCCGCGACGGCACCGTGCGCGTCATGGACGAAGACGAGTTCGTTGCACACCAGGTCCTCTACAACTACCCACCCCAGGTAGTAGCCACCGCCCAAGCCACCTGCTCCTGGATAGCCACCCACATCACCACCACAGAACCCTTCACCACCGCCTACAAACCCTACCTAGCACAAACCCGCACCCTCAGCCGGTAAACCACCCCACGCGGGATCGAGTAGGCAGGCTAGATCTCACCCTCCAGCCAACGCGCGAACGGCGGAACTTGCGACAGTTCGGAATCGATCGCCTTCAACCCTCCCGCGAAGTTCTCGGCCACTTTCGAGAGCATCGCGACCAGCTCGCTCCTCGCGACGCTCTCGCGCTGGGGGTTCGGAACCCAATCGGTCCGCGACTCGCAGTGAATCGTCACCAGATCCCCGCTCGGGCGGAAGGTCAAAGTCCGCTCGATACCTTGCGAGTAAAGATCCACCTCGACTTCGCGCCCCTCACGCACACTCGCCAGAAGCAACGGAAACTGTTCCATGAATGCCGACAAGTCGTAGGCGACATCGAGCGGCCACTCGTCACTCCCGAAGCCGCCAATGTGAAACTTGCCGCCGCCAGCATCAGCGAGAGCGCTACACGCTTCCACGACAAGGGTTTGGTAGTCATCTCCCGCCTCCCGCCCCGCGAACGCCGGAGCCACACCGGTCGGAACTGGCGAGTCGAACGACACAGAGAAGCCCATCTATCACCCTCCCAGTTCGGCAGCCGGACGCGTGACCTGCCTTGCTCAGCTCCAGATCCTTGACGCAGCGAACAGTTCGGAAGTCGTAGTGATCCGGGGGTGAGGCGAACGCCGCCGCGCCCGATGGGAGGTCACGGGAGAGCTGTGGCAGCGCCTGCAAGTACACTGCCAGTGGTGCGCGAACCCTTCACATTCCCCGTCCCTTGGGCTGATGCGGCCATCTCACCTCAAGTCGACCACGGCTAGGAGCGTGCTGGGGCTTGCGGCAGCGCGACAGGACGTATACGTCCACTGGCGACCAGGCCCTGCGTGAACTGGATGTCGAACGGGCCGGACGGTCGGACACCTCCTGTCCGTCTGCAGCGCCGGGCTGCATTCACCACCCCGCCGCCCGTAGTTGGGCTTCGACTGGGTGAGTCGGTTGATGCCGTGGGGAAGCCCTCGTCGGCTAGGTGCCCCCCTGGCCGACGAGGGCGGGATTCACCGGTGGTGAGGCGGTGACTTGACCATCGTGGGGTGCGGGGTGGGGTGGGGCCAGAGGGGCGGGGGAAATTGCAGGAAGTTGCAGTGGGGTAAATCGACTGCTTGGACTGGGCGGTGCGGCTAGGGTCGGGGCGTGAGTCTGGAATGGGAGCAGGTCATCGTTCACTCGGCGGATCCGGCGCGCTTGGGGCAGTGGTGGGCCGAGGCGCTCGGCTGGGTGGTGGTGTACTCGTCGGACGACGAGTACGAGATCCGGCCGGCGCCGGACCGGATGCCGGGGCTGGACTTCGTCCGGCTCGAGGAGGCCAAGAAGAGCAAGAGCCGGCTGCATCTCGATTTCCGGCCGGACGACCAGGAGGCCGAGGTGGCTCGGTTGCTGGCTCATGGCGCGCAGCGGGTCGACATCGGTCAGGGTGGACAGGCGTCGTGGGTCGTGCTGGCGGATCCCGAGGGCAACGAGTTCTGCGTCCTCGGCCGGCGGTCGGAGTAGGCCGGTCCTGGCACCGTCGCCGGGATAGGTTGGGCGGCATGCGGGATGTGAGGGTCGTCTACCGGAAGTACGACGAGGCGCTGCACTGGCATCAGTGGATGCGGTACCTCGGCGAGGACCAGTACGGCGTCTGGCTCGGGGCGGCGGCGTTGTCGGTCTCGCAACGCGGCGACGAGCCGGAGGTCGTGCAGCAGCAAGCCCACGTCCAGCTGTTCCCTCGGGACCAGTGGTTCACCGCGCTGTTCAACGACGAGCCTCGGTCGACCGAGATCTACTGCGACATCACCACGCCGGTGGAGTTCGGCGAGGACGTGTTCACGATGGTGGACCTCGACCTGGACGTGATCAAGAAGCGCGACGGCACGATCATCGTCGACGACGAGGACGAGTTCGCCGAGCACCAGGTGAAGTACTCCTATCCCGCCGACGTGATCGAGACCGCCCGGTCGACGTGCGACCGGCTCGTCACCCAGGTCGCGACCGAGGAGCCGTTCCTCAGCGTCTACAAGGCCTACCTCGACAGGATGCGGTGAACGCGCAGCGTCGTGTCCTTCAGCAGTAGCGCCCCGGGCAACGGCCCGCGCTGACCGGCGTACATGTCGGCGACCGGGCTCACAGTGAGATAGAGGTTCTTCCCGGCGGGTACGTCGACCGCGATCGCCGGCAGCTCGATCGACCGCCGCTCCCCTTTCACCACGCGCTGCTCGCGCAACGGCATCGTGTTGTTCTGCACGACCTTCGCGGTCAGCGGATTCGTGCCGACGCTCAACGCGAGGAAGACGCCCGAATCCGGCAGCACGGTGTAGACGCGGGCGTCGACGCGCGGAACGCCGGCGACGGTCAATGGCCCGGCGGCGACCTTCACGTGCACCGGCAGGCCGACGCCGGTGGGTGTGGCGATCTTGCCGAGCCGGTACGACGAGTTCGCGGTCAGACCCTGTTGCGTGAGGCAACGGCCGTCCGCGGTCGACAGGTGGTAGGCGCCTTCACCGGTCAGCCCGGTCGCGGAGCCGAGCAGCCGGGACCGCATGAACCGGACAGCGAGGTCGGCGAAGGTCGGCGACCCCAGCGCGATCGAGCACGGGTCGCCCGCGACCGCCCAGCCCGGCGGCAGCACGCTCGGCAGCATGTGGCCCGCGTTGTAACCGACGAAGATCGAGCGCGCCCGGGCACGCGGGGTCAGCGCGCGGTCGAAGTTCGCGAGACCCTGGTTGAGGTTGAAGAGGTTGTCCGAGATCCCCTGACCGGACAGCACCGGGATGTCCAGCTTCCGGCCCTGCTCGACGTGCCACGCGGGCCCGTTGCGAGCGAAGAACGCATCCAGGTCCCGGCCGGCCTTTCCCCGCGGCCAGGCTCCGGTCGCGATCAAGGTCACGAACGCCGCCGACACCGACGGCGGGAGGTGGGTGCCACCACCGGCGTACAGCAAGGACAGCCACATCGTGCGGGCCGCCTCGTCCGGTGCGAGGCTGCCCTTCAGGTCCCACCAGGTCACCTCGGGCGCGAGGGCGTCGAAGCGGGTCCGGCCGTAGTCGCGCAACTCGGTGAATGCGCCGGCGAACTGGAACCCGCCGCCGTACGACCCGCCGATCGCCCCGATCAGCGGATCCCCGGGCGCCTCCCGCGTCACCCAGTCGAGGCCGGCGACCAGGTCGACGAGCTTGATCACGTCGCGGCCCTCGAAGTCCGGGTTCATCACGTGGGCGACGCCGGTGCTCTCGCCGAAACTGCGCTGGTCGAAGCTGAGTACGCCGAAGCCCGCGTCGAGCCACGCCGTGAACGCGGCCGGGTCCTTGGTCCGGCTCCCGCCCCACCCGTGGCTGTGCAGGATCAGCGGGACGGTCCGCGACGCGGAAGCGCCGGCCGGCTTGAACAGCGAGTAGCAGATCCGCACCGGCGTCGTCGTCCCCGGCTCGGGCACCGAGGCCACACAAGCGTCGGTCACAGATGCCGAGGGGGATCCGGCCTGAGCCGGAGCCGTCAACGCGGAGGCGAGCAGACCAACAGCACCGATCAGAGCGGCAGTACGACGACGCATTCTGTCACTCCCCGTGCTCGGCGGATCTCGCTCCGCACACGCTAGACGACCGCGGGCACCCTGACCAGATCCCGGCCAGTACCACGCTCAGCCGTGGGCGAACCGAGGCACGGAAACCCGCCGGGCGCTGCCAGACTGTGCGCGTGCATATCGCGATCGAGGTCGTGGCCCTCGTCGCCGTGGTCGCGGCCGGGGCCGCACTCGCCCGGCGGCTCGGGATCTCGGCTCCCCTGCTTCTCGTCGTCATCGGCATCGCCGCGTCGTACCTGCCGTTCGTCCCGCGGATCCACCTCGAGCCCGAGGTCGTCCTGGTCGGGTTCCTGCCGCCCCTGCTGTACGCCGCCGCGATCCGGACCAGCCTGGTCGACTTCACCAAGCACCGGCGGTCGATCGGGCTGCTGTCGGTCGGCCTGGTCGCGTTCACCGCGCTCGGCGTCGGGCTGGTCGCGTGGTGGCTACTCGGCGCGGTCGCCGAGGGCCTGGGCCAGGAGCCGCTGCCGTTCTGGGCGGCGTTCGCGATCGGTGCCGTGGTCGCGCCCCCGGATGCCGTCGCCGCGACCGCGATCGCCAAGCGGGTCGGTCTCCCCCGCCGCGTGGTCACCATCCTCGAGGGCGAGAGCCTGGTCAACGACGCGACCGCCCTGGTCTGTCTGCGTACGGCGATCGCCGCCGCGGCCGTCACCCCGACCGTCCTGGACGTCGGCCTCGACTTCCTCCGGGCCGCCGGTGGTGGGGTCCTGGTCGGGCTGGTCGTGGCGATCGTGCTGGCCAAGATCCGCCGGCGTTTCACCGACCCGGTGCTCGACACGACGCTCAGCCTGACCGCGCCGTTCGTCGCCTACATCGCGGCCGAGAACCACTACGTGCACGCCTCCGGCGTACTGGCCGTCGTCGTCACCGGCTTACTGCTCGGCCACAAGGCGCCGATCATCCAGTCGGCCAAGTCGCGCATGTCGGAGCGGACCAACTGGCGGACCTTCCAGTTCCTGCTGGAGAACACGGTCTTCCTCCTCATCGGTCTGCAGACGCGGTGGATCCTCGACGACCTCGCCGAGAGCCCGCTGCCGGGCTGGCTGATCGCGGTGACGACGCTCGCGGTGTTCGTCGCCGTCGTCCTGCTCCGGCCGATCTGGGTCATCCCGACCACGCTCCTGTCCCGACGGGTCCTCGGGCGCTCCCGGCCGGGGCCGGTCTCCTTTCAGAGCCTGATCGTGCTGTCGTGGGCGGGGATGCGCGGTGTGGTCACGCTGGCGGCGGTGTTCACCCTGCCCGAGGACACACCACATCGCGAGGTGCTGGTCTTCATCGCGCTGGCCGTCACCGCGGGCACGCTGCTGCTGCAGGGGTCGACCCTGCCATGGCTCGTACGGCGGCTGCGGCTGCCCGGTCCGGATCCGGCGGAGGATGCGTTGCAGCAGGCCGCCGTACTGCAAGGGGCGCACCGGGCCGCGATGGAGCGGCTGGACGTGGTCGCGACTCCGGACGATCCGCCCGAGGTGATCGACGTACTGCGTCAGCGCGGTGAGACGCGGGCGCAGGCCGCCTGGGAGCGGCTCGGCCGGCCCGAGAGCGAGTACGAGACGCCGAGTGAGGCGTACCGGCGGTTGCGGATGTCGATGCTGGAGGCCGAACGGGCGCACATCCTCAAGGTGCGGGACGAAGGGCTGGTCGACGACGAGGTGCTGAAGCGTGCCCAGATCGCGCTCGACGTCGAGGAGTCGATGCTCGACCGCGAGGAGGACGACGACGTCGGCGGGCGGTCGGAGGACCTGCGCGTGCGGCACCAGGCGGGCGGAGTGTGCGAGCATCTCGAGAGCGCACCGGTCGTCCGGACGCCGAACACGCCGGACGGGTGCGAGGAGTGCCTGGCGGACGGCGGGACGTGGGTCCACCTCCGACTGTGTCTCGGCTGCGGTCACGTCGGGTGCTGCGACTCGTCGCCGGCCAAGCACGCCAGTCAGCACTACACCGCCACGAAGCACCCGGTGATGCGCAGCTTCGAGCCGGGCGAGACGTGGCGCTGGTGCTTCGTGGACGAGAGGCTGGGCTGATGGCGGACTGTCTGTTCTGCTCGATCATCGCCGGGACGACGCCGGCGCAGATCGTCTTCGACACCCCGGAGGTGGTCGGGTTCTTCGACATCCGGCCGGTGTTCAAGGGGCACACCTTGCTCGTCCCGCGCGAGCACGTCGCGACGCTGGTCGAGCTGCCGGACGAGCTGACCGTGCCGCTGTTCGGCGCGGCGAGGTCGGTCGCGGCGGCCGTGCGTACGGCGTTCGGCGCGCAGGGCTCGTTCGTTGCCGTCAACAACGTGGTCTCGCAGTCCGTCCCGCACCTGCACGTGCACGTCGTCCCGCGGACGAAGGGCGACGGCCTGCGCGGCTTCTTCTGGCCCCGCACCAAGTACGCCGACGACGCCGAGGCAGCCGAGTACGCCGACAAGCTCCGCGCCGCTCTCGCCGAGTGAAAAGCCGGCGGTGAGCCCAGGGACGCTGGGCTCACCGCCGGTTCAGGCACTACGGGCGGGCCGTCTCCCAGGCCACCGTGTCGTCGGCGGCGGCGGCCAGCGTGCGGGCGGCGGCCGGTGGGTTGTCGGCGGTGAGGTGGAGGCCGGGCTCGCGGTCCTCGATGGTGAACTGGGCCCGGGTGAAGACCTCGGCGTCCTTCGACTGGACCGCGCGGACCGTGCGGAAGTCGGCGACCATCGACTCGCGGGTGATCGTGGTGTTCACGTAGCCGCGGAGGTTGTTCTGGAAGCGCAGGTGCGGGTTCCAGGCGAACCACGGGTGTGAGCCCGTCGGCGAGTCGGCGCCGTCGCCGCCGCTGGTGATCGACGAGCACACCAGCTCCGAGCCGACCGTCCGCGACGTCGGGTCGTCGTAGTCCAGCTTGAGGTCGGACGCCCAGTGCGCGTGCACGTCACCGGTCAGGACGACGGGATTCCGCACCCGCGCGTCGACCCAGCCACGGGTGATCCGGTCGCGGGAGGCGACGTACCCGTCCCAGGAGTCCATCGACGTCACCTTGAGCGGGCCGGAGTTGTTGTCGCGCTGGGCGAAGAACACCTGCTGGCCGAGGATGTCCCAGCGGGCCTCGGACCGGCGGAAGCCGTCGATCAGCCACTTCTCCTGCCGCTCCCCCGTGATCGAGCGCTTCGGGTCGACGGCGGCCGGGCAGTCCTTGTAGCCGTCGCCGCAGCCCTGGTCGTCGCGGTACTGCCGGGTGTCGAGCATGTGGAAGGTCGCCAGCTCGCCCCACTTGACCCGGCGGAACAGCTGCAGGTCGATCCCGCGCGGCTTCGACGAGGCCCGCAGCGGCATGTTCTCGTAGTACGCCTGGAACGCGGCCGCCCGCCGGGCCAGGAAGCCGTCCTCGGGCTTCTCCGGCACCTCGTCGGCCCAGTTGTTGTCGAGCTCGTGGTCGTCCCAGACCACCAGCCAGGGCGCGACCGCGTGCGCGGCCTGCAGGTCCGGGTCGGTCTTGTACTGCGCGTGCCGCTGCCGGTACGACGCCAGGTCGGTGGTCTCCGGGCCGTCGTGGTCACGGACGTTGCCGCCGGGAGCGACGTACGTGCCCTTGGTGTACTCGTACTGGTAGTCGCCCAGGTGCAGCACCAGGTCCGGACGGTCCTCGGCGAGCCGCCGGTACGCGGTGAACCAGCCGTGCTCGAACTGCGAGCACGAGACGAACGACATCTGCAGCTCGCGCGGCATGGTGCCCCGGGCCGGGGCGGTCAGCGTCCGGCCGGTGCGGGACACGTGGCCCTCGGCGCGGAAGCGGTAGTAGTACTCACGGCCGGGCCGCAGGCCCTGGACGGTGACGTGGATGGCGTGGGCGTGCTCCGGCCGGGCGACCGCGACCCCGGATCGGACCACGTGGTGGAACCGGGAGTCGGCGGCGACCTGCCACTGGACGGCGTACGCGCGGCTCGGCATGCCGCCGAGACCGTCGGGCGCGACCGGGTCGACGGCGAGCCGGGTCCACAGCACGAACCCGTCCGGCCACGGGTCGCCGCTGGCGATGCCGAGGGTGAAGGGGTTCTGCCGGACCGGCGTGGCCGCGGCGGTGGCGGGCGTGGTGAGGGCGGGGGTCAGGCCGGCGACGGCCGCGGTGGAAGCCAGACCGGCTCTCAGGACGGATCTACGGGAGGTTTCCATGCGCCCGACCGTTCCCGTCAACGATGTGCGGCGGCTGACATCCAGATGGCCACTGGGTGACGTACGGCGGCTTTCAGGTTTCCGGAATCCGGCTTTAAGGCTTTCTGAAGCCGGCCGGACACGATGAGTCGTCGGGCGGTGGGGCCTGGCCAGACACATTTGGGGGAAATCGATGAGAATCCGAAGTCTGTTCACGGCCGGGGCCGCCGCCCTGGTCACGCTCGCGACGCTCGGCGTCGCCGCACCCGGGTACGGCGCCTCGCCGACCCCGGACCCGAACGAGCGCCGGCTGATCGCCGAGGCCGAGGACGAGGGGTCGGTCCGGGTGATCGTGAAGGTCGACGAGCTCGGCGCCAAGCAGCGGGTGCTCGACAACATCGACGAGGGCACCACCGAGATCAACCGCAGCTACCGCTCCTTCCCGCTGCTCGCCCTGGACGCGGACAAGGAAGCGCTCGAGGAACTCGCCGCCGACCCGGACGTGGTCGCGATCGAGGAGGACAAGGTCGGCGGGCCGTCGCTGGCCTCCAGCATCCCGTTCATCCGGGCGGACCGGGTGCACACGCTCGGCTTCGACGGCGACAACCAGGCCGTCGCGATCCTGGACACCGGGATCGACGTCGACCACCCGTACTTCGCCGGCCGGATCGTCTCCGAGGCGTGCTACTCGAGCGTGAGCGACGCGGCCAACCAGGCGTCACTCTGCCCGGACGGCACCGCCAGCCAGACCGGTACCGGGTCCGCGGACGCCGAGACCGCCCAGTGCCTGAACGGTACGGCGAACATCTGCACCCACGGCAGCCACGTCGCCGGGATCGCGGCCGGCAGCACCGCCGCGGCGACCGGTGACCCGGGCAACGGAGTCGCGCCGGACGCGGACATCATCGCGATCCAGATCTACCACCGGCAGAACACCGGATGTGACGGCGCACCGCCGTGCGTGCGGTTCTTCTACTCCGACTTCATCGCCGGCATGCAGCGGGTCTACGACTTGCGGAACACCTTCACGATCGCCGCGGCCAACCTGAGCGGCGGCGACGACAGCAACCAGAGCACGGCCTGCGACACCAGTACGACGAAGGCGTCGATCGACCTGTTGCTGTCGGCCGGCATCACCACGACGATCTCGGCGATGAACGAAGGCCACCCGGCCGGCGTCGGCGAACCCGCCTGCGTCTCGACCGCGGTCGCCGTCGGCGCGATCGACGCCGATGCCAGCGGCAACGACGTGGACACTCCGGCCGGCTACTCGAACCGCGGCGCGATGCTGGACCTGTTCGCCCCGGGGACGTCGGTGGTGTCCTCGATCCCGGACGACACGTACGCGAGCTTCCAAGGGACGTCGATGGCCGCACCGCACGTGGCCGGTGCCCTCGCCGGGCTCCGGCAGGCGTACCCGGCCGCGACCGCGGCCACGCTGCTCGGCTACCTGCGCGACACCGGCGTGGACATCACCTACGCCAGCGGCGGGACCAACGTCACCACCCCGCGGATCGACCTGCTCGCGGCGCTGCAGGAAGGCAACAACCCGCCGAGCGTCGGCGCCGACCAGCCGACGGTCGCCGTCAACGAGGGAACCGCGGCCGCCAACGCCGGCAGCTTCGGTGACCCCGAGGGACGTCCGGTCACCCTGTCCGCATCCAGCGGCACGGTGACGACCACTGGCCCGGGCCGGTGGTCCTGGACCTTCGGCACGAACGACGGACCGACCCAGAGCCGCACCGTCACGATCACCGCCACCGACGACAAGGGCGAGACGGCCACGACCACGTTCGCGCTCACCGTCGCCAACGTCGCGCCCGCGGTCACCGTCGACCCGGCTCAGGTCACGACCATCGCCGAGGGGGCGACGCTCACCACGAAGGCGTCGTTCGTCGACCCGGGCTGGGGTGACACGTACTCGTCCCAGGTCGACTGGGGCTTCGACGCACCGTCCGCCGGCTCGCTGCTGCTGACCAACGACGGCGCCCCGGCCGACCGTGGTGACGTCACCGGCAGCCGCGCGTACGGCGACAACGGCTCGTTCACCGTGGGTACGACGGTGACCGACGACGACGGCGGGGTCGGGACGGCGTCCTTCCCGCTGCAGGTTACGAACGTGGCGCCGACCGCGGCGATCGACGAAACGGGTGTCCCGGTCGTCAACGGCGTACCGACGTACGTCGCTCATCGTGGGCAGCCTGTGAGCTTCAAGGGACGGTCGACCGACCCGGGCAGCGACGATCTCGCGCTGACCTGGAACTGGGGTGACGGGTCGACCGGGACGACCACCGGCTACCTGGTCAACCCGCCGGGGACGGATCCGGCGAACAGCCCGAGCGTGCAGCCGCGGGACGTGTCGGACAGCAAGTCGCACGTGTTCGGGTCGGCATGCAGCTACCAGGTCGGATTCGCGTCGAGGGACGACGACGGCGGGACGAGTGCGGACACCGCCCGGGTGATCGTCACCGGGAACTCGCACCTGACCCGGATCGCGCCGCTCTGGTTCCTGCAGACCCGGCCGGGGCCGCGGGTGCCGCCGCTCGACCTGCCGGTGAGCACGCTGAACTGCTATCTGCAGGTGGCGCAGCACATGAGTCCGGTGTTCTCCGAGGCGACGGACGTGTCGACCATCGCCAAGGCACACGCGGTGCTGAACATCCAGTTGCTGAACCCGAAGCGTGAGTTCGACCGGCAGGCGCTGGCAGCCTGGCTGAACTTCGCGGACGGCTCGTTCGACCTCGGTACGCGGGTCGACACCAACCTGGACCTGCGCCCGGACAGCACCTTCGGAGCCGTGATGGCCAAGGCCGAGTCGCTCCGGCTCAACCCGGCTACCACGTCGGCACAACTGCGGGCACAGACGCTGCTGCTGGAGAAGCTCAACCTGCTCGGCAAGTAGTGACGGGCGGCCGCAGCCTCCGCTCCGACGCGTGCACCGACGGCGCGTCAGCGGAGGCTGCGGTCGAGCCGGGCTTCCATCCGGTCGAGGGCCTTCTCGGCGGCGGCCCGAACGGTGTGGTCGGGATCGTCGAGAAGGTCCTGCAGTGCTTCGGCATGCTCGGCCTCGCCGGCGGCGCCCACGGCCCGGGCGGTGGTCGAGCGGACCCGGGGCAGCTCGAACACCAGGCCCGGCAGCAGCGCGTCCACCAGCTGACCGAGCTCGCGCTGAGCGGTGATCCGGGCGACGTGCTCGCGGACCCGCCAGGCCGGGTCGCCGGCCGCGACCAGCAAGGCGTCGATCGCGTCGTCGCGCCAGACGTACAGGAAGATCCGGGCGGCCCAGACGCGGGCCCAGTAGAAGTTGACCGGGTCGAGCTTCGCCCACCCGCCAACGGTCGGCCCGACCAGCCACCTCAGCTTGCCGACCTCGGTCGTGAACGCCTCCTCCGGGCTCACCTCACCGGTGAGTACGGCGATCGCGAAGTCGATCACCGCATCCTCGCCGTGCTGCGCGCACGCCTCGAGCACGATCTCCCGCGGAGTCATGTCGTTAGTAAACCGCGACCCACGGACAGTTCTGGTCGGCCCGGCGATCTCGTAGGTTCGTCGGATGGCTCTCCTGGATCCTTCGTCGGACGCCTATCGGGTGGTTGCAGGCCTCATCGAGTCGACTCATCGGCGGGTCGGCGCGACCCGCTCTCAGCGGTGGAACGGCGACATCGACGTACTCTCGACCGTCGCGCGGCAGCGGAGCCGGTCCGATCTCGATGGCACGATCCATCTGCATCCACGCAACGTCCTCGACCCGCTGACCCGGGCGGACGGCGGCCGAGACGCGCGGTGGTGGTATCCGCGGGCCGCGCGGGATGCGGCGTACACCGTGATCTACGAGGCGCTCCGGCAGAGCAGCCGGAGCACGACGGCGGCTGTCGATGCGACCGGGACCCTGGACAGCGGGCTTCCTCCGGCGGCGCGAAGCCTCGACCAGGCGTTGGCGGAGCAGCGGGCCTACGAGATCGCTGCGGACGTCCTGACCGAGAACGGGTTGGCCGAGGTGTACGTCGAGGATCCGCCGGAGGCGGCCGCGATCAACGGTCACGGTCTCGCCCGGGGCATGGCCGGGCCGTTCCGGGTGAACCCGGGGTCGGAGACCCGGACCGCGGCGGCCCGGGGATTCGTCGAGCGGGTGGCGGACGCTGCGGACCGTGGACGCGACGACGTGTTCGACTCACTGCTGACGCAGGCCAAGCAATCCCGGTGGAGTCTGGCGTTCAAGCTGGTCGCCGACAAGGATCACCCGGGTGTGCTGTCCGGGCTCGCGCCGGAGGCGGCCGAGGCGGTCTACAAGGATGCGAGCCGTCAAGCGGTTCTCGAGTGGAGCCGGCTGTCGTCACTGCGGCCGCTCACCATCACCTCGGTCGGGCCGGCCGAGAGCTGGGGTGCAGACGTCGGACGCGCTGCCGCCGACAGCGTGATCCGGTCTGCCCACACCCTCGGCGAGGCCAGGCCGGACGCAGCCGCGGTGTCCGCCGGGCGGCGGGAGCTGTCTCCGGGCGACGTACTCCGCGCCCAGGCGCCCCTCACCACCGCGAAGCGCCTCGACCCCGGCCCAACCGCATCACCGGCCGCCCCGACCCAACCCCAGCCCGACCGCGGCCGCCACCAGCCACAGAGATAGGCGGAGGTCGGGCCGGACCGGCGTCGGAGCCGACCGAGGTTCCAGCCGGCCGACGAGTGCCGACCGCGGGTTGGAGCCAGCCGGTGGGTGTCGGCCGGCTCCTCGCGCGGTCAGCTGGCGATCAGGGAGCGTAGGACGTACTGCAGGATGCCGCCGTTGCGGTAGTAGTCGGCTTCGCCGGGGGTGTCGATGCGGACGACCGCGTCGAACTCCTTCTCCGAGCCGTCGGGCGACGTCACCTTGACGTGCACCGTGCGCGGGATCTCGCCGTCGTTCAGCGCGGTCACGCCGGTGATGTCGAACGTCTCCTCCCCGGTCAGGCCGAGCGACTCCGCGGTCTCGCCGTCGGGGAACTGCAGCGGGAGCACGCCCATGCCGATCAGGTTCGACCGGTGGATGCGCTCGAAGGACTCGGTGATCACGGCCTTCGCCCCGAGCAGCGCCGTACCCTTGGCGGCCCAGTCCCGCGACGACCCCGAGCCGTACTCCTTGCCGGCCAGGATCACCAGCGGCGTCCCGGCCTCGGCGTACGCCTGCGCCGCGTCGTAGATTGTGGTGACCGGCGCGTCGTCCTTGGTGAAGTCGCGGGTGAAGCCGCCCTCCGTGCCGGGGGCGATCTGGTTGCGCAGCCGGATGTTCGCGAACGTGCCGCGGATCATCACCTCGTGGTTGCCGCGACGCGACCCGTACGAGTTGAAGTCCTTGCGGTCGACGCCGTGCTCGGCGAGGTACTTGCCGGCCGGGCTGTCGGCCTTGATCGAGCCCGCCGGGGAGATGTGGTCGGTGGTGACCGAGTCGCCCAGCTTCGCGAGCACCCGGGCGCCGGCGATGTCCTCGACCGGAGCCGGGTCGTTCGCCATCCCCTCGAAGTACGGCGGCTTGCGCACGTACGTCGACTCGGGGTCCCAGGCGAACGTCTTGCCTTCCGGCGTCGGCAGCGACTGCCAGCGCTCGTCACCGGCGAACACGTCGGCGTAGTCCTTGGTGAACATCTCCTTGTTGATCGAGCTCGCGATCGTCGCCTCGACCTCGTCGGCGCTCGGCCAGATGTCCTTCAGGAACACGTCGTTGCCGTCCTGGTCCTTGCCCAGGGCATCGGTCTCGAAGTCGAAGTCCATCGTGCCCGCGAGCGCGTAGGCGATCACCAGCGGCGGGCTGGCCAGGTAGTTCATCTTCACGTCCGGGTTGATCCGGCCCTCGAAGTTCCGGTTGCCGGACAGCACGGAGACGACCGCCAGGTCGGCCTCCTGCACCCCGGCCGAGATCGGCTCCGGCAGCGGGCCGGAGTTACCGATGCAGGTGGTGCACCCGTAGCCGACCAGGTGGAACCCGAGCTTCTCCAGGTACGGCGTGACGCCGGCCTTCTCGTAGTAGTCGGTGACCACCTTCGACCCGGGCGCGAGCGAGGTCTTCACCCACGGCTTCGAGGCGAGACCCTTCTCGACCGCGTTCTTCGCCAGCAGTGCGGCCGCCAGCATGACCGACGGGTTCGACGTGTTGGTGCACGAGGTGATGCTCGCGATCACGACGTGGCCGTGGTCGAGCTCGATCTCCTGGCCCTCGAGACTGACCGTGGTCTTGTTCGACGGGCGGTCGGGACCGCCGTGCGGCACATGCGGCTCGTCGTTCACCGTGCTGCCGTGACCGTTCGGCGCATCGCTGGCCGGGAAGCTCCCGGTCTCGGACGGGTCGACGTCCAGCTCTTCGGTCGCGTAGTCGGTCAGCGCACCGCGGAAGGCCTCCTTGGCCTCGCTCAGCTCGACCCGGTCCTGCGGCCGCTTCGGGCCGGCGATCGACGGGACGACGGTCGACAGGTCGAGCTCGAGGTACTCGGAGTACCGCGGCTCGACGGCCGGGTCGTGCCAGAGGCCCTGCTCCTTGGTGTACGCCTCGACCAGCGCGACGTCCTCCTCCGACCGCCCGGTCAGCCGCAGGTAGTCGAGGGTGATGTCGTCGATCGGGAAGATCGCACAGGTCGAGCCGAACTCCGGGCTCATGTTGCCGATGGTGGCGCGGTTCGCCAGCGGCACCGCCGCGACGCCGTCGCCGTAGAACTCCACGAACTTGCCGACCACGCCGTGCTTGCGCAGCATCTGGGTGATCGTCAGGACGACGTCGGTCGCGGTCGCGCCGGCCGGCACCTCGCCGGTGAGCTTGAAGCCGACGACCTTCGGGATCAGCATCGACACCGGCTGGCCGAGCATCGCGGCCTCGGCCTCGATCCCGCCGACGCCCCAGCCGAGTACGCCGAGGCCGTTGACCATCGTGGTGTGGCTGTCCGTGCCGACGCAGGTGTCCGGGTACGCCTGGCCGTTGCGGACCATGACCGTCCGGGCCAGGTGCTCGATGTTCACCTGGTGCACGATGCCGGTGCCGGGCGGGACGACCTTGAACTCGTCGAACGCCGTCTGGCCCCAGCGGAGGAACTGGTAGCGCTCGCGGTTGCGCTCGTACTCCAGCTCGACGTTGCGCTCGAACGCGTCCTGCCGGCCGAAGACGTCGATGATCACCGAGTGGTCGATGACCAACTCGGCCGGGGCGAGCGGGTTGATCTTGGTCGGGTCACCCCCGAGCTCGGCGACCGCCTCGCGCATCGTGGCCAGGTCGACCACACACGGGACGCCGGTGAAGTCCTGCATGATCACCCGGGCCGGGGTGAACTGGATCTCGGTGTCGGGCGCCGCGTTCTGGTCCCAGTTGCCGAGCTTGGTGATGTGCTCGGCGGTGATGTTCGCGCCGTCCTCGGTGCGCAGCAGGTTCTCCAGCAGCACCTTGAGCGAGAACGGCAGCGTCTGCGCGCCCTCGATACCCGCCAACCTGAAGATCTCGTACGACTGTCCGTTGACCTCGAGTGCACCCTTGGCACCGAAGCTGTCGACGCTCGCCATCAACCTGCTCCTCTATCCGGTCCTGTTCCGCTGAACCCATCCTGCCGAGCACCCCGCCCGGCCGCGAGGTCAGGCTCCCCTAACCTCTCCACAAACTCTCTCGACATCAAGATACACGACATCGAGCCACCCCATCACCTCAACTTCGGCCCTGTGGACAACGCGGTGGCGTCATCGCGCGGCCGCGGCGATCCGGGCGGCGAGGTCCTCCAGTTCGTCCAACAGATCCGCTGCTCCCCAGATCTGGTTCCGCGTCCGGTTCGTGAGCGGGCGGATGACGCCGGCGTCGCGCAGTCGCTCGATCCCGGCGTACACACTGCTGGTGGCACCACCGATCGCCTCCTCGGCCTCGGTCGCCGAGAAGATCGGCGCCGAGAGCAGACCGTCGAGCAGCCGGCCGGCCGCACTCCCTCGACGGGTACCCACCTTGTCCCGCCACGCCGACTGCAACTCGGCGATCCTGGCCGCGGTCACCCGGGACTCGCGGGCCGCGATCGTGGATGCCTCGGTGAACGAACGGATGATCGGCTCGATCCGGCCTTCGCGGTACGCGCCCAGAACACCGAAGTAGTCGTCGCGGCGCGCCACGAGCGCGGAGGCCAACGGGACGACCACGCGCCGGGTCGCTCCGCGGCGGCGGAGCACCGTGTTGATCAAGGCGCGGCCGATGCGCCCGTTGCCGTCGGTGAACGGATGCACGGACTCGAACTGGGCGTGTACGACGGCGGCCTGGGCGACCGCCGGCAGATCGGTTCGGTTGGCGAAGACGACGAGATCGGCGATGTACTCGTCCACGGTCTCCGGTGGCGGCGGCACGTAGACCGCGTTCCGCGGCGAGTGGTCGCTACCACCGATCCAGTTCTGCATGTCCCGAAAGCGGCCTGCGTAGGCGTGTTCGTGCGGGTCGTCGACCATCAGGGCCAGGTGCGCCATCAGGATCATCGACGTCTCGATGTCCGCGCCGTCGTCGACGGAGCGGATCAGCGCGGCCAGGGCGGCCGTGGACGCGGCCATCGACGTCGCCGAGGGATTCGACTTGATCCCGTGCAGCGCCCTCGCGAAGTCGTCGACCGACGCATCGATCTGCTCGATCTTCGACGAGGCCACCGACTCCGTGCGCAGGAGAAGCGTCTCGAGCGCTGCCAGTTCACCGCCGTACGAATGGTCAAGCGCAGCGATCTCGACAACGCACGTCTCCATGGCGGCCACCAGGTCGGTGTTGAGCCGTACGTCGCGATGTCCGATCAGCGGCGGTCGCATCGTGACCACCTCGCGGAGCATGCGGTCAGCCGCGGTCCCGCCTCGGCTGCGCTGGCGCCACGGCCGCACCTCGGGGACGTGCGCCGGCCAGGCGGAGTCGCCCGCCGGAAACATTCCCTCGGCGTCCGCCGTACCGGTGTGCTCGATGTCCATGAGTGCCCCAAGTCGGAACAACGCCGGAGCTATTCCGACTTAGCCAGTCTAACCCGGAATAACGGTGGCGTTATTCCGGGTTAGAAGCGCTCAGGAGACCTGGGGCAGGACTTCGGCGGCGATGAGGTCGAGGTGGGCGAGGTCTTGGAGGTCCATGATCTGGACGTACTGGCGGGTTGAGCCGACGGCGGCGAACTGGCCGAGGCGGTCGACGACCTCGGCGGGGGTGCCGGCGATCGCGTTGGCCTTCAGGTCCTCGACGTCGCGGCCGATGGCTTCGGCGCGCTGCTTGACCTGGGCGTCGTCCTTGCCGACGACGACGGTGTGCGCGGTGGAGAGCGCCAGCGTGCCGGGGTCGCGGCCGACCGCGTCGCAGGCCGCCCGGACGCGTTGGAACAGGGTCTCGGTGTCCTCGACCGAGCGGAAGCCGGCGTTGAACTCGGCCGCATGCTGCGCCGCGAGCGCCGGCGTACGCTTCTTGCCCGCGCCACCGACGATGATCGGCGGGTGCGGCTGCTGGACCGGCTTCGGCAGCGCCGGCGAATCTGAGATCTGGTAGTGCTTGCCGGCGTAGTCGTACTTCTCCCCCACCGGCGTGTCCCACAGGCCGGTGATCAGCTCGAGTTGCTCGGTCAGCAGGTCGAAGCGGCCCGGGGTGTCCGGGAAGTCGAGGCCGTACGCCTTGTGCTCGGCCTCGTACCAGCCGGCGCCGAGACCGAGCTCGGCCCGGCCGCCGCTCATCTGGTCGACCTGCGCGACCGAGATCGCGAGCACGCCGGGGTGGCGGAACGTGGCCGAGCTGACCAGTGTGCCGAGCTTGATCCGGCTCGTCTCCCGGGCGAGCCCGGCGAGCGTGATCCACGAGTCGGTCGGCCCCGGCAGGCCGTCGTGGTCGCCCATCACCAGGTAGTGGTCCGACCGGAAGAACGCGTCGAACCCGTTCTCCTCGGTCTTGCGTGCCACCGCGAGCAGATCGTCGTACGAGGCACCTTGCTGGGGTTCGGTGAAGATCCTGAGAAGCATGCGGACAACGCTATCTCGCCGTCGTGTACAGCCTCTCCAGGTACGACGGCTGCCACTCGGGACCGCGGTCGTTCAGCCGCCGGACCAGCCCGTAGAGGTCGAGCCGCTCCTCGACCGGGTTGTCCCACCAGTCCGGGACCTGGTCGTACCACCGGTCGATCCGCAACGTCCGGCCGGCCGCGTCGATCCGCGCGAACAACCAGCCGCCCTGCTCCCCCGCCGCCTCCGTGATCCACAGGTCACCGAGCAGCCCGCTGAGCTTGTCGGCGGCGTACTCCGGGTCGTCCACCTCGGGCGGCTCCAGGTCGAACCGGTACGACGGCGCGCTCGGGTCGAGCACCTGGACCTGAATGGTGAAGCCGGACGGCACGATCGCGGTCCGGGCCCGGCACCAGGCATGCAGCGCCTCGAACGCCTCCGACTCCTTCGGGCGCGGCCGAGGCCGCTCGAACTCGGCCCGCATCGCCTCCTCGATCGATCCCGCAGCAGGCTGAATCCGCGGCCCGTCCGATCCGACCAGGCCGAGGCCGGGAATGGACATCCGCCCCGCCGCGGGCGCCGGGGCGACCAACTTCTCCACCGGCGCGCCGACCTCGGGACCGTCATCGACCACAACCGGCACAAAGCTGGTCGGCTCGTCGTCGTCATCCGTGCCCGACAGCCCATCGCCCCACGACCGAGCCGCGTCGTCGTACCCGGTTGAGTGAGCGTCCTGGGACCGAGCCGCGTGGTCGTCGTACCCGCTTGAGTGAGCGTCCTGGGATCGAGCCGAGTGCTCGCTCAGGTCTGCGGCTTCCTCGTCGTACCCGCTGGGCTCGGCGGTGTGTAGCCGGGCAGCGTGCTCGTTCACGTCAGCGGCTGGCGGGCTCACGGCGTGCTCGTCGTACCCGTTCGGCTCGGCGCGATGTAGCCGGGCAGCGTGCTCGTGCACGTCCGCGGCGTGCACGCCGTACCCGTCCGGCTCAGCGCGATGTAGCCGGGCAGCGTGCTCGTGGCTCGGCTGGTTTGCTGAGGCGGGTTGGGTTGCCTGCTCGTCGTACCGGGTGCCGTGCTCGGTGTGCGCCGCCGCGGCCACGTGGGTGGTGGGCTCGGGCCGGGGCATGGGATCGGGGTTCGGCGACGGCTCGGGGTCCGGCCACGGAGTTGGCTCGGGCTCAGGTACGGGGTCCGGGCGTGGGCCTGGGTGGGGCCAGGGCTCTGGGGTTGGCTCCGGGGCCGGCTCTGGCTCCGGTTCGGGCCAGGGCTCGGGGTCTGGTTCGGGCGTGGGCTCCGGGGTGGGTTGCGGCTCGGGTTCGGGCCACGGCGCAGGGTCCGGCTCCGGCGTGGGGCCTGGAGTGGGCTGCGGTCGCGGGTCCGGCGTGGGGCCCGGTCCGGGGGCCGGTCTCGGCGTCGGGTCTGGACCGGGCGTGGGGTGGGGTTGCGGGTTCGGTTGTGGGTACGGGTCGGGACCCGGCCACGGCGCGGGGTGAGGCTCGGGCTGCGGCCACGGCTCGGGCTGGGGTTGTGGTTGGGGCCAGGGCTGAGGTTGAGGGTGAGGGTCAACCTGAGCTTTAGCCGCCGGCGCCGCCCCGTAGACCTCGTCTTCCTCGGCGTCCACATCCACCGGCACGTCGAACCGCAACGCAGGCCCCGACAGCATCTCCTGTTCGGACCTGCGCTCCGGACCCGACAGCTGCTCCGGCTCGGTCCGGCGCTCCGGACCCGACAGCTCCTCCGACCCGGTCCGGTGATGCGGACCCGACAGCATCCCAGGCTCGGGCTGGTGCTCGCGGCCCGACAGCATTTCCGGCTCCGCCCCGCGCTCCGGTCCCGGCAGCATTTCACGCTTGGTGTGCTCCGGCGCGGGGTGCTCGTGGGCGAGGTTGGCTTCCGCGGCGTCGACCGGGTCGGTCACCACGGGGATCTCGGCGGTCGGGTCGTCTTCGGCGTCGTCCAGGTGTTGCTGAGACGCGGAGAGGTCGACCGCAGGCTCGTCGTACGGCGCGGACAGCTCGGAGCGGTCGGTGGCGCCGGCGTCGAACCTCGGTGACCGCTCGGCCTGCTCGCGGGACAGCTCGGGGCGCTCGCGGGACGGCTGGGCGTGCGCGCGGGTCGGCTCGGGGTGCTCGCGGGACGGCTGGGCGTGCTCGCGGATCGGCTCGTTGGAGTGCAGCGACGACTTGGAGCGTTCCGGGGCGTCGGCGTCGTGCTGATGAGGCCGGTCGGGGTGCTTGTGTGCTTGGTCGGCGTACGGCGGGAGTGGGGTGATGTGCTCCGTGGTGGGGTCGTCGTACGGCGGGAGTGGCGTGATGTGTTCGGTGGTGGGGTCGTCGTACTGCTTCTCGGGGGCGCCGGGGTGGGCTCTGGCGGCGGGTGGGGTGGGTGCGGGGGTGGTGGGGCGGGTGGGCTGCGGTTGGGGGGCGAAGGGGGACGGGCCGGTGAAGGAGGCGGGGTCGTCTTCCTCTTCGGTGGGGTCGATGACGGCGGCGATTTCCGCTGTGGGGGCGTCGTCGTCGGGGTCTGTCGGTGCAGGTGAGCGTGTCGTCGGCTCCTGAGACTGTGCCGCTGCGGAGTCCGACTCGGGATGCGACGCGGGCGCGGAGGCGGGCGTGGCTGAGGACGGGTGTGCGGTGGGCGAGCCAGGCTCTGCCCCGCGCGCGAACGTGGACCCGTCAGAGGACGGGCGCACGACCGGCGCTGCAACGGAGGCGTCGGAGGACAGGTGTGCGGCGGGCGAGTCGGGCCGGGCCGCCGGCGCGGGGCCGGACTCGGAGGCGGGGGCAGATGCGTCGGGGGCGGGGGCGTCGGACGGGTTGGGGGCGAAGGGTGAGGTGGGGCTCGGGTCGGCGGGGGCTTCGATCCATTGGCCGTTGATCCAGGTGCCGCCTACCCATTCGCGTTCGGGTGGGGTGGCGTCGGCGAACGGGTTGTACTCGCTGGTGGCGTCCTGGCCGGACCAGGAGGCCTGTTCGGCGGTTTCCCAGTCCTGGTCGTCGTCGGTCGCCTGGTACGCCGCGGCGGGTGCGTCGGCGAAGAGGCTGGCGTAGAAGTCGTCGCCTTCGTGGACTCCGCCGCCGACGCGGGGCGGCTCGGCGGACGGCAGGGCGCCGTACGGCAGGCCGGACCCGATGTCGCCCTCGGGAAGGTACGTTCCCGGGGCAGGCCCACTGGACTCGGGCGTGGGGTCGGGAGCGGACGGCTCGGCGGTCTCTTCGTGTTTGCGGCGGCGGAGCCAGCCCTGTTTCTTGGAGACGACGCCGTAGTCGTCGGCGCGCGGGGCCGGGCGGTACGGCGTCTGCTCGTAGTGCGGCGGGGAGTCGACTGCGACCGGGTCGTCGATCGGCTGGCCGGTGAACGGGCTGATGCCGGGCGGGACGACGTACGACTCCTCGTCCTCCTCCGGACGGCCCTCGGGTGCTCCAATCACGACATCCTCAACGACCGACACCTCGGCCGTGTCAGGCTCGTCGGGCAACCGATCGCCGATCGCAACGTTGAAGTCCTCGGCCGCGGCCACGCCGGCGGGTAGATCGGGCTGCACCGGCGACCGCGGGTCGATGCCGAACCGGTCGAAGAACTCCGCGAGTACGTCGGCCGTCAGGCCCGACTCCCCCGCCGTCCGGATCAGCCGCACGCCGTGCGGGAGCAGCTCGTCCAGGCCGCCGAGGTAGTCGGCCCACTCCGCGACCCACTCGATCAGCTCGCCGGCGGCCTCCTCGTCGGAGGTGATCCACTGCCCGATCGGCGCGAACCCGTCGTCGGCCGGCTGCCACGGGTCTCCCGGGTACGACGCCCGCGCCCAGGTGCCGTTGAACGCGCCGTACACGAACCCGAGCTCGCCCGCCGAGATCAGCCGGCGGACCTCGGGCTGACCGATCCAGTCCGGCGAGCCCGCGAGCAGGTCGGCCCCGGCTGTGCGGCTGTGCTGGGTGTGGAACCCGAACAGCACCGCCCGCTCACCGTCGAGCCGGACCATCCGCAGGATCGACCCGGTCTCGTCCTGGTGGTGGTACCCGTGCTCGTCGGCGTACCACCGCCGGTCGAACCCGGTGGCATGGGCGACCGCGGCGAGTGCGGTCCAGCGGGCGCGCAACTCCTCCGGGTCGTCCAGGTCAACGAGCGGCATTAGGTCTCCAGCGCATTGGAATCCAGGCCAGAACGCTACCTGAGGCCCCCGACGCTCGCGACTTCGCTGTCCACAGGCTCCAGGATCGCCACGCACTCGATGTGGTGGGTCATGCCGAAGAGGTCGAAGGCTCGCAGGGACGCGATGCCGTAGCCGAGGCGGCCGAACGTCTTCAGGTCGCGCGCCAGCGCCGCCGGATCACAAGCCACGTACGCGACCCGGCGAGGAGTCAGTGCCGCGATCCGCCGTACGACATCCTTGCCGGCACCGGTCCGCGGTGGGTCCAGCACGACCAGGTCGACGTGCTCCAGCCCTTGCCCGGCCGCAGCGTTCAGCACGCGGTCGACGTCGCCGGTCTCCAGCGTGACGTCAGTTAGGTCGTGCAGATTGCGCCGAGCGTTCCGGACCGCGTCCTTGTCGCCCTCGATCGCCAGCACCGGACACCCGGCCTCGGCCAGGAACGCCGCGAACAGTCCCACGCCCGAGTAGAGGTCAAGAGCGGTCTCCCCCGAGACAGGCTCCAGCCCACTCAGTACGGCGTCCACCAGCATCTCCGGAGCGGCCGGGTGCACCTGCCAGAACCCACCGGCCTCCACCCGGAACCGCCGGCCCCGCACGACCTCGACCACCCGCCCACCGGGCTCCTCATCGGTCAGTACGGCGGTCTTGCCCTCGGACGACACCACACTCTGCACCGACGCCACGCCGGGCCACCGCCGACCCAGCACGTCCGGACTCTCCGGGTGCGCGATCAGACACTTGTCGATCTGGATCAGGTCGTGCGAGCGGTGCGCGTACATCCCGGGCCGCCCGTCGACCACGGAGTACCGCTGCCGGGTCCGCCAGCCCAGGCCGTCGTCACCCGGCGACTCCATCACCACCGTCCGCTCGATGCCGCCGATCCGCCGCAGCGTGTCCGACACCACGGTGGCCTTCAGCCGCCGCTGCTCGACGATGTTGGCGTGCTGGAAGTCACAGCCCCCGCACAGCCCCGGCCCGGCGTACGGGCAGGGCGGCTCGATCCGCTGCGGTGACGGGGTGAGTACCTGGACCGCGTCCGCCCGCAGGTACTTCGCGTTCTGCTCGGTGATCCGGGCGTGGACGAGCTCACCCGGCAACGCGTGCCGGACGAAGACCACCTGCCCCTCGTGCCGGGCCACACAGTGTCCCCCGTGCGCTACAGGTCCTACCTCCAGCTCGACTACCGTCCCGACGATGTCCTGATCCGTCACCGATCTCCTGACGACTTGCGGGCTCCACGCCGTACCTGGCCTGCCACCCGTTCCTCCCGGTCCTGCCGCTCCTCGGCACCCTGCGACGAGAGCAGCTGGTACGGGACCGACGTAACCATGACACCAGGTGTGAACAAGAGGCGCCCCTTGAGCCGCAGCGCGCTCTGGTTGTGCAGGATGTGCTCCCACCAGTGCCCGACGACGTACTCGGGGATGTAGACCATCACCACGTCCCGCGGCGAGGACCTGCGGATGTCCCGGACGTACTGCAGGATCGGCCGGGTGATCTCCCGGTACGGCGAGGCCAGGCGTTTCAGCGGGACCGGGATGCCCATGCGGTCCCACTCGGCCTGCAGGGCCTCCGACTCCTCGCGGTCGACGTCGACCGTGACCGCCTCGAGCATGTACGGCCGGGCGGCCTTGGCGAACGCCAGCGCCCGCAGCGTCGGCTTGTGGAGCTTGGAGACGAGCACGATCGAGTGCACCCGCGACGGCAGCATCAGCTGCTCGTCACCCTCGACCGCCATCTGCTTGCTGACCGCGGTGTAGTGCCGGCGGATGCCCTTCATCATCAGGAACAGCACAGCCATCGCGATGATCGCGATGTAGGCGCCGTGGGTGAACTTGGTCAGCAGCACGATCACCAGGACGACGCCGGTCATGGTCAGGCCGATCGTGTTGATCGCCCGGGACCGGTACATCTGCCGCCGCCGGGCGCCGTCGGTCTCGGTCTTCAGCAGCCGGGTCCAGTGCCGCACCATGCCGGTCTGGCTGATCGTGAACGAGACGAACACGCCCACGATGTACAGCTGGATCAGCCGGGTGACCTCAGCGTCGAAGGCGAGGATCAGGAAGATCGCGAACGCGGCCAGGATGACGATGCCGTTGCTGAACGCGAGCCGGTCGCCACGGGTGTGCAGTTGCCGTGGCAGGTACCCGTCGCGGGCCAGGATCGAGCCGAGCACCGGGAAGCCGTTGAACGCGGTGTTCGCGGCCAGCACCAGGATCACACCGGTGGCCGCGGCGACGAGGTAGAAGCCGGGCGAGAAGTGGTCGAAGATGCCCTTCGCCAGCTGACCGATGACCGGGTCCTGGTGGTAGCTGTCCCCTACCGGAACGCCGTTCTGCAGCAGCTGGTGCGCCGGATCCTCGACGAACCGCACCTTCATCACGTTGGCCAGCGTGACGACGCTGATCATCATCGCGATCGAGATCGAGCCGAGCAGCAGCAGCGTGGTCGCGGCGTTCCTGCTCTTCGGCTTCTTGAACGCCGGTACGCCGTTGCTGATCGCCTCGACACCGGTCAGCGCCGCACACCCGGACGAGAACGCCCGCAGCACCAGGAACCCCAGCGCGAGCCCGCCCGCGCCCTCCACGAACGGGCTCTCGGCGACCACGTCCAGCGACGCCGTCTCGGCCTCCGGGAGGCTCCCGAACAGCAGCCGCCCGAACCCGAAGGCGGCCATCCCGAGGATTGTGATCATGAAGATGTACGTCGGTACGGCGAACGCCGCCCCCGACTCGCGGACACCCCGCAGGTTCATCGTGGTCAGGAACAGCACCGCGACCACGGCCGCGGTCGCCTGATGCCCCTCCAGCGAGGGGATCGCGGACGCGGCGTACTGCGCGGCCGACGAGATCGACACCGCCACCGTCAGCACGTAGTCGACCAGCAGCGCGCTGGCGACCGTCAGCCCGGCCGTCGGCCCGAGGTTGACGTTGGCCACCTCGTAGTCGCCACCGCCCGACGGGTACGCGTGCACGTTCTGCCGGTACGACGCCACCACCACGAGCATCACCAGGGCGACGACGATGGCGACCTTCCAGGAGATCGTCAGCGCGGTCAGGCCGGCCAGCGACAGGGTCAGGAAGATCTCGTCGGGCGCGTACGCGACCGACGACAGGGCGTCGCTGGCGAAGACCGGCAGGGCGATGCGCTTGGGCAGCAGCGTCTCACCCAACTGGGTGCTGCGCAGCTTGCGCCCGAGCAGCAGACGCTTGCCGATGTCGCCGAGAGCGGGAGTCACACCGGTGATGTTAGAGCCAGACCCGGTCCGGGGATGTCATCGGGAGCCCTGGAGCGGTGTAGCGTCTATCCCTGCCTAACCGATGCGAGTGGCCCCAGGTGGGGCAAGGAGTGATCACCGAGTGCACGTCGTCATCATGGGCTGCGGCCGGGTCGGCTCGACGCTCGCGCGGACCCTGGAGAAGCGGGGCCACACGGTCGCGATCATCGACCAGTCCGCCGACTCGTTCCGCCGGCTGAGCCCGAACTTCACCGGCCGGACGATCACCGGGATGGGGTTCGACCGGGAGATCCTGATCGAGGCCGGGATCGAGCAGGCCGAGGCGTTCGCCGCGGTCTCCAACGGTGACAACTCCAACATCCTGGCCGCCCGGGTGGCCCGGGAGACGTTCGGCATCAACAACGTGGTGGCCCGGATCTACGACCCGGGCCGCGCCGAGGTGTACCAGCGGCTCGGCATCCCGACCGTCGGCACCGTCCGCTGGACCGTCGACCAGATGATGCGCCGGCTGCTGCCGGAGGGGTCCGAGCCGGAGTGGCGCGACCCGTCGGCCACCGTCCGGCTGGCCGAGGTGCACGTGCACTCGGACTGGGTCGGCCGGCCCGCGTTCGACATCGAGCGGGCCACCGGCGCCCGGGTCGCGTTCCTGACCCGTCTGGGCCAGGGCCTGCTGCCGAAGGCCGACACGGTCGTCCAGGAGGGCGACCTGGTCCACGTCGTGATGCTGGAGAAGGACGCGGCCGCGATCGAGTCCCAACTCGGCGCGAAGCCCGAAGAGGCCTGAGGAGCTGTGATGCGGGTAGCCATCGCCGGAGCCGGCAACGTCGGGCGTTCGATCGCCGCCGAGCTGCTGGAGAACGGCCACGAGGTGCTGCTGATCGACAAGGACCCGCGGGCGATCAAGGCCGAGTCGGTGCCGCGGGCGGAGTGGCTGCTGGCCGACGCCTGCGAGCTGTCGTCGCTGGAGGAGGCCGCGCTGCAGCGGTGCCAGGTCGCGATCGCCAGTACCGGTGACGACAAGGTCAACCTGGTCGTCTCGCTGCTGGCCAAGACCGAGTTCGGCGTCCCCCGGACCGTTGCCCGGGTCAACCACCCGCGGAACGAGTGGATGTTCAACGAGGCCTGGGGCGTGGACGTCTCGGTGTCGACCCCGCGGATCATGTCCGCCCTGGTCGAGGAGGCCGTCTCGGTCGGCGACCTGGTCCGGCTGTTCACCTTCCGCCAGGGCGACGCCAACCTGGTCGAGCTGACCCTGCCCGAGGACTCCCCGATGATCGGCCAGCGGGTCGGCGACATCGACTGGCCGCTGGACACCGCGCTCGTGGTCATCCTGCGCGAGGGCCGGGTACTGCGCCCGGACCCGGAGGGCACGCTGGAGCTGAACGACGAGCTGCTGTTCGTCGCGGCCGACGAGACCGAGGAACAGCTCGAGACCATCCTCTCGCCCCACCACCGCCGAGCAGACCGCTAGGCGCCCGGCGGACCGGTGCACCCGCCGCCGAGGCGTTGACCGATAGGAAGCCCGGGCCTTGGCGGCCCGGGCTTCTGCTACTTCCTGTTGCCGCGGAGCAGGTGGGTGACGTGGTCGCGGGCCTCGTCCCACTTGTCCGGCGGCAGTGATCCGCGCAGGACGGAGTACGCGAGCCAGAGCGCGAGGGCGTAGAACGGCAGGCCGAGACCGACCTTCGCGATGCCGAGCGCGTTCAGGCTGTCGGTCAGGTAGAGCGGGACCTGGACGACCAGCCGGATCGCGAACAACCCGACGAACACCATCGTCGCCCGGGAGAACCCCTTCAGCATCGCCGGGTCCTTGCGCCAGGCCGTGCCGGTCTGCGTGATCACGCCGTACAGGACCCCGAACAGCGGCCAGCGGATGAGCACGGTGATCAGGTAGACGGCGCCGTACCCGAGGTTCGTCAGCAGGCCGGGCAGGTAGACGTCCGTGGCATTGCCGGTGCGGTTCGCGACCCAGGCGGAGATCAGCACGCCGATGAAGCCGCCGGCCACGTTCCGCAGGGGCTGCTTGCGGACCAGCCGAAGGATCGCGACCAGGCCGGCGACCGCGACCGCGATGATCAGCGCGAGCGTCAGGTCGTGGTCGCTGACCGCGTAGACGATCAGGAACGCGATCCAGGGCAAGCCGATGTCGAGCAGCGCACCCCAGCCGCCGAGCGCGTGGAAGAAGTCCTTGTCGGTCGTCTGCGGCCTGTCCGGCTCGGCCTTCTTCTTCTGCTCCTCCTCGCCGTCACCCGTCAGCACCGCCTCGGCGGCCTCGACCTCCGGGCGCAGCATGTCCACGAGTTGCTCGTCGAGGTGCTCGTCCAACTGCCGGCGTACGCCCGCCTCGGCCTGCTGGTCGTCCTCGACCTGGTCGCGCCGCGGCTCAGCCATGCGCTGCCTGCGGGCGCAGCTCGTAGCGCGGGTTGAACATCACCCGGTCACCGTCCACGACCCCGATCCGTCCGGAGACGATCAGCTCGGAGCCGGGATGGATCCCGGCGATCTTGCGCCGGCCGAGCCAGATCAGCTTGACCGAGCCGGTGCCGTCGTACAACTCGCCCTCTAAGGCCGGTACGCCGCCGCGAGGGCTGAACGTGATCGTGCGCAGGGTCCCGAACAGCGTGACCATCTCCCGGTCGTGACAGCCGGTGATCGACCGCGCACCACAGTCCTGCGCGAAGTCCTGGAGGACCTCGGCGTCCCGTTGCTCCCGGTCGCCGGCCAGCCCCCGGAAGGCGCGCCGCAGCAATCCTGCGGGTTTGTCGCTACCCATGAGTCGAGTGTAGTCCGTCTCACGCCTCGGCTTCGGGGGCCGGTTGCGCACCCGGCGGAAGCCGCAGCGGCAGCGATTCCCGGACCGCCATCGGCTCGGTGCCGCGGACGACGATCGTGCTGCGCAGCGTCGCCTCCATCGGCGCCGCCGCTTCCGGCTCGACCGCGGCCCGGCCGAGCACGGTGGCCCGGAGCAGCCAGCGCGGGCCGTCCACCCCGACCACCCGGGAGGTCTGGCTGAAGATCTGGCCGTCCGGGTCCTCGACCGGGACGACGAGCACGAGCTCGGTGCCGAACGGGCCCTCGGCCTCGGTCGCCGTACCACCCATCCGGCTCGCCTCGGCGGCGATCTCGCGCCGGACCTCGGACCAGATGCCGGCCGTCTTCGGTGCCGCGAACGCGCGCAGCTCGAGCGCGGAGTCCTCCAGCACCAGCAGGATCGCCTGCACCTGGCCGGACTGCTCGTCGACCTGGAGCCGCAGCTCCATCCCCGGCTGTCCGGTGATCACCAGCGCACCGAGGTCGATCCGGTCCTCGGCCTCGAGCGCCTCGGCGTCCACCTCGGTGGAGTCGAACGGGCCCTCCGCGCGGGCGTCCGGCGCCTCGGTCGCTTCCTCGGCACCGGTTGTCTCGGGGTCCTCGTTCTTGGCCTTGCGGCGGAAGATCACTGCCTTGCCCACTTCCTGGTTCTCGAGTTCGTACAGCCGCCGTAGTCTCGCGCATCCGCCGGTTCAACGGATGCACCTCCTCAGCGTGTCACATCGCCGAAACCGCCGGTCGAGCCGTGGCCCCCGTCACCGCGGGCTGACCCCGGCAAGGTGGTCACCTCGACGAACCGGGCCTTCTCCACCCGCTGGATCACCAGCTGCGCGATCCGGTCGCCCCGCCGCAGGGTGATCTCGGCGTGCGGATCCTGATTGATCAGGCAGACCTTGATCTCACCGCGGTAGCCCGCGTCCACGGTGCCGGGTGCGTTCACCAGCGTCACGCCGTGCCTGGCCGCCAGGCCGGACCGCGGGTGGACGAAGGCGGCGTACCCGTCGGGGAGCGCGATCGCGATCCCGGTGCCGACCAGGCCGCGTTCGCCGGGCTTCAGGGTGAGGTCGGCCGTCGCCACCAGGTCCGCGCCGGCGTCGCCGGGATGCGCGTACGACGGGAGCGGGAGGTCGGGGTCGAGTCGCTGGATCAGAACCTCGGTCACGAGAGGCGACCCTATCGACACGCATCCACCGGCCACATGCCAGGCTGGGGCTGTGGCCAGCTATCGCGAACGCCTGAGCGTGCCGGTGTCCTGGTGGATCATCGCCGCCGCCCTGGTCGTCACGCTCTTCGTCATCGTCGCCGTACCGGTCGGATACTTCGGCGGCGTCTTCGTCGGCGGCCTCGCCGCGCTCGTGCTCGTGCTCTTCTACCTGCAGTACGGCGGTGCGCGGGTCGAGGTGGACGCCCAGCAACTCCGGGCCGGGCGGGCCGTCATCGACCGGGGGTACCTCGGCACTGTCGAGGCGCTGACCGGGGACGACGCGCGGCACGCGTTCGGGCGGGACTGCGACCCGAAGGCGTACCTGTTGCTGCGCAGCTACGTGCGCGGGGCGGTCCGGGTCGAGATCACCGATCCGCGCGACCCGGCGCCGTACTGGGTGATCTCCACCCGGCACCCGGAGGGGTTGGCGGCAGCGCTGACGGGGCACAGCGTGACAAGATCCTGACTGTCGGGGACTGTGTTAGGAGGCTGTTGTGGTCGGAGCGAAGATCGGCTGGAAGCTGGTGCTGACCGCGTTCACGCTGGTGGTGGGTCTGGTCGCGAACAAGGCGATCAGCCAGGCGTGGAAGCTCGGGGCGGGCGGGAAGCCGCCGAAGGGCGGGCAGGGCAGCTATGTCGAGGTGGTCAGCTGGGCGGTCGCCAGCGGCGCCGCGGCGGCGGCCGCGAAGCTGTTCGCCGAACGCCGGGCGGCGGAGTACTACCTGAAGTCCACCGGGCACCCCCCGCCCGGCTACGAACAGGACACCAAGGCCCGCCTGGTCAAGAACACAGACACCGGCCTGGTCAAGAAGGACTAGAACCGCCTCGCTCCGCTCGGCGGGAGGTTGTGATGCGCCGCGCCCCGCTCGGTGCGTGGTTGAACGCCGCGCTCCGCTCGGTGGGTGCGGGTGGGTAGACGAAGCGGGACCGGCCCGTGGGGGCGGGTCCCGCTGTGGTTGGGGAAGTAGGGCGTTGGCGTCAGGCTGCGCAGTCGCGGCAGATCAGCTGCCCGTTCTTCGATTCGGCGAGCTGGCTGCGGTGGTGCACCAGGAAGCAGCTCGAACAGGTGAACTCGTCGGCCTGCCGCGGGAGCACCCGCACCGCCAGCTCTTCGTGGCTCAGGTCGGCACCGGGCAGCTCGAAGCTCTCGGCGGCCTCGGCCTCGTCCTCGTCGACCTTGCCGGAGTTCTTGTCGTGACGGCGAGTCTTCAGCTCCTCGATCGACTCTTCGGAAGCGTCCTCGTCCGTCTTGCGCGGGGCGTCGTAATCAGTCGCCATGGTGTTCCCTGCCCTCTTCGTACCCGTGGTGTTGCCTGCTGAGCCCTTGAACGGGTAGAGCGGCCGAGAAATTCCGCACCGGAATCTTTCGTCCCCCGAAACCCTTGACAGCCAGGCCGGGACCGGCAACTACCGTTCCCGAGGACGGGATTGTGCCCTATCAAGGGCCCTACGCGCGCGTCAGGGTCCACCTTCCGGCCAGCGTGTCGCGACAAATGTCAGGACCGAACACCAGAATGCTCATGAATGCGCGATACTGCGCACTAACGAGCACTCAGCGACGCTTACGCACGCAACGGGTCCGTCGCGGCCAACAGGTCGTGGAACGCGCCGAACAGCGCCGGACTGGCCGCGATCGACATCTCCGGTGACACCGCGGCCCCGTTCAGCCCGCCGACCGCCGCGCCCGCCTCGGCCGCGATCAGCACGCCCGCGCCGTAGTCCCACGGGTTCAGGCCGCGCTCGAAGACCGCGTCCAGCCGGCCGCACGCGACGTAGCAGAGGTCGAGCGCGCCGACCCCGATCCGCCGGATGTCGCGGACCTCGGTGATCAACTGCTGGACCACCTCGGCCTGGATCCTCCGCCGGCCCGGGTCGTACCCGAACCCGGTCCCGACCAGCGCCGTACTCAGCTCCGTGCACCCCGACACCTGGATCGGCTGCCCGTCCAGGAAGGCCCCGCCGCCCTTCGTCGCGGTGAACACCTCCCCCTTGGGCGCATCCACCACCACACCGGCGACGGTCTCCACGTCGTACTCGACCGCGATCGAGACGGCGTACGTCGGGATGTCGTACAGGTAGTTGACGGTGCCGTCGATCGGGTCGACCACCCAGCGCACCCCGCTGGTGCCGGCCACGTCGTCGCCCTCCTCGCCGAGGAACGAGTCGTCCGGGCGGGCCTGCAGCACCCGGGCCCGGATCAGTTCCTCGGACTCGCGGTCGACCGCGGTGACCACGTCGGTGACCGTGCTCTTGGTGTCGGCGACGGTGATCGTGCCGCGGCGGCGCTCGACGATCAGCCGGGCCGCCTCCTCCGCCACCTCCACGGCCAGCTTGAGCAGGTCTTGTGGGCTCTCGGAACTCATACAGCTTCCTTAGTAGTAGGTCGACGAAGAGGCGGGCAGCAGTCGGAGCGGCAGTCGTCCCAGCCCGGTCCGAGCGCGCCGACGCACGGGCGCGCGGGCTGCTCGCCGCGCTCGGCCTCGGCCCGCTCGACGACGAGGTCGCGGAGCATGGTGACGAACTGCTCGTAGGTCCCGGGAGTCGCTGCCCGGGCCATCGGCAGGTGCAGCTTCGCGGCCGTCCGGGCCGCCTCGGTGTCGAGGTCGTAGATGACCTCCATGTGGTCGCTGACGAACCCGATCGGAACCACGGCCACCCCGGGTACGCCGTCCGCCGCGAGCGTCTCCAGGTGGTCGTTCACGTCCGGCTCGAGCCAGGGCACTTGCGGCGGCCCGGACCGCGAGCAGTACACCAAGTCGCTGCGGCGCGTCCGGCCGGTCCGGTGCTCGATCGCGGCGTCGATCTCGGCGGCGACGTCCAGGTGCCAGTCGACGTACCCGTTGCCGTCGGGTCCGCTGGTCGCGTTCATCGCGGTCGGGATGGAGTGCGTCACATACGCGATCGCGGACCCCTCGGGCAGCTCGCCGAGCGCCTTCGCGGTCGCCTCGACGAACGAGCCGACGAAGCCCGGGTGGTTCGCGTAGTGCCGGAGCTTGTCGATCCGGGGCGCGCCCGGAACCTGCCGCGCGGCGTCCTCGAGGTTCTCCCGGTACTGCCGGCAGCCCGAGTACGACGGGTACGCCGACGTCACGATCACGACGGCCCGGCGGACGCCGTCGCCGGCCATCTCGCGCATCGTGTCGGTCAGGTACGGCGCCCAGTTGCGGTTGCCCCAGTAGATCGGCAACTCCAGCCCGGCCTCGTCGAACGACGCCCGCAGCGCGGCGAGCAGCGCCCGGTTCTGGTCGTTGATCGGGCTCTTTCCACCGAACGCGTAGTAGTGCTCGCCGACCTCCCGCAGCCGCTCGTCCGGGATCCCCCGGCCACGGGTCACGTTCTGCAGGAACGGCAGCACGTCGTCCGGCTTCTCCGGCCCCCCGAAGGACAGCAACAGCACCGCGTCGTACGGCGAAGCATCCACTGGCATGCTCCAAGTTTCTCAGTTGACTCCAGCGCCCGGACCGCCAGGCCATCACAATCACCCGGACCCGGCCGGGCTGAGCGTCGGCCGGCGCCCCACGGGGTGAATGTGATGGCCTGGATGTCCGGGGGTGCGGTTAGGGTGTTGCCGGTCCCTCATGCTCAAGCCCTATGCCCATCTCATGCGCCGTCCCGGTGCGAGTGCCTTCTTCACCGCCGGGATCCTCGGGCGTATGCCGATCTCGATGATCGGCCTCGGCATCGTCATCCTGATCGCGCAGGAGAGCGGCTCGTACGGCCTGGCCGGCGCGGTCTCCGGGGTCGCGGTGGTCGCGGGTGCGCTGACCGGCCCGATCCAGGGGCGGATGGTCGACCGGTTCGGGCAGGGGACGCTGCTGATCGTCGGCTCGGTGGTGTGCACGATCGCGCTGGCCGCGCTGCTGGTCGCCGTCCGTGCCGACTCGGCTACCTGGGTGCTCTACCTGCTCTCGTTCGTTGCCGGTGGCACCCGTCCGCAGGTCGGCTCGTTCGTCCGCGCCCGCTGGACCCACCTGCTCGGCCGCGGCCGGGCGTTGCAGACCGCGTTCGCGCTGGAGGCCGTCGGTGACGAGGTCGTCTTCATCGTCGGGCCGGTTCTGGTCACCGCACTCGCGACCGAGGTCAGTCCGTACGCCGCCCTGGCCGCGGCCGGCGTACTCGGACTGGCCGGCGGCCTCTGGCTCGCGCTGCTGCGGGCGTCCGACCCGCCGGGGCGTGGGAAGTCGGACGGGACCGAGCAGGCGCCACTCCCCTGGGTCTCGATCCTGCTGCTCAGCCTGATCGGTCTCGGCCTGGGCGCGACTCTCGGTGGTGCGGAGGTCATCACGGTCGCGTTCGCCACCGAGAAGGGCCAGGCCGGGCTGGCCGGCGTCGTCCTGGCGGTGTGGGCGTTCGGCAGTCTGCTGGCCGGCCTCTGGTACGGGTCGGTGCACTGGCGAGCGCCGGTCGAACGGCGGCTGCTGATCGGCACCATCCTGCTCGCGATCACGTTGGCGCCCCTCCCCTGGGTCGACAGCGTGCTCCTGCTCGGCGTCGTCCTGTTCGGCTGCGGGATGACGATCGCGCCGACGATGGTCGCGGTCACCGCCTGCGTCGAGGAGTGGGTCCCGCCGCAGCGGCTCACCGAGGCGATCACCTGGACGGTCACCGGCATCCTCCTCGGCGTTGCCCCCGGCAACGCCGCCGCCGGCCACGCCGTGGACCTCTGGGGCCCGTCGGACGCCTACTGGGTGCCGTTCGCCATCGGCATCGCCTGCGCCCTGGTCGCCGCCGTTTCCACCACCTTCGCCCGCCCGAAGACCCGATTCGCGCACAACTGACCTTGCACCTCCCCTGACGGGAGGTGTGAGGCTGTCCGCATGGACCACTCGATCGGTGAGCTCGCCCGGCAGGCCGGGGTCACGGTGAAGACCGTGCGGTACTACTCCGACCTCGGGCTGCTGGAGTCGCGGCGTAGCGCTGCCGGCCACCGCCGGTACGACGCCGACGCGGTCGCGAGGCTGGAGCTGATCCGGAGCCTACGAGAACTCGGCGTCGAGCTGGCGACCGTCCGCGCCGTCGTCGACCGCGATCGGACGCTCGCCGACGTTCTCAGCGCGCACGCCGAGGCGGTCGCCGTGCAGATCCGGGCGCTGCAACTGCGGCACGCGGTGCTGTCGGTGGTCGCCCATCGTCACTCGACCCCCGAGGAGCTCGAACGCATGCATGACCTGACCACGCAGTCGGCCGCGGCCCGCCGGACCCTGATCGCGGACTTCCTGTCCTCGACGCTCGGCGACGATCCCGGCCTCGCCGCCGCCCGGCAGAACCTCACCCCGGTGCTGGCCGACGACGCATCGCCCGCGCAGGTCGACGCCTGGCTCGAGCTGGCCGCGCTCGTCCAGGACGACGTCTTCCGGGCCGCCGTACGACGGATGTCCGCCGGGTACCGCGCCGTCGTCGGGGACACACCCCTCCGCCCCGGCCGGGAACTGCGGGACCGGCTGATCGAGCTGCGGCGGACCGAGGCCGACCCGCGCTGGCACCGGTACGTGGAGTTGGTTGCTGTGGTCAACGGCTGGGAACCGCCGTCACGGCGTGCGGGGTAGTGGCGCGTTCCAGCCCCGCCGGATCGCCAGCAGGCGGATGGTGAAGCAGATCACCGCGGCGGCGATCGGCACCCACAGGGCGTGGTACTCCAGCGCCGCGGCGATCACCACGATGCCCGCGCCGAGGAACGCCGGGGTGGCGTAGATCTCGGACCGGAGGACGACCGGGACGCGGCCGCTGAGAACGTCGCGGATGACGCCGCCGCCGATTCCGGAGATGGTGCCGATCAACGCGGCCGACAGCGGCGACAGGTCGTACTCGATCGCCTTCAGCGCACCGGTCACGCAGAACAGCGCCAGCCCGGCCGCGTCGAAGATGTTCACCAGGCGCTCGAGCCGGCCGATCCCGGGATGCAGGAAGAACGTCAGCAGGCCGGCCGCGACCGGGACCGCGAGGTACCACCAGTCCAGCAGCGCGGCCGGCGGGGTCGCCCCGATCAGCACGTCCCGGATGAAGCCGCCGCCGAGCCCGGTGACGAGCGCGAGCACCTGGATCCCGAACACGTCCAGTTTCTTCCGTACGCCGACCAGCGCGCCGGTGATCCCGAACACGAAGATCCCGACCAGATCGAGCACATGCAGAGCCACTGATCCACTCACCCCCGCACGCTAAACCACGAGCGCCCGGCCGCCGATGCGCTCTAGGGTCTGTGGACATGAGCAGAGCTCCCGACGTCGACTACACGGCCACCTCCTCGCGACCCGGCTGGGAGGTGCTGCCGCTGGGGCTCCGGGAGAACCTGGCTGTTGCCCTGGGCAGCGAGGTCGCGGAGTCCGGTAGGCCGGTCGGCTCCGGGTTCACCGGTGGGTTCGCGGCGCCGGCCCGGCTGGCGGACGGGCGGCGGGTGTTCGTGAAGGCGTCCGACGACCGGCTGCACTCGTACCAGGCCTACCAGCGGGAGGCCGAGGTCGTGCCGCGGTTGCCGGCAGCGATCCGCGTCCCGGCGATCGTGGCCACCGCCCACTTCGACGGGGGTCCGGATGCACAAGGTGACGGGACGTCGGCCGGGGGCAGCCGCAAGTGGTTCGCGGTGGTGTCGGAGTGGGTCGACGGGCGGATGCCCGGGAACCTGTGGACGGCCGCCGACTTCGACGTCGTGACCGCGACCTGCGAGCGGATCGCCGCGGCGATGGATCCGAGTCCGCTCGACGGGTTGACGAGCTTCCTGAGCGATCTCGAGGAGAACGACTCGCCGTTGCGGACGCCCGCCCGGATCCTCGCCGGTGAGCAGCCGCTGCCGACCGGCCTCCAGCCGTGGGCGCCGAAGGTCCTGCCCGAGCTGGTCGACCTGATCGGTCGCGCGCCCGAGGCGTTGGCCGGCGAGACCGCGACGCACAGCGACCTCAGGCCCGACAACATCCTGATCGACGGCGCCGGCACCTGCTGGACCGTCGACTGGAACTGGCTGGCACTGGGACCACGGTGGATGGACTGGGTCGGCCTGCTTCCGGTCGCCCAGCACCACGGCATCGACACCGCGGCCGCCATCCGGAGCAGTCCGCTGGCGGCCGGCGTACCGGCGGATCATCTCGACTGCTTCGCGGCCACGGTCGCGGCGTACATGATGACGAGGGCCGACGCCCCGCCACCGGTCGGCTGCACGCCGGCGCTGCGCGAGCACCAGCGCTTCTACGCCTGGACGTTCCTCGACTGGCTCGCCGTACGGCGCGGGTGGCTACGGTGAAGGTATGAGCAAAGGTCCGACCACGCGGTTCAAGGTCGAGGTGCTGGACGGCGACCGGACGTCCCGGCGGGAGGACGTCGTCGTCACCGAGGAGCCGCTCGAGCTGCGGCTGGAGTGGCCCGGCCGCCCGCCCGAGCCGCTGGTGGTGACGATGCGGACGCCGGGCGCGGACTTCGAGTTGGCCGCCGGGTTCTGCCTCGGTGAGGGGTTCGCGGTCCGGCCGGACGCGATCCGGACCGTTGCCTACTGCACCGATGTGAAGCTCACCCGCGAGCAGCAGTTCAACACCGTCACCGTGACCCTCGACGCCCCGCCCGACCGCGAGCCGCCGCAGCGGTACGGCGTGACGTCGGCGGCGTGCGGTGTCTGCGGCCAGCAGAGCCTCGACGAGCTCGCCGAACGCGACTACGCCCCGGTCGACCCGGTGCGGGTCCCGGTCGACGTCGTACGACGGCTGCCGGACCTCCTGCGCGAGGGTCAGCCGACGTTCGGCCGGACCGGCGGGCTGCACGCGGCCGGCCTGTTCACCGCCGACGGCCGGAAGGTCGTGGTGAAGGAGGACGTCGGCCGGCACAACGCCGTCGACAAGGTGGTCGGCTGGACCGTGCTGAACCAGCACAGCCGCGAAGGGCTCGTCCTGACCGTCAGCGGCCGGGCGGGCTACGAGATCGTCCAGAAAGCGGTCGCCGCCGGGATCGGAATGATCGTCGCGGTCGGCGCCCCGTCCAGTCTCGCCGTCGACCTCGCCCGCCGCTTCGACGTCACCGTGGCCGGCTTCACCCGCGGCGACCGTTGCGTCGTCTACAGCGCGCCGGAGCGGATCACCCGTCCAGCTTGATGAAGGTGGCCTTCGGGACGTACTCGTAGCGGTCCGGCATGCAGGTCAGGATGATGATCTGGCCGTGGTCGCCGGCCCGGCCGAGGAGCGCGCCCATGTCGCGCAGGCGGGCCTTGTCGGACCAGCCGAGGGCGTCGTCGAAGATCACCGGCACACTGCCCTGGCCGGTGCTGACCAGGTGGCTGATCGCCAGCCGGGTGATGATCGCCAGCTGCTCCTGAGCACCCGTCGACAACGCCTCGACCGGCAACCGCGCGCCGTCCAGCTCGCGCTCGGACACGGCCAGGTCGTCGTCCAGCCACACCCGGAACGACGGCCCGTACACGCTCCGCCCCAGCGACTCGATCCGGCTCTGCAGCGGCTCGGAGTACTTCGTCTGCGCCTCGGCCCGATGCCGGCTCAACGTCTCGTACACCCGCCGCGCGGCGTCGGCCCGCCGCCGCAGACTCTCGTGCTCCGACCGTACGGCGGCCAACTCGAGCTCGGCCAGGTCGCGCCGGGTGGCCAGCCCGTCCCGGCCGGACTGCTCCAGCCGGCCCTCGGTCGTCCGCAGCGCATCCCGCAAGGTGTCCCGCTCGCTCTGCAACCGCCCGGCGACGGCCAACGCGTCCGCCAGCTCACCGGCGACCCGGTCGGCCCCGGCTGCGTCTGCCTGCTCCTGGACGGCGGTCAGCTCCTCGAGCACCGCCTCCACCTCCGCCGTCGCCTCGACCTCGGCCGCGGCGACCGCATCGTCGTCGAGCACGGCCCGAGCCGTCTCCAGCGCCTCGACGGCCGCGGCCAGGCGTTCGGCCGCGATCTCCGACCGCGCCCGCACGTTCTGCGCCTCCGACCGGTCCTCGTCGGCGGCCTTCCGGGCCTGCGCGGCCGCGAACTCCGCGTCCCGCAGCAACCGCTCGGCCTCGGCCAGCCCGTCGCGCGCCTCTTCGAGCACGCGTTGCGCACCGGCAAGGTCGTCGGGCTCGGCCACCGGCGGCTCGAAGTCGTCGAACAGCGTGTCGTGCGGCGAGGCGAACTCCTCGAACAACGACATCTGCCCCGGCACACCCTCGACCGCGGGCTGCTTGCCGCTCTCCTCGCCTTCCGCCTCATCGTCCACGCCGACCCCGAGGCGCGCGGTCAGCACCGCGATCCGCTCCCCCGGATCCCCGCCGGCCGTCAGCGTCCGCTCGGTCCGCCGGGCCTCGTGCAGCTCCGCCGAGGCGGTGTCCGCCTTCCGCAACAACTCCCGCGCCGCGGCGACGTCCTTGACCCCGGCCTTCTTCAGCAGATCCTGCTCGCGCCGGACCGCGTCGTCCACCCGCGAGCGCAGCGTCGCCGCTTCCCCGCCGGCCCGAACGGTCACCTCGACCTGCCCCGGTACGCCGACGACGAGCTCACCGGAGACGAGCACCTCGGCCGCCTCGTCGAAGCCCAACTCCCCCGGCACGCTGCCCGACGGACAGTCCAGCCCGGTCCCGGACAACTCGACCGGCTCGGCGCCAAGTCGCCGTACCGAGACCTCAGGTACACCGGCCGCCAGCGCCGCACGGGCCTCGACCACCGCGGCGTGGGCGTCCTCCAGCGCGGCGACGAGCGCGTCGTCGACCTTGATCCGGTCCAGAATCGTGCCGGCCGCGGCAATCCGCGCGCGGACGTCGACCAGCTCGGCCTGCTGCCCGAGCAGCCGGTCCAGCTCGGCGCGATCCATCAGCTCCGAGACCCGGCGTTCCGCTTCCTGGACGTCCGTACGGCGGGCGTCCTTCAGCTCCACCACATCCGCCAGGGCCGCCTCGGCCGCGTGCACGGTCTCGGCGGCGGTCTTGGCGACCATCTCCGCGTCCGTACGGCGTTCGGAAAGCTCGGCGTCGGCCCGGGTGAACCGTTCGACGTCGTCGAGCAGTCGCTCCCGCTCGATCCGGGTGCGGGTGTGGTTCTCCAACCGGGCCCGCGCGGTCTCGGCCCGGTGCCGGACGGAGTCGCGGCGGAGGAGAATCTCGTCGGTCGCCTTCTTGCGTTCGCGGAGCTCCTCGACCGAGATGAGGTGCTCGGTCAGCCGGCCGGTGACGTCCTCCAGGTCGAGCGCCAGCCGCTCGGCGCGGCGGATGTCCTGCTGGACCTCCTCCATCGCCTTCAGCGCCTGCGCCGCGGTCAGCTCGGCCGCGACCACTGCCTTCTCGGACCTGGCGAAGTCCCCGGTGGCCCGGCCGCCCCGTGTCCAGTAGCGCAGGTACTCGTGCTCGACAGCCGTCACGAGCGGCATCGACGCGCCGTCGACCGGCGTCCCCGACTCGGCGGTCACCGCGGTGATCAACGGCTCGGCGTCGGCCGGAGTCGGCAGCACCAGCGACTGGCCCTGGCTGACCATCAGCGTCTGCCAGAGCACCGGGTCGACGTGCTCGTGGAACAGGCGCTCGGCCTCGTTGTGCGCCTCGCGGCCGGTCCACGACTGACGCCGGCCGTCGGACTCGACGATGGTCAGCTCGGTCGAGCGGTTCTTCAGCCAGCGCTTCGTGTAGGTCAGCTCGCGGCCACCGAGGGTCAGCTCGGCGGTCACCTCGGGACCGACGTCCTGGCCGACCGGCTGGATGTCGCGGATCCGGGTCGACTTCGAGTCGTCGGGCAGGTCGAAGATCAGGCCGAAGGCCTCGACCAGGCTGGACTTGCCGACCTCGTTGTCGCCGACCACCACGGTCGTGCCGAGTGCGGGCAGCCGAACGGTACGGTCCTGGACGCCGCGGAAGTTCCGCAGCGTCAGAGAGTGCAGCCTCATCCCGCGTCCCGGGCCAGTCGGTGCATCAGGGAGAGCGCCGCGCCCGCGCCCTCGTCGCCGGCCGCGAGCGCTTGGCGCAGCTCCTCCATCGCGGCGCGCGCCGGCCCGCTCAGCTGCAGCGCGTCCAGGTCGGCCGCGTCCGGGGCCGGCCGGACGGTCCAGAACTTCGCCCACCGCTCGACGCTGGCGAACACCTCGCCCTGCGCGTCGATGATCATGTCCAGCCGGCTGTGCAACGGCAGCGGCAGCGACCCGTCACCGGCGAGCCGGACGTACGTCCGCTCCTTGTCCGGCAGCTCGGCGAACCAGTCCTCCAGCGCCTGCAACGACTCCTCGTCGAACAGCTCGACCCGGTGGTCGACCATGTGCCAGGCGCCGACGCGCACCGGCTCGACCTCGATCTCGCCCGCGCCGATCGTCACCTTCAGCACGTTCCCCGGGGCGTCCTCCTCGGGAGACGTGACCTCCTGCGTCCCCGAGAACCAGATCCGCTCGGTCACCTGCGTCGTCGAGTGCCGGTCGCCGAGACCGACGTACTGCACCCGTCCGTCCGCGACGGCTGCTTCCAGCGCGGCCTGATCGATGGTCGGTACGTCGGACATGCCGCCGCTGAGACTGGTCAGCTGGCCGTGCGCGAGCAGGATCCGGGTGACCCCGGGGGCTGCGGGCTGCAGGTCGGCGTACCCGGGCGCGGCCGGGTCGGAGAGCGGGCGGCGCGAACGCCAGGGCGCGCCGACGATCTCGACGCCGGGCACGATCTCCAGCGGGGTGGTGTCGGTCAGGACGGTCACGTGCTCGGGCGCGTGCGCCTGCCACTGCGCCGACGTCCACAGCGAGCCGGGCTCGAGGGCGTCGTGGTTGCCGGGCAGGAGCACGACCGGGACGGGGATCCGCTTGAGCGCTTCGCACGCCCGCAGGATCGTCTGCCGCTCGACCTGGTTGTGCTCGAACACGTCCCCGGTGACGACCACGAAGGCCGCGCCGGTGCTGGTGGCGACCTCACCGATCCGCGCGACAGCATCCAGCCGGGCCTGACCCCACCGGGCCTGACCGTCCGGCCCCAGGAACCGGCGCATCATCCCCAGCTGCCAGTCCGAACTGTGCAGAAACGTGATCGACTCTTCCATCGCGCTGAGAACGCTAACCCGACCCACCGACAACCGCCCAGCCCAACACACCCCAACCCCCACTCCGCCCACACTCCGGACGCCCACCCGATCACTTTGTGCACGGTCCACGCACGTTTCGAGCGCGGCGATGCGTGCCGGGGGCACAAAGTGGGATGAGAGGATCGGTCGGGTGGAGTGCTACCTGGAAACCGAACGCCTGACGCTGCGGCGGTTCAGCGCCGACGACCTGGACCTGCTGGCCGACCTCGACTCGGATCCGGAGGTGATGCGGTTCCTGACCGGGCAGCCGACACCACGCGACGAGGTGGAGAAGGTCGTCCTGCCGGGGATCCTGCGGATGTACGACGAGCATCCCGGCCTCGGGACGTTCGCGGCCGAGCAGAAGGTGGACGGCGCGTTCGTCGGGTGGTTCGGGCTGCAGCCGACGCGCGAGCCGGCCACCGTGGACGTCGGGTACCGGCTCAACCGGACCGCCTGGGGCAAGGGGTACGCGACCGAGGGGACGAAGGCACTGATCGACAAGGCGTTCGGCGAGCTCGGGCTGGACAAGGTGGTCGCGGACACGATGGCGGTGAACCACCGGTCCCGGGCGGTGATGCGCCGGTCCGGGCTGCGGTTCGTCCGGATCTTCCACGAGCACTTCGACGACCCGCTGCCGGGCAGCGAGTTCGGCGAGGTCGAGTACGCCGTCGACCGCCGTACCTGGGAGGCTGGACGCCGTGCCTGACGACGACCGGCGCCCGTACGCCGTCCTGGACATCGACGCGACGTTGTCCGACACCAGTGAGCGGATCCACTTCCTGCAGAAGCGGCCGAAGGACTGGGAGTCGTTCTTCGCGCACGCCAAGGAGGACGCGGTCCTGGACGAAGGGCTCGCGGTCGCGACCACGCTGGCGGCAGACCACGAGATCGTCTACCTGACCGGCCGCCCCGAACGGCTGCGCCGGCAGACGCTGAAGTGGCTGAAGGACAACGGCTTCCCGGACGGGAAGGTGTACATGCGCGGCAACACCGACCGGCGGCCGTCGGTGATCATGAAGCTCGGCCGGCTCAAGCGCCTGGCCGAGCAGCGGCCGGTCGCCGTCCTGGTCGACGACGACGTGAAGGTGTGCGCGGCGGCCGAGAAGGCCGGCTACCCGGTGATGAGGGCCGACTGGGGACTCGACGCCGAGACCCAGCCGGCCCTCTTCGAGGCCCAGGAGGAAGAGGGCCGGACGTGACTACTTGCTCAGCCCCGTGATCAGCACGTTCGGGTACGGCGGGTACGGCGGCAGGTAGAAGTTCTGCACCTTGGACCCGTGCAGGAACGCGTTGCGCGCGTAGATCAGCGGGACGACCGGGGCGTCGGCCATGATCTGCTTGTCGATCGCGGTCCACAGCCCCGCGGCCTTGGTCCGGTCCGACTCGGCCGTGGCGGCAGCGATCGCGGTGTCCACCGCCGGGTTGGAGTACCGCGAGATGTTGTAACCACCGTTGCCGGCCTCCGAGGACGCGAACAGCGGCTGGATGTTGCCGAGCGCGCTCGGGAAGTCCGGCAGCCAGCTCGACACGGTCAGGTCGAAGTCGGGCTTGTTGCCGGTGATCAGGTCGGTCAGCGGCTCGTAGTCCAACGGCCTGATCGTGACCGTGATCCCGGCCCGCTTGAGACCCTGCTGGATCGCCTGGGCGACGGCGAGGTTGGTCGGCAGGTTCTCCGCCGCCATCACCAGGTTCAGGTTCGACACGCCCGCGGCCGCGAGCATCGACTTGGCCTTGTCCGGGTCGCCCTGCGGCGGCGCCTGGTACAGGTCGTACTTCTCCTGGCCCTCGATCCCCGGCGTGATCAGGGTGGTCGCGATCTCCCCGCCGTACTCCGGGCCGCCCTCGGCGACCTGGACCGCCTGCTTGTCGACGGCGTACTGGATCGCCTTGCGGACCTCCGGGTTCGCCAGTGCCGGGCGCTTGGTGTTCATCGCCAGGTACTGCAGCGCGCCGGACGGTGACGTCGCCACCCGTGACTTCACCGCCGGGTTGCCGGTGACCGTCGGGATCAGCGCGGCCGGCACCGAGACACCGGTGGACGCGGCGAACTTGTCGTCACCGGCGTCCGCGATCAGCCGCTGGTTGACCACGTCCGGCTGCAGGCCCATGTCGATCACGATCGCGTCCGGCAGGCCGGTCCGCGCCTCGTCGGTCGCCTTGTCCCAGTTCGGGTTCCGCTCGAGCTCGAGCTTCGAGCCGGGGGCATACGACTTCACCTGGTACGGGCCGCTCGCGACCGGGTCCTCGCCGTAGTGCGCCGGGTCCTTGTCGGCCGCCTTCGGCACCGGTGAGAACGCCGGCATGCTGACCACCCACGGCCAGTCGCCGAACGGCTTGTTCAGCTTGAACACGATCGTGGTGTCGTCCGGCGTCTCGATCGACGCCAGCTGCGCACCCTTGTACGGGCCGGTGTACTTGTCCCCGCCGACCAGCAGCGACTTGTGGTAGCCGAGGCCGCCGGACAGCTCCGGCGCGAACGACCGCTCGATGCCGTACTTGATGTCGGCGGCAACGATCGGCGACCCGTCGGCGTACTTCAGCCCGGACTTGAGCTTGTACGTCCAGGTCTTGCCGCCGTCGGTGACCTGACCGGTGTCGGTGGCCAGGTCGGGGACGAGCTCGGCGGCCTTGTCCGGCGAGGTCTTCCACGACGTCAGGCCGCGCAGCACCAGGTGGATCGTGCTGGTGCCCAGGTTCTGGCTCTTGGCCGGGTCGAGGCTGATCTCCTTGCTGGTGCTGAGGACGTGGAACGTGCCACCGGCCTCGGCGGCCGCGGTGTCGCCGCCACCAGGGGTGGACTGGTTGTTGGCGTTGCAGGCGGCCACCGCCAACGCCAACGCGGCCGCGACCGCGACCGCTCGGGTTATGCGTTTCATGAGTTCCTCTCAGGAGGTGGGGGGCTCAGGGAAGTAGCAGGCCGCCCGGTGTTCACTGCCTTGGCCGGTGCCGCCCCCGACGGGCTCGAGCACCGGACGCTTGGTCGCACAGACGTCCTCGGCCTTGTAGCAGCGGGTCCGGAACGGACACCCGGACGGCGGATCGATCGGCGTCGGCACGTCGCCGGACAGCACGATCCGGTCCCGCTCGGCGCCGGGCTCGGGCACCGGTACGGCGGACAGCAGCGCCTTCGTGTACGGGTGAGCCGGCGCCGCGTACACCTCGGCCGCCGGCCCTTCCTCGACGATCGTGCCGAGGTACATCACGGCCACCCGGCTGGCGACCTGGCGGACGACGGCCAGGTCGTGAGCGACCAGCACGTACGACAGACCGAGCTCGTCGCGCAGGTCGGCGAGCAGGTTCAGCACCTGTGCCTGCACGGACACGTCGAGCGCGGACACCGGCTCGTCACAGACCAGCAGCTCGGGCTTCACCGACAGGGCCCGGGCGATCCCGATCCGCTGCCGCTGACCGCCGGAGAACTCGTGCGGATAGCGCTCCAGGTGCTCCTCGGACAGCCCGACCTGCTGCAGCAGCTCGACGAGTTGTGCCCGGGTCGGACGCACGCCCTGGGCCCGGAACGGCGTGGTCAGGATGGTCCCGACGGACTGCCGCGGGTTCAGCGAGGCCTGCGGGTCCTGGAAGACCATCTGGATCTTCCGCCGGACCGGCCGCAGCTTCCGCCCGCGGACCTTGGTGACGTCCGCACCACCGATCGCGACCTTGCCGGCGGTCGGATCGAGCAACCGGGTGGCGACCCGGGCCAGCGTCGACTTGCCGGAGCCGGACTCGCCCACGAGCCCGACCGTTTCGCCCTTGCGGACGACGAAGTCCACGCCGTCGACCGCCCGGACCGACCTGCCCTCGCGCCACGGCGCGCCGCGGACCCCGAAGTACTTCCGCACCCCGTCCAGGCGGAGCAGCTCCTCAGACATCGGACGGCCTCCGCCCCAGGTGGCAGGCCGCCTCGTGATCGCCTTCGCCCGGCCGCGGCGTCAACTCGGGACGCTCGGTGACACAGCGTTCACCGACGCGTTCGGCGTACGCGCACCGCGGCTGGAACGGGCAACCGGTGGTGATCGACCCCGGCGACGGCGGCGACCCCGGGATCGTGGCCAGCCGCGGCCTCGGGGGTACGTCGACCCGCGGCATCGCACCGAGGAGCCCGAGACTGTACGGATGCGCCGCCCGGTGGAACAGGTCGCGGACCGTCCCCCGCTCGGCCGCGCGCCCGGCGTACATCACCAGGACGTCGTCCGCGGTCTCGGCGACCACCCCGAGGTCGTGTGAGATCAGCACGAGCGCCGTCCCGAACTCCGCTTGAACGTCCGCCAGCAGCCGCATGATCTGCGCCTGCACGGTGACGTCGAGCGCGGTCGTCGGCTCGTCCGCGATCAGCACCTTCGGGTTGTTCACCAGAGCCATAGCAATCACGACCCGCTGCCGCATTCCCCCGGAGAACTCGTGCGGGTAGTTGTTCGCCCGGCGGGCCGCGTCCGGGATGCCGACCCGGTCGAGCAGCTCGACCGCCCGCCGGCGGGCCTCCTTCTTCGAGGCGTCGTGGTGCAGGCGGTACGCCTCGGCGACCTGCCAGCCGACGGTGTAGTACGGATTGAGCGCGGACAGCGCGTCCTGGAAGACCAGCGCGATGTCGTTGCCGCGGACACTGCGGAGCTCCTCGTTGGACAGGCCGACGAGCTCGCGGCCGTCGAGCAGCACCTCGCCCTTGACGTCGGCGTTCGCCGGCAGCAGGCCCATCACCGCGGCGGAACTGACGCTCTTGCCCGAGCCGGACTCGCCGACGATCGCGAGCGTCCTGCCCGGCGCGACCGCGAAGTCGATGCCGTCGACGGCCGGGACCAGGCCGTTCTCGGTCCCGAAGGTGACGTGCAGGTCGTGGACCTCGAGCACGGGCCGGTCAGCCATGACTCACCCTCGGGTCGAGCGCTCCGTGCACGATGTCCACCACCAGGTTCGCGAGGATGATCAGGAACGCCGAGAAGAGCGTCGTACCGACGACCACGGCGACGTCGAGCTGGCCGACCGCGCTGAGCAGCAACTCGCCGAGGCCCTGCATGCTGAACACCTTCTCGGTCAGGATCGCACCGCCGAGCAGACCGCCGAGGTCGAGGCCGAACAGCGTCACGATCGGCACGAGCGCGCCGCGCAGCCCGTGCCGGAGCACCACCCGCGACTCACCGGCACCCTTCGCCCGGGCGGTGGTGATGTGGTCGAGGTTCAGCTCCTCGAGCATCTGGGCGCGGGTGAGGCGGATGTACGACGCCGCCTGGATCAGCGCCAGCACCAGCCACGGCGTGATCAGGTGCCAGGCCCAGTCGATCGGGCTCTCTGTGAGCGGCACGTAGCCGTTGACCGGGACCATGTTCAGCCAGAAGCCAAAGACCAGGATCGCCAGCAGACCGACCAGGAACGACGGCGACGCGACCCCGACCAGCGCGAAGCCGACCGCCAGCCGGTCGAGCAGCTTGCCCCGCTTCAGCGCGGCCACGACGCCCAGGGTCACGCCGATCAGCAGCCACAGTACGGCGGCGCCGAGCGCGATCGACGCGGTCACCGGCAGCCGCTCGATGATCAGCGTGGTGACCGGCCGGGCCAGCGGGAAGGAGTAGCCGAAGCACGGTGCGTTGCACTGCACGGCCGCCGTACCCTCGCCGAAGGTGCGGCCGGCGAAGATGCCCTTGAGGAAGTTCAGGTACTGCTGGAGCGTGCTCTGATCCAGTTGCATGAAGTGCCGGGCCTGCTCGAGCCGGTCCGGCGTACACGGCTTGCCGCAGGCCAGGTGGGCCGGGTCCGCGGGCAGCGCGTAGAAGATCAGGTAGACGGCAAGGCTCAGGGCGAGCATCACCAGGACGGCGGCGGCCAGCCGGCGTACGACGAACCACGCGAGATCGGGCATCAGCCGGCCCTCCGCATGCGGACGTCGAACGCGTCCCGGACGCCGTCGCCGAGGAGGGTGAACCCGAGGACCGCGAGGAACAACGCGGCCCCGGGGAACGCCAGGAACCACGGGTCGGCGCCGGTGTACACCCAGACGATCGAATCGGAGATCGATCGGCCCAGGCTCGGTGTCGGGGGCGGTACGCCGACCCCGAGGAACGACAGCGCCGCCTCGGCGGTGATGTAGCCGGGGATCGCCAGGGTGGCGACGACGAGCACCGGTCCGAGCAGGTTCGGCAGGAGCTCGCGGGTGATGATGTGCCAGCCGGACGAGCCGACGCTGCGGGCCGCCTCGACGAACTCGCGGGCGACCAGCGACTTGGCCTGGTTGCGGATCAGCCGGGCCAGCGTCGCCCAGCCGAACACACTGAGCACCAGGATCAGCAGCAGCCAGCGCGGGAACCCGGCCGGCACGATGATGCCGAGGGCAATCATGAAGACCAGTTGCGGGAAGCCGAACAGGAAGTCGACCAGCCGGGACACGACCGCGTCGTACCAGCCGCCGAAGTACGCCGCGCTGATACCGATGAGCGTGCCGACGACCGTGGTCACGACGGTGGCTACGACCGCGATGAACAACGACGTCCGCAGCCCGAGTACGACGATCGAGAACAGGTCACGCCCGGTCAACGGCTCCACGCCGAACCAGTGGTCACCGCTCACCCCACCCAGCGCACCCTTGGGCGCGTTGCCGCGGGCCGGATCGAGCAGATCGATGTGGTACGTGTACGCGTCCTGCCCCGCCAGCCTCACGATCAACGGCGCCGCGGCCGCGACCACGATCAGCACGGCCACGATCACCACACCCGCACGCGCACTCCGGTCCCGCCGCAACCGGCGCAACGCCTGCCGGGTCGGCGAAACGGCCCCGGCAACCGACGAACTCACAAGCACTCCCGACTCCCGCACACACCAGCCGACACACGCTAGGCCGCATCCTTCCACTACCCCACCCCCATCCCGAATCCTGAAAAACCTGATCCGGCGGCTGAAGACTCAGCTAGTGAGTACGCTCCGCCCGTGGAGCACGAACTGCGCATCGGCGACCGAGTCCTGCACTACTGCACGTACGGCGACCCGGCCGGGCCTCCAGTGGTTTCCCTCGGCGGCTCCCCGAGCACCCGATGGAAGCGCCCGGACGCGATTCGCGCCATCGAGGACTCCGGACTCCACCTGTTCGTCCCCGATCGTCCCAGGTACGGCGGTTCGACCAGACAACCCGGTCGCACGGTCGCCGACGTCGCGACCGACGTACAGGTCATTGCCGATGCCCACCACGTGGACCGGTTCGCGGTGACCGGCGGCTCCGGCGGCGGGCCGCACGCCCTGGCCTGCGCTGCGCTCCTCCCGGACCGGGTGACCAGCTGTGCGGTGTCCGCCGGCATCGCACCACCGCTCGTGGACGGTCCGGAACCAGGCGACGACGAGGACGATCCCCGGCGGAACCGGACCTTCTGGCTGGCTGCCCGCGGCGAGGAGAACATCCGTCCTCTGTTCCGGGAGGCGGGCCGCAGGATCATGACGGCTGCCGAGGCCGGCGGTCCCGAGATTCCACCTGACCCGCACTCCCCCGGCCCTCCCGCACCCCCGGCTCGTGATGATCCGGCCGCGATGGCACGGCTCACCGCGACGTTCGTCACCGGTCTCGACGGGTGGGTCGACGACAATGTCGCCTTCGCGGCGGACTGGGGGTTCAGGCTCGGCGACGTCCGGGTTCGGACCAGCATCTGGCACGGCTCCGCCGACGAGCGCGCCCAGAAGCACGCCAGGTTGCTCGCGCTCGAGATTCCCCACGCCGAGGTCGTTCCCTACGACGGCGGCCACATCCAGCCCGCTCCCGCCTACCGCGCACTCCTCGGCTGGCTGGGCGGGCGGCCGTCACAGCGTTAGCTGGTAGAGGCTTACCTGGGTGGTGGGGGTGTCGGTTGTGCGTTGGCCGGGGGGGCCTGCGACCGTGGTGTCGGCTTGGTGGTGGAAGTCGTGGGATTCGTAGTAGGTGCGGAGGCGGGTGTTCGTGGTGACGCAGTCGAGGCGGAGGTAGGTGCAGCCGAGGGCTCGGGCGGTGGCGGCGGCCCAGTCGAGGAGGGTTGCGCCGAGGCCGGGGGCGGTGCGGCTGACGGCCATGCGGTGGACGTAGCCGGCCGTTCCCTCGTGGTCGGTCCAGAGCTCGTCGTCCCAGTCGAGGGTGATGGTGCCGGCGACGACTCCGTCGAGCCGGGCGAGCCAGGTCTCACCGCGCTCCACGGCCGGTTCGACCCACTCCGGCTTGAAGCGGTCCGGCCACTGGTCGATGCCGGCCGCCCTCAGCCACGCCGCTGCCTCGTCGAGTACGGCGAGGAGGTCGCCGAGCTCCGCCGTCGTCGCGGACTCGAGCGTCAGCCGCCGCGTCCGCCAGTTCTTCCGCACGCCCAGTAGCATGCCGCGCCCACCACCCAGATCCGAAACTCGGTGGCTGCGCGCCGGCTACACGCCGGACACTGGGGTGATGGTGAACGACGCGGTGGAGGTCGCCCGGCAACTGATCGCGGAGGAGTACCCGGACGCACGCGCGGCCTGGCTCGGCGGCAGTGTCGTCCGCGGTGACGCGGGTTCGACCTCGGACCTGGACATCACCGTCCTCCTGACCGGCCCGCCGGCGCCGTTTCGGCGGTCGCTGGAGTACGGCGGATGGCCGGTCGAGCTGTTCGTGCACACGGAGAAGTCGCTCCGCCACTTCTGCGACAAGGACCAGGTACGTCGTCAGCCGAGCATGATGCGACTCGTCGGCGAGACCGTCGTACTCGTGGACAAGGACGGGTCCGGCGCCCGCCTGCGGCAAGCCGGTCTGGACGAGATCGCCGCCGGACCCACACCGTTGACCACGGACGAGCTCGACCAGTTGCGCTACGGGATCACCTGCCTGCTGGACGACCTGGCCGACGCGACGACCGTCGACGTACGCACGGCCATCGCATCGATCCTGTGGCAGGACGCGGCCCGGCTGCTGCTCACCGGGTCGCGGCTCTGGTCAGGCACGGGCAAGGGACTGCTGCGTGAGCTCCACCGGTACGACGAGGCGCACGGCACGGACCACGGACGGGCGCTGCCGGCCGGCGTACTCGACACCGAGCGACTGGTCGAGGAGGTGGACGGGATCCTCGACCAGTTCGGCGGGCGGCTGTTCGCCGGCTTCGAGCTGCGGGCCCAGCCGGAGTGACCGGCTCAGCCGGTATGGCTGCTCACTCGGCGTCGACCAGTTGCCAATCGCGGCGCTTGGGCAGCAGGCGTACGGCGATCACGGCGACGACCGCGCCGAGCAGGAAGCCCGGGATCGTCCACCGCCACCCGGTGAACACGGTGTCGGACGTGGCCTGGGCGGTTGCCGCGGGCTGCTCGGCGGCGGCGGCCGGCTCCTCCGCGGGGGCTTCCGGAACCTGACCGATGTACGTCGGGCCGCCCCAGGTGGAGTCCTTCGAGAGCAGGTTCATGGAGCCGAGCAGCTTGAGCAGCCCGGCCCGATCGGTGGCCTGGTGCCAGACCGGGCTGTGCGGCAAGGTGCTGCCGTCCGTCGAGGAGCGGGTCGCGATCCACGGGCCGCCGGGTGCGTCGGGGTAGATGATGTCGACCCGCCAGACCGACAGGTCGTGGATCAGCCACGTGGCCCGGACGAACCGGCCGACCTCATGATTCTCCTTGCTGTCCCGTGATCCGGTCATCGCGGTCAGCCGCTGCAGCTCGTCGTACCGCTGGTCTTCGTAGCCGACGGCAACCACAGTGGGTGGACTACTGAGCAGGACGCTGGTCGGGCCGCCCGCCTGGGCGGGCGCGGCGCCGAGGGCGGCTACAGCGAACAGGGCGACGAACAGGGCAACAGTACGGCGGACCATGGCAGCTCTCCCTGGGAACGAGGACTCACACCCCTGCTACACCGCCGACGCCTAGGAGGTTCCGAAGGCCAGCTCCACGGCCTGGGCCTTGTCGGGGACGCCTTCGAGCCGGTAGGTGACTCCGGCGGACACCCACACCAGCGTCGGTCCGGCCACGCGGACGCGGCGCTCCACCCCGGCCGGGTCGACGAGCACGAGCTCGTGCGGGGCGTCGAACCAGTAACCGTTGAGCTCCGGCACGCGATCGACACTTTGGTAGTACTTCTTGTAGTAGAGCGGCGACACCTCGGCATGGAACTGCTCCAGCCGTACGCCGTCCCAGCCGAGCGCCACGAAGGCCGCCGAGGCCTCGACTCCCTTGGGCGTCCCGAGGCCCCTCGGGACGGCGGGTTTGAACCCGGCGACCCGCTGCGCTTCCTCCAGGGACAGCTGCCCGGTCACGGGCGGCGGCGCGGTCGGCGTACTCGTCGGAGCGCTCGCTACAGGATGTGCGCGGACTCCTCCAATGTTGAGCCACTCGGCGACGGTCGCACGGACCGGTGGGGTCGCTACCGCACCGGCAACGAGCACCAGGAACAGGGCGAGGAAGGTGCGCCAGCGGTCCCTGAGCGAGCGTCGTACAGGCAGGTCGGCCACGCGAGTGAGCACTGCGGCGGTCAGGGCGTCGTCCACCGGAGGTACGACGGCAGAGCGGCCGAGAGCGCGGAGTTCGTCGTCCAGACTCATCGCTGCACCTCCTTGTCCGGTAGCTCGTCCCGTAGCCGGCCCAGGGCGCGGTGGAGGCGGGACTTGACCGTCCCGCGCGGCCAGCCGAGCACCACCGCGGTCTCCTGCTCGTCCAGGTCCAGCAGGTAGCGGCAGGTCACCACGAGCCGGAACGGCTCCGGCAGCGACCTGACTGCCGCCAGCAGCTCCTGGCGCCGCTCGAGCGTGACGGCCTCCTCGGCGGGGTCCAGTACGACGTCGAGCGGTGCGGCCAGCTCCTCGCGGTGGAAGCGGCGGCTGCGGGACCGGAGGAGGTTGCGCGTCTCGTTGGCGACGATCCGCAGCAGCCAGGGGCGGAAGGCCGCGCCGGTGCGGAAGCTGTCGAGTGCCCGGTACGCCTTGACGAACGACTCCTGGACGACGTCGTCCGCGTCCGCGCCGGCGCCGAGGAACACCGCCGTACGCTTCGCCACCTGGGCGTGCAGCACCACCAGCTCGCCGTACGCGGCCGACTCCCCACCCCGCACCCGAGCCAGAACCTCCGCCTCGTCAACCCCGCCGATCACGCCTCCCATCACCCATCACCGACCGCCCGCCCGAGCAGCCCACCCGCCGCCCGCGCCGGCCGCTCGTTCGCGCCGCCCGCCCCACCCAGCCCGGCGAGGCGGCCCCGAACAACAGCCCGCCGAGCGCAGCGAGGCGGTTTCTTGTCATTGTGTCTACACCGCCGGGTCTCCCCGGGTTCCCTGTATAAGGTCGTGGCGTGCCTGAAGTCGACGCGAGTTTTCTCGCCCTTCCCCGTCATGAGCTTGCCGAGGCCGCCCTGCAGCGGGCCAAGGACCTCGGTGCCACCTTCGCCGAGTTCCGCCTCGAGCGGATCCGCTCGGAGTCGATCGCCCTGCGTGACAGCCGGCTGGAGAACGCCAAGGACGACGAGGACCTCGGTCTCGCCGTCCGCGTGATCCACGACGGCACCTGGGGGTTCGCCGCCGGGGTCGCGCTGACGAAGGACGAGGCCGTGCAGGTCGCCGAGCAGGCGGTGAACATGGCGCAGGTGTCCCGCCCGATCAACGCGGAGACGATCGAGCTCGCGGACGAGCCGGTGTACGCCGACGTCACCTGGGTGTCGGCGTACGAGATCGACCCGTTCCGCCTGCCCCGGGCGGAGAAGCTCGCGCTGCTGACCGACTACAGCGACCGCCTGCTCACCGCCGACGGTGTCGCCCACGTCAGCGTCCACGTCGCCTCGGTGCACGAGTGCAAGTTCTACGCGAACTCCGCGGGTACGTCGTACACGCAGCAACGGGTCCGCATCGGCCCGAAGCTGACCGCGTTCGCCGTCGACCCCGAGTCCGGCCGTTTCGACTCGATGAGCACCTGCGCACCGCCGGCCGGCCGCGGCTGGGAGTACCTGACCGGCACCGGCTGGGACTGGGACGACGAGCTGGCGAACATCCCCGGTTGGCTGGCCGAGAAGATGGCCGCCCCGAGCGTCGAGGCCGGCACGTACGACGTCGTCGTCGACCCGACGAACCTGTGGCTGACGATCCACGAGTCGATCGGCCACGCGACCGAGCTCGACCGCGCCCTCGGCTACGAGGCCAACTACGCCGGCACCAGCTTCGCGACCCTCGACCAGCACGGCACGCTGCAGTACGGCTCGCCGATCATGCACGTGACCGGCGACCGGACCGCCGAGCACGGCCTGTCCACCGTCGGGTACGACGACGAGGGCGTGGCCGGCCAGCAGTGGGACCTGGTCAAGGACGGCATCCTGGTCGGCTACCAGGTCGACCGCCGGATGGCCAAGGTCAACGAGGACGTGCTCGGTACGCCGCGCTCGAACGGCTGCGCGTACGCCGACTCGTCCGGCCACATCCCGATCCAGCGGATGGCGAACGTGTCGCTCCAGCCCGCCCCCGACGGCCCGTCCACGGACGAGCTGATCGCCCGGGTGAAGAACGGCATCTACATCGTCGGCGACAAGTCGTGGTCGATCGACATGCAGCGGTACAACTTCCAGTTCACCGGCCAGCGGTTCTACAAGATCACCGACGGCCGGCTGGACGGCCAGGTCCGCGACGTCGCCTACCAGGCGACCACCACCGACTTCTGGGGCTCGATGGAGGCGGTCGGCGGCCCGCAGACGTACGTTCTCGGCGGCGCGCTCAACTGCGGCAAGGCCCAGCCGGCGCAGTCCGGAGCCGTCAGCCACGGCTGCCCGTCCGCGCTGTTCCGCGGCGTCCGCATTCTCAACACCACGCAGGAGGCCGGCCGGTGACGACCGCCATTCAGCTCATCCCGCAGGACACCGTCGAGCAGGGTCTGGCGCTGGCCGCGGCCGAGGGCGCCGACGGCTGTGTCGTCATCGTCGCCGAGACCTCCAGCACCAACCTGCGCTGGGCGAACAACACCCTGACCACGAACGGCGCGATGCGTGGCTCAAGCGTGACCGTGATCGCGACCGTCGGAGCCGGCGAGGGTACGGCGGCCGGCGTCGTCGGCCGGTCGTCGGTCACCGACGCGTCGTTGCGCGAGATCGTCTCCGCCGCCGTGGCGACCGCGAAGGCGTCGAGCCCGGCCGAGGACGCGCGTCCGCTGGTCGCGGGCGACGCCGGCGCCGGCTGGGACGAGGAGCCCGAGGAGACCACGGTCAGCGTCTACGAGAAGTTCGCGCCGGCCCTCGGCGAGACGTTCCAGCGGGCCGGAAGCGAGAACCGCTGGCTCTACGGCTTCGCCGAGCACGAGGTCGTCACCCTGTACGTCGGCTCCTCGACCGGACTGCGGGTGCGGCACGCCCTCCCCCGCGGTCTGGTCACCGCGACCGGCAAGTCGGGTGACCTGAGCCAGTCCGCGTGGGTCGGCGCCGCCACCCGCGACTTCAGCGACATCGACGCGCACGCGATCGACGCCGAGCTCACCCGCCGGCTCGGCTGGGCGGCCCGGACGGTGTCCGTCGACGCGGGCCGGCACGCCACGGTGCTGCCCCCGGCCGCGGTCGCCGACCTGACGACGTACCTGTACTGGTGTCTCGACGGCCGGGAGGCGTTCGAGGGCCGCAGCGTCTTCGCCAAGCCGTCAGGTGGAACGCGGGTGGGCGACGTGCTGTCCTCGCAGCCGGTCAACCTGCGGTCGGACCCCCTGCTGCCCGGCTTGGAGACGTTTCCGTTCGCGGTCGCCCGGTCGTCGGGCGGTTCGTCCAGCGTGTTCGACAACGGTCTCACGCTGGCGGCGACCGACTGGATCCGCGGCGGCCGGCTCGAGTCGCTGACGACGAGCCGGCACACCGCCGAGCTCATCGGCGCACCCGCGGCCACGCCGGACATCGACAACTACGTCCTGACCGTCGACGGCGCGAGCGGCAGCACCGACGACCTGGTCGCCGGGCTGGAGCACGGTCTGCTGCTGACGTGCCTGTGGTACATCCGGATGGTCGACCCGCAGACGCTGCTGCTCACCGGTCTCACCCGGGACGGCGTCTACCTGGTCGAGAACGGCGAGGTGACCGGTGCCGTGAACAACTTCCGGTTCAACGAGAGCCCGGTCGACCTGCTCGCCCGCTTCACCGCGGCGGGCGCGACGGTGCCGTCGTTCTCGCGGGAATGGGGGGACGGCTTCTCCCGGACGGCGACCCCGCCGTTGCTCGTCCCGGACTTCAACATGTCGAGCGTCAGCCAGGCCAGCTGACCTTCGTCCACAGGGAAATCCACAGTTCCGGGAATTTCCACAGGACAGCGAAACGCCCCGCGCCCCGGCGATTTCTCGCCGGGGGCGCGGGGCGTTCGGTAGCTCAGACCGTCGGGTAGCCCGGCTCGGCGGGACCCGCACCCGGCTGGCCGAAGCGCTCGGCGGCCTTCGGGTCCGGACCGTACTGGTTGTCACCGGCGGTGCCCTCCTGGGCGGCCAGCACGATGAACCAGATGAAACCGACACACGGGATCAGGTTGATCAGGATCCACCAGCCGGAACGGTTCGTGTCGTGCATACGCCGGACGCCGACCGCGATCGACGGAATCAGCACGGCCAGGCTGTAGATCGTCGACAGCCAGCCGGACTGGCTGGCGCCCGAGCCGTAGGTCAGGCCGAGGGCCCGGTCCAGGATGCTCAGGATGATCGACACGATCACGTTGAAGAGTACGAACATCCAGTACTCTTTGCGCCGGGCCCGCCCTGAGAACACGGCGTACTTCTTGAGGACGTCGATGTACCACTGCATTGCTGTTTCTCCGATGGTCGAAGGTGAGACGCGGACTGAGCCTGTCGGAACCGGTCGGGTTCGTCAATGCAACTTTTCGCTTTGGTGACCACACCGCAATCTGCCGCGCCGCAGCTAGAGCCAACTTCACCTTTTCGGAACCGGGCCGGTGCTAGACCCGGCTCCAGGTCGCCGGTGTTTCAGCTTGCAGGGTTGGGTTTCGCGAGCGCGACCCGGCGCATCCGGCGCCGTCCTTCGGCGTACGACGTGGTGTCGTCGAGCCGCCAGCGGTCGGCGAGCTCCTCGACCAGGGCGTCGTCGAAGAACCGGCCGGCGAAACCGTCGTGCTCGGACAGCCCGTCCTCGAGCTCCCGCCAGTGCCCGGCGCACGGATCCTCCGCCGACCACACGGCGTACACGAACAACCCGCCGGGGCGCAGTACGCGGTGGATCTCGGCGACCAGCGACCGGAGCTCGGCGCGGGAGAAGGCCATGTTCAGCAGGATGTTCGCGAACACCGCGTTCACGGTCGCGTCGGCCGGCGGCAGCGGATCGCGGACGTCGTGCAACGCGGCGGTGACCCGATCGTCGAGCCCTTCCCGTTGCGCGTCCCGCCGTAGCTGGTCCAGCGCGGACTCGCTGAAGTCGGTGGCGTGCACGCTGAAACCCTGCTGGGCCAGGAAGAACGCGTCGCGGCCCTGGCCGGCGCCCAGCTCGAGGACGTCATCGATGCCTGCGGCACCGAACGCCCCGGCCGCCCACCGCGCCGCCGCCGACGGCTCGGTCCCGTGCAGGTGCGGATGCCGTGCGTACGCCGTCTGCCAACGTTCCTGCTGAGCCCTCGCGAGCTCGACATGTCCAGTGTTCATGGTGCTCCCCGTGTTCGTCACGCCGGTCTGGACGACCGGCAGACCGCAGCAGCCTACGTCACGAATTGAGTAGACGTACTCACGCGGGCGCCCGTTCCTCGACGCGAGAGTGAGGTGAGACTCAGGAGGAATGTCATGAACGCACCTGTTGCCGCCCCGTTCCCGTGCCCGTCCTGTCACACGCTGCTACACCTCACCGTCGAACCCGCCCCCAGACCGGCGCCGCCGCCCCAGCCCTACCCGACGCCACCACAGTCCTACCCGGCACCCCCGCCTCCACAGCCCCACCGGGCAGCCCCGCCTCCACAGTCCCACCCGGCATCCCGGCCGCCGCAGTCCCGCCCGGCGCCGCCGCCGCTGTTGCCTCCTGCGCCGGTCTACCCGGCTCCGCCCGCACGAGGCATCGCCCCACCTCCGTCACCGCCGCCCGCGCCGCGACCGCGGCCAGTTCGCCAGCCGGCTGCGACCTTCCAGCCGATGCCCGCACCGCCCGAGCCCGAGCGCCGTCCAGCCCCACCGCGCCGGCGGCTCAGCCCACAGGCCACCCTGCTCAGCCTCGGCGTACTCCTGCTGCTCGCGGCGGGTGTCACCTTCCTCGCGGTCAACTGGGACAGCCTCCCCGTCGCCTTGCAGGCCGGCATCATCGGCACCCTCGCCGCCTTGGCCTTCGCCGGCTCCGTCCCGGCGACCCGGCACTCCCTCGCCGCCTCGGCCGAAGCACTCGCCATCCTCGGCTGCGGCCTGCTCACCGTCGACCTGTACGGCGCCCGCGCTCTCGGACTGATCCCGGCGGACTCCGTCGACGGCCTCACCTACAGCGCGATCGTGTTCGGTGCCGTTGCCCTGGTCAACCTCCTGATGACGCGCCTGGCGCCTAAGGTGGTCACGTACGGCGTCACCACCGTGGTCGCGGGACAGTTGCCCTTGCCACTGATCCTGATCGACCGCGTCAGCCTCCCGTGGCTGCTCGCGGCCCTGCTCGCCCAGGTCGTCGCCACGCTCGTCCTGTCCGCGCGAGGTACGGCGCTCGTCCGTCGTACCGGCGCCCTCACCTCGACCGTCGTGTTCACCGGCATCCTCGTCACCGGCATGGTGCGCACGTTGCTCGGCCTGTTGACCAAGTACTCCGCCGACTACCGCGACTTCGCCGGTACGTCGTTCACGTCGACGGAGCTCACCACAGTGATCGCCACCACCGCCGTCGTCTGCGTCGCCGCGATCACCGGCATCCTGATTCTCCGCAAGCGACCGCTGCTGGACCCGCCGGGCATCGGCGAGGCGGCCTGCGCGGTGGCGGCCGGCTTCGCGGTCGCGACGTGCCTCCCGCAGGTGCCCGGACCGGGCCGGTGGTTGACGACCGGCGTGGCCACCGCCCTCGCGATCGCGGTGATCCTGCGCGGCCGCCGTACCGGCATGGTCTCGTTGGTGCTGCTCGCCGCGACCACGACCGTTGCCTCGGTCAACCTGTTCTTCTGCCTGTGGCTCGCCGACGTCCGGCAGCTCGGGTTCATCGCCGGGATCGTCGCCGTACTGGCTGTCCTCGCCGCCGTCCGCGCGGTGGTCGACGCAGTACCGGCCGCGGGGGTCGCGAGTCTGAGCGCGCAGTTCGCCGTCGTCCTGTTCACCATCGACGGGTTCATCGGCCTGTGGGCCGGCGCGATCAGCCTCGCCGTGATCGGCGCCTGCGGCATCGGCCTGGCCACCCGGTACGTCGGGCGGCCGCTGGAGCGGGTGCTGATCGGCTCGTCGGCGGTCGCCGTCCTGATCGCCGAGACCATCGCCGTGCTGGTGTCCGCGGACGCCGGCACCGGAACCGTGCTGACCATCGCCGCCGCGCCGCTGATCGCCTACGGGATGAATCCGGCCCGCCGGGTCGCCCTGCTGGTCGCGGGGCTGCTGCTGATCGTCGCGAACACCGCGTTCGTGCTGGCGGCCGGCGGAACGACGATCGAGTGGTTCACCGTGCCGCCGGCCGTCGTCATGCTCGCGATCGGCGTGCTGGCCTGGCGCGACCAGCCGAGCTGGATCTATCTCGGGCCGGGCCTGCTGATCGGCCTGGTGCCGTCGGCATTGATTGCCAACGGCAACGATGGCTGGATCCGGGTCACCTGCGTGGTGGTCGTGGCCGTGGCCGTGATCGTGCTCGGCGCCCAGCTCGGTCTCCAGGCGCCGTTCGTCGTCGGCGCCGCCGTCCTCGCCAAGGTCGGCGTCTGGCAGTTCCTCGAGGTGGCCCCGCTGATCCCGCGGTGGATCACCCTCGGTGCCGCGGGCGCGGTGCTGCTCGCCGTCGGAGCGACGTACGAACGCCGGCTGGCCCAGGCCAAACAAGCGGCGCGCTGGTTGTCGGCACTGCGATGACGCGCGCAGCCGGTTTCCTCCGTGGCCCTACGATCCGCATACTTGGTTCGAGGAGAAACGCGACCCGGGGGCCGGATGACCAACCGCAGCGACAAGCAGACGGCGGACGTGCTGCTGCTCGCCAGTGTGCTCGAGAAGCTGCGGACCCATGACGGCCTGACCGTCGCCCGGCTGCACGCGAACCGGACCGGGATCGCGGCGCCGCTGATGGAGCTGGCCGCGACCCGCCGGTTCGCCACCGTGCACGAGCTCGACGTCGCCTCGGCCGCGTTCGACCTGGTCGCCAACTGCGTCCGCGACGATCTGCACGGCACCCAGCAGATCGTCGCGGACGCGATCCTGGCGCTCGGCCTGCACACCGATACGCACACGCACGCCGGGCTCGACGAGCGCATCACCCGTTCGCTCTACAGCACCTCGCTCGGCCGCCGGCGCGAGACTCTGCTCAACCACTGGCACCGGCTGCACGAGGTCATCGGGCACCAGCCGCCCGAGGCGCCGAGCGACCGCGCCCTCCGGGGTACGACGGAGCCCGCCGTACTGCGGGAGCTCGCCAACCAGCTCATCCGCCGCGACATCTATTCCGTCGGCTCGAAGACGGTGGTGATGCTCGACGCGGTTCCGCCGCCCGACGTGACCCCGGCCGGCCGGGTGATCGTGGTCGGCGGAGCAGTCATGGACGCGACCTTCCGGACCAAGACGCTGCCCGCCCCGGAGACGTCGAGCGAGGCCTACAGCTTCGACCTCTCCCCCGGTGGCAAGGGGCTGAACCAGGCGGTCGCGGCGGCGCGCCTCGGCTTCCACACGTCACTCGTCGCCGCGATCACCGACGACCGCTTCGGCGAGGAGATCCTCCAGCACCTGCGCGACGAGGGCGTCGACACGTCCCTGGTGAAGCGGGTGCGCGGGCGCCGTACGCCGTTCACCGGAGTGTTCGAGAAGGAGCTCGGCGACAGCATCGCGGTCAACTGGCGGAACCAGAACGAGGTGTACCTCGCGCCCGAGGACATCGACGAACGAGCCGAGCAGTTGGCCGGCTGCGACGCGCTGCTGCTCACCTTCGAGGTCCCGCGGGAGGCCATGCAACGGACCCTCGCGGTCGCCCATCGCGATCCGTCGAAAAGGCCGCTCAGCATCGTGACGCCAGGTCAGCCGTACGTCGACGAGCGCATCTCCCGGGACACGTTCGGACTAATCGACTACCTGGTCGCGCATCCCTGGGAGCTGGGAAGCTTCGCGTCCCAGGGGTACGGCCCGTTCGACCCCGACCCAGTCGCGCGGAACCTGCTCGCCTTCGGCGTCGAGACGCTCTGCCTGCTGGTCAACGGCGGCTGCACCGTGTACTCCGGCCCGGCGCACGACGTCATCAGCGTGCCGACGATCCCGTCGATCTACAAGGAGGCGTCGGCTGCCCGGGACGCGTTCTGCGCGGCGCTCGCGGCGAAGCTGATCGACAACGACCGCAAGTTCTCCGGGCAGGTGGCGCTGTGGGCCGCCGCGGCGATGTCCTGCGCGACGGCCGACTTCCCGCTGTCCAACTCGATGCCCGACCGCCAGCGCATCGACGCACTGCTCGCCCGCTCGCCGTTCACGGTGAACGGCGGGGGCCTGGTCTGAGCCTCGCGCCGGCGTCTGCCAACCTCCCACAGGGTCAGCGGCGGAGGCGGCGCTGGTTCTCCTCGGGGACGACCTCGGTCTCGCCGCGCAGGCGGCAGCAGTAGATCACCGAGTCGAGCAGCTTCGCCCGGCTCTGCTCGAAGCGCCCGCGCGGATTGGCCGCCCGCAGCTCGACCAGGTTCGCCCCGCCGAAGCGGGTCCGCAACTGCCGCGGGCTCGCGTAGATTCCGTCGACGTACAGGTAGGGCCGCGCCTCGATCGACATCCATTGCTGCCAGTTGGCCGCCCGGTAGCTCGCCCCGACGAAGCCCAGGTTCGGGTCGACCGCGGTGGTGAGCAACTGGACCGACGGAATCTCGCGCCGGATCACCTGCCGCACCTTTGCCAGCAGAAAGGAGATCGCATTCGGCGGCGCCACGTCGAAGGAATAGACCCGGGATACGTCCCAGGCCGCTCCGAGTGGTACGCCGAACTGCGACTGCAACTGCCGTCCGACCCGCATCCATTCCAGCGGGGTGACACTGCACAACGTCACCGGAAGCCTGTTCACCGGGTCCACCAGCGCGAAGTTCACCGAGCCTTCGCGCGCACTTCGCAGGTAATGCAGCCGGCTGAAGATCTGATCGGCCTGACTGTTCCCCAGGCGCACGAAACGCAGGTCGGACAGCGGGAACTCGTCTTTCGGAATCAGGCTGTCGATCGCCTTCTGGTCGGCGCGCAACCGGATCGCATTGCGTTTCAGCTCGCCGATGACGGCATTCCGGCTGACGGTCCCGTTCGGCCGGGTCGTCCGCGGCAGGTGAAGCAGCGTCCGGACACTCAGGGCGCGGCCGGGAACGTCGTACCGGCCCGCGGCTCCGGCCAGCAGGCCGGCGAAGTCCGGTGCGTGCCTTCGGCAATCATCCAGCGAAAGTCGGGCCACCACGGGCGTCACGGGAACTGCTGGTTCTACGGGGACTGGGAGCGGCGGGACGACCGCTGGAACCGTCGGCTCGACGGCGCTGATCACCACGCGAAGAATGCTAGCGGACGGTTGCCGAGTCCTCGCAACTTCCCGGCATGACGTGTTTTGGCGGCGTGTTGCGTCCGGAACTGCCAACTGCTGCCAGTTGGCACGCCGGAACTGCCAACTGGCAGAAAAGGGTACGCCGACGCCTGCCAGCGTATCGCCACGGCCGCCAAAGCGGCTGCCAGGGCTCCGGACCGCGCTGCCAAAATCATGTCCGGACAAAGAGGGCGATGCCAATTTTTCTGGATTGACAACCGATTGTCGTGACGTTCACTGAAAGCGTAACCAGTAACGCCGGACCGCCGACTCACTCTAACCCAGGAGCGGCGAAAGACAAGCACCCAAGGGAAGTGAACCGAAGGAAAAGAGGAAACGCCATGCCTCCCAACGAATTCGTCGCGACCATCGTCGTGCTGGCCAGTGCGATACTCCTGATCTCCTTCTGGAAACAGATTCTGTTCATTCTGCTCTTCGGAGTGGTCATGGTCTTCTGCTTCGGCCTCTACAACGTCGCCACCGCGATGGGACGCTGAACACCACCGCATCACCCGTACTACTCGACACCCGCCCGGGACTCCCCGGGCGGGTGTTTTTTCGTAGGCTCGCGGATGTGAGTGACTCCGCCGCGGATCTCAGCCTGACCGAGGTGCTCCCTTTGCTGGAGCAACGCACCCTCTCCGCGCGCGAACTCGTCGAGGACTGCCTGCGCCGGATCGACCTGGCCGAGCCCGCGGTCCGCGCCTTCGTCACCCGGACCCCCGACCTCGCTCTCGAGGCCGCGGACCGCGCCGACGAGGCTCGTGCGGCGGGCGAGCCGGTCGGCGCACTGGCCGGCGTACCCGTCGCGGTGAAGGACGTCTTCCTCACCAAGGGAGTGCTCACCACGGCCGGCAGCCAGGTGTTCGCGAGTTACGTGCCTGCCGAGGACGCGGCCGTCTGGGAACGTCTCGCGGCCGCCGGTGCGGGCCTTCTCGGGAAGACCACCACACACGAGTTCGCCTACGGTACGGCGTCCACTCCGACGGCCAACCCGTGGGACATCCGTCGTACCCCGGGTGGATCGTCCGGCGGATCCGCGGCCGCGCTCGCAGGCCGGATGGTCCCGATCGCGACCGGCACCGACACCGGCGGCTCACTGCGCATCCCGGCCGCCGCGTGCGGCGTCTCCACTCTCCGCAGCGCCCGCGGCCGCATCTCCCGGTACGGCGTGATCCCGTTGAGCCCGTCGTTCGACGTCGCCGGCCCGATGGCTCGCCGGATGCTCGACATCTCGATCCTGATGCGCGTCCTGGCCGGCCACGACCCCCGCGACCCGGCCACGCTGGATGAGTCGGCGCCGCCGTACCCGCTGGAACCACCCCGCGACCTCACCGGCACCCGCATCGGTCTGCCGATCGAGATGTCCTGGGAGAACGTCGACGAGCGGATCGCGGTCGTCTGCCGAGAAGCCCTCGACCTACTGGTCGCCCTGGGCGCCGAACTCGTCGAGATCGAGAACCCGCCGAATGCCAAGCGCGTGCTGGAAAAGTCCACCGGCGTGTTCGACACCATCAACGAGTCCGAGGCCCACCAGATCCACGACGCGCTGGTCCCCCACAGCCACCTCTACACCCCGCAGGTCCGCGAACGCGTCCGCAAAGGCGAACGCATCAGCCGCCAGCGCTACGACGAAGCCCTCCGCCTCCGCGCCCAGTGGACCCGCGACTGGCGCCGGCTGATGGAGTCCCACCGCCTCGACGCGCTCGCCCATCCCACCATCGACGCCGCTCCCCCGCTGATCGACCACTCCCGCCCGCCCAAAGGCCCCCGCATCCGCCTCTCGGTCCCCTGGTCCATCGCCGACTTCCCCGCCCTCAGCGTCCCCGCCGGCCTCGACGCCCGCTCCCTCCCCGTAGGCCTCTCCCTCGCCACCCTCCCCGAACGCGAAACCAACCTCCTCAGCCTCGCCATCCGCATAGACGAAGACCTCCAACTATGGCGCCACGGTCCCCCGACAACTACCTCGGTGAACTGAGCACAGCCCCACTCAAAGCCAACAACCCAGCCCCAACGAGAGCTGCCGCGATCCGGAGCGACAGCGGAGAGTCCTCCCCAAGGATCGCCGGCAACGCCACCAGAACTGCGCCCGCGCTGGCCGCGGACCACCGCCGCAGGGTGCGCGACTTCGACCGGTTCACGACGAGTGGAAGGCGAACGTGCGCCGGGATCGTGGTGGCGCCGTTCCTTTCGCTCGCCAGACTGATCTTGACCCCCGAGAGCGTGTCGAAGTTCTGCGCGGCTGGATGCAGCCAGAACTCGACCGAGTCGTACCTGAGCGCGACCCGGTAGACGTCGTCGGAGGCCACCCGAATGTTGGTGCCGCCTGTCGTGCAGGTCAGCTTGAATTCGGCCTTCGGCGCGTACTTCTCCCCGAAGATGTTCGTATCGATCCGCAGGGACTGACCATCGACCGTCCTGATCCGGCCCTCGTCGTCGAACCGCAGCTTCTTGTTCTGCTTGGTCTCGAACGGTGCGACCCTGAGAAAGTACGAGTTCTCGAACGTCGGATGGAGAGCGAGCCGCCGCGCGGTGGCGAGCCACCGCTCAGGACCATCGTCAGTGACCTCTTCCGGCATCTGCGGAAAGGACGAGGTGGCGGGGTAGAACCGCGAGTTCTCGTTCATCATCAGCTGGCTGACGGTTGTCCTGCTCTTGGCGACGATGTCCTGCAACGACAGCGGATATTCGTGTTGAAGATTCACATAGCCGCCGAGGCGCAGTTTGAAAATGAACATATCGGCGATGCACTCGGCCCTCGCGACCGTCGCGTACCGGACCGGCAGGATGAAAGGGTCGCTCCCGCTGGCCACGAAGCCCAGTACAGCCGGCAGACGCTCGGCCTTGCGGCTAGGCACGGCACGCTGGAGCGCCGGTTCCACCCACCGCTCGCGATACCGGAATTGAACGATCGTTCCTTCCGGCGCAGCCAGTACGGTCTGGATATCCTCGGCGTAGCGCTGACGGTCATCAGATGAGAGCAGCATGAGACTTTTCACTGGTCCCCCTCCCCGGTGCGCCGAGGTCGGCCGCAGCCTCAGCTCACAGAATCGTGGGTCACTCCTTGCCGTCGGTGCAGCGCATCATCCAGGACCTCAAATCGGGACCAAACCTTTTGGTGCGTAGGCAGTTGGTCGATCGTCAGTCGCTCGACCGCCTCGTACTGGATTCCCCAGTTCGCCAGCAACCGATGGTCCTTGCACATGCCAGGCTGACCTCCGGACGCATGGTGAAACTGGCGAGCTACGTCGATCACCAGTCGGGTGTCTTCACCTGTCATGATTTCTACCCAGGAATGACAGTGCTGATACTCCACCTCCGGTTCGGACCAGAACACAGTGCCATAACAAAACATCGCCTGGATCTGATGCAGACGTTTGAGTTCACGCACGATCCACACCGAACTCACGTCACACTGTCCGTTGCACCGCTCCGACCAGCATTCATTGCGTTCGTCTGACCATGCGGACTTCAGCGAACGTATGAGCCGCTCGAGCGTTGCCTCCAAATGGTCTGTTCGGCCGGCGACGAGGACGTTGCACCAGTAGTCATGGTCGGAGATCCGAACGACGGCGCTCCCTGCGGTCAACTCTGCCTGTGTCACCCGGTCCAAACCCCGTGCCATCAACATGTTCGGCGGTGTCTCGACATCGGAGAGTCGCGTGCTTGTAGCCAGCCGACGGGTTGTGTAGTGACCGCGGTCGTCGTACCCGTAGCAGACGGGCGCGGCGGCGAACTCGCGAAACCCGGACGCACGATAGACACTGCCGGTGAATCCGAGCAACGGGTTGTATGCCGTGAGCATGACACGAGCACGACTGGCCTCGCGCACCGCACGAATCACATGCTTGGTCATCAAACTCATCACGTTGGCAGGCAGACCAGGCAGCCCGTACATGCGAGTCAGAACGACGACCTCGTCGGCTTCATAGCCGCTCAACGGGAGTCCGTCGATCATGTACGGCCGGTCACATCGCGAGAGAGCGATGTACGCGATCGGTGACTCCGCACCAGGCAGAAAGAGGCCAAAATGGAGGTGCGTATCGCCCCGCAGAGCTCTGAGGTAGTGCATCTCTGCCTGGTAATGAAATCCGATACTTGGCTTGAGCCGCTCGAATCTCAGCAGCAACGGTGGGGCATCTGCAGCCTCCAGCCAAAAACCCCGTCGGCACCAGTAGTCGGCACCTTGAAGCAGTCGCAGTTGCGCGGAGTCTGCGATCAACCCTTGCTCGCGCTGGATTGCCATCGCGCGGGCCAAGGCGATCGGAAGGACCTTGTCGTAGGCATCCTGGTGGCGCGACGGATGGAGAAGCGCAGGTTCGACCGCGGGGAGGTGTAGGCGTAACTGTCGCTCCAGTTCCTTTGCGGAGATGCCTATTTTGTCAGCTTCTTTGATGACCTGTTGTTTGATGGCGGCAACGCAGGCGTCGATCTGAGCCGCAACGAACGTTTGAGGCGCCGACAACACGCCCTGGCCATGAGCCATTCCCCGCTCCATCTCGCATGGCGAGCATGGGCTACCTCGCATGCCGATCTCGTGCCTGGAGTCCCCCGCCCCGAGCCGACTGCTCGGTAGGCGAACACTATTGCTACCAAGAACGCGCTGGCATCAACGGGGTCACGGTTGATATCGGATTGGAAAGTTTGCCAGTACTCGGGATGGGTGGTCTGGTATCCAGGTCCGCGTAGCCGAGGGTTAGGCGGTAGCCGTTGAGGGGGTAGCGGGCGAAGGTTTCGGCGAGGAGGGCGGTGGCTTCGAGGCGGGCGGCGTGCTGGGGGAAGGTCTCGGTGTAGAGCTCGATCTCGCCGCGGACCAGGCCCCAGAAGTCGGTGGGCTGGAGGAGGTCGGCTTCTTCGAGGAGGTTGGCGAGGGGGTTGAGGACGCCGAGGAGGAGGGCGTCGACGAGGTACTGGCGGAGGATGTGCCAGGGCTTCCGGGGCAGGACCCGGGTGTGGGAGTCGGGTTCGATGCCCCGGGCATCGACAGGATCGGTGGAGACGTTGATGTCGTCCACGAGGTCTTTGACGACGACGCGGGCGGGGAGGCCTTCCGGGCCGCAGATAACGGCCAGGTTCTCGCCGTGCGGGTTCACGGTGATGCCGTAGTGGTGCATGAGGTGGAGAAGCGGGCGCAACACCGCGGACAGGAGGTGCGACACCCACTCGCGAGGTGACGCGCCGGACTTCTCGATGAACGCCTGGACGAGCGGACCTTCAGGCGTGGTGTGCAGTACGGCGGCCAGCGCCCAAGCGGACTCGTTCGGGTGCAGCCGTGGGTCGAGTGGGTCGCGCCAGATGCAGCCGAGCGTCTCGGTCCACTGGTACGGGATGCCGGGCGCGCTCGACAGTTGCGGATGCCGCACGGTGACGGACGCGACCTCGCCGAGGAGTTCGGCGCCGAGCCGGCCGAGCACCTCGTCGCGGTCCCACAGGCCGCGCAGCCACTGGGTGATCATCGGGGCGGCCAGCGTGCAGTGTTCCGGGATGCCGCGGTAGACCGAGGTGTTCAGGATCTTGAGCGGCAACTTCACCTGGTAACGATCGGAGCGGGTGACGTTCACCATGGTCCGGATCGATTGGGTTGGAAGGTAGTCGTCCGAGCCTTCGCCGAGGACGACGATCTCGCCGGTCGCGAGTTCGCGGGCCCACTGCGTGCGGATGACGTGGTCCAGTTGCCAGGGGTGGCACGGGAGCCAGACGTACGTGTCCGGGTCGTCCAGACGGGCGCGAAAGGCCTCCACGTCAGCAGGATCAAGCGAGCGGTGGATGACCGAATGCTCGGAGAGATCAGGCGTTCCACGGAACTCCGCGAGCCCACGCCGTACGGCGAGCCACACCAGCCGGACCGGGGTCCGGGCCTCAGGTGCGTAGCGCTCGCTGTCCGAAGCGGAGAACCCGAGCCGCCCCTTGTTGGCCACCAGCAACGGATGCCCGATCAGATGCCCTTCCAGCCGACTGTGATGCATCCCAAGCAGCTCAGCGCGGTCCACGGCCGTGGACGCCATCCGTACGTCGGCCGCCAACGTGCTCGCCAGTTCGGCGACGTACCCAGCGACCGTCGACCCGTCCAACCCCAGTACGTCGGACGCGTCGACGAGGAACTGCACCGGGTCGACAGCGACCTCGCTCTCGTCGTTGCCCAGGATCCCGGCCGTGGTACGTCGTACGGTGCCGGGGACGACCCGCCAGCTCCCGAAGGCGCCCCGGGTCGCGGTGAACGTGTAGGACACCGCACCGAGATCCAGTCGATTGTCGACCGGCTGCAGCAGGTTCTCCGTGCAGAACTGGGAGATCAGCTTCGCCAGCAGCTCCGACGAACACTGGGTCCAGACACTCATCCGGGGATGCTGAAGCTCGTGAAGGCGGTGGACTTCGGCAGCCGGAACACCTCGCGGCCGGCGACCGCGTTCAGGATGGTGGCGTTGCGGATGGCCCCGATCCCGAGGTCCGGTGCGGCGACACCGTGGCTGTGCAGGTCTGCGTTGGAGACGAACAAGCGCCCGGTCAGCTCGTCGGTGGTCTCGACGCTGTGGTTGCGACTGATCAGCCAGCGCCCGGACGCGTCACGTCGGATCTGGTCGTCGAGTGATGCCAGGAAGGGCAGCGGGCGGTTGCGGTACCCGGTGGCGGCGACCACGGCGTCGGTCAGGTGCTGGAAGGTCTTGCCGCTGTCCGTGTGCAGCAAGGTCATCTCGATCCCGTCCGCGCGAGCCACGGCGGACGTGACGGCCACACCGCATTGCAGCTCGACCGGTGCGACCGGTTCGGCGCCGAGGTCGCGCCGGTAGAGCACGTCGTGGATGTCGTCCAGGGTGTCCGACGAGATGCCCTTGTAGTGCCGCCACTGCTCCTTGACCAGCTTGTCGCGCGTCGGCTCCTCCAGTGCGTGGAAGTAGTCGACGTACGACGGCGTCGTCATCTCCAGCACCAGCTTCGAGTAGTCCAGCGGTGCGAAGGACGGCGTACGAGTCAGCCAGGAGACGGCAGGGCCACCGGCGGCGTTCGCGCGCAGCAGGTCGAGCGCGCACTCAGCACCCGACTGACCCGACCCGACGACGGTGACCCGACCGGCACGCAGGAGGTCGTCGCGACGGAACAGGTAGTCCGCGGAGTGCAGGAAGCGCTCCTCCGGCAGTCCGGCGAGTGCAGCCGGTACGGCGGGCTCGGTGCCCACCCCGACGACCAGGTGCCGAGCCGTGAACGTCTCCGTCGAGTCACCGCGCTCCACGGTCAGCTGGAACAGCGAACCGTCCCAGGAGACCTCGGCGACGTGGTGACCGAAGTGCAACGAGTCCAACTGCGCGGCGCACCAGCGCAGGTAGGCCTCGTACTCACGCCGGGTCGGGTGGAACTTCTCCCGCACGTAGAACTGGTACAACCGGTCGTTGTCGCGCAGGTACGACAGGAACGACAGCGGATGCGCCGGCTCGACCAGGCTGACCAGGTCGGCCAGGAACGAGACCTGCAGCATCGCGTCGTCGAACATCAGCCCGCGGTGCCAGGTGAACTCCGGGCGGCTGTCCAGCACCGCGAGGCGTACGTCGTCCACGCCGTCGGCCAGCGCGGCCAGTCCGAGGTTGAACGGCCCGCAGCCGATCGCGATCACGTCGTAAGGGGCGGTGCTCATGTCATGCCTCCACGGTCCGGGTGCGGACCATCAGTAGTGCGGTCTTCTCGGGGAGCTGTAGCTCTCCCTGCCTGACGAACCCGGCCGCGGCGAACGCGCGGACGGACGGCGTGTTGTCGATGTCGGGCTCGGCGACGACCCGACGGCAGTCCGGGTCGGACGCGAGCAGGGCGTCGGCGAGTGCGCTCAGCAGTTGACGCCCCAGCCCACGGCCGACCCGGGTCACGTCACCGATGGCGACGTGGACTCCCCAGTCGTGGTCGTCGCAGGCGTAGTAGTCGGCCAGCCGGTCGTGCCTGACCCGGTAGAGCTCGACGTACCCGACTTCCACGGAGTCGACCGAGACCACGCACGGAGTCGAGTGCTCCCCCGCCGACTGCTCGCTGAGCTCCTCCGCCCATCGCTCGACCGACCAGTCCTGGTGCCACCAGCGGCGAATGTGGGGCTGCGCCATCCAGAACGCGATTCTGGCAGCGTCCTCAGCGCCCGCGGGCCGGAGGTCGAAGCCGTTGTCCAGGTGCAGCATCGGGCCGACGTCGCACCTCATCGCAGCGGGTTCGGGATGTCGAGATAGACCGACTGGGCGTCGAGCGGCGCGACCACCTCGTCGATGCCGCGCAGCCGCGTCAGCATGTTCGCCTTGCAGGGCAGCGTCTCCGACTCCAGCCACCGCCGCGCCAGCCGATCGCCATCAGGTCCGGCGGACTTCAACAGCGGCAGGGCCAGGGTCAGCCGATCCCGCACCACGCTCAGCAACTCGGACTCGTCACCGACGCCGTCGTACGCGAGACAGCCGACCACCGCGAGCGCCTGGTTGTGCAGCAGGTAGTACGTCAGTCGATCGTCGACAATCGGATCATCGACAACTGCGAGCGTCGAGTCCCGCAAGCCGGTCACCGCGAGCAGACCCCGCAGGTACGACGACGCCAGGTAGTACCCCTGGTTGTCGCGGTACGCCCCGCCCTTGATCCGGCCGGCCCCGTCCAGCCGGACCAGCGTGTTCTGCTGGTGTGCCTCGAGTCCGATGCCGGTCTCGGCGTACAGGTGCAGCATCGGGATCAGCACACTGCCGATGTACGTCGCGACCCAGCCGGCCGGGTCGTCCGCGGCGTACTCGCTCAAGCGGCTGATCCCACCCGGCCGCGGCGCGACCAGACCGGCCAGGCACGCGTAGCTGTCGACGTCGGCGGGCACCTCGCGGACGGCGACGTCCAGCCCGGTCAGCGTCGGGCCGCCCTCGTCGAGGGCCACCCACGCCGGATCCCGGACGATGGTGAACCGCGGGTGCGCGGTCGCCGTACCGGCGTTGTACGCCGCGTCCAGCAACCGGTTGATCTCCAGGCCGCGGCGCAGCTCGGTCGGCGTGGACTCGCGCCGGGAGTTCGTGATTCGCAGGCCGAGCGAGAGCTTGAGCATCACCGGCAGGTCGGGGTGGTAGACGGTCCGCAGGCTCGAGGTCGGATACCACTGCGCACCCTGCGGGCCGAGCGCCTTCACGCGTCCCGCGGAGATCAGCTCGGCCACGCGCGGGCGCTGCGCGACCGCTGCGGCCTGCCAGGGGTGCGCCGGGATCAGCACCCGGCCGGCGGACGGCGTAATGCCGGCCAGCGCGCCCATCAACTGCAAGGCGTCCAGTCCCTGCAGCGAGGGCGCGCCGGCCACCTGGTCCGACGACACCAGCTCGGCGTCGGCTTCGAACCAGTGCACCGCGAAGCGGCCGCCGAGCTCGGGCGAGTACGCCGCCAGCTCGTCACCGCTCAGCCCGTCCCGGCTCTTCGGTGCCGGGTGGTTCAGATGACCGAACAGCAGTGCCTGCTCGAGCTCCAGGAAGCGACCCGGTCCGCGTTCACCGTCCGCCTTCGCGACGAACAGCTCGACGTTGCGGACCGACTCCGCCGTCCGGGCCGCGAGATCCTCGATCTCACCCGCGTCCGCGCCCGCGGACAGCACCCGGACCAGTTCCTCGGGCGCCGGCGGCACCCCGTCCACGAGTACGTCGGTGAACTGGTGCAAGCCGGTCCTGGACGCGTGCTCGACCCGGGCGGTCACGGTCGACCCGCCGGCCTCGAACGTCAGCGGTCCTACCGCGACCGGCACGGCCGACTCGCGGGTGTAGCACCGCAGGATCGCGTTCAGGTGGGCAGCTACTGCTGTGTCAGCCGGTAAGGTCACGCCGCTCCTTCGCCACTTCCTGCCCGGACGTCGAGGCCGGTGGCCACGACCTGGTCGAGCAGGTCCTCGATGTCCGACGCGGTGGCGTTCGGGTTCAGCAGCGTCAGCTTCAACGCGACCGCCGCCGGACGGCCGCCCCGGGCCGGCAGCTTCGTCCGGCCGATCAGCACCCGCCCCGACGTCAGCAACCGGCGCCGGACCTCACCCTGGAGAGCGTCCACGGCGGCCGCCTCCAGCCCCTGCCCGGCGACCCGGAACAACACCGTGGTCAGGGTCACCGGCGCCAGCAACTCGAGGTTGCTGTCGGCAACGACCCGGGCCGCGGCGGCGTGCGCGAGCTCGTGACAGGTGTCGAGCATCCTGCCCAGTCCGGCCCGGCCGTATGCCGTCAAGGTGGTGGCGACTTTGACCGCGTCCGGGCGCCGGGTGGTCTGCAGGCTCCGGCCGAGGAGCCCGTCCAGCCCGGAGTCGATGTCGTCGGCCGGGTTCAGGTAGTCGACCGACCGGCCGAACGACGCGAACCGGTTCCTGTCGGCCACCAGCAGCACGCTGGTCGCGGCCGGCTGCCAGCCGATCTTGTGCAGGTCCAGCGTCACCGAGTCGGCGTGCGCCAGGTCGGCCAGCAGCGGCGCGAGCTGGTCGGAGAACAACGCCCCGAACCCGTACGCCGCGTCGACGTGCACCCAGGCGCCGTACTGCCGGGCCAGCGCGGCGATCGGCGCGATCGGGTCGACCGTCCCGTAGTCCGTCGTACCCGCCGTGGCGACCACCGCGACCGGCGTCCGGCCCGGCTTGGCGAGCTCGTCGGCCAGCACGTCGGTGCGCATCCGGAAGTTCTCGTCGGCGGCGATCGTGATCGCGGCGTCCTCCCCGAGCCCGAGCGCGGCGCAGGCCCGCTGCACCGAGAAGTGCGCCAACTCGGAGCAGAACACGACCGGATGGTCGAGCCCCTGCAGCCCGTTGCGCCGGACGTCGACGCCGAGAGCCGCGGCGGCGCTGTCGCGCGCGATCAGGACGGCCAGCAGGTTCGAGATCGAGCCGCCGGGAGTGAGTACGCCGTCCGCGTCCGGACCGAATCCGGCCAGGCCGGCCAGCGCCTTGACCACCCACTTCTCGATCGCCAGCGTGGCCGGACCGGAGTCGTAGGTGTCCATCGAGGCGTTGCTCGCGGACGCCAGCGCGTCCGCGTCGACCGCGACCTGCAACACCGGCGGCTGCAGGTGGGCGGCGGCGTGCGGGTGGCTCAGGTCGATCCCGTGGTCGGACAGCAGACCCGCGATCAGGTCGAGTGCCGCCGATTCGCCGACACCGGTCGAGGGGACGCGCGGCTCCCCCAGCACGTCGGCGGTCCGCCGCAGTACCTCGGCAGGCGATCCGGCCGGCAGCGGCCCACGGCCCGGATCGGAGACGGTCGTGGCCAGCGGCCACGAGGTGAACGGGCTGCGTACCGGGGCGGGCAGCGCAGTCAGACGCGCGGGTTGCGGCATCCAGATCTCCCGAAGAAGTTGTTAGGTAAACCTTAGTAAGGCGCACCTAACTTAGTCCGCCCGCGCAGTACCGTGTCAACTCCGGTCCGTGTCGGCCCACCCCCTGAAACGCCACGCACCAAGCGAAACCACGACACGATGTGTCGAGCTTCACGTGGCCGACGACTCCCCAGGGAGGTCAGGCGTCGTACGGGGTGCGGGTGAGGACGAACGTCGCGACGTTCAGGTGGGTGCGGTCGCCGTGGCGGACGACGCGGAGTTTCTCGCCGGCGAGGTAACCGTCGCGGCCTCGGTAGAGGTCGGGGCCGAGGGGCGAGAAGCGGGAGGTGAGGGCGCCGGTGAGCTGGAGGATGCCGCCGCTGACGGACATGGTGACCGGGGAATTGCCCCAGTACCAGTGGCCGAGCAGGTCGGTGCCCTGGTCGAGAGGTGGTTCGGGGACCCACTCCTGCGGCAGCACCGGCTCGTGCGCGACCAGGATCTCCAGCAGATCGGGCGGGAGGGACGCGACCCGGCCGTACGTCGCGTTGCCGAGCGTCACCGCGCCGATCCGGCGGACGCGGTCGACGAACAGGCCGGCGAGGAAGCCGGGCATCGAGCCGGTGTGACCGATCAGCAGGTACGGGTCGTCGGCGATCAGTCGCAGCCCCAGCCCGTACGACGCGGTCAGCCCTTCCCGTGGATCGGCGGCCGCCGGCGCCGCCATCTCCTCCACCGAATCGCGGCTGAGCACCTCGTAGACCGGATCGATCCAGAACATCGCGTAGCGGGCCAGGTCCTCGATCGTGCTCCACAACTGCCCGGCCGGCGCCATCGCACCGGCGTCGTACGCCGGCTCCTCCAGCAACCGACCGCTGAACGGATGCACGGAGAACCCCTGCGCGGCCGGCTCCGACGGGAAATACGACGTACGCCGCATCTCCAGCGGATCGAGAATGCGCTCCCGCACCAACTCGAGCCAGGACGAGCCGCGCAACCGGGCGACGATCTCACCGAGCAACCCGTACCCCAGGTTCGAGTAGTGGTGCCGCCGGTCGGCCGGACCCGCGGCCTGCGACTCGTCCATCGCCGCGGTCAGCTGCTCGAACGAGACCCCGGGGTTGCGTTCCCACCAGTCGCCCTCGGGCTCGGCGTTCATCCCGCCGGAGTGCGCGAGCAACTGCCGGATCGTCCTGTCCCCGAACGCGATCCCGGGCAGGTGCTTGCCGACGGCATCGTTCAGCGCGAGCAGCCCGTCGTCGCGGCACTGCATCACCAGGATCGCCGTCATCGTCTTGGTGATCGACCCGATCCGGTACTGCACGTCCGGACCGGGCGCACCGCGGTCCGCGGTCGCGAACCGCCCCCGCGACCCGGTCCACACCAGCGACCCGTCGCGGACCACCCCGGCGTTGACCGTCGGCAACTTCCACTCGCTCTGCGCCGCCGCAATCTCGGCGAACAGAGCAGCGGCGGTGTCAGGGCGCAGGGTCATTACTCGAAGGCCTCCGGGGACGGGCAGGAGCAGATGAGGTTGCGGTCGCCGTAGGCGCCGTCGATGCGGCGGACCGGCGGCCAGTACTTCGACGTGCGGTCGACCGAGCGCGGGAACGCGGCCTCCTCGCGGGTGTACGCGTGCTCCCACTTGTCGTTGATCACCGACGCGGCGGTGTGCGGCGCGTTCACCAACGGGTTGTCGGCGGCCGGCCACTCCCCCGCCGCGACCCGGTCGATCTCGTGCCGGATCGCGATCATCGCGTCGCAGAAGCGGTCGAGTTCGCCTAGATCTTCGGATTCCGTCGGCTCGACCATCAGCGTGCCGGCCACCGGGAACGACATCGTCGGCGCGTGGAAGCCGTAGTCGATCAGCCGCTTCGCGACGTCGTCGACGCTGATGCCGGTCTCCTTCGTCATCGGCCGCAGGTCGAGGATGCACTCGTGCGCGACCAGGCCGTTCTCACCGGTGTACAGCACCGGGAAGACGCCCTCCAGCCGCTTCGCCACGTAGTTCGCCGTCAGGACGGCGGCCTTGGTCGCCGCGGTCAGGCCGGACGCGCCCATCATCCGGATGTACGCCCACGAGATCGCCAGCACGCCGGCCGACCCGAACGGCGCCGCGCTGATCGGGCCGACCCCGGAGTCCGGACCGGCCTGGTCCAGCAGCGGGTGGTTCGGCAGGTACGGCGCCAGGTGCGCCGCGACCGCCACCGGACCGACGCCCGGGCCACCGCCCCCATGCGGGATGCAGAACGTCTTGTGCAGGTTCAGGTGGCTGACGTCGCCGCCGAACTCACCGGGCCTGGCCAGCCCGAGCAGGGCGTTCAGGTTCGCGCCGTCGACGTACACCTGGCCGCCGTGGTCGTGGACGATCCGGCAGACCTCGGTGACGCTCTCCTCGTACACGCCGTGCGTGGACGGGTAGGTGATCATGATCGCGGCCAGCTTGTCGGCGTGCTCGGCGGCCTTCGCCCGCAGGTCGTCAAGGTCGATCGTGCCGTCGTCGTTGCCCTTGACAACGACCACCTTCATGCCGGCCATCACCGCTGAGGCGGCGTTCGTGCCGTGCGCGCTGGCCGGGATCAGGCAGACGTTCCGCTCGAGGTCGCCGCGCGCGTGGTGGTAGCCGCGGATCGCGAGCAGGCCGGCCAGCTCACCCTGGGAGCCCGCGTTCGGCTGGATGGACACCTTCGCGTAGCCGGTCACCTCGGCCAGCCAGCGCTCCAGTTGCCCGATCAGCTTCACGTACCCGGCCGCGTCCTCGATCGGCGCGAACGGATGCAGGTCCGCGAACTCCGGCCAGGTGACCGGCTCCATCTCGGTGGTCGCGTTCAGCTTCATCGTGCAGGAGCCGAGCGGGATCATCCCGCGGTCCAGCGCGTAGTCGTAGTCGGACAGCTTCCGCAGGTACCGCAGCATGGCGGTCTCGGACCGGTGCGTGTTGAACACCGGGTGGGTCAGGTAGTCCGTCGTACGACGCACCGCCTCGGGCAACGCGGTCGTGCCGAGCGAACCGTCGTACCGCAGGTCGAAGGCGTCGCAGACCGAGCGGAGCGCATGCGCGTCGGTCTTCTCGTCACAGGAGATGCCGACGTGGTCGGCGTCGACCAGCCGGAGCCAGACCCCGTTCTGCCGGGCGGCGTCCACCACGTCCGCGGCGCGACCGGGGACCCGGGCGAGCACCGTGTCAAAGAAGGTGTCGTGGACAACCTCCACCCCACCGGCGCGCAGCGAGCCGGCCAGCTTGGCGGCGTGGTCGTGCACGCGCTCGGCGATCGCCTTCAGGCCGTCGGGACCGTGGTAGACGGCGTACATCGACGCGACCACGGCCAGCAGGACCTGCGCCGTACAGATGTTGGAGGTCGCCTTCTCGCGGCGGATGTGCTGCTCGCGGGTCTGCAGCGCCAGCCGGTACGCCGGGGCGCCGTCGGCGTCCACCGAGACCCCGACGAGGCGACCCGGCAACGACCGCTCCAGACCGGTCCGCACCGACATGAAGCCGGCGTGCGGACCGCCGTAGAACAGCGGTACGCCGAAGCGCTGCGAGGACCCGATCACGATGTCGGCGCCGGCCTCACCCGGTGCCTCGAGCAACGTCAGTGCGAGCAGGTCGGACGCGACCGCGACTAGCGTGTCCCGCTCGTGCGCGGCGGCGATCAGCGGCTTCAGGTCGCGGACGACGCCGCCGGAGCCCGGATACTGCACCAGGAAGCCGAAGAAGTCGCCGTCGGGCAGGCCCTCGGTGGTGTCCGCGACGACGACCTCGATCCCGAGCGCCTCGGCCCGGGTCCGGACGACCGCGATGGTCTGGGCGAAGCAGTCGGCGTCGACCAGGAAGCGGTCGGACTTGCTCTTCTTGTTCGACCGGTGCGCCAGCGTCATCGCCTCGGCGGCCGCGGTGCCCTCGTCGAGCAGCGACGCGTTCGCCGTCGGCAGGCCGGTGAGGTCGGAGACCACGGTCTGGAAGTTCAGCAGCGCCTCGAGCCGGCCCTGGGAGATCTCCGGCTGGTACGGCGTGTAGGCCGTGTACCAGGCCGGGTTCTCGACCAGGCGGCGGACGATCACGGACGGGGTGAAGGTGCTGTAGTACCCCTGGCCGATCATCGAGGTGGCGACCGTGTTGCGCGCCGCGAGCTGCCGGAGCTCGTGCAGCGCGTCCACCTCGGAGGCCGGGTCGGGCAGCCGGAGCGCCTCGGCGGACCGGATCGACGCCGGGACGGCGGCGTCCACGAGCGCGTCGACGTCGTCGTACCCGAGCAGCTGGACCATCCGCGAGACCTCGTCCGGCCGGGGCCCGATGTGCCGGTCGGCGAACGCGGCCGAGATCTGGGGTGAGTTGTTCATCTAGAGGCTCCGTTGCTGACGTGCTTCCGGTCGCCTCCCCCTCTGTCACGCGCTGCGCGCTCCAGAGTCGCCTGTGGCACTCGGTCCATGGGCCTGAGAGGTTCCGGGGAGGAATTGCCCCTTCGGCGCCCGGGTCAACGGGTCTCTCCCGAATGCTGTGTACGGCGTGTCCGAGGCTACCAGGAATCCGCGAACAGTTCGGGCAGCAGGCTTCGCGCGGCCGGCCGGGCGGCCTCGACCTGCTCGCGGGTGGCCGACGCCATCGGCCAGCGCACCCGGGTGCCGACGTCGGCCCAGTCACCGACCGCGGCCAGGAACTTGTCCAGCGCCGGGTTCGACAACCCTGCCTTCTGCAGGGGTACGACGTGCTGCGCGAAGAACTCCGCGATCCGGCGCTCCACATCCAGCGACCCGGCCTGCCGCACCGCTCCGTTGGGCGAGAGCGCGGCGACGTTGGAGTAGCTGCCGTGCGCACCGAGTAGCGACATGCTCGCCAGGAAGTGACCGGGCACGAAGATCGACAAGCCGGACTTCGTTGCCTGGTCGAACCACGCCTTGTCGCCGCCCGCGGTCTTCAACCCGATCAGCGTCGGCACCGCGTCGGCCAGGCTCCGGAGCAGCTGAGGATCGACGCGGGTCTTCGCGTGCGGCGGGTTGTACAGGACGAGCGGGACCTCACCGGCCACGTCCGCCGTACGCCGGAGGAAGGCGAGCACCTCGCGGTCGTTCAAGGGCAACCAGTCGGGCACGATCACCTGGATCGCACCGGGCTCGAGCGCCGCGGCGCGCCGTACCCGCTCGAGTTGGACCTGGGCGGACGGATGGCTGGCGCCCAGCTGAAACGGTTTCCCGGTCGCCGCCAGCAGGTCGTTGATCCGGTCGAACTCGTCCTCGGTCAGGGTCTGGAACTCCCCCGCCGTGCCGTGGGCATAGAGGCCGTCCAGCTCGGTCGCGGCGAGTGTCGCCGCCTGCGTCTCCAGCCGCCGGAAGTCGATCGAGTCGTCCGCGTTCAGCGGCAGCAACAAAGTCGCCCACACACCGCGCAGCGATCCAGCGGTGAGTGGGCGCACAGGAGAAGAAGTGGAGGTCAGCCGGTCATGCGGGCGCGGCGGCGGGCGGCGAGCTCGTCGTTCGCGTGCGAATCGCCGTCCTCGCCGTGACCGTCGGCACGCTCGGTCGGCAGCTCGGACAGGGAGCCCTCGACCTCGCGCCAGACGCCACCGAGGGCGATACCGAACACGCCCTGGCCGCCGGCCAGCAGGTCGATCACCTCGTCGGGCGACGTACACATGTAGACCGACGCGCCGTCGCTCATCAGCGTGATCTGGGTCAGGTCGTCGATGCCGCGCTTGCTCAGGTGGGCGATCGCGGTCCGGATCTGCTGCAGCGAGATCCCGGCGTCCAGCAGCCGCTTGATCACTTTCAGCAACAGGACGTCACGGAAGCCGTACAGCCGCTGCGTGCCGGAACCCGTCGCCGGACGCACGGACGGCGAAACCAGGCCGGTGCGGGCCCAGTAGTCGAGCTGGCGGTACGTGATCCCGGCCGCGGCGCAGGCCGTCGGCCCGCGGAACCCGACGTCCTCCGGCATCGGCCGCAGGTCGTCGTCGAAGAGCAGACCCTGCACGCCGGCGGTCGCGGCCGCCTGGGCGTGTGCTTCGGACGTCGACTGCGCCGTCAGATCCGTGTCGCCGGTGCGTGTCACGCCTGAGCCTCCCTGGGTACCGACTGGAACGGGTCACATTCGTGGAGTGACGCCACCCCACAACTCCTTCAAGGTAAGCCGCCGATCAGGGAGGGTCAACGATCATCGCCCCTGGTCGGGAGCGTGTCGCAACCATGACCTCAATCGTTACCTGCCGTGCCTTGTACCAGACCGCTCAACTCTGTCCCGGGCTCACAGTCCCGGCTAGCTCTTGTCGAAGTCTTCCGGGGTCACCTGGTCGAGGAACTCCCGGAACCGCTCGACCTCCTCTTCCTCCTCCACCTCGTCCGCGCCGGTCGCCTCACTCTCCGGAACCGGGATCCCGGCCTCGGCCAGGATCTCCTCGGTGCAGAACACCGGCGTCCCGGTGCGCAGCGCCAGGGCGATCGAGTCCGACGGCCGCGCGGAGATCTCGGTCTTGTCGTCGAAGACCAGGATCGCCTCGAACACACCGTCGGTCAGGTTCACGATCCGGACCTGGTTGAGGGTGTGCCCGAGCACCCGGATCGTCTCGGCGAACAGGTCGTGCGTCAGCGGCCGGGGTGGCTCCATGCCCTGCTGGGCGAACGCGATCGCACTCGCCTCGGCTGCGCCGATCCAGATCGGCAGGTACCGCTCTCCGCCGACCTCCCGGAGCAGCACGATCGGCTGACTCGAGGGCATCTCGACCCGGACTCCGATTACGTCGACTTCGCGCACACCTTCAGCCTACTCCGCAGGCCAGCCCCGGGCAGGCCCACGGGTGCCCCGGTGGACAACCAGCTGCAACCGCCCGGCTCAGCGAGGGAGGCGGGAGCGGACGAGGGCCGCGTGCAAGCGGACCGCGAGGGCGGCCAGCTCCTCGGTCTGTTCGGTACGACGGGGGCCGGTGACCTGCTCGATCAGGCCGGCCTCGCGGTCGGCCGCCGTACGGAACGGACGCAGGTGCCGCGGCTCGATGCCGTAGCGGGCGAACTCGCCGACCAGCTTCGCCACCAGCAGCGCCTCGCCGTCGTAGTGGTTGCCGCGGGCCACCACCAGCCCGTGGCCCTCCACCTGGTCGAGCAACTCGGCCGGGACGTCCGCAGCCGCCCGCAGCTCCTCCCGGGTGAGTCTCAACTCGGTGCCGTCGGCACTGAAGTCCTCGGCGACAGGCAGTCCGGGTGGCTCGGGCAACGAGTCCGGCGCGACCGGCGGGCCGGCCGGCGCCGGGCGGAGGCCGCGGTCGATCGCGGCCAGGTGTTCCTTGATGACCTTCAGCGGCAGGTACCGGTCACGCTGCGCGGTCAGCACGTACCGCAGCCGATCCACGTCGGCGGGACTGAACTTGCGGTAGCCGGAGGCGGTCCGGGCCGGCGTCACCAGCCCCTCGGCCTCGAGGAAGCGGATCTTGGAGATGGTGACGTCGGCGAACTCGGCCTGCAGGACCTGCAGCACCTCACCGATGCCCCGCCCTGCGGCGGGGCCTTCGACGGCGGACGGCTCAGGCCTGGCCACTGGCGTAGTACACGAGCCGGTACTTGCCGATCTGCACCTCGTCGCCGTTGCTCAGCTGGACCTCGTCGATCCGGTCGCGGTTCACGTAGGTGCCGTTCAGGCTGCCGACGTCGCGCACCTTCACGCCGTACGCGTCCCGGCGGAACTCCGCGTGCCGGCGGGACACGGTCACGTCGTCGAGGAAGATGTCGCTGTCCGGGTGCCGGCCGGCGGTGACCACGTCGACGTCGAGCAGGAACCGGCTGCCCGCGTTCGGCCCGCGCTGGACGATCAGCAGGGCAGAACCGGCCGGCAGCGCGCCGACCGCGGCCTCGTCGTCGGGCGACAACGGCTCACCGGTGCGCTCCGGCTCCGGCTCGGCGCCGATCGGGGTGAGCATCGCGGTGTCGGTGACACCGGGCGTGACACCGGAGGCTGCCGGGGTCGCCGCCGGTCGGTCCGCGCCAGGGAGCATCGCTCCGCACTGCGAGCAGAAGCGGCTGCCCTCGGAGTTCTCGTGCCCGCACTGGTTGCAGAACGGCATGCTGTGATCCTCCCGATCGCCGGCGGTCCGGCGACGTTTTCGATAGACCCCGTATGAACAAGTGTGGACCCGGAAAGCCGGACCTCAACCCTCTACCAGCGGTTGAGGTCCGGCCAACCTATCAGTTGCGGCCGAGCCGGTGACGGTCGGTGCCGACCGGTGCCACCGGCCCCGGATCGGCCGGCCGGATCAGCTCTGGTCGAGCTGGCCCTGGTAGGCGTCGGCGTCCATCAACGCCGCGACCTCCTCGGCGTCCTCGACCTCGATGTCGAGCAGCCAGCCCTCGCCGTACGGGTCGGTGTTGACCAGATCCGGCTGGTCCGCGAGCGCCTCGTTGACCGCGGTCACGGTGCCGTTCACCGGGGCGAACAGGTCGCTGACGCTCTTGGTCGACTCGAGCTCGCCGCAGGCGTCTCCGGCCCGCACCTTGCTCCCCACCTCGGGCAGCTGCACGTAGACGATGTCGCCGAGGGCGTCCTGCGCGAAGTCGGTGATGCCGACCCGGACGGGGCCGTCGCCGTCGGCCTTCACCCACTCGTGCTCGGCCGTGTACTTCAGGTCTTCGGGGTACACCTTCGTTCCTCTTTCACTCAAGGACAGCTACTGGGCAGCCGCGTGACAGCTACTTGGTCGGGCTGGGCGCCGGGCGAGCGTAACGATGCTCCTCCGGCGCGTGCAAGGCGGTGATCTGGACCTGCGGGAGCTCGGTCACCTCGGCCGTCCCGCCGACCTGCGGACCGGTCACCTCGCTGACCAGGCCGCCGGGGAAGTTGGCCGCCTCGGCCAGGTTGTGCGACTCCCCGATCGCCTCGATCACGTACGGCGAGTTGACCTTCTGACCGTCGATCCGGATCCCCGGCGACTCGTCGACGAAGTCCGTACTCGCGACCACGCGGGCCGAGCCGTTGATCTGGATCGCCTCGGCGCCGGCGTCGCGCAGCTCCTCGATCGCGTCCAGCAGGTTGCTCGACGTCATCTTGCCGTCGGGGTCGTTCAGCGTGATCCGGACGCCCGGGCCCTGGGCCGGCAGCGTGCCGGCCAGGATGCCGAGCACCCGGACCTGCGCCTCGGCCTGCTCGCGCGCGGTCTGCGCCTTGTCGGCGCTGGACGACAGCGAGTTCTTCCGCTCCTCGAGCTCGGCGATCTCGCTCTCCAGCCGGCGGGTGTTCTGGCCGAGGCCGTCCAGGATCGCGATCAGGTCCTCGCGGCGGGCGTTCTGATAGCCGTCGTCGGCCCGGTTCACCCGGACCTGGACGACCGCCATGCAGGCGACCAGCGCGAGGACGACCGCCACGATCGCCTGGCCGCGGGACGGTTTGAAGCCGGCCTGGAGCCGGCGGAGCGCCAGGTTCGGCGTGCGGGGCTTCTTCGGCGTCGGCATCGGCGTCGGCTCCGCCGGCAACGGCGCCTCCCCACCACCCGGCTTGCTCACGTCGGCCTTGCTCGCCTCGGCCGGCGTGCTGGCTTCGGTGGGCCTGCTCGCGTCGGCCGGCTTGCTTGCGTCGGCGGGCTTGTTCGACTCGGGGGCCTTGCCCGGCTCGGGCTGGTTGCCCGGCTCGGGCGGGCGGGCGTTCTGGTCCGGTTCGTCGGTCATGTCAGGCCCTGAAGATGTGCCGCCGGATGGCGGCCATGTTGGTGAAGATCCGGATGCCCAGGACGACGACCACGCCGGTGGACAGCTGCGAGCCGACCCCGAGCTGGTCGCCCAGGTAGACGATCAGCGCGGCGATCAGCACGTTGGAGACGAACGAGACGACGAACACCTTGTCGTCGAAGATCCCGTCCAGGAACGCCCGCAGCGCGCCGAAGACGGCGTCGAGCGCGGCCACCACCGCGATCGGCAGGTACGGCTGCGCCCACTCCGGGACGTCGGGCGCGACCAGCAGGCCGATCACGACGCCGATCACGAGTCCGAGGACGGCGATCATCTCGGTCCACTCACCTTCGCGTAGCGCAACGCGATGGTCGCATCGGCCGGCACCAGCAAGGATTCCTCCGTCGTGATCGTCATCCGGACATCGAAGTTGCTGACCAGGTACTGCACCCACTGACCGCCCGAGCTCTGCGCGAACCGGGCCGGCATGGTCGCGGTGTCCCCGATCGCGAGCACCGTGTACGGCGGGGTCAGCGAACTGTAGTCGACGGTGATCGCACTGCCGGCGCCGCGGATCGCGGTCATCGAGGTGAGCCGGTGACCGTTCACCGAGATCGCCTCCGCACCCGCCGTCCACAGGCCGTTGACCAGCTGCTGCAGGTCGACGTCCAGCAGGCGCCCTTCCTTGTCGGCGTCCTTCGCGTCGTCGACCACGGCCTTGATCCCGGGGCCGGTGACCGCGATCGCGCCGGTCTGCAGCTCGAGGGCGTCGAGCTGCTGCTGCAGGGCGGTGCCCGCGCTGGTGTTGCTCAGTCCGGCGGCCTGCAGGCGGCGTACCTCGTCGGCGAGCTGCGTCTGCCGCGTGCGCATCGTGGTCAGCTGGCTGTCGGCCTGGTCGATCCGGGTGATCAGCTCCTTGCGCTGCTTCTCCGCCTCAGGTGCGCTGCGGTAGTTCTGCGAGGCCGCGACCGCGAGCAGGAAGCCGAGGACCACGGCCGCCGCGACCAGCATCACCCGGTGCCGGGTGCGGGCCGGTTTGCCGTTCTGCTTCGGGCGGGAGCGGGCGGCGACGGCGTACCCCTCGTCGAGGGGGTGGTCCATCAGGTTGTTGAGCAGCGACATCGACGCGTCGACACGTCGCGGCTTGGGTGGACCTTCCTTCGGTGGCGCAGACTGGTTCACGGGACTACCCAGCCGGGTCGTTGATCGGTTTCACCGTCTGGACGAGGTGGCGCAGCTGAGCGAAGTACAGGGCACCGGCCCAGTAGTAGAGCCCGGTCCCCCAGATCGCGAACGCCCAGCCGAACACCCGTGCGAGCAGGTTGAGGGTGCTGTCGCCGTCGCCGAGCAGGAGCAGCGGGAACGCGTACAGCAGGCAGAAGGTCGCGGACTTGCCGAGGAAGTGCACCGGCAGCGCGTTGAAGCCGCGACGGTGCAGGGCGGGCAGGGTGAGGGTCAGCAGCAGGTCGCGCAGCGGCAGCGCGATCGCCAGCCACCACGGGATGATGTCGCGCAGCGCGAGCCCGAGCACGGTGGCGAAGATGTACAGCCGGTCCGCGACCGGGTCGAGCATCTGGCCGAGCCGGGTGGTCTGGTTCATCCGCCGGGCGATCTGGCCGTCGGCCCAGTCGGTGAAGCCGGAGACGGCGAGGACGAGCAGGGCCCAGCCGTCCTCCTCGGGGCCGAGGATCAGCCACAGGAACAGCGGCACCCCCAGCAACCGGAGGAAGCTGAGCGCGTTCGGGATCGTGAGCACCCGGTCGGACACTTCCAAGTCCGGCACGCGACCCCTCCCTCTCTCCACCCTGGACACCCGTCGTAACTGTACTTGGGCACGTCGACAGGTTTACGCCCGGCCACACCGGGGCATGCCCTGGCTCTCCCCTGATACCAGAACGCCCCTGCCCGGTTCCCGCTACGCCTGCGACGAACCGGTGACCCGATCGATACCCAAGGGTGATGCTTGCCTTGCCTACGCTGTGCTGAACGGGAGGAGTGCAGGTGAAGTTCCTGGTGCTGATCTACGGCAATCCCGAGTCCCGCAAGGTCTGGGACTCGCTGACCGACGAGCAGAAGCGGGAGGGGATGGCCGGCTACACCGCGTTGCACGAGGCCCTCTCGGCCCGCGGCGAGCTGCTCGCGTCTGAGTCGCTGGACGACCCCGACGCCACCAAGCAGGTGCGGATCTCGGAGAGCCGGGTGCTGACGACCGACGGCCCGTTCGCCGAGGTGAAGGAGCAGTTGGCCGGGTTCTACCTGCTCGACTGCGAGAGCATGGAGCGCGCGGTCGAGATCGTCCCGCAGATCCCCGAGGCGCCGTTCAGCATCGTCGAGATCCGCCCGGTGCGGGACCTCGGCGCACTGATGTGATCGTCGAGGAGTTGCTGCGTGAGCTCGCTCCGCAGGTGCTCGGGCCGCTGGTCCGGCGGTACGGCGACTTCGACGCGTGCGAGGACGCCGTCCAGGAGGCGTTGCTGGCCGCGTCCCAGCAGTGGCCGGTGGACGGCGTACCCGGCAACCCGCGGAGCTGGCTGATCACGGTCGCTTCCCGGCGGCGGATCGAGGTACTGCGTAGTGAGGCGGCCCGGGTACGACGGGAGGAGTCGGTGGCCGCGGAGCCGCTGCCGGAGCCGGCGCCGTCGGTCGACGACTCGCTGACGTTGCTGATGCTGTGCTGCCATCCGGCGCTGACGCCGCAGTCGCAGGTCGCGCTGACGCTGCGCGCGGTCGGCGGGCTGACCACCGGCGAGATCGCCCGGGCGTTCCTGGTGCCGGAGGCAACGATCGGGCAGCGGATCAGCCGCGCGAAGGCGAAGCTGCACGGCGCCCGGTTCGCCTTGCCGCCGGTCCACGAGCAGCCTTCGCGACTGGCCGCCGTACTGCACGTGCTCTACCTGATCTTCAACGAGGGCTACACCGCGTCGTCCGGTACGTCGCTGCACCGGGTCGAGCTGAGTGCGGAGGCGATCCGGTTGACCCGGCAACTGCGCGCGGAGCTGCCGGCCGACGGCGAGGTCGCGGGCTTGCTGGCGCTGATGCTGCTGACGGACGCACGCCGGCCGGCGCGGACCACGGCCGACGGTGCACTCGTGCCGCTGCCGGAGCAGGACCGGTCGTTGTGGGACGCGTCGGCGATTGCCGAGGGCACCGAGCTGATCGCCTCGACGTTGCGGACGGCACCGGTCGGGCCGTACCAGTTGCAGGCCGCGATCGCCGCTGTCCACGCCGAGGCTGCCCGGGCCGAGGACACCGACTGGCGGCAGATCCTGATGCTGTACGAGCTCCTCGAGACGGCCGCGCCGGGACCGATGCTCACCCTGAACCGCATCGTCGCCGTCGCCATGGTCCACGGCCCGGCTCGCGGTCTCGCGCTCCTCGACGACGTCGATCCCGCGCTCACGGACCATCACCGGCTGGCCGCCGTACGCGCGCATCTCCTCGAGCTGTCCGGCGACGTCACCGCGGCCCGCGAGGCCTACCAGGAGGCCGCCCGCCGTACCGAGTCGTTGCCCGAGCAGCGCTACCTCCTGTCCCGTGCCGAGGCGTTGTGACCGGCTGACCAGGCAGAATCATCCGGTGCAGACTCCCGAGACCACGTACGACCAGCTGACCGACCGTGTGGCTGCTCTCTATGAGCAAGGTGACTACCAGGCGGCTCTCGAGCTGCTGGATCGGGCGGATGACTCCCTCCGCCCGTGGCTGGCCGAGCTGACCCACCTGCGGGCTTGCTTCCTCGGCGTACTCGGTGAGCCGGAGGCCGCGCTGGCCGCGCTCCAGTCAGCGGCAAGCGCAGGGTTCTGGTGGGATCAGTCGCTGCTGACCGAGGACGACGATCTCGCAAGCCTGCAGACGCTGCCCGGTCTGACAGCTCTTCTCGAGCTGTCGGAGGCGAACCGTGCCGAGGCCAACCCGGAGACGGCGACGCCGGTCCTCGAGCTGCCGACGGGCGAGGTGCGAGGCATCGTGGTCGCCCTGCACGGCGCCGGCCAGCGGGCCACGCATGCGGCTCGCGACTGGGCGAGCGTGATCCCGCTCGGGTACGCGTTGCTCTCGGTCGAGTCGTCCCAGCTGATGTCGCCGATGTACCGCACCTGGCCCGACCCGGCGCGTTCCCTCGACGATGTTGCCCAGGGGCTCACACAGCTTCCTGAGAAGCTGCAGTCCCTACCGTTGATCGCAGCCGGCTTCTCCGCCGGCGGCCGGGTCGCCCTCGACTGGGCGCTGACCGGCCAACCCCGGCCGGTGGACGGCGTCATCGTACTCGCGCCGGCACTCCGGCGACTGCCCACCGAGGCGTACGGCGCACTCGAACCGGCCGTCGTACTGATGGGGTCGGACGACGACCTCCGTGAGGTGGTCGAGGAGGCGCGTGAGCAGCTGGCCGGGTTCGGCGTGCGGATCGAGTGGCTGCCGGGCGTGGGGCACGAGGTCCCGGCGGACTTCGCCGATCGGCTGGCCCAGCTCTTCCGGACGCAGAACGTCCGGAACGAGGGCTAGCCTCCCGGCATGGTGACTCCGATCGAGGCGGAGCAATTGACCGTCGTCCCCGCGAACGAGGCGTCCTGGGACGACCTGCAGGCCGTCTTCGGGACCGCGGACGCGGGCCACTGCCAGTGCCAGCGGTTCAAGATCCGCGGCTGGATCTGGCGCGACTCCACTCAGGACGAACGCACCGCGATGCTCCAGGACCAGACCGCCTGCGGCGACCCGACCGCGCCGTCGACGAGCGGCCTGGTCGGGTACGTCGACGGCACACCGGCCGGCTGGGTCGCGGTCGAGCCGCGGACGGCGTACCCGAAGCTGCGCACCTCCCGCGTCCCGTGGACCGACCGGAACGAGGACAAGGACGACGAGGGCGTCTGGGCGGTCACCTGCATGGTCGTGCGGAAGGGCTACCGCGGTCGCGGCCTCACCTACCTGCTCGCGCGTGCCACCATCGACCACGCCCGGACCCGGGGCGCCCGTGCGCTCGAGGCTTATCCGATGGTCACGCAGCCCGGCAAGCAGATCACCTGGGGCGAGCTCCACGTCGGTCCCCGCCAGGCGTTCGAGGAGGCCGGCTTCCGGGAGATCACCCGGCCGACCGTGCGTCGTACCGTCATGCGTATCGACTTCTGACCGAGGGAACCTCGGGCGGGGCCTGGGTTGTCTCCTAGGGGTGAGGATGGACGACTTCAGCGAGTACGTCGCGGCGCGCTGGCCGCGGCTGGTGCGGTCCGCCGTACTGCTGGGGTGCACGCACGCCGAGGCCGAGGACCTCGTCCAGACCGCGCTGGAGCGTTGCCTGCTGAAGTGGAACAAGGTCCGCGCGGCCGACGACCGGGACGCGTACGTGCACCGCGTGCTGATCAACACCTTCCTCTCCGGACGACGCCGCCGCTGGACCGGCGAGAAGCCGACAGGAGTCCTCCCCGAGTACGCCGGCACCGACCAGACCGCCGGGGTCGACGACACGGACGCGATCATGCGAGCCCTCGATCGACTGCCCAGCGACCAACGCACCGCGGTCGTCCTGCGGTACTACGTCCACCTGAGCGAACAGCAAATGGCCACCGTGCTCGACGTCGCCACCGGCACCGTGAAGAGCCGCCTCTCCAGAGCCGTCAAGGCCCTCGCCCAAGACCCCACTCTGGCCGAACTGCGAGGAACCCGATGACCGACACCGACCTGACCACTCTCCTGGACCGCGCCGCCCAACGCACCGACGTCCACCCCCCGCCGATCGAGACGATGCAGGCACGCGTCGCCCGCATCCGGCGCCGCCGCACGATGGTCGTGTCCCTGGCCGCCGCCGTCGCCGTGCTGGCCGCGGCCGGCGGGACAGCACTGGCGTTGCGACCAGGCCCGGGTGCTGTGGACGTTCCTCCGCCGGTCGCATCCACCAGTCCCGGCGTGGCCGTACCTTCGGACATGCGCCTGGTTGGCGTCGGCCGTGCGGCGATCGCAGTACCCAAGACATGGGGCACGAACCGGACGCGCTGCCTGACTGCGCAGGAGGACACCGTCATCCTCTCTCGGGACGGACTACTGTGTTCGATCCCTCGGCCATGGCGGGTCGAGAGCGTGGAACTGGGGCTCGGCCGTCCGACGATGTTCGAGTTCACCGCCGACGAGACGATCGAGATCGACGGGGTCAGCGCCGAACGTCAACACACGACGTGCACCGACGAAACCGAGGGCAAAGTCATGACGTGCTCCGGCGTGGTCATGATTCCGTCACTGGACACGTGGTTCTGGGCGGAGTCGTCCACAGGCGCCGCGGAGGTCGACCGCATCCTCGAGCGGATCCGGATCGTGTCCGACCGCATCGGTGTGCCGAGCCTGCGGGTGATCACGGGAACCGACCCCGGCCGTGCCGGCCAGTTGTATGCCGACAAGCTCACCGAGCTCGGGCTGTCCCCGAAGATCCAGACCAGGAAGGCACCGCAGTACATCCCAGGTGATCTGATGGGCGTCTCCCCCGCGCCCGGCACGATGCTCGCACCGGGCGCGACAGTCACGCTGACCGTCGCCGCTCCCTGAGCTAGCTACTTCTGGACTCCAGGACGGTGAGGTCGCGGGCGGCGAAGCGGTGGTGGTTGCATTCTTCTTCCATGAGGACGCCTAGGCAGTCGGCGACGGCTCGGTCCTCCTCGGGGTAGCCGGGGGCGGGTGGACGGGAGCAGGGGCGGCCGAGGTCGGCGTCGGTGAGGTCTTCGAGGACGCGGCGCACCACGGCCATCCGGTCCGCGCGGGCCTCGAGGACCTCGGCGTACGTCGGGGTGGCGTCGAGCTTCATGCCCAGCGCGGCCGCGTCGGCCGGGTTGTAGGCGGTCTGCGGTAGCGCGAGCGGGTGGAACGGGCGCTCCTGGTCGAGGATCGTGCGGCTCACCCACGAGTCGGTGATGAAGACGAGGTGGCGCAGCGTCTCGACGTACGACCACTCGTCCGCGACCCGCTCGTGCCGGACGGGCTCGGGCAACCGCTCGGCGCGCTCGGTCAGCTCGGACCAGAGCCGCTCGATCGTCGTCCACATCGCGCGGAAGTCGTCGGCGTTCCGGATGGTGCGCAACTGCACCCGCTCGGGATGCCGGCGGTCGAGCTCGGACTCGACGTACTCGGTGACGTCGACGCCGTTCACGACCAGGTTGCTGACCCAGCCGGAGATGTCGACGTCGACCAGGCAGCCGTCCACGATCCTCGCCCCGGTCAGATCACAGTCGACGAACCGCGTGTCCCGCAGATCCGCGACCGTGAACGTTGCCCCACGAAATCTCTCGTCCGCACCGTGATATCCCGCCGACCATCGGTGCGGTCCGTACTGCGCCGGTTCGTCCACGGCGCCCATTCTCATCCCACCCACCGACATTTTCCTCAGTCGTAGGTGGCTTCGGCTTGCCAGGTGGCCTGGTGGAGGGTGAAGAGCCAGGCGCGGGTGTCCGCGGTGGTGAACTGGAACCGGGCCTGGCGGGACTCGTTCCTGGGGTCCCACCAGCGCTCGTCGACCAGCCAGGGGCCGGCCCAGGCGGTGATCGGGTGCAGCTTGTTGCTGTCGGCAACTCGTGGACCGGGGTCGAGACGGAAGGCGGTGGGCGTGCCGGAGAGGGCGCCGCGGGCGCTGACGGACACCTCGGTGCCGTCCTCGGCGAGGACGTGGGCGGGGATCGGCTGCGGGAAGAGCGTGGTCGGCGCGAGCGTCGGCCACCGCCCGGGACCGGCGGCGGCGATCGCGCCCGGCCACGGCTGATCGGCCGGATGTTTCGGCACCTGACGGTCGCCCCACGGGACCAGGGTCTGCCGCTCGGCGAACCCGCGCCCGCCACCGATCACCACCGACGCGACCGCCCCGTGACCGAGCATGCTCTGGACCCGCGACAGCGCCCGGTGGATCCGCTCGTCCGGCCCGCCGCCCCACAGCCCGTCGACGTGGGCACCGACCGGGTCGACCTGCTCGGGCACGAGCCGGAGCCGTACGACGGGTGACGTCAGCTCGCTCGTCGCCGTACCGCTCCCCTGCAACTGCCAGCGGACCCGGTCCACCACGTCCGCCGCGGTGAACCAGCGGGGATGCAACCACTCGCGCTCGTGAATCCGGCCGGACTCGGTGCCGGCTTCGACCCGCAGCGTCGTACACACCAGGCCGAGCTCGGTCAGCCGGGCGATCAGTTCGTCGGCGACCGACCGGACCGCGAACGCGACCTGGTCGACCCGGTCCACCGCCGGCTCGAAGTCGAGGACGCGGACGAGCTCCGGCGGTACGTCGCGGCCGACCACCGGGCGATCGTCGTACCCGCGGGCCAACCGGTGGGCGAAGGCGCCGTCCGGACCGAACCGGGTCAGCACCTCGGTGGGAGACAACCGCGCGAACGCACCCAGCGACCGCAGCCCGAGCCGGCGGAGCAGGTCGGTGAGCGCCGGCTGCTCGAGCGTGTCGACGCTGAACGGCGCCAGGAACTCCGCGGACTCCCCCGGCGGAACCATCAGGACCCGGGTCTCCGCCGCGCTGGACCGGGCCGCCTGCTCGGCCGCGAACGGCCCGTCGGCGATCCCGACCCGGCCACCGGGGACGTCGAACGTCTCGAGCCGGTCGAGCAGCTTCTCCGCCGCCGCGGACTCGCTGCCGTAGAACCTGGTCGGGCCGCGCGCCTTCAACGCACACATCCCCGGCCGGATCACCTGGACGCCCGGGATGAGCGCCTCCAGGCAGCCGATCACCGGGTCGAACGCGCGGGCGTCGATCACCGGGTCGTACTTGAGCACGACGAGCTCCGGACACCGCGACTGCGCGTCCCGGGCCCGCAATCCCCGGCGCACTCCGCCGGCGCGGGCGGCCGCAGAGGTGGCGAGCACCTTGCCCTTCTCCAGCACGGCGATCGGCTCGTCCGCCGACAACCCGGCCGCTCCCGCAGCGGCCGTCACCGGCCAATCCGGCACCCAGACCACCATCGTCCGGGTCAACCCACGCTCGCCCATCACCCCACCGCCTCTTCCTGCCAGTGAGTGAGATTGCTGGTCGAGGTGGGGTCGACCGAGCGGATACTGCCGTCGGGGCCGGGGAGCCAGAGGTGGTGGCGGCGTTGGTGTACCGCGGCTCGGCGGCCGGTGACCGTGACCGTTGCCTGTCTGGCGGTGAGGAGGCCTTCGCCGGACCCCAGGCCTGTCCAGCTGCTGCTTTCCACCTCCAGGCGCGCCTCGCTGCCCGGCCAGGAGCCGACCGCGATCAGGACTGCACCTCGGGTGCGTAACCGGGCCGCGAGTCGGGACGCCTCACCGGGTGTCACCTCGCCCGGCGGGCGGACGACCACCACGGTCAGGGCGTCGACCAGGGCGGCGACGACGTTGAGCCAGTCGTGGTCCGGCTCCGGCACGAGGACCAGGCGGTCGAGATCCACGCCGAGCCCGCGGGCGGCCTCCGCGCCGAAGGACGGCAGGCCGACCACTCCGCACCACGCGCCCTCGGCGGACGGGCCGGCCATCATGGCCATCACCAACGCCGACGAACCGCGCACGGAGTACGCCGAGCCGCTGCGCAGACCGGCGCCGGCCAGCAGCTCGGAGATCGCCGGGTGGGTCGGCAGCATCCGGTCCACGCCGGCGGTGTCCAACGCCTGCTGCACCCGGGCCTCGGTCGTCCGCGGCGCCGGCACCACCCGCCGCATCCCGACCCCACCCTCCTCCGACCCGGCGAGGGTGAGATGAGGCGGCACCACCGCACCGTCGGTGGAACGAGACGGGACAAGAGGGTGGGCAGAGGCGGGCAGCCGAGAGGCCTTCTGGGCTTTGGCCCGGGCCAGGAGCATGCGGGCCTGGTCCAGGGCGGTGGCACCTGGTTCTGCTCGGTCTGCTGCTGTCGTCCCCGTCATGAATCCATGTTCGAACACCTGTTCGAACATGTCAATTCCGGCCTTTGGCCGCTCGTGGACAGCACAGACTGCTTGCCACCCGTCACCGCAGGTCCTACCGTCTCGACCAACGATGGCAGACCACCGGGGAGGGTCCGTGCTCACGCAGGTCGCAGAGGGTGTGCTGTTCCACCAGAGCGAAGTACTCCAGAACAACGCCGGTGTCGTCCAGGGCCGGGACGGGGTGCTGCTCGTCGACCCCGGGTTGACGAACGCCGAGATGACCTGCCTCGCGAACGACCTTCGCGAGCTGGGCCTGCCCGTCGTGGCAGGCTTCGCGACGCATCCTGACTGGGATCACGTGCTCTGGCACCCCGACTTCGGCGACGTGCCGCGGTACGGCACCGCCCGGTGCGCGGAGTTCATGGAGGAGCTGCGGTCGGACGCGGACTGGAAGGCCCGCGTCGCCGAGGGACTACCGCCGGAGATCGCCGACGACGTACCGCTCGACCCGTTCGGCCTGATCACCGGTCTGCCCGCGGGGACCACACACCTCCCCTGGGACGGCCCCGAGGTCCGGATCATCGAGCATCCGGCGCACTCTCCCGGCCATGCGGCGCTGTACGTCGAGGACCGCGGCGTACTCGTGGCCGGCGACATGCTGTCCGATCTCTTCGTCCCGATGCTCGACGACCTGCGCGGCACCAACGACCCGATCGAGGACTACCTCGCCGGGCTGCGGCAACTCGAGGACGCGGCAGGCGACGCCGAGGCCGTCATCCCCGGGCACGGGTCCGCCGGTCGGGCAGGTGAGGTCCGTCGACGGCTCGACCTGGATCGCGCGTACGTGCAGGCGTTGCGTGACGGTGGCAAGTTCGACGACCCGCGGATCGGCCCTTCGGTCGCGCCGGAGTGGGAATGGGTGAAGGACATCCACACCGGGCAACTCCAGACCTTCGCTCGGTAGCGCGAGTCCGCAGGCTCAACGGCTGAAGGACCTCGTCGACAAGCTCACCGACGACCAGCTCGAACACCTCCTGACTCGGGCCGAGCTGCACGCCGGAACATAGGGTGGAGCCATGCCGAGGACTATTGCCACCAACACCAAGGTCGGGCTGGACGAGCTGCTGGAGTTCGTCCGGCCGCGTCACCACATGTTGCTGATCACAACCCGCGCGGACGGTACGCCGCAGGCGTCGCCGGTGTCCGGTGGGGTCGACACCGAGGGCCGCATCGTCATCTCGTCGTACCCGGAGCGGGCGAAGAGCACCAACGTCGAGCGGGACCCGAGGACGAGCGTGGTCGTGCTGTCGGACGAATGGAACGGCCCGTGGGTGCAGGTGGACGGCAGTGGCGAGGTGATCCAGCTGCCGGACGCGGTGGAGCCCCTGGTGGAGTACTACCGGTCGATCTCCGGCGAGCACCCGGACTGGGACGAGTATCGCGAGGCCATGCGGACGCAGGGCAAGTGCCTGATCCGGATCACCCCGGAGCGCTGGGGTCCGGTCGCGACCGGCGGTTTCCCGGCCCGGCTGGCCGACTGAGTGCGCACAGCTCTCGTAGTCCACGCGCACCCCGATGACGAGGTGTTCGCCACCGGTGCAGCCACTGCACTGCTGAGTGAGGCGGGGTGGCGCGTGGTACTGCGAGTTGCCACGCAAGGGATCGGGGACGCGGCGGACAAGCTCTCGGCGTCCTGCGAGCTGCTGGGCATCGACGAGTGGGGCTGGCTGGGCACCAAGGACCGCTGGATCGACGACGGTGGCGCGTCTGGCCCGCGCACGCTGGCAGCAGCTGACCCCAGTGACCTCGCAGCCGCAGTAGAGCAAGCCATCACCGAGACAAGGCCTCAGCTGGTGCTGACAGTCGGCCGAGACGGACTCACGGGTCACCCGGACCACATCGCCGTGTCCAGAGCCGTGCAACAGCAAAAGATCCACGCGTTGGGTGCACGGCTGAGGGCGCAGGACGTGCAAGTGGGCTACGAGCTCATGGAGCAACTGCTCCCGGGCGAGAAGGTCGGCTCGGGTCTCGTGACGGGCTGCACGCTTCCGCTACGAGAGATCGGCAAAGCACCGGAAAGCCAGCGCCGACAAGCCCTCGATCAGTACTACGCAGGCTTAGGGACCACCGACATCCCCGAGCTACTCACGACGTACGGCCGCCGTGGTGACTCCCTGCTGCTGCGGGCGATCTTCGACGTGAGTGGTTGGGACACCGACCGCTTCGAGGTGCTCAGCTCTTCTGGTAGCGACGTTCCATCGTTTCCGTGATGCGCTGCATCGCACCTTCGAGGTGTTCGCGCAGTGCGGCCTCCGCACCGTCTTCGTCGTGTGCGACACAGGCATCCAGGATCGCCTGGTGCTCACGCCGGGTCTGCTCGATCCGGGCCTTGGTCTGCCGCGAGCCGAAGCGGTAGCGCTCGCTGTTCTGCCAGACCGGCTCGATCGCCCGCGGCAGCCAGCGCGAGCCGCCGGCGCGGTAGATCGCGAAGTGGAACTCGGTGTGCGCCTGCCGGGAGGCGATGTTGTCACCGGCCTTCGACAGCCGGACGTGCTCGGCCAGCGCCGCCTTGGCCGTGGCGGCGTCCGCGTCGCTGAAGCGGGTGGCAGCGGCCCGGACGGCGAGGGACTCCAGCGCCAGTCGGGTCTCGTGGGTGTCCCGCAGGTCCTCCAGCGACAGCTCGCGGACCCACGCGCCCTTGTGCGGCACGATCTCGACCAGCCCGAGCGCCTGCATCCGCCGCAACCCCTCGCGGATCGGCATCTGGCTCATGTCCAGCCGCTTCGCGAGCTCCTCCAGCCGCAGCGCCGTACCACTCGGAAGCTCGCCGGACAGGATCAGTTCGTGCAGTTCGGCCGCCGCCTCTTCGGCGAGAGTACGACGGCCGGTCGGTCCCCCGGGCGTGAGCTCGAGTCGTCGGGTCATTGGGTGCGGGCTGCCTCTCTCCTCCACTGCACAACTCTGGGAGGTAACCGTAGCGGCCGGCAGGTGGCTCTGGGGCGCTCCGACAGCAAGTTGCCTAGCGAACGCCGATTGGTCTAGTCCAGCGGACCGAACAGGCAGGCCGGCTAGAACGCCGTCAGATCGAGGAAAACCCGGCGCTCAGCAGGGATTCGCTCCAGTACGTCGCCCACCCGCCGGGCCGGCACGAGCTCGACGTCCGGGCGTACCTGTGCGGCCTCTGTGTCCGCCAGCGCCGCACTGACCGCGCCGGGCTCGAGGACCGTTCGCTGCAGGTTGACCGGCAGCAGCCGCAGGTCGCGTCCGATCAATTGGTGCAGGTCGATGGTGGTGAACTCGCCGGCCTTGTAGCCGACCACTGCGACCCGTCCGCCCGGAGTGATGTGTCCGAGCACCCCACTGGTCACCGGACCGCCTACAGTGTCGATCGCCGCGTCACACCACGACAGCTCGCGGCCGACCTGACCCAGCTCGTCCACCCGCACGATCTGGTCGGCCAGCGCCGGGTCCACGGTCTCACCGAACCACGCCAGCCCGATCACCTTCTTCGCACCCGCCGACCGAGCCACCGCGGCACAGAGCCGACCGAGCAGGCTGGTGATCCCGGTGACCACGACCGTCTCGCCTTCCACCACACCCGCCACCCGTCGTACGGCGGTATGGGCGGTCAGAGCAGGTGTCAGCAAAGCCAGGGCAGCGACCGGGTCGACTCCGGCCGGCAGCGGATGTACGGCGGCGTCCGGCACCACGGCGTACCGACCCCAGAGGCCGGGCCGGGTCACGCCGACACCTTGACCGCGGACGATCACTGGCGTCCCGGCCTCGATCACCGACGACGTAACCACGACTCCGGTGCCCTCGGAGCCGGGCACGAACGGTGTCGTCGGTTGCTTGCCGGCCAGCACCGACCGATCAGCCGGGCTCACCGCGCCCAGCCGCATCTCGACCACCGTCTCGCCCGGTCCGGCGGCCAACTCGAGCTCTTCGGCCCGCAACGGCTCGCTCGGCCCGTAGCTGCGCAGCACGACCCCCGTCAGCGCGCTCATCTCCCCACCCCGTTCGTCCACACAATTTGATATCTGATCACAGCTAGGTCATAACGAAAACCGCGTCTCACGGCGCGACGACCTCCTTGGCCAGCGGCAGGGTCAGCTCACCGGCTGCCACCGCCCGCGCGGCGGTCACGGTGTCGCCGCCCATCGGGAACGGCCAGTCGCTTCCGGCCAGCACCCGCTCGGCGCCGAACGTCGCGACCAGCAACTTGAGTACGGCGTCGTCGTGCACCAGATCGTCCACGTAGAACCGGCGCAACGCGTCCGCCACCGCCAGCGACGGTGGCTCGATCCCCGGCCGGGCCGTGTCGATCCCCCGCTGCCAACGGCCGGCCAGCGCCGCCGTCACACCACCCCCATGGCACAGGCAGAACCGGATCCCCGGAAACCGCCCCGGCACATCCGCGAAGACGAGGGTGGCCGCTGCCAGCCCGGTCTCGTACGGATTCCCCAACAGATTCGTCAAGTAGAACGACTCAAGCCGCTTGTCGTCACTGTGTCCGGGGTGGATCAGCGTGAAGGCCTCCAGCGAGTGCAGCACCTGCCACACCGGGTCGAGTCCCTCGTAGCTCGGCGTACCGAGAGCGAAGCCGCTGAAGACGCCCTCACGAGCCAGTGACGCAGCAACGGCCGGTGCGTCCGGATCGAGCAGCGGCAGGTGACCCAGCACGCGCAACTGCGGGGTCGCGAGCTCACGCAGGCCTTGGTTCACCAACTCGGCCCACTCGACGCCGGCGTCGTACCGGAAGAGTGCGGGCGGTATGGAGACGACAGCACCGTCCAGGTCCTGCTCGGCGACCCAGTGCAGCAGTCCCGCGGGGTCGGCGAGGCGTCCCAACGGCAGTCGTTGTCCATCGACGAGCAGCGCGCCGCGGTCGACGTGCAGCCCGAACTCACCCCTGTGCGCGGCCGACAGCACAGTCGGCGGGATGAGGTGAGTGTGGACGTCCCAGCCGGCCATGTCAGCGGGCGTCCTCGTCGTTGTCGTAGAACGACGGCCGCTCCGGGTAGTGCGGCCCGTCGTACACCTCCAGCAGGACGGACGTCTCCTCCGCGAGCGTCGGGCCGTGCACGCTGCCCTTGGGGTTCCAGTAGAAGCTGCCCTTGGTCAGCGTCGTCCCGGTCGGCAGGTAGACGTACCGCCCGGACAGGCAGAACATGAACTGGTTCGACGCGTGCTGGTGCGCCGACGGGATCCCCGACCCCTTCTCGAACCGCACGAGCGCGATCGACGCCTCGGTCTCCTCGTCCCGCCACAGCATCTTGTGGGACAGCCCGGCCAGCGACTTCTCCACCCACTCGAGGTCGTCCGTCTGCAGCAACACCTCACGCAGTGGCTCGTCGAACGACGCCATCAGCTCTCCTTCCGGGGAACAGGCCGGCCCGTGACGTGCGTGTACAGCTCCTCGGCCACGCCGGCACCCATCGGAGCCACGGCCGCGATGTGGCCGTCAGGCCGGATCAGTACGACGCTCTCAGCCGGTACGCCGTACCGGTCGGTGACCACGCTGCCCGGGTCGAACAGCGCGCGGTCCCGCAGACCGGAGTCGTGCGGCGCGTCCCACCGGGAGACCGCGTAGTGCTTCAGCGCCGGCGACTCGTTGACCGGGATGTCCGGCCGACGGCGTACGTCGGTGAAGTACAGCGCGACGAAGGAGTCCCGGCAGAGGTCGTGGACCGTCACCCTTCCGGCGGTCCCCTGCAGTGCCTGGTCCGGAGCTCGGTCACCGGCCCGGACCGCGGGCGGGGTGGCGCTGGTTGCGACCATCGACCAGTCGCCGTGGCCTTCCACGTCGAGCCGGACGCTGAGCAGCGTGCGCGTGTACGCCGTGGCCCACGCACTCGTGTCGGCCGTGACCGCACCGCGCTGGTGGGACATGTACTTGCGTGCCGCCTCGGCCATCTCGCCGGATCCGTTGATCGCCACCGGCCGCTGCTCCTGCTCGTACCCGTCGAGCAGCGTCTCGTCCGCCCAGCCTCGCAGTACCCAGGCCAGCCGCCAGGGCAGGTTGGACGCGTCCAGAGCACCCGTGTTCAGGCCCAGGGCCCACATCGGCGTGATCAGGTGGGCCGCGTCGCCCATCAGGAACACCTTGCGGTCCATCGACCACTGGTCCGCGACCCGGTGATGCACGTTGTAGACCACCGAACCGAGCAGCTCGATCCGGTCCACCTCGCCGATGAACTGCTTCACCTTGACCAGCAGGTCCTCGTCGCCCGGCGGCTCGGCGCCCGGGCCGAGCGGGAACAGGAACCGCCAGTTGTCCGGCTGCCGGATCAGCACCATCCACTCGGACTTGTCCGCGAAGTACGCCAGGTACGGGTAGTCGCGGGCGTTGTCGACGTCCAGGTCGACGACTACGTCGATCAGCATGTACCGCTCGGGCAGGGTCTCCCCGACCACGGTGACGCCGAGCGCGTCCCGGATCTTGCTGCGGCCGCCGTCGCAGGCCAGCAGGTGCGAGGCCTCCAGCGACCGCGACCCGTCCGGCGTGTCCACCTGAAGCACGACCCGGTCGTCCCGGACCTCGAACGACTGCAGCCGGTGCTGGGTCGACACCGGCTGCCGCAGCGCGCCGGCGAGGATCGGCTCCATCTTCTGCTGCGGCAGGTTGATCACGAACGGGAACTGGGTGTCGTCGGCCAGCTCGGCCAGTCGCACCGAGGCGCGCGGCGTGTTGGTGGCTCGGTCGATGTCACCGATCTCGTCGATCCGCAGGGCGGCCGCCAGGATTCCCTCGACCGCGCCGTACCGGTTCCAGATCTCCAAGGTCCGGCTCAGCGTCGTCCCGGCCTTGGTGTCGGACGACAGGACGGCGTCCTCCTCGAGCAGCACGTACGGGATGCCGTAGTGCTGCAGGCCGAGCGCCGTGGTCAGGCCGATCGGCCCGGCACCCACGATGGCGACGGGCAGCTGGTCAGCAGTCACTCATCACTCCGTGCGGTAGTCGTTTTCTCGCGGCGCGAAGGTCGTCAACTTGGCGAAGGCGCGTTCCCGGGTCAGCACCGACCCGGTCATCGCGGCCGCGTCGGACAGCAGGTACAGCAGCGGACCGACCACGTCCTCGGGGTCTCCGATACCTATGGTGTCCTGCCAGTGTTCCCGATCCGCACCGGCGTTCGCACTCCGGAACTGCTCGGTGTCGATCACCCCCGGCGCGGCCACGTTCACCCGCACCCGGTGCTCGGCCACCTCGGCGGCCAGCGTCTTCGCGAAGGCGATCAGCGCCGCCTTGCTGGACGCGTACGCCGCCGCGCCCGGATAACCGGTGACAGCCATCCCGGACGTGAACACGACCACCGACCCGGACCGCCGCGCGACCATCTGCGGTACGACGGCCTGGCACGTCCACACCACGCCGTCCAGGTTCACCTGTAGCGCCCTGGTCCACTCGGCAGGGTCCGTCTCCAGCACCGGCGACCGCGGTTGCACAGCCGCTCCCGCGACCAGCCCGTCGATGCGACCATAGCGGGCCATCACCGCGGCGACAGCCGACTCCACCGACGTACGGTCCGCGACGTCCACCTCGACGTACTCGACGTCCCAGTCCGGCTTCACCACGTCGAAGACCACCGCAGTCCCGCCGCACGCGGTCACGGCCCGCGCCAGCGCGGCACCGATGCCCTGTGCGCCACCGGTGATCACCACGACCTCTCCGGTCGCGTCGAAGCGCACCTTCACGACGTCTCCCCGCGCTTCGACCGGCCGCCCTCGGCCCGTCTCGTCATGGTTTCGGTGATCCGCTGGAACGCACCGGCCAGGTGGTCGCGCAGCGCCCGCTCGGCCGCGTCCGGGTCGCGGGCGACACATGCGTCCAGGATCGCCTGGTGCTCCGCACGGTTCCGCTCGATCAGGACCGCGGTCGGCCGGCTGCCGAACCGGTACCGCTCGCTGTTCTGCCAGACCGGCTCGATCGCGCGGGCGAGCCACTGCGACCCGCCGGCACGGTAGATGGCGAAGTGGAAGTCCGCATGCGCCTGCCGGGCGCCTACCGAGTCCTCGGCCCGGGACAGCCGCAGGTGCTCGGACAGAGCGGCCCCCGCCTTCTCCAGGTCGTCGGTGCCGAAGTGCTCGGCGGCCGCGCGGACGGCGAGGCTCTCGAGCGCCAGCCTGGTCTCGTGCGTGTCCCGCAGGTCGTCCAGCGACAGGTCACGGACCCACGCGCCCCGGTGCGGGATGATCTCGACCAGTCCGAGCGCCTCCAGCCGCCGGAGTCCTTCCCGGACAGGCATCTGACTCATCTCCAGGCGACTCGCGAGCTCGACCAGGCGCAACGGCGTACCACTGGGCAGCTCGCCGGACAGGATGAGCTGGTGCAGCTCGGCAGCCGCATGCTCGGCGAGGGTACGACGTCCTCCCCGACCACCTCCCGGCAGCAGTTCCAGGGGCCCGCTCATGCGCGCGCTACCCGGTTGCGAAGCTCACCGATCTTGTCGGCGCGGGTGACGACCACGTCACCCTCCTGCAGGAACACCTGGGGCTCGCGGGCGTTGCCGACGCCGGCCGGAGTGCCGGTCAGCAGTAGGTCGCCGGGACGCAGCGTCATGCCGAAGGACAGCTCGCTGATCAGCGTGGCGACGTCGAACGCCATCTGCTTGGTCGACGCGTCCTGCCGGACCTCACCGTTGACGAGGCACTGGAGCCGGACGTCCTGCGGGTCACCGAGCTCGTCGGCGGTGACGATCCACGGGCCGAGCGGCATGGTGTTGTCGATGCTCTTGCCCTTGAGCCACTGACCACCGTGCGCCCGCTGCAGGTCGCGCTGCGACACGTCGTTGGCCAGCGTGTAGCCCCAGACGTGGTCCAGCGCGTCGGCGACCGGGATGTTGCGGCCGGTCCGGCCGATCACCAGGGCCAGCTCGGCCTCGTAGTCCCACTTGGCCGAGATCCCCGGGTCCCAAGCGATGTCGTCGTACGGACCGATCACCACGTCCGGGCCCTTGGTGAAGAAGGTCGGGTGCTCCGGCCGGTCCACGTCCTGGCCCTCGCGCTTGCCGCGGCCCTCCTCGAAGTGGTCCCAGTAGTTCCACCCGGTGCACAGGATGTCCCGCCGGAACCGCCGCAGCGGCGGCCGCAGGATGTCCTCCCGGAAAGGGATCTCACCGACCACCGCGGCCGGTGCGGAAATCACCTCGGTCACGTCAGTTGCCGACAGCAACCGGACGACATCACCATCGAGCAATCCCGGCCGCTCCCGGCCGGCGTGCTCCACCATCACGTACCGCATCTCAGGTCCACTCGACGCCACGCATGCGCTCCCCCTCGGTCATGGCAGTACGGCGATCGCGTTGATCTCGATCAGGTAGTCGGGATGGGCGAGCTTGCTGACCTCGACCATGGTCGACGCCGGCAGCGGCTCGGCGAAGTACTGCGCCCGGATCTCGTGGATCGTGGCGAAGTCCTCCATGTTGCGCACGTACACGTCCACCCGGCAGACGTCGGCCATCGTGCCGCCGGCGGCACGGACCGCGGCCTGCACGTTCTCGCACACCTGCCGGGTCTGCTCGCGGACGTCACCGACGCCCGCGATGCTGCCGTCGGGGCGGCGCGCGGTCATCCCGGAGACGAACACCAGCCGGCCGGTCGCCTCGATCGTGGTGGCCTGCGAGAACACCCCGTTCGGGGTGTGCAGGTCGGTCGTCGAGACCTGTGTCTTCGCCATCAGTCGAGCACCCCTCCCGCCGGAACGACCGCACCGACCGCCCGCGCGGCCGCCAGCAGTCCGTCCAGGCCCGATCGTTCGATCAGTACGCCGTGACGCCGCTGGTGTGCTTCCCGTTCCGCCTCGATCTCCCCCGGCAGGTACAGCCGGTTGACTCCGGGCGCCGTCGCGCTGCTGCGGACCCGGGCGGCCAGCCCGGACGAGCGGCGCCGGAAGCTCTCCACGCCACCCATCAGCTCCGGGTCGATCGCCAGGAAGAGGTGCGCGCAGTCGTTCGGCCGGTCCGGCTCCCGGTACAGCGGCCGCACCTGGTCGCCCCAGCCGCCACCGCTCAGCACCCCGGTCAGGACGTCGATCATCAGCGCGAGCCCGAAGCCCTTGTGCCCCGCGGCCGGCAGCAGCATCCCGAGGACGGCCTCCTCCGCGTCGGTGGTCGGCGTCCCGGACGGGTCGGTCGCCCAGGTCTCCGGGATCGGCCGGCCGGCCGACGCCGCCAGCCGGATCTTGCCCAGGGCAACAGCCGACAGGGCCATGTCGAGCACGATCTCGACCCCGGCCGAGGTGGGTACGGCGATCGCCAGCGGATTGTTGCCGACGATCCGCTCCGCCCCACCGGGAGCCGGCATCAGCGGGGTGGTGTTGGACATCGCGATGCCGACACAGCCCGCCTCGCCGGCCTGCATGGCCCAGCGGCTGGCCGCGCCGAAGTGGTGGGCGTTGCGGACCGACACCAGGCCGATGCCGTACCGGCCGGCCCGGTCGATCGCGTGGCCCATGGCCTGCGGGCTGGACAGTTGCCCCATCCCGCCGCGCGCGTCCACGACCAGCGCGGCGCCGGCGTCGTACAGGATGTCCAGCTCGCGTTCCCGGGTGACACCGCCGGAGTTCAGCCGCTCGACGTACATCGGGACGAGCATGATGCCGTGCGAGCTTACTCCGCGTAAGTCCGCCTCGACGAGCGCGGCGGCGATCCTGGCGGCGTCGGACGGGTCGAAGCCGAGCGCGCTGAAGACGGCCGAGACGGTCGCCTCCAGCCACGCGGGACGGACCAGCACCCGGCGGTCGGAGTCGGAGGCTTGTGCGGTCATCGGGCCTCCCGCGCCGGCCCGGCCGAAGGCCCGGTCACCGGGTCTCCTGGGCCCACGGCAGGAACAGGTACTCCAGCAGGACCAGCCCGTAGAACAAGATGATGCTCATGATGCTCAGCAGCGTGATCGCGGCGAACGCCAGCGCGGTGTCCGCACTTGCGCCGGACTGCTGGATCACGTAGCCCAGGCCCTGGGTCGCACCGACGAACTCGGCGATCACCGAACCGATGACGGCCAGCGAGATCGCGACCTTCAGCCCGGTGAAGATCTGCGGCATCGCGTACCGCAGCCGCAGCTTGAAGAACTCCTGCGCGCGGCTCGCGTTCAGCGAGCGGAGCAGCTCGACCAGCTCGGCCGGCGTCGACTTCATCCCCTGCGCGGTCGAGATGACGATCGGGAAGAAGCACATCAGCAGCACCATGACCACCTTGGGCCACTGGCCGAAGCCCATCCACACCACCAGCAGCGGCGCGACCGCGATCTTCGGGATCGCGTTCACCATCAGCAGCAGCGGGTAGACCAGCCGCTCCAGGATCACCGAGCGGACGATCAGCAGCGCGATCGGCACCCCGATCACGATCGCGAGCAGGAAGCCCTCGATCGTCTCCAGGAACGAGATCCCGGTCTCCCGCAGCAGGTACGCCGGCTGGTCGGCGAACGTCCGGACCACGTCGCCGGGCGTCGGCAGCAGGTACGCCTCGATCGAGAACACGATCGTGGCCAGCCACCACAGCGCGATCGCGCCGATCAGGCCGAGGATCGGCAGCAGCACCGCCGCGGTCGGCGACGTCGTCAGCCAGGAGCGCTTGGTCACGGCCGCACCTCGTCGACCGGCCGGAGGTCGTCGACGCTCTTCTCGGCGAGCAGGCCGTGCAGCAAGCCGCTGATCTGGGCGACCTCGGTCAGGTGCGCGTTCTGGCCGAGGCTGCGCGGCCGCGGGATGTCGATGTCGACGACCTCACGCAGCCGACCCGGCCGCGGGGTCAGCACGACCACCCGGTCGGCCAGGACGACCGCCTCCTCGATCGAGTGGGTGACGAACACGATCGTCGTCGCCAGCTCCATCTTGATCCGCTGCAGCTCCTCGGACAGCTCGGTCCGGGTGAGCGCGTCGAGCGCGGAGAACGGCTCGTCCATCAGCATCACCTGCGGGTCGCGGATCAGCGAGCGGCACAACGACACCCGCTGCTGCATCCCGCCGGACAGCTCGTACGGCAGCCGCCGTTCGAACCCCTTCAGGCCGACCAGGTCGAGCAGGTCGTGGGCCCGGTCCCGGTACGCCGCCCGGCCCCGGTCACCGTCCCCGCCGTCGATCTCGACCGGCAGCATGACGTTCGACAACACCGAGCGCCACGGCAGCAGGGCCGGCCGCTGGAACATGAACGAGACGTCCCGGCGCGGCCGGGTGACGGGCTCCCCCGCCACCGAGACCGCGCCGGACGTCGGCGGCAGCAGTCCCGCGATCAGCCGGAGCAGGGTGGACTTGCCACACCCGGACCGGCCGATCAGCGTGACGAACTCGTTCGGCTTGACGTGCAGGTCGATCTCCTCGAGGGCGACGACCCGGCCCTCGCGACCCTCGAAGACCTGCCCCACACCGTCAAGCCGGATCATCGGTGCCGACTCAGCCCTTCGGCGCGAGGTCGAGCGTGACGACGTCGGCGAGCGTCACCGCGCCGGCCGGCTTGATCGCCTTGGCCTCGTCCAGCAGCTTGATGATCGTCTGCACCCGGGCCTCGTCGACGGCGCCCAGCGTGTCGTTCGGGTTCGGCTGGACGAACTTCGCCATCAGCTTGAGCTCATCGGTCGCCACCTCGACGTCGGTCTGCGGCCTGTGCTTCTTCAGGATCTCGGCGGCCTCGGCCGGGTCCTTGACGGTGTCCTGCAGACCCTTGAGCAGCGCCTCGGTGAACTTCTTCACCTGGTCCGGGTGGTCCTTGGCCAGGTCGGACCGGGTGATGATCGCGTTGCCGTACAGCTCCGGCAGCTTGTCGCCGTACGACAGCGTGACGGCCTTCTTCTTCGCCGCCTTCTCCACCAGCGGTACGCCGACCACGAACTGCCCGATGCCGTCGACCTTCTTGGCCGCGAGCAGCTGCGGCAGCGCGGGCGGCGGCGACGGGACGAACTTGACCGAGGCCGGGTCGATGCCGATGGCCTGGGCGTAGACCGGGAACATCACCTGGTTGGTCGAGCCCGGCTGGTCACCGATCCGCTTGCCGGCCAGGTCGGCCGGCTTCTTGATGGTGCCGTCCTCGAGCGCGACGATCGCGGCCAGCGAGCGCTGGTGGATCATCCCGACCGTGGTGACCGGCAGCTTCTGCTTGCCCAGGGTGATGACGGTCGCGGTGAAGTCACCGATGCCGTAGTCGGCCTGGCCGCCGGCCACCAGCTTCATCACGTCGACCGTGCCGGAGCCCAGGTTGATGGTGACGTCGAAACCCGCGTCCTTGAAGTAGCCCTTCTCCAGGGCGACGTACGCGTAGGCCTCCCGGCCGAAGGCGTTGAACGAGGTCAGGTAACTGACCTTCTGCAGGCCGGGGTCCTCCCCCTGGCCTTCGTTGTTACCGCTGTTGCACGCACTGACCAGGGCGAGCCCCAGGACCGCCGCCACCGCGGCGACGGAACGCCTCAACCTCATATCGACCTCTCTCCTCGATATTTGATCAAACATCAAATATGGAGGGGTGGTCAATCGGCCCTCGGGGACTTCACAGTGACTTTACGTCCACTGCACCGGGTCCCCGCAGAGCCCGCTTGCCACCCGTCCTGGAGCCGTTTCCCCAATACCTGTCCATACCGGACGGGCATCCCGCCCCGACCACAGACCGTACCCGCCTGAGCAGCAGATCGCGACGCCGATGGGCTCCGAACCGGTCCTTCCCTTGTCAAATTTGCGTAAACCCACCCTCCCAAGTGACTCACCCCACCCGGCACCCCCACCGCCAACCGACGTTCCAGGAGGTGTTCACTCCGGGGAGGGAGGTGGGTGGGCTGGGGGTTTGGGACGATGTGGGGGTGGTGGACGGGCTGATGCGGGGGTCGGCGGGCTCCCGGGGTGACGCGACGCAGCCGGCGGGCCGGTTCGCGCGGTCCGCGTCGGCGCTGGTCCGTGGACTCGGAGCGCTCGGCCGCGCGTCGACGTACCTGCGGTGGGTCTACCTGCTGCTCGGCGCGGCGCTCGTGCTGGCGTTCGTGCTCGTGGACAGCGCGCTCGGCGCCCTCGCGCAGGATCTCGACCTGCCGGCCGTGCTGAGCGGCATCGTGATCGCGATCCTGGTGGTCGGTCCCCCGATCGCCGTCGGCACGCTGCCCGCCGTCCGTGAGGTCGAGGGCATCGCGGTGGAGTCGCTGCTCGGCGTACGGTTCGAGGAGCGCCCGCTCGGCCCGGCCCGCACCTGGCCGCAGCGCCGGCGTACGTCGACGTGGTTCTGCCTGCACCTGGTCACCGGCGGCGTCGTCGGCACCGTCAGTACGATCGTCGTCGGTATCGGCGCCGTGTTGCTCGCGGCCCCTTTCCGCTCCCCCGGCCGGCACGAACTGGTCCCGGACCTCTCGTACGAAATCAGGGGCAACTGGACCGACCTCTGGATGCCCGTGGCCGCGCTGGTCGGGATCGTCGGGCTATTCTACCTGTCCGCCGCCGTCGGCGCGCTGCTCGTGTACCTCGCGCCCCGCGTCCTCGGACCGACACCGGCCGAGCGCATCGAGTTGCTCGAGCGGCGTACGGCGACCCTTGCCGAGCGCAACCGTCTGGCCCGGGAGCTGCACGACAGCGTCGGTCACGCCCTCAGCCTGGTCACCATCCAGGCGGCCGCTGCCCGCCGGGTGCTGGCGAGCGACCCGGAGTTCGCCGAGACCGCGCTGGCGGCGATGGAAGAGTCGGCCCGCAGCGCGCTCGCCGACCTCGACCACGTCCTCGGCCTTCTGCGCGACGACCGGCGGCCGGGCACCGAGACGGCGCCCCAGGCGACGCTCGCTGACCTGTCCCGACTGGTCGAAGCCACCAGGGCCGGCGGGATCACTGTCGACGTCCACAGCGAGGGCGACCTGACCCAACTGCCCGCCGCGGTCTCCCGGGAGGCGTACCGGATCGTCCAGGAGGGCCTGACCAACGCGATCCGGCACGCCGGCCGCCCGGCCGGTGAGCTGACCGTCGACCTGTCGATCCGCCTGGACACCTCCGGACTCCGGCTCGAGCTCACCAATCCGGTCAGCGGCAGCTCGGATCACTCCGGCGGCGGGCGTGGCCTGGCCGGTATCCGTGAAAGAGTCGCCGTACTGCGGGGCACCGTGGAGGCCGGCCTGGACGGCAATTTGTGGCGGCTCGCGGTGACACTGCCGGTCGCGGTGACGACGAAGGGATGACATGAACCTGTCGGTGGTCGTGGTCGACGACGAGCCGCTGATCCGCAGCGGCCTGCGCGCCATCATCAACGCCGAGCCCGATCTGACGGTCGTCGGGGAGGCCGGTGACGGCGCCGAGGTGCTGCCGGTCGTCCGCCGTACCGGCGCCGACGTGGTGCTGATGGACGTGCGGATGCCCGCGGTCGACGGCATCCAGGCGACCCGGCTCCTGCTGGACAGCCTCGACCCAGCGCCGCGGGTGCTGGTCGTGACGACCTTCGAGAACGACGACTACGTGTACGACGCGCTCCGCGCCGGCGCGTCCGGGTTCCTGCTGAAGCGGACCCCGCCGGACGACATCATCGCCGCGATCCGGACCGTCGCCGGGAGCGAGTCACTGCTGTTCCCCGAGGCGATCCGCGCCCTGGCCCTCGCCCACGTCGGCGCCCAGCCGTCCCGCCCGACCGGCCTGGACGAGTACCAGCTGACCGAACGCGAGCAGGAGGTCCTGCGGCTGATGGCGAAGGGGCTGTCCAACGCGGAGATCGCGGAGGAGCTGATCCTCGGCCTGCAGACGGTCAAGACGCACGTCGCCAACGTGCTCGCGAAGCTGAACGCCCGGGACCGCACCCAGGCCGTGATCCGCGCCTACGAGTCCGGCTTCGTCCCGCTGACCTGAGGCCGGCTCCCTCCCGCTGGACTGCGTTCGGCTGGAGGGTGGTCCGGGTGACGCCGACCTGAGGCTCGGCTTCAGGTCGTGGTCGGGTCGTCGGCCTCGGCCAGTGTGCAGGCGTTGTGCAGCGGGTCGGCCGCGTTCGCCTTCATCGCCACGCGCTGCAGCAGCACCCGGAAGCTCGCCCGCTCGGCCGGCTCCAGGCTGCCCAGGACCTCGTCCTCGGCGGTCTCGAGGCGACGCTCCAACTCACAGAGCACGTCCTTGCCCTCGGCGGTCGGCACGATCAGCCGTGCCCGGCGGTCGGACGGGTCGGCCTGCCGCTGCACGAGCTCGGCCTTCTCCAGGTCGTCCAGCAGGTACGTCATCACGGTCCGGTCCACACCGAGCTGCGCCGCGAGGTCGAGCTGCCGCCGCGGCCCCTCGGCGACGGTCGTCGCCAGCACCTGGTAACCCCGCGGGCCACCGGGTACGTCGTCCAGCGCGGCGGCCGCCGTCTTCGCGTACCGGCGGAACACCACCCCGAGCGCCCAGCCCAGGTCCGACTCGACCGGGGCACCGCCGGCAGCCCGGGAGTCCGTCCCGGCGGCGCCGCGGCGCGCGACCTCGCGCGCGATCCGGCCCTTGACGTCCGGCGAAGTACTGGTCATGTCCCCATCGTACGTGGTGTACGCCACGTGGAATACGATCTGGCTTGAATATGTTCTGCTGCACAGACTATCTTCAGAGCAGCTCGAATACGAGCTCGCCCCCTCACGATGATGGAGATCCCTGAATGACCACCTTGCTACGCGTCGACGCCAGCCTCCGGCAGGAAGGCTCGGTCAGCCGCGCCCTGGCGGACAGCGCCGAGGCCGCCTGGAAGGCGGAGCACCCGGACGGCGTCGTGATCCGCCGTGACCTCGGTCAGCACCCGCTGCCGGCGACCGCCTGGCCGGCGCTCGTCGCGGTCAAGCTGGGCGCCGAGCCCGGGCCGGACCACGCCGAGGCGGCCGCGCTGGCGGCGGAGATCTCGGCCGAGGTCAGGAAGGCCGACGCGGTCCTGCTCGCCGTACCGCTGTACAACTACGGCATCGCGCAGCACGTGAAGACCTGGATCGACCTGCTGTTCACCGATCCCGAGATGGCGTACGGGCCCAGCCCGGTCGCCGGGCGTCCGGCGATCCTGACGCTCGCCCGCGGCGGCGGCTACAGCCCCGGCGCCCCGAAGCACGGCTGGGACTACGCCACGCCGTACCTGGAGCGGATCTTCGGCGACAGCCTGGGCATGAAGGTCCGGGTCGCCGCCGCCGAGCTCACCCTGGCCCCGGTCACCCCGGGCATGGAGCAGCTCATCGACGCCTCCAAGGTGTCGGAGACCGAGGCGCACGCCACCGCTGAGCAGCACGGCGCCCAGGTGGCGCGCGAACTCATCGCGAACGTCGCCTGATCCCACCGGCGCGGATCCGGTGGTGCCGAGCTCGAGCCGGCATCACAGCCCGCGCCCGCCGATCCAGCGTTCGGGCTAGGCGACCCGCCAGCTGGAGAGGGTGACCGACAGCGTGACCATCGCCGGCTCGGGGAGTACGGCGATCCGCGCCGAGAGCTCCCGGTGACTCACGTGCCGAGCGCTCGGCGTCATCAGCACCAACTGCTCGATCGCGGTCCGGTCGAGCCGCATCGTCTCCTTCACCACCTCACTGCCGGTCTGCTCGAACTTCCCGGCGAGCGACTCGTGCAGCCGTCGATCCTTCTCCTCGTCGACCTTCACCAATCCGAGGACGCCGACCAGCTCGGCCAAATGCTCCTGGTTCGGCGTGATCACCAGCAGCGTGCCTCCGGGCGCGAGCACGCGAGCCATCTCCGCGGCGTTCCGTGGAGCGAACACGTTCAGCATCAGCTGTGCCGAGTCGTCCAGCAGCGGTAGCTCCCGCCAGGCGTCGCACACGACCGAGCCGATCCGCGGGTCCACCTTGGCCGCGCGGCGGGCGGCGTACCGGGAGACGTCCAGCGCGATCCCCCGCCGGCCGGCCGCCGTACCGAGGACGCCGGCCAGGTAGTAGCCGGTGCCCGCGCCGACCTCGACCACCAGGTCGTCGTCCCGCAGCCCAGCGGCAGCGAGGATCAGCGCGTCCCGGATCGGCGCGTAGTGACCGCCGCCGAGGAAGACCGTGCGGGCGCCGATCATCGCGGCCGAGTCGCCCTCGATCCCGGTCGATGCCGAAGGCAACAGGTTGAGGTACCCCTGCTTGGCCAGGTCGTAGGCGTGTCCGCGCGGACAGCGCGCCGTCCGGACCGTCAACGCGAGCGCGTCGGCGCAGACCGGGCAGCGCAGCACGGCGACGAGGTCGGGATCCACCGGACCAGTGTCTCAGCCGTTGATGTCGCGACTCGTGATCCGGGCCCAGGCGGCCGCGTAGAAGACGGCCAGGTAGCCGGCCTGGAGCAGCAGGTTGCGCCCGATCGCATCCCAGTACGGCGGGTCGCGCAACAGATCGGCGAACGACGGCCAGCCGTACATCAGCAGCCACGGGTGGATCACCTCGATCTGCGGGATCGCCCCCAGGATCCCGCAGACGATGAACGAGCCGAACGTCGCCGCCATCGCGGCCAGCGGGGTCGAGGTCAGCGACGACACGAACAACCCGATCCCGGCCAGCCCGAGCATCGACAGCGCGATCAGTACGGCGATGCCGAGAGCGCGCACGAGTCCGTCGGCCAGCGAGACCGTCGTCCCGGAGAGCAGCAGGACGTCGCCGACCGGGAACAGCACGAAGCCGGCGATCAGCCCGGACAGCCAGATGACCAGCGTCGCGACCAGACAGAACACGGCCAGCGCGACCATCTTGGCGGCGAGCAGCCGGGACCGGCCGGCCGGCGCGGTGAGCAGGTTGCGGAACGTCCCGAGGCTGGACTCGCCGGCGAGCGACTCCCCCGAGATCACCGTGATCGCGGTCGGCAGGAAGAACGGCAGCGAGATCGCCAGGCTGGCCACGATCAGGAAGAACCCGTTGCCGGCGACCTGGCCGATGAACCCCTCGGCGTCGCCGTCGGAGCCGGACAGCCTGATCGCGACCCCGATCATCACCGGGACCGCGGCCAGGACGGCGAGCAGCACCCAGGTCCGCGCCCGCCCGAAGACCAGGTGCAGCTCGGACCGGAACAGCGCCAGCGTGTGCCGCCCCGCGCTCGGCCGACCGACCGCGGTCCCGCCCCATCCGGCCCCGGAATCATGGGAGCCGGCGCCAGAATCACGGACGCCCAGACCCGTGCCGGAATCACCGACGCCGGAGCCGGGCCGGCCGACGTCCACGGTCTCGGCCGCGGTCGGGTCACTCGGCGACATCGAAGCCTTCTCCGGTCAGGGCCACGAAAGCGTCCTCGAGGCTGGGGCGTTCCAGGCCGAAGCCGTGGATGCGGACGTCGGCGGCGACCAGCGCGGCCGCGAATTTGTCGATCGGGAGCTCGCCGGCGTCACCCTCGACGGTCTCGCCGGTGGTCTTGAGGTCGGTCACCCCGAGGCTCTTCAGCGTCTCGGCGGCCTGGCCGACGTCCGGCGTACGGACGACGAGCCGGGGACGCAGCTCGGCGCGGAGCTCGGCGACCGTGGACTGGCGGACGAGGCGGCCGCGGCTCATCACCGCGGCGTGTGTGCACACCTGCTCGACCTCGGCCAGGAGGTGCGTCGAGGTGAAGATCGTGGTGCCGTCGCTCGCGAGGTCGCGGATCAAGTGCCGGACCTCGCGGGTGCCCTGCGGGTCGAGACCGTTGGTCGGCTCGTCGAGCACCAGCAGTTCGCGGCGTTGCATCAGGGCGACCGCAATCGCCAGCCGCTGCCGCATGCCGAGCGAGTACGCGCGCACCTTCTTGGTCGCCGCGTTCGACAGGCCGACCCGCTCGAGGGCCTCGCCCGCCCGGGCCTTCCGGGAGCGCGGGTCAGCGGTCCGGTCGGCTGCGTCGAAGCGGAGCAGGTTCGCCTGGCCGGTCCAGAACGGGTAGAACGCCGGCCCCTCGACCAGCGCACCGACCCGCGGCAGCACCCGCAGCTGCGCCTTCGGCATCGGCTCGCCGAGCAGCTCGACCGCGCCCGCCGTCGGCGTGATCAGCCCGAGCATCATCCGGATGGTGGTCGTCTTCCCGGAGCCGTTCGGCCCGAGGAACCCGAACACCGTCCCGGCCGGCACCTCCAGATCGACCGCGTCGACGGCGACCTGCCCGCCCCGGAACCGTTTGGTCAGCCCCCGGGTGACCACCGGCGAGGACGGACCGGCCACGGTCAGCGCGGGGCCTTCGGTGCGGCCGCGACCAGGGTGTCCGGGCTGACCAGGCCGACCAGGACCCGGCCGTCGTCGGTGATCAGGGCGTTGACCATCTTGGTGGTCAGGATCTTGCCCTTGCCCCAGGAGCCTTCGACCGTCCGGGCGTTCGCGAGCAACTGGCCGACCGGGCCGGTGCGCGGGACGTCCACGTCACGGAACGCGACCACGCTCTCCCAGCCTTCGCCGATCACGGTCGGCTTGCCGTCGGCGCCCGGCGCGGGACGCTTGGGGGTGACCCCCTTCGGCGGCTTCACCGGCGTCGGCGCCTGCCGGGCGGCGGGCACCGTCTTCTCCTCCACCTTCACACCCTTCGGCGGGGTGAACGCGAACGTGCTCGCCGACGGGATGTCGAACGACACCGAGGAGAAGCCGAGCTGGGCCGCCGGGTCCTCGCCGGTCCGCGGCATCACGGTCACCTCGAGGGGCACCCAGTTCTTCGAGTCGATCGCCAGCGTGACCGAGCCCACCGTCGACTTGTCGGTCTTCGGCACCAGGCGCAGCTTGTACGCGTCCCGGCCGGCGACCTTGTCGGTCCCGCTCACCTCGACCTTGGTGGTCGGGTCGATCGCGTCCAGGAACTGCTTGGCCAGCGTGGCCGGGTTGTAGGACTCGGGCTTCAGCTCAGGCTTCTGCGGGCGCTGCGTCCGGGCCGGCAGGGTCAGCTTGACGGCCTCACGCTCGGCCGAGTCGTAGACCCACGCGGTCTTGCCGTCGGTCGTCAGCACCCGCTCGGCCATGTTGTCGAGCACCGAGACGCGCGCCTTGTCCGGCGCCGCGAAGGCGACCCGGGCGGTGTGCTCACCGAGCAGCAGGTCGGGGATCTGGTTGCCGCCGTCGACCCCGGGGAGCGCGGGCAGGCCGAGGTCCGCGGCCGAGCGGACGGTCCCGCTGAGACCGTCGACCTTCGCCGTCTGGACTCTGGTCAGCAGCTCCTGCGCGGTGATGTCGGGCAGGTTGGGCGACGCGTCCGCGACCACCGGACCAAGCGTCCCCACCCCCGCGACCACCGCGACTGCCGTGACCGGTACCAACCACCGTCGACTGCGCTGCGCTACACCCATGCAACAAGACTCGCACCGCGACCGGGCGGAACCAAGTGCTCTCAGGGTCACTTCCCCCAAAAGAGTGAGGAGCGCGTACGACGAGCGCGGTACGCCGGGCGTCCCGACGTACCGCACCGGTCGTAGGACCCGGCCGGGGTCAGCGGCTCTGGAGCGCGTCCAGGGCGACTGTCATGGCCGCGGCCACGCGGAAGTCCAAGCGCGGATCCTGGACGGTGATCCGGTAGCGGTCACGGACCGAGACCTTGCGCTCGACCGAGAGCACCGGCTTGGCGGTCTCGGCCTCGGTGAAGTCGAAGTGGAAGATGAACGGCAGCGGGATCTCGCCGACGAACGGGACGAACTCCCAGACCCGGCGGACGATCGCGACCGTCGGGTTACGCTCCGTGCCGCTCGCGTGCAGGTGACCGCTCGACAGCAGCCAGCTCGACCGCAGCAGGCTCTTGCCGAACTCCTTCTTGAACCAGCCGATCGACTGCCCGTTCGCGTCGAAGACGTCGTACCCGGAGCCGAGGTCGATCGTCTTGCGCGCCTTGAACGAGAACACCGGCTGCGACTTGGTGTCGTCGCTGTAGAAGGTGACCTGCTCCTTGAAGGCCATCCGCTTCTGCTGCGCGAACGCCAGCACCGGCCCGTCGCTCCCGTCCGGGTTGGTGGCGATCAGCTCGTACTTGTTCGCCATCATCGTGATCCGCTGCTTCATCGAGAACGCGGGCACGTACATGGCGGCTTGATCCGGGCTGGGGCCCTGGGGTGGAACAGTCATGCGACCGAGTCTGTCACCCCGACCAGTTCACGCCGTCCATAGTCAGGGCGTCCGTTTTCAGGACGTCCAGCTTCAGCGCGTGCAGCGGCCGACGGCGGCGGTGGCGTTGGCGGAGCGGTGCTTCGTGACGATCAGTTCGGCGCCGGTCGCGAGCACGGCTGCCTCGGCCACGCTCTTGGTACCGGTCAGGCGGCCGACCTGTTCGCTCGGGGTCGGCGCCGGCTGCTGGCCGAGCCGCTCGATCGAGGCTGTGCGGAGGTCCGCATCGAGGGCGGCTGCCAGTCGTTGCAGTCCTGGCTCGGTTTCGCGGCCCTCGACCGTGACGACGACGCGGACGTCTCCTCCACCTGCCGCAGCCAGGGTCGTGTCGACCAGGTCGCGGAGTTCGCGGTACGACGTACCGGCGCGGAGGCCGACGCCGACGACGAGACTCATCTGTCGAGTCCGGCGGCCACCAGGCGGGCGGGGACGTCGGGCGTGGCCGTCCAGTGGAGGTGGAGGTACGACGCGTGCACGCGAGGCTGCGCGATTCCCTCGACCCCGCCCGGGAGATGCCAGGCCGGCCGGACCTCGGTGTCGAGGTCGACCGTGGTCCGGTGGAACTCGTGGCCGCGGACGCGGCGGCCCTCGTCGAAGAACGCGGTCGAGGTCGCGGCGATCGCCGTCCGGTAGCCGAGCGTCAGGCTGCCGGTCATGCGTCCGGTCGCTGGCAGGACTCCGGTCATCGGGTGTCCGTCGAGCTCGCGGCAGAGGTACAGCAGGCCGGCACATTCCGCGACGACCGGGAGGCCGGCCGCGATCTCGGTCGCGACCTGCCGACGGAGTTCCTTGTTCGCGGACAGCGCCTCGGCGTGCAGCTCCGGAAAGCCGCCGCCGAGGTAGAGCGCTGCGGTTGCCTCTGGCAACGTGTCGGTGAGCGGGTCGAAGGCGACCACGTCGGCACCGGCCGCGGTCAGCAGTTCGGCCGTCTCGGGGTACCGGAACGAGAAGACCGGTCCCCCGGCAACCGCCACCACCGGCCGGCCCTTCCCAACCGGCTCCACCTCGGTGGTCGGGTCCCAGGCCTGGACCTCGAGCTCCGGCGCCTTGCGGGCCTCGGCGATGAAGGCCTCCAGGTCGACGCCGTGGCGGACGAGCTCGGCGGCTGCCTCGACGGCCGTGGCCGCCTGGGTGCGTTGTTCGTCGGCGGGGACCAGGCCGAGGTGGCGGCTGGGGACGGTGAGGCGCGAGTCGCGGCGCAGGACGCCGAGGACGGGTACGCCGGTGGGCGCGACGCCGGCCCGGACCTCGGCCTCGTGCCGGTCCGAGCCGACCTTGTTCAGGATCACGCCGACGATCCGCACCGCGGTGTCGAAGGCAACGAATCCGTTGACCACGGCCCCGACGCTGCGACCGGCCGCGGAGGCATCCACCACCAGCACGACAGGTGCGCGGAGCAACTTCGAGACGTGAGCCGTGGACGCGTAGCCCTCCGTGCCGAGCGCGCCGTCGTACAGGCCCATCACTCCTTCGACCACGGCGAGGTCCGCATTCGCGGCGCCGTGGGCGAACAACGGTGCGACCCGCTCCTCGCCCTGCAGCATCGGGTCCAGGTTGCGGCCCGGACGACCGGTGGCGACCGCGTGGAAGCCGGGATCGATGTAGTCGGGCCCGACCTTGAAGCCCGCGACCGTGTGCCCGGCCTGGCGCAACGCCGCCATCAGGCCGACGGCGACCGTCGTCTTCCCGGCACCCGACGCGGGAGCCGCGACGACCAGCCGGGGAATCACCATTCGATGCCCTTCTGGCCCTTCTGTCCCGCGTCCATCGGGTGCTTGACCTTGGTCATCTCGGTGACCAGGTCGGCCGCGTCCACCAGCCGCTGGTCGGCGTTCCGGCCGGTGATGACGACGTACTGGTGACCGGGGCGGTTGACGAGGGTGTCGACGACCTCGTCGACGTCGACCCAGCCCCACTTCATCGGGTACGTGAACTCGTCGAGGACGTACAGATCGTGCGTCTCGGCCGCGATCCGGCGCTGGATCTCCCGCCAGCCCTCGAGCGCGTCGGCGGCGTGGTCCTCCTCGGTGCCGGCCTTGCGCGACCAGCTCCAGCCCTCGCCCATCTTGTGCCACTCGACCGGGCCGCCCTGACCGGTCGCCGCATGCAGCTGACCGAGCGCCTTGAACGCGCTCTCCTCGCCGACCTTCCACTTCGCGCTCTTGACGAACTGGAACACGCCGATGTTCCAGCCCTGGTTCCAGCCGCGCAACGCCATCCCGAAGGCGGCGGTCGACTTCCCCTTCATCTCGCCGGTGTGCACCATCAGCAGTGGGCGGTTGCGCCGCTGCCGGGTGGTCAGGCCGTCCTGCGGTACGACGCTCGGCTGCCCCTTCGGCATCAGGCCGCCCTCCGCTCGCTGACCGCCCGGATGAGGTTGCCAGCAGCAACTTCACCGAGGTCGAGGTACTCGGCGGACAGGTCGGCGGCGAGCTCGGCCGCCAGCCCGAGCCGTACGCCGCGGCGCGGCTCGCAGTCGACCACGACCGTGGCGATCCCCTGCTGCGCGATCCAGCCGGCGGCCTGCTTGGCACGCGCGAAGGCGTTGTCCCCGTGGGTCGCCCGGCCGTCGGTGACGAGCACCAGCAGTGGGCGGCGACGCGGGTCCCGGATCGCGGCGATCCGGAGTACTTCGGCCGCCTGGAGCAGGCCCTCGGCGAGCGGAGTCCGACCGCCGGTGGGGAGCGACTCGAGGCGGCGTACGGCGGCATCGACACTGCCGGTCGGTGGGAGGGCGACCGTGGCGGTCGCGCCGGCGAACGTGACCAGGCCGACGGTGTCGCGGCGCTGGTAGGCATCCAGGAGCAGCGAGACGATCGCCGTCTTCACCTCGCCCATGCGCTTCTTCGTGCCCATCGAGCCGGAGGCGTCGACGCAGAACAGCACGAGGTTGCCCTCACGCCCCTCCCGTACGGCGAGCCGCACGTCGGACGCACGCACGGCAAGGCCAGGGCCGCTGTGGTGGCGCGAGTGCTGGTGTGGGGCCGCCGAACGGATGGTGGCAAGGAGATGCGGCCGACCGGACTCACGACCGAGGCGCGGCCGGTCCCCCACCACGCGGCCGGCGTCGGTGATCGCCCGGGAACGTCGCCCGGCCACACCCGCACCGGCGGCCTGAACACTCAGCAACCGGGCCTTGTACGGCTCCGAGCTCCCGACCACCTCGCCCACCGGAGCAACCCCCGAGCCCTTCCGCCCCGCCTCATCACGGTCGGCCTTCTCACGGTCCGCCTTGCCATGGTCCGCCTTGTCGCGGTCCGTCTCGTCACGGTCGGCTGGGTCGCGGTCCCCCTCAGCGCGGTCCGCTCGGTCGGCGTCCGCGCGGTCGGCCCCGGCGGAACCGGGGTCGGCGGGGTCGGCAGGGCCGGCGTCCGGGTCGGACGGATCCGACGGGTCCGCACCGCCGCCGGGGCCGTTAGGATCGTCCGGGTCGTCGTCGGGATCCGGGTCGGGTGGGGTGCTGTTGTTGATGGCGTCTTCGAGTTGGTCCTCGTCCAGGCCGGGAGCATCGAAGGGGTTGCGGCGTCGGCGGTGCGGGAGCGCGAGTTTGGCGGCCGCGCGGACGTCGTCCACCTCGACGACCGTCCGGCCGGACCAGGCGGCGTGCGCGACCGCCGTCCGCGCGGTGACCAGGTCGGCGCGCATCCCGTCGACGTCGAAGGACGCGCAGATCTCCGCGATCTGCCGAAGGGCGCCGTCGGTCAGAATCACCTCGGACAGCAGATCGCGCGCCTTGACGATGCGCTCGGCGAGCTCACGTTGCGCGGCGTCGTACTGTGCGGTGAAGCCGGCCGGGTCCGCCTCGTAGGCGAGGCGCGCACGCATCACCTCGACCCGGACGGCGGGGTCGCGACTGGCGACGACGTCGACGGTCAGGCCGAAGCGGTCGAGCAGTTGCGGGCGGAGCTCGCCTTCCTCCGGGTTCATCGTGCCGACCAGGACGAACCGCGCCGGGTGGGTGACCGAGACGCCGTCACGTTCGACGGTCGCGCGGCCCATGGCGGCCGCGTCGAGGAGTACGTCGACCAGGTGGTCGTGCAGCAGGTTGACCTCGTCGACGTACAACAGCCCGCGGTGCGCGGCCGCGAGCAGACCTGGCTCGTACGCCGTGACGCCCTCGGCCAGCGCCTTCTCCAGGTGCAGCGACCCGAGCACGCGGTCCTCGGTCGCACCCACCGGCAACTCGACCAACCGCGCCGGCCGCGTGCCCACCCCGGGACCCGACCCGGACTCCCCGGCGGACGGGTGCGGACCGTCGGGACACGCGGGGTCGGGGTGGTCGGGATCGCAGGAGAAGCGGCAGCCCGGGACGACGTCGACGGCCGGCAGGATCTCGGTGAGCGCCCGGACCGCGGTCGACTTGGCGGTGCCCTTCTCGCCGCGGATCAGGACGCCGCCGATCGCCGGTGAGATGGCCGCGAGGACCAGCGCCAGTTGCAGCTCCGGCATTCCGACCACCGCGGTGAAGGGGAATCCGGCACTCGCGCGAGGAGTGAGGCTGGTCGGAACAGGCCGCATCGGGCGGATCCCTTCGTCCAGCGGGTGTCCACGCCCGCTTCGGCAGCTGGTACGCCGGACCACGCGAGGCCGGCGGACGGACGCGGATGTCCTGGCTTCCGGGTCACCCCGGTCACAGTGGCGGGACCGCCCCGGACTCCCGGCCGCAGCCGGTCACCGGTGTTCCTCCACAACCGTCCGCTCGATCATGGCACAACCCCACCCCACCCTCAGCGACCAGGTTCACACCGCCGCTAGCGTGGAGTCGTGATGGTGAAAGCGTGCCTGAACGGTGACCGCTCGCGAGCCGACCACCCCGGAGTGCCGATCACGCCAGCCGAGCTCGCGTCGGCCGCGGAGGCAGCAGTTCGCGCGGGCGCACAGGCGGTGCACCTCCATCCCCGCGGACCGGACGAGCGGGAGAGCCTGCGCTGGCCGGACATCCGCGCGGCCGTGGACGCGGTGCGGGAGCGATGTCCCGGCGTACCGGTCGGAGTGTCGACCCGGGCGGAGATCCTGCCGGATCTGTGGCAACGGCTCGAGCTGATCGCGGAGTGGGACCGTGGGCCGGACTTCGCGAGTGTGAACTTCCACGAGGAGGGTGCCGAACAGGTCGCCGACCTGTTGATCGAACGCGGGATCGAGGTCGAGGCCGGTTTGTTCACGCCCGCCGCGGCCGGGGACTACGTGGCGTGGGCGGGTCCGGTCGTCCGCGTGCTGGTCGAAGCGATCCCTGGCGTGTCACCGGGTCAGGACGGCGTCGCGGCCGCTCGGGCAGTCCTCGACGTCCTGCCGACGACCGATGTCCTCGTGCACGGCGAGAACGAGTGGGCCTGGCCGGTGCTGCGGTGGGCTCAGGCGCAGGGGCACGACGTACGCGTCGGCCTGGAGGACATGGTGACCGGGCCCGACGGCGAATCGGTCCGGGACACGGCGGACCTCCTGGGCTACCTGTAGCTGGAGAGGCGTTTCGCGAGGGCGGTGGCGGCCGCGTCGTCCTTGACTTCACGGATGCCGACGATCGGCGTGACCGTGACGAAGCCGGCGGCGAGCAGGGCCTCGTCCGAACCGGCGACCGGGTTCGCGGCCGGCGGCTCGAGCTCGATCATCGGCTCGCCGGTCGGCGCCGTCGTGCCGGTGATCCGGGACCGCTTGATCGGCGCCAGCGACGCGTGCCGGACACCGGCCAGCCGGTCGAGCGGGAGATCGGGGACGTTGATCGTCAGCACGGTCCCGGCCGGCTCGGGCGTGATCCAGGTCAGCGCTTCGGCCGCGACCGCGCCGGCGGTCTGCCAGTGCGCCGGGTCGTCGGAGTCGATACTGACCGCGACCGCCGAGAGACCCTGGCCGGCCGCGGTCAGCGCGGCGGCGACCGTGCCGGAGTGGAAGATCGGGACGCCGATGTTGAGCCCGCGGTTGATTCCGGACACGACGACGTCGGGCTTCGCGCCGAACGCACCGACCGTGGCCAGCGTGACCGCGAGCGCCGGCGTCCCGTCGATGCCGTGGTAGGTGATGCCGCCCTCGTCCTCGGCCGAGGTCCGGATCGGGCGGCCGACCATCCCGGCCCGGGCCGAGCCGACCCCGCTCTGGTCGTCCAGCGGAGCGACCACGAGGACGTCGTGCCCGAGCTCGGCGATCGCCGGGGCGAGCGCCCGGATGCCCGGAGCCTGGTAGCCGTCGTCGTTCGTGATCAGGACTCGCAGCTTCTCCGGCGCCATGCCTCTACCCAATCAGCCGCGATCCTCGATGTCACCCTCCGTCTCGAGGACCGCGCTGCGGAGCGTCTCGAGCGCCTCCGCGGACGGCTCCGCCCACAGCCCGCGCTGGGCCGCCTCGAGCAGCCGCTCCGCGATCCCGTGCCGGGCCCACGGGTTCGACGTGCGGAAGAACTCCGCCATCTCCGGGTTCGCGACGTACTCCGTCGTCAGCGTCTCGTACATCCAGTCGTCGACCACGCCCGCGGTCGCGTCGTACCCGAACAGGTAGTCCACCGTCGCGGCCATCTCGAAGGCGCCCTTGTACCCGTGCCGGCGCATCGCGGCCATCCAGCGCGGGTTGACCACCCGGGCCCGGAAGACCCGCTTGGTCTCCTCCGCCAGCGTGCGCGTCTTCACCTGCGCGGGAACGGCGGAGTCGCCGACGTACGCCTTCGGGTTGGTCCCGGTCAGGTGGCGGACCATGGCGATCATGCCGCCGTGGTACTGGAAGTAGTCGTCGGAGTCCATGATGTCGTGCTCGCGGGTGTCCGCGTTCTTCGCCGCCACCTGAATCCGGGCGTACGCGCGCTCCATCGATCCGCGCGCCTCGGTCCCGTCGAGATCCTTGCCGTACGCGTACCCACCCCAGACGGCGTATACCTCGGCCAGCTCGGCGTCGGTCCGCCAGTTCCGCGCGTCCACGAGCGGCAGCAGCCCGGCGCCGTACGAGCCGGGCTTGGAGCCGAAGACGCGCGCGGTCGACGACCGTACGTCGTTGCCCGCGGCAACGTCGGCGTCGACGTGCGCGCGCAGGTAGTTGTCACCGGCCGGCTCGTCCAGCGCGGCGACAGTACGGACGGCCTCGTCGAGCAGCGCGACCACGTGCGGGAAGGCGTCCCGGAAGAAGCCCGAGATCCGGACCGTGACGTCGACCCGCGGCCGGCCGAGCTCCTCGACCGGAACCACCTCGAAGCCGGTCACCCGGCGGGACGCGTCGTCCCAGACCGGGCGGCAGCCGAGCAGCCACAGCACCTCGGCGAGGTCGTCGCCCTGCGTGCGCATCGCCGACGTCCCCCAGACCGTCAGGCCGACGGACCGCGGCCACTCCCCCGTCTCCGCCCGGTGGCGGGCCAGCAGCGAGTCGGCCAGGGCGACGCCGACGTCCCAGGCGTTCCGGCTCGGGATCGCCTTCGGGTCGACGGCGTAGAAGTTGCGGCCGGTCGGCAGCACGTTGACCAGCCCCCGGGTCGGCGATCCGGACGGGCCGGCCTCGACGAACCGGCCGTCGAGGGCGCGCAGGACGTTCGCCAACTCGTCGCCGGTCCGCGCCAGCCGCGGCACGACCTCGGTGGCGGCGAACGTCAGCGACGCCTCGACCCCGGCCGACGAGCGGCCGAGCACCTCGGTCACGACCACCGGCACCTTCGCCGCGTCCCAGCTCAGCGTCTCCATCCCCACGACGAGCTTCCGCGCGACCGCCTCCAGCAGGTCGACGCCATCGGCCCCGCTGACCGCGGGCAGATCCGCGAGCGTGGCGAGGTCGGCGAGGTCCGCGGCCTGCCCGGGGTTCGCGAGGAGCTCCGCCTCGTCCACGCCGAACGTGTCGCCGAGCGCGGTCCGCAGCCCGGGGATCGAGTACGAACCACCCCACAACTGCCGGGCCCGCAGTACGGCGAGCACCAGGTTGATCCGCGCCTCGCCGGTCGGCGTACCACCGAGCACGTGCAGGCCGTCGCGGATCTGCACGTCCTTGATCTCGCAGAGATAGCCGTCCAGGTGCAGGACGAACTCGTCGAAGTCGTCGTCCGCCGGCTTCTCGGCGGTGTGCAGGTCGTGGTGCAGCTGAGCGGCCTGGATCAGCGTCCAGATCTGCGCCCGCAGCGTCGGCACCTTCTCGGGATCCAGAGCTGAGACGGTCGCGTACTCGTCGAGCAGATACTCCAGCTTCGCCATGTCACCGTACGTCTCGGCCCGCGCCATCGGCGGGACCAGGTGGTCGACGACGGTCGCGTGCGCCCGCCGCTTCGCCTGCGTGCCCTCACCCGGGTCGTTGACGATGAACGGGTACACCATCGGCAGGTTCCCGAGGACGGCGTCCGGCGCGCAGTCGGCCGCCAGCCCGATGCCCTTGCCCGGCAACCACTCCAGCGTCCCGTGCTTGCCCAGATGTACGACGGCGTGCGCGCCGAAGCCCCCATCCGACGGCGAGGCCTCGAGCCACCGGTACGCCGCCAGGTAGTGGTGCGACGGCGCCATATCCGGGTCGTGGTAGATCGCGACCGGGTTCTCGCCGAACCCGCGCGGCGGCTGGATCATCAGGACGACGTTCCCGAACCGCAGCGCGGCCAGCGCGATCTCACCGGACGGGGCGACGTACAACTCCCCCGGCGGCGCTCCCCAGGCCTCGCTCATTGCCTCACGCAACGATTCCCGCACGGAGCCGAACCATTGGGCGTAGGTCGCCGGTGGGATCTTCGCGACCGCCGTCTCGAGCTGCTCGTCGGTCAGCCAGTCGACGTCGTGCCCGCCGGCCGCGATCAGCCGGTGGATCAGCCCGTCGCCTTCGAGCTCGCCGACGTCCAGGTCACCGAGGTCGTACCCGGCCTCCTGCAGTCGCCCGAGGAGCGCGACCGCCGAGGCCGGCGTGTCGAGACCGACGGCGTTCCCGATCCGCGCGTGCTTGGTCGGGTACGACGACAGCACCAGCGCGATCCGCTTCTCGGCGACCGGAACGTGCCGGAGCCGGGCGTGCGCGACCGCGATCCCGGCGAGCCGCCGGCACCGCTCCAGGTCCGGTGCGTACCGCGCGAGCCCGTCCTCGTCGTACGCCTTGAAGGAGAACGGGATCGTGATCAGCCGGCCGTCGAACTCCGGGATCGCCACCTGGGTCGCCGCGTCCAGCGGACTGACCGCCGCGTCGCTGGCCAGCCACTGCTCGCGCGTCGAGGTCAGCGCGAGGCCCTGGATCAACGGGATGTCGAGGGACGCGAGCGCTCCCGCGTCCCACGCGTCGTCCGAGCCGCCCGCGCTCGCGTCGGCCGCCACCGACCCGCCGGCTGCGAGCAGAGTGGTGACGAGTACGTCGCACTTCCGCAGCAGGTCGAACAGGCCGGCGTTCTCGGTCGAGGTCGGATCCAGGCCGCGGAGCGTGCCGCAGTACACCGGCAACGGCTGGGCACCGGCCGCCTCGACCGCGGTCGCCAGCGCGTCGACGAAGGCGGTGTTCCCGGAGATCTCGTGCGCGCGGTAGTAGACGATGCCGACCACGGGCCGCTCGTCCGCGACGAGCGTTCCGCGGACGCCGTACGTCGGCAGCGCCCGCGGCGGGTCGAACTCGTCGCCGGTCAGCAGGAGCGTGTCGCGCAGGAAGCCGGCCAGGTTGCGGAGATTGTCCGCGCCGCCTTCCCGCAGGTAGGCGAGCGCCTCGGTGACCGCACCGGCGGGCACAGTCGACAGCGACATGAGCTCCGCGTCCGGAGCGGCCTCTCCGCTGACCACCACGGCCGGCTTGCCGGAGGCGATGACCGCGTCCAGCCCCTCCTCCCAGGCCCGGCGACCGCCGAGCAGCCGGACCACCACGATCTCGGCGGCGTCGAGGAGTGGAGCGAGGCCGCCGAGGTCGAGCCGGGCGGGGTTCGCGACCTTCCAGCCCGCATCCGCCTCGGCGGCCGCGAGCAGGTCGGTGTCGGCGGTCGAGAGCAGCAGGAGATTCGCGGGCACGCGCGCCTTCCTTCCCGGGGTGTCCACGCCCCGAACGGAGGTACGACGGCGGCAGTTCCTGACTCCCCTGTCGGGTCACAGTGGCGGGACCGTCCCGGACTCACACCGGGTTCCTGCTGGTTGCCGTCGATTGACGCTGCCGACTCTAGCGGTGCATCGCGTAGTGCGCGGCCAGGAGGTCGGTGCCCCAGTCGTTGCGGAGATCACGCCAGACCGAGTGGATGTGGTTGGCGTCGTCCTGGGTGTTGTCGTACTCGGCCAGGAAGGTCGGGCCGGCGACGGAGTAGTAGTGCGGGTGACCGGGGCCGGGCTCGGTGTCGCCGGCCCAGGCGAACGTGAGGCGCTCGATGCCGTGGTCGGTGATGTCCTGCCAGGTCTGCAGCCCGATCGGCCCGGCGGCGCGGCCGACGTACTGGCCGACGAGCAGGCTGAACAGCTGACGCTGCTCCTGCGCCATGTCGCCGTACGCGAGACCCTGGTAGAGGCGGGACGGGTCGGCGACCGGGTCGCGCCGGGTGAGGATGTCGTCGGGCGCCTGGTCGGACACCACCGCGACCGCCCGCTGGCCGGGATCGAGTGAGTGCAGGAGCTCGAAGCCGAGGTCCTGCTCGGCGGCCAGGAAGCGTCGGCCGGCTTGCGGACCCGACCGCACCTCGGCCGGATTCGAGCCGATGAACTGCGGGGTGAACGCGATCGCGCCGTCGACCAGGGTCACGTGCAGCGCCAGGTGGTGACCGTTCAGCCGCCAGGCCCACGGCTCTGTCCCGGCCGGATCACCAAGCACGCGGAGGAAGTACCGCCCGCCGAGCACCGATCCCTCCCACTCACCCGTCGGCGGCAGGGCGGGGATGTCGCGCAGGATGACCTCAGCTTCCAGCACCGCCCACGAGTCGGCGACGCCGCGCTCGCTGCAGCCGATCTCCACCAGTCGCTCGGCGAGCCGCTGCTGCGTCGGCGTCAGCTCGGACAGCGGTAGCCCCGGGCGGTCGCCGGGCAGGTAGGTCCACTCCTTGTGGTCCGGGGTGTCGAACGCCGCCCTGATCTTGTCCAGCTGAGCCTCCGAGAGACTCGCCAGCAGGTCGAGGACCGCTTCCCGGGTCTGCTCTACAACCATGCCGATCGCTCCCGTTCCGTCGGTACGTAAGGTGCCCACTGCTCGAACGGCCGATCCAGCTTGTACCGGAAGTCCGGCTGCCGCAGCAGGACGCGTGTTTCGGCGTTGTCCGGGTTGCGCAGCGACTCGAAGAACCGGACCGACCAGTGGAACCAGCGCATGCAGAACAGCCGCATGGTCAGCCCGTGCGACACCAGCAGCACGTTCCGCGGCGCGTCCGGTTGCTCGAAGTCGCGGTGCATCGTCTCCAGGAAGGTGGACACCCGGTCGTACACGTCGGAGCCGGACTCGCCGTGGGTGAACCGGTAGAAGAAGTGCCCGAACGAGTCCCGCAACTGCTGCTGCCGCTCGATGTCCTCGGTGTCCTGGAAGTTGGCCCAGTCCTGCTCCCGCAGCCGCGGCTCCTCCCGGACGATGCCGATCAGGTCGTCGAGGCCGAGCGACTCCAGCGTCTGGCAGGCCCGCAGGTACGGCGAGACGTAGACGCGGACGGGCTGGTTCTCGAACAGGTCCCGCAGCCGCTTCCCGGCCTCGGCCGCCTGCTCGTGGCCGTGCCGGGTGAGCGGGATGGCGTGGTCGGGGACGCGCTCGAAGATCCGCTTGTCCAGGTTCGCCTCGGACTCCGCGTGCCGGATCAGCGCGATCCGCAGCGGCCGTCGGCTCAGGTCCATCGCCGCCCCTTCCGTCGCCCGCCCAGTGCCACGATCCCCGCGAGACCGGCGGCCGCGACCCCGACCCGCCGCGCGAGTGCGGCGGTACGGCGGACGTCCGCGACCGTCGGCGTGGGTCCGTCCCCCAGCGTGCCACGGTCCTCCTGGTAATCCCCGTAGCTGTTCCGCCCGCCGAGTCGCAGGTCCAGCGCACCGGCGAACGCGGCCTCCACCGGCCCGGCGTTCGGGCTCGGATGCTTGCCCGCGTCGCGTTGCCAGGTCGTCATCGCCTGCCGGGGACGTCCGGACGCCAGCCCGGTCAGCACGGCACACGCCCGCGCCGGCAGCAGATTGAGTACGTCGTCCAGCCGGGCCGCCGCCCACCCGAAGTTGCGGTACCGCGCCGACTTGTAGCCGACCATCGCGTCCAGGGTATTGGCCGCCCGGTAGCCGAGCAGCCCGGGGATGCCGAGCACACCGCCCCAGAGCAGCGGCGCCACGCAGGCGTCGGAGGTGTTCTCGGCCAGCGACTCGACAGTCGCCCGCGCGAGTTCGTCGGCCTCGAGGTCGGTGGCGTCCCGGGCACACAGGTGGCTGAGTCGGCCACGGGCAGCCGGGAGGTCCTTCTCCTCGAGCAGGCCGGCCATGACCTCGGCCTCCCGGTCCAGGCTGCGGGCGCCGAGGACGGTCCAGGTCGCGGCCGCGGTGACCACGGTGTGGACGAGCGGGCGGTCCCGGGTCAGGCGCTCCACGAGTGCTCCGGCCGCGGTCGCCGTACCGACGAGGACGGTGGCGTACGTCGTACCGGCTGCCCGGGAGTCGGCGTACCAGCGATCCTCGAGGCGGGTCGCGGCCTGACCGAAGCCGGCGACCGGGTGGTACCGGCGGGGATCGCCGAGGACGCGGTCGGCGGCGAACCCGAGGATCAGACCCAGCGCTCTGGACACCCTGGGAAGTCTGCCAGGCGCGGGGGTGTGTAAGGGTGAGCGGCATGGGAATCGCGGAGTTGCTCCGGGAGGTCGACGGGAGCGGCGAGTTCGGGGTGTGGCTGGGCCGGCTGGACGGCGTACCGGTGTTCGAGCACGAGGCGGAGACGACGCACTACTCCGCCAGCACGATGAAACTGCCGGTGGCGATCGCGATGATGCGCAAGGTCGAGGCGGGTGAGCTGGCACTCGACCAGCCGGTGACCGTGCACAACGACTTCGCCTCCGCGGCCGGCGGTCGCTTCGGCGTGAACCCGGACGAGGACGAGGCGCCGGCGACCTGGGAGAAGCTCGGCTCGGAGGTGCCGCTCGGGTGGCTGGTGACCGAGATGATCACCCGCTCCAGCAACCTCGCCACGAACCTGGTGCTCGAACTGGTCGGCGTCGACGCGGCCGACGCCGTGCTCAGGCCGGGGCCGAGCGCGATCCGTCGCGGGATCGACGACCTGCCGGCGCGAGCGGCCGGGATCAGCAACGAGATGAGTCCGGCGGGGCTGGCCGGCGTACTGGTTGCAGTGGGCAACCAGGACGGTGCGTCCGGCGACTACCTGCGCGACCTGCTCGCGGGCAACCAGTGGAACGGCGAGATCCCCGCCCTGCTGCCGGCCGGCACCCGGGTCGAGCACAAGAACGGCTGGGACACCCGGATCAGGCACGACGGCGGTATCGTCCGCCCGCCGGACGCGGAGCCGTTCGTGCTGGTCGTGTGTACGACGTCCGACCTCGCCGACGCGGACGCGCAGAAGCTGATCGCCTCGATCGCGCTCGTGGCCTGGAACCACCGGCACGCCCTGGGAGACGTTCGATGAAGCTCACCACGCACCTGGTGTCGGCGCCGCTGCACACCCCGTTCGTGACCGCGCTCCGGACGGCGACGCACGCCGACTCGCTGCTGGTCTCGGTCAGCGACGGCGACCTGACCGGTTGGGGCGAGGCGCCGCAGGTCTGGAAGGTCACCGGGGAATCGCTCGCCGGTGCGCAGGCCTGCGTCGAGGGCCCGATCGCCGCGGCACTCGACGGTCTCGAGCCGGACGACCTGACCGAGTCCTTGCGGCGGGTGCAGACCGCTGCCGTCGGCAACTTCGGTGCCAAGGCCGCGGTCGACGTCGCGTTGCACGATCTGGCCGCCCGGCGACGAGGGCAGACGCTGCACGGCTTCCTCGGATCGACGATCGACACGGTGGCCACCGACGTGACGCTGTCCGCGGGCGACGCCGACGCGTTGGCCGCGGCCGCGCGTGACCGCGTTGCCGACGGGTTCGACGTACTCAAGGTCAAGGTCGGGACCGGTGACGCGGCCGCCGACGCTGCCCGGGTGCGGCGGATCCGGGAGGCGATCGGTCCCGGTCCGCGCCTGCGCCTGGACGCGAACCAGGGCTGGTCGCGTCGCGACGCGGTCACCGCGATCCGGGCCCTGGAGGACTGCGACCTCGAGCTGGTCGAGCAGCCCGTCGCCGCCGCCGACCTCGAAGGCATGGCGTGGGTGACCGACCGGGTCGACACGCCGATCCTCGCCGACGAGTCCGTGTACGGCGTCCGCGATCTGGTGGCGGTCATCCGGCACGGCGCTGCCGACATGGTGAACGTGAAACTGGCCAAGTGCGGCGGGCTCGCGCCGGCCCGGACACTGCTCGAACTCGCCCGGGACCACGGCATCCGGACGATCGTCGGCTCGATGATGGAGGGCCCGGTCGGCATCGGCGCGGCGGCCGCGCTGGTGTCGGCGTACCCGACGTCGGCGGTCAACGACCTCGACGCCGCGTGGTGGCTGCGCGAACCGCCGGTGACCGGCGGGGTCCGGTACGAGGGCGCGCTGATCCACCTGCCGTCGGCTCCTGGACTCGGCGTGACAGGCTTGACCGCATGAAATTAGTCGCCGCCAAGGTCCCGGTCAGCACGGTGTGGACCGCACCGGACGCGCCCCGGGACATCGACGCCCCCGCGATCGCCGCCCAGCCCGACGTCGCCGCCTGGGCGAAGTCGATGGACACCGAGACCCGCCTCGGCCTGCACGGCCGCACGCTGACCCAACTGCTGTTCGCCGAGCCGGTGCTGGTGCGGTCGGAGCGCGACGGGTGGTCGGAGATCGTCGCGCCCTGGCAGCCGTCGTCGCAGGACGCCCTCGGGTACCCGGGCTGGGTGCCGTCGAGCCACCTCGGTGAGCTGCCCGGTGCCGCGTCGGATCCGGTCGCGGTCGCCGTACCGACGGCGCCGTTGTACGCCGAGCCCGGGGCCGGTGCGTTCGCCGAGTTGTCGTTCGCCACGGTGCTCGCGTCGACCGAGCACGCCGACGGGTACACGCGGGTCGCGACGCCGGACGGCGGTTCCGGCTGGCTGGCGGACGACGTGCTGTGGTCGGGCGGCGCGGGTACGGCGGAGGACCGGCTGCGGCTGGGGTCGCAGTTCCTCGGGCTCGAGTACCTGTGGGGTGGTACGTCGGCGTACGGGCTGGACTGCTCGGGGCTGGTGCACACGGTGAACCGGGTGCTCGGACTGCGGACGCCGCGGGACGCGCACGACCAGGCCGACACGCTCGAGAACATCCCCGCCGAGGAGGCCCGGCCCGGCGACCTGTACTTCTTCGCCCGCCCCGGCAAAACCGTCCATCACGTCGGCTTCGTCTCCCCCGAAGGCATGCTCCACGCCTCCGAAACCGGCAAACGCCTCGAGAACGAACCCCTCACCCCCGACCGCCAAGCCACCCTCAAAACCGCCGCCCGCCTCTGACAGGCACCACCCCACCGCACCAGCTCCACGCCCTACCCGCACACCCCCGCACAGCACCGGGCCTCAAGCGAGCATGGTCGCGCCCTACCCACGGCAGCGCGGCCCCCATCCGCGCGCCGCATTGCCCCCCGCACACCCGGGGTCACCTCGGTTGCCCGTTTGGCCCCCCAAAATCACATCGCCCCGGACCGCAGGTCCGGGGCGATGTGGTTGTTCGGATGTCAGCGCTTCTTCGCGTCCGACTCCTCGGGCTCGCGGAGTGCGTCGAGCTCGGCCTTGGTCTTGTCGTCGAGGACGTCCTGCGGGCGGTCGCCCGCCGTACCGTTCTGCGTCTCGACCGGAGTGGACTCGTCCAGCTCGCCACCGCCGGCGGACCCGCCGTGGGCCGCCTCCTCGCGGGAGCGCTTGCGGGAGGTGCGCAGGCTGACGACCGTGGTGATGCCGAGCGTGATGATGATGAAGCCCAGCGAGAACCAGATCGGGATCTCCGGCGCCCACTCGATGTGGTGACCACCGTTGATGAACGGCAGCTCGTTCACGTGCATCGCGTGCAGCACCAGCTTGACGCCGATGAAGGCGAGTACGACGGACAGACCGATCGACAGGTAGATCAGGCGCTTCAGCAGGTCACCGAGCAGGAAGTACAGCTGCCGCAGACCCATCAGGGCGAACACGTTCGCGGTGAACACCAGGAACGGCTCCTGGGTCAGCCCGTAGATCGCCGGGATCGAGTCGAGCGCGAACAGCAGGTCGGTGGTGCCGAGCGCGATGATCACGATCGCCATCGGGGTGACCAGGCGCTTGCCGTTCTGGACCACGGTCAGCTTGACGCCGTTGTACTCATGGGTCGCGTTCAGCCGCTTCTTGGCGAACCGGATGATCGCGTTCTCCTTGTAGTCCTCGTCGTCGTTCTCACCCTGCATCGCCAGGTGGACCGCGGTGTAGACCAGGAACGCGCCGAACAGGTAGAAGACCCAGGAGAACTGGTTGATCGCGGCCGCGCCGACGGCGATGAAGATGCCGCGGAAGACCAGCGCCAGGATGATGCCGACGAGCAGCGCCGTCTGCTGGAACTGCCGTGGTACGCCGAATCTCGACATGATGATCAGGAAGATGAACAGGTTGTCGACGCTCAGGCTGTACTCCGTCAGCCAGCCGGCGAAGAACTCTCCTGCGTACTGACCACCGGAGAACACCCAGACCCCGAGGCCGAAGATGATCGCGAGACCGACGTAGAACGCGATCGCCGTCGCGGACTCCCGGGTCGACGGTTCGTGCGGGCGCCGTCCGATGACGAAGACGTCGAAGGTGAGCAGCGCGAGCAGCACGCCGACGGTGATGTACCAAACGTAGTCAGCAACGTGCACAGGAAACCTCCGGAGCGCAGACGGAACGGGACCCCGAAGGTCTCTTCCGCCTGGCTCGTGCTCCGAGCCTGGCCGGCGGCACCGGGCGAGGGGAACGAACCCTTGACCGTGATGACGATACCGCCGCGAAGGAATACTCCCCTTCTCCGCCCCCATTCTGACCGGTCGATGTCCAAGTCACCAAATCCGGAGCGCGCCTCCCACTTGTCGGAATGATCACGGCTCGCGATGGGAATAACCCGGTTTCGTCACGCGCTGTAGACGAATGTCGCTCCGGTCACACCAGGTGAGATTGTGTACGGCGTACTGTATACGGCGGGTTCTAGTGCCGACCTCACGCAGGGTAGTCGTCAGGGGCGCCGGGATTTCGGAAGTTTGGCGACGATCGTCTCGTAGGACGAGTCGATCAGTTCCAGGATCTCGTCGTCGGGGACGGCGCCGCCGAGCCGGATCGTGTTCCAGCCGGAGCGCCCGATGTACGCCATCTTGGTGACGTCCTCCGGATAGGTGTCCACCAGTTCGTCGGCCTCCTCGCGGTTGTTCCCGCACTTCAGCCCGACGCTGTCGCCGCCGAGGAACGCGAAGATCTTCTCGCCGACCTTCGCGACCACGTCCCCCTCCCACGGCTCGTCCTGCCAGGCCCCCGGCTTCCCCAGGCAGTACGCCAGCACGTCCCCACTCGCCAACCCACTCATCCACACTCCCCTGTCCCGCGGCGTGTCGTCGCGCCGCACCGAGCAGCCCGACACCGACACCGCATTCTGTCCCAGACCACGCCGGCGGGTTGGCTGGGAGGTGGATCAGCGGGCGCCGGCAGCGGTCATCTGGCGGAGCTCCTTCTTGAGCTCGGAGATCTCGTCGCGGTAGCGGGCGGCGACCTCGAACTGGAGCTCGGCGGCGGCGTTGTGCATCTGGTCGGTGAGTTGCTGGATCAGGTCGGCCAGGTCGGACGACGGGAGACCGCCGGCCAGCTCCTTCGCCTTCTCGCCCGCCTTCTGCTTGCCACCGCCCGGCACCGGCGCCTTGCCGCGCGACTGGGTCCGGCCGGAGCCGAGCAGCTCGGCGGTGTCGGCGTCCTCACGGGCCAGCATGTCGGTGATGTCCGCGATCTTCTTCCGCAGCGGCTGCGGGTCGATCCCGGCCTCCTTGTTGTACGCGATCTGCTTGGCGCGGCGCCGGTTCGTCTCGTCGATCGCCTGCTCCATCGACGGCGTGACCTTGTCGGCGTACATGAACACCTGGCCGGACACGTTCCGGGCGGCGCGGCCGATGGTCTGGATCAGCGACCGGCCGGAGCGCAGGAAGCCTTCCTTGTCGGCGTCCAGGATTGCGACCAGCGACACCTCCGGGAGGTCGAGGCCCTCACGAAGCAGGTTGATGCCGACGAGGACGTCGTACTCCCCCATGCGGAGCTCGCGGAGCAACTCGACCCGGCGGAGGGTGTCCACCTCGCTGTGCAGGTACCGCGTCCGGATGCCCATCTCGAGCAGGTAGTCGGTCAGGTCCTCGGACATCTTCTTGGTCAGCGTGGTGACCAGGACGCGCTCGTCCCGCTCGACCCGGATCCGGATCTCGTGGATCAGGTCGTCGATCTGGCCCTTGGTCGGCTTCACGATCACCTCGGGGTCGACCAGACCGGTCGGCCGGATGATCTGCTCGACGAATCCGTCGGACTTGTCCTGCTCGTACTGTCCCGGGGTCGCGGACAGGTAGACGGTCTGACCGATCCGCTCCAGGAACTCCTCCCACTTCAGCGGCCGGTTGTCCATCGCCGACGGCAGGCGGAACCCGTGCTCCACCAGGGTCCGCTTGCGGGACATGTCGCCCTCGTACATCCCGCCGATCTGCGGGACGGTCACGTGCGACTCGTCGATGACGAGCAGGAAGTCCTCGGGGAAGTAGTCCAGCAGGCAGTGCGGCGCCGAGCCCGGCTCGCGGCCGTCGGTGTGGCGGGAGTAGTTCTCGATGCCGGAGCAGGTGCCGATCTGGCGCATCATCTCGATGTCGTACGTCGTCCGCATCCGCAGCCGCTGCGCCTCGAGCAACTGCCCGCCGCGCTCCAGCTCGGCCAGGCGCTCGGCCAGCTCGGCCTCGATGCTGTTGATCGCGCGCTCCATCTTCTCCGGCGCGGTCACGTAGTGCGTCGCGGCGCCGATGTAGAGCTCGTCCTCCTCGCTCAGCACCTCACCGGTGAGCGGGTGCAGCGTCATCAGCCGCTCGATCTCGTCGCCGAAGAACTCCACCCGGACGGCGAGCTCCTGGTACACCGGGAAGACCTCGAGCGTGTCGCCGCGGACCCGGAACGTGCCGCGGGTGCCGGCCAGGTCGTTCCGCGCATACTGCACGCCGACCAGCTTGCGGAGCAGGCCGTCGCGGTCCATCTCCGTGCCGACCTTCACGTGGATCATGCGGTTCAGGTACTCGTCCGCGGAACCCAGGCCGTAGATGCAGGAGACGGTCGCGACCACGATCACGTCCCGGCGGGTCAGCAGCGACCAGGTCGCCGAGTGCCGCAGCCGCTCGACCTCCTCGTTGATCGAGGAGTCCTTCTCGATGTAGGTGTCCGTCTGCGGGACGTACGCCTCCGGCTGGTAGTAGTCGTAGTAGGAGACGAAGTACTCGACGGCGTTGGCCGGGAAGAAGTGCCGCAGCTCGTTGGCGAACTGGGCCGCGAGGGTCTTGTTCGGCTGCAGGATCAGCATCGGGCGCTGGATCCGCTCGGCCAGCCAGGCGATGGTGGCGGTCTTGCCCGTACCGGTCGCGCCGAGCAGGACGACGTCCTGCTCGCCGGCGTTGATCCGGCGCTCGAGGTCCGCGATCGCGGTCGGCTGGTCGCCCGCCGGCTCGAAGTCGGACACGACCTTCAACGGCGCGACCATACGCTGGAGATCCGAGACCTGTCTCATGCCCCCCACCGTACGGCCCGCCGCCGACAGTTTCTAAAAACCCCAGGTCAGAAGCTTTTCACCAGGGTGTTGTTCATGTAGATGAGCTCGTTGACCCGGCGCTTGTAGACGGTGGCCTCCAGGCCCGCGTCGGTGGCGGTGACCTTGCCGAACTGGTCCTGGTAGGCGGTCACGAAGCCCTTGAACGGGAGCAGTTTGCCGCTCTTGGTCGGGACGTAGGCGGAGTACGACAGCGCGTAGCAGGCCTTGATCGCCTCGTTGGCGGGCTTGCAGGCGACGCCCTTGCTGATCCGGACGTTCTTCATGCTGTTCGACTCGATGTCGACCAGGTGCTCGGCGAACCCCTTGGCGTCGTACAGATCGGTCTGGCGGACCCAGTAGTACCCGTCGATCAGGCCGCGCCGGTTGAACTGCTGCAGGATGTAGTTCTTCCCGTGCTTGGACTTGTCCCAGTCCGGCAGCCAGCCCTTGGCCGGGGTGAACCAGATCCCGCCGCCGACCTCGACGCCGACGTCGTTCGGGCCCCTGGTGACCACCGGCTTGGTCGGCGTCGGCGGGGTGTACATCGTCCCCGTCGAGTACGGCGTCTCGCCGGCCGCGGGCGTGTCGTCGTCGCCGCCCCCGGTGACCAGCAGGACCACGCCGACCGCGACCAGCGCGACGGCCAGCACCGCACAGCCCACGATGATCCACTGCGTCCGGTTCGACTTCCCGCGCCGCTGCTGCGGCCGCTGCGGCCCGCTCCCCCAGCCGACCGGACCAGGCCCACCCGGACCAGGCCCACCCCGACCAGGCCCGCCCGGGCCGGGACCAGGCCCGCCGGGGCCGGTGGGGGCCGATCCCCAGCCGCCGGCCGAGGGGGCGGGAGGCGGTCCCGGGGGCGGCCCGTACTGCTGACTCATAGCTGTTCCTCGCGGTGTCTGTGGTTCGTCATCAGAGGGAGTCGAGCACCGACTTCTTCATCTGCTCGGCGTCCGCCTCGGCCTTCTGGGCGAAGTCGACCCGGGTCCGGAAGTCCAGCGCGGTGGCCACGTTGTCCTTGCGCCGGTACACCTCGACGTACCCCTGCACCTTCACGTCCGCACCGGTCTTGTCCTTGGCGGTGGAGGTGTAGCTGATCGCGACGCACTCCTCCAAGACGTCCTTCGGGCACGGCAGGTTCCGGGTGTTGCCGAGCTGGGCGATCTCGTTCTCGGTCTCGCCCTCGACGATCGCCAGCAGGTACGCCTGCGCGGACACGTTCTGCTTCTGCCGGACCCAGAAGAACGCCCGGGCCTCGCCGTTCGGCGCGTAGGTGACGAGCTCCTTGCCCTGCGTCTCCTTCTCCAGCAGGCTCCAGCCCTGCACCGGTACGACGGAGACGCCGAACCCGACCTGGAGCGCGTTCGCCGGCGGGGCGTACGTCGTCCCCGGCGTACTGACCGTGGGCGCCGGCGACTGCGCCGGCGGCTCGGCGGTGTCGTCGCCACCGGACAGCAGGATCAGCGCGACCGCGACCAGGACGACCACGAGCAGCCCGGCGCCGATCGGGATCACCAGTGCCGGGATCCGCGGCCCCTTCTTCTCCGGCGGCGGCCGCCGCAGCGACGGCGGCCCGACCTTGTCGCCCCACGCCGAGCTCGTCTCGGTCGCCGGGCCGGTCCCGAGGCCGCCTCCCGGACCAGGCCCGGCGCCGGGGCCGGGCGGGGTGTCGGTCCAGGGACTCGGCGGAGGCTGAACCTCGAGATCCCACGGCGACACCGGCGGCGCCGGTTCCTTCGGCGCCGCCGCCTCGTCGTCGTCCGGCCCGGGCCGGCTGACCCAGGGGTTGCCTCCGCCGGAACCCTTGTCGCGCTTCCCAGTCACTGGCTCCTGACCACCGACTTCAGCATCTCCGTCGTGTCCGGCTCGACGGTGGCGATCTTGTCCTTGCGCCCGTACACCCGGATGATCGTGATCACGCCGTCGTTGCGCTCGATCACGCCGACGAACCCGACCACCGGCAGGCTGCCGTTCTGGGTGGTGGACACGGCCTGGAAGGCCTGGGTGGTGACGACCTTGACCTCGGTCTTGTCGTTCTCCCCCGGCTTGGTCTCCTTCGGCTGGCCGGTCTTGACCTGGGACAGGCCCTTGGTCTCGATCTTCAGCAGCTCCGGCAGCACGGTCGACGTGGTCTCACCCTCGGCCTTGAACGCGTTCACCATGAAGTACGCCTCACCCTGCTTGAGCAGGTAGACGCCCTTGAAGTTGTCCAGGCTCTTGCGGACGTAGCCGGGCCGCGGCTTCACGTAGACGCCCTCGGCGACCTCGATGCCCTCGTCGACGTTGCCGGTCGGCTCCGGCGACGGGCTCTCGCTACCGGTCGTGGTCGGCTGCGGGTTCGGGCCCGGGCCGGCCTCGTTGTCGTCACCGCCGCCGAAGATCAGCGCCAGGACGACACCGATCACGGCGACGACGGCGAGCGCGCCGCCGGCCAGGAACAGGATCTTGTTCCCGCCCTTGCCACGCGGGGTCTGGCCGCCGTACTGACCCCATTGCTGTTGCTGGCCGCCGTACTGCTGCTGCTGACCCGGGTAGCCCTGCTGCTGGGGGTAGCCCGGGTACTGCTGTTGCTGGCCCGGGTGCTGCGACTGGCCGGGGTACTGCTGTCCCGGATAGGGCTGGCCCGGCTGCTGGCCCTGGTACGGCGGCTGGCCCGGCTGACCGTAGCCCGGGGGCGGCTGCTGCGGACGCCCGTACCCAGGCGGCGCCTGACCCGGCTGACCCTGACCGGGCTGGCCCTGGCCCGGCTGCTGGCCGTAGCCAGGCTGCTGATGACCGGGCTGCTGGCTGGGCTGTTGACCGGGCTGACCGTAGCCAGGCTGCTGCGGCGGCCGCTGGCCGGGCTGCTGACCCGGTCCGTAGCCCGGCTGGCCGCCGTACGGCTGCTGCCCCTGGCCGCCCTGTCCGTAGGGCGGTTGCTGGTTGCTCATGCCTGCGTCTCCCCGGTCGTCGCCTCGTACGAACCTGCTCCCGCCGGCGCGGTCACGCCGCGGGCGGACTTCGGCACGGACCGCACCGAGTTGCCGCACGCGGAGCAGAAGTCGGAGTGCGGCAGCAGCGGCATCTCACAGCGCGAGCAGAACGCCAGGTCGCCGGACGCGTGGTTGGAACCGCCGCGCGCGGCGGCCTCCAGCGCCGCCTCGAGCAAACCCTTGTGCAGCACGGTCCGGACCCGGATGATCAGCGCGCCGAGCAGCAGCAGACCCCAGACGACGGCGAGGATCGCGCCGATCGTCGAGCCGTGGCCGCCGACGAAGCCGAGCAGGTAGACACCGGCCTGGAAGAGCGCGTTCACCGCGATCGCCTGGAGCACGCCGGCCACCCAGCGCGGGGTGAAGCCGTCGTACCCCTCGCCCAGGCCGGAGAACTCGGCGGCGGCGAGACCCGTGGCCGAGCCGTAGATCAGCGGCTTGATGAAGCCGTGCAGGACGACGATCGAGATCCAGGTGCCCGCGCTGCTGCCCGGACCGGCGAAGCCGCCGCTGATCCAGCCCCAGTGCAGCACCAGCGTCTCGAAGCAGGCGAACCCGACGCCGGCCACCACGCCGAAGGTGAAGCCGTCCATCAGGTCGTCGTACCGCGGCCGGGAAGCCAGGTAGAGCGGGCCGATCTGGCGGACCAGCTCGGACACGACCGGGACCAGCAGGACCAGGATGAGCAGGTCCCGCAGCGCCGGGCCGGCGTCGTTGCCGCCGATCGTGTCGATGGACAGCGTGAGCCGGTCCGACCACAGCCAGGTGAAGACCGCGGCCAGGACACCGGTCAGCACGAACGCCGCGGCGACGACCGGGACCGGCTCGTCCTCCCACAGGTTCACGTCGTACAGGTAGAGGATGTAGACGATCGGGATGGAGAAGGCGGCCACCATGATCGCCACCGGCAGGGCACCGAGCGCGGCCGTGACCACGGTCAGCAGCAGCGCGACGCCCAGGGCGACCTTGTACGTGTAGGGCTGCCGGCCGGCGCCCTGCGGCATGATCGTCGAGACCAGCCGGAACGACGCCACCGGCTCATCCGGCCTGGCGGCGTACGCCTTCTTCCGCTCGGCGTCCCCGGTGCGCACGTCGTTGCCACAGTGGTGGCAGAAGTGCGACACCTCGGGGACGTCTGAGTTGCAGCGCGGACAGACCACGCCATCCTCCCAACCTCGGACGTCCGGACCGGCGCGGGGCCGCGCCGACGGTGCTGGCGGCCCGGTCACCCGGGCCGAACCGGGACAGATTCTCGTACAGCCCGCCCTGGATTCATCATTTACCGCGCGAGGGTCACCCTTTCGTGTCCGGACCGTGCCCTGCGCGCCGCTGTAACTCGGCCCACACCTCCGCGATCCGCCGGTCCAGGTCCGCGAGCGTGCCGGAGTTGTCCACGACCAGTCCGGCGACCGCGAGCCGCTGCTCCCGGGTCGCCTGGCTGGCCATCCGCTGTTTCGCTTCCGCCTCAGCCATCCCGCGCTGCGCGGTCAGCCGTTCGAGCTGTACGTCGACCGGCACGTCGACGACCAGGACGACGTCGAACGCGTCCGCCTGACCGGTCTCGACCAGCAGCGGGATGTCGTGCACCACCACCGCGCCGGCCGGTACGGCGGCCTCGATCTCGGCCGCCCGCGCCCGGACCCGCGGATGGATGATCGCCTCGAGCGTCCGCCGGGCCGCCTCGTCGCCGAAGACGATCCGCCCGACCGCCGGCCGGTCCAGCTCCCCCGCGGCCGTCAGTACGCCGTCGCCGAACGCGCGCACCACCTCGGCCAGCCCGTCGGTCCCCTTCGCGACCACCTCGCGCGCCAGCACGTCGGAGTCGATCACCACCGCTCCACGGTCGGCCAGCCGCGACGACACCGCACTCTTGCCGGACCCGATTCCGCCGGTCAGTCCCACTCTCAGCACGCCAGCACCTTACAAAAGACCATGCCCCCACCGGCGCCACCTGCCTAGCATGGGATATGGAGTGGTTGCTGCTGGTCCTCGGCGGTGGCTGTACGGCGGCGGCCGGACGGTACGCCTGGTTCCGGACGGCACGTCGACGCCGGTCCGCCCGCGAGCTCCGGACGATCCGGGTGGCGGCGGAGGCGGACGCGATCCGGTTCGGCGAGGAGCTGACCCGGTTCGGCCGCAGTACCACCACTCACCGACTCGACGCGCGTGCACGGGACGACTACCAGCGAGCACTCGACGCCTACGAGTCGGCCAAACGTGCTGTCGACCGGATGTCGTCGGCCGAGACGGTCAGCGTCGTCGTCGACACGTTGGCATCGGGGCGGCACGCGCTGGCGTGCGTCCGGGCCCGAATCACGGGTGCGCCACTGCCAGAGCGCCGTACCCCGTGCTTCTTCGACCCGTACCACGGACCGTCGAGCACGGAGGTCGACTGGACCCCGCACAATGGCCCGACGCGAACGGTGGCCGCCTGCGCCCAGGACGCGGCCCGGGTCCGCGCCGACGAGGACCCGACGTTCGACCAGGGCTGGTACGCCGAGCAGCGGGTGCCCCTGTGCGACGTGGGCTCGTCGCTCGAGTCGTACCGGATGTGCTTCTTCGCCTCCAGCTTCGCCCGCGCCCACGTGTGGGAGCTGCGCTCACGCATCCAAGGCGAAGGCGGCGGTCGCTGGGGCAACGGCTTCGAAAACCCCCGCCGCCACCGCTACTACGACTAACCACCCCACCCGCCGTTCCCCACGCCCTTCCCGCACCCCATGCCGCCCCGGGCTCCTCCACCGACCCAGTACCCCCCGCCGACCCAGGCTCCCTCCACCCCGACCCAGTACCCCACGCCGATCCTGCGCCCTCCCCGCCGACCCGGCGCCGCCGGCTTCCCGCCCACGACCGGGCATTTTGGACGGATAACCCCTTGATTTGCCGGTTCTCCCCTCGAATACGGACAGGAGAACCGGCAAATCCGGGGGTTATCCGTCCAAACGCCGCGCGCGGGGAGCAAACCCGGGAGGGGTGGGAGGAGGCCGGCGGTGGGAGCGGCCGAGTGGGTGGAGGCGGGCGTGGGTGGGGGTGGGCGTGGTGGAGGTGGAGTGGGGAGCACAGGTGGGGACGTGCGAGACCCCCGCGCCCGGTGGGGTGCGGGGGTCTCGGGTTGTTGCGGGGTGGGTCAGCCCTGGCCGGTGAGCTTTTCGCGGAGGGCCTGCAGGGCCTCGTCGGAAGCGAGCGCGCCCTCGACGGGAGCGTCGTCCTTCGGGGCCGCCGCGGAGGAGTACGTCGACGCCTCGCCGGCCTCGACGTCCGCCGTCTTGGCGTCCTCGATCTGCTTCTTGTGAGCCTCCCAGCGCGCGTGGGCCTCGGCGTACTGCCGCTCCCACTCCTCACGCTGCTTGTCGAAGCCCTCGAGCCACTCGCCGGTCTCCGGGTCGAAGCCCTCCGGGTAGACGTAGTTGCCCTGGTCGTCGTACGTCGCCGCCATGCCGTAGAGCGTGGGGTCGAAGTCGTCCGAGACCGGGTCGACACCCTCGTTGGCCTGCTTCAGCGACAGCGAGATCCGGCGCCGCTCCAGGTCGATGTCGATGATCTTGACCATGACGTCGTCGTTGACCTGGACGACCTGCTCCGGGATCTCGACGTGCCGCTCGGCCAGCTCGGAGATGTGCACCAGACCCTCGATGCCCTCCTCCACGCGGACGAACGCACCGAACGGAACCAGCTTGGTGACCTTGCCGGGCACGATCTGGCCCATCTGGTGGGTCCGGGCGAACTGCTGCCACGGGTCTTCCTGGGTCGCCTTCAGCGACAGCGAGACGCGCTCGCGGTCCATGTCGACGTCCAGCACCTCGACGGTGACTTCCTGGCCGACCTCGACGACCTCGGTCGGGTGGTCGATGTGCTTCCAGGACAGCTCCGACACGTGCACCAGGCCGTCGACGCCGCCGAGGTCCACGAACGCACCGAAGTTGACGATCGAGGAGACGACACCCTTGCGGATCTGGCCCTTCTGCAGCTGGGTGAGGAAGTTCATCCGCACCTCGGACTGCGTCTGCTCCAGCCACGCCCGGCGGGACAGGACCACGTTGTTGCGGTTCTTGTCCAGCTCGATGATCTTGGCCTCGATCTCCTGGCCGACGTACGGCTGGAGGTCGCGGACCCGGCGCATCTCGACGAGCGAGGCCGGCAGGAAGCCACGGAGGCCGATGTCGAGGATGAGACCACCCTTGACAACCTCGATGACGGTGCCGGTGACGACGCCGTCCTCTTCCTTGATCTTCTCGATCGTGCCCCAGGCCTTCTCGTACTGGGCGCGCTTCTTCGAGAGGATCAGACGGCCTTCCTTGTCCTCCTTCTGGAGAACCAGGGCCTCGACGTGGTCGCCGACGTTGACGACCTCGTTCGGGTCGACGTCGTGCTTGATCGACAGCTCGCGCGAGGGGATGACGCCTTCGGTCTTGTAACCGATGTCGAGCAGGACCTCGTCCCGGTCGACCTTGACGATGGTGCCCTCGACGATGTCGCCGTCGTTGAAGTACTTGATGGTCTGATCGATCGCCGCGAGGAAGTCTTCCTCCGACCCGATGTCATTGACCGCTACCTGCGGGGTGTTGCGCACTGCGGGGTCGAGAGGTGCCTCGATGCTGGCCGTCATGTGGTGGGTTGCTCCGTGGACTGGTGGTGTCGTGCGGTTGCGTCATGAACCGTTGGATCGCACCAAACCGCTGGATTGCCTGAAGACGACAGATTCACCACCGACTGCTGCGAGCACGAGCCTGCTCCGTCCGAGGTCGCGCGGGCCCATAGCGCACATCACAGGGTACCGGTCTTGACGAAGGCAGCACAACCTGGGGCACCCGGCCACGAAGCCGACGGCCGGCCGCCCGCCGAGGTCTCCCGACGTGCCACTGATCTCAATGTACGACGTCCGGCGACGGCCTGCCGCCGGCGAGCGTTCCGGTGTCCGACATCCGGGAGACCAGGTCGTGCGCGGCGACCGCGATCTCGTGCGCCGGCGACCGCCCGGCCAGGTCGAGCAGCGCCCACAGATCCGCCGCCCGGCCGAGATCCACCAAGCGCTCCCCCAGATCCATCCGGCGCAGCACGCCCAGCGCCGCGCCGGCCAGCACCGGGTCGGTGGAGAAGCGGAGAAGGTTTCCCAGATCGGCGTACGGCGACCCGGCGTGCGCGAACTCCCAGTCGATCAACCCGGTGATCCGGGCGGTCGCCGGATCGACGAGCAGGTTCTTCGGATTGAAGTCGCTGTGCACGAGACACACGCGGTCGACGCCGTCCTCGGCCAGCACGTCCTCGGCCTCCGCGATCACGCCGGCGAACCGCTCCCGCTGCCGTTCGTCGAACCCGAGGTCGAGACCGTCCGCGTAGCTCTCGAGGTCGCCGAGACCGAACGGCTCGATCGTCAGGTCGCCGTCGCGGAACATCCCCGCGGTCAGGAACGGCATCCCGCTCAGCCGCGCGAGCAACTCACCCAGCTGCTCACCGATCCGCCGGCGGTCCTCCTCCCCCGCCGACTCCAGGAAGACCTGCAGGTTCGTTCCCGGGAGTCGCTCGGTGAGCACGAACGGCGGATCCTCGGCCGAGCCCTCGCGCTTCACGTCCAGGATCCGCGGCACCGGCAGCAGCCCGCGGACGAGCCGCAGCAGCGCAGCGTCGACCTCCGCCCGCCCCGGGTCCTTGACGTACAGCTTGAGGACGGCGTCCTCACCCGCGGCGCTGACGGCGTACGTCTGGCCGCCGTACCCGCCCGTCAGCGGCACCGCACTGGCCGCGAAATCAGTCATGCGGGTGATCCTGCCAAATACATTTGAAGTTGACGTAGCGGCAACATCTACGGTCGTGCTCGTCGACGGGAAGGAGCAGCACGATGGCGTGGTCGATCGCGGAGGTGGCCCGGGCGTCCGGCGTCACCTCGCGCACCCTGCGGCACTACCACGCGATCGGACTGCTCGAGCCGGCCCGCACTGCACCCAACGGGCGGCGGTACTACGAGCAGGAGCAACTGCTGCGGTTGCAGCAGATCCTCCTGCTGCGGGACCTCGGGCTGAGCCTGGACGTGGTGGCCGACGTCATCGCGCACCGGAGCAGCCACGACACGATCGAGGTGCTCGCCCGGCACAAGGACTGGCTGCTGCGCGAGCAGCTGCGCCTCGGCCAGCTGGTCCGGACCGTCGACACGACCATCGAGAACCTGAGGAAAGGAGGAGAGATGTCACCGGAGAAGGTCTTCGAAGGATTCGAGCACAACCCGTACGAGGCCGAGGCCCGCGAGCGCTGGGGTGACGAGGCCGTCGACGTGAGCTACCGGCGGATGCAGGGCTGGACCGACGCGGACGCCGAGAAGGCGCGGACCGGCTACACCCGCGTGCACGAGGGGCTGGCCACACTCAAGGCGGACGGAGTCGACGTGACCGAGCTGAGCGTGCAGGAGCTGATCCAGCTGCACTACGAGGTCACGTGCCTTTTCTGGACGCCGACGCGCGAGGCGTACAAGGGGCTCGGTCAGATGTACGTCGACGACGAGCGCTTCCGGCAGAACGTCGGCGGCGGGGACGACTCGCTGGTCGAGTACCTGCGGGACGCGATGACCGTGTACGCCGACAACCGGCTGGACGCGTAACCTGACCGGGTGGCCGAGCCGCGCAGGGTCGAACTGACCGAATCGCAGACCTCACGAGCCAGCCGCACCTACTGGGACTCGGCCGCGACGGAGTACTTCGCGGAGCACGGTGAGTTCCTCGGTGACGACCGGTTCGTCTGGTGCCCGGAAGGGGTCGACGAGGAGCAGGCCCGGTTGCTCGGCCCGGTGCGGAACAAGCGGATCCTCGAGGTCGGCTGCGGCGGCGCCCAGTGCTCACGCTGGCTGGTGGGCCAGGGCGCCGACGTGGTCGCCTTCGACATCTCGGTCGAGCAGCTCCGGATCGCGCGGGAGCTCGACGCCCTGACCGGCACCGCCGTCCGGACGGTCGCCGCCGACGCCACCGCCCTCCCCTACCGGGACGCCACCTTCGACATCGTCTGCTCGGCGTTCGGCGCGCTGCCGTTCGTGGCTGATGCGGAGACCGCGCTGGACGAGATCGCGCGAACCCTCAAGCCTGGTGGGCTCCTGGTGTTCTCGGTCACCCACCCGTTCCGGTGGACGATGCCGGACGACCCGTCGCCGTCCGGCCTGCGCATCACCCACTCCTACTTCGACCGCACGCCGTACGTCGAGGTCGACGACTCCGGTACGCCGGTCTACGCCGAGCACCACCGGACGACCGGCGACTGGATCCGCGCCCTCACCGCAGCTGGCTTCGTCGTCGACGACCTGCTGGAGCCGGAGTGGCCGGCCGGTCACGACCTCGTCTGGGGCGGCTGGGGCCCGGACCGCGGGCAGCTAGTCCCCGGCACCGCCATCTGGTCGGCCCACCGGCGCTGACCGCGGCCGCAGCTGGAAGAAGGCAACCACCGCGAACAGCAGCAGGCCGAGGATCAACGCGACGAGCGGAACCCAGAAGCCGATCAGGTGCAGCTGGGCCGCCTTCGACTGGTAGCCGCCCTCGGCGACACCGTTCTCGGTCGCGCCCTTCACGTTCTTCGTCACGGTCGCGTCGTCGTACGCGATCGTCACCTGGGTCGCGACCAGCTTGTCCTCGCCGTTGTAGGCGATGGTGGCGTTCTGCTGCTCCTGGCCCTTGATGATCGCGCCGGTGACCGGCTCGATCCACAGGGTCCGGGTGTTCTTGTACGTGCGCTGCACCTCGACCGAGTCCCGGCCCGGCTCGCCGACCAGGTTGCCGGGCACGAGCAGCGGCTTGGCCAGCGGCACGTCCGACCTCGGGACCTCCTGCTCGAAGACGTACACCTTGAGGCCCTGCTGGTCGTCCTCACCCTTGTAGTGGATCGGGAAGGCCTTGCGCAGGGTCGAGTCCCAGAACTGGTACGTCTTCTTCTCGGTGCCGAACGGGAACTTCAGCACCAGGCCCTCGTGGCCCTTGAACAACGGGCTGTTCTGGTCGGGCTTGAGCCGGTCGGCCTTCTCCAGCGTGGTCGCGATGTACTCGCCGCTGTTGTCGTCACCCGACGGGTTCCAGCGCACGGCCTCGCCGGTGTGCGCGTCGAGCACGACCCGCTCCTGGACGAAGCTCAGCGGCATCTCGTCGGTCTTCGACGCGTCGTCGGGGAACTGGTAGTTCTTCGAGTCGTCGGTGACGACGGCGGTGTCGAACACCACGACCTTGCGGTCGAGCGCCTTGCTGATCTTCTCGGCCGCGGCCACGTCACCGCGGACGGTCCGGCGCGACTCCAGCTCGACGCCGCCCTTCTCCTTGAGCTCGGCGATGCTGAAGATGGTGGCGTGCTGGCCGGCCGACACCGTGTGCGCGATCTGGTCCGCCGGCGCCACCGCCAGCGTCGGATACGCGTAGAACCTGGCCAGCGCCGCGACGCCGACGAAGAACACCCCGAGCCCGATCATCAGTGCCCGACTGCGATTCCCCACAACTACCCCTCCCGGTCTGTCCGCGGGACGCTACCAGCGGGTAGCCACCCTTGAGAAGACGCCAGGGTCAACAAATTCGCCGGTGTCCGAACTGTCATATAGTCGCGCCGCATGAGGGGGATCTCCGGGCTGCCGAGCGCGCCGCAGTCGTCGGTGCTGCAGGCCGTCGTGGTGGCCGTCGCGGTCGTCCAGGCGGCCGTGCTCGGGCTGCTCGCACGGCGAGGCTCGTGGCTCACCGACGACCTCAGCTTCCTCGTGCAGGGCGGACGCGGATTCGCACCGTCCGAGTTGCTCACGCCGGTCAACGACCACATCGCGCCCGGCCTCCGTTTCGTCTACGCCGTCTTCGCCGAGGTCGCGCCGCTGAACCACGACGTCACCGTCGCCTGGCGGGTGCTGATGCAGGCCGTCGCGATCGTCCTGATGGGCCGGCTGCTCCTGCGCCTCCTCGGCCCGACCTGGTGGGTGGTGGCCGGCACGCTGTTCTACGCGCTCACCCCGCTGAGCATGCCGTCGTTCATGTCGCTGTCCAGCGGGGTGAACAACCTGCCGGCTCACATCTTCGGCCTGCTGTTGCTGCACGCAACCATCGACTGGTACGACGGCCGTCGCCGCCGGGCCCTCGCCTGCGGCCCGCTCTCGCTGCTCGTCTCCCTGGCCTGCTGGGAGAAGTCCGCCCTGATCCTGGTCACGGCCGTCGCCCTCGCGCTCTATCTCCGCGACCAGCCCGTCCGCGTGTGGCTGCGCCGTACCTGGATGTTCGCGGCGGCTCTGGCGGTCGCGGTCGTTGCCTTTGGCATCCTGTACCTGACCAACGGCGACCCGTCGAGCGGCCGGCTGCCGGTGGGTGAGCTGGGCGGGCTGCTCGCGCGTGGCTTCCGGGTGCCGTTGGCCGCGCTGGCCGGCGGGCCGTGGACGTGGGACGCCTCGGACTACGGCTTCAGCTTCGCCTCGGCCGGCGCTGGGGAAATCGTGGTCGGTGCGGTCGTGGCCGGTGTGCTCCTGCTGGCCGCCTGGCGGCGGGACCGGCGTGCCTTGCTGCTGTGGGGTTCGGTCGTCGTCTACGTGCTGGTCACCGTGCTGCTCGTGTCGTACGGCCGGTTCTCGCTCTTCGGGATCGTGTTCACCGTGCACTACCACTACTGGTCGGATCTCTCGATCCCGTTGACGTTGGCCGTCGTACTGTCGGCTCGGACACTGCGGATGCGACTGGCCGTGCCGGTGGCCGCGGTGACCGGGCTCGTGGCGGCCACCGTCGTGTCCGACGCCGGGTTCGCCAGGGAGTGGGCGAAGAACCCGGCCAAGGCGTACTTCGCCAACGTCACCGCCGGCCTGGACGAGGCCGGGCCGACCGTGAACCTGTGGGACACGAGGATGCCGCCACCGATCGCCACCGCCCTGATGGACGACCCCCGGTTGTCGCCGGTACTGCGGACCGCCCGGATCCCCTTCCGGCTGCAGGAACCGGGGAGCGAGCCGTTGCTCGTCGACGACAGCGGGAAGCTCCGGCCCGCGCAGTTCGCGGTGTGGTCGCGCGGCGAGCCGGCGTCCCGCAGCAACGCGTTCTGCAACCTGCTGCTGCACGGCACCGAGCCGCTCACTGTCCCGCTGGTCCCGACCCAGCTCGGGTCCGCGACCGCCGAGTGGTTCGTCAAGGCGGCGTACTTCTCCAACCGGGAGAACGATGTGTCGGTCGAGCTCGTCGATGCCGACGGCACCGTCGCCGGGCTGCCCGCGTCCAGGGAGTGGCCCGCCGGAGTCGGCAGCATGTACCTCGGCCCGTCGCAGCGGATGACCGCGACCGCGGTTCGGCTACGCTCCTCCGATCCCGCGACGAACCTGTGCGTGGAAAACCTCGAGATCGGATCGCCCCAGTGACGCGGACCAGATTCCCGGCCCTCGACGGGCTGCGTGCGATCGGCGCGCTCGCCGTCCTGACCACGCACGTCGGGTTCCACAGCGGCGCGTCGCTGAACGGTCCGTTCGCCGGCCTGCTCGCGCGGCTCGACGTCGGAGTGGCGATCTTCTTCGCGATCTCCGGTTTCCTGCTGTACCGGCCGCACGTGGTCGCGTGGTTCGAGGGCACCCTGCCGCCACTGACGCTGCCGTACCTGCGCAACCGCGCGCTGCGCATCCTGCCGGCGCTCTGGGTCGCCGTCGTACTCGCCGCGCTCCTCGTCCCGCACAAGGACGACATCACCTGGACGACGTACCTACAGCACGCGACCTTGACCCAGATCTACTTCGACGGGCGAGCCGCGGACGGCCTGACTCAGCTGTGGAGCTTGGCGACCGAGGTCGCGTTCTACCTGCTGCTGCCGGTGCTGGCGAAGCTGCTGACCGGGTACGAGCGTCCGACCCGGCGCAGTGTGCGCTGGCGGCTCGCCGTACTGGGTGCCTTCATGCTGCTCGGTCCCGTCTGGATGGCCGGCGCCAACGCGACTGAGCACGCCCGCGCTGGTCTCTGGCTGCCGGGGTACGTCGGCTGGTTCGCGGTCGGCATGGGGTTCGCGCTATGGCAGGTGGCGCGCAGCAGCGGACGGCTCGGTCCGTCGGCACTGGACACGCTGACCAAGATCCCCGGCACAGTCTGGGGCGTCGCGGTCGCGCTGCTCGTGCTCGCCGCGAGCCCGGTGGCCGGTCCGTACAACCTGTCGGCGCCGACGCCGGGCCAGGCGTTCGTGAAATGCCTGCTCTACACGGCGATCGCAGCGTGCGTGCTGTTCCCCGCGCTGTCCCCGACCGCTCGAGCCGCACGCGTTCTCGGCGGCAGGGTCGGCCACGTCGCCGGTGACATCTCGTACGGCGTCTTCGCGTACCACGTGATCGTGCTGAGCGTGGTGGAGCAGGTCACCGACTACACGCTCTTCAGTGGCCGGTTCGCCCTGCTGTTCTTCCCGACGCTGGTCGTGTCCGCGGTTCTCGCGGCGGCCAGCTACTACGGGATGGAGCGACCGATCATGCGACTCGGCCGACGCGACCGCAACTACGACGTCTCACCGGTCGGCCGGGACAACAGCACCAACGCACAGCCGAACAGCACCGAGGCCTGGACGACCCCGGAGGTCAGCCCCGCTCCCCCGTCCGGCCAGGGCTGAACCGCCGCGATCAGGGCGCCGATCCCCACCACTCCGGCAGCGGCGGCGATCACCCGCCGGCCGGACAGCAACCAGGTACACGCCGCCGCGACCGCGACTGACGCCAACCCGATCCAGCCCGACATGAAGGCGCCCGCCACGAGTGCGGCCGCCACGGCCGCCCACCGGCCGACGTAGCGTCCCTCACGCAACCGGTGTCCCGACTGCCTGGGTCTGCGCCGGAAGAACGCCGCCATCGCGATGACCGCAAGCAGGGCGAGCAGACCGACCAGCAAACCCGCTCGGTACACGCGGTCGGGCATGAACCGCGCTGTGACGACCTGCTCGGCTCCTTCGGGCACGATCCAGCCCTGCTGCCAGCCGCCGACCCGGACCGGCGTCAGCTTGCGGCCGCTGCCGTCGTACGCCTCCCAGCCCTCGTTGAAGTTCTGGGCGATCGTCAGCACCGACTGCTCGTCGGCGGCGGGCACCTCGGCCGTCAGCTCGGCAGGGTCCGACCGCCAGACGTCAACGTCCTGCACAGGCGTCTTCGACACGTTGCCGAAGCCGGCCTTCGTCCAGGCCGCTTCGACCGGTACGAACCCGCCACCGGCCAGCACGTCGAGGTTGTGCCGTCCGGCCGGCAGCGCGACCGTGCTGTCCTTCCCGCACGTCGTGAACGTCACCGGCCGCCGCTGCAACAGGTCCCGGATGGTCGCCGTGACCTGAGTGTCGGCGGGTACGCCGTCCACCCGCACACCGGGCCCGAAGCCGCAGAACGCGCCGGTCGGGCCGTCCAGGTCGAGTGCCTTGCGCCGATGGTCCGCTCCCAGCACCCGTACCTCTGCCACGCCGACCGGCGCGTTCCGCGCGATGCCGGTCGCCGAGTCCACGTCGATCAGCGGCCGGGTGCTGGTGAAGTTGAGCTCGATCGTGTGCAGCGTCCGCTCGGCGAACCGGACGTAGCCTTCCGGGTCGACCGTGCTGGCGGCCGGCGGCCCACCGTCGATCCGCAGCGACACCTCGGTCGGCTGCGACGCGGTCAGGTTCGGGTCGGTGAGGAACTGCAGCCCGCTCACCTTCCTTGCCACCGGCAACTTCAAGGTCAGCGTCGGGCGACCGTCGGAGGGATCGGCGACCCAGCCCGTCCCCAGGTCGCGGTCCACCGCCGCCCCAGGCCGGCCCTCCGGCGCGTCGACCGCCCGGGACGAAGCTGTCGCGGTGATGGCGCCCGGAACGGTCAGCAGCTTCTCCAGCGCCGGCCCGTCCTTCGGCAAGGCGGTCCCCTGCAGCTGGTACGACGCACTGGTCGGCAACTTCACGCTGCGCTGGAGTCCGGTGGGTTCCTCGGAATCCTTGGCGACGTTCTGCCGGCACAGCGGGCGCGTGTCCACGTGCAGGCAGGCCGACCGGCCGATCTGCTGGTTCCTGAACACCAGCGCACTCGGCCGGCGGGCCTCGTCCGGCACGGCCAACCGGCTGACCGCGAGCAGTCCCGGCAGGCTGACCTCGGCGATCGACACCCCGTTCGGGTTCTTGCCGTCGGTGATGCCGACGCCGAGCCGCAGGCGTTGCGTCGGGCCGGGCGGCACCGGGATGTTCTGCGGCTCTGTCGAGCCGGTCACGACCGAGGTCAGCGTGCCCGCGTCGGTCTCCACCTGCAGCGTCCGCACCGGCTCGGTGGTCGGCGGCGCCAGCGAGAACTGGACCTTCAGCCCGTCCACCGTCCGCGGCTGCGCGAACCTGAGCTCGAGCCACTCGCCGCTGCTGCGACCGAACGTGCCCGAGATCCACCGACTCGACGGATCACCGTCCACGGCCGCGAACGGCCCGTTGCCTGGACCGGTACGCAGGGTCGCGTTCGCATCGGCTGCCGACGACGACGCCCGTACGTCGACGATGCCGCCGCCCCAGGTCCGCGTCGTACTCGGTGCGGTCGCGTTGACGTCGTACCCGAGGGTGCGGCGGCCTTGCCGGCTTCCCTCCGAGGCGGCGAGGACAGGTGAGTAGTTCTCGGCCGGGCGGCCGACGGCGACCTCTCGCCGCTGCATGCCGTCGGTCTGGATCAGCGGGAGTCCGGTGAGCTTGCCGGCCGCGTCGGCGCTCGTGACCGCCTCGCGGTCGCCACCGAGCGCAGTCAGCGCGGTCGGCACGTCTTCGGCGGCACCGCGGACCTCCACGAGTTGTGACTTCGGGACCAGCCGGGCCGAGCTCGCGTCGCCGACGTCGTAGATCTCCACCGACGGATACGGCAGTCGGGTGCGTCCGTCGAGCGTCACCCCGGGCTGCTCGATGGTGCTGCCGGTCGGCGGTCCGAAGTGCGCGACCCGCTGGAGGCCGGACTCGGCCAGGCTCTCGTGGACTGCCACGGTCGGCGTGACCTGCGCGTCGTACCGCAGGTCGTTGCGCACGACGACGTACCTGACGCCGGCCCGGACGAGTGCCTGCCGCAGCGTCCGGTCACCGACCCCGCTGCCGAGCCGGCGCTCCACCTCGTCCAGCCATCGCGTAGCCCCGGCCGACCCCAGCGGTACGGCGTCCCGCACGGCCATGGGCCGCTTCAGCAGCGCCTGGAACGGCTCGTCCTTCGTCGACCCCCAGGTGAAGTCCGCGAACGACGCCGCCGGTACGACGAGGACGCTGCCGCTCGCGGTCTGGGTGTCGAGCCAGGTCGCGGCCTCACGCCAGTGCGCGGGGATGGCGTCGTACCCCTCGTCCCGGGGCAACTGCCCGAAGACCGCCGGCGTCGCCACCGAAACGACCAGACAGGCGACCAGCACCGGGACGATCCGGCGGTGGAGACCTCGAGCCAACGCCCAGAGCGAGAGCTTGCTCAGGGCATGGGCCGCCGCGAGTGCGAGCGGCAGCCGGACGACGAGCTCGAACTTGTGCGTGTTGCGGAGTGCGGCGAGCGGCCCGTCGAGCAGATCCTGTACCTGCGGTGCCAGCAGCGAGCCTGCCGTTCCCGCGTGGCCGAGCGTCACCAGCAGCAGTCCGACGACGAGTGACAGCTGCAGGAACCCGCGATGCTTCAGGGATCCCATCGCCAGCCCGACCAAGCCCAGCAGCGCAATCGCTGCGGTGGTCAGGATCAGCATCGGCTGCGTGACGTAGAGCCAGCCGGCCGGCCAGCTGGGTCCGTCGGCGCCGGTCAGGAAGTTGAGCCACTGCGACGTACCGCGGAACGACTCGAACACGCTCGCCGTCGCGGTGGTGACGGCAGCGTCCTCGATCCAGTCCAGGAACGGCGGGCTGTAGCGCCCGAGCAGCAGGAGCGGGACGAGCCACCAGACCGATACGGCGACCACGCAGCCCAGCCAGCCGAGGGCGACCTTGACCGTCGTCCGGTCCAGTCGTCGGGTCATCAGCCAGAGTGCGGGGAGTACAAGCGTCGCGCCCGTGGCGACCGCGTTCACTCCCCCGACCAGCGCGAAGGCAACTGCCGACCAGCCGACGCGCCACCAACCCGAGCGAGCCCGTGGGGTCACCAGCGGCAGCAGCACCCACGGCGCCATCGCCATCGGCCATACCTCGATCGAGGTGATCGACACCTCGCCGAGCATGCGCGGACTCAGCGCGTACAGCAGCGCCGCGGCGAACCGCGTCCAGGGCACTCCGAGGTCGAGTGCGTTGCACAGCTTCCAGACACCGAGGAAGGCGACGCAGAGGACGACCGACCACCAGAGGCGTTGGGTCACCCAGTCGGGCACCGACAGTGAGTGCAGCAGCCAGTGGAACGGTCCCATCGGCAGCAGGTAGCCGTACGCCTGGTTCTGCAGCTGGCCGAAGGCTCCCTGCGGGTCCCACAGGTGCAGCGAGCGGGCGAGGAAGCCGCCCGGTCCGGCGGTCAGGTCGAGCTTGGTGTCCGGCACGATCTTGCCCGGTGCCTGGTGGAAGCACAGGGCGATCAGGACCAGGCAGCCGAGCACGAGCCGCGCTCGCCAGACCACCTGTTCCGTGCTGCCTGTCTTCAGCCTCCTCATCGCCGCCGCAGCACCAGCACGAGGTTCCAGGTCAGGACCTCCCGTACGCCGGGAAGCGTGAGGACGCCGTACGCCCAGCGCGGGTGGTACCGCGGGACCGCGGCCACCAGGTCGGCGTCCGGGCTGGAGCGCGCCCAGCGCAGTCCGCCGGCGACGGTGATCGGGAAGAGCGACTCGCCGAAACGGTTCTTCGGCGGGTGGCCCTCGTGTCGCTCGTACCGCCGGGCCGCGCGGTGTCCGCCGAGGTAGTGCCACGGCGCGGTCTCGTGGCCGCCGTGCGGACCCCACCAGCCCGTATACGACAGGAAGACCGTGCCACCCGGCTTGGTGACCCGGACCAGCTCGTCGGCCATCAGCCACGGATCGGGGACGTGTTCCAGCACGTTCGACGAGAAGCAGATGTCGACGGACGCGTCCGCCACCGGCAGTGCCATCCCGCTGCCGAGGACTGTGCCCGGTGCGGGCTCGCCGCGACCACTCAGCTCACCCAGGTCCGAGTCGATCGCGTAGTACGTCGCCCCGGCCTGCCGGAACGCGTCCGCGAAGTAGCCCGGACCACCGCCGACGTCGAGCATCAGCGAGCCGTGCAGGTCGGCGTACTGCTGGACATGGCCGACCGAGTCCGTGGCCAGCGTGCCGTAGAAGAGATCCGGGTCGGTCTGCTCGACCCCGAACGCCCGGAACAGCCGGACGGCACGACCGAGGTCGGCTGTCCACACGCCGTTCGCTGTGGGGTTCGTCATCACGCGCACAGGCGGGACATTAACGGATCTCGCCAGGTCTGGCGGACATCGTTACTCCTTGGTAACGTCCCCGCCCATTACCTCGGGGGAGGTGACCGGAGGGTGGGGCTGACCGAGTGCGTGCTCAGAGCGTGCTGTTGCTGAACTGGCGGGACACGACGAACCCTGAGGGTGGTGGATCCGAGCGATATGTGGAGGAGGTGGCCAGAGGCCTTGCCGCGTTGGGCTGGCGCGTGACCGTGCTCTGCGCGGCGTACCCGGGCAGTCCGCGGGAGGCACGGCGCTTCGACGTGCGGTACCTGTACCGCGGCACCAAGGTGACGGTGTACCTGCGTGGCCTGCTGCACACCTGGCTGCGCCGTCCCGACCACGTCATCGACGTGCAGAACGGCCTGCCATTCTTTACCCGCCTCGTACGTCGTACCGGCGTCGTCGTCCTCGTGCACCACGTGCACCAGGAGCAGTGGCAGGTGGTGTACCCGGGCTGGCGCGGCCGGCTCGGCTGGTGGCTGGAGTCCCGTGTCGCACCCCGCCTGTACGACGACTGCCGCTACGTGACCGTGTCGTCGGCTTCCCGCGACGAGCTCGTGGGCCTCGGCGTGCACGGCATCGAGGTGATCCACAACGGGACCGACCCGGCGCCGCCTCGGCAGCGACCGCAGGCATCCGTGCCGACCGTGGTGTGCGTCGGGCGGATCGTGCCGCACAAGCAGCTCGAGCACGCGGTCGACGCGATCGCCGAAGCCCGCAAGGTCCTTCCGGACGCGCGCTTGGTCGTCGTCGGCTCGGGCTGGTGGGAGGACTCGTTACGCGAGTACGTCGCCGAGCGCGGCCTGAACGACGCGGTCGAGTTCCGGGGTCACGTCAGCGAGGACGACAAGCACGCGGCGTACGACGAGGCGTGGTTGCTGGCGTTGCCGAGCCTCAAGGAGGGCTGGGGCCTCGTCGTCGGTGAGGCGGCCGGTCACGGCGTACCGACGGTCGCCTACCGGAGTGCGGGCGGTCCGACCGAGTCGGTGCACGACGGAGTGTCGGGTGTACTGGTGGACGGCCGGGAGGAGTTCTGCGCCGCCATCACGGAGTTGCTGGCCGACGAGGTCATCCGCCGGCGGTTGTCGGCGGGGGCGATGGCCAGTGCGGGCACCTACACCTGGGGTGCGACCGCACTGGCCTTCGACCGGCTGCTCTCGACGTCGAGCCCTGCTACTTCGAGCCGTAGCCGACGATCGGGACGTCGGCCTGTCCCTGGGTCTGCCCCGGCGGCGGCGTCGGCTCGTCCTGCACCGACTGCACGACTCCGACAACCGTGGTCGTAGCCACCGCCAGCCCGGCGAATACGGCGATGGCCGCACCGATCAGTGATCCCATGAAGCGTGTCCCCTCCTCGATAAGTGAACCGAAGAGTAACAACCGGTCAGCGACTCCGCCAGACCATGGCGCGACGGTTCGCCAGGCCTGCCAGCGCGGCCAGCAGAGTCGCCCCGGCAAGGACCCACGCGGCCAGGACCACGACGGTCCGCCAGGCCTCAGGGCGTTGTGGAGCAGGCGTTCCGGCGAGGCGGTAGACGCTCACCGTCGGACCGGCGTACACCTCGGTCAGGCCGGCGATCGAGTCGCGCGGCGGCGGCCCGCCGGCCTCACGGTCGACGACCAGCCAGCCGACGCCCTGCGCCAGCAGGACCGGCGTCGGGTCCGCTCCGGTGCGCATCGCCGTCCGGACGGCCGTTGCGACCGCGGTCGCTCGTGGGTCCTCACCGGCGAGGCGGTGGCCGCCGACGATCAACTCGTCCGGGACGATCGCCGACTGGTCGAAGTACCGCGGCATCGGGTCCAGCACCGGGCGGCGGTCGTTCCACACCGGTGCGCGATAGGACTCGAACGGCCACGGGACGAAGGGCCCGGCGAGTGCCTGCTGCGCCCGGTCCCAGTCGGACGGGTACTGCGACACGTTCAGCCCTGGACCGCCGACGAGTGCGGGCAACGCCGCGATCGGCAGCAGTACGGCGGTCGCGCCGACGACCCGGTGCAGCGGTGCACGTTGCAGCAGAGCGTGAACGGCCACACCGAAACCGATGGACTCGAGCAGGACCAGTGGAGGCAGGTAGCGCTGACCGTCGCGGAACAGCCCGGCCCCGGGAACGTTCGCCACGACGTCCGCGAAGAAGCCTGGGGCAACGACGCCAGCCATTGCGATCACCACAGCGATACCCGCCGCCACGACCAGGGCACCGGCGATGCGGTCCTGGCGCCACCACAGCACCACACCGGCCGCTGACATGAACAGCATGACGAACGCGAAGATCACCGGGAGCAGGTCACCTCTGTTGCCGGGGACAACGTCCGCGTTCCAGACACCACCAAGGGTGAGCAGAGTAGGCAGGGCTCCGCCGTAGCCTTCGTCCCGAGCGGCGAAGGCCGTCACCGACGCCGGGTCGACTGTCGCGTTGCCACCGTGCGCCAGACCTGCCACCAGCCAGGGTGCGTTCAGCAATACCGCTCCGCCGAGCGGCCACACCTGACCGCGGCCAGGCCACAGCAGGATGAGCGCGGCAACGATCAGTCCGGTGATGCCGCCCGAGGCAGTCAGCGCACACCCGGCTGACGCCAGCAGGAAGCCAGGCCAGCCCTTGCCCTTCCGCAGTCGTAGAGCGGACCGCACCAGCCACGGCAGAGCGGCGTACCCCAGCAGAAGGGCCCACGCACCGAGGCGGAGACGCTCGGCGACGAACGGGTTCCAGACGAAGAGGGTGACGGCCGCGGCGCCCGGCAACGCGGTGCCGAGCCGGAGCTCTCGCCACAGCGCGGTCATCCCGAGCCCGGACAGTAGCGGGATGGCCACCAGGACCGCTTTGTTCAGGACCTGGCCGCCGCCGAGCTCGTCCAGTACGGCGACCAGGACGTCGGACGGGACCGCCCGGGGCATGGCCGTTGTGACACCGAACAGGTCAAGCCGTACCGTGAGGTCCGGCACGAACACCATGTCGTAGCCGACCACGTAGCCCGGAGCGAGCAGCGGAGCGGTGATCACCAGGGTGAGCAGGACAGGCCACAGCCAGGCCAGGACGCGCACGGCACGTTCTGACATGAACCCGTTCCCCTCCCGTTCCGTCACGAGGCAGTAGAGCATGAGCGCAGAAACCACCCCCGAGCAAGAGCCCAAGACCCCACGCCTGGTGTTCCTGCGCAGCGCGACCGTGGTTGCGGTCGGCATGGCCATCATGAACGTTGCCGCCTACGGTTTCACCCTGATTGGCGTCCACCGGCTGGTACCGGAGCAGTTCGGCGCCATCACGGCCCTGCTCGGGCTGCTCTTGATCGGCAACGTTGCGTCACTCGGCCTGCAGGCCACCGGCGCACGCCGGCTCGCCACGCACACCGGAGAGGGCGCCGCAGCCCTGGCCGACGCGATGCTGAAGGCCGGGCGTCGCGCGGCGCTCGGACTCACGCTGGTGTGTGCGCTCGCGACGCCGCTGTTCGTTTGGCTGCTGCACATCGACTCGGTGGTAGCGATCCTGCTGCTCGCGCCCACCCTCGGCTGTCTGACGCTGATGGGCTCGCAGCTCGGCGTTCTGCAGGGCAGTCAACGCTGGACCGAGCTGGCCGCGGTCTACACCTCGGTCGGTGTGGGCCGTTTGGTCCTGGGCGGCGGTGCGCTACTGATCCATCCGTCGCTCGATGCGGCCATGATCGGTCTCGCACTCGGAGCCGCCGTACCGGCTGCGCTGGGTGGTTTCCTGGTGCGCGGGTCCAGTGGCGGCACCCCCGCGCAGGTCAGGGACGTCGTCCGGGAGACGGTGCACGGCACGCACACGCTCCTCGCGTTCTTCGCGATCGCGAACGCCGACGTGCTGTTCGCCCGGGCACTGCTCGACGGCCGGCACAGCGGGTACTACGCGGCCGGGGTGATCGTCGCGAAGGCGTGCCTGTTCCTGCCGCAGTTCGTGATCGTGATTGTGTTCCCATCGCTCGCCAGCTCGCCTGGCGACACGATCCGCCTGCGCCGGGCGATCCAGGCCGTCGCGGGGCTCGGTGCGTGCACGGTCATCGGTGCGCTGGTCCTGCCCGATCTGGTGCTCGCCGTGATCGGCGGCAAGGAGGACTACGCGCCACTCGGCCCGTACACCTGGCTGTTCGCGATCGCCGGCTCGGCGTACGCCGTACTGCAGCTGGTCGTCTACGCGGCGATCGCGCAGCAGGAGAAGCGGGCCGCGCTGCTGATCTGGATCGGGCTGATCGTGCTCGCGATCGGCGCCGGGATCGTGCTCGGAACCGATCTCGCCGACGGGATGGCCGGAGTGAAGGCGCTGGTCGCGATGACCAGCGGCTGCGCGGTGCTGCTGTCGGTGGGTCTGGCGGCCGGACTGCACCGCCAGACCTCCGACGACTGACGCCTTACCAGAGACTGCTGCGGGCGAAGCGCCGGGCGAAGGCGTTCGCCAGCACCAACAGGGCCAAGCCGACCACGGACCTGAACAGACCGATCGCGGCCGCGTAGCTGAACTGCGGCACCTGCGACGCGAACCCGAGCTTGTAGACGTAGGTGTCGAGCACCTCGGACGTCTGCAGGTTCAGCGTGTTCTGCAGCAGCAGGACCTTCTCGAACCCGACCGACATGATCGAGCCGATGTTCAGGATCAGCAGGATCACCGCGACCGGACGGATCGCCGGCAGGTCGATGTGCCAGAGCCGGCGCAGCCGGGACGCGCCGTCGACGATCGCGGCCTCGTGCAGCTCCGGCGCGACGCTGGTCAGCGCGGCCAGGTAGATGATCGCCGAGAAGCCCATCGTCTGCCACGCGCCCGACCACACGTACAGGTGCCGGAAGTAGTCCGGGTTGCTCAGGACGTCGATCGGCCCGATCCCCAGCACGCCGAGGAACTGGTTCAGCACGCCGCTGTTCGGGTCGACGATCACGACGATCAGCCCGACGACGACCACGGTCGAGATGAAGTGCGGCGCGTACGTGATCAGCTGGACCGATCGCCGGTACCAGCGCCGCCGGGCCATGTTCAGCCCGAGCGCGAGCAGGATCGGCAGCCAGAACGTCGCCAGCAGCTCGTACACGTGCAGGATCAGCGTGTTCTTCAGCAGCCGCCAGAACTGGTACGACTCGACGAACCGCTCGAAGTGCTTGAAGCCGACCCAGCGGCTGCCCAGGATGCCGTCGACCACGTTGTAGTCCTTGAAGGCGATGATCGCGCCGTACATCGGCCAGTAGGCGAAGATCGCCAGCCAGAGCAGCGGCACCGCCAGCATCGCGTAGAGCTGCCAGTTGCGCCGCATCCGCGCACCGAGCCCGAGCGCCTGCTTCTTCGGCCGGGCGGTGCTGTGCGCGGGCGTCCGTCGTACCAGGGTGTCTGTAGCCATGGGGTCAGCCCTTCAACGAGCCGACCATGGCCCCCTTGACGAAGTGCTTCTGCACGAAGGGGTAGATCAGCAGTGGCGGAATGGTGGCGATCACGATCAGCGAGAACTTCAGCTGCTCCTGCAACTCCTTCATCCGGATCAGCTCCGCGGTGTCGCGGACCTGGGACGGGTCGAAGTTGTTCTGGATCAGGATCTGGCGCAGCACCAGCTGGAGCGGGAACAGGTGCTCGTTGGTCAGGTAGATCAGCGCGCTGAACCAGGAGTTCCACTGTGCGACCGCGTAGAACAGCAGGTTGACCGCGATGATCGGCTTGCTCAGCGGCAGCACGATCCGCCAGAAGAAACCGAAGTCGGTGCACCCGTCGACCTTCGCGGCCTCGGCCAGCTCCTCTGGGATCGTGGTCTGGAAGAAGGTCCGGGTGATGATCATGTTCCAGACCGCGAGCGCGGCCGGCAGCACGATCGCCCAGCGCGTGTTCAGCAGCCCGAGCCGGTCGACCACCAGGTACGTCGGGATCAGTCCGCCGCTGAACATCATCGTGAACACGAACAGCGCCATGATCAGGCCCTTGCCCGGCAACCCCTTCCGGGACAGCGGGTACGCCGCGAGCAGGGTCAGCGCGGTCGCGATCAGCGCCCCGCCGACGGCGTACACGATCGAGTTGGAGAACCCGCTGACGATCGAGTCGTAGTCGAAGATCGCCCGGAACGCGTCCACGCTCCAGCCGACCGGCCACAGCCAGACCTCGCCGGAGACCACGTTCTTCGGATCGCTGAGCGAGGCGCTGACCACATAGACCAGCGGGTAGAGCACGGCCAGCGTGAACAGGCCGAGGGCGGTGTAGTTGCAGATCATCACGATCCGGTCGGACCGGGTCTCGCGCACGGGCGCAGGGGCCCCGGTCGGTGTGCTGGGTGTCGTGGTGGCCACAGTCATCACCCCTGGTAGGTCTCGTAGGCGGCCTGCTGGATCTCCAGGTACGGCTGCAGCCCGATGCGCTGGATGCGGTCGAGATAGTCGTTCCAGTGCGCGTCGTCGGCCGGATCGAGCCGGCCGGTGACGAACTTCGCCAGCGACGTGGTCACCTCGGTCTTCAGGTTCAGCCCGATCTCGGCGTCGAGCGCGGCCTGGTCGGCCTCCAGCGTCACCGGCGGGAACTGCTGCTCCATCGGCTGCCGGTGCGGGAACAGGTGGTCCCGGGTCTCCTCGTACAGCGGAGACTCGAACGTGGGCCGCTTCGGGTTCACCCGCTCGGCCAGCCGGAAGTCGCCCGACCGGTACATCACGCCGTACTGGTCCCAGGTCTTGCCCTTGGTCTCGTCGGTGTCCCAGGAGTCGTAGCCGTAGATCGACTGTTTCCCGTTGATGCCCTTGTCACCCTTGACCGACCAGCGGAAGTCCGGTCCGGCGTACGAGCGCAGCACCACCTCGAGATCCAGCTGGTAGTCGGCCCAGCGCACCAGCAGGTCGGGACGCCGGCACTTGCGGGTGACGACCAGGGTGGACACCTCGAGGCCGACGTCGAGGTAGTCCCAGGGCGCGACCTGGACACCGGCCGGACCCTTCAGCGGCTCCATCGTCCGGTACTGGTGCCAGCGGGCCTTCGGGTCGACCAGGTCCAGCGTCATCAACGTGCCCCAGTAGTACACCCGCGCGCCACCGAGGATCGGCCCGCCCGGGTTGTCGCCGTACCGTTTGATCTGGTCCTCGTTGGCGGTGAAGATGTCCTTCGCCAGCAGGCCGTCGGCGTACAGGCCGTGTAGGTACTTCAGCCCCTCGCGCCACTCGTCGCGGACGTAGTTCGCCCGGACCTTGCCGTCGTCGACCACCAGCCAGGGCTCGCCGGGGTTGTAGAGGAACGCGTTCATGAAGTACGTGTCCAGCGGCGCGTCCTTGTAGCCACCGAACGGGATCGTCCGGCCGCCGCCGGCGAGATCGGCCTTCTTGAACGCGGTCAGCACCTCGCGGAACTCGTCGGTCGTCGTGGGCATCGCCAGGCCGACCTTGCGGAGCCACTCGGTGTTCAGCAGCGCCCGGCCGTTCGAGGCGCGGCAGTGGTAGCAGTCGTTGATGTCCGGGAAGCTGTAGGTGCCCTGGTCCGGCGACACCATCAGCTTGCCCGCCTCCGGGTAGTCCTTCTTGGCGTCCTGCAGGTTCGGCGCGTACCGGTCGAGGTACGGCGACAGGTCGAGGAAGAGGTTCTGGGCGCCGTACAGGTACAGCTGGGAGCGCGTGAACGTGATGCCGAGGAAGGCGTCCGGTACGTCGCCGGCCGCGATCATCGCGTTGACCTTCGTCATCGTCTCGGCGTCGTCGCCCTTGCCGGCCACCTGGCGCCACCGGATCCGGATGCCGGTCTGCTGCTCCAGCCAGCGGGTGAACTCGTTCTTCGACCAGTCGCCGACGGTCAGGCTCTGCGGGACGACCACGGTGAACGTGACCGGCTCGCTGACGATCGCCGTCTGCCGGCGCGCCTTCGGGCCGACGTACCCGGGCGGGTAGTTGATCCCGCTCTTCAACGGGCCGAGCTCGCCCGGAGGCTGGGCCAGGCTCTCGGGGGCGGCACCGGTTTCCGCCGTACCTGAGCCGCAGCCGCTCAGCAGGCCGCTGCCGCCGGTGGCGGCGATCGCGGCCGCGCCGGCGACGAACGACCGCCGCTTCACCGTCGTCGTTCCGAGGTCGTCGTGCATGCTGCCTCCCGGTGCCGGTGATGCCATATCCGATAGGATCTCGGATCCTTGCGGGAGGATGACACAGATCGGATGTCTTTCGGAAGGGTTTGGTCGTAACTTGCCGGGGTCGGACGGACACTGTCCGCATCTTGCAGGGCAAGCGTTTGCCGCTTGCGGCTGAACGTCCAACTTTCTTGCGGAAACTAAGCCGTGATCGGGGGCTCGATAGGGTTCGCACCATGCCGACGCCGAAGTTCATCCTCGACCTGCGCGCGAAGATCGGTCACGACCTGCTGTGGCTGACCGGCATCAGCGGCGTGGTCCTGAACGACGCCGGGGAGGTCCTGCTGGTACGCCGCGCGGACACCGGGGGCTGGGCTCTGGTCGCCGGCATCCTGGAGCCGGGCGAGCAACCGGCCGTCGCACTGGCCCGCGAGGTGCACGAGGAGACCGCGGTCACGGTCGAGGTCGAGCGGCTGGTCAGCACCGAGGCGCTGCCGCCGTCGAGCTACCCCAACGGCGACCAGGTCCAGTTCCTCGACCTCTGCTTCCGGTGCCGCGCGCTGCACGGTGAACCGCGGGTCAACGACGACGAGTCCCTCGAGGTCGCCTGGTTCCCGCTGTCCAACCTGCCCGACCTCCCGGCCCACGACCAGGAGTGCATCACCAACGCCCTCTCCCCCGACCCCCTCCCCATCTTCGAACGCCCTTGAAACCGCCCGACCGGCTGCCGCTCTGGACCGGGCCGGCCGGCTGGTGCTACGGACCCGTCCGACCGGCTGGTGTTGTGGGCCCGTCCGACCGGCTGGCCTTGCGGGCCGGGCCGGTCGGCTGGGGTTGTGGGCCGGACCGACCGGCTGGGTGTGGTGGGCCCGGCCGACCGGCGGGTGTTGTGGGCCGGGTCGAGCGGCTTGTGCTGGGTCGGGAGCCGGCTGGGTGCTAGTGGGCGGCTTCGTGCCAGGTGCGGCCGACGCCGACGGAGACGTCCAGCGGGACGGCCATCTCGACCGCGTGGCCCATGTCCCGGCGCACCAGCTCCTCGAGCGCCTCGCGCTCCCCCGGCGCGATCTCGAACACGAGCTCGTCGTGCACCTGCAGCAGCATCCGCGACTTCAGCCCGGACTCCCGCAGCGACGCGTCCACCTTCAGCATCGCCATCTTGATCACGTCCGCCGCCGACCCCTGGATCGGCGCGTTCAGCGCCATCCGCTCGGCCATCTCCCGGCGCTGCCGGTTGTCGCTGGTCAGGTCCGGCAGGTAGCGCCGGCGCCCCAGGATCGTCTCGGTGTACCCGCTCTTGCCGGCGTCGATGACAATGCTGCGCAGGTAGTCACGGACGCCGCCGAAGCGCTCGAAGTACTCCTCCATCAAGCCCTTGGCCTCGTCCACGCCGATCTTCAGCTGCTGGCTCAGCCCGTACGCCGACAGGCCGTACGCGAGCCCGTAGTTCATCGCCTTGATCTTGGCCCGCTGCTCCTGCGTCACCGCCGACGGCTCCACCGAGAACACCCGCGACGCCGTCACCGAGTGGAAGTCCATCCCGGAGTTGAACGCCGAGATCAGCCCGTCGTCCTCGGACACGTGCGCCATGATCCGCATCTCGATCTGGCTGTAGTCGGCCGACATCAGCGACTCGTTGCCCTCGCCGACGACGAACGCCTGCCGGATCCGGCGGCCCTCCTCGGTCCGGATCGGGATGTTCTGCAGGTTCGGGTCGGTCGAGCTGAGCCGCCCGGTCGCCGCGATCGTCTGGTTGAACGTGGTGTGGATCCGGCCGTCCTTCGGGCTGATCGTCTTCAGCAGCCCCTCGACCGTCTGCCGCAGCCTGGTCGCGTCCCGGTGCGCCAGCAGGTACGCCAGGAACGGGTGCTCGGTCTTCTCGAACAGCGCCTGCAGCGAGTCCGCGTCGGTGGTGTAACCGGTCTTGGTCCGCTTGGTCTTCGGCATCTGCAGCTCGTCGAACAGCACCACCTGCAGCTGCTTCGGCGATCCGAGGTTGATCTCCTTGCCGATCACCTCGTACGCCGAGGTGGCCGCTTCCCGCACCCCGGTGGCGAACCGGGACTCGAGCTCCTCCAGGTACGGCCGGTCGACGGCGATCCCGTCCCGCTCCATGCTCGCGATCACGTCGATCAGCGGCAGCTCGACGTCCGCGAGCAACGCCGTCCCGGCCTGCTTCTCGAGCTCGGCGTCCAGGGTGTCGGCGAGGTCGGCGATCGCGCGGGCCCGCAGCATCGTATGGTCCGCGGCCGGGCCGCCCTCGACGTCGTCGAAGCTGAGCTGGCCGTTGTCGGCCTCCTCGTTGCGCAGCTCGCGCTTGAGGTACCGCACGGTCAGGTCGGCGAGGTCGTAGGACCGCTGGTCGGGCCGCGCCAGGTACGCGCTGAGCTGGGTGTCCGAGCTCAGCCCGGCCAGCGTCCAGCCGCGCTCCAGGAAGCCGAGCAGCGGACCCTTCGCGTCGTGCAGCGCCTTCGGCTGCTTCGGGTCGGCGAGCCAGGCCTGCCAGGCCGTGTCGTCGTCCGGTGTCAGCGTGGCCGGGTCGAACCAGGCGGCCGCACCCGAGGTGTTCGCGAGCGCGAGACCGGTGATCTCGCCGGTGCCGCGGCCCCAGCTGCCCTGGACGGCGACGCCGACCCGCTCACCGGTGCTGACCTGATCCTCGAGCCAGGCGGCCACCTCGCCGGGCTTCAGCTGGACGCCGTCCAGCTCGAAACCGTGGTCGACGGTCGCGTCGACCTCCTCGTGCTCGGCGACCAGCCGCTCGCGCAGCACCCGGAACTCCAGGCTGTCGAACAGCGTGTGCACCTTGTCCCGGTCCCACGGGTTGCGGACCAGGTCGTCCACGGTGACGTCCAGCGTCAGGTCGCGGACCAGCTCGTTGATCTGCCGGTTCCGGATCACGTCGGCCAGGTGCTCGCGCAGCGACTCGCCGGCCTTGCCCTTGATCTCGTTCACCCGGTCGACCACGTCGTTCAGCGAGCCGAACTGGTTCAGCCACTTGGCCGCGGTCTTCGGCCCGACCCCCGGGACGCCGGGCAGGTTGTCACTCGACTCCCCCACCAGCGCGGCGAGATCCGGGTACAGCCGCGGGACGACGCCGTACTTCTCCTCGACCGCGGCCGGGTCCATCCGGGCGATCTCGGACACGCCACGCTTCGGGTACAGCACCGTGACGTCGTCGCTGACCAGCTGGAACGCGTCCCGGTCGCCGCTGCTGATCAGCACCTCGAAGCCCTGCTCGGACGCCTGCGTGGCCAGCGTGGCGATGACGTCGTCGGCCTCCCAGCCGTCGATCTCGGTGGTCGGAATCCGGAGCGCCTCCAGCACCTCCTTGACCAGCGAGACCTGCCCCTTGAACTCGTCCGGCGACTTCGACCGGCCGGCCTTGTACTCCGCGTACTGCTCGGAGCGGAAGGTCTTGCGGGACACGTCGAACGCGACGCAGACGTGGGTCGGCTGCTCGTCGCGGAGCATGTTGATCAGCATCGAGGTGAACCCGTACACCGCGTTCGTGTGCTGCCCGGTGGTGGTGGAGAAGTTCTCCACGGGCAGCGCGTAGAACGCCCGGTACGCCAGCGAGTGCCCGTCCAGCAGCAGGATCCGCGGCCGGCCGGCGCCGGGCTGCGGTGCGTCCTTGGTCATCGTCGAGGTGTTCGTCTCTGGAGCCACACACAGACTCTAGTGGTTCCCTCCGACAGTTTCGTCACAGTGCCTCGGGCCGCCCGGACGGCTGCCGTAGTCTGCGTGCTGTGACTGATCAGACGAACCTCGGACCGGGCATGGGCACGGAGGGGACGCTCCTCCAATTGATGGGAATCGTTGTCACCGAGGCCGCGCCGGAGCGGGTGGTGGCGACCATGCCGGTCAAGGGCAACACCCAGCCGTACGGGCTGCTGCACGGCGGCGCGTCCTGCGTGCTCGCCGAGAGCCTCGGCTCGATCGGCTCCGCCCTGCACGCGGCCGCCTACGACAAGGTCGCGGTCGGCGTCGACATCAACGCCACCCACCACCGCGCGGTCCGCGAGGGCGTCGTCACCGGGGTGGCCACGCCGATCTACCTCGGCCGGACGACCACGTCGTACGAGGTCGTCGTCACCGACGAGCGGGACAAGCGGGTCTGCACCGCGCGGATCACGTGCCAGCTGATTCCGGCGCCGCCGGGTAGCTGACGTCGGCGGGGTCGACCGGCAGTGGCCGCGCCAGCTGGGCGCGCCGGGCGATCACGGACCGTCGCGACGACAGCAGGGCCAGCAGGTTCGGCGCGTGCTCGGCCGCGAGCCGGCGGCGCACTGTGTGCGTGCTCGCGAACCGCAGTACGCCGACCTGCCCGAGACCCAGCCGGGCGAGGAAACGGTTCGCCTCCCGGGCGACCGCGGGCGCGACCGCGGCCAGGTGGGCGCAGTTCTCGTGCTCGGCCCAGGCGGCCGCCTCCGCGATCAGCGCCTTGCCCAGGCCGTGCCGGCGGGCCTCGTCGCTGACGTGCAGGTACTCCACCGTGACGGTGAAGTCGTCGTGCAGCGGACTGATCGCCGTGCGCCGCAGGTAGGCCATGCCGTGGACGGCGCCGTCCAGCTCGCCGACCAGCAACCGGCCGAACGGGTCGTCCAGGTGTTTGCCGACAGCAACCTCGACCGCGGCCGCGGACGGCGTCGCCGGCAGGCGCGGCGGATGCCCGGCGCCGGTGGCCATCTCCCGCCACAACGCCACCAAGACGCCGGCATCACCCGGTTGGGCGTCCCTCACCTCGATGGCTGCTGCCACAGCGACCTCCTGGTCTGGTCCACCCCCGAGGTGAACGGGACGTGCGGATACGCTCGTCCTCGCGCAACAGTAGGCCCTCGGGGGTCTCTTGCAAAGCTGCCCCCCGGGCTGATCGGAGACCAGGTTTGTTCATCGGAATCGGTACGGTCGTGAACGTCGCGACGGTACTCACCGGATCGGTACTCGGCGTACTCATCGGCCACCGGCTCAGTCACCGCACGCGCGACCTGGTCACCGACGCGCTCGGCCTGGTGACGCTGCTGATCGCGATCACCTCGGCACTCACCGTCGGCGACGCGGTGCTCAGCGACGCGGTCGGCGACAGCGCGCCGGTGCTGATCGTGCTCGGCGCGATGCTGATCGGCGGGATCACCGGCTCGCTGCTGCGGATCGAGCAGCGGCTGGAGGACTTCGGCGCCTGGATGCAGCACCGGTTCAGCCGCGGCGACAGCGAGAGCACCTTCGTCGAGGGCTTCGTGACCGCTTCGATGGTGTTCTGCGTGGGGCCGCTGACGTTTCTGGGCGCGTTGTCCGACGGGCTGGGCCGGGGTGCGGACCAGTTGTTCCTCAAGGCGGTGCTGGACGGGTTCGCCTCGATCGCCTTCGCCGCGTCGTTCGGCTGGGGCGTGGCGGCGTCCGCGCTCGTCGTACTCGTGATCCAGGGGCTGATGACCGCGGTCGGCGCGGTGCTGGGCGACGTACTGCCGGAGGCGCACGTGACCGCGCTCGGCGCGACCGGCGGCGTGATGCTGATCGGCGTCGCCCTCCGGCTGCTGAAGCTCAAGCAGATCGCCGTCGCGGACCTCCTGCCGGCACTGATCGTCGCACCACTGCTGGTGCAGCTGCTGGTCGTGATCCGGAGCTGACGAGAGCCCCGGCCCTGTGCGGACCGGGGGCTCTCGGCAACTACTTCGTGGTCAGTCCTCGCCGAGGTAGGCCTTGCGGACGTCCTCGTTGACCAGCAGGTCGCGACCGGTGCCGGACAGCACGATCTTGCCGACTTCGAGCACGTAGCCGTAGTCGGCCCGCTTCAGCGCGGCCTGCGCGTTCTGCTCCACCAGCAGGATGGTCGTGCCCTGCCGCTGCAGCTCGGTGACCGTCGACATGATCCGCTTCATCATGATCGGCGACAGCCCCATCGACGGCTCGTCCAGCATCAGCAGCTTCGGCCGGCTCATCATCGCCCGGCCCATCGCCAGCATCTGCTGCTCACCGCCGGAGAACGTCCCGGCCGGCTGCTTGCGCCGCTCCCCCAGGATCGGGAAGAGCTCGTACGCCGCGTTCAGGTCGGTGCGGATGCCGCCCTGGTCCCGGCGGGCGAACGCGCCGAGCATCAGGTTCTCCTCGACCGAGAGCTTCGGGAAGATCCGCCGCCCTTCCGGCGAGTGCGCCAGCCCGCTGGCGACGATGTCGTGCGCCGCGGTGTGGTGGATCGGCTCGCCCTGGAACAGGATCTCGCCGGCGGTCGGCCGGAGCAGGCCGGAGATCGTCCGCAGCGTGGTGGTCTTGCCGGCGCCGTTGGTGCCGATCAGCGACACCACCTGCCCCTGCTCCACGCTGAAGCTGATCTTCTTCACCGCGACGATCTTGCCGTAGGCAACTTCCAGGTCACGGACCTCGAGCATCGCGGTCACGGGGTCTCCTCTCCAACGGTGTCCTGCGGACGCTCGTCCTCGTCGTCCTCGCCGGTGCCGATGTAGGCCTCGATCACCCGCGGGTCGGACTGGACCTCGGCCGGCGTGCCCTCGATCAGGGCCTCGCCGCGGACCAGGCAGAGCACCCGGTCGCAGAGGTTGAAGATGAACCGCATGTCGTGCTCGATCACCACGACCGACAGGCCGGAGTCCCGGATCTTGAAGATCAGGTCACTGGCCTGCTTGGTCTCCAGCGGGTTCATACCGGCCGTCGGCTCGTCCAGCAGGATGAGCTTCGGGTCGGTGGCCAGCGCCCGCGCGATCTCGAGCCGGCGCTGGTCGCCGTACGGCATGTTCCGGGCCAAGTGCTCGGTGGACCTGCCCAGACCGACGAAGTCCAGCAACTCCTGCGCCCGGAGCCGGGTGGCCGCCTCCTCGCGACGGAACTTCGGCCCGCGCAGGACCGAGGTGAGCGCGCCCGAGCTGGTCCGGCAGTAGCGGCCGACCATCACGTTCTCGAGCGCGGTCATGTTGGCGAACAACCGGATGTTCTGGAACGTCCGCGCCATCCCGGCCCGGACCACGGCCCGCGGCTTCGGCGGCAACGGCGTCAGCGCGTCCAGCGGCTGCACCGCCACCGCGTCGTCCGCCTCGGTCACCTGGCGCCGGGCCGACTCCGGCCTGCGCGGCGTACCGGCGAACCGGACGACGCCACCGGTCGGCTTGTAGAGCCCGGTGAGGCAGTTGAAGAACGTCGTCTTGCCGGCGCCGTTCGGGCCGATGAGACCGACGATCTCGCCCTCCCGCACGGTCAGGTTGACGTCGTTGACCGCCAGCAGACCACCGAACCGCATGGTCACGCCGGAGGCTTCCAGCACCGGCCGGCCGCCGCCCGGGTGAGCGGTCGTCGACGGTGTTTCGGTGACGGTCATTTCGCCTCCTCGACGACCAGGCGTTCTTCCTCGACCGCGACGGCCAGGGCCTCGTCCTCCTCGTGGAACTCCAGCTGACGGCGCCGGCTCGCGACCAGGCCTTCCGGCCGGAACCGCATCATCAGCACCAGCAGCAGACCGAACAGCATCAGCCGGTACTCCGAGAAGAACCGCAGCTTCTCCGGCAGCAGCTTCAGGATCGTTGCTCCCAGCAACACGCCGGCGATGGTGCCCATACCGCCCAGGACGACGGCCGCGAGCAGGAACGCCGACTCGAGGAAGATGTACTGGTCCGGGCTGACCGCACCGTCCTGGTGCGCCTTGATGGTGCCGGCCAGACCGGCCAGGAACGCACCGACCGCGAACGCGAGCAGCTTCAGCCCGAACGTGTTCACGCCCATCGCCTCGGCCGCCTTCTCGTCCTCCCGGATCGCCACCCAGCCGCGCCCGATCCGGCTGTCGTTCAGCCGGGCGAAGACCAGGATGATCAGGCCGATCAGGAGCAGCAGCAGGAAGTAGTAGTTCGAGTAGCGGCCCAGCTCGATGCCGGCGACGGTGTGCTCGTCACCGAAGTTGAAGCCGAGCACCACCAGGTCGGGGATGCCGGGCACGCCGTTCGGACCGTTGGTCAGGTTCGGCCCGTTGTTGCCGTCCAGGTTGAACATCGCGAACCGGAAGATCTCACCGAAGCCCAGCGTCACGATGGCCAGGTAGTCACCCGAGACCCGCAGCGTCGGCGAACCGATGATCAGGCCCAAGGTGGCGGCCACGCACGCACCGATCAGCGTCACCACCAGGAACGGCGGGTGCCAGTCGATGGTCGCGAACGCCGACTGCGACAGGATCGCCGCCACGTACGCACCGGACCCGAGGAACGCGATGTACCCGAGGTCCAGCAGGCCGGCCAGGCCGACCACGATGTTCAGGCCGATCGCGGTCGCCGCGAACACCAGCACCTGGGTCGCGATCGACATGTTCGCGTCCGACCCGCCCTGGGTGAACGGGAACAGGAACGCCACCACGAACGCCGACAGCGTGAGCACCTTGCGGTTGCGCTGGGCGGCGTGCCCGACCCAGGTCATCGCGCCGGAGCGGAACAGGCCGGCCGCCACCACGCCGATGAACACCAGGCACAGGATGAACGACCAGGCGTCCTCCAGGCCGAGCGCGTACGCCGCGACGAACAGCACCGACGCCATCAAGGCGGCGATGGCAACGATCTCGACCCAGCCCGGCGTTTTCGCCCGGCTCATGTCCCGTAGCTGCCGCAGCGGCAGCATCCAGGCACTGACCGTGAGCAGAATGGCACCGGCCAGCGAGATGTAGGCGCCGGGGTTCACGTTGATCAGGCCGTCGGACTCGACCGAGATGGCCACCACGATCAGCACCATGTACAGCGCCAGGCCGCTGCCCAGCATGCGCAGGCCGAGGGCCGCGTCGAGCCAGACGCCGAGCCGGCTCAGCGGGCCCCGCTCGGCCAGCAGCAGGACCAGCGCGAGCACGGCCATGATGATCGCCAGGATCTGCAGACCACCCGGGTAGAGGTTGATCGACAGGTCGTTCAGGATCGTGCCGTCGTAGCTCCAGGACAGGAACGAACCGACGATCACCAGCGCCACGCCGGCGAGCCCCAGCGGCCAGGCGATCGGCCTGGCGGGCGGCTGCGCCGCGGTCTCCGGCTGGGCCGGAGTCGTTGTCTTGACCTCGCTCATGCCCGGTCCACCACCCTTGCGCCGAGCAGGCCCTGCGGCCTGAAGACCAGTACCAGAATCAGGATGACGAACGCCCAGGCGTCCTTCCAGGTGCTACCGCCGAACTGGCCGGGGATGTACTGCGTGGCCATCGCCTCGACGACCCCGAGGACGAGCCCGCCGACGACGGCGCCGTACACGTTGCCGATGCCACCGAGCACGGCGGCGGTGAACGCCTTCAGGCCCGCCAGGAAGCCCATCCGGAACTCGATGTTGTTGTTCTGCAGACCCTGGGAGACCCCCGCGACGGCGGCCAGTACGGCGCCCAGCGCGAACGCGACCACGATGATCCGGTCGACGTTGATGCCCATCAGGCGGGCGGTGTCGGGGTCCTGCGAGACGGCCTGCATACCGCGGCCCAGCCGGGTCCGGTTGATGAAGAACCAGAGCAGCACCGCGCACACGAGCAGCGCCGCGACCGTGAAGATCGCCGACCGCTGGATGGTCACGCCGCCGACGTCCAGCGCGGTGCCGGTGACCACGTCGATCTGCGGGAACGGGATGCGCTGCTTGGCGCTCGGCCACTCGATGCTGCTGATGATGGTCCGGAAGACGACCCAGCCGACCTCCGCGGCGGCCACCGCGACGGCCGCGGCCCAGAGGACGTGCACCGGCTTGACCTCGGTGCGCGCCTTGGTCCGTACGGCGAGGGACAGCAGCCAGCCGATCCCGGCGCCGACCAGGGCACCGACGATGACGACGCCCGGGGTCACCAGGACGGACAGCTCACGCTCGACCAGCCGGACGACGGTCCACAGCGCCACCGCGCCGACGGCGCCGCCGATCAGCGGGGCGCGGTCGTACCACTTGGTCACCGGGTGGTTCAGCTCGGCGTCCGAGAACCGCGCGCCGACGACGTACCCGAGGACGACGGCCAGGAACGCGAACACCACGACCGTCCAGCCCGGGCGCTCGTAGAACAGCCGGACGAACTCCTGCAGGAACACCGAGATGCCGATCGCGGTGATCAGCGGTGCGAGTCGTGGCGCGTTCCGCAGGGGACGGTACGCGACACGTTCCATCGCCACCGCGGTGCCGACCGACGCGATGATGGCGCCGACGATCATGATCGGCAGGATCCACACGCCGGTCTGACCGTCGAAGAACAACAAGTATGTCGTCAGTGCGCCGAACGCACCGATCATGAACACTTCGCCGTGGGCGAAGTTGATGAGCTGCACGATGCCATAGACGACGGTGTACCCGACTGCGATCAGGGCGTACAGCGATCCCAGGGTCAGCCCGTTCACGAGCTGCTGGAGGAACTGGTCCACGTCGACCTCCCAACTGCCTCAGATCCGAACATGCCACGGGGGTGGGAGGATCCGCTCCCACCCCCGACGCATGAGGTCGACTCGATTACTTGGACTCGAAGTCCTTGGTCTCGACGGTGCTCCACTTGCCGCCGGCCACCTTGTAGACGGTGAGCACCTTGGAGGTGGTGTCGCCGTACTCGTCGAAGGCGACCTTGCCGGTCACGCCGTCGAACGAGACCTTACCCAGCGCCTCGACCGTCTTCTGGCGCGCGGACTCGACGTCCGACGCGTCCTTCAGGGACTCCTTGAGCGCGTTGATGATCGCGTTCGCGGCGTCGTAGGAGTAGCCGCCGTACGCCGCGTACGGGTCCTTGAACCCGGCCGCGTTGTAGTCCTCGACGAACTTCTTCGCCGAGTCGAGGGCGTCCACCGGGGCGCCGACCGAGGTGGCCAGGTCGTTGTCGCTGGTCTTACCGGCCAGGGTGATGAACTTCGGGTCGTAGATACCGTCGCCACCCATCAGCGGCACGGCCAGGCCGGCGGCCTTCATCTGCTGCGACAGCGGCCCGGCCTGCGGGTACTCACCGCCGTAGTAGACGGCCTGCGGCGCGGACGGCTTGACCGCCGAGATGACGGCCTGGTAGTTCGAGTCGTCCGGGTTGATGGTCTGGGCCGCGACGACCTGACCACCCAGCTTCTTGAACTCCTCGGTGAAGGTGCCGACCAGACCCTGGCCGTACGCCTTCTTGTCGTGGATCGTCGCGACCTTGGTGATCTTCGCCGTCTCGTACAGGTAGCGAGCGGCGAACGGGCCCTGGATCGCGTCGGTGGTGCAGGTCCGGAAGTAGGTCGGGTACGGCCGCTTCGGCTCGGTCTGCCAGTTCGCGCCCTGGGTCAGGCCCGGGCCGGTGTTGGCCGGCGAGACCTGCACGATGTTCTTCGGCGCGAGCACCGGCTGCACCTGCTGGCTGACGCTGGTGTTCAGCGTGCCGACGACACCGATCACGTCGGCGTCGCTGGCCAGCGCGGTGGCCGCGTTCTTCCCGGTGTCCGGCTTCGCCTCGTCGTCCTTGGCGTCCACCTCGAGCTTCCAGCCCGGGATCGCGTTGGAGTCGTTCGCCTGCTTGACGGCCAGCTCGACCGAGTGCTGGATACCCAGACCCAGCGCCGACAGGTCTCCCGACAAAGGCGCGATCACGCCGATCTTGGCGGTCTTCGTCTCTCCACCGGAGCCCCCGCCACCGTCGTCGCCACTGCGTGAACCGCAGGCAGTCAGGGCCAACGACGCAACGATCAGCGACGCGCCGACCCGTACTACGGAACGCTGTTGCACTGTTCCTCCCTTGTCTGGATAGTCCGAGCAGATCCCCGGACCCCCGCGAATGCCGCGAGCATCCGCAGGTTAGACCTCTGGTGGCTCCGGATGCGATGTCACCGAGCGTGTGTTGTGAGGTCGTTACAGCGGTAAGCAGCGTGGGAGGTTGTGATTGCTGTACGCACGCTCAGCGCCGCACGCGGAGAGTGACTCAGTCGCTACCGCCCGCCTCGTCAACGACCAACTCCGCGACCTGTCGCATGGAAACTCTTTTGTCCATGGCGGTTTTCTGGATCCACCGGAACGAGTCCGGCTCGGACAACCCGAACTTCGTCTGCAGGATCGACTTCGCCCGATCCACCAGCTTGCGGGTCTCCAGCCGCTCGGCCAGGTCGGCGACCTCCCGCTCCAGCTCGGCGAGCTCGACGTACCGGGACGCCGCGATCTCGATCGCGGGCAGCAGATCGGCCTTGGAGAACGGTTTCACCAGGTACGCCATCGCGCCGGCGTCGCGCGCCCGCTCGACCAGCTCGCGCTGCGAGAACGCGGTCAGCATCAGCACCGGCGCGATCCGCTCACCGGCGATCTTCTCGGCCGCGCTCAGCCCGTCCAGCTTCGGCATCTTCACGTCGAGGATCACCAGGTCCGGACGGTGCTCGGTCGCCAGCCGGATCGCCTCCTCACCATCCCCCGCCTGCCCGACGACGTCGTACCCCTCCTCAGCCAGCATCTCGGCCAGATCCATCCGGATCAAAGCCTCGTCCTCAGCGATCACCACACGCTTCCCAGTCACACCGACACCTTATCGATCCGGACCGCGGTCGAAGGCCCGAGGTGAGCACGGCACACGCAGCAATCCGATTGGCGGAGGGACGGGGGCGATGGGCTAGGATCTAGGTCCTGCAGGGCCCTGGTACTCCAATTCGGCAGAGAGAGCGGACTCAAAACCCGCACAGTGTGGGTTCGAGTCCCACCCAGGGCACGGATGTCGGTGGTGGGTGCGACTCTCTTGTTGTGTACGACGGGGAGACGCGGGGGCTCGCTCTTGCGGCCATGGGGTCTGGCGAGAGTTTGAGCTCGGTCAGCAGGCGGCTGGGGATCAGTCGGGCGGCGCTTCGGGAGTGGCGGGATCGTGGGGCACGCGAGTCTCCCGCGGGCCGGTGTCCGCGCTGCACCGACGAGCCTCTGGAGGCTTCGGCGTACTCGCACCTGCTGGGGCTCTACCTCGGCGACGGGTGTCTGTCGAAGCACAAGAGAGACGTGTACGCGCTGCGGATCGCGTGCGACGACGCGTACCCGCGGCTGATCGACGAGGCGGCGGCCGCGATCGCCGACGTACATCCGAGCCGTCCAGTGCATCGGGTTCAGGCTGTGGGCTATACGGCGGTCCTGTCCTACTGGAAGCACTGGCCGTGTCTGTTCCCGCAGCACGGGCCAGGACCCAAGCACCGACGGTCGATCGAATTGGCCGAGTGGCAGCGCGAGATCGTCCTCCAGCACCCTGGGCTCTTCGTGCGCGGCTTGTTCAACTCCGATGGCTGTCGCGTCGCGAACTGGACCACTCGCGTGGTCGGCGGCGAGGTCAAGAGATACGTCTATCCGCGCTACCTGTTCTCCAATGAATCCGCGGACATCATGCGGTTGTGTCAGTGGGCGCTCGGGCTGCTGGGAATCCCGTGGCGGATGCCTCGGCCGAACGCGCTGTCCGTTGCGCGGCGGGACGGAGTGGCCAAGCTCGACGACTTCGTCGGACCGAAGTCCTAGCCCGGAACGCACTCGAGGCGGACGGTTGGCCGTCCGCCTCGGGGTTGAGCCGGTTAGTTGGGTTCGGGGTTTCGGTAGGCGGGGGCTATGCCTTGGATGGCGTCGCCCATGCGGTGGACGCGGAGGGCGTTGGTGGAGCCGGGGATGCTGGGTGGGGAGCCGGCGACGATGACGACGAGGTCGCCCTTGTCGAGTTTGCCGAGCTCCAGCAGGCGCTGGTCGACCTGGCGGACCATCTCGTCGGTGTGGTCGACGGTGGGGACGATGTGCGTCTCGATGCCCCAGACGACGCTCAGCCAGGCGCTCACCGACGGCACCGGCGTGAAGGCGAGCACCGGGATCTCGGTGCGGTAGCGGGCCAGCCGGAGCGCGGTGTCGCCGCTCTGGGTGAACGCGACCAGGAACTTCGCGTCCAGCCGCTCGGCCACGTCCGCGGCCGCCCGGGCGATCACGCCGCCCTTGGTGCGCGGCTCCCACTCGATCTCCTTGAGCCGGCTCAGGCCGTGCTGCTCGGTGGACGAGACGATCCGCGCCATCGTCTTCACGGTCTCGATCGGGAACCGGCCGACACTGGTCTCGCCGGACAGCATCACCGCGTCGGCGCCGTCCAGTACGGCGTTCGCGACGTCGGACGCCTCGGCCCGGGTCGGCCGCGGCGCGGAGATCATCGACTCCAGCATCTGGGTGGCGACGATGACCGGCTTCGCGTTCAGCCGGGCCTGGTCGATGATCAGCTTCTGCACCACCGGGACCTCCTCGAGCGGGAGCTCCACGCCGAGGTCGCCGCGGGCCACCATGAACCCGTCGAATGCCTCGACGATCTCGTCCAGGTTGGCGACCGCCTGCGGCTTCTCGATCTTGGCGATCACCGGGACCCGCAGGCCCTCCTCGTCCATGATCTTGTGCACCAGCTGGACGTCGGCGGCGTCCCGGACGAACGACAGCGCGATCATGTCGGCCGGCAGGTGCAGCGCCCAGCGCAGGTCCTCGGCGTCCTTCTCCGACAGCGCCGGCACGCTGACCGCGACCCCGGGCAGGTTGATCCCCTTGTGGTTCGACACCGGCCCGCCGACGGTGACCCGGCAGACCACGTCGGTCTCGGTCACCTCCTCGGCGACCAGCGCGATCCGGCCGTCGTCGATGAGCAGCTGGTCGCCGGGCTTCACGTCACCGGGCAGACCGTCGTACGTCGTACCGCAGATGGTCGCGTCCCCGGGGACCTCTCGGGTGGTGATGGTGAAGCGTTCGCCATAGGTCAGCGTGACCTTGCCCTCGGCGAACTCGGCCAGCCGGATCTTCGGGCCCTGCAGGTCGACCAGGATGCCGACGTTCTGGCCGGTCTCGGCCGCTGCGGTGCGGATCCGCTGATAGATGCGCTCATGCTCGGCATGGGCACCATGGCTCAGGTTGAGCCTTGCGACGTCCATACCTGCTTGGACGAGTTCCAGGATGCGCTCGGGGGCGGCCGTAGCCGGGCCGAGCGTACAAACGATCTTTGCGCGACGCACGTCACAAAACCCTACTCCTACAAACCACTGGGCCCGCTGGTCCGCCCCCGTTACCGGTCGGTTAACAGGTCGTGACACTTCGCCGCGAAGGCTGAATCGTCAAGAAGGCAAGGGGGTGTAGGCCCCGACGGTGACCTCGCCGCTGAGCTCCGCGGTGACGGTCTGCAGCCCGATCGGCCGGCCTTCGGAGTAGGTGATCAGGGTGACCTGGCCCGGCCGGCGCAGCGTGTACCCGAGGGCGAACGCGTACGCCGCTCCCCCGGTCGTCCCGTTCGTGTACGTCGTCACCGGGAGACCGTCGACCACCTTGTGCTCGGGCCCGACCTGACGGTGCAGGTGACCGGACAGCAGCAAGGTCGCGCACCCCCGGGCGGCCGTGTCGGCGAACGACGACGGGTCGTGGACGACGAACGTCGAGATCCGCTCGTCCTCGGGCTGGTTGCAGGCGATCTCCGCGAGCCGCTCGGACTGCTCGGCGATCGTCTCGTCGCCGGGCGAGTCGGCGCTGCCGAGACCGGTCCGGGTCGGGTCGCTGTCCCCGAGGAACCGGATCCCCTCGACCTCGACCGGCTTGCTGTCGAGCACGGTGAACCCGTTCTTGCGCATCGCGGCCTCGATGTGCCCGCCGGCGTCGTGGTTGCCGGCCACCGCGACCACCTTCAGGTCCTTGAAGTGCTGGCGCAGCGAGTTGATGCTGAACACCTCCCACGACTGCCCGGCCGAGGTGTCGTCACCGGCGTCGATCAGCACCTTGGCGCGGGCCACCCTGGCCACCTCCGAGGCGAACCGGTCGATGCCGATGTTGTCGTGCCGGTCCGAGACCATTAGCGCGACGGTCTCCTCCTCGCCGGCCTGGCGGATGCGGCCGCCGACCTGGCCGACCCGCTCCTGCAGCCGGCCGTAGAAGTCGGTGGAGCGCTCGTACGTCTCGACCGCCGTACGGATGACGCCGACACCGCCGGTGGTGGAGAACCCGGACGCGACCTCGACGCTCTTGAGCCGCTCGTCGAACGACAACTCGGGCAGCAACTCGTGCAGCGGCCGCCACTCGGTCGGCGGTACTTCGGCCTGCCGCATCTGACCGGGGCCGAAGATCGACGCGATCGTGATCAGCATCGCGACCAGGACGACGATCGCCCGGTGCTCGACCCGGCGTTCGTGCTTGTGCACCAGGTCCCACAGCTCACGCCGCCGCCGTGGACCCAGAGCGGTCCAGACCGTTGCCACCACGACCGCGACCAGCAGTCCGCTCCCGGCGCCGGCGACGGCGTTGTCGACCGCCATCTCCTCGATCACCTGCTGGATCCGGGCGATCTCACCGTCCGGCTGGGAGGCGATCAGGGCGTCGCGGTTGAGCAACTCGGTCAGGTTGCCGGCGTCGGTCTCCTGGACGTCGATGTTGACGCCGATGCCGAGCGGCGCGCTCGCCGGGATCCGCAGTCGCGGCAGTACGGCGCCCAGGTCGACCGTGGCGTGGCCGTCGAACGTCGGCGAGACGGTGGCCGCGTGCGCACCGATGGTGACCCGCTCGGAGTCGTTCGCGAACCCGAACATCCCGACCGACACCGACGTCACCAGCCAGAGCAGGCTGAGCGCGGCCCACGGCGCGATCGCTCGGAGCCGGGCTCTGGTCACGAGGCGGCTAGCCATGGGTCAACCGTATTGGTCCGGGCAAGCCGTCGCATCTTGACCTGCCGCGGGCCGTAGGCACCGTTTCGTTGCCTACGGCCCGGATCATGACAGCGGCGCGGATCAGGCGCCCGGATCAGACCGCCAGCGGGCGGGCGGTCGGCGGGATCGGGGTCGGCAACGTCGACGACCCGGTCAGGTGCGTGTCCACCCCGTTGGCGCAGGAGCGGCCCTCGGCGATCGCCCAGACGATCAGGGACTGACCGCGGCCGGCGTCACCGCAGGCGAACACGCCGTCCACCGAGGTCCGGTACTGCTGGTCGCGCTTCACGTTGCCGCGCTCGTCCAGCTCGACCCCGAGCTGCTCGAGGAAGCCCTCGCGCTCCGGGCCGAGGAAGCCCATCGCCAGCAGCACGAGCTGCGCCGGGATGGTCCGCTCGGTGCCCTCGACCGGGACGAACTTGCCGTCCTTGAACTCGACCTCGACCAGGTTCAGCCCGGACACGTTGCCGTCGGCATCCGCCTCGAAGTTGACGGTCGAGACCGAGTACACCCGCTCGCCGCCCTCCTCGTGCGCCGAGGCCACCCGGTAGATCATCGGGTACGTCGGCCACGGCTGCCCGGCCGGCCGGTCGTCGCCCGGACGGGGCATGATCTCCAACTGGGTGACCGAGCGGGCCCCCTGCCGGTGCGCCGTACCCAGGCAGTCGGCGCCGGTGTCGCCGCCGCCGATGATCACCACATCCTTGCCGGTAGCAACGATCTGGTCGGCGACCGGCTCGCCCAGGGCGACCCGGTTGGCCTGCGGCAGGTACTCCATCGCCTGGTGGATGCCGCCGTACTCGCGGCCCGGCACCGGCAGGTCGCGGGCCGCGGTCGCGCCGGTGGCGATGACGACGGCGTCGTACCGCTGCTTGAGCTGGGTCCCGGTGACGTCCACGCCGACGTTGACGCCGGAGCGGAAGACCGTGCCCTCCTCCTTCATCTGCTGGATCCGGCGGTCGACCTGGACCTTCTCCATCTTGAACTCGGGGATGCCGTACCGCAGCAGTCCACCGGGCGCGTCGGCCCGCTCGTAGACCGCGACGGTGTGGCCGGCGCGGGTGAGCTGCTGGGCGACGGCGAGCCCGGCCGGGCCGGAGCCGACGACCGCGATCGTCCTGCCGGTCAGCCACTCCGGCGGCTGCGGCTTGACGTCACCGGCGTCCCAGGCCTTGTCGATGATCGCGACCTCGACGTTCTTGATCGTCACCGGCTCCTGGTTGATGCCGAGCACGCAGGCCGGCTCGCACGGGGCCGGGCAGAGCCGGCCGGTGAACTCCGGGAAGTTGTTGGTCGCGTGCAGCCGCTCGATCGCACCGGACCAGTCGTCCCGCCAGACCAGGTCGTTCCACTCCGGGATCAGGTTGCCCAGCGGGCAGCCGCTGTGGCAGAACGGGATGCCGCAGTCCATGCAGCGGCCGGCCTGCTTGGTGATGATCGGCAGCAGCGCCTTGCCGGGCCCGCCGGGGTAGACCTCGTTCCAGTCCTTGACCCGCTCGTCGACCGGCCGCCGCTCGGCGACCTCGCGCTGCGTGGTCAGGAATCCCTTCGGGTCAGCCATCAGATGGCCTCCATCATCGCTCGCGTGGTGGCGTCCTCGTCCAGCCCGTCGCGCTCGGCGGCCGCCTTGGCCGCCAGCACCCGGGCGTAGTCGCGGGCCATCACCGTGGTGAACCTGGCGGCCGCGGCGGGCCAGTCGGCGAGCAGCTTGGCCGCCCGTTCCGAACCGGTCTCCTCGAAGTGCCTGCGGACCAGGTCGTGCAGCAGTTCGGACTCGTCCGTGGTGACCGGGTGCAGATCGACCAGCTCCGGGTTCACCAGGGCGTGGTCCAGGTCGAGCACGTGGGCCACGCCGCCCGACATGCCCGCCGCGAAGTTCCGGCCGACGGCGCCGAGTACGACGACGCGCCCACCGGTCATGTACTCGCAGGCGTGGTCGCCGACCGACTCGACGACCGCGGTGGCCCCGGAGTTCCGGACGCAGAACCGTTGCCCGGCGCCGCCGCTGATGAACAGCTCGCCCGACGTCGCGCCGTACGCGATCACGTTGCCGGCGATGATCTGGTCGGCCGCGTCGAACCGGGCCCGGCGGTCGGGCCGGATCACCACCCGGCCACCGGACAGCCCCTTGCCGACGTAGTCGTTGGCGTCGCCCTCGAGGCGCAGCGTGACGCCGCGCGGGACGAAGGCGGCGAACGAGTTGCCGGCCGAGCCGGTGAAGGTCAGGTCGATGGTGCCGTCGGCCAGGCCGGCCGCCCGGTACCGCTTGGTGATCTCGTGCCCGAGCATCGTGCCCACGGTCCGGTTGACGTTGCGGATCGGCAGCTGCGCCCGGACCGGCTCGCCGGTCTCCAGGGCCGGCTCGCAGATCCGGATCAGCTCGTTGTCGAGCGCCTTGTCGAGGCCGTGGTCCTGGAGCACGGTCTGGTGCCGGGCCGCGCCCTCCGGCAGCGCCGGCACGTGCAGGACCGGAGACAGGTCGAGACCGTCGGCCTTCCAGTGGTCGACCGCGCGCCGGATGTCCAGCACCTCGGCGTGCCCGATCGCCTCGTCCAGCGAGCGGAAGCCCAGCTGCGCCAGGTACTCGCGGACCTCCTCGGCGATGAACTCGAAGAAGTTCACCACGAACTCGGGCTTGCCGGAGTACCGGTCGCGGAGCACCGGGTTCTGGGTGGCGACGCCGACCGGGCAGGTGTCCAGGTGGCAGACGCGCATCATGATGCAGCCCGACACAACCAGCGGCGCGGTCGCGAAACCGTACTCCTCGGCGCCGAGCAGCGCCGCGACGATCACGTCCCGGCCGGTCTTCAGCTGACCGTCGGTCTGCACGACGATGCGGTCCCGCAGCCCGTTCAGCAACAGCGTCTGCTGGGTCTCGGCCAGGCCGAGCTCCCACGGACCACCCGCGTGCTTCAGCGACGTCAGCGGCGCCGCGCCGGTGCCGCCGTCGTGCCCGGAGATGAGGACGACGTCCGCGTGCGCCTTGCTGACACCGGCGGCGATCGTCCCGACACCGACCTCGGACACCAGCTTCACGTGGATGCGGGCGGACGGGTTGGCGTTCTTCAGGTCGTGGATCAGCTGGGCGAGATCCTCGATCGAGTAGATGTCGTGGTGCGGCGGCGGCGAGATCAGGCCGACCCCCGGCGTCGAGTGCCGGGTGCTCGCCACCCACGGGTACACCTTGTTGCCGGGGAGCTGGCCGCCCTCGCCGGGCTTCGCGCCCTGCGCCATCTTGATCTGGATGTCGTCGGAGTTCGTCAGGTACTCCGCGGTCACGCCGAACCGGCCCGAGGCCACCTGCTTGATCGAGCTCCGGCGTACCGGGTCGTGCAGGCGGTCGGAGTCCTCGCCGCCCTCGCCGGTGTTCGACTTGCCGCCGAGCTGGTTCATCGCGATCGCCAGCGTGGTGTGCGCCTCGGCGCTGATCGAGCCGTAGCTCATCGCGCCGGTGCTGAACCGCCTGACGATCTCGCTGACCGGCTCGACCTCCTCGACCGGGATCGGCTCGCGGTCGGAGGCGAAGCCGAACAGGCCGCGCAGCGTCATCAGCCGCTCGGACTGCTCGTCCACGCGGGACGTGTACTGCTTGAAGATGTCGTAGCGGCCGGTCCGGGTGCTGTGCTGCAGCCGGAACACCGTCTCCGGGTCGAACAGGTGCGGCTCGCCCTCACGGCGCCACTGGTACTCGCCGCCGATCTCCAGCTTGCGGTGCGCCGCCAGGATGCCGTCGGCCGGGTACGCGCGCAGGTGCCGGCGGCGGACCTCCTCGGCGATCGTGTCCAGGCCGACGCCGCCGAGCTTGGACGACGTACCGGTGAAGTAGGTGTCGACGAGCTCCGGCGCCAGCCCGGTGGCCTCGAAGATCTGGGCCCCGGTGTACGACGCGACCGTCGACACGCCCATCTTCGACATCACCTTGAGCACGCCCTTGCCGAGCGACTTCACCACATTGCGGACGGCCTGCTCGGGCTCGACGCCGGGCAGGTACGTGCCCTGGCGGCAGAGGTCCTCGACCGACTCGAGCGCGAGGTACGGGTTGACCGCGGCCGCGCCGTACCCCATCAGGAGCGCGACGTGGTGGACCTCGCGGACGTCACCGGCCTCGACCACCAGGCCGACCTGGGTGCGGGTCTTCTCCCGCACCAGGTGGTGGTGAACGGCGGACGTCAGCAGCAGCGACGGGATCGGCGCGTTCTCAGCGTTCGAGTGCCGGTCGGACAGCACCAGGATGCGGGCGCCGTCCTCGATCGCGGCGGACGCCTCGGCGCAGATCTCCGCGAGCCGGGCCTCCAGGGCCTGACCGCCGCCCTCGACGTCGTACACGCCGCGCAGCACCGTGGTCGCCAGGCCCGGCATGTCGCCGTCCAGGTTGATGTGCCGCAGCTTGGCGAGCTCGTCGTTGGTGATCACCGGGAACGGCAGCACGACCTGCCGGCAGGACGCCGGGGTCGGGCTGAGCAGGTTCGCCTCCGGGCCGAGGGACGACGACAGCGAGGTCACCAGCTCCTCGCGGATCGCGTCCAGCGGCGGGTTGGTGACCTGCGCGAACAGCTGGGCGAAGTAGTCGAACAGCAGCCGCGGCCGGTCGCTGAGGACGGCGATCGGCGTGTCGGTGCCCATCGAGCCGATCGGCTCGGCCCCGGTCTTCGCCATCGGGGTCAGGATGACCCGCAGCTCCTCCTCGGTGTACCCGAACACCTGCTGGCGGCGGGTGACCGAGGCGTGGCTGTGGACCACGTGCTCACGCTCGTGCAGGTCCTCGAACCGGATCAGGCCGGCGTGCAGCCACTCGTCGTACGGATGCTCGGCGGCGAGCGCGTTCTTCACCTCGGCGTCGGTGACGATCCGGTGCGCGTCGACGTCGACCAGGAAGATCTTGCCGGGCTCGAGCCGGCCCTTCTCGGTCACGGTCGCCGGGTCGAGGTCGAGTACGCCGGCCTCGGAGGCGAGCACGACCAGGCCGTCCTCGGTGACCCAGTAGCGGGACGGACGGAGACCGTTGCGGTCCAGGACCGCGCCGACCTTGGTGCCGTCGGAGAAGACCACCGACGCCGGGCCGTCCCACGGCTCCATCAGGGTCGAGTGGAACTCGTAGAACGCGCGCCGCCGGGGATCCATCGTGGTGGCGTTCTCCCACGCCTCCGGGATCATCATCAGCATCGCGTGCGGCAGCGAGCGGCCGCCCAGGTGCAGCAGCTCCAGGACCTCGTCGAACGACGCCGAGTCGGACGCGCCCGGCGTACAGATCGGGTAGAGCTGCTCCAGGTCGCCGGGGATCAGGTCACTGGCGAGCAGCGCCTCCCGGGCCCGCATCCAGTTGCGGTTGCCCTGGACGGTGTTGATCTCGCCGTTGTGCGCGATGTACCGGTACGGGTGGGCCAGCGGCCAGGACGGGAAGGTGTTGGTGGAGAACCGCGAGTGCACGACGCCGATCGCGGAGGCGAGGTCGGGGTCGGTCAGCTCGGGGAAGAACTTGTCCAGCTGGTCGGTGGTCAGCATTCCCTTGTAGGTGATGGTCCGGCCGGACAGCGACGGGAAGTAGGTCTCGGTCTCCTTCTCGGCCCGCTTGCGCAGCCGGAAGGCCATCCGCTCCAGCGCCAGGCCGAGCACCCGGCCGGCCTTGGCGGCCACGAACAGCTGCTTGAAGGTCGGCATCACCGAGCGGGCGGTGGCGCCGAGCAGGTCCGGCGTGGTCGGGACGTCGCGCCAGCCCAGGACGGTCAGGTTCTCCTCGGCGGCGAGCTCCTCGATCCGGGCCACCGCCTTGGCGGCGTCGTCCGCGTCGGCCGGCAGGAAGGCGATGCCGGTGGCGTAGCTGCGCTGCACCGGCAGCTCGAACGCGCACACCTTGCGGTAGTACGCGTCCGGGACCTGGATCAGGATGCCGGCACCGTCACCCGAGTCCGGCTCGGCGCCGGACGCGCCGCGGTGCTCGAGGTTGCGCAGGGCGGTCAGAGCCTTCGCCACGATGTCGTGGCTGGGTTCACCGGTCAGGGTCGCGACGAAGGCGACACCACACGCGTCGTGCTCGTGCTGTCCGTCGTACAGACCCTCGCTCGGCCTGTGCCAGCTTTTCAGGGGCGGGCGACCAAACATTCAGGAGCTCCCGTCGTCCTACGGTCAACAACTGGCCGCGGGACAACACTGGCCCAAGCCGGGAGTCCCGAGACTACCTCATAGCGCCCGCCTGATGGACGCCCGTTCCACCGTCACACACCTGTCTCACCCACAGTAAGCAAGCGCTCACTACCTGCCCCACCATCTTCCCAACAACCCCGCTCCCCAACCAACCACCCACCCGAAAATTCACCTATTGAGACCGCCGTTGCCGGTTAACTCCTGCACATGACCTGGCGGCCCTCCCCCGAGTGGTATCCCTTGACGACCGGCACCGGACAGGCCACCGGCGGCGTCTGGCTCACGAACGATGGTGTGGTGGTCAAACGCCTGGTATCGGGCGTGGAGAACGCCAGACACCACGCCTACTGGCGACGGCAGGCGCTGGTCGCCTCCTCCGGACTGGTCACCACGACCCCAGGCCTCCGCTCCCCGGCCTGTCTCGGTGTCGAGGAGGATCCGGACGGAATCACTCTGCGCCTCGCCCGGGTAGAGGCTGCTACCTGGTCTCCACAGGCGTTGGCTGCCGCGCTGGGCCGGTTCGCCGGAGCGGAGGTGGACGAGCCGACTTGGGGTGCTCGTGAGGTACTTCGTGACCGTCTGCGGACCGTGGAGCGTCGCGGCGGTTGGTCGGCGCTGCCGCAGTACGAGGCCTTGTGGGTACGGCGGGACGCGGCACTGGCGGAGCTGGATGCGCTGCCGCGGGTGCCGACCCACGGTGACGCGCATCCGGTGAACCTGCTCGGGCGGGACGGGGACGACGTACTGGCTATCGACTGGGAGCAGTTCGGGCTCGGCCCGGCCGGGTTCGACCTCGGTTACCTGCTCCTGGCGGTCGACACCCCACTGAACGAGTTGCTGGACGCGCACGGAGGGCAGACGGACGCCGTACGGCGTGGGGCTGTGCTGGTGGCGGCGTACACCGCGGTGTCGCGGGCGGCGTGGGCGCTGACCCAGCCTGACCCCGGGGATCACCTCGAGCGGTTGGAGACGTTGTCGGACGTGATCGACGAGGCCGCGGCCGCCCGAGGGTGAGCTCGGGCGGCCGGGTCGGTCAGTTGTCGATGGATTGGTAGAGGGTTGTCCAGAAGTCGTGCATGAGGTGGATGGGGGTGGGGACGGAGGCGCCGAGTTGGGTGAGGAGGATGCCGGTGAGGTGGTTGTGGGGGTCGGCGTACGTCGAGGTGCCGCTGCCGCCGTCCCAGCCGAACTGGCCGATGGGCGCGTAGTCGCCGCGGAACGTGCGCACCGCCATGCCGAAGCCCCAGCCGCCGTGCTGGCCCTGGCCGTGCGAGATGTGCACGTTGTCGACCGCCATCGCGTGCCGGGCGGCCTGCACCTCGGGTGAGAGGCGGTTGGTGGTCATCAGCTCGACCGCCGGCCGGGACAGGATCCGCTCGTTGCCGTGCATGCCGCCGTTGAGCAGCATCCGGAAGTACGCGTGGTAGTCGTCGGCGGTCGACACCAGCCCGCCACCGCCACCCTCGAACGCCGGCGGCTTGCTCCACCGGCCGTCCACAGGCTCGTCCCAGGCGTGGAACTCACCGGTCTGCGGGTCCGGCGCGTACAGCGTCGGCAGCCGGTCGATCTTCTCGGCGGGCACGTGGAAGCCGGTGTCGTTCATCCCGAGCGGGTCGAAGATGCGGTCCCGCAGGAACGCCTCGAACGACTGGCCGGTCACCCTGGCCACGAGTACGCCGAGCAGGTCGTTGCTGATGTGGTACTGCCAGCGCTCACCCGGCTGGTGCATCAGCGGCAGCGCGCCGAGGCGGCGCATCCACTCGTCCGGCTCGGGCATCGGCTCCGGCAGGTTCGGGGTGAGTCCCTGCTCGAAGACCGCGTTCATGATCGGCGTGCCCAGCGACGTCATGTCCATGCCGATCCCGACCGTGGAGGTCAGTACGTCGCGGACGGTGATCGGCCGCCGCGCCGGCACGGTGTCGTCCAGCGGGCTGTCGATCTGCTTCAGCACCTGCCGGTCGGCCAGCTCCGGCAGCCACTCCTGGACCGCGTCGTCCAGCCGCAGCCGGCACTCGTCCAGCAGCACCATCGCCGCCGCGACCGACACCGGCTTCGAGGTGGAGGCCATCCGGAAGATCGTGTCCCGCCGCATCGGGGCTCCGCCGCCGTGCTGCATCGTGCCGAGCGCTTCGACGTACGTCTCGTCGCCGTAGCCGACCAGGGCGACAACCCCGGGAACCTTCCCCGAGTCGACGTACTGCGCCAGCACGTCACGCAGCCGGCGCTTCCCAGCCTCGGAGAGACCGCGGGTGCCCGTTTCCATCATCAAGCTCCTTCGTCGTGTGTTCGTTGTCGTGACCCGTCCCGGCGTCACGGAGACAACCTTCGCCGAGGCCGCTGACACGGCCCTGACACGACCGCTGACACTCCGGTCACCGCAGGCGCGAAGATGTACGCAGGCGACCTGATGCGGAGGAACGATGGAACTGGCTGACTTTCCGCGGTATCCGCTGCTGTTCGGTCCGAGTCCGGTGCATCCGCTCGAGCGGTTGAGCGCGCACCTGGGCGGCGCGCGGATCTGGGCCAAGCGCGAAGACTGCAACTCCGGGCTGGCGTACGGCGGGAACAAAACCCGCAAGCTGGAGTACTTCGTGCCGGACGCACTGGCCCAGGGCGCGGACACGCTGGTGTCGATCGGCGGCTACCAGTCGAACCACACGCGACAGGTCGCGGCGGTCGCAGCCAAGGCCGGGCTCAAGGCCGTGCTGGTGCAGGAGAACTGGGTCGACTGGCCGGACGCGCTCAACGACCGGGTCGGGAACATCCTCCTCAGCCGGATCATGGGCGCCGAGGTCCGGCTCGACCCGGCCGGGTTCGGGATCGGGTTCAAGGACAGCTGGAAGCAGGCGCTGGCGGACGTCGAGGCGCGCGGAGGTACGCCGTACGCGATCCCGGCCGGTGCGTCGGACCACCGCCTCGGCGGGCTCGGGTTCGCGCGGTGGGCCGACGAGGTCGCGCAGCAGGAGCGGGAGCTCGGCGTGTTCTTCGACACGATCGTGGTCTGCGCGGTGACCGGGTCGACCCAGGCCGGGATGATCGCGGGCTTCGCCGGGCAGGACCGGCCGCGACGGGTGATCGGCATCGACGCCAGCGCCAAGCTCGAGGAGACGCGGGACCAGGTCGAGCGGATCGCGCGCGCCACCGCGCAGCTGATCGGGCTCGGGCGGGAGCTGCGGGACGACGAGATCGTCGTCCTCGAGGGCTGGGCGGGTGACCTGTACGGGATCCCGGTGCAGTCGACGCTGGACGCGATCCGGCTGACCGGCGAGCTCGAGGGGATGATCATCGACCCGGTCTACGAGGGGAAGTCGATGGCGGGGCTGATCGACCTGATCCGCAACGGCGAGATCGCGAAGGACTCCACGGTGCTCTACGCCCACCTCGGCGGCCAGCCCGCGCTGAACGCGTACAGCGGGCTGTTCCGGGCCTAGTTCGTCCGCACTCTTCCGGGCGGATCATGCTTCGCGGTGCGCCTAGGAGAGTCCGGCTTCGTACGCGGCGATCACGAGGTGCACCCGGTCGCGGGCGCCCAGCTTCGCGAGGATGCGGCCCACGTGAGTCTTGGCGGTCAGCGGGCTGACGACCAGCTCGTCCGCGATCTCCTGGTTGCTTCGGCCCGCTGCGACCAGCCGAAGCACTTCGCGTTCGCGTGCTGTCAGGCTGGCCAGCCGCTCGGGTGCAGGGGCGTCCGGGCGACTCAGCGCGCGGGTGATGACCGCCCTGGTGGCGCCGGGCGACAGCAGCGCCTCCCCCGCGGCGACGGTGCGGACGGCGTCCAGCAGCACGTCTGGACGCGTGTCCTTGGCGAGGAACCCACACGCCCCCGCGCGGAGACCGCGCAGCACGTTGGTGTCCGTCTCGAACGTGGTCAGGATCAGCACCTTGCTGCCGCTCGGTCCGTCATCGGCGACGATCTGCCGGGTCGCCTCGATACCGTCGGTGCTCGGCATCCTGATGTCCATCAGAACGACGTCGGGGCGCAGGGCCCGGGTCAGTGTCACCGCCTCGTCGCCGGTGCCGGCCTCCCCGACGACCTCCATGTCGTCAGCGGAGTTGACCAGCAGCGCGAACGCGCCGCGCAGCAGAGCCTGGTCGTCGGCGAGCAGGACCCGGATCACGAAGGCACCTGCCGGGTCTCCGGCAGCGGAAGGCTGGCCCACACCTCGAATCCTCCGGACTCGCCCGGCCCGGCGGACAGCTCGCCGCCGACTGCCTGCGCCCGCCCGGTCATCCCGATGATCCCGAAGCCGGCCGAGGTCATGCCTGACCCCGGTCGCGCGGGCCCATGATCGATGACCGCGATCCGCAGCCGGTGGCCGTCCTGGTCGAGCCGGACGGTTGCCTGCTTGGCCGTCGAGTGGCGAATGACGTTGATGAGCGACTCCTGGATGATCCGATAACCCACGACGGACACCGTCGACGGTAACTCGTCCGGCAGCCCCGAGGCCTGCACGTCGACCCGGACATCGGCCTCCTCGGCCATCTCCACCAGACGCTGCAACTCGCCGAGGTGCGGCGCCGGCTCGGTCGGCTCGGCCTCGCCACCGTGCAGCACGTCCAGAACGGCACGCAACTCGTGAAGCGTGGCCCGGCTCGCGTCCGACAGGTCATGCAATGTGCTCGACAGCTCCCGCAGCGGCGGTTCGCCCCGACCCGGCAACTGGTCGATCAGGTGAACAGCGACGGACGCCTGCACGTTCGCGACCGCGAGGCCGTGCGCGAGGACGTCGTGCAGTTCGGCAGCGATCAGTACCCGCTCTTCGGCGACCCGCCGCTCGACCTCGTCGGCACGCTCCTGTTCGAGTCGCGCGGTGACGGCGGCCCTCCAGTCTTGATGGAAGCGGACCGCCAGCCCGGCGAAGAAGGCCATGAACAGCCAGCCGATACCGAGGACAGCATCGCCAGGTGACCCCGACACCTCGTCGGCGACGACAGGCACGCTCACCGCACCCACCGCCACCAAGGCGGCAACGGCCCGCCGCGGCGGACTGCTGTAGCGCGCCGCCGTGAACGCCGCCACCAGTGAGGGCGGCATCGTGGCCTCGTGGGGATAGTCGAGGAGGTGGTACGGCGTCGACACCACGAGGACCGCGAGTACGACGGGGATCGGCCAGCGCCGGCGGGCCAGTAACGGCGCCGACATCGCGCCGAGGAGGACGATCGCCCACACATCCACGCTTCGCTCGCCGTCGAAATCGACCGCCTCGAGCGTGATCGCGGCGACGACGCCGAGCACGAACGACCCCGCCGCCAGCAGCCGGTCGGCCACTGGCGGACGGAGCGCCGTCATCGTTGAACCACGGTCATCGACACTGTCCTTACTCCGCGCGCGAGAGCTTGCTGGGCCACCAGATCCGCGAACCCAGCGACATCGTCAGTGCGGGCACCACGACGGACCGCACCAGCAAGGTGTCGATAAGCACGCCGACGGCAACCAGTATCCCAATCTCGACGAGCATGACGAGCGGCAGCGAGGCGAGCACCGCAAATGTCGCCGCCAGCACGACGCCCGCCGACGTGATCACGCCACCTGTCGCCGCGAGTCCCCGCTTCGTGCCGTCGACAGTGCCGTGCCGGACGGCTTCCTCCCGTACCCGGGTCATCAGGAAGATGTTGTAGTCGACACCGAGCGCGACCAGGAAGAGGAATCCGATCAGCGGAACCGACGACTCCAACCCGGCGAAACCGAGCACCCGGTCGAACAACAGGTTGCACAGTCCGAGCGCTCCGAAGTACGACACCACGACGGTGGCGACCAGCACCAGCGGAGCCACGATCGCCCGCAGCAGCAGCCCGAGGATGGCGAGCACCACCAGCAGGATCAGCGGCATCACCAGATTGCGGTCGGTCTTGTTGGTCTCGGCCTCGTCGAGCTTCTCGGCACTCGGCCCGCCGACCAGCACGGCCTCACCGGCGACCTGGCGCACGTTCTCCCGCAGCCGCTTGATCGTTGCCGTCTCCCCCGCGCTTTCCGGCGAGTCGACCGGGATCACGGAGATCTCCACCCAGTCCTCGCCGGCCCGGCCGAGCTCGGCGTCGGCGACCCCCGGCGTACGTTCGACGGCAGCCAGGACCTCGCGGCTACGGTCCGGTCGACTCATCACGGTCAGCGGCTGGCCGCTCTGGTCGGGGTAGCGTGCCTCGATCAGCTTCGCCCCGGTCACCGACTCCGGTGCCGAACGGGCGAATTGGTCCAGCTGCGGAAGCGAGCCGCTGGCACCCACTGTGCCCAGCGCGAGACCGCCCAGGATCACCAGCGGCACCACCCAACCGACGACGCGGCGCCGCGCGACCAGCTCGCCGAGCCGAGCCCACCGCGATCCAGATGTGCGCGCCTCAACTCCAAGTCGCGGCACGAACGGCCAGAACACCCGGCGCCCGAGCACCACCAGCAGGGCCGGGAAGAACGTCAGCATGACCAGCACTGCGGCCCCGATGCCCGCCGCACCCACCGGGCCGAGACTGCTGATGCTGTTGAGATCCGCGGCCAACAGGCACAACAGGCCGGCGACCACCGTCCCGGCCGAGGCGAGGATGGCCGGGCCGGCTCCACGCAGCGCCGCCAGCATCGCGTCGATCGGCCGCTCGTGGCGGTGCAACTCCTCGCGGTAGCGCGACACGAGAAGCAGGGCGTAGTCGGTGCCCGCGCCGAAGACCAGCACGATCAGCAGCGCTGAGCTCATGCTCGTGATGGTGAAGTCGAAGAGCTGTGTGAGTGCGTAGACGACACCCATCGACACAACCGCCGCGACCCCGACCGAGGCGAGCGGGACCAGCCACAGCAGCGGACTGCGGTACGTCAGGATGAGCAGGAGCGCCACAACCACCGTAGTTGCGAGCAGCAACCTCGCGTCGACGGCATCGAAGACCTCGTCCATGTCGGCCCCCAGCGCGGTCGGTCCGGTGACGTAGGCGTTCAGGCCGTCCGGTCGGTCGGCGAGAACGGCTCGCGCGTCCGCGGTGACGCGGGCCTCCTCGGCGACCGCATCACGGTCGAGCGGCAGCGCGTACATCAGGGCCGTGCCGTCGTCGGAGCCGACGATCTCGGGCGGTGCGTCGGCGTCGGTGCCGAATCGCTTCGCCAGCTCGGCGTGGCCGCGTACGGCCGCTTCCCGATCGCCCGGTTCCAGGCCACCGGGTCGTTCGTAGGCGACCACGAGCAGGCCGTTCTCACCGCCGGGCAGCCCGGCCTCGGCCTGGAGCACCTTGGTCGACTGGGCGCTGGCCGGCAGATAGTCGACCTGGCCATCGCGGGTCACCGAGTCGAGCTTGCCGGCGAGTGAGTAGCCGCCCACCGCCAGCCCGATCCACACCGCCAGCATGAGCCAGGGAAGCAGGGTCTTGGTTCGTGATCTCGTCGGTCCGGTATGGGCACCGGTGCGGTCAGGCGTCCGTAGTTGAGAAGTCATAGCAGTCACGCTGTCAACCAGGCGGGGGTCGACGCGTCGCGCCACAGCAGACACTTCGCCGTACTCCGCGCGGAGTACGACGGGCGGCCGTTCCGGGCCTAGAGGCTCGGGCCGACCAGGGTGCCGACGAAGTACGTGAGGGCCGCGGCGAGGCCGCCGAGGATCAGTTGGCGGAGGCCGGAGTACCACCAGGACCGCGTGGTGACGCGGGAGACGACGGCACCGCAGACGAAGAGTGCGGTCAGCGACATGATCAGCGCGGGTACGACGTTGCCGGCGCCGAGGAGGTACGGCAGCAGCGGGACGAACGCGCCGATCGCGAAGCAGATGAACGACGACGCGGCCGCGACCAGCGGGTTCGGCAGGTCGTTGGGGTCGATTCCGAGCTCCTCGCGGACGTGTTCCTCGAGGGCCTGGTCCGGGTCGGTGTGGAACTGCTTGGCGACCTTGCCGGCCAGGTCGGGATCGAGGCCCTTCGCGCGGTAGGTCTCGGCGAGCTCGATCTCCTCGTCGACCGGGTGCCGCTGGATCTCCTTGCGTTCGATCTCGATCTCGGCGCGGGCGAGCTCACGCTGGGAGGCGACCGAGGTGTACTCCCCGGCCGCCATCGAGAACGCACCCGCGGCGAGACCCGCCAGGCCGGCGAGCACGATGAACCGCGAGCCGGACTCGGTGCCGCCGTCCATACCGGCGATCAGGGCGAAGTTCGAGACCAGTCCGTCCATCGCGCCGAACACCGCCGGCCGCAGCCAGCCGCCGTTCACATCACGGTGCGTGTGGTCGCCGTGATGCTCGGCCGAAACCCCAGGCCCCTCAGTCACGAGCCCCATCGGTCTCGGACCCGTTCCCCGCCTGCACCTTCGGACGGTGCGCCTCGGCGGCCGCGCCTCCCGTCGGCTCCGCCTCGGCGGGGGTTTCCACCACAGCGGTGGTTTCTTGCTCGGCGGTGGGGTCCTGCTCGGCGGTGGGGTCCTGCTCGGCGGTGGGGTCCTGCTCGGAGGAGGCCTTCGGAGCCGACGGCTCGACAGTCGGGCTGTCGCCGGACGCCGAGCCGCTCTCGCCCGACGCCGCGGCGGGCTGGTCTTCGGCGGAGGTGGTTGGCTCGGAGGGGGTGTCGGGGGTCGTGGCCGTGGGCTTGTCGTCGTCGGACGGGGTGCCGGCGGCGGGCCCGGTGGAGATGTCTTCGATGCCGGGGCGGAGGCGGGCGCTGACGACGAAGGCGGCGACGGCGAGGACGAACAGGACGATCGACGTCCAGACGTTCAGCCGGAGGCCGAGGAAGTGGTTGACGGTGTCGATCCGCAGGTTCTCGATCCAGGCGCGGCCGAGGGTGTAGCCGGCGACGTACAGGAAGAACGCGCGGCCGTGGCCGAGCTGGAAGCGGCGGCCGGCCAGGATGACCAGCGCGATCACGCCGAGGTTCCAGATCGCCTCGTACAGGAACGTCGGGTGGAAGGTGGCGAAGTCGGCGTACCCCTCGGGCCGGTGCGCCGGGTCGATCTCCAGGCCCCACGGCCGGTCGGTCGGCTTCCCGAACAGCTCCTGGTTGAAGTAGTTGCCGAACCGCCCGAGCACCTGCGCCAGCGCGATCCCCGGCGCCATCGCGTCCGCGACCGCGAGGAACGGCACCTTGGCCCGCCGGCAGGCGATCCACGCGCCGAGCGCGCCGAAGCCGACCGCACCCCAGATGCCCAGCCCGCCCTGCCAGATCTTCAGCGCGTCGACCGGGTTGCGGCCCTCGCCGAAGTACAGCTCGGCGTCGGTGATGACGTGGTAGATCCGGGAGCCGACCAGGCCGAACGGGATGGCCCAGAACATGATGTCGGCGAGTACCGTCGGCGAGCCGCCGCGGGCGACCCAGCGCCTCCGGCCGAGCCAGTAGCCGGCGAAGATGCCGGCCAGGATGCACAGCGCGTACGCGCGCAGCGGCAGCGGACCGAGGTGCCAGACACCCTGGCTGGGACTGGGGATGAACGCCGGAACGATCACGGCGGGAATCAGATCAGACATGGCAACCAGGAACGCTACTCGACCGGCCCCGGCGCGACCAGGAACTCATGGTCACGATGGGGACTCGGTGCGTCAGCCCGCGGCGGCCGCCACGGCCTCGTCGACGGCCTTCTGCAGGCCCTCGCCGGTGAGGTTGTCGGCGTCCAGCTGCTTGTCGTTGACGTAGACCGTCGGCGTCCCGCTGACCCCGCGGTCGTCGGCGGCCTTGGCGACCGTGTCCAGCCAGCCGCCGTACGTGTTGTCCCGGACGGCCTGCTCGAACTTGGCGTCGTCGATGCCCAGCTGCTTGCCCAACTCGATCAGCTGGTCGGTCGTCCAGGACTTGCTGAAGTCGGCGTACATCTCGTCGGCGTAGCTGAGCGCCTTGCCGTTCGCGGCGGCGGCCGCGAACGCGTTCGCCAGCCGCGGCGAGGCGTCCGGGTTCACGAACGCCAGCGGCCAGTAGGTCAGGGTGGCGGTGCCGTCCTGGACCAGCTTGTCGACGGTCGCGCCGGTGCGCTCCTCGAACTCCGCGCAGTGCGGGCAGCGGAAGTCCAGGTAGATGTCGATGTGCGCCTTGGCGCCTTCCTTGCCGACGGTGACGCCCTTGCCGGCGGTGCCCGGGCCCTCGATGACCGCCGGCTCGGGCCGGCCGTTCGAGCTGACCTCCACGGCGGAGTTGCTGCGCCAGTACTGCACGCCGACACCGGCGCCGAGGGCGAGCACCAGGACGAGCACCACGATGATCCCGGGGGTGATCCGCCGCTTCTTCTGCTGCAGCAGCGGGTTCACGGGGGTTTTGGCCTTGCTCACGACGCGGTGACTCCTGTCGGGGTGTGCGGATCGGACTCGAGGGCGAACTTGCTGACCGGGCTCAGCCACAACCAGACGGCCAGCAGCAGCAGACCGACGTCCCGCAGGATCTCCTGCAGGTACTTCGTCTCGCCCGGGGCGACCGCGCCGCCACCGCCGAAGCAGCCGCAGTCGATCGCCAGGCCGCGCGCCCAGGCGGAGGCCACCGCGGCGATGAACACGATCATGAAAACACCCGCGGCCACGGCCGCGGCGCGGACACCGAAACCGACGATCAACAGCAACCCGATCGCGATCTCGAGGAACGGCAGCCCCCAGCCGACCGGTGCGACCAGTGCCGACGGCAGCAGGTCGTAGGCCCGGACCGCCTGGGACGCGGTCTCCGGATCCGTCACCTTCAGGGCCCCGGCCACCAGCATGACGCCGCCGAGCACGAGCCGGGCCGCCAGCGACACCCACGGGAACCACGGCCGCTCCTGGAACAGCACCTTCACTGGTTGTCCTCCACCAGTTTCCCGAAGTCGTGCGCGAGGTCGCCGATGGCGGCGTTCGACAACCAGAGCACGTTCGCCTTGTCGTTCTTGCCGAAACCGAGCACCTGGGCGCCGTGGCCGACCTCGTAGCCCCCGGACGGCAGCTTCTTCATGCCTTCCACGGCGACGCCGACGGCCTTGGCGATGTCCTTGATCTCGGTCAGCGACCCGGTCAGCCCCACGAAGGCCGGGTCGAAGCGGTCGAGGTACTTGCGCATCACCGGACCGGTGTCGCGGGCCGGGTCGGTGGTGATGAACAGCACCTGCACCTGGTCGCGGACCGGCTCGTCCAGTTTGGTCAGCGCGGACGCCACGTCGGCCATCACGGTCGGGCAGACGTCCGGGCAGTTGGTGTAGCCGAAGAAGATCAGCGTGACCGGCTTCTTGGTCGAGGTGACCAGGTTGAACTTGTTGCCGCCGGTGTCGGTCAGCGTCGCCGACGGCAACGAGTACGGCCGGTCCAGGGTCGCGCCCCGCAGTCCGTGCGGGTCCTGGGTGGTGCGGATGACCGCACCACCGGGGTTGTCCGCCTGCTCCTTGTCCTTGCCGCCGCTGCAGCCCGCGAGGGCGAGCAGAGCCACCGCGGCGAGGAGAACGGCCGCGCTCCTGGTTCGACTCACGGCGTGTTCAACGACCGGTGGTCGCGCTGGGTTCCCGCCGCCGGACACCTTCGGCCAGCTCCTCGGTCAGCTCGCGGACCGCGGCAGGGCCGCCGTCCCCGAGCGCCTTGACCAGCGCCGCGCCGACGATGGCCGCGTCCGCGAACGCCGCCACGCCGGCCGCTTGCTCGCCGTTCGAGATCCCGAGCCCGACGCCGACCGGCACCTGGGTCGCGGCCTTCACCCGAGCCACCAGCGGCGCCGCGAGCTCGGACGGCTTGTCCCGAGCCCCGGTGACGCCCATTACGGCGGTCGCGTAGACGAATCCGCGACAGGCGGCCGTCGTCATCGCGATCCGTTCGTCGGTCGACGACGGCGAGACCAGGAAGACCTTGTCCAGCTCGTGCTTGTCCGCCGCGGCGATCCACTCCGCGCCCTCGTCCGGGATCAGGTCGGGAGTGATCAGGCCCGCTCCCCCGGAACTCGCGAAGTCCGCCGCGAACCGGTCCACGCCGTACCGCTCGATCGGGTTCCAGTACGTCATCACCAGCACCGGGACGTCGGAGTACGCCGCGATCTTCTCGACCGTACTGAGCACGTCCCGGGTCCGCAGTCCGCCGGCCAGGGCGGCCTCGGTCGCGCGCTGGATGGTGACGCCGTCCATCACCGGATCGCTGTACGGCAGGCCGAGCTCGAGCACGTCGGCACCGCCGTCGACCAGCGCCTTCAAACCGTCCAGCGCACCGTCGTACGTCGGGAAACCGGCGGGCAGGTACCCGACCAGGGCGCCGCGGCCTTCGGCGTTCGCCGCCCGGATCGCGGTCCCGGCCTTGCCCAGGGCAACGAGCTCACTCACGACCGGCCTCCTCGCCCGCCAGGCCGAACCAGGACGCGGCCGTGTCCATGTCCTTGTCACCGCGGCCGGACAGGTTCACCAGGATGGTGGCCTCCGGCCCCAGCTCCTTGGCGATGTCGAGCGCGCCGGCGACCGCGTGCGCGGACTCGATCGCCGGGATGATGCCCTCGGTCCGGGACAGCACCCGGAACGCCTCCATCGCCTCGGCGTCGGTGATCGGCCGGTACGACGCCCGCCCGGTCTCGGCCAGCCACGCGTGCTCCGGCCCGACGCCGGGATAGTCCAGCCCGGCCGAGATCGAGTGCGACTCGACCGTCTGCCCGTCCTCGTCCTGCAGCAGGAACGACCGCGCGCCGTGCAGTACGCCGACCTGCCCGGCGCTGATCGTGGCCGCGTGTCGCCCGGTGTCGAAGCCTTCGCCGCCCGGCTCGACGCCGTACAACTTCACGTCGGTGTCCGGAATGAACGCGGCGAACAGGCCGATCGCGTTCGACCCGCCGCCGACCGAGGCGACCGCGGCGTCCGGAAGCCTGCCGAGCAGTTCGAGCGACTGCTCCCGGGCCTCGTCGCCAATCCCGCGGACGAAGTCGCGGACCATCGCCGGGAACGGGTGCGAACCCGCCGCGGTGCCGAGGATGTAGTGCGTCTTGTCGACGCTGGCGACCCAGTCGCGCAGCGCCTCGTTGATCGCGTCCTTCAGCGTCCGGCTGCCGGTCTTGACGGGGATCACCTCAGCGCCGAGCAGCTTCATCCGGGCGACGTTCAGCGCCTGCCGCTCGGTGTCGACCTCGCCCATGTAGACCACGCACTCGAGGTCCATGTACGCACAGGCGGTCGCGGTCGCGACGCCGTGCTGACCGGCGCCGGTCTCGGCGATCACCCGGGTCTTGCCCATCCGCTTGGTCAGCAGGGCCTGGCCGATGGCGTTGCGGATCTTGTGCGCGCCGGTGTGGTTCAGGTCCTCGCGCTTCAGCAGGATCCGGGCACCGGCCACGTCCGACAGCCGGGTCGCGTCGTACAACAGGCTCGGCGCGCCGACGTACTGGCGCAGCATCCGCTCGAACTCACCGGTGAACTCCGGGTCGGCCATCGCCTCCCGCCACGAGGTGGTGAGCTCGTCGAGCGGGGCGATCAGCGCCTCCGGCATGAACCTGCCGCCGAAACGGCCGAAGTGCCCGAACTGGTCGGGCAGCACTGTGGACATCCGACAAACCTTCCAAGCCCGGCCCTGACGGCGCGGGAGAGTTGCTGTCCCGGTGCCGTGTGGACCGGCCCGGATGTACTAGTGCCGCTGCTGGATGGCGGGGTGCGACCCGGCAGCGACGAGGTCGGCGACCGAGGCGCGGGGATCGCGGCCGGTCACCAGGGTTTCACCGACGAGGACGACATCGGCCCCGGCGCGCGCGAACTCGATTACATCATGCGGGCCGCGGACGCCGGACTCGGCCACCCGGATCAGGTTGGACGGGATCGTCGGCGCGACCCGGGCGAACGTGTCCCGGTCGACCTCGAGCGTCTTCAGGTTGCGGTTGTTCACGCCGATCAGCTGGGCCCCGGCGTCCACCGCACGCCGGGTCTCCTCCTCGTCGTGCACCTCGACCAGCGGGCAGAGCCCGATCGACTGGGCCCGCTCGATCAGCGAGACCAGCGCCTCCTGCTCGAGCGCCGCGGCGATCAGCAGCACCATGTCGGCGCCGGCCGCGCGCGCCTCCCACAGCTGGTACGAGGACACGATGAAGTCCTTGCGCAGCACGGGTACGTCGACCCGGCCGCGGACCGCCCTCAGGTCGTCCAGGCTGCCGTTGAACCGGCGCTGCTCGGTCAGCACCGAGATCGCCGCCGCGCCACCGCCCTCGTACTCCCCCGCCAGCGCGGCCGGGTCGGTGATCTCGGCCAGGTCGCCCTTGGACGGGCTGGACCGCTTGACCTCGGCGATGATCGCGATGCCGTCGCCGCGGAACACCGGCATCGGGTCCTTGGCGTCGGGCTTGCGTTGCGCCTCGAGCTTCAGGTCGTCCAGGCTGACCCGCGCCTGGCGCTCGGCGAGGTCCTCCCGGACGCCGGCGAGAATGTCGTCGAGCACAGTCATCGTCTGTCCGCCCCTCAGTGCCGGTCGTCGGTCGGAACCCCGAAGCCCAGCAGCTGCATCACCTTGCCGGTCAGCGCACCGACCAGGGCGATCGCGACCGAGATCCAGAACAGCAGCCAGTTCGGCCCGAGCACCATCGCGACGGCACCCACCGTGAAGGCGATCAGCACGATGGTCACCGCGGTCCAGGCCGCCGGGCTGTTGCCGTGCAGGTCGTGAGCCTCCTGGCCCACCTGCTCCACCGGTTGATCCGCCCCTTGATCAGCCATCGTCTTGTCCATGGTTGGCGCCACTCCTCGTCGTCGTCCCGTCCTATTGTGTCGGTACCCCGCCGCGATCAGAGAGTCGGGTCCTCCCCGGCGTCGATCGCCTTCCACTGGTCGGCTCCGGAATCCGCCTTCGCCGGCGCCGGATCACGCTCGTACCGCGTAGTAGCACGCCGCCAGCGGTGCGCTGTCAGTACGCCGACCACCCCCGCGGCCCCGAGTGCCACTCCCCCGGCCAGCGCGAACCAGGGAGCCGGCCCGGTGACGATCTCGAACGAGTCCGTCCCCAACGTGAGCGCCGGGCGCATCCGCGTCAGCTCCTCGAGCTCCGGACGGACCCCGAACGCGACCACGACCGCCAGCACACCCAGCACGACGACCAGAGCGGCCAGCACGCGACGCAGCGCCGTACCGGCCAGTTTCATCACGATCACCGCCGCGACGCCGGCCAGCGCGAGGAAGACCGGTGCGCGGGTCAGGTCGTACCCCTTGAACGCCTCGTCGTTGACGGTCGTCCAGGTCAGGTACGCCGACAGCGCAAGCAGGACCAGCGCTGCCAGCGTGAGGACGTCGACGAGTCGCTGCGGCCGCATCACACCTCGCTGAACGTTCCCGCGACCGCGATCGCGTTGAGCACGGCGGCCGCCTTCGTCCGGCACTCCGCGTCCTCCGCGGCCGGGTCGGAGTCGGCGACGATGCCCGCACCGGCCTGCACGTACGCCGTCGTGCCGCGCAGCACCGCGGTCCGGATGGCGATCGCGGTGTCCGCGTCGCCGGCGAAGTCGAGGTAGCCGACGACACCGCCGTACACCCCGCGGCGGGTGACCTCGAGCTTGTCGATGATCTCCATCGCCCGCGGCTTCGGTGCCCCGGACAACGTTCCGGCCGGGAACGCGGCGGTCAGCGCGTCGAACGCGGTCTTGCCGGCCGCCAGCTGCCCGGTCACGGTCGACTCCAGGTGCATGACGTGGCTGTACCGCCGGACGTCCATGAAGTCGACCACCTCGACCGTGCCCGGCGCGCACACCCGGCCGACGTCGTTGCGGCCGAGGTCGACCAGCATGAGGTGCTCGGCCCGCTCCTTCGCGTCGGCCCGGAGCTCCTCCTCCAGCGCGTGATCCTCCTCGGGCGTCGTCCCGCGGCGGCGGGTGCCGGCGATCGGGTGCAGGATGACCTTGTTGTCGGTCACCTTGACCAGCGCCTCCGGGCTGGAGCCGACGATGTCGAACCCGTCCAGGCGGACCAGGTACATGTAGGGGCTCGGATTCGACCGGCGGAGCACCCGGTAGATGTCCAGCGCGCTCGCGGTCGTCTGCAGCTCGAACCGCTGCGACACCACGATCTGGAACGCCTCGCCCGCCCGGATCTCCTCCTTGGCGTGCTCGACCGCCTCCCGGTACTCCGCGCTTGAGCGCTGCCGGTGCGGATCCGGCTGCGCGCCCCGGTCGGCGCGGACGACGTACGACGGGGTCGGCCGGGCCAGGTCGCGCTCCATCGCGTCCAGCCGGCGGACCGCGTCCGCGTAGGCCTCGTCCACGCGCTCGTCGGAGTCGTCCCAGTTGACCGCGTTCGCGATCAGCCAGATCTCGCCGGTCTCATGGTCGAGGGCGGCCAGGTCGGTGGCGAACAGAAACGTCAGCTCGGGCAGGCCGAGGTCGTCGGTCGTTGTGTCCGGCAACCGTTCCAGCCGGCGGACGGCGTCGTACCCGAGGAAGCCGACCATGCCGCCGGTCAGCGGCGGGAGGTCCGGCAGCCGCGGGGTGTGCAGGATCTCCAGCGTCTCCCGCAGCGCCGCCAGCGGATCACCTGTCTGCGGCAGGCCGACCGGCGGGTTGCCGGTCCAGACGGCCTGGCCGTCGCGCTCGGTCAGCGTCGCCGCGGACCGGACGCCGACGAACGAGTAGCGCGACCAGACGCCGCCGTTCTCGGCCGACTCCAGCAGGAACGTGCCCGGGCGCTCGGCGGCGAGCTTGCCGTAGACACCGATCGGCGTCTCCGCGTCCGCGAGCAGCCGGCGCGTCACCGGGATGACCCGGCGGTCCTTCGCGTACTCCCGGAAGGTCTCGATGGTGGGGGCGGTCATCCCTTCACCTCGATCTGGCCGTGCTCGAAGCAGCTGCGGGTGCCGGTGTGGCAGGCCGGGCCCTCCTGGTCGACCAGGACGAGCAGGGTGTCGGCGTCGCAGTCGACCAGGATCTGCTTGACGTGCTGACGATGGCCGCTGGTCTCGCCCTTCACCCAGTACTCCTGCCGGCTGCGGGACCAGAACGTGTTCCGCCCGGTCTCCGCGGTCCGGCGGACCGCCTCGGCGTTCATCCAGCCCACCATCAGGACCTCACGCGTGTCGTACTGCTGTACCACCGCCGGGATCAGCCCGGCCGCGTCGAAGGTCAGCTCGTCGATACTCACCCACCCATTGTCGCCGATCCCGGGTGGCCTGCTGACCATGGTCCGGAACTGCGAGGATGGCCCGATGCCGAGGATCGACGAACTGCTGCGTGCCCACCCCGTCATCGACGGGCACAACGACCTGCCGATCGCGTTCTACGAGCTGTGCGGCTACGACCTGGACGCGTACGACCTGAACGGGCCGGTTCCGCAATTGCACACCGACCTGCCCCGGCTGCGGCAGGGCCGGGTGGGCGCCCAGTTCTGGTCGCTCTGGGTGCCGCAGGACGCCGACGCCGTACGCCGGACGTTCGAGCAACTCGACTTCGTCCGGCGACTGGTCGAGCGGTTCCCGTCGGAGCTCGCGCTGACGTCCACCGCGGACGAGGTCGAGGCCGCGATCAAGGCCGGCCGGATCGCGTCGCTGATGGGGATGGAGGGCGGCCACTCGATCGGTGAGTCGCTCGGCGTGCTGCGGGTGATGCGTGCGCTCGGTGTCCGGTACCTGACGTTGACGCACAACCACAACGTGTCGTGGGCGGACTCGGCGACCGACGAGCCGGTGCTCGGCGGGCTGAACGACTTCGGCGAGGAGGTCGTCCGGGAGATGAACCGGATCGGCATGCTGGTCGACCTGTCGCACGTCTCCGCGGACACCATGCGGCACGCGCTCCGGGTGACGAGTGCGCCGGTGATCTTCAGCCACTCGTCCGCGCGGGCGGTGTGCGACGTACCGCGGAACGCGCCGGACGACGTACTCGAGACGCTCGCGCGGAACGAGGGCGTGTGCATGGTGACGTTCGTGCCGGCGTTCGTCTCCCAGGAGTACGCCGACTGGTCCGAGGAGGCGGCCGCCAAGGCCGAGGAGGCCGGCGCGACCACGGCCGAGCTGGACAAGGCCGGGAAGCTGGAGGCGCTGGTCGGGCGGCCCCGGCCGGAGGCCACGCTCGCGGACGTCGTCCGGCACGTGGAGCACGTCCGCGAGGTGGCCGGCGTGGACCACCTCGGCCTCGGTGGCGACTACGACGGCTGCCCCGGTCTCCCGGTCGGGCTCGAGGACGTGTCGACGTACCCGGCCCTGTTCGAGGCGCTGGCCGGCCGCGGGTGGAGCGACGACGAGCTCGCGAAGCTTGCCGGCGGCAACATCCTGCGCGTCCTCCGGGCCGCTGACGAGGCCGCTGCCTGAGCGCTGCTGCTCGGCCCGTCGCCCAGCCCGTGCCTAGGCTTTGCGGTAGACGTCGCGGGTCTCGGGCTGCGGGACGAAACCGGCCGACTGGTAGGTGGCGACCGCGCCGACGTTGAAGCCCGGCGTGCAGACGATCGCGCTCGACGAGCCCAGCTCCCGCAGGGCGCGCGCCCCGGCCACCGTGATCGCCCGGCCGTAACCGTGACCGCGGTGGCCCCGGTGCACGCCCATGGGCTCGATCAGCCCGGGCCTGCCCGGACCGGCCGACCAGACGGTGATGGCCGCGACCGCGTCACCCTGTTCGTTCCGCCCGATCAGGCACCGCGCGTCGGCGTACGCCGGTCCGGACGCCATCGCGTGCCAGCGCTCGTCGGTGAACGTGGACCCGTCGAACGACGCCCGCTGGACCGCCGTCCGCTCGGACACCTGCTCCGGGCCGACCACCTCGATCCGCAGACCGGGGTCTTCCACCGGCTCGGCGAGGTCACGGCGCAGCGGGATCCACGGGTCGTCGACCTCCCAGCCGTCCTTGACCAGCAGGTCCCGGACCAGCGCGCCCATCGGCGCCTCGACGTACACCTTGCCCTCGATCAGTACGCCGCGCTCCGGTGCCGACACGTCCTCGGCCACCTGGCGCGCGAGCTCCTCGTCGATGTGCAGGTCCGGCGCGATCGTCATCCGCAGCAGGTCGGGCTCGTCCAGCAGGCCGACCGCCACGATCTCCCCCGCGCGGCTCCACGTCCGCACCGACGCCGCGGTCTTCTCGGCACCGAAGCGCCAGTACCAGCCGATGTCCCCGGGATGCAGTTGTGACCGCGCCCCGTCGTACTGCCACTCCCTGAGCGCACCCACCGCCGCGCCCAGCCCGTCGACCCCCGGCATCCCCATCTCGATCGCCATCCCCCGATCACACACCACCCGACGCCCCCCACGCACCCCACTTTCCACCGCACCCCTTCTCTACCCGCTCCCTCCCCCGGCACCTTCCCCGCCCCCGCCCCTCCCCGCCCGCTGTGTACCGACTTTGAGCACCGGACAACCATTCTTCGCGGCCAGAAGTGACTGGCTGGTGCTTAAGGTTCGGCCAGTTGTCCACAGGTCGGCGATGAGGGGATGCGTACGTCGCTGCAGCCGGGAGACGCTGGTGTCGTGGATCGACTTCCGGACATCGCGCGTACCCGGCTGATGGATGCCCGGCGGCGTCCACAGCGCCGGCGAACCCTGCGCGAACTCGGACTGAGCGATGCCGATATTCGACGCCTGGTACGTCGGCGCGAACTGCAACATCATCACGGGTTCTACATCGACGGAGGCCTGGACGAGGAACTCGCGGCGATCGCGTGTGCCCGCGCGTCGTACCCAGGATCGGTGATCAGTCATCTCAGCGCGGCCGGGCTCGCAGGACTCCGGACGTGGACAGACAGCCGTCGCCCGAACGCGTCGCCGGCCGACGCCGTCTGGCTGACTCGGCCACCCAATGCCAAACGCAACCAACGGCGCCCCGACATCGTCGTACGACGAGCCGGCCTGCCGCCATACGATGTCACGAGGTCACTGTGGTTGCCGGTGACGACCGTGGCCAGGACCGTCGTCGACCTCGCGCGAGAGCTGGAGTTCCGCGAGGCGATCGTCACGATCGACCACGCGCTACGCACCGGTACGCCGATCGAGGCGCTGACCGCCGTACTCGATCTACAGCACCACTGGCCCGGGGTACGGCGGGCCCGGACCGCGATCGCGTTCGGCGACCCCCGCTCGGAATCGGCGCTGGAGTCGATCGCTCGCGCGGCGTTCGCCGCGGCCGGACTGCCGGCGCCCGTACTGCAGGTTCAGTTCTTCGACGGCTTCCGTTGGCTGCCGGAACGCGTTGACTTCTGGTGGCCGTGGTTCCGGACCGTCGGAGAGGCAGACGGGCTCGCCAAGTACGACGGCGACACACCGGAAGAACGCCGGCGGCGACTGCGGCAGAGTCATCTGCGGGACCAACGACTCAGCGACCGCGGTGTCGAACTCGTGCACTTCGGGTGGGAGGACGTAGTCGTCAACCCCCTGGCTCTCGCCGGCCGCTTCCGCGCCGCCTTCCGCCGTGGCGCCGCCCGCACCGGCGACGAACCAACCTGGCGCTCCCTCACCCCCAACCCCCACGCCGCCTGACCCATCCACCGCCGCTGACGTATACCCGTCGGCGCCTGACCACGCCGTACGCCCCGCGACCTCATCCCCGCCCGCACCACCTTGAGCACCCACCAACCACAATCACGCGCTCCGGGTGGGTGGTGCGTGCACAAAGACACGCGGGCGATCCCAGGTGGCGGACAGCGCCTCGATGGCAGCCCGCGCGGCACGACGAACGTACGGCGGGCCGGGCGGGTCGTCCGCTTCGAGCAGCCAGTAGCCAGAATTACGCCGCAGACGTGGATGGTGGGTGCACGAAGTCGGGGTGGCTGGGGTGAGCTGGGACACGGTGTGTTTGGGGTTGGGGCGATCGGGCACGGGGCGAACTCCTGATGTCTACAGGTTGGAGTAGTTGTGCTGACGCTGACCGAGAACGCGACTCTGGTGATCAAGAGCATCACGGGGGTCGAGGGTGCGCCGGACGGCGCCGGGGTGCGGATCTCGCAGGAGGATCCGGCCAACCCCGCGCTGGCGGTGACGACCACGGAGGCGCCACGACCGGGTGACCAGGTGGTCGAGGAGAGCGGAGCGCGGGTCTTCCTCGAGGAGAACGCAGCGAACGCGCTGGACGACAAGATCCTGGACGCGGCGGTCGACGACAAGGGCGGCGTCGAGTTCCTGCTGGTACCCCAGCCGGGGACCGGACGGGAGAACGGTGCTGCCCCGACCTCCTGAGTCGACCGTCTGATGTGAACGGCCGGGACCAGCCCCTTTCCACGGTCCCGGCCGTTGCACGTCCACAGCCGGCTCCGAGCACGTCACGCCCGACAGCGCCGTCCTGAGCGCCACGCACTCGGGCCGGTGAGCGCCGGACCGAGCGCCGCGGCTAGAGCGCGCTGCGTTGGGCGATCCAGCTGTCGTGCAGGCGGGTGTAGACGCCGCCGGCGCCGACCAGCTCCGCGTGCGGTCCGCGCTCGACGATCCTGCCGTCGTCGAAGACCAGCACCTCGTCGGCCGCCTCCGCCGTCGACAGCCGGTGCGCGATCGTCACCGACGTCCGGCCGGCCATCAACCGCTCGAGCGCCGCATTCACCCGGACCTCGGTCCCGGGGTCGACCGCCGAGGTCGCCTCGTCGAGAACCAGCAGGTCGGGGTCGGCGATGTTCGCCCGGACGAGCGCGACCAGCTGACGCTCACCCGCCGACAGCGACTCGCCGCGCTGCCCGACCGGGGACTCCAGACCGTCCGGCAACGACTCCAGCCAGTCGGTCAGCCCCAGCGACTCGAACGCCGCGAGCAGCTGCCCGTCCGTCACGTCCGGCCGGCCGAAGCGCACGTTCTCAGCCAGCGAGGCGTCGAACAGGTACCCGTCCTGCGGCACCATCACGACCCGCTCCCGCAGCGACGCGAACGAGATCTCCCGCGCGTCCACGCCGTCCAGCCGGACCGCTCCCGAGGTCGGATCCATCAACCGGGTCAGCAGCTTCGCGAACGTCGTCTTCCCCGACCCGGTCTCGCCCACCACCGCGACCCGCCGATGCGGCTCCAGCCGTACGTCGACGTCGCGCAGGACGAGATCACCGTCCGGGTACGCGAAGTCCACGTCGGCGAAGTCCACCGAGATCGGCCCGCGCGCCTGGACGACACCCGACTCGCCGGGGTCGACCACGTCGGCCGGGGTCGCGATCACGCCGAGCACCCGCCGCCAGCCGGCGAACGCGCTCTGGGCGTCGGTGAGCACCTGGGTCGCGATCTGCACCGGGTCGGAGAACAGCGCGACCAGGAACATGAACGCGAGGATCTCCCCCAGCGTCGCCTGGCCGTCGATGCCGAGCAGTACGCCGGCCGTCAGCACCCCGGCGTTCGCCAGGCCGGCCGCCAGACCGCCGATCGAGAACGTCAGCCCGGTGATCGCCTGCGCCTTGGTCGCCTGCCGCCGGTAGTCCTCGATCGAGCCGTCGATCCGCTCCTGGGTGCGCTTCTCGATCGCGTACGCCCGGACCACCTGTGCCCCGACCACGGGCTCGGCGATCGCGGACAGCATCTCGCCGACCTTCGCCCGGACCACGCCGTACGCCGCGGACATCAGCCGCTGCAGGTACTTCAGGCTGGCGAACAGCGGGATGAAGCAGATCAGCACGACGAGCGCGAGCTGCCACGAGTAGACGAACATGACCACGGTCGCGAGCAGCATCTGGCCGATGCTGACCAGGAAGATGAACCCACCGAACTGCAGGAACTGCGAGACTGTGTCCACGTCCGAGGTGACCCGGCTGACCAGGGCGCCGCGCCGCTCGGTGCTCTGGGTCAGCACCGGCAGGTCGTGCACGTGCCGGAACGCCTTGATCCGCATCGTCGCCAGACCACGCTCGGAGTTGATCGCGAGCCGAACGGTCGTCAGGTACGACGCTACCGCGGTGACCAGCACGCCGAGCGCACACACGAGGCACATCCACGCCACGAAGGACATGTCCGGCCCGCCCGGACCCGACAGCCCCTTGTCGATCGTCTGCTGCACCGCGATCGGTACGACGATGCGCCCGGCCGTCATCAACAACGCGAGCAGCCCGGTGATCCACCAGCCCTGCGCCAGCTCGGGCGACACCCGGATCCCCTGCCGCAGCGTCTCCAGACCACCCGCGTCGTCCCCGTGGTCAAGTCTCGTCGTCTCCGCCGTGCTCATCCGCGTCCTCGCTTCGCTCCGGGCGCGGATGAGACACAAGGCGCGCTGTACTTGATGGTGAACTCGCTCCGCTCGCTCACGCGGATGCTCCTTCCGCGTCCAGGTCGTCGACTTCCGCGGCCAGCTCCGCCTCTTCCTGGCGGCGGGCCGCGTCCTTCTCGTAGGCGTCCACCAGCTCGCGGTACGCCGCGGACGTCCGCTGCAGCTCGGTATGCGTCCCCTGCGCCGCGATCCGGCCCTCGTCCAGGAACACCACCTCGTCCGCGAGCGAGATCGTCGCCTTGCGGTAGGCGATCACCAGCACGGTGGTCGCGGCCTCGGCGTCCTGGACCGCGGACCGCAGTCCGGCCAGGATCCGCGCCTCGACCTGCGGGTCGACCGCGCTGGTCGCGTCGTCCAGGATCAACAGCCGCGGACGGCGTACCAGCGCGCGGGCCAGGGCGATCCGCTGCCGCTGGCCACCGGACAGCGTCGTCCCGCGCTCACCGACCTTGGTGTCCAGCCCTTCCGGCAGCCCCTTGACGAAGCCGTCGCCCTGGGCGATCCGGAGCGCGTCCCAGACGTCCTCGTCGCTGTAGTCGCCGCCGAGCGTGATGTTGCCGCGGACCGTGTCGTCGAACAGGAACGCGGTCTGCGCCACCAGCGCGACCGAGCCGGCGAGCTCGTCCCGGGCGAGGTCGCGCAGATCGAGACCGTCGACCTTGACCGCCCCCTCCTCCGGGTCGACGAGGCGGGTCAGCAGCGTGGTCAGCGTCGACTTGCCGGCGCCGGTCGGACCGACCATCGCGACCGTCTTGCCGGGCTCGATGGTGAAGTCCACCCCGGTGAGCACGTCCCGCTCGGGCAGGTACCCGAACCGTACGCCGGAGACGTCCAGCCGCGCCGCCTTCGGAGACGTCAGCCGCTGGTCGCCGTACTCCATCCCGCCCTCGGCGGTCAGCACCCGCTGGACCCGGTCCCACCCGACGACGGAGCGCGGCAGCTCGCCGAGCACCCAGCCGAGCGCGCGGATCGGGAAGCCGATCAACGTGAACAGGAACGCCACCTGGACGACGTCACCGGGATCGGCGGCGCCCGACCGCACCCGGCCGACGCCGACCAGCAGCACCGCGAGCACCCCGAGCCGGGGCAGCCCGTCGATCACCGGGTCGAACATGCCGCGGGCCTTGTTCACCGCGATGTTGGCGTCCCGCAGGGCGTACGTCGGGCCGCGGAAGCGCTCGGTCTCGGCGGCCTCGCGGCCCAGCGTCTTCACCACGAGGGCCCCGTCGAACGACTCGTGCGCGACCTCGGAGACGTCCGCGCGGAGCTGCTGCGCCCGGGTCGCGAGCGGCTGCAGGTAGCGTTGGAAGATCACGTTGGCCACGAACACCAGCGGGAACACGAGGCAGCCGACGAGCGCGAGCCAGACGTCGGCCAGGAACATCGCGACGGTCGCGAACGCGAGCATCGCGAGCACCCCGATCGCCATCGGCAGCGGAGCGATCACGAACCAGATCGACTCGACGTCGGCGTTGGCGTTCGACAGCAGCATCCCGGTCGGGTGCTTGTGGTGCCACTCGAGCGGGAGCTTCAGGTACTGCCGGGTGACGCGCCGGCGGTACGTCGCCTGCAGCCGGAACTGCATGATGCCGGCCCCGATCCGCCGGCCGACCACCCCGATCGCCCGCAGGACCGCGATCCCGAGGAACAGCGAGATCAGCGCCGCGATCGCGCCGCCGGTGGTGTCACCGCGCTCCAGCGCGGGCCGGACCACGTGGTCCGTCGCCCAGCCGAGCGCCCACCCGTCGGCCACCGTCATCGCGCCGTACAGCATGCTCGCGAGCACCGACAGGGCGAAGATCCACGGCTCCTCCCAGATCGCGACCTTCAGGACCGCGAAGCCCCTCCGGGTCACGCTCCCCTTGTCCGGGACTTTCGGCGGCACGGGCAACACGCTCCAGGCATTCAGGTGCATCCATCGGACACAGTCATGACAACGATTGACATTCTGCCATTCCACTCCGACAACTACGATCGACGTGTGACCGACTACAGCCGGAGAGAACGACTCGCCCTGTGTGACCTCTTCGACCAGCTCGGTCCTGACCGGCCGACGCTCTGCGAGGGCTGGACGACCCACGACCTGGCCGTGCACCTGTACGTCCGCGAGGCCGACCTGATGGCCGGGCCGGGGATCATGATCCCGGCACTGTCGGACACCACCGAGAAGCGGATGGCCCGGGCCAAGGCGCAGTACAGCTTCACCGAGATCGTGGAGAAGGTCCGCACCGGGCCGCCGACGTTCTCGATCTACTCGGTGCCCAAGTTCGGCCACCAGCTGAACACGACCGAGTACTTCGTCCACCACGAGGACGTCCGCCGCGCCCAGCCGTCGTACGACGTCCGCACGCTGCCACCCGGTCAGCAGGCAGGCCTGTGGAAGGCGGTCCGGCTGGCGGCGAAGTCGATGACCCGGAAGGCGCCGAGCGGCCTCGTCCTGCGGTCGACGGACGGGTCGGAGTCGGTCGCCAAGAAGCCGACCGAGCTCGGGTCGGTGACGGTGACCGGCGAGCCGTCGGAGCTGGTGCTGTTCTGCTTCGGCCGGCAGCAGGTGGCCGACGTACGGTTCGAGGGCGACGCGGAGACGATCGAGCGGCTCCGCAGCGCGTCCTTCGGCGTCTAGCGCGTCATCCGGCGTCCGACCGGCGCTTCCGGCGGCGCCGGCGCTGGATCACCGTGCTGACCACGGTGGTGAGGACGACGAGCACGATGGCCGCGAGCACACCCTGCCAGGGCTCGTCGAACAACGCGTACCCGATCAGCCCGATCGCCATGTAGACCGCCGCCCACAGCGACGACGCGGCCAGGTCCACGAGCGCGAACCGCTCCCAGCGGTACCCGGCCAGGCCGGCCGCGAGCAGCACCGGCACCCGGCCGCCCGGGATCAGCCGGGACGTCAGCAACACCCCGATCTCGTGCTCGGCCAATCGGTCCCGCAGCGCGTCGAGCGTCTCGTTGTCGCGCAACCACCCGACCCGCTTGGCCAGCCGCTCCCCGCCGAACCGGCAGCCGGCGTACACGATCAGGTCCCCGACGTACGCCCCGCCCGCCCCCGCGATCAGTACGCCGACCAGCCCGATCGGATTGTGGTGCGACGCCAGCACGGCACCCGCCGACACCGCCGCCCCCGTCGGCAGCACCGGCAGCACAGCACCGAGCAGCACCGCCCCGGCAAGCGCGAACAGGTACCAGACGTCGAAGTGGGTTTCACCGGTCATGGGCGACCTCGGTGGACTCGCCGGGCTCTAGGACCTGCACCTTGACGGCAGGGTCGACTTCGGCCATCGCGTCCTTGAAGCGTTCGCCCGGCGGCAGGAACAGGTCCGGCTTCAGCCAGTCGCACCCGATCGGCCAGAACGTCCCGAAGTGGACCGGGATCGCCGCTCGCGCGCCGACCAGCCGGACAGCCTCGGCCGCCCGGACCGGATCCAGGTGACCGGGACCGAGCGACGGGCCCCACCCGCCGACCGGCACCAGCGCCAGGTCGACCGGGCCGGCCTCCGCGGCCAAGTCGTCGTACAGGTCGGTGTCACCGGCGAACCACACGCTCGGCGAGCCCTCGACCCGGAAGCCGAGCGCCGGCCCGCTGAACGACGACCAGGGCAGCCGGCGGCCGTCGTGGTGCGCGGTCACGGCGGTGATGTCCAGCGCACCGATCCGCACCTGGTTGCCCGGAGCAACCTCGATGCACCGGTCCGCGACCTCGCGGCCGAACTCCTGCTGGATGAGCCGGGCCGTTCCCCGCGGCACCACCAGCGCGGCGCCCGGAGCGACCAGCTGGATCGACGTCAGGTGCAGGTGGTCGGCATGCATGTGCGAGATCAGTACGGCGTCGCACTCGGCCGCGGCCGGCAACGGCGCCGGACCGCGACGCCGGCGCAGGTGCGCGATCCGCGCCGTCAGGACGGGATCGGTCAGGAGCCGCGTGCCGTTCTCCTCGATGGTGGTGGTGGCATGCCCCCACCAGGTGATCCGCACGCGTCAGGCCTCCACCCTCGTCTCGACCGGCTTCCGGAGGTCCTTGCGGTGACCGAGCAGCTCGAGCCAGTCGATCAGCAGCGCGTGGACCGCGTCGGAGCCTACGGGAGGCTCGTCCACCGCCCAACGACTCGGGTGCACCAGCACCGCCTCGGTCTGCCAGCCGCCGATCCCGCCGTGACACCCGACCAGCTCCTCGAACGCGGCCACCTCGTGGGTGTAGTCGTCCAGCCGGCTGACCACCACGAGATCGCCGTTGTGCGGCATCTCCGCCTGCCGCAGCATCGACGCGGCCGCGAACGGTCCGTACGACGCGAGCGGGTCCTCCCCCTCGATCCGGCCGGTCCGCAGCACGTGGACTCCGGCCCGCCCGATCGCGACCGGCCCCTCGGCCAGCGAGTCGACGACGACGAAGCCGATGCCGGGGTGGGTCGCCAGGCCCGGGATCAGCTTCGGGTGCAGCAGCTCGATCTCCTCCAGCGGCACCCGGCCGGGAGTGGTCGCGAGGTAGAGCAGCGCCAGGTTGCCGGACGAGGTGACCACGATCTGCTCGTCGGCGGCGACCTGCGGCTCGCAGTCCTTCGGGCCGAGCTCGACCTCGCCGTCCCGGGCCTTGCCGTGCAGTGCCTTCCGGGTCACCGAGCCGGCCACGCTGCCACCCAGCGAGAGCTCGGTCAGGAACGCGTTCACCGGGCCCCAGCCCTCGGTCCTGCCGACCGCCGCCACCGGCTCCTTGGTGGTGTCGACCAGGTCGTCGACCACCTCGGTGAGCGTCCGGCCGTACCGTTGCTGGAACGTCGAGCCCTGGCTCTGGCCGTGGTCGGACAGGACGACGATCTCGTACGAGTGCGGCAGGATGTCGATGATCCGCTGCAGCGCGCCGAGCACACGGTCGAGACCCTCCAGGGTCTGCAGTGACTCGGCCCGGGTCGGGCCGGCGTGGTGGGCGACCTCGTCGTAGTCGACGAAGTCGCAGTAGATCACCGGCGTCCCCTTCACCAGCTCGTCGGTGATCAGCGAGACGTTCAGGTCGCGCAGCAGCACGTTCGTGATCGCGCGGAGGACGATGTACGCGCCGCCGCGTTTGACCCGCGGGACCAGGTGCCGCGCTCGCTGGCGGCGGGCCTGGTGCAACTCCTTGACCATCTCGGCGACACACAGCACCAGACCGCGGGCGGCACCCTGCGGGCTGGAGAAGAACCGGACGTACCCGCGGCTGCGGTGGCTCGGCAGCGAGGCGCGGCTGAACACCAACTCGCACCGCTCGGCGTCCCCGGACCAGTTGTTGCTGATGCTGACGCCGCCGTCGGCGAGCAGGCCGCGTCCGGTCGACATCCGCTTCTCGAGCTCGGCCGCGTCCCGGCCGCGGTTGGTCACCATCACCCGGGCGGTCTCCTTCTCGTACCACCGGAACGCCGGGATCTGCCCCGAGCCGCCGTGCAGGATGCCCGCCTGGCTGGCCGGGGTCGTCGACGGTACGCCGGTGTGCCAGCCGACCATCGAGTGCCGGCCGTCGCGGATCCAGCCGCCCAGGTTCGGCAGGTTGCCGGCCAGGACCATCCAGTTCAGCAGCGGCGCCGACAGTCCGTCGATCTGGATGATCAGCAGGCCGGTCTTCGGGGCGGGCGTGATCTTGCGGGCCCGCCGGTGGACGACCCGCATGACCTCGGCGACGTACGCGTCGTCGCTGCCGGCGTACGCGATCCAGCCGACGAACGCGCTCACCGACGCCATCACGACGGCGACCATCACCGGTGCCTCGACGCCACCGTGCAGGTTCACGCCGGGGTCGACGGTGATGCCGAGGTAGACCACGCCGAACTGCGACAGCAGGCCGCCGACCAGGACGCCGATCGAGCCGATCAGCATCGCGATCCCGGCCAGCACCCAGCGCATCAGCATGCTGAACACGGCCAGCAGGACGACCAGGCGCAGGATCGGCAGCCGGCCGTCGCTGCTGATCTGCGGCAGCGTCCAGAAGGTGATCATCAGCGAGACCAGCGAGGCGAGTCCGCCGAACAGCATCGCCTGCAGGCCCCGGCCGGTCCGGCGGCCGAGGTCCAGCCAGACCGGGCGACGTGGTCGTCGCCGGTCCCCGGACACCTGCTCAGGTGGTTTCGCCATCTCCTGGATCGTGCTCCCCGTCGCTGCCGCTGTGCTCTACCGAGCCTACGAGGCATCGTGCAGCACGGAGGCGGTGCGCCACGCACCGGGACGGGTGGATCCCGGGTCCGGTCCGGGACCCACCCGGCACTTCCCTGAGCCCTTACTGAACCTCGAGGTAGTCCACTTCGGCGTACAGCTCACCCTTCGTGAGGCGGATCGTGTTCCAGCCGGCGTTCAGCGTGACCGGCACCGAGCTCTGCCGCCAGTTGTCCCAGCCGGTCGCCGGGTAGCTGACCGATCCCTGGCTGTTGCCGTTGACAACGACGCCGTGGCTGGCGGTGGCGCCCGAGCCGTTCGCGTATCCGACGTGCAGCGTGTAACCGCCCGCGCTCGGTGCGTACACGGTGTTCTCGACCCATGAGTCCGCGTAGTCGATGTACGCGACCACCTTCCCGTCCGACGCCCCGGCCGCGTTCGACCGGACGACGCAGTGGTTCAACGTCCCGCGCTCGGCCTCGTACCGGACCCGGCTGCCGCGGACGACCGGGTAGTCGTTGGCCCAGCCGAGGTCGGCGACGTACAGGTGCCGCGACCCGCCGACCCACCCGTGCACGAATACCTTGTCGCCGACGAAGTCCGCGCCACCCGGCCCGCAGATGTGGTTGTCGAACGTCGCTGTCGTCATCAACGGCCGGTACGCCGTCGTCCAAGGACCGCCCAGGCTCGGAGCCGTCGCGTACGACGTGAGGTAGTTGCAGTCGGTGTAGCCGCCGCTGGAGAAGAACAGCACGTACTGGCTGCCACGCTGGACCAGGTCGGGTGCCTCGATGATCCCGCTGGAGGTGAGCAGCACGGCGTTCCCGCCGACCAGGGTCGTGCCGTTGTTCGCCGTACGCGTGAGCCACAGCGTCGACGGCTGTCCGATGGCGTTGCCGTCGTTCTTCCAGACCAGGTAGCGGGTGCCGTCGTTGGCGACGAAGGTGTTCGCGTCGATGGCGCCGCCGCGGTCGAGCGGGCAGATCAGCGGCTGGCTGCCGACCGGGGCGAACGGGCCGAGTGGCGAGGATGCGGTCGCGACCCCGATGCACTGCCGGCCGGACGCCTTGTGCCAAGCCGTGTAGGTGAGTGTGTAACTGCCGTCCGGGTTCGGGTGGACGTCCGGCGCCCAGGTGCGGCCGGGCTGCGCCCAGCCGGACGACGGGCCGCCCGGCATCGCGTCGCCGCGGATCGTCCACGGACCGTTGGGGCTCGGAGCGGTCGCGGTCGGCACGTGGCCGCGGCCGTTGTTCGTCGAGTACGCGTACCAAGTGCCGTTCTTCTCGAACACATCCGGGTCCGGAAAGTCCTCGCCGATGATTTGGGCGGGGAAGACAGCCGCCGCGTGGGCCGGCGGTGACAGCAGGGTGGAGAGGCCGAGCACCACGAGCAGGGCGGTCAGAAGTCGTCGCATGGGGACTCCTCAGGTGGGGCGGATACCTGTGGAGGGAACTTTTCCATCGATTCACCTGGATGACCAGAGGTCGATCGGGCTGATCACTGGACCCAGGGGCCTCCGGGGTGTTGACTCCCGCTAGTTGGTTTCCGCCTGGGTTGAGGGGAGTTCTCGTGAAGTTCTTACCGAGAGTGTCGGGGCGTGGGGTGGTCACTGCCGTAGCCGTTCTGGCGACGGCCGCCGGCGGGGTCGCGCTGCAGTCGGGTACGGCGCCGACCGCCGTCCAGGCGACGCCGTTGCAAACGCGCCTGGACACGCTGCTGGACGACAGCCGTTACGACGGCTCACAGGTCGCGCTGGTGGTCCGGGACGCGACGACCGGCGAAACGCTCTACGACCGGAACGGCGGCCAGCGGATGCTGCCCGCGTCCAACACCAAGCTGTTCTCCTCGACGGCCGCGATGGACGTCCTCGGCCCGTCGTACCGCTTCCGCACCGATGTCCTGGCCACCGGGCCGGTCCACCGCGGCACGCTGCTCGGCAGCCTCTACCTCAAGGGGTACGGCGACCCGACGGCCCTGCAGTCCGACTACGCCGGCCTGGCCAAGCAACTCGCGCAGTCCGGCGTGAAGCGCGTCATCGGCGACCTGGTCGCGGACGACACGTACTTCGACCACATCCGTCTCGGCGACAGCTGGGCGTGGGACGACGAGCCGTTCTACTACTCGGCCCAGATCTCCGCGCTGACGCTGGCCCCGAACACCGACTACGACTCGGGTACGGCGATCGTCGAGAGCCGGCCCGGCGCCACGGTCGGCGCTCCGGTGAAGCTCACGCTGGTGCCGGCGAACGGCGTACTCAAGCTCGTCAGCACCGCGAAGACCGGTGCGGCCGGGTCGTCGAACACGCTGTCCATCGAGCGCGAGCACGGCACGAACATCGTCCGGGTCACCGGCTCCGTGCCGCTCGGCGCGTCGGTCGGTACGGAGTGGGTGACGGTCTGGGAGCCGCAGGTCTACGCGGCCGACGTGTTCCGGCGGGCGCTCGCGGCCGAGGGCATCAGCGTCATCGGCCGGATCAAGAGCGCCGCGTCCCCCGCCACCGCCCGGGTGCTCGCCCGGGACGAGTCGATGACGGTCGGCGAACTGATGAACCCGTTCATGAAGCTGTCCAACAACATGCACGCCGAGACGCTGGTAAAGGCGATGGGTGCGGTCGCCGAAGCGGAGGGCAGCTGGCCGGCGGGTCTCGGCGTGGTCACCGACTACGCGCAGAGCGTCGGCGTCGACACCAGCACGATCCGGCTGTCCGACGGCTCCGGCCTGTCCCGCAAGGTCAACGTCACCGCCGACAGCATCACCGACCTGCTGATCGCGGTTCAGCAGGAGCCGTGGTGGCAGCAGTGGTACGACGCCTTGCCGATCGCGGGCAACCCGGACCGCTTCACCGGCGGCACGCTGCGCAGCCGGATGGCGAACACCCCGGCCGCCAACAACCTGCACGCGAAGACCGGCTCGCTCACCGGCGTCACGGCGTTGTCCGGGTACGTCACCAACGCCGACGGCCGCAAGCTGGTGTTCTCGATGATGAGCAACAACTACCTGGTCAGCCCACGCTCGATCGAGGACGCCGTCGGCGTCACCCTCGCCTCCTGGTCCGACCAGGCCGCGATCCCCACGGTCAGCACACTGAAGACCGCCCAACCCACCTGCGACCTCGACTGGGACAAGGCCTGCTAATCAGTTCGACAGCCCGGCGGTCATTCACCACGATGTCGGGATGACCGCCGGCTCACCCTCGTCCTCCGTCCGGCGGCGGGAGGTGGTCGCGTGCTGCGGGGCTTCACGGTGCGGGCGATGTCCGTCGACGACGCCGGGTTGATCGGTGAGCGGAGTTCGGCGTACACGCGGGCGTTGCTCGGGTTCGCCAAGCACAGTGCCGAAGATGTGGCGAATTACCTGCGCGATCCGGGGTTCTCGCCGGAGACCGACGGGTGGGTCGTGCTCGATCGCCGTGGGGAGTTCGCCGGGTCGGCGACGGCCGCGGTGAACAGTGACGGCACGAGGGTCGGTCTCGAGGTGCTGAGCGAGCTCCCCGAGGTGGCCGGGTGGCTGCTGGACCGCTGCGTCGAGCGCGCCCGGCAGGCGGGTCCCGGTGAGGTGGTGGTGAGCGTCGGGGTGATCCAGCAGGACGAATTCCTGGCGAAGATCGTGGCCGATCGAGGCTTCACGATCGGTACGTCGATCCACCGCATGCGTATCACCTTCGACGGCCCGGTCGAGCGGCCGCCCGTTCCACCCGGCGCCGTCGTACGCCGCGGAGCCTTCGACGACACGACCCGCCGGGCCGCGCACGCCATACTCGTGGAAGCGTTCAGCAGCCAGCCGGGCGCCGATACCCGGCCGTACGACGACTGGGCGGCGTCCCGCGAGAGCCGGTCCACGTTCGACTGGTCCCAACTGACCACGGTCGAGCTCGACGGCCGCGCCGTAGCCGTTGCCGAGTGCAACGACAACTTCGTCAGCACCGACAACTGCGGGTACATCGGTCGCCTCGCCGTCATCCCCTCCGCCCGCGGCCGCGGCCTGGCCAAGTTCCTCCTGCGGGACGCCTTCGCCACCGACTCCTCCACCGGCCGCTCCGGCACCATCCTCCACGTAGACACCTCCAACCCCACCCCCGCGCTACGCCTCTACACCTCGCTAGGCATGCACCCCGACCTGACCAGCACCATCTGGCGCCGCACGCTCCGCACCTGAAGGACACCGCTCAAAGGACACCGCTACGCGGCGGCTGTTCTCTTGCGCCTCCGGCGAGCGCGGACCGGGGATGCCGATCACCATCTCCGGCGGATGAGATGTGGAGCCGACGGACGCTGGAGCGGCGCGCCCCAACCAGCAACCGCCCTCGCGTCAACCGCACATGCACTCACCGCAGTGGCGCGAGGAAGGCCTCCGCGTGGTCGTGAAGCGTCACCGCGAGCGGGTCGGGCCATCGACGGTGCCGTCCGCGGCCGGTCCGAACGCTGCGAGCTGCACCCGCTAACCGGCTCGGACGCGTTTGGTGTCGTGGGCCCACATGGCGATCTCGACGCGGTTGCGGGCGCCGAGTTTGGTCATCAACGATGCGATGTGGGTCTTGACAGTGCTCAGGCCGACGTAGAGCTCGGTGGCGATCTCGGCGTTGGTCCGGCCCCGTGCCACCAGCGCGAGCACCTCCTCCTCGCGCTCGGTGAGCGGGTCGACGGGCTGGAAGGGTACTACCGGCGCCTGGTCGGCGAAGGTCGCCAGCAGCCGGCGGGTGACGTTGGGGGCGATCAGCGCGTCGCCGGTGGCCGCCGCGTGGATGGCCTGCACGAGGAGCGCCGGCCCGGCGTCCTTGAGCAGGAAGCCGCGGGCGCCGGCGCGGAGGGCGCCGAGGACGTACTCGTCGAGATCGAAGGTGGTGATCACGACGACCGCCATCGGGTCCCGCACGTCCGGCCCGGCCAGGCGCCGCGTGACCTCGACGCCGTCGAGCCCGGGCATCCGGATGTCGACGAGGAGGACATCGGGACGCAGCCGGGTCGCCAGGTCGAGTGCTGCGAGCCCGTCTGCTGCCTCCCCCACGACCTCCACGTCGGGTTGCGCGCCGAGGATCATCACCAACCCGGTCCGGACCAGGTCCTGGTCGTCGGCCACGACAACACGGATGCTCATGCCGGCGCCTCCACCGGCAGCACGGCCTCGACCACCCAGCCACCTTCGGGCGCCGGTCCCGCGGAGAGCGATCCGCCGAGGAGCTGGGCGCGTTCGGCCATGCCAAGCAGGCCGAACCCAGGCACCGGGGCCGGCCCCAGCTCGGTCTGCCCGTCGTCGCTGACACGCAGCCTGACGGCGTCGCCCTCCCGGCGTACGTCGATCTGGACGCGGGTCGCGCTCCGGGCGTGCCGTACGGCGTTCGTCAGCGACTCCTGCGCGAGCCGGTAGAGCGCGGCGTCCACGGGTCGTGCCAGCCGGGCCGACGAACCGTCCAGCGAGACCTCGACGGTGGGCGTCGCGTCGGCGCGCGCCAGGGCGGGCAGGTCCGCGACACCGGGCTGCGGTGAGTAGGCGACGTCGTCCTCCTCACGTAGCACCCGGACCATGGATCTCATCTCCGCCAGGGTTCGCGACGCTTCGGACTCGATCGCGGCCAGGACCTCGGCGGCCTTCTCGGGCTGGAGGCCGGCGACCACGCCACCGGCCTGCGCCTGCACCGCGATGGCCGAGACGTGGTGGGCCACGGTGTCGTGCAGCTCTCGCGCCAACGCCACCCGCTCCTGATTGCGGATCTCGCGCTGCTGGCGATGCCAGAGGTCCGCGCGGTAGCGGAACACCGCCGCGAGGGCGACGAACAACAGCAAGAGGACGCTCCCGCCGAAAGCATCGGCCCAGCCCGCGGAGGAGGCGTACATCCCCAGGCCGACGACGACTGCCACGAACGCCGTCCCCACGACAATCTCCCGTCCCGAGCCCCACCGCACCAGGGAGTAGAGCAGGATCAGGTCGGCCATCATCGCGTAGAGGCCGAGGTCCCCGGCGGGCGTGGTCAACTGGAGGGCCGACAGCAGCCCGGCGACGCCCCACCCGACCAGGGCAGCCATCAGGGGGCGGGCCCGCCGCCAGAGCAGGGCAGGCATCAGCGCCAGGGCGAGCACCGTCACCAGCGGTCGCCAGGCCAAGCCCGGCCGCGCGATGCCCTCGACCAAGGCGGCGGCCGTGAACACGCCCACCAGCAGCCAGTCGAGACGACCGATGGGTGGGGCGCCAGCAGGCCGCGGCTCATGCCAGATGGAGCGCCGGACAGTGACCACGGCTTCAGTCTAGGGATCGGTGCGCCTCGGCGTACTGGCCGAAAGTACGAGGGACAGACCATGCCATCGGCCAGGCGAACTCCGGCCCCCAGGCCGACGTACCCGCCGCCGGGCTCACCGATCGTGGACCTACCGATCCTCAGCAGAACAACGGAGCCCATGATGAGAACACCCCGTCCCACCACCACACTGGACGACCAGCCGGTCCCGGTGAGAGCCAAGCTCGCCGCAGCGTGGACGAGCTTCATGTTCCTGTACGTCTACGTGGACATTCTCAACTTCTTCACGCCCGGCGTCGTCGAAGACATCCTCGCCGGCCGGGTCTTCGAGTTCGACCTCTCCCAGACCTTCTCGACCACGGCACTGGCCCTCGTGGCCGTCCCGATCCTCATGATCGTGCTGTCGGTGACGCTGCCCGCCAGGTCGAACCGCATCGCGAACCTGATCGTGGCGTCGCTGTACGTCCCCGTCACGGCATTCAACGCCCTGGGCGAGTCCTGGCTGTTCTTCTACGGCCTTGGCATCGCCCTGGAAGTGATCCTTCTCGCCCTGATCCTGCGTTACGCCTGGACCTGGCCCCACACCGCCCCGTCGGCGACCACCGCGCCCCGCCCCAACCGCGAATCCGTCCGCGCCCAGCGCACGTGAGGGGGTGTGGTTAGACGTCCTCGCCGGGGTGGTCGCGGTCCACCCCGGCGAGGCGTCAGTTCAGGAGGGTGCGGTAGCCGGTGCTGCCGGCGTACACCGTGCGGTCGCCGACGGGTGTGCGCAGGTCGAGGTGGACGACAGTCGGGGTCTCGCGCGGCTTGACGCACTGCCGGCCCTCGCTCTGATCCGGCCCGACCGTGTAGCGGTACGCCGCCACCCGCACGGTCGACGCGTCCTGCGACAGGATGCGTACGACGGTGGTCGGCACGCACGGCTCCGCGACGTACGGATCGCGCGGCACCTCGAGCACGAGCTCCGTCGGGCTGAGCGGATCCACCTCCGCGGACGAGATCGGCACCTCCGCCGCCAGCACCAGGAGCGTCGTACCGACCTTGAACTGCGCCGGTGGCGGGCCGTCGTCGAGGTAGTTCGGCGTCGGTGTGGTCTGTGTCGTCTCGGGTCCGGCGGGCTCCTGCTCGGCGCGCGGCAGGTCCACGGTCGCCACGACTGCACCGGCCACGGCGACCACCGCGGCCGCGGTCGTCAGCACGGTACGCCGGCGACGCCGCGCCTGGACGGCACGCTCGACGTACTCGAACGGCGGAGCCTCCTCCGGCGTGTGCTCGTCGACGTACTGGACGAGCACCTTGGTCGGCAGCTCACGCATGATCCGGGACCTCCTTCACGACAAGCAACGGCGCCAGCGCCTGGCGCGCCCGGGCAAGCCGCGATTTCACCGTGCCGGGTGGCAGTTGCAGTTCCTCGGCGATCTGCTCGATCGGCAGATCCATGACGTGGTGCAGTACGACGACCGCCCGCTGCGCCGGCGTGATCCGGGCCAGCGCCGCGGCCACGTCGAGCGCGTCCCCGTCCGGTCCGCGGACCTCGGCCGGTCGCCCCTTGAGCCGCGCCAGCGCCCGGGTCGCGACCTGCTGCCGCCGCAACCGGCTGATCAGCGTCCGTACGGCGACCGCCCGCACCCACGCCTCCGGGTCGTCGTACCGGCGGATCGACTCCCAACGACCGAGCAGCTTCACGTACGCGTCCTGGGCGACCTCCTCGGCGTCCGCCCGGGAACCTCCGATCGACACGAGTACGCCGATCAGCCGGGGCCAGGTCCGCCGGTACAGCGCGGCGACGTCGGCCGCCGGATCGCCGTCGAAGTCCTGCACGCTCGCCCCTCCCCACCGGTCGTCTCACGGCTAACACGCGCGACCACGGCACCCGGTTCCTTCCCGGTCCGAAGAAGTTTCCACCGGCGTGCGCCGCCACGGTAGGTGTTGCCCCGGCGAGATCTGAGAGATTACTCTCGAAACATGTCTCTCAGGAATCCGTACGGCGACTTCGAGATCACCGACCCGCAGGCCATGCGGGCGCTCGCGCACCCCGTCCGGCTCGCCGCGCTCAGCTGGCTGCAGAAGAACGGCCCGGCGACGGCGACCCGGCTGTCCGAGCACGTGGGCGCGTCACCGTCGGTCACGAGCTGGCACCTGCGCCACCTGGCGACCTTCGGCCTGGTCGTCGACGAGCCGTCACCGGACGGGGACAAGCGGCAGCGCTGGTGGAAGGCGGTCGCCCGCGGCTTCCGCTACGAGATGCCCGACACCCCCGAAGGCGCCGAAGCCGGCCGCCTCCTCCGCACCGAGATGATGAACCAATCGCTCGAGACGACTCAGCGGTGGCTGGCCGAGACCGAGCCGAATCTCGAGCCGGAGTGGAGCCGGGTAGCCGGATCGGCCAACACCCGGCTGCTGGTGACGGCGGCGGAGGCCGAGGCGATCGAGTCCGCGATCGAGGAGCTGCTCGCGCCGTACGTCCGGCGCCGCGACGCCGGCCAGACCCCCGACGGTGCGCGCTCACTCCGGCTCATCCGGCTGTCGTTGCCTGAGGCGACGGACTGATCGTGGCCACGCAAGCAGTCACCAGCCTGTGGCGTGACCGCCGGTTCCGGCGCTTCTGGTCGGCCCAGGGCGTGTCCGAGTTCGGCGACCGGATCAGCGAGCTCGCGCTACCGCTGATCGCCGTGACGATGCTCGACGCCTCCCCCAGCCAGGTCGGCCTGCTGACCGCCGCGGTCTGGCTGCCCAACATCGCGTCGCTGTTCATCGGCACCTGGGTCGACCACCGGGCGGACAAACGCCCGCTGATGATCGCGGCCGACCTCGCCCGCACGGTTCTGCTGCTCACGCTGCCGGTGGCCTTCTGGCTCGACCTGCTGACCCTCGGCCACGTGTACGCGGTCGCGATCCTGGCCGGCGCGGCGCATGTCGTGTTCAACACCGCGTACGCCGCCTTCTTCGTCCGGCTCGTCGACCGCGAGCACTTCCTCGAGGCGAACAGCAAGCTCTCGGCGACCCGCTCGCTGTCCTTCATGGGCGGCCCCGCGGTCGGCGGCGGCCTGATCCAGTGGCTGACGGCGCCGGTCGCGATCGTCGTGGACGCCGCGACGTTCGTCTTCTCCGCGATCCAGCTCAGCCGGATGGACGTCGTCCCGGGCGCGGCTGACGAGCAGCCGGAACCGCTGCTGCGCCGGGCCCGGGCGGGGATGCGGTACCTGCTCCGGCACCCGTACCTCCGCCGCAGCCTGGGCTGCTCGACCACCGTCAACTTCTTCAACCTGATCAGCACCGCGCTGCTCGTCCTGTTCGCGAGTCGCGAGCTGCAACTGTCGGCCGGGACGATCGGCCTGGCCTTCGGCATCGGAGCAGCGGGAGGGCTGGTCGGCGCGGTCGCCGCCGCTCCCCTGAGCCGGCTCATCGGTGTCGGGCCGCTGATCGCCGCCGGAGCCGTCGTCTTCCCGGGCTCGGTCGCGATCGCCGCGCTCGCCGACGGACCGACCTGGGTCAAGGCGACGGCGTTGGCCGCGGCCGAGTTCGTCGGCGCGTTCGCGGTGATGTGCTTCGACGTACCGAACAACTCGCTGCAGGCCGCGGTCACGCACGACCACATGCGCAGCCGGGTGTCCGGCGCGTACAGCAGCATCAACTACGGCATCAGGCCGCTCGGCGCGGTGGTCGGAGGGTTCCTCGGCACCTGGATCGGTGTCCGGGAAACCCTCCTCGTCTCCGCCGCGGGCGGCCTGCTCGCCGTGCTCTGGCTGGTGCGGTCACCGAACCTGCGGACCCGCACGCTCGACGGCCTGCACCCACCCGAGAGCTAGTCGTCCAGGTCGACGTCGAGTTTGGCGACGGTCTTGCGGAGGGGGACCTCCTTGATGAAGAGGACCGCGATCAGGCTGACCAGGGCGCAGGCCGCCGCGATCAGGAAGATCCGGCCGGTCGCGTCGCCGTACGACTGCCGCACGAGCTCGGCCAGCTGCGGCGGCAGGTGGTTGACGTCGAGCAGGCTCGTACCCGAACCCCCTTCCTCCAGCTTCCGCGCCGCCTCGGCTCCACCGGGACCGGCGAGCAGGCCCTGGACGATCAGGTCCTTCACCCGCACCGCGAGTACGGCGCCGAGCGCGGAGACGCCGACCGCGCCACCCAGGCTGCGGAAGAACGCGACCGTCGCGCTCGACGCACCGATCTGCGACACGTCGACGGTGTTCTGTACGGCGAGCACCAGGTTCTGCATGGTCATGCCCATACCGAGACCCATCGCGAGCATGCCGAGACCGACGTACCAGTACGGCGTGGTGTGGTCGATCGTCCCGAGGATCACCAGGCCGCCGACCAGGAGGATGCCTCCGGCAACCAGGTAGCGCTTCCACTTCCCGTACCGGGTGATCAGCTGACCGGAGCCGACCGATCCGAGGAACGAGCCGAGCATCATCGGGATGGTGAGCAGGCCGGCCTCGGTCGGGCTGTAACCGCGGGCCACCTGGAAGTATTGACCGAGGAACAGCGCACTGCCGAACATCGCGACGCCGACGGCGAGGCTGGCCACGATCGCCAGCGCGGTGGTGCGTTCCCGGACGACGTTCAACGGGACGAGCGGCTCCGCGGCCCGGTTCTCGACGACGACGGCGAGGACGCCGAACAGCAGGGTGCCGCCGACGAACAGCGCGGACTGCCAGGAGAGCCAGCCGAAGTCGTGACCGGCGAACGTCACCCAGATCAGCGGCAGGCTCGCGGCGACGCTGATCAGCACGGCGCCGAGGTAGTCGATCCGGACCCGGCGCTTGATGATCGGCAGGTGCAGGTACTTCTGCAGGATCACCAGGCTGATCACGGCCAGCGGGACGCAGACGTAGAAGCACCAGCGCCAGCCGAGCCACGAGGTGTCGACGATGACGCCGCCGATGAGCGGACCGCTGACGGTCGCGACCGCCATCACCGCGCCCATGTAGCCGGAGTACCGGCCGCGGTTGCGCGGCGGGATCGCGGCGCCGATGATCGCCTGCGCCAGCGCCATCAGGCCGCCCATCGCGAGCCCCTGCAGGACCCGGGCACCGATCAGGAACGGCACGTTGTGGGCCAGCCCGGCCAGCGCCGAACCGACCACGAACAGCGAGATCGCCAGCTGCACCAGCAGCTTCTTGCTCATCAGGTCGGCGAGCTTGCCCCAGACCGGCGTCGACACCGTGGTCGCCAGCAGGCTCGCGGTCAGCACCCAGGTGTACTGCGTCTGGGAGCCCTCGAGGTCGGCGATGATCGTCGGCAACGCGTTGCTGACGATCGTGGAGCTCAGCATCGCGGTGAACAGCGCGGCGAGCAGGCCGATCAGGATCTCGAGGATCTCGCGGTGGGTGAGTTCCGGCGCGGTGGGCACCGCACGCCGGGTCTCGGTGACAGTCATCGGTCTCCAGTCGATTGCGTGGTACGCCGGACGCCTCGGTTGACCTCGGTGATGGCGTGCGCGATCCGCTGCATGGTGTCGGCAGCGGCGAGCAGCGCATCGTCGTCGAGATCGGCGAGGACGGCGCGAAGATGGTGGGTGTAGGAGGCGTACAGAGCGTCCAGCTGGGCCTTGCCGCGGGGCGCCAGGCTGACGAGCCCGACCCGCGCGTCGGCCGGGTCCGGCCGGCGGCTCACCAGTCCGTCGGCCTCCAGGGCACTCAACTGCCGGCTCACGACCGACGCGTCGACGCCGAGCTTGGCGGCGAGCTCCCCGCCGCGCTGCTCACCGTCCCGCAGCAGGATCTTGAGCACGCTCGCGTCCGCGCGCTTGAGCCCGCCCTCGGGTGCGAGGTGCCGATGATCCACGCACCGTACGGCGCGAATCAGCGAACTGACCCCTTCGAGCAGCTCCTGCGCGGGCGTGTCCCGCTCCACCCCCGGGACGAGGGGTTCCTGAGCTAGTTGCATAACCCAACTATACCTAGATAGTTGGTTTCTGCAACCATCTTCCTCATCTGGTTGAGTGATCAGCAGACTGGGCGGTTTCGTTTACGGAGTGTGATTTTTTCGATCAAAGGTGTCACTTTGGGCGACTGTCCGTCTATCATCGCCGGAGAGGGGGCGCACTGTTGTTGGGGCGGTGTACCGAAGTCCAGGGGAGGGACTGAGGTGAGGCCTGATGGCCACCACCATCGAAGGGGGACGGTTCGAGCCGACCGTGTTCGGCGCGATGCGCCGCTACCGGCTCATGGTCGCGATCATCACGGTGCTGGTGGCCGCGGCGGCAGTGGGGTACTCACTCACGCAGACCGAGGTCTACCGCGCCTACGCCACCGTCACGGTGCCGCAGAGCGCCCTCGCGCAGGGCGACTCCCGCGAGCAGTACTTCGACAGCCAGGTGCTGCTCCTGCAGTCGCAGGACGTCGCCGACCGGGCGGTGCGGATCGCGAACGCTGGCCTGAACGACACGGTGCTGTCGATCCGCGACTTCACCGGTGAGAGCAAGTCGCTGGAGATCACGCCGCCCGAGGGCGCCCAGCCCGGGGCGTTCGGGGCAAGCATCGTCGCCGTGACGTTCACCTGGCCGAGCGCCCGGGTGGCGCAGACCGGCGCGAACGCGTTCCTGCAGGCCTTCGACGAGGCCCGGTCCGCCGCGATCGCCGCTCAGGGCGCGGACGAGGTCGCCGCCCTCGAACGGGCCATCCGGGACACCCGCACCGCCGGCCAGCTGACCGACCTGCAGAACCAGCGGACCCAGACCCTGGTCCAGCTGCAACTGGACCTGGCCACCCATCCGACCATCGCGTGGGCCGCCGAGCCGCAGGTGCCGATCAACGCGAACTCCAAGCGGGCCGGCGCGATCGGCATCGCCGCCGGTCTCGTGCTGGGCGGTGCGATCGCGTACCTCCGGGCGGCCCGCCGGCGGCGACTCGACGACCGGCTCGATCCGGTCGCGATCTACGACGCGCCGCTCATCGGCGACATCCCGCCGGCCGGGCCGAAGCAGCTGCTGTCCAACCTCTCGACCGCTACCGATCCGCTGCCGGTGGCGACCGACCCGCAGTCTCCGGCGGCCGAGGCGTTCCGGTTCACCGCCGGTTCGGTCGAACGCCTCCGCGCCGCGAAGGACGACCGGCTGGCCGTCGCCTTCGTCTCCGCCGGCTCGGACGTCGAGCGCAGTACGGTCGTCGCCAACGTCGCGCTCGCGGTCGCCGAGAGCGGGACGCCGGTGCTGGCGGTGGACGCCGACGCGTCCTCGGCCTCGCTCACCGGGCTCCTGCTGCCGGGCAGCCCGCAGGCGGACGGCTTCGAACAGGTGGTCGCCGGCTGCCGGCCGGTGTCGGACTGCGTCGAGACCAGTCCGCTCCACGCCGACGTCACCGTCCTTCGCGCGGGTCCTGTCCGCGTCAGCCGGACCACGGGTGCGGCGTACGCCGAGGCGGTGGACAAGCTGATCGCCGAGGCGAAGTCGGCGTTCGAGCTCGTGCTGATCGACAGTCCGTCGCCCTTGCGGCTGGCGAACGCCGTCGACCTGGTGCAGGACTCCGACGCGGCCGTGGTCGTCCTCGAGTCGGGTGAACGGATCCAGGACCACGTCCGGATGGTCGAGCAACTGGACCAGGTCCAGTCCGGTCTCGTCGGGTACGTCTACCGGCGGACGGGCCGGGGGCCGAAGTTCGTTCGCCGGCTGCTCGCGCGGACTGCTCGGCGTCCGGAGTACGCCGTACCGACCCGGCAGTTCGCCTTCCAGTCGTCCAAGAACGCGCGCGTCTCCCGGGGTTGACGCGGGATGCCGTCGCCCGCGGCGCAGTACCGACCGGTCGCCCTGCAGCCGCCGGACACCGGTGGCCGCCTCTTCGTGCTTTACGGCCGGCTGCTCGGTCCGCTGCTCGGCGGCTACCTGCTGTTCGACCGGGCCTTCGCCTACCTGCATCTGCCCGGCAGCTCGCTGTACGTCGGCGAGCTGATGCTCGGGCTCGGCGTGGTCGCGACGCTCGCGGCCACGAGGTACTTCCTGGTGCCGGCCAGGGACGAGCCGGTGCTCGCCCTGCTGACCGCGTTCGCTCTGTGGGGGCTGATCCGCACGGTCCCCGGCGTCGCCACCTACCAGCTGGACGCGCTGCGCGATGCCGCGCTCTGGTTCTACTGCTTGTTCGCGTACTTCGTCATCGCGGCGCTCGCCAAGTCGCCGGACCTGCTGGACCGGCTGATCTCCCAGCTGTCCCGGTTCGTCCCGTGGCTGCTGCTGTGGTTGCCGTTCGCCGTGGTGCTGTCACCACTCGCCGAGGACGCTCCGAAGGTTCCGTTCACCACCGTGTCGGTGCTGTCGCACAAGCCCGGGAGCGCAGCGATCGCGGCGCTGCTCGTCCTCGGCTGCATGTGGCTCCTGCCCGGCGAACGCAGCCCGCGCAGCCGCGCCGGCTGGAGTCTCCTGGCCCTCGCCGTCATCGCGCTCGCCGCGACCCAGAACCGCGGCGGCCTACTGGGTGTGCTGGCCGGAGGAGCCATCGGCCTGGCGCTGATGCGCCGGCGCGCGGGTCTCGTCGTCCGTCTCGTGCTCGTGGTCACGATCGGGCTCGGCATGGCGTCGCTGCTGTCGTTGAAGGTGCCGCTCGGCGGCCTGCAGGGCCGGGACTTCTCGGCGTCCCAGTTGGTCGCCAACGTGGTGAGCCTCGGCGGTGAGGAGACACCGGGCAACCTGGGCGGCACCGTCGAGGGGCGCCAGGAGCTGTGGACGCGGATCCTCGACAAGCAAATGACCGACGGCCACCTCGTCGACGGCTCCGGCTTCGGACAGAACCTGGCGACCGAGGTCGGCGTGTACGACGCCGGCAAGGACACCCTGCGGAGTCCGCACAACTCGCACCTGCACATCCTCGCCCGGATGGGCGTGGTCGGACTGGCGCTCTGGATCGGGCTGTGGCTGGCCTGGTACTGGCGGATGATCACCGGTTGCCGGCGGCTGGCCCGGGAAGGGGAACACACCAGACGGCAGGTGGCTGTGCTGTCGGTGATGGTGACGACGGCCGTGCTGGTGTCGTGCATTTTCGATCCGCAGCTCGAAGGACCTCAGGTGGCGGCTCTGCTATGGACAGCGGTCGGGATCGGCGTGGCCGTGACCACGATCCGGCCGTGGTTCCGCGCCGTCCCCGAAGGCCGGCGCGGGGCCGGGGACGCGAGCCGGGGTGACTCGGGGACCGCGGGTCGGGGTGGGGCCGCGGGTCGGGGTGGGGCCGCGGGTCGGGGTGGGGCCGCGGGTCGGGGTCTGCGGTGACGACGGTCCGGCGGCGGTGGATTGCGGCCGGGTGCGTGCTGGTGGCGGTGTTCGCCGCGTCGTGGTCCTTCGACCGGACCGGGTCGGCACCATCCGTGCGCGCCGGCCCGACTGAACCCGTCGGCCCGGTGTCCCGATCCTGTGACGGCGTCCCGGTCGATCCGTCCGACGACCTCCAGCCGATCATCGACACCCACGCGGCAGGCACGACGTACTGCCTCTCCCCCGGCACGCATCGCCTCGAGCAACCGCTGGTGCCGAAGGAAGGCGACTCGTTGATCGGTCACCTGGGCGCCGTGATCAGCGGCTCGAAGGTGCTGTCCGGCTGGCACAACTCCGGCAGCACGTGGTCGGCCAAGGGTTTCCTCCCGGCGACGCCCGGCACCCACGGCGAGTGCCTGGACTCCGTGCCGACCTGTGCGTACGCCGAAGACGTCTTCCTGGACAAGCAGCCGCTCCGACGGGTGAACGAGGCGGCCGCCGTCACCTCCGGCACCTTCCACGCCGACTACGCCACCAACACGATCACGATCGGAGACGATCCGGCCGGCCGACTGGTGGAGCAGGCGGTCGCACCCAGCCTCGTCCAGGCCGTGGTCGACGACGTCACCGTCGCCAACCTCGTCCTCGAGCAGGCGGCGAACGAAGCCCAGGTGGCCGCGGTCGAGAGCCGTCAGGTCACCCCGCACGCGTCCGGATCGGGCTGGCGGATCCATCACAACGAGGTCCGGCACAACCACGGGGTCGGCCTCGGCCTGGCCGACGACGCCGTCGTCACCGCCAACTTCGTCCACCACCAGGGCCAGCTCGGTTTCGGGGCCTGGGGCAACGGATCCGTCGTCAGCGGCAACGAGATCGCGGCGAACGGCGTGGCCGGCTACTCCCCGGACTGGGAGGCCGGCGGCAGCAAGAGCTGGCGGACCGAGCGGCACACGGTCACCCGCAACTACGTGCACGACAACCTCGGTCCCGGCCTGTGGACCGACGGAGGCAACCTGCACACCGAGTACTCGCTGAACCGGATCATCGGCAACCGCGGCGCCGGCATCCAGCACGAGATCAGCTACGACGCGACCATCCGGGACAACGAGATCTCCGGGAACGGCGACCGCGCCAAGGGGTGGGCCTGGGGCGCCGGCATCCAGATCCAGTCCTCCGGCGGTACGACGGGACTCGTCGAGGTCACCGGGAACGTCGTCACCGGCAACGCGAACGGGATCGCCCTCATCGACAGCGGGAACCGTCAGGCCGAGGACCCGGCGCCGCACGGGCCGCACGTCGTCCGCAACGTCCTTGTGCACCACAACCACGTCACGATGGCGGCAGGTGAGCTCACCGGCGCCGTCCAGGACATCGGCGACACCGCGGTCTACGCCGAGAGCAACAACCGCTTCGAGGACAACACCTACGACCTGCCGTCGCTCGCCGGCGCCCACTTCGCCTGGAACGACACCGAGCTGACCTGGGACGAGTGGCGCGCGCAGGGCAACGACGTGGACGGTCGCGCCGAACGCCGCTGACTCCGCTGCCTCGGTCAGCCGCCGGGTCAGCTCAGGTCGTCGTTGAGGCGGGACAGGAGGCGGCCGAGGTCGGCCAGGTCGGCCGGGTTCCAGCGGTCGAGGATCGCCCGGAACTCGGTCTGCCGCAGGGTCCGCATCGCGCCGTACCGCTCCGCGCCGACGTCGGTCAGCCGGAGCAGGCGCGCGCGGCCGTCGTCGGGGTCGCCGATGCGTTCGATCAGGCCGAGGTTCTCCAGTTGGGTGATGCCGCGGGAGACGGTCGACTTGTCCAGGCCGAGGGCCTGCGCGACGTCGGAGGCGCGCACGCCCGCGCCGTTGCCCGACGTACCGAGCTCGATCTGGGAGATCAGCGCGTACCCGGCCGCGTCCATGTCCGGGTGCACCCGGCGCGCGAGCCGCAGCGACGCCGAGCGCGACCGCCGGAACAGCGCGGACAGTTCCTGCTCGATGTCGGCGACCAGCCCTGATCGCTCCGTCTCCGGGGTCTGCACGGTCACCGGACCACGATCCCGGCGTCGCGCAACGCCTTCTTCACGTCCGCGATCCGGAAGTCGCCGAAGTGGAACACACTCGCGGCCAGCACGGCGTCCGCACCGGCCTCGACCGCGGGCGGGAAGTGCTCGGGCGCTCCCGCTCCCCCGCTGGCGATCAGCGGTACGTCGACCACCGCCCGGACCGCTCGGATCAGCTCGAGGTCGAACCCCTGCCGGGTCCCGTCGGCGTCCATCGAGTTCAGCAGGATCTCGCCCGCACCGAGCTCGCACCCCTGCCGGGCCCACGCGATCGCGTCCAGGCCGGACGACTTCCGGCCGCCGTGCGTGGTCACCTCGAACCCGCTCGGCTGGTCGTCGGCCCGCCGTACGTCGAGGGACAGCACCAGCACCTGGCTGCCGAACCGGGTGGCGATCTCGCCGATCACCTCGGGCCGGTGGATCGCGGCGGTGTTGATGCCGACCTTGTCCGCGCCGGCCCGGAGCAGCCGGTCCACGTCGGCCGCCTCGCGGACCCCGCCGCCGACGGTCAGCGGGATGAACACCTGCTCGGCGGTCCGCGCGACCACGTCGTACGTCGTCTCCCGCGATCCCGAGGACGCGGTGATGTCGAGGAAGGTGAGCTCGTCGGCACCCTCCGCGTCGTACACCTGCGCCATCTCCACCGGGTCACCGGCGTCGCGCAGATCGGTGAAGTTGACACCCTTGACGACCCGCCCGGCATCGACGTCCAGGCAGGGAATCACTCGCACGGCAAGACTCACGCGGTCAGCGTACCGAGTCACACCCAACCGGCTCCGCACCTGTCCAGACACGCCAAGGGGCCGCGGTCTCCCGCGGCCCCCTCGGTCAGGTCACTTCCAGGCGCGGCGCTTGCTGCCGGCGGCCTTGATCGGCGCGGTCGACTCCCAGACCCGGCGCCAGTGCGCGGCGTCCGGGCCGGACTGGGACGGTGACGCGCCGGCCGCGGCCCGGCGGCGGGCGTCCCACCAGGTGGTCGACTCCTCGTCCAGCAACGCCGACACCGCGGCAGCGATCTTCGGCGCGAACTCGCGCGGGCTCTCGCCCTCGGCCGGCGTCAGCGGGTCGCCGTACCGAACCGCGACCGTCGGGCGGCCGGGCACCGGCCAGCCCCGCCCGCGCGGCATCGCGGCGAACGAGCCCTTGATGCCGACCGGGATCACCGGCACGCCGTGCTCGACGGCCAGGTACGCCGCGCCCATCCGGAACCGCTGGATCCAGCCGTCCGGCGAGCGGGTGCCCTCCGGGAACACGACCACGTTCCAGCCCTGCTCGAGCAGGTCGCCCGGCGTCGAGCTCAGGTTGCCGCCGCGGCGCTCGATCGGGAACGTGTTGAACACGATCGCCGACGTGGTGGCCCGCCACCAGGTGTCGAAGAAGTAGTCCGCCGCGGCCGCGAAGGCGGTCTTGCGCCGCATCGCGTCCGGCAGCGTGCACAGGATCAGCGGGGTGTCCAGGTGCGACGAGTGGTTCGCGACGATCAGCGCCGGGCCGTTCACCTTGAGCAGCGAGTCCAGCCCGCTGACCCGCGGATTGACCTCGAACCGCAGGACGGCCGACAGCGGGCCCTTCTGGATCAGGTCGCGGACCGCGATCGCGGCCGGGGTGCGGGCCCACTTCGTCGGGAAGACCGAGGTCTCCTTCGGGATCACGTACGGCTCGGCCGACCGCGGCACCTGCGGCCGCCGGCCCCACCGCCACCCGCGCGCGACCTGCTTCACGTCCCGCGCGGTGTCGCGGCCGAACTTGACCAGGCTCGTCCCCATCAGCGCACGTCCGCGAGCAGGTGCGGCGGGTTGTGCAGGTACGTGATCGACGGCGACCGGCCGACCGAGTGGCTGACCATCTCGAGCGCGTCCTGCAGCGTCGACGCCGACCGGAAGCCCATCCGCTCGACCGTCTTCCGGTTCGCGCCGACCCAGACGATGTCACCGCAGTGGTCCAGCGCGTGCGAGATCCAGTACCACATGTAGAACGGGTGCACGCCGTGGTACGCGTACGACGTCCGGTACAGGTGGATGTACCACGGATCCTCGGCGTACTGCTTCTCGAACTTCGCCTCGATGGTGGCCGGGTCGGTCGACTCCGACAGCACCTCCTCGAAGAAGTCGACGTACGACGGGTGGTGCAGCTGGCTGAACTCGTACGGCACCGGGTGGTAGAGGATGACCGCGCCGTCCTTGCGGACGATCGGGTTCCCCCGGTAGGCGTTGAAGTGGTAGCCCAGGCCCATGCACGCGGCCAGGATCGGGTTCATCACCGAGTTGACGTTGTACGGGCCGAGGTACGGCACGCCGATGATGCCGACGTCGGACTGGCCCTGCACCTCGACCAGGTGCTGGCGGTGCACCATCTCCAGGGTCTTCTCGTGCACCGGCTCGATCGCGCCGGCGTTCACCCCGGTGAGCTCGTAGTTCGCGCGCACGTCGGTGAAGATCTTGTGCCGCAGCTTGGCCGGCGCCGCCGCCAGCCCGCGCTTGGTCGCGAGCATCGAGGCCTGGTCCTTGATCGACCACTCCCACTCGCGCTTCTGCAGGAACTCCAGGCCGCCGCCGAAGATGTTGTTGTTCAGCGTGGTCTCGATCTGGAACACCTTGACGTTCTGGGTCAGCACCTCACCCATCCGCCAGGCGGAGTGGTGCATCTTCGACGCCTTGTGGTCCATGAACGACCGCGAGTGGATCATCGTGTGGCTGTTGTGGTGGTGCTTCAGCGACTTGTACGACGCCAGCCCGATCGACGTCGACTTGTGACCGCCGTCCATCGCCACCAGGTTCACGTTCACGTACACCAGCAGGTCGGACTCGGCCGCCCGCTTGGAGATCTCCACGTCCTCGCCGTGCCGGGTCTGGCCCAGGTGGGTCAGGTTGTCGCGGTCCTCGGCGTCGAAGTTGTAGAGCTTGCCGTCGGGGAAGAACGACCGGAACACGCGCTCGCCGACGATGTCGCGCAACTCGTTCGGAGTGAGCCGGCGGTGCAGCGCGTTCGCCGAGATGATCTCGACGTCGTCCACGCCCGCGTCGGCCGCCAGCGTCAGCACGGCCTCGATGATCCGCTGCCGGATGTCCGGCTTCCGCATCGGCGGCAGCGGCAGCGAGATGTCGTCGAACGCGATCGTCAGCCGCATCCCCGGCCGGAGCAGCTCCGGCAGCGGCTCGGACTCGATCGGGTGCAGCAGCGCGTTCTGGATCGCCTCCTCGACGTCCCGCACCGGCGGCAGCGCCTCCGGCGGGTACACCACCCGGGTGCCGAGCGGGAAGCGCTCCAGCTGGAAGCCCTCCCCCGAGTGCACGATCAGCGGCGGCGTCCGGTCGTCCACCTCAAGCACGAAACCTGGCCGAGACATGTCAGAACCTCTCTCGTCGTACGTACGGCGCGTGTGCCGCGGCCCTCATGAGGCCCTCACATCGAAAGCAACCTTGACCGTGCCCAGTCGGCCGGCCGAGTGCGCGTGGTCGATCGCCTCGCGCCAGCGGTACAGCGGGTAGCGGGCCCCGACGATCCCGTCCAGCGGGGCCTTCGCGGCCAGCTCCAGCGCGGTCTCGAAAGCCGGCCGGTCGTTCGGCTCCTCCCGCGCGGAGGCGTAGGTGCCGGTCAGCTCGAGCTCGCGGAACCACACCGGTGACAGGTCGGCGCCACTGGCCGGCATCCCGGACAGCACCACCCGGCCACCGGCCTTGGTCACCCGCAGGACGGTGTCGATCGAGTCCTTGCTGCCGACCGCATCCACGGCGATGTCGACCCCGCCGAGCAGGAACTCCTTGGCGCCGAGCTCCGGCTTGAGGCGGAACGCGCCCGTCGACCGGCGGACTCCGCGGAACACCTCGTCCGGCGCCACCACGTCGCTGGCCCCGAACGCCCGGGCGAGCTCGCGCTGCTTGGCGTGCTTCGCGACCACGGTGATCCGGCCGGCCTGCGTCAGCTCACGCAGGGCGAGGGTGGCGAACAGGCCGACCGCGCCCGCACCACTCACCAGCACCGACTGGCCCGGCTCGACCTTGGCCCGCAACGCGGCGTGCACTGCGCCGGCCAGCGGCTCCGTGAGCACCGCACGCTCGTCGCTCAGCCCGTCCGGTACGGCGTACAGCTGGCTGCGATGCGCGACCATCAATTTGCCCCAGCCGCCACCGGTGTCGCTGCAGAATCCGGTCTGCAGACCGGGCGTCACGTGGCCGACCGTGATCCGGTCACAGCGGTTGGTCGCGCCGGACGCGCAGTTCACGCACGGCTCGACGCCGCGGGCGGCGCAGGTGAGCACCGAGTCCATCACGACCCGGGTCCCGGCCGGCAGGTCTTCACAGTCGTCGAGGAGTTCGCCGACGATCTCGTGGCCCGGCACGAACGGCATCGACACCAGCGCGGAGAAGTACATCTTCGTGCTGCCGGTCACCATGCCGAGGTCGGAGCCGCAGATGCCGGACAGGATCGGGCGGATCCGCGCCCAGCCCTCCCGGTCGGCCTTCGGCTCGTTGATGGTCACCAGCCGCAGCGGCGCGGCCGGACCGGTCAGGATGCCGGGGATCCGGCCGCCGACCGCCTTGGCCGCCAGGTACTTCGCCGGCGACCGGTACATCTCGAGAGCGAGCATCATCGGGCGTTCACCCCAGGCAGCTCCAGACGGGACGAGGTGGACGGGGTCTTCCAGTCGACGATCTGCCAGCGCGCGGCCCGGGCGGCCCGGAACAGCGAGACGTCCGGCGAGACTGCGACCGGGTTGCCGACCACCGACAGCATCGGCAGGTCCGAGTGGCTGTCGGCATACGCGTACGACTTGGACAGGTCGATGGCCGTGCCGCGGGCGCGGTGCTTGATCCACGCCGCCCGGGACTCGCCCACCAACGGGGGCCCGGACAGGAACCCGGTGCACCGGCCGCGGTCGTCGACGGCCAGCTCGGCCGCCACGATCTCGTCGAACAACGGCTCCAGCGGCCGGGTCAGCGGCCGGATCGCACCGGTGATCAGGATCGTCTTGTGCCCGGCCGCGCGGTGCTCGCGGATCCGGCGTACGGCGTCCCCGCTGAGCCGCTCGAGGACGTGCTCGGCGAGCAGTTCGTCGACGATCCGGTTCAGCTCCTCGAGCTCGGCGCCCTCGTAGCGGCGGTAGATCGTCCGCAGGAACGTGCCGCGGTCCTTCCGCTCGGCCGAGATCAGCTTCGGCAGCCGGCGCAGCATCGAGCCGATCTCACCGATCCGCTGGTGGCTGTCGAGCTCGGGCAGCCGCATCCACAGGTAGGTCTCGATCACGTTCGAGGACAGCAGCGTGCCGTCCATGTCGAAGGCCGCGATCACCTCGCCGTCCTGCTGCGGTTCCACCTTCTTGAGTACGCCGGCGGACTCGGCCAGCGCCTTGTTCCGCTTCTTCCGGACCACGTCCAGCCGGCGGAGCGAGTCGGTCACGCTCGGGCAGTGCACTTCCTGCAGGTAGTGCTGCCAGTCGACCACGGAGGTGTCGCAGGCGAACTTCTCCCGGTCGTCGCCCTCGAGCGCGTTGTGCAGCGCCAGCACGTTGTCGTCGACGAACTGCAGCTCGGCCTGCGCGTACTCGGAGTACAGGTCCATGTAGCGGCGGAGGAAGTCCAGCCGGCGCTTCTGTACGTCGAGCTCGCGGGCGTACTTCCGGGTCCGCTCGCCACGCGGGACGGTGGTGATGATCTTGTCGGCGATCTTGTGCGCGCGTTCGCCGTACCGGAGCATGCTCTCGACCGAGTCGCCGCCGGGGAACTTCCACACCGGCAGCCGGACCGCGCCGCGCTCGCCCAGGTCGAACGGGTGCTTGGAGAAGTACGCGCGCACGCCGGCGTACAGCTGCTCGAAGGTCAGCGGGTTCCGGGCGCCGGAGCCGATGTGGTAGTACTCCGGCTTGCTCAGCTCCGGCTCGGTCGCCATCACCGCGCAGATCGCGCCGACCACGTGGTCGACCGGGATGATCTCGATCACCGAGTCCGGGCTGGCCGGGAACTCGGGCAGCTCGCCGCGGCCGTAGGCGAGGATCAGCGGCTCGGCCATCTTGAAGCCCTCGATCCAGCCCGGGTGCGGGCTCTGCACCGCGGACTCGATGATGGCCGGCCGGACGATCGAGGTCGGCAGCGTCTTCGCGAACTCCTCGACCACGCGCTCACCGAGCGCCTTGGTGAAGGTGTAGCAGTCGGTCCAGCCGAGGCTGCGGGCCCGCTCGGTGCCGGTCTCGACCAGCTTCTTCGCGACCCACTCGGTCCGGCGCCGCTCGGTGTCGGCCGCGGCGGTCAGGTGACCGGCGCGGCGGTGCAGCTTCTCGGCCTCCTTGCGGAACTTCGCCAGCATCGGCGCCGACCGGGACTGCTCCTCGATCCGGGCCTTCATCGCCATCCCGGCCTCGGCCTCGGTCCGCCAGTCGACGGTGTGCTCGACCGGCGCCTCCGGGATCGCGCCGCGGCGGCGGCCGGCCGTGTACGCGGTCGAGATGTGCACGTAGTGCACCGGTCGCTGGGTTTCCACGATCCGCTCGAGCAGGCTCTTGGTGCCGAGCACGTTGGTCGTGAACGCCTCGTGGATTGGCGGATCGAAGCTGACGTCGCCGGCGCAGTGCACGACGATGTCGAGATCCTTCGGCAGCTCCGGTACGTCGGACAGATCGCCGTCGATGACCTGGATCCGGGCCGCGGTCAGCGCCTCGGCGTCGGCGTACTCGGTGCCCTCGCCGTAGAACGGCTTGAAGATGTCCTTCTTGAGCAGCTGCGCCATCCGGTCCGTGCCGGTCATCGAGCCCTTCGGGCGGATGATCGCCGCGACCGTGGTGCCCGGCAGGTCGCCGAGGATCCGGTGCAGCAGCGCCTCACCGACGAACCCGGTGACGCCGGTAACCAGGACCTTCTTGTCCTTGAGCTTGTCGGCCAGACTCACTTGTCGCCTCCACGCGTGAGCTCGAGTGCCTCTTCCAGGGTGAACGCGCCGGCGTACAGAGCCTTACCCACGATGACGCCCTCGACGCCGCTGTTGACCAGCGTGCTCAACGCCCTCAGGTCGTCCAGGCTGGAGACGCCGCCGGAGGCGATGATCGGCTTGTCGGTGCGCGCGCACAGGTCGCGGTACAGGTCGAGGTTGGGGCCCTGGAGCATGCCGTCCTTGGTCACGTCGGTGACGACGTACCGCTCGCAGCCGGCCGCTTCCAGGCGCTCGAGCACCTCGTACAGGTCGCCGCCCTCCTTGGTCCAGCCGCGGGCCGCCAGGGTCCGGCCCCGGACGTCGAGCCCGATCGCGACCCGGTCGCCGTACCGCTGGATGATCCGGTCGCACCACTCCGGGTCCTCGAGCGCGGCGGTGCCGATGTTGACCCGTCGTGCGCCGGTCCCCAGCGCGGCCTCGAGCGAGTCGTCGTCGCGGATGCCGCCGGACAGCTCGACCTGGACGTCCAGCTTGCCGGTAACGTCGGCGAGCAGCTCACGGTTCGAGCCCCGGCCGAAGGCCGCGTCCAGGTCGACCAGGTGGATCCACTCCGCGCCGGCTTCCTGCCAGGCCATCGCTGCGGCCAGCGGGTCGCCGTACGACGTCTCGCTGCCGGCCTCCCCTTGCACCAGCCGGACCGCCTGCCCGTCCGCCACGTCGACGGCAGGCAGCAGCACCAGGTTCTCAGACATGTGGCACACCCTAGATGGCGGCGGTTCCGCGCCCGTAACCCGCTGCCCTGCTGAGTCGTTGTGATCCGATCTGTCTCAGCAATACCACCCTGGCCGGTGGTCTGCACGATTTAGGGTGGCGGAATGGTCACCCTGGAGGAGCTCGAGACGGACCCGCACCCGGCGCTCGCGGCACTGCGGCCGATCGGGTGGGTGGAGGCGCTGAACAGCTGGGTCGTGGCGAGCCGCGGGCTCGCGCTCGCGGTGATGCGGGACCCGGAGGCGTTCACGGTCGACGATCCGCGGTTCTCCACCGCGCAGGTCGTCGGGCCGTCGATGCTCTCGCTGGACGGCGCCGCGCACAAGGCACACCGGGACCCGTTCGAGTCCCCCTTCGGCCTCGCCGAGACCCGGCGCCGCTTCACCACCCTCGTCCAGCAAACCGTCAACGACCTCATCGCCGCCACCCACCCCACCCCCGCAACACCCGTTGGCCGGGCGGACGGCGCACGCACGACTGACTCCGCAGGAATGCGCGGTGTTGCTGGTGCGGGTGTTGTTGATCTCCGGCGGGCGGTGGCTGGGCCGTTGTCGGTGGCCGTCGTGGCGTACTCGCTCGGCCTGCCGCAGGCCTCGGCGGCGACCGTGCTCGACTGGTACACGGCGATCTCCGACTCCGTCACCGGCGTCTCCGCTGGACGCCCGGTGACCGAAGACGGCGCCGCAGCCTTCGCCCAACTCCACGCACATGTTGCCTCCGGCATCGACTCCGCCGACTCCCTCATCGCCGCGGCCGCGCACGCCGGTCTCGGCGTCGACGAGGTGGTCGCGAACGCCGCCGTACTCATGTTCGGCGGCATCGAAACCACCGAGGGCATGATCACCAACGCCCTCTGGCATCTCCTCAACCACCGCGACCAGCTGGACCTCGTGCTCGCCGACCGCACGCTGCTGCCCAACGCACTCGAGGAATCCCTCCGCCTGGAGCCGGCCGCCGCCGTCGTCGACCGCTACGCCACGCGCGACGTCGACCTGGCCGGCGCCCAGATCCGGAAGGGCGATCTGGTCACGGTCTCACTGGCCGGTGCGGGCCGCGATCCGGACGTCTTCCCGGCGCCCGACACCTTCGACGTACGACGAGCCAACGCCCGGCGCCATCTCGCGTTCGCCAGCGGCCCGCACATCTGCCTGGGCATGCACCTGACCCGCCTGGAAGCCCAGACCGCGGTCGACGCCCTGCTCGACCTCCCGGGTCTCCGCCTCGCGCCGGACTCACCGCCCCCACGCGGCCTCGTCTTCCGCAAACCGTCCGCGCTCAACGTCACCTGGGACGGCTGAGCACGAGCATCGCCGCCGGATGAAGGGGCATGACCTTGTCCGGATCCCGCTCGGCGTCGGCGGCCAGACGCCTGAAGCCGTCCTCGAGCTCCGCCGCGGGCAGATGCTCGAACGTCGACAACGCCCGCAGTTTCAGCCGCTCGTGGACCTCGCTGAAAGTGCGTGCCTGCTCGGTGTCCACCCAGACCGGCTCGTCGGCCGCCGACAGGCCGGCCGCTTCCGCGAGCCGCCGTACCTCCTCGACCGTCAGGTACATGCCGGCGTCGACCACCCGGGCCGACGGGAAGTAGTCGTACCAGAACAGGTCCGGCATGAGGTCCGCGAACTGACTGCGCAGAAGCGCCACTCCCCCGGGCTTCAGCACCCGCCGGACCTCCCGCAGCGCCCGCGGCTGATCGCGGAAGTGATGGAACGACAGGAACATCAGCACGCCGTCAACCGATGCCTCCGGCAACGGAATCTCCTCGGCGGCGCCCCGCAGGTAGGTCACGGCCGGGTGCGCGGCGGTCTCCTCCGCGATCACGCGCATCCGGTCCGACGGCTCCACGCCGTACGCCGGTCCGCCGAAAGCGTCGGCCAGACCGGGTGTCAGCCGCCCGGTCCCGCTACCCAGGTCGAGGATCGCCAGCGGTCGCCCGGCCGGCAGGTACTCCGCGAACGCAGCTGTCCACCGCCGTACCTCGTCCCCGGTCATCCCCCGTCCCGCGGCGTACACCCTGCTCAACCGTCCGTCGTAGTCGACCATGATGCGGACACTAGTCACCCGATGCGGGGCACTGGGTACTGGTGCGGTGTGGCTGGCGGCAGCACAATGGCGACATGACCAACCTCACGGCGGCGCAGACCCTGGCCGATGTCGGCGACATCGTCCGGGTCGAGGCGCGGCGGGTCACCGGGGCGCAGGGCGCGACCTTCGTACTGCGCGAACAGGACCGCTGCTTCTACGCCGACGAGGACGCGATCGCCCCGCTGTGGAAAGGCCAGCGGTTCCCGATCACCGCCTGCATCAGCGGCTGGGCGATGCTGCACGACGAGCCCGCGGTCGTCCCGAACATCGAGCTGGACGAGCGGATCCCGCTCGAGGCGTACATGCCGACGTTCGTCCGCAGCCTGTTGATGGTGCCGGTCGGCTCCCCGACCCCGGTGGCCGCGATCGGCGCCTACTGGTCCCGCAACCACCGGGCGACGCAGCGTCAGATCGACGACCTGCAGGCGCTCGCCGGCCGGGCCGCCGACGCGATCCGCCGGATCGGGCTCGCGGACGCGCCGTGGGCGCCGACGTTCACGAACGGCTGATCAGCCCCGGAAGACGTCGTACGCCAGCCGGAGGATGAGGGCGGAGACGACGACCAGGAAGACGATCCGGACGAACCGGCTGCCGCGCGCCACCGCCGTCCGGGCGCCGAGCAGGCCACCGAGCATGTTCGCCGCGCCCATGATCAGGCCGAGGATCCACAGCGGCGCGCCACTGAGCGCGAAGACGCCGATCGCGCCGAGGTTGGTGGCGACGTTGGCGATCTTCGCCTTGGCGCTGGCCTGCAGGAAGTTGTAGCCGAGGAACCCGACCAGCGCGAAGATCAGGAACGACCCGGTGCCCGGCCCGACCGCGCCGTCGTAGAAGCCGATCAGTACGCCGACCGCGCAGGCCGCGAGGTAGTGGTCCCTGCCGTCGAAGCGTAACGCCGTCCGTGCACCCAGTGACGGCTTCATCGCCGTGTAGATCGCAACTCCGATCAGCAGCACGAGCACGATCGGCTTGAACCAGGACATCGGGATCTTCGTCGCGACCAGCGCACCCGCCGCCGATCCCAGCCCGGCCAGGATCGCCAGCGGGATCACGGTCCGCTTGTCCGGCCGCACCTTGACGCCGAACGTGACCGCGCTGGTCGTCGTACCGCACAGGGACGAGATCTTGTTGGTCGACAGGATCTGCGCCGGGGTCGCGGCCGGGAGACCGAGCAGCATCGCCGGGAGCTGGATCAGCCCGCCGCCGCCCACCACCGCGTCGATCCAGCCGGCCGCGAACGCCGCGACCACCAGGAAGAGCAGGGTCCACAACGAGATGTCAGGCACGGCGGCACACCAGGCGGAAAGCACTCACCCGGACATCATCCGGTAAGGCCGTTATTCAGATAAACCCTTACACCGGCGGACGTGACCCACCCCACTTCCGCGCCCGTCGGGTCGCTGTCACAGTGGGCGCATGGCGTCCATGCTGCCCCCTGAAGACGAGGCCCTGGCGACCGGCTGGGAGCCGGACCTGCCGCCGGCCGACTCGCTCGTCCGGCAGGCGGTGCTCGCGCACGCGTCCTGGGCGACTGATCCGGCCCGTCGGGCGGGCAAGCCCTGGTACGACGGCGACGCGTGGGCCGGCGGCTTCCTCGGCGACCGCGGCCCACTGACCAACCTGGTCGTGCAGAAGCAGCCGGTCGATCCGGCCGAGGTGATCGCCGAGGTCGCGCGGGAGCTGCCGAATAACGTCCCGTACCTCTTCGTCAGTCCCTGGCCGACGCGAGACCTGCGCGAACACGGCCTCGGCCTGGTCGGCCATCCCCCACTGATGGTGCGCTTCCCGGAGACCGCGACCACGCCGCCGGTCACCGATCTCGAGATCCGCCAGGTCACCGACGAGGCCGGTCTCGCCGACGCCGAACGCGTCATCATCGAGGGCTATCCACTCCCCGAGCTCCAACCCGTCGAGCCCGGGATCCTCTACCACGCGACCCTGCTCGACAGCCCTTCCACCGTCTGGGTCGGGTACGACGGCGACGTACCCCTCGCCACCGCGATCGCCCACCACGCGGCCGGCGTCACCGTGGTCGAGAACGTCGCCGTCATGCCCACCGCCCGAGGCCGCTCCGCCGGCGCCGCCCTCACCTGGGCCGCCACCACCCACCACCCCGCTGACCCCGCCGTCCTCCTCGCCTCCGACGCCGGCCAACCCACCTACACCCGCCTCACCTACCGCCCCCTAGAACGCTGGACAATCTGGCTCCGCCCGTAACCTACGGCCGCTTCACCAACAACCCCGCCACCTCAGACGTGGCCGCCACATAGGCACCGAGCTCCCGATCGAGCAGTCCGGCCAATGCACTCACCTTCGCGGTCTCCCGCGGCAGGTTCTCACCGATGAGCGGTTCGTGATGTGCGACCCGGTTGCGGAGCCGGTTGAGAGTCGCCACATTGCTGTCGACATCACGCTTCCGATCGGTGCCGGGTGGATACGCACGATGCAGAAACGGCACCCAGACCGTCTTCTCGTGCGCCGACGAACTGAGAAAGCGCCAGAAACCGAAGGTGAGCTCGGCGATCACCTTCCCCGGCGGACCAGCGGGTCCCACCCGTGCGCACGCCTCTTCCAACTGCGCCCGCTGCTGACGATTGATATCCACCGCCTCGCCGTCGCGCAGCGCTGCAGTTCACCGCCGGCCGCGGCGCGGTACTTCGCCAGGCGCGCGGTGCTCAGCCACCGTTGCATCCAAGGTCCGGCCGGCGGCGGGGTCTGTGGGCCGGGCTCCACGGGTGTCTCCTCATCGGTGGTACTCTTGCTCCGGAAGCCCCGGTGGACCGCTGACTTTGGTCATGTCGCCGGGGCCACGACTTTTTCTGGGGTCGGTTCAGTGCGCACGATCCCCTCTGCCCGCGCCGGCGTTCTCCCGCTAGCAGAACCGTGGGCCGCTCTCGCTCAGGAGAACGGCCCACCGGTGTGATGGGTCAGCCGCGGACGGCGGTGACCAGGTGGTCTGCGACGTCGGGGAGGGGGACGTCGGTGCGGGTGCCGGTGCGGCGGTCTTTGACCTCGATGGTGCCTTCGGCGAGGCCCTTGCCGACGACGGCGATGGTGGGGACGCCGAGCAGCTCGGCGTCCTTGAACTTGACGCCCGGCGAGACCTTCTCGCGGTCGTCGTACATCACCGTCAGGCCGCGGGACTCCAGCTCGGTGGCCAGCTCGGCCGCCTTCTCGAACACCTCGGAGTCCTTGCCGGTGGCCACTAGATGGACGTCGGCGGGCGCGATCTCGCGGGGCCAGATCAGGCCGAGCTCGTCGTGGTTGCCCTCGGCGATCGCGGCCACCGCGCGGGTGACGCCGACCCCGTAGGACCCCATCGTGACCGTGACGAGCTTGCCGTTCTGGTCCAGCACCTTCAGGTCGAGCGCGTCGGCGTACTTCCGGCCGAGCTGGAAGATGTGGCCCATCTCGATCCCGCGCGCCGACGACAGCGGACCCGAACCGTCGGGCGCCTGGTCGCCGTCGCGCACCTCGGCGGCCTGGATCGTGCCGTCGGCGGTGAAGTCGCGGCCGTACACCAGGTTGATCACGTGGAAGCCGGACTTGTCCGCACCCGTCACCCACGCCGACCCCTCGGCGACCCGCGGGTCGAGCAGGTAGCGGATCTTGGACGTGTTCTCCGCACCGAGCACGCCGGGGCCGATGTAGCCCTTCGCGAGCGCGGGGAACTTCTCGAAGTCCGCCTCCTCGAACGCGACCACCTCGGCGGGCTCCAACTGCGCGCCCAGCCGCTTCTCGTCGATCGCCCGGTCGCCCGGCACGCCGATCGCCAGCGGCTCGCGGGTCCCGTCGGGGTGCACCAGCATGACGAGCACGTTCTTCAGCGTGTCCGCCGCGGTCCACTCGCGACCGTCCGCGCGCGCGTGCTTCGCGTTCAGCGCGTCCACCAGCGTGTCGATCGTGGGCGTGTCCGGGGTGTCCACGACCTCGGCCGCGGGGACGCCGGAGGCGTCCACGGGCTCGGCCTGCGGGACCACGACCGCCTCGACGTTCGCGGCGTACCCGCCCGGCGAGCGGACGAAGGTGTCCTCACCGTTCTCGGCGATCGCCAGGAACTCCTCGGACCGCGAGCCGCCCATCGCCCCCGACATCGCCTTGACGATGACGTAGTCGAAGCCGAGCCGGTCGAAGATCTTGATGTACGCCTCGCGGTGCCGCTCGTACGACGCCGCCAGCCCGTCGTCGTCGACGTCGAAGGAGTACGAGTCCTTCATCACGAACTCGCGCCCGCGAAGCACCCCGGCGCGCGGACGGGCCTCGTCGCGGTACTTGTTCTGGATCTGGTAGATCGACAGCGGCAGATCCTTGTACGACGAGTAGAGCTCCTTCACGACCAGCGTGAACATCTCCTCGTGCGTCGGCCCGAGCAGCATGTCGGCGCCCTTGCGGTCCTTCAGCCGGAAGATGTTCGGACCGTACTCCGTCCAGCGGCCGGTCGCCTCGTAGGGCTCACGGGGCAGCAGCGCGGGGAACACGAGCTCCTGCGCGCCGATCGCGTCCATCTCCTCGCGCACGATCCGCTCGACGTTGCGCAGCACCCGCAGACCCAGCGGCAGCCAGGTGTAGATGCCGGGCGCGGCCCGCCGGATGTAGCCGGCGCGGACGAGCAGCTTGTGGCTCGGGACCTCCGCGTCCGCCGGGTCCTCGCGAAGGGTGCGGAGGAACATCGACGACATGCGCAGAATCACGGGAGTCTCCAAGCCTGAAAGAGAGAAGAACGAAACAACGGACGTCACAGAGGATATCCGCCCCGCGGGCATGCTCTCACCACGTTATCCACAGGTCACGGCAGGGCGGACGGCGTCAGCGGCCCTCGCGCGCCGCTTTCAGCGCCCACCTGATCAACGGAATCTGCATCGGCAGCCGCGCCCACGCGACCGCCTTCGCCGGCCCGGTCCCCTTCCGCTGCAGGTCGGCCGCCATCTGCACGTTCGCCGGGAACACGGCCACCAGCAGGCCCGCACTGGCCAACCCGGCCGCCCGCCGCGTCCGGGGATGCAGCAACCCGGCCGCGCACGCCAGCTCGGCCACGCCGGACACGTACACGAGCTCCTTCTTCCGCGGCAGCGCCCGCGGCACGATCCGCTCGAACGGCCGCGGCTTCGCGAAGTGCAACGTCCCGAGTACGCCGAACAGCAGTGCCAAACCGGTTGTGGTCCTGCTCCGAGACGTCATGCGCGGAGCTTACCCGGGGGTAATCACGGCAGCGGACCGTACGGCGCGGCCGCCGCGCGGGCGGCGTACACCAACGCTGGTTTCAGCAACGGCCAGAACGTCGACGACACGCACGAGTACGCCGGCAGGAACCCCGCGCACGCCCCGGCCGACGGCCCGATCTCGAACGTGTACGCCGGTACGCCGCGCGTCCCGTAGAGCCAGTCGTCCGTCGCACCCGGAGCGAGGTATCCGACGCCGCCGTCCCCGGTAGACACCGGATACCCGGTGAGCGCACCCATCTTCTTGCCCAAGGCAACCAGCTTGGCGTGGTCCGGCGCAGCCGCGTTCGTGAAGCTGTACGGCGCGAGGATGTCGTTGCCGAAGCTGTGCAGACTGAGCATCACCCCGGTCGTGCTCGCGGCGGCCGGATCGTTCACCCCGTCCTTGGTGTCCTGGAAGATCGCCTCGAGCAGCCCCTGGATCGCGACCGTCTCCGGCTCCGACACCGCCTTGGCGCCCGGGTACGTCTCGTCGCAGGGCCCGCCCTGCCGCACGTCCCACTGGAACGACGAGTTGCGGTTCAGGTCGACACCCGCGTCGGCCGCGGGACACCCGCCCGCACTGTTGTCGACGTTTTTGCGGTGCAGCACCGGCCGGTTCGGGCTGGACGCGACCACGTCCACGCCGTCGGGGTTGGAGATCGGCACGACCCACAGCTCGCGGGTGTCGAGCAACGCGGTGAGCTCCGGGTCCACGCCGTACGAGGTCACCAGCAGGTCGATCCAGCGGTACGCGATCTCGCCGGTCACGATCTCCCGGGCGTGGATCTGCGTGTGCAGCACGAACTTCGGCTTCTTGCCCGCCGTGCCGAGCGCACAATCCCCGGCCTGCTGCTTGGTGATGCACAGCGCCTGGATGTCGTGCCCGCCTTGACCTTGGGTCTTCTTCCACGAGTCGCCGATGTCGAGCAGCCTCACCAGCTCCGGGTGGGCGGTCGCCACCTCCGCGTTGTGCTGCTCGTGTCCCGCGGTCGTCCGGTAGCCGCCGTAGTACGTCGCCCCGCCCGGCTCCGACCGCGGCACCGATTGATACACGCTGCCGGTCTTTCCGAGTACGACGCCGCGCGCCCGCAACCGCTCGGCCTCGGCCGCCGTCGCGACGACCGTCGGCCGGGTCCCGTGGCCGATGTCGTACCCGTCCCGGATCAGGTCCGCGACGGTGATCCCGGCCGGCAGCTCGAGCGGGTAGTACGCGACGTCCTCGGCCGGTCTGAAGGCCGTGAGCGCGACCACGACCACCGCGAGGCTGCCCAGTGAGACGACAAGTCTTCGCATCTGATCAACAAAGCGCACCGGCGGTCACCGGCACATCACGGTGAGCGCCCAGTCTCAGAACAGGATTGTCGCGAACGTCTCGATCGTCCGGAACCCGACCCGCTCGTACGCCGCCCGGGCCGGCCGGTTGAACGCGTTCACGTACAGCGTGACCACCGGCGCGATCTGCCGGGCGAGATTCACCACCGCCGCCATCCCCGGCGCGGCCAGCCCATGGCCGCGGAACTCCGGATCCACCCAGACCCCCTGGATCTGGCAGACCCCGGTCCCGACCGAGCCCACCTCGGCCTTGAACACCACCCGGCCGTCCTCGATCCGCGCGAACGCCCGCCCGGCGCGGATCAGCTCGGCCACCCGTGACCGGTAGAACGTCCCGTCCGGACCGGTCTGCGGCGGTACGCCGACCTCCTCGGTGTACATCGCCACGCAGGCCGGGTAGAGGATCGGCAGTTCGACCGGCTCGACCGGCCGGACCAGCGCATCGGGCTCGATCGCCGGCGGGCCGTCGACCACCATGAACGGCTGGTTGTCGCGCACCTCGCGCGCCGGTCCCCAGTGCGGCTCGAGCGTGGTCCACAACAGGTCCACCGCGCGCGCCGGGCCCAGGATCTGGAAACAGTTCCGGCCGCGCCGCAGCGCGTACGCCGCGAACGCGCGCAGGGCCGCCTCGTCGGCGCCGACCGGGACCATGTTGCCGCCCGCGTGGCACAACGCTTCGAGGACGCCCTTGTCGACGTACCCCCAGACCTCCGCACCGCGCCGCGGATCGAGTCCGGAGGCCTGCACCAGGCTGTCGACGAACACGTTGACGACCGGGTCGCGAGCGATCACGGCACGCGCCGCCGCGAGGTCACGAGGACCGAGAACCCGTACGCCCACGCGCAGAACCTAGCGGATGATCGCCTTTCAGGCCTGCAACGGGTCGCGCTCGGAGTCCTCACCGGTGTCGTGGCGGACGTTCTGCCCGGCGTCGCGGTCGGTGTCGTGGTCGGTGTCGTGGCCGGCCGCGATCCGGCGCAGCGGGGACGTCCACGCGACCGCGACCGCGACGAACCCGAAGGCGCCCATCACCACCATCGCGGTCCGGACGCCGTACTGGTTGCCGAGCAGGCCGCCGGCGATCGAGCCGAAGGTCCAGCCGACGCCCCACGCCAACATCCGGCCGGCGGTGTTGACCCGGCCGAGCAGGTGTTCAGGCGAGACCTGCTGCCGGTACGAGATCGAGTTGACGATCACCAGCACGTACGCCGACCCCCACAGCAGCAACGCCAGCGCGGCCAGGATCCACCCCGGCGCCAGCGCGGTGACGATCCCGAGCACCGCGGACATCGGCAGGGCGTACAGCGTGATCGCGGCCGGCGGCATCCGCTTCAGCAACCGCGGCAGTCCGACCGCCGCGATCAGTCCACCGATCCCCCAGGCACCCCACACGAGCCCGAACCGGAGTCCCGACGTACCGATGTGCAGGATGCGGTCGCACCAGACCACCATCAGCGCGACGAACCCGCCGCCGGCGAACGACTGCAGGCTGCCGACGATCGTCATCGTCCGTACGCCGGGATGCCGGACCAGGAACCGGACGCCTTCGGCGATGTCGGCGAAGATCACCCGCGGCCGCAGCGGCAACTGGCCCTCGCGGCGCTCGGACATCGCCCGGACGATGCCGCGGACGGCGATCGCGGACGCGACGAAACTCAACGCGTCGAGGGCGAGCAGACTGGCCGGGTTCAGCACCGCGAGGGCCAGGCCTGCGATCGCCGGGACGAACAGCTCGACCAGGCTGGACGCGGTCCAGACCGCGGCGTTCGCCTGCGCGACCCGGGCGCGACCCACCAGCACCGGCAGCGCGCCGAAGTTGGCGCCGTCGAAGAAGGTGTAGACCGCCTGCACCGCGAACCCGACCACGAGCACCTGGGCGACAGTCAGTACGCCGAGCAGGTGCGCGAGCGGGATCGATCCGATCAGCACCGCGTTCACCAGGTCGGACGACACCATCACGCGCTGCCGGTTCCACCGATCCGAGAGCGCCCCGGCGAACAGTCCGGTCAGCAGGTACGGCGCCGCCTCGAGCGCGGTCGTGAGAGCGGTCAGGAACGTCGACCCGCTCAGCCGGTAGACGAGCACCGGCAGCGCGACCGCGGTGACCATCGACCCGATGACCGACAGCACCCGGGCCAGCCAGTACCGCCGGAAGTCCGGGTCGTCCCGCAGCCGGGCAGGCGCTGCCTCAGTCGTCATGCGAGGCACTCTGCATCATCAAGCCCGCTGGAGGTCAAGGCTCATCCACATCAACTCGTCACCGAGGTCCCGGTCCGGAGTCCTGGCGGGATTGCCGAACCCGTACGCGCGGTAGAAGCCGACGGCCTTCTCGTTCGCGACCAGGACGTCCAGAAGGAGCTCCGGCGTACCCTCCGGCAGGGCCGCGACCGCGGCGTCCAGAAGGGCTCTGCCGATCCCCTGGCCCTGGTGATCCGGGAGCACGTACAGCTTCCACATCACCCAGGAGTCGCCCTCACGGCCGAGGCCGACCATGCCGACGAGTCGGTCTCCCTCCGCGGCGACCAGGGTGATCCCGTTCCGGATCCCGCGCTCGACCACCTCGGGCGACCACCACTGCGCCAGCCCGTCGACGACGAACTCCTCCGAGGCCAGACCGCCGTACGCCACCGGCCAGGTCTTCAGCCCGATCTCCCGCACCGCCTCGACGTCGCCGATCCCGGCCCGGCGTACCTCGATCACCCGTGCACCACCACCGTCTGCCCGTCCGGATCCACGATCTCCAGCCGGTTCCCCACTCGACTCACCCGGTAGTCCGCCAGCCGGCGCTCTACGTCCGCCAGATCCTCGGTGGTCGTCAACTCGAGCCGTATGGCGAACTCCGGGCCCGCACCGAAGTGGACCCGCTGATCGGTGCCGAGTACGTCGAGCAGGCGCTCCCAAGCAGCCTGGTCGGCACCGAGCAGGCACGGCGTCACCGACCAGCGCTCGTCCGGCCGGGTCTCGTGGACCTTGTAGCCGTACAGGTCCGGGTTGCGCTCGTCGATCCACAGCTTCGTGCCGTCCGGTCCGGCCGCGGACAGCACCCGGCCGAACGCCTCGTCGAAGATCGTCGCGTCGTCGTACCCGGCGTTCTCCAAGGTCACCTTCAACGCGTCGACGTCCGCCGCCTCGAACGTGAGAGTCGTGTGCCCGGCCGGACTGCCGTTGTCGCTGGTGGCGGCGTCGTGCAGGGACACCGCCCCGCGACCGGCCGACAGCACCGCCCAGCCGCCGCGTTCGGACTCGATCCGCGCCCGCAGGCCGAGCTCCTCAAGGAACGCCTGCATCGCCTTGACGTTCGCCGCGAACCGCAACGGCCGGATCACCACACCACTCATCCTCGGGCCTCCCCGTGCTTGTCCAGGTACTCCGCCAACGCCTGCTCCACCAGCGCCGACAGACTCGCCCCCTCGTCGATCGCCTTGTGCTTCACCCGCCGAATCAACCCCACCGGCAAATACACATTGAACTGCGCCTTCTTGTTACTCTCCTCAGGCATGGCCATATTGCTAGCATCCTAGATAGCCAATCGTCAACGGAAGGGTCCGGCGAATGAACCTCCGCTTCGACCACCTCGGCCTGCTCTCCGACACCACCGCCAAGAACCAGGAGATCGCCGCGTTCTTCGGCGACGTCCTCGGCCTGGAGATCTCCGGGAACGCCGCCGAGGGGTACGCCGAGGTGAAGGCCGGCGCGATGACGATCGCGCTGCACACCGGCGCGATGGTGGACGACTACGGCGCGCACGGAGGCACGCTGCTGCAGTTCAGCAGCGACAACGTCCGGGCCGACGTCGAGGAGATCCGCGGCCGCGGAGGCAGAATCGTGCTCGAGCCGACCGAGACCGACTGGGGGACGACGTCGGCGTACGTCGCGGGGCCGCACGGCATCCTGGTGGAGCTTTACAAGTTCAACTCCTGAGTCCGCACGCGCGTGGTGGCGGGTGCCGTGCGCACCCGCCACCACCTACTGCTCAGACAGCGGCGTGCAGGGCTTCGTCGAGGTCTTTGACTAGTTTGTGTTTGGGGCGGGCGCCGACGACGGACCAGATGATCTCGCCGTGGTGGAACAGCATCAGGGTCGGCAGGGCCATCACGCGGTAGCGGGCGGCGATCGCCGGGTTCTCGTCGGAGTTCAGCTTGACCACCGTCAGGTCGTTGCGCTCGGCATCGATCTGGGCGAGCACCGGCGCGATCTGGTGGCACGGCGGGCACCACTCAGCCCAGAAGTCGACCAGCACCGGCTGATCGGCGTTCAGCACCTGCTCGTCGAAGGTTGCCTCGTCGACCGTTCGCAAACCACTCATCGTTGTCTCGTCCTCCAGCTCTCGGCATCGGTCAGGAGGTCGGTCAGCCGGGCCCGCAGCTCGGTCAGCTCGGCGATCCGCCGGTCCACGTCGGCGATCCGGGTCCGGTACGCCGTCAGCGACGCCGGGCACACGTCCGCCCGCTCGTTCCCGGCGCGCAGGCACTCGATGAACGGGTACGTCTGCTCCGCGGTCAGCCCGAGGGACAGCAACGCCTTCACCTCGCGGACGACGACCACGTCGCCGGCGTCGTACGTCCGGTACCCGTTGGCTTCCCGCCGTGGTTTCAGCAGTCCCTGCGCCTCGTAGTACCGCACCGCCTTGACCGTCACCCCGGCCTCGGCCGCCAGATCGCTGATCCGCATCCCGCCTCCTTCACCCCGACGCTAAACCTTGCCCGCAGGGTCAAGGTCAAGCCAGCGTAGTCGGCGATCTCAGGAGACGTAGGCGGTGACCCACTCCCCGAGCACCTTCGCGCTGGCGTCGACCAGGGCCGGCCAGTCGAGGGCGCTCTCGTCGGCCGAGTCGGATACGTGCTTCACGACCCGCACCGGTACGCCGTACTCACGGCACGCGTAGACGACGCCGTACGCCTCCATGTCCACCAGATGCGCTCGCTCGGCCAGCCGGGCCCGTACGGCGGGATCGGTCACGAACACATCGCCCGACGCCAGCACCGTCCCGTCCCCGCCCTCGACCTGCAACGTCTCCTGCGGATCGATCCCCAACGCCCGTACGGCGTCCGCGTTGATGTCGTGGTTGATCACCTGCGACGGCAGGTACAACCCCGCCATCCCATCCCGCAACGCCCCGGTCGTCCCCACATTCAACACGACCAGGTCATTCGTATCCCGCTCCCCCAATGCCCGCGCAGTAGCCACCGCCGCCGCAGTCTTCCCAAGCCCACTCACCACCACCGGCACCCTCGCCGGCACATACCTGGCCTCGCCGGCAACCGCGCTGACCACCAAGTACTCCGTCACCCTCAGAGCGAACCTTTCGCCGACGGCACCAAATCCCGGTGCGAACTGGTGCTGCTCAGCCGACGGTGACGGTGGGGTCGCCTGGGTCGACGGACTCGCCCATCTCCTCGGCGATGCGCATGGCCTCTTCGATCAGGGTCTCGACGATGGCGGCTTCGGGGACGGTCTTGATGACCTCGCCCTTGACGAAGATCTGGCCCTTGCCGTTGCCGGAGGCGACGCCCAGGTCGGCCTCGCGGGCCTCGCCCGGGCCGTTGACGACGCAGCCCATGACGGCCACGCGGAGCGGGACCTCCATGCCCTCCAGGCCGGCGGTGACCTGCTCGGCCAGCGTGTAGACGTCCACCTGGGCGCGGCCGCAGGACGGGCAGGAGACGATCTCGAGCTTGCGCTCGCGCAGGTTCAGCGACTGCAGGATCTGCAGGCCGACCTTGACCTCCTCGACCGGCGGCGCCGACAGCGACACCCGGATGGTGTCGCCGATGCCCTTGGACAGCAGCGCACCGAAGGCGACCGACGACTTGATCGTGCCCTGGAACGCCGGCCCGGCCTCGGTGACGCCGAGGTGCAGCGGCCAGTCGCCGGCCTCGGACAGCAGCTCGTACGCGCGCACCATCACGACCGGGTCGTTGTGCTTGACCGAGATCTTGAAGTCGTGGAAGTCGTGCTCCTCGAACAGCGACGCCTCCCAGACGGCCGACTCGACCAGCGCCTCCGGCGTCGCCTTGCCGTACTTCTGCAGCAGCCGCGGATCCAGCGACCCGGCGTTCACGCCGATCCGGATCGAGGTGCCGTGGTCCTTGGCGGCGGCCGCGATCTCCTTCACCTGGTCGTCGAACTTGCGGATGTTGCCCGGGTTCACCCGGACCGCCGCGCAGCCCGCCTCGATCGCGGCGAACACGTACTTCGGCTGGAAGTGGATGTCGGCGATCACCGGGATCTGCGAGTGCTGCGCGATCTCCGGCAGCGCGTCCGCGTCGTCCTGCGACGGGCAGGCCACCCGGACGATGTCGCAGCCGGCCGCGGTCAGCTCCGCGATCTGCTGCAGCGTCGTGTTGACGTCCGCGGTCAGCGTCGTCGTCATCGACTGCACCGAGATCGGCGCGTCACCACCGACCAGCACCTTGCCCACCTTGATCTGGCGGGTCTTGCGGCGCGGAGCGAGGGTCGGCGGAGGCAGCGCGGGCATGCCCAGGTTGATGCTCATGGGTCCTTTATCCGTTGAGGAGCGTTATCCGTTGAAGAGCCTGATCGGGTTGACGATGTCGGCGATGACGAGCAGGACGCCCATCACCACGATCACACTGGCCGCGACGTACGCGACCGGGAGCAGCTTGGCGACGTCGACGTACCCGGGGTCGGGCCGGCCGAAGAGCCGGGCGATGCCGCGGCGGAGGCCTTCCCAGATCGCGCCGGCCATGTGGCCGCCGTCGAGCGGCAGCAGCGGGATGAAGTTGAACAGGGCGAGGAACAGGTTCAGCGAGGCGAGCAGCGAGATCAGGAACGCGATCCGCTCGCCGCCGGTGAGTGACTGGTTCGAGGCGATCTCGCCGGCCACCCGGCTGGCGCCGACGACGCTCATCGGGCTGTCCTCGTCGCGATCGCCGCCGACGATCGACTTGGCCACGCCGACCAGCTTCTCCGGGAAGTTGCCGATCGCCTTGACCGTCGCGACGGTCAGCTCGCCCATCTTGCTGACGACGAAGCCGAAGTCCTGCCGCTCGACTTTCATCTCCGGCGACACGCCGAGGAACCCGACGGACACGATCTTGTCCGAGCCGGCCTCGTCGCGGACCTGGTTGATGATCGTGTTCGTCTGCAGCGTCTGCTCGGCACCGTTGCGCTCGACAACGATCGTCGCGGGCTTGTCGGTGTTCGCCCGGATGAGCGGGGTGAGCTGGTCCCAGCTGGTGATCTGGGTGCCGTTGAAGGCAACGATCCGGTCGCCGACCTGGAAGCCTGCGGTCTTGGCCGGCGACACCTGGTCACCCGCCTCGCACTTGCGGTCGGCGGTCGCCTCGGAGGCGGGTACGACGCAGTCGGTGACGGTGGCCACGGTCGTCTGCGCGACGTTGGCGCCGTACAGCATGAAGAGGCCGCCGAAGAGCACGAACGCGATCACCACGTTCACCAGCGGGCCGGACGCCATCACGATCAGCTTCTTCCACCACACCTTCTGGTAGAAGAGTCGGCCGTTGTCGGCCGGGTCGATGGTCTCGTACTCCGCGGTGCGAGCGTTCTCCACCATCGACTGGATCGGGCCGGTGTTCGCCTTCCGGACCTTGCTCGGGTCCTCACCCTTGGCCGGCGGCATCATCCCGATGATCCGGACGAACCCGCCGGCCGGGATCGCCTTGATGCCGTACTCGGTCTCACCGCGCTTGGTCGACCACAGCGTCCGGCCGAAACCGACGAAGAACTGGGTCACCTTCATCCCGAACGCCTTCGCCGGCAGCATGTGCCCCAGCTCGTGCAGGCCGACCGAGATCAGGATGCCGGCCACGAACAGCACGATGCCGATAACAGTGAGAAGCGCGGTCATGCCTTCGTGGTCTCCTGGCTGTGGTCGGTCCTACGGTCGGTCGTGGCGGTCAGCTCCCGGGCCCGGGCGCGAGCCCAGTCGTCGGCGGCGAGGACGTCGTCGACGGACAGTTCCTCATACGAGGGTACGTCGTGCTCGGTCACCACCCGGGCCACGGTGTCGACGATCGCCAGGAACGGCAGCCGCCCGTCCCGGAACGCCTGCACGCAGACCTCGTTGGCGGCGTTGAACACCGCCGGCGCCGTCCCGCCGCGGGTGCCCGCCTCGCGGGCCAGTTGCACCGCCGGGAACGCCTCGCCGTCGAGCGGCAGGAACTGCCAGGTGCTCGCCTCGGCCCAGTTCCACGGCGGCGACGCGTCCGGTATCCGGTCAGGCCAGCCGAGCCCGAGCGCGATCGGCACCGTCATCGTCGGTACGCCGATCTGCGCGATCGTCGACCCGTCGGCGAACTCGACCATCGAGTGGATCGCCTGCTGCGGGTGGACGACGACGTCGATCCGGTCCATCGGCAGGCCGAACAGCAGGTGGGCCTCGATCAGCTCGAGGCCCTTGTTCACCAGGTTCGCGGAGTTGATCGTGACCACCGGGCCCATCGCGAAGTTCGGGTGGGCCAGGGCCTGCTCGACCGTGACGTCCGCGAGCTCACTGCGGGCCCGGCCGAGGAACGGGCCGCCGCTGGCGGTCAACACCAGCTTGTGCACCTCGTCGGCCGACCCGCCGCGCAAACACTGCGCGATCGCGCTGTGCTCGGAGTCGACCGGGACGATCTGGCCCGGCTTCACCCGGCGGGTGACCAGCGGACCGCCGATGACCAGGGACTCCTTGTTCGCGAGCGCGAGGGTGTTTCCGGCATCGAGCGCGGCGAGCGTCGGCTGCAGCCCGACCGAACCGTTGATGCCGTTGAGAACCACGTCACACGGCATCGCCGCGAGCTCGCTGGCCGCCTCTGGGCCGGTGACGATCTTGGGGATGCGGAACTCGCCCTGCGCGTAGCCCTTGCGCTGCGCCTCGGCGTAGAACGCCAACTGCAGGTCCTGGGCGACTGTGGCCTTCGCCACCGCGACCACCTCGACGCCGAACTCCAGCGCCTGCTCGGCGAGCAAGGCCACGTTGTCGCCGCCGGCCGAGATCGCCAGCACGCGGAAGCGGTCCCGGTTGCGGCCGATCAGCTCGAGCGCCTGCGTGCCCACCGAGCCGGTCGAGCCGAGGATGACGACGGTTCGCGAATTCACGCCAGCCATTGTCCCAGGTCGGCACGGAAAGTAGTTACCCGGCGAGGTAGAGCGTGAACTGCTGGCGTCCGAAGCGGAGCTGGTCGCCGTCGCGGACCATCGCGGTCCGCACGGCCTCACCGTTCACCCGGGTCCCGTTGGTCGAGCCGAGGTCGCGGAGCTCGTAGCCGGTCGCGTCGATCTTCAGCAGCTCCGCGTGGTGCCGGCTCACCTGCGGCCGGTCCAGGATCAGGTCGCAATCAGACGCGCGCCCGATCCGCACCAGATCGAGCAGCGGTACGACGTCCCCGTCTGTGCCGACCAGGACCGGCTGGGTCCCGGTGTCCAGCGCCGACGCGATCTGCCCGGCTCCGGCGGAGCGGATCGGCAGCGAGACGATCAGGTCGTCCCCCTTGTCCACGCGCAGGTTGTGCTGAGCGCCGTACCCCTGCAGCAGGTCGTCGGACTCGTCGATCACCACCGCGGACACGTGGTAGTACCCCGGTGGCAGTTGTGCGTACGCCGCCCCGCCGAGCGTGGTCGTGAGCACCAGAGCGTCGTACTCGCGGTGACTGACGTCAGTGATCGTGATCAGGACCGGGTCGTTGGCCTCCAGATGCGCCTCGGCGCCGGAGTCGCCCGGTGTGAACTCGACGGTCAGCAGCGGCGCGGGCCCGAGGCCCTCGAGCCCGACGAGCCGGTCGACGACGGGAACAGTGCCGGTGGGCAGGGACAGCGGCACGTACTGACCGGGCGACCGCACGAGTACGTCGAGCCGCGGGCGCAACGACCGGACCTTGCGGCGCGCGAGCAGGAACGCACCCACCATCCCCTTGCCGAAGATGAAGGCCACGTCGCCGACAACGGCCCGCACGAATCCACTGATCGGTTCCATCCTCACCCCCGGCAGTTCAGTATTCCGGAACCGCGACTTCGGTACGGCGTCCGTCGGTGTGCCGCCCGTGGTCTAGCGTGGGCGCCCGTGTCTGACGCTGTGTTGATCGTCGAGAACGACCCCGGCAGCGGCCCCGGCCGACTGCTCCGCTGGCTGAACGACCGCGGTCTGGAGCCGGTCGTCGTCCGGGCCTGGGACGGTGAGCCGATTCCGCCCAGCGCCGATGCGTACGCCGCGCTGATCCTTCTCGGCGGTGGGATGCTTCCCGACGCCGATGACGCCTCACCGTGGCTGCCGGCCGAGCGGGCGCTGCTGCGCGCGACTACGGAGGACGGCACGGTGCCGGTGGTCGGCATCTGCCTCGGAGCGCAACTGCTGGCGCACACGTTCGGTGGTGAGGTGCGTGGAAAGCACGGTCTACCCGAGAAGGGCGTGACCGAACTCAGCCTGCTGCCGGCCGCCGAAGACGACCCACTGCTCGCGGGGCTGCCGGCCACAGTCCGGGCGGTCGAGAGTCACCAGGACCAGATCACCCGCCTGCCCGCCGACGCCGTACCCCTGATGTCGAGCGAACGCTGCGAGCACCAGATGCTGCGGATCGGCCGCAGCTGGGGTGTTCAGTTCCATCCCGAGGTCACCCTCGACCGGGTACGCCGCTGGGACGCCGACGGCATGCGGTCGTGGGGATTCGACCCGGACACCGTGATCGCCGAGGCGGAGCGGCGGGAGAATGAGCTGGAGCACACCTGGTCCGCGGTGTTCGACCGGTTCCTGGACGTCGGTGTGCGGCCCGCCGCGACCGGTGGGAACGCTACCGTTGGGGAATGAGTCTGGAGCAGCCGCCGCCCGGTCACCGGGCCTCTGACCACGACCGTGAGCGAGCCGCCGCGATGGTCCAGGAAGCGCACAGCGACGGGCGGCTCGACTTCCAGGAACTGGACGAGCGGCTCACCCAGATCTACTCCGCCAAGACCCAGCTCGAGCTGCGCAACGTGACCGCGGACCTGGTCCCGGTCGCGCACGGCAGCAACGCGGCCGAGCTGACCATCCGGGCGAAGTACAGCGCGCAGAAGCGCGAAGGCCCGTGGACCGTGCCCGAGCGCGTGGTCGCGGTCGCCGTGCACTCCTCGGTTCGCCTCGACTTCACCGAAGCGCTGGTCCGGTGGCCGGAGATTCATGTCGACGCGCAGGCCAAGCACAGCTCCGTGATCATGATCGTGCCGGAGGGCTGGAGCATCGACCTGGACTCCGTCGACATCGTGCACGGGGCGGCGAAGAACAAGGCGACCACGCCCCGGGCCGGCGGCGTCCGGCTGCGGGTGACCGGTCAGGCGAAGCACGGCTCGATCATCGTGCGGCACGCGCGCAAGCGGCACTGGTGGTGGCCCTGGTACCGGAAGTGAGCCGCTGTGCATGAGTTCAGCGGCGTGAGTGCAGCGGCGTGAACCAGGCGACACCGCCGAGTGGCTCCCGGAGGTCGCCGTAGCGGCTAGCGTGAGCTTCATGACGGCTTCGCTGGATCTTGTGGACGTGGACTCGCTGCTGACCGCGGAGGAGGTCGACGTCCGGGCGACCGCGCGGCGGTTCGCGGACGAGCGGCTGCGGCCGTCGCTGCCGGAATGGTTCGAGTCCGCGAGCATCCCGGCGCGTGAGCTGGCGAAGGAGCTGGGTGCCCTCGGGTTCCTCGGCATGCACCTGACCGGGTACGGGTGTGCCGGCGTCGGGCCGGTCGCGTACGGGCTGGCCTGCCTGGAGATCGAGGCGGCCGACTCCGGGATGCGTTCGCTGGTGTCGGTGCAGGGCTCGCTGGCGATGTACGCGATCTGGAAGTACGGCAGCGAGGACCAGAAGAACGAGTGGCTGCCGCGGATGTCCGCCGGCGAGGCGATCGGCTGCTTCGGGCTGACCGAACCCGACTTCGGCTCGAACCCGGCCGGGATGCGCACGACCGCGCGCCGCGACGGCGACGACTGGGTGCTGAACGGCTCGAAGATGTGGATCACCAACGGTTCGGTGGCCGACGTCGCCGTCGTATGGGCCCGGACGGACGACGGCGTGCGCGGCTTCGTCGTACCGACGTCGACGCCGGGGTTCTCGGCGCCGGAGATCACCGGGAAGCTGTCGCTGCGGGCGTCGGTCACGTCGGAGCTGGTGCTGGCCGACGTACGGCTGCCGGGGTCGGCTCTCCTGCCGGAGGCGCGCGGTCTGTCCGGCCCGCTCGGCTGCCTGAACGAGGCCCGCTTCGGCATCATCTTCGGCGCGATGGGCGCGGCCCGGGACTGCCTGGAGACCGCACTCGCGTACGCCGGTGAGCGGACCGTGTTCGACAAGCCTTTGGCCGGCTACCAGCTGACCCAGGCGAAGCTCGCCGACATGGCGGTCGAGCTGAACAAGGGCCTGCTGCTCGCCGTCCACCTCGGCCGGCTGAAGGAGAAGGGCACGCTGCGGCCCGAGCAGGTCAGCGTGGGCAAGCTCAACAACGTGCGCGAGGCGATCGCGATCGCCCGCGAGTGCCGGACGATCCTGGCCGCCAACGGCATCAGCGGCGAGTACCCGATCATGCGGCACGCGAACAACCTGGAGTCCGTGCTCACCTACGAGGGCACCTCCGAGGTCCACCAGCTGGTCATCGGCCAGGCGCTGACCGGGCAGGCCGCCTTCCGCTGAACCATGCATGAGGTTTGCCGCCCTGGGTACCGTGAGTGAGCGGGGACTACACAAAGTCATCGCGACACCCCGCGCTGTGTCACACTGTGCCCGTCTCCGCCCGCGGCGCTCGTACGCCAGGAAGGAGCAACCATGAGGATCGGTGCCGGTATCGCGCTGATCGCCCTCGGCGCCATCATCGCCTTCGCCGTCCGGGACACCTCCGAGTCGCTGAACCTGACCGCGCTCGGGATCATCATCATGCTCGCCGGCGTGGCCGGCATCTGGGTGTCCTACCGGCTCGCCAACCCGCACAAGCGGGAGGACTTCACCGTGATCGACCCGTCGGTGGAGAAGCAGTACAACACCGACCCGCCGGAGCAGGTCGCCACCCGGCCGATCGACGTCACCCCGTCCCACCTGCGCGAGGAACAGCGCCGGGACTAGCCCAGAGGCGTAAGCAGGTAGGTGCAGGGATCTGCGAGGAACAGCGCCGGGACTAGACGAGCGGTTTGAGCAGGTAGGTGCAGGGGTCTGCGTGGCTCCGGACGACGTTGCCCTCGGCATCTTTCTCGGTCCAGGTGTCGACGACGTCCGCGCCGTCCCACGGCCGGTAGCCGAGCCGGTCGTACAACCTGCGGGCGCCCGCGTTGTCCGCCTCGACGGCCAGCCCGATCGCGGGCTTGGCCCAGTCGACGGCGATCGCCTCGGCCGCGCGGATGATCGCCGTACCGACGCCCTGCCCGGGGACGTAGGCGTGCAGTGCGTTGATCTCGGCGACGTCGTGCGCGGCGCGGACCTCGGCGTACTTCGACCGGCTGAACAGCATCGTGTGGCCGACGACCTCGCCGTCGCGGTGCGCGAGCAGGAACAGGCCGTCGCCGCGGTGCTGCGTCTCCCAGCGTTCGCGCAGGTGGTGCTGCGAGGCCGGCTCGGCCGAAGCGATCAGCCGCTCGAGGTCGGCTTGGGTGGCGGGCCTGATATCCATCGTCCGACCGTACGGCGCAGTCGCGGCGAGCCGCACCTGCTTTAAGGCTGCCTGAAGGGTCGGGCGGACCGTAGACGCATGGACCGGAATCGGGAGTTGCTGGAGCGGTTGTGGGCCGCTGAAGGGCAGTTGGCGCTGTCGGCCGAGGCCGAGCACGAGCTGCGTACGGAGGACTACGTGCTGGAGATGCCGCAGTCCGGGGAGCGCATCGTCGGGCGGGACACGATGCGGGAGATGCAGCGGGAGTACCCGAACCCGCCGTCGATCGAGGTCCTGCGGATCACCGGGAGCGGCGACCACTTCGTCCTGCTCGGCCGGTCCGACTACGACGGGGAGATCTACTTCGTCGCGAACGTCGTCGAGTTCCGGGACGGGCGGATCGCGCGGGAGACCCGGATCTACGGGGCCCCGTTCGAGCGACCCGCATGGCGAGCGAAGTACGCCGACTGAAGGTGCGCCTTCGGGCGCCTTACTTGGCGACCTCGGTGGCGCGGGACTCGCGGACGACGGTGACGCGGATCTGGCCGGGGTAGGTCAGCTCCTCCTCGACCTGCTTGGCGATGTCGCGCGCCATCACCTGCGCGCCGATGTCGTCGACGGCGTCCGGGAGCACCATCACCCGGATCTCCCGGCCGGCCTGCATCGCGAACACCTTCTCGACCCCGTCGTGGTGCATCGCGATCTCCTCGAGCCGCTCGAGCCGCTGCACGTACGCCTCCAGCGACTCCCGCCGCGCGCCCGGCCGGCCACCGCTGACCGCGTCCGCCGCCTGGGTCAGCACCGCCTCGACCGTCCGCACCTCGACCTCGTTGTGGTGCGCCTCGATGCAGTGGACGACGTCGTCGTTCTCGCCGTACTTGCGGGCCAACTCGGCCCCGACGATCGCGTGACTGCCCTCGGACTCGTGCGTCAGCGCCTTCCCGACGTCGTGCAGGAACGCGCCGCGCTTGCACAGCTTCGGATCCAGCCCGAGCTCGGCCGCCATCATCCCGGCGATGTGCGCGGACTCGACCAGGTGCTTGAGCACGTTCTGCCCGTACGACGTCCGGTAGCGCAACAGCCCCATCGTCCGGGCCAGCTCCGGATGCAGGTCGGTGATGCCGACCTCCGCCATCGCGTCCTCGGCGGCCCGCTCGCACAGCTCAGCGACCTCGCCCTTGCTGCGTTCGTAGATCTCCTCGATCCGGCTCGGGTGGATCCGGCCGTCGAGGACGAGCGAATCCAGGGTCAGCCGCGCGGTCTCCCGCCGTACCGGGTCGAAGCAGGACAGCAGCACTGCCTCCGGGGTGTCGTCGATGATCAGATTGACCCCGGTGGTCTGCTCGAACGACCGAATGTTGCGGCCCTCACGGCCGATGATCCGGCCCTTCATGTCGTCGCTGGGTAGATGCACGACCGAGACGACCGACTCGCTGGTCTGCTCCGACGCCAGCCGCTGGACCGCCCCGGTGATGATCTTGCGCGCCTTCGTCTCACCCTCGTCCAGCGCCTGCCGCTCGAGGTCGCGCACGATCGTGTGCGCGTGCCGTTTCGCCTCCGCCTCGATCGCCGCCACGAGCTCGGCCTTCGCCTGCTCGGTGGTCAGGTTCGCGACGCCCTCCAGGATCCGCCGGCGCTCGTCCTCCAGGTCCCGGATCTCGGCCTTGCGCCGATCCAGCTCGGCCAGCTGCGCGGTCAGCTCGGTCTGGCGCTCCTCGATCGCGCGGTGCTGCTCGTCGAGCCGCTCCTCCCGCTCGGTCAGCCGGTGCTCCCGGCGTTCCATCTCCAGGCGCTGCTCGCGCAGGTCGTCCCGGATCGACTGCGCTTCCGACTCCGCTTCCCGCCGTACGTCGGACGCCCGCTGCTCCGCCTCCCGGCGTACCTCCGAGGCCCGGTCCTCCGCGGCGCGACGGATCTCCTCCGCCCGCTGCTCGGCCGCCTCGGCCCGGACCCGCAGGACCGCCGCCTCCTCCTCGGCCTGGCGGCGGACCGCCTCGGCCGCGGACTTCGCGCCGGCGGTGATGGTGGCAGCCTCGAGCTCGGCGGCCGCCGACCCCTCGGCGGCCTTCCGGCGGGAGAGGGTGAAACCGATCCAGGCCAACAACCCGGCGATCAGCAGTCCGATCAGAGACAGCCCGACTGACGTAGCGCTCATCGGCGTCTCCCCTCTTTCGAGTCACGCACCAGGCGGGACTTTGTGGTCGGTCGAAGGGATTCGCCACAGGTACAGCTGACCGGACTACCGCCGACGGTACGGCTGACCGCACCACCGGGGTACGGCGGTGCATGTCCTTCCGTTGCGGCGGTACCGCTTCGCTTCCGGCGGCCTCTGGGTGTGCATCACCCAATTCCAACTACTGGCCGCCACCGCGAACGCGGTGCCCGTCTATCGACGGCGCTGCGAGTCGCCGTCGTCAGTCTTCAGCTCGGTCGAGCGTGGTGTCTGTCTTCTCGCCGGCCGGTCGGCCGGTGATCAACCGACCTGCCGGTGCTATAACCGCCACCATCAGGTGGAGTGATCCCTTACTGTTTCCGAGGCTAAGCGCGCCCCCCACCCCGGTCAAGACGGACACCCCACCCCCGGTCCCTTCATCCCGCCACGAAGTCCCGCACCACCCCGACCAACGCAATCAGCAAACCACCGACAGTCAGCAGCACCGTCAGCCCCTCATACCCACGCCGGCCGGCTTGCGGTGTCACCGCCCTGCCTGGTTGCGGCTGTGGCTCAAACCGCATGGCCGTCAGCCCGGCGAAATCGTCCCGAGGCCACATCAAGGTCGGCAGCCCGCCGAACCCCTCACCCCGCACGAGCCGCGGCAAACCACGCTTGTACCCCACGTGGTAGTCGCATGTGCCCGCCAGACCCCGAACTATCCAGAGACACGGCCGATGCTTCACGGTCTCCACCCGGCATCGGGTCAGCCTGACCGCGAGCAGATAGAACAGCAGGATCCCGCCGAAGACCACAGCCGCGGTCCACTGGCCGCCATACGCCGCTATCGCGGCGAGTACCGTGAGAAGCAATCCCCAAGCCTTGAACCGCGCCGGCTTACGCCGCCGGATCCGCCGCCGCGAGCTCCCCATGCCACCCTCCCTGAGGATGACACTCTAAAGTCAACCAACTACTCACCGCGACCACCGCGGCGCGCCGCCTTGACAACAGCGCACTGCCCCTTCGACCGGGCCGCGCACGCTGCGCACGTACGACGGGCTGTACGCCGCGCACCTACGACGGGTCGCACGCTGCGCACGTACAACGGGTTGAGACGGTGCACCCATCATCGCGCTGGGTGCGGCCCGTTTGGTGCTACGGGCGCGGGCCGGGGAGGCCGCCTTCCGACTCTGGGTTCGAGTCGCCGGACTCGGTCGATCCGGTGACGGTGCCGCCGGTCTGCGTTCCGTCAGGCACCGAGCCCGCCGAACTCGACGGCTCAGCCGCCGGATCGGGAGCCTGCCCACCAACAACTCCCCCACCACCCGCAGCTCCATCGCCACTCGCAGCTCCGTCACCACGCGGTGCTTCGTCGCCACCCGCAGTTCCGTCGCCGCGCGGTGCTCCGTCACCGCCCGCCGACTCAGCTCCACCACGGTCGGCCGGGTCTCCGCCACCTCCGGCCTCGGGCACCCCGCCGCCCTGACCCGACGTACCAGCCTGCCCCGCAGCATCAGGCGCCCCATCATCCGGCCCCGACTCAGCCGCAGCACTCCCAGCATCCCCACCCGCCTGCTCGCTGGTTGGACCGCCTGACCGCTCGGCGCCCGCATTCCCCGCTCCACCGCTGCCCGGTTCACCGGTGGACTGCTCCGCGTCCTGCGATTCCGCCGTGCTCGTGCCTCCGGTCTCTCCGCTCGCCTGCTGACCGCCCGCCTGCTGCTCGCCCGGCTGCTGCCCGCTCGACTGCTGCTCGGCCGGCTGGTCCGCGCCTGGCTGGTCGGGGGTGGTGTTGGCCGCTTCGCCTGACTGGGAGTCGACGTACGTGCCGACCTTCTGCTGGACGGTGTCGACCTTCTCGGCGTACTTGCCGCCGGTCTGCTTGTCGATCAGATCGCCGGCCTTCTCCACGCCAGCCTTGATCTTGTCCGGGTTCTGCTTGACGACGTTCCGGAGCCAGTTCTTCGCCTGTTCCTGGAAATCGCTCATTGCACCCTCCGCGGTGTCAGGGGCGGATCGACCGAAAATGCCAGCCTACGGACCGGCCCAAACACCGGCCCCACTTCGGATGACACACCGTGAACCCCCACCCGTCAACGCCCCTCGCCGCCCACGACCCCACCGATTCGTGTCCGGCGACTCCCCGGAGCCGCCTAGTCCCCTCCCGCAAGCAGCGAACCGTTGCCCAGCTCACCCCAACGCATCCGACCACCCACCATCGCTCGTCAACGCCGTACCGGTCGGAGTCTCCCGGCCCTGATAGTCGCCCGGATGCCCTTCGAAAAGGATCGTCCCGCCATGTCGCCCCGGGCCCGGCCCTAGGTCGATCAGCCAGTCGGCCCGCCGAATGACGTCGAGGTTGTGCTCCACCACGACGACCGTATGCCCGTGATCGACCAAGCTGTCGAGCACGTGCAGCAGCGTGTCGATGTCGCTCAGATGCAGCCCGGTCGTCGGCTCGTCGAGCACGTAGGTGGTCGGCTGGTCAGCCTGCCGCAACTCCTTGGCGATCTTGACCCGCTGACACTCACCGCCCGACAAGGTGTTCAACGACTGCCCCAACCGCAGATACCCCAATCCGACCGCAGTCAACTGCTGCAACGCCCGAGCGATCCCGGCATCAGGTAGTTGCCCAATCGCCTCGTCAATGGTCAGTTCGTCAACGTCCGCAATCGACAACCCGTCCACGGCGTGTGCCAGCACCTCCGGCGTGAAGCGACGCCCACGGCACGTCTCGCAGACCACTTCCCGCCCCTCCATGAACGCCAGGTCGGTATAGATCACGCCCAATCCTTTGCAGTCCGGGCAGGCTCCCTCGGAGTTCGCACTGAACAACCCCGCGGGTACGTCGTTGTGCCGGGCAAACATCCTGCGAATCGCCGGCGCGATCCCGGTGTACGTGATCGGCGTCGATCGCCGGTTCGTACTCACCGGCTTCTGGTCGATCACCACCGCGGCATGCTGCGTCACCAACTCCTCCGCGAGACTTGACTTGCCAGAGCCCGCAACACCGGTCAGCACACTCATCACCCCGGTCGGAACGCTCACGGTCAGGTTTCGGAGGTTGTTGCGCTTGGCATCGACCACCGTCAGCTTTCCATCTCCCTGACGCGGTGCCGTCTTGAGCGGCCGCTTCCGGGCCAGCGCCCGACCGGTCGCCGTACCAGCGCGACCGAGCTCCGCGAACGTCCCTTGGAACACCAGTCGCCCACCCGCACTCCCCGCGTCCGGACCCACCTCGATGACCTGGTCCGCATGCGCCATCACCGCCGGATCGTGCTCGACGACGAGCACGCTGTTGCCGCTGTCCCGCAGGCGTTCGAGGAGCTCGATCATTGACTCGACATCGGTTGGATGCAGGCCGACGGTCGGCTCGTCCACGACGTACGTCATCTCAGTCAGGCTCGACCCGAGGTGCTTCACGGTCTTGATCCGCTGCGACTCGCCGCCGGACAGCGTGGTCGTTGCCCGGGACAACGTCAGGTACCCGAGCCCGATCGTCACCATCGCCTCCAACCGAGCGGTCAACGCCTCCACGACCGGTACGACGCCGGCCGCATCGATCGTGCGTACGACGTCCAGCAGCTCGGAGATCTCGAGTCGTGCCAACTCTCCGATTGTGTGATTGTCGACAATCGCCATCCGCGCGGCGTGGTTGAGGCGGTCGCCGGCGCAGTCCGGGCAGGTCCCTGATCGGGTGAATCTCCGAATCGTGTCCTGCTTGCGCTCGGACAGGTTGTCGGACGTGTGCAGGTAGATCCGCTCGAACCGCTCGACGACACCCTCGTAGTCCTTCGGGAGCTTCCGGCCGAGCGCGGCCGCCGCTTCACCGCCGTACAGCAGGGCTTGTCGTTCCCGCTCGCTCCACTCGCGCAACGGGGTGTCCACGGCGAACGTGCCGATGTCGGCGTACTGCGCATGCCAGTAGCCACCGTGTCCGAAGCCCGGCAGCAGGATCGCGCCGCCGGCGAGCGATTTGTCCAGGTCTAGGAACTTGTCGACGGCGCTCACCACCACCTCACCGAGCCCGGAGCAGGTCGGGCACATGCCGACCGGATCGTTGAACGAGAAGTGGTTCGACTCACCGACGTACGGCGTACTGAGTCGGGAGAACAGGAGTCGCAGATAGGTCCAGGCATCGGTGATCGTGCCGACGGTCGAACGGGCGTTGCCGCCGATCCGGCGCTGGTCGATGACGATCACCGGCGTCAGGCCACCGATGTGCTCGACGTCCGGTCGGGTCCACTTCGGCAGCCGGTTCCGGGCGAACGGCGGGAAGGTCTCGTTGAGCTGGAACCCGGCCTCGGCGGCGATCGTGTCGAACACCAGCGACGACTTCCCTGACCCGGATCTGCCGACGAACACCACGAGTTGGTTCCGTGGGATGTCGAGGTCCAGATCGGCCAGGTTGTTCGTGCGGGCTCGGCGAAGGGTGATGGCTCGCTGCGTCATGCCGACGACGCTACGGCCAGATGTGGCCGGATCCTGACCGCATTTCCTGCGATCATCGAGGAATGGCTGATGTCACCGCACGTATGCTCGCGTTGCTGTCGACCCTGCAGTCGGGCCGGTCGTTCAGCAGCGACGAACTGACCGCGCGGCTCGGCGTGAGCCCGCGCACGTTACGCCGGGACGTCGACAGGCTGCGCGGATACGGCTACCCGGTCGACACCCAGCCCGGACCGGGTGGGTACTACCGGCTCGCAGCCGGTCGCACACTCCCGCCGCTCGTCCTGGACGACGACGAGGCCGTCGCGACGCTGCTCGCGCTGGCGTCCCTCGCCGCCGTCGGTCCGTCCGAACCCACCAGTGAGCGTGGGATCGACGATGCTGCGACGCGCGCGTACGGCAAGGTGGACCAGTTCTTGCCGGCTCGCCTTCGAGCCCGGGTGGTCTCGGTCCGCTCGAGTCTGGAGACCAGTCCCCAGCCCGCTCCTGCGGTCGCTGCCGAACAACTCAGCACCATCGCCGAAGCCATTGCCCACCAGGAGACGATCTCCTTCTCCTACGTCAACGCCCGCGGCGAGCAGGCGATCCGCCGCGTCGAGCCCTACCGCCAGATCAACCATCTCCTGCGCTGGTATCTGCTCGGATGGGACCTCGACCGCGACGACTGGCGAGTGTTCCGACTCGACCGGCTCACCGACGAACGCCGTACCAACACCCGCTACACCCCGCGCCCGCTCCCCGCGGAGTCCGCAACCGCGTACCTCCGGCAGGGCCTCAACCGAGCCAAGCACTCGATCACCCTCACCATCGATGCCCCCGCCACCACGGTCATCGACGCCCTCAGATACCAAGACGCCGAGGTCCACTCCCTCGATGCCAACCACACCTCGGTCACCCTCGCCACTGACTCCTGGCAGTACCTCCTCCTCAACCTCGCCTTCCTCGACACCGACTTCCACTTCGCGGCGAACTCACCCTTCGCCGCTCAACTGCAGGCCTTCGCCCACCGCCTTTTGACTGCCGCATCCTGATTCCTTGACTGCCGCATCCTGACTCCGCCCGATGGTCACCAGCGCCGGCACTAACCACCTGCCGCAGATCCATTCGCTCGAGCGGTCGCCATCCGATCCGCCACCGTCGGGCAGTTCTGGTTTCTGGGACGCAGCCAAGGCAACGCACGTTCGTGCAGACCCGTTGTGACGAGGACCCCCAAGCCTGGGCCGCGACAGCGAGCCCGCGAGGCCGTCCCGGGTGCCAATCGGTTACCCCAGCGGGTCGTAGAGCGCGATGACGAGAACGGCCGTGGGTTTGGCCGGTCGGTGCGGTCGGGCACGACAACCGCGAATCCGACGAGACCAAGCAGCGCGCGAAGCCGACGGTCCCGTCCTGTTTGTGGCCTCGGTCTGCCGCCGCTTCCCGTCGGTATTCCGCGGGTCGCGCGCGGGTGCCTACTTCCGGTCGAGGTGCGCTTTCGCCAAGCTCGGCGGCGCGAAGACGAGCCAGCCGTCGGCGAGCGCCTCCCTCAGGACCGGCTCCGAGACCTTGTCCAGCTCGACCAGTACGGCGGCGTAGTTGTCGAAATGCGGAATCGTGAAGAACCCGTCCCCCGCACGCGCCGCGAGCACCGCTTCCTTCTCGGCAAGATCCTCGACCCGGATCGCCAGGATCGGGTCCGCCGGCGGAGTCTCGTCGCCGAAGCGCCGGAGATCGGCCTTGCTGAACGGCCGCTCCCACGCGTACGCCTTGCCGCCGACCGTCCACGTCCGACTCCCGTGCCGAGTCGTCTCGACGGTCTCCGGCAACTCCCCCACCAGCCGCTCCACATCCTCAAGACTCGCCATCCGCTCAAGCTACTCCCCACTCCCGGTCTCTGCCGAGACACCAATCGGATGAGACTCGGGGGCGTCGGAGCACCCGGCCGAGATCTGGGAACGTCGTGACCGTCATCAGCAGCCGCTACCGAGCCTGCTCAGCAGCGTCGCCAACGCCAGCGGACGCAACGGCCCCGCCGCCGGCCCCACCCCGACCCGCGCACCACCACCATCACCGCCCCCACCCCTTCCACCATTTGAGGGGTGGACCCACGAGCTTGTGGGTTGTCCACCCGGGAGACGGCTGGAGAACCGACCAGTTGGTGGGTCAACCAGCCAAATGGTCAGCGGGTCGAATCTGCGAGGTTGTTGGGTTGGGGGGATTAGTCGGGTTCTAGGCCGGAGGGGTCTAGGAGGGGGAGTTCTTCGTGGGTGGCGGAGAGTTCTTCTTTGACGATGGTCATGGCTAGGCCGCCGGGGTAGCCCTTGCGGGCGAGCATGCCTAGCAGACGGCGCATGGCGACCTCGCGGTCCAAGGAGCGCATGGACTTGAGCTTTCGGCGTACCAGAGCGCGGGCCGTCTCCTCCTCCTGCGCCGGATCCAATTCGTCGAGTGCGTCGCGGGCCAACTGATCGTCCACACCGCGGCGGCGAAGCTCCTGGGCCAGCGCGCGCTTCCCGAGGCCGCGGCCGCGATGCCGCGACTCGACCCAGGCGTTCGCGAACGCGGCGTCGTCGATGAGGCCGACATCCGTGAAGCGATCAAGCACTTCGTCCGCGACGTCGTCCGGGATCTCCCGCTCCGCCAGCAGGCCGGCCAACTCAGCACGTGTGCGCGGCTGGCCCGTCAGCTTGTCCAGGAGAATCGTGCGCGCCACCGAATGCGGATCTGCCTCTGAGTCGAGCTCAGGGTCCGGCACTCCTTCCGGCCCGTCAGCCCCCCGCCGTCTTCCCCGCCGACCGGATCCACCACCGAACTCCCGCCGCCGCACCACCTTCCGGCTCCCACCCCGACCACCTACACCGCCCTCCCGCCGAGCCCCGCGCTCCCCTCGCACCTCGAGCTCACCCTGAGCCTCAGACTCAGCTCCCGCGTCCCGGCGACTCCGCGCCGACTCGGAGTCCGATCGAGCCTCGGACTCAGCCTCTGCATCGCGGCGAGGTCGCACCGCCTCGGGCTCACCTCGAGACGCGGCCATAGTCTCCGCACCCCGCCGAGGCCGCGCCGGTCCGGGATCGCGTTGAGCCTTGGACGGAGCTTTGGCCTCCCGACGAGGACGTGCGGCGTCGGCTCGTCCCCGAGGTTCTCGGGTTGCGCCGGCATCAGGTTCAACGTTCGATCCAGCTTCCGTTCGGCGCTTGTCTCTGACCGAGGCCACCGAGGTCGTGGCGGTCGTGGTGACCGTGCTCCTGAGTGCCTGGTCCTCCGCGTTTCGCGCGTCTGCGGCGTCAGCAACAGGCCGCGGTGGCTGCTCGGCTCCGGTCGCGTCGACATTCTGGTCAGAGGTAAGCCGTGGTTCCTGCGCCCCGTGATCGCGTACGGCGTCAGGCTCATCAGCCCAGGGGGCGACCGGCTTGTGGTTACTTCGGGTCGGGCTCGTTGGCGGCGGGTCGTCGGCTGCGAAGGCCATAGCGGCGGCGCGATGATCCTGGGATCGCCCGGCACGCCGAACTCCACCGGCACGACCGCCGTCCTGACCTGACTCCAACGGCTCGACGGGTTCGTCGTCGGGTTCGTCGAAGCCGTCCCCACCATCTCCCCACGGGTCTAGCGGTGCAGGTGTCTGACGGATTCGGCCGACACGAGGGCGTGCTCGCCCGGAGTCGGAGAACTCGCCGGAAGCTTCGTCCTCCCACGGGTCGTCGTCGCTTCTCGCAGTACGCCGAACCCCACTGGCTCGCCGGGGGCGACGCGTGTCCGACAGATCGTCGGGTATGGCGCCGGCCGCCTCAGCCTGTGGATCGGCGGCCCGCGCCCGACGCTGAGTGTTCACGTCGGCGCCGTCGGCGGGTGACGGGTCCGCGCTGGGCCCTTGGGCGAGGAGAGCCCGGGCCAGGGCCAGGCGGTCGGCGTGGGGTAAGGACAGGGCCGCGGGGGCGGCAGCGTCCTCGGCGGGAGGCCGGGGAGCGCTGCCGTCCGCAGCGGGTCGATCAGAAGTCGACATCGACCTCGGCCGTGGCGGCCTCGTCGGCCGGGGCGTCGAGGGTCGGGCCGATGCCCATCTTCTCCTTGATCTTCTTCTCCAGCTCGTTGGCCAGATCGGGGTTGTCGCGCAGGAAGTTCCGCGCGTTCTCCCGGCCCTGACCGAGCTGGTCGCTCTCGTAGGTGAACCAGGCACCGGCCTTGCGGACGAAGCCCTGCTCCACGCCGAGGTCCAGCAGGCTGCCCTCGCGGCTGATGCCCTGGCCGTAGATGATGTCGAACTCGGCCTGCTTGAACGGCGGGGCCACCTTGTTCTTCACGACCTTCACGCGGGTCCGGTTGCCGACCACGTCGGTGCCGTCCTTGAGCGACTCGATCCGGCGCACGTCCAGGCGGACCGACGCGTAGAACTTCAGCGCGCGACCACCGGTCGTGGTCTCCGGCGAGCCGAACATGACGCCGATCTTCTCGCGCAGCTGGTTGATGAAGATCGCCGTCGTACCGGTGCCGTTGACCGCACCGGTCATCTTCCGCAGCGCCTGGCTCATCAGCCGGGCCTGCAGACCGACGTGGCTGTCACCCATCTCGCCCTCGATCTCGGCGCGCGGCACCAGCGCGGCCACCGAGTCGATCACCACGATGTCGATCGCGCCGGAGCGGACCAGCATGTCGGCGATCTCGAGCGCCTGCTCACCGGAATCGGGCTGCGAGACCAGCAGCGCGTCGGTGTCGACGCCCAGCTTCCGCGCGTACTCCGGGTCGAGCGCGTGCTCGGCGTCGATGAACGCCGCGATCCCGCCGGCCCGCTGGGCGTTCGCCACCGCGTGCAGGGCGACCGTCGTCTTACCCGAGGACTCCGGGCCGTAGATCTCCACCACCCGGCCACGCGGCAGACCGCCGATCCCGAGCGCGATGTCGAGCGCGATCGACCCGGTCGGGATGACCTCGATCGGAGCCTTGCCCTGCTCGCCCAGGCGCATCACCGCACCCTTGCCACACTGCCGCTCGATCTGCGTCAGCGCGGTCGCCAGCGCCTTCTCACGATCCGCCACCGCGCGTTCCGCACTCGCTGCACCAGCCATGTGACTGCCACCTGACCCATCTACGTATCGGGGCCGCTGTCCCAGCCGCCCGAAGGATTTCCTTGTCGCCAGAGAAGGTACGGGTTACGTCGGACAGTTTTCGCCGCCACCTGAAAGCTGTGGACAAACCGGCCGCCGGGAGCACCTTCAGGGACCAAACTATCCCGAACACGTGTTCGAATCGCAACTGACACGCCGAAGTCTTCCCCGGCAACGTTCGTGGACCGCCGACTCCCTACCCTTGCGGCGTGGCAGACCGTCCAGACATCCCCGACTCCGCCGTCGTCCTCGCGCTCAGCCGGGTGGAGTTCGGCATCGACACCGTGCTCGACTCGCTGCGGACCCCCGACCCGTTCGGCATCCGCAGCCTCCTCACCGAGTACTCCGCCCAGGAGAAGCCGAACCTGGCCGAGAAGGGCCTGATCCTGGCGATCGACCGGCTGCTGAAGATGAGAGTGCCCGGGCACGCCGAGTGGCCGACGCTGCCGCTGGCGGAGCGCTGCGACTGGTGGGTCGAGCGGCTCGGCGGGTTCGCCGCCGTCATCGCGGGACTCCCCCGCATCAGCGGTGCCGCCGCGGATCGCCTGCCGGTCAAGGACACCCTCGGCGCAGCCGTCCAGGCCATGGTGATCGGTGCGGTCTGCCGTGAGTACGGCGTCGAGGCGCACGCCGACCGTACGGCGGTCATGGCCCGGGTGCTGACCGACCGCCCGATCACCCCGGACGAGGTCCTGAAGTACGACGACCCGACCGCGGCCGGCCAGGACGTCGCCAAGCAACTCGGTCTGGGCGACGAGTCGGAGGAGACGGGACTGCGGAAGGGCGTACGACTCGTCTGGCGGATCAGCAAGCTGTTCGGCGGGCTCGGCGACGTCTTCGAGGAGCGTCCGCGCGGCAGCCTCGGCGCAAGGTTCATCGGCAAGCTTCCCGCCGTCGGAGTGGTCGGTGGCTTCTTCGACGAACGCAAGGGCATCCGCAAGGCGGCGTACGAGGCGGCGGAGCTGCTCACCAGCAGCGCCTTCCGGGTGAAACCTGTCTGACCACAGCCGTGGCTGGGATGATTCCGGCATGACTGGGATCGTCATCGTGAGGGCGGACGAGAGCTGGCCGGCGCAGTACGAGAAGATTGCGCGTGCGGTGGGCGAGCTGCTCGGGGAGACGGCACAGCGGATCGATCACATCGGCTCGACGTCCGTACCAGGGCTGGCGGCCAAGGACGTCATCGACATGCAGGTGACGGTCGAGACCGAGCCGGAGTTGGACGACGTCGTGGAGCGGATGGTCGCGGCCGACTGGGAGGTCCGGCCGCCCCGGCGGGACCATCCGGTGCCCGGACTGCCGGCTGAGGACCTGCAGTGGGTCAAGCGTCTTCTGGTGGAGCCGATGTACCGGCGTCGGGTGAACCTGCACGTTCGAGTCGCCGGCCGCGCCAACCAGCGCTATCCCCTGCTGTTCCGCGACTACCTGCGCAGCCATCCGGACACAGCCGCCGCGTACGGCGAGTTCAAGCGCCGCGCGGCCGCACTGCCGATCGAGTCGACCGCGGACTACGCCGACCTGAAGGACCCGGTGTGCGACCTGATCTACCTGCCGGCCGAGGAGTGGGCAGGCCGGATCGGCTGGACACCCTGACCGACTGGGCTCACGACCGGCGGACTCCACCACCGGACGCACGGTGAGTGGAGCACTACTACGCGGTCGTTGACCCTGTGCGGGCTGCCCGGCACGCTGGATCGGGGGGTACGTCGCGGACAGTCCGACGTACGGGCGGGCGTCCCTCCAGGGGGCGTGGTCGGAGTGGGCGGAGCAGGACGGCTCGCGGCGTTGCCGTGCGGCAAGGTGTCGAAGTGGATCGTGCTGGCACTGTGGATCGTCGCGCTGGCGGTGTCCTTCGGTCCGGCGAGCAAGCTGACCGGTGCCCAGGAGAACGATGCGGTGTCCTGGCTGCCCGGCAAGGCCGAGTCCACCGAGGTCCTCAACGCGACCGCGCAGTTCTCGCCGCCGGACGAGATCCCGGCCGTGCTCGTCTACGAGCGGTCGTCCGGCATCACTCCCGCCGACCAGCAGGCGGTCGCGCGCCACGTCGCGGAGTTCGCGCAGTTGCCGGACATCGACCGCGAGGTGGTCGGACCGATCCCGTCCGAGGACGGCAAGGCGCTACAGGTCCTCGTACCGATCAACGCCGGCACCGGTGGCTGGGAGACGCTCGGCGAGCGAGCGGACGAGATCAGGCAGGTGGCGGCGGACCGACCGGACGGCATGTCGTTCCACGTGACTGGTCCGGGCGGCTACGCGGCCGACTCGCAGGAGGCCTTCGCCGGCATCGACGGCAAGCTCCTGTACTCCGCGGCCGCAGTGGTCATCATCATCCTGCTGCTGACCTACCGCAGCCCTGTGCTCTGGATGCTGCCACTGGTCTCCTCAGGCGCAGCGCTGTTCGTCGCGCAGGCTGTCATCTACTACCTGGCAACCGAGGCGGACCTCACCGTCAACGCTCAGAGCGCGGGCATCCTGACAGTGCTCGTGTTCGGCGCCGGCACGGACTATGCCCTGCTACTTGTGGCTCGCTATCGCGAAGAGCTCAGGAGGCATGAGGACAGACACGAAGCGATGGCGTTCGCACTCCATCGGTCCGGTCCGGCGATCATCGCTTCCGGGTCCACCGTCGTCGCAGGCATGCTCTGCCTGCTGCTCGCCTCGATGAACTCGACTCGTGGCCTCGGTCCGGTCGCCGCAGTCGGCATCGTCATCGCACTGGCGGCCATGCTGACGTTGCTGCCGGCGGTGCTCGTCATTTGCGGCCGTTGGGTGTTCTGGCCGCTACGGCCGACGTACGGCTCCGACGACCACACCGAACGGAGTGTCTGGGGTCGGATCGGCCGACGGATCGCCGTACGCCCGCGTCTGACGTGGGTCGCGACCACCGTCGTACTGGCCGTCGCCGCGCTCGGCGTACTGCGCCTGGACGCGAACGGACTCAGCAACGAGGAGTCCTTCGTGGGTACGCCGGAGTCCGTGGTCGGCGAGAAGGTCCTGGCCGCCCACTTCCCGGCCGGTGCGGGCAACCCGCTCGTGGTGGTGAGCAACGCGGAACAAGCGGCAGCCGTCCGTACGGCGATGGCATCGACGGAAGGCATCGCGGCCGTGGCCGAACCACGGGTCGCCGGTGGCATCGCCTACCTCGAGGGGACGCTGACCGACGCCGCGGACACCCAGGCCGCGAAGGACACGGTGGACCGTGTTCGTACGGCGGTCCACGCAGTACCCGGCGCGGACGCCAAGGCCGGTGGTGGTACCGCGATCCTGCTGGACACCCAGCGAGCCGCCGACCGGGACAACAAGATGATCATCCCGGTGGTCCTGGCGGTCGTGCTGCTGATCCTGATGGTGCTGCTGCGGTCACTGTTCGCACCAGTGTTGCTGGTGGCAACGGTCGTGCTGTCGTTCGGTGCGGCGCTGGGGATCAGTGCTCTGGTGTTCGACCTGGTGCTCGGGTTCGGCGGTGCGGACGTGTCGCTGCCGTTGTTCGTGTTCGTCTTCCTGGTTGCCCTGGGCATCGACTACAACATCTTCCTGATGACCAGGGTGCACGAGGAATCGAAGACGCACGGCACCCGGCGCGGCGCGTTGATAGGTGTCGCCGCGACCGGTGGTGTGATCACGTCCGCCGGACTGGTGCTGGCTGGGACGTTCGCGGTGCTGGCGACACTGCCGGTGGTGGCCTTCGCCGAGATCGGCATCGCGGTCGCACTCGGTGTGCTGCTGGACACCATCGTGGTGCGCTCGGTGCTGGTGACGGCGCTGAACCTCGACATCGGCCGGCACCTGTGGTGGCCGAGCAAGCTGGCCAAGAAGCGCGATCCGGAGCCGATCGAGGAATTGCCGGAGCAGGAGCCGGAGCTGACCGCGACCTAGCCACGCACCGGGAGGGTCAGCGCTCGCTGGGTGGGAGTTGCAGATGCGCCCAGACGGCGCGCCAGACGGTCTTGGCGTGTTCGCCGTCGGCCAAGGCCTCGACGACCGTGCGGCCGCCGAGCTCCCGGACCACCTGGGTCTCCGCCCAGGTCCGTGCGTAGGCGGGACCGAGATGCTGATCCATCCGCGCCCAGAACTCCGTCAGTCTCATGCCTGCCCGTCGTCGTCCTTCGGCGGCTGTCCCCAACCGCCCTGCGATTCGTCCTGCCCCTGCTGCCGGCCCTGCTGTTGCTGGCCCCAGCCGCCCTGCGGCGGCTGCCCCTGCTGGCCTTGCGGGGGCTGCCCATAGCCCTGCTGCGGGGGCTGGCCGGGCTGCTGGCCCCAACCGCCCTGACCCTGCTGAGGCGGCTGCTGTCCTTGCGGGCCCCACTGCCCCTGTCCCGGCTGTCCAGGGTACTGCGGCTGACCAGGCTGACCCGAGTACGGCGGCTGACCACCGTGGCCCGGCTGACCCGGACCGGGCTGACCGTGACCTGGCTGGCCTTGACCCGGCTGACCGTGACCAGGCTGACCTTGACCCGGCTGACCGCCGTACGGCCCCGGCTGGCCGCCGTACTGACCCGGTTGGCCGGGCTGACCGCCGTACTGACCGGGCTGGCCGGAGTACTGACCGCCTGGACCGGACTGGGCGTAGCCCTGCTGTCCGTAGCCCGGCTGACCCGGGTACTGCCCCGGCTGGCCGCCGTACTGCGGGCCCCACTGGCCCTGCTGCGGCTGGCCCGGATACTGCCCGTATTGCCCGTAGCCCTGTTGTGCCTTGGCCTTGCGACTCCGCAGGACGAAGAACACAGCCGCACCGGCGACCAGCAGGACCAGGACGATGATGAGGATGATCGCCCAGAGCGGGAAGCTGCTGCCCGCCTCGGAGGCCAGTGACACGTTGCTGAGCTTGTCGAGGCTGTCGTACGTCGCCGTCCGGCCGTCGACCTTGGCGCCGTCGTCGTGCTCGATGATCTTGCCCGGCATGGTGATCTTGAAGTTCACCGCCGGCTGGCTTCCGGACGGCACGTTGCTGCCGAGGTTGCCGCCCTTCACGGTGACCATGACCTTGTCGCCTTCCTTGCGGAAGCCGACGCCCTCACCGCTCGAGCTGCCCATCTTGTCGAACGGCACACTCTCGAACGTGCACTTGGAACCGACGTACCGGTCGTCCTCGAACGCCTCGCAGGTGACCCCGTCGGTGGTGGTCTCCTTGATGCCGTTCTCGATCTGCCCCCGGACCCGGTCGAGCGACTGGCCGGAGGACTCCAGCAGCTGCTTGTCGACCCCGAGCTGCATGTCGCCCGAGACCGTCTCGTTGGAGCTGACCTTGAGGTCGGCGTCGAGTTTCACGCAGCCCGTCAGGGCGACCAGGCAGGCCACGAGGACGAGCGCTGCGCGTACGCGGTTGATCATGGCGACGATCATTCCAGGCGATGGGGACAACGCCGTCACCGGACGGAAAACCGCAGGTCAGAGGCCGAAACGTGAAAACTGTCCGAGGCGCCCGGCAAGATGGTCGGCGTGAAGAAGACCAGCGCGTTGAGCCGGTTCTCGCCCGCGACCCGGGCGTGGTTCGGCGACGTCTTCGAGTCGGCCACCCCGGCCCAGCTCGAGGCGTGGGACGCGATCACCGCGGGCCGGGACGCGCTGGTGGTCGCCCCGACCGGTTCGGGCAAGACGCTGGCCGCCTTCCTGTGGGCGCTCGACCGATTGGCGACCGTCCCGCCGCCGGAGGACCCGAAGTTGCGCTGCCGGGTGCTGTACGTGTCACCGCTGAAGGCGCTGGCGGTCGACGTCGAGCGCAACCTGCGGGCGCCGCTGATCGGGATCCGGGAGACCGCGAAGCGGCTGGGCGAGGCGCCGGTCGACGTCGAGGTCGCGGTGCGATCGGGCGACACGCCGGCCGGTGAGCGACGACGGTTCGCCACCCGGCCTTCCGACGTACTCATCACCACGCCGGAGTCCTTGTTCCTGCTGCTGACGTCGCAGGGGCGCGAGTCGTTGCGCGGCGTGGAGACGGTGATCGTCGACGAGGTGCACGCGGTCGCGGGGACGAAGCGCGGCGCCCACCTGGCGCTCACGTTGGAGCGGCTCGACTCTCTGCTGCCGAAGCCCGCGCAGCGGATCGGGCTGTCGGCGACGGTTCGGCCGGTCGAGGAGGTCGCGCGCTTCCTCGGCGGGGAGCGGCCGGTGACGGTGGTGCAGCCGAAGTTCACCAAGCAGTGGGATCTGAGCGTCGTCGTGCCGGTCGAGGACATGGCCGAGCTCGCGAGCACCGAGATCGAGACCTCCGGTTCGGCCGCCGGTCCCCCGCAGCACGCGTCGATCTGGCCACATGTCGAGGAGCAGGTCTTCGATCTGATCGCGGAGCACCAGTCGACGATCGTCTTCGCGAACTCGCGCCGGCTGGCCGAGCGGCTGACCGCCAGACTGAACGAGATCGCCGCCGAGCGCGCCGAGCTGGAGTTGCCGGAGGCCGGATCGCCGGCCGAGCTGATGGCTCAGTCGGGAGCGTCGCTCGCGGCTCCGCCTCTGATCGCGCGAGCGCACCACGGCTCGGTCAGCAAGGAGCAACGGCTGCTGATCGAGGCGGATCTGAAGTCCGGACGGCTGCCGTGCGTGGTCGCGACGAGCAGCCTCGAGCTCGGGATCGACATGGGCGCGGTTGACCTGGTCATCCAGGTGGAGGCGCCGCCGTCGGTCGCCAGCGGTCTGCAGCGGGTCGGTCGTGCGGGCCACCAGGTCGGCGCGGTGTCGAGGGGCGTGCTGTTCCCGAAGTTTCGCGGCGACCTGATCGACACGGCGGTCGTCGTGCAGCGCATGCAGGACGGCCTGATCGAGAGCCTGCATATCCCGGCCAACCCCCTCGACGTGCTGGCTCAGCAGATCGTCTCGATCGTGGCTCTGGACACAGTCGATGCGGACGAGCTCTTCGCCTTGGTACGACGCTGCGCGCCGTTCGCGACGTTGCCGCGATCGGCGTACGACGGGGTGCTGGACATGCTGTCGGGTCGCTACCCGTCGGACGAGTTCGCCGAGTTGCGGCCGCGGATCGTGTTCGATCGCGTCAGCGGGGAGATCTCCGGCCGGCCGGGAGCGCAGCGTCTCGCGGTGACGAGCGGCGGAACCATCCCGGATCGCGGCCTGTTCGGCGTCTTCCTGGTCGGTGAGTCGACGAACCATCGGGTCGGTGAGCTCGACGAGGAGATGGTCTACGAGTCGCGGGTCGGCGACGTCTTCACCCTCGGTGCGTCGAGCTGGCGGATCGAGGACATCACCCACGACCGGGTGCTGGTCTCCCCCGCGCCGGGTCAGCCCGGCCGGCTGCCGTTCTGGAAGGGTGACGCGGTCGGCCGTCCCGCCGAGTTGGGTGCCGCGACCGGAGCGTTCGTCCGCAAGATGGCCGCGTTGCCTGCCGGTAAGGCGGTCGAGCGAGCGCGGGCGGCCGGATTGGACGAGTACGCCGCGAACAACCTCGTGTCGTACTTGGCCGAGCAGCGCGACGCCACGAGCCGGGTGCCGGACGACGTGACCGTGGTGGTCGAGCGGTTCCGTGATGAGCTCGGTGACTGGCGGGTCTGCGTCCATTCGCCGTACGGCGGACAGGTGCACGGGCCGTGGGCGCTGGCGATCGCGGCCCGGCTGCGCGAGCGGTACGGAATGGACGCGCAGTCGGTCTCGGGTGACGACGGGATCGTGCTGCGGTTGCCGGAGACGGACGAGGCACCGCCGGGCGCGGAGCTGGTGCTGTTCGATCCGGCCGAGATCGAGGACATCATCACCGCGGAGGTCGGCGGCTCGGCGCTGTTCGCCGCGCGGTTCCGCGAGTGTGCGGCGCGCGCGTTGCTCCTGCCACGGCGGAATCCGGGTCGCCGGTCGCCGCTCTGGCAGCAGCGGCAGCGGTCGGCCCAGCTGCTGAGTGTCGCGAGCAAGTACGGGTCGTTTCCGATCGTTCTCGAGACGCTGCGTGAGGTGCTGCAGGACGTCTACGACCTACCTGCACTGAAGGATCTGCTGACCGGGATCGGCGAACGCCGGATCTCGGTCGTGGAGGTCGAGACGTCGGAGGCCTCGCCGTTCGCGAAGTCGCTGCTGTTCGGCTACGTCGGCGCGTTCATGTACGAGGGCGACACGCCGCTCGCGGAGAAGCGCGCCGCGGCGCTCGCGCTCGATCAGAGCCTGCTCGCGGAGCTGCTCGGGCGGACCGAGTTGCGCGAGCTCCTCGACGCCGAGGTCGTCCTGCGGACCGAGGCCGAGCTGCAACGCCTCGCCGAGGATCGCCGCGCTCGCGATGCCGAAGGGTTGTTCGACGTACTGCGGCTGGTCGGGCCGTTGTCGTTGTCGGAAGCGTCGCAGCGGTGCGTGGACGACGCCGACGCCGAGTCGTGGCTGACAGAGTTGGCCGCTGCCCGCCGGGTCGTCCGCGTACGGATCGCCGGCGAACATCGGTGGGCCGTGGTCGAGGACGTGGCTCGCCTGCGCGACGCCCTCGGCGTACCGCTGCCGCCCGGGATCGCCGAGGCACATGCCGAGCCGGTCGCGGATCCGCTTGGAGACTTGGTGTCGCGGTACGCGCGGACGCACGGACCGTTCCGGGCGATCGATCTCGCGACGCACCTGGGGATCGGCGTAGCGGTCGTCACCGATGCGCTGCGACGGCTGGGAGCGGCCGGGCGGGTCGTCGAGGGCGAGTTCCTGCCCGGCGGGATGGCGATGGAGTGGTGCGACTCCGAGGTCCTCCGGCTGCTGCGTCGGCGTTCACTCGCTGCGTTGCGCAAGGAGGTCGAGCCTGTCGATCCGTCGGCGTTGGCACGCTTCCTCCCCGCGTGGCAGGGCATCACGAGCAGCCGCGGGCGCGGGTACGACGTACTGCTCGGAGCGGTCGAGCAGTTGGCAGGCTGTGCGGTGCCGGCGTCGGCGCTGGAGTCGATCGTGCTGCCGTCGCGGGTTCCCGGGTACCAGGCGTCGATGCTGGATGAGCTGACGGCGACCGGTGAGCTCGTGTGGGCAGGTTCGGGCTCGTTGCCGGGGACGGATGGTTGGGTGTCGTTGCACCTGGCGGACAACTGTGACCTGACGCTTCCCGATCCGGATCCGGCGTTCGAGATCGGCGAGACGCATCAGGCGGTGCTCGACGCGCTGTCGGGTGGCGGCGCGTTCTTCTTCCGGCAACTGAGCGATGTCGTCGGTGCGGCGGCTGGCATCGTCAATGACGAGACCCTGGTCGGTGTGCTCTGGGACCTCGTCTGGGCCGGTCACCTGACCAACGACACACTTGCCCCGGTCCGGTCCCTGGTCGGCGGCGGCCGCGGCAGTCATCGAGGCCGTCGTACGACGCCGCGCGCGCGACCCGGCCGCCCGACGCGACCTGGACGACCGTCGATGCCGGCGCGGAGTGGACCGCCGACGGCCGGCGGGAGGTGGTCGTTGCTTCCGGCCCGCAATCCGGACGCGACCAGGCGGGCGCACGCGGCGGCGGAGACTCTCCTCGACCGGTACGGGATCGTGACGCGGGGATCGGTGATCACCGAGCGGACTCCAGGTGGGTTCGCGGCCGTGTACAAGGTGCTGAGTGCCTTCGAGGAGTCCGGGCGCTGCCGACGTGGGTACTTCGTGGCCGGGCTCGGGGCGGCGCAGTTCGCCTTGCCTGGTGCGGTCGACCGGCTGCGTGCGATGGCTGAGTTACCGGGCTCGACTGGCGGTTCCGGAGGATTCGACGACGCCGGCGGGCCTGGTGTCCGCGGAGGAGCCGGTGGGCTCGGAGGGCCCGGCAGGCCTGGTGGCGTTGGTGGCGGGCCTGGTCGCGTCGGGGGTGCCGGGCGCGGGCGCCGGGACGAGGAGCCGGCTGCGCGCGCCGTCGTACTCGCAGCATCCGACCCGGCGAACCCGTACGGCGCAGCCCTGCCGTGGCCCGAGCGCGAGAGCGCCGGCGGACATCGACCGGGGCGGAAGGCGGGCGCGCTGGTCGTGATGGTGGACGGGCAGCTGATCGTGTACGTCGAGCGCGGTGGACGGACCGTGCTCAGCTTCACCGAGGATCCGGACCTCCTTCAGCCCGCTGTGGACGCGCTCGCGCTGGCGATCAGAGACGGACAGCTGGGCAAGCTGAGTGTTGAGACGGCTGATGGCGAGCAGGTGAGACATACGGCATTCGGGGATGCGCTGGCCAAGGCCGGGTTCCACGCGACGCCGCGAGGCTTGCGATTGCGGGCCTGAGCCATGCCAGAGGGCGACACCGTCTGGCGGGCTTGCAAGCGGCTCGACCAGGCTCTGAGCGGACAGGAGCTGATCCGGACCGACTTCCGGGTGCCAGCGCTTGCGACAACGGACCTGAGCGGCCGGACTGTGCTCGAGGTCGTTCCACGCGGCAAGCATCTGTTGATGCGGATGTCCGGTGGTGTGACCGTGCACAGTCACTTCCGGATGGACGGGAGTTGGCATCTGTACCGACCGGGTGAGCGCTGGCGCGGTGGGCCTGACCATCAGGTTCGGGCCGTGCTGGAGACAGCGTCGTGGATTGCCGTTGGCTACCGGCTGCCCGTGCTCGAGCTCGTCCAGACGGACGCTGAGGAGAGCGTCGTTGGGCATCTCGGGCCGGACCTACTGTCGCCGTCATTCGACCGAGCGCAGGCCATCGCCAACATCGAAGCACAGCCGGAGCAGACGATCAGCGAAGCGCTCCTCGACCAGCGCAATCTTGCCGGGATCGGCAACTTCTACCGGGTCGAGGTCTGCTTTCTGCTCGGGTTGCACCCGTGGCGTCCGGTCTCCTCGGTCGACGTACCGGCCGCCGTCGACCTGAGTCGACGCCTGCTGAAGGCCAACCTTCGCAACGGCACCCAGGTCAGCACGGGGATCAACAAGCCCGGCCAGCGCACATGGGTGTTCGAGCGCGCCGGAAAGGCATGCCGGCGATGCGGCAGCACGATCCTGTTCGACACGATCGGCACTCCCCCGCGCGAGCGGGTCACGCACTGGTGCCCCACCTGCCAGCCCGCACTTGAAGACGCCGCCACCATCAGCTCGTAGCGGACGTACGTCAGCGCACTCACCGGCTGCCAGATCTGCGGGTCGGTCGTGCCCCCGCGTGGTGACTTCGCCGGAGAGCATCCGCGGCTCTTATCAGCCGTTCTGGCGCGTCGGGGGGACGCGTGCGGCACACGTTCTGTTCGCCGAAGTCGGGCTGTGGACAACGGCGGAAGTGGGCGGGAATCGCCGTATCTTCTCTGGTGTATCGAACATGTGTTCGAGCGAGAGGAGAGGTTGATGTGTGACATGTGCGGCGGGCTCACCGATGACCAGTACTCGGATCGCCTGGAGCGGAACATCCTGACCTACGGCTGGACGATGCAGTTCGTCGAGGGCGACGGCGATCGCAATCCCGCCTTCGGATACACGCTCGGTCTCAGCCTGCACGACCACCCGGAGATCATCGCGTTCGATCCTGACGCTGCCTGGGTCTACCTCTGCCTCAAGCCACTGGCCTGGGCGGTCCAGAGCGGCGAGGTTTTCGATGAAGGCGACGACCTGAGCGCGTACTTCCCGCCACCGGAGCGAGCCGAGCTCCTTCGCTTCCCCGACTCGACCTCACATCTCTTCACCGCCAAACACCATGTTCCGCCAGCCGAACGACCCGCCCCTCCCCGCCCTCCAGCTCGTCTGGCCAACCCGCACTCCCCTCCTCCACCCCGCCCGCACAAGGTCTCCGGGCCGAGACGAGCATGCTTCACCGGAAGCTGAGCCGTGAGGTCAGCGCACGCATGTCGCCAAGGCCGCCCATTCGGGCCATGGGCGGCTGCCGGCCGGAGGCAGGTGGCTTGCCGAGCTCCGGAACGGCGAGAAGCGCTCGATCGGTGACGAGCGGCAGGGAGGCTGCGGCTATCAGTGCGAGGCGCAGATGTGAGGGTCGGGCCGCGGCGTCAGGCGGCGGAGGCCACCTCGGGCTCGATGGTGGGGTGGGTGAGGACCAGGGCCTCTTCTCGGGCCAGATCCTCGCTGACCTCGGCGAACACCGTCGACAGCGGGACATCGAGGGCCATGCAGATCGCGGCGAGGAGCTCGCTGGAGGCCTCCTTCTGGCCGCGCTCCACCTCGGAGAGGTAGCCGAGGCTTACCCGGGCATCGGCGGAGACCTCGCGGAGGGTGCGCCCCTGGCGCAGCCGCTTACGCCGCAGGACGTCGCCCAGTAGGCCACGAACCAGCACCATGAGGTTTCTCCCTTCCGCCTGTCCGGTCGTCTCTACTCGCACGGTAGCTCGACCGTAGGAACCAACGGTACCCGTTGCTGGGTCACTACTCCTCGCAATGTCCACCTTCGGTGCGCCGTGCCAGTCTGCCCTACCTGTCCCCATGCTGGTCTCAACACCCCGGTCAGTCGAGTTCTTCCGCCACCAGAGCCACGGCGAGTTCCAGAACTGCTTCCACACTCCCCCTGCGGACGGTTGCCCGATCTCCGCTCAGCTCTAGCTTGCGCACTTGTACGGCGTCTGGTCCAGCGGCTGCGACGTACACAGTGCCTGCTTCTATGCCGTTCTGGGGGTCGGGGCCGGCCACACCGGTCGTGGCGAGCCCGTAGGTCGCGTTCAGGCGCTCTCGCACGCCCCGAGCCAGTGCGACGGCTGTGTCGGGGTGGACTGGACCGACAGCCGCGAGCAGGTCGTCCGGCACGCCCGCCAGCTGAGCCTTCAGATCCGTCGCGTACACGATCACTCCGCCGCGGTACACCGCCGAGACCCCAGGTACGTCGGTCAGCGCCGCCCCCACCATCCCACCGGTCAACGACTCCGCCGTCGCCAGCGTCTCCCCCCGTCCCTTCAACACCCCGACCAACCGCTCGAGCACCACCCGAAGCCGATCACCACTCGCCGCAGCCGAGGCGGCAGCCAGACCAGCCGAGTCCGAAGAGTCGGGGACGTCAGGCGATGCGGAGCCGGCGGACGGGGCCGCATCGAGCAAGCCAGCCGTCGGCGCGACGGGACGCTCGTCCGCCGGCGTGGCTGGGGACGCCACGGCAGCCGGGGCAGCTGCGAACGCCAGGAGCGGTGTGCTCGGGGAAGGCTGGAGCGGCGGGCTCGGGGAGGGTGGGGGCGGGGAGGAGGTCTGGGGAGGTTTGGGTGGGGTGGGGGTGGGGTGCGTCATGGGAGGGGGCGTTTGGCGGCGGCTCGGAGGCGGAGGGCTCGGCCTACGTAGTCCAGGCCGGTAACGATGGTGACGATGACGGCGGCGCCCATGATGCCGACCGCGGTCCAGTGGATGACGGCGACGTCCTGCCACGGGAGGAGGTAGAGGCCGAGGGCGATCGCCTGAAGGACCGTCTTCAGTTTGCCGCCGCGGCTGGCCGGCATGACGCCGTGCCGGATCACCCAGAACCGGAGCAGCGTCACGCCCCACTCGCGGACGAGTACGACGACGGTGACCCACCACGGCAGTTCGCCGAGGAGGGACAGGCCGATGAAGGCGGCTCCGGTGAGTGCCTTGTCGGCGATCGGATCGGCGATCTTGCCGAAGTTCGTGACCAGGTTCCAGCGGCGGGCGATGTCGCCGTCGAACCGGTCGGTGACGATGGCGACCACGAACGCGGCGGTGGCGAGCAACCGGTTGCCGTCACTGGTGCCGCCCTCACGAAGCAGCAGCCAGACGAACAGCGGGACCAGGATCAGCCGCAGGACCGTGAGCGCATTAGCCACGTTCCACGCGCTGGGCGCGCTGAGTGGGCCGGCTGCGCTCGGCACCGGGTTCGGCGGGTTGGTCACGCGGTCAGGTTAGCCGTCGCAGCGCCACCTTGCGGGCTCACGAGCGCCGCGAATTCGGCGATCAGGTCGACACCGTCGCTCCCAACCACCTTCGCCGACACCAGATCGCCGACGCGTACGCCGTCCGGAAGCCCGGTCACCGAGGTCGAACCGTCCACCTCCGGGCCCTGATGAGCCGCCCGCCCCTCGGCGGTCGCCTCCTCGACGCGACCGGCATCGACCCGCTCGGCATCGACGCGCCCGGCATCGTCGACGCGGTCGGCGTCCTCGCCGCCGTCGATGGATTCGACGAGGACCTCGATCAGCTCGCCGATGCGAGACTCCGCTCGGGCGGACGTGAGCTCTTCGGCGAGGCGGGTCACGCGGTCGAGGCGGACCGCGATGGTGTCCTCGTCGAGCTTGCCGTCGTACGTCTCGGCCTCGGTGCCGTCCTCGTCGGAGTACCCGAACACGCCAATCGCGTCGAGGCCGGCACGGGACAGGAAGTCGCACAGGATGTCGACGTCGTCCTCGGTCTCGCCCGGGAAGCCGACGATGACGTTGCTGCGGATGCCCGCCGAGGGTGCGGCCGCGCGGACCTGGGCGATCAGGTCGAGGAAGCGTTCGGCGTCCCCGAAGCGGCGCATGCGGCGCAGGAGCGGGCCGGAGGCGTGCTGGAAGGACAGGTCGAAGTACGGGACGACGCCGGGGGTCGACGTCATCGCGGTGATCAGCGTCGGGCGCATCTCCGCGGGCTGCAGGTACGAGACGCGGACGCGGGTGATGCCGGGTACGGCGGCGATCTCGCCGACGAGCGTCTCGAGGAGGCGGAGGTCGCCGAGGTCCTTGCCGTAGGAGGTGGAGTTCTCTGAGACGAGGAAGAGTTCGCGTACGCCGTTCTCGGCGAGCCAGTGGGCTTCGCCGAGTACTTCGGTCGGGCGGCGGGAGACGAAGGCGCCACGGAACATCGGGATCGCGCAGAACGCACAGCGACGGTCGCAGCCGGACGCGAGCTTGAGCGGAGCCATCGGACCACCGTCGAGCCGCCGGCGCATCACCCGCGGACCGCTCGCGGGGGCCGACTGCAGGTCAGGAGCTTCGATCTTCAACTCGGAGCCGGTGCCCGGTGCGTCGTACGCCGAACTGAGGTCACGTCTCGCAGCTGCGGACGGGCCGGTCAGCGCGCCTGAAGCCTCGGCCGTGGTCGCGGGGGCCTCGGTTGCGGGTGTGGGGCGGCCTTTGAGTTGTGGGGGGATGTGGTCGCCGTGGCCGGGGATGGCGATGGTGGGGCTGGTGGTGGCGCGGTCGGCGGGGGCCAGCGGGAGGAGTTTGCGGCGGTCCCGGGGGACGTGGGGCTGGTGCTTGGTCCCGGAGAGGATGGAGCGGAGGCGGTCCGAGATGTCGGTGTAGTCGTCGAAGCTCAGGACGGCGTCGGTCTCGGGGAGGGCTTCGGCGAGTTGTTCGCCGTACCGCTCGGCGAGGCAGCCGACGGCGACGACCGCCTGCGTGCGGGCGGAGTCCTTGTAGTCGGCGGCCGCGAGGAGGGTGTCGACGGAGTCCTTCTTGGCGGCTTCGACGAACCCACAGGTGTTCACCACCACGGTGTCGGCCTCGGCGGCGTCCTCGACCAGGCGGAAACCGCCGGCTTCGAGCCGGCCGGCCAGCTCCTCGGAGTCGACATCGTTGCGGGCACAGCCCAGCGTGACCAGGGCGACGGTGGTGGGTGACGTAGTCATCCCTCCGAGTATGACTCGCCGTCCACTCCCCGACCTAACTCACCGCCACATCTCACATACGCACATCCACACTTCTCATTCAGCAACCGAGCGACCTGCGGCGGGGGTCAGGTGGGTTTGGTGAGGGTGCCGTTGGGGCGGGCGGTGAAGCGGTAGAGGGTGGTGGAGTGGGTGTGGCCGTTGACGGTGACCGAGAGGTTGGCGGGTACGCCGACGGAGACGCGGAGCTCGCCGGTGGTGGTGACGGTCTGGGAGGTGCCGGGGCCGAGGAGGCCCTGGAAGAGGCGTTTGCCCTTCTTGTCCCGGACGGTGACGTAGGAGCCGTCGCCCTTGGCGGTCAGCGTGAGCTTCGTCCTGGTCGGGACGGGCGGCTTCGTGGGCTTGGGCGGTTTGGTGGGTTTGACGGTCGGCTTCGGGGCCGGCTTCGGGACGACGGTGGTGACGACCGGGGTCGAGGTGGCCGTCTTGGAGGCGTTGGCCTCGACGTCGCTAGGGAGCGTGAAGAGGCGGACCATGCCCCAGCCCATCAGGCCGATCAGGATCGCGCCGACGACGACGGCCCAGCGCGGGCGGGCCGGGTGCAGGGTCGGGCCCTTGACCGCGGCGCGTTCCTCGCGGCGGGACTTGTCCTCCTCGACGGCGTGCTCGGCGTCGAAGGTGGCGAGCAGCGGTGCCGGGTCGGCCTTGACCGTGCGGGCGATCGCGCGGATGTGCCCGCGGGCGTAGAAGTTCCCGCCGCAGCGGGAGAAGTCGTCGGCCTCCATGGCGACGAGCAGGCCGGTCCGGATCCGGGTCGCGGCGCTCAACTGCTCGATCGTCATGTCGGCCCGTTCGCGGGCCGCCGTGAGCTCGCTGCCGATGCTCACGTCCCCACCGTCCTCTCCAAAGCCCGACTGTTCAACCGCCGACAAACTCCGGCGGTACGACCGCCGACATCAACTCAACGGTCCTGGTACGGCGGGGTCACGGACGAGTCAGAGTTGTTCCCTGACCGGGCATCTGGCGTCTGCCAGCATGTGCAGGGCCCGCACCACTTCCCCGTGCGACGGCCGCGCCGTCAGTCCGAACGGTACCGCGAGCGAGGAGCCGGTCAACCGACGATTCGCATCAGTTGTCTTGCGAGTCGAACTCGGCATCGCGCCCAGCACCGGTCCGGGATCGTGCAGGTGGACGGCGATCCGCCCGTCGTCCAGCGGGTGCCGGCGCTTCAGCACCGTCACCTCCTCGATGTCCTCCCACCGGGTACCGATCCACTCGTTCCGGATCCGCAACCGGATGCCGACCTCGTCGGCCACCAGCATGTCCCCCACCGTCAGCGCCCGCGCGCAGACCAGGGCCAGTACGGCGAAGGCGCCAGCTGCGATCCAGCGCAGTACGCCGGTCGGCGTGGTGGACGCGGACGCGGCGAAGCCGATCGCGACCAGGCCGGCGCCGAGGGCCAGGCCGCCGTGCACCTTCTGGGAGGCGCGGATGGTGAACGGCACCGGCTCCGGGTCGAGGTCGAAGCGTTCTTGCCTGGGCAAAGCGCTCGCGGCGGTCACGTCACTCTCCTCGCAGGGTGGCGATGAAGTCCTCTAGGTCGTCGGGTTTCACCAGCACGTCGCGGGCCTTGGATCCCTCGCTCGGCCCGACCACGCCCCGGCTCTCCAGGATGTCCATCAGCCGGCCCGCCTTGGCGAAACCGACCCGGAGCTTCCGCTGCAGCATCGAGGTGGAGCCGAACTGCGTGGAAACGATCAGCTCGGCCGCCTGCACCACCAGGTCGAGGTCGTCGCCGATCTCGTCGTCGAGCTCCTTGCTCGGACCGGCCGCGGCGGTGACGTCCTCGCGGTACGTCGGCTGCAGCTGCTCCTTGCAGTGGTCGACCACGCCGCGGATCTCGGACTCGGTCACCCAGGCACCCTGGATCCGCATCGGCTTGCTCGCGCCCATCGGCAGGAACAGGCCGTCGCCCTGGCCGACCAGCTTCTCCGCACCCGGCTGGTCGAGGATGACCCGGCTGTCGGCCAGCGACGAGGTCGCGAACGCCAGCCGCGACGGCACGTTCGCCTTGATCAGACCGGTGACCACGTCCACCGACGGCCGCTGGGTGGCGAGCACCAGGTGGATGCCGGCCGCCCGGGCCAGCTGGGTGATCCGGACGATCGAGTCCTCGACGTCGCGCGGGGCGACCATCATCAGATCGGCCAGCTCGTCGACGATCACCAGCAGATAGGGGTACGGCGACAGCACTCGCTCGGACCCGGGTGGCGGCTTCACCTTCCCGGCCCGGACCGCCTTGTTGAAGTCGTCGACGTGCCGGAACCCGAACGCGGCCAGGTCGTCGTACCGCATGTCCATCTCGCGGACGACCCACTGCAGCGCCTCGGCGGCCTTCTTGGCGTTGGTGATGATCGGGGTGATCAGGTGCGGGATGCCCTCGTAGTTGTTCAGCTCGACCCGCTTGGGGTCGACCAGGATCATCCGCACCTCGTCGGGCGTGGCCCGCATCAGGATCGAGGTGATCAGCGAGTTCACGAACGACGACTTACCCGAACCGGTGGCGCCGGCGACCAGCAGGTGCGGCATCTTCGCCATGTTCGCGACGACGAAGCCGCCCTCGACGTCCTTGCCGAGCCCGGCCACCATCGGGTGATGGTCGTTGCGGGCGGTGGCGCTCCGGATCACGTCGCCGAGGCTGACGATCTCCTTGTCGGTGTTCGGGATCTCGATGCCGATCGCGGACTTGCCCGGGATCGGCGACAGGATCCGGACGTCGGCCGACGCGACCGCGTAGGCGATGTTCTTCGACAGCGCGGTGACCTTCTCGACCTTCACCGCCGAGCCGAGCTCGACCTCGTACCGGGTGACGGTCGGGCCACGGGTGTAGCCGGTGACCTGCGCGTCGATGCCGAACTGCTCGAACACCTCGGTGAGCCGGTCGACGACCTGGTCGGACGCCTTGGTCCGGGCCTTGTGTACCGAGCCGGGCTTGAGCATCTGCCCGTCGGGCAGCGTGTACGTGATGTCGCCGGACAGGCTGAGCTGCTCCACCCGCTGCGGCAGCGGCGTGTGCGGCGGCGGCTCCGGCGGCGACTCCGAGGGCTTGCCGGGGGCAACCAGCGGCGACGGCGACGGTACGGCGGCCGCGTCGGCGTCGAACGGCTCCTCGTCCGGCACGGGCGGTGCCGCCTTCGACTTCCGCCCGCGCTTGGTGAGCTCACGCCCCTCGAGCACCGGCGAGTCGTACGGCTTGACGGTCGGCTCGCCGTCCTCTTCCTCGGCGGCCGCCTTCGCCCGGCGCTCCTTGCGGGTCAGCCGGACGGTGTCGTCGGTCGGCGCGGCCGCCACCGACGGCGCGTCCTCCGGCAGCGCCGTCCGGCCCATCAGTACGTCGAAGGCCGCGCGAACGCGGAGCGGGATCGCGTAGACCGGGGTGCCGGTGATCACCAGGGCGCCGAAGATCGAGAGCAGGACGAGCAGCGGGGCGGCGACGTACTGCGTGAGCAGGTCGGACAGCAGCGAGGAGACGACGTACCCGATCGCGCCGCCGGCGTCCTGCAGCGGGCCGTCGGCCGGGTTGCCGGGACGCGGCAGGCCGTTGGCGATGTGGACCAGGCCGAGGATCCCGAGCGAGACGGCGGTCCAGCCGATCACCTGGCGACCGGCCGGGCCGTTGCGGTCCGGGTGGCGCAGGGTGCGGAGCGCGATGAACAGCAGCATCAGCGGGACGGCCCAGCCGAGCATGCCGACGCTGCCGCCGACGACGGTCCGCAGGCCGTTGCCGACGGCCCCCGGCAGGTCCCACCAGATGGCGGCGGCCACGACGACCGCCAAGCCGATCAGGAACAGGCCGGCGCCGTCGCGGCGGTGCTCTGGATCGAGGTCGCGGGCGCCGTTGCCGATCCCGCGGACCATGCTGCCGAGCAGGTGCGCGATACCGATCCAGACCTTCACGATGCCCCGGCCGAGGGCGATCATGGCGGCCGCGAACGGGCCCGGTCCGCTGTTTTTGGGCGTGCTGGTCCGCGCGGCGGTGGAGCCACCGCGCTTCGCGCTCTGCCCACGCTTCTGGGCGCCTGACGGACGGGAGCGTCCACCAGCAGCCGACCGGGCCGTACTCGGCCGGTTGGCTGCCGACTTCTGCGCCCGCGCCGGGGAAGACGTGCGGGTCGCCATGCTTAGCAGGCTACCCCGATTACCTCTCGAGTCACACGTGTCACACGCCGATCACGCTGCCCCATCCGTAGCGTCACGACGACGCCACCGCATCAGGTGCCAGAGGACGACGTACCCTCCGACCGCGGCCAGACCGCCGAAGACAAGCCCGGTCAGGGCCAGCCGCAAAGCGGTCTCACCGGCGAGTTCCTCGGCTCGTCCGACCTGTACGGCGGCCCCGGCGACACCCGCCGCGGTTGTGCCGGCGAGTACGACGTACCGAACCGAGGACGGCACCTGGTCGGTTGGATTCAGTGGCGCGGTCCGGCGGTACCAGCGGTAGAGCCAGATCGCCAGGATCAGGCAGCCGCCGACCGTGCTGACGTACTGGAGGACGCGGTTGACGTCCCAGGTGGCGGTCACCTCGGCGCGGAAGAAGTCGGGGAACCGGCGGACGAAGTAGCCGTCGCCGTGGGTGAAAGAATCCCAGACCACGTGGGTGAGGGCGCCGAGGACGGCGGAGACGGTGGTCCAGAACAGGACGATGATCGTGAGGCGCGGCGGGACAGGGAGACGGGCAGCGACACCGGCGGGAGCGAGGGCTGCGAGTGGGCGCCTGATCAGCAGGTGGAAGACCGTGAGGAGGATCAGCGCGATCAGCGGGTCGAGCCAGAAGGCCGACGAGAACTCGTGGGTGAGGGTCAGCGTCAGGCTGCCGTGGATCTGCTGGGTCGCGAAGCGGTAGAGCGGATCGAGATACAGCAGGTCCGGCGCCACCGCGCCCGCGACCAGTGCCGAGGCGACCAGCGGGCGCCGGGCGAGTGGCAGGACGGCGGCCGGGTGCGCGAGCGTGAACGGCATGGGCCGGAGCTTAGAAGCTCCCAAGGTCGTCGCCAGAGGCAACAATCAGGCGTCGTGCCGTCGAGCAGCTCCGGTCGACGTCAGGCGTCCGGTCGACATCAGTCGTCAGGTGACGTCAGGCGTCAGCGTCAGGCGTCAGGCGCCGGTCGTGCCGTCGAGTTGTTCGCGGAGGAGGTCGGCGTGGCCGCAGTGGCGGGCGTACTCGCCGATCAGGTGGATGTAGATCATCCGGAGCGTCGACTCCGTGCCCTTGAAGGTGAACCGCTCGTCGAGCGAGCGTCCGGCCGCGGCCTCGTCGGACAGCTTCCACTCCGCGATCAGCCCTTCGTACTCCGCTTCGGCGCGCGCGGGATCGATCAGCTCGAAGTCCGCGTCCTTGCCGAGCTCGGGCGGAAAGACGGGGTCGGCCGGTTCGGTGGCGAAGTGGATCCGGAACCAGATCCGCTCCACCTTGGTCAGGTGCCGGATCAGCCCGAGCAGCGACAGGTTCGAGGGCGGCGACGGCCGCTCCGCCAGCTGTTCCGCGGTCAGGCCGGCGCACTTGAACAGCAAGGTGGTGCGGTAGAAATCCAGGTACCCCCGGAGCAGCTCGGACTCGGGCGCCGTCAGTGAACCGTCCGGGCGTTCGACGGCAGGTGCTGTCCAGGTCATGCGTTCCTCACTCGAAATCTGTCCACGATGTGTTCGCCAATCTCATCACATGAGATAGGCGCTGGCGTACCCCGTATCCCGTTCGTTACCGTCTTCGGCAGGTCATGAGTGCCAGCGCCAAGCCCCGGCTCGCTGGCCGGCAACCCTCCTCCGCGGTGGGGTGCCCCGGGTGAAGACCAGGCCGTGCGGATACCCCGTTCGGCAAGTGCGGACTTCCTGGGAGCAGCAGCATGTCGATCCTCTCCATCCTCGAGCCTGCCAGTACGACGACCCCGCGGCCCACCACCGCCCGGCTCGCGACCGGCAGCATCCCCGCCACCGTCGGCTCGGACCTGCTGGTCCCGCTGGCCGACGGCCGCGTCACCGACTACGCCAACTTCGACCACGGCGCGAGCGCTCCGTGTCTGGAGTCGGTCCGCGCCAGTGTCGAGGCCGCGCTGCCGTCGTACGCGTCGGTGCACCGTGGCAACGGGTACGCGTCCCGGATCACCACGCAGTGGTACGAGCGGGCGCGCGCCGAGGCGCACGCCTTCGTCGGTGCCCGCGCCGACGACCAGGTGATCTTCACCCGGCAGACCACCGACGCGCTCAACCTGCTCGCGCACACCCTCCCGGCGGACGCGACCGTGATCGTGTTCGAGTCGGAGCACCACGCCGCGCTGCTCCCCTGGCCGGCCGAGCGGACCGTCCGCCTCAAGGCCCCCAGAACGCCGAACGATGCCGTGAGCACCGTCGCCGACGCGCTCCGGAACGCGCCCGAGGGCCCGCGGCTGGTCGTCGTGACCGGCGCGTCCAACGTCACCGGTGAGATCTTCCCGGTCGCGGAGATCGCCGCCGTCGCCAAGGCCCACGGCGCCCGGGTCTGCCTGGACGCCGCACAACTCGCGCCGCACCGGCCGGTCGACATCGCCGAGCTCGACGTCGACTGGGTCGCGCTGTCCGGCCACAAGCTCTACGCCCCGTACGGCGCCGGCGCGCTGATCGGCCGCGCCGACTGGCTGGACGCCGCCGAGCCCTACCTGTACGGCGGCGGCGCGACCACCGCGGTCACCGACGATCTCGTGGTCTGGGCGACCGGCCCGGCGCGGCACGAGGGCGGCTCCCCCAACGTGATCGGCGCGATCGCCCTCGCCTCGGCCTGCGCCGCGATCAGCAAGCACCGGGACGCGATCGAGCAGCACGAGCGCAGCCTGCTCGCGCGGCTCCGTACCGGTCTCGCGCAGATTCCCGGCGTGACGACGTACTCGATCTTCGGCGCGGACGCCGACCGCGTGGGCACGGTCTGTTTCACCGTCGCCGGGCTGACCTCGACGCTGGTGTCGGCCGCGCTGAGCGCCGAGTACGGGATCGGTGTCCGGGACGGCAAGTTCTGTGCGCACCCGCTGGTCGGTCACCTGCTCGCCGACTCCCCCGAGCACGGCACCGCCGTCCGGGCGAGCCTCGGCCTCGGGACGACCCGGGAGCACGTCGACCGGCTCGTCGACGCCGTACGGACGCTGGCCACCAGCGGACCGCGGACGGAGTACGAGGAGTCGGCGCACGGCTGTCAGCCGGCCGACGACCCCCGCGACCTCCAGGCCCCGCGGATCTGGTGACCCACCCCTCCTACTGCTCAGGAGGAACCAGACCGACGTGCTCAGGTGGCACGAGACCTACGTGGTGAGCAGCGAACGCCAGTAGGTCCGCCCACTCGGACGCGATCATCGCAGCAGGCTTCCCGAAGCCGTGGCCGGTGTTGACCTCGACACGAGTCAAGACGGGTACGGAAGCGGACTGGGCGTGCTGCAACGCGGCGATGAACTTGTGGCTGTGCAACGGCACCACCCGGTCGTCGTGGTCACCGGTGACCACGAGCGTCGCCGGGTACGCCGTTCCGTCGCGCAACCGGTGGAGTGGCGAGTACGCCAGCAGGTCGGCGAACTGGTCGGGGTCGTCCGGGTGGCCGAAGTCCGAGACCCATGCCGCGCCCACCGTGAAGAGGTGGAAGCGAAGCATGTCCATCACGCCCACGCCCGGCAGCGCGACCGCGAACAGGTCCGGCCGCTGCGTCATCGCGGCTCCGACGAGCAGACCGCCGTTGCTGCGGCCGTGGATCGCGAGCTGCTCCGGAGTGGTGATCCCGGTGTCGCGAAGGTGCTCGGCGACCGCGATGAAGTCGTCGAAGACGTTCTGCTTGTTCTTCAGCCGGCCGGCGTCGTGCCACTCGCTGCCGTACTCACCGCCGCCGCGGAGGTTCGCGATCACCAGGACTCCCCCGGCCGCGAGCCAGGCCGGCCAGCCGGGCCGGTACTCGGCCAGGATCGGGATGCGGAAGCCGCCGTACCCGTAGAGCATGGTCGGGCGCGGTGCGGAGTAGTCCAGGTCGGCTCGGCTGATGACGAAGTACGGCACCTCGCGGCCGGGCTCGAGCCGGCGCTCGACGGAGATCGTCGGTGAGGTGAAGCCGCCCGATCCGCGGACGAGCTCGGGCAGGGCGCGGACCTCGCCGGCCGAGGCGGAGACGACGTACGACAGGGTCGGGTCCGTCGGGGTCGACAGGCCGACGAAGACCTCGTCGTGCTCCGCCGAGGCGTTCAGGCCGACCACTCCCCCGCCGGGTGCGTCGACGACACGTGCGTCCGAGCCGTCCAGCGCGTACAAGGTCAGCACCGGCTGCGCGTCCGCCAGTGTCAGCACGGCCAGGCCGGACGCCGTGCCGCGGACGGCCTGCATCGTGCCGTCACCTTCCGGGACGAGGTCGGTGAAGGCGCCGTCCAGTGAGGCGAGTACCACGCGACCGCGCGGCGCGTCCCGATCGGTGCGCAGAACGAGGTCGTCGCCCGACATCCGGACGAAGGTGAGCTCGTCGGCGAACTCGTCCACCAGCTTGACCGGCTCGCCGAGCCCGTCGGAGGTGATCGGGTAGACCCACAACCGGGTGGCGGGATCGGTGCCCTCGGTGATGTGGACGACGAGGTACCGGTCGTCCTCGGAGACCTCCGGCGTGATGAAGTACCGGTCGTTCTCCGGGAAGCTGAGCACCAGTTCGTCAAGGGACTGCGGCGTGCCGACCTTGTGCAGCATCAGCCGGCCGCCGGTGAGCGAAGCCGTCTCGGTGCCTTCGCTGCGCCCGCTGGCCGGGTAGTGCAGGTAGAGGTACGCCGAGCTGTCCGGCAGCCACGTGGCCTCGCAGAACTTCGCCTCGTTGACCACGTCGTCGACCGGTGTGCCGGTGGCGATGTCGAGCAGGCGGAACGTCGTCCAGTCGCTGCCGCTCTCGTTGACGCCGTACGCGAAGTACTTGCCGTCCGGGCTGACCGTGAACGAGCCGAGCGAGTCGGTGCCGTCCTCGGACAGCGTGTTCGGGTCGATCAGCACCCGGCCGCCGGAGACGAGTTCGTCGAGCGACTCGGCGACGTACACCACGTCCTGCGCCTGGGTGCCGTCGTTGCGGCCGACGAAGTACCAGCCGGCCTTCTTCACCGGTACGCCGGCCCGCGGCCGGGCCAGGATCGCGGACATCGTGCGCTGGAACCACGCGCGCTCCGGGTACGTCGACAGCTCGGCCTCGGTGAAGGCGTTCTGCCGGGTCACCCAGTCCTGCGTGTCCGGCGCGTCGGGGTCCTCCAGCCAGCGGTACGGATCGGCGATCTGGCGCCCGTGCAAGGTTTCGACCACGTCGTCGCGGCGGCTCTCCGGGTAGGTCATGGGAACAAACCTAACCGCCGGTTCCTCCGCGGGTGAGCGTCGTACCCACCGGCCTCCGGTGGGCGGCATTCCGCACAGGCGCCGGGGCCGGTGAGTACGACGGGCCCCAGGAGGCCTCCCCGCGATCGCTCACCGCTTCGGGTGGATGTCCTTGGTCCAGAGGACGCTGCCGTACAGGTCGCGCAGCGACGCGGTGAAGACGCCGGTGCGCGGGTCGATGTCGACGTGGCCGAAGAACTGGTTGCCGCCGCTCGGCGGCTGGTTCGGGAAGTCGGCGGCCTTGACGAACTCCACCTTCGGCCCGAACGTCGGGTCGAGCGCGTTCGGCCCGAACGTGCCGGCGTTGACCGGCCCGGCGACCAGCTCCCAGAACGGGTCGAAGTCGGTGAACGACGCCCGCGACGGGTCGTAGTGGTGCGCGGCGCAGTAGTGCACGTCCGCGGTCAGCCAGATCGCGTTGCGGACCTTGCGCCGCTTGAACTGGCGCAGGACCCAGGCGATCTCGTGCTCGCGGCCACCTGGAGCCCCCGGCAGGCCGTTGGCGACCGCCTCGATCTCGGTGCCGTCCGGGACCAGCACGCCGATCGGCATGTCGCTGGCGATCACCTTCCAGGTCGCCTTCGACCGGGACACCTCGCGGACCAGCCACTCGGCCTGCTCCCGGCCGAGGATCGCGACCTCGCCCGGCACGTCCGGCTTCGGGTTGGCGTCGCGGTAGGTCCGCATGTCGAGGCAGAAGATGTCCAGCAGCGGCCCGTAGCTCACCTTCCGGTAGAGCCGGCCACGACCCGCGGTGTATTCCATCGGCAGGTACTCGAGGAACGCCTTCCGGGCCCGGGCGGCGAGCACGTCGACCCGCTTCTCGGTGTACCGGTCGTCGGTCAGGATCTCCCCGGGGTACCAGTTGTTCACCGTCTCGTGGTCGTCCCACTGGCTGACGATCGGTACGTCGGCGTACAACGCGCGCACGTGGTCGTCGAGCAGGTTGTACTTGTACCGGCCGCGGTACTCGGCCAGCGTCTCCGCGACCTTGGCGACCTCCTCGGTTACCACGTTCTTCCAGATGGTGCCGTCGGCAACCTCCACCTCGGCGGCGATCGGGCCGTCGGCGTAGATGTTGTCGCCGGAGTGCAGGAAGAAGTCCGGCCGGGTGTCGTGCATCGCCCGGTACGCGATCATGCCGCCAAACTCCGGGTTGATCCCGTAGCCCTGGCCGGCGGTGTCGCCGGTCCAGACGAAGGACAGTCCGCGGTTGCGGCCCGGCGTACTGAACGAACCCTCGAGCGACTCGCCGCGGCGGCCGTCGGAGTCCTCGAACGCGATCCGGTAGTCGTAGCGCTGCCCCGGGCGCAGGCCCTTCAGCGGGAGCTGCGCGGTGTAGTCGTGCTCGGGTCCGGTGACCGGGCCGCGCAACCGGATCGACCGGTCGAACCGGCCGTGGCTGGTCAGGTCGACGACCAGGCGGGCGCGGCGGTCGGTGCGGGACCAGACGACGGCGGAGCTCGCGCTCACGTCACCGGACATGATCCCGGACGGCAGCCCGGGGCGGCCGCGGCGGACGAGGTGGGGCGTCGCGGCGGCGGTCCCCGGCAGGGCCAGGGACGCGCCCGCGACGGTCGATGCGGCCAGGAGCTGGCGGCGGCTCAGGTTCATGTGACGAATGTGGCCGAGCCGAATGACAGCGGTATGGCCTCGGAGCGAACGCCCTGACAACTCACCCGGGACGCTCCGGCCCCCGGTTGCCGGGCGGTACCGGGCATGGTTCGGTGGACGCCGACGAGCCCGTCGACCCCCGCCCCGCAGGACGGAGCAGTTCACGTGTCGCACTCGCTTGCCGACGACGTTCATCCGCGGGGCGCACAGCAGCGCCACGCGAGCCTCTACAGCGATCTCCTCCACACCGTCCGGGATCTCGGGCTGTTGCGCCGCCGGTACCGGTACTACGCGATCCGGCTCGGGTCCGTGCCGGTGGCGCTCGCCGCGATCGCCACGGCCGTCGTCCTGGTCGGCGACTCCTGGTACCAACTGCTGGTCGCCGGCGCGCTCGCCCTCGTCCTCGTCCAGGTCGCCTTCCTCAGCCACGACAGCGCACACCGGCAGATCTTCGACTCCGCCACGCTGAACGACTGGACCGGGCGCGTGCTCGCGGGCGTGGTCGCCGGCATGAGCGTCAACTGGTGGCGGCACAAGCACAACCGGCACCACAACGCGCCGAACCAGGTGGGCAAGGACCCCGACGTCGAGCTCGACGCCATCGCCTTCCATCCGGACGCGGTCGCCCGGCGCGGACCGTTCGGCCGGTGGATCGCGGCCCGGCAGGGCTGGCTGTTCTTCCCGCTGCTGACGCTGGAAGGGATCGGCCTGCACGCCTCGAGCCTGCGGTACCTGTTCCGCCGCGGGGCGACCCGGCTCGAACGCGTCGAAGCGGCGGTCGTGGTCTCGAGGCTCGGAGCCTACGTCACCGCGCTCTACGTTCTCCTGCCGATCGGCAAGGCGAGCGCGTTCCTCGGCCTCCAACTGGCCGTGTTCGGCGTCTGCCTCGGCGCCGCTTTCGCGCCGAACCACAAGGGCATGCCGATCGTCCCCGCCACCATGAAGCTCGACTTCCTCCGGCGGCAGGTGCTGATGTCACGCAACATCCGCGGCGGGGTCCTGACCGACTTCGCGATGGGCGGCCTGAACTACCAGATCGAGCACCACCTCTTCCCGAGCATGCCGCGGCCGAACCTCCGCCACGTCCGGCCGATCGTCCGCGAGTACTGCGAACTGCACGGCGTCACGTACACCGAGGTCGGACTGCTCACGTCGTACCGGATCGTCGTCGACTACCTGAACAATGTCGGTCTCCGGGCGCGCGACCCGTTCCAGTGCCCCCTCGTGACGGCCTACCGGAAATAGCTCAGCCGGCGGGTGGGATCTCGCCCGAGCCGCGGATGGTGAGCTTCACCGGGACGCGGACCGTGCGGCCCGGGCGGTGGGGCTCCGGGAGGCGCTCCGTCATCAACTGGATCGCCGTACGGGCCATCACGTCGGCCGACTGCGCGACCGCGGTCAGCCCTGGGCTGAGCAGGTCGCCGAGGGCGAGGTCGTCGAACGACACCAGCGCGACCTGGTCCCGCCGGCCGGCGAGACCGCGCAGTACCTCGGCGGTCGTCATGTTGTTCGCCGACAGCAACGCGGTGGCCGGCTCCGGCCGGTCGAGTACGGCGGACAGCGTGATGCCGATGCCCTCCGTCGTCGGCTCGGACAGGTGGACCAGATCTTCGTCCACCTCGATCCGGTGCCTGGCCATCGCGGCCCGGTAAGCGACCACGCGTTCGCGAGCGGTGAAGATCCGCTCGTCGTCGCCGAGGTACGCGATCCGCCGGTGGCCCTGCCGGACGAGGTGGTCGATCGCCTGGTCGATCCCGCCGGCGTTGTCGGCCAGTACGGCGTCCGCCTCGATCCCGTGCGCCGGGCGGTCGATCGTGACCACCGCCATCCCGGCGTCCACGTGTGGCGCGAGGTACTCCTGGGTCTCGCCGATCGGCGCCATGATCAGCGCGTCCGGGCGACGGGCGACGAACTCCAGGCAGACGTCGCGCTCCCGGTCCGGATCCTCGTCGGTGAGGCCGATCATCACCACCGACCCGGACGACCGGGCCCACAGCTCGACCGCCCGACCGAGCGAGGCGAAGAACGGGTCGCCGATGTCGCGGATCACCACGGCGATCGTCCCGGTCTTGCCCCGGCGCAGCATCCGGGCGCTCTCGTTCGGGGTGTAGTTGAGCTCCTTGATCGCGGCCTGGACCTTGGCGGTCAGCTCCGGGCTGACGTTCGGCTCCTCGTTCACCACCCGGGACACGGTCTTCAGCGCGACCCCGGCCCGGGCCGCGACCTCCTTCATGGTGGGCCGGCGCTGGCCCGTCCCGTTCACTCCGCTGATGGTCATCGCCGCCCCTCTCTCCCCAGTTGTCCCGGTCAGCTCTCGACGACGACCGGGATGATCATCGGGCGGCGGCGGTGGGTGTCGCTGACCCACTTGCCGACCACCCGGCGGATCACCTGCTGCAGCTGGTACATGTCGTCCACGCCGCTGCCGATCGCCTTCTCGATCTCGGCCTCGATCCTCGGCTTCAGGTCGTCGAAGACGGTGTCGTCCTCGGCGAAGCCGCGCGCCTGGATCTCCGGCCCAGCCGTCAGTTTGCCGGTCACGGAGTCCATCACCGCGATCACCGAGATGAAACCCTCGTCGCCGAGGATCCGGCGGTCCTTCAGCGAGGTCTCGGTGATGTCGCCGACCGTCGACCCGTCGACGAACACGTACCCGCAGTCGACCTTGCCGGCCACGACGGCCTTGCGGTCGATCAGGTCGACCACCACCCCGTCCTCGACGACCACCACGTTCTGCGCCGGTACGCCGGTCCGGACGGCCAGCTCGGCGTTCGCGTGCAGGTGCCGGATCTCGCCGTGCACCGGCATCACGTTGCGCGGCTTGACGATGTTGTAGCAGTACAGCAGCTCGCCGGCGCTGGCGTGACCGGACACGTGCACCAGCGCGTTGCCCTTGTGGACCACGTTCGCGCCGTGCCGGGTCAGCCCGTTGATCACCCGGTAGACCGAGTTCTCGTTGCCGGGGATCAGCGAGGACGCCAGTACGACGGTGTCGCCCGGCTGGATCTGAACGACGTGGTGGTCGTTGGCCGCGATCCGGGACAGCGCCGACATCGGCTCGCCCTGGGAACCGGTCGAGACCAGCACGACCTGCTCGGGCGGGTAGTTGTCCAGCTCGCGCATGTCGATCAGCGTGTCGCCCGGGACGTTCAGGAAGCCGAGATCACGGGCCACACCCATGTTGCGGACCATCGAGCGGCCGACGTACGCGACCTTGCGGCGGTGCTTTACGGCCGCGTCCATCACCTGCTGGACGCGGTGCACGTGCGAGGCGAAGCAGGCGACGATGATCCGCTGGTTCTTCGCCTTGGTGAAGACGCCGTCCAGCACCGGCGCGATGTCGCGCTCGTGGGTGGTGAAGCCGGGGACCTCGGAGTTCGTGGAGTCGACGCAGAACAGGTCCACGCCCTCCTCGCCGAGCCGGGCGAACGCGCGCAGATCGGTGATCCGGTTGTCCAGCGGCAACTGGTCCATCTTGAAGTCGCCGGTGTGCAGCACCAGGCCGGCCGGAGTCTTGATCGCGACCGCGAGCGCGTCCGGGATCGAGTGGTTCACCGCGATGAACTCACAGACGAACGGGCCGATCTGGAGCGACTCGCCCTCGACCACAGTCTGCTGCGGCACGTTGCGGTGCCGGTGCTCCTTCAGCTTGCCCTCGAGCAGCGCGAGCGTGAGCTGCGACCCGACGACCGGGATGTCGCCCCGCTCACGCAGCAGGTAGGGCAGGCCGCCGATGTGGTCCTCGTGGCCGTGGGTCAGGACGACCGCGACGATGTCGTCGAGCCGGTCCCGGATCGGCTGGAAGCCCGGCAGGATCAGGTCCACGCCGGGCTGGTTCTCGTCCGGGAACAGTACGCCGCAGTCGACGATCAGCAGCTTGCCGTCGTACTCGAACACGGTCATATTGCGGCCGACCTCGCCGAGGCCGCCGAGCGGGATGACCCGCAAAGCGCCCGGGGCCAGCGGCCCGGGCGCGTCGAGATCGGGATGGGGATGGCTCATGCAATCAGTCCTGCCTGTTTCAGATCGGTGGTGAGCCGGTCCACTTGCTCGACGGTCGCCTCAACCAACGGCGACCGGAGTGTCGCGTGCTCGATGACGCCGGCCAGCGTGAGCGCGGCCTTCACCATGATGGCGCCCTGGGTCCTGGTCATGATCGCCTCGACGGCGGGCACCAGCCGTCGGTCGATCTCTCGTGCGGTGGCGAGGTCGCCGGCCACCACGGCGTCGATCAGTTGCCGGTACTCCGGGCTCGCGACGTGCGCGACGACACTGGCGATGCCGACCGCACCGATCGCCAGCGAGGCGAAGTTCAGCTCGTCGGCACCGCAGTAGTAGAACAGATCGGTGTTCGCGAGCACCTTGGTGGTCCCGGCGAGGTCGCCCTTGGCATCCTTCACCGCGACGATCCGCGGGTGCTCGGCGAGCGCGATCAGCGTCTCGGTCTTGACCTCCACGCCGGCCCGGCCGGGGATGTCGTACACCATGTTCGGCAAGCCGGTGGCGTCGGCGACCGCGGTGAAGTGCGCGCGCAGCCCGTCCTGCGGAGGCTTGTTGTAGTACGGCGTGACGACCAGCAGCCCGTGGGCGCCGGCGGCCTCCGCCTGCCGCGCGCACTCGATCGTGTGCCGGGTGTCGTTGGTGCCGACCCCGGCGACCACCGTGGCTCGGTCCCCGACGGCCGCCAGCACCGCCTCGACCAACTGGACCTTCTCCTGGTCGGAGGTGGTCGGGGCCTCGCCCGTCGTCCCGTTGACGATGAGCGCTTCGTTTCCGCGGTCGACGAGGTACGTCGCGACCTTCTGCGCAGCGTCGAGATCGAGCGAGCCGTCGGGCCGGAACGGGGTGATCATCGCCGTCGTCAACCGCCCGAAGGGCGGCGCCGGCGAGGCCGAGGTAGCTGCTGAGGACATGGGGGTCAGATTACCGCTCCGAAGCCTCTGAGAAATGAGTAGGCCTGATGGCTGTCCGCTCGGGGGTCCGGGCAGCCACCAGGCTCACTCGTCCTATCGGGCCGGACTCGGTAGGCGTTACAGCTTCCCTCAAAAAAGTCCGGAAAAATTTCTGCTTCCACGCTCTGTGATTTCACTATCGCTCACTGTCACCGACCGGCGAGCCAGATCGAGGTCGCGGTGGTGAGGCGTTCGAGGGTGGGGAGGGCGCCGGGCAGGAGGAGTACGGCGGCGGCGAGGAGGACGGGTACGACGATCAGGCGCTCGAACCAGCCGTTGGTACGGAAACGGAGCGGCCGTGGCAGGCGGATCTCGTACCAGGTCTCCCCGCGGATCGGCAGCGGCCACAGCTACGGGCAGCCGGACCGGGTCAGGCTGTCACCGAGACAGTGGACGAACATCCCGAGTGCGACGGCCACGCCGATCCAGCCGCCGATCCCGGTGAGGCCGGCCTGTACGGCGTCCGCGGTCGTCGTACCGGGCAACGCCGTACCGGTCGCCGTCCACGCGGTGGCGCCGAGCACCAGGACGATCAGCCAGTCACCGAGTACGTCGGCGGCCAGCAGCAGACCGGTGACGGCGACCGCCAGGACGGCCCACTTGCCGCGGTCTCCCGCGCTGGCGGCGAGCATGCCGAGCAGGATCGCGGCGACGAGCGTGTGGGTCGCGTGCCGGTGCTTGCCGGTGCTGTCCTCGTCGCGCGGCCCCTTGGTGAGCCGGTAGAGCACGCCGGAGAACGCGCGGACCGCCTCGGAGACGATGCGCGTGATCGGCCCGACCAGCCGGGATGCGCGAGCGTGCGGGTGGTCGAGATCCGGCACGAGGGCGTAGCCGGCGGTCGCCGCCGCGAACGGGACCACCTCGGCCACCGTCCCCAACCCGATCAACGGCGCCACCACCAGCCCCGCACACCACCCCGTCAACGCATGCGACCGCCCCATCATGGCGCCCCACTCCCCTCGCTCACCTTCGCCCCATCCTCCCAGCAACGCCCCACCTCCCCCACCAGCCACGCTGATCCCACCAGTCACAGCCACTTTGTGCACCGGCTTTCCGTCGTACGCGTCCCGGCGTACTCAGACGACGCCCAAAGTGGCCGGCTCGCGGTCGGCGGGTTTGCATAATCATTCAGGGGAGTGCATACTTTTCCTGTGTCCAAGGTTTTGACGTCTCTTCCTGTCGGTGAGCGGGTCGGGATCGCCTTCTCGGGTGGTCTCGACACGTCGGTCGCGGTCGCGTGGATGCGGGACAAGGGAGCGATCCCCTGCACCTACACGGCCGACCTCGGTCAGTACGACGAGCCCGACATCGCCTCGGTCCCCGGCCGCGCGACGGCGTACGGCGCCGAGATCACCCGTCTGGTGGACTGCCGGGCGGCGCTGGTCGAGGAGGGGCTGGCCGCGCTCGCGTGTGGTGCGTTCCACATCCGGTCGGCCGGGCGGACGTACTTCAACACCACCCCGATCGGGCGGGCGGTGACCGGGACGCTGCTGGTCCGGGCGATGCTCGACGACGACGTCCAGATCTGGGGCGACGGATCGACGTTCAAGGGCAACGACATCGAGCGGTTCTACCGCTACGGCCTGCTGGCGAACCCGTACCTGCGGATCTACAAGCCGTGGCTGGACGCGGACTTCGTCACCGAGCTCGGCGGCCGCAAGGAGATGTCGGAGTGGCTGGTCGCGCACGGCCTGCCGTACCGGGACAGCACCGAGAAGGCGTACTCCACCGACGCGAACATCTGGGGCGCCACCCACGAGGCGAAGACGCTGGAGCACCTCGACACCGGGATCGAGACCGTCGACCCGATCATGGGCGTCAAGCACTGGGACCCGGCGGTCGAGATCTCGCCGGAGGACGTCAGCATCGGCTTCGAGCAGGGCCGGCCGGTGACGATCAACGGCAAGGAGTTCGGTTCCGCGGTCGACCTGGTGCTGGAGGCCAACGCGATCGGCGGCCGGCACGGCATGGGCATGTCCGACCAGATCGAGAACCGGGTGATCGAGGCGAAGTCGCGCGGGATCTACGAGGCACCCGGGATGGCGCTGCTGCACGCGGCGTACGAGCGGCTGGTGAACGCGATCCACAACGAGGACACGCTGGCGAGCTACCACACCGAGGGCCGGAAGCTCGGGCGGCTGATGTACGAAGGCCGCTGGCTCGACCCGCAGTCGCTGATGCTGCGGGAGTCCCTGCAGCGGTGGGTCGGTACGGCGGTCACTGGCGAGGTCACGCTGCGGCTGCGGCGGGGCGAGGACTACTCGATCCTCGACACCACCGGCCCGGCGCTCAGCTACCACCCGGACAAGCTGTCGATGGAGCGGATCGAGGACTCCGCGTTCGGCCCGGTCGACCGGATCGGCCAGCTGACGATGCGGAACCTGGACATCGCCGACTCCCGGTCGAAGCTCGAGCAGTACGCCGGCCTCGGCATGTTCGGCTCCGCCAACCCCGCGCTCGCCTCGTCCACCGACCTGATCGGCGCGATGCCGACCGGCGGCGCCGAGGCCATCGCCTCCCGCGGCGAGGCCTCCGAAGAGGACGAACTCCTGGACCGCGCCGCCATGGAATCCGGCACCGACTGACCCACCCGACCCGGCTCCCCGGCACCGGCCCCCACCCCGAACACCAGCCCAGCACCGACCGCCCCGACCACCAGCCCAGCACGGACCGCCCCGCCCGCATCCAGTGCCCGGCACCGACCGCCCCCGCCCCATTTGGCTGGTTAACCACGCAGTTGGAGGGTTCTCCACCCGGAGTCAGGGTGGAGAACCCGCCATTTGGCTGGTTAACCAGGCAAATGGGTCGAGCGTCGTGACCACGCAAGTGGGGCGGGCGTGGTTGACCAGGCGAAGGGGTTAGGCGTCGAAGTCGAGGGTGACTTCGGGGGTGGTGGGGTGGGACTGGCAGGTGAGGACGTAGCCGGCGCGGATCTCGTCGGGTTCGAGCGCCCAGTTGGTGTCCATGCGGACGGACCCCTCCAGGACCTTCGCGCGGCAGGTGCCGCAGACGCCGCCCTTGCAGGCGAACGGCGCGTCGGAGCGTACGGCGAGGGTCGCGTCGAGGACCGCCTTCGAGTGCTCGGCCAGGGCGAACGTGGACCGGCGACCGTCCAGGATCACCGTGACCTGAGCGGCGTCCTCGTCGACCGGCGCCTCCTCGACCGGAGCCGCGGGCGCCTCGTCGCCGACGTGGAAGAGCTCGGCGTGCACGTGTTCGCGCGCGACGCCTTGGCCGAGCAGCAACTCCTGCGCGCCGACGACCATCGCGTACGGCCCGCAAAGGAACCACTCGTCGACCGACCCGACCGGGAGGATCGTGGTGAACATCCGCTCCAGGCGCTCGGCGTCGATCCGCCCGCTGAACAGCTCCACCTCGGTCGTCTCCCGCGACAGCACGTGCACCAGGTGGAACCGCTCGGCGTACCGGTCCTTCAGGTCGGCCAGCTCGTCGGCGAACATCACCGACCCCGCGGTCCGGTTGCCGTAGAGCAGCGTGACCCGGCTCGACGGCTCGGTCGCGAGGATCGTCGCGACGAGGGAGAGCACCGGCGTGATGCCACTGCCCGCGGCCACGAAGGCGTAGTGCTTGGCGTTCGCCGGGTCGAGCGTCGTACCGAACCGGCCGAGCGGGGTCATCACCTCGAGCTCGTCGCCGACCTTCAGCTCGTGCGCGGCGTACGCCGAGAACTCGCCGCCGGGGATCCGTTTCACGCCGATCCGCAGTACGCCGGACCCGGCCGGCGAGCAGATCGAGTAGCTGCGCCGGACGTCCTCACCGGTACGCCGGATGGTCAGATGCTGACCCGCGCTGAACTCGTACTCGTCCGCGAGCTCCGGCGGCACCGCGAAGGTGATCGCCACCGAGTCGTCGGTGATCGCCTCGATCGCGGCCACCTTCAACGGGTGGAAGACGGCGCGCCGCCGCGGCAGGGTGGTCGTCGTCATCACAGCGCCTTGAAGTGGTCGAAGGGCTCGCGGCAGCTGTTGCACCGCCACAGCGACTTGCAGGACGTGGAGCCGAAGCGGCTGAGCTCGACCGTGTCCGGCGATCCGCACAGCGGGCAGCGGATCGTCAGGCTCAGCATCACCGGACCGCCGACCGCGCGCCGTCCGGTCGGCGGAGCGATACCGTACTCGACCAGCTTCGCCTTGCCCTCGTCACTCATCCAGTCAGTCGTCCACGCCGGCGACAGCACGGTCTCGACCCGCCCGTCGACGTGCAACGACTGCAGAGTCAGCTCGACCTCGTGCCGGATCACGTCCATCGCCGGACAGCCGGAGTACGTCGGAGTGATGGTCACCACGACCTCGTCACCCTCGTGCCGGACCCCGCGCAGTACGCCGAGGTCCGCGATCGTCAGCACCGGCACCTCCGGGTCGGCCACCTCACCGACGGCCTCGAGGATGGCCGTGTCGCTCACCATGTCGCCCCCGGATGCGACCGCGCCACGTGCTGCAACTCCGCCAGCAGATACCCCAGGTGCTCGGTGTGCCGACCGGACCGGCCGCCACCGTGCTGGTACGACGCCGACGGCCGACTGCACGTGGATTCGTCGACGACTGCCAGCACCCGGCGCTCCCACTCGTCGTGGAGCGACGACGGGTCGACGGCGACCTCGAGGCGACGTACGAGGTCGTCGGACTCGAACATCTCCCCGGTGTACGGCCACAGCGCGTCCAGCCCGGCCTGCATCCGGCGGTGGCTCTCCTCGGTCCCGTCGCCGAGGCGCAGCACCCACTGGGTCGCGTGGTCGACGTGGTACGCGACCTCCTTGACCGCCTTGCCGGCCACGCCGGACAGCGTCTCGTCGGCACACCGGAGCAGCTCTTCGTACAGCAGTTGCTGGTACGTCGCGAAGTACAGCAGGCGGGCCATGGCGTGCGCGAAGTCGCCGTTCGGGAGCTCGCACAGCTGCAGGTTGAGGAAGTCCCGCTCGTCCCGGAAGTAGGCGAGGTCGTCCTCGGAGCGCCCTTCCCCCTCGACCTGCCCGGCGTACTGCAGCAGTGAGCGGGCCTGGCCGAGCTGGTCCAGCCCGATGTTGCCCAGAGCAACGTCTTCCTCGAGCTGCGGGGCGGCCGCGATCCACTCGGCGGTGCGCTGCGCGGAGATCAGCGCGTCGTCGCCGAGGCGGAGCGTGTAGACGAAGAGGTCGTTCACAGGTGCTCGACGCCTTCCGGGACCTGATAGAAGGTCGGGTGCCGGTAGACCTTGTCGCCGGCCGGGTCGAAGAACTCGTCCTTCTCGTCCGGGCTGGACGCGGTGATGTCGGCCGCGCGCACGACCCAGATCGACACCCCCTCCTGCCGGCGGGTGTACACGTCGCGCGCGTTGCGGAGCGCCATGGTCGCGTCCGGCGCGTGCAGGCTGCCGACATGGGTGTGCGACAGGCCACGACGCGACCGGACGAACACCTCCCACAGGGGCTCGACGCTCATGCGGCACGCTCGGCTTGCTTCGCCGCGTAGGCCGCCGCGGCCTCGCGGACCCAGGCGCCGTCCTCGTGCGCCTTCACCCGGTGCGCCAGCCGCTGCTGGTTGCACGGCCCGTTGCCCTTCACCACGTCGTACAGCTCGGTGTAGTCCGGCTCGGTGAACCGGTAGTGCCCGGTCTCCTCGTCGTACGCCAGCCCGTCGTCGGGCACCCGCAGCCCGAGTACGTCGGCCTGCGGCACGGTCATGTCGACGAACCGCTGACGCAGCTCGTCGTTGCTGTGCCGCTTGATCCCCCACGCCATCGACTGCTCCGAGTGCGTGGACGCGGAGTCCGGCGGGCCGAACATCATCAGCGACGGCCACCACCACCGGTCGAGGGCGTCCTGCGCCATCGCCTTCTGCGCCTCGGTGCCGTTGCACAGCGTGTGCAGGATCTCGAACCCCTGCCGCTGGTGGAACGACTCCTCCTTGCACACCCGGACCATCGCCCGCGCGTACGGCCCGTACGAGCAGCGGCACAGCGGGACCTGGTTCACGATCGCGGCGCCGTCGACCAGCCAGCCGATCGCGCCGATGTCGGCCCAGGTGAGGGTCGGGTAGTTGAAGATGCTGGAGTACTTCTGCTTCCCGCTGTGCAGCAGGTCGAGCAGGTCCGCCCGGTCCACGCCGAGGGTCTCGGCGGCGGCGTACAGGTAGAGCCCGTGGCCGGCCTCGTCCTGCACCTTCGCCATCAGGATCGCCTTGCGGCGCAGCGACGGCGCGCGACTGATCCAGTTGCCCTCCGGCTGCATGCCGATGATCTCGGAGTGCGCGTGCTGCGCGATCTGCCGGATCAGGGTCTTGCGGTACCCCTCCGGCATCGCGTCCCGCGGCTCGATCCGGCCGTCGGCGTCGATGGTCGCCTGGAAGCTGTCGTCCATGCCGGCCAGCATAGCCGAGATGTGACACTTCCTGTCCAGATCAGCGCACAAGTGTCACAAAGTCGGACAGGTGGTGCTAGGCCCACCCCGGGAAGTGGTGACAGCGCGCTGGGGTCGAACCCGTCTGCCCGCGAAGCTTTCAGTGCAGGGCTTGCACAGTTTCCGAACAGCTTCCGATCAAGGGTGGATCCCATGAGTACGACGTCCCTCCCGGCCGCCGATCACCGCGGACCGGTCACACGCGCCGAGCGGGCGCTCGCGCCGGACCTGATCCGCGGCGCGATGCTGCTGCTGATCGGCCTGGCGAACAGCGCCAACTTCGCGTTCGCCGGCCAGCCCGGCGTCGACAGCACGCCGCACGGCCTCGAGCGCGTGCTCAACCTCCTCAAGCTGACCTTCGTGGACGCCCGGGCCTACCCGGTCTTCGCGGTGATGTTCGGCTACGGCCTGGTCCAACTCGCCCGGCGGCAGCGGTCCGCGGGTGCGACCACCGGCACCGTCCGAAAGATCCTGCTGAAGCGGGACGGCTGGCTGATCGCCTTCGGCCTCCTGCACGCGACGCTGCTGTACTTCGGTGACTTCCTCGGTGCGTACGGCATCGTCGGAATCCTTTGCACCCTCGTTCTGCTCAACCGCGGCGACAAGTTCCACCGGATCGTGCTCGGCATCTGGGTCTTCGAGATCCTCTACGTGCTCTTCACGGGCTTCCAGGCAGTCACGGCCATGGTCAACAGCTCCGGTCCGGCGGCTCCGCTCACCAATAGCCCGAACCCGTCCCTCGCAGCCGGCTCGTACGGCGAGAGCCTGGTCGCCAGGTTGCACGAGTACCCGCTGCACACGGCGAGCGTGATCGGATTCGTCATGGTCGTCTGGCTCGGGATCTGGGCCGCCCGCCGGCAGATCCTGGAGAACCCGGCCACCCACCGGCGCCTGCTGACCAGGGTCGCCGTCGCTGGCCTGAGCATCACGATCATCGGTGGTCTGCCGCTCGCCCTCGTCGGCGCCGGCTGGCTGCACGTCGACGCGGCCGCGGTCGACTCGCTGAGCTACCTGTCGCACGTCAGCGGCATGTTCGGCGGACCTGGGTACGTCGCCCTGTTCGGTCTGCTGGTCGCCCGCCTGAAGAGCCGGACGCTGCCGGTCCAGGCGATCTCCGCCCTCGGTCAGCGCTCGCTGTCCGGCTACCTGTTCCAGTCGGTCGCCTGGATGGTCCTGCTGGCGCCCTTCACGCTCGACCTCGACCTCGGCAGTACGGCGTACACCGCGGCGCTGGTCGCGCTCGGGGTGTGGCTCGTCTCCGTCCTCGGTGCCTACGCGATGAGCCGGCGTTCCTCCCGGGGTCCGGCCGAGACCCTGCTGCGGAAGCTCGTCTACTGACTTGGGAGGATGGCGGGTATGAGCGACTTCGGCGTCCCGGAACCCGCCAACCTCTCCGACCTGTCCGGCGACAGCCCGGTGGCCGAGACGAGTGTGCGGCTGGCGCTTCCGGCCGAGGCGAGCGAGATCGGCGAGATCCAGGTCGCCGCCTGGCGGACGTCGTATGCCGGGCTGCTGCCGGCCGACGTCCTCGCCGAGCTCGACCCGGCGCAGTTCGCCGCACAATGGCGGGCTGCGCTGATCGCGCCCGGTGAGGCGCGGAACCGGGTGATGGTCGCGCTGGCGGGCCGGACGTTGGTCGGGTTCGCCGCGATCACGCCGTCGGACGACCCGGACACCGACCCGCAGCGGGACGCGCTGATCGCCGAGCTCGCGGTCAAGCCCGAGGCCACCCGGGCCGGCCACGGCTCGCGCCTGCTGAACGCGGTGGTCGACACCGTCCGCGCCGACGGCTTCGGCCGGGTCACCGTGTGGGTCAACTCGACCGACGACGTCCTGCGCGCCTTCTACACCGAGGCCGGCTGGGCTCCCGACGGCGCGCACCGCGAGCTCGACCTGTACGGCGACGAGTCCGTCCGGATCAAGCAGATCCGGCTGCACACCGACCCGAGCCCGTCGGACTGACCGCCGGGCTCAGGCCAGGCAGAACTCGTTGCCCTCGGGATCGCGCATGATCAGGTGGAAGCCGTCGGCCTCCATCCGCTCCGCGACCGACGCTCCCAGCTGGACCAGCCGCTCCGCCTCCGCCTCGATCGCCGTCCGGCGGGCATCGGCGTCGAGGCCCTGGGCGACCTTGATGTCGAGGTGGACGCGGTTCTTGACCTGTTTGGACTCCGGGACGCGGAGGAAGAAGATGTCCGGCCGGGTGCCGCGTTCCTTGTCGACCAGGGTGCGGCCCGCGTTGCGCTGATCGACCGGGATGTCGTGCGCGTCGGCCCACTCGTCCCAGGTGGCGAAGCCGTCCGGAACGCATCGGGAAGTCGTACCCACCGAGCGCGGCCATCCAGAACCGGGCGACCTTGTCCGGGTCCGCGCAGTCGAAGACGATGTGCAGGTCAAACGCGGGCACGTTGATCACCTGCCACGCCGGCGCGGTAGAGGTCGCGGAGCAGACAGATCTCGGCGCCGTGGTGGATGGACTCCCGGTTCACGTGAACGGCCAGGGCGAGCATGGAGTCGTCGGCGTAGTACGCACCCTTCGGGCCGAGGGGCCGGGCCAGCTCGTCCTCGGTCAGCCCCCGCAGCGCCTGGCGCCACCGCGTGTACCAGTGCTCGAGGAAGGCCAGCCCGTCCGCCGCCGTCCCGGGCAGGTCGGCCGGGACGTGCCGCGGGTCGAACATGTCGGCGTCGTCCGGCACGCTCCCGTCACCGAAGAACGTGTTCACCCGGGTGGCGTAGTTGACGGCGACGTGGACCAGGCGCCACGCGATCGTGGTCACCGGCGGCGGATCCGGCACCGGCTCCGTGTGGTCGACGACCATCCGACCGCTCTCGTCCGGGCGCACCGACCACGCTCCCTCGACGGGCTCCCAGAAGTACTCCTCGTCCGTCAGTCCCTCGAGCCGCGGCCAGAGATGGAAGTCCCAGTAGAACTCCAGCTGCCCGATCACCAAGTCTCCGCAGTCCATTGGACGACAGTAGAGCCCGTCGCCGACATAGCACGCGGCCTGATCCACGACCGGCCGGGGGTGGTGCTCGACCGACCGGACCGGGCATGACAGATTGTCACGGTCCCGTCACGCAAGGCCATCCGCTGGAGTATCGATGAAGTACCTTCCCCTGGCCGTCGGCCTAGGGCTGTCCGCCGCTGCCGTCCTCGTCGTCCCCGGGTCGGGTGCGACCGCGTCGATGGACCAGGTGACCGCGGTCGACCGGCCGCACCGGGTCGCCAACCGGTACCTGGAGCAGAAGCCGGTGTGGAAGCCGTGCGGCGACCAGGAGTTCCGGACGTACTGCGCCAGGATCACCGCGCCCCGCGACTGGGCCAACCAGTACTCCGGTCATGACATCCAACTCGCGGTCAGCAAGGTCGCACCGGCGAAGGGCAAGCCGAGCCGGGTGGTCTTCGGCAATCCGGGCGGACCCGGTGGGGCGGGTCTCGGCATGGCGCCGTACCTGGCCAGTCAGGCGCCGTTGGCGAAGGACCACCTGGCCGTGGGGTTCGACCCGCGCGGCACCGGCGACAGCACGAACGTGACCTGCCAGGGCGCGCCCGGCTACACCATGGACGCCCGCGACCGCGACCCGCGGAACCTCGAGCTGATCGCGGAGGCGTCGCGCCTCAGCCAGCCGTATTGCGACGGTCAGTCCCGCGGCCTGCTCCCCTACATCACCACCGCGCAGACCGTGCAGGACATGGACCTCATCCGCCGGCTGCTCGGCTACGACACCATCGACTTCGTCGGGTACTCCGGCGGCACCTGGATGGGCGCGTACTACCAGACCTACTTTCCGCAGCACGTCGGCCGCTTCGTGCTGGACTCGAACACCGACTTCACCCGGCCGTGGATCGACACCTTCACCGCGCAGCCGCACGGGTTCGAACGCCGGTTCCGCGAGGACTTCGCGCCCTGGGCGGCGAAGTACGACGACCGGCTGAAGCTCGGCTCGTCGCCGCGCACGGTGATCAGGACGTACGAGAAGCTCCGGGCGGCGCTGAAGAAGCAGCCGGCGATCGAGGAGTACTTCGAGGGATCGATCAAGATCGGCTACGACCAGAACACCCTGGACGAGATCGTTTCCGGGGATATGTATACAAAGGTCGACTTTCCGTCACTGGCCGCCGACCTGGCATTTCTGCGCGACCTTTCCGCGGCCCAGAGCAAAGGCGGACCACGCGCAGCGCAACGCAAGGTAGACGCACTGTCACCGGAACGCCAACGCGAATTGGTGCGGCGGGCCGCCCGCGACACCGTCGGCCTGCGTCCCCTCGGCCGGATCGTCGGCGACGACGCCGAGGGTGCGACCTTCACCGCGGTCACCTGCAACGACACCCCGTGGCCGCAGGGCCGCGAGTACGGCGACCAGTTGGCTGCCCGGCTCGGGCCGAAGTACCCGTTGATCGGCTGGGGCATGAACGAGAACCCGTGCTTCTACTGGGACCGCCCGAACCTGACCATGCCGCAGCCGACCGGCCAAGGACTGCCGACCACATTGATGGTGCAATCGGCACACGACCCGGCGACGCCGTACGAGCTCGCCGCTTCCGCCCACAGCCGGTACGCCGGCTCCCGCCTGGTCACCGTCAGCCGCGAGGGCGACCACGGCGTGTACGGCGGCGTGAACAAGTGCGCGGACGCGATCGTCAACAAGTTCCTGACCACCGGTAAGGCACCGGCCAAGGACGTCACCTGCGCCGGCGAGGGCATCCCGGCGCCGTCGGCTCCCCAGCCGGAGCTGGAGTACGGCGAAGGCGCCCGGCAGGAGGCCCGGACGCCGTTGCGCCGGATTGCTGGATTCACCAAGGCCGTCTCCGGATATCTGCACTGAGCCTGCGTTTGTCCCGCCCGGGCTGGAAATGCGCAGGAATTCCTGCGGATAGCGGGTACGGACGGGAATTCCGCGGTCACTTTCGGCGAAAACCCCGCAGGAGAATCGTTGTCAGGACATATTTGTCAGGGGGATGTCAGGGTTCCGTCCCTGTGCGACGGAGCGTGATTTCGGCAACCTTGTGTCAGCGCGGAGGAACCGGCCGTCGACTGGGAGGGCTCGACGCGAGGTGACATCGCCGACGTGGCTTCGGCCGGCTGTGAGGTGGGGGGACTGCCTGGGGGGTCAGACAGGGACACAGCCGGCCGGGTCCGTCACGTCAGGCCCGCGCTCTCAGATCCCTCGCGGGGTACCGTCGATCCCCCAGGTCGTGGTGCTCCGCGAGGCACCATCCGATCGGCGGTCGCCGGTCGGATCGGCACGTCCCGGGTCAGAGCCGGCCGGTGCGGTTCGGGCTGGCCGGGGCCGGTGGGTATCCGTCGGCGACGGCGGCGAGCGGAGCGGCTCGGCCGGCCGACCAGGCTGTTCGGAACGCCCGGCGGTCGAGAGCCTGCTCGACCGCGGTCCGGGTGGCCAGGTGGTCGGCCTTCTCGATCTCCGGCACCGGCGCCCTGATCACCTCCCGCACCCCGTCCGCGGCGCCGAGAAGGAACGCGGCGTACTCGGCTCTCCCCCGCTGCTGGGCGACCGTGGCCAGCTCCTCGAGCACACTGGCCGACCGCCACCTGTCACCCAGGTCGCGGTGCTCGGCCAGGCTCTCGTCCAGCAGGTGTACGGCGCGCTCGGTCAGCCCGCGCCGCCGTTCGACGATGCCGAGCTGGTTCAGCGACCAGGCGACACCCTCGCGGTATCCGAGCCGCTGGGACAACGCCAGGCTCTCCTGCAGCAGGTCCTCCGCCTCCACCAGCTCACCGCGGTACTGCGCGATCGTGCCGAGGCTGATCAACGACCAGGCGTTGCCCTCGCCGTCGCCGAGCACCCGGAAGCTGTCCAGCGCCCGCCGGCACCGGCGTGCGCCGACGTCCAGGTCGCCGCGCAACCAGGCGACGAAGCCCAGGTGATTGTGCGCCCATGCCATCCCCGACCGGTCGCCGAGATTTTCGTAGAGGTCGTAGCTCTCGCAGTGCAGGTCCTCCGCGGCCGCGTAGTCCCCGCGTTCCCGGGCGACCCCGCCGAGCCGTTGCAGCACGAGCGCCGTACCAGCGGTGTCGCCGAGCTCCTTGTACTGCGTCAGCGCGGTCTGCAGCCGTGCGGTCGCGGCGTCGTACTCACACTGCAGGAAGGCGAGCATCCCTGCGCCCAGGTTGGCCTTCGCGCAGGCGGCGGCCAGCCGCTCGACGTCCGCCGCGGGGACTGTTTCCGCGAGCGCGAGTGCGCGCTCCAGCCACTGGCTGCCTTCGGCGTAGTGGCCGCGCAGGTAGCAGAAGAGCCACAGCCCGCCGGCCAGCCGCAGCGCCTCGTCGACCGATCGCGTCCGCAGCGACCACGCCATCGCGGCCCGGAGGTTGTCCAGCTCCGCGTCCAGTCGCTCGATCCACTGCGCCTGGTTCACCCCGCGCAGCTGGCCTTCCGCCTCTTCGGCCAGGCCGATGTAGAAGTGGGCATGCCGGCGGGCCGCCTCCTCCGCCATCCCGGCGGCCGTCAGCCGGTCGGCGGCGAACTCCCGGATCACCGCGAGCATGTAGTACCGCGCGACTCCGCTGCGCTGGATCACCCGGATCAGCGACTTGTCCACCAGCCGGCCGGTCAGGTCGAGCGCCTCGGCCCGCTCCAGCGGACCCGGTGACGGCTGACCGGACATCACCGTGGCGGCCGCACTCAGCGTCCAGCCGCCGACGAACACCGACAGCTGGGCGAACACGTCCCGCTCGGCCGGCGTGAGCAGGTCGTGGCTCCACTCGATCGCGCCGTACATGGACTGCTGTCGCGGAGAGGCTGTGCGCGAGCCGCCGGCCAGGATCCCGAACGAGGTCTCCAGCTCCGAGGCGAGCTCCTCGATCGTCATCACGTTCGTCCGCGCGGCCGCCAGCTCGATCGCGAGCGGCATGCCCTCGAGCCGCCGGACCACCCGGGCGACCTGGTCGAGTTGTCCGTCGACGTCGTACCCACGCGCGGTGGCCCGGTCGACGAACAGCCGGACGGCGGCCGAGGCCTCGAGGTTGTCCTCGTCGTGCGGCAGCGCGAGCGCCGGGACGACGTACACACTCTCGCCGGGGACGCGGAGGAGCTCGCGGCTCGAGGCCAGGATCGACAGGTTGGGGCAGTACTCCAGCAGGGCGGCGCAGATCTGCCCGACGGTGGCTACGACGTGCGAGCAGTTGTCGAACACCAGCAGCATGGTCCGGCGGCCGATCTGCTCGGCGATCGCCTCGACCAGTCGGGCGTTGTCCATCGGGTGCAGGCCGGTCGCGGCCGCCACCGCCGGGACCACGCCGGCCGGATCGGTGAGCGAGGCGAGCGGAACCCAGCAGACGCCGTCCTGGAAGCTGTCCTCGAGCTCGGCCGCCAGCGCGACGGTCAGCCGGGTCTTCCCGACGCCGCCCGGTCCGGTCAGGGTCAGCAACCGGGTGAGCCGCTGGCCCAGCAAACGTTTGGTTGCGGTCAGCTCGGTGGTCCGGCCGATGAGTTCGTTCGGCGGGGCGGGCGGGCGGCGCAGCTGCGGTTGCGGGGACTCGGTGTCGCGGCGCGCGGCGGCGGTGAGCTGGGCGCGGTCCGTCGTACCCAGGCGGAGAGCGTCCGCGAGCAGGCGCAGGGTGTGCGCGCGCGGCGCGCGCCGACGACCCCGCTCCAACGCCGCGATCGCATCGACACTCAGGCCGGCGAGCTCGGCCAGACCCTCCTGCGACAACCCGGCCTCACGCCGGTGCCGGCGCAACAGCCCGCCGAAACCCGCCCCTTGCGTGTCGTCAGATCCGCGGCGAGACCCGTCAGATGGCACAGGACGGCTCCACCCAGTTTCCGACCCACACGTGGCGGTTGCCACGCGCCTCCACTGAAAATAGCCCGTTCCGCACCGCGTTGTCAGTCACCCCGGCGTCGTTCACAGCCAACTCCCAGGGAACTCCCGGCTAGCCGCGGTCGTGTTGCGCGATCGCGGTCCGCATGGTGGCCCGCGCGCGCCGGCGGTCGCCGGCCGCGTCGTACGCCGTCGACAACCGGAACCAGACCCGCCAGTCGTCCGGCGCGGCCTCGGCCTCGGCCCGGTACTTCTCGAACGCCGCGTCCGCGGCCGCACGGTCGATCCGCCCGGACGGACGCCGTGGCAGGTCGTCCACCGGCAGGCCGCCGGCCGCCTCCAGCTCACGCGCCAGCACCTCGGTACTGCGGCCGAACCGGAACTCCCGCCACACCAGGTACGCCCCGAGCACGGGGATCACCAGGACGGCGATCCCGAGGCCGACCGCGACCGGGTCGCCGGTGCCGATCAGCAGGACCCCGCGCCATCCGAGCAGGACGGCGTACACGACGAAGACGACCGCGAGCACCAGCGCGGTCCGCTTCGCGGTCATCTCGGCCCATTCATCTCAGCACGGCATCTCAACTCGGTCAGCTCGGCTCGGGCAGCTCAGTCGAGGTCCAGGAAGTGCTCGAGGCCGACGGTCAGCCCGGGGGTGTCACCGATCCGGCGGACGCCGAGCAGGACGCCGGCCATGAACGAGACCCGGGCCATCGAGTCGTGCCGGATCGTCAGCGTCTCCCCCTCGTCGCCGAACAGCACCTCCTGGTGCGCGATCAGCCCACGCAGCCGGACGCCGTGCACGCGGATCCCGTCGACGTCCGCACCGCGGGCGCCGTCCAGGGCGGTCGTGGTGGCGTCCGGAACCGGCCCGGATCCGGCCTCCCGCCGAGCGGCCGCGACCAGCTCCGCGGTCCGGCGGGCCGTCCCGGACGGCGCGTCGACCTTGTCCGGGTGGTGCAACTCGATGATCTCGACGGACTCGTAGTACTTCGCGGCCTTCGCGGCGAACCGCATCATCAGGACGGCCCCGATGGAGAAGTTCGGTGCGATCAGGAGGCCGGTCCCCGGGCTCTTCGCCAGCAGGTCGCGCAGGGTGGCGAGCCGTTCGTCGTCGAAACCGGTGGTGCCGACGACGGCGTGCACACCGTGCTCGATGCACCAGGCGAGGTTGTCCATCACCACCTCGGGACGGGTGAAGTCGACCACCACCTCGGCACCGGCCGAGGTCAGCTGGTCGAGCTCGTCGCCCTGGTCCAGCCGCGCGACCAGCTCGCAGTCCGCGGCCTCCTCGACCGCCAGGCACGTCTGGGCGCCCATCCTGCCCTTGGCTCCCAGCACACCGACCTTGATCATCCGCACCCTTTCGACAGAACTCCGACCGCCCCAGGATCTCATCAGCGCGGACGCGGCCGATCATGACCTCACGGGGTCACCGTCGCCCGTTCGTCGCGCGGTACGTAGACCTGCAGGTTCATCGTCCGGCTCGGCGGCGCGAGCAGCTCGTAGTCGGCGGCGAAGTCCAGCGCGCACGCCCGCAGCGCGGTGATCTCGACCTCCGAGATCCGCCGGTTCAGCAGGATGACCGGCGGCCGGCCGGGACTCCACGGCTGCCCGGTCCGGCAGGCCTCCTCGATTCCGGCCGCCGTCCGGTTGCGTTCCTTCGGCGCCACCCAGGCCTCGCCGACCGGCTTGCCCTGCAGCAGCAGGACCAGGCCGGCCATCTTGTCGAACGCGAGGACCGGCCGGCCCGGCGGCTGGAGGTACGGCCGCAGCGCGGCCTCGAGCGCGGCGTAGTTGCGGGCCGCGGCCGGCTGCACGTAGAGGCCTTTCAGCGGCTCCGGGCTCGCCGGCTCGGTCAGTTGCGCGTGGCCGACCGAGCGGTACGGGTGCAGGAACATCCCGGTGTACGAGATCGACGCCACCGCCACCAGCGACGCCACCGTGACCAGGCCGACGGTGAGCCGGGCGAGCACGGGGACCGCCCAGATGCCGGTCACCACCGCGATCATCACCGCGGCCCAGGCGGCGAACGCGTTGAAGCCGATCGTGTACAGCGGATTGTTCGTGCCGAAGGCCTGCACCATCGGCAGCACCACGAGCAGCCCGAGCACGACCCACCCCCGGGCCTTCTCCCGGCTCAACGCCGATGGTCGCGTCAGACCGTACCGTCCCGCGACCACAGCCGCGACGGCCGTCACGAGAGCCACGAGTACGGCGGCCAGCAGCGTCACGGTGTAGTCGGCGATGTGCACCGATCCCCCGACCGCGGCGTCGTCGGCGACAACCCGCCGTACCGAAAGGACGAACCCGGCAGCGACGAGGACCGCGGCCACGATCCGGAGCCAGGGCCAACGGCCGACCACCGCCACGGCGGCCGCGACCAGCAGCACCGCATGATGGCGGAGGGTGGTCTCCACCAGCTCCAGACCGGTCGACCAATACACGTGCAGCAACGCGGTCGGGGTGTACGACGTCTCCGCGATGAACTGGTTGACGGTCATGATCCCCGGGATCGCGACCTCCAGGCTGACCACGAACACCTGGACGAGGAGCGCGACCACCCCGAGGCCGGCGACGGCGTACCCGATGCCTCGGGCGACGGCCCGGGCACCCTGACCGGCGAGCACGACCAGCGCCGCGACCACGATCAGCCCGATCACCACGACCGACGTCCACTTCGCCAGCACCATCAGGCCGATGACCGCTCCGGCGACCATCAGCACCCAGAACGGCGCCGGCCGGTCGCGGTCCACCGCGGTCGCCATCCACAGCACGCAGGCGACCAGAGTCAGCGACCCGAGCAGGATGACGTCGTTGTACCCGGGCGACATCGGCAGCCAGCTGTAACACATGCCACCGGCTGCGAGGATGGTCGCGATCCCGGCCAGCTCCCACAGCCTCGTCGGAGGTGCGCCGGGCCGGCGCCCCCGGAGCCAGCGCATGAAGCTGTAGCCGAAGGCCAGGTGGACGACGACCACGGTCAGCAACCGGAAGAACCGCAGCCGCACGATGTCGTACCCGAGCAGCTCGAACACCGGGCCGTACAGGTATTGCACCCCGGTCAACGCGAGCGGGTTGCTGTCCCACCACCGGTACGACAGCAGGTAGTAACCCTCATCGGTGATGTCGAAGCCCTCGTTGGCGACTCGGCCGGCGCTCACGATCCACCACGCCGCCACCGCACCCGCCACCACGAGCACGCCCAGCAGCCCCCACCGCCGCCGCACCCCACCCACCGAATCCACGGCCGCCACCCTAAGCCATCACCAAACCAACAGCTGTCGCGAGCGTGCGTACCCCGAACGGCGCCAGCGGCTCACTCGGACGCGGCGAACAGCCGGGCGAAGCGGCCCTCCGGCTGGGACATCAACTGCGTGTAGGTGCCCTGCTGCACCACAGCACCGTGATCGATGACGTAGATGCGGTCCATCTCCCGCAACGTCCAGGCTCGATGTGACACGACGATGGTGATGCGGCCGCCGCTGGTACGGCGCAACTCGGCGAAGATCTCCTGTTCGGCCTCGGCGTCGATGGCCGACGTCGGTTCGTCGAGGATCCAGACCCCGGCGTCGCGCAACCGGATCCGCGCCAGCGCGAGCCGTTGCCACTGACCACCGGAGATCCCGGTTCCTCCCCACTGCTGTCCCAGCTGCGTGTCGAGCGCCAGCTCCGCGGCGAACGTGCCTGCCAGTGCCGCCCGTACGTCGCGATCGGACACCGGCTGCGGTGACCCCAGCGCCACCGCATCGCGCAGGGTGAACTCGAAGCGCCCGAACTCCTGCACCAGCAGGCCGAAGTGCCCGAGCCGCTCACCCTCGGTCAGATCCGCCGCGTCCTTGCCGTCGATCAGCACCCGGCCCCGGTCCGGCGTCAGACTGCCCACGAGCAGGTTGATCGCTGTGGATTTGCCCGCTCCGTTCGCGCCGACGAGCGCGATCAGCTCCCCCTGCCTCGCCTCGATGCAGACGTCCCGCAACGCAGGCTCGCCGCGGTAACTGAAACTGACGTGGTCCAAGGCGACCGACAGCACGCTCGGCACCAGGCTCTGCTCGTCCTGCGCCGGCACAGATCGGACGAAGCGACGATAGATTCCGGCTTGCGGCGTCGCGGTGACGATCGTGCCGAACGCGTAGCCACACTGGCGGATCGCGTTGAGTCCGGAGATCGCGCCGGCGATCGCCGCGGCAGCCGCCGCACCGCCGGCGTCACCGAGCACGAGGGTGACCAGGGCACCGCCGAACAGCACCGCCGTCAGCACGGCCGCGGCGAGCTCGAGGATCATCGCCGTCCGGATCATCCGGTCCAGGACCCGCGTCGCCTCGGTCCGGTGGCCCGCGATCAGGCCGGCAACCTTCGGCCCGGAACCGAGGACCGCCAACTCGGTGCCGGAGCGTTGCTGGATCAGTTGCTCGGTCGCGTACGCCGCCCGCCGGTCCTGCTCGGCCACCGTCGGCCAGCTCTTCGCCTCCATCCGCGAGATGAGGGTGAAGGCGAGGACCGTCGGCACGAGCGCGGCCAGCACCAGCAATCCGGACAGTGGGTTGAACGACCAGATCGCGGCGCACAACACGACGGAGGTCGCGGCCGCGCCCAGCACCTGGACCGGTTTGCCCGCGATATCGCTCATCGGGTGCGTTGCGGACTGGCTGGCCTCCAGATCGGTCACCACGTCCGGATCGGCCAGCCGGCTCGGACTCAGCCGTGCGGCCGCGTGGGCGAGCTCGGTCCGGTAGTGCAGCCGGAGGCGCAACATCATCCGCTGCCCGACCGCCACCGTCACCTGGGCGAACGGGTACATCGCCCCGACGACGACCGTCAGGCCGAGCAGCGGGCCCCAGGCGCCGGAGCCACCGGCGAGCAGCTCCTCGATCAGGACGACCTGGGCACCGGGCAGCGCGGCCTGGAGGAGGACGAGCGCGGAGTAGAGCAGCAGCCACCCAGGGGTGATCCGGGCGGCGTCGGACAGGGAGGCACGAGCAGTGCGGAATGCGGCGAGCACAATGAGATTCCTTCGCAGAGACGGCAGGCCAGACCGCGCTGGGTCGATCCAGCGCGGTGTGGCACGTCGGCCGTCAAATGCGTGCGATTCCGTTCAGCGAGGAATCCAGCGGCAGATCACGTGGTGACGCGACACGACTCCATCGAGGTTACACCGGCGGGATGTTCTGGTTCAGGTGGAGGAGGTTGGTGGGGTCGTAGGTGCGTTTGAGGGATTGGAGGCGTTCGTACGTCGTGGGGCCGTAGGCGGTGCGGATGCGGTCGGGGCCTTCGTCGGTGAGGAAGTTGACGTAGGCGCCGACCTGGTGGGGTTCGATCGCGCGCCACGAGTCGTGGACCCAGTCGCGCTGGTGGTCGAAGCCGTCCGGGCCGAGGGTGGAGGCGACGAAGTTGACCGTGTGACCGTGCGAGCGGCCGCCGAACGCGGTCGCGTCCTCCGGGACGCGGGCGATCGCGCCGCCGAGATGGAAGATCGGGTAGGACGTCAGTGGCCCGTCGATCGCGAGACCACGCTCGGCCGCGACGTCGATCACGTCGTCAGTGAGCTCGGCAACGTCGCAGGAGCGCATGTAGTACCACCGGCCGGGCGGGAAGCTCGGGTCGAACATCCCCTGCAGCGCGACGAACGGCTTCGGTGCGCACAGGTCGAGCAACGGCGGCGCGAACGCCTTGAGCGGCGCCACGACGCGCTCCCCGTCCTCGACCGGCCCGGCGTAGCACGCCAGCACGAGGACCACCGGCCGGCCCTGCAGCTCGGGCGGGATCGTCGGCAGCGCGGGCAGCCAGCGATGGATCACCGCGGTCGTCAGCTCGTCGGGTACGTCGGTGATCCAGTCGCGGTAGAAGCGCAGGAGTCTCGGCGACTCCGTCATCGGCCACATGATCGGCCCGCCGTACACGATCGGGCCGACCGGGTGCAGCCGGAACTCGAACTCGGTGACGACGCCGAAGTTCCCGCCGCCGCCCCGGATCCCCCAGAACAGGTCGGCGTTCTCGTCCTCGCTCGCGGTCACCAGCTCACCGTCCGCGGTCACCACGTCGACCGAGAGCAGGTTGTCGATGCTCAGCCCGTACTTCCGCATCAGCCAGCCGATCCCCCCGCCCAGCGTCAGCCCGGCCACCCCGGTGTGGGTGACGATGCCGGACGGCGTGGCCAGCCCGAACGCCTGAGTCTCACGATCGAGCTCCCCGAGCAGCACCCCCGCCTGCGCGCGGGCAGTACGCCGTACCGGGTCGACCCGGATGCCCTTGAGGAGCGACAGGTCCAGCACGATCCCGTCGTCGCACGTCGAGTGGCCCGGGAAGCTGTGACCGCCGCCGCGGACCGCGACCGGACCGCCAGTACGACGCGCGAACGCCAGCGCGGACCGGACGTCGGCGACCCCGGTGCAGCGGGCGATCAATCCGGGCCGCCGGTCGACCGACCCGTTCCAGACCTTCCGGAGCTCGTCGTACGCCGGTTCGCCCGGCCGGACCAGCTCCCCCCGGAAGTCCTCGAGCGCCTGCATCTCTGTGGTGATCGTGCTCATGACCAGCTCCCCGAGCCTCCCCCAGGCCACCTGACATCTGGCCAGTCTGCTCCTGCGACGCAGGGCTGTGAAGGCTGAACCGCAGGCTCAAAGCGGGAAAGCGGTGCTGTCCTCGTCGAAGGGACCCATCACGGTCAGCGCCGGCGTGCCGGCGTACAGGTCGGCGGCCAGCGCGGTCACGTCGTCGAGCGTGACGGCGTCGATCCGGTGCAGGATCTCGTCCACCGTCGGCAGCTCGCCATACACCAGCTCGGCCTTGGCGATCCGGGTCATCTTGGCGCCGGTGTCCTCCAGGCCCATCACCACCGAGCCACGCATCTGCCCCTTCCCGCGGAGCAGCTCGTCCGGCGTGATGTTGCCGCCGGCAATCGACTCGAGCTCGGACCGGACCACGTCCAGCACCTCGCCGGCCTTCTTCGGCAGGCAGCCCGCGTAGACGCCGACCATGCCGGAGTCCGAGTACGCCGACCCGAACGTGAACACCGAGTACGCCAGGCCGCGCTTCTCCCGGACCTCCTGGAACAGCCGCGACGACATCCCGCCGCCGACGATCCCGTGCAGTACGCCGGCGACGTACCGGCGCTCGTCGTTGCGCACCAGGCCCGGCATGCCGAGCACCAGGTGCGCCTGCTCGACGTCGCGGTGGTGCACCCGCACCCCGCCGTACGTCGGCATCGGCTTGCCGGCACCACGGCGTACCGGAGCGGGCTCGGCCTCGCGGGTCACCCAGTGGCGCTCGAACGCCTTGCGGACCAGGCGGACCACGTCGGCGTGGTCGACGTTCCCGGCGACCGAGACGACCATGTTGGCCGGCTTGTAGCGGCGGCGGTACCAGCCGACGACCTGCTGCCGGGACAGTCCGGCGACCGACTCCGGCGTACCGGTGATCGAGCGGCCGAGCGGGGACGGGCCCCAGAGCTGCTCGGCGAAGAGGTCGTGGATGTGGTCCGACGTCTCGTCGGCGTGCATCGCGATCTCCTCGTCGATGACGCCGCGCTCACTCTCCACGTCCGCACTCGTCAGCGTGGCGGAGGTGATCATGTCGCAGATGACGTCGACCGCGAGCGGCAGGTCGGAGTCGAGCACCCGGGCGTAGTAGCAGGTGTACTCCTTGCCGGTGAACGCGTTCATCTCGCCGCCGACCGCGTCGATCGCGGCCGAGATCTCGAGCGCGTCCCGGCGCTCGGTGCCCTTGAACAGCAGGTGCTCGAGGAAGTGCGTGGCGCCGGCCAGGTGCTCCGGTTCGTCCCGGGAGCCGACGCCGACCCAGACTCCGAACGTGACCGAGCGGAAGCCGGGGACGGACTGGGAGAGCACACGAAGCCCGGAGGGCAGGACGGTCCGTTTCACCGGACCGCCCGCCTCCGGGCTCAGCAGTGTGCTGGTGATCGCTCGGGTCACTCGGCGGACTCGGCCGCCTTCTCCGCGCCCTGGTCGCCGTCCTTCTTCTCGTCCTCCTCGAGGACCGGGACGAGGGACAGCTTGCCGCGGTCGTCGATCTCGGCGATCTCGACCTGCAGCTTCTGGCCGACCGAGAGCACGTCCTCGACCGCCTCGACCCGCTTGCCGCCGGCCAGGCCGCGCAGCTTGCTGATGTGCAGCAGGCCGTCCTTGCCCGGCAGCAGGCTGATGAACGCACCGAAGTTGGTCGTCTTCACGACCGTGCCCAGGTAGCGCTCGCCCTTCTCCGGCATGGTCGGGTTCGCGATCGCATTGATAGCAGCTCTCGCGGCCTCCGCACTCGGGCCGTCGGTCGCGCCGATGTAGACGGTGCCGTCGTCCTCGATCGAGATGTCGGCGCCGGTGTCCTCGGTGATCTGGTTGATCATCTTGCCCTTCGGGCCGATGACCTCGCCGATCTTGTCGACCGGGACCTTCACCGAGATGACCCGCGGCGCGAACTCGCTCATCTCACCCGGCGCGTCGATGGCCTTGGCCATCACGTCCAGGATCGTCAGCCGCGCGTCCTTGGCCTGCTTCAGCGCCGCACCCAGCACGCTGGCCGGGATGCCGTCCAGCTTGGTGTCCAGCTGCAGGGCGGTAACGAAGTCCTTCGTGCCGGCGACCTTGAAGTCCATGTCGCCGAACGCGTCCTCCGCGCCCAGGATGTCGGTCAGCGCGACGTACTCCGTCTCGCCGTCGACCTCGCCCGAGATCAGGCCCATCGCGATACCGGCGACCGGGGCCTTCAGCGGCACACCGGCCGACAGCAGCGACAGCGTCGAGGCGCAGACCGAACCCATCGAGGTCGAACCGTTCGAACCGAGCGCCTCGGACACCTGGCGCAGCGCATACGGGAAGTCCTCGCGCGACGGCAGCACCGGCACCAGGGCCCGCTCGGCCAGCGCGCCGTGACCGATCTCGCGGCGCTTCGGCGAACCCACCCGGCCGGTCTCACCGGTCGAGTACGGCGGGAAGTTGTAGTTGTGCATGTAGCGCTTGCGCGTCTCCGGGGAGAGCGTGTCCAGCTGCTGCTCCATCCGGAGCATGTTCAGCGTGGTGACACCCATGATCTGGGTCTCGCCGCGCTCGAACAGCGCCGAGCCGTGCACCCGCGGCAGCACCCGCACCTGCGCCTTGAGCGGCCGGATGTCGGCCAGCCCGCGGCCGTCGATGCGGACCTTGTCCTTGAGCACCCGCTGCCGGACCAGCTTCTTGGTCAGCGACCGGAACGCCGCGGACAGCTCCTTCTCGCGGCCCTCGAAGTCGGCCGCCAGCTTGTCCACCACGGCCACCTTGACCGCCTCGGTGGACGACTCCCGCTCGGCCTTGCCGGCGATCGTCAGCGCCTGCGAGAGCTCCTCGGTGGCGGCGGCCTCGACCGCGGCGAACGCGTCGTCCTGGTAGTCCGGGAAGACCGGGAACTCGCCGGTCGGCTTGGCCGCGCGCGCGGCCAGGTCGGCCTGCGCCTCGACCAGGGTCTTGATGAAGCCCTTGGAGGCCTCCAGGCCCTCGGCGACGATCTCCTCGGTCGGCGCCTGCACACCGGCGGCGACCTTGTCGAAGGTACCCGGGGTGGACTCGGCCTCGACCATCATGATCGCGACGTCACCGGACTCGGTCACCCGGCCGGCGACGACCATGTCGAAGACCGCGTCCTCAAGCTCGGTGTGGGTCGGGAACGCCACCCACTGGCCCTCGATCAGGGCGACGCGGACGCCGCCGATCGGGCCGGAGAACGGCAGGCCGGCCAGCTGGGTCGACATCGACGCGGCGTTGATCGCGAGCACGTCGTACAGCTTGTCCGGGTTGAGCGCCAGGACCGTGATGACGACCTGGATCTCGTTGCGCAGGCCGGACACGAACGACGGCCGCAGCGGGCGGTCGATCAGCCGGCAGGTCAGGATGGCCTCCTCGGACGGGCGGCCCTCGCGGCGGAAGAACGAGCCGGGGATCCGGCCCGCGGCGTACATCCGCTCCTCGACGTCGACCGTCAGCGGGAAGAAGTCGAACTGGTCCTTGGGCTTCTTGCTGGCCGTGGTGGCCGAGAGCACCATGGTGTCGCCGTCGAGGTACGCCGCGGCCGAACCGGCGGCCTGCTGGGCCAGGCGGCCCGTCTCGAAGCGGATGGTGCGGTTGCCGAAGCTGCCGTTGTCGAGGACGGCCTCAGCGAATTCGGTGCCCTCCATGGGCGTACCGGTGGATCCCGACACGGGATTCCCCTCTCTCACAGTGGACGACTGCGAGGCGCGAGCTTCCGGGGTGCCGGTCTTCGATCGAGGCCCGCGGGTGCCGGCTGCCGTGTGGGCAGCCCGTCCCGAAAGCCACTACCGAGGACCGGTCGTCCTCCCGCCACGCGCTTCGCGTCGCCTCGTTCGTCTTACGTGCTTCTGTCTTCAGTTGTCAGCCGTGCCGGGGCACGGATACGCCAGGAGCGGCCACCCGGATCCGGGGGCCGCTCCTCGCGACGTCATCGGCGAAGGCCGAGCCGCTCGATCAGGGACCGGTAGCGGTTGATGTCCTTCTTCGCCAGGTAGTTCAGCAGCCGGCGGCGCTGACCGACGAGCAGCAGCAGGCCACGACGGCTGTGGTGGTCGTGCTTGTGCTCCTTGAGGTGCTCGGTCAGGTCGGCGATCCGGTGCGTGAGCAGCGCCACCTGAACCTCGGGGGACCCGGTGTCACCCTCGGTCAGGGCGTACTCACCGATGATCTTCTTCTTCGTCGCAGCATCGACAGATGACACGGAGTTCCTCTCGATTTCCGTTGCGCGGCGCACCGGGGCATTCGTCACCCGAGCACTCTCAGTCCGCGGCCGTTCAGACGGCAGCAGCCAGCGTATCAGTCCGTGGACGCGGCGCCCTAATTCCCGGTCAGGACGCGCCGGGCCCCGTCGACGTCGGCCTTCATCTGCACCAGCAGCTCGTCGATGGTCTCGAACCGGATCTGCGTGCCGCGCAGCCGGGCGACGAAGTCCACCGCGACCCGGGCGCCGTACAACTCCAGGTCGTCGCGGTCGAGCACGTACGACTCCACCCGGCGGTCCACCCCGTCGAAGGTCGGGTTGCTGCCGACGCTGATCGCCGCGGGCATCGGGTCCGGGTACGCCGGAGCGCCCGGCGCCGGCGTGAGCACGGTCAGCCAGCCGGCGTACACGCCGTCCTGTGGGACCGCGGCGGTCGGGTCGGCGGGGATGTTCGCGGTCGGGTACCCGAGCTCGCGGCCGCGCTTGTCGCCCTCGACGACCACGCCGGTCACCCGCAACGGCCGCCCGAGCGCCTCGGCCGCGCCCTCCACGTCGCCGTCCGCGAGCCGCTGCCGGACGTACGTCGACGACCACGGCTGCTCGTCCCCCGCCAGGCTCAGGCCCTCGACCTGGAAGCCGTACCGCGCGCCGGCCTCGACCAGCGTGTCGACGTGCCCGGCCGCCTTGTGGCCGAAGCGGAAGTTCTCCCCGACCACGATGACCTGCGCGCGCAGCGCGCCGGCCAGCGCCCGGTCGATGAACTCCTCCGGCGACCAGCCCGACACCTCCTTGGTGAACGGGAGGATCAGCACCGCGTCGGCCCCGTGCCGGCCGAGCAGCTCGGCGCGCTGCTCGGGGTCACTGAGCATCAGCGGCGCATGGTCCGGCCGCAGTACCCGCATCGGATGCGGGTCGAAGGTGAGCGCGACCACCGGCAGGCCACCCAGCTCGGCCGCCCGCGCCTTGGCGCGCGCGAGCACCTCCTGGTGTCCCCGGTGCACGCCGTCGAAGTTGCCGATGGTGACGACCGAGGGGCCGAATTCCGGGTCCACCTCGTCCAAACCGTGCCAGACACGCATGAGAGCAGGATTCCATGTCCCGTCCCGGTTCGGCGCGGCAGGTCGGCCGTCACCCCTTGTAATCGATGCGTCACTCAACTTAGGGTGTGTCGGCACTGTCGTTTCCTGGGGAGGTCACAGGTGAAACTCCGTCGAGTCGCCGCGGCTGCGCTGGCGTTCCTGCTCCTTCCCGGTACGGCGCTGACCGCCGCAGCGCCCGCTTCCGCGGCGTGGGAGCCACCGCCGTTCAAGCACTACGTGGCCCTCGGGGACTCCTACACGTCGGCGCCGCTCGTGCCACTGCCCGACCTGCTGTCGCTGGGCTGTGTGCGGTCGATCAGCAACTACCCCAAGCTGCTCGCCGCGAAGCTGCGCGTCTACCAGTTCACCGACGTCAGCTGCGGCGGCGCGGACACCACGAACATGACGCAGCCGCAGAGCACCCCGCTCGGCACGGCCGCCCCGCAGTTCAACGCGCTCCGCCCGAACACCGACCTGGTCACGCTCGGGATCGGAGGCAACGACTTCGGCGTGTTCGGCGACATCATCGGCACCTGTCCGGGGCTGCGCGCGAGCGATCCGACCGGGGCGCCGTGCAAGGCGCACTTCACCGTCAACGGTGTGGACACGCTGAAGGCCCGGATCGCGCAGACCCAGGTCCGGATCACCGCTGTGGTCCAGGGCATCAAGGAGCGGTCCCCGCAGGCGAAGATCGCGCTGATCGGCTACCCGAAGATCGCGCCCGAGACGGGGACGTGCCCGGCGATCCTCCCGTTCGCCGACGGCGACTACGCCTACCTGTACTCGATCGAGCAGGCGCTCAACGCGGCCGTCGCGACCGCGGCCGCCGCGACCGGCGCGACGTACGTCGACACGTTCGGGCCGTCGACCGGGCACGACGCCTGCGCGCCCGACGGGCAGGCGTGGATCCAGGGCAAGGACATCAACCTGCTCCGCGCGCTGAACTACCACCCGCGCTACGAAGGCCAGGCCGGTGTCGCGTCGCTGACGTACAAGACGCTGACCGGCGCACCCGCCGTGGTGACCGCGGCCGAGCAGGCCGCCTGGTCCGCCCGCGGCCGCGAGTTGTCGCGGCAGGCAGCCGCATCCCCCAAGGCCGTCGAGGCCTCCCTGAACCGGCTACGGACCAGCGCGCAACGCTGACCCTTTCCAATCCGTAGCGCGGACCCCGGGTCGAGCCACCTCACGCATGGCTCGGCCCGGCGGTGTTTTACAGCCGGCCCGACAGCCGGTCGGTCAGCTCGGTCAGCGCGCGGCCGAGCGGGAGGTCGACGCGGTGGGCGGCGTACGGGTCGCCACGGGTGATGCCCTGGTTGACGATCAGCACCGGCTTGCCGGCCTTGGCCGCGTGCCGGACGAAGCGGAAGCCGGACATCACCGTCAGGGACGACCCGAGCACGAGCATGGCCGCGGCGTCGTCGATCAGGCGGTAGCAACGTTCGACCCGCGGCTTGGGCACGTTCTCGCCGAAGAACACCACGTCGGGTTTCAGGACGCCGCCGCAGACCGTGCAGTCCACGACCCGGAAGCCGCGGACGGCCTGATCGGGCAGCTCCGCGTCGCCGTCGGGGTTGATCCGGGTCACCTCGGCCTCGAACTCCGGGTTCGCGGCCCGGAGACGTCGGTCCAGGGTCTCGCGCGCCGACGTCGTCCGGCAGTTCAGGCAGATGACCCGGTCGAGATTGCCGTGCAGCTCGATCACGTCGCCGGCGCCGGCGGCCTGGTGCAGACCGTCGACGTTCTGGGTGATGACGCCGGTCAGGTAGCCGCGGGCCTGTAGCGCCGCAACCGCCCGGTGGCCCGCGTTCGGGGCGGCGCGGGCGATCGTGCGCCAGCCGAGGTGGCTGCGGGCCCAGTACCGCTGCCGGCCGGAGACGCTCGCCACGAAGTCGCCGTACGTCATCGGGGTGTGCGTCCGGAGGCTGCCGGTCTCGCCGCGGTAGTCCGGGATGCCGGACTCGGTGGAGATCCCGGCACCGGTCAGTACGACGACGTCGCCGCCGGCCACCACTTCCGCGACCGGCGTGATGTCCGTCGACCCAGGCTCGAGCGCCAACACGTCCGGACCGGGTTGCCACTGGAGTGTCGGACGCGAACGCACCCTCCCAGCGTAACCAGGGCAGCCCAGCTCAGCTGACTCTTGGCGGGCCTGCGGTGAGGCGGCGTTCGGCGGCGGCGCGGACCTTCGCCGGGTCCATCGACGACCAGTCGGCGTCGATCCACCAGGTCGCGCCGGCGTCGGCCCACGGGCGGACGGTGTCGGCCGCCTTCGGGTCGTCGGCGGCGGTGGTGCCTTCGGCGACGACGTCGTACCCGTCCATGGTGAGGCCGTGCTCGGCGCGTTCGCGGCGGATCCACTCGACTCCCTCGGCCAACAGGCCGGGACTCCACTCGCCAGGCTCCGCCCCGGGCGGTACGACGTAGTTCGGCAGCCAGCCGTCCTGCAGGGCGGCGCGCCGCATCGACTTCGGTCGCGGCCACGCGCCGACCACCCAGGTGGGGATCCGCGGCTGCTGCACCGGTGGCGGCGGCGCCGGCGGCATCAGGCCGGCGATCTTGCGGGAGCGGAAGTGCTTCCCGGCGTACTCGAACGGCTGGTCGCGCCACAGGTGCTGCAGCATCTCCAGCGACTCGTCCATCAGCTCGGCCCGCACCTTGCGGCCCGGATCGTCCTCGAACAGCCAGAACCGGTCGTCACCGGCGACACCGAGCCCGACCGACAGCGTCACCCGCCCGTTGCTCAGGTTGTCCACCGTCGAGGTCTGGCCGGCCAGGTCCCACGGTTTCCGCCGCGGCAGCGGGGTCAGCATCGTCCCCAGCCGGATCCGGTCGGTCGTCATCGCGGCCGCGGCCAGCATCGCCCAGGCGTCGATGCCCCACACCGACTCCCAGACGAAGAACCCGTCCCACCCGTGCTCCTCCGCCAGCGCCGCCAACTCGGCAGCCGCCCGCGCATCGCCGTACGCCATCACGAAGCCGTATCTCATCTCCCAGACGCTAACGGCCGCCACCGACAACCAGCTGCGGGACGAGTCAGCCGGCCGGCCGCCCGGCGGTCGGGTCCGGCTGCGGGCCGAGCGTGATCGTCGTCGACCGGGCCTCCCCGCCGCGCTCGAAGTCGACCGTCACGGTCGCACCCGGCTGCTTGTTCAGCGAGATCTCCTGCACCTGGTCGCCGCTGCTGACGGCCTTGCCGTCGAGCTTGGTGATCACGTCGCTGCGCCGAAGACCGGCCGCCGCGGCGGGTCCGCCGGGTGGCGCGGACGAGACGTACAGCGCGTCCGGCGCGATCACGCTGTCCCCCCGCGAGATCGGTACGACGGCCAGCCCGAAGTACCCGTGGACGACCCGGCCGTCGGCCATCAGCCGGTCCGCGATCGTCCGGGCCGTCGGCGCCGGGATCGCGAACCCGAGGCCGATGCTCCCGGCGACCGGCTCGCCGCGGGAGTCGTTGGCGGTCGCCCCCGCGGTGGGTACGCCGACCAGCCGGCCCTCGCAGTCCGCCAGCGTCCCGCCGCTGTTGCCCGGGTTGATGGACGCGTCGGTCTGGATCGCGGACGTCAGCAGCGCCGTGGTGTTGTTGTCCGCCGGGACCCGGGTCGACCGGCCGAGCGCGCTCACCACGCCGGACGTGATCGAGTCCGTCAGCCCCAGCGGAGCGCCGATCGCGAACACCTGGTCACCGACCGACGGCGGCGGCCCGAACTCGATCGGCACCACCGTCGACTTCGGGGTGACCGAGATGACCGCGAGGTCGGTCTGGATGTCACGGCCGACCAGCGTCGCGCTGAGTTCCTCGCCGTTCGGGCGCAGCACGGTGATCGTGCCGCCGCCGACGGCGGACGAGATCACGTGGTTGTTGGTCAGGATGTGCCCGTCGGTGTCGAGGAACTCACCCGAGCCGTTGCTGCCGGCGCCGGTGCTCGACTGGACGTAGATGGTGACCACCGACGGCATCGCGGTCCGGGCGACCGAGCGGGCGTCGCACTGCCGGTCGCCACCGCGCGCCCAGCCGACCGCCGCCACCAGGGCGACCAGCGAGATGACGGTCAGGGCAACCACCAGCGGCCACCGGTCGGACTGCAGCCACGAACGCCGCCCCTGCGGCGCGTTCTCCGGGGGTGCCTCGGTCATGCCTCATGGTCACCACCAAGCGGGATGGCCGGCATCACCCGTCCAGGGCGAAATCAGGAGCCGGCGGTCACGCGGTCGGAACGGCGCCACCAGGCCAGCGTGAGCAGCCCGGCGACGACCGGGAAGAGCTGGGCCGCCACCCGCCAGACCACCATTCCCGCCACCAGGTACGTCGACTCGACCGCGGTGTGCTCGGTGACGAACGTGATGAGCGCCGCGTCCAGGACGCCCAGCCCCATCATCGGCAGGCCGGACATCGGGTACACCAGCAGGAAGCCGCAGCCGATCAGCACCGCCGTCGCCAGGTCCAGGCGGACACCCACGAATGCCATGCAACACACGAGCACGATCGCCTCCACGACGGCGTACCCGAGCAGGTTCAGACCGGCCGCGGCACCGCGCCGACGCATGGTGGTGGCGCTGTGCGCCTGGAACTGCACCAACCGATCGGTCCAGACCTCAGGTCCACCAGCCGACGGCCGGACCCGGCCGACCACTGTCCCGATGAGCCGGCCCACGACGGCCGCCGTACTCGCGGCTCGCAGCGCGAACAGCAATCCGCCCAGCAGCACCGCGGCAGCGAGGAAGCTCAGTACGGCGAACCAGACGAACGCGGTGTCGAGTCCGTGAACGGCCCAGAGGACCGCGAGACCCAGAACCGGCGCGGCCAGCCGGATCACGTAGAACAGGATCGTCCGGAGCGCGAGCCCGGAGGTCGCGGCCGTGGTCTCCACGCGCCAGGACTTGAACATGGCCAGCCGGACCACCACGTCGCTCGGGTCCGGAGCGATCGTCGCCACCGCCGCGCCGGCGGCCTCGTTCATCAGCGACCGGTGGTAGGGCAGCCCGGCGATCAGCAGGGTCAACGGCCCGGCCAGGACGGCCAGCCGCGCGCAGGCCAGGAGCAGCAGGAGCAAGTACTGCCAGCCGGACAGGTGGGTGAGGGCGAAGCCGACCGCGGACCAGTCGATGCCACGGACCAGGACGAGGAACAGCCAGCCGACGACCCCGACCGCCAGCACCCGGACCGCCCACCACACGAACCGGCGCGGTGTGCCCGGCGACGACGTCCCAGACGGCCGACGCCTCATCCGGGCTCTCCTTCCGCCACCGGCCATCCTCCCCCCGTCCGCAGGCCCCGGCCTCCCCTGCTCCGGGTGAGCCGACAACCTCGCCCGATGCGGGGGAAGCGCCGGCTTGCCCGAGCGCCGACGATGAGACAGACGCCGAATCCCTGTTGGTGAGTCATGACCCAGTACCTGCTCCGAGTCGAGGGCGAACTCTCGCCCGGCCTGATCTCCGCGTTCCCCCAGCTCTCCGTCGACCTCGAACTGACCCAGACGCTACTCACCGGGCCGGTCGAGGACGCCGCCGAGCTGACCGGCATCATCAACCACCTGACCGCGCTGGGCGTGACCCTGGTCGAGCTGGTGCGGATACCGGACCACACGGTCAGATGAGGTGCAGCGTCCGGGCGATCTTCAGCGCCCGGCTCCGCCGGGTCGCCCCGAGCTTCGCGTACAGCGAGGAGACGTGCGTCTTCACGGTGTTCTCGCTGATGAACAGGGCGTCCGCGATGTCGGCGTACGAGCCGCCACTCGCCAGCTGGAGCAGTACGTCGTGCTCCCGGTGGGTCAGCCCGGGCACGTGGGCCAGCCCGGCGCCGGCGCGCTCCGGGTCGTAGTTCGGCGGCGGTGACTGGCGCACCCGCCGCATGACCGCCGCGAAGCCGGCCCGCTCGTCGACGAACGCGCAGAGCTCGAGCAACCACGGGGTCGGGCTGTGGTCGGCGATCCGGTGCAGCAGGTCGTGGGTCGGCGTACCGTTCATGCTCCAGCCGAGGAACGGCCAGGCGATCCGCTGATCGGCGGTCCCGCGGACCGCCTCGAGCACCAGGCCGTCGGCCGCGGTCCGGTAGCCGAGGCTGTCCTGCAGCTGCGCCTGGTAGATCGTGGCGACGATGCGGGTGGTGGGCAGGAGTTGCCGCAGCTCCCCGTCGAGGACCGGTGCCAGCGCGGCGGTGGCAGCCTGGCGGTCACCACCGATGTCGGCGTGGAACGCACGGGCCAGGGCCGCCTCGGCGGCCGCCCCGACCTGACCGAACTCGGTCACCAGAGTGGCCAGCACCTCGCGGTCGTTGTGCATCAACGCCCGCAGACAGCGCTCCCCGATCAGGACCGCGGCCAGGTGTGGTGGGACCGGCGGAAGCTCCGGCGGCAGGTCGAGCAGCGCGGCCGCGTCGTCCACCGCGCCGGACGAGAGCCGGAGCCGGGCGGACAGGATCAGCTTCCACACCGCGGTCGTCGGATCGAGTGGCCCGGGCGCTTCGACCAGATCCGACAGGTCCGTCGAGCTCGGCCGGGCCAGCTCCTGCGCGATCCGGGCACGGGTGTAGGTACCGTCCTGCGCGGCGGCCGGCGCCAACTGCAGTGCGCGGTTGGCCAGCACGAGGCAGTTCTGGTCCCGGCCCACCATGTACTCGGTCATCGCCAGGTGGGACAGCGCGGACGCGACCAGCCTGGTCAGGCCGAGCGACCTCGCGATCGCGGCCGCCTGCCGCAGGTGACCGTGGGCCTGCGCAAGCCGGCCGAGCCAGTTCTCGGCCGACCCGAGCTCGGCCAGCAACCAGGCGTGCGGCGCGCTGGTGGCCGTGGCATCGCCGGACGCGTTCACGAGGCGGGTGGCCTGGTCGACCTCGGCCGCGAGGGTACGGCGATCCGACCACGCCTGCACGAGTCGCAACGACGCCACATCGGCCGAGCGGGCCAAGGACTCCTCGCCGTCGAGGCGATCGGTCCAGTGCCGGGCGCCGGCCTGGTCGGCGTGCAGCAGGCGCTCGATCGCCAGGATCGCCCAGGTGCGAGGTACGGCGTCCACCGTCTCCGGTGCCGCCCGCGCGACCGTACGGATCAGCGGACCGTGACCGAGCATCAGCAGCTCGACCCCGTGGTCGGCGATCAGCCGGACGGCGTCGTCCCACGCCTCGACCGCGACCAGCCGCCGGAAGCCTTGGTCGAGGTCGCCGTGGGTGGCGTCCCAGCGGGCCGCCCGGCGGAGGACCGCGCGAGCCCGCGTCACGTCGACCCCGCCGGCGTGTGCCTGCCGGCGCAGTACCTCCGAGAGCAACGGGTGGATCCGGTAGCGGACCGGCTCGCCCGCCCGGCCACGGTCCTCCCGGCTGACCAGCAGACCGGACGCCTCCAGCTCCGCCAGCAACTCCCCCGCGCCCGGATCCCCGGACAGCCACACCGCCGTCTCCGGGTCCACGGTCTCCTCGAACGCGACGCACAGCAGCAGATGCCGGGTGCGGGCCGCCAGGGTCGAGAACACCTGGCCGGCCAGCTGGTCCGCGAGTCCCCAACCGCGTTCGGTCAGGTACTCCTCGACCCGCATCGGATCCGGGAACCCGGCGACCGTGCGAGCGGCGAGCGCGATCACCGCGGCCCAGCCGCCGGCCCGCCGTACGATCGCCGCCACCACCTCGGGCGGGAGATCCTCAGCGTGGGCCAGGACCAGGTCCGCGGACTCCTGCGCCGACATCTGGAAGGCGCGCCCGCGGATCACCGACAGGTCGCCCTGGAGCGACGGGATCAGCCGGTCCATCGGTGGATCCCAGCGGCACAGCAGCACGAGCCTGATCGCGGACGGGCACGTGTTCAGCAGCTCGTCCACGAGGGCGAAGCACCGGGCGGCCATCAGGTGGGCGTCGTCCACGACGACGATCTGCTGTGCCTCTTTGCCGATCAGGTCGTCGGCCGACCGACTGATCAGTGCGGCCGGTGGCGGCCGGCCCGCTAACGGCCGTACGCCGGCCGCCACCCGCAGCTGGTTGGCGAAGCGGTGCGGATCGAGGTCCTTGCCCGAGGTCAGCCAGGTCACCGGCAGCTCCGCCCGTTCCGAGGTCCAGCGGGCCAGGGTGAGGGTCTTGCCGGTTCCGGCGGGCGCGACCACCAGGGTGACCGGCCGGGCGAGCGCGTCGTCGAGCAGGCGCATCAGCGCCGTTCGTTCGACCCAGACGCGAACGGCGGGCGGACCGGCCCGCGCGGTCGCCCGAGCGGCTGCCCCCGACTGCGCTGTCTTCCGGGCAAAGTCGCCGCCCATGCCCACCAGCTCCCCTCCGTCGGGCACTCTTCAGAGTCCGCCCACACCCCACCGAATGGCAAGCCTCGGCGCGCGCCGGTCACGCGCCGACGCGACGGCGAAGCAAGCGACCGGCCCCGAACGCGACCAGGGCGACGACGACCGCGAGCACCCCGATCAGCCACAGGTCGCGCCGCAGCGAGTCCACCAGGACGTCGAAGACGGCACCCGCGGCGTCGCGGGACAGGGCCTCGGTCGGCAACGCGTTCAGGTAGCGCGTTCGGAGGACCGCGACCGCGAGGGCCAGCGCGACCATGCCGGCCACGATGCCCGCCGACCATCCGACCAGTGCCCGGCGCCGGTCGCGGGCCAGGAACAGCCCCGCGACGAGCAGCGCGAACGTCGTCAACGGCAACCAGGCCCGCAGGGTGTTCAGCAACCCGAACCCGTCCTGTGCCCTCGTCACCGCGCTCGACTGCATCAGCACGACCGATCGGTCCACGACCGGGATGAAGCGCGCGGTGCTGTAGCCGGCCGCCAGGAGCCGCTCCTTGACCGCGGAGATGACCGGCGCCAGGTTGAGCGTGACCGAGTCCGCCTGCGCGGTCACCACCCGGTCCTGCTGTCCTTCCAGGAGGACGACCAGGCGCGCATGCGCGATCCGGTTCGCCTGCGCCCACAAGGTGGCGAAGGCCGGACTGCGGACGAACTCGAGCACCTGTCTCCGGATGAAGTCGGCGACAGCGTCGGCCAACGGCGCCCGCAGCGCCCGGACGTTCGCCTCGATCCGCGGCGGCAGCCCGTTCGCCACCGAGTCCAGGGCTTCGGTCGTGATCGCGCGGACGTCGACCGCGGTCAGGATCTCGTGCGTCACCCGGTCCGCGACCGCGTGTTGCACCACCGGGTCGGCGGCCAGTGGAGCGACCGACGCCACGTGCCGGTCGGTGTCGGTGACCTGCTGCGACGCCCAGACGGCCGCGACCGCCGGCGGCGCCAGCAGGCACGACAGCGTGAGCAGTACGACGGCCGTCGTACTGCGCCATCGCCGACCGCCGGCGGGGTCGTTCATGACGCGGCGGGTGGGTCGGTCAGAAGTCGACGGGGTCGCGGATGATCGGGCAGGTCATGCAGTGGCCGCCGCCGCGGCCGCGGCCGAGCTCGGCGCCGACGATGGTGATCACCTCGACGCCGGCCTGGCGCAGCAGGGTGTTCGTCCGGGTGTTGCGGTCGTAGGTGAAGACCACCCCGGGCTCGAGCGCGACCGCGTTGTTGCCGCTGTCCCACTGCTGCCGCTCGGACTCGTACACGTCCCCGCCGGTCTCCAGGACCCGCAGCTCCGAGAGCCCGAGCGCCTCGGCGACGACGTCGACGAACCGCCGCGACCCCTCGTCGACCACGTCCACGCCCGGCGCGCGGTCCGCCGGCCGCAGCGAGAACGTGTGCACGCCGTCCATGATCGTCGGGTACAGCGTGACGATGTCGCGGTCCGCGAACGTCATCACGGTGTCCAGGTGCATCGCGGCCCGCAGCTTCGGCATCCCGGCCACGATCACGTGCTCGGCCGCACCCTTGTCGAACAGCGCGGCCGCGACCTGGGTGATCGCCTGCCGGGAGGTCCGCTCGCTCATCCCCATCAGCACGACGCCGTTCCCGACCGGCATGATGTCGCCGCCCTCGAACGTCGCCCGGCCCCACGACTGCTCCGGGTCGCCCCACCACACGGTCGAGCCGGCGAAGTCGGGGTGGAACTGGTAGATCGCCTTCATCAGCAGGGTCTCGTCGTGCCGGGCCGGCCAGTAGAGCGGGTTCAGCGTCACGCCGCCGTACAGCCAGCAGGTCGTGTCGCGGGTGTACAGCGTGTTGGGCAGCGGCGGCATCAGGTACTCCCGGCTGCCGGTGCCCTCGCGGGCCAGGCCGACGTACCCGGTGCGGTACTCCTCCGGCAGGTCCGAGGTGGCGAGGCCGCCGATCAGGAACTCCGCGAGCTGTCGCGGCTCGAGCGTCTCCAGGAAGCTCCGGGTGCCGTCGACCAGTCCGAGGCCGACGTCGTTGACCAGGAGCTTGCGGTCGAGCAGCCACGAGCGCGCCTCGTCGGACGCGACCGTCTGAGCGAGCACGTCGTGCAGTTCGACCACGTCGACCCCGCGGTTCATCAGCTTGTTGACGAAGTCGGCGTGGTCGCGCTGGGCGTTCTCCACCCACATCACGTCGTCGAACAGCAGGTCGTCGGCGTTGGTCGGAGTGAGCCGGCGGTGGGCCAGACCGGGTGAGCAGACGAGAACCTTGCGCAGCCGGCCGACTTCGGAGTGGACGCCGTACGTCGAGGTGGGGTCGTGACTGGTCATGCGGATGGACTCCTTGCGCGGATGGTGGTCGGCCGGCCCGGCGGATCAGATCGAGATCCAGCCGGCCGCGAGGGCGACGACGCCGAGCGCGGCGCCGAGGATCGAGACGACGAGCAGGACGAGCTCGCCCGGGGTGAACAGCCGGCGGCCCTGCTCCCGGCGGGCCATCACGAACAGGATGCTGGCGGGCGCGTAGATGATGAACGACAGCAGGATGAACCTGGGCCCGGCGGCGTACAGCAGGAACGCGGTGTAGATCGTCGCCAGCGCGCCGACGACCAGTTCGCGGGTGTGGCCCGCCGGCGCGTCGGTGTACGTCTCCCGGGTCACCGCCAGCTTCAGCGCATATCCGGCCGCGAGCAGGAACGGGATCAGGCTGAGGGCGCTGGTCAGGTCGAGGGCGAAGTTGAACGCGTCCTCGGAGAACATCGTCACCACCAGCACGACCTGGATCAGGATCGTTGTCATCAGCAACGCCGCGGTCGGTACGTCGGCCGCGTTCGACCGGCGCAGGAACCGGGGCATGTCGTCGTCCAGCGCGGCCACGAACAGCACCTCGGCGGACATCAGCGTCCAGGCCAGGTACGCGCCCAGCACGGAGACGATCAGGCCGACGCTGACGAAAACCTCGCCCCAGTTGCCGACCGCCGACTCGAGCACGCCGGCCATCGACGGCTGGCGCAGCTGGGAGATCTCGCTGATCGGCAGGATGCCGTAGGACACCACCGTCACCGAGGCGAAGACGGCCAGCACGCTGAGCAGGCCGAGCACGGTGGCCCGGCCGACGTCCTCGCGGCGTTTCGCGTGCCGCGAGTAGACGCTCGCACCCTCGACCCCGAGGAACACGAAGACGGTGACCAGCATCGTGCCGGTGACCTGGTCGTACAGCGACCCGTAGTTCCCGGTCCCGCTGAAGTTGTCCGCGAAGACCTTCGGGTCGAGGTAGATCGCGGCGATCAGGATGAAGACCAGGATCGGCACCAGTTTGGCCACGGTGACGATCCGGTTGATGATCGCGGCCTCCTGCACGCCCCGCCGGATCAGCAGGTAGAACACCCAGATGCCGACGGTCGACAGCACGGCGGCGGTCACCGTGTCGCCGTCGCCGAGGGCCGGCCACAGGGCGCCGACGGTCGACATGATCAGCACCCAGTAGGTCACGTTGCCGACGCACGCGCTGGCCCAGTAGCCGAACGCGGAGAAGAAGCCGAGGTACTCGCCGAAGCCCGCCTTGGCGTAGGCATAGACGCCGGCGTCGAGGTCCGGCTTGCGGACCGCGAGGGTCTGGAAGACGAAGGCGAGCATCAGCATGCCGGTGCCGGCGATCGCCCAGGCGACCAGCGCCCCGGCGACGCCGGTCTCCTGCGCGAACCGGCGCGGCAGCGAGAACACGCCCGCACCCACCATCGAGCCCACGACCATCGCGGTCATGGTCAGGAACGTCAGCTTCTGCGCCGACGACGTGGTCGAGACGGTGTCTGCGCCGGCCATCACTTCCTCCTAGGCGGACGGGACGTCCGCCGGCTCGACTTTCTCGATCTTGAAACCGGTCACGCCGTACAGCACGCTCAACGTCGGGCTCGCGATGTTGAACACGCAGTACGGCAGGTAGAGCAGCGTCGGTACGCCGAGGACGGCGCCCATGAACGCGCCGCACGAGTTCCACGGGACCAACGGCGACGTGACCGTGCCGCTGTCGGCGGCCAGCCGGGACAGGTTGGTCGGCGCGAGGCCGCGCCGGGCGAACTCCGCCCGGAAGATCCGGGACGGCAGCACGAGCGCGATGTACTGGTCGCCGGCGACCACGTTCAGGCCGAAGGCGGACGCGAACACCGTGAGGTACAGCCGGCCGGTGCTCTTGGCCGCGTGGATCATCGGGTCGACCAGCCGGCCGATCAGCCCGAACTCCTCGAGCAGCGCGCCGAAGGTGACCGCGGCCATGATCAGCCACAGCGTCAGCAGCATGCTGTCCATCCCGCCGCGTGACAGCAGCCCGTCGATCTCGCCGATCCCGGAGTTGATCTCGAACCCGTTGGCCATCGCCCGCCAGATGCCCTTGACCGACTCGATCACGACGTTGCCAGCGCCGCCGACGAAGTCGCGCATGACCTCCGGCTGCAGGAACGCACCGAGGATCCCGGCGAACAGCGCCGACGCCATCAGTGCGAGCGTGGCCGGGACCTTGCTGATCGACAGGTACGCGAGCAGCAGCAACGGCACCAGGTTCACCGGCGTGATCCGGTAGATCTCCCCGAGCTTCGCCAGTTCGGTCGTGGTCGCGACCGTGTCGTTCACCGACGGCCCGGAGACCAGCCCGAGGAACAGGAACACCACGACCGCGATCACGAAGGCCGGAACCGACGTCCAGGCCTGCCGCTTGATGTGCTCGTAGACGTCCACCTTGACCATCTGCGCGGTCAGGATGGTCGTCTCCGAGAGCGGTGACAGCTTGTCCCCGAGGTAGGCACCCGAGATCACCGCGCCGGCGGTGACGGCCGGCGACACCCCGAGCATCAGCGCGATCCCGACCAGCCCGACGCCGATCGTGCCGGCGGTGGTCCAGGAACTGCCGATGCTCATCGCGATGACGCCACAGATCAGCGCGGTCGCCGCGTAGTACCACCCGGGTGACAGCACCTGGATGCCGTAGTACACCAGCGTCGGGATGGTGCCGGAGAGGTTCCAGATCCCGATCAGCGCGCCGACCGCGAGCAGGATGAAGATCGCGCTGGTGACCGAGGACAGCGCGCCCTGCGCGGCCCGCTGGATCGCTTCCCAGCTGTGGCCGTTCTTCAGCGCGATCAGCGCCGCGATCAGGGCGCACAGCACCAGCGCGGCCTGGATCGGTCCGTCCAGCGCGTCCAGGCCGAACAGCGCGATCGAGCCACCGATCAGCACCGCGAGCGCCAGCAGCGGCACGGCCGCGTCGAACAACGACGGAACCCGAACGGGCGGGTCTGCGGTGGCCACGCCTCGCACTATGCCGACGGCACGGCGCCGGCTGATCACCTGGATCGGGTGATTCCCTCGCCGTCTCCGCGGCGGTCAGCCCTTCTCCGGCGTGTCCGGTGTCCTCCCCTTCGCCTTCATGCCCTTGGCGCCGATCCAGACGGCCACCGCGACCAGCAGGCCGATGCCGACCAGCCAGCCCCACAGGCCCTCGGACACCGGACCGAGCCGGCCGAGACCGAAACCACCGGGATCCTTCTGCTCCTGCAGCGCGACGATGTAGGCGATGATGTCGCGCTTGTCCTCCGGCTGCAGCACCTGGTCGGAGAAGACCGGCATCTGCTGCGGACCGGTCAGCATCGCCTGGTAGATGTGCCGCGGCGTGCTGTCCATCAGCGAGGGCGCGTACCGGCCGTTCGGCAGCGCGCCGCCCTTGCCGGCGAAGTTGTGGCACGCCGTGCAGTTGGTGCGGAACAGCTCGCCGCCGCGGGTGATCTGCTCGTCCGTCACGTTGCTGACGTCAAACGACTCCTCGGCCGGCACCGCCGGTCCGGGAGCCAGCGAGGCGACGTACGCCGAGAGCGCCTCGATCTCCTCCTGCGTGTACGACGGTGGCTTCTGCGGGATCTGGGCACCCGGCTGCACCGCGGGCATCCGGCCGGTACCGACCTGGAAGTCGACCGCGGCCGCCCCGACGCCGATCAGCGACGGACCGGCCAGCTCGCCCTCACCGTTGCCGGCGCCCTCGGCGTTCAGACCGTGGCAGCTGGAACACCCGACCGCGAAGAGCTTGCGGCCCTCCTCGATCGTCTGCGACTGGGAGGAGCGGTCCGCGACCGCGGCGTCCGGTACGACGGCGGCGTACGCCGAACCGACGGCCAGCAGGCCGAGCAGGAGTACGACGAGACCGGCCGACCGGTGCCGTCGTCGCGCCGAGCGCGGACGTGCTGCAGACAATCGTTTGATCCCTACCCGCCCCGGGTCGCCGATCGCGACCGCGATGCCGCCACCATAAACCGTCGGGCTCTCCACGGGGTCACCCGAACCGGGCGGGGCGCGTCCGCTCAGCGGTGCACTTGCTCCACATTCCGGTACCGTCCGGTCCGGAGCCCGTAGGGTTGAGGTGTTCGCCTGGCGGTGATTACCCCACTACCCGGACGGCCAGGCCGGCAGCGCAGGGCCTGCGACTCTCCCCCACGAGCGTCGCCTCGTTGCCCCGGCCGGTCGCCGACGCTGTCCGGGAACCGCCAGGCGGGCTCACGCCGGGGGTAGCTACCCGACGAAGACCGCGGTGGGTTTCGCCACCGGGCCGTGGGCTTCGTACAGGGCCAGGAAGGTGCCGCTGGGATCGAACATCGCCGTCTGCCCGGCGGGCAGTTTCAGGCCGGGCAACGGCCGGCCGGTGCGGATCGCGGCGGCCTGCTCGGCGTTGGCGTCGTACCGGGGAAAGGTGCCTGCGGCAACTTCCGCGATCGGCAGCCACTCGAACGACCGCGCCAAAGACTCCAGCGTGTGCGCGACCGGCAGGCCGAAGGACCCGACCCGGGTACGACGCAGCGCGGTGAGGTGACCGCCGACGCCGAGCTCGGCGCCGAGGTCCCGGGCGAGCGCCCGGATGTACGTCCCGCTGGAGCAGTCGACCGAGATGTCCACCTCTAGCCCGGACGGCCCGGTGCGGACGTCGACGACGTCGTACCGGGACACCGTGACGTTCCGCGCCTTGAGCGCGACCTCCTCGCCGGCCCGGACGCGTTCGTACGCGCGCCGGCCGTCGACCTTGATCGCGGACACCTTCGACGGCACCTGCGAGATCTCGCCCCGGAAGCCGGCCACCGCGGCCTCGATCGCCTCGGCGGTGATCCCGTCGACCGGCGCGGTGGTGAGGATCTCGCCCTCGGCGTCGTCGGTCGTCGTGGTCGCGCCGAGCAGGACGGTCGCGTCGTACGACTTGTCCGCCAGCTGGAGGTGGCCGAGCAGCCGGGTCGCGCGGTTCAGCCCGACGACCAGGACGCCGGTCGCCATCGGGTCCAGCGTGCCCGCGTGGCCGACCTTGCGGGTGCCGGCCAGCCGACGGATCCGGGCGACCACGGTGTGCGAGGTCAGCCCGGCCGGCTTGTCGACGACGACGATGCCGTCGGCAACGACCGGCGTACCCTCACTCGTCGTCGGCGTCATCGTCCCCGCGGTGCTTGTACGGGTCGGCCTCGCCGGCCGGCTTGGCCTGGGCGGCCGCCTTGGCCACCTCGGCGTCGGCCTCCCGGGCCTTGGCCAGCAGGTCCTCGATGTGCCCGGCGGTCTCGGGGACGGCGTCCAGGAAGAACGCCACGCTCGGGGTGTGCCGCAGGCCGAGGGCCTTGCCGACCTCGCTGCGGATCAGCCCGCGGGCCGACTCCAGGGCGGCCGCGGTCGAGGCGCGCGCCTGCTCGTCGCCGTACACCGTGTAGAAGATGCTCGCCTCGCGCAGGTCGCCGGTCAGCCGGGCGTCCGTCACCGTGACGAACCCCAGCCGGGGGTCCTTCACCCGGCGCTCGAGCAGCTCCGCCACCAGCACCTGGATCCGGTCGGCCAGCTGCTTCGCCCTTGCTTCACCCATCAGGGCTCACTCCCTCATTCATGCGTAACGTCCGGAGAGACCATCGCCTCCCCGGACGTTACTCCGGTGGCCCGGCACGCGCCGGGCCACCGTCAGCGGATCAGTTGCGCGGCTTCTCGCGCAGCTCGAAGGACTCCACGACGTCGCCGATCTTGATGTCGTTGAAGTTGTTGATGGTCAGACCGCACTCGAAGCCCTCCCGGACCTCGGACGCGTCGTCCTTGAACCTCTTCAGCGACGACAGCTCGGTGTTGTCGACCACCACCGCGCCGTCCCGGATCAACCGGACCTTGGCGTTGCGGCGGATGACTCCACTGGTCACCCAGCAACCGGCGATGTTGCCCACCTTCGAGGAGCGGAAGATCTCCCGGATCTCCGCCTGGCCGAGGGTGGCCTCCTCGTAGATCGGCTTGAGCATGCCCTTCAGCGCGGCCTCGATGTCGTCGATCGCCGAGTAGATGACCGAGTAGTACCGGACATCCACGCCTTCGCGCTCGGCCAGGTCACCGGCCTTGCCCGCCGGCCGCACGTTGAAGCCGATGATGACGGCGTTCGACGCGATGGCCAGGTTGACGTCGTTCTCGTTGATCGCACCGACACCGCGGTCGATGATCCGCAGGGACACCTCGTCGCCGACCTCGATCCGGACCAGCGCGTCCTCCAGCGCCTCGACCGAACCGGACACGTCGCCCTTGAGGATGAGCAGCAGCTCCTGGGCCTCGCCCTTCTCCATCGAGGCCATGAAGTCCTCGAGGGTACGGCGGACGCGACGCTTCGCGTTGGCCGCCGCCCGGGCACGGGCTTCCCGCTTCTCCGCGATCTGCCGCGCCCGGCGGTCGTCGTCGACCACCAGGAACTTGTCACCGGCCCCCGGCACGGCGGTCAGGCCGAGCACCAGGACCGGACGCGACGGGGTCGCCTCCTCGACGTTGTTGCCGTGCTCGTCGAGCATGGCCCGGACCCGGCCGTACGCCGGGCCGACCACCATCGAGTCGCCGACCCGGAGCGTCCCGCGCTGCACCAGCACGGTCGCCACCGGACCACGGCCCTTGTCGAGGTTCGCCTCGATCGCGATGCCCTCGGCGTGCATGTCCGGGTTGGCCCGCAGGTCCAGCGCCGCGTCCGCGGTCAGCACGACGCCCTCGAGCAGGCCCTCGATGTTGATCCGGGACTTCGCCGAGACGTCGACGAACATCGTGTCGCCGCCGTACTCCTCGGGCACCAGGCCGTACTCGGTCAGCTGACCGCGCACCTTGGCCGGGTCCGCCGCCGGGACGTCGATCTTGTTCACCGCGACCACGATCGGGACACCCGCCGCCCGGGCGTGGTTCAGCGCCTCGATCGTCTGCGGCATCACCCCGTCGTCGGCCGCGACCACCAGGATGACGATGTCGGTGGCCTGCGCACCACGGGCACGCATGGCGGTGAACGCCTCGTGACCCGGGGTGTCGACGAAGGTGATCGCCCGCTGCTCGCCGTCCACCTCGGTGGTCACCTGGTACGCACCGATGTGCTGGGTGATACCGCCGGCCTCGTCGGCCACGACGTTCGCCATCCGGATCGCGTCCAGCAGCTTCGTCTTACCGTGGTCGACGTGACCCATCACGGTCACCACCGGCGGCCGCGGAGCCAGGTCGGCCTCGTCGCCGTCGTCGGCGCCGAACTCGATGTCGAACGACTGCAGCAGCTCGCGGTCCTCGTCCTCCGGGGACACGATCTGGACGTCGTAGTTCAGCTCGGTGCCGAGCAGCTGCAGCGTCTCCTCGTTGACCGACTGGGTCGCGGTCACCATCTCGCCGAGGTGGAACAGCACCTGCACGAGCGACGCCGGGTCGACGCCGACCTTCTCGGCGAAGTCCGTCAGCGAGGCGCCGCGGGCGAGCCGGACGACCTCGCCGTCACCGTGCTTGACCCGGACGCCGCCGACCGCCGGCGCCTGCATGTTGTCGAACTCCTGGCGCTTGGCCCGCTTCGACTTGCGGCCACGACGGGCCGGACCACCCGGACGGCCGAAGGCACCCTGGGTGCCACCGCGGCCGCGGTTGCCCGGACCCGGACGACCGCCGCCACCGGGCGGGCCGCTCGGGCCGCCGCCACCCGGACGGAAGCCGCCACCGCCGCCACCGCCGCCGCCGGAGCGCGCACCAGCACCCGGTCCGCCGGAACCGCCGCCGGGACGGCCACGACCGCCACCGCCACCGCCGCCACCACCGGGACCGGACGGGCGGCCGGTGAACGTACCGGCCGAGGACTTCGGCATCATCGCCGGGTTGGGCCGCGGCGCACCGGGCACACCCGACGGACGCGGACGGTCGCTACCGCCGCCACCGCGGGCCTGCGGCGGACGCGGCGGCATGCCGGCCGGGCTCGCACCCTGGCCGGGACCGCGCTCGCCGCCGGGACCCGGGCGAGCGCCACCGCGCTGCATGCCCTGGGTCGAGCTGAACGGGTTGTTGCCCGGACGCGGAGCACCCGGACGGCCGCTACCGGCCTGACCACCCGGCGCACCGGGACGCGGCGCGCCACCCGGACGCGGAGCGCCGGGACGCGGGGCACCCGGGCGCGGGGACGCACCCGGCGCCCCCGGACGCGGACCGGAACCCTGACCACCCGGACGCGGCGCGGGCCGGGCCGGGGAGTCCGCAGCGGGACGCTGCGACGTCGGGGCAGCCGGCCCAGCCGATGTAGCCTGCGCGGCCGGCCGATCCGGCGTACGGGCCGGGGCCTCCGGAGAGGCCTTGGCGGCCGGCGCCTCGACGGCCGGCGCGGGCGCCTCGGCCGGAGCCGCCGGAGCGGTCTCCTGGCGCGGACCCGGCTTGGGACCAGGACGCGGACCCGGCCTGGCCGGGGACGGCGCGGCCTTGGCCGGAGCCGGCGTGGCCTTCTCGGTGACCGTCGGCTCGGCGGTCACCGGAGCCGGGGTCGCCTCGGCGGCCGGCGCGGGACGCTCGGCCGGGGCCGCGGGCGCGGCCTTCTTCGCCGGCTCGGCAGGCGCGACCGGTGCGGTCGCCTGCGGCGCGGCGGACGTGCTGGCGGCGGCCTTCTTGGCCGCACGCTTCTTCGGCGGGTTCTTCTCGAACTCCTCCGCCAACCTGCGGACCACCGGCGCCTCGATCGTCGAGGACGCCGATCGGACGAACTCGCCCATGTCGTTCAGTCTGGTCAGAACGACCTTGCTGGTAACTCCGAGCTCCTTCGCGAGCTCGTAGACCCGGACCTTTGCCACTACTCTCCCTCTGGTCCGAGCCTGGGCGCGGACCGTTAGTTGACGTACGTGCTCATCGCTTTGCACTCATCGGTAGACACTCATCGAGTGGTCATGAGTCGATGACCCGCCTTCATGTCGTCGCGACGTTCGTCGCGGGCGGCCGGGTGGCCGCCATGGTTACTGCGACTGCACTGCTTCGTTACTGCGCTGCGCTACATGTTCCCGCACCAGCTCCAGCTCAAGCGGACCCGGGACCCGGAAGGCCCGTGGGAACGCCTTGCGTCGCTCGGCGAGCTCGAGGCACTCGGCCACCGGGTGCAGATGCGCCCCGCGGCCAGGCGCCCGATGAGCGGGATCCGGGAGGACCTGTCCTCCGGAAACCGTCATCCGCAGCAGGTCAGCCGGACTGGACCGCTTCCGGCACCCGATGCAGGTACGCTCCCTGGGCTTGCCCGGGCGCGCCTCCACAGTCACTGTCAGGTGATCCTTCGGGAGTGGTTGCGACTCAGTCGACCGACCGAGACGTCAGTCTACCTTCTCGTCCTCACGAGTCACATCGGTATCCGGCCGGATGTCGATCCGCCAGCCCGTCAGCCGGGCGGCGAGGCGGGCGTTCTGGCCCTCCTTGCCGATCGCGAGCGACAACTGGTAGTCCGGTACGACGACGCGCGCCGCCCGGGCCGCGGCGTCGACGACCTCCACAGACGTAACCTGCGCCGGGGACAGCGCATTCCCGACGAAGGTGGCCGGGTCGTCGCTGTGGTCGATGATGTCGATCTTCTCGCCGTGCAGCTCGTGCATGATGTTGCGCACCCGCTGACCCATCGGCCCGATGCACGCACCCTTGCCGTTCACCGACGGGTTCAGCGTCCGGACCGCGATCTTGGTGCGGTGACCGGCCTCGCGCGCGATCGCGGTGATCTCGACCGTGCCGTCGGCGATCTCCGGCACCTCGAGCGCGAACAGCTTCTTCACCAGGTTCGGGTGCGTCCGGCTGACGGTGATCTGCGGACCCTTGAAGCCCTTGCGGACGCCGACCACGTAGACCCGCAGCCGGGAGCCGTGCTCGTACTTCTCCCCCGGCACCTGCTCCGGTGCCGGCAGCACCGCCTCGATCTTGCCGAGGTCGACCATCACCGAGCGCGGGTCGCGGCCCTGCTGGATGACGCCGGAGACGATGTCGCCCTCCTTGCCGGAGAACTCGCCGTACCGGACCTCGTCCTCGGCGTCGCGCAGCCGCTGCAGGATGATCTGCTTGGCCGTGGTGGCCGCGATCCGGCCGAAGTCGTGCGGCGTGTCGTCGTACTCCCGGGCCAGCGTGCCGTCCTCGGCGAACTCGCGCGCGTACACGGTGACGTGCCCGGTCTTGCGGTCCAGCTCGGCGCGGGCGTGCTGCTGGGCGCCCTCGGTGCGGTGGTACGCCACCAGCAGCGCCTGCTCGATCGCCTCGACGACGACGTCCAGGGAGATGTCCTTCTCCCGCTCCAGCGACCGCAGCACGGCCATGTCGATGTCCATGTCAGTTCTCCTCCACCGTGCCGTCAGCCGGCGTCTCGGGGTCGTCCTTGCCGGCAGCCCGGTTGAACTCGATCTGGACCTTGGCCTTGGCCACGTCGGCGTACGCGACCGTCCGGACCTTGCCGTCCACGTCCAGCTCGGCCGCCTCGTCGGAGGCGGACTTGATCCGGCCGGTCACCTTCGCGCCGGCGGTCGGCGTGACCGCGACCAGGCGGCCGACGTTGCGGCGCCAGTGCCGGGGCAGGGTGAGCGGGCGGTCGACGCCGGGGCTGGAGACCTCCAGCGTGTAGGCGCCGTCGCCCATGATGTCGTCGGCATCGAGTGCCTTGGAGATGGCCCGGGTGACCTCGGCGACGTCGTCCAGGCTGATCCCGCCGTCACGGTCGACGAGCACGCGCAGCAGCCGCCGCCGGCCGGCCGGCGCGACGTCCGCGGCCTCCAGGTCGCAGCCGAACTGCTCGACGATCGGCCGCAGGAAGTTCTCGAGGCTCGAGGTGTCCGTGTGGTCAGTCCTTCGGCTCACAGGTAGACCTGCCTCTCTCTCCAGTTGTGCACCCGTTCCGCCGCCCGGCGATCCGACCGAGGGCAGTAGCCCACCATATCCGGCCGACGGCGCTGCTCACGTCACCGGCTCGTCCCAGGCCCGTCACCGGCACGTCACCGGACCGGTCACCCACTGGTCACCCGGCCCGCCGGGTATCGTTCCGCCGTGCCGAATCAACCCCGCCTCTCGCGACGCCGTGTCGTCGTCACTGCCGCCGTGGTGCCCGGCGCGGTCGCGTTGGCCGCCTGCACCGACGACTCGAGCGGTTCCGGCACCCAGGGCGGAGCGAAGAACTCCGACGACGGGGTCCAGCCTGCCGAAGAGACCCCCAGCACCGATCCGGCGGTCGTCGCGGCCCTCACCGCCGCAGCCACGGTGGTGACGCAGTTGTCGTTGCGGTACACCGCCTCCAGCGCCAAGTTCCCAGCGCTGCGCACCCGGCTCGCGGCCGGGGCGAAGTACCACGCGAGCCACCTGACGCGACTCAAGGCGGTCCCAGGCGTGCAGGTAGTCGCCGGCAAGGCTCCGGCAGTCCCGAGTACGTCGGCCGCCGCGCTGGCCGACCTGGCCAAGCGGGAGACGGCCGCCGCGGTCGCCCACGCCGCCGGGGCCGGCAAGCTCTCCGGTGAGCACGCTCGGCTGCTCGCGATGATCGCCGCGTCGGAGACCCAACTGGCCGCCACGCTCACCCCGAAGAAGAAGGCGGACTCCGAGTGACCGAGGTCGAGGCACTGCAGGCGGCGCTCGCCGGTGAGCACGCGGCCGTGTACGGCGTGGGCGTGGCCGGCGGCAAGTTGAGCGGCGCCCGCTTCCGGGCGGCCACCGACACCTATGAGCTGCACCGCCGCAACCGCGACCGGCTGACCCGGTTGGTGGCCGCGGCCGGCGAGACCCCGGTGGCCGCGGAGGCGGCGTACGACCTGCCGCAGGTGGTGACGAACGCGGCGACCGCCTCCGCGCTGGTCCTGCTGATCGAGCGCCGGCTGGCCGCCGTGTACGGCGACCTGGTCGAGGCGGCCGAACAACCGGCTGTCCGGGCCCTCGCCGTCCAGAGCCTGCTGGCCACCGCGAGCGCCCAGCTCGCCTGGGGCGGGGCGCCGGTCGCGTTCCCCGGCGACGTCTGAGCGTAGTCACTCGACCACGGGACGCTGCGGTAACGAATAACTTCCGGCCTGGTTACGCATCGGCCGGAAATTCGTTCCGTATTCCCCTTTACTCGCAGCGCGACCTTACCTATATTTTCGGCCACGGAGACTGGGGGGTCGCCGAAGCTTTCACGACCACGTTGGTGGCGTCGGTCGTGCGCATCCGCAGCTGATTCCAGCGCGTCTTGTTCCGTGTCCCAATTCCGCTGTCATTTCGACGTCTCGAGCCGCGCCCAGCGCCGGCTACGGAGGGTGGCGAAGCATGCGCACTTTCGATCTGAGCACCGGCGACGACCAGTTCGTGAAGGACATCCGGGTGGTCCGCTGGGAGCAGTACGCCCTGGAGCGGCAGTTGCCGTTCCAGGCGATGTGGTACTCCGTTCCGCCCGGTTCGGAGAGCCCGCTCGACGAGCACCCCGAACTCGAGCTCTCGGTGGTCGTCGCCGGCACCGCGCACGTCCTGGTCGGCGGCCGGGAGTACGAGGTCCCCCAGGGTGACGCGTTCCTGCTCGGCAGCACCGAGCAGCACGTGGTCCAGAACCGCTCGGCCGACGTACCGCTGACCGTGTTCAGCGCGTACTGGATGCCGCTGGCCGAGGCGGCCGGCCATGACTGATCCGGTCACCGTGTTCACGTTCCCCCAGCCGACCATCAACGGGCCGCTGCACGTCGGGCACCTGTCCGGCCCGTACCTCGCCGCGGACATCGCGGCCCGGGCCGCGCGCGCCCGCGGGGAGCGCGTCGTGGTCACCACCGGCCTGGACGTCCACCAGAACTACGTGCTCACCCGCGCCGAGCACGAAGGCGTGGACGTCGGCGTGATGACGGCCGACTTCCGCGACGACATCAAGGCGACGTACGACCTGGCCAGGATCGGGTTCGACTGCTTCACCGACCCGCTCGGCGACGTCCACACGCCCATCATCCGGCAACTCATGAACCACCTCGTGACCAGCGGCGCGACTCCGCTGCGCGAGGTCACGCTGCACGCCTGCGCCGACTGCGGCCGGACCCTGCACGAGTCCTACCTCAGCGGCCTCTGCGGCGAGTGCAAGGCCCCCGCGGCGGGCGGCGCCTGCGAGCAGTGCGGCAGCTTCACCCAGGTCGACACCATGGTCGATCCGGTCTGCGGCCGCTGCGGCGGCGAGCCTCGTCCGTTCACCGCCACGGTGCCCGTACTGCGGATGGAGGACCACCGCGACGCGCTGGTCGCGACGTGGTTGCGGGCCGACCTGCCGCCGGCCGTCCGGGACCTGATCGACCGCACCCTCGCGGCCGGCCTGCCCGAGATCGCGCTGGCCTACCCGACCAACTGGGGCATCGAGGGCGACGGCCCGCTGACCGGCCTGCGGATCGGCCCGTACACCGAGATCGCGCTCTCCGACCTGTACGCCGTCGCGCGCGGCGTCGACCCGGACGCCGGTGACGTGGCCGGCTACCTGGCCGCGGTCGACCGGGTGGACCACCTGTGGCACTTCCTCGGCCTGGACAACGCGTTCTGGTACGCGCTCTACTGGCCGGCGGTGTGGTCCGCGGCCGGGGTCGCCCGCCTCCCACTGGCGGGACTCGTGGTCAACGAGTTCTACACATTCGACGGCGACAAATTCTCGACCAGCCGCAATCACGGAATCTCCGCGACCGAATTACTCGGCACCGCGGATCCGTCAATCGTTCGCTTGTTCCTGGCCTGGGACCGCCCGGATCGCTACCGAAGTGATTTCACCTTCAATTCTTTCCGGGCGTTCGCGGACCGGGTCGCGCCATTGCTGGCCGGCACGCACCCGGTCACCGAGCCGCTCGACCCGGCGCTGGCCGCGATCGAGCGCGCCCGGGGTGAGAGCGCGCTGAAGCCGAGCGGTTTCGACCTGCCGCTGGCGGTCCGGAGTCTGCTCGCCCTGCTGGCCGGCGGGGTCGAGGACACCGGGTCACTGCGGGCCGCGCTGACCGGTCAGGGCGGGTAGCGCGATGCGAGTCTGCGTGATCGGGGCCGGCATCGCCGGCACGCTGCTCGCCTGGCGGCTGAGTGGCCGGGTCGAGGTCGACCTGGTGACCGGCCCGGTCGGCACCGACGCGACCGCGGTGTCCGGCGGCGGCGTCCGCGGGTTCGAGACCCATCCGGTGCAGCGCCGGCTGGCGATCGAGAGCCTGACCGAGCTGTTCGAGACCCTCCAGGAACCGGCCGGCTACACCGAGACCGGGTGCACCTACCTGCTGCCGTCGTACGCCGGTCTCGAGCGTGCGGTCGCGGAGGTCGAGGACGCGCACCCGGGGTCGACGGAGATCCTCGACCGCGACCAGCTCCATTACCGGGGCTGGCACGGTCTGCCCGAGGGGACGGTCGGCGTCTGCGAGAGGCGGGCCGGGTTCATCCGGCCGGACCAGCTGCGGACCGCCGTACTGCGACAACTCGCGGCAGCCCCCGGAAGCCGGGTGCTCAACGGCCCGGTCCTCGGACTCGTCCCGCACCCGGACGGATCGGTCAGCTGTCGCCTCCCCGGCGAGAGCCACCGGTACGACGCCGTCGTGGTCGCGGCCGGGCCGTGGACGCCGGGCCTGCTCACGGGCAACGCCCTGCCCGCCGAGCCCTACCGGACCAAGTCGATCCAGATCGCCCTCTACCAGGTGGACGGCGCTCTGCCGACGATGTTCGTCGACGAGACCAGTGACCTGTACGGGCGGCCGACCGCCGACGGCAGGTTGCTGCTCGGTGTCGACACGCACCGCTGGTCCGTTCCACCGGGCAGCAGTGCCCCGATCCCGGACCTGGCCGCCCGTGCCGCCCGGATCGCGGGCGAGCGGCTGCCCCACCTCAAGCTGTCGGCGCCCGACCACCTGGTCAGCCACGCCGACTGTTATGCCGATCCGCCGGTACTGACCCTCTGGTCGGTGCTCGGCAGCACGCATCGGCTGTTCACCTTCACCGGTGGGTCCGGCGGCAGCGTGAAAACCGCGCTGGCCGCAAGCCGGGCCGCCGCGAGCGACCTGCTCGCACCAGGAGAAACGCGCACCACCACTTCGCGGACGGAGACACAGCGCATGACCATCACCGAACCAGGCAAGCAGCGAACGACGCCCCGCTACCACACGATCGGTATCGGGGCCGGGCCCTCCAACCTGTCGCTGGCGGCCCTGTACAAGAACGTCACCACGGAGAAGCTGGCCCTGTTCGACGCCCGCCCGGGCGCCGGCTGGCACACTCCCCTGCTCTACCCGGGCGTCCGGATGCAGACCGGCTGGATGAAGGACCTGGTCTCCCTGGTCGACCCACGGCACGAGCTGACGTTCCTGAACTACCTGGTCACCTCCGGGCGGCTCTACGCGCTGATCAACTCCCAGTTCGACTCGCTTCCCCGGATCGAGTACGAGCGCTACCTGGCCTGGGCCACCGAGCGGCTCGGCGTGGTGAACTTCAGCTCCCGGGTGGAGTCGATCTCGATCACCGACGACGGGTTCGAGGTCACCGTCGACGGCGAGCCGGCCGCGGTCTCCGAGCACCTGGTGCTCGGACTCGGCACCCGTCCGGTCCGGCCGGCGTACCTGCACGGCCTGCCCGAGGAGCGGGCGTTCATCGCGGACGAGCTGGGCACCCGGATGCCCGCGCTGGACAACCTGGCACCGACGGCGGTCGTCGGCGGCGGCCAGACCGGTCTCGAGTGCGTCCTGCGGCTGCTCGGCTCGGGCTTCACCGACATCCGCTGGCTCGGCCGCAACCAGTGGTTCCGCAGCATCGACGACTCGCCGATGGCCAACGAGCTCTACCGGCCGTCGCACATCGAGTTCCTGCAGGGGCTGAACCGCAGCAAGCGCCGGGAGATGATCGACGACTCCCGCTACAGCGGCGACGCGATCACCCCGGGCGGCCTGCGCGCGCTCTACCAGGCCAACTACGACGGCCTGCTGACCCTCGGCCGCTTCCCGGTCACGCTGCTGCCGGGCCGCGACGTGCGGTCGTCGGAGCCGCTGCCGGACGGCGACATCAGGCTCTGCTGTACGACGTCCACCACGCCGGAGGAGCACGACGTCCGGCAGGTCGTGGTGGCGGGTGGTCGCGAGCACGTCGAGGCGCCGTTCGACGACGAGCTGCGGGAGCGGATCGAGTTCGACGACGACGGGCAGATGCTGGTCGAGCCGGACTACTCGGTGCGCTGGAAGGGCATGAACGGGCACCGGATCTACACCTTCAACGCCAGCCGGTACAGCCACGGCCTGACCAACGCGGGCCTGACCCAGCTGCCGGTCCGGGCCGCGATCGTGCTGAACTCCATGTTCGACCGGGAGATCTACCCGATCTCCGACGAGCTCTGCGCGGTGCAGTGGTGACCGCGGCCGCCCCGGAACCCCTGGTCCCCGACGTCGACGGGGTGTGGTTCCGGCTCGAGGTCGACGACCCGGCGGCCGGCGCGCCGTACGGGCAGTATCACCGCGAGGACGACGTGGTCTGGGCGGAGTTCTACGCCGGCGGCAGCCTGCGCAGCGGCCGGCTGGTCGGGAACCTGCGGCCGGACGGCACGTTCGACGCCGCGTACTGCCTGCTCAGCACGGCCGGCGAGCTGATCGCCGGCGAGTGCCACAGCGTCCCCGAGTTCGATGCTCAGGGCAACATTTTGATCACCGACCACTTTCGTCGCAGCGACGGCACCACCGGGGCCAGCCGGATCCGGCAGATCCCCGCACCTGTCAGGGAGGCATGAGATGACCGAGCGACCTCACCTGCTGGTGGTGGCCACCGGCATGCGGCTGTTCCGCGAGTACATCCTGCGGTCGATCGCACCGCAGTACCGGATCCACATGTTCCTGCACGGCGAACCGACCTGGGAGAAGGACTACATCGAAGGCTGGACCGTGCTCGAGTCCACCCTGGACGCCGACGCCCTGGTCGCGGCCGCCAACGAGCTGCACGACCGGGAGGCGATCGACGGCGTGCTGTGCTGGGACGAGGCGCGGATCCTGCAGACCGCACACGTCGCCGAGGCCCTCGGGCTGCCGGGTGGTGACGTCGCGATGGTGAACCGCTGCCGCGACAAGCACCTCACCCGGACGGCGCTCGCCGAGCACGGCGTACCGCAGCCGAAGTCCGTGCTGGTGAACACCGTCGAGGAAGCCCTGGCCGTCGACGTCGGTTACCCGCGGATCCTCAAGCCGCGCGCGCTGGCCGCGAGTCTCGGCGTGGTGAAGGTGAACTCCCCCGAGGAACTGCGGGAGAACTGGGACTTCGCCCACGACACCACCGTGCCCGAGGCGCCGCACTACGACGTGAAGGTGCTGGTCGAGGAGTTCGCCGACGGCTACGAAATCAGCATCGACGCAGCCGTGTTCCAGGGCCAGGTGACCCCGTTCTGCCTGGCCCGCAAGGAGATCGGCTACCCGCCGTACGCCGAGGAGATCGGGCACTTCGTGGACGCGGCCGACCCGTTGCTCGTCGACGACCAGCTGATGCAGGTGCTGGTCGACGCGCACAAGGCGATCGCGTTCACCGACGGGGTCACGCACACCGAGATCATGATGACGGCCGACGGCCCGAAGGTGATCGAGATCAACGCCCGGATCGGCGGGGACATGATCCCGTACCTCGGGCTGCAGGCCACCGGCGTCGACCCGGGCCTGGCCGCGGCGGCGGTGGCCTGCGGGCGTGCACCGGAGCTGGTGCCGGACCGCACGATGGTCGGCGGCGTCCGGTTCTTCTACGTGGACGAGAATGACACCGTGCTGGACGAGGTCACCTTCGACTCCGACGGGCTGCCGGGCTCGATCGACCTGCTGGTTCCGCTGATGGAGGCCGGCCAGACGACCAGCCCGCCGCCGGACGGGACCCTGTGGGGCCGGATCGCGTACGCGACCGCGGTGGCGACCACGACCGAGGAGTGCCGGGCCGGGCTGGACGCGGCGGAGAAGGCGCTGCGCTGGTCGGGCAAGGTCAAGGAACCCGAGGAGGCGGCCGGATGACGAGCACCGCCGACGAGAGCACCGGGATCTGGTCGACCATCCGGGAGGCCCCGGTCCCGGTGAAGGCGCTGCTGGTCGGCGTCTTCGTGAACAAGCTCGGCTGGTTCCTGCAGGTCTTCCTGGTGCTGTTCCTGACCACGTCGAAGGGCTTCACCCCGGTCCAGGCCGGGACCGCCCTCGGCGTGTACGGCGCCGGGTCGGTGGTCGGCCTGATCATCGGCGGATCGCTGTCGGACAAGGTCGGGCCGCGGGCGGCGGTGATGATCAGCATGTTCGGCATGGCCGGCTTCGTGCTGGCGATCGCCTACGTGCCGAGCTACCCGGCCGTGGTGACCGTGGTCGCGCTGGCCGGTGCGGTCGGGCAGTTCTACCGCCCGGCCTCGGCCGCACTGCTGACCGAGCTGACGCCGAAGAACCGCCAGGTGATGATCTTCGCGGTCTACCGGCTGGCGATGAACCTGGGGACCACCGCGGCACCGCTGATCGGTGCCGCCCTGGTCGCGGTGTCGTGGAACCTGCTGTTCATCGGCGAGGCGGTCGCCGCCCTGGCGTACGCCGTGGTCGCGATCGTCGCGCTGCCGAAGCGGGCGCCGCGGACCGTCCAGGACACCACCGCGGACGAGCCCGAGGCGACCGGCGGCGGCTACGTCGCCGTCCTGCGGGACTACAAGTACGTGCTGTTCCTGCTGTGCATGTTCATCAACGCGGCGATCTACATGCAGTACCTGGCCGTCCTTCCACTGCACATGAAGGCGGACGGGCTGTCGACCTGGTGGTTCAGTGCGGTGGTCGCGCTGAACGGCTTCATCGTCATCACCTGCGAGTTGCTGGTGACGAAGGTCGTGCAGAACTGGCCGGCCCGGATCGTCGCGATGACCGGGTTCGTGCTGCTCGGCGGCGGGCTGGCGTTCTACGCACTGCCGGGCGGGCTGGCGATCTTCGTGATCGGCACACTGCTGTGGACGCTGGCCGAGATCATCGGCGGGCCGACGATGTTCGCCTATCCGGGGATGGCCGCGCCGAAGCGGCTGCTCGGCCGGTACGTCGGCTCCGCACACGCGATGTTCGGCCTCGGTTCCGCCCTCGGCCCGTTCCTCGGCGTCTGGGTGTGGAACGCGGCCGGCACGCGCGTGTGGCTGTGGTGCGGGCTGGCCGGCGCCGTCGGCGTCGTCCTCGCGTACTTCGGCATGACGCCGACCGCCGAGACCGAGGAACCGGCCGTCGACCTGACCCCGGCCGCCGAGCCGTTGCCGAGCGAGAGCTCGTAGGAGGACTGTGATGACTGACTACACGATCATCGTGGACCCGTTGTCCACGGGACAGGAATATCCGGCCGCGTTCCGGGAGGCGGGCCGGCTGCCGGTCGCCGTACTGAGTGGTCCGGAGCCGCCGCCGGCGTTCACGGGCAGTTGGCACCCGGAGAACTTCGAGCACGTGCACTACTTCACCGGCGACGTCCAGGCGCTCGCCGAGGAGCTGCGGGTGTACGAGCCGGAGTATCTGATCCCCGGTGCCGAGAGCGGGACCGAGCTGTGCGACCAGCTGATCGAGATCCTCGTCCCCGGGACCGGCAACGTCCCCGGGCTGGCGTCCGCGCGGCGGGACAAGTGGCAGATGGCGCAGGCGCTGGCGGCCGCCGGCGTGCCGCGGTTGCGGCAGTTCCTGACCGCCGATCCGGCCGAGGCGGAGCAGTGGCTGAAGGAGAACGACCTGCTCGGCCGGCGGCTGGTGATCAAGCCGCCGAAGAGTGCTGCGGGTGACGAGGTGTACGTCGTCTTCTCCGACGGCGACTGGCGGGAGCGGTTCGACCGGGTGCTCGGTCGGACCAACAAGATGGGACTGACCAATGACGCCGTCCTGATCCAGGAATACGCCGAGGGCACGGAGTACCTGGTCGACACCTACAGCGTGGACGGGAAGCACGCGCTGGTCGACGTCTGCCGGTACACGAAGGTCGGCCGCGGCGACAAGATCGGCATCTACCGGCGGATCGACTTCCTGGCCGAGGACGACCCCGAGGTGCAGGCGCTCTGGCCGTACACCCGGCAGGTGCTCGACGCCGTCGGCATCCGGATCGGCTGCGGTCACGTCGAGGTGATGATGACGGCCGACGGCCCGCGGTTGATCGAGGTCGCGGCCCGGCCGGCCGGCGGCGGTCACCAGATGGTCAGCGAACTGGCCACCGGTGACAACCACATCAAGCGGACGGTCGCGCACCGCGTCCGCGGCGAGGTCCGGGACGGGTTCGACCTGGTCCAGCACCTGCGCGGCGTGTTCGTGATCGCGCCGGCCGAGGGCTACTTCCGCAACCGCGAGGTCTTCGACGGCATCGAGGAGCTGAAGTCGTTCCACTGGATGAAGATCCTGTACGACGAGGACGCCGTCGTCCCGGAGACCGTCGACCTGTTCACCTGTCTGGCCTGGGTCATCCTGATCCACAGCGACCCGGCCACGCTCGACGCCGACTACCACCGCGTACTGGAGATGGAGGCCGGCATCGTCATCGAGACCCCCTGACGTTTCCGGAGTCAGCTGAACGACCCCCTGAGCCAGGCCCGGGCGGCCACCACCGCCCGGGCTCGGCCACAATCTCTCCATGGCCAAGAACACCTGCCCCTGCGGCCTCGGCCCGTTGTACGCCGAGTGCTGCGGCCGGCTGCACGACGGCCGGTCCACGGCCACCACCGCCGAGCAGTTGATGCGCTCGCGCTACTCGGCCTTCGCCGTCCGCGACGCGCCGTACCTGCTCCGCACCTGGGCGGCCGCGACCCGTCCCGCCGACCTCCAACTGGATCACGACCTCCACTGGACCGGTCTGGAAATCCTGAGCACGACCGACGGCAGTCCGTTCCACACCGAAGGCACGGTCGAGTTCCGCGCCCACTACGAGGTGAACGGCCACCCGGGCCACCAGCAGGAGCTCAGCCGGTTCGCCCGCGAGGACGGCGAGTGGGTGTACGTCGCTCCCGTGTAGCTACCTCCGCCGGCGCCACGGGCCGGTGATCGCGTAGGTGATGCCCGGGGTGTACACGTTGAAGAACATCGTCCGGCCGTCGGCGGAGAACCCGGCCCCGGCCAGCTCGCCGAACGCCGGGTCCTCCGGGGTGCCGTTGTTGACCCGGTTGCGGGCGAACTTGAACACCTCGCCGTCCTCGGTGGTGCCGAGGATGTGCTGCTCGCCGAGCCCGTCCTCGCACATCATCAGCCCGCCGTACGGCGACATCGTGATGTTGTCCGGGGCATCGAACTCCGGGTCGTCCGACCCCGGCGACGGCCGGGTGAAGATCACCTCGAGCCGCAGCGTCCGCTTCCGCGGGTCGTACCGCCAGACCTGGCCGTCGTGGTCGACCTTCGGCCCGAGCTCGGTCCGGGCGAACGACGAGACGAAGTACACGCAGCGGTCCCGGGTCCCCCACCAGCAGCCCTCGAGCTTGTAGCCGCCGGTGATCGGCTTGCCGTAGTCCTGCGCGCGGACCGACTCGGTCGTCGCCAGCGGGTCCGGCACGGTGATCCACTGCACGCCGCGGAACGTCGCGCCCGCCTCCTCGACGACGGACAGGTCGGGCAGGTCGGGGATGTGCATGGCCTGCAGTTCGCCGCCGGCCCGCAGCGACCCCCAGCCGCCGCGGGGACGGTTCGGCAGGAACCGGTAGAACCCGCCGAGGGGTGCGACGAACGCGTCCTCGGTCTCGTAGACGATGCCGGTGGCCGGGTCGACCGCGACCGCCTCGTGCTGGAACCGGCCCATCGCGGTCAGCGGGACCGGGCGGACGTTGCGGCGGTCGTCGTACGGGTCGACCTCGAAGATGAAGCCGTGGTCCTTGGTGTACCCGGTCTCGCCTGCCCTCGCCTCGGTCTCCTCACAGGTCAGCCACGTGCGCCACGGGGTGATGCCGCCGGAGCAGTTGATCGCCGTACCGCCGAGGCTGACGAACTCCTTGGTGGTGCAGTTGTGCCGGTCGACCACCAGCGTGCTCGTACCGCCGGCTGCACCCGGGTCGTAGGTGCGCTCGGGCGGTGCGACCACCTTGATCGTGGCGGTAGGGCTGCACTCGTGGTTGCGGACCAGCCGCGAGCCGCCATGCCGGTCCGGGAACGTGCCCATGCCGTCGAAGCGGCTCGGCGTCTTCAGGCCGTCGGGGCGGACCGTGCCCTCCCGGGACAGGATCCGGTAGCGGAAGCCGCGCGGCAGGTCGAGCATGCCGTTCGGGTCCTCGATCAGCGGCCCGTAACCGATCTTCGGGCCGGACGTACCGAGAGCCGGCTGGGCGGTGTACAGCGCCTCGACCGAGCCGGCGACGCTGACCGCGACACCGGCCGCGGCCGCGCGGGCGACGAACTGCCGCCGGGACAGGGGATTGGGTTGGACGGACACGGTGGAGGGCCTCCTCGGGCGAAAGGATCTGCCGGTCACCGATGAACGTAAGGTAAACAGAAGACGACGACAAGGCGAACCGCGCGCCGGAGCACCCGTGATCCGGCCGGACCGCGGGTGCCTCGACGCTGCTCGGCTACTGGTAGCAGGGCTTGCTGAACTCGTGCGCCTGGGCGGTCTTGCCGGTGAAGAAGTCCTTCTCCACCGCCACGCCGGTCGGCGCCGTCGGGTCCACCTTGGAGATGATGCTGGCCCGGAAGACCCGCTCGTTCGGCTCGCCGGAGAACCGGCCCGCCTCGGCCGGCAGCATCCCTTCGTAGTCCACGGTCTCCAGCGACTTCACCGCGGCCAACAGCCCGGCGCGGGTCAGGTCCTTGGACTCGACCGCCTTCTCCAGCGCTGCCTTCAGCGGGTACGACCACACCCAGCCGGCGGTGTAGCCGTCGTTCGGCGCGGCCTTGAAGGTGGCCTGGTCGAGCGACTCGGCCAGAGCCTTGTGGCCCGCCGTCTCGGCGCCGTACGGCGCCCACGGTCCGGACTGCCGGTAGAGCGCAGTCAGCGCGGGCGCGGCCGGGCTCTTCAGCAGGGCCGGGTTCCAGGTCGGGCTGGTGCCGATGAACTGCCCCTTGAACCCGTTCTGCGCGGCACCGCCGACGATGGTCGCCGCCTCGGTCGGGCCGGTGGTCAGGATGACCAGGTCCGGCTTGGCCGCGACCAGTTTCTGGATCGCCGCGCCCTGGTTCTCCTGGCCCGGTGCGGTCGGGATGTCGGTGAACGTCAGACCGTTGGCCTCGGCCGCGAGCTTCGCCCCGGCCGCGGCGTCGTCGCCGTAATCCCCGGGGAAGTGCACCGCGGCGACGGTCTTCGGCTTGAGCGTCTCGACCGCGAAGTCGACCGAGTTCATCGACTCGAAGCAGTAGTTCGTCCCGGACTCCAGGATCACGTCCTCGAACGCCCACGCCGACGTCCAGGACGCCGGTACGCCGATCACGCCGCTGGACTTCAGGTCGCCGAGGATCGCCGCCGTGGTCGGAGACCCCAGCGTCTGGACCAGCCCGAGCACGTCCGGCTTGATCTCGGCGTACACCTCGTTGTGGATCTGCGGGTTGTACTTGTTGTCCTTGACGAACTTGGTCACGTCGACCTCGAAGTCGCCGATCCCGCCGGCCTCGTTGACCCGCTGCCAGAACGCCTTCTGGCTCTCGGTGATCGGTACGCCCAGGGCCTTGAACGGACCCTCGGTCAGGTCCGAGATCGAGCCGAGGTAGATGCAGCCCTTGGCCTTGTCGACCGCGGCCGGGCACGGCTCGGAGGTGACCCCGACGTCGAACTTGACGCCCGAGTCCCCCTGCTGTGCTTCCGGGGCGTCGTTACGGCACCCCGCCACCAAGACCATCGCCGCCACCAGCGCGATGGCGCTTCCCTTCCGAACGCTCATCGATACTCCTTAGTGCGAGAACGGCCAGGACTTCCAGTAGGTGCGGATGCGGACCCAGATGCCGAACAGCCCCCGCGGTTCGAAGATCAGGAAGCCGATGATCAACAGGCCGTAGAGGATCGTCTCGACCTGGAAGACCGTGATGCCCCCGGCGGCGGAACTGCCGCTGACGAACGGCAGCACGGCCGGGAGCTCGCGGGTGACCCGCGGCAACAGGGTGATGAACAGCGCGCCGAGCACCGATCCGGAGATCGTGGCGACACCGCCGATCAGCACCATCGCGATGTACTGCACCGACATCCCGAGGTTGAACGACCCCGGCTCGACGAAGCCGATCATCACGTAGAGCAGGGCGCCCGCGACGCCGGCGTAGAACGACGACACCGCGAACGCGATCATCTTGTACCGGGTCACGTCGACCCCGATCACCTCGGCGGCCAGGTCCCGGTCCCGGACCGCGGCCAGCGCCCGGCCGATCCGCGACCGGACCAGGTTCCGGGCCAGGACGCCGAAGATCACCAGCAGCACGAGCATCAGCAGGTAGAGCTTCTGCGCCTTCGTGAAGAACTCCCCGTCGACCGCGAACTGGAAGCCGAACAGCTCCGGTACGGCGGCCGGCCGCCCGACCCCGACTCCTCCGGTGAGCTCACGCCAGTGCTTGAAGATGTGCTCCCCGATGAACACCAGCCCGAGCGTCACCACGGCCAGGTACAACCCGCGCAACCGGGCCGCGAGTGGGGCGACGATCAAACCGGCCAGTCCCGCGACCAGCCCGGCCGCGAGCAACCAGACCGGCAACGAGGTGATCCCGAATCCGATCAGCCGGGTGCTGTCCGGATCACCCGACAACGCCGCCGCGGTGTAGGCGCCGACCCCGAGGAAGAACGCGTGCCCGAGCGACACCTGGCCGCCGTACCCGGTGACGATGTTCAGCCCGATCGCCCCGATCGACGCCACACACGCCGTCGCGAGCACGACCAGTAGATCGTCGGTCAGCATGAACGGCAGCGAGACCGCGACCACGGCCAGCACCAGGGTCCAGACCCGCTTCGCCGGCGTGTTCAGCAGCGCCATGTCCTGCTTGTAGGACAGGTAGAGCAGTGGTCGGCTCATATCCGCTCAACCTCTCTGGTGCCGAACAGGCCGTAGGGTCTGACGAGGAGGACGAGGAGCATGAGCAGGTACGGGACGACCAGGAAGAAGTCGCCGCCGAAGACCGGGTGCAGGTTGTCGCCGTAGCTGCCGACCAGCGCCTCGAACACGCCGATCGTCAGGCCGGCGACCACCGCGCCGCCGAGCGAGTCGAGGCCGCCGAGGATGATCACCGGCAGGGCCTTGAGCGCGGTCAGCCAGAGGTTCTGCTCGAGCCCGATCCCCGTCGACAGGAAGACACCGGCGAGGCCGGCGAGCGCGGCCGCCAGCGCCCAGGACAGCGAGAACACCCGGCCGACCGACACGCCTTGGGCGAGCGCGACCTCCTGGTCCGACGACGCCGCCCGCATCGCCAGCCCGGTCCGCGACCAGCGGTAGAACGCGAACAGCGCGGCCACCACGATCAGCGTCGTCGCCAACGTGGCCAGGTGCCGCTGGTCGATCTTCGCGCCGAGTACGTCGACCTGCTTCAAGCCCCACGGATCACCCATCTGCCGGATGTCCAGGCCGATGAACGAGTTCACCACCGTCCGGATCACGATGTCGACGCCGAGCGTGATGATCGCGATCACGAACACCGGCTTGCCGATCATCGGCCGCAACGCCAGCCGCTCCACCCCGACGCCGAGCAGCGCGGTCAGCAGCAACGCGACCAGCACCGCCAGGAAGAAGTTCATCGACAGCACCAGGTAGCCGGTCAGCAGCGCACCGGCCATCATGAACGCCGGCTGGGCGAAGCTGATCACCCGCATCGACTTGTAGACGATCACGAAGCCCAGCGCCAGCAGCGCGTAGATCGACCCGTTGCCCAGACCCCGGACCGCCGTGGCGACGAACTCGTTCACCGGCCACCCCCGACGTACATGGATTCGACCAGCGCGGCAAACGTCGTGGCGACCGCGGAGCGTTTGACCTTCTGGGTCGCGGTCAGCTCGCCGTCCTCGTGGTCCAGCAGCTTCGGCAGCAGCCGGAACGACCGCACCTGCTCGACCGTCGCGAAGCGGGCGTTGACCTCGTCCACGACGCCCTGGACCAGCGCGACCACCTCCGGCTTCGCGGACAGGTCGCCGTACGTCGAGTAGGGCAGCCGGTGCACCTGGGCCCAGTGGCCGACGGTGTCCGGCTCGATGCCGATCAGCGCGGTCAGGTACTTGCGCCGGTCCCCGATTACGACCGCTTCCTTGATGTACGGCGACGCCTTGAGCGCGTTCTCCAACTCCGACGGAGCGACGTTCTTGCCGCCCGCGGTGATGATGATGTCCTTCATCCGGTCGGTGATCCGGACGTGCGTGCCGTCGACCCACTCGCCGACGTCGCCCGTGTGCAGCCAGCCGTCGGCGTCGATCACCTTCGCGGTCGCCTCCGGGTCCTGCCAGTAGCCGGCGAACGTCCCGGGATGCCGGGTGAGGATTTCGCCCGTGGACTCGTCGATCTTGACCTCGACGGCCTTGTGCGGTTCGCCGACGGTGCCGACCTTGACCCGGCCCGGCCGGTTCGCCGTCGCCACCGCGGTGTTCTCGGTCATCCCGTACACCTCGTGCATCGGCAGCCCGAGCCCCATGAAGAACCGCAGTACTTCGGGCGCGATCGGAGCGGCCCCGGACGCGGCGTACCGGACCTTGCGCAGGCCGACGCGGTCCTTCAGCGCGCGGTAGCAGAACAGCCAGCCGATCGCGTAGACGGCTCTGGACGCGGCCGTGTGCCGTCCGTCGTTGGCCGCGAGCACGCCGCCGATCCAGTCCGCCCGGCGCAGCCAGTAGCCGTTGACCAGACGCTTCACCAGATCCGCGGACTCCACCCGGATCTGCACGCCGGCCGCGATCTTCTCCCAGATCCGCGGTACGCCGAACAGGATCGTCGGCTGCACCTCGTGCAGGTTGGTCGCGACCGTCTCTATCGACTCGGCGAAGTGCACGGTGACGCCGGCACCGGCGCCGAACCAGCCGCTGAAGATCCGCTCGGCAACGTGACACAACGGCAGGTAGGACAGCACGCTGTCCCGCGGCGACGGCGGGGGCGTGGTGAAACCGCCGCGCTCGACGAGCTCCTGGATGGCGAAGTCGACGTTCGCGGCCGTCAGCATCACGCCCTTCGGCGGGCCGGTGGTCCCGGAGGTGTAGATCAGCGTGACCACGTCGTCCGGCCGGGAGTCGGCCATCCGCTGCGTGACCGCGTCCGGGTACGCCTCGCGGTGCTCGGTGCCGAGGGCAAGGAAGTCGGGCCAGGCGATCAGCCGCGGGTCGTCGTACCGGAAGCGGATGCCGCGTGGTTCGACGTACACGATGTGCTTCAGGTCGGGCAGGTCGTCGATCGCCAGCGCCTTGTCGACCTGCTCCTGGTCCTCGGCGATCAGCACCTTGGCACCCGAGTGCCGGAGCAGGTAGCCGACCTCGGCGACCGGGTTGGTCGGGTAGAGGCCGACCGTGGTGGCCCGGACGGCGACCGTGCCGACGTCGGTGTACAGCCACTCGCGGCGGTTCTCCGAATGGATCGCCACCCGGTCGCCCGGCTCGATACCGAGGGCGATCAGCGCGTGGCCGGCCAGCTCGGCAGTATCCCAGTACTGCTCCCAGCTGACCTGTTGCCAGATGCCCAGGTCCTTCTCCCGCAGGGCGACCACGTGTGGCATCGTCCGGCCCCGGTCCCGGACCCGGGTGGCGATCGTTGCCGTGCGCACCGAAGTCTCCAGCGTCGTCATGGCTTCTCCCCCACCCGGTGCTCCTCGCCGAGATACGCCCGTACGACGTCGGGGTCGGTGGCCACTTCCTTCGGCGTCCCGGTGCGGATCGGCCGGCCGAAGTCGATCACCATGATCCGGTCGGCCAGATCCATCACCAGGCCCATGTCGTGCTCGACCATCACCATCGGCAGCCCGAGCTCGTCGCGGATGTCGAGGATGAACCGGGCCATGTCCTCGGTCTCCTCCAGGTTCATCCCGGCGACCGGCTCGTCCAGCAGCAACAGCTTCGGCTCCGAGGCGAGCGCCCGGCCGAGCTCGACCCGCTTCTGTACGCCGTACGGCAGCAGCCCGACCGGGAGTCGCCGCCACTGCGCGAGCTCGAGGAAGTCGACGATCTCCTCGACCGCGCGGCGGTTGGACCGTTCGTTCCGCTGGGCCTTGCCGAGCCACGCGAACGCCGCGAGCACGCCGTACGGGTGATGGTGGTGCCGGCCGAGCATCAGGTTGTCCAGGACGGTCAGGTTCGAGAACAGCTCGATGTTCTGGAAGGTCCGGGCGATGCCGAGCCGGGCGATCGCGTGCGGCCGGCGGCCGAGCAGGTCCTGGTCGCCGAACCGGACGGTGCCGCGCTGCGGGCGGTAGACCCCGGAGAGCACGTTGAAGATCGACGTCTTGCCGGCGCCGTTCGGCCCGATCACCGCGAACAACTCCCCCGGGTTCACGGTGAAGCTCACGCCGTTGAGCGCGGTCACTCCCTCGAACCCGAGCACGACGTCCTCGAACGTGAGCACCGGCGTGGCCTCACCCGTCCGCTCGCTCTGCCGGGCCTCGGTCGCCGTCATGAGAGCCACCGCTTCCGGCGCCGGTAGTGTTTGACGTCGCGGAACGACCTCGTGGTCCCCTCCGCGCCGAGGCCGAGGTAGAACTCGCGGACGTCGCCGTCCGCGAGCAGGTCGGCGGCCGGCTTGTCCATCACCATCGCGCCGTTCTCCAGCACGTACCCGTGCTCGGCGATCGACAGCGCCATCGCCGCGTTCTGCTCGACCAGCAGCACGGTCGTGCCCTGCTGGTTGATCTGCACGATCACGTCCCGGATCTGCCGGACGATCAGCGGCGCCAGCCCCAGGCTCGGCTCGTCCAGCAGCAGGTACTTCGGATCCGACATCAGCGCCCGTCCGATCGCGAGCATCTGCTGCTCGCCTCCGGACAGGTAGCCGGCCAGTTTGCGGCGACGGTCGGCCAGCACCGGGAACAGCTGGTAGGTCCGGTCCAGGTTCGTCTTGATCGACCGCGGGCTGACGTGGCCGCCGATCCGCAGGTTCTCCTCGACGGTGAGGTCGGCCAGGATGCGCCGGCCCTCCATCACCTGCTTGATGCCCAGGGCGGCGACCCGGCTGGCGCCGTACGTGTGGATCGGCTCGCCGTCGAGCGTGATCGAGCCGCGCCGGACCTCACCGTCGTGGACGTCGAGGAGCCCGGACAGCGCGCGCAGCAAGGTGGACTTGCCGGCCCCGTTCGCCCCGAGCAGGGCGACGATCCGTCCCTGCGGGACCTCGAGCCCGACCCCCCGCAGCACCAGCATCACGTCGTCGTAGACGACCTCGAGGTTCTTCGCCGCCAGCACCCGGCCTCCCGGATCCCCGAAGGTTCCCAACCACCGTCCTGGCGAGTGAGTGTGACAGCACAACTCACGAGTAGGAAGTCCTCACGCCCGGAAAGCGGACGGAAAGACTCAACCGTGACCGATCGTCAGGTGTAAAACCAGCTACGCCACTGGTATTAGAGGGAGCGGACCCAGTTCGCGAGCAGGGCGGCGCCGGCGTCGCCGGACTTCTCCGGGTGGAACTGGGTGGCGCTCAGCGGGCCGTTCTCGACCGCGGCGACGAACCGGTCGGTGCCGTACCTCGTCCAGGTCACCAGCGGGGCGACCGACTCCCGGGCACCCTCGAGCTCCCACTCGCGGACGCCGTACGAGTGCACGAAGTAGAACCGCTCCTTCTCGATGCCGTCGAACAGCGTGCTGCCCGCCGGGACGTCGACCGTGTTCCAGCCCATGTGCGGCACCGGTAGCGCCTTGCCTCCGGAACCCACCCTGTCGGTCAGCGGCTGCAGGCGCTCGACCGTCCCCGGCCACTGCTCGCAGCCCTCGGTCTCGACCCCGTGCTCGATGCCGCGGGCGAACAGGATCTGCATGCCGACACAGATCCCGAGCACCGGGCGGCCACCGGTCAGCCGGCGGTCGACGAGCACGTCACCGCGCACTCCCTTGAGCCCGGTCATGCAGGCCTCGAAGGCACCGACGCCGGGGACGAGCAGGCCGTCGGCGTTCAGCGCGGCGTCGAAGTCCGAGGTGACGGTGACGTCGGCGCCGACGCGCTGCAGCGCCCGCTCGCCCGACCGGATGTTCCCGGAGCCGTAGTCGAGCAGGACGACCTTCTTGCTCACAACGCACCCTTGGTGGACGGGATGCCCGGCTGTCGCGGGTCCAGCTCGGCGGCGGCCCGCAGCGCCCGGGCGAAGGCCTTGAACTGCGCCTCGACGATGTGGTGCGGGTCGCGTCCGGACAGCACCCGGATGTGGATGCAGATCGCGGCGTTGAACGCGAGCGTCTCGAACACGTGCTGGGTCAGCGAGCCGGCGTAGTCGCCGCCGATGATCGCGTACACCTGGCCCTCCGGCTCGCCGGTGTGCACGCAGTACGGCCGGCCGGACAGGTCGACCGTGCAGTGCACGAGCGCCTCGTCCAGCGGCACGGTCGCGTCGCCGAACCTCCGGATCCCGCGCTTGTCCCCCAACGCCTCGCGAAGCGCCTGGCCGAGGCCGATCGCGGTGTCCTCGACGGTGTGGTGGGCGTCGATCTCCAGGTCGCCGACCGTGTTCACGTGCAGGTCGAGCAGCGCGTGCTTGGCCAGCGCGTTGAGCATGTGGTCGTAGAAGCCGACACCGGTGGAGATGTCGGCGCGGCCCTCGCCGTCGACGTTCAGCTCGACCAGGACCTTCGACTCACTGGTCTCACGATCGATCCGTGCGGTCCGGCTCATCCACGTCCTCGCTTCGCTCCGGGCGCGGACGAGGCACGATCCGCGCTGTGCTTTCTGATGAGCTCGCTCCGCTCGCTCATGTCAGCCTTCCGACGTCGGTCTTGAGGACGCGCTCCAGTGAAGCGCGGAATGCGGCCATCTCGGCGCCGGTGCCGATGGAGACCCGCAGCCAGCCGTCCGGCCCGGTCTCGCGGATCAGTACGCCGTCGTCGAGCAGCGACTGCCAGACCGCGTGCCGGTCGGCGAACGTGCCGAACAGGACGAAGTTGGCGTCCGAGTCGACCGCGCGCAGCCCGAGCGACCGCAGCCAGTCGACGGTCTCGTCGCGCTCGACCCGCAACTGCTCGACCCGGCCGAGCAACTCGTCGGAGTGCCGCAGCGCGGCCCGCGCGACCGCCTGGGTCACCGCGGACAGATGGTACGGCAGCCGGACGATCCGCAGCGCGTCGACGAACTGCTTGCTCGCGGCAAGGTACCCGACCCGGCCGCCGGCCAGCGCGAAGGCCTTCGACATCGTCCGCGCGACCGCGAGGTTCGGGTACGACGGCAGCAGGCTGACCGCGCTCGGCGTCCCGGCCCGGCGGAACTCGGCGTACGCCTCGTCCACCACGAGCACCGACCCCGTCGCGGCGGTCCGCGCCGCGATCGCCTCGACCACCGCGATCGGCAGCGCCGTCCCGGTCGGGTTGTTCGGCGAGGCCAGCAGCACCACCGACGGGCGGTGCCGCGAGATCGCGGCCAGCGCCTTGCTCTTGTCTAGGGTGAAGTCCTCGGCCCGCCGCCCGGCGACCCAGGCCGTGTTCGTGTCCCGCGCGTACTCCGGATACATCGAGTACGTCGGCGCGAACGACAACGCCGTCCGCCCCGGGCCGCCGAAGGCCTGCAGGATGTGCAGCATGACCTCGTTCGAGCCGTTGGCCGCCCAGACCTGCTCGGCGGTGAGTTGCGCGCCGGACTCACGGCCCAGGTACGCCGCCAGGTCCGCCCGCAGGTCGAGGAACTCGCGGTCCGGGTAGCGGTTCAGCCCGCGGGCCGCCGCGCCGACGGACGCCGCGATGTCGGCGACGGTCTCCTCGCTCGGCGGGTACGGGTTCTCGTTGACGTTGAGCAGGATCGGTACGTCGAGCTGCGGGGCGCCGTACGGCTCGAAGCTCTTCAGCTCCTCGCGGATCGGCAGCCCGTCGAAGCGGGCCATCAACGCTCCCCGGGGAAACGCACGCTCACCGCGGCGCCGTGGGCCGGCAGGTCCTCGGCGTGGGCCAGCGCGACCACGTGGCCGGCGACCTGCTGCAGCGCGTCGCGGCTGTAGTTCACCACGTGCACGGCCTTCAGGAAGCTGCGCACGGACAGGCCGGACGAGTGGCAGGCGCAGCCCGCCGTCGGGAGCACGTGGTTCGAGCCCGCGCAGTAGTCGCCCAGGGACACCGGCGACCAGCCGCCGACGAAGATCGCGCCGGCGTTGGTGATCAGCCCGGCCCGCTCCTCGGCGTCCTCGGTCTGGATCTCCAGGTGCTCGGCGGCGTACGCGTTCACGACCGCGGTGCCCTGGTCGAGGTCGTCGACGAGGACGATCGCCGACTGCTGACCGTTGAGCGACTCGGTGACGCGGTCCCGGTGCTTGGTCCGCGCGACCTGGGCAGGCAGCTCCGCCTCGACCTCGGTGGCCAGCGTCTCGGACGGCGTGACCAGGACGCTCGCGGCCATCGGGTCGTGCTCGGCCTGGCTGATCAGGTCGGCGGCCACGTGCGCCGGGTCGGCGGTGGCGTCGGCGAGGATCGCGATCTCGGTCGGGCCGGCCTCCGAGTCGATCCCGACCTCGCCGAGCAGGAACCGCTTGGCCGCGACCACGTAGATGTTGCCGGGGCCGGTGATCAGGTTGACCTTCTTGCATGCCGTGACACCAGCACCGAAGCCGTACGCGAAGCCCGCGATCGCCTGCGCGCCGCCCATCGCATAGACCTCGTCGATCCCCAGCAGCGCACAGACCGCGAGAATCGTCGGGTGCGGCAGCCCACCGAAATCCTTCTGCGGCGGTGAGGCGACCGCCAGCGACGGCACGCCGGCCACCTGTGCCGGCACGACGTTCATCACCACGCTGGACGCCAGCGGCGCGCGGCCGCCCGGGACGTACAGCCCCACGCGCTGGACCGGGACGAACCGCTGGGTCACCCGCCCGCCGGGCGCGGGCTCGGAGGTGACGTCGGTGGTCAGCTCGTCCTGGCTGACCTCGCGGACACGGCGGATCGACTCCTCGATCGCACCGCGGACCTCGGGGTCGAGCTCCTCGAGGGCGGTCTTCAGCGCCTCGGCCGGGACCCGGAGGTCCTCGACCCGGACATGGTCGAACTTCTCGCCGTACTCCCTGATCGCCTCGAGGCCACGATGACGGACGTCCAGGCAGATCGGTCGGACGACGTCGAGAGCCTTCTCGACGTCGAACACGGCTCGGGGGACGAGGGCGTTCACTTCGGCTTGGAGGTCGGACACCTCTCCGGCCGCCACTCGGCCCCGCAGGTCGACGCGGCGAATCATGCCCTCAGTCTAGTGGTGACAAGCCGTGGTCCCGCGGCCGTATCCACAACCTGGCCGTCACCAGGCGTGATCAGGGCGTGGCATGGCCTAGGCTCGTCGGCATGGACTCCCGCCTGCCGCTGCTCACCGTCGACACGGTGATCTTCCCCGGGCTGGTGCTCCCCATTCCGGTCACCGACGTCCAGGGCCGCGCGGTCGTCCGCGACCTGGTCGAGAACGGTGGCGAGCTGATGTGCGGCGCCCTCGCCGTCCGGGACGGGTACGAGCTGGGCGAGCGGGTGTTCCGCTCGCTGTACGGCACGGGCTGCTCGGCGACCATCTCGGAGATCACGCTGGACGCGGACGACGACGGCCCGGTCGAGATCACCCTGACCGGCAGCCGGCGGTTCAAGGTGGCCGAGCTGGACGGCAGCGGCGACTACCTGGTCGCCGACGTCGAGTGGCTGGCCGAGGATCTCGGCGACGACCCGCTCGGTACGGCGACGATCGCGCTCGACCGCTTCCGGCGGTACGCCGCCGCCGTCACCGAGATCAGCCGCCCCGGCCTGCACATCGCCGACCTCCCGGACGACCCGAGCACACTGTCGTACCTGATGTCGGCCGCGATGACGCTGATCACCCCCGACCGGCAGAAGCTCCTCGAGGCCCCGGACACGACCTCCCGGCTGGTCCAGCTGGTCGGCCTCCTGGACACCGAGCTGTCCGCCATCGCCGCGCTCCCGTCACTCCCCCACACCGACATCAACTGGTCGGCGATGGCGCCGAACTAGGCGCTACCGAACTGAATCCCAGGTCGGTATGCTTTTGGTATGAGCAAGCAGATCACTGTGCGGCTGCCGGACGAGCTGGTGGAGTTCATGGACCAGTTGGTGGCCGCCGACAAGGCGTCGAGCCGGGCCACCGTGGTCGCCCGGGCGATGGAGCGCGAGCGGCGCCGGGAGCTGGCGGCCCGCGATCTCGCCATCCTCGCCGAGCACGGCGACAGCGACGTTCCGGACGACCTGGACGGACTGGCGGTCGCCGCCTCCGGGACCGTGCTCACCGACCTCGACTGATGCGGCCGATCCACATCGCCCGGTTGGACAAGCCGCGGCCGGTGGTGGTCCTGACCCGCGAACTGATCCGCCCGCGCCTCACCAATGTGACGGTCGCGCCCATCACCAGCACCGTGCGCGGTCTGTCCACCGAGGTGCCGGTCGGTCCGCGCAACGGCCTCAACCACGACAGCGCGATCTCCTGCGACAACATCCAGACGATCCCCAAGGTCCAGCTGGGCCGCCTGATCGGCTACCTCCACCCCGACCAGGAAACCTCCCTGGCCGAGGCCATCAGCCTCGCCTTCGACCTCGAGATCTAGACGAGTTTGCTGATGTCGCGGACGGCGCCCTTGTCGGCGCTGGTGGCCATCGCGGCGTACGCGCGCAGGGCCTGAGAGACCTTGCGGTCGCGGCTCCTCGGGGCGTAGACGCCGCCCAGCGCCGTACGGCGGCGGGTCAGCTCGGCGTCGTCCACCAGCAGCTCGATCGAGCGGCTGGGGATGTCGATGCGGATCTGGTCGCCGTCCTCGACGAGCGCGATCGTGCCACCGGACGCCGCCTCGGGTGAGGCGTGGCCGATGGACAGGCCGGAGGTGCCGCCGGAGAAGCGGCCGTCGGTGACCAGGGCGCAGACCTTGCCCAGACCGCGTCCCTTCAGGAACGACGTCGGGTAGAGCATCTCCTGCATCCCCGGGCCGCCCTTCGGACCCTCGTACCGGATCACCACGACGTCACCTGGCTGCACTTGCTTGGCCAGGATCTTCTCGACCGCCTCCTCCTGCGACTCGCACACCACCGCAGGGCCCTCGAACGTCCAGATCGACTCGTCCACCCCGGCGGTCTTCACCACGCAGCCGTCGACCGCCAGGTTGCCCTTCAGCACCGCGAGACCGCCGTCGGCGGAGTACGCGTGCTCGAGGTCGCGGATGCAGCCGCCGGCCGCGTCGGTGTCGAGCGTGTCCCACCGCTCCGACTGCGAGAACGCCGTCGCCGACCGCTTGCACCCGGGCGCCGCGTGCCACAGCTCGACGGCCTCCGGCGACGGCGAACCGCCGCGCAGGTCCCAGGTCTTCAGCCACTCGTCGATCGAGTCGCTGTGCACGGTGTGCACGTTCTCGTTCAGCAGGCCGGCGCGGTGCAGCTCACCGAGGATCGCCGGGATCCCGCCGGCCCGGTGCACGTCCTCCATGTAGTACGTGCCCTGCGGAGCCACGTTCGGCGCGACCTTCGCCAGGCACGGCACGCGCCGGGAGACCGCGTTGATGTCGTCCAGGTCGAAGTCGACCCCGGCCTCCTGGGCGGCCGCGAGCAGGTGCAGGATCGTGTTCGTCGACCCGCCCATCGCGATGTCCAGCGCCATCGCGTTCCCGAACGCCTCCTTGGAAGCCACGGCCCGCGGCAGCACGGTCGCGTCGTCGGTGTCGTAGTACCGCTGGGTGATCCGGACGACGGTCTCGCCGGCCTTCTCGTACAGCGCCCGCCGGGCGGTGTGCGTCGCCAGCACCGAGCCGTTGCCCGGCAGGGACAGCCCGATCGCCTCGGTCAGGCAGTTCATCGAGTTCGCGGTGAACATGCCCGAACACGAGCCGCAGGTCGGGCAGGCGTTCTCCTCGATCCGCAGGATGTCGGCGTCGGAGACGTTCTCGTTGACCGCCTCCGACATCGCGTCGATCAGGTCGAGCTTGCGCACCGTGCCGTCGACCAGCGTGGCCCGGCCGGCCTCCATCGGGCCGCCGGAGACGAACACGGTCGGGATGTTCAGCCGGAGCGCGGCCATCAGCATGCCCGGGGTGATCTTGTCGCAGTTCGAGATGCACACCAGCGCGTCCGCGCAGTGCGCCTCGACCATGTACTCGACCGAGTCGGCGATCAGGTCCCGCGACGGCAGGCTGTAGAGCATGCCGCCGTGGCCCATCGCGATCCCGTCGTCGACGGCGATCGTGTTGAACTCGCGGGCGATCCCGCCGGCCGCGTGGATCGCCTCGGACACGATCCGGCCGACCGGGGCGAGGTGGGTGTGGCCGGGGACGAACTCGGTGAAGCTGTTCGCGACCGCGACGATCGGCTTGCCGAAGTCCTCCCGGGCGACCCCGGAAGCCTGCATGAGCGCGCGGGCTCCGGCCATGTTGCGGCCGTGGGTGACGGTGCGGGACCTCAGTGCGGGCACGACGGCATCTCCTTCAGTCGGACGACTCCCCCGATGGTGCCATGTCCGTCCAGATGGCGGTACGCCGGTCCCGCATCGCGGAGGGCGTGAAAGTGTCCGCGGGCGGTTCTAGCCTGTGCACATGGCGGGTTTCGAGTTCCACTCGCGGCGGGTGCACCCCGCGCTGCGCCCGTACGTCGCCGAGGTCACCGGGTACGCGTATCCCGGGGAGCCGCCGGCGCTGCACCGCGGCCTGCCCTCGCAGTACCTGACGCTCGTCATCACGCTGGACGAGCCACTCGGCCTCGCCTGGCCGGGTGCACCGGTCGCGCGGTACGACACCGTCGTCGGCGGGTTGCACTCGACCGCCGTACACATCAGTCAGTCGCCCAACCGGTCCGGGCTGCAGCTCGCGCTCAGGCCGGCTGCGGCGCGCGCTCTGCTCGGGTTGCCGCCCGGTGAGCTCGCGTCGACGGTGGTCGAGCTGGACGACGTCCTCGGCAACTCGGCGCGGACGCTCGGTGATCGTCTGCGGGCTGCGCCGACCTGGGTGGATCGCTTCGACCTCGTCGAGCGCGTGCTGCTCGAGCACTGGTCGGACGAGCCCGCACCCGAGACGCGGGCGGAGCTCGGGTGGGCCTGGCGTCGTCTCCGCGAGACGGCCGGGGCGGTCGGGGTCGAGGATCTGGCGACCGAGGTCGGCTGGAGCCGGCGGCACCTGACCGACCGGTTCACGAACGAGTACGGCCTGGGGCCGAAGGTCGCCGGCCGGGTGATGCGCTTCGAGCGGGCGGTCGGGCGGCTGCGCCGCGACCCGACGCTCCGGTTGGCGGACCTGTCGGCCGACCTCGGGTACGCCGACCAGGCGCATCTGACCCGGGAGTGGAACACGATCGCCGGCTGCTCGCCACGGCAGTGGATCGCCGAGGAGGTTTTCCCAAACGTTCAAGACGAGCCGGGCGGGGTGGGCGCAGAGTCGGAGCATGAACACGACAGACACGACCACCGAGAAGAAGATCGTCGTCGGCGTCTGGCCGACGCTGGTCTACCGTGACGGCCAAGCTGCCCTGAAGTTCCTCACCGAGGGCCTGGGCTTCACCCAGATCTGCCTGTACGCCGGTGACGCGGACGGCTCGATCGCGCACTCCGAGCTGGCCTGGCCGCCGGGCGGCGGGGTCATGGTGAGCTCCGTCGGCCGGCAACGCGAGCAGGACGACTTCTCCTGGCTGGCCGAGCATCCGCAGTCGGTCTACCTGGTCCACGACGACCCGGACCGCCTGCTGGCCAAGGCGATCGCCGCCGGCGCGGTCGTCGTCCGCGGCCTGCGCGACGAGGACTACGGCTCCCGCGGCTTCACCGTCAAGGACCACGAAGGCAACCTCTGGAGCGTCGGCACCTACCGGGGCGAGATCGTCGAGTAATCCACAGGTGGCCGCTCGTCGGCCTGTGTGATGTCGGGGATCTCCGTAGAATCGCCGGGTGACCGAGACAGCCGCAGTACTGGACGAATCCGCCGGCGAGGCGCTGCAGGTGCTCCGCCGGGTGTTCGGGTACGACGCCTTCCGCGGTCAGCAGGCCGACATCATCGACACCGTCGTGGCCGGTGGGGACGCGCTGGTGCTGATGCCGACCGGCGGCGGGAAGTCGTTGTGCTACCAGATCCCCGCCTTGGTCAGATCCGGCGTGGGCGTGGTGATCTCGCCGTTGATCGCGTTGATGCAGGACCAGGTCGACGCGTTGCGGGCGCTCGGGGTCCGGGCCGGGTTCCTCAACTCCACGCAGGACTTCGAGCAGCGGCGTGAGGTCGAGCAGGCCTTCCTGGCCGGCGAGCTGGACCTGCTCTACCTCGCGCCCGAGCGGCTCCGGGTCGAGTCCACGGTCCGGCTGCTCGACCAGGGCAAGATCGCGCTGTTCGCGATCGACGAGGCGCACTGCGTGTCCCAGTGGGGCCACGACTTCCGGCCCGACTACCTGATGCTGTCGGAGTTGCACGAGCGCTGGCCCGACGTACCACGGATCGCGCTGACCGCGACCGCGACCGAGGCGACGCACCAGGAGATCGCGACCCGGCTGAAGCTGACCGGCGCGAAGCACTTCGTCGCCAGCTTCGACCGGCCGAACATCCAGTACCGGATCGTCCCGAAGGACAACCCGCAGCGGCAACTGCTCGACCTGCTGCGCACCGAGCACGCGGGTGACGCCGGCATCGTCTACTGCCTGTCACGCAACAGTGTGGAGAAGACCGCCGAGTTCCTGACCAGGAACGGGATCGAGGCCCTGCCGTACCACGCCGGCCTGGACAGCCGGACCCGCGCGGCGAACCAGGCCAGGTTCCTGCGCGAGGACGGCCTGGTCGTGGTCGCCACGATCGCGTTCGGGATGGGCATCGACAAGCCCGACGTCCGATTCGTCGCGCACCTCGATCTGCCGAAGTCGGTCGAGGGCTACTACCAGGAGACCGGCCGCGCTGGACGCGACGGGCTGCCGTCGACCGCCTGGCTCGCGTACGGGCTGCAGGACGTCGTCCAGCAGCGGAAGATGATCGACACGTCCGAGGGCGATCTCGCCCATCGCCGCCGGCTGAGCGCGCATCTCGACGCGATGCTGGCGTTGTGCGAGACCGTGCAGTGCCGGCGCTCGCAGCTGCTGGCGTACTTCGGTCAGCACGGCGACCCGTGTGGGAACTGCGACACCTGCCTGACGCCACCGGAGTCCTGGGACGGCACGATCGCGGCGCAGAAGCTCCTGTCCACGGTCTACCGGTTGCAGCACGAGCGCGGGCAGAAGTTCGGCGCCGGCCAGCTGATCGACATCCTGCTCGGCAAGGAGACCGACAAGGTCAAGCAGTTCCGGCACGACCAGCTGACGGTCTTCGGGATCGGCACGGAGCTGAAGGACGCCGAGTGGCGCGGAGTGGTCCGGCAACTACTGGCGCAACGCCTGCTCACGGTCGAGGGCGACTACGGCACGCTCGTCCTGACCGAGGAGAGCGGTGAGGTCCTCGGTCGCCGCCGCGAGGTGATGATGCGCCGCGAGCCGGAGCGCGTCGGCCGGTCGTCCCGGTCGTCGAGTGGGAAGAAGAAGGCGACCGAGGACCTCTCCCCCGAGACCGCCGCGGTGTTCGAACGCCTCCGCGCCTGGAGGGCCGCGACCGCCAAGGAGCAAGGCGTCCCGGCGTACGTGATCTTCCACGACGCCACCCTCCGCCAGATCGCCACCGACCTCCCGACCACCCTGACCGAGCTCGGCCGCATCAGCGGCATCGGCGACAACAAACTCACCAAGTACGGCGACGGCGTCCTGGAAGCACTCGCCGAGGCCTGACCTGTGTTTGGCCCGGCTGGCAGGGTGGGGGCATGGCACGGGTTCTGGTGACCGGGTCCGCGGACGGGCTCGGACGGATGGTGGCCGGGGAGTTGCTCGAGCAGGGGCACGAGGTCGTGCTGCATGCGCGGAACGGGCGGCGGGCCGAGGACGCGACGGCGGCGTTGCCGAAGGCCGCCGGAGTGCTGGTCGGCGATCTGGCGAGCCTGGCCGAGACGGCCGACGTTGCCCGGCAGGCGAACGAGTCCGGACGGTTCGACGTGGTGATCCACAACGCGGCCGTCGGCTACCAGGAGCCGCGGATCGAGACCGTCGACGGGCTGGAGCACGTGTTCGCGGTCAACGCGCTCGCGCCGTACCTGCTGACGGCGTTGATCGACCGGCCGGACCGGCTCGTCTACCTGAGCTCGGGTATGCACGAAGGAGGCGACGTCGTCCTGGACGACCTGCAGTGGGTACGCCGGCGGTGGAGCGGGTCCCGGGCGTACGCGGACTCGAAGCTGCACGACGTGATCCTCGCGTTCGCGGTCGCCCGGCGCTGGACCGGCGTACGGTCGAACGCCGTCGACCCCGGCTGGGTGCCGACGAAGATGGGCGGCCGAGGTGCGCCCGGCGACCTCGGCCAGGCGCACCTCACCCAGGTGTGGCTGGCGACCGCGCCGACCACGCCGAGCGGTGGGTACTACTACCACCAACGCCCGCACTCGACGCATCCTGCGGCCTCCGATCCCGACGTCCAGGACGCGTTCCTCGCGGCGTGCGGCGAGCTCGCCGGGGTGCCGTTCCCCGGCTGATCACTCCTGGACGGCGTACAGGGTGTTGCCGTCCTGGTCGCGGAAGGTGAACATCGGCGGGACGCCCGGCCAGCTGATCAGTTCGTCGGTGTCGACGCCTTCCGTGGTCAGGTGCTCGTGGGCCGCGGCCGCGTCGGCGGTGACGAGCCGTACGCCGGTGTCGACCGGACCGTCGCCGGTTGCCGGCGTGAGCGCGAGGTTCGTCGGCGCACCAGGCGGCGCGACGACGATCCAGCGCCCGCCCAGCTCCGGCAACGGCGCGTCCATCACGACCTCGAACCCCAGCCTGCCGGTGTAGAACGCAACCGCACGGTCCTGATCGCCGACGGGCACACCGATGGTCCGAATACCGCTGAAGTGGTTCATGACTACCTCCAGATGTCGAGTGCTTTCACTGGTAGGTAGAAACCACCCCCAAGATTTCGACATCACCGACCGACAAAGTCATGAAGAAGCCCCGGACGACCACGTGCGGGTCGTCCGGGGCTTTTCTGGCGGGTTACTTAGCGACCACGCGGAGGTTGAACTCTGCCTTGCCGTCGGCGGTGGAGCGGACGACGTAGCCGCCGGCGCGGAGGGCCGCCAGGTCCTTGTCGGAGCTGAAGCGCCTGCTCAGGGAGCCGGCCGCCTCGAAGTCGACGTACCCGATCGTCACCGCGCCCTTGGTGTCCGGCAGGGCCTGCTTGAAGTTCTCGGTCCCGCCGAGGTTGCCGCCGCTGAGGACCTGCTCGGCGTACGTCGCGTCGGTCGCCACGACCAGCGAGTCGCCGTCCTTGGCCGTCTCGATCGGGATGTTCGCCTCGGCCTTGCGGCGCAGCAGGGTAGTCAGCTTCTCCACCACCGGCTCGGCCTTGGCCGGGTCGGTCTCCATCCGGGCGGCGATCTTCGGGCCGTTGCCGGCGTCCTTGTCGATCGCGACCGCGAGGTTCTTGCCGAGCAGGCTCTTCAGGTCGTCGGGCAGCTTCAGCCCGGTTTCCTGGGTGATGCCCTCGGTGAGCTCCTGGATGTTGTTGTTCGAGGCCTTCTCGAGCTGCTTCCACATCGTGTCGACCAGGTTCTCGCCGCCGGACACTGCGAGCGCACCGGCCGTCGTGTCGGGCAGCTGGCCGATCAGCTCACCGGCGTCGGCGCCGTCGACCTTGATGCTCTGGTCGCCGTGGGCGATGCCCTTCAGCTCGACGTACGACGCGTCGAACCGCAGCGCGGCCGCCATCGACGCGTCCGAGATGCCGGCCAGCTGCTCCGACCGCACCTTGCCCGAGATCGAGGCCATCCCCTTCATGTCCGCCCAGACCGAGGCGAACCCCTGCTCGCCGAGGGCGTCCATGTCGGCGCTGAACTTGGCGTTCTTCTCCAGCGGGTTGTCCTTGCTGGTGGCCACCGCCTGGTCGACGACCGCCTGGTCGTCACCGAGCAGCACGTAACCGTTGCTGAACGCGCGCCCCGGCTTCTTGTCCTCCTTGGCGAAGAGCTTGTCCAGGCCCTTGGTGGCCTCGTCCTCGTTCTTCACCTCGACGGCGACCACCACGGTCGGCTCGTCGTCGCCGTCCGCGGACGGCAGCGCGGCCAGGCCGGCCCGCTCACCGAGCCACGGCTTGACGTCCTTCTCGTAGTCCACGTCGGCCAGGTCGTCACCGGCGTACTTCTTGATGCTCTCGAACAGCTTCTGCCGCAGGTCGTCCTGCTCACCGGTCAGGCCGAGGTTCTCCTTGACCGACGGGAACTTCAGCATGAAGCGGATCGCGGCGACCTTCTGGCCGGCCGACGGGTTCAGGTCGACGCGGGCGTAGGCGACCGCGTTGCCCGGCAGCACCGCGGCCGGCTGCTTGCCGCCGTTGAGCTTGCCGTAGGCAAAGATGCCGCCGCCGGCGACCACCAGCACCATCGCCAGCGCCGCGATCAGCGGGACCAGCTTGCCACGCTTCTTCTTCGGCTCCGGCTGCCACTGGTGCTGGCCGGGTCCGTACCCGGGACCCTGCGGCGGCTGACCGCCGACCTGCAGGTGCTCGTACGCCGTCTGCCCGCCAGGCTGCCCGTACTGCTGACCAGGCTGCCCGTACTGCGCGCCTCCCTGAGGGCCACCCGGCTGACCATAGTGCGGTCCGCCCTGAGGCCCGCTCTGCGGCTGACCGCCGTACTGCGGACCCGACGGCTGCGGACCAGGTTGCCCGTACCGCGGGCCGGACTGCTGCGGCCCGGGTTGACCCTGGCCGGGCTGCTGCCACTGACCCAGTTGGTTGCCCTGAGCATTCATCGGCGGACGCTGGCTGCCCGGCTGTCCGCCGTACTGACCGGGGTTCTGCTGCGGCCCACCCGGGTACGGCGGATTGGGCGGGTAGTTCTGGTCGGACATAGTCTCCCTCGCATGGTCCCGAACGGCCTCACCCGCCGGGCCTAGTCAGGCTAGTGCACCTGCGGCGAGGACTCGGACGCGCCAGGTTGCGATGTGGTTGCAACCGGATCGGCCCGCCAGGTCGTGGCGGCGATGATCGCGGCCGCCAGTGCCGCACCGACCAACCATGCCGCAGCAGGGGTCCACGTGTGCAGCTCGAGCGGCGCCGACACCAGGTCACCCGGCTTGGCAGCTTCGAGGCGCGGCTCGACGGGATCGTGGCCGAGTAGCATGCCGACACCCCACGCGACTCCCGCGCCGAGAACGGCGCCGAGGGCCACGATCGCGACTGACCACGGACCGTAGTTCCGCAGCCACCAGAACAGTGCACCGCCGAGCACCAGCGCGGTGATGAACCCGATCGCGGCGAAGGTGCCGTCCGGCCCGAAGATCCGGGTCATCTGCTCCTCGCCGAGGGCCCCGCCGTTCTCGTCCACGGTGTACTGCGCGAGCGGCGAGAACTGCTGCCACGCCCACCCGGCCACCACGCCGGCGACCAGGAACACGACCACGGTGACCGCGATCGCCTTCGCCCACGGCATCGCCGGCTCCGACGGAGGCGGCGTACCGAAAGGAACCCCCGCAGGCGGGGGCTGGTACGGCGAAGGCTGCACTGGCTGAGGTTCCGTCACCTCGACAGTGTGCCGCACCACCACCAACCCCACCCAATCGACAAACCGGAGCGCCGCAGTCAGGTACTCACCTACCCCGGACTGAGCTCCAGGACGCTAGGCGGATCGCCGGTCAGGTCGCTCCAGGAGCACATCAGGCACTCGGCTGACCGCCTGGATCCGCGCGCTCAGCCGGGGCGAGATACGCCCCGCGACGTCCAGCACACGGTGATGGTCAGCTGCGAGATCCCGCGCGTGGACGGGCTCATGATGAGCGATCCGGTTGCGGAGGCGTCGCAGGTCGTCGAGCTCGGAGTGCAGCCGCGCGCGGCGCACCGGCCCGTCGAACGCGAACTGCAGACACGGCTGCCACAGTCGCCGGTTGTACTCATCGGACAGCAGCGACCACCAGAAGCCCAGCATCAGTTCCGCCACGACCTTGCCGTGAAGCTCGATCTGCCCACCTCTGGTGGCGTTGATCCGAGCGTCTTCGACCTTCCGGCGGGTCGGCGGCCTCAATGGAACCACCGGATCGGAGTACCAAGAGGCTTGTGCGCCAAGTCCAGTCGCCCAGGCGGTCAATTGCCGGTCCATGGCATTGCGCAACTCGACCTCGACATAGTGCAGTACTTCGTGGAAGGCAGCGCTGATCCGGGTGTTCCAGTGGTACAAGTTCAGAGCCGAGGTCAGACTGCCGTCCGTGGCGGCGAGGTACGGGCCGAGTCTGGCCTCGGACAGCAGGTTCTCCAATGTCCAGGGCGCCCTCCGGCCTGCCTGCATGGGCCGATGAGTCGGCTGGTTCACCTGGCGCACACCTTCTCGCGAATCGCCGACGGCTGGTAGTATTCGTGGGCACGAGAGCCCCGGGAATCATGGCGTACCGGCTTCGGCCAGGGAAACCCCCCGGGGCCTTTGCATGTCCGGCCGGCGGCACTCATCTTCTGCATCCACCTGCTTCTCTCAGCTGGCGAGGCAGGAGGGGCCTAGGAGGGCTTTGAGGTCCGCCATGAGGGCTGAGGTGGGGGTGACGCGGAAGCGGTCGCCGATGCGCATGACTGTGGTCTTCTGGCGGGCCTGGAGGCGCAGTTGGACCTCGGTCATGCCGGGGTGGGACTGCAGGATGTCCCGGAGTTGGTCCACGACCGGCTGGGTGCACCGGTTGACCGCCATCGTGATCACCACCGGTCCGCTCGGGCCCTCGGTGAGGTCCGGGACGACGACCTCGTCGCCGCTCAGCTCGAGGCGGTCCTCGCGGCGGCGGACGCGGCCCTTCATCAGGATGATCGCGTCGTTGGTCAGCAGGTGCGCGTGCAGCTGGTACGCCGAGGAGAACATCATCACCTCGATCGAACCCTCGAGGTCCTCGATGGTGACGATCGCGTAGATGTCGCCGCGCTTGTTCACCTTGCGCTGGACCGCGGTGACCAGGCCGCCGATCGTGACCCGGCTGCCGTCCGGCCGGTCCTCGTCCGCGAGCAGCTGACCGATCGTGCAGTCCGAGCCGTTGGTGAGCACGTGCTCGACCCCGAACAGCGGGTGGTCGGAGACGTACAGCCCCAGCATGTCCCGCTCGTGCGCGAGCTTGGTGGCCTTGTCCCACTCCTCGATCTCCGGGACCGTGACCGTGAGCCGGCTGTTGCCCTCGCCCTCGTCGGCCTCGTCGTCGCCCATCGAGAACAGGTCGAACTGCCCGTGCGCCTCGTTCCGCTTCAGGTCGATGGCCTCGTCGACGGCCTGCTCGTGCACCGCGACGACCGCGCGCCGGGCGTGGCTCATCGAGTCGAACGACCCGGCCTTGGCCAGCGACTCGATCACCCGCTTGTTGCAGACCGGCAGCGGCACCTTGTCGATGAAGTCGACGAAGTCGGTGAACCGGCCCTTCTCCTCCCGGGCCGCGACGATCTCGGCGACAACGTTCACGCCGACGTTGCGGATCGCGGACAGGCCGAAGCGGATGTCGGTGCCGACCGGGGTGAAGTTCGAGTCGGACTCGTTCACGTCCGGCGGGAGCACCTTGATGCCCATCCGGCGGCACTCGTTCAGGTAGATGGCCATCTTGTCCTTGTCGTCCTTGACGGACGTGAGGACGGCGGCCATGTACTCCGCCGGGTAGTTGGCCTTCAGGTACGCCGTCCAGTAGGACACCAGACCGTACGCCGCCGAGTGCGCCTTGTTGAACGCGTAGTCGGAGAACGGGACCAGCACGTCCCAGAGCGCCTTGATCGACGCCTCGGAGAACCCGTTCGCCTTCATGCCCTCGGAGAAGCCGACGTACTCCGCGTCCAGCACCTCACGCTTCTTCTTGCCCATCGCCCGGCGGAGCAGGTCCGCTTTGCCGAGCGTGTAGCCCGCGAGCTGCTGGGCGATCGCCATCACCTGCTCCTGGTAGACGATCAGGCCGTACGTCGTCCCCAGGATCGGCTCGAGCGCCTCGGCGAGCTCGGGATGCAGGTAGGTGACCTCCTGCTGCCCGTTCTTGCGCAGGGCGTAGTTGGTGTGGCTGTTCGCGCCCATCGGCCCCGGCCGGTAGAGCGCGCCGACCGCGGAGATGTCCTCGAAGTTGTCCGGCCGCATCAGCCGCAGCAGGGCCCGCATCGGTCCGCCGTCGAACTGGAACACGCCGAGCGTCTCACCGCGGGCGAGCAGGTCGTACGTCGGCTTGTCGTCGAGCGTCTTGGCCAGCTCGTCCAGGTCCAGCGTGATGCCGCGGCTGGCCTCGACGTTCTTGACCGCGTCGTCCATGATCGTCAGGTTGCGCAGGCCGAGGAAGTCCATCTTGACCAGGCCGAGCGTCTCGCAGCTCGGGTAGTCGAACTGGGTGATCACCTGGCCGTCCTGCTCGCGGCGCATGATCGGGATCAGGTCGATCAGCGGCTCGCTGGACATGATCACGCCGGCCGCGTGCACCCCCCACTGGCGCTTCAGGTTCTCCAGGCCGCGGGCGGTGTCGACGATCTTGCGGACGTCCTGGTCGGCCTCGTACAGCTGGCGGAACTCGGTGGCCTCGGAGTACCGCTTGTGGGTGGAGTCGAAGATGCCGGACAGCGGGATGTCCTTGCCCATCACCGTCGGCGGCATCGCCTTGGTGATCCGGTCGCCCATCGCGAACGGGTAGTCCAGCACCCGGCCGGCGTCCTTGATCGCCTGCTTGGCCTTGATCGTGCCGTAGGTGACGATCATCGCGACCCGGTCGTCGCCGTACTTCTCGGTGACGTAGCGGATCACCTCGGGGCGGCGGCGGTCGTCGAAGTCGACGTCGAAGTCGGGCATCGACATGCGTTCCGGGTTCAGGAAGCGCTCGAAGATCAGGCCGTGCTGGAGCGGGTCCAGGTCGGTGATCTTCATCGCGTACGCACACATCGAGCCGGCGCCGGAACCACGGCCCGGGCCGACCCGGATGCCGTTCTTCTTGGCCCAGTTGATGAAGTCGGCGACGACGAGGAAGTAGCCGGCGTACCCCTTCGAGACGATGACCTCGATCTCGTACTCCGCCTGCTTGCGGACGGCGTCCGGGATGCCGGCCGGGTAGCGGTGGTGCAGACCGGTCTCGACCTCGGCGACGAACCAGGACTCCTCGTTGTGGCCCTCCGGGCAGGGGAACCGCGGCATGAACCGGCCCTCGCCCTCGGTGAAGGTGACGTCGCATTGCTCGGCGATCAGCAGCGTGTTGTCACACGCCTCCGGCAGCTCCTTCCAGACCTCGCGCATCTCGGCCGCGGTCTTGACGTAGAACTCGTTCGCGTCGAACTTGAACCGGTTCGGGTCGGACAGCGTCGAGCCGGACTGGACGCACAGCAGCGCGGCGTGCGCGGTGGCGTCCTCGGGCTTGGTGTAGTGCAGGTCGTTGGTCGCGACCAGCGGCAGGTCGAGCTCCCGGGCCAGCTTGAGCAGGTCCTTCTGGATGTCCCGCTCGATGCCGAGGCCGTGGTCCATCAGCTCGCAGTAGAAGTTCTCCTTGCCGAAGATGTCGCGGAACTCCGCGGCCGCCTCGACGGCCTCCTTGTACTGCCCTAGGCGGAGCCGGGTCTGCACCTCGCCGGACGGGCAGCCGGTGGTCGCGATCAGGCCCTGGCCGTAGGTGTTCAGCAGCTCGCGGTCCATCCGGGGCTTGAAGTAGTAGCCCTCGAGGCTGGCCAGCGAGCTCATCCGGAACAGGTTGTGCATGCCGGACGTGTTCTTCGCCAGCAGCGTCATGTGCGTGTAGGCACCACTGCCGGAGACGTCGTCGCGGCCCGCGTTCGCGTCGCCCCACTTGACCCGCTTCCGCTCGCTGCGGTGGGTGTGCGGCGTCAGGTACGCCTCCACGCCGATGATCGGCTTGACGTCGTACTTCTTCGCCGTCCGCCAGAACTCGTAGGCACCGAACACGTAGCCGTGGTCGGTGGTGGCGATGGCCGGCATGCCCATCTCCTGGGCGGTCTTGAACAACTCGTCGATCCGCGCGGCGCCGTCCAGCATGGAGTACTCGGTGTGCACGTGTAGATGCACGAAACTGTCGCTGGACGCCATGTCTGCGCAGACCTCCCAGGGCGTGAGTGAGGGTGACTCGCAGCAGCCTAATCGGGCCCACCGACAAGTTCCGTGAGGGGCGGACCTGGCACGCCGATGCGGTCGCTATCCGGACCCGGAGTCCGCGGCGGATGGAACCTGAAGGGCGCACACTGTGAGCATGGTGCGGGTGGCGCTGATCCTGGTGTCGGTGGTCCTCCTGCTGCTGGCCGTGCTCTGGGGGTACCAGCGGCAGCTGATCTACCTGCCCGACAACACGCCGGTGACGGCGAGCATCGGCCGAGAGTTCGAGCTGACGACCAGCGACGGGCTGCGGTTGGGTGCTTGGCTGGTGCCGGCTGAGCAGCCGGCGCGCGACGTCGCCGTACTGGTCGCGAACGGCAACGGCGGCAATCGGGCCGGGCGGGTGCCGCTCGCCCGCGCACTCTCCGCTCAGGGGCTGACCGTGCTGCTGTTCGACTATCGCGGGTACGGCGGCAACGAGGGCAGCCCGAGTGAGCGGGGGCTGGCGCGGGACGTGCGGGCAGCCCAGCAGTACCTGGTCGGGTACGGCGTACCGGCGGACCGGATCGTGTACTTCGGTGAGAGCCTCGGAGCGGCCGTGGTGACCGAGCTGGCGACCTCGGAGGCACCGGCCGGGTTGGTACTGCGATCGCCGTTCGTGGACCTGGCATCGGTCGGGCAGGCTCACTACCCGTTCCTGCCCGTCCGGTTGCTGCTCCGCGACCGCTTCCCGCTCGCCGAGCAACTCGCCCGGGTGAAAGCACCAGTCTCCGTGGTTTACGGCAGCGACGACTCCGTCGTACCGGCCGGCCAAAGCCGCGAGGTGGCCGAGGCCGCGCCGACGCTGAAGGACCTGGTCGAGATCCCAGGCGCCGACCACAACGACGCCGCGCTGGTCCACGGGCCGGAGGTGGTCGCGGCGGTGATCAGACTGGTCGAGCGGCTCTAGACAAGCTCGCGCTGGTCGCCCGAGACGACGAACGCCTGGCCGTCGCTCATCGGCACGTAGGCGACGCCCGTCTGGTCGTAGAGAGCGGCCACCTTCGCGACCAGCTCGGTCTCCGGGTGACCGGGCGAGTCGAGGTGCGGGACGAAGGCGTGGTCGAGGACGCCCAGGCCGTCCCAGATGAGCTCGCCGTCGACCGCGTCGGTGGGATCGCACAGCTCGAGTCCGCGCAGGCTGGGCGCCAGCACGCAGGCGCCGGCGCTGTAACCGGCGTACACGAGCGCCTCCGAACGGATCAGCTCCGGCAGCACCTGGTCCACACCACTGTCGGCAAGCGCCCGCCGAAGGACGAAGACGTTCCCGCCCCGCACCCAGACACCGTCGTACGACGCCAGGTCCGCGGACTCCCGCAGGTCGAGCTCCTCCGGCCGCAGCCCGAGCTCCGTCAGCCAGGTGAGCTCGTCGGCGACCTTCTCCCGGCGTACGGCGGGGTCCTCGGCGTCGATCGAGTTGCAGACGACCGCGACCCGGGCGGCCGGCGGCAGCAGGGCGACCAGGCGCTCCGGGTGGTCGCCCAGGCGGAACGACGAGAGGTACAGCTTCACTGGCTGTCCACCAGCAGGTCGAGCGCGTGGTCGAGGTCGTCCGGGTACGTCGAGGTGAACTCGACGTACTCGCCGGTGCCGGGGTGGTCGAAGCCGAGTCGCATCGCGTGCAGCCACTGCCGGCTGAGCTGCAGGCGCTCGGCCAGCACCGGGTCGGCGCCGTAGGTGAGGTCGCCGCAGCAGGGGTGGCCGATGGCGGACATGTGCACGCGGATCTGGTGGGTGCGGCCGGTCTCGAGGGTGATCTCGAGCAGCGTCGCGTACCGGAACGCCTCAAGCGTCTCGTAGTGGGTCACGCTCGGTTTGCCACCGGCGACGATCCCGAACTTGTAGTCGTGGTGCGGATGACGGTCGATCGGCGCGTCCACCGTGCCGGTGAACGGATCCGGATGGCCCTGCACCAGCGCGTGGTAGATCTTCTTGACCGTGCGCTCCTTGAACGCCCGCTTGAGCACGGTGTAGGCGTATTCCGTCTTGGCGACCACCATCAGCCCGGACGTGCCGACGTCGAGCCGGTGCACGATGCCCTTGCGCTCGGCGGCGCCGCTGGTGGAGATGGCGAACCCGGCGCCGGCCAGGTGGCCGATCACCGTCGGGCCGGTCCACCCGGGCGACGGGTGCGCGGCCACGCCGACCGGCTTGTCCACGACCACGATCTCGTCGTCGTCGTACACGATCCGCAGGTTCTCGACGGTCTCGGGGACGACGGTGACCTCGCCGGGCGGCGGTGGCAGCTCGACGTCCAGCAGGACGCCGGCCGCGACCCGGGCCGACTTGGCCGCCGGGGCGCCGTCGACCTGGACCAGCCCGGACTCGATCAGCTCCGCCGCCTTGGTCCGGGACACGCCGAACAGCCGGGACAGCGCCGCGTCCAGGCGCTCGCCGGCCAGGCCGTCCGGGACCACCAGGGTGCGCGAGTCGCCGCTCACTTCCGCTGTTCTTTCGTCCCGTCGAGCCGGATCCCGCGCAGCGTCTGGACGACCAGCAGGACGGCGGCCGAAGTGACGGCCATGTCCGCGATGTTGAAGATCGCCCAGTGCGGCAGTTGCAGGAAGTCGACCACGTGGCCGTGGAACGGCGACGGCTCGCGGAAGATCCGGTCCAGGATGTTGCCGACCGCGCCGCCGAACAGGAACCCGAACGCGACCGCCCAGCCGACCGACCCGAGCTTGCGGGACAGCCAGATCACGCCGAGCGCGACGGCGATCTGGATCGCGCTGATGTACGGCGTGTAACCGGCACCGAGGCTGAACGCGGCGCCGGAGTTCCGGATCAGGTTGAACTTCAGGAAGCTCCCGATCACGTTCACCGGCTCGCCGGGCGTCAGGTGCTGCAGCGCGAGCGCCTTGGTGAACTGGTCCAGGAACAGGATCAGCAGCCCGACCGCCGCGAACAGCGCCATCAGCTTCCAGGACGGCCGCCGCGGTGGGCTGTCACCCTCCGTGAGCGCGGGGGGCTCACCGGCCGGGTCCGGAGACGACGGAGAACCGGCCGACGGGGAGTCGGCCGGTTCCGTGGGCTCGGCGGGGGTGTCCCCTGCCTGGGACGTGTCGGGGTCGCTCAGCGGCGTTCTTCGCGTTCTTTGCATGACACGCACAGTGTCGCACGCGGGAACGCCTGCAACCGACCCTTGCCGATCGCGTTGCCACAGCTCTCACAGACGCCGTACGTACCGTCCTCGATCCGGGCCAGCGCGCGCTCGATCTGGTCGAGCATGTCCCGGGCGTTGTTCGCCAGCGACATCTCGTGGTCGCGCTCGAGCGTGGTCGAGCCGACGTCGGCCTGGTCGTTGCCGGCACCGTCACCGCCGTCACGCAGCAGCCCGACGATCTCCTGCTCGGCGTCGCGGATCTCCTTCTTCAGGTGCACCACGTCGGCTTCCAGCTCGCCACGCAGCTCGGCCAGCTCGGCCGCGGTCCACGGGTTCTCGCCGGACTTCACCGTGAGGGTCTCTGCCTTGTGTGCTGCGGACTTCGCCGGCGCCGTCGCCGGGGTCCTGTTCTCGTTCGTCTTCATGGCCACCCTCTTCGTCTGTGCCTGCTTGGCAGGGGCCTTCCTGGCCGGAGTCTTCTTGGCCGCGGAGGTGCCGGTCGACTTCTTCGCCGCCGTCTTCTTCGCGGAAGCCTTGGTCGCCGGCGACGCCTTCTTCGCCGGTGCCTTACGGGCCGCCTTCTTCGGGGCCGGCTCGGCGGATGTCGCGGCACTCTTCTTGGCCGCGGCGGTGCGTTGGGGGGCGGACTTCTTGGGAGCCGATGTAGCCACGGTCAGCTACCCCCTGCCTTCGTCGGAGACTGAAGCGGACTGGTCGCAAGACAGTAGGCCACGTGTCCACCACGTGCCAGTCCGACGCGCAGACCGTGGACATACGGTAGTCGGTTCTTCAAATTCACCCCGTGTTCCGCGCGTCACAGCCTTGTTACGTACTTCCCCTCCCCCTCGGACCATGCCCGTGCGGCAGCAGAATTCTCCTGGCTCGGCACTCGCCTGACCACCGATTAACGATTCGTAGTTGCCCGGTACGCCGTCGTACACTGACAACCGCGATCCGCACGGCAGTGATGGGGCCATCACCCCGGAGCCGCCGGAAGAACAGTCCGCAAGGACCCATTAGAACCGGCAGCGGCGCGACAAGGAAGTGGGTGGCCGCAACTTTCGGGTCACCAAGGAGGGTGGTACCGCGCGGCCCGGCGAAGGAATCGCCGGTGCTTCGTCCCTCGTCCAGCACGCAGCAGCGCTCGACGAAGGACGACAGAGATGGCAGCAACTCCGTGGCGGCAGGTCCCGGCGCAGGTGGACTTCCCCGCGCTCGAGCGGGAGGTGCTTGTCCACTGGGACCAGCACGACACGTTCGCCAAGAGCCTGGAGCAGTCGGCCGGCAACCCGCCGTGGACCTTCTACGAGGGCCCACCGACCGCGAACGGGATGCCCGGGACGCACCACATCGAGGCCCGCGTCTTCAAGGACGTGTTCCCGCGCTACCGGACCATGAAGGGCTTCTCGGTCGAGCGCAAGGCCGGCTGGGACTGCCACGGCCTGCCGGTCGAGGTCGCGGTCGAGAAGGAGCTCGGCTTCAACGGCAAGAACGACATCGAGGCCTACGGGATCGCCGAGTTCAACGCCAAGTGCCGTGAGTCGGTGCTGCGGCACGTCGACGCGTTCGCCGAGCTCACCACCCGGATGGGCTACTGGGTGGACCTCGACCACCCGTACAAGACGATGGACCCGGAGTACGTGCAGTCCGTCTGGTGGTCGCTCAAGCAGATCCACGACAAGGGTCTCCTGGTCGAGGACTACCGCATCACGCCGTACTGCCCCCGCTGTGGCACCGGTCTGTCCGACCACGAGCTCGCGCAGGGCTACGAGACCGTGGTCGACCCTTCGGTGTACGTGCGCTTCCCGCTGACCTCCGGTCCGCTCGCGGGTCAGGCATCGCTGCTGGTCTGGACGACGACCCCGTGGACCCTCGTGTCGAACACCGCGGTCGCGGTCCATCCCGACGTGCAGTACGTCGTCGCCACCGACGGCACCGAGTCGCTGGTGGTCGCGGAGCCGCTGCTGGACACGCTCGGCGAGGGCTGGACGGTCACCGGTCGGTACGGCGGCCGGGAGATGGAGCGGTGGACGTACCAGCGCCCGTTCGAGCTGGTGGAGTTCCCCGAGCCGGCGCACTACGTCGTACTCGCCGAGTACGTGACCACCGAGGACGGCACCGGTCTGGTGCACCAGTCGCCCGCGTTCGGTGCGGACGACCTCGCTGTGTGCCGTGCGTACGGGCTGCCGGTGGTGAACCCGGTGGAGAGCGACGGCCACTTCGCGGCCGACGTACCGCTGGTCGGCGGGCAGTTCTTCAAGAAGGCGGACGAAGCACTGGTCAAGGACCTGCAGGAGCGCGGTGTGCTCTTCCGCCACGTCGCCTACGAGCACCCGTACCCGCACTGCTGGCGCTGCCACACCCCGGTCATGTACTACGCGCTCCCCTCCTGGTACATCCGCACCACGCAGGTGAAGGACGCCCTGCTCCGGGAGAACGAGAAGACCAACTGGTACCCGGACTCGGTCAAGTGGGGCCGGTACGGCGACTGGCTGCGGAACAACATCGACTGGGCCGTCTCCCGCTCCCGCTACTGGGGTACGCCGCTGCCGATCTGGCGGTGCGAGGACGACCACCAGGTGTGCGTCGGCTCGCTCGCCGAGCTCGGCGAGCTGGCCGGCCGGGACCTCGGCGACACCGACCCGCACCGGCCGTACGTCGACGACATCACCTTCGACTGCCCGACCTGCGGGCAGGTGTCCCGGCGGGTGGCCGAGGTGATCGACGCCTGGTACGACTCCGGCGCGATGCCGTTCGCCCAGTGGGGCTACCCGTGGGCGGAGGGGTCGAAGGAGAAGTTCGGGCAGTCCTACCCGGCCGACTTCATCTCCGAGGCGATCGACCAGACGCGTGGCTGGTTCTACACGCTGATGGCCGTCGGCACGCTGGTCTTCGACGAGTCGTCGTACCGCAACGTCGTCTGCCTCGGGCACATCATGGCCGAGGACGGCCGGAAGATGTCCAAGCACCTGGGCAACATCCTGGAGCCGATCCCGCTGATGGACGACCACAGCGCGGACGCGGTGCGCTGGTTCATGGCCGCCTCCGGGTCGCCGTGGAAGGCCCGCGGCATCGGCCCGAACGTGCTGAACGAGATCGTCCGGAAGGTGCTGCTCACCTACTGGAACACGGTCGCCTTCCACGCCCTGTACGCGCGGCTGGCCGACTGGTCGCCGACGGCCGACGTACCGCCGGTGGCCGAGCGCTCGGTGCTGGACCGCTGGCTGGTCAGCGAGACGCACCGGCTGGTCCGCGATACCGACCAGGCGTACGCCGACTTCGACACCCAGCGGCTCGGGTCGCTGATCAACTCGTTCGTCGACGTGCTCTCGAACTGGTACGTCCGGCGCTCTCGGCGGCGCTTCTGGGCCGGCGAGCCCGGTGCGCTCGCCACGCTGCACGAGACGCTCGACGTACTCACCCGGGTGATGGCGCCGCTGACGCCGTTCGTCACCGAGCGAGTCTGGCAGGACGTGTTCCGCCCGGTGAACCCGGAGCTGCCGGAGTCGGTGCACCTGTCGAGCTTCCCGACGTACGACGCCGCGCTCATCGACGACGGTCTCGCGCAGCACGTGTCGATGGCCCGGCGGGTCGTCGAGCTCGGGCGGTCGGCCCGGGCGGAGGCGAAGGTGCGGACGCGCCAGCCGCTGTCCCGCGCGCTCGTCGGCTCGGCCGCGATCGCGGACCTGTCCTCGGAGCTCCTGCGGGAGATCGCCGACGAGCTGAACGTCGGCTCGGTCGAGCCGCTGTCGTCGGCCGGCGCCGACCTGGTCGAGTTCTCCGCGAAGGGCAACTTCCGCGAGCTCGGCAAGCGGTTCGCCAAGCAGACCCCGGTGGTCGCGGCCGCGATCGCCGCGGCCGACGCGGCCGCGCTGGCCGCCGCCCTGAAGACGTCCGGTACGGCGACCGTCGTGGTCGACGGCGAGGACGTCGAGGTCGGCGAAGCGGAGGTCCTACTGTCCGAGCGGCCGCGGGAGGGCTGGTCGGTGGTCAACGAGCAGGGCGAGACCGTGGCCCTCGACCTCGAGGTCACCCCGGAGCTCAAGCAGGCCGGGCTGGCCCGCGAGGTGGTCCGGACGCTGCAGGAGGCCCGGAAGAACGCCGGCCTGGAGGTCTCCGACCGGATCAAGGTCTGGCTGACCTCGACCGACGCCGACCTGACCGATGCTCTCGGCAAGCACGCGGACGAGATCGCCCGCGAGGTGCTGGCCGTCGAGCTCAGCCAGTCCGCCCCGTCGGAGTCCGCCGACGTTGCCACCGGCACCGACGAGGACCTGCACCTGACCTACTGGCTGACCAAGGCCTGACGCGGCGGCCGCACGGCGCGGGCCCGAAGTCCCGGGCTCGCGCCGGCCCGGCGCGCGACGTACCGGCCTGGCCGTAACTGCTTGTCACCGGCGGGGAACCCTCGGTCAGAAGGGTCCGGACATGACGAAGAGGCGGTGCCGCCGGAAAGCACCGCCTCTTCTCGAGGTGTTGTGTCTTACACGCCGTGACCGTGCGCCTGGGCGCGGGCCTCCGGGCGGAAGCCGTTGCGCGGGCTGAGCGTGTCGTCGCCGTTGCCCAGCGCCTTGAGCTGCTCGGTGAAGTAGGTCTTCAGCCGGCTGCGGTACTCGCGCTCGTAGGCGTGCAGGTCGTCGATCGTCCGCTCGAGCTGGCCCTTCTGCTTCTCCAGGGTGCCGAGCATCTGGGCCCGGCGCTCGGCGATCTCGCCGTCCAGCTTCTCGGCGCGGGCACGGGCCTCGCCGGTCATCCGGTCGGCCTTGCCACGCGCCTCGTTCTCCAGCCGCTCGGCCTTGGCGCGGGCCTCGCCGATGATCTTGTCGGCGGTGTCCTTCGCCTCCTGGACGAGGTCGTCGGAGTGCTTGGTGGCCATCTCCAGCAGCCGCACGGCCGAGCTGGAGGCGTCACCGACGGTCCCTGCCGCCGCAGCAGCCCCCGCGGCCGCTACAGGCGCGACGACGGGTGGCTTCTCCTCCGGCTTCTCGACCACGACCGGGGGCTTGGGCTGCTGCACGACGGGCGGCAGCGCGGCGGTCTGGTCGACCGGCCGGTCCTGCCCCGCACCCGCGCGCTGAGCCGCCGCGAGCTTGGCCCGCAGCTCCTCGTTCTCGGCCAGAAGTCGCTCGAGCTCGGCTTCGACCTCGTCGAGGAACGAGTCGACCTCAGTGACGTCGTAGCCCTCCCGTAGTCGGACGGGCGTGAACTGCTTCGAGCGGACGTCATCCGGCGTCAGCGGCATCTTTCACCTCGTTTGTCTGTGTCTTGGCGGAGTCCCCGTGGCTCTCACCCCGGCGACTCAGTAGATCACGTTATCGCTTCGTTGTCTTATGACGGAATCCGGGCGGCGACAACGGCCTAGGTTCCCCGTTTCTCCGAGACTCTACCTACCCCGTCCCCAGCGTCCTCACGCTCACAGTGAACGCAGGGCGGTCGAGTTGATCGACATCGCCAGCGAGACGATGACGAACAGCATCAGCATCGAGAGATCGATCCGGATCCCACCGGCCCCGATCGGGGGCAGGATCCGCCGCAGCGGGCGCAGGAACGGATCGGTGACCGAGTAGATCAGCTCGAAGAACAGCAGCAGCGGCCCTTTGGGGTGCCACTGGGGCGCGAACATGACGATCAGACTGAGTACGAACCGCGCCACCAGCATCAGGAAGAAGGCGAGCAGGACCCAGCTGAGAACCGTGAGGACGAGCGCTAAAGCAACCATGTCGTCAATGAGTGTAGAAGACCGACGGAAACCGTGGCGGACGCGAGGCGTCAGCTCTGGTTGTAGAACCCGTCCGCGGCGATCTTCTCCTTCTCCTCGGCGGCCACCGTCACGTTCGGCGGGCAGACCAGGAACACCTTGGTGGTGATCCGCTCGATCGAGCCACGGCAGCAGAAGATCAGCCCGGCGGCGAAGTCGACCAGGCGCTTGGCGTCGGCGTGGTCCATCTCGGTCAGGTTCATGATGACGGGCGTGCCGTCGCGGAAGTGCTCACCGATGACCCGCGCCTCGTTGTAACTGCGCGGATGCACGGTGGTGATGCGGGCCAACTCGGTAACCTCCGGGGACGGTGCGACACCACGTCGATCTGGAAACTTGCTGACCGTCGCGCCCTGCGTCTCGCGGGACTCGCGGCCGTCCCGGCCGGCAGGCACCGGCTCGGTCTCGTGGGACTCCCCGTCGACGGCTTCGACCGCGTCCTCGTCGTAGTCGTCGTACTCGTCGTAGTCGTCGTACCGCGCGTTGTAGCGCTCCCCGTCCTCGACCAAGCCGAGGTAGACACCCATCTTGCGCAGCGCGCCGCTCATGGCCCTCCAGCCCCTCGATCCGGTTCGACGACAACGGTGAGCAGGAAGCAAAACCTGCTCGATGTCGACACTAACCCGGCGGAGTACGGGTTCCGAGTAAGGCGCGCCCTAGGCGCACGTGTGTCGCTCCCTGCCGGATCGCCGCCTCCAGATCGCCGGTCATCCCGGCCGAGATCCAGTCCGCGCCGGCATGTTCGGAGCGTAGCCGGGAGGCTACGTCCCGCAGCCCGGCGAAGGCCTCGTCCGGGTCCGATCCGAGCGGGGCGACCGCCATCACGCCGCCGAGCTCCAGCCCGTCCGCGGCGGCCACCTCCGCAGCCAGTTCGAGTACGGCGGACGGCTCGACTCCCCCGCGTCCGGCGCCGGTGGCGGCGTCGGCCGATCCGTACGACGCCAGGCTCACCTGGAGCAGGCAGCGCACGGTCCGCTCCTCCGCGACCGCGGCCTTCGAGAGCGCGGTCACCAGCGACGACCGGTCCACCGAGTGCACGACCGAGGCGTACCGGACCACCGAACGGGCCTTCTTCGACTGCAACTGGCCGACGAAGTGCCAGGTGACGTCCGGACAGTCCGGCGCCTTCACCTTGAGCTCCTGCTCGCGGTTCTCGCCCACGTCCCGCACTCCGAGGGCCGTCAGCGCCCGCACATCGCTGACTGGGAAGGTTTTGGTGACCGCGACCAGGGTGACCTCGTCCGGGGTCCTCCCGGCCGCCTCACAGGCCTTCTCGATCCGCTCCCGCACCAGCCGCACGTTGTCCCGCAGCTCGTCGGCACGCGTCGTCATCAGCCGGCCAACTTGACGAGCCCGGCCAGCCGGCCGCTGACGGGGCCTTCCCGCCGGTAGGAGTACAGGTCCTCCGACTCGATCGTGCAGGCGGTCGCGTCGACCACCTCGACGTCGAGCTCCTCCAGCTGCGACCGCACCCCGGCGGCGACGTCGATCGACGGTGTCCCCCAACTCGTCTCGGCGTACGACGCCGGCACCCGCTCGGCCACCTCCGCCCGCATCTCGGCCGGCACCTCGTAGCAGTTGCCACACGCGTACGGCCCGAGGACGGCGGTGATCCGGTCCGCACCGAGCTCGCGCATCGCGTCCACAGTGGCGGGTACGACGCCGGCGTACATGCCCTTGCGGCCGGAGTGGGCCGCGCCGATGACACCCTCCGCGGCCAGCAGCACCGGGAGGCAGTCGGCGGCCCGGACGGCGAGGACCACGTCGGGCCTGGTGGTGACGAGCGCATCCGCCTTCGGGATGCGGGCCGGCGGCAGCTCGTCGCCGGGGCGGACCACGTGGACGTCGCGGCCGTGGACCTGGCTGACCCGGACGACCGCCTCCGGCCGGACGCCGAACGCGTCCGCGATCCGCCGGAAGTTCTCCCCGACCCGTTCGGGATCCTCACCCGCTCCGCCGAGGTTCAGCTCGCCGTACGGCGCCGTGCTCACACCGCCGTACCGGTCGGTGAAGGCGAAGCGGACATCACGGCGGACCTCGTCGTACCCGAACACATCCAGAGCCTACCGGCCACGACACTGCTTACCGCAGGACGCGCGGGCCGGTCCCGTGGGCTGACACAGGAACTGGGGAGTCGACCCAGGTTATTTCGTGTTCAAGCCCACCGCCGCAGGTGCAAGGCCCCGGGACCCGCCCCGCCGACGTACGACGGGCTACTTGAGGAAGTCGGGGATGTCGAGGTCTTCTTCGGGCTCGGGCTTGCGGGGTGGGCGGGTCGGCGTCGACGGGGTCGACGAGGAGGAGCCGCTGGGGCCGTTGACCGGCCAGGAGTGCTGGGTGGTCGGCGAGGCCGGGGTGTGCGGCGTGGGCTGCGCGGTCGGCGGCACGGTGCGGACCGGGTCGCCGGTCTGCGGGCGGGCCGAGTTCGTCGTGCCGGCGCCTGGACGGCCCTCCGTGGGCGCGGGGACCGGGACGGTGTCGTCGGTCGGCACCGGCGGGTTCCCCGGAGCCTGTCCGTTGGCAGCCGCCGCCGCGCCTGCCTGACCCGGCGATGCCTGCCCAGCCGAGCCCTGCCCGCCGGCCTGTCCAGCCGAGCCCTGCCCGCCGGTTTGGCCCGTCGAGCCGTGCCCGCCGGGCGCCTGCCCAGCCGAAGCATGCCCCGCGGAGGTCTGTCCGGCCGGCCCCTGCCCCGCTGGGGTCTGTCCGGCGGAGGTCTGCGCGCCTGACGCCTGGCCCGCCGCGGGCGGCGCGGCCGGAGTCGCGCCGGGAGCCGACGCGGGCTGCCCACCGGCCGGGGTCACCGGCGGAGTCGCGGACGAGGCCGGTGGGGCACCCGATCCGGACTGCATGGGCGCCGAGTACGACGATCCGCCGTCGGAGCCGGCCGCCGGACGCGATGTGGCCTGGGGGCGGGCGGCGTTCATCGCCTGCTCGCGGCGCTTCGGCATCCCGCCGTCGAAGCCGGCCGCGATCACCGTCACCCGCACCTCGTCGCCGAGGGCGTCGTCGATGACCGCACCGAAGATGATGTTGGCGTCCGAGTGCGCCGACTCCGACACCAGCTGGGCGGCCTCGTTGATCTCGAACAGGCCCAGGTCGGACCCGCCGGCGATCGACAGCAGTACGCCGTGCGCACCCTCGATACTTGCCTCGAGCAACGGAGAGGAGATGGCCGCCTCGGCCGCCGCGACCGCGCGGTCCTCGCCGCGGGACGAGCCGATGCCCATCAGCGCGGAGCCGGCGTTCGACATGACCGCCTTGACGTCGGCGAAGTCGACGTTGATCAGGCCGGGGGTGGTGATCAGGTCGGTGATGCCGGAGACACCCTGCAGCAGCACCTGGTCGGCCTGCTTGAACGCGTCCAGCACCGACACGGCGCGGTCGGAGATGGTCAGCAGCCGGTCGTTCGGGATGACGATCAGCGTGTCCACCTCCTCGCGGAGGGTGCTGATGCCGTCCTCGGCCTGGGTGGCGCGGCGCTTGCCCTCGAAGGAGAACGGCCGGGTGACGACACCGATGGTCAGCGCGCCGAGCGACCGGGCGATCCGGGCGACCACCGGCGCACCGCCGGTGCCCGTGCCGCCGCCCTCGCCGGCGGTGACGAAGACCATGTCGGCGCCCTTCAGCGCCTCCTCGATCTCCTCCGCGTGGTCCTCGGCGGCCTTCTGCCCGATCGCCGGGTTGGCGCCGGCGCCCAGGCCGCGGGTCTCCTCGCGGCCGATGTCGAGCTTGACGTCCGCGTCGCTCATCAACAGCGCTTGCGCGTCGGTGTTGATGGCGATGAACTCAACGCCCTTCAGACCGTGCTCGATCATCCGGTTGACGGCGTTCACGCCGCCTCCGCCGATGCCGACGACCTTGATGAGTGCCAGGTAGTTCTGCGGTGCCGCCACGTCCGCGCCTCTCGCCTCGTTCGTTTCCCGTTGTCCAGCGAAAAGACTGAACCTCAAGTGAATGCTTAGACTTATGTCAACTTTAGATTACGACGCACGGTACGGGACGCTTCCAACCAAAGTCCACGCGCCTCGCCGCACTGTCCCGTGATGTGATCCGTCACCGCTTTTCCCCTTTGGTGACAGGGAGATCGGGCGCGGAGACGTCGTACACGGTCGCCTTGCGCTTCATCAGCACGCTGAGTACCGCCGCCTTGCGCTCGCTGTCATCGGAACTGCCCCACACGACCTTCACCCCGGACCCGAGGTGCAGGGTGACCGAGTCCGGCGACGCTGCCGAGATCGATCCCACCTGTGCCCGCAGTGCGGACGGCAAGGCGGCCGAAACCGTCACCACCGAACGGATCGTCACGTCCCGCCGGGCCCCGGTCACCTTGGCCTCCGGCAGCCCGGCCGGCCGGTCCGGCACCGTCTTGAACGCCGAGCCGGTCGCGTCCACGAGCTCGAACCGGGAGCCGTCGGTGACCACGACCACCGGGACCCGTTCGGTGACCACGATCACCACCTTGTCCGGCCAGGCCCGGGTCACCTGCGCGTCCGCCACCGCCGGGATCGTCCGCACCCGTTCGGCGATCGCGCCAAGGTCGACCTTCGCCAGCGGCGTTCCCACCGGCGCCTCGGCGACGTTCTCGATCGTTGCCACCGGCACCGTATCCGCGCCGCTCACCCGGACGCCGCCGACCGCCAGCGCGGACGAGTAGTAGAACAACCAGACGACCAGGCCGCCGAGCACCAGCAGGGCGCCGCCGACCGCCCACGGCAACCAGCTCCGCCACCGCACCAGCCGTTGCCGGCGCGCGAACCGCTGTTGTGCCCGAGCCAGATCAACGCTCTGGCTCATCCAGGAGACCTCACCCTTTTACTCCACCACAGGAGTGAGAGCTGCTGCCGCAGACTCGCGGGCGGCGGCGCGTTCGGCCAGCAGACCGACGACCTCCGGGCCGATCAGCGTCACGTCGCCGGCGCCGAGGGTGACCACCAGGTCGCCCGGCTCGGCCAGGTCGGTGACCACCTGCGGTACGGCGGACCACGACGGCTCGAACCGGACCTGCTCCGGCTTCAGGGGCACGTGGTTCGCGATCAGGGCACCGGTCACGCCGGGCTCCGGGTCCTCGCGGGCCGCGAACACGTCCATCACGACGACCTCGTCGGCGAGCGCGAGCGCCTCGGAGAACTGCGCCGCGAAGATCCGCGTCCGGCTGAACAGATGCGGCTGGAAGCACGCGATCACGCGCCCCTCCCCCGCCACCTGCCGGGCCGCGGTCAGGTCGACGGCCAGCTCGGTCGGGTGGTGGGCGTAGGAGTCGAACACCCGCACCCCGTCCTCGAGCCCCTTGAACTCGAACCGCCGACCGGTGCCGGTGAACGACGCCAGCCCCTCGGCCAGATCCGACGCGGAAAAGCCGAGCCCGAGCCCGACCGTCAGCGCGGCCGACGCGTTCAGCGCGTTGTGCTTGCCGGCCTGCTGCAGCTGGACCAGAGGCAGCTTGCGCCCGCGGTACACCGGCACGAACGACTGTGTCGCCCCGGTCGCGGTCAACTCGGTCACCCGCAGGTCCGCGTCGCCGGACTCGCCGTACGTGCGTACGTCGATGCCGCGAGCGCGGGCGAACTCGGCCAGCCGGCGCGCACCGGGGTCGTCGAAGCAGATCACCATGAAGCCGCCCGGGATCACCCGGTCGCAGAACTGCTCGAAGGCGAGCCGGTAGCTGGCCTCGTCGCCGTAGTTGTCCAGGTGGTCCGGCTCGACCGAGGTGACGATCGACACCTCGGGGCGGTAGGTCAGGAACGACTTGTCGGACTCGTCCGCCTCGGCGACGAACAGGTCGCCGGTGCCGTCGTGGGCGTTCGAGCCGGACTCGTTCAGGTTGCCGCCGATCGCGAACGACGGGTCGGCCGCGCAGTGCTGCAGGGCGACGGTCAGCATCGACGTGGTGGTCGTCTTGCCGTGCGTGCCGGCGACCGCGAGCGTCCGGCGGCCGACCATCACCGAGGCGAGCGCCGCGGCCCGCGGCAGGATCGGGATCCCGGCGGCCCGGGCGGCGACCACCTCGGGGTTGGTCTCGCGGATCGCGGTGGACACCACCACCGTGTCGGCCTCGGCGACGTGCTCGGCGGCGTGACCGACCCAGCAGGTGGCGCCGAGCGCGCGCAGCGCGGCCAGCACCTTCCCGTCCTTGGCGTCGGAGCCCGAGACCTCGATCCCGCGGGAGGCCATGATCCGGGCGATCCCGGACATGCCCGCGCCGCCGATACCTACGAAGTGGACTCTGCCGAGCTTCTCCGCCGGCAGCGTCGTGTCAGGAGCGGTGACGATCACGAAGCAGACCCCACCACATCCAGGATGATTCGCGCCAATCGCTCGTCGGCATCCGTACGGATGACGCCTCGGGCTGCTGTGGACATGGCTGTCAGACGCGCGGAGTCGTGCAGAAGTTGCGGCACGGTGGCGCGCACCCAGTCCGGCGTGACGTCGGCGTTGTCCACGAGCAGCCCGCCGCCCGCGTCGACCACCGGCTTCGCGTTCAGTCTTTGCTCACCGTTACCGTGCGGCAGCGGAACGTAGATCGCCGGCAGGCCGACGCCTGAGACCTCGGTGACCGTGTTCGCGCCCGAGCGGCAGACGACCAGGTCGGCGGCCGCGTAGGCGAGGTCCATCCGGTCGACGTACGGGAGGACGGCGTACGGCAGCGGGCCGGTCTGCGGGACCTCGAGGGTGTTCTTCGGGCCGATCGCGTGGATCACCTGGATCCCGGCGGCCTGCAGGTCGGCGGCGGCGCCGGCGAACGCCTCGTTCAGCCGCTGCGCTCCCTGTGAGCCACCGGTCACGAACAGCGTCGGCGCCTGCGGGTCGAGCCCGAAGAACTGCCGCGCCTCGGCGCGCAGGGCGGCCCGGTCGAGGGTCGAGATCGCCCGCCGGATCGGCAGGCCGACGTACGACGCGTGCGGCAGGTCGGTGCCCGGGAACGAGGTGGCCACGTTCTGCGTGCAGTAGCGGGCGGCGAACTTGTTCGCGATCCCCGGCACCGCGTTGCCCTCGTGCACCACGATCGGCGTCTTCCGCCGCCAGGCGGCGACGTACGCCGGGGTGGACACGTAGCCGCCGAAGCCGACCAGGGCGTCGGCCTTGGCCTCGTCCAGCACCCGGCGGGCGGCGCTCACCGAGGCGAGCATCTTCCCGGGGACGGCGAGCAGCGCCGGCGTGGGTTTGCGCGGCAGCGGCACCGGCGGGATCAGCTCCAGCCGGTAGCCCGCCTCCGGGACCACCCGGGTCTCCAGGCCGCGCTCGGTGCCGAGGGCGAGGATCTCGATGGTGGGGTCGATCCGGCGCAGGGCGTCGGCGGTGGCGATCAGGGGTGAGGTGTGGCCGGCGGTACCGCCACCGGCCAGGACGATGCTGGGCACAGCTTTCAACGCTCCCGCGGGTTCTCTCGTCAGTGCGAACGCGTCGGCAGCCACCCGAACCGCGGCCGCCTGGTCTCCTTCAGGGCGGCCTGCGCGCCGGGCTCGGCCTTCGCGAAGGACAGCAACATACCGACCGCGATCAATGTCGGCAGCAGTGCGGAACCACCGTACGACAAAAGCGGGAGCGGGATCCCCACGATGGGTAGCAGTCCGATCACGGCCCCCAGGTTGACCAGGGTCTGCGCCATGATCCAGATGGTGATCCCGGCCGCCGCGTAGCGGACGAACGGCTCGGTGTTCCGGGTCGCGATCCGCACCCCGGCGTAGGCCAGGGTGAGGAACAGGGCGAGCACGGTGAGCGACCCGACCAGGCCGAGCTCCTCACCGATCACGGAGAAGATGAAGTCGGTGTGCGCCTCCGGCAGGTTGCCCCACTTCTGCCGGCTGTTGCCGATGCCGACCCCCCACCAGCCGCCGGTCGACAGCGCGTAGAACGAGTGGTACGCCTGCCAGCCGACCCCGGACGGGTCGTTGAACGGGTCCCAGAACGACGAGATCCGGTCCATCCGGTGCTTCGCGGTGATGACGAAGTACGACGCGATCGTGCCGACCACCACGATGGTCGCGACGAACAACCGGGTCGGCGCGCCGACGATCCAGATCAGGCCGATCATCACCGCCATCAGCACCAGCGCCGTCCCCAGGTCGCGCTGGCCGACGACCAGGGCGATCACCAGGCCGCAGACCGGCACCATCGGCACCAGCAGGTGCTTCCACTGGGTGAGCAGTTTCTCCTTGCGGGCGTACAGGTCCGCGCACCACATCACCAGCGCGAGCTTGGCGAACTCGCTCGGCTGGATCTGCAGCGGACCGCCCAGGTTCAGCCAGTTGGTGTTGCCGTTGACCCCGACGCCGAGACCCGGGATGTAGGTCAGCACGAGCAGGAACACCGAGCCGAGCAAGGCGACGTACGCGAGCATCCGGAAGTGCCGCGGAGTCATCCGCGAGGCGACGTACGCCATCGGCAGGCCGACACCGACCCAGATCAGCTGCCGGACGAAGATCGTGTAGCTGTTCCCGTTCGCGCGCAGCGAGAGCACGCTGGACGCCGACAGCACCATCAGCAGCCCGAGCACCAACAGCAGGCCGGTCGCCCCGAGCAGGATGTGGTACGACGTCAGCGGCCGGTCGAGCACCTCGCGGATGGCCGCGACCCACGGCCGGTCGTCGGTCCGCTTCTTCTGATCCGGCTGATCCGCGATCGACGTCACGCGATCACCCCCGGATCAGCTGTGGCCCAGCCGCAGTACGGCTTCGGCGAAGGCGTCGCCGCGGGCTCCGTAGTTGGCGAACATGTCCCAGGAGGCGCAGCCGGGGGCGAGCAGCACGGTGTCTCCTGCCTGTGCAAGCTTCGCCGCCTCCCCCACCACGATCTCCATGGCTCCAGTGTCCGTTGCCTCGACGGTGATCGTCGGGACATCCGGTGCGTGTCGGGCGAGAGCTTCGGCGATCACCAGCTTGTCCTGGCCGAGCAGGACGACGGCGCGCAGCCGGTCGCGGGCGGCGACCACGAGTTCGTCGAAGGTCGCGCCCTTCGCCTGACCGCCGGCGATCCAGACCACGTGCTCGTAGGCCAGCAGGGACGCCTGCGCCGCGTGCGGGTTGGTCGCCTTCGAGTCGTCGACATAGTTGGCTCCGGCAACTTCGGCGACGTGCGCGATCCGGTGCTTGTCCGGCCGGAACCCGCGCAATCCGTCCCGCACCGCGGTTGCCGGTACGCCGAACGACCGGGCCAGCGCGGCGGCGGCCAGCGCGTTCGCCACGTTGTGCGGGGCGGGTGGGGTGATGTCGTCCAGCGTGGCCAGCTCGAGTGCCGAGGACGCGCGCTGCTCGACGAACGCGCGGTCGACGAGGAGCTCGTCGACCAGGCCGACCATCGAGATGTCCGGCGTACCCAGGGTGAAGCCGATCGCGCGGCAGCCCTCGATCACGTCGGCGTCGACCACCAGTTGCTCGGTGGCCGGGTCGGCGACGTTGTAGACGCAGGCGATCTGGCAGTTCTCGTAGATCCGGCCCTTGGCCTTCGCGTACTCGTCCAGCGAGCCGTGCCAGTCGACGTGGTCCGGTGCGATGTTCAGCACGGCGGCCGAGTGCGCGGACATCGAGTGGGTGAAGTGCAGTTGGTAGCTGGACAGCTCGACGGCGATCACGTCGTACGGCTCGGGGTCCATGACCGCTTCCAGCAACGGCAGTCCGACGTTGCCGGCGGCAACAGCCCGGTGGCCGGCCGCGGTCAGCATCGCGGTCAGCATCTGCACGGTGGTGGTCTTGCCGTTGGTGCCGGTGATGCACAGCCAAGGCGCGGCATTGGCCGGGTCGCGCAGCCGCCAGGCCAGCTCGATCTCGCTCCAGATCGGTACGTCCCGCTCGGCCGCCTGCGCCAGCAACGGCGCATGCGGTGGTACGCCGGGCGACGTCACGACCACGTCGACGTCCTTGGGCAGCTCCGCCGTACTGCCCGGGCCAAGCGTGATGGTGGCACCGAGGGTCTCGAGGATCTGTGCCTTCTCGCGCAACCCCTCGTTGTCCCGGTCGTCGAGTACGACGAGGTGCTCGGCGCCGGCCTGGAGGAGCGAGTCAGCGCACGCGTAGCCCGCCGTACCGAACCCGAAAACGACGAACCGGGTGGTCGCCCAGCCGTCGTCAGTGCGTGTTGCCAGCCTCACCCGGTCACCCATTCCGCGTAGAAGATGCCCAGACCGATGACGACGCACAGGCCCTGGATGATCCAGAAGCGGATCACCACGTTCACCTGTTCCCACCCGAGCATCTCGAAGTGGTGCTGCAGCGGCGCCATCCGGAAGATCCGTTTGCCGACACCGGTGGTGCGCTTGGTGACCTTGAAGTAGCTGACCTGCAGGATCACCGAGGCGGTGATGATGACGAACAGACCGCCGAGCAGCAGCACCAGCAGCTCGGTCCGGGTCATCACGGCCATGCCGGCCAGCGCGCCGCCGAGCGACAGCGACCCGGTGTCACCCATGAAGATCTTCGCCGGCGACGCGTTCCACCAGAGGAAGCCGAAGAGCGCACCGGTCAGTGCGGCCGCGACCACCGCGAGGTCGAGCGGGTCGCGCACCTCGTAACACTTGGCTCCGGCGCCCTCGGCGGTGGCACAGCTCTGGTTGAACTGCCAGATGCAGATCAAGGTGTACGCGCCGAAGACCATCATCGAGGCACCGGTGGCCAGACCGTCCAGGCCGTCCGCGAGATTGACCCCGTTCGACATGCCGGCGATCAGCAGCAGGATCCAGATCACCACGAGGATCAGCGGCAACTCCAGCCAGCCGATGTCGCGGATGAACGAGATGAACGGCGACGCGGGCCGTTGGCCCCGCTCGTCGGGGAACTGCAGCGCGAGGACGGCGAACACCACCGCGACCATCGTCTGGCCGGCCAGTTTCGCCTTGCTGCGCAGGCCCAGGCTGCGTTGCCGGAAGATCTTGATGAAGTCGTCCAGGAAGCCGACCGCGCCCATGCCGGCGAACAGGAACAGCACCAGCAGCGCGGACGCGCTGGGCGGCGACATCGTCAGCAGTTTCGCGGCGAAGTAGCCGATGATCGTGGCGACGATGAAGACGGTGCCGCCCATCGTCGGCGTACCGCGCTTGGTGTGGTGCGAGGTCGGCCCGTCGTCGCGGATCTCCTGGCCGTAGCCGCGCCGGGCCAGCAGGGTGATCGCCCAGCGCGTGCCGAGCAGCGTCAGCACCATCGCAACGGCACCGGCGAACAGGATCGAGATCACTGCGCGTCCTCCAGCAGGGCGTCGGCGAGGCTGCGCAGTTTGGCCGCCTTCGAGGACTTCACCAGGACGACGTCACCGGCCCGCAGCTCGGCCCGGAGCAGGTCCAGGGCTTCCGGGATCGTGTCGACGTACGCCGACTCGTCGCCCCAGGAGCCCTCCAGCGAGGCGCCGAGATGGATCGGTTTCGCGCCCGGGCCGACGACGACCAGCCGGTTGACGTCCAGCCGGACCACCAGCCGCCCGATCGCGTCGTGCTCGTCGGTGGAGGTGTCGCCGAGCTCGAGCATCTCGCCGAGCACCGCCCAGGTCCGGGCGCCGCGGGAGCGGCCGATCGCGACCAGCGCCTTCAGCGCGGCGCGGACCGAGTCCGGGTTGGCGTTGAACGCGTCGTTGATCACGGTCACGCCGTCCGCGCGCTCGGTGACCTCCATCCGGGCGGCCGACACCGCGGTCGCGCCGGCGAGGCCTTCGGTGATCTGCTCCGGGGTGAGGCCGACCGCCGCGGCGACGGTCGCCGCGCCGAGGGCGTTGGACACGTGGTGCTCGCCGACGAGCCGCAGCTGGACCGCCCGGCTGAACTCCCCGATCCGGAGCGTGAATCCGGGCCGGCCTTCGGCGTCCAGCTTGACGTCGGTCGCCCGGACATCCGCGGACTCGGCCTCCCCGAACGTCATCACCCGCTCGCCGGTCCGGCTCGCCATCGCGGCCACCCGCCGGTCGTCGGCGTTCAGTACGGCGGTGCCGCCCGGGGCCAGCGCCTCGATCAGCTCACCCTTCGCCAGCGCGATGTTGTCCTGGCTGCCGAACTCGCCGATGTGCGAGGTTCCGACGTTCAGCACCAGCCCGACCGTCGGCGGCGTGATCCCGCACAGGTAGGTGAGGTCGCCGAGGTGCCGCGCACCCATCTCGGCCACCAGGTACTTCGTGTTCTCCGTCGCCTGCAGCGCGGTCAGCGGGTGCCCGATCTCGTTGTTGAACGAGCCCTCCGGCGACACGGTCTCGCCGTACGGGCGGATCAGCTGGGCGATCAGGTCCTTGGTGCTCGTCTTCCCGGACGACCCGGTCAGCCCGATCACGGTGAGCCCGGGCAGCCGGCTCACCACCAGCCGGGCCAGGTCGCCGAGGGCCTTCTGGGTGTCCGCGACGACGATGCACGGCGAACCGTCGACGGCTCGGGTGGTCAGCGACACGGTGACGCCGGCCTCGGTCGCCGTACCGACATAGTCGTGCCCGTCGACGCGCTCACCGGGGAGGGCGACGAACAGCCCGCCCGGGACCGCGGCTCGCGAGTCGATCACCACCGCGCCGTCGACGACGGCCGACGGGTCCACGCCCACCAGCTCGCCCCGGACGGCTTCGGCGATCTCGCCGCAACTGACAGGGATCACCGCTCTGCCTCCAGCAACTCACGCACGGTTTCGCGGTCGTCGAACGGGTGGATCACACCGCCGACGTCCTGGCCGGTCTCATGGCCCTTGCCCAGCACGACGACGGTGTCCCCGGGGCCGGCCAGGTCGATCGCACCGGCGATGGCCTGCCGGCGGTCGCCGATCTCGTGCAGATCGACCCCTGGTACGGCGGCCCGGGCGCCCTCGAGCGCGGCCGCCCGGATCGCCGCCGGGTCCTCGCTACGGGGGTTGTCGTCGGTGATGATCACCACGTCCGCGGTCCGCGCGGCCGCGGCGCCCATCGCCGGGCGCTTGCCCTGGTCCCGGTCGCCGCCGCAGCCGACGACGGCGTACAACCGCCCCTTGGTCGCGCCGCGCGCGGCCCGCAGCGCGAGCTCGACCGCGTCCGGCGTGTGCGCGTAGTCGACGATGACCGCCAGTCCGTCCTCGCGGGTGAACGTCTCCATCCGGCCCGGTACGGCGGCGGTCCGCAACCCGGCCGCGATCTCCTCGGCCGGTACGCCGACCTGGCGCAGCATCACCGCCGCCAGCAGCGCGTTCGCCACGTTGAAGTCACCCGGCAGCCCGATCTCGACCGTCAGCGTCTCCCCCGGCCCCTGGACGTCGAACACCGTGGTGCCGTGCTCGGACTGATGCTTGTTGGCCACCGTCCAGTCGGCCGCACCGGTCGTGGACACGGTCACCAGCGGTACGACGGTCTGCGCGGCCAGGCGGCGCCCGTACTCGTCGTCGATCATCACCACGGCCACATCACACCGCTGCGGGGTGAACAGCGAGGCCTTGGCGGCGAAGTACTCCTCGAACGTGTTGTGGAAGTCCAGGTGATCCTGCGTCAGGTTGGTGAACCCGGCGACCGCGAACCGGGCCCCGTCCACCCGGCCCTGCGCCAGCGCGTGACTGGAGACCTCCATCGCGCACCAGCCGACCGCCTGCTCGCGCATGACCGCGAACAGCGCGTGCAGGTCGGTCGCCTCCGGGGTGGTCCGGACGCTCTTCACCACCTCGTCCCCGATCCGGGTCTGGATCGTCCCGATCAGCGCGGCCGGGCCGAGCCGGCGCAGGACGGAGTCCAGCAGGAAGCTGGTGGTGGTCTTGCCGTTGGTGCCGGTCACGCCGAGCAGGTGCAGTTCCTTCGTCGGCTCACCGTAGATCCGGGCGGCGACCGCGCCGAGCACGTCCCGCGGCCGCTCGACCACCAGCACGGGCAGACCGGTCTCCCTGGCCCGCTCCTCGCCGGTCGGGTCGGTCAGTACGGCGGCCGCGCCGGACTGCTCCGCCTTCGCCACGAACGCCGCGCCATGCGTGACGGCACCGGGCAGGGCGGCGTACAGGTCACCGGGAAGGACGGAGCGGGAGTCGAGCGAGACCCCGGTCACCTCGATCGTGCTGCTGGTCGGGATCCGCGCGTGGGCGGTCCGGGCGATCTCGGTGAGACTGACCGGGACGACATGCCGCGGCCTGATCGCCGCAACGGCTCCGCCGGAGGCGGTAGGTGTGGACACGGGCCCTGAGGCTACCGCTCCAGCCCGTGTAACTCCCACCTGACCCTGCGTCACCACTCGAGCGGCACGACAGGCTGCTTCGCACCCGTCGGGGGTACGACGTACTTCTGCAGCGCGTAGCTCATCACGTCACGGAACACCGGTCCTCCTTGTCCACCGCCACTGCGACCGTTGGTCGGGTTCTGGAGTACGACGTACGTAACGAAGCGCGGGTTGTCGGCCGGAGCGAATCCGGCGAAAGAGGTGGCCCACTTGCGGTAGCAGCCACAGGCGGAGTCGACCTGCTGCGCGGTGCCGGTCTTGCCGGCCACGCGGTAACCGTCGATCGCGGCCTGGGTCGCGGTGCCGCCCTTGGCGGTGACCGCCTCCATCATCGTGGCGACCTCCTTGGCCGCCTTCTCGCTGACCACCCGGCGGGCCGGACCGCCCGGGTTCGGGACGACGGCGCCGTTCTCGTCGACGTAGTTCCGGACGAGCTTCGGCGGCACGTAGACACCGCCGTTGGCGACCGCGTTCACCGCGGCGGTCATCTGGACGGCGTTGACCGCGAGCCCCTGGCCGAACGCGACCTGCGAGCGGGTCAGCTCGCTCCACTCGTCACCGGGCGGCATCACGCCCCGACTCTCGCCGGGGAAGTTCAGTCCGGTCGGCTCACCGAACCCGAAGTCCTTCAGGTACTTCACGAACTGCGGGATCCGCATTTCCCGGGAGGCGATGATCGTGCCGACGTTCGAGGACTTCGCGATCACACCGGCGATGGTCAGGTCGAGGGTGCCGTGGGAGAAGTGGTCCCGGACCGTGCGGCGCTGCACCTCGATGCTGCCCGGCACCTTCAGCTTGGTGTTCAGGTCGATGTACCCGGCGTCGGCCAGCGCGGCCATGGTGACCACCTTCTGCACGCTGCCCGGCTCGTACACCTGCTCCAGCGCGGGGTTGTACAGCTGGCTGGACTTCACCGGCTTGTTCGGGTCGAACGTCGGGTAGTTGGCCATCGCCAGGATCTCGCCGGTCCTCACGTCCGCGGTGATCACCGTGCCGCCGGTGGCCTTGTACTGCTTGACCGCCTGCTCGATCCGCTTCTCCGCGAACCACTGCAGGTCCGCGTCCAGGGTCAGCTGGGCGGTCAGGCCGGGCTTCGGCTCCTGGACGGTGTGGTTGGCGTTCGGGATCTTGTTGCCCTTGGTGTCCACCTCGTACATCGCCTTGCCGTCCTGGCCGGACAGCTTGTCGTCCATCCCGTACTCGAGGCCGGCCAGGCCCTTGCCGTCGGCACCGACCACGCCGACCACATTGGCCGCGATGGTGCCGTTCGGGTGGCTGCGGATCGGGTCTTCCTCGGTGTAGATCCCGGCCAGCAGCGGAGCCTGCTGATCGTGCGGCTTGCTCTTGTTCTCCTGCGCGATCGCGGCGTTCTTCGCCTTCAGCTCGGCCTCGATGCCGTTCCAGATCTGCGGGCTGACCTGGCGCGCCAGGTACGCGAAGCGCCCCTTCCCGGTCATCGCGGTCACCAGCTTGCCGTACGTCGTACCCGTCAGCTTCGGCGCCAGGATCCGGGCGAGCTGCTGGGCGACCGGCTTCGTCTGCGTCGGGTCGGCGGTGATCGCGACCGCATCCTCGGACACGCTCAGCGGTACGCCGTTCCGGTCGAGGATCGCGCCGCGGGAAGCGTGCAGCACGAACGGCTTGGTGTTCTCCCGGGTCGCGGCCAGGGCGTAGCTGTCCGGGTCCACCCCCTGCAGCAGCACGAGCCGCCCGGCGAACAGCGACAGCACGAACGCCATCACCCCGAATGTCACCCGCAACCGCAACGTCGGCCGCCCCAACGTCAGCGTCCGCGGCGGCTTCCGCGTCTTCGGCCGCGGCGGCCGCTTCCTGGGCTGCTGGGTCCGCCGGTCCTCCACCCGCTTCCGCGGCGGCGAGCCCTTCTTCGCTGCCTTCTTGACCGGCCGCCGCTGACCAGCAGCTGCCTTCTTGGCCGCTGCCGTCCTCGGGGCGCCTGCTGCTCCCCTCGGGTCGTCCGCCGGGCCCCTACGGGCAATGGGCTTCTTGGCTGCGGCCTTCTTCGCCGGCGCCTTCTTCTCGGGGGCCTTCCTCACCGGACGGCGCGCGCCCTGATCCTCGGCCGCGCGCTGCGCCTCCTCGCGGGCTTTGCGGAGGAGGCGTTCGCGGGTGGACTCAGGACGTTGCGGGGTGGCGCGGGTGCGCTCGGTAGCCGACGACGGACGAGGCGAAGCCTTGCGGGGCGGAGTGGTCCGCCCCGGTTCACCACGCCTGCGTGGCGGCTCGCTGCCCCGTCGGTCGGTCATCCGATCATCCCCCGGTGGTCGTCGTCCGCGCGGGCGGCTTGGTGCCCGTCGCCGTACCAGTGCGTGCGGTCGTGCCGGTCGCCGGCGGCTTCACCGTCGCCGCGGGTGGCTTCACGGTGGCCGGCGGCTTCACCGGCGGCTTCACGGTCGCCGGCGGCTTCGGGGTCGCCTTCGGCGTGGTCGCCGCCATCCCCGGCCCGAACATCGCCGCCCCCGTGCCCGCTTTGCCCTCCTCCGGCACGCCGAGCACCCGGCCGTCGGACATCCGCAGGAAGACCGGGTTCGGGTTCGGCACCATGCCCATCCGCAGCGCCGAGTCGGCCAGGTGCTGCGGGGACTCCAGCGTGCGGACCTGCTTCTCCAGCTGCTCCTGCTGGTCCTTCAGCTGGTCGGCCTGCTTGTTCAACTCGGTCACCTGGAACGTCCCGCTCTGCAGCTCCGTGTTGAGCAGCAGCAGCCCGACCAGGCCGGCCGCCAGCAGCGACACCACGAAGATGACGAACGGCATCCGCGGCGGCCGGAACGGCGCGCCGTAGACCACCCGCAGCTTCGGCTCCGGCCGCTTGGCGGTGGTGACCGCCGGGGTCACCCGCGCCTTCGACGGGCTGAAGACAGTACTCATCAGGCCACCAGCCCCTTCTCCCGGACGCGTTCGGCCGCCCGCACGCGCGCGGAGGCGGCCCGCGGGTTCGCCGCGACCTCCTCCTCGGTCGGTTTCTCCGCACCCCGGGTCAGCAACTTCAGGTACGGCTCGTGCCCGGCCGGGATCACCGGCAGGTCGTCCGGTACGTCGGACTTGGTGCCGGCGGCGAACGTCTGCTTGGTGATCCGGTCCTCCAGCGAGTGGTAGCTCATCACCACGATCCGGCCGTGCAGCGCCAGCGCCTCGATCGCGGCCGGCAGCGCCCGCCGCAGTACGTCGAGCTCGCCGTTCACCTCGATCCGGAGCGCCTGGAAGGTCCGCTTGGCCGGGTGCCCGCCGGTCCGCCGGGCCGCCTGCGGAATCGCGTTGCGGACCAGCTCGGACAGCCGCGCGCTGGTGGTGAACGGCTCGGTCTCGCGCTCCCGCACGATCCGGTCCGCGATCCGCCGGGCGAACTTCTCCTCGCCGTACTGGAACAGCACGCGGGCCAGGTCGGCCGCGCTGTAGGTGTTCACGATGTCCGCGGCCGTGGTCGGGCCGGTGCTGTCCATCCGCATGTCCAGCGGCGCGTCCTGCGCGTAGGCGAAACCGCGCTCCGCCTCGTCCAACTGCATCGACGAGACGCCGAGGTCGAACAGGATGCCGTCGATCGCCGGTACGTCGAGGTCCGCGAGCACCCGCGGCAGCTCGTCGTACACGGCGTGCACGAACGTGGTGCGCTCCTGGTACGGCGTCAGTCGCTCGCCGGCCAGCCGGAGCGCCTCGGGGTCACGGTCGAGACCGATCAGCCGGGCGTCGGGGAACCGGCGCAGGAACGCCTCCGAGTGACCACCCAGACCGAGGGTCGCGTCGACCAGGACGGCGCCGGGGTGCGCGAGCGCGGGAGCCAGCAGCGCGACCACGCGCTCCAGCATCACCGGCACATGCCGCTCCGCAGCGTCCATCCTCGACCCTTCCGTCGCCGCGGGAGCGACCCTGCCCCCGCAGGTCTTGTGTGGTGTTCGTCCTGCCTCTCCGCACCGGGGTCGCGGACCCGGTGCCGTACCGCTGTGCGCTGTTCGTCGGGGGCGGATGCAGAACCGTCCGGTCAGATCACGGGTACGCCTTCCGGGGAAGTACCTCCGGTCTTGGCGCCGGGGAAGTGACGCCAACACCTCGAGGTCGGAAGTCGGACCCGTGATCTCACCGGACGGTCGGTTCGCTCGTGGTCCTGCTCGCCCACTGTTCAGCTTTAGAAGATCCCCGGCAGGACCTCCTCGGAGAGGTCGGCGAACGCCTGCTCCTGCTCCGCGGAGTACCTGTTCCAGTTCTCCGTGTTCCAGATCTCCACCCGGTTCATCGCCCCGATGACGACGCAGTCGCGATCCAGTCCCGCGTAATCGCGCAGCATCGGCGGGATGGTGACCCGGCCCTGCTTGTCCGGCACCTCGTTCGAGGCGCCGGCGAACAGCATCCGCAGGTAGTCCCGCGCACCCTTGTTGGTGATCGGGGCCTGCTTCAACTGCTCGGTCAGCTGGACGAACTCGCGTTCGGGCCACACGGACAGCGACCGCTCCTGTCCACGGGTGATCACCAGGCCCTCTGCCAGCTCCTCCCGGAACTTCGCCGGCAGGAACAGCCGTCCCTTGTCGTCGAGCTTGGGGAAGTGAGTTCCGAGGAACACGCTCCACCTCCCCGTTGCGGACTCTCCGTCTCAGGCGAGCTGTTTCCACCACTTCAGTTCCACTGCGCTCCACCTTACTCCACTTTCCACCACCGTCAACCAACTTCCGCCCCATTTCCCCCACGTGCCGCCCCGAACCCGCCGCACTGCTTCTCTTCTGCTTCTCTTCCGCGAAGGGTTTTCCGCACCCGTACGCTTGGAGGGACGACTTTCCGACCGACGCCGGTGAGGGCCTGTGCCGATGAACACCGAAACGCCAGGTAACGAAACTTCCGCTGCTCTAGGCCGGACCCCTACACCGGGTGAGAATGTGTCGGCCGTCAACGAATGGGGAGGACACAGGGTGAGCACCACCGCGACCAGCTCGGCGCTGGCAGGGGCCGGGGACTTCGACGAGCTGTCCGAGGTGGCGGGCCGGGTCCGCCGGGCGATCGAGCAGGTGATCGAGGGCAAACCCGACGTGGTCGAGGTCGCCGTCACGGTCCTGCTGGCCGAGGGACACCTGCTGATCGAGGACGTGCCGGGCGTCGGCAAGACGATGCTGGCCAAGGCGCTGGCCAAGTCGATCGACTGCAGCGTCCGCCGGATCCAGTTCACGCCGGACCTGCTGCCGTCGGACATCACCGGCGTGTCGGTCTTCAACCAGGAGATCCGCGACTTCGAGTTCAAGCCGGGCGCGGTGTTCGCGAACATCGTCGTCGGCGACGAGATCAACCGCGCCTCGCCGAAGACCCAGGCCGCGCTGCTGGAGTCGATGGAGGAACGCCAGGTCACCGTCGACACCACGACGTACCAGCTCGAGGCGCCGTTCATGGTGATCGCGACCCAGAACCCGATCGAGATGGAGGGCACCTATCCCCTCCCCGAGGCGCAGCGCGACCGCTTCATGGCCCGGGTCTCGATGGGTTACCCGGAGCCGGCCGCCGAGCTGCGGATGCTCGACGGGCACGCCGCCGACGACCCGCTGGCGAACCTGCAGGCCGTCACCGACGGACAGCAAATCCTCCGGCTGGTGAAGACGGTGCAGTCGGTGCACGTGTCCGAGTCGGTCAAGGAGTACGCCGTCGCCCTCGTCGGAGCCACCCGCCGCTCGCAGGAGCTCCGGCTCGGCGCGAGCCCGCGGTCGACCCTGCACCTCATCCGCGCCGCCCGGGCGGCCGCGGCCCTCGACTCCCGGGAGTTCGTCCTGCCGGACGACATCCAGGAGCTCGCCGCACCGGTGCTCGCGCACCGTGTGCTCCCTGCGGCTGAGGCGCATCTCGGTGGGCGCGGTGCAGCCGACATCATCTCCGGGCTGGTGGCGACCGTGCCGCTGCCCCGCACTCGTCGGGACTGAGGCATGCGGCAGGCACTGCGCGGGCTGACCACCAGAGGGCGGGCCTTCGTCGCGGCCGGCATCACTGCCTCCCTGTGCGCGCTCCTGCTCGGCCAGAAGGACCTGCTGCGCGTCGGCATCCTCCTGGTCGCGCTGCCCGTGGTCGCGGCGCTCGTCGTCGGCCGGACCCGGCTGCGGCTGCAGGTACGGCGCAGCCTCACCCCGGACCAGGTTCCGGTCGGGTCGCAGGCGACCGTGGAGCTTGCCCTGAGCAACCAGGGCCGGATGCCCGCCGGCCTGCTCCTGCTCGAGGACCGGATCCCCTACGTCCTGGGGCACCGGCCCCGGTTCGTCGTCGACCGCGTCAGCCCGAACTGGCGCCGTACGGTGGGCTATCCGGTCAAGAGCGACGTACGAGGTCTCTTCCAGGTCGGGCCGTTGATGCTGACGGTGGCCGACCCGTTCGGGTTGGTCGAGACCAGCCGGACGTTCACCCGTAGCCAGCACCTCCTGGTCACGCCGCGGGTCTTCCGGCTGCCCGAGATCCGGCTCGGTGCGGACCGCGCCGGATCCGGTGAGAACCGTCCGCGGGCGATCGCCTCGGCCGGCGAGGAGGACGCGACCGTCCGCGAGTACCGCGACGGCGACGACCTGCGCCGGGTGCACTGGCGGTCGACCGCGCGCCGCGGCGAGCTGATGGTGCGCCGCGAGGAGCAGCCCTGGCAGAGCCGGTGCGCGATGTTCCTGGACGCGCGGACGATCTCGCACCACGGCCACGGCCCGTCGTCGAGTCTCGAGTGGGCCGTCAGCGCGGCCGCCTCGATCGGCACCGACCGGATCCGCCGCGGCTACGCGACCACGCTGCTGGGCGGGCCGACGACGCTGTCCGCGATCAACCACCGGACGTCGGCGGCCGTCCACCAGCCGCTGACGACCCAGCAGTTGCTGACCGAGTGCGCGACCGTCGAGGAGCACAAGTACGCCGAGATCGGCCCGCTGCTGACCGTCGACCGGCACGCGCAGGAGCCGAGCCTGGTGATCGCGATCGTCGGCGCGCTAAGCACCGAGGACATCACCTCGCTGAACCGCTGGCGGACCAGTCAGGCGATCGGTGTCGCGCTGGTGCTGGACGCGGCCAGCTGGGCGGTCGGCGCCGAGTCGACCGAGAAGGCGGCCCGGCTGACCACGGCCGCGGACGCCACCGAAAACGAGCTGCGACGGAACGGCTGGCGGGTCGCCAGGGTCCGGCGCGGCGACCACGTACCGACCGTGTGGTCCAGCCTCGGACTACGGAGCGGAAGGATCGCATGAGTGTCTTGACGGCCGAGTCCCGGCAGGTGACCCCATGACCGGTCACGTGCGGATCTCCCTCGCCGCGTGGGGAGCGACGGTGCTGGGGGCGCTGGTGCTCACGCCGGTCTTCTCCGGGCCGTTCCTGTTCATCAGCGCGTTCCTGTGCGGGGCGATCACCGGGGTCGGCATCCTCCTGCAGAACCTGCGCGCCCCGCGGGTCGTCGTACCGTTCGTGCAGCTCGCGGTGCTGGTGGAGCTGCTGTCGTTCTTCTTCCTGCGGGAGACGCTGAAGTTCGGGCTGATCCCGGTGAAGGCGACCGCGCTCGAGTTCAACCAGCAGATGGTCAACGCGATGGACTCGATCAACCGGTTCAGCGCGCCGCTGCCGCCGGACGAGCACCTGACGCTGTTCGCCGCCTCGGTGATCGCCGCGACCGGGCTGCTGATCCACGTCATCGCCGTACAGCTTCGGCAGGCCGCGTGGGCCGGGCTGCTGCTGCTGATCATGTACACGGTGCCGGCCGCGACCGTGCACGGTGGGCTCCCGGCGCTGCTGTTCGTCCCGCCCGCGCTCGGCTACATCCTGCTGCTCTCCGCGGAGGGCCGCAGCCGACTCAGCCGGTGGGGCCGCCGGATCTCGGGTGTCTCCCACCTGGACGCGGCCGAGCCGGTCGAGGCGTCCGCGCTCGGTCAGGCCGGCCGCCGGATCGGCCTGACCGTGGTCGCCCTGGCCGCGCTGCTGCCGGCCCTGCTGCCCGCGCTCCCGGAAGGTGTCGTCGGCAACGGTCTGGCCGGCAGCGGTCCCGGCAGCGGCGTCGGCGCCTCGATCTCCTCGACCGACCCGATGCTCGACATGGGCAAGAACCTGAAGCGCGGCGACAACGTGGTCGCGCTGACCTACAAGGGCGGCCCGTCCGGCGGCACCTACCTGCGGCTGACCGCCCTCGACTTCTTCGACGGCGACACCTGGCGGATCGCGCCGCGCCAGGAGGGCCGCAAGATCAGCGGCGACCTGGCCCCGCCGCCCGGGTACGCCGGTGACCTCGGCAAGGTCCCGCAGTCGAAGATGGAGATCGACGTCAGCCGGAGCTTCCGCTCCCAGTTCGCCCCGGTCCCGTACCCGGTCCGCTCGATCTCGCTCAAGCGTGACTGGCGGTACGACGCCGGCTCGCTCGACGTGGTCTCGTCGAACGGTCAGGTGGTCGGCGGCAAGAACTACGACGTCACGGCGTACGAACTGCAGCCGACGCCGCAGCAACTGCACGACGCGATCGGCGCCGGCGAGCCGGACCAGTACACCAGCCGAATCCCCCGCCGCACGCCGGACGACGTCGAGGAACTCGCCGCCGAGATCACCGAGCAGGCGAACGGCAACCCGTTCGAGGCGGCCGTGCTGCTGCAGTCCTGGTTCCGCAGCGGCGGTGGCTTCACCTACAGCACCGACAACAGCCGCGGCAGCGGGATGAGCGCGCTGCGCAACTTCCTGCTGGAGAACAAGACCGGGTACTGCGAGCAGTTCGCGACCGGGATGGCGCTGATGGCCCGGATCGTCGGCATCCCGTCCCGGGTCGGCATCGGCTTCCTGCCGGGTCAGGCCGGTGAGGACGGCGAGTACACCGTGCGGATGCACGACATGCACGCGTGGCCGGAGCTGTACTTCCAGGGCATCGGCTGGGTCCGGTTCGAGCCGACCCCGGCCGCCCGGGTCGCCAGCACGCCGAACTGGACCGTCCCCGCGGCCCCGGACCCGACCAACCCGAGTGCGGCGCCGACCACCGCGCCGGTCTCACCGGGCGCGACCGAGGACCCGGGAATCGTCCGGCCGGGTGAGGACCGCAACCTGCCCGACGACAGCGGGGTCGCGGTCATCGACGAGGGCAACTGGTTCACCAACGGCGGTGGCCGGACGATCGCCATCGTCCTGGGTGTGCTCCTGCTGCTCGCCATCCCGTGGCTGATCCGGACGCTCACCCGGCGCCGCCGGTTCGCCAGGCCGCCCGGCCGGCTCGGAGCCGAGGGCCTGTGGGCGGAGATCCGCGACACCTCCCGCGACCTGGGGCTGGACTGGTCCGACATCTCCACCCCGCGGCAGGCCGGCGACTGGCTCGTCACCAAACTGCCCGACGAGGTGCATCCGCAGGCGCTGCGGCTCGCTCGCGGCATCGAGGCGCTGCGGTACGCCGGTGACGCGGATCTCACCCTGGACCTGCGCTCCGAGGCGTCCGCCGTACGCAAGGCGCTGTGGTCCCGGGCACCGCGGTTGCGGCGCTGGCGAGCGCGGCTGCTGCCGCCGTCGTGGCGCTGGTACCTGAGCCGGGGCAGCACGGAGGCGTCCGACCTGCTGGACGAGTTCGACCTCCTCCTCGCCCGCCTCCGCTCCCTGGCCCTCCGCAGGAGACACGCCAACTAACCGTCAACGGGCCGCACGAAGGTGCGGCCCGTTCGGTTTGTAGCGCCTGCTGCAGGAGCACCACCGAGCGTCGGCCCTGCGGTGGGTACTACGTACCTGCAGGCTTCACAGCGCCGGGGAGACAGCAGCACACCCGCGCCGCGGGGGCACGGGTGTGACGTCAGCGTGGGCTCAGGCGCGTCAGAGGTCTTCGTCGCGGCGGCGGCGCCAGCGGTCTTCCATCCGCTCCATGAAACTGCCGGACGAGTCGTGCTTGGTCCGGTGCCGCTTGGTCGGCGGCGGAGGCGGCGGCGGCATGTCGTCGGCGTCCCCCGCGTTGCTGATCCGCTTCATGCTCAGCGCGGCGATATACAGGCAGGCCACCATCATCACGAAGCCGATGACCCCGATGATGGTGTTGGGAATGATCGCACCGGTCATCAGCACCGCGATGCCCAGCACGAATCCAACGCCGGCAAGCACTGCCCGGCGCTTGTAGTACAAGCGCACATTGGTCCCTCGCATGGCGGAAACGAACTTCGGGTCTTCCGCAGCAAGGGCACGTTCGAGCTGCTCGAACTGGCGCTGCTCTTCTTCCGAGAGGGGCACCGTCGATCCCTCCATGGTGAGCGCGATCTCGATAGGCCGTCTTCAGTCTAGGCCGCGGTCGGCTGACACGAAACCCTGACCGCCTGTCCAGCGCGTCACGGTCCGGCAACTGCCCCCATCACACTCTTCTCAAACCTGCCGCCTTCGGCGTGTCGGAGCGCCTTCCGGGGCCCGGTAGCCGCCCCATCACGGTCCGTCGCCGGCCTCGGCTCTGTGAGCCACGACACACCAAGTGCTGGGTGGTCAGCGGGTGGCGAGGATGTGGAGCTGCGTGGCCAGGGCGCGGAACGCCGGGTGCTGGCTGGCGGCGCGCTCCAGCTCGGCCAGCGACTCGGTCGCGCCCGGCTCGGAGTCCACGAACGCGGACGGGACGAGGTCGGCGAACGTCCGTACGCCGTGCACGGTATGCACCATCAAACCGGCGTCCGCCAGCTGCCCGGTGATCCCGGCCTCGTCGAACCGCCGCGGCATCGGATCGGTCGCGCCCCAGCGCCCGTCCGGATCCTGCAGCGCGACCCGCGCCTCCGCCAGGTGCCCGGCGAGCGCGCGGGCCAGCACGACAGCGTTGCGCTGGGCAACAAGCAGGCTGAGTACGCCGCCCGGCCGCAGGACCGACGCCATCGCCTGCAACGCCTGCACCGGATCGTCGACGACCTCCAGCACCCCGTGACACAGGACGGCGTCCGCGCTCGACTCCCCCGCCAGTCCGGGAAGCTCGGCCGCGTCACCCTGCACACCGCGGACGAGATCGTTCACGCCTTCGTCACTCGCCCGCCGCTCGAGCGACGCCAGCGCGTCCGGGCTGGGATCCACGACCGTCACCCGGTGCCCCTCGACCGCCAGCGGTACGGCGAACCCGCCGGTCCCACCACCGAGGTCGACGATGTCCAACCCGGCCCCGGGCTCGGTCCGCGCGCGTGCTGCCAGCGCAACCCGCAGTGCCTCGGCCACCAGCGCCGTCCGCACCGACCGCCGCCGCCGATCGACCATCGTCATGACCCTCCTCGAACCGTCGACCCCACCCGGCCACACCCTACTTCCCGCCACTCCCCCGGCCCGGCGCACCACCCCCGCCCGCCGTAAGCGGGTGGTAAGCCGCCGGCATCTGTGCACGGACGGGCGGATGCGCGACCGTCGGAGGAAGGGGAACCACCGATCAAGGGGGCAGTCATGTCGATCCACAGCAAGTCCTTCGAGGAGCCCGACGAGCGCCGTACGCCGGACAAGACCACCGTCGACGTGGTCAAGCTGCCGGGTGCCACCGTCGCCCGGATCACGTTCCAGCCGGGCTGGCGCTGGTCGGAGTGCATCAAGCCCGTCGTCGGCGGCGAGTCCTGCCAGATCCGGCACGTCGGCACGTTGCTCTCCGGCGAGCTGGAGGTCGTCCACGACGACGGCGCCAAGGCGCGGGTGACGCCGGGGATCGCGTACGTGATCGAGCCCGGCCACGACGCCTGGGTGGTCGGCGACCAGCCCGCGGTCAGTCTGGAGTTCGAGTCGCAGGCCGCCGAGGCGTACGCCAAGCGCTGACCAAGGACCCGGCCCGCCGGCGCTGAGAGCTTGCAAGCGGCTCGGCTAGGAGCTCGCGCTGGCGTAGGAGCGCAGGCCGCGCCGCCACAGCATCCGGACGAGCGTCACCGCGACCACCACCAGCGCGAGCCCGCCGGCGACCGGGGTCCAGCCCAGATCGCCCGCCAGCGCCTGGGCCGGGTACGTCGACGCGAACCCCACCGGGAACGCGAACGTCAGGAAGGCCCTGACCGCCACCGGGAAGAACGCCAGCGGATACCGGCCGGCCTCCACCAGGTTCAGGTAGATGTAGGCGATCGGACCCACCGACTGCAGCCAGAACGCCAGGAACGACAGCGCACTCCAGACCGCCGCGAGCAGCACCAGCCCGCAGGCCGCGAGCACGAACGCCTGCAGCACTTGCACCGCGTCCGGACTCGCCCCCGACTGCACCAGGCCGATCGCCAGCACGGCGATCCCGCTCGCGACGTTGCTGAGCTCGGCCACGTTGATCCACCGCAGGGTCAGGTAGAACTGGCTCGACACCGGTCGCAGCAGCACGCCGTCCAGCTCGCCCTCGGTGATGTAGGTCGTCATCCGCTGCAGGTTGGGCGCGACGAACGCCGCCATCAACCCGGTGATGATCTGGTAGAAGCCGACGAGCGTGATCACCTCGGCCCGCGACCAGCCCTGCACCTCCTCGGTGAAGCCGAACAGCAGCAGGATCGGTACGACGCCGAGCCCGAGCTCGACCAAGCCGACGAGCAACGTGGTGGCGAAGTGCGCGCGGTAGTGCGTCTCCCGAACCACCGCCTGTCCGAGGAACCGCCGCCACAGCCGCACATGCCGCCGCTGCCGCTGCACCCAGTTGGCATCGAGCGGCGCCCGGTCGTCGGCCGACGTACGGGCACCGGCGACGCGCCGCCCGCCGTGATCCCCGGTCATGCGCCCACCGCCGAGTACGCGCGCATGCCGGCCGCCCAGACGAGGCGTGCAAGGATCCCGAAGACGACCACGTAACCGGCCTGGATCCCCAGCCCCACCAGCAGCTCGTGGCCGGACAGACCGCCGGCGACGATCTCGACCGGGAACGACACCGTGAAGCGGAACGGCTGGTGGTCGATGAACCCGCGCGACCAGTCCGGCATGAGTGCCAGCGGTACGACAGCACCGGACAACACGCCGGCGATGATCTCCCGGGCCTGCGCCAACGCGGTCACGTCGTCCATCCAGAACGCCAGCGCGCCGATCATGATGTCGATCGTGAACACCAGGATCGCCCCGAGCACGATGCTCACCGCGAACACGGCCCAGCGGCCCGGACCGGCCGGGATGTTCATCGAGTCGCGGAAGATCCACCACAGCACGCCGATCATCGGCACCAGCGCGATCAGCTTGAGGACCTTCTCCGACAGGTTGTTCGCGACGAAGCTGAGCAGCAGCGAGACCGGCCTGGCCATCCAGCTGGACAGCTTGCCGAGCCGGATGGACTCGGCCAGGAAGCCGGCCATCCAGGACGAGGTCGCCATCGTGACGAAGCTGAGCAGGACGAAGTACGTCGTCACGTAGCGCTCGTCGATCGGCAGTCGCGCGCCGTTCGCGATCGCCGTCCGCCAGATCAGCAGCGAGATGATCGGCACGCAGATGTTCGCCACCATGAAAATGGTCCAGGCACCGCGGTAGATCGACGCCTGGACGATCTGCGCGGCGGTCATCCGGCGCAGCACCCGGAGGGTGCGGACGACCGTGTTCACGACGCGTCCCCGAGCGAGCCGCGGCGCAGGAACAGGTCGCGCATGATCTCCTCGATGTCGGCGTCCGCGACGTCCAGGTCGACCAGCGGTCCGATCCGGGTCAGCTGCTCGAGTACATCGCCGGCGCGCTCGCGATCCACCTCGAGCGTGATCGTCTGACCGGCGGTGTCGACCGCGGTCACCCCTTCACCCGCCGCGAGCCGGCTGCCGTCGACGTCCGACGCGTACGTCGCCCGGACGAGCTTGCGGGGCCGGGCCGCGTGCACGAGCTCGTCGAGACCGCCGTCGTACTGCAGGCGTCCGTCGTCGATGATCATCACCCGCGAGCAGAGCGCCTCGATGTCGTCCATGTCGTGGCTGGTCACCAGGATCGTGGTGCCGCGCAGCTGGTTGACCTCGGCAAGGAACGTCCGCACGCGCGCCTTGGCGACCACATCGAGGCCGATCGTCGGCTCGTCGAGGAACAGGATCTCCGGACCATGGACGAGGGCCGCCATCAGCTCGAGCTTCATGCGCTCGCCGAGGGACACTTTGCGGACCTGGACGTCCAGCAGGTCCTGGACCTCGAGCAGCTCGGCGAGCTCGGCGACGTTGCGGTCGAACTCCTTCGCGCCCAGGCCGTACATGTCCTTGTGCAGCAGCAGTGTCTCCATCGCCGGCACGTCCCACCAGAGCATGGACTTCTGACCCATGACGAGGGCGATCCGGCGCAGGTAGTCGTGCTTGCGGTCCGACGGGGTGAAGCCGAGGACTTCGAGCTCGCCGGACGTGACGTACAGCAGGCCGGAGAGCATCTTCAGGGTGGTGGTCTTGCCCGCGCCGTTCGGGCCCAGCAGTCCGACCACCTCACCGCGGTCGATGGAGAAGGTGATCGCGTCGACGGCCAGGCGGGTCTCGTACGTCCGCCGTACCAGACTCCTGATCGCGCCGCCGAGCCCGGCTTGCTGCTTGTGGAAGGTGTAGGTCTTGGTGAGGTCGGTCGCCGCGATCACCGGCGACCGGTCTGACGGGACGTCGAAGGAAGTGTGCGTCACGGTTCAGCACCGCGCTTTCGAGAATCGGTGGTTGCATCGGACCGGGCAACGTCAGCGCAGAGCGCACGAGCTACCGCGCACCGCGAACTCGATCCGCCGGGCGCCCACAGGCGCTTCCGGCTACGCGACTCCCGGGCCCTCCGGCCCACCTCGCGACGGCTGATGCTGAATCAACCGTGACCGCTAGCTCGACGACGTACGGGCATCTCGCCTCTGGTCCTTCCGACATACGGCTGCCGCCGAAACGCTATTCCACCCAGGAAACCGATGTCCACCCACTTTCCCGGCTCTCCACGGACCGGCACGCGGCGGTTCCTGCGGGATGAGCGAGGGGTGGGCGATCACTGCCGATGGTGGAAGCTGACGCGCATCAGCCGACTGTCAGCCCAGTCTTCGAGCCGAGTCGGCCGGATGGTGCCGGGGTCGTGGGGCTGATTGAGATCCGCGACGATCTCCGCCAGCACGGCCTGACGTTCGGCCGGATCGGTGACCGGCGTGGCCCGGGCAGGCAGATCCGCGCGGATCCCGTTCTTGAGGTGGAAGGTGAAGTCGGGATTGGCGACAAGGTTCGCATGCCAGTCGGTCGCGGCCCTGCCGGCGCCGCTACACAGATACGTTGCGCCTGCGGCTCGGTAGAAGAAGATCTCGATGCGGCGTGCCCGGCCGGTGCGGCGCCCGAACGTCGTGATGTCGATGATCCGTTCTCTGGTGCGCGCGGCGGGGGTGATCTCGATGGCTCGTCGGATGTGGTTGGGCAGGTGGGACAATGACGCGTCCCGTGCGGAGCCGTTCGACCGGGTCGTGTCTGGAGTGCTCATACGGTCTCGGCCTGAAGGGCGGGGCCGAGGAGGAGTCCGCCGTCGATGACGTACTCCGACCCCGTGATGAACGACGCGTCCGATGACGTGAGGAACAGCAGCAGGCGGGTCACGTCGGCCGGTTCTCCGAGCCTAGGGATGGCGAACGGCTCGGGTGAGTAGAAGTCGGCGATCGCCGCGGTGGCGCCGGCTGCTGGTTCGTGGATGAAGGAGGTCGCGATCACGCCGGGGTGGATGGCGTTCACCCGGATGTGGTCGCGGCCGAGCTCGAGTGCTGCCGTTCGGGTCAGTCCTCGCACGGCCCATTTGCTGGCGACGTACGGCGCGTAGTGAGCCGTGCCGCCCAGGCCCATGGTCGAGGCGATGTTGACGATGGCTCCCCCGGCCGCGCGGCGCAGAGCGGGGGCCGCGACCTTGATGCCAAGGAAGATCCCGGTGAGGTTGATGTCGAGGATGCGCGACCACGTGGCCTGCTCGGTGTTCTCGATGGTTGCCGGCGGGTTCTGCACGCCCGCGTTGTTGACGAGCACGTTCAGGGCGCCGAAGGCGCTCTCGGCGGCTCGCACAGCGGCGGACCACGAGCTCTCGTCGGTGACGTCGAGGCGGGTGAAGTGAGCGCGGGCCCCGAGCTCGTCGGCGAGAGCGGCGCCGCGTTCCGCGTCGATGTCGCCGATCACGACGTTCGCTCCCTCCGCGTGAAAGGCGCGCACGTGGCTCGAGCCCTGGCCGCCGGTCCCACCGGTCACGAGCACGGTCTGGTTGTCGAAGCGGGGCATCAAAGGTTCCTTCGGTCCGTGGGGGAAGGCCGGGATCCACGGCATTGAGCGGCCCGGCAGGTGGCGAGTCGAGCGACTCACCACTGCCTTGACAGTAGGCCGCCGACAGTGGTGAGTCAAGCCACTCACCTCGTATGCTCGGTCCATGCCCAGTGTCGTACCGACGTACCACCAGCGCGTCGCCCAGGAGAAGCGCGAACTGATCGTGACGGCCGCGACCGCACTGTTTCTCGAGTTGGGCTACGACCGGACATCGCTGGCGCGGATCGCCGAGCGCTCCGGCGTGTCGCGGGCCACCTTGTTCAAGCAGTTTCCGACCAAAGCGGCCCTGTTCGACGCCATCGTGACCGAGTCCTGGTCGACCGCCGACGAGGAGGATCCTCCGCCGGCAGGCAACGTCGTCGACGGGCTCGGCATCATCGGTCGCCGTTACGCCGAACTGTTGGGCCGTGCCCAGATGACCGACCTGTTCAGGATCGTCATCGCCGAGCTGCCGCGGTTCCCCGAGCTGGCCCACGCGCAGTTCTCGCAGGGGAAGATGCCCTACTTCGAGTCCGTCCGCAGCTACCTCCTGGCCGAGCACGAGTCTGGCACGGTGCGGGTCGAGGACGTCGACCTCGCAGCCACCCAGTTCCTGGGCATGATCTCCAACTACATCTTCTGGCCGACACTCCTCGTGCCGGGCTGGGAGGTGAGCGCCGAACGCGTCACCCAGGTAGTCGACGAAGCCGTCCGCACCACCGCCGCCCGCTACGCCGCGACTGAACCAGGGCCACCCACCAACGACTGAGTCCCGCCGCCACCAGACGAGCTGACGCCTATTTCCCGCGCCGACTTTCCCGGGCCGACTTTCCGGCCGACGTGGCGTCAGGCTGGGGTGCGGGCGATGACGTACAGGCGTTGGGTTGTTTCCTGGCGGCTGGTGATCGGGCCGCGGAGGTACCACTCGACGTCGACCAGGCCCGCGGACTCGGCGGTGGCGACGACGAACGCCGGGTCGTGCTGCACGTAGTCGAGGTCGATCTCATGACCGTGGAACTCGTCGACGTGACGGACCTGATCACCGGCGTGCAAGCCGAGCACGAGCCAACCGCCAGGATCCAGCGGACGGATCAGGGCGGCCAGCGCGTCGGGAAGCTCAGCTGCAGCGAGGTGGATGAGCGAGTACCACGCCAGGACCGCCGCCCAGCCGGAGCTCGTCGGCGGACGACCCAACCGCCGCAGATCGCCGATCTCGAAGCTCTGATCGGGAAACCGACGGCGAGCCTCAGCCACCATCTCGGGCGAGTAGTCGATCCCCCTGGCGTCCGCGCCATGATCGGCCAGATAGGCGGTGATGTGCCCCGGCCCCGACCCGACCTCCACCACCGGCCGGCCAGCAGCCTGCGCAACCACCCGATCGAGCAGCCACGTCTCGAACGGCAGCCCGTCCAGCTCGTCGACCAGGTGTTCGGCGTACGTCGAGGCGACCGCGTCGTACGCCGTACGCACCTTGGCATCCCGTACGTCGGCACCGTCGGCGATCACCGCGTCCCGGTCGACCGCCGGCGTGGCGAGCTGCGCGACCTCCTCCGGCAACGGACCGAGGAGATGGATCCAGCGGTGGTCGTGCTGGCCTGCGCGACGTTCCAGCTCGCGGACCAGTGGCTCCGGACGCTCGGCCATCCGGCGCAGGCACGCCTCGACGTCGGCCCGGTCGGCGAACGGGTGCAGTCGCTCGGTCCGCGTCTTCAACTCACCGGGCGCCTGCGCACCCCGCAGAAGCAACACCGCCAGCAGCGCCCGCTCGTCCTGCTCGAGCCCGAGTCGCTCGTCCAGGATCTGGTGGTACTTCAGCGTCCGCCGACCCGTGTCCACCCACACGATCCGCAGCAGCTCGCGGTCCCGCAACGACCGCGCCACCCGCTCGATAGTGCCCTGGTCGTAGTCGACCACCGGGTCGCGATTGCTGGTCTGGTTGCAGGCCGTCCGCAGTGCGTTGGCAGTCAACGGATACGACGCCGGCACCGTCGTCTGCTTCTCCATCAAGCTCCCGAGAACCCGCTGATCCTCGGCATCCAGCACAGGAAGTCCGCTCACTCCCCCGACCCTAGATCCCCACCGGTTCCCCCACACCAACAACCCAAGCCAACGAGACCATTCCGCCGGGGTGGGAAGTGGGTTGGTCAGCCGGGGTGGGGACGTAGGTTGGTCAGCCGGGTTGGTAGGTGTCGGGGTCTATCAGGGCCACGGGTTCGAAGCCGGTGGTGTTGCAGCGGTCGCAGGGCAGGTCCTGGATGGTGCCGCCGCCGGCGCACTTGCTGCAGAGGCCGTCGTGCCAGGAGTCGCCGTCGAGGGACTGGTGCGGCTCCGGGTAGTGGGTGTCGGCCAGGTAGCACTCGACGCCGGTCACCGCATGGACGCGACCGCACAGGTCCTTCCCGACACCTCTGCGTAGCTCGCTCAAACTCACGTCTCCCGAGTCGTGGCTCACCCACCCGACGCACTCGGCGGTCGTGGTGGGTGAGGGGGTCAGCTGGCTTGCATCCAGGATTGGGTGAGGACGGATTGGGGGTCGGTGGTCGCGGTAAGGGCCGGGGTGGCGGACAGGCGCAGGCTGGTTTCGACGAGGTCGTAGAAGGTCTCTACGGCGCGGACCAGGTCGTCCGCCTCGCGCGTCGTGACCGCGCGCTCCAGGCCCGCTTCGGCGGCGGCGCGTTGTGAGGCGCCGGCGGCGAAGAACGTGGCCCACTCGCCGAACTCCGGCGCGACCTCGGCCAGCAGCACCCACGCGTTGCGCTGGACCCGGCGGCGGGCGCCGGAGCGCACCGGCCGGGCGCGGACGGCGAGGACCGCGGCCGCGACCCGGAGCGCCGCGACATGGGCGCTGGAATAGCGGATCAGGTGGTCGCTCGTCTCCATCGCCTCGGCCAGCGCGGCGCGGGCGCGGGACAGGTCGCGGCTGGCCGCGCCGGCGGCTGCCGGGGATACCGGTGAAACGGTCATCGGTCGGTCACCCTTTCCAGTTGCCAGCGGCCGGAATCCGGGTCGTGCGCGAGGTCGAACAACTCTCGCCGCCCCTGCCGGCCGCACCCCGCCTCCACTCGATACACCGAACGTCGCGGCCCCCAGTCCGCATCCAGCACACCGACCGCACCGTTCGTGTGGGTCGCCGCGCCGGCTTCCTCGGCCGGTCGAGTGCGGGCGTCGTACGACGGGCCGAGGCCGGCGCCGATGATGCCTCGCTCCCACCAGGCGGCGGTTTCGGTCCAGTGGGCCTGGACGGAGCAGACGCGCCACAGGCGGCCGCGCCAGAGGAACTGGTCGGGGGTCTCGACGCCGTCCACGACGTCCGAGCGCACTTCGACGGCCTCGTCGAACTCCCACATGGTCCATCGCCTCCTGTGTACGACGTGCTTCCCCTGATCGGCGGCCCGGCGGGCGGGCGTGAGGTGGGGGTCGAGGACCACCTCGGCGCCCGGCCCGCCGGGACCACCGGAATCCGATGCGACCGCAACTCCGCACCGGAGCCGTCCAGCTGTCCGGATCACCGTGACCCGGTCTCCCGCGGAGATCGGGCCGGAGGTAATCGAACATCTGTTCGAACACGAACAGCGTATCGCCGGGCGCCGACAAACGTCAACGGGCCGTAAGCCCGGCGCGTCCCCGCGCGACCGGTCCGCCGTCCAGACTGAGGAAGGAACAGGCGCCGTACACTCCACGGGCGCCGCACTGCTCGACGAAGCAGCGCCCGCGGTGGGCGCCGTGAGTGAAGCTGCGCCCGGGGTGGGCGCCGGGAGAACGGAAGAGGCGAGGATGCCGAAGCTCAGGTCGCGTTGGCGGGCAGCACTGATCGTCGCGGCGGCGGTGGCCGTGGTGGTCACCGCGGTCGCGTTGCCGCTGTTCCAGCCGTGGCGGATCTTCACCGACAAGGTCGTCGACGAAGCGCTGCCCGGCGCAGTTCCGATCTCCACACCTTCATCGTCGACCACGCCACCGACAGTTTCCGAAGAGCCGACCGCAACCCCGAAACCGACAGCGCCGTCAGCCACCCAGCCGTCGACCACCAGGCCGTCGACCACCAAGCCGTCGACCACCAAGCCGGCCGGGCCCGAGGTCCTGCTGACCGGGAAGCTGATCACGCACGAACACGAGACCGAGGGCACCGTCGCCGTACTCCGGCTCGCCGACGGCTCCCGCGTCCTGCGCCTGGAGAACCTCGCCACCTCCGACGGCCCCGACCTCAAGGTCTGGCTCAGCGACGCCAAGGTGGTCCCCGGCCGCAAGGGCTGGCACGTGTTCGACGACGGCGAGTACCAAAACCTGGGTGACCTGAAGGGCAACCACGGCAACCAGAACTACGTGATCCCCAAGGACGTCCAGCTGGCCGACTTCCGCAGCATGACGATCTGGTGCGACCGCTTCAACGTCTCGTTCGGCGCGGCCGAGCTCAGGGCGGTGTGACCGGCCGCCTAAGCTGCCGAGGGTGAGCAATCATCCCAACGTGCAACGGGTGGCCGACGCGCTCCGGGCGGCCGGCGCCACCGGCGAGATCGTGATCCTGGACGAGGCGGTCCCGACGGCCGCGGCCGCGGCGGCGGAGCTCGGCTGTGAGGTCGGCGCGATCGCGAACAGCCTGATCTTCGACGGCGACGGCGCCCCAGTGCTGATCCTGACGTCCGGCGCGCACCGGGTCGACACCGCGAAGGTCGCCGCCGAGCTCGGCATCGGCAAGCTGCGCCGCGCCACCCCGGAGTTCGTCAAGGAGCACACCGGTCAGTCGATCGGCGGCGTCGCCCCGGTCGGTCACCCGCACCAGGTCGCGACGTACGTCGACACCGCCATCGAGCAGTACGCCGTCGTCTGGGCGGCCGCCGGCATCCCACACTCCGTCTTCCCCACCACGTACGCCGAGCTCCTCAGCCTCACCAACGGCACGCCGATCACGGTGAACTGACCACGGCACGGATCGCCGACCCCATGAACTGCTGAGTCAGGACGGCCCGTCGTTGACGCCAGAACGGGTTCGACCGCACGGCAGGGCCGTACCGACGCCGGGCAATGTCCGTGACCACGGCCGCGGGCGCACCCAATCCGGGCAGCACCGCGAGCGCCGCCCGCTTGGTGATCAACTGTCCGGTCGTCAGGGTCACGTGGGCCCGGCCGAGCGTGAACAACCCCAGGTCGACCCAGACGTCGGCGTACCAGGGCCGCCGCCGGGTCGTGACCGGGAACCAGAACTCCTGGAGATCCTGGCGGACGAAGGCGAAGAGCTCCTCGTCGGTGACTGCCGGCAGCATCGACGAAGGCGGCGGGCCGAACAGCGACACGTTGCTCAAGGCAAGCTCGCGGCGGGTGACCGGAGTCACCGGCCGAGACCACGGCTATCACGTCGAGGTCGCTGCGGCCGGGCTGGAAGTCGCCGAGAGCCAGCGAGCCGTGCAGCCAGACCGCCTCGACCTCGGCGACCTCGCGGATCGACATGACGAAGCCGTCCAGCAAGGACTGGACGGCTTCGTCGATCACCTCTGCAGACTAGATCGCCGGGCGGAGGTCTACGTCGGCGGCTCGGACGTAGGCCATGCGGTGGCCGAACCAGATCTGGTAGTAGCGGTCCTTGCCGACGACCTGGACGTGGTCGGTCGGCGGCTGGCCGTCGAAGGTCACCGCGCGGTAGTAGTCGGTCTCGATGGACGCGTCACCGACCGGGTAGGCCTGTCCCGCGAGGATCGAGTACTGCAGCGGCGTGACCACCTGGTACGGGATCCCCTCGGGGTACGCCGCTTCCTCCGGATAGGCCCGCCCGTAGACCGGCACGGACGCCTTGCCCTTCTTCGGCTTCACCACGAGACCTGGCTTGGCGAACGCGTCCGGGTCCGACGCCGGGCTCTTGAACCAGGCGATCGCCCCGAGGTACCAGACGGCCACCCAATCACCCTGCCGCTTCGCCACGACGTACTGCGAACCGGCGGCGGCCCGTGCGCCGATGTCGGAGACCACGGTCGTGCTGTCCGAGCCGTCCGGCCGCAGGCCGATGTCCTTGACCAGTGGTGCCGCGTCGTCCGGCGCCTGCCGCAGGTAGACGAAGTTCGTGCCCTGCGGGGTGCAGGTGGTGCCGGCGCCGGTGCAGTTGGTCAGCACCTGCACGTTGTCGTCGAACCCGGGCTTGATGGTGACGATCGAGCCGGGCTTCACCGGGAAGATCGAGTGCCCGTAGATCGGCGCGCCGATCAGGTCGAAGTAGTGCTCCCAGTCCCAGTACGGTCCCGGATCCCAGTGCATGCCGCGGACCGTGCTCGGGATCGTCCCCGGAATCTGGTCGTGGCCGATGATGTGGGCCCGGTCGAGCGGGATCCGGTGCTTGGCGGCCAGGTAGCGGACCAGCTTGGCCGAGTTGCGGTAGAGCGTCTCGGTGTACCAGGTGGCCCCCTGGGCCGCGAAGCCCTCGTGCTCGATGCCGACGCTGTGCATGTTCACGTACCAGTTGCCGGCGTGCCAGGCGACGTCGTCGGACTTGACGTGCTGCCAGGTGTGCCCGTCGGACGAGCGCATCGTGTACTGCCAGCTCACGTACGTCGGGTCCTGCACCAGGTTGAGCGTGCCCTGCCAGCCTCCCTCGGTGTCGTGGACGATGATGTAGTCGATCTTGCCGGTCTTCGGACGGTTCGCCAGGTCGTGGTTGCCGTAGTCGCCGTTGCCCAGGTCCTGGTACGGCGCCGGCAGCCACTCGCACCCGAGCGACGCCGGGCACTCGACACCGGAGTTGGTCGCCTTGGTGCCCGCCGGCAACGACAACTTGTTCACCTGGGACTTGTCCGGGCTGACCGCGACGGCCGGCATCACGACCTGCTGCCCGGTGTTCGTCGTCCGGGCGGCGCCACGGGCCATGATCGAGTAGACGTCGTCGGCGAAGACGGCGGCGGACGCACGGTCCGAGGCCTCCGCGTACGACGCCACCGCGCCGTACCACTGGGCTGCCGAGGTGTCGGCGCCGACGGGGAGGCCGAGCGAACGCTGGTACGACGCCAGCAGTGCGGCACCGCCTTCGATGTTCGCGGCGGTGTCATTGCGCAGGGCAACCGGATCCAGCCCGGTCAGCTCGGACGCCTTGTAGAGCGTGCGCAGCGAGCTGGTCTTGGCGACCTTGCGCTTGCCGGAGAGGTCGATGACCCGGCTCGGATCGACCGCGGTCAGGTGCATGGGGCCGTAGCCGCCGTCCGTGCTGGACGCACCCTGGTGGTCGTCCCAGCGGGTCTCGGCGTACGACACGGCGAGCAGCACGGACTCCGGTACGCCGTACTTCGCGGCGGCCGCACTGAACGCGGACGCGGCCGTGGCGGACGGTCCGGGGATCGACGCGGCCGCGGGCGGACCGCCGGACGACGACACGCCGGTCACCGTGATGGCCAGCGCTACCGCAGTCATTGCGGCGAGAATCTTCGGACGACGACGCATGATGTTCTCCTGAACCGACGGGCGGGGTGCCGTCACACAGACTGTCAGCCTGCTCACTGTGAGTCGAGGCGACGCGGAAGTCAACGGTTAACCAAAACTCGTCACGTACGGTTCAATACTGACAGCGCGGTCGTCGCACGGGGTGGCGACAGAGGGTTACGGAGCAGGACATGGAAGCGTTGCCGTTGGCGTTCACGTCGGGCTGGGCGAGTGGCATCAACGCCTACGCCTGCGTGCTGATCCTCGGTCTGCTCGGCCGGTTCGCCGGCGCCGACGACGTGCCGACGGCGCTGACGAGCAACGGCGTGCTGATCGCCGCCGGTGCGCTCTTCCTGTTCGAGTTCGTCGCCGACAAGATCCCGTACATCGACTCCGCCTGGGACGCGATCTCCACGGTCATCCGGCCGACGGTCGGTGCCATCGTCGCCGCGTTGCTGTCCGGTGAGGCGAGCACGTTGGAGCAGGCCGCGGTCGCCACCGCCGGCGGTCTGGTCGCGCTGCTCTCGCACGCGGTCAAGTCGAGTCTGCGGCTCGCGATCAACACCTCCCCCGAGCCGGTCACCAATATCGCCGCCTCGTCGGGCGAGGACATCGCCGTCGTCGGTGTGATGTCGCTGGCCGCGTTCCATCCGGAGGTCGCGCTCGTGATCGCCGCGGTCCTGCTGGTGCTCGGCCTGATCGGGGTGTACGTCGCCTCCCGCTTCATCAAGCGCGGCTACGCCAGATTCAAGGCCTGGCGGGAGAAACGCCGCGACCCGGCGACCGGGAGCAGTGCGATCTGATGGCTCGAGTGATCGTCATCGGGGCCGGGCTCGCCGGTCTCGCCAGCGCCGTACGGCTGGCCAAGCTCGGCCATCAGGTCACCATCTGCGAGCGGGACGACCGGCTCGGCGGAGTGCTCGGCCGAGTCGAGGCAGACGGGTTCTGCTGGGACGCGGGCGCCGCGAGTACGACGCTTCCGGCCGCCCTGCGTGACCTGTTCCGCAAGAGTGGTCGACCGATCGAGAGTCTGGTCCAACTGGAGCCGGTGACCGAGCCGAGGCGGCACATGTTCGCCGACGGCTCCGTGCTCGACCTTCCGATCGCCGACCGGGGTGAACAGCTCCAAGCCTGGGCAGACCTGGCCGACGAGAAGGTGGCCCAGCAGTGGACCGCACTGGTCGACGGGTACGGCGAGACCTGGCAGGTACTGCGCAAGACGTCGCTGGAGCCGCCTCTCAAGGACAAGCTCCCCCTCAGCGCGGTCAGGGCCCTCAAGCCCTGGCAGTCGTTGGAGAAGGTCGCGCAGCGCCAACTGAATGACGAGAGAGCCCGTGCGGTACTGCGGCACTTCGCAGCGCAAGGTGGATCCGACGCGAAGCTCACCCCCGGATACGTCGGCGTGTGGTCGTACCTCGAGCGCACCTTCGGCCGCTGGACGATCGCCGGCGGGTTCGGCGCACTCGCGGACGCGCTCGCCCAACGGGCCCGTGAGCGCAAGATCGACGTACGGACCGGCGCGGAGGTCGTTGCCGTGGGCACGTCCCAGGGCAGTGTGACCGGCGTACGGCTGGCCGACGGGACCGAGCTGCCCGCGGACATCGTGGTGAGTGACATCGACCCACGTGAGCTGTACGGGCACCTGGTCGACGACCCGGCGGCGAAGAAGGTGAAGAAGCAGGTGCAGTCGACGCACCAGGCACAGGCGGCGTACGTCGTCCACCTCGGTCTGAAGGAGCCGGTGCCGAGCCTGCCGTTCGAGACTGTGCTGCACGGTACGCCGACCGTCGTCGTACGGACTGGCGGACAGGCACCGGCCGGACACCAGGCGTGGTCGGTGCTGGTGCACGGCTACCCCACCGACGACGTACTCGACCTGCTGGTGGCGCGCGGGCTGCACATCAGGGACAAGGTGGTGTCGCGGCAGACGTCGCCGTCATGGTGGGCCGGAGTGGCCTGGGAGGGCTTCCGGACAGCCCGCCGGCGGGCCGCGAACGTGTCGCCGGTCAAGGGTCTGTACTGCGTGGGTGCGGGCGCTCACCCCGGCTCCGGCGTACCGGCGACCACCCTGGGCGCGGCGATCGTGGCGGACGCGGTCGGCAAGGCCTGAGACCGGGTGGGGTCGCGGTCTCCCGCCCACGTAGGATTGAGCGTTCCTGTGTTCCATGTCGGGCACGCAGCCCGGCAGTAGAGAGGACCTCGGTGGATCAATCCCCCACGTCGGCCGATCACGAGAACGTCGAGCGCGCCGAACTGGCGGCTGAGCAGCACCACGTGGACCGGGTCTACGACCGGGTTGCGGAGGCCGCCCGGTCGGCGTCCCGGATCGCGGTCGAAGGGCACCAACGCGGCCAGGCGCAGAACGTCGGCCGGGTCCGCGAGGAGGAGCAGACCGGTCTGTACGAGCGGGACGTGCTGGTGTTCGCGGCGGCCCGGCGGATCGCCGAGCTGGACGCCGAGCACGAGGGGCTCGTCTTCGGCCGGCTCGACTCCGACGCGGGCGACGACAAGCCCGCCGCCGGCCACGCCGACGAGCTCGAGAAGCTGTACGTCGGCCGGATCGGGGTCCGGGACGCCGAGTACGAGCCGCTGGTGATCGACTGGCGCGCCCCGGCCGCCGAGCCGTTCTACCGGGCCACGTCGACCGACCGCTTGAAGGTCGTACGCCGCCGCGTGCTGCGGAACAAGGGCCCGCGGATCGTCGGGCTCGAGGACGACCTGCTGGCGCCGGAGCGGGCTCCCGAGGATCTGCCGGTGATGGGCGAGGGCGCGCTGATGGCGTCGCTGTCGCGGGCCCGCGGGCACACCATGCGCGACATCGTCGCCACCATCCAGGCCGAGCAGGACAAGGCGATCCGGGCACCGGCCCGTGGCGTCACCGTCATCGGTGGTGGGCCGGGCACCGGCAAGACCGTGGTCGCTCTGCACCGGGCGGCGTACCTGCTCTACAGCGACCGCAGGCGGTTCGAGCGTGGCGGCGTACTCGTCGTCGGGCCGTCGGCCGCGTTCATGGCGTACATCGAGCGCGTGCTGCCGAGCCTCGGCGAGAACACGGTGTCTCTGCGGGCCGTCGGCGAGCTCGTGGACGGCATCAAGGCCACCGCCGTCGACGAGGCCGAGGTGGCCGCGATCAAGGGCTCGCTGCGGATGCGCGGCGTACTCTCGCGTGCCGCCCGCGACCGCGTGCCCACCGGGCCGACCGCCCTGCGCGTCTTCATCGGCGGCGCGACCGTCGAGCTGGACGCGAACCAACTGGACAACGTCCGGCGGAACGCGCTGCGCCGGACGCCCCGCAACCGGGCCGGCGCCGAGGCGCGCAAGGGTCTGGTGGCCGCGCTCTGGCAGCGCTTCCCGGAGGACCTGCGGACCGGTGTCTACGGCGATCGGGAAGCGTTCAGCGACCAGGTCACCGAGACACCCGCGTTCCGGACGTTCTTCAGCCAGTGGTGGCCGGTGCTGACGCCGGAAGCCGTACTGCGCTGGCTCGGTGACGCCCGGCGGTTGCAGAGGTGGGCCCGCAACGACCTGACGCCGGTGGAGGTCGACGCACTCGCCGCAGCGGTCCGCGGCACGAGTGAGTTCACCATTGCCGACGTTGCTCTCCTGGACGAGCTCGGCACGTTGCTGGGGCGCGCTCCGGTCACAGAGGTCAAGGACGAGGAGTTCGACTGGCTCGAGGGCCTGTCCGACGGCGTGAACGAAGTACTGACCACGTCGGAGCGTCGCGCCCGGGCGGCCGCGGCGCGGGAGGCCGAGGAGCCGGAGGAGTATGCGCACGTCCTGGTGGACGAGGCGCAGGACCTCTCGCCGATGCAGTGGCGGATGGTGACGCGGCGCGGCCCACAGGCGAGCTGGACGATCGTCGGCGATCCGGCGCAGAGCTCGTGGCCGGATCCGGACGAGGCGCGCGCGGCGATGGACTCGATGCTGTCGCACCTGCAGCGGCACACGTTCCGGCTGTCCACCAACTACCGGAACTCGGCCGAGATCTACTCGTTCGCCGGCGACGTGATCCGGCGGACCCTGCCGGATGCGGATCTGCCCGACGCGGTCCGGCGTACCGGAGTGGAGCCCGAGCACCGGATCGTTGACGACGGCAAGGTCGCCGAGGCGGCGGGCGACACCGCCCTGGAGTTGCTGCAACTCGTCGAGGGCACGGTCGGCGTGATCGTGCCGCCGAAGCTCCGCGCGGCCGTCGACCCGGTGCTCGCCGAGCTCGGTGATCCCCGGGTGGTCGCCGTGAGCCCGCTGGAGTCGAAGGGTCTGGAGTACGACGCCGTGGTCGTCGTCGAGCCGGACCGGATCGTCAGCGACACCCTCGGCGGCGTCCGCGCGCTGTACGTCGTCCTGACCCGGGCGACTCAGCGCCTGGTCACCGTGAACAGCACGACGGACTGGCTGCCTTAGCCCCGGGGTACGACGTACGACACCAGGTCGGCGTCGTCGGCGGACAGATCGGACCAGCGACACGTGAGGTGCAGGACGGCCAGGCCGGACGTGGGGTACTTCTGGGTGAGCTCGACGCGTTCCGGGCTGGTGCCGTCCAGGGCCAGCTCGTCGGCCAGCCACGGTACGCCGGGGGCGTGGCCGACCAGGACCACCGTCCGGGCGTCGGCCGGCGCCTCCCGGATGACGTCGAGCAGCTCGTCGGTGTCGGCGTTGTAGATCCGCCGGTCGTACCACACGTCGGTCGCGGTCGCTCCGGCCTCGGCGGCGTACTGCCAGGTCTCCCGGGTGCGCTTCGACGGCGAGCACAGGACCAGGTCGGCTTCGATGCCCTGGGCAACCAGGTAGCGGCCGGCCGCGCCCGCGTCGGCCCGGCCGCGGTCGGCGAGCGGGCGCTCGAGGTCCGGCATCGACTCCGGCGGGACGGCCTTGGCGTGCCGGAGCAGGACGAGGGTACGGTCGATCAGCAGGTCCGACGGGTCAGCCACCAGGTCAGGATACGACCGAGGACGTCAGGTTGAGGAACACCTGACGGGTCGCGGTCGACCTGTTCAGCGTGATGAAGTGGATGCCGGGGGCGCCGCCGGCGAGGAGGCGTTCGCACAGGTCGGTGGCGATCTCGATGCCGACCTCGCGCACCGCGGACGGCTCGTCCTCGACCGCGAGCAGCCGGTCGGTGACCGCCGTCGGCAACGCCATGCCGGTCAGCTCCGCCATCCGCCGGATCTGCTTGATGTTGGTGACCGGCATGATGCCCGGCAGCACCGGGATGTCACAGCCGAGCGCGGCCGCCCGCTCCACCAGCCGGAAGTAGTCGTCGGCACCGAAGAACATCTGGGTGATCGCGTAGTCCGCACCGGCCGCGGCCTTCGCCGCCAGCACCTGCGCGTCCGCCTCCAGCGACATCGCCTCCGGATGCTTGTCGGGGAACGCCGCCACCCCGACGCAGAAGTCGCCGAGCGACCGGATCAGCTCGACCAGCTCGACGGCGTGGTTCAGCCCTTCCGGGTGCGCGACCCAGGGCTGGTTCGGCCCGCCCGGCGGGTCGCCGCGCAGCGCCAGCATGTTGCGTACGCCGGATCCCGCGTACGCACCGATCACCGAGCGCAGCTCGTCCCGCGAGTGCGCGACACAGGTGAGGTGACCGAGCGGGGTCAGCGAGGTGTCCTGGGCGACCCGCTCGGTAACCCGGATCGTGCCGTCCCGGGTGGTCCCGCCGGCGCCGTACGTGATCGAGACGAACGTCGGCCGGAGCTGCTCGATCTCGCGGATCGACCGCCACAGCACCTCCTCGGCCTCGGGCGTCTTCGGCGGGAAGAACTCGAACGAGAAGGATCGGTCGCCGGACGCCAGCAGATCGCGGATCGACGGCGTACCGCCGGGCCGCGTCGAAGGGAGACCGGTCGCCATGCCGACAGGTTACCCGCGGTGTCCACCGGTACGCCGCCACCGACTACGCTCCGAGACGTGTATGGCGATGTGGACGTCCCGGCCGCGGTCCAGCGTGCGCTGACCGGATTCCTCGACCTGCAGCAGGAGCGGCTGGAGGCGATCGGCCCCGAGCTGACCGAGCAGGTGCAGGCCGCGCGGGACGCGACCAGTGGCGGCAAGCGACTCCGGCCGGCCTTCTGCTACTGGGGTTTCCGGGCCGCCGGTGGTGATCCTGCGCAGCCCATCCTGACCGCCGCGGCCAGCCTGGAGATGCTGCACGTCAGCGCGCTCGTGCACGACGACGTGATGGATTCGTCCGACACCCGCCGCGGCGTGCCGGCCGCGCACCGCCGGTTCGAGGCGTTGCAACGGGCCCGGTCCGAGGCGTCCGGCGTCGGCGGCGATCCCGTCAGCTTCGGGGTCGGCGCGGCCATTCTGCTCGGCGACCTATGCCTGATCTGGGCCGACGAGATGCTGCACACGTCCGGTTTCGACGCGGCCGCGCTGGCCCGGGCCTCGAAGTTCTTCGACGCCGTCCGGGTCGAGGTGACGGCCGGCCAGTACCTCGACCTGGTCGCGCAGGCGAGCGGGGTGTCCGACATGGACCAGGCGTTGCGGGTGCTGCGGTACAAGTCGGCGACGTACACGGTCGAGCGGCCGCTGCACATCGGCGCGGCCCTGGCCGGCGGGGACCGACGGTTGCTCGAGGCACTGTCGGCGTACGGGCAGCCGGTGGGTGAGGCGTTCCAGCTGCGCGACGACCTGCTGGGTGTGTTCGGCGATCCGGCGCTGACCGGGAAGCCGGCCGGTGACGACCTGCGCGAGGGCAAGCGGACGGTGCTGGTCGCCTATGCGGTCGACCACGCGTCGGAGGTGCAGCTGGCCGAGTTCGACCGGTTGTTCGGCCGGCCGGACCTGGACGACGACGAGATCCAGCTGCTGCGCGAGATCCTGCAGGACTCACGCGCGGTGCAGGCCTGCGAGGACCTCATCACCGAACGCACCGAGGACGCCCTCGACGCGCTCGACCGAGCCCCCCTCGCCGACGACACCGCCCGCAAAGCCCTGGCCGACCTGGCCATAGCCGCCACCTCCCGCCAGCTCTGACCCACCCGCGAGCTCCAACCGCCGACCGCGCGAGTCGACCGGGTTATTGGGTTGTCATGAGGTTGATGAGGCGGAGGAGTTCGGCGGTGGGGGGTAGGTCGCCGAGGATGATGACCTTGAGTACGGCGCGGTCCTCGTCGTAGACGGTTTCGACGCGGAGGCGGCCGATGCCGCTCTGGTTGAGCGAGCCCATCACGTGCGTGCTGATCCGGTCGGCGCCCGCGCGGTCGATCGCGTCGATGTGGACGATGCTGGACGCCTCGACGTGCCGGGTCTGCTCGTCGAGCTCGAGCGCGGCCGCGCTCGTCCCGGTGAACGCCTCGAGGTCCTCGCGGGCGATCCGGTACTGCTTCCCGATCCGGACGGCCTTCAGCCGGCCGTCGCGTACGTAGTTCCGGATCGTCCGGACGTGCAGGCCGAGCCGGTTCGCCACCTGCTCGACCGAGTACAACTCCTGAGGCATCCGCATCCTTCGTCGTCGTGAGCTCCCAGGCTAAGCCAGTTTCCTTAGAATTCCCTATACTTCGTCGGATGTGGATGTTTAAGGTAGTTTCATGAGCATAATCGAGGAACTGGGCGGGGTTCGTGTATTCGTCAGCGACGACCGGGTGAACGGCGACGGCGACGCCGTCCAGCTGATCGCACAGGCGCACTACGAGCACCAGGCCGAGTGGGTCGCGCTGACCGCCGACGCGCTGGGTGAGGAGTTCTTCGAGTTGCGGTCGGGGCGCGCCGGGGAGATCGTCCAGAAGTTCGTGAACTACCGGATGGGTCTGGCCGTGGTCGGCGACATCTCGGCGAAGCTCGCCGTCAGCAAACCGCTGCGCGACTGGGTGCGGGAGAGCAACCAGGGCCGGTCGGTGTGGTTCGTCGACGACCTGCCCACGCTGGCGGCGCGGTTCGCCGGCTGACCCTCACACCAAGGCAGCTGCCCCTCGCGCCCGGGCGGCCTCGGAGCTGGGCCAGCGTGCTCAGAGCTCGGGCAGTGACTTGAGCAGGTCCGGCGTCTCGGCCTGCTGGAGCTGGACCAGGACCCGGAGTTGGCCGGACGCGGTGGTGTCCTCGGCGAAGATCTGCAGGGCGACGTCGACGGTGTCGTGGTCGTGCTCCAGCAGGTGGTGCAGCCCGGACCAGAGGACGACCTCGGGCTCGCCGGTCGAGCGGTCGCTCAGTGAGTCCGCGAGCGCGTCCCAGTTGCGGCCGAACCACCGCGGCAGGTCGAAGGCGGTGGCGCACAGGTCCAGGAAGCCGGCCTTGTCGTGGATCTCGCTCGTGTCGAGCAGGACGAATTCCCAGCCGGCTTCGGCGACCGAACGGCGTACGTCGTCCGCCGCGGCGTCGGATTGCCAGCGGTAGACGCCCGGTCGCAGGCCCTTGGTCAGCAGCGGGCGCAGGTCAGTCATCCGTCGGTCCCCCCGTCCGCCGCGATCCGGCGGAACGACTCGTAGTGATCGTCGGTGTAGTAACGCTCGCCGGCCTTCCCGGTCACGATCCGCCGGGCGCCGCGATCCCGCTCCCCCGGCGTCTTCACGGTGTACTCGCGGTAGTACCCGCGCTCGTGCGAGGGCAGGATCTTCTCGAAGTTCCCGAACACCGCACCGTCCCGGTTGTACGGGAACGGCCCGCCCTTCTCGATCAGCGCCAGCGTGTCCCGCGCCTCGGCCGGCAGGTCGGCGGCCGCGACCACGGTCAGCCCGCTCTCCGGGTCCGTGCTGGTGGTCGCCGCGGGCTTGGCGGCGGCACAGCCGAACAGCGAGGCCGCGAGCGTGATCACCAGCATCGCGATCACCACGACGGCGATGATCCGGGCGGTCCTCGGGTTGTTGATCACCCGGCACCCCGCAACCGCCGGCTGAACTCCGCGGCCGCGGCGGCCGGGTCGTCCGCGTCGGTGATCGCCCGGACGACGACGACGCGGGTCGCACCGGCTTCGATGACCTGATCCAGCCGGTCGAGATCGATCCCCCCGATCGCGAACCACGGCTTCGACTGCTGCCGGCTGGCGGCGTACGAGACCAGCTCGAGCCCGGCGGCCTGACGGCCGGGCTTGGTCGGGGTCTCCCAGGTCGGGCCGACGCAGAAGTAGTCGGACCCCTGCTCGGCGACCGCCGCGTTCACCTGGCTGAACGTGTGCGTCGAGCGCCCGATGATCGGCTCCGGCCCGGTGATGGCCCGGGCGGCGTGGACCGGCAGGTCACGCTGACCGAGGTGCAGTACGTCGGCGCCGGACGCGAAGGCGATGTCCGCACGATCGTTGACGGCCAAGAGCTTGCCGTGCCGCTTGCAGACGTCCGCGAACACCTCGAGCGCGGCCAGCTCGTCCGCCGCCTCCATCTCCTTCTGCCGCAGCTGCACGATGTCGACGCCTCCACCGAGCGCGGCATCGAGGAACTGCTCGAGGTCCCCCTGCTTCTCCCGCGCGTCCATGCACAGGTACAAGTGGGCGTCGTGGAGTCGGTCGGTGTGCTCAGTCACACCGCCAAGCCTGCCATGCAGAGCCCGTCGTAGTGTGGTGGGCATGCCTGAGCTCACATCCGACGTGGTGGTGGTCGGGGCCGGGCTCATCGGTCTGGCCACGGCCTGGCGGCTGGCTGCAGACGGTATGCAGGTGACGGTATGTGACCCGACACCCGGCACCCAGACGTCCACGGTCGCCGCCGGCATGCTCGCCCCGGTCACCGAGGTCGAGTACGGCGAGGACGACCTGCTCGCCCTCAACCTGGCCAGTGTGGCCGCCTGGCCGGGTTTCGCCGCCGAGCTCCAGGAGATCGCCGGTATGCCCGCCGGCCTTCACGAGACCGGCACGTTGGCGGTCGCGTACGACGTCGACGATGCAGCCGCCCTGCGCAGGCTCGCCGACCATCAGCGGAGGCTCGGCCTCGAGGTCGAGGAGCTATCCGGACGGGAGTCGCGCAAACGCGAGCCGATGCTCGCCCAAGGCGTCTCCGGTGGCGTCTGGGTCCCCGGCGACCACTCCGTCGACAACAGGCAGGCCGTCGCCGCGCTCCTCCGCGCCGTCGAGCTCTCCGGCGTCACCCTGATCCGCGAGCGCGTGGTCCGCGTGATCACGTCCGGTACGACGGCTGTCGGCGTACAACTGGAGAACGGGGAGTCGGTCCACGCCGGGGTGGTGATCGGTGCGGCCGGGCCGTGGTCCGGGCAACTGGACGGCGTACCGCAGGAGCTGCGTCCGCCGGTCCGTCCGGTGAAGGGCGAAGTACTGCGGCTGCGGGTGCCGGAGGCGTATCGGCCGGCGTTGAACCACACCGTCCGGGCGACCGCGCGCGGGTTCTCGGTCTACCTCGTACCGCGGCCGGGTGGTGAGCTCGTGGTCGGGGCGACGAGCACTGAACTCGGCTACGACACGCGGGTGCTCGCGGGCGGTGTGTTCGCACTGCTGCGGGACGCGCGGACCGTGCTGCCGATCACCGACGAGCTGGAGTTCGTGGAGGCGATCGCCGGGCTGCGGCCGGCCACTCCGGACAACGCGCCCGTGCTCGGCCCGTCCGGTCTCGACGGGTTGCTCTGGGCAACGGGTCACTACCGCAACGGCGTGCTGCTCACGCCGGTCACCGCTCAGATCATCGCGGAAACCGTCCGCACCGGCGTCCTTCCGGAGCTCGGGAAACCGTTCCTGGCCGCCCGGTTCACGACGCAGTAGCCATCGGTTGCTCTGAGCAAGCAGCTTGTGAACTACACCTATGTAGTTCAGCGTTGAATTGTCAACATTGGATTACAGCCGTAACAAACACCCCATTCGCCCCTGTTGTCACATCCGTATCAGCACTTACGGTCAAGTGACGTTCACACGGGGAGATGGAACTATGCGTAACGTCGTACGTGTTCTGACCGGGATCGCCGTACCGCTGCTGACCGCCGGCGTGATCACCGCCGGCTCGCCCGGGTTCGGGTCGTACAAGGTGAAGGACGGCGACACGCTGAGCCACATCGCCACCCGCTACGGCACGACGGTCAAAAGCCTGGTCGCGCTGAACAACCTGCCCGGCACCGGCAACGCGATCTACGCCGGCGAAGTGCTCAAGGTTCCGGGCCGGACCTCCGCCGGCAGCACTCACCCACCCAGGCGCTCACAGCTCGGCCGGGTCACGTACGTCGTGAAGCGAGGCGACACCGTCTCGACGATCGCCAAGCGCTTCAAGTGCTCGCAGGCGAACCTGCTGGCCGCCAACGGACTGCGCGCCTCCGACCACATCTACGCCGGGAAACCGCTGCACATCCCGGTCAAGATCCGCCCGAAGGCCCAGCCCGCGAAGTCGAAGAAGAACAACAGCTTCGCCGGCCGCACGTACCCCGACCACGTCGTCGCCAAGGCCGACCGCAACCGGGCGATCCTGAAGAACCGGAAGCTGCCGACCCGCGCGCAGATGCGCACCCTGATCGTCAGCACCTCCAAGCGGTACGGCGTCGACCCGGAGCTCGCGCTCGCGATCAGCTGGCAGGAGTCCGGCTGGAAGCAACGAGTGGTCTCCCCCGCGAACGCGGTCGGTGCGATGCAGGTGATCCCATCGACCGGCCGGTTCTCCTCGTCGATCGTCGGGCGGGACCTCGACCTGCTCCGGCCGCAGGACAACGTCACCGCCGGCGTCGTACTGCTGGACCGGCTGACCGGCGCCGCCAAGCTGGACATCGCCATCGCCGGGTACTACCAGGGCCTCGGTGGAGTCAGGCGTAACGGTATGTATCCGGACACGAAGCTCTACGTGAAGAACGTGCTCCGGATCAAGGCCCAGCTCGAGCGCGGCTGGGACCCGCTGCGCTGACCTGGTAGCGCCGCGGTGAGCTGGGCCGCTCTGCGGTGCGCCTGGCACGGTCACGCTGAGGCGTTATCTACACTCTCTGAGCAGGACAGCTTCGAGAGGCGGCTCACTGCAAGTGACGGACGACGTGGACACGCAGGTCAGCGACCGCCTCGTCGGGCGAGTGCTCGACGGCCGGTACCGCGTGGGTGCGCGCGTCGCCAAAGGCGGGATGGCCACGGTCTACAAGGCTCTCGACATGCGGTTGGACCGGGTGGTCGCGCTCAAGGTGATGCACGACGGGCTCGGTGACGACGCCCAGTTCGCCCGCCGGTTCGTGGCCGAGGCCCGGGCCGCCGCCAGGCTCTCGCACCCGAACGTGGTCGCCGTGTTCGACCAGGGCGACGACGACGGCACGCTGTTCCTGGCGATGGAGTACGTCCCCGGCCGCACGCTCCGTGACGTGATCCGCGAACAGGCGCCGCTCTCCCCGGCCCGGGCGCTCGATCTGCTCACGCCGATCCTGTCCGCGCTCTCCGCGGCCCACGACGCCCGCATCGTCCACCGCGACATCAAGCCGGAGAACGTGCTGATCTCCGACAACGGGGTGGTGAAGGTCGCCGACTTCGGCCTGGCCCGTGCGGTCAGCGCGACCGGCAACACCGCGACCCAGGGCTTGCTGATGGGCACGGTCTCCTATCTGGCGCCCGAGCTCGTCACCGACGGCAGCGCGGACGCCCGCTCGGACGTGTACTCGGCCGGCATCCTGCTCTACGAGATGCTCACCGGCAACAAGCCGCACTCCGGCGACACCCCGATCCAGGTCGCCTACGCACACGTCCACGCCGACGTGCCGCCGCCGTCGTCGGAGCAGCCGAGCATCCCGCCGTACGTCGACGCGCTCGTGCAGCGCGCGACCGCGCGGGACCGCGATCTGCGGCCGGCCGACGCGCGGGTGATGAGCCGCCAGGTCCGGCGGGTGCGCAGCGCGCTCGAGGAAGGGCTGCCGGACGACCCGGAGCTGACCGGCGACCTGACCATCCCGATCCAGCAGATCCGCCAGGACAACGAGTACGACGACGGCTACACGCGCGGCTCGCCGGTCGAGGAGAGCCACCTGCTGCGGCACGACACGATCGTCGTACCGGTGGAGAAGGGACGCCCAACCGGTGCGCCGCGCGTTCAGGCGCCGCGGCAGCGCAAGGGGCGTGGGCTGCTCGCGCTGATCCTGATTCTGGCGGCCGCGATCGGCGTCGGTACGGCGGCCTGGTACTACGGCATCCACCGCTACACCGAGACGCCCGGCCTGGTGAGACTCGAACCGGCGGAGGCGGCGACCGAGGCTCAGAAGTTCGGCCTCCGGACCACCCTGGCGAACCAGGACTTCTCCGAGGACGTCCCGAAGGGCGAGGTGATGGCCACCGACCCCGCCGCCGGCGAGCGGATCCGGAAGAACGGCGAGATCGGCCTGACCGTCTCCAAGGGCCCGGAGCGGTACCGGGTGCCGCAGCTCGCCGGGCTCGAGTTCGAGGCGGCCAAGCGGGCGCTCGACCCGATCAAGCTGATCACCGGGCAGGTCAACGAGCAGTACAGCGAGACCGTGCCGTCCGGGCGGGTGATCGCGTTCAGCCCACGGTTCGACTCGGTGGTGAAGCCGGGCACGGCGGTCAACTTCGCGGTCAGCAAGGGCAAGAAGCCGATCGCGGTCCCGGACACCACCGGCAAGTCGTACCGGGACGCGAGCAAGGAGCTGCGCAAGCTCGGCTTCGTGATCGGCCGCACCGACCAGTACGACGAGAAGGTCGCTGAGGGCAAGGTGATCAGCCAGAGCCCCAACAGCGGCACGCTGTTCGCCAAGGACAAGGTGCAACTGGTGGTGTCGAAGGGCCCGCCGCTGGTGGAGGTACCGAACGTCAAGGGCAAGCGGCTCGCCGACGCGCAGCGGATCCTCACCGAGGCAGGTTTCACCGTGAAGACCGAGAAGGCGCCGTACGGCCTCGGGCTGAACATCGTCGCCGCGCAGAACCCGGGGTCGGGCAAGAAGGCCCAACCCGGCACCCAGGTCGTCATCACCGTGCTCTAGCTCACGGCTTTTGGCGCGGTCGGCGGGTGTCTGATGAGATGTCCCGCGTGACCCACCCGCGCCTCGCCGTCCTCGCCCTGCTCGCGGTCGCGGCGGCCTGGGGGTCCACGTTCTTCCTGACCAAGGACCTGCTCACCAGGATGGACGTCGCCGACTACCTGGCGTTGCGCTTCCTGATCGCCTCGGTCGCGCTGATCATGGTCCACCCGCCGGCGATCGCCCGGCTGAGCCGGCTGGACCGCGGCCGGGCGGTTGCCCTCGGCATCACCTACGGCGCCGCGCAGCTGGTCCAGACCGAGGGGCTCCGGCACACCTCGGCCAGCGTCTCCGGGTTCGTCACCGGCATGTACGTCGTCTTCACGCCGCTGCTGGCCGCCGTCATCCTGCGGCACAAGATCGGCCGCTGGGCCTGGGTCGCCGTGATCCTCGCCACCATCGGCCTCGGCGTACTGTCGCTGCGCGGGCTGAGCATGGGCACCGGCGAGTTGCTCACGCTCGCCTCGGCCGGCCTGTACGCGCTGCACATCATCGGTCTCGGCGCTTGGTCGACACCCCAGAACGCGTTCGGACTGTCGGCCCTGCAGATGGTCGTGATCACCTGCGTGTGCGCGATCGGCGCGCTGCCCGGCGGCTTCGCGCTGCCGAACACCGGTGGCGACTGGGTCAGCATCTTCTACATGGCGCTGGTCGCGGGCGCCCTGGCCTTGATCGTCCAGACGTGGGCGCAGGCGCACCTGACACCGACCCGGGCGGCGATCGCGATGACGATGGAGCCGGTGTTCGCGTCCGGGTTCGCGGTGGCGTTCGGGTCGGAGAGCGTGACGTGGCGGATGCTGGTGGGTGGCGCGCTGGTGCTGTCCGCCATGTACTTGGTGGAGCTCGCACCGCGGCGCAAGTTCGAGGCCGAAGTCCAGCACCTGGCCCAGTAGGGGGTGACATGCGGGACGACAGCAGGAGGTGGGTCCGGTGGTATCCGGCCGTCGTCATCGCTGTCGTACTGCTCGCGCTGGGTGCCGGCACCGTCAGCAATCTCGCCCGCAACCCCCAGCCCCAGCTGGTCTCCGAGGGCCGGAAGGTGCCGGTAGCAACCTTCTCCGGGCCGTACGGCGAGTTGGTCGGACGTGCCGTTGCCGACCTCGACGCCCTGACCCTTCCGAACGGCGCGACCCTGGCCGGTGCGGACGGCCCGTGGCGGTACGTCTGGCCGCGGGACGCGTCGTTCGTCGCGGGGGCGTACTGCGCGGTGGGTCAGCATGTCAAGGCCGGCCGGGTACTCGCTTTCCTCGACGGCATCAAACCGTCGAGCGGCCGCTGGGAGGCCCGGTACGCCGACAGCGGCCGGCCGATACTGGACGGCCGGGAGCCGCAGCTCGACGGCTCGGGATGGGTGCTCTGGGCAACTTGGTTCTGCCGGGCCGGCTCCAGGCACTGGGAGCTGGTGCGCGGCTCGGCCGATCAGATCGTGGCCGAGCTCGGCGCTGACGGATTGCCGAGTGCGTCGCCGGACTACTGGGAGCGATCGGAGTCCGAGCTGACGCTCGGCACGGTCGCCCCGCTGCTCACCGGCCTCCGCGCCGCGGTCGCGATCGCTACCGAGCTGGACCAGGTCGAGGCTGCCCAGCGGTGGACGGCGGCGTTGGAGAAGTTGTCAGTGGCAACGGACGAGCGGTTCGGCCCTGCGTATCCACGGACTCCGGCACGAGCGGTCAGCTTCCTCGAGCCGGGGCTGGAGCCGATCGGCGTGGGCGGTGGCGCGGATGCGATCGTGACCGTACTCGGTCCGCCGTTCGCGCCGGCGCGCGCGATCGTCGACCACGCGATCGACCGGGCGCACGCCGTACTCACGCTGCCGTCCGGCGGTGTCACTCCCGGCGAAGACTGGCGTGCCGACGGCGTTGCGTGGACGCCGCAGACTGCGCTGTTTGCGTTGAGCGCGGCCGCGCGCGGCGATCGCGCGACCGCTGGTGAGCTGCTGACGTGGCTCGATCACTACCGCACCGGCAGCGGTGCCCTGCCGGAGAAGGTCAACCGCGACCTCGAGCCGGCCGGTGAGGCTCCGTTGGGCTGGACCTCGGCCCTCGTCGTCCTCACCGGCGCCGCGCTCGAGCAGCCGCTGCCGATCCCTTAGCAGATCTCCATCACGTCGTGGGTCGGCGCTTCCGGTCGCGCCGTACTCGTCCTGGTCGAGTAGAAGAACGCGGTCGAGGCGATGTCGTCCTGCAGCGGCAGGTAGCGACCGCCGGAGCGCCAGCCCAGGGCCTGCACGTCGACCCGGAGCTTCTCCCGGAAGCGGATCGGGTCGGGCAGGTGGAAGCGGTACATGCCGAACCGCTGCTGGCTGGCGTACTGCCCGTCCGGCCGGATCACCTGCGGCATGCCGAGGTACGGCGTACTGAACTCGGTGTAGCCGCCGAGGTGGGGCACGTCGAAGTTCCACGCGCCGCCGAAGTAGTCCTCGGTCCCGGTGCCGCAGATGGTCGGGAACTCGTCGTCGCCGTCGAGGTAGAACTTCACCTCGCCCTCACCCCACCAGCCGCTGCTGTTGACACCCCAGGCGATGTAGGTGCCGACGTAGTGGCCCGGGCCCTCGACGCCGTCCAGCAGCGTGTGCACGGTCTTCGACGGCAGCGGGTTGCTCCGCCGCCACTGCGCATGCAGGTACGCCGACTCGTCCGGTACGGCGCCGAGCCAGTAGTCGACCTGGAAGTACACGACCACGGGCTCGTCGTGGGTGTTCTCCAGCGTCAGCGTGGCCTGCGACTGGAACGGCATCTCCCAGTAGCAGTTGAAGCCGCCGTTCGGGTTCACCGCCACCGGCAGCGAGCTCACCTGGGCGAACTTGCCCCAGCCCGAGCAGAAGAAGTCACCGATCGGGGTCTCGATCGCGGGCGCCTGGTCGCCGTCCCAGAACCCGCGCAGCACCAGCCGCCGCCAGTGGTCGACGTGCGTGGTGAGCCAGATGTGGGTGATGCAGCCCGAGCCGGCGATGTCCGCCAGCGTCGCGGTCTCCCCCGGGCCGATCTCGATCGACGGCGACACCTTCCATCCCTGGCCGAGGTCGCGGGCCGCCTTCGCACCGGTCCCCTCGGTCCGCCGGCCGCCCTGACCAGGCTCACCGGTGGGGTTCTCCGCACTGATGGAGCGCGTCTCGACGTCGGCGATCGCGCTGATTCCGGACAGCTTCCCAAGAGTCATACCGCGACCCTAGAACCTCCCCGGGTCGGTGAGAAATCGATTGCCCATCAAATGGACTTTTGACCGAGCGACACTGGACAGCTTATATGCCTGTTAGGTTATATTGCTGGCATGGACAGCCGACGAGGAACCGTGTTCGGGACGGACGACGGGCGGGTGGCGATCCGGTTCGTCCGGCTGGTGCCGCACCCGCCGGAGAAGGTGTGGCGGGCGATCACGGATCCGTCGCAGCTGGCCGCGTGGTTCCCGGCGGTGGTCGCATTGGACCGCCCGGCCGGGAGCGAACTCCACTTCGGCGTGACCGACGAACAGCGCCGCCGCTTCGGCATGACCGACGACCCCGCCGGGGTGCCGAACGGACGGATGCTGCGGAACGAGCCCCCGTCGGTCCTCGAGTACGAATGGTCCGGCGAACTCCTCACCTGGGAGATCACGGGTACGGCGGAAGGCAGCCGGCTCGTGTTCACCAACGTCCTCACCGACCCAGAAGCCGCCGGGCCGGCGTCCGCGGGCTGGGAGGCAGGCCTCGAGGTCGTCGAAGCCCAACTCGACGGGATCCCGATCACCTGGAACCCGCTCGACCGCGCGGAAGAGCTCGCGGCGACGTACCGCTGATCAGCAGGCGAGCATCTTGCGGTGACGTCCCACTGATCAGCAGGCGCACCTTCGCGGCGACGTGGCGGTGGTCAGCAGGGGCGTATCTCTGCGGCGGCGCCTTTGAAGGTGAGGCAGGCCCAGGGGCGGCCCTGGGTTTTGTTGGGGCGGACGATGAGGGGGTACTCGTCCGCACCGCGCACCTGCGGGTTCCGCTCCGTCGTGAGCGAGCCGACCGCGCCCCCACGCGCCTCGGCGGCCGCCTTCACGTCCGCTACGGTCACCGTACTGCGGGCATCCTCGGCCGCCGCACGCTCCGCGGCCGTCGCGACCTGGAGCGCGAAGTCGATCTCCGGCGGCTCCGACCAGGCCGTCTGCGTCACCGGGATGATCACCCCGAACATCGCGAGCCCGACCGCGGTCACGATCTGCCGCAACCTCCGCTGCTGATCCCCGAGCAACAACGCCGCACATCCCAACGCGAGCACCAACGTGAGCCCCCGCAGTCCCCAGTGCCGGTCCAAGCGCCCGTCCACCGCCAACCCCGCCCCGACCGCAACCACCACAGACACCAGACCCGCGGCAAGCGCGCGCACCCGGGGCGACTCAGGAAGCATGCCGGAGACAATAGACGCACCGCGGTGAGACCAGCCCGACCGGTATCACCCGGAGGCCTTGCGGTGGTTGGCGATGAAGCGGGCCTTCTTGGAGCGGTTGCCGCACGTGTTCATGTCGCACCAGCGGCGGGTGCGGCTTTGGCTCGTGTCGAAGAAGGCGGCCCGGCAGGTCGGTGAGGCGCACAGGGCCAGTCGGCCGTCGCGTTCGCCGGCGATGATGCTGATCGCGTCGTCCGCGATCACGCCGAGGGCATCCTCGACGCCGAACGCCGGACGCAACCGCCAGACGCGCCGGCCCTCGGGCGTCAGCACGGCCGCGGCCCGTCCCTGAGCGCTGCGATCGTTGATGACCTGGACGGCAGGCGCAGGCAGCGCCTCCTGGAGCGCAGCCGCCGTCGCGGCCGCGTGGATCGATTCCCGCAGTTCCCGGGCGAGGTCGAGGTGGGCGTCCGTGCACGAGTCCACAGCGAGCCCACTCACGCCCAGCCAGTCGGCCAGTCGCCGCGGCGTGGGGATGCGCTCGACCGCATCGCCGTGACGCTCCGACAACGTCCCCGTGAAGCTGGTCGCCAGCACGGCACCGAGGCGAAAGTCAGGAAACCCACCAGGCATGGAACCACCTTAGCCGGTTGCGCCCACTCTTGAGATCATGCTAGAACCGTCTTAGCCGGTTCCCAACGACAGGAGTCTCCTGTGCACACCGCCGACGTACAAGCCTTCGACGCCCATGCATCGGACGCCGACCTCGAGGAGCTGCGCGCGCGATTGGCCGCAGCCCGCCTCCCCGAGGCGGAGACCGTGTACGGCGCTCCGCCCGGCTCAGGCCGCTGGGACCAGGGCGTGCCGCTCGAGGACCTCGTCGAACTCGTGAGCTACTGGCGTACGACGTACAACTGGCGGTCGTTCGAAGAGCGACTCGACCGCATCGGCCAGTTCCGGACGACCATCGACGGACTGGGTATCCACTTCCTGCACCGCCGGTCCACGCGGTCGGATGCCACCCCCCTGGTGATGACGCACGGCTGGCCCGGCAGTATCGCCGAGTTCGTCGACGTGATCGACGAACTCGCGGATCCATCCGACGCGGACGCACCGGCGTTCCATGTCGTTGCGCCGTCGCTACCCGGCTTCGGCTACAGCGACAAGCCGGCCACGACCGGGTGGGGCACCGAGAAGATCGCGGCCGCCTGGGTGCAGTTGATGGCCAGGCTCGGGTACGACGAGTTCCTCGCCCACGGCGGTGACTGGGGCGGCAACATCACCACGGTTCTCGGCGGCAGATTCCCCACGAACGTTCTCGGCATCCACTCGACCTTCGCCCAGGGACCGCCCGGATTGACGACGGACGGACTGACCGCCACCGAGCAGCGGTGGGCCGAGGAGACCCACGACTTCTGGCACCAGCGTGCGGCGTACGCGAAGCAGCAGACGACCCGCCCGCAGACGATCGGCTACTCGCTCGTCGACTCGCCGGTGGGGCTCCTCGCCTGGATCGTCGACAAGTTCGCCGAGTGGTCGGACACCGACGACAGCCCGTTCGAGACGATCTCCCGCGACCGGATCCTCGACGACGTGACCCTGTACTGGCTGACCCGGACGGGCGCGTCGGCGGCCCGCATCTACTACGAGAGCCACGACTCGCTCGATCCCGACCTCCGGATCGACGTCCCGGCGGCCATCACGATGTACCCCCGCGACATCGAGAAGTGCCCGCGCCCCTGGGCGCGGCAGCGGTACCGGCAGCTGGTGCGTTGGCGGTCGCCCGACGCCGGCGGGCATTTCCCGTCGCTGGAGGTCTCGGAGTACTTCGTCCAGGATCTGCGCGAGGGGCTGGCCGCGGTGCTCGCCGTACGGCGGTGACGCGTCCGTTCGTCGCACGGGTCGGACCGTTGGGCGCGGCGACCCGCCGGTCAGGGATGTGTGTGGTTGACGGTCCTGGCAGATTCGGTGCATCCCAGCCGCCCCCGAGGGATTGGATCCGATCGTGGCTCACGACCACACCGACAGTCAGTGGAGCGTCTCCCGGCGCCGCGTCCTGCAACTCACCGGCGGTGCGGCCGCCGTCAGTGGCCTGCAGCTCTCGGCGCCGGACGCCGACGCTGACGCTGAGGCCGCACCCAACCAGGCCGTCCTGACCGAGGGCACCAACCACATGGTGTCCGTCTCGCCGGACGGGAAGTGGCTCGCGTTCGACCTGGTGACCGCGATCTGGGTGACCCCGGCCGCGGGCGGTCAGTCACGGCGTCTGACCGACGACCTCCAGGACGCATCCCGCCCGCGCTGGTCCCCGGACGGGCGGAAGATCGTCTTCCAGTCGTACCGCGACGGCAACTTCCACCTGTGGACGATCAAGCCCGACGGCTCCGGCCTCCGCCGACTCACCACGGGCCGCTACGACCACCGCGAGCCGCACTTCACGCCCGACGGCCGATACGTCGTCTTCTCCTCGGACCGCGGCGGCAACGGCACCTACGGCATCCACCGCCTCGACCTGACCACCGGCGCGATCGTCGCCCTGACCGACGACCCGACCGACGAGGCCGAGCCGACCGTGTCCGCCGACGGCACCCGGATCGCGTTCACGGTCGACGCCACGTCGATCGTCGAGCTCAACCTGATGACCGGCGAACGCAAGACCCTCGCCCCGGCCGAGACCGGCAGCACCGTCTACGGCCCGGCCTACTCCCCCACCGGCCAACTCGCCTACGTGCGGCTCGCCGGTCCGGTGTGCGATCTGATTGTCGACAATCAGAAAGTCACCACCGGGAAGGACGTCTTCGCAGTCCCTCCGTCCTGGACCTCGACCGACCTCTACTACACGGCCGACGGGCACGTCGTCCGGCGTCAGGCCGGCGGTGCGCACACCGTCGTACCGTTCGCGGCGACGGTGCCGGTGACGTCGAAGCGGCCCCGGCCGAAGGTTCCGGACCTCGAGTCAACCGCCCGGCGGCCGGTGCACGGGATCGCGAGCCCAACGGTGTCGCCGGACGGGCGCTGGATCGCCTTCCGGGCCCTGAACGCGTTGTGGCTGGCAGCAACGAACGGCCGCGGCCGGCCGCGGAAGCTGGTTGCCGACGGCTACTTCAACTCCGATCCGGACTTCTCGCCGGACGGTACCAAACTGTTGTACGCCAGCGACCGGGACGGGACCGCCGACTTGTGGCTGCACGACCTTGCCGCCGGCACCGACACGAAGCTCTCCGGCCTGCCCGGCGCGCAGACCGCCCCACGGTTCTCACCGGACGGCCGGCAGATCGCGTACCAGGACCAGGACGGGATCGCGTGGGTCCTCGACCTCGCCTCCGGCCAGGTCCGGCAACTCACGCCGACGCTCTTCCAGCCCGGCCGGGTCAGCTGGTCGCCTGACGGCCGGACGATCGTGCTCGCCGCGGTGAAGCCGTTCTCCAAGCGCTTCCGCGAAGGCACGAGCCAACTGCTGTACGTCGACGTCGCCACCACCGCCCTCGAGTACGTCGAGCCGATGCCGTTCCGATCGCTCGCCACCCGCGGCGACGACGGCCCGGTCTTCTCCCCCAACGGCAAGTGGCTCGCGTTCGTGGTCGAGAGCCTTCTGCACGTCGTCCCGGTCGACAAGCGCGGTCGGTTCACCGGCAAACCGCGCGCCGTGACCCGTGAGGTGACCGACTCACCGACCTGGCAGGACGACAACACCCTGATCTACCTGAACAACGGCCGCCTCCGGCGCACCACCGTCCACGGCTCTCGCCCGCAGACGATCAAGCTCGACTTGCACTGGCGTCGCGCGACCGTGAACCAGCACGTCACCATCCACGCCGGTGCGTTGTGGGACGGCCGTGCGACCACACTGCGCCGCAACGTCGACGTCGTACTCGACGGCTCGCGGATCGTCGCCGTACGTCCGCATCAGGGACGCGCGGACATCGATGCGTCACAGCAGACCGTGATGCCCGGGCTGATCGACGCGCACAACCACTGGCATCTGCGCGGGCGGGCGTGGGGTGCGCGGCAGGGCAATCTGTGGCTGTCGTACGGGATCACGACCACGCGGTCACCGGGCGATCCGGCGTACCAGATGCAGGAGACCCGGGAGGCGCTCACGCACGGGTCCCTGCTCGGGCCGCGGTACTTCGCGACCGGGGAGGCGATCGACGGGTCGCGGGTGTACTACAACTTCATGCGGCCGACGTTGTCGCTCCGGCAACTCGGGTTGGAGATCGACCGGGTCGAAGGGCTCGCATACGACCTGGTGAAGACGTACGTGCGGTTGCCGGTCGACTACCAGCGACGCGCGATCGCCGCCGTACACCGGCTCGGTCTGCAACTCTCGTCGCATTACCTCTACCCGGCCGAGCACCTCGGTATGGACGGGATGGAGCACACCGGCGCGACGAACCGGCTCGGGTACTCGCACACCGTCAGTCGCCTCGGCCGCGCGTACGCCGACGTCGTCACGCTCTTCACCAAGGCCGGACTGTCCGTCACGCCCACCCTGTTCAACTCGACGATGGCGCACGTCGACGACCCGTCACTGCTGACCGACCGGCGGACGATGACCCTGTTCCCGTCCTGGGAGTACGCCGCCCTGCAGACCGAGGTGAACACGGCCAGCGGTCCGGCGGGCGTGACGACACGTGAACTGCTGAAGGGCAACGTCGACATGGTGCTGCGGATCCACCGCGGCGGCGGCTTCGTCATCGCCGGCACCGACACCCCGCTGGACAACATCGCGATCTCGCTGCACGCCAACCTCCGGTCGATGGTCGCCGGCGGCTTCACGCCGTACGAAGCCCTGACGACCGCGACGCGCAACCCGGCCAAGTGGCTCAACCTCGAGGACAAGCTCGGAGTCGTCAAACGCGGTGCCCAGGCCGACCTCGCCTTCATCACCGGTGATCCGCTCGCAGACATCCGGGCGGCCGCCGCGGTCGAGCGGGTGATGGTCGCGGGCAAACTGCACACGGTCGACGAGCTCCTCGCGCCGTACGCCGACCGCGCCCGTACGACCGCCGTCCTGACAGCACCCGCGGACGCGCCGAGGCCGCTCAGCCGCGAGCAGGCGCACGCGCACGACGACGAGTTCTGGTGGCACGAGCCCGAATGGCTCCACCGAGCCTGCTGCGAAGGCTGAGGTTCTAGAAGGGAAGCTTGGGTTGCGGTGGAGCGTGGGTCGGGTCGACGCCGTCGAAGAGGCTGCTGACGGACTCGCCCTCGTGGATGCGCTTGATCGCCTCGGCGAACAGACCGGAGACCGAGCTGACCTGGAGCTCCGGGAAGCCGTCCGGTCGCGGCACGGTGTCGGTGCTGATGACCTCGGTGACCGACGGGTGCGACCGCAGCCGCTCCACCGCGGGCCCCGCGAACAGTCCGTGGGTGCAGGCGACCGCGGCCTGCGTGCAGCCGCGGTCCTTGAGCCGGTCGAGGAGCTCCATGATCGAGCCGCCGGTCGCGATCTCGTCGTCCAGGATGATCGCGCGCCTGCCGCCCACGTCGCCGACGATCGCGTCGATCACCACGCGGTCGTCGGCCAGCCGCTGCTTGCTGCCGGCCGCGACCGGCAGGCCGAGGAGCCGGGCGAACTGGGTCGCCGTCTTGGCGTTGCCCAGATCCGGGCTGACCACGACCGTGTCGCTCAGGTCCCGGCCGCGGAAGTGGTCCGCGAGTACGCCGATCGCGGTCAGGTGATCGACCGGGACGGAGAAGAACCCGTGCACCTGCGGAGCGTGCAGCGCCATCGTCAGCACCCGGTCGACACCCGCGGCGACCAGCAGGTCGGCCACGAGACGGCCGCCGATCGAGATCCGGGACGCGTCCTTCTTGTCCGACCGCGCGTAGGCGTAGTGCGGCATCACCGCGGTGATCTGCTGGGCGGACGCACCGCGGGCCGCGTCGATCATCAACAGGAGCTCCATCAGGTGCTCCTGGGTGGGCGGGACCAGCGGCTGCACGATGTACACGTCCCGCTGGCGACAGTTCACCTGCAGTTGGACCTGTAAGCAGTCGTTGCTGAAACGATGGATCTCCACCGGTGAGAGCGCTACGCCGAGATCGGCACAGATCCGCTCCGCCAAACCGGTGTGGGCACTTCCGCTGAACACGACGATCTCTCGCACGGCTCTCCCCGAACACGCTGCCGACCCGACACCCGCAGCCTATCCCGGTACCTCGCCGCAACCCCAGCCGCCACGAGCTGACGTACGAAGGTCAGGGGTGAAGCAGGCGGGCCAGGGTTTGTGCCGCGGTGCGGCAGTCTTCCGTGGAAGCGTCGAGGTGGGTGACCACACGGAGGTGCGTGGGACCGACCCCGCCGACCAGTACGCCGGAGGCGCGGGCGGACTCGACCACCTCGGGGACGGACTTGCCCGTCGTCGAGAGGTCGGCGACGACGATGTTGGTTTCGACCTGGTCGGGTTTGACCGAGCCGGGAGCGGCATCGGCCAGGATCTCGGCGATCAGGCGGGCGTTCGCGTGGTCCTCGGCGAGGCGCTCGACGTTGTGCTCCAGCGCGTACAGCCCGGCCGCGGCCAGTACGCCGGCCTGCCGCCACCCCGCGCCGAGACGCTTCCGCCAGATCCGCGCCTCGCGGATCAGCTCCGTCGACCCGACCAGCACCGAGCCGACCGGGGCCCCGAGCCCCTTCGACAGGCAGACACTCGCAGCGGCCGCCCGGGAGGCGTACGACGCCATCGACCGGCCGGTCGCCACGGACGCGTTCCACAACCGGGCGCCGTCCAGATGGAGCGGCAGGCCACGGGCGTCGAGCTCGTCGGCCAGAGCGTCGTACGCGTGCTGGATCGCGCCGCCGCCGAAGTTGTGCGTGTTCTCCACCGAGACGGCCGCCGTGGAGACGAAGTACGAGCCGAGCGACGGGGCGATCAGCGCGCGGACCTGCTCGAGGTCGATCTGGCCGGCCGGTGCGCTCCAAGTCCGCGTGGTGACGCCGCTGACCGCCGCGTGCGCGCCGAGCTCCGCCCGGGCGATGTGCGCGCTGGCCTCGCACAGGATCTCCGCGCCGGGCGGCACGAGCGCGCGGACGCCGAGGATGTTCGCCAGCGAGCCGGTCACCGTGAACAGGCCGGCCTCGTGCCCGAGCAGCCCGGCGACCGTCTCCTCGAGGCGGTTGATCGTCGGATCCTCGCCGTACACGTCGTCGCCCACCGGAGCCGACGTCATGGCCGCCAGCATCCCGGCCGACGGCCGGGTCACCGTGTCCGACCGCAGATCGATCATGCCTGCGCGCCGTGCAGCCGCTCGGCGACCAGGAAGGCGAGCTCGAGCGACTGGTGCCGGTTCAACCGGGGGTCGCAGGCGGTCTCGTAGCGGTTGACCAGGTCCTCGGCGACCAGCGCCTCGCCGCCGCCCAGGCACTCGGTCACGTCGTCGCCGGTGAGCTCGATGTGCATCCCGCCCGGCCAGGTGCCGACCTGCTCGTGCGCGTCGAAGAAGCCCTGCACCTCGTGCATGACGTCGGAGAAGTTGCGGGTCTTGTAGCCGTTCGGCGTCTCGTAGGTGTTGCCGTGCATCGGGTCGCACACCCACGCGATCGGCGAGCCGTGGTCGCGGACCGCCTCCAGCAGCGGCGGCAGCGCCTCCCGGATCTTGCCCGCACCCATCCTGGTGATGAACGTCAGCCGGCCCTCGATGCCCTTCGGGTTGAGCTTGTCGATCAGGGCGCGGATGTACTCCGGCGTCGTCGTCGGGCCGATCTTCACCCCGAGCGGGTTGGTCAGCGACGCCAGGAACTCGACGTGCGCGCCGTCGAGCTGACGGGTCCGCTCGCCCACCCACAGCAGGTGGCCGGAGACGTCGTACGGCTGCTCGGTGCGGGAGTCGATCCGGGTGAGCGCGTGCTCGTACTCCAGGATCAGGGCCTCGTGCGAGGCGTAGAAGTCGACCGTCTTGAACTCGTCCGACGTCGCGCCGCAGGCCCGCATGAAGGCGAGCGCGCGCTCGATCTCGGACGCCAGCCGCTCGTACTTCTGCCCGACCGGGGACGACTTCACGAAGTCCGTGTTCCAGGCGTGCACCTGGTGCAGGTCGGCGTACCCACCGGTGGTGAACGCGCGCGTCAGGTTGAGGGTCGCGGCGGCCGCGTTGTAGACGCCGCGCAGTCGCTGCGGGTCCGGGATCCGCGCCTCGGCGGTGAACTCGAGCCCGTTGACCGCGTCGCCGCGGTACGACGGCAGCGTGACACCGTTGCGGGTCTCCTCACCGGAGCTCCGCGGCTTGGCATACTGACCGGCGATCCGGCCGACCTTCACGACCGGCACGCTCGCGGCGTACTGCAGCACAACCGCCATCTGCAGGAGCACGCGCAGCTTCGCCCGGATGTTCTCCGCGGTGACGCCGTCGAACGTCTCCGCGCAGTCGCCGCCCTGGAGGATGAACGCCTCGCCGCGGGTGACCGCGCCGATCTTCGTGGTCAGGTCGTCGCACTCACCGGCGAACACGAGCGGCGGCAGCGTCCGCAGCTCGGCGATCACCTGGTCCAACGGCGCGGACGCCGGCCACTCCGGCTGCTGGAGCGGCTTCATCGCCCGCAGCTCGTCCAGGCTCGGAACCCCGGGCACTTCCCCCGCACTCAACGTCGCGAATTGCATGCCGCCAGCCTAGCCAGCCCCCCGCCGCCCCGCGCACCCGTCTCACGCCGGCCCATCACCCGGTTCGGGGAGAAGTGTGCACCCGGAAGCGGCCAGGAACCTCCCCGAACCGGCTGTCCACGGGGAGCTGTCCACAGGGAGGAGGAAGGGGGCTGGGGTTGGGGTGGGCGGGGGCATGTTGTGGAGGTGAGAGAGGACATGAGTGAGTTCGTGGCGTTGCGGGCGCGTCAGGCGGGTGCGTTCAGCCGGCGCCAGGCGATCGCGCACGGGGTCTCCGACAAGGTGCTGCAACGGCGTTGCCGAGCACGGCAGCTTCAGCGGGTGTATGGCGGCGTGTACACCGATTTCACGGGTCCACTGCCGTGGTCGACGCGGGTGTGGGCCACCTGGCTCGCCTACGGGCCGGACGCCGCGCTGACCGGCGAGACCGCGCTGCGCTGGTACGGCATGGACGGCGACTGGAGCGCCGACACCATCCATCTGGCGGTACCACATTCGCGCCGAGTCGCCCGTCGTACCGGAGTCGTGATCAGCCGCCATCGGGATCTGGAGGCCCGGCTGCACGGGACGCGTCAACCGCCGATCGTACGGCTCGAGGTCGCCGTCCTGGTCGCTGCCGGCGCCGGCGGGGACCTCTCCCGGCGGGCCGCGATCCTGCTCGACGCGTGCCGTCAACGCCGCACAACTCCGGAGCGTCTCCTGGCCGACCTCGATGCGCTCCCCAAACTGCCCGGTCGACGCCGGCTGCGCCGGATCCTGGTGGACGCGGCGGACGGCGTCCAGTCGTTCCTCGAACAGGTCTATCTCCGGCGGGTCGAGCGAGCACACCGCCTACCCACCGCCGACCGGCAGGTTCGCGCGGTGTCGGTCGACGGGTCCGCTCGGCAGGTGATCTACCGCGACCTCGAGTACTCGCCGTACGGGCTGATCGTCGAGCTCGACGGGCGGGCCGGGCACTTCGACACGTCCTCGCGCTGGCGCGACATGAACCGCGACAACTCCGCCGCGGCCGACGGCAAGCTGACCTTGCGGTTCGGATACCAGTTGCTCGGCGAACCGTGCCGGGCCGCCGGCCAGGTTGCCGCCGTGCTCCGTCTCCGCGGCTGGCCCCACGTCCCCCGCCCCTGCTCTCCTTCCTGTCCTGTCGGCGATCAGGTTCGGGGAGGGTCGTCGCCCGTTGTGGGGGCATGAACCTCCCCAAACACGGGGTCAGGAGAGGGCGCCGGGATCGGGGGGTACGTCGACGGCGTGCTCACGGAGGACGTCCAGCGGGATGGTGTCCAAGGCCCGCGCGTGGGTGGATGCGAGTACGACGGGAGCGGCAACGCCGTCGTGGTACGCCTGGAGCCAACGGACCGCGACCACGCACCAGCGATCGCCCGGCTTGAGACCGGCGAACAGCAACTCCGGTCGCGGGGTGACCAGGTCGTTCCCGGCGGCCTGCTGATGGGCGAGGAACTCAGCGGTCATCACCGCACAGACCGTGTGACTGCCGACATCCTCCGGCCCGCTCGAGCAGCACCCGTCCCGGTAGAAGCCGGTGACCGGATCGGTCCCACACTCCTCCAACGGCTCCCCGAGCACGTTCAACTCACTGTCCACGCGGTCCGCCGGAGGCAGGTCAGCTGGCCTTGGTGTCGCCGAGGCGGACGTGTTCGTCGACGGACTCGCCGGCCTTGATCAGCTCCTTGGCCTTGTCGGCGTACATGTCGACGTACTCCTGGCCGGACAGCTCCATCAGCGCGTACATGATCTCGTCGGTGACCGAGCGCAGGACGAAGCGGTCGCGCTCCATGCCCTCGTAGCGGGAGAAGTCGAGCGGCTTGCCGAAGGCGACGCCCGGGCGAACCAGCCGCGGCAGCCGGCGGCCCTTCTCCCGGTAGAGCCAGTTCGGCCAGACCTTGCCGGGCGGCTGCAACTTCTCGGTGTCGATCATCGCGACCGGGATGACCGGGACGCCGGCCACGATCGCCATCCGGGCGACGCCGGTCTTGCCCTTGTAGAGCCGGCCGTCGGGCGAGCGGGTGCCCTCGGGGTAGATCCCGAACAGCTCACCCTTCTTCAGGATGTCCAGCCCGGTGTTCAGCGCGGCCAGCGAGGCCCGGCCGCCGGAGCGGTCGATCGGGATCTGGCCGACCGACCGGAAGAAGGTCGCGACCAGCTTGCCCTTGAGCCCGGGCGCGGTGAAGTACTCCGACTTCGCCGGGAAGACGATCTGCCGCGGTACGGCGACCGGCAGGAAGATCGAGTCGCAGAACGCCAGGTGGTTGCTGACCAGCAGCGCCGGGCCGGTGTCCGGGATGTGCTCGAGGCCGGTGACCCTCGGACGGAAGATCAGCTTCACCAGCGGTGCGACCAGGAACCGCCTGAGGAACAGGTACAGCATCCGCCTCGACCTCCGTCACTCGCCCGACACGCCTACCACGACCATCCTCGGCCGGTACCCCGTCCGGCACCAGTGCACGCCGGGTGGCGACGGTCGCGACACCCTCGGCGCCCCGTCGGTGCAGGACACTACGTTCCACCTTCCTCCTCAGGCAATGTCACCGCCAGGAATCCGGGTGTTGCTCACCGTGTTGTCACCTGGATGCAGACTGGATGAAGACTGGGCGCAGCCCAGATGCGACCATTGCACAGGCGACCGGACCCGTCTGCCCGGCCGCTTGTGAGGACCGTGACCCGGCGAGGAGTCGACCGTGCCAGTGCAAGGCCATGCCGAGGAGTTCCGCAGCCCGGGGTCCGGGGAGAACGCCGCCGTCGGCGTCCTGCTCAGCCACGGCTTCACCGGCTCGCCGAAGGCGATGCGCCCGTTCGCGGAGCATCTCGCCGCCGAGGGGTACGGCGTCGCCGTCCCGCGGCTGCCCGGGCACGGCACCACCTGGCAGGAGATGAACACGACCGGCTGGCCCGACTGGTACGCCGTACTGGACAACGAGCTGGCGCGGTTGCGTCAGGAGCACGACCAGGTGTTCGTCGCCGGGTTGTCGATGGGCGGCTGCCTGGCGCTGCGGCTGGCCGAGGAGCACGGCACCGACATTTCCGGTCTGGTCCTGATCAACCCGTCGGTGCGCAGCGACGACCGGCGGCTGATGGTGCTGCCGGCGCTGGCGCGGGTGCTGCCCTCGTTCCCGGGGATCGCGAACGACATCAAGAAGCCGGGCGTCGACGAGGGCGCGTATGACCGGCTGCCGCTGCGGGCCCTGCTGTCGCTGTCGCAGCTGTGGAAGCTGACCCGGGACGACCTGGCCAAGGTCACACAGCCCGTGCTGATGTTCCGCAGTACTGTCGATCATGTGGTGGAACCGAGCTCCGGACGGACCGTGCTGGCGTCGATCTCGTCCCGGGACGTGACCGAGACCCTGCTCGAGGACAGCTATCACGTGGCCACGCTGGACAACGACGCACCGCGGATCTTCACGGACGCCACGGCCTTCATCCGCCGGCTGAGCGATGTCCGCCAGGTGGGCGCCGATGCGTGACAACGGCCTGACCGCCACCGGGTACACCTCGCTGGGCGGCATCGACCCGCTGATCGCCGAAGCCGTCCTCACCGCCCTCGCCGACGCCGGCATCGCCGCGTACTGCGGGTCGCCCGCGGAGCAGGTCCAGGTGCCGGCCGGGTTCGAGGAGATCTTCGTGGACAGCGAGGCGGTGGAGCGGGCCCGGCCGGTGATCGCCCGGAGCACCGAGGACGCCGAGTGGAAGTCGCTGGTCGAGCAGTTCAACGCGCCGTCCGCGCCCGGGCACGACAGCGGGGAGACGCCGGTGCCGCGCTGGCCGGCCAGTGAGGACGTCGACGAGAAGTACGAGCCGCTGATCGACGTACCGGCCGGGCTGATCGTGGGGGACGAGAAGGACGAGGACGAGGACGCGGAGCCGGAGAAGCCGGCGCCGAAGCGCGCGGACGACGGGCACGACCACTACGTCCCGCCGGAGCCGCCGCGCGGCCCCCGGCTGGACTGGATCAGCCGACTGGCTTGGCTCGGCCTGCTCGGCGGCCCGCTGCTGCTGATCGCGGCCGCCGTGCTGGACTTCGGCACCGGCCGGATCACCGCGATCGGCGTGGCCGGCTTCGTCGGCGGCTTCCTCACCCTGGTGGTCCGGATGAAGGACCGCCTCCCGCCCGACGACACCCCCGACGACGGCGCGGTCGTGTAGCGGCGAATCCCTTGTACCGCACTGTGAGCCGGGTGAAAGCTGGGGTCACACCGGCACGCTAGAGTGCGGATCGTCGGACAATCCGACGAATGCTCCGAGGGAGGGTACCCGTGCAGGTCACCGAGACCGTCGAGATCACCGGCCACCTGATGGACTCCGGGCTCCTGTCCCGGGTCCTCGACGACATCCGCGGGTACGGCGGCGAGTACACGCTGGACAAGTTCGACCTCGGCTACGACAAGGACGACCCGTCCACGGTCCGGATGACGGTCGGCGCGGAGGACGAGGAGTCCCTGCAGCGCCTGCTGATGCGGATCCAGACCAAGGGCGCCAACCTGGTCGACCCGGGCACGCCGGAAATCAGCGAGGTGTCCACCGACGGGGTGTTCCCGGACGGCTTCTACTCCACCACGAACCTGCCGACCAGTGTCCGCCTCGGCGGCCGCTGGGTCGCCGTACAGAACCCCGAGATGGACTGCGGTCTGCTGGTCGAGGGCGAGACCGTGCGGACGATCCCGATGTCCGACGTCCGGGCCGGGATGCGGATCATCACCAGCGCTCAGGGCGTCAAGGTGACCCCGCCGATCGTGGTGAACACCGAGGAGGGCTTCGGCTTCATGGAGTCCGACGTCTCCAGCGAGAAGCCGCAGCGTGTGCTGGTCAAGCAGGTCGCCGACGGCATGCGGGAGGCGAAGGCGAACGGCCAGAAGGTGCTCTGGGTCGGCGGTCCGGGCATCGTCCACACCGGCGCCGCGCCGGCCATGGTCGCGCTGGTCGAGGCCGGGTTCGTCGACGTCCTGTTCGCCGGGAACGCGCTGGCCACCCACGACATCGAGTCGTCGCTCTACGGTACGTCGCTGGGCGTCGACCTAGCCCGTGGCCGCGGGGTCGAGCACGGCCACGAGCACCACATCCGGGCGATCAACACGATCCGCAAGGCGGGGTCGATCGCGGCCGCGGTCGAGCAGGGGGTGCTCACCTCCGGGGTGATGCACGCGCTGGTGCGCCAGGGCAAGAAGTTCGTCCTGGTCGGGTCGGTGCGCGACGACGGGCCGCTGCCGGACGTGTACACCGACGTCCTCGAGGGCCAGCGGGCGATGCGGGCCGAGCTGCCCGGCGTCGGCTACTGCCTGATGGCCGCGACCATGCTGCACTCAGTTGCCACTGGCAACATTCTGCCGGCGTCCATCCCGCTGACGTGCGTGGACATCAACCCGGCCACGGTGACCAAGCTGGCCGACCGCGGCTCGTCCCAGGCGCGCGGGATCGTCACCGACGTCGGGCTGTTCGTCGAGCACCTCGCCCGTGAGCTGTCGCCGTCGTACGCTGACGGGAAATGAGCTTCGAGACCTTTCTGCGCGAGTACGAGCAGGCCAACACCGCCTTCGTCAACGGTGACGCGTCGCTGTGGATGCCGCTGGTGTCCCGCAGCGAGCAGACGTCGATCTTCGGCGGCTTCGGCGGCCACGAGGTCGGCTGGTCCCGGGTCGGGCCGCGGTACGAGTGGGCCGCGGCGCAGTTCCGGCCGAGTGGCGCGCAGGTCGAGTTCGAGTACCTCGAGAAGCACGTGAGCGCGGACACGGCGTACTACGTCGCGATCGAGCGGTGCACGGTGGAGTACGTGCACCGCCCGGATCCGCTGCCGGACGTGCTGCGGGCGACGATGGTGTTCCGCAAGGAGGCCGGCGGGTGGAAGATCGTCCACCGGCACGCGGACCCGCTCGGGCCGGCCGCTCCCCCACCCGGGTCCTGAGCTGTGCGGCCGATTACAGCCGCCGAGGCCGTCGTGGGTGTTGGATGGGCACATGACCGAACTGGTGCACCTCGACGTCGCCGACGGCGTCGCGACGATCACGCTCGACTCGCCGCACAACAAGAACGCCCTCTCCCAGCAGCTGACCGGTGAGCTGCTGGAGCAGCTCGAGGCGGCCGGGACGGACGATGCCGCCCGGGTGATCCTCATCCGGTCCGCGCTGGACGTGTTCTGCTCCGGCGCTGACCTGTCCGAGGCGACCACGGTCGGCATGGAGGTCGGCGCGCAGCGGATGGTCGACGTCCAGCGGGCGATCGTGGCGAACCCGAAGCCGGTGGTGGCCCGGGTCGCGGGTGCGGTGCGGGCCGGCGGGATCGGGATCGTCGCGGCGGCCGACATCAGCGTGGCCGGGGCGGAGTCGTCGTTCGCGCTCACCGAGGTCCGGCTCGGCCTGGCCGCGGCGACGATCTCGCTGACCGTCGTACCGCGGCTGACCGACCGGGCGGCGGCGTACACCTTCCTCACCGGCAACACGTTCGACGGCCTGGAGGCCTCCTTGCTCGGTCTGGTCACCCTCACCGTCCCCGACGACGACCTGGACTCCGCGGTCGCGACCATGCTGGAGTCCCTGCTGAAGGGTGTGCCGCAGGGCCTGCATGAGACCAAGAAGCTCCTCAACCGTGAGCTCCTCGCCGACATCGATGCCCGCGGCAAAGACCTCGCCACCCTCTCCGCCACCCTCTTCGGCTCCCCCATCGCCCAGGAGGCCATGCAGGCCTTCCTCACCCGCCGGAAGGGCTAGTCAGCTCGATCAGGAGTGGGAGGTGGTCGGAGGCTGCGGCCAGGTCTTCGGGGGTGGCCGGGGTGGGCAGGATGCGGCCGGTGAGGGGTGGGGTGAGGTGGGCGCCGTCGATGCGTTTGTGCGGGTTGCCGGAGCTGAACGTCGGGCCGGCGTCGGCGCCGAGGTCGGTGAGTCCCTCCTCGGCGAGCCGCTTCCACACCGGGCCGTCGGGCTCCTCGTTCAGGTCGCCGACCAGGAGGTACGGCGTACCGAACGAGCGGCATCCCTTCAGGACCTGCTCGAGCTCGTACTGACGGCCGCGGAGGTGCAGGCCGAGGTGGCAGACGACCAGGGCCACCTGGGTCGTCCCGAGCGTGGTGCGGCCGCCGACCGCGCCGCCGGGGAGCTGGGTGGCGATCAGCCGGAGCCGGCGGCGGACGAACGGCCGCCAGATCCGCCAGTGCAGCGGCTCGGCCACCTCGATGCCCTCGGCAACCAGGATCGCGTTCCGGGCGGACGCGGCGACGTACGTCATGCCGAAGGTCGCCGCCATCGCCCGCCGCTTCCGCCGGGTCCCGAACCAGGTCGGCGCCTCCTGCACGAGCATCACCGCGGGCGCGCACGCCCGCACCACCCGCGTCAGCGCCTCGCGGTCGTCACCCCAGCGATGCACGTTGTACGACAGCACACGCAGTACGGCGGCGTCGCCGGGCGGCCCCAGGTTGCCCGCCGTACCGAGGCCCCGGTCGGGACCGGATGTCATGCCTCCGGGTCGCCGTTCAGGTCGGCCGGATGGAGGTCGGCGTCCGGGGTCGCGGCGCGCATGCCGGTACGCCGGGCGGCCGACTTGCGGGCCGCTCGTTCGAGGCGGGTCGAGCGGTTGCGGGCGGCGGCCGTCTTCGCGGTGACCGCGGTCGTCTTGACCCGGACCCGGCGCAACCAGGTCGCCTCTTCGCGGGCCAGGTCGGCGGCCCCGACCATACCGGCCTCGGGACCGAGGACGGCGCGCACGATCCGCGCCTCCGGCCGGAAGCCGCGACCCGTCAGCGTCCGCTTGAACGCCTCCCGGGCCGGCGCCAGCAGCAGCTCGCCGGCGTCCGACACCCCGCCACCGATGACGAACGTGCCCGGGTCCAGCGCCGCGGCCAGGTTGGCCAGGCCGATCCCGAGCCAGCGGCCGACGTCCTCGAGCAGCTCGACCGCGACCGGGTCGCCGTCCTTGGCCAGCTCGGTCACCATCGGCCCGTTGATCCGCTGCGGATCGCGGTCGGCCGCCCGGAGCAGGTTGTGCGCCACCGGCGACCCCGACAGTGCGAGCTCCCGGGCCTCCCGGGTCAGCGCGTTCCCGGAGGCGTACTGCTCCCAGCAACCGCGGTTGCCGCACTCGCACCGGTGACCGCCCGGCACCACCTGCATATGCCCGAACTCGCCCGCGATGCCGAACTTCCCGCGCTGCAGCGATCCGTCGTTCAGGATCGCGCCGCCGATGCCGGTGCCGAGCGTGACGCAGACCAGGTGGCTCTCGCCCTGACCGCCGCCGAACCGCCACTCCGACCAGGCGGCCGCGTTCGCGTCGTTCTCGACCACGACCGGCAGGCCGAGCCGGCGCTCGACCGCGTCCCGCAGCGGCTCGTGCCGCCAGGCGAGGTGCGGCGCGAACAGCACCGACGACCGGGTGCCGTCGACGAAACCGGCCGCGCCGATGCCGACCGCGATCACGTCGTGCCGGGACTCCAGGTCGCGGACGATCTCCGCGATCGCGTCCTCGGTCTCCCGCGGGTCCTTCGTCGGCGTGTCGCGACGCAACCTGTCCAGGATGTTGCCCTCGGGGTCGACCACACCGGCCGCCACCTTGGTGCCGCCGATGTCGATCCCGATCGTCAAAGCCTGCGTCAGAGCCACTGCACGACCCTCCTCGCCGTACCCCCAGCCCCCGCCGGACTACGTCCAGTATCCCGCGCCCGCCGGACCACCAGCCGATACGCCGTGATGCCTGGGCCGTTCCCGGGCCGGTTCGCGCTCATCCGCGGGCCGCGGCGATCGGGCGGCGGGCCAGGTCGGCGGCGCCGATCAGGCCGGCATCGTTGCCCAGCTCGGCCAGCCCGAAGCTCGGGTGCGGCCGGTTCGCCTTGGCGGGCAGGTTCCGCTCGAACGCGATCTGGGCCGACTTCAGCAGCAGCTCCTTGGCCGCGCTCACCCCGCCACCGATGACGACGACGCTCGGGTCGAACAGCGTGACGATGCTCGCCAGACCCTCGCCCAGCCAGTGGCCGAGGTCGTCCAGCAGCTCGACCGCGCACGGGTCGCCGGCCGCGGCCGCCTCGGTAATCATCGGGCCGGTCAGCTCGGCCGGCTCGGTGATCCCGCAGACGCTCAGCATCTGTGCGGCCGCGAGCGAACCGGACTCCGCCTGCGCGCGGCCTTCACGGACCAGCGCACGGCCGGACGCATACTGCTCCCAGCACCCGCGGGCCCCGCAACCACACCGATGTCCGCCCGGTACGACGCGCATGTGGCCGAGCTCGGCCGCGACACCGTGCTCGCCACGCAGCAGCTCGCCGTCGATGACCACGCCACCGCCGATGCCGGTGCCGACGGTGATGCAGACCATGTGCTCGACGTCCTTGGCCGCGCCGAAGGCGAACTCACCCCAGGCGGCCGCGTTCGCGTCGTTCTCGACCACGACCGGGATGCGCAGCTTCTCCGCCACGCGATCCCCCAGCGGCTCGTCCCGCCAGGCGAGGTTGGGCGCGAACAGCACGGTCGAGCGGTCCGACGAGACGAAACCGGCGGCCCCGATGCCGACCGCCTCGACCTCGTGCCCGGCGATCAGTTCGGCGGCGGCGTCGCAGATCGCGGCCGCGGTCTCGTCCACCGAGTTCGCCGGGGTGTCGCGATGCGTGCGCGCGCCGATCGTGCCGTCGGGGCCGACGACGCCGGCCGCGATCTTGGTCCCGCCGACGTCGATGCCGATGGTCAGTCCCATGGTTCGGGGTCCTCACTCACGTCGATCCGGTCCACCCGGGACCGGACCGGCTCCTCCTGCTGCTCCCCTGACGGCGGCTCCGGACGCGACGCTGCGTCCTCCCGCGCCTGCCGGGCGGCCTCCGCGGCCGCCTCCAGCAACGACCGCACCGAGCCGAGCACGTGCGCGGCCGCCGTCGACAGCTGCTCGATCGTCTCCGGGCTGGTGTTGCGCACCTTGTTGATCACCTGGCACACCGGGCACCACTGACACTCCGGCCCACGCCCGATCCCGTGCTCGTGCCCGGGTACGCCGTCCCCGGCATCCCGCCGTACGCCGTCCCCCGCATCCCGCCGTACGCCGTCCCCGGGATCCCGCCGTACGTCGTCCGGCCCATCGACCGGCGTTCCGGCGGTCGGCGTCCCGGCGGTCGGGGTCCCTGCGGACCGGCTTCCGGCGCTCGGCGGTGTCCTGGTGTCGGCCGCCTGCTGGAGGACGGCGAACAGCTTCGCGGCCTCCTCGGCGACCGAGCCGATCGGCTCCTTCATCGGCGCTCCCCGATCGCGGGCTCGCGCTCGAGCCGCTGTGCGTGGTACTCGGCCGTCAGCCCCTGGGCCAGCTCCTGCGCCGCCTCCAGCGGACCCGCGCCGCTCGGCAGGTCGGCCGTGAGCGGACGCGCCGACTCCCGCGGCGCGAACCGCACCTGCAGCCGCCCGTCGTCCAGCCGCGCCCCCGCGACCACGCCGCGCGCCAGCGCGGCCGGCAGCGGCAGGACCCGGCGGTACGACCCGACGGTGATGATCAGCTCGTCACCGTGGCGCGCGAGTTCGAGCTCCGAAGCGGATGCCAACGGCAACGGCATGGTCAGCGTGTACGTGCGCCCGTCGGTGTCGATGTGGCGGTCGACCCACAGCGAGGTCTCGTCCGTCGCGCGGGCGAACGGGTCGTCCCCGCCGTACATCTCGACCGCGAACGCGGCCAGCTCCTCCACCCCCACCGGCTCGCAGACCCGGTACGGCGACTCCCAGATCGGCAGCGGGCGGAACGAGTCGGCGACCTCTTCGAGGATCCCGCGCTGCGCCGCGACCCACTGCCGCCGCCAGGTGTCCGCACCCGCGGCCGGGAACACCCGGTTCGCGACCACGCCGTCGACGCGGTAGCCGTACAACGACAGCCGCGTCAGCGATCGCCGCGCCTCGGCGACGACCACGGCCTCCGGGGTCAGCACCAGCCGCACGGAGGCGTCCGGACCGGCCAGCAACGTGCGGATGTCGGAGAGATCGCTCTGCAGCCGGCGCAGCGCGTCGAAGACGGTGTCGTCCGGCATCGGGATGCCCGACCCGCGGCTGAGGAACGGCCGGAAGGTCCGCATCACCTTGCGCTCGGCGTTGAAGATGCGGTCCATGTACCAGTTCAGCGCCTCCGGCAGGGCGAGCAGGCGCAGGGTCTCCGCGGTCGGCGCGCAGTCGACCACGATCACGTCCCAGCGCCCGGACCGGACGTGGTCGCGCACCTCGAGCAGCGCGAGCACCTCCTCGGCGCCCGGCAGCACGGTCAGCTCCTCGGCCTCGATCGGGTCGACGCCGACCATGCTCAGCACCGACCGCAGGTAGGCCTGGATGTCGCCCCACGACCGCTCGAACCGCCGCTGCGCGTCGATCTGCTGGACGAACAGCAGGTCGTCGATCTCGGTCGGCTCGCCGCCGACCTCGGAGTCGAACGCGTCCGACAGCGAGTGCGCGGCGTCGGTCGACAGCACCAGCGTGCGCAGCCCGCGCAGCGCGGCGAGCGTGGCGGTGCCCGCGGCGGAGGTCGTCTTCCCGACGCCGCCCTTACCCGTGTACAGCAGAACCCGAGTCACTGGATCAGGACTCGACGCGCTTCTTGAGCCCCTTCAGGGCCGTGTCGATGATGACCTTCTCCGCCTTGCGCTTGAGCATCCCGATCATCGGGATCGCCACGTCCACGGCCAGCCGGTAGGTCACCTCGGTCCCCTCGATCCCATCGGGGCCCAGGTCGCGCAGCACGTAGGCGCCGTCCATCCCCTTCACCATCTTGGCCTGCACCAGCGTCCAGGTCACCTCGTTGCGGGACCAGGTGTAGTCCAGCGTGTACTCGTCGGAGATCGCCCCGGCGTCGACCTTGAACCGCACCTGCTTCGGCCGGCCCGCCTCGTCGGTGGACAGCACCTCGGTCTCCCGCATCGAGTCGGCCCACTCCGGGTAGGCCGCGAAGTCCGCGATCACCGTCATGATCTCTTTCGGGGTCGCGTTGACCACGATGGTCGAGGTGGTCTGTTCCGCCATCGATTCACCTCTTTGCTGCCGGGCCGGGACGTGCTGGGACTGCTGCGTGAACTGCTGCGGGGCGATTCCCTCCCCGGAGACTATCGCGGGTTCGGAGCCGGTACGGCGCTCGCCCGCGGCGCGGCCCGCCTCGACTTCGTCCTTGAACCGCCACAGTCGCTCCCGGTACTGCGCGACGTACCTCTCCCGGAGCCTGGCCAGGGCCCGGCCGCGGACCGGTTTCGCCGGGTCCACGCGCAGGTACCAATGCACCACGACGCCGTCGCGGACCTGCTCGAGCCACCACTCCGCCGTACCGGTCGCGGCGCCGGTGACGGCCCAGCGGACGCCCTCCAGGCCGCGGCGCTCGGACGGGGTCAGGGTGAGGTCCGGCCACCACTCACGCCACAGCGTGTCCGAGCCGAGCCGTTCGGCGACGTAGGCTGGATCAGCAACGACCAAGTCGTCGCAACTGATGTCGAGCGTGGGCATTGCTGCTGAACACCTGTTCCCTGGGTCACATGAACCTGGCTACTTCTGGGTAGGTGACTGTAGCGTGCGCCGGACGTCGACAATTCGTGACCGACTGAGGAGACGACGCGGATGCGTGAGTACACCGTTCCTGCTGTGACCGAGCCGCCCACGGGGAGTCTGAGCGACCCCGTCTGGGCGAACGCGTCCTCTCATCCTGACACCGCGGTGTTCAGTCGCCGGGTGGGGTCCGAGTCCGGCGGTGGCTGGCTCGACGTGTCCGCGGCCGAGTTCGCGCGCCAGGTGACCGGGGTGGCCAAGGGCCTGATCGCGGCCGGCGTCAAGCACGGCGACCGGGTGGCCCTGCTGAGCGCGACCCGGTACGAGTGGACCCTGGTCGACTACGCCATCTGGAGCATCGGTGCGGTCACCGTGCCGATCTACGAGACCTCGTCGGCGTCGCAGATCCAGTGGATCCTGACCGACTCCGAGGCGGTCGTCGCGGTGGTCGAGAACGCCGCGCACGGTGCCGTGGTCGAGTCGGCCCGCGGCGAGGCCCCGACCCTGCAGGAGGTCTGGCAGATCGAGGCCGGCGCGGTCGAGGAGCTCACCGCCCTCGGTCAGGAGGTCTCCGACGCCGAGTTCGACAAGCGCCGTACGGCGATCCAGCCGGGCGACCTGGCCACGCTGATCTACACGTCCGGGACGACCGGCCGCCCCAAGGGCTGCCGGATCACGCACGCGAACTTCATGGACGAGCTCAACCCGGCCGTGAAGGTGCTGGACGAGTTGTTCGACGTGACCGGCGCGAGCACGCTGCTGTTCCTGCCGCTGGCGCACGTGTTCGCCCGGATCATCCAGGTCGGCTGCGTGATGATGCGGGTCAAGGTCGGCCACAGTGCCGACGTGAAGACGCTCGTCGAGGATCTCGGCGCGTTCCGGCCGACGTTCATCCTGAGCGTGCCGCGGGTGTTCGAGAAGGTCTTCAACTCGGCCAGCCAGAAGGCGCACTCCGAGGGCAAGGGCAAGATCTTCGACGCCGCCGCGGACACCGCGATCGCGTACTCGCGGGCGCAGGACAAGGGCGGTGCGTCGTTCGGCCTGAAGGCCAAGCACGCGCTGTTCGACCGGCTCGTCTACGGCAAGCTCCGCGCCGTCCTCGGCGGACAGGTCAAGTACGCCGTCTCCGGCGGCGCGCCCCTGGGCGACCGGCTCGGCCACTTCTTCCGCGGCATCGGCGTACCGGTGCTCGAGGGCTACGGCCTGACCGAGACCACCGCCGCGGTCTCGGTGAACCTGCCCGACGACATCCGCATCGGCACCGTCGGCCGCCCGCTGCCGGGGGTGTCCGTCGCGGTCGCCGACGACGGTGAGCTGCTGTTCCGGGGCGGCCAGGTGATGCAGGGCTACTGGAAGAACGACGAGGCGACCGCGGCCGCGATCGACGCCGACGGCTGGTTCCACACCGGCGACCTGGGCGAGTTCGACGTCGACGGGTTCATCCGGATCACCGGCCGGAAGAAGGAGATCCTGGTCACCGCCGGCGGCAAGAACGTCGCGCCGACCGTGCTCGAGGACCGGATCCGCCTGCACCCGCTGGTCAGCCAGTGCATGGTGGTCGGCGACGGCAAGCCGTACATCGCCGCCCTCGTCACCATCGACCCGGAGACCATCGTCCCGTGGGCGACCCAGCGCGGGAAGCCGACCGACGTCGCCTCGCTCACCGATGACGAGGACCTGATCGCCGAGATCCAGACGGCGATCGATGAGGCCAACGACGCGGTCTCCAAGGCCGAGGGGATCAAGAAGTTCAGCATCCTGCCGACCGACTGGACCCAGGAGTCCGGTGAGCTCTCGCTCAAGCTCTCCCTCCGCCGGCACATCGTGACGGAGAACCACGAGGCCGACATCGAAGCCCTGTACGCGAAGTAACCCCAGCCGCGGTTCGCGCATCAGTCCTCGCCGCCACGTTCTTGTGCGGACATTTAGGGTACTGATGTTGTAGAAACGTTATCTTCGTGAGGCTGAGGTGAGATCGTGAAGGCATTGGGGCGTGCTGGTGCGGGGCCGCGGATCGTGGGATCCGTGCGGCCGCCGACGGAGGTGCGGGGGCCGTTCGTCTGCGGCTGGAGTGCGGTCGGTGACTGTGCGGTGGTGCGGGTGGCAGGGACGGTGGACGAGCTGGCGGCGCCGGCCTTCGCGACCGAGCTCACGCATGTGATCACCACGAAGCTCCCGCGTCTGGTGGTCGATCTGCGCCGGGTGACGGCGTTGGAGCCGGTCGGGCTCGAGGTCCTCACCGAGTCCGGCAAGCTGGCCGTCGAACACGGCGGTTGGCTGCGCACGTCCGGGACCGCACAGTGGCTCGTCGAGCTGCTGCGCGGCAACGGGCACGATCACTTCCCCACGCTGGCCGAGGCGCTGCCGTCGTACCGCCCGAGCTGACGGCCCGATCAGCCATTCGGCTGACGGCGGGTCGAGCTTGATGGGCGATGTGGGCGAGGTGGCCGGTCCGGCACGCTCGTCCCATGATCAACGCGAGTACGCCGGCCCGCGGGGCGGTCGTCGAAGTGAGCGAGCTCCGCAAGTCGTACGGCGGCCGGACCGTCGTCGACGGGGTGTCCTTCACCGTCGACGAGGGTGAGATCTTCGGCATCCTCGGCCCGAACGGCGCCGGTAAGACCACCACGGTCGAGTGCGTCGAAGGGCTGCGCGCCCCGGACGCCGGCCGGATCCGGGTCGCCGGTCTCGACCCGATCGCCGACCACGCGGAGGTGACCCGTGTCCTCGGGGCCCAGCTCCAGGAGAGCGAGCTGCAGGCGAAGCTCACCGTCCGCGAGGCCCTCGAGCTGTACGCCGCCTTCTACCCGAAGCCGGCCGACTGGCGTCCGCTCGCCGAACGGCTCGGCCTGGTCGACCAGCTCGGCACCCGGTTCGCCGTGCTCAGCGGCGGCCAGAAGCAGCGCCTGTTCATCGCGCTCGCGCTGATCGGCGACCCGCGCGTGGTCGTCCTCGACGAGCTGACCACCGGCCTCGACCCGCGCGCCCGGCGCGACACCTGGGAGATCGTCGAGGACGTCCGGGCCCGTGGCGTCACCGTCCTGCTGGTCACCCACTTCATGGAGGAAGCCCAGCGGCTGTGCGACCGGATCGCCCTGATCGACAACGGCCGGATCACCGCGCTGGACACCCCCCGCGGCCTGATCAGCCGGACGGCGGGATCCACCGTCATCTCGTTCACCCCGTCCGCCCCGCTGGACGACGGCGAACTGGCTGCCCTCCCGGCGCTCGCGTCCGTCGAGCACAAGGACGGCCGGATCACCCTGAGCGGCTCCGACGAGACGGTCAACGCGGTCATCTCGCTGCTGGCGCGCAACCGCATCACCGCCCACCAGCTGCGCGTCACCGACGCCACCCTGGACGACGTCTTCCTCGACCTGACGGGAGCGAACCTCCGATGAGTACGACGACGACCTCACCGCGGATGGCGGTGCTGCGGGCCGAGAGCCGGTTGTTCCGGCGGGAGCCCGGAATCCTCTTCTGGGTGCTGGGATTCCCGCCGCTGCTGCTGGTGATCCTGGGATCCATCCCGTCGTTCCGGCAGCCCGACGACGGGCTCGGCGGGCTGCGGCTCGTGGACGTGTACGTGCCGATCCTCGTGCTGGTCGCGCTGATCGTGACCGGCCTGCAGGCGATGCCGCCGATCCTCACCGGCTACCGCGAACGCGGCATTCTCCGCCGGATGTCGACGACACCGGTCCGCCCGTCCGCCCTGTTGACCGCGCAGATGGGCCTGAACGGCGCGGCCGCCGTACTCTCGGCGCTCGTCTGCCTGACGATCGGCCGCCTGGTCTTCGACGTCCGCCTGCCGCGCGAAGTGTTCGGCTACGTGGTGGCGTTGCTGCTCACAGCCGCCGCTGCCCTGGCCATGGGTGCGCTGGTGTCGGCGCTGGCCCGGACCGCGCGGATCGCGACCGCGATCGGGACCGCGGTGTTCTTCCCGTGCCTGTTCTCCGCAGGTCTGTGGTTGCCCGTGCAGGCGATGCCGGATCTCATGCGGCAGGTCGTCGTCCTCACGCCGTTCGGTGCAGCGGCCCGAGCACTCGACCAGGCGTCGGTCGGCGACTGGCCGGCGTGGTCGCACCTCGGCGTACTCGCGGCGTGGGCGGTCGTGCTGTCGGCCGCGGCCGCGCGCTGGTTCCGCTGGGAGTAGGCGGATCGCAGTGCAGACTGGGTGGGTGGCGACGGCGGACTCGGACCTCGAACGGCGGCGGGACGCGTTCCGCCGGTGGATGCCGTACGGGCTCCTCGGCGTCGGCACCTTCCTGGCCGTCGCGACGGCCGACCTGATCATGCCGTCGCGGCCGGTGCGGATCGTGGTCGCCTCGTTGGTCGTCGCGGCGCTCCTGCTCCAGCTGGGGTGGACCTGGACCGAACGCACCCGCCCGGGTCCGAACCGCCTGTCCGCCGCGTACTACGCCGTGCGCTGGGTGATCGGCTTCGTACTGACCCTCGGGAACGGCTTCTTCGCCTTCTACGCGGTCGCCGGGTACTTCGACGCCGACGAACTGATCCGCGGCCGGCGCTGGCGGCGGTTCGCCCTGTTCGCCTGTTCCATCCCGATCGCGGGTGCACAGACCAGCGGTATCCCGGTCGAGGACTCGATGCGCTGGGTCGTGTTCGCCGGTCTCCTGGTCGCCAACAACGTGATGCTGTCGGTCCTCAACCACTTCGCCGAGCAGGAGGAGGAGCGCTCGCGGGCCCGAGCGGCGACCATCGCGGAGCTCCGGCAGGCGCACGAGGAGAACGCCGCGCTGCATGCCCAGCTCCTGGTACAGGCCAGGGAGGCGGGCGTCGCCGACGAGCGCCGCCGCCTGGCCGCCGAGATCCACGACACGATCGCGCAAGGCCTGACCGGCATCATCGCCCAGCTCCAGGTGGTCACGAACGCGTCCGATCCGGCGACCGCCAAGGAACACGTGCACCGCGCGACCGAGCTCGCCCGGCACAGCCTCGGCGAGGCCCGTCGTTCGGTGCAGAACCTCGCCCCGATCGGCCTGTCGTCCGACGGTCTGCCCGAGGCGATGCACAAGACGGTCGACCAGTGGGCCGAGCGGACCGGCGTACGTGCCGACTTCACCGTCACCGGCACGACGCACCACCTGCACGGCGAGGTCTCGGCGACGCTGCTGCGGATCACCCAGGAGGCGCTGGCGAACGTCGCCAAGCACGCGGCGGCCACCCGCGTCGGCGTCACCCTCACCTTCATGGACTGCGAGGTCACCTTGGACATCCGCGACGACGGCAAGGGATTCGACCCGATGACCCCGCCCGCGCGCACCGGCGCCGGCGGCTTCGGCCTGGACGGGATGCGCGCCCGCGCCGAGCGCATCGCCGGCTCCCTCACCGTCGAGTCCGAGCCGGGCTCCGGTACGGCGCTGTCCGCTCGCGTACCGTTGGTGCTCGATGAGCGCTGACCCGATCTCCCTGCTTCTCGTCGACGACCACCCGGTCGTGCGGAACGGCCTGCGCGGCATGTTCGAGTCCGCACCCGGCTTCACCGTGCTCGCCGAGGCGTCCAACGGCGTCGAGGCGGTCGAGCTGGCGACCGAGCTCGACCCGGACGTGATCCTGATGGACCTGCGGATGCCGGGTGGCGGCGGGCTCGACGCGATCACCGAGCTGGCCCGTCGCGGCGCCCGCGCGAAGGTGCTCGTGTTGACTACCTGGGACACCGACACCGACACCCTGCCCGCGATCGAGGCGGGCGCCACCGGCTACCTCCTGAAGGACGCCCCGCAGGCCGAGCTGTTCACCGCGGTCCGGGAGGCGGCGGCCGGGCGGACGGTCCTCTCCCCCGCGGTCGCCTCCCGGCTGGTGACCGCCGTCCGGACGCCGGCACCGAGCCCGCTGGCGGCTCGTGAGCGCGAAGTCCTCGCACTGGTCGCCAAGGGCACCTCCAACCGGGACATCGCCCGCGAGCTCTTCATCAGCGAGGCCACGGTGAAGACGCACCTCAGCCACCTGTTCACCAAGCTCGGCGTCAACGACCGGGCGGCGGCGGTCGCCAAGGGCTACGAGCAGGGCATCCTCGGCACCGAGTGACTACTTGCCGCCGGTGAACGTGATGCCGTTCGTCAGCTGTTTCTGCGCGAGGAAGAAGACGACCAGGCAGGGCAGCGTGATCAGCACTGAGGTTGCCATCAGCAACGGAGTGTCGGTGCCGTTGACGGACTGGAAGCCGGCCAGTGCGAGCGGCAGCGTCTTCCACTCGTCGGAGTTGATGTAGATCGCCGGGCCGAGGAAGTTGTTCCAGTAGCCCATGAACAGCAGGATCGAGACCGCGACGATGGCCGGCCGCGCCAGCGGCAGGTAGACCAGCCAGAAGGTCCGGAACCAGCCGCACCCGTCGACGACGGCGGCGTCGGCCAACTCGGACGGCATCCGGGCGAAGAACTGCCGGAACAGGAAGATGTAGAACGGCGACCCGAAGAACGCCGGCAGGATCAACGGGTAGAGCGTGTCGATCATGCCGAGGTTGTTGAACAGCATGAACTGCGGCACCATCGTCACCTCCCCCGGCAGCAGCATGGTCGCCAGGACGACGGCGAACACCACCCCGGAGAACCGCACCCGCAGCCGGGCGAACGCGAACCCGGCCAGCGCGCACGAGAACACCGTGCCGGCGATCGGGATCAGGGTGGTCAGCACCGAGTTCAGCGCGTACCGCCAGAACGGGAACGACGTGACCGCGCGGATGTAGTTGTCCCAGAGGAACTCCCGCGGCCACACGCTCGCGCCCGAGCTGCCCACCCCGGCCAGGGACCGCAGCGAGGTCGCGATCATCCACAGGAACGGGTACACGAAGGCGATCGACCCGAGCACCAGGACGACGTACAGGACGATCGTGAGGGAGAGGTTGCGGCGCCAGAACGGCCGGTCGGTGCGGAACGCGGTGGCGACCGGACGGGCCTCGGCCAGGACTGCCATTACTTCTTCCTCCTCGATCGGCGGCTCCCGGTCAGTTCGGTCTCGTAGTACACGGCGAAGGCACTCCCGCGCAGGGTGACCGCGGTCAGCGCCAGGATGACCACGAACAGGATCCAGGCCAGCGCGGACGCGTAGCCCATCCGGAAGTTCTGGAAGGCGTTGTCGTACAGGTAGTAGACGAAGAACAGCAGCGAGTCCTTCGGGCCGCCGTTCGCGATGAAGCCCTGGGTGAAGATCTGCAGGGCGCCGATGATCCCGGTGAGCGCGTTGAACAGGATGATCGGCGACAACTGCGGCAACGTGACGTGCCAGAACGCCCGCAGCGGTCCGGCGCCGTCGAGCGCCGCGGCCTCGTGCAGGTTGGCCGGCACGTCCTTCAGCCCGGCCAGGTAGATCACCATCGCCCCGCCGACCGTCCACAGGCTCATCAGGATCACTGTCGTCAGCGCCCACGACGGGTCGTTGAACCACCCGGGCCCCTCGATCCCGACCTTCCCGAGGACGTCGTTCGCCAGCCCGTACTGCGGGTTGAACACCCAGAGGAACAGCACCATCTGGGCCACCCCGGACACCAGGCTCGGCAGGTACCAGATGGTCCGGAAGAACCGCATCCCGGGCAGGTCCGCGTTCAGCAGCAGCGCCACCGCGAACGCCAGCGCGGTCTGCAGCGGCACGCTGATCACGGCGTACAGCAGGGTCACCTTGAGCGCCTGCGCGACCCGCGGATCCTGGAACGCCTCGGTGTAGTTGGCCAGGCCGACGTACTGCGGCGGCGTGATCAGGTCCCACGAGGTCAGGCTGACGTAGAGGGACGACAGCATCGGGCCGACCGTGAAGACGCAGAAGCCGATCAGCCAGGGCGAGATGAACAGCCAGAACGCGATCGTCCGGTCGGCCCGCGGCCACTTCCGCTTCGCCCCGTACGCCGCCAGACCGATGACGGCGTACAGGGCGATCAGCAGGAGCAGGAACGGGACCAGCGGCACGAGTACGGCGGGGACGCTCCAGGACTCCGCGAGGCTCCGGATCCAGCCGATGGTCGGGTTCATCGCCTACCTCACTGCTTCAGTGCGGCGGTGCACTTGTCGTTCAGCCCGGGCAGGATCTTCGCCACGTCCTCCTTGCCGCTGCCGAGCGGCGTGTAGCTGGTGATGCCCTTGTCGGCGTCCCCGGAGATCTGCGCCTCCCGCGGCACCGACGGGCTGACCAGCCCGGTCTTCATCGCGGTGGTGAACGCGGCCAGGTTCCGCTCGGCCGGGAGCACCTTCTCCAGCGTCCCGGTCGACTCCTCGACGATCGGTACGCCGAGCGCGGTGTTGCCCTGGATCAGCTGGTCCTGCGCCTTCGGGTCCGAGCTGGCGAACGCGACGAACTTCTTCGCGGTCTCCAGCTGCTTGCCACTCGCGGTCTTCGAGATCGCCAGCCCGCCGACCTCCATCGGGAATCCCTTCCCCGGCACCGGGACCAGCGTCCAGTTCGGCTTGCTGAACTTGGCGAAGTCCGCGATCGTCCACGGCCCGAAGTCGCTGAACGTCGCCAGCCGGCCGGCCGCGAACCACTGCGCCTGGTCCTGGCCCTGGATGTCGAGTGCGGTCGGTGCGTAGCGGTCCTGCTGCATGCCGACGATGTACCGCGCGGTCTCGAGGCCCTGCGCGTCGCCGAACGTGCACGCGGTCGCGTCGGCGTTGTAGAACCCGCCGCCGGCCGCGGTCAGCCAGCCCTTGAACCACAGGTTGCTCGCGCCGTACACCCGGTTCTTGCCCTCACCGCGGGACAGCTTGGCCGCGATCGCCCGGTACTCGTCCAGGGTCAGCGGCGTGGTTGCGCTGGGCAACGGGATGCCGGCGGCCTTGAACGCGTCCACGTTGATCGCCATCACCTTCGGCTTGGCGGTGAACGGCGTCGCGTAGTACTTGCCGTCGTACTTCAGCGACTCGGAGATGTTCGGCTGGACGAACGTGCCGGCGTCCACCTGCTGCTCGGCGAAGCTGGGTGCGAACCCGGCCAGGCTGGTGTTGCTGATCTCGATCACGGTCGACTGGGTGCCGGCCGCGATCGAGGTCTGCAGCTTCTGCTCGTAGTCGGACTGGATCCAGTTCGTGGTCACCTTGGTGCCGGGGTTCGCCTGCTCGAACGCGGCCGCGATCGCCTTCAGCGCGGCCGCCTCGGAGTTCGTGCCCCAGAACGAGAAGCTGATGTCGGCGGTGTCGTCGTTGCCGCCGTTGTTGGCGGCCGGCGGACTGCCGGTGGCGCAGCCCGCGGCCAGCGAGACGGCGGCCAGCACCGGGATCAGGCGGGTGGGAAGCTTCATGAGTTGTCCTTGCTCTGAGTGCTGACCCGGGCGGTCCGACCGGGTTCGAGGATGTGCGGCCCGGTCGCGCCGACAGTCACCGTCAGCGGTCCGGGGCCGCTGTGCACGGTGATCTCGGTCGTGTGCCGGGCTTCCTGGCTGATGCGGAGGTCCCACTCCCCGACCCGGACGTGGTCCGCGGTCAACCGGCCGATGGCGGCCGGCAGGTGGGAGTCGACGATCAGGGAGGCCGCCGCCGCATCCGGGACCAGGCCGAGCAGGCCGGCCACCAGGTGCTGGACGACGGTGAAGGAGACCTCCGGGTAGTCGTCGCGGCTGTCGATCAGGTGCCGGATCCAGCGCCAGGCCGACTCGTCGCGGCGGTGCCGGAAGAACACCTCGGGCAGGTAGCTGAACGCCTCGATGTTCTCCGGCGGCTGCTCGTCGAGTCGCTTCTCCAGGTAGTCGAGGAACCGTTCGTTGCGCTCGCCGGTCCCGCTCAGGCCGAACAGGGGAACGAACCAGTGCGACTCCAGCCCCCAGCCGAAGTCGAGCCCGTCCTTCGTCCGTCCGCGCGCGAACCACTCGCCGTTCCACCAGTCGTCCAGGAACCTGGCCTGGATCCGCCCGGCCTCGTCGTGCCGGCCGAGTTTGCGGAGTACGGCGTACTGCAGCGCGAGCCCGTCGCCGGCGACCACGAGCGGTGCCTCCCGCTCGTTGTAGGTGGCCGTGCCGACGAAGATGTCGCCGGTGCCGGACGCCTCCGGGACGCCGTCGCCGTCGGCGTCGTGGGCGTCGACGAACTCACCGACCGAGTGCCGGTAGTAGGCCGCCAGGTCGGGGTCGTCGAGCCATCGGCGGTCGCCGGTCCAGTCGTACTGTTCCAGCGCCCGGTAGGTCAGGTCGAACACCGCGGGGATCTCCCGGACGAAGTGCTCGTCGTGGTGGTAGTCGAGCGCGGCGATGCGCCCGTCGAAGTGGAACGCCCACAGCGGGTACCACTTCCGTGCCGGCGTCGCCGAGCGGGCGAAGTGCCGGAACATCGCGAAGTTCTCCGCGTCCAGGCCGAGCAGGTGCGCTCCGGTCGCCTGGTGGCAGACGTCGCGCGAGTAGAACATCGCCCGGGACGGGTAACCGGCCCAGTACGACGGCAGGTTGCCCGGCGCGGCGCCGGTCTGCACCCAGTCCAGGGCCCGCTTCCGGGCCCAGCCGAAGGCGTCCTCGACGACCGGGTTGTCAGAGCTCAGAGCCAGCACGGCGACTCCTCGGAGAATCGGATATTAGCGCTAAAACTAGAAGCGCCCGGCAATTCCGTCAATACCTTCAGCCGGTCGTGTTTTACCGCTATAGTCCAGCACGTGACGACTTTCGAGATCCGCTCTCCCGACGGCCGCACGATCCGGACTGCCGAGGTCTCCGGCGCCCGTTCGGTCACCCCGCGGCCGGTGGCCGAGCCCGGCGTACTCCGGTACGACGTGCTGGCCGCCGACGACACCGTGACGATCCGGTGGACCTGGCCGGCCGACACCGCGGTGACGTTGTGGCGGGCGACGCAGGGATCCCAGCGCGAGCTCCCGACCGACTGGGGTTCGCACCGCGACATCCGGTCGGTCCGGTCGGCGCCGGTCGCGAGCCTGGTCGACGCCCGGGACCGGAGTCTGCTCACGGTCGCGCTGTCGGCATCGGTCCGTGGGTGCGACTTCGCGATCGGCGTCAACGAGGAAGGCGCCGAGCAACTCGTCCAGCTGGCGGTCGACGACATCGAGCAGACCGACGGCGTCCGGCGCTTCAGCCTGCGGATCGACGTCCGCGACCTGCACTTCGCCGACTCCCTCCGGGCGGTGACCGACGAGTGGACGACCGAGCTGGGTGACCGGATCGCGCCGGTCCCCGCAGTCGCCCGGCGGGCGATGTACTCGACCTGGTACAGCGACCACCAGCACGTGTCCGCCGAGTCGGTCGAACGACACGCCCGCGTCGGCGCGTCGTACGGCTGTGCCGCGGTGATCGTCGACGACGGCTGGCAGACCGACGACACCGCCCGTGGCTACGCGCACTGCGGCGACTGGGAGCCGACCAGCCGGACGTTCCCCGACATGGCCGGGCACGTCCGCCGGGTGCACGACCTCGGCCTCGACTACGTGCTGTGGATCGCGCCGCCGTTGATCGGTGCGCACTCCAAGGCCTGGGACCGACTGCAGGACCGGACGCTCGGGTACGTCGACGGCCTTAGCGCCTCGGTGCTGGACCCGCGCTACCCCGAGGTCCGTGAGCACATCGTCGAGAGCTGCGTCCGGCCGGTGCGCGACTGGGGTGTCGACGGACTGAAACTCGACTTCCTGGACACATGGGCCTGGTCGTCGCCGCCACCGGCTCCCGAGGGCGACTGCTCGTCGATCGACGAAGGCGTCGAGCTCGTGCTGCGGGCGATCACGTCCGAGGTGCGCAGGTTGCGGCCGGAGCTACTGATCGAGTTCCGGCAGGACTACGTGAACCCGCGGCTGTGGCAGTTCGGCACGTTCCTGCGGGCCGGCGACTGCGCCATGGACCCGGTGGAGAACCGGGTGCGCACGGTCGACGCGCGGCTGCTGGCCGGCGATCGGGCGGTGCACTCGGACATGCTGATGTGGCATCCGTCGGCCGCGCCGGAGACGGTCGCCCAGCAGTTCATCGGTGCGATGTTCAGTACGCCGCAGGTCTCGATGGAGCTGGATGAGCTCTCACCGGAGCACCAGGCCGTCGTCCGGTTCTGGCTCGGGTTCCTGCGGGACCACGCCGACGTGTTGCTGGGCGGCGTACTGACGCCGATGCGGCCGGACGCGCGGTACACGCAGGTGCGGGCCGTCGGGGCGGAGACCGTGGTCGCCGTGTACGCCGACCAGGTCGTGCGCTTGAGTGCGGCCGACCGGTCGGTGGTCGTGGTGAACGGCGGGAGCGAACCGCGCATCCTGGTCGAAGGAGCCGGGTCTGGACCGGTCGACCTCGTAGTGTCGGACTGCTCGGGTGCCGAGGTCTACCGGGGGACGTCGACGGCACCGGAGCTGTGGGCGATCGACGTACCCGTGGCCGGTCTGGCGCGGATCGTGCGGAACTGACGGAGGGGGCTGGGTTGGCCGAGCAGCGGAAACCACGGCGGACGACGGTCGCGGACGTGGCCCGGCGGGCCGGGGTGTCGGCGATGACGGTGTCGAACGTGCTGAACGCACCGCACCGGGTCAGTGAGCCGACGGTGCGGACGGTGCGGGCCGCGATCGAGGAGCTCGGCTACACCCCGAACCACGCGGCGCGGGCGTTGTCGTCCGGCCGCAGCCAGGTGATCGGCCTGCCGCTGTACCTCGAGGACGACGCGTTCAGCGACCAGAACCCGGGTCTCGGCGGCTTCCTGCACGGTCTGATGGGCGGGCTGGTGAAGTCCGCGGCGCGGTCCGGGTACGGCGTGCACGTCACCACGCCGACCGAGGGCGCGACCGAGATCGCCCTGTACGAGAAGCTGATCGCGGCCCGGCAGGTGGACGCGATCGTCGTCCTGGAGACGATGCCGCACGACGAGCGGATCGAGTTCCTCAGCCGGCGGCCGTTCCCGTTCGTCGCCTTCGGGCGGACCGGGCCGCAGCACCGGCAGTGCTGGGTCGACGTGGACAACGAGACCTCGATGGCCGGGATCGCCCGTCACCTGGACGCGACCGGCCGGACGAAGGCGGCGTACCTCGCCACCGACAGCCCGTTGCCGTGGGTCCACCAGCGGCAGGACGGCTTCCGGCAGGAGTTCGCGTCGCCGGTGACGGTGGAGTCGTTCGGCTCGCTCGAGCAGGTGTCGGCGTACGTCGAGGAGGTGCTCGGCCGGCCGGACCGGCCGGACGTGTTCGTGGCCGACAACGACGCGTACGCCGTGGTCGCGATGCGCGCGTTGCAGCGCAACGGGGTGAAGGTCGGCCAGGACGTCGCGGTCACGGGGTTCAACGACTTCCCGTTCGCCGGGATGCTCGACACACCGTTGACGACGGCCCGGATACCGCTCCGCGACATCGCGTCCTGCTTGTTCGAGCGCGCCTTGCGGGAGATCAACGGTGATCCCGATCAGCCGGGTCGACTGGTCACGGCTCCGCTCGTCGTCCGCTCGAGTGCCTGACGGGCGATCAGCAGGACGATCGTCGTACCAAGGATGCCGGAGCAGGCGATGGTCAGGTGCGGTCGCACGAACGTGCCTATGAGCCCGGCGAGCGCGATGCTCAGGCCTTGGATCGCCATCAAGCCGCTGGTCTGCACGGTGAACAGCCGGCCTCGGTACGCCGGGTCGGCGGCCGCGAGGATCATCGGGTCGATCGCCTGATTGAACGCGTACCCGGCACCGGAGACGGCCAGCAGGACGGCCGCCACCGCGACGGGAGGCGTTGCCAGGAAGGCGATCGCCGGCACCTGACTGGCGATCAGGAGTGGGACGACGAGCCGTCGCCGCACGGAAGGGGTAAACCGTGCGACGACGAGCTCGCCGAGTACAGTGCCGGCCGCGTAGCCGGTGAACAGTGCGCCCGCGGAGGCGGCCACAGCGCCGGTCTGGGCCGTGTAGGCGACCGCCAGCCCGTCAGGCACGGACGAGAAGGCGGGCGCGACCCAGGTGAGCAGGATGAGGGTCCGCAGCCGCCGGGTCGTGAACAGGTAGCGAAGCCCGGTCAACGAGTCGCTGACCGTGTTCCGCTGCCGCTCCCCCGGCGGCGTGTACGGCGTACCGATGCCGATCAGCAGCGCGGACAGGGCGAAGGTGACCACGTCCAGGGCGAGCAGCCAGACCGGGCCGATCGCGGCGACGGCGATCGCCCCCAGCGCGAACCCGGTGAGCACGGTCACCTGGCTGATTGCCCGGAGCAACGAGCGGCCGACCGGGAAGAGGTCCGTCGGCAACAGGTGCGCGAGGCTGGCGGCGCGGGCCCCGGCGAAGATCGGGGCGATGATGCCGGTCAGGAGCAGCAGGCCGAGCAGCGCGCCGACCGGCAGGCCCGGGATCAGCATCAGGGCGATGCAGAACGCGCTGAGCAGGTCGCACACCACCAGCACCCGGCGCGCGGGGAAACGGTCGGCGATCGAGGACAGGACGACCCCACCGAGTGCGTACGGCAGGAACGAGCACACCAGCACCAAGGCCGACAGCAGAGGCGACCCGGTCCGCTCGAACACCAGGATCGACAACGCCACCTGGGCCGCGACGGTCCCGGCCATCGAGACCGTGTGCGCGACGAAGATGCTCCGCATTCCGGGCACGGCCAGGACGGCCGCGTAGCCTGCCGAGCGCCTGGTGGTCACGGGCCGAGCCTGCCGGGTCACGACGTCGCGGGCGTAGAGTTTTGGTTGTGACCGAAAGTTCCGGGCGATGACCGTACTGCGGTTCACCCAGGGCGACACGCTGCGCTGCCGGTTCGGGGCGTCGCCGCTGTGGGAGACCATGTCGGCGGTGCGCGTGCTGCACGGGTCGAGGCACCGGCCGCTGTACTCGCCCTGGGTCGCGGCCAAGGCGGCAGCGGCCGCCACGCTGGACCTGCGCGGACTGAAGGCACTGCAACCACGCGTCGGCTTCACGCCGGACTTCCTCACCCCACCGCCGAAGGCGTCCAGGGCGAAGTTCGCGACCGAGATCGCCCGGGTCCGCAGTACACCGCTCGAGCGGGTGCGGACCGAGCTGATCCGGTCCCGCGACGAGCTCGGCAACCCCGGTGCGGCCGAGATCGACCGGATGCTGACCGACCTGCCCGGCACCCGCGAGCGACTCGCGGTCGAGATCGAGAGCGCCTGGACCACGCTGATCCAGCCGGACTGGCCGCTGATCAGCCGGGTGCTCGAGGACGACATCGCCTACCGCGGGCAGCAACTCACCGACGGCGGGCTGGCCGCGCTGTTCGACGACCTGCACCCGACACTGACCTGGGAGGACGACCGCCTGATCGCCACCCGGTACCGCGAGCCGGGCCGCGACCTCACCGGTCAGGGACTCCTGCTCGTGCCGGGCGTCTTCGCCTGGCCCTACCTGGTCATGGTGGTCGACCCGACCTACCAGCCGACGGTCGTCTACCCGGCCCGCGGCGCGGCCCGGCTGTGGTCCGACGCACCCGCTCCCCCGGACCCGCTGGCCCGTCTGCTCGGTCGTACCCGCGCGACCCTGCTGGTCGCCTTGGACCCGCCGGCCACGACCAGTGCGCTCGCCGAGCAGTACGGGCTGGCCCTGGCCACAGTCGCCGAGCACCTGGCCGCCTTGCACGGAGCCGGGTTGGCGACCCGGCGTCGTACGGGCCATCAGGTGCACTACCGGCGTACCGAGGTCGGACAGGCGGTGGTCGACGCCTCCGTCGGCTGAGGGCTCGCCGGGGTCAGAATGCTCTGGTGACCCACATCCGGAGGTGGCCGGCTTCGCTGGCGGTCGTCGCGGTCCTCGTCCTGCAACTCGTCGTACCGACCGAGATCGCCATGCTGCCGCGGTGGATCCTGCCCACGCTCGGCGCTGCCCTGCTGGTGCCCCTGGTCTGGGCGAACCCGTTCCACCTGCGCCGGGACGAGCCCTGGTTGCGGTGGGTCGAGTTGGTGCTGCTCGGCGTGCTGGTGCTGGTCAACGGCCTGTACCTCGGCGGACTGATCTTCTTCCTGGGTTCCGGCGACGCGAACGACGGCACGGTGCTGGTGAAGGCGGCGCTGCTGATCTGGGTGACCAACGTGGTCGCCTTCGCGGTCTGGTACTGGGAGGTCGACCGCGGCGGGCCGTTCGCCCGGGCACCCGAGCACGAGCGCAAGCCCGAGCGGGCCGACCTGCTCTTCCCGCAGATGACCGTCGACCTGCCGGGCTGGGAGCGCTGGCTGCCGGGGTTCACCGACTACCTGTTCGTCGCCTTCACCGCCGCGACCGCCTTCAGCCCGACCGACACCATGCCGCTGACCGCGCGGGTGAAGACGCTGATGGGGATCCAGTCGGCGATCTCGCTGCTCACCGTCGCGGTGGTCGCGGCGCGCGCGGTGAACGTGCTCTGACCGCCTGCCGAGAAGCCACTCGACAGCCATGTAATGAGCGTGAGAGTGTTATGCCCATGTACAGCACGAAGTCGGTCGGGCTCGGTTTCGCCGTGTTCTCGGCGGTCACGTTCGGTGGTTCGGGACCGTTCGCGAAGGCGCTGATCGGGGCCGGGTTCACGCCCGAACAGGCGGCCTGGCTGCGGATCCTCGGCGCCGCGGCGCTGCTCGTCCCGCTCGTGCTGATCTTCCGCGGGGTCGCCGGCCTGCGCGCCGCCCGGACGTCCTGGCGGGCCCTGGTGATGTACGGCCTGACCGGGATCGCCGGCTGTCAGACGCTGTTCTTCATCGCGGCCAGCCGGCTGCCGGTCGGGGTCGCGCTGATGCTCGAGTTCACCGGCCCGGTGCTGGTGGTCGCGTGGCTGAAGTTCGGGCAGAAGGTCGCCGTACCGCGGACCGCGGCGGTCGGGGTCGGGATCGCGCTGATCGGGCTCGCGACGGTCGTGGAGATCTGGTCCGGGCTCAAGCTCGACCTGGTCGGCCTGCTCGCCGGACTCGGTGCGGCCGCGTGCCAGGCGACGTACTTCATCCTGATCGACAAGCTGACCGGCGCCGCGGACCCGCTGGTGATGACGGCGGCCGGAAGCGTGGTCGGCGCGGTCGTGCTGACCGCGATCTCCGCGCCCTGGGGCGTCCCGTGGCACGCGCTGGTCGAGACGATCGCGATCGGCGACCGCTCGGCGCCCGGCTGGGTGCTGGCCGGCTGGCTGATCGTCGTCAGTACGGTGGTCGCCTACCTCGCCGGTGCCGCCGCCGTCCAACGGCTGTCCGCCGCGGTCGGTGGTGCGGTCGCGTACGTCGAGGTCGTTGCCGCCAGCATCTTCGCTTGGATCCTGCTGAACGAGACCCTGCGCACCAACCAGATCCTCGGCGGCGTGATCGTCCTGGCCGGCGCCTTCGTCGCCCAGTTCTCCGTCGGCAAGGTCGCCCCACCGGAGATCCCCGACTCCGACACCCCACGCACCCTGGACCCGGCCGGCGTCTGACCGGGCCCGGCGTACGTCGGCTCAGGCCGTGGGCTGCAGGAGGGAGTCGACCAACTCCCGGGGCAGCCCGTGGGTCTCGTGCAGGTACTCGTAGTCGGTGTCGTCGAGGGACTTGTGGAAACGCTCGTGGCTGAGCACCTTGCGGCCGCGGTCGAGCAGGTTGCTGAACCGGATCTCCTCGTCGATCAGGATCCGGCGGACCAGCGTGACCGTCTCGCCCTGGTGGAAGTGCTTGAGCGTGTGCTCGAACAGCTCCATCGGCAGGTCGGACAGCGTCCGGGAGTCGTCGTCGCGCCAGAGGATGGTCAGCACCCGGCGGATCAGCCGGCGCAGGACGTACCCGCGGCCGGTGTTCGACGGGTGCACGCCGTCGCCGACGATCACGATGCTGGACCGCAGGTGGTCGATGACGATCCGCTGCGACTGCTCGTCCAGCCGCCACAGCTCCGGCACGATCCGCATCCACGGCTCGAACAGCGAGGTCTCGTACACCGAGTCCTTGCCCTCCAGCAGCATGGTCAGCCGCTCGAGCCCGAGCCCGGTGTCGATGTTCTGCTGCTCGAGCGGCTTCAACGAGCCGTCGTCGAGCCGCCGGTAGCGCATCATCACGTGGTTCCAGACCTCGACCCAGCGCTTGTCCGTGCCCGGCGTACCCTCCGGGTCGCCCTCGCCGGTCCAGACGAAGATCTCCGAGTCCGGGCCGCACGGACCGGTCGGGCCGTTCGACCACCAGTTGTCCTCGGTGGTCAGCTCGATCGGCAGGCCGAGCTGCTGCCAGGTCCGCAGCGACTCCTGGTCCAGCGGGACCTGGTCGTCACCGCCGAACACGGTCACGTACAGGTTCCGCGGGTCGAGGCCGAAGCCCTGGGTGAGCAGCTCGAAACCCCAGCGCAGCGTCTGCTCGCTGCCGTAGTCGCCGAGCGACCACGAGCCGAGCATCTCGAACACGGTCAGGTGGGTCGGGTCCCCCACCTCGTCGAGGTCGGTGGTCCGCAGGCATCGCTGGATGCCCACGAGTCTGCGCCCCAGGGGATGGGGTTCCCCTTCCAGGTACGGCGTGAGTGGATGCATCCCGGAGGTCGTGAAGAGCACCGGATCACCGAGCCGCGGGATGAGCGTGGACCCGGTCGTCGGGACGTGGCCGCGGTCGAGGAAGTAGTCGATGAAGGTCCTGCTGATGGTCATGATCCTGGTCCTTGTCGTTCAAGGGACCGGAAACCAGAGCACCGGGGCTTCGGAGACGACACCACCGGCGGACCGTTTCCGGTCGCCGGTGGGAGGTTGGAGATGTCAGGCAGCGGCAGCCGGAGAGCGATGAGCTCGTACGGCTGCGGCAAGTCGGGACATCCGATGCATGTCGGCCAGAGTACACGATCCGCCGAACTAGATGTGCAGCAATTCCCTCAGCACCGCTCCGCTGCGGGTCCACGACCAGTGCTCGCGGACCCAGGCACGGCCCGCCGAACCCATCGCGTGAGCCCTGGCCGGATCGGTGAGCAGTTCGGCGATTCGGACGCCGACCGCGACCGGGTTGTACGGGTCGACCAGGTAGCCGGTCTCGCCGTGCCGGACCGTGTCGGCGGCTCCGCCGGAGTCGCCGACCACCACCGGCTTGCCGGTCGCCGACGCCTCCAGCGTGACGATCCCGAGCGCCTCCGGCTCGAGCCCGAACCGGCGGGTCCGGCACGGCATCGCGAAGACGTCCGCGGCATCGACGTACGGCGGGATGTCCGTCCACGGCACCGCACCGGTGAACACGACCGACGACATGACACCCGTGGACGCCGCGAGCGCCTGCAGCCGTTCGCGATCCGGGCCACCGCCGACGAGCAGCAGGACGGCCGACGGTACGGCGGCCAGCACGCGAGGCCACGCCCGGATCAACGTGTCCTGGCCCTTCCGCGGAATCAGCCGCGACACGCAGGCGACCACCGGAACGCCTTCCAGCCCGAGCCCTTTGCGAACCTGGTCTCCCCCGCAGTCCGGGAAGAACCGGTCCGTGTCGACCCCGGGGGTGAGCCGGCGCATCCGTCGTACGGCGGCCGGAGACAACGCCGGCGCGATCTCTTCCTCGCACCACGACGAGACCGTCGTCAGCGCGTCGGCCGCGTCACCGATCCGCCGCAACGCCTGCCGCGCACCCGGTACGCCGGCCCACCACGTCTCGTGCCCGTGCGTCATCGCCACGATCCGTCGCGCGCCGGCCCGTCGCAGCGCGGCCCCCATCAGGCCGAGGGGCGCGGCCGCCCCGAACAGCACTCGGTCGGCGTCGTACGCACGCATCAGCCGGACGGCCGTCCTCGTGATCCGCGGCGTCGGCAGCAGGACCGGCGTACGGTCCCGGACGACGGTGAACGGCAGCCGGGCGTCGTACGCCGTGTCGCCCGGTGAGCGGGACGTGTAGACCACGACCTCGGGCACCTGGTCGCACAACGACCGGACGAACGTCTCGATCCCACCTTGGCGGGGCGGGAAGTCGTTGGTGACGACCAGGACGGTCATCGCCGAACCAACGGCGGGACCGGCGTGCCGTGCTCGGCCGCCCACGCGCGGCCCATCGCGATCCGCTCGGGTGAGGTCGGGTGACTGGCGAACATCCAGTACCGCCAGCGGCGCGGGTTCAGCCCGGAGATGTTCGTGACGGCCAGGTCGTGCTGCATGGCCACGAAGTTCCGCGGGTCGTTGGTCAATCGGAGCGAGTGGTAGTCGGCGCGGGCCTCGATCCGGCGGCTGACCAGGTTCTGCACCGGGGCGGCGAGCGTCGTACCCGCGGTGATCATCGCCAGCAGCAACGCGGTCCGGCGCGGATCGGACATCCGGGCCCCGAGCAACAACCGCAACAGCACGACGGCGAAGGTGGCACCGAGCACGCCGATCAGCGTGCCGTGCAGGACGTCGTCCTCGGCCGCGTGGCCGAGCTCGTGTGCGACCACGAGCCGGACCTGCGCGGGCGGTGCGTCCTTCAGCAGGGTGTCGTAGACGACCAGCCGCCGGGTCGAGCCGAAGCCGGACACGTAGGCGTTCAAGGCGGTCGTCCGCTTGGACGCGTCCGCGACCAGGACGTCCCGGACCGGTACGCCGTCGTCCGCGGCCAGCTTCATGAAGTCGTCGCGCTGCGGGCCGGCCGGCATCGAGGTGAACTCGTTGAACCGCGGCTCGACCAGCACCGGGTACGCGAACGACACGCCCAGCACGAGCACCGCGCCCGCGATTGCCGCCGGCAACCACCACCACGTACGCCAGCGCTTCGCCAGCCCGACCAGGCCGACCGCGATGACCGCGAGTGCGAGCGACATCAGCAGCGAGTTGACCGCGCGGTCGCGGGTCCACAACCCCCAGTCCTGCACCGACAGGCCGTACTTCCGGCTGACCCGCTCGGCCATCACGTCGGTCGGCACGGTCACGAGGCTGGTCAGCAGTCCGAGACCGGCCACGAGCAGCGGCACGGCGATCCACCACCGGCGGACGCGGATCACGTCGTACAGGCGGCGGCCGAGCGGGCTGAAGCCGATCACCAGCGGGACCAGCACGGACAGCACCCAGGAGGTGGTTGACCACGGCAACAACTCGTGCCGGAACGCGTTCTGCCGGGCGATCTCGGCGGCGGTGAAGTCCAGGGTGGCGTCAGGCTCCGGCACGTCGATCAGGTGCCACGGCGTGGTGACGCCGATGACGACGGCCAGGGGGACGGCGAGCAGAACGGCGACCACGGGAGGCGTCCAGCGGGCGGCCGCGGGTGAGGTCCACCGGGCGGCCGCCTCAGACACCGGCGAGCCTCTTCAGGTACTGCTGCCACTCGGCGACGAACTCCTCCTCCGTCATCCCGAGGATGGACTTGAACGCGTCCGCCAGCCCGGTCGTGCTCCTCGACGCGTGGACGGCGCGGTAGAACTTCACCAGCGTGCTGCGGCCCTCCCGCTCGGCGATCAGCCGGCACGCGAGCCAGGCCGACTCGTAGGCCTGCGGCAGCTCCGCCGACGACGCGGCGAACGCCTCCGTCCCCGGTAGCGCCGACGGGACCTTGCCCGCCCGGACCGCCTTGAACAACTCCTTCGCCGCCGACTCGTCCTGCACGGGGACGGCGGTGAACGCGACGTAGTCGGCGAATCCCTCGGCCAGCCACAACGGCACCGGCGAGGCGGTCGCGGTCGAGGCGACGTGGGTGGTCTCGTGGGTCAGCACGATCTTGCGACCCTGTTTGCCGAGCTCCTCGAACAGCTTGGGGTTCGCCACGATCCGCACCGGCGCGCCGACCTGCGGACTGTCCAGCTCGGCCATCGTGACCGCGGCGATCTGCGTGTAGGTGTTCGGCCGGGCGCCGAGCACGTACTCCATCTCGGCCTGCTTGGCGGGCAGGTACACGACCACCTTCTGCCGCCAGCTCCGCCCCCAGATCTTGCTGACCGACTCGACCGCCCGGTCGGTGGTCGAGACATAGCTCTCCGCGTCCGTATCCGGGTCGAGGCTGACCACCAGGCTGTGGTCCCCCTTGGCCACGTCGAGCGGGCCGAGCGCCCACACCGGCCGCTGCTGCCCCGCCACGAACCGCTCCGAGAACGAGGCCGCGTACGTCGTCCCGTCGCGGGTGACGAACGTCACCGGCAGGGTCTCGCGGGCCGGCTTGGCGTCGTACCCGGACAGCTGCCAGGAGACCTCGACCTGGGCCAGCCAGGACTCGCTGCCGCCGAGCGCGGCCTGCCGGTCCGGGGTAAGGGCGGCCGTGTCGTCGCTGACATAGCGGAAGGTGAAGCCGGTGACCGGGAGCTTGCCCAGGTTCGCGAAGATCGTCCGGGCGCTCTCGCGGAACTCGGTCGCCCTCGGGTCGACCGCGGCCAGGAACGCGGACCGGCTGTCGTCCTCGATCGCTGTCGCCATCTTCTGCAGAACCGCTCCGCCGACACTCGCGCGCCGTACCCCCTCGGCGGCCTCGTCCGGCGTCGGAGACGTCTGCGGGGACTCGGCGGCGGTCGGCGCGCCCGGGGCGGCCGGCGCGTCCGCGATCTGGCGCAGACCGGCGTACCCGGCCCCGGCGACCAGGACGATGGCCAGGCCGAGCGCGACCTTCTTGACGATCGGGCCGAACGGAGGCGGCACCCGCCCGGTCCGCTCGGCGGTCCGCCCGGCGGTCTCCGAGGGTGGGCGGTGGGGCGGCGGCGGGATCGCCGGCAGGGGCACCGTGTCGCTGTGTTCGTCGATCACCTCGGCCCCTCGCTGCTCACCTGCCCCAGTCAGCCGGGACACTACGTGCCTCCTCTGACAGTAGAGCACTCGAACGATGGCCGAACGAATCGGCTCCGGGGGTGAGACCCCGGAGCCGAAGAGTATGACAAGGGCGCGGTTCAGCCCGGGCGGACCGCGGTGTTGTACGGCATCTGGTCGATCGGGTCGGTCTTGACCGGCTTGCCCGGGCGCGGAGCGTGCACCATCCGGCCGTTGCCGATGTACATCCCGACGTGGCTGATCGGCGAGTAGAAGAACACCAGGTCACCGGGCATCAGCTGGCTCTTGCTCACCCGGCGGCCTTCGCTCGCCTGCGCCTTCGACGAGTGCGGCAGGGATACGCCCGCCTTGCCCCACGCGTACAGCATCAGGCCGGAGCAGTCGAACGAGTTCGGGCCCTCGGCGCCCCACACGTACGAATCGCCGAGCTGGCCCATCGCGGCGCTGACCGCGGTCCCGGCGCGGCCGCTGGCCGGCACCGGCAGGTCGTCCATCCGGTCGCCGTCGCGGCTCGGGCGCTCGTCCCGGGCCTCCTCGGCCTCCCGCTCGTTCTCCTCCTGGATCCGCTCCCGCTCCTCGTCGCTGAGCTTGTCGAGCACCTTCTCGGCGGCGTCCAGGTTGGTCTGGATCTGCTTCTTCAGCGTGTCCTGCTGCGTCTGCACGGCCTTCAGGGCGGCCAGCTCGGTCTGCTCGCTCGCCTGCAGGTCACCCAGCTTGCCCTGGGCCTGCTGGTAGCGGCGGAGCGCCGAGTTCTGCTGGCCGGCGAAGGCCTGGGCGGTGGACGCCTGGCTGAGGAACTGGTCGGGGTTCGTCGACAGCAGCAGCTGCGCCGTCGTCGTCATCCCGGAGGTCTGGTAGCCGGCCACCGCGAGCGAGCCGATCTGCCGCTTGACCGCATCCACCTGGCCCTGCTGCTTGGCGATCGCCGTCTGCAGGGCCTTCACCCGGGCGCTCGAGGCGCTGATCTGCCCGCGCAGGTCGTTGGCCGACTCACCGGCCACCTCGGCCTTGTGCTGCAGCGCCGCGACCTGCTTCTTCGCCTCCTCCAGGGTCGGCTTCGGATCAGCGTCCGCGGCTCCCTGGATGAAGATCACGCCCGCCACGACGGCGGTGCTGGTGATGGCGGCGAGGGCGATTCCCTTGGTGCGGTTGATGCGTCCGGTGGACACAGCCCGGTCGGTCCCTTCCTCTGCTCGCGCCGTCCCCATTGACCGCGCCGGCCACAGCGGAACCTACGCTGCCGGACCTGGCGGGTCACCCATCGGCTTCGTGCTGCCCGGTCGGTCTGATCGGCCGACACCCTGAGGCAACGAGAGGTAACAGTAGTGACCGTTTCGTGACCAGTGCAATTCGCCCCTCGGGTTTGATCCAAAATTAACGAAGGATCACCCCGACCCAACGGCCGTTTCGCCTGTCTCGTCAGGGGTTTCGGGCTCGATGCTGCTGACAGCGTGCACGAGGCGCAGCGGTGGCACCAGACCGGACTCGGCCAGCGCGTCCAAGGCAGCCTTCTCGTCGTCGTCGATCCGGAGCGTGCCGGACCGTTCGGCCGAGAAGCCCAGCACGACCGTGACCACACAGTCCTGGCAGCCCGGCCCTCTCAGCACGCAAGCGTCGCAGTCGATCAGCACAACGTCCTCCAAAGTGGGGAAGCACCCGGACTTGCATCCGGCTGAGAAGGACGCTAGAGGCCGCCGCCGACAGTTTGCCGTCAGGAGCGGGCGATCCGGGCGATCAGCGTGGTCGCGGACAGTGCCCGGGCACCCAGCGTGATGATGCTCTCGGCAACCTCGCGGTCGGTCGACACGACCACGACCGGGCGGCCCGGCGGCTCCGCCCGGACCAGTTGCCTGATCACCTCGTCCGCGATCACTCCCGCCGGGCTGAACCGGACCCGCACCCCGCGCGGTGGATTCAGTTGCACCGGGCCCGAAAGTTCGGCGCCGTCGAACACCACGGTCACCTCGATCCGGCGCTGCGCGACCAGCGCTCCGAGCGCGGTGACGAGCCGTTGACGCTGCGAGTGCAGCGGTGAGTTCGGCCAGGCGGTCTTCGTCACGTTGTAGCCGTCGATGATCAGGTGGACCTGCGGCAACGCCAGCAGCTCGTCGAACAGGGCCGGGTCGTCGTCGGGCGCCGTACGCCCCACCGGTGCGGCGTCGGGCTCGGTGCCGGCCACGGTGTCCGCCGGTCTGAGCTCACCGCCGGGCGGCAGCGCCAGCTCGCGCCGCAGGCCGCTCGCGGCCTCGACCAGCGTGTCCAGGAGCAGTCTCGTCCGGGTCGAGGCGAGCTCGCGTTCCTGGCCCGCCGTCCGCCGGGCCGCGTGTTCGACCGCTTCGAGCTCGGTGATGCGGGCGCGGAGTTTGCGCAGCTCACGGTCCACCTCGGCGCGGGCCGCCTCGACCCGTTCGTCGGCTGTCTCCGCCTCGGTCGTGCGCTGCTCGAGCTCACTCTGCAGGCCGCTGATCCGCTGGCGGGCCTCGTTCAGCTTGCGCCGGAGCGTGACGTTCTCGGCCTTGAGCTCGTTGACCTGTTCGCGCAGCCGTTCCCGGACCTGCCGGGTCTCGGTGCGCGCCTGGTCGAGCTGGTCGGACAGCCTGCTGACCGCCTCCTCGGCGGCGCGCGGGGCCTCCACCGGCACCTGTGCGGCGGCCGCGGCGACGTGCTGCTCCCAGTCGTCCGGGCGGAGCAGGTAGGCCAGCGCCGCGACCTCCACCGGGTCCGCGGCCGGCACCGCGAGACCTTCGGCCACGGCGTCCCCGAGCTCCGGGTGCTCCCGCCGTACCTGGAACGCCGTCAGCCGGCGGAAGTGCTCGTCGGTCTCGAGGATCGGGCCGAGCACGGACGCCGAGAGCTTGGCCCGCTTGGCCGGCGCGAAACTGGCGAACCGGCGCAGCGGCGCCGGGATGTCGGTCGCCGGCAACTGGCCGAGCGCCTGCGCGGACAGGGCGAGAACGCGTTGCCGGACCGGTTCGGGCAAAGAGGTAGCGGCGGAGCTCGCGGCGGTGCCTGCCTCAGTCACCGGTCCGCAGTCCGGCCCGGACGGTGGTCTGGCGCGATGGAGCGCTTGGCCAGTGACGCAGACCACAGCGGCCCGGCGCCGGGGCCGGTTTCGCGGTAGTCGCCTGTGTACGCATACAGAGAGCCTAGTCGACTCCCTTGCGTGTCACCTGCGGAATTGTCGGTGGCCCCTCTTAGCGTCGTTGCCATGACCAGCCCGGCTCCGGACCAGCTGACACCGATCCGTGGTGTCCAGCCGAGTTTCGACGACCTCGGTACGCCGCTGCGCGACGTCACGTTCTGCGTCGTCGACCTGGAGACGACCGGCGGAGCGCCGGGCGAGTCCGGGATCACCGAGATCGGCGCGGTCAAGGTGCGCGGCGGCGAGGTGGTCGGCGAGTTCCAGACGCTGGTCAACCCGTCCGACCCGATTCCGCCGTTCATCGCCGTACTGACCGGGATCACCAACTCGATGGTTGCCTCGTCACCCCGGATCGGCGCGGTGCTGCCGGCGTTCCTGGAGTTCGCCCGGGGCTGCGTGATGGTGGCCCACAACGCGCCGTTCGACATGGGATTCCTGAAGCACGACAGCCTTGTGCACGGGTACGACTGGCCCGACTTCGCGGTCGTCGACACCGCGCTGCTGGCCCGCCGGGTGATCACGCCGGACGAAGCGCCGAACTGCAAGCTCGGCACGCTGGCCAAGCTCTTCCGCGCCACCACCACGCCGAACCACCGCGCCTTGTCGGACGCGCGGGCAACGGTCGACGTGCTGCACGGGCTGTTCGAGCGCGTCGGCTCGCTCGGCGTGCAGACGCTGGAGGACCTGCAGACGTTCTCGGCCCGGGTCGCGCCGGCCGTGCGGGCGAAGCGCCACCTGGCCGAAACGTTGCCACACGCACCGGGTGTGTACCTGTTCACCGACGACCGCGGCGAGGTGCTGTACGTCGGCAAGTCGAAGGACCTGCGCAACCGCGTCCGGTCGTACTTCACCGCCTCCGAGACCAGGAGCCGGATCGGCGAGATGATCGGCATCGCCACCGGCGTCCGCGGGATCGAGTGCGGTACGTCGCTCGAGGCCGAGGTGCGCGAGCTGCGGCTGATCGCGGAGCACAAGCCGCGGTACAACCGGCGCTCCAAGTTCCCGGAGCGGCAACACTGGCTGAAGGTCACCGTCGAACCGTTTCCCCGGCTGTCGCTGGTGAAACAGGTGCGCGACGACGACGCCGGGTACCTCGGCCCGTTCAGCTCGCGGAAGACGGCCGAGCGGGCGATGGCAGCGCTGCACGAGGCGTTCCCGATCCGCCAGTGCACCGCGCGGATGTCGCGCACGCCTCAGCTGTCACCGTGCGTGCTGGCCGAGATGGGCCGCTGCGTGGCGCCGTGCGACGGCCGGATCTCGATGGACTCGTACGGCGAGTTCGTGGCGGCGCTGCGGACGGCGCTGACCGTGGACCCGACCCCGGTGGTCGAGGCGCTCGACCGGCGGATCGACCTGCTGTCGGCGGACGAGCGGTTCGAGGACGCCGCCGTGCACCGGGACCGACTGAGCGCCTTCGTGCGTAGCTCGGCGCGGATGCAACGGATGGCGTCAGTCACCGGGTGCGCGGAGATCTGTGCGGCCCGGCGGACGGACGACGGCGGCTGGGAGCTGCACGTGATCCGGCGGGGGCGGCTCGCGGCGGCAGGGATCAGCCCGCGCGGGACGGATCCACGCAAGTACCTCGAGATGCTCCGGGCCTCCGCCGAGACGGTGCTGCCCGGGATCGGGCCGGTCGCCTCCGCCTCGCCCGAGGAGATCGAGCTGGTCCTGCGCTGGCTCGACCAGCCCGGCATCCGCCTGGTCGAGATGGACGGCACCTGGACCTGCCCGGTCTCCGGCGCCGGCCGCCACCTCACCCGCCTCGACAACGCCCACTCCGAGGACCACCACCACCCCACCGAACGCCGCCGGCGGCTCCGCCCCCTGGGCCCCGCCCGCGTCAGCTGATCTGCTCCGCGTGGAACGGTCCGCGGCGGGCGGTGCGTCGTACCCGGCGTGCGTCGTACCCGGTGGAGCGGGCGGCACTATGCTTCAGCGGGTTGAGCTGTGATTCGAGGAGAGGACGGCATGGTCACCGCGATCGTGTTCATCAAGGCCGACGTCGCGCGGATCCCGGAGGTCGCCGAGCAGGTGGCGGCGATCGAGGGCGTCAGCGAGGTGTACTCCGTCACCGGCGGGCTGGACCTGATCGCGATGGTCCGCGTACCCCGGCACGACGACCTCGCCACCGTCATCCCCGAGAAGGTCAACCGGGTGGCCGGCGTACTCAGCACCGAGACGCACATCGCCTTCCGCGCGTACTCCACGCACGACCTGGAGGCGGCCTTCAGCCTGGGCCAGGAGGACGGTGTCTGAGGGCTGGTCAACCACGGCCCGGCTGACACGAGCTGAAGTTACGGTGAGCGTATGAGCAACCCTCCCGCGGGCTGGTACCCGGATCCCACGGGCCAGCCGAACACCCTCCGCTGGTGGAACGGGAAGCAGTGGACCAACCGCACGGAGAAGGCGACCGCCGCAGCAGCCCAGACCGCGGCCGCGACTGAGCAGTCTGCGCAGTCCTCGCAGTCCTCGCAGTCCTCGCCGTCCTCGCAGTCCGAGGGGTCCGCACAGTCCGGGCCGTCCTCGGAGTCCGGGCAACCCTCGGAGTCTTGGTGGTCGCCGGAGTCCGGCTGGACCTCGGACCCCAACGCCCCTCGCCAGACGACCCGCGGCCCTTCGCCGGAGCCTGCTCAACAGCGCCAGGAACTCAGCCCCTTCGACCGAGCCCGAGCGACCTGGAACGCACCAGAGATCGCCCCCGCACCCCCAGAACACTGGACCCAGCAACCCATCCCCGACGAACCTGTCGACGAGCCCCCCACCGAGCAAACCCCCCAGCCCGCCGCACCCCTGAGACTCGCCCCAGCGACCCCCTCAACCGCAGCCCCCTCCAACGCGCCCCCCTCAAGCGCCGCCGCGTCGAGCCCCGCCGCGTCGAGCGCCACGCCGAGTGCCGTCAGGTCGGGTGCTGCCGCATCGGGTGCGGCGGCTTCCGGCGCGGCGGCTTCTGGGGCTGCGGCTTCCGGCGCCGCTGCTTCTGGGGCTGCGGCGTCCGGGGCTGCAGCGGCATCTGGTGCTGGAGCGGTTTCTGGTGCTGCCACGAGCGGCCAGGGCTGGTCGTCCGTCAGCTGGACCGAAGCTCCGAACCAAGCCCTGCACCCAGCCGACGACCCCACCCAGCCCCAGCAATCCCCCGCCCAGCAAAAGGCCAACACCGCCTGGGCCCCCCAAGAATCCGCCCCCCAACTCTGGGGAGTCCAGCAGCCCCCCGAGGCCACCGCCAACGACCTGCACTCCGGGCAAGACACAACCAACGCCTCGAGCAACCAACAGGCCACCGAGGCAAACACGGACACCAGCGGCTGGGACACGCAGCAGACCGCCGAGCAGAACAGCAACCCAAGCCCCTGGGACAGCCAGCAGGACGCCGACGCCGACACGCACGCCACCGGGTGGGACTCACAGCAGCCCACGGCTGCCGACCCCGACTCCAGCGGCTGGGGTGCACAACAGGGCGCTGTGCAGGACGGACAACCCGGTTGGGGCAACGAGCAGAACGCCAACGCCGACACCCAGGTCCACGGCTGGAGCGAGCAGCAGAACGCCGCGCAGGACAGCGGCCCTGACGACTGGGGTGCACAACAGCCCACCGGACAAGACTCTGGCAGCACCTGGGGCAACCAGCCGAACGCCGAGGCAGACACAGACACCAGCGGCTGGGGCACACAGCAGCCCACAGAGCAGGGCAGCAGCCCGAGCAACTGGGACGTCCAGCAGAACGTCGCGCAGGACGCCAGCCCTAGCGACTGGGATGCACAACAGAGCGCCGAGCAGGCGTCCGGCAGCACCTGGGGCACCCAGCAGGCCGCCGTCGCCGAAACCAACGTCGACGGCTGGGGCACAGAGCAGGACGCCGGGCAGGACTCCGGCAGCGGCTGGGGCAACCAGCAGAACACTGGAACCGATACCGACGTCGACGGCTGGGGCGCACAGCAGGACGTCGGGCAGGACTCCGGCGGCGGCTCGGGCAACCAGCAGAACGCCGGGACCGACGCCCACGCCAGCGGCTGGGGTGCACAGCAGAGCACCGGGCAGGACGCTGGCGGCAGCGGCTGGGGCAGCCAGCAGAGCGCCGACGACGGCGCGTGGGGTGCACAGCAGAATGCTGGGCAGGACCCCGGTGGTCCTTGGGGCGGACAGCACAGTGCCGAGGCTGACACCGACGCAAGTGGCTGGGGTGCACAGCAGGACACCGGGCAGGACTCCGGCAGCGCCTGGGGCAGCCAGCAGAACACTGGGACCGACGCCGACGCCAGCGGGTGGGGTGTGCAGCAGGGTGTTGGGCAGGACTCCGGCGGCAACGGGTGGGGGCCGCAGCAGAACACCGGACAGGACGGCGGCCCCGGCGACTGGGGTGCTCAGCAGAGCTCCGGGCAGGACTCTGGCAGCCCGTGGGGTGGTCAGCAGAACACCGGACAAGAAGCCGACGCCAACGGCTGGGGCGGACAGCAGACCGGGCAAGAGGCCGACGGTAGTGGGTGGGGCTCGCAGCAGAACACCGGGCAGGACGGCGGACCTGGCAACTGGGGTGCACAGCAGGGCACCGACGGCAACGGCTGGGGTAGTCAGCAGAACGCAGGGACCGGCCCCGAGTCCAGCGGCTGGGGTGCGCAGCAGAACGCCGAGCAGGAGTCCGGCGGTGCTTGGGGTCGCCAGCAGAACGCAGAGGTAGACGCCGAGGCGGGCAGCTGGGGTGGGCAGCAGGGCGCTGGGCAGGAGTCCGGGGGTGCTTGGGGTAGTCAGCAGAACGGTGAGGCGGAGACCGAGTCCAGCGGCTGGGGTGGGCAGCAGGGGGCTGGTGCCGGTGGGTGGGGTGGGCAGCAGGCGGCTGGGCACGGGGGTGGGGGGACGGCTGTTGGTGAGTGGGGTGGGAATCAGCAGGCGTGGCAGGTTCGGGAGGTTGAGGGGCCTGCGGGTGATCGGCGGGGCGGCGGTCGTGGGGGGAGCGGGAACAAGAAGAAGAGTGGTGGGGGTGGGTCCTCGGCGAAGTTGCCGTTGGTGATCTCGGGTGTGGTGGTGCTTGTGATGCTGGTGGTCGCGGGCGTCTTCCTGATCACGTCCGGCGACGACAAGCAGGCCGGCCCGACCACCACGCCGACCAACCAGCCGACCGGCAGCCAGCCGACGAACCAGCCCACCGGCGAGAGCAGCACCAAACCCGGTCAGTCGAAGAACCCGAAGCTCCATGAAGGCGGCCGGATCGCGTCGGACGCAATCTCCTTCCCACGCCGTACTCCGCCCTGGTCGGACCGCAAGCGGTTCGCGCCGGACGTACTCAACTCGAGCGGCCAGTACGTCCTCCTTCAGGAGAACTTCGACGGCAAGAACGACTGGTACGCCGACATCTTCGTCGGCGCGCTCGGCACGAGCTCCGGGTTCAACGGAGACCCGAAGGCGACCGCGACGTCGCTGTCGGTGCAGTTGCGCAGCTCGCTGTACGGCGACATCCCGGTGACGTTCAAGACCGTGGCCAACGGCGCGGTGAAGCGTTCGGAGAAGTCGGGCTGGTACGTCCAGCAGACGGTGACCGCGAAGTCGGCCAAGGTGACCGCCCGGGTGCTTACCCTGACGGTGGCCGTTTTCGACCTCGGTGACGGCACCGCAGTCGCGTACGTCAGCGACATCCCCACCAACCGGCCGGATCTGAGGACGGCCGAGAGTCAGGCCTACAAGGGAATCAACGTTGGCTGAGAACGAAGACCAGACCCCGCAACCGCCCCGCCCCGCGGCGCGGCACAGCGCTCCTCCGCCCGCCCCGGCGCCGGGCGGGCCCATACCCACGCCTGACCAGGCCTCCTCGCCAGACCCGTTGGCCGGCACCCCCCAGGCCCCACCTGCGCCGAACACCTGGCACATCACCAACCCTGCACCCGCCGAGGACGGCGGGCAGTCCGCGTACGGCGCGGGCGAAGCGGGACGGGGTGGCGGGAGCTCGGCGGAGTACTCGGGTGCTGGCGAGCCGTCGTCGGTGAACCGCGACGGGGGCGCGTCGGAGGGTGGATCCTCGGATCCGTTGTTCGGGCAGTCGCCTGCGCCGGCGCCGCCGCCTGCTCCGGGTCCTTCCGCGGGGTCCGGTACGTCGTACTCCGGTCGCCCGCCGAGTCAGGCCAACCCGTACCTGCAGTCGTCCGGCGGACAGCACGCGGCACCTCAGAATCCTCAACAGCCGCGGCCCCAGCAGCAGCCCGGTCGCCCACAGCACGCCGCGCAGCCACCAGGCTCACCACAGGCCGGTCCCCCACACGCCGGTCCTCCGCAGGGCGGTCAGGGGCAGGCCGGTCCGGGGCAGGCCGGTCCCCCGCAAGGCGGTCCGGCGCAGGGCGGTCCGTCCGGTCAGAGGCCTCCTGCGTACGGCGGTCAGCCGCAAGCCTCGTCGCACGGCCGGCCGAGCCAGACGCCGCACACGCAGCAGCCGGGCCAACAGCCCTACAACCAGCAGCAGGGCCAGCCGTCGCACGCGCAGCAGCACGGTCGACAGCCGGGACACGGGCCGTACGGCGGCCAGCCTGGGCAGTCGTCATACAGCCAGCAGCCCGGACAGCCGCCCTACAACCAGCAGCCGGGACAGCCGCAGCATGCGCAGCAGCCCGGCCAGCCGTCGTACAACCAGCCGACGGGCCAGCCGTCGTACAACCAGCCGACGGGCCAGCCGTCGTACAACCAGCAGTCCGGGCAGGCGCCCTACAGCCAGCGGCCCGGACAGCCGCCCTACAACCAGCAGACGGGACAGCCGTCGAACGACCAGCAGGCCGGGCAGGCGCCCTACAGCGAGCGGGCCGGACAGCCGCCCTACAACCAGCAGGCAGGACAGCCGCCGAACAACCAGCAGGCGGGTCAGGCGTCGTACAGCCAGCAGGTCGGTCAACCTTCGTTCAGCCAGCGGGCCGGGCAAGCGTCGTACGAAGGTGGGCGGGTCGAGGAGGAGTACGGGCAGGTTGGGGCGCGGCGGTTGTTGCCGGGCGCGGGTGGGAACGGCGGCGGTGGGACGTCGTCGGTGGACGGCACGATGCGCGCTCGCCTGATCGGTGCGCTCGTGCTCGTGCTGGTGGCGCTGGCGGCGACCGGGATCAGTGTCGGCTGGATCTGGACGAAGGCGGACGCGGTCGCGCCGGTCACGTTGCCGTCCGGTGGGCAGGCGCCGATGGAGACGGTCGACCCGTCGGTGAAGCCGTCGAAGACGCCGACCCCGGTCGGCAAGGTGCTCGGCACCGAGATGACCGCGGCGAACAAGGACGTCATGCCGATCATGAGCGCGGCCTGGACGAGTGAGTACGACCGCACCGGCCTGTGGGGCGGTACGGCGATCTGGTTCGTCGTGCACAAGAACTACGACGGCAAGAAGAACGACTGGGGCAACTACGTCTCGTTCGGCCAGTTGGCGCCGGAGATCAAGTACGTGAACACCGCGGCCGGCCGCCGGGAGGCCGCCAGCCAGGCGGGGTCACGCGCGATCATCAACCTGTACGACAAGAACGCGAAGATCTCCGCGGTCACGCACACGGCGATCACCGTCGCCGGTCACCCCGGACACGAAATCACCGCGCGGGTCGCGGTCAGCCAACCGCCGCTGAAGGAGACGTTCTCGACGGTCATGATCGCCGTGATCGACCGCGGCGACGGCACCGCGGCGGTGTCGATCGCGGACATCGCCGGCTCGACGCCCGACTGGCAGCGGGTCTGGCGCTACAAGGTCAGCCAAATCAAGATCAACCGGTAGCCACACGAGAAGGGCCGGCGGCCAAACCCGCCGGCCCTCTCAAGCAGAGCCTTACCGCACCGCCTCGCAGGCCGCGATCCAGCGGTCCAGCACGTCCTTGGCCGCGCCCGAGTCGATCGCCTCGGCGGCCCGGTCCATCCCGGCGCGGATCCGGGCGGTGATCGGCTCGTCGGTCGGCGAGTACGCCGCCAGCGCCGCCCCCGCGTTCAGCAGTACGACGTCCCGCACCGCACCCGGCTCGCCGTCGAGCAACGCCCGGACGACCTTCGCGTTGAAGCTCGCGTCCGCACCCTTCAAGGCATCGGCCGCCACCGGCGCGATCCCGAGCTCCCGCGGGTCCACGGTGAACGGACCCTCCACCGAACCGCCGCCGACCGTCCACACCTGCGACGTCGTCCGGGTCGTCAGCTCGTCCAGCCCGTCGTCGCCGTGGAACACGAGCGCGTCGATCCCCCGCCGCGCCAGTACGCCGGCCATCAGCCCGGCGATCCGCCCGTCGCCGACCCCGACCGCCTGGGCCGACGGATCGCCCGGGTTCGCCAGCGGGCCGAGGAAGTTGAACGTCGTCGGCACGCCCAGCTCACGCCGCGGTACGGCGGCGTGCCGCAACGCGGGGTGGAACGCCGGAGCGAAGCAGAACGTGATCCCGGCCTGCTCCCCAACCTCGGCGACCTGCGCGGCGGTGAGGTCGAGCGGTACGCCGAGCTCCTCGAGGACGTCGGCCGCACCACACGCCGACGAGGCCGCGCGGTTGCCGTGCTTGAGCACCTTGGCCCCCGCACCCGCGGCGACGATCGCGGACATCGTGCTGATGTTCACAGTGTGGGCCTGGTCACCGCCCGTGCCGACCACGTCCAGCGTCCGGCCGGGGACCGAGATCCGGGTGGCGAAGTCGCGCATGGTCGCGACCAGGCCCTCGACCTCGGTGACCGTCTCGCCCTTGGACCGCAGCGCGATCACGAACCCGGCGAGTTGGGCCGGCGACGCGGCGCCGGACAGGATCTGCTCCATCGCCCACGCGGTCGCGGACTTGTCCAGGTCCTCCCGCCGGAGCAACGGGTTGAGCACCTGCGGCCAGGTGTACGCCGTCATCGCAACGGGCTAGGCGGTCGTGGCGGGCAGGTTGGCCAGCCGCTGCCGGAGCAGGTCGGCGGTGACCTCGGCCAGCCGGACCGGGTCGATCGGGTGCGAGACCGCGGCCTCGGCCCGCGACCACGTGGCCAGCCACGCGTCCTGCGGCCGGCCGGTGATGACCAGCACCGGCGGGCACTGGAAGATCTCGTCCTTGAGCTGCCGGGCGATCCCCATCCCGCCGGCCGGCACGGCCTCGCCGTCCAGGATGGCCAGGTCGATCCCGCCCTTGTCCATGGTCTTGATCACGGCCGGCTCGGTCGCGCACTCGGCGTACTCGACGGCGGGCAGATCGGCGGCGGGCCGCTTGCCCAGCGCGAGCCGGACGGATTCCCGCGTCGTACGGTCGTCGCTGTAGACGAGCACCTTCAGCGGACGCTCTGAACTCATCGATCCATCCCAAGCTGTGTGTCGGTGACCAGTGGACTGTCGAACAACACGCCGAATGCTACCGGGGTGCCTGTCCGCTCCGGCGAGCCTGTTCCTCCAACCGGTCCAGCCGGCGGTCCTCGCGCCGCGCCTCCCGCTGCGACTCCTTCACCCACTGGACGAAGAGCACGCCGAAGAACACCAGCCCGACGATGTCCCCGGATCCCCAGAGCAGCCCGCCGGCGATGTACTGGTCGTGCAGCGGTGACGGCGGCCAGGACCGCTCGAAGCTGGTGTACCAGTCCTCGGCGATCAGCGTGTTCGCGGACATGATCGTGATGCCGAGGAACGCGTGGAACGGCAGCGTGAGGAACGTCATGATCAGCCGGAACGGGTAGATCACCCGCCCGGGCACGGGGTCGAGGCCGAGCAACGGCCAGAAGAACAGTGCGCCGACCAGGATGAAGTGCAGGTGCAGTAGGTCGTGCAGCACGGTCGAGCGCAGCGTGGCGTCGTACCAGCCGCTGAAGTAGAGCGCCCACGGGCTCAGGACGAACAGCGCGAACCCGATCAGCGGGAAGCACAGCACCTTCGCGAACCCCGAGTGCAACACGGAGAGCAACCACTTCCGCGGCCGGGCGGGCAGGGTGCGCAACGCCAGAGTGACCGGTGCGCCGAGCGCCATCATCAGCGGCGTGAGCATCGACAGCACCATGTGCTGGGCCATGTGCACGCTCAGCAGGACGGTGTCGTACGTGCCGAGCGCCGACTGAGTGGCGATCACGGCGCTTCCCAGCCCCAGTCCGACGAACGCGAACGTACGGCCGCGGGACCACTTGTCACCCCGGGCCCGCAGCCGGTGGACGCCGTACAGGTAGAGCGCGCCCAGGGCCACGATCACGCCGAGTAACACCGGCTCGAAGGTCCAGGCGGTCAGCAACCGCAGCGGCGTGAACGGCTCGATCTGGTCGCCGGGCGCCGCATGGAGGGGAAGCACGCTTCCACAGTAGAAAGCACCGGCCGGCGACATGCATGGGGGTGGTCGTGGCGTGCGATCCCCCGAACGACATAATGACCGCGTGGCCACTGCAACCGCGCTCCCAGCGTCTCGTGAACACGGACACCACGACCGTCCCAGCATGGTCAGTGTCGGCACGATCGTCTGGCTCTCGAGCGAACTGATGTTCTTCGCCGCCCTGTTCGCGGCGTACTTCACGATCCGGTCGGTGACGACCGCCGCCGCGGCTCCGGGCACGGAGACCCTGTGGCAGGCGTCCACCGAGATGCTGAACGTCCCGTTCGCCTCGGTGAACACGTTCATCCTGGTCGCGTCGTCGTTCACCTGCCAGGCGGGTGTGTTCGCCGCCGAGCACGGCAAGGTGGGCCGGACCGGCTCGCTGGCGAACGTCCGCGCGTGGGGCATGCGCGAGTGGTTCATCCTCACCTACCTGATGGGCGCGGTCTTCATCGCCGGCCAGGTGACCGAGTACGCCGCCCTGATCCACGAGGGCCTGTCGATCTCGTCGTCGCCGTACGGGTCGGTGTTCTACCTGACCACCGGGTTCCACGGTCTGCACGTGACCGGCGGTCTCATCGCTTTCGTGTACGTCCTGGCCAGGACGTACATGGCTCGTAAGTTCACCCACGAACAGGCCGTCTCGGCGATCGTCGTGTCCTACTACTGGCACTTCGTCGACGTGGTCTGGATCGCCCTGTTCGCGACCATCTACCTGCTCAAATGAGTGAGAAGAGACTTTCCTTGTCACCGGCGCGCTTTCTCTCCGCGCGACGACGGCACCGGTCAGCCGGCCTCGTCGTGCTCCTGTTCGGCCTGTTGGCAGTGGGTTCGGCGTACGCCGCCTTCGCCCCTGACAACGCGGTCGCGGACAACTCGGCCCAGTCCCAGCAGATCGAGGAGGGCAAGAAGCTCTTCGCGGTCGGTTGTTCCAGCTGCCACGGCCTGAACGCCGAGGGTGGCGGGAACGGCGAGGGCGACCTGGCCGGCCCGTCGCTGATCGGGGTCGGCGCGGCCGCCGTCGACTTCCAGGTCGGCACCGGGCGGATGCCGGCCATGCAGCCGGGTGCCCAGATCCCGCGCAAGGCCCCGACGTACACGCAGGAAGAGATCGAGGCGCTGGCGGCGTACGTCGCCTCGCTCGGCCCCGGCCCGGCGGTGCCGGCGCAGGAGTCGTACGACGTGAGCAAGGCCACTGACGAGCAGGTCACCCGCGGTGGCGAGCTCTTCCGCACCAACTGCACGGCGTGCCACAACTTCGCCGGCAAGGGCGGCGCGCTGCCGAACGGCCGGTACGCGCCGTCGCTGATGGGTGTGAGCGAGAAGCACATCTACGAGGCGATGCTGACCGGTCCGCAGCAGATGCCGGTCTTCTCCGACCAGGTGCTGCAGCCGGAGGACAAGCGCGACATCATCGCCTATCTGAAGGCGCTGGAGACCCAGAAGGACCCGGGTGGCTTCGGTCTCGGCCGGCTCGGTCCGGTGTCCGAGGGCCTGTGGGGCTGGCTGGTCGGCATCGGCCTGCTGGTCGGCGTAGCGGTCTGGATCGGCGCCAAGGGCGTCAAGGCCAAGGGAGCGAAGGCCGAATGAGCGACGAGAAACTGCCGGTGAAGGCAGAGGACGAGGGTCACGGGGCGGTCGAGGTTTCCGAGCCGATCGCCGACCCGGGGATCGAGCCGCACGAGTACCGGATCACCGACATCGACCCGAAGGCGGCCGACCGGGTCGAGCGCCAGGTGGCCACGATGTTTGGCCTGGCCGGCCTGCTCGCGCTCGGCTCCTGCGTGGCGTACTTCGCCATCCCGCGCGACGCCGAGGTGGTCTTCGGCCCGCTGTCGGGGAACGCCAACAACATGGCCCTCGGCCTGAGCCTCGGCCTGGCGCTGTTCCTGATCGGTGCGGGCGCGATCCAGTGGGCCAAGAAGCTGATGGTCGACGAGGAGATCGTCGAGGAGCGGCACGACGCGCACTCGACGATGGAGCAGAAGGCCGACATCACCGAGGCCTTCAACCAGGGCGTCCAGGAGTCGGGGTTCACCCGGCGCAAGCTGATCCGTCGCTCGCTGCTGGGCGCGGTCGGCCTGCTCGGCCTGCCGGCCATCGTGCTGCTGCGCGACCTCGGCCCGCTGCCCGGACGCAAGCTCTACAGCACGATCTGGGCCGAAGGCATCCGGGTCGTGAACGACGTCACACTGCGCCCGATCAAGCCGTCCGACCTGATCGTCGGCCAGCTGGTCAACGCCGCCCCCGCCAACCTGGCCCCGATCCAGGAGGAGAGCGGCGTCGAGTACCAGAACGCCAAGGCCAAGGCCGCGGTGATCGTGGTCCGGATCAAGCCGAGCGAGATCCGTACGCCGGCCGGCCGGGAGAACTGGGGTATCGACGGCATCCTGTGCTACTCGAAGATCTGCACCCACGTCGGCTGCCCGATCTCGCTGTACGAGCAGACCACCCACCACGTGCTCTGCCCGTGCCACCAGTCGACCTTCGACCTCGCCGACGGGGCCAAGGTCATCTTCGGTCCTGCTGCCCGTCCGTTGCCTCAGCTACCCTTGGCAGTGGACTCGGAGGGCTACCTGGTCGCGCAGAGCGATTTCACCGAACCAGTCGGTCCGAGTTTCTTCGAACGAGGGTGACCGCACGTGTCTGACAAAGATTTCCCGCCACCGGTCAAATACCTGGACGACCGTCTCGGGATCGGCAAGATCGGCCGCAAGAACCTGCGGAAGGTCTTCCCGGACCACTGGTCCTTCATGCTCGGTGAGATCGCGCTGTACAGCTTCATCATCCTGATCCTGACCGGCATCTTCCTGACCTTCTGGTTCAAGCCGTCGATGGCGGAGGTCGAGTACCAGGGCTCCTACAGCCTGCTCAAGGGCCTGCACATGTCGGAGGCGTACGCCTCCACGCTGGACATCTCGTTCGACATCCGCGGCGGTCTGCTGATGCGGCAGATCCACCACTGGGCGGCCGTGCTGTTCATCGCCGCGATGATGGTGCACCTGCTCCGGATCTTCTTCACCGGCGCGTTCCGCAAGCCGCGTGAGCTGAACTGGGTGATCGGCTTCACGATGCTCTTCCTCGGCATCATCGAGGGCTTCATCGGCTACGGCCTGCCCGACGACCTGCTGTCCGGGACCGGGTTGAGAATCACCCAGGGCATGGTCCAGGCGTCGCCGGTGATCGGCACGTATATGAGCTTCTTCATCTTCGGCGGCGAGTTCCCGGGAGACGACTTCGTCTCCAGATTCTTCACCGTCCACGTGCTGCTGATCCCGGGGTTGATCCTCGCCCTGGTCACGGTCCACCTGTTCCTGGTCGTGTACCACAAGCACACGCAGTACCCGGGCCCCGGCCGGACCAACAAGAACGTGGTCGGCTACCCGCTGATGCCGGTGTACATGGCCAAGGCCGGCGGCTTCTTCTTCGTCGTCTTCGGCATCACTGCGCTGATGGGCGCACTGATGCAGATCAACCCGGTCTGGCTGTACGGCCCGTACAACCCGGCGGAGGTGACGGCGGGATCCCAGCCGGACTGGTACATGGGCTGGCTGGAAGGCTCGGTCCGGATCATGCCCGGCCTCGAGTCGAGTTTCTGGGGCATCACCCTGAGCTGGAACCTGATCATCCCGGCTCTGCTGGTGCCACCCGCCTTCGTGACGCTGGTCGCGCTCTATCCGTTCATCGAAGCCTGGATCACCGGCGACAAGCGCGAACACCACTTGCTGGACCGGCCGCGCAACATGCCGACCCGGACCGGTATCGGTGCCGCCTTCATCACCTTCTACGGCCTGCTGTGGGTCGGTGGTGGTAACGACCTGATCGCCACCCACTTCGGCGTCTCGTTGAACAGCGTGACCTGGTTCCTCCGGTTCGCGGTGTTCCTCGGCCCGGTCCTGGCGTTCTGGATCACCCGGCGGATCGCGATCTCGCTGCAGCGCTCCGACAACGAGCGGATCCTGCACGGCCTCGAGACCGGCATCATCGTCCGCTCCCCCGACGGTGCGTACTCCGAGAAGCACACCCCGATCTCGAACTACGAGGCCTACGAGCTCACCGCCCGGGACCGGATGCTCCCGCTCGAGATCGGCCCGGAGACCGACGACAACGGCGTCCGCGCCCCGCGCCGGGCCCTGAACAAGGTCCGCGCCCGGCTCTCGCGCTTCTACTTCGCCGACGCGGTGCAGAAGCCGACCCGTGCCGAGGTCGAGGAGGCGCACGAGCACAGCCACGACGCCGACGAGATCCACGAGCTCGGCGAGACCGAGACCTATCGCGAGGTCACCAGCGACAGGTCCTGATCCAGCAGTACATGCGTAGGAAGGCCCCGGCGATCCGCCGGGGCCTTCTTCCGTTCTTGCGAGACCCTGTCTGGCGACTCAGTCGATCGCGTCGGCGACCGCGTCCAGGTAGTCGGCGACGACCGTCCGCTCCCCCGGCCGGAGCTCGACCGCGACCAGGCGCTCGATCAGCGGGCCGAAGAACCGCCACCCGAGGTCGACCGCACTGTCCGAGACCTGCAACCGGGCACTCCGGCCGTCCGAGCGGCTCCTGAGCCGTTCGACGTGTCCAGCGGCCTCCAGCCGGTGGATCACCGCAGTCGTCGCCTGAGAGGTCATTCCGAGCTGCCCGGCAAGCCATCCGGGCGTCGCCTCGACTTCTGCCCGCTCAGCATCCAGCAGCCGGATCAGCGCCCGTACGTCGGTCCCGTGCAGGCCCGTCGTCCGCGCGAACTCCCCCACCGCCAGCTCGAGCCGCAACGCGACCTCTCGCAGCCGGTGCACCAACTCCAGCGCGGCGGCCCGCTCCGGATCCGCAGGCATCACGCGTTCTCGCATGCCCGCCAATTTACCTCACTGAGTGAGCTATCCTCACGCCATGAGCTTCGACGACGCGTACGACGCCCTGCTGAGCCGCTGGGGTGTCCCGGTCGACCAGCTGTCGATCAACGGCACCCATGTGAACGCGTGCGGCCCGCTCGACGGCCGTCCCGTCGTACTCCTCGCCGGTCATGGGGCGACCTCGCCGGTGTGGTTCGCCGTCGCACCCCGGCTCGCCGAGCACCACCGCGTCTACGCGATCGACCTCCTCGGCGACGCCGGCCGCTCCACGGGCCGACCGCCCCGCAGCACCAACGACCTCCTGACGTGGCTGACCGCCGTACTCGACGGGCTTGAGGTCGATCGACCTCACCTCGTCGGTCACTCGTACGGCGCCTGGCTGGCCCTCACATACGCCCTCGCCCACCCGGACCGGGTCGACCGCCTCTCGCTCCTCGACCCGACGGACTGCTTCACCGGCCTCCGGCCCGCGTACGTCGCCCGCGCCCTCCCCAGCCTGCTTCGTCCGTCACGTCGGCGCACCTTGTCGTTCCTCCGCTGGGAGACGCAGGACCTACCGGTCGACGCCCAGTGGCTCGAGCTGGCTGCCTTGGCCGCAGAGCAGCCGAGGAGCCCGGTCGCCCGCCCTCGGCGCCCCGGCGACGACGCCCTGCGCCACCTCCGCCCGCCGCTCCTGGTCATCACCGCCGGCCACACCAAGACCCACAATCCCGAGCGCCTCACCCGACGCGTCACCACCCTGATCCCCACCGCGACCGTCGTACCAATCGAAGCCGCCACCCACCACTCCCTACCGGCCCTACACGCAGCCGAAGTACTGAAAGCCCTGTCGCACTAGGATCAGGAGTCGTGCGGAGGGTCGCTCGGAGGTGGCTGGGGCCGGTCGGAGTGGCCGTCGGCCTGGCGTCCGCGCTGGCCACCGCTCTGCTGCGGCCGATCGCCGGCGGGCCGGATGCGGCCGCGCTCATCGAGCCGGTTGTCCTGCTCGTACTGGCGTTCGCGGTCGCACGGTGGGCAGAGCGGCTGGTCGTGGGTGCTCCGATCGTGGTCGTCGCGCTGGCCGTGATGGTGCTGCGGTACTCCGAGGCGCCGGAGCTCGATGCCGGTGGCAAGGCCTTGGCCGTGGCCCTCTGGGGCGCAGCCGGTGCGGCTGCCGGGCTGCTCGGCTGGGGTCTGCGCGCGCTGGAGCGAGCACGAGCGGCCGGACGCGAGGCCGAGGCGTACCGCCGGCGGCTCGCGGTCGCCGCGGAGCTGCACGACTTCGTCGCGCACGACCTGAGCGAGGTGGTCGCACGTGTCCAAGCCGCGCGGTACGTCGGCGGTGGGTCGAAGGACCTGGAGCGGATCGAGCAGGCCGGCATTCGCTCCCTGGAGTCGCTGGAGGCGACCGTACGGGCGTTGCGCGTTGATGGGCTCCCGGACGGTTCCGGACGAGAGCTGGCGGCACTGCCGGGGCTCGTGGAGCGCTTCAACGCGACGCCCGGGCCACGGGCTGAGCTGATCGGGCAAACTGAGGCGATCGGCCTATCGCCGGAAGCGTCGGCGCTGGTGTACCGCACGGCGACCGAATGCCTCACGAACGTCCGCAAGCACGCTCCCGATGCGGGCGAGGTCCGGATCGCGATCCGTCTCGGCGACGACGTACTGCTGACGGTGATCAACGACGTGCCGGATCGAGTGGCTGCTCCGGATGCGAAGCGGCTGCCACGCGACGTCATCCGCGAGGCGGACCCGGACGACGGCGGCAGCGGGCTGCGGATGCTCCGGGAGCGGGCCCGGCACGTCGGCGGGTCGTTGCGGTTCGGGACCGGTGACGCCGGCGAGTGGCGGGTGGAGTTGGTGGTTCCCCGATGACGATTCGGGTGCTGCTGGCCGACGATCAGGCGGCGATCCGGGAGTCCTTCCGGGCTGTGGTGGACGCGCAGCCGGACATGACGGTGGTGGCCGAGGCGGGGACCGGCGAGTCGGCGGTTGCGCAGGCGCGGCACTTACGACCGGACGTGTGTCTGGCCGACATCCGGATGCCGAAGGGCGATGGGCTCAGTGTGGTCGAACAACTGGCGGGACCGACCATCGCCGACCCGTTGAAGGTGGTCGTGGTGACCACCTTCGACCTGGACGAGTACGTGCACACGGCGCTGCGGAACGGGGCCGCGGGGTTCATCCTCAAGCGATCCGGACCGACCCTGCTGCTGGAGGCGATTCGCGCGGCCGTCGCCGGCGACACGCTCGTCAGTCCACAGCTCACTACCCGCCTGCTGAGCCGACTTCGCGACGTACCGGCCGACCCGCGGTGGTCGAGCCTGACCGCTCGCGAACGGGAGATCGCCGGACTCGTCGCCGACGGCGGCACCAACGCCGACATCGCGAAGCGTCTGGTCATCTCCCCCGGCACCGTCAAGAACCATCTGGCCGCGATCCAACGCAAGCTCGGCACGCGGAACCGCGTCGGCATCGCCGCCGCCGTGTGGTCCCAACGCCGCTGAAGATGTGCCGATCGGCACCTGGGGCCGACCCGGGGTGGCACGAGACGGTCGGTCCATGCCTACCGACACCGCGGCCCGCGCCGCTCGATGGAATCAGCGTTCCGCCGGCGTACCGGCCTGGGCGCCGGTCGCCGCCCACGTCATCGCCCTCTGCACGATCCCGTCCGCGCTCTGGCGGATCGGGATCATCGTCGGCTTTCCCGTCGGGTACGACGAGGGCTGGATCCGCCGCTCCGAGCTGGACACCCCGCACGGAGCCGGCTACCTGCTGTTCCTGTGCGTCCTGAGCGAGGCCCTCGCGCTCCTCAGCTTTGGCCTCGTGCACCGCTGGGGTGAGATCGTCCCCGCCTGGTTGCCCGGTCTCGGCGGCCGCCGGATCCCCCGCGCGGCGACCGTCGTACCAGCGGGGTTGGGCGCACTCGCCCTGATCGCCGTCTGGACCGTCGGCGTACCGGCTTCTGCCCTCACCGGATCGACCTTCGACCCGGAGATGACGACCGGCACTCCCTTCACCGTCCAGCTCGTCGCCTACGCCCCGATGACCCTGTGGGGCCCGCTCCTCGCCGCGCTCGCGTGGCAGAGGTGGTGGCGGTCAGGAGAGGGCTGAGCCGGCCTTGTAGGCGGCCCAGGTCATGTTCCAGTCGGTCCAGCCGTTGCCGGGCTCCATCGTGCGGGTGGTTCCGGTGACGATCACCGGGGCGCCGCGCAGGGTCTGCTGGAAGTACCACTGGCCGTTCGCGAGGCTCATCCCGACGCAGCCGTGGCTGACGTTCTCCGTGCCCTGGCTGCCGGAGGACCACGGCGCGCCGTGCATGAACTCGCCGGAGCTGGTGACCCGCTGGGCCCACTTCACGTCGTGGATGTCGTAGTACTCCGGGTCGCCCGGCTGGATGCCGACGGTCCGGGCGTCCATCCGCTTGGTGGGGTACTTCTCCATGATCACCTTCGCGCCGCTGCGGGTGGTGAAGCCGGACTTGCCGGCGGTGATCGGGATGGTGCGGGCGAGCTTGCCGTTGATGGTCACGTACATCTTGTGCTTCTTCACGTCGACCTTGGTGACCACGGACTTGCCGATGGAGAACGAGATCTCCCGGCCGGCCGAGCCCCACACGCCCTTGCCGGCGTTGACGCCCTGGGTGCCGATGTCGACCGTCACCTTGGTGCCCGCGGGCCAGTAGTTCTTCGGCCGGTAGTTGACCTGCTTGCTGCTCATCCAGTGCCAGCTGCCGTCGACCGGGACCGAGGTGGTCACCTTGAGCCGCTTCTCCACCGCGGCGCGGTCGGTGACCGGGTTGTTCCAGTAGATCTGGATCGGCATCGCGACGCCGACGGTCTCGCCGTTCAGCGGGGCGACCGAGGCCTTCAGGTTCTTGGTCGCCTTCAGCGTCCGGAAGGTCGACTTGATCGGTACGACGGCGCCGTCGGTGCCCTCCGCGGAGCCGGTCAGGGTGTACGCCGCGCCGGGCTCGAGCTGCGGCACGGAGGTCCACTGGTTCTTGTCGGCGTTGAAGCTGCCGGCCACCGCGTCGCCGTCGTCGTCCTTGAGGGTGACGGCCGTCAGCGTGCCGACCGAGGTCTTCACGGTCACCGGCGTGTCCGGCCGGACCGAACTCGCGCCCTTGGCCGGGACGACCGAGACGCTGGCCGCGGCCGGCTCCTGCGACGGGCTCTCGGACGGACCATGACTCGTCGACGCGCTCGGCGTACCGCTGCTGGCGGTCGCACCGGGGGACGAGGGTGAGCCGCCCGCCTCGGTGTCACTGCACGCGGTGCCGACCAGCAGCATCGCGCAGATCCCCACCACGGCAAGCCCGTGCTTCCTCACCGAACCGCCTACCATTCCCCAGCTCTCCCCTGTTCAAACCGAAACCGCGGCAAGAGTATCCCGCCGGACCGACAGATTCCGGCAGCACACCCGCGACCCAGTGGTACGGACCACAATCCCGCCGTCCGGCGGCACCCCGTAAGACGCGCAAAGGCGCCATCCGGTTGGCCCGGATGGCGCCCGTACGGCGATCAGCTAGTGAGCGTGGTCACCCCGGTAGTACTCGAAGATGAACCCGGACAGCGTGATGATGCCGAGCGCACAGCCGGCGATGAACAGCCACCAGCCGAAGACCAGGCCGAGCACGACCACGGACAGGGTCAGCGCGCACCACAGCGGCCACCACGAGTGCGGCGGGAAGAAGCCGAGCTCACCGGCTCCCTCGACGATCTCGGCTTCCTTGCGGTCCTCCGGGCGGGCGTCCATCCGGCGGGCGGTGATGCTCAGGTAGAACGCCACCAGCAGCGCGAGGAAGAACGTCATCACCAGCGCGGTGGTGCCGGTCGGGTCCTCCGACATCAGCCAGTAGATCGGCGTGACCACCAGCACGAACACACTCAGGATCCCGAAGACCCAGGCTTCGACCTTCACGCCTTGTCCTTCCCGTCGGTCTCGCTCGTGGTGTCGACGCCGGCGTTCTCGCGCAGGTTCTCCACCCGGCCCTGGTCCTCACCCGCGTCCAGCAGGTTGTCCTTCGGCGCCCGGTTGTCCGGGTACTCCGCCAGCGCGAGGTCGGCGTGGTGCAGGTCGAACGCCGGGCTCTCGGACCGGATCCGCGGCAACCGCTCGAAGTTGTGCCGCGGCGGCGGCGAACTGGTCGCCCACTCCAGCGAACGTCCCCAGCCCCACGGATCGTCCACACCCACCAGCGGCGCCTTGCGCGACTTGTAGACGTTGTAGAAGAACGGCAGCATCGACAAGCCGAGCACGAAGGCACCGACGCTGGAGACCTCGTTCAGCGTGGTGAAGCCCTCGTTGGCGCCGTACGACGCGTAGCGCCGCGGCATGCCCTCCACACCGAGCCAGTGCTGCACCAGGAACGTCGTGTGGAAGCCGATGAACAGCAGCCAGAAGTGCAGCTTGCCCAATCGCTCGTCCAGCATCCGGCCGGTCATCTTCGGCCACCAGAAGTAGAACCCGGCGAACATCGCGAACACCACGGTCCCGAAGACGACGTAGTGGAAGTGCGCGACCACGAAGTACGAGTCGGACAGCTGGTAGTCCAGCGCCGGCGAGGCCAGGATGATGCCGGTCAGACCGCCGAAGAGGAAGGTGGTCAGGAAGCCCACCGACCACAGCATCGGGGTGTCGAACGACATGGAGCCGCCCCACATCGTCCCGATCCAGTTGAAGAACTTCACTCCGGTGGGCACCGCGATCAGGAACGTCATGAACGAGAAGAACGGCAGGTTCACCGCTCCGGTGACGAACATGTGGTGCGCCCAGACCGCCACCGACAGCACCGCGATACCGAGGGTCGCGCAGACCAGGCCGATGTAGCCGAAGACGGGCTTGCGGCTGAAGACCGGCAGGATCTCGGTGATGATGCCGAAGAACGGCAACGCGATGATGTAGACCTCGGGATGGCCGAAGAACCAGAACAGGTGCTGCCACAAGAGTGGTCCGCCGTTGGCCGCGTCGAAGACGTGAGCCCCTAGGGCTCGATCCGCCTCCAGCATCAGCAGCGCGCCGGCCAGGATCGGGAACGCGATCAGCACCAGGATCGAGGTCACCAGGATGTTCCAGGTGAAGATCGGCATCCGGAACATCGTCATCCCGGGCGCGCGCATGGTGATGATCGTGGTGACGAAGTTGACCGCACCCAGGATCGTGCCCAGACCGGCCATCCACAGACCCATGATCCACAGGTCACCGCCGACACCCGGCGAACGGACCGCGTTCGACAGCGGGGCGTAGGCGAACCAGCCGAAGTCGGCCGCGCCGCCCGGCGTGAAGAAGCCGCTGATCGTGATCAGGCCGCCGAACAGGAACAGCCAGAAGCTGAACATGTTGAGCCGCGGGAACGCGACGTCGGGGGCGCCGATCTGGACCGGCATGATCACGTTCGCGAAGCCGACGAACAGCGGGGTCGCGAACAGCAGCAGCATGATCGTGCCGTGCATGGTGAACAGCTGGTTGTAGACCTCTTCGTTGACGATCTGCAGGCCCGGCTTGGCCAGCTCGGCGCGGATGACCAGAGCCATCACGCCGCCGATCAGGAAGAACGCGAACGAGACGATCAGGTACAGGTGGCCGATCAGCTTGTGGTCGGTCGTAGTCAGCCACTTGACCGCCAGCTGACCTTTGCTGCGGCGACGCGGCAGCGCGGTGGTCGCACCGATGGTGCCGGTGCGCTCGGCGATGTCGGTCACTTCTCGCCCTCCTCAGCCCCGTGGCCCGGAATGGTGGTGGCGTCCTGGCCGCCGACGGCGGCGCCGGTCTGGCCCCTCGCGGCCAGGTCCCGCAGGTGCGCGTCGTACTCGTCCCGGGTGACGACCTTGACGGAGAAGATCATCCGGCTGTGGTAGAGCCCGCAGAGCTCGGCGCACTTGCCGGCGAAGGTCCCCGTCTTGGTCGGGGTGAGTTCGAACTTGTTGGTCCGGCCGGGGATGACGTCGAGCTTGAAGTAGAACGACGGAACCCAGAAGGAGTGGATGACGTCCGGCGAGGTCAGGTCGAACTGGACCGACTCGTTCACCGGGAGCCACAGCTCGGCGGGCTTGTCCAGCGTGCCGGTCTCCCAGACGCCTTCCTGCCCGTCGACGGTCTCCTTGTAGTTGAAGGTCCACTGCCACTGCTGGCCCACCACGTTGACGGTGTGCTGCGGCTGGTTCGACATCGCGGTGATCTGGTTGCCGTTCTCGACGGTGTAGAAGAACAGCACACCGATGATGGCGAACGGCGCCAGCGTGTAGAGCACCTCGAGCGGCAGGTTGTACCGGACCTGCTTGGGAGCGTCGTCGGAGCGCTTGCGGTACCGGACGACGACGTACAGGATCAGGGCCCAGACCATCACGCCGACGATCAGGGCGGCGATCCAGGCACCGATCCAGAGGCTCCGGACGGCCTCGGTCCGGTCCGATGCGCCCTCGGGGAGACCGAGTCGCTTCCACTGCTCAGTGGTCGCCGACGAACAGCCGGTCAGCAGCACGGTGCCGAGCACCACTGCCGCCCCGACCAGCAGGCGTCGCTTCGCCGGACGTGTGGCGCCGGCAGGACCTGCCGCGCGCTCGTCCACTCCGGGCGTGCCGTTCGAACCCACGGGGCGCCTTTCCCTTCCCAAGTGAGACTGACGACCAAACACTACTGGACACCTTCCGGCGCTCTGCGCATAGGTAGGGCTTAGCGTTTCCCGTGTGAACCAGCGTGCGTACCTGGACGCGGCGTCGGCCGAGTCGTTGCATCCGGCAGCGCGGGAGATGTTGCTCTCGGCAGTCGATTCCGGGTGGGCGGATCCGGTCCGGTTGCACCACGAGGGACGGACCGCGCGGCTGCTGCTGGACAACGCCCGGGCGGTGCTCGCGGACGCGGTAGGAGTACGCCCGGACGAGCTCTTCCTGACCACCTCCGGTACGGCGGCCGTCCACGCCGGGCTGACCGCGATCACGGCCGCCCGGAGGCGCACCGGTACGGCGGTCGTCCACAGCGCGGTCGAGCATTCCGCCGTACTGCACACCGCCGGATCCGCCGGCGTGGAGGTCGGTGTGGACCCGGCCGGCCGGGTCGACCTGGACGCCTTCACGGCCGCGGCGCGTGAGCCCGGCGTCGCGGTGGCGGCGCTGCAGTCGGCGAACCACGAGGTCGGGACCCGCCAGCCGATCGAGGCCGCGGCCGAGGCGTGCGGCGACGTACCGCTGTTCGTCGATGCGTCCGCCTCGATCGGGCACGACGTCGTACCGCCCGGGTGGTCGGCGCTGGCGGCGAGCGCGCACAAATGGGGCGGACCGGCCGGTGTCGGATTACTGGCCGTCCGCAAGGGCACCCGGATCGCCCCGGCCTGGCCGATGGACGAGCGGGAGGACGGCCTCTCCCCCGGCTTCCCGGACGTCCCGAACACGCTGGCGGCCGCGGCCGCCCTCCAGGCCCGTCAGGCGGAGGCGGCCGAGCTGAACAAGCAGCACCGGGCGTGGATCGACGAGCTCCGGCACCGCATCGGCTCGGACGTCCCCGACGTCGAGGTGGTCGGCGACCCGGACGACCGGCTGCCGCACATCCTCACGTTCTCCTGTCTGTACGTCGACGGCGAGGCCCTCGTCACCGCCCTGGACGCGGACGGCTTCTCTGTCTCCAGCGGTTCGGCCTGTACGTCGAGCACGCTGCGACCGTCCCACGTGCTCGCGGCGATGGGCGTCCTCACCCACGGCAACGTCCGTGTCTCGCTCGGCCGGAGTACGACGTACGCCGACATCGACCGCTTCGCGACCGTGCTGCCGGGCATCGTCCGGCGGATCCGCGCGGAGGTCGGCCTGTGAACACGGATCTCGACTGTCTCGGCCTGCTCTGCCCACTCCCGGTGATCAGGCTGGCGAAGCTCATGCCGACGATCGACGTCGGCGACACCGTCACCGTGCTGGCCGACGACCCCGCGGCCGCCACCGACATCCCCGCCTGGTGCCGCCTCCGCGACCAGGAGCTCGTCTCCGTCGAGGCTCCCCGCTTCGTCGTCCGGCGCCTGAGCTAAAACCTCTCGCTGTCCGGCCGCGCCGGTTGGCACACTGCACCGCGTGACCGACTTCGCGTACAAGCCGACATTGACCGGCAACCTGGTGATCCTGCGACCGGTGGACGAGGACGACTACGAGGCCCTCGCCGCCGCGATGGACGATCCCGACGTCACCCGCTTCACCGGGAGCCGCGACGTCATCGGCGAGGAGAAGGCCCGCGAGTGGTACCGCACCCGTAAGGACCAGACCGACCGGCTCGACCTGGCGATCGTCGACAAGGCCACTGACGAGACCGTCGGCGAGGCGGTGCTGAACGAGTGGGACCCGGACAACCGGTCGTGCAACTTCCGGATCCTGATCGGGCCGTCCGGCCAGGGTCGCGGGCTGGGGACCGAGGCCACCCGGCTGATCGTCGGCTACGGCATCGAGGAGATCGGCCTGCACCGGATCAGCCTCGGGGTGTACGCCTTCAACCCGCGGGCGCAGCGGGCCTACGAGAAGGCCGGCTTCGTGGTCGAGGGCCGACTGCGCGACGACCTGTACTGGGACGGCGAGTGGGTCGACTCGATCGTCATGTCGGTGATCGCGCCGGAATGGAAAGCTAACCTCTGACAGGTGATCGACGCTGAGCGCATCGCCGTCCTGACCGGCGCCGGGATCTCGACCGCGTCCGGCATCCCCGACTTCCGCGGCCCGCAGGGGCTGTGGACGAAGAACCCGGCGGCGCAGGCGATGTTCGACATCGACGAGTACGTCGCCTCCCGGGCGGTCCGGGTCGAGGCCTGGAAGCTCCGCCTGGCCGCGCCCGCCTGGACGGCCGAGCCGAATCCGGGCCACCTCGCCCTGGTCGAGCTCGAACGCCAGGGCCGGCTGACCGGCCTCATCACCCAGAACGTCGACGGCCTCCACCAGAAGGCCGGCTCCTCTCCCGAGCTCGTGCACGAGCTGCACGGCACGGTCTGGTTCGTCGACTGCCTCGAGTGCGCGCGCCGCGTGCCGATGGCCGACGTACTCCCGCGCCTCGAGGCCGGCGACGAGGATCCGGCCTGCGAGGTCTGTGGCGGCATCCTGAAGTCGGCCACGGTCTCCTTCGGCCAGTCCCTCGACCAGCGCGTCCTGGACGCCGCCGTCGCCGCCACCGAGGCCGCCGACCTCTTCCTCGCCGTCGGCACCTCCTTGCAGGTCTACCCCGCGGCCGGCCTGTGCGACATCGCCCTCGGCCTCGGCAAACCCCTGATCATCCTCAACGCCGAGCCCACCCCGTACGACGACGAAGCCACCACCGTCCACCGCACCCCCATCGAGACCACGCTCTCCACGCTCTTCGACTAGCCTGCCGACGCCTCTGCAGCCTGTCGATCGACAAATCGGCACCACGGCGTCCGACGAATCCGCAGCGGCATGATCGACGAATCCGCAGTACGATCCGTCCATGGCCCTCCTGGATCGAGCTGTGGCAGCCCACGTACGGGCCGCTCTCGCGGACACTCCCGTCGTCGTACTCAACGGTCCCCGGCAGGTCGGCAAGACCACACTCACCCAGCGGATCAGCTATCCAGGTTCGCACGACTTCGCCACCCTCGATGACGAAACGACACGGCAGGCAGCGGCGGCGGACATCAGGAACTTCCTGGCCAGACCCGTGGACACCTTCGTCATCGACGAGGCACAGCTCGAGCCCAGACTGTTCCGGGCCATCAAGGCCGAAGTGGATCGCGATCGGCGGCCTGGGCGGTTCCTGCTGACCGGCTCGTCCAGACTGCTGTCCGCCCCTGATATGGCGTCTGCACTGGTCGGACGGGTCGAGATGATAGATCTCTGGCCGTTCTCCCAAGGAGAGCTTCTCGGTGCACCCGACACTTTCGTCGACGCCGTGTTCGATGCGCCGGTGAACCTGATTCGCAATCGAAAGCTCGTACGCCGGGAGGTCGTCGACACAATCGTCACCGGCGGATACCCGGAGATCGTCAACCGTGAGCCGAGGCGGAGACCGCAATGGTTCTCCAGCTACCTGACAACCATTACCAAGTCGGTGATACGGGACATCTCCGCCATCGAACGGTTGGCCGAGATCCCCCGTCTGCTCCGGCTCTGCGCCGCGCGCACCGGCAACGAACTGAACGTCAGCGCCATCGCGAACGACCTGGGATTCCCCAGCAGAACAGTCGACGGCTACCTCGAACTGCTGGTCCAAGCCTTTATGATCGAGCGGATCCCGGCTTGGTCGACCAACCTCAGCCGCAAGGTGGTCCGTCGGCCCAAGCTCGTCGTCACCGACACCGGCCTCGCCGCCCATCTGATCGGTGCGAACCAGGCGACGACCGACCGCGTCGGTGGTCCGTTCGGTCAACTTCTGGAGACCTTCGTAACCAACGAACTGCGCAAGCAACTCACCTGGTCAGACCAGAAGCCATCGCTGTGGCACTTCCGGGATCGCGACGGCGCCGAGGTCGATCTCGTGCTCGAACATCCGGATGGTCGCGTGGTCGGCATCGAGGTCAAGGCGACGAGTTCACCCTCGGCTGACGATCTGCGCGGGCTCAAGTTCCTGGCAGATCGGCTGGGCGACCGATTCCACTTCGGCGTCCTGCTGCACACGGCGCCGGAGGCGACTCGGTTCGGCGGCCGCTTGGCTGCGCTGCCGGTGTGCGCGCTCTGGGAATCCTGACCACGCTGGCGGGGCTCGTGACCTGACCGTGACATTCGAGGTCTCCCCAGGGTCGAGGTCGCGGGTTAGCGTCCCCGGCAGGATCAACGGGAGGGGACCGTGATGCGCGGGTTCAGGCGTTGGACGGCGGGGTTCACCGCGGCGGCGGTGATCGGGCTCGGACTGGGTACGGCGGCACCGGCACCCGCCCAGGTGGCGGCGGACCGGGTGATCACGCTGGCGGGGTCGCTGCAGAGCGAACTCGGCTGCGCGGCCGACTGGGACCCCGGTTGTACGGCGTCCAGTCTCGGCGCGGCGGCGCCGTACACGAAGGTGTTCGACGTGCCGGCCGGCTCGTACGAGTACAAGGTCGCGGTCAACGGCAGCTGGGACGAGAACTACGGCGCCGGCGGCGTCCTGAACGGGCCGAACATCCCGCTGCGGATCGAGGGGCCGGCCAAGCTCTCCTTCAGCTACGACGACACCACCCACGTGGTGACGGTGAAACCGGTCAACCTGGCCGGCCCGACCGTGACGCCCGCGGACAAGGCACTGTCGTCGCCGAGCCTGCGGGAGGACCTCACCAAGGAGCGGTTCTACTTCGTGATGGCGGACCGGTTCGCCAACGGCGACCCGTCCAACGACGCCGGCGGTCTGACCGGCGACCGGCTGGCCACCGGCCTCGACCCGACCGACAAGGGCTTCTACCACGGCGGCGACCTGGCCGGGGTGATCCAGAAGCTCGACTACATCAAGTCCCTCGGTACGACGTCGCTCTGGCTCACGCCGTCGTTCAAGAACCGGCCGGTGCAGGGTGCCGGCGCGGACGTGAGCGCCGGGTACCACGGCTACTGGATCACCGACTTCACTCAGATCGACCCGCACCTGGGCACGAACGCGGACATGAAGAGGCTGATCAGCCTGGCGCACGCCAAGGGGATGAAGGTCTTCTTCGACATCATCACCAACCACACCGCGGACGTGATCGCGTACCAGTCCGGGCAGTACGGCTACATCCCGAAGTCGACGTCGCCGTACAAGGACGCCGCCGGCAACGTCTTCGACGACAAGCAGTACGCCGCCGGCGACACCTTCCCGCCGATGGACCGGAACACGTCGTTCCCGAACGTCCCGGTCTTCCGGACGCCGGCCGACGAGACCGTGAAGGTGCCGGCCTGGCTGAACGACCCCACCCTCTACCACAACCGCGGCGACTCCACCTTCGCCGGCGAATCCTCGGAGTACGGCGACTTCGTCGGCCTGGACGACCTGTTCACCGAGCAGCCGCGCGTGCGGGACGGGATGATCGACATCTACAAGACGTGGGCCGAGTTCGGCATCGACGGGTTCCGGATCGACACCGTCAAGCACGTGAACATGGAGTTCTGGCAGAAGTTCTCGCCGCAGGTCCTGGCCGCGGCCCGCAACGCCGGCTCGAAGGACTTCTTCATGTTCGGCGAGGTGTTCGACGCCGACCCGAAGTTCATGTCGACGTACACCACGCAGGGGGCGCTGCAGGCGACGCTGGACTTCGGCTTCCAGCAGAACGCGGTCGCGTTCGCGAAGGGTGACCCGAGCACGAAGCTGCGCGACTTCTACGCCAACGACGACTACTACACCGACGCCGACTCGAACGCGTACCAACTGCCGACCTTCCTCGGCAACCACGACATGGGCCGGGTCGGCACCTTCCTCAAGCAGGGCGGCGCGGCCGGGCAGGAACTGCTCGCCCGGGACAAGCTCGCGCATTCGCTGATGTTCCTGACCCGCGGCCAGCCGGTGATCTACTACGGCGACGAGCAGGGCTTCACCGGCGCGGGTGGTGACAAGGACGCGCGGCAGGACATGTTCGCCACCCAGACCACCGACTACAAGGACGACGAGATCGTCGACGGCACCGGGACGACCACGATCGGCAGCCAGGACCGGTACGACGTGAACGCGCCGATGTACAAGCACATCGCCGCCCTGCAGAAGCTGCGGGCGAAGTACCCGGCGCTGGCCGACGGCCGGCAGATCCACCGGTACTCGTCCAACGCGGGCGGGCTGTACGCGTTCAGCAGGCTCGGTCAGGACAACGTCGAGTACCTGGTGATTGTCAACAATGCGACAACCGCAAAGTCGGCAACCATCCCGACCTACGGCCCGAACACCTGGCTCCGGCCGGTCTACGGCGGCTCGAAGCCGGCCAGGACCGATCGCGAGGGCCGGGTCGTGCTCAGCCAGGCCCCGCTGTCGGTGACTGTGTACCAGGCGCTCGGCAAGGTGCCGCGCCAGTCCAAGGCGCCGGCCGTATACATGAGCTCGCCGGAACTCGGTGCGACCGTCGGCGGCCGCGCCGAGATCGGGGCCGAGGTCCCAGCGAACACGCCGGTCACCGTGACCTTCGGCTACCGCCCGGTGGGTACGACGGCCTGGCAGCGACTCGGGTCCGACGACAACGCGCCGTACCGGGTCTTCCAGGACGTGTCCGGGCTGCCGAAGGGCACGCTGCTCGAGTACCGCGCCGTACTGAAGGATGTCTCCGGCAACTACTCGGTCTCGGGCTCGTACGGCGTGGTCGGCGACGCACCGACGCCGGGTGGCGGCGGTGGCGGGACCGGACCGGTCGTCCAGCCGGCCAACGTCAGCGTGCCGGGTGACCACAACACCGAGATGGGCTGTCCGGCCGACTGGTCACCGGACTGCGACCAGGCCCAGCTGACGCTGGACCCGGAGGACAAGGTCTGGAAGGGCACGTACACCGGCCTGACCGGCGAGCACGCCTACAAGGCCGCGATCAACAAGACCTGGGACGAGAACTACGGTGCCGGCGGCAACCAGAACGGCGCCAACATCTCCTACACCGGGCCGAGCGGACCGATCACCTTCTACTACGAGCACGGCCGGCACTACGTCACGTCGAGTGCCGAAGGGCCGCTCATCACCGTGCCGGGATCCTTCCAGTCCGAGCTCGGCTGTGCGGCCGACTGGGACCCGGCCTGCATGCGACCCTGGCTGACGGACCAGGACGGCGACGGGACGTACACGTGGTCGACGACCGAGATCGGAGCGGGCGCTTATGAGGCCAAGGTCGCGCACAACCTGTCCTGGGACGAGAGCTATCCGGCCAACAACATTCCGATCACGGTGCCGGCCGACGGGCTGGTCGTCACCTTCTCCTACGACATCGCGACCCACGTGCTGACCGTCACGACCTCCACGCCGGGCGCCCAGCCGGACCTCAGCAAGGCCAAGGCCTACTGGGTTGCCAAGGACCTGCTCGCCGTACCCGCGGTCGCCCACCCGGAGTGGTTCCGCTGGCGGCTGCACTGGTCGCACGACGCGTCGCTGAAGGTCGACGCGGACGACATCGGCGGGACGTCGACCGGCCTCCGGCACGATCCGGCCGGCCTGCCGCCGTCCGTGCTCGCCAAGTTCCCCGCTCTGAAGGGCTACACAGCACTGCGGCTCGGCAAGGCGGACGCCCGGAAGGTCCTGACCGGGCAGCTCGGGCTGGCGCAGTACGACGACGCCGGGCGCCTGCTCGACGCGACCGGCGTACAGATCCCGGGTGTCCTCGACGACCTGTACGGCGGCTCGGCGACGAAGCGCTCGTACGGCGTGACGTGGCACGGCGGATCGCCCCAGTTCACGCTCTGGGCGCCGACCGCGCAGAAGGTCAGTCTGATTGTCGGATCGCAGACAATCGCCATGCGCCGGGACGACGACGGCTCCTGGTCGGTCCAGGGACCGCGGTCGTGGAAGAACGCGGCGTACCGCTACCAGGTGACCGTGTTCGCGCCGTCCACCGGGAAGATCGAGACCAACCTGGTGACCGACCCGTACTCGGTCGCGCTCACCACCGACTCGACGCACTCGGTCGCGGCCGACCTCGACGACCCGGCGGGCAAGCCGGCGCTGTGGTCGAGGACGCCGTCGCCGAAGCTGGCGCGTTCGGTCGACTCGACGATCTACGAACTGCATGTCCGTGACTTCTCCATCAACGACACCACCGTGCCGGTCGCCCACCGCGGTACGTACCTCGCCTTCGCCGACGAGGGCAACGGGACGAAGCACCTGCGCTCGCTCGCGGCCGCAGGCCTGAACACCGTCCACCTGCTGCCGACGTTCGACATCGCGTCGATCCCGGAGACCGGTCAGCAGACGCCGGCATGTGACCTCAAGTCCTTCCCGCCCGACTCCGAGCAGCAGCAGGCGTGCGTGACCGCGGTCGCGGCGAAGGACGGCTTCAACTGGGGGTACGACCCGTTCCACTGGCTCGCGCCGGAGGGTTCGTACGCGACCCAGCGGGACGGCCTCGCCCGCGTGGCCGAGTTCCGCACGATGGTCGGCGGGCTGCACAAGTCGGGGCTGCGGGTCGTCCTCGACCAGGTCTTCAACCACACCCCCTCCGCCGGCCAGGCGCCGACCTCGGTCGTGGACAAGATCGTGCCGGGGTACTACCAGCGGCTGAACGCGACCGGCGGAGTGGAGACGTCGACCTGCTGCAGCAACATCGCCACCGAGCACGCGATGGCCGAGAAGATCATGGTCGACGGCACGGTCAGCTGGGCGCGCAACTACCGGGTCGACGGCTTCCGCTTCGACCTGATGGGCCACCACAGCAAGGCCAACATGCTCAAGGTCCGGGCCGCGCTGGACAAGCTGACCCTGGCCAAGGACGGCGTCGACGGCAAGAAGGTCTACGTGTACGGCGAGGGCTGGAACTTCGGCGAGGTCGCGAACGACGCGCTGTTCGTCCAGGCCCGCCAGGGCAACCTCGGCGGCACCGGGATCGGCACGTTCTCCGACCGGCTCCGCGACGGCGTCCGCGGCGGCGGTCCGTTCGACGAGAACCCGCGGATCCAGGGCTTCGGTTCGGGCGCCGCGAGCGACCCGAACGGCGACCCGGTCAACGGCTCGCCCGCCGACCGGGCCAAGCGCCTGGCCCACGACACCGACCTGATCCAGCTCGGCCTGGCCGCGAACCTGCGGAACTTCTCCTTCCGCTCGGCCGAGACCGGAGCCGTCGTCCGCGGTGACGCGGTCGACTACAACGGCTCACCGGCCGGGTACGCCGACCAGCCGAACGAGGTGGTCACGTACGTCGATGCCCACGACAACGAAACGTTGTGGGACGCGCTGACCTATAAGCTGCCGCCGTCGCTGACGATGGCCGACCGGGTCCGGATGAACACGGTGTCGCTGGCAACGACCGCGCTCGCGCAGACGCCGTCGTTCTGGCACGCCGGCGCCGACCTGCTGCGGAGCAAGTCGCTGGACCGGAACTCCTACGACTCCGGCGACTGGTTCAACACCCTCGACTGGACCGGCGCGGACAACGGCTTCGGCCACGGTCTGCCGCCCAAGCCGGACAACGAGGCGAAGTGGCCGTTCATGAAGCCGCTGCTGGGCGACCCGGCCTTGAAGCCGACCGCGGCCGAGGTGGCCACCGCGTCGGCGACGGCGCAGGACCTGCTCAAGCTCCGCTTCTCGACGCCGCTGTTCCGGCTGGGCTCGGCCGACCTGATCAACGCGAAGCTCACCTTCCCGTCGAGCGGCGCGAACCCCGGCGTGATCACGATGCGCATCGACGACGCCGCCGGCCCCGACGTCGACCCGGCCCTCAAGGGCGTCCTGGTCGTCTTCAACTCGACCGGCTCGACCGTGACCCAACAGGTTCCGGGCCTCACCGGTGCGAACCTGTCCCTGTCCCCGATCCAGGCGGCCGGCTCCGACCCGGTCGTCAAACAGACCACCTGGACCGCCTCGTCCGGCACGGTCTCGGTCCCGGCCCGCACGGTCGCCGTACTAGTCCAGTCGTGACCGCCCGCTGGCTGCGCCCTGAACGGTGCGGCCGAGCGGTAGGTGACAGACTCCGGCGGGGAGTCCACCAGGCTCCCCGCCGGTCCAGATGCAGCTGACGCCCGGTGGCGTGTTCTACGGGATGCGGACGATCAGGGATGCGGGGTCGACTTGGGCGCTGAGGGTGCGGCCGTCGGCGATGGTGTCGCCGTCCAGTTGACGTCGTACCGTCTTCGCCGCCGTCACCTGGATCCGTTTGCCGGTGAATCGCTCGACGTGCTGTTCGCGCAGGGGTTTGATGATCAGGCTGAGCGCGAGCCGCGGCCACTGACTGATCCGCCGCGGCGCGAGTACGACGGCGTCCAGGAGGCCGTCGTCCGGTTCGGCGTCCGGCAGCAGCGGGATGTTCGCCTGCAGGGTGCCGACGTTGCCGATCACCACGGTCCGCGCGCGGCGTCGTACCGGCGGCTGGTCGTCCACGATGATCTCGACCCGGACGAACGGGTGGTTCAGGTTCTTCAGCGTCGCGACGACGTACGCGGCCCAGCCGACGCGCTTCTTCAACTCGTCGGGCGCGTCCGCGATGATCGCCGCGTCCAGCCCGAGGCCGGCCATCACCACGAACCGGTCGGTGTCCAGCTCGTCGCCCTGGATCTCGATGCTGTCGATCCGCTGCTCGTTGCCACCGAGCAGCTCGGTCAGCGCGATGTCGAGGTCCAGCGAGATGCCGAGGTTGCGGGCCAGCAGGTTGCCCGTCCCGGCCGGCAGCACCGCGACCGGGATCCCGCTGCGCGCCAGCTCGGCGCACACCACCCGCACCGTCCCGTCCCCGCCGGCCACCACGACCAGGTCGACGGTCTCGTCGATCGCCCGCTTCGCCATCGTCGAGCCGGCGTCGTCCTCGGTCGTCTCGAGCCAGAGCGAGTCGTCGTACCCACGCTCGGTCAGCGCCGCGTCGACCGTACGCCGGAAGTCCTCCGGGTCCGGCACCTTCACCGGGTTGAGGATGACCGCAGCTCGTCTGATGGAACTCACCTGATAATTGTCCGTTCGGGGAGATAGCGTGCCTGGGGTGAGCAGCCTTCCACGGAGTACGCCAGAAGCCCAGGGACTGTCCAGTACGGCGCTCGACACCTTCGTGGCCGCGCTCGACGCCGGTGATCCGGAGATCCAGACCGTGATGCTACTGCGGTCGGGTCATGTCGTCCTCGAGGAGGCCTGGTCGCCGTACCGGCTGACCGATCCGCACCTGCTGTTCTCGGTGTCGAAGAGCTTCACCTCGACCGCGATCGGGCTGGCGATCGACGCCGGGCTGCTGACCCTGGACGACCCGGTGATCTCGTTCTTCCAGGCCGACGAGCTGCCGGCGACGATCAGCGACAACTTGGCCGCGATGACAGTCCGGCATCTGCTCACGATGACGACCGGGCACGCCAAGGACACCGTCGAGGCGCTCGGCCGGGACCGACGGATGGTGAGGACTTTCCTCAGCCTCGACGTCGAACACGAGCCGGGCACGGTGTTCGTGTACAACAGCGGCGCGACGTACATGCTGTCCGCGATCCTGCAGCGGCTGACCGGCTCGAGCCTGCTCGACTACCTGCGGCCGCGGCTCTTCGCCCCGCTCGGGATCGACGAGGCGTCCTGGCAGGTGTCGTCGGAGGGAATCACCGTCGGCGGCTGGGGGCTGAGCACCAACACCGAGTCCCTCGCGCGCTTCGGGCAGTTGGTGCTGCAGCGTGGCGTGTGGGCGGGCGAGCAGCTGGTGCCGGCCGAGTGGTTCGAGGCGGCGACGTCGAAGCAGGTCGCCAACGACAACCAGGAGAACCCGGACTGGAAGCAGGGGTACGGCTTCCAGTTCTGGCGCGGGCGCCACAACACCTACCGCGGCGACGGCGCCTTCGGCCAGTTCTGCCTGATCTTCCCCGACTACGACGCCGTCCTGGTCACCACCAGCGCCACCAACGACATGCAAGCCATCCTTACCACCGTCTGGGACCACCTCCTCCCCGCCCTGGAAGCCAAAGAAGTAACCCCAGTCCCCCGCCCCACCCACCTACACCTCCCCCCACCCACCACCCCCTCCATCGCCACCCCCTCCGCCTCCCCCAACTCCGCCCCCGCCACCGACTCCGCGCCGCCCGCGCCCGCCACCCCCTTCGCCGACTCCGCGGTCGCCGCCTCCGTCTCGGCCGCCACCGATCCCGCGCCCACCGCCGCCGCACCGACCGCCGACGCACCCTCCGCCGGCTTCGGGCCGGCTGCCCGCTACGGCCGCACGTTCCGGTTCGCGGCGAACGAGGCCGGGCTGGAAGCCGCCCGCTTGGATGCCGACGGCACCGGAACCTTCACCTTCTCCGGTCTCGAGCCCGGCGCCACCGGCACGGTCGACCTCGTCTGCGCCCCCGGCGACTGGCAGGAGCACCGCGCCGTCGGCGTACTCAAGGAAGCCGACCCCGCCATCGGCCAACGCCTGGTCACCAGCGCCTATACCGACGGCGACCGCTTCGTGGCCACCATCCGCTTCCTCGAAACCCCGTTCGTTCTCACCCTCACCTGCCACCCACCCACCGACACCCTCACCATCGACGTCACCCAGAACGTCTCCTTCGGCCCAACCGCCTTCACCCTCACGTCGATGTGACCCGCATCACTGTCACAGCACTCCGGCGCCAGGTGTCCTCCGATCAACACCAACGGACGACGGAGGAACCATGAAGGTGCTGGTGGCAGGCGCAACCGCCGGACTCGGCCGATCGCTGGTACCGGAGCTGATCGCCGCCGGGCACGAGGTGACCGGGATGATCGGCTCAGAATCCAGCGCCGCCGCCCTGCGCGCCCAAGGCGCCGACGTAGTACTGGCGGACGGTCTCAACTCCGCCGCAGTGAAGGCGGCGATGGACACCGCCCGCCCGGAGGTCGTTGTACACCAGATGACTGCCCTCAAAGGTGGGATCAACTTCAAGAAGTTCGACCAGAGCTTCGCCGCCACCAACCGCCTGCGCACCGAAGGCACCGACCACCTCCTCGCCGCATCCCAGGCTGCCGGCGTACGACGGTTCGTCGTCCAGTCGTACGCCGGCTGGAACCTGCAACACGGTGGATCCGCCACGAAGACCGAAGCGGACCCGCTCGACCTGGACCCGGCGCCGTCTTCACGCCAGACGATGGACGCAATCAAGCACCTGGAGTCGGCCGTCACCACCGCCGACGGCATCGAGGGCATCGCCTTGCGCTACTCGAGCTTCTATGGCCCCACCGGCGACATCGGGAAGGGCGGCTCGATCGTCAAGCTGATCCAGCAGCGCAAACTCCCGCTGATCGGCGACGGCGCCGGCGTGTGGTCCTTCATCCACTACGACGATGCCGCCGACGCCACCGTGAAGGCCGTCGAGAGCACCGCGACCGGCATCTACCAGATCGCCGACGACGATCCCGCCCCGGCGTCGGTCTGGCTCCCGGAGTTCGCCCGCATTCTCAACGCCAAACCACCCCGCCACCTCCCCACGTGGCTGGCCCGCCTAGCAGTAGGCGACGTGGGAGTAGCCGCCTTCACCACCATCCGAGGCGCCGACAACACCCTCGCCAAGCAAACCCTCAACTGGCGCCCGACCACCTACCGCACCTGGCGCCAAGGCTTCCGCGAAGGCCTCTAAGGCTGGTGAGCGGAGGTTCAGTCGCGGCGGGCGAAGCTCAGCGTCTCGCCGCGCGCGCCGCCCATCCACAGGTCCTGGCAGGCGGCCGCCATACCGTCCAGATTGTCGACAATCGCACCGAAGACATTCCCCGGCACCCAGCCCTGATCCCCGTTGATCAGCAGGTTGTTCCGCCCGTAGAACACCGCCAGGTCGACAATCGCCCCCTGGGTCCCCGTCCCGGTGGTGTTCTCGTACCCGTACGCCGGATTCCCGAGGTCGTCCGAGTCGAACGAGAACCAGCACAAATCCCCCGGGATCGGCGTGACCGTCGTGTTCTCCTTCCCGGGGTCGGCCGGCGCGAACGCAGGCAGCAGCGCGTAGATCTCGTTCCGCGCGTACTTCCCGTGAAAGACCGGCGCCGACAACGGCAACGCGTCCCACACCGCCGCACACGTCCGCGGCGCCACGTCGTCCAGCAACTTCGCCACGCAACTCACGCCGCGCTTGTCCAGACTGACGGTGATGAACCTGCTCATCCTGCCTCCAACGTCGGTGTGCGCAGATGCCAATCCGTCGCCGCCTGATACGTCTGACCGACCCGCAGCGTGAGCGCGTCCTGATGCCGCGCCGCGACAATCTGCAGGCCGACCGGCAGCCCATCGGTCGTGAACCCGCACGGCACACTCAACGCCGGCTGCTGCGTGAGGTTGAACGGATACGTGTACGGCGTCCAGCTGGTCCAGTCCGGCGACGACCACCCGTCCGGCACGTCCTGTCCGACGGGGAATGCCGTGATCGGCAGCGTCGGCGTGATCAGTACGTCGTACTCCTGATGGAACCGCCCCATCAGCGACCCCAACTCCATCCGCACCGCCGTCGCATCGAGAAAGTCCGAGGCCGAGTACGACGACCCGAGTTCGGCGACCCGCCGCAGTCCGGGATCGACACGATCGTCGACCGTGTACGCCGACAGCACCTTCGCCGCGCCCGACCACCACAGCACGTTGAACGCGTCGACCGGATCCGCGAACCCGGGATCGACCTCAGCCACCTCGGCGCCGGCGTCCGCGAGCACTCCGATCGCCGCCCGGACCAGCTCCTCGATCTCCGGTCGATTGTCGACAAACCCAAGATCGGACGAGTAGGCAATCTTCAATCCGACAATCCCGTCGTCGATCCCATCCAGGAACGACGTACCCGGAGTCGGCATCGCCGACCAGTCCCGTGCGTCGAACCCGCTGACGACATCGAGCAGCGCGGCGGCATCCCGGACCGTCCGCGTCATCGGTCCCGCGTGCGACAAGGTCCCGAACGCGCTCGGCGGAAACAACGGGATCAGCCCGTACGTCGGCTTGAGTGCAACCGTCCCCGTGAACGCGGCCGGGATCCGGACGGAACCACCTCCGTCGGTGCCAAGCGACCACGCCCCCATCCCGAGCCCGACCGCGGTGGCCGAACCGCCACTCGAACCACCCGACGTCTTCGACGGATCCCACGGATTCCCCGTCGCGCCGTACTTGTAGGAGTCGGTCACACCCTTCCAGGAGTACTCCGGCGTCGTCGTCTTACCGAGGATGACGGCACCGGTCTCGCGGAGCCGGGCGACCGCGGGCGCGTCCTCCTCCCACGGCCCGGCCTCGTCGATCATCGTGCTGCCGCGAAGCGTCGGCCAGCCCTTGGTCCACAACGCGTCCTTGATCGACGTCGGCACCCCGTCGCCGGGTCCCAGTGGCTCCCCACGTCGCCACCGGGCCTCCGACTCCTTCGCTGCCGCCAACGCCCCCTCGCCGTCGACGAGCACGAAGGCGTTCACCACCCCGTCGTACCGCTCGATCGCCTCCAACGCAGCCCGCGTCGCCTCAACCGGCGAGATCTCCCCCCGCCGATACCCCGCCACCAACTCAACCGCCCCAGGCAACAACCCCCCACCCAACACCACCCCACCGCCAGATCCCGCCGCCCCCGACACCGCCACACCGTGAGACCCCGCCGCCCCCGCCGCGACCGGTGCCATCAGATGCTCGGAAGCCATGCGTTCTGCCCCCTGCCCGGCCACGGTCGCCGGTGACGTCTGCTCGGATACTGCGGCCACCGACGTCTGCTCAGGTGCCCAGCCCGGTCGCACCTGCTCGGGTGTCGTGGCCGGTGACATCTGCCCGGGTGCTGCGGCCGGTGGCGTCCGCTCGTGTACTGCGCCCGGTGGCGTTTGCTCGTGTACTGCGGCCGGTGGCGTCTGCTCGGAGGTCGCGGCCCGTGGTGTCTGCTCGGGTGTCGGGGCCGGTGGCATCTGCTGGTCGGGCGCGGCGGCTCGTGGGCTCTGGTCGGGAGTCGGAGCCGGCGGTGGTGTGGACTGCTGCGACGACGGTTCTGGGCGGGTCATTGGGCTCCTGAGGGAATGTAGCCGAGCTTCTTGTCCACGACGTTCGTGAGCGGCTCGCCCGCCAACCACCGCTGCAGATTGTCAACAAACTGCGCCGACAACGTGTCCCGCCAGCCCACCACATCACCGGACATGTGCGCGGTGATCGTCACGCCGGGCGCATCCCACAGCGGATGGTCCGCCGGCAACGGCTCCCGATCGAAGACATCCAACGTCGCCGCGATCCGCCCGTCCCGCAGGGCATCCAGGAGCGCCGCCTCGTCGACAATCGGACCACGGGCAACGTTGACCAGGTGCGCCCCCGCCCTCATCGCTGCCAGCACCTTCGCATCCACCAACCCCCGCGTCGCCGCGGTCAACGGCGCCGCCAGCACCAGATGATCGACGTCACCGACCTCCCACGCAAGGTTGCTGCTAGCAACAACCTGCCCAAAGTCCGGATCACCCGACCGCGCGACCCGCCCGGCCCCGCGCACGTCCAGCCCCGCGACCCGCAACAGCCGAGCGATCTCCCGACCGATCGCCCCGGTGCCGACGACCATCACCTTCGAACCCAGCACGCTGCGAGTCTCCCGATGCCTCCACTCGCGCCCCCGCTGCAGTTCGAAACTCGCCCGACTGTCCTTCGCGTGCGCGATCACGGCCCCGAGCACGTACTCCGCGATCGGCCGATCGAACACCCCGTGCGCGTTGGTCACCACCACGTCGGAATCACGCAACTCGTCGAACAACAAGGTGTCGACCCCAGCCGCCGTCACATGAATCCACTCCAACGACCCGGCCTCGTCCCAAACATCCCGGACCGCAGTCGAGAAGAAGTCCCACAACAACAACACCCGCGCCCCGCGAACCGCCTCCCCCAACCCCGCCGCATCGCAGAACCGAAACTCAACCCCCGCCACCCCACCCAACCCCGGCGGCAGCCGCAACTCCCCACCCCCACCAGCCGCCCCCGCACCGTCCCCAGCCCCACCCACTGCCGCACCCGCAGCTTCTCCAGCACCGCCCGAAACCACACCCGCAGCCGTGTCACCACCGCCCGATGCCGCACCCGCAGCCGTGTCACCGCCGCGCGATGCCTCATGCACAGCCTTCTCAACCCCGGGTGGTATCGCGCCGGCGCCAGCAACGCCTCCCGATGCCCCAGCTAGCCCGGAATGCATCGCGTCATCCGCGATCGCCGGCTCATAACCACGCTCGCCGGGGAACTCAAGAGACTGCTCACCCGCGGACTCGGGAGACTGCTCGCCCGGGGACCCGGGGAGGCGCTCGGCTGGGTCGGGAGCCCGCTCGCAGAGGACCGTGATGATGGGTCGCTCGGAGGTGGGGGGCACGGGTTCGAGGCTAGGAATCGATCCGTAGGATTGTCAACAATCTCTTGTCGACACGGTTCGCCCCGCCGCACACTGAGTCGCATGACGCTCCGGCCGCCCACCTATCCCCTGCCGGCGCCGACGCCTCCGCTGCTGCAGACCGGGATCGGCGTCGTCGCGCCGTACGACTTCGCGCTCGACCGCGAGCTCTGGCGATGGGTCCCGGACGACGTCACGCTCCACCTGACCCGTACGCCGTACGCCCCGCTCGCGGCCACCCTCGAGATGGCGGTCCACATCTCCGATCCGGAGCTGATCGCCCGCGCGACCGCCGACGTACTGCCGGTCGCACCGCTCGCCGTCGCGTACGCCTGTACCTCCGGCAGTTTCGTCGGCGGCCTGTCCGGAGAAGTCGCGCTGGTCGACGCGATGATCGCCGCCGGCGCTCCCGCCGCGGTCACCACGAGCGGCGCGCTCCTCCTGGCTCTGCATCATCTCGGCATCAACCGCGTCGCGACGGTCACGCCGTACACCGACGATCTCACCATCGGCCTGACCAAGTTCCTCGCGGAGGCCGGTGTCGAGGTGGTCTCGACGGCCGGCCTCGGCCTGATCGCTCAGATCTGGACCGTTCCGTACGAAGCCACCGTCGAACTCGTCCGCAGCATCGACACCACGACCGCCGAGGCCGTCTTCATCAGCTGCACCAACCTGCCGACGTACGACATCATCGCCGGGCTCGAGGCAATGATCGGCAAGCCGGTTCTCACCGCCAACCAAGTCACCATGTGGTCGGCCCTCGCCCTCACCGGCCATACGGCGATCGGCCCGGGTCAGCACCTCCTCACCTGACCCAAGCGCAACGTCCACCCCCGGAGGCTAGGCTCCAGCGTATTGTCAACAATCTGCAATCGTACGGAATGAGGTGAGCACATGCCGGACCTGCTAGAGCAGGCGGTCGAGCCGAGCGAGTACGCCGGCCGCCTCGACCGAGTCCGTGCCGCCATGGCCGAGCGCGACCTGGGCGCGCTGATTGTCAGCGATCCGGCGAACCTCTTCTACCTGACTGGGTACGACGCCTGGTCGTTCTACACACCGCAGTGCCTGGTGATCCCCGCCGACCGCGAACCACACTTCTTCGCGCGCGCCATGGACGCGGCCGGGGCGGCGTACACCTGCAATCTGCGCGCCGGGCAGATCCACGGCTACCCGGAGGATCTCGTTCACCGTCCCGACGTACACCCCTACGACTGGATCGCATCCCGCGCTCGCGAACTGATTCCCGCCGGCGGTGACGTGGGCATCGAAGGCGACGCACACTACTTCTCCGCCCGCGCGTACCTTGCCCTCGGCAACGGACTGACAGGCCACCGGCTGGTCGACTCGGCCGAGCTGGTCAACTGGATCAGGCTGGTCAAGTCACCGCACGAGCTCCGCCAACTCAGGATCGCCGGCGCGATCGCCGCCCGGGCGATGCGGGTCGCTCTCGACCAACTCCAACCGGGTCGGCGGCAATGTGACCTGGTCGCCGAGATCCTCGCCGCCCAGGCGACCGGTACGCCGGACCACGGCGGCGACTACCCCGCCATCGTGCCGATGCTTCCGACCGGTGAAGCGGCCGGTACGCCGCATCTCACCTGGACCGATCGCCCGTTCCGGACCGGCGAGGCGACCACGATCGAACTGGCCGGCGTCTTCGGGCGCTATCACGCTCCCCTCGCCCGCACGGTGATGCTCGGCGACGCGCCGCAGCGGCTGCGTGAGACCGCGAAGGTGGTGGCCGACGGCATGCAAGCCACGTTGTCGACAATCCGACCAGGCGTCACCGGTGCTGCGGTTCACGCGGCCTTCAACGACGTGATCGCCGCCCACGGCCTGGTGAAGGACTCGCGGATCGGCTACTCGATCGGCATCGGGTACCCGCCCGACTGGGGCGAGCGCACCGTCAGCCTCCGCCCCGGCGAGACCACCGTCCTGTCGGCCGGGATGGCCTTCCACGTGATCCTCGGGATGTGGATGGACGGCTGGGGATACGAACTGTCCGAGCCCGTGGTGGTCACCGACGACGGTGTGGAGCGCCTGACCGACCTGTCCCACGAACTGACGATCCGGAGGTAGCCCAGTGACGCACGAGGTCCGTGGCAGTGCCGTGAAGTCCCTCCCGTACGCCGACCGCGTCACCGGGCTCGTCGGTTCGGTGATCGACTCCAGCACCTCGCTGCTGCACAAACAGAGCCACGACATCGTGCGATTCGCGATGGGTTCACCAGCGGCCGAAGCAGTCCCGTCGACAATCCTCGCGGGCATCGCCGCCGAGCAGTTGAGTCGCCCGGACGCGTACGACTACGCAGCGACCGAGGGCGACCCACCACTGCACGAAGCACTGCTGGAGGTACTGCGCGGGACGAGCGACGAGACCACCGCCGACCGGCTCACCATCACCGCGGGCGGGATGCAGGGCCTCGACCTGTTCTGCAAGCTGTTCGTCAACCCCGGCGACCTGGTGGTCGTCGAGTCACCGACGTACACGAACGGCAGCGCGACCGCTCTCTCGTACGGCGCTCAGTTGCTCGAGGTCCCGGTCGACGAGGACGGGATGATTGTCGACAATCTCGAGCCGCTGCTCGACGGCCGGCGACCGAAGGCGATCTACACGATCCCGACGTTCCAGAATCCGTCCGGCGCGACGCTTTCGCTGGAGCGGCGGCATCGGCTGCTCGAGCTGGCCCGGTCGTGGGACTCGATGGTGATCGACGACGATCCGTACGGGCTCCTGCGGTTCGCCGGCGATCCGTTGCCGACAATCCGCGAGCTTGCGGCCGGCGACCCGCTGGTGTTCGCCGTACGGACGTTCTCGAAGATCGTCGCGCCCGGGCTGCGGGTCGGCTGGATCGACACGGATCCGGAACTGCAGCCGCTGCTGATCAACGCGAAGCAGGCGATGGACACGTGCACGAACCTGCCGGCGCAGCGACTGCTCGCCGGGTTCCTGCAGGGCGGGCATCTCGAGGATCACCTCGTCACGCAGCGGGCGCAGTACAAGCGCCGCAAGGAAGCGATGCATGCGGCGCTGCAGGAGCACTTCGGTGACATCGGTCGCTGGACGGATCCCGAGGGCGGCTTCTTCCTGTGGGTGACGTTGGAGAACGGCGTCAACACTGCCGAGCTGTTCGAGGTCGCGCTGGCGGAGGGCGTGGCGTTCATCCCGGGTCCCGCGTTCTCTCCGACCGGCCGGTTCGCCGACGCTCTTCGGCTGTGCTTCGCGTCCACTCCACCGGACCGCATCCTCGAAGGGGTCGCCCGACTCCGCCGCGCCGTCGACAAACTGACGTGAGGTGGCTAGACCCGTGATTCGTTGCGATTGAAGATCAGATGATTGTTGACAATCCGACCTAGGCTTCGTGTTCATGACCCCTGACGAGCAGAGCGTCCTCGACCGGATCGACGAAGAGCTGCTGGTGCGGGTCACCCGTGAGCTGGTGCGGGCGACCGGCCAGAACCCGCCCGGCGAAGAGGCCGCGACCGTCGCGGTCCTTGCGGCGACCGCACGTGAGCTCGGGCTCGACGTGGTTACGACGCCGGTTGAGCCTGGACGAGACAACGTGAGCATCACGCTTGCCAGAGGCAACGGTCCGGGTCTGCTGATCCTCGGGCACACGGACGTCGTACCGGTCGGCGACGGCTGGACGACCGACCCGCACGGCGGCACCGTGAAGGACGGCCGCATCTACGGCCGCGGCGCCTCCGACATGAAAGGCGGCCTCGCCGCGGCCCTCGTCGCTTTGGCCGCACTTCGCGACACCAACCTCACCGGGCCGGTCGAACTGGCCGCGGTAGTGGACGAAGAAGAAACCGGCAAAGGCATCCGCGCGTACGTCGCCGAGTCCCAGCGCAGCACCACGAGCCCACCGCCCCCAGCGCCCACCGCAACGTCCAGCACACCGACCGGAGTGGCCGGCGCAGCCACCGCAGAGGGTGACTCGTCAGGTGAGGCCGCCGAACGGCCGACTACGCGCGACCCTGGGCACTTTCTGGGGTGTATCACGGCTGAGCCGACCGACTTGCAGACGATCATCGCGGCGCGCGGAGATTCGTACCTGCGGGTCGCGATCCACGGGCGCGCGTGCCATGCCGGGAACCCGGACGACGGCGCCAACGCGATCTACGGTGCCGCGGCGGTCGTCGCGGAGATCGAACGGTTGCACGCCGAGCTCGCCGCGGATCCGCACCCGCTGCTCGGACCGGCGACCTGGAGCGTTGGGCAGATCAACGGTGGTACGGGCGGCTCGATCGTGCCCGCTGATTGTGTGATTGTCGCCGATCGACGGCTGCTCCCGGGCGAGTCGCCGGCCGCCGTACTCGATGATCTGCGGTCCCGCGTCGCGGCGTTGCGGCTGGAGGATCGCGGGCTGTCGGTCGAGCTCGAGATGCCGATGGAGATGCCGGCGTTCGAGACGGCGGCCGACGCCGACCTCGTACGGATCGTCGAGTCGGCCCGGGTCGATGCCGGAGGCCCCGATGAGCCGCTGGCGGGGTGGACGGCTGCGTGCGACGGAGGGTACGTCGCCCGGGACCTCGGCGTACCCGTCGTCGTGCTCGGCCCGGGCTCCGTCACCACCCAGGCCCACCGCGCCGACGAATCCGTCCCCATCGCCGAGCTCGTCACCGCCGCCCGCGCCTACGCCCTCACCGCCCTCCGCCTCCTCACCTGACCACAGCCCCCGCACCCCCAGCACCAGCCCGCCCAACCACAGCCCCCGCGCCCACGCCCTCACCGCGAGGATCCTCCCTGACCACAGCCCCACGCACCCGCACTCTCACCACCCGGCCCGCCGCCCCCGCACCCACACCCTCACCACCACTCCGCCCGACCACAGCCCCCGCCTACGCCCTCACCGCGCTGCGGCTCCTCACCTGACCAGAGCCCCACGCACCCGTACCACCGGCCCGCCCAACCACGGCCCCCGCGCCTACACCCTCACCACCAGCCCGCCCGACCACGGCCCCGCGCCCTCACGCGAACACAGCCCCCCACGCACCCGCACTCTCACCGCCCGGTCGCGACCCCGCGCCTACACCCTCACCACCAGCCCACCCGACCACAGGCCCCGCGCCCGCGCCCTCAGCGTGCTCGCCTGACCACAGCCCCCCACACGACCACCCCCCACGCCACGCCTCGTCCCGGCGGCTGTCTCGTCGGACCGCCGCCGGGGTCGTGGCGTGGGTCAGCGGGTGGGGAAGAAGTCGGCGTTCTGGACGTACTCCATTCGGCGGGTGAACTCCGGGTCGGCGAGGCGTTCCATCATCTCCTGCTCGGTAGGCTCCTCGATCCGGGTCTGGATCCAGTAGAGGTTGCCGAACGGGTCGCGGACGCGCCCGACCTTGTCACCGAAGAACAGATGCGTCACCTCGGTCACCGACGTACCGCCGGCCGCGACCGCCTGCGCGTGCACGGCCTCCGCATCGTCGACGTACAGCCGGAGGAACGCGGGCGTCGCCGGCCACTCCGGCCGGGAGTCGAACATCATCACGATCGCGTTCCCGACCCGCATCTCCGCGTGCCCGATCCGCCCGTCCGGGCCCACCAGCCGGTCGATCTCCTCGGCGCCGAACGCCCGCGTCAGCCAGTCCATCAACCCGTCGGTGTCGTGCCCGATGATCCACGGCGTCACGGTGGTGTACCCCTCGGGAATCGGCATTCCGGTCTCCTTCGTTCGTTGTCGGTCATGAGTAACGCTAGGAGGAGAACCGGCCAGGTTCTGTCCTCTACTGTGCCCGCTTCACCGCGCGGGCGAGGAGTTCGGCGAGGTGGTGGGCGCGGCGGGCGGTGCCGTGGGCGATCTGGGTGCGGCAACTGAAGCCGTCGGCGAGTACGGCGGTTGCTTCGGGCAATGACCGTACGGCGGGAAGCAGTACGCGCTCGCCGATCGCCTTCGAGACCTCGTAGTGGTCGCGCTCGAAGCCGAAGTTGCCGGCCAGGCCGCAGCAGCCCGAGTCGGGGATCGTGGCGTCGATGCCGGCCGCGTCCATCAGCCGGCGGTCGGCGTCGAAGCCGAGTACGGCGTGCTGGTGGCAGTGGGTCTGAACCAGTGCTTCTCCCCCGACCCGCGGTGGATCCCAGCCTGATTCGACCAGGAACTCCGCGAACGTCCGAATCGCCGCAGCAGCTTTGTCAGCGAGAGGATTGTCGGCAATCAGATCAGGTGCGTCGTGGCGGATGGCCGCCGTACAACTCGGCTCGAGTCCTACGATCGGCGTACCGTCGGCCAGGTACGGCGCCAGGACGTCGAGCGACCGGTTGAGAACACGGCGCGCCTTCGTCAACTGGCCGGTCGAGATCCAGGTCAGTCCGCAGCAGACCCGTTTCGCCGGGACGACGACCTCGAACCCAGCCGCCTCCAGCACCTCGACGGCGGCCCGCCCGATCTCGGGCGCCAGGTAGTCGGTGAACGTATCCGCCCACAACACAACCTTGTTTACGCCGGCAGCAGCCTCACCCGTCCGTCGGTCACGACCAGCCCGCTGCGCGAACCACGTCGTGAAGGTCTGCTCGGCGAAGCGCGGGACCTCGCGCTCGGGCGCGATCCCTCCGAGGCGCTTCGTCAGCCCGAGACGAGCGAACCGATTCGCCAGACCGGGCACCGGTGAGGCGAGCCGCGCCCACAGCGGGAGCCAACCCATCGACCAGTGCGACATCGGCCGCGCCCACGGTCGGCGCGCGTAGTGGTGCTGGGTGAACTCGGCCTTGTACGTCGCCATGTCCACGTTGACCGGACAATCGGACAGACATCCCTTGCAGGACAGGCAAAGGTCGAGCCCGTCGCGTACCTCAGTCGATCGCCATCCGTCCGTGATGAGGTCACCCTGCAGCGTCTCCCAGAGCAGATGCGCGCGGCCGCGGGTCGAGTGCTGCTCCTCGCGAGTCACCTGGTAGCTCGGGCACATCACCCCGCCCGACGTCTGCCGGCACTTGCCGATCCCGACGCACCGCCGCTGCGCCTGGGCGAAGTCGTCGTCGTCCTCCGGGTACGTGAAGATTGTCGACAGTCGACGATCCTTCGCCGGCCCGTCGTGCCGGATGGCCAGATCGAGCGGTGGCGGCCCGACGATCATCCCCGGGTTCATCACCCCTCCCGGGTCCCAGATCCTCTTCAGCTCGGCGAACAATCCGACGCCATCCGCGCCGTACATCCGGCTGAGCAGCTCGCCCCGCGCCCGCCCGTCACCATGCTCGCCCGACACCGAGCCTCCGAGCTCGACGACGAGGTCCGTGGACTGCTCGACGAAATCCCGGTACGTCGCGATGCCCCGCGTACTGAGCAGGTCGAAGTCGATCCGCATGTGCATGCAGCCCTCACCGAAATGCCCGTACGACGCCCCGGACAGGCCGTGCCGCGTCAGCAACTCATCGAGCCCGCGAAGGTAAGCGCCCAGCCGCTCCGGCGGTACGGCGGCGTCCTCCCAACCACCCCACGCCTCGGCACCGTCCGCGCGCCGCGTCGCGAGCCCGGCCGCGTCGGTACGGCACCGCCACAGCACCGCCTGAGCCTTCACGTCCGTCACCAGACTCGCCGTCGCGGGCGAGCCGGAGTCATGCAGTTCGTCGAGCATCGCCTGCGCCGCCCGTGCAGCCAGCACCTCGTCCTCCCCGCCCATTTCCACGAGCAGCCAGGCTCGTCCGGTCGGCAGGCCCGCGCGTACGGCGGCGTCGCGGACCTCGGCCGGCAGTCGCTCGACCAGGTCGACGTTGATGGACTCCATCGTCAGCGGACCGTGCCGCAGCACGATCGGTACACAATCCGCGGAGGTGATCGAGTCCCCGAACCCGAGCACACAAAGGACCTCTGCCTTCGGCAAGGGAGTGAGCGCGACCGTGGCCCGCAGCGTCGTGGCCAGACCGCCCTCGCTGCCCGACAGCAGACCGGCCACGTTGTAGCCGTACTCCGGGAGCAGCCGGTGCAGCGCGTACCCGGAGATCTGCCGCGTGAACCGGCCGAACCGCCGCCGGATCGTCAACTCGTGCCGATCCACGAACGCCTGCAGCGCCCGATGCACCTCCCCCTCCCGCCCACCCCGCCCCACAAACCCCGCCCGCCGATCCGTGAGCTGGGCTCGTCGGTCGGTGAGGGACGTGCCTGGACCATCGCCGGAGTCGAGGGTCAGGCGGGTGCCGTCGGCGAGGAGGACGTCGAGCGCGCGGAGGTTGTCCGCCGTCGTACCCCAAGCGACCGAGTGCGCCCCACACGCGTTGTTGGCAATCATCCCGCCGAGCGTGGCCCGACTGGCCGACGACGGATCCGCACCGAACGCCAACCCATGGGTCTTCGCAGCCGCGAGCAGATCCGTCAGCACGACCCCCGGCTCGACCACCGCCGTCCTGGCAGCCGCGTCGAGGTCGAGGATCCGATTCACGTGCCGGGATGCGTCGACCACCACTCCGCCGATCGCGTTGCCCGCCATCGACGTACCGCCGCCGCGCATCACGACCGGCGCGCCGGCCGCGGCGATCACCTCGACCGCGGTGGCCAGATCCTCCACATCGGCCGGCACGACGACCACATCCGGCACGACCCGGTAGTTGGATCCGTCCGTCGCGTACAGCGCCCGCGCCCCGGCGTCGTCCCCGACCGTCCCGCGCACCTCGCGGCGCAACTCGCCGACCAACCGCGCCACGTCGTACGGGGAAGTCCCGAGGTTCGGTGGGGTTAACATTGTCGACAATCTACCTATTTCGGTGCGGGTCAGCCAGGAGGACGAATGGTCACGGTGGGGCTGCTCTATCCCGGTCACAGCGCGGAGGACGACTACCCGGCACTCGAGGCGCGACTGGACGGGGCGATCAGGCTCCCGGTCGTGATCACTTCCGTCGGCGAGGACGCGCACCGGGTGGACGCCCTGCTCGACCTGGGCCGCGCCGAACGGCTCGCCGCGGGTGCGTCCGAGCTGGCCTCCGTCGAGCCGGACGCGGTGATGTGGGCGTGTACGTCGGGCAGCTTCGTCTTCGGACCCGAGGGCGCCCGCAACCAGGCATCCGGGGTCGCTCAGGCGCTCGGCGTACCGGCGTCGTCGACCTCGCTCGCATTCGTGGACGCCTGCAAGGCTCTCGACGTACGGCGGGTGGCGGTGGCGGCGTCGTACCCGGAAGAGGTCGCGCACCACTTCGTCCGGTTTCTGACCGCCGGCGGCGTCGAGGTGGTCGCGATGGGCAGCCACGGGATCGTCACCGCGGCCGAGGTCGGCACCCTCGAACCGGAGCAGGTGATCGCGATGGTGAAGGCCGCGGACCACCCGGACGCCGAGGCGATCCTGGTCCCGGACACCGCGATGCACACCCTGCAGATTGTCGACGATCTGGAGGCTGCCGCCGGCAAACCGGTGCTCACCGCGAACCAGGTGACGGTCTGGAAGGGACTGCAGTTGATCGGCCCGGTACCGTCACTCTCAGGCTTGGGCCGATTGTTTTCAGCAAGGGGGACACACGCGTGACCAATTACATCGAGCCGTTGGCGCAGGAGTCGACGCCGAGCATCATCGCCGACAAACTGCGCAAGGCGATCAGCCACGGCGAGCTCAAGCCCGGCGAACAACTCGGCGAGGCGGAGCTGGCCCGCAAGCTCGGCGTCAGCCGCGGCCCGCTCCGGGAGGGGATGCAGCGGCTGACGCAGGAAGGCCTGCTGGTCTCGATCCGGAACCGCGGCCTGTTCGTCATCGACATGACGCCCGAGGACGTCCGGGACATGTATCTGGCGCGGGAGGCGATCGAGCGCGCCGCTGCCCGGCGGATCATCGACGGCGACCACGAGGCGGCCGGCAAGGAACTGCTCGCGATCGTCGACGAGATGGCCGCCGCCGAGGGGGACCCGGCCGCGGTCGGTGAGCTCGACATCGCCTTCCACGAGCGGCTGGTCAAGCTCGCGGCGAGTCCCCGGCTGTCGCGGATGCACCAGACGTACATCACCGAGACCCGCATGTGCATCCACGCGCTCGAGGAAACCTACACCGTCTCCGAGGCCCGCGTCGTCGAACACCGAACCCTGGCCGAAGCCATCGCCGCCGGCGACCACCTGCACGCCGACGACCTCCTCATGGCCCACATGGACGACGCCATCACCCGCCTGACCAACCGCTGACATCCGGCCCAGGGGTACGGCGCCAGCCGCACGCGGTCACGCCCGCGGCCCACCCTCGGCGCGGCTACGGCATCGCTATGCCGATGTACTTCGTTTCCAGGTACTCGTCGATGCCCAGTGCGCCGCCCTCGCGGCCCAACCCGGACTGCTTGACCCCGCCGAACGGGGCGGCCGGGTTGGAGACGATGCCCTGGTTGAGGCCGACCATGCCGGTCTCGAGTGACTCGGCAACGCGGAGAGCCCGGCGCAGGTCGTTGGTGAACACGTAGGCGACCAATCCCCACTCGGTGTCGTTCGCGGCCGCGACGACCTCCTCCTCGGTCTCGAACGGCGTCAGCGGGGCGACCGGCCCGAAGATCTCCTGATCAGCCATCGCCGCGTCCCGCGGTACACCGGTGAGCACCGTCGGCGGATAGAAGTACCCGTTGCCGCCAGCAACCTCTCCCCCGGTGAGCACCGTGGCGCCGCGCTCGACCGCGTCGGCCACCAGCGACCGGACCTTGTCCAGCCCGGCCTCGTCGATCAGCGGACCCACGTTGACCCCCGGCTCGGTCCCGCGGCCGACCGTGAGCGCCGACATCTTCGCCGCCAACCGCCGGCCGAACTCGTCGATTGTCGACGAATGGACGAACAGACGGTTGGCCGCCGTACATGCCTCGCCCATGTTGCGCATCTTGGCCGCGATCGCGCCGTCGACCGCCTCGTCCAGGTCGGCGTCCTCGAACACGATGAACGGCGCGTTCCCACCGAGCTCGAGCGACGTCCGCAGTACCTTCTCCGCGCACTGCTCGAGCAGGATCCGGCCGACGCGAGTGGAGCCGGTGAACGACAGCTTGCGGGCCAGCCCGGAGCGGATCAGCGGCTCCATCACCCCGCCCGCGTCCATCGCGGTGACGCAGTTGACCGCGCCCGCGGGTACGCCGGCCTCCGCGAGGATGTCCATCAGCGCGAGCATCGACAGCGGTGTCTGGTGAGCGGGTTTGATCACGCTCGTGCAGCCGGCCGCGATCGCGGGGCCCAGCTTGCGGGTGCCCATCGCCATCGGGAAGTTCCACGGCGTGATCAGGAGGCAGGGACCGACCGGCTGCTTCGCGATCAGGAAGCGCGCGTTCCCGGCCGGCGCGGTCTGGTACCCGCCATCGATCCGGACCGCCTCACCCGCGAAGTGCCGGAAGAACTCGGCCGCGTACGCGATCTCGCCGCGCGCCTCAGCCAGCGGCTTGCCCATCTCGAGCGTCATCAGCAGCGCGAGATCGTCGACCCGCTCGAGCAGCAGCTCGTACGCCGCAGTCAGCATGTCGGCCCGTTCCCGCGGCGACGTCTTCGCGAAGGCGGGCTGGGCAGCAACCGCAGCGTCCAGGGCCGCCCGGCCGTCGGCGGGCGAAGCATCAGCGACAGAGCAGAGCTTCGCACCCGTCGCCGGATCCAGTACGTCGAACGTCCTGCCACCCGATGCGTCGACCCACCGACCCCCGACGTACAACCGCTTCTCGACCGCGCCGACCACCTTGGCCTCAACGGCGTCAACAACCTCGGCCTCGACCGCCTCGACCACCTTGGTTTCGACGGCGTCGACCACGTTGGTTTCGACGGCGTCGACGACCATGTTCTCGGCCGCGCCGGACGGCGACCGCTCGGCGCTCGGCCTCGTGTTCTCGGCCGCGCTGGACGGCGACCGCTCGGCGCCCGCCCTGGTGTTCTCGGCCGCGTTGAGCGCCGCACGCTCTCCGCGCGCCCTCGTCTGATCGGCGCCGGGCCCTCGGTCTGCGGTCATGAGCGGCCTCCATTGACAGTCCGGGTGCCTGAGATACGCTGATTGTCGACAATCTACCAGTTGACAAAGGGGACCGCCGTGGCCGAGCTGTCGCAGATCCTGAAGCAGGCAACCGGAGTTGTCGCCGCCCGCGGTGAGGGTGTCCAACTGTTCGACGAGAACGATCGGCGGTACCTGGACTTCACGGCCGGCATCGGGGTCACGTCCACCGGGCACTGCCATCCGCGGGTGGTCGCGGCGGCTCAGGAACAGGTCGGCAAGATCATCCACGCGCAGTACACGACGGTGATGCACCGGCCGCTGCTCGACCTGGTGGACCGGCTGGGCGACGTACTCCCGCAGCAGCTCGACCGGATGTTCTTCGCGAACTCCGGCAGCGAGGCGGTCGAGGCCGCGCTTCGCCTCAGCCGGCAGGCGACCGGGCGGCCGAACGTGATCGTGTTCCACGGCGGGTTCCACGGCCGGACGGTGGCGGCGGCCTCGATGACGACCTCGGGCACCAAGTTCCGGTCCGGGTTCAGTCCGCTGATGGCCGGCGTCCACGTGTCGCCGTTCCCCGACCCCGGGCACTTCGGCTGGCCGGTCGAGCAGGCGACCGACTTCGCGTTGAGTCAGCTGGACTACGTGTTGCAGACCTTGAGCACGCCGGCCGAGACCGCGGCGTTCGTGGTCGAGCCGGTGCTGGGCGAGGGCGGGTACGTGCCGGCGAACGAGCGATTCTTCGCCGGGCTCCGGGAACGCGCCGACGAGTGCGGGATCCTGCTGGTTGTCGACGAAGTACAGACCGGCTTCGGCCGGACCGGGAAGTTCTGGGGCGGCGACCACTTCGGTTCGCGTCCGGACATCCTGATCACGGCGAAGGGGCTCGCGTCCGGGTTCCCGTTGTCGGGGATCGCCGCGTCGTCGGCGCTGATGGAGAAGGCGTGGCCGGGCTCGCAGGGCGGGACGTACGGCGCCAACGCGGTCGCTTGTGCGGCGGCGCTGGCGACGCTGGACGTGATCGAGGACGAAGGGCTGGTGCAGAACTCGGCGGAACGCGGAGCGCAACTCAAGCAGGCGCTCCAACTCGTCGCGGACAAGCACGAGCAAATCACCGACGTCCGTGGGCTCGGGTTGATGATCGGCAACGAGTTCCGCGACGCCGACGGCAAGCCCGACCCGATCACCGCGGCCGCCGTACAGCAGGAGGCAGCGAGGAGGGGTCTTCTGCTGTTGACGTGCGGCGCGTGGAGTCAGGTCGTCCGCTTCATCCCGGCGCTGGTGGTGAGCCCGGACGAGATCGACGAGGCCGCCTCCATCTGGTCGGACGCCGTCACCGCGATCACGTCCTGACCCATTCCGGAGACGTCCGGACATGCACGTCCGTCGGCCGCCCGGACGAGCGACTTCAGACCGTCGGCACCCGCGCTTTCCTGCGGTTCGGGCGTGGCGTCACGGCGGGCGTTGACTCTGACACTGTGTCAGGTCGTAGACCGGCGGCATGACAGAGACAGCAACGGAGATTGCCGCCGGCATCCGCGCGGGAAAGGTGTCATCTCGCGAGGTGACCGAGCAGATGCTCGCGCGAATCGCGGCAGACGCCGACGTGAACGCGGTGGTCGAGACCCGACCGGAGTTCGCCCTGCGGATGGCGGCCGACGCCGACCAAGCAGTCGCGACGGGCCGCGAACTCGGGCCGCTACACGGCGTACCGATGACAGTGAAGGAGTCCTTCGCCGTCGCCGGCATGCACACGGCGTGGGGCGATCCGGCGTTCGCGGAGTACGTCGCCGACTGGAACGCGACCGTGGTCGAACGCCTGAGCCGCGCCGGCGCGATCATCGTCGGCAAGAGCAATGTCCACACGATGCTCGCGGACTTCGGACAGACCGCGAACGAGCTCCACGGCCGGACGAACAATCCCGCAGACCTCACGCGCACCCCGGGAGGCTCGAGCGGAGGCGGGGCGGCCGCGCTGGCCGCTGGTCTCACCTACCTGGAGTACGGGTCGGACCTGGTCGGGTCGATCAGGCTGCCGGCGGCGTACTGCGGTGTGTACGGGCTGAAGCCCACCAACGGGCTGGTGCCGCTGCACGGCTTCCAGCTGCCGGGACCGCCCGTACCGCCGACCGAGCTGCCGATGTTGTCGACAATCGGACCACTTGCCCGGTCGGCTGCGGATCTGCGGACCGCGTTAACGGTCACCGGTGGTCCAGCGGCGCCGCCGTACTCATGGCGATTGCACCAGCCGCGGCATGACCGGTTGGCCGACTTCCGGGTGGGCGTCGTACTGGATCACTCTGACGCGGCGGTGTCGAGCGAGGTGGGTACGGCGTTGTCGGAGACGGTCGACCGTCTCGGTCGGAGTGGGGCGAAGATCGTCGAAGGATGGCCGGCGGGTGTCGACCCTTCGGAACAGGCTGAGGCCTTCGGGTTCCAGATCGGGTTGTTCTTCGCGCTGCAAGGTGAGAATGCGGACTTCGCGAGTCTCGGGGAGGTGGTCGCGCAGGAACGGCGGCGGATGGCTCAGCGGATGATCTGGCAGCGGTACTTCGAGGATGTCGACGTCTTCCTCTGTCCGACGAGCTTCACGACTGCGTTTCCGCACGATGACCGGCCGTTCGGCGATCGGAGGATTACGACGTCGTACGGCGAGCAACACTACGATGCGCAGGTCTTCTGGATCGCTCACGCGTCACTCACCGGACTTCCCGCACTCAGCATGCCGATCGGGTCGACACCCGCCGGTCTCCCCGTGGGCGCCCAGGTGATCGGCCCCTGGCACGAGGACGACACCCCGATAACCTTTGCGGAGCTTCTCGCATCAGAACTGAGATGAAGCCCGTCAACGGGGATCGGCCGCCCCTTGGCGCCCGGGTAGTTGTCCTGGACGAGCGCGGCACGTTCACCATCACCGGCGCCGGCGACCGATTCAAAGACGGCAGCCCTCACCCACCACCCACGCAGTGGCGATGATCTGGACCGGAGACGGTGTAGCCGAGCGGTGATGGGATGGCGATCGACTCGCCGGAGCCAGCCGCGCCGCCGCCGACGGCGCCGACACGGTCGGCGTGCTGGAGGTGCAGGGTGATCTCGCGTTGGCGCGCGCCAAGGCCAGGTCTGGTGGTTGACTCGAGGTGGATGGGAGGTCGGGATTGTTCGCGATCGGGGACTTTGCCAGGCACGGGCGGGTGTCGGTGCGGATGTTGCGGCACTACGACGCGATCGGATTGTTGCGGCCGGCCCACGTGGATCCGGCGACCGGGTACCGCAGTTACGACGCGGGGCAGTTCGCGGAGCTCAACCGGATCGTTGCGCTGAAGGATCTCGGGTTCTCGCTCGAGCAGGTGCGGACGATGATCGCCGACGAGGTCAGCCCGGTAGAGCTGCGCGCATTGTTGACAATCCGCCGCGCGGAACTCGAGTCTACCGTCGCCGAGAGCGTTGCCCGGCTGGCCCAGGTCGAGGCACGTCTCCGCGGCATCGAGGGTGAGCCACCGACTGTCGACGTCGTGATCAAACAGCTCCCCGCCGCACGCCTGGTAGGGCTGACCGGCACCGCCGCGAGCTCCACGCCCGAGGACATCGGTCCCGTCGTCCGTCCCCTGTGCGCCGAGCTCGGTCGGCGGCTTCCCGGGGCCGCTGTATATCCAGCCGGCCGACTGACCTGTCTGTACGAGCGATCGGAGCGGTCCGAGGACGAAGCCGTCGTCCACGCGACCGTTCCGGCATCGATCGATGCCGAGGGCAACCTCAACGGCCTCGAGGTGATCGACCTGCCCGCCGTGCGAGCCGCAACGCTCGTACACCGCGGGCCGATCGACCAGGTGCTCCCCGCGTGGCAGGCGCTCGCTCGCTGGATCGACGACAACAACTATCGGTCCGGCGAACCTGCGCGGGAGCTCTACCTCGACTGCCCGGACGACCCAGGCCATTGGGTGACCGAATTGCAGGAGCCCATCGCTTGATCGCGACGGGCTCCTGATCCGCTGAGCTCCTCCAGTGGATGCCGGGCGACGGCGTTCAGGCCTTGGCCGGCTCCAATGCCACTGGCGGCAAGGCCTCGTCGGTGCCTGGGATCGCGGTGCCGTTGAGCGGACAGCGTGTCGTTTCCGGGACCTTGAAGAGAGCGATCGCGCCGATGACGCAGGCGGCCATCATGTAGTACGCCGGCATCAGCGCGTTGCCGGTCTCGGCCGTGAGCCAGTCGTTGACCGCGGGCGCCGTACCGCCGAACAACGAGGTCGACACGTTGTAGGCGATCGCGAAACCGGCGTACCGGACGTGGGTCGGGAACATCGCCGGGAAGGTGGCCGAGATCGTCGCCAGCTGCGGCACGTACAGCAGGCCGAGTACGGCGAACCCGACGATCGCGCCGACCAGGTTCGTCCCCATCAGGAGGAACATCGGCGCGCCGAACACGAACAGTCCGGCCAGCGAGAACCACCACAGTGGCTTGCGGCCGACGCGGTCCGAGATCCGGCCGGCGAACGGCAGGAACACCATCATTGTCAACATTCCGATGATCGGCACGATCAGCGACTCGTCGGAGCTGAGGCCGATCTCGCTCTCCAGGTACGTCGGCATGTACGTGAGCAGGGTGTAGTTGACGACGTTCAGCGCGACGACCAGACCGCCGAGCTGCAGGATCGGCTTCCAGTAGCCGGCCAGCAGATCCTTGAACTGGGTCTTCGTCTCCTCTTCCTTCTGACCCTTCTCCTCGAGCTCACGGAACACCGGGGTGTCCTCGAGCCGGGACCGGAGGTAGACGCCGACCAGGCCGAGCGGCGCGGCGACCAGGAACGGCAGCCGCCAGCCCCACGAGTGCATCGCGTCGTCGCCGAGCACGAGCGAGAAGCCGAGCATCAGCAGCGCACCGAGCGAGAAGCCGGCCAGCGTGCCGAACTCCAGGAAGCTGCCGAGGAATCCACGCCGGCGACTCGGCGCGTACTCCGCCATGAACGTCGCGGCACCGCCGTACTCCCCGCCGGTCGAGAAGCCCTGGATCATCCGGAGCAGCACCAGCAGGATCGGCGCCCACAACCCGATCGCGTCGTACGTCGGGACGAGGCCGACGCACAGGGTCGCGCCGGACATCAACAGGATCGTGATCGCCAGGACGTGCTTGCGCCCGAGGCGGTCGCCGAGCGGACCCCAGATCAGCCCGCCGAGCGGCCGGACCAGGAACGACACGGCGAACGTCATCAGCGCGAGCAGGGTCGCCTCTTCGGTGTCGCCCGGGAAGATCGCGGCCGAGATGTAGGTCACGCCGTAGGCGTAGATGCCGTAGTCGAACCACTCGGTCGCGTTGCCGATGGCCGAGGCGGAGATCGCCTTCTTCAGCACCCCGGGGGGCGGTTCGTTCTCGACCGACGGCTTCCTGCTAACCGGCGGCTGACTCTCGGCGTCCACGGGGTCCTCCTGTCGTCACACGACCTGCACCCGGGTGCCCGGAAGTCGCTTCGAGCACTCGCCTACGCGTTCTGCGAACGTGCCCGCCTCACAGCGCGAGACGCACCCGGACCGCCGGTCGTAGTTTTGTTGACAATCCGAAGGTTAACCATGTGCATTCGTGAACAGCAAGCACCCACCGCCGGTAAGCCCCCCACAACCGTTGGTCACAATCGCCGTGAGGCCCGGCCCTGGGACGTTGAGGCTGAGGCTGGGGCTTGGGGCTGGGGTCGGGCTGCGGCTCGGGCCTGGACTGGGGATCGGACCAGCGCCCACCGGCACGCGAGCCGTGCCGCCTCTGGTGCGGCTGGGCGAGTGCGAGGGCTGTGTGCGGGCATGCGAAAGCCCCGCTCCTCGGGCCCGGATGGGGTGAGGAGCGGGGCTTTCGGTGGATCAGTTGAACGAGTCGCCGCAGGCGCAGGAGCCGGTGGCGTTCGGGTTGTCGATCGTGAAGCCCTGCTTCTCGATGGTGTCGACGAAGTCGATCGAGGCGCCCTTCAGGTACGGCGCGCTCATCCGGTCGGTCACGACGTTGACGCCGTTGAAGTCGGCCACCACGTCACCGTCGAGCTGGCGCTCGTCGAAGAACAGCTGGTACCGCAGCCCGGAGCAACCACCCGGCTGTACGGCGACCCGCAGCGCGAGGTCGTCGCGGCCTTCCTGCTCGAGCAGCGCCTTCACCTTGGCGGCGGCCCCGTCGGTGAGGATCACACCAGTGGCGACGGCCTGCTCGGTCTGCGCTTCAGTCATTCCTGACTCCAGTCATCTCGTGAGCGCCCGGCTGCTGGTGGGCAGGCAGCCGCGCGCGGAAAGTCCGCTGTCATTCCGGGCCAACAACCGCCGATCCGGAACCATTCCCATGGTCGCACACCAATTTCCCGGATCAACTACCTACCTCGCTGACCGGACACGCCCCAAGCCCACGAGCCAGCCCGCGACCTGTACGGATCCGGCCCCTCAGGCGACTCGCCGGCGGCTCGGGGGCAGGCGGCGACGGCTCGGGGGGAGGCGGACGACTGCCGGCAGGTCGGCGCGGCTCGGGCAGGTTGGCGCGGCTTGGGGCAGGCGAGCGACTCGCCGGTGACTCCGAGCAGGTTGGCGACAGCTCGGGGCAGGCGGGGCAACTCGCCGGCGACTCGGGGCAGGCGGGCGACTCGGCGGCGGCTCGGGGGCGGGCGGCGACCGCCGGTCGCGTTGCGGCGTACCAACGGGGTTATCGGGCCCAGGTTTTGGCGACGCGCTCGGCGACGGCGGCCAGGGAGCCGTGGGGGTCGGCGAAGGCCTGGGCCTCCCCCACCGCGTCGACCAGCGAGTACGCCGACTCGACGCCCATCGTGCGCATCTCCCGTCCGCCGATCAGGACCTTGCCGGCCAGTACGACGCACGGTCGCATCGCGTCGTTCGCCACCTTCGCGACACCGGCGACCACCTTGCCGTCACGCGACTGGAAATCGAAGGCACCTTCACCGCTGAGCACGAGATCGACCCGCGACGCCTTCTCCTTCAAACCGGTCAGGTCCGCGACCAGGTCGATGCCCGACACGCGTTCGGCGCCGAGGAGGAGCAAGGCGTACCCGAGTCCACCGGCCGCGCCCGCACCCTTCTTGTCCGCGGTCTTGCGGTCGGCGAGTTCGGCGAAGTGCGTCAGCCAGCCGTCGACCTCAGGTTTCCGATTGTCGACAATCCCCTTCTGGCTGCCGAAGACGTTGGTCGCGCCGCGCAGCCCGAGCATCGGGTTCTCCACGTCACTCGCGGCGACGAACTCGATCCCGGCCATCCGCTCCCGCGCCGGCTCCAGGTCGACCTCGGTCAGCGATGCGAGCCCGGCCGCGCCGGCGTCCAGGCTGCCACCGACGGCGGTCGCTCCGAGCGCGGCGAGCAGACCGGCCCCGGCGTCGTTCGTCCCGGATCCACCGAGTCCGAGGATGATCCGCTTGGCGCCGGCGTCGACCGCGGCGGCGAGCAGCTGACCGACGCCGTACGTCGTCGCGTCCTCGGGCCGGCGCTGCTTCGGCTCAACCAGGTGAAGGCCGCAGGCCTGCGCGGTCTCGACGTACGCCGTCTCGCCCGCGAGCAGGACCGTGGCCGGGGTGTCCTCGCCGAGCGGGCCGCGGACCGTCACCGAGAGCAGAGTGCCGTCGACGACGGACGAGAGTACGTCGATGAATCCGGGGCCACCGTCCGCCATCGGCGCGACCAGTACCTCCGCGCCGGGATCCCGCCGCCGCCAGCCTTCCTCGATCGCCGCCGCAGCCTCGACCGCTGTCAACGTCCCCGCGAACTTGTCCGGCGCAATAAGCACTCGCATGCCGACATCCTCTCCCACCTCGCTGCGCACACGCCGCTGGGCAGCCAGGTCGCGGACACCCGCTCCGGTCTAGTCCGTTGACTCGTCGGCACGAAGCATCGTTGGATCGTCGGCATGAAGACAATCCTCTTCGCCTACCGCGTGACCGACCTCGAACGATCGCTCGCCTTCTACCGGACCGTGGGCTACACCGAGCTCGGCACCGTGCCCCTCGGCGACGGGGGCAGCCTGGTGTGGCTGAAGCTTTCCGACGAGAAGTCGGTGTCGCTCGAACTGGTGCACCGGCCTGCCGACGGGAAGGTGGAGATCGGTGGCTTCGAGCACCTCGCGATCGAGGTCGAGTCGCTGAGCGAAACCATCAAGCGGCTCACCGAGGCCGGGCTCGAACCGGGGGCGGAGGAGCATCCGGCCGGTCCTGACGGGCCGAAGACCTCCTGGCTGATCGACCCCGACGGCTACCGCATCGAGCTGGTCGAGTGGCCCGCCGGCGGACCGCCCGAGTTCGAGGAGTCGTAACAGGCTCGCGGGAGCAGCGAACGGCCTAGCGGAAGCAGCGAACGGCCTGGCAGGAGCAGCAAGCGGCGTGGCAGGAGCAGCAAGCGGCGTGGCAGGAGCAGCAAGCGGCCTGGCGGGGGCAGCGGACGACCTGGCGGGAGGAGCGAGCGGCTTGGTCCGATCAGCACGTACTGGCGGGGCGCGGCTGGGCGGCGCGAGACACGCGGTCGAGTAGGAGGGCTACCGCTGTGTCGGCGACTGTCTTGGCGTCAGGTCGCGACGACGTCCCGAGCGGCACGCGGTCGTCGTGGATGAGGTCGGGACGACCGGGACCGAGGAGGACCAGCGGACGCGTCGGGGCTGGAACCGGCCCGGCCGAGGTCTCCGGCCACAGGAGGATGCCGTCGACCAGGCGGTCGCGGAGGCCGTCGAGGGCTTGGGCTTCCGCGGTGGGGTCGCCGTCGGTCTGGTCGATCAGGACGGCTACGCCGGTCTTCTTGGCGGCGCGGGCGACGGCTCCGGCCAAGGCGGCGAAGTACGGCGAGGTGAGGTCGGGGACGACCAGGGCGATGACGCCGCAGCGACCCTTGCGCAAGGAGCGGGCGCCGAGGTTGGGACGGTAGTCCAGGTCGGCGATCGCGGCCAGCACCTTGGCGCGCGTCTGCGGGGTGACGTGCGGGTAGTGGTTGATGACGTTGGAGACGGTCTTGACCGAGACGCCGGCCCGCCGGGCGACGTCCCGCATGCGCGCCGTCATCGGTCCTCCTGGGGCGTCACGGGATTCTTCGGTTCATCACGTTACGGTGCCGAGGTGGACTGCGCAACGCGATAACCCGGTTCAACGCGTTATGTTTGGCGCGTGCGAGTCCAGGTGGAGCCGATGCCGCTGGGAGCTCTGGTCGAGTTGGTCAACGGCTGGGGTGCCGAGCCGCGGCGCGCGGGAGCGAGGTCGTACGTGCCGCCGCTCGCGGACCACGTCGGCCGGGCCGGCCTCCCGGCTGCGGTGGCCGACTCGCTGACGGACGAGGACGTGGCCCGGTTCGCCGACACGGTCTTCGGGATCTTCGCCGCGGACGGTACGGCGGGTCGGGTCGCCGCGGTGTCCGGGCTGTTGTCGACAATCGACGTACGGCCGGATGTCGCGATGGCGGACGGCGTCGTACGGCGGACGTGGTGGACGGATCGGGACGACGCGCTGCTGGCCGCGGCGTTGCTGGCGCTGCGGGGGCAGTTGGCGGATGAGGAGCCGGGACGGTTGGGGATCTGTGTCGACGGTGGGTGTGCGGACATCTATGTCGACGGGTCGCCGGCGGGGCGGCGGCGGTTCTGCTCGGTGCAGTGTCAGAACCGGGCGCGGGCCGCGAAGTACCGTCGAGCCCGGCGCGGCGGCTGATGGGTCGATGGTGGAGTACGTCGGCTGCGGCGGTGCAGGGGTTGTGAGCGGCGGAGTATGTCGGGTGCGACGGTGCGGGAGTGTCAGCGGCGGAGCAGGCGGCGGAGGACGAGTGCGAGTGCTGCGCCGATGAGGTAGGGGCGGGCGCGGCGGGCCAAGGCCGGGATGAGCGCGGAGCCGAGGTCGAGGGATGACGTCACCGGCGGATCGGAAGCGGTGCTCGAGTTCTGCCCAGTAGGCGCAGTGCTCGCCGCGGGGGCGGTGGGCGTGGCGCTTGAGGTCGGCCCGGTAGGCGCAGTGCTCGACGCGGATGCGGTGGGCGTCGTGGATGCGGTAGGTGCGGTGGCCGCGGTGGGCGGCCCGGGTGTGTTCCCGGCGGTGGGCGCTGAGCCCGAGGCCGCCGCTGCGGATGCGCTGCCCGAGGTGAGTGCCGTGTCCGGGACCGGCGTGGTGGGCGCGCTACCAGAGGCAGGTTGGGTGCGGGCGCTGGGTGCGGATGGAGCGCTGCCGGAGGTGGGTGACGCGCCCGATGTCCCCGATGCAGCGGCGGACGGGGCGGTTGATGCTGTGGATTCGGCTGACGGTTCGGCCGCGGCTGGCGTGGTCAGGGTCGTGGTAAGGCAGGTGATGAACTGGGCGAGGAGTTGGTCGGAGACGTCCTGGATCAGCCCGCGGCCGAACGTCGCGGGACGGCCGGTGACGGTGAGGTCGGTGTCGACACTGACCGCGGTGGAGTCGGCCCCGGCGGACTCCAGCCGCGCGGTGACCCGGACGGACGCCGTGCTGTTTCCGCGACGGTCCTTGCCTTTGGCCTCGACCAAGGCGTGGTGGTCCGCCGGGTCGCGTTCGACGAAGGTGCCGGTGCCGGCGTACTGCAGCGACACCGGCCCGAGCTTCACCTTGCACGTCCCGGCGAAGTCGTCGCCGTCGTACGACGTCAGGGTGGCGCCGGGGAAACACGGCACCACCCGTTCGAGGTCGTTGAACGCGGCCCAGGCCTGCTCGACCGGTGCCGGTACGACGAACTTGTGCTCGAGCCTCATCCGGTACCTGCCGCGGCCAGCACCGCCCGCCGGGTCAGCACCGACGCCAGGTGCCGGCGGTACTCGGCGTCACCGTTGAGGTCGGTCACCGGGGATGTCCCGTCGGCCGCGCGGGCGGCGGCTTCGCGGACGGCCTCGGCGGTCGCCGGCCGGCCGATGAGCGAATCCTCCACGGCGTGCGCGCGGATCGGCGTCGAACCCATGTTGCTGAACGCGACCCGCGCTTCCGCGATCGAGTCGCCGTCCAGCCGGACCGCGGCGGCGACCGAGACGATCGGCCACCCCTGCGCGACCATGGTGAACTTCTCGTAGTGCGCGCCCCAGCCGGTGTACTTCGGCACCCGGATCTCGACCAGCAGTTCGTCGTCGGCGAGCGCCGTACTGAACACGCCCTGGAAGAAATCGCGTGCGCCGACGGTACGGCGACCGTCCGGGCCGGCGATCTCCATCGACGCGTCGAGCGCGACCGCGACCGCGGGCAGGTCGCCGGCCGGATCGGCGTGCGCGAGCGAGCCGCCGAACGTCCCGCGGTGGCGTACCTGCGGATCCGCGATCGTTGCCGCCGCCAACGAGATCAGCCGGGTGTGCTCGCCGATCAGCGGATCGGTCTGAACCGTGGTGTGCGCGGTCAGCGCACCGATCACCAGCGCGTCGCCGTCGTCGCGGACGCCGCGCAGTTCGTCGATCTTCCCAATGTCGACAATCGACTCAGGTGCCGCCAGCCGCAGCCGCAGTACCGGCAGGAGGCTCTGGCCGCCGGCCAGCACCTTGGCGTCGGTGTGCTCACGCAGTAACGACACCGCCTCGTCCACCGACGTCGGCGCGAAGTACTCGAAAGCCGCGGGAATCATGAGTCCGCCCTCCCCTGCAGTGCCTTCCAGACTCGGTACGGCGTACACGGCATCGGCACCTCAGACACCCCGAGGTGGCGGACCGCGTCGATAACCGCGTTCACCACGGCCGGCGTCGAGGCGATCGTGCCCGCCTCGCCGACACCCTTCACCCCTAGCTGGTTCGTCGTCGCCGGCGTCTCGGTCCGCTCGGTGACGAACCGCGGCAGGTCGGGCGGCGACGGGACCAGGTACTGGTCGAAGGAGCCGGTCACCAAGGTGCCGGCCTCGTCGTAGACGGCTTCCTCGTACAACGCCTGGGCGATCCCCTGTGCCAGGCCGCCGTGGACCTGACCCTCGACGATGAGTGGATTGACGACAATCCCAATGTCGTCAACGCTCACGTAGGACCGGATCTTCGTCGCGCCCGTCTCGGTGTCGACCTCGACCGCACACAGGTGCGTGCCGTGCGGGAACGAGAAGTCGTCCGGCTCGAGCGTCGCGTCCGCGTCCAGCGACCGCTCCGCGCCGCCGTCCAGCTTGTGCCCCTGGAAGACCGCGAACGCCAACTCGCCCATCGACATCCCGGACTCGGTGCCACGGACACCGAACCGGCCGGCGGAGAACTCGAGATCGTCCGCGTTCGCCTCGAGCAGGTGCGCCGCGATCGGCTTCGCCTTCTCGATCACCTTGTCGGCCGCGGCGAGCACCGCCATCCCGCCGACGGCGAGTGACCGCGAGCCGTACGTGTCGAGTCCGCGGCCGGCGACCTGCGTGTCACCGTGCAGCACCTCGACGTCCTCGAACGCGACCCCCAGTCGATCGGCGACCAGCTGACTCCACGCCGTCTCGTGCCCCTGCCCGTGCGGACTCGTCCCGGTGATCACCTCGACCTTCCCGGTCGGCAGCATCCGGACCGTCGCGTGCTCCCAGCCGCCACCGACGTACCCCATCGAGCCGAGCCAGCGCGACGGCGCCAGCCCGCACATCTCGGTGTACGTCGAGACGCCGATGCCGAGCTGGACCGAGTCGCCGGACTCCCGGCGCTTGCGTTGCTCGGCGCGCAGGTCGTCGTACCCGAAGAGCTCCTTGGCCTTCGACGTCGCGGCCTCGTAGTTGCCGGAGTCGTAGCGCAGCCCGGAGACCGTCGGAAACGGGAACTCCTCGTGCTTGATCCAGTTCCGCTCGCGGATCTCGAGTGGGTCGACGCCGAGGTGCGCGGCGAGCTCGTCCATCATCCGCTCGATCGCGAACGTCGCCTCCGGCCGGCCGGCGCCGCGGTACGCGTCGGTCCAGGCCTTGTTGGTGAAGACGTTCGTGCAACTCAGCCGGTACGACGGGAACTTGTAGATGCCGTTGTACATCAGGGCGCCGAGGATCGGCACGCCCGCCGAGACCAGCCCGAGGTACGCGCCCATGTCGGCGAGCAGGTCGACCTTCAGCCCGGTGACGTTGCCGTCGCGGTCCGCGGACAACGTGACCTTCTGCCACTGGTCGCGGCCGTGGTGCGCCGCCATCAGCGACTCCGACCGCGATTCCGTGTACTTACAGGGCTTTCCGGTACGACGGGCCGCGATGACCGTCAGCACCTCCTCCGGGGTGAACTGCAGCTTGCCGCCGAAGCCACCGCCGACGTCGGGCGCGATCACGCGGATCTTGTGCTCGGGGATGCCGAGGACCAGGGAGGTGAAGATCTTGACGAAGTGCGGCACCTGGGTCGAGTCCCACACGGTCAATTGTTCGCTGGTCGGATCGACGACAATCGACCGCGGCTCCATGAACGACGGGATCAGTCGCTGCTGGCGGAACTCGCGTTCGATCACGATGCCGCCGTCGCGGGCCGCCGCGATCGCGGCCTCGACGTCACCGCCGTGGCCGGCTTCGGCCGAGTCGTACACGAACGTCGCCGACACGTTGGTGCCGAGGTCGGGATGCGCGAGCACCTCGTCGGCCGCGGCCGCCTTCAGGTCGAGCGCGGCCGGGAGCTCCTCGTAGTCCACGTCGACCAGGTCGGCGCCGTCGTGCGCCTCGGCCGCGGACCGGGCGACCACCACGGCGACGATCTCGCCGGCGAAGTTCACCGTGTCGACGGCGACCGAGGGGTGGTTAGGCTGCTTCTGCTCCGGCGTCGCCGTCCACGCGAACGGCAGTCCGCCTTGTTCTTCGGCCAGGTCGGCCCCGGTCAGTACGGCGACCACGCCGGACGACGCCCGTGCTGCCTCGGTGTCAACACCGGTGATCCGCGCGTGCGCGAACGGGCTGCGGACCATCGCGAGGTGCAGCATGCCGGGCAGGACGACGTTGTCGGTCCACTTGGTGCGGCCGGTGATCAGCCGGGCGTCCTCCTTGCGCCGGCGCGGGTTGCCGATCTCGGCGGCCGGGCGTTCTTCGGTCGCGGTCATCGGTCACCTCCGGCGGCGGCGGCCTGTACGGCGCGGACGATGTTCTGGTAGCCGGTGCAGCGGCACAGGTTGCCCTCGAGACCGTGCCGGATCTCGTCCTCGCTCGGATTCGGATTGTCGGCAATCAGATCGAGCGATTGCAGAATCATCCCCGGCGTGCAGTAACCGCACTGCAGGGCGTGGTTCTCGTGGAACGCCTGCTGCATCGGATGCAGTTGCCCGTTGGTCGCGAGGCCCTCGATCGTGGTGATCTCGTGCCCGTCGGCCTGGACCGCGAGCAGCGAGCACGACTTCACGCTCTTCCCGTCGAGGTGGACCGTGCACGACCCGCAGTTGCCGGTGTCGCAGCCGATCACTGTCCCCGTCTTCCCCAGTTGCTCGCGCAGGTAGTGCACGAGCAGCGTGCGCGGCTCCACGTCGTCCGTGTAGCTGCTTCCGTCGACTTGCACCGTGATACGGCTCATCGCCCCGCCTCCAGAGGTAAACACCCACCTGCCCCGATCCTGCTCCCGTGTGATCTTCACCACAAGACATCGAACCACTTTCAACCAGCCGCGCTGGCGGGGCGACGACGAGTTGGCGGAGTCGGGGGTGGGTGGGTACGGCGATCGGGCGGCGCCCGCGGTCGGGGGTCCGGTGGTCCGTGCTGGGCGAATCTGTGGCGGGTGCAGTTGGTGGTGGCAGGTCGTGGTGGGTGGGCGGATGGTGGGCCCGGTCCGTGGTCGGCGCGGCTGGTGTTGCTTGGGTCGGTGGTGGCGGGGTCAGTGGTGGATGGGGCCGGGTTGGGTGGTGAGGCGGGTGCCGGCGCCGCCCCAGTGGAGGGCGATGATCTCGGCGGCGATGCTGACCGCGGTCTCCTCGGGAGTGCGGGCGCCGAGGTCCAGGCCGATCGGGCTGGCGAGGCGGCCGATCTCCGCGTCGGTGAGGCCGGCTTCGCGGAGGCGTTTGACCCGGTCGTCGTGCGTACGGCGCGAACCCATCGCACCGATGTAGGCGAGCTCAGGCAGCCGGAGTGCGACCTCGAGGAGCGGTACGTCGAACTTCGGGTCGTGCGTGAGCACGCAGATGACCGTCCTACCGTCGATGCGCCCGGCCGCCGCCTCTGCCGCGAGGTACCGGTGCGGCCAGTCGACGATCACCTCGTCCGCGGACGGGAACCGCGAGGCCGTCGCGAAGACACCCCGTGCGTCGCACACCGTGACCCGGTAGCCGAGGAACCCGCCGAGCTTCGCCACCGCGGCCGCGAAGTCGATCGCGCCGAACACCAGCATCCGCGGCACCGGCGCGTACGACGACACGAACACCCGCATCCCTTCGCCCTGCCGCTGCCCGTCCGGCCCGTACTCCAACGTCTCCGTCCGGCCGGCCGCCAACAATCCACGCGCATCGTCCGCCACCGCATCATCCGCCCGCGCCGACCCCAGACTCCCCACAGCTCCGACCGAAGCCCCACCATCCGGGGACAGCGCCGGTCCGGCGCTGTCCACGGACGCCTGGCCTTCCGGCTGGCCGTTCGGGAGGGGGCGGACCACGAGGCGGCGGCCCATGCGTGTCGGGTCGGGGTGGGCGACGACCGTGGCTACGGCGACCGGGCGGCCGGCGGTGATGTCGGCGGCGACCTCGCCGAGCCACGGGTACGACGTACGGTCGACGCGCTCGACGAAGATGTCGATGATGCCGCCGCACGTGAGGCCGACTGCGAACGCCGACTCGTCGCTGACGCCGTACCGCTGGAGGGTCGGCTCGCCGGAGTCCAGGATCTCCTCGCCGAGTTGGTAGACGGCGCCCTCGACGCACCCGCCGGATACGCTGCCGACCGCCTCGCCACCGGGTCCGACGAGCATCACTGCGCCGGGTGGACGCGGCGCCGACTCGAACGTCGCCACGACGGTGCCCACGGCAACCGACTCCCCCGCGCTCCACCACTCCACCAGCCGCTCGAGCACATCACGCATCGGCCACCACCTCCAGGAGGTCCGCGAAGCTGGCCAGGCTGTGGCCTGCGACGAGGTTGTCGACGTGGGGCAGTACGGCGACGATCCCCGCCTGCACCGGCAGGTATCCGGGCTTGCCGCGATGTGGGTTCAGCCAGACGACCCGATGTGCCAGTCCGGCCAGCCGCTCCAGCTGTGCGCCGAGCAGCGACGCGTCCCCGCGCTCCCACCCGTCACTGCACACCACCACGACCGCTCGCCGCGCAGTGCCGCGCTGACCCCACCGATCCAGAAACACCTTGAGCACTTCACCCAGACGCGTACCGCCAGACCAGTCGGGTACGACGTCGCCCGCCAACCGCAACGCGAACTCGGCATCGCGGTGCCGCATCGCCGGAGTCACCCGCGTGAGCCGAGTGCCGATCGTGAAGACCTCCACCGACCGTGGTGCGGCCCGGACCAGCGTGTGCGCGAGTCGCAGCAGGCTGTCGGCGTACGGACGCATCGAGCCGGACACATCCACGAGCAGTACGACGCGACGCGGCCGAGTGCCGTGGCGGCGGTACAGCACCCGCGCCGGCTCGCCCACCTGCCGTAGCTGGGCTCGGAGCGTCCGCCACGGGTCGATGTCGCCTCGGTGCGACGGGCGGCGGCGCGACGTACGACGTACCGGGACACGGGGCCGGAGTGTGCCGAACAGCCTGGCCAGCTCGGCCCGGTCCCGAGCGGACAGCTCGGCGACGTCACGGTGGCGCAGCACTTCCGTCGTACTCGCGGAGACGTTCACCGCGCGGTCGCTCTCGTCGCCGGTCCCGCTGTCGCCCAGCGCGGCCTGCACACTCGTCGACGTCGTACGGCGGATAGCGCGACCGGACCGCTGACCGGCGAACCACGCCTCGAATACCTCGTCGTAGCGCGCAGTGTCGTCCGGACCGCTGCACAAAGCGGCGCGACCGGCCCAGTAGACGTCAGCCGTGGCAGAGGCGTCCAGCGCGGCGACCGCCCGGAGGAAGAGGTGGACGCGGTCGGCGGTGACAGCCAGACCAGCGTGCCGGAGTGCAGATGCGAAACCGGCCAAGGCGAGGTCTGGTGCGGTCATAGGAGTCTCAGCTCGCCAGTAGCCGGTCCAGCGACTCACGGACCCGGTCCGTGTCTTCGCGGTACTTCAGCACCGCTCCCAGCGTCGCAGCTGCCGTCTCGACGTTGAGCGTGTCGGTGCCGAGTGCATCAAGCGCCCGGGCCCAGTCGAGCGTCTCGGCGACACCTGGCGGCTTGAGCAGGTCCAGGTCGCGCATGCGCTGCACCGAACGCGCTACCTGCTCAGCCAGGCGCTGCGACACCTCCGGCAGTCGGGTGCGGACGATCTCGACCTCGCGCGCCAGACCGGGGTGGTCGATCCAGTGGTAGAGGCAGCGGCGCTTCAACGCGTCGTGGACCTCGCGGGTGCGGTTGGACGTGAGTACGACGACCGGCGGCTCCTTCGCGGTGATGGTGCCGAACTCCGGGATCGTCACCTCGTACGTCGACAGCACTTCGAGCAGGAACGCCTCGAACTCGTCGTCCGCCCGGTCGATCTCGTCCACGAGCAGCACGGCCGGACTCTCCCGAAGCGCCCGCAACACCGGCCGGGCCAACAGGAACCGCTCGTCGAACAGAGACCTTTCGACCTCCTCGAGCAAACCTGCAGCCCCTGGGTCAGGAGCGCCGGAGTCGGGCGAGACCGGTCGGGTGGCTTCGATGGTTCGGAGGTGGAGGATCTGGCGGGGGAAGTCCCAGTCGTAGAGCGCCTGGGTCGCATCGATGCCTTCGTAGCACTGGAGGCGGATCAACTGGAGGCCGAGGGCCTCGGCGATGGCTGCGGCGAGGCTGGTCTTGCCGGTGCCGGGTTCGCCTTCGAGGAGCAGCGGGCGGTGGAGCGCGAGCGCGAGGTAGCCGACCGTGGCCAGGCCGTCGTCGGCGAGGTACCCGGTTCCGCGCAGACGCCCGGCGAGCTCTGCCGCGGAGCCGACGGCGTTCATCTGCCCAGGATCACCCGGTGCGCCCGGGTTGCCAAGGCTCAGCCGATCCGATGCCCGTCCGGCAGGTCGTCCACCGTGTCCACGTCCCGCCCGTCCGCGAGATCCCCACACTCGACCTCCACCGGCGGATGCTCCGCGAAGTACGCTCGCGCGCCCTGATCCCCCACCGCCGCCGCGATCACTCCGTCCCAGTGATCACGCCCGAGTACGACGGGATGCCCAGGCCGCCCGCCGTACGTCGCCCGCACCAAGGCCGACCGGTCTGCCCGAGCAGCCACCCGACGCAGCACGTCCGGCGTGAGACCCGGGACATCGACAGGCACGACTAGAGCGACGGCGATGCCGGCGCCGTGATCGGGAGAAGGCAGCGGCACGTCGTGCTCAGAGGCGAGGGCGTGCAGACCGGCTCGGAGGGAGGCGCCCATGCCCTCCGCCCAGTCGGTTGCCTCGACTACCTCGACAGGCTCCGCCGCGAGTTCCGCCCGGACCCGATCAGCGGATGCTCCGACTACGACGACCAGAGGCGAGCAGCCGGCGGACCGGAGCAAGCGGCCGGCCAGCACGACCCACGGAACGCCGGCCGCGTCGCGGACCAGGGCCTTCGGGGTGCCCAGGCGGCGGCCGGCGCCGGCGGCCAGGAGCAGGCCTGCGATCTTCACTCTCGGAGAGTATCGATTTCACAGTCTGGGCAGTGAGGTGTACCACGCGGTCGTGGGCGCGCGACGTGGCACGATGTTTGACGTGACGACTACTGCGGACGGCCCGAAGGCTCTTCCTCTGCTGTTCCTGGGACAGAACACCGACCCTCACTCGGAGCGGGGCGTCGAGTGCCCGGGAGCGCTGCCGCCGGCGTCCGACCCGGACCTGGTCGAGCGGGCGCTCAAGGCGAAGGCGGCGCTCGGCGACCAGGTGTTCGTGCTCGGTCACCACTACCAGCGCGACGAGGTGATCCAGTTCGCCGACGTCACCGGTGACTCGTTCAAGCTCGCCCGGGACGCGGCGGCCCGGCCGGACGCGCCGTACATCGTCTTCTGCGGTGTGCACTTCATGGCCGAGTCCGCCGACATCCTGACCAACGACGGGCAGACGGTGATCCTGCCCGACCTGGCCGCCGGGTGCTCGATGGCCGACATGGCCCGGATCCAGCAGGTCGAGGCGGCCTGGGACGCGCTCGCCGACGCGGGTGTCGCCGACGTGACCGTGCCGGTGACGTACATGAACTCGAGCGCCGACATCAAGGCCTTCTGCGGCCGCAACGGCGGTGCCGTCTGTACGTCGAGCAACGCCGACACCGCGCTCGAGTGGGCGTTCGAGCAGGGCGAGAAGGTGCTGTTCCTGCCCGACCAGCACCTCGGCCGGAACACCGCCGTACTGAAGATGGGCATGAGCCTCGACGACTGCGTGGTGTACGACCCGCACAAGCCGGGCGGTGGGCTGACCCGCGAGCAGCTCGCGGCCGCGAAGATGATTCTGTGGCGTGGGCACTGCTCGGTACACGGCCGGTTCACCGCCGCGTCGGTCGACGACGTACGGGCGCGCATCCCTGACGTCAACGTGATCGTGCACCCCGAGTGCCGGCACGACGTCGTCACGAAGGCGGATCTGGTCGGGTCGACGGAGTACATCATCGACACCCTCGCGAGCGCCGAGCCCGGTACGTCGTGGGCGGTCGGCACCGAGCTGAACCTGGTCCAGCGGCTGGCCAAGCAGCACCCCGACAAGAGCATCGTCTTCCTGGACAAGGCGGTCTGCTACTGCGCCACCATGAACCGGATCGACCTGCCGCACTTCGTCTGGGCGCTGGAGAACCTGGTCGCCGGCCACGTCGTCAACCCGATCAAGGTCGACGCCGACACCGAGAAGTACGCCAAGCTCGCCCTCGACCGCATGCTCGCCCTCCCCGGCAAAACCGCCCGCGACTAACCGCTGGTTAACCCGTCAAATGCGACCCACCGCCCCGCTGGTCAACCCATCAAATGCGGGGTTATCCACCGTGAACACGGGTGGAGAACCCACAAACTCATGGGTTAACCAGCGAAATGGGGGTCGGTCAGTCGATCAGTCGATCAGGAGGAGACGCGGGCCGGGGCGTACCAGGTGGCGAGGAGGTCGGGGAGGCGGTCGGGGCCCCAGCGGTCCACCGGCGTGATCCGGCCCCGCAGGGACGCGAGCCCGCGCGCGAGCTCACCCGCCACGTCACCTCGCCACGACACGACCACGCCTTCCTCCGGACCGACGATGACGGCCGGACCACCCCGCCCGACGCACACCACCGGACATCCGGAGGCGAGTGCCTCGGTGACCGCCCACCCGGCGGCCTCCCGCAACGCCGGAGCCAGCAGCGCGTCGGCGCGGAACATCGCCGCCAGCACGTCCTCCCGCGGCAACTGCCCCATGAACTCGACCCGATCGCGCACCCCGAGCTCCTCGGCGAGCCGCTCGGCGCGTCCCCAGTCCGGGCCGTCGCCGATGATCCGGAGCTCCCAGTTCGACGCCTCCGGCCGGGCCAGCGCGCTGATCCCGAGCAGCACGCCCTTCCACGGGATCAACCGCCCGACGAACAGCGCGGTCTTGATGCCCGGGGCACCGAACGGCTCGTACGGTCCCGACGCGGTGAACCGGCGGATCGCCACGTTCGGCTGCACCACGATCTCCCGGGCGTACGGGCGGAACGCCTCGGCCACATCGTTGTTCTGGGCAACCATCAGGTCGGCCCGCTGGGCCAGCTTCCGTCCGGTAAGCTGCCGCCGTACGCCGGTGTACGCGCGCCGCACCAACTCGGCGACCAGGCCCCGCGGACCCAGCCAGTGCGTCATCGACAGCGGCGCGGTGGTCGACCCGCCGACCGGGCCCCAGATCACCTTCGCGGACGACTCCTCCACCACGCCCGCCGACATCCAGTCGACCGCGAACGTCAGGTGATGGATCACGTCGAACGAGTGCTCCGCGTGCAGCCGCCGGGCCGTCCGTCCGGCCAGCCGCTGCCACAGCGGGTAGTACCAGTACACGTCCGCCGGCCGTCGCCGCAGCCTCAGCACCCACGCCGGCAGCTCCAGCGGTACGACGGTCAGCGACGGAACCGGCCGGATCGCCAGCTCCTCGGCGATCTCGTGCGCGAACTTGCCACGCGTCAGCAGCCAGACGTCGTGGTCGCGCGCGGCCGCCTTCGCCCAGGCCCAGCCCGCACCCGGCTCCGATCCGCCCTTCGGCCGGCACGCGTACGCGCTGAGCAGGACCTTCGGCCGGGTCGACATCAGCCCATCCCCTCCAGCAGCCTGCGCAGGTCGGTGCTCGAGGTGGAGGCGGTGTACGGGAAGTAGTGCACGCTCGCGCCGACCTCCCCGAGCAGTCTCTCCAGTCTCGTCCCCTTCTCGGTGCCCTTCCAGTCGTCACCTTTGAACAGGACGTCGTACCGGAGCTGCTTCCACATCTCGAACTTGTCGCTGGACCAGTCGCTGACCACCTCGTCGACCAGGCCGAGGGCCCGGACGACCTCCATCCGCTCGTCGTGCGGGACGACCGGTGGGCGGCCCTTGATCCGGGCGACCACGTCGTCCTCGACCACGCCGGCGATCAGGTGGTCGCAGTGCTCGCGGGCGCGGCGCAGGATGTTCAGGTGCCCGATGTGGAACATGTCGTACACGCCCGGCGCGTACCCGACGGTCCCCATCAGCCGCGCACCGCCGGCACCAGCGTGGCCATCTCCCGGTACCACTTCGCGATCGCCGCCGTAAGGAACAACAGGTTGGCCGCGAGCAAGGCGCCGTACAGGACGATGAACAGCGACGGGGTGCCGAAGGTCAGGAAGGCCAGGCACAGGACGCCGTAGTCGGTCGGTGCGATCAGCAACGACTTCACCACGGAATCGCCGCGTTCGTTGGGCTTCTGGGCCGCGCCGTGCCGCCGGCGGAGCTGGTCGATCAGGATCAGCCCGAAGAACAGCACCGACGACATGCACACGTAGCCGAGCGGGATCAGCAGGAGCGCCTCGTTGCTGAAGGCATCGAACCGGTAGAACGAGATCAGTACGGCGCTGTGCAGCAGGACGATCTTGACCGCGTCGATCATGTGGTCGAGCCACTCCCCGAGCGGCGAGCCGCCACCGCGCAGCCGGGCCAGCTGACCGTCCGCGGAGTCGAGCCCGTAGCCGAGCACGAGCAGCGCGGTCACCGCGAGCGCGAGCGACAACGACGGCCGCACGGTCGCGACCAGCACGATCCCGGCCAGCGAGCAGAAGCCGGACGCGAGGCTCACCTGGTTCGGCGTACGGCGTCCGAGAAAGGCCGCGGCCGCGAACACCCGGCCGATCCGGCGGTTCACGAAGCGCGAATACGCCGGTGTCCCCGCGGACGGCTTCTGCGCACGCGACAACTCGCCGACGACGTCTCGCAGTGACACCGCGCTCATGCCACCGAGCTGCGTGACTGCCGCTGGTCGATCGCGGCGCGCAGGATCGGGCTGCGGGAACCGCGACCGGCCGGCAGGACACTGACCAGCTCGCGCGGAATCCCGTCGAGCTCGTCCACGCCCAGCACACCGTCGGTCCCACCGGCAGCGAACACGGTCTGTACCCCCAGTACGCCGGTCAGCCACTCAGGCCGCACGCCGTCCACCACGACCACCTCGTCGACACAGCGCAGGTGCTCGAGGATCTGCGCCCGCTCGACCAGCGGCACGAACGGCCGCGCACCCCAGGCGTCGTACGCCCAGTCGTCGGTCAGCACCCCCACCACCAGCCGGTCGCAGGCCTGCCGGGCCTGTCCGAGCACGTCGAGATGCCCGACGTGGAACAGGTCGAAGACCCCGGCCAGAAATCCTGTACGCGACAAACCGCCATCCCCCAGCAAACGATCGTTCCCCACGTGACCCCGCACGCCCTCGCCGACCTTATACCGTCGGCCGTTCAGCGCGCGTTCCCGGGCAGTTTCCCGACCGCTTACCTGGCCGCTGTCCAGGCCACTGCCCGCGCCGCTGCCCTCGCGGCGGTCGGGGCCGCTCTCCTGGGCGCTCACCTCAGCTCCACCGTCATGCGCCACGGCCCGCCCGGCGTCCCCGGCGGGTCCGCCCGCCGTCCGCGTGCCGGGCGATCGCATCGGTGTAGATCCTCTCCGTGGCCGCGAGGTCGCGCTCCGGGGTGAAGCGGTCGAGGTAAACCTGTCGGGCTCGTTCGCCGAAGGCTATCGAAGTGACGGGATCGCCGACCAACCCGAGCGCCTTCCGCAGCCCTTCCGGATCGCCTGGCTCGGTCAGCGCGCCGGTCTCGCCGTCGTCGACCAGCTCCGCCAGCGCACCCAGCCGGGACGCGACCACGGGGACCCCGTGCGCGAACGCCTCCACCACCACGAGTCCGAAGGTCTCATACGAACGCGCCGGTACGACGGCGACGCGCGCGGACCGCAGTACCTCCATGCCCTCGGCCCACGGTAGTTGACCTTTCACCTGGATCGACGGATCGGACGCCGCCCGCCTCTCCGCCTCGGCCCGCAGCGGACCGTCGCCCACCACGACCAGCCTGCCGAGGGACGAGTCCCAGGCCCGGAGCAGGTCCGCGAACCCCTTGTCCTCCTCGAGCCGGCCGAGGAACACCACCGCATCGCCAGGCCCCTGACGGACCGCGCCGGAGTGCGGCACCGCGTGCGGCTTCACCACGATCCGGTCCGGGTCGAAGCCGTGGGCGGCGTACCGCCCGGCGACGAACTCCGACGGCACGACGAACGTGGTCACGTACTTCTGCCACGTGCCGAGCGTGTGGTGTACGCCGATGCTCGTCGCCAACGGCAACGTCTGCACCCGCGACCCGCGATAGCAACCGTGCCGTACGCCGGCCAACGGAAGCCGGCCGACGCAGGACTCGCACGGGCGCCCGTCGCGCTGCAGCACCGCGTTGGCACACATCAGCCGGAAGTTGTGCAGGGTCGCCACCACCGGAAGGTCCAGCCGGTACGCCGCTCGCAGCACCGACGCACTGAACAGCGGGAAAGTGTTGTGGACGTGCACCACGTCCGGCCGCTGCTCCTGCAATAGATGTGTTAAATCGCGTTCGGCCGAAAATGACCAGACGGAGCGGACCGGTAACAGTGCGCGATCTTTCCGGCTCATCCCGGCGATATCGTCGCTGTTTCGCACGTAGAGGTCGATCTCATGTCCTGAGTTACCCAGCAAATCAACCGTTTGCGCGACAACCGTGTTCTCGCCACTGGGTTGACCCGTCCGGTAACGGTTGTGCAACATGGCGACCCGCATGGCACTACCTTAAGTCTCGCGGTGGCTACACCTGGTTCCGAGGACTTCCCGGGCCACGTGGTGCGCGCCGCTCACCCCGGAGGGTGCATTGAGGAAGTTGTGGTTCGCAGCGCTTATCGCGGCTGCGCTCGCCGTTGTTACAGTCGCGCTTCCGGTCATCGCCAACCAGACAAACGCGACAGACGCCGCGAAGTCACGCGACGTCGGTGACCCGGCGACCTCGGGTGTCCTCCCGTCCCACCGCACGACCTCCAAGGCGCCCGCGGCCACCGTTCCACCGTCGGCCCCCGCCACCTCCGCGCCCTCGAAGAAGCCGGCCTCGACGCCCTCCCCCAAGCCGAAGCCGACCACCGCGCCGACGACCACCACGAAGGCCCCGACCGTCCCCACGGCGGACGAGGCCGACGCGGGCCCCGCCTTCGCCGGCCCCTGCAGCGGTGTGGTCATCAAGCCCGGCCAGGACGCGCAGTCGATCGTGAACTCCAAGCCGGCCGGAACGACGTTCTGCTTCGCGGCCGGTCTGCACCGGATCTCCGAGACGATCCGGCCGAAGGCGGACACCACGCTGGCCAGCGACGAGCGCGCCGTACTGACCGGCTCCGTTCCGCTGACCGGCTGGGCCAGGTCCGGCTCGGCCTGGGTGGTGCGTGGCGCGCTCCCGGCGGCGTACGGCGCGAGCGGGCAGTGTGAGGACAACCAGGCGAACATCTGCCACCTGCGGGAGCAGGTCTTCGTCGACGGCGACCACCTGACCAGGGTCGCGAGCCTGTCGGCGGTCAAGGCCGGCACCTTCTACGCCGACTACGGGGCCAACGCGATCTACCTCGGCTCGAACCCCACCGGCCGTCAGGTCGAGATGTCGAAGACGCGGACCGCGATCGAGTCCGGCTCCACCGGCGTGGTCGTCCGCGGCCTCACCATCGAGCACTTCGCCAGCGCCCCGCAGGCCGGCGCGCTGGTCTCCGGCCCGGGCTGGAAGGTCACCGCCAACGACGTCCGCTGGAACCACGCGGTCGGCGTGATGCTGGTGAAGGCGAACAACACCCGGGTCGAGAAGAACCTGATCCGCAACAACGGCCAGCTCGGCCTCGGCCAGTACGCGTCGGCCGCGGCCACGGTGAGCCGCAACGTGATCACCGGCAACAACACCGACGGCTTCTGGATCGCCGACTGGGAGTCCGGCGGCATCAAGTCGACCCGGTCGTCCGGCACGGTCAGCGGCAACCTGATCCAGAACAACTTGGGTGTCGGCATGTGGGCCGACGTCGCCGACGACGGCCGGGTGATCAGCTCGAACCGGATCATCGGCAACGCCGCGGACGGGATCCGGTACGAGATCAGCCGCAACGGCACGATCGAGAACAACACCATCACCGGCAACGGCCTCGGCACCGGCCGCGGCTCGGGTACGTCGCTGTGGGACGGCGGCGGCGTCAACATCAACACCTCGACCAACGTGACCGTCCGGAACAACGTTGTCGCCGGCAACGTGAACGGGGTCACCATCCAGTCGCGGACTCGCGGTTCGGGGCCGTGGGGCACCTACCTGCTGCGCGACGTCCAGGTCACCGGGAACACCATCGAGATGACCGGCGGCAGCCAGGCCACCGGCATGGTGAAGAACTCCGGCGCCGAGGTGCCGGCCGGCGAGGTCGTGTTCAGCGGCAACAAGTACGTGCTGGACGCGCTCGGCGCGCAGCGGTTCTCCCGCTTCGGCACCAAGCTGACCGCGGCCGGCTGGCAGCAGGCCGGACTCGACGCCCTGGGCAAGTTCCTCGCGAACTAGGCCTGTCTGGGAATTCAGACATGCCCTCGGCCCTTTGCCCGGTCGCGGCACAATCGATTGCCGGATGCAACAGAAAGTGCCGCTGAAAGTGTTGCATTAGCTACCTGAAGTAGTAATCTGCTGTGCGAAGCCGCGCCATGGGGGGTGCGCTCAGGACCCACCTGTGCCCCCGGAGGCTCCGCACATGAAGGCATTCACCGCCACTGTCGCGATCGTTGCAGCAGGCACCTTCACGGTCGCCACGAACATCCTGCCCGCACACGGCTCACCCGTCCTGGACGAGCCCGGGGATCAGCCCGGCCTGATCGCCGAGCTGTTCCCGGACGACGCGCCGCCGACGCCCACGCCACCCGCCGTACCGACTGGCGACTTGCAGGCCGGTCCCACCTACGCACCGGCCTGCTCGGGCACCACGATCTCGCCGGGTCAGGACGCCGCGAAGCTCGTCGAGGACGCCCCGAACGGTACGACGTTCTGCTTCGGTGCCGGTCTGCACCGGATCGGCGAAACCATCCGCCCGAAGCCGAACCAGGTGCTGGCCAGCGACCGGGGCGCCGTACTGACCGGATCGATCAGGTTGACCAAGTGGTCCGCGACGAACGGCGACTGGGTCACGACCGGCGTGCTGCCGCCGCCGTACGGGCAAACCGGGCAGTGCGAGGACAACGTCGCGAATATCTGCTACCTGCGGGAGCAGGTCTTCCTGGACGGGAAGCACCTGACCCGGGTGGCCCACCGCGACAAGGTTGCTCCCGGCACCTTCTACGCCGACTACACCGCGAACGCCGTCTACCTCGGGGACAACCCGGCCGGCCGGGCGGTGGAGATGTCGAAGACCCAGCAGGCCATCCAGTCGAGCGCGAACAACGTCACCGTGCGAGGACTGACGATCGAGCACTTCGCCACCGCACCGCAGGGTGGGGCGATCCAGCTCGGGCTGGGCTGGAAGGTGTTCGCCAACGACATCCGTTGGAACCACGCGGTCGGCGCGATGCTGGTGAACGCCGACGGCGCCGTACTCGAGAAGAACCTGATCCACCACAACGGTCAGCTCGGCGTCGGGCAGTACAGCACGTTGAACGGCACCATCGCGGCCAACGAGGTGAGCCACAACAACACCGACGGGTTCTGGATCGCCGACTGGGAGTCCGGCGGCATCAAGACCACGTGGTCCAACGGCGGCTGGGTCACCGGCAACCTGATCAAGGCGAACCGCGGCGTCGGGCTGTGGAGTGACGCGTACGACGACGGCCGCACGTTCAACGCCAACCAGATCGTCGACAACGCGGCCGACGGGATCCGCTACGAGATCGGCCGCAACGGCACGATCGCGGACAACGTGATCACCGGCAACGGCCTCGGCACCGGCCGCGGCTCCGGTACGTCGCTGTGGGACGGCGGCGGGATCAACGTGAACACGTCGTCGAACGTCCAGGTCCGCGACAATGTGGTCGCCGACAACGTGAACGGCATCTCGATCCAGTCCCGGACCCGTGGTTCCGGTCCGTGGGGGCTGAACGTGCTCCGCGACGTCGTTGTCTCCGGCAACCAGGTGACCATGAAGGGCGGCACCACCGCGACCGGCATGGTGCAGAACTCCGGCGCCGTCATCCCGGTCGGCGAGGTGACGCTGAAGGGCAACTCCTACATCCTGGACAGCCTGACCGCGGAACGCTTCCAGAAGACCGGCGAGTGGTACACCGCCACCGAGTGGCGCCAAGCCGGCCAAGACACCGGCAGCACCTTCACCACTCGCCGCTCAACCGGCTGACGTGATCGATCAGGAGATCTCGGAAGACCTGTGAGTCGCGGAGGTCCGGGGTGAAGATGGACTCGACCGCGAGGAGTGCGTCGACGACGGCGGTTGGGGTCGAGGCGCCGGCTACGGCTGACGTGAGGCGGTCCGCCTGGGGGTCGTCGACGTTCGGGGTCTTCAGCACGTAGGTCATCCAGGCCGCGACCGCCAACGAGATGATCCGCGGCTCGGCGCCGGCGGCCAGGCGGTCGCGGACGGTGCCGAGCATCCGCACCGGCAGTTTGACGGAGCCGTCCATGGCGACCTGGGTCGTCCGGTGCTTCAACGCCGGGTTCGCGAACCGCTCGAGCACGGTGGCGCCGTACTCGGTCAGATCCAGACCGTCCGGCGGGCTCAGGGTGGGAACCACGTCGTCGGCCATCAGCGCGCGAGCGAGCGACGAGAGCTCCTCGTCGCGGACCGCTTCGGCGATCGTTTCGTAGCCACGCAGTGCCCCGAGGTACGCGAGCATCGAGTGCGTTGCGTTCAGCATCCGGAGTTTCGCCTGCTCCCACGGCGCGACGTCCGGAGTGAGGACGGCGCCACCCTGCTCCCACGCCGGGCGGTCGCCGGCGAAGTCGTCCTCGATCACCCACTGCAGGAACGGCTCCGCGACCACTACCGCCTCGTCCCGTACGCCGAGCAGCCGGGCGGCCTCCTCCCGGTCCGCGTCCGTGGTCGCCGGCACGATCCGGTCGACCATGCTGGCCGGGAAGCGGGTCGCGTCGAACACGTCCGGCACCTTGCCGAGCGCATCGAAGTACTCTGCGACCAGAGTGCGCAGGAAGGGGCCGTTGGCCACCAGGTTGTCGCACGACACGATCGTCAGCGGCTCGACCCGGCGCGCGATCGCGGCGGCCAACTGGCCGACAACGGTCCGCGGCGGTCGGCCGGTCAGGTCAGCCTGGATCTCCGCGTCGTCGAGGTCGAGCCCGTCACCCCTGGCGCGGTAGCCCTTCTCGGTCACCGTCAGCGTGACCACCGACACCGCCGGATCGGCGATCCGCGCGACCACGGCCTCCGGGTCCTCAGGAGCGGTCAGTACGTCGCGGATGCTGCCGATCACCTGGATCGACGGATCCCCGAGCCCGCGCTCGAGAACGGAGTACAGAGCGTCCTGTGGGGCGAGTTGGCCGCGGACGGTCGCCGAACGCTGACTCACCCCGGCGATCCCCCACCGTGTGTCTCCGGTGGCCACGGCGGCCCGCTCGGTGACGACGGCCTGGTGGGCTCGGTGGAACGCACCCAGCCCGAGGTGGACGACGCCGACCGACAGCTGTCGAGGATCCACCGCAGGGGCGACGGGAAGGTTGGTGAGACTCAGCCTGCTCACGTGACGGCGCCTTTCGTCCGGAGGGTTCGAGGGCAACGAGTTGCGGATGGTCAGGGAGGCGGTGCGGGGCCGGTCGACTCGCGCACGATCAGCTCGCCGTGCAGCGTGGCGAAGGCGCGGATGGCATTGTCCGGTTCCGGGTCGCGGAGGACGGTCAGCAGCAACTCCACCGCGATCCGGCCGGCCTGCTGCTTCGGCAGCCTGACCGTGGTCAGCGCGGGTCTGGCCATCCGGGACATCGCGATGTCGTCGACGCCGACCACGCTCAGCTCGCCGGGCACCGAGATCCCGCGCGCGTGCAGCCGGGCCAGCAGCCCGATCGCGACCAGGTCGTTGTAGGTGATCACCGCGGTCGCCCCGGTGGCGACGACCTGATCCGCGGCCGCCATACCGCCTTCGTACGTCGGGGCGAAGCTGCCGACCTCGGCCAACTCGGCTCCGTGAGCGTGGACGGCGTCGCTGAGGCCGAGGCTGCGGTGCCGCGTCGACCACGACATGTCCGGGCCACCGACCCACGCGATCGTGCGGTGGCCGAGCGCCACGAGGTGAGCGACCGCCTGGCGCATCCCGGACTCGTTGTCGTAGACGACACCGGCAACGCCTTCTTCCCGGCGATTGACCAGCACGACGTGCGTCTCCTGGGCGATCGCGGACAGCTCGGCGTCACTGGCCCGCGATGAGCACAGGATCAGCCCGTCGACCTGCTTGGCCAGCGCCCGTACCAAGCCGGCCTCGGCGGCCGCGTCCTCGTCGGTGTCCGCGACGAAGACCGCCACGTCGTCCCGGCGGGCGCGGGCCTGGACGCCCTTGGCGACACTGGCGAAGAACGGGTTGGCGAGATCGGGCACGACCAGCCCGATGTTGCCGGTGCGGCCGGTGATCAGGCCGCGGGCCGCACGGTTCGGCAGGTAGCCGAGCTGCTCGACCGCGGCCGCGACCCGGACGCGGGTGGCGGAGTTGACCATCGACGGCATCGACAGCGCGCGGGACACCGTGGACGGCGACACGCCCGCCAGCCGGGCCACATCACGGATCGTCGCGGGCATCGTCACCTCCCTACGGTCAGGAAGCAGTCTGCAATCGGTTGCAATTCTGTGTCAAGGCGACAGCTCACGTCGGTGACATGCGGAGGAAATCGCCTTGTGGACAAGGAGTTGCGTCCGGCAGCGACGGCTGCAATCCTTTTCATCAGCCGTTGCAGCCGACCCCTCCCGGAGGATCCCATGCCGAAGGCCCTGCAGCCTCATCCGGACCGCGCCCTGCCCGCCGGCGAGGCCCGCGACGTCGCCCGGCGGATCCACGCGTCGACAAAGGATCTGCCACTGCTCTGCCTGCACGGGCACGTGGACATCTCGCTGTTCGCCACCGACGCTCCATTCGGGGATCCGGCGGAGCTGCTGGTGGTTCCGGACCACTACGTCACCCGCATGCTGATCTCGCAGGGCGTCTCCCCCGAGCGGCTCGGCCTCCCCCGTCGCGACGGTTCCCCGGCCGCCGACCCGCGGGACGTCTGGCGCGAGTTCTGCGCCAACTGGCATCTCTTCCTGGCCACCCCGAGCCGATACTGGCTGGAGCACGAGTTCGCGGAGGTCCTCGGGGTCACCACGCACCCGTCGGCCGAGACCGCGGACGAGCTGTACGACCAGATCACCGCGCGACTCGCCGAGCCCGACTTCCGCCCGCGCGCGCTGCTCGACCGGTTCAAGATCGAGCTCATCTCGACCACGGACGCCGCGACCGACGACCTCGCCCAGCACGCGAAGGTCGCCGCGGATCTCCCCGGTCGGGTGGTCCCGACCTTCCGGCCGGACGCCGTCGTCCACGTGAACCGTCCGGACTGGCGTGACCTCATCCAGCAGCTCGGCGCGCTGGCCGACGTCGACACCTCGACGTACGACGGTTATCTGCAAGCGCTCCGGCAGCGGCGGCAGGCGTTCGTCGAGGCGGGTGCTCGGGCGACCGACCACGGGCACCTGAGCGCGGCGGCGATCCCGCTGTCCGATGCGGAGGCGGCGCGGATCTATGCGAGTGCGTTGGCGGGCGAGGTGTCCGCGGTGGACGCGAGCGCGTTCGCCGGGCACATGCTCTACCAGTCCGCGGTGATGTCGGCCGACGACGGCCTGGTGATGCAGTTGCACCCCGGCGTACTGCGGGACCACGATCCGGCGATCCACTCGACGTACGGGCCGGACCAGGGGCACGACATCCCGGTCGCGGCCGAGTTCACCCGGTCGCTGCAGCCGTTGCTCGAGCGCTTCGGGCACGCGGACGGTTTCCGGATGGTGCTGTTCACCGTGGACGAGACGGTCTACTCCCGGGAGCTCGCGCCGCTGGCCGGGGTGTACTCCGCGGTCCGCCTCGGTGCACCGTGGTGGTTCCTCGACAGCCCTGACGGGATGCGTCGCTTCCGCGAGCTCGTCACGGAGACGGCCGGGTTCTACAACACCTCCGGGTTCGTCGACGACACCCGCGCGTACCTGTCGATCCCGGCGCGGCACGACCTCGCCCGGCGGATCGACGCCGGCTACCTGGCCAACCTGGTCGTCCAGCACCGCCTCGACGAGGACGACGCGTTCCAGGTCGCGCAGGACCTCGCGTACAACCTCGCCCGGGACACCTACCTCAGCTGACCGATCACCCTCTCGGGCGGGTAGTCTCCGGCAGATCCGTCCGCTCGAGAGGAATGGTCGTCGGCTGTGGTTGGGAGATGGGTGCGCCCGCGGATCGTCGCGGCGGGCGCGGTGCTGGTGCTGTTCCTGGCTGGGTGCACGGACTCGAGCGGAGGGAGTTCGGCTGAGCGGCCGGCCGCTACGACGACGGTGACCGTGCCGACCGCTCCCCCGGCGGCAGCTGCGGCGGTGTTGGGGCCGACGGGGCCGAGTACGGCGACCGCGTGCCGAGGGGTCGCGATCCCGGTCGGGACGGATCCGCAGCAGGTGATCGACGCCCAGCCGGCCGGGACGACGTTCTGCTTCGCCAAGGGACTGCATCGGATCAGCAGGCCGGTGCGGCCGCGGGCCGGTGACACGTTGGGTGGCGGTCGGGGCGTCGTACTGACTGGATCCGTGCGACTTGACGGGTGGACGCGGGACGGTGACCACTGGGTCGCACGTGGCGTGCTGCCGGCGCCGTACGCGCTCAAGGGGCAGTGTGAGGACAACAAGACCAAGCCGTGCCAACGTGGCGAGCAGTTGTTCGTCGACGGCAAGCATCTGACCCGGGTGATGAGCCTCGGGCAACTGAAGCCGGGGACGTTCTTCGGCGACTACCAGGCCAACGCGGTGTACGTCGCCGACGACCCGACCGGGCACGCGGTCGAGATGTCCCGGACGCCGACCGCGATCGAGAAGTCCGCGGACGGCGTCACGGTGACCGGGCTGACGATCGAGCACTTCGCCAGCCGGCCGCAGGGCGGTGCGCTCCAGGTCGGCCCGGGGTGGAAGGTGATCGCGAACGAGGTCCGCTGGAACCACGCGGTCGGGATCATGGTCATCGAAGGCGACCGCGCCGAGCTCAGCCGGAACACGGTCGCCGACAACGGGCAGCTCGGGATCGGGCAGTACAAGTCGGCCGACGTACGGATCACCGCGAACCTGGTCACCCGGAACAACACCGACGGGTTCTGGATCGCGGACTGGGAGTCCGGCGGAATCAAGTCGACCCGGTCCTCGGGTGAGGTGTCCGGGAACGACATCGTCGCGAACCGCGGGATCGGGATGTGGAGCGACATCGCGGAGTACGACCGGCGGATCACCGGCAACCGGATCCGGCAGAACGCCGCGGACGGCATCCGGTACGAGATCAGCTACCAGGCCGTGATCGAGCAGAACGTCGTCGAGGGCAACGGGTTCGGCACGCGGCGCGGGTCCGGTGGGAGCCTGTGGGACGGTGGCGGGATCAACGTGAACACCTCGGCCGGTGTGCAGGTCCGCGGCAACCTGGTGAAGGGCAACCGCAACGGCATCTCGATCCAGTCGCGGACCCGCGGCGACGGGCCGCGCGGCACGTACCTGCTGGCAGACGTGGTGATCGAGGGCAACCTGGTCGTGATGGACGACGCCACCGCGAGTACGGGCGTCGTCGAGAACAAGGGCTCCCCGACGAAGCCCGGCGCCGTCACCTTCCGCCGCAACAGCTACCAGATCGCCGGCGACCCGCAGAACCGCTTCGCCTACCGCGGCAAGACCCTCACCTGGCCCGAATGGCAACAAGCCGGCTTCGACCAAGACTCCACCACCAACTAACACCGCCCCACCGGGCCCCGCGCGGACGCCACGCCTCCACGTGGTTGTCCGGACTCCGGATCCCAGCCGGCCAGGTCCGGGTGGTGTGCACAAGCGGCGGTGGGCCTGAACAGGTTATTGCCTGTTCAAGCCCCCGGGTTGTTGTCCCGGGCCCCGCGTCGTCGCCCAGGTCCCCGGCTTGCTCTCCAGGCCCCCAAGTTGTTGTCCCGAGTCCACGGCCTGCTGTCCAAGCCCCCGGCTTGCTGTCTATACCCCCGGCTTCTGTCAGGGAAAGGTAGGGGCGGGGGCTGGGTGGGTGGGGGGTGGGGGGCGGTGCGGGGGGTTGGGGGTGGGTGGGGGTTGGGTCAGGTGTCTGGCTTTGTGGCGGATTCGGTCGGCGTCGCAGACTGCGGCGGCTACCAGGAGGTGGAGGGTCATGGAGCTCAGGTCGGAGAGGCCGCTCTCGTTGAGGGAGGCGGCGGTGATGTAGCCGAGGAGGAGGGCTCCGCAGGCCTTCACGTACGGCGTCGGCGCGCGCAGCACGGAGATCCAGGCGACGATCAGCGCGATGCCGACGATCGTGACCGCGAGCAGGCCGGTCTCCCAGTACAGGCCGAGCCAGCTGTTGTCGATCGCCATCACGTCGATGTCGCCCTCACCGCGCCGCAACAGCACCCGTTTGTTGCCGAGCCCGTGGCCGATGATCGCCGTCTGCAGTGACACCTTCTCCTCGAGCACGGCCTGCCAGCTGGTCGTCCGGCCGCTGAGCGAGCTGATCTGCCGGGTGCCCTGGCCACGCAGCAACCATGTGTGCAGCGACCCGATGGTCAAGAACGCGAGCCCGACCAGCGCCGGCACCGCCAGACTCACCAACCGCCCGACCCAGGTCTTCCGGGTCAGGATCAGCGCGAGCACCAGGCCGAAGGCGATCGCCGCCGCGGACGTCCGCGTCCGGCTCGCAGCGACCAGGACCGTGCCGAGGCCGATCAGCGCGGCCGCCGGTACGAAGGACAGCTTCCGGCAGATGAACCCGATCAACGCCAGCCCGAGCAGGATCGCGCCGACCTCGCCGACCCGGGGCGGCAGCATCGGGATGATGACACCTTGCAGCCGGTAGCCCGTGCCGAGCGAACTGAGCGGCCGCCAGGCCTGGCTGGGTGCGTACGCCAGGCTCAGCACGACCGTGAGCGCCAGCAGCAGATGCGCCCACAGATGTGCCCGGATCAACCGCTCCGGCACCTGCACCAACGGCCGCCAGAGCAGGAAGATGATCACCAGCCCGATCAGGAACCGGGCCAGCCGCATCAGTGGTCCGGTCGGATCCGCGAGCAGGAAGGCGGTCGCGGTGGCGAAGAGCACGTAGAGGACGTACAGGCTGGCCGTCGGGTTGGCGCGGGTGCGGAAGCCGGGCTTGGTCGCGGCCAGCGCGACCAGGAAGATCGCGCCGAGCAGCAGGCCTTTCATCAGGCTGTTCGTCGACCCGGTGGTGCCTTGCGGCGCCGCCACCCGGGACGACCACGGCTGTACGCCGAGCACGAACAGGCACCACAGCATCAGCCAGAACCAGGCCGGCTTCTGGACCTCCTCGACGGTCCCCGGCACCGGCCGGGCCAGCTGGTACGACGACACGGTCAGCGGATCGGTGGAGCGGCCGACTCGGCCGGCTTGAAGTTCAGCGGGATGCCCAGCGTCTCGTCGTGCGCCGAGGCACCGATCAGTACGACGCCCAGCACCGGAGCACCCGCGAACTGCAGCGCCCCCGTCAGCCGGGCGACGTCCATCTCCTTGTCGTGACCGACCTGCACCACCAGCACCGACGCGTCCACGGCGGCTGCCAGCGGCGAGATCCCGTGCCGGCCGACCGCGGCCGGGCCGTGGATGACCACGGAGTACCCGGGCGGCAGGTCCGCCACGATGCCCGGGACCAGCGACGGGCCGACGGCCTCGGCGGTCTCCTCGTGGTTCAGGCCGGGCGGCAGCACGTACAGGTCGGCGACCGTACCGGGACGGAACAGCTTGCGGGCCCGGATCGCCCGGGTCGCGGCCGGCTCGTGCACCAGGTCGGTCAGGCCCTCGTGCCCGCTGACGTGCTCAAGGACCGGCGTACCCTCCACGTCGGCGAGGACCAGCAGGGTCTCGCGGCCGTCGCGGGCGTTCGCCTCGGCCATGGCGAGCGCGATGCCGGCCGAGTTGGGCGTCGGCGAGGCAGAGACCACCAGCAGCGCGCCGGGGCCGCCGCCGGCGAACGCCCGCGGGTTCAGCTCGCGCCGGGCGAGCGCACCGCTCGCCTCCGCGCCGAGCGCGGTGATCTCGTACTGCGGAAGCCCGGGAGCCGCCCGGTGCCACACGCGGCGGCGGTTGCCCTCCGACGCGGCGATGACCGGCGAGCTCGCCGCCCGGGCCGCCTGGTCGCGGGTCAGGATGTACGGCGTTAGGTGGGACCGAAGGAGCGCCAGACCGAAGCCGAGCACCAGGCCGAGGATGCCGCCGACGAGGACATCCCGGGCGACCATCGGCGACGAGGTCGCGGTGTCGGTCGTGGCCGGCGTGACGAGCTCGCTGCCGGTGCCGACCGCGGTCAGCGCCTTGAGCATCGCGGCGGCGTCGTCGGCGGCCTGCCGGGCCTCGGTCGCCAGGCCGACGCGCTGGTCACGCAGTGCCGCCGCGGTCTGCGAGTCGCCTCGCTGGACCGCTTCGTCGATCTGGCTGACCAGGCTCTTGGACTGCTGGTTGGCCGTCTTCGACCGGTCCTGCGCCTGGCTGGCCAGGGTGGTCAGCAGCGACTTGGCCTCATCGTTGCGCTGCTTGAGGTAGATGACCGCGATCGCGTTGGCCCGGCGTACCGCCTCCGAGGAGGTCGGGCCGTCGGTGGTGATCAGGTAGGCGTTGTCGGTGACTGCTTTCACCCGGGTCACCGCGGCCAGATCCTGGACGGTCTGGTCGGTGGTCGGCAGGCCGAGGGACTTCGCCACGCTGAGCAGCAGGGTCGGGCTGGCCATCACCCGGGCCTGGGTCTCGGCCGGCAGGTCCATGCCCAGCGGGCCGGTCTTGTCCGCGCTGCTGGGCAGCTTGCCGACCAGCGCAGGCGGCACGGCGGGCCCGATGACCAGCTGACTGGACGCCGTCCAGCGCTCGGTCTGGGCGAACGCGAACACCGAGGCGCCGACGAGCCCGAGCAGGATGCAGCCGAGAATCAGCCACTTCTGCCGGAGCAGTGACTGAGCGGTCTCCCGCCAGACCACGGTGCCGGGTTCCATCCAGACCTCATTCCCTTCGAGCCAGCGCCCCAGGATATAGCCACGCGGTGTCGGACTGGCCAAAGCATCCGGTTCTGTGGCCTACTCTCTTCTCGGGGGTTCTCGGGGGCAGTTGACGAACCCGTGTACGGCGCGCCGTGGGGGCGCGCCATTTGTCCGAGGGGGACACCGCAGGATGAAGAAGAGATGGCTGTTCACGCGTCTGGGGGTCGTGGGCGCTCTCATCGCCGGATCGCTGGTCGCGGCCACACCGCCGGCCCAGAGCATCGAGGCCTCGCTGTCGGCGGCCGCCAGCCCGACCTGGCAGACCAACGCGAGCGTGCAGGGGATCGCCGTGGCGGCCGGCAAGGCGTACGTCGGTGGCCGGTTCACCAGCGTCCGCCCGCCGGGCGCCGCACCCGGGACCGGCGAGGTCGGCCAGGCCTACCTGGCCGCGTTCGACGCCACCACCGGTGACCTGATCACGTCGTTCACCCCGGTCCTGAACGGCCAGGTGTACGCCGTGGCCGCGTCGGCCGACGGGTCCCGGATCTTCGTCGGCGGTGACTTCACCAACGTCAACGGCGTCACCCGGAACCGGATCGCCGCCTTCGACACCGCCACCGGCGCCCTGGTCACCAACTGGAAGCCCTCGGTGTCGTACCGGGTGAAGACCATCTCGGTCTCCGGCGGCACGGTGTACTTCGGCGGCTCGTTCGGCCTGGTCAACAACATCGAGAGGCTCCGGCTGGCCGCGGTCACCGCGGACCTGGGCACGCTGCTGCCCTTCGCCCCGGCCGTCAACGGCGACGTGTACGCCGTGGACGTCGCCGACGACGGCTCCAAGGTGTACGCCGGTGGCCAGTTCAGCACCGTGAACGGCACGAACCAGAACACCGTGACCAGTCTGGACCCGGTGTCCGGCGGCGTACTCCCCTTCCCCGGGGCGTCCGCCGTACCGCCGCCGAACGGCTCCTGCACCACGCGGGTGAAGGCGATCGACGCAAGCGGCGGGACCGTGTACTTCGGCAACGGCGGTGACGGCGGCGGCTGCTTCGACGGCACCTGGGCGGTCGACATCGCGACCAACACGCTGAAGTGGAAGAACCAGTGCCTCGGTGCCACTGAGGCGGTCAAGGTCGTCAACGGCTGGCTGTACAAGGGCTCGCACGCGCACGACTGCGCGAACCAGGGCGCCGGCGGCTTCCCGCAGGGCTTCGGCTACCGCTTCCTGCTGACCGAGAACCTGACCGACGGCTCGCTCGGCCCGTGGTTCCCGAACACGAACGCCGGCCCGCCCACCGAGGTCGGTCCGCTCGCGTTGGCGACCGGCGGCGACGACCTCTGGGTCGGCGGCGACTTCACCACCACGAACGGCGTCGGCCAGCAGGGCCTGACCCGGTTCACCAACGCGACTCCGGGTGCCGCCCCGGCCAAGCCGGCCAAGCTGCTGCCCTACAGCGTCGAGTCGGGAGTCGTGCAGATCCACTTCCCGACTGTGGTCGACAACGACGACAGCACCTTGACGTACCGGCTGCTGAAGGGGTTCAGCAACACCACGATCGCGACCTGGACGGCCAAGTCGAACCCGTGGGACCGGCCCTGGCTGCACTTCACCGACACCACGTCCGCGCCGGGCGAGGTGACGAACTACCGGGTCGAGGTCACCGACGGCACTACGACGATCCGCGGCAACTACTCCGACCCGATCACGGTCGCCAGTACGGCGTCGACGGCGTACGACCAGATCGTGAACGCCGACGGGCCGCAGGCGTACTGGCGGCTCGGTGAGCCGGCCGGGACGACGGCCTCGGTCGACTCCTCCGGCCAGAGCAACAATGGCACGTTCACCGGTGTCACGCTGGGCAGCACCGGCGCGATCGCGGGCAACACCGCGATGACGACGAGCACGACCAGCGGACGGATGGTCGGCGAGAAGGCGTACAGCATGCCGCAGCAGTTCACCGTCGAGGCATGGGTCAAGCAGAGCGGGTTCAACCGCGGTGGCCGGATCATCGGCTTCGGCAGCTCCAAGACCGGCAGCAGCGCCACCGGCGGCGACCGGATGCTGTACATGCGCACCAACGGCTCGATCGTGTACGGCGTGAACGACGGCGCGCAGCGGACGCTGACCAGTCCGACGGGCAAGAACGACGGCCAGTGGCACCACGTGGTCGGCAGCTACGACAACGGCGCCATGAAGCTTTACGTCGACGGCGTACTCTCCGGCAGCGCGACCGTCGGCGCGGCCTCGTTGTACTACGGCTGGTGGCGCGTCGGGTACGACAACACCAACAACTGGCCGGGGGGCGGAGCACCCCAGACCGGGATGGGCATCGACGAGGCGGCGGTGTACCCGTACGCGCTCAGCCCGGCCCAGGTGCAGGCGCACTTCGAGGCTCGCTGATCGGTCAGCGCGGGCACTGCAGCACAAACTCATAACGCGAGGGTGAGGCCGGGTTACGAACGGCCTCACCCAACCGCTAATGTCCGCTGGGTGCGTGCGTGAGGCGCGCACTCCGCCCCACGACTGTCCCCGCCCAGTCCAAAGGACATCGATGAAGAAGTATGTGCTGGCCCTTGTCACCGCAGCGGCCGTCGTCGCCGCCGCGCTGATCCCCTCCGGACCGCCGGTGGAGGCGGCGACTCCGGGCTTCGCCTCGGCCGTCTCGGCCATCAAGCAAACCTCGTGGCAGACCAACAACAGCGTGAACGCGCTCGCGATCAGCGGCAACACGGTGTTCGCCGGCGGCCTCTTCACCAGGATCCGCCAGCCCGGTAAGCCGGCCGGCCAGGGGGAGGCCGTCCGTACCTACATCGCCGCGTTCAACCGCACCACCGGCGCACCGACCGCGTTCGCTCCCGTGCTGAACGGCCCGGTGTACAGCATTGCCACCAGCCCCGACGGCAACTGGGTCGTGATCGGCGGCGACTTCACGACCGTGAACGGCGTCAAGCGCAGCAAGATCGCGATGTTCTCGGTCGTCACCGGCCGGATGGTGTCCGCCTGGGACCCGGTGGTGTCGGCCCGGGTCAAGGCGCTGGCCATCTACGGCAACAGCGTGTTCATCGGCGGCGCGTTCGGCCGGATCGACGGCGCCGTCCGCAACCACCTCGGCGCGGTCCGGCTGATCCAGGGCGACCTGCTGCCGTGGAACCCGAACGCGAACGACGACGTGTACGCGATCGACGTCGCCGACAACGGCACCCGGGTGTTCGTCGGCGGTCCGTTCAGCCGGATCAACGGCAAGGACCACTACTCGCTGGCGATGACCAACAACACCACCGGGGCGGCGTACTCGTTCCCGGCGGCGCTGGCGATTCCGAAGCCGACCGCGACCTGCACCACCCGGGTCAAGGACATCGACACCCTCGGCGACAAGGTCTTCGTCTCCAACGGCGGTGACGGCGGCGGCTGCTACGACGGCGTCCTGGCCGCCCAGGTGAGCACCGGCAAACTGCTGTGGAAGAACAACTGCCTGGGCGCGACCGAGGCGATCAAGGCGATCGGCAACTGGGTCTACAAGGGTTCGCACGCGCACAACTGCAGCGACAGCGGCGCGTTCCCGGACGGCACCGGCACGCACTACCTGCTGGTCGAGAGCGCGATCGACGGCAAGATCGGTCCGTGGTTCCCGAACACCGACGCCGACCAGGCGAGCACCACCAAGGTCGGTCCGCTGGCGATGGCCGGGACCAGCACGGACCTCTGGGTCGGCGGTGACTTCCTGAAGGTCAACGGCCGGCCGCAGCGCGGGTTGACCCGGTTCACGAACGCGCCGGGTGGCGCGGCGCCCGCCGTACCGAGGGCTCCGGTGTTGACGGCCACGACGGCCGGCCGGGTGTACGTGAAGTACGCCGACTCGTACGACCTGGACAACCTGTCGCTGACGTACAACGTGTTCCGCGGGTCGACGAACGTCGGGTCCGCCAAGTACGTCTCGTACTTCTGGGAGCCGCGGAAGCTCTACACCGTGGGCGACCGGGGGCTCAAGCGCGGGTCGACGTACACGTATCACATCGAGGTCCACGACGGGCGCAACATCATGCGGGGCCCGTCGGTCAGTGTGAAGGTGCCGTAGGGCGCCAGGGGTCTGCGTCAAGGGGGTCTGCCTTTTGGGGCAGACCCCCTTCGTCTGCGATTCCGGCGGGGGGCTGCCGGCCGTAGATTGGTGCAAAGGGGGGAACATGAACAGAGCTGTGGCTTTTCTGGGGGTGGCCGCGCTGGCGCTGGGGGTCGTCCCGGCGCCGACCGCGACGAGCACCGGCGCTTCACTGACGGCGGTCGCGAGCTCCGCCTGGCAGACCGACGCGAGCGTGCTCGGCCTGGCCGTCGCCAAGGGCAAGGCGTACGTCGGCGGTCGCTTCACCAAGGTTCGTCCGCCGGGCGCCGCACCGGGGACGAGTCAGACGACCCGGACCTACCTGGCCGCGTTCCACCAGAGCACCGGCGCGCTGGACACCACCTTCAACCACACGCTGAACGGCGTCGTCTGGTCGATCGTGGCCTCGCCGGACGGCTCCCGGGTGTACGTCGGCGGCGACTTCACCCGCGTCGACGGGCAGGTCCGGAACCGGATCGCCGCCTTCGACACCGCCACCGGCGCCCTGGTCGCGAACATCAAGCCGAGCGTCTCGTACCGGGTGAAGGCAATGGCGGTCGGCGGGGCCAGCCTGTACTTCGGCGGCTCGTTCGGACTCGTCAACGGGGTCGCGCGGAACCGCGTGGCTGCGATCAGCACCGTCACCGGCGGATTGTTGCCGTGGAACCCGAACGCCGACGCGGACGTGTACGCGATCGACGCGGCCGACGACAACTCGAAGATCTACCTCGGCGGGACGTTCGCGAAGCTCGGCGGGGTCAACCGGTGGGCGGTTGCCAGTGTCAACAACTCGACCGGTGCGCTGCTGCCGTTCGCCGCGGCGTCCGCCGTACCGCTGCCACCGTCGGGGTGCACGTCGCGGGTCAAGGACATCGAGACGGCCGGTAACCGGGTGTACTTCGCGAACGCCGGAGACGGCACCGGCTGCTTCGACGGGACCTGGGCCGCGGACGTTGCCACTGGCAAGCTGCTGTGGAAGAACAACTGCCTGGGTGCGACCGAGGCCGTCACGTATGTGAACGGCTGGCTGTTCAAGGGCTCGCACGCGCACAGTTGCCCCGGTGGGTTCCAGGACGGCACCGGCGGGCACTTCCTCCTGCTGCAGAACCCGTCGACCGGCTCACTCGGCCCGTGGTTCCCGAACACGAACGCCGGCCCACCCACCGAGGTCGGCCCACTCGTGTCGGCCACCGGTGGGACGGACCTGTGGGTCGGTGGGGACTTCACCAAGGTGAACGGGGTTGGGCAGCAAGGCCTGACGCGCTTCACCAACCTCGGCCCCGGCGCCAAACCGTTGGGTCCCGCGCTGCCGACCCTGTCCATCCCAGCCTCCGGCCAGGTGCGCGCGACCGTCCAAACCTCCCTGGACAACGACGACATCACCCTGACCTACCGCCTGCTCCGCGGTCCCACGAACACGGTCGTTGCCAGCACCACCGCCAACTCCACCTTCTGGCTCCGCCCCAACGTCACCCTCACCGACCCGTCCGCCCCACGAGGCACCACCCAGCGCTACCGAATAGAAGTAACCGACGGCCAAAACCCAGTCCGAGGCGGCCACACAACCATCACCATCCGCTGAACCACCCGCGGCAGGCGGGTCGGTCGCTGGTCGTGGTGGTTGAGTGGGTGCCAGGTAGCTGCTGGTTGCTGGGTTGGCGGCTGATAACTGGTGGTTGCTGGGCTGCTGGGTTATCGGCTTCTGGCTGGCGGTTGGTGGTTGGTGGTCGGTGGCGACCCTCACCGGTCTCGCGTGCGCTCCGCCCGACACCTCGCACCACCTGCGAGTCTGCGCGCCGCCGGAGGCGGCCAATAGAACAGGCGCCGCCGGAGGCGGTGTCCTTTGGTCAGGTGGGGTTCTCGCGGTGGGCGGTTATGGCTCGGTGGGCTTCGTTCCACCAGAGGAGGAGGGTGAGGAAGGAGGCGCCGGCCAGGCCCCAGGCGGCTCCCTCGGGGCCCCAGAGGTAGGCGCCGCCGACGCCGCAGACGATGAGGACGGCTGAGGAGATCAGGCGGACGCGGAGTCCGCGGGTCGCGGCCGCGAGGGCTCGCATGATGGCGAAGGCTCCGGCGTTGGACGCACCGAAGGCCTGGAGCAGGATGACCGGGACCAGCACACTGTGCGCCTGGTTCCAGACCCCATGCCCGAGCAACTCCCGCCCGACGACCGACGGCAGCAGGAGGAAGACCGCTCCCCACGCCAACGCCCCAGCGCCAACCCCCAGCGAGATCGCTAGGCCGACAAGCCACAGCCGACGGTACGAGTGCCGCAGGGCCCGCGCAGCCTCGGGCACCGAGATCATCCGGATGCCCTGGTTGAGGACGTTGACCGGCCCGAGCAGCACCTGCGCACCCCGGATCCCCGCGGTCGCGGCCAGACCGGCCGCCGCGGTGATCCCGAGCATGTAGACCTGGATCGTGCCCGACACCGCGAGCATCTCCCCCATGTACTTCGGCGTGAGGTCCCAATGCGTCCGTACCCACTCGCGGACCAACTGCCGCCGTGGTGACACTCCCGCCTGGAACCGACCCGCGACGGCCGCGACCACCGCGCCGAGTCCCCACCCGAGCGTCAACGTGAACGCCGATGCCGTACCGGTGAGATAGAGCCCGCCGAAGATCGCGAGCATCGCCAGCAACCAGATCAGGTCGTTGACGAACGCCCGGCGACCCTCCCCGACCACGAAGAACGCCCACCGCCACGCGTCCTGCAGCAACAACCCCGGCATCGTCACCGCGAACGCGATCAGCACCCCGCGAGACGGCACTCCAGGCACGGCCGCGATCGCCAGCCCCACGAGTAGGCCGACGAACCCCATCAACAATGCGGTCGCCGTACTCGCGCGCACTGCCCGCTGCCACGCCGGGCTGCGATCGCCGGAGTACCTGACGGCCAGCGGTTCGGTGGACACAGCACGCGATACGTTCAGAGCGATCGTGTAGCCGCCGAAGGCCAGCGCGTACACGCCGAAGTCGGCGACCGTGCTCGAGCGCGCGACCACGACACCGACCGCGAGGTTGCTCAGGCTGGACAGCGCCTGGTCGGCCAGTCCCCAACTCGCCCGGCCGGCCGGTCCGGCCAGTCGCCGGAGCTTCGGCCGCCGGGGGAACTTCACGACAGCACTCTAGGAGACCGGCTTCGGTGGATTGCGGAGGATGCCCAGGCCGAACCGGGGAATGCCGAGAACGTAGCGGCGCCACAGCCGCCGGGGCTCCTTGTAGAGCCGGTAGCTCCACTCGAGCCCGGACTTCTGCATCCACCGCGGCGCCCGGTCCAGCCGGCCGGTGTGGAAGTCGAACGCCGCGCCGACGCCGATCAGGATCGCGGCGTCCAGCCGGTCCCGGTGCTCGGCCATCCAGCGCTCCTGCTTCGGCGCACCGAGGCCGACCCAGATGATGTCCGGCTTGGCCTGGTTCATGTCCGCGACCACCGCGGCGTCCTCGGCCTCGGTCAGCGGCCGGTACGGCGGGCAGTGCACGCCGACGACCTTCAACGCCGGGTGACGCTCCTGGAAGGTGTCCCGCAACTGCTCCGCGACCCCCTCGGCACCACCGTAGAAGTACTGCGTCCAGCCGCGCTCGGCCGCCTCGGCCATCACCCGCTCGAGCAGATCCGGCCCGGCTACCCGGTCCATCCGCTCGAAGCCGGCCTTCCGGCCCGCCCACACCAACGGCATGCCGTCCGGCACTGTGAGCCCCGACGTGTTGAACACCTCGGTCAACTGGTCGTCGGCGCTGGCGTGCAGCAACGAGTTCATGTCCGACACGCAGACCAGGTGCCGTTCACCGCCGTCGATCCAGCGCGCGAACGTCGCCACCGTGTCGTCCAGGTTCGTCACGCTCACGTGCACGCCGAGTACGTCGACCCGGTCCGAACCACTCGTCGCCGTCTGCATGTCAGTCCTCTGCGGTCAGCGCGGCCAGATCCGCGTCGACCATGATCCGGACCAGCTCGGGCACGTGCACCTGGGCCTTCCAGCCGAGCTCGGTGTTGGCTTTGGCGGCGTCGCCGATCAGCGAGTCCACCTCGGTCGGACGCTCGTAGCGCGCGTCGTAGTCGACGTACTCCTCCCAGTCCATCCCGGCGTGCTCGAAGGCCAGGCTGACGAAATCGCGCACCGAGTACGACGTCCCCGTGGCGATCACGTAGTCGGCCGGGGTGTCGTGCTGCAGCATCCGCCACATCGCCTCGACGTACTCCGGCGCGTAGCCCCAGTCCCGGCAGGCGTCCAGGTTGCCCAGGTACAGCCGCTGGTCCAGGCCGAGCTTGATCCGGGCGACCGCCCGGCTGATCTTCCGGGTCACGAACGTCTCGCCGCGGCGCGGGGACTCGTGGTTGAACAGGATCCCGTTGACCGCGAACATGTCGTACGCCTCGCGGTAGTTCCGGGTCATCCAGTAGCCGTAGAGCTTGGCCGCGCCGTACGGCGACCGCGGGTAGAACGGGGTGTCCTCGTTCTGCGGCGGCGGGGTCGCGCCGAACATCTCCGAGGACGACGCCTGGTAGAACCGGCAGTCCAGGCCGATCATCCGGATCGCCTCGAGCAACCGCGTCGTCCCCATCCCGGTGGTGTCACCGGTGTACTCCGGCTCGTCGAAGCTCACCCGGACATGGGACTGGGCGGCCAGGTGGTAGACCTCGGCCGGCTGGATCGACGCCAGCAAGGTGACGAGTCGCGACCCGTCGGTGAGGTCGCCGTAGTGCAGGAACAACCGCTTGTCCTCGGCCTGCGGGCCTTCGTACAGGTGGTCGATCCGGCGGGTGTTGAACGTCGACGCGCGGCGGATCAGGCCGTGCACCTCGTAGCCCTTGGCCAGCAGCAGCTCGGCCAGGTACGACCCGTCCTGGCCGGTGATCCCGGTGACGAACGCCTTCTTCATGCGACGTGCTCCTGGTACCAGGCGTAGGTGCTCGCCACGCCGTCCTCGAGTGGGATGGACGGCTTCCAGCCCAGCGCCTGCAGCCGGCTGACGTCGAGCAGCTTGCGCGGCGTCCCGTCCGGCTTGGACAGGTCGTTGCTGATGGCCCCGGTGTAGCCGACCACGCGAGCGACCAACTCGGCCAGCTCGCGAATCGTCACGTCCGTGCCGACACCGACGTTGATCGGCTCCGGCTCGTCGTAGTGCTCCAGCAGGTGCAGGCACGCGTCGGCCAGGTCGTCCACGTGCAGGAACTCGCGCCGCGGCGTTCCGCTCCCCCACAGCACGACCTCGGGGGCATCGGCCTTCCGAGCTTCGTCGAACCGCCGGATCAACGCCGGCAACACGTGTGAGCTCAACGGATCGAAGTTGTCGTGCGGGCCGTACAGATTGGTCGGCATCGCCGAGATCCAGCGCAGACCGTACTGCCGCCGGACCGCCTGGACCTGCATGATGCCCGCGATCTTCGCGATCGCGTACGCGTCGTTCGTCGGCTCCAGTGCGCCGGTCAGCAGGCTCGACTCCCGGATCGGCTGCTCGGCGTACTTCGGGTAGATGCAGGACGACCCGAGGAACAGCAGCCGCGGCGTGCGCACCTCGAGCGCGGCGTCCATCAGGTTGACCTGGATGCGTAGGTTGTCGCTGAGGAACTCGGTCGGGTGGTCCCGGTTCGCCAGGATGCCGCCGACCCGGGCGGCCGCGTCGATCACCACGGCCGGCCGGTGCTCGCGCAGCAACGCGAACGTCGCCGCCCGGTCGCGCAGGTCCAGCTCCGCCGACGAGGCACCGATCAGGTGCTGGTAGCCGGCTCCTTCGAGCCGGCGCCAGATCGCCGAACCGACCAGGCCACGGTGGCCGGCCACGTACACGGGGGCATGAAGGTCCATCAGTACGCTCCTGCGCCGTAGATCACCGCGCGCACGGTCTTCCAGAGGATGAGCAGGTCAAGGGTCATCGACCAGTTGTCGACGTACCGCAGGTCGAGCCGGACCGACTCGTCCCAGGACAGGTCGCTGCGGCCGCTGACCTGCCACAGGCCGGTGATGCCGGGCTTGACCAGCATCCGCCGGGAGTCGTCGGCGGCGTACAGCGCGACCTCCTCGGACAGCGGCGGACGCGGACCGACCAGCGACATGTCGCCGCGCAGCACGTTGAACAGCTGCGGGAGCTCGTCGAGGGAGAACCGGCGGATCCAGCGGCCGAGCGGGGTCATCCGCGGGTCGTCGCGCATCTTGAAGATGACGCCGTTGCCGTCGCTCAGCGCGTACAGGTCACCGAGTCGCTGCTCGGCGTCGGCGTACATGCTGCGGAACTTCAGCATGGTGAACTCGACACCCGCGCGGCCGACCCGCTGCTGCCGGAACAGCACCGGCCCCGGGCTGGACAGCCGGACCGCGATCGCCAGGCCGAGCAGCAGCGGTGACAGCAGGGTGATCAGGCCGAGGGCGAGGATGCGGTCGAAGACGGCCTTCATCAGGTGCGGCCCGCCGCTGACCGACGGCCGTTCCAGGTGCAGCAGGGACAGGCCGGCCACCGGGCGGACGGAGATCCGCGGGCCGGCGACCTCGATGATGCCCGGGGACACGATCAGCTCGATGCCGCGCTGCTCCAGCGCCCAGGACAACCGTCGCAGCGACTGCCCGGCCAGCTCGGGGTCGGTCGCGATCGCGACCACCTCGACCGCGTGCCGGTCGGCCGCGGCCAGGATGTCCGGCTCGTCCAGCTCCTCCGGCTGCAGCGGACCGCTCGAGTGGCCGTCGCCGCGCGGCCTGCAGGTGGCGACCACGTGGAAACCGTCGGTCGGCCGGCTCTCGAGGTGCTCACACAAGGTCGCGGCCGGACCGCTGCGCCCGACCACGAGAACCCGATGCATGCACCGGCCTCGGACCCGGTGCCGGTGGAGGTCCTTGCGCAGCGCGTACCGCAGCACCAGCGCCGTCCCGACCATCACCGGGATCGCCAGGACGACGAAGCCGCGGGCGATCTCGGTCTTGGTCACGTACGACGCCATCGCGACCGCGGCCGTGAGCCCGACACCCGACCGCAGCAGCGACCGGAACTCGTCCGGCCCGGCGCCGAAGTACCGGGGGTCGTAGCCCTTCGACAGCGCGACCGCGCCCACCCACGCCAGCGGCAGGATGCTGCTGACGATCAGGTAGCCGCTGCCGACGTGGTAGCCGAACCGGGTCAGCAGGGCGACCGAGACGCCGACCATCGCGGCCAGCAGGTCGCCGCCGACAGCGGCCCAGCGGTACACACCGACCCAGCGCGGCTCGGTCGAGCGCGACGGGAGCGGGACGATCGCGGGCACCTCGTGCGGCACGACCCAGAGCGGCCTGCGGCCGTCGACCGCGTCAGGCGCCTCAGCTCCGCTCACTCCGGCCTCTCGTCTCACGCTGCTGTCACCGGGTCACGGTATGTGCCCGCCGCAGTCTGCAGCTTGCCCCTCGTACTGTCAAACGGAGATCGACACCCAAGGTGACGGCACGATTGCTTGCCTCTGAATCCCCAGAATTCACCCACCTGTTGGCGGTGCGACATCGCAGAGTACTACGCGCGAGGGCCTTCGGCGACGGAGACTCGGCAACCCTTGACTAGAATTTGCGTCGGGGGTGGGGATGGCGACAGCAGCGGGCGTGGCGCCGCGGCCGGCGGTGGCGGCATGGGTCCGTCGGCCGGTGGCCGCGATCGCGCTGCTCGGTGCGCTGATCGTGGCTGTGCCGGCCGTCGTGTACGCCGGCGAGACGGCTCCGGGCCGGCTGGACGTGCGGGTGGAGCAGTTCGTCGACGAGTCGTCGTCCGCCAGGATCTGGCGGGTCGTCGTCTTCCTGGACTGGTTGGGCGAACCGGTCGGCCGGACGCTTCTCGTGCTCGCCGTCGCGGCGGTCTGCCTGATTGTGGGTCGCCGGGCGCTGGCCCTCACCGCGTTCCTCGGCATGGGTCTGACCACCGTGCTCACGACCCTGCTCAAGTACGTCGTCGACCGCCGGATCCACGGCGACTTCCTGTCCTATCCCAGCGGCCACACGGCAGCAGCCACCGCGGCCGCGCTGATCGTCGGGCTGCTGCTGGCCGACGTACTCGCCGCGGGCCCAGTGCTCGGCGCGGCGCTGGTGCTCTGTTGTGGCCTGCTCGGCGGCGCCGCGATGGCCTGGGCGCAGATCGATCTGACCGCGCACTACCCCACCGACACCCTCGGCGGGTTCGGCGCCGCGTTGCTGACGACCTGTGCGACCGCCCTCGTCGTCGACCGCTTCACACGTACCGGCGGAAGACCGGCTTGACCGGGCGGCCGCCCATCCAGGCTGCGGGGTCGTCGGCGTCCAGGGCTTTGCGGTAGACCAGGCAGGCCTGGGCGACGGCGTCGACGGTGCGGTCGATGTCCTCGTCGGTGAGCGCCGAGCTGACCACGAACGACGGCCCGATCACGCCGCCGAGGATCAGTTCGCGGAGGAACAGCGTCCGGTACTTCTGGGACGGCTGCCCCTGCTGGTCGAGGGTCGCGAACACCAGGTTGCTCGGCCGGCCGCGGACGACCACGTGGTCCTCGACACCGGCCGCGGCGGCGACCTCCCGGACTCCGGCCGTCAGCCTCTCGCCCCGCTCGTGCAGCCGGGCCGCGATGCCTTCCTCCGCGTAGACGTCCATCACCGCGATGGCGGCCGCGAGCGCGTGCGTCTCGGCGCCGTGCGTGGTGGACAGCAGGAACACCCGCTCGTGGTCGTCGCGCAGACCGCCGCGTTCCATGAACTCGCGCTTGCCGGCCAGCGCCGACACCGCGAACCCGTTGCCCAGGGCCTTGCCGAAGGTGGACAGGTCTGGCGTCACGCCGTACACGCCTTGCGCGCCGGCCTCGGAGAAGCGGAAGCCTGTGATCATCTCGTCGAAGACCAGCAGCGCGCCGTACCGGTGGGCGAGGTCGCGGAGCGCCTCGAGGTAGCCGGCCGGCGGGTCGTGCTGGGTGGCCGCCTCCAGGATCAGACAGGCGATCTGCCCTTCGTGGCGGATCAGCAGCTCCTCGGTCGCGGCCAGGTCGCCGTACGGGAAGGCCACAGTCAGCTCGCCGATCTCGTCCGGGATCCCCGCCGACATCGGGGTGCGGGCGATGAACCAGTCGTCGATGGAGAAGAACGCGTGGTCGGAGCAGAGCGCCACCAGCGGCCGGCCGGTGACCGCGCGGGCCAGCTTCACCGCGGCGGTGGTCGCGTCCGAGCCGTTCTTCGCGAACTTCACCATCTCCGCGGTCGGCACCGAAGCGAGGAAGCGCTCGGCCGCCTCGAGCTCCAGGATGCTCGGGCGGACGAAGTTGCTGCCACGGCCGAGCTCGCGCCGGACCGCCTCCAGCACCCGCGGGTGGGCGTGCCCGAGACTGACCGCGCGCAGGCCGGAGCCGTACTCGACGTACTCGTTGCCGTCGACATCCCAGACGTGCGCGCCGAGACCGTGCGAGATCACCGGCGCCATGTCCTCCGGGTACTGGTCCTCGCCCTTGGCGTAGGTGTGCGCGCCACCGGGGACGAGCTCGTGCAGCCGGGCGTTGGCGACCACGGACTTGCCGAACGACTTGGTCATGACAGCCTCCTGGTGGCGTCGGCGAGGGAGGGCGCGGCCTTGTCCCGGTCGGACATCAGCGTGACCGGCAGCGGCCACTCGATCGCGAGTCCGGGATCGTCGAAGGCGATCGACACGTCCTCGCTCGGGTCGTGCGCCCGGTCGATCCGGTACGACACGTCGGCCGGGTCGGTGAGCGCCTGGAAACCGTGTGCGCACCCGGCCGGCACGTACACCGACACCTGGTTGTCACCGGTCAGCTCGAAGTACTCGACGTTGCGGTACGTCGGCGAGTCGGCGCGCAGGTCGACGACGACGTCGAGCACCTCGCCGTACGAGCAGCGCACCAGCTTGGCCTCGCCGGCGCCGGCACGGACGTGCATGCCGCGGACGACACCCTTGCGCGACCGGGAGATGCTGTCCTGCACGAACGCGTCCGGGTCGAGCCCGGCCGCCGCGACCACGTCACGGTCGAACGTGCGGCTGAAGAACCCGCGCTCGTCCACGTGCGGCGTGGGCAGGAACATCAGCGCGCCCGCGATCCTCGGTACCTGGATGACGTCCATCGATCCTCCTAGGGCCTGCCCGCACGGACCGCCGGGCCCGCGTCGATCAGGGTCTTCGACAGCACGGCGAACTGCTGCTCGAGCCGGGCGGTGTACTCGGTGTTCTTCTCCCGCATCGCCGGCTCGATCCGGCCGGCCCGCGCCTCCAGGGCACGGAACTGCTCGATCAGCCGGGGGACGCTGAGGGTGCGGATCGACTGGCGGAACTCGGCCAGCCGCATCCCCTCCATCAGGATGTCGTTCTTGGTCGCGTAGCTGATCGAGATGGTCGGCTTCGACAGCCGCAGCGCGGACTGCACGTTGTGGTAGCGCGAGGCGACGACCAGGTCGGCGCCGGCCAGCTGACCCATCAGCTCGCCGAGTGACGCCGCCGGTTCCCGGACCACCCGGGAGTCGACCAGCGCGGGCCGCGTCCGGCGGAGGTCGTCGAGTACGGCGTTCACCACGACCTCGTCGGCCGGGTCACCGGTGACGAGCCGGATCCGGTAGCCCTCGTCGACCAGCCAGCGGGCGAACTCGACGATCTTGGCCTCGTACTCGGCGTAGATCTCGGTCGACCGCCCACGGTCCGCACTCGTCCCGTGGTACTCCATCAACCCCAGCGCCACCGTCCTCCGCGACCGCTGCGACGGCTCGGGCGGCTCCGGGTCGGGCAGCGCGAACGCGAGATCCGGATAGACCTCGTCCTGGCTGACGTCGAGACCCATCACCCGCATCGAGTCGCGGGACAGCTCGTCGCGGAACGAGCGGTACGTCGCCAGCCGGGCCGCGCCGGTGTACAGCCACCGGACCGACCGCTCGCGGGCGACGCTCGCACCGACGCTGACGAACGCGACCTTCGCACCCGCCATCCGGGCCGAGACGCACATCAGGAACAGCGCGTACGGCCAGCCCCACGGGTTCAGCTCCAGGGTCGTCTCGAGCACGCCCATGCCGGGCACGATCACCACGTCGTACCGGCGGAACAGCCGCGGCATCCGGAACAGGTCGGCCAGCTTGCCGTACAGCTTGCGGACCACCGTGGTCAGCCGGGTCCGGCCCGGGCCGTGCTCCTGGTACCAGGTGATCGCCGTCGACGGGATGCCGTACTGCCGTGTGAGCTCCTCAGGGCCGGAGCACACACAGCTGATCTCGGCGTCCGGGTGACTGGCCCGGAGGAACCGCAGCATCGCGTCGAGCGACCCGTGGTTTCCCAGGTTGCCCGATCCCAGCAGGCCGAAGATGGCGATCCGAGGCGGCCTGCCCCTCCCCACTGTGCCCATTCCTAGGAGGCCCTCCGCCCGCTGACGACCCCGGAACTCTCCGGGATCGCGGTCGGTGCGCCGGGCGCCGCGCTGTCCTCGATCCGGCCCGACCGCGAGCCGGGCAGGGCGCGGTCGGCCAGCCAGTGGGCCAGGTGCCCGTAGCACCTGAGCCGGTCCGACGACGACAGCGGCGCCCGGCGGATCCCACCGACGAAGCCGCCGACGTACTCGGCCAGCAGCCGGACGGTCGGGTGCTTCAGCCGGCTGGCCCGCCGCGGCTCCATGTTCGCCGACCGGGACCGGATCGTCGGCTTGGCCCGCTCGGCCCGGTCCGGGTGGTCCCGGCGGAAGAACAGCAGCTCGGGCACCTGGTGGAACCGGCCGTACAGCGCCAGCTCGGCCATGATCGTGCGGTCGGAGTGGTGGTAGCTGCCGTTGAGCGGCGTACGGCGGAGGATGTCCGAGCGCATCACGCCGTAGAAGTCGTCGCCGCCGACGCCGAACAGCAGGCTCTTGAACCGCTCCGGCGCCCGCGGGTCGTCGGTCGCCAGCGGGTAGTCGACCTTCAGGACGACGTCCCCGTTGCCGTCGATGATCGCCTGGTGGGCGTGCGCCAGCACCAGCGCCGGGTCGTCGTCGAGCGCCTCGACGCAGCGCAGCAGCAGGTCCCGGCCGTACAGGTCGTCGTACGACGCCCACTTGAACAGCTCGCCGCCGGAGTGCTCGAAGGTCCAGTTGTGGTTCGGCGTCGCGCCGATGTTCACCGGCTGCCGGTAGTAGCTGATCCGGGAGTCCCGGGCCAGGTAGTCGCGGCAGATCTCCTCCGTGCCGTCGGTGGACGCGTTGTCCGAGACGACCAGCTCGAAGTCGCCGTAGCTCTGTCCGAGCAGGGCGTCCAGGGACTCCGCCAGGTACTTCTCCCCGTTGTAGACCGGCAGACCGATACTCAGCCTTGGTACCGCGTTCATGTGCTCCTCATTTCTGGCATCTCCTCCCGGCCGGCCGCACCCACCGGCTCCGGTTCCGCCTCATGCCGCCGTTCGCGGATCCCCATCCCGAGACTGCACCACCAGACGATCGCGCCGACGAACGTCGCGCCCGCCGCTCCCCACGCCGATCCGAGGGCACCCCCCAGCACCCCACCGCCGACCCCGCCGACCAGGTACGCGGCCGACGCCCACAGCTGTGCCTTCAGACTCCGCCGGGCCACGCCGAGCGCCCGCAGGCCGGCCGACGCTCCGGTGTAGAAGCTCGCGAACACCACCGACAAAGTTGCTGGTAGCAACAACGGTTCGGTGTTGTCCCAGACCGCGCCGAGCACCACATGCCCCCACGCATGCGGCAGCAGCAGGATCAGTCCCAGTCCCCAGGCCAGCGCGGCCAGGGCCTGGGCGCTCCCGAGCAGCAGGCAGAACGCCCGCAGCGCGCGCAACGAACGGCGCAGCATCCGCGCCGCCTCCGGCACCGCCACCAGACCGATACCGGACAGCACGATGAAGAACGGGCCGAGCATCATCTCGGCCCCGCGGACGGTCCCCACCGCCGCGATCCCGGCGAACGCGCCGAGGCCGTACATCTTCAGCTGGTACGCCCCGCTGATCGTCACGTTCTCGGCCAGGTAGCGGTAGGCGAGGTCGCGATGGTCGCGCAGCCACAGCCGGGTCCGGAACAACCGCGGTACGACGCCCGCCTGCAGACCGCTGACCAGCGCGGCGAAGATGCCGGCGGCGCCCCAAGCCAGCACGAACTTGGTCACGCTCGGGCCGTCGTGCTTGGCCAGGTAGAGCAGCGGCACCAGCGCCGCCGCCCAGGTGATGTCGCTGAGAAACGCCTTCCCACCCTGCCCCGAGGCGAAGAACGCGAACCGCCAGCTGTCCTGCAGCATCAACCCCGGCAGCACCAGGCCCAAGGCCACGAACGCCGCGCCGGGCCGGCCCCCCAGGGCGATGCCCACCGCGACGCAGATCGCGCCGGTCACCAGACCGACCGCGATCGCCGTCCCGGACGAGCTCGCCACCGCCTTCTTCCAGACGGTGTGCGGTACGCCGCTGAACCGGACCGCCAGCGGATCGGTCGCCATCCCGCGCGAGATGTTGACCGCCACGCCGTACGTAACCCAGGCCAGGCTGAACGCGCCGAACTCGACGGCGCCCAGCGACCGTGCGACGACGATGCCGACCACGAAGCTGACCAGGCTGGTGACAGCCTGGTCAGCGAGTCCCCAGGTGACGCGGCGCAGCACCCCTCGCATCGGTCAGCCCACGACTTCGTGCGGCTCGGGCAGCGGGACCAGGTACGTGGCGCCCCAACCGCCACCGGCTTCGAGCTGGGCGATCACCTCGTCGGCGATGTCCCAGGTGAGCACCAGGACGATGTCCGGCTTCGCGGCGCGCAGCTCCTCGATCGGCCGGATCGGGATGCCACAGCCACCGGGGATCCGGCGGCCGTGCTTGCCCGGCGCCAGGTCGACCGTGAACGGCAGGAGGTCCGTGGTGATCCGGCTCAGGTCGAGGAGTACGGGCGCCTTCGACGGCGCGCCGTACCCGAGCACGGTCCGGCCGGCCGCGCGGTGCCGGACGAGCTCGTCGTGCAGTACGCCGGCCGCGTGCCAGGCGGCGTCCTGCAGACTGCCCAGCTGGACCTCGTCGGCGATGCCGGCGGCGTCCTCGTCCTCGAGGACCACGTCCACCGACGGATCCGGATCGGCGTCGGCGGCGTGCCGCAGCATCACCATCAGGCTGCCGCCGAACATCTCGACGTGCTTCACCGACTCGACGGTCAGCCCGTGCAGGGCGGCGACGTTCCGCAACGCCCGCAGGGAGATGTACGACCAGTGCCCGTGCCGGATCGTGTCGAACTGGTTGCCGATGAACAGCGGCAGCAGGTGGTGGAACTCCATCACCAGCAGACCGCCCGGTGCGAGCCGGTCCGCCCGCAGCTTCAGCATCTGCCCGAACGACGGCTCGTGCACGATGCCGTGCACGTCCACCACCAGCTTGGCCTGCTCGCCGTCTCCGGCCAGCCGGCAGCCCGCGGCGTACAGGTGCTGCAGCCAGGAGCCGCCGTGGTGGCTGGCGAACTCGAACACCAGGCCACCGGTCAGCTCCGGGTAGTCGGCCAGGATCTCCTTCACCGAGGTCTCCGCGTGCGCGATGCTGGTGGCCGACTCGACCGCCAGCGGCTCCTCGGGCAGCTGCGGCTCGACCGGGCCGAGCTGGACGAGCGTGCAGTCCCGGCACAGCCAGAGCTCGAGCGGCCAGCGCGGATCCGGGCCGGGTGTGTCCGCGGACGGGAAGTAGTCGGCACACGGCTGCGCGCCGATGTCCACCACCGGTACGACGTTCTCCCCCGCGCACCCACGACACTTGAAGGTCACTTCGCCATCGCCTCCGGTCACCATGTCAGCTTTGCCTTGGCCGTGGTGAACGCCTCCGCGTACTGCGCCCGGCACTCCATCCCGCGGAGCCGGGCCAGGCCGGCGAAGACCTCTTCGTCGAACCAGTCGTGCGGAACCTGGGACGGGTAGGCCTTGTGCAGCCGGGTGATCTTCTCCCGCAGCTGCTCCTCGGTCAGGTCGACGTACAGCCACGGCCGGCTGAAGTCGCCGTCCCACTTGGGGATCTCGTAGTGCAGCACCAGGTGGTCCCGCCACACCGTCGGCGCCAGCTCGGCGATCAGCCGGTGGTCCTGGTGGGCGTCGGTGCGGCTCGGTGCCAGCACCAGGTCGGGCCGCCGGCCGCCGGGCGCCTGCACGCCCCGGGCCGTTGCCTCGAGCAACTCCTTGGTCTCGTTCCAGTACGACGGCAGCCGGCCGTCCGGCAGTCCGGCCGAGGTGACCGTCACCTCGCAGTCCGGCAGGAACAGCTCCGCCGCCCGCCGGGCCTCGTCGAGCCGGAGCTCGGTGCCGGTGGCGATCACGAACTCGGCGGTCAGCTCCGGGACCGACTCGGCCAGCTTGAGCAGCGTGCCGCCGCAGCCGATCTCGATGTCGTCCGGGTGAGCGCCCAGGGCAACCAAATGGACCGGGCGCTCGATCAGACCGAGCTGGAACGGCAGCATCAGATCGCCACCACCATGGGGGTGTCGTCACCCGGCAGGTCCAGCGGCTTCTCCAGCACCTGCGACCGCTGCTGCCGGGTCGCGTGACTCCACAGCGCCCACGGCTTCTTGCCCGAGCGGTACAGCTCCTCGAGTTGGCTGCGCTCCTTCAGCGTGTCCATCGGCGCCCAGAACCCGTGGTGCGGGATGGCCTCCAGCCGGCGCATCGCCGACAGCCGCGGGAACGCGTCGCCGACCAGGTCCTCGTCCTCGTGCAGGACGTCGAAGACCTCCTTCTTCAGCACGAAGTACCCGCCGTTGATCCAGACGTTCAGGTCGGCGGCCGACCGCAGTCCGGTGATCCGGGCGTCGGTGCCGAACTCGACCACGTGGAAGGACGCCTGCGGCGGCACCGCGAGCAGGCTGGCGGTGATGTCACTGGTCATCACGTGGTCGACGATCTTGTCCATCGGCGCGTCGGTCAGCACGTCGCCGTAGTTCGCCAGGAACGCGTCGTCGTCCTCCAGGTACGGCCGGACCCGGCGCAGGCGCTCGCCGATCGAGGTGTCGATCCCGGTGTCGACGAAGGTGATCTTCCACTCGCTGATGTCGGAGTCGAGCAGCTCGATCCGCTGCCCGCCCTTGGTCATCACGAAGTCGTTCGAGACCGTCTCCTCGTAGCGCAGGAAGTACTCCTTCACCGCGGAGCCGCCGAACCCCAGGCAGAGAATGAACTCGGTGTGCCCGAAGTGGGCGTAGTACCGCATCACGTGCCACAGGACCGGCCGGTCGCCGATCGTCATCATCGGCTTCGGTGCGGAGTCCACCCCGCTGCGCATCCGCAGCCCGAACCCCCCACAGAAGATCACGACCTTCATTGACTGTTCCCCTCCCCCACGAACGCTGTTCAGATCACTTCGAGGCGCGGGATCGGTACGACGAACCGCGCGCCCCACTCCCGTGCGTACGCCAACTGGTGGACGATCTCCTCGCGCAGGTTCCACGGGAGGATCACGATGTAGTCCGGGCGGACCTCCGCGAGCCGCTCGGGTGCGTGGATCGGGATGTGCGTGCCGGGCAGGAACATCCCGTGCTTGTGCGGGCTGCGGTCGACCGTGAACGGCAGCAGGTCCTCGCGGATGCCGCAGTGGTTCAGCAGCGTGTTGCCCTTGCCGGGAGCGCCGTACCCCGCGACCGACTTGCCGTCCCGCTGGGCCTGGATCAGGAACTCGACCAGCTCGGCCTTGATCGTGAAGACCTCGCGGGCGAAGCCCGCGTGGCCCTCGACCGTGTGCAGGCCGGCGTCCTCCTCGTCCTTGAGGACCTTCAGCACCAGCTCCGACGGCTCCCCCGCCGTCTCGGCGGGCTGTGACATCAGCCGCAGCGAACCGCCGTGGCTGGCCAGCTCCTGGACGTCGACCACCTTCAGGCCGGCCTTCTCCAGCGCCAGCGCGGCGGTCTTCAGGGTCAGGTACTGGTAGTGCTCGTGGTAGATCGTGTCGTACTGACGCCGCTCGATCAGCCGGAGCAGGTGCGGGAACTCCAGCGACACCAGGCCGTCGTCCTTCACCAGCGCCCGCAGGCCCTTGGCGAAGTCGACGATGTCCGGGACGTGCGCGAATACGTTGTTGCCGACGACAAGGTCCGCCCTGCCGTGCCGCGCGGCCGCGTCGGCGCCGGTCTCCTCGCCGAGGAAGTAGCTCTCGGTCCGGATGCCCTTCTCGTTGGCGATCTCGGCGATGTTCGCGGCCGGCTCGATGCCGAGCACCGGGATGCCGAGGGCGACGGCGTGCTGCAGCAGGTAGCCGTCGTTGCTCGCGGCCTCGACGATCAGGCTCTCCGGCCCGAGGCCGAGCCGCTCCTGCATGTCCACCACGAACCGGCGGGCGTGCTCGACCCAGCTGGTCGAGTACGACGAGAAGTACAGGTAGTCGCTGAACACGTCGTCGGCCGCGACGTACGCCGGCAGCTGGACGAGCAGGCAGTGGTCACAGATGCGGACGTGCAGCGGGTAGAACGTCTCGCCGCTGTCGAGCTGGTCGGCTCGCAGGTAGCTCTCGCACGGCGGCGACATCCCCAGGTCGACGAACGTCCGGGTCAACGGCTCGCCGCAGAGGCGGCAGGCGACTGGCTCCCCCATCAGTGCTTCCCCTCGAAGAGTTGGTCCCCGGGACCGGGGAACTGGTCGTCGGTCTGCCGGCGCAGCTGGTCGTCGACCAGGCCCGCGGCCAGCAGTTGCTGGATCCGGCGGAGCCGGACGAACTGGGCGGAATCGAAGTCCGCCTGGGTGAGGCCGTGCCGCGCGTACGCGGCGGCCAGCTCGTCGACACCGGTGCGCACCGTCCACTGCAGCCGCAGGTCCGGGAAGGTGTCGGTCAGCTTGCCGAAGTCGACCTTGTAGTTGCGCAGATCCGGGCCGGCGCCGTCGGCGATCGAGAGGGTCGCGCCGGGGACGGCGTCGCGGACCATCTCGGCGATGTCGCGGACCTGGACCACGTCCTCGGACCGGCCGACGTTGAAGGCCTCGTCGTGGATCACCTCGCGCGGCGACTCGAGCACCGTCAGGAACGCCCGGCTGATGTCCTCGATGTGCACCAGCGGCCGCCACGGCGTGCCGTCGCTCTCCAGCCGGACCTGGCCGCTCGTCATCGCGATCGCGGTCAGATTGTTCACCACGATGTCCAGCCGCAGCCGGGTCGAGGCGCCGTACGCGGTCGCGTTCCGCAGGTACGTCGGGCTGAAGTTGTCGTCGGCCAGCTTCGACAGCTCCTGCTCCGCCAGCGCCTTGGTCTCGCCGTACGGCGTCACCGGGAACATCTCGGCGTCCTCGGCGACCGCCTCGGAGCCGGCCGCGCCGTACAGGCTGCAGGAGGAGGCGAACAGGAACCGCTCGACGCCGGCGTCCTTGGCCGCCCGGGCGACGTTCAGCGTGCCCTCGAGGTTGACCGAGTAGGTCGCCTCCTTGTTCAGGTGGCCGAGCGGGTCGTTCGACAGCGCGGCCAGGCAGACGACGGCGTCGTACCCGGTCAGCTCGGCCGCGGTGACGTCGCGCATGTCCCGCGGCGTCCGGGAGCCGATCGGGTCCGGCCCGCCGAGCAGGTCGCAGCCCTCGTACAGCCCGGTGTCCAGGCCGTCCACCTGGTGCCCGGCGTCCCGCAGGAACGGCACCATCACCGCACCGATGTACCCGCGATCCCCGGTGACCAGAACTCTCATCCGCCCGCTCCTCCGCTCGGCTGCTCGTCGCTAGAACAGATCAGCGAGCGGGCGCGGTGATACATCGGCCGCGGATCCGGTTCGGGGAATCGGGTGTATCAGCGCCCTCGGGTCGCTGCTCCATAGAGGGCTGAGAGCACCTGGGGCCATGTTCACTCGCAAGAGGCACGCTCAATTGGGGGGCGTTATGAAGGTTGCCGTATTCGGCTTGGGCTACGTGGGGTCGGTGACGGCGGCGTGCCTGGCCGCCAACGGCCACGACGTCTGGGGGGTCGACGTCGATCTCGCCAAGGTCGGTCCGATCACCGAGGGGCACAGCCCCGTGGTCGAACCCGGCCTGGACGAGCTGGTGGCGGAAGGTGTCACCGCGGGCAGACTGCACGCGACCACCGACCCGCGACTGGCACTGGACGGGGCGGACGTCTCGCTCATCTGTGTGGGCACACCGTCCACCGCCAGCGGCAGTACCGACCTCACCTACATCCGGCGTGCGGTCCGTGACATCGCGGAAGCAGCCGGTGTGGTCGCACCGCCGGCGTCGGGTTTCCACAGCATCGTGGTCCGCAGCACGGTCCCGCCGGGCACCGTCGACGAGGTCGTCGAGCAGGTGCTGGCCGAGGTACCGGCCTCGGGCGACTTCACCTTCGGTACGGCGATGTGCCCGGAGTTCCTGCGGGAGGGGTCCGGACTGGCCGACTTCTACGACCCGCCGTTCGTGGTCGTGGGCACCCGGAACCCGCGGGTCGGTACCGCTCTGACCGACCTCTTCGGCTTCATCTTCGCCAACCGCGGGCTGCCGGTGGACGTGCAGGTCGTCGACATCCGGACCGCGGAGGCGCTCAAGTACGCCTGCAACGCGTTCCACGCCACCAAGGTCTCGTTCGCCAACGAGATGGGGCGGATCTTTCGGCACGTCGGCGTGGACTCGCGCGAGGTCATGCGGATCTTCGTCCAGGACACCAGCCTCAACATCTCGCCGTACTACCTGCGCCCGGGCTTCGCGTTCGGCGGCTCCTGCCTGCCGAAGGACCTGCGCTCGGTGCTCCAGCTGGCCCGGGTGCACGACACCGACCTGCCGCTGCTGGCCGGGACGCTGTCGACCAACGAGCTGACCGTCCGCGACGTCGTCGACCGGGTGGTGGCCGGGCCCGGCCGCGAGATCGCGCTGCTCGGCCTGAGCTTCAAGACCGCGACCGACGACCTGCGCGAGAGCCCGAGCGTCGAGCTCGCCGAGCGGCTGATCGGCAAGGGCTACAACCTGCGGATCTACGACGCGATCGTGAACCCGAGCCGCCTGGTCGGCGCGAACCTGCGGCACGTCACCTCGAAGCTGCCGCACCTCCAGCGGGTGCTGACCGCGGACCCGGCCGAGGCGCTGCGCGGCGCCGACCTGGCGCTGGTCTCGGCGACCGACTCCGCGGCGGTCGGCGCCCTGCTGGCCACGCCGCCGGCCCGCACCATCGATCTGAGCGGCCGGCTCGGCGCGGAGGTCGAGGCGCTGCCCGGATACGAAGGAGTGGGCTGGTGAGCGGTCCGCGCGTCCTGATCATCATCCAGAACCTCTGGGTCCCGTTCGACCGCCGGGTCTGGCTGGAGTGCCAGGCCCTGGCGCGGTCCGGGTACGACGTGACCGTCGTCTGCCCGAAGGGTCCGGGCGATCCGTCGTACCAGGTGCTGGACGGCGTGACCGTGCACAAGTACAAGGCGTACGCACCCGGTGGCAGCAAGCTGAGCTTCGTCGCCGAGTACGCCTACTCGTTCCTGATGACGCTCCGGCTGGTGCTGCGGGCCCGGAAGGCGGGCAAGTTCCTGGTGATGCAGGCGTGCAACCCGCCGGACATCTTCTGGCCGATCGCGCTGCTGCTGCGCCGGCTCGACCGGACCAGGTTCGTGTTCGACCACCACGACCTGTGCCCGGAGCTGTTCCAGTCCAGGTTCGGCGGTACGACGAGTCCGGCGTACAAGGGACTGCGGTGGCTCGAGCGGCGGACGCACCGCACCGCCGACCACGTGATCTCGACGAACGACTCGTACCGGCACATCGCGATCACCCGCAGCGGCAAGGCGAACCACGACGTCACCGTCGTCCGTACCGGCCCCGACCCGGACAAGCTCCGCCGTGGTCCGGCCGACGACGCGGTCCGCCGTGGTCACCGCTACCTGGTCACCTACATCGGCGTGATGGGCCCGCAGGACGGGGTCGACATCGTCGTCCGCGCGGCCGACGTGGTGGTCAACAAGCTCGGCCGCACGGACGTGGCGTTCACGCTGATGGGCGGCGGCGACGCGTTCGACGACGTGGTCGCGCTGCGCGACCGGCTGGGGCTGCAGGAGCACGTGGAGTTCACCGGCCGGGTGCCGGACGAGACCGTCCGCACGCTGATGTCGACCGCGGACCTGGGCGTCTCGCCGGACCCGAAGAATCCGCTCAACGACGTCTCCACGATGAACAAGACGATGGAGTACATGGCGTTCGAGCTACCCGTGGTCGCCTTCGACCTGGTCGAGACCAAGGTGTCGGCCGCCGACGCCGCGGTGTACGTCGAGCCGAACGACGTGGAGAAGTACGGCCAGGCCATCGTCGACCTGCTGGACGACGAGGTCCGGCGCCGGCGGATGGCCCGGCTGGGCCGCGAGCGGGTCGAGCAGGTGCTCGCCTGGAAGCACCAGCAGAAGGCCTACCTCGAGGTGTACGACGCCTTGACCGGCCACTCCAGCGTGCTCGGCGACTTCCGCCAGGCTGCGGGGTCCTGACGTGTGCGGAATCGCCGGTTGCTACCAGCAACCCGACGGGCTCGCGCTGGCCACCACGATGAACGACCGGATCGCGCACCGCGGCCCGGACGCCGACGGGGTGTACCGGTTCGAGGACGGTGACGTTCGGGCCTACCTCGCGCACCGCCGGTTGTCGATCATCGACCTGTCGTCCGGGGCCGACCAGCCGTTCAGCAAACGCGGGCTGACGATCAGCTACAACGGCGAGCTCTACAACTACAAGGAACTTCGGGCCGAGCTGGCCCGCTCCGGGGTCGCGTTCCGGACCCACTCCGACACCGAGGTGGTGCTGGAGGCCTGGCGCCGCTGGGGACCGGCGGCGCTGTCGCGGTTCCGCGGCATGTTCGCGTTCGCGATGCTGGACGAGGACAGCGGCAGCCTGTTCCTAGCCCGTGACCCGCTCGGCATCAAGCCGCTGTACTTCCACCGCCGGCACGGCGGCGTGATCTTCGCGTCCGAGCTGAAGGCGCTGGTCGCCGCGATCGGCCCCGAGCTGCGGACCGACCCCGGCGCGCTGATCGCGTCGATGCTCTACTACTGGCTGCCCGAGCAGCGGTGCGCGATCGAGGGCGTGGAGAAGCTGCCGCCCGGGTCATGGGCCGAGTTCCGCCCGGACGGCACCAGCCGGCACGAGACGTACTGGCGGGTGACGGAGGTCGCCACCGAGGCCGCCGCCGGCCCGCCGGCCGACCTGCGGTCGGTGATCGAGGAGTCGGTCGCCGCCCACCTGGTCGCCGACGTCGGGGTGTCGACGTTCCTCAGCGGCGGGCTCGACTCCAGCCTGGTGACGGTGCTGGCCAAGCGTCTCGACCCGGGGATCGACTCGTACACGATCACCTTCCGGGCGCAGGACCAGCGGCTCGAGGCGATGCCGGACGACGCGATCTACGCCCGCAAGGTGGCCCAGCAGTTCGGCATCGACCTGCACGAGATCGAGATCGCCCCCGACGTGGTGGACCTGCTCCCCCGGATCGTCGACGTCCTGGACGAGCCGATCGGCGACCCGGCCGCGATCAACACGCTGCTGATGTGCGACGCTGCCCGCGACGCCGGCGTGAAGGTGCTGCTGTCCGGGATGGGCGCGGACGAGTTGTTCGGCGGCTACCGCAAACACCTCGCCTGTGTGATGGGAGCGCAGTACCAACGGCTTCCCGGCGTACTGCGCAACGGTCTGGTCGGGCCCGCCGTCCGGCGGCTGCCGGTGACCGCGAACGGCCGCGGCCTGCGGTACGCGCGCTGGGCGAAGCGGTTCCTCACCTTCGCCGACCTGCCCGAGGAGACGGCGTTCCGGCGCAGCTACACGATGTACGACGCCGACCAGCTGGCCGGCCTGCTCAGCCCCGACCTCGAGCCGTACGTCGGCAAGCTGATCGCCGAGCACAGCGACATCTACCACGACACCACGCTCGACGACCACGTGAACCGGATGTGCCTGGCGGACGCGCGGATGTTCCTGCCCGGCCTCAACCTGGCCTACACCGACCGGTCCAGCATGGCCGCGTCGACCGAGGTCCGGACGCCGTTCGTGGACCCGGTCGTCGCCCGGGCGGCGTTCTCGATCCCCGGCAGCGAGAAGATCCACCGCCGGCAGGGCAAGCTCGCGCTGAAGAAGGCGGCCGAGGCGTGGTTGCCGCGGGAGATCATCTACCGGCCGAAGGCGTCGTTCAGCGCGCCGCTGCGGGCCTGGGTCCGCAACGACCTGCGTGAGCTCGTCGACGACGTGCTGCTGCGCGGTGAGCTCGTCGGCAGCGGTTTCCTGCAGCAGGCCGCCGTCCAGCGGCTGGTGGACGACGAACGGGCCGGGCGCGAGGACTACTCGAAGCAGATCTGGCAGCTGCTGACCCTGGAGACCTGGAGCCGGCACATGCGCTCCCTCGGCGTGACCATCACCTCCTTGTGACGACTCTCTGAAGGACTGCTATGAAACAGGTTGCTCAGAACTACAAGTCCGGTGAGCTCGCGGTTCTCGACGTCCCGGCGCCGAGCTGCGCGCCCGGTGGGGTCCTGGTCCGGTCGCTCTACTCGCTGATCTCGACCGGGACCGAGCTGATGAAGGTCGGCGAGGCCAAGCTGTCGATGCTCGGCAAGGCGCGGGCCCGGCCCGACCAGGTGAAGAAGGTCCTGGACTCGGTCGCCCAGCAGGGAGCGCTGAACACCTACAAGAAGGTGATGAACAAGCTCGACTCCTACACGCCGCTGGGCTACTCGCTGTGCGGCGTCGTGGTCGAGGTGGGCGCCGGGGCCGAGGAGTTCAGCGTCGGTCAGCTGGTCGCTGCCGCGGGCAACGAGTTCGCGCTGCACGCGGAGTACAACTGGGTGCCGGTGAACCTGTGCGTCCCGGTGCCGGACGGCGTACCGCCGGAGCAGGCCGCGTTCTCGACCGTCGGGGCGATCGCGATGCACGGCGTACGGCAGTCGGAGGTGCAGCTCGGCGACACCGCGGTCGTCATCGGGCTCGGCCTGGTCGGACAGCTCGTGGTCCGGCTGCTGGTCGCGGCCGGCGTCCGCGTGTTCGGGATCGACACCGTCGAGGACCGGTGCCGGATGGCGGAGAAGGCGGGCGCGCTGCACTGCTCGTCCGCCGACGAGGCGGGGATCGCCGTGCTCGAGCGGTCGTTGCTGGAGGCCTCGAACGGGCTCGGCGCGGACCACATCCTGCTCGCGGCCGGCGGTCACTCGAACGGTCCGGTCGAGACCGCCGCCCGGCTGGCGCGCGACCGCGCCCGGGTGGTCGACATCGGCAAGACCAAGCTCGACCTGCCGTGGAACGCCTACTACGACAAGGAACTGGACCTCCGGTTCTCCCGGTCGTACGGTCCCGGCCGGTACGACGACCGCTACGAGCTCGAAGGCATCGACTACCCGGCCGGTTACGTCCGCTGGACCGAACGCCGCAACCTCGAGTGCTTCATCGACCTGATCGCCCGCGAACAGATCGACGTCGGCTCCCTGGTAGCCCGCGTCTTCCCCATCGCCGACGCCACCGAGGTCTACCAGCAACTCTCCACCAACACCCTCCCCGGAGTCGGCTTCCTCTTCGAATACCCGAACCACACCGATCACCCCGGAGACGAGGCGAAGAGCCCCACAGGCACGGCGCAAGGCGCAGGCGCGACCGCCGCCGCAGACGCGGCGGACGGCGCGGGCACGCCCGGCGGGGCGCAGGGCGCGGGCACGCCCGGCGGGGTGGGCTCGGCTTCGACCACAGCGCGCCGGCGGGAGCCGGCCGGGGGGCCGGCTTCCGCCGGCGCTGCCCGGTTCGGGTTCGTCGGGGCGGGGAACTACGCCTCCAGCATGCTCCTGCCGCACCTGCAGAAGAACGAGGACGTTGTGCTGGCACACGTCGCGACCAACAAATCCTTGTCGGCCGCCAACGCCCAGCGCAGGTTCGGCTTCGAGGTGATCTCGACCGACGCGAACGACGTACTGTCCGACGACAGCCTGGACGCGATCTTCGTGGTGACCCGGCACAGCACGCACGCCGAGCTCGCCTGCCGCGCACTGGAGACCGGAAAGGCCGTCTTCGTCGAGAAGCCGCTGGCGCTGACCGACGAGGACCTGGACCGGATCGTCGCGACCGCGGATGCCACCGGCAACGACCGCCTGATGGTCGGGTTCAACCGGCGGTTCGCACCGTTGCTGACCGACCTGCGGGGGCGCTTCGGCCACCCCGGCGGCGGCTCGTCCCTGCGGTACCTGGTGAACGCGGGCCGGCTGGATCCGTCCAGCTGGTACCTCGACCAGGACAAGGAGGGCAGCCGCTTCGCCGGCGAGGGCGGCCACTTCATCGACACCCTGAGCTGGTGGCTCGACAGCCCACCGACCGAGGTGTACGCCGTCCCCGGCCCGGACGCCGGCGACGTCGTCGTCACGCTGCGGTTCGCGAACGGCTCGGTCGGCACCATCAGCTATGTCGGCGGCGGCAACTCCCGGTTCCCGAAGGAGACCCTGGACATCACCGGCGGCGGCCGCAACGGCCGGCTGGACAACTTCCAGAGCGCCTCGGTGTGGAGCGGCCGGAAGCCGTCGACCCGCAAGGCGCGTGGCACCGACAAGGGTCAGCGGGTCGAGCTCGAGCGGTTCGTCGCGGCGGTGAAGTCGGGCGGTCCGATGCCGATCCCGTTCGACGCGCTGATCGCGACCACGCGCGCGACCATCGCCGTCGACAAGAGCCTCGCCAGCGGCAAGCCGGAGACAGTGTGAGCCGCCAGCCCTTGGGCTGGTACGTCCGCCGCGTGCGGCGGATGTCCCCCACCGAGCTGGTCTGGCGCACCCGCGACCACGGACGGCGTACTGCCTGGGCCTACCAGCAGGTCCGGCCCGGGCAGGACGCCGGCATCCAGGTCCCGGTCCGCAAGGAGCTGACCTTCCCGGCGACGCTGCCGCCGCACGCGGCCGACGCCGTACCGGAGGAAGCACGCAAGGCGGTGATCGCGACCGCGGACGCGATCCTGGCCGGGCGGTTCGAGGTACTCGGCGTCGACCGGTCCGACCTGAAGTCGCCGGACTGGTTCCGCGACCCGACCACGGGCCGTCGGTCCGACCCGTCGGCGTACACCTTCAAGCTGAACCACCGCAACGAGGAGCTGGTCGGGAACATCAAGCAGGTCTGGGAGTTGTCCCGGCACCACCACCTGACCCAGCTGGCCGCGGCCTGGTACCTGACCCATGACGACACGTACGCCGAACGCGTCGCCGACCACCTGAACGACTGGTGGCGGTCGAACCCGTTCCTGTCCGGGGTCCACTGGGCCAGCGGGATCGAGATCGGCCTCCGGCTGATCAGCTGGACCTGGATCCGGCGGCTGCTCGACGACTGGCCCGAGGTCACCGACCTGTTCGAGCACAACGAGCTCGCGCTGCGCCAGCTCTACTGGCACCAGCGCTACCTGGCGGCGTTCCAGAGCCATGGATCGTCGGCGAACAACCACGTGATCGCCGAGGCCGCGGGCCAGCTGGCCGGCGCCTGCGCGTTCCCCTGGTTCGCCCAGAGCGACAGGTGGCGTGCGGACGCCGCCGCCCTGCTGGAAAGGGAGCTGGACGCCAACACGTTCCCGTCCGGCGTCAACCGCGAGCTCGCGTCCGACTACCACCGCTTCGTCTCCGAGCTCGGCCTGTACGCCGCCCTGGAGGCGGACCTGGCCGGTCATCCGCTGAGCCAGCGGACCTGGTCGCTGCTCACCCGGACGTTCGACGTCGCCGCGGCGGTCGTCGACGAGACCCTGCGGCCACCGCGCCAGGGCGACGACGACGAAGGCATGGTCCTGGTTGTCGATCCTCCGATTGTCGACAATTGGAATGCCTACCTGGCTCTTGGCGCCGCGGTGGTCGGTCCCGCGCAGTGGTGGCCGGCGACCACGCTGACGACGGTCGCCGTACTCGCCGGAAGTCTGGTCAGCGGGACGCAGCCGGATCGGCCGGTCGAGCGCCCGGACCACTTCGCCGACGCGGGCGTCACGATTCTGCGCAGTCGTACCAGGGTCGATGCGGGCCCGGAGATCTGGTGCCGCGCCGACGCCGGACCGCACGGCTTCCTGTCGATCGCGGCCCACGCGCACTGCGACGCGCTCTCACTCGAGGTCCGCGTCGGCGGCGTCGACGTGCTCGCCGATCCGGGGACGTACTGCTACCACGGCGAGGAGGAGTGGCGGAACTACTTCCGCTCGACGATCGCGCACAACACCGTCGAGGTCGCCGGTGCCGAGCAGTCCCTCCAAGGCGGCCCCTTCCTCTGGCTGCGCGGCGCCAACGGGCAGGTACGGCGCTTCGACGTCGACGGCGACGTGGTCACCTGGGACGCCGAGCACGACGGCTACCGAGTCGGCGAGACCCCGGTCACCCATCGGCGGACCGCCGTATTGGAGGAGGGCGTGCTGCGGGTCGAGGACCGGCTGGACGGGTCGGCCGACGTACGGATGGCGTGGCATCTGGGGCCGGACGTGACGGTCGCACTCGACGGCGCGACCGGGCGGCTGGAGTGGCCGAGCGGGTCGGCGGTCGTGGAACTGCCTGCTGGACTGAGTTGGACCGCGCACTCAGGTTGCGACGATCCGTTGCTGGGCTGGTACTCACCGCGATTCGGGCGGAAGGTGCCGATCACCACGTTGATCGGCACGGGCGCGCTCGGGCCGGACTCGGTCGCGACCAGCACCTTCCGATTCCGGTCTTGACCGGAGACCGCTGTATCACCCCGCGCTTCCAGCCCTCTATTAGTCCGAACCGATCGTGACGTTCGACTGGAGGGGTCTGTGAGTGCGCAGCAGCTCGACGTCAAGAAGTCCTGGCGGGCCATCCGGCGGCACCGTCTCATCGTCGCCGCCGTCGCGCTGGTCGGCCTGCTCGGTGGTCTGGGCTACGGCCTGCTGGTCCCGCCGATGCACACGGCCACCTCGCTCGTCGTGCTGCCGCCGCCTCCGGCGGCCGACGCGGAGAAGGCCGAGGGGTCGCAGAGCATCGAGACCCAGGTCTTCATCGCCGGCAGCGAGCCGGTGCTGAAGAGCGCCGGCCAGAACCTGAGCCCGGCGCTGTCCACGAAGGCGGTCCGGGACCGGGTCAAGGTGACGGCGCTGACGGACGACGTCATCAAGATCGACGCCAAGGGCACGTCGGCGGCGCAGTCGACGCGGCTGGCGAACGCGGTCGCCGAGGTCTACCTGGTCTTCATCACCACCGACCAGGTGCTGCCCGGCGACCTGGGGAAGAAGACGGGGGCACGCGTGCTGGAGCAGGCGACGACCGCACGGGGCGGGAACCTGGCGGTCCATCTGGGGATCTGGGGGCTGCTCGGCGCGCTGGCCGGCGCCGTCGCGGGGTCGATCGGCGTGCTCGCCAAGGCCCGGGGCGACCGGCGACTGCGGTTGCGCGACGAGATCGCCGACGCGGTCGGCCTGCCGGTGCTCGCGTCGGTCTCGTCGTACCGGGCGACCGACGTGTCCGACTGGGAGTACCTGCTGGAGCACTACCAGCCGACCGCGGTCGAGGCGTGGAGCCTGCGCAAGACGCTGCACCACCTCGGCCTGGACGTGAAGGGCGGACCGCAGCTCTCGCTGACGGTCATCTCGTTCGCCGGTGACGACAAGGCGCTGCCGCTCGGTCCGCAGCTGGCCGCGCTGGCGACCTCGATCGGCATCTCGACCTCGATCGTGGTGGACACGCACCAGGAGCCGGCCGGACAGGTCGCCCTGGACATCCACCTGGTCGTGGTCGACCGGGACGCGCCGCATCTGGCCGGCACCACCCGCACCACCAACACGATCGTCGCGCTGTCCGCGGGCACGGTGACGGCCGAGGAGCTCGCCCGGCTGGCGGTGGCGGCCGCGGCCGACGACCGCACCATCGACGGACTCGTGGTCACCGATCCCGATCCGACCGACCGCACCATCGGCCGCGTCTCGCAGTCCGCCCGCCGCTCCGGCTCGCGGCTGCCGACCCTCCTCACCGGGACCACCGCGAGGAGGACGAAATGAGCAACCAGCCGTACAACGAGCCGCTGGCCACCGACCCCGGCTGGGCCGACGACGACGGCCTCTTCGTCAACGAGCCGACCAACGCGTTCCCGCCGGACAGCTTGGTCACCTTCCGGTTCCTCCGCGACGCGATCCGCCGGCACCTGCGCATCTGGCTGATCCTGGCCGCCGTCGGTCTGCTGGGCGGACTGGGATCGACGTACGTCCTGCCGCAGCCGCACTTCTCCTCGACCCGGTTGCTGCTGACGCACAAGGACGGCGACGACCCGGCCAAGGCGATGGCGACGGACGTGAGCCTGGCGACCACGCACACGGTCGCGCAGCGGGTGATCGACCTGCTCAAGCTGCCCGAGACGCCGGACGACCTGATGAAGCGGTACACCGCGACCGCGATGACCGACCGGGTCCTCGAGCTCAAGGTGCAGGCCGAGACCTCCGACGTGGCCACGAAGCAGGCGACCGTGGTGGCCCAGGTGTTCCTGGTCTTCCGCAAGGAGCAGATCGCCCTGCAGGACGTCCCGCTGCAGCGGGACCTGACCGCCGCCGAGACCGCGGTCGACGTCGCCGAGGCGGCCGTCGTCGCGGCCGGTGACAACCCGGACGAGCCGGCCCGGCCGAACAGCCAGCAGATGATCCGCCTCGGGGTCGCCCGCGACCGGCTGCAGTACGTCCGGCAGCAGATGCTGGACCAGGAGGTGCAGGCCTCCCGGATGAACAGCAGCCGGATCCTCGACGTGGCCGCGCCGGTCCCGGTCTCGGCGAAGCGGACGCTGGCGATCAACGCCGGCACCGGCCTGATCGCCGGCCTGTTCGTCGGGCTCGCCTTCGTGATCGTCCGGGCGCTGATCTCCGACCGGCTGTGGAAGCGCCAGGACATCGCCCGCGCGCTGGGCGCCCGGGTCCGGCTGAGCGCCGAGCGGCCGCCGCGCTGGCGGCTGCTGCCGTACCCGCGCTACCTGCGCGCGTCCCAGCGCCGGCTGCCGGAGATCCGGCTGATGGTGCAGCACCTCGGCCAGCGGATCTTCTGGGGTGAGCGGCCGACGCCGGCCATCGCGGTGGTCAGCGTCGACGACGTCCGGACCTCCGCGCTCGTGGTCGCGTCGCTGGCGGTCTCGGTGGCCGAGGAGGGCAGGCACGTCCTGGTCGCCGACCTGACCGGCACCGGCGTGCTCGCCGGCATGCTCGGGGTGAACGTCCCGGGCACACACGAGTCCCGCTTCAGCGAGCCGCGCCGGCGAATCGACGTCCACTTCCCCGACCCGGAGGGCGCGCCGGCCCAGGGCAGCTACCTGCTGCTGAGCGAGACCAGCCGGCCGTCGAGCTCCGGAGACCTCGCCCTGGACGCGGCCTGGGAGGTCGCGGACCTGGTGCTGACGCTGGCCACGCTCACTCCGGAACTGGGTGCCGACCACCTCGGCACCTGGGCGTCGCGCGCCGCGGTCGTGGTGACCGCGGGCAGGTCGACCACCACCAAGATCCACGCCACCGGCGAGATGCTGCGGCTGGCCGGCCTCGACGTCGACACCGCCGTCGTCCTCCGTCCGGACCGCACCGACGAGAGCGTCGGCGTCGCCGAGACCGAGGCCGGTCCGGCCCGGTCCGTGGACGTCGAGATGTTCGGCCGATGAGATGAGCATCGGACTGAGTGAGCGGCTGACGCACCGGATCGGTCTGCGGCCGACCCGGCGGGTGGTCGCGCCCGAGGTCCGCCGGCGCCGCCGGGTCCAGCTGGTCTGGGGCCTGCTGGTGCTGAACGTGATGACGTTCTTCGCCGGGGCGCCGTACCTGCTGCCGATCCCGGGCATGGTCGGCAAGCTGATCGCGCAGGGCGCGCTGGTGGGTGCGCTGATGCTGGTCCTGACCGTCAACCGGCCGGTCCGGGTCCGGCCCAGTGTCTTCGTGTTCCTGCTGTTCCTGCTGGCGTCGGAGGCGTTGCTGGCCAGCATCCGGGCGGAGTTCCTCGGCGGGTCGCTGTTCCGGGCCACCCGCCTGCTCACGTTCGTGGTGGTGCTGTGGCTGCTGACGCCGTGGTGGACCCGGCGGGACCTGCTGCTCGTCCGGACGCACCTGACCGTGCTGTGGTTCATCCTCGGCTCGGCCGTCCTGGGTCTGCTGGTCGCGCCGGGCACCGCGATGTTCGAGGACCGGCTGCACGGGGTCATCTGGCCGATCCCGCCAACACAGGTCGGGCACTACGCGGCCGTGGCGACGGGGCTGACCGGCGTACTGTGGCTGTCGGGCCTGCTCCGGCGGAGCGTCGCGGTGGTCAGTGTGCTGGTGTCCGTCCCGGTGCTGCTGCTGACCCACACCCGGACCGCTCTGGTCGCGTTGCTGGCCGGCCTGGTGATCGCGGGGTTGAGCCTGTTCACCGCGCGGACCCGGGCGCGGCGGTTCCTCGCCATCGGTGCCGCGATGTTCACAGTCGGGGCGCTCACCCTCGGCTCGGTGGTGACCACCTGGCTGGCGCGCGGGCAGGACTCCGACGAGGTGACCGAGCTGACCGGCCGCCGGGCGGTCTGGGAGTCGATCCTGGCCGCGCCGCGGTCCACCTTCGAGCACCTCTTCGGTTTCGGGCTGTCGAACAAGTCGTTCAACGGCCTGCCGATCGACAGCAACTGGCTCGGCACGTACTACGACGTCGGCCTCGTCGGCGTCGCGATCACGATCATGCTCGTGCTCTTCGTCCTGGCCGCCGCGTGGTTCCGGCCGCAGGGTCCACAGCGTGCGCTCGCGCTCTTCCTGGTGGCGTACTGCGTGGTCGCGTCGTTCACCGAGAGCGGTCTGAGCGAGGCGTCGCCGTACCTGCTGGAACTCACCCTGGCGGCGTCGCTGGTCTACAACCTGAACCCCCGGGAGGGAGCGCGATGAAGATCCTGCTGGTGCACAACAGGTACCGGTCGACCGCTCCGAGCGGCGAGAACCGGGTGGTCGACCAGGAGAGCGCGGCGCTGGCCGAGCAGGGCCACGAGGTCCGCCACTTCGAGCGGTTCAGCGACGAGATCGAGGGCTGGCCGGCCTGGAAGAAGGCCACCCTGCCGGCCCGGGTGGTGTGGAACCCGGCCAGCAAGCGCGACCTGGCCGCCGAACTGGAGGACTTCCGGCCGGACGTCGTGCACGTGCACAACACGTTCCCGCTGCTCAGCCCGGCGGTGCTCTACGCGTGCCGCGACGCCGGCGTACCGGTCGTGATCACGCTGCACAACTACAAACTGCTGTGCGCCAGCGGCGACTTCTTCCGCGACGGCTCGGTCTGCCACGACTGCGCCGGCGGCAATCCGCTGCCGGGCGTGCAGCACGGGTGCTACCGCGGATCCACGCTGGCCACCGCGACGACGGTCCTGAACACCCGGGGGCACCGGCGGACGTGGCGCAATCTCGTCTCGGCGTACATCTTCATCTCCGAGTCCCACCGCAGTTTGATGGCCGGGATGGACTTCGACCCGCACCGCACCTTCGTCAAGCACAACCTGGTCCCGTACGACGGCCCGCTCGGCGGACCGCGGGACCGGCAGGTGGCCTACGTCGGCCGGCTGGACGCGGCCAAGGGCGCACCGCTGCTGATGAAGGGCTGGGACGCCTACCGGGCGATCGCGGGGGACGACGCGCTCCGGCTGGTGATCGCCGGCGGCGGCCCGATGCTCGACGAGGTGACTGCCTGGGCGGCCGAGCGGCCGTCGGTCGACCTCCGCGGCCTGATGACCAAGGACGAGGTCTTCGAGCTGATCGGCCGCTCCCGGGCCGTCGTCCTGCCGTCGGAGTGGGAGGAGACGTTCGGGCTGGTCGTGGTGGAGGCGATGGCGGTCGGCGTACCGCTGCTCGCGTCCGGCCACGGCTCGTTCCCGGACCTGATCGAGGACGGCGTCGACAGCATGCTGTTCGAGCCCGGCCGGCCGGACTCGCTGGCCAAGTTGCTGCTCGACGCCGACACCGCACCCGACCGGTACGACGAACTCGGCCGGCAGGCCCGCAAGACGTACGAGGAGAAGCACCAGCCGGCACACAACGTCGAGCAACTGCTCGAGATCTACCGGTTCGCCGTCCGCCACCCGGCCTCCGCCCACCGCTGAGACCCGAAGCAGCCCCCCGAAGGAAGTGTCATGGAACATCGCGACCCGCCCCCTCCGGCCACCGGCCGGAGCTCCGCGTGGTACCGCGACGCACGGATCGTCGGCGCCGCCGCCCTGATCGTCGTCGCCGCCCTGGTGGCGATCGGCCTGGCCGTCACCGGCGACGATCCGTCCCCGGGCCCGGCCCAGGCCGGTCCGGCGACGACGCCGACCGCGGCCCAGCAGTCGCCGGCCCCGACCGCGCCGACGACACCACCGGCCAAGATCTGCGACACCGCCTCCGCCCTGTCCGGGCCGGCCCAGCCGCCGGCCGGCGCGGTCGTGGTCAACCCGGGCCAGAACGTCAACCAGCTCACCGAGGAGAGCCCGGCAGGTACGACGTTCTACCTGACCGCCGGCACGCACCTGCTCGGCACCGGGCCGTACGCCCAGGTGATCCCCAAGGAGGGCAACACCTACGTCGGCGCACCCGGCGCGGTAATGGACGGCCGCAAGCAGAACCGGTACGCGTTCACCGGCTACGCCGCCGGCGTCACGGTGAAGAACCTGACCATCCAGAACTTCGGTGCGCCCAGGACGAACAACGACGAGGGTGTGGTCAACCACGACGCGGCCGCGCGCTGGACGATCGAGGCGAACACGATCCGGCTGAACGCCGGCGCCGGCATCATGGTCGGCGACCACAACGTCGTCCGCGGCAACTGCCTGAAGGACAACGGCCAGTACGGCTTCAACGCCTACAACCCGGGCAAGGTCAACGGCATCACCATCGAGGGCAACGAGATCGCCGGCAACAACACCGACGACTGGGAGGCCCTCAAGGTCGGCTGCGGCTGCACCGGCGGCGGGAAGTTCTGGGAGGTCACCGGCGCGATCGTCCGGGGCAACTGGGTGCACGACAACCACAGCGCGGGGCTGTGGGCGGACACCAACAACACCGGGTTCGTGATCGAGGGCAACTACATCTCGAACAACCTGGCCGAGGGGATCGTCTACGAGACCAGCTACAACGCCGGCATCCGGGGCAACACCTTCGCCCGCAACGGCCTCGGCAAAGGCCCGGAGAACAAGGGCTTCCCGACCTCGGCGCTGTACATCTCCGAGTCCGGCAGCGACAAGCGCGTGCCCGGCGTGTTCAACGAGACCTTCGAGATCAGCGGCAACGTGTTCACCGACAACTGGGCCGGCGTGATCCTCTGGGAGAACTCGGACCGGTTCTCCGGCTCGGCGGCCAACACCAGCACCGGTGCGGGCACCCTCGTCAACCCGTCCGTGGTCACCGCGGAGACCTGCAACGCGGCCAACATCAAGAACCAGCCGTACCTGAGCGACTGCCGGTGGAAGACCCAGAACGTGCGTGTGCACGACAACGTGTTCTCCCTCGACCCGGAAAAGATCGGTACGACGTGCGCGTCCCGGAGCGGCTGCGGTTACAACGGCCTGTTCTCGAACTGGGGCACGTTCCCGACCTGGTCGCCGTACCAGAAGGCTGCCGTACAGGACGCGATCACCTACAAGCAGGGCAACAGGTTCTTCCACAACACCTACCGCGGGCCGTGGAACTTCATCGTGCACGAGCAGGGCAACCGGGTGCCGTGGGCGTCCTGGCAGGGCGCGCCGTACGGGCAGGACCGGGACAGCGTGATCAAGGTGGCCGGGGAGCGGTGAGCACGATGATCGGGCCCCCTGAGCGCGCCGCGGGCGAGCAGCTCGCGCTGCTCCGCTCGGTCGGCTACGCCGCGTTCGGGCGGCACGAGCGCGACCTCGAGGTCCTCGACCTGGTCTTCGACAGCCTGGTCGACGCTCCGGAGAGCTGCCGCGACGACGTGCGGACGCTGCGGTTCGCCGGGCACGGTGTCACCCTCGACGTCGACGTCCGCGGCCGGGGCGACCTGACCGTCGAGCTGCGGGTCTCCCCCACCGGTCCGGTGGTGGTCGAGTCGCGCGGTTCGGACGACGGGCCGACGGCGGCCCGGCTGGTCAGCTTCCTGCTCCGGTGGCCGGGCACGACACAGCGGCCGGTCCGGACCGCGTGGATCATGCTCTGAGACCGGCCCGCACAAAGGCCGCGTCCGGCAATCCAGGGAGTTGCCGGACGCGGCCCTGCTGCTTCAGGAGGCAAGCAGCAGTCTGAGTTTCTCCAGGCAGCGGCCGCGGATCGGGCCGATGCTGCCGATCGGGATACCGATCGTCGCGGAGATCTCGGCGTACGGCGCCGGCGGGTCGGCCATCAGCATGCCCATCAGCTGCTGCCACCGATCCGGCAGGCTCTCGAGCGCCCGCCGTACGTCGACCGCCCGCTCGTCGGCGAGCAGGTCGGCGTCCAGCTCCGGCTGGTCGCCCGGAACCCCTTCGAACGCGGCCGACTCGTAGGTCAGCAGCACCCGCTTGCGGAACGCCAGCACCCGCAGGCACTCGCGGCGGGTGGTGACCACCAGCCAGGCGCCGACCCGCTCGGGGTCGACCCGGTGGATGTGCTCGAGCAACCGCAGCCAGACCATCTGGGAGACGTCGGCGGCGTCGCTGTCGCTGAGCCGGAAGCTGCGGGTCACGGCCCAGACGAGCCGGGCGTAGTGGTCGACCAGGCGGCTCCAGGCCCCCTGGTCACCGGACGCGGCCTGGATCACCAGGGTCGCGGCTTCGGACCGGACCGGTCCGTCGGTCATAGATTCGTCAGTGCCGACGTCGGCACCGAGGTGCTGCAACATTGGATTCCCCCCTCGGGAACGCACCGCTGTCGTTCGTCCACACAGCTGTGGTGCTGGTGCTACTACCGGTGTGCTGGCACCGCCCGGCCGGCAGATGGCCGGGCGGGTCTCAGTAGGCGCCGTCGCGACCGAGGACGGCGCGAGCGGTCTTCCACAAGATCAGCAGGTCGAGTGCGATCGACCAGTTGTCGGCGTACCGCAGGTCGAGCCGCATCGACTCTTCCCAGGTGAGGTCGCTGCGCCCGCTGACCTGCCACAGGCCGGTCAGACCGGGCTTCACGAGCATCCGGCGCTCGTCCTCGATCGCGTACCGCGCGACCTCGGCCGGCAGCGGCGGCCGCGGCCCGACCAGTGACATGTCCCCCCGGAGCACGTTCACCAGTTGCGGCAGCTCGTCGATCGAGAACCGGCGCAGATACTTGCCGACCCTGGTCACCCGCGGGTCGTCCCGGAGCTTGAACAGCACCCCGTTGCCCTCGTTCAGCGCCTGCAGCTCCGCCTTGCGTGCCTCGGCGTCGACCACCATCGTGCGGAACTTCAGCATCTGGAACCGCTCGCCGCCGCGACCGACCCGGGTCTGCCGGAACAGCACCGGACCGCGGCTGGTGAGCTTCACCAGCGTCGCGGTCACCAGCAGGAGCGGCGCGATCCCGACCAGCAGCAGGAAGCCGACGACCCGGTCGAAGATGCTCTTCAGCAGGTGCGGCCCGCCGCTCACCGACGGCCGCTCCAGGTGCAGCAGCGAGAGGCCGGCGACCGGGCGGATCGAGATCCGCGGTCCGGCGACCTCGACGATGCCGGGCGAGACGATCAGCTCGACCCCGCGCTGTTCGAGCGCCCAGGACAGCTTGCGCAGCGAGTGCCCGGCCAGCTCCGGGTCGGCGGCTACCGCCACCACGTCGACCTCGAACCGGTCGACCGCGGCCAGGATGTCCATCTCGGTCCGGCCGAGTTGCTCGGCCTCCGGCTCCGCGAACGCGTCGCCGCGGGGCAGGCAGCTCGCCACCACGACGTACCCGTCGGCCTTGCGCTCCTCCAGGTGCCGCCGCAGCGTGGTCACCTGGTCGTTGCGTCCGACAACGAGTACCTGACGCATGCACCGGCCGTCGAAGCGCCGCCGGGAGATGCTGCGATGCAGCACCCAGCGGGCGAACATCGCCGCCAGGCAGGTCATCGGCACCGCCAGCACGACGAAACCACGGGCGACCTCGAGCTTGATCGCGTACGACGTGATCGCGACCAGCGCGGTCAGTGCGACCGCCGCCCGGATGATCGACCGGAACTCTTCCGGCCCGGTGCCGAAGTAGCGCGTCTCATAACCCCGCTCCAGCGCCACACAGGCCAGCCACGCGATCGGCAGTACGGCGCCGAGCAGAATGTAGCCGAGGTCGATCTGGGCACCGAACCGGGCGACCAGCGCCAGCGAGCCGCCGATCACGGCGGCGGCCAGGTCACCGGCGAGCGCGGCCCACCGGTACTTCGCGACCCAGCGCGCCTCGGTCTGCCGGGCTCCCTGCGGCACGATCGCCGGAACCTCGTCCGGAACCACCCAGACCGGCCGACGTCGTTCCCCCGACGGCGCCGGCCGGAGGTCAGCCGGTTCGGCCAACCCCTCGGACATGACAAATTCAGTCACGCACAGTCACCCCCCACAGGTGAACAGCGAAACCCGTGACCAACCCACACCCCGTCACGGACTTCGAACAACGCCGCCCCCACAGCAGCGTGATCCAGAGAGTACTACGTGACGGCGGTGTCGGACAGTAGCAAACGCGAGTGTTTACCCGTGCGTCATGTCCCGGGTGACACGAGACCCCCGGAGCCCTTGAGCGGGTTCCGGGGGTCTCGAAATGACTACGTGCGGTGATCGGCCGCCGGGTCGGGGCGCCGATCGGGGGATCAGCCGGCGATCAGCCCGTCGCCGCTGATCAGCTCACGCATCTCGGCCAGCGAGCTGTCGCTCGGCGGCAGGATCGCGTCGGAGTCGTGCAGCTCGTCGTCCGGCAGCTTGTCGCCGGAGCGGACGAACTCGAGCAGCGCGGCGAACGCGGTCCGGAAGGCCTCCTCGTCGCCGGCCGAGACGGCCTGCTCGAGCTCGCCGTCGACCTTGTTCAGCTCGTCGAGCTTCTCGTCGGCCAGTCGCCACTGACCTTCACTCATGATCCGGACGATCATCGGGCGTCTCCGTCCTGCGGCCGCACCGGCTCGGCGGCCGGCTGCTGCGTGGGCTGCTGCGCCTGCGCGCTGCCCGGCGTGCTGTCGCCGGAGAGCTCCTTCGGAGCGCTGCCGCCGGACAGCTGGGCCTTCATCGCGGCCAGCTCGCTCTCCACGTCGGAGTTCGACGACATCCGCTCCAGCTCCAGGGTGATGCTGTCCTTGCTGGTGCCGGTGGCGTCGTCGAGCGCGCCGGAGGCGAGCAGCTCGTCGATCGCGCCGGCCCGGGCCTGCATCTGCTGGGTCTTGTCCTCGGCCCGCTGGACCGCCAGGCCGACGTCGCTCATCTCCTCGGAGATGCCGGAGAAGGCCTCGTTGATCCGGGTCTGCGCCTCGGCCGCGGTGTAGGTCGCCTTGATGGTCTCCTTGCGGGTCCGGAAGGACTCGACCTTGGCCTGCAGCCGCTGGGAGGCCAGCGTCAGCTTCTCCTCCTCGCCCTGCAGCTGGGCGTGCTGGGTCTGCAGGTCGTCGATCTGGCCCTGCAGCCCGGACTTGCGGGTCAGGGCCTCCCGGGCCAGGTCCTCGCGGCCCATCGAGAGCGCCTTCTGGGCCTGGTCCTGCAGCTTCTGCGACTGGGACTGCAACTGGGAGGCCTGCAGCTCCACCCGCTTCCGGCTGGTGGCCACGTCGGCCACACCCCGGCGCACCTTCTGCAGCAGCTCGAGCTGCTTCTGGTACGAGTAGTCAAGGGTTTCGCGAGGATCCTCGGCCTTGTCCAGGGCGGTGTTCGCCTTGGCCTTGAAGATCGTCGACATCCGCTTGAAGATGCTCATCGATATCCGTACCCCTTCTGTGCCGGCGAGAGAGTCGACCCGGCGTGCGTGCGAACCACCCTATGTCCCCACGGGTCACCACACCATCGGGACCGGCCCCGATAAAGTGGTGGTGAGGTCCGGGGACCACCCCGAGTCGCGACCTGCCCTGCGAATGAGGTTCTGACCCCGTGTTCCGTCGTACCAAGTCTGAGACAGATACCACCGTACCTGCCGAGCCCCAGGGCAAGCCGGGCGGCAAGGGACGGCCGACGCCGACCCGCCGCGAGGCCGAGGCCGCCCGGAAGGCCGCGCTGAAGAAGCCGCGCAACCGCAAGGAGGCGGCGTCCTACCGGCGGGAGAAGGTCCGGGCCGAGCGGGCCAAGATGCAGGACGCCATGCGCACCGGCGACGACCGGTACCTGCCGGCCGCCGACAAGGGCCCGGTCCGGCGGTTCGCCCGGGACTACGTGGACGCCCGCTACTCGGTGATGGAGTTCGCGCTGCCGGTCCTGCTGGTGGTGTCGCTGCTCGGCGTGGTGTTCTCGCCGGCCTTCCCCTGGCTGGCCGGCACGGTCAACCTGCTCTTCCTGGCGATGATCCTGCTGATCGCGGGTGACTGGTTCCTGCTCACCGGCGGGCTGAAGAAGGCGGTCGCGGCGAAGTTCCCGAACGAGTCGGCCAAGGGCGTCGGCTTCTACGCCGTCCGCCGGACCATGCAGATGCGCCGCTGGCGGCTGCCCAAGCCGATGGTGAAGCGCGGCGAGAAGCCGACCTGAGACTCGCCGTGAGCGTCCCCGGCGTGCACAGTAGGGTCGGGGTATGGACTTCCGCTATCTCGGCAACAGTGGTTTGAAGGTCAGCGAGATCTCGTACGGGAACTGGCTCACGCACGGGTCCCAGGTGGAGAACGACCAGGCCAAGGCGTGTGTGCGGGCGGCGCTGGACGCCGGTATCACCACGTTCGACACGGCCGACGTCTACGCCAACACCAAGGCCGAGTCGGTCCTCGGCGAGGCGCTGGCGGGTGAACGGCGCGAGTCACTGGAGATCTTCACCAAGGTCTACTGGCCGACCGGTCCCGGCGGGCCGAACGACACCGGGCTGTCCCGCAAGCACATCCACGAGTCGATCAACGGCTCGCTGCGGCGGCTCGGCACCGACTACGTCGACCTCTACCAGGCGCACCGGTACGACACCGAGACGCCGCTGGAGGAGACGATGGAGGCCTTCGCCGACGTCGTCCGGTCCGGCAAGGCGCTCTACATCGGCGTGTCCGAGTGGACCGCGGAGCAGCTGCAGGAAGGCCACCGGCTGGCCCGTGAGCTGCGCATCCCGTTCGTCTCCAACCAGCCGCAGTACAGCATGCTCTGGCGGGTGATCGAGGCCGAGGTGGTGCCGGCGTCGGAGGAGCTCGGCATCGGCCAGGTGGTGTTCTCCCCGATCGCGCAGGGCGTGCTCACCGGCAAGTACCTGCCCGGTCAGCAGCCGCCGGAGGGCTCGCGGGCCACCGACGCGAACGGCTCGAACTTCATCAAGCGGTTCCTCACCGACGACGTGCTCACCCGCGTCCAGGAGCTGAAGCCGCTCGCCGACGAGGTGGACCTGTCGCTGTCCCAGCTGGCGATCGCCTGGGTGCTGCAGAACGCCAACGTGTCCTCGGCGATCATCGGCGCCTCCCGGCCCGAGCAGGTCACCGAGAACGTGAAGGCCTCCGGCGTACGGCTGGAGGAGAGCCTGCTGAAGCGGATCGACGAGGTCCTGGGCGGCATCGTCGAGCGGGACCCGGCGAAGACCGCGCAGAACGCGCCGCAGACCCGGCCGGGCTCGTGAGCTGGAGCTGGCGGTTCGAGACCGCCTCCGGTGCCGCCGTCGACCCGGGCGAGGTCGGCGGCGCCGACTTCTCCGCCCAGGGTGACGCGGAGAGCTGGCTGGGCGAGACCTGGCGTGAGCTGGCCGACCGCGGGGTCGGACAGGTCTACCTGCTGGAGGACGGCCGCGAGGTCTACGGCCCGATGAGCCTGGCCGCCCCCGAATAAGCAGTCCCCCCGGAGCCCGGACGACGCCTGCGCGGCGGCGTCCGGGTTCCTGCTTGTTAAGCTGCCGCCGAACCACTCCTGGACGACGGGGAAGCCGGTCGAAGTCCGGCGCTGACCCGCAACCGTAGGCCACCTCTGGTGGCGAGCCGGAACGCTGTCGCCCGGGCAGACAGGCTCACCTACCCGCCGTGGTCCGCGGGTGGAGCCCCACCCTGCCGGTGCAGGCGGGACCTCCTCCACCGGGCCGCGGCCCGATCGAGGACACGACATGACTGCATACCGGGCCGTTCGAGTGGTCCTCGGCCTGCTGGCGGGTCTCCTGCTGGCCGGGACCGTCGCCACCACCGCACACGCCGAGGACGGCTACCGCTTCTGGGGTTACTACCAGTGGAGCGGCGGCCAGTGGGCGTTCTCCCAGAAGGGCGCCGACGCCGTCGTCCCGGCCGACGGCTCCGTGGAGGGCTGGCGGTACGCCGTCGGCGGCGCCAAGCCCCGCGTCCCGCGCGCCGCGGGCGACTTTGAGGCCGTCTGCGGCAAGACCCCGGCCGAGACCGGGAAGAAGCGGGTGGCGCTCGTCGTCGACCCGGGGACGCCGGAGGACGCGCTCAGCGGGGAGACACCGGGGCCCGCGACCGGCACCTGCGTGGTCACGGACGTGAACGCGACCGGTGCGAAGATCCTGGCCGCGGTCGCGCCGGTCCGGATCGAGAAGGGCCTGACCTGCGGCATCGAGGGCTACCCGTCCAAGGGCTGCGGCGACCAGGTGAAGAACATCAGCGTTCCGGCCACCGATGCGCCGGTCACCCTGCAGGTCGAGGCCGCGGTCGGGTCGACGGCCGCGCCGGCCGCTTCGGAGTCCTCCTCGGAGTCCGACTCCGACGAGGGTGCTCCGTGGGCGGCGATCATCGCCGCCGTGGCCGCCGTCGCCGTACTCGGCACTGGCGGTCTGGTGCTGAGCCGTCGGCGCGCGAGTCAGCAGAGCTGAGTGCGTACTGTCCACCACCTCACACTCCCCCGGGCACTCCACCCGGGGGCCTGGTGGTTGTGGGCCCTGGGCATGGCGGTTGCGGCCAGCAGGACGCGCAACCCCGTGCTGCTCATCCTGATCCTCGCCGTGACCGGCTTCGTGGTCGCGGCCCGGCGGAGCGACGCGCCTTGGGCGAACAGCTACACGGCGTTCTTGAAGCTCGGTCTGGTGGTCATCGGGGTCCGCGTGGTGCTGCAGGCGTTGCTGTCCACCCGCTCACAGGGCAACACCGTGCTGTTCACGCTGCCACAGATCCCCTTGCCCGACTGGGCGAACGGGGTCAAGCTCGGTGGTGAGGTCACGCTCGAGGCGCTGCTGACCGCGCTGTACGACGGTGGTCAGTTGGCCGTCATGCTGTGCTGCATCGGCGCGGCCAACGCGCTGGCCAGTCCCCGGCGGCTGCTCAAGTCGTTGCCCGGGGCCCTTTACGAGATGGGCGTCGCCTGTGTGGTCGCGCTGACGTTCGCACCCCAGTTGGTCACCGACGCCCGGCGTATCCGGGCCGCCCGCCGCTTGCGCGGCCGCACCCGCGGCTCCTTCCGGACGACGGCCATGCCGGTGCTGGAGGGCGCCCTGGACCGGTCGGTGGAGCTGGCCGCGGCGATGGACTCCCGCGGCTACGGGCGTACGGCGCAGGTCCCGAAGAGCCAGCGCCGGATCACCGGACTGTGCGTCCTGCTGGGGCTGCTGGGCATCCTGCTGGGCGTCTACGCGTTGCTGACCGACGCGATGGAGGTGCCCTTCGCCGCGTCGGCCTTGGCAATCGGACTGCTGCTGGCGGTGAGTGCGATGGCGATCGGCCGCCAGCGGGTGACGCGAACGCAGTACCGGCCCGATCCGTGGGCGCTGCCCGAGTGGCTGGTCGTGTGCTCGGGCGCGCTGGCTGCAGCGGCCATGATCACCGCGGCGGCGCGCGGCGTCGAGGGTCTGGTGCTGCCGGGTCCTCTGGTCGTTCCACCCGTTCCACTCCTGCCAGTGACCGGCATCCTGATCGGTCTCGCACCCGCGGTGGTTGCTCCGCCACTGCAGGCTCCTCGCCGTGAGCTGGTGACCGCATGATCGAGTTCGACCGGGTGACGGTCACGTACGACGGCGCCGCGGAGCCCGCACTGCGGGAGGTGAGCCTGACGGTCCCGGAAGGTGAGCTGGCGCTCGTGATCGGCCGGACCGGTTCCGGGAAGTCCACGCTGCTGCGGGCGATCAACGGTCTGGTGCCGCACTTCACCGGTGGCACGCTCCGGGGGCGCGTGCTCGTCAACGGACGGGACACCCGGGAGTACCGGCCGCGTGACCTGGCAGACGTGGTCGGCATGGTGGGCCAGGACCCGATGGCCGGGTTCGTCACCGACACCGTGGAGGACGAGCTCGCCTACAGCATGGAGTCGCTCGGGGTGGCGCCGGACGTGATGCGCCGGCGGGTCGAGGAGACACTGGATCTGCTCGGGCTGGCCGACGTACGGGATCGGGCGTTGACGTCACTGTCGGGTGGGCAACGGCAGCGGACCGCTATCGGTGCCGCACTCACGTCACACCCGGCAGTACTCGTGCTGGACGAGCCGACGTCGGCGCTGGACCCGCAGGCTGCCGAGGAGGTGCTGGCCGCACTGCAGCGGCTCGTCCACGACCTGGGCGTCACCGTGGTAATGGCCGAGCACCGACTCGAGCGAGTGATTCAGTACGCCGACCGCGTGATCGAAGTACCGGGTGGGTCGGCTGCTGTCGCCGCCGGGCTCCCGGCCGATCGGATGGTCACCGCGCCGGTCGCGCCGCCCGTGGTCGAGCTCGGCCGGCTGGCCGGGTGGTCTCCACTCCCCTTGTCTGTGCGGGACGCTCGGCGGGCTGCGGTCGCGCTGCGCGGTCAGCTGGGCTCGGTTGCGCCCCTACGACCGGCTGCGGCTGTTGGTGACGAGCTGGCGCGTTGCCGCGACCTTGTGGTCGGCTACGGCAACGTCACCGCGTTGCGCGGGGTGTCGATGAGTCTCCGGGCCGGCGAGATCGCCGCACTGATGGGTCGCAACGGTGCGGGCAAGTCCACGCTGTTGAACACGTTGGTCGGCATCGTCGCACCGCGGTCCGGAACCGTCGCGGCGGCCGGGGCGGACCCACGGCGTACCCGGCCGTCCAAGCTGGTGAAGGCGGTCGGACTGGTGCCGCAGGAGCCGGCCGACCTGCTGTACGCGGCCACGGTCGCCGACGAGTGCGCCGGCGCCGACGACGACTTCCAGGTGCCGGCCGGTAGTTGCCGAGCGCTACTGGACCGGTTGGCTCCGGACGTCGACGACGCCATGCATCCGCGGGATCTGTCCGAGGGACAACGGCTGTGTCTCGCGCTGGCCGTCGTACTGTGTGGTGCTCCGCCGCTGTTGCTGCTGGACGAGCCCACGCGTGGGCTGGACTACGGCGCCAAGCGGCGGCTGGTCGAGATCCTGCGGGAGTTGGCCGCCGCGGGTCACGCGGTCGTGCTGTCGACGCACGACGTGGAGATGGTCGCCGAGGTGGCCACGCGGGTGCTCGTGCTGGCCGAGGGCGAGTTGGTCAGCGACGGCGAGACCGCGACCGTCATCGCCGGGTCGCCCGCGTTCGCCCCGCAGGTGGCGAAGGTGCTCGCGCCGCTGCCGTTCCTGACCGTCGGCGAGGTCGCGACCGCGCTGGAACGTGCGTCGTGAGCTTGCTCCGGTCTCGCAGTACGACGTCCTTCAACCTGGTCCGGCTGAAGCCCCGGAGTACGGCGGCGATGGTGGTCGCCTCGTTGGTCGGCCTGCTCGCGTTCGGGTGGCCGCTGTTGTACGTGACCGAGCAGGCGGGACAGTCGGCGATCGGGCACACCACCGACGCGCCGTGGCTGTTCGTGCTGCTGCTGCCGTTGCTCGTGGCCGTCGTCCTGGCCGAGCTGTCGGAGTCCGGGATCGACGCGAAGGTGATCTCCTTGCTCGGCATGCTGGCGGCGGTCGGGGCCGCGCTGCGGGCGCTGGGTCCGGGCACTGCCGGGCTCGAGCCGGGGTTCTTCCTGCTGGTGCTGGCCGGGCGGGCGTTCGGGGCCGGGTTCGGGTTCGTGCTGGGGGCGGTGTCGCTGCTCGGTGGGGCGTTGATCAGTGGCGGGGTCGGGCCGTGGATGCCGTTCCAGATGTTCGCGTGCGCGTGGGTCGGGTGCCTGGCCGGCCTGCTCCCCCGGGCCTCCGGACGGGTGGAGTTGCTGGTGCTGGCGGCGTACTCGCTCGTGTCGGGCGTGCTGTACGGCGTGGTGATGAACCTGTGGTTCTGGCCGTACGCGACGTTCGGCAGCGACTTCTCCTTCATCCCGGGTGACTCGCTGGCCGACAATCTGCACCGGTACTTCCTGTTCGTGGTGGCGACGTCGCTCGGGTGGGACATCCCACGGGGGGTGCTGTGCGCCGTCCTCGTGCTGGTGCTGGGGCGGCCGGTGCTGACGGCCTTCCGTCGTACGGCGCGGAAGGCGGCGTTCGAGGTACCGGTGGTGTTCGAGACGAGGAGGGACGATGGCTGAGCAGCGGACGTTGATCCTGGGCGGAGCGCGGTCCGGCAAGTCGATCGCCGCCGAGCGACTGCTCGCGTCCGAGCCCGACGTCCTGTACGTCGCGACCGGCGGGGACGGCTCGTCCGACCCGGAGTGGGCCGAGCGGATCGCCAGGCACCGCGCCCGGCGACCGGCGTCGTGGGGGCTGGCGGAGACGATCGACCTGGTGCCCCTGCTCGACTCGCCCGGCCCGCCGATGCTGATCGACTGCCTGACGCTGTGGTTGTCGCGGACGATGGACGCGCTCGAGATCTGGTCGGACCTGGGCCGGGCGGAGTCGGTCGAGCAGGCGATCAGCCGCCTGGGCGAAGCCTGGAGCCGCACGACCCGGATAGTTGTTGCCGTGAGCAACGATGTCGGATCCGGAGTCGTCCCCGCCGACGCCGGCACCCGCCTCTTCCGCGACCTCATGGGCCGCCTCAACACCACCATCTCCCTCCGCTCCGACCAAGCCCTGTGGACCATCGCCGGCCGAACCCTCCCGCTGACATGACCGAGTCGCGGCGCGGGGCCTGGGTGGACGGGCTGTGGTTGGCGCTCGGGACGCTGAGCGTGTTGCCGAGCCGGATGCCTTCGCGGGTGGACCGGGTTGTCGGTGGGCGGGCAATGGTGCTGGCGCCGCTCGTCGGTGCGGTGCTCGGTGGCGTCGCGGCCGGGGTGGTGGCGGTCGTCGAGCTGGTTCGCCCAGATGCTGGCCTGCTGGCGGCCGTGCTGGGCGTGCTCGCGCTCGTCGTACTCTCCGGCGCGCTGCACCTGGACGGGCTGGCTGACTTCTCGGACGCGCTCGGGAGTCGGCGGGACCGCGAGACCATGCTGCGGATCATGAAACAGAGCGATATCGGCCCGTTCGGCGTCGTCGCGATCGTCGCCGTGCTGCTGCTGGACGTCGCGGCGCTCGCAGCATGCGTGCAGGCGGGCTTCGGCTGGCAGGCGGTTCTCGTCGCCGGGATCACCAGTCGGCTGACGTTGGCCTGGACGTGCCGGACGACGGTTCCTTCGGCGCGACCGGACGGTCTGGGCGCGATGGTCGCGGCGACGGTCCGGCCGATCGCTGCCGCTGTCGCGACGACCGCTGTGCTGGCCGTCGTGGTCGGCCTCACCTGGCTGACCGACCGCGAGCCGCTGACCGGCTCCGGCCGCGAGCAGTTGGCCGGCGTCGATCGCGAGCAGTTGGCCGGCGTCGCGGGCGCTGTGCTGCTGACTGTCGTGGTCAGCCTCCTGGTCACCCGGCGCGCCCGGGCGGCGATCGGCGGTGTCACCGGGGACGTCCTCGGAGCCGCCATCGAGCTCGCCGTACTCGTCACCCTTCTCACGCTCGCGCTCACTGCCTGAGACCGCCGGTCGGCCCGTGGCGTGCCCGCACCCGTCGTACGGCGGCCGTGCATTACTGTCACCGGGGACGTTGATGTGGGGTAGTCGTTGGCGAGGTCGGATGGCGATGGTCAGGGTTGATCTGCGGAGTTGGGCGGCGAAGGCCTCGCGATCCGTTATGTTTATGTAATGAACGCAATCCGCCCCGCGCCTGGGTCGCAGGCTTCGTTGCGCGAAGCCAACCGTGAGCGCGTTCTAGGAGTCGTCCGGCGGCACGGCCCGCTGACCCAGGTCGAGATCGCCGCCGCGTCCGGCCTGTCCGCCGCGACCGTGTCGAACATGGTCCGCGAGCTCGACCAGGCCGGCATGGTCGGCCTGTCCCGCAGCATCCGCAACGGCCGTCGCGCCGTCCTCGTCTCGCTCGCGTCCGGCGGCGGGCTGCTCGCCGGCGTCGCCTTCGGCGAACGGGACGTCCGGGTCGCGATCGCCGACGAGTCCCGCGAGATCCTCGCCCAGCAGCTGATGCCGCTGCAGGCCGACCACGTCGCCGACGACGGGATGGAGCGCGCCGCCCGGCTGCTCGCCGACCTGGCCGAGACGGTCAGCTCCGGCGTCGAGGACATCGCCGCGATCGGGTTCGGCCTGCCCGCGCCGGTCGACTCGGTCAGCGGTGAGGCCGGGTCGGACGCCGTACTCCCGGGCTGGCGCGGGGTCAACGTCGCCGAGGCGATGGCCGGCTACCTGCGGGCGCCGGTCGCGCTCGACAACACCGCCAACCTGGCCGCGCTCGGCGAGCTCCGCAACGGCGCGCTGCGGGGCGTCCGGCACGGCTGCTACCTGAAGTTCTCGTACGGCGTGGGCGCCGGGATCGTCCTGGACGGCGAGGTGTTCCGCGGCTCGGCCGGTACGGCGGGCGAGATCGGGCACGTCACCATCGACGAGAACGGGCCGATCTGCCGGTGCGGGAACCGGGGCTGCCTGGACACGTTCGTCGGATCCCGGGCGCTGATCCAGAGCCTGGCCGCGTCGCACGGGCCGCTCCGGCTCAAGGACATCGTGCACCGCGCACTGCAGGACGACCTCGGCTGCCGCCGGGTGATCGAGGACGCCGGCCGCCGGGTCGGGGTCGCGGTCGCCGGGCTGGTGAACCTGTTCAACCCCGAGGTGATCGTCGTCGGCGGCCTGATGGCGGAGGCCGGCGACCTGATCATGACCCCGCTCCGCGAGGCGCTCGACCGCTGCGCCATCCCCAGCGCCGCCGCCACCGTCGAGCTCCGCCCCGCCGAGCTCGGCGACGATGCCGACATCCAAGGCGCCATCCACACCGCCTCGGTCCTCAGCCACTCCCAAGCCGCCAAGGCCCTCACCACCACCTGACCGTTTCGCTGGTGGACCCACGCGGTTGGGGGTTCTCCACCCTGATCCAGGGTGCAGAACCCCTCATTCGGAAGGTCAGCCAGCGAAACGGGGGTGGGTCGGCGCGCGGGTCGGGTTTCGGGTTTGTGTCACGGATATGTCTATTTCTTGAATTCAAGTCTTGACGTCAAGGAGACGGACGGCTTGACTTCCGTCAGGCCTACTCGGGCCATCACGTCAAGGAGTCGCCACATGTTCGTCTCTCCATCCCGTCTCGTCGGCCTCGGCCTGACCGTCTCGGCCCTCGCCCTGTCCCTGGTGGCCTGCGGCTCCGACGAACCCGCGGCCGGAAGCTCCGGCGGCGAGGCCAAGAAGATCGCGCTGCTGCTGCCCGAGTCGAAGACGACCCGCTACGAGGCGCTCGACCGGCCGCTGTTCACGGAGGCGCTGAAGGCGGCCTGTGCCAACTGCGAGCTGATCTACAGCAACGCCGACCAGGACGCGGCCAAGCAGCAACAGCAGGCCGAGGCCGCCCTCACCCAGGGCGCGAACGTGCTCGTCCTCGACCCGGTCGACGGCAAGGCCGCGGCCGCCGTGGTCGCCGCCGCCAAGGGCCAGAGCGTCCCGGTGATCGCCTACGACCGGTTCATCGAGAACGCCGACTACTACGTCTCGTTCGAGAACGAGGCCGTCGGCAAGCTCCAGGCGCAGACCCTGGTCGACACCCTGAAGGCGGCCGGCAAGACCTCCGGCAACCTGGCCATGATCAACGGTTCGCCGACCGACCCGAACGCGGCCGACTTCAAGAAGGGCGCGCACAGCGTGCTCGACTCCAGCGGCTTCAAGATCGCCGCCGAGTTCGACACCCCGGACTGGAGCCCGGACAAGGCGCAGGCCTGGATGGAAGGCCAGCTGAGCGCGATCAAGAACGGCCTGGTCGGGGTGTACGCCGCCAACGACGGCACCGCCGGTGGCGCGATCGCCGCCCTCAAGGGTGGTGGCGTGACCCCGCTGCCGCCGGTCACCGGTCAGGACTCCGAGCTGGCCGCGATCCAGCGGATCGTCGCCGGCGACCAGGCGATGACCATCTACAAGGCCGTGAAGCCGCAGGCCGAGGCGGCCGCCAAGGGCGCGGTGGCGCTCGCGAACGGCGACAAGCCCGAGTCGACCACCGACAAGAACGGCGTACCGTCGACGATCCTCGACCCGGTCGCGGTCACCAAGGCCAACATCAAGGACACCGTGGTGAAGGACAACATCTACAAGGTGACCGACATCTGCACCGCGTCGTTCGCCGGCGCCTGCGCCGCCGCCGGCCTCAGCTGACCCGCCCCCCGGCGCTGCCCCCGCTGTGAGGAGCGGGGGCAGCGCGGGATCATGGCCTGAAGACAAGCCCAGGAGGCTGATCGAGTGACTGTCACCCCCACACCGGCCCCGGTCGGCACCAGTACGGTGCTGGCCCTGCGGGGCATCTCCAAGCGCTTCGGCGCGGTCCAGGCTCTGAAGAACATCGAGCTGGACGTCCGGGCCGGTGAGGTCCTGGCCCTGGTCGGCGACAACGGCGCCGGCAAGTCGACGCTGGTGAAGACCATCGCCGGCGTCTACACCGCCGACGACGGCACGATGGTCTTCGACGGCAAGGAGGTGCGGGTCGGCAGTCCGGCCGAGGCGCAGCAGCTCGGGATCGCCACGGTGTTCCAGGACCTGGCGCTGTGCGACAACCTCGACGTGGTCGCGAACCTCTACCTCGGCCGCGAGCTGCGCAAGGGCAAGGTGCTCGACGAGGTGGAGATGGAGCGGTCCTCCTGGGAGCTGCTCCGCCAGCTGTCGGCGAAGATCCCGTCGGTCCGGATCCCGGTCGCCAGCCTGTCCGGCGGCCAGCGGCAGACGGTCGCGATCGCCCGCTCCCTGCTCGGTCAGCCCAAGGTCGTGATGCTGGACGAGCCGACCGCTGCGCTCGGCGTCGCCCAGACCGCCGAGGTGCTCAACCTGGTCGAGCGGCTGCGCGAGCGCGGTCTCGCGGTCATCCTGATCAGCCACAACATGGCCGACGTGATGGCGGTCGCCGACCGGGTCGCCGTCCTGCGGCTGGGCCGCAACAACGGCGTCTTCACGGTCAGCGAGACCAAGACGCAGGACATCATCGCCGCCATCACCGGCGCGACGGACAACGCGGTCTCCGAGCGCGCAGCGCGCCGGACCCGTGAGGAGGGGACCGCATCATGACGCTGCACGGATCCGAGACGCGGCCCCAGGACACCCCGCGCCCGGCGGCGAACGGGAACGGCGCCACCGCCGAGCTCCCCGCCGACCTGCAGGACGAGCGGCTGATCGCCAGCCACGGCATCAGCGGCGCGGTCTCGGCGTTCACCGCCCGGCTGCGCTCCGGCGACCTCGGCTCGGTGCCGGTGGTGGTCGGCCTGGTCATCATCTGGGCGGTCTTCCAGATCGCGAACAGCTCGTTCCTGTCCAGCCGCAACCTGGTCAACCTGACCCTGCAGACCACCTCGGTCGGGGTGATTGCCATCGGCATCGTCCTGGTCCTGCTGCTGGGCGAGATCGACCTGTCCGTCGGCTCGGTCAGCGGGCTGTCGGCCGCCGTCCTCGGCGTCACCTTCGTCAACCAGGGCTGGCCGCTCGTGCTGTCGTTGCTGGCCGGGGTCGCGCTCGGCCTGGTGATCGGCTTGTTCTACGGCGCGCTCTACACCAGGTTCGGCGTACCGAGCTTCGTGATCACGCTCGCCGGACTGCTCGGCTTCCTCGGTCTCCAGCTGCTGGTGCTCGGCAAGGAGGGCTCGCTGAACCTGCCCTTCGACTCCGCGCTCGTCGGATTCGCCACCCGCAGCTTCCTCTCCCCCGCGCTGGCCTACGGGCTGGTCGCGGTGGTCGTGGCGGTGTACGTGCTGACCCGGCTGCGCGGCAGAGGCGCCCGCGTCGCGGCCGGGCTGTCGGCGGCACCGAACTCGGTCATCGCGATCAAGGCCGGCGCGCTCGCCGTCGTCCTGCTGGTCCCGGTCGTCATCCTGAACGGCGACCGCGGGGTGTCGTCGATGTTCCTGCTCTTCCTCGGGCTGGTGGTGGCCACCGACCTCGCCATCCGCCGGACGCGCTGGGGGCGCTCGGTGGTCGCGGTCGGCGGCAACGTCGAGGCCGCCCGCCGGGCCGGTATCAACGTCCGGATGATCTACCTGTCGGTGTTCGCGGCCTGCTCCACCTTCGCCGCCGTCGGCGGGCTGCTGGCCGCCGCCCGGCTGGTCGCGGTGAACCAGAGCAGCGGCGGCGCGGACACCAACCTGAACGCGATCGCCGCCGCCGTCATTGGTGGCACCAGCCTGTTCGGCGGCCGCGGGTCGGCGTACTCCGCACTGCTCGGAGCGCTGGTGATCATGTCGATCTCCAACGGCCTCGCGTTGCTCAGCCTCGACTCCAGCGTCCGCTACATGGTGACCGCCGGCGTCCTGCTGATCGCCGTCACGATCGACTCCCTCAGCCGCCGCAGCCGCCAGGCCCACGGGCGGGCCTAGAGCACGGTGGGCTCTCCGCTGACCCTGACCAGTGGAAAGCCCACCGTTTCCACCGTCTGATGGCAGGATGTGCCGCATGAGGCCGATGAAGCCGATCAAAGCGTCACACACGCAGGAGAACCACTCGGTCACCACGCTCGAGCTGTTCTTCGACCTGGTCTTCGTCTTCGCCCTGACCCAGGTGACCGCACTGATGGCGGAGGACCTCACCTGGCACGGCGTACTGCGTGGGGTGCTGCTGATCGGGCTACTGTGGTGGAGCTGGATCGGCTTCTCCTGGCTGTGCAACCTGGTGAAGGCCGACGAGGGCGCGGTCCGGCACGTCATGCTGGCCGCGATGGGCGCGATGTTCCTGATCGCGCTCGCGATCCCGGAGGCGTTCGACGACCTGCCGGGCGGCCTGCCCGGTCCGGTGGTCATCGCCGGTGCGTACTTCGCCTTCCGCGCGCTGCACCTGGTGCTCTTCTGGCTGATCGCCGAGGGTGACCAGCAGCTTCGCCGTACCCTCCTGCGCTTCTCCCTGTCGATGCTCGGCGCGAGCGCGCTGCTCGTCGTCGCCTCGCAGTACGACGGCCGGACGCAGACGCTGCTGTGGGCGGCCGCGCTGGCGGTGGACTACGGCGGTACGTACCTGATCGACGCGCACGGCTGGCGGTTCCACTCCGCCGTGCACTTCGCCGAACGGCACGGGCTGATCATCATCGTCGCCCTCGGCGAGTCGATCGTCGCCATCGGCGTCGGGGTCACCGAGTTGCCGATCTCCTGGCCGATCCTGGCCGCGTCGGTGCTCGGCCTGACCGTCGCGTCGGCGCTGTGGTGGATCTACTTCGACGCGGCCCAGCACTACGGCGAGCAGGCGCTGGCCTCCGAACCGGCGGACACCCGGGCGGCGCTCGCCCGGGACGCCTACACCTTCCTGCACTTCCCGATGATGGCGGGAATCATCCTGCTCGCCCTCGGCCTGAAGAAGGTGCTCGAGTACGTCGGGGACACCGAGCACCACCACCTCGACGACCCGCTGAAGGGGATCGGGCTGTACGCGTTGTTCGCCGGGGTGATCCTGTACCTGCTCGGCCACGTCGGCTTCAAGTGGCGGACGATGCACCGGGTCAGCGTGTCCCGGCTCGTCACGGCTGGGCTCGCGCTGGCCGCCGTACCCCTGGTGACGAAGGTGCCGGCGCTGGGTCAGCTCGGCGTCCTCACCGCCCTCCTCCTCGGCCTGGTCGCCTTCGAGTCGGTCCGCTTCGCCCAGGAGCGGGACCAGCTGAAACACGGCGAACACCACACCTAACAAGAACTCCGGTGGGTGGGAGGGGCCGGGTGGCCCCTCCCTTGCGTTAGGCGGAGGCTGCGGTGAGGTCTACCTTGGGTTCGGCGAAGTGGCAGGCGGCGCTGTGGCCGGAGGTGGACTGGGGCTTCGGCTCGAGCGGAGGCTCGTGCGTCGCGCAGATCTCCTCGGCCTTCCAGCAGCGGGTGCGGAACCGGCAGCCGCTCGGCGGGTCGATCGGCGAGGGTACGTCGCCGACCAGCCGGATCCGCTCCTTCGGCGGAACCCCACGGATCGTCCCCAGGTCGGGCGCCGCGGACAGCAGCGCCTGGGTGTACGGGTGCTGCGGAGCGCCGTAGATCTGCTCCCGCGGACCCTGCTCGACGATCTTGCCCAGGTACATCACCGCGACGTTGTCGCAGAAGTGCCGGACCACGCCGAGGTCGTGCGCGATGAAGACGAACGCGATCCCCAGGTCGCGGCGCAGGTCCTCGAGCAGGTTCATCACCTGCGCCTGGATCGACACGTCGAGCGCGGACACCGGCTCGTCGGCGATGATCACCTCGGGCTCCACCGCGAGCGCCCGGGCGATGCCGATGCGCTGCCGCTGACCGCCGGAGAACTCGTTCGGGTACCGGTTGTGGTGCTCGGGGTTCAGGCCGACCCGCTCCAGCAGCTCCTGGACCCGGTCGAGCTCCTTGCCCTTCTTGACCAGGTTGTGCACCCGCAGCGGCGTACTGATGATGTTGCTGACCGTCTGCCGCGGGTTCAGCGAGCTGTACGGGTCCTGGAAGACGATCTGCAGCTCACGGCGGAACGGGCGCAGCTCGCGCTCCTTCAGCTGCGCGATGTCCTTGCCCTTGAACAGGATCTGGCCCGCGGTCGGGGTCAGCAGCCGGGTGATCATCCGGCCGGTGGTCGACTTGCCGCAGCCGGACTCGCCGACCAGGCCGAGGCTCTCGCCGGCCTTCAGGTCGAAGCTGACACCGTCGACGGCCTGGACCACCTTCTTGGTCCGGCCCAGCCCGGCCGCCTCCTTGATCGGGAAGTGCATCTTCAGGTCCCGGACCTGCAGCAGCGGCGTGCCCACGGAGGACGGGGCCGGCTGGTCGATCGGACGTACTGTCTCGCTCATCTCTCTCCTCAGTCCCCGTCAGCCCAGTCTCGGCGCGACCTCGGCCTCGTAGATCGAGGCCTTGTCGTGCAGGTGACAACGGGACGTGTGGGCACCGGCACCGTCGACCGGCAGCAGCTCCGGCAGGTCGGTGGTGCAGCGCTCGCCCTTCACCCGGTCCTTGTACGGGCAGCGCGGGTTGAAGGAGCAGCCGGTGGGCAGGCTCAGCAGGCTCGGCGGCAGACCCTTGATCGGGCGGAGCCGCTCGTTCGCGGCCGACACGGTCGGGATCGACTCGAGCAGGCCCCAGGTGTACGGCATCCGCGGCCGGGCGAGCACGTCCTCGGCGGTGCCGTACTCGACGCAGCGGCCGGCGTACATCACCAGCACGTCGTCGGCCATCTCGGCGACCACACCCAGGTCGTGGGTGATCAGCACGATCGCGGAGCCGAACTCCTTCTGCAGGTTGTTCAGCAGGTCCAGGATCTGCGCCTGCACGGTGACGTCGAGCGCGGTCGTCGGCTCGTCCGCGATCACCAGCTTCGGGTCGTTGACCAGGCCCATCGCGATCATCGCGCGCTGCCGCATACCGCCGGAGAACTCGTGCGGGTACTGCGCGAACCGGCGCTGCGGGTTCGGGATGCCGACCAGGTCGAGCATCTCCAGGGCGCGCTTCTTGGCGACCTCCTTCGACACCTGGTGGTGCACCCGGTAGGCCTCGACGATCTGGTTGCCGACCGTGTAGAGCGGGTGCAGCGAGGACTGCGGGTCCTGGAACACCATCGCCACCGCGTCGCCGCGGACCTTCATCAGCTCGTTCTCGGGCAGGCCGACGATCTCGTCGCCGCCGAGCCGGATCGAACCGCTGATCTTCGTCCGCTTCGGGTCGTGCAGACCCATCACGGCCATGCTGGACACCGACTTGCCGGAGCCGGACTCGCCGACGATCGCCAGCGTCCGGCCGAGCGGGACCGAGTAGCTCAGCCCGTTCACCGCGCTGACCAGGCCGTCGGCGGTCGGGAACTTCACCGTCAGGTCCTCGACCACCAGGTACGGCGTCTCGCCGCTCGGGTTGGTCGCGCCCTGCCGGCGCTCACGGGTGGCGACCGCCGGGCCGCGCTTGGCGTCGGCCGGCGTCTGCGCCTGGGACTCGGCCGGAGCCTGCTGGGACTGGCCGGCTGCGCTCTCGACCATGCTGTCCTTCCGGTCTTGGGGGGCGGGAGTGGTCACGAAAGCCTCACCCGCGGGTCGATCAGGCTGTAACCGATGTCCACCAGGAAGTTCATCGTGACCACGATGACCGAGGCGACCAGAACGGTCCCCATGATCACCGGCAGGTCGTAGCTGTTCAGGCTGTCCAGGACCAGGACGCCGAGCCCGGGCAGGTCGAAGATCCGCTCGGTGAAGATCGCGCCGCCGAGGCTCCCGGCCACGTCGAGGCCGAAGATCGTGATCACCGGGATCAGCCCGGACCGCAGGGCGTGCTTGTAGGTCACCTTCCGGTCCGACAGGCCCTTGGCCCGGGCGGTCCGGATGTAGTCCTCGCTCAGCGTCTCGACCATGGATCCACGGGAGTAGCGAGCGTACGACGTACAGAAGTAGATGCCGAGGACGAGCCACGGTGTCAGCAGGCCGGCGGCCCACTTCGCGAGGTTGTCCGTCGGTGGGGTCCAGCCGCCGCGCGGCAGGATCGGGTACAGCACCGTCAGGTAGAGCGAGATCATCAGCGCCACGATGTAGTAGGGCACCGAGCTGATCACCAGCGTGCTCGACATCAGCGCCCGGTCGCCGACGGTTCCGCGTCTCTTCGCGGCCAGCGACCCGACGGTCACGCCGATGGTGAGGACGAGGACGGCGTACCCGAGCACGAGGGACAGGGTCACCGGGAACCTGTCCTTGAGCATGTCGAGCACCGGCCGGTCGTTCTTGAACGAGTAGCCCAGGCACGGCGCCGCGCAGTGCCGGGTCACCCCGGAGGTGGTGAAGTCCCGGCCGGCGAAGATGCCCGCGGTGTACTCCGCGAACTGCTGCGCCTTCGGCCGGTCGAGGTGCAGGTTCTCCTTGATCTCGTTGTAGCGCTGCTCGGTGCAGTTCCGCTCACCACAGATCGCACCGGCCGGGTCCGTCGGCGCGATGAAGAAGAGCGCGAAGGTCACGACGAGGGTGACCAGCACGACGCTGAGCGCGCTGACCAGCCGGCGCGCCACGAAATAGATCACGGGGGTTTGTCTCCTCACCGATCGGAGTGGTGCCCGGAGGTCGTCCGGGCACCACTCCACCGTTCAGATCAGTACTGCGTCCTCAGTTGCGAGGACCTGATCAGGGCTGCTTCAGGTACATCGACGTGAACTCGGGCAGGCCCTGGGTCATGTCGTTGACCGCGTGACCGATGTTCTTGCCCACCGGCGAGTTGGTCGCGCTGTAGTACAGCGGCAGAGCCGGGAGGTGCGTCTCCAGGATCTTCTTGTCGATCTTCGACCACTCCTTCAGCTGCTGGTCCGGCTCCATCGCCGAGATCTTGTCGATCTCCGCGTCCAGGGCCTTGTCCTGCAGCTGACCGACGCTGTTGCCCAGGGCGATCGCGTCGGACCGGAACAGCACCGGGAACCAACTGGTGCCGCTCGGCCAGTCGGAGCACCAGCCGGTCGGGGTCTTGCCGATGTTGACCGGCGCGTCCTGGTCACCGGTGAAGGTACGGATCTTGGCCTTCGGCACACCGATGGCCCGGACCTTGAAGCCGGCCTTCTCGTAGACCTGCTTGCGCAGCTGGGTCGTCTGGGTCGAGATCTTGTCGTCGATCGAGTAGTACCAGCTGAGCTCGAAGTTGGCCTTGCCGAGCTTGGCCAGCTCCGACTTGATCTCGGCGGCGACGGCGTCGTCCTCGGCGCCCTTGCCGGTTCCGGTCAGGCCCGGGAGCTCGTACTTCTCGAAGCCCGGGACGGCCGGCGGCAGGATGGTCGACGCCGGCGGGGCGTCGTTCGGGTTCAGACCCGCGACCTTGCGCCACGAGTCGTACGGGTGCGCCTTGGCGATCAGCTTGCGCACCTCGAGCGGGATCTTCCGGGTGTCCATCGGGTAGGTGATGGTGCACGGGCCCGGGCCCTTGACGAGCTGGGCCTGGTCCTTGACCTCAGGCAGCAGCGAGACGTCGAGGTTGCTGTAGTTCAGCGCGTTCGCGTCCGGGCCGGAGCTGGCCAGCACCTGGCGCTGCGCCTTGATGGTGTCCTGGGCGAACTTGAAGTCCCAGCCGTCGACGTACTGGTGCCGCACCGGGTCGGTGTTCGGGTCCCAGTTCTCGTTCTTCGACAGCTTGAGCTGCGTGCCCGGGGTGTACGAGTCGACCTTGTACGGGCCGGTCGTCATCGGACGCTGCTCGTAGTTCTTCTGGGTGTCCTTCGCCTGCGGGATCGGCGTGAACATCGGGAACGCCGCGTAGAACGGCAGGTCGTCGAACTTCTTCGCCAGCTTGATGACCAGGGTGGACTCGTCCGGCGTCTCGACCCCGGCGTAGTTCGCACCGTTCGGGCCGTACGGGCCCTTGTACTTGTCGCCGTCCTTGAAGAACTGCAGCTGGTACGTCGGTCCGGCGTCGTACAGGTCGTGCGCGAAGGAGCGCTTGATCGCGTACGCGTAGTCGGCGGCCTTGACCGTCGTGCCGTCGGCGTACTTGATGCCCTGCTTCAGCTTGAACGTCCAGGTCAGGCCGTCGGCGGACTTGGTGCCCAGGTCCTCGGCGAGGTCCGGGACCAGCGTCGGCTTGCCGGTCTCGTCGTCCAGCTTGTACTGGGTCAGCGCCCGGTAGATCAGCTTCCCGATCTGGTTGCCGTCGGTGTAGTAGATGTTCGTCGGGTCGAACGTGTCCGGGGTGACGTCGGACAGCACGGTGATCGTGCCGCCCTTCTTCGCCCCCTCGACCTCCTTGGCCGGCCCCTTGGCAGTCGGGTCAGTGGCCTTCTCCTGGGCGGTCTCGTTGCCGGTGTTGCCACCACCGCCGGAGTCATTGTTCGACGACGGGCTGCCACATGCCACGGCGGCCAGCATGACCGTCGCCGCGACTGCGGTGATCCGTTTCCACTGCATGGTCGTGTTTCTCCTTTTCTGCCGCTGGGGCAATCGCCGCACTACCGGCGAGTCTTGGGGTCGAAGGCGTCGCGGACCGCGTCGCCGAGGAGGGCCAGTGCGAGCACCAGCAGGGTGATCCCGATCACCGGCAGCCACAGGAACAAGGGGTAGGCCTTGAACCAGTTCGTCGCCACCGCGATCGTCTGGCCCCAGGACGGGATCGGCTCAACCAGACCGACCCCGAGGAAGGACAGACCGGCCTCGGCGGTCACGTACGCCGGCAGCGACAGCGAGGCCGAGATCACGATCGGGGCCACCAGGTTCGGCAGCAGTTCCTTGAACAGCACCTGCCGCGTCGGCACGCCGATCGCCTTCGCGGCCAGGACGAACTCGCGCTCGCGCAGCGAGAGCACCTCGCCGCGGATGATGCGCGCCAGTCCGGCCCAGCCGAAGAACGAGAGCACGAAGATCAGGACGTAGAACCTGGTCGACGCCTGTTCCTCCGGCGAGAGGTTGAACGAACCGCCCCGCCAGGACTCGACGATCGGGACCATCGCGATCGCGAACAGCAGGTACGGCAGGCTGAGGACGAAGTCGATGACCCAGGAGATCACCCGGTCGACCCAGCCGCCGAGGAAGCCGGCCAGCAGGCCCATCGTGACCCCGACGACGGTGCCGAACAGGGTCGCGGTGAAGGCGACGATCAGCGACGGACGGGCGCCGTACACCCAGCGGGCGAAGTTGTCCCGGCCGGTCTTCGGCTCGACGCCGAACCAGTGCGTGCCGGTCGGTCCCTGCAGCGGGAAGCCGAACTCGTCGACCAGGTCGGTGTGGAAGGTGCTGTAGTCCTGGCCCTCGAGCTTGGCCAGCAGCGGTGCGAACACGGCGACGAGAATGAACAGCAGCACGATGATCGCGCAGGTGACGGCGACCTTGTCCTTGCGGAGCCGGTCCATCGCGATCCGGGTCGGGGACTTCCCGTGCGCCACCGAGGCAGCCCGCGCCGGCTCCGCCGACGACGGGTGTTCCTCGACACCGACGGTGGTGTCCGGGGGACCAATTGTCATTCGCGCTCCGTCAGCTCTGTCAGCCGGATTCGGTTCGAGTGATCCGGCAGTGATCGGGTGGATCCTGCCGAACCTTCGTTGTGTGGACGGCCTGCGTCAAATCCCCTTGACACCGCGGTCCCTGACAACCGCGCGCTAGCCTGCCCGACGCCGTGACACCAAACCAGCGGTGCCAGCCAGTGGTGCACAAATCGTTACCGGAACGGGTACCGCTCTGGAACATTTGCCCCAAATCGTCACTCTGTGCATCCGGATATGCGCTAAACGCGTCGGCACAGCACCGACAGTGGCCTTTTTGTGCCACGATCTGACGGAAAGTAATCGGCGTTTGCAATTGGTAGTCGCTACGCTCCGTAGCGCATTCAGGGATTCGACCCTGCCGAAATGGTCAGCTCTCGCGCACGTGCACGGTGACGAACGGGGGCTTGACCACGTCGAAGGTCTCCTGGCGGCCGCGGATGTCGACGGTCACCTGGTCCCCCTCCTTGATCGTGGCGTCCAGCAGCGCCAGCGCGATGCCCTTCTTCAGCGTCGGCGAGAAGGTCCCCGAGGTAACCTCACCGAGCGCGGTCCCGGCCGGGTCGAGCACCGTCATGTGCGGCCGGGGGATGCCGCGGCCGGCCGCCAGCAGTCCGCGCAGGATCCGGGCCGCCCCGCGCTCCTTCTCCGCGCGCAGCGCCTCGTGACCCCAGAAGCGTTCCTTCTTCCACCCGACCGCCCACCCGGACCGCGCCTGCACCGGCGTGATGTCCGGGGAGATGTCCTGGCCGTGCAGCGGATAGCCCATCTCGGTCCGCAGCGTGTCCCGCGCGCCCAGACCGGCGGGCACGATCGCGTGCTGCGCGCCGGCGTCGAGCAACGCGTCGAACACGCCGACCGCGGCCGCGTTCGGTACGACGAGCTCGTACCCGCGCTCGCCCGTGTACCCGGTCCGGCAGACGACGACCGGCGTACCGGCGAACTCGGCGGTGGTGAACGACATGTAGTCGTGCCCCGTCGGCAGCCCGATCGCGGTCAGTACGTCGTCGCTCCTGGTGCCCTGGACCGCGAGGATCGCGTAGTCGTCATGGGTGTTCGTCACCACCACGCCGTCCGGCGCGTCCGCCTGCAGCAGCCGGACAACCTCGGCGGTGTTGGCCGCGTTCGGGATCAGGAATACGTCGTCGTCGGCGTGCAGGTAGGCGATCAGGTCGTCGACCACTCCCCCGCGCTCGTTGCAGCACAGCGTGTACTGCGCCTGGCCCGGCGCGATCTTGCCGAGGTCGTTGGTCAGACAGGAGTTCACATAGGCGGCCGCGCCCGGGCCCTTCACGGTGGCCTTGCCCAGGTGGCTGACGTCGAAGACACCGACGGACGTGCGGACCGCGGTGTGCTCGGCGACGACACCGGAGTACTCCAGCGGCATCTCCCAGCCGCCGAACTCGGCGAACTTCGCGCCGAGGGCGACGTGGCGCTCGTGCAGCGGGGACTTCTTCAGGTCGGGCGACAGAGACGGGGTCATGGAGCGGAACTTACCCGACGCGTAGCATGCGGAGGCAGCATGCACGTACCGTCACGACCGGCCGTCTGCCCGCCGGTCAAGGAGGACTGAGATTTTCGTGAGCACCATCACCCTGAGCAAGTCCGATGCGGCCGGTGTCAAGACCGACGCCGTGGTCATCGGCGTGGTCAAGGTCGGCGGCGGTGTCGCCCTGCCGGCCGGCACCGAGTCGCTGAACGCCGCGCACGGCGGGAAGCTGGTGGAGGTGCTGTCGGGTCTCGGCGCCACCGGCAAGACCGGTGAGGCCACCTTGGTCCCCGGGCCGAAGCCGGGCAGGTCCGCCACCCTGATCGCGGTCGGTCTCGGCGAGGCGCCCGACGGTGCGCTGAAGACCGAGGACCTGCGGACCGCGGCCGGGACCGGGGTGCGCGCCGCCAAGACCTCGCAGTCGGTCGCGTTCGCGCTGCCGACGCCGGACGCCGACTGCGTCCGCGCGGTCGCCGAGGGCGCGCTGCTCGGTCGCTACTCGTTCACGGCGTACAAGTCCGCGGACACCGCCGACGAGCCGGGCGACCTGACCGTGCTGACCGACCTGGCCCGGACCAAGGAGGCCAAGGCCGCGCTCGAGCGCGCCCAGGTGACCGCCGGCGCGGTCCGCCAGGTGCGCGACTGGGTGAACACGCCGCCGTCGGACCTGAACCCGGCCGACTTCGCCGCGCAGGCGCTCAAGCTCGGCAAGGAGTACGGCGTCAAGGTCGAGGTGATGGACGAGAAGGCCCTGGCCAAGGGCGGGTACGGCGGCATCCTCGGCGTCGGCCAGGGGTCGGCGAACCCGCCGCGGCTGATCCGGATCAGCTACGCGCCGAAGAAGCCGGTCACCCACCTCGCGTTCGTCGGCAAGGGCATCACCTTCGACTCCGGCGGCCTGTCGCTGAAGACGGCCAACGGGATGGTCAGCATGAAGGCCGACATGGCCGGCGCGGCCGCGGTGATCGGTGCCACGCTCGCGATCGCCCGGCTCGGCCTGCCGGTCCAGGTGACCACGTACGCCGCGATGGCCGAGAACATGCCGTCCGGCTCGGCGGCCCGCCCGTCCGACGTCCTCACCATGTACGGCGGCAAGACCGTCGAGGTGCTGAACACCGACGCCGAGGGGCGGCTCGTCCTCGGCGACGCCCTGGTCCGGGCGTCCGAGGACCAGCCGGACCTGATCGTCGACGTGGCCACCCTGACCGGTGCCTGTGTCGTTGCCCTGGGCACCAAGGTGGCCGGTGCGTTCGCGAACACCGATACCGCCCGGGACCGGGTGGTGGACGCCGCGGTCGCGGCCGGCGAGTCGATGTGGCCGCTGCCGGTCCCGGCCGAGATGCTGGACAAGCTGCGCTCGCACTCGAAGGTCGCCGACCTGGCGAACATCACCGGCGAGCCCTGGGGCGGCGCGCTGGCCGCCGCCGCGTTCCTCGGCGACTTCGTTGCTGACGGCATCGACTGGGTCCACCTCGACGTGGCCGGCCCGGCCTTCAACGACGGCGGAGCCTCCGGCTACACCCCGACCGGCGGCACCGGTTACGCCGTACGCACGCTGGTCGAGCTCGCCGCGTCAGCGAGCTGAGCAGCGGATCTCCAGCATCGTGCAGCCGCCGGTGGTGACGTACGGACCGTGCGGCATCCCCGGTGGCCGGCACGCGTAGTCGCCGGGGCCGAACGTCCGCTCGAGGGTGAGATCGGTGAGCTCACCCTCGAGCAGGTAGACCTCCTCGACGTACTCGTGCCGAATGACCTCGTCCCCGGACCTGGTCCCGGGCGCCCAGCGAGCGATCCGCGTCAGTGTGCCGTCGGCGGCGTCCTTGCTCAGGATCCGTTGGGTGATGCCGTCACCCGCTTCCGTCCAGGGCAGGTCGCCGGTGGCGAAGAACTCGCGCTCGGTCTTCATCTCAGTCCCAGGCCGGGGCAAGTTGCTCGACGGTGTAGGTGATGCGGCTGGTGAGGCCGCGGGGGTCGGTCAGCTCGACCCGCCAGGCGTCGGCGAACTGGTCGACGCCGGCGATCATCGGGATCGTCCCGCTCAGCAGGACGGTGCCCGGCACGATCCGGTCACCCAGCTCCTTCAGCCAGTACGACGGCGGCAGCAACTGCGCGAGCGTGCCGTCCTGGATCAGCTGCTCGGTGTCGCCGTGCCGGACCCACGCCTTCAAGGTGAACCGGTCCAGCTCGTGCTCGATCTCACCAAGCGGCCAGGCGACGTCACCGAGGACGTCCGGCGCGGACTGCTTGCTCCAGGCAACGCCGTGGACCTCGAGCGCCCGGTCGGTGTGATCGCACGCGACGGTCACCAGGACGTCGTTCTCGCCGACGACGAGGGCCCACTCCGCCTCGCCTGACGTCTTGGCGTGCGCGACCTGGACGACGTCCGGGCGCCCGACCAGCGACGCGGACAGCGGGTACAGCGTCGGGATCCGGCCAGGAGCGGGTACGCCGAGCTCGGCCAACTCGTCCACGTGGTGCTGGACCTGATCGGTGTCGCGGCCGGCATATCCGGCGTTCAGGGCGTAGCGGACGGTGATCTCCCGCTCACTGCCGTCGGGCAGGGTGAAGCGCAGGGTCTGGCCCATCTGGGCGATTCCTCCGATCTTCTCGTCTCAACGCTTGCGTGAACACGTCGTATACAACGAGTATGGAGCATCCCCCCAAGGAGGTCCACCCGATGTCCAGCTCTCCCCCAGAACGCCGCGGGCTCTACAAGGCGTTCGCCGCGAGCCTGTCCGGCACGTCGCTGGAGTGGTACGACTTCGCCGTCTACAGCTCCGCGGCGGCCCTCGTCTTCGGCGACCTGTTCTTCCCGGGCAGTGATCCGCTCACCGGCACGTTGCAGGCCTTCGCGACGTACGCGGTCGGGTACGTCGCCCGCCCGCTCGGCGGTATCTTCTTCGGCCGGCTCGGTGACGTGATCGGCCGCAAGCGCGTCCTGGTCGCCACGCTGCTGCTGATCGGTGTGGCCACATTCTTCATCGGCCTGCTGCCGACGCACGCGCAGGCCGGGGCTATCGCACCGACCCTCCTGGTCGCGCTCCGGTTCGCCCAGGGCGTCGGCGTCGGCGGTGAGTGGGGTGGCGCGGTCCTGCTGAGCAGCGAGTTCAGCAAGGAAGGCGAGCGCGGGTTCTGGGCGTCCGCGGCGCAGGTCGGGCCGCCGCTCGGCACACTGATGGCGAACGGCGTGCTGGCTGTGCTCGCGGGCGCGTTGTCCGAAGAGGCGTTCCTGAGCTGGGGATGGCGGGTCGCGTTCCTGCTGTCCGCCGTACTGGTTGCCTTCGGCCTGCTGATCCGGACGAAGCTCGAGGAGACTCCGGTCTTCCGCGAGTTGGAGGCCCGCGGCGACCGGCCGACGGCACCGGTGTCCGAGGTACTGCGGACGCAGGCGCGGCCCCTGGTCGCGGCCATCCTGGCGCGGGTCGGGCCGGACGTGCTGTACGCGATGTTCGCGGTGTTCGTGCTCACGTACGCGACCAAGGAACTGGGCATGAGTCGTGGCGCGGCGGTGACCGCCGTGCTGATCGGCTCCGCGTTCCAGGTCGGGCTGATCTTGGCCTCAACCGGTTGTTGCACATGATTTGTGTGATGACTGGAGGTTGTGGTGCCGGGTAGGCGGTTGGATGAGCGGGAGCGTCAGGTGATTGAGAGGTCGCTGGCGGCTGGGTTGTCGGTGGAGCAGATCGGGGCGGTGCTGGGGCGTCATCGCACGACGATTGCGCGGGAGATCGAGCGCAACGGTGTTGGTCGGTTTGGGTCGCTGCCGCCGCGGCGGGCGGCCGGTGGTGGGATGTGGGGCCGGCCGCGGGTGTATCGGGCGGTGCGGGCGCAACGTCATGCGGTCCGGCGGGCGCGTCGTCCGAAGCCGTTCAAGCTGACCGGGCCGTTGGCGCTGGCGGTCGGGGAGTTGTTGTTGCAGGACTGGTCCCCGCAGCAGATCGCGGCGAGCTTGCCAGGGTTGTTCCCCGGCGACGACGGTATGCGGGTGAGCCACGAGACGATCTACCAGTCGTTGTTCGTGCAGACCCGCGGCGAGTTGCGGCGGGAACTGACCGAGCACCTGCGCACCAAACGGATGAGCCGCAGGCCCCGCAGCGGCGTTGTGCGGCGGGGCCTGATCGGGATCGTGCCGATCAGCCAGCGGCCGGCCGAGGTCTGCGATCGGGCCGTGCCCGGGCACTGGGAAGGCGACCTGCTGCTGGGCGGGGTCGGCAAGGGCGCGGTGATCACCCTGGTCGAACGCAAGAGCCGGTTCGTGCTGCTGGCCCCGCTGCCGGACCGGCATACCGGGCTGGATCTGAAGGCCGCGCTGACGCCGCTGATCGGCTCGCTGCCCCAAGCGCTGCGCGGCTCGCTGACCTGGGACCGCGGCAGCGAGATGAGCGAGCACGCCGCCATCGCTGTCGACGCCGGGATCGACATCTACTTCGCCGACCCCCACTCACCTTGGCAGCGGGGCAGCAACGAGAACACCAACGGACTGCTGCGCCAGTACTGGCCCAAAGGCGCCGACCTCCGAACCCTCACCCAGGCCCGCACCGACGAAGTCGCCCACCTGCTGAACACCCGCCCCCGACAGACCCTGGGATGGAAGACTCCGGCCCAAGCCCTCAACGAGGCCCTCAGTGCAACAACCAGTTGAAACCGCCGATCCCCTTGTCCGGTTGGCTTTCCGACCGGTACGGGCGTCGGACCGTCTATGCGATCGGAGCCGTCGGCGGAGCGTTGTGGTCGGTGGTGTTCTTCGCCATGGCGTCGTCGTTCGCGACCGTGCTGCCGGGGGTCGTGATCGGGCTGGTGTTCCACTCGCTGATGTACGGACCGCAGGCCGCCTTCGTGTCGGAGCAGTTCACCGCGCGGCTGCGGTACACCGGGTCGTCGCTGGCGTACACCTTCGCCGGTGTGATCGGCGGAGCGCTGGCGCCGTTGGCGTTCACGTACTTCCTGGCGAAGGCCGGGACCGGGTACGTCATCGCGGCGTACATCGTGGTCGCGTGCGCGGTCACCCTGGTCGGGCTGCGGCTGGGCCGCGCCGTCCGGGACGAGGTCGCGGTGGTCAGCCCTGCATGAGCAGCGAGCCGGTGCTGTCGAGGTGGCTGAGGATCGCCGTCTCGGCAGCCTCCGGCTTGCCCGCCGCGAGGCCGTCGACGATCGCCTGGTGCTCCGCGAGCACCTCCTGCCGGCGGGTCGCGCTGCGCTGCAGGGCGACGACGCCGAGCAGCACGTGCTTGGCCCGGAGGTTGTCGTACAGCCGGCCGAGGACCGAGTTGCCGGCGGCCGCGACCAGGAGCGCGTGGAACTGGCTGTCCAGCTCGATGAACTCCTTCGCGTCGCCGTCGCCGACGATCGCCCGCTGCTGCTCGAGGACGGCGGACATCGCCGCGACCGGGGCGTCGCCGGCGGCCAGCGAGGTGGTCGCGGCCCAGGTCTCGATCACACCGCGGGCCTGCATCATCTCGGCGATCTCGCGGCCCGGCACGGGCGCCACGAACGCGCCGCGGTGCGGCACCAACTGGACGAGGTCCTCGGCTGCGAGCATCAGCAGTGCCTCGCGCACGGGGGTGCGCGAGATGCCGACCTCGGTCGCCACCGCCTGCTCGTTGATGAACGTCCCCGACACCGCGGGGTCGCTCAGCACGGTCCCTCGCAGGTACTGGTACGCACGATCCCGGCCGGAGTCCCCACTCAATCGCATACTCAATGTATACAGCCTTGGAGGGTTCGATGACACTTCTGCGAGTCGCCGCCGCCCAGGTCACGGCCGGTCCCGATCCGGCCGCCAACCTGAGCACCGCCACCGACGCGGTCCGCGCGGCCGCCGCCGACGGAGCCTCGTTGATCGTTCTGCCTGAGGCGGTGCTGGCCAGGTTCGGCACCGACCTGCGCGCGGTCGCCGAGCCGCTCGACGGCCCGTTCGCGACCGGTCTGCGCAAGGTCGCGGCCGAGCTCGAGGTGGTCGTCGTGGCCGGCCTGTTCGAGCCGGCCACGGACGGACGGGTCCACAACACCTTGCTGGTCACGGGTCCGGGCGTCGAGACGGCGTACCGGAAGATCCACCTGTACGACGCCTTCGGGTCGCGCGAGTCGGACACCGTTGCTCCCGGCAATGAGCTGGTGACGTTCTCCTACCGGGACGTGACGATCGGGCTGGCCACCTGCTACGACCTGCGGTTCGCGGACCAGTTCACCGCGCTCGGGCGGGCCGGCGCGGAGCTGGTCGTCGTACCCGCGTCGTGGGGTGCGGGGCCGGGCAAGGAGGAGCAGTGGCACCTGCTGACGCGGGCGCGGGCCGCGGACGCGCAGGCGTGGTTGCTGGCGTGTGACCAGGCCTACGTGCCGCCGGTGGGCACCGATCCGCTCGGTGTCGGGCGGAGCAGCCTGACCACTCCCCTGGGTCAGACGTCCGCGCGACTGGGCGCGGCGGCCGGCGTACTGCACGGCGTGGTCGACACGGAGGTGGTCGCGGCGGTGCGGCAACGCGTGCCGATCCTCTAGGACAAGCCGTTCTTCTTCATGCGGGCGTTGTACTCGCGCATGCGGGGCGGATACCCGACGACGGCGGCGTCGTACGACGGGATGCCCAGCTTGTTGGCGAAGTTGTGCGCCCACTCGACCGACGGGACCCGGCGACGGGTCCACTCGCCGTCGATGGCGACCAGTAGCAGCGTGTACTCCGTCACCGCCGTCCGGGGCTCGACGAAGCCCTCGACGCCCTGGCGGGTTTGGGCGAACTCCCGCAGGTGCGCCTGGTCGGGGTTGTCCGACCGGCGCATCGTGCCCGGCTTCTGCCGGCGACCGAACCACTTCATGGGGCAAGTGTCCCCTATCTCACCAACTCCCCGCACGAAATCTCCGGTAACGGTTCGCGGGCGGCCCGGGGGTGGCGCCCGGCGGTATCGGTGAAAGGATGACGCCGGGCCGGCACCGCGATCCGGGGCCGCCTGCCGACGCTCCAGACCCACGGAGGAACCTGTGACCGACAGTGGTACGACGTACGACCTGGTGATTCTTGGCGGTGGCAGCGGTGGCTACGCCGCCGCGCTGCGGGCCGCGACGCTCGGGATGTCCGTGGCGTTGGTGGAGAAGGACAAGGTCGGCGGGACCTGTCTGCACCGCGGCTGCATCCCGACCAAGGCGCTGCTGCACGCCGCCGAGGTCGCCGACTCGGCCCGCGAGGGTGAGCAGTTCGGCGTCCGGACCACGCTCGAGGGCGTGGACATGGGCGGGGTCAACAAGTACAAGGACGGCGTCGTCGACCGGCTCTTCAAGGGCCTGCAGGGCCAGCTGAAGGCCCGCGGCATCACGGTGATCGAGGGCGAGGGCCGGCTCACGTCGGCGACCACGGTCGAGGTCGGCGGGACGACGTACACCGGCCGTCACGTGATCCTTGCCTCCGGCTCGTACTCGCGCTCGCTGCCGGGGCTCGAGCTGGACGGTCACCGGGTGATCGCCTCCGAGCACGCGCTGACGATGGACCGGGTGCCGGAGTCCGCGGTCGTACTCGGCGGCGGCGTGATCGGCGTCGAGTTCGCCTCCGCGTGGACCTCGTTCGGCACCAAGGTGACGATCGTCGAGGCGCTGCCGCGGCTCGTCCCGGCCGAGGACGCCGACTGCTCGAAGACGCTGGAGCGGGCGTTCCGGAAGCGGAAGATCGCGTTCAAGACCGGTACGCCGTTCGAGTCGGTCGAGGTCGTCGACAACGGCGTCCGCGTGACTGTCGCCGGCGGCGAGGTGATCGAGGCCGAGGTGCTGCTGGTCGCGGTCGGTCGTGGACCCAACACGAGTGGACTCGGCTACGAGGAAGTCGGCGTCGCGCTCGACCGCGGTTTCGTCACCGTCGACGCGACGCTGCAGACCAGCGTGCCCGGAGTATACGCGGTCGGCGACATCGTGCCCGGGTTGCAGCTCGCACACCGAGGGTTCCAGCAGGGCATCTTCGTCGCCGAGCATCTCGCCGGGCTCAAGCCGACCCCGATCGACGAGGCCGGCATCCCGCGCGTCACCTACTCCGAGCCCGAGGTCGCCTCCGTCGGCCTGACCGAGGAGCAGGCGCGGGCGAAGTATGGCGACGTCGACATCCTCAACTACAACCTCGGCGGCAACGGCAAGAGCCAGATCCTCAAAACCGCCGGGTTCGTGAAGCTGGTCCGGGCCAAAGACGGCGCCGTGGTCGGGCTGCACATGGTCGGCTCCCGCGTCGGCGAACTCATCGGCGAGGCCCAGCTGATCTACAACTGGGAGGCGTACCCGGCCGACGTCGCACCGCTCGTGCACGCCCACCCGACCCAGAACGAGGCCCTCGGCGAAGCCCACCTCGCGCTTGCCGGGAAGCCCCTGCACTTCCACGACTGACGCACTCGGGCGGGCCACTGGCCCGCCCGAGTAGGTTTGAGGCTGTCGGGGCGTGCGTGTCCGCTGACCCGGATCCCGCCCGCGCCGGCGGCACCGTAGGCTGACCTCGACCGAACAGACGAAGGAGCAACGACCGTCATGCCGACCTCTGTATCCCTGCCGGCCCTCGGGGAGAGCGTCACCGAAGGAACCGTCACCCGCTGGCTCAAGCAGGTCGGCGACACGGTGGCCGTCGACGAACCCCTGCTGGAGGTCTCGACCGACAAGGTCGACACCGAGATCCCCTCGCCGGTGGCGGGCACCCTGCTCGAGATCAAGGCCGCCGAGGACGAGACCGTCGAGGTCGGCGCGGAACTGGCCGTCATCGGCGACGCCGGCGAGTCGTCCGGCACCTCCGACCAGGCCCCGGCGCAGGACGCCCCGGCTCAGGAGGCGCCTGCTCAGGATGCACCCGCTCAGGAGGCTCCGGCTCAGGAAGCTGCGGCTCCGGCCCAGGAGGCTCCGGCTCAGGCTCAGGCTCAGGCCCCGGCTCAGGCTCAGGCCCCGGCCCAGGAGGCGCCGGCTCAGCAGGCTCCGGCCGAGCAGCCCGCGCAGGCCCAGGAGGCTCCGGCGGCCCAGTCGTCCGGTGACTCGGGCGGTGCTGCCGGCGGTACGCCGGTGACGCTGCCCGCGCTGGGCGAGAGCGTCACCGAGGGCACGGTCACCCGCTGGCTCAAGCAGGTCGGCGACGACGTCGCGGTCGACGAGCCGCTCCTCGAGGTCTCCACCGACAAGGTCGACACCGAGATCCCGTCACCGGTCGCCGGCAAGCTCCTCGAGATCAAGGTCGCCGAGGACGAGACCGTCGAGGTCGGCGCCGAGCTGGCCGTCGTCGGCTCCGGCGACGCCGCGCCGTCCTCCTCCGCTGCCGCCTCCGAGGCCCCGGCCCAGACCGAGCAGCCCCAGCAGACCGAGGCCCCCGCCCAGGACCAGGCGCCTGCCCAGGACGAGGCACCGGCTCAGGCGGAGGCACCTGCTCAGGCCGAGGCGCCGAGCCAGGCTCCGGCGCAGGCACCCGCTGCCCAGGCCCCGGCTCAGGCACCCGCGCCGGCCGCCGCACAGGCTCCGTCCGCGCAGGCGCCGGCTCCGCAGTCCGCGCAGGCTCCGGCCGCTGCCCCGGCTCCGCAGGCCGCACCGGCTCAGGCCCCGGCACAGGCTCCGGCCGGCGCGGCTCAGGCCTCGCCGAACGGCTCCTCCTCCGACGGCCCGAACTACGTGACCCCGCTCGTCCGCAAGCTCGCCGCCGAGCACGAGGTCGACCTCAACGCCGTACAGGGCACCGGCGTCGGCGGCCGCATCCGCAAGCAGGACGTCATCGCCGCCGCCGAGGCGAAGAAGGCTGCCGCGTCGGCCCCGGCCGCCGCTCCGGCTGCTGCCTCCGCACCGGCGGCGAAGCCGGCCACGGTCAGCCCGCTGCGCGGTACGACCGAGAAGATGAGCCGGATCCGCAAGGCGATCGCCAGCCACATGGTCAACTCGCTGAAGGTCTCGGCCCAGCTGACCACGGTGGTCGAGGTCGACGTCACCGAGATCGCCCGGCTGCGGAACGCGAAGAAGGCCGAGTTCGAGGCCCGCGAGGGCGTCAAGCTGTCCTTCCTGCCGTTCTTCGCACTGGCCGCGGTCGACGCGCTGAAGCAGTACCCGAAGCTCAACGCCTCGATCGACGACGAAAAGGGCGAGATCACGTACCACGCCGCCGAGCACCTCGGCATCGCGGTGGACGTGGAGAAGGGCCTGATGGTCCCGGTCGTCCACAACGCCGGCGACCTGAACATCGCCGGCCTGGCGAAGAAGATCGCCGACCTGGCCGACCGCACCCGCAACAACAAGGTGCTGCCGGACGAGATGGCCGGCGGGACCTTCACCATCACCAACACCGGCAGCCGCGGCGCGCTGTTCGACACCCCGATCCTGAACCAGCCGCAGGTCGGCATGCTCGGGACCGGCGCCGTCGTCAAGCGCCCGGTGGTCATCACCCACCCGGAACTCGGCGAGACGATCGCGATCCGGCAGATGGTCTACCTGGCGCTCACCTACGACCACCGCCTGGTCGACGGCGCCGACGCCGCCCGCTACCTCACCGCCGTCAAGCAGCGCCTCGAAGAGGCCCAGTTCGACGTCTGATCCACCCCGAGCTGCGTGCCCCCGGCACCACCTCCGAACACCACCGCTGGGCCTGTCTCCCCGAGACAGGCCCAGCCCCATCTCAGGCCGGCTCCGCGGGCTCCGGGAGCAGGCGACGGTGAACCCCTCCGGAGAGCCGGTTGGGTTGGTGGATGTCCGGCTGGTTACTGTCTGAGGCCGGTGGCGGTTTCCGACCGGGTACTGCCGGAGCAGGACGACCCAAGGAGCGAGCAGGATGAAGTACGTGCTGGCCGGCGCCTCCGGCTTCCTCGGTACGGCGCTCACCCGCGACCTGGTTGCCGACGGCCACCAGGTGACCCGGCTGGTACGTCGTCCGCCCACCGAACCGGACGAGATCCGCTGGGACCCGGCCCGTGGTGACCTGGACCCGGCCAGCCTCGACGAACCCGACGTACTCGTGAACCTGGCCGGCGCGAACATCGGTCGCCCGTGGACGCCGACGTACCGCGCCGTGCTCCGGGAGAGCCGCGTGAGTACGACGAGCACGCTGGCGAACGCGGCCGCGCAACTCGACCGGCGGCCGGCCGTGATCACGCAGAGCGGCATCGGCGGTTACGGCCTCGACTGCGGCGACCGCGTACTCACCGAGGAGTCCGAGCTCGGTGACGGCTTCCTCGCGGACGTGGTCCGCATGTGGGAAGGCGCCCTCGAGCCGGCCCGTGCGGCCGGCTGCCGAGTCGCCGCTGTCCGCACCGGCGTGGTCCTTGATCGCAAAGCTCCAGCGTTCCAGTTGATCAGCCTCCCGTTCCGCGTCGGTCTCGGCGGTCGCCTGGGGTCAGGCGACCAGTACTTTCCGATCGTCTCCCTCACCGACTGGCTCCGCGCGATCCGCTTCGTCGCCGACCACGAGACCCTCTCCGGCCCGGTCAACGTCGTCCTCCCGCACCCGGCGACCAACCGCGAGTTCACCGAAGCGCTGGCCACCGCCCTCCACCGCCCGGCCCTGGTGCCGGTCCCGGCCTTCGTCCTCAAGGCCGTCCTCGGCGAGTTCGCCTGGGAGCTCATCGGCAGCAACCGAGCCATCCCCACCCGCCTCCAGTCCGAAGGCTTCACCTTCCACCACCCCACCGCCCAATCAGCCCTGACCTCCGCCCTCAACCGCTGACCCCGGAGCTCTTGACTGAGCACGCGAGTTCGAGTGCGACCGAGGTTGCTCAAGCGGCGGTGATGGCTGAGATCCGCCAGGTCGTGGCCGCGTCGGCCCTGCTGGTGGTTGGCGTGGACGGGCCGGTGGGTGGGCGCGTGGGCGCGGTGGTGGTTGGGTGTGTGGTCAGGGTGATCAGTCGGGTCGTGGGCGGCGCGGGTGGGAGTTGGGTGGCGGTGCCGGTTCGGGTGACGGCTTGGCCGGCGGTGAGGTGGTCGGTGGTGCGGAGGACGACGGTTGTGGGGGTTCGGCTTTCGACGGTTGTGCTGGTGATGCGGATCTGGAGGTCGCGGATTCGGAGCTCGTGTTTCCGGTAGGTGGCGAGGAGGGCTCGGTCGGCTGACCAGGGTGCGCTGCCGGGGACGTAGACGCGGTCCAGGAGGCGCGGGTCGAGGGTCCAGAAGGCTTGGGCGCGTTGGGTGTCGAGCGCTTGGAGGGTCTGGGTCCACTTGGCGGCGTCAGCGCGGGACGCCTTGGGTGGTTGGGTTGGCGAGGTCGTGGTGGACGGCAACTGCTTGCTGGACGGCGAGGCCGCGGCGGCGGGCGACGTCGAGGTGGACGGGTTTGTGGACGGCGTGGTGGACGACGCGCTGCTGTTCGTGGGTGACGTCGGTTGGTTGGTGGTTGCTGCTGTGTGGGTTGGGTTGTCGAGCACGCCGACGGTGATCAGGCCGAGGATCAGGACGACGGCTGCTCCCAGGCCGACGGCCGCGAGTACGCCGTACGCCGGGTGGCGGAAGCTGACGCGGCTGAGGGCTGCGACTGGTGCGATACGGGTGATGCGTCTGCGGCGCCAGGTGCGTCGGCGGCTCGGGCGTCGGACACCGCGCTGTGAACGGACGGCGGTCGGGGCATCTGGGGCATGCGCCACGCTTGCGGACCAGTTGCCAGATGAGCTCAGGCCGGAGGTCATTTCCGCAAGCTCTGCGTGGTCTGCGTCATGACGGTCGACCTCGCTTGGGGTGGTGGCGGTCGGGTCAGCGTGGGCTGCTGGTGGAGGGGTGAGGCGGGATAGGGGGTTGGGGGGTGGGGTTCGGGCTCGGCCGAGCTTTGTGCGGGATTGGACGCGGGTCGGCTTGACGGTTGGGCGGAGGGGTTTGGGTGGGGGCGGTTGGTGGAGGACGGGTTGGGGTGTAGTGGGTGGCGGCGTGACGGGTGGAAGTGGGGCTAGCGGCGTGCGGGCGCGATGGGGTGGGTCGGGCGGGGTTGGGGGCTTGGTGGTGGGGCGCGGGCGCGGTGGTGTGGTGGGCTCCTTGTCGTCGGTGAAGGCGAGGTTGATGGGGACGGGGGTGGCGAGGGACAGGAGACTCTGGCGGGCGGCGGGGGTTAAGAGGTTGGGAGTAAAGGTGGTGGGATCGCCGCCGGAGTGGTGGGCCACGGCGGCCAAGGCGGCGAAATCGTCGGCCAGTGTGTAGCGCTGCGCCCGGGTGGGCCAGTCGTCAGGCGGCGTGGGGTGCGGGGGCTGGGCAGTTGGTGCGGAGCGCGGGGGCGGGGCGGTTGACGTGGAGGGCGAGGGCGGGGTGGTCGGTGCGGAGGGCGGGGGCAGGGTGGTTGGCTCGGCGGGTGGTGTGGAGGGGTTGGTTGGGGTGCGTGGGGTGGAGAGGTGGGGGTGGAGGGCGGGGTCTGTTAGGAGGGGGCGGCCGTCGGCGTCGAACATGATGTTGGCGGGGGTGACGCGGCCGTGGGTGAGGCCTGATCGGTGGAGGTGGTCGAGGGCTTCGGTGAGCGGGCTGAGCAGGGTGACGAGCTCGCCGTCGGTCAGCGGTCCGCGGCGGCCGAGCAGGGCGCTCAGCGAGCCGGCGACGACGTACTGACTGAAGAGGAGCCACTCGGTGCCGGTCTCGCGGACCTCCTGGAGGCGCGCGAGGTGCGGGTGGGTGATGCGCTGCAGGACGGCGAGGTCTTCACGGAGTTCCTCCGGGTGGGCGATCGCGGTGGTCGGGATGCGTTTGAGCACGGCGTTGCGGCCAGAAGCCCGGTCGCGAACCAGCCAGACAGTGCCGGCCGATCCGGACCCGAGCTTCCGGCGCAGGCTGTAGCCGGCGATGTCTTCGAGTGCCATGCCCTAGAGAGTGCACGAATCGCGACCACCACCCCGGAAGTTATCCACAGGCTCGGCCCTGTGGACGGCGGCGAACGGCCGCTGGCGGGGCGGCATACACTCAAGGGCGTGAGGAAGATCAGGTACGTCGAGGCCGGGTTCGGTGCCGACGCGGTGGACTACGAGACCGCGTGGGCCGAGCAGCGGCGCCTGCACGCGGAAGTTGCCGAGGGCACCGGTGCGGACACGGTCATCCTGCTGGAGCACCCACCGGTGTACACGGCGGGCAAGCGGACCGAGCCGCACGAGCGTCCGCTGGACGGGACGCCGGTGGTGGACGTCGACCGGGGCGGGAAGATCACCTGGCACGGTCCGGGGCAGCTGGTGGGCTACCCGATCGTGAAGCTGGCCTCACACGTGTACGTCGTCGACTACGTCCGGCGGCTGGAGGAAGCGCTGATCGCGGTCTGCGCCGAGCTCGGCGTGACCACCGGTCGGGTCAAGGGCCGCAGTGGCGTGTGGGTCGCGGCGGACGAGCGCGGCCGGGAGCGGAAGATCGCGGCGATCGGGATCCGGGTCTCGCAGGGCGTGACGATGCACGGGTTCGCGCTGAACTGCGACAACGACCTGGGCTGGTTCGACCGGATCGTGCCGTGCGGGATCTCCGACGCCGACGTGACCACGCTGTCCAAGGAGCTCGGCCGGGACGTGACTGTGACCGAAGTGCTCGAGCCGGTCCGGCGTCAGCTCAACCGGATGCTCGCCTGGGACGAGTACGAGCGGACACCCGACATCGGTCACCAGGAAGAGCCGACGGCGATCACCTACGGGCTGACCGTCTGAGGCAGCGGCGGCAGACCGACCGTCGCGCGCCAGTTGGTGTGGAGCTCGTGCAGCCGCCCAACGACTGACGGTTCCTCGGCGAGGCGATTACGCTGCTCGCCCAGGTCGTCGGCGAGGTTCGCAAGGAACCAGCCGTCGCCCATCGGCGCGTGTTCGTACTCCCGCAGATGCTGGACTTGAGGAGTCTCACCGACCCACGACAGCTTCCAGTCGCCTGCCCTCACGGCCCACTGGAACTCGCAGTCCCAGTGCAAGGCCTCGTGCGCGGCGGCGCCCTCCGCCCCTGACAACACCGGCAGGAGGTTGATGCCGTCCGCGTCCGGGACCGCGGCACCGGCCGCGGACAGCAACGTCGGCACGAGATCGAGCGAGCTCACCACTGCGTCCGTACGACGGCCGGCCGGCAAGTCCCCCGGCCAGCGCCAGATCATCGGGACCCGGATGCCGCCGTCCCACAGCGTGTACTTCGTCCCGCGCAGCGGAGTGTTGTCGCCGAAGTTGCAGGTGGAGCCGCCGTTGTCGGTGAGATACACGACGATCGTGTTGTCGTCGACGAGCTGCAGCAACCGCCCGATCTCGGCGTCCATCAGTTCGAGTTGTGCGAGGTAGTACTCCCGGCCGTGGGGCAGGTTCGGCACGATCGCGTCGTCGTACCACTCGGTGAATTCGCCGGCCTCCGGCGTCCAGTCGCCGAACGCCGGCAGGCCGCGGGCGGCGAGCTCGTCCTCGGGCAGTTGCCAGCAGAAGTTGTGCACCGCATTGAACGCCAGCATGCAGAAGTACGGCCGGTCGTCCGCGGACGTGATGAACTCCCCCGCCCGCCGGCCCAGCTCGGCGGTGAGGAACCCTTCGTGCTCGACCGGCTCGTCGCCGCTCAGCAGCGGCTGGACCGCCATCCGGTGCGCCGCCTCCGGACCGTACGACGACATCGCCGCCTCCGAGTGGTGCAGGTAGTTGAGCCGCCCGTAGGACTGACCCGCCAGCCCGTACAAGGTCTCGTCGAACCCGTGGTGCGGCGGGCAGGCCCGATCGCCGACCGACTCAGGGCCGTAGTGCACCTTCCCGAAGTATCCGGTCCGATAGCCCTGGTCGCGCAGCAGCTCCGCCAGTGTCGGTACGTCGTCCGGCGGGAAAGCGGCCGAGTCGAACCACTGTCCGCCCCACCGCTGCTGATACCGCCCGGAGATGATCGCCGCGCGTGAAGGACTGCAGATCGGCGCGGTCACGTACGCGTCCATGCAGGTCACTCCCTCGGCGGCGAGCTGATCCAACGCAGGCGTGCGCACGTCCGGATGCACCCCGAGAGCGCTGCGGTCGGCGTAGCCGTGGTCGTCGGACACGATCAGCAGGATGTTCGGCGCGGTCACGGTGGATTCCTCTTCTCAATCAGCCGCGCTCGCGCGGCGGGTCGCCTGGTCCGACTTCGCCCGGTGGTCGGTCGCGTCTGGGTCGAGGATGGCTCTGAGTTCGGCGTCGAGTTTGTCGACAATCCAACGATCGGACGACAGGTCGTGGACCTCGAGCGGATCCGCCTCCAGGTTGAAGACCTGCGGTTGATGAGCAGCGCCGTAGTAGCAGTACTTCCACGGCCCCGACTTCAGCATGTACCCGCCGTCCACCATCCCTTGGGCGTGGTACTCCGACAGCACCGGCCGGTCGACGGGGTCGAGCAGTGTGTGACCGGGCAGTGCCGGATCAGCGGGCAGGCCGGCGATGTCCCGCAGTGTCGGGAGTACGTCGACCAGACTGACGTGGGACGTCACTCGCGCCGGAGCCAGGGCGGGATGGCGGAGGAGCAGCGGGATGTGGACGGCCGGTTCGTAGAAGCACTGCTTCTGCCAGATGCCGTGGTGCCCGGCGAGCTCGCCGTGGTCGCTGGTGTAGATGACGACGGTGTCGTCCGGGACCGCCGACAGCAGCCGGCCGATCTGGTGGTCGAGGTGACTGATCAGCGCCCAGTAGCAGACCGTTGCCTCCCGCATCTGCTCCTCGGTAATCGGCTCGTCGTTGCGGAATCCGTGCCGCAGCAGCGAAATCACCGGATGCTGTGACGACACCGGCTCGTTCCACGTCGGCGGCAGTTCCACCTCGGCCGGATCGTAGAGGGCCCGGAACTCCGGCGGTGCCACCAGCGGGAAGTGCGGATGCATGTAGCCGACGTACAGCAGGAACGGCTCGTCGCCGGGATCGTTCAGGAACTGCAGCGCGGCGTCGGTGGCGTCCACGTCGTGCTGCGTGTGCACATGGTCGCCGGTGCCGTGCTCGGTGACGTGGGAGTTGGTGGGGCGCTGCCAGTCCGGCGTACGACGGGGCGGGCGGCCGCTGTGGTCGATCCAGAAGTCCAGGTCGTCGGTGAGCCGGCGGTCGAAGCCGAGCGTCCGGTCCGGGCCGTTGAAGTGGGTCCGCCCGGCGATCACCGTCTGATAGTCGGTCAGATGATGTCCCCAGGAGCGGAAGTCCGGGCCGGGGACCACTCCGTTGTCCCAAGCCCCGATCTGGTGCACGTACTGCCCCGTCATCAGCGACAGTCGCGACGGCACGCACATCGGGCTGTTGGTGTACGCGCGGTCGAAGGACACGCCGTGCGCGGCGAGGCGGTCGAGGTTCGGCGTTCGTACCTGCGGGTGACCGGCCCAGCCCGCAGCGGAACCGGTGTGCTCGTCGGACAGGATGACCAGGATGTTCGGACGGTTCACGGGGTCTACCCTAGGCAAGCGATTGCCCGCTCGCGCGGTTGCGAAGTGTCTGCGGGGTGTGACGGCAAAACGTCGCTACCTTGGTGGTGTGACCAAATTTCTTGGGTTCTTGCTCGGGGTGGCGGTCGCGCTGGCCGGGCCGGCGGTGTTCGGGGTCCTCGCGGCGCCCGGCGGGATCGAGCTGAACACGAAGGAGATGGCGCTTGCCTACGGCATCGGCGCGCTGATCTTCTGGGCGGTGGTGTCGTACTTCTCCGGCGCCGCGGCGCTCGGTGCGTTAACCGCGTTCGGCACGCTGGTGTACTGCTGGCTGTGGATCCCGAACCGGACCACCAACTTCCTCAACGACGTGCCGGGCGTGACCACGGGGATGATCGAGGGGTCGAGGCAGTACACCCTGAACGGCGTCGTACCGATCCTGACGGTGATATCGCTGGTGTACGCGATCCAGCTGATCGTCCGCAGCGTGCAGCGCCGGCGGCGGGAGCGGGCCGAGGCGGAGCGGTTGCAGCGCGAGCAGGAAGTCGCGCAGGCGCAGCAGGAGGCGGACGCGGCGGCGCTCCATCCGGTTGCCGGGAGCACCTATCCGGCCGAGGGTGGCGGGTACGCCGGTGCGTACGGGAGCGGCACGCGGTACGACGACCTGTTCGACGAGGACCCGGAGCCGGTGCGGCCGCGGAGTCAGGCGGACGAGCAGACCGCGCAGTACCCGGTCTCCGCGCCGGACCAGACCGCGCAGTACCCGACTACGGATGCCCGAAGCAACGAGTCCGGCGACGACACGGTCCTCGTCCCGACCGACCGCGACGAAACCACCCAGGTCCCTGTCACCGAGCCACCGACCCAACAGCCCGTCGCCGAGGCGCCAGGACAGGAGCCCGTCGCCGAGGCGCCAACCCAAGAGCCCGTCGCCAAGGCGCCGACCCAAGAGCCTGTCGCCGAGGCGCCGCAGCAGGAACCGGTCGCCGAGGCGCCGAGGCAGGAGCCGGTCGCCGAAGCCCCAAAACAGGAGCGGGTGGCTGAGGCGCCGCAGCAAGAGCCGGTCGCTGAAGCACCCAAGCAGGAGCCCGTGACTGACGCGCCGCACCAGGAGCCGGTCGCGGACGCACCCAAGCAGAAGCCGGTGGCTGAGGCGCCGAGGCGGGAGCCCGAGCGGCCGACTGCGGTAGCACCTGCTGTGGCAGATGAGCCGACGGTCACGGCGCCGGTTGCAGGGCGCGGGACGAACGCGGACGCTCCTGAGGCAAATCCGGTGGAGCCCGGGGCGCCGTCGGCGGAGAGCCCGCAGACCGAGCAGCCGAAGGCGGCTCAGGGCTCGGCGGAGAAGCCGGTGGAGCCGAGGACGCCGGCGGTGGAGGACTCGCCGGGGCCGAAGGGCGGTGGTGAGGAGCCTGTGCACGGTGGGAAGAAGGTTGAGGCTCGGGCTGTGCCGGTCGGTGACGAGCAGGTGGGGCAGCAGTATCGGGAGCGGATGGAGGACCCGGAGGACACCGGGGAGTTCCACTTCAACGCGTTCGAGAGCCCGGCGCAGGTGAGCATCCGCCCAGCCGGCGCCTGAAACGCGGATCGCCGGGCCCATCACACCTGAGGCGGGGATCCCCGCGCCCATCACACGTGAGGCGCGGCTCGCCACGCCATCACACCGGGGGCGCGGATCACCGGGCCGTCAGACCGGGGCGCGGATCGCCAGGCCATCACATTCGCCGGGTTCGCGCAGACGTAGGCTCAGCCGGCCACACGAACTGTGATTTGTGATGGCCTGAGGGTCCGCGCCGCGAAAACGCCGGGGTCAGGCCACGTGCATTCTTTGGACCTGGTCGCGGCGGGCGTGTTCTGCGAAGGCTTCGTCGTACGCGGCCGTCGCCATCTGCAGCACGTCCGGCGCCATCTGCGCCCGGGGTGACTCCGTGCTCCACGCCAGCAGCAGCCGCCGGTGGATCGGGTCGCCCACCAGGGTCCGCGTGGTGACGTCGCTGGAGAGCATCCGGTACGACGTCGGCGAGATCAGCGCGACGCCCTGACCGCTCGTCACGAAGCCCATCAGCACCGACGTGTCCACCGAGTGGTGCTCCACCTTCGGCTGGAACCCGGCCTGCTCGCACGCCGCCCGGAAGAGCACGTGGAATCCGCTGTCGTCCGGCGGCTCCCCGATCCACTCCTCGGCGGACAGCGCCGCGAGGTCGATCTCACCGCGGTGCCGCGACGCCACCGCGAGCGGGTGGTCGGCGGCCATCACGACGTACGCCGACTCGGAGTCGACGACCGTGCACGCCTCGACGCCACTCGGCAGCCGCAGCTCGAACCCGGGGAACTCCCGCAGCAGCGCGAAGTCGAGCCGGCCGCTCTCCAGCTGCTGCAGGAGCACGCTGGACGACCACTCGACCTCGATGCTGACCTGCTCGATCTCGCCGTGGTCCCGGAGCCGGGACGCGATCCCGGACATCGGTGCGGTCGGGAAGCCGCCGAGCCGTACGGCGCTGGAGTCGACCGCCGTCATCGCGGACACGGTCGCGGAGAGGTGGTCGACGTCGACCAGGATGGCGCGGGCGCGGTCCACGGCGTACCGGCCCAGTGCGGTCGGGGTGACGCCGGTGCGCGAGCGCTCGAAGAGTTCGCCGCCGAACGCGGCCTCGATGCGTTTGAGCTGCGCGGTCAGGCTCGGCTGGCTGACCTTGAGCCAGCGGGCGGCCCGTCCGACGGACCCCGCTTCTGCCACCAGGACCACCACCCGCAGGTGGCGCAGCTCGACGTTCATGCGTTGAGACCGTAGTCCAGGTCGGCGCACAGCACACAGTTTCCGAGTGTTGCGGTTTTGTCACAGCCGAGCCCGACCGTGTAACGCCGGGCCCGGCTGTGACGATAGGTCATGACGCTTCGAGCGACAGTGCCTCTCGGTAGCCGAGTCGACGGCCGGTCTGGAGCAGCGTGCGCTCGTAGAGGCGGGCGCCGAGCCGGACGATCAGCACGGTGGCGACGAGCAGGAACACGATCGCCAGCAGCGGCTGCCAGAGCGGCACCTCCTCGGTCAGCATCCGGCCGGGCATCGCCATCGACGACGCGATCGGCACGAACGAGGCGATCGTCTTGGCCGACGACCCGGCGAACACCGCGAAGAAGAACGGGATCATCAGGATCATCTGTCCCGGCAGCGTGGTCGAGCCGAGGTCCTCCTGCCGGGTGGCCAGCGATCCGGCGACCGCCCAGAGCCCGGCCAGGGCCACGAAGCCGAGCACGAAGAACACCACGAACCAGCCGGCCACCGGGGCGACGACCTTGAGGATGTCGAGCTGGTCGGTGGCGACCAGGCCGACCACCGACGCGCCCGCGATCACCACAATCTGCGAGAGTGCGAGCGCGGTGTTGCCGAGCACCTTCCCCCACAGCAGCGACCGGATCGGTACGGCGGCCGCCAGGATCTCGACGACCCGGCTCTCCTTCTCCTGGACGACGCTCTGCGCGATCATCATGCCGAAGCCGAGCGCGGTCATGTAGAACACCAGCGCGAGGCCGATGTTGACGAACGTCGCCACCACGTCGGGCAGCGGTGCCGGTTTCAGCAGCTCGAGCTCGACCTGCGTGCCGGCGCGCAGCTCGGTGGGTGTCAGGCCGGCCTCGGCCGCGTTCTGCTCCATGCCGACGTTGACGGCGGCTTCCCGAAGCCGGTTCTCCAGCTCGGAGGACACCCGGTCCTTGCCGACGACGACGTACCCGTCGGTGCCGGGCAGCAGCGCGGCTTCGACCTCACCGTCGGTCACCAGCTGCTCGGCGGCCGGCCGGTCCGCCGCCCGGGTGATCTCGTAGCCGTCCTCGCCCGCCAGGACGGACGCCTGCTGGACGACCTTCGTGCCGGCGTCGTCGACGACGGCGATCTTGTCGGGCCCGCCGCTGCCGGCGAGCAGGGCCGGGACGATCACCGCCGCGATGACGAGGACCAGCATCACCAGCGTCGAGCCGATGAAGGTCTTGTCCCGCAGCTTGGTGACGATCTCGCGCTCGGCGATCAGCACCCACGGGCGGTCCAGGGTTCGGTCGTTCATCGGGTCGCCTCCCGGAAGACGTCGCTCAGGGCCACCCGCTCGGGCCCGAACTGGAGCACCGGTCCGCGGGTGATCGCCTGCTGAAGGAGTTGCTGCGCCACGCCGTCGTGCTCGACGTCGAAGAGCGCCGTACCGCCGGCGACGTCACGGACGCGGACGCCCTCGACGTCGCGCAGCCAGCCGGCATCGCCGTCGACCACCAGCTTGTAGGTCAGCGAGGGGCCGGCGGCCAGCTCGGCAACGGGGCCGGCGGCAACGACCTTGCCACGGGCGAGCACGATGAGGTCGTCGCACAGCCGCTCGACCAGGTCGAGCTGGTGGCTGGAGAACAGCACCGGGACCTCCGGTGTCACCTCCTCGCGGAGAAGGTCCACCATCGCGTCGACCGCGAGCGGGTCGAGACCGCTGAACGGCTCGTCCAGCACCAGCGCGATCGGCTCGTGCACCAGCGCGGCAGCGATCTGCACGCGCTGCTGGTTGCCCAGCGACAGCGTCTCCAGGACGTCGGTCGCGCGCTCGGCGAGCCCGAGCCGCTCGAGCAGCTTGTCGGTCCGCTCGGCCGCGCGGACCGGGTCCAGCCCGTGCAGCCGGCCGAAGAACACCAACTGGTCGCGGATCTTCATCTTCGGGTACAGCCCGCGCTCCTCCGGCATGTACCCGAAGTCACGCCGGATCTCCGCCGTCAGCGGACCACCCTTCCAGTGCACCTCGCCCGCGGTCGCGCCGAGGACGCCGAGAATGATCCGCATCGCGGTCGTCTTCCCGGCACCGTTGGCCCCGACGAACCCTGTCATCCGTCCCGGTACGACGTCGAACGTCACGTCGTCCAGCGCCAGCTGCTCCCCGAATCGCCGGGTCAGCCCAGCCACGCTCAGCATCCGTCACCGTTCCCATTCACCTCGGCCGTCCGGCCGGGCCCAGGCCCGACCGCTTCCACTCGGAAGTAACTCCAAGTTAGTGAACGGGTGCCCCCACAGACGTCGGCCCCCAGGGTGATCACGCAGGTCATCCGTACGGCGGACCTGGTGTCATCTGGGGGCCGGCCGGGCAGCTGAGTCCCGGGTCAGTGACTCAGCTGTCGGAGTGGTCCTCCATCGCCTCGACGGCGCCGAGCAGGCTGCGCAGACCGATCTCCTCGCGCTCGACGTCGGCCGGATCCTCGGTCCACTCGGTGACCGGCAGTGCCGCCGCCTCCACCGGGTGGCTGGCCTCGACCATGGTCAGGTCGGCCTCCACCTCGGTCTCCAGCTCGTGCAGGAAGTCACCACTCATGACTTGGCCCACTCGCCGTAGTGGATCCGGCCCAGCGTGACCTCGCCGATCGGGACGAGGGAGTCCTCGACCACCTGCGAACCGAAGTAGGTCGCCTTCGGGTCGGTGATCACCTCGCGCGGGTCGCCGAGCTCGGCGAGCGCCTTCTGGAAGAACTCGTCCATCCGGTACCGGTCCGGACCGGCGATGTCCCGGCGGCCGTTCAGCGGCTCGCCGACGGCGGTCTTGGCGACCTGGTCGGCGACGTCGTCACCGGCGATGGGCTGCCAGCCCACCGGTGCGATGTGTACGCCGTCCTCCTGCGCCGAGGTGTCCGCGATCCCCTTGACGAACTCGAAGAACTGGGTCGCATGGACCAGCGAGTAGGGAATCCCGGACTCCTTGATCAACTTCTCCTGCGCCAGCTTGGCGGCGAAGTAGTCGTTCTCCGGCATCCGCTCGGTGCCGACGATCGACACCGCCACGTGGTGGCCGACCCCGGCCTCCTTCTCCGCGGCGAGCTGGTTCGCGGTCGAGGTGGTGAAGAAGTCCATCACCGCCTGCGCCTCGAACGACGGCGAGTTGGACACGTCGACCACCACCGAGGCACCCGCGAACGCCTCGCTCAGACCCTCGCCGGTGAGGGTGTTGACCCCGGTGTTCGGGGACGCCGCGACCGCCTCGTGTCCGTGCGCCTCGAATCGCCGTACCAGCTTCGAACCGATCAGCCCCGTGCCACCGATCACCACGATCTTCACAGCCGCTCTCCTGTCCCCGGGCACCCCAGTGGTTTCCCGTCGACAGCTAAGACAGCGCAGCCCGCCCACCTGTGACCGTCACAAACACCCGGACTGCCCTGTCTTGGCTGCAGACGGAGAGGACGACAACGTTGCCCGCTGCATCCAAGCCCTTCCGGACCCGGATGATCGCCCGGCCGATCGACGAACCGCACCGGGGCGCCACCCCGCTGGAACTGCTGTTCGACCTCACCTTCGTGGTCGCGGTCGCCGCGGTGACCGCCGAGTTCGCGCACAGCATCGCCGACGGCCACGCCGCGGTGGTCGAGTTCCTGATGGTGTTCTTCTGCATCTGGTGGGCCTGGATGAACTTCACCTGGTTCGCCTCTTCCTACGACACCGACGACGTCGTGTACCGGCTGCTGACGATGCTGCAGATGGCCGGTGTGCTCGTGCTGGCCGCGGGTGTACCGGCCGCGACCGCCGAGTCGGACTACAGCGCCGTACCGTTCGGGTACCTGATCATGCGGATCGGCCTGGCCGCTCTCTGGCTGCGGGCGGGCTACGAGGACCCCGAGCGCCGGCGTACGGCGTTCCGGTACGCCGGTGGGATCCTGACACTCAACGTGTGCTGGATCGGCGCGCTGGTGCTCACCCACATGGCGTTGTGGCTGTTCGTCGTACTGGTCGTGCTGGAGCTCGCCGTACCGCTGTGGGCCGAGCGGCCGCGGGCGACCAACTGGCACCCGCACCACATCGCCGAGCGCTACGGGCTGTTCGTGATCATCCTGCTCGGCGAGAGCGTGCTCGCGGCCAGTCGCGGCGTCCAGAAGGCGCTCGGGGCCGGTGACCTCAACAGTTCGTTCCTGCTGGTCGCGGGCGCCGGCCTGGTCCTGCTGTTCGCGCTGTGGTGGCTGTACTTCCTGCACCCGGCCGGCCACGGGCTGAGCGAGCGACGGACCGCCTCCTACCGCTGGGGGTACGGCCACTTCTTCGTGTTCGCCGCACTGGCCGCCGTCGGCGCCGGACTCGAGGTCGCCGTCGAGGAGGCCGCAAACCACTCCTCGTCCACGACCGCCGGGTACGCCGTCGCCGTCCCGGTCGCGGTGTACCTGCTCACGCTCTGGCTGGTGCATGCGCCGGTGATCAGCCCGCCGGTGACCACACCCGCCCTGATCCTCGGCAGCGTCGCCCTCGTCCTGCTGCTACCGCTCGTCCTCCCGGCAGTGGCCGTGGTGGTCGCGGTCGCGGGGGTCGCCGTACTGCTCGCGGCCCTGGTGATCATCCGGACGAGTCAGCCGGCCGGATCGTCGCCCGGGGTCACCAGGCCGCACTCGTAGGCGAAGACGACGGCCTGGACGCGGTCGCGGAGGCCGAGCTTGAGCAGGACCCGGGAGACGTGCGTCTTGACGGTGGCCTCGCCGACGTACAGCTGACTGGCGATCTCGGTGTTGGTGAGGCCGCGGGCGATCAGGCCGAGGACCTCACGCTCGCGGTCGGTCAGCTCCTCGAGCAGGTCCGGGCGGTAGACCCGTTCGCCGCCGCCGGTGAACCGCTTGATGACCCGGCGGGTCACCTCCGGTGCGAGCAGGGCGTGGCCGGAGTGGACCACCTGGATGGCGTCGACCAGGTCCTCCGGCGCGGTGTTCTTCAGCAGGAACCCGCTGGCCCCGGCGCCGAGCGACTCGAACAGGTAGTCGTCCCGGTCGAACGTGGTCAGGATGACGACCTTGCCCGCGTCCGCGGCGACGATCCGCTGGGTCGCGGTGATGCCGTCCATGCCGGGCATCTGCACGTCCATCAGGACGACGTCCGGCCGGAGCGCGACGGCGAGCTCGATCGCCTTCTCGCCGTCGGACGCCTCGCCGACCACCTCGATGTCCGGCTCGACCGACAGGATCATCCGGAACCCGGCGCGGACCAGGTCCTGGTCGTCGACCAGCAGCACCCGCATCGGTGCCTGCTCGGTCTCACTCATCGATGCCTCCGGTCAGCGGGCGGTTCTGCGGGTCGAGCGGGATCCGGACCCGGACGCGGAAACCGCCGACCGGCCGGGGGCCGATCTCGGTCTCGCCGCCGAGCAGCCCGACCCTCTCACGGATCCCGACATGGCCGAGCCGGCTGCCGACCGGCGCGTGCTTCGGCCGGCCGTCGTCGATCACCTCGAGCTCGACCGAGTCGCCCAGGTAACGCAGGGTGATGTGCGCGCTCCGGGCGGTCGAATGGCGGCGGACGTTGGTCAGCGCCTCCTGGGCGATCCGGTAGACCGAGACCGACACCGTCTCGGGCAGCTTGACCGGCCGGCCGATCTGGTGGAAGCCGACCGACAGGCCCTCGCCGTTGACCTCGGCGATCAGTGCGGGCAGGCGGTCGGCGCCGGCCTGCGGTTCCTTCGCGGCCGGGGAGGCGACGTCGAGATCCGGGTCGGCCGCGCGGAGCATGCCGAGGAGCTGGCGCATCTCGTTGACCGCGGTCCGGCTGGAGTTCTCGATCACGCTGAGTGCGTTCTTCGCGGCGTCCGGGTCGCGCTCCATCACCCGGCGGGCACCACCGGCCTGGACACCGATGCTGCTGATGTGGTGGGCGACCACGTCGTGCAGCTCGCGGGAGATCCGCAGCCGCTCGTCGATCACTGCGCGCCGGGCGTTGGCCTGCTGCTGCGCGGCCAGCTCGGCCGCCTGCTGCTCCAGCTCGTAGCGCTGACGGGCCGTGCCCCACGCCGTACGTCCCCAGAAGTAGGCGCCGAAGAAGTAGAGCACGTTGAGCGCGAGGGTGAGCACGACGCCGGACAGATACGGCGAGAGCACGCCGTCGTTCGGGCCTTCGATGTCGTCGTTCCGCAGCGCCCGGACGAAGTTGATCACCAGCCAGCCGAACATCCCGACGAAGACGACGCCCACCGCCGCCTTCATCAACCGCCGGTCCCGCGCCCACGCGACCGCCGCGTAGATCGCCATGAACTGGGTCGCCTGGGTGACCAGGTTCTGGGCGAAGGCGAACGTCGCCCGCTCGCCGTTGACGACGAACAGCACCGACACCAGGAGCAGCACCGGGACCGGCCAGCGGCGCCGGAAGCACAGCGGGAGCGCGACCGCGGCGCTCAGCACGTACGCCTCGATGCCGCCGATGCCGAGGTCCACCCGGTCCGACGCCACGCCGCGGGCCAGCTCGGTCCCGATCACCCCCGCCACCGCCATGCCGAGCCCGAGCAGGAGGTCGTACCGCTGCTGCTTGTCCGTCGGCCCAGGCCGGAGCCAGCCGCGCACCGTCGTACCGGTCGCGGGCGGTGTGCCCGGCTCGGACCGCACCTCTCCCCCGGTACGGCGCTCGGCCGGCGACTCAGCCGTGGTTGCCATAGTCCATCAGCCTACGGCGTGGTCGGTGCTGTCAGTGGGACGCGTACTCTGGAGGACGTGACGATCGCCCCAGAAGGACGGAAACTGCTCAGGCTCGAGGTGCGCAACGCGGAGACCCCGATCGAGCGCAAACCCGAGTGGATCAAGACCCGGGCGAAGATGGGCCCGGAATACCAGGCGTTGCAGAAGCTGGTGAAGTCCGAACAGCTGCACACGGTCTGCCAGGAGGCGGGCTGCCCGAACATCTTCGAGTGCTGGGAGGACCGCGAGGCCACCTTCCTCATCGGCGGCGACCAATGCACCCGGCGCTGTGACTTCTGCCAGATCGACACCGGCAAGCCGGAGGCGCTGGACCGCGACGAGCCGCGCCGGGTGGCGGAGTCGGTCCGGACGATGGGCCTGCGCTACGCCACCGTGACCGGCGTGGCCCGCGACGACCTCGAGGACGGCGGCGCCTGGCTGTACGCCGAGACGATCCGGCAGATCCACGAGCTCAACCCCGGCACCGGCGTGGAGATGCTCGCGCCCGACTTCAACGCGGTCCCCGAGCAGCTGGCCGAGGTGTTCTCGTCCCGGCCGGAGGTGTTCGCGCACAACGTGGAGACGGTGCCGCGGATCTTCCGCCGGATCCGCCCCGGCTTCCGGTACGAGCGCTCCCTGGACGTGATCACCCAGGCCCGCGACTACGGCCTGGTCACCAAGTCGAACCTCATCCTCGGCATGGGCGAGCACCGCGACGAGGTCAGCCAGGCGCTGCACGACCTGCACGACGCGGGCTGCGAGATCATCACGATCACGCAGTACCTGCGACCCTCGGTGCGGCACCACCCGGTCGAGCGGTGGGTGAAGCCGGAGGAGTTCGTCGAGCTGCAGGCCGAGGCAGAGGCCATCGGGTTCGCCGGCGTGATGTCGGGGCCGCTCGTGCGTTCGTCGTACCGGGCCGGTCGGCTGTACCGTCAGGCTGTGGAGTCGCGGATGAACGCCGCGGCGCAGAACGCATAACAGGGATCCGGGAGAGATGGCCAAGAACGACGCGCCCGCCGAGAAGACCAGCCGGCTCAAGCAGATCCGGTCGGCGTACCAGCTGACCAAGAAGTCCGACCCCAGGATCGGTCTGGTGCTCGCCGGGATCTTCCTCGGCATCGTCGCCGTGTTCGTGGCGCTCGCGTTCCTGGTGGGGCCGCTGCTGGTGTGGCTGCCGCTGGGCGTGGCGATCGCGTTCCTCCTCACCACGATCGTCTTCGGCCGGCGGGTGGAGAAGGCGGCGTACAGCCAGATCGAGGGCCAGGCCGGCGCGGCCGCGTCCGCGCTGCAGACGCTCCGCCGCGGCTGGAACGTGACGCCCGCGGTCGCGGTCACCAAGAACGCCGACATCGTGCACCGCGTCGTCGGCCGGCCGGGCATCGTCCTGGTCGGCGAGGGCCAGCCGAGCCGGGTGAAGAACCTGCTGCAGGCCGAGGGCAAGAAGCACTCCCGGGTGGCCGGCGGCGCGCCGGTGATCCAGATCGTCGCCGGTCAGGGCGAGGACGAGGTCGACATCCGCAAGCTGACCAAGCACGTGATGAAGCTGCCGGCCGCGCTCCAGCCGTCCGAGATCACCGACCTGCTGCAGCGGCTGAAGGCGCTGGACGCCGTCCGCCCGCAGGTGCCGATGCCGAAGGGGCCGGTCCCGACCAGCCTCAAGGGCGCCCGCCAGGCGATGAAGGGCCGCTGAGACCGGTCGATCCGGGGTCTCCCCGTTCGTCATCCAGGAGTGAGATCATCCCTGGCGAACGAGGAGGCCACGCATGACCGTCGACGACGTCTTTCCGATCGTGACCAGTGCCGACCTGGACCGGATGCTGCCGTTCTACCGGGACGTGCTCGGTGGTGAGGTGCACTACCAGTTCCCGCCCGAGGGCCCACCGGCGTACGTCGGCCTGCGGTTCGGGAGCGCGTCCTTCGGGCTCGGGCACGATCCCGGCCACAAGCGACCCGACGGGGGTACGCCGCCGATCGCGCTCTGGCTGTACGTCGACGACTGCGACGCGAGCGTGGAGCGGATCCGGGCGGCCGGCGGCCGGATCGTCGAGGAGCCGGCCGACCAGCCGTGGGGCGAACGGATCGCCCGGGCCGAGGACCCGGACGGCAACCAGCTGATCCTCGGCCAGCGGACCACCCCACCCGACTGATCATTCGTCGCCTCTTCACCCACCTGCGGGTGGCAGGTCGAATGCGGCCGTCACCGAGGGTGAAAAGGCGACGAATGATCAGCGGGTGGGGTAACTCGGCGACCGCTGAGTAGTTGATCTGTCGTGACGTGGCACGAGAGTGCCTTCGTGTCGCGCTGTGGGGCGGGGGTTGGGCCTTAGGGTGCGACCAGGACGATCGAGACACGAGGTAGAGGGTGATGACGGATCTCATGCCGGCGGTGCATCGGCCGATGGCCGAGACCTGGCCGACGCTGGCCCGGCCGCGGTCGAACCCGGTCCGCCGGGCCGGCGCCGCGGCCGCGATCCGGATGATCGCCAAGGACCTCCCGGCGACGATCCATCTGGACAGCAACCGCTCGTACGGGCTCGGCGGCCCGGCCATGCGGGTGCACCGCACGTCCGACTTCCTGGACCGGCTCGGCCACGACGCCGGCTCGGGGTTCGGCGAGGCCTACCTGGCCGGTGACTGGGATCCCGAGCCGGGCACCGACCTGGCCGACCTGCTCGTCCCGTTCGCCGAGCGGTTCAGCAACGAGGAGACCCGGCACCTGCTGCCGAAGTGGGCCCAGTCGCTGCGCTGGCTGGTGACCCGGTCGCAGCCGGGTGACCAGGAGAACGATCGCGCCGGTGCCCGGGAGAACGTCAGCCGGCACTACGACCTGAGCAACGCGATGTTCTCGACGTTCCTCGACCCGACGCTGACCTACTCGGCGGCGTACTTCGGGGACCCGGGACCGGGCACGGCCACGGCCGATCTCGCGACGGCGTCGTACGACGAGCTGACCCAGGCGCAGCTGAACAAGCTGGACTCGATCCTCGACGCGGCCGGCGTGGTGTCCGGGTCGCGCGTGCTCGACATCGGGTGCGGGTGGGCCAGTCTGGCGATCCGGGCCGCTCAGCGGGGCGCCTGGGTGACCGCGATCACGATCGCTTCCCAGCAGGCGTTGCTGGCGCAGCGCAAGATCGCCGAGGCCGGGGTGAGCGACCGGGTGCAGGTCGCGCTGCGTGACTACCGCGACCAGATCGGCGAGTTCGACGCGGTCCTCAGCGTGGAGATGATCGAGGCGGTCGGCGAGAAGTACTGGCCGGTGTACTTCGACGCGATCGAGCGGCGGCTGGCGCCCGGCGGGGTCGGCGTCGTCCAGGCGATCGTGATGCCGCACGAGCGGATGCTGGCCACCCGGAACACCTTCACCTGGGTGCAGAAGTACATCTTCCCCGGCGGCCTGATCCCGTCGATCAAGGTGATCGAGGACGTCACCGCCCAGCACACCGGCCTGCGGACCGAGGTCGTCCGGCACCTCGGCGCCGACTACGCCCGCACGCTGCGGATCTGGCGGAACCGCTTCATCGAGCAGTGGCCGGCGATCGAGGCGCTCGGCTTCGACGCCACCTTCCGGCGGATGTGGGAGTTCTACCTCGCGTACTCCGAGGCCGGCTTCCGCACGCGCTACCTGGACGACGTCCAACTGCGGCTCACGAGACGCTGACGGCGTACCGCGGGTGCTGGCGGATCGCGGCCGACCAGGCGCGTGCGGCGTACGAACTGCTAGCGGCGGACGACGACTGTGCCGGCGGCGCGGTCGTGCAGGCCGCGGTAGTCGCGGTCGAAGACGACGGCGGGGATGACCAGGCAGATCAGGAAGGTCCGGATCACGCCGGCGAGCAGGCCGGGCTGGGTGGTGTAGCCGACGCCGCCACGGACCGGGATGACGCGCAGGCCGCAGACCCGGTGGCCGATCGTCGACCCGGCCAGGCCGGCCAGGATCGCGGTCATCACGAAGAACGTGACCAGCTGCGCGGTGTTGTAGTCGTTGCCGCCCGCCCACATCGGCTTGGACGTGATCGCGGACGCGACCAGGCCGGCGATCAACCAGTCGAGGAACAGTGCGAGCACCCGGCGGACCCAGCCCGCCACCGACCCCGGGCCGTCCTCCGGCAGGCCGAGCCGGTTGCCCGGAAACCGGAATTCTTCGGTGGGTCCTGTGCCCGGCTGCGGGGTTGATGCCATGATGGCTAGCCTACGGACACGCCCGTGGGCCGGTCACAGCGGACCGGCGAGATCTCAGGGCGTCACCGTCGTACACCAGTGGGTCAGCGCGGACACGCTGGGCGTAACATCCGCGAAACATCAGGGTCACGACGGAGTAATCGTCGGGCCCTACGTTCGGACGTAATCTCTGAGCCACCCCGAGGAGTACGAATGTTTTCCAGCGCTGAGGAGCTGCTCGCCTACGTCAAGGACGAGGGCGTCGAGATCGTCGACGTCCGGTTCTGCGACCTGCCGGGCATCATGCAGCACTTCACCGTCCCGGTGTCGTCGTTCGGACCGGAGGTCTTCGAAGAGGGCCTGGCGTTCGACGGGTCGTCGGTCCGCGGTTTCCAGCAGATCCACGAGTCCGACATGATGCTGCTGCCCGACCCGACCAGCGCGTTCATCGACGAGTTCCGCGGGACCAAGACGCTGGCGATCAACTTCTTCGTGCACGACCCGCTGACCGGTGAGGCGTACTCGCGGGACCCGCGCAACATCGCCCGCAAGGCCCAGGAGTACCTGAAGTCGACCGGCATCGCGGACACCGCGTTCTTCGCGCCCGAGGCCGAGTTCTACATGTTCGACGACGTCCGGTTCGAGACCAAGCAGAACACCGGCTACTACTCGATCGACTCGATCGCCGGCGCCTGGAACACCGGCCGGGTCGAGGACGGCGGCAACCGCGGCTACAAGGTCCGCTACAAGGGTGGCTACTTCCCGGTCGCGCCGACCGACCACTTCGGCGACCTGCGCGACAACATCACGCTGGCGCTGGAGCGCTCCGGGCTGGTCGTCGAGCGCGCCCACCACGAGGTCGGTACGGCGGGTCAGGCGGAGATCAACTTCCGCTTCGACGAGCTGCTGAAGTCGGCCGACAACGTGATGAAGTTCAAGTACATCGTCAAGAACACCGCATGGGCGGCCGGCAAGACCGCGACCTTCATGCCGAAGCCGATCTTCGGTGACAACGGCTCGGGCATGCACTGCCACCAGTCGCTGTGGTCCGGCGGCGACCCGCTGTTCTACGACGAGTCCGGGTACGGCGGCCTGTCCGACACCGCCCGCTGGTACATCGGCGGCCTGCTCAAGCACGCGCCGTCGCTGCTCGCCTTCACCAACCCGACGGTGAACTCGTACCACCGCCTGGTGCCGGGCTTCGAGGCGCCGGTCAACCTGGTGTACTCGCAGCGCAACCGCTCGGCCTGCATCCGGATCCCGATCACCGGGTCGAACCCGAAGGCCAAGCGGATCGAGTTCCGCTGCCCCGACCCGTCGGCGAACCCATACCTGGCCTTCGCGGCCCAACTGCTGGCCGGCCTGGACGGCATCCGCAACAAGATCGAGCCGGTCGACCCGGTCGACAAGGACCTCTACGAGCTGCCGCCGGAGGAGCACGCGGGCATCCCGCAGGTCCCGACCTCGCTGCCGGCCGTGATCGACTCCCTCGAGGCCGACCACGACTTCCTGCTCGAGGGCGACGTCTTCACCGCCGACCTGATCGAAACCTGGATCGACCTCAAGCGCGAGAACGAGATCGCCCCCATCCAGCTCCGCCCCCACCCCCACGAGTTCGAGCTCTACTACGACGTCTGATCCCGCACCCGCGGGCAACAGCGCAAACGGCGGCAGACCTGGGAGACCCCTCCTCCCACGGTCTGCCGCCGTTTCACGTTGCCGGCGGTGGGGCTACCGGACGTAGATCGTCCGGAATGGGGGGTACGTTGCCGGCATGGCCGAGTTCAGGATCGGGGCGCTTACGCCGGAGACGTTCGATGACTTTGCCGCTCTGGTCGAGCGGAACAAGGGGATGTTCGCCAGCTGCTGGTGCACGCATTTCCATCCCGAGTGCGCGGAGAAGGGGCAGACCGCCGAGGGGAACCGGGTGCTCAAACAACGACTGGTGGTCGAGGGGATCGCGCACGCGGCGCTGGTGTACGACGGCGACCGGGCCGTCGCGTGGGCGGAGTACGGAACGCCCGAGGAGCTGCCCAACATCCAGCACCGCAAGGAGTACGTCGCCACCGCCGAGCGACTGCCCGACTACCGGGTCACCTGCATCCTCGTCGAGCGCGACCATCGCGGTCAGGGCCTGGCGGCGATCGCCCTGCGCGGAGCCGTCGAGCTGATCGCGCGGGCCGGCGGCGGCGTGGTCGAGGGCTACCCGCACGACACCGGCGGGGTCCGGAAGAAGAACTCGTCGTTCCTCTACAACGGCACCCGCACGATGTACGAGCGCGAGGGCTTCACCTACGACCGGCCCAAGGGCCTCGGCAACTGTGTGATGGTGCGCGAGGTGGCCCCGAGCACCCGCGCCTGAACCCGTCCAGCGACCGGCCCGGCATGTGAAGTCCGGGCCGACCGCTGTCTGGTGCTCAGCCGGTGTACGTCGCGGTGGCGTGGTAGAGGCGGCCGCCCCAGCCTTCTTCGGGGTGGGAGTCGGCGATGCGGACGAAGGCGGTCTTGTCCGGACCCAGGTGAGGGGTGAGGTCGAACGTGAGCGTGGCCTTGTTCTCGCCGTTGTGGATGTGGTCGGTCTCCTCGGCCACGGTGGTCCACTGCTCGCCGTCGCCGCTCACCTGGACGACGTACTCGTTGTCGATCGTCAGCGACACCGAGGCCGCGGTCGTGGTGGTCGGGAACGGGAAGCGGTAGACGAAGTACGCGTTGCCGTCGGCGAAGCGGTTCTGGACGCCGTTGCTCGCCGAGCCGCCTGCGTCCCACAGCCACGGACTCTCGGCCGGCGTACCGGTGTCGAAGTCGGCCTCGTGCGCGACCAGGATCTCGGCCTGTGTGGTGAAGGACAGTTGCGGGCCGGACGTCGCGGTCACGGTCACCAGGTAGCGGCCGTCCGGCGTACCGGCGGGGATCGCGACGTCGAGTTCCACGCTCGCCTTCGCGGGTACGGCGTTCCCGGTCGGGCGGAGCGTCGCGGTGGCCCGGCTCGGGGTCACGCTCCAGCCTGCCGGGGCGGTCGCGCGTACGTCGGCCTTGATCCGCTGACCCCTCGGCGCGGTGGCCTGTAGCCCGGCCACCATCGTGACGGTGGTCGCGGCACCGCTCGCGGGCATCACGACCGGCTGGGCCGGAGTGATTGTCGCCGACAACGACCGCACCGGCGGTCGCGCTGGTACGACGGCGATCAGCGCGCTGAGCGCACTCGCCTGGGTCCGCCAATCGAAGACGTTCGGACGATCGGGACTCGGGGATCCGGCCCACCGCAGGCCGAGGCGTCCGGCCGCGTCGCGATCGTGCTCCCAGATGGTTGCGGCCTGCTGCGCTTGGAACGCGCGGTAGCGGGCGTTGTGCGTGGTGTCGGTGAGGTCCATCCAGTAGCGCATGAAGATGCCCTTGAACTGCTTCTGGTTGTCGTCGCACGACCGGCCCGGCGCCTCACACCACTCGGTCAGTACGCCGTTCGACACCAGTCCACCGGTTGCGATCGCCGAGTCGGCCAACCGCCGTACGGTGGTCAGCAGACGCGGATCGCGGGTCGCCCGCCACAGCTCGAGACCGGCTCCGATCGCGAGCCCCTGGTTGTAGGTCCACACCGTGTCGTTGTTGCTCTGGCACGTGCCGGTGTTCAGGCCGTCGTTCACCAGACCGTCGGCGTTGATCATCCCGCTGCCGGTGAACCAGCTCCAGCCCTCCTTCGCCCGGCCGAGCCAGTGCCGGTCCCCCGGGATCCGGTTGTGCAGTTCGGCGGTGAGCCGGATCCAGAGACCGTTGGTCACTGCGTTCTTGTACGTACGCTCGGCGTCCCACCAGACCCCGCCACCGCACGTGTCGTCCCAGTAGTCCTCGACGTACTCCGCGATCGTGACCGCCATGTCGAGGTACTTGCGGTTCCTGGTCAGGTCGTAGGCCTGGATCCAGTTCAGCGCCCACCACTCGGAGTCGTCGATGGCGCGGCTGGTGAAGTTGCCGAGCAGCGGGTCGCCGGACAGGTAGCCGGCCGGGAACTCGCCCTTGTTCTGCTCGAACGTCTTGTCCAGCTGCGGCAGGTAGCGACGGTCGCCGGTGCGCTCCATGTAGTCGCCGATCGTCTGCAGGGCGACGGCGGAGTTCCACCAGCTGGACGGGAACCAGGCCTTCACCGGGTCGTACGAGCTCATCAGTACGTCGGCAGCGACCCGGGCCCGCGCCGTCGCGGTCGGGCCGTCGTCGCCTCCTCCCGGCTGGGCTGTGGCGGACGGCAGCGACACCAGACCGGCGGCCAGCGTGGCCACGCCGGCCAGCAGCGCGGTCAGGACGCGCGGACGACTCATCACCATGATCGGATCTCCTCGAGTGCTTCGGGCGGGATGGTCCCCGAGGTTGGAAACGTTTCATTGACTCGCTGGAGTATCGTTGCCGCCTCCGACAACGATGTCAATGGCCTGCCATCCGGAGGAGCTCGGGCGCGTGGCCGACCTACGTGATGCGGGCCGGTGTCCGCCGTCGATAGGGTGCCTGTCCTGGGGATGAACTTGCTCGCCGAATGGGCTCCCACTGCTTGACGGCCGCGTGCCGAGTGTGATCGGTTGATTACCGAGTGCCAACGATGGGTATGCGGTGCTCGTGAGGCACGTGAGGAGCACGTAATGGTCACTTATCTGCCGCGATCCGCCTGGAGGGCGCGGCCGCCGAACGGCGGTCCGGGCAACCTGACCACCTCCCGGGTGCAGGGCGCGGTCATCCACTGGCCCGGGACCGGGACGACGACCGGTATCCACAGCCAGGCGGCGGTGGCGTCCGCGCTGCGCGGCTGGCAGAACTTCCACATGGACGACCGCGGCTGGTCGGACATCGCGTACCAGATCGCCGTCGACCAGGCCGGCCGCGCCTGGACGCTGCGCGGTCTACGGGTCCAGTCCGGCGCCAACGGCAACGCCGATCTGAACGAGCGGTACGGCGCGATCCTGCTGGTGCTCGTCACCGGCGAGCAGCCGACCGCCGCCATGAAGGCGACCACCCGCGGGGTGATCGCCGACTTCCGCAGGATCTTCCCCCGGGGTACGGCGATCCGGCCGCACTCCGCGGTCCGGCCGGACGGCACCGACTGTCCCGGCCCCGCCGCCCGGGCCGCGATCGCTCGCGGCGACTTCACCCCCACTTCGTCGGAGGACGACATGACGCCCGCGCAGATGCAGGAACTGAAGAACTTCATCGAGGCCCGCAGCCAGGCCTACGCGCTCTGGGTGCACCGGCAGCTGCGCAAGGACCTGTCGGCGGTGGTGAAGGCGTACGCGCTCGACATCAAGAACTACGAACGCCAGACCGACGCCGCCGACGCCCAGCGGGCGGCCGCGGCCGTGTGGGCGTCGGCGCCCGACAACTTCGAGCCGAAGCCCACCCCGGACCCCGAGGGCGAGCCCGACCCGGCGGCCGAGCCCTACCTCCTCCTGCCCGACCCCGACCCGATGCCGACCGTGGACACCACCCCGGATCCCGCTCCGGACCCAACTCCTGTCAACGGCGACGGCAGCGCTCCGCCGGTCGCGGCCGACGGCGACGGCACCGCTCCCACAGCCTCAGGCGAAACCGGCGCACCCACCGAGTCCGGCGCAGACCCAGAGCCGAATCCGACGCCGTACCCGCAGCAGTAGTCGTCGTCGCCCGTCAACGCCCTGCGGCCTCGAGCACCCGCAGGGCGTTGAGGGTGATCATCTCGTTCGGCCCGCTCCGCCCCCAGTCCACGACTTCCGGCGTACGGTTGCTGCCCGGCAGGTTCCACCACTGCTGCCCGGCGTACCAGCGACCGTCCGGCCGGCGCCGGCGCTCCAACTCGTCCAGCGCGTCCCCGGCCCGTTCGTCCCGCGCGAGGCCGAGCCGCGCCAGCACGAGCAGCCCCTGCAGGATGTCGTAGTGCCAGTACGGCGGATAGCTCGGCCGCAACCACCTCTTGTTGATCGGCTCACCCGTCGAGAGGCTCCGGAACACCCGGTGCTCCAGAAACAACTCCCCAGCCCGTACGGCGGCATCACGCGCGGCCGTGTCACCAGTCGCCAGGTAATACTCGTGCAGCCCCCACGCAGCCGGATGCGTCTCGTGGAACGACGAACGCCGACCGGACGCAGTGCGGTCGCAGTTCCAGCCACCATCGGGCCACTGCCACTCCACCAGCCCTTCGGCCAACTGCTGCACCCGGGCGTCGTCGGCCATCCCCAGTCGACTGCACGCAGCGAGCGTGTTCCCCTCGATCGACGCGCACCGCCGTACCAGGCCGTCGACCACGCTCACGCCGTACTTGAGCGACCGCATCACCTCGTCGAGGTCGTACTCCGCCGCCTCAACCGCCCGCGGCTCCCCCGTCGGCACCTCCAGCTCCACCAACGCCACGATCCGCCAGTGCGCCCCGGTCCACTTCCGGTAGGCCCGCTTGTCCGCGCACGCCCCCGTCAGCAACGACTGCATCCACGGCCCACTCAACACATCCTCGCGATGCTCCTCCCCCAGCAGATCCCGCCGAGCCATCCCCCGCACGGCCGGCTCCTCGGACTCCAGCAACCACCCCACCACATCCATCCGCCCATTCTGTGTCGGCGCTGGGTGGTTGGGTAGGCGCGTGGAGATTGCGGAGCTGTCCGAGCGGTTGGAGAAGTTGTCGGTGCGGTACGGCGAGGTGCTGGGGTTCGAGCGGGATGCGGACTGGTTCCTGCTGAAGTTGCAGGAGGAGATGGGCGAGCTGACCCAGGCCTACCTCCAGCACACCGGCCGCGCGCGGACCAAGGGACTCAGCGCGGAGCAGATCCGCGACACGTTCCACCAGGAGTTCGCCGACGTCTTCTGCCAGCTCCTACTCCTCGCCCGGCAGCACGACGTCGACCTGCCGCGCGAAATCGACCGCAAGTGGCTCGCCCGCGAGGTCTAGTCCGTCTTGGGGCGGATCGAGAACATGAGGGTGAGGACTGTGGTGGGGATCGCTACCGCCCAGAGTGGGGGGAGGCCGAGGAGGACGGGGGCCAGGCAGAGGAGCAGGAGGTCGAAGCCTCGGAGGGGTTGGGAGAAGAGGCCCGGCGGGATGGCGCCCATCGGGGAGGCGATCAGGGGGCCCGCGTACGACGGGGGTCGTGCGGAGGCCTGGCGGACGGTGCCGGAGAGGATGCCGGCGGCAACGGCGAAGGTGCTCGCCCCGTCGGCCAACGCGGGCAGAGCCAGCAAACACCAGACCGTGGTGAATCCGGCCGGCACGACCGCCATGACGATCCGGAGCTCGCGCAGCTCCATCCCGAGGGCGCGCACGAGCCCGGTCGACCGGCACACCGACCGCAGCCCGTCCAGCAACGGCCGTACGGCGATGAACCCGGCAACGCCGGCCGCGACCGGCACGAGCACCTGAAGCCCGGTGCCCGCGACGGCGTACGGAACGATCAGCAACCCGAATCCGATCACGAGCCGCCGAGGCCACCGCAGGATCCGCCGGAACTCCCGGTGTACCAGCGCCGCACCTCGAGACCCTCGCCCACGCCGCGACCGGACTCGCCCCTGCAGCCGCCAGTGTCTGCTGGCAACGACGTCGGCGAGCATGCTGACATCCAGACTGCTCGCCGCACCCGCAAGGCCAGCCAGCAGATCACCGCCGGCAATCACTGTGGTCCGGGTGAGCCGGTCGAGCGTGCGGGCGGTCATCACTACCAGCACCACAGCAAGCACCACGGCGCCTGCGAGCACGAGCAACACCGCGAGGTTGTACAGCGCTATCGAGCTCTCAACGTCGCCCACGAAGCCCGACTCAACCGTCGCGTAGGCGGGAGTCAGGGTCAGGCGCTCAGGTTGTTGGAATGCAAGCACCAACGCGGGGATCGCAGCCGCGACCAACAGCAGGTCCGCGATCCGCAGCGCCCACCGCGTACGCCCGGCCGACTGCTGAGCCCACACCGTCACGCAGGCCGTGCAGACCAGGAGGGCGCCGACGATGCCCGCCGCCAAGGCCACCTCGGACCACATCGACCCCAGCAACGCCCAGACGATCGCCGACGTCAGGAAGCCGACCACACTGACCACGGCCATCAGGGTCCAGTACGACGGACGTAGCAAACCGGACCGGCTCACCGGAGTGGCGAGCAGCCAGAATCCGGCAGCCCGGGACGCGGACACCGGCCCGATGGCCAGCAGCAGCCGCAGGGTTGTTGCCACCAGCAATGGCAGCAAGATCCACGGCATCCATTGCGTCAGCTCGGCGCAGGCCGGTGACGTGCAGTGGGCGGCGGTCGTGTTCAGATGGCGAATGACGTTGCCACCGGACGCCGCGGCCATGGCGAGCGTGAAGAGGATCAGGTAGACGTCCTCGAAGATCTGCCAGAACGAGCGGTCCGCGTGCCGGCGGCGGGTGGTGCGCATCCAGCGGCGCAGGGCGCGGGACGACGGGATCGCGCCGAAGTCGGCCGGATCGAAGACGACCGGCCCTCCATCAGCGGTCATGGGGCTGGGGTCAACCGCACGACGGAGTCGGCGACGGCTTCGACCAGGGCGGGGTCGTGGCTGGCGAAGAGGATCGACGTGCCGGATTCCTTCTCCGCGATCAGGCGGTCCGACAGCCACTGCACGCCATCGGTGTCCAGTCTGGCCTCGGGCTCGTCGAGGACCATCAGCGTTCGCGGCCGGACCAGCGCCGTCGCCAGCGAGAGGCGACGGCGCTGACCCGAGGACAGCGATCCCGGCAACTGGTCGGCGGCCGGCAGCAGCCCGATGTCGTCCAGCGTGGTGTCGACCAGGTCCTCCGGCGAGGCGTTGCCGTGGGCCCGGGCGAGCAGGTCGAGGTGTTCGGCCGCGGTCAGGTCGGGGAAGAAGTCGAGGTCGTCGAGCAGCGTGGCGACGTCCCGCCGTACTGCGTCCGCGCGCTCGTCGATCGGGACGCCGTCGAGCAGGATCGTGCCGGCCGCGGGATCGGCCGAGCCGACGATGCACTTGAGCACGGTCGTCTTGCCGGCGCCGTTCGGCCCGACCAGCGCGATCGCCTCACCGGCGGCCAGCGTGAAGGTCAGGCCTTCGATCACCGGTCGGTCGCCGTACTTGTGCTGCAGCTCCTCCACCGCAAGCCGCGGCGCGCTCACTTCTTGCGGACCAGGGTGAGCCCGTCGCCGATCCCGAGCATGACGACGTCGACGCGGTCGTCCTTGGCGATGTGCGCGTTGAACTCCTTGCGGTCCGCCGGACCGTCCGCGTCCGCGACGCGTCCGCCGGCCAGGGTGTTGTCGAACAGCATCAGTCCGTTCGGCCGGATCACCTCCACCAGCCGCTCGAAGTAGTCGACGTACCCCGGCTTGTCGGCGTCCACGAAGGCGAGGTCGAACGAGCCGTCCAGCGCGGCCGCCAGCTCGTGCCCGTCGCCGATCCGCAGCTCGATCTTCGCCGCGACCCCGGCCCGGTCCCAGTACCGGCGGCCGATCGCGGTCCACTCCTCGCTCGCGTCCAGGCAGATCAGCCGGCCGTCGTCCGGCAGCCCGCGGGCGATCGCGAGCGCGGAGAACCCGGTGAAGGTGCCGATCTCGACCGCCCGGCGGGCCGAGATCAGCCGGGTCAGCGTGGTCAGCAGCGCCGCCTGGTCGGCCGTGGTCAGCATCCGGGAGACGTCGCCGAGCTGCCAGGTCTCGGCCACCAGGTCGGTGGCGATCTCGTCCAGCGGCATCCCGTGCCCGACCATGTAGTCGTGCAGCTCGTCGGTGACGAGTACCTGATTCCCCATCGAATTCCCGCCTTCTGTGTATTAGATCGGTCGCCTGTAGTCTCTATGGGTTGCCGAGAAGCCGCGCACCCACCCCACCGAGGAGCACCCGTATGCGCATCGCCGTCGCCGGTTCGATCGCGACCGACATCCTGATGACGTTCCCGGGCCGGTTCAAGGACCAGTTCCTCGAGGAACAGATGCACAAGGTCTCGCTGTCGTTCCTGGTCGACGAGCTGGTCGTGCACCGCGGCGGCGTCGGCGCGAACATCTGCTACGGGATGGCCCAGCTCGGCCGGCCGTCGCTGCTGGTCGGGTCGGTAGGGGCGGACTTCGCCGAGTACGGCGCCGCGCTCACCGAGGCCGGCGTGGACGTCTCCCACGTCCGCGTCTGCGAGAACGTCCACACCGCCCGGTTCACCTGTACGACGGACCTGGACGCGAACCAGATCGCCTCGTTCTACACCGGGGCGATGGCCGAGGCGCGGGAGCTCGACCTCGGCGCGATCCACGCCGCGTCCGGCGGGATCGACCTCGTGCTGATCGGCGCGGACGACCCCGAGGGCATGCTGAAGCACACCGAGCTGGCGAAGGCGCACGGCATCGCGGTGGCGGCGGACCCGTCGCAGCAGCTGGCCCGGATGGAGGGCGAGGACATCAAGCGGCTCGTCGACGGCGCGGAGTACCTGTTCAGCAACGAGTACGAGGCCGGCCTGATGGTGCAGAAGACCGGCTGGAGCCACGACGAGATCCTGCAGCGCGTCGGCGTCCGCGTGACCACCCACGGCGGCGACGGCGTGGTGATCGAGAACACCGGCGGCATCCTGGCCAAGGTCCCGGCCGTGCCGGCGCCCAACCTGGTCGACCCCACCGGTGGCGGTGACGCCTTCCGGGCCGGCTACCTGACCGGCCGCGCCGCGGGGCTCGACCACGAGGCCGCCGCTCAGGTCGGCTGCACCCTGGCCACCACGGTCCTCGAGACCGTCGGCACCCAGGAGTACACCCTCGACCGCCCGTCCTTCCTCGAGCGCCTCGCCGCCGCCTACGGCACCCCGGCCGCGGCCGCCGCGGCGACCGCTCTCAAGCTGAGCTGACGTCATCCTGCCCGGACGCCGCCGCCCACGGATCGGACGAGTTCGGTCAGCCGGTTGAAGACGCGTTCCGCCGACAGACCGTCGTGTTCGTACTCGTTCGTCACCCAGGCCTGCAGGTTCCCGACGCGGGCGGCGGTGTCCAGTTGCAGGCCGGAGTCGACGAACATGTCGTCGTAATAGACCGCCGCGGCCACTGGTACGTCGTTCGCGGCCAGCCGGTCCAGGTCGTACAGCGACGACCACTGCGGCCGGGACGCGAGCACCTCGACCGCGCCCTGGAACGGACGCAGGATGCGGATCTCGGAGAACATCCAGGGGTACATCATCTCGCCGGTGAACAGCAGCGGGCGGGCGTCCTCGGCGAACTCCGGGTGCAGCGCTCGCTCGGCCTCGGCCGCCCAGCCGGTCGCCCCGGCGCCGGATCCGTAGATGCTCTCCTGCAACGCCGCGAACAACGGACCACCGGCGTACGATGACCGATCGAGCACCTGACCCAGGAACGTGTCCGACAACTCGTCCCCGTCGAACGCCTCGTCCACCAGCCAGTGCATGCGCTCGTACCCCGGCTTCATCCCGAAGTCGATCCCGAGTGTCTGAAACCGCCGCACAGTCAGCCGGTCGCCGTCCGGCAGCCGTACGTCGTCCGCCGCGAGCCGGTCCGCGATCGCGCCGACCCGCTCGACGTCGTGCGGGTAGCGCCGGTAGAACTCCCGGGTCTTCGCGGCGACCCGGGGATACGTCCGGCGGTACACCTCGGCCGCCGACGGGTCGATCGACGCCAGCCCACCGGTCACGTAGCACGCGGTCAGGCCTTCGGGAGCCTGCGAGAGATAGGTCAGCGTGAGGAAGCCGCCGTAGCTCTGGCCCAGCGTCGACCACTTCGCACCGCCGAACACCCTCGTCCGCAGGTGCTCCGCATCCCGCACGATCGAGTCCGCCCGGAAGCTGGCCAGGTAGTCGGCACCCTCCTCGGCGGTCGCGAACGACGCCATCCGCCGGCCGGTGATCGGCGTACTGCGCCCGGTGCCGCGCTGGTCGAGCAGGATCACCCGGTAGGTCTTCAACGCCTCCCCGATCCACCCGGACCGCTCGGTCGGCCGCGGCCCTTTCCCACCCGGCCCACCCTGCAGGTACAACAGCAACGGCAAGTCCTCGTCCCGCCGCACGGGGTCGACGAGCTCACGCGCGAAAACAGTGATCGTCGCACCGGGATCCGCCCAATCCAGCGGCACCTCGACCTCGTGCTCCCGAACAAACATCCCCGGAATGGTGTAACTGATCATCACGTCTCCTAGAGCCGCGGGTCGACGGGTTCGGACTCGAGGGCGAGGACGGCGAAGACGCATTCGTGGATGCGCCAGAGGGGTTCGCCGCGGGCGGCCCGGTCGAGGGCTTCGAGACCGAGGGCGTACTCGCGCAGAGCGAGCGAGCGCTTGTGTCCGAGGTTGCGGTCACGCAGCCGCTCGAAGTTGGCCGGCTCGGTGTAGTCAGGACCGTAGATGAGCCGCAGGTACTCCTGCCCGCGCACCTTCAGCCCCGGCTGAGCCAGTCCCTTCCCGGTCCGGGTCAGGTTGGCGGCCGGCTTCACGACCATCCCCTCCCCGCCGGCGCCGGTGAGCTCCTCCCACCAGGCGATCCCCGCGTCCCAGTTGCCGGAGTCAACGAACAGGCGCCGCGTCGGCGTAATCAGCTCCGGGCCGGCGGCAACGAGTCGGTCCGCGATCCCCAGGTGCCAGGCGTGGGGTCGATCCTGGTACGTCGCCCCTTCGGATGCGAGCACCTGGAACGGAGCCAGCCGGACTCCGTCGAGCCCAGCGGTCGGCCAGCAATACCGCCGGTACGCCGCGGTGAAGCGCTCCGCGTTCGTCGTACGGCGCTGGATCCGGGCCAGCTGATCGCCGACGTCCAGGCCGGCCGCGAGCGCCGACTCCAGGGCGGTGGTGGCCGCGGGCAACGACGTACGGGCGGCCGCGCCGACGGCGGCGTACTGGTTCCGGAGCAGGTCCTCGGCCTTCGCGCTCCACGGCAGCAACTCGGCGTCGAGCACGAGCCACGAGGTGTCGAGCTCCTCAAAGATCCCCGCCTCCGTCACAACGGCCCGCAGCCGGACCAGGAGCTCGTCGGTCAGCGGTCCATCGAAGAACGACCGCCCGGTGCGGGTGTGGATCGCGCCGCGCCCGGCGAGGCCGAAGCGTTTCTCCGCGACGTCGTCGTCGCGCGTCAGCAAGACGACGGCGCGCGAACCCATGTGCTTCTCCTCGCACACGAGCTCGGTCACACCCTGCCCGTGGTACGTCTCGAAGGCCTGGCGCGGATGCTCCAGCAGGCCCGGCTCCGAGGAGGTCGCTACCGGGCTCATCGTCGGCGGAAGGTACAGCAGGAAGCGTGGGTCGATCGCGAACCGGCTCATCACCTCGAGCGCGGCACCGGCCTGCTCGGCGCGGATGCTCAGCCGTCCGTGCGTGGTGGTCTCGATCACCCGGCGGCCGGTGACGTCGGTCAGCTCGAGTACGTCGGGCTCGCGGGTCGGAGCGGTTGCCACGTGCAACGGTTTCGCCGGGGCGTAGTACTCCTCGGCCGCCTGCACTGACACCAGCTCGCGTTCCGGGTAGCGCAGGGCGGTCAGCGATCCGCCGAAGACGCAGCCGGTGTCGAGGCAGATCGTGTTGTTGATCCACTCCGGCTCGGGCGTCGGGGTGTGGCCGTAGACGACCATCGCGCGACCGCGATACTCGTTCGCCCACGGGTAGCGGACCGGGAGGCCGAACTCGTCGGTCTCCCCGGTCGTCTCGCCGTACAGGCAGAACGAACGGACCCGGCCGGAGGTGCGGCCGTGCATCCGCTCGACCAGGCCGGCGTGCGAGACCACCAGCCGGCCGCGGTCGAAGACGTAGTGCGAGATCAGGCCGTCGACGAACGACTCCACCGCCTCGCGGAACTCCGGCGGCTCGTCGGCCAGCTGCTCGAGGGTGGTCTCGAGGCCGTGGCTGATCTTGACGTTGCGACCTCTGAGGGCCCTGAGCAACTTGTCCTCGTGGTTGCCGGGAACGCAGTACGCGTAGCCGTTGGCAACCATTCCCATGACGAGCCGCAGTACGCCGGGAGTGTCCGGACCGCGGTCGACCAGGTCACCGACGAACACGGCCCGCCGGTCCGGGTGTACGGCGTCGATCGCACGGCCGGCCGGGTCGCGGGTGATCGCATAGCCGAGCTCGGTGAGCAGCTGCTCCAGCTCGGCCCGGCAACCGTGGACGTCGCCGACGATATCGAACGGACCGGTCTGGTCGGTCAGGTCGTTGAACAGCCTGGTCCGCTCGATGCTGATGGCATCGATCTCCTCGACGCTCTCCAACACGTGGACGGTGCGGAAACCTTCGCGTTTGAGACTGCGGAGACCACGCTTCAGCTGCGACCGCTGGCGGGTGATCACCTTCGCGCCGAACTGCCGGTCCGGCCGCTGCTCGTTCCGCTCGACACACACGCGCTCCGGCGGATCCAGGACGATCGCGACCGGCAGGACGTCGCACTCGCGGGCGAGTGCGACCAGCTCCTTGCGGGCCTCCGGCTGCACGTTGGTCGCGTCGACCACCGTCAGCCGTCCGGCCGCGAGCCGCTTGCCCGCGATGAAGTGCAACAGCTCGAACGCGTCCTTCGACGCCGCCTGATCGTTCTCGTCGTCCGAGACCAACCCCCGGCAGAAGTCGCTGGAGATCACCTCGGTCCTCTTGAAGTGCTTCAGCGCGAACGTCGACTTCCCGGACCCGCTGACGCCCACGAGGACCACCAGGCACAGTGCCGGAATCTGCAGCTCGGTCATCAGCCGGTCACCTTCTCCCGGAGCTTGAAGAGCGCGAGCTGAGTGGGCGGGCCGACATCCCGATCCACTGGCCCGACGGGACGGAGCTCCACCGAGTACTCGTAGAGATCAGCTACCTCCGTCGCCCAGGTGGTGAACTCCTGGCGGGTCCACTCGAAGCGGTGGTCAGGGTGGCGGAACGCCCCGGCGGGTAGCGAGTCGAAACGCACGTTGTACTCGCTGTTGGGGGTGGTCACGACGACGGCAGCCGGGCGGGCGGCCTGGAACACGGCCTTCGCCAAGGCGGGCAGGCGGGGCGGGTCGACGTGCTCGATCACCTCCATCAGGACGGCGGCGTCCAGGCCGGCCAGGCGGTGGTCGGCGTACGTCACGGACGACTGCAGGAACCGCAGCCGCTCACGCTGACGGTCCGGCAGGTCGTCGTACCGCAGCCGTCGTTTCGCGCCGACCAGCGCCCGCGCGGACACGTCCGTCGCGAACAGCTCCGCGATCATCGGGTCCTTCAGCAGCTCCCCGACCAGCGCGCCCTCACCGCACCCGAGGTCCGCGATCCGCCGCGCCCCGAGCTCCTTCAGTACGGCGGCGACCGTCGTACGACGCTCGACCGCCAGCGACACCGGTCCCTCGGCGTCGTCCGGGACGGCCTCCGGCTCCGTCAGGCCGTCGGCTTCGGCGAGCCGTTCGAGCGCGGTGTCGGCCAGGTAGCGCCGGTGCGCCAGGTACCGCCGGGAGATCAGCTCCTTCTCCGGGTGCGCACCGAGCCACCCCGAGCCGGCGCGCACGAGCTTGTCGACCTCGTCGGACCCGACCCAGTAGTGCTTCGCGTCGTCCAGCACCGGCAGCATCACGTAGAGGTGGTTGAGCGCCTCCGCGAGCCGGAGTACGCCGCTCAGCCGCAGGTCGACGTACCGCGAGTCACCCCATGCCGGGATCTCCGGATCGAGCGGCACCGGACGCGCGTCGACGGTCCACCCGAGCGGACCGAACATCCGCTCGGCCAGCTCCGCACCGCCGTGGCACGGCAGCGCCGGGACGTGGATCTCGAGCGGGATCGGACGCGCGGCCAGGTCGGGGCGGGCGTCGCAGCGGCCGTTCATCGCCGTCCGGAACAGCTTGCCCAGAGCGACCGCGAGCAGGCTGGACGCGGCGTACGGGCGGTCGTTGACGTACTGCCCGAGCGTGAACCCTTCCGTGGCCTTTCCCCGGCCGGACCGGACGAGGGCGATCGGGTCGATCTCGAGCAGCACGGCCGCCGTACACCGCTCGTCGGTCGCCTCCGGGTAGAAGACGTACGCACTGCCACCGGTGATCTCGATGCCCTGCGGTCGCGCCGGATTCTTGTGCAACAGGAACCCGAAGTCGCTGGCGGGTCCGTCGATTCCGGCAAGGTCGGTGGCAAGCGTCAGGAACACTTCCGTATTCGATCACGACCGGCGGCCACCGGACATCGAATAAAGCACCCGCTTTGTCAGGAGTTGCCGGCGGCCGGACGGCCGAGGAACGAGACACGCTGACAAGGGTCTGGCGTGTTGCCCGGAATGGTCCTAGCTTGTTTCCGAGAAGATGTGTCGCTACAGACCGTCCTTCCCCGCTGACAGTCGGTATTTGTCCCCGGTTTGTGGCGAGCGCCCACCCACGCCGAACCACGGGGAAAGGACCATGGCACCCTCAGGCCAACCCAGTTCCACCAGTCCCTCGACCAGTCCCTCCGCAAGCCCCTCGAGCACCGAAGGCCGTCCCGGCGAGGTCCGCCGGTGAAACCGCAGACCTTCGAACTCGTGCGCTACACCGACATCAGCGGAGTCTCCGGGACGGGCGTCGTCGCGGAGGGGTGCGTCTTCACCGACGGCTCGGTCGCGCTGCGCTGGCACGGAGCGAACCCGTCGACGGCCGTCTGGCCGGACCTCGACTCCATCCTCGCCGTCCACGGCCACTGCGGCGCGACCGTCGTCCGCTGGCTGGACGTCTCCGAGATGGAGCCGGTCCCCGGTACGGACCTGCTGCCCGGCGAGGTCGCGCACATCCTCGCCACCGGACGGAATACCCATCACCACCCGTCGGCGGTGGCGACGGCCTGATCCCAGGCCTGAGCTACGGCGTCAGGCCGGTCAGGGCGAAGAACTCCTGCCGGGAGCCTGGGTTCTCGCGGAGGATCCCGTGCAGGGACGAGGTCACCGTGCGGGAGCCGGTGGCGCGGACGCCGCGCAGCGACATGCACTGGTGCTCGGCCTCGATCACCACGCCGACGCCCTTCGGCGCGAGGTGGTCCTGGAGCCAGTCGGCGACCTGCTTGGTCAGCCGCTCCTGCACCTGGAGGTCGCGGGCGAACAGCTCGACCACGCGGGCCAGCTTCGACAGCCCGAGGATCCGCTCACCCGGCAGGTAGCCGACGTGCGCGACGCCGTGGAACGGGAGCAGGTGGTGCTCGCACAGCGACTGCACCGGGATGTCCTTGGCCAGGACGAGCTCGTCGTACCCCTCGTCGTTCGGGAACGTGGTCAGCTCGAACTCGCGCGGCGTCAGCATCTCGGCGTACGCGTTCGCGACCCGGCGCGGGGTCTCGGCCAGATGCGGGGTGTGCGGGTCCCGGCCGAGCGCGGTCAGCAGGTCGGCGACGGCCCGCTGGGCGGCGGGCAGGTCGATCTCCGACCGGCCGGCGACGATGCGAAGGGGCCCATGCAGCACGGACTCGAGGTCAGCCGAAATCGCCATCTACACTCCCTGATTCCTCAACGAGGTCTCATCATAACTGTTTCATCAACTGATGTTGGCGATAGAATCATTCCGTGGACACCTCCTGGGACGCGCAGGTCCAGGCGGTCGCCGTCCTCGAGGAACCGACCCGGCGCCGCCTCTACGAGTACGTCGTCGCCCAGCCCGCGCCCGTGGGCCGCGACGAGGCCGCGACCGCCCTCGGCATCCCGCGGAACACCGCCGCGTTCCACCTGGAGAGGCTGACCGAGGAAGGCCTGCTGGCGACGTGCTTCGAGCGCCGCACCGGCCGCTCCGGCCCGGGCGCGGGCCGGCCGGCCAAGCTCTACCACCGGTCGGACCGTGAGATCGACCTCACCCTGCCCGAGCGTCAGTACGCCGTCGCCGGCCGTCTGCTGGCCGCCGCGGTCACGGACGCCGAGGCGAGCGGCGGTTCCCCGCGCGAGGCGGTGAACCGCCGGGCCCGGGACTACGGCGAGTCGCTCGGACGGACGGCGAGCGGCAGCTCGCTGACCCGGATCCTGGCCGCCCACGGCTTCGAGCCGCGCCCCGACAAGGACGGCATCGCGCTCGCGAACTGCCCGTTCCAGCGGATCGCCAAGGACCAGCCGCAGCTGGTCTGCGGGATGAACCTGCACCTGCTCGCCGGGCTGATCAGCACCCTCGAGCTGCCGTACGAGGCCCGGCTCGAGCCGACCCCCGGGAACTGCTGCGTCCGCCTGGTCCCCGCCGGTCTAAGCTCGGCGGGTGGCCAAGAGCAAGCCTGAGAGCAAGCCCAAGAACAAACAGAGTCAGGGCACGCCGGCGACGGTCGCGCTGACGAAGGCGAAGGTCGAGTTCACCGCGCACACCTACGACCACGACCCAGGGGCGAAATCGTACGGGCTGGAGGCCGCTGAGGCGCTCGGACTCGCACCGGAGCAGGTGTTCAAAACCCTGCTCGTGGAGGTCGACGGAAAGCTCACCGTCGGCGTCGTACCGGTGGACAAGCAGCTCGACCTGAAGGCGATCGCGGCCGCGGCCGGCGGGAAGAAGGCGGTGATGGCCGACCCGGCGGCCGCCGAACGGACGACCGGGTACGTGGTCGGCGGCATCAGCCCGATCGGCCAGAAGCGCGCGCTCCCGACCGTCGTGGACGCCACCGCCACCGGCCACGACACCGTCTACGTGTCCGGCGGCCGGCGCGGCCTCGACCTCGGGCTCGCGCCGGCCGACCTGATCACCATCACCAAAGCGCGGACCGCCCCCATCGCCCGCTGACCCGCCTCGCCCGCTGACCCCTGCCCCGGCCGACACTCGGCCGGGGACAGAAGGCCTCAGCCGGTGATGCTCGGCTTGCCGGTCTCCAGGTGGCCGGTCAGCCGGCGACGGTACGACGAGTCCTCGGCGGTCGTCACCTCGACGTCGTACCAGCCATGGGCGGTCGGCCAGTCCAGCTCGCGGGTCTGCCGGCCGCGGAGCTCGACCGTCAGCGTCCGGCCGGCGTAGCCGCGCGACTTGACCTTCAGCGTCAGCGGCTTGCGTGACGTGTTGACCAGGGCGAGCTCGAGCGAGTGCCCGTCCCGGCGGGCGCGGACGTCCAGGCCGGCCGCCTCGCCGTCCGCCGTACCGGCCAGCTCGACCCAGAACCGGTTCGGTCCCTGGACGGCGACCTCGTACGGCCCGGCGACCGGGATCTCCTTCACCGCTTCCCGGCGTACGTCGAGGTGCTCGGGCACCGGCAGCTCACCGCCGTACGAGTAGATCGCGAAGTGCGCCGCCTCTTCGCCCTTGTTGCCCAGGGTCAACGTCAGCTTGCCATTGGCAACGAAGCCGGAAGCCGACGGCTGGTAGGGCAATGGACGGGCTGGGCGGTAGCCGGGCTCCTGCCGCGGCACGGCCTGGTCGGCCGGCGGCTCCGGCTTCCAGCGGGCGATCGGCGCCGGCACCGGGCCGGGCGCGTCCACCGACGGCTGCCGGTACCCGCGGTCGAAGTCGAACGCCGAGGTCAGGTCACCGCAGGCGGTCCGCCGCCAGTTGCTGATGTTCGGCTCGCGGACACCGGTCCAGCGTTCGAGGAACCGGACCACCGAGGTGTGGTCGAACACCTGCGAGTTCACGTGGCCGCCGATCGACCACGGCGAGACGACCGTCATCGGCACCCGCGGACCCAGGCCGATCGGCTGACCGGCGTACCAGTCGTCGCTCTCGCCCGTGGCGGGCCGGGGCGCGACCGGCGGCGGGACGTGGTCGAAGTACCCGTCGTTCTCGTCGAAGTTGATGAACAGCACGGTCTTCGACCAGGTCTCCGGGTCGGACGCGATCGCGTCGAGCAGGTCGTAGACGAGGTTCGCGCTGCCGACCGGCGTGGACGCGCCGGGGTGCTCGGAGTCGACCGCGGACGGCACCAGCCAGCTGACCTGCGGCAGCTTCCCGGCCTTGATGTCGGCCCGTAGCCGCGGGATCAGCGACTCCGGCTCCGACCGGTACATCGCCTGGTGGAACAGCTTCCGGTCCTTGGCCGGCTGCTTGGCGACCGCCGCCGCCAGTTGCTTCAGCGCCTCGGCCCGCTCGGCCGGCGTCTTCGCGAACAGCTTGTCGTAGAACTCCTCGGTGGTTCGGTAGCCGCCCGGGACCGACGCCAGGATCCGGCGGCCGAGATCCTTGAAGGTCTTGAAGTACTCGACCGCGTTGTCGGTGAAGTTGTCCCACTCCTGGTAGATCTGCCACGACACCCCGGCCCGCTCGAGCCGTTCCGGGTACGACGTCCAGTCGTAGCCCTGGTGGTCGTAGGAGTACGCCGCGTTCGTCACCGCACGCTGCGTCGTCCCGGGCTCGTACCCCGTCGTCCCGGACCACAGGTAGTTGCGGTTCGGGTTGGTGGAACCGTTGACGGAGCAGTGGTAGGCGTCGCAGATCGTGAAGGTCTCGGCGAGCTCGTACTGCAGCGGGATGTCGCGGCGGTCGTAGTGGGTCATGGTGGCGGCCGTCTTGGCCTGGACCCAGTCGTCGTTCCAGCCGTTGCCCCAGGCCTGGGTGGCGTCCTTGAACCCGTGCGGCAGGTCACCGAGGTACTGGATGTCGTCCGCGTCCCGGCCGGCGTCCGCGGCCGCCTTGCGGATCGAGAACGGCAGCACCTCGCCACCGCCTGCCTTCGGCTGGTGGAACACGCTCCGGCCGTTCCGCAGCCGCAGCGGCTGCCGGTCGCCGAAGCCGCGGACCCCGCGCAGCGTCCCGTAGTAGTGGTCGAACGAACGGTTCTCCTGCATCAGCACGATCACGTGCTCGACCGCGCGCAGACCACCGCGCCTCACCGGTTGCGCCATCGCCGTGTGCAGCGACGGGGGAAGCAGCGATGCCGCCACTCCCCCCGCCGCCGACCCCAGCACCAGACGCCGAGAAATCTCAGTCATGCCCGGGACAGTAGGCCCGCCCTGTAGCCGCCATTTGGCCACGGGGTGAACAGCTATCCGCGCCGGGCGACCGCCGCGTCCCGCAGGTTCTCGAGCACCGACTCGGTCGTCTCCCAGCCCATGCAGGCGTCGGTGATCGACTGGCCGTAGGTGAGCTCGCGGGTCGGGTCGAGCTCCTGGCGTCCCTCGGCCAGGAAGGACTCCAGCATCACCCCGACGATCGCGCGGTCGCCGGCCGCCACCTGACGGCCGATCTCCGCCGCGACCACGGGCTGACGGCGGTGGTCCTTGCGGCTGTTGCCATGGCTCGCGTCCACGACCGCACGCTCCTGCAGACCGGCCTTGCGGAGCAGTTCCATCGCGCCGGCGACCGAGTCCGCGTCGTAGTTCGGTCCGCTGTCGGAGCCGCGCAGGACGAGGTGGCAGTCCGGGTTGCCGCGGGTGTGCAGGATCGCCGGGGCGCCGTCGTGGTCGATACCGGTGAAGACGTGCGGCACGGAGGCGGCCTTGATCGCGTCGACCGCCGTACCGATGCTGCCGTCGGGACGGTTCTTCATGCCGATCGGCATCGACAGACCGGACGACAACTGCCGGTGGACCTGGCTCTCGACCGTCCGCGCGCCGATGGCGCCCCAACCGACGGTGTCGGCGATGTACTGCGGCGTGATCGGGTCGAGGAACTCGCAGCCGACCGGGAGGCCGAGCTCGAGGACCTGCAGGAGCAGCTGCCGGGCCGTCCGCAGACCGCGGTTCACGTCGCCGGAGCCGTCGAGGCCCGGGTCGTTGATCAGGCCCTTCCAGCCCAGGGTCGACCGCGGCTTCTCGAAGTACACCCGCATGACCACGAGCAGGCCGTCGGAGAGTCGCTCGGCCACCGGCCGGAGGCGCTCGGCGTACTCGAGGGCGGCCTGGGCGTCGTGCACCGAGCACGGGCCGACGACGACCAGGAGGCGGTCGTCCACGCCGTTCAGTACGTCGGCGACCGCCTGCCGGCCGGTGACGACGCGCTCGGCGAGTGCGTCACTCAGCGGCAGTTCGTCGTGCAGGGCGAGCGGCGTGATCAGCGGGACGGTCTTCTCGATCCGCCGGTCGACGACGGCCGCCTGGCTGGTTCGCTGCGGGAGGGTGTTCATCTGCTGGGATCCTTCGGGGTCTGGCCGGCCCGGCCAGGAGGACCCTGAGCAGCGCCGGCGGGAACGAGAAAAGGCAAGGACGCATGTCCTTGCCTTCGGGCCGGCTCTGGTGTCTTCGGTTGGGCGTCAGCAGGCGGCTGAGTCGCCCGGCACCAAGGCCGGCCACTCAAAAAATCGCCAATAGCTGCGCTTCACGAGATCGACCCTACCATCCGCTTGCCAGCCTCTTGCCGGCCCTGTACCAGTAACCGCGGACGGGTCGGCGTCGTTGAGGGCTGCAACGACGTTCGATGGTGAGGGGTGCACAGGGTGAGGCCGCGGACCTTCGAGTTGGTGCGCTACCGGGATCCCAGTGGTGTGTCCGGGACCGGTGTGGTGGCTGAGGGGTGCGAGTTCAGCGACGGGTCGGTCGCGTTGCGGTGGCGCGGAAGCAACCCGGCCACGGCGGTCTGGCCGGACATCGACTCCGTGCTCGCCGTCCACGGCCACCAGGGAGCGACCGAGGTGCGCTGGATCGAGCCACCGGCCCGGTCGAGTCTCTTCGACGAGCTCCACCAGGTGCGCCCGCCGACCAGCATCGCCGATCCCCTTCCGAACAGTCACTCCCGGGGCTGGGCGGGCGCCCGCCATCTCAGGTAGAACATGGCCGTGACGCAGATCTACCTGGTCCGGCACGGCGAGCCGGACTACGGACCGGTCGACGCCCGCGGCCTGCCGGGCCTGGCGGCCGACAGCGCCCCGCTGACGCCGGTCGGCGCGAAGCAGGCCCAGGAGGTCGCGGACCTGCTCAGCGGCATCGGGGCGACTTACCTGGTGAGCTCACCGTTCACCCGGGCGCTCCACAGCGCCGCGATCATCGGTCACCGGCTGGCCCTCGGCGTACGGGTCGACTACGACCTGCGGGACTGGCTGCCGGATCACACCGGCTCCTGGCGCGGTCTGGCCGAGGTACAGGCTGCTCAGGCTGAGCTCGAGGCGTACGACGGGGAGTGGCCGCAGGGCATCCAACGCCCGTGGGAGCCGCTGTCCCAGGTCCGCGAGCGCGCTCGGGCCGCACTGGCCCGGCACACCGCAAACACGGACGGTCCGGTGCTGGCCGTCACCCACCGGATGGTGATCCGGGCGCTGACCGGCGAGACCGGAACGGCGCACGGCGCGCACGAGTACTACCGTTACGACCCGGCGGAGAGCGGCACCTGAGCGAGCGGAGTCGGCCATGGCACAGCCCGGACTGCCGCGTGTCCTCGGCGTCGTGGCGCTCGGCGGGGTCGTCGGCTCGTTGGCCCGGTACGGGCTCGCTGAGGTCTTCCCGCACGGACCGGGCGACTTCCCCTGGGCGACGTTCGCGACGAACGTGCTCGGCTGTTTCGCCATCGGCGTCCTGCTCGCGCGGATGACGCCCCGGTCGCACCCACTGCTCCGGCCGTTCCTCGGCACCGGCATCCTCGGCGGGTTCACGACCTTCTCGACGTTCGCCGTGGACACCGAGAAGCTGCTGCCGGACCACGTGGTCGTTGCCCTGGTCTACTTCTTCGGCACGGTGGTCGCGGCGTTGCTGGCGGCAACCCTCGGCGAGTGGGCCGGGCGGCCGCGATGAACGTCCTGCTCGTCGCCCTCGGCGCGGCGGTCGGCGCTCCCCTGCGCTTCCTGGTGGACAAGCACCTGGTCGGCCGATGGTTGCCGACCAGCAACGCAAGTACTCCGTTGCCCTGGGGAACCTTCACTGTCAACATCCTGGGCAGTTTCGTCCTCGGACTGCTCACCGGAGTGACCGATCGGACCACGACCGTGCTCGTCGGCGTCGGGTTCTGCGGCGCGTTCACGACGTACAGCACGTTCGCCGCCGAGACGACCGCACTGGCTGCCGCGGGCCGCCGCGGGAAGGCGGTGCTGAACGTCGTCCTCAACCTCGGCGCCGGCCTGGTCGCCGCCGTTCTGGGTGCTCTGCTCGTCTGAAGCAACCGAGTGACTCATGTCACATGCAGTGATGACGTGAACACCGTCACCGCGTGAACCGGGCCCGATCACGGCCTGCGACGCCACGTGCCGATAACGAAAGGACCGAACTTCGAGACAACAAGGGTTGAACTCGCTGGGAGTTGAGCATAGTTTTCACCGAGCGCCCGTCCGCGCTCACGGTGAGTCAAGGAGGTTGCCATGTCGAGAGGGATGCCTCGCCTGCCCCGCCCGCTCATGGATCTGTGGGACTGGCAGTCGCAAGCCGCGTGCCGCGACGTCAACCCGGAGTTGTTCTTCTCGCCCGAGTCGGAGCGTGGCGTCCGCAAAAGGGCCCGCGAGATGGTGGCGAAGTCGCTCTGCGGGACCTGCCCGGTCCAGCCCGAGTGCCGTCAGCACGCGCTCTCGGTCGGAGAGCCGTACGGCGTCTGGGGCGGCACCACGGAGTCCGAGCGCGACACGACTCTCCTCCCTGAGCACCGCAAGTCGGCGTGACGGAGCTGCCACCGCACCACTGACTACCTGACGGAACGGCAGGGACCTGCGCGGAGGCTCAGGTCTTGCCGTCGTCGGGCTCCGACGAGGTGTTCTCGTCCTGGGGCTTCGGCTTGGGCTGGTCGTCCTGCTCTGCCTCGGGTTCCTTGGGCGGTTCGGGTGGCTTCACCGTCGTGCGCGGATCGCGGTAGCGGTCCAGCGACTTGAGGAAGTCCGGATCGTCGTCCGGCGCGGCCGGCCGGCCGCCCGGCGCCGGCGGCCGGACCGCGCGCTCGCGGCGGCCGTGCTGCAGGCGCAGCATGAGCAGCCAGACGATCGGCCCGACGAACGGGACGAACACGATCAGGACGATCCACACCAGCTTCGGCAGGTGCGGCACGTCCTCCTCGGGCGTCTGGATGCAGGAGAACAGCGCGTACACGCTGAGCGCCAGGCTGATCAGGAACGGCAGGAATCGAACCACGTTCCCACAGTACGGCGCGCTTCCGAACGGACCGAACGTCCGGGCGCGCCAGTGGCCAACCCGTAATCCGGGCCGGCCACTGCCAGGAACTGCAGGACCGGGGTCAGACGGTCTCGAGCTCGCGGCGGGCATCGGCGTCCGCGCGGCGTCCGGTCGTGCGCACGCTGTAGGCGACGACCGCGGCCCATGCGGCGACCAGGACGCCGTACACCAGGAAGCGTGGGCCTTCGGCGACCCCGAGACCCTTCAGCAGCGTGCGGGCGTTGGTCAGGATCAGGACCAGGCCGACGCCGACACCGAGCCAGCGGGTCGCCAGCCGCGACACCAGCCAGGCGGCCAGCGGCGCCGCCAGCACGCCGCCGACGAGCAGGGCGGCGACGATCCCGAACGGCAGGTTCTCCTTGCCGAGCCCGAGCAGGAACCCGATGCTGGCGGCGACCGAGACGATGAACTCGGCCGCGCTCACCGAACCGACCGTCCGGCGCGGCTCGAGCTTGCCGCTGCTGAGTAGCGTCGAGGTCGCGACCGGCCCCCAGCCGCCACCGCCGGTCGCGTCGACGAAGCCGGCCACCAGGCCGAGCGGGCCGAGGAACTTGCCGGCCGGGCGTCCCTCCAGCACGGCCCGCACCTTGCCGGTGGCGAACCGCACCAGGATGTACACGCCGATCAGCAGCAGCAGTCCGGCGACCCAGAGCGAGGCCGCCTCGGTCGACAGACCGGACAGGAAGGTCGCGCCGGCGAACGCGCCGACGCCGCCCGGGACGCCGATCAGCGCGACCACGCGCCAGTCGACGTTGCCGAAGCGCCAGTGCGAGAGGCCGGAGGCGAGCGTGGTGCCCACTTCGGCGAGGTGGACGGAGGCGGAGGCGACGGCCGGGGTGATGCCGGTGATCAGCAGGGCCGTGGTGGCGGTGACGCCGTAGGCCATGCCGAGCGTGCCGTCGACGAGTTGGGCCACGGCTCCGAGCAGGGCGATGAGGATGAGACGACGCACAGGAGTGATCCTTCGGGCGAGGACTGGGGTGGACGGACCGAAGTACTGCGCCGAAGGTCAACAGCAGGCGGAATTCACCCGCAGCAGGTCGACATGCCGACGACGCGTGAGCGCGTCGCCGGGTGCGTTCGTCGTGACCTGCATGCCTCCATGAAACCGGACAAAGTCGAGCGATTTGCTCAGGTTTCACGATCCGAGACAACTAATTGGTGGGTGAGACGCCCGGCCGGATCTGGTCAGACGGTTGAAAGCCCGGCGGCCGCCTGCCTACGGTCCTCGGGGTGCCGACGAGCCTGAGGAGCCGCCTGATGCACGTACTGCCGGACGGTTGGTCACCTGGTGGTCCGCTGACCGCAGGAACGCTGAAGACCGAGTACGCCGAGCGCCCGCTGGGCACCGACGTCCGCCGACCGCGGTTCGGGTGGGTCGCCTCCGCTCCAGGACACGGCGCGACCCAGGCGGCGTACCAGGTGCTCGTCGCCTCGTCGCCGGAGCTGCTGACGCCGGAGGACGCGGACCTCTGGGACTCGGGCAAGGTGACCTCGCCGCGGACCTTCGGTATCGAGTACGACGGCAGGCCGTTGACGGCTCGCACCCGGTACCACTGGACCGTCCGACTGTGGGACGGACTGGACCGTGACGGCGGCTGGGCGGAGCCGGAGTGGTTCGAGACCGCGCTTCTCGACGAAGGGTTCGCGGGCGCCCAGTGGATCGGCGGCGAGACGGACAGCGCTCCCCTGCTCCGCCGGGTGTTCGCGGTCGGCGGGACGGTGCAGCGGGCACGGCTGTACGCCTGCGGTCTCGGGTACGCCGACGTGCGGCTCAACGGTCAGCGGGTCGGCGACGCCGTCCTCGATCCCGGCTTCACCGACTACGACCACACGGTTCTCTACGTCACGCACGACGTGACCGACCTGCTGCGGTCGGGCAACAACGTGGTCGGCGCCGAGCTCGGCCGCGGCTTCTTCGGGCTCTCCACCCCCAACGTCTGGCGCTGGCACCAGACCCCCTGGACCGCCGAGCCACGCCTGATCGCCCGCCTCGTGATCGAGTACGACGACGGCCGCACGGTGGAGGTGGTCACCGACGACAGTTGGCAGATCACCGGCGGCCCGACCGTGTCGGACGACCTGTACACCGGCGAGACGTACGACGCCCGCCGTGCCCTCCCCGGGTGGGACACAGCCGCGTTCGACGACTCCGGCTGGGCGACCGCGTCGATCGTGGACGGCCCGAAGGGTCCGCTGCAGGCCCAGGCGCACGAGCCGATCCGGGTGGTCGAGGCCGTCGAGCCCACAGAGGTCACGGAGGTCCGGCCCGGGGTGTGGATCGTCGACTTCGGCCGGACCACGGCCGGCTGGACCAAGCTGACCGTGACCGCCGACGCCGGCACCGTGATCAGTCTGACCCACGGCGAGACAGTTGCTGACGGCAACGTGGTGGCGGTGAACGCGCACGTCGAGGGCGACCGGATCCAGCGCGACGAGTACATTGCCGCCGGCAACGGTGCCGAGGAGTGGGAGCCACGCTTCTCCTACAAGGGTTTCCGGTACGTCCAGGTCGACGGCGTCACCGAGCGGCCGCAGGTGCAGTTGCGCGTGGTTCATTCGGACGTGCGGACGGTGACGCGGTTCGCCTCGACGCAGCCGGCGTACGAGCAGTTCGACCAGGCGATGCGCCGGACGATCCTGAACAACCTGCACGGCATCCCGACGGACACGCCCTTCATGGAGAAGAACGGGTGGACCGGGGACGCGCAGGTCGGCGGGCCGACGATGCTGGCGACCCTCGACCTGGCCCGGTTCTTCACCAAGTGGCTCGGCGACATCCGCGACAGCCAGGCTGAATCTGGGCAGTTGCCGGTGATCGTCCCGTCGAGCGGTTGGGGTTTCACCGACCTCTCCCCCGCGACCGAGTGGCCGACGGTCTACCCGTTCCTGCTGCGGGAGATGCATCGCGCGTACGGCGACGAGCGGCTGCTGCACGAGCACTGGGACTCGCTGACCCGCTACCTCGCCTGGGAGCTCGACCGGGTCGAGGACGGTCTGTCCGTCAGCGTGCTCGGCGACTGGCTTCCACCCGGTTACGGCAACGGCCCGGCGCCCGAAGACCGACGGCTCACGGGTACGGCGTACCTCTATCGCGCGCTCGTCGCGGCAGCCGAGATCGGCGACCTGATCGGCCGGCCGCACGAGTACCGGAAGGCGGCGGCCGAGCTGTCCGACGGCCTCAACCGCGCGTTCCTGGATCGCGAGGCCGGCGTGTACCGGTCCGGTGACGACCCGGACTACCGGCAGACGTCGAACGCCGTACCGCTCGCGTTCGGGATGGTGCCGGAGGAGCTGGTCCCGCGGGTCGCCGCCAACCTGGCCGCGGACGTGGAGGCTCGTGGTTTCCACCTCAACACCGGGTGCCTCGGCGTCGGCGTCCTGCTGCCGGTGCTGACCGCTCACGGGTACGGCGACGCGGCCACGAAGGTCGCGTTGCAGCGCTCGTACCCGAGCTGGCTGTACTGGTTCGACCTCGGCGCGGACACGATGTGGGAGATGTGGGAGGAGGACTCCCGCTCGCGCGACCACTACTTCCAGGGCACCGTCGTGCAATGGGTGTACGAGAACGTCGCCGGACTGCGGAACCTCGATGCGGGCTGGCAACGGATCCTGGTCCGCCCGGAGGCGCGCACCGACGTCAGCTCGGCGTCGATCCGGACCGAGACGATTCGCGGCCGGGTCACGGTGAGCTGGAAGCAGGTCAGCCGGGTGCTGTCGCTCGACGTCGAGGTCCCGGTGGGTACGACGGCCGAGGTCCACGTCCCGTCCGCGGCGGCTTCGGACGTCAGCGCCGTACCGGGTCCGTACGCGGGTGAGGCGTCGTACCAGGACGGGTACACCGTCTACACGGTGCCGGCCGGGCTGTGGAGCTTCACGAGCCGGTCGGCGTGACCTTGGTGTAGATCAGGTCGCGGCAGACCCGGCCCTCGGCCTGGGCGCGCGCCTCGAACTTGGTCACCGGCCGCCACTCGGGCCGTGGGGCCCAGCCGTCGTACTGGTTGCGCAGGAGCGGCTCGGCCTCGCAGATTTCCAGCATCCGGTCCGCGTAGTCGGCCCAATCGGTTGCCAGGTGCAACGTGCCGCCGGGCTGCAGCCGGGACGCGACCAGCGCGACGAACGGCGGCGTGACGAGCCGCCGCTTGTGGTGTCGCTTCTTCGGCCACGGATCCGGGAAGTAGATCCGTACGCCGGCCAGTGTGCCGGGCGCGACGCGGTCGCGGAGGAAGTCGAGCGCGTCGCCCTGCAGCAGGCGGACGTTGTCCAGGTCGTACTTCTCCACCCAGAGCATCAGCTGGCCCAGACCCGCCGGGTACACCTCGGCGGCCAGATGGTTCACCTCCGGCGCGGCCACCGCGAGCTGCGCGGTCGCCTCGCCCATCCCCGACCCGATCTCCAGCACGGTCGGCGCTTCCCGGCCGAACCACTCGGCCAGGTCCACCTCGCCCGGCGGCAGGTCCTCCTGCGTCCGCCCGAGGGCCGGCCAGTCGGTCGCCCACACGCGCTTCTGCCCGACCGTCATCCGGACGCTGCGCCGGACGGTGCTGAAAACCCCCGCCTGCCTGACCTGATCCACCGTCTCCACCACTACGATCCTATTAGTCGTCCCAGAAGAGGTGCGCGACGGTGTTGTGCGCCCGGCGGGTGATGCGCAGGTAGTCGTCGGAGAAGCGGCCCGACTCACCCGGTGGGTAGCCACAGATGTGGGCGACTGCGGCGAGGTCGCGGGGATCGTTCGGCAGCGAGTCGCCCGGGCGGGCGCGGACCAGCATGATCGCGTTCCGGACGCGGGTGGCCAGCTCCCATGCGACCCGCAACGTGTCCGCATCCGTCGCCTCGACCAGCCCGGCCTCGACCGCGGCCTCGAGCGCCGCGAGGGTCCGGGTCGTCCGCAGACCATGTACTCGGCGGGCCTCGCGCAACTGCAGGAGTTGCACGGTCCACTCGATGTCGGCCAGGCCGCCCCGGCCGAGCTTGGTGTGCGTGCTGCGGTTGGCGCCGCGCGGCAGGCGTTCGGCGTCCACGCGCGCCTTGATCCGCCGGATCTCCATCACGTCCCGGTCGCTGACGCCGTTCTCCGGGTAGCGCAGCGGGTCGATCAGCGCGCGGAAGGCGTTGCACAGCTCGGCGTCGCCGCACAGCGGGTCCGCCCGCAGCAGCGCCTGCGCCTCCCACACCGCGGACCAGCGGGCGTAGTAGGACGCGTACGACGCCAACGTCCGGACCAACGGCCCCTGGCGACCCTCGGGACGCAGGTCCGCGTCCACCTGGACCGCCGGATCGGCGCCCGGCAGCGCGAGCAGCCGGCGCAACTCGGTCGCCGTCTGGGTGGCGAAGTCGGTCGCCGCCTTCTCGTCCGCGCCCGGCACCGGATCGTGCACGAACATCACGTCCGCGTCGCTGCCGTACCCGAGCTCGTGCCCGCCGAACCGACCCATCGCGACGATCGACATCCGGGTCGGCTCGGGCTCCCCCTTCGCGACCGCGCGCCGGGCGACCTCGAGCGCGGTCGTCAGCGTGCCGACCGAGATCGCGGTCAGCGCCTCGCCCACGGTCTCGACGTCGAGCAGCCGGGACAGATCGGCCGCGGCCACCCGGAAGAGCTCGCGCCGCCGGACCGCCCGGATCGCGGCCACGGCGGCCTCGGGCTCGTCCTGCCGGCTCGCCGCCGCGGACATCTCCGACAGCAGGCTCTCCTGCGACCGCGGCACGAGCTCGCGTTCGTCGGCCAGCATCGCGGTCGCTTCGGGTGCCCGCTGCAGCAGGTCGACGGCGTACCGGCCGCTGGCGAGCAGGTGCGCGAGGCGCTCGGCGGAGGCGCCTTCGTCGCGGAGTTGGCGCAGGTACCACGGGGTGGACCCGAGCGTGTCCGAGATCGTCCGGAACGCGAGCAGTCCGGCGTCGGGATCAGGTGACTCGGCGAACCAGCCGAGCATCGCCGGCAACAATGCCTTCTGGATCGACGACCGGCGTGACACCCCTTCCGACAGGGCCTCGATGTGCCGGAGCGCCGACGACGGATCGGCGTACCCGAGGGCGGTGAGCCGTTGCTTGGCCGCCTCGGGGGTCAGCCGCACCTCGCCGCCGGGGATTCGCGCGACGGCCGCGAGCAGCGGCCGGTAGAACAGCTTCTCGTGCAGGCGCCGTACCTCGAGCGCGTGCTTCTTCCAGGCCGCGGTCAGGTCGGCGACCGGGTTCTTCGTGAACCCGAGCGACCGGCCGAGCCGGCGGAGGTCGGCGTCGTCCTCCGGGACCTGATGAGTACGCCGCAACCGGTACAGCTGGATGCGGTGCTCCATCGACCGCAGGAACCGGTACGCGTCAGCCAGGACGGCGCCGTCGCTGCGACCGACGTACCCGTTGGCGGTCAGCGACTCGAGCGCGACCAGCGTCGTCCCGCTGTGGACCGCCTCGTCATTGCGACCGTGCACGAGCTGCAGGAGTTGTACGGCGAACTCGACGTCCCGCAGCCCGCCCGGACCGAGCTTGAGCTGGCGATCCACGTCGGCCGCCGGGATGTGATCGATCACCCGCCGGCGCATCGCCTGGACGTCGTCGACGAACCCCGGCCGGTCCGCCGCCGACCACACCAGCTCGGACGTCTTCTCGGCGTACCGCTGCCCGAGCTCCGCGTCGCCGGCGACCGGGCGGGCCTTCAGCAGGGCCTGGAACTCCCAGGTCTTGGCCCAGCGCTGGTAGTACGCGAGGTGGCTCTCGAGCGTGCGGACGAGCGGGCCCGACCTGCCCTCGGGACGGAGCGCCGCGTCGACCGGCCAGAGCGTGCCTTCGGCGGTGTGCGCCGAGCAGATCCGCATCGCGGCGGCCGCGAGCTGGGTCGCGGTCTTCAGCGCGGGCGCCTCCGGGTCGCCGTCGAGCGGCTCGGCGACGAACAGGACGTCGACATCGCTGACATAGTTGAGCTCCCGGCCACCACACTTGCCCATGGCAATGATCGCGAGCCGGCAGTCGGCGGCCGACGGGTGCGCGGCGAAGTACTCGTTCCGGGCGATGTGCAGGGCGGTCTCGAGCGCTCCCCCGGCCAGGTCCGCCAGGACAGCGGCCACCTCGTCGACGAGCAGCCCCTCGGCCAGGTCACGCGCCGCAAGTCTGAGCAGGAGCCGCCGGTACTCGACCCGCAGGGCGTCCACCGGGTTCGGAGCATCCACGGCCGTGGCGAGTCGGGCCCGGACGTCGTCGACGGACGGGTGTACGCCGGTCAGCGCCGGGTCGGCCAGGTCGTACCAATGCCGCGGGTGGACGCCGAGGTGCCGGCCGAGCGCCTCGCTCGCACCGAGGACCGCCACCAGCCGGCGGCGGAAGTCCTCGTCCACCTCGAGCGTGCGCGCGAACGCGGCGACGTCGTACTCGTTGCGGTGCAAGCCCTCGGCCAGGCCGCACAGGCCCTGCAGCGCGAGGTCGGGATCCGCCGCCTCGGACAGCGCGGTGATCAGCTGCTCGGTCGCGATCGGACTGTGCGAGTCCAGCCGGTCCAACTGCTCCAGAGCTGCCACGGCCCGCCGCGGATCCGCGAACCCCAGCCGGACCAGCCGTCCTTCCCAAGACCCGCGCCGCACCTCAGCCACCCCCGCAGGCTACCGGCCCCCGCCCGCCCACACCGCGCGCACCCGTTGTCGGGCCGACTTTGTGCACCCTGTGAGTACGCCGTCGCGGGCGGTTTCAACTGGTTGTTGCACTGAGGGCCTCGTTGAGGGCTTGGGCCGGAGTCTTCCATCCCAGGGTCTGTCGGGGGCGGGTGTTCAGCAGGTGGGCGACTTCGTCGGTGCGGGCCTGGGTGAGGGTTCGGAGGTCGGCGCCTTTGGGCCAGTACTGGCGCAGCAGTCCGTTGGTGTTCTCGTTGCTGCCCCGCTGCCAAGGTGAGTGGGGGTCGGCGAAGTAGATGTCGATCCCGGCGTCGACAGCGATGGCGGCGTGCTCGCTCATCTCGCTGCCGCGGTCCCAGGTCAGCGAGCCGCGCAGCGCTTGGGGCAGCGAGCCGATCAGCGGCGTCAGCGCGGCCTTCAGATCCAGCCCGGTATGCCGGTCCGGCAGCGGGGCCAGCAGCACGAACCGGCTCTTGCGTTCGACCAGGGTGATCACCGCGCCCTTGCCGACCCCGCCCAGCAGCAGGTCGCCTTCCCAGTGCCCGGGCACGGCCCGATCGCAGACCTCGGCCGGCCGCTGGCTGATCGGCACGATCCCGATCAGGCCCCGCCGCACAACGCCGCTGCGGGGCCTGCGGCTCATCCGTTTGGTGCGCAGGTGCTCGGTCAGTTCCCGCCGCAACTCGCCGCGGGTCTGCACGAACAACGACTGGTAGATCGTCTCGTGGCTCACCCGCATACCGTCGTCGCCGGGGAACAACCCTGGCAAGCTCGCCGCGATCTGCTGCGGGGACCAGTCCTGCAACAACAACTCCCCAACCGCCAGCGCCAACGGCCCGGTCAGCTTGAACGGCTTCGGACGACGCGCCCGCCGGACCGCATGACGTTGCGCCCGCACCGCCCGATACACCCGCGGCCGGCCCCACATCCCACCACCGGCCGCCCGCCGCGGCGGCAGCGACCCAAACCGACCAACACCGTTGCGCTCGATCTCCCGCGCAATCGTCGTGCGATGACGCCCCAGCACCGCCCCGATCTGCTCCACCGACAACCCAGCCGCCAGCGACCTCTCAATCACCTGACGCTCCCGCTCATCCAACCGCCTACCCGGCACCACAACCTCCAGTCATCACACAAATCATGTGCAACAACCGGTTGAGGCCAAGGCGCGCTCTATGCTCAGGCCGTGCACACAGTGTCTCGACTGGATCGCGAACCCGTTGCGGCGAATACACGGTGTCGTGTAGCGGATTCGCTCAGTAATCGGCATGATGGCTGTTCATGGTCATGATGACGGGGTCGCTCGCTGTTCGGGGCACGGTGGTCTGGTTGACGCCCCAGCAGGGCGGGCGAGTGTCGGGTCCGCCTGAGCCGGACTACGACTACGACTACACAGCCACGGCGTACCTCCCACCGCGGACGGCCGACGACGGCCAGGCCGGGATCGCGTTACGCGAGTTCGCGCCCGGCGCCTGGCGCACCCCGGCCGAGGGGATCCTCGTGCCGGCCAAGGGACACCGGGCTCAGCAGGTGATCCCCGGGTGCATCGTGGTGATCACCGAAGGCACGCGACCGGTCGGCCTCCTCACCGTCGAAGAGGTGCACGCCCTCGCCCCGGACGGATCGCGGGTCGTGCCCGCAGCGGTCGACGTACCGCCGGCCGAGGTTGCGACTACGACCGACCCGCCCTACCGGCACTCGACCGCGGCCTCGCGGTGGGCGTCCAAGCACGCCTCGGACGATCAGCTCGCCAACCTCTGAACACACTCGCGTTTTCAGTTACAGGACCGGGAGGAGTTTGTTGAGTTCGAAGGGGGTTACCTGGCGGCGGTAGTCCTGCCACTCGGCGCGCTTGTTGCGGAGGAAGAAGTCGAAGACGTGCTCGCCGAGCGTCTCGGCGACGAGTTCGCTGTCCTCCATCGCGCTGATCGCCTCGGCGAGGCTGTTCGGCAGCGGCTTGATGCCGAGCGCCTTGCGTTCGCGGGACGTCAGCGACCAGATGTCGTCCTCGACCTCGCGCGGCAGTTCGTAGCCGTCCTCGATCCCCTTCAGCCCGGCCGCGAGCATCAGCGCGAACGCGAGGTACGGGTTCGCCGCCGAGTCCAGCGAGCGGAACTCGACCCGCGAGGACTGCCCCTTGTGCGGCTTGTACATCGGCACCCGGACCAGCGCGGATCGGTTGTTGTGACCCCAGGAGATGAACGACGGCGCCTCGTCACCGACCGCGAGCCGCTTGTAGGAGTTCACCCACTGGTTCGTCACCGCGGTGATCTCGGCGGCGTGGTGCAGCAGGCCGGCGATGAACGCCCGCCCGGTCTTCGACAGCTGGTACTGAGCGCCGCCCTCGAAGAACGCGTTCCGGTCACCCTCGAACAACGACATGTGGGTGTGCATCCCGGACCCGGGCTGGTCGCTCAGCGGCTTCGGCATGAACGACGCGTAGATGCCCTGGCTGAGCGCGACCTCCTTCACCACCACCCGGAAGGTCATGATGTTGTCCGCGGTGGTGAGCGCGTCGGCGTACCGCAGGTCGATCTCCTGCTGACCCGGGCCGCCCTCGTGGTGGCTGAACTCGACCGAGATGCCCATCGACTCCAGCATCGTGATCGCCTCACGGCGGAAGTCGTTCCCGATGCCCTGCGGGGTGTGGTCGAAGTACCCGGACTGGTCGACCGGCTCGAGCTTGGATCCCGGCTCGCCGGTGAGCGACTTGAACAGGTAGAACTCGATCTCGGGGTGAGTGTAGAAGGTGAACCCCAGGTCGGCCGCGCGCGACAGCGTCCGCTTCAGCACGTACCGCGGGTCGGCGAACGACGCGGACCCGTCCGGCATGTTGATGTCGCAGAACATCCGCGCGGTGCCCATCGTCTCGCCCCGCCAGGGCAGGATCTGGAAGGTCGACGGGTCCGGCTTGGCCAGCATGTCGGCCTCGGTCACCCGGGCGAACCCCTCGATCGCGGAGCCGTCGAACCCGATCCCCTCGGCGAAGGCGCCCTCCAGCTCCGCCGGCGCGACCGCGACCGACTTCAGGAACCCGAGCACGTCGGTGAACCAGAGCCGCACGAACCGTACGTCGCGCTCCTCGAGCGCGCGCAGTACGAACTCCTGCTGCTTGTCCATCGGCCAGTCCACCTCTCGCTCGTCAACGGCCCGTCAGCGTCCCGGGGCCCTCACACAGTCTGCCTCTGCTCTGTTAAGCAGACGTTACGTGCTGGTGCGGACATCGCGCCGATCAGGGCCTACCGTGTCCTGCGTGCAGACAGTCTTTCGCGCCGCGCTGATCGTGGCCGCGATCCTCTGCGCCAGCGACCTGCTGCTCAGCACCACCCGGTTCGTCCAGTCGATCCGCGGCAAGCGCCCGGCCGAGCGGGACGTGCTGGGCCGCCGCTGGTTGCCGGTGCCGGAGCTCGGCTTCGGCATGTGCGCGTTCTGCTGCACCGGGCTGGTCACGCTCGGCCTGACCCATCACCAGGCCGACGACCTGCCGACGAAGCAGATCCTGCTCGCCGCCCTGGTCTTCGGGTACGCCGGTGCCGTGCTGTCCCGCGTGGTCCGGACCCCCGGCCCGGGCGGCCGCCGCTTCCGGCTACGCGCCGGTCTGCTCCTTGGCCTCCCGGCCCTTTTCGGCCTCGTCTTCGGCCTCTCCGGCGTCGCGGTCTGACCGGCGCCCCCTGAACCACGGCACGATCCGCTCCAGCGGCGCGAACGCCAGCCAGCAGACCACCGTCGGCAGGAAGTGGATCAGCAGGATCGCCGTGTTCGCCAGGTGGAACCCGAGGAAGAACAACGCCCCGAGCAACTGCCACCGGCCCTTGAGCCAGAGGATCACCGGCGACAGGAACTCCGCGACGATGCCGACCCACTGCATCACGTGCAGCAGCCACGGGTGGTGCAGCAACCACTCCCCGACCGGGTGCGGCCGCCGTACGATCGCCCAGGTCAGGATCGCGCTGCCCGGCCACGTCAGCGCCCAGCCGGCACTCCGCAACTTGGCGACCGCGGACAGGAAGTACGTCGCGACCACGCAGATCTGCACGCACCGGACCGCCCACCCGGCCGCCTCCGACCTGGTCTGGTCGCCGTACGCCGCCAGGCCGCGCCGGCCGGACCTGACCGTCGGCAGCACCCAGAGCGCGATTACCAGGGCGAGGTGGTCGTGGTCGACCTTGCCGTCGCTCATCCCGATCAGCACCCACCAGGTGAACGCCGGAGCCACGATCCAGCCGGCGAGCCGCGGGAAGTAGTTCGTCGCACCGACCAGGCAGGCCACGATCAGGACGACGTACAGAGTGGTCGTGATCACGACCGACGGCCTGGGCAGGTCGAAGATCCGGGCCAGCAGCAACGGCTGGTAGAGGCCAGGGTGCTCGCCCTTGAGCCGGGTGTCGCGGACGAACGCGTGCATGTCGAGGATGACGAAGAGGTAGAGAACGGTCCGCAACCAGGCGATCCGGCCGAGGGCGACGTACGGCGTGAACCAGCCCGCGATCCTCGTTGGCAGCCCGGCGGGCGCGTCGACCGCGGTCATCGGCGGACCTCCCAGGTGGCCAGCACCTCAGGCGTCGGCGGTCCCTCGACCCGGCCGTTCACGAGTTGGGTGGTGTCGCGGATCAGCTCGAGCTTGACGTACTCCGGCTCGTCCGGGTGCTTCTTCGCCCACCCGTCCGCGACCTGCTGGAGCAGCGACGGATCCTTGACGATCTCCCCGGTCCGGGCCTCGATCTCGGCCCGGGCGACCCCGGCGCCCTCGATGTTCAGCGGTACGTCGACCGTCGTCCCGGCGTCGGTCTGCGCACTGATCCGGGTGTAGGTGATCGAGGCGTCGTCCGGGACCGACATGGCGTACTGCGACATCGGACCGAACGGCCACGCGTCGTCGGTGGCCCGGACCGACCCGTTGATCAGCAGCCCGACACCGGCCACGGCCACGAGGATCCGCAGCCCCTTGCCGATCCGTCCCAGCCGGACGTCCCCCGCCGGCTCCTGCCCACTCGTCACGCCGTTATTACACACCACCCCTGGCTGGGGCGGCCGCCGGTTTCGACGACCGGTAGGTGAACCGGCGGATCAGGATCTCGAACGGACCGCGGTAGTTCCGCCGCCGCATCCGGTCGGCCAGCACGACGGTCGCCAGCCAGGTCGCGACGGCGAGGAGCGCTGTCGTGGTCGTACTGAGAGTCCGCGAGAGGTCGAGCAGGAACGGCGTGAACACGACCGCCCACACGACCGACTGGGCGAGGTAACACGTCAGCGACCGCTGCCCGACCGCGACGATCGCCTGCGTGAACCGGCCCCGGCGGTCGCCGAGACGCAGCGCGATCAGCACGATCAGAGCGGCGTACCCGAATCCGCCGAAGACCCCGACCGTGTCGTGCAACGGGCCGATGATCGACAGCGTGTCGTGGCTCGGCCGGTCGATCACCCCGCCGACGACGAGCGACACCGGCAGCGCGCCGACGATCGCGACGGTGATCCCGGCGACCGCGGTCGTGCGGAGCAGGGTGAGGTGCTCGGCCGGTCGTTCGAGGATGCGCCGGCGGCCGGCCCACAGCCCGATCAGGAACGGCGTGACGAAACCGATCGGGCCGAGCAGCGCGATGAGCGGCTGAACGACGATCCGCTCGGCGAACTGGTCGAGCAGGGTAGACGGCAGCATCGACGGATCCGCGGTATCGGTCGCGATCGAGAGCGAGTCGTCGCTCGGAAGCGCGGTGAGCACCAGCACGAACGCGGCCACCACGAACAGCCAGACGTCCTTCCAGCGGATCGCCCAGAGGCCGAGGAAGAGCAGTACGCCGTACGCCGCGAGGATGTCGCCGATGTAGAGCAACATCGCGTGCAGGAAGCCGAGCACGATCAGCACCAGGCTGCGCCGCCTCAACAGCTTCCGGATCGGCCGCCACTCCTGCCCGGCCGCACGCTGCCGGCGGACGATCTGCGCGACGCCGTACCCGAAGAGCAGGCCGAACATCGGGAACGCGCGGCCGTCGACGAAGGTCGAGAGCAGGAAGGCGACCACCCGGTCCACGGCCGAGCCGTCCGTCGGGAAGCCGCCGAAGATCGTCGCGCCGTAAACGAAGTAGTGCGAGTTCGCCAGCGCGATGAACAGCAGCATGAACCCGCGTGCCAGGTCCGGGCCCAGCGCGCGCTCGGTCAGTCCGGTCGGTCCACCCTGTGCTGTCATACCTCCAGTGAATCGGCCGCTTGATCGCTCGCCATCCATCGAAAGTCAGCAGCCGGGGGAACCTTCGTCGCTAGTCTGTGGCGCATGAGCGAAGACTGGCGGGTTCTCGGTTCTCAGCTGAGTGCTTGGTACGACGCCTCGTCGCAGACGGCCGGTGCGGCGCTGGTCGGCCGGATCGCCGAGCTGTCTCGTGACGGCCTGCCGTTGATCGAGCTGCGCGATCGCGGGGTCCGTGTACGCGTCGCCGACCCGGAGCGGGCGGAGGGGATCTCGACGGCGGCCCGGGAGCTTGGTCTGACGGCCGACCCGTCCGCGCTGCAGGAGCTGCACCTCGGGATCGAGGCGGTCGACCGGACGGCGGTGTCCAAGCTCTGGCACGGCGTACTCGGCTACGACCGGAACGCTGACTCCTTGGTGGATCCGCTGCGCCGGGATCCGACGTTCTCCTTCGGTCCGCTGGACGAGCCACGACCGCTGCGCAACCGGATCCACGTCGACGTCGTCCGTCCATCGACGCTGGCGGCCGCTCGCGAGACCGCCGCGGCGGCGGGTGGGCGGGAAGAGCTCGCCAGCGACTACCACTGCAGGATCGCCGATGTGGAGGGCAACGAGGTCGACGTGGTCGGCGGCGACGTCGCCGAGACCGCGTCCGACTGGCAGCTGCTCTTCGGCGGGATGACGTTCTACCCGACCACGTCGCCCGCGCAGGCGGTCGAGCTCGCCACGGCCGTGGCCGGTCTGGTGGACGAGTCGGGGATGCCGTTGCTGGTCGACCTGCGACCGGACGGCGTCATCATCGACACCGGCAAGGACCTGTGGGAGGAGGACGAGCGGTTCGCGGACCTGGCCGTCCGCGTCCAGGCCGCCGCGCACGGACTGGGACTGACCGCGGATCCGGCGCGGTTGCGGTTCGTGCAGTTCGGTCTGGACGCGGTCGACGTACCGGCGATCCGGAGCTTTTGGCAGAACCTTCTCGGGTACGAGCCCGATGGGCGTCCGCACGTCACCGACATCACCGACCCGCGCCGGCTCAACCCGGTGCTGTTCTTCCAGCAGATGGAGGCGACCGACGAGGACCGGCGCCGGCAGCGCAACCGCCTCCGCCTCGAGCTGTACGTCGCCCCCGACCACGCCCAGTCCCGCATCGACGCCACTCTCACCGCCGGCGGCCGAATCATCGACCAGCCCACCCCGAACCGCACCACCCTCACCGACCCCGAAAACAACCACTTCGACCTCATCACCACCACCCCGTGACCGTCCTCGCCATCACCGGCCTACCGGGCACCGGCAAGTCCAGCGTCGCCGAGGGCGTAGGCAAACGCACCGGCGTCCCGGTCTTCGCCGGCGACTGGCTGCTCGGAGCGCTGAAGCCGCACGGAGTACTCGACGGACTCAGCAGACCGGCGTTCCTGGCGCTGTACTACGACCTGCTCGGGACGCTGATCCGGCGGCAACTCATGTTCGGTCAATCCGCGATCGTCGACTGCTTGCTCGACGACGAGGTTGCCGATCGGTGGGGCAGGATGGCGGCGCGCTTCGGATCCCGACTGTTCGTCGTTGAGTGTGTCTGTAGCGACGAGACCGAACATCGGAGAAGGCTGGGACGCCGGGACCGAGCCATTCCCGGATGGCACGAGGTGGGGTGGGACCACGTCGAGCGGATGCGGACGGAGTACCCGCCGCTGACCCGCGAGCACCTCACCGTCGACGCGATGGATTCGATGGACCGGAACCTGCGTTTGATCAACTCCTACATCGGGGGTGGGTTCGAGCCAGGGAACCAGTAATGTGCTCCCGTGCCTCAGCTTCGGGTTGCTCTCGCTCAGCTCAACGTGACCGTCGGTGACATCGACGGGAACGCGGAGAAGATCGTCGCGTGGACCCGCAACGCCGTCGAGCGCGGCGCCCACGTAGTCGCCTTCCCGGAGCTCGCGCTGACCGGCTACCCGGTGGAAGACCTGGCCCTGCGGGCCTCGTTCGTGGACGCCTCCCAGGCCCGGATCCAGGACCTGGCGACCCGGCTGGCGGACGAAGGTCTCGGCGACATCGTTGTGGTCTGCGGCTACCTCGACCGCGCCACCGGTACGGCGATGGGCGTCGACCGGCTCGGTCGTCCGAAAGGCTCCCCGACCAACTCCGCCGCGGTCATCCACCAGGGCCGCGTGGTCACGAGCGCGGTCAAGCACCACCTGCCGAACTATGGCGTCTTCGACGAGTTCCGGCACTTCGTTCCCGGCAGCACCCTGCAGGTCGTCCGGATCCACGGCATCGACGTCGCCCTGGTCATCTGCGAGGACCTCTGGCAGGACGGTGGGCCGGTGGCGGTGACCAGAGCCGCCGGCGCCGGCCTCCTGCTCGTGGTCAACAGTTCGCCGTACGAGGCCAACAAGGACGACGTCCGCGGCGAGCTGGTCAGCCGCCGGGCCCGTGAGGCCGGCTGCCCGCTGGCGTACGTCAACCTGGTCGGCGGCCAGGACGAGCTGGTCTTCGACGGCGACTCGCTGATCGCCGATGCCGAGGGCAAGGTCTTCGCCCGGGCTCCCCAGTTCGAGCAGGGCAGCATGGTGGTCGACCTCGACCTGCCCGCCCCAACCGGGACGCCCGAAGGCACCCACGAGGGCATCGAAATCGTGCACACGGTGATCCACGACGACCCGCTCCCGGCGTACGAAGCGGTCGGCGCCGCGGTCGCGCCGCGGCTGACGGACGAGGCCGAGATGTACGGCGCGATCGTCACCGGACTGCGCGACTACGTGCAGAAGAACGGGTTCAAGTCGGTGCTGCTCGGGCTGTCCGGCGGCATCGACTCGTCGCTAGTCGCCGCGATCGCGTGTGACGCGGTCGGGCCCGAGCACGTGGTCGGGATCTCGAACCCGAGCGTGTACTCCAGCGACCACTCGCGCGACGACGCCGCCGAGCTGGCCGCGCGCACCGGCCTGAACTACCGGGTCATCCCGATCCAGCCGATGGTGCAACCGTTCATCGACACCCTCGGGCTCACCGGGCTGGCCGAGGAGAACCTGCAGGCCCGCGTCCGCGCGGTCATCTGGATGGGCCTGTCGAACGCCGACGGCCATCTGGTCCTTGCCTGCGGCAACAAGTCCGAGCTGTCCGTCGGCTACTCGACCATCTACGGTGACGCCGTCGGCGGGTACGCGCCGCTCAAGGATGTCCCGAAGACGGTGGTCTGGCGGCTGGCGAAGTGGCGCAACGCCGACGCGAAGGCGCGCGGCCAGCAGCCGCCGATCCCGGAGAACTCGATCGCCAAACCGCCGTCGGCGGAGCTCCGGCCGGGTCAGCAGGACACCGACTCGCTGCCGCCGTACGACCTGCTCGACGACATGCTGGACGACTACGTCGAGCAGGACCGCGGCAGTGCGGAGCTGGTCGCGGCCGGGTTCGAGGCGGAGCTGGTGAGCCAGGTGATCCAGCTCGTCGACAAGGCGGAGTACAAGCGGCGCCAGTTCCCTCCCGGTCCGAAGATCACCCACAAGGCCTTCGGCCGCGACCGCCGCCTGCCCATCACGAACGCCTGGCGCGAGGACGCCCGCAAGGCAGCACACACGACCGACGACACCGACCCAGGCACACCGCCCACCGCCGCGCCGGCCGACCCGCCCGTCGCTGATTCAGCCGCAGCCGGTCCAGCCGCAGCCGGTTCGTCGGAGGCCGCGGTTGGTTCGTCGAAGGCCGCGCCTGGTTCGTCAACGGCTGGTTCGTCGGCGGCCGGTGGGCAGGCTGTTGGTGAGGCCAGTGGTGAGGAGGCACGGAAGGTGGCGGAGAGCACTGAGTGATTCCTGGCGGTACCGCCGGACCTCCGACACCCCGTGGGGTTCCCTCGAGGACCCCGCGGACTCCTCCGGCCTGCCCGCGGACGATGTGAGCGACCGCTCACGCGCAGCCGGTAGCGCTCACCCTCCGCAACGGTGGGACGATGAAGGCATGGTTGACAACTTCCTGTCGGCCGGTACCCAGGACGACGACGAACTGCCCTCGCCGTACGGGACCGGACCGAAGAACCGGACAACCGAGGAGCACCGCCGCTCGGACTACGGCGACGACACCTGGCGGGACCGCGGCAACGCCCTCGGCCTCGACCCCTCCCCGTCGTTGCCGAGCGCCCCCAGGTCGTACGAACGAGGCCCGGTGCCCCAGCAGCCGTACGTCCCCAAGCCGCCCTACCTCCCAGGGCCTCCACCACCCCCCACGCAGCAACCCCAGCAGCGGTACGCCGACCAGCCGCAACAGCGCCCGTACGGCGACCAACCACCACAGCGCCCCGACTACTACAGCAGCGACCCCACCCGCCCAGACCCACCCCGCGACACGCCCCGAGGTGAACTCGGCCGCGAGCCCGCCCGTGGTGAGTTCGGCCGCGAGCCCGGCCGCGGCGAGCCTGCGCGCGGTGAGTTCGGCCGCGAACCTGGTCGCGAGCTCGGCCGTGGTGAGCCTGCACGTGGTGAGTTCGGCCGCGAGCCCGGTCGCGAAGCTGGCCGTGGTGAGCCTGCACGTGGCGAGTTCGGCCGCGAACCCGGTCGCGAGCCCGGCCGTGGTGAGCCTGCGCGTGGTGAGTTCGGCCGCGAACCCGGCCGCGAACCCGGTCGCGAACCCGGCCGTGGTGAGCCTGCACGTGGCGAGTTCGGCCACGAGCCCGGTCGCGAAGCTGGCCGTGGTGAGTTCGGTCGTGGCGAGCTCGGGCGGAGTGAGTTCGGTCGCGGTGAGCCTGGTCGTGAGGCCGCGCGCGGTGAGGCCGGGCGAGGTGAGTTCGGCCGCGGTGAGCCTGGTCGTGAGGTTGGTCGTGGCGAGGCTGGGCGGGGTGAGTTCGGTCGGGGTGAGGCTGGTCGTGAGGCTGGGCCGGGCCGGGACGAGTCGCCGTTCGGGCAGTACCAGGAACAGAATCCGTTCCGGCCGCAGCAGCCCCAGCAGGCGCCGGCTGGTCCGCCGCCGCAGCAGGGCCGGCCGAGCCCGTTCGGTCCGGGCAGCAACGGAGTGCCGCCGACCAGGCAGACGCCACCCCCGGGAGCACTGCAGCAGCCCCAGCGCCCGCCCGCTCCCCCACACTTCGGCAGCAACGGTGTAACGCCGCACCCGCCGGCACCACACGGCTCCAACGGCTCCAACGGCACCAGCAACTGGAGCGGTCCTGCTCCGACCCCAGCGCCCGGAGCTCACAACAACGGCGTGACCTCACCGCCGCCTCCGCCCTCGCTGCACCAACCACCGCACGCTCAGCCTCAGGCGTCGTCGAACACTCCACCCCAATCACCTTCCGCGGCTCCGACCCCGCAGCCTCGACCCGAACAGGGCCAACGACAGGGTCAGGAGCCCGGCCAACCGCAGGCCCAGCCGAACGGCCCAGAGAACGGGCAGCACCTGCCAGAGCACCCACAGCACGGCCAAGCGCAGCCTCAGCAGCACGGCCAGGCAGGCCAGCCGCATGCCCAAGCCGGCCAGTCGCACGGTCAGCCCGGGCAGTCGCACGGTCAGGAGCAGGGGCCGCTTGGTGAGCAGCAGGGACCGTCGCATGGCCAACAGCAGCGGCACGAGCACGGGCCCCTCGGTAGGCAGCAAGGGCACGAGGACGGGCCGCTGCGTGAGCAGCAGCTGCACGAGCAGAGGTCGCTGGGTCAGCAGGAGGGGCACGAGCGAGGGTCGCTGGGTCATCAGCAGGGGCACGAGCGGGGGTCGCTGGGTCAGCAGCAGGGGCACGGGCAGGCGAGTCCTCGGCCTGGGCTGGAGTCTGGGGACTCTGGGCGTGGCAGCAACCTGGACGCTCCGACCATCACGGCGTACCTGCCGGAGATGCTGGGAGGAAAGTACGGTCAGGATTCCGGAGGGCGGTCGGACAACGGCTACCTGTCGGACCCGAGTGCGGAGTACGAGAGCAATACACCGGTGAGCGAGCAACCCAAGCCAGTCGGCGCCCGGCGACGTGCGGACGTCCAGCAGGACGCGCCGAGCCAGGTCGCGGAGCACACCGGCTCCCACCGCGCCCGCCGCGCCCAGCAGTCCCTCGCGGCCTCCCAACCGACCGGAACTGCCCAGCCAACCGGCCATCTCGCCCAGCAAACTGGACCGCTCGCCCAGCAACCCGGTCCGCTCGGTGAGCAAACCGGCTCCCCGCAGCCGACCGGCTCTCCTGAGCAGCCGACCGGATCCTCCACTCAGCCAACCGGATCCTCCACTCAGCCGACCGAATCCTCCAGTCGGTCGGCCGGATCCTCCGCGCAGCCGACCGGATCCTCGACACAGGCGATCGGATCGTCCGCTCAGCCAGCGGGAGCCTCCGCTCAGCCGAGTGGTGCTCTCGCCGGGGCGAGTGGAGCTTCAGCTGGAGCGAGTGGAGCTCACGCTCAGTCGGGTCGAACGGTTGCTCAGCCGACCGCGTCCGTCGGCGAGACGCCCGCACAGACGTCTCCTCAGAACAGCGCCGCCTCGCCGGGTGACGCCTCGTCCACCACAGCACCGGGCGACGGCAGCAAGCGACCGCGCAGGTACCGCGTCCATCACCTCCGCGACATGAAGAACCGTGGCGAGAAGTGGGCGATGCTGACGGCGTACGACCAGTACACCGCCGAGATCTTCGACCAGGCGGGCATCCCCGTGCTCCTGGTCGGTGACTCCGCCGCGAACAACGTGTTCGGCTACGAGACGACCCTCCGCGTCACCGTGGACGAACTGATCCCGCTGGCCCGTGCAGTCGCCGGTGCGGTCGATCGTGCGCTCGTCGTCGCCGACCTGCCGTTCGGCTCGTACCAGGCGTCCCCCGAGCAGGCGTTCCACACCGCCGTCCGCTTCATGAAGGAAGCCGGTGTCCACGCGGTCAAGCTCGAGGGCGGCCGCACCGTCGTACCGATGGTCGAGAAGCTGACCCAGTCCGGGATCCCGGTGATGGCGCACATCGGTTTCACGCCGCAGAGCGAACACAGCATCGGCGGCTACCGCGTCCAGGGTCGTGGTGATCAGGCGGCCGGCCTGATCGACGACGCGATCGCGCTCGCTGAGGCCGGCGCGTTCTCCGTCGTGCTCGAGATGGTCCCGGGTGACGTCGCCGCCGAGATCACCAAGCGGGTCAGCATCCCGACCATCGGCATCGGCGCCGGCCGCGACACCGACGCCCAGGTCCTCGTCTGGCAAGACATGGCGGGCATGCGCTCCGGCACCATGCCCCGCTTCGTGAAGCAGTACGCCGACCTGAGAGGCATCCTCACCGCGGCCGCCACCACCTACGCCGCCGAAGTAGCCTCCGGAACCTTCCCCACCGACGACCACACCTTCTGACACCAACAGCCTCATCCCACGCGCCCGCAGGTGAAAGCCCGCAGAACGAGAGGGCGCGCGGAAGCGCGCGGAGCCTGGCGAGGTATGAGCACCGGCGGAGCGCGTGGCGCAGCTCGTGCACGCGTCCGGCAGCTCGTGCATGCGTGGTCAGCCGCTGGCGATCAGATCCACGGTAGGGCGGCGCGTTGGGTCCAGTAGTCGTCGGGGGGTTGGGCGACGTCGGGGAGTACGTCGGGCGCGGCGTACTCGAGGTTGCTTGCGAGTTGGTCTGTCGTGCCGGCGCCGCTGAGTACGACGTCGGCCCACGGTTGGGCGACTGCGGCGCCGATCGCGAGAGCGTCGGGTCTGATGCCGCGCCGGCGGGCGAACTCGTTGAAGGAGGTGTCGCCGGCCTTGGCGGTCAGGCGACCGTTGGCGACGGCTTCCTTGACGACGACGAACCAGCCTGCGTCGTGCGCTTCCGCGAGCGCCGGTCCGGCCGAGGGCTCGAGGACGTTCCAAGTCGACTGCACGGCGGTGAACGGGCCGTTGAGCGCAAGTGCCTTGCGCAACGTCTCGGCCTGGCGTGGTCCGCTTGTCGACAATCCTACGCGTACGCCGTCGGCCGCGAGCTGACCGAGTCGGTCGAGCAGCGCGGAGTCGTCGAGGGCCGGGCTGTCGGAGGTGAGGCTGTGGACCAGGTAGAAATCGGGTGGTCCACCAAGCGCTTGAAGCGTCTCGGGCCATTGCCGTTCGAACGTTGCCAGCGAGTGGTCCTTCACCTCGTGCGTGTCCGCGTCCGGCCGCCAGTCGGCGACGTACGTGTAGCCCCATTTCGACCCGATGGTGAGGTGGTCGCGGCGTTCGGAGGTGAGCCACTCGCCGAGGAAGATTTCGGCAAGACCGTACGAACGCGCGGCGTCGAAGTAGCGAACGCCGGCTTGCCACGCCTGCTCGAGCAGCTCATGGGTTCGCGTCCGCAGGTCGTCCACCGCGCGGCCCGGCGGCAGGTCCTCGTCGTGTCCGAGGTTGATGTACCCGGGTCGCCCGAGTGCTGCCAGTCCCAACCCGATCGTTGCCGTCATGCGTCGATCGTCCCACCCGGTGTCCGTGGCAACGATTGTGAGACGCGCCGCATCACTCGACGCCGGACGGCCTGCGTCGTCTAGCGTTTTGTTGTGTGAGCGAATCTCGTCTGCCACCTCCTGGCACCGTCGTGCGACGTACGACGGCGCGCGTGCTGCCGGTCCGCCCGGACGGCCGGGTGTTGCTGTTGCACGGCTGGGATCCGCTGAAACCGCAGACGCCGTACTGGTTCACGATCGGCGGAGGTGTCGAGGCGGGCGAGACGGTCGCGGAGGCGGCGAGCCGGGAGTTGCGTGAGGAGGTCGGCATCCACCTGCCGATGGAGTCACTCGGTACGCCGCTGGCGACGAACACGGTCGAGTACGAGTGGGGCGGCTGCCCGATCATCCAGCACCAGACGGTCTTCGCGGTCGCGGTGGACGGGGTGGACGTGACGTTCGCCAACCAGGAGCAGCTCGAACTGGAGACGATCAGCGCGCACGGCTGGTGGTACGGCGACGACCTCGAAGCGACCGGTCAGGCCGCCCACGTCACCATCCCCGGTCTGCTGCGGCAGGCAGCCGACGCCATCACCCTCCGCCGCGCCTCCTGAACCGACTCGGGAGCTAGTGGAGAGGAAGGCGGTCAGCGGCTGCGGGCCTCTTTGAGGACCTTCTTCTTGACCTTCTTGTCGACCAGGTAGTGGACGCGATCGAGCCGCTCGGCACAGCCGGCGTCGGCCAGCCGCTTGAGGACGACCGGGCACTTCTTGCACCTCGGCTTGTCCTTGCAGCACTTCTTCTTCGCGGTCATCGGTCGCACGCAGCGAGTGTAGGTGTGGCATACCTAACGCGCTAGCTGACTCCGCAGCTACCGTGTCGCACGTCACGACCGCCGTCCGGTGAGCGCAGCAACCATCAGGCGAGCTGCCGGGTGAGCAGGTCCCGCGCTTCGACAAGTGACGGTCCGTACCAGGTCAGATGCCGGCCCGACACACACTTCGCCGGCTGCGTGAATGCCTCCGGACCGTCGTCCGGAGAAAACGCATAAGGCTCGTCCGGCAACACCACGAGGTCGTAAGCAGGCAACGCGTCCGGATCGATCCGCGGATAACGTTCACCGGATTCGGCGAACACGTTGTCGACGCCGATCCGCGACAACAGATCACCGGCGAATGTGTCCCGTCCCAATGCCATCCACGGTCGACGCCAGATCGGTACGACGGCCCGCCGACGCTTCCCGGCGTACGGCGTACTCCACACGTCGCGTGCTTGTCGCAACCACTCCGGCAACGCGCCGGTGATCGCGGACAGCATGCGTTCGAGTGAGTCGAGTGATTCGTCGAGAGTGGTGGGTGAGGTGGTCCAGACCGCGAATCCACTCGCACGCAACGCGTCGAGATCGACGACGCGATTCTCTTCGGCGTTGGCGATCACGACGTCCGGCGCGAGCGTTTCGATGACGTCGAGATCGGGATTCTTGGTGCCGCGGACACGCGTTACGTCGAGGTGCGTGGGATGTGTGCACCAGTCCGTCGCACCGACCAGCAAGTGCTCGTGCGTCGCCGCGATCGACTCGGTCAACGACGGCACGATGCTGACCACGCGACGTACCTCCGACGGCAGTACGACGACGTTGCCGAGGTCGTCGGTGAACTCTCTCATCGCGTGCCTCCACGGTCGTCGTACCCGCTCTCCGACATGTCCGTCACCTCACTTCGCACAGGCCGTTGCCGACGACAACACTCGCCGATCGGGCCGTTCGACACGAACTTCGTGCGCGTGTCGTCAAGAAATTCTTACACCCTTCGGGCATGCTCTTAGCGCGACGGAATCCCTTCTGCACAAGGATTTTCGGCATTTGCGCGCAGGTTGGCCGCCAGGACGCCTTAACCTGAAGACGTTTCGGGTGCTTTACGTAGCCACCAAGTGTTGTCATCATCATGACGACGAGGAATCCACCGTGGTTTTCCTCAGCCGCACCAAGGAGGCAGAGTGCCAGCCAAGAAGGCAGCCGCAGGGAAGGCGACAGCCAAAAAGGCTTCTCCCGCCAAGAAGACTGTCGCCAAGAAGGCCAGCGCGACGAGGACGACGTCCGCGCGCAAGGTCAGCGCAGCGAAGAAGACAGTGACGAAGAAGGTGAGTGCGGCAAAGAAGGCAGTCTCCAAGGCGCCTGCCAAGAAGACCGCCGCCAAGAAGACAACTGCTGCGAAGAAGACCGCCGCCAAGAAGACGACGGCGAAGAAGACGACCGCGAAGAAGGCCCCGGCCAAGAAGACGACCGCGCGGAAGACCGTCGCGAAGAAGGCGCCGGCGAAGCGGGCGACGGCCACGAAGTCGGTGGCCAAGAAGGCCCCGGCGAAGAAGACGGTCGCGAAGAAGACGACCGCCAAGAAGACCGCGGCGAAGAAGGCCCCGGCCAAGACCGCCGCCAAGAGGACGGCTGCCAAGAAGGCCCCGGCGAAGCGGACGGCCGCGAAGAAGGCGCCCGCGCGCAAGGTCGCGGCGAAGAAGGCTCCGGCTCGCAAGGCTCCGGCCCGCAAGACCGCGGCCCGACGGGTCGCGCGCTGAGCCGGGCGTCCGTTCGCACGGGACGCCGACCGACAAAAACCGAGGGGCACCACCGACGACGGTGGTGCCCCTCAGGTGCGTTCGGGCCGCGGTCGAACCGCGGGGTGTGATCAGTCGTCGTTCCACTTGGGGTCGTTGTCCCAGGCCTCGTTGCGCTCCTGGACCTTCTCGAGTGCGCGGGCCGCCTCTTCCGGCGAGTTGTACGGTCCGAGCCGGTCGGCGGACTTCTCTCCCTGGTACGGCTCGACCTTGCCGGTCTTGACGTTGTAGTACCACTCGTTGCTGTGATCGTCGCTCATCTGGATGACCGCCTCCCGGGAGTCTTGTCGCAGCTCACTACAATGTTCCCACCATGTCGCCTCTCACTCCCGGCATCATCTCGCCGCGCCGCGAAGTCCCCGCGTCCATCCCGCGCCCCGAATACGTCGGGAAGCCGGGCCCGACGCCGTACGACGGTTCCTACGTCACGGCGCCGGAGGTCGTCGACCGGATGCGGGTGGCGAGCAAGCTGGCGGCGCAGGCGCTGCAGGCCGTCGGTGCGGCCGCGAAGCCCGGGGTGACCACCGACGAGCTCGACGCGATCGGCCACGAGTACCTGGTCGAACGCGGGGCGTACCCGTCGACGCTGGGCTACCGCGGCTACCCCAAGTCGCTGTGCACGTCGGTCAACGAGGTGATCTGCCACGGCATCCCGGACGACCGTCCGCTCGAGGACGGCGACATCGTGAACGTCGACATCACCGCGTTCCTCGACGGGGTGCACGGCGACACCAACGCGACCTTCCTGGTCGGCGACGTGGACGACGAGGTCCGGCTGCTGGTCGAGCGGACGCACGAGGCGCTCAACCGTGGCATCAAGGCCGTCCGGCCGGGGCGTCAGGTCAGCATCATCGGCCGGGTGATCGAGTCCTACGCGAAGCGGTTCGGGTACGGCGTCGTCCGCGACTTCACCGGTCACGGCATCGCGACGTCGTTCCACTCCGGCCTGATCATCCCGCACTACGACGACGAGCGGTTCGACGACGTGATCGAGCCCGGGATGACGTTCACGATCGAGCCGATGCTCACGCTCGGCACGTACGAGTACGACCTGTGGGACGACGGCTGGACGGCGACCACCAAGGACAAGTCGATCACCGCCCAGTTCGAGCACACCCTCGTCGTGACCGACACCGGCGCCGAGGTCCTCACCCTCCCCTGAGACTGCGGACCTCCACGCCATCACAATGACGGTGAGGCGACGAGCTCAGGCGTGCGGATCGCGCGCGGCCACGATTGTTATGGCCTGCGCGTCCGCCGCCTCGGTCATCGGTTCGACGCTGAGCGGATGAACGCCGCCAGGTCCTCGGATTGCTGGAGCCGGGACTCTTCGTGGATGTACATCATGTGGCCCGCGGGGTAGTACTTCGTCTCGATGTTGGTGGTGAGTTCGGCGGGGATCTGCAGGCGGGCGAGGGTGTGCTCGGTGGCGAAGTACGGCGTCGCGCCGTCGTAGTGACCGGAGGCGACGTGGACCTTGAGGTGCGGGTTGACGCGCATCGCCTCGGCGAGCTTCTCCGCGACCGTGATCTGCTGGCCCTCGAACTCCTTGAACGACCAGTTCTTCGCCGCGTCCATGTTGAGAATCTCGTACGGCAGGTCGTTCTGGTACTCGAGCTCCACCCGGACGTAGTGGTTCAGCGCGGCCGTGTACGGACCGATGATCGCGCTGAACGACGGGTCCTTGCCCGGTGTCTCGCCGGCGTAGTCCGCGTCCCAGCCGGTGAACCGGCCGTCCAGCCGGCCGATCACCTGACGGCGCGAGCGCAGCAGCTCGGCGAAGAACCGCATGTGTTCGATCCGCAGGTTCACCCGGTCGAGGTAGTCCTCGGACAGCCCGGTCAGCGCCGCCAGCCGGCTGACCACCTCGGCCCGGTAGTCGTCCGGGATCCGGTTGCCCTGAGCAAGCGCGTTCGGGTACCGCCCGGCCGCGAACCGCTCGGCGTCCGCGAGCACCTCGTCGAGCGTCCGGTCCGGCACGAGACCGTGGTAGTGCGCGATCGCGGCGTACGACGGCAGGAACAGTGTGTACGGCAGGTCGTTGCCCGGGGTGAAGTCGAGCGTGCCGAACTCGAGCACGGCGGAGATCAGCATCACGCCGTTCAGGTACATGCCGTACCGCTCCTGCAGGTGCGCGGCCAGTCCCGCGGCGCGCGTCGTACCGTACGACTCACCGGCGAGGAACTTGGGCGACATCCACCGCCCGTTGCGCGACGTCCACAGCCGGATCACCTCACCGACTGACTCCAGGTCGCGGGTGAAGCCGTGGTAGTCGCCCGGCTTCTCGCCCTCGACGGTCCGCGAGTAGCCCGTCGACACCGGGTCGATGAAGACGACGTCGCTGTGCTGCAGCAACGACTCCTCGTTGTCCACGAGTCCGTACGGCGGGGGCGCGAGCTCACCCGCGTCACCGGACACGACCCGGCGCGGACCGAGCAGCCCGAGGTGCAACCAGATGCTCGACGAGCCGGGACCGCCGTTGAACGCGAACGTGACCGGCCGGTCGGCCGGATCCGCGTCGTCCAGCGTGTAGGCGGTCAGGAACACCTCCGCCTTCGGGCGCAACCCGTCGAACTTACCCTCGGTCAGTACCTCCTGCCGCAGCACGATCCGGCCGGTGGTCGCGGTGTACTTCAGCTTCCGCCGGCCGACCGGCAACACGTGCTGCGTCGACACCAGGTCGTCGGTGGGTGTGGCCGGCTTCGTCTGCTCGGCCGCCACCTCGGAGGTCGCCTCGGTGTTCTCATCCTTCGCCATGCCGAGCACCCTAATCGACCCGCGCAGGCACCGATCAGAGTTTCACGGCTCCCGGACGCCCGTCCTCCACGACGAACGACGCGTACGTGTACTTCGGCGCGTCGGACCGGCTCACCGTGGTGACCATCCGCAGGTCCGTGCGGAACTGCTCGCGGTCGATCGTGCAGCGGACGTATCCTCGCCGGTCACCGTCGAAGAACTTGATGTGCGGGTTGTACTTGATCATCGGCCCGTAGTACGGCCCGTACACCTCACCGTCGCCGTTACTGGTCAGCGACGTACCGACGAACTCGGTCGCCACCACCGGTGTGCCCTCGCGGTCGAAGTTCGCGTGGATGTCGTTGACGAAGGTGGAGTGCCAGTCGCCGGTGACGACCACCGGGTTGCGGGTGTCCGCTCGGTCCCACGCTTCGATCAGCCGTTGCCGTGCGCCCGGGAACCCGTCCCACGCGTCGTGCCAGAGCAGGTCGCCGGCCGCGCCGTCGTGGTCGAGCCGGCCGAGCATCACGTTGCTCGCCAGCACGTCCCATCGCGCCCGCGACCGCTTCAGGCCGTCGTACAGCCACTTCTCCTGCGTCCGGCCGAGCATCGTGATCGACGGGTCGTAGCCGCCATCGCAGGCGTCGGCCTCGCCCCACCCGCACGGCGGGACGCTGCGGTACTGCCGACCGTCGATCACGTCGAACTGCGCGAGATCGCCCCACTGCAGCCGCCGGTAGATCCGCGGACCCTCACCGGCCGGCCGGGCAGGACGCCGTACCGGCTGGTGCTCGTACCAGGCCTGGTACGCCGCCGCGCGCAACGCCGAGATGTCGCCCTCGTACTGCGACTGCGAGTTGGCGTAGTCGTTCTGGACCTCGTGGTCGTCCCAGGTCACCATCCACGGGAAGCGGGCGTGCGCCGCCTGGAGATCCGGGTCGCTCTTGTACAGCGCGTACTGCATGCGCCAGCGCTCCACGTCGCGCGGAGCGGTCCCGAGCACCGCCGGCACCGGGGTCTTCCGGTAGCCGCCGTCCGCCGGAATACCACCTTCGTAGACGTAGTCGCCGAGGTGCAGGACCAGGTCGAGGTCCTCGTCGGCCATGTGCCGCAGGGCTGAGTAGTAGCCGCTCGACCACTCCTGGCAGGACGCGAACGCGAACTTCACCTCGGCGTGCCGTCCGGTGCGCACCGGCGCGGTCCGCGTACGGCCGGTGGGCGACACGTCGGCGCGGTACCGGAACCGGTAGAACCACTCGCGGTCGGGCGCCAGGCCCTCCACCTCGACGTGCACCGAGTGGGCGAGCTCGGGCAGCGCCCACGTCGTACCGGTCCGCACGACTCGGCGGAAGTGCGGGTCGAGCGCGATCTGCCACTGCACCGGCACCTTGGTAGCCGGCATCCCACCGCCCGGCACGAACTTGTCCGGCACGAGCCGGGTCCACAACACGACGCCGGTCGGGGTCGGGTCGCCACTGGCCACACCGAGTGCGAACGGGTAGTTTCCGCCGGCCGGCCGCGGGGTCGCGTTCGCCGGACCCACCGGCAACTGCGACAGCGCCGCCAGCCCGGCGACACCTCCGACGGCACCGAGGAACCTGCGACGATCGAGCTCTGCTCTGGGCGGTGTCATGCCCGGCACGTTAGCGGCGGTCGGTGACATCGAAACAACCAGCGAGTGTCGCAACAGCGGCCCGGACCGGCGACCTGGATAGCCTCGGCCCATGGCGACGATTCTGCACATCGCGTTCCCGGACCAGTGGGAAGCCGCCAAGCAGGCCGGCTGCTACCGGTGGTCGACGCGCGGCAAGAGCCTCGACGACGGCGCGACGTTCATCCACGCCTCGCGCCCCGAGCAGGTGGCCATGGTCGCGAACTTCGTGTACGCCGACGTCGTACAACCGCTGTGCCTGCTGGTGATCGACACCGAGCGGCTCGTGTCCGCGCTCTGCGACGAGGACCTCGACGGGATCGGCATCAACTTCCCGCACATCTACGGGCCGCTCAACCTGGACGCCGTGGTCGACGTACGCCCGTACGAACGCGGCGCCGACGGCCGTTGGCCGGAAGTCACCGCCGAGGCCGTATCCTGACAGTGGAACGGGTCGGTCGGGCGATCGCGTCGTCCACCCACCGGTGGGCGCCGAGGAAAGTCCGGACTCCACAGGGCAGCGTGGTGGGTAACACCCACCCGGGGCAACCCGCGGGACAGTGCCACAGAGAGCAGACCGCCAGCGGCTCCGGTGAACCCCGTGGTTCATCGGAGTGCGGGTGAGGGTGAAAGGGTGGTGTAAGAGACCACCAGCTCCGCAGGTGACTGCGGAGGCTCGGTAAACCCCACGTGGAGCAAGGCCAAGAAGGACGATGGGCAACCACCGTCCGCGCGAGCGTCCGAGGGCTGCCCGCCCGAGCTCGCGGGTAGGCCGCTGGAGGTGCCCGGCAACGGTCACCGTAGATGGATGATCGCCACCACAGAATCCGGCTTACAGACCGACCCGTTCCTTCAACAGCCGACCCACGCGTGCTGCGCAGCCGGTCCTCGTCGCGTCGCTCCTCGGCACGGCAACTCCGCGCGCTCCCGCCCTCCCCCGGCTTCGTCGCCGTGCATCCTGCTGCCGGTACCGCCGGCGGACGGCGGGGCTATCGCCCGCGTGCACGGGCTTATCGCCCATCGAGTGCGCTGTCGCGCACGAGTGACGGCTAGGTGCACGCCAGCACACGAGCGGACCCGGATCGCGGTGACTGTGGTGTGAGACGCGTGCGGTGGGTCGAGCTGATTGCGGTTGTGGTCGCCACAGTCAGTCCGCACATCGCCCCTCAGTTCCTCCACGTGCTTTGTCACCACAGTCGTCTGCCTGACGGACGCCGACCAGCACCCACCCGCGGCGGCACCCGCGCACAACGGGCGATAAGCCCGTCGCCAAGCCGGGGCGGCAGCACCGCAAAACCGCCGGCGGTAGCCGGCAAATCCTGCACCGGCGCTGCCGGGGGCCGGGTGGGAGCGCGCGCAGCACGCGTGGGCTGCTTCCGCAGCACGCGTGGGCCGACCAGGTGGCAGGCTTAGGGGGTGGTGTGGCGAAGGGCGCGGCGGTTGCGGACGGGGACGGTGATCCTTGTGCTGCTGGTGCTGCTCGCGGGTAGTGGGTATGTCGGCTGGGTGGCGGTGCAGCGGTCGGAGCCGGTGGCTTTGCCTGATCCGACGGGCAACCATCAGGTCGGGCGCAGGACGTTCGAGTGGACCGACGCCGCTCGCAAGGACCCGTTCGGCGATGGTCAGCGGAAGCTTTCCGTCTGGCTCTGGTATCCGGTGGCGAAGGAGACGACCGGCCGCAAGGTGCAGTACGCACCGGGCCTGTGGACGGACCTCCAACTGAAGCCGCCGGCCTCGGTCTTCCAAGGATCCTTCGACACGGTCAGAGATCCCGCGTTCGATCGCGTCGCGGTCGCGCCGGGCCGGTTCCCGGTCGTCGTGCTGATGCCGGGGCTCGGGCTCTCGGCGCCGATGTACGCCAGTCTCGCCGAGGATCTCGCGAGTCACGGCTACCTGGTCGCCGGCGTCACACCGACGTACAGCGCGGATCTCACCGTGCTCGGTGGACAGAAGGTGGAGAGCAAGGAGGCGGCCAAGCCGGACGATCTCGAGCAGCAGGGCGACCACCTGGCCGGGATCTGGGCCGCGGACGCGCGGTTCGCCGGTTCGATGGTCGCCAAGCAGCTGCCGAACAGCGTGCTGGGCGTCGGTACGTCGTACGTCGGCCACTCGTTCGGCGGAGCCGCTGCCCTGGAGGCGTGCCGGACCGACACGCGCTGTGCGGCGGCGGTCGACCTGGACGGGGTTCCGTACGGCGAGGTCGTGCGCAAGGGCGTCCAGGCGCCGATCCTGCTGCTCGGCGCCGACGACTCCTGCATCACCGGCGTGTGCGGCCCGGACGCCCGTGGCGACGACGACCGCGACCGCACGCTGTCGTTGCTCGAAGCAAGCAAGGGTACGTCGTGGTGCGCGACGATCCCGGGGACGAGCCACTACAACTTCACCGACTACGGCGCGTACTACCTGGCCGCCCCGCTACGGCAGTATCTTCCGCTCGGCAGCGCCGGTCCGCGGCATGCGCTCCGCGTCCAGAACGGCTACGTCAGCACGTTCCTCGCGCACGCGATCCACCGCGCCCCAGCCCCGGGCGCGCCGGCGTGCAGCAGCTAACCGAGGTCGAGTTCGTACGTCTGCCCGACCAATTCGGTCCCCCACGACTCATGCGGCTCGGACGCGGTCAGCCGGAAGCCGCGGGCGAGGTAGATGTGCCGGGCGGCGACAAGCGGATCGTTGGTCCACAGCACCATCCGCTTGTAGCCGGCTGACCTCGCGAAGGCGAGGCAGGTGTCGACCAGCTCAGCGCCCAGGCCCAGTCCACGCGCGTCCGGCGTGACCAGGAGGAGCCGCAGCTGAGCGGTCGCCTCGTCCGGGCCGCGGACGCAGAAGATGCTGCCGGCCCGCTTCCCGTCGACCTCGGCGATCCACGCGGCCTCGCGACTGTCATCGTGCTCGGTCGCGTACGCGGTCACGATCTGGGCGATCAGCGTCTCGTACGACGCCCCCCAGCCGTACTCCGCCGCGTAGATCTCCGCATGCGCCTGCACCACCCACCCGAGGTCCCCCGGCTCCCCCAGTTTCCTGATCGACGTCATCCATCGGCCCCAATCTACTGACACGACTGTTTCAGTACGAGATACTAGCCCCATGCCGTCCACGAAGCCAGCCCCTTCCGCGCGCCAGCAGGAGCTGCTCGAGCGCGCGTACGCGTACTCGCTCACGCACGGTCTGGCCGACCTCTCGCTGCGTCCACTCGCCACCGCGATCGGCTCCAGCCCGCGGGTGCTGCTGTTCCTGTTCGACAGCAAGGACGGCCTGATCCGCGCCCTGCTCGCCCGCGCCCGCGCCGACGAGCTCGAGCTGCTGCGACAGCTCGACGGCCGGTACGACGAACCGCCCGGACTGACCGTGGTCGCCCGGGAGCTGTGGACCTGGCTGGCCGCCCCCGAACGGCGGCCGTTGATGAAGTTCTGGGTGGAGGCGTACGGGCGTTCGCTGGTCGCACCGGACGGCCCGTGGGCGGACTACGGCCGCTCGACCGTGCACGACTGGCTTGAGCTGCTCAAGGCGAGTCAGCCGGACCCCGGGACCTCCGGGGCCGAGGCACGACGTACCGCCGTACTGGCGATGCTGCGCGGCGCGCTGCTCGACCTGCTGGCGACCGGCGACCTCGACCGGACGACCAGGGCCGTCGAGGACTACCTAGCTGACTAGCTCGAACGCCACCACGCGCTTGGCGATGTCGGCCTCGACCAGCTTCACGCGGACCGACTGGCCCAGCGGCAGCGGCGTCGCACCGGAGACCCGGCCCTCGATCGCCAGCGTCGACAGCACGACGGTTCCGCGGGTGTTCTCGCGCTGGTCGACCTCGGTGATGACGCCGTCGAACTCGGACCCGACCTGCTCGGCGACCAGGCCGGCCTCGACCATGCCGACGATCGACCGCTCGTACGCGTTCGCCCGGCGGTCGGCGTCGTCCATGATCTTCGGGATCTCGTCCATCGACTCGCGCACCCACCCGGGAACCTCGGTGCCCGCGGACAGCGCCACGCAGATCTCGCTGGTCCAGCGGTCGACCAGCCGCCGCAACGGCGCGGTGACGTGCGCGTACTCCGCCTTCATCGCGGCGTGCTGCGGTTGCTCCGGCACGGCCCCCGCGAACGCGACGTACCCAGCCCCGCGGAACAGCACCGTGCACGCCGCCAGCATCGCCGCGTGCGCCGGCACCTTCGGGTCGAGGCCGTGGATGAACGCGGCGTACGACATCCCTTCCGGCCAGGCGATCCCGAGCGCCTTCGCCGTGCTGCCCAGCTTGCGCCGGAGGTCTTCGTGCGACTCCGGCAGCGTCCGCAGGATGCCGATCCCGCCGCCGGTCATCAGGTCCGCCGCGGCCATCCCGGTCAGCAGCGAGATCTGCGCGTTCCAGCCCTCGACCGGGAGCGGCGCCCGGAACTCCAGGCCCCAGCCGTGGTCGGAGGTGACGACCTCCTGGTCCGGGATCGGCAGGTTCACGCCGCCGCGGTCGAGTTCGCGCTGCTCGCGGAGCCGGCCGACCTCGCGCAGCAACTGCAGCGACTCCGAGGCGCCGCCGGCGTCGAGGTCGTGCTGGACGCCGGCGTAGTTGAGCTTCGCGCGGGACTTCACCAGCGCGCGCTCGCAGGTGACCTCGGTCGTCTCGCCGTCGGCGTCGAGCGAGATCGTCCACAGCACGGCCGGACGAACCTGGTCGGGCAGCAGCGAGGCCGCCCCCTCGGACAGCTCCGGCGGATGCAGCGGTGTGCGCTTGTCCGGCGCGTACAGGGTCACGCCGCGGCGGCGCGCCTCGACGTCGACCGGGTCTCCGGCCTGGACGAAGGCGGCGACGTCCGCGATCGCGTAGTGGACCGTGTAACCATCGCCCGCGCGCTCGATGTGCAGCGCCTGGTCCAGGTCCATCGAGTCCGGCGGGTCGATGGTGACGAACTCGATGCTCGTCCGGTCGAGCTCGGGCAGCCGCGGGTTCTTCGCCGCCTGGATCGCCGCCGCGACCACGTCGGGCGGGAACTCGGCCGGCACCTCGAGCTCGCGCCGGATGTCCTGCAAGGACGCGCGGAAGACCTCGGGAACCTCGTCGGCGAAATGAACCCTCTGCAGCGGCACCGGTGCGCTCCGTCCTGGTCGGTCGTCCGTCCGGGCCTCAGCCTAGCGAGGGTTGGACGTTGAACGAGCGGAGTGACGCGAGGCCGTCGGCGTACCAGTGGATCTCGGTCACGGTTGCCGGGCGCAACTCCATCCGGAACAGCGACGCCATCGGGGCCTGCAGCACCGACCGGACCATCAGCTTGATCGGCGTCACGTGGGTGACCACGACGACGGTCTTCCCCGGATATTTCGCCAGCAGCTTGTCCCGCGCCGACCGGGCCCGCCGGGCGCTCGCGTCGAACGACTCACCGCCGGGCGGTGCGACCGCGGTCGACTCGAGCCACGCGTTCAGCGCGTCCGGCCACTTCTGCTGGACCTCCGCGAACGTGTGCCCGTCCCAGTCGCCGAACGCGACCTCGACCCAGCCCTCGTCGACGATCGGTTCCAGCCCGAGTCCGGCGCCGACGATCTCGGCGGTCTCCCGGGTCCGCCGCATCGGCGACACCACGAGCGCGTCCACACCGCCGATGCGGGCCAGGTACTCCGCGGCCGCGTGCGCCTGCGCGCGGCCGGTGTCGCTCAGCCCCGGGTTGTCGCCACCCGATCCGGAGAACCGCTTCTCCACGGTGTGCGGGGTCTCGCCGTGCCGCAGGAAGATCAGCTGGGTCGGCGGCTCGGCCTGCGGTCCCCAGCCCTGCAAGGCCTTCTGCAGGTCCGACGGCTCCTTCGCCACCGCCGGACCAGGCGCGACGGCCTCGGGCGTGAGCGGGATCGGTACGCCGTCGAGCGCCATGTTCGCGAGCGCGTCCGCGGCGGCGTTCTGCGCGCGCGGCACCCACGTCCACTCGGTCCCGAACGGCGCGAGCCCCTGTGCCTTGACCGCGAGCGGCTGCAGGTCGGGGTGCTTGATCTTCCACCGGCCGGCCATCTGCTCGATCACCAGCTTGGAGTCCATCCGCACCTCGATCGAGGCGTTCGGCGCGTACTCCGCGGCCAGCTCCAGCCCGGCGACCAGGCCGGAGTACTCGGCGACGTTGTTGGTGGCGATCCCGAGCGTCTTCCCGGCCTGCGCGATCACCTCGCCGGTCGCCGGGTCGCGCACGAGCGCGCCGTACGCCGCCGGTCCGGGATTGCCGCGCGAACCACCGTCCGCCTCCACGATCACGTGGTCGTAGGTCATGCGGCGCTCTCCGAAGTGCGGACCAGGATGCGGCCGCACTCCTCACAGCGCAGTACGGCGTCCGGCGCGGCGGCCTTGATCCGGTTGAGGTCGGACGGCGTGAGCTCCATCCGGCAACCCATGCAACGCTTGCCGACCAGCGGCGCGGCGCCGATCCCGCCGTTGCGCTCACGGAGCTTCTCGTACTGCGCGACCAGGTCGTCCGGCAGCTCGGCGGCGATCGTGGCCCGCTGGTCACCGACCTGCGCGCGCTGCTCGTCGAGCTCCTTGAGCGCGGCGTCCCGGGAGCTCTCCAGCTCAGCCTGCCGGCCCGCGAACGACTCGGCGCGAGTCCGCAGGTCGGCCTGCACCGCCTCGGCCGCCTCCAGCTTCTCCATCACCTCGAGCTCGGCGTCCTCCAGGTCGGAGATCCGCCGGTCCAGCGAGCCGATCTCGTGCTGCAGGTTCTCCAGGTCGCGCGGCGAGGTGACCTGACCGGAGTCGAGCCGCTGCTGGTTGCGTGCCTTGCGCTGGCGCACCTGCTCGACGTCGGTGTCAGCCTTCTTCTGCTCGCGCTGCAGGTCGCTGACTTCGGTGTCGGCGGTCACCAGGTCGCGGTCGACGACCGACTTCTCGGCGGTCAGCTCGGTCAGCGCCTGGTGCTCCGGCAGCGACCGGCGTCTGTGGGCGACCTGATCCAGCTGCAGGTCGAGATCCTGCAGGTCCAGCAACCGGCGTTGGACGGCGGGCTCGGCGTTCAGGGTCGGCTCCTTCGATCGTTCAGTTTTCCGTACCGCGGGCGTTCAGAGCCGCAGGTTCCACGCGTCCGTGCGGAGCGTCGAGATGTGAGTGTCCACGGTACTGCCTTGGGCTGCCAACCCCTCGAGCAGGAGCCGCTGCGCGTCCCGCAACCACGGCCACTCGCTGGCCCAGTGCGCGACGTCCACGAGCGCGGGCCCGTCGTCGTACGCGCGGGCCTCGGTGGCGGGATGGTGCCGCAGGTCCGCGGTGACGTACGCGTCCACGCCGGCCGCACGAACCCGGTCGAACTCCGAGTCACCCGCTCCCCCGACCACAGCGACCGTCGAGACGGTCCGCTCAGGGTCCCCCGACACCCGTACGCCGTGCTCCGTCCGCGGCAGGTTGTCGCCGACGAGCCGGGCGAACTCCGCCAACGGCATCGGCTCGGGGAGTACGCCGACCCGCCCACCACCTCGCTCACTCGGCAACGCGGCCAACTCGTAGACGTCGTACGCCGGCTCCTCGTAGGAGTGGGCCGCCTTCAACGCCTCGACGACGGCCCGGCGGTTGCGGCGCGGCACGAGCATTTCGAGCCGGTTCTCGGCGACCACCTCGATGTCGCCGACCTGACCGATCGTCGGGTTGGCGCCTTCGAGCGGCCGGAACGTTCCTTCGCCGGTCCCGCTCCAAGCGGCCCGCTCGTAGTCGCCGATGCGGCCCGCGCCGGCCTTCGACAGCGCGTCGAGCATCGCCTGCGCCTCCTCGACCGGGACGAAGACCACGAGCTTGTCCATCGGGTCCGCGGGCATCGCCTTGAGCGGGCGGGTGTCCTGCAGCCCGAGCGCCGCCGCGAGCGCGTCGCTGACGCCGGGGTTCGCGTTGTCCGCGTTGGTGTGGCACACGTGCAGGGCGGTGTTGCTCCGGATCAGGTCGTGGATCACGCGGCCCTTGGGCGTCGTCGCCGCGACACTGTTGACCCCGCGCAGCAGGAGGGGATGGTGGGTGATCAAGAGGTCGAAGTCACCGGCGACGGCTTCGTCCACGACCGCCCGCATCGGGTCGACCGCGAACAGGATCCGCCGGACCGGTTGCTCCGGGTCCCCGGTCACCAGCCCGACCGCGTCCCAGCTCTCCGCCCAGGCCGGGTCGTACAGCCGGTCGAGCACGGCAACCACATCACCCACCGTCGGATTCACAGCCCCATCCTGCCGCACGGGGGTCCGTGGATCCTGGGTAGGCAGGATCCACGGAGCGTGTGGGCTCAGATCAGCCAGGCGGTGGTGTCGCCGGGGAGCTTGTCGCCCTCGAGCGGTCCGCTGGACAGCACGACCGCGGCCTCGGGGAGCTCGATCGGCGCGGCACCGAAGTTGGTGATCGACTGCCAGCCGCCGGGCCGCACGAAGTGCAGGGCCTCGTCACCGCCCTCGACCCAGGTCAGCGAGTTGCCGGTCTGCAGCCCCCGCCGGACGGCGAGCGCCTTGCGGTACAGGCTGAGGGTCGACTCCGGATCTCCCTCCTGGGCCTCGACCGAGTACCCGCCGAACCACTTCGGCTGGACCAGGTGCGAACCGCCCGAGCCGAAGCCGAACGACAGGCCGCCGACCGTCCACGGGATCGGCACCCGGCAGCCGTCCCGGCCCTTCTCCGCACCCTTCGACCGGAAGTACGCCGGGTCCTGCAGGTTCGCCGCCGGCAGCTCACCGACCTCCTGCAGCCCGAGCTCCTCACCCTGGTACAGGTACGCCGATCCCGGCAGCGCCAGCATCAGCAGCACCGCCGCCCGGGCCCGCCGTAGCCCCAGCTCGACGTCGACCGTCGGCTCGGTGCCGTTGCTCAGCAGCCAGGCCTTGCCGTCCTGCCAGAGACCGGACGGGTCCTTCGGCAACCCGTACCGGGTCGCGTGCCGGACGACGTCGTGGTTCGAGAACACCCAGGTCGAGGACGATCCGTTCAGCTCGGCCAGCGCGAGGTTGTCCTCGATCACCTGCCGGAACCTCGCGTACTCCCAGTCCGCCTGCAGCAGGTCGAAGTTGAACGCCTGCCCGAGACCGTCGGCACTCGCGTACCGGGCCCGGCGGGCGGCCGGCACGAAGGCCTCGGCCACCGCCGACCGGGGCGGGTCGTACTCGTTCAGGACCTGCCGCCACTCGCGGTAGATCTCGTGGACGCCGTCCTGGTCCCAGAGCGGGTGTGCGCCGTTCGACTCCGACTGCCGGGGCAGCGTGGTCTTCGACGGGAACGGCTCGCTCAGGTTCTTCACCAGGGCGTGCGCGACGTCGACGCGGAAACCGTCGACACCGCGGTCCGACCAGAACCTCAGCGTCTGCAGGAAGTCGGCCCGGACCTCCGGGTGCTCCCAGTTCAGGTCCGGCTGCTCGGCCGCGAACATGTGCAGGTACCACTCCCCGTCCTCGACCTGCGCCCAGGCGGAGCCGCCGAAGACCGAGTCCCAGTCCGACGGCGGCTGGTCGCCCTGGCCCTCGCGGAAGACGTACCGCTCCCGGGCCGGCGAGCCCTTCCCGGCGTCCACCGCCTCGACGAACCACTCGTGCCGGTCGGAGGTGTGGTTCGGGACGATGTCGACGATCAGCTTGATGCCCGCGTCGTGCAGCGCGGCCACCAGCCGGTCGAAGTCGTCCAGGGTGCCGAGCCGCGGGTCCACGTTGCGGTAGTCGTCGACGTCGTACCCGCCGTCGGCCAGGGCGGAGGGGTAGAACGGGCTCAACCAGACCGCGTCGATACCTAGGGACGCGAGGTACGGAACACGGCTGATGATGCCCGGCAGGTCACCCACGCCGTCGCCGTTGGAGTCGGCGAAGCTGCGCGGGTAGATCTGGTAGACGACGGCCTGACGCCACCAGTCTCGGTCTGTCGTCGGCTGCGTGCTGGTCAAGAAAGCCTCACTTGGGTCGGAAGGCGCGGGTCCAGGGGATTCCAGGCGGTTGCGGCGACGGTGCCCGCTTGTTTATATAGACTCTAAATTTAGATTCTGCAGTATTCTGCGCTTCCGTTCAACAACAGGTCAAGGGGCTTCCATGGCGAGACCAGCGGCCACTCCGCCCACGGCGACGCCGCCGATGCTGCGCCGGGTCAACGCGGGCAAGCTACTCGGCGTCCTGGCCAAGACCGGGGTGATGACCGGAACCGGCCTGATCGAGGCGACCGGACTGACCCGGGCCACCGTGCACGCGGTCTGCAACGACCTGATCTCGATGGGGTGGGTCGTCGAGCACGACCCGGGCCGCGACGACACCTCGGTCGGCCGGCCGTCGCGCCGGTTCGAGTACAACAGCGCCGCCGGCAGCGTGCTGGGCATCGACATCGGCGCCGGCAAGACCACCGTGCTGGTCGCCGACCTGCGCGGCGAGACGATCGCCAAGGTGGTGCGCTCGGTGTCCGGCGACCCGACCGCCGCCGAGCGGACCGAGATCGTCCACGAGACCGTCGTCGAGGCCCTCGAGACCGCCCAGGTGACGGACGCCCAGGTGCTCGCGGCCGGCGCCGGCGTGGCCGCGCCGGTCGACCGGGACGGCAACATCCTGGTCGACGACGAGTTCTGGCGGCGGTTCGACGCCGGCCTGTCCCGGCGGCTGACCGAGCTGCACGGCTGGCCGGTCCTGCTGGAGAACGACGCGAACCTCGCCGCCCTCGGTGAGCACTGGCGCGGCGAAGGCCGGAACGTCGACGACCTCGCCGTACTCCTGGCCAGCGAGCGGTTCGGCTCCGGGCTGATGGACTCCGGCCGGCTGCTGCACGGCAGTCGCGGCGGCGCCGGCGAGATGGTCTACCTCAAGCTCGTCGAAGGGGTCGGCGACACTCACGGCATCGCCCGGATCGCCCGTGATCAGGGCGCCGCGGCCGTCGCCGATCCGGCCGTCGACACGACGCTGCGGGCGTTGTCCGCCGACCGGCCGGTGACCGCGGAGCTGGTGTTCACCGCCGCGGACGCCGGCGATGAGGTTGCCCTAGGCATCCTTCAGCACGTCGCCGGCCGGACCGCCCGGGTGGTCGCCACTCTCGGCATCCTGTTCAACCCCGAGCTGGTCGTGCTCGGCGGAGCGGTCGCCGAGGCGGCCAAGTCGCTGCTCCCCGAGATCGAGGAGCAGCTGGCCGGCTTCACCAGTACGCCTCCACGCGTCGCCGTCTCGTCTCTCGGCGATGCGATCGTGTCCGTCGGCGCGGTCCGGCACGCCCTCAACTACGTCGAGCAGAACGCTCTCGACCTGACTCTCAGCTGCCGTCCCGGGTAAGGGCCCGGGCGACTGCTTCGAGCACGATCAGGTTGCGGCCGGACGTCGTACCTGCCGCCACTCCCTCGGGCACCAGCTCGCGGTCCTCGGGGATGCCGGTGCACAGGACCACCGTGTCCTCGCCGCGGTCCTGCAGGAGCGTCGTCAGCGCCTCCCGCATCCACGGCGTGCGTACGGCGTCCTGCACGGCGATCACCAACGGACGACCGGCGGCTGCCGATGCCGCCCGGGCGATCGCGCCTTCGGACTGCGTGCCGGCGCCGTCGAGCATCCGGTGCTCGCCGCGCAGGACCACCCCGTCCGAGCCGGGCGCGATCCGGCTGAAGATCTCTGGCAATCCGCTGAAGTACGGGTTCCAGGCCGGGTGGAGTCCCTGCGTGAGGTCGACGACGTACGGCGTACCGCCGAGGGCCGGGAGCGTCTGGCTCGCGACCACGCGGGTGGCGACCTCGCGGATCGGGGCTCCGTCGAGGCCCGGCTGACGGGTGCGCTGCCGCAGGCTCGCGGCCAGCGCACGGACCCGGCCGGCGGCGTCGCCGACCCGCTCGGCGTCGAGCGTCCCGTTGGTGACGGCCTCGACCACGTGGGCGGTCAGCGCCCGCGGGTCCGCGGCACCGATCGCGATCATGGCCAGGTCGGCCCCGGCACGGATCGAGGCGACCGCGGCGTCCTCGATCGACCGCGTCTTGGTGATCGCCTGCATCTCGAGCGCGTCGGTGGTGATCACGCCCTGGAAGCCGAGCTCCTCGCGGAGCAGTCCGGTCAGCAGGCGCTGCGAGAGGGTGGCAGGTTGGTCGTCGTACGCCGAGAAGACGACGTGGGCGCTCATCACCACGTCGGCGCCGGCCGCGATCGTCGCCTTGAACGGCGCGAGCTCGACGTCGGCCACCTCCTCGATCGAGCGGTCGACCCGTGGCAGGTCGAGGTGGGAGTCGACGCTGACGTCGCCGTGCCCGGGGAAGTGCTTCGGGCAGGCCGCGATCCCGGCCTCGTGGACGCCCTCGACGAAGGCGACACCGTGGCGTGAGACGACGTCCGCGGTGGTGCCGAACGAACGGGTCGAGATGATCGGGTTCGCCGGGTTGCTGTTCACGTCGACCGACGGCGCGAGCATCAGGTCGATCCCGAGGCTCGCCAGGGTGGCGGCCGCGTCCCGGGCGGACGCGCGGGTCAGCTCGACGTCGTCGAGGTCGCCGAGGATCCGCGGTGACGCCAGCGGCCACGGGTTGGCCGGCGCGAGGTGACTGAACTCGCCGCCCTCGTGATCGATCGCGATCACCAGGTCGGACCGCTCGGCCCGCAACGCGGCGGTCAGGGCCGCGACCTGTTCGGCGTCGGCGACGTTCCGGGTGAACAGGATGACCGCACCGAGACCGGCCGCGACCGCGCGGCGCAGGTCGTCCGGGGCGGTGGTCCCGTCGAAGCCGACGATCAGCGCGCCGGCGGCATCACGATCCAGGTGATCACTCATCCCCACACCCTCTCGCGCCGCGGGTCCGGCCGCCACCCGGCTCCGTGCCGCCGCCGGAAAGCCGCAGTCGAGTCGTCACCGACAGCTCATGATTCGCGTCGCCAGGACCACTCAGGGCGATCGTTGTCAGGTGTCGGCAGTGGGAATTCTGAGCGTACTCCCGCAGGTATCGGACGGATTCCTGAAATTGACCCCTCGCTGTCCGGCCCGACTACGGATAACGTTGTCTCTCGACCCCAGACCGCTCTCGACGGAGTCCACACCGTGACCGCACAGCCGACGCACGCCTGCTCGCCCGAGCAGTTCGGCGGCGACCTTCGCCGCCGGCCGCTGCGCGCGCGTCGACAGGTGCCGGCCGGGACGACCTCGGCCGGCCGGTCCGGAGGCTCCGATCCCCTGCTGACAGCGACCAACCTGATCCGGCCACTGACGGGGGGACGATGAGTGACGTTGCGCTGAGCGAACAGGACACGGTTCTCGGAATCGACATCGGCGGCACGAAAATGGCCGCCGCTCTCGTGTCCGCGGACGGCCGGACGCTGTCCGGCGACCGGATCCTCACTCCGCCCGGTGACGCCGACCAGGTGTTCGCCGCGCTGGGCGAGCTCATCTCGCAGGTCCGCGGCGACGCCACGCCGCTCGCGGTCGGGATCGGTTCGGCCGGCCCGCTGGACCAGGAGCACGGGTTGGTGTCACCGGTGAACATCCCCGGCTGGCGGAACTTCCCCCTGGTCGACCGGGTACGGGCGCTCGTCGGCGACGTACCGGTGACGCTGGGAGTGGACGGCCACTGCTTCGCGCTCGGCGAGTTCTGGACCGGGGCCGGCCGGGCGGCCGACACGCTGCTCGGGATCGTGGTGTCGACCGGCGTCGGCGGCGGCCTGGTCGTCGACGGCAAGCCGGTCATCGGCCAGTCGGGGAACGCGGCGCACATCGGTCACGTGGTGGTCGACCTGGACGGCGAGGCGTGCGCGTGCGGGTCGTTCGGCTGCGTCGAGGCGTACGCCAGCGGCCCGCGGATGGTCGCCCGGGCGCAGCGGCGCGGCTGGCGATCAGGTGAGGACGTGGACGCCGCCGTACTGGCCGCCGACGCGGCCGCCGGCGACGAGCTCGCGCTGGCCACCTTCGACGACGGGGCGCAGGCGCTCGCTGCTGGGATCGTCGCGACCGCGGTCACCGTCGACCTCACCACGGTCGTCATCGGCGGCGGCGTGTCGAAGGCCGGCTCGGTGCTGTTCGACCCCGTCCAGGCCTGGGTGAAGCGCCTGGCCCAACTCCCCTTCGTCACCGACCTCACGGTCGAGCCGGCCCAACTCGACAACGCCGGCCTGCTCGGCGCCGCCCACCAGGCCTGGACCGCCGTCGGGTGATCGTTCCTGCCCGCACGCACAGTAGTCGCGTGCGGAACAGGTACTCCTGAACACCTTTGCGCAGTTTTTACCGAATTGCCCAGAACTGTGTAACGACCGGCCTGCCGTCCCCGATGCAACGGATGGATGGGGTGGGGGCACGTCATCCAAGGTCGGTCGAGGGGGGCTCGGACCGACCGAACGGCCGGTCGAGGGGGGCTCGGACCGACCAGAACGCGAGCGCGGCGGGGAGGGGACTCTCCGCCGCTATCGCGTCGCAGGACCGTCAGGTGAGGTTGCACCGTCCGCCAGCGTTGCCCGCGGCAACGCTCGACCAGAGAGATCGGTTGAGATGGACGTCGCGGTGTTCCTGCTCTTCGCCGTCTTCTTCACCGCGCTGGCCGTGGCCGGGACGCGGACCGACGTGCTGCGGGCGTCGCTCCGGCGGCCGCGACTCTTCCAACTCACGGTCCTGGGCGTCGCCGCGGCCACCGTCCCGGTCGACCTGTACGCCGTCGTGTACGGCACGGCCGGCCCGGGACGTCTCGTCGACGTCGCCGACCGCCTCCTGCTGCTGAACATCGCCGCCGCGTGCGGCGTCGCCGCCCTGCACGGTTGCCTGCGCGGACGAGCCCTCGCCGGCTCGGCGACCGCCGCGACCGTCGCCGGCGCGGCCGCGGCCTGCTCACCGGGACCCGGCAACGGTTCCCGCCCGGACGCAGTGCCGGGCTCCGGCTCGGGTTCCGGTGGGCAGACCGACGACGGGCACGCGCTCCGGATGGGCGTGCTCGGCTGGGTCGGGCCGTTGATCGCGCTGGTCGTGGTCACCGCCGTCGTCGCGCTGGGGTCCGTCTCCGGTGGCAACGGGACAGGGCCGGCTGCCGTCGAAGCGACGGCCGGGCCCGCGTTCGCGATCTACTCCCTGCTCGTCTGCCTGATCAGCGCCTCATCGCTGTTCCGTGGCCGGCCGGCACGTGCCGAGGTAGCCGGGAGTGCGATCGATCCTCGGGAGGGATGAGGATCGACGCGGGTTCTGCACCGTGGACGGTGGGCCGGGGACTGCGGGAGGGCGGTCGCCGACACAACCCCCGCCCCCGGTGCAGAACCATCGAACTCAGGGCCTGAGCCACTCGGGTTCGGGGAGACGGGTGCGGTCCAGGCGGCCGTTGTCGTCGAGCGGGAGCTCCTCGATCGGGATCAGGTCGGCCGGCACCAGGTAGATCGGCAGCTCCTTGCCCAGGTCGAGCATCAACCGGGCCAGCACCGCGGGATCGCTGTCCTCCAGGACGACGTACCCGAGCAGGCAGGTGTCACCACCCGGGTCCTGGCACGCGACCACCACCGCGTCGATCACGCCGGGCTGATCCGCCAGCACGTGCTCGGTCTCCCCCGGCTCGACCCGGTGCCCGCGGATCTTCACCTGGTCGTCCGCACGCCCGAGGTACTCCAGCGTCCCGTCCACCCGCCAGCGCCCGAGGTCACGGCTGCGGTACAGCCGGCCGCCCGGGTGACCCGGGTCCGCCACGAACGCCCGCTCGGTCTCCTCCGGCCGCCCGATGTAGCCCTGGGCAACGGCCGCGCCGCCGAGGTGGATCTCCCCGACCGCGCCGACCGGCACCGGCCGGAGCGCCTCGTCCAGCAGCCGTACGACGACGCCGTCGACCGGCCGCCCGATCGACGGCCTCTCCTCGGCCGGGTCGACCTCGTGGATCGTGGTCACGATCGACGCCTCGGCCGGCCCGTACTCGTTGAACAGCCGGCAGTCCGGGTGCGCCTCGAGGAAGTCGCGGACCTTGTGGGTCAGCACCATCGCCTCGCCGCCGGCGACGATCTCCCGCAACGCGGGCAGCTCCGGCAGCCGGCGCATCGTCGCCAGCAGCGCGGTCAACGGGCTGAAGGCCATGAACAGCCGCTCGACCCGGTGGTCCCGCAGCGCCGCGACCACCGCGTCCGGGTCGTACCGGTCGTCCTCGCCGATCAGCACCAGCGGCGCACCGGACGCGAGCGCGGTGAACATCTCCTGCACATGGACGTCGAAGCCGAACGACGTCCATTGCAGCGTCCGCAGCGAGCGCCGGGTGCGCAGGTAGTGCCGGACCAGGTTCACCGGCCCACGGTGCGGGACCAGGACACCCTTCGGGTTGCCGGTGGAGCCTGAGGTGTAGATGCAGTAGGCAACATCATCGGCGGCCGACCGGACCGGCGGCCCCTGCTGCGACCGCGGGTCGCCGTCCACCGCGGCGACCGGCACGAGTCGCAGCCCAAGGCGATCGGCCAACGCCGCGTCGTCGCCGACCAGCGCGACCGCGGACGCGTCCTGGACCATGAACGCCCAGCGCGACTCGGGGACGCCGGGGTCGAGCGGGAGGTACGCCGCGCCGGACTTCAGCACCGCGAGCACCGCGACCACGAGTTCGGTGCCGCGGGCAACGCGTACGGCGACGAGCTGCCCGGGCTTCACGCCGAGGTCGACCAGTTGCCAGGCGACCGCGTTGGACCGGCGGTCCAGCTCGGCGTACGTCAGCTCGCGCTCGCCTTGGATGAGGGTGGTCGCGTCCGGGGTCCGTGCGACCTGCTGCTCGAACAGGGTGTGCAGTCCGCTGAGCTCACCGGCCACGACCGCGTCCCGCCGTACCCGGCCGATCAGACCGGCAGGGTCGACGTCACCCTCCAGCTCGCGCAGCTTCTCGACGTCCGCCTCGATCGGCAGCATGAGGTCGGGGAGGCGCAGGCGCGGTTGGTTGGTCGCGCGGCGCAGTACTGCCTCGAGATAGGCGAGCAGGCGGTCGATGGTGCTCTGCTCGAACAGGTCGGCGCGATAGTCCGCCGTACACGTGATGCCGGCGCCGTGATGCGTCAGCCGCAGCCGCAGGTCAAGGTGCTTCGGCAGATCCGCGTCGCCGTCCTCGAACTCCACGAGCACCTGGAAGAGCGGGTCGCGCTCGAATACGGCGGGATCGGTGTCGGCGTGATCGAACGCGCCGGCCGTCACGTCGCGCACCCGGTGCGCAAGCTCACCGAGGTCAGGCTCGCCGGACAGGTCGATCCGGATCGGCAGGGCTCGCTGAGCCGTCGTCGAGGTGTCGCCCTTCGGCCGCATCAGCGCGGTCCCGATGGTCACGTCGTCCTGCGCCGCGAACCGCCCGAGCACGGTGCCGACCGCGGCGAGCATCACCATCAACGGCCCCACCTTGAGCTCCCGGCTGAACGCGAACACCGCGTCCCCCAGCTCGGCGTCCAGCTCCTCCTTCACCGACCCGACCCGCACCTCACCCCCCGCCCGATCCCCCACCAACACCAAAGGCTCACTCCCCGCCAAAACCCCCTGCCAGAAAACAAACCCCCGCCGCCGAGCCTCAACGTCGTCCGCACCCACCGCAGCGACGCCCAAACCCGAACCGGAGCTGCCCTGCTCCCCGCCGTGCGCTCCGTCCAGCCCGGCCGCGCCCTCCGCCTCCACAGACGCGTGCACCGCAGCCACGTCCTCACCCGAACCGGAGCTGCCCTGCGCGCCGTCCGACCAAGCCGCACCTTCCTGAGGCTCAGCACCTTCCGCAACTCCCACCGCGGCGGCGTCCACGTCGGCACGATCCACAGCCCCCGCCGCGCGCGCCTCCACGTCGACACGATCCCCGTCCCGGGCGGGAGCCTGCTCGGCTGACGGCGTACCCACGGACGCCTGTGCATCAGCCCGACCACCAGGCGGCACCTGATCCACAGGTTCGGCCGGGGTGGTGGGTTCTAGGAGGGCGAGTTGTTCGCGCATGAGCTTGGTGACGCCGTCCACCAGTTGACCGGCGACCCGGAGTTGCTGGGACATGAGTGCGGCCATCCCGGACCCCGGCAGCTCAGCCTCACTCGTCGCCGCGGCCGCCTCGTCGACCTTCGCCGCAAGCTCAGCCAACCCCGACCCCAGCACCGCCAACGCAGCCCGCGGATCCTGCCCCCCGGCAGAGTCCCGAGCACCGCCAATCGCCGGATCAGCCTCGGCAGCCTCCTCAGCACCGTCCGCCTGAAGCGTCTCGGCAGCATCCCCAGAACTGTCCGCCGGCACACGTTCGGCAGCGTCCGCGGCAGCTTCCCGGGCTTCGGCGACGTCGGCCGGAGCAGCCTGCTCGGCGACGTCCGCAGCCGAGACCTCGTCGGCAACCGCGGCATCCTCAACTACAGCAGCCGTGGACATAGACTCAGTGCTGTCGGCAACTTCCTCGTCAGCCTGGTCGCCCTCAGCAACATCCTCTGACACCGTCTGCACCGCCACCGCGGTCGCCAGCTTGTGCGGCGTCGTGTAGGCGGTGAACAAGTCCTCCGCAGTCAGCTCCACCGCAAACCGCGAGTTGATCTGCTCGACCACCGGCCCCATCGACTCGGCCTTCGCCCCGAGCTCCGCAAACGTGTGATCGACCGTCAGATCGTACGGATCGAGCGCCAACGTCTCGCACGTCAGATCCAGCACCGCATCCAGCGACTCGCGGTACCGCTCGGCCGACACCTCGTCGCCCGGCAACGACCCGGCCTGCGCGAGGTAGTCCGCGTCCACCGCATGCGTCTCCGCCGGCAGCGCGAACGGCGACCGCTCCCCCGCCTCGTTGTCCTCGACAACCTCGGCCGTCTCCGGCTCGGTCGGCGGATCCAGCGGGATCCGCTTCACCGCGGGCCCGGTCCCACTCACCGGCTCGAACGCCGCCGCCTGCGCCCGGGCAGCCCGCTCGAACGCGTTCACCTGCCCGCGCGCCCGCGCGTCCTCATCACCTCGGACGACTCCCGCGGCGGACGGGTCGATCGGGTGATGCACCCGCCGGAACGGGTACGTCGGCAGCGGTACGCGCCCGCCGTCGGCGTACACCTTCGACCAGGCGATCTCGGTCCCCTGCTCGTACAGCTCGGCCAGCCCGTTCATCGTCGCGAGCACCGGGTCCTGCCCGAGCCGCTGCGCCGGGATCCAGGTGCTGTTCGGCGCGATCCGGCGACCCGCGGGGCTCAGTACGGCGTCCGGCCCGAGCTCCAGGAACCGCCGGCACCCGGCGGCGGTCACCGCCTCGACCGCGTCCCCGAACAGCACCGGCTGCCGCAACTGCCCGACCAGGTAGTCGGCGTCCAGCACCGTCCCTGACTCGAGCAGCTCACCGGACCAGCTCGACACCATCGGCGTCCGCAAGGGCGTCAGCGTGATCTCGTGAACGATCGCCGCGAAGTCCGCAAGGATCGGATCCACCAGCGAGCTGTGGAACGCCCGGTCCACGTCCAGCCGCTGCCAGGCGACCTCCAACCGGTCCAGCTGCGCGGCCAACTGCCCGACGATCACCTCGGACCCGGTCAGCACGAACGACTGCGGACCGTTGCCCGCGGCAATCTCCACGCCTGGCGTCTGCGCCAGCTCACGCACCCGGTCGGCATCCGCGCGTACGGCGACCATCGCGCCGGGGACCGTGCCCCGCTGCATGAGCTCGCCCCGCTTGGCCGTCAGCCGTACGCCGTCCGCGAGCGACAACGCACCGGCCACGCACAAGGCGGCGTACTCACCGACGCTGTGGCCGACCACCAACGCGGGCTGTACGCCGAACGACTGCCACAACCGCGCCAACGCCAACTCGAACGCGAACAGCGCGGGCTGCGCGGTCTCGGTCGGCCACACGCCCTCGGACGAACCAGCCGGGGTCAGCAACAGCTCCAGCAGGCTGCCACCGGTCTCCTCGGCGTACACCCGGTCGCACTCGTCCAGCACCGAGCGGAACACGGGGAAACGAGCAGCCAGCCCCGCAGCCATCCCACGACGGGCAGCACCTTGTCCGGTGAACGCATAGCCCAGTGGGCCCGGCCCGCCGCGTGGCACCTCAGCTGCCTGGGCTGAAGCGAGTGCATCGACCAGCTCGGCCTCTGACGACCCGGTGACGGCGATGCGGTGGCGGTACGCCGGTCGGCCGAGTGCCGCCGTACCAGCGAGGTCGATGAGGCGGTGACCGGTGCCATGGCCGAGGTCGGTGCGGTAGAGCTCGACCAGGTCGGCCAGTGCGTCCAGGTCGGGTGCGGACAGCGGCAGCACCACCGGACCGTCGTCGCCACGGCGGATCTGGCGCGGCGCCTCTTCCAGGATCACGTGCGCGTTGGTGCCGCCGGCATCGAGTGCGCTGACGCCGGCGCGCAACGTCGTACCGTCCGCCGTCCAGTCGCGGACCTCGGTGCCGATCACGAACGGGCTGTCGTCGAGCGCGAGCTCAAGGTTCGGCGCGGAGTAGTTGATCGTCGGGACAAGCGTCCGGTGCTGCAGCATCAGGATCGTCTTGATCAGGCCGGCCATCCCGGCGGCGCTGTCGAGATGGCCGATGTTCGGCTTCACCGAGCCGATCGTGCAGAAGCCGACCTTGTCCGTGTGCCGGCGCAGCGCGGTGGTTAGCGACTTCACCTCGGCCGCGTCGGCGGTCGCGCTGCCGATCGCGTTCGCCTCGATGTAGCTGAGCGAGTCGGCCGCGAACCCGGCACGCTCGAGCGCCCGCTCGATCAGCTCGACCTGGTTGCCCGCGGGCGCGTCCTCGTTGCTGACCGCGGTGCCGCGGATGACGGCGTACACGGTGTCGCCGTCGGCCACCGCCTGGTCGAGCCGCTTGAGCAGTACGGCGGCGACGCCGTTGCCGCCGACCGTCCCGTCGGCCTCGGCGTCGAACGCCCGTACCTGACCGGACGGCGACAGGATCGACTCCGGCGACGGGTGGTAACCCGTTGCCTGCGGCACCTGTACGGCGGCGGCGCCGGCGAGCGCGAGGTCCGCGTCACCGGACCTGAGCGCCTGACAGGCCAGATGTACGGCGACCAGCGACGACGACCACGCGGACTGTACGCCGATCGCCGGGCCGGTCAGGCCGAGCCGGTACGCGACCCGGGTGGCGAGGGAGTCGCGGGGCTGGTTGTGCTGCGTGTACAGGTTCATGCCGGAGCCGGCGAAGACGCCGACGCGGGCGGTCGTGCCGGCGTACCCGCCGTGCTCGAGTGCCTGGTAGCAAACCTCGAGGAACAACCGCTGCGCCGGATCCATCAGCTCGGCCTCGCGGTCCCCGAGCCCGAAGAACCGCGCGTCGAACGACTCCACATGCTCGAGCGCGCCACTCACCGCCACGAGCTCGTCGTCCGGCCGCCCACCCGCCTGACTCACTTCATCGGGCGTGAACCGGCGGATGCTCTCCACCCCACCCACCAGGTTGTCCCAGAACTGCTCCAACGTCTCAGCCCCAGGGAACCGCCCAGCCACCCCCACCACAGCCACCGGCTCGACAACCCCAGCTCGACCCGGACCCTTCTCCGTCTGCGCCGCACTCACCGCGGGCGCTTCGTCAACCTCCGGACCGACCTCAGACCCCACACCCTCAACAACAGCCTGCCCACCACCCGCCCGCCACGCGGCGTTCTCCTCGCCCACGACCTCGGCGTCACCACCAACATCCTCGCGACGCCCACCACCCTCGGAGCCGTCCACCCCAGAGCCAGCCTCGGGCTCGCCAAAGTCAGCTTCGGGCTCGGCGGAGTCCGGCGCCTGAGACTCGTCCCCCTCGACGGCAGCCGCCGCACCAGCCGCCGCAGCAGCTTCGACGACCTCACCCCTCACACCCTCGGCAGCGGCACGGGTCACACCCTCAGCAGCCGCACCGCTCACCTCCTCGGCAGCAACCCCAATCGCGCCGACAGCCCCAGCCTCCGCGTCCTCGGCGGCAATCCCGCCGCCGTCAGCGGATCCACTCCCACCAGCCGGCGCACCCCCCGCACCATCCACCTCGCCAGCCGTGGCTGCACCCTCCCCGGCGGCTCCGTCTTCCTCCGGTTCCGCACCGTCCGCCGCAGCCACCTGCTCACCAGCGGGTGCAGCCTCAACGTCACCGTCGGACTCGGCGGACTCCGGCAAACGAGACTCGTCCACCTCTCCAGCCCGCGCGCCCGCGTCCGCCGCAGCCACCTGCTCACCGGCGTGTGCAGCCTCAACGCCACCGTCGGACTCGGCAGAGTCGGGCAAACGAGACTCGTCCACTTGACCAGCACGCGCGACCGCGTCCGCCGCACCAGCCTCGACAACCTCACCGCTCAGACCCCCAGCAGCGCCACCGTCCTCCGCATGCTCAGACGCGGGCACGCCCGCCGCCTCGGCGCCACCATCACCCTCACGCCGGCTCGCCTGAGCAGCCTTCGCGACAGGCTCTCTCACCTGCCCAGCAGTGGTTTGAGCCTCAGCGCTGACCTCGGACTCAGCCGACTGCAGCTCCGCCGCACCTTCCACGTCCGCGCCAGCCGCCGCCATGCCAGCCGCGCCAGCACCGGCCCCCGGCTCCGGACCGACCACCTCTGCGCTAGCCGCCCCCGCGTCAGCCGCCGCCTCCCGACCAGCCGCCTCCGCGCCAGCATCCTCCCCGCCGGCCTCCGGTCCAGCCGCGCCAGCGCCGGCCTCTGGCTCCGCGGTGGCAACCTCTGCGCTAGCCGCCGCTGCGTCAGCGGCCGCATCCGGACCAGCCGTCTCCGTGCCAGCCACCTCCGCACCAGCCGCCCCTGCACTAGCCGTCCTCGTGCCAGCCACCGCGCTGGTCTCCGACTCCGTGCCAGCCGTCCCTGCGTCAGCCGCCGCCTCCGGACCGGCCACGCTTGCCGTCTCCGGGCCAGCCACCACCGCGCTGGTCTCCGGCTCCGGGCCAGCCGTCTCCGCGCCAGCATCCTCCCGGCCTGCCGACGGGCTAGCCGCCCCGGCGCCGGCCTCTGGCTCGGCGGCGGCCACCTCTGCGCTAGCCGCCCCTGCGTCAGCCGCCGCATCCGGACCAGCCTCCTGCGCGCCAGCCACCTCCGGACCAGCCGCCACTGCGCTGGCCGTCGCCGTGCCAGCCACCTGCGCGCTGGTCTCCGGATCCGCGCTCGCCGTCTCCGTGGCAGCCACCTGCGCGCTGGTCCCCGGATCCGCGCCGGCACCTTCAGCGCTAACCGCCGGGCCAGCCGCCTCCGCGCCGGCTCCTGCCTCGGCGGGCTGGGCGTCTACAGCCGCGGCAGACTGAGCGTCGATCTCAGGCGCGGAGGGGACGCCCGCCGCGGCGTCCGGCTCGGTGGCGGCGGTCGCGCTCTCCGTCGGCTCGGCAGCAGTGGGCTCGGGCGCCGCGTCGTCCGTGGACTTGGTGGCGTCGAGCTCGGTGGCGGCGGCCGCGCTCTCCGTCGGCTCGGCAGCAGTCGGCTCGGGCGCCGCGTCGTCCGTGGACTCGGTGGCGGCGGCCGCGCTCTCCGTCGGCTCGGCGGCAGTCTGCTCGGGCGCCGCGTCGTCCGTGTGCTCGGTGGCCTCGGGCTCGGTTGCTGCGACAGTTTCGTGCGTCGTCTCGGAAGGCGAGTCGTCTGCGTGGATCGGCGCGTCAGCAGTTTGCGTGGGAGGCTCGGGGGCTTCGCCTGAATCGGTTGGCTCGGGCGCTGCTTCTGTCGTGCGTGGCTCGGCGGCTTCAGCTGGCTTCGGCGCTGCTTCTGCCGTGCGCGGGTCGGCGGTTCCGGTTGGGTTCGGCGCTGGTGCGGTGTGCGCCTCCGGGGCTGCGTCGAACTGGTCGGCGGGGGCCGGCTCGGCGGCTTTGGTTTGGTTCGGTGCTGCTGCGGTGTGCGCCTCGGGGGCTGCGTCGAGCTGGTCGGAGGGGGGCGGGTCGGCGGGTTGATATGCCGTCGCGGGGGTCAGCTCGGGTTCGGGTGTGGGGCCGGGGTGGTTGGGGGGCTTGATTCTTGGGAGTTGGGTGGTGGCGTCCGGGTCTTCGGTGGGTTTGCCGGTGAAGGCTGTGCTGTCGAAGTACGCGTCGGACTCGTCCTCCGCCTCGGGAGCCTCGGGAGCCTCGGGAGCCTCGGGAGACCCGGGGGACTCGTCGGGCTCGGGGGTGCCCAGGGTGGGGCGTTCGGGTGGGCTGGGGATGGAGTTCTGCAGGGTTCGTTTCCAGGCCAGGCGGACGACCGGGAGTTCGGTGGTGCGTTCGGCCGGGTCCTCGTCGAGGGTGACGAGGGTGTCGGACGTGGTGGCGTGCGGGCCTTCGCCGGCGGGGCCGGAGTGGGCGTTGGCGCCGGCGGGTTCGACGTACGGGTGGGGCGGGGTTTCGAGGGTGCCGTCGAGCCAGCGTTGCCGCAGCAGTGGGCGGAGGATCTTGCCGCCGGGGGTGGTCGGGAAGTCGCGCCGCGGTACGCCGACCACCTCGGCCGCGAGCCCGAGGCGGCCCTGGATGAGGCTGCGGATCGCCTGGTCCGTGCCTGGGATCGACTCGGGCGTGAGCGCGTAGAAGACGACGAGTCGGTCGGTCCCGGTCTCGGGGTCCGCCACGCCGCAGGCCGCGATCAGGCCGTGCTCCAGGCCGACGACCGACGAGGCGACGGTCTCGATGTCGTGGGCGTAGTACAGGTTGCCGGACATGATGATGCGTTCGCTGTCCCGGCCGGTGACGACGACCTGCCCGCCGGTGATGAAGCCCTGGTCGCCGGTCGCGAGCCACTTACGGGCGGGCCAGTTGCCGATCGGGAAGGCGTCCCGGTCGGCCTCGAGGTTGCCCAGGTAGCCCGGCGTCACCCGGGCGGACGCGACCTGCAGTTGCCCGACCCGGCCCTCCGGCAGGACCGCGCCGTTGGGCGCGACGATCCGTACGGTCGTCCCCGGCGCCGGCGCGCCGACGGACACCAGGCTGAGCACGCCGGGCGCCTCGGCCCGCGGCTTGCCCGGGCGCGCGACCGCGACCTTGCCGGTCGACGGTCGTTGGTCGACCCACTCGACGGTCCCGGTCGGTGGGATGCGGACGCGGTGCACGTTCGGCGTCAGGCCGGGCCGCGCGAACGTGATCCCGGTGACGGTCTCGGTCATCCCCCAGGCCGCGACGAAGGTCTCGGGTACGACGCCGAAGCGGTTCGTCAGCCGGAGGAACTCCGACATCACCGGCACGGTGATCTGCTCGCCACCGCTGACCAGGCTGCGCAGAGCGGACAGGTCCCAGTGGCGGTCCGGCTCGCCCGCGATGGCCTGGGTGGCGAGCCGGTAGCCGAAGTTCGGCGACCAGGAGTGGTTGACCCGGTGCTGGTCCATCAGGTCGAGCCAGCGCAGCGGGTTCTCCAGCACCCAGCGGGTGTTCACGTGGATGTTCGTGCAGCCGGTGAACACGGGCAGCAGGTGGTACAGCAGGAACGCGCCGCTCTGGTCCAGCGGCAGCCAGTTCAGCGTGGTCTGTCCCGGCCGGACCGGCAGCATGGCCGGCGTACCGGCGGCGAACTCGACCAGGCCGCGGTGGGTCAGCTGGACGATCTTCGGCGTACCGGTGCTGGTCCCCGACGACATCATCAGGACGGCGACGTCGTCCGCGGCCGGGCGGTGGAACTCCGCGGCCGGCTCGTGTCCGGCGAGCGCGTCCGGGTCGAGGACCGGCAGGCCGAGGTCGTTCGGGAGGTCGGACGGGCGGCCGATGAGCACGGTCCAGCCGAGCAGGTCGGTGACCTTGCGGAGCCGCTCGCGGCCCTCCTCGGTCCGGTCGCCGCCGGGGCTCGGCGCCATCAGCAGCGGGCGGATGCCGCCGAGCGTGCAGGCCCAGAACGAGGCGAAGAACCCGACCGGCTCGGTGACGTGGACGACCGCGGGGTCTCCCGGGCGTACGCCGTTCGCCCGCAGGCCGGCCAGGATCCGGGCGGCCAGCTCGAGCAGGGTCGGGAAGTCGAGCTTGGTCTCGCGGCCGTCGGGCCCGATCTCGACCACGCCGGCGCCGACGAAGTCGCGGGCGGCCCGCAGCAACGCGCTCGGCAGGTCGCGGGGGTACCCGGCCGGGATCATCAGGGCCGGTCCGGTGCTGATCGCCGGCCGGTCCACGCTGCTCCTCACCACGCCGATGCCACCACCGGCGGAAGACCGGGCACGGCGTCACGCGGGAAGGCGGATGCGGCGTCGCACGGCAGGGCCGGTACGGCGTCGTCCGGGAGCGCGGGTACGGCGTCACGCGGGGAAGCGGGCCTGGACGTCACCGGAACGACGGTGGCGCCGGCGAGCTGGCGACCCACGGACACGCGCCTCCCCAACTGGACGGAGCCGGGCTCAGGGCAGACCCGTCTCGCTCTCACCGACAGAAGCCCCGTTTTCCGCCTGCCGGAACGATGCCGTGACCAGGTGTTCCCGGTGCGTCATCGTGCCGACCGACAGCCGTGAACCCTACCAGCCGGGACCCACCCTGGAGGAGTCCGATCCCGGCAGCCGACGGTTAAGAATTCCACGCCCGCCCGCACCCAGCACAACGAGCGGGAAGAGATTCCGGTACGCGGCTGTGACCCGACCGCAACACGGCCCACGGACAGACGCGGAGAAGGTGGGCGAAGAGGGGATCGAACCCCCGACATCTTCCTTGTAAGGGAAGCGCTCTACCGCTGAGCTATTCGCCCGGATCCAGCGACCGGCGCAGTCTACCCGAGATCGTGGCCGAGGCCGGCCAGGGCGGCGGCGTACTCGTCCGGGTCACGGGCCTCCGGGACCGGGTTCACGACCGACCACCGGATCAGGCTGTCCCGGTCGATCACGAAGGTCCCCCGGAGCGCGCAGCCGCGCTCGGCGTCGAACACGCCGTACGACGAGGCGATCGCCCCGTGCGGCCAGAAGTCGCTGAGCAGGCCGAACTCCAGTTTCTGCGCGTCGGCGTACGCGCGCAGGGTGAACATCGGGTCGCACGAGATCGCCAGGAACTCGGCCGCCGCGAGCAGGTCGGGCCGGTCCCGCAGCGCGGTCAGCTCACTCGTGCAGACCCCGCTGAAGGCGTACGGGTAGAACACCAGGACGACGTCCCGGCGGCCGCGGAAGTCAGCCGGCCGGACCGGTTCGCCGTGCTGGTTCCGGGCGGTGAAGTCCGGTGCCCGGCTGCCGACGGCGGGGATCACGGGGCGGTCAGCGCCGACCACCCGCCGACTTGGGCACCACCAGCTTGGTGGCCGACCAGTCCTCGGACACGGTCAGGCTGCTCGTCGTCGCGAGTCCGGCCGTCGGCGCGGCCTCGGCGATGTCGCTGGCGTCGACGTACCCGTCGCGGCCGACCTTCGGGGTCAGCAGCCACACCACGCCGCCGGCCTTCAGGTCGGTCAGGATGTCGAAGAAGGCGTCGACCAGGTCGCCGTCGTCCTCCCGGAACCAGAGCAGGACGACGTCCACGACCTCGTCGGTGTCCTCGTCGACGAACTCCTCGCCGGTGACCTCCCGGATCGCGTCGCGGAGATCGTCGTCGCAGTCGTCGTCGTACCCGATCTCCTGCACGATCCAGCCGGCCTCCAGGCCGAGCCGGGTCGCAGCGCCCGGAGCACCGCTCGGCACACTGCCTCCCTTACCGTCCGCGTGGTCCGCGGTCGCGCTCACGTGTCCTCCTCCGTGGTCCCCGCTAGCCCGGGGGTAGGCGTCAGTAGCGATAGTCCATCGTGGCCTATCGCGTCGCGCAAGTATGCACGAGGGTTCCGTGACGTGTCCGGTATCCGCGTGCCGGGTCCGGTGCGTGTCCGGTGGGAGCACGCTCAGGCGACCGGATTCGGGCCCCTGTGGAAGGCGAAGTAGAACGCATTCCGAACAGGTGACAGGATTGCGGTGAAGAGCAACCAGAGAGAACGGCAGGACACCGTGGCTTCCGGACACGAACCACCAGCCATCATCACCGAGGGGATGCCCACCCAGCTCCCCGACATCGACCCCGACGAGACACGGGAGTGGGTCGAGTCGCTCGACGCGGTCCTGGACGAACGGGGCAAGGCGCGAGCGCGCTACCTGATGCTCAAGCTGATCGAGCGGGCCCGGGAGCGACAGGTGGGGGTGCCCGCGCTGCGGAGCACCGACTACATCAACTCGATCCCGCCCGAGCGCGAGCCGTGGTTCCCCGGCGACGAGCACATCGAGCGGCGGATCCGCGCCTTCATCCGGTGGAACGCCGCGGTGATGGTCAGCAAGGCCAACCGCAAGGGGCTCGAGGTCGGCGGCCACATCGCCACCTACCAGTCCGCGGCCAGCCTGTACGAGGTCGGTTTCAACCACTTCTTCCGCGGCAAGGACCACCCGGGCGGCGGTGACCAGGTCTTCATCCAGGGCCATGCCTCCCCCGGTATGTACGCGCGTGCCTTCCTCGAGGGCCGGCTGTCCGCCGACCAGCTGGACGGCTTCCGCCAGGAGGTCTCCCGCGGTCCGCACAACGGCCTCTCGTCGTACCCGCATCCCCGGCTGATGCCGGACTTCTGGGAGTTCCCGACCGTCTCGATGGGGCTGGCCGCGCTGAACTCGATCTACCAGGCCCGCTTCAACCGGTACCTGCACCACCGCGGCATCAAGGACACCAGCCAGCAGCACGTCTGGGCGTTCCTCGGCGACGGTGAGATGGGCGAGCCGGAGTCGCTCGGCGCGATCGGCCTGGCTGCCCGCGAGGAGCTGGACAACCTCACCTTCGTGATCAACTGCAACCTGCAGCAGCTGGACGGCCCGGTCCGCGGCAACGGCAAGGTGATCCAGGAGCTGGAGGCGTACTTCCGCGGCGCCGGCTGGAACGTGATCAAGGTGATCTGGGGCCGGGAGTGGGACAGCCTGCTGGCGCAGGACCACGACGGCGTGCTGGTGAACAAGATGAACACCACCCCGGACGGCCAGTTCCAGACGTACTCGGTCGAGACCGGCGAGTACATCCGGAACAACTTCTTCGGCGGTGACCAGCGCCTCCAGGCGATGGTCCGCAACCTGTCCGACGAGGACCTGCGCAAGCTGCCGCGCGGCGGTCACGACTACCGCAAGGTGTACGCCGCGTTCAAGAGCGCGACCGAGCACGTCGGCCAGCCGACGGTGATCCTGGCCCAGACCATCAAGGGCTGGACGATCGAGGCGCTGGAGGGCCGGAACGCGACCCACCAGATGAAGAAGCTGACCTCGGACGACCTGAAGGCCTTCCGCGACCGGCTCTACCTGCCGATCGAGGACAAGGACCTCGAGGACGCCTACAACCCGCCGTACTTCCACCCCGGCACCGACTCGCCGGAGTACCAGTACATGATGGAGCGGCGCCAGCAGCTCGGCGGTTCGCTGCCGGAGCGCCGGGTGAAGCCGAAGACCTCGCTGAAGCTGCCCGGTGACGACGTCTACAAGCCGCTCGGCAAGGGCAGCAACGCGCCGGTGGCGACCACGATGGCGCTGGTCCGGCTGTTCCGCGACCTGATGAAGGACCCGGAGATCGGTCCGCGCATCGTCCCGATCGCCCCGGACGAGTACCGCACGTTCGGCATGGACTCGATGTTCCCGACGGCGAAGATCTACTCGCCGCACGGCCAGCAGTACGAAGCGGTCGACCGCAACCTGCTGCTGTCGTACAAGGAGTCCGAGCAGGGTCAGCTGCTGCACGAGGGCATCAGCGAGGCCGGCGCGATGGGCTCGATGATCGCCGCCGGGACGGCCTACGCGACCCACGGCGAGCCGATGATCCCGTTCTACATCTTCTACTCGATGTTCGGGTTCCAGCGGACCGGTGACTCGCTCTGGGCGTTCGGCGACCAGCTCGGCCGCGGCTTCCTGATCGGCGCCACCGCCGGCCGGACGACACTGACCGGTGAGGGCCTGCAGCACGCCGACGGGCACTCGCCGCTGCTCGCGTCGAGCAACCCGGCCGCGGTGCACTACGACCCGGGCTTCGCCTACGAGGTGGCGTACATCGTGAAGGAGGGCCTGCGCCGGATGTACGGCTACGGTCAGGAGCAGGACGCGCCGTACGGCGAGGACGTCTTCTACTACCTGACCGTGTACAACGAGCCCGTCCCGCAGCCGGCCGAGCCGGAGAACCTCGACGTCGACGGCCTGCTGAAGGGCATGTACCGCTTCAGCGAGTACGAGACGGCCGAGGGCGACGACGTACCGCGGGTGCAGCTGCTCGGCTCCGGGGTCGCGCTGCCGTGGGTCCGCAAGGCCCAGCAGATCCTCGCCGAGGAGTACTCCGTGGCCGCCGACATCTGGTCGGTGACCTCGTGGAACGAGCTGCGCCGGGACGCGATCGCGGCCGAGGAGCACAACCTGCTGCACCCGGACGAGCCGGAGCAGGTGCCGTTCGTGACCGAGCAACTGAAGGACACCAAGGGCCCGGTGGTCGCGGTCAGCGACTTCATGCGCCAGGTCCAGGACCAGATCTCCCGCTGGGTGCCGAACGACTACACCTCGCTCGGGACCGACGGCTGGGGTCTGGCCGACACCCGGGCCGCGGCCCGGCGGCACTTCCACGTGGACGCCGAGTCGATCGTGGTGGCCACGCTGGAGATCCTGGCCAAGCGCGGCGACGTCAAGCCGGAGGTCGCCGCCGAGGCGGCCCGCAAGTACCGGATCGACGACCCGACCGCGGTCGCCGGCGTGAAGCAGGAGGGTGCCGGCGCCTGACCACCGGCGTCGAAGGACGCTGACTGCCGGAGCATCGGGAAGCCGCTCACCGTGAGGGTGGGCGGCTTCCCCGCGTCCAGGCCCTGTTACGGTCGATGAGTTGTGCAACCAAGTTGACGGGGAGTAGCCGAGGGTGTCCGCACCGCAGCCGAAGACAGTCCAGGAGAAGACCTTCTTCGGGCATCCGCGTGGGCTGATGACGCTGTTCACCACCGAGTTGTGGGAGCGGTTCAGCTACTACGGGATGCGCGCGATCCTGCTGCTGTACCTGACCGACCAGGCGCACGGTCTGGGCCTCGGCGAGTCGCTCGGGCAGGCCGTGGTGTCGATCTACGGCGCGTCGGTCTACCTGCTGAGCGTCCTCGGCGGCTGGTTCGCCGACCGGGTCTTCGGCGCCCGCCGCACGGTCCTGTACGGCGGGGTCGTGATCGTCTCCGGGCACCTGGCGCTCGCGCTGCCGACGAACGCGACGGCGTACCTCGGGATCGCGCTGGTTGCCCTGGGCACCGGCCTGCTCAAGCCGAACGTGTCGACGATGGTGGGCACGCTGTACGACGAGGGCGACACCCGCCGGGACTCGGCGTTCCCGATCTTCTACATGGGCATCAACATCGGCTCGTTCACGGCGCCGTTCGTGGTCGGGTTCCTGCGCCGGGAGTTCGGCTTCCACGTCGCGTTCGCGGCCGCCGCGGTCGGGATGACCCTGGCGCTGATCGCGTACCTGCTCGGCCGGCGGACGCTGCACGGCCGCGGTGACACCCCGCCGAACCCGCTGACCGCCGAGGACCGGCCGACGATGGTGAAGATCTCCGTCGCCGTCCTGGCCCTGCTCGCGGTCGTGTTCGCGGTGTCCGCGTGGCTGTCCGGCGGGATCGGGCCGAAGCCGGTCGTCGACGCGATCTCGTACCTGTGCTTCCTGGCCCCGATCGCCTACTTCACCATGCTGCTGCGCAGTCCGCTGGTGACCCCGCCGGAGAAGCAGCGGGTGCGCGCGTACATCCCGCTGTTCGTCGCGGCGATGTTGTTCTTCATGCTGTTCGAGCAGGCCGCGACCACGCTGACCACGTTCGCCGCCGACCGGACCGACCTGAACCTGTTCGGGGCGGAGATCTCGCCGGAGTTCTTCCAGTCAGTGAACCCGTTCTCGATCATCGTGCTGGCCCCGGTGTTCGCGCTGGTCTGGATCCGGCTGGGCGATCGCGGTCCGGGGATCGGGCAGAAGTTCGCCACCGGGTTGCTGCTGGCCGGGATCTCGTTCGCGGTGATGGCGCTGGCGTCCCAGGTCGCCGGGGACAACCTGGCGTCGCCGCTGTGGCTGGTCGCGGTCTACGTGATCCAGACCCTGGGCGAGTTGTTCCTCTCCCCCGTCGGCCTGGCCGCGACCACGGTGCTCGCGCCGCGGGCGTTCCTCAGCCAGATGATGGCGCTGTGGTTCCTCGCCCCGGCCGCCGGCCAGGCGATCACCGCGCAACTCGTGCAGGCGACCGAGGACGCCTCGGACACCGCGTACTTCGGCGGCCTGGCCGTGGTCACGATCGTGTTCGCGCTGATCCTCTACACGTTGTCGCCCTGGATCCGCCGGCACACGGACCTACGACAAACCTCGTAGCCGGCCGCGTGCGCAGGTTGCGCATTCCGTCCGACGCGCCGGGTGTCCCCCGCTCCCTACCGTCGGTGGCATGACTGGCGCAAGCGTTGCTCTTCTCGCGGGGACGATGTCCACGATCCTCTTCGCGTCGAGCGCGCTGCCGATGGTGGTCAAGGCGATCCGGACCCGCGACCTGAGGTCGTACAGCCCGGCGAACCTGGTGCTCGCGAACGTCGGCAACGCCATCCACTGCATCTACGTGGTGCACCTGCCGCCAGGACCGATCTGGGCCCTGCACGGCTTCTACGTCGTGACGTCCGCGCTGATGCTGCTGTGGTGGCTGCGGTACCACACCGGGGGGCGGTACCACTCCGGTCCGCGCGGCGTCGTCCGTGAGGAGCGGAGACTCGCATGACCACCGAAAGTATCGAGACCGTCATCATCGGTGCCGGCCAGGCCGGGCTGTCGACCGGCTACCACCTGCGCCGGCGCGGCCGGCCGTTCGTGATCCTGGACGGCAACGCCCGGATCGGCGACCAGTGGCGGGCGCAGTGGGACACGCTGCGGCTGTACACGCCGAAGAAGTACGACGGCCTGACCGGGATGCCGTTCCCCGGTGACCCCTGGTCGTACCCGACGAAGGACGAGGTCGCCGACTACATGGCGGCGTACGCGGAACGCTTCGACCTGCCGGTGCGGAGCGCGACCCGGGTCGAGCGGCTCGAGGCGCAGGACGGACGGTACGTCGTGACGACGGGCACCGGGACGATCCACGCGGACAACGTGGTGGTTGCCACCGGCACCTTCGGCAGGACGCCGTACCTGCCGGAGTTCGCCGTCGACCTGGACCCGGCGATCCGCCAGCTGCACTCGAGCGAGTACCGCCGGCCGGAGCAGCTGAAGGACGGGCCCGTGCTCGTGGTCGGCGGCTCGCACTCGGGCACCGACATCGCCTACGAGGCCGCCGGCACGCACCCGACCGTGCTGTCCGGCCGGGACCCGGGCCAGATCCCGGTCCGGCTGGACAGTTTCGGCGCGCACCTGTTCTTCCCGGTGTTCCTCTTCGTCGGCAAGCACGTGGTCACCCGGCGGACCCCGATCGGCCGGAAGGCCAAGGAGGAGATCCGGTTCCACGGCGGACCGATGCTCCGGGTGAAGCGGTCGGACCTGCTCGCGCGAGGGGTCGAGCGGGTCCACGACCGGGTCACCGGGGTCCGCGACGGGCGGCCGGTGCTGGGCGAGGACCGGGTCCTGGACGTGGCGAACGTCGTCTGGGCGACCGGGTTCCGGCAGGTCTTCGACTGGATCCGGTTGCCGGTGTTCGGTGCGGACGGCTGGCCGCTCGAGGAGCGGGGCGTGGTCACCGCGGCGCCGGGCCTGTTCTTCTGCGGGCTGTCGTTCCAGTTCGCCTTCAGCTCGATGGTGCTGCCGGGAGTCGGCCGGGACGCGGCGTACGTCGCCAAGCGGATCGCGGCCCGGCCCGTCCGGAGTCTTGCCGCCGCCTGATCGAGCGCGCATGCTCGCGAGTGAGGGGCGTGTGATGGGGATTGTCGACGATCTCGAGCGAGCTCGGGCGGCCTACGAACGGCGGGACTGGGCGACGGCGTACGAACGGCTGTCGGCCGGCGGCGACCTGCGGGCCGGCGACCTGCTCTCGCTCGCCACCGCGGCCTACCTGCTCGGTGACAACGACGCCTGCATCCGCGCCCTGCAGCGCGGCTACCGGTTACAGGTCGACGACGGCGAAGTCCTGGGCGCCGTCCGGTTCGCCTTCTGGCTCGGCCTCGTGCACAACGTCCGCGGCGAGGCGGCGGTGGCCGGCGGCTGGGCCGCCCGGGGCGAGCGGTTGCTGGCGGACCGGCCGGACGCGGTCGTCGAGCGCACCTACCTGCGCATCCACGAGTTCTACCGGTCCCTGGGGCAGGGCGACTTCCCCGGGGCGCTGCGCATCGGCGCCGAGATCGCCGACGTCGCCCGCACCTTCCACGACCCCGACCTGCTGGCCCAGGGCCTGGTCTGCCAGGGCCGGCTGCTGATGTACTCCGGCCACGTCCCGGAAGGCCTGGCCCTGCTGGACGAGGCGATGGTCGGAGTCGCGGCGGGTGAGGTGTCACCGATCTTCGCGGGCAACACGTACTGCGCGATGATCGAGGGCTGCCAGGAGGTGCTGGACTTCGCCCGCGCGTCCGCGTGGACGACCGCACTGACCCGATGGTGCGACAGTCAGCCGGACCTGGTGCCGTACACCGGGCAGTGCGCCGTACACCGGGGTCAGATCCTGCGGTTGCACGGTGCCTACGGGGAAGCCTTGGCGGAGTTCACCGACGCGTGCCGCCGGTACGCGGAGTCCGGTGCGCCGGCGGCCGCCGGACTCGCGTTGAGCGAGTGCGGCGACGTCCTGCGGGTCCGTGGTGACTACACGGCCGCCGAGGCGTCGTACGGCGAGGCGGCGGGTTACGGCTACGAGGCTCAGCCGGGTCGCGCGCTACTGCAGCTGGCGCGTGGCCGCACGTCGGCCGCCGTCGCCGCCGTACGCCGGCTGCTCGCGGAGACCGGCGATCCGGTGCATCGGTCCCGGCTGCTCGGCGGGACGGTGGAGGTCCTGCTCGCCGGTGGGTACGTCGACGACGCGGAAGCGGCCGCGGTCGAACTGACCGAGATCGCGACCGGGTTCGGCTGTGCCGGTCTCCGGGCGACCGCGGCGTACTGCTCGGCCCTGGTCGCGCTGGAGCGAGGCGATCCCGGACAGGCGTTGCCCCACGCTCGTGCGGCCACGCAGGTGTGGAGTGGGCTGGAGGCGCCGTACGAGGTCGCGCGGTCGAAGGTGCTGGTCGGACGGGCCTTCCGGCTGCTCGGTGACGAGGACTCGGCGGAGTCGGAGTTGACGGCGGCCGCGAAGACCTTCGCGGACCTCGGCGCCGGGCCGGCCCGGCAGGAGACCGAGAAACTGCTGCACCGCGACACCGCCGGCGGGCTCACGGCGCGCGAGCTCGAAGTGCTCCGGCTGGTTGCGTCCGGCAACAGCAACACCGAGATCGCGCACCGGCTCGTGCTCAGCGACAAGACGGTCGCCCGGCACCTGACGAACATCTTCACCAAGCTCGAGGTCCCCTCCCGGACCGCGGCCGCCGCCTTCGCCCGCGACCACGACCTGCTCTGAAACGCTCTCGGGAGGGAGCCGGCTCACTCTCACGGGTGAGGTCCGGGCGGGTGCTCTGATGAATGCTCGTCAGTGTGCAGACGACCGAGCTCCCCGTCCCCAGGTGGGCCCACTGGCTGGCCCACGCCATTCCGTTGATGACCCTGCCGTCCGGTCTGTGGCGGCTCGGCCTGATCGCGGGCTCCTCGATGGGCATGCTCGACGACGCCGGCCGTCCGATGTACGTCACGAGCACCGGCGAGAAGGTCTACATCGTCTTCCTGACGGTGTTCGCCGAGGCGGTCGCGTTGATCGCGTTCGGCCTGGTCAAACGCTGGGGCGAGGTCGCCCCTCGCTGGATCCCGATCATCGGCGGCCGCCCGGTGAACCCGTGGGCCGCGATCGTGCCCGCGATCCTGGGGGCGCTCGCGCTGATCGCGATCTGGACCTACGGCTTCCGCGACGTGTTCACCGCCGACTTCCTGCCCTTCGAGAGCACTGGCTGGGCCGCCCTGATGATCGCCTGCTACGCCCCGCTCCAGCTCTGGGGCCCGGCCCTGCTGGTGCTCACCTGGGCGTACTACCGCCGCCGCGTCAGCGCGCCCGCGGCCTTGCTTTCAGTGCGGTAGCGGGCAGCGCGGGCGCCGGCAGCGGGTCGCCGTCGTAGCCCGGCACCATCGGGAACCGGCCGGTGCCGCCGGCCGCGATCGCCTCCTGCCAGGCGTCCCGGGCGGCGACGACCTCCTCGTGGCTGCGGCCGATGAAGTTCCACCACATCACCAACTGCTCCTCGAACGGCTCGCCGCCGAGCAGCAGCAGCCGCGCGCCGTTGCCGGAAGCAACCAGGTCGACCGACTCCCGGCCGTCGCCGACGTAGACCATCTCGCCGAACGACGGGCTCAGGTCGCCGACCGTCACCGAGCCGTCCACGACCAGGACGGCGTACTCGTTGGACGGGGTCAGCGGGACGGTCACCGTGCGGCCGGGCTCGATGGTGACGTCGGCGCCGACGAGCGGGGTGTACGCCGGGGCGGGTGACGTGACGCCGGCGACGGTGCCGATCATGACCGTCGCCCGGGCGCCGTCGAAGTCGATCGTCGGCAGGTCGGCGTACGCGTTGAAAGCGGGCGGGGTGGTCGTCCGCACGGAGTCCGGCAGGGCGACCCACAGTTGCGCGCCGTGCAGGGTCGGCGGCGCGGTCGGCGTGGACACCTCGGAGTGCGCGATCCCGTTGCCGGCGGTCATGATGTTGAGCTCACCCGGCCGGACCATCGCGTGCGAGCCGACGCTGTCACGGTGCTCGATCTCGCCTTCGAACAGCCAACTCACGGTCTGCAGGCTCGTGTGCGGATGCGGCGGGACCTGCATCCCGCGATCCCCCGGTACGTCGTACGAGTCCACCCGGCTGGTGAGGTCGTCCGGACCGTAGTGGTCGACGAAGCACCAGGCACCGACCATCCGGCGGTTCTTGTTCGGCAGGAGCCGGCGGACCTTGGTCGTCCGGCCGAGAATCACCTCACGCGGCTCCAGGAACTCCAGCACCGGGCCGCCACCGCTGCCGACGGACACGATCTCCGCCGGGTCCTTCTCCAGGTCGCTCACCCTTCGACGATACGCCGCGGGAGCGGTGCCGGGTCAGCTGACCCAGTCGCGCAGCTCGTCCTGGTCCCAGGTGTTGATCACCCGGTCCGGCGTGACCCCGCAGTCCTCGGCCCGCTCGCAGCCGTAGACCTGCCAGTCGAGCTGGCCGGGCGCGTGCGCGTCGGTGTCGATGGAGAAGTGGCAGCCCGTTTCGACCGCGAGCGACAGCAGCCGCTTGGGCGGGTCCAGGCGCTCGGGGCGGGAGTTGATCTCGACCGCCGTACCGAACTGGCGGCAGGCCTCGAACACCACCTCGGCGTCGAACTCGGACTCCGGCCGGGTCCCGCGGCCGCCGGTGATCAGGCGGCCGGTGCAGTGGCCGAGGATGTCGACGTGCGGGTTGGCGATCGCCCGGACCATCCGCTCGGTCATCGGCTCGGCGGCCATCCGCAGCTTCGAGTGCACGCTGGCGACGACCAGGTCGAGCCGGGCCAGGATCTCGGAGTCGCAGTCGAGCGAGCCGTCCTCGAGGATGTCGACCTCGATGCCGTTGAGGATGGTGAACCCGTCCAGCTCGTCGGCGAGCTTCTTGTTCAGCTCGGCGACCACCTCGAGCTGTTGCAGCCGGCGTTCGCGGGACAGTCCGTTCGCGACCGTCAGCCGACCCGAGTGGTCGGTCAACGCCATGTACTTGTGTCCCAGGCTGTGCGCCGTCCGCGCCATCTCCTCGATCGGGCTGCCGCCGTCGGACCACTCCGAGTGCAGGTGCAGGTCCGCCTTCAGCTCCGCGCGCATCGCCGTACCGGCCGTGGTCAGGGCACCGGCCGACTCCTCCAGCCTGACCAGGTACGCCGGCGTCGTACCGTCCATCGCCTCGACGATCACGGCCTCGGTCTTCGGCCCGATCCCGGGCAGCTCGGTCAGCGTGCCGGCCCGGCGGCGGGCGCGTACCTCGGCCGCCGGCAGCGCCGCGATCGTGTCCGCGGCCCGGCGGTACGCCTTCACCCGGTGCGTCGGCTGCCGGTCGCGCTCCAGGTAGTACCCGATCGCCCGCAGCGCCGCGACCGCGTCCGCCACACCCTGCTTGTCCGTCATCACCCCATGATGGCGGACGCCCAGCCCATCACAATCCACCGCGCGCGGGCCGCTCAGGCGGGGCCACGCGTAGTGGCTGCGATTGTGATGGCGTGGCGGTCCGCCGGATATGGTCGAGGCGTGGTGACCAAGGGGCATCTGGCGCGGGCCGAGCGGCTGCAGGGCGCGACCGGTGCGCTGGCGACCGCCGCGATGGCCGCGATGGACGAGAAGCTGCCCTGGTTCGGCAAGCTGTCCGCGCAGGACCGGTCCTGGATCGGGCTGGTCGCGCAGTCGGGGATCACCGCGTTCGTCGACTGGTTCCGCGACCCCGAGGCCCACCAGGCGATGCCGACCCGGATGTTCGGCTCGGCGCCGCGCGAGTTCACCCGCGTGATCTCGCTGCACCAGACCGTCGACCTGCTCCGGACCACGATCGAGATGATCGAGACCACCATCGGCGACCTGCTGCCGCCCGAGGACGTGCCGGTGGTCCGCGAGGCGATGCAGCGCTATGCCCGCGAGGTCGCGTTCGCCGCGGCCACCGTGTACGCGAAGGCCGCCGAGATGCGCGGCGCCTGGGACGCGCGGCTCGAGGCGCTCGTCGTCGACTCGGTGATCCGCGGCGAGACCGACGAGTCCGTCCGCTCCCGCGCCTCCGCCCTCGGCTGGACCGGCGCCGGTACGTCGGGATCCGCGGAGGTGGCCGTGGTCGTCGGGCGAGCGCCGGAGTCCGAGCCCGGCAGCGCGAACGTCGCCGACGTGGTCAGGCACGCCGCCCAGCAGGCCGGTGCTGACGCTCTGTGCGCGATGCAGGGCGATCGCCTCGTGGTGGTACTCGGTGGTACGAGTAAACCTGTCGAGATCGTACAAAATCTCGCCCAGTGGTTTGGACCGGGTCCGATCGTCGTCGGACCGGTCGTCAAGGACCTGATGGCCGCCGTGACGTCGGCCCGGGCGGCCGTCGCGGGGCTGCGCGCGGCCCCCGCCTGGCCGGAGGCACCGAGGCCGGTGCACGCCGACGAACTCCTCCCCGAGCGGTCACTCTCCGGAGACGGCCACGCCCGCCGGCAACTCGCCTCCGACGTCTACGGCCCGCTCACCATAGGCGATGGCGTGCTGCTCGACACGGTGTCGGCGTACCTCGACTCGGGTGGTTCGATCGAGGCGACGGCGCGGTCGATGTTCATCCACGCCAATACCGTCCGGTACCGGTTGAAGCGTGTGGGCGAGATCACGGGCTACTCGCCGCTCAACCCGCGCGACGCTTTCACATTGCGTGTCGCACTGGCGTTGGGCCGCCTGCTCAACCCCGAGCCGGGCAGCACCGTTTTGTAGGTTTCCCACAAAGTCGGCCCGGTAGAATTCGTGCTGCCTTCCGGCCCACGGACGGCCCGGCTCAGGGAGAGTTGTCACGTGCTCGTCATCGTCGCGCCCGGTCAGGGTGCCCAGACCCCAGGATTCCTCGAGCCGTGGCTGGCGGATCCCGCGTTCGAGAGCCGGCTGCACTGGCTCTCCGCGGTGGCCGGTCTCGATCTCGCCCACTACGGCACGCAGGCGGACGCGGACACGATCCGGGACACCGCGATCGCGCAGCCGCTGCTGGTCGCGTCCAGCATGCTGGCCGCGCTGGCGGTGTTCCCGCACCCGTCGGACGCGTTCACCAAGGTCGGCGCGGTCTCCGGGCACAGTGTCGGTGAGATCGCGGCCGCGGCCGGCACCGGCGTGCTGTCCGCCGAGCAGGCCATGGTGCTGGTCCGTGAGCGCGGCAAGGCGATGGCGGCCGCCTCGGCGCTGACCCCGACCTCGATGACCGCCGTCCTGGGCGGCGACCGGGACGAGGTGCTCGCCAAGCTCGCCGAGCATGGCGTCACCGCCGCGAACGACAACGGCCCCGGCCAGATCGTCGCTGCCGGCACGGTCGAGGAGCTGGCCGCGCTGGCCGCGGACCCGCCCGCGAAGACCCGGCTGATCCCGCTGTCCGTGGCCGGCGCGTTCCACACCAAGCACATGGAGCCGGCCGTGCAGACGCTGGCGAAGTACGCGACCGCGATCAGTACGCACGACCCGCGCACCCGCCTGATCTCGAACCGGGACGGCCAGGTCGTGCACGACGGCCGCGACGTGCTGGACCGGCTGGTCTCGCAGGTCAACTCGCCGGTCCGCTGGGACCTGTGCATGCAGACGATGGCCGACCTGCAGGTGACCGGCATCCTCGAGCTGCCGCCGGCCGGCACCCTGACCGGGATCGCCAAGCGCGCACTCAAGGGCGTCGAGACGTTCGCGCTGAAGACACCGGACCAGCTCGACGACGCCCGCGCGTTCGTGGACAAGCACGGCAGCCCGTCCGAGATCGACGCGTCGCCGACCTGGCGGCTGCTGGTGGCGCCGATGAAGGGCACGTTCACCCGCGCCGACCTGACCCGCCGCGAGGCCGGTGACGCCGTCGAGGCCGGCGAGGTGGTGGCGAAGGTGCAGAGCCTGCGCGACGAGCTCGACGTCCAGGCCCCGCACGGCGGCATCGTGGTCGAGTGGCTGGTCGAGGAGGGCGACCCGGTCGCCCCCGGTCAGCCCCTGGTCCGCCTCCACCCGAACGGAGCCCAGTCATGACCGCGATCACCGCGCAGACAGGTTCGCAGTACGCCGCCGTGCTCGGCATCGGGTCGTACCGGCCGCGCCGCGTCGTACCGAACGCGGAGATCCTGGAGCACATCGACTCCAGTGACGAGTGGATCCAGACCCGGTCCGGGATCAAGGAACGGCGCTGGGCGAGCGAGGACGAGACCGTCCTGATGATGTCGGTGAACGCCGCCAAGGACGCGCTCGCGGACTCCGGTGTCGACCCGGCGCAGATCGGCTGCGTCATCGTCTCCACCGTCACGCACCTGTACCAGACCCCGGCGATCGCGACCCGGATCGCGGTCGAGGTGGGCGCCCCGACCGCGGCCGCGTTCGACGTCTCCGCCGCCTGCGCGGGCTTCTGCTACGGCATCGCGCTGGGCAACGACATGGTCCGCGGCGGCAGCGCGAAGTACGTGCTCGCGATCGGCGTCGAGCGGCTCAGCGACCTGACCGACCGCTCCGACCGCAGTACGGCGTTCATCTTCGCCGACGGCGCCGGCGCCGCGGTGATCGGTCCGGCGGACGAGCCCGGTATCGGCCCGGTCGTGTGGGGCTCCGACGGGACGCAGCACGAGGTGATCAGCCAGAAGGAGTCCTGGCAGGAGGCGGCCGGCAGCTACAACTGGCCGCACCTGCGGATGGACGGCAACCCGGTCTTCCGGTGGGCGTCGTTCGAGATGGCGAAAACCGCGCAGCAGGCGCTCGACGTGGCCGGGGTGAAGGCCGAGGAGCTCGACCTGTTCGTGCCGCACCAGGCGAACATGCGGATCACCGACGCCATGCGGCGGACGCTGAAGCTGCCCGACCACGTCAAGGTGGCCCGCGACATCGAGCGGCAGGGCAACACGTCGGCCGCCTCGATCCCGCTCGCCATCACCGCGATGCGCGAGGCGGGCGAGGCCAAGAGCGGCGACCTCGCGCTCATCATCGGCTTCGGCGCCGGCCTGGTGTACGCCGCCCAGGTCATCCGGCTGCCGTAGCCGTCCTCCATAGTTGTCCGGGGCGGCTCAGGTGGCCGGCCCCGGCTGTTGCAAGCAAGAGAATCCGAAAGGGAAACCACAGATGGCCAGCACCGAAGAGATCCGTTCCAACCTCGCCGAGATCGTGAACGAGATCGCCGGCATCCCGGTCGAGGACGTCCAGTTGGACAAGTCCTTCACCGACGACCTCGACGTCGACTCGCTCTCCATGGTGGAGGTCGTGGTGGCCGCCGAGGAGAAGTTCGACGTGAAGATCCCCGACGACGAGGTGAAGAACCTGAAGACCGTCGGCGACGCGGTCGCGTTCATCGAGCGCGCCCAGAACGGCTGACCAGGCCCTGCTCTGTGCTTGCCGGTGCTCGCCGGACCCCGGTCCGGCGAGCACTGAAAAGACCCCTCACTCGTCTCCCCCGATTTCGCAAAGGATGAGGTAACCATGTCGAAGACCCGAGTCGTCATCACCGGGCTCGGAGCCACGACCCCGCTGGGTGGCGACGTGGCCGGCACCTGGGAAGGGTTGCTGGCCGGTCGCTCGGGCGCGCGTCGGCTGACCGACGAGTGGGTGCAGAACCTGGCGGTCCAGATCGCGGCCCCGGCCGCGGTCGAGCCCACCGAGGTGCTCGAGCGGGTGAAGGCCCGCCGCCTCGACCGCAACGCCCAGCTCGCCGTCGTCGCGGCCCGTGAGGCCTGGGCCGACGCCGGCCTGGAGGACTCCGGGCTGGACAAGGAGCGGCTCGGGGTCGCCTGTGCGTCCGGGATCGGCGGCCTGCACACGACGCTCGCCAACTACGACGCGCTGAAGAACAACCCGCGCCGGGTGTCGCCGCTGGCGATCCCGATGCTGATGCCGAACTCCTCGGCGGCGTACGTGAGCCTCGAGTTCGGCGCCAAGGCCGGCGTGCACACCCCGGTCTCGGCGTGCGCCTCCGGCAACGAGGCGATCGCGCTCGGCCTGGACCAGATCCGGCTCGGCCGCGCGGACGTCGTCCTGGCCGGCGGGACCGAGGGCGCGATCATGGCGCTGCCGCTGGCCGCGTTCGGCATGATGCAGGCGCTCAGCAAGCGCAACGACGAGCCGGAGAAGGCGTCGCGTCCGTGGGACGTGGACCGGGACGGCTTCCTGCTCGGCGAGGGCGCGGGCATCCTCGTGCTGGAGTCGTACGAGCACGCCAAGGCGCGCGGCGCGAAGATCTACGCCGAGCTGGCCGGTGCGGGCATCTCCGCCGACGGCCACGACATCGCGCAGCCCGACCCGACCGGCTCGGGCGCGAGGCGGGCGATGGAGCGGGCGCTGGCCGAGGGCGACCTGACCCCGGCCGACATCTTCCACATCAACGCGCACGCCACCTCGACCCCGCAGGGCGACATCGCGGAGTCGCTGGCGATCCGGCAGGCCCTCGGCAAGGAGGCCGACCACGCGATCGCGACCGCGCCGAAGTCGATGATCGGTCACCTGCTCGGCGCGGCCGGCGCGGTCGAGTCGATCGCGACCGTGCTCGCCCTGCACCACCGGGTGTCGCCGCCCACCATCAACGTGGACAAGCTCGACGACCAGATCGAGTTGGATGTCGCGACCGAGCAGCGCACGCTGGCCGACGGCGACATCGCGGCGCTGAACAACTCGTTCGGCTTCGGCGGCCACAACGCCGCCATCGCCTTCAAGACGGTGTAGTCATGACGGCGACCGCCCCGGCCAAGCCCGCCAAGCTGCCCCGGGAGCAGGACCCGCGGAACCCGGTCAGCCGGCTCACCCAGTTGCTCGACCCGGGCAGCCTGGAGCTGATCACGCCGGACGACCTCTGCGGGATGCTCGCGGCGCGCGGGACCATCGCCGGGGCGGAGGTCGTCGCGTTCTGCTCCGACGCCACCGTCATGGGCGGCGCGATGGGTGACGCCGGCTGCGACGTCGTGGTCAAGGCGTACGACGTCGCTCGCCGCGACGGGCTGCCGATCATCGGCCTGTGGCACTCCGGCGGTGCGCGGCTCGCCGAGGGTGTGCTCAGCCTGCACGCCGTCGGCAGGATCTTCTACGCGATGACGCAGGCGTCCGGGAAGATCCCGCAGCTGTCCGTCGTGCTCGGCCCGGCCGCGGGCGGCGCGGCGTACGGTCCGGCGCTCACCGACATCGTCATCCTCGGCCCCGAGGGACGGATCTTCGTCACCGGCCCGGACGTCGTCCGCTCGGTCACCGGCGAGGACGTCGACATGCTCCGCCTCGGTGGACCCGAGCCGCACGGACGACGGTCCGGCGTCGTCCACATCACCACCGACTCCGAGGCCGCCGCGCTCCTCGAGGCGCGCCGGCTCGCGGATCTGCTGGCGAACCAGGGGTCGGTCGCGGCCGACGTACCGGACACCGACCTGTCCGGGTTCCTGCCGGAGTCGGCCAAGCGTGCGTACGACGTCCATCCGCTGGTCGGCGGGGTGCTCGACGAGGACTCCGCCGTCGAACTTCATCAGCGGTGGGCACCGAACATCGTCACCACGCTCGGCCGGCTCGGCGGCCGGACGGTCGGCGTGATCGCCAACAACCCGCTCCGGCTGGGTGGTTGCCTCGACGCCCTGTCGGCCGAGAAGGCGTCCCGGTTCGTCCGCATGTGCGACGCCTTCGGCGTGCCGCTCGTCGTGCTGGTCGACGTACCGGGGTATCTGCCCGGAGTCGGTCAGGAGTGGGACGGCGTCGTACGGCGTGGGGCGAAACTGCTGCACGCGTTCGCGGAGAGCGTCGTACCGCGGGTGACGCTGGTGACCCGGAAGACGTACGGCGGCGCGTACATCGCGATGAACGCGCGGTCGCTCGGCGCGACCCGGGTGTTCGCCTGGCCGCGGGCCGAGGTGGCGGTGATGGGCGCGGTGGCGGCGATCCGGGTCCTGCATCGGCGCAAGCTGGCGGACGTCGACCCGGAGCTTCGTCCCCAGGTCGAGGCGGAGCTCGCGGCCGAGCACGAGAAGATTGCCGGTGGCATCGAACGCGCCCGGGAGATCGGCGTGGTCGACGAGGTGGTCGAGCCGGCGAAGACCCGCTCGGCCCTCGCCGCCGCGATCGCCGCCGCCGACACCGGCCGCCGCGGCCACCACGGCAACATCCCGCTCTGAGCCACCGTGGCGTAGTTCCGCCATGCCCGGATCCGGGTCGCGACACGAGCGTGATGTGGTTGACACGGCGAGGTTACTGGTGTTGGTGGGGGCCGTGGTGCAAGATGTACGCAGTGTGCCGCGCGGTGCCTTGCGCCGGGTGGGATGCTGGTTCCGCCGGGATCGACGAGCGGGTGTTCGAGAACGCTGGGGAAGGCGCCCCTCGAGCACAGGAGGTCCCGGTGGCGACGACTCGTGGCGTTCTTTACGTCCACACGGTGCCGTCAGCGTTGTGCCCGCATGTCGAGTGGGCCGCGGGCGGCGTACTCGGCGTGCCCGTGAAACTGGACTGGACGCCGCAGCCCGCGGCGCAGGGCACCTACCGGGCCGAGCTGTCGTGGCAGGCCGAGGCCGGGACGGCGGCGAAGCTGGCGTCCGCGCTGCGCGGGTGGCAGAAGCTCCGGTTCGAGGTGACCGAGGAGCCGAGCAACGGGGTCGAGGGCGAGCGGTACTCGTTCACCCCCGCCCTCGGCGTCTTCCACGCGACCACCGGCGTCCACGGCGACATCATGGTGCCGGAGGAGCGGCTGAAGGCCGCGATGCTGAAGGCGGCCAGCGGCGAGGCGGACCTGACCGAGGAGGTCGAGCGGCTGCTCGGCCGGCCGTGGGACGACGAGCTCGAGCCGTTCCGGTACGCCGGGGACGGCGCGCCGGTGCGCTGGCTGCACCAGGTGGTCTGAACCTGAGAACTTCTGAAGAAAGCTGTGAAAGGTACGGACAGCGCCGAACTTTTCGCCAAGACTGAGCATCAGACATTCCACCAGGGTGGGAGGGGCCGTGGCCGCTGGGCCACCGGGTGTCGGGACACCCCCGGTTGTCGTACACAGCGGCCGCACCACGTGAAGGGCGCGAACCTCAGGGTTCGCGCCCTTCGTGCTGTGGTCTAGTGCTTCGGTCTCACGTTGCTCTGTCGTGCCCGGCGGGCTCGTCAGCGGCTAGGGGAAGCGGGAGGCCAGCGCGATACAGGCGCCGGCGGCGGCCAGCGTGAACAGCATCGCGATCCCGGCGAACCGGGCGGTGACCTCCTTGTCCACCTCGTCGTACCCGACCGAGGAGCCGATGTCCTTGTAGACGTCCTCGAGCTCACCGGCCGACTCCGCCGTGTACGCCTCGCCGCCGCTGATCTCGGCGACGCTGCGCAGCTCGGCCCGGTCCGGTGGGACGCGCTGGCGGATGCCGTCCATCTCGATGAACCCGGAGTCGGTGCCGAAGCAGATCGTGTAGACCGGCGTGTTCTTCGCCTTCGCCGCCTGGGCCCCCTCCTGCGCGGTCCGTCCGACCGTCCGCTTGCCGTCGGACAGCAGCACGACCCTGGCGGGGGCCGGGTCGTTCGGGTGGTCCGGGTCCGGCGGGACCTGGGTCAGCGCCTGCAGCGAGGTGAAGATGCCCTCACCGGTCGCCGTCGACTCGGCCAACTCCAGGCCGTCCACCGACCGCAGTACGGTCGCCCGGTCCGTCGTCGGCGGCACGATGATGGACGCCGTACCCGCGAAGTTGACCAGCGCCACGTTGAACTTGGACGGCAACTGGTTGATGAAGTTCTTCGCCGACTTCTTCGCCGCCTCCAGCCGGTTCGGCTCGATGTCGGTGGCCATCATCGACAGCGACACGTCGATCGCGACCACGATCGTGGCCCGCTCGCGCGGCACCTTCACCTGGTCCTTCGGCTGGGCGAACGCCACGATGCACGAGGTCGCGGCCAGCAGGGCGAGGACGACGGCCAGGTGCCGCCGCCACTGCGGACGCCGGGGCGCGACCCGGTCGAGCAGAGCGATGTTGGTGAAGCGGAGCGCGTACTGCGCCCGGCGGTGCTGCAGGTAGATGTAGCCGGCGACCACCACCGGGATGATCAGCAGGAACCACAGCCGCCCGGGAGACAGGAACTCCATCAGCGCGCCACTCCCTTCGGCGGTTGGTGCAGGCGGGGCGCCACCCGCCGGTAGGCGAGCACGAACCGCACGGTGTCGGCGACCCAGTCGCGGTCGGTCCTGAGAACCAGGTGCCCAGCACCTACCCTACGCAAAGCCGTCCGGGTCCGTTCCCGCTGCGCGAGCGCGGCCGTCGAGAACGCCTCCCGCACCTTGCGCCGGCGGGTGTCGATCTCCCGGACCGCGCCGGTCTCGGGGTCACCGACCAGTACGACGCCGATATTCGGCATCTCCAGCTCGCGCGGGTCGACGATCTCCACCGCGAGCACCTGGTGCTGCGCGGTCAGCTTGCGCATCGCGCGCTCCCACGACGGCTCCCGCCGGGGGTCGATCTCGCTGTCCTCCGGGGTGAGGAAGTCGGAGACGACCACCCGCAGCCCACGCTTACGCTGCGTCCGGGCCATCGACTCCAGGGCCGCGGCCAGATCGCTGCGGTGCGCTTCCCGGTCGCCGCTGCCCTGCTCGGCCAACAACGCCCGCAGCAGTCCGTACAGGGCCAGTCGGCCGGACCTGGCCGGCCACCGCCGCAGCGCCGAGTCCCGCAGCATCAGCCCGCCGAACCGGTCCCCGAGGCGGTGGGTCAGGAACCCGACCGTGGCGACCGCGGCGACGGCCAGCTCCCGTTTCTCGAGTTGCGACGTACCGAAGTCCATCGAGGCGGACAGGTCGACCAGGGCCCACGTCTCCAGCTCGCGGTCAGCGATCAGGTCGCGCACGTGCGGCACCGTCGTCCGGGCGGTGACCGCCCAGTCCATCCGCCGTACGTCGTCGCCGACCTGGTACTCACGGGCTTCGGCCAGCTCGGTCCCGGGACCGGGCAACAGGCCGAGATGCTCCCCGTGCAGGTAACCCTCCAGCCGCCGTACGACGGTCAGCTCGAGCCGCCGCAACGCGCGCTCGGGCGCCAGCTGCGAGATCGTCATCGCAGCCCGCGGATCTGGTCGGTCCGGCACTACACGAACTCCGGGCGGCCGGAGCCGTCGTTGCCGTCGCGCCAGACCGGCTGCGGCGGCGGGACCGTGGCGAGGATGCGCTCGATCACGGCGCGCGGGTCGATGTTGTCCGCAACCGCGTCGAAGGTCAGGCCGAGGCGGTGACCCATCACGTCCAGCGCGACCGTCTGGATGTCGCTCGGCAGCAGGTAGTCGCGACCGTGGATCAGCGCGAGCGCGCGACCCGCCGAGATCAGGCCCAGCGTCGCCCGCGGGCTCACGCCGAGCTCGATGATCGGCTCCAGGTCGGGCAGGTGGAAGTCGGACGGCGTCCGGGTGGCCATGACGAGCCGTACGGCGTACTCCGCGACGAGGTTGTGGACGAAGACCTGCTCGGCCGACCGCTGCAGCTCCAGGATCGTCTCCGGCTTGAGGACCTGCCGCGGCTCCGGCGGGTCGACGCTCATCCGGCGGAGGATCTCGAACTCCTCGTGCCCGCGCGGGTGCGGGACGTCGATCTTCACCAGGAACCGGTCACGCTGCGCCTCCGGCAGCGGGTACACACCCTCGGACTCGATCGGGTTCTGCGTCGCGATCACGATGAACGGCTTCGGCATCGGGAACGTCTGACCGCCGATCGACACCTGCCGCTCGGCCATCAGCTCGAGCATCGCCGACTGCACCTTGGCCGGGGCCCGGTTCACCTCGTCGGCCAGGACGAAGTTCACGAACGTCGGGCCGAGCTCGATGTCGAACGCCTCCCGGGTCTGCCGGTAGATCCGCGTCCCGACGATGTCGGACGGGACCAGGTCCGGGGTGAACTGGATCCGGGCGAACGTACCGCCGACCACCGACGCGAAGGTCCGGACCGCGAGCGTCTTGGCCACGCCGGGGACGCCCTCGAGCAGACAGTGACCCTTCGCGAGCAGCGAGACCATCAAGGTCTCGACCATGTGCTCCTGGCCGACGATCACCCGCTTGATCTCGCTGACGGCCTCGCCGATCAGCCGGGACTGCTGGGCCACCGATCCAGCCGGCACAGTGGTTTCGGTCATGCCTGTCCTTCCGGGGTCCGCGCTCGGACCGTGGTAAAGCTCCGTCAATCTCCGTCAACGCCGCGTCACCCGGCGCACTCACAACACCGGCCATTCCATCAGATCCCCGGGTCCCCCGCCCGCAGGGCCCACCAGGTCCACCCCCATCCTCCCCATCCTCCCCACCCGCTCAAGCCCACACTCCCCCACACTCCCCCACGCCCCGCCATCACTCCTGGTAAGCCCCCGGCCAGCCGGGGCTCGTGTGCCGGAGGCGTGAACAGGACGTGGAGAGGGTGTACAGGACGTGGGGAGCGTGCACAGGACGTCGGGAGGGTGGACAGTGCGTGGGGAGAGTGGACAGGGCGTCGGAGGTGTGAACAGGAAATACCGTGTGCAAGGGCACCGGACGGTGTTCAAGCCCCCGACGCCGGCCGGCCTGGAATCCGGGTGTGGCGACAGTGCTACCAGGGATGTGGTGGGATTGGGGTGATGACTGCGACGGAATCCCACACCCAGGCGCGGCCGGCGGATTCGCCGGAGCAGTCGCCTGCGCGGGAGATTCCGGAGGCGCTGCCGCTGATGCCGGAGGACCCGCCCCGCGTGGGCGAGTTCTGGTTGCGCGGCCGCCTCGGCGCGAACGCGGCCGGTTACCTCTACACCGCCAGCGACGAGAACGGCCGGGACGCCGTCGTCGCGATGATGACCGAGGGGTCCGCCGACGACGCGGCCGCCCGGGACCGGTTCGTCACCGCGGTCGACGAGCTGCCCGACGACGCCGTACTCGCGCACAACGACGGTGACGACGACGACCTCGCGCTGTGGGTCGCGATCGGGCCGATCCGCGAGGACGACGGGTCCAGCGCGGCGTCGGACGAGCGGCTGATGGCGGAGCGTCGCGGTGAGGACGTGCTGTCCGCAGTACTGATGGACCGGATCCCGCAGCTCGGGCGCTTCCGCGGGCCCGACTTCCTGCACTACTGGGAGAGTCGCCGGCGCCCCGGCCTGTTCCGCATCTGGCCGCTGCCGTGGCCGAACGCGCTGCGCGCCGCGTCCCGGTGGGCGCTGGTGCTGTCGCTGCTGGCGATGGCGATCATCATGGCGCTCGCGGTGTTCCTCGCGTGGCTCCTGTTCCGTAATGCCGAGCCGCTCGAGCCGGAGCCGGTCATCCCGACCCCGACCGGTACGACGACGGTCACAGTCACCCCGACCACGCCGCCGCCTGGCACCGGCTCCCCCTCCGGCCCGCCGACCACCGCGCCGAGCCCGACCCTCAGTCCCACCACCGGGATCCCCACCAACCTCCCCGGCTCCCCGGGCTCCCCCGGCACTGGCGACCCCGGCGACAGGTTCTAGGCGGTCAGGACGCCGCGTTGAGTATCCAGCCGGAACTCAATGCGCAAGTTTCAGTCCGACAACACAGCCGATCAGTCCGCACAGCAGAAGAACCTTGACTGCGCTGATCGGCTCGCCACCGCTCACCATGCCGAAGCCGACGGTCAGGGCGGCGCCGATACCAACCCAGACGGCGTACGACGTACCGACCGGCAACTCACGCATCGCGTATGCAAGGCCGGCCATGCTGAGAACCAGCGCCACCGCGAACGTGACGGACGGCACCAGCCGGGTGAACCCTTCCGACCGTCCCAGGGCGACGGCCCACACCGCTTCGAGCACCCCGGACAGAACCAACACGAGCCACGACATTTCAGTCTCCTTGGCGCCGTCTTGTCGCACACCGGGTACGGCACCGCTCGTCCGGGGCCCGCCAGTCAACGGTGGGCCTAATCCTCAGACTAGCCGCCACCGCGGCGTCACGCGGTGGCCGGAATCACCACCCGACGGTGACCTGCCTCCCACAGCCCCTTCTGGGTACGACGTCCAGAGCCACCAACCGCCGACGCCCAGCCATCAACCGCGAACCGGCCCGCGCCAGTCCAGACGGGACACCGGCGCCACAACCAGCCACACCAGCCTCGGCGGCCCTCATGAGACCAGGCGCAGCAACTCCGCGCCGCGCGAGTCCGCGCAGGGCTCCAGCGTCACCACACCTCGCCGCACGGACCCCGGTTGCCCTCACGACACCGAGCGCAGCGGGTCCGCGCCGCGCCAGTCCGGGCGGGGCTCCAGCGCCACAACTGACCCTCGAGCCGCCGCTGCTCTCACGAGACCAAGCACAGCGACTCCGCTCCGCGCCAGTCCGCGCGGGGCTCCAGCGCCACCACAACCCGCCGCACCGGCCTCGGCTCCCTCACGACACCAAGCGCTGCAACTCCGCACCGCGCCAATCCGAGCGGCGCTCCAGCGCCACCACAGCCCACCACACGGGCCTCGACTGCCCTCACGACACGAAGCGCAGCAACTCCGCGCCGCGCCAGTCTGGGTGGGGCTCCGGCGCGACAACAACCCGCCGCACGGGCCTCGGTTGCCCTCACGAGACCAAACGCAGCAACTCCGGGTCGCGCCAGAGGGTGGACGGGACCGGCTGTCTGACGAGGGCCGCGTCGGCGCGGATCTCGGCCGGGCTGGCGGCCGCGATGAGCACCGACGTGACCGCGGCATGCCGGGCCGGGAACGCGAGTGCGGCCTGTGGCAGCGAGACGCCGTACCGCTCGCAGATCGCGGAGATCCGGCGGGCGCGGATAGTTGCCGGGTCGCTCGATTGCTCGGTCTGCAGCACCAGCGGCGTGAGGATGCCGGACACGACCACCGACACTCCGCGGGCGAGGCAACGATCGAGCAGCGGGGTCGCGGACTGGTCGAGCAACGAGTACTGCCCGGCCAGCAGGACCGTGTCCAGCTCGGCGTCGCGGACGATCCGGTCGAGCAGTCGCCAATTATCCGACGCCGCGCCGATCGCCTTGATCACCCCGTCGTGCCGCAACTCGCCCAGGACCGGGTACGCCGCCTCGAACTCCGGCCCGCCGGCGAACACCAGATCCAGTGCCAACCCGAGCCGGTCCATGCTCGCCCGCACCGAATCCCGCGCGTCCGCGCCAACCACCTTCGTCGACACCAGGAACTCACCCCGGGGCCGCCGCTGCAACGCCGTGCCAAGTCGTCGCTCGGCCTCGCCGTACGCCGGCGACGTGTCGAAGAACCGGATGCCTGCCTGGTACGCCGCGTCGACCGTCGCGACCGCCTTCGTGTCGCCGTCCGGACCCGGCGGGTCGCCGAGCCGCGAACCGCTCAGGCCGAACCGGGGTGGCCGGAACTTCCTCGTCGAGACCGGCGCGAGAGCGTGACTGGGAGCGGCCATCGCACTGTCACCTCCCGAGGTCGGCGGCTGCTACCAGCATCACGGCTGAGCCCCGACTTCGCATCCCGAACGGCCCGGTCCCAGGCGATCCCGCAGACCGAACTGGGACGTCAGACAGTCACCGGACCGGACTGGGCGCCGATGGTCGCGTAGACCGGACTGGGTGTCAGATGGTCGCGCAACCGGACTGGGTCTCAGGCAGTCGCGCAGACCGGATCGGGTTCCAGGTGGTCGCGCAGACCGGACGGGGTGTCAGGTGGTTGCACACTGGCCGGTGTGTCAGGTGGTCGCACATCGGGCTGGGATGTCAGGCGGTCGCGCACCGGGCTGGGGTGTCAGGTGGTTGTGCAGGCGGGGGTTGGGGTGGGGAAGGTGTTGGTCGGGGTCAGGTGGCCGGTGGTTGGGTTGACGGCGAAGGTGGTGATGGTGTTCGACCGCTGGTTGGAGACGAACAGGAGGGTGCCGGTCGGGTCGAGTGCGCAGTGCCGCGGCCAGTCGCCGCCGCACGATGGTGTCGCGAGCAACCGGAGCGACGCACCGTCGCCGTCGATCGCGAAGATGGCGATGCTGTTGTGGCCGCGGTTGGTGACGTACACGAAGCGCCCGTCGAGCGACGTGATCACCTCGCCGGGATAGTTCTGCGGCGCACCTGATGGGATTGTCGACAATGTGATTGTCGGAGTCAGCCGCCCGTCGTCGTACTGGCAGACGGTGATCGTGCTGTCGAGTTCGTTGGCGACGTACGCGTACCCGCCGGACGGATGAAAGGCCAGGTGACGCGGACCCGAGCCGGACTTCAAGGCTGTCCGGTGCCGCAGACCGAGCTTCCCGCCGACGAGCGTGTAGGTGTAGATCGAGTCCGTCCCGAGGTCGACCGCGAGGAGGTACTCACCGGCAACGACCACCTGGTGCGCGTGCGGACTCACACCCTCGTGCCGGACCAGATCAGTTTGTTGCCCGAGGCTCCCATCTGACCGGATCGGATGGACGGCGAGATCACCCGATCCGTAGTTCGCGCTGACAATGTGATTGTCGACAATACTCAGGTGACAGGGCGCGGATCCCTTGTTGGGTTGACGATTCAGCAGCTTCAGGTTGCCGGCAGCATCGATCGTGGCCGCGGTCACTCCGCCGGAGGCTTGCTCGTTGACGGCGTACAGGAGCTGACCGCGACGGACGAGAAACGACGGATCCTCGACTCCGTCGAGTACGCCGCTCGCCGTGATCTTCCCGTCGGCGTCGTAGGACGCGATCCGAATACCCGAGCCGTACGCCCCGATATAGAGCACGCCGCCCGCTATCAAGGAGGTCGTGCCAGCGGCTGACGGCGGTGCCTCAGCGGACGACACGTGCGCGCTCGCCGACGACGGGTGCGCGCTCGCTGACGACGGATGCGCGGCCACGCCCGCGGCGGCGATCCCGAGGAAGGCTCGGCGGGTGATGCGACCCGAAGGCCGGTCGTTCAACGACCTGGGGGGTCGTGCTCGCTCATCCGGCCACCGGGATCGTGATCGACGACGGGTCGCCGGCCGGTGAACTGAAGGTCACCGTCGAGCCGATCACGCTGCGACCGAGGTACCGCGGATCGACCGTGTCGACCACCAGCACGAGGTGATGACCGGCCGGCACCTCCCAGCTCGTCGCCTCCAGCCGGAGGTCGATCGGCACTGCCTTGCCGGGCGTCGCACCGCGCAGCGTGAACGGCTTGTGCGAGATCAACGACCCGACACCGAGTCGGTCGACGTCGTACAGGTACGCGAACAACGAGGTGTCGGAGCGCGACGGCTTGACCGTCAGATGGAGCTCCGGCGCACCGTTGATGACGGCCCCATCACGATAAGCCGGACCGGACCAGACACCCGCGAACGACCGGTCGACCAACAGCGTCGCGACGCCGGTCGGAATCGACAGAAGCCCTTGCAGAGCACCGGAAACGAGCGCGACGCCGCTGTCAGCCAGCGTCGGCACGCCGGCCGCGATTCCACTGCTCCACCCGGTCGACGCCCGCGTCTGCAGAGCCCCCGTCCGCGTCAACCCGGTCGGCTTCGTGAGGTACGACGTACGCGGCTGCCCGACACCCGCCCAACTCGAGTAGCCGCGCCAGACTCCGCGCTGCGACTTCACCTGGACGGGCGCCTCGTCGTTGGCGCCGTTGTCGGCACCGGTGAGGTAATGGTCGAGCCACGCCGCCAACTCGTCCCAGGTCTCGTTGGGCAACCCGATCGCGCCGGTCACTTCCGGGGTCGCGTGATCGCCGTGGGCGAGCAGCAGCCGCTTCGGCCCGGTCAGCCGGGTGAAGAAGTCGGTGTACTGCGTCGGCGGGAAGATGGAGTCCTCGAAGGCGTTCGCGAGAAAGACGGCCGGGCGGTTCGCGTTGATCTGACCGACGACGGTCGCCGCGGACCGGACCGGCGCGAGCTGCTTCGCCTCCGCGATCGCACCGTCGAAGTTCCCGGTGAGGAACTTCGACTGCAACGACGCCATCTCCGGTCCGGGCCGTCCGGTGATGTTGCCGAGAGCAAGCAGCCCGGCCACGGACTGCAGCGCGACAGTCTCGTTCGGGTTGAGTGATGCGATCAGATCGGCCCAGCCGCTCAGCGCGCCGACCGCCTTGATCCGTGGGTCCTGCGCACTCGCGAGCAGCGACGTGCCGGCGCCGTACGAGATCCCGACAGCGGCCACCCGCTGGGTGTCGGCCGGCGTGTGCAGGTCGGCCCAATCGATCACCTTCGAGACGTCCGCGACGGTCGGTGGGCCGGCGATGTCGATCCCGCCGCCCGTGTCCCAGAAGCCGCGGCTCGAGTACGAGATCACCTGGAACCCGGCCCTGGCCAACTTCGCGCCCTGACCGACGTACTCGACGTTCGGCACGCCCCAACTCGACGGCATCACGACCAGCGGGAACGGCCCCGCGCCCTGCCCGGTCGGTGTGAGAACGACGGCGCCGATCTCGATCCCGCCTGCGCCGGGAATGCGCTGGTACGACGTACTGAAGCTCGCGGCCGCCTGACCGGCCGAGGCACCGACGGCCGGACCGATCGTGATCAGGGCAAGGACGACCGCAAGGGCGGCTGCGATTCTGCGCACGAGGACGACCTCCGGCTCGGGATTACCGGAGGGTAACCACAAAGGTGCCGGTGTGTCACTACCTCGGCACGGTGAGTGTTGGATTGACGCCGGTCGCCTCTACCGACCAGGTCCAGAGACGCTCCGCCAGCGCTTGGTCCTGCGCCGTCCGGGTCGGCGAGACCGGCTTCGGCGTACCGCGGATCTCGTACTTCGGGCCGTAGTACCCGCCGGGCCTCGCCTCCGGGCTGGTCGCCGCGTAGAGACTTGGCCACGCGCCGGCCGCCGCGGATTGGGCCACCACCTTGTTGATGCCCTCCCAGACGCGGGCCTCGAACGCCCGGCCGGCCAGCTCCGGGCCGGCCGCCTGCAGGTGCGTGGACGCGTACCCGGGATGCGCACCGACGCTCAGCAGGGTGGATCCGGCGGCGCGCGCCCGGCGGTCGAGCTCGAGCATGAAGAGCAGGTTGGCGAGCTTGGACTTCCCGTACGCGACCCACTTCGAGTAGCCCCGCTGCGGTTGCCGGAAGTCCGCGGCCGTGATCCCGCGAGCGGTCTTGTGCATGAACGAGCTGACCGTCACCACCCGGGGAGCCGGTGCCTTGAGCAACAACGGCAGCAGCCGGCCGGTGAGCGCGAAATGCCCGAGATGATTCGTGCCGAGCTGCAACTCGAAGCCGTCCGCGGTCTGCCGGTACGGCGGCGCCATCACGCCGGCGTTGTTCACCAGCAGGTCGAGCCGGTCGTACGTCTTCCCGACCTGGTCGGCCGCCTTCTCGACGCTCGTCAAGTCGGCCAGATCCAGCTCGACGACGGTCGGCTCGCTCGACGATGCGTGAGCGAGCCTTTCCGCGGCTGACGCAGCCTTCTCCGGGTCGCGCGCCGCGATCAGTACGTCGGCCCCGTGCCTGAGCAACTCGAGCGCCGTCTCGTACCCGAGTCCGCTGGTCGCGCCGGTGACGAGCGCGCGACGTCCGGCCAGGTCGGGGATGTCCGCCGTACTCCAGGTCATGCGCCCACAGTAGTGGTGGGCGCATGACCCGGCATTTCTACAGGATCTTCCGGGCCTTGAAGGCTTCGGTGACGATCGCGGCCGTGGGCTTGCCGTACAGCAGGCGGGCAGCCTGCACGGTCACCCGGGCGGCGTCGGCGAACGAGGTGTCCGGCGCGTAGAAGAACGTGCCCTCGAGGATCACCTTGTTGGCCTTGTTCCGGCCGAGCGCCTGGTGGATGTCCCAGAGCGCGTGCGACCAGATCTCACCGTCCGCGTGCACCTGGTTGACGATGTCGTCGGTCGTCTTGCCGGTGTCGGTCCGGCGCAGGCAGTGCGGCTCCTCCGTCGTGTACGACGTCGCGTCCCAGTCCATCACACACGGCAGGTCGAAGTTCCGGCTGACCGGCACCGACATCGTCACCGCCCAGTAGTCGCCGAAGCCCTCACCGATCGCGCCGGCCTGCAGCGACTCGCCGTACCCCGGAACGACGTCGTCGTGGATCGCGTGCCCGTACTCGTGCCAGATCACCTCGGCGTCCTCGGCGTCGTCGACGCCCCCCTCGCCCATCGTGATCGTGTCCGTGGACGGGTCGTAGAACGAGTTGTCGCCTTCGTAGGTGTTGATCTCGAAGTCCTGCGACTCGTTGTTGACCTCGGTGAAGCCGAGATTGTGGATGTACTCCTGCGTCTGGTTGACGTGGTAGTAGGCCATCACCTGCTCGAACCGGTCGTCGTCGCGGTAGTACAGGAACCGGTTGGTCGGGCTCTCCGCCACGCCGCCCTTGGCCGCGACGATGTTGACGTACGTGCCCTCGAGCTTGCCGTTGCCGGCCAGGTTCCGCAGTACGACGTTCTTGTGCGCCGGGAACAGCTCGGCGGTGTCCGCGTCGTCCTGGTCGGTCAGCGACCCGTCGCGCTGGCTGACCACCGGGTTCGGGTCGAACACGATGCCGCGGCCGTCGGCGTGATCACTGATCACCTTCGACTCGACCACGGCGCCGGACTTGGCGTCGACCAGCGAACGGGTGACGCCCTGCGACGAGCGGCTGGTGACGTTCCAGACCAGGCGCGCGTTCGGCCCGCCGACGACGGCCAGCTGAGCGGCGCCCTCGGTGGCGGTCGGGGCCGGGTTGACGTCCTTCTCCGGTCCGGCGATCCGGGCCCGGGCCGCACGGGCGGCGACCGCGGCGTTCGCCGACTTGGTCGCCGTTGCCGACGGCACCTTCGCGGTCACGTCCAGGTTCGCCGGTACGGCGTCGCGGCCGTCGGCGACCTGGACGCCACCGGCCTTGGTGACGTGCTTGGCGTAGTACCCGTTGACGACGGGCAGGCCCTTGTACGTCTGCTGGTACCAGTAGTGCTTGCCGAGCAGCGACGTCTTGGTCTTGATCAGCTTCAGGCCGGACGGATTCGCGGCGGAGCTCTCCGGCGCCGCCCCCGCAGCGCTGGTGAAGGACAGCCCCATCGAGACGGTGGCCAGACCGGCGGTGACGACCGCGATCACGCGTTTCGCCATGTGTTCCCCTCCTAGGTGGGCGAGCTGTGTGACGCTACAACTACGATCTGTCGACCCTAGTTCGCCGGCCGGCCGCTGGGAAGGCGAACGCGACTCGCAAGGGAAATCCCCCGCTTGGCGGACCGGAGCTGACCGCTTCCCCTTCTAGCGTTTGATCCGTAAACCAGGAGAGGATCAGCCATGTCGAAGTTGAGTCTGCAAGCCCTGAACCGCGCCACCCTGGACCGCCAGTGGCTGATCGAGCGCCGCGACGCCACTGCGCTGGAGACGATCGAGCACCTGGTCGGCATGCAGGCGCAGTCGCCGCTGGCGCCGTACGTCGGCCTGTGGACCCGCCTCAACGGCTTCGACCCCGCGGAACTCGCCGGACTGATCGAGAACCGGGAGGCCGTCCGCGGTTCGATGATGCGGGCAACGATCCACCTGATGTCGAGCCGGGACTTCCTTGCGTTCCGACCGCTGATCCAGCCGCGGCTCGAGCGCGAGGTGTTCCAGAACATGACGTACGGCCGGCACCGGCTCGAGGGGCTCGACATCGACGCCGTACTCAAGGCCGGGATCGAACGCATGACCGAAGGCCCGGCGACCGCCGTCCAGCTCCGTGACCACCTCGCCCCGCTCTGGCCCGATCGCGAGCCGGCCGCACTCGCCCACGCCGTACGCTGCCTGCTCCCCACCATCCAGACCCCGCCGCGCGGCATCTGGGGCAAGGGCGGCAACCCGGCGATGTCCACCGCCGAGCTCTGGCTCGGCAGCCCGGTCTCCTCCGCCCCGTCACCGGACGACCTGGTACGCCGCTACCTTGCCGCCTACGGACCCGCCTCCGTCGCCGACGCGCAGAACTGGTCCGGCCTCACCCGCCTCGCCGAGGTCTTCGACCGCCTCGACCTCCGCACCTACACCGACGCCGAGTCCGGCCGCACCTTGTACGACCTCCCCGACATCGAACTCCCGGACGAGGATGTGGAGGTCCCGGTCCGGTTCCTCCCCGAGTACGACAACCTCCTGCTCTCCCACGCCGACCGCACCCGCTGGATCGACAACGCCACCCGCCAGACCCTCACCCTCCAAGAGGTCCTCACCCGAGGCTCAACCCTCCACAACGGCCAAGCCACCGCCCTCTGGAAACTCACCAAAAACACCAAATCCGAAGCAACCCTGGAAATCCAACCCATCACCCCCCTCCCCCGCCAAACCTGGCAATCCATAGAATCCGAAGCCCACAACCTCCTAACCTTCACCTCCCCCACAGCAAAGCACGAGGTAAGGCGCATCGGCTGAACGCTAGTCAGGCGTCGCGAACTGTCGACGTAGGCGCAAGAATCCGAACCCTCAGTACGGATCTTGAGGCAACGTGCTCGTGGCGCGTTCGAGAGTCTGGACTCTCTCGACGAGTGAGGGAGTACTCGACATCAGCTGGGTCCTACGGCTCGTGTCACGACCGAACATCTGTTGGTTCTGCATCTGCCAGCCGTACAGGACTTGAACGAGCGTAGTTCCGTAGCCCATCTGCGCTGCCCGGCGGTCGGCTTGCTTGACCTGCCACCGGTTGAGCCAGGCGAGGATCGGGGGCGCGATGAACGGCGTGAGGAACAGCAGCGCCGTCACATAGCCGTCGCCGAACGTCAGGACCGCAAGCAGAATGCCCGAGTAGGCGAGGACCAGGAAGCCTACGACGGCGCAACCGACCGCCGGGACCTTCTTCATCAAGCGAACCAATGCCCGCACACCGACCAGAGCACAGCGGGCGGGAATCGAGTACCAGAAGTTGAGGAGGCTCAGCCACGCACGGCCACCTAGGTGATGGCTGAGCTCGTGTGCGAGCGCGGCCTCGAGATGCGACGTTGGCAGGGTGTACAGAGCCCACCGGCTGACTGCCACGGTGTGTCCTGGTGTCGGAGTCGCATTCACGTCATCGGATTCCTGAATCCACAGCGAGAATCGACTGTCCTGGATTCCTGCCCGGCCGAGCAACTGCAGCCACGCCGGCCTCAATCGCTGCTCCTCGACGAGCGTCGGTCGGCGTAGTCGGTAGAGGTAGCGGGCCACCAGGTCCTCCACGGGACTGAAGAACGTAACTGCCCCGGAAAGAACCCACAGACCAACGACAATCCAGTTCCATCTGCCGAAGACACTGGCGACCCACAGGACGATGACTAGGCTCCAGAAGAACCACGGCACAGCAACGAGCAGCGTCGTGCCGGCGGATACATCTGGACGCTTCGCTGATCCGCCTTGGCCGGCGTTGTTCTTCTGGTCACCGCCAGGGGGCGGCAGCTGGTTCCACGGCGGTTGAGGTGGTAGCTGATGTGGCGGCCACATCGGCTTCTGATCAGAGGGTTGTCCCGGAACGGGTCCCAACTCACCACCCTGATTGTTCGGCTCAGTCGGGTGGGTCATTGATCACGTTCCTCCGGACGGGTGGCAATCGCGATGGCGCAGATTCGAGTATCCATCAGTACAGGGACACGTGGACGTGGTCGTAGTGGCCGCCGGTGGGGTCGGTGGGGTTGTAGACGCCGCCGCCGTTGTAGGGGATCCAGGTGCCTCGGCGGGCGGACCAGATCTTGCCGTACCAGATGACGTAGCGTACGCCGGTCTGGCCGGCGGTCTTGACCGTCCAGTTGGCGATCTGGTCGCCGCGGATGCGTGCCGGCGCCGCTCTCCTCGCGTCGGCGCCGACCATGATGTCGCAGGCCTTACCGCGTGGGTGGTCACTCGTCGGGTTCCACACGTGGGCGTCCCAGCAACTCATGCTCAGCGTGCCCAGGTTCTGGCGAGCCGAGGCGACCCAGGCCGCCGTACGCGGAGTAACCAGGCCGCCGGTGCCGGTCGGGTCGGTGATGGTCTGCTGCTCTTCGGGCCAGACGCCGTTGACCGGTTGCCCAGAGATCAGGCCTTCGCCGGCGCAGTCCTCGTTGTCGGCGACCCCTTCGGTGATCGTGCCACCGGGCGGTGCATCGGAGCGTCCGGCGTACGGGTTGCCGGTGCGTTTGAGGTCGATGCGGGCCGCGGCCGCGATCTGTCGTGCCTCCTGCTCCCTCAACGCGTAGCGATCCGGGAACGCGGAGACCTGGACCCGTTGAGCGGCATCGCCGTACGCCATCGTGGGCCAGCCGTTGATGTCGACCAGACCGGGCGGGCTGGGCGGCGCCGACCCGCCGAAGAACGCCTCTGCGGCGTACTGGGGATTCATGATCTGCGCGACCGAACCCCAACCGGCTCCGGGGCGTTGCTGGAACAGGCCGACCGAGTCCCGGTCGCCGTAGCTCAGGTTCTGCAGGTCGGACTCGACGAGAGCGGTCATCAGGGCGATCAGCGTCGCCTGCCCAGGGAGTCCGCGCTGCACCGCGACTTGGTCGATGACTCTCGCGAACGCGATCTGACTCGCCCGCAGCGGACCGCCGGCCTGTTGCCTTCCTCCCTGACCGGGTGCGCCAGGTTGGCACGCTGCCTGCGGCTGACCACTCCCGCCGAACGGCGCGAGCATGAGGAGGCTCGCGACCCCGACCACTGCCAGAGCCGCCGCGGCCTTGACGACAACGCCCCGGCTCGCGGCGGTCAGGAGTCCCCGGCCGAGATCACGCTCGTCGTACATCTAAGCCCCCCACGAATGTGGTCATGGCCCGGTACCGCCGGACACGTCGCTGATGACCCATTGCGAGTTCTGGTTCACCAGCGTGACGAGCAGGGGTACGTCGAATCGCTGAGCGTTCTTCCCGGTGACGTCGATCGTGACCTTGACGAATCGCGTGATCCGCGCCGGCGTGTCCACCGGCGCCTCCGCGTTGGCCGGCGGAGCGCTGACCGGAGCGGCGATCACAGACGACTTGCCGCCGTCCTTCTTGAGTGCGTCGTACGTCGGATCGCCGGCAGCGGAGAAGCTGGACGCGACGTCCTCGGTCATGTACTTCGCACACTTCGCGACCAGAGCCGCGTACGTCTCGGCGGCGGGGTCACGGGTGTAGAAGGCGCGCGCCCACGTGCCGACCACGTCGTTGGCGAGCGCGGTCGATTCGGAGGACGGTCGCTGGGTCTGCGGCGGCGGTGTGGTGAGCGACGGCGAGGTGGGGCGTGGGCTGTTCGGTGCGGGCTGTGGGTTCGACGGTGCCGTCGGCAGGACGACCGAACGGCCAGGAGTGAGCAGGCCGACGGGCTCGCCCTCCTCCGGGCCGTCGCCGCCGAACAGACGCGGCAAACCGCCGCCGAGGCCGAGGATGATGATTGCGAGCAGAACGACGAGCGCCACGATGACCGCCGGGCTGGTCGGCTCGGCCTGGCGTTGGTTGCGCAACCACGCCATCCGCTGCGCGTGGTCGTCACGCCGCCAGTTCTTCTTCGCCCGGCGGCGCTCACGTCCGCTGAGGTCGTCCAACTCCTCCGGATAGTCGTAATCCGTGCTCATCAACGAACGCCAACCGTCCGGAGCATCCGGACGTCGCCGGTGGTCGTACTCGGCGTGGTCGTCGTACTCAGCGTCCGCGCGGCGGTCGTCGTACTCAGCGTCCGTGCGGTAGTCGTCGTACTCCGTCTCCGGGTCAGCGGTGTTGCGGTCGCGGCGGCGCGAACTCTGGGCCGCACCTTCCCGGCGATCGTCGCTCGATCGGTGTCTGCGTGCCATCGGCGATCACCTTCGCGTCGGCACGTGTACGGTCACGCCGTCCTTCGTGATGGCGGAGTACTCGCGGAATCGTCGTTGCTGCTGAGCCGGCGCCCTGCGCCGCTGGCGAACCTTCGGTGGGCCTTCGCGGAGACTGGCCGAGTGCGAGTGCACCCGCGGCTCGTACCGCGTCTCGCTCACAGCCGCCTGAGCCGGCGCAGGCCGGCGCGAATGCCGCGCCTTTTGCGCCTCGGCCGACGTACCGCGCGATCCCCCGCTGGCTTGGACGACATTGGCGGCCGAAACGGAGATCGTCCGACGCCCCTCGCCCTTCGTCTGCGCGCGAGCTCGAGCCAGATTCACCGCCGACGTACTCCGCGCCGTCCCACCAACCCCAGCCGCCCGCAAACCCCCAGCCTCAGCAACCCCACGCTGCCCACCAGGCCCACCAGGCCCACCGCCACCGGGCATTCCTGCGCTTTCACTACGGCGCCGCTCAGGTCCAGCCGTGAGTTCGTACGGCGAACTACCCGCACCCGCACGAGTCAACGACCCTACAGCAGGCGCCTGCCGATACACCCGGACAGACGTGACACGCTGCGGGCTGACCTCGGCCTGTCGCTGACGATCCCTGCTGCGTTCAGCGGGGACCGGCGCGGCACCACGCCCACTCAGTGCGCCCATAACGCGCCTGACCGCGGTCATGGCGCCTCTTCGGGCGAGGCCACCGAGCATGACGCTGCCAGCGCCTGGACGCATCATCGAGGTCAAGTTGTCCAGTAGCCGACGAAGTTTGAAACCGACGATGAGGACCGCGATCGCAAGACCACTGACCGGAAGCCAGCCAAGGCTCCCGCTCAGACTGAAGACGGCGGTGACGAGTGTCAGCGCCGTACCGAAGACCAGCATGGCGAGAAATGACTGAAGGACCAACCCGATCAAGGCCTCGAACCAGTTCAAACCCCACTGACGCGGCCGACCAGGAATGATCCACAGACACGCAAAGAACACACCGACGACAAGCAGTAAGAGACACCCGATGAAGGCCATCAGAGCGGTAAACGCCAACGCGATGTTCAGGAACGCGAACAGCGTGGCCGCAATCGCCGCCAGCATGACGACAGCAACGCGCCCGAACGGGTTATCACCCTTGACCCACTTCACCGTCGCCGCATCACCACCACCTTCGGCCGGCGTGATGACGTCGTCGACGTACTTCTTGCGAGCCTCAGGATCGACGCCCGTATCAAGCATCCCCTTGCCGTAACGCTGGCACGCGGCGATCGAACCGAACTCCGCGATGCACCACGGCGTCACGGCGAATCCACGCCAGCTTGCATCGGCGGACTTACGCAGGAGTGTGTCCTTCGCCGTTCCCGTGAAGCCTGGCTCTGGCCACGGCAGAGGGGACTGCATAGTCGGTCCCATGGCATCCGCTGAAGCCGTCATAACCGCACCGGCGCCCAACTGACGTGCTCCGTCCACTCCGCGCAACCAAGTCGCTGGAGCCAGAGCAAAGCTGATGCTCAGGACGCCAGCCACGAAGACCCAGACCAACTGACCCAACGCCGTTCCGGTCGCCCTGCGCTGCGTGTAGGCAGCGACGGCGCCGAAGGCAAGTGCTGACGGCAACAGCCAGCCGACGAGTTGCGTGCCGGTGGCTCCGATCGTCGCCGAGGTCGCGTCCGTGAGCGGCTTGACGTCGGTGAAGGAGAACAACCACCAACCGACCGAAATGGCCCCGCGTGTGATGGCGACGATGTACATCATCACCAGGTACGCATAGCCGTTGAAGACCATGTTGAAGGTGTCGGTCAGGCCCTTGTCGAAGTCCAGGCCGTACACCATTGGGCTGTACTGCTCGAAGAGGGTTCGGGTGTCGCCGTGGGTTAGGTCGGGGGTTGGGAGGAGGTCGGCGAAACCTGTTGGGTTGGTTGGGCCCTGGTCGGGGTCGGCGGCTAGGGCTGCTTGGCTGGTGAGGACCAGGGAGATCGCGAGGACGGTGAGCGCCGTGCTGGTTCGGCGCCGCCACCTCATGCGACGTGCTCCTTGTTGCCTGGGGTGGGGGTGTCGTCGGGGGACGGGGTGTGGGCCGGGTACATGGCTTCGTTGTAGGCGGCTTCGTCGGCTTCTTGGTCGTAGACGTCGTCGGGGCCGATCGGGGATTCGTAGCGGAGGGGGTGGGAGTGGTCGTGGCCGTTGGGGTGGTGGCCGTTCTGGTGTGGTGCGGCTGCGGTGGCGCCGGCGCCGGCAGCGGGTTGCTGCGGGGCGGCGGCGGTCGGCTGGCCGGCCGGGGGTGCTTGGGTCGGCTGGTGTTGCGGAGCAGTTGCCTCGTGCTGCGGAGGGCCTGGCTGGTGCTGCGGAACGGTTGACTGGTGGTGCGGAGCAGTTGGCTGGATTTGCGGGGCGGTTTGCTGGTCGTATGGCTGGTGAGCCGACGGGGTCGCTTGGGCGGTCTGGGTCGGCTGGTGGGTGGCGTGCGCCGGATCCGCGGCATGCGGCGGTTGGGCGGTGGGTTCCTGGGAGTGCGGCGGCTCGGCGGCTGACGCTTGCTGGTGGGCGTACGACGGCTCCACGGTGGGCTCCGCGGCGGTCGCCGGCTGGCCGTTGGGGTTTGGCGCGTACGGCGGCTCGGAGGCCGCGGCAGGCTGCTGGGCGTACGACGGCTCAGCGGGCTGCTGGGGGTACGGCTTGGCGGGCTGGTCAGCATGCGGCTCTGTGGCGGGCTGCTGGGCGTAGGCCGGGTCGGCAGGGCCCGGGGCGTACGAGGGCTCGCCTGCGGGGCCCGCGGCCGGGGTGTACGACGGCTCGTCTGCTGGCTCCGGGGTGTACGACGGCTCGGCGGGTGAGGGCGTCGTGGTGTGAGCTTCGGCTTGGGCTGTGGCGGTGGCGGCGGGTTCGGGGGTGTCTTCGTAGTCGTCGGCGAAGGGGTCCGCGGGGGTGAGGGCGGGGGCGGGCTGCGCCGGTTGGTTGGCGTGTTCGGATTCGGGGGTGGTGCGGAGGAGGGCGGCGACTCGCTGGCTGGGGATGTCGATCTGGACGGTGGCTACTTCGTCCCAGCGGTCGCGCATGATGCAGTGGCCGTGGCGGATCGACTTGCCGTTGGCGGCGGTGTTGATGCCGCGGACGAGGGCCTGGTACGGCGGGGTCTGCGGGCGACCGAGCAGCTCGAGCAGCGAGTCGACCTGTTCGCGGGAACGGAGGCTGAACGCGAACAGCGTGGTGATCTGCTCGACCAGACCGGGGAGCTTGAGGATCGACGCCGGGTCCTGGGTGTCGAGGACGAGGGAGGCGCCGAGGGCACGGCCGACCCGGGCGATGTAGTCGAGGAAGGACGCGCCGTCCGGGGTCTTCGTCAGCAGGTGGACCTCGGGCACGATGACGACCTTGGAGCGTCCACGGAACTCGCGGCGTCCGGTCGTACGCACCATCCAGGCGAGGCAGCCGCGCAGGCAGGCCATGCCGACACGTTCGATCGGCGACCAGGACTCCGGCGCCGACTCGGGTGAGGGCAGGGTGAGGCCGGGCATCTGGACGACCCAGAGGCCCGGATTCGTGGTCAGGGACGAGAGGCCGGACGGCGGGCCGGCGACGACCGAGCCGAGACCGGTCTCGACCAGGTCCCGCAGCGCGAAACCGACGGTCCGGACGGTCTCCGAGTCGGAAGCGCACAACCGCTGGATGACGCCCCACGACGAGGGATCCGGCGACTGGATCTCGGCGCGGGTCGCGGCCATGACCGGAGCCTCGGCCGCACCACGCAGATGCGGAGGTAGCAGAAGCATGAGCTGCGACGGCGCCTGCAGCAACGCGTCGTCCACAGGCAGGACGCGCAGCAGGTCCGCAGCACCCGAGAACTGTGCGGTGATCTCGATGACAGCCGTCGGTACGCCGTACTCGGCAGCGACCGCGGACACGCCCGCCGCGTCGCCCTTCAGGTCCAGCAGCGGAACCCAAGCACCGGCGAAGGCGGAATCCAGACCACCCATCATGGCGGCCGTGGTCTTGCCTCGACCGGATCGGCCCAGGAACAGCGTCGTCGTCGCGTCACCGAGCGCCGAACCGGCGGCCGCGTCGAAACGCACCAGACCCGGCGTCGATCCGGTCAGGTAGCCGATGGCCGGGCCGGTCGCGTCCCCGATGGACGCACCGCCCCAGAACCAGGAGCCGAAGAACGCGGTCGACTCACGGACATGCCCGAGGTCGGGCACGCGCAGCTGGTCGCCGGGCAAGGATTCCAGCCACAGGTCGCGCTGCTCGTCCGCGCCGGCGGCGACGGTGATGCCGCGGTCGGCGTAGTGCGCGATGACGGCGTCGACGTACGCCTCGAGGTCCTCGCGGGTGTCCGCGCTGACCAGCAGGCGGGGGTGGTCCTCGACCAGGGTCAGGCCGCTGCGGTTGATGTCGCGCTTGACCTCGCGCATCACGCGCTCGGTCTCGACGATCTCGTCAGCGGTCTCCTCCGCGGTGCCCTTGGCGGCGGACCGGCGTTGCTCCTTGGCGCTCTTGCGGGTCTCGTCGACCAGGTGGCGGGCGGTCTTCTTCGTCAGCACGCGGAAGCGGACGGACGCCTCCACGGTGACGTCGATCTCCTCGCCGTCGTCGTCGATCGCCTTGATCTCCGACAACGTCCGCAGCCACTCGCCGCCACCCGGGGTCTCGAGCTCCTCGGGGAAGTCGGTCATCGCGAGCACAGTCGTGTACGCCGCGATCTGGCCGCGGGTGTCGTAGATGCGCAGGTGGTCGGTGTACGGCACCACCCGGCCGGACGTCAGCCGGGCCAGCGACGCACCGGTGATCAGGCCGCGGCGGGGCGCGGCGACGGCACCGCGGTGCATCTCCCGGCTGATCAGCCAGGAGATCACCTCGGCCGGCGCGGTGTGCGCCCGCCAGACGGTGGAGCCGAGCTGGCGGCCGAGCTTGCGGACCCGCTCGTCCAGGTGCGCGAGCTCACGGGCGCTGACGCGCCAGGACGTCGTACCCAACGCGTCGCTGATGGAGCCGCGGACCTGCGCGGTCGCTCGGGGGTCGCGGTCGGACAGGTGCACGCCGAGGGCGACGTACCGCTCCGGCATCCGCATCTCGTCGATCCGGTCGGCCCGGGTCTGGGCCCAGGCCTCGTGGTCGCCGAGGCGGTAGTGGCCGGCGACCGAGTCGATGTAGTCCTGACCGGTCGAGCGGCCCCAGACCACCTTCAGGTGGCTGAGCCGGTCGCCGAGGATGGTCGCGGCCGCGCTGACCGCCGCGTCGAGGGCGGCGTCCTGCTCGGCCTCGGTCGCGAGGTCCGTGTTCGCCACGGAGATGAGGAACCACGCCTCCGCGCTGCGTTCGGTGACGAGCAGACCGTCGGCGATGGCCACCAGACGCGGCGGCGGCAGGCCGCGCTCACGGCCGACGCCCACCAGGTTCAGGAGCTTGTCAGCGATCTTCATCGGTGCCTCTTCCCAGAAGTCCTGCGACTGACCCGCTGCACGTGGTCCGCCCCGAGCAGGCGGGCACGCTGGTTCACGGTGATGTCCGCACCCGCGCGGACCCTCGGATCCAGCTCCACCACGACCTCGCGTTCCCACTCCGGGGTCACTCTGGCCTTCGCCAGGTTGGCCACCTTCTGGGTCGCGACGCGCTCACGCCATGGCAGGTACTCCGTCTTGTCGGCGGCCCGCGCGCCGAGACCGATGATCGGGCGGTGGGCACGCAACGCGTAGCGGACGGCGAGCGCCCACTCGGTCACGCGGCGGCGGCGTTCGTGGAACTTGCCGGATCGCCAGCCGAACGCGGTGATCACGAACGGCGGCACGACGTACAGGCTGACGGTCGGCTTCTGCGGTACGCCGACGAACGGGAACAGGATCGCGATCCAGAGCACGATGATCACCGCTCCGAAGATGATCATCCGGCGCCGGGCGCCTTCTCCGAGGTCGATGCCGAGCAGGTCGTACTGCCGGGTCTCGATCTCGAAGTGGTGGGTCAGGGTACGGCCGACACGCATCAATTACCTCCGGACAGCAATCCCCAGAAGCCCTTGAGCACGTTGATGGTCTGGTTGTTGGCGTAGATCAGCCCACCGACCAGCACCCCGGCCGCGATGTGGCCGAACAGCTCGCCCCACTCGCGCTTGAAGTAGTGGCCGATGGCCCGGAGCACGAGGATGGCGATGAAGATGTTCCCCGCGATGACCAGGACCCAGTCCTTGAAGTCCGCGCCCGTCGGGACGTTGCTGTCGACCAGCGGCACGGCGAGCTGTACCACGCTCGCAGCCAGTTCGTGCGTCATCATTGCGGTGTCTCCCTTGTTGCCTCGGTCGTCCGACGGCTCGTCGCTGCTGTCATCCGACGGCAGCCACTTGCCATCGTTGTGCTCCGTCCGTGGCGACGGTTCGCCTCAACGTGAGCGTGTAGGTCTGGTCGAGGGTGGTCTCACCCGCCCCGTCCCAGGTGACGGCCGCGGTCGCCCGCCGCTCGTCGTCGTTGCCGGCGAAGACCTGCCAGTCCTTGAGCTCACCGAACTTCACCGAGCCGTTCAGGCTGCGGATGGTCGAGCCCGGCGCGGTCACCGCCGACACCTTGTTGTCCGATTCGGCGTACGCCGAGAAGAACGCCTCCGCGTCTTTGAGCGTCGCCGCGGTCAGATCGTCGTCCGGTACGCCGGCCTCCGGCATGTTGTCCGGCAGCGCGGCCCGCTCGTCCGGCACGAACGTCGGCGGCCCGCTGGCCACCACGCGGGACGCCGTCCGGGCGACGGGGACGGACAGCCGCGCCCAGGAGTACGGACCGGCGACCCAGCCGGCGCCGCGCTTGGTGTACGGCCGGATCTCCACCCGTACGTCGACCGCGGCGGTGACCCCACCGGAGTCGACCTTGACCTCGCCGGCGTACGCCGTGTCGGCAGTCTGCATCCCGCGTCCGTTCCACCCCGCGCGACTGTCCAGGCCGGCCGCCAGGTCCAGCGCGATCCGCGCCGGCCGGGCGTCCGGGTTCGCCTCGTCCCAGTTCAGGTAGGAGACGGCGTACCGGGTCGCGACCGCGCGGGCCTCGTCCGCCGGGAAGGTGTTCTGGTTGGTGACCACGGTCTCGGGCGGACGGTTCGGCGCGACCCAGGAGCGGACGCCGCTGATCGCCGCCAGCAGCAGCACGACCACCACGAGCCCGCGGAAGAACCGGCGCGCCCAGGTGGAGAACGACGACTCCGGCTCGGTCGACCACGGCGGCTGACCGGTCTCGAGCGGCTCGCGGACCGGACCGGGAGCGGCGTGTGCACCGTGAGGCGAACGCTGTTTCAAACGTTCGGGTGTACGGTGCACCGGGCCGTCCGGCTCCGGCGTACGCCCGGAGGGACGACGCGGTGGTGCCATCACTCCCCCGGCCGGCGGATGCCCCTGTGGAGCGGAGTACTGCGCCGCTACGCCCTGTGCCTGGCGAGGGGTGGGTGACACCGGTCCATCCGGGTGGGCCCACCACTCCGGTGCGGTGTTCGACGGGCGTCCTTTGCCCGTCTTCTTCGGGCGCCGCTGGTCCGACCAGTGCTCACCTTTTGGCGGCAGGTTCAGCAACGTTCGCCACCAACTCATCGCTACCCGCCCCTCAGACAGCAGTTACGCGGACAGTAGCCGGGACAATACGGCAAGCAACCGCCCTCCGGGAGACCTGGGACCAGGATCCGGATGCTCCATCGCTCCCCGCAGCCATACTGTTACCCCGCTTGCGGGCCGTGTCACCCTCCACGGGCAAGAGTGACACCTTCAGGACCGTCGTCATAGCTCCTCTCTCATGCCCGATCCGGTCGATCGGGCAGCGCACACCCTGCCACACGCCACGGACAGCCTTCGAAGATCCGTGCGAACAACATGGTAAAGAACGCATCAACTGATCACGCATAGTAACCGATCCAGCCGGTCGGCCTGTGGAAAACTCTCCCGTGGCGAGGGGTCAAAAACCGCTTTACCGGGCATAGGGTCGCAGTAACCCTGCTACCCCTGGAGGACCAGGATGGAAACTCGCCGACTGGGCAGACTCGGGCACGACAGTTCGGTCCTGATCTACGGCGCCGCGTCGCTCGGAGGGGTCGACCAGGATCGGGCCGACGCCTCGATCCAGGAAGCCCTCGACGCCGGCATCAACCACTTCGACGTCGCGGCCGACTACGGCGACGCCGAGCTCCGGCTCGGCCCGTGGATGCCGCAGCTGCGCGACCGCATCTTCCTCGCCACCAAGACGGGCCGGCGGACTTACGAGGAGGCCTGGTCCGAAATCAACCGGTCGCTGGAGCGGCTGCAGACCGACCACGTCGACCTCATCCAGATGCACGCCGTGTGCGATCTGGAGAACCTCGATCTCGTCACCGGCAAGGGCGGTTCGCTCGAAGCGGCCGTCCGGGCCAAGGAGGAAGGCATGGTCCGGGCGATCGGGATCACCGGCCACACCGCCCAGGCGCCGGCCGTACACACCGAGGGCCTGCGACGGTTCGACTTCGACAGTGTGCTGACGCCGCTGAACTACAGGCTGTCGACGGATCCGCAGTACGCCGCCGACTACGCCGCCCTGGTCGACGCGATCAGGGCGTCGGACGCCGCGCTGATGACGATCAAGATGATTGCCCGCCGCAACTGGAAGGACGGCGAGGAGAAGAACTACGACACCTGGTACCGGCCGTTCGACGAGCAGCGCTACGTCACCGCCGCGACCGCGTGGCTGCTCAACGGGCACCCGGAGATCACCGGCCTGGCCACGGCGGGCGAGACCCGGCTACTGCGTCAGATGGTGATCGCCGAGCGCGAGCGCGCCGACCTGACGCCGGAGGACGCCGCGTCCATCCTCGAGGAGGTCCAGGACTACGCGTCACCCTTCGTGGACATGCCGTTCTGACCTCGACGTGTGCCAGGTCACACCGGGTTTTCGGATTCCGGTCACCCGGTCCTAGGGTCAAGCGCTTGTACGTCGTACGTCGGTCAATCGCTTGTTCGGCGTACGGACCGGACGGGGAACACCTGCGGCCGGTGGAGTGTTGAAGAGACTGTATTCGTCTAACTTCGGAGGTCGTAGTGGCAACGGTCGAGCTGTCCCAGGAGAACTTCAACGAGGTCGTCAGCGGTGACGGTCTCGTGCTGGTGGACTTCTGGGCTGAGTGGTGCGGCCCGTGCAAGATGTTCGGACCGGTGTACGAGAAGTCGTCCGAGGAGCACGCGGACATCACCTTCGGCAAGGTCGACACCGAGGCGCAGGTCGAGCTCGCCCAGGCGTTCCAGATCCGCTCGATCCCGACCCTGATGGCGGTCCGCGACGGCGTCGTCCTCTACTCCCAGCCCGGCGCGCTCCCGGCCGCCGCCCTGGAGGACCTGATCGGTCAGCTCCGCGCGGTCGACATGGACGAGGTCCGCGCCCAGATCGCCGCCCACGAGGCCGAGCACGGCACCGAGCCCCACACCCACTGAGCACCAGCCACGAAGCCCCGGACCAAGCGGTCCGGGGCTTCGTCATGGCTGCTGACAACGCCACGCTTGCGCGGAGCGGCCGCCTGTGCGGAGCGGGCCCTGGGCAGGGGAATCAGCCAGGGCCCGCTCCGGGGCTGACCGGGGCGGCGAGGTGAGCCGTTGAGGCGCAGGGCGGTGAGGAGATCCGCCCGGGGGTCACCTGGAAGCGCCGCTCGGCACACGGTCAGCTCGGCGGAGGGACCACGTCGTCGGGGTCCCTCCCACTGGTGTCAGCGGAGCGGGTTGAACGGCGCCAACTCGCTCGGGGTGCGACCGGTGGTGATCGTCTCGGCGAGCAGTTGCCCGGTGATCGGCCCGAGGGTGATACCCCACATGCCGTGACCGCCGGCGGCGAAGACGCGCGGTGATGCGGTGGCGCCGATCAGCGGCAGGCCGTCCGGCGTACACGGACGCGGGCCGACCCACTCGAAGGTACGAGCGTCCAGGTCGGCGTCCCGGAGCAGCGGCCGGGCCGCCTCGACGATCGCGTCGATCCGCCGCGGGTCCAGCGCGGCGTCCGGCTTGCGGAACTCCATCATCCCGGCCACGCGCAGCCGGTCGCCGAGCGGCGTACACGCGACCCGCTGGGCCGGGAAGTACACCGGGCCGGCCGGTACGTGCGCGATCGGCACGCTGAAGCTGTAACCACGGCCCGCCTGGACGACCGTGCGTACGCCGTACTGCCGGGCCAGGTCACCGAGCCACGCGCCCGTCGCCATCACCACGGCGTCGAACGGGTCGGTCTCACCGTCGCCGGTGATCAGGCGGACCCCGCGGATCTCGTCGACGATGTCCTTGACGACGACCCCGCTGATGATCTGCCCGCCGCGGGCGACCACCGAGTCGGCCAGCATCCGGACGTAGTCGCCAGGGTTGATGAAGCGCTGCCCGTGCAGCCGGATCGCGGCCCCGATCTCGTCGGACAGCGAGGGCTCGATCTCGCGGGCGTCGTCACCGCTGATCGGCTCGAACTCGATCCCCTGGCCGGCGGCGTGGATGTGCTCGATCTCCTCGAGCAGCACGCTCCGCTCGGCCTCGGTCCGGTACGCGGCCAGGAACGACTTGGCCTCGTACGTCTGCGCCTCGACGCCGGCCTTGGCCAGGAAGTCGAACGCGGCCAGCGCCTGGCGGTTGATCGGGACCAGCGACTCCATCGCGGTCTTCCAGCGTCCGGCGGTGCTGTTGCGAGCGAAGCGGGTGAGGAAATTGAGGAGCCGCGGGCTCGCGGTCGGTGGAACGTACACCGGTGAGGAGGGGCTCAGCACCGCACGGACGCCGTACTTGAGGACTGCCGGTTCCGGCAGCGGGGTGGCCAGGCCGGGTGTGAGCCAGCCGGCGTTCCCCCAGGACGCTCCCGCGCCGACACCTTCGCGGTCGAGCACGGTGACGTCCACGCCGGCCTCCTGGAGGAACCAGGCGGTGGAGAGTCCGACCATGCCCGCGCCGACGACGGCGACGCGATCGGGAACGATGTGGGTGACAGAACCTGCAGCGACCATGTATCGATGGTGCGGCCGCCGGGAACGGCTGTCATGGTGCGATCACACCACAGAAGAGACAAATGACTGTGCTTAGAGCACAATAACCCGGGTGATTACTGCGCCTGACCTGGTTGTCGCCGTTGGACCCGCGCTCTTCGAGATCGTCGTGACCGGCAAAGGCGACGGAGAGGTCCGTGACGTCTTCCTGGCCGACCCGCAGGAGCCGGCGACCGGTCAGCCGGGCGATCTGGTGCTCGGGCTCGGTCTGCGCGACGCAGAGGACGCCGTGGAGCTGGTGGAGCGCTGCGCAGCCGGCAACGCGTCAGGTGTCGTTCTGCGTACGTCGCTCGCCCACGAGCCCACCGTGGTCGCGGCAGCCGAGCGATGGCTGCTCACACTGGTCGCACTGCAGCCGAGCGTGACCTGGGCGCATGTGGTCTGGCTGCTGCGCGGTGTCATCGACAGAGCCGCCGCACCCGACTCCCCTGCCGCCGGAGACGCCGGTGTCCACCAGGAGTTGTTTGCGTTGGCAGATGCCGCCGCAGCGATCGTGGACGCGCCCGTGACGATCGAGGACAACCAGTCCCGCGTGCTGGCGTACTCCTCCGGCCAGGACTTCACCGACCCGACTCGTGTGTCCACCATCGTCGGCCGGCGTGTTCCGGCCGAGGTGATCGCACACTTCCGGGCGCGGGGCATCTTCCGGCGGCTGGCCCGGTCCAGCGAGCCGTTCCTCGTGCCTGACGGCCCCAACGGGATCCGCCCGCGTCTCGTCGTACCTGTGCGGGCTGGAGGCGAGTGGCTGGGGTCTATCTGGGCTGTGGTGGACGGTCCGGTCAGTGACGAGGTGACTGCCGAGCTGAGCAACGCTGCGTCGGTGCTGGCGTTGCATCTGCTGCGGCTGCGGGCTCAGGCGGACGTGGCGCGCAGGAGTGCGATCGATCGGCTGCGGACGATCCTGCGGCAGTTCTCCCCCGACAACCCACTGGACGTACGGCTGCCGCCGCAACCCTGGCGTGTGGTCGCACTCGGGTCGCCGGACGGGTACGACGTACCGCAGCAGCTCGACCTGTGGGAGTCCACGGGTCGCCGGCATGGATGGAGCGAACCGCAACTCGCGGACCTCGACGGGACCGTGCTGGCGGTAGTCACGGACTCGGACGGCCCCGGCTCGTGGACCTGGTTGAGCAAACTGGTCACCGAGCAGGCCAAGACCGCTCCTGGCACTGTTGCCGCGGCAGGTGGTCCTGCACGGAGCCCTGCGGACCTGCCGAGCTCACGTGCACAGGCAGTCGAGCTACTCGGCTTGGTACGTCGTGGAGCGGCGCCGGGGCCCGCGTTGCCGGTGGAGGCGGCGTGGCATGTGCTGACCGTTCACCGAGCGGTGACGTCGTTGGACACCAGCAAGCTGGACGGTCCGCTCGCTACCTTGCTGCGGCACGACATCGAGCACGACACCGGGTTCGTGGAAACGCTGCAGGCCTGGCTCGAGTATCCGGGGCAGCCGCAGCGGGCGGCGCGGGAACTGCATCTGCACACGAATACGTTGCGGCACCGGATGAAGCGGATCGGTGAGATCACGCGACTGGATCTGTCGAATCCGCGTGAACGGTTGGCGCTGCAGTTGCAGATCGCGGCGGTGCGGACCGAGCACTGAGATGTTCGCCACAGGCCTGCGTAACAAGGCTTCATATTCCGGCAACTGCTGGGCAACATCCGGCTGATTAAGTCTTCCTCAGGAACACCGGGCGAACGCCCCAAGGACTGTCCCAGCTTTTCACCAGGAAGCTGGGGCACCGTTCCAGCCTTTCACCAGGAGGCTGGAGCGGCCGGTCCGAGCTTTTCACCAGGAAGCTCGGGCTTCTCGTGGGCCCGGCGATTGTCTGAGCGATCGCCGGGCCCCAAGAGAAACCGGCCGAGGCGTGGGAGGGCTCAGGCCAGGCGGTTGACGATGTGGCTGTAGACGCCGGGGAGCAGGGTGGCGGCGGGGACGATGCGGGGAGCGAGCAACGACCTGTTGCGGGCCCAGAGCAACGAACCGGTCAGCAGCCGGCACTCCCACGACACCCGGCGCCAGGCCGCCTCGTAGTCCTCCGGTCGATTGTCGACAATGCACTCGACCAACTCCGCCGACGTTCGCAGCGCGACTGCGATCCCTTCACCGGTCAACGCGTCGACGTACCCGGCCGCATCGCCCACCAGCAGCACGCGACCAGCCACCCGTGCGCGGACTCGCTGCCGTAGCGGGCCGGCGCCCATGACCGCGTTCGCCGGGTTGGCGCCGCTCAACCGCCGTTTCAACGCCGGGAACGCGTCGAGGTGAGAGTCGAAGGTGCCACGCTCCGAGGTGAGGATCGCGACCCCGACCAGGTCGTCGGCGACAGGAGTGACGTAGGCCTCGCCTAGCCGGGACCAGTAGACCTCAACAAGGTCGGTCCAGGGCGAGACAGAGAAATGCCGGCGCAATCCCCGCCGAACGGCGGGGGCAGCACCGGGGCTGGCGCCGGCGCGAGCCGCGCGTGAAAGGGCGGTGAGGCCGAGCTGGCCGCGGATGCCGGCGCGAGGCGCGCCTGGGGGGACTGCAGGGCCGGGCTGGCCGCAGGTGCCGGCGCGAGCCGCGCCTGGAGGGACTGCGGGGTCGAGCTGGCCGCGGATGCCGGCGCGTGCCTCGTGTGGGGCGATTGTGAGGCCGAGTTGGCGGCGGATGGTGGAGTGGAGGCCGTCGGCGGCGGCGAGGTAGCGGGCGGTATGGCCGGCGGCGGTGACGGACGTGGTGTTCTGGGTGATGGCGCCAATCCGATTGTTGACAATCGGCACGCCGAGCGATTCCAGGCGGTCGACGAGCGCTTGGTGCAGCGTCGTACGACGTACGCCGAGACCGGGCCCGGCGCGGAAACGGGCGTCCACCTGGTGGTCGGCATCGAGGTAGCGGATGCCGTAGAACGGGCGGCCGGTCAGCTCGACGCCCAGCCGCTCCAGGTAGGACACCGCGCTGTGGGCGACGCCCTCGCCGCACGCCTTGTCGATCGGCGCGGACCGGGGCTCGACGACCACGACGGACAGGCCGGCCAGCGCGGCGCGGACCGCGGTCGCGGCACCAGCGGGGCCGCAACCGGCGACGAGGAGGTCGATCACTTGACCAGCGCGGCGTTCAGGGCGGCTTCCTCGGCCCGGATCCGGACCGCGAGCAACGGGATGTTCAGCACGGTGAACACCACGGCCGTGATCCACGCCGTGTGGACCAGCGGCAGTGCGATGCCCTCGGCAACCACCGCGACGTAGTTCGGGTGGCGCAGCCATCGGTACGGGCCACGCGCAACCAGTTGCAGCCCGGGTACGACGATCACCCGCGTGTTCCACTGGCGTCCGAGCACCGTGATGCACCACCACCGCAGCCCCTGCGACAGCAGCACCACGGCGAACATGGTCCACCCGAGCCACGGCACGAACGGCCTGTGCGCCGCCTCCACCAGGCACCCGGCCAGCAACCCGGTGTGCAGGACGACCATGAACGGGTAGTGCCCGCGACCCGACTCCACGCCGCCCTGCGCGAAACTCCACCGCGCGTTCCGCAGCGACACCACCAACTCGGCAACCCGCTCGAGGCCGACGAGCACCACGAGCACGACGTACCCGGTCATGGGGCCTCCCGGCCTGGACTGGGGAGCGGAGGGAGCGCAGCGACCGGAGCGACGAGGGAAGGCCGGGAGTCAGAGCCCCATGATCCGCCGCGCCGGAGGCGTGGCATCAGCACTGTCATTGCCACTCCAGCAGGACGAGTTCGGAGCAGAAGCCGGGGCCCATGGCCAGAAGTAGTCCCATGCCGACAGGATCTCGCCGGAGGGTCTCACCGAGGACGTGCAACACGGACGACGAGGACAAGTTGCCGACCGCATCGAGCGATTCCCAGGTCAGGTCGAGCGCGCCCGGCCGCAGCGACAGCGTCTCCGCGACCGCCTCCAGCACCTTCGGCCCGCCGGGATGGCTCACCCAGGTGCCGATGTCCGGAACGCTCAGCCCGTAGGCCGACAGGAACTCGCGCACATCTCCGCCGAGATACGTCCGCACGACGTCCGGCACGTCCGCCCCCAGGACGATCCGAAAGCCGCCCGATCCGACGTCCCAGCCCATCACCCGCTCGGAGTCCGGATACAGCCGGCTGCGCGTCGCCAGCACGGACGGCCCGGACGCCGCCGGATGCTCCGACCCCGTCATCACCACCGCGGCCGCACCGTCGCCGAACAACGCCCCACCGACCAGGTTCGGCAGCGACGAGTCGTCCCGCTGCAACGTCAACGAGCACAACTCGACGGACAGCAGTACGGCGACATGCGTCGGCCAGGCCGTCAGGTAATCGTGCACTCGAGCGATCCCCGCCGCTCCACCCACGCATCCCAACCCGAACAGCGGCAGCCGCTTCACGTCCTCCCGCAACCCCAACCGCACAGCGACCCGCGCATCGATGGACGGCGCCGCCACGCCGGTGACCGTGGTGAACATCAGCAGATCGACGTCGTCCAGCGTCAACCCCGCGTCCTTCACCGCCCCCGCGACGGCCTCCGCGCCCAGGTCCACGGCCGCCGCGATCCAGGCGTCGTTCGCCTCGCCGTAGTCCTTGAGTACGGCGTACCGCTCCAACGGCAGCGCGAGATGCCGGTACGACACGCCCGCGTTCGCGTGCAGCCGCCGGAGCAGCGCCGTACCGCTGCCGTCCGGCAGGCAGATCGACGCGAAGGCCTCGGTCAACGACGACTGCGGATAGCGGTACGGCGGCAGGGCGGGCCGGACCGCTGCGATCCGCGTCATCGTGGCATCGTTACGTCGGTGAGCCCCGAGGCGAGCCGCAACCCGAACGACCGAGCGAACGGCCAACCGAACGACCAACCGGACGACCGAGCGAACGGCCAGCCGGACGGCCAGCCGAGCGACCGGGCGAGCCGGGCAAGTGGCAGACGGAGCGCGGTCGGCAGGACCGCGCGGGGTCTGGCGCTGGCCTGCCACCCCGGGCCGACCGTCGCCGTCACCGCGCTCACCACCGCCGTAGCCTGGTCGGCCGGACGCGGTCCGGCCGGGTGTCTCCTGGTCGCAGCAACGATCCTCACCGGCCACCTCTCGATCGGCTGGAGCAATGACGCGATAGATGCCGCCCGCGACACCATTGTGAACCGGCAGGACAAGCCGGTGGTGCGTGGACTGGTGAGTCGCCGCACGCTGATCGTGGCCGCGCTCGTCATGCTGGTCCTCACCGTCCCGGTCTCGCTGGCCAACGGGACGGCCGCCGGCCTGATGCATCTGCTGTTCGTCGCCTGCGCCTGGGCGTACAACCTGGGCCTGAAGTCGTCGGTCGTCTCCTGGCTCCCGTACGCCGTCGCGTTCGGCGCGCTCCCGTCGTTCGTGACCCTCGGTACGACGGACACCTGGGCGCCCTGGTGGGCCACGGCCGCGACTGCGCTGCTCGGAGTCGGTGCCCATCTGGGGAACGTTGTACCCGACCTGGCCGACGATCTGGCGACCGGCGTCCGCGGCTGGCCGCAACGCCTCGGCGGGGCCGCGCGACTGCTTGCCCCGGTCCCGTTGGCCGCGGCCACGATCCTCCTCGTCGTCGGTCCGCCCGGCGCGGTCGGTGTGGTCGGGTGGGTCACGCTTGGTCTGGTCGCCGTACTGCTCGGCGTCATCCTGTTCTGGAAGAACGCACCGTTCGTGGTCACCATCGCGGTCGCCGCGGTCAGCGTGGCAGCGCTCGTCATCCGGGGCGACGCCCTAGTGCCGTAGCTCCTGGAGCTTGGTCTTCACGCCTTGCTTGAGCACACCCCACCGGTCCTCGTCGCCGCGCCACAGCGACTTGGCCATCTTCTGGATCTCGTCCCAGCTCGCGTGCGGCGGGATCGGCGGTACGTCGGGGTCGCAGTACACGTCGAGCAGCGTCGGCCGGTCGGCGGAGAGCGCGGTGTCCCACGCCATCCCGAGGTCGTCGCCGTCCCGGACGCTGATTGCCGACAATCCTACGGAGCGGGCGAACGCGGCGTAGTCGACCTCGGGCAGGCTCTGCGAGTCGGTGAACTTCGGTGCCCCCTGCATCGACCGCATCTCCCAGGTGACCTGGTTGAGGTCGTTGTTGTGCAGGACGGCGATCACCAGCCGCGGATCGGTCCACTCCTGCCAGTACCGCTTGATCGTGATCAGCTCGGCCAGCCCGTTCATCTGCATCGCGCCGTCACCGGAGAACGCGACCACCGGCTTCGCGGGGTGCGCGATCTTCGCGCCGATCGCATAGGGCACCGCCGACCCCATCGTGGCCAGCGTCCCGGACAGTGAGCCGTGGGTGGTGTCGTTGAACCGCAGTTGCCGCGCGTACCAGTCGGCCGCCGAGCCCGAGTCCGCGACCACGACACAGTCGTCCGGCAGCCGCTCGGAGAACTCGTAGAATAGCCGTTGCGGGTTCACCGGATCGCCCTCGACCTTCGCCGCCGCGGCCATCACGTCCCACCAGCGGCGTACGCCGTCCTCGATCCCGGACCGCCAGGACCGGTCCTCCTTCCGCAGCAGGTACGGCGTGAGCTCGCGCAGCGTGGCGCCGGCGTCGCCGACCAGGTTGACCTCGTACGGGTACCGCATCCCGATCATGGTCGGATCGACGTCGATCTGGACGGCACGCGCCGTACCGAACTCCGGCAGGAACTGCGAGTACGGGAAGCTCGAGCCGATCGTGAGCAGCGTGTCGCAGCCCTGCATCAGCTCCCAGCTCGGGCGCGTCCCGAGCAGCCCGATCGAGCCGGTGACGTACGGCAGGTGGTCGCTCAGCACGTCCTTCCCGAGCAGCGCCTTGGCCACTCCCGCACCGAGCACCTCGGCGATCGTCTCGATCTCCTGCCGGGCGCCCCGCGCACCCTGGCCAACCAGGATCGCGACCTTCTCCCCACTGTTCAGTACGTCGGCCGCCTGCAGCAGCCCCTCCTCGTCCGGCACCTGGACACCCGGCGCGAACCCGAGACTCGACGGAACCATCTTGAACGCATGCTCCGGCGCCGAGTACTCGAGCTCCTGCACGTCAGAGGGCACGATGATCGCGGTCGGCGCCGAGCGGGACAGCGCGGTCCGGATCGCCCGGTCGAGGACGTTCGGCAGCTGCTCGGGCACGGTCACGGTCTCGACGAACTCGCTCGCGACGTCCTTGAACAGCGAGTGCAGGTCGACCTCCTGTTGGTACGACCCGCCCATCGCGGTCCGGCTGGTCTGGCCGACGATCGCGACCACGGGGACGTGGTCGAGCTTGGCGTCGTACAGACCGTTCAGCAGGTGGATGGCGCCGGGGCCGGAGGTGGCCATGCAGACGCCGACCCGGCCGGTGAACTTGGCGTACCCGACCGCCTCGAAGGCGCTCATCTCCTCGTGCCGCGACTGGACGAATCGCGGGCCGTCCTTGGCCTCGGTCCAGGCGGAGAGGATGCCGTTGATGCCGTCGCCCGGATAGCCGAAGACCGTGTCGACCTCCCAGTCCCGGAGTCGCTCGAGCAGGTAGTCGCCAACCGTGGTCGCCATACGAGACCTCCCAAGAGTCAACCCCTCGGGTGCCCCACGACCTCTCCTTTATGCAGCGTCCGGTTTGAGCGGTGCGTTGCTGCCGAGGATCGCGGCGGTGAGCGCCTCGGCGGGCTCCTTGGCGGCCCGCGGGTTGGTGATCAGCACCAGATCGATCGCCGGCAGCTCGGGCAGCCCGGCGCTCGGCGGTGGCTCGACCAGATCGGCCGGCATCAGCGAGCGGGCGAAGATCGCGATCCCGAGGCCGGCCCGGACGGCCGCGAGTACGCCGTTCACGCCACGGACGATGCACGTGATCCGGCAGGACCGGCCCGCCTGCTCCAGCGTCTGAACACCGAGCGACCGGCTCAGGCTCGGCGCCTGGTACGCGACCAGCGGCACCGGACCGTCCGGCGCGATCCGGGTCCCGGCAATGCCGGCCCAGACGAGCGGATCCCGCCGTACCAGCCGTCCACTCGGCTCGTAGCTGGTGCCGACGCTGTGCTTCACGTAGGCGAGGTCGAGGTGACCGGACTCGACCCGGCGGAGCAGGTTGGGGCTCTGGGCAACCGTGAGCTCGAGGTCGATCCGCGGGTACAGCTGCCGGAAGTCGCGCAGGATCTTCGGCAGCGGGGTGAGCGCCAGGTCGTCGGTGACGCCGAAGCGCAGCCGGCCGCGGAGCTCCGAGCCGGTGAAGTAGCCGGCCGCCTCCTCGTGCGCGGCCAGGATGGTCCGGGCGAACCCGGCCATCGCCTCGCCGTCCGCGGTCAGCGTGACCGTCCGCGTGTCGCGGACGAACAACGGCCGCCCGACCGCCGCCTCGAGTTTACGGACATGTTGGCTGACCGTCGGCTGCCGGATACCCAGCCGCTCGGCCGCCTGGGTGAAGCTGAGCGACTGCGCCACCGCCAGGAACGTCCGCAACTGGTCCGGGTCGTACATCGATCCCCTCTCATAGCGCGACGCAATAAGACTAATAGGAGTAATTCGGTGTCGGAATTCAGCATCGAACTGTGAGGATGGAGCTGTCCTCCCCTGACCAGTCCACTCGCGTAGGGAACGCTCTTGACCTCCCGGGCCACCGGTTCTGTCCCATCCGTCCCCGACTTCCACACCCACCGCAGTACGAGACCAGCCGAACCGCAGCGCCGCCCCGGGTTCCGGGAGACGTTCAGCGCACTCGAGGTTCGCAACTTCCGCCTCCTGGTCAGCGGACTCCTGGTCAGTTCCACCGGCGGCTGGATCCAGCGCATCGCCCAGGACTGGCTGGTGCTCACGATCACCGGCAGCGCCACCGCGGTCGGCATCACCACCGCGCTGCAGTTCCTCCCGACCCTCCTGCTCGGCCTGTACGGCGGCGTGATCGCGGACCGCTTCCCGAAGCGGAAGGTCCTGCTGGTCACCCAGACGACGATGGGCACGGGCGCCGCCGTCCTCGCCGTGCTGGCCTTCGCCGGCTCGGTGCAGGTGTGGCAGGTCTATCTGATGGCCTTGTTCCTCGGCCTCGCGACCGCGGTCGACAACCCGACCAGGCAGTCCTTCGTCCCCGAGCTGGTCGGCAAGGAGCGGGTCCGGAACGCGATCAGCATGGTCTCGTCGACGTTCCAGCTCGGCAGCATGGTCGGCCCGGCCCTCGGTGGCGTGCTGCTCGGCACGCTCGGCGCCGGCTGGGCCTTCGCGATCAATGCGATCACCTTCTTCGCCTCGATCTCCGCGCTGATCAGGATGCGGGAGAGCGAGATGCCCGGGCTGCAGGCCGCCCGTACGGCGAGTGCCGGGATGCGGATCCGGGACGGGTTGCGGGACGGCGTGCGGTACGCGCTCGACGAGCCGGCCGTCCGCTGGGCGATCGCGTTGGTCGGCATCTACGGCATGTTCGCGATCAGCCTGCCGGTGACGCTGACGGCGTTCGCCGACCGCGTCTTCCACATCGGTGCCAGCGGGTACGGCGTACTGAACTCGGTGGTCGCGGTCGGGGCCCTGACCGGCGCACTGCTGTCGGCCCGGCGGATCCGGACGCCGCGGTTGCGGAACCTGGTCGGCATCGCCTCGTTCCTGGCCGCGATGCAGATCCTGGCGGCCATCCAGCCGTCGCTGTGGACCTTCATCCCGCTGCTGGCCGCGCTCGGCATGGCCACGCTGATGTTCCTCACCGCGGCGCAGTCGATGGTCCAGCTGACCACACCGGACGGCCTTCGCGGACGGGTGTCCGGCATCTACAACCTCGTGTTCATCGGCGGCGGCGCGATCGGCGGACCGCTGGTCGGCTTCCTCGCGCAGACGTGGGGCGCGCGCAGCAGCCTGTTGCTGTCCGGTCTGATCCCGGCGGTGGCGACGGTCGCGATCGCCCTCCGGCTCCGTCGCGACGGCCGCTTCCGGCTGGTCCTGGTCCGGACCCGTTCACCCTGGCACCAGCCGCCGGTCCGGCTCGATCTCGAGCAGTCCGCGATCCAGCTGTCGGCTCCGACGAGCGTCCCGGTGACCCGCACGTCGCGCCCCTTCCTCATCGGCCGCCGCCAGCACCAGCGGACCGACCCCCACACCCGCCCGACCCGCCCCCGCCGCCGCCCGCAACACCACTAGATCCCGCGAGAGCTCACCGATACACATCGAGGGTCGGCGCGGATTATCCGGTCGGTTCGGATGGCTCCGGCGAGGCACGCGGTTCGAAGGTGGCGACTACTCCGAAGTGGTCGCTTGCCCAGACACCGTCGATGGCGTCGTCGAAGGTGCGTTCGCAGCTGGTGACGTCCAGGGATGGGCCGCGCTCGCCGCACCGCACCATGATGTAGTCGATCCGGCGGCCCACATCCCAGGCCACCGGGCCCTCGGCGACTCGTCCGTTCTCGCGGGTGAAGGTGTGTCCGGGATCATCGGGATGCGCCGTCTCCCAGGCATCGCGGTAGCACACACTCATCCCGTCGAGTGCGTGCAGGCCGCGCCAGAAGCGCATGCTGGTTGCTTCTGGGGTGGCGTCGAAATCTCCGGCGAGTACGACGTGCCGGTCGTCGGCCAGGGTCTCGAGGAACCTGGCCGATGCGACTGCCTGCAGTTGTCGCTCGAACTCGAGAGGCAACTGCCAGCTCGGATTGGTGCAGGCGAACACGGTGGGACCGATCGGGTCGGGTAGGTCGATCTCGGCAACGACCGTCGCCGCCGGGAAGTCCGGGTCGACCCGCGGCGTCACGTGCAGATCCAGCTCATGGACCCGGGCGATCGGCCAGCGGCTCGCGATGGTGATGCCGGCCCCGTCCGCGCCGCGAGCCGACCCGTGAGCCAGGTGGTAGTCCGGTCCGAGCAGATCCCGCGGCTGGTCGTACTCGTCCGTCACGACGGCCTCGACCAGCCCGACAAGATCTGGGTTCGCCTCGTCGAGCACCGCGGCGAGAGCTTTCCGGCGCCGCGGCCAATCGCCGTACAGAGCCTCGGGATTCTGCATGAGTACGCGCATCACGATCCGTTCAGCTGGAGGTGTCAGGCATGTGCCCTTGGCGCTGCCCGGGCAATCAGTCTGTTCTGGATCCAGTGAGGTCTGAATACTTGACGGTGTAAATTAAGCGCACCTAGGCTCGGCGAGGTCCGCTCACTCCTCCCCCGAGGGACTTCATCGTGCTCAACCTCCCCAGACGCCGTACCGCCGCGGCCGTGCTGGCTTCCGTCGCCCTGGTGTCGACGGCCGCCGCGATCGCACCGGCCGACGCGGCCCGCCCGACCGCCGTCCAGCCCGGCCCGAAGCCGACGCTGGTCGAGCCCGACTCCGCATTCCAAGGCACTCCAGACCTGACCACGTCTGCCAAGACGCCGGCGAAGTACCCGCAGGTCGCGGCCAAGCCGTACATGGGCTGGAGCAGCTGGAGCCTGCAGTCGACCAACTACCCGGGTGTGAACCCGGACGGCCCGGGCAGCTTCATCAACGAGAAGAACATCCTCACCCAGGCGCACGCGATGGCGACCAAGCTCAAGCCGTACGGCTACGAGTACCTCAACATCGACGCCGGCTGGCAGCTCGGCGGTGACGAGTACGGCCGGCCGGTCGCGAACCCGAAGCGGTTCCCGCGCGGGATGAAGGCGGTCGGCGACGACCTGCACAAGCTCGGCCTGAAGTTCGGCATCTACACCGTGGTCGGCCTCGGCTTCGACGTCTACCGCGACGGCAACACGCCGATCTACGACGCGCCCGGCTGTTTCACCCGCGACATCGTCTACCCGGACCTGCGCACCACGAACGGCTGGGACCAGGCGTACAAGATCAACTACGAGAGCCCGTGCGCGCAGAAGTACGCCGACTCGATCGCGAACCTGTTCGCCGAGTGGGGAGTCGACTTCATCAAGATGGACGGTGTCGGCCCGGGCTCGTGGAAAGGTGCGCCGGACGACCCGAACCACAACAACACCGAGGACGTCGAGGCCTGGTGGCGCGCGGTGCAGAACGCCGGCCGGCCGATGATGTACACGCTGTCGTGGTCGCTCAGTCACCGGTACGCCGACGTCTGGAAGCAGAACTCGAACGGCTGGCGGATCGACACCGACGTGGAGTGCTACTGCGACACGATCGTCCGCTGGGACGGCTCGGTGAAGCAGCGCTGGTGGGACCTGCCGCAGTGGATCGACGACGCCGGGCCGGGTCACTGGAACAACCTGGACGCGATCAACGTCGGCGTCGGCGAGATGGACGGCCTGAACGAGGCCGAGCGGCAGAGCTACATGACGTTCTGGGCGATCAACGCGGCCCCGCTGTTCGTCGGTGACGACATGACCAAGCTGGACGCGTACGGCCTGAAGCTGCTCACCAACCGCGAGGTGATCGCGATCAACCAGGCCGGCAACCCGGCCCGCCCGCTCGACCAGGACCAGCTGCAGCAGGTCTGGTACGCGAAGAACGCCGACGGCAGCGTCACGGTCGGCCTGTTCAACCTGGCCGAGACCCCGGCGACCGTGACCGGGAGCTTCGACCGGCTCGGCATTACCGGCAAGGCGACCGTCCGCGACGTCTGGGCGAACCAGAACACCCGGAACGTCTCCGGCCAGGTCAGCGCGGCCCTGCCGGCCCACGGCTCGAAGCTCTACAAGATCTTCCCGAACAAGCACAGCAACCCGGGCAAGCCGGCCGACCTCACCGCGACCGACGTCAGCCGGACGACGGTCTCGTTGGTCTGGCAGCCGAGCACCGGCGCCTCGTCGTACGACGTCTTCGCGAACGGCAAGCGGGTGGCGACCAGCGCGGGGACGAGCGTAGTCGTGACCGGGCTGCTGCCGCAGACGCAGTACACCTTCACGGTGAAGGGGGTGAAGGGCGGCCGTACGTCGGACGCGAGCGCGCCGATCACCATGTTCACCTCGAAGTCGGGCGGACCGGTGAAGTACGAGGCCGAGGCGTCCACCAGCACGCTCACCGGGAACGCCGGCGTCTCCGACTGCACCCTGTGCTCGGGCGGCGCGAAGATCGGCAACATCGGGTACGACGCCTCGGTCACGCTGCACGGGATCACCGTGCCGACGACCGGGACGTACCTGGTGAAGATCGCCTACACCGACGGCGACACCAGCCGGCAGAGCATGCTGACCGTCAACGACGCCGACAGCTACTGGGTCAACTACCACGGTCTCGGTGACAACGACTGGGGCACGCCGCAGGTCACCTACCTGCCGATGAAGCTCCAGGCCGGTGCGAACTCGATCAAGGTGCACAACCCGAGCGGCTACATCGCCGACATCGACTGGATCACGATCTGAGGTCCGTGGGCGGTTGATGTCCGTGGGGTCGGTCTTCCCTGAGACCGGCCCCACGCCTTTACTGGACCAATGAGCAGCAGCTACCCCGACGTCCTGGTCCCGCCCGGCTCCACGGCTCCCGTCCCGCGACGGGTCCGGGCGACGCTCGACGGCCGCGTCGTCGTCGACACGACCGATGCGATCTACCTGTGGGAGTTCCCGCCGTACCCGCAGTTCTACATCCCGCTCGCCGACGTGGCCGACGGGGTGCTGACCGACACCGGCGAGACGAAGACCTTCGACCACGGGGTCGCCCGCGTGCACACCGCCGGGTCGGGGAAGGCGTGGGTGTACGACGACGGGATCGCGAAGGACCGGGTCCGGTTCCAGTGGGACGCGCTGGACAGCTGGTTCGAGGAGGACGAGGAGGTGTTCGTCCACCCGCGCAACCCGTACGCCCGCTGCGACGCGATCCGGTCCGGCCGGCACGTCAAGGTGGAGGTCGACGGCAAGATGCTGGCCGAGTCCCACTCGACCGTCATCGTCTTCGAGACCGGCCTGCCGCCGCGGTACTACTTCCCGCGGACCGAGGTGAACTTCGACCACCTCACGCCGAGCGACACCCGGACGGCGTGCCCGTACAAGGGCCGGACCTCGGCGTACTGGAACGTCGGCGACCGGCCGGATCTCGCCTGGTCGTACGACTTCCCCACCGCCCCGCTGCTGCCGATCGCCGGCCTGGTCGCCTTCTTCAACGAGAAGGTCGACCTCACCCTCGACGGCGTCTCGCAGGACCGCCCGATCACCCCGTTCTCGGACTGAGCTCGGCCACGAGCCGCTGGAACCGCGGGCACTCGAGGAAATCGGGGGCCTCGCAGGTCAGCGCGTGCTCGATCAGCCGTTTGGACTCGCGAGCCTGACGGATCTGCTCGTCGAGCGCGGCGTCCTGCTCGGCCAGGATCCGCCGCCGCTCAGGCCCGTCGGGCGCGTCGAACATCCGGCGGAGCTGCTCGAGGCTGAGACCGGCCGCCTTGGCCCGCTGGATCATCACCACGCGGGCGACGTGCGACTCGTCGTACCTGCGTTGGCCGCCGACGCGGGCGGCCGGGGTGAGCAAGCCCTGGTCCTCCCAGTGCCGGAGGACATGGGTGGCCAGACCGAAGCGGGCCGCGAGCTCGCCGATGCCGAACGTCAGATCGCCGATGTCACGCCGCCGTCCATGGTGATGATGGCGCCGGTGACGTAGCTGGCGAGCGGGGAGGCGAGGAAGACCGCGACGTTGGCGACCTCGGCGGGCTCGCCGGCGCGGCCCATCGGGATCTCGGCGACCATCTCGGCGAGCAGTTCGTCCTTGGGCCGGCCGCTCGCCCGGACCGCAGCCTCGAGCCCCTCGTCGACCCGCGCGGTCCGGGTCATGCCGGGGTTGATCACGTTCACCCGGACACCCTGACCGGCGTACGCCTTGGCGTAGCCGACCGACGCCAGCATCAGCGCCGCGTTGGCCGCGCCGCCACCGATGTGCAGCGGGTTCGCCGCCCGGCCGCCCTGGCCGACGACGTTCACGATCGCACCGCGGCCGCGCTCCGCCATCTGCCGGATGACCGCCTCGGTGGCGTGCATGTAGGTGAAGTACTTCGCTTCCATCGCCGCGTGCAACGCCTTGCTGTCGAGCTCGTCGACCGGTGTCCGTCGGGCCGCCCCGGCGCAGTTGATCAGGATGTCCGGTACGCCGATCCGCGCGAACGCCGCTCGGGTCGCGTGGGAGTCGGTGAGGTCGACCGCCTCTACGTCGTACCGCAGTCCCTTGGCCGCGAGCTCCTCCTGCGCCTTCGCGAGATTGCCGGGGTCGCGGGAGATTCCGGTGACGCTCACACCCTCGCGGGCCAGGGCCTCGGCGCAGGCCAGGCCGATGCCCTTGCTGGCGCCGGTGACGATCGCGCTCCGGCCGGACAGTTGCAGGTCCACTCGCTGACTCCTTCGCGTCCTCACTCGCCCCCGGAAGTCTACGACGCGGTCTCGGATGCCCTGAGCAATCGTCATCTTTCGGACGTCGGGGCCGTCGGCAACGAATTGGAACTTTCGCTGTTCCGGCCTTGAACAGCCCAGTACAGTGGGTAACCAGATCGACACTCTTTGTTTCGACGCCTGATGCCCGAGCTGCTTGCCCTGAGCACCGACGCCGGAGGGATCCGTGCCGACCATGTCTACTTCCCATTCCCCGCCTTCCAGCGAGTCTGCCGTGCGCTGGAAGCATGTCCTCCACCATGACCTGCCGGCCTCGCTGGTGGTCTTCCTGATCGCGATCCCACTCTCGTTGGGGATCGCCGCCGCGTCCGGCGCCCCGCTGATCGCCGGCCTGGTGGCCGCAGTGGTCGGCGGCGTGGTCGCCGGCGCCCTCGGTGGCGCCCCGCTGCAGGTCAGCGGCCCGGCCGCCGGCCTGACCGTTGTCGTCGCCGGCCTCGTCAGCCAGTTCGGCTGGGCCGCGACCGCCGGCATTACCTGCGCCGCCGGCCTGTTGCAGATCCTGCTGGGCGTCACCCGGATCGGGCGGCTCGCCCTCTCTCTTTCTCCCGCCGTGGTGCACGGCATGCTCGCGGGGATCGGCGTCACCATCGCCGTCCAGCAGTTGCATGTGGTGCTCGGCGGACAGGCGCAGAGCTCCTTGATCGCCAACCTGGCCGAGCTGCCGGGCCAGCTCGTCGCCCACCACCCGCACTCGGTCCTGGTCGGCGTACTGACCGTCGTCATCCTGCTGATCTGGCCCAGACTGCCCAAGGTGAAGGTGATTCCGGCGCCGCTCGTCGCCGTCGTCGCGGTGACCGCGCTCGCCGCCGTCTTCATGGCCGACGTCACCCGCGTCGACCTGCCGGACCAGCCGTTGCAGGAGCTGGTGCTGCCCGCCATGCCCGCGGGCGCCCCGCTCGAGATCATCACCGCGGTGCTGACCGTCGCGCTGGTCGCGAGTGTCGAGTCGCTGCTGTCGGCCGTTGCCGTGGACAAGCTTCATCGCGGCAAACGGAGCAACCTGGACCGCGAGCTGATCGGCCAGGGCGCCGCCAACGCGGTCTCCGGCGTACTCGGTGGCATGCCGGTGACCGGTGTGATCGTGCGCAGTTCGACCAACGTCGCCGCGGGCGCGCGCACCCGGGCGTCGACGATCATGCACGGCATCTGGATCGCGGCGTTCGTGCTCGCCGCCGGCGCGCTGCTCGAGCTCATCCCGATGGCCGCGCTGGCCGGCGTACTGCTCGTGATCGGGTTGCGCCTGGTCCAGCTCGCCCACATCCGCACGTTGCGCCGCCACGACGAGCTTCTCGTGTACGTCGTGACCGCGGCCGGCGTCGCCGTACTCGGGCTGGCCGAGGGGGTCCTGATCGGTCTGGTGCTGGCGGTGGCCCGCGTGCTCTACCGGCTGGCGCGGGCGACCGTGACCACGACCGAGGAGGACGGGCTGTGGACCGTGCGGATCCGCGGCACGCTCGTGTTCCTCGGGGTCGCATCACTCGTCCGGACCTTGCGGACGATCCCCGCGGGTGCCCGGGTCCGCGTCGACCTCGAGGTGGATCATCTCGACCACGCGGCGTACGAGGCGATCGAGGACTGGCGGCGTGGTCACCTGGCACGCGGCGGTTCGGTAGAGCTCAACCGGGTCGCCGTCCGGGCTGCGATGCGTACGGACCCGGTCCGCCGGCTGCTGCCCTGGCAACGACACGTCATCCCGGCGCCGGACCAGCGGGTGTCGATGCTCGACGGGGTCCGCGAGTTCGAGGCGTCGGCCGACGAGCTCCGGCCGATGCTGGCGAAACTCGCGGCGGACGGGCAGCGGCCGGCTCACCTGTTCATCACCTGCGCGGACTCGCGAATCGTCCCGAACCTGATCACCACCAGTGGCCCGGGCGACCAGTTCTGCGTCCGCAACATCGGCAACCTGGTCCCGCCGAAGGGATCGAACAGCAACTCCGTCGACGCCGCGATCGAGTACGCCGTCGACGTACTCGGCGTGAAGTCGATCGTGGTCTGCGGTCACTCGCACTGCGGTGCCGCCGCGGCCGCGCTGGAGGCCAACGTCCCGTCCGGCTCCGGCCTGCAGAACTGGCTGCGCCACCTCGAGCCGTCGGTACGCCGGGCCGTCGGACTGCCCGACATCATCGACCCGGCGACCGGCGTACCGCTGTCCCCGGCCGACAAGCTGTCCGTCGCGAACGTCGGCGTCCAGCTGGCGAACCTGCGCAGTTTTGCCTGCGTTCGTACGGCGGAAGCGGAGGGTCGGCTTGAGCTGATCGGACTGTGGTTCGACATCGGCGCGGCCGCGGCGCGGCTGGTCCTCGACCGTGAGCCCTACCTGGTGCGCGCCGACGAGGAACTGGCCACAGCCGGCACCTTGGCCGAACGCTGACCCCGGCGGGTGCGCTCCACGGGGGCGCACCCGCCGGTCGACCACGCGCCGGCCGAGCGGCGTCCGCCGGCGTCGGCGTTCGGTTGACGGGGCGGGGTGGAAATCCGTTGGCGTCGGCGTTCGGTTGACTTCGGCGGGGCGGAAATCCGTTGGCGTTGGGTGTGGTCGGGGCGGAAGGGTGGGCTCGACCGTCCTGTCAGGGAGGACCCAGCGACCGTGGTGACCGTCTTCGTCCGGTGGACCTGGATGCGAGCGGTGCTGCACAACGGCTGGTGGCTCGTCACCAGCGTCTACCTGGTCGTCGACGCCGGCCTCTCCCCCGCGCATCTCGTCCTGATCGGCTCGGTGCAGAGCGCGTTCGCCTTGCTCTGCGAAGTACCGGCCGGAGTCTTCGCCGACACGGTCAGCCGCAAGTGGTCGCTGGTGATCTCGCAGTTGCTGATGGGTACGGCGATGCTCACCACCGGCCTGGTGTCGTCGTTCCCGCTGATCCTGGCGACCCAGGTCCTGTGGGGCATCTCGTGGACGTTCGCCAGCGGCTCCGACGTCGCCTGGATCACCGACGAACTCGATCAGCCGGCCCGCATCTCCGCCGTACTCGCTCGAGCCGCCCGTGCCCAGCTCACCGGCGCGGCGACCGGCCTGATCGCCCTCGGTCTGCTGGCCTGGGTGACGCGACGAGACGTCACGATCGTCGTCGCGGGTGCCGCGATGATGTCGCTCGCCCTCTACATCGCGATCCGGTTCACCGAGCACCGTTTCGTCCCGGTGCGGACCGCGCGCTGGTCGTCGTCGTGGACCACGTTCCGCCGCGGTCTGACGCTCGTACGGCGAAGCCGCGAGATCCTGCTGATGTTCGCGGCGACGTTCCTCGTCAACGGCGCCTTCTCGGCCGGGCGGCTGACGCAGCTGCGGTTGCTCGACCTCGGGCTGCCCCGCGAACCGGATCCGGTCGTCTGGTTCACCGGCCTCGGTGTGGTCGGCCTGCTCGTTGGTGCGTTGACGTTCCGGATCCTCGGTCGGCGCATCGACGGTGACCACGTCCGTACGGACTACGCCTGGGCCGCGCTCGCCGGCGCGGTCGGCCTGCTGATGCTCGCACTGGCTCGTGACCCGGCAGTCGGGGCGATCGCGGTCGTCCTGGTCGCCGGCATCGTCATGCCGCTGACGCGGGTGATGAGCACGATCTGGGTCAACGCGCGGACGACGGCGGCCATCCGGGCGACCACGCACTCGTTCCTTGCCCAACTCAAATACTTGGGCGAGATCCTGTGCGGCCTGGGAATCGCCGCCATCGCCCAACTCACAACCCTCCCGCTGGCACTGGGCGCGTGCGCGACCCTCTTCGCAGCCACCGCGGTCCTGATGAAGCGTCAGCCGACGGCCGTCACCAACTGATGGAGGCGTCGAGAGCGCCTGCTTGGACGTGCAACGACTGGTTGGTGGGCAGCCCGTCGTACGCGAGGTGGTCGACGACTACGACCGGGAGGGTCAGGTCGTAGAGCTCGTGGGCTACGAGGGCTCCCAGGGCGATGATGGCGTCGGGGCGGGCGAGGATGATGGCGGCGGGTGCGGTGTGGGCGCGGATCTGCTCGGCGAGCACGCTGGACGCCGAACTGGAGCCGCGGCCGGACTCCATCAGGAGGACGCGGCCGGCCAGGATCGCGCCGCACTGCGGGTGGTGCGCGTCGACGATCCGGCCGTGCTCGTCGGTCCCGCCCCAGAACGACAACGGCTCGGTCAACCGGATGGACTCGCCGGACGCGGTGCCGGGATGGAGAGTGCGTGCGCGGATCATGCGCCGAGCTCGTGCAGGACGACGCGGCCTTCGCGGGCTGAGGTGACGCATTCCTCGAGTGAGCCGAGGACAACATCGACGTTGAGGTTGCCCGGCGCGTAGTGCGCCCACTTGCCCGAGTTCGTCATCACGTTCATCCAGGCCGGCGACAGGATCGACGTCACGTACGTACAGGTGTCCACGACCACCGTGACACCGGCAGCCTCGAGCTCCCGCAGTACGCCGGTCTCCTCCGCCAGCGCCCGCGTCGCCCGGCCGGTCGACAGGTAGAACGGCAGCGTGAGCGGCGGCCCGTCCCGGAGCATGTCCGCGAGTCGTTCACATTCGGCGTACGACGCGTGCGGCGTCCCCACACTGATCGCGTCGAGCTCACCCTCGTCGATTGTCGACAATCGACGCCGGGTAGCACGTAGCGTCTCGAGGTTCACCTCATGCCGCGGCAATTGGTCGAGCCGGCCGGTCGGCGCCTCGGGCGTGACGCCGACGACGTGGAAGAGTGCGACTCCTCCGGCCGACGCGGCCGCGGCGCCGAACGCCTTCAGGTCGTCCTCGCTCACCTCCGCCGGAATCCCCACCAGCACAGGGATCTCGCCACCCGCGAGTGACCCGACGTGATGGCCGAGCAGCGGATACGCGAGGTCCGACCGCAGGAACTTCTTACCGAGCGGCCCGCAGTCGAACACCACGGTCCCGCGCCGCGCCTCGGTCGTCTGCAGTCCGGAGTACGGCACTCGTCCGGTGATCGCGGCGCAGATGTCGAGGAAGTCGCCGTACCGGTCCGTCCGGGCACCGAGCACCGAGTTCGCGAAGACGATCGCGTTCGACTCGGCCCACGCGACATGCTCACCGAGGCCCGGCCGATGCGGCAGTTGGTACGGCGCGCACGTCCACGTCGGCGTGCAGCCGAGGTCGACGTACGCCGCCATGAGTTGGCGACCGCGGGCGGCGACCTCACGTTCGGCGTCGGTGGTGGTGCGGACCAGGCCGGGATGCAGGAGGTCCATCGAGCCGACGTTGAGCGTGGTCGGGACGCGGACCTGCGCGCCGAGGCTGACGAGTTTGCCGGCGAAGTCGAGGCTGACCTGGCCGTGGTACAGGCAGGAGTCGACGTGGGCGGAGGTGATCTCGACCAGGCGAGGTGCGCGCTCGAGACGGGCCAGGCTGACGATCACCCGCATCGCCAGCGCGACCCCGTCACCGTCCTGACCGCCGAGCAGGCGTTCTTCCTCGGCGGTCAGGTGCAGATTGTTCACAATCCGAAAAACTACAACCCTTCAGATGATGTGCCGTCGAGAGGCCACCAGCGCACCGTCGTGGTAACCGTCGGCCCGGAGCAGCTGGCCGGGCGTCACGTCGAGGATGTCGATGCTGAGCGGCGCACCGGTCAGGTCCTCCGAACTGATTGGCCGGCCCTCCAGGTAGAGATCGACTCGTTCGATTCCCTCCACATCCAGCGTGACGGTGAGCGTCGTACCGCTGATGGACGTGGTCACCCCGAGGCGGCGGACCGGCATTGCCGCCAGCAACGACCCGGCCTTGGCGAGCAGGTCCACGTTGCCGTCGAGCAGGTCGGCCCGCGTCATCTTGTGGGTCTCGTGCGGCCGGATGCCCAGGTCCTCGACCGGGGTGCCGGACAGTTCGCCGACCCGCAGGGTGCGGCGGATCGAGACGCGCAGGTTCGCGCCGTTCGGCAACGCCTCGTACGGCGAGGTCGGGTCCGGTGGCGGCGGTTCGTTCAGCAGCGCGGCGAGCAGGCCGTGGGTCCACACGTTCGCACCACCCGCGCCGGTGTTGTCGTCGACGCCGAGGATCGTGCCGATCTCGTGGTCGGCGAACCCGGCGGCGAAGATGTCGGTCGCGGAGTACACCCGGGCGTCGGTGATCAGCACGACCGGGCCGTGGTACGTCTGCCCGATGTCGTTCGCGCCGTCCTCCGGGGTGATCGGCTTCGCGGCCGAGTACGCCGCACCCGTCTCGGTCGCCAGGTCGAGCGAGTCGAACCACGGACCCAGGTCGATCCCGGCCGGGTTGTCCTTGTGCCGACGGCAGATGCGCAGGTTGAGCGGCGTACTGATGAACTGCACCGGCTCCGGCGAGATCGCGCGCGGGGTCAGCGTCTGCAGGGTGAACTCGCTCGCGTAGATGTGCCCGCCGCCGTTGTCGCGGACGTCGACGATCAGGCCGCGCTGCGGCAACAGGCCGGCCAGCCGGACGAATTCGTTCCGGAAGGCGACCGGGTCCTGCACGCTGAACGTGAAGATCCGCAGGTGCCCGAACGTCCCGGACGGCGTGACCACCTCGCGGGCCCGGAACACGCCGGGCATCGTGGTCGGCAGATCCGCGCCCCCGACCGCGGCCGGCGTACTCAGCTCGGCCGAGCTCTGGCCGCCTTCCAACTCGACCACGTCGCGGACGTAGAGCACCTTCTTCGCGCGGGCCTTCTCGTCCGAGTCGAGGTCGAGGCCCATCGAGGCGGAGGTCTCGCTGATCGCGTCCAGGTCGGTCATCGGCGGGAGGTTCGCGGTCACCTTCCACTGCTCACGCAGTTCCTGGGTCAAGCCGTCCAGCCCGACGTACGTGAGGTTGACCCAGTCCTCGTCCGGCGGCGACTGGATCACCAACGGGCGCAGGGTGAGCGACTCCAGACCGCGGGCGAGGTTGGCCGCGTCGTTGCTGCCGGCGAACTGCGCGCCGTTCAGGGCGACGGCGCGGGCGATCGGCGTACCGTTCCAGTGCGTCACCTCGGCACCGGGACCGAACTGCGGAGCCGAGTAGCCGGTGACGGTCCGGGTGATCAGGTACTGCTCCTTGCCGGCGGCGTCGTAGCACTTCTCGATCATGAACGGCAGGTACGCGATCTGGCCGGCGAACGGCGCCGGCAGCAGGTAGTTGGTGTGCAGGTCGCGGACCGAGTGGAAGATGCTCGACATCTGCCGGTGGAACATCCATTCGGGTTCCATCGTCTCGGCCGTCTGGCGTTCCATCCGCGACCGCATCACGCGCAGCCGCTGCAGCGGGTTGACCGCGTGCATGGCGGCCTTGAGCGGGAGGTGCACGTAGTTCTGGTCCAGGATCAGCAGCGCCTGATCGACCAGCAGCTTCCGCTGCCCGATCGTCAACGTCCCGGCCGACCCGAGAAACTGCGGCAGAGGTACGCCGCCCGCACCCTCAACAACCCCACCCCGACCGGACCGAGCCCCCACCGCACCGGCGCTGGCGGTGCTAGCCCGAGCGGTCCCGGCGTTGGCGGTACCAGCCCGAGCGGTCTCGGCCTTGGCGGTGCCAGCCCTAGCGGTGCCGGTGCCGGTTGTGCCGGCGCTCGTGGTCCTGGCGAGCGCCTGCTTTACTGCCCGCTTGCCGGCCGTCGTCTTCCTGGCCGGAGCCTTCTTGGCAGTGCTGGTCTTCCTGGCAGTGCTGGTCTTCCTGGCAGTGCTCGTCCTCTTGGCAGCACTCGTCTTCTTGGGAGTGCCAGCACCGGTCTTCTTGCTGGTGCTCGTCCTCTTGGTAGTGCTCGTCGCCTTGGCACTACCGGTCTGCTTCGCCGCGCTCGACTTCTTCCCGGCAGTGGTGGTCTTCTTGGCGGTGGTCTGGTTCGCCGTCGTCTTCCTGGCAGTGGACTTCGTACTGCGTGGCTGTGACATCTCTCCCCCAATGCGGCAGCCCCTCCCCGGGCCGCGATCCCTCCACCGTCGTCCGCCCACCGCATGATGTCAACGGCCGGGTGCGACCGCCCGGCTGCAAGGATGGGGTGGTGAACGAGGTCTGGGACAGCTTGACGTCGGTGCAGCCCGAGCCGTCGCTGCGGGTGGTGATCGGCACCGCGATCGCCGCGCTGCTGCTGATCGCGTGGCGACCGGTCTGGCGGCACACACGCCAGGTGGTGACGATCGCGCACGAGGGCGCGCACGGCCTGATCGCGGCGCTCGTCGGACGCAAGCTCGCCGGGATCCGGCTGCACTCCGACACCTCCGGAGTGACCGTGTCCCGCGGCCACCCGACCGGCCCGGGCATGATCGCCGTACTGCTCGCCGGTTATCCGGGCCCCGCACTCTTCGGTCTGGCGGCAGCGTTCGTGCTCAGCCGCGGGTACGCCGTCGCGCTGCTGTGGGGACTGTTGCTGGCGCTGCTGATCCTGCTGCTGCAGATCCGCAACCTGTACGGGCTATGGTCGGTTCTCGTCTTCGGCAGCGTCGTGTTCGCCGTGTCGTGGTGGGGATCGGCGGCCGTCCAGTCCGCGTTCGCGCACCTGCTGACGTGGTTCCTGCTCCTCGCCGCTCCTCGTGCGGTGCTCGAGTTGCAGCACTCCCGCCGCGGTGGCGGTGGTCGCAGCTCCGACGCGGATCAGCTTCGACGACTGACCGGCGTACCTGCGTTGATGTGGGTCGGGATCTTCGGCCTCGTGACGCTCGGGTGCCTCGGGGTCGGCGTCGTGTGGTCGGGCGCCTTGCCGGACTAGGCCGGCGGCGGCAGGGTCACGCCGAAACCGGTGATGGCCAGGCGAAGCAGCACCTGACCGGGACGGAGGAGGTCGGCGATCTTCGCGGCGCTGAGCAGTTCGAGCTCGGCAAGCCGGGTCGCGTACGCCGCTGGGCCGTCCAGCCGTGCCCGTTGCAACTCGGCCGTGTTGTGCCAGACCTTCTGCCGCGACTCGCGCAGGAACCGTTGCGACGCCCGCCGGTTGAGCGGTGTGAGCACGCGGTCGAGCAGACTCCTGGCACCTCCGAGCTCGTTGTCCTCCGCACTGACCCGCTCCGCGAGTACGCCGTCGATCCGCTCGTGATCGCGTCGGCGCCGTTCCATCAGCTGTGGATCCGCGAAGTCCTCGTCACTGATCACCGCGAGCAGCGCCTGCGGAAGGTCGTAGTTGACATGCGCGTTGACGCCGAGCAGAACATGCAGCAACGGTGGCAGGTCCGCCGGCGCCTCGAAGGCGAGCCGCCAGGGTCGAGCGGCGCCCTCGGCAGCGTCGTGCGCGTCGAGATAGAGCTCCGCGAACTTCACGTCCCACTCCTCGACCCAGTCCGGATCCTCGAACCGTCCCTGCGTGATCGCCGTACCCACGGCCTGGGTCGTGCGGAGGTAGGTGGCGAGGAACACGCGCCGGTGCTGGAGATCCGCCGGTACGTCGTCCAGCCGTTGCTGCAACTGCTGGACGACGCCGGCGATGCCCTCTGTCATCGGACTGAACGCAAGGCTCAGGCTCGGCCGCCGGCGATCGGACGACCGCGCTGGGCGACGCCGGGACCGCCGTACGGGTAGTCGGCTGCGCCCGGATCGCTCGCCTGGTCGAGCTTCGCCGTCTCCTCCTCGGTGAGGTGGAGGTCGGCCGCGGCGAGGTTGTCGTCGAGCTGCTCCAGGGTGCGGGCGCCGAGGATGACCGAGGTGACCGCGGGCCGGTCCACCAGCCACGCGAGCGCGACCTGGGCCATCGAGATCCCGCGCGCCTCGGCGATCTCGCGCACCGCGTCGACCACGTCGCGGACGCGCTGGTTGCGACTGCGCCGGTGCCAGGACTCGACGCCGCGGTCCGGGTTCTCGCCCAGGCGGGTCGCGCCGGTCGGCTCCTCGTCGAACGAGTACTTCCCGGTCAGCCAGCCGCCACCCAGCGGAGACCACGGCAGCAGACCGAGCCCGTTCTCCTGCGCGGCCGGGACGATCTCCCACTCGATCTCCCGCACCAGCAGGTTGTACTGCGGCTGCAGCGTGACCAGCCGGGACCACCCGCGCCGGTCGATCAGGTCGCACGCCTTCTGCAGCTGCCACCCGGTGAAGTTCGACAAACCGCCGTACCCGATCTTGCCCGCGCGTACGGCGTCCTCGAGGAAGCTGAGCGTCTCCTCGAGCGGGGTGACCGGGTCCCACGCGTGCAACTGGTAGAGGTCGACGTGGTCGACGCCGAGCCGGCTGAGTGACTGGTCGAGCGCCCGGCGCAGGTGCCGGCGGGAGGTGCCGACGTCGTTCGGCGAGTCCCCGGTCGGGAACCGGCCCTTGGTCGCGAGGACCACGTCGTCGCGGGCCGAGCTCTTCGCCAGCCAGCGCCCGACGATCTCCTCGGAGACCCCGGCGCTGTAGACGTCGGCGGTGTCGACGAGGTTGCCACCGGCCTCGACGTACCGGTCCAGCTGCGCGTGCGAACCGGCCTCGTCGGTCTCGCTGCCGAACGTCATCGTGCCGAGCGCGTAGGTGGAGACGACGGCGCCGCTCGCGCCCAGAGTGCGGTATTCCACAATTGCTCCTCGTTGTCCGGACAAAGCTTGCAGCCCACCTTAGAACTGTCCGTGCGGTTGGCTAGGTTTGCGTCCATGAAGACGAGTGAACTGCTGATCGACGCACACAGCCGGATCCAGGAGGTCGTGCACGACGTCGTGGAGGGTCTCGACGAGAAGTCGCTGACCACCCGGCCGGGCGATACGGCCAACTCGATCGCGTGGCTGGTCTGGCACCTGACTCGCGTCCAGGACGACCACCTGGCCGACGCCGGCGGCCACGAGCAGGTGTACACCGCGGACGGCTGGCACGAGCGGCTCGGCCTCCCGCTGGACGCCGCCGACACCGGGTACGCGCACACGTCGGAGCAGGTCGCGCAGGTCCGGCTGTCCGCCGAGCAGCTGCTCGGGTACTACGACGCCGTGCACGCGCGCACGCTGGAGTTCCTCCGGACGCTGACCGACGACGACCTCGACCGGATCGTCGACCGCAACTGGAATCCGCCGGTGACGCTGGGCGTGCGGCTGGTCAGCGTGATCAACGACTGCGACCAGCACGCGGGCCAGGCGGCGTACGTGAAGGGACTGATCAGCTGAGCCCGGCCTCCCACAGCGAGTTGCCGGCGATCAGGTAGAGCTTGCCGGAGTCGGTGCGGGCAGCAGCGGTGACCGGACCTTCCGGGCCGGCGGCGGACTCCCGCACGGTCCAGCTGCCGTCGTGTCCGCTGACCACCTTCACCTTGTTGTCCTGCGCAACGACCTGGACGTACTCGTCGCCGATCACCATCGGCGGCGGCAGCTTGTCCTTGTCCCCGACCGGGATGTCCGGTACGCCGGTCAGTCGCTTGGCCGGCCCGCTGCGCAGGACCTGCCAGATCGCCAACCGGTTGTCGACGTACCCGGAGACGACGCAACCCGACGAGTCACAGGACGCCGTCATCGCCTGACTGCGGTTCCCCGGATCCGGCAGGGTGATCGCCCGCCATCCCTGGTTGAGCTTCGCCGATTGCCAGACGGCCGCCTCCTGCGCGACGACGTTGGGCGCCAACCGCACCTGCGAGCCGACGAGCACGATGCTCTCGCCGAGCGTCGTACCGAAGCTGGGTCCGACCAGGAGGGACGGCGTACTCTGCAACACCGTCTTCGCCGGGCTCTGCCGGACCCACTTGGCGTCGCTCTCCGGCAGCCAGACGGCGGCGTCGTTCCCGGTCTCGACACCACCCCAGGAGCCGAGCAATGCGCGGCCGCTCGGCGTGATCACGGCGGAGTAGAGTCCGCCGGCGGTTTGTCCGCCGAACGTGTTGAACTCCTGCGGCCGCTCGACCAGCCCGCCGTCGACTGTGCCCGTCCACACTGTCCAGCGGGTGTTCGAGTGCGCGCCACCTGCTGCGCCGCCGAGTCCGAGCAACTGCTTGCCGTCGTAGGCGATCGAGTACCAGATCGCCTCGAACGCGTACGGGCTCGTCGGCGAGGGCGTGACCTTGACCTGCTTCCGTTGGTCGCCGTCCAGGACGACGAGTTGCGGAACCACCTTGGCACCGCGATCACGCAGTCCGACCAGCAGTTGGTCGCCGTACGCGGTCAAGGTGACGGGCTCCGCGCCGACGTCGACCTTCGTCCAGGTGACCGTCTCGGCCGCCGGCTTGTCGTCACTGCAGGCAGCAAGGCACGCGAGCGCGACGGCGGCCGCGACCAGGCGGCGCATCAGCGGTTCTGCGGGAGCTTGGTGGTCTTCTTCCGGCCGGTCCGCGGCGCGGACGGCGGCGGCACGACGGGGCCGATGTCGCCGTCCGGGGCGACGTCGAGGTCGAGGATGACCGGCGCGTGGTCGCTCGGCCCGGTGCCCTTGCGGGCCTTGCGGTCGATCCATGCGGCCTTGACCCGGTCGGCGACCGGCTCGGTCGCGAGCATGAGGTCGATCCGCATCCCGAGGTCCTGGTGGAACATGCCGGCGCGGTAGTCCCAGTAGCTGAAGATGCGCTCGTCCGGCCAGCGGTCGCGGACGACGTCGTGCAGGCCCTTCGCCGACATCAGGTCGGCCAGCGCCTGCCGCTCCGGCGCGGTCACATGCGTCGACCCGACGTACGCCGCCGGGTCGAACACGTCGGCGTCGGTCGGCGCGATGTTCATGTCACCGCAGACGATCTGGTCGGCTGGACCGGCGGCGACGACCTCCTTGAGCGCCGCCAGCCAGGCGAGCTTGTAGTGGTAGTGGTCGGAGTCCGGGACGCGACCGTTCGGCACGTAGAGGGAGTGGATACGGATGCCGCCACACGTCGCCGCGACCGCGCGGGCCTCGGGCTTCGGAAAACCGGGCGCCTCGGCGACGCCGGTCACCACGTCCTCGATGCCGACCTTCGACAGCAGGGCGACCCCGTTCCACTGCACCTCGCCGTACAGGGCGGTCTCGTACCCGCGGGCCGTCAGCTCCTCACCGAGCAACGCGGTGAACGCGTCGTCCGCGAGCTTCGTCTCCTGCAGGCACACCACGTCCGGCTGCCGCTCGTCCAGCCACCCCAGCAACCGCGGCAGGCGCTGCTTGACCGAGTTCACATTCCACGTCGCTACTCGCACCAGACTTACGGTAGACCCCGGCACGGACCATTTCAGCTCGGGCCGACTTCGGGGACGATTCCTGACCTACTCTCGTGAACAGGGGCGGTGTCAACGGGAGGGGCCATGTTCGTACTGCGTGGGACCGTCATGACGATGCGGCCGGACGGACAGGTGCTCGACCAGGGCGCGGTGTACGTCGGTGACGACGGCCTGATCGCGGCTGTCACCCCCGTGGACGCCGTGCCGGACGGGTTCGACGACGCGGTGCGGATCACCGTGGGCGGGGTGATCTGCCCCGGTCTGATCGATCTGCACAACCACCTGATGTACAACAGCCTGCCGTTGTGGACCGAGCCGTCGCGCTCGGTGCCGTGGACCTCGCACAACCAGTGGGGCCGCGCACCGACGTACAGCGCGCGGATCAGCCAGCCGGCCCGGCTCCTCGGTGCCGCCGCCGGGCGTGCGCTGCTCCGGTACGTCGAGACGCGGGCGATCGTCGGCGGGACGACATCGATCCAGGGCAACCCGCGCGGCGCCGTACCGCCGGACGACGACCTGATCCGCAACGTCGACTCGGAGAGGCTCGGCACCCGCGACGACTTCATCCGGGTCAGCACACTCGTTGCCGATAGCAAGGAAGCGCTGGCGCCGTACGCCGCCGCAGTCAAGCTCGGCCGCGGGTTCATCGCGCACTCGGCCGAGGGGTCGGATCCCAGGCTGCGCAAGGAGTTCCAGCTGCTCGACGAGGTCGGCGTGGTCACGCCCCAACTGGTCGCGATCCACGGCGGCGCACTGACCGCGGACGACTTCGCCCGGATGACCGCCGGGAGGTCGACTCTCGTCTGGTCGCCGTTCTCGAACTACTGGTTGTACGGCGCGACCGCGGACGTCGCGGCGGCGAAAGCGGCCGGAGTACGACTGTGCATCGGGTCGGACTGGGCACCGTCGGGGACGCGCAACGTGCTGTGGGAGTTGAAGGTCGCGGACATCTGGAATAGGGCACAGGCCTCCCCGGTGTTCACCGACGAGGAACTAGTGCGGTTGGCGACGTCCAACCCGGGCGAGGCGTTGTCGGGCGTCTGGCCGCATCCCCTCGGCCGGATCGAACGCGGTGCGCTCGCCGACCTGATCGTCGTACGGCGCACGCACGCCGACGTCTACCGGAACCTGGTCGCGGCGACCGAGTCCGACATACGCCTGGTGATCATCGGCGGACTGGCTCGCTACGGCCTGCGGTCGTTGATGAAGCCGCTGGCGCCGGCGGCGACCGCGATCTCTGTCGGGCGTCTGTCGCGCGCCATCGACTACGGCGACCCGTCGGTCACCTGGAAGTCGGTGTTGACCGAACTGGAGCACATCCGCGCCAACCCGACGGCCGCCGCCTCCCGAGCCGCAGCCACCTTCGCCGCCCTGGCCGCAGCCGACGAGGCCGCCTTCAACGCGATGATCACCGGCACCTCCCCCGCGACGGCCGACGCCCTCGCTGCCGACCCCCTCGCCGCCGACCCCCTCGCCGCCGACTCCCTCGCCTTTTCGGATGAGGGCTTCGTTCTACTTCCCGACATGCCGGCCCCGGAGCTCGACACCGGACTCCGCCGCCGAGGCCCCACCGGCGCCACCCCGCCCGCCGTCACCATCCCACCCCTGGAACCACTGACCACCGGGCCCAGCTGGTTCGACCAGGTGGACGCCAACCCCTTCCACAACGGTCTGCTCTCCTCCCTCCGCGCGTACGCCTGATCCCGTCGCTCTGTCATACATATGACTTGAACCGTATATACGCTTGCTGTAATACTTCTCGCCATGGACGTCTTCGAGGCGATCGCGGAACCCACCCGCCGGGAACTCCTGGACCTACTCGCCGAACGCGAGCGACCGGCCGGCGAACTCGTCGACCACCTCCACCGGCTCACCCAGCCCGCGGTCTCGCGCCACCTGCGCATTTTGCGCGAGGTCGGCCTCGTCGAGGTCCGCCCCGACGGCCAGCGCCGGATCTACGCGCTGCGCCCCGACCGCCTGATCGAGATCGAGAACTGGATCAGCCGGTACCGCAAGTACTGGCCGCGTCACCTGGACGCCCTCGAGCAACACCTCGCCAAGCCCCAGAAGGAGCCCACCGAATGACCACCCACGACCGTCACGGCGTACTCACCATCGACGGCGACCGCGCGACCATGACCTTCCGCCGCCACCTGCCGCACCCGATCGAGGCTGTCTGGGCCGCGCTCACCGACCCGGCGGAACGCAAGGCCTGGTTCGGCGAGACCACCATCGACGCTCGTACCGGCGGCACCATCGAGATGATGCCCGACGAGCCCCCGGCCGCACCCGACGCCAAACGCCTGACCGGCCGCATCCTGGTCTGGGACCCGCCGCACGTCCTCGAGCACGAATGGCACCAGCGCATCGTCGAGGACAGCATCGTCCGCTACGAACTCACCCCCGACGGCGAAGGCACCCTCCTCACCTTCACCCACCGGCCTCTCCCCCACCAACGCCCGCGGCTTCCTCCCCGGCACCCACGCCTTCCTGGACCGCCTGGACGCCCACCTCGCCAACACGCCCCTCCCCCACTGGCCCACCCGGTACGACGAACTGTCCGCCACCTACCCCACCTGGTCCTGACCCGCCGCTCCCACTCCCGCCTAATCCTGACCCGCCGCCTACCGCCACCTCCCCGCCTGGTCCTGACCAGCCGTCCCACGCCATCCGCGCCGGCCCGCCGACCGCCCCCACGCCTGACGTCTTGCCCGGCCACGACCTGCCCTTCCCCGGCCACCCTCCGGATCTGCCCCACCTGCCCGCCTCCGCACCACCCGGCGCCAGTCCGCCCCTCGCCGCGAGCCCACCCTGAAACGCCAACCTCACGAGCAGCCGGCGAATCTTAGTCCCCGCCACGACAGCGTGCGCCGTTATCCACAGGGCAGATCCGACAACGTCCCGTAGTTATCCACCGACAGAAAGTCATCCCGCTCCCGGGCCTCCGATCACGGCACTCTCTTTGACGAAGAGAGGGGAACGGATGGCCGAGCTCGACTGCGAACCCGCCGACGTCACCGCACTGATCGCCTACCTGCGCGACATCGGCAATCACGAACTACTCACCCTGGAGGAGATGAACGAGCACTCGTACTGGATCGAGGCCGGCCTGCTGGCCGCCGAGCAACTGGAGGCCGGCAGACCCACCAGACACGACCCGGCCGACCTCCAACTGGTCGTCGCCCTGGGAAAGCAGTCGCGCCGCCGAATGATCGAAGGGAACCTCCGCCTGGTCGTATCCCTGGCGAAGCGGTACACCGGCAAAGGCATCTCCCTCCTGGACCTGATCCAGGAGGGCAACATCGGCCTCATGCGTGCCGTCGAGCGGTTCGACCACCGCCTCGGCCACCGCTTCTCGACGTACGCGATCTGGTGGATCCGCCAGTCGATCGGCCGGGCGATCTCCGACCGCTCGCGCCTGGTGCGGATGCCGGCGCAGGCCTACACCGACGCCTGCCGCCTGGCATCGACCCGTCACGACCTCACCCAACGCCTGGGTCGCGAGCCAACCACCGCCGAGCTGTCCACCGCATCCGGCCTGACGCCCGCCCGGGTTGAGCGAGCCCAAGCCTGGCGAGTCCACCCCGAGACCCTCGACCTCGACGACACCGAGCCCCTCGTGGACGACGAGTCCCTCATCCTCCACGCCGCCCTCCGCCGGGACATCGCCCACCAACTCCAGTTCCTGGACGACCTGCACGTTCAGGTCATCCACCACCGCTACGGACTCAACGGCCACACACCGCTCACGCCTGAGGAGACCGCCACCGCTCTGAACCTCACTCCCGATCAGATCCGAACCCTCGAACGCGAAGCCCTCCGCCACCTCCGCCGCCGAGCCATCCCCCAACTCCGCGACTACGCGGCCTGACCCACGGCCAACTTGGCCCGACTGGAATGATGGGAGCGTGAGACTCAGGCGTACCACCTGGCCCCGAGAGCTGAGCGAATCAGTGACGGCGACCTCGAAGCAGACCGGCGGCAAGGAAGACATCCTCGCCGCGGTCCAACTCTCCGACGGCAACTGGGTCGCCGGTACGCGCGCCGCCGTCTACCTCCCCGCCGAATCACCGGACTCGGTCCGCCGCGTCGGCTGGGAGCAGATCGAACGCGCCGGCTGGGACTCCGAGGCGTCGGTCATGCACATCTACGAAACGACCGCCTTCGGCACCCCGCTCCGCGGCACCGAGCTCAAGCTCGACGACCCCGGCCGCTTCGGTCAACTCCTCCGCGAACGCGTGGACGCGAGCATCGTCGTCCAGCGCCACATCCCGTTGAAGGGAAAGCGCGGCGTACGCATCGTGGCCCGCCGCAACCCCTCGGACACGAACGCCCCGGTCACCTGGAACGCGGTCCTCGACAAGGGCCTCGAACCGGACCAGCCCGGCGTCCTCGACGCGGCCGACGCAGCCCTCAAATCCGTCCGTGACGAGTTCGGCATCTGACCCGCTCCAGGCCTGATTGCTGACCCGGAATCCCGTTTTTGTAGTTCGTCGCGGGCCTGCTAACCTACTCAGGTCCTCGGGGATCGGGGGCACGATACACACCGATCCCGCGTAGCTCAATTGGCAGAGCAGCCGGCTGTTAACCGGCAGGTTACTGGTTCGAGTCCAGTCGCGGGAGCAACACGAAGCCGGTTTCCACCAGGAACCGGCTTTCTGCGTCTCTGGGGCCCGACGGCTCGGCGTACGACGTACCTCGCGCACTAAGACCTTCACGGCAGACACCGCCGTCGGAACATCAGCCGCGGTCGCCAACGCTCTCGACACGCGAACAGCCCTCAGCCGGTCGCGGCTGAGGGCTCACGCTGAGGTGGCCGTGTGCTCAACGCTCCTTGCGGCGGTCGATGGCGCGTTGGATGCGGTGCTGCGGCTGACCTGTCAGCTTCGCGATCAACGGCACGCGGTACTTGTACGCCGCGATCGCGCCCACCACGAGCACGAGAAAAATGAACCAGCCCATCGGACTTCCCTTCGTCGGGACCTGCTCCCATCATGCCCGGTCCCCGGTAACCACCCCTCAGTCGAACCCCTGACCCGCCCCTGGTTTCCCGCCCGCACCAGATAACATCTCCCGCACACGGGGCGGTAGCTCAGCCGGTTAGAGCAGAGGACTCATAATCCTTGGGTCGTGGGTTCGAGTCCCACCCGCCCTACCACACAAAATGTCCGATCTCGGTTGAGGTTGGACAGGTCCGTCTTGGTTGAGGCTTTCCACCGGCTTGGTTGAGGGCTTCGGCGTCGTGCGCGTGGGAGTGAGTGGGTACCTGCGTGTGGTAGGACTGTCGGGGAGACGGCATGTTGCGCATCCTGTTCACTTCGGACGACCTCGCGTCGACGCGGTTCCTGCCCGAGCCGGCTCCGTCGCTGGAGCTGAAGTTCGCGGCTCGTGGACTGCGCCGCGGGATTCGCGCGGCGTGGGGCGAGCGGTGGCGACGTACTGCGCTGAGTGCGGTCCCGGCGCCGGCGCGCTCGGCGGTGCGGCAACTCGGCGGGCACTTCTCCTGGACGGTGTCACCCACGTTCGCCGTCAGCGACGACTTCGACGAAGCGATGGAAGCCTTCCTCGAGCTCGGCGTGGAGCGGTTGCGGGCGGAGATGGCGCTGTACAGCAGCGCCCCCAACTCGGGTGTTCCGTTGTGGCACGCGTTCGAAGGGAACCGCGAGGCCGGACGGCGGCTGGCGCACGTGACGAAGGCCGCGTTCACGGCGGCGGTGCAGCCGTACTGGGCCGACATCCGGGCCAACCACCACACCGAATTGGCACGCTACGGACGCCTACTGGCGTGTCATGGGATCGGTGCCGCGCTGACCACCGTCGTACCAGGCGCCAATTGGAGCGAGGACTGTCTGCTGATCGACAGTCCGCAGGACCGCACGGTCCACTTGCACGGGCGAGGACTGCTGATCACGCCGAGCCCGTTCTGGACGGGACCGCCGCTGGTGGGCGAACTGCCCGATCAACCGGTTCTGCTGGCCTACCCGGCACCGGCCACACTGAGCATCCGCGTTGGTGCCGAGTCCGACTCCCTGGCGGCGATCCTCGGGACGACCCGGGCAGCGGTACTGCGTCTCCTTGCCACCGAGCACACCACCGGGGACATCGCGCGTCAGCTCGGCATCAGCGCCGCGTCGGCGTCCGAGCACAGCACTGCCCTGCGGGCGGCACGCCTGATCTCCAGCCGCCGCGACGGCAAGGCGGTGATCCACGGCGCGACCGTCCTGGGTGAGGACCTCGTCAGGCTCAACACGGTCCGAACCACGTAGTGAGCGCCGTACGCAGAGATTCTCGATCGTGCTGATCCGGGTGCGGCGCATCCGTGACCCAGGCGATATAGCAGTCCGGGCGCAGGAGCAGGCCGGTGGCTGAGGTGTCCTTGGTCCGGGCGGTTACGGTGTCGACGCGGCTGCGCCACCCGTCCGCCGCTGTCGCCAGCGACGAATCTTCGGTGAGGTCGAGCAGCAATGGCCGCGCAGTCGTCGTGAGCTCGGCGAGCCGGACCGGGCCGGTGCCCGTCTCCAGGAGTAGGTCCGGAGACCACCGGCCGACCAGCTGGTGACTAGCTTCGACTCCCATGTCGTAGCAGATGTCCGCGCCAGACATCATGTTCGCGACGTGCGCCACAGTGTGCTGGTCACGCAGAAGCTCGGCGAACAGTTCGCGCAGTGCCGTCACCTCGGCGCCGGGGGCCACCAGAGCGAGCTGGGCCTGGCTGTGCATGGCTACTCGCTCACCGATCGGCCGCCGCTCGGTTTCGTAGCTCTCCAGCAGTCCTGCCGGCGCCCAGCCACGAAGCACCGCCGCCAGCTTCCAGCCCAGGTTGACCGCGTCCTGCAGGCCGAGGTTGAGGCCCGGTCCGCCGATCACGAAGTGAACGTGCGCAGCGTCGCCGACCAGCAGCACGCGGCCCTCGCGATACCGGTCGGCCAGCCGCGTGTTGACACCGATCCACCGATCCAGCCGATGCGGACCCTCGCCGTCCGGCGGCCGAAGCGGCAAGTCAATACCCATGACCTGGTGGATGCTGTCGTGAATCTCCTCGAGCGTCATCGAGTCGTCGTTGCCGAACCCGCCGGTCGTCCACTCGATCGTGAACACCACATCCGATCGGGACGGCAATCGCCCGTACGCGAAGACGCCCTGTTCCGTGCGGTGGTACATCGGCGAGATGTAGCCATAGCCAGGCACGTTCAGCCCGCCGGTGTCCGAGTCGACGTACTCATCGGGTACGGCGACTTCTGCGATGCGGCACACGATGTCCTCGCTGGCCGCACCGGGGAACTCGATGCCGGCGAGCTTGCGGGTCAAGCTGTGTGCGCCATCGGCGCCGACCAGGTACCGGCTGCTGATCTCGTACTGCCCGTCGGGGCCGGTGACTTCGGCGGTGACCGTGTCGGCGTTCTGCGTCAGGTTGGTCAGCTCGTGGCCCCTGCGGACCTCGACGCCCAACTCGGCGGCGCGTTCGGCCAGGACCTGCTCCATCCGGGTCTGCGGTACGGACAGCAGGTAGAACGGATTGTCGTCGAGCCCCTGCAGATCCATGGGCACGGCACCGAAGAAGAACGCCGGCAGGGGGCGCGGCGGCCCGGGCTCTCCGGCCAACGGCTGGTACAGACCACGGCGATCCAGCATCCGCACCACCTGGCCGACCAGGCCGTTCGCACGGTTCTTCCGCCGCGGCTCGGGCAGCCGTTCCAGTACGACGGCACGCACGCCGGCCAGACTCAGCTCGCAGGCCAGCATCAACCCGTTCGGCCCGGCCCCCGCGATCACGACATCGACAACCATCACAGCTCCTCAGACGACAACGCCCCGATCCTGCCGCGCCGTCGCCGCACCCGAACAACATTTCGGTCCACCCCGAAACGACCCTGTCCGGATCCGTCCTCTACGGCTGTCGCGATCATTCCGCCGACGGGAAGTGGCCGCCCAGGAGGTCGCGGAGGCGGTTTCGGCGGGTGGTGTAGGCGGGGCCGAAGCGGGTGTCGGCGCGTTCGCGTTTGCGTTGGCCGTAGCGGCGGAGGGCCCACGGCGAGGTGGGCTTGGCCAGTCTGACGGCTCCGATCAGCGCCACCACGGGGACGACGATGCCGATCAGGCCGGTCGCCGGTTTGCCCTTGAGGAAGCACAGCAGGGCCATCACGAGGTGGAAGGCGATTCCGCCGAAGTACGTCCAGTTCGACAGGGCGCCGCCGGTCCGTTCGGGCTCGGCGCCGATCGGGCTCGCCTGGGTCAGCAGAACCACGCCCAGTGCACCGCCGAGCAAAATCGCGTCGATGGACTTGCGGCCCTCCGGACCCCAGTAGACGTCGTCGAGATGCAGCCAGAGCGCGAACTCGTCGAGCGTCAACGCCGCGCCCGCCCCGAAGGTCACCGCGAGCACCTCGGCCCACGGCGTACCAGGGGCGTAGCGGAACTGCAGCAGCCCCGCCAGCATCACCATCAGAATTCCCCAGACCTGGTGGTGGATGTGGATGCCGCCGATGTACAGGTCGGACAGGCCGCCCTCGTCCTCCGGCCGGGCGTTCCGCCGGTGCTTGGCGCGGATGCGCCGGGTGATCGCCCGCGTCACCGTGAAGGTCACGAAGAAGGCGAGCAGCATCCAGGCGGCCTGTGCCCGGCCGGTGTCGACAAGGTCCCCGTACCAACCCACCCGGATCACCCGCTCCACTCAGACATCGAGAGCGTCCGTCGAGATCAGCACGACGCCGAGCACCGCAGCAAGCATCAACACAGCACACGCCACTGCCTCGGCCCGGTTGAACACCCGCAGCCCCTGCTCGCGACGGGCCGCGAGATAGAGCAGGGTCCCTGGGGCGTATACGATCGCGGCGAGCAGCAGGTACTTCGGGCCGGCTGCGTACAGCATGAAGAGCGAGTACACGACCGCGACGGCCGCGATCACCCGTTGCCTGCGCCGCTCCGGCTCGTCGGCCGCGGTGTAGGTCTGCCGGGTGACCGTCAGCTTGAGCGCGTACGACGCCGCCAGCAGGTACGGAACCAGCGACAACGCGGTGTCGAGCTTGAGCATGAAGTCCAGCGCGTCGTCGACGAGCAGCACCAGGAACAGGAACAGTTGTACGGCGGCCGTCGTGCTGAGCAGCGCGGCGATCGGGGTCCCGTGCCCGTTGTCCCGGGTGAGGAAGCGCGGCATCACGTCGCCACGCGCCGGCATGTAGAGCACCTCGGCGTTGATCAGGGTCCAGGCCAGGTAGGCGCCCTGGACCGAGACGATCACCCCGATGCTGACGAAGGTCGAGCCCCACGACCCGACCACCGACTCCAGCACGCTGCCCATCGACGGCTGTTCGGCCTTGGCCAGGTCGGTTTGCGGCAGGACGCCGTACGACACCAGGGTCACCGACGCGAACAGCGCCAGCACGCTCGCGAAACCGAGGATCGTGGCCCGCCCGACGTCCTCGCGCCAGCGGGCGTACCGGGAGTACACGCTCGCGCCCTCGATCCCGAGGAACACGAAGGTGGTGACCAACATGGTCTCTTTGACCTGGTCGAAGACTGCGCCAACCGAGCGCTCGTCGCCGCCCCAGAAGTTGTCTGCGAACGTGCGGGTCTCGAAGGCGACCGCGACGATCACGACGAAGGTGAGGATCGGGACCAGCTTCGCGATCGTGACGATCCGGTTGACCACGGCCGCCTGGCGCACGCCCCGCGCGATCAGGACGTGGAACAGCCAGACCAGCGCGGACGCGAGGACGACGGCCAGCAGCGTGTTGCCCTGGCCGAGACGCGGGAAGAACGTGCCGAGCGTGGTCATCGTGAAGACCATGAAGAAGACGTTGCCGGCGACGTTGCTGGCCCAGTAGCCGAACGCCGAGTTGAAGCCGGCGTAGTTGCCGAACCCGGCCTTCGCGTAGACGTACACCCCGCTGTCCAGGTCGGGCCGCCGTACGGCCAGCGACTGGAAGACCAGGCCGAGCATCAGCATGCCGGTGCCGGCGACGATCCAGGCGATGACGGCACCGAGGACACCGGTGGCCTCACCGAACTCCTTGGGCAGGGTGAAGACTCCCCCGCCGACCATCGAACCGACGACCATGCCGGTCAGGGTGAGCCCCGAGACCTTCTGGACGGCGGTCGGCCGGCGGACAGTCACCCCACTTCACTCCCTGGTGCTCGGCCGGACCAACGGGAACAGGATGGTGTCGCGGATCGACAACCCGGTCAGGTTCATCACCAGGCGGTCGATGCCCATCCCCATCCCTCCGGTCGGCGGCATGCCGTACTCCAGCGCCTCGAGGAAGTCCTCGTCGACCTGCATGGCCTCCGGATCACCCGCGGCCGCCAGCTGGGACTGGGCGACCAGTCGCGCGCGCTGGTCCACGGGGTCGATCAGCTCGGAGTACGCCGTACCCTGCTCGGCCGCGAAGATGACCAGGTCCCACTTCTCGGCGAGCCGCGGGTCCGACCGGTGCGGCCGGGTCAGGGGCGCGTTCTCCTTCGGGAAGTCGGTGTAGAAGACCGGCGTCGTCGTGGTGCGCTCGCACAGTTCTTCGTAGATCTCCTCGAGCAGGCCGCCCCAGCCGGCGTCGGCGGCCGGTTCCAGCCCGATCTTCCCGGCATGTCCGCGCAGCGTCTCGATCGGCGTGTCCGCGGTGACTTTCTCGCCGAGAGCCTCGGAGACCGCGACGCAGATGCTTTTGACCGGCCAGTCCCCGGACAGGTCGTACTCGACCGTCTTGCCGTCGGCATCGGTACGGCGCGCGAGCGGTGAACCGTACACCGCGGTCGCGGCCTCCTGGATGATGTCCTGCGTCAGCACCCGCATGGTGTCGTAGTCGCCGTACGTCTCGTAGACCTCGAGCGACGTGAACTCCGGGTTGTGCTTGAAGTCCACGCCCTCGTTGCGGAACTGCCGGCCGAGCTCGAACACCTTCTCCATGCCGCCGACCAGCAGCCGCTTCAGGTGCAGCTCGGTCGCGATCCGCAGGTACAGGTCGAGGTCGTAGGCGTTGATGTGGGTCTCGAACGGGCGCGCGTTCGCGCCGCCGTGGACCAGTTGCAGAACGGGCGTCTCGACCTCGACGAAACCCCGCGCATGCAGGGAGTCACGCACGCTGCGGACCACGGTCGCCCGGGTGTACGCGACGTCGCGTGCGGCCGGCCGAACGATCAGGTCGACGTACCGCGCCCGGATCCGGGCCTCGGGATCGACCAGTCCTTTGACCTTGTCCGGCAGCGGGCGGATCGCCTTGCTGGTCAGCTGCAGCGACTCGACCCGGATCGAGAGCTCTCCCCGGCGCGTGGTGATCACCTCGCCGGTGACGCCCACCTGGTCTCCCAGGTCGATGTCGTGCCGCCAGAAGTCGTACGGCGCCCGGCCGACGGCGGCCTGGTCGACCATGAGCTGCAGGTCGCCGCTGCCGTCGCGGAGCTTCGCGAAGCTCAGTCGCCCGTGGTCGCGTTTGAGGATGATCCGTCCGGTCACCGACACGTTGCGACCTGTCGACGTGCCGGGCGGGAGCGTGCCGGCGTCGCTCCTGACCTGCTCCAGCGTGTGCGTCCGCGGGTACGTGACCGGGTACGGATCGATGCCTTGGGCACGGATCCGGTCGAGCTTCGCCCGGCGTACCCGCACCTGCTCGGGTAGTCCGTCGACCGACATCGCCTTCGCCAGCAGGTCGAGCGGCGCGGGGATCAGCGCCTTGACCGCGGCGGCGTGGTCGGAGCCGGCGGTGTCCAGTGAGGCACTCCCGGCCTTGCCCCGAAGCATGGTGAGACTCGGACGCGTGAGGAAACCTTCCGCACTGCCCGCGGCCGTGCCCACGCGCGGCAGGTCCGAGGTGTACTCGAAACACATGAAGCGTGGCTGCCAGACCGGCAGGTACTTGGCGTTCGAGCGGTACAGCGACTCCAGCTGCCAGTTGCGGCTCGCGAACAGCAGCGCCTGCCGCCACAACCTGGCCACCGGGCCGGCGCCGAGCTCCGCCCCGCGCTCGAACGCCTCGCGGAACATCGCGAAGTTGAGCGAGACCCGGCCGACGCCGATCACGGCCGCGCGCTCGGCGAGGGCGGACACCATCAGCTCGACCACGCCGTTGTCGGCGGCCGGGTCGCGACGCATCAGGTCGAGCGACAGCCCGGTCCTTCCCCACGGCACGAAGCTGAGGAACCCGCGCAGGTTGCCGTCGCCGTCGTACGCGCGAACCAGCACGCACTGGCCGTCGAGCGGATCCTCCAGGCGGCCGAGCGCCATCGAGAAGCCCCGCTCGTCACCGCCGTCGCCTCGCCACGAGCCGGCCGCGACGCCGAGGGCCGCGAACTCCTCGGCGGTCAGGCTCCCGTGCCGGACGACGTCGGTGGTGTAGTCACGGCGCTGGAGCCGGGAGACCGACTGCCGGACCGCCTTCATCCCCGGGCCGTTCAGCGAGAACGTCCGCAGGTCGAGGATCGCCTCGTCGCCGATCTCGTACGCCGTCAGGCCGGCCTCGGCGTACGCGGCCGCGCCGAGCTCGCCCGCGCCCATCACCGCCAGCGAGAGGCCGTTCGCCCGGGCGTCCTCGCGCCAGCGCGCGATCGCGGCCGGCCAGTGCTCGACGTCGCCGACCGGATTCCCGCTGGCCAGGCTGACCGAGCCGATCGCGCGGTACGACACACCCGCGCGCGCACCGGCCGGATCACCGGAGTCCCAGATGATCGACTTGTCCCGGCGGGTGGCGAAGTACCCGAGGGAGTCGGTGTCACCGAAGTCGCGCAGCAGCGTGCGGATCCTCGCCTCGTCCGCGACGCCGAGGGTCCGGGCCTGCTTGGGTGCCCGGAACAACAGTTGCGCCGACACCAGGACGACGGACGCACCCGCCAGGCCGATCAGTCCGCGCACCCACAGCGGCGCCGTCACCGACTCGTCGGGCGCGAGCTGGCCGAGGTCGGTGAGCATCTCATCCACGACGTACTGCGCCGCCGTCGCGAAGTCACCGGCGTCGCCGAACCGGCGGACGAGCCAACTGCCGCCCAGCAGCACCGCCACACCGCCGACCAGGAACGAAGCAATCGCTTGCAGCAGGCTGCCGGGCACACGTTTGGCCGCGAACTGGTGCCGGGCCCGCCACGCGATCACCAGAACTCCGGTGATCAGGACGAGGCCGGCGATCTGCACCAACGACCCGCCGTCGAGCAATGAGAGGACCCGGGCGACCTGCGGCACGATCAGCCACCACAGCACCAGGAGCCACCACGCGGCCCGCAACCGGCGTCGTAGTGCCACGCCCATGGCGACGAGCAGAGCGGCGTAGACGAGGCTCGGCACGATCGGAATCGTCAGCAACGAAACGACATCCTGCTCGCCGGCGAAGTAGTTTCGCCAAGGCGTCACCGCGGCGACCACCGTCACCAGAACCGCGGCGGCGAACATGGCGGCCGCGAAATGGTCCGGCCAGCGATCGTCGAGCGGTTTCAGCCCACCGGCCGAAGGAATCCGGGCACGGGTTTCCACCGGCAACGCAGCAGTCTCAACCGTTGAGTTCATCCGGCCCACCCCTGGACAAGTCCCCCAAGTTCACGACAGTACCGGAGACCGTTGAGGACGTACACGTCCGGAACGACTGCCGACCGTCCGTGCCGACACATTCGGTGACGATCGACGCGCGTCGACGGGCGTAGCCTCGGCACATGGTCGCCGGTCTGCTGGGAGCCTTCGCTGCCGCCGTCTGCTACGGCGTGGCCTCGATACTGCAGGCTGTCGCGGCGCACCGTACACACGCCGCGGACGGGCTGGACCCGCGGTTGCTCATCCGCTTGTTCACATCCTGGCCGTACCTGCTGGGGATCGGACTCGACGGTTTCGCCTTCCTGCTGTCGATCGCGGCGTTGCGTTCCTTGCCCCTGTTCGTCGTGCAATCAATCGTGGCGAGTTTCCTCGCGGTCACCGCGGTTCTCGGCGCGATCTTCCTGCGCATGCCGCTGCGCCGCCCGGACTGGATCGCCCTGCTGGTCGTCATCGCCGGACTCGTTCTGGTCGGGCTGTCCGCGGCTGAGGATCGCACGGTCTCGGTCAGCAACGCCGAACGGTGGGGCGTGCTGGTGGCGGCCGTCGCGCTCGGCGGCCTGGCCGTTCCGCTGGGCCGGATCAAGGGTGCACGCGGTGCGGCTGTGCTCGGCACCATCGCGGGTCTCGCGTTCGGCGCGGTCGCGGTAGCCGCCCGGATGCTGCCCGGTCCGGTCGGGGTCGACACGCTCGGCACGTTGCTGACCGATCCGTCGACGTACGCGCTGGTTCTCGCCGCCGGGGTCGCGCTCCTCACCTACTCGACCGCCCTGCAACGCGGCACCGTGACCCAGGCGACAGCACCCTTGGTGATAGGCGAGACGGTCGCCCCCGCCCTGGTCGGCCTGCTCCTGCTGGGTGATCGTCCCCGTCCCGGCTGGGGCTGGGTCGCCGCACTGGGTTTCGTTCTCGCGGTAGCCGGCGCCCTCAGCCTCTCGAAACACGGCGACCTCACCCGATGAAGGTTCGCTGAGGTCAGCTGATCGGGGGATGGGTGGTTCCACCGGCGGATGGGCCGGGCGGTGGATCGTGGGGACGGCTGGACGAGCGCAGTGTTGCTCTCGACGGTACGGAACAGCCGCACCGAAGAGAAAGGATCACCGAAATGCCCAGCACGACCGCCACCGCGCCCCGGCCGAAGGCCTGGATCATCGCCACCGTCGCCACCAGCTGCCTCGCGGTGGCCGGGATCGTCGCCGCCGCCGTACTCGGTCTCAGGGGCCCTGCCCAGGCAGACCCCTCCACGAGCCCGGCCCCCGCCAGCGCCGCCGCGTCCGGACAGCAGTACCAGCCGAACCAGCCGAACACCGGCCACCAGGGTTCGTCGACCGCCTCGCACAGCAGCACGACTCCCCCGGCGGCGCCATCCGCTTCGGTCAAGTTGCTGCAGCAGCAGCTCGCGCAGCTCAACTACTACAACGGCCCCATCACGGGCTACGAGAACACCGGCACGATCAACGCCATCAAGTACCTGCAGCGTGACGCGCACCTGCAGCAGACCGGCCAGCTGAACAACGCCACCCGCAGCGCACTCAGCTCGATGATGGTCCACGGCAACAACCAGATGGCCGGCTGACCAGCTCCACCACGCCCCTGCGGTCCGCCGACGTGTGCGGGCCGCTGCGGCGTCTCTCAGACCAGCGGGATCTCCACCTCGGCAACCGTCCCGTGCGGCTCCGCGTCGCGCAGCCGCATCCAGCCGCCGGCCGCCTCCACCCGGATCCGGCGCGACGCCAGGCCGAGATGGCCTCCCCGCAGCCTGGCCTCGAGGTCGACTCCCCCGAGACCCTTGCCGTCGTCGATCACCCGAAGCCGGGCGACGGCGTCGGTCCGTGCCAGCTGGACCACGACCTTGCGGGCCGCGGCGTGCTTGACCACGTTCGTCAGCAGCTCACGAACCGTCAGCAGCAGCAGTTCGTCGACGGAGGTACGCGTCGACTCGTCCCAGTCCTGTGTCACCACGTCGATCGAGAACCGCCCGCGTGACTTGGTGGCGTCGGCGACGTCCTTCAGCACCGGCAGCAGACCGGCCGACTCCAGCGCCGCCGGATGGAGCTGCGACATCGTTGCCCGCAGCAGCCGGGTCGTCTCCGCCAGCGCGAACTCCATCCGTTCGAGGCACTCGGCGTCTCCCGCGAGCGCCGGCTCGACCTCCTGCCTCGCGGCCAGGACGTACTGCAGTGGTCCGTCGTGCAGGGACTCCGCGAGGTTCTGCTGCTCGCGCTGCTCGATCTGGACCATTTCCTCCAGCAGGTGGTTCCGCTCCTGCAGCAGCCGGGCGATCGTCAGCACCCGCGAGCGTTGCAGAGCGGTCAACAGCACACACGCCAGTCCGACCACGGCCAGCAGCAGTGCCCGCAGTACGACGTACGAGACCGGCTCATCGTCGACCGGCCGCATCAGCAGCCCGGAAACGAGATAGGCGGCCACCGCGGGCGCCGTGGCGAGCGCACAGACCAGAGGACTGAGTTGCGTCGCGGCCAGCAGCGGCACCACGAACAACCCGTTCAGCAAGGTGTACGGCGTCCACGTGGTGTCGGCGGACGTGTCCGCGACCAGGGTCAGCGCGGTCAGCGCGATCACGTCGACCGCCAACGCCAGCCAGGTGTACGGCAGCAGGCCTGGCCCGCCGAACCGCAGGATCACCGCGCTCGTCACACTCCAGACCGCATAGCACCCGACGATCACCCAACACAGCACGAGGTGCTCGGCCGGTGGCTGCGCCACCAGGACGGCCACCAGGAACGCGGCCAGCAGCAACCGCAGCAGCGCCTGGATCCGCGCACCTTGATGCGGCAGCCCGGCGATCTGCTCCGCGACGGTCATTCGAGCAGGCCTCGGCGCATACCTTCGGCGACCGCGGCGGCCCGGTCCGACACCCCCAGCTTCTCGTAGAGGTGCTGGGTGTGCGTCTTGACCGTGCTGGGACCCAGGAACAGCTCGGCGGCCAGCTCGGGGATCGACAATCCGCGGGCGAAACCGGACAGCACCTGCTGCTCGCGTTCGCTCAGCACCGGCCCGGCGGAGGTCGCCCGCAGCCTGATCTGCTCGGCCAGCCCCGCCGCCAACTCCGGCGGGACCACCGTCTGGCCCTGACCGACCCGCCGTACGGCGTCGACGATCTCCGAGCGGCGTGCCTCCTTGGACAGGTAGCCCTGCGCACCCTCCTCCAGAGCCTTGAAGACGATCGCGCTGTCGGTCACGGCCGACAGGATCAGTGCCCGTGTCGGCAGCGCCTGCCGGACGATGGCGTGCACCACGTCCAGGCCGGTGAGGTCCGGCATCTGGTAGTCGAGAACGGCCACGTCGGGACGCTCGGCGGCGATCACCTCGAGGCCTTCCCGCCCGTTGTCGGCCTCGCCCACCACCTGGACGTAGCCCGACTCCCGCAGACCGCGGATCAGCCCGTCCCGGAAGAAGGGATGATCGTCCACCACGACGACGCGCGTGGACTCCCGCACCTCGGTACTGCGCCCGCTCCCCACCATCTCCGCTCCCAGCCCCCTCCCCCGGCGCGGGGGAACCTCCAGCATGCCGCTCGCCCGCCGCACCGGTCCAGAGCAGCCGCCGATCGGGGGATCCGCGGCTCCCCCGGGGCAAGGCCCGATCGGCGGATGGGGCGGGCGGCGCCGTACGGCGAACCTGGTTCCGCGGGACGAGATCAGCTCGGCCCGAGGAGACCAACTGAGGGGTCCAGATGAAGCGCAGGAACAGACTGCAGGTAGCCGGCGAGCTAGTGGTGGTCGGCATCGACCCCAACCGCGGACACAACCGCAAAACCTCCCTAAGCGCCCCGACGCCCCACCACACCACCACCGCCGCCACCCCCCACGAAACCAACAAGCCAACCACCCTCTGGCCAGCCGTCTGAAGTCCGGATCGTGGCCCGGGGCGTTGTGCCGCCGAATCCTCTGTTGGGGTGGTCGGAAGGTTCGCACTCAGGTCGCGGTTGGGGTCTTCGTGCTGGTCGAGTGGGAGAACAGCCTGTGGTGGCGTAGCCGGTTCGCTGCGGCGAGCCCGACTCCGCTCAGGGCGATTCCGCCTAGTGCGCCGGCACCGAGCTGCGCCAGGTCCAGAGTGGCGTCGCTGTCTGTCGAAGCGAGCGTTGGAGTTGAGGGGGCGGTCCCAACGGGTTCCGGTTTGGTGGTGGCGTTGGCCGGCGCACTGATGGTCAGCGGGACGGCGGCGATGCCGATGGTTGCGAGCATGGCGGCGATTCTCGCGACAGTGTTGGTGGTCATTGGAATTCACTCCTCCGTGTGGTTGACCTGCCAATGACTCTCCGCACAAGGAGTGCCGTCGACATCGGGCAGTCGCGCGCACATTTGCCCTCGGTTGCCTTACGTCGCTGTCTCTCGGGTCCGCAGCGCCTTACCTGGGGCTCATCAGGCGGTTGTGGGCGCATGATGGGGTATGGCCGGCTTGGTGGTCGGACGCGCGGTGGAATCTGCGGTACTGCGAGAGCTGATCGCGGGTGTGCCGGAGCGTTCAGGTGCCGCGGTGGTGCGGGGCGAGGCGGGTATCGGTAAGACGGTGCTCGTCCGGTCGATCCTCGATGAGCGGTCCGGTAGCGGTGTGCGGATCCTGCGCGGAGCCTGCGCGCCGATGTCCGGTGCGACCGCGTACGGCGGCCTCGACGCCACGGTGACGGCTGCACTGAACCGATCCACGGCGGCCCGCGCGTTTCCGTCGGCCGCGGCGGCACGAGCATGGTCCATGCAAGCGATCGCGGACGCGCTCGACAGCGAGGAAGGGGTAGGCACCGTTCTGCTGGTCGAGGACGTTCACTGGGCGGACTGGTCCACGTTGGACTTCCTTGCCCATCTGACCCGCAACCTGCCCGAGCGACGATTGCTCGTGCTCGTGACCTGGCGGGAGGAGGCCACGCATCCCGATCGCCTGAACTGGCTGGCCGAACTGCTTCGCTGCCCGGACGTGATCGACATACCACTGCGCCGCCTGACAGTTCGGGAGACGTCGGAGCAGTTGAGCGCTCTCCACCCTGGATGTACGGCGGAGGCGATCGACGCCATCTACCAGCGCAGCGCAGGCAACCCCTACCTGAACGCCGAGCTGATCCGCGGCGACCTGACCGTACCGGCTTCGCTGCGCGAGGTCCTGCTCGCACGATTGCAAGCGCTCTCGCCGGCGGCCCGGACGGTCGTCGCTGCGACCGGCACGCTGGCTCGGGCACTCGGCGACGACGACCTGCTCGCCGCGGTGAGCGGCGCCGCTGACGCCGTACGAGAGGCCTGCGACTCGGGTTTGGTGATTCGCGACCCGGTCATCGGCTGTACTGCGCGCCATCCCGTGGTCGCCGAGGTGGCGTACGAACAACTCCTGACCTCCGAGCGGCGAGGCTTGCATTCGCGTCTCGCGAAGTACCTGGCAGATCACGTGGGCGCCAACGGCGACGCCGCCGAGTTCGCCGAGGTCGCGGAGCAGTATCGCCGTACGAGTGACCGGGACGCGACCTTCGACTGGGCGCTCAGGGCGGCCCGTGCCGCCGAGAAGGAGTGCGCGTTCGCGGAGGCCGGCCACTGGTACAGCGTCGCCTCGTCGCTGTGGCAGCCGTCCGACCTGAACGACGACCTCGTACCAGAGCGCCTCGTGCTCGCCGAGCGCGCAGCCTCCCTCCTCGGTGGCGCCGGTCGGCGCGCTGAGGCTGTTGCGTTGCTCGAGGCAGCCGTGTCCGATTCCGACGGCGAGACCGGCACGCTGGAAGCCTTGCTGATGCGAGGCAGACTGCGTGCGCTGGTTGACGACCTCGCCGGTGCGATGGCGGACCTGGAGCGAGCTCGGCGTCTGGCGCCGGCCGGTGCCCATCGAACTCTGGGCAGGGTCTGCATCGCGCACGCGACGATCCTGGCTCTCTATGCCCGCTCGTCCGAACAGGCGGAGGCGGCCCGGGCGGCGTTGGAGCACGCGAGCCGAGCCGACGACACCCGGACGATCGGACAGGCCAGACAGATCCTGGGAGCGGTCGCCGCCGGCGGTGGCCGGCTCGACGAGGCGCTCGTGGAGACGCTGGCTGCGATGGAGATCGCTCGAGACCTCGCCGAACCTGAGGACCTGGCGGTGGCCGGAATGACGTTGACCTATATCTACGGATTGCGCGGCGACAGCGACGAGGTCGTCGCGGTGGCGGACTCCATCCAGTCCGAGCTACGGGGCCTGATGGTCAACGAGCATTGGGGCGAGGGCATTATCGAGTCCAACGCCGTCTACGAGCTGTACGTAGCCGGTCGATGGGATGAGGCGCTCAGCCGCGACGACCGAGGCCGCCCGCCGTCAGGACCGGCCTACAAGGACGCGACGCTCGCGCGGATCCACATGGGCCGCGGAGACCTGCGGACCGCCGTGAAGGTGTTCCGGGGACAAGAGTTGCTCGCGGTCGACGACCAGCCCATGATGAAGCGCGACTACGCTGAGATCGAGGCGCAACTCCGCCTCCTTCAACACCGTCCGCACGAGGCTTTGGCGCTTGCACTGGATGCCGCCGAAGTCAGTCACGGCACCGAAGATGAACTGGTGTCCGGGGAGCTGCTGCGTGTTGGTCTTGAGGCGGCGGTCGCTGCGCAGTCACCCGATGGGTTCGATCGACTCGTGGAGCTCCTTGGGGGCGCGGTGGGCGGGATCGAGATCGAGGCCGCGGCGATGGCTGCGATCGTCGACGGTGAACGATCGCGGATCCGCGGCACACCTGAACCGGGGCCTTGGCTCACCGCGGCAGAGGAATGGGCGGCACTCGGCCGGCCGTACTGGGAGGCGCAGGCCCGAGTGCGTGCGGCAGAGGCGCTGCTTTCTCATCGCGGGCGAACCGGCGCTCGCGGACAAGCGACGGCTGAACTCGAAGCTGCGCGACGCATCGCCGAGCGGCTGGGCGCGGCACCCCTGCTCGGCCAGATTCGAGACCTGGCAAAGGTCGCCCGGATCCAGCTCGACGACTCGGTGACAGAGCACCACGAGCGGCCTGCGCCGACCACAGACCCAGACATCCCGCTGACCGAGCGTGAGCGTCAGGTGCTTGCCCTGGTCGCGGCCGGGCGGACGAATCGAGAGATCGGCGCGGTGCTCTACATGAGCCCCAAGACTGCCAGCGTGCACGTCACGCACATCCTCGAGAAGCTCGGCGTTCGCTCGCGCGTCCAGGCGGCCGCCGAAGCGGTCCGGCTCGGCCTGGTGGACACCTCGACGCCGCCCACCTGAGTACGGCGCCCTCTATCACAGGCCAGCTGAGCCGCACCGGCGCTCTCGCGCGGATGGTCAGTCGGGAGTAGGGGTGTTGCGGAGGGTGGTTATGACGGGGCGGGGGTTGGTGTCCACGGCCAGGCGGAAGAGGTCGGGGCGGTGGTAGTGGCCTACGGGGTCGAACATGCGGCGGGCGGAGCGGACCTTGGTGAGGTCGGCCTCGGCGACCAGGACGGTCTCGGCGTGGCGGGCGGGGCCGGCGAGGATCTCGCCGTTGGGTCCGACGATGACCGTGTTGCCGGGTTCGATCCAGTCCGGGTCGTCCGGGTCGGTGCGCCAGACGCGGTCCCGGTCGGGGAAGTCCGCCGGGAGCTGGTCGACGTGCAGGCTCGGGTTCGCGCCGATGACGTAGCAGCGCCCCTCCCGGGCGATGTGGCGCATGGTTGCGATCCACGCGTCACCTCTCGCCAGCGTCGGCGCCACCCAGATGTCGACGCCCTGCGAGTACAGGTAGAAACGGGCCAGCGGCATGTAGTTCTCCCAGCAGATCAAGCCGCCGATGCGCCCGAAAGGAGTCGGGTACGTCTCCAGCATCGAGCCGTCGCCCATGCCCCACACGGTCCGTTCCGGTCCGGTCGGCATCAGCTTGCGGTGCTTGCCGAGGAGGTTGCCGTCGGCATCGAAGTACAACAGCGTGTTGTAGATCGTGCTGCCGGTGGCCTCGCGCTCGTCGACGCCGATGACGAGGTAGACGCCGGCCTGCCGGGCCGCTGCACCGAGCCGGTCGGTGACGTCGCTCGGTACGACGACAGCCTGGTCGGCGAGCATCGCGAACCACTGCTCGTCACCGTCCCAGATCGGCGGTCCGTCGATCCAGATCGGCGTACCGGGCACGAAGACCTCGGGAAACACCACCAGGTCGGCCGCCCGTACGGCGGGATCGGCCAGCAACTGCTCCACCTTGGCCAGCGTCGCCTCGCGATCCATCAGCACGTACGCCGCTTGCACCGCGGCAACCGTCAGAGTCGTCATCTCGGCCCCCTGCCCCGACGATACGCCTGAAGCAGCGACCAAGCCTCGGTGAGCCTGGTGGGCTCAGTCGTCGGGGCGGCAGACCTCACCTTGGATGCGGGTGACGAAGTGGTCGGTCTCCCAGTGCTGGTTGAGGTAGGTGTAGCCGGTGGCGCCCTCGTAGCGGCCGGTGCCGCCGGTGAACTCCTGGGTGCCGCCGGCGTGGCCGGTGCCGGTCGTGGTGTCGACGTTGCCGATCGCGGTCTCCAGCGCCGTCAGCGTCGAGCCGTCCTTGAACGTGTAGGTGATCGACCCGCTGACCGGGCGGTAGGTGGGCGCCGTCGGCGGCGCGACGCCGCGTGAGCCCAGGACGAACACCGTCTTCCCGTCGAAGCTGTGCTTGCCGCGGACGGTGCCGGTCAGGCAGACCTGGTTCGGCGGCGGGCAGCCGACGTCGACGACCTTGTCGTAGATCGTCGCGTCGACGGTCTTGCAGCGGGGTGAGGCGTTGGCCAGGGACGTTCCGGCGACGGCCGCCGTACAGGCGACGGCGACCGCGGCGATGCGCAGGGGTTTCATCGGTCCTCCAAGTCGGGATGTCCGCGGCAGCCTAGGAAGACCGCCCGTCCGATGGAGGCGCCGATTTGCGCGCTATCGCGCCAGTCCAGTCTCGATCAGATAACGCGGCGTAGGGCGGCGAGCGCGTCCGGGATCCGCTCGGCGGCGACGGCGCCGTACCCGAAGACGAAGCCGTTCGGCCCGGGGCGCTCGATGCCCCAGCGCGAGACCGTGCCGACATAGACGCCCGCGGCGAGCGCTCGGGTCGCGAGCACGGTGTCCGCAGGTTGGTCCGGGGCGAGCAGGGCGGCCATGTGCGTGCCGCCGCTGGACTCGATCGGCTCGAGCACGCCACCGAAGTCCGCACGCAGCGCGCTGATCAGCAGGTCGTGTCGACGTTCGTACGATCGCCGCATCCGCCGGATGTACCGGGCGAGATCGCCATCCTCGATGAACGTCGCGAGCGCGGCCTGCACGTGCCCACCGGTGCCGTAGTCCGCGACGAACTTCGCCCGTCGCGCGGCCTCGGCGAGCGTCGACGGTACGCCGAGGAACCCGACCCGCAACGCCGGCAGCAAAGTCTTGGAGAAGGACCCGACATAGAGCACCCGACCCTCGGTGTCGATTGTCTGCAACGGGGTCAGCGGCCGCCCGGTGAACCGGAACTCCGAGTCGTAGTCGTCCTCGACGATCGCCGCGTCGTGCCGCGCAGCCCAGGCGAGCAGAGCGGTACGCCGCTCCGCCGACATCGGCATGCCGAGCGGAAACTGGTGCGACGGCGTCACGTAGACCAGCCGCGTCCCGGACGGAATCCGGTCGACCATCAACCCCTCACCGTCCACCGGCACGCCGACGACGCGAGCACCGTGCGCGAGGAACCCGCGGTACGCGGGCAGGTAACCAGGATCCTCGATCGCCACCATGTCACCCGGCTCGAGCAGCACGCGGGCCGCGACGTCGAACGCCTGCTGCGCCCCCGTCGTGATCACCAACTGCTCCGGCGTCGTCCGGACCCCACGACTCACGGTCAGATGGTGCGCGAGCGCCGTACGCAACCGGATCGAGCCCGCCGGCTCGGCGTAGTTGACCTCGGTGCGGGACCGCAGCTGATCATTGATCAACGCTCGCCAGCGGGCGAACGGAAACTGCGACCGCGCCGGCACGCCGGGCGCGAAGTCGAACTCGACGTCCGGCACCGCCAGCTCCGGTACGGCGAGCTGCTCGGCCTCCCAAATCGCTCGCGGCCGCAACGGGGACCCACTCGGCGTGCCGGTCACAGGGCCACGCGTCTGAGCAGCAGTAGCCCGCGGCCCGGCTACCGCAGGCCCGAGCGCAGAGCCCCAGTGCTCGGTGACCGCCCGCCCGATCGCGGAGCCCCGGTGCTCGGTGACCGCCCGCCCGAGCGCAGAGCCCCGAAGCTCGGTGACCACCGTGCCGACGCCGGGGCGCGAGCGGATCAGCCCGTGCGCGGCGAGCCGCTCGTACGCCGCGACCACTGTCGCCCGCGACACCGCCAGCCGCGCCGCGAGCTCACGCGAGGACGGCAGCACCGTTCCCGCAGGCAAGGTGCCGCTGCTGATCCGCTCCTGAAGCTGCGTGTAGATCTGCGCGGCCAGCCCGCCCTTCTCGTCCAACCGCAGATGCAGCTCCACACCGGCATTCTCACCACCTCGCGGCTCACGATGAACCGACGGCACCCAGCTCATTGCGCTGAGCACCCGGCTGAGACGGCTGCTGTCGCCGATGACGCTTCGGGTCTAGCCTCAGCTGAGGGGTGGTGCTCATGACGACCAGGGAATCGGCGCCCGAGCTCCGGGGGCGGCGGGCGGAGTCGGCCCGGCTGGATCAGGTGGTCGCCGGGACCCGCTCCGGCGCGGGTCAGGTCCTGCTCGTCCGCGGTGAGGCAGGCATCGGCAAGACCGCCCTGCTCGACCAACTCGTCGGACGCGCCGAGGAGTGCAGGGTCGCGCGGGCGGCCGGCGTCGAGTTCGAGATGGAGCTCCCGTACGCCGGTCTGCACCAGTTGTGCGCACCCCTGCTCCGGATGACCGATCACCTACCGGCTCCGCAACGCGAGGCGCTCGCGGTCGCCCTGGGACAGGAGTTCGGCGGACCGCCGGACCGGTTCCTCGTCGGCGCGGCCACGTTGAGCCTGCTGTCCGCGGTCTCCGACAGCAAGCCGCTGCTGTGCGTCGTCGACGACGCACAGTGGCTGGACCAGGAGTCGGTCCAGACGCTCACCTTCGTGGCGCGACGGCTCTTCGCCGACCGCATCGGGCTCGTGTTCGCCGTCCGCGAGCCGGTCACGGGACCCAGCTGGCGAGGCTTCCCCGAACTGACCGTCGGCGGCCTGACCGACCACGACGCCGGCGCCCTGCTCGACGCGGTGTTCCCCGGCCGCCTGGACGAGCACGTCCGCGACCGCATCGTCTCCGAGACCAGAGGCAATCCGCTGGCACTGCTGGAGCTGCCTGCTGGACTGACCGCAGGCGAACTGGCCGGCGGCTTCGAGCGGCTGGACTCTCGACCGCTGACGAGCCAACTCGAGCAGAGCTTCGCCCGTCGGCTGCAGGAGCTTCCGTCGGACACACAACAGTGCTTGCTGACCGCGGCGGTCGAACCGGTTGGCGACGTACCCCTGCTGCTGCGGGCGCTCGCGATCCAGAACGTGCCGGTCGGTGCGGGCGGACCGGCCGAGGCGGCCGGCCTGGTCGAGTTCGGTGCGCGCGTCCGTTTCCGGCATCCGCTGGTCCGGTCGGCTGTCAGTCGCGCGGCGAAGCCCGGCGATCGCCGCCGCGCCCATCAGGCCCTGGCCGATGCGATCGATGCCGAGCGGGATCCCGACCGGCGGGCCTGGCATCGCGCGCTCGGAGCGAGCGGACCGGACGAGGCGGTCGCCGCCGAACTCGCCGGATCGGCCGAGCGGGCCCGGCGCCGCGGTGGGAACGCGGCCACGGCGGCGTTCCTGCAGCGGTCGACCGAGCTCACCCCGGACCCGGAGACACGGGCGTCGCGAGCGCTGGCCGCCGCCGGCGCGTCCCTCCGGGCAGGTGATTTCCCCGCGGTGTCACGGATGCTCGTCACCGTCAGCGAGGGTCCGGCGGACGAGCTGCGCCAAGCCCAGACAGACGTACTGCGGGCCCAGCTCGCGTTCATGGCCGGCCGCGGCTACGCGGCGACGCCACTGCTCCTCGAAGCCGCCCGGAGGTTCGAAGGACTCGACCTCGACCTGGCCCGCGACACGTACCTGGACGCGCTGTCGGCCGGTCAGTTCGCCGGCCGGTTCGCGGGTGATACCGGCCTGGCGGAGGTCGCTCAGGCGGCGCGGGCATTGCCCAGGACCGATGGAAGCCGCAAGCGCGACCTCATTCTCGAAGGAACCGCCGCGCTGTTCACCGACAGCTACGCGGAAGCAGTCGAACCGGCGCGGGCAGCGCTCGAGGCATTCGCCCGCGAGACGGGGCCCGCGGACGCCGACGACGTACGGTGGCTCGGGCACGCGGCGCTGCTGGCGCTCGACCTCTGGGACGACGAGAACTGGGAGATCGTCACCTCACGCAACGTCCGGATCGCCCGCGAACGGGGCGAGCTGGTCGAGCTCCCGCTCGCACTCAGCCACCAGATCATGCGCAACTTCTTCGCCGGCGAGATCGCCGAGGCCGCGTCCGTGGTCGCCGAGATCACCACGATCAACGATGCGACCGGCGCCGCCATGACCGGGTACGGCGTGATCGCGCTGGCGGCACTCCGCGGGCCCGACGGGGCGAGTGAGCTGATCACCGCCAGCCGCGACGATGCCGAGAGCCGGGGCGAGGGTTCGGGGGTGACCGTCGCGAGCTTCACGCATGCCGTGCTGATGAACGCGCTCGCGCGGTACGACGAGGCGCTGACGTCGGCCCAGGACGCGGCCGCGTACCCGGTCGAGCTCTGCGGGGCGAACTGGGCGCTTCCCGAGCTGATCGAGTCCGCGGCGCGCAGCGGCCGGCACGACCTGGCTGCTGCGGCGCTCGATCGACTGCGGATGATGGCTCGAGCGTGCGGTTCTGACTGGGGTCTGGGTCTGCTCGCCCGGTCGACGGCTCTGCTCGCGGCCGATCCGTCCGCGGCCGAGGCGGCGTACGAGGAAGCCATCGAGCGACTCGGGCGGACGCGGATGCGGATGGATCTGGCTCGGGCGCATCTGGTGTACGGCGAGTGGCTCCGCCGCGAGGGTCGGCGCCAGGACGCCCGCGGTCAGCTGCGGACGGCGTACAAGCTGTTCGCGACCTCAGGCGCCGACGTGTTCGCCGACCGGGCGGCGCACGAGCTCCGGGCGACCGGCGAGGTGGTCGGTGAGCGAGCCGGCCGCGCGCGCGACACGTTGACCGCGCAGGAGGCGCACATCGCCGAGCTCGCCGGCGCCGGGCTGACCAACGCGGAGATCGGCGCGCAGATGTTCCTCAGCCAGCACACCGTCGAGTGGCACCTGCGAAAGGTCTTCACCAAACTCGGCATCACCTCCCGCCGCCAACTCGCGCCCTAGTCGGCGAACATCTCGCGGAGGGCCGCCTCCTGCTCGTTGGACAGGTTCGACTGGATGAGCTCGGGCTTGAGACCGGTCGCGTCGAAGGTCTCCTTGACCTTGTCGGGTACGGCGTCACTCGACATCAGGAACAGCGCCGACGTCCCCGGCTTGAGCTGGTCGCGCATGGACTTGATGAAGCCGTCATCGATCCCGACGTCGGTCAGCGACCCCGCGAGCGCGCCCGACGCGGCCCCGATCGCGGCACCGGCCAGCGGCATCAGGAAGATCAGGCCGAACAGCATCCCCCAGAACATCCCGCCGACCGCCCCGGCGCCGGCGAGGTTCCGCAACTGCCGGGTCTTGGGCCGTTTGGCCTCCGGCTGCCACGACACCGCCGCGGCGTCGTGCACCTTGATCAGCCCCTGTTTGGCCAGCGACTCCAAGGTGCCGATCGCCTGATTTGCTCCGTCCCAGTTCTCGAACTTCCAGACCGTCAGTGTCGCCATCCTGCGCCTCCTCGGCTTGCGTCTGATCCCCGCCAGCCTCCCGCCGGCTCAGCCCGCCCGCCTCCCCCCGTCCGGGTGATTACCGGCGTTGGGCCGTGACGATCCAGGCGCGGGAGTCGAACCAGACGCCGTCCGCGGACACGTGCTTCTCGAGCATTGGGCGCAGCCGGTCGGCGTCGCTGTCGGAGCCCATCTGCAGTGTGCGGATCGCGTCGAGGGCGGTCTCGACGTCGGCGCCGTAGTACACGGGTTCGCGGACGTCTTCGAGCTGTACGTCGGTGAAGCCGGCGTCGGCCAGGATGCGCTCGGTCGTCGCCGGGTCCGCCAGGGAGAACGCTGCCTCGCCGGCGGTGGCGTGCGTACCTCGGATTTCGCCGTACCACTCCTGCTGCCGCGCGTCCTGCCACACGAGTTGGACCAGCCGCGCGCCCGGGCGCAGGGCGCGCGCGACGTTGGCGAAGGCGGCGACCGGGTCGGCGAAGAACATCGTGCCGAAGCGGCTGATCGCGAGCGAGAAGTGCTCGGGCTGGAACGGGTGGAGCTGGGCGTCGGCCTGCTCGAAGCGGACGTTGGGCAGTCCCGCACTGAGCTGTCGGGCGATCGCGAGCATCTCGGCGGAGACGTCGACACCGAGCGCGCTCCCGGCCGTCGCGGTCTTGGCCGCCTCGCGGGTGGTGAGGCCGGTCCCGCAGCCGATGTCGAGCACGTGGTCGTCGGGCCGGACGTCCATCGCGGTCAGCAGCCGCTCGTGGTAGCGGCGGAGCTCAGCGTCGTAGTCGAACATGACTCAGACGGTAGGCCGGTTTCGCGTATACCGGAAAGCGATAGATCTCGATGGTGTTCATCGCGAGCGCTTATCGTTAGGTCCATGTCCGAGGTGGAGTTGCGGCACGTCGCGACGATGGCCGCGGTCGCGGACGAGGGAACCTTCGGCCGGGCGGCCGTGCGGCTCGGGTACACGCAATCGACCGTGAGCCAGCACATCGCCGCGTTGGAGAAGGCGGTCGGCGGCTCGGTGTTCGACCGGCCCGGAGGTCCGAAGCCGGTGCGGATCACGCCGCTCGGTGCGGTCGTGCTCTCCCACGGCCGCGACCTGCTGGATCGCACTCAGGCGATGACCGATGCCGTCGACCGGTTCAAGGCCGGCGAGGGGCGGATCGACATCGGCACGTTCCAGAGCATCTCGAACGTGCTGCTGCCGCAGGTCGTACGCCGTCTGCGCGAGGAGCACCCGGGCTGCGACATCCGGCTGATCGAGGACGAGTCCGATCCACCGCCGGTCGACAAGGTGGACCTGATGTTCTTCGACGCCCGCGTCCGCGGCGACTTCGAACACCTCAAGCTGCTCGACGACCCGTACCTGCTGGTCGCCCCACGCGGCGCCTTCCCGGACGGCCCGGTCGAGGTGGCCGACCTGCACCGCGCGCCGATGGTGGCGTGGCCGCCGACCTGCGACCAGCCGCGGGTCGAGCAGTTGTTCGCCTCCCAGGACGTCGTACCGCGGATCGTCTTCCGTGCCGCCGGCAACGAAGCCGTGCTGGCGATGGTCCGCTCCGGCCTCGGCTCCGCCGTACTCCCCCGCCTGGTCCTCGACAGCGTCGCCGACGACCCGGCCCTCACCATCCACGACCTTCACCCGTCCCCACCCCGCCGCGAGATCTACCTCATCTGGCAAGCCAACCGAACCCACTCCCCCCTAACCCACCGAGCCATCCAACTAGCCACCGAAACAGCAGCAACCATGTCCACGGGTCGTGCAGTCGCCCGACTGAATGAGTAGTTCGGCGGATGCTCGGCACCTGGCCGGGGATCCACCATCGACGCATGAGGAAACCGATCCAGCCGTCCACCACTGCCGCCTACTATGTCCAGGCGATCATCTCGTTCGCGATCGCGCTCACGGCGATGAGCCTCGCTCTGATCTACCTTCCAGCGTCCGGCTGGATCCGAGCCTTCCTCGCCATCGGCCTCTTGTACGTCGTCACCTCGACCATCACGCTCTCCAAGGTCATCCGCGACCGCCAGGAACTCGCCGAAGTCACCACCCGGGTCGACCAGGCCCGCCTCGACAAACTCCTCACCGAACACGACCCCTTCAAGGTCGACACCTGACCTCAAGAACAAGTCTTCTGATACGGGCGATCCGGGAATGCCTGCCGCCATTCATCAGCCGTCAGATTGCGCCCGGCCATGGCGCAGGCCTGAGCGAGGATGTGAGCAGTGCTGACATTCCACCGGTAGGTCTTGCCGTCGTACGACGGGATGCTGATGGCGTCACCGTCCCGTGTGAAGGTGGGGGCAACAGGCACCAGGTTGGCATCAGTGGCCGTCGAAATGGTGAAGAGGTTCTCCAAGGTTGCGGCGTCCCAGACTGTGGCGGTGCCGTCGTCGGCGCCAGAGACAAGGCGAGTGCCGTCGGGAGAGAACCGGATGCTGACACCGTGGGCTCGGTGGCCGGTCGGAGGAGCAAACTTGATTGCGCCGGACCGGACATCCATCGTGAAGACACCGTCCGTACCGATACCTGCAATCAGGCGGCTGTCAGGCGAAAACGCCGTTGCGTTGATCCACGTCGACAGCCCACCCTGCTTGACGACCTCGCCTGTAGATGCCCGGACGATCCGCCAAGACATCGTCGCGCCTCCCCGCTCCTCCTGGAAGAGCACAGCGAGCTCACCGTCCGGGGATGCCGCCGTGCAGCAGTCTGCGATCCAGCCGTGATTCACTCGCTTGGGCACCATGCGGCCGTCGAAGACGGTTGTGCTTTCGATTGTTCCCGCGACTATGCGTTCGCCATCGTTGACGTAGGCGACTGATGTTGCTCGTCGGACATCCCGTTGGAGAACCGTTCCGGTCCTGCCATCCAGAACGGCGACGAGATCGATCCCGTGGATCACGAGGCGATCACCGTTGGGATGCCACGAGGCGGGCGCTTGCGCCTCGCCCTGCAGCTCGAGGTCAAGGCTCGTCGGCGCGGTCATCCGTCCGCTTCTCACGTCTGCGAAGCTCACCCACGAGGTCCCTGCCTCGTTCCACAGGTACGCGATTGTCTCCCCGCGATCCGACGCCAGAACATGGAGGTACGGACGTAGCGGGGCAGTTTGTGTGCGGGAGAGGTACTGCTGCCGCCCTCCGAGGTCATATGCACGCAGCACGCCCTCATCGCCGGCCGTGTACAGCGTCTGCTGATCCGAACTGAAAGCGACCGCCCACGAGACTTCGGCGGTGTGGAGGCGTTGAACGGCTTTCCCCGTGGCCAGATCCCAGACGATGACCTCGCCGCCGAAGTGGGCCGTTGCCAGCAGCTTGCCGTCATTCGAGAAGGCAGCGTCACGTGGCGGATCCGCAGTGCTGCGCAGCACCCGAACAGTCTTCCCGGTGCGAGCATTGACGACTGTCGTCGTGGTTCGGTCGTTTCGGATCGGTCCCGGGTGTAGATAAGCGAGCAGGTCGCCGTGTTTCGAGACTTCGATGATTGGGAGGCCGATGGTCGAGTCGACGACCGGTCCGCCAAGCAGATCTGATCGCTGCCATTTCTGTTGACCGGTGGCCACGTCGAAAGCCGTCAGGTGCCAGGGTTTGTAGACGGTCCGGCCATCAGGACTGATCACCGCGCGCTGCGGACCGATGCCCAAGGGTACTGTTCGAGGTGGCCGGTCGAGCGCGTCGACGTTCCAAACCAGGGCGAATGCCGGGGCGTCGCCCCAACTGCCGGTGGCCTCCTGCAGACCGATGACCAGATGACGGCCGTCTGCGCTGAAAGCAAGGTTCTTCACCCGCGGCAGATCGACCTTCGGAAAGTGCGGCTGTGGCTCGATTGGTTCGAGAGTGTCGGCATTCAGCACCCTGACCGGCCACGCGGAATCTATCGCGGCGCCGTCGTGCTTACCGGCGACTGCGGCGACGAGGCGACCGTCCGGGCTGAAGCGTGGTCGGGTCAGAACCTCCGCGTCGTCGGTGACTGGGGCGAAGGTGTAGGAGTTGAGGACCTTTCCCGACTGGGCGTCGTACAGGTGGAAGGTCGCTTTGTTGTCACCGGAGACGATGCGGGTGCCGTCGGGTGAGAGGTCGAGGTTCTCGGTACGGCCCAGGGGTGCGGGGAACGAGCGGAGCAGGAGTGGGTTCTTGTTGATGGCGGCTACCAGGTTGGCTCGAGTCTCTCGAGCGTCGTCCAGGCGGACGCCTTGGGCGGCGAGAAGAAGAGACTGACTGATGTCGTCGGTCACCAGCGCGCGGGCACCGACCTGCCGGGCGAGTTCCCGGTTGGCGGCCAGCTCGGCCTTGTCGGCCTGACGTACGGCGACCACGCCGGCGATCAGGGCACCGACGAGGAGGACTGCCGCGGTGGCGAGGGCTGCCCGCAGGCGGCGGTTGACTCGTTGCTGGAGACGAATCCGGCCCTCGGCGGCGCGCAGCTCGGCCTCGGACAGACGTTTGCTTGCAGCAAGGAAGTCGGTCTCGGTCGGAGTGAGCGTCGGATCCGTCCGGTCGCGCCACTCCAGAGCCTTGGCGAGGCGGACACCGCGGTAGAGCTCGCTGTCGGGGCGTCCGAGGTTGTGCCAGGAGTCGGCCGCAACGGCGAGGTGGTGCAGGATGCGCTGCCCCTCGAGGTCGTCCTCGAGCCAGCCGCGAAGCCTTGGCCAGGCACGGACGAGCGACTCATGCGCGATCTCGACCACACCGGCGTCGCTCGTGACCAGCCGAGCCGCAACGAGCAGATCGATCATCGTGTCGTCTTCCGCCCGAGTCACCACGAGACGGCGCGGTAGTCGGCTGCGGATCGGCTCACCGTCCTGGCTTGGAACGACGAGCCGCAACAACAAGTCGCGCAGGACAACTCGCTGCTGCGGCGAGATCCGCTCGTGGACCGCTTCCGCCGAGTGGGCGACGGCGCTGCGGATGCCGCCGGAAGCGCCGTAGCCGGCGACCGTGAGGGTTCGACCCTCACGACGTTGCCAGGTCTCACGCAGCGCGTGCGACATCAACGGCAGCGCGCCGGGTCGATCGGCCACCTCGTTGACTAGCAGGTCCACGAGCCCGGGCTCGACCACCAGCGAAGACTGTCGTGCCGGCTCCTCGATGGCGGTTCGCAGGTTCTCCTGCGTCATCCCCGACAGGAGGAAGAGACCCCGCTCCACAACCCGCGCGAAAGCCGGATGAGCCGAGACGTCGCCGAGCCGATCTGCGCGGATCGACATGATCAGTGGTGCCTCGTGCCCGCTCAGGGCAGTGAGGAAGCGCTCCCGCTCTCGACCGTCCTGGCACAGCGAGAACACCTCCTCGAACTGGTCCACGACCAGCGCCGCCGTATCGGGCGCTGCTGCCGCCAGGGCTGCGACGGGGTGCGCTCCCGGTGTCATCACCACGACCTGCTTACCATCACGGCGCAGTGCGGCGGCCACTCCGGCCCGAACCAGAGAGGACTTGCCGCACCCGGAGGGCCCGGCCACCGCCAGTACCGAGGTGTCCGTCAGCTTCCGCAGACAGGCGGTGATGTCGGAGTCGCGCCCGAAGTACGTGTCGGCGTCGTCTACGTCGTACGGCTTGAGGCCTGGATACGGGCAGATCGGGCTCGGCTCGGGGAGCACACTCTCTGCCACGAGGGATGGATCCTGGCGAAGGATCGCCTGCTCCAGGGTCACGACGTCGGCACTGGGGACGAGGCCGAGTTCACGGTCGAGCACGGTCCGCAGGCGTCGGATTGTCGACAATGCTTCACCCTGGCGTCCGCTCTGGTACTGCGCGGTCGCGAGGAGGACCCAACGCCGTTCGCGCAGTGGGGCCTCCGTGACGAGCGCCTGCGCCTTCGCCAGCACCTGGTCGTGCCGGCCTGACCGCAGCGCCGCCTCGACGTACAGTTCGTCGGCGGTGTGCCGCAGCTCGATCAGTCGCGAGGCTTCGATCCGGGCCGCGTCCCAGCCGTCCAGCTCGGTCAGCGGCCGGCCACGCCACAACGTCAGCGCATCTCCGAGGACGACAGCCGCCCGCTCAGGCTCACCGTTCCCGAGCAACTCGCGAGCCCGTGCCACCGCGCGATCGAACCGTTGGGCATCGATCTCGTCAAGCGGTACGACGAGCCGATACCCGAGTGGCAGCGTCTCGATCGCAGGCGTGCCGAGGACCTTGCGAAGCCGGACGACACACCCTTGGACGACCTTTTGCCAGGACGGCGGTAGCCGGTCGCCCCACAGGGCGTCAGCAAGCTGCTCCGCGCTGACGACCTCCCCTGGATGCACCGCCAGCGCAGCGACCACGACCCGGTCACGTCGCCCGAGAGCCTTCTGATCCCCCTCGATCGTGAGCGGGCCAAGTACGTCGATGCCCACCCTTCGACTCTCGACCTGCGGCCCGCACGCCGTCAACGCCTCCGTTACCGCCGTGATACCGCGATCAGGCGCCGCGATACCGCCTACTGCGACAACAGGAGCAACCGGGCGAACGGCGTACCTGGACCGCAGCCGAGCGGACCCGCCGGACGCCCGTACAAGGAGACATCATGAACCACCGCATCACCGCGATCGCTGTCATTCCCTTCGCTCTCGGCGTCGCAACGGCCGGGCCGGCGATGGCAGCTGAGTGGCAACAACGACCCATGCACCAGCCGGTCGATTGGCCGGACGAAGGCTCGGGCTACCCGGGGTCGGCCGACGCGAAACCGCCGGCCGTCGAGACCGTCAATCAAGCGACTGCACTGCATCCCACCTCGATCGCCCTCGGCGCGCTCGGTGGCATCACCCTCGGCGGAGCCGCTCTCGGCATCACCCTGGTCGTTCAGCACCGCCGCGAACACGTCGCCTCCACCCAGGGCGTCTGACCCCAGCGGCCCAGCGGCTCGACCAGTCGGTCGGGGGTTAGAGGGCGCCGGTGATGGCTTTTTTGCGGAGGTCGGAGCGGTAGGCTTCGAGGGCTATGAGTTCGCCGAACATGCGGTTGTAGTCGTCGGCTCGGTCGATCGGGTTGGTGCGCTGGAGTTTGGACTTGAGGTCCTGGATGCGGCGGGCGCAGGTGAGTTCCTGGAGGCGGGCGAGCAGGGCGAGGGCGTAGGCCTCGTCGGGTTCGCGGCCGAGGCGGAGCGGGTCGACGGCCAGGGCGCCGACCACGGCGGCGGCGGGATCGTTGCCGACGGCATCGCGTACGGCGACCACCCAGGCCTCACCGGGAGGCGCCGCCGACGGGCCGCCCGCCTTCGCCATCGCGGCCCGGATCGCGGCCAGCCACGGGTGGGTGAAGTCGTGGTCGTCCAGCTCGTCGAACGCGACCCCGACCAGAGCCGGGTGCTGCATCGCGACCTTGAGCACGTCCCACTCGATCACGAACCGCTGGTCCCGCGGCGACGGCACGTCCACGCGCGGCGGGGGCGGCGGCGCCTCACCCTGTACGACGACCGGCTGCGACCGCTCGTTCGACGCGGGACCGGGGGCCGGTCGCGACGCCGCCCGGTACACCTCCGTGCGCACCTGGTCGACCTCCATCCCCAGATGGCCGGCGAGCTCGCGGGTGAACGCGTCCACCTTCGACCGGTCGCGGATGCTGATCACCAGCCGGGCCGCGTCCCGGAGCGCGTCGATCCGGGTGTCGGCCCGGTCGAGGTCGTACTTCGACAGCACGTTGGCCAGCACGAACCGGTACAGCGGCACCCGCCGGCCGATCAGCTCACGGACCGCGGCGTCACCCTTCTGCAGCCGCAGGTCGCACGGATCGAGCCCGTCCGGCTCCACCGCGACGTACGTCTGCGAAGCGAACGCCTGGTCGCCGGCGAACGCCTTGAGCGCGGCCCGCTGACCGGCCTCGTCACCGTCGAAGGTGAAGATCACCTCACCACGGAACTGGTCGTGATCGAGCAGCAACTGTCGCAGCACCCGCGCGTGGTCGTCGCCGAACGACGTACCGCAGGTCGCGACCGCGGTCTGCACACCGGCCAGGTGACAGGCCATCACGTCGGTATACCCCTCGACCACGACGGCCTGGCGGCCCTTCGCGATCTCGCGGCGGGCGAGGTCGACGCCGTACAGCACCTTGGACTTCTTGTAGATCGGGGTCTCGGGGGTGTTCAGGTACTTCGCTTCGATCCGGTCGTCGTCGAACAGGCGCCGGGCCCCGAATCCGATCACCTCCGACGACGCGTCCCGGATCGGCCACATCAGCCGGCCGCGGAACCGGTCGTACAGCCCGCGCTGCCCCTCCGCGGCCAGCCCGGACGCGACCAGCTCGGCGTTGGTGAAGCCGCGGCCGCGCAGGTGGCCGATCAGCGCCTCCCCGCCGCGCGGCGAGAACCCGACGCCGAAGTGCACCGCGGCGTCCTTGTCGAAGCCGCGCTTGTCCAGGAACTGCCGCCCGAGCGTCGCGTCGGCCGCACCGAACAACTGCTCCACGTAGAACTCGGCGGCGACCCGGTGGGCCTCGACCAGCCGGGGCCGCTGGTTCGACGGACCGCGTTGCAGCGGCGCGCCGGACTCGTCGTACCGGAGCTGGATGCCGACCTTCGCGGCCAGCGTCTCGACCGCCTCGTGGAAGGTGATCTGGTCGATCTTCTGGATGAAGTCGATGACGTCGCCGCCCTCTTGGCAGCCGAAGCAGTAGAAGAACCCGCGCGACGGCGTGACGTTGAACGACGGCGACTTCTCGTCGTGGAACGGGCACAGGCCCTTCAGGTTCCCGCCGCCGGCGTTCTTCAAGGTCACGTACGAACCGACGATGTCGTCGATCCGGGCCCGCTCGCGCACCAGCGCGATGTCCTCGTCCTTGATCCGGCCTGCCACGCCGCGAGTCTAGCCGGGCCGATCACGTAGGTTGGCGGGCATGCCACGAACCCTCCGCCCAGGCCAGCGGTCCGAGCTGTACGTCGTCGACGTCGCGACCGGCGACCGGCGACTCGTCCACAGCTCGACCACTCTGCTCTTCGAGGCGCCGAACTGGTCGCCGACCGGAGACCTCGTCGTCAACGGCGACGGCCGGCTGTGGCGACTGCAGGACGCCGAGCTGCACGAGATCGATCTCGGCGGGGTGCCGCCGATCAACAACGACCACGTCCTGAGCCCGGACGGGACGACGGTCTACGTGTCGGCGGACGACGGCCACCTGTACGCCGTACCACTCGAAGGTGGATCCCCGCGCCGGGTGAGCAACGACCGCGGCCCCGGCTTCCACCACTACCTGCACGGAGTCTCGCCGGACGGCCGGACGCTCGCGTACATCGGTCTCGAGTACGTCGACGGCCGCCGGATCACGAACGTGTGGACGATCCCGTCCGCCGGCGGGACCGACGTACAGCTCACCGACGACGAGCATGCGGACGACGGGTCGGAGTACGGCCCGGACGGGAAGTGGATCTACTTCAACTCCGAGCGGGCCGGGCACGCGCAGCTGTTCCGGATCGCGGTGAGTACCGGCGAGGTCGAGCAACTGACCGTCGACGAGCGGGTCAACTGGTTCCCGCATCCGGCGCCCGACGGCTCCGCGATCGCCTACGTCAGCTTCCCGCCCGGCACCGAAGGGCACCCGGCCGACGTCGAGGACGTCCGCGTGCGCCTGCTGACCGCGGACGGCGAGATCCGCGAGATCGCCACGCTGTTCGGCGGCCAAGGCACGATGAACGTCCCGAGCTGGTCGCCGGACAGCACCTCCTTCGCGTTCGTCGCGTACCCGCTCTAGACGTCGGCGAGGTCGATCGACGGGTCGGCGAGCCGCTCGGGGTCGAGCTGTTTGCGGGAGCGGATCAGGTCCTGGACGGCGTCGATCGCGCCCCACGTGTTCACGTGCATGCCGGCCAGCAGCCTCCGATCGTCGTCGAGCCAGAAGGCCAGGTACGCCCCCGAGGCCGGGTCGCCGCGCAGGACCACCTGGTACGACGTGCCGGGTGGGACGTCACCGGCGTACTCCATGCCGAGGTCGTACTGGTCGGTGAAGAAGAACGGGAGCGCGTCGTGCGTAACCTCCTGCCCGACGATCGCCTTCGCCGCCGACTTCCCGGTGTCCTTCGCGTTCTGCCAGTGCTCGACCCGGACCGGCCGCCCGTACAGCGGGTGGTCCCAGCGCACGACGTCTCCAGCCGCGTAGACGTCCGCTGCCGAGGTCTGCAGGTCCGGACCGGTCACGATCCCGGAGCCGTTGTCCGCGGTGGCGACCTCGATCCCGGCCTCCGCGGCGAGCTCGACGTTCGGCTGTACGCCGACGCCGACGATCACCAGCTCGGCCGGGATCACCTCGCCGGCTGACGTCCGCACTCCGGTCACCGTGTCGGAGCCCTCGAACGCCTCCACGCCAGTGCCGAACTTCAGCGTGACGCCGTGCTGCCGGTGAAGCTCGGCGAACAGCTCACCCACCTGCTCCCCGAGCACGCCGGCCAGCGCGGTGGACTGCGGCTCGACCACGGTGACCTCGCACCCGCGTTCGCGAGCCGCCGACGCGGCCTCGAGGCCGATCCACCCGGCGCCGACCACGACGACCCGCGGCTTGGCGGCGTACGCGTCGGTCAGCGCCTGGGACTCCTCGGCCGTCCGCAGGTAGTGGATGCCCGGCAGGTCCGCCCCTGGTACGTCGAGACGCCGGACGCGGCTCCCGGTCGCGATGAGCAGCTTGCCGTACGCGACCTGCGAGCCGTCGTCGAGCGTGACCGTGTGCGCCGCGGGGTCGAGCGCGGTGACGGTCGTGCCGAGGCGCAGGTCGATCGAGTTGTCGTCGTACCACTGCTGGTCGTGCAGTTGGGCGACGTCGGGCTGGTCCTTGCCGAGCAGGACGCCTTTGGACAGCGGGGGTCGCTCGTACGGCAGTCTGGTCTCGCTGCCGATCAGGACGATGCCGCCGGTCCAGCCGTCGTTCCGGAGCTCCTCCGCCGCGGTCGCACCCGCGAGGCTCGCGCCGACGATGACAATCCGCTCTGCGTCAGTCATAGGAACGACTGTAGTCACTTCACCAGGTGGGTGTGCCAGGCCTGGGCCGACGGGTCGGTGAGCGAGGCGACCTGGTCGACGATCACCCGCAGGCGGGCGCTGTCGTCGGCGGCCTCGGCGAAGTCCGCGGCGAAGGCGGTGTCGAGGTGCTGCGGCGCCGTCTTCCACAGGGCTTCGACGAGCTCGGTGAGGAGCTCTCGTTGGGACGCTCGCCGGGCCTGGCGCTCGGGCGAGTTGAGCACGTGGAACATGCCGACGCCCTTGAGCAGCCCGATCTCGACCCGGATCCCGTCCGGGACGACCAGGTCGGCCTCATAGCGGATCAGGCGGGAGCGGCCGAAGACCGCGTGCGTCGCCTGCTCGGCGGCGGTGCAGAACCGGCCGATCAGCTGGCTGGTCAGGTCCTTCAGCCCGCCGAGCGCCCGGCGGCTGTCGTCGAACGGCGCGGACGGCCAGTACGGCAGGGTCGTCAGCCGCCGCCAGCACTCGTCCAGCTCGGCATCGGTTGCCTCCGGCAAGTACATCCGCCGGACGGTCTCCCAGTACGGCGTCCGGTCGGCCCCGATCGCGGCCAGGTCGATGTGCTGGGCAACGATCCCGTCCTCGACGTCGTGCACCGAGTACGCGACGTCGTCGGCGAAGTCCATCACCTGCGCCTCCAGGCAGCGACGGTCGCCGACACCCGGACGCAACCACTCGAAGACGGCGAGATCGTCGTCGTACACCCCGAACTTCCGCTCGCCGGGCCGCCGGGGCCAGGGATACTTCGTGGCGGCGTCCAGGGTCGCGCGGCTGAGGTTCAGGCCGACGCTGCGGCCGGCCGGGTCGAACGTCTTCGACTCCAGCCGGGTGAGCAGGCGCAACGTCTGCGCGTTCCCCTCGAAACCGCCGATGTCCGCGGCGACCTGGTCGAGGGCGCGCTCGCCGTTGTGCCCGAACGGCGGATGACCGAGGTCGTGCGACAGACAGGCCGCGTCGACGATGTCGGGATCACAACCGAGCGTCGAGGCCAGCTCCCGGCCGATCTGGGCGACCTCGAGACTGTGCGTCAGCCGGTTGCGGACGAAGTCGTCACTCCCCGCGGTGACCACCTGCGTCTTGGCCGCCAGCCGGCGGAGGGCGGCGCTGTGCAGCACGCGCGCACGGTCGCGGGCGAAGGCGGTCCGACCGGGCCGCTTGACCGGCTCGGCCACCCATCGCTCGGCGTCGTGCTCGTCGTACCACTCATGCTGCTTCCTCATCACCGCACACAGTAGCCGTCACCACGGACAGTTTCGTGAACACCACAAGAGGAAACCGGGAAGAGGGTCGAGACCGCGGATCCGGCTCCGACGTCCCGATCATGACCGAGAAGAAGAACCGACAGGAACCAGTCATGAAGACGACAAGCCTGCCCCAGGTGGTCGACCGGGAGACCTTCGAGGCACAGATCGAGCAACTGCGGGTCCGGGAGAAGGCCCACACCCGCGAAGGCGACGCGATCGCCGCGGCCCGGCGCCGGCTGCCGATGGTCGAAGTGGACGCGAGCACGCCATTGATCGGCCCCGACGGACCGGTCACCCTGCTCGACGCCTTCGAGGGCCGCCGACAGCTCCTCGCCTACTACTTCATGTGGTATCCGGGCCACCCGGCCGCCGAACAGTGCCAGGGCTGCACTTGGTGCAACACCCACGTCTCGGAGCTGTCCTACCTGCACTCCCGCGACATCACGTACGCCGTCTTCGCCCAGGGTCCGTACGACGAGGGCCGCCGCTACCGCGACTTCATGGGCTGGACGATGCCGTGGTACTCGGCTGCCGACTCGCTCGACACCCTCCTCGTCGGCCGAGTCAAGAACAGCATGCACCTGGTGGCGTACGTCCGTGACGGCGACCGGGTCTTCGAGACCTGGTGGACGACCGTTCGCGGCGTCGAGGTGATGGACAACAGCTACTCGTTGATGGACCTCACCGTGTACGGGCGCCGGGAGACGCACGAGGACTCGCCCGAGGGCTGGCCGCAGGAGTGGGAGCCCGGTGGCCTGACGACCGACGGCCGGCCGACGTCGCAGTGGTCCCGGCTCGAGGCCGGCCGCAACGACGACCTCTTCGCCGATCACTGATCAGGGCGGACCCACGCAGTACCGCAGCCAGACGAGGCCGCCTTCGAATACCTCCGTGCCGGCTGGTTCGAGGGTCAGCTCACGACCCTCGGACCACGGCCGGCCGGAGCCGACGACGACCGGATGGACGAGGAGTGCCAACTCGTCGACCAGCCCCAGGTCGAGCATGGCGCCGACCAACGCGCCGCCCGAGTCGACGCGGACGACCCGGGAACCACGCTCGCCGAGGACGTCCAGGATCTCGGCCAGGTCCACCCGGTCGTAGCCGGTGACGAGCTCACGGATCGTGCTGTCCGGCGACCGGGCCGGCGTCTGGTCGGCGTACAGGGCGAGCACGTCGGACCAGTAACCGAGCTGGCGCAGCCCTTCCCACTCACGGACGCGCGCCCGGCTGTCCACGACGGCGAGCAACGGGCCGTCCGCCCGCGGTCCCGGGTGCGGCGCCGACCGTACGGCGGGCTCCTGCACCAGGATCGTGTCGGCGCCGACCAGCGTCACGTCCTCCTGCCACAGGGTCGCCAGCGCGTAGAACCGCGCCTGGTCGGCGTCGAATCCCGACGTCCTGCCGTCGAGCGACACCGCCAACTGGGCCACCACATGAGGTCGCATGCCGATGACGCTAGGCGACGCCACCGACAAGCTCGCACACTTGCAGAGAGTTCTCTGCAAAGACTACTCTGCAACCATGCGACGGATCGACGCCCGCAGTCTCCGCGGACTGGCCCACCCGCTCCGGATGGACATCCTGGAAGCGATCGAGCTGGACGGCCCGGCCACCTCGACCACGCTCTCGGCCAGGCTGGGCGAGAGCACCGGCACGATCAGCTGGCACCTGCGGCTGCTCGCCGACCACGGCTACATCGAGGAGGACGTCGAGCGCGGCACCAAGCGGGAGCGCTGGTGGCGGATCCCGGGCCGGACGGTGCTCGACCCGTCCGAGTTCCGCGACGACCCCGACACCAGTGGCGCCCTCGACGTCTACCTCCGGCACCTGGTCGAGCGGTACTTCGACCGCGTCCGTACGTACGTCGACGAGAACTGGCCCGGCGAGTGGCAACAGGCCGCCTCCCTCTCCGACTGGCGCGACCTCCACCTCACCCCCGCACAGTTGACCGCGCTCAACGAAGAGCTCGGCACCGTGATCGACCGCTACACGAAGGTCACCCCGGACGGCCCGGCCGCCGAACGCATCATCGTCCAGCTTCAGTCGTTCCCCCGACGATCCACACCCACCCCAGAACCAGATCCCTCATGAGCCCGGACGCTCCGGGGCGCCACCCCACGAGCCGGGTCGCTTCGGGTCCCCAGCCCATGACCCCGGACGCTCCGGGTCCCCGGCCGGTGAACCCGGACGCTCCGGGCTCGCGGCGCCAGGGGCCGGGCGCGGCGAGTCTCCTGCGCCGGCACCGGGACTTCCGGCTGCTCTGGGTCGGCGAGACGGTCAGCCGGTTCGGGACCGCGACCGCGAGTGTGGCCCTGCCGCTGATCGCGATCTCGATGCTCGAGGCAACCACCTTCCATGTCGGCCTGCTGACCGCGGCCGCCTGGGCGCCCTGGTTGCTGATCGGCCTCCCGGCCGGGGCGTGGGTCGACCGCCGCCACCGCAGGCCGATCCTGCTGGCCACCTCGGCCGCGTCCTTCCTGCTCACGGCCGCAGTCCCGGTCGCCGCCTGGGCAGGCATCCTCACGGTCCACCTCCTGCTGACCGCAGCCCTTCTTGCAGGCGGCGCGGCCGTCCTCTTCCAGACCGCCTACACCGCCTACCTGCCGACCCTGCTCGATCCGGCCGATCACGCCGAGGGCAACGCCAAGCTCCACGGCAGCGCCTCGGCCGCGCAGCTCGCCGGCCTGGGCTGCGGCGGTTTGGCAGTCCAGTTCGCCGGCCCCTCCAACGCCCTGCTCATCGACGCGACCACCTTCCTCGTCGCCCTCGCCTGCCTCGGAGCCATCCGCTTCCGCGAACGCCGTACGACGCTCGTCCGCCGAGCCGGCGCGATCCGCGAAGGCATCGCGCTGGTCGCGAAGGACGTCTGGCTGCGCACGCTGACGCTCTTCGGCGCGGTCTCGAACCTCGCGCTGATGGGGTACCAGGCGATCGTCGTGGTCTTCCTGGTCCGCGAGGCCGGCCTCGCCGCCGGCACCGTCGGCGCCCTGATCGCCGCGGCCACGAGCGGCGGCATCGTCGGCGCGTTCGCAGGTCGCCGCCTCGCCGCGCGCCTCGGCAGCGCCCGCGCGCTACTGCTGTGCGAACTCGGCCTGCCAACGCTCGCCCTGCTCATCCCGCTGAGCGGCGTCAGCCCGTGGTTCTACCTCGTCGGCGCGTTCGGCGTGAGCCTCGGCGTCGTCGGCGGGAACGTCGTCAAGGCGACGTTCCAGCAGTCCTACTGCCCGCCGGAACTCCTCGGCCGCCTCACCGCCACGGCCTCGTTCGTGAACTACGGGACGATCCCGCTCGGCGCCCTGCTCGGCGGAACCCTCGGCGAACTCCTCGGCCTCGGCACGGCCTTATGGATCACCACAGCGGGCGTCCCCCTGGCCGGCCTGATCCTGCTCTGTTCACCTATGCGCCGGCACCGCGACCTGCCGACTCAGGCGCCCGCCGACTCCAGCCTGGTCCGGATGGCCTGACGCGCGTGCACGTACGCCGACTCCTGGCCGTGCAGGATCGACGCCAGGTTGGCCGACTCGTAGTACGCGTTCAGATCGAACGCGAGCTGGGCGGGATCCGCGTCCAGTTGGCCCAGCTCGACGGCTTCTCGCACGGACGTCTCGAGCAGGTCCATCCACTCCAGGTGCAGGGCTGCCATTGCCTCGTGGACCGCACCGCCGCGAGCGCCGTACTCGTAGGACACCTTCGAGAAGAAGCAGCCGCCGGGGAACACCCGCTGCTGTGAGTACTCGAGCCAGCGCTCGCTCAACGCCCGCACCCGCTCGAGACCGGGCGCGACATCGAGCGCGGGCGCCACTACGGCGTCGACGTAGATGCGTCGGGCGGCGCGGATGGTCGCGAGCTGCAGCTCCTCCTTCGAGCCGAAGTGCGCGAACAGCCCGCTCTTGCTGATCCCGAGCTCGGTGGCCAGCCGCCCGATCGACAGCCCTTCCAGTCCGTCGACCGAGGCGATGTCGACCGCCCGGCGCAGCACCGCCCGGCGGGTCTGGTCACCCCGCACCAACCGTCCGTCGACCTTCTCCACGACTCCCGATCCTAATGCTGTTGACGCCGGCTCCATCCCAAACTAATAATACGACCGTTCGTATAATTACCAGTCGAGGAGCGGCATGAAGAAGCTGGTCAGCGCAGGATTGTCGACAGTCGGATTGTTCTCACCGCCGCTGGCCGGCCGGCTCACCTTCGAGTTGTGGCGCCGTCCGCTGGCCCGCGGCCGGCTGCGCGAGTCCGAGCGGGCGATCCACGCGGCCGCCCGGGTCGAGGTCGTCGACGGGACCGTCACCTACGCCTGGGGTGACGGCCGCCGGCCGATCCTGCTCGTCCACGGCTGGCGCTCCCGCGCCTCCAGGTACGCCGGTTTCGTCGCCCGGCTGCTCGACCTCGGCTACAGCCCGGTCTCGTACGACGCGCCCGGGCACGGCGACTCACCCGGGCCGATCGTGTCGATCCTCGGCCACCAGCGCATCATCCGCGGCCTGGCCGATCGTCACGGTCCGTTCGAGGGCGTGGTCGCCCACTCCCTCGGCGTACCGTTCGCCCTGTACGCCGTCCGCGAGGGCGTTGCCGCCCGCCGGCTGGTCACGATCAGCGGCGTGGCCGAGTTCGGCTACCTGGCGGACGCCTTCTGCCACGAGCTGGGTCTGGGCCCGAAGGTCAACCGGGCCCTGCGCCGCAACATCGAGCGCCGGTACTTCGACGGCGACGACCGGATCTGGACCAGGTTCTCCGTGGCCGCCGGCGACCTCGACCTGCTGGTGATCCACAACGACGAGGACGACGTGGTGACTCCCCAGCAGGCGCGGGCGCTACTGACTGCCTACGGTCCACGAGCGCGCTTCCGGTCGACCAGCGGCCTCGGCCACAGCCGGATCCTGACCGATCCGGACGTGATCGCCGAGGCCGTCGCCTTCCTGCAGGGTTCAGATGTCCCGGAAGGTCTCGATCTGAGCGCCTAGCGAGTTGAGTCGGGTGGCCAGGTCCTCGTAGCCGCGGTTGATCACGTAGACGCTGCGCAGGACCGACGTACCCTTCGCGGCCATCATCGCGATCAGCGTGACCACGGCCGGGCGGAGCGCCGGCGGGCACATGATCTCGGCGCCGGAGAAGTGCGTCGGGCCCTCGACCATCACCCGGTGCGGGTCGAGCAGCTTGACCCGGCCGCCGAGCTTGTTCAGGTCGGTCAGGTAGATCGCGCGGTTCTCGTACACCCAGTCGTGGATCAGCGTCTGCCCGGTCGCGATCGCCGCGATCACCGCGAAGAACGGCAGGTTGTCGATGTTCAGGCCGGGGAACGGCATCGGGTGGATCTTGTCGATCGGCGCGTGCAGCCGCGACGGCCGGGTGGTCAGGTCGACCAGGCGGGTCCGGCCGTTCTCGGCCAGATACTCGTCGCTGCGGCTGTAGTCCAGGCCCATCTCCTCCAGCAGCGCGAGCTCGATCTCCAGGAACTCGATCGGCGCCCGGCGGATGGTGATCTCCGAGCCGGTCACGATCGCGGCCGTGAGCAGGCTCATCGCCTCGATCGGGTCCTCCGACGGCGCGTAGTCCACGTCCACGTCGATCTCGGCCTTGCCGTGCACGGTCAGCGTGGTGGTGCCGACGCCGTCGATCCGCACGCCGAGCAGGTCGAGGTAGAAGCACAGGTCCTGGACCATGTAGTTCGAGCTGGCGTTGCGGATCACCGTGACGCCGTCGTACCGGGCGGCGGCCATGATCGCGTTCTCGGTCACGGTGTCGCCGCGCTCGGTCAGCACGATCGGCTTGGCCGGCGTCACCGCCCGGTTCACCACCGCGTGGTACTCGCCGCCGGTCGCCTTCACGTCCAGGCCGAACGGCCGGAGCGCGGCCATGTGCGGCTCGACCGTCCGCGTGCCGAGGTCGCAGCCACCGGCGTACGGGAGCTGGAAGGTGTCCTCGCGGTGCACGAGCGGGCCGAGGAACATGATGATGGAGCGGGTACGGCGGGCGGCCTCGGCATCCATCGCGGCCAGGTCGAGCCGGTCCGGCGGGACGATCTCCAGGTCGCCGGCGTCGTTCAGCCAGGTGGTCCGGACGCCGATCGAGTTGAGCACCTCGAGCAGCCGGTTGACCTCCTCGATCCGGGCGACCTTGCGCAGCGTGGTGCGGCCCTTGTTCAGCAGGCTGGCGCAGAGCAGCGCGACACCGGCGTTCTTGCTGGACTTCACGTCGATCGCGCCGGACAACTGCCGGCCACCGGCCACGCGGAGGTGGACCGGGCCGCCGCCGAGAGAGACAATTTCGGAGTCGAGGGCCTCGCCGATCCGGGCGAGCATCTCGAGGGTGAGGTTCTGATGACCCTTCTCGATCCGGTTCACCGCACTCTGGCTGGTGTTCAGCACGTCGGCGAGTTGCGCCTGCGTCCACCCGCGGTGCTTGCGGGCGTCCCGGATGAGATTGCCGATCCGGCTCAGGTAGTCATCAGTCATGCGCGGGACCTTATCTCACATGTGAGATACCCCAGCACCGACCCGCCGTGGCCAGCGTAGCCAATGTCACGCCGACTTCCGCAATCGCCCTCGACCAACCACAGGACCGCCGACTGGGCCGCGGACTTGGCCACTGACAGTGCAGTGAAGTCCGAGACCCCTACAGACTGTCGAGACCTTCTCGGCCTACAGTTACCTCCAACTCCCGCCGCCACCCGGAGAGGACCAGCAGATGCGAGACGACACCTCCGCCGCGGTGGTGAACGAGTTCGAGGCGGAGTCGTGGCCGCTGGAGGCGGCGGCGGACAGCCTGCACCAGGTGATCGACGGCTTCCAGAACGGCGACACCCGGCCGCTGGTCATCGGTGACGGCGACCAGCCGGTCCTGGTGGTGCTGGCGATCGCCGACCTGGCCGACTTCCGGGCCCGGATCGCGGAGCTGCTCGCGAACCCGGTCGACGCGGGCTGGCTGCGGTACTACCTGCGCTCGCACTTCGACATGAGCTCCGAGCGGCTGGTCGAGCTGCTCGGGGTCGACACCGACCACGGGCTGTCGTCGCTCGCCAGCCAGGTGAACGTCGAGCAGGCCGCCGTACTCATGCCCGACCATCTGCGCCGGACCGAGGCCGGCGGGAACCCGCTGATGCTGATCGGCGACGGGATGATGGCGACCGCGGCGCTGGTCGCGTTCCCGGCGTTCCAGGTGCTGCTCGCGATGGAGAGCGAGGGGAAGGTCGAGGACGACTCCTGCGCGCACGACGACGAGGAGAAGCCGACCACCCCGCTCGAGGTGCTCGCCGAGCGGCTCGGTCCGGTGGCGACGCAGCTGGTCGCGCAGATCAACTCCGGCCGCGAGCCCGGGTTGCCGCGATACGAGCTGCACTTCGAGGACGAGTTGGTCGAGCACCTGCGCGACCTGGAGGCGCGCGCGGAGAAAGCGCCGGGCGGTGGCGCGTACGACGAGCTGAACGACCTGCTGCACCAGTTCGACCAGATGCGCAGCGGGTTGGTCGAGGTCGAGGAGGAGGAGCCGGCCGAGGCGCCGTACCTCGAGGCGACCGACCTGAAGGCGGCGTTCGCGGAGCTGCGGGACAACTTCCGCGACGGTGCCGACGACCCGTACCTGATCGGCCTCGACGGCCGGCCGCTCGCCGGGCTGATCACCTTCGACCTTTACGAGGAGCTGCAGAAGGTGTCCGTCGAGCTCGACGGCACCGATGAGGCGCCGGTCCTACCGCTCCCCCAGCCGCGCTGGGAGAACGGGCCGCGGCTGCTGCCGTTCGACGCCGCGGTCGAGGTGTGCGACGCGGTCATCGAGGACATCTCCAACGGCGAGGCGTCCATGGTCTTCGTCGCCGACGAGGACGGCGAGCCCGAACTGGTCCTCGCGCCCCTCGTCTGGCTCTGGGCCTACGTAGACCACCTGAACCTGGAATCCGCCGACGCCTGACCTACCCAGCTGCCCCGCCCAGCCTGGCGCCGCACGGCGTGGTGCGTTTGAGGGGACAACCCTTGGATTTGCTCCTTCTCCCCTCTTGATTCGGCTGGAGAAGGAGCAACTTCGAGGGTTATCCGTTCAAACGTCCATGCAGTCGGCGTCGGGTGGGTCAGCTCAGGGGGAAGAGGGGTTGCCATTCGGCGAGGGTGGTGATTTCGGCGACGTTGGCGGGGGTGTAGGGGTCCTTGGCGAGGATGTCGCGGAGCTCGGCCTCGTCGGCGACGTCGTATACGAGCAGGGCGCCGGTCTGGTCGGTGAAGGGCCCGGCGGCGACGAGCTTGCCGGCTTCTTTGAGGGACGTGAGGTACTCGCGGTGGGCCGGACGGACCTCCAACCGGCGGTCGGTCTCGGCAAGATCGAAGCGCAGCTGCACGACAAAAAGGGCCATGCCGAAAACCCTACACGGCCAAGTACAGCAGGGAATTTGGTGCGGGAAGGGAGTCACGAGCCGCCACAGCGGCTGGTTCAGGTCAGACCCGAAAGTCGACGAGTGATCGCCCTTCCCGCCCGGTTATTTTCACTGGAGTTCGCGCCGGGATGCAAGGGGTTGGTTAAGGAAATTGCTGCGGACAGTTGAGTCGGGTAACGCTTGGTGATGGAACCGCCGTCGGCGCCGATGAGAGCGCGGAGCTCGCCGTACAGTCCGTCACGCCGCTCGGTTGTCAAGGCCCCGTGACCCGAGTACGACGACAGCACATCGACGTACTGCGAGGTCGTAGACCGGCGAAACCGGCTCGTGCTCGCAAAGCTGTGAGCACGAGCCGGGAGCCGCCCTCAGTCCAGCGCGGAGCGGCCGGCCTCGAGGCGGGCGACCGGGATCCGGAACGGCGAGCAGGAGACGTAGTCGAGCCCGACCTCGTGGAAGAAGTGGATGCTGTCCGGATCGCCGCCGTGCTCGCCGCAGATGCCGAGCTTGAGGTCCGGCTTGGTCGCGCGGCCCCGCTCGACGCCGGTACGGACGAGTGCGCCGACGCCCTCGCGGTCGATCGACTCGAACGGCGACACCGCGAAGATGCCCTTCTCCAGGTAGCGGGAGAAGAACGCGCCCTCGACGTCGTCCCGGCTGAAGCCCCAGGTGGTCTGGGTCAGGTCGTTGGTGCCGAACGAGAAGAAGTCGGCCGCCTCGGCGATCTGGTCCGCGATCACCGCCGCCCGCGGCAGCTCGATCATCGTGCCGATCGGGATCGACCACTCGACGCCCACCTCGGCGAGGACGGCGTCGACCTCGTCCCGGGCCAGGTGGAGCTCCTGGACCGCGCCGACCAGCGGGATCATGATCTCCGGCTGCGGATCCTTGCCCTGTCGGCGCAGCTCGACCGCCGCGGACGCGATCGCCCTGACCTGCATCGCGAACAGGCCGGGGATGACGAGTCCGAGCCGGACGCCGCGCAGACCGAGCATCGGGTTCTCCTCGTGCAGCCGCTCGACCGCGGTCAGCAGCGCGGCGTCGTGCCCCGGCTCCTCGCCGCGTTCGCGGGCCAGCGCGACCTTGACCGCCAGCTCCTCCATCGACGGCAGGAACTCGTGCAGCGGCGGGTCGATCAGCCGGATCGTCACCGGCAGTCCGTCCATCGCGGACAGCAGCTCGAGGAAGTCCGCACGCTGCAACGGCTCCAGCTCGGCGAGCGCGGCCTCGCGGTCGGCGTCGTTGTCGGCCAGGATCAGCCGCTCGACCGACTCCCGCCGTTCGCCGAGGAACATGTGCTCGGTCCGGCACAGGCCGATCCCCGATGCGCCGAACCGCCGGGCCCGGGCCGCGTCGTCGGCGGTGTCCGCGTTGGTCCGTACGCCGAGACGACGTACGTCGTCCGCGTGCGTGATCAGCCGGTGGACCGAGGCGACCAGGTCGTCACCGGCGTCCGCGGCCAGCGTGCCCTCGAAGTACTGCACGACCGGGGACGGGACGACCGGGACCTCGCCCTTGAACACCTCGCCGGTGGTGCCGTCGATCGAGATCGTCTCGCCGGCCTCGATCACCGTTCCGTTGACCTTGATGGTGCCCTGGGCAACGTTCACGTCCAGCTCCTCGGCACCGCAGACACAGGTCTTGCCCATGCCGCGGGCGACCACGGCCGCGTGCGAGGTCTTGCCGCCGCGGCTGGTGAGGATGCCCTGGGCGGCGATCATGCCGTGCAGGTCGTCCGGGTTCGTCTCCCGCCGGACCAGGATCACCTTGTCGCCGTTCTCGGCGGCCTCGACCGCGGCGGCCGAGGTGAACACGACCTTGCCCGAGGCCGCGCCCGGCGAGGCGCCGATCGCCTTGGTGATCCGCTCCTTGTCCGCGTCCGCGTCGAACCGCGGGAACATCAGCTGCGCGAGCTGCGCACCCTTGACCCGTTGGAGGGCCTCGTCCAGGTCGATCACGCCCTCGTCGACCAGGCTGGTCGCGATCCGGAACGCGGCCGCCGCGGTCCGCTTGCCGACCCGGGTCTGCAGCATCCACAGCTTCCCGCGCTCCACGGTGAACTCGATGTCGCACAGGTCGCGGTAGTGCCCCTCGAGCTTGGCCATGATCGCCATCAGGTCGTCGTACGACGTCTTGTCGAGCTGCTCGAGGTCCGCCAGCGGGACGGTGTTGCGGATGCCGGCCACGACGTCCTCGCCCTGCGCGTTCTGCAGGTAGTCGCCGTACACGCCGGGCTGCCCGCTGGCCGGGTCGCGGGTGAAGGCGACGCCGGTGCCGGAATCCATGCCGAGGTTGCCGAACACCATCGAGCAGATGTTGACCGCGGTCCCGAGGTCGGCCGGGATCCGTTCCTGGCGGCGGTAAAGGATGGCGCGGTCGGCGTTCCAGGACCGGAACACGGCCTCGATCGCCAGGTCCATCTGGGTCCGCGGGTCCTGCGGGAACTCGCTGCCGGTCGCGTCGTGCACGGCCTTCTTGAAGGTGTCCACGAGCGCCTTCAGGTCGTCCGCGTCCAGGTCGAGGTCGCTGCGGGTGCCCTTCGCCTCCTTGGCCGCCTCGATCGCGTCCTCGAAGATGTCGCCGTCCATGTCGAGCACGGTCTTGCCGAACATCTGGACGAGCCGACGGTAGGCGTCCCAGGCGAAGCGCGGATTGCCGGACTGGTGCGCGAGCCCGTTCACCGAGTCGTCGTTGAGGCCGACGTTCAGGACGGTCTCCATCATGCCGGGCATCGACACGGCCGCACCGGAGCGGACCGAGACGAGCAGCGGGTCGTCGGCCTGGCCGAGCTTCTTGCCCATCCGCTGCTGCAGCGCATCGACGTGGTGGTCGATCTCGTCCGCGAGCTCCGGCGGCACCGACCCCGTCGCCAGGTACGCCCGGCAGGCCTCCGCGGTGATGGTGAAACCGGGCGGCACGGGCAGGCCGAGATTGGTCATCTCGGCCAGGTTCGCCCCCTTCCCGCCGAGCAGCTCCTTCATGTCCTTGTTGCCTTCGGCGAAGTCGTAGACGAGTTTCGGCACGATCACTCCCTGGGTTTCAGGCGATGCAACGGCGCGGTGAGGTGGCCCGCTGGCCCATCGACTCCGGTGGCGGGGGCGTGCTTTCAGAGTAAGCCCAAAAACCAGTCCAGTTGAACACTGGTCTCACGTTGTCGACGTGACTCTGCCCACAGGTCGAAGGCCGGAAAACCCTTTCTCCGTTGACAACGCGAGACAAGTGCCACGTTCGGCGACGAAACGCAGAAGCAGGGTGTTATCCACCTTTCGGATGGGTAACACCCTGCTTCTGGGGCTGCTGCTACAGCTTGCGCCGCGTCCTCAGGTAGTCGCCGACGACGGCCGCGCCGAGGCCGTCGAGGTCGGGCGCGAGCACCCGGCCTCCGCTGCGCCGGGCGAGCAAGTCGACGAAGGCGTTCAGCCGCGGGTCGTCGCCGAGCCGGAACACCGTCAGCGAAGCACCGAGCTTCGCCAACCGGTCCACCTCGAAGATCGTCTTCCGCAAGGTGGCCGGCTCAGGCGGGTACGAGAACTCCGCCATCCCGTCGGGCTCCAGGTGAGCGGTCGGCTCGCCGTCGGTCACCATCAGCACGACCGGCTGCGCGTCCGGGTGCCGGCGCAGGTGACGGCCGGCCAGCAGCAGGGCGTGATGCGCGTTCGTCCCCTGCTCCCAGGTGCCCTCCATCCCGATCAACTGCGGGAGCTCGACGACCCCGGCGTACCGGCCGAAGGTGATCAGTTGGAGGGCGTCGTTGCGGTAGCGGGTCGAGATGAGCTGATGCAGGGCGAGCGCTGTCCGCTTCATCGGCAGCCAGCGGCCCTCCTGCACCATCGACCACGACGTGTCCACGAGCAACGCGACCGCGGCCCGGGCCCGGTGCTCGGTCTCGGCGATCTCCACGTCCGCCACGTCGAGCGTGACCGATCCGCTCCGCGTGGCCGTCCGCAGTACGGCGTTCCGCACGGTCCGCGGCACGTCCCACGGCTGGGTGTCGCCGAACTGCCACGGGCGTGTGGACCCGCTCAGCTCACCGGCCGCGCCGGCGTTGGCCGCGTCGCGTTCACCCGACCCGCGCGCGGACCGCAGTACGTCGGCCAGCGCCGTCTGACCGAGTTGCCGCAAGGCCTTCGGCGACAACCGCAGCGACCCGTCCGGCGCACGTTCCAGCAGGCCCTGGTCACGCAGCTGACGCTCGAGCTCGGACAACCGACGCGCGTCGACCGTCGCCTCGTCGCCGAGCTGCCGGGTGAGCGCGTCGAGATCGATGTCCTCCAGCCGTGCCCCCGGGTACGACTGCGCGAGCTGCTCGGCCAACGCGTCCAGCTCGGCCAGATCCGACATCGCCCGCGCGCCTTCAGCGAGACCGAGCGGATCGTCACCACTCATCCGCTCCGATCCGGTCCAGTCCTCGCCCGGCCGCAGCGACTGCAGCTGCGAATCGAGCTGCGCCAGCTGCTGAGCCAGCTGCGAACTCCCGAACGCCTGCTGGGACAGCTCCATCAGCTCGGCCCGCTGCTCGGGCGTCATCGAGTTCATCATCCGCTGGGCCGCGGCCGCCCGCTGCGCGAGTACGTCGATCAGTTCGTCGACGTTCCGTGGATTCTCCGGGAAGAACTCGCCGTGCTTGGCCATGAACTCGTCGAACAGCTGCGGGACGTCCGCCCGGCCCTGCGCGTGCGCGGCCAATAAGGCGTTCAGGTCGGTCAGCATCTCGTTGATCCGGGCAACGTCCTCGGGCGTGGTCTGCTGCAGCGCCTCTTTCATGCCCTCGAACCGCGACCCGAGCAGCTCCCGGCCGAGCAGCTCCCGGATCTCCTCGTACTTCTGCCGGGCCTCCGACGACTCCCACTGGTAGTTGGCCAGCTCCCGGACGGCGGCCGCCGTACCGGAGGGCAGGGCGTCGAGCTCGGCCTCCTTGAACCGGGCGTCGTCGGACGGGTTCGGGAACAGCTCCCGGCGCTCCGCCGCGAGCGCCTCGTCGAGCAGCCGCTGTACATCGCGCAGCGTGCCGTCGAGGTTGTGCCGCCGCTGGATCTCGCGCCGGCGCTCCCACAACCTGCGGGTCAGGTCGTCCAGGCCCTGCGTACTACGGGTGCCGCGCCGGAGCATCTCCTCCAACGCGGATCGCGGCGACGACCCGTTCATGACGTCGCGGCCGATCTCGTCGAGCGCGTCCCGCAGGTCGACGGGCGCGGCGAGCGGATCCGGCCCGTCGTGCCACGGACCGTAGGACCAGCCTTCCGGGATCGAGGTCATCCGTACACCGTGGTGTCGTCGTCGGCGTCCTTCGCCACCCGCTTGGACAGGTACAGCGCCTCGAGCGCGAGCTCGACCGCGGCGGCGATCCGGCCCGGCGACTCGTCCGGCTCGACGCCGGCCCGGGCGGCCACGTCGTGCAGGACCGGCAGCTCCGGCAGCGCCGCGAGCACGTCCCGGCCGGGCACGCGCTCACCGGTCGTCACCATGTTGCCCTCGGCAACGGCGTGGGCGAGCGGACCGAGGTCGAGCCCGGCGAACCGCTCCCGCGCGGTGTCCGCCACGGACCGGCGCAGCAGGTACTCGAGCAGCTCGATCTCGCGCCCTTCCTCACCCGGCTCGAACTCGAGCTTGCCGCGCAGGACGGCCGGCACCGCCTCCAGGTCGACCGGACGCGCGACGGCCGGCTCCTCGCCGGTAATGGCACTCCGGCGCAGCGCGGCCGCGGCGATCGTCTCGGCCGCGGCCACCGCGAACCGGGCCGACACCCCGGACCGTTGGTCGATCGCGTTCGACTCCCGCAGGTGCCGGACGAACCGGGCCAGCACCTCCAGCAGCGGCTCGCCGACCTCGGCGGTGAACTCGGCCTCCTGCCGGATCACGTCCACCTCGGCCTCGATGTCGAGCGGGTAGTGGGTCCGGACCTCGGCGCCGAACCGGTCCTTCAGCGGGGTGATGATCCGGCCGCGGTTGGTGTAGTCCTCCGGGTTCGCGGTGGCCACCAGCAACACGTCGAGCGGCAGCCGGAGCGTGTACCCGCGGACCTGGATGTCGCGCTCCTCCATCACGTTCAGCAGCGCGACCTGGATCCGCTCGGCCAGGTCCGGCAGCTCGTTGATCGCGACGATCCCGCGGTGCGAGCGCGGCACCAGCCCGAAGTGGATGGTCTCGGGGTCACCGAGGCTGCGGCCCTCGGCCACCTTGACCGGGTCGACGTCGCCGATCAGGTCGCCGACCGACGTGTCCGGGGTCGCGAGCTTCTCGGCGTACCGCAGGTCGCGGTGCAGCCAGGCGACGGGGAGGTCGTCGCCGAGCTCGGCGGCCCGGCGGCGGGAGGCGGGGGTGATCGGGTCGAGCGGGTGCTCGGGCAGCTCGGCGCCCTCGATTACCGGGGTCCACTCGTCCAGCAGACCCACGAGCGTGCGCAGCAGCCGGGTCTTGCCCTGACCGCGCTCGCCCAGCAGGACGACGTCGTGCCCGGCGAGCAGGGCGCGTTCGAGTTGCGGAATCACCGTCCGGGTGAATCCGACGATCCCGGGCCAGGGATCACGCCCGGCCCGGAGCTCCTTCAGCAGATTGTCGCGGATCTCGGTCTTGATCGACCGTGGTAGGTACCCGGCGGCCCGGAGGTCACCGGCCTTACGGGGAAGTTCAGCAGGTGCACTAGTCACCCTGACGACGTTAGCTCGGTCACCCCAAACCGCACACGCGATCTCAGCGCTTGGGGGTGACCCGGCCGGATGTGAACACGTGGGTCGGGGTGAAGGTGACCGGGACCCACGGATGCGTCGGTGACTCCCGGGTGACGAAGTGGTTGCCGTCGGCAGGCAGCGCCGGACGCAGCTCGTACTCGTGCACCGGCTCTTCCGCGAACGCCAGCCGCTCCCCCGTCGCCTGGTAGCGCATCACCAGTCCCTCGTCACGCCGTACGACGTCCAGCCGCACGCTGGCGCGTTCGTACCGGCCGACGTGCCGGTCATCGATCGGGAGGTCGGCGGGCTGCGGCGGCTCCGGGTGCGCGACGCCGACGTACTGCGTGAACACCTCGGAGGCGAGTGGTTCGAACAGGCGCGTCCCATGGCCGGAGTTGGTCAGCAGACACATCGCCAGCCGGGCCCCGGGATCGATTCGGAGGAACGCCAATTGGGAGATCGTCATGCCGTCGTGGCCAAGTAGGGTGCGGCCGCCCCAGTCGTAGATCCGCCAGGCCAGACCGAGGTCGCTGAAGCCGCCGATGCCGCCGGCGTACGGGACCTGTGGCTCCTGCATCGCGGCGTACCGCTCGTCGTCGAGATGCATCCGGGCGAACTCCAGCAGGTCGCCCACACTCTGCGTGATCAGGCCGGCCGGGCCGATGCTGCGCGGGAGCTGCCAGGTCTTGACCGGCGTACCGTCAATCAGCAGGTGACCGCGGGCGACCCGGTGCAGGATCGCTTCCTCCGGCAACGTCACGGTCCTCGTCAGGCCGAGCGGCTCGACCAGCCTGACCTGGAGCGACTCGTCCCAGGTCCGGCCGTCGAGGACCTCGACGATCCGGCCGAGCAGGACGAATCCGGCGTTGCAGTAGGAGTACGCCGTACCGGGCTCGAACAGACTGTCCACGTCGCCGAGGAGGCCGACGTACTTCTGCAGGCAGTCGTCGCCGCGGCCGGTGTCGGTGAACACGTCGCCGTCGATCCCGCTCGTGTGCGTCAGCAGGTGCCGGACCGTGACCCGTGGATCGATTGGGGCCTCAGGCAACAGTTTGACCACCGGGTCGTCCAGGTCGAGTCGCTGCTCAGCCGCCAGCTGGACGATCATCGTCGCGGTCCACGGCTTGCTGATCGACCCGATCTGGAACAGCGAGTCGGCGGTCGTCTCGACCCCGGTCGCTGTGTTCAGTACGCCGTACGGCGCGATCGTCGTCTCGCCGTCGTACCAGATCCCGAGCACCGCCCCGGGGACCTCGGCCGCCGTCGCCAGCTCACTCAACCGCGCAGACCAGTCAGGCATGGGCCCAACCTACTGGGACGGCCGCGGCTGCGCGGTTACCTGGCTGGTTAGGCTGTGGCGCGTGCAGCCGCTTCCGGACATCGTCGACCACGGATTGCGGGTGTTGTTCTGCGGGATCAATCCCGGACTGATGTCCGCGGAGACCGGGCACCACTTCGCCCGGCCCGGCAACCGGTTCTGGCCGGCGCTGCACCTGAGCGGCTTCACGCCCCGGCAGCTCAAGCCGTCGGAGCAGGCCGAGCTGCTCACCTATCGGCTGGGGATCACGAACGTGGTCGACCGCCCGTCCGCGCGGGCCGACGAGCTGACCCGCGCGGAGTACGTCGCCGGCGGGGAGAATCTGGTGAAGAAGGTCCTCCGCTACCAGCCCGAATGGCTCGCCGTCGTCGGGGTCACGGCGTACCGGGACGCCTTCGGTGACCGTACGGCGCGGATCGGCCGGCAGGACCGGGTGATCGGCGAGACCCGCGTCTGGATCCTGCCGAACCCGAGCGGCCTGAATGCGCACTACACGCTTCCGCGACTCGCGGACGCTTTCGCGGAGCTCGCGCAGCACGCGGCCCCGCCGCGTGGCTGACACCCGGGCTCGGCAGGATGGGGCGCATGCGTACGGGTGAGCTGCTGCGGTCGATCGACGGACTCTCGTACGGACAGCGGGTGCGGCTGCTCGCCGATCACGCGGAGCAGCTCACCGGACTGCTCGACGAGCTCGGCCGGGGTGACGCCTTCGAGCGCACGCTGGGCATCCAGATCGCCGAGGTCACCCGCGATACCCCGTACATCACCCGCCTGCTGCACGACCCCGAACCGGCGGTCCAGTCACGCGCCTTGGCAGCGGTCGGCCGGGGCGTCCCCGTCTCGGACGACGACCTCCGGATCCTGTACGACGACGCCCCCGCGGCCCTACGGACCAAACTCGTCTCCCTGATACGGCGGACGCGGCGTGCAGGGCTCGCGACCCGGCTCATCGACGAACACCGGGCTCGCTGGGGCGACGTGGCCGCGGCCGGTCTGCTCGAGGCGACCTCGGCCTCGACGGTCGCCCGGCTGCTGCCTGAGCTGGCGTACTGCGTGTCGCCGGGTGGGTGGCGTCGGCTCGCCAAGCATCACGTCGAGGAGGTGCTCGCCTTCGCGACGCGGACGCTGCCGAGCGGTGAGGATCGGGACGAGTGGTGGCAGGGCGTCGGGCACGGTGTGGTCGCGGCGCTCGACCGCGATCCGTCCACGGTCGTCTCGCTGATCAGGACGGCGATGCCGGCGGACGACCTGCCGGTCGCGGTGCTCGACGTACTCGGGCGTCTTACGGATCGTGCGCCAAGCGTCGTCCTGGAGTTGCTGCTCGCTCCCGATCGGCGGCCCGTGCTGTCGAAGGCGCTCACTCCTGGGTTCCGTCGCCGGCTCCACCGGTACTCGGACGACGAACTGGTCGCGCTCGGGCGGCTGCTCTGGCCGGACCTGGCACGACTGCTGCGCGAGCTTGCGCCGTCTCGTCGTACGGCGGTCTTCGAGGCGGTCGCCCGGACGGTCGACCTTCGCCAGGCCGTGTTGCCGGAGGAGCTGCTGGCCGTTCTTCCGCATGGGCTGCGTGCCGACCAGGCCCGCCGGATGCTGGAGCTGCCGAAGGTTCGCGAGGCCGCTTCTCTGCGGCGGACACTGACCGGGTACCTGCCCTTCGACGAGGCGTTCGCCCTGCTCGAGTCGGATGGTCGCGATCCAGACGCGGCGGTGCGAGCGTCGGTCCACCAGGCAATCATCCGATCAGCCCAGGGATTCGTCGGCGGGTCGGTCGGGGCATCGGCCCAGGGATCGGCTCGCGGAGCGGATCAGCTTCGGCGGGCGCTCGACTGGGCGGCCGAGCGGGTGCGGAACGACCGGGACACCGTCCGCTGCAGCCTCCTCCAGTCGGTCGCTCGCATCTCGCCGTCGCTCCTCACCGATGCGCTGACGGGTTCGCTGGAGAACCTGCTCACGGATGCGCTGAACGCACGCGACACGTCGTGGGCCACGCGTCGGGCGCTCACCACGATCGCCGAGCACGCCGTCGTACAAGGCGCAGTGAACGACCGGACCGCCTTGCTGGACTGGGGTCTCCAGGCGCATGCCCGGCTGTCCGAGAACCGCGGCACGATTGACCTCAATCGGATTGTCGACAATCTCCCGCGCGGCCGGGAGTCCGAGGTGTACGACGTACTCCGGCCCGCGATCGAGGCCGCGGCGAAACGTGAGGAGTACTCGCTCGCCTTCACGGTGGCGTCGGCGTTCGGGCGTCGCGGGTGGTCGCTCGAGCACCTGCACGGCGTACTGGAGCAGGCGGTGTGGTCGGACAACGAGTACACCGCCGACCGGGCGTGCCGATACTGGCTCGATCCGCCGCCAACCCGGTACGCGCGGCTCCGGCAGATCCTCGACCGCGACGTCACGATGGCGCGCTTCCATCCGGTGTGGTGGCTCGTCTCCGAGATCTACACCGATCTGCTCGACCCGGTGCTCGCCGCCGCGGACAGCATCCGGCGCTTCGACCGCAACAGCACGTCCTGGGACGTGCCTGACTACGCACTACGCAAGTGGTTGCCACGCCAGCAGACCCGGTACGCCGAACTGCTCGCCGACGTGGCCCGTGACGAGCGGATGCACGACTGGTACCGGGCGGCGGCAGTCAAGACGCTCGGCCGCGTGCCGGGAGCTGACCTGTCGCCGTTCCTCGCCAGCGACGAGGTGCTGCTGCAGGAGGCTGCGCTCGCGGCGTTGGCTCGGTCGAGTCGGCCGGATCGTGCTCTGCCGGTGTTGCTTGGGCATGCGGGTGGTGACCGCGCACGCGTGGCTGTGTATGCAGCCTCGCGGGCCGCTCGGTACGTGCGGCCGAGCCTGTTGCCTGGACTGCTTCAGCCGGTCCTGTCGGATGGGAAGATCACCTCGCGCAAGGAGGCAGTCCGGCTGCTCGGCGAACTCCGTGCGCCCGGCGCAGGCGCCCTGCTGACAGAGGCTTGGCCGACGGCGCATCGGGATGTGCGAGGCGCGATCGCCGGCACGGTGTCGCAGTACCTGCTGTACGACGCGGCCGCGTGGGCGGTGCTGGAGCAAGCGGTACACGATTCTGCGGCTACTGCGGTGGTGTTGACCGAGCGGCGGGCGTACGACGTACCTCTTGATAATCGGTCGCGGTACGCGGACCTGTTGATCGCGGTGGCAACCAGGAGCGAGCCGGAGGTTGTCGGGCCGGCACTGCTCGCGTTGGGGCAGTGGGCGCGGTACAACCGCGCTGCCGCCCGGGTGTGTGCGGACTTCGTCAGCGAGCTGTCCCTGCGCAACCGGATCTGGCGGGATGCGGTCACGGCGCTCGTCACGATCGTCGCCACGGACCCCGCGGACGGGCTCGACGAGTTGCTCGACGCCGTACGTATGCTGGTCCGGCTCGAGGACGATCCCGACCTGCCGAATGCGACCGCCGACCGAGACCACCCGGCCCGGCAACGTCTGACGCACCTGGTCACACAGCTGTGTAACCAGGTGAGCGCCCGGTCGGCCCCGGTCCGCGCGATCCTGAAGCAGGTCGCGGACGAGCTGACGACCGCGGACTACCTGCACCTTCGTCTGCGCCTGCTGACCACGTCACTCCAGACTGCGCACCTAGCATCGGAAGTGGCTGAGCTTCACCTGGCGATTGTCGACAATCTTCTCGCCGCGCAGACCGCAGCCGACCTCCTCCGCCACCGCCTCGCGGCCACCAAATCAACCTGGACCCCGGCAGACCTTCACCCCATCGCCGACACCCTCACCCAGGCCACCGACCCCGCCTCCGGCCTCCTGGCCCACACCCTCCTGTCAGCCGCCGCACCCCGAGCCGGCTGGCCCGCGGAGTGGCGCACCCTGCTCATTGCCCTCCGCAACCACCCCCAGCCCACCATCCGCCACCAAGCCCTAGACCTAACCCCCACCTCCGAAACCTGACGGCCTTCCCCGGCGAACCTCAGGCCTCCGAACCTTCCTGTTTCTCGGCGGCTTCCTTGGCTCGTTTGCGGCGTTTGCCCTCGTGCATGGCCGCGACTCGGGCGACCGGGATCGCGCGACCCTCCTCCAGCAGGTTTTCGGGAAGAGCCTGCGGAGCCGGCAACTGTTCGGCCCACCGATCGGCGTCGCCCAGCAGCTCCGGAGCCGTGCGGATCGTGAAGTCACGAGGCGTGACTCGGTCGAGGTCATCCCACCCGACCGGAAACGACACTGTCGCCCCAGGCCGCACCCGCGGACTGTATGCCGCAACCACAGTCGCCCCACCGGACCGCGTCGAGTCGACGAACACCTTCCCGTGCCGGTCCTCCTTGATGTACGCCGTGGTCGCCACGTCCGGATCGACCCGCTCGGCCCGCGCCGCGATCGCCCGCGTCGCCGCCGCCGCGTCCTCGATCGACACCGACTCGTCGATCGGCACGAAGACGTGCACGCCCTTCGCCCCACTCGTCTTCACCGCACCCGCCAGCCCCGAATCGGTCAGCGCCTGCCGCACCAGGAACGCCGCCTGCACCGCCATCGAGAACGTCTCGCCCTCCGGCGGATCCAGGTCGAGCACCAGATGAGTCACTCGATCCCAGCGGTCGGCGCGCATCAGCGTCGGGTGGTACTCGACCGCCCGCTGGTTCGCGAACCACAGCAGCGTCCGCCGGTCGTCGCACAACGCGTACGAGACCTCCCGCTTGGACGCCTCCGCCCACACCGAGACCGTCTTCACCCACTCGGGCGTGTACTTCGGCACGTTCTTCTGCATGAACGCCGGCTGCCCGGGGCGGATCCGGATCACCGACAGCGGCCGCTCCCGCAACTCCGGCAGGATCCGCTCGTGCACGGCGTCCAGATACTCGACCAGATCCCGCTTGGTCGCGTCGGCTTCGTCGAACAACGGCTGATCCAGGTTGGTCAGCCCTACCCCGTCACGCGTCTCGTCCGGCTTGCTCGCCATCCCCAGAGCTTAGAAGCCCCCCGGCCCACCGTGAACCACCACCACGTCGATCCGCCCGGTCCGCTCAGTGGATGAGCGGTGTTTCATCCACTGAGCAGACCGGAGCTCAGCGGATCAGTTGGGGCTTGGGGAGGTTGCCGCAGGAGCCGCCGCGGTGCTTCGGGCTCACGGTCAGCGTGTGGCCGAGGTCGTTGTAGCCCGTTGCCGCCTGCCACGTGCCGGCGTTGGCGAGCTGGATCGCGTACGCCGAGTTGTACGTCTCGGTCGACCCCGGCATGCGGTCCTGTGACTGCAGTCGAGATGCCGGATCGGCGAGGTTGAGCAGCAGGCGATAGCGACCCGGCACGGCCGGCGCGCACACCTTCCGCTCGAGCTCGGTCGTCGTACCAGCGCCCCATCGCCGCGGATCGGCCGGCAGCGTCACCCGGTAGCTGTGCTTGTCGCCCTGGAAGATCAGCTGGACCTGACGCGGGTTGTACGGCGCCGCCCACCCGTCGTTGCGGATCCCCAGCTCGACCCCGACCGTGCCACGCGGCTTCGCGGTGTTCGTGAACGTGCCCTCCGTCAGCGCGAACCGATAGCCGAGCCGCTGCTTGGCGATCGTGATGTTCTCACCCCAGCTGTTCAGCACGTCCTTGTTGTAGTCGATGTTCAGGTACGAGAAGTGCAACCGCGCCATCTCCGCCGCGGCAGACGCCCACTCCGACCTCGGCGGGTTGACCGCACACGTCTCGCCGCCCTCCGGTACGTAATTGGTGTCCTGGGCAACGAAATCCTTGTCCAGCTCGACCGGGTCGCTCAGATACGTCCCGAAGTCGTCCGGGCTGGCCAGGAAGCAGTCGTTGTGGTGACCCACGCGCGCCACCGGCGTACCGTTGTACGCCTGCTCCGCAGTCAGACCACCCTCGGTTCCGGTCGGTACGCCGAGCATCCGCTGCTTCATGTACGGCGTCCGCACCTGGATCATCCGGTCCTTCGGCAACGCCTTGAGCAACGCCATGACGACCGCGCGGCGGTCCGCCCAGTTCTGGTCCGAGACCTGGCTCGGGTCCTGCGGGTCGGCGAAGTGGTCGGTGTAGTAGCCCTCACCCCACAGGCCGACGAACCCCGACTGCACGACCGCGATCACATCCGCGTTCTCCCGCAGTACCGGCGTCAACTGGGCGATGTGCTTGAGCACGCGGTTGACCGGCGCGTCGCCGTACGGGATCGTCGGCGGCCAGCCGGGCGGCTGCGCGTACGCGAACCGGATGATCGCCTTCACACCGGCCGCGCGGATCGTCCGGAAGTCCGCGCGCACGAGGTCGAGGTACGCGGGATTTAGCTTGTCCTGGCCGGCGAACTTCTCCAGGTAGAAGACGCGGAGGATCTGCGTGATGTTCTCCTGCGTGCGGTAGCCGCGCAGGGTCGCGACGTCGAGCGGCGTGTAGCCGGTGCCGTCGGCGCGGTAGTGCGTCTCGGTGTGGTGGTAGAAGCCGCGCTCCTGGTTCGCGATCACCGCATCGGACGGCGCGTACGTGCGGGTCGACTCCGACCCGGGGCCGTGCGCCGCCGCGGCCTGAGGCGCGAACAGCAGACTGACGAGGGCAACGAGCGTGACGAGCCGTCTCATGATCGGTCCTCCCGGGGCGTCCTGCGAATAATCATGGACTCCAGGAAAACTATGTCAAGACCTCGGCGGCGTCTCTCGGCAGGTTGCCGTCGTACCTCGTCGCCTCGACCTCCTCGAGCGCGAGCCGCACCGCGCCGAGCGCCACCCCCTCGTCACCGAACTCCGACACCCGGATCTCCGGCGTCCGCAGACACCACCGATCGAGCTCACGCCGCAGCGGCTCCACCAGTACGTCGGCCGACCGCGAGAACCCGCCTCCGATCACCACCAACTCCGGATCGAGCATCAGCACCAACGCCGACGCCCCGACCGCGATATCCCGCACATATCCCCGGACTGCCCGCGCCGCGCCCCGCTCCCCGTCCCGAGCCGCCAAGAACACCGGCTCCACATCGTCACCGGCGTACTCAGCACGTTCTGTTCCGGGCGGGTGGTTGGCGACCAGCCAGTCGTTCAGGTGCTGCGGGGCACGCAACCAGCCGGCGGCCGGCAGCGCACCGATCTCGCCCGCCGCGTTGGAGAATCCCCGATGCAACTTCCCGTCGATGATCAACCCGGCCCCGGTCCGCAGACCGGCGAGCAGGAACACGACGTTTCCGGCATGCCGCGCCACGCCCCGCCACGACTCCGCGAGCGCGGCGAGCTTGCAGTCGTTCTCCACCCGAACCGGCGCCGCAACCAGCCGACGAAGATGCCCCGCCAGGTCGACCCCGGTCCACTCCGGCACCGAGTCCGACAACATCACCTTGCCGGTCCCGTCGACGAGCCCGGTTGTCGCGACCCCGGTCGACCAGACCTGCTCAGGCCGCACGCCGGCCGCAGCCAGCGTCCGACGTACGCAGTCGTCCAGCTTTGCCAACCGCTCCCGCCGCCCGACCCGCGCACTCACCGCCACCCGAGTCTGCTGCAGGACGACCCCTTCGAGATCGGTGACCATGGCAAGCACCTTGTGCCCGCCCACGTCCACACCCAGGATCCGCCCGGCATCAGCCCGAAACCGATACCGCCGAGCCGGCCGCCCCACCGTCCCCGCCTCCGGCGCAACTTCCGCCACCCACCCCCGAGCCAACAACTCCCGAGCCACATCTTCGGTCGAAGCCCGAGACAAACCCGTTCGTCGCGCCAACTCCGTCAACGTCAGCGGCCGCTCGTCCCGCAGAACCCGCAACACACCCAAGGCATTCAGCTGCCGCAACCGCGAAAGATCCCCACCACTAGGCGCATCACCCATCACAACCCCGATCCACCACAGCCAATAACCCTGGACTCCACAATAACTACGGATCTCCTGCGCGGGCCGTGGTAGGGTGGTTGGTCAGCCGCCGGAGATGCCTAGTTCGGCGGCGGTGAGGTCGGTGGTGAGGCCGTCGGTGTCGTTCAGCCAGCCTTCGGGGAGTACGACGTGGTCGCGGGGGCTGCCCTGGCGGCCGCGGGGGGCGCCGAGCTCGGCGACCGGGAAGGGGACGGTGGGGTCGAGTTGGGCGAGGAGGTCGTCCAGTTGGGCGAGGGACTCGACCATGCCGAGGGCGGCGCGGAGCTCGCCGCCGGCCGGGAAGCCCTTCAGGTACCACGGGACGTGCTTGCGGAAGTCGCGCAGCCCGCGCTGCTCCCCCATCAAGTCGGCCAGCAACTCGCCGTGCCGCCGCATGACGACCGCGACCTCGCCGAGAGTCGGCAAGTTCAGCGCCTCACCTCCGGCGAAGGCGACCGCGAGATCGCGGAACAACCACGGCCGCCCCAGACATCCGCGCCCGACGATCACCCCGGCACAGCCCGTTTCCGCGACCATGCGCAACGCGTCCCCGGCCTCCCAGATGTCACCGTTGCCGAGCACCGGGATGCTCACGTGCTCCACCAGCGAAGCGATCGTCGACCAGTCGGCCTGCCCCGAGTACGCTTGCGCCGCCGTCCGCCCGTGCAGCCCGATCGCCGCCGCACCGGACTCCTCGGCGATCCGCCCGGCGTCGAGGTACGTCTGATGCGCGTGATCGATCCCGATCCGCGTCTTCATCGTCACGGGTACGCCGTACGGGGTCGCAGCACGGACCGCCGACTCGAGGATCGCGCCGAGCAGGTTGCGCTTCCACGGGAGCGCCGCGCCGCCGCCCTTGCGGGTGACCTTCGGGACCGGGCAGCCGAAGTTCAGGTCGATGTGCGCGACGCCGTACTGGTCGCACAGGATCTGGACGGCGCGGCCGATGTAGACCGGGTCGACGCCGTACAGCTGCACCGAGCGGACCGTCTCGCGCTCGTCGAACGTGAGCATGTCGAGAGACTTCTGGTCGCCTTCGACGATGCCGCGTGAGGTGATCATCTCGCACACGTACAGCCCGGCACCCTGCTCCGCGCACAGCCGCCGGTACGCCGCGTTCGTGATGCCGGCCATCGGCGCGAGCACGACGGGCGTGTCGATGGCGAGGTTGCCCAGCTTCAGCCCGGGGTGGTGGGGTGCGGATGAGGTCGGCACGGTCAGGCCTTCGCCACCAGGACCTGGCCGTTGCCCGAGACCTGTGCCGTGTAGGGCTGCACCGCGTTCTCCGTCGTGGTGACGTCGCACGCGATCGGCTCACCGGAATGCTTGACCACGGCAACATCATCCATCGTGCAGGTCACCTTGGCCGCACCTGGCGCCTTCCGCAGCACAGCGTCGACCACCTTCGGCTTGACGATCGCGACCGACTCCGAGGTGAACTTGTACGACGCCGAGTACGTCTTCGCGTCGACCGTCAACGTGCCGCTGTACGGCTTCCCGGCGTACGTGACCGTGCAGGTGAGCTCGTGCTTGCCGGGCTTGTCGGCCTCCGAGATCCCCGGGCACTTCACCGTCGTGGCGGCGGCCTTGCCGGCCGCGATCTGTGCCTGCTCGGCGATCGCGAACTGGATCCGCTCGGCCAGCGGGGCGTCGTTCTCCGGCTCGCCGGTGACCTTCGGCGTCGGCCACGGCTTCGACGGAGTCGGCAGCGGGGTCAGCGACGGCGTGGTGGGGGTCGGGATCGGCGCGCTGGACGGCGCGGACGCGGAAGGGGTGGCGGCGGGGTTACCGCTGCCCGCCTCCGGGTCGCTGTCCGAGCACGCGGTCAGCCCGAACACCGCAACCGCCGACAGCCCGAAGACGGTCAGCCCGAACCGCAGGTGACGTGCCGACAGGAAGCGCATCGTCAGCAACCCACCAGGTGCTGGGCGAGGTAGCCGGTGACCTCGGTGAGCGCGACCCGCTCCTGCTTCATCGAGTCGCGTTCCCGGATCGTCACGGCCTGGTCGTCGAGGGTGTCGAAGTCGACGGTGATGCAGTACGGCGTGCCGATCTCGTCCTGGCGGCGGTAGCGGCGGCCGATCGCGCCGGCGTCGTCGAAGTCGACGTTCCAGTTCTTCCGGAGCTCACCGGCCAGATCCTTGGCCTTCGGCGACAGCTCGGCGTTCCGCGACAGCGGCAGCACGGCCGCCTTGACCGGGGCCAGTCGCGGGTCGAACCGCAGCACCGTCCGCTTGTCCACACCGCCCTTGGCGTTCGGCGCCTCGTCCTCGGTGTACGCGTCGAGCAGGAACGCGAGCACGTTGCGGGTCAGCCCGGCCGCCGGCTCGATCACGTACGGCGTCCAGCGCTCGCCCTTCTCCTGGTCGAAGTACGACAGGTCGGCGCCGGAGTGCTTGGAGTGCGTGGTCAGGTCGAAGTCGGTCCGGTTCGCGATGCCTTCGAGCTCGTCGAACTCCTTGCCGCCGAAGTTGAACCGGTACTCGATGTCGACGGTACGCTTCGAGTAGTGGCTGAGCTTCTCCTGCGGGTGCTCGTAGCGGCGCAGGTTGTCCGGGTTCAGGCCGAGGTCGACGTACCAGTCCCAGCGGGCGTTCAGCCAGTACTCGTGCCACTCCTCGTCGGAGCCGGGGGCGACGAAGAACTCCATCTCCATCTGCTCGAACTCGCGGGTCCGGAAGATGAAGTTGCCCGGGGTGATCTCGTTGCGGAAGCTCTTGCCGACCTGGGCGATGCCGAACGGCGGCTTCTTCCGCGCGGTTCCCATCACGTTCGCGAAGTTCACGAAGATGCCCTGCGCGGTCTCCGGGCGCAGGTAGTGCAGCCCTTCCGCGGACTCGACCGGGCCGAGGTAGGTCTTCAGCAGGCCGTTGAACATCCGCGGCTCGGTGAACGTGCCCTTGTTACCGCAGTTCGGGCAGGCGATCTCGGCCAGCTTGACCTCGTCGGGGTCCTTGTTCTTCCGCCGGGCGAAGTCCTCACGCAGGTGGTCGTCGCGGAACCGCTTGTGACACGACTGGCACTCGGTCAGCGGGTCGACGAACTCGGACAGGTGCCCGGACGCCTCCCACACCTTCGTCGGCAGGATGACCGACGAGTCCAGCCCGACGATGTCGTCGCGGCTCGTCACCATCGCCCGCCACCACTGGGCGCGGATGTTGTTCTTCAGCTCGACACCGAGCGGTCCGTAATCCCAGGCCGACTTGGTACCGCCGTAGATCTCGCCGCACGGGTACACGAAGCCTCTCCGCTTACTGAGGCTGACGACGGCATCGACGGTTTCCACGGGCACTTTGCGACTCCAGTAACGGCACTTTGCAATACGGAAGGGTCCAGGCTATCGGTCCGACCGGCCGGTGGCGGAATCCACGCGGAGATCGGTGCTACGGCAGCAACTCCGGCAGGTCGTCGTACGCCGTGGGCTCGTCGATCGCCAGCGACAGCAACGGCACCGCGGCCAGCTTCACGTCGTACGGTGACAGCGCGCGACGGTAACTGCCCACGTTCAGCCACTCCATGGTCAACGCGATCAACTCAGGGTCGTCGACGTTCCGCCCGGCCCGCGCGGTGACGAACCCCTTCTGCCGCTGCAGTACGTCGACCGCGGCCTGCAACCGGACGGCGAACTCCGCCTGCTCGGCCTCCGCGACCCGGAACCTGATCACCACGAACACGCGCTCACCTTACGGTTGCCCGGCCTGGCACTCAGCCGCGGGTCCACGGCGGGGCGGCGCGCGTCGGTGGCCAGCCGGTGGGGCCGGGTCTCGCCGTGGCAGGCAGTGGCCGACTCGCTCGGCTCGTGGCTGCCGTGAGGGCCGGTGTCCAGCCGCGGCCTGACGCCTCGGCATAGGTGCGCGGTGGGCCTGGGCCGACTTGGAGGGGTCGCGACGTCGCCAACGGTTGCTGGCCGGCCCAGGCGTGAGCGATCGCGCGCTTGGTGTCGAGCTCGGCCTGACGGGTCGCCTGGCTCCCGCCCGAGTCCGCCGGGCGGTCGCCGAACCGGTTGAGCCCGCGCTGCCGGTCTGCCGGATGGCGATCCAGGCGGGCGCAGACGTGGGCGTAGATGTTGTTCGAGCCGTGCCGCGGTTTGACCGCCAGCAACTCCCGCCGCGGCAGCTTCCCCGGTCCGTCGGGGCCGATCTCGCGGAACACCAACCGATAGTCAGGCTTCCGTTCCGGATCGGACTGCACGTACCCGACCACACAATCACGCAGGTCCCCCTTCCCAGGCTCATACCCAAGCGCATGGTGCCCGTCGGTCTTGCCGTTCGAGAGGTCCAGCAGATGGCGCAGAACCTGGCGCCGGAGCCAAGCCTCGGGGCCGGTGGGGTATCTGCTCGCCGCAGCGTCGAGCCGGCGGTAGTCGAGGTCGAAGCCGGGATTGCCCAGGAGCAGGTAGTGCTCGCTCATGGGTTGTCCTCCCGGCGCAGCTCCTCCAGGATCTGCTGGGTTTCAGGCCCCATCGAGGCCGCCCACTCGTCGAGGTTCAGGGGGCGGCTGTCTGGCATCGGTTGGGTTGTGTAGGGGCGGACCGTGGGGTCGTCGGTGATGCCGGGTGGGGGGTCGTCGTCGCCGCGGAGGTGTCGGTACTGCGCGGTCGACAGGATCACCGCCTCCGGCTCGCCGGACTCGCCCCAGACGACCGGGTCGCCGGAGCCGGCCCGGGCGGCCGCCATCACGGCCGGCAACCGCTCGGCCAGGGCGGCCGGCTCGAGCACCGTCGCCCCGACGGTGAACTTGGTCTCACCGCCGAGGTCCTCGAACTCGTCGTACGTGAGCAGCACCGCCTCGGGCACGCCCGCGCCGAAGCTGAAGGCACGCGTGCGGCCCGCGCGGAAGCGCGCCAGGACGGCGGGCAGGTCGGCGCGGATGTCGTCTACGGAAGGCAAACCGGTCATGCCCTGAAATCTATGCGTTTTCGCCCGACCCGGGCCGCCGTTATCCACAGCCACGACCGAGGCCGTGGTTATCCACAGCTTCGGTTGCCTGGAACAATGGGGGAATGAGTTCCCCGAGCAGTCAGCCGGTGAGTCCGCTGCGGCAGCGGATCACCAAGATCAGTTACCCGTACGTGGCGAAGCTGCACGGGATGCCGAAGCTCACCCTGCCCGGCATCACCCTGGTGCTCGCGCTGATCGGAGTCTTCGCTCCGGTCGCGTTCGCCGTTCCCGCGCTGGTCCTGCTGGCGCTGCTGCTGTCCTGGCTCGGGTTCCTGTCCTGGCCGGTCGTCACCACCGGTCAGCGCTTCCTGCGGATCTTCTCCATCCTGATCATCCTGCTGTTCGCGGTCTCCCGGATCGCCGGCGGCTGACCCCGGAGACCGCGAACGGCAGGAAGCTGACCTTCGAGACGACTCAGTGGTAGACGCGGACGTAGTCGACGAGCATCCGTGACGGGAACGGCGTACTCGCGTCCGGCGGGCCCGGCCAGTCACCGCCCACGGCCAGGTTGAGGATCAGGTAGAACGGGTGGTCGAAGATCCACGGACCGCGGGTGGCTTCGAGTTCGGCCTTGTCCACCGTGAACACCGTGGTGCCGTCGACCTGGTAGGTGATGCCGGTGGAGTTCCACAGCATCGTCCAGGTGTGGAAGTCGTTCGCGAAGTCGGCGCCTCCCGGGAGGCCGTAGCTTCCGCCGTACCCGCCGCCGCCGTGGTACGCGGGCGCGTGCAGCGTCGAGTAGCCCTTGGTCGTCTCCCGGCCGAGGATCTCCATGATGTCGATCTCGCCGTTGTACGGCCACGGCCGGCCGGTCAGGAAGTCCGCGCCCATCATCCAGAACGCGGGCCACAGGCCGTTGCCCTTCGGCACCTTGATCCGGGCCTCGATCTTCCCGTACGTCGTGTGGAACTTGTTGCCGGTGTTCATCCGGGCCGACGTGTACTGGCACGTCGTACTGCCGCTGAGGGGGTCGACCGGGCACGTCGTACCTGGAGTCGGCTGCCGGCGCGCTTCCAGCACGAGGTGGCCCTGACCGTCCAGTTGGGCGTTGTCGTGGTTGGTGTAGACCTGCAACTCGTTGTTCTGCCCGATGCCCGGGTCAGCGCTCCACTTGGCGGCGTCCGGCTTGGCCCCGGCCGCGCCGTCGAACTCGTCGGCCCAGATCAGCTGCGGCGGGTCGGCCGGGTCCTCCGGCGGAGTCGGCGGAGTGTTCGGCGCGCCCCCGGTGCCGTAGACCTGGAACTCCCACAGCGAATAGCCGTACGGCGAATTGCGCTGCGTGCCGTACATCCGCACGTACCGGCCGCTGCCCGACACCGCGAGCGTCTCCTTGAAACCCGGACCGGTCGTGGTCTGGTAGATCGTCGACCAGTTGGTGGCGTCGTTGGAGACCTGGAGCTGGTACGACTTCGCCGAGGCCGGATCCCACTGCAGGACGACCTTGTCGATCTGTGCGACCGCGCCGAGATCGACGTAGATCCAGCCCGGGTCGACCCAGCCGGAGTCGGTCGCGGTCGCCCAGCGGCTGGCCGGGTCGAGGTCGAACGCGCGGGCCGGCGTGCACTCCCAGCAGTTGCTGTCGTGCTGCTGGGACGAAGCGACACCGGGTTTGTTGTACGACAGCAGACCGCTTCCAGGCGCCGAGCCGGTGCCGAACACCTTGAACTCCCAGAGCGAGTAACCCCACTGCGTGGCGCGCGAGGTGCCCAGCAGCCGGACGTACCTGCCGGACCCCGACACCTCGATCGTTTGGTTGCCCCCGGCACCGTTCGTGGCGGTGTGGACGGTGGTCCAGGTGGTGCCGTCGGTGGAGGTCTGCAGCTGGAAGGCGGACGCGTACGCCGCCTCCCACGCGAGCTGCACCTGCGTCACGGTCGCCGTCCGACCGAGGTCCACCTGGATCCACTGCGGGTCGGAGAACCCGCTGGACCACCGTGTCCCGCCGTCGCCGTCGACGGCGGCCGACGCCGGGAAGGCGACGCTCTCCGTGGATGACGCGGTCGCGGTCCGGCCCTGGGAGAGCAGGACATCGGCGGCCCGGGCAGGGGTGGTGACGAGGAAGGCGAAGAGCAGAGAGAGCGCGGTGACGACGACGGCGGCGGCACGAAGCCGCGGTGGAGCGGACGAAGGTTTCATGGGCGTCTCCGGGGCGGTCGGGCGAAAGCTGGGGGAACGTTCCCTGAGCCTGAGCGTGGGCGGCTGCGGGAACGGTGTCAAGGGTTGACAGGTTCCGGAACCGTCGGGATGCTCAGGTCATGCGACGGCCGACCCTGCACGCGGTGGCGGCTCGGGCGGGCGTGTCCAAGTCGAGCGTCTCGCGGGTGATCAACGGCGAGCCGACGGTCGCGCCCGGGATCCGGGAGCTGGTGCTGGCCGCGGTGGCCGAGCTCGGGTACGTGCCCAACGGTGCCGCCCGCAATCTCGTCACCCAGCGGACGAACACGATCGCGATCATCGTCTCCGACCCGCCGGCCGGCCTGGTGTCGGACGACCCGATGTTCGCGATGGTCGTCCGGGCCGCCAGCCGCGAGCTCGAGCACGCGGGCAAACAGGTGTCCCTGGTCCTCGCCGGTTCGGATGAGAGCCGGCGCCGCGTCGAGCAGTACCTCGCGGCCGGTCACGTCGACGGCGCGATGCTCGTCTCGATGGACGGCTCCGACCCGCTCCCCGCCCTGCTGGCGCGGACCGGTCTGCCCGTGGTCTCGCACGGCCGGCTGGCGGCCCGCGGCCTGATGCCGTACGTCGACAACGACAACGTCGGCGGTGCCACCAAGGCCGTGCACCACCTGCTGGAGCAGGGCCGCCGCCGGATCGCGACCATCTCGGGGCCACTCGACATGACCGCGGCCCAGGACCGGTTGACGGCGTACCGGGAGACCTTGCAGGGCACCGGCCGGCGCTCGATCGTTGCCCTCGGCGACTTCACTCGCATCTCCGGCGCCGAGGCGATGCGGCAACTGCTGGACGACGACCCACAGCTGGACGCGGTGTTCGCGGCCAACGACCTGATGGCGATCGGCGCGCTCCGGACCCTGCGCGAGGCCGACCGGCGGGTGCCCGACGACGTCGCGGTGGTGGGCTTCGACGACATCGAGGCCGCGCTCTACACGGCTCCCGCACTGACCACGATCCGCAGCCCGATGGGCGACCAGGCGGCGCGCACAGCTCGGCTGCTGCTCGACCTGCTCGCCGACGGCGAGGCCGAGTCGGTCATCCTGCCGACCGAGCTCGTCGTCCGCGAGTCAGCCTGAGATCTCTTGCAGTCCCAAGGACAGCAGACGTTTTCGCAGCCAGTCGAGCTCCTTCGCGATCTTCTTCGCCAGCGTCTCGGGGGTTCGCGGCTTCCGCGCCCACGCGTACGTCTCCGATTCCAGGTGATGCGTGAGCGGCTGACCGCACCCCACCAGCCGCGCCAGACAGTCCTCGAGTACGGCGTTGGTCCCGGTGAGCGGATCGGGTAGCGAGCAATGGGCGGGGACGTGCGCGTGCATCCGCCAGGCCGCGTGGCCGGACAACTGGTACGCCTGCTCGACGTCGTCGACCCCAGGCCCACACCACTCCCGCACCGGCCGCAAGTAGCGCGGATCGCCGAGGTCGGCCAGACGGCGCCGAGCCGCGGTATCCGACGGATCCACGAGCTGTGGAGCCGCCGACAGCTGCGCCTTCACCACGTCCACTCCGGCTCGCCACAACGTCTCGAACGCCTCCGTCGGCTCCTCGAACTGGACCGCGAGATGACACGCGTCGAACCCCAGTCCGATCCGCGACGAACCGGCGTACGGACTGGAGTAGCGGCTGAGCCAGGCGGCGGCCTGTCCGGTCATCTCGAGGACGCACCCCGGCTCGGGCTCGACGGCGACCCGGATCTTGCGGCCCGTGCGCTGCTCGGTCCGCTCGAGGTGCCAGTCGAGTCGCTCGAACGCCTTCTGCGCGGCCTTGTCCCGCGCCTTCGACCACGGCACCCGCCAGGCGAGCGGAAGCGTCGAGATCGATCCGTACGACGCGTCGCGCGGCAGCAGCACGGCGAGGATGTCGACCAGGTCGAGGGTGTAGCGCAGGCGCTCGGGCTCGGTCCAGTCCGGGCAGTAGACCTTCGTGCCGACGACCGCGTCCGTGAACGACGAGTGGGCGATGCCGTTCAGCGTGACGACTTCCAACTGGTTGCGGGTGAGGGCGCGGCGGAGCTTGTTGATCGCGGCCGGCGAGTTCGCCAGGCGGTCGGCGAGCGGGCTCGCGAACCACAGTCCGACGCCGAGCCGCGGTACGTCGAGCTCCTGCCGGACGAGCGCTGCGTAGCCGTCCAGGCCGGCGATTACCCCGTCCAGATCCTCGGCCGGGTGCACAGTGGCGCTGTAGCCCAGATGGACCGTCGACCCGTCCCGATGCCGGAACCTCATTCCGACCTCCTCACCCCGTCAGGGCACGGAAAGTAATCGTGGGCGGACTTTCCGTGACCTAGTACGCACTGTAGGAGTCTGACGACGCGCTGTGAAGACTTGGTTCCCCTTTTGTGACAAGGGGTTTCAGCGACCGACGTGCTCCGGTTCCGTGGTGACCAGGTCCTTGGAGCGGTGGGCCACCGCCATCGCCGCGAGCGCAGTCGTCAGCGGGACGGCGGCGATGATCCCCAGACTGCCCACGAGACCCCGGACGACCTCCATCGCCACGGTCTCCGTGGAGACGACGTACCGGCCGGGAAGCCCCTGGATGGCGAATACGATCAGGGTCGGCATCGCGGCTCCGGCGTACGCGAGGACGAGGGTGTTGACGACCGAGGCGACGTGCGTACGGCCGATCCGGAGGCCCGCACCGATCAGCTCACGCCGGCTCGCGGACGGGTTCGCAGCGGACAGCTCCCAGACGGCGGCCGCCTGCGTGACGGTGACGTCGTCGAGGACACCCAAGGCGCCGATCACCATGCCGGCCACCAGGAGTCCGGTCAGGTTGAGGTCGGGGGCGAACTGTTTCGCCGCGGACGCGCCCTCGGACGCGAGGCCGCTCAGTTGGGTCAACTCGGTGAAGAACCAGCCGAGCAGGACCGTCAGCCCCAGAGCCGCGATCGTGCCCGACAGGGCTATCGACGCCTCCGCGGTGATGCCGTGCGTCAGGAAGAGCGCGATCGTCATGATCACTGTGCCGCCGACCACCGCGACCACCAGCGGATTCGAGCCCTTCAGGATCGCCGGCAGGATGAACTGCGTGAGCATGACCGCGGTGACCGCGAGCGCGATCAGCGCCGCGAACCCGCGCCAGCGCGACAACGCCACCACCGCCACCGCGAACAGCGCGGCCAGCAGGAGGAGCGGCTGGGACCGGTCGTGGTCGACGTACTGGTACCGATCGGTCTCCGTCTGGGCATCGGCCTGTACGCCGAGCATCACCGACTGACCGACCTCGACCGGGATCGCCACCTGATCGGTCTTGGGCACCGTGACCTGGACCGACTGCCCCTCCTCCGGGCCGGTGCTCAGCTTGACCGTCGCCAGGTCGCACTGGTCCTTCGGATCCGGACAGGCCGTGATCGCCGTGACCTGACCGCGGGCGGTGTCCGTCTGGTACGACGCGACCTTCACCCCGCCGCCCGGCCACAGCACGATCATCGCGACCACCGCGGCCGTGATCAGCGGGATCAGTACCGCGGCGACCACGATCCGGACGCGCCGGGCGACGATCGCGTCCGCGTCCACGACCGAGGTGTCCACCACGTGATCGCCGTGTCCGTGGCTGTGCCCGTGTCCGTGCCCGTGACTGTGTCCATGACCGTGCCCATGACCGGGACCCGCGGGAATGTCGAGGCTGCGGCGCCGGTTGGCCCGGTGGTCGGCTCGTCTGCGTCCGGCGTTGCGCCTGGCCATGAGGTCAACTCCCTGTTTTGACAACCACTTCCAATTAAATGAAAATGATTGTCATGAGATCTCGTACTCGTGCTGTCGTCGCCGGCGCCACCGCTCTGGCCGCCGCCCTCACCCTGGCCGGATGCGGCGACTCGTCCGCCAGCGGCTCCGGTGGCGACAAGCTCGACGTCGTCGCTTCGTTCTACCCGCTCGAGTTCATCGCCCGCACAGTGGGGGGTGACGCGGTGAACGTGACCACCCTGACCGCGCCCGGCGTCGAGCCGCACGACCTCGAGCTCACGCCCAAGCAGGTCGGTGAGATCGCCGAGGCGAAGCTGGTCGTCTACGAGAAGGGCCTGCAGCCCGCAGTGGACGAGGCGATCGACCAGAACGCCAAGGAGGCCGGCTTCGACGTCGCCCCGGCGGCCAAACTGGAGGCGACCGGCGCCGACTTCGCGGAGCACGAGGAAGGCGAGGAGCACGCCGAGGAGAGCACCTCCCCCGGGACGCCCGATACGCACAGTGACGAAGCTGATCCGTCCCATGAGGAGGGCGAGGCGCTCGACCCGCACTTCTGGCTCGACCCGGTCCGGTACGCCGACGTGGTGCAGGCCGTCACCGACAAGCTGGTCGAGGCCGACAGCGCCAACGCCGACGGCTACAAGGCCCGTGCCAAGACGCTGGTCGACGAGGTCGGCAAGCTCGACTCGGAGTTCAAGACCGGACTGGCCAGCTGCCAACTCAAGACCTTCGTGACGAGTCACCAGGCCTTCGCCTACCTCGCGAAGCGGTACGGTCTGACGATGGTCGGTATCGCCGGGTTCAGCCCGGGCGCCGAGCCGACCCCGGCCCGGATCAAGGAGGTCCAGGACATCGTGAAGGCCCAGCACGTCACCACGATCTTCTCCGAGGAGCTGGTCAGCCCGAAGGTGGCCGAGACGATCGCCCGTGACGTCGGCGTCAAGACCGCCGTACTCAGCCCGATCGAGGGGTTGTCGGACGCCAACTCCCAGGAGACCTACCTGACGCTGATGCGGGAGAATCTGCAGGAGCTCCGGAAGGCGAACAGCTGCGCGTGACATCACCAGGCACTGCTGCGATGGCCGTCCAGGTCGCCGATCTCTCGGTCGACCTGGGCGGTCGTCTCGTGCTGCGGGGCGTCGGCCTGCAGATCCGCCAGGGCGAGGTGGTCGCCGTCCTCGGCACCAACGGTTCCGGCAAGTCCACCCTCGTCCGGACCGTCGTCGGCCTGCTCCCCGCGGCCCGTGGTGAGGTGCGCCTGTTCGGTACGCCGGTGCCGCGCTTCCGGCAGTGGCATCGCATCGGGTACGTCCCGCAGCGCATCACCGCGGCCGGCGGCGTACCGGCGACCGTCCACGAGGTGGTGTCGTCCGGACTGCTGTCGACGCGGCGGCTGTTCACTCCCCTGCGGGCCGCGCAGAAGCAGGCGATCGACGAGGCGCTGGAGATCGTCGACATGGCCGACAGGCGCAAGGACGCGGTCGCCGAGCTGTCCGGCGGGCAGCAGCAGCGCGTGCTGATCGCGCGGGCGCTGGTGTCCGATCCGGAGCTGCTGATCCTCGACGAGCCGACCGCCGGCGTCGACCTGGCCAGCCAGCAGATCTTCGCGGACGCGATCCGCGAACGCGTCGCCCGCGGCACCACCGTGGTGATGGTCAGCCACGACCTCGGCCCGATGGACGCCCTGATCGACCGTTCCGTGGTCCTGCGCCGCGGCCGGATCGTGTACGACGGCCCGCCGCACGTCTCGCAGACGCATGCGCACGTCCACCACTCGCACGGCGGCGAAGAGCCGGGGTGGCTGTCGTGACCCTGTTCGAGCTCGAGTTCATGCAGCGGGCGCTGATCGCCGGCCTGCTGACCGGACTGTCGGCACCGGCGATCGGGACCTACCTGGTCCAGCGCCGGTTGTCGCTGATGGGCGACGGGATCGGTCACATCGCGATCACCGGTGTCGCCCTGGGCCTGCTCACCGGGACGGCGCCGGTCCTCACCGCGATCATCGTCGCCATCATCGGCGCGACCGCGATCGAGCTGGTCCGTGCCCGCGGCAAGGCCAGCGGCGACGTCGCGCTCGCACTGCTCTTCTACGGCGGCATCGCGGGCGGTGTGCTGCTCATCGGCCTCGCCGGACAGGGTGCGGCCACGTTGAACACCTATCTGTTCGGCTCACTCACCACGGTGTCTCCCTCCGACCTGTACGTCGTCGTCGGGCTGGCCGTCGCCGTACTGGTCGTCGCGATCGGTCTCGGACCGCAGTTGTTCGCGGTCTGCCAGGACGAGGAGTTCGCGCGCGTCACCGGGCTGCGAGTGCAGTTGCTCAACCTGGTGATCGCCGTGATGGCCGCGGTCACCGTCACGGTGGCGATGCGGACTGTGGGGTTGCTGCTGGTCAGTGCGCTGATGGTCGTGCCGGTGGCCACCGCGCAGCAGATCACCCGGTCGTTCCGCAGTACGTTCGTGGTGGCGTGTGGGATCGGTGTGGTCGCGTGCCTGGCCGGCATCATCACGTCGTACCACGCGGATGTGGCTCCGGGCGCGACCATCGTCGTACTCGCGCTGGCCGGGTTCGTGGTGGCCGCGACGGTGGGGACGCTGATCCGGCGGCGGCAAGGGCGGGTCGCACCGCTCGCGGACGAGGAGCCGGAGGTCGGCGTACCCGAGCCGGCACCGCACGTGGTCAGCGCTGGGCACCCGCACACCCACACCGCGAAGTGCGGCCACACTGCCGTCGAGCACGGGGACCATGTGGACTACGTGCACGACGGTCACCTGCACGCGGCGCACGGTGATCATTGGGACGAGCACTAGAATTGCCCTGGGTCGCCGGGAGAATCACGGCGACGGAATGACAGGAGGAACGGTGGCCATCGGAACACGCTCGACCCGTCAGCGCGCCGCGGTCGCGTCCGCGCTCGACAATCTCGACGACTTCCGGACCGCCCAGGAGATCCACCAGGAGCTCCGGTCCGCCGGTGAGGCTGTCGGCCTGACCACTGTCTACCGCACGCTGCAGGCGCTGGCCGACTCCCGCGAGGTCGACGTACTCCGGACCGCCGACGGCGAGACGGCGTACCGGCGCTGCTCCCGCGGGCACCACCACCACCTGGTCTGCCGCAACTGCGGCCGCACCGTCGAGGTCGAGGGGCCGGCGGTGGAGCGCTGGGCCGACAAGGTCGCGGCCGAGCACGGGTACGCCGACATCAGTCACACCCTCGAGATCTTCGGCACCTGTCAGGACTGCCAGAAGGCCTGATCCGGGACCTGGGTGGTAAACTGCCCGTAGTAAGCCTTCCGCTGCCCGCGGGAGGCTTTTCTGCGTTCTCATCCCATTTCTCGTTGCTGAGGAGACTCATGTCCGACTTGGTGGTACGCCGTGCCGGTTCGGCCGATCGGGTGGTGCTGGAGCGGCTGTTCCTGATGTTCCGGCACGACCTGTCGGAGTATCAGGGGCAGCTGCCGCGGCCGGACGGGAGCTACCGCAGCGACTGGCTCGAGAACGTCCTGACCGGTGATCCGAACTGGGCGGGCTACCTGTTCCACACCGGGGAGAACCCGGTCGGGTTCGCGTTCGTGCGCGCGCTGACGGAGCCGGTGCGGGTGCTGAACAGCTTCTTCCTCGTCCGGCCGGTACGACGACAGGGCCTCGGGCTGCGCGCCGTACAGGACGTGGTCGCCCAGCACCCGGGGCGGTGGGAGGTCGCTTTCCAGGAGAGCAACGAGACGGCGGTCCGGTTCTGGCGGCGGGTCGCGGCCGAGATCTCCGGGTCGTCGTGGTCCGAGGAGAAGCGGCCCGTGAAGGGTGCTCCGGGCGCGCCGCCGGATGTGTGGATCTCGTTCTAGAAGATCACCACTGAGCGTAGGACGTCGCCGTGGTGCATCTTGGTGAACGCGGCCTCCACCTCGTCCAGCGCGATCGTCTCCGAGACGAAGCGGTCCAGCGGCAGCCGGCCCTGCAGGTGGAGGTCGATCAGCAGCGGGAAGTCGCGGGTCGGCAGGCAGTCGCCGTACCAGCTCGACTTGAGTGAGCCGCCGCGGCCGAAGAAGTCGAGCAGCGGCATCTCGAGTGTCATCTCCGGTGTCGGTACGCCGACCAGGACCACGGTGCCGGCCAGGTCGCGGGCGTAGAACGCCTGCTTCCAGGTCTCCGGGCGTCCGACCGCGTCGATCACCACGTCGGCGCCGAACCCACCGGTCAGCTCCTGGACCTTGGCCACCACGCCGTCGTGGTCGAGGCCCTTCGAGTTGACCGTGTGGGTCGCGCCGAGCTCCCGGGCCGTCTGGAGTTTGCGCTCGTCGATGTCGAGGGCGATGATCCTCGCGGCCCCGGCCAGGCGGGCTCCGACGACGGCCGCCGTACCGACACCTCCGCAGCCGATCACCGCGACCGAGTCTCCACGGCCGACGTTGCCGGTGTTGATGGCGGCGCCGAGGCCGGCCATCACGCCGCAGCCGAGCAGACCGGCGACCTCGGGCTTGGCGGCCGGGTCAACCTTCGTGCACTGGCCGGCCGCGACCAGGGTCTTCTCGGCGAACGCGCCGATACCGAGCGCCGGCGAGAGCTCGGTGCCGTCGGCAAGCGTCATCTTCTGCTCGGCGTTGTACGTGTTGAAGCAGTACCACGGGCGGCCGCGCAGGCAGGCGCGACAGTTGCCGCACACGGCCCGCCAGTTCAGTACGACGAAGTCCCCCGGCTGGACGTCGGTGACGCCTGGGCCGACCGCCTCCACGACACCGGCCGCCTCATGGCCGAGCAGGAACGGGAACTCGTCGTTGATGCCGCCTTCGCGGTAGTGCAAATCGGTGTGGCAGACGCCGCAGGCCTGCACCTTCACCACTGCCTCACCCGGGCCAGGATCCGGCACCGTGATCTCCTCGATCGAGACCGGCTGCCCCTTGCCCATCGCCACCACACCACGCACCGTCTGCCGCATGCCCCGACGCTACCGGCGCCCTCCGCCCGCGTCATCCCGCCCGGGCGCGCCGCCACTACCACCTCCCCGACCACCGCCCTGCTGCCCTCCTTTACACCCGCCCGCAGACAGGACTCGGCGGGGTGTCCCCCGGTCGGGGGACAGCGGGTCATCCGGGCGGTGCTCCCGAGGGCCGGAGGTGGCACGGGAGGGTTGGAGGCATGGAGAGTGCTGAGGCTGTGAGGGTGCGGGGGCTGGTGAAGCGGTACCCGGACAAGCTGGCGGTCGACCGGGTCGACCTGGACATCCACCGGGGTGAGGTGTTCGCCCTGCTCGGGCCGAACGGGGCCGGCAAGACGACGATCGTGGAGATCCTGGAGGGGTATCGCCGCGCGGACGAGGGTTCGATCAGCGTCCTCGACGTCGACCCGGTCCGCGGCGACCGGCTCTGGCGGTCGCGGATCGGCATCGTCGCGCAGACGTCCCGGGACGAGGCCGAGCTGTCGGTCGCCGAGTTGGTGCATCACTTCGCCGGTTACTACCCGGATCCGCGGGATCCCGACGAGGTGATCGCGGCGGTCGGTCTGACGGAGAAGCGCCGTACCCGCACGCGCAAGCTGTCCGGTGGTCAGCGCCGCCGCCTCGACGTCGCGCTCGGCGTCATCGGCAACCCCGAACTGCTCTTCCTGGACGAGCCGACCACCGGCTTCGACCCCGAGGCGCGCCGCCAGTTCTGGACGCTGATCGAGAACCTCCGGACCGCCGGCACCACCATCCTGCTCACCACGCACTACCTGGACGAGGCCGAGCACCTGGCAGACCGCGTCGGGGTGATCGCCGACGGCCGGATGGTCGAGATCGGGACCCCGGAGACCCTCGGCGGTCGCGGCGCCCGGACGGCGCGAGTCTCCTGGCTGTCCGCCGACGGCATGCGCGAGATCCGCACCGACCGGCCGACCGCCGAGATCGCCCGGCTGATGGCGCAGTACGACGGTGCGGAAGTGCCCGAGCTCGAGGTACGGCGACCGAGCCTCGAAGACATCTACCTGGAACTGATCGGGTCGGCCACCGCCGCTCCGGACCTGGAAGGAGCCGCGCAGTGAGCGCCGTACTCCCGTCGCCGATGAAGGTCGGACTCTCGCGGACCGGACTGGAGGTCAAGCAGTTCTTCCGCGAGCGCGACCAACTGATCTTCACCTTCCTCTTCCCGATCATCTTCCTGGGCATCTTCTCGGCCGTGTTCAGCGGCACCGACTTCGCCGACGGAGTCGACGCCGCCACCTACTTCACTCCCGGGATGATTGCCTCCGGCATCTTCCTCACCAGCTTCCAGTCGCTGTCGATCACGATCGCGATGGAACGCGACGAGAACCTGCTGAAGCGGTTGCGCGGCACGCCGATGTCGCCGCAGTCCTACTTCATCGGCAAGATCGGCCTGGTCCTGGTCACGTCGGTGCTGCAGTTCGGGCTGCTGCTCGCGTTGGCCGGCCTGCTGCTGGGTGTCGACATCCCCTCCGAGCCCACGAAGTGGCTGCACTTCCTCTGGATCTTCGTGCTCGGCACGGCTTCCGGATCGGTGCTCGGAATCGCGTTCTCCGTCGTCCCGAACTCAGGCAAGGCGGCGTCGGCGGTGGTCACACCGGTCGTCCTGCTGCTGCAGTTCATCTCCGGCGTGTACTTCGTCTACAGCAGCCTGCCCGAGTGGATGCGGTCGGTCGCGGAGATCTTCCCGCTGAAGTGGCTCGCGCAGGGCATGCGGTCGGTGTTCCTGCCGGCCGGCTTCGAGGTGAACGAGCCGGACGGGTCCTGGCAGCTCGGCACCGGCGCGATCGTGCTGTCGGTGTGGCTGATCGTCGGTCTGGTCGTCGCTCAGCGGGCGTTCCGCTGGACCCGCCGAGACGCGGGTTGATTGTCGACAATCAGATGAGAGGAAGATAGACACCGTGGAGCCGAGGACGCGGGTGGACGAGCCGATCTGGTTGCGATCGCTGATCGGCTGGCACATCGTGTTCTGGGTGCTGGTGGCGATGACGCTGGCGGTCTCGTTCACGGCCGACCTCAGCCCTGGGCGTCGGATTGTCTACACGAGTGCAACCGTTGTGTTGGCAGCGGCGTACCAGTTCGTCGGGATGCCCGCGATCCTGTCCCGCCGGCCGCTTCCGTCGTACGCGTACCGACTGGTGATGATCGGCTGCTTGATGGTGCTGGTCGCGCTGTATCCGCCGTCGGTGTTCCTGATGTTCATCGCGTCGGCGCAGATCTGGCTGCTGTCCGAGCAGGTGCGCGAGGGAGCGGCGATCAGCCTGCTCCTGGTGATCTGCGTCGGCTCCGCCCAGTTGTGGAGCGCCGGCTGGGGCTGGGACGCTTTCTGGTCGATCCTGCCGTGGATGGCGGTCAGCCTGGTCGTGAGCCTGCTGTTCGGCATCTGGATCGAGCGGGTGATCACCCAGAGCGAGCAGCGCGCCGAGCTGATCGAGGAGCTGCAGTCGGCCCGGGACGAGCTCGCCGAGGCGCACCACAGTGCCGGCGTGATGGCCGAGCGTGAGCGGATGGCGCGAGAGATCCACGACACGCTCGCGCAAGGCATGACGAGCATCGTGATGCTCGCGCAGACGGCTGCGGTCGAGCTGCAACGCGGCGGCACCGAGGGCGCCGCGGCCCGGCTGGCGGCGATCGAGGACACGGCCCGGGAGAACCTGGCCGAGGCCCGTGCGCTGGTTGCCGCGTTCACCCCGGTTGCGTTGTCCGGGGCAACGTTGACCGAGGTGCTCCGGCGGCAGGCCGAGCGCTTCGCGGCCGAGACCGGCGTCGACGTACAGGTGTCGCTCGATCTGCCGGACGAGGAGGTCGCCGCGCTCCCGCAAGGACAGCAGGTCGTGCTGTTGCGGTCGGCGCAGGAGGCGTTGGCGAACGTTCGCAAGCACGCCGGCGCGACGCAGGTGCAGATCACGTTGGGCCTGTCCGACGACGGCGTGTGGATCGAGATCCGCGACGACGGGTCCGGGTTCACGCCGGGTGCGACGGAGGCCGGCTTCGGGCTGGCGGCGATGCGTGGGCGGGTCGAGGAGTCGGGTGGATCGGTGCAGGTGGAGAGTGCGCCGGGTCGTGGGACCCGGGTGCAGGTGTTGATTCCGGCGGAGGACGTGTGATTCGAGTACTGGTGGTCGACGACCATCCCGTGGTGCGGTCCGGACTGATCGGCATGCTCGCGGTCACCGAGGACATCTCGGTGGTCGGCGAAGCGGGCGACGGCGACGAAGCCCTCGCGCTGGTGCAGTCCACCGAGCCGGACGTCGTACTCATGGATCTGCGGATGCCGCGCATGGACGGGGTCTCCGCGACCGAGGCGATCGTGTCCAGGCATCCGTCGACGCGAGTGCTGGTGCTGACGACGTACGACACGGACACCGACATCCTGCACGCGGTCGAGGCAGGCGCGGCCGGTTATCTGCTGAAGGACACGCCGCACGCGGAGCTGCTCGACGGCATCCGCGCCGCCGCTCGGGGCGAGACAGTGCTGGCGCCGCCCGTTGCTGCTCGGCTCATGTCACGGCTGCGTACGCCGACCGCGCCGGCGACCGCTCAGCCGTCGCCGCGTGAACTGGAGGTGCTGGCCGCGGTCGCCCGCGGTCTCAGCAACGCCGAGATCGGCCGGGAACTCTTCATCGGCGAGGCGACGGTCAAGACGCACCTCCAACGCCTGTTCACCAAACTCGACGTCGACGACCGCACCCGAGCCGTCACGGTCGCCATCGAACAAGGCCTCCTCCCCAACCCCCGGCCCCGCTAGCGACGTACTGCTGGGCTGCCTCGTTGACTACTGGGCTCCACGTCGACTACTGGGCTACCCCGTTGGCTACTGGGCTAGCTCGTTGGGGATGGCGCCGCCGTAGCGGCGGTCGCGTTGGGCGTAGAGCTCGATCGCCCGCCACAGGTCGCGGCGGTCGAAGTCCGGCCAGAGGGTGTCGAGGAAGACCATCTCGGCGTACGCGAGCTGCCAGACGAGGAAGTTCGACGTACGCTGCTCGCCCGACGAGCGGACGAACAGGTCCACCTCGGGGATGTCCGGTGCGTACAGGTGCCGCGCGACCGTCTGCTCGGTGATCCGGTCCGGCTTGATCTTGCCGGCGGCAACCTCGTGGGCGATCGACCGCATCGCGTCCGCGAGCTCGGCACGACCGCCGTAGTTCACGCAGAACTGCAGGGTGATGGTGTCGTTGTGCCTGGTCCGCTCCTGCGCGTACTCGAGCTCGTCGATCACGCTCTTCCATAGCCGCGGCCGCCGGCCGGACCACACCACGCGTACGCCCATCGCGTCGAGTTCGTCCCGGCGCCGGTGGATCACCTCCCGGTTGAACCCCATCAGGAAGCGGACCTCTTCGGGCGAGCGGGCCCAGTTCTCGGTCGAGAACGCGTACGCCGAGATGTACTTCACGCCGATCTCGATGCCGCCCTTGATCACGTCCAGCAGCGACGCCTCCCCCGCCCTGTGCCCCTCGGTCCGGGCCAGACCCCGCTGCTTGGCCCACCGCCCGTTCCCGTCCATCACGATCGCGACGTGCTGAGGCACCAGCTCCGCCGGGATGTGCGGCGGCCGGGCACCCGACGGATGCGCATCCGGCGGCACGACCACCTTGTCCCTCGCGGCGTTCCCGACATCCCGACCCCGACGACGACCAATAGGCGACATAACCGAAGTCTCTCCCACCACGCGACCCCATCCACCGACCACCCCTGCAGCTTCCTGCAACCTGTGGATAACCCCGGCCGGCGAACACCCTCCGTATGACACCCTTACACCACCCGCACCCAGAACGGAGCCTGAATGACCCCCCGACCGCTCACCGTAGCCATCGCCACGCTCAGCGCCCTCACCGCGCTAACAGCCTGCAATGGCTCCCCCGAGGCAGGTCACCCCAACACCACCCCCACGTCCCCCACCGCAACCCCCACCCCCACCGCCCCCTCCACCCCCGAATGGACCCCAGAAGAAACAGCAGCCATCACCGCAGCCAAAGCCCGCTACGTCGCCGCTCGGGCTGCGGTGGAGAAGGCGCTCGCCGATCCGGAAGCACTCAACCGGTCCGGTCTCGAGAAGGCCGGGAACGGCGGTGAGTGGATCATCGCCGTCATCGGAGACGCTCGCTTCCAGGAACGCAACGGGTGGTACCAGAGTGGCAGAGCGAAGATCTTCACCAAGAAGGTGGTTTCGGTCAAGCTCGAGATTGAGCAACCCGAAGTATTGCTCAGCAACTGCGTCGACAGTTCCGGAGTGGTCACCAGGTTCACGAGAGATGACAAGCCGGTCCCCATGGGGCCCGGCAACGGCAACCGGCACTTGTTCTCATCGCGACTGGTCTACGCGCCACCCGCACCCGGCGGGGAGAAGATGTGGTTCCTGGTCTCAGAGAAGGCGGCTGGGAAATGCTGAGGGTCAGAGCCGGACGTATCGTCCTCGCGCTCTTGATGGCGAGCTTGTGGACCACGTCGGGGGAACTCGCGTTCGGGTCTGACAAACCGCCGCCGCCAGGCGCGAACTACGAATGGGTCTGCAACTCCTATGGCCAATGCCGCTGGGTAGCGACCAACTTGATCGTCCTCCCCTCCACGCCCAGCGATCCTGGGAGCGATGGGAAGCAAGTTGGCACCACCAAGCCAGCGTGCCAGTTCGGTGGCGCGGCGCAGGCGTGCACCGACCCGGAGTTCGGCAACTGGTCGAATGGGCAGCAGTGTTATATGAAGCGGGAAGTGCCTCCGCCGCCGTTCAGTGATCCTCGGTGGGAGGGGCACACGGATGGGTCTATCTGGGCTTGTGTTCGTGAGCAGGGGTATGACGAGGGCGAGCATCTGGTGACTGAGTGGGTTTGGTTGCCTGGGGAGCCCGACACGGTGGTGGTTGATCCGGTGACGCTGGCCTATCGGGCGGTGGCGATGATGCAGTTGGCGCCACCGTTGGTGAGGACGGCACCCGGCGTGGGGCAGGTCGGGCTGGTGAACATGCCGGTCTGGTTGTGGGTGGACAAGACGGAGAACACCTGGGGGCCGATCGCGCGTACGGCGAGTGTGCCCGGCCTGAGCGTTACCGCCACCGCGCAGGTCAAGGCGATCAACTGGTCGATGGGTGACGGGAAGACCATTAGATGCGCGGGCGGCGGGACGCCGTACACGAAGGCGATGGGGATCAAGGACTCGCCTGATTGTGGGCATCGGTATAAGAAGTCGTCGCGGGAATTGGAAAAGTGCGTATATCCGGTTACTGCTACGGCTCAGTGGGATATCACCTGGCGGAGCACGTTGGGTGATACCGGGGAGATCTCGATGACGGAGGAGGCGGCGACTCAGCTGCGGATCGGCGAGGCGGTGCCGGTGTTGGTTGATCCGGATGACGCTCAAGCCGCCGTACCGGCCAAGGGAAGCTGCTGAGGCCGGTGTGATGGTGGTTCGAGAAGGTAGGTCCGAAGGTCACTACAATCCAAATATGCTTGGGCCGACGACTGACTCGCGGATCTACCTCTTGGATGCGGACGAGCGCCGCGTCGTGCCCGGCGGGCCGGCGGTCGTGGGTCCTGACGGCGTGCGGGAGGAGATTCCCGCGCTGGCGTTCGAGGCGGTCCAGCACGTACTTGCGGCGATGCGGGACGGCCGAGGCGTCAAGATCACACCACTTCGCCCGGAGCTACCGATCGACGAGGCGGCCGATGCGATCGGCATGGGCCGTGACGACCTGCGGAAGAACGTTGCCAACGGCGCCATCCCGTTCCGGTCCACGCAGTACGTCGACTGGGTCAAGCTCGCCGACGTCATCGAGTGGGACAACAGACGCTACGCAGAACAGCAGGCCGCCCTGGACGAGCTGATGGGCGGCGATCCGACGAACGACGACGAACAGCGGTGACCGAGACGCGGAGGCCACTCCCCACTCGGGTCGAGCGGGCCTTTCTCGACGCCAACGTGATTCGAGGACAACAGACGACCGACGTACTCCTGTCGATGGCCGGCCGCCGCGTGTTCGAGCCACGGTGGACTCAGGGCGTCATCGACGAGATGCGCCGCAACCGACCGCCGGAGTTGTCCGAGGCCGACATCGACCGGCGCATCAAGACGATGAACCGGGCGTTCCCCGGGGCGTTGACGGAGGCTCCTCCGGCTGGGCTGCAGGATCAGATGCGGGCCGATCCGAAGGACAAGCATGTCCTGGCGGGGGCGGTCCACAGCGGGTCGGACGTTCTCGTCACGGACAATCTCAAGGACTTCGATCCGCCCCCGTCCGGTCCGCACGCGATGCGGGTCGAGAGCCTCAACCAGTTCCTCAATCGCAAACTCGAGGAAGACCCCGAGCGCGTGCAAGCGGCGTTGCACGACATGCTGCGGCGCTACACCCGCGATCCGCGCACCATGTCCGCGCTGATCGACACCATGGCAGAGGGACAGGAGCTCCGCGGATTCGCGCAGGAGCTCAACTCCGTCGTACCGCCAGAACAGCGCGGCGCGTCCGAGGTGCTCGCAGCCGGCCGGCCAGGCTCAGCTCAGCACACGGCGCTCGAGGGGGTGGCACCTCTGGACGGGCTTCAGGCGCCCGCGGAGACGCCCGAAGCCCGCAAGTCCACTGACCAGGACGCTCAACGGGACAGGCAGTCCGAGCAGGACCTTGGATAGTCGGCGGCCGGGTCGCGCCAGTTCGGTCGGTCAGGTGACAACAGCGCTCGGAACTGGACGGCGCGCTGCCCGTCCGGCCGGAATCCGGCGTTCACTAGACTCGGCTCATGCCTGGGCCGAGTACTGACGCGCGGATCTACCTGCTGAATGCCGACGAGCGGCAGATCGTGCCCAACGGACCCGCGGTGGTTGGACCGGACGGTGCGCGGGAGGAGATTCCGCACGCGGTCTACCTGGCCGTCCAGCATGTGCTCGAGGCGATGCGAGCGGGGCAGGCGGTCAAGATCACGCCGCTGCGGCTCGAACTGCCGATCGATGAGGCAGCCGACGCGATCGGGATCGGTCGCGACGATCTGCGGTCGTATGTTGGCGAGGGCGCCATTCCGTTCAGGTCGACGGAGTACGTCGACTGGGTGCGGCTGACCGATGTGATCGCGTGGGACAGCAAACGCCGGCAGGAGCGAAGCGCAGCACTGCAGGAGTTGCTGGACGAAGAGCCGTGGGATGAGAACGACAGCGACGGGAACCGCGCGTGACGGCGTCGCCGCCGACCAGTCCGACGCGGACGGAGCGCGCATTCCTGGATGCGAACGTGATTCGCGGTCAACTGACCAACGACATCTTGATGTCGGTGGCCCACCGCGATGTGTTCGAGCCGCGCTGGTCGCAGCACGTGCTCGACGAGATGCGCCGTAACCGGCCCGAAGGTGTGTCCGAGGAGAAGATCGACAAGCGCATCGCCACGATGAACAAGGTCTTCCCCAAGGCGATGACCAGTGGCTACGAAGATCTCGAACCGCAGATGCAGGCCGACCCGAAAGACAAGCATGTTCTGGCGGCCGCCGTACGGAGCGAGTCGGCGGTCCTCGTCACCGACAACGTCAAGGACTTCAACCCGCCGTCGACCGGCCCGAACGCGATGCGCGTCGAGAAGCTGTCCCAGTTCCTCAGTCGTAAGTTGCAGGAGAACCCGCAGCAGGTACAGGGGGCGCTGCAGGACATGGTCAACCGCAACAAACGCGACCCGCGGACCATGTCCCAACTTCTCGACAAGATGGCCGCCCAACCAGAACTTCGTGCGTTCGCGCAGAACCTGAACTCGGTCGTGCCACCCGATCAACGAGGCACCGCCGAGGTCCTCACGGCGAACCAGCGAGGCTCGGCCGCGTCGAAAGCGTTCAGCGGTCTGGCACCGGCCGGAGGCGCTGCACAGGTTCCGGCGGAGACCCCGCAAGCTCGCAAGGGTGATCAGCCGTCACAGAATCGTTCCAAGAAGTCCGAGAAAGACCTCTGACCGCGACCGGAGTCATCGATGCCGGCCGCACCCGGGGCTGGAACGGTAGGAGGATCGACACGACTCCGCGCCCCGAGTGGTCCATCGCCGTGGAGGCGATTCGGGGTGGTGGGCTAGGGGCAGGGGCGGGGCTTGGGTTGGGTCGTGGTCTCGCCACCTTCGGGGGCGACGAGGACTGGGCGGAGGTCGGTGACTCGGAGGGTGGTGGAGCGGCTGAAGTTGAGGGGGATGTCGCCTTCCATGCCGCCGCCGGTCCAGTGGACAGTCCAGTAGGCGGTCGCCGTGACCTGGAACTGGCCGGGCTTCTCGCAGCGGGAGGTCTTGCGGTAGGTGTGTCCGCAGGTTGGAGAGGCCGGAATCTCCTTCAACGACTTGCCTTCGGCGTTCGCTGTCGTGAACGGCGTACCGCCTCCCTTGCAACTGACGACGTCGCCGGCGCCCATCGACCACTCGATCCGGTCGACGGTCCCGGTCGCGGAGATCGTGACGCCGCCCAGGGTTGCTCGCTTGGTGAGGGGACCGGTCGTGTGCGCACCCGGATCGGTCACCCACATCCAGACCGGGACGTTCACGATTCCCTCGCGCGTGGAGCTCTGCACGTACGGCGACAACCCGAGCCGCGGCGCCACGAACTCCATCGTCTCCACCACCCGCTGAGCCGCCACCCGAGGATCAATAGCCTCCGGCTCCCCCGGCGGCCGGACAACGGGTTCAAACCGCTCGATGCCCTCCGGCCTGCCCTCCACCACTCCAAGCACGACCCAGCACCGATAGAACTTCGTGCCTGGCGGGTAGACGCTGGCCGAGTGTCCGATCGACACCAGCGTCGGTGTCTGTGTCAAATAGCACCCCGACGCCGCATCCCAAAAGCCGTTCTCCGTCCGACACGGAATCGGCTTGCCCTCGTAAACGCACTCTGACCTGCCTGCCGTGCTCGCCCCAGGCTTGTCCGTCCCGGACGTCGAGGGCGGATCGTCGCCGTCATTGACGGCGATCTCGCACTGTCCGCTCACGACGTTGTAGACACAGTCGGGCGCACCGGGCTGGGGCGGGTTCCGAACGTTGGCCGTCGCGACGGACGCGGTGAGGGCGAAGACGACAACCGACGCCGCAATGACCTTGGGAATCAGCACTTCCCAGCCTTCCGACTCTGCGGGTAGTCGGCCTTCCAGATGCCTTGCACACGGAGCATGCGCATCTCGTCAATGGTTTCAAGCGGCGTACCTGGAGCCTTGACGCTCTTCCCAGTGGCGTCTACAGCCGTGGCCTTCGAGCCGTCGATGCATGCCTGAAGGGTCAGCCCGTTGATCTGCCCGCTCGCGTCCGGCTTGCCTACGGTCAGCGGCTTGACCCACACCACTCTTTGACGGCCGACGCTGTGCCATTTCCTGCCTCTGAAAGTCGCCGCCTGGTTCAGCTCGGCTGCGAGCATGACGCCAGTGGCGTGCTTCTTGAGCTCGGCGACATTGACTCCACCAGACGCATAGGACGTGTCGGTCGCTGCGATGAACTGTCGGTAGGCGGTCGAAGCTGCGGCGACTGCCTTGGTCTCCGCGGACTCGGTGGGTGTCGGCGTCGGTGAGTTCGTGATGTCGACGGCGTGAAGGGTGGCGGGGTGGCGCTGTTGGTTGAGTTGCAGGCGGTTATGAGCGTCAGGGCTGCGAAGCCGGACGTCACTGCCACCAACTGCCTGATCATGCACCCTCCGAGGCGAAGCGAGACTACTGAGAGTGCAACTGTTTCATACGTACGGTTCCGGGGTGGGGGGATATCCACAGGTTGCAGGTTGTTGCAGGGGTCAGGTGAGGTCTAGGTGGGGGAGGCTTCGGAGTTGGTGGTCTTGGTGGTAGGTGAAGAAGGCTGCGATGAGGCCGGTGGCTTCCCGGCGGGTTCGGGGGTCGGCTTGGAGGGCGGTGGGCCAGTCGCCGGTGAGGAGGGCGGCGAGGTGGGTGACGGTGGCGGGGGTGGGCATCGCTGAGGCGGGCGGGCGGCAGGAGCTGCAGACCATTCCGCCGGCGGCGGGGTTGAAGGCGCGGTGCGGGCCGGGTTCGCCGCAGCGAGCGCAGTCGGCGAAGGAGGGGGCGTAGCCGGAGATGGCGAGGGAGCGGAGGAGGAAGGAGTCGAGGACGAGGGCCGGTTCGCGTTCGCCGGTGGACAGGACGCGGAGGGCGCCGGCCAGCAGGAGGTGCTGCTGGGTGGCGGGTTCCTTCTCCTCGACGACGAGGCGGTCGGCGGTCTCGAGCAGGACCGTGCCGGTGGTGTAGCGGGCGTAGTCGTTGACGATGTCTTCGCCGTACGCCGCGATCGTGACGGCCTGGGTGACGACGTCGAGGCTGCGACCGGTGGCGAGTTGCAGGTCGACGTGGCTGAACGGCTCGAGCCGGGCGCCGAACCGGGACGACGTACGGCGGACGCCCTTCGCGACGGCGCGGATCTTGCCGCGGCCGCGGGTCAGCAGCGTGGCGATCCGGTCCGCCTCACCCAGTTTCTGGGTGCGCAGCACGATCGCCTCATCCCGGTAGAGCGGCACCCGCCCAGTTTCTCACCCGCCACCCCCAGGATCCGCATCCCGCGACACGTAGCTGTCCAGGCTGGTCGCCGGGCGGCCGGTGATGTCCTCGACGGCCGTCGAGACGGCGCTCAGCTCGCCGCTGGCGATGGCGGCGTACGAGGTGACCCAGCCGGCCACCTCCCACGCGGGAGCGCCGTACGACTCACGGGAGCGGTACGCCTCGTCCAGGGTCTCCGCCTCGTAGCGGATCCGGCGCCCCCAGGCGGCGGACAGTACGGCGGCCGCCTCGGCCAGCGTGAACGCAACCGGTCCGGTCAGGTCGTAGACGGCCTCGGAGTGCCCCGGCTCCACCAGCACCCGTGCCGCCACCGCGGCCACGTCGTCCCGGGCGACCGCGGCTACCCGCCCGTCCCCCGCCGGGCCGCGGATGACGCCGTCCTCGCCGACGAAGCCGGTGACGAAGTCGAGGTACAGGTTGTCCCGCAGGAACGTGAAGTCGACGCCGAGGGACCGGATGTGCTCCTCGGTGTGCCAGTGGTCCCGCGCGAACGTGAACGTCGCCCCGGGCGCCGCGCCCAGGAACGACGTGTACACGATCCGCTGCACCCCGGCCGCCACCGCGTTCTCGACCGTTGCCTTGTGCAACGCGACCCGGTCGGCCGACTCGGTTGCACTGAGCAACATCAACGTCTCCACCCCGTCGAGCGCGTCCGCGAACGCCTGCTCGCCGTACGCCGCCTGCACCACGTCGGCACCCGGCAGCGCCGGAGCCCGCCCGGGGTCGCGCACGATCAGCCGCTGCGGTACGCCGGCCTCCGCCAGCAACCGCGCGATCCGCGAACCGAGCCGGCCGGTGGAGCCGGTGACGCCGATCACTTGCCCACCAGGTCCATCCCACCCTGGGTGTACCGCTGCCCGGACACCGCGTCCGGCGGGAACGCCTCGTCCAGCGCGGCCAGCTCCTCGGCCGTCAGCTCGACGTCCACGGCGCCGAGGTTCTCGGTCAGGTACTTGCGCCGCTTGGTCCCCGGGATCGGTGCCACGTCATTGCCCTGAGCAAGCAGCCAGGCGAGCGCCAACTGGCCGGGCGTGACGCCCTTCTCCGCGGCCAGCGACCGCACCTTCTCCACCAGGTCGAGGTTGCGCTGGAAGTTCTCGCCGCTGAACCGCGGCAGCCCGCGCCGCATGTCGTCCGGCTCGAAGTCGTCCGGTGACTTGAGCTGGCCGGTCAGGAAGCCGCGGCCGAGCGGGCTGAACGGCACGAAGCCGACCCCGAGCTCACGCAGCGCCGGCAGCACGACGGTCTCCGGGTCGCGCGTCCACAGCGACCACTCGCTCTGGACCGCGCTGATCGGGTGTACGGCGTGCGCGGCCCGGACCGTGTCGCCGTTGACCTCCGACAGCCCGAGGTACCGCACCTTGCCCGCCTCGACCATCGAGGCCATCGCGCCGACGGTCTCCTCGATCGGGACCTTCGGGTCGCGCCGGTGCAGGTACCACAGGTCGATGTGGTCGACGCCGAGCCGGCGCAGCGAGGCGTCCAGGGCCTGGCGCGCGTACGCCGGGCTGCCGTCGACGACCGTGGGCGGATCGGTCGGGCTGGCCGGCTTCTTGAAGCCGAACTTGGTCGCCAGCACGACCTGGTCGCGGCGGCCGGCCAGCGCCCGGCCGACCAGCTCCTCGTTGGCGCCGTCGCCGTACACGTCGGCCGTGTCGATGAAAGTGCAGCCGGCGTCGATGGCGGCGTGCAGGGTGGCGACGGACTCGGCCTCGTCCGTCGTCACGCCGTAGGACTGGGACATCCCCATGCAACCGAGGCCGAGGCAGGAGACGTGCAGGTCACCGAGCTTCGCTTCACGCATGCCCCGAACCTACCGTCGTCACCCGTTGCTGTGGGCAAGACCCTGACGCCGTCACCCTGAGTGACCCCGGACAACAACTCTGCATCGATGCAACGGCGTAGCCCCGCCCGGCCCGTATGTTCGAGCGGGCACGAAGGGGGCCGGATGTTCTTACGAAGGGCGCTGCGGTACCGCTGGACCCAGGCGATGGTCCTGACCGGCGTCAGTCTGCTGATCGGCACCTGCGCGGTGTTCGCGCCGTGGTTCGCGCGGGCGGTCGAGCAGACCGTGATGACCGAGGCGCTGTCCGGCCAGGCCCTGACCGCCGCCTGGCGGATCGAGTCGCGGGCGCCGGCCCGGTCGCGCGGACCCGGTCAGGCCGAGTCCCCGGAAGCCCTCGACCAGCTCGTACCGGCCGACCTCAGGCCGCTCTTCACGCCGCCGGTGCACGGCATCTACTCGAACGTCGGCTGGCGCCTGCCGAGCACCGGCGACGACCCGGCACCATCCGGCCGGCTGACCTGGCGGGACGGCTACTGCGACCGGCTCACCGTGGTCGAGGGACGTTGCCCCGAGAAGCCCAACGAGGTCGTCGCGTCGGTCGCGGACGTCGACACCTGGGACTTGAGAATCGGCACCACGCTCAACGCCCTCCCGTCGGACAATCTCGAAGGCGGCGGCACCCTCACCGTCGTCGGCCTGTACCGGCCGAAGGAACCCCGCGCGACCTACTGGTTCGGTCAGTACCCGACCGGCCACTCCCGCATCCCCGGCGCCAAGGATCCCGGATCCTCCGACTACCTGTTCACCGACCGTACGACGTTCGCGCAGACGGACTGGGCTCCGCGGCTGACCGCCGACACCCGGCCGATTCCCGGAGTCGCACGGATCGACGATCTGGAGCGTCTGCAGGCGGCGTCGAACACGGTCAACGGCAACGCGGCGGAGCTCGGACTGTTCGCCGAGAACACGTCCGGCCTGGCCACGTTGGCCGATCGGGTCCAGCGCGAGCGGGAGCAGGCGACCACGATCATTCCGCTGGTGATGGTGCAGGTCGCCCTGTTCGGGGTGGTCGTGCTGGCACTCGCGCTCGCAGCCGTGGTCGACCAGCGGCGGCCTGAGATCGCACTGGCCCGGCTACGTGGCTCGAGCGCACGACGTACCGCACGGGCGCTTGCACTCGAGCTCGGCCTGCCGGTGCTGGTCGGGAGCGTTGCCGGCGGTTTGACCGGGTTCGGTCTGCTGCTGATCGTCAGAGCGACCTGGTTGCGGAACGGGTCGCCGATCGAGTTGCCGTGGACGGTGCCGGTGGCGCTGGCCGTCGCAGTCGTGGTTGCGCTGGTCGTCGTACAGCTGCAGGTGCGCGGCGTCGTACGGCAGCCGATCTCCGGTCTGCTGCGACGGGTTGTGCCGCGTCGGCGCAGGGCTCTGGGTGTGGTGGACCTCGGCATCATCGTGTTCGCGGTAGCTGGACTGATCGCTGCGCTCAGCGGAGCCGGGCGTGGTCCGCTGCCCGTGCTGACGCCCGCTCTGCTGGCGTTGGGGGCGGGGCTGGCGTTCGCGCACTTGTTGCTGCCGACAGCCGGTGCGCTCAGTCGTCAGGCTGCCCGGCGGGGTCGACTCGGTCTGGCACTCGGTGCATTGCAGGTGTCACGCCGTCCTGCGGGCACCCGCATCGTGGCCGCGGTTGCGGTCGCGGCCGCGCTCCTCGCGTTCGCGGGACAGGCAGCGTCGGTCGGCGAGCACAATCGGGAGACCCGGGCCGGATACGAGACGGGCGCCGAGGGCGTGCTGCGGATGAACGCGCTGTACCTCGGTGAGTTCAGCAAGGCGGTCGACCAGATCGATCCGGACCGGCGGTGGCTGACGCCCGTGGTGGTCGCGAGCCCGCCGTCGCCGGACGCGCTGAAGTCGATGATGATCGAGCCCGACAGCTTCCGCAGGATCGCGTACCGCGGCGACTCGCTCACCGACGCGGACGGCTGGGCGAAGCTGAAGGCACCCACCGGCCCGAAGCCGATCGAGTTCCGCAGCGCGCGGCTGACGGTGACGGCGTCGACCGGCCGGATGAAACAGGTCGCCGCGGAGACCGCCAACGGCGAGCAGCCGGCCATGGCGCCGCCGAGGTCGGTGATCCTGCGAGCGAGTGTGGTCAGCCTGCGCAACGGCAGCCGCCTTCTGGTCAGCTTCCCGCCGATGCCGCTCGTGCCTGGCAAGCAGTTCGACCTGACGGCCGCCGTGGACTGTCTCGGCGGTTGCCAACTGTTGCAGCTCGGCGCCGGCCGCGAGCCACTGGACCAGGCCGGCGTCGAGGGTGAGGTGACGATCAGCAAGATCGCGAGCGCGGACCGGCCGTCGATCCCGCTCGGTCCCGCAACCGACTGGAGCTCGGTCCGTCAGCCTGGCTCCGACCAGGGTTCGATCACGGCCAAGGCCGGCGGATCGCTGACGATCGCGATCCGGAGTCTCGGCAACGACCAGTTCCTGCAGTACGCGACCGTGCCGCCGGTCGTCCCCGCGCTGATCACCCCGGAATACCCGTACGACGACGCCGCGACGACCAGCCCGGCGATCGACGGCTCGCCGATGCCGCTGGCCAAACTCGACCAACTCCACGGGCCGGTGAACCGCTACCCGGACCGCACCGCGGTGGTGGATCTCGAAACAGTGCGACGCCTCGCCGGGAGCGTCGACGAAGCGGCCACCGACTACGAGCTCTGGCTGAACGCGGACGGCCTGGCGATTGTCGACAATCTCATTGTCCAGCTCAACCAGGCCGGTTTCGCGGCCGAGCTCGTCGACCAGCGGTCCGACCGCATCGCGTCGTACGGGCGGTCGGCGAGTGCGCTCGCGTTGCAACTGACACCGGTCGTCGGGATCGCGGGCTGGGCGCTGGCGATCGTCGTACTGCTGCTGACCGTGGTGACGTCGTGGCGGTCGCGGGCGCAGGACTACGCCAGCCTGCGGATCACCGGCGTACCCGCAACCACGACCGGTCGAGCGGCGCGTTGGGAGCAGACCGGTCCGGTGGCGCTTGCGGTCCTGCTCGGGACGGTTTGTGGCGTGGTCGGGGCGCAGGTGGCATTGCCACTGATCCCCTTGTTCGCGGATCCCGGTGGGCCTGTCCCGCTGGAGCTCGACACCAACTGGACCGTCGCACTCGTGCTCTGGCTGGCTGGAACCGCAGTGCTGGCGGTAGCGACCTTGCTGCTCGGCACCGGGGTCAACCGACGCGCGGGCTACCACCGGATCCGGGAGGAGCTGACATGACGGGTCTGGCGATCAGTACGACGGGACTGGTGCACATCTACCGCGCCCACGGCCACGACGTCGCGGCGCTGTCAGGCATCGGCATCACCGTGCGGCCTGGTGAGCTGGTCGGGCTGCTCGGTCCGTCGGGTGCCGGCAAGTCAACACTGCTGCAGTTGTGTGGTGGTCTGCTGACGCCGAGCGCGGGGAGGTTGCAGATCGGCGAGCACAACGTCGCGACGATGACTGAGGCCGAGTTGAACCGGATGCGCGCGGGCGATGTCGGCATCGTTCTGCAGGGGGCTGGGCGCAACCTCATCCCTTATCTGACGCCGCTGGACAACATCCGCTACGCCCAACGCGCGGCGCCCCGCGACCGCGAGCTGCCGAGTCCGGACGACGTACTCGCGCTGGTAGGTCTGCAACAGCACGCCGCCACTCCCCTGGCGTCGCTCTCGCCGGGGCAGATCCAGCTGTGTGCGGTCGCCGTGGGCATCTCGACGTACCCGGGTCTGCTGCTGGCGGACGAGCCGACCAGTCAGCTGGACCACCGGGCTCGGGACGAGGTCCTGGCGGCGATCCGGACGATCAACGCGGAGACCGGGATGACGGTCCTGCTGATCACGCACGACCCGGAGGTCGCGGCGACGCTGCCGCGGACCATCACCATCCGGGACGGTCGGATCGCGTCGGAGGGACGGTCGGGTGAGGAGTACGCCGTGGTGGCGACCGACGGGTCGTTGCCACTGCCGCCGCACGTCGCCGAACTACTGCCGGCGGGGACGCTGGTGCAGGTGACGACGGAGGACGGCGAGATCCGCCTGACGCCGGTGCAGCAGGAGGGACCGCGGTGATCAGGGTCAGCAGGGTGACGGTCGCGTACGGCGAGGTGGTCGCAGTGGCGGACGTGTCGTTCGACGTACCGCCGGGCTTCGTGCTGGCGGTCAGCGGGCCGTCCGGGGCCGGGAAGAGTTCGTTGCTATGGGCAATCGCCGGTGCGGTGCCGGTCGCGTCCGGTCAGATCGAGGTGGACGGGTTGGTGATCACGGACCGGCCGGCGGCCGCGGCGCACGGCGTCGTACTCATCCCGCAGGGCAACGGGCTCGCCCGGGTCCTGACCGCGCGGGAGAACCTGTCGATGCCGTTGCTCGCGGATCGGAGGCCCGCGGACGAGGTCGACCGGGTGATCGAGGAGTCGCTGACCGCGGTCGGGCTGCTGGAGAGCGGCGACCACCTGGTCGAGGAGTTGTCCGGTGGTGAGCAGCAGCGGGTCGCGGTCGCGCGCGGGATCGCCCAGCGGGGCAAGGCGATCCTGGCCGACGAGTCGACCAGCGAGCTCGACGGCACCAACCGCGAACGCGTCCTCGACCTCCTCCGCACGCAGGCCGACCGCGGCGCCGCCGTCGTCGTCGCCACCCACGACCCCACCGTCGCCGAAGCAGCCGACGGCCACGCTCTAATGGACGAGGGCCGCCTGACCTGGGTACGGCGCCTCTGAGCCCACCTCGGCTCCGACGAGAACCGGGTCCTGGTGAGCCCGGGCACCCCCGGATCCCCACCCCAACCTGCCTTTCTCACACCCCGAACCGCAGCGGCTCCGCGGGGGCGCCGTCGGTCAGCAAGGCCTTGATCAGAGCAGGCATCGCCTTGGGTGAGAACTCGGCGTCGGTCGCGAGCAGTTGCTCGATCGTCCACCAGCGGCACTCGGTGACGTGCTCCGCCTCCCACTCGGGCATCCACTCAGGCGTGAAGTGCGCGGTGCGAACGACGTAGTAGTCGTTGCGGACGCCGTCGTAGCCGCTCGCGTACGGACCGACCGCCTCCTGTCGCCAGACGTAGTCCTCGATGGCGAACGTCAGCAGCCCGAGCTCCTCGCGCAGCTCGCGCGTGAGCGCCTCGTGCGGCGATTCGCCGGGCTCGATTCCTCCTCCAGGTGCGAGCCAGAAGGACAGGTGTGAGAGTTCGCAGTGCTGGAGCAGCAGCTGGTCGTCCGGAGCCAGGAGGAGGGCCCGGGTGGCGTGGCGGAGGTTCACAGGCCGAGCCTTGTGGGGATGGTCGGTGGGCCGTTCTGTAGGAGTTCCTGGAGCAGGGTGGGCAGCGCGCGGGGGGCGAAGCGGGTCTTGGCGGTCAGGAGCTCGTCGAGGGTCCACCAGCGGTGGCCGTGGAGGTTTTCGGCTTGGAGTTCGGTTTCGGTCATCGTGCCGGCGACGGTGAACGGGTCGGTGCGGACGAGGAAGTAGTCGTTGATCACGCCGTCGTAGCCGGTGGCGTGGCCCTCGGCAACTACTTCCTGGTGCCAGAGGTGGATCGGATCGGCAGGAGCATCCAGCCCGATCTCCTCCTGCAGCTCACGGTGGAGGCCGTCGCGCAGCGACTCGTCCGCCTCCAGCCCGCCGCCCGGCGTCGCCCACAGTGTGCCGCTGGGAAACTCGAACCGGACCAGCAGGATGCGATCCGACGGGTCGAGTACGACGGCCCGCGCCGCCGGCCGCAGCCGTGGATACGTGAGCTCGAGCTCGCGGTGCTGCTCGACCGACCGGAAACCGAAGCGGGCATTGACCTTCCGCATCGGAGCGTTCGACAGTGCGGTCCACGTGTGCAGGTAGCGCTGGGTCGTCCGGTGCTTCGCCAACTGGTCGAGGTTGGCCAGCTTCAGGTGCGTGCCCAGATTGTGTCCGCGGTGCTCCCGCAGTACCAGCGTGTCGTCCTGCTGGGCGTGTGATGCATCCGCCCGCGGCAGGTACATCAACGTGTAGCCCGCCGGCTCCCCCGACAACGTGTGCGCCATCGTGACCAGCGCCAGGTAGCTCCGGTCGATCCGCTGCTCACTCGCCTGCAGCTTCTCCACCGTCCACGGGACCACCTCGCGCGTCATCCCGCCGGTGGGCACGTCCTCGTCCATCGCCGTGTGCAGGTCGGCGTACGCCTGCTGGTGCTCCGGCGGGCACACCCCTGCCCAGGACGTCAACCGATACCCGTCGAGTACGCCGGCCGACCGCCGCAGCTCGTCCAGCCGGACCTCGTCGAACGGCAGGGGTACGACGAGATGGTCCTCGACATGTTCGACGGAGAAGCCCAGCCGATCGGCGAACTCCGCACCCGGCCACGGCTCCGACGGGACCCCGAGCTCGGTCTGAAAGATGGTCCGCCCGAGCTGCGCTGCCCGGGTAACGGCCCACTGCCACAACGCCGTACCGACACCGCGGCGACGATGCTGGGGCGGTACGTCGATCTCGACCTCGACCGTGTCCAGGTTGTCGGTCAGCCGGTACTCGAAGAGCATGGCGCCGAGCACCCGGTCGTCCTCGAACGCACCGACCGCGAGCCGACGCTTCAGCGGTCCGGGGTTGCGCAGCGAGAAGCCGAGAGCCTCCCGGCCGACCACGAGCGCGGCGTCGCGACCCGCGGACACCCCGATCCGCAGGGCGTCGTACCACTCGTCGAAGAGAGCCAGGTCGGCCGGATCGATCTCCCGCACGCTGATCACCCGACCGAGCCAACCAGCTCAGCGGCTCACCGACCACCGAATTCCGGCCCGCACGGCACGACGCCGGCATCAGCGCACAGATGAGCGCCCGGACGCGGTGCCGGAAGACAGAAGCGGATGCGCCGGAGGCCCGCCCGGATGCGGACCTCCGGCGCGCAGCCTCAGGCCGGTGCGACCTTGCCCGAGTACATCCCCATGATCACGAAGTTGTCCGCGTACGGCGCGTTCTTCATGATCGGGTCGTCGTCCGCCGGGAACTTGGCGACCCGGTTCCCCTCCAGCGCGGGGTTGTTCCCGTAGCGCTCCCACAGCGGGATGATCGGCAGCAGCTCGTTGAACGCCATCGCGGCCGCGGTGATGTTCTTCTTCTGCTCGTCCAGGTTCAGGCCCTGGGCCGACGTGTCCACCACGGACTTCAGGTCGATCGGTCCGGCCGAGGTGGTCTGCTTGAGCGGGAAGTTCATCCCCTTGCCACCCTGGTTCGCCGCGGTCACGTAGTTGAACGTGTACAGGTCCTGGACGAACGCGAAGTACGGGTGCGGGTGGTTCGAGGCGCCCCAGCCCTGGATGGCGATGTCGAACTTGCCGGCCAGGACGTCCGGGTTCAGCTGGGTGAAGGTGATACCGCGTTTGACGATGTTGAACCCGAACTTGTTCAGCTGGTCGGCCGCGTTGGTCGCGGCCGGGTTCCAGTCGGCGAACTCGGTCGGGAACTTGATGTCGTACGTGGCCGGCTTGCCCTGCGGCGTCGTCCACTTGTCGCCGGACTTCTTCCAGCCGGCCTGCTGCAGCAGCTGGGTGGCCTTGTCCAGGTCCTTCTCGTACGCCTGCAGCTTCTTCTGGTCGGCGTCGGAGATCCAGTCCGGCACCAGGATGTCGGAGAAGCCGGCCATGAACTTGCACGGCTTGCCCGAGTCACCGAGCGCGACGGTGCCGTTCTCGTTGCGGTCGAGGACGTAGGCGATCGCCTGCCGAACGCGGGCGTCCGCGAACTCCGGGCGGGTGGTGTAGTTGAACACCAGCGACGGACCCGAGTACACCGGCGGCCGCAGGATCCGGAAGCCGTTGGACTGGAAGGTCTTCTCGCTGGCCACCGCGAAGCCGTGGGTGGCGTAGTCGACGTCCTTGTTCATCACGACCGGCGTGATGTCCGAGGTCTCGCCGTTGAACAGGACGACCTTGGCGAAGCCGACCTTGTCGGCGAACAGGCCCTTGTCGTTCTTCACCAGCGTCATCTGGGAGTTCGTCATGCTCTTCGGGTCGTAGTTGTACGGCCCCGACACGACCGGGTTCTCCGGGCGGAACTTCTGGAAGTCGGCGTTCAGCGTCTTGCCCGGGCCGCTGTCCAGGCTGCCCTTGGCCTTGCGGATCGACTCCGCCTTCGTCGCCCACTCGCCGTACACCGCACTCGGCAGGATCGGCGCCCGCAGGATGTAGCGCTCGAGCACCGTGGACGGCGTGCCGATGGTGAACACCACGGTGGTGTCGTCCTGGGCCTTCACGTCGGACAGGAAGGTCCAGTCCTGCTGGCGCATCAGCCAGCGCAGGTTGAACGTCGAGACGACGTCCTTGCTGGTCACCGGCGAGCCGTCGCTCCAGGTGAGCCCGGAGCGAAGCTTCATCGTGTACGTGTTGGCCGCCTCGTCCAGCGAGCTGGACTCGGCCATCAGGTATTCCCACTTCTTGTCGGCCCAGTAGTACATGCCGGCACTCGGGTAGATCAGGTCGAGGTACGGGCTCTGCTGCTGGATGCCGTCGAGCACGCCCGCGCCGAGGTTGAAGTGACCCTTCGGTGGCAGCTGGTAGGGATACGCACCGTGGAACTCCTTGTTGCCGCCGGACTCGCCGCCCTCCTCGTTCGTCGGGTCGCTCGGCGAGCACGCCGTCAGCGACCCGACGCCGGCGACGCCGACTCCGGCGAGGCCGAACAGCTGGAGCACGTGCCGGCGAGAGACCTCGTTGGTCCGGTCGCTCGCGCCGGATTCGTTGTTGCCGGTGGGACTCATCCTTCGTCCTTTCCTGATCCTGACCGCACGACCCGCGTGGCCAGTCCTACTTCTGGGTGACACGCACTTGCTAACCGTCCTCGCGTTTTCCGCGGCGCCGGGCGACCAGCACCCCGGCGACGACGATCAGGCCCAGGAGCAGGCCCAAACACAAGGTGAACAGGGTGACGACGTACTCCGGGGTGCCCGGCGTCAGCGTGAGCAGCAGCACCACGCTGGCCAGCACCAGGAACGCCGCCCAGCCGAGTGCCGCTCGGCCGACCTCCGGGGGCATCAGCGGGCCGGTTCATCCGGACGGACCGCTTCCGCACCGTCACGAGCCACGACGTGGCAGGCCGCCGACTGACCCGGCCGGATCTCGACCAGCTGGGGCACCGACCGGTCGCACAGCCCGTCCTCGAACAACGGGCAGCGCGGATGGAACGAGCAGCCGGGCGGCAGGTGCGCCAGGCTCGGGATCTCCAGGCTGCGCAGCGACCCGGTGCCCTTCGTCTTGGTGAGATCGGGATCGGGCTCCGGGATCGCGTCGATCAGCGCCCGGGTGTACGGGTGCGTCGGCGCGTTGATGATGTCCGGCGTCGGCCCGAACTCGACGATCCGGCCCAGGTACATCACAGCGGTCTTGCCGTTCCAGCCGAAGTACTTCGCGATCGCCAGGTCGTGGGTGATGAACAGGAACCCCACGCCGAGCTCGTCCCGCAGCCGTCCGAGCATGGCCAGCACGCTGATCCGGATGGACACGTCGAGCATCGAGGTCGACTCGTCGGCGATGATGATCTTCGGGTCCAGCGTCAGCGCCCGGGCCACCGCGACACGTTGCCGCTGGCCACCGGACAGCTGGTGCGGGAACTTCGGCAGGTAGTTCTCCGGCGGCGTCAGGTCGACCTTCGTGAGCAGCTCGGCCGCCCGCTCGGCGGCGGCCCGCATACCTTTCACCACCCCGTGCTTGAGCAGCGGTGCGGTCAGGGTCTGCTGGATCGTCCGGGTCGGGTTGAGCGACGCGTACGGGTCCTGGTGGACGTACTGGACGCTGCGCCGGAACGTGCTGAAGTCCCGCCGGTTCATCGACCAGATGTCGGTGCCGGCGAAGGCGACCTCACCGTCGGACGGCTTCGCCAGCCCGGCCGCCATCCGCGCGGCCGTGGTCTTGCCCGACCCGCTCTCGCCGACCAGGCAGAGCACCTCGCCCGGGTTGATCGACAGGTTCGCGTGGTCGACCGCCCGGATCGGCCCCACCTTGGTCTGGAACACCTGACTGACGTCCGACAGCGTCATCAACGGCGTGCGTCCGGCGGCGGCCGCGGGCGGAGTCGTCTCGGTCGCGGTCACGATGCGGTCCCCATGTCCTCGCTGCGTACCTGGCGGTCCAGGTGCACGTCCTTCCAGTGGATGCAGGCGACCTCGTGCCCCGCGCCCGGCTGGTCGGTGACCGGGAACAGCGGCGGGTCGGCCTCGGTGCACTCCTCGGTGGCGTACCGGCACCGGGGGTTGAACTTGCACCCCGGCGGCAACGCGGCCAGGCTCGGCGGACCGCCCGGGATCGACTCGAGGTCCGGCAGGTCGCCGACGATCGGCGGCACGGCCTTGATCAGGCCGAGCGTGTACGGGTGCCGGGGCTTGTAGAACAGGTCTCGGACTCCACCGGTCTCGACGATCCGGCCGGCGTACATGGTGGCGACCCGGTCGGCGAGCTCGGCGGCCAGCGACAGGTCGTGCGAGATGAAGATCATCGAGAAGCCGAGCCGCTCGCGGACCTCGTGCAGGACGTCGACCACCGACCGCTGGGTGAGGATGTCCAGCGCCGTGGTCGGCTCGTCCAGGATCAGCACCTCCGGCTCGAGCAGCAGGCTCATCGCGATCAGCACCCGCTGGCGCATGCCGCCGGACAGCTCGTGCGGGTAGCAGTCCATCACCCGCTCCGGCTCGAGTCGCACCAGCCGGAGCAGCTCGCCGGCCCGGTCCTCGATCTCCTGCCGAGACGCCCGGCCGTGCGCCCGCATCGTGTCGTGCATGTGCGCGCGGATCTTCAGCACCGGGTTGAACGCGTTCATCGCCCCTTGGAAGACCATGGCCGCGTCCCGCCAGCGGAACTGGCGCAGATCGCGCCCGTCCAGGCCGAGTACGTCGATCTCCGTGCCGTCACCGCGGTTGAAGATCACCTTGCCGCTGGCGTGGCCGAGGCGCGGCAGCAACCGCAACAGGCCCAGACCGAACGTGGTCTTGCCGCAGCCGCTCTCACCGACCAGGGCGAGACTCTCGCCGGGGTACAGGTCGAGGTCGACGCCGCGGACGGCTTCCACCGTGGAGCCGGCGCCGGTCCGGTACTCGACGTTGAAGTCGCGGATCGACAGCAGCGGTTTGCCCGCGCCGCCGCGGACCGCGCGAGTGCTGGAAGAGGTCGCAGTCACCATGCTCACCGGTCCCGGAGCCGCGGGTTGAGGATTTCCTCGAGCGATCTCGTCATCATCACCAATCCGAGCAGCAGGAGAACGATCGCGACGATGGGGCTCAGGATGAAGGCCAGGCTGGCGTCGTTGAAGATCGCGCCGGCGATCCAGGCACGGTTCAGCATGATGCCCCAGTTCGACCCGGTCAGCGGCGCGAGGCCCAGCAGGTAGAGGCCGACCAACTGGTAGATCGCGTTGGTCACGCCGATCATGAAGTTCATCAGGATGAAGCTGGCCATGTTCGGCAGGATCTCGACGAACACCACCCGGGCGGTGCCGAGGTCGAGCAACCGGGCCGCCTCGACGAACTCGCGCTCCTTCAGCGACAGCACCTGGGAGCGCACCGCCCGGGTCAGCACCGGCCAGGACAGCGCACCGATCAGCAGCGAGAGCAGGAGCGGCGAGTCCAGCCGGAACATCGCGCCGAGAACGGCGAGCAGGACGATCTGCGGGACGGTGAGGACGACGTCCGCGGCGGTGACCACGAACGAGTCGGTCTTGCCGCCGAGGTAGGCGGCCAGCGAGCCGAGCACGATCGCGACCACGGTCGAGATGGCCGCGGCGAAGAATCCGATGAAGATGACGGACCGGCCGCCGTCGATCATCTGGATCAGGACGTCCTTGCCCTCGTTGTCGGTGCCGAGCAGGTGCCCGGGCGACCCGGCCGGGAGCAGGATCTTCTGCACGTCGGGGGCCACGTCGGGCGTGAAGAACGGCCCGATCGCGGTGACCAGGACCAGCAGCAGCACGATCAGGAATCCGATGAATCCCGCCGGGCTCCGCCGCAGGGAGCTCATGATGCCGGAGAACCGGGAGACGCTGGTCGTCCCGATCGCAACCTCGGCCGGGGAGATTTCGGCGAAGTCAGCCATGGCCCGTCACCCCTTCGCCGTGCCGGGCACCCGGATCCGCGGATCCAGCCGGCTGTAGAGGATGTCGGCGAGCAGGTTGGCCACCACGACCGAGATCGTGATGACCAGGAAGATCCCCTGCAGGACGGGGTAGTCACGTCCGGAGACGGCGTTGTAGAGGCTGAACCCGATGCCCTGGTAGCCGAAGATGCGCTCCACGAAGATCGACCCGCCGACGACGAACCCCAGTTGCACGGCGAGCACGCTGAACAACGGCAGTACGGCGTTCCGCCCGACGTACCCGCCGCGGATGCGGGCGTCGCTGAGGCCGCGCGCCCGGGCGACGGTCACGTAGTCCTCGCCCAGGGTCTCCACCGTGGACGACTTCATCACCAGCGCCCAGGACCCGACCGTGGTCAGCGCGTAGGCGAGGATCGGCAGCGTCGCGTGGTAGAGGATGTCGTTCAGGAAGCTGAGGCTGAAGGCCGGTTCCACGCCGGGCGTGTACGAGCCGCGGGCCTCGGTCAGGTTGAACCACTGCAGCTTCACGCCCAGGAAGACCACGATCAGGATCGCCAGGATGTAGTTCGGGATCGCGTGCAGCAGCGCTCCCAGCGAGGTCAGCAGGTGGTCGATCCAGCTCTCCCGGCGGTAGGCCATCACCATCCCGGCCAGGATGCCGACGGCGAAGCTCAGGATCTGGGCGATCCCGACGGAGAACAGCGTCCACGGCAGGTACGTCTTGATGACCTCGGCGACCGTCGTGCCGGGTGACAGCAGCGAGTTGCCGAAGTCACCCTGCAGCAGGTTCAGCATGTACTGGACGTACTGCAGGATCAGCGGCTCGTCCGGGTCCAGCGAGAACAGGTTGCGCGCCTGCGACGCGGCGTCCGCGTAGGAGATGCCGGTCTGCGCGATCTGCGTCTGGATGTAGGTGTCGACCGGGTTGCCCGGCAGCAGCCGGACCAGGAAGAACGTCCCGGTGGTGACGATGAAGACGGTCAGGAGCGCCTTCGCCAGCCGCCGGACCAGCCACGCGTTCAGGAACCTCCGCGCGACGTTCGGTCTGGGTTCCTCGGGTGGACCTTCGATCAGCTCGGAAGCCGGTGTGTCGACCGCACCGCCCACTGCTCACCTCCACGTGACTACCGACAACGACCCCCGGTTGACACCCTTTAGTAAGAGACCTTGCTTTGCAAGGATCTGCTCGTAGGTCGACAGTCTGCGCAACCACAGACACCGAGTCAACGCTTTGTGTGAACGTGTGACCGGCATGCCGAATCGTGACCAAACTGGTTGCACTGTGCACCAGCAGCGCGACGGTGCGTGCCGAAACTACCCGATTCCGGGCCCCTGGAGACGGATATCGGCCGCCACCCGGAGGTGGCGGCCGATATCGGGCGTGTCGGGGTCAGCGGGTGGCGCGGTTGATCGCGGAGACGACCGCCTTCAGCGAGGCGGTGAGGATGTTGGCGTCCCGGCCGACACCCCAGTAGACCTCGTCGCCAACCTCGCACTCGACGTACGCGGCGGCCAGCGCGTCGCCGCCGGCCGAGAGCGCGTGCTCGTGGTAGTCCAGCACCCGGACGTCGTACTTCAGCGGCTTGATCGCGTCGACGAAGGCCGAGACCGGGCCGTTGCCCTCACCGGTCAGCTCGTGCGGTACGCCGTTCGAGTACACCTGCACGCGGAGCTCGTCGCCCCGGCCCTCGCCGGACGACGAGTTGACCGTGAGCAGCGACAGCTTGCCCGGCGCCAGGTACTCGGCCGCGAAGATGTCCCACATGTGCTGCGGGCCGACCTCGCCGCCCTCGGCGTCGGTGTGCTGCTGGATCACCCGGCTGAACTCGATCTGCAGCCGGCGCGGCAGGTCGAGCCGGTGCTCCGACTTCATGATGTACGCGACGCCGCCCTTGCCGGACTGCGAGTTGACCCGGATGACCGCCTCGTACGACCGGCCGACGTCCTTCGGGTCGATCGGCAGGTACGGCGCCTCCCAGGCGATCTCGGAGACCGGCCGGCCCTCGGCCGCGGCCTGCTTGTCGAGCGCCTCCAGGCCCTTCTTGATCGCGTCCTGGTGGGAGCCGGAGAAGGCGGTGTAGACCAGGTCACCGGCGTACGGCTGCCGCTCGGGGACGCGCATCTGCGTGCAGTACTCGACCGTGCGGCGGATCTCGTCGATGTCGGCGAAGTCGATCTGCGGGTCGATGCCCTGGCTGAACAGGTTCATCCCCAGCGTGACCAGGTCGACGTTGCCGGTGCGCTCACCGTGGCCGAACAGGCAGCCCTCGACCCGGTCGGCGCCGGCCATCAGCGCCAGCTCGGTCGCGGCCACCGCCGTCCCGCGGTCGTTGTGCGGGTGCAGGCTGATCGTGCTGTGCTCGCGGCGGGTCAGGTTGCGGCCGAACCACTCGATCTGATCGGCGTACACGTTCGGCGTGGACATCTCGACGGTGGCCGGCAGGTTCAGGATGATCTCCCGGCCCTCTCCCGGCTGCCAGACGTCGCTGACCGCCTCACAGACCTCGAGCGCGAACTCCAGCTCGGTGCCGGTGAAGATCTCCGGGCTGTACTGGTACCCGAACTCGCAGTCGCCCAGCATCTCGTCGGCGTACTTCATGACCGTCTCGGTGCCGCGGACCGCGATCGTGCGGCACTCGGCCTTGTCGACGTTGAACACCACCCGGCGGAACAGCGGGGCGGTCGCGTTGTAGAGGTGGATGGTCGCCTTCGGCGAGCCCTGCAGCGACTGCACGGTCCGCTCGATCAGCTCCTCGCGGGCCTGGGTCAGCACTGAGATGGTGACGTCGTCGGGGATGACGTCGTCCTCGATCAGGCTGCGGACGAAGTCGAAGTCGTACTGGCTGGCGCTCGGGAAACCGACCTCGATCTCCTTGTAGCCCATCCTCACCAGCAGGTCGAACATCCGCCGCTTGCGGGCCGGCGACATCGGCTCCACCAGGGCCTGGTTGCCGTCGCGGAGGTCGGTGGACAGCCAGCGCGGGGTCCGGTCGACGGACTTCGCCGGCCAGGTGCGGTCCGGCAGGTCGATGGGCGGGAACGCGCGGTAGCGCTGGATCGGCATCCCGGACGGCTGCTGGACGGGCTTGGGCTGGTTCTTCGGTGCCACGGGGGTTCTCCTCGGGAGCTGTACTGCGGGGGTCGTTGAGACGACCGGCGAACGACCAGACTCCGCGGCGAGGGAACCGGCCTTGTCAGGCCTCGCCGCGGCAGCGAAGGAGGAGAAGCTGGTGCCGCATGATGCCAGGGAGTCTATGCACAACCGGGCCCGCCCGTCGAACCAGGGGTCTCGACCGCCGAGACACGGAGCGTGACGGAGCCGTGCTGAAGATGTGCTGAAGAACCGGGCCTGGGCGGCGTGGACCAGGTCCCCGGCGGTGCGAGGATGGCCGGATGGCGGCGCGGGTGCTGGTGGTCGAGGACGCGGAACCGATCCGGACCGGGGTCGGGATCGCGCTCACCGACGCCGGTCACGAGGTCCGGACGCGCGCGGACGGTGACGGCTTCGAGCGCGAGCTCGCCGAGTACCGGCCCGACCTCGTCCTGCTCGACGTGATGCTGCCCGGCCGCGACGGCTTCGAGCTGCTGTCCGTCGCCCGGGAGACGTCGAACGCCGGCGTCATCCTGCTGACCGCGCGCGACGGCGTCGAGGACCGGTTGCACGGTCTGCGGACCGGCGCCGACGACTACGTGGTCAAGCCGTTCGTGCTCGCCGAGCTGATCGCGCGGGTCGAGGCCCTGTTGCGGCGGATGGGCCGGCTCCGGACCGTGCTCGAGGTCGGCGACCTCACGGTCGACGTGGAGGCCGGCTCGGTCACCCGCGCCGGCCGGACGATCGAGCTGACGGCGACGGAGTACAAGCTGCTCGAGTTCCTCGCCGGGCGGAGCGGCAAGGTCGTCGGCAAGACCCAGCTGCTGACCGCGGTCTGGGGGTACGACGACTACGCGGCCAACCTGGTCGAGGTCCACATCAGCGCCCTCCGCCGGAAACTGGAGGCCAACGGCCCCCGCCTGCTGCACACCGTCCGCGGCTCCGGCTACGTCCTCCGGCCGCCGTCGTGAAACCCCTGCGGACGTCGTCGCTGCGCGTCCGGGTGACGTTGACGGCGATCGCCGTACTGCTGGTCGTGCTGCCCGTGACCGGGTTGACGGTGAAGGCGGTGTTCGACGCGCAGGCCGAACGGAGCCTCGACTCGCTGCTGACCGGGCGGGCTCAGCTGGCCCAGCAGCTCGCTCGGCAGAACGTTGCTCCAGGCAATCTCGTCCGCCGGATCGACGCGGACGGGGTGCGAGTGACCCTGATCCTGCGGACCGGTCAGCAGCTGGGCGCCCCGCCGGTCGAGCCGGGCGGGACCGTTCGGCAGGTCCGGGCGACGCTGCAGGCCGGGCAACGGACCCGCGGCGCGACCTTGCTGTTGTCGGCGGACACCGCGTTGCTGGCGGACGCGAGCGCACACCTCCGCAACGTCCTGTTGATCTCCGGAGCCGCGGCCATCCTGATCACCGCGCTCGCTCTGGTCGTCGGGATGCGGTTCGCGCTGGCACCGCTCGATGCGATGACCGGGCTGGCCCGCTCGATCGCGGCTGGCCGTCGCGGCGGGCGCCTGGAGCCTGATCGGCCGGACACCGAGCTCGGGCGGACGGCGGCCGCCTTCGACGAGATGCTGGACGCGCTCGAGGGCGCCGAGGGTGCGGCCAGGCGGTCCGAGGACCGGATGCGCCAGTTCGTCGCGGACGCCGCTCACGAGTTGCGGACGCCGGTCGCCGGGCTGCAGACGGCCGCGGAGACGCTGATCCAGCTCGGCCCGGCCGCGCCGGCCGAACGCCGCGAGGAGCTGGAGCTGCTCCTCGTCCGCGAGTCCCGCCGGGCCGGCAGCCTGGTCGCCGATCTGCTCGAGCTCAGCCGGATCGACGCCGGTCTCCAGCTGGACCTCGCCCAGGTCGACCTCCGGCACCTGGCCGAGTCCCAGGCCGCCCGCATCCGGCTCGTCGCTCCCGACGTCAGCGTCGAGGTCACCGGCTCCGGCACGGTCACCGCCGATTCCGAGCGGTTGGCCCAGGTCCTCGCCAACCTGCTCGACAACGCCCGCCAGGCGGGCGCTCAGGCAGTGCGGATCGCGGTCGGTCCGACCGGGTTGCTGGTGGAGGACGACGGGCCCGGCGTGCCGGTGGAGGTGCGGGAGCGGATCTTCCATCGGTTGGTGCACGGTCCGCAGAGCAAGGGCGCCGGCCTGGGCCTGGCGATCGCCCGCGGCGTCGCCCGGGCACACGGCGGCGACCTGACGGTCACCGACCGGGCGGACGGACGACGCGGGGCCGCCTTCCGGGTGCACCTCCCGAGGGGTGCATAAGGACAGGAGGTGTCCGACGCCGCCGAGGCTGACCACGCTTACGGCAGCCCGGCGGAGCCTGCTGCAGCGCGGTACCTCCTGTCGTTATGCACGCAACAGGCCGTCCACCGCGGTTTCGTGCCCGGCCAGCACCTTCCCCGGCTCGGCGCCGAGGACGTCGCGGAGGACGGTGGCGTAGACGTCCCGGAAGTCGGTGGTCGCCTTCAGGTCGCCGTTGGACAGATCGGTGAGGCTGGGCTGCTCGCCGAAGAAGCCGCCGGTGACCTTGTCGCCGAGGACGAACACCGGTCCGGCGGTCCCGTGATCCGTTCCGTCGCTTCCGTTGGCCTGCACGCGGCGGCCGAACTCGGAGTACACCAGCACCACGGCGTTCCGCCCACGGTCGGTCTTGCGCAGTCGTTGCATGAACGGCGTCACCGCCCCGTCCAGCTCGGTCAGCAGCCGCTGCTGGGTACCCCGCTCGTCCGCGTGGGTGTCGAAGCCACCGAGCGACGCGGAGTACGCCCGCGTCGGCACGCCTGCTTCGATCAAGCCGGCGATCAGTTCGAGCTGCGCCCCGAGTTGGGAAGCGCCGCCGGCCGACGCTCCCTTCGTGCGCTCCTCGTCCTCCTCGTCCTCCCGTTCCTGCCCGGTGCGTACGGCGCCTCCGAGCACGCGGGTCGCCTCGTGCAGGTCATGGACCGCTTTCGCCGCCCGCGCCTGCCAGGGACCCTCACCCGCACTCGGTTCGCCCAGCGCCGCGTACGCCGTACCGAGGGCTCCCTTGGGCAGGGCCAGCCCGCGCAGGGGCAGTGAGGCAGCTGCCGTGGTCTCCCCCGCCAGCAGCGGAGGCAGGGTCGGCTCGACCGACACGGCGCGCATCGGATCCGCGCCGGTCGCGTCCAGCCAGCGCCCGAGCCACCCGGTCGGGACCGGTGACTTCGGCGAGGCGGTCTGCCAGATCGCCATCGACCGGAAGTGACTGCGATCCGGTTCGGGATAGCCGACGCCGCGCACGATCGCGAGCCGCTTGTCGTCCCACAGACCCTTCAGGCCCTTCATGCCCGGGTTCAGGCCGAGGCCGTCGCCCAGCTCGAGCACCTCGTTCGGCTCGTACGCCAGGTCCGGCCGGGCCTTCTGGTACGCCGGATCGCCGGCCGGCACGACGGTGTTGAGGCCGTCGTTGCCGCCGTACAGGGTGATGACCACGAGCACGGACTCGTCGGCCGGCAGCGGATCGTCGACCGCCGCGGTCAGCAGGTCCGACCAGTTGACCTGGGTCGCCCCGGCCGCCAGCGCACCGGCGGCGGTCACCCCGCTCAGCGTCAGGAACCGCCGTCTCGTCAGGTTGTCCATCGGTCCTCCTCGGCCGCTCATCCGCTGACCACGTACTCGGGGGCGCAGGCGGCGACCGCCGTCAGCTGCGCGGGATCCTTCACTCCGGCCAGCGCGTCCTTGGTCCGCGCCGACCAGCCGTCGACGCCGAGCACCGCGGCCACGGCAGCCACCTTGTCCTTGGCGTCCTCGACGGCGGACAGGTCGGCCTGCTTCACCAGGTGCTGGGCGAGTTGCAGCCGGGTCAGGCCGGCGGACGTCGTCAGCCAGCTCGCCCCAGCCGGCCAGCCGCCGACGCTCGGCGGGCGGAAGGGCAGCTGCCCCATCCCGCGCAGTCCGGCCAGCAGCTTGGTCTGTTCCTTCTCGTCCAGCTTGCCCGGCCGGACACCGAGAGCCCGCATCAGTCCGGCGGCCCACTCCACCGGCTGCTTCACCAGCCCCGACGCCGGGTCGCGGAAGGCGGGTTCGGCGACCATTGCCGTCAGCAACGACCGTACGTCCCGGTCCGCGCCGTACGCCGTGGTCAGCCGGCCGGCCGTCGTACTGTCGGGCGGGGTCGGCGAGACCAGCCGGAACCACAGCCGTCCGATCACGAAGTTCGTCGAGGCGGGCTGTGCCAGGGCGAGCGCGGCGAACCCCTTGGCGTCGAAGGCGCCGGTCCTGCCCAGCAGCGTCTTCGAGCCGGAGTCGAACCGCTTCCGCTGGAACGTCGCGCCCTTGCCGTCCTTGCCCAGCACCCAGCCGGTCAGGCAGCGCGCCCCCTCGGCCACGTCCTTCTCGGTGTACTTGCCGATGCCGAGGGTGAAGAGTTCGAGGTATTCGCGGGCGAGGTTCTCGTTCGGCGTCCCGCGGCGGTTCTTCTGGCCGTCCAGCCAGCGGATCATCGCGGTGTCCACCACCATCGCCTGCGCCAGGTCGCCGAACCGGCCGAGGGCGTGCGTCCGCTGGGTCTGGTTCTGCCCGAGCATCCAGGCGGCGTTGCGCACCTTCTGGTTGCTGGTGGCGAAGTGACCGTGCCAGAACCAGGTCAGTCGCTCGGCGGCCGTCCGGCTGACGACCATCCGGTCCAGCCACCAGACGCCCAGCGTCCGCTCCTGCGCCGCCCGCTGCCGCGCCGCCGCTTTCTTCGCCTCCCGGTCCTTCTTCTCATCGGGATCCTTCTTCTCGGCAGGATCCTTCTTCTCGGCCATCGGCGGGGCGAGTCCGGTCGGTGGGGTCACCGCGGCGGCGGCCGGATCCGTCAGCGGACCCAGCAGCCGCCGGACGGTCGCGTCGTACCCGGCGTCCAGGTCCCCCGGCGCCGGTCCGAACCCGAGCCGGTCGTTCAGCCGCCGTACCGCGGCGCGCTCGCTGATCTCGGTCATGCCTCGATCGTTTCCGGCCGCGCAGCCCCAGACCAGGATCCGGGCGGTTTCTTCAGTCAACCCACAGCTGGGTTGTCTTCAAGCGTGCTTGAATTCTTAAGCTCTGTGCATGACCTCGAACCTCCTCGACCGGATCGGCAGCCACGGCCTCGGTGTGCTGGTCACGCTCAAACGCGACGGCCGCCCGCAACTGTCGAACGTCACCTACGTGTTCGACGGCGAGCGGATCCGGGTCTCGCTCACCGACGGCCGCGCGAAGACGAAGAACCTCCGCCGCGACCCGCGCGCCAGCCTGTACGTCGACGGTCCCGGCGGCCGCTCGTACGTCGTCGTCGAGGGCAAGGCCGAGCTCAGCGCGGTGGCGGCCGACCCGTACGACGCCGTGGTCGAGGACCTGGTCGACTACTACCGGACGGCGTCCGGCGAGCACCCGGACTGGGATGAGTACCGGCGGGCGATGGTCACCGACAAGCGACTCGTCTTCTCGATGACCATCGACCACGCCTACGGGATGCCGAGGCCTACCTGAGGTCGAACCGGTCGAGCTCCATCACCTTCACCCAGGCCGCGACGAAGTCCTTGACGAACTTCTCCTTCGCGTCGGCACTGGCGTAGACCTCGGCCAGCGACCGGAGCTGGGAGTTGGCACCGAACACCAGGTCGGCCGCGGTCGCGGTCCACTTGACGTCACCGGTGGCCACGTCCCGGACCTCGAAGACGTTCTCGGCCGACTCCGACGTCTTCCACTCCGTGCCCGGCGCGAGCAGGTTGACGAAGAAGTCGTTCGTCAGCGTGCCGGGCCGGTCGGTGAACACGCCGTGCTGCGCGCCGCCGACGTTCGCGCCGAGCGCGCGCAGGCCGCCGACCAGGACCGTCAGCTCGGGCGACGTCAGGCTCAGCATGTACGCCCGGTCGAGCAGCAGCGTCTCCGGCGAGAGCTTCTCCCCCGCCCGGACGTAGTTGCGGAACCCGTCGGCCCGCGGCTCGAGGACGGCGAACGAGTCGACGTCGGTCTGCTCCTGGGAGGCGTCGGTCCGGCCGGGGTGGAACGGGACGGTGATCTCGGTTCCCGCGTCGCGGGCCGCCTTCTCCACGGCCGCGCAGCCGCCGAGCACGATCAGGTCGGCCAGCGACACCTGCTTGCCGGAGCCGTTGAACTCCTGCTGGACCTGCTCGAGCGTCTGCAGCACCTTGGCCAGCTCGGCCGGCTCGTTGACCTCCCAGCTCCGCTGCGGCTCGAGCCGGATCCGCGCGCCGTTCGCGCCGCCGCGCTTGTCGGTGGTCCGGAAGCTGGCCGCGGACGCCCACGCGGTGCCGACCAACTGCTGGACGGACAGACCGGACGCGAGCAGCTTGTCCTTGAGCGCCGCGATGTCCTCGTCGCCGATCAGCTCGTGGTCGACCGCCGGCACCGGGTCCTGCCACGGCTGCGGCTCGGGCACCCACGGACCCAGGAAGCGCGAGACCGGGCCCATGTCGCGGTGCAGCAGCTTGTACCAGGCCTTGGCGAAGGCCAGTGCGAACTCGTCCGGGTTCTCGAAGAAGCGCCGCGAGATCGGCCCGTAGACCGGGTCGAGCCGGAGCGCGAGGTCGGTGGTGAGCATCGTCGGCCGGTGCTTCTTGCCCTCGACGTGCGCGTCCGGCACGTCCTCCGGCGCGTCCTTGGCGACCCACTGGTGCGCGCCGGCCGGGCTCTTGGTCAGCTCCCACTCGTGGTTGAACAGATTCTCGAAGAACCCGTTGCCGAAGCGGGTCGGGGTCTGCGTCCAGGTCACCTCGAGCCCGCTGGTGATGGTGTCCTTGCCCTTGCCGGAGCCGTAGGTGCTGTGCCAGCCGAGCCCCTGCGCCTCCAGCGGCGCGGCCTCCGGCTCGGGGCCGACGTTCTCGGCCGGTCCGGCGCCGTGGGTCTTGCCGAACGAGTGGCCGCCGGCGATCAGCGCGACCGTCTCCTCGTCGTTCATCGCCATCCGGCGGAAGGTCTCGCGGATGTCGCGCGCCGCGGCCAGCGGGTCCGGGTTGCCGTTCGGGCCCTCGGGGTTGACGTAGATCAGGCCCATCTGGACCGCGCCCAGCTGCGAGCCCAGCTCGCGGTCGCCGCTGTAGCGCTCGTCACCGAGCCAGGTGTCCTCGGGACCCCAGTAGATCTCCTCCGGCTCCCAGATGTCCTCGCGGCCGAAGCCGAAGCCGAACGTCTTGAAGCCCATGTCGTCCAGGGCGACGTTGCCGGCCAGGACCAGCAGGTCGGCCCACGAGATCTTCCGGCCGTACTTCTGCTTGACCGGCCACAGCAGCCGGCGGGCCTTGTCCAGGTTCGCGTTGTCGGGCCAGCTGTTCAGCGGTGCGAACCGCTGGGCGCCGTCACCGGCGCCGCCGCGGCCGTCCTCGATCCGGTAGGTGCCGGCCGCGTGCCAGCTCATCCGGATGAACAGCGGGCCGTAGTGGCCGAAGTCGGCCGGCCACCAGTCCTGCGAGGTCCGCATCACCTCGACGATGTCGCCCTTCAGCGCGTCGACGTCGAGGCCGGCGAACTCCGCGGCGTAGTCGAAGTCCTCCTCCATCGGGTTCGACCGGGTGTGGTGCGGGTGCAGGATCGAGAGATCCAGCTGGTTCGGCCACCAGTCGCGGTTCGTCCTCGGCCGGCCCGGCTTCACAGTCGGGGCGTCGATCGCCGGGTTCTCGCTCTCGCTGCCGTGGGGGGTGACGCCGGACGTGTCGGACATGCTCAACCTTTCGGTGCGGTTGCTGATCAGGAGTGCGATGCGGTCGCCCGGTCGCGGGAAGCGGCCGAGCAGGCGGGACACAGGCCCCAGTAGACGACCTCGGCCTCGTCGACGGAGAAGCCGTGGTGGTCCGACGGATGCAGGCACGGCGCCTCGCCGGCGGCGCAGTCCACGTCTTCGATGGCGCCGCACGAGCGGCACACGACGTGGTGGTGGTTGTCCCCCACCCGGGCCTCGTACCGTGCGACCGAACCGGCCGGCTGGATCCGCCGCACCAGCCCGGTGTCGGTCAGTGCGCGCAGGACGTCGTACACCGCCTGGTGGGAGACGTCGGGCAGTTCCTCCCGGGTCGCGCGGATGATGGTGTCGGTGTCGGCGTGCGGATGCGCGTGGACAGCGTGCAGCACGGCCACCCGCGGCCGGGTGACCCGGAGCGCCACCTCGCGCAACCTCCGGTGCAGGTCGGACTCGACTGCCACACCTGCAGTCTTCCGCCCCTTCTGGAATCAGTCAAGATTCGGCGCGCGGTGTGGTGATTTCCCACCGGGGAAATTCACTCGCGGTAAACGGTCGGGGTGTGGAAGCTGAGGGCGTGGAGATCACGAGACTGTCGCCCGACGACGAGGTCGGGTGTGCTGATGCTGTTGCGGTGATGAGCGCCGCCGCCAAGGTGGACTGCCCGGAGGTCCTGCTGCCGACGCCGCGCGGCTTCGCGAACGGGCTGCGGTACGGGTGGGACCTGAATCCGGGCCAGGCGTTCCTGGCCCGGGACGAGGACGGCGCCGCGGTGGGGCTGCTCGAGGCCTCGATCCCGACGTACGACAACACCAACCTGCTGTGGGCGTTCGGCACGGTCCACCCGGACCGTCGCGGACGCGGGATCGGGCCGGCGCTGATCGCGCACGCCGAGCGGCTGACCGCCGAGCTCGGCCGGAACTCGATCGGCCTGAGCACGTTCGACCTGCCGGCCGCGGACGCGTTCGCGCGCCGGCACGGCTTCGAGCGGAAGGCGATGGAGGTGAACCGGCGGCAGGACGTCGCCGGCCTGGACTGGTCGGTCGTGCAGCGGCTGTACGACGACGCGGTCGCCGCCTCCTCGGCGTACGAGCTGATCCAGATCACCGGGACGCTGCCGGACGAGCTGCTCGAGGGCATGGTCGCGGTGACCGCCTCGATCAACGACGCGCCGAAGGACGACCTCGACGTCGAGGACGACGAGTACACCCCGGAGCGGTTGCGGGCCTACGAGGAGGCGCAGCAGAAGAGCGAGCGGACGCTGTACCGGGTGATCGCCCGGGAGAAGGCGACCGGTGAGCTGGCCGGCCACACCACCATCACGGTCGAGCGGGAGCGCCCGCACATCGGCGAGCAGAACGACACCGCCGTCGCCCGCGCCCACCGCGGCCACCGCCTCGGCGCGCTGGTCAAGTCCGCGATGCTGCTGTGGATGCGCGACCAGGAGCCGCAGCTGGCCCAGCTCGACACCTGGAACGCCGAGTCCAACAACCACATGATCGCCATCAACGAGGCGCTCAACTACCGGATCATCACCCGGATCCCCGACTACCAGAAGTCGCTGTAGTCAGAAGCCCAGCTTGCGCAGGTGCTTGGCGTCGGTCTGCCAGTTCTTCGCGATCTTCACGTGCAGATCGAGGTAGACCGGCGTCCCGAGCAACGCCTCGATCTGGCGGCGGGCGGCCGCGCCGACCTCGCGCAGGCGGGCGCCCTTGTGGCCGATGACGATGCCCTTCTGGCTGTCCCGCTCGAGGAAGATGTTGGCGTACACGTCCAGCAGCGGCTTGTCGTCCGGCCGGTCCTCGCGCAACCCCATCTCGTCGATCGTGACCGCGATCGAGTGCGGCAGCTCGTCCCGGACGCCCTCGAGCGCCGCCTCGCGGATCAGCTCGGCGACCAGGGTCTCCTCGGGCTCGTCGGTGATGTCGCCGTCCGGGTAGAGCGCGAACCCCTCCGGCAGCAGCTTCACCAGCTCGTCGGCGACCACGTCGACCTGGAATCCGGACGTCGCCGAGACCGGCACGATCGAGGCCCACTCGATCCCGGCCGACTCGCCCAGCGCGGCGATCTCGGCCAGGTGCTCGACCATCCGGTCCGGCTCGACCAGGTCGGCCTTGGTGGCCAGCGCGACCTTCGGCGTCTTGGCGACCTTGGCCGCCTCACCGACCAGGAACCGGTCGCCCGGACCGATCTTGTCCGACGCCGGCAGGCAGACCGCGATCACGTCGACCTCGGCCCAGGTGGTCTTCACCAGGTCGTTCAGCCGTTCGCCCAGCAGGGTGCGCGGCTTGTGCAGACCGGGCGTGTCCACCAGCACGAGCTGGGCGTCCGGCCGGTGCACGATGCCGCGGACCGCGTGCCGGGTGGTCTGCGGCTTCGACGAGGTGATCACGATCTTCTGGCCCACCAGGGCGTTGGTCAGCGTGGACTTGCCCGCGTTCGGCCGGCCCACGAAGCAGGCGAACCCGGACTTGAAGGGCTCAGGTGTGGACGACATCGCGGACCTCTCCGGTGCCTTGGGCAAGTACTACGGGGACGTTGGCGCCGGCGAAGTGCCGGACCACGTTGACATCGACCGCGGACCCCTCGGTGACCACCGCGGCCGCCTCCAGACCCTTCACCCCGGACGCCAGCGCCATCGCGACCGCGAGCTGCAGGGCGGTCAGGTCGACGGTGTCGAGCGCGACCGTGCAGGCGGCGTACGTCCGGCCGTCGGAGTCGCGGACCGCGGCCCCTTCGGCGGCCCGGGTACGGGCGCGCGCGGCGCGGGCGAGGGTGACGAGCTTGGCGTCTTCCGCCGAGAGGTCTGACAAGGTGGGTGCTCCTAGGCGAGGTGGTGCTGCGATCAGGCGTGCTGGTGGTTCTGGTCGGGCGAGGGGTCGGCGGTCTCCTCCCGCCGTACCAGCACAGTACCGACCTGGTTGCGGCGGCCGGACGGGCGATCCGCCGTCAGCGTCAGCCCCGCGATCTCCACCTCGGCGCCGGGGATCGGCACCTTGCCGAGCAGCTTCGCCATCAGGCCGCCGACGGTGTCCACGTCGTCGTCGTCCAGCGGTACGCCGAACAGCTCGCCCAGCTCGTCGATCGGCAGCCGGCTCGACACCCGGTACGCCCCGTCCGACAGCTCCTGCACCGAGTCCGGCACCTCGTCGTACTCGTCGGTGATCTCGCCGACGATCTCCTCGAGGATGTCCTCGATGGTGACCAGGCCGGCCGTGCCGCCGTACTCGTCGACGACCATCGCGACGTGCATCCGGGCCGCCTGCATCTCCCGCAGCAGCTCGTCGATCGGTTTGGAGTCCGGGATGAACATGCACGGCCGCATCACCGACTCGACCCGCTCGGTCGACTCGGCCTGGGCGTTGTCGTACACCCGGCGCATCACGTCCTTGAGGTAGACGACGCCGAGGATGTCGTCCAGCGACTCGCCGATCACCGGGATCCGCGAGTACCCGGACCGCAGCGCCAGCGAGGTCAGCTGGCGCAGCTTCTTGTGCTTCTCGATGTAGACCATGTCGGTCCGCGGCACCATCACCTCGCGGACGATGGTGTCGCCGAGCTCGAACACCGAGTGGATCATCTGCCGCTCGCCGGACTCGATCACCGCCGACTTCTCGGCGTAGTCGACCAGCGCCCGCAGCTCGGCCTCGGTCGCGAACGGGCCCTCGGCGAACCCCTTGCCCGGGGTCAGCGCGTTGCCCAGCATGATCAGCACCTTCGGCAGCGGACCGAGGATCCGGGTCAGCGCCATCACCGGCCCGGCCGAGATGATCGCGAACCGGTCCGAGTGCTGCCGGCCGAGGGTGCGCGGGGCGACGCCGATGATCACGTACGACACCAGCACCATCACCACGGCGGTGATCAGGATGTGCTCCCAGGTGACCGGGAAGACCTCCGACAGCGCCTGGGTGACCAGCACGATCGCGGTGATCTCGCACATCAGCCGGACCAGCAGCAGGGAGTTCAGGTACCGCGGGGCGTCCGACAGCAGGGCGCGCAGCCGGACGGCGCGCAGGTTGCCCTGCTCGACCTGCTCGTTCGCCCGGACCGTCGAGTACGACGACAGCGCCGCCTCGGCGCCGGCGAACAGGCCGGCGAGCAGCACGAGCACCGCGGCCACAACCAGCAGAACGAGGTCGTGGGAGGTCACCGCAACGTCACTCCTGTCCCAGCGGGTGCCTGCGGCGAGCCATCAGGCACCCTCGATCCGGTTTCCGGGTGCGCGCCATGCTTCCAGAAGCCGGCCCTGGACGTCCCACATCTCCGCCTTCTCGGCCGGCTCGGCGTGGTCGTACCCGAGCAGGTGCAGGATGCCGTGCACGGTCAGCAGCTCGAGCTCGGCCCAGGTGCCGTGCCCGGCCTTGGCGCCCTGCGCGGCCGCCACGGTCGGGCACAGCGCGATGTCGCCGAGATGCCCGAGCGGGAGGTCCGCGTCGTCGGCGGTGTCGCCGGAGCCCGGTCGCAGCTCGTCCATCGGCCACGACATCACGTCGGTCGGACCCGGCAGGTCCAGGAACTCGACGTGGTACCGCGCCATCGTGTCCTCGTCGACCAGCTTGATCGACAGCTCACACTCCGGATGCAGCCGCAGCGACGACATCACGAACCGGCTCAGCCGCATCAGTCCGTTCGCGTCGATCTCGACCCCGGACTCGTTGTTGACCTCGACGTTCATCTGCTGGTGTCAGAGCTGCCTTCGTAGGTCTCGTACGCCGAGACGATCCGGCCGACCAGCTTGTGCCGGACGACGTCGTGCGAGGTCAGCCGGCAGAAGGCGAGGTCCTGGACGCCGTCGAGGATGTCCTGGACGACCCGGAGGCCGGAGTTCGTCCCGGTCGGCAGGTCGACCTGGGTGACGTCGCCGGTGACCACCATCTTGGAGCCGAAGCCGAGCCGGGTGAGGAACATCTTCATCTGCTCCGGCGAGGTGTTCTGCGCCTCGTCCAGGATGATGTAGGCGTCATTCAGGGTCCGGCCGCGCATGTACGCCAGCGGAGCGATCTCGATCGTGCCCGCGGTCATCAGCCGCGGGATCGACTCCGGGTCCAGCATGTCGTGCAGGGCGTCGTACAGCGGGCGCAGGTACGGGTCGATCTTCTCCGACAGCGTGCCGGGCAGGAAGCCGAGCCGCTCGCCGGCCTCGACGGCCGGCCGGGTCAGGATGATCCGGTTGACCTCCTTGGCCTGCAGCGCCTGGACCGCCTTGGCGACGGCCAGATAGGTCTTGCCGGTGCCGGCCGGGCCGATGCCGAACACGATCGTGTTCTTGTCGATCGCGTCCACGTAGCGCTTCTGGTTCAGCGTCTTCGGCCGGATCGTCCGGCCGCGGCTGGACAGGATGTTCTGCGTGAGCACGTCGCGCGGACTCTCGGCGGTGGCCGCCTTGATCATCGCGATGCTGCGCTCGACCGAGTCCGCGGTCAGCCCGTGGCCGGTCCGCACCACCGCGATCAGCTCGTCGATCAGCCGCTCGGCCAGCGCCAGCTCGGCGGGCTCACCGGTGAGCGTGATCTCGTTGCCGCGGACCAGGATGTCGGCGGCGAACTCCTTCTCGACGATGCGGAGGAACTCGTCCCGGGCTCCGAGCAGGGCCACCATGTCGATGCTGTTCGGCACGACGATCTTGTGCGACGCCTGCGTGGTGGTGGCGGCGTTGGCGACGGTGCCGTTCGCGCGCGCCTCCGGTTCGATACTGCGTGGCCTGGACAGGCTCTTCCTCCTGATGCCGGTGGTGACTGACTCACCCATGCTAGCCGCCTCGTCCGACACCCTCACGCGTAATTCCCCGGGACACGCTCGCCGCGGGCTTCCCGGCCGCCTCGGCGGGCGGAGCAGCGCCTCGCCGGCTCGGTGCCGGATTGGCCGCAAGTACGCCGGACAGCCGGGACAGCTCGCCACCCGACGGACCCGGCCGCAGAACGCCGTGCTCGAGGGCGAGGCGCCGGTTGCGCTCGGCGGTCCACTCCCGGCCCGGGTTCAGGTTCACGGTGACGCCGGTCGCGGACGGCCTCAGCATCGGTTCGAGATCGGCCCGCAGCGCCCGGGCCGCCTCCTGCGGTGACTTCTCCCGGTTCAGCTCGTGCGCCAGCAGCATCCGGTACGTCGCCTCGACCGCGGCCCGGGTGGACCCGGAGGTCGCCGGCGGCTCGTCGAACTGGTCGAAATGGGTGTTGCGGCCGTCGTCGATCCCCACGGCATGTGCAGGGGTGAACACGTGCAGCGACTGCACCGCAGCGGTCGGATCCCCGTCGTACACAGACTCCTCCCGCCACGCGTGTGCGCCGGAGTAGCTGTCCTGGAGGGCGTGCGCGGCGGCGCCGAGGTGCTTGATCTCGTCGGCCGACCCGTGCGCCGCGGCAAGCTCCTCGAAGACGTACTCGGTGTTGAGGGCCAGGTTGTCCACACCGCGGCGGTACGGGTCGGCCATGAAGTGCTCGCGCTGGGCGTTCGGGTTCGCGTACGCCGAGTGGCCGGTCGGCCCGAGACCGGCGTACGGGACGGACCGGCCGGTCCCGGCGAAGTTCTTGATCACGCCGGCGCCGACCGCGCGGTCCATGTACGCCTGCGCCTTGTCGAGCGCCTCGGCGTACTCCTGCTGCCGGAGGCCGTGGAGCCTGCCGCCGGGTCCGTCCAGCTCCTGGTACAGCCGGGCGACCGCGGCGTGGGTGATGTCGCGATGTCCCGACCAGTGGCCGTCGCCGCGCTGCTTCATGCCGTCAGGTTCTCATCCCGCCGGGGGCAGCGCTGTTGTCAACCTGGAACGAGGTCTTCGCGTCGTCTTTTCGTGGCGCAACCGGCTTTGGTGTACGAAGAGGACGTGACACACGAGTCCTCGTGGGATGCCGACGAGGCGCTGACGGCGGTCTACACGGCGCACTACACGTCGCTGGTCCGCCTCGGCGCCTTGCTGCTGCGTGACACCGGTACGGCGGAGGAGATCGTGCAGGACGCGTTCGTCGCGATGCACGCCCGCTGGCACCGGTTGCGCGACCCGCACAAGGCGCTCGCGTACCTGCGGACGGCGGTGGTCAACCGCTGCCGCTCCCGCCAGCGTCATCTCGTGGTGGTGGACAAGCACACGCCCCGCTCACTGCCGGACGAGCCGAGCGCCGAGCAGGCCGTCCTGCGGACGGTCGAGACCGACCGGGTGATCGAGGCGATGCGCACCCTGCCGGAGAAGCAGCGCACCGTGATGGTGCTGCGGTACTACGGCGACCTGTCCGAGGCGGAGATCGCCGAGACGATGGGGATCAGCCGCGGATCCGTGAAGAGCCACGCCGCGCGGGCGAGCAAGTCGCTCCGCCAGCTCCTGGAGCAGAACCTATGAACGACCAGCAGCCGAACGATCCGTTCGACGAGTTGATGCGCCGGGCGCTGGCCGAGGAGGCCGACCGGGTGGAGCCGGCCGACGCGCTGCCGGAGATCCAGGCCCGCGTCCGCGGACAGCGTCGTACCGGCAGCCGACGTCCCTGGATCCTGACCGCCGGCGCGGCCACCATCGGCACGGCCGCGGCGATCGGGGCGTTCACCGTGCTGGACGACAACGCCGGCGACGAGCCGCTGGCCGGAAGCCCGAGCACCACGACCTCCGCCAGCCGCGCGCCGTTCTCCTCCGCTCCGGCGACCGGCGCGGAGCCCAGTCCCGCTCCCACGCCAGCCCCGACCACGCCGCCCACCACGACGCCGACGTCATCTGAGCCGACGCTGGGCGGCAAGCCCGAGCAGGTGGTGAAGAGCGCGGTCGTCCCGGTCTACTGGCTCGGCGACCGGGTCGGCGCCAACCGCGCCGGTGAGGTCCGGCTGTACCGGACGTGGGCCAACGTCAAGGGCCGCCCGGCCACCGAGGCGGTCCGGATCATGACGTCCGCGAAGCCCGGTGACCCGGACTACTACTCCGTCTGGCGCGGCGCCCAGCTCAACTCGGTCACGCGGTCCCCCGGACTCGTCACCGTCGACTTCAAGCAGCTCCCACGGACCCGTCTCGACGCCGCCGCCGCGAAGGTCGCGGTCCAGCAACTCGTGTACACCGTGCAGGGCGCTCTGGCCGCCGACACCGAGCGGGTCCAGGTCACCGAGCAGGGCCGGACCGGGACGAAGCTCTTCGGCCAGGTCGACACCTCGACCCCACTCGCCCGGGCCAAGTCGACCGACGTGCAGGCACTGATCTGGATCACCTCGCCCGAGGACGGCGCCGCGACGACCGCCCCGATCAAGGTCACCGGCCTCGGCTCGGCGTACGAAGCGCACCTGAACTGGCGGATCCTCAACGCCAAGACCGGCCGCGTCGTCGCCGAGGGCCCGACACAGACGAGCGAGGCCTACAAGTTCACTCCGTTCGCCTTCGTCGTCGAGAAACTCCCACCCGGCACCTACACCGTCGAGGTCTTCGAACCCTCCGCCGAAGACGGCCGCCCCACCTCCACCGACACCAAAACCTTCCACCTCAAGTAGCCGGCACCGTCAGTCGCGGGAGACGGTGTAGTGCAGGCGCACGGAGCCACCGGCGTCGGTGTGCACTGAGAGCAGCCGCAACGGGGTTGGTTGCTCGCCGACGGCCAGGGGCGGTCCGTCGACGACTGACGGCGTACCTAGCCCGCCGATGAGCGCAGGCGCCAGCGTCAGGTGCAGCTCGTCGATCAGACCTGCCCGCAGCAATGCACCGTTGAGCCCGCCGCCCGCGTTCGACAGGACACAGCTGACGCCGAGCTCGGTCCCCATCGCCGCGATCGCCTGCGTCAGGTCTACCTGGTCCTCACCGACGACGAGGTAGCAGATTCGTTCCCGACGGAGGTAGGCGAGATAGTCGGGTGGGGTCGACCGCGCCACCAGGACCAGGGCGTCCCAGTTCTCGTGCTTCTCGGTCCAGCGCACTCGTCCGCGACTGTCGACGACGGTGAACCACAGGTGCGGCGGCGACGGCTGTCCGGTGATGTCAGGCGGAAGGAAGTGCTGGTAGAGCTCGGCGGTGTCGCCGTCGTACGCCGGTAGCTCCTCCGGAACCTCGTCCTCGGCCACCAGGCTGCCGCTGCCCTCGAGTACGGCGTTGCAGCCGTACTGCTCCCTGACCACTTCGAGGACGTCGATCGAGACCGGATCGTCGGCGTACGGCGTCATCGCTGCCCACAGAGCCGAGCTCGGCGGATGCATCAGGATCGCCTCCCGGGTGAGGGCGACCTTCCCGTCCACGCTGGCTCCCACGCTGACCACCACACGCGGTCGGTCCGGCATCGCGGCCTCCTTCGGTCGGCCAGAACGGCAGAACACCAGGTCTACCAACAGCCACCGACAACCTCGGCCGTTGTCAGCGCCAGCGGGTGGGGGTTAGGAGGGCTGCGGCGGCGGCCACGCCGGCGGTGGAGGTGCGGAGGACGGTGGGGCCGAGGCGGACGGGGTCGACGGCGAAGGTGGTGAGCTCGGTGGGGGTGATGCCGCCTTCGGGGCCGATGACGATCACGATGTCGCCGTCGGTGGGGACGTCGAGCGAGGCAAGTGGAACCTTGGCTTCCTCGTGCAGTACGACGGGGAGCGCGGCGCCGGCCACCAGGCGGGCGACCTCCGCGGTCGTGGCAATCGGGGTGACCTCCGCGAACCAGCTCCGGCGGGACTGCTTGCTCGCCTCGAACGCCCACGCCTGCCACTTCGCCAGCGTCTTCGCCGACCGCTCGGGATTGCCGCGGAACTGACTCCGATCCGCGTTCCACGGCACGATCACGTCGGCGCCGACCTCGGTCAGCATCTCCACCGCGAGCTCGGCCCGCTCCCCCTTCGGCAGCGCCTGTACGACGACCAGCCGCGGACTGCTCGCGGCCACGGCCCCACGGTTGTCCACGGCAACAGTCAGCCCGGCCTTGGACGCGGTCGTCACCGCCCCCTCGGCCCACGCCCCGCGCCCGTCGGTCAGCCGGACCCGCTCGCCCGGCCCGATCCGCCGGACCACCGCCGCATGCCGCCCCTCAGCACCCTCCAGCCGCAGCTCGGCACCCGACAGGTCCTCGCAGAAGAAGACCGCGACGCCCATCGCCTAGTGGGCGCCGAAGGCGTCACGCAGGCGGCCGAAGACGCCCTTGTGGGTGGCCTGGACCTGGCCCTGCGGGCGCTCCTCGCCGCGGATGCCGGCCAGTTGCCGGAGCAGGTCGGCCTGGCTGTCGTCGAGCTTGGTCGGGGTCTCGACGATCACCTGGACGATCAGGTCGCCCCGGCCGGCGTGCCGCAGCCGCGGGACACCGCGGGCCGTCAGCGTCATCGCCGTACCGGACTGGGTGCCGGGCCGGATCTCCAGCGGAGTGGTCTCGCCCTCCAGCGTCGGCAGGTCGATCGTCGTGCCGAGCGCGGCCGCCGTCATCGGCAGCGTGACGGTGCAGTGCAGGTCGTCGCCGTTGCGGGTGAAGATGTCGTGCGGCTCGACCTCGATCTCGACGTACAGGTCGCCGGCCGGGCCGCCGCCGGGGCCGACCTCGCCCTGACCGGACAACTGGACCCGGGTGCCGGTGTCCACGCCGCCGGGAATCTTCACGGTGACGGTACGACGGGAGCGGACCCGGCCGTCGCCGGAGCACTCGACGCACGGGTTCGGGATGATCGTGCCGAAGCCGCGGCAGTTCGGGCAGGGGCGCATCGTCCGGACCTCTCCGAGGAACGACCGCTGGGTGTGGGTGACCTCGCCGCGGCCGTGGCAGATGTCGCAGGTGACCGGCTCGGAGCCGGCCGCCGCACCCGAGCCCGAACAGGTCGGGCAGAGTACGGCAGTGTCGACCTTCAGCTCGCGGGTGGTGCCGAACGCGGCCTCGGCCAGGTCGATCCGCAGCGGGATCAGCGCGTCCTGGCCGCGCCGGGTCCGCGGCCGCGGCCCGCGGGTGGCCCCGCCGGTCTGGCCGAAGAAGGCGTCCATGATGTCGGTGAACGTGAAGGCCTGCCCGAACCCGCCGGGCCCGCCGCCCGGGCCGGCGGTCGCGAACGGGTCACCGCCGAGATCGTGCAACTGCCGCTTCTGCGGGTCGCTCAGCACCTGGAACGCGCGGCCGATCTCCTGGAACTTGTGGTGCGCGTCCTCGGAGTCGTTCACGTCCGGGTGGTACTGGCGGGCCAGCTTGCGGTAGGCCTTCTTGATCTCGTCCGGTGACGCGTCACGGCTGACGCCCAGGACGGCGTAGTAGTCGGTGCTCATACTCCAAGCCAGGGGGTTGGTGTGGTGGTCGTCATGAGTCGGCCAGGATCTGGCTGACGTAGCGCGCGACGGCGCGGACGGCGCCCATCGTGCTGGGATAGTCCATATGGGTCGGGCCGACGATGCCGAGCGTGGCCAGCGCCTCCGACTTGGACCCGTACCCGGTCGCGACCACCGAGGTGGTGGCCAGCTCCTCGTACGGGTTCTCGTGCCCGATGCGGACCGTCAGGGTCTGCGGATTGGTCGCCTCACCGAGCAGCTTGAGCAGGATCACGTGCTCCTCGAGCGCCTCCAGCACCGGCTTCACGTTGCGCTCGAAGTCGTCGCCGTACCGGGTCAGGTTGGCCGCGCCGCCGACCGCGATCCGCTGCTCGCCGACCTCGTCGGTGAACGCCTCCAGCAGCGTGGTGACGATCGCCGCCACCAGCGGCCGGTCGGCCGGCGCGAACAGCTCGGTGACCGCGGCCAGCGAGGTGGTCGCCTCGGTCAGCCGCTGCCCGGCGAGCGCGGTGTTCAGCCGGGACCGCAGATCCGCGATCAGCTGCTCGTCGACGTCGTGCGGCGGCTCGACGATCCGCTGCTCGACCCGGCCGGTGCTGGTGATCAGCACCAGCAGCAGGCGGCGCGGTGTCATCGTGACCACCTCGATGTGCCGCACGCTGGACCGGTTGAGCGACGGATACTGCACGATCGCGACCTGGCGGGTGATCTGGGCGAGCAGCCGGACGGTCCGGCGGACGACGTCGTCCAGGTCGACCGCGCCGGCCAGGAAGGAAGTGATCGCCTTCTTCTCGGCCGCGGTCAGGGTCTTGACCGTGCTCAGCTTGTCGACGAACAGCCGGTAGCCGGCGTCGGTCGGGATCCGGCCGGCGCTGGTGTGCGGCTGGGTGATGTACCCCTCCTCCTCCAGCGCGGCCATGTCGTTGCGGACGGTCGCCGGCGAGACGCCGAGGTTGTGCCGGTCGACCAGGGTCTTGGAGCCGACCGGCTCGTGCGTGGCCACGTAGTCCTCGACGATGGCGCGGAGTACATCCAGCTTGCGTTCGTCCAGCACGCGCACCACCCTCTCTCGGCGACCTTGGCACTCCGATGATTCGAGTGCCAGTCTACCGAGCCGTAGTAGCCGCCAGTGCCGACTTGCGGCGTGGGGCGGGTCTCAGGCCGTGTCAGGCACGATCGGGAGACGCCCCCAACGGTACGGCGGCCGGCCGCTCGACCGTGCTCGCGACGTCCACCGGCTGGTCCTGGGCGGCCGCTTCCAGCACGGACTCCAGTACGTCGAGCACGTGGTACGCCAGTGCTCCATCGGCCCGGTGCGGCTCGCCGTTGCGGATCGCCCGGGCCATGTCCGCGACCCCGACGCCCCGGCCGGCTCCGGCGTACCCACCGGCGACGGGCAGTGGCGTCCAGTCGCGCTGCGTGGCGGTGGCGATCTCGACCGTGCCGTCGAAGCCGTTCGGGTCCGGCACAGAGAGGCTGCCCTCGGTCCCGTGCACCTCGATCCGCGGCAGCCGGGCGGCCCACACGTCGAAGGACATCAGCAGGCTGGTCAACGCGCCGGACTCGTGCTCGAGTACGCCGGTCACGTGCGTCGGCACCCCGACCGCGAAGGTCTCGCCGGCCCGCGGACCGGTGTGGATCTTCCGTTGCTGCTGTGACTGTCCGGCGCGGGCGGTGACCCGACGGACCGGACCGAGCAGGGTGACGAGACTGGTCACGTAGTACGGACCCATGTCGAGCACCGGGCCGCCGCCGGGTTGGTAGTAGAACTCCGGTGCCGGGTGCCACAGCTCGTGGCCGGGCGTGACGAAGGACGCGGTCGCCGCCGTCGGTACGCCGATGTCGCCGCGGTCGATCGCGACCCGGGCGGTCTGGGTGCCGGTGCCGAGCACGGTGTCCGGCGCGCAGCCCACGCGCAGGTTGTTCGCGGCGGCGTACTTGAGCAGGGGCTCGGCCTCGGCCCGGTCGACGGCCAGCGGCTTCTCGCCGTACACGTGCTTGCCGGCCTCCATCGCGGCCTGGTGCACGGACGCGTGCGCGGCCGGGATGGTCAGGTTGACCACGAGGTCGACGTCGTCCGCGGCGTACAGCTCGGCGGGCGGGAGCGCGCGGATGCCGGGGTTCTGATCGGCGATCGCCTGTGCGCGGGCCACGTCCAGGTCGGCGACCGCGACCACCTCGACGCCGGGCAGCTTGGCCAGGTGGTCGAGGTAGGTCCCCGAGATGACGCCGGTGCCGACTATGCCGATGCGGGTCACTGCGTCGGTCACTTGCTCGCCCACAGCAGCCCCCGCTCGATGATGGTCCGGACCTCCGGTACTTCGAGGTCGTCCAGCTTGTGGCCGACGGTGCAGACGAAGACCTTGCCGGCCCCCCACGTCCGGGTCCAGACGGCCGGCATCACGGCGCCCTCGATCCACGGGAAGTCCGGGTGCGAGCGGAAGGTCGTGGTCGCGAGCACGGTGTTCGTCGGGTCGTAGTGGACGTAGTACTGCTCGGTGTGGACGTCGAAGTGCTTGATGCCCTCGACGATCGGGTGCCCAGTCTGCTCAGGGACGATGTCGACCCGGTAGTCGGTGAAGCCGTGCGGGTGCGAGATGAACTGACCGCCGGTGACGAAGCTGTAGTCGGCGTTGTTGCGGAACGAGTCGCAGATGCCGCCGTGCCAGCCGGCGAACCCGGTGCCCTTGCGGATCGCCGCGTCCAGGCCCTTGAAGTGCTCGGGCTCGATCTCGCTCATCGTGACGCACTGCAGCACCAGGTCGACGCCGTCCAGGTCGAGGTAGCTCTCGGTCGTGTCGGAGACGGTCACCTCGAAGCCGTTCTCCCGCAGGTACGGGATGAACAGCTCGGTCGCCTCGACCGGCGAGTGCCCTTCCCAACCGCCCCGGACCACCAGTGCACGTCGTGTCGTCACGCCGTCCGCCCTTCGAAAGTTTCGATGTCGAGCTCGGAAAAGTTGCGCCCCGCCACCGTGACACTAAGCCCCGCCCGACCGGCCTTCAAGTGCGATTCCACCGGCCGGAAGACGCACTAGGGTCAGCCGTATGGGCTGGAAGTTCTGGAAGCGCGACAGCGAACGGCCGACCGACCACGTGACCCGGCCGCAGGACGTCGTACCGACGGGTGCGTTCGGGCTGACGGTCGAGGACGTGTTCTCGATCACCGGCCGGGGGACGGTCGTGACGGGGCGGGTGACCGCCGGCACGGTCGGGGTCGGCGACCAGGTGCTGATCAGCCGGGCCGGTACGCCGCTGCTGCAGACCGAGGTGACCGGGATCGAGATGTTCCGCAAGGTCGTCGACGTCGCGAACGCCGGTGAGAACGTCGGCCTCGTGCTCCGGGACGTCGACCGCGACCAGGTGGTCAGGGGCGACGTACTCAGCAAGTAGTGTCGAGGCCATGAGTGCGTGGGTGGAGATCGCGGACCGGACCTGGGTCCGCCGGTACGACGAATGGGACCTCAACGTCGGCGTCGTCGCCGGCAGCGACGGCGCCCTCGTGATCGACACCCGGGCCACCACCGAACAGGCCGAGGAGCTCGCGACCCACATCCGCGAGCTCACCGACCAACCGGTCCGCTGGGTGGTGAACACGCACGCCCACTTCGACCACGTGGTCGGCAACAGCGTGTTCGCCGAGGCCACCGTCTACCTGCACGAGAACGCCGCCGCCGAGGAGGACCTGGCCGGTACGACGTTCTCGGTCGCGAAGGTGATCGACCTGGGTGATCGCCGGGTCGAACTACTGCATCTGGGCAACGCGCACACGTCCGGCGACACGGTCGTCGTCGTACCCGATGTGGACGTGTTCTTCCTCGGCGACCTGATCGAGGAGTCCGCGCCGCCGTCGTACGGCGAGGACTCGTTCCCGCTCGAGTGGCCGGACACGATCGACCGCGTGATCGGCATGCTGTCCGAGACGTCGAAGGTGGTCCCCGGTCACGGCGCGGTCGTGGACGCCGAGTTCGTCCGCGCGCAGGCCGGCGACCTCGGCACGGTCGCGAACACGATCTCCGGGCTGCACCACGGTGGTACGTCGCTGGCGGACGCGCTGAAGCACACCGACGACTGGCCCTGGCCGCTCGAGCACCTGCAGGACGCGATCAAGCGCGGCTACGAGGCCCTCGGCACTCCCCGCCGCCCGACCCTCCCCCTGCTCGGACCCTGATGGACCCCTGCCTCGAGCCATAGGTAGTTGTCCGTTGACAGGACGTCCTGCCAGAGCGCAACTTGTTGCGAAGCAGTCGTCCTGAACCGGATGGGGTGGTGGGACCGATGGCCCTTGCTGAGCAGACCGTGCATCCCGACGGCCGAATCGAACTGACCGATCCCGACGCGGTGGCGAACAGCCCGTACGGCAACGCGGAGCTCGCCCCGACCCGGTTGCCGGAGCGCAACTGGACGACGTACAACTACGCCGCCCTGTGGATGGGGATGGCGCTGAACATCCCGAGTTACCTGCTCGCCGCGGGGCTCGTCCAGCTCGGTATGAACTGGTTGCAGGCGTTCCTGGTCATCACCGTCGGGAACCTCGTCGTCCTGGTGCCGATGCTGCTGAACAGTCACGCGGGGACGAAGTACGGGATCCCGTTCCCGGTGTTCGCCCGGGCGTTCTACGGGCTGCGCGGCGCGAACCTGCCGGCGCTGCTGCGGGCGTTCATCGCCTGCGGGTGGTTCGGGATCCAGACCTGGGTCGGCGGCCAGGCGATCTACGTGATCGTCGGCAAGCTCGCCGGGGACGGCTGGACCAACGCGTCGGCGATCGGCGGCCACGCCTGGACGTTGTGGCTGAGTTTCGCCTTCTTCTGGGTGATCCAGATGCTGCTGATCTGGCGCGGGATCGAGGCCCTGCGGTCGTTCGAGAGCTGGGCCGCGCCGCTCGTCCTGGTCGGCTTCCTCGCCCTGATGGTGTGGGTGGTGGCCGAGGCCGGCGGTCTCGGCCCGATCCTCGACCAGCCGTCGCAGCTGGGCTGGGGCGCCGACTTCTGGCGGATCGCGGCGCCGTCGCTGATGGGCATGATCGCCTTCTGGGCCACGCTGTCGCTGAACATGCCGGACTTCACCCGGTTCGGCGGGAGCCAGAAGCAGCAGGCGCTCGGGCAGGCGCTCGGCCTGCCGACGACGATGTCGCTGATCGCGATCATGTCGATCATCACCACCTCCGGCACCGTCGTCGTGTACGGCGAGGCGATCTGGGACCCCGTCGTCCTCGCCGCCCGGTTCGAGAACCCGGTCGTGGTGGTCTTCGGCCTGGTGATCGCGATCCTCGCGACGATGACCACCAACGTCGCCGCGAACGTGGTCAGTCCGTCGTACGACTTCTCGAACGCCGTCCCGAAGCTGCTGAACTACCGCACCGCCGGCCTGGTCACCGGCGTCATCGGCATCCTCATCCAGCCGTGGCGGCTGATCTCGGATCCGTCGATCTACATCTTCACCTGGCTCGGTTTCTACGGCGGCCTGCTCGCGTCCGTGGCCGGCGTACTGATCGCGGGCTACTGGCTGATCGACCGGACGAACCTGTACCTGGCCGACCTCTACCAGCCCAGTGGCCGCTACTGGTACGCCGCCGGGTGGAACTGGCGGGCCGTGGTCGCGACCGTGCTCGGCTCGCTGCTCGCGGTCGGCGGCGCCTACTCCAACCCGGGCGCCGGCCCGTTCCCGGAGGACGGCCTGATCCCGTTCCTCAAGCCGCTGTACGACTACTCGTGGGCGGTCGGGCTGGTGGCCGGGTTCCTGACCTATCTGCTGTTGACGCGGTTCGCCCCGGCTCGTGAGCGGAGCGCGGCGCCGATGTTCTAGCGATCGTCGGCGCGGCCGAGCAGATAGGCCCGTTCGACCTCGTTGTCGGTCAGGTCGGCGGCCGACCGGTACGCGGCCCGGGCCGCGGGCAGGTCACCGAGTTCCTCCAACAGGTGTGCCCGGACGGAAAGTTCGCGGTGGCGGGTGAGTGGGTTCTCCGAGAACTTGTGGGTCCGTTCGAGGTCGTCGAGGAGCGCGAGGCCGCGGGTCGGTCCGTACGCCTTGGCGACCGCCACCACCCTGCTCAGGCTGATGGGGTCGGTCGGCAACAATCGCTCCAGCCAGAGGTAGAGCGCGGCGATCTGCGGCCAGTCGGTCTCCGCCGCGGTCGTCGCCTGCGCGTGCACGGCGGCGATCGCCGCCTGCAACTGGTGCGGGCCGACGTTCCCGGCCGGCCAGACGGACTCGATCAGGGCGATGCCTTCGTCGATCAGCTCGCGGTCCCACCTCGAGCGGTCCTGTTCGTCGAGCGGGACGAGTTCGCCGCCGGATTCGGCGCGAGCCGCTCGCCGGGACTGGGTGAGCAGCATGAGCGAGAGCAGGCCGGTGACCTCGGCGTCGTCCGGCCGCAAGCGGTGCAGCATCCGGGTGAGCCGGATCGCCTCCTCGGTCAGCTCCACCCGTTCGAGCCGGTCGCCGCTGCTCGCGGTGTACCCCTCGTTGAAGACGAGGTACAGAACCGTCATCACCGCGTCGATCCGGGCCGGCAGGTCGTCGGCGCTCGGTGGCTCGAACCGGGCGCCCGACTGCTTGAGGCGCTGCTTGGCCCGGCTGATCCGCGTCCCCATGGCCGATTCGGCCGCGCCGTACGCGTGCGCGATCTCGGTGGTGGTCAGGCCGCCGACCGCGCGCAGCGTGAGGGCCACCTGGGAGGTCTGGCTCAGAGCCGGGTGGCAGCAGAGGAGAAGCAGAAGCAGGCTGTCGTCGTAGTCGACGACAGCCGGCGCCGGGCCCGCGAGTACGGCGGGATCCGCCAGGCCGGCCTCCTGCTCGCGGCGCCGGGCGGCCTGCTCGGAGCGGACCATGTCGATCATCCGGCGATAGGCGACCCGGATCAGCCAGCTCCGAGGCTCCGCCGGGATCCCCTCGTCCGGCCAGCGGCGACTGGCCACGAGGAGGGCCTCCTGGACCGCGTCCTCGGCGATGTCGAACCGGCTGAACTTGCGGACCAGCGCCCCGAGGACCTGCGGCGCCTCCTCGCGCAGCAGGTCCTCGATGGCGTGGTCCGGGTCGGTCGTTGCCATCAGCTCGTGAAGTCCTCGCCCATGATCGGCCGGATCTCGATGGGCTCGCCGAGGATCTCCACGATCCGGCTGACGATGTCGACGGCCCGGTCGTGACTGGCGCAGTCGAGCACGGCGAAGCTGGCCAGCACCTCCTTCAGCTCGGCGAACGGCCCGTCGGTCGCGACCACGCCGGCGTCGGTCTTCCGCACGGTCGTGGTCATCACCGGATGCCCGAGCCCCTCGCTGGTGACGAACTCCCCCGTCGCACGCAGCTCGGCCTCGAACTTCTGGTACGTCGCGAACGCGGCCATCGCCTCCTCGGAGGCGGAGTCGGCGGTAGCCGCGTCCCAACTGGCGGCAGGGGTGTAACCCAGCAGGATGAACTTCATCGGGCGCTCCTTCGGGGAGAGGCGCGGCGTACCGCACCACCATCGTGTGCTCCACGGACACGTTCCATGAACACAGCTACCTCGGTCGCCGCTTCGTGGTTTTGACGTGCCGTGGATGTGACGTGGATCACAGCAAGCGAATGTGGAAAACCTCGTCCTCGCTCCGAGGTGTCGGTGACTGCGGCCGCTGGGGACGCAGACCACCGAGAAGGAGCACTGTGATGACCGAGGACATTCGCGACCAGGCCGCTGACGACACCACCGCCTACGCCGCCGAGCAGCCGGAGCCCACCGCGGCGCTGCGCGCGCTCGACCGCCTGGTCGGCTCGTGGAAGGTGACCGGCGGCGCCGAGGGGACCGTCCGCTACGAGTGGATGGAAGGCGGCTACTTCCTGATGCAGCACGTCGAGCTCAGCCAGTACGGGCAGGAGACCATGGGCCTGGAGATGATCGGCAACCTGCACCCGTTCGGCGAGCCCGTCGGCGCGGACGTCGTCTCCCGGTTCTACGACACCTCCGGGAACACCTTCGACTACGCCTACGAGCTGGACGGGGACACCCTGTGGATCTGGGCCGGCGCCAAGGGCAGCCCGGCGTACTACCGCGGCACCTTCAGCGCGGACGGCCGCTCGGTCACCGGCGAATGGACCTACCCGGGCGGAGGCGGCTACGACTCGACCATGACCCGCATCTGAACCGCGTCCGGGCCGGCCCCGGCTGCGACACCAGGTGTGTGGTTGACCGGTCAGCCGCCGCCCACGACATACGGTTGGGCGGTGGCTGATCGGTATGGGAACGACGTACTCGCCGGGGACTGGCGCAAGCCCAAGAACGGGCGGACCGTCGAGGTCGAGCTCGAGAAGGGCATGGTCGTCGAGGAGCCGAGCTCGGGTTTCGTCGGCGCGGTGGTCCGCTGGGAGCACGGCGTGGTCGACCTGGAGGACCGGTTCGGCAAGATCAGGACCTACCCGCTCGGGCCCGGGTTCTGGCTGGACGGCAAACCGGTCAGCCTGAAGGCACCGAAGAAGGCCGGGCCGGCGAAGAAGACCCGGACGGCATCAGGTTCCGTGGCCGTGGACAACGTCCGGGCGAAGGTGGCCCGGGCGAGCCGGATCTACGTCGAGGGCCGGCACGACGCCGAGCTGGTCGAGCGGGTCTGGGGTGACGACCTGCGGATCGAGGGCGTCGTGGTCGAGTACCTCGAAGGGGTCGACGACCTGCCCGCGATCGTGAACCGCTTCCAGCCCGGTCCGGGTCGCCGGCTCGGCGTCCTCGTCGACCACCTGGTCGACGGCTCGAAGGAGTCCAGGATCGCCGCCCAGGTGACCGGTGCGCACGTACTGGTCGTCGGCCACCCGTTCATCGACATCTGGGAGGCGGTCAAGCCGTCCTCGGTCGGGATCAAGGCGTGGCCGGTCATCCCGCACGGGCAGGAGTGGAAGAAGGGCGTCCTGCAGGCCTTCGGCTGGCCGGCGACCGACCAGGCCGACGTGGCCGCGGCCTGGAAGCACATCCTGTCCAAGGTGAACAGCTACGCCGACCTCGAGCCGGCGCTGCTCGGCCGGGTCGAGGAGCTCATCGACTTCGTGACTCTGGACTGAACGCCGGGATCTTCGCCGCGATCCACTCCTGGATCCGGTTGCGGAACCGTCCGACATACCAGGTCACCACCCCGAGGACGAGACCGGCGGCCAGCACCAGCCCGGCGAGCAAGGCGGCGACGATCCGTACGGCGGCCACATCGACAACGCCGGCCACCACCAGCAGCACGGCACTCAGCCCGATGGCTGCCAGCGGCAACCACCGCTCGAAGATCAGCGGCCGCTTGGCCGGCGTCAGCTTCGGACTGCGCACCAGCCGCTCCCACACGGTGACCCGGGCCGGCTCGGTGAACCATCTCGCCGCTCGCAGCAGCCACGATCCCGGCTGGTTCTTCCGGCCGGCCATCGCCTTGATCCAGTTCCCCGGCTGCTCACCGAGACCGCCGGAGACCTGGACCATCCGGTCGGCCAGCCCCTTGGTCGTGGCCCGGCCCTCGGCGGACTGGTTGAGCTCGTCCCGCATGGTCGTGAGCGCGGACAGCACAGTGGCGTCGCGGAAGTCGTCGGCCAGCCGCTGCACTCGTTCGGCGACCTTCTCGACCTTCCAGTCCTCCGCCAGCAGAACTTGTCGCTGCGTCTCCCGGATCCAGTCCGGATCGGCGCCGAGCATCGCGCCGAGGTGGGCGACGCAGTGCAGCCGGCCCATCAGCCAGTCCCACTGCCGCCAGTCCGCGGCGCCGAACGCACCGAAGTGCCCGACCTGCGTGCCGTAGAGGATCCGGTCCTTCAGCGAGTTGGCCACCGACCCTTCCTGCAGGTCGTCGAGCAGCGTCAGCGGGATGTCCGGCCCGAGGCGGACGAACTGGAACGGCGCACTGCGCTGCTGCGGTGTCCGCGCCGACGTACACCGCGAGACGATCTCCACCTCGAGCGCGGTCTCGACCAGATCCCAGCCGACCGCGGCGATCACGTCGGCGAACGCGTCCCCGAGGGCGCGCTGGACCTGCAGATCCTCGAAGATGTCGCTCAGCCCGACCGCGACGGTCTCGGCTCCACCCGGCAGTCCCAGCTCCAGCTCGGCCTTGACCAGCCGTGCGGACAACGCGTCCCGCACCGCCTGGGCCTTCAGCAGGCAGTCGCTGGTCTCCTGCAGCCGCTTCTCCAACTCCTCCCGCTCGGCCGGCGGCGCGGTGCCGAGCTTCGTCCGCAACGATCGCAGCACCAGCCGGACGACGCGTTCGGCGGCTCCGGTCCCCCACGGCCAGCTCGGGTTGCCGTCCGCGTCGTTGCGCAGCGGCGCCGTCTCACCGTCGGGCTCCGGGACCCACGGGTGGTCCGTCCGCAGGATCTCGTCGATGTCCTCCTCGGACAGCGCTGTCGCGGCGTCGAGTACGGTGGTCTGCTCGTCGCTCGCGATCGTCACCGCCTCCCAGACGTCGCCGGCGGCCCGGCCGCGCGCGTACGTCGGCTGCAGCGCCTTCGCCGCCGCCCGCAGCCGAACCCGCTCACCTGGTTGCTCCATGCAACGATCGAACAGCCGCTGGGTGTCCGACCAGGACGCGTCCGCCTCCAGCAGCAGCCGCTCGAGCTGCTCGACGTCAGCCCGGAAGTCCACCTCGCGCGGGAACTGCACCGCCGACAACGCCGCCTTCCGCCAGCTCGGCGCATCGGTGCCGACCAGCTCGGTCGCCGCGTGGCCGACGCCCGCCGACGGTACGACGTACAGCACGTAACGGCTCGCCCGTCCGGCCACCGGCCGCCGCGCGACGACGTCGAGCACCGGCCCGAACGGCGCGTTGTCGAGCACACCGCCGTCGACCAGCCAGGCGCCCGGCTCGGCGGTGGTCGGCTGCATCCGCGGCGGCGAACCGGCCAGCTTCGGCGTCTCCTGGACCGGGGCGAACGCGGCCGGGAAGGACGCGGACGCGCGGGCGGCGAGCGCGAGCAGCTTGGTGTTCGACAGCTCGTTCTTCTCGCTGACCGAGAAGGTCCGCGTGCTGCCGTCGTACGTCGCGGTCCGCTCACTGGTGAACCGGAACAGGTACCGATGGTCCGGTACGACGAAGCACTGCCCGGCCGCGTCGGTCGCCTCGAACTGCTGCACGCCCAGCCCGGACGCGGTGACGAACAGCGTGACCGCCTCCTCGGCGGTCGAGTCACCGGCCTCCGCGACGCCCTTGATCAAGCTGTCGAGCTGCGTCAGGAAGTAGTCGCCGTCCAGCACCGACTTCGACTCGACGTTCGCCGACGGGACCAGCTTCCCGACCTCGAGCGACCCGAGCCCGACCCACTTCTGCCGCAGCCAGGGGCCGTGCTCGCCGTCCGGGTCGAGGGTCGAGCCGTTCGAGATCGCGGTCGCCAGCAGGGACCCGTTGAGGCCGCCGGCGCTCGTCCCGGCGATCACGTCGACCACCACTCGCCGGCGCTCGTCACCCCGCCGGCACAACTCCCGCCACCGGTCCGCGAGCACCTCGTCGTACGACTGCGACGGCGGCATCCCCTCCGGGCCGGACGCGCGCCGGATCAGGTCCAGCTCGTGCGTCACCCCGCCCATCCAGACGGCGAGGCTGACCCCACCGTTGAGCACCAGCGCGATCCGGACCTCGTGATCGGTCATGTCCCCCATCCCCCTCTTTGTCCCAGGGATACCACGGACCGTTGTCGAAGGCATCACCCCGCGTCATTCTGTAACTGGGGGTGGTCGTCATGCGCAGAACAGCTGTGGCGGTCGTGCTGCTGGCGGTCCTGGCGGCCGGCTGTCAGGACACGCCGAACGGAACGCCGTCTCCCACCTTCACGGAGACCACCGGGGAACCCTCGCCGGAGCCGACCACGCCGGAGACGACCGGCACCAGGATCGACGAGCCGTCGATCTCGACCGCGAGCGCGCCGATCGGGGGCAACGTCGAGGAGGACGGGATCGAACGCTGCGCCGAGGTCAACTGGCTGGGGAAGAGCCCGATCCCCGACGGCACCACCATCAGCCTCGGCGCGGCCGGGCTCTCCTCGTCCGGCGTCTTCGAGCTCTACCAGGGCGCCTGCCCGGGTGACGTCCGCGCCTGCGCCGACGTGCGGTGGCAGAGCGGCGACTTCAAGCCCTGCTACGTCGGCGCGCGGCAGATCGGGAACGGCACCGAGGACGTCACGCTGATCATCCCGATGGAGGCGACCTGCAAGACCCAGGACGATTGCGACAGCCTGCTGGAAGGCTTCGGCAAGAGTCAGATCCGCTTCCGGCCGGACGTCCTGGAGACCCCGACGACCGAGCCGCCGACTACTGAGCCCACGTCGGAGGGGACGCCGACCAGCGAGACGCCGTCGGATGGCTGAGGAGGAGCAGTCCCAGATCGAACGCTGGGTGAGCTTCGCGGCGAAATTCGTCACCCCGATCACCCTCGTCACCGCGCTGCTGTTCTACTTCGGCTACGTCTCGGCGCGCTCGCAGTACGAGTACTTCGGCATCGACGTCGACACCATCGGCCTGAGTACGCAGGACTACGTGATGCGCAGTCCGCAGCCGCTCCTCGTCCCGCTGCTCGTGATCACGCTGCTCGCGGTCGCCGGTCTGCTGGTGCACAACGCGATCCACCCGACTGAGGCCGGCGTCCGACGAGCCGCCCGCGCGACCGTCGTACTGCTGGTGATCGGTGTCGCCGGCCTGCTCGCGTTCCCGTTGATCGGACAGCTTGCGTACTACGCGCTCGTCGTACCCGGCGTGATCGGGCTGGCCGCGGCCACGCTGGCCTATCTGACCTACCTGCGGCGCAAGTTCCAGCCGCGGGAGGGGCAGCGATCGCTGATCCTGCTGCTCGCGGTCGTCACCGTGACGTGCGCGTTCTGGGCGACCGCGACGACGGCGCAGTACTCCGGTCGTGGTCTGGCGAAGGCGGACGCGGAGAACCTGGACAAGTTCCCGGTGGTCATCCTCGACACCAAGGAGAAGCTGGCGCTGCGGTCACCGGGGATCGAGGAGACCGCGTTGCGGGCGGGTGCCGGTCAGACGTTCAACTACCGCTACCGCGGGCTGCGGCTGCTCGTCGTCGGCGAGAACCGGCTGTTCCTCGTGCCGCAGCGGTGGACCGCGTCGAATACGACGGTCGTCATCCCGCTGGACAGCTCGATCCGCGTCCAGTTCCAGTTCCAGAACGACCCGCCGTAGGCCGGCGCACCCTAGGCGGAGTCTCTGATGATGAGTTCGGTCGGGTAGACCTCGGGGCCGGTGAGGTCGGCGCCGGCGATCTTGGCGAGCAGCAGCTCCGCCATCCGCGCGCCGAGCTTCTCGATCGGCTGCCGGACCGTGGTCAGCTTCGGCGTCGTGGTCGTCGCCATCACCGAGTCGTCGAACCCGACCACCGCGACGTCCTCCGGCACCCGCTTCCCACGCTGCGACAGCACCCGCAGCGCCGTCGTCGCCATCAGGTCGTTCGCCACGAACAGCCCGTCCAGGTCCGGGAACTCGTCGAACAACCGCAGCGCCGCCTGCTCGCCGCCGTCCGGTGTGAAGTCGCCGAAGGCAACGGCCTCGGTCATCCCGGCGGCCTTGGCCGCCTCCTGGTAACCGGTCAGCCGATCCTGCCCGGCGGTCATGTCGAGCGGCCCGGCGATCGTCCCGATCCGGCTCCGCCCGATCGACACCAGATACTCCACCGCCTTCCGCGCACCCTCGACGTTGTCCACGTCCACACTCGCCACCGGTACATCGACCCCGAGCGGCCGGGCGCTGAACACGATCGGCAGCGGCAACTGCGCCAACTCCTGCAGCACGTTGTCGCGGCCGTGGTGACTGACGATGATCGCGCCGTCGACGTGGCCGCCGCGCAGGTACCGCAGCAGGCGCTGGTCGTCGCCCTCGGCCGGCTCGATCAGCAGCACCAGTTGGGACGACGTCGGCGCGAGCGTGTGGCTGACGCCGCGCAGGATGCCGGCGAAGAACGGATCGGAGAACACCCGGCTGTCCGGCTCGGGGACGACGATCGCGACCGAGTCGGTCCGCCGCGTGACCAGCGCCCGGGCCGCCCGGTTCGGTACGTAGCCGAGCTGGCCGATCGCCCGCTCGACCGCGGCGACCGTGTCCGGCAGCACCTTGGGCGAGCCGTTCACGACCCGTGACACGGTGGCCCGGGAGACGCCCGCGAGGGCGGCGACCTGCTCCAGAGTCGGAGAACCAGAGTCCTTCATCGGTCCTCCTACGGACGAGTGAGTGACCTTCCCACCGTAGTACGTCCGTTGCTTTTTTACTCAGCCTTTCGTTCTCGTGTTGGCGGCTTTGTCGGCCAGGTCGAGGGCCTGTTTCCAGGCTGCCTCCGGGCTCTGTTTACCCTCGTCGACCCGGGCGAGTGCGGCGCTGAAGACCTGGTTGATCTCGCCCTCCCGCGGGCCCTTGTGCTGCTTGAGGATCACGTTCTTCGCGCGGTTGATGAAGATCTGCCCGACCGGCGCGTTGTTGAAGTACGCGTTCACCTGGCTCTTCACCTGCTCGTCGTCGTACGCGTCCAGCGTGGACGGGAACGAGCCGACCTTCTTGAACACCTTCACCTGCTGCTCGGGCGCGGTCAGCCAGGCGGCCAGCCGGGCCGCCTCCTCGGGCTGCGGGGACTGCTTCGGCACCGTCAGGTACGAGCCGCCCCAGTTGCCACCACCGCCGGGGAACACGTCGGCGACGTCCCACTTGCCCTTGCCGTAACTGCCCGCGTTGTCCTGGATCACGCCGAGCAACCAGCCCGGGCAGGCCATCGTCGCGAACTTGTCGGTCCGGAACGCCTTGTTCCAGTCGTCGCTCCAGGCCGGGAGCTTCGCCGACAGCCCGTCCTCGCTGCCCTGGACGATCTGCTCCCAGACCTTCTTCAGCCGCGGGTTCTCGGCGCCGAGGTAGCGGTCCTGGTTGGAGTAGTAGGCCTGGATCAACTGGTTGCGCATCGCTTCCCAGGTGAGCACCGCGGAGTCGTACCAGGCCGAGCCCGGCACCTTCTGCTTGAACTTCCGCCCGACCGCGAAGTACGACGACCAGTCCGGGAACAGCTCGGCCACCTGGGTCCGGTCGGTGGGCAGGCCGGCCTTCGCGAACAGGTCCCGGCGGTAGCAGATCGCCTCCGGCCCGATGTCGGTGCCGTACCCGATGATCTTCCCGTCCTGCGTGGTCGCGCCGGCGACCTTCCAGTCCAGCCAGCGTTCCTTCAGGTCGTCGGCGCCGTACTGACGCAGGTCGACGAACTTGTCCGCCTTGGCCAGGTAGTTGTAGATCCAGCTGACCTCCATCGCCTCGATGTCGGCCAGCCCGGTGCCGGCCGCGAGGTTGGCGTCCAGGTTCTTGATGTGCGCGTCGACGGTCGGGGCCTTGCGCGCGACGATCTTGATGTTCGGGTGCTGCGCCTCGTACTCGCGGTACAGGTCGTCGTACCCGAACTCGTTGAAGGTGGCGATGGTCAGCTCGATCTTCGGCCCGTCGGCTTCGTTGCCGGAGGCATCGGAATCCTCCGGGCCGCCGCCACAGGCGGACGCGAGCAGGACCGCGCCACAGGCAAGGAGGAGCGCAATGGGGCGTTTGCCGGCACTCGGCCGCATCTGAAGCTCCCTGGACTGGACGGAGTTAGGAGAGCGCTCTCGGATCGCGAAAGTGTGCTGAGTTTCAGTCGTTTCATCCGGATATGTCAAGCGTCACACTGTCACGCTGAGATACCCCCGAGTTCACGTCCGGACATACCCGAGCGTGTCGTCACGCAGAGAACCGCCCCGATCACCCGCCGCTGACCACACGCCGTAACCACGCCCGGTTGACTAGGGTCCGGCAGGTCCGGTGCCGGCCGGGTCAGCCGTCCGGCCGGGTGGAGCGTCGGCCCGGTCAGGCGTCGGCCGGGTCAGGCTTCGGCTCGTTTAGGCGCCGGCCCGGTCAGGCGTGGGTGAAGGTGGCTGTGTGGGTGGCGCCGCGGGAGCCGCCGACGGTGATGTCGAGGATCAGCTGCTTGCCGGTCGCGACGACGGTGACGGTCTCGTCGGCTGTCGACAATCGGCGGACGTGCTTGTCGACAATCAGACGAAGGGTCTGGACCGTCCGGGTCGGATCGGACACGGCCACGGTCATCGTGCGACCTTCGGACCCAACGACGACGGACGCCGGGCCGGAGACGGTGATCCCGCCGGCCGAGCCGGCGGTCCAGAAGTTGGCCAGCGTCAACCGATCGCGACCAGAGCGGACCGCCTGCACCTCGGCCGTGTTCGCCACCACCGTCACCCCCGGATCCGCCGCCCGCGCGGCCGTCCGCCACCTGCTTGCCCCAGGCAACAAGATGTAGGCGTAGTCACCCGAGTCCGTCCCGTGTTCCACCACCAGCGACACGTACCGCCGGGTGTACGGCGTCGTCGACCCGGCCGTGTCGTTGCCGGTGTTGATCTCTCGCCACGTCCCGGTCCGGTCCTCCCGGCGAGCGCGAACCCGCCCGCCGTCCGGGAACACGTATCCCCCGACGCCGTCCAGATGCGCCCACCGCGGATCGTCGTACGTCGCATCGCCCGGCTGCGTGACCCCGTCGACCACGAGCGCCGCCGTACCGTCGGCGTGCAGGTTGCGGTTCTCGACCACGGTCTCGACCGGATAGCCGTCCGTGCCGACAATCCCGGCGCCCAGTGCGACGACCGAGTCCGCCAGGCAGAACCACGACTTCCTCGCCTGCAGCGTCTTGTCGTGGTTGATCAGATGCATGCCGACGGCACCGGCCTCACCGCGGTACGACGCCCCGCCGACCCACTCGGCGTACGCGGCGATCGTCCCGGTCCCGCCACCGGTCCCGTGCGGTTGCCGAGGTTTCGTGCTGACCGTCGTACCGGGCAGGCGCTGGGCGTCGACGGTCGGCCAATACGCGTCGTAGAACTGGGCGTGGTCGTCGTTGTAGAGGTACGTCATGCCGTCGCCGACGTACCAGCCACGAAGGTTCTCGCCGTTGCCCCACTCGTACCGCGCCATGCGGTTGGACGACATCGCGATCGCGAACGTCCAGCCGGGCCGACGGTGGACGACGCGGTCCTGGTTGTGGAACTGAAAGTGCGCAGGCATGGCCGGCGCCGGGCGTACGGCGGGATCGTCGAGGACCGCCTTCGCGCGGGAGATCTCCGGGATCGAGGCACCGCTCAGGTAGTCGTCGAGGCGGTCCCGGGTGATCCAGCCCTTGGCGAGTGCGCGGTAGCGGCTCGCGTACGGCTCCGCGACCCCGCCGGCGAGCAACAGCACGCTCGAGGTGGTGGCGTGACCGTTGCGGTGGTCGCCGGCCCGTTCGCGCGAGATGGCGCGGCCGGAGACGCAGTCCATCATCAGATTGTCGACAATGAACGGCGCGAAGCTGGCCTCGACCGCATCGAGGATGACCGCGCGGTTCGGGTCGGTGATCTGCCAGGTCGAGTCGCCGAGCAGGGAGAACAGGTTCGCCACGCCGCCGAGCGCGACGTTGCCGTACGTGCCGACGTACGCGAGGTTGCCGTGCTGGACGAACGAGCCGTCGCGGTAGAAGCCGTCGCCGCTGGTCACGTAGGTGAACACGCTGTTCTTCCCCGCCTCGGCGACATCGCTCAAGGCGTCGCGGCCCGCCGCGACCTTGTCGGCGGACTTGCCGACGATGCCGCGGAGGGCGACGATCAGCGCCTTGTCGACCCGGTTCGCGCCGGTCTCGCGCAGGTTCGGCGAGTTGGTCCGCCGGTTGGGGTCGGGGACGAAACGGTCGACGGCCCGCAGGTACGCGGTGAGTTGGTCGGCGGTGAGCGCGTCGTACGCGAGGATGCAGGTGTCGAGCAGTGCCCGCGGTGCGCCGATCTCCCAGAACCACCAGTTGCCGGTCTCCGGCAGCGTCTCGTTGTAGGCCCGCTGGTTGAGGAAGTCGAGTGCTGCGGCGATATGGTCGGCCGGGTCGGTGGTGAGCGTGGTGCCGGGTGTCGCCCGGGCGAGCGCGATGGTCTTCAGCCTGGTGTAGCTGATCGAGAAGTTGCCCGAGGTCGGGCTCAGCGGGAGGTCCGGCCAGAGCGCCACCCGGTCCGCGTCGACGATCAGATTGTCGACAAGCTCTTGTGCCTGCGCGGTGAGCTTTGCCAACGCGTCGGCGTACGCCGGATCCGCCGGGTCGAACGTGCCGCCGGTGTTCAGGGCAGCCCAGCGCTCCCGCAGTACGTCGAACTCGTCTGCCGCCGCTGCCGGTCGCGCGGTGGGTAGTCCGGTCGCGGCCAGCGCGCCGGCGGCCAGGCCGGCCTGGATCAACACACGTCGACTGACGAAGGACGGCATCGCAACTCCTCGGGGCGGTAGGCAGCAAGCGCTTACCACACACCCTTCAACATGCACACAACAGTCGTCAACAGCCCACAACGATCACTTCTGATCACTTCATGTCCTAACGTGAACAGCAAAAAGGCGACACCTCGCGGCGGTCTAAGCCCGCGGCAGTGGGCGGGAGTGCGGGACCGCGGCAATGGGCGGGGACGCGGGAGCGCGGCGGTCGGCGGGAACGGGACCGCGGCAGTGAGCGGGCGCCCGGGACCGCGGCAGTAGGCGGGGCGTTGGACCGGAGCGGTGCGCGGAGGCGCGGGGCCCGTGGCGGTGGGCGGGGGCGTTGGACCGGAGCGGTGGGCGCGGCGTTGGACCAGAACGGTGGGCGGGGGGCGGGGCACGAGATCACGGCAGCGGGCGGGGCACGGGACCGCGACAGTCGGCGGCGCGCGGGGGCGCGGGGCCCGTGGCGGTGATCGAGGGCTTTGGACCGGAGCGGTGGGCGGGGGCGCGGGCCGGGGGGCGGGGCGCGGGGAACCGCCGCAGCGGGCGGGGCACGGGACCACGGCAGCGGGCGGGGCGCGGCAGTCGGCGGGGCGCGGGAGCGCGGTGGTGGTGTGAGTGGCGCGGGGTGCTGGGGCGGTCAGGGTAGGAGGGTGTGGACTACTGCGTCGGCGAGGAGGCGGCCGCGGTTGGTGAGGGTTAGGCGGTTGTTCATGAGGGTGGCCAGGCCGTCGGCGACTACTTGGTCGGCGGCTGCTCGGCCGGGGGTGTCCAGGACGTCGAGGGGCAGGCCGGCGGACAGGCGGATCTCGAGGAGGACGCGTTCGATGCGGCGGGTTGCGGGATCCAGGGTTTCGCGGGCGTGGGCCGGGCTGTCGCCGGCGTTGAGGCGTTCGGCGTACGCGCTGGGGTGCTTGACGTTCCACCAGCGGATGCCACCGACGTGACTGTGGGCGCCCGGGCCGACGCCCCACCAGGTGTCGCCGCGCCAGTAGAGCTCGTTGTGCCGACAGCGCGCGGCGTCGGTGCGGGCCCAGTTGGAGACCTCGTACCAGTGCAGGCCGTGCGCGGTCAGCAGCTCGTCGGCCAGCACGTACTTGTCCGCGAGGTCGTCGTCATCCGGCATCGGCAGCTCGCCGCGCCGGATCCGCCGGGCCAACTGCGTGCCGTCCTCGACGATCAACGCGTACGCGCTCACGTGATCCGGCTCGGCCGACAACGCCGACTCCAGCGACGCCCGCCAGTCTTCGAGCGACTCCCCCGGAGTCCCGTAGATCAGGTCCAGATTCACGTGTTCGAAGCCGGCCGCCGTCGCCTCCTTGACCGCCTGCAACGCCCGCCCCGGCGTGTGATGCCGATCGAGGATCCGCAGTACGTGCGTCGAAGCGCTCTGCATCCCGAAGCTCACCCGCGTGAACCCGGCCTCCAGCAATCCCTCGAGGTACGCCTGATCCACCGACTCCGGATTCGCCTCGGTCGTCACCTCGGCGCCCGGCGCCAGCCCGAACTCATCGCGTACGGCGGCCAGCATCCGCCCGAGATCCGCGGCCGGCAGCAAGGTCGGCGTACCGCCCCCGAAGAACACCGTCTCCACGGGCCGATCGAGCTCGCCAAGCACCCGCCGCGCCAGCCGGACCTCGTGCACCGCGGTCTCGGCGTACGACGCCTGCGACCCACCGCCGCCGAGCTCCTTCGCGGTGTAGGTGTTGAAGTCGCAGTACCCGCACCGCGACGCGCAGAACGGCACGTGCAGGTAAAACCCCAACGGCCGCGCACCCGCCTCGCGCAGAGCAGACTCCGGCAGCACCCCATCCCGAGGCGCAACCTCCCCCTCGGGCAGTGTCGACGGCACCCCTCCATCGTACGGACCCGCCCACCACGCCCACTCTGTGCACCCACCATCCACCGCCTGCGCTCCCAGGTGAATGGTGGAAGCACAAAGTGGCTCTTGCGCGCTGAGGCCGGGAGTAGCCTGGCCCTCGGTTGTTCGAGAGGTGAAGGTGATGCCCGTACGACGGACCGTCAAGGTGCTCCTGCTGGACCAGTCCGACCGGCTGTTGCTGCTCCGGGGTGACGAGTACGCCGACGGCCATCCGATCTGGTTCCCGGTCGGAGGCGGACTCGAGCCCGGCGAGGACGCCGTGACCGCGGCGCTCCGCGAGATCGAGGAGGAGACCGGATCCCGCGACGTCACGATCGGCCCGGAGGTCTGGCACCGACAGCAGCTGTACTCGTGGCGAGGCACCCGGACCGACGTCCACGAACGCTGGTTCGTCGCACGCACCGACCGCTTCACACCGTCGACGCAGGCGCTGACCGACGAGGAGCAGACCTACATCACGGGCTTCCGGTGGTGGACGGCCGACGAGCTGATCGCGACCACGGCCGAGGTCTTTCCACCCGACCTCGGCACCCGCTTCCGAGCCCTACTCCGCGACGGCGCTCCGCAAACCCCCATCGACATCAGCCAGCGCTGAGAGCATCGAGCACCGCTGCTGCGAACAGCCAAACCCCCTGCCCCGTCATCGCTCCTGCGGAACCTACGAGGTGGCGCCCGTGTAGCGGCGTAGGCCGGCCCGCCAACTGGTCGCGGCCAGGAGCGCCAGGACAGCCGCGGCCAGTACGGCGCCCAGGAGGACGGGCCAGTGGACGCCGCGAAGAAGAGTTGCGGAGGGCACCGAGGCGATCAGAGCCATCGGGAACACGTAGGTGAGCACCACGCGCAGCGGGCGGGTGAAGATGTCGGTCGGGTAGCGGCCGAGTTGCCAGGCCGAGTGGTAGAAGACGTCGAGCTGCAGCTTCGGCGCCCAGAAGGCCAGGCAGGCAAGGAGAACACTGAGCGCCCACGTGACCACGAGCGCGGCCGCGAGCAGCAACAGCCACCCTAGGACCCCGGCCAGGTTGGGACGTACGTCGGCGACCGCGATCCCCCACCCGATGACGCCGAGTCCCGGGACCAACTGGATCAGGGTCAGCGGCGTGGACAGCGACAGACTCGCCAGGAACAAACTCGATGCCGGCTGCAACAGATAGCTGTCGAGCTTGCCGTTGCGGATGCCGTTGTCCGGGAACCACGACAGGTTCGGGTCGATGAAGGTACTGCGCAAGCCGGTGATCAGCTGATACGTGCCGATCAGGACGAGCGTCTCCGCCTTCGACCACCCAGCGAGCGTGTCGGCCTGCGTGAACACGATCAGCACCGGCGCGACCGCCGTACCAAGGCCGACGAAAGCCAGCAGGACGTCGAAGACGAGGTTGATCCGGAACGCCATGCTGCGCCGCAGCGACATCGAGAAGCTCGCACCGAGCAGGGTCAACAGCTTCACGAGCCCACCGCCGTGTACCGCCGTACGCCTGCCCGCCAGAGCAGCCGGACCGCCGCGAGCAGGACCACCAACCAGAACAGCTGCAACGCGAGCGCCGACCACACGGATCCGCCGTACGTCGCGAGCTCGGCCGGGAGACCGCTCATCGCGTAGAACGGCGACAGTTCGGCCACCTGACGCCAGAGATCCGGCAGGAATCCGACCGGGGCCGCCGTACCGCCGAAGAGGAAGATCAGCGAGTGCCCGAAGCCGACGATCGCGTGCACGCGTTGGGTCCAGAACGCGGTCATCGACAATAGGAATGTCAACAAAAAGACGAGAGCCGCGGCGAGGACGACGAACGGCAGGCTGAGCACTACCGATCGCCAGGCGAAGCCGGTGCCGAGCGACAGTCCGGTGAGCAGTACGACGGGCGCGCCGAGGAGCGTCAGCCACGCGCGGATCGCGAGGTTCGCGCCGAGGACGCCGATCACGACCGGCTGTGGGCGGAGCAGTTCGTGGCTGATGGTGCCGTCGTAGATCCGCTCGGAGAAGGTGTGCTGCTCGAACGACTCGGTCATCAGCGTGACCAGGATGATCGCGACGTAATACCGCGCGATCGTCGGATCGCCGGGGTAGACGGCCGACCAGACGAAGAGCCCGATGAGCGGACCGATCACGGCCTGCACGACCAGCGTCGCCAGGAACCACCACGCCCCCGACCACTCCAGCACCTCCTGCCGGAGCCTGAACCCCAGCAACACGAAGGTCCTCATCGGAGACCCTCCCGGTAGGCGCGGTCGATGACCTTCTCCAGCGGGGGTTCCTCGATCGCGAGATCCACGACGTCGAGCGACTGCAGCAGCCGGGAGGTCGTCTGCGCGATCTCGTCCCGTGGCACCCGGAGTACCCACATCCCCTCCGACGCCTCCACCACCTCACCGAATGCCGGCTCCGGTCCACCCCGCGCGGTGATCCGGATCAGCTTGTACGGCGATAGTCGTGCGGACAGTTCGGCGAGCGGCCCGTCGTACTCGACCCGACCTTGGTCGATCAGGATGAGCCGCGGGCACAACGACGCGACGTCGGCCATGTAGTGACTGGTCAGCAGCACGGTCGCCCCGGTCTGGTTGACGTAGTCCGCAACGAACTCACGGATCTGACCGGCCGCGGTCACGTCCAGCCCGATGGTCGGCTCGTCGAGGAACAGCACCTCGGGCCGGTAGCTCAGCGCCAACGCGAGGCCGACCCGCATCCGCTCCCCCAGGCTCAGCGCGCGCAACTGCCGGTCCAGCAGAGGCGTCAGCCGGAGCAGCTCCTCGAGGACCTTGAGCGTGTCCACGAAGTCCGCCCGCGGTACGTCGTACAGCAGCCGCTGGTACTCGAGCGAGTCCATCACGGTCAGCTCCTGCGAACCACCGACCGGCTGACTCCCGCGGACGAACGCGATCCGTTTGAGGAACGCCGTACGACGCTGCCACGGTACGGATCCGAGCACGCGGACGTCACCACCGGTCGGGTGCAGGATGCCGGACAAGATCTTCATCGTGGTCGTCTTGCCGGCGCCGTTCGGCCCGATGAACCCGACGACCTCGCCCGGCGCGATCGCGAACGAGACGTCGTCGAGCGCCTGCACCTCGCGGTACTCGCGGCGTACCAGCGAACCGAACGCCGCGCGAAGCCCCGACTTCCGGACCGGTGCGCGGAACGACATGGACAGGCCGGCCACCTCGATCGCAGTCATGAGCACGACCGTAGGAGGAAAAGACGCCAGCTGATGGCTTGTTTTCCTGGCAGACTCGAACCGTGCGCGCCGAACGACTCCTCCGGCTCCTGCTGCGGCTTCAGACCCGCGGCCAGTCGACGGTGAACGAGCTCGCGCAGTATCTCGAGGTCTCGCCGCGGACGGTCCAGCGCGACCTCGACGCGCTCAGCCTCGCCGGCGTACCGGTGTACTCCGTCCGCGGCCGCGGCGGCGGGTGGTCGTTGCTGCCCGACTACCGGACCCGGCTCACCGGTCTGGCGCCGGCCGAGGTGATGTCGGTGTTCGTCGGTGCGACCGCGCACGTGCTCGCGGACCTCGGCATGGACGCGTCGAGCGATCTGGCGATGTCGAAGCTGATCGCGGCGTTGCCGGAGAGCGCCCGGCGCGATGCCGAGTACGCGCGGCAGCGGCTGTTGATCGACCACGCGGGCTGGGACGACCGGCGGGAGGCGCCGCGGTGGCTGGATCTCTGCCGGCAGGCGATCTGGGCGGAACGGCGGATCGCGATCACCTACCGGGATCCGGCCGACCCGTTCGAGGTCGAGCCGCTCGGGCTGGTCGCCAAGAGCCGGACGTGGTACCTGATCGCCCGCCGGCCCGACGACGACGTCCGCACGTACCGCTTGAGCCGGGTGACGTCGGCGGCGTTGACCGACGAGTCGTTCACGCGACCGGCCGGGTTCGACCTGTCCGCTTACTGGGCCGAGGCACAGAAGCACTTCCTGGCCACGCGGCCGTCGTACCCGATCACCTTGCGCGTGCGGGATCGCGCCGTACGGCGCTTCCACCCGACGGCTCCGCCGCTGCCTGACGCGGACGGCTGGTTCATCGTCCACACCGACCTGGAGAACATCAACGAAGCCCGAGCCGCCGTCCTGGCCCAAGCCGGCGACGCCCAAGTCCTCGCCCCCACAGAACTAGCCACCCTCGTCCACCAAGCAGCCCACCAAATCCTCAACCCCAGCTGAAACGACTAATCGAGGTGCGTGGGCTCACCTTGCGTTCCTACGATCAGTGGATGCGGTACTACGAGGTCGAACCCGCAGCCGTCTACCGGCAAGTGGCTCGTGACCACATGACCCAGTGGAGCGATGCCTTCGAGCCCGGTCGGCCCGGCGGCTTCGACGACTTTCCCAACCGGGCGTTCCTCGAGCGCGTGCTTCCGGAACTGCGCGGGATCACCGACGTCCTCGAGTACGGCTGCGGAACCGGCCCGGCAGCGTGTTTCCTCGCCTCACGGGGCCTTCGGGTCGACGCGGTGGATCTCGACCCGCAGGCGATCGGCCTGGCTCGCCAGTTCGCCGAGGAACGTGGGCTCCGAGTCAACTTCGGCGTACAGGACGTGTGCCGGTGGCCGGCCGCCGACCAGCGCTACGACCTCGTCGTCGACAGCTACTGCTTGCAAAACATCGTCCTCGACGAGGACCGGGCAGCGGTCTTCCGCGGCGTACGCGATCGACTGGCACCGGCCGGGCGCTACCTGATCTCCACCGCGCTGTACACGCCGGACCGGGTGTACGACGAGGAGCTGCAGTACGACTCCGCGACCGGCATCTGCTACCGGGACGGACTGCCGTACCGCCGCCACCTCACGGCCGCCGCTCTGCGTGCGGAGCTGACGAAAGCAGGATTCACGGTGTTGTTGCTGACCGGCGGGGACGTCGTCGCTCGTGCAGCTCGTTGAGTGCCGTCTGCGGCCGGGACTCGGGCGAGATCAGCGCCTGACCTGATCAGCAGACCGCTCCGTGGAGATACTGGTCGGCGTGAGTAGAGAGCCGCGGTTGGAGATCGAGTACTGCACGCAGTGCCGGTGGTTGTTGCGGGCGGCCTGGACCGCGCAGGAACTGCTGACCACCTTCACCACCGAGCTCGGCGAGGTCGCGCTGGTTCCCGGGACCGGAGGAGTGTTCGACATCCGCCTCGACGGCGAAACCCTGTGGTCCCGGAAGGCGCAGGACGGTTTCCCCGACCTCGCACCCCTCAAGCAACTCGTCCGCGACCGCATCGCCCCGGACCGAAACCTCGGCCACTCCGACCGCCGCTGAACCGCCTCCCGCCCCGAGTGGACCCCCGGGGCAGGAGGCAGGCTGTCAGGGGATCTGCAGGACCGGGGCGATCGTCTTGGTGCGCGAGCCTTCGTAGGCGGCGAGGAGGATGCCGAGTACGGCGATGCCCTCCTCCTCGGTGTGGATCGGCCGGGTCTTCGCGAGCAGCGAGTCCGCGAAGTGGCCGATCTCGGCGGCGAACGTGTCGACCGGCTCGAGGTCGAACGTCTCGGTTTCACCCGACCGCAGCTTGTAGGTCAGCGAACTCCCGTCGCTGGTCAGCGACCCCAGCTCACCCACCGCGGAGAACCGCTCGGTCCCCGGCGCCGGCTGGTACGCCCAACTGGTCACCATCTGCCCAACGGCGCCGTTGTCGAACCGGATCAGCACCTGCGCGGAGTCCTCGCCCTCCATAAACGTCAGCCGATGCGTCGACAGCATCGCGGTCGCCTCGACCGGCAGGCCACCGGCGAGGTGCAGCATCAGGTACGTCGGGTGGTACCCGGTGTCGATCAGCTCGCCACCACCACTCGTCTTGCTGCTCGCCCGCCAGCCCATGCTGCTCGGGTCGAAGTCGTTGAAGAAGCTGTCCGTCGTCCGCACCTCGTAGACGGTCCCGATCGTCCCCGCCTCGAGCAACTCCTTCGCCTTCGCCACGGCCGGCAGGAACAGCTGGTTGTGCGCGCACATCAGCGTCACACCGTTCTCCTGCACCGCCTTTCGTACGTCGGCCGCCTCGTCCGCGGTGAGGCACAGCGGCTTCTCGCACAGGATGTGCTTGCCCGCCTCCGCGGAGGCGACGATCGCGTCCCGGTGCAGGTGGTGCGGCAGGCAGATGTCGACCGCGTCGACGTCGGCGTTCGCGAGCAGTTCGCGGTAGTCGACGTACGGCGTGGCGTCCAACTCCTTGCCCCGCGCAACCGCCGTTCCCTCGACCGCGTCGGCGACGGCGGTGATCCCGATCCGCTCAGCGTGTTCGGCGTACCCGCGGATGTGGGCACCCGCGATCCCGCCGCCGCCGATCAGCCCGACCTTGATCTGTGGCATGTCAGCCTCCGTAGGTGATGGTCCGGCCCTCGTCCGCGGCCTGGTTGGCGGCGACGACCAGGCGCGTCAGCTCGACCGCGCGTTGCAGGTTGTCGTCGGCCCGGGTGCCGTTGGTGATGTGGTCGACCCACTGGGCGAACGGATCCGGGTTGTGCTCGGGCACCGGGACCTGCCGGTCACCGACCTGGAGAAGGTTGCCGGCCTCGGTGTACGTGAGGCTGCTCTCGGTCCCGAAGACCTCGATCGTGAACGGGTTCCGGCTGGTGAAGCCGGCTTCGATCACACCGATCGCCTGGTCGCCGTACCCGACGGTGACCACGGCGTTGTCCTCCAGCCCGCGCCCGTTGACCGACCGGTACGTCGCACTGACGGTGTCCGGACCGGTGCCGAGGAACAACTGGACCAGGTACACCGGGTGGCACCCGAGGTCGGTGAGCGCGCCGCCGATCGCCGTCTTCTGGTCGAAGAACCGCTGCGGCAGCCACCCGTCACCGCCGTCGCGCGGGATCGCGCCGTCGTGCGACAGCCGGACCCGCGCGTACGTGAGCTTGCCGAGCTCGCCGCTCGCGATGACGTCCTTGATCGCCTGCGTGTACCCGTGCGCGAGCCGAGGCAGCGAGACGACCACCTTCGCGCCGTTCGCGTCGGCCGCGGCGAGGATCTCCTCCGCCTCCGCGACGGTCGGCGCGAGCAGCTTCTCGGTGAAGATGTGCTTCCCGGCGTTCGCGGCCTTGACCATGATGTCGCGGTGGTCGCTCGTCGGCGTGGTGATCACCACCCCGTCGAGATCCGCCAGCACCGAGTCGAGGTCCGAACTGAACGGCACCCCGAACTCGTCGGCCCCCGCCTGCCCCAGCTCGACGTCGTCGTCCCACACCCCGACCAGCTCCGTGCCCGGATGCGCCTGCGCCTGCCGCGCGTAATCCCGCGCGTGAACATGCCAGAACCCGAGCACCGCAACCTTCAGCGGTTCAGTCACCATGTCTCCTCGCTGACCCTTCAACGGAAACGTTCCCGCTCTACCCTGCCAACCCCGGCCCCACCTCACACCCCCACCGGCGATTCGTCCCACAACCCGGACGCCTTCCGAGCCCAAGGCAACAGACCACGGTGCGCACAGGTCTGCTCCACACACCAGCAGTCATCGTGGACTGTCGGCTGATCAGACCGCCGAGCCATCAGGCGTTCAACTGAGCGGGCACCCCGCACACCGCTGGCTACGGCTTCCCAGGCTCAGGCGGCGGACGGCACCGCACCCAGGACGCATGGGAGGGCCGACGATCACGACTACTCAGGAGCGCGCGTAGGGATCCACCTCAGCCGTCCCACGACGCACGCCGGTCCACGAGGCATTCAACCAAGCGGGCGGTAGCACGCGCACTGCGGGCGGGAGCCCGCGCACTGCGGGCGGGAGCCCGCAAGCTGAGGGCGGCAGCCCGCGCAGCTGGGCGGGTGGGAGCGGCGGCGAGCACGGCGACGTAGGAGCCGGGCGTAGCGGCGCGTGGGATTACCCCAGTCGTTAGCGTGGTGGGTTGCTGACGCACCTGAGCGGCATGACCTCGGGTTGGGAGGGGATCAGGGATTCGGCTCGGGTGCGGCCGAGGTTCCATTCGAGCCAGTCGTCGTCGCTGCGCTCTCGGTCTGCCATCGCGCAGTCGACCACGTCGTCGGGTGCCTCGGCCAGCACGGGTACGGCGTCGTCGGAGAGGCCCTGCAGGTAGGTCCAGTCCACTTTGCCGGTCTCGACGTACCGGTCGAGGTTGTGCTGGGCAACCCAGGCGTCGGGGTTGAGTGCGGCGATCCCGAGCAGCAGGCTCGCGCCGCTGAGCAGCGCGGCCCGCGGCAGCCACGACGCCTTCATCGTCACGCCGGCCACCATCACCGCGATCACGAGCAGGCCGAGCCAGCCCTCGAAGACGTCGACGAGCAGCCGGAGCTCGGTGAAGCCGTACGCCTCCTGGTAGAGGTGCATCCGGTAGAGCGCGGACGCGACCACGACCAGCGTCAGCAGGCACAGCAGACCGAGGGATGCGCGCAGCCAGGTCACGTCCGCGGTCGTGGTCCGCGGCGCCTTCCGCGCTGCCGCCCAGACGACGAGCAGCGTCAGCGCAGTTGCGACCGTCAGCTGGCCGAAGCCCTGGTGGACGTACTCCGCGTAGGTCAGCCCGGTGATGCGCTCCAAGTACGCGTGCCCGCCGAAGTTCGCAGTCGCCTGCGCTGCCAGGAAGACCAGGAACACCGCGTCGACCAGCAGCACGGGCACAAGCCACTCGTAGCGACGCGCGACCGGCCGGACCGGGCCGTTGCCGGTCTCGACGTTCGGCGGGTTCAGCCCCAGGTACGTCGCCGCCAGCACGACACCACCTACGGCCACGGTGACGAACGCCCGCAGGACGAACGTGTCGATCTCGAGATCCGGGACGATCGCACCGGCCCACTCCGCGAAGATCGCGTCCGCGGAGGCGAACAGCAGACTGAAGACAACGACTCCGAGCAACGACCACAGGATGGTCCGCAACGCCGCCGCGCTCGTCCGCAGCCCCTTGACGGCCTGCGCTGAGCGACCGAGCCAAGGCAGGCCCCGAAGCCCGGCGAGCGGCCACGACACCCCGGCGACCACGAACGCGGGCACGGTGCGGCCGTTCACCAGCCCGGCCATGCAGACCGCGATGCCCGCCAGCAGGCACAGGACCGCGATCCACTCGGCGTCACGCAGTACAGTCACCGCAGCCAGCAACGGACACAGCGCGGCACAAGCCCGGGTGAAGCGGGACCGGCGGTTCACGCTGAACCGCAGGATGACCACGCCCGCCGCCAGCAGTACGACGAACGTCCCGAGACCGAGGTCGCGGAACGGCAGGATGATGCCGGCCAGCACGCCGACGCCCAGGCAGTACAGGACCGCTCGGAGGTTGCCGGGCAGCTCGACCTCCGGCCAGAACTTGCCGAACAGCATGTCCATCCCGGATTCCGGTGCCCGCGGTACGGCGGGGGCGGGCGTCTCGACCGGCTTCGTCATGACTGGCTCCTGTGCCTTTCTGGTGACGTGAACGGGTTGCTTTGGTGTTGCCTCACGAAGCGGCCGGCTCGGCAGGTCCACGCGGACCCGCGCCCCGGTACGGCGTGGCGCCGGGTCGACGAAGTGGATGGTGCCACCGTGCAGATCGGTGACCCAGCGGGCGATCGCCAGACCGAGACCGGTCCCGCCACCGCCCTCGGCCTCGGTCAGCGTGCCGAACCGCTCGAACACCCGGTCACGATCAGCGACCGGGATCCCCGGCCCTTCGTCGGCGACTTCCAATCGCCATCCCGAACCAGTTGTCTGGGCGGTGAGCTCGACGACCCCGCCGGCCGGACTGTGCCGGGACGCGTTGTCGAGCAGGTTGGCGATCAGCTGATGCAACCGCGCCGGGTCGGCCGGGACGGTCAGGTCCGGGGGCGTGACGCGTACGTCGTACCGCACCTCGCGGCCGACCACTCGCGCCTCGGCCACGGCACGATCGAGCAACTCCGCGACAGACACCTCGGTGGTGGACAGGCGAGCTGCGCCGGCGTCCACGCGCGCCAGGTCGAGGAGATCGTTGGCCAGGGTCGACAGGCGTTCCGCCTGGTCGAGCGCCGTACGGAGTGCCACGGGATCCGGTTCGGCGACACCGTCGACCAGGTTCTCGAGGACGGCGCACAAGGCGGCGAGCGGCGTACGCAGTTCGTGGCTCACGTTTGCGACCAGCTCGCGGCGCTGGCGGTCGACGGCGGCCAGGTCCTCGGCCATCCGGTTGAAGGCCCGGGCCAGCTCGCCCACCTCGTCGCTCGAGCTCGCGGTCACCCGGGCGGAGTAGTCGCCGCGCGCCATCCCACGGGCCGCGGCGGTCATCTCGCGCAGCGGCGACGTCATGCCGACCGCCAGCAACTGGGTGACGCCGAGCGCCAGCGCGACCGTGACCGGGATGCTCAGCCAGAGCGGAACGTTGCCAGCGGCACCGACTGCCGCGACGAGCGCGGCCACGATGACACTGACCGCGACCAGCAGCCCGAGCTTGACCTTGACCGACGTGACCTGGTCCATCAGCGGGCCGCTCACGTGGCGCTCCGGATCTCGAGTGCGTAGCCGACGCCGTGCACTGTCCGCACGCGCTCCGCACCGATCTTGGCGCGCAGCGCCTTGACGTGACTGTCGACCGTGCGGGTCCCGGACGCACCCGGCCAGCCCCAGACCTCGGCGTACAGGTTCTCGCGCGTCAGTACGACGCCGGGCTTGGCGGCCAGGCAGAGCAGCAGGTCGAACTCGGTCGGGGTCAGATGGACCTCCGCGTCCTCGACCCACACCCGGCGGGCGGCCGCGTCGACGCGCAGGTCGCCCAGCTCGGTGGCCGAGCGGCCGGCCAGCTCGGCAGCGCGGTCGACCCGGCGTAGCAGCGCCGCCACCCGCGCGACCAGCTCCCGCATCCGGAACGGCTTGGTCAGGTAGTCGTCGGCGCCGATCCCCAGCCCGACCAGGATGTCCGCCTCGTCGTCGCGCGCGGTCAGCATCAGTACGGGCACCGGCCGCCCGGCCTGGATCCGCCGGCACACCTCGTGACCGTCGAACCCGGGCAGCATCACGTCCAGCAGCACCAGATCCGGCGCGGTCGCCTCGAACCTCTCGACCGCTCCCGGCCCGTCCCACGCCTGGACGACGTCGTACCCCGACCCCCGCAGACGATCCGTCACCGCCTGGTTGATCACCGGCTCGTCCTCCACGACCAGGATCCTGCGCCCCGCTCCGTCGACTCCCACGCCTCGAGCGTAGGAGCCCAGCTGGTCAGGAGTCAGTCACAACTCGTGAAGGTTCTGTGCAGGTGTCGCCGGATGGGCTGGTCGGCGGCTGGGCTCACCTCTCGGACAGGCCCCAGAGGTTCAGAGTGGGGTGGGGAGGTCTCATCATTGGGGGATGCGAGTTCAGCTGGCCGAGCGGATGCGTACGGCGGTGGTCGCGGGTGCCGTTGTCGTTCCAGCGGTGGTGTGCGCGGCGATGGTGCCGTTTCGGGCTCGGGTCGAGAACACGAACACTGCCTTGGTGCTGGTCCTGGTCGTTGTCGCGGCGGCGGCGAGTGGTGTCCGCTGGGCTGGGACCGTCGCCGCTCTGTCCGGCTCGGCGTGCTGGGCGTTCTTCCTGACGCAGCCCTACCAGCAGATCACCATCACCGACGAGTCCGACATGGTCACCGCGGCCCTGCTCACGCTCGTCGGCGTCGCCGTCGCGGAGATCCTGTGGGCGCGGCGCCGGCAGACGAGGGCCGGACAGCAGCAGACCTATCTCACCGGCATCCTGCGGACCGCGGGCCTCGTCGCCGCCGGCAGCGCCCGAACCGAGGGCGTCATCGAGCACGTCGCCGACCAGCTCGTCGACCTGCTGGGCGTCGACGACTGCTACTTCGACAGCGACACCCGGGATCAGGCGCCGGCCGCGCTCGTTCGCGACGGCACCGTCGTACGCCGAGGTCGCGAGCTCGCCGTGGACCGCCTCGGGCTGCCCACGGACTGTGAGATCGAGCTCCGGGTCCACCACAACGGCATCACCCGCGGCCGCTTCCTCCTGATCGCCTCGACCCGGCTTGCCCGTCCCTCCCTCGCCCAACGGCAGGTCGCCGTCGCCCTGGCCGACCAGGTAGGCGCAGCCCTGGCCACCCACAACAGCTCGTCGTAGCCTGTCGGACCATGCGCAGCGGGAACGAGCGGAACCGCGCGATCTACCAGCGGCTGGCGTCGATCTACGACGTCGCGGCTCGACTACCGCTGATCGCCCGTCCGCGGAGTCGGCTGTTCTCCCTCGCCGACATCCAGCCCGGCGACCGCGTCCTCCTGATCGGGGTGGGGACAGGTCAGGATCTGCCGTACCTTCCAGCCGGCGCCGACGTCACCGGCATCGACCTGTCCCCCGCGATGCTGGACCGGGCCCGCGCCCGCGGCACGGGCGCCACGCTGCAAGAGATGGACGCGGAGCACCTCGAGTTTCCTGACGCCTCGTTCGACGTCGTCATCCTCAGTTACGTGCTCAGCGTCGTGAACGACCCGCGCCGCGCCCTGGCCGAGGCTGCTCGGGTGCTGACGCCGGACGGAAGCATCTGGATCCTGGGCAAGTTCCACGACGCCGAGCCCGGCCCCGGCCGCCGCCTCGCCAGCCGCGTCCTGACCACGGTCGGCGGCGCCACCCTGACCCGCTCCCTCACCGCCACGATCGCCGACACCCCACTCCGCATCACCCGCCACGAAACCGCCAACCCCCTGGCCGACATCACCCAACTCACACCACACGAGAAGCCCTCATAGCCCGGGTCGCCCGTTCCAGTTGCCGCCGGAGAGTAGCCAGGCGGAATCTCTCCGCCTCCTCCGAGCTTTCGGTCCCTGTTGCCGGGCCTGAGGCGCCGGGGCGGAGACGGCGGTCGGAGGCGCCAGACGTCGGAGGCGACGGATCGGAGGCGGCGGATCGGAGGCGCCGCGTCGGAGGCTGCGGATCGAAGGCGCCGGGGCGGAGGCCGCGGGTCGGAGTCGCCGGGCCGGAGGTGGCGCGTCGGAGGCGCTGGGCGTCGGGGCGGAGGCGGCGGGTCGGTGGTGCGGGCGGACTGTTTCGGCGGGGCGGGGAATGTGTTCGTGCGGATCGGAGGCGACGGGGCGAAGGCGCCGCGCGTCGGGCTGGAGGTGGCGGCGTCCGGGCGGAGGCGGCGGGTCGGTGGTGCGGGCGGACTGTTTCGGCGGGGCGGTGGTGCGGGGGGGACCGTTTCGGTGGGCGGGGAATGTGGTCGTGCGGAGCGGCGGGCCGAGCGTAGGCTCGGCAGGGACGTGACCCGTGCCCAGGGGGGACCCGACGTGAGCCAGCCTGCTACCCAGTCCGAGTATCCCGACCACATCGACGCCGCCGTCCTGAAGATCGCCGGCGTCGTCGTCCTGGGCGCGATCATGTCGATCCTCGACATCACCGTGGTCAACGTCGCGCTGCCGACGTTCCAGGACGAGTTCGGCTCACCCGAGAGCCCGGTCGCGTACTCGACCGTGGCCTGGACGGTCACGGCGTACACGCTGGCGCTCGCGACCGTCATCCCGCTGACCGGCTGGGCGGCCGACCGGTTCGGCACCAAACGGCTCTACATGGCCGCGATCTTCCTCTTCACCGCCGGTTCCGCGCTCTGCGCGACCGCCACCAGCATCGACATGCTAATCGCCTTCCGCGTCCTGCAGGGCCTCGGCGGCGGCATGCTGATGCCACTCGGCATGACGATCATGACCCGGGCCGCGGGGCCGCGCCGGATGGGCCGGCTGATGGCGATTCTCGGCGTACCGATGCTGCTCGGCCCGATCCTCGGCCCGATCCTGGGCGGGTGGCTGATCCAGATCGCGAGCTGGCACTGGATCTTCCTGATCAACGTGCCGCTCGGCCTGATCGCGCTCGTCTACGCGTGGTTCGCGCTGGCCAAGGACAGCCCCGAGCCGTCGGAGTCCTTCGACTTCCTGGGCGTGGCGCTGATGTCCCCCGGGCTCGCGCTGTTCCTGTTCGGCGTCTCGTCCCTGCCGGCCGAGGGTGGTGACTTCGGGGCCCCCAAGGTGTGGGTGTCGATGCTGGCCGGGGTGCTGCTGATGGTGGCGTTCGTCTGGCACTCGTTCCGGCCGGAGCATCCGCTGCTCGACCTGCGGCTGTTCCGGAACCGGAACCTGACCGTCTCGATCATCACGATGTTCCTGTTCGCCGCCGCGTTCTTCGGTGGTCTGCTGCTGGTGCCGACGTACTTCCAGCAGATCCGCGGCGAGTCCACGCTGAACGCCGGCCTGCTGGTCGCACCGCAGGGACTCGGCGCGATGGTGACCATGCCGATCGCCGGGCGGCTGGTCGACAAGCTCCCGGTCGGCCGGATCGTGCCGTTCGGGATCGGGTTGATCGTCATCGGGATGTTCGGCCTGACCCAGGTCACCGCGACGACGCCGTACCCGCTGCTCATCGCGATGCTGGTCGTGATGGGCTTCGGGATGGGCGGCACGATGATGCCGCTGTTCACCTCCGCGCTGCGAACGCTGAACGGCGCCCAGGTCGCGCGCGGCTCCACCCTGCTCAACATCACCCAGCAGATCGCGTCCTCCTGCGGAGTCGCGACGATGTCGGTCATCCTCACCAACCAGCTGAACGACTCGCCGATCATCCCAGGCACGCAGCGCGCCCCCGGCCAGGGCGAAGGCCTCCGCGAGACCCAGGCGGCGATCCTGTCCAACACCCGGCCGGAGGCCCTCGGCCCTCTCAACCTCGACCCCGCCACCATCGCCCGCGGCCTGGTCGACGCCGCCACCGCATTCGCCAACACCTACTGGGTCGCCTGGATCCTGGTAGCCCTCACCCTCATCCCCGCCCTCATGCTCCCCCGCAAACGCGAAAAGACCCACCTCCTGGACACCGAAAACACCCCACCCGCCACCGTCGACTGACCGCCTGCTCAGTTCTCACGGAGCGGCCTCACCCATCATCCACGGGCAGGCGACCCCACGGGGCTCTCGAACGAAGCGGGCGACAGCACGCGCACACCTCGGGCGGGTGGGAGCGGCGCAAGCACGGCGACGCAGGAGCCGCGCGTCGCCGACGCATGGGGAAACACGCCCCAGCGGATCCACCTCACCCATCCACGGGCAGACGACTCCACGGGGCTTTGAAATGAAGCGGGCGACAGCACGCGCACACCTCGGGCGGGTGGGAGCGGCGCGAGCACGGCGACGCAGGAGCCGCGCGTAGTCGGCGCGTGGGGAACACACCCAGAGAGCCGCCTCACCCATCCACGGGCAGGCGACTCCACAGGGCTTTCAACTGAAGCGGGCGACAGCACGCGCACACCCTCGGGGTGGGTGGGAGCGGCGCGAGCACGGCGACGCAGGAGCCGCGCGTAGCCGCCGCGTGGGGAAGACGTCAGTGTCAGTCGTACATCTTGTCCAGGAGGTCGGCGTACTGGGTCTCGACGTGTTTGCGCTTCAGTTTCAGGCTGGGTGTCATCTCGCCGGTTTCCACGGTGAGGTCGCGGTCGAGGATGGTGAACTTCTTGATGGTCTCCCACCGGTTCAGCCCGGCGTTGAGTTCGTCGACGTACCCCTGGACCATCGTCCGCGCCGCGTCCGAGCTGACGATCTCGGCGTACGACTTCCCGCCCAGACCGTTCGCTTCCGCCCACCCCTGGATCGCGTCCGGGTCCAGGGTGACCAGCGCGCTGACGAAGTTCCGCTTGTTGCCGTGGACAACGAACTGGCCGACGTACGGGCAGATCATCTTGAAGCGGCCCTCGATCACCTGCGGGGCGACGTACTTGCCGCCGGAGGTCTTGAAGAGGTCCTTCTTCCGGTCGGTGATGAACAGGTACTCGTCCTCGAAGTGGCCGATGTCGCCGGTGTGGAACCAGCCGTCGCCGTCGATCACCTCGGCGGTCTGGTCGGGCTGGTTGTGGTAGCCGCTCATCACGCCGGGGCCCTTGATCAGGATCTCGCCGTCTTCGGCGATCTTCGCCTCGGTGCCGGGGAAGATCGGGCCGACGCTGCCGAGGCGGTACTGGCCGGGCCGGTTGAGCGACGAGCCGGCCGCGGTCTCGGACAGGCCGTAGCCTTCCAGGATCAGCAGGCCGGCGGAGTGGAACCACTCGGCCAGGTGCTTGTCGAGGGCGGCGGAGCCGGAGACGAAGAACCGGATCCGGCCGCCGAAGCGGGCGCGGATCTTCGACAGTACGAGCTTGTCGGCCAGTGTGTACTGCGCGGCGAGCGCACCACTCGGCTCCTTGCCGGCCTGCCGCAGCTCGGAGACGCGGGCGCCGACGCCGAAGGCCCAGTGGAACAGCTTCGCCTTCACCCCGCCCTCGGACTCGATCATGGTGACGATCCGGGCGTGCGCCTTCTCGAAGATGCGCGGCGCCGCGGCCATGAAGGTCGGCTGTACGACGGCCGCGTTCTCGACGATCTTGTCGATCCGCCCGTCGATCGCGGTCGCGAACCCGATCTGGAACTGGACGGCGAGCAGCACCTGGCCGAACACGTGCGACAGCGGAAGCCAGAGGAACTGCAGGTCGTCCGGGCTGAGCACCCGGATCCCCTCGACCGCGGCGCCCTCGTACGTCCACACCGAGTGCGGCAGCCGGACCCCCTTCGGCCGGCCGGTCGTGCCGGAGGTGTAGATCAGCGTGCAGAGGTGGTCGGGCTTGATCTGCGCGAGCCGGTCGTCGATCGCCGAGGCGTTGTCCTTCAGGTACGACGTACCGAGCTCGTCCAGCGCGGACAGTGAGAGGACCCAGGACTCGTCCTCCGCCGACGGCTCGCCGTCGATCAGCACGACCTTCTGCAGCGACGGCGTCTCGGACCGGTGCTCCCGCAGCTTGTCCAGCTGCGTCGCGTCCTCGGCGAACACGACCTGGACGTCGGCGTCCGCGACGATGTACGCGACGTCGGCGGCCATCGTGGTCGGGTAGATGGTGGTGGTCGCGGCGGCCGCGAGGACGGCGGCCAGGTAGCACTCGACCCACTCCATCCGGGTGCTGGACGCGATCGCGACCCGCTGCTCGGGCTGTACGCCGAGCGCGATCAGGCCGGCCGCCCGGCGCCGGGCCAGCTCGTCGAGCTCGCGCCAGCTGGCGGATTTCCACTGGTCCCCGGACGGGTACCGGAAGGCCTCGCGCGAAGGGGTCGCGGCGACCCGGTCGAGGAACATCGCGGCCATGTTCTCTTTGCGGTTGCTGAGCAGCGCGAGCTGGCCCTCATCGGCGACTGGCTTCATGGTCTGGCCTCCATCGGGGGTCAAGTGACTGGAGGGTAATGGCTAGTGGGCACGGCTGACTATGCCCCTCGCTCGCCCGCCCCCACCTTCTCCATTACGTTTCCGCAACGCCTGCACACGGCCAGTGGCCTGCGTCTCACTGTCAGTTCTACCCCTCCCCCAGCGGGCCTCGTCAACCGCCGCGCCGCAGCCGATCCAGCGCACCGCGGACCGTCTCCGCGTCCGGGTGGTTCAGCGCCTCCAGAATCTCCAGCGCCTCGGTCCAGCTCGTCCGCGCAGCGTCGAGCTGACCGGCCCGCTCCTGGACCTCGGCCAGCGACATCAGGCACTCCGCCGTCTCCCCCCGCCGGCCCTGCGTCCGCAGGATCGCGACCGCGGTCGCGTAACTGGCGACGGCTTCGTCGAGCCGGCCCGAGCCGGCCAGTGCGTACCCCTTGGTGTCACTGACGACGGCACGCCCGTACTCCGAGTCGAGCTCCTCGTAGAGCTTGAGGGCCTGCTGGGCGTAGTCGACCGCGGCCGCGAACTCACCGAGCTGCCCGTAGTACCAGCCGAGGTTGTTCAGCGCGTTGGCCCGCGCGTCGGCGTGGCCGGTCCGCTCGTAGATCCGGAGGGCGCGGGTGGTCTTCTCGATGGCCTTGCCGTGCTGCCCCATCCGGCTGAGCACGCGCGCCTGGCTGAGCGAGCCGTGTGCGATCCCGGCGTCGTCGGCGAGCTCTTCGGCGATACCGAGCGCCAACTCGTGCTGGCGGATCGCCTGGTCCCACTGCCGCAACGCCATGTGGCCGCGAGCGAGGTCCCGCCGGGTCTGGGCCTGTTTGCGCAGATCGCCGAGCCGGACCGCCGCCTCGAGTGCGAGCTCCTCCGACTCCATGTATCCGGGGCGCCCGCGGAAATCCAGGTAGTCCGCGATCGTCCACACGTACAACCACAGCAACCCGTCCGCCCGTCCGACGGCCGCCCGGAGTACGGCGAGATTGTTCGGCTGCTCGGAGTCGAACCACGCGAACGCCTCCTCGCGCGTCGTCGGCACCGCGACCTCGACTCCGGGATCGAGCCCGGGCAACTCGACCGGATCCCGCCTGGGCGCGAGGACCAACGCGGCCGCGCTGCCGGTGTGCACGAGATACCCGAGCAGCCGCTCGAACGCCTCGTCGGCCTCCTGCTCCTCACACAACTCCCGCGCGTAACTCCGCAGCAGATCGTGCAGCGCGTAGCGATCCGGCCCGAGCTCGAGTAGTTGATGGTTCGCAACCAGTACGGCGAGCAGCCCGCGAGCCTCACGAACGGGTACGCCGGCCAGCGCCGCCGCGGCGCCCAGCGTGATCTCGGCACCGGGATGCTGGGCGAGCAACCGGAACATCCGCGCGAGCTCCGGCCGGAGCTGCCGGTACGACCAGGAGAAGATCGTCCGTACGTCGACGCCGTCGGTGGTCGCGAGGGCGTCGAGCGGAGCCAGGCTCAACGTGTCCACGAAGGACTCCAGCTGCCGTCGCGGCCGCAGCGCGATCTGGGCCCCGAGCAACGAAAGCGCCAGCGGAAGCCCTGCGCACCGGGCGATCAGCTCGTCGGTGCTCCGGGCATCTTCGTGCAGCCGCCGCTCGCCGACCCTTGCCGCAAGCAACTGCCTGGACTGCGCCGGATCCAGCATGTCCAGCTGGATCGGCTCGGCCTGCTCGGTCGCGACCAGCCCGGCGAGCTCGTTCCGGCTGGTCACCAGGGTGAGACAGCCCGGCCCGGTGGCTGCCAGCGGCCGGACCTGCTCGGCGGTCCGGGCGTTGTCGAGGACGAGCAGGACCGCTCGGTCGGCGAGCATGCTCCGGTACAAGGCGATCTGCTCGTCCGCGGCGATCGGCAGCCGGTCGGCCGGGATCCCCAGCCCGGCGAGGAACCGCGGCAGGATCGCGAGCGGGTCGGCGGGCTCCAGCGACGGCGAGTACCCGAGCAGGTCGGCGTACAGGACGCCGTCGGGGAAGGTGTCGGCGACCTGCCGGGCCCAGTGGATCGCGAGCGAGGTCTTGCCGACGCCGGCCGGTCCGATGATCAGGCCGAGGTGGGTGTCCGGGAGCAGTTGGTCGAGCCGCCGGAGATGCTCGGTCCGCCCGGCGAACGCCGGCACGGCCGTCGGCAACTGGCGCGGGACCACCATGCTCCCGGTGTCCGTGGCCGCGAGCAGCTCGGCGTGCACACGCTGGAGCTCGGGGCCGGGCCCGACACCGAGCAGCTCACGCAGCCGGCGAGAGACCTCCGCGTACGTCGACAACGCGAGCGCCTGCCGTCCGGACGCGTGCTGCGCGCGCATGAGCTGAGCCCAGAACCGCTCTCTGGTGGGGTGGCGCTCGACGAGCTCGGTCAGCTCCGGGATCACCGCGGCCGCATCGCCGATGGCCAGCCGCGCGTCGAACGCCAACTCCTGCGCCTGCAGGTGTTCCTCGACCAGCCGCGGGATCATCTCGCGCGTCAGCGCCCCCGCGTCCAGCCCGGCCAGCGGCTCTCCGCGCCAGAGCGCCAGCCCCTCGCTGACGAGAGCCAACCGGTGGGCGGGGTCGCTCGCCTCACCGGCAGCACGAACCAGCGACCGGAAGGTCTCGAGGTCCAACTGCTCGCGGTCCGCATGCAGCGTGTAGCCGCCGTCGCCGGTGCGGATCATCGACCGGCCGGTGTCGCCGAGAGCCGCACGGAGCCGGGACACGTAGATCTGCAGCGCCGCGCGCGGGTTGCTCGGCAGCTCGTCGTCCTCCCACAGGACGTCGACGAGGTCCGCCGTACGGACCGTGCGGTTGAGCCGCAGGAGCAACGCCGCCAGCAGTACGGCGGGCCGGTGCGACGGCAGCGGGATCACCGCACCCTCGGCGGTCCGCACCTCCATCGTTCCGAGCAGGCGGAACCGCAGCCCGTCCACCCCACGCTGCGCCAGCTCGGTCACCTCCCCTGCTCCCGGCCGACGAGATCGTCCTGGAACAACCAGCAGGAAAGGCACACCCTACGCCGGGTCAGCGTTCGCAGGAGTTCTCTGTCTGTGACATTTTATTGACAAAAGCCGGAGTCAGCGCTCCGCCAGCAGCTCCGCGATCTGGACCGCGTTCAGCGCCGCACCCTTGCGGAGATTGTCATTGGAGACGAACAGCACCAGGCCGCGGTTGCCCGGGACCGACTGGTCCTGCCGGATGCGACCGACGTACGACGGGTCCTGACCGGCGGCGAGCAGCGGCGTCGGCAGGTCGGCGAGCGCGACGCCGGGAGCGGCGCGGAGCAGCTCGGTCGCCTGCTCCGGCGTGATCGGCTCGGCGAACTCGGCGTGGATGCTCAGCGAGTGACCGGTGAAGACCGGCACCCGGACGCACGTGCCGGCGACCGGCAGGTCCGGGATGTGCAGGATCTTGCGGCTCTCGTTCCGCAGCTTCTGCTCCTCGTCGGTCTCGCCGGTGCCATCGGCAACGATCGATCCGGCCAGCGGAAGCACGTTGAACGCAATCGGTCCGGCGTACACCTTGGGCTCCGGCAGCGTCACACCCTCGGTCCCGCGGGCGAGCCGGCCGCCCGTCTCGACCAGCGCGCGTGCCTGGCCCTCGAGCTCGCTGACGCCGACGCCACCGGAGCCGGAGACGGCCTGGTACGTCGACACCACGAGCCGGCTCAGGGTCGCGGTGCGGTGCAGCGGCGCGAGCACCGGCATGGCGGCCATGGTGGTGCAGTTCGGGTTGGCGACGATGCCTTTCGGCAGGTCGGCGAGGTCGCCCGGGTTCACCTCGGAGACGACCAGCGGTACGTCGGGATCCATCCGCCAGGCGGACGAGTTGTCGACCACAACCGCCCCGGCCGCGGCGACCTTCGGAGCGAGCTCCTTCGACGCCGTCTTCCCGTTGGAGAACAGCGCGAGCTCGAGGCCGGTGAAGTCGGCGGTCGCGGAGTCCTCGACCGTGATCTCGGTGTCGCCGAACGGCAGCTTCGTACCTGCCGACCGCGCGGACGCGAAGTACCGCACCTCGTCCACCGGGAACTGCCGCTCGACCAGCAACTCCCGCATGACACTGCCGACCTGGCCCGTGGCCCCGAACACTCCGACTCGCATGCCTGCACCCTAGTTCGTCGGCCACGGCCGCACCGCCGAATTTCAGCATGCGGCGGCCCGGCCTCCCAGGGGCGGACGGGAGGCCGGGCCGTGGGACGAGACCGTCAGGAGTCGGAGACGAGGACTCCGCCGTTGGCCACGTCGGTGGTTTCGATCTCGGTGAAGACGATGCGGACGGACTCGCGTTTCGCGTTCAGGATCGAGATCGCGGACTCGGTGACGGCGGCGACGAACTCGCGCCGCTGGTCGAGGGTGCGACCGGACAGGAGTTCGACGGTGATGTTCGGCATGACAGGCACTCCACTCAGTTGTTCTGTGTCACGGGACAGTATTCAGCCGGCCAGCGCGGTGCGTCGGGCGGCGATCTCGTCGGTCTCGTCGGGGTCGGTGTTCAGCGAGTCGACCAGTTCGTCGACCTCGGTACGGCGTTCCGGCAGCAGCAGCCCGAGGCCGACGTACACCACCAAGGAAGTTGCCAGCGGCAACGCGACGACCAGGGTGGTGTCGGTGGACTCGATCCCCCACTTGACGATCGCCCAGACCACCAGGCCGGTCGCCCAGGACGCGAGCGCCGCCCGCGGTCCACTGCGCTTGAACCACGGCAGCAGGCCGAGCATCAGCGGGATCGAGATCGGGCCCATCGTCGCGGCCACCAGGTCGACGACGATCTTCAGCACGACCCCCTGTCCGTTGGTCAGGATCGCGATCAGCATGCTGACGGTGACGAAGGTGAAGGTGGTGATCCGGGCGAACTTCAGCGCGCCCGCCTCGGTCAGCCGGCGCACCTTCGGCACCAGCACCGGCGCCAGGTCGCGGGTGATGACGGAGGAGATCACGTTCGCGTCGGAGGCGACCATCGCCATCGTGTGCGAGAAGAACCCGGCCAGCACCAGCCCGATCAGGCCGGTCGGCAGCAGGAGCTGGGCGAGCTCGACGTACGACTGCTCGGGCTTGCCCGGGCTGACCAGCAGCGGCGCGGCACACATCGGGATGAACAGGATCAGCGGCCACACCAGCCACAGGAACGACGACAGCAGCGCGGACCGCTTGGCCGCGGAACCGGACGGCGCGGCCATGTAGCGCTGCGCCAGGTTCCACATGCCGCCGTTGTACTCGAAGGTTTTGATGAACAGGAACGCGACCAGGAAGATCGTCGTGTACGGCCCGTTCAGCGGGTCGCCGTGGCCTTCGGGCAGCCGGTCCCACATCGTCCACAGCGTCGACACGCCACCGAGGTGCGCGAGTACGCCGACGAACATCGCGATGCCGGCGCCGAACTGGATGACGAACTGCCCGAAGTCGGTCAGCACGTCGGCCCACAGTCCACCGAGGGTCGCGTAGAGCATGGTGACCACGCCGGTCAGCAGGATGCCCCAGCGGATCGGGACGCCGGTGAACCCGTTCAGCAGGACGGCGATCGCCACCCACTTCGACGCGATGTCGACCACCTTCAGCGCGGCACCGGAGTACGCCAGGGCCTGCTGGGTCGGCAGGTTGTAGCGGCGGGCGAGGTACTCCAGCGGAGAGACCACGCCGTGTCTGGCGCGCAACCGGTTCCAGCGGGCCGCGAACACGAACGCGCCGATGCCGACGCCGACACCGATCGACACCGCCCACCAGACGTAGACGGTGATGCCGTAGGTGTAGGCGACCGCGGCGAAGGCGACGAACATGACGGCGCTGTAGCCGGACATGTGGTGCGAGATGCCGGACAGCCACCACGGGATCCGGCCACCGGTGGTGAAGTAGTCGACCACCGTCTTGATCTTCGAGCGCGACCAGATGCCGATCAGCACCATCAAGACGAAATAGCCGGCCAGGACCGTCCAGTCCACTGCGGTCATGTGGTTCCTCCCAGGGGCGATGGGTGCTGTGTGGAAGGTTCCATTCACCAGAACTTAGTGTCAAGGCGCGGAACCTGGAACAATTCCGTCCACCGTTCCACCGCTCGGCGTTGACAGCGAGTTCCGCGAAGTAGAACCTGGTTCCGTGAATCTGCAGATCAGGCACGCCACTCATCCCGACCAGGTCCCCGGCTTCGACACGGCCGCGCTGCGGCGGCACTACCTGGTCGACGACCTCTTCGTCCCGGACACGGTCAGCGCGGCGCTCACCCACCACGACCGGATCGTGCTCGCCGGCGCGCGCCCGACGAGCGGGCCGCTCGTCCTGCCCACCTGGCCGGAGCTGCGCAGTGACTACTTCCTCGAACGCCGCGAGGCCGGCATCGTCAACGTCGGCGGACCAGGGACGGTCACCGCCGACGGGACGAAGTACGAGCTGACCACCGGTGCCTGCCTGTACGTCGGCCGCGGCACCCGGGACGTGGTGTTCGACGGCGCGGACTCGGCGTTCTACGTGTTCTCCGCGGCCGCCCACACCGACTTCCCGACCACGCTGGTCAACCCGGGTGAGGGCAACCGGCTCGAGCTCGGCGACCAGCGGACCGCGAACCGTCGCACGATCGACCAGTACATCCACGCGGACGGCGTCCGCAGCTGCCAGGTCGTGCTCGGCGTGACCACCCTGCACGCAGGCAGCACCTGGAACACGATGCCCGCACACACGCACGACCGCCGGACCGAGTGCTACCTGTACTTCGGCCTGCCCGAGACCGAGCGGATCGTCCACCTCCTCGGCGAGCCCGACGAGACCCGGCATCTGCTCGTCGCCGACCGCCAGGCCGTGATCTCGCCGAGCTGGTCGATCCACTCCGGCGCCGGCACGTCGTCGTACAGCTTCGTCTGGGCGATGGCCGGCGAGAACCAGGCCTTCGGGGACATGGACGGCGTCGACGTGCGGGACCTGCGGTGACGGCTGAACCGTTCAGCCTGCGGGGCCGTACGGCGCTCGTCACCGGAGCCCGGCGGGGGATCGGCGCGGCCATCGCCGCCGGGTACGCCGCCGCCGGCGCGGACCTGATCCTGATGGCCCGGGACGCCGCGCTCGAGGACACCCTCGAAGCCGTCAAGTCGAGCGGCGGCGAGGCCTCCGTGGTGACCGCGGACTTCGCCGACCCGGCCGCGGTCGAGGCGGCCGCCACGGAACTCGCGCGGACCCGACGGATCGACATCCTGGTGAACAACGCCGGCACGATCCGGCGCGCGCCGGCGGCCGAGACCGCCACCGCGGACTGGCAGCACGTGATCGACGTGAACCTCAACTCCACCTGGGCCGTCACCCGCCCGATCGGTGCCGCGATGGTCGAGCGCGGCGCCGGCGCGGTGATCACGATCGCGTCACTGCTGAGCTTCCAGGGCGGAATCACCGTTCCGGCCTACACTGCGAGCAAGCACGCGGTCGCGGGACTGACCAGGGCGCTGGCCAACGAGTGGGGGCCGGCCGGGGTCCGGGTGAACGCGATCGCGCCCGGATACATCAGCACCGACAACACCACCGAACTGCGCGCGGACCCCGGTCGCGAGGCGGCCATCCGGGAACGGATCCCGGCCGGACGCTGGGGCCGGCCGGAGGACGTGGTCGGCGCCGCGGTCTTCCTGGCCTCGGCGGCGGCCGGCTACGTCAACGGCCATGTCCTCGCGGTCGACGGCGGCTGGCTGGCCAGATAGGAGCAGCAGGATGACCGACCTCACTTCGCCCTCGGCCATCGACAAGACGTTGATGGTGCTGGACGCCGTCCTGGAGCACTCGCGGTTCACCGACGTCGTCAACGCGACCGGTCTGGCCAAGTCGACCGTGCACCGGATCATGGCCTCGCTGGTCGAGCACGAGTTCGTCGCCCAGGCGGAGGACGGTTCGTACCACCCCGGCCCGAAGGCGCTGCGACTCGCCGGGCACGCGCTGACCAACGTCGACCTGGCCACCGTCGCCCGCCCGGTGCTCGCCGACCTGGTCGCGCAGACCCGGTGCACGGTGCACGTCGGGCTGCTCAACGGTGACGAGGCGATCTACGTCGCCCGGCTCGACGGCCCGAAGCCGTACCGGATGCCGTCGCGCGTCGGCAAGGCCTTCTGGCTGCACTGCACCGGCATCGGCAAGGCCCTGCTGGCGGAGAAGGACGACGAGGCGCTCGACGCGCACATCACCCGGACCGGCCTGCCCGCCCGTACGCCGCTGACGCACACGACCGCGGCCGCGCTGAAGGCGGACCTGGCCCAGGTGCGGTCGCGCGGCTACGCGCTCGACGACGAGGAGAACGAGCCGGGCATCCGGTGCGTGGCCGCCGTCATCCACGACCACACCGGCGCCGCGATCGCCGCGGTCAGCATCTCCACGTTGTCCCTCGAGCAGTCGATCGCCCAGGTCGCGTTGATGGCACCCGCGGCGATCGAGGCCGCCCGCAAGATCTCCGCCGCCCTCGGCTACCGCGAGCCCACCTGAACCAGCTGCCCTCGGCTACCGCGTGCCGACCTGCCCTCGGCTACCGCGTGCCGACCTGAACGACCTGGTCGGTCAAGGTGGTGCGGAACCAGTCGATCGTCCGCCGGAGGCCTTCCTCGACCGGGATCTTCGGCTCCCACGCGAGCACGTCCCGGGCCCGGCCGATGTCCGGCCGCCGTACCTGCGGATCGTCCTTCGGCAACGGGCCGAACGCGATCTCCGACGGCGAGCCGACCAGTGCCTTGATCCAGCGAGCCAGGTCGACGATCGAGAGCTCGTGCGGATTGCCCAGGTTCACCGGACCCGGATGGTCGGCGTGCGCCATCCGGAGGATCCCCTCGACGGTGTCGTCGACGTAGCACAGCGACCGGGTCTGACTGCCGTCACCGGCGACCACGATCGGCCGCTCCTCCAGGGCCTGCCGGATGAACGTCGGCACCGCGCGCCCGTCGTCCGGCCGCAACCGCGGTCCGAACGTGTTGAAGATCCGGACGATCCCGGTGTCGACGCCGTGGTACGAACGGTACGCCGACGTGATCGCCTCGCCGAACCGCTTCGCCTCGTCGTACACGGCCCGTGGACCGATCGGGTTGACGTTGCCCCAGTAGTCCTCCGGCTGCGGGTGCACGAGCGGATCGCCGTACACCTCGGAGGTGGAGGCCAGGACGAACCGGGCGCCCTTCTCGCGGGCGAGCCCGAGAGCGTGCTGGGTCCCGATCGAGCCGGCCTCGAGCGTCTCGATCGGCAGGTGCAGGTAGTCGGCCGGCGAGGCCGGCGACGCGAAGTGCAGCACGACCTCGACCGGCCCGGCGATCCGGAGGTCGTCGGTGACATCGCCACGGATCAGCCGGAAACGCGGATGCTCGATCAGGTGGGCGATGTTGCCCGGACGCCCGGTCAGGAAATTGTCCAGGCAGAGTACGTCGTAGTTCTCGTCCAGGAGCCGTTCACACAGATGGCTCCCGATGAATCCTGCTCCCCCGGTCACGACAGCGCGACGCATGTGTTCCCCCCTTGCTCAATGCCCCCCAAGCAATGAGCCCCCGATTATGCACCGGCTGTTCGAATCTGACCAGCCCGCTCCCGTCGCTCGGCGGCCCATCGGACGACGGGCACGAACAGCACCCCGACGACCGCGAACCAGGCGCCGAGGACGATCCAGCCGGGAACCCCGAGACCGAGCGGAAGCAGGGCGAGAACGGTCGGGGCGACCATGGTGCTGATCGACATGCTGGTGTTCCAGACGCCCTGGTACTGACCCTGGGCGTGGTCCGCGGCGAGGTCGAACCCGAGCAGGAACGAGCCGGACGACTGCAGCAACTCCCCCAGCACCTGGACCAGCGCACCGACCGCCAGCAGCCCGACCGCGATCGCGGCGTTGCCCCAGGACGCCCCGGCGAACAGCACCATTGATGCCATTAGCAACAGTCCGGCCGTCCGGGTGGCCCGGGCCGCGCTCGCCGGGTCGGCGATCCCACGCGACGACCGGACCTGGAACAGCGCGACCACGACCGTGTTGATGATCAGCAGCACCGCGACCGTCCATCGGGGTGCGTCGGTGTGGTCGACGACCCACAACGGGATCGCCACCTCGAGTACGGCGTACTGGATCGACATCGCGGCGTTCAGCGCGGCGACCGCGAGGTATCCGCGATCGCGCAAGGCGACCCAGACGGGACCGTCGGCATGCTTCGGTTGCGGCGCGACCCGCGGCACGGCGAGGACCACGAGCGCCGCGACGACGCTCAGGACCGCGTCCAGGACGAACATCGAGCGGTACGCCGTACTCGTGTCGAAGTGCAGCGCGAACACGGCGATCCCGGCGCCGGCCGTGATGCCGATGTTCGTCACCGCCCGCAGGTAGGCGCGGGCCGCGACCCGGTCGGGGCCCTGGGTGATCGCGGCGATCAGCGCGGCCCGGACGGCCCCGGCGCCGCGGTCGATCACCGTGAGCACGACCGAGACGACCAGGAACTGCCAGAAGTTCTGCACGACCAGGTAGAGCAGCGACAGCCCGCAGAGCATCAGGCTGAGTACGACGAACAGCGTGCGTGGACCGCGGCGATCGGCCAGGTGCCCCATCGGCACGGCGGACAACAGCCCGAACAGGCCGGCGATCGTGAGGCCGAGCCCGATCTGGGCGATCGACAGACCGACGATCCGGTTGAAGTACAGCACGCTGACCGTCATCAGCAGCCCGCTGCCGATCCTGCTCAGCAGCGTCGCCAACGCCAGCGGACGCAACGGCCCCGCCGCCGGCACCACCCCGCGAGCCACCCCGCGCACCACCATCACCGCCCCCACCCCTTGCCACCATTTGAGTGGTGGACCCACGAGCTTGTGGGTTGTCCACCCGGGATACGGCTGGAGAACCCACAAGTTGGTGGGTCAACCAGCCAAATGGTCAGGCGCGGGCTACTACTCGTTGGGCGGTTTCGCGGAGGTCGGGCATGAGGTCGACTCCCGAGTCGAGCAGGCGCTGCATCTTCGCCGGGTCCTGGGCGCCGAACATGTGGCCGATGGTGACCTCGTGGTCCGGTCGGCTCAGCACCTCGATCGGGTCGCCCGCGCCGACCGAGCCGGTCCGCAGCACCTTCAGGTAGGCGCCGGGTCGGCCTGCCTGGTGGAAGCGTTTCACCCAGCGCGGCTCCTGCATCCGGTGCGCGAACGTGATGCACGGGATCCGCGGCGCGCGCACCATCACCTCGACCTCGGCGCCGATGCGCCAGATCTCGCCGAGCAACGCGCCGGTGATGTCGAGCCCTTCGGTGCGGAAGTTCTCGCCGAACAAGCCGGTCGGGATCTCCCGGCCGAGCTCCGCGGACCACCAGTCGGCGTCCTCCTCGGCGTACGCGTAGAGCGCCTGGTCCGGGCCGCCGTGGTTCTTGGTGTCGCACACGCTGTCACCGGCGAGCCCCAGCTCACCGACGCGTACCCGGTCTACCTGCGGACGCTTGTCGATCGCGGTCAGCCCGGTCTCCTTGGGACCCGGGATGAGCTCCTCCACCACGTTCACCGTCAGCAGCCGCATGCCCCCATCATCGGTGCCCACGGCGCAAGACTCCACCGGATTTCAGTCCTGGACGGCCTTCACGATCGCGATGTTGCGGGTCAGCCAGTCCTGTGGCAGGGACTCGTCGGTGCCTGATTCCTCCAGGGTCCACAGGACATTCAGCATCTGCCGGACGATCACCCAGTCGCGGGCGCGGTCCTCGTCCAGGCCGGCGGCGTCGATCGCGGTGTAGAAGCGCTGCCGGACCGCGAACCGAAGGTCGCCCGAGGCAACGACCTCGTCCCACCGGTTCCAGATCAGCGGCGCGACCTCGTAGTGCGGGTCGCCGGACAGCGGCTTCGGGTCGATCACCAGCCACGGCTCGCGCGCACCGGCGAGCACGTTGAAGTAGTGCAGGTCGGTGTGGATCAGCGTGCCGTCGCAGTCCGCGTCGGTGCTGAAGTCCTCGGCCAGCGAGATCGCCTGCTCGACGTACCGGTGCGGGACCGGCGCCGACGCGGGCAACCGCCGCAGCCGCTCGATCCACCGCTTCAGCTCGCCCGAGAGCGTCCGGTACTGCGGGCCGGCCGGCACATGCAACCGCTTGTACGTCGTGCCGACGAGCTCGCACGCGTCCAGCGCATCGACCGTGGTCAGGTCCCGAGGCTCCAACCGCTCCAGCAGCAGCGCGAACCGGCGCGGATCCGCCCGCAGCAACTGGACCGCGCCGTTCCCGCCCCAGTCCCGGAGCGCGAGGTGCTCGGTCTCCGCCTCCCAGTGCGGGAACTGCACCTTCAGTACGGCGGCCTGCCCGTCGGCCGTGGTCACGGGGACGACGATCGCGCAGTTCCCGGACGCCGTCGTACCGTCGACCCGCAGGTCCCACTCGTCGAGCAGGTCGCGGGTCAGCCGCGGCAGCCGGTCGATCCAGTCCGCCCAGTCCTGACCGCGGGACGCGACGACCAGGAAGTCGGCCGGGATCTCCACTACTTCTTGGCCTTCTCCGGGGAGTCCGACGTCCGGAGAGCGGCGATGAAGGCCTCCTGCGGGACCTCGACCCGGCCGACCATCTTCATCCGCTTCTTGCCCTCCTTCTGCTTCTCCAGCAGCTTGCGCTTCCGGGTGATGTCACCGCCGTAGCACTTGGCCAGCACGTCCTTGCGGATCGCCCGGATCGTCTCCCGGGCGATCACCCGGGACCCGATCGCGGCCTGGATCGGCACCTCGAACTGCTGCCGCGGGATGAGCTCCTTCAACTTGCCGGCCAGCGCGACGCCGTAGGAGTACGCGCTGTCGCGGTGGACGATCGCGGAGAACGCGTCCACGGTCTCGCCGTGCAGCAGGATGTCCACCTTGACCAGCTGGGCGGACTGCTCGCCGGTGGGCTCGTAGTCCAGCGACGCGTAGCCCTTGGTCTTCGACTTCAGCTGGTCGAAGAAGTCGAATACGATCTCGGCCAGCGGCAGCGTGTACCGCAGCTCGACCCGGTCCTCGGACAGGTAGTCCATGCCCTGCAGCTGACCGCGCTTGGCCTGGCACAGCTCCATGATCGCGCCGATGTAGTCGCTCGGGCTGAGCACGGTCGCCTTCACCACCGGCTCGAAGACCTCGTCGACCTTGCCCTCGGGGAACTCGCTCGGGTTGGTGACGACGTGCTCGGTCTCGTCCTCCATCACCACCCGGTAGACCACGTTCGGCGCGGTCGAGATCAGGTCCAGGTTGAACTCGCGCTCGAGCCGCTCGCGGACGATCTCCATGTGCAGCAGGCCGAGGAACCCGCAGCGGAAACCGAACCCGAGCGCGCCGGAGGTCTCCGGCTCGTACTGCAGGGCGGCGTCGTTCAGCTGCAGCTTGTCCAGGGCGTCCCGCAGCGTCGGGTAGTCGTCACCGTCGATCGGGTAGAGCCCGGCGTACACCATCGGCTTCGGGTGCTTGTACCCGCCGAGCGCCTCGGTCGCGCCGTTCTGGTTCGAGGTGACGGTGTCACCGACCCGGGACTGGCGGACGTCCTTCACGCCGGTGATCAGGTAGCCGACCTCGCCGACCCCGATGCTCGGCGTCTTCATCGGCTCCGGGGAGATCACGCCGACCTCGAGCATCTCGTGCACCGCGCCGGTCGACATCATCTTGATCCGGTCGCGGTGGTTCAGCTCGCCGTCGACCACCCGGACGTAGGTGACCACGCCGCGGTAGGTGTCGTAGACCGAGTCGAAGATCAGTGCCCGCGGCGGCGCGTCCTCGACGCCCTTCGGCGGCTCGACCTGGGCGACGATCTCGCTCAGCAGGTCCTCGACGCCCTCGCCGGTCTTCGCCGACACCTTCAGTACGTCGGACGGGTCGCAGCCGATGATGTGGGCGAGCTCGGCGGCGTACTTCTCCGGCTGCGCGCTGGGCAGGTCGATCTTGTTCAGCACCGGGATGATGTGCAGGTCGGCGTTCAGCGCGAGGTAGAGGTTCGCCAGCGTCTGCGCCTCGATCCCCTGGGCCGCGTCGACCAGCAGCACCGCGCCCTCGCACGCCTCCAGCGACCGGGACACCTCGTAGGTGAAGTCGACGTGACCGGGCGTGTCGATCATGTTCAGGATGTACGTCGTCCCGTCCGCGGCGAGCAGGCCGCCCGGGGTGTCCGGCTTCGGCGCGAACGGCAGCCGGACCGCCTGCGACTTGATCGTGATGCCGCGTTCCCGCTCGATGTCCATCCGGTCCAGGTACTGCGCCCGCATCGAGCGGTCGTCGACCACCCCGGTGATCTGCAGCATCCGGTCGGCCAGCGTCGACTTGCCGTGGTCGATGTGGGCGATGATGCAGAAGTTCCGGATCAGCGACGGGTCGGTACGACCCGGCTGCGGCACGTTCGTGGGGCCAGCTGGCACGGAGGGGATCCAGTTCTCGTCTTCGGGTGGCGCTTCGGTTGGTGCTTCGGTCGGTGCGGATATCCGGTCAATCATCCCATGCGGGTCCAGCGGATTCGAAAATCCCGGGCGGAGACGGGGGATGACCCCTACCGTTGGGTCGCATGGCACACGCTGCTGGGGTCCGGCTGCCGTTCGAGGAGGTGCCCGCCCACGTGCGGGCGTGGGTGGAGCGTGCGCTCGGATCAACGGTGGTCTCGGCCGCGACCCAGCAGGGCGGCTTCTCCCCCGGCGTCGCCGCCCGCCTGGTCACCGCCTCCGGCCGCCGCGCGTTCGTCAAGGCCGTCGCCCCGACGCTCAACCCCAAGACCCCGGAGCTCTTCCGCCAGGAGATCACCGCCGTCCAGGCGATCGGCCCGTTGCCGTCGGCGCCGGCGCTGTACGACGTGTACGACGACGGCGACTGGGTCGGACTGCTGTTCGAGGACATCGAGGGCCGGCTGCCCGCGCACCCGTGGGAGCAGTACGACGCCGACCGGGTCCTGGACGCGGTGGCTGAACTGACCGAGGCGTTGGACCTGTCACCGTGGCCGGGAGCGCCTGTCGCCGCCGTACGCAGCGTCGAGTTCCTCAGCCGGTGGGACAACGTGATCGCTGACGGGCTCGCCGTACCCGCGTGGGCGGCCGGGCGGCAGGAGGAGTTGGCGGAGCTGGCCCGGACCGGGCTGCGGGAGCTGGCCCAGGGCAAGGCGTTGGCGCACTGGGACCTGCGCTCCGACAACATCATCCTGACCGACGAGCGCGTGGTGTTCATCGACTGGGCGCACCCGGCGCTCGCGCCTCGCTGGGCCGATACCGTCATCCTGCACGCCGACATGCGCGAGTCCGTCAGGCTGCCGCAGCTCCCGGACGACGTGGCGATCACCGGCTTCCTGGCCGCGATCGCGGGCGGCCTGTGGTGGGGCGCCGCTCAGCCGGCTCCGCCCGGCCTGCCGACCATCCGCGCCTGGCAGCGCAGGCACGCCCTCATCCACCTCGACTGGCTCCGGGAGCGACTGGCTTAGGACGTGTCTGACAATTCAGCGCCGTCGCGAGCAGGTGCTCGGTGCGGTGGCTCGGCGTGCTGGAGTGAAGGCCTCGATGTGGTTTTCATCGTGGCCTTCACTCCAGTGCGGCGAGGTGCCGTGCCGAGTGCCGCGCAGTAGGCGATGGATTGTCAGACACGTCCTAGCAGCGTTTTCCGGACCCGTGCGTCTGTAGGGGTGTGACGAATCCAATGGTGAGCATCGGCGACCCCCTGCGGGTGCCGGCGCAGGACGACGCGCGGACAGCCGTGTCGGAGCTCTACCAGCGGCACTGGGCCGGGCTGGTCCGGCTCGCCGTCCTGGTGATGGACGACCGGCAAGCGGCCGAGGACGTCGTACAGGAGGCGTACGCCGACCTGTACCGCCACTGGCCGTTGCGGGACGCCGGCAAGGCGCTGGGGTATCTCCGCACGGCCGTTCTCAACCGCAGCCGCTCGGTCCTGCGCCGCCGCAAGGTCGCCCGGCTCTACACCCCGCCCCACGAGGCACCGAACGTCTCCGCCGAGGTCTCCGCCGTGCTGGGCGAGGACCGCTTGGAGGTGCGGCAGGCGCTGCAGGCCCTGCCCGTCCGGACCCGAGCGGTCCTGGTGCTGCGCTACTACCTCGATCTCCCCTTCGCCGAGATCGCCGAGCTCCTCGGGATCGGCGAGTCCAGCGCGCGCTCCACGTGCTCGCGCGGGATCGCCATCCTGACCGACAGGCTGAAGGAACTGCGATGAACGACACCGAGACCCGCCTGCGCGACTACCTGCAGGCCACCGCCGCGACGGTTCCCGACACCCCACCGGGATTCGACCTCGAGACGACCTCCACCTCGGCCCGCCGACGTTGGCCGGTGCTGCTCGCCGCCACGACCATCGCCGTCGTCCTTGTCCTCGCCGGCTCGTTCCTAACCCGCCTCGGGCCCACCGAGCCGGACCCGGCCGACATGCCCGCACCGGCGTCCGGCCCGCCCCGGGTGCCCTACACAGAAACCAAGAACCGCGTCAGCACGCTGTACGACGGCGACCAGCAGGTCCCGGTCAAGTTCCGGACCGACGGCTACTTCCGCGGCCGGGTCGGCGGCGGCTGGCTGGGCCTGGAGATGCCGCCCAGCCGGATCCTGCAGGTCGGCGTGCTCAGGCCGAACGGAACCTTCTGGCCCGTCGGCCCGCCACGATCGGAGAGCCCGGTGGCGTCACCCGACGGCACCCAGATCGCGATGGTGGCCCGCGATGCCGACGGCAAGGGGCGCGTGCTGGTGGTCGACGCACGGACCCGCCGTGAGGTCGCGAGCACTCCGGTGCAGGCCGGCCTGCCGCCGGCGATCGGCTGGAACAAGTCCGGGATCTGGCTGTCCCTCGACGCCGCCGGGTCGCGCGTCTGGCAGCCCGGCTCCGGTGAGCCCCGACCGATCGCCGTACCCGGGTACCTCGGCGCGGGGTCGATCACGGCCGCAACCGACACCGTCGTGCTGGCGACCAGGGACGGCCAGAACCGATGCCTGAAGGCCGGTGCGGTGCGCGGCACGACCTTCGAGATCCAGCGGGAGTACTGCGACCAGGGTCCGGAGCAGTTGTATCCGGTGCTCTCGCCGGACGGCCGCGCGATGATTCACAGCGTGCAGAAGGTCGCCGTCGACATCGCCACCGGGAAGGTGACCAAGCTCCAGCTGCCGGAGCGGATGCTCGACTGGCCGGAGGCGGTGTTCGAGGACGGGACGCACGTGCTGGCCCTCAGCGAGCGGGACGGCGACATGGGCGCGCTCCTGCGGGAGCTGTACCGCTGCGACGTCACGACCGGAAAGTGCACGCTGGTGAAGAAGGACGCGTCGAACATCTATCTGCAGCAACCGTGACACGCGACGAGCGGCGGCCCCCGTCACCGGGAGCCGCCGCTCGTCGCGTTGCTGTTAGCTGTCCACTCGGACGATGGTGGAGCCCGAGCCGTCGGCGCCGTCGCTGTACTGCAGGCGGCCCAGGTACCGCGTGCCGGCGGTCAGGCCGGTCCAGGACGCGGTGACGTTCGTCTGACCGGCCACCTGGACTGACTGGCTGGCCGGAGTGACCGTCAGGTTGCCCTCGGCGTTGAGCAGCTCCCAGTGGTTGAGCTTCACCACCTGCTCGTCCGCTCCGGCGAACAGGTCGACGTACACGTCGTACGACCCACCGGCGGGCGCCGGGAGGTTGACCTCCTCCTCAGCCGATCCGCCGGCGCTGCTGCCGAGCAGGGTGGTCGTACCGCTGCGGTAGACGAACACGTCGAGGTCGGTGCCCGCCGGGTAGTCCGCGTCGAACGTGGAGAACCGGGCGTGCTTGGTGCCCGCCGGCACGTTCACGGTGAACTTCGCGACGTGGTCGTTCGCCGCCGGGTTCGTGGTCGGGAACGACACGCCACCCGGGTTCTTCAGCGTGGCCTCGGCCACCGTGGCCGGCGTCAGGCCGACCGCGGTCGTGTTCAGCGTGCCGGTGTACCCGGCCGTGATCGGCACCTGCACCGACCCGGCGGTCCCGGTGCCGGTGACCTGGACGGGCGCCTTCACCGTCAACGGCTTGATCGCCACGGTGCTGGTCACCGAGTGCCGCGTCGACTTCCAGGTCAGCTTGCCGAACGTGTACTGCTCGAGCGGCGCCCCGGTGTTCTCCACGGTGACCTTGTACGTCGCCGTACGGCCGGGCAGCGTGATCAGGATCCGCGGCGACACCGTCACCTTGAAGCCGGTCAGCCCTTCGACCTTCGGGAAGTACACCTCGGGCAGCTTGCCGACGTTGCGGACCGTCCGGGTGATCGTCTGCTTGCCGGCCAGGTCGCCGACCGCGATCGTCGGGTAGTTCAGGTCACTCGGGTCGATCTTGCCGTTGGCGCACAGCTCGTGAGTCGCGGGCACCTGACCGGAGCCGCAGACGAACTTGGTCCAGTCCTCGTACGACGAGTCGTAGACCAGACCCGGGTCCATCGCCTTCTTCGGCTGGACCAGGCCGGCGCCGTACCCGAACGGGTTGCCCGGCGAGCCGGAGTCGTTCTGGATCGGCTTGCCGCTGGTGTCCTTGTCGGTGCCGGTGGTGAGCAGGGCGGACTTGATCGCCATCGGCGACCAGGTCGGGTACTTGCCCTTCAGCACGGCCGCGGCGCCGGCGATGTGCGGCGCGGCCATCGACGTACCGCTCATGAACGCGTACTCGCCACCGGCCGCGCTGAACGCGGTCGTCGCGGCCAGGACGTTCGTGCCCGGCGCCATCACGTCCGGCTTGAGCAGGTCGCCGTTGCCGGCCAGCGCCGGACCGCGGCTGGACGAACTCGCGACCTTGGGAGCCGTCACGCGGACCGGCGTACCGGCGCTGATGGTGGCGGTCGGGTTGGCGGTGCCGCCGACGTACGCCTTGATCTCCGGCGCGGCCACGTGGTCGAGGTGCACGGTCGGGACGGAGTGCAGGTCCGCGTCCAGGGTGCCGGCGGTGATGTTGACCAGGATCATGCCGACGCCGCCGGCGTTCTTGACCTGCAGGCTCTTGTCGACGCGGGCGTTGCCGCCGCGGTCGCAGACGACGATCTTGCCGGTCACCTTGGCCGGGTCGAGCGTGCCCGGCATGCAGAGCAGCAGGTTGGCCGGGTTCGCACCCGCGAGGCCGGCGTCCTTGGCCAGGACGACCGGTGTGCTCGGCAGGCCGGAGCCGATGCCGGCGCCGGTGTAGGCCTTGCCGTTGCCGAGCGTCACGGTGGTCTGGATGTCGCGGTCGTGCGTGCCGTTGGCAACCGTCGTCACCCACGGGTAGTTCTTGCCGACCGTGCTCACGCCCGGACCGGTGTTGCCGGCGCTGGTGGCCACGAACACGCCCGCCCGGGCGGCGCGCAGGAAGGCGAGGCCGGTGGCGTTCACGAAGGTCGAGCCGGAGCCGGAGATCGAGTAGTTGAGTACGTCGACGCCGTCCGCAACGGCCGCGTCGATGCCGGCCACGATGTCCGCGTCCGTCCCGCTGCCGCCGCCGGTCTGGTCGACCGCCCACAGCACCTTGTAGATCGCCAGCCGGGCGTGCGGGGCGATCCCCGATCCCTTGCCGTAGTCACGGCCCATGACGCTCATCTCGACGCCGTAGTTGCCGCCCGCCGTGCTGGCCGTGTGCGTGCCGTGGCCGCCGTAGTCGCGCGGCGACTTGTACTCCTCCGGGATCGGCCGGGTGCCGATGCCCTTGTCGAAGTACCGGGCGCCGATCACCTTGTTGTTGCAGGTGACAGGCGCCTCCTCACCCGTCTGGCAGGTGCCCTTCCACTTCTTCGCGACGATCGCGTCCGACTTCTTGGTGGTCTTGATCGGCGCGAAGCTGGCCCGCTCCGGGACGAAGCCGGAGTCGAGGACGCCGATGATGACGCCGTCGCCGGCCTTGTCGACACCACCGGCCTGCTGCCAGGCACCGCCCCGGCCGGACAGGCCGAGGAACCGTGGGGTGTCCACGGTGTCCTGGTGCTGGAGCTCGTTCGGCTCCACACTCTTCACCCCGGACGCCTTGGCCAGCTTGACGGCCTCGTCGTACGACATCTGCGCGGAGAAACCGGCGTACGTGTAGCTGTAGTCGTAGAGCTTCTTCACGTCGGGCACCTTGGCCAGGACCTCCTGGCGCTCGCGGGCGAGGTGCTGGACGTAGCCGACGACCTGGGTGGCGCTCTTGAGCAGCTTGCCCCCGGGAGCGACCCGGGTGGCGGGCAGGCCGGCGATGTCGCCGCCGTACTCCGCCACCGGGGCGTCGTCGAGCTGGACGATGTAGGAGCCGGTCGACGACTCCTTCACCTGCGGATCGGCGACTGCGGGTGCTTCCTCGGCCTGGAGCGCGTCCGCGGCACGGGCCGCGAGCGGTAGGCCGGCCAGGGACGCGACGAGCGCGCTGGCCACGATGATCGGAGTACGGCGGGACACGGAGATCCTCCAGGGCTTGGACGGCGCGATGGTGGAGCATGGCTCGCTGGACCGGTGACGACCGCACGCACCACCCCCCAGCGGTGATCAGCGTCACGCGGGCCCGAGTATGCCTGCGGCAGGCACCGATGTCACGCTCAGCACAGCAGGTGTCAGCTGACAGCAAGGGAAAACCCGATGCCCGACCTGAGCGAGTCCATCACCATCTCCGCCCCGGCGATGTCGGTCTACGGCCTGGTCAGCGACCTGCCCCGGATGGGCGAGTGGAGTCCGGAGTGCACCCGGGTCACCTGGTCGTCCCGTACGCCGGGACCCGCCACCGGCGCGCGGTTCGTCGGACACAACCGGGTCGGCGCGATCCGCTGGTTCACGTTCGGCCGGGTCGTGGACGCCGTACCGGGCGAACGCTTCAGCTTCGCCATCACCTTCGGCCCGATCCCGATCTCGCTCTGGGCCTACGACTTCCGCCACCTGCCGTCGGGCTGCGAGGTCGTCGAGTCATGGACCGACCACCGCCCGGCCCCCATGCGCTGGCTCTTCCACCCCTTCTTCGGCGACCGGTCCCGGACCAACAACCGCGGCATCAAGGTAACCCTGTCCCGCCTGAAGCACGCCGCCGAAGCACACGGTGGGTGACGAGGCCGACGAGGGTGAGCAGGAGGACTGTGCCGGTGGCGTAGGCGGCGATCCGCATCCAGTGCGGTCGGGGCGATGCGTCGTACCGCGGTCCGCCCTTGGTGATGCTGTCGGCCGGCATTCGAACCGTGATGATCAGCGCGCCGCCGCCTTCGTGCGCGAAGGCGGCGGTTCGGCCCGTTGCGGTCACTGTCGAGCAGGGCACCGGCGCTGCGTCGCGGCGGTGGGCGTGGCAGGCCACTCCGGTCGGGTCCGTCGGCGTGCTCACCCGGATCTCGGTGCCCGTGGCCCGCAGGTGACGGCTGATGTCGTCCGACCACTCATCGTTCAAGCGGCGTGGATCCGGCCAGTGCAGTTCGTACCCGTCCTCAGTTCGGTCCAAGGCGCCATGGACGCTGTACTTGAGGATGTACGTCGCCCCGTGCAGCGCGGTCCCTTCTGGGCTGATCTGGATCCGGAGGTCGGACAATCGGGTGTCGAAGCCGTCGACAGAGGTCGCCCTGAACAACGGCGGCAGGAGCGGGTCGAGTTCATCCGTACTGAAGTCGACCGACTTCCCGGCCGTGTCGGTGACACTGATGTCCGTGACCTTCCAGACCCGATCCTTGCCGCGGTTCTCGACGCTCGTGTCGAGGCGGGCGTCCTCGGGTCGCCGGACCTGGACGACGCGATCGCCCGGTCCGTCGACGTCGCCCCAGTGGATGGTCTCGGTCACGTCCAGCACCCCGTCCGGCTGGACGTCGTACTGCACCGTGGCCGGGGCCACCACGAAGCGCTCGGGCTCGTAGCCTTGCCAGGTCGCGCGGACCACCAGCCCGGTCCAGGCCACGCAGAGGACGAGGAACGTCAGTGCGACGATCCGCATCACTCTGCCATCGACCATGCCCGGAGTGTCGCCGACGCGGGGGTTCAGGCGGGTTGCCGGTTTGGTTGCGGGGCGGACTTGTTGGTAATCTGGCTCTTCGCGCCCCCACGGGTGATGCTCAGCCGTGCGCGCGACATTTTCCTGTATTGACCGCATACTCCTGATCGAGGCTCTGCTCCGTGGCGAACATCAAGTCCCAGATCAAGCGCAACCGCCAGAACGAGGCTGCGCGACTTCGCAACAAGTCGGTGAAGTCGACCCTCAAGACGGCTGTTCGCCGCTTCCACGAGGCCGCCCAGGCCGGTGACGGCGCGAAGGCGCAGGAGCAGGCCCGCGTGGCCGGCCGCCTGCTCGACAAGGCCGCCAGCAAGGGCGTCATCCACGCCAACCAGGCCGCCAACCGGAAGTCGTCCATCTTCAAGAAGGCCGCTTCCCTCTGATCCACCCCTGACGATCGGCCACCCACCGGGTCGGCCGATCGTTCGGCGTCCCCACCAAGCCCGGCCGGCACCTCCGGCTGGGCTTGTTCTGTTGGCAGGCCGGTTGCTACCCGCGCGGCCTGGTCGTTGGGGTGAGTGTGGTCAGCGGCGGCCGTGGGCTTGGCTTACGGTGATGACCATGCGCTCGAGGGCGTACCCGGCGTCGCCGGAGGCGCCTTTGACGTCGGCGTCGGCCTGGGCCACCGCCTTGATCGCGGTCGCCAGCCCGCCGGGCGTCCAGCCGCGGGCCTGTTGCTTGAGCTGCTTCAGCTTCCACGGCGGTACGCCGACCTCCCGCGCCAGATCCGCCTCCCTCAGCCCCCCAGGCGCACTGGAGAACTTCGCCAGCCCCCGCAACCCACCCGCCATCGCACTCGTCACGAGCACCGGCGCGACACCACAGTCGAGCGCCCACCGCAGCTGCTCCAGCGCCGGCTCGGTCCTCCCCGCGATCGCAGCATCCGCGACCGCGAAACTCGTGACCTCGGCCCGACCGCCGAAGTACTGACCGATCAGCTCCGCGGTGACTGCCTGACCGCCTGAGTCCGACACCAGCTGCGAACACGCACCCGCCAGCGCCCGCAGATCGTGCCCGACCGCGTCCACCAACGCCGACGCCGCCCGCTCGTCCACGGTCCCACCGTGCAACCGGATCTCCCCGGCCACGAACTGCGGCAACTCCCACGCCTTCGGCGCGGTCGCGACCACCTCGTTGACCGATGCCTTCCGCAACTTGTCCAGGAAGGCCTTGCCCTTCTGCCCACCGGAGTGCACGAGCACCACGAGTACGTCGTCCGACGTCGCGCCGGCGTACTCGATCAGATGCGGAGCCATCTCGGACGGGAGGTTCTCGAGCGCGCGCAGGACGAGCACCCGCTCCGACGCGAACAGCGACGGCCCGGTGAGCTCCGCGAACACGCCGACGTCCAGCCCGACCGCGTCCAGCTCGGTCACCTCGACCTCGGCGCTCCCCTTGGACACCGCCGCGATCGCCGACCGCACAGCCCGATCCGCCAGGAACGACTCGGACCCCGTCACCAGCAATACGTCGCCCAGCTTCGGCGCAGCACCTCTACGACCAGCCACCCCGTCACCCTCCCACACCCCACCGACACTCGGTGACCGACCGCCGGAAATGGCTGGAAGGATGGCCGCACGGACGTGAGGATGAGGCATGACCAACACCGTGCAGCCGGTTGATGCGCTCATCGTCGTCGACGTTCAGAGCGCCTTCGTCTCGGGCGATACCCCGGTGCCGGACGCGGTGCGGCTGCTCGATCGGGTGGGTGAGCTGCTGGATCGAGCGCGGGCGGCGGGCGCCGTCGTGGTACACCTGCAGAACGACGGGAAGCCCGGCTCGGACGACGAGCCGAACACGCCGGGCTGGGAGCTGTACCTTCCGGTGAAGGACGGTCCGGCGGAGCACGTGATCCGCAAGCTCAGGGACGACGGGTTCGACGGCACTTCGCTCGGCGAGGTCCTCGTCGGCGCGGGTGTGCGGTCGGTGGCGATCTGCGGTCTGATGTCGGAGATGTGCGTGCACGCGACCGCGAAGACGGCCCTGGCTCACGGTTACCGGGTCGTCGTCCCACATGATGCGCACGCGACGTACGACGCGCCCGCGGTGCTCGGTGTCAGCGAACCCGTCCCGGCCCACGTCGTCTCCCGGGTCGCCGCCTGGTCCCTCGGCGACCAGGCCGAGAACACAATCCCAACCGCCGACGTCACCTTCACCAGCCCTTCAACCTGACCTCCGCCGGCATCACCCTCAGCAGCGTGACGCTCCGCCGGATCGTCAGCGTGTGACTGGTTGCTGGTTTGTTGTGAGGGTCAGGCGGTTGTCGGAGTTGGTGATCGCCAGAGCGCCGGTGGTGTTGGTGGTCGCGGTCCGGGTTGATCGGTGGGACAGGAGGTCGAGGGTTCTGGGGGCTGGGTGGCCGTAGTCGTTGTCGCGGCCGGCCGAGATGACGGCCAGGCGCGGGTTGGTGGCCGCGATGAAGGCGGGATCTTGCTGGGCCGAGCCGTGGTGCGGGACCTTGAGGACGTCGGCGCGGAGGTCGGCGCCGGTCGCGAGGATGGCGCGTTGGGACTCCGGTTCCAGGTCGCCGGTGAGGAGGATCCGCAGACCGGAAGCCTCGACCATCATCGTGATGCTGGCGTTGTTCTCCGGCGAGCCCTCGCCCGTTGAGGTCGTGGAGACTCCGGCCGCCGGCAGCGCGGGCACGCGAGCCGGCCAGAGCGTGGTCCACCTGAGGGACCCGACCACCCGCTTCTCCCGATAAGTCACGGTACGTACGGCGACCCCGTGATGCGTCGCGAGGTCGACGACCCGTTCGTACTCCGCCGGCGGTGAAAGATACGGCGTCACCTCGATCTCGTCGACCCGACGATCCTCCAGTACGCCGGCCAACCCGCCGACATGATCCGCGTGAAAGTGACTCAGCACGAGAACCGGGACGTACTCGACGCCGAGGTCCCGCAGGCACCGATCCATCGCGGCCGGATCCGGCCCGGTGTCGACGACAACGGCTGCCCGGTCGCCGGCTCGCAGTACCAACCCATCGCCTTGACCCACATCACACATGACGAAGAGCCAGTCGTCGGGCGGCCAGCCGATGGACCCGACGGGCCGGAGTACGACGACCGCGAGCAAGACCACCGCGAGCACCATGGCGATCGGGCGGGCGAGGACGCGGTACAGCCCGAAGACGAGCGCGAGGCACAGGACCGTCAGCACAGTGACACCAACAGCAGTGGCCGGCCAGGCGTTCGCGGCGCCGGGGAGGTCGGCGCCTTCCCGGGCGATGAGGATGATCCAGCGGGCGGGCCACCCTGCCATCCACCCGACCAGTTGCGCGGCCTCCGTGCTGATCAGCGCCACTCCGGCCGCGGCGAACCCGATGATCGTGGCCGGACCGACGGCGGGTCCCGCGAGCAGATTGGCGCCTACGGCAACCAATGACACCTCGCCGGACAGCCAGGCGACGACCGGCGTACAGGCGAGTTGGGCCGCCAGCGGGCAGGAGACCGCGTCCGCCCACCACGTCGGCATCCACCGGGCGAGCGCGTCCCGCCAGCCCGGGCCGAGCAGGACGATGCCTGCGGTCGCGAGCACGGACAAGGCGAATCCGGCCGACCTCGCCAGGGAGGTGTCCAGGAGCAGCAGCCCGATCACCGCGAACGAAAGGCTGCGTACCGCGCGACGACGAGAGCCACCGCTCGTCATCGCAGCCAGCGCGATCAGCCCCATCGCAGCCGCGCGCAGGACACTGGGCTGTGGTCTGGCGAGGATGACGAACACGACAACCGTCATCAGGCCGACCGCGGTCAGCCCGCGTGCGCGTACTCCGATCAGCCGGGCGAACGGGAGGATGAACGCCAGCAGCAAGGTCAGGTTCGTGCCGGACACGGCCGAGAGGTGCGTCAGCCCTGTCGTCTGGAAGTCCTCGACGAGGTCGGCGGGCAGACCGGACTCGTCGCCCATGACGAGCGCGGGGACCAGGCCGCGTACGTCGTCGGGTTGCTCGGCGACCGATTCCCGGAGGCCGGCGCGGACCTGTTCGGCGGCGCGCAACCACCAGGGTGGATCGGCCGCGAGCTTCGGAGCCGAGCGGATCGAAAGCAGCGCGGCGACGTCGGATCCACGGTCGACGGCCTCGAGCCGGCCATTGGCGCCGACCCGTTGCCCGAAGCGGACGTCTTGCCATTGCGTCGAGCCGATGACAAGCACCGGCGTACGGACTCGGGTGGTGGTTCCACGTGCTCGGACCTCCTCGATCGTTGCCTTCAGCACCACGTACGGCGGTCGCCGGCTGCCCGGACTTCGCCGTACCGAGGGATCGCTGTCGATCCTCAACTGCACGCCGACCGACGCGTTGTCCGCCGCCAGACCGACGACCGGACCGGCCCGCATCCCCTGCACCTGCAGCCCGGCCGCCACTCCCATGCCGGCCACCACAACCAGCGCCCCGACGACAACCCAGCCGGCGCGCGCTCGGACGCGATCCCGTGGGACGGGATCTCCCTGCGGCGGTGCGGAGGCTTGGCGGCGGAGCAGGACCGCGAGGGTGATCGCGACGGTGAGGGTCAGGGCTGTGGTGAGGAAGGCGATCGAGGGGCTTTGAGCTATCAGGAGGACTGCGGTGAGCCAAGCTGCGGCGGCTGGGACCAGCAGGCGCAGGTCCAGCGGGCGGTTGGCGGGAGTTGTCTCGGTGGGTGCGGTGCGGTCAGGGGTAGGGGTGGCGGGATCTGGGGCAGGGGTGGTGCGGTCAGATGCGGACATGGGGTTTGAGGGAGTCGAACTTCTTGGGGCCTACGCCGGAAACCTCCTGGAGTTGGTCGATGGTGGTGAAGGGGCCGTTCTGGGTGCGGTAGTCGACGATGCGTTGGGCCAGGACCGGACCGACACCCGGGAGGGCGTCGAGTTGGTCGAGCGTGGCGGTGTTGAGGTTGACCGGGGTGCTGGCCGGGGCGGTCGGGTTGGCCGGGGTATGCGGGTTGGTGGTGCCTGGCGCGGTTGTGGATGCGCCGGGTGGTGGGGCGGGGTGGCCGACGACGATCTGTTCGCCGTCGGTGACCTGGCGGGCGAGGTTGAGGGTGGTGAGGTCGACTCCCGGCAGCGGACCGCCGGCGAGGGTGAGCACGTCGGCGACACGCGAGCCGGTCGACGTGTGAACGAGCCCGGGGCGGCGTACCTTGCCGGCGACGTGGACGATGACGGTGCCTGCTGCCTGGCCGGGTATGCCCGGTGACGGCTGCGCGCCCGACGGCGGGACACCCGAGCCAGGCGACGGGGCGCCAGGAGAAGGCTGAGCACCTGGTGAGGCGGCACCGGTTGAGGGTGGACAGGGTTGGCCGGCGGGGCACGGTTGGGTGACCGGGGCGCCGGAGGTGAGGGTGGATGGTGCACGGGCCTCGGGGACGGTCTCGGGGCGGGCGCGGACGACCGACCAGGCTGCCCAGGCGAGGCCGATGGACAGGACGACGGCCAGGACCACGACATGCTTCGGCGACAGGCTCCAGCGGGCATCACGCAGTCGCTCGGGCCGGACGGCTTCGGGGATCCATCCACCTCGCACCTCCTCATCACGCTCCTCCAGTTCTTCGTCGGCCTCGTCGTACCGCGGCGCGCGTGGGGCGAGGCGCGCCAGCGCACGCTCGCGCGCACCCGGGTCGGGTGCGGCGGCACGGCGAAAGACCTTCACGCCAGAGAAAGTACGAGTCCGAGCACGCTCGCCGACGACGAAATCAGAGCTGTGGAAATCCCAGGCGAGCCTGCCGCCAAATCAGCTGGGTGAGAGCGGGTGCCTGGCTAGTGCGGGGCTATGACTACGGCCAAGAGGCCGGGGCCGACGTGGGCGCCGATGACGGCGCCTACTTCGCGGAGGACGAGGTCCTTGGTCTGAGGGAGGCGGTCGGCGAGGTTGTCGGCGAGGGTTTGGGCCTTCTCCAGATTCGCCAGGTGGTGGACGGCGACCTGGACGGGTGCGTCGCCGGCTCGCTGGACGGCGATGTCGGCCAGGCGGGCGATCGCGCGGCTCGACGTACGGACCTTCTCGAGGGGGACGATCCGGCCGCTGCTGATCGTCAGCAGGGGTTTGACGGCGAGCGCCGTACCGAGGAGGGCCTGGGCGGCGCCGATGCGGCCGCCGCGGCGGAGGTACTCGAGGGTGTCGACGTAGAAATACGCCGAGATGGACGCCATCCGGACCCGGGCGGCCGCCTCGACGGCGGCCTGGTCCTCCCCCGCGGCGGCGACCTCGGCCGCGGCCAGGACCGGGAAGCCGAGGCCCATCGCGATCGAGCGGGAGTCGATCACCCGGACCGGGATCGGCGACTCCTTCGCGCCGATCATGGCGGCCTCGACCGTGCCGGACATCTCGCCTGAGAGATGGATGGACACGACCGACTCGGCTCCGGCGGCGGCGCAGGCGGCGTACGTGTCCGCGAACGTCTGGGGCGCCGGGCGGCTCGTGGACACCGGCGTAAAGGTCTTGAGCGCCTCCGCGACCGCGTCGGCCGAGGTGGCGCCGTCGTCGTACGACGTGCCGCCGATGACGACCTGGACCGGTACGACGGTCAGCGGCAGGCGGAGGACTTCGTGCGTGGACAGACCGGCCGTGGAGTCGGTGACGACGTGCACGCGGGCTGACATGCAGCGAGGTTACCGGACAGTTTTCGCCTGCGCGCGGTGTCGTAGGCGCGAGATTTCTGTCGGTGGCCGGTGTGAGACTGCGGAGAATGAAGGAGACCGCGGCAGAGATCACCGAACTGCAGGCGCTCCTCGACGCGGCGTACCAGCGCTCGACGGAGCATCTGCGCAACATCATCAAGGGCCCGCGCCGGCTGGACGCCGACGTCTTGGTGCGGGTTCTGACCGGCATGTGCACGCTCAACGTGGCCACTGTGACGGCTCGCGGCGAGCCACGGATCAGTGCGGTCGACGGGCACTTCCTGCACGCGCGGTGGGTGTTCAGCACCTCCGGGACGGCGGCCAAGGCGCGACATCTGCGGGCCAGACCGGCGACGAGCATCTCGTACGTCGACGGCGAGCGGATCGGCGTGTTCAGTCACGGTGACGTGGAGTTCCTGACCCCGGAGCATCCGGACTTCGCGGAGATCGAGGCCCATCTGACGAAGTTCTACGGGAGCTCGCCGTCGAGCTGGGGGCCGGACATCGTGTACTGCCGTCAGCAGCCGACCTGGATGGTCGGGTACGGCGACCAGAAGACGCTTCTCGCGGAGGTGGAGAAGGCGTCCGCCAAGCGGAAGAAGTAGGACCGGCGGTGGCGAGGTGAAGGCCACCCCTCCGGGGCCTTCACCTCGCCGTGCTGACTTCCCCTGTGCGTCAGCTTCACCGCTACGCCGACTCCCCCTCGTTGCCGGCGCTTACTGCTGTGCTGACTCCCCCTGGTTGTCAGCAGAGTTCAGTCCTCGGCGAGCCACTCCCCGTGCCGGTTCCGCGAAGTACCGGTCTGACCGCGAGCTCGTCGAGGTCCCGGGAGGCCCCAGCGGCTGACCCCGCCGGCGGGTGACCAAACCCGCCGGCTTCCCCGTGTCAGCCGGGCCGGCACTCGTCCCCTGTGTCGTGTGCTCGGTCCAGTGCTGGGACCCCTCCCCGGGTGTGGTGCCCTGACGGCGCACGGCACCCGGTTCAGGTAGGACAGATCCGCACGACGCAGCACTCCGGAGCTCTCGACAGCCGATCGGCGCCCCCACCGTCCGGCCGCCGGATGCCCTCCGCGTCGCCTCCCCCAAGCTGGCCGGCAGTCCTTGTGCAGCACCCGTGGCACCTCGCTGCCTCATCACGGTTCACCGCCCATTCCTCTGCCTGCGCCCGGTCTCGGACCCTGCTTCGTGGAACCTGTCCTACGGCTGTAATTCTTCGGCCGGCAGGCATGTCAGGACGAGGCAGAAGAACCGGCAGTTACCCGGCAGCTTCAGCGGTTGCGCGTCACGAAAGCGCGGTCAGTACGTCGTTCGCCAGCCGCTGCACCGCGGCCGCGGGATCCGGCTCGGGCCACCCTTCGGCGGGCGAAGCGGTCTCGCACGACTCCTGCAGCACGGCCCACGCGGTCGGCAGCATAGGCGGGTCCATGGATCGCTGCCAGGCCATCAGCTGCCCGCACAGCACATCACCCTCCGCCGACTTCCCCAGCGCATGCAGCACGGCCACAGCCTCAGGCAGTACTTCGAGCAGGTACACGACCCGCCCTTCGACCAGGAGCCGGTTGACCGCGTCCCGGATACACACCCGGGCCTGATCGGCGTCACCGGCCTCACGGGCGAGTCGCGACCGGTACAGCATCACCAGGTAGTCGAAGTACCCACGGTGCCCGCGGATGTCCGCGTCCGCCTCGTCCAGCAGCGCCCGCGCCTCGTCGTACCGGCCGTCCTGGTACTCGACCATCGCCTGGCAGCCGGCGACCTTCGTACGTTCGGGGTCGTCGGAGGCCTGGCTGTCCCGGGCGAGCGTCGCCCAGCGCCGCGCCTCGGACAGGTTGCCCAGCTCGAGCTCCACCCGGCTGAGCGCCATGTACGCGATCTCGTCCGGGTAGACACCCGGATTGACCAGCGCGGCCTCCCAGGCGAGCAACAACTCCTTGGCCTCGGGCAGCCGGCCCCAGCGCAGGAGAGCGAGGCCGCACGTGGCCTGGACGGTGGCGGACCGCTGCACGTCACCGTGCTTGCGAGCGTCCGCCACCAGCGCCGGGATCTCGGCCAGGCTCTGGGTGTCGAGCAGATGCGAGCCGGACGACACCCAACCGCCGCGCGCGACCAGACCCATCTCGGTCTCACCGGGGATCAGCTGACGGGCCTCTTCGTAGTACCGGCGGGCGCCCCGGACGTCACCGGTCAGACTGGACAGTCGACCGGCGATGGCCAGCATCCGCCCGCTGACTTCCTTGTCCGTGACGTTCTCCGCGCACGCCGTGGCCCAGCGGATGCCGCTCTCGGCCACACTCGCCTGGTACTGCCAGGCGATCCGGAAGCCGAGCACGATCCGCGCGGCCACGTCCCACTGCCCGAGCTCGGCCGCACGCTCCAGCGCGACCTCGAACAGCGCTGAGTTCGCATGCGCGGCCCGATACCGCCGGTCGCGGTCCGGCGACGACCACGCGCCCTCGAGCCCGGCGACGTACGTCGTGCACCACTCGACCGCCCGGTCGCGGAACTCGGTCAGGTCATCGCCCTGCGACGACAGACCGGCGTACGCATGCTCCCGGATCGTCTCCAGCAGCTTGTAGCGGGCGCCGTACAACTGCTCGAACTCGTGCACCGGCTGCAGCAGCGACTTCTCCACCAGCTCGGCCAGCAGCATCGGTACGTCGGCCGCGTCGATCGGATCGCCCGTGCAGACGCCCGCGACCGCGTCGAGCGTGAACGGCGACCCGAGCACGGACGCCCGGTAGAGCAACTGCCGGGCGGCGTCCGAGAGCGCGTCCACGCTCCACGCGATCGTGTCGGCCAGCGTCCGCTGATGCGGAGCCCCGAACCGCCGCGGCCCCGACAGCAGGCGGAACCGGTCGTCCAACGCGGCCAGAATCGTCTCCACTGACAGCGAACCCGCCCGGGCCGCGGCCAGCTCCAGGGCCAGCGGCAACCCGTCCAGCCGACGGCACAGCCGGGCGACGGTCGGAGCGTTGTCCTCGGTCAGCTGGAAACCCGGCCGGACCCGCGCCACCCGCCGGCAGAACATCTCCACGGCCGGGCTGGCCGCGATCTCGGCGAAGTCCTGGTCGTTCGCCGGCAGCCCGAGGACGGCGACCCGCCGGACCACCTCGTCCGGGAGCCCGAGCGGGATCCGCGAGGTCACCAGGACGCCGACGCCCGGGAAGCTGCGGACCATCCGGTTCGCCACCGTCGCGACCCCGTCGAGCACGTGCTCGGCGTTGTCCTCGACGATCACCAGGTCACCCGGTTGGCGTCCGGACAGTACGTCGTCCAGGTCCGACGTACCCGGTGCGGTGCCGAAGGCGTCCAGGATGGCCGTGGGTACGGCGGCATCCCGCTGGACGGTCGTGAGGTCGACGACCACGACGGTCGTCTCGGCGCCGGAGAAGCGGTCGGCCGCGGCCAGGGCGAGCTCGGTCTTGCCGACACCACCCGGGCCGACGAGCGTGACCAGACGGTTCTGCCGGAGCAGGGCCTCGAGCTCGACAAGCTCCTGCTCGCGACCGACGAGACCGTCGGGAATCGGCCTGGTCCCGCGCCAGCGCAGCCCGGTCGGGGCCGGCGCGGCGACCGAGATGACAGGTCGTGCCGTCCCGTGGCCCGCCGCGGCGAGGAACTGCTCCGCGTCACCGTCCCGCAGGCCGAGCGCCTTCCCGAGGAGCCGGACGGAGTCCTTGCGGGGGCGGGCGACGCGGCCGGCCTCGATCTCGCGGATGGATCGCACGCTCAGACCGGCGCGGTCGGCGAGCTCCTCCTGGGAGAGACCGGCCTGGACCCTCAGGTCGAGCAGGAGATCGGCGAAACCCCGCCGCCCCTCCGCCCGGCCATCCGTGTCCGACAAAGCCCGTCACCCCTCCTGAGCCTCACGTTCCCGTCACAACATAGCGTGACTGGCCCGCCCGTGCCGGGGACTCCCGGAGCACAAGATGCGGCACACGTCACACCGAACGGTTGGCAGAGGCAACAAGTTTGGTTCAAATTCGCATTACTGAACGGGCAGACAAACAATTCAAGCGGTTGCGCGAACCGAGGAAGATTCATTCTCGGTCGCGTACAGGGAAAGGACTCCGGTCCAGTCCTCGAGCCGGGCGCTGGTGTCCGCACGACCGGATTCGGCGTTCAGCAGGCTGCCGGCACAGATCCCGCGGGTCGCGCGGATCAGCAGTTCGGTGCCGAGCCCCGCCCACTGGGTCCGAAGGATGTCAAGCGCTGCCATGCGGGCAATTCAAGCGGAGTCGTGTTTCGCAAACGTAACGCAACCCGCAACATCCCGATAAGTCACAAGAATTCCGGATGCGCCGGTTACCTGGTGGTCTGTTAACCGGGCAGCCAGGAAAGCCGGACCTGGCGCTGCGGATTGTCGACGTTGGTGTCCACCAGGCAGATCGACTGCCAGGTGCCGAGCATCATCCGCCCGTCCAGCACCGGGACGGTCGCGTACGGCGGGATCAGCGCGGGCAGCACGTGGTCGCGGCCGTGGCCCGGCGTACCGTGCCGGTGCCGCCAGCCGAAGTCGCGGGGAAGCAGCTCCTCGAGCACCGCGAGCAGGTCGGTGTCGCTGCCCGCACCGGTCTCCAGGATCGCGACCCCGGCGGTCGCGTGCGGCACGAACACGTGCAGCAGGCCGTCGCCCTGGGCCTGGTGGGCCTCGGCGTCGACGAACTGCTCACACCTGCTGGTGAGGTCGAACACGACCTCGGAACCACCGGTCGCCACGTCGATCAGCTCAGAACGCATCTGAGCAGCGTAGCCGCCCCGCCCGCCGGCGGGGGCACCTAGCCGTCCCACAGCCTGGCCGTCCCGACCACCAGGGCGGGACGGCCAGGCGCACTCCTTAGGCCGGGACGATGTTGACCAGCTTCGGCGCCCGGACGATGACCTTGCGGACACCGCGGCCGTCCAGCGCCTTCTGCACCGACTCGGACGCCAGCGCCAGCTGCTCCAGGTCGGCGTCGGTGATGTCCGGGGACACCTCCAGCCGGTCCTTCACCTTGCCGGCGATCTGGACGACGCAGGTGACCGTGTCCTGGACCAGCAGCGCCGGGTCGACCTTCGGCCAGCCGGCCCTGGCGACGGTCGGCTCGTGGCCCAGCGTCTCCCACATGTCCTCGGCGGTGTACGGCGCGACCAGGCTCAGCAGGACCGCCACCGCCTCGGTCGCCTCGCGGACCGCCGGGTCGGCCGCACCCGGGCCGGCGTCGATCGCCTTCCGGGTCGCGTTCACCAGCTCCATGATCCGAGCGACCATGACGTTGAACCGCAGCGAGTCGATCAGCTCGGCCGCGTCCGCCACCGTCCGGTGGGTGATCTTGCGCAGCTCGACGTCACCGGTCGACGGATCCGCGCCCAGCGGCGCCTCGACCGAGCCGGCCAGCCGCCAGGCACGCTGCAGGAACTTCAGCGAGCCTCCCGGCGACATGTCGGCCCAGTCGATGTCGTCCGACGGCGGGCCGGCGAACACCATGGTCAGCCGGACCGCGTCGACGCCGTACAGGTCGATCATGTCGCCCAGGTTCACGCCGTTGCCCAGCGACTTGCTCATCGACTTGCCCTGGTTGATCACCTGGCCCTGGTTCAGCAGCCGGGTGAACGGCTCGACCGCGGTCAGCAACCCCATGTCGTGCAGCGCCTTGACGAAGAACCGCGCGTACAGGAGATGCAGTACGGCGTGTTCCTTGCCGCCGACGTACTGGAACACCGGCATCCAGCGCTCGGCCGCCTGCGGGTCGAACGGACCCTCGGTGTAGTCAGGCGACAGGTAGCGCAGGAAGTACCAGGACGAGTCCACGAAGGTGTCCATGGTGTCGGTGTCCCGCTCGGCCGCGCCACCGCACTTCGGGCAGTCGACCTCGACCCAGTCGCGAGCTGCCGCCAGCGGCGACACACCCTTCGGCGCCAGGTCGGCACCGCGCAGGTCCGGCAGCTCCATCGGCAGCTGGTCGTCCGGGACCGGGACCTCACCGCAGGACGGGCAGTGGATGATCGGGATCGGGCAGCCCCAGTAGCGCTGGCGGCTCAGCAGCCAGTCGCGCAGCCGGTAGTTGATCGTCCGCTCGCCCAGGCCCTTGCTCTCCAGCCAGTCGCTGATCCGCGCCTTGGCCTCGTCGACACCCAGCCCGTTCAGGCTGATGTCGTCGTTCGCGCTGTTGATGGCCGGACCCTCGCCGGTGTACGCCTTGCCCTCGAAACCGTCCTCGGGCTGCACGGTCCGCACGATCGGCAGGCCGAACTTCTCCGCGAACTCCCAGTCCCGGGTGTCCTGGCCGGGCACCGCCATGATCGCGCCGGTGCCGTAGTCGGCCAGCACGTAGTCGGCCGCCCAGATCGGGATCCGCTCACCGGTCACCGGGTTGATCGCGTACGAGCCCAGGAAGACACCGGTCTTCTCCCGCTCGGTGCTCAGCCGGTCGATCTCGGTCTCACCCTTGACCTTGGCCAGGTAGACGTCGAACGCCTCCTGCTGCTCCGGTGTGACCAGCTCGGCGGCCAGCTTCGCGTCCGGCGCGACCACCATGAAGGTGGCCCCGAACAGCGTGTCCGGCCGGGTCGTGAACACGCGGATGGGCTCGTCGCGGCCCTCGACCTGGAAGTCCGCGAACGCACCCTCGGAGCGGCCGATCCAGTTGCGCTGCATCAGCAGGATCTCTTCCGGCCACTGCAGCAGCTCCATGTCGTCCAGCAGGCGCTGCGCGTACTCGGTGGTCTTGAAGTACCACTGGGTCAGCTCGCGCTTGGTCACCTCCCAGCCGCACCGCTCACACCGGCCCTGCACCACCTGCTCGTTGGCCAGCACGGTCTGGTCGTTCGGGCACCAGTTCACGTACGACGCCTTGCGGTACGCCAGACCGCGCTCGTAGAACCGCAGGAACAGCCACTGCGTCCACCGGTAGTACTCCGGGTCGGAGGTGTGCAGCCGGCGCGACCAGTCGAAGCTCAGGCCGTAGCGGCGGATCGACTCCGCCTGGGTCTCGATGTTGGCGTAGGTGTACGTGGCGGGGTGCTCGTTGCGCTTGATCGCGGCGTTCTCGGCCGGCAGCCCGAACGAGTCCCAGCCCACCGGGTTCAGCACGTCGTACCCCTGCTGGAACCAGTAGCGCGCCAGCACGTCGTGCAGCGCGAACACCTCGCCGTGACCCATGTGCAGGTCGCCGGACGGGTAGGAGAACATCGTGAGCGCGTACCGGCGCTCCGCCGAGCCGTCGTCACGCGTCTTGAACGGGTCCAGCTTCTCCCACACCGGCCGCCACTTGGCCTGCAGGACGTCGAAGTCGTACCCGCCCCGGTCGATCGGGGCGTCGTCCACCTGCTCGCTCACGGTCCTACTCCATGCTTCTTGTGTTGGTTGAGCCTAAATCTGCCAGAAGCAGCCTTCAGAAATGAAAAAGCCCCTCACACAGGAGGGGACGCCGCACTGACCGGCGCTCAGGCGCCTGGATGCCAGTACGGCTAACTAAGGAGCAGGCTCACTCGCATGTCATCAGTCTAGCGCGTCCGGGCCGAGTCCGGACAGCAAGGCGTCGAGGGCGAACTCGAAGCGTGCCTCGGTCCCCCGCGGACCGGTCCGGCTCACCGCCTGCGCCAGCAGCGGGAACGCCGTCGGATCAAGGGTCTCCAGCCGGTCGACCGGGTCTCCGTCGGCTGCGGTGAGGACATGCCCGACCACGAAGCCGGTGACCGCGTAGATCACGTCCAGAGCGTCAGCAGGCTGCAGTCCGGCCTCCTGCATGCTGCGTAGCGCCGCCTCCATCACCTGGAGGTTCTGCGCAGTGACCGCGGGACGGGACGCGACCAGAGGTACGACGTTCGGGTGCGCGAGCAGTGTGGATCGCAGGTCGCGCGCGTAGTCCCGGAGGCCGTCCTGCCAGGACGTCGCGCCGAACGCCGGGGTGACGGTGGCGACGACCTGCTCGACCAGTCCGTCGAGGAGGGCGTCCTTGTTCGGCACGTGGTGGTAGATGGTCATCGCCTCGACACCCAACTCGGCACCGAGGCGGCGCATCGACAGCGCCTTGAGCCCGTCGCGGTCGGCCAGCGCGAGCGCGGCCCTGAGGACGGTCGCGCGGGTCAGACCGACGCTGTGACCGGGTCGACCGGGCATCGGCCCTCCTCGCTTGATGATTCTTACGTCGTAAGTATACGCTGAATCTTACATCGTAAGAATCATTCGGAGGACATCATGACCACTCTCACGGCACCTACGCGCTCGCCGGCGTACCTGAAGCAGGCGCTGTACGCCGGTGTGCTGTTGACGCTCGTGGCAACACTGGCCCCGCTGATCGATCTCGCGACCGCCGACACCATCGGCGAGCACGTCCGGTCGGCGTACCCGGGCTGGTCGGCCGACGACGTCGCCAAGGATCGGATGGCGATCACCGGTTACCTGGTGGGCGTCGGAGTGCTGGGTCTCGCGGGCTGGCTGTGGACGATCGTGGCCGTGGCCCGCGGCAAGCGGGGGGCTCGTGCGGTCGGCACGACGTTGTTCCTGGTCGGCGCGACTGTTCAACTCCTCAGCCTGTCCGTCGGCGGCGAGGCCTACACCACGATCGTGCCGACGTTGCACGGCGTGATCGGCTTCCTGCCGTCGCTCGCCGGCCTGGTCGCCGTCATCGGCCTCTGGCGCAAGGGCCGCTAAGCGCTCTTGTGTCGTCGGCTCGGGGCCGTCAGACGAACTCGGTGCCGCCGGCTCGGCGGTGGTCGCCGGGGGTGCGGCCGTAGTGGCGACGGAACGCGGTGGAGAACGGGCGCACGTCGGAGTAGCCGCAGGCGCGGGCGACCTCGGTCACGGTCATCGAGGGGTCGAGCAGCAGTTGGGCGGCCAACTCCAGGCGTAGGCGGCGCAGGGTGGACATGATCGAGGCGCCGGTCTGCTGGTGGAACAGGCGCTCGGCGTGACGCTCGGAGAGGTGGGCGACGGCGGCGACGTCCCGGACGGTGATCGGGCGGGACAGGTTGTCGCGGAGATGACGTTGCATCGACTCCACCACGAGAGGTCCGCGGTCACGGCGTACTGGCTCGACGGTCAGGTCGTCGTCGAGGGCGAACGCGCGAGCGGTCTCCATCACCAACGTGGAGCCGAGGGCGGTGAGGGCGGTGTTGTAACCGGACACCGGAGCCGCGGCTTCCGCAGCCAGCGCGGTGATCAGAGCAGGCAACGAGCCGACGCGGCGTGACATCACCGGGCCGTCGGGCCGGGTGAGACCGGACCACCACCCCGCATCACTGGACACAGGGCGAGAGGCGGAAGGCGGCTGGGTGGTGGCTGGACGGAAGGTGAAGCCCCAGAAGGCTATGCCCAGCGGCTCGGAGTGGCTCGATTCGATCTCGTGGACCTCGCCGGGGCGGGCCAGGAACACCGCGCCGGGCTGGACGTCGTACTCGGTGTCGCCCGAGTTGAACCGGCCGCAGCCTGAGAACGCCAGGCAGACCTCGTGGAAGGAGTGGCTGTGCCAGTAGTTGCGCCAGTACTCCGGCCGGTAGTGCCCGAAGCTCAGGAAGTCCGCACGGAACCCGTCGACCTCGCAGGACTCCAGCAGCCCTGCGAGGTCGACGAAGCGATCTGCCGAAGCGACAGACTCCAGCGTCAAGAAGCACTCCTGCCGGTCGGGTCCACTCCTCGCAGCATCATGCCCTGTCCGAGCGAGTGGTCGTGCGTCTTGACCGTCGGCGGGTCCGCCGGGTCGCGGTACTGGATCAGCCAGGTGGTCCGCGCCTCGTCGCTCACGTTCACGCCGGACCCGTGCACGGTCAGGTAGGTGAAGAAGAGGACGTCGCCCGCCTCGGCCGGCTGCGGTGTCGCCGACTCGAACGGTACGTCGGGCAGGTGGAACGAGCCCTCCGGGTCGTGCTCGCGCGGACCGTCCTTGTGGCTGCCCGGGATCACCCGCACGCAGCCCTTCTCCTCCGGCGCGTCGTCGAAGTGGAAGATCGCCGCACCGACCCGGTGGTACGTGTGCGGGAAGAACGGGTAGTCCTGGTGCAGCGGGAACGGCGAGCCGTTCTCCGGCGGCTTCACGAACAGCTTGGTGTGGTGCAGTTGCACACCCTCGACGCCCATCACCGCGGCGGCCACGCTGGTGAACCGCGGGTCCACCAGCAGCCGCGAGAAGGCGGCGTCGTAGAACTGCGCGTCGTGCAGGTGCTGCAGCCGGGTGGCACCGCCGGACAGGCCCATCGCCGACTTCCAGGTCGGGTCGTCCTTGCGGTTCAGCGCCGCCAGCAGGTCGTGGCTGCGCTGCCGGTAGTAGGCGGCTTCCTCCTTGCTGAGCAGGCCTTTCACCAGCACGAAGCCGTCCTCGGCGTACCGCTGGGCCAGGGTGGACAGATCCGCGCCGCTCGAAGTGATCGTCATCTCGAAGTCCTCCAGATCGGGTACTTCGAGCCTAGGAACATCGGCGCCCGGACGGCAGGACCGCGCCGGACGCCGATGTTCGTCAAACGGACACGCGGCTGTCCCGAGTCAGGACACGCTAGAGGCCGAGCTCGCCGAGCCGCACGCTGATCCGGGGATCCGTGGACACGACAGGGGAGCTCGATCGCACCCACGGATCACCCCCGAAATAGGTCGAGAAGATCTTCTCGGCCGTCCGCGTCGCGAGCGCCTGCGACGTCAGGGTCGGGTTCGGCCCGCCGAGGCCGTTCGACAGCGCGGAGTTGTCGGCCACGAACAACCGCTTCACCGCGCGGGTCTCACCACGGGGGTCGAGCACGGAGTTGTTCTCCGAACGGCCCATCCGCATCGACGACTGGACGTGCAGGATCAGCGGCGCCCAGTCGATCCGGTACACCTTGCGCGCGCCGGCGCCGCGGAGCAGCTCGGCCGCCTTCCGGGCCATGAACTCGCGGTTGCGCAGGGTCCGCGCGGTCCGCTGCCGCTGCTTGAAGGTGACCTTCGGGATCGGGCCGTGCTCGTCGGCCGGCAGCGCCGAGAGGGTGACCCGGTTCTGCGCCTCGACGTCGTCGTCGGTGATCACCAGCACGCTGAGCAGCCGGTCCAGCCCGTGCGACAGGATCTCCTTCAGCTCGGGCCCCATCACCCGCCCGGCCGGCCCGTCCCACGGCCCGGTGCGACCGCGGCCGTTCGTGTACTGGCCCCGGATCCCGCTGTCCGACAGCGTGCCGGAGAAAGCCATCAGCGCCGGCGGCAGGCCGACGTTCTCCAACCCGCCGTACGGCGGGAAGTCGAGCCGGGCGCTCGAGCCGACGCCCTTCGGGTTGCCGGTGTAGTCGTCGAAGACCCCGAAGACCCAGTCGAAGAAGTGGTCGGTGTAGCCGCGGCCGACCCAGCCGTTCGGGTTCGGCAGGCCGCTGTTGAACCAGAGCCGCGGGTTCTCCGTGCAGCCGCCTGACATCACCACGACCCGGGCGTCCTCACGATGCTCGGCACCCTTGGACAGCCACGTGACCCCGGTCGCGGTCAGGACGCCGTTCCGCTTCTCGGTGTGCACCCGGGTGACGAACGCGTCCGCGATCAGCGAGACCGGCTTGCCGCCCGCCGACCACACCTCCGCGGTCAGCGCCATCGGCACGTAGCTGTTGTCCGTCGACCGCTTGGCGAACTGGTTGCGCGGGGCACCGTTCGGCCGCATGCAGCCCTGGAAGCAGTACCCGCAGAACGTGCACCCGGTCGCCTTCGGATACACCAGGAGCTTCGGGTCCGCCGTGCGGCCGGCCGTCCCGCCGGGCTGCAGGATCGCGTTCTCCTGCGGACGGTACGACGGCCGGTGCGTGGTCTTCGTGGTCTGCACCGGCAGCCCGAGCGTCTCGGCACCGCGGAAGAACAGCTGCTCCTTGTGGCCCATCGCCGCCGTCATCACCGGCATGGTCGCCTCGACCCACTCGAAGTACGGCACGAGCTCGTCGTAGCCGAACGGGAAGCGGTGCTCGACGTCGTACGCCGACCGGTCGGCGCCGTCGTACCCCTCGAAGACCCCTGGATAGGCGCGCGGGTAGTTGCCGTAGAAGTGCTGCGTGGTGCCGCCGACGCCGGACAGTTGCCAGACGAACGAGTTCTGCGGCCATTCGCGGAACCAGCCCGGCTTGGACCGGTCCGACGGCCCCCAGCGCAGGTAGCCGGTCAGCGGATTGTTGGCGTCGTCCTCGAACGTCGTCCACTCGTCCCGCGGGTTGGCGTGCCGCGGCCCGGCCTCGAGCAGGAGCACGTCGAGGCCCTGGGCGGCCAGCTCCTTGGCCACCACCGGTCCCCCGCCGCCGGCTCCGATCACGATGACGTCGCGCATCAGTCACTCACCTTCTGCCGGCCCTGGTAGTAACCGATGAAGTCGTCCCAGCCCTCGACCGGGCCGTCCGGCTGGTAGCCGGTGTGGTTCCAGCCGACCGGCCGCTTCCGCAGCGTCCGGCTGACCTTGTCGTAGACGGCCGATTCGCCGTACGCGCCGAAGGTGGCGAACTCGATCAAGGCACCGCCGACGAACTTGAGCAGCCCGGACACCGAGGCCTTCAGCGGCTCCGGGAACTGCACGTCGAGCAGCGCGACCAGATCGGCGTCGGTCCGTTCGATCAACTCGAACGCCTGCGCCTTCTCGGCGTACGACAGCCGGGCGAACGGCGACAGGTGCGGCCCGTTCACCGCCAGCGGGTTCACCTGGGTCGCCATCAGGTTCAGCAGCCCGGCGATCGGGAACGACAGCGGCAGCGCCTCGTCACTGTTCAGGTACGCCGCCAGCGCGCGATCCAGCCGCCGGAGCTCGACCGGGAGCACCTCGAGACCGGGCAGCCCGATCCCGGAGTCGGCGAGGCCGGTCACCAGCGCGGCGCCGACGGGCTGGGCGACCGCGTCCGGGAACGGGACGAAGTTGTCCAGCGAGTTGATGATGAAGTCGGTCGCGCCGGCCTCGATCGCGCCCGGCGTACTGCTCGGGGTGCCCTGGGTCCGCGAGTACGGGTCGCGGCCGGGCATCGCGAACACGGTCAGCCCGTTGAGCGTGTCGCGGGCGAGCGCGGCCAGCACCGGCCGGATCAGGTCGACCGTTGTCGGTAGCAACGGATTGGTGGCGGCACCGGCGGGCGCCAGCAGGCTGCGGGCCGCCAGCCCACCACCTCCGAGCGCCGCGCCGAGCACGCCGATCCGAGCCAGGAAGGCTCGCCGGGACAGTACCTGGGCACGGATCATGCGTCCTCCGTGGTGGGACCAGTGGGCTACTGGTCTCACAACGAGCCGCACGGGCCGTGGTTACTCCTCCCGCACGTGCTCGTCCACCGGTACGGCGATCGGCCGCAGCCGGGCCCAGAGCACGAACAGGGCGGCGAACACCAGCATCGCGATCCCGCCCCACAGGTTGATGTTCAGCCCGTCGGCCTTGGCCACCTCGTCGGGATCCGCGATGATGCCGAGGATCGTCAGCACCAGCCCGTAGATCGCGATCAGCGCCGCGATCACCACCCGGATGTCGAACGCCCCGGCCTTCTTCTTCGGGGTCGGCGTCTGCTCAGCCATGACTGTGCTCCTTGTCAGCCGAAGATGATGTTCAGGGCGATGGTCATCGCCAGCGAGATGCCGGCCAGCAGCACCGGCCTGCGGTACCAGCCGTGGTCACCGCGGACGGTCACCTCGGTCCGCTGTTCCTTCGGCGTCAGCGAGTAGACCAGGCCGACCAGTTCCTCGTCGCGTTTCGGCGCCGTCCGCAGGCTGACGAGGACGCTGACCAGGATGTCCACCACGAACGCGGCACCGGCGCCGACGAAGCTGGCCCCCTGGCCCGGCAGGTCGATGACGCCGTTCTCCGCCAGGATGAACACCAGGACCGCGGTCGTCGTACCGGTCACGAGGCCGACCCAGCCGGCCGTCGCGGTCATGCGCTTCCAGAACATACCGAGGATGAACGTGGCGAACAGCGGCGCGTTGAAGAACGAGAACAGCTGCTGCAGGTAGTCCATCAGGTTGCTGTAGCCGGAGGCGATCGCGGCGGTGCCGATCGCGATGATGGTGCCGGCGACGGTGACCCAGCGGCCGGTGCGCAGGTAGAACTCGTCCGGCCGGTCCTTGATCACGTACCGCTCGATCAGGTCGTAGGACACGACCGTGTTGAACGAGCTCAGGTTCGCTGCCATACCGGCCATGAACGACGCGAGCAGACCGGTGATCGCCAGGCCGAGCATGCCGTTCGGCAGCAGGTCGCGCATCAGCAGCAGCAGCGCGTCGTTGTAGTCCACTTCCCCACTGCCGCTGGCCTTGAACTCGGCCAGCTCGGGGACGAGCACGGCCGCGATCATGCCCGGGATGATCACGATGAACGGGACGAACATCTTCGGGAACGACCCGATGATCGGCGTCCGCCGGGCGGCCGACATGTTCTTCGACGCCATCGCCCGCTGCACCTCGACGAAGTTCGTCGTCCAGTAGCCGAACGACAGCACGAAGCCCAGACCGAAGACGATCCCGATCACCGACAGGAAGTTGTCGCTGAAGCCGCTCAGCGCGTTCCCCGGCCAGGCGGTCATCTGCTCGCCGCCACCGGGTGAGGCGGTCACCTTCTCGGTCAGGCCCTGCCAGCCGCCGACCTTGTGCAGGCCGACGATGGTCAGCGGCAGCAGCGCGGCGACGATGACGAAGAACTGCAGCACCTCGTTGTAGATCGCCGCGGACAGGCCGCCGAGGGTGATGTAGCTGAGCACGATCACCGCGGCCACGATGACCGAGACCCAGATCGGCCAGCCGAGCAGCACGTTCACGATGGTGGCCAGCAGGAACAGGTTCACGCCCGCGATCAGCACCTGCGCGACGGCGAAGCTGATCGCGTTCACCAGGTGCGCGGTCGGCCCGAACCGCCGCAGCATGAACTCGGGCACGCTGCGGACCTTGGAGCCGTAGTAGAACGGCATCATCACGACGCCGAGGAACAGCATCGCCGGGATGGCGCCGACCCAGAAGTAGTGCACGGTCGGCATGCCGTACTCCGCGCCGTTCGCGGACATGCCCATGATCTCGATCGCGCCCAGGTTCGCCGAGATGAACGCCAGGCCGGTGACCCAGGCCGGCAGCGACCGGCCGGACAGGAAGAAGTCGAGACTGTTGGAGACCGCCCGCTTGGCCAGGTACCCGATGCCGAGCACGAAGGCGAAGTACAAGGCGATGATGAGGTAGTCGATCGCCGTGGCGTCCAGCCTCAGGATGGAGTCTTGCGCAAGCATCGGCCCTCCGGATCGTCGTCTGACGCATCGTGGTGTTACCGGTGGGAAACGTTACTCCTCCCGGTCACCACAATCGCGCAGACGCGAGCGCGCGCCCTAGACCCGGAGTTCGGCGACGACCGGGCGGTGGTCGCTGCCGGTCGGGCTCATCACCCAGGCCTTCGTCGGGACGACGCCGCGGACCATGATGTGGTCGATCCGCGCCATCGGGAACTTCGCCGGCCAGGTGAAGCCGAACCCGTGCCCGGCCGCTCCCTGCGCCGAGCGCAGTCCGGCGGTCAGCGGGGCCAGGCTGCGGTCGTTCGCCGTACCGTTGAAATCGCCCAGCACGACCACGCCGGACAGTTTCTCGTCCGCGATCTGCCGGCCGAGGGCCTTGATCGTGTCGTTGCGCTGGTCGGAGGTGAACCCGCTCGTCCCGATCCGGACCGAGGCCAGGTGGGCGACGTACACCGCGACGTCGCCCTCCGGCGTACGGACCTCGGCACGCAGGGCCCGGGTCCAGGTGAAGCCGACGTCGACCGACTTGGTCTCGGCGACCGGGTACCTCGACCACAGCGCGACCGTCTCCCGGGAGACCTCGTACGGGTACTCCTCCGCGAACGCGGCCTTGTAGATCTTCATATCCGCCGGGGTGATCTCCTCCAGCGCCATCACGTCCGCGTCCGCGGCGAGCAGGTCCTCGGCGGTCTTGCGCGGGTCGGGGTTGGCCGCGTCGACGTTGTGCGACAGCACTCGCAGGTCGTGGGCGCCGCCACCCTTGCCGGGGATGAGCAGGTTGCCGAACATCAGTCCCCAGACGACCGCGGGCACGAGCAGCGCGACCCCGGCGACGGCGGACCGACGAACCAAAGCCGCGAGCGCCAGGACGGGCACGGCGAGGCCGACCCAGGGCAGGAACGTGTCGAGCAGGCTGCCCAGGTTGCCGACCGAGTTCGGCACCCAGCGGTGGAACAGCAGCGGAACGGCGGTCAGCAGGGCGAGGACGGCGATCACCCAGCCACGACGCCAGCGGCCGCCGGTACGGCGCTGGCGGGCGGTGCGGCGCGTCGGCGGTTTCCGGGAGGCGACGGCGGTCTGGCGGTCCGGCATGCAGCGATTGTTGCGGACACCGGGTCCGGACCAAAGCCCGCGCCCGGCGGGAGCCGCATTTTCATCCGTACGGACGATCCGCCCGGGACGAAATGAGTAGCGTTCCGTGAGGACGCTGGTGCGTACGGCGGATGCACCCGACAATGCCGGTATGCCGCCCGAGCCGACCACCGAGCCGTTCGTCGTCAAGCGCCGCGGGCTCGGGACGACGAGGACCATGCTGTACCTGGGCACGCTCGTGTTCGCGCTGATGGTGCTGCTCACGCTGGTCGCCGTACTGGTGGCTGTGGTCAGGGACGAGCCGGTCCGCGAGCCGCTCGAGGCGGTGTGGTTGTCGTGGGGCGGGATGCCGTTGATCTTCGCGGTCGGCCTGCCGGTGCTGCTGCTGGTCGGTCTGGTGACGACCGCCGAGGAACGGCACGAGGGTGAACAGGACGACGTGCTGCTGTCGATCGACGCGACCGGCGTCTACCTCGGCGGCGAGCAGCCGCGGACGGTCCCGTGGAGCGAGGTGCGCGGCATCTGCCGGGTGGAGCGGCGCGAGGTCGACTCCGAGGGCGAGGAGACGTGGTCGCCGTACCTCGTCGTCCTGCTGTACGACGACGAGGCACTGCCACCCAACTCGAAGGCGTGGGGCCCGTCCAAACAGTGGCCCGGCACCGTCGAGCTCCTCGGCAAACCCCTCCCGTACGACGACCTCGTCACCGCCGTAGCCCGCTACGCCCCCCACGTCCAAGTAACCAACCGAGGCCGCGTCCCCAACTAGCCGCGCTTGGACAACAACTTCTCCAGGTCTGTGAGGACATCCATGGCACCCAGCGGACCGAGGCCCAGGAACCAGACCTCGTCGTCGACCCGCGCGACCTGCCCCTTCCGCACCGCCGGCAGCGCCTTCCACAAGTTGCCGTTGACAACGACATTCTCCGCCGTCGTCTCCGGCTTGCCGTAGCTGGAGTAGAACACCCAGTCCCCGTCGGCCTTCGAGATGTTCTCCTGCGACACCTCGACCGCGAGATCCTGGACGTCCTGGATCTTCGGCCGCGGCAGCCCGATGTCCTTCAGGATCACGCCGATGAACGACAGGTTGCCGTACAACCGGATCTCGGCCGGCCGGAAGCGGACCAGCGAGATCGTCGGCGAGCCCTGGACCTTCGACTTCACCTCGTCGGCGCGCTTCTGGTAGTCGTTCAGGATCCCGTCGGCCTTGGTCTCCTCGCCGACCGCGTCCGCGACCAGCAGGAAGTTCTCCTTCCACGGGAACCCGGGCCGGATGCTCATCACCGTCGGCGCGATCGCGCTCAGCTTGTCGTACAGGTCGTTGGCCCGCAGCTTGCTGCCCAGGATCAGGTCCGGCGTGAGCGCCGCGATCGCCTCCAGGTTCAGCTCGCTGATCCCGCCGACGGTCTTGATCCCCTGCGCCTTGTCCGCGAGGTACGACGGTACGCCGGCCTGACCCGCGGTCGTCGCCATCCCGACCGGGGTGAGACCGAGCGCGAGCACGTCGTCGAGCTCACCGCTGTCCAGGACGACGACCCGCTCGGGCTTCTTCTCCAGCGTGGTCTCGCCGAGCGCGTGCTTCACCGTCCGCGGGAAGGCTCCCGGCTGCGCGTCCGAGCCCAGCTTGGCGGTCTCCTCGTCGGCGGTCTTGAACAACCGTCCTCCGGTCGCCACCTCGGTGTCGCCGACCCCAGTGTCGGTCGTCTGGGTGTCGTTGCCACCACACCCGGCCAGCACGAGCAGGGCAGCCGTAACGGCCATTACGATGCGGGTTTTCACGGACGCGAGCATACACACCGTTGGTTAGGCAGGCCTAACCAGATCCAGCTGTTCACCCGCCGTCATCGAGACCGTCACCACCTCGCCGGCGACCGCGATCCGGTGTGTACCGGAGTGATCGGCCCGGACCGTCGCGGCCGTGATCCGGCGGCCCTGCCAGGTGACGTCGAACGCCAGCCCTCCCCGGGCCCGCAGCCCACGGAACGAACCGTCCGGCCACTCCGCCGGGAGCGCCGGCAGCAGCCTGATCGTGTCGGTGTGGCTCTGGATCAGCAGCTCGGGGATGCAGCCGGTCATGCCGAAGTTGGCGTCGATCTGGAAGATGTCGCCGTCGCGGTGCAGCAGGTTGTCCGAGACCAGCCGACTCAAATAGTCCCGGATGACCGCCGACGCCTTCTCCGGCTCGTACAACCGGGCCCAGAGCGCGACCAGCCAGGCGGCGGTCCACCCGCCGTTCGTCGCGCCGGCCGTCCGCAGCTCCAACGACGCACGAGCCGCTGCGGCCCATTCCGGCGTACGGTCCGGGTCGATCTCCGCACCCGGATAGAGACCGTAGAGGTGCGACTGGTGGCGGTGCTGCGGCTCGGACGGCTGCCAGTCCGTCGGCCATTCGTGCAGCCGGCCGTCCGGCGTGACGCGGATGTCGGGTAGTCGGTCGCGGGCGGCAGTGGCCCGGCCGGCGAGCTCCGAGCTGAGCCGCAACGCAGCCTCCGCCTCGGTCAGGTTGGCGAACAGCTCGCGGATGAGCCAGATGTCGTACGTCGAGGTGAGGTCGACCGACGCCTTCTCACCGGACGGCAGGACGAAGTGGTGCTCCGGCGCCGTCGACGGGATGAACTGCAACCGGCCGTCGCCGTCCTCGACCAGCATCGACAGCACGAACTCGGCCGCACCCGCGATCAACGGGTACGCCCTGTCGCGGAGCCAATCCTGGTCCAACTGGAAGCGGTAGTGCTCCATCAGGTGCGCGGTCAGCCAGACGCCACAGGTCGCGCACATCGACCACACCGGGTCGTCGCCGCCGTCACCGACCGGCCAGGTCGCGCGCCAGATGTCGGCGTTGTGGTGCGAGACCCAGCCGGGGGCGTCGTACAGGATCCGGGCGGTCTCGGCGCCCGACTCGGCCAGCCCGTCGAGCAGGTCGGTGAGCGGGTCGAAGCACTCCCCCAGGCCGGTCAGGTCCGCCGGCCAGTAGTTCATCTGGGTGTTGATGTTGTTGGTCCAGTCGCTGGCCCACATCGGCCGGCGGTCCTGGTTCCAGATGCCTTGCAGGTTGGCCGCCTGCGTCCCGGGGCGGGAGGACGCCATCAACAGGTAGCGGCCGAAGTTGACCGTGAGCGCGGCCAGGTCCGGATCGTTGCCACCGGCAGCGACCGCCCGGATCCGCTCGTCCGTCGGGGCATCGACGGACTCGCCCAGTGTCAGCTCGGCGCGGTCGTACAGCTCGAGGTGGTCCTCGACATGACGCTCACGGAGCTTGTCCACGGCGACCGCATCCAGCGCGGTGGTTGCCTCGCGCAACGCAACCAGCGGATCCCGGCCGGGCGGCACCTTCCAGCCGGCGAACGTGCTGGCCGCCGACAGCACCACCGTCAGCCCGTCGGCACCCCGGACCGAGACACCGCCGTCCGTCACCGTCACGGTGCCGCCCTGGTTGACGGCTCGGAGGGCGACGCCGAAGCCGATCCCACGTCCCTCCTCGTACCGGATCGGGTCCGGGCTCTGCCGGTACTCGATCGTCAGGTCGGACGGCGCACGACCGACGACACCATAGGTGCCATCGGCAACCTCCGCCCGGATCGGGTGCTGACTGGTCAGCTCCAGCTCCAGGTCGATCGCCCCCGGTCGGTCGGCGGTGATCGTCCACACCATCACCTGGTCCGGTGCGGACACGTACGTCTCCCGCCGGAACCGCACGCCGTCGACCGTGTAGTCGACGGCGGCGATCCCGGTGCGGAGGTCCAGACCGCGTCGGTAGTCCTGTGGTTCGCCGGACGCCCGGATCAGCAGGTCGGCGAGCGGCTGGTACGACTCGACCAGCGGCCCTTGCAGGGCGCGCGTCCGCTCGGTCGCCGCCAGCTGATCACCTTCGTCCAGCAACAGCCGCCGTACGTCGGCCAGCACCGCCGGACCGTCCGTCACGGTCAGCGTGCGCGGGCCGTCGCCCGACCAGACGTCGTCGAGGTTGAGCGCGATCCGCTCCTCCCCGACCCGGCCGAACACCTTCGCTCCGAGGTGGCCGTTGCCCAGTGGCAACGCCTCGAACCAGTCGGGGGCGGCGGTGGTGAACCACAGTTCGTGCGACATGGAGGTTACTTGCTCCCGGACTTGTACTTGTCGTACGCCTGCTGCTGGATCTCGAGGTACCGCTTCATGCCGGTGCTCTCGAGCCCCTTCACGTAGGCGTCCCACTCGGCGTCGATGTTCTTCGACCCGGTGATGAAGGCGAGCTGGTTCTGGTTGACGTAGCTGTTCAGGTTCGTCTGCAGGGTGGCGAGCTCACCGCTGAGGCTCGGGTCCGGCCAGACCGAGGTCTGCGGGAACCACTGCGCCTTGTCCTCGTGACCCTCGTACAGCTTGGTTGCCTCGAACAGCCGCCGCTCCAGGCCGTCGCCGGAGTAGATGTCCTTGGGTACGACCTGCGAGTTACGGAAGGCAAGCGTGATGTTGTACTGCGCCATGGCGTCCCAGGAGAGGTTCTTCGGCTGCTTGTCCCCGGACAACCGGTACCAGGCCGGCTCGCCCTCCAAGCCGATCTCACCGGACTTGGGCTTGCGCCAGCCGACGTTCTCCGGGCCCATCAGCGAGATCGCCCGACCCTCGTCGCTGTAGATCCAGTCGAGCATCTTGATCGCCGCGACCTGGGCCTCCTTGCTGGCCTTGTTCGTCAGCATGAACGTGTAACCGGTCGAGCTCGGGTAGTTGTAGCCGGTGTAGCTCTTGCCTTCCGGACCGGTCAGCGGCGGTACGGCGTCGTACTGCTTGTCCCGGCCGTCCTTGGAGTCGAGCTGGACGAAGATGCCCGGCCAGAGCACCGGCACCGAGCCGAGCACGACCGCCTTCGGGTTGTTGCCCTGGGCCTGCAGTGCGGCGGCGTTCTGGGTGAACGCGGCCTGGTCGATCAGGCCCTCCTTGTAGAGGGAGTTGATGTACTTCAGGCCGGCCTTCCACTGGTCGGAGGCGACCGGCGTGACGACCTTGTCGCCGTCCAGTGTGATCAGCGACCGGACGCCGTTGTTCGCGCCGACCGGGTTGTAGGCGAACGCGTTCATCAGGTACGCGATCAGGCTGCTGTCCTGGACGTCGGTCGTCATCGGGATCTCGTCGGCCTTGCCGTTGCCGTTCGGGTCCTGCGTCTTGAAAGCGGTGAGCACCTTGCGCAGGTCCTCCGTGGTCTTCGGCACCTGCAGGCCGAGCTTCTTCAGCCAGGCGCTGTTGATCCACAGCTTGTCCGGGTACGTGCAGTGGAAGCAGTCCGACCACTGCGGCAGGGCGTAGATGTGCCCGTCCGGCGCCGTCGACATCTCCTTGAACGTCTTGTTGGCGTCCAGCGCCTTCTGGATGTTCGGAGCATTGTCCTTGATCAGGTCCTCGAGCGGCTGCGCGACACCTTGCTGCCCGAGCTTCAACACCTCCGCCTGGGTGAAGCCGTCGACCCACGGGATCAGCAGGAACAGGTCCGGGTAGTCGCCGCTGGCCAGCGCGATCTGCCGCTTCTCCTTGGCCGGACCGGCGTCGAAGGTCGTGGTCTGCCAACGGAACTGAACCTTGAACTTGTCGCTGACCAGCTTGGTGACCGCGTTGGTGTCCAGGTTGGTGCCGTTGGAAGGGTCGGCCGGCGCGAATGCGTCGATCACGACCTTGCCGTCCGCGCTGGTCTCGTTCGCGGCTCCCTTGTCCGAATTGTCCGAGCTGCACGCCGCCAGGGCGAGCACGCCGGCCGCGCCGAGCGCGACGACCCTGCTCACGGATGAGCGCATTTCTTGTTTCCCTTCTGGAGGTGGGCGTCTCAGCCCTTGACCGCGCCGACCATTACGCCCTTGGTGAAGTGGCGGGCGACGAACGGATAGATGATCAGTACGGGCAGACTCGAGATGACGATGAGCGCGTACTTCAAGACATTGGCCAGTTGTTGCTGCTCGAGTTGCCGAGCCAGGTCCTGCGAGCCCGTACCACCGAACTGGTTGAGGATCAGCACGTTCCGTAGCACGATCTGCAGCGGATACAGGCTGGGATCTTTCAGGTAGATCAGGGCGTCGAAGTAGCTGTTCCACTGGAAGATCGCGTACATCAGTGCGATCACCGCGATCACCGGCTTGGACAGCGGCAGCACGATCGACCAGAGGAACCGCAGGTCGCTCGCACCGTCGATCGTGGCCGCCTCGTACAGCTCGTCCGGGATGGTCGAGCGGAAGAACGTCCGCGCGATGATCACCTGCCAGACCCCGATCGCGCTCGGGATCACCATCGCCCAGCGGGTGTTCAGCATCCCGAGGTCCTGGACGACCATGTACGTCGGGATCAGGCCGCCGGAGAACAACATGGTGAAGATCAGCGCACTCATGATCACGTTGCGGCCGAAGAACGTCCGGCGGGACAGCGGGTACGCGATCGCGATCGTCAGCGTGACACTGATGAGCGTGCCGCCGATCGCGTAGATGAAGGAGTTCAGGTACCCCTTCATGATCAGTGGGTCGCTGAACGCCTCCTGGTACGCGCGAAGGCTGGGCTCGACGGGCCACAGCAGGACCCGGCCGGCACTGACCGCGGACGGGCTGCTGAACGAGTTGGCGACGATGTAGATCAGCGGGACCGCGACCAGGATCAGCGCGACCCAGAGCATGATCTTCACGCCGATCAGGAAGATCTTGTCGCCGCGGGTCTCCTCGATCGCGGTGCGCTGCGACGCCCGCGGAGCCGACGTACGCCGGAATCCTTGCAGAGTAGCGCTCATGACCACAGTCCGTTTCCGGTGATGCGCTTGGCGACGAAGTTCACGCCGACCAGCAGGAAGAGGTTGATCACCGAGTTGAAGAGCCCGATCGCGGTCGCCATGCTGAAGTCCGCGTTCAGCAGACCGGTCTTGTAGACGTAGGTCGCGATGATCTCCGACTGCGCGGTGTTGAGCGGGTTCTGCAGCAGGAACGCCTTCTCGAACCCGATCGACATGATGTTGCCGACACCCAGTACCAAGATGATCACCGCGGTCGGCATGATGCCCGGCAGGTCGACGTGCAGGATCCGCTGGATCCGGCTGGCGCCGTCGATCCGGGCCGACTCGTGCAGCGCCGGGTCGATCCCGGCGAGGGCGGCCAGGTAGATCACCGCGGAGTACCCGGTCGTCTGCCAGACGTCCGACCAGACGTAGATATGCCGGAAGTAGTCCGGGTTGCCGAGGAAGTCGACAGCTGGTACGCCGAACAGCCCGATCGCGTCGTTGACGAACCCGAGCCGCGGCGACAGCACCAGGATCGTCATCGAGACGACCACCACGGTGGAGATGAAGTACGGCGCGTACGTCACCAGCTGGGTGATCTTCTTGAAGCGTCCGTTGCGGATCTCGTTCAGCGCGATCGCCAGGATGATCGGGATCGGGAAGCTGGCGAGCACGGTGTAGGCGGCGAGGATGAAGGTGTTCTTCACCAGGGTCCAGAACACCGGGTTGGCGAAGAACAGCTCGAAGTTGCGGAACCCGACCCACTCGCTGCCCCACGGACCCTTGACCGGGCTGTAGTTCTTGAACGCGATCACCGCGTTCGCGATCGGGATGTATTTGAAGATCACGAAGTACGCGAGCGGGACGATCACCAGCAGGTACAGCTGCCAGTGCCGGCGCAGGCTGCGGCGGGCGGCGGTCCGCCGGCTCGGGCGCGGAATCCGGGTCGATCTCACCGCCTCCGGCCGGACCGGCGCCGGCGGCGGTGCGGCCGGTTTCAGGGTTGCGCTCACTCCGCATCCTTCCAATATCCGATAGGATTTCGGCTCGTACTTCCGGGAGGATGACACAGAACCGCGGACAGCGGAAGAGCCCCACTCCGGCCGATACCAGACCTTGACCGATCGACTCAGATCCCTTTGTCCACAAGGATTCCGCCGGGTTGCCTAAGGCAACCGACTGTCGGGGAACACGACCTGATCCCATGGCTGGACCACGGGATCCGGGCGAACACCGATACCGGCCGGAGTCGCTCTGAGCCACCGACTCCGGACCGTACCGCTTTTATTTCCTCAGTGAACTATGTCGCAGTCAACCCGCCCAGCACCACCCCTGTCAACCCCCGGCTGGGTACCGCACGACAGGACGTATACGTCCACTGCCGGCCACTCCCGGCGTAAGCCGGGGCCTGAACGCGCTCGAGGACCGAGCACCTCCTGTCGAACTGCGCCCTAGTCCACGATCGCGCCGCAGGAGAGGTTGAGGACGGCGCCGGTGATCGGGGCGGCGTGGTCGGAGGCGGCGAAGGCGGCGGTGGCGCCGACCTCGGCCTTGCGGGGCAGACGGCCGAGCGCCGTCCCCCGGAGCAGGTGGTCGAGGCCGTCCTCGGGGATGTCCCACTCGGGGTGGGTGTCGGGGGTGAAGTTCGGACGGAGGGCGACCACGCGGACGCCGTACCTGCCGAGCTCGCCGGCCATCGCCCGGGCGAGACACTCGATCGAGGCGCAGGCGAGGCTGAAGCCACCCATCTCGAAGTCGGCGCCGGACTCGCGCGCCGCCGACGATGACAGCATCATCAGCACGCCGCCGCGTTGCTCGATCATCCGCCGGGCGACCGCGGTCGCGGTGACGAAGTTGGTGCGGGCCGCGTCCTCGACCGGCATCACGAACTCGTCGACGGTGAGGTCCACCAGCGGGACGTCCTGCTTCACCCGGACACTCACGGCGTTGAAGGCGACGTCGATCCGGCCCTCGATCGACGCCACGTGCTCGTTGACCGCGTCGGCGTCGTACGCGTCGACGACGGCCACGGACGCCGTACCGCCGGCGTCGGTGATGTCGGCGGCGACCTTCTCCAGCTTCGCGAGCGTACGTCCGGCCAGGTGGACTATGGCGCCTTCGGCGGCGAACGCCCGGGCGATCGCGCCGCCCATCGCGCCTCCGCCGCCGTACACGATCGCGGTCTTGTTCTCGAGCAGCATGATGCGGATCCTCTCGTCGGTCCTGACGGTCTACAGGGGCGACGAAGCCGGCCGGGGATCCTCGACATCGAGGCACGAAAAACCTGACCCGACCATCACGGGGGAACGGCCGGGCCAGGCACTTTCGATGGTACCTCCGATCACCACTCGTGGCCGGGTAAATCGGCGGCGGACTCGCCGGATCTTCCCTACCCTGGCGGCATGCAACGTCGCTCCTGAAAGCGCACCTCCGCGGGGGATCGCGGTCGTGCGTCACGTCAAGCGTTTGACCTGTACGTCCGGTCGCGCTTCGTCATGCCAGCACACGCTTTCCGGGAGCAACCACGATGTCTCTGCCCGCGTTCCGGTCCGCCGATCCGGTCCGGACCTACTACTCCTACAACGGCGCCTGGGCGTTCTTCTCCGCGCTGACCTTCACGCTCAGCATGGTGTACTACGTCCGCGACGCCGGACTGGACCCGCTCCAGATGGTTCTGGTCGGGACCACTCTGGAGCTCGCCTGTTTCCTGTTCGAGGTGCCGACGGGCATCGTCGCCGACCTGTACAGCCGACGGCTCTCGATCGTCATCGGCATCGTCCTGATCGGTGCCGGCTTCCTGCTGCAGGGACTGGTGCCGGAGTTCCTGGCGATCCTCGCCGCCCAGGTGCTCTGGGGCGTCGGCTACACCTTCACCTCCGGCGCCGACCAGGCCTGGATCACCGACGAGATCGGCGCCGAGCGCGCCGGGCCCGTGTTCGTCCGCAGTCAGCAGATCGGCTTGGCGGGAACGATCGCCGGCACCGTCACGGCCGGGGCGCTCGGCTTGATCAGCCTGCCGTTGCCGCTGACGTTGTCCGGCGCCGGGATGATCCTGCTGGCGTTGGTGCTGGCCGCGTTCATGCGGGAGGACAACTTCCACCGGACACCGAAGGCGGAGCGGGAGACGTTCCGGCAGGTGGCCGAGACGTTCCAGCACGGTCTCGCGGTCGCCCGGCGGCGTCCCGTCGTACGCATGCTGGTCGTGATCAGCCTGATCTCCGGGTTGTCCAGTGAGGCGTTCGACCGGCTGTGGTCGGTGAAGATCCTGGAGTTCGAGTTTCCCTCGGTCTTCGGGACGTCGGACCCTGCGTTCTGGTTCACCGTGCTGGCGTTGGTCGGCACCCTGCTGTCGCTCGTCACCTCGCTGGTCCTGAACAAGCTCACGCCGGCGCGGCTCAGTGCCGCGCATCCGCACGGGATCCTTGCGTTGCTCAGCCTGTTGCAGGTCGGCGGGGTGATCGCGTTCGCACTGCTGGACCACCTGTGGCTGGCCTTGGCAGCGATGTGGGTACGGACGATCACCGCCACGCTGTCGTGGCCGATCGAGTCCGCGTGGCTGAACCGGCACGTCGACTCGCGGTCCCGCGCGACGGTGATCTCGATGGTGTCGCAGGCCAACGCGATCGGTCAGGTCGTCGGTGGGCCGCCGCTCGGCGCGGTCGGTCGTTCGTCGCTGCGTACGGCGCTACTCGCGTCCGGCCTGATCCTCACGCCGATCCCACTGCTCTTCCTGCGACTGCGCTCCTCCCGATCGCAGGTCAGTCTTCCGAGCTGACGCGGCGGTCGTACGACGATTTGATCAGGCTGGCGACCGTGGTGACGAACAGGGTGCCGGCGATGAAGCCGAGCGACGTCAGGATGCCGATGTGTGGAAGGTGGATGGCGCCGATGTCGTCGATGTGCGAGCCGTGCAGGGCCTCGATGATCAGCTTCACGCCGATGAACGCGAGGATCACCGACAGGCCGACGTTCAGGTAGATGATCCGCTCCAGCAGACCGCCGATCAGGAAGTACAACTGCCGCAGGCCCATCAGCGCGAACGCGTTGGCGGTCAGCACGATGTAGGCGTCCTGGGTGAGCCCGAAGATCGCCGGGATCGAGTCGAGCGCGAAGATCACGTTCGCCGTCCCGATCGCGGAGATCACGATCACCAGCGGCGTCACCATCCGCCGGCCGTCGACGCGGGTGGTCAGCTTCGCGCCGTCGTACTCCTGCGACAACGGGAGGATCCGGCGCAGGCCCCGCAGTACGGCGTTCTCCTGGAAGTCGGTCTCGTTGTCGCCCTCGAGTGCCAGGCGGACCGCGGTGTACACGAGGAAGGCGCCGAAGAGGTAGAACACCCAACTCGCGGCCGCGATCGCCGCCGCGCCGGCCAGGATGAACACCGCCCGCAACACCATCGACACCACGATGCCGACGTACAGCACCTTGTCCTGCGCCAGCCCCGGTACGGCGAACCGCGCCATGATGATCACGAAGACGAACAGGTTGTCGACGCTCAGGCTGTACTCGGTGATGTAGCCGGCGACGAACTCACCACCGGTCGTGCCTCCGCCCGGCGCGAACAGGAACAGCCCGACCGCGAACAGTCCGGCGAGTGCGACGTAGAACAGCACCCACCGGGTCGCGTCCTTGATCGTCACCGCGTGATCCCGGCGGGCGATCACGATCAGGTCGAATGCGACGATTGCCAACAACCCGGCAATCGTCAGCACCCAGACGGCAGGGGGCACGACAGAGACCACGACAAACCTCCGGACGACCCCCCACGACAACACGTCAACTGTATCCAAGACCAATATAACTCGAGAATCGTATACCGCATACAACTTAGATGGAGCGGCGGAGCTTCCGGACGTGGCGGAGGTTCTCGCCGGAGAAGATGGCCAGGGCGGTCCAGATCAGGGCGAAGCCGATGAGGCGGGTGAGGGGCATGGGTTCGGCGAAGATGAGGACGCCCAGGGCGAACTGGATGGAAGGCGTGAGGTATTGCAGGAGGCCTAGGTAGGTCAACGGGATGCGGGTCACCGCGCCGGCGAAGAACAGGAGTGGGATGGCCGTCGCGGGGCCGGCGGCGATCAAGAGCAGGGTGGTCGTCCAGCCGGCGTGGATGAAGGTGGCGCGGCCGACGAGGTCCAGCCAGACGAGGTAGCCGAGGACGACCGGCAGGATGATCGTCGCCTCGACCGCGAGACCCTCGACCGCTCCGGTGGCCGCCTTCTTCTTCAGGACGCCGTACGTCGCGAAGCTCAACGCCAGCCCGACCGCCACCCACGGCACCCGGCCGTAGTCCAGCGTCAGCCACGCCACCGCCACCGCGGCCAGGCCGAGCGCGAACCACTGTGGTCGCCGGAGCCGTTCGCGGAACAGCACGACTCCGACGACGACAGTGATCAGCGGGCTGATGAAGTACCCGAGTGAGGTCTCGACCACGCGCTCGTGGTTGACGCCCCAGATGTAGAGGTACCAGTTGAACGCGATGATCACCGCGGCGGCGGCGAGCAGCCGGAGGGCGGCGGGGCGTTGCCTCAGCTCGCGCCACCAGCCGGCGCGCGGACGGACCCACAGCAGCAGCGCGATGATCGCGAGCGTCCACACGAACCGGTGGGCGAGCACCTCGATCGCGCCGGCGTTGTCGAGCAGACGCCAGTACAGCGGAAGCAGCCCCCAGATGCCGTACGTCGACGCGCCGTAGAGCAGACCACGGTTCAGCGACCCGTGGCTGTCGGAGTCAGGCGACTGGACCGGTGGTCCGGCGGTCGACGTAGGTGCAGACATCTCGGTACTCCTTCCGCGGGTCAGCCGTCAGGTCACTTCAGGACCCGGTACTTCAGATGTGTGACGCCGGGCGCCTCGACGGCCCGGATCTGCTCGAGCCGCACGTTGGGGCCTGCCGGACCGCCGAAGACGCGCGAGCCGTCGCCGAGCAGCAGCGGAACGACGTGCAACTCGAGCTCGTCGAGGAGTCCCGCAGCCAGGTACTGCTGGACGATGTTGCCGCCGCCCCAGAGCATGACGTCCTTCCCGCCGGCGGCCTTCTTCGCCTGGTCGAGGGCGGACTCGATCCCCTCGGTGACGAAGTGGTACGTCGTACCGCCCGCCATCTCGATCGACTCGCGCGGGTGGTGGGTGACCACGAAGACGGGATAGTGGTACGGCGGGTTGTCGCCCCACCAGCCTTTCCACTCCTGACCGGTCCAGTCGCCGCCACCGATCGGGCCGAACATGCCCCGGCCCATCACCGCGGCGCCGATGTTCTCCCGGACCTCCTCGACGACCCGGGCGCTCTCGTTCTGCTCGCCGCCTTGCTTGCCATGGGACTCGCGCCAGGTGGCCAGCGGGACCACCCAGTCGTGCAGGCTCTCGCCGCCCTCGCCGAGCGGGTTCTCCACGCTCTGGTTCGGGCCGGCGACGAAGCCGTCCAGCGAGATCGAAATATGACACCTGAGCTTGCTCATCGTTCCTCCTGAGTTGGCGTTGCCTTCAGCATGGAGTCGCGAACAGATGCCGTCTAATGCCAATACTTCGAGGAACTCATTGATATTCTTGATCTATGCTCAGCCCGGTCCATCTCAAGGTGCTGGCCACGGTGGCGCGCTACGGTTCGGTGACCGAAGCGGCCCGGGAGCTGCACTACTCGCAGCCGTCGGTGAGTCACCACCTGGCCCGGCTGGAAGCGGCGACCGGCGTCAAGCTGGTCCAACGCGTCGGCCGCGGGATCCGGCTGACCCCCGAAGGTGAGCTGCTCGCCAACCGGGCCGCCGAGATCATCGGCCGGATCGAAGCGGCGACCACGGAGCTGGCCGCCCACGTTGGGCTCCAGGCCGGGCGGGTCCGGCTCGCCGCCAACGCGTCCGCGCTGAGCACGCTCGTCCCGAAGGCGGCCGCCGCGCTGACCTCGACGTACCCGGGGCTCGAGCTGAACCTGATCGAGCACCATCCGGTCGAAGCCCTGCAACTGCTGCGGCACGGCGAGATCGACGTCGCCCTGATCTTCCGGTACGCCGACGCGCCGGCCGAGGACGACGGATTCCGGCTCGTCCACGTGGGCTACGACTCGATCTACCTCCTCAGCCTGCAACCCGGCGACAGCATCGCCAACCATCGCGACTCGGCCTGGATCGGCGGCTGCGAACGATGCCAGGAGGAGCTGATCACCGTCTGCCGGCTGGCGGGCGTCACCCCACGGATCGCCTCGCTCAGCGACGAGATCGTCGTCGTCCAGGCGTTCGTCGCCGCGGGCATCGGTGTCGCCACCATCCCCGGCCTCGCGTTGCAGGCCCACCGCCACCCCGGCATCCACGCCACCGAGGTGCCCGACTACCGCCGTCAGCTCTTCGCCGTCACCTACGGCGAGCCTCCCGACCCACCGGCTACCACCGCCCTCATCGAAGCCCTCCAGAACGCGGCCGAGTAGCAGCGCCCGGCGACCGCGGTTGTCCAGTTCCTGACGTCGGGCTGGCGTGCGCGGTCCCGGAGCGGGAAGGGTTGGTGGAAGTCGAGGAGACGGGAAGGGCGTATGACGAACAGCAACGCCGGAAACGACCGCACCACCGACAAGCTTCGCGAGGCGACCGGGTTTCAGGAGCAGGCGCCGTACGACGAGTCGATCGACCTGCGCACCGACTTCGTGATGGTGTACGGCCTCAACGACACCACCCCGGAGCGCATCGCCCGCTGGCGTGCCGCCGGGTATCGCGTCCACCTGATGACCGGCATCTCGTGGGGCACCTACCAGGACTACCTGGACGGGCGGTGGGACGGCTCCGACCACTGGGCCGACGCGCAGACCGCGGGCGACGGGTCGCCGATCCTGCACGGTCACAGCACCGACATCCCATACATGGTGCCGACGTTCGCCTTCACCGAGTACCTGGTGCAGAAGCTCCGGCCGATCATCGAGTTGGGTGTCGAAGGCATCCATCTGGAGGAGCCGGAGTTCTGGGCCCGGGCCGGCTACTCGGAGTCGTTCAAGCGGGAATGGCAGGCCTTCTTCGGCGAGCCCTGGCAGCCACCGCACAGTACTCCCGAGGCGCACTTCCGCGCCGGGCAACTCAAGCAGCACCTGTTGTCGCGGAGCCTGGACCGGGTCACGTCCGTCCTGCGCGACGAAGCGCTCCAGCAGGGCCGCCAGGTCCGGTTCTACGTCCCGACGCACAGCCTGCTGAACTACACCCAGTGGCAGATCATCAGCCCCGAATCGCGCCTCCGGACGCTGCCCTCGATCGACGGCGCGATCGCGCAGGTGTGGACCGGGACCTCCCGGACGCCGAACGTGTACGCCGGGAAGGTCGCCGAGCGCACGTTCGAGACGGCGTACCTGGAGTACGGCATCGCCCAGGACCTCACCCGCGGCACCGACCGGCGGATGTGGTTCCTGCACGACCCGATCGAGGACCACCCGGACCGCACCTGGGAGGACTACCTGGCGAACTACCAGCGCACGCTGGTCGCGTCGCTGCTGCACCCCGGCGTCTCGCGGTACGAGGTGGCACCGTGGCCGAATCGGATCTTCAACCGCCCGTACCTGCGCGAGGGCTCCGCCGAGCGGCAGCCGATCCCGGCGGACACCGCCACCAGCTACCTGATCGCGATGAACAGCCTGCGCGACCTAGACCAGCCGGACGTCCGCTGGGCACAGGAAGGACCGCGGATCGGGATCGCGCTCTCGGACACCGCCATGTTCCAGCGCTGGGCTCCCGGTGGTGAGAGCGGACACTACGACGGGCTGCAGGACGCCCTCGCCGTCGAAGGGCGCGAGCAACTGCACTTCTCCGACTTTTACGGGCTCGCGCTGCCGCCGCTGTGCGACGGGCAACGCGTCTGCCCGGTCCAGTTGGAGAACGTGATCGACACTCCGGATGCGCTGGACGACGTCGACGTACTCGTCCTGAGCTACGAGTTCCAGAAGCCGCTCGCGCCCGGGATCCACTACGCCCTGGCCGGCTGGGTCAACCGCGGCGGCAGCCTGCTGTACGTCGGCGACGGCGCGGACCCGTACCACGAGCTCCGCTCCTGGTGGACCGGCCGCTACGAGACCTGCGCCGACCACCTCGCCGAAGCACTCGGAGCCGACCGCACCCGCGACGACCTCCAGCCGGTCGGCCAGGGCCGGGTGAGGTTCCTCGCCTCCCGCCCAGCCGACTTCACCGAATCGCCGGAACGCGCCGCCGACCTGGTCGCGGCGATCCGTGAACTGGCCGAAGCTGGCGGCCTGATCTGGACCTCCACCAACTGGCTGTCGGTGCAACGCGGTCCCTACCTGATCGGTGCCGTGCTCGCGGAGGCCGGCGGCGCGCACGTGGTCGAAGGCACGTACCTCGACCTGCTCGACCCGAACCTCGCCGTCGTCCGGAAGCGCGAGCTCGGCCCAGGTCAGCTGACGTGGCTTCGCGATCTCACGTACGACGACGACGTACTCCTGGCCTCGGCCGGCCGCGTCGTCGACTGGCATCAGGACCGATCGACGATCCACTTCACCTGTGAGGCGCCGCAAGGCGTGCAGGTCACCACCGCCCTGCGCGTCCCCGCCGAGCCGTCAACCGTCACGGCCGACGACGCCGAACTCACCGACCTCCGCTACGACGCCGACGCCGGCGTCCTGTGGTTGCGCCACCCCGGCACACCGTCCGGCACCACCATCGACCTCAAGTTCTGACCCCGCCTACTCCCCCGACGGCCCGCCGTACGCCGCCCGTCGCCTACGGCGCGCCGTCGAGGGTGTCCGCGATGATCCCGGCGGCGACCTCGCGCACCTTCACGTTCGTGGTCTGCGAGGCCCGGACCAGGTAGGAGAACGCCCGGTTGGCGTCGATCTTGTAGCGCTCCATCAGGATGCCGACCGCCTGGCCGACCGTCTCGCGGGTGGTGAGCGCCTCGTGCAGGCTCTGGTCCTGCCGCGACCAGCCGAGCGCCACCGAGGCGAGATGAGCGAACAGTGCACCCAGCTGCCGGGTCTCGATCGTCAGTTCGCGCGCGTCGACGGCGTACAGATTCAGGGCGCCCCTGGCGTGCGGCTCGGCCCGGAACTGGAACGCCAACTGCGCCCGCAGCCCCAGCGCCACCGCGACCTTCGGCCCGTACTGCGGCCAGCGGAGATCGCCGGCGAGATCGTCGACCTGGACGATCGGCGCGCCGGTCACCGCCTCGTAGCACGGTCCCTGCCGGAGCTCGTACTGGAGATCGTCGGCCTGGACGGCCACCGCATCGGTCGGCGCCAAGGTCCGGATTTTTCCGCCTTTCGACGTCACCGACAGGCTGGCGTAGGCGACTCCGGGGATGGTCTCCACCGCACTGGCGGTGATCCGCCGGAGCGCCTCGTCCACGTCGATGGGTGGCGGCAGGCTGGCAGCGACCTCGGTCACCGCCTCGAGCAGATCCTTTCGCTCCATGCTGCCTCCCCAGCTCGACCGGCGCTGCACGGCCAGTTGACCTCAGTCTGCACCCTCGTCGACGCGGCGTCCCGGATTCACAGCCCGCGCACTTTTCGGGGGGCTTCGTCGGGGTACCTAGGCGGCGACCGTTCCGGCGTACCGAGGAGATGCTGATGACTTCGCGCGACCCCGATGTGATCGACGTGCTGACGGCGGATCACCGAGAAGTCGAGATCCTCGGCGACCAGGTCGTCGCGACCAGCGATCCGGAGGAGCGGCGGAACCTGGCGGACCAGCTCATCGCGGAACTGGTCCGGCACGCTGTCGCCGAGGAGATGTACGTGTACCCGGCGATGCGGGACCACCTGCCGAACGGCGCCCGGGCCGTCGAGCACGACATCGAGGAGCACCAGGAACTCGAGACGCTGATGAAGCGGTTGGAGAGCGCCCGCGCGGACAGCGCCGAGTTCGAGAGCATTGTCGGCAATCTACGGCGGGTACTTCGCGATCACGTGCAGGACGAGGAGAGCAGCCAGTTCCCGCAGCTGCGGGCGCACGTCCCGGCCGCCACCCTGGTCGAGCTCAAGGAAATGGTCGAGCTGGCGAAGCAAGTGGCACCGACGCGACCACATCCGGCGGCACCGAACGCCGAGCTCTTCCACAAGCTGGTCGGACCAGGCGTCGGCCTGGTCGACAGACTCCGCGACCGCCTCAGCGGCCGCCCCTCCTGATCGGCAAGCGTCAGGACGAGTGTTGGTCAGGTGGGACGTCGGAGTGAGTGGTGGTGAGGAAACGACTGGGGTCGCCACCGGCGCTGGCGGCGGAGTCAAACCACGCGCGTAGACCTCTGGGGTCGCGGCGCTCGAGCTCGTCGAGGTACTGCTGACGAATCATCACGAGCCGAAGCCGCTGGGCCGGGGGCGCCTGGCGCAGCGCGAGGTAACTGTCGTGCCACTGCCGACAAAGCTGGCTGGTCGTCAGATCTGCGGCCGGCAACGCGAGCACCGCGGAGTCGGCCGGTGATGCCTGCGTGCGGGATTCGACAGGCGCCGGAACGCGCGATTCAGCCGACCGCGCGTGTTTCCGGAGCAGCCGACGCCACCACCCGACCGCGGGCGAGGAGCTTGCAATCACCATCACAACCAGTACCACCACACCCGCGCGGAGTACGACGGCGAACGCGAGAACGGCCGCCACCGCCAAGCCGACACCCACAGCTCGCACCAGAAGCAACACCGGCCGCGCACCGCCGCGAGCCGACGGAACTGGCTGGGTCGGCCGGTCCCGGCCGACGATTGCGGTCAGTCCGAGGACGACGGCGAGTAGCGCGACCAGGACCCAGACCTCGAGCGGCAGGACGACCACACCCAGCAGGACACCGGCCGCGACGAGCGCCGTACAGAGGATCCGCCACACCACCGGATAGCCGCCCACGTCTGCCCTCCTGACCGAGACCTCACCAAGCGGCCGTCGGTACCCGAGGGCTCGTCCCCTAACCCCGGCAACCGCTCATGACCGCGGCGAATCTCCCGAAGCGTGTAGAAGCTCCCGACCAGGGAACCTGCCCGCAATGCGACGGTTGTGCGTGGTACTCCTTACCGGACTCGTCCTGCTGCTGACGCCCGCCGGGGTCTCTGCCGCGGCAGCCGGCGGTGAGCAGACCCAGGTCGTCCAGGTGCCGGCCGCGGACTCACCGTCGCCGACCCTGGGCTCGACAGCGAATCCGGGCGCGAACCCACCCGGTGACGCCGACGCCGATGCCAGCGACTTCGACCAGGTTCCGCTGGCGGTCGGTTCGTTCGTCTTCCTCGCCCTGCTCGTCGGCGGGTCGCTGGTCTTCTACCTCTGGCGCCGCAACCGCCAGTCGAAGGAAGAACGGACCGGCTAGTTCAGTCCTCGGCCTGATCGTTGAGGTGGTCGACGCGTCCCTGGTCCTCGCCCGCGTCGAGCAGGTTGTCGGCGGGCGCGCGGGTGTCGCGGTACTCCGACAGCGCGACCTTCGGATGGTGTACGTCGAACGCCGGGCTCTCGGAGCGGATCCGCGGCAACCGCTCGAAGTTGTGCCGCGGCGGCGGCGAACTGGTCGCCCACTCCAGCGAACGTCCCCAGCCCCACGGATCGTCCACGCCGACCAGCGGCGCCTTGCGCGACTTCCAGACGTTGTACAGGAACGGCAAGGTCGAGATCCCGAGCACGAACGCGCCGATCGACGACACCTGGTGCAAGAACGTGAAGCCCTCCTCCTCGCCGTACGTCGCATAGCGCCGCGGCATGCCCTCGACACCGAGCCAGTGCTGCACCAGGAACGTGGTGTGGAACCCGACGAACAGCAACCAGAAATGAACCTTCCCGAGCCGCTCGTCGAGCATTCGGCCGGTCATCTTCGGCCACCAGAAATAGAACCCGGCGAACATCGCGAACACGACCGTGCCGAAGACGACGTAGTGGAAATGTGCCACCACGAAGTACGTGTCGGACAGCTGGTAGTCGAGGCTCGGCGACGCCAGGATCACGCCGGTCAGCCCACCGAGCAGGAAGGTCACCAGGAAGCCGATGCTCCACAGCATCGGGGTGTCGAACGACACCGAGCCGCCCCACATCGTCCCGATCCAGTTGAAGAACTTCACCCCGGTCGGCACCGCGATGATGAAGGTCATCAGCGAGAAGAACGACCCGCTCACTGCTCCGGTGACGAACATGTGATGCGCCCAGACAGCGATCGAGTAAAGCGCGATCGTGAGGGTCGCGCCGACGAGGCCGACGTACCCGAAGACCGGTTTGCGGCTGAAGACCGGCAGGACTTCGGTGATGATGCCGAAGAACGGCAACGCGATGATGTAGACCTCGGGATGCCCGAAGAACCAGAACAGGTGCTGCCACAGCAGTGGTCCGCCGTTGGCGGCGTCGAAGACGTGAGCCCCTAGGGCTCGATCCGCCTCCAGCATCAGCAGCGCGCCGGCCAGGATCGGGAATGCGATCAGCACCAGGATCGACGTCACCAGGATGTTCCAGGTGAAGATCGGCATCCGGAACATCGTCATCCCCGGCGCCCGCATCGTGATGATCGTGGTGACGAAGTTGACCGCACCCAGGATCGTGCCCAGACCGGCCATCCACAGACCCATGATCCACAGGTCGGCTCCGACACCGGGCGACCTGGTGTCGTCGGACAGCGGCGTGTACGCCGTCCAGCCGAAGTCGGGTGCTCCTGCCGGGGTGAGGAATCCCGCGGACGCGATCAGGCCGCCGAACAGGAACAGCCAGTAACTGAACATGTTGAGCCGCGGGAACGCGACGTCCGGGGCGCCGATCTGGACCGGCATGATCACGTTCGCGAACCCGACGAACAATGGCGTCGCGAACAGCAGCAGCATGATCGTGCCGTGCATGGTGAACATCTGGTTGTAGACCTCTTCGTTCACGATCTGCAGCCCAGGAGCGGCCAGCTCGGCCCGGATGACCAGAGCCATGACGCCGGCGATCAGGAAGAACATGAACGAGGTGACCAGGTACAGATGGCCGATCAGCTTGTGATCCGTGGTGGTCAGAATCCGCACCGCCACCCGGCCCAACGGCTGCCGAACACTCAACCCACGTGTCTCCCCCGCCCGCCGCTCAAGCGTGACCATGAACACCCCTCACTCGAAGTCCCGCGCGCAGTACCCACCCCCACCCCGGCCATGCGCCACCCGACGGGCATTTGAACGGTGGTCAAAAAGTTTCCGTTTCTCGTGTGAGCTCTGTGACTTTCCGCACGTTCGCGGTACAAAGATTTCTGTAGGTCTGTCCGCCCCTAGACCTGGAGGAATTGTCATGGCCGGAGTCAACGGCGAAGTCTCATGGTTCTGCTGCGGCAACGCGTGGGGACCGTGTGCGAGCACCGGACGTGGTGCTTGCGGAACCTGTCATTCGGGCAACTTCCAGCACGCCTGGCCGAACACGTCGGCCGCCTGCCTGGACATCACCCGGCCGGACCGCTGCGGGATCACCGGGATGTCCCGGCGTACCTGCGGCTTCCGGCACTCGACGACCAACCTGTGCAACGGCGCGCGGGTGGTCACGTCGATCGCGGACTGCGGTCCGCAGACCGACCTGTTCTGCGGTGAGCGTGCCTGCTGCGGCGGGACGTGCGCCTCCAACCGGATCATCGACCTCACGCCGGCCGCGTTCTCCGCGATCGGCAGCCTGAGCGCCGGCCTGATCCCCTGCACCGTCGACGTCGGCTGAGAGGAGAGAGTCGAGATGACCACCACGATGGACCGCCGGTCCCTGCTCACCCGCGCCGCGCTCGGCGCCACCGGCCTGGTCGCGGCCACCGCTATGGGTTCACTCGCCCCGGAGACCGCGTTCGCCGCGGCGACGCAGTACCCGGACGCCGGGCAGCCGGACCCGAACTTCGCCGAGGGCCTGATCATCGGCCGGAACGAGAATCTCCTGCAGGTGCAGGGCTCCGACGGCAGAATGCACCGGATCCAACTGACCGGCGTCACCAGTGTGTGGAAGCTGCGGCCGACCACGCTGGACCAGGTCCGGATCGGCGACGGCATGTACGCGCGCGGCGTCCTCATGCCGGACGGGATCCTCGCCGCCGAGTCGGTGTGGGTGAACATCGTCAACCTGACGATCAGCGTCACGTCGATCGGGCGCTCGGCGCTGAACCTCGACCACCACGGCCAGAAGGTCGTCGGGCACGTGCAGCCCGGCCTCACCGCGGCCGTCTACAACGGCACGCCGGCGGTGTCGGACCTGTCGATGCTCAAGGTCGGCCGGCACGCCCAGGTGATCGGTGCCTGGCGGCCGGGGACCAACGAGATCGACATCGCGACGATCTACGCGTCGAACTGAGCGGGAGGCCGCGATGTTCGCACAACAGGTGGCGGCCGCGCAGCCGCTGCTCATCGGGGTGCTCTTGCTCTGGTCGGCGTACGGCAAGCTCGTCCGGCAGGACAGCGCGGAGCGTACGGCGTTGCCACGGTTGGTCGGCGAGGACCGGGCCGCGCCGGCGTATCGCGCGGTCGGGATGGTCGAAGCCGTGATCGCGCTGGCGCTGCTCGCACCGCCGGTGTGGATCGTCGAGGCGATCGCGGCCGTGGCGCTGGCGGTCGGGTTCACCGGCTACCTGGTTTATGCCAAGCTCGTGGTGCCGGAGGCCTCTTGCGGTTGCGTCGGTTCCTCGGCGAAACCGGTCGGCTATCGGGCGATCGGTCGCGCACTGTTGCTCCTGGCAACAGCAGGAACAGCAGTGACCGCGACCGCCGGATGGTGGTCGGCGGGAGCAGGAGCACTCGTCCTCATTCCCGAGGCCGTCCTCTTCGTCCTGCTGTCGGCCGAGCTCGACAGGTACTGGCTCCTCCCCCTGCGCCGGCTGCGGTTGCGGATCACGCACCCGCTCACCGGCACCGCGACCGACGGCATCCCGCTGGTCGCGACCCAACGCCGGCTCCTGCTCAGCCCGGCGTACCGCGCGGTCGACGGGCTGCTGCGGTCCGACATCCGCGACTACTGGGACGACGAGGACTGGCGGTTCGTGAGCTACACCGCCAGGTACGACGGCCGCCAGGCGACCGCCGTCTTCGCCGTACCGCATCACGACTCCACGCCGGAGTCCGTCCGGGTCGCCCTCGTCGACGAGACGTCGGGCCAGACCCTCTACCGCCCGACCGTGCTGGCGACCGCCGGCTGACCGACGCACGACCCAGCCGCCCTCGCGGAGCCGGAAGCCGGTTCCGCGAGGGCTGCACGCTGTTGACACCTGGTCCGCGCTGATGGTGTGATGCCGAACATCGTTAGGAAGGTTTCCTAATGATTGTGTGGTTCCCCTGCAGCTCCTCCGCCCCGGACACCAGGAGACCTCGAATGACACCTCGGACCCTCTGGCGTGCGGCCGTGTCCGCTGCGGCCGCGCTCGCTCTGACCCTCCCCGCACCACCCGCCGGTGCGGCACCGACCGACTACCAGGCCGAGGACGCGACCATCTCCCAAGGAGCGGTCGAGTCCAACCACGCCGGGTTCACCGGCAGCGGATTCGTCAACTACGACAATGTCGTCGGCAGCTACGTCGAGTGGACCGTCTCCGCACCCGCGGGCCCGGCCGACGTGACGCTCCGCTACGCGAACGGTACGACGGCCGCCCGCCCGATGGACTTCACCGTCAACGGCGTCGCCGGCGCGGTCGGCATCACCTTCCCCGGCACCGGCGCCTGGACCACCTGGCAGACCAAGACGGTCCGTCTCCAACTGAACGCCGGGACCAACGTGATCCGAGCTCGCGCCACCACCGCCGACGGTGGACCGAACGCGGACAGGCTGACCGTTGCCCCGACCACCGACGACACCCAGCCGCCGTCACCACCGGGCAACCTTGCCGTCAGCAACATCAAGTCGAACGCGGCCACCTTCACCTGGTCCGCCGCGACCGACGACGTCGACGTGGTCCGGTACGAGGTCAACCGCGGTGGCAACATCTTGAGGGTTGTCGACGGCAACACATTGACCGCGACCGTGGACACGTTGACCGCCAACACGACGTACGATGTCTCCGTCGGCGCGTTCGATGCCGCAGGCAACGCCTCGCAGCAGAGCAACGTGGTCACGTTCACCACTCCCCCGAGCGGCGACACCCAGCCACCGACCGCCCCGGGCAACCTGCGCTCGACCGGCGTCACCGCGAACAGCGTCTCGCTGGCCTGGAACGCGTCGACGGACAACAGCGGCAGCATCGCCGGGTACGACGTCTACCAGGGCTCGACCAAGGTGTCGACTACGAACTCGCTGACCGCGACGATCACCAACCTCACGCCGAACACGCAGTACACCTTCACCGTCAAGGCGCGTGATCCCGACGGCAACGCGTCCGCCGCGAGCAACGCGGTGACGGTCCGTACGTCGACCGGAGGCGCCGGCGGCATCCCGGCGTACGACCGGGACATCGCCAAGGTGGACCTCGGCTGGAGCGTCGCGTTCCTGCCGGACGGATCGGCGCTGGTGACGGAGCGGGACCGGTTCGAGGTGCTGCGGGTGACGTCGACCGGGCAGAAGACCACGCTCGGCACGGTGCCAGGCGCGGTGACCACGACCGGTGAGGGCGGCCTGCTCGGCCTGGCACTGTCGCCGGACTTCGCGACCGACCACTGGGTGTACTTCTTCCACACGGCCGCGAACGACAACCGGATCGTCCGGATGAAGTACGAGAACGGCGTGCTCGGCACGACCTCGGAACCGGTGCTGACCGGGCTGGCGAAGAACCGCTACCACAACGGCGGCCGGATCCGGTTCGGCCCGGACGGCAAGCTGTACGCGACCGTCGGCGACGCGAAGGTCTCCGGCAACGCGCAGAACCGCGGCTCGCTGAACGGCAAGATCCTGCGGATCAACCCGGACGGTACCGCGCCGAGCGACAACCCGTTCGTCAGCACCGGCGGCAACGCCAGGTACGTCTGGAGCCTCGGCCACCGCAATCCGCAGGGGCTCGCGTGGGACTCCCGCGGTCAGCTCTGGGCGGCCGAGTTCGGCGAGAACAGCCAGGACGAGCTGAACCTGATCCAGAAGGGCGGCAACTACGGCTGGCCGGCCTGCGAGGGAACCATCGGCGACTGCGGCGGGTACATCGCGCCGGAGCGCACCTGGTCCACCGCCCAGGCCGGGCCGAGCGGCGTGGAGATCGTCAACGACTGGATCTACATCGCCGGCGTGACCGGCCAGCAGTTGTGGGTCACCCAGATCAACTCGTCGGGCACTGGCGTCGGCACCCCGCAGGCGGTCTTCTCGGGCCGCTGGGGTCGCCTCCGCAGCATCACCCGGACGCCCGACGGCGGTCTCTGGCTGACCTCCACGAACAACGACCGGAACGGCGGCACACCCACCGTCATCGACAACGTGATCGTCCGCCTGCGCTTCTCGTGACGACCCGGCCGCTGACCTCCGACGCCATGTGCGTGGGAGGTCAGCGGCCGAAGTCGGTGTTCACCGGCCTGCCGGTGTCGAGGACCCGCTGAGCCAGCGCCAGCCGGCGCACCATCGACGGCCGGAGTCGCGGGGTCGCCTCCGCGAGGGTCAGGAACTCGTGGCCGCGTGCCTCCACCTGGTCGATCGCCAGCCGGTCGATCGTCGCCTGGTCGAGGACGCCGCCGTCGAAGACGAACGCCAGCGCGTCGGACCAGATCCCGAGCGCCGGAACCCAGTCGACGACCAGCAGCGGGCCGATCGCGAGCGCCAGGCCGAGCTCCTCCTCGACCTCGCGGACACAGGCCTGGTACGGCGACTCGTCGTACTCGGCGATGCCGCCCGGGATGTCCAGGGTCGGCTTGTAGGTCGGCTCGAGGAACAGGATCCGGCCGGCCCGGTCGCGGATCAGCGCGCCGCCGGCCACGGTCTTGCGTGGCAGCCGGCCCGCGATCCCGGCATGGAACTCCCGCTCCGGCTCGCCCTCGGCGAGCAGATCGCCGCGGCGGATGTCGTCGTCCACGGTTCAGCACCCTCCCAGCCGGGCCGCCGATCCGCAATCCGGTCTTGTTTTCGGTCTACCGAACTTCTATGTTTTCGGTGTGCCGAAAACTCTCGCTGCCTTGCTGGTCCTCGCGCTCGGGTTCCTGCCCGGGTGCTCGACGAGCCAGGCGTCGGGCCACGACAAGCCGGTCGTGCTGACCACGTTCACCGTGCTCGCCGACATCGCGCGGAACGTCGCCGGCGACCACCTGCAGGTCGAGTCGATCACCAAGGCGGGTGCCGAGATCCACGGCTACGAGCCGACCCCGGGCGACATCCGGAAGGCGTCGGACGCCGACCTGATCCTGGACAACGGGCTCAACCTGGAGCTGTGGTTCCAGCAGTTCGTCGAGTCGGTCGACGTACCGCACACAGTCGTGTCCGACGGGGTCGCGCCGATGGACATCACCGAGGACTCGTACGCCGGCAAGCCGAATCCGCATGCGTGGATGAGCCCGAAGAACGTGCAGGTGTACGTCGACAACATGGTCGACGCGTTCTCCGAGCTCGACGCCTCGCACGCGGCCGACTTCGCGGCGAACGGGAAGACGTACAAGGCCGAGCTGCAGAAGGTGCAGGACGAGCTCGTCAAGGGGCTGGCGGCGGTGCCGAAGACGCAGCGCGCACTGGTCACCTGCGAGGGCGCGTTCTCCTACCTCGCCCGCGACGCCGGGCTGACCGAGAAGTACATCTGGCCGGTCAACGCCGAGCAGCAGGCGACACCGCAGCAGATCGCGTCCGCGACCGAGTTCGTCCAGACCAACGCCGTACCCGCGGTGTTCTGCGAGTCGACCGTCTCGGACAAGTCCATGCGGCAGGTCGCCGAGGGGACCGGCGCGGACTTCGGCGGCACGCTGTACGTCGACTCGCTGTCCGAGGCGGACGGCCCGGTCCCGACGTACCTGGACCTGATCCGGTACGACGCCGACACGATCGTCCGCGGACTCACGGGACGCACGTCATGAGCGCGATCGAGGTCGAGAACGTCGTCGCCCGGTACGGCGACGTGCTCGCGCTCGACCGGGTGTCGCTGACCGTCGAGCCGGGCAAGGTGACCGGGCTGATCGGCATGAACGGCTCCGGGAAGACCACGCTGTTCAAGGCGATCATGGGCATGATCCGGCCCGACCAGGGCACGGTCCGGCTGGACGGGATCGACCCGGCGGCGGCCCGGAAGCGCGGCCGGGTCGGGTACGTCCCGCAGAACGAGGACGTCGACTGGACGTTCCCGGTGTCGGTGCACGACGTGGTGATGATGGGCCGGTACGGGCACCAGGGTTTCACCCGCCGCCCGCGGGCCGCCGACCACGCCGCGGTGGCCGAGGCGTTGGAGCGGGTCGAGCTGACCGAGTACGCGGACCGGCAGATCGGCCGGCTGTCGGGCGGGCAGAAGAAGCGTGCGTTCGTTGCCCGTGGCATCGCTCAGGACGCCCGGATCCTCTTGCTGGACGAGCCGTTCGCCGGCGTGGACAAGCGGTCCGAGGCGACGATCGTCGGACTGCTGCGCGAGTTGGCCGGAGACGGTCGGGCGATCCTGGTGTCGACGCACGACCTGCACGCGCTGCCTCAGCTGGCCGACGAGGCGGTCCTCCTCCTGCAGCGGGTGCTGTTCCACGGGTCGGTCGCCGAGGCGTTGCAGCCGGCGAACTTGGCGCGGGCTTTCGGTCTCGACGTACTCGAGCAGGAGGGTGCGGCATGACGCCGCTCGACTACCTGCTCGAGCCGTTGCAGTACGACTTCATGGTCCGTGCGCTGATCACCACGGTGTTCGCGGCCGTCGTGTGTGCGGTGCTGTCGTGCTGGCTCGTGCTGCTCGGGTGGTCGTTGATGGGTGACGCGGTGTCGCACGCCGTACTGCCCGGCGTGGTGATCGCTTACATCATCGGTGCGCCGTTCGCGCTCGGCGCGGTCGTGTTCGGGTTCCTCGCGGTCGCGCTGATCGGGGTGGTGCGCGACACCAGCCGGGTCAAGGAGGACGCGGCGATCGGGATCGTGTTCACCACACTGTTCGCCTTCGGGCTGGTGCTCGTGTCCGTCACCCCGAGCCAGACCGACCTGAACCACATCATCTTCGGCAACATCCTCGGGGTCTCGACCACGGACCTGGTCCAGATCGGCGTCCTCGCCGCGGTGGCTCTGGTCGTGCTGGTGCTCAAGCGGCGGGACCTGACGTTGTACGCGTTCGACCCGATCCACGCGCACGCGATCGGGCTGTCCCCGCGCCGGCTGGGTGCGCTGCTGCTCGGCATGCTCGCGTTGACCGCGGTGGTCGCGCTGCAGGTGGTCGGGGTGATTCTCGTGGTCGCGATGCTGATCATCCCGGGCGCGACGGCGTACCTGCTGACCGATCGGTCCGGTCGCATGCTGGTGATCGCGCCGGTCATCTCGGCCGTATGCTCGGTGCTGGGCATCTACCTCAGCTACTGGCTGGACGCCGCCTCGGGCGGGCTCGTCGTCGTGGTCCAGGGAGTCGTGTTCGCCCTGGTCTACCTGTTCGGTCCGCGCCACGGGGTGCTCGGCAAGCATCTGACGGCCAGTCGCCGGCGCGCAGCCGCGATCGGATGAGCGGGAGGACGCGATGGAAGCCAGAGTCGTCGAGAACTACCTCAAGGCCGTCTTCAACGCCCGGGAGTGGTCCGACGAAGCGGTGACCGTCGGCGGACTCGCGACCCGGCTCGGCCTGTCCCCCTCGTCGGTGTCCGAGTCGGTCCGCAAACTCACCGAACGCGGGCTGCTCGCGCACGCGCGGTACGGCGCCATCGAGCTGACCGCCGAGGGACAGCGGATCGCGCTCGCGATGGTCCGCAAGCACCGGCTGATCGAGACGTTCCTGGTCCACTACCTCGGGTACGGCTGGGACGAGGTGCACGACGAGGCCGAGATCCTCGAGCACGCCGTCTCCGACACCTTCGTCGAGCGGCTGGCCGTCCGCCTCGGCGAACCCGACCACGACCCGCACGGCGACCCCATCCCGCGCGCGGACGGGACCATGCCGCCCGACGACCAGTTCCGGCTGGACACCGTCGGCGAGGGCGTCCGGGCCCGGGTCGCGCGGGTCTCCGACAGCGACCCCGAGCTCCTCCGTCAACTCGACCAACTCGGCATCACCATCGGCACCACACTCACCGTCAACCGCCGCGACGACGCCACGATCGACGTAGAGCACGACGGCACCTCCGTAGCCCTGGGCCTCACCACCGCCTACGCCATCCGCGTCACCCCCAGGGACCCGTGATGCTACGAGGACGCTCGCACAAGGGCCACTGGCTCGGCACGGTCATCGACGCCCCGGACCCGCAGGCGCTCGGGATGTTCTACCACCAGGTGCTCGGCTGGCGGATCCACAAGAACGAGCCCAACGAGTTCGTCCTGGCAGTGCCGGGCGACTCCGAGACGTACCTAGCCTTCCAGCCGCAAACCTCCGCGCCGTGGACCCGGCCGACCTGGCCGGCGGTCGAAGGCCGGCAGCAGATGATGATGCACCTGGACATCGAGGTCGGTGACCTGGAGGTTGCGGTCGCCCACGCCCTCGAGCTGGGCGCGACGCTCGCTGACTTCCAGCCCCAGGACAACGTCCGCGTCCTCCTGGACCCAGCCGGACATCCGTTCTGCCTGTATGTCGCCTGACCCAGCCAAAGTCTCGCCGTACCTCCACCACACCGCCGACAGCCACCCACCACACTCCGGCCTGCAGCTCGACAGGACATGTGCCGCCGCGACCTCGGGAAATACGGCAGTCCGCGCTCATCCATACCGGGCAGCGCGGGACACCTCCTGTCGAACTGCAGACCGGACGGCCTGTATGCACGTCCACCGAGCCCCGCGTGCGCTCGAGAACCGGCGCCTGGGCGGCCACTAATCGTCGGCGAAGGCTAAGCCTCGAGCACGGAGTTCTTCTTCGAGGATGCGGATGGCTTTGGGGCCGACGCCGTGGATCTTGAGGAGCTCGGCGGGAGTGACGGCGGTCAGGTGCTCGTAGCGCGTGTAGCCGTTGGCCGCGAGCTCGCGCGGCGCGACCTTGCCCATCCGCCGCGGGAACTCCGTCGGCTCCACCACATCCTCCGCCACGCGCACGATCCTACGACGCAGCCCCGGGTTGGTGGCCGCCGTGTGGAGGGCGGTGCGGGCGGCGGCGACAGACGGGTGGTTGGCGGTGCCTCGGCGGTAGGCAAGGTGAGTACGGCGCCGGATCTCCAGCGGATTGAGTACGACGCCGCCGGGAGCCGCGACCGCGCCCAGGTCAGGGACGAAGGCGACACCCTGACCGGCCGCGACCAGCGCGAGTACGGCGCCGAAGTCGTCGGCGTGGTGGCGAATCCGCGGCGTGAAGCCGGCCGCCTCGCAGGCCCTGATCGTCATCGCGTGACACAGCGTTCCCGGCGTACCGGCGATCCAGGTCGCGTCGTGGCGTGCGGGCAGCGGCTCGTCGGTCAGCGCGGCCAGATGGACGGTCTCTTCCAGCAGCGGCTCGGTCTGCAGACCCTGGTCGGAAACGAGCGGCACGTAGTCGTACTCCTGGATGAGGGCGATGTCGAGGCTCTCGTCGCGGAGCGCGTCCGGGACCGCAGCTGGGTCCAGTTCGGTCACCGTGAGATCCAGGCCCGGGTGGTCCGTGCTGAGCGCCACCAGCGCAGGCGTGAGGATTGTCGACACCGCCGTCGGAAACACTCCGATCCGCAGGGTCCCGCTGAGCGCTGTCGCGGAAGCGGCCAACTCGGCCGCGGCCTCCTGCAGGGTCGCGAGAACCTCCTCGGTGCGCTCGACCAGTCCGAGAGCCGCCGGAGTCAGCGTCACCCGACGACCCGTGCGTTCCAGCAGTCGTACGCCGGTCTCCCGCTCGAGAGCCGTGAGTTGTTGGGACACCGCCGACGGCGTGTATGCGAGCGCCTCGGCCACGGCGGCGATCGTGCCGCGGCGGGCCAGTTCACGGAGTAGGCGGAGCCTCCGGACGTCGAGCATAAGGTGAGCTTACGCTCATCGGCAGAAACGTGAACTGGACCTGATGAAGGCGACTCAGCGAGAGTCGACGGCATGGCATTCCATGGGCTCTTCGTTCCGCTGATCACCCCGTTCACCGCCGACGACCGGCTGGCCGACGACGTACTGGAGGCGCTCGCGCACGCCGTCCTCGACGACGGTGCGGTCGGCATCGTTGCCTTGGGCACCACTGCTGAACCGGCCACGCTGACGGCCGCGGAGCGTCGTAGGGTTGTCGACATCTGCGCCGGCGTGTGCGAGCAGCGTGGTGCGACGTTGATCGTCGGCGCGGGATCCAACTCGACCGCCGGCTCGATCGAGGCACTCGCCGGCCTCGACCCGCGGGTCGACGCGGCGCTGACCGTCGTTCCGTACTACACCCGCCCGTCCGAGGACGGCGTCGTCGAGCACTTCCGCCGGCTCGCGGCGGCCAGCCGCGTGCCGTTGATCGTCTACAACGTCCCCTACCGCACCGGCCGTACCCTCGGAGCCGACACCTGCGCGCGGCTCGCACGTATCCCGAACGTTGCCGGATTCAAGCATTCCGTCGGCGGGATCGACGACGCCACGATGGAGTTCCTGAGCACGCGACCGGCCGACTGCGCCGTACTCGCGGGTGACGACCTCTACACGGCGCCACTGCTCGCACTCGGTGCGACCGGGGCGATCCTGGCCAGCGCCAACGTCGCCACCCACGCGTACGCCGACCTCGTGGCCAACTGGCTCGCAGGCCCCACCGACGACGGGCGTCGCCTGAACAATCTCCTGCTCCCGCTGTCCCGCGCTCTCTTCGCCGAGCCCAACCCGACCGTCATCAAGGCCGTCCTGACAGCTCAGGGCCGGATCCCGAGCCCGCACGTCCGACTCCCGCTCCTCCCCGCCGGCGCCGCGTCGACAACCGCCGCCCTCTCCGCCGCGGAATCGATCAGGATTCGAGAAGCTCCGGCGGCGGCCGGCTCCTTAGGGTGAGAAGCACCAGAACGGATCGCCAGACAAGGACACTCCGATGGCCACTGCGAAGAAGACCACCACCGCCAAGGACAAGTCGTACGACGGATTCACCGAGGAGGAACGCGGCGCGATGAAGGAGCGCGCCCGCGAGCTCAAGTCCTCCCGCGGCAAGGCGGACGACGAGACCGCCGTCCTCGAGAAGATCGCCGAACTGCCGGACGACGAGGCCGCGATGGCCCAGCGGATCCACGAGCTGATCAAGGAGCACGCCCCCGAGCTGAAGCCGAAGCTCTGGTACGGCATGCCCGCCTACTACAAGGACGGCAAGAACGTCTGCTTCTTCCAGGGCGCCGGCAAGTTCAAGTCCCGCTACTCCACGTTCGGCTTCAACGACCCGGCCAACCTCGACGACGGCGACTTCTGGCCGACCGCGTTCGCCCTCACCAAGCTGACCCCCGCCGTCGAGAAGAAGCTCACCGCCCTCGTCAAGAAGGCCGTCAGCTGACAGTGTCGGCGCCCGTCCCTAGGGTGAGGTCCAGTAGCTGAGCCGAGGAGGGGCGATGACGCGATTCAGCCGGTCGGACGACCTGCGGGGAGCGACGTTCCACGACACGAACCTGACGGGCGCGCGGTTCCTGGGGGCCGACCTGACCGATGTCGTCATGCGCGGCGTCGAGGTACGGCGGACGGAGATCGACTCGCCCTGGCTCGCCGACGAGGAGAACGTCGTGCTGGTCAACGGCGTCGACGTGGTCCCCTTGGTCGAGGCTGAGCTCGATCGCCGCTTCCCCGGCCGCGAGGACCGGCGTGCCCCGGATCCGGCCAGCCTGCGCGCGGCCTGGGCCGCCGTCGAGGGGACCTGGGCGGCCACGCTCGAGCGCGCCACGGCGATGCCGGCCGGCGCGGTCGACGAGTCGGTCGACGGCGAGTGGTCGTTCGCGCAGACCCTGCGGCACCTCGTCCTGGCCACCGACGTCTGGCTGCGCAGGGCGATCCTCGAGCTGGAGCAGCCGTACCATCCCCTCGGCATCGCCAACCCCGAGGCCGAGGAGGATGGCCTTGACGTGTCGGTGTTCACCACGGAGACCCCGTCGTACGACGAGGTGCTCGAGGCCCGCGCCGGCCGGGTCGCGATGGTGCGGGACTTCATCGCCACCGTCACCCCCGAAGAGCTGGCCGTGGCGAGGAAGAACCCGTGGTCCCCGGACCACCCGGAGACCACCCTGTCCTGCCTGCACGTGATCCTCGAGGAGGAGTGGGAGCACCACCGGTACGCCGTCCGCGACCTCGACACGATCGCGGCCCGGGAGCGACCGCCGAGCGCCTGACCCGGGCTGCGCGGAGCCTGCACAGCCCCGTGGCACAATCGGCCGGGTGCAGATCGGGATGCTCGGTTCCTTCGAGGTACGCACGGACGACGGCGTCCTCGCCGACGTACCGGGCGCCCGGTTGCGTGCGCTGCTGATCGCGCTCGCGCTCGAGCCGAACCAGGTGGTTCCGAAGGCGACGCTGGTCGACTGGATCTGGGGTGAGCACCCGCCCGCGGAGGCGGCCAACGCCCTGCAGCGGTTGGTCTCCCGGCTGCGGAAGGTGCTGCCCGACGGCTCGGTCGAGGGCCAGACCGACGGCTACCGGCTGAAGATCGATCCGGACGCGGTCGACGCCGTCCGGTTCGAGCGCCTGCTCGCTCCCGCCCGCGACGGCGAGGAGCCCCAGCGAGTACGCCGACTGCGCGAGGCGCTCGCCCTCTGGCGCGGCCCGGCCATGCAGGACATCGGTCTCCAGGACAGTACGGCGTTCGACGCGGCCGCCACCCGGCTCGAGCGGCTCCGGCTGACCGCGATGGAGGATCGGTACGACGCCGAGATCACCCTCGGCCACGGCGCCGACCTGGTCTCCGAACTGACCGACCTGGTCGCCGCCCACCCGGTGCGGGAGCGCCTGGTCGGCGCGCTGATCCGCGCCCTGGTCGCGTCGGGCCGCGACTCCGAGGCCCTGCTCGTGTACGAACGGACGCGGAAGACGCTGGCCGACGAGCTCGGCGTCGACCCCTCGCCGGAGCTCGCCGAGCTGCACCTGGCGTTGCTGCGAGGCGAGCTCGGACGGAAGACCGAGAGCCCGCCGTCCAACCTGCGCGCCGAGCTGACCAGCTACGTCGGCAAGGCCGCCGACGTCGCCGCGGTCACCGACCTGGTCACCGGCCACCGGCTCACCACCTTGATCGGACCGGGCGGCTCGGGGAAGACCCGGCTGGCGTCGGAGACCGCGCGTTCGCTGCTCGGCGACCTGCCGGACGGGGCCAGGATGGTCGAGCTCGCGGCCATCGGAGCCGACGACGACGTGGCCCAGGCCGCGCTCGCGGCGCTCGGTCACCGCGACGCGCTGCTCGGCGGGCCACCGGATGCCGAGCCGACGGACCGGGTCATCACCGCGATCGGCGACCGGGAGCTGCTGCTGATCCTGGACAACTGCGAGCACGTGATCGAGTCGGCGGCGACGTTCGCCCACCGGGTGCTCGGCGAGTGCCGTCGGCTGCGGATCCTGGCGACGAGTCGCGAACCCCTCGGCATCACCGGCGAGGCGTTGTGGCACGTCGTACCGCTGATCCTGCCCGACGAGAACGCCGACCTCCGCGACATCGAGTCGTCGCCGGCGATCCAGCTGCTCCGCGACCGGGCCGGCGCCGTCCGCACGGATCTCGGGCACGACGCCGCCACGCTGAGGACCATGGCCCGGGTCTGCCGGGCACTGGACGGGATGCCGCTGGCGATCGAGCTCGCCGCGGCCCGGTTGCGCACGATGACCCTGGACCAGCTCGCGAACCGGCTCGACGACGTGTTCCGCCTGCTGACCGGCGGCAGCCGGACCGCCCTGCCGCGGCACCGGACCCTGCGCGCGGTGATCGACTGGAGCTGGGAGCTGCTCAGCGAGGCCGAGCGAGTGGTGTTGCGCAGGTTGTCGGTCTTCGCGGGCGGCGCGAGCCTGGAAGCGGCCGAGCACGTCTGCTCGGGTGAGTCCGTCGACGCGCGCGACGTACTGGAGCTGTTGACCGCGCTCACCGAGAAGTCGCTGGTAGTTGCCGAGGGCTACGAGGCTCCGCGCTACCGGATGCTCGGCATGGTCCGGGAGTACGCCGTCCAGCGACTCGAGGAGGCGGGCGAGTCGGAGCTGGCCCGGCATCTGCATCTGGCGTACTTCACCGAGCTCGCCGAGACCGCGGACCCGCATCTGCGGCGTACCGAGCAGCTCGAGTGGCTCGCCGTACTCGGGGCCGAGCACGACAACATCACCGCGGCCATGCGCGGCGCGCTGGCAGCGGGCGAGGCCGAGGGTGCTATGCGGCTGGCCGGCGCCGCCTGCTGGTACTGGTGGCTCAGTGGTCACAAGACCGAGGCCAACGAGCTGCTGATGGCGGCCACGGCGCTGCCGGGCGACGTGCCGAACGACGTGAAGGCGGTCGTCTACTCGTTCGTCGTCGGGTTCGGGGTCTCCGGGCGGAGTGATCAGTACGACGCGGCGGAGTGGATCCACGAGGCGTACCGGGTCAGCCGTGAGGTCGAGAGCGCGCATCCGGCCGTGCGATTCGCCGGCGCGATGGAGCGACTGCTGGAGGCGCCGGAGGAGCACGTGCCGGCGTTCGAGGAGCTGCTCACTGACGACAATCCCTGGGTCCGAGCGCTGGCCCGGCTGCAGCTCGGCAAGCTGCGCATCCATCAGGGCGACGGCGGGACTGACGCGGACCGGTACCTCCAGGAGGCACTCACCGAGGCCCGCGCGATCGGCGAGCGGTGGTTGACCTCGTTCGCGTTGACCGAGCTGGCTGACCGCGTCGCCGTACGCGGTGAGTTCGGCAGTGCATGCGACTACTACCTGCAGGCGACCGTCGTGGTCGAAGAGGTCGGCGCGACCGAGGACGCCGTACGGCTGCAGGCGCGGCTGGCTGAGCTGTACTGGCTGGCGGACGACGAGGAAGCCGGTGCGTCGGCCATGGCGGAGGCGGAGCGGTTGGCTCGCCAGGTGGCCTGGCCGGAGGCGCTGGCCGAGCTCGCCCTGTCGAAATCCCGGCTCGCTCGCTGGACCGGCGACGTCGAGGAGGCGAGCCGGCAGCTCGAGATCGCATCGGCCAGGCTGGCGAGCACCGCCGACCGGCCCGGTGTCCGCGGGGTGATCGCCGAGTTGAGCGGCTACCTCGCGCCGGACCTCGCCCAAGCCCGTGCGGACTTCACGGTCGTCGTCGAGGTCATCCGTCAGGTCGGGTCCGCGCTCATGCTCGCGAACGCGCTCGTGGGTCTCGCCGACCTCGCGCTGCGTCAGGAGCGGTACGAGCTGGCGGCCCAGTTGCTCGGGGCAAGCACAGCTGTGGCCGGCCTGCGTGATCGCTCCAACCCGGACATCGACCGGATCGAGCAGGACATACGGCGTCGCCTCGGCGACACGGGGTTCACCGAGGCGACGCAAGAGGGTGCGAAGGCGGACTGGAGGGCGTTGGCCGAGGTCACGCTCGCTTCGTGAACGTGTTGGACGCCCACAGGTAGCCGACCAGGGCGATCCCGACGCACCAGGCCACGGCCGGGATGACGTCGCCGGCGGCCGGCGTACCGTTGAGCAGCCCGCGCAGCGTCTCGATGATCGGTGTGAAGGGCTGGTACTCCGCGAACTGCCGGACGCCGGGGCCCATCTTGTCGGTCGGTGCGATCGCGCTGCTGAAGAACGGCAGCATCACCAGCGGCACCGACGCCAGGCCCGCGGTCTCCGGCGACTTCGCCGCCAGCCCCAGAGCGATCGTCAGCCAGCCGGCCGCGAAGCCGAGCAGTACGACGACGCCGATCACGCCGAGCCAGTCGACGAAGCTCGCCGACGGGCTGAAGCCGAGCAGGAACGCGACACCGAGGATCGCCGCGATGGCGAGCAGGTTGGTCAGCAGACTGGCGACGACGTGCCCGGTCAGCACCGCGCTGCGCGGCACGTCCATCACCTTGAACCGGTTGATGATGCCCTTGGTGGCGTCGGAGTTGACCGACACCGCCACCGAGCCCAGGCCGTAGCAGACGGCCAGCAGGAGCAGGCCCGGGGTCGCGTAGTCGACGTAGTCGACACCGACGCTGAACGCGTCTCCGAACACGTACACGAACATCAGCATCACCACGACCGGCATCAGGACCGCGTTGAACACCGTCATCGGGTTCCGGGCGATGTGCTTGAAGTTGCGGCGCAACATCACGATCGACGGGGACTTCATTTCGCGACTACCTCCGTGGTGTGGCCCGTGAGGGCGAGGAAAACGTCATCGAGGTCCGGGGTGCGGACCGAGAACTCTTCGGCGCTCAGCGAGTACTCGTCGAGCCGGTCCAGCAGGCCGCGGACCGACTTGGTGCCGCCGTCGCTGGGGACCTGCAGGGTCAGGGTCTCGTCGTCCCGGGTGGAGTCCGGCATGATCCGGGCGGCCGCGTCGAGCTCCTCGGCCGTGCCGAACCGGAACCGGACGTGCGTCCCGGGGATCTGCCGCTTGAGCTCGTCGGGGGTGCCCTGGGCAACCAGCCGGCCCTGGTCGAGGACCGCGACCCGGTCGGCCAGCTGGTCGGCCTCCTCGAGGTACTGCGTGGTGAGGAAGATGGTCACGCCGTCGGCCACCAGCTCACGGATGATCGACCACATCGTCCGCCGGCTGCGCGGGTCCAGCCCGGTCGTCGGCTCGTCCAGGAAGATGATCCGCGGATCGCCGACCAGCGTCATCGCCAGGTCGAGCTTGCGGCGCATCCCGCCGGAGTACGTCGTGGCCGGCTTCTGCGCCGACTCCGTCAGCTCGAAGCGGTCCAGCAGGTCGGCGACCAGCTTCTTGCCGTCCCCGGCCGGGATCCGGTGCAGGTCCACCATCAGCTGCAGGTTCTCCTGCCCGGTCAGCAGCTCGTCGACCGCGGCGAACTGGCCGGTCACCCCGATCGCCGCCCGGACCGCCTTGGCCTCGGTCGCGACGTCGTACCCGGCCACCCGGACCGTGCCGCCGTCGGCCTTGATCAGCGTGGTGAGCACGTTGACCGTGGTCGTCTTGCCGGCGCCGTTCGGACCGAGCAGGGAGAAGATCGTCCCCGCGGGGACCTCCAGGTCGATGCCGTCGAGCACCACTTTGTCTTGGTAGGCCTTCCGGAGGCCGGAGGCCGTGATCGCTGAAGTCGTCATGCGACAACAGTGCGTGGGCGCCCGGACACCGCCCTGACACTGTCCTGACACGGCTGACAGCCGCGTCAGTGCGGTGGCGGGGCGGTGTCAGCGCACCCCGTCAGAGTTGCTCCTGTCACCACGTTTCGACACATTCCTGAGGAGCACACAATGCACACCTTCGCCACCACCGCCCCGGTCTCCGTCGTCCTCGACATCCCGGCCGGCCGGATCCAGTTCGTCGCGACCGACCGGACCGACACCACCGTCGACGTCCAGCCCGCGAACGCCGCGAAGAAGCGGGACGTGCAGGCGGCCGAGGACACCACGGTCGACTACGCGGACGGCGTACTCCGGATCCAGGGCCTGGTGAAGAACCAGATCCTCGGCAGCTCCGGCTCCGTCGACGTCACCGTCAACCTGCCGGCAGGCTCCCAGGTCGAGGCCAAGGCGGCCAGCGCCGAGCTCCGGGCGACCGGACAGTACGGCGACTTCGCGTACGAGGGCGCCCACGGCGCGATCGAGCTCGACGAGGTCGCGAACGCCCGGCTGACCATCGCGGCCGGCGACGTCACCATCACCCGCCTCGACGGCTCCGCCGAGATCTCCGCGTCGAAGGGCGACATCCGGATCACCGACGCCGTCCGCGGCAACGTCGTACTGCGCACCCAGGCCGGCAACATCACCGTCGGCTCGTCTGCCGCCGCCACCCTCGACGCCGGCACCACCCTCGGCCGCATCGACAACACCCTCAAGAACGCCGCCGACACCCCCGACGTCACCATCCACGCCACCACCACCCAAGGAGACATCACCGCCCACGCCCTCTGAGCGAGTCACCGACGGGGCGGACCTTTTCGAGCCTGTTGGAAAGGTCCGCCCCGTGACACCCCGCGGTGGTCGACTGAATCAACCGTCGACAATCCCCTGGGAGGACTCATGGGACCCCGAACGCGAACGGCCACCGCAGCCCTGACCCTGCTCACCACCCTCCTGGCGCTCACCACAACCCCCACCCACGCAGCGCCCCCACCATTCCCAGACCAGTCACCCGCCCCTCCGGCGGCCGCGCCTTTGGCAGCGGCGACTTCGGCAGCGGCGGCGCCTTTGGCGGCTGCGGCGGCGCCGACGACCTCGCCGGCCGCGGCGTCCCGGGTGTACCTCCCGCCGGGCAGCCCCAGCGTCAACTGCGACGTCGGCTACGCCTGCGCCTCCGTCCCCTACGGCAACGGCTACTACTGGTTCAAGTTCTACAAGTACGGCACCTACACCCTCCACAACTGGTTCGGCGTAGGCGTAGCCAACAACACCCAAGGCTTCGGCGCCGCCATGAGAATCCTGGGCGCCAACGGCAACCAACTGGGCTGCGAACCACCCCCAGTCCGAGACCTCTACAACTGGACCCCCGTCTACTACATCCGCCTAACAGCAACCCCCTGCTAACCGCACGACCGCGCAGCTTAGGGTCCGGCAGTGACGTACGGCGACGTGTCGGCAACACCAAGCCGAGCGCAAAGCATCACGACGGGCGTCCACGGCCAGGCCGGGCGGCGAACCGGCCGGCCCCCTTGGCGCCCTTCGGCACCCGTGACTGCCGACCGTCGCCAGACCGCACGCGCACATCGACCGACGCTCCGCCAATGATCGACCCGATCTGCTCTCGCAGTCCTTCGAAGGCAGGTTCGAAACGGCGCCGCTCGGCCTCGCCGATCCCGTGCGATGCGGCGACTCTGCGCCAGTCCGCGGTCGCATCGTCGACCTCCCGCAGGATCTGCTGGGCTTCGCGTGAACTCAGGTCGAACGTTTCGGAGTACATCATCAACCCGGTCAGCTCGTCCGTTCGGCTGCGTGCACCACCGATCCCGGTCACCCGCTCCTCGGAGATGTTCGGATTCGGGTTGATGTCGAAGACCGGCGACAGCCTCCATCCACCTGCATCGCGCAGGAAACCGTGGTTCCGCAGATGGTCGTCGGTGTTGTGGATCGCCACCGAGAAGGCGATTCGCCGCCAGAGCTCGTGGAGGTCCGTCCTCACTCGCGCGCCGTGCTCGGTCAGCGTCTCCGCAAGCTCGACGTAGTCGCGGACATCCCCGTCGCGTCCCTCGATCAAAGTCATCGCGCTGATGTACCCACGGCGTCGTACGTCGTCACGATCGAACCGCTCGAGCACCAGTACATGGCGGCCGTCGATCTGTAGCAGCTCACTTCCCGGGACCTCGATCCCAGCCCGCTCAGCCAGGTCGAGCGCTGTCTTCTCCCAGGCCATGACATCCCAGTCGTCACCACGGTGCGGGAACTTTGCGATCAGCAATCGTCCCTCGTCCCGGACCGATGCCTTCGGTCGCGCACCGCCAAGTGACCCCGAGCCCGCGTCCAGTAGCACCTTGATCGCGGCGAGGTCGTCCCTGCCCTCGGCGACCTGATCGGCTGCGTGGAGCAGTCGCGGTAACTCGACCAACTTCGGCACTTGCAGGTCAGGGTCGAGAAAGGGGCCATCGGCATCGAGCCTGAATCGAAGTGCGCCTTGCCGCGTCAGGTCGCTCACACCGATGAGGTAGTCCACATCACCCAGCGACCGTGGGCTCAGGCCCTCTCTGAGCGCCAGTGCTTGGTGGCGTTTGGTGATGAGGTTTCTGCCCCAACGGTCTGGCGAACAGTCCGCGAATGCGCCTGGGAGCCCCTCGATCCGTTGAGGGCCGGCGAACAGCTCGACGGCGGGGTCGACGGCGTACGCGCCCTTACGACCGAGGTAGCTGGGAGCGTACTGAAAGGAGGTGGATGAACCTCGACGCTGAGTCAAGTACGCCGTGCCGACGTCGACCGGCTCGCCGTCGATCTCGACGCTGACCAGGAGCGAAGACGTCACGTCCGCACTCGCTTCGGGAGCGCCTCGTCCGCACGCGCCCGCCCTAGGTCGGTCTCGTACGGATCGAACGAAGCGACCACCCGGTCAAGTGCGCCCAGCACACGAGTCACATTGAGAAGTACGTCAAGGCCGACGGTCGTCTCGCCATGCTCCAACTTCCGCAGTGTCCCTCGAGAGATCCCGGCCCGTTCGGCCACTTGCGCGGTGGTCAGCCCCTGAAGCTTCCGCCACGCCGTCAGATACGCCCCGATCCGTTCCGCCCCCAACCGAGTCCGCGCGGGTACTGGCCTAAACATCAGCCACCTCCTTAGTGACCACCAGACTGACCACTATACCGGATAACGCGCACTCTGGCGGCCGTTGTGGCTTCCTCAGCGCTTGTAGGCCCCCTCGGCGTATCGCCAGTAAGCCTTCGTCGACGCCAGCCGAAGGGAACTCGGTCTCAGTGCAACGCGAACGCCATCCAGCGAGGCACTCCACTGACCCGGGCGCCGTTACGCTCGTGCGGTGACGCGGACCTCCACGCCTTCGGTCATCTTTCTCAACGGCGCCTCGTCCTCCGGCAAGACGACGTTGGGCAATGCGCTGCAGGACACCTTGGACCAGCCTTATCTGCTGATGGGTTTGGACACGTGCTTCGCAATGGTCCCGCCCCAGTGGGCCGGCGGTCCGATGGGCGCTCCCCGGGACCAGGGATTCCAGTACGTAGACCTACCGGAGGAGAACGGCAAGCCCGTCACCGCCATCTCGTACGGCCCGGTCGGCCTGCGCATGCTGAAGGGCTTTCACCGAGCCGTACGCGAATTCGTCCAGGCCGGGAACCGCGTCATCGTCGACGAGTTGATCCTAGGACCCGAGGTAAGAGACCACTGGTTAGCAACTCTCGCTGACCTCGACGTCTTCTCGGTAGGCGTTCACTGCAACCTCGATGAACTGGAACGCCGAGAGACCGCACGCAACGGACGCACAGGCCTCGCCCGCTGGTCCGAAACCCGAATCCACGAAGGCATGCCGTACGACCTCCGGGTAGACACAACCACCCAACCAACAGAAGCCTGCGCCAACCAAATCGCATCAAGCACACTCGATCTGTGGCAGATGAGCGGTGATGTCGGCAACATCGACAACCGTCATGGACGACGGTGACAAGCACAGATCGGAGGGCTGACTCGTGCCCGGAATCTGCGCAGTCGGAGCGGAAACCATTGGTGCATGTCCGAGCGCGACGCCACCCTGGATGACATGCGTCTCACCTTCCTGCACGATCCGCGCGGCGAGAGCCTGACGTTGATTCGGCGGGCGGACGGCGCAGTTTTCACGCTCTCGTCGTACACACGCAAGTGGCGCGTACCGCATGACCTCTCGCATGCGGTGACCGAACGGGAGCTCGGCATCGCCGACGGGATCTTCGGCGTGATCGCGGCAGGCGCGGTCTTCTCGACCATGACTCAGATCGAGGGCAAGGCACGCTACGACGCCAAGGTCCGTAGCGACCGCATCGTGAAGGCCGCGAAGGGTATCGGAGTCAGTGAGGCGATTGCGGCGGTCATCCATGAAGCCGTCGAGAAGCGGCGACCGACGCCGTACGCCCAAGTGCGCGAGAGTTGGGGAGTCATCTCTCAGGATCCTTATCCGTATCCGGACGAGGACATCGACCGTGCCACGACTGTGCTGCGGGAACTCGGCGAACAGTGGAGCGCAAGTCCCGAGCCCCTGGACTTCCCGTGGCCGGCCAGGCTACGGGCCACCGATCCTAAGAGCGTGCGAGTCCGGGCGCGCTAGCGCCCCAGACATCTCGACCGCGACCTGGGCGGTGCGCGCTCGTCGGCGCCTCTCGCCTGACAGCGACACCATCGAGGAGGCTGTGAGCGAGAGGCGAGGCGTTGGCTGCGGGAGGCGAGCGGTCCTCCCAAACTTCTCCCACAGACCCCTCAACGAGAACAGGTCAGGGGGCGGAAATGCCTCCTGACCTGCTGGATCTTGCGGTGGAGCTTAGGGGATTCGAACCCCTGACCTCTTCCATGCCATGGAAGCGCGCTACCAACTGCGCCAAAGCCCCGAAGGTGTTGCGGTGTCTTGCGACTCCGGAAGTTTAGCGGATGAGTGGCTCCAAAGAAAAATCGGATACACCCCTCCCCGGTAGCTCCGGAGAACGCACATAGGCACCGCGGTTGTTGCCTTGCGTCACCGACGATCCCGCATCGAACCAGAGCACGTACGGCGGCCCGGTCGCGACGGGGCTTACGGCCGCCGACCGTCGCAGATCGATCGCGCCGACGGACCGCCAGGCCATCACAACGCGAAGGCCGCCGCCGGCGGCACGCCTGGAACGCGAGGCAGTCGAGAATTGTGATGGCCCGCACGTCCGCTCCCGGCCCCCGAGGCGCGGGCAGCCAGCGGGCGTACGTAGCACCCTCGGTCACCGCCTACGTGTGCTGCGACTCCGGGGCACCGCCGAGCGCAGGACGCCGGACCCCGGGCGCGCGCCGTGTCGACGGGTGCCGGAGACCGAAGGGTGACAGACGAACGCCCGGGCGACCGCGTTGCCGCCACTGAGCCGTGTCCTGCACGCGGCTCAGTCGTCCGCCGAGCGCGGTGAGCCCAGCCACAGCTGGCGGCGCGCCGAAGGCGCCGGAAGGTCAGCCGCCGCGGAGCGGCGTCCATCCCACCCGTCCACCGTCGTCCGGCGCGTCTCGTACACCCGTCCACGGTGGTCCGCCGACCACCTTGTACGTCCACCACGGCTCGCGGAGCGCCGAAGGCGCCGGAAGGTCTGCCGTCGCGGAGCGGCGTCCTTCTACGGGTTCGCGGTTGTACGCCGAGCGCAGTGCGCCGGACTGCGGTTCGCGGCGCGCCGAAGGCGCCGGAAGCTCCGCCGCCGCGGAGCGGCGTCCTTTGGCGGTCCTCAGCGTTGGGGGTCGTCGCTCATTACTGGTTCGGGGAGGGAGCCGGCGTTCCATTCTTCGATTCGCCAGCGGTGGTTGCGGCTCGGGAGGAGGGAGACCCAGTTGCAGTTGGAGAGGCCGCCGAACGCGGGCCAGTGGTCTTGGGGGATGCCGAGGAACACGCAGATGCCGACCCGGGCGGCGAGCCCGTGGGTGGCCACGACGACTGTGTCCGCGGAGCCGCCCTGGTCGGCGATCCGCTCGAGTGCGGCCGAGAACCGCAGCGCGACCTCTTCGACGGTTTCGCCGGCGGTGCCGCGGCGTTGGGGTTCGCCGGCGCGGATGCGGGCGGCGGCCTCGGGGTGGATGGCGGCGAGCTCGGCCATGGTCATGCCGGCCCAGTCGTCGACGTCGATCTCGCGGAGGGCTTCGTCGTACTCGACCTTGAGGCCGGTGAGGGCGGCGAGCTCGGCGGCGGTGGCGGCGGCGCGCTGGAGGTCGCTGGCGAACAGGCGGGTCGGGGCGAGCGAGGCCAGCCGAGCGGCGGCGGCGCGGGCCTGGGAGATGCCGACGTCGTCGAGGGGGATGTCGGCCTGGCCCTGGATCTTGTCCTGCAGGTTCCACTCCGTCCGGCCGTGACGCCAGACGATCAGGCGGCCTGCCGTCATTCTGCGGAAGGGATCGGCGAGGGCAGCGGGATCACCGGGCAGTCGCGCCAGAGCCGCTCGAGGGCGTAGAAGCTGCGCTCCTCGGAGTGCTGCACGTGGATGACGACCTCGAGGTAGTCGAGCAGCACCCAGCGGCCTTCGCGGGCGCCTTCGCGGCGGACCGGCTTGGCGTCGAAGTCGACCCGGAGCTTCTCCTCGACGGCGTCGACGATGGCGCGGACCTGGCGGTCGTTGGAGGCGGACGCGACCAGGAAGGCGTCGGTGATGGCGAGTTGCTCGGAGACGTCGAACGCGAGGACGTTCTCGGCCTTCTTGTCGTGGGCCGCCTCGGCCGCCGCGGTGAGCAGCTCGATGGCGCGTTCGGTGGCTGGCATCTGGTTCCTAACGGTTGGTGTAGAGCTCACGCTTGGCGATGTACTGGACGATGCCGTCGGGCACGAGGTACCACGTCGGGTTGCCCTTGGCGACCCGCTCGCGGCACTCGGTGGACGAGATCGCCAGCGCGGGCACCTCGAGCAGGGTGATCCGGTCCATCGGCAGCTTGTCGAGCGGGAGCTCGAGACCCTCGGTGCCCGGCCGGGTACACCCGACGAACTGGGCCAGTTTGAACATCTCGTCGACGTCGCGCCAGGTGAGGATCTGGGCGAGCGCGTCGGCACCGGTGATGAAGAAGAGCTCGGCGTCCGGGTACAGCTTGGACAGGTCGCGCAAGGTGTCGATCGTGTACGTCGGCCCCGGCCGGTCGATGTCGACCCGGCTGACCGAGAACCGCGGGTTCGACGCCGTCGCGATGACCGTCATCAGGTAGCGGTCCTCGGCCGGCGAGACCTTCCGCTCCGACTTCTGCCACGGGTGGCCGGTCGGGACGAAGATGACCTCGTCCAGGTCGAAGTACGACTGCACCTCGCTGGCGGCGACCAGGTGACCGTGGTGGATCGGGTCGAACGTGCCGCCCATCACGCCGAGGCGCCGGACCCGCTCCACAAGTGCCACGTCAGCTCGTCAGGCCGCTCAGCTGTGCGGCCGCCCCTTGCCCATGATGACCGTGATCGCGAGCAGCAGGACGAGCACGAACAGCGAGAACCCGCCGTACCACCACGGCGAGATGTGCGCAGCCTCGGCGCCGGCCTCTTCGACAGCCGCGAACAGCGGCAGCAGGTGCGTTTGCATGCCTCAGAGCCTATCTCGTGTCCACCGACAGGAGCGCGACCGGGCGCCCAGCGGGCTCACCGGTCGCGCGGGAGTCGGGTCAGCTGTGGCGGATGTGGCGGGTCAGCAGCCGGCGCCAGACGGACGGAACGGCGGCGGCGCGGTTGTACCGGGCGGCGGCGCGGTGCAGCTCGTCGATATGTGCACGGGCGACTTCGGGGGTGATCATGATTCCTTCACTGGGTAGCAACGACGGTATCGGGACGGACGATCCCGACACCACACATTCTACGCCGCGCCCGCAGCATACACAAACGAATTGAAGGTAGATTGGACCACAGGCCTAAGAATCTGTGGCAAACGGGAGGATGTACGCCGATGGACGTGATCGACCGGCAGCTGATCGAGGCACTCCGGGCGAACGGCCGGTCCAGCTGGGCCGAGCTCGGCCGCGTGGTCGGGCTGTCGGGTCCGAGCGTCCAGGAGCGGGTACGGCGGCTGGAGGAACGTGGAGTGCTGCTCGGGTACCGCGCCGTGGTCGCGCCGGAGCGGGTCGGCCTCGGGACGAGCGCGCTGATCGGGCTGTTCCAGCGCGACGACGTGGAGACCGACGACATCGTCGAGCAGGTCCGGGAGATCGTCGCGGTCGAGGACTGCTGGTTCGTCGCCGGCGACCAGGAGCTTGTGGTGAAGGTCCGGGTCCCCGACGTCACCCAGCTCGAAGCGGTGGTCGGCTCACTGCGCCGCGTCAACGGCGTGGTCCGCACGCGCACGACCGTCGTCCTGTCGACCCGCTGGGAGGGCCGCCCGGCCCCGCTCCCCGACCAGGGCTAGTACGACGCCCGCCGCGAGCGCCAGCCCCGCCGCGACCGGGAAGAGCAGCCCCGGAGCGTGTTCGTACGCCGATCCGCCGAGCGCTGGCGCGAGGAACATCCCGCTGATCGACGCGGCGGCGTACAGGCTCGAGTACCGGCCGACCATCCCCTCCGGCGCGGCGTCGGCGACGTAGGCCGTGGCGGTCGGTTTGTAGAGCATCTCCCCCGCCGTGATCACCACGATCGCGAGCGTCGCCCCGGCCAGCACCTGTAAGACCCCGAGCGCCGGCAGCACCCCCAGCACCGCCAACCCCGATCCCACCAGCGCGAAGCCGACAGCGATCACCCGAAAGGCGCGGTGACCGCGGAGCCGGACGGCGAGCGGCGCCTCGCAGCACACGATCACCACCGAGCTCAGCCCGATCAGCACCCCATAAGCCACCGCAGGCGAACCGGCGTCCCGCAGCAACAACGGCATGGTCGCGAACACCTGCCGATACACGGTGTCCACCACGACGATCGTCGCCAGCAGCACCACCACGGACCGATCCCGCAACAACGCCCGCCACAACCCGGCGGAAACCCGCGCGACAGTACGACGGCCGGCCGGCACGAACCGCCAGACGATTACCGCCAGGACGAGACTCGACACCGCGTCCAGCACGAAGACCAACGAGAAGTCGAATGCAGCCAGCAGTCCGCCGAGCGGTGGTCCGATGGTGAACCCGGCGTTGCTCGCCGTCCGCGAGAGCGCGATGCCTTCCCGCCGACGCGAGTCCGGCAGCGCGGTCGCCACCAAGGCACTCAGGTTGGGCCGACTGGCTCCCCCGAACAGCCCGGCCACCGCGGCGAGCACCCCGAGACCGGCGGTCGGCACGAACGGCATCGCCGCACACGACACCGCCCACAGGAGTTGACTCGCGACCGCGGCCGACCGCAGCCCGAAGCGGTCGCCGAACCACCCGCCGCCGAGGTTGCCGCCGAGCAGACCGACGCCGTACGCCGCCGCCGCGAAGCCGGCCTCCCCGGCCGACATCCCGCGGTCCTCGACCAGGTAGAGCGTGAGGTAGATCCACGCCAGCGCCCCCGCCGAATTCACCAGCTGCCCGGCCATCACCGCCTTCAGCCATCCCGGCAGTTCCGCGATCCGTCGCCAGTACATGGCACCCCCACAGAGAGCACGGCTAGAGTGAGTTCCTGATAGGAACTTACTCGTCGGGCTAGCGTGGTGGCAACCGGATTGGGGGCAACGTGCGGCGGAGCAGCTTCGAGCCCGAGCCGGACTGTGCGATCGCGCAGTCCCTGGGCGTGATCGGCGACGGCTGGGAACTGCTGATCGTCCGCGACCTGGCCCGCGGCCTCGACCGGTTCGACCAGTTGGCCGACTCGCTGCACATCTCCCGCAAGGTGCTGACCGAGCGGCTGGCCGGCCTGCTCGACAGCGGGATCGTCGAGCGGTCGGCGTACCAGGACCGGCCGACCCGCTACGCCTACCACCTCACGCCGCGCGGCCGGGCCCTGCTGCCCGTGCTGGTCGCGCTCCAGGACTGGGGCGACCGTTGGCTCCTCGGCGACGGCTCACTCACCGGCACCAACACCGACGCCGAGCCGCCCGCCCATCGGATCCACCAGCTCACCGGGCAGCGCATCCCTGAGGTCGCTCTCCCGTCCACCGCCGGTACGACGCTCGACGTGGTCGACACCGACGCCCGCGCAACCGTACTCTTCGGCTACCCGGCGACCGGACGGCCCACCCCGCTCCCGGACGGCTGGAGCGAGATCGCCGGAGCCAGCGGCTGCACGCTGGAGAACCGCCTCTTCGCCGCCCGGTACGACGACTTCACCGCGAAGCGACTCGCGGTCCGCGGCGTCAGCACCCAGCGCCCGGACGAACAGCGAGCGTTCGCGACCACCGAGGAGATTCCGCACCTCCTGCTGTCCGACCTCGACCTCGAACTCGCCGCCGCCCTCCGCCTGCCGACGTTCCGGGCCGGCGGGTACGAGCGATTGAAGCGAGTCGTACTCGTGGTCGGCCCGGATCGCGTAGTCCAGGCGGTGCGCTACCCGGTGACCGACATCTCCGAGGCCGTCGAGTGGGCCCTCGCAGGATGACCGAGGTCGAGCTGTGGTGGGGGCGGATCGGGCAGGTGCGGGACGAGTTCGCCCCCGACCTGGACCCGGTCGAGCTCGGTCGGCTGACCGCCTACGTGCGGGCCGCCGACAAGGCGCGCTTCCTGCTGGGCTGCACGATCGTACGGCGGGTTCTCGCCGCCCGCTTCTCGTTGCCCGCGGCAAGTATCCGGCTGGACCGGACGTGCCCGGAGTGCGGGAAACCGCACGGGAAGGTGCGAGCGGAGGGTGTCGAACTGTCCGTGACGCACTCCGGCGACCTCGTCGGGGTCGCGGTGAGCGATCGTCCGGTCGGGCTCGATGTGGAGAAGGTCGATCCGGATCTCGATGTCGACGGGCTGGCGCGCATCAGCCTGTCGGCCGCCGAGACCGCGTCACTGCCCCGGGACGGCAGCAGGGCCCTGGCGTTCACCACGGCCTGGACGCGCAAGGAGGCCGTCGTGAAGGCGACCGGCGACGGACTCCGGACCGACCTGCGGACGATCACGGGTCCGCCGGCCGGGTTTCAACTGCTGGACCTGACCACCGATCCCGGTTACGTGGGCGCGCTCGCGATCCAGTCGGTGGAGCCTCCCGTCCTGCGGACGTTCAGGTTCTGATCTGGCCCTCGCCGGTGACGACGTACTTGGTCGAGGTCATCTCCGGCAGCCCCATCGGACCGCGGGCGTGCAACTTCTGGGTCGAGATGCCGATCTCCGCGCCGAACCCGAACTCGCCGCCGTCGGTGAACCGTGTGCTCGCGTTCACCACCACCGCGGCCGAGTCGACCGCGGCCACGAACCGGCGGGCCGCGGCCTGTGAGCGCGTGATGATCGCGTCGGTGTGACCCGAGCTGTAGCGGCGGATGTGCCGCACCGCGGCCTCCAGCGAGTCGACCACTGCCGCCGACAGATCCAGCGAGTTGTACTCGGCCCCGAAGTCCTCCTCGGTCGCCGCCACCACGTCCTTGCCAGCGGCAACCACTGCCGGATCGCCGTGGACGGTCACGCCCGCCTCGGTGAGAGCCGGCAGCGCCCGCGCGAGGAACTCCTCGGCCACCGACGAGTGCACCAGCAACGACTCGGCCGCGTTGCACACGCTCGGCCGCTGGGTCTTGGCGTTCAGCAGGATCGTCAGCGCGAGGTCGAGATCCGCGTCCGCGTCCACGTAGACGTGACAGTTGCCGACCCCGGTCTCGATCACCGGCACGGTCGACTCGGACACCACGGTCTGGATCAGCCCGGCACCACCCCGCGGGATCAGTACGTCGACCAGCCCGCGCGCCTGCATGAGCTCCTTCACCGCGGCCCGATCCGTCGGCACGCCCTGGACCACATCGGCCGGCAGACCGGCTTCCGAGGCAGCGTCCCGCAGTACGGCGACGATCGCCTCGTTGGACGCGGCCGCCGAGGACGACCCGCGCAGGAGCACCGCGTTGCCGGATTTCAGGCAGATGCCGGCCGCGTCGGCGGTCACGTTCGGCCGGGCCTCGTAGATGATCCCGACCACGCCGAACGGCACACGGACCTGCCGGAGCTCCAGCCCGTTCGGGAGCGTGTAGCCGCGGACGACCTCACCGACCGGGTCGGTCAGCCCGGCGAGCTGCTCGAGACCGGCGGCCATCGCGTCCACGCGGTCCGGGTTCAGCGCCAGCCGGTCCACCGTCGACTCCGGCGTACCGGCTTCGCGCGCGGCCGCGACGTCCTTCGCGTTCGCCGCGACGATGGTGTCCGTGTTCGCCCGCAGCGCCGCCGCCATCGCGTGCAGCGCCGCGTCCTTGGTCGCCCGGGAGGCCTCCGCCAGCGCGTACGACGCCTCGCGCGCCCGGCGGGCCAGCTCGATGATCTCGCTCACCCTTCCTATCGTAGGGCGCTCCCCCGCCGGGCCACCCGGACGTCTCAGCCGGCAACCCAGTACGTGCGGATGTTCGTGAACTCGCGCAGCCCGTGTCCGGCCAGCTCACGGCCGTAGCCGCTCCGCTTCGTCCCGCCGAACGGCACCCGCGGGTCGGAGGCCACGACCGCGTTGACGAAGGCAGCTCCCGAAGTGATCCGCCGTGCCAACTCGACGCCACGCGCCGGATCCCCGGTCCAGATGCTCAACCCGAGCCCGTACTGCGTCGCCCCGGCCAGCTCAGCCGCATGGTCGGAATCCCGCGCCACCGCCACCGCGGCGACCGGGCCGAACGTCTCCTCGTCGAACGCCGGCATCCCCGGAGCGGTCCCGGTCAGCACGGTCGGCTCGAAGAAGAACCCCGGCCCGTCGATGCTCGCGCCACCGGTCACCAGGACCGCTCCGGCCGCGACCGACTCGGCAACCTGCCGCTGCAGCGCGGCCCGCAGGTCGTCGCGCGCCAGCGGCCCGACGGCGGTCCCGCGATCGGTGGGATCCCCTACCGTCAGCTCTTTCACCCCTTGAACGAACCGGTCGACGAACTCGTCCGCGATCGCCTCCTCCACGATGAACCGCTTCGCGCACACACAGCTCTGACCGGAGTTCGTGAACCGTGCCCGGACCGCCGCCGCGGCCGCTGCCTCGACGTCCGCGTCGGCGAGCACCACGAACGCGTCCGAGCCGCCCAACTCGAGCACGGAGCGCTTCGACACCCGCCCGGCGGCCGCGCCGACCGCGGATCCGGCCCGGTTGCTGCCGGTCAGCGTGACCGCCGCAATCCGGTCGTCCGCGATCAGCTGCTCGATGGTCGCCGGTACGTCCGGCTCGTCCACCACCAGCGTGCGGACGAGGTGGTGCGGGAACCCGGCCGCCCGGAACAACCGCTCGATCGCCAGCGCCGACCCGGTCACGTTCGGCGAGTGCTTCAGCAGCACCCCGTTGCCCGCAGCAAGCGTCGGTACGGCGAACCGCATCACCTGCCAGAGCGGGAAGTTCCACGGCATCACCGCGAGCACCAGGCCGATCGGCTCGTACGAGACCCAGGCCCGGACACCGTCGACCGTCACCGGCTCGTCGGCCAGGATCGCGCCGCCGTTGGTCGCGTAGTACTCGGCCGTGACCGCGGACTTCTCCACCTCGCCCTCGGCCTCACCGATCGGCTTACCCATCTCGGCCGTCATCATTGCGGCGAGTGCATCCTTCGAGCCGCGAAGCTCCGCAGCGAGCCGGGTCAGCGCCGCCAGCCGGTCGCTCACCGCCACGCGGCCCCACGCCCCGGCCGCGTCGGCGGCTTGTACGACGACCTGCTCCAACTCGGCCGGCGTCATCGCGCCGTACGTCGCCAGCGTCTTCCCGCTGGCCGGATCGATCGTGGTGATCATCGGGCGCTCAACCCGCCACGGTCGTTCTCCGAGAGGTGCTCGAACGTCTCACCGGTCGCGGTCATCGTCCGGGTGACGTCGCGGCCGCCGTACACCCAGTAGATGCGCATCGGCGTGCTGCCGCGGTTGAGGAACCGGTGCGGTACGCCGGCCGGCACCCAGGTCGCGTCGCCCGCGACCAGGTCGAACTGCTCGCCGTCGATCTCCGCGATCGCGTCGCCCTCGAGGATCAGCACCGACTCCTCCACGTTGTGACTGTGGAGCGGGAGGCCGGTGCCCGGCGCGAACACGGTCTGGCCGGTGGTGATGCGGTTGGTCTCGGAGTTCCAGCGGCCGACGTACGGCAGGGTGACGACCCCGTTGCCGCGGTCGAACGGCTCGATCTCGCCCGGACGGATGAGTAGGTTCATCGGGTTTCCTCAGCGTGGTGGATCAGGCGGTGGGCCAGGGTGTTGGCCTGGCTGCCCGGTACGACGTGTTCGGCGACGGCTTCACGCCAGACCTTGAAGTGCGGTGCCTGGCGATGGGCTTCGACCGCGGCCTCGTCGGCGTACAGCTCGTACAGGGTGAAGTGGTGGTCGTCGGCGGTGTCCTGGCTGACGTCGAAGTACAGGCAGCCGGGCTCGTCGGTGAACGATCGCTCGGCCTGCGTCCGGATCGCCTCGACGAAGCGGTCGAGATGCCCAGGGACCACCTGGAGGGAGACGGTGAGGCTGATCATGCGGCAACTTCCTCCGTGGGTGGTGGGTTGACCTTGGTCTCGGCGGCGAGGGTGAGCAGGCTGGTCCAGGTCGTGGCCGTCAGGGTGATGCCGGTCGTGGTGTTCGCGGCGAGGTTGCGGTCCTCCAGCTCGCCTGGCACGAGGATGCGGTCCGCCCAGGGAGCGGTCTCGGCCGCGTGGGTGACGTCCACGAGGGCTTCGACGCGTTCGGCGTACGCCGCCGGGTCGTCCATCGCGGCGACGTCGACGGTGAGGAGCAGGTGGCCGACCCCGCTGGGCGCATCCGGCTGGTAGGGACCGGCGACGTCGGCACCGAACGCGCTGCCGGTCAGGACGCCGGCGAGGACGTCGAACATGAACGACATCACGTACCCCTTCGGCCCGGCCATCGGCAGGATCAGGCCCTCGATCGCACGCCGTGGATCGGTCGTCGGGTTGCCGTCGGCATCGGCCGCCCAGCCCGCCGGGATCTCGGTCCCGCGTTCGGCGGCCAGGTAGACCTTGCCGCGGGCAACGGCCGTGTTGGCCAGGTCCATCACCACGGTCCCGTGCCGGCCGGCCGGCGCCGCGATCGACCACGGGTTGGTGCCGATGCTCTTCTGCTTGCCGCCCCACGGCGCCATGGCCGGGCTGGCGTTCGTACACAGGAAGGCGACGCAGCCCTGGGCCGCGGCCTTGCGGGTGAAGTACGCCGCGGTACCGAAGTGCCCGGAATTCCGGACGCCGATCGCGCTCACGCCGTACTCGCGGGCCCGCTCGACGCCGAGCGTGATCGCGTGGTCGGCGATCACCTGTCCGATGCCGTCGCCGCCGTCGAGGACCACCAGCGCACCGGTGTCGCGGACGCGCTCGCTCCTGGTGATCCGCGCCATCGCGCCGGTGCGGAGGCGGGCGACGTACCAGGGCAGGCGGAGTAGGCCGTGGGAGGCGTGACCCCAGAGCTCGGCGGTGACCAGGGTGTCGGCGAGGAGCTGCGCGTCCGGACCGGGGACGCCTTCGGCGCGCAGGACGGCCGCGGTGAACGACAGCAGCGCGTCCGGGCGGATCCGCTGGGCTGAGGCCATCCGATGCTCCGATCCGGCGGTTACGATGACAGGACCTACGGAAGCATACTTGTATACAAGTGTGCAAAGGAGAGACCGGATGACGGACAAACTGCGGCGCGCCTCCGGCGGTCAGGTCGTGTACGCCGAGCTGAAACGGCAGATCCTGTCGCTCGAGCTGCCCCCGGGCCGGCGGCTGTTCGAGCCCGAGCTCTCCCAGCAGCTGCAGGTCAGCCGGACGCCGCTGCGGGAGGCGCTGCGCCTGCTGCTCGCCGAGGACCTGGTCGACCAGCTGCCGACCGGCGGGATGGTGGTGCGGTCGCTGTCGGCGCAGGAGATCGACGAGCTGTACACCGTCCGGGCCTCGCTGGAGGGGTTGATGGCGGCGGAGGCGGCCGAGCGGATGACCGATGCGGGGGCGGAGGTGCTCACGCGGCTGGTGGCGCGGAACGAGCGGCTGGTCGAGTTCGCCGAGGACGCGATGAACGCCGGGCACGACTTCCATCTCGCGATCGCCGACATCGCCGCGCACGGGTGGGCGGCGCGGCTCCACCAGCAGGTGGACGGTCAGATGGCGCGCTACCGAGCCTTCACGAACCAGTCACAACTACGCCGGACCGCCGCCCTGGAAGAACACCGAGCCATCCTCGACGCCCTGCTCACCCGAGACGCCGCCCGAGCCCGCGAGCTCGCCGAAGAGCACGTCCTGACGGCCCGCAACACCGCCCTACAAGCCATCACCGAACGCCTCCCCTAGCAAGCCCCGCCCAGCCCACACTCCGGACCCATCCCACCCACCCACCGCTCCCGCCCAGTCCGCCCAGTCCGCCCCGCCTCAGTCCGCACGCCGTACCCGGCAGCTCCCGGGGGTGTGGACATCCCGTGGGGACCTTGAACAGGTTATTCCGGGTGGCAGGCCCCCATTTCCTGTTCAAGGCCCCCGGCGGCGGGCCGGGTAGAGCGCGGGCCCGGCGGCGGGGTTCAGCGGCGGAGGAGGTGGTAGCGGCGTTCGGGGCGGCCGGCTACGCCGTAGCGGGGGCGCATTTCCGCGCGGCCGATGGTGACCAGGTGTTCGAGGTAGCGGCGGGTGCTGCTGCGCGACAGCCCGGTCACCGCCGCACAGTCGCTCGCCGACATCCCGTCCGCCGGCGCATCGCCGAGCGCCTGGACCACGAGGTCGGTCGTCTCCGGGCTGATCCCCTTCGGCGCGGTCGACGGGCCCCGGCTCCCCTGGGCCCGGAACACCCGGTCGACCTCCGCCTGGTCGATGTCCGTCAACCGCTGGAGCTCGGCCCGATGCTCGGCGTACTCCGTCAGCTTGCTCCGGAGCGACTCGATCTCGAACGGCTTCACCAGGTACTGGAACACGCCACCGCGCAACGCCGTCCGCAGACTGTCCAGGTCCCGCGCCGCGCTGATCACGATCACGTCGACCGGATAGTCCGCCGACGACTCGCGGAACCGTCGCAGTACCTCCAGACCGCTCATGTCCGGCAGATGGATGTCGAGCAGGACGAGATCCGGCCGCAGCGAGCGTACGGCGGCCAGCGCCTCGGAACCGTTGCGCGCAGCACCGACCACCTCGAAACCGGGGTGCCGGGACACCACGCTGGAGTGCAGCCGAGCCACCATGAAGTCGTCGTCGACGACCAGCACCTGGATCATGTCCGCACCGCCGGCGCGAGCATCGGCAGGGTCGCCACGAACACGGCGCCCGCGTCGTTGTGCACGGTCACGTCGCCGCCGCGCTTGCGGCAGATCACCCGGACCAGCGCCAGCCCGATCCCGTGCTCGCCGGACTCGCTGCTCTTCGTGCTGAACCCGTGCGCGAACACCCGATGCTGCATCGCGCTGTCCACCCCCGGCCCGGAGTCCCGGACCTGGATCCGTACGGCGCCGTCGCACTCGAGCACCTGGACGCCCACGAAGGGATCGGGCCCACCCGCGGCCGCCTCCAGCGCGTTGTCGACCAGGTTGCCGAGCACCGTGGAGACGTCGGTCGCGAGCCGCTCGTCCAGCCGCGGCAGCAGGCTCCCCGGCTCGATCTCGAAGGTGACGCCACGCTCGACCGCCTGCGACGACTTCGCGATCAGCAGGGCGGCCACCGCCGGATCCGCCACCCGCGCGGTCACGCCGGCGGTCAGCTCGGTCTGGTCGGCGGCGACCTGCTGGATGTAGCGCAGGACCTCCTCGTACTCGCCGAGCTCGACCAGCCCGCTGACGATGTGCATGCGGTTGCTGAACTCGTGCGCCTGCGCGCGCAGCGTGTCGGTGGTGTTGCGCGTCAGGTCGAGCTCCCGCTGGAGCTCGAGCAGCTCGGTGCGGTCGCGGAAGGTGGCGACCCAGCCGATCTGGCGGCCGTGGCTGCGGACCGGCATCCGGCTCAGCGTGAGCACGCGGCCGTGCAGCGGCAGGACCTGGTCCGTCGCTCGCTCGGGACCGTCGAAGATTTCCAGCAGCCGGCCGGTGTCGTCCACCTCGTCCAACGCCTGCCCCGCCGAGGCCAGCGGGATACCGAGCAGGTGCGCGGCCTGGTCGTTGACCATCGTGATCCGCCGCTGCAGGTCGACCGCCAGCACGCCTTCCTTGATGCCGTGCAGCAGGGCCTCACGCTGCTCCACCAACCCGGTGATCTCCCGCGGCTCCAGCCCGAGCGTCTGGCGCTTGACCGTTCTTGCCAGCAGCAACGACCCGAGGACCCCGAGCAGACTGGCGATCCCGAGGTAGGTGAGCAGGTTGGGCAGCGCCTCCCGCAGGTTGGCCACCAGGGACGGGTACTGCCGGCCGACCGCGACGACCCCGTCGGTCTCGCGGGTCTCCACGTTGATGATCGGCGCCATCGCCAGCGCGGCACCGGTGTTCTCGTCCTGCCCGATCCAGGACCGGCCGAGGAACGCGTCGGTCGCCTGCACCCGCGCGACCGAGGTCTTGGGCAACGGATCGGACGAGGCGACGATGCGCCGGTCCCGGACCGCGACCAGCACGTACGTCGACCCCGAGAACGTCGCGCCGGACGTCACGGTCGACTGCACCTGGCTGAGAAAGGCCGGCGCGCCGTTCGACGCGGCCGCCTCACGGACGCCCGACGTCACGGCCAGCTGTTCGGCGATCGCCAGCGCCCGCCGGCCCTCGGTGTCGCGGAAGCGCGCGTTCGACTGGGCCAGCGAGACCGCGGCGACGCCGACCAGGACGACGAGAACGATCAGCAGCTGCATGGCCAGCATCCGCCCGGCCAGCGTCCACCGACGCCGGCCCAGAAGCGCTTGCCACCTCGCCGTCACGGCTCGATTGTGCTGCCGACGGCCGGATCGCGCCATCTTTGGCGTGAGCACAATGAACACAACGCACATTGCGTTCACAACGGTGACACCCCCACCGCGTCCACGGCACGCTGACGGCGACCGCAGTACCACCGAACCATCGCAGCCCTAGGAGACCGCCGTGAAAGCACGGACGTGGTTCACCAGCATCACCGCCGTCCTGGCGGTCGCCCTCGCCGCCACCAGCTGTGGCGTGAGCGCCGACGACAACGCCGCCGGCGGCACCGACAGCGGCCCGGTGAAGGGCCTGCGCATCCTCGTGCCCAACTCCCCCGGCAGCGGCTACGACACCACCGCCCGGGCCGCGGCGAAGTCGATGCAGGACGCCAAGCTCACCGACACCGTCGAGGTGTTCAACACCGCGGGTGCCGGCGGCACGGTCGGCCTGCAGCGGCTGGTGAACGAGAAGGGCAAGGAAGACATCCTCATGCAGATGGGGCTCGGCGTCGTCGGGGCCGTCTACACGAACAAGTCGAAGGCCACCCTCCAGGACACCGTCCCGATCGCCAAGCTGATCGAGGAGGCCGAGGCGATCGTCGTACCGAAGGGATCGCCGTACACCAGCCTGGAGCAGCTGGTCGCGGCCTGGAAGGCGGACCCGGGCAAGGTGCCGGTCGGCGGCGCGTCGAACGCGGGCGGCCCGGACCACCTGACCCCGATGCTGCTGGCGAAGGCGGTCGGGGTGGACCCGAAGAGCGTCAACTACGTGCCGTACGACGGCGGCGGCGAGCTGCTCACCGCGGTGCTCGGCAAGAAGGTCGCGTTCGCCGCGACCGGGATCGGCGAGGTCGCCGAGCAGGCCAAGACCGGGGACGTGAAGATCCTCGCGGTCACCACCGAGAAGCCGGTCGAGGGTATCGACGCGCCGACGCTGAAGAGCCTCGGCGTCGACCTGGTCTTCACCAACTGGCGCGGGATCGTCGCGCCGCCGGAGCTGTCGGACGAGAAGAAGCAGGAGTTCGTCGACCTGCTGACCAAGATGCACGACTCACCGCAGTGGAAGCAGACCCTGGCCGACCAGGGCTGGGCGGACGCGTTCCAGACCGGTGACGAGTTCAAGACCTTCCTGACCAGCGAGAACGACCGGGTCGCAGGCGTACTGCGGGAACTGGGTCTCGTGGCCTGATGAGCACCCCGGCCACCACCAACACGACGCAGGGCCGCTCCGAGCTCGGAGTGGCCCTCCTGCTCCTGGTCCTCGGCGGCTGGGCCGTGGTCGACGCGCTACGGCTGCCCGACCTCCAGACCCGCGGGCCGGTCGACGCGAAGACGATCCCGCTGGTCGTCGGCGCGCTGCTCATCCTGACCGCCGTACTGCTCGCCGTCGACGTCCTGCGCGGCGGCCGCGGCGAGCAGGAGGCGGGCGAGGACGTGGACCTCGGTCACGGCAGCGACTGGAAGACCCTCGGCCTGCTGGCGGCCGCGTTCGTGGCGAACATCCTGCTGATCGACCGGCTCGGCTGGCCGGTGTCCGGGGCGGTGCTGTTCTTCGGTACGACGTACGCGCTCGGCAGCCGGCACCTGATCCGGAACGCGGTCATCTCGATCGTGCTGTCGGTCGGCACCTGGTACCTGTTCAACCTGGCGCTGGGCATCGCCCTGCCGGTCGGCATCCTCAAGGGAATCCTCTGATGGACGCGTTCTCCGAACTGCTGAACGGGTTCGCCACCGCGGCCCAGCCGACCAACCTGCTGTACGCCTTCCTCGGCGTCCTCCTGGGTACGGCGATCGGCGTGCTGCCCGGGATCGGGCCGGCGATGACGATCGCGCTGCTGCTGCCGCTGACGTACTCGCTCGAGCCCACGCAGGCCTTCATCATGTTCGCCGGCATCTACTACGGCGGCATGTACGGCGGCTCGACCACGTCGATCCTGCTGAACACGCCCGGTGAGAGCGCGTCGGTCATCACCGCGATCGAAGGCAACAAGATGGCCCGGCGAGGCCGGGCGGCCGCCGCACTGGCGACCGCGGCGATCGGGTCCTTCGTGGCCGGCACGATCGGCACGCTCTGTCTGGCTCTGCTCGCGCCCGCGGTCGTGCAACTGGCCATCAAGATGGGCGCGCCCGACTACCTCGCCGTCATCGTGCTGGCGTTCGTCGCGGTCACCACGGTGCTCGGCTCGTCGAAGGTCCGCGGCCTGGCCGCCCTCGCGATCGGCCTGCTGATCGGCCTGATCGGGATCGACCCGACGTCCGGTCAGCAGCGGCTCACCCTCGGCCTGCCGGAGCTTGCCGACGGCATCGACGTGGTCGTGGTCGCGGTCGGCCTGTTCGCGGTCGGCGAGGCGCTGTGGATCGCCGCGCACCTGCGCCGTACGCCGGCCGAGATCATTCCGGTCGGCGCCGCCCGGATGGACCGCAACGACTGGCGGCGGTCGTGGAAGCCGTGGCTGCGCGGGACCGCGATCGGTTTCCCGTTCGGCGCCGTACCGGCCGGTGGCGCGGAGATCCCGACGTTCCTGTCGTACGTCACCGAGAAGCGGCTGAGCAAGCACCCCGAGGAGTTCGGCAAGGGTGCGATCGAGGGCGTCGCCGGTCCCGAGGCGACGAACAACGCGTCGGCCGCGGGCGGTCTGGTTCCCCTGCTCACGCTGGGAATCCCGACCACCGCGACCGCCGCGGTGATGCTCGGCGCCTTCCAGGGCTACGGCATCCAGCCCGGTCCGCGGCTGCTGGAGACGCAGCCCGAGCTGGTCTGGGGCCTGGTCGCCAGCCTGTTCATCGGCAACGCGATCCTGCTCGCGCTGAACCTGCCGCTGGCGCCGATGTGGGCGAAGCTGCTGCGGATCCCCCGGCCGTACCTGTACGCCGGCATCCTGTTCTTCGCCAGCATCGGCGCGTACGCCGCGAACCTGTCGACGTTCGACCTATGGCTCCTGCTCGTCCTCGGCGCACTCGGCTTCGGCATGCGCCGGTACGGACTGCCGGTGGTGCCGGCGATCATCGGCATCATCCTTGGCCCGACCGCCGAGGAGCAGCTCCGGCGCGCTCTGCAGATCAGCGACGGCGAGCTCAGCGGCCTCTACAACACCTGGTTCTCCAAGGCCGTGTACGTCGTCATCCTGCTGGTGATCGTGGTCCCGCCGATCGTCGGCCGGCTGCGCACCCCGAAGCAGGCCGAGGAACCCCAGCACGCCGAGAAGGGAGAGTAGCCGTGGCGATCATCGTCGGATACGTGCCGACCTCGGAGGGCATGGCTGCTCTCGAGGGCGCGATCGAGGAGGCCAAGCTCCGGGACCAGCGGCTGGTGGTGGTGAACTCCAGCCGCGGCGAGGCGCTGGTCGACAAGCGGTTCGCCAGCCACGACCAGTGGGACTCGGTCGAGCACCGGCTGGCCGACTCCGGCGTCGAGCACGAGCTCAAACAGCTTGTCGAAGGCAAGGATGCGGCCGACCAGATCCTGACCCTGGCGCACGAGATCAACGCTGAGCTGATCGTCATCGGCCTCCGCCGCCGCTCCCCCGTCGGCAAGCTCCTGATGGGCAGCCAGGCCCAAACCATCCTCCTCCAGGCCGAGTGCCCGGTCCTGGCCGTCAAGCCCTAGCCCCACCCACAGGCGTTCATTCGTCGCCTTTTGACAGCCCTGCCGAGCCCGCTTGGCCGGCGATCGCCCCGTTTGCTGTCAAAAGGCGACGAATGAACGCGGCTAGAGGAGGAGGACCAGGTCGTCGCGGTGGACGACCTCGCGTTCGTAGGCGGACCCGAGTTCCTTGGCCAGTTCGCGGGTCGAGCGGCCCAGCAGGTCGGGCAGTTCGGTGGCGTCGTAGTTGACCAGACCGCGGGCGATGACGACTCCGGACGGCGACACCAGGTCGACCGGATCACCGGCGGAGAAGGTCCCTTCGACACCGGAGATCCCGGCCGGCAGGAGCGACGTACGGCGTTCGGTCACCGCACGGACCGCACCCTCATCGAGCCGGAGGCGGCCTTGGCCCATGGTGGCATGCGCGAGCCAGAGCAGGCGGGTCTTGCGCCGACGGCCGGTCGGGTGGAACAGCGTGCCGACCGGCAAGCCCTTCAGCGCCTCACCGACGCGCGCGGCCGACGTCAGCACCACCGGGATCCCTGCCTCGGTGGCGATCGCGGCCGCCTCGACCTTCGTCTGCATCCCGCCGGTCCCGACCCCCGACGATCCCGTCCGGCCGATCCGCAGCGGCTCGAGATCCTTCGGGCCACGGACGTCCGCGACCATCGACGTACCCGGTTTGCGCGGATCCCCGTCGTACAGGCCGTCGACGTCGGACAGCAGCAGGAGCAGGTCCGCGTGCACCAGGTGGCTGGTCAGCGCGGCGAGCCGGTCGTTGTCACCGAAGCGGATCTCGGTGGTCGCGACGGTGTCGTTCTCGTTCACGATCGGTACGACGCCGAGCTCGAGCAACCGCGCGAACGTCCGGTACGCGTTGCGGTAGTGGCTGCGCCGGGTCACGTCGTCGACCGTCAGCAGCACCTGGCCGACGCGCAGGCCGTGCGCGGCGAACGCGTCGCTGTACCGCGCCATCAACAGGCCCTGCCCGACCGACGCGGCCGCCTGCTGCGTGGCCAGGTCACGCGGCCGGGACCGCAGGCCCATCGGGGCCAGGCCGGCCGCGATCGCGCCGGAGGAGACGAGCACGACCTCGGTGCCCTCGACCCGGCGCGCCGCGATGGCGTCGACGAGCAACCGGAGCCGTTCCAGGTCGATCTTGCCGCGCTGGGTCAGCGACGACGAGCCGACCTTCACGACGATCCGCGTGGCCTCGACGGCCTCCGCGCGCTGTTTCATCAGGTCAACCGTTTTCTGTGCCCTCGGCATCGAGCTCACGCGCCTCCTTGCGCGCCAGCTTCTCCGCCTTCTCCGCCGCTCGCCTGGCCTCGGCCGGGGACAGGTCGACCTCGTCCTCGACCCAGCCCTGCCCGTACTCCGACCGGTCGGTCACCAGCTCGCCGGACCGGCGGGCGTGGTACTCGGTGTCCTTCTGCCGGCGCCGCTCGGCCGCCGGCCGGACCTCCTCCAGCCGGTGGTCCTCACCGCGCCGGGCCAGGATCTCCGCCCCGGCCTGGACCTCGGGGGCGAAGTCGAACACGATCGCGTTCGGCCCGTCGCCGATGACGACCGCGTCGCCCTCGACCGCACCCCGCTCCAGCAACTCCTTCTCCACCCCGAGCCGGTTCAGCCGGTCGGCCAGGTAGCCGGTCGCCTCCGCGTTCGCGAAGTCGGTCTGCTTCACCCAGCGCTCGGGCTTGTCACCCTGCACCAGCCAGCCGCCGTCGTCCGGCAGCTTCTTCACCTTGAACTCAGGCCCGCCCTGCACCTGCGGCCGGATCACGATCCGCGTGGTGTCCGGCTTCTCCGCCTCCGCCCGGCGCCGGCCGACGATCTCGGCCATCGCGAACTTCAGCGCCTCCAGGCCCTCGTGGCTCGCGGTCGAGATCGGGAACACCCGCAACCCGCGCTCCTCGAGCTCGGCCTGCACCATCCCGGCGATCTCTCGCGCGTCCGGTACGTCGATCTTGTTCAGGGCAACGAGCCGCGGCCGGTCCTCCAGCCCACCGTGCGCCTGCAACTCGGCCTCGATCGTGTCGAGGTCACTGAGCGGATCCCGCCCCGGCTCGTACGTCGCGCAGTCGATCACGTGCACCAGCGCCGCGCACCGCTCGACGTGCCGCAGGAAGTCGTGCCCGAGCCCGCGCCCTTCGCTCGCCCCCTCGATCAGCCCCGGCACGTCGGCCACCGTGAACGTGGTGTCCCCGGCGACGACCACCCCGAGGTTCGGGATCAGCGTGGTGAACGGGTAGTCGGCGATCTTCGGCCGGGCCCGGCTGATCGACGCGACCAGCGAGGACTTGCCGGCGCTCGGGAACCCGACCAGACCGACGTCGGCAACCACTTTGAGCTCGAGGACGAGGGTGCGCTCCTCGCCGTCCTCACCGAGCAGTGCGAACCCGGGGGCCTTGCGCGAGTTGCTCGCCAGCGCGGCGTTGCCGAGGCCGCCCTTGCCGCCCTGGGCCGCGACGAACTCGGCGCCGGTGCCGACGAGATCCGCGAGCACCTCGCCGGCCGGCGTACTGACGACCGTGCCGTCGGGGACGGGCAGCACGACGTCGGCGCCGTTGCTGCCGGCCTGGTGGTCACCCTTGCCCTGGGCACCGTTCGTGGCGGAGCGGTGACTGGACCGGTGGTAGTCGACCAAGGTGGTGGTGTCGGGGTCGACGCGGAGGATCACGCTGCCGCCGTCACCACCGTTGCCGCCGTCCGGGCCGCCGAGCGGCTTGAACTTCTCCCGGTGCACCGAGGCACAGCCGTTTCCGCCGCGGCCCGCGGTGACCTGCACCGTGACCCGATCGACAAAACTGGGAATCGCCATCGGTGGTTCTGCTTTCTGTTGGTGGTGGACCGCCAGGCCCTCACAATCATCCCGCTCGGCGGCGGCTGCGCTCAGACACCGCCCGCTGGGACCGTTGTGATGGCCTGGACGTCCGCGTCTCTGGGCAAAGCAAAGGGCGGGTGCGCGGTATTCCGCGACCCGCCCTTCGACAGAGCTTGAAACGTCCGGGTGGCGGGACTACTCCGCCGGGGCCGGAACGATGTTGACGACGCGGCGACCGCGCCGGGTGCCGAACTCCACCGTGCCCTCGGCCAGCGCGAACAGGGTGTCGTCCCCGCCGCGGCCGACCAGGTTGCCCGGGTGGAAGTGCGTGCCCCGCTGGCGGACGATGATCTCGCCGGCGTTGACCAGCTGGCCGCCGTACCGCTTCACGCCGAGCCGCTGCGCGTTGGAGTCGCGACCGTTACGGGTCGACGCCGCTCCCTTTTTGTGTGCCATCTGTGGATCAGCTCACTTCTTCTTCGCGTCGATCGCGGTGACCTTGACCTGGGTGTAGTGCTGACGGTGCCCCTGGCGCTTGCGGTAACCGGTCTTGTTCTTGTACTTGAGGATGTTGATCTTCGGGCCCTTGGTGCGGCCCAGGACCTCGGCCGAGACGGCCACCTTCGCCAGCGCGGCCGCGTCGGACGTCACGGTGTCGCCATCGACGACGAGGACTGCGGGCAGCGAAACCGTGTCGCCGACCTGATCCGTCAGGCTGTCGATCTCGATGACATCGCCGACGGCGACCTTCTGCTGGGTGCCGCCACTGCGCACGATCGCGTACACCGTGGATCTCACTCTCTGCTGGTTCGGAAAACTTACGGGGGCCTGCACAGACCTGCTAGCGGCCCACACAAACATGGCACGCGGAACGCGCGCCGACGCTCAAGTTTACGGGTCCCCTCACAGACGGGTCAAACCGGGTCGGCCGCCTGCTCGGGGACGCCGTCACCTGCCGGTGGACACGAGCTCAGCGGCCTCGGCCGCCTTGTCACCCGCGTCCGGTTCGGACGCCGTCTTGCCGCGGCCACGGCTGCTGCGCCGCCGCCGGGTGCTCTTGGTGGAGCCGTTCTGCGCCGCCTCTCCGGTGTCCGCGGGTGCGCCGTCGGCGCCGTCGGCGCTGTCAACGGGCGCCGGGAAACCGGTCGCCTCCGGGCTGACGTGCTCCTCGGCCTCGGCCGACACCGGGTAGCCGGTCGGCTCCGGCGTACGGGACTCCTCGGCCCCCGCGCGACCTGCGCCCGCGGGCTGACCCGCGGCTGCGGGCTGCTCCGCGGTTCCGGCTGCCTCGCTGGTCACCGTCTCGCCGGGGGTGTCGGTGGTCGCGTCGTCGTCGGACTTCTTCGCGGTGGCCGCGGCGATCTGGGCCAGGCGCTGGGCGGCATCGCCGTTGTGTTGCGGCGCCTCCGGCTCGGGCTGTTCCTCCTCGGAGCGGCCCTTGCCACGGCCCCGGCGCCGGGAGCTCTTGCGACCGCCTTCGCCGTCCTGCGCGGCGTGCTTGTGGTCCTGCCCGCCACCGCCACCGTTGCCGCCGCTGTTGCCACCGCCACGGCTGTCGCGCCGGCGGGACTCCTTCGGCTCGTCGTGCAGGATCAGGCCGCGGCCACCGCAGTGGTCGCAGTTCTCGCTGAACGCCTCGAGCAGGCCGGTGCCGATCCGCTTCCGGGTCATCTGGACCAGGCCGAGCGAGGTGACCTCGGCGACCTGGTGCTTGGTCCGGTCCCGGCCCAGGCACTCGACCAGGCGGCGGAGCACGAGGTCGCGGTTCGACTCCAGCACCATGTCGATGAAGTCGATCACGATGATGCCGCCGATGTCGCGGAGCCGGAGCTGCCGGACGATCTCCTCGGCCGCCTCCAGGTTGTTCTTGGTGACGGTCTCCTCGAGGTTGCCGCCGGAGCCGGTGAACTTGCCGGTGTTCACGTCGACGACCGTCATCGCCTCGGTCCGGTCGATGATCAGCGAACCGCCCGACGGCAGCCAGACCTTGCGGTCCAGCGCCTTCTTGATCTGCTCGTCGATCCGGTAGTTCGCGAACACGTCACCGTCGCTCGACCACTGCTCCACCCGGTCGGCCAGGTGCGGCGCGACGCCGGCGACGTACTCGCGGACCTGGTCGTAGGCGTCGTCACCGGAGATCACCAGCTTGCTGAAGTCCTCGGTGAACAGGTCGCGGACCACGCGGATGAGCAGGTCCGGCTCGCCGTGCAGCAGCTGCGGGGCCTGACCGTTCTTCGACTTCCGGTCGATCTCGGTCCAGTACTTCTGCAGGCGGCTGACGTCGGCGGTCAGCTCCTCCTCGGACGCGCCCTCGGCGGCGGTCCGGACGATCACGCCGGCCTCGTCCGGGACGATGTCCTTGAGGATGCCCTTGAGCCGGTTCCGCTCGGTGTCCGGGAGCTTGCGGCTGATGCCGCCGTTCCCGCCGCGCGGGACGTAGACGACGTACCGGCCGGGCAGGCTGATCTGGTTGGTCAGCCGGGCGCCCTTGTGGCCGATCGGGTCCTTGGTGACCTGGACCAGCACGGACTGGCCGGACTTCAGCACCTGCTCGATCTTGCGCGGGCCGTTGGCCCCGCCGAGCGTGGCCCAGTCGACCTCACCGGCGTACAGCACGGCGTTGCGGCCCTTGCCGATGTCGATGAACGCGGCCTCCATGCTGGGCAGCACGTTCTGCACGCGGCCGAGGTACACGTTGCCGATCAGCGAGGTCTGCTCGGCCTGGGCGACGTAGTGCTCGACCAGGACGTTGTCCTCGGAGACCGCGATCTGGGTCAGGTCCTCGCGGGCCCGGATCACCATGGTCCGCTCGACCGACTCGCGGCGGGCCAGGAACTCGGCCTCGGTCACGATCGGCGCGCGCCGGCGGCCGGCCGCGCGGCCCTCGCGGCGGCGCTGCTTCTTCGCCTCCAGCCGGGTCGAGCCCTCGACCGCGGTGATCTCGCTGGCGGTGTTCTTGCTACGCGGCTCGCGGACGCGGACGACGGTCTCGTCCGGGTCGTCCGGCGACGCGGCGCCATCCTCGCCCTTGCGGCGACGGCGACGGCGGCGGCGCCGGGACGAGCTGCCCGAGCCCTCGCCGTCCTCGTCGGTGTCGCCGGCGGACTCCTGCTCGTCGTCGGCGGCGCTCTCGCCGTCCTGCTCGTCGTCGTCCTCGTGCTCGTCGGCGCCGTCCTCGGCACCCTCGGCGTCCCCGGACTTGCGGCGGCGACGTCCACCGCGGCGACGGCGACGGCGACGGGTCCCGTCGCCACCTTCCTCGCCGTCCTCGGTGTCGGCGGCCTCCTCGGTCGCTTCGGTCACCGCCTCGGCGGCCTCGACGACCGGCTCGGCGCGCTCGGCGGCGACCTCCTCGGCGTCCTTGGCCTCGGCGTCCTTGGTACGGCGGTTGCGCCGGCGACGGGTCGTGGTCGGCTGCTCGTCGGCACCCGGCTCGGCGGTCACCTCGTCAGCCGACGGGGTCGCCTCGTCGGCCTGCGGGGTCGCCTCGACCGGGCTGGTCGCCGCGGCCTGCGCGGGCGCCTGCGCCGGTACGTCGGTCGGCGCCTGGAACAGCACCGCCGCCGCAGCCGGAGCCCGCCGCCGCGACCGCCGCTGCGGAGCCTCGTCGGCCTGCCCCTCACCGGTCTGCCCGGCCGAGTCGCCGGGCCGCCCGGCCGAGTCGCCGCCCCGCGCACTCGCGTCGCCGGATCGCGTGCTTGCGTCGGCGGTCGGTGCGGCGCCCTCGCCTGCCTGGATGACGCCGTCGGCGCGGTCGGCCGACGCCGCCGACTCCTCGGTCGCCCCACCCCGACCGCGTCCACGGGACCGCCGGGTCCGGGAGCGCGGGCCGGAGTTGGACTCAGCGGAGTCAGCCTCGGCGCTTCCGGCGGCCACAGCAGCGGAACCGGAGTCGCCAGCGGTGCCGCTCGCGGTGTCCGAGCCGGACGCCGTGCGCGAGCCGACCGGAGTCTGCGGGGTTTCGGCGTCGGTGACCGGGCCGTCGGAGACCGGGCTGTCGGTGGTGACCAGGCCTTGGCCGGCGGTCTTCTTGGTGGTGCGCTTGCGGGTGGTCTTCTTCGCCGGCGCCGGGGCGCTCTCGACGACCGGACCGGCGTCCGCAGTAGTGGTTTCCGGCGCCGGGCCGGCTTCGGTCAGCTCCGGGAACGTGTCCTGGCCGGCGGCCTTCTTCGCGGTCCGCTTGGTCGCGGACTTCTTCGCGGCGCTCTTCTTCGTCGCGGCCGTCTTCTTGGCCGCGGTCTTCGTGGCGGCCGCCTTCTTCGCGGCGGCCTTCTTCACCGGGGCCGGGTCGGCGGTCTCGCCGTCGGACTGGGTGGGGACCTCCTCGGCGGGGACGGCCTTCTTGGCGGTCCGCTTGCGCGTGGTGGTCGTCTTCTTCGCGGTGGCAGCCTTCTTCGCGGTCCTGCGGGCGGCGGGCTGCTCCTGGGCGGGTGCGGCCGATTCGGCTGCTTCGGTGGTCGGCTCGTTGTCGAGCATGTGGTGCGGTCTCCTCAAGCCCTGCGGCGCATCCTGCGACCCCTGTCACGGGTCCGGACGCTGCCACCTGGCGGTCACGGTTCGCCTCGCCCGGCGTCGGTGCCGGCGCGGCGGAAGCCTGCTGGATCCGCTCCGCCCGTGCTCAGGGCTCGGAGGGAGCGGCGGCGTCGCCCTCCGCTGGATGCGTCTGGTGGTCGTCCGCCTGGCCGGTCGCGGTCGCCTGGGTGGCGTCGCGGTCACGAGCGAGCGGGTCGTCCACCGTGCCGGAGGCCGCGATGAGCGGGCCCTGGGCGAGCCTGGTCAGCAGAGCCGGGCCCGTCACCGGGAGCGTCGCTACTTCGAGCACGCCGGCGAGAACGTCGTCGGGTCTCACGGCCGGGGTTCCGTGCCGTAACACCACTTGCAGTATCGCACACGTCGCAACCGGCGCCGGTTCGTGCGCGACGGTGAGTCGCAGAACGGCGTCCCGACAGTCGAACGAGCGAAGTCCCCGTTTGGTCATGCGCTCGACCAGGATTTCCTCCCGGGCCAGGAACGCCTCCACCGCCGTGGCCGCCGCCTCCGGATCGACGCCTGGCAGCGCGATCAGCCACTCGCTCGCCTCCAGCCGGTCGGCCAGCGAGCCGGGCCCGGCGACGACCACCTCGAGCACGTCCAGGCCGGGCGGCAGGGCCTCGTCCAGGGCGGCCCGGACCTGCTCGGCGTCCCGCTCGTGTGTGAGCGAAATCTCCAGGTACTCCGCCTCCGAGGCGGCTCCGGTCGGCGCGGCCCCGGCGTACGAGATCTTCGGGTGCGGGCTGAAGCCGTGCGAGAACGCGACCGGCAGGCCGGCCCGGCGGACGGCGCGCTCGAACGCCCGCTGGAAGTCCCGGTGTGAGGTGAATCGCAGCCGCCCCCGCTTGGCGAACCGGACCCGCAGTTTCTGGACGGCGGGCAGTTGCTGGGAAGGCGGTGCTTGAACAGGTGCCACGAGGTCATTGTCTCAGTCGCCGGCGGGCGCTTCGCCGCTCAGGTACCGGCCCGGCAGTACGCCGTACGCGGCGAGCGCGTTCCGCGTGCGCTCCTGGTGGACGTTCGCGCCGACGATCACGGCCAGGGCGGCGAGCGCGAACAGGAACGTCAGCCAGCCGGGCGCCCACTGCCCGAGTACGGCGAACCCCACCGACACCGCGGCCGCCGACAGCAGCAGTACGACGACCTGCCGCAGCGACTGGGTGTACACGTCGACCACCTCCGCCGGGAAGCGGTTGCCGCCGTACCGGAGTCCAATCCGGCGGCCGTGGTTCGCTTCGATCGCGGCGAGCACGCAGAAGATCGCGAACACGCTGAACCACCGGCTCGCCAGCAGGTCGTCGCGACCGCGGCTAAGGACGACGAACAGCCCGGCCTGGGCCAGGAACACCAGGGCCAGGCTGGCGGTCGCGAACACCTCGACCCGGGTCAGGTAGAGCCGGGAGCCGAACGAGACCGCCAGGTACTCGAGCACGTTGGCGCCGATCCCGGTGAACCACAGCACCACCTTGGCGGCGTACGTCCAGTCGAGGAACGGGCCCTCGATCAGCGCCGGCAGCGCGGTCGCGGCGACGCCCAGCGCGATGCCGGCGATCACCGTGAGCAACATCCGGTAGTCGTCGGCACCGCTGGCGTCCCGGGTGGTCATGTCAGGGCTGGGTGGCCGACTTGCCGGTCAGGTAGAGGGCCCAGGCGAGGAGGCCGAAGGCGACCGTGCTGAGCACGGTCCGGACCAGGTTGAACGACCGCCACCGCGCCTCGTCGAACGCGGCCCGGGCGGCGGCGACGTCGATCGTGTCCGGGTCGCCGGCCGCCTTGAGCGCGTCGTTCAGGGGGACGTTGACCGCGATCGTCACGATCACCGTGATCAGGTACAGCACGAACGCCACCGCGATCCAGGGCAGCGCCTTCTCCTTCAGGCTGAGCAGACCGGCCAGCAGCGTGAACACCAGCGCGCCGAGGAACCCGAGGCCGGTGAACAACGGGTTCAGGATCGCCCGGTCGATCGACTGGAACGCACCCACGAAGGTCTTGTCGTCGACGGTGGCCAGCCCGGGCATGATGGCGTTCGAGAAGATCGCGTAGATCCCCGCCATCAGGCCCGTCGTCATCGTGGCCGCCAGCAACGAGGCCACCCGCAGTCCGTTCATCTCACCCCTCCAGTCGGCGGGACCGTCCCGCACGGAAAAGCTATGGCACTGGGGAGTGCACGGACATGTCGCCGAGGCTCACAACCATGTCCGCGAAACTCACAACCGCGAGCACTGACCGGTTCGGGGCCCGGACACCTGGTTCGGCGCCTGCAGGTTGACCGGCGCCGGCGCGTTCCCTGAGCAGCTCAGCGGGCCACCGACCGTGTTCCCGGCCAGTACGGCGGCATCCGCCGTACGCGACCTGGTCACAGAGACCGGTCCGTGGACGGTGGTCCCGACCGCGACCAGGCTCCGGGTCACCCCGTCGGCGCTGACAGGCCCGTCGACGCGGCTCCGTAGCAGGTGCAGCTCGGCCGCACCCTCCGCCCGGACCGGACCCGTCACCCGGCTGTCCGTCGCCACCACCGACGCACCCGCGCCGACCAGGACCGGACCCTTGATCGTCGCGCCGACCAGGCAGGTCACCCCGGCTCGGACGAAGACCGGGCCGTTCCGGACTCCGGTGATCGTCGTCGTGCAAGCCGGGGCCGGCCGCAACAACGTGACCGCGAACCGGCGCGGCGTACCGAGGTTGCCGGAGGCATCGATGGCGCGGTACTCGACCAGGTGGCGGCCGTAGCCGGGCGGTACGTCGTCCCAGGGCACCACCCGCGGGACGCCGAGCTTGCCGTAGACGAGGTGGTCGATCTCGGTCCCCTCGGCGGTGAACCGGTACGGCGCGGACGCGTCCGTCGGCCAGCCGAAGTAGTTGAACCAACCGTCGCCGTTCACCCGGAACTCCGGGACGACGTACCCGGCGCTGTCGTCGGTCGCGGCCAGGCCCATCGTGAACGCGTCGTTGTAGATGTACTCCGGCCCGGTCGGCTTCTCGATCCGCAGCAGGGGCTTCGACAGCGTCGACGTGACCACCGGCTCCACCCCGTCGACCGACCAGGTGAGGGTCTCGCTGCCCGTGGTCGCCGTCAGCGTGTGCCGTCCGGTCAGCTTCAACGGCTCGAGGTCGAGGTCCCGGTCGTTGCCCGGGTTCGCGACCGGCTTGCCGTCCAGCTGCCAGGTGATCGGCGGCTGCGCGGTATCGGACTGCGTCGTCTCGGCGTACACCACCTCGTCGGCGCTGACCGGGTGCTCGGTCGACGTCGAGCCGGTGAACTCGACCGGCTCGTCCGACGGCGTCGCCGTGAGGGTGCTGTCGACGGTCCACGAGCGGGACGCGGTCGGGCGTACGGCGGGATCGCGGATGAACGGCGTCGGGTCGACGATCGTCGCCGTCAACGTGTGCGGACCGGGTGCGAGATCGAGTGTGGACAGGTCGACGGCCCGGCCGTCCGCGGTCGGCAGCGTCGTCCCGTCGAGCGTCCAAGTGACGTCCAGCTCATGGCTGACCGGGTGGAGGGTCTGCAGCCAGACGACCTGGTCGGGAGCCACCGGGCCGGCCGGCGTACTCCCCTGGAACAGCGAGGCCCGGGACGAGATCCGCTGGGTCATCCGCTCCCGGGAGACCTGGTCGAAGTAGTAGCCGAGGGTCTTCATCATCGAGTGCCGGCTCGGCCGCCACACCCCGGAGCCGGCGTACATGCCGCCCTCGTAGCGGCCGATCGTGCCGCCCGACTCGGACGGCTCGCCGAGCCAGCGGAACCACTTCCGCTGCTGCGCCAGCATCTGCTGCTCGGTCAGCAACGTGTGGTGGATCGAGGACGGTTCGGGTCCTTCGTACGGCGCTCCGCGGTCGCCGCGGGCGTAGTAATCGTACTCGTCCTGCAGGCCGCCGAGCGAGTGGCCGAGCTCGTGCGGGGTGATCAGCGCGGACAGCGCGTTGCCACCGGAGGCGGTCGCGTACGTCCCGCCGGCACCGCCGTACGTGTCGCTGTTGCCGATAGCAAGGATCTGGCGGTTCGCGGCGGTGGTGCCGGCCACCAGGTCGGCGTACTGCGTGGCCGCGGTCGAGCTGACCGTCAGCAGGCGCTGGACGCTGTTCGGGTTGCAGCCGCCCCAGAACCCCATCTGCAGCGGGGTGTCGACCGTCGGCGAGGTCAGGTCGGGGTCGCAGTCGACACCGCTGGCCGGCGACGGGATCTCGACCGCGTAGACGTTCAGGTAGTTCCGGTACGACTTGAACGGCTCGATGCTCCAGAGCACGTTCAGGTGCTTGTCCACCTGCTCGCGGAACTTCGGCAGCTCGGCCGCGGTGTACCCGTCGCCCATCACGACCAGGTTGAAGCGGGACTCCGCCGGCCCGGTCACCTGGAGCGGGACCACGGTCGCCGCGGCGTCCGCCGTACCGGCTCCGGTGCCGGCTCCGGCTCCGGCTCGGCCTCCGGCTCCGGTGCCGGCGTCCGTACCGGCTTGGGCGGCGACCGGCAGGCCGGCGAAGACCGCCGCCACCACTCCGAGCACCGCGGTCAGTTGTGCTGTCCTCACGAGACCTCCCCAGCCGGGCGACACTGGCGTCAGCAGCTTACGGAGGGGAACCGGGAAGTGTCAGGAGTTCACGCGTGCCGGACCACACGGCAAATGCGGCCGCCGTGCGGCATCATGAGCACTCGGGGAACGTGAGGAAAGGACATCGATGACGGAACCGGCACAGTCGCCGCGGCCCGACCCGGACCGGGTACCACCCGTGGACGACGCCGGCGACGGCGATGGCAAGGGCATCTACTGGGTGCTGAAGCATGTGCTGATCGGTCCGCCGGTCAAGCGCGTCTTCCGGCCGAACGTGGTCGGCGGCGAGAACGTCCCGCAGCACGGGCCGGCGATCATCGCCAGCAACCACCTGTCCTACGCCGACTGGATCTTCATGCCGCTGGTGCTGCGCCGCCGGGTCACGTTCGTGGCCAAGTCGGACTACTTCACCGGCGAGGGGATCAAGGGCCGGTTCCAGCGCGGGTTCTTCAAGGGCACCGGCCAGGTGCCGATCGACCGGTCCGGCGGCTCGGCGTCCGAGGGCGCGATGCGGGCCGGGATGAAGGTGCTCGAGCGCGGCGAGCTGTTCGGCATCTACCCCGAGGGCACCCGCTCGCACGACGGCCGGCTGTACAAGGGCCGGACCGGTGTCGCCCGGCTCGCGCTGGAGGCGAAGGTGCCGGTGATCCCGTGCGGCGTGATCGGCACCGACAAGGTCGCGCCGCCCGGCAAGATCGTCGCCTCGATGGCCTCGCCGACGATCAAGTTCGGCGAGCCGCTGGACTTCTCCCGGTACGAGGGGATGGAGGGCGACCGGCTGATCCTGCGGGCCGTCACCGACGAGATCATGTACAAGATCATGGAGCTGTCCGGCCAGGAGTACATCGACATGTACGCCACCAAGGCCAAGCAGCTGGAGGGCCGCGCGGTCACCGGCGCCCCGAAGAAGGTCCGCAAGTCGGACACCTGATCCGTGTCGTGAGACAGGGTGGGTCTACGCTGGGAGATCGTGGACGGACCGATCGCTTACCAGGGTGAGCCAGGCGCCAACTCGGCGATGGCGTGCACCGACATGTACCCGGACCGCGAGCAGCTGCCCTGTACGACGTTCGAGGACGCGCTGGAGGCGGTCAGCACCGGCCGCGCCGGGCTGGCGATGATCCCGGTGGACAACTCGATCGCCGGCCGGGTGGCGGACATCCACCACCTGCTGCCGGAGTCCGGGCTGCACATCGTCGGCGAGTACTTCCTGCCGATCCACTTCCAGCTGCTGGGCGTCCCCGGTACGTCGATCGACCGGATCCGGACCGTCCGCAGCCACGTGCACGCCCTCGGCCAGTGCCGCAAGATCATCCGCGAGCACGGCTGGGCCACCGTCGTCGCCGACGACACCGCGGGGTCCGCCCGCGAGGTGGCCGAGCTGGCCGACCCGACCGTCGCCTCGCTGTCGCCACGGGCCGCCGCCGAGCTGTACGGCCTGAAGACGCTGGCGAGCGACGTCGAGGACGAGCACCACAACACCACCCGCTTCCTCGTGCTGTCCCGCGAGCCCGACGTACCGCCGGTCGGCTCCGGCCCGGTGATCACCAGCTTCGTGTACCGCGTCCGGAACGTGTCCGCCGCGCTGTACAAGGCGCTCGGCGGGTTCGCGACCAACGGCGTGAACATGACCAAGCTGGAGTCGTACCAGCTCGGCGGCATGTTCTTCGCCACCCAGTTCTACGCCGACATCGAAGGCCACCCCGACGAGCCGAACGTCGCCCTCGCCCTCGAGGAACTCGCCTTCTTCTCGGTCGAGGTCCGCCTCCTCGGCGTCTACCCCGCCCACCCCTTCCGCGCCCAAATAGCCGAACCCGCCGCCAACCGGGCCCTCCGCCCCCACCACTGACCCCTGCGGAATTCGGGGGCGCGGCCGAGCTCTGAGGTCTAGGGTTCGGCGGGTGCGGATTGTGGTGGTGGATGGGCGGGATCGTGACGTGTTCGCGCGGTTCTTCCAGGTGCGGGAGGCGGTGCGGCGGGCGGAGCTGGCGTATCCGGTGGGGATGGGGCTCGAGGAAGCCCGGGTGTTGATGGCGGGGACGCATTCCGACGTACGGGCGGACGGGTTGGGGCTGGTCGACGGGGATCGGTGGGTGGGGATCGCCTGGCTGGACTGGTGGTTGCGGGACAACACGCGGACCGTGGACGTCGAGATCGCGGTGGACCGGGAGTATCGGCGGCGTGGGGTGGCGACGCGGTTGCTGGAGGCCGTGATCGAGCGAGCGCAGGCCGAGGGGCGTGAGGTGCTGTCCGGCTTCGACCTGACCGGCGATCCGGTCACCGGTGACAGCGCGGGTACGGCGTTCGCGGCCGCGCGCGGCTTCGACCGCAAGCACGCGGAGCTGCACCAGGTGCTCGAGCTGCCCGTGCCGGACGAGCAACTCGGGTTCCAGCCCGTCACCGGCTACGAGCTCGTCCAGTGGCGTGAGCACGCGCCCGAGGAGTGGCTCGAGCAGTTCGCCGACCTGCTCAGCTGGATGTCCGAGGACGTGCCGCACGGCGATCGCACGGTGGAGGCGACGCGCTGGACGCCGGGCCTCGTCCGTGAGGCCGAGGCCCGGCGAATCGCGCAGGGCCGGTTCACGTACACGACCGCCGCGGTCCACACTGCGTCCGGCGAGCTGGCGGCGTACACACAGATGGGCGGCACCCCGGAGAGCCCGGGCCGGCTGAACCAGTACGACACCTACGTACGCCGTTCCCACCGCGGCAACCGTCTCGGTCTCGCGGTCAAGGCGCCCAACCTCCGCGCGATCCAGGCGGACCGCCCGCAGCCGGCCGCCCTGCACACCTGGAACGCCCCGGAGAACGGCCCGATGATCGCGGTCAACCACAGGCTCGGCTTCCGTCCGGTTGCGCAACGGACCCTGTGGGAGCTCCGGATCGGGAACAATACGTAGCCAGCGGACGACACGACGGAGGCGCCGGTGAACGAGAACAACGGGTGGCCCCAGCCGCCGAGGCGTGAGCCGCCCGGCTACCAGCCACCGGGCTACCAGCCGAGTCCGAGCCTGCGCACGACCGCGTACGACGTGTGGCCCGGTCTCCCGTCGCCCGGACAGGCCGCCCGGCCCCGCGGCAACCTCCTCGCCCTGGCGTTCGTCGTCGGCCTGTTCGCGTTCTTCATCGCCGACGCCGTCCCGGGCGGCCCGAACGCGGTCGTCACGTTCTTCGTCGCCACCGCCGCCGTCCTGGTCCTCTTCCTGCTCGCGGTCGCCGTCGCCGTGCTCGTGAGGCGGGTCCGGGCGACCGGGCTGACGTCGTTCGCCCCGGTCCCGGGTCAGCGCGTGGCACCGATCGGCCCGGCCACGGCGGCAGCAGCAGAGGTCGAGTACGAGATCTCAGCGGCGCTGCCAGGGTCGAGGCAGTACTTCCTGCAGGTGGTCGACGAGCTCCTGGCCGCGCTCGACGTCATGCCGGAGTACGAGGGCCGTGAGCTCGAGGAGAGCCTGCTCAGGTTCGCGACCACCGCGGACCTCGGCGATCTCGTCGAGCTGATCGAACGGCGGCGGCTCCCCGCGATCCAGCAGTTCGTGCGGCTCGCGGAGCAGCTCACCAAACCGCAGTTGCGCTATCTGGCCGTCGTACTCAAGGCCCGGAAGGTCCTGCGGTGATCGACGATCTGGGCAAGCTGCTCGACCGGGTCTCGTCCCCCGCGGACCTGGCCGTCATCCTGCTGGCCGGCCCGCTGGCGTACGTGCTCGACGCCGGCCTGGACGTCGTCGGCTTCCTGCCCGCCGGGTACGTCGCCATCGCGGCGGCCTCCGTCGCGCTCGGAGTCAAGAAGCTGGTCGAGCTCCGGCTCGGACGGCGTGGACAGGTCTCCACCCTCGCGCGGGCGAAGGCCTTGCGTGAGCATCTCGCCGCCTACGCCGCCCCCGACCACCTGCTCACGTTCCTGGACGCGGAGATCGCCCTTCGCCAGCGCGGCGCCACCACGGACGAGGACCTGGAGAGCGCGGTCAGCAGCTGCCTGACGCAGTACCGCGGGTGGAATCTGACCGAGCGCAGCGATGCGGGGATATCGCGCGGGGAGCGTTAGTCTGGTAGGCGCTCTGATCCCGACCGGAAGTACCCATGACTGTCGAATCGCTGTTCCCGCGCCTGGAGACGTTGCTGCCGGGAGTGCAGAAGCCGATCCAGTACGTCGGCGGTGAGCTGAACTCGGTCAGCAAGGACTGGGACTCGGTGAGCGTCCGCTGGGCCCTGATGTACCCGGACGCGTACGAGGTCGGCCTGCCCAACCAGGGCGTCCAGATCCTGTACGAGGTGCTGAACGAGCGCGACCACATCCTCGCCGAGCGGACGTACTCCGTCTGGCCGGACATGGAGCAGGTCATGCGGGACCACGGCATCCCGCAGTTCACCCTGGACAGCCACCGGCCGGTGCGCGCGTTCGACGTACTCGGGCTGTCGTTCTCGACCGAGCTCGGCTACACGAACATGCTGACCGCGCTCGACCTGGCCGGCATCCCGCTGTACGCCGCCGACCGGACCGACGAGGACCCGATCGTGCTGGCCGGCGGGCACGCCGCGTTCAACCCGGAGCCGATCGCCGACTTCATCGACGCCGCCGTCCTCGGTGACGGCGAGGAGATCGTGCTGGCCATCTCGGACGTGATCCGGGAGTGGAAGGACGAGGGCCGCCCGGGCGGGCGCGACGAGGTGCTGCTGCGGCTGGCGGCGTCCGGCGGCGTCTACATCCCGAAGTTCTTCACGGTCGAGTACCTGCCCGACGGCCGGATCAAGCGGGTTGCGCCGAACCGTTCCGGTGTCCCGTGGCGGACGGCGAAGCACACGGTGATGGACCTGGACGCCTGGCCGTACCCGAAGAAGCCGCTGGTCCCGCTGGCCGAGACAGTGCACGAGCGCTACTCGGTGGAGATCTTCCGCGGCTGCACCCGCGGCTGCCGGTTCTGCCAGGCGGGCATGATCACCCGGCCGGTGCGCGAACGCAGCATCACCACGATCGGCGACATGGTCGACAACGGGCTCAAGCAGTCCGGGTTCGAGGAGGTCGGGCTGCTCAGCCTGTCGTCCGCCGACCACAGCGAGATCGCCGACGTGGCCAAGGGCCTGGGCGACCGGTACGAGGGCAGCAACGTCTCGTTGTCGTTGCCCTCGACAAGGGTCGACGCGTTCAACATCACGCTGGCCAACGAGTTCTCCCGCAACGGCCGGCGCAGCGGCCTGACCTTCGCCCCCGAGGGCGGGTCGGACCGGATGCGCAAGGTGATCAACAAGATGGTCACCGAGGAGGACCTGATCCGCACTGTCGCGGCGGCGTACAGCCACGGCTGGCGGCAGGTGAAGCTGTACTTCATGTGCGGCCTGCCGACCGAGACCGACGAGGACGTGCTGGCGATCGCGGACCTGGCCAAGAAGGTGATCGCGACCGGTCGCGAGGCGGCCGGCCGGCGGGACATCCGCTGCACGGTCTCGATCGGCGGGTTCGTGCCGAAGCCGCACACGCCGTTCCAGTGGGCCGCGCAGCTCGGCGCCGAGGCGACCGACGCCCGGTTGTCGAAGCTCGCGGCCGCGATCCGCTCGGACAAGAACTACGCCAAGGCGATCGGCTTCCGCTACCACGACGGCAAGCCGGGCATCATCGAAGGCCTGCTGTCGCGCGGCGACCGCCGGGTCGGCCGGGTGATCGAGCAGGTGTGGCGCGACGGCGGCCGGTTCGACGGCTGGAGCGAGCACTTCTCCTACGAGCGCTGGGTCGAGGCGACCGAGAAGGCACTGGCCGGCGAGCCGGTCGACCTGGCCTGGTACACCACCCGCGAGCGCGAGTACGCCGAGGTCCTGCCGTGGGACCACCTCGACTCCGGCCTGGATCGCGACTGGCTGTGGGAGGACTGGCAGGACGCGCTCGAGGAGGACGGCGCGATCGAGGTCGACGACTGCCGCTGGACCCCGTGCTTCGACTGCGGCGTCTGCCCGCAGATGGGCACCGAGATCCAGATCGGCCCCACCGGCAAGAAACTCCTCCCCCTCTCCGTCGTCTGACCCCGGCCGTCGCCCGAGCCCTGGCCGTCGTCGGCGCGGTGACGGCGTGCGCTTGAACGGATATCCCCCCGGCTTGCCGGTTCTCCCCTCTTGATAAGGCGGGAGAACCGGCAAGACCACGGGTTATCCGGTCAAACGTCAGTTGCAGTGGTACGTCGGGGTGGGGGTGGTCTCGGTCTGGTCCTGCCAGTGGGCGACTCCGATGTAGTAGCCGCAGCCGGTCCCCTCGTCGAACCAGGCTCCGCCACCGGAGTAGGCGTACGTCTCGGCGACGGTGGTGAACGGGCCGGACGCGCTCGGGCCCTTCTGGAGCTCGACCCGGACCTCGGTCACGCTGTTCGAGCAGCCTTCGAGGCCGACCGCGACGTACAGCATCAGTGCGCTGTAGCCGACGGACTGCCCCGTCACCAGGTCACAGGCCTGCGCGCCGGTCGTCGACGCCTGCGCCGGCGTTCCTACCATCAGTCCGGCAGCGGCCGCCGCGGTCGCGGCCACTGCGCCAACAAGCTTCCTCATAGGCGTTCCCTCCGGTTGGAAACTTACAGAGGGTCAGCACGATAGGTCAGTCAGTTACCGGCGTCGACCCTTTCGACCCTACCGACAGAAGCAGCTCGCTGAGCAAGAGCTGGTCAGCGCTGCCCAGAACCAGGTCGGCCCGAGCCACCGCGGCCTCGGTCACGAACGAGTTCGGGATCGCGACGGCGTACATCCCGGCCGCCTGCGCCGCCGCGACCCCGTGCGCGGTGTCCTCGACCGCGATCGCCTCCGCACCTGGTACGCCGAGACGTCGCAGAGCCAACTCGTAGATCGCCGGATCAGGCTTGTGGGTGGCCACCTCGTCGCCGGTGACGAGCTCGTCGAACAGGTCGAGCGCGCCGACCCGCTCAAGGTGACCGCTCACCCACGGCCGCGGCGAGCTGCTCGCGATCGCGACCATCAGCCCCAGCTCGCGCGCGGACTCGGCCCACTCGCGGATCCCGGGCCGGAAGTCCAGCTCCGCGTGCAGGCTGTCGCGGTGCGCGGTCCGGCGCGCGTGACTGGCGGCTCGGTCGAACTCGGCGCCGACGGCCGCGGCCAGCAACTCGTACCGCGTCTCGGTGACGTCGCCGCCGTGCCCGGGCCAGAAGGTCTCGAGGTCGAGCTCGAGTCCGTGGTGCGCCCACTCCGACCGCCAGCTCTCCACCATCGTGGTCTCGGTGTCCATCAGCAGCCCGTCGAAGTCGAACACCACCGCCCGCATCGGCGTCGGCACCAGCCGGACAGCGAGCCGGTGAATCTCGGCGTCGGTCAGCCCACACGCCGTCAGGTAGGCGCGCGCGCCGCCGTACTCGCGCTGCACGTGCTCCAGCGAGCTGAGGATGGTCTCGGGTTTCGAGCGGGCGAGCTCCGCGCCGTCCTGCAGGCCGAGCCGCACCTCACTGATCGCGTAGTCCGCCGCGATCACGTTCCGCGGCACACCGACCAGCTCCAGCAGCAGCGCGATCAGCAGACCCGTCCGGTCCTTGCCCGCGCGGCAGTGGACGACGACCGGCTGGTCCACCGGCGCCGCGACGACCGCGCGGAACGCCTTCGCGATCTGCGCCTTGTTGCGGTCCAGGCTGCCGCGGTAGATGTCGACGAGCAGACGCTCGGTCTCGGCGTCGCGCAGCACCTCGGCGGCCGGGTCGATCCAGGGGATCCGCTGGTACGACGCCGAGCCGTCGAGCAGATGCGGTCGCTTCAGCTCCCAGTCGGACCGCAGGTCGAGCACCAACCCGGCGCCGGCGGCAACGAACGCGGTCCGCCCGTCGTCGTCCAGGTTGTCCGGCGAGTCGGTCCGCAGCACGGTCCCGCTGCGCGTCGGTACGCCGTACCGGGTCGGAAGTCCGCCGATGTCACGCGCGTTCAGGCATCCGCTCCACACGCGGTCAGCTTAGAACAACACCTCCGAGCGACTCGAAGTCCTTCCACGTGCCGTCGAACGCCTTGTGGTGCAGGGCGGAGTCCGTCCCGACCGCGAACACGTCGATGCGGCCGGGCCCCCACGACACCACCGAGCCGGCCGGACGCGGCCGGGTCGTGACGGCGCCGACCGGCTCGAGCCAGCCGGCCAGGGCGGCCACGTTCATCCGCAGGATCTCGGCCGCGAGGGCCCAGTCGAGGAAATTCAGCGTGTCGGTCGCGGTGTGGATGTGCCCGTTCGCGCTGTCCGCGCCCTCGATCGTCAGCAGGGCGGGGATCCCGGCGTTGATGAACGGCACATGGTCGCTCGCGAACGGGTTCAGTGAGGTCTCCACCTTCAGCCCGGTGTACGTCGCGGCCGCGGTCGCCAGGTCGGCCATCAGCCCCGACGACACCTGAGCGCCTTCCAGCAGCACGGTCGGGACGGCGGTGTTCTTGCTCGCGATCATGTCCATGTTGAGGACGGCGCGGATCCGCGACCGCTCGGCCGGTGGCAGCGAGGCGACGTACTGCTTGCTGCCGAACAGCCCCTGCTCCTCGCCGCCGAACAGGATCAGCCGGACGTCGTGCTTCCACGACCGCGTCGACAGCAACCGGCCCAGCTCGAGTACGCCGGCCGAGCCGCTGCCGTTGTCGTCCGCGCCGGGGGCGGTCGCGGCCGGACCGCCGGGATGGTTGATCGAGTCCAGGTGCGCGGTGATCAGCACGACGCCACCACCTCCGCTGCCCGGCCGGTCGCCGATCAGGTTGTGCGACTGACCTCCGCCGACGGTCACCGTCGTCCGGGCGATTCCGTAGCCGAGGGCAACCATCCGGTCGGCTGCGAAATCCATCGCGGTGGTGAAGGTCGGGCTGAGCGAGTGCCGGGTCGGCAGGCTCGCGAGCTCCGTCAGGTCGGCCTGGTACGACGCCGGCGACAGCTCACCGACGAGGTCCGCGACCGCCGGGTCCACCCTGGCCGCGGTCGGCGCGGGTACGTCGACGACCGTCGTACCGGCGCGCAGCGGCTCGACCCGCCAGTGGTTGTTCGACCGGCGGCGTGGCTTGTCGGCGGACGAGATCACCAGGTGCCGGCCGTGGTCGAGCAGCGGCGTGACGTCGGGGTAGTCGTCCTGGAAGCTCCGGCCGACCTGCGTGACGAGCAGCAGGCCGGGTGCGGTCCGGGAGGCCCGGCCGAGGCGTTGATCGGCCGGGACCCAGAGCAGGGTCTTGTCCCCGAACCGGGCCGACCGCGCGCCACCGGCGGCATCGGCGGTCGGGACGACGAGGTAGCGCACAGGTGCGTTCATAGGTCAGGTCCAGATGATCTCGAGACGGTCGGGCTCGGCGGTGACGATGCGGCCGGCGCCCGGCTGGTTGTCGTCGGAGTCCCGGGTGATCCGGCCGGTGGCGTCCCACCGGCCGGCCGGGCGGGCCTCGGGCGCGTCACCGCGGCCGATCGCCCAGTCCACCCAGGTGCCGTCCGGGCGGAACTCGACCCCCCGCCGGCCGCGGGCCGGCGGGAAGGCGAAGTCGTCACGGCGGTAGACGCTGACCCCGTCGTGGTCCTCCTCGAAGGAGTGCGTCCACCGCCCCGGCGTGTGTCCGGTCAGCTCAGCACCACCTGTTCGATCGAGGCCGGCGTCTCCGGGACGGTGACCTTGAAGTCGCTGATGATGCCGCCGAGCGGCTCGTACCCGGTGAGCGACGGTCCCCACGCGGACCCGTCGAACCACTTGTGGTACAGCTGCTTGTCGGTGCCGGTGACGAACACGTCGAGCCGGCCCGGACCCCACGAGACGACCCGCGGCTCGTCGGTGCAGACGCCGCCCAGGTACTCCCAGTCGGTGACGCCCGGTCCCCACGCGGACCCGTCCCACCACTTGTGGTACAGCGCGGAATCCGTGCCGAGCACGAACACATCGAGCCGGTCGGTGTCCCACGAGACGACGGTCGGCGCCGTCGTACAGATGCCGCCCATGTACTCCCAGCCCGACCACGCCGAGCCGTCCCACCACTTGTGGTAGAGCGCGGAGTCGGTGCCGAGGACGAACAGGTCCAGCCGGTTCTCACCCCAGGCGACCACGCGCGGCGGCGAGGCGCAGACTCCACCGAGGTACTCGTAGCCGTCGGCCGACGGTCCCCAGTTCGAGCCGTCCCACCACTTGTGGTACACCGCGTTGTCGGTCCCGAGGACGAACACGTCCAGCCGGTTATTGCCCCAGGCAACGACCTCGGGCGGGCTCATGCAGATGCCGCCGAGGTACTCGTACCCGGTCAGCGACGGTCCCCAGTTCGAGCCGTCGAACCACTTGTGGTACAGCGCGCGGTCCGTGCCGAGGACGAACGCGTCCAGCCGGTCCGGCCCCCAGCTGGCCAGCCGCGGCGGGCTCATACAGACACCGCCCATGTACTCGTACCCGGTCAGCGACGGTCCCCAGCTCGAACCGTCCCACCACTTGTGGTACAGCGCGTGATCGGTGCCGAGGACGAACGCGTCCAGCCGGTCCGGCCCCCAGGACGCGACTTCAGGAGCACTCATGCAGATACCACCCATGTATTCGTAGCCGCCGACGGACGGTCCCCAGGCCGAGCCGTCCCACCACTTGTGATACATCGCCAGGTCGGTGCCGAGGACGAACGCGTCCAGCCGGTCCGCGCCCCAGGCCACCACCGAGCCGGCCGGTTCCGGCGTACCCCCGCCGCCGGCCGATCCGGCGATCAGACTCGACCGCACGGTGTCCAGACAGGCCTCCATCCGGGCCACCTGGTCGTCGGTGAACATCACCATGCCGCGGTCGTCGGTGTAGTCCATGTAGTCGTAGAACAGGTCGCCGTTCGGCCCGTTGTTGCAGGTCACGTGCGGGAACGTCGGTACGCCGAAGTTCGGGCCGGCCTGGTTCGGGGTGTCCGCGACCTCGTCGCTGCCACTGCACCCGGAGCCGTCGTCGCCCCAGATGTGGAACAGGTTCAGGTAGTGCCCGATCTCGTGGGTCGTCGTCCGGCCGAGGTCGAACGGCGCGGCCGCCGTACCGTTCGTGCCGAAGCCGCTGTGCAGGACGACCACGCCGTCGGTCTCGGCCGGGCCGCCCGGGAACTGCGCGTACCCGAGCAGGCCGCCGCTCAGCTGGCACACCCAGATGTTCAGGTACCGGTCGGCCGGCCACGGGTCGTGGCCGCCGGTCGCCGACGACTTCACCTGGTCGTCGGAACCGAATCCGTTGACCGTCGTCTGCGTCCGGGTGACGCCCGTCGTCGGGTTGCCGTCCGGGTCCTCGGTCGCCAGGTAGAACTCGATCCGCGCGTCCGCGATCAGGTCGGTGAACGCGGCAGGCACGATCCCGAGGTCGGCGTTCGTCGCCCGGAAGTCGTGGTTCAGCACGGCGAGCTGGCTGTCGATCTGGGCCTGCGAGATGTTCTGCGCCGGGGTCTTCCAGACCACGTGCACGACGCAGGGGATGCGGGCGATCCCGGCGAAACGTTGCTGGCGGGCCACGTAGTCCGAGGTCGCGTTCTCGAGGGCCGACCGGGCGGCGGCGTACTCCGGTGACGTCGACAGCAGCCGGCGGTGGACGTCCATCACGCCGCACTGCCGCCGGCTCGGCGTCTCGGTCCGTCCGTCCGATCCCGTTCCACCCATCCCGGCACCGCCGGCCTGGCCGCCGCCGCTCATACCGGCACCGCCCGCCTGTCCGCCACCGCTCATCCCCGCGCCACTACCTTGGCCGCCGCTCATCCCCGCGCCACTACCTTGGCCGCCACTCATGCCTGCGCCACCGCCTTGGCCGCCGGTCATACCCGCGCCACCGCCTTGGCCGCCGGTCATGCCGGTGGCACCGCCGGCGCCGCCGCCGCTCATGCCGCCCGGCATGGTCCCGGCCGGTGCCGCGCCGCCGCCCGTCCCGGTCGCGGACATCCGGCCGGCCGGCATCCCGTTCGCCGCCGGCATCCCGTTCGTGGACGACCTCCCCGGCTGCTCACCCGGCATCCGGTAGTCGTCGTCGCGGTGCTTCCCCGCTCGCCCGTTCGCCTTCCTCGGCATCTCTCCCCCTTCCAGGCGGGGGCGATCAGACAGGTCGGGACCACCCGGGATCCCGGATCGACACGGCTCCCCAGCCCACCCCTCGATCGAAGACGGTCCTCCCCGCCTTCCCCCGCCGAACAGCCTGCCCCCAAGTCACTGCTCTGCGTTCACCTTCCACCCATCACCGCACGCGCACAACCCTTCGCCACCAGGCAGTGAAATTCCCCCCAACTTCCTTGCCCCGTTGAAGAATTGCTTGAAGTCTCAAGGGCAGCTGCGTCGTCTGCCGGGGGTCAGGTGAGGTGGGCGAGGAGGAGGGGGTTGATGGTGTCGGGGTGGGAGTAGGAGACCAGGTGGGCGGCGTTCTCGATGATCTCGAGATGGGCGCCGGGGATGGCGGAGGCGAGCGGGATGACGGTCTCGGGTGGGACGGACTCGTCCTGCTCGGTGGTGACCAGGAGGACGGGTGCGGTGATGTCCTTCAGGCCCGGTGTGAGGTCCGTCGTACCGAGGGCCTCGCAGCAGGCGGCGTACCCCTCGTCGGGGGTGTCGAGGAGTTGCTCGCGCACCGGGTCGAGGTCGTCGAAGCCGGGCAGGAACCAGCGGCCGAGAGTCAGCTCGGTGATGGCCTGGGTGCCTTCGGCGCGGACCTTCGCGGCGCGTTCGGTCCACATCTGGGCGTTCTCGGCAGGGTTGCACGGCGGGCAGAGCAGCGCGAACCGGTGGAACCGGTCGGGCGCGTTCTCGGCCAGCCAGAGGCCGACCGCGCCGCCGAGCGAGATGCCGACGTACGACGCCTGGTCGGCGCCGAGGGTGTCGAGCAGCTCGAGGATGTCGCCGCCGAGGTCGTCGATCGTGTACGGACCGGCCGGCACCTCGGACTCACCATGGCCGCGGTGGTCGAACGCGACCACCCGGAACCGCTCGGACAGTACGCCGGTCTGCGGCGCCCACATCGCGTGCGTCGTCCCGAGCGAGGACCCGAGCAGAACCACGGGCGCGTCGGCGGGACCGGTCTCCACGTAGTTGAGTCGCATACGCCCACCCTACGGACGCCGTCAGCGGTAGAGGGCCAACGCGCCTGTCAGTGAGTCGATGACGGCGCGCGGACCGTAGAGCGCGAGACCGAGGTACTCGACGTCTTCGGCCTTCGTCCCGCTCAGCGTGGCGGACATCTGCTCGTAGGTCCGGGCGCGTTGGGCGATCTGGTTCATGTCGTGCACGGTCACGGTGTCGCGGGCGGCGGCCTGGGCCCGGAGGTCGTGCAGTTGTCCGGCCGAAGCCCGCAGTACCGGGATCGGGTGCGCGCACATGCCCGTGTGCGGGTTGCCGGAGGCGTCCCGGGTGTCCGGGCCGACCACGTTGTCGTGATGGTGGCCGAGGCCGACACCGAGCAGGGCGGCCGTGTTCAGGGCGACGCCGAGCGGCGCCTCGGCCGCGATGACCACGACCATCTTGTTCGTCAGCACAGCGACGAAGCTAGCCTGCTGCACGGGATCATGCCGATCGGTCCGAACATCGTTCGGCGGATCTGCGAAACTTCCCGCTATGGACGAACTTGATACGGCGCTGCTCGGGATGCTCCAGAACGATGCACGCCGGACCAACCGGGACATGGCGGCCGAGCTCGGCGTCGCGCCGTCCACGTGTCTGGAGCGGATCCGCGGCCTGCGCGACCGTGGCGTGATCAGCGGGTACCACGCGGAGGTCGACCTGCGCGCGATCGACCGGTCCACGCAGGCGATCATCTCGATCAAGCTCCGCCCGCAGGCGATGGCGGTGGCGACCGCGTTCCAGGACTACGTCAACCAACTGCCGGAGACCCTCGCGATGTTCATGGTGTCGGGCGCGTCCGACTTCCTCGCCCACGTCGCGGTCAAGGACACCGAGGCGCTGCGCGACCTGGTGCTCGCGCTGGCCAAACGGCAGGAGATCGCGGACATCCGCAGCTCGGTCGTCTTCGAGCACCACCGGCGGACGACGATCATGCCGCTGACCTCACCATCCCAGCGCTGACAGCTTCGCGGGGTTCGCCTGGATCCGGATCTCGGCGATCCGGTCGCCGTCGATCACGAGGTGGAGCACGTGCCGGTACCCCGGCACCCGCACGTCCAGCGCCGGCCCGGTCACCAGCTCGAGCGGTACGACGCTCAGCTCGCGGTCGTCGTAGATCCGGCGGAAGAACGTCGCGACCTGCTCCCGGCCGACCAGCGGCTTGCGGGCGATCCCGCGCTTGCCGCCGCCGTCGCTCCACTCGTGCACCGACTCCTGGAGCATCGCCTCGAGCCGGGCGAGATCGCCGTCCCGCGCCGCCGCCACGAAGTCGAGCAGCAGCCGCCGCTGCTCCGCCGGCGTCGGCTCGAACCGCGGCCGGTCGCGGTCGAGCGCCGTACTCGCCCGCTTGTGCAGTTGCCGGCAATCTTCCGCGGACCGGCCGAGGATGTCCGCGATCTCATCGTACGGGAGCTCGAACGCCGTCCGCAGTACGTAGACCGCGCGTTGCGGCGGGGTGAGCCGCTCCATCAGGTGCAGTACGGCGAGGGACAGGTCGGAGGTGTCGACCTCGGCGAACGGATCCGAGGGCGCCGGCTCGGGAAGCCATTCGCCCTGGTAGCTCTCCCGCCGGGCCTGCCGGGTCCGCAGTACGTCGATCGCCAGCCGCGTCACCACCCTGGTCAGGTAGCGACGCGGCTCGACCACCGTCGCGCGGTCGACGCCGGACCAGCGGACGTACGTCTCCTGCAGCACGTCCTCGGCGTCGTGCCAGCTCCCGAGCAGCCGGTACGCGAGGCTCACGAGCATCCCGCGCGCCGACTGGAACTCGGGCAGGGTGCTGGTCAAGCGGCGAGCACCGGCTGCTTCCGGCTCGTCATGATCAGACGGTTCCACAGGTTGATGGTGCCAACCGCGAGGAGCACGCTGACCGCCCCCTCCTCGCCGAAGTGCTCGACCACGCCGGCCCACACCTCGTCGGGTACGCCGCGCTGGCTGATGTGAGTGACCGCATCGGTGAGCGCCAGAGCCGCCCGCTCCCGCTCGTCGTACAGGGCCGACTCGTTCCAAGCGGCCAGTCCGAACAGGCGCTGCGAGCTCTCACCGTCCTTGAGTGCGTCTGTGGTGTGCATGTCCACGCAGAACGCGCACCCGTTCACCATCGAGGCGCGCACCTTGATCAGGTAGAGCACGGTGTGGTCCAGAGCTCCCTGAACGTACTTCTCCAGTCCGAACACGGCCCGGAAGCCGGCCGGAGTCGCAATGCTGAGATCGAATCGCTGTTCCATACCGACACGACGGTCCGCGGCCGGACCGGCGTGACAGCCGCCGACGTGACGCGGGACACATTGATCTTGAGCGCGGTGACCCCCGGTCACGCGCCCTTCTTGAGCACCTGCTGAGCCTTTGCGACCGCGGCCTCGGTGGCACCTTCGAGCTCGCCGTCCTGACCGGCCAGCAGCGTGACCGACACGACGACGTCCTCGACACCCGTCGTCGCGGCCGTGAACTCCAGGCCGCGGCGTGAACCGGAAGTCACGGTCAGCTGGAAGGCGAACGGGTCGGTGCCGATCTGCGGCGCGGCGATCTCCTCGACCTCCATCGAGTAGCTGCCCTCGCCGATCCTCATCGTCACCTTCGGGCAGGAGGTGACCGCCTTCCGGTACGCGTGCTGCAGGTAGGCGACCTCGTCGTTGTTGCCCATCGCATCGATCCCGAAGTCGAGGAACGAACCCTCGGAACCTGCCGAGAACGAGCGGTGCGTGGTCGCCTTCGCGCCGGGCGCCTCGGTCGCGTTCAGGAACCTGACCAGCGTCTTGCACTTGCTGCTCGCCGACGAGAACGGCTTCTCGGCGTCACCGGCCGGATCGTCCTCTTCCAGCTGGTAGCCGTCGGGCAGCTCGGAAAGCTCGAGGAGCGCCCGGGTGAGCTCGGCCGACGTCCGCTTCACCGCGGCCCCGGGCGTCTTGCTCGAGTCGGCGTCGGCCGGCGGGGTGGATGATGCCGGCGTACTCGCGGACGGTGCTCCCGCGGTGTCGTCCTTGTCGCCACCACAAGCGGCGAGCGACAGACTGAGGGCGGTGGCGAGGGCGAGCGGGACGAGCCTGCGGCGGCGGTGGGCCGTCACTACGGTCATGGGGACCTTCCAGAACCTTCGAGGGCCGGGCGGGCCCACCGGTGGCCGAGCAGGCAGCAGCGTACCTGACACGTCAGGTCCACGAGCGTGGGGCCGTCGGCGGAGGCGAGCGATGCGGAGGGTGGTCAGAAACGGTGCGAGCGGAGGTGGATGTTCTGCAGCAGGCCGATCGCGAGCAGGCCGGCGAACATCGACGAACCGCCGTACGAGACGAACGGCAGCGGCAACCCGGTCACCGGCATGATGCCCAGGGTCATGCCGATGTTCTCGAACGCCTGGAACGCGAACCAGCAGACAATGCCGGTCGCGACCAGCCGGCCGAACGCGTCCCGCGCGGTGATCGCGATCCGCAGGCCGCGCAGCAGCACCAGCGCGAACAGCACGATGATCGCGCCGGCCCCGATCAGCCCGAGCTCCTCCCCCGCGACCGTGAACACGAAGTCGGTGTGCTGCTCGGGCACGAACGCGTTCTGCGTCTGCCCGCCGTGGAACAGCCCCTGGCCGAAGACGCCGCCGTTGCCGATCGCGATCCGCGCCTGGTTCACGTTGTAGCCGATGCCTTGCGGGTCCTGCGACGGGTCCGCGAACGCCACGAACCGGGCCAGCTGGTAGTCCTTCAGCACCTGGAGCTGGATCGCCAGCGCGGCCACCACCACGCCGGCCGTGACCAGCCCGAGCATCCAGCGCTTGGGCACGCCGGAGACCGCGATGATCCCGAACACGATCGACCCGAGCACCATCACCGTGCCCAGGTCGGGCTGCAACATCACCAGCACGACCGGTACGGCGGCGACCGCGATCGCCTGCGCGACATCGACGGTCCGCGCGGTCTCCCGGTGATCGGTCTCGCCCTTCTCGGCGATCAGTAGCGCCATCCCGACGATCACCGCGAGCTTGGCGAACTCGCTCGGTTGGATCGACATCCACGGCAGCTGGATCCACGACCGCGAACCGTTGATCACGGCACCGACCCCGGGCACCAGGACGAGGATCAGCCCGACGATCGAGGCGGCGTACAGGACCGGGGCGAGGATGCGGACGCGCCGGTGGTCGGTGACCGCCGCGCCGATCGCGAGCACCGAGCCGATGGCGAAGTTGAGCGCGTGCCGGACGAGGAAGGCGTACTGGTTGCCGTCGGTCAGGGAGTTCCGGTTGTGGGTCGCGGACCAGATGAGCATCGCGCCGATGGTGGACAGCGCGACCACGCCGAGCACGAGGACCCAGTCCACGTGCCACACGGTCGACCGCCGGTCCATCCGCGGTCTGGTCCGGATCGGGGTCAGCAGCGCCATGACCCGACTCCGGCCGCGTGCTCCATCCCGCTGGGTGCTCGGCCCGTCATGGCGTCGGCTGCTTCGGTTGCTGCGCCGGCGGGACCGGCTTGATGTTGTAGAGCGTCTCGTAGATCTTGCGGACCGCGTCACCACCGGCGCCCGAGCCGGTCCCGGCCTGGCTGATCATCATCACCACGGCATAGCGGTCCGTGTACGACGCGAGCCACGAGGTGGTCTGCTTGCCGTAGACCTCCGCCGTACCGGTCTTGGCCCGGATCTGCACCTGGTCGACCGGGAACCCGGCGAACTTCCACGCCGCCGTACCGGTCTTGACCGTCTCCTTGAGGGCCCGGTCGATGTAACGGAGGTTCGCGGCCGAGACCGGCAGCTTCGCCTTCGGCTTCGGCTTGATCTCGTGCGGCTTGCCGTTGGCGCCGACCCAGGCCTGGACCGCGCGCGGCTCGTACAGCGTGCCGCCGTTGGAGAGCGCCGAGTAGACCATCGCCAGCTGCAACGGCGTGACGGTGGTGTCGCCCTGGCCGATGGCGAAGTTGACCGCGTCACCGGCCCGGTATCGGTAGCCGTCAGCGCAGAACTCCCGGGAGAACTGCTTCAGGAACGCTGAGGTCCCCTCCGGCGGGTCGGCCGCGAGCTTGCAATAGTAGTCCTTCTGGGAGTCGTAGTACTCCTTCTTCCACTTGCGGTCCGCGATCCGGCCGCTGACCTCACCGGGCAGGTCGACGCCGGTCGGCTTGCCGAGGCCGAACTTCTGCGCCATCTCGACCAGCGGATCCCGGGTGGTCACGTCGCTGGAGTTCCCGCCTTCCTTCAGCCAGAGCGCGTACGCGATCCGGTAGAAGAAGGTGTCGCAGGACAAGGACAGTGCCTGGTCGAAGCCGATCATCCCGTAGGACGCGGACTCGTAGTTCTTGAACCGGCGGTTGCCGACCTCGAAGAACGACGAGCAGTCCAGCCGGGTCTTCGTGCTGTAGCCGGCGCTCATCGCGGCCGCGGTGGTGATCGGCTTGAACGTCGACCCGGGAGCCAGCTGTCCTTGCAGGGCTCTCGAGACGAGCGGCGTCCCGGACTTCGAGGAGTACAACGCGTCCAGCTCGCGCTGGGTGATGCCGCCGACCCAGACGCCGGGGTCGTACGTCGGGTAGCTCGCCATAGCGACGATCCGGCCGGTCTTGGTGTCCATCACCACGGCGGCACCGGAGTCGGCGACGTACTTGCGCCTGGTGATCTTGTCGTACTGCTTGCGCGCGGTGAGGATCGCGTTCCGCAGCTGGGCCTCGACGGAGGCCTGGATGCGGGCGTCGATCGTGGTCACCAGCGTCGCCCCGGGCACCGGCGCGGTCTGCTTCTGGATGCCGGTCGTGTACCCGACCGCGTCGACGATGACGTCCTTGACGCCCGGCGCGCCGCGCAGGAGCTTGTCGTACGTGCGCTCCACGCCGGCGCGGCCGACCAGGTCGGACCGGTGTGGCACCGAGTCGCCGCCGGCCTTCTCGATGTCGTCGAGCTCCTCGGTGGTGATCGGTGACAGGTAGCCGAGGATGTGGGCCGCGTTCACCTTGTACGGCGACGGATACGCCCGGAGCGCCTGTGATTCGGCGGCGACCCCCGGGAAGTCCTCGCGCCGTTCCATCACCTCGATCGCGACCTGCTCGCTGACGTCCTTCGCCACCGGGATCGGCTGGTACGGCGTACCGTTCCAGCAGGCCGGCGGCTTCGAGGCGCCCGGCTCACCACACAGCATCGTGCGCGCCTTGAGGTCCTTCGGTTTCTGGCCGAGCACCTTCGCCAGGCGGGCGATCACCACGTTCTGCTGGCTGTCGGGGAGCTTCGCCAGGATCGATCGGTCGACGGTGATCACCAGCGACACCCGGTTGCCGACCAGCGTGCGGCCCTTCGCGTCGACGATCGTGCCCCGGGGCGCCGGGACGAGGACCTGCCGCGTGTGCTGCTGGGTGGCGGCCTGGGTGTAGTCCTCGTTGGACATCACCTGCATGTACCAGAGCCGCGCGAACAGCGTGCAGAACAAGGAGAAGACCAGCACCCCGATCACGAACAACCGCAGGCGCGCCTTGAGCGGTGCCTCGAAGCCGTCGAAGCTCACAACGCGCCCCCGCTCGTTCGGAGGGAAGGAAAGACGAAGGAGTCATGAGGGTTGTCGAAACTCATGGCAGCACCCGGCGGCGTTCTCTCGCGGCCACCACGCGGCCCATCACCCACATGACCAGCGGGATCACCACGATCGCGCCGACCACGTCGTACCCGGCGGCGATCCCCAGCCGCACGCCGAACTCACCCCAGTCGACCGACGGATCGTGCAACAGGGATCCGGTCGCGGAGTAGATGAACAAGGACAGCGTCGTCCCGAGAACCACGGTGGCGGCCACGATCAACGGACCGACCGGCCCCGCCGAGGCCTCCCGCCGGATCAACCCGGCCACGTACCCCGCGATCGCGAGCGCAAGCGCCCACCGGCCGGCTGTGTGATCGGCCGGCGGTACGACGTCCAGCAGCAGGCCGCCCGCGAAACCGGTGATCGCACCCCACTCCGGCCCCCGGGACAACGCCAGCGCGATGACCACGATCAGCACCAGGTCACAGGTGACCCCGGCGACCGCGACGTTCGACAGCAGGGACGTCTGCACGGTGACGGCCACCATCAGGAACAGGGCGGCCAACCCGATGCGCAAGGCGATCACGTCAACTTCCCTTCCCTTCGGTGGTCGATGGTTTGAGCTGCGTGCGCGGCGTCCGGGCCGGCGGTCCGGTCACCACGCCCACGGTGTCGATCCGGGTGGGATCGACGTACGGCTTGACGGTCGCCGTGGACCCGAGAGCTCCCTGGTTCGGCGTCACCGAGGTGACGACGCCGATCGGCACCCCGGGCACGTACGGCGCGTTGCCGCTCGAGCCCCAGGTGACGATCCTGTCCCCGACCTTCGGCCTGGCCTTGAGGTCGACCAGCTTGTAGTCGAGGGTGCCGCCCACCTCGCCTCGGCCACTGACGAAGCCGAGCGCCATCGAGGCGTTCAGCCGGCCGCCCACGGTCGAGTTGCGGTCGCCGATCAGCAGCACGGTCGCGGTCGCCTGGGTGGTCCGCACCACCCGGCCGACGAGACCGTTGCCGTTCAGCACGGTCATGTCGACGCGCACGCCGTCCGCCGTCCCGGCGTCGATCGTGACCGTGTGACTGAACGTCTGCGCACCACCGATCCCGATCACCCGGGCAGGCGTCATCGCGTACGCCGGCGCGAGCTCGAGCAGCCGATCCAGCTCGGCCGCCCGGTTGCGGGCGTAGTCGGTGGTGTTCAGCTCCTGGTGGAGCTTCTCGTTCTCACTCTTCAGTTTTTCGTTCTCTGCTTTCAACCTATCCATTTCCGCGAACCGGTCGCGGAGGTTGTCCACAGGCTGCCGGGCCGAGCTCGCGGTCGACTCGAGCGGACCGAACACCCGCGCCGCGGCCTCCCGCACCGGATCGATCGGCGAACCGGCCGACCGGCGGGCGTCCAGGACGATCAAGGTGAAGCAGGCGAGCACCACCAACACGAGCACGGTCCGCCGGCGACGTACCGTGCCTGGCGTGCCCGCCGAACGGAGCGGCGCCTCACCGGCCGAGCGGAACGCGCTCCTGGCCGTCGGGGAGCCGAGGTCTTTGAGCATCGGTGGAACCTCAGCGCCGGTTGTCGGTGACCAGGATGCGGTTCAGAGTCTCGATGTTGTCCACGCACTTGCCGGCGCCGAGGACGACGGCGTCCAGCGGGTTCTCGGCGACGTGGATCGGGATGCCGGTCTCGTGCCGCAGCCGCTCGTCCATGCCCTTCAGCAGCGCACCGCCGCCGGTCAGCACGATGCCGCGGTCGACGATGTCACCGGCCAGCTCCGGCGGGGTCTTGTCCAGGGTGGCCTTGACCGCGTCGACGATCGCGGTGATCGGCTCCTCGATCGCCTGCCGGATGCTTGCCGAGGACACCTTCACGGTCCGCGGCAGGCCGGAGATCATGTCCCGGCCGCGGATCTCGCTCTCCGGGCCGTCGGTGGTCGGGAACGCCGACCCGATGGTCATCTTGATCTGCTCGGAGGTGGCCTCGCCGAGGAGCAGCGAGTACTCCTTCTTGCAGTAGTTCACCACCGCCTTGTCGATGGCGTCGCCGGCCACCCGGATCGACTGGCTGGTGACGATGCCGCCGAACGAGATGACCGCGACCTCCGTCGTACCGCCGCCGATGTCGACCACCATGTTGCCGGTGGCGTCGCGGACCTCGAGGTTGGAGCCGAGCGCGGCGGCCATCGGCTCCTCGATGATGTAGACCTTGCGGGCCCCGGCCATGTAGCCGGCGTCGCGGACCGCGCGCTGCTCGACCGCGGTGATCCCGGACGGCACGCAGACCACGATCCGCGGCTTGGCGAAGTACCGCCGCCGGTGCACCCGCTGGATGAAGTAGCGCAGCATCTGCTCGGCGGCGTCGAAGTCCGCGATCACGCCGTCCTTGAGCGGCCGGATCGCGGTGATGTTCCCCGGCGTCCGGCCGATCATCTTCTTCGCCTCGTGGCCGAACGCGACCGCCTCGCGCGGCTCGTCGGTCCGGGTCGCGACCACGGACGGCTCGTTCAGCACCACCCCGCGCCCGCGCACGTAGACGAGGGTGTTCGCCGTACCGAGGTCGACCGCCATGTCGCGGCCGAGCATGCTGTTCGCCATCGAGGCGCCTCTCCGCTCGATCCGGTTCTCAGGCTAAGCGCGCGACCGTGGTCGCCGACGCATCGACACGGGCCCGGGTCCGGATCACCAGGTCGACCGCGTACGCATCGTATCCGACCGGTAACCAGCCGTTCGCCGCCGGGTTGAAATCTTCACCGTGCTCCAACTCAGGGGCGGAGGGCGGAATCAAGTCGACGTTGCACCGGATCGAACACACCTTCAGGAACGCGGACAGCGAGCTCGCCGCGACTACACCAGGCGATGGCATCTAGCTCCTCAGGGCTCGCGATGGTCGCGTTGCCACTGACTACTGCGCATTCCACGTAGTGCATGAGCCGTCCTGTCGCAGGGTGCTCCCGCTCCCCGAGTGTGGATACGTACCGGACGTGCAGACCTACCTCTTCGAGAGTTTCACGAACGGCGGCGGCAGCCGGAGACTCCCCCTGCTCGACCTTCCCCGCCGGGAACTGCCAGAGCAGGGAACCCTCCGCGACCCGCCGTCGCAACAGCAACACGCGCCCGTGCTCGATCACGACGGCTGCCGCAACCGGTTGGCCGCCGCCGTGAATCGACGTCACGGCAGGTCGGGGAACCAGATCTTGATCTCGCGCTCGGCCGACTCCGGCGAGTCCGAGCCGTGCACGAGGTTCTCCCGGTTCGACAGCGACAGGTCGCCGCGGATCGTGCCGGGAGCGGCCTTGCGGCCGTCGGTGGCGCCGTTCAGCGCGCGGACCACCTCGATCGCCTCGTCACCCTCGAGCACCAGCGCGACCAGCGGGCCGCTGGTGACGAACTCGCGCAGCGGCGGGTAGAAGTCCCGCTCGACGTGCTCGGCGTAGTGCTGGTCGGCCAGGTCGCCGTCGATCGAGCGCAGGTCCATCGCCACGATCCGGAGCCCCTTGGCCTCGAACCGGCCGAGCACCTCCCCGACCAGGCCACGGCGTACCGTGTCGGGCTTGAGCAGGACCAGGGTGCGCTGCGACATCGTCAGACTCTCTCTCGAAGTAGGTCGGGCGCGCTGAGCCTAACCGGTGTGCGCGCGCTTCGCTTCCTCGATGCGGCGGCCGAGCACGATGGCTGCCACCCAGAAGGACGCGAACGCCAGACCGAGCACGAACATCACCGGTACGACGAAGCCGAGGCCGACCGCACCGACCTGGACCACCCAGCCGAGGACGTACCCGACCCGGTTGCGCAGCAGACCGGTCGCCACCAGCGCCAGCACGGCCAACCCGACACACACCGTCACCGCGATCGCCGGCCGGACGTCGGCCACCGAGATCATCACCGGCGTCACCAGCGCGAGCACCAGCGACTCGAACCCGAGCACTATCGACGCGAGTGACCTCATGACTCGTCCTTCTTCGGCTTGCGGACCAGCAGGGCACGGGCCTCACCGGCGGTGATGACGGAGCCGGTGATCAGTACGCCGCCGGTGCCGAGCGCGACCGCGTTCTCCTCGGCCAGCCGGATCGCGTCGTCGATCGCGTCCACCAGGTGCGGCCGGACCAGCACCCGGTCCTCGCCGAACACCTCGGCCGCGAGCTCCCCGAGCTCCTCCGCCGGCATCGACCGCTCGACGAAGCTGTTCCGGGTACAGACGACCGTCTCCATGATCGGTTCGTACGCCTCCAGCAGGCCGTACACGTCCTTGTCCTTCATGCAGCCGAGGACGCCGATCAGCGGCTGGAAGGCGAACGCCTCGGAGACCGTGGCCGCGGTCGCCTCCGCGCCGTGCGGGTTGTGCGCGGCGTCGACGACGATCGTCGGGCTGTTCCGGACGACCTCCATCCGGCCCGGGCTGGTGACGTCGGCGAGGGCCGCCTGGACCAGCTCCGCGGTGACCCGGCCCTCGGTCTGCGGGCTGGCGCCGAACAGCGCTTCCACAGCGGCGACCGCGGTGGCCGCGTTGTGCGCCTGGTACTCACCGTGGAGCGGCAGGAAGACGTCGTCGTACTCGCCGCCGAGGCCCTTGAGCGAGATCAGCTGGCCGCCGACCGCGAGCGAGCGGCTGGTGACGCCGAACTCGATCCCTTCGCGAGCGACCTGCGACCCGACCTCGGCGGCCTTGCGGAGCAGTACTTCGAAGACGTCCAGGCTCTGCTGCGCCATCACCGTCGTACCGCCGGGCTTGATGATGCCGGACTTGTCCCGGGCGATGGTGACCGGATCCGCGCCGAGGATGTGCGCGTGGTCGACCGCGACCGGGGTGATCACACTGACCGTCCCGTCCGCGACGTTCGTGGAGTCCCAGGTGCCGCCCAGGCCGACCTCGACGATCGCGACGTCGACGGGCGCGTCCGCGAAGACGGCGAACGCCATCGCGGTCATCACCTCGAAGAACGACAGCGGGTGCTCCTGCTCGGCGTCGACCACGTCCAGGTACGGCGCGAGCTCGGCGTACGCGTCGACGAAGCGCTCCTCGCTGATCGGCTCACCGTCCAGGGTGATCCGTTCCCGGACCGACTCCAGGTGCGGACTGGTGAACCGGCCGGTCCGCAGCCCGGCCTCGCGGACCAGGGTGTCGATCATCCGGGCGGTGGACGTCTTGCCGTTGGTCCCGGTCAGGTGCACCACCGGGTACGCCTTCTGCGGATCACCGAGCAGCTCGACGAGCCGCCGGACCCGATCCAGGGTCGGTTCGATCTTGTGCTCCGGCCATCGTTGCTGGAGCCGTGCCGATACCTCGGCGTAGGAGAGGTCACTCATCAGACTGCCAGTCTAGGTTGGGGTGTGGATAACCGGTCGGAAGCACCCCTTGACAACCACTACGATTGTGCGCATGAGCCAGACGTCCCGTGTTCCAGACAAGCCCACCCTCGAAGGCCTCGAGGAGAAGTGGGCTGCGGTATGGAGGGAGCAGCAGACCTACGCGTTCGACCGCACGGCCGAGCGGGCCGAGGTCTACTCCATCGACACCCCGCCGCCGACCGTCTCCGGATCCCTGCACGTCGGGCACATCTTCAGCTACACCCACACCGACCTGGTCGCCCGCTACCAGCGGATGCGCGGCAAGAAGGTCTTCTACCCGATCGGCTGGGACGACAACGGCCTGCCGACCGAGCGCCGCGTGCAGAACTACTACGGCGTCAAGTGCGACCCCTCGCTGCCGTACGACCCATCCTTCGAGCCACCGGCCAAGCCGGACCCGAAGAAGCAGGTCCCGATCTCCCGGCAGAACTTCGTCGAGCTGTGCGGTGAGCTGACCCACATCGACGAGCAGGCGTTCGAGGCGATGTGGCGCCGGGTCGGCCTCAGCGTCGACTGGTCGTACCTCTACACCACCATCTCGGAGGAGTCGCGGCGGACGTCGCAGCGCGCCTTCCTGCGCAACTTCGCCCGCGGCGAGGCGTATCTGGCCGAGGCGCCGACGATGTGGGACGTCACGTTCCAGACCGCGGTCGCGCAGGCGGAGCTCGAGGCCCGGGAGTACGCCGGCGCCTACCACCGGATCGCCTTCCACGGCGCGAACGGGCCGATCCACATCGAGACCACGAGGCCCGAGCTGATCCCGGCCTGTGTCGCGCTGATCGCGCACCCGTCGGACGAGCGTTACCAGGAGCTGTTCGGATCGACCGTCCGTACGCCGCTGTTCGACGTCGAGGTCCCGGTCCTGGCGCACGAGGCCGCCGAGATGGACAAAGGCGCCGGCATCGCGATGTGCTGCACGTTCGGCGACCAGACCGACATCCAGTGGTGGCGCGAGCTGCAACTGCCGGTCCGGACCGTCATCGGCCGCGACGGCCGGCTGCTGCGCGACACCCCGGCCTGGCTGGAGGGTTCGGAGCTGTACGCCGAGCTCGCCGGCAAGACCGTGTTCAGCGCGCGTGAGCTGATCGTCGCGAAGCTGCGCGAGAGCGGCGACCTGGACGGCGAACCCACCCCGACGAAGCGGATGACGAACTTCTTCGAGAAGGGCGACAAGCCGCTGGAGATCGTCTCGACCCGGCAGTGGTACATCAGGAACGGCGGCCGTGACGCCGACCTCAAGCAGGAATTCGTCGAGCGGGGCAACGAGCTCGGCTGGATCCCCGAGCACATGCGGCACCGGTACCTGAACTGGGTCGAAGGGCTGAACGGTGACTGGCTGATCTCCCGCCAGCGCTTCTTCGGCGTCCCGTTCCCGGTCTGGTACCCGATCGACGCCGACGGCGAGGTCGACTACGACCACCCGCTGATGCCGTCCGAAGCCGAGCTCCCGATCGACCCGACCTCGCAGGCCCCGCGCGGGTACGACGAGTCCCAGCGCGGCAAGCCCGGTGGGTTCGAGGCCGATCCCGACGTGATGGACACCTGGGCGACCTCGTCGCTGACGCCCCACATCGTCTGCGGCTGGGAGCGGGACGACGACCTGTTCCGGCGTACCTTCCCGATGGACCTGAACACCCACGCCCACGAGATCATCCGGACCTGGCTGTTCTCCCGCGTCGTTCGGGCCCACTTCGAGAACGGCACGCTCCCCTGGGCGCGGTCGATGATCTCCGGGTTCGTCGTCGACCCGGACCGCAAGAAGCTCAGCAAGTCCAAGGGCAACGCGATCATCCCGGACGACATCCTGAACAAGTTCGGCTCGGACGCGGTGCGGTGGCGCGCCGCGATGGCGCGGCCGGGGCTGGACTCGCCGTTCGACGAGTCGCAGATGAAGGTCGGCCGGCGGCTGGCGATCAAGGTCCTGAACGCGTCGAAGTTCGTCCTCGGGTTCGGTGCGTCGGCGATCGACCCGGCCGCGCTCACCGAGCCGGTCGACCTGGCGATGCTGCAGCGGCTGCGGTCCGTGGTCGCCGACGCGACCGCGGCCTTCGACCGGTACGACTACACCGGGGCGCTCGAGGTCAGCGAGCGGTTCTTCTGGACGTTCTGCGACGACTACGTCGAGCTGGTCAAGGAGCGCGCGTACGGCGGCCAGGGTGAGGCGGCCGCGTCGTCGGCCAAGGCTGCGCTGGCGGTGGCGTTGTCGGTGCAGTTGCGGCTGCTCGCGCCGTACCTGCCGTATGCGACCGAAGAGGTGTGGTCGTGGTGGCAGGAGGGCTCGATCCACACGAGCCGGTGGCCGGAGCCGGACGTCGACCTCACGGTCGCGGCGCAGGAGCCGGAGGTGCTGGACGCGGTCGCCGAGGTGCTCGGCGGCATTCGCGGTGCGAAGTCGGAGGCACAGGTCTCGATGAAGACCGAGGTCAGCAAGGTCGAGGTCAGCGGACCGGCCGCCCGGCTCGCGCTGGCGGAGCGGGCCGAGCCCGACCTGCGCGCGGCCGGCCGGATCACCGGCGAGATCGTCTGGAGCCCGGACGAGTCCGACGCGGTCAAGGTCGTCGCGACCCTCTGAGGGTTCGTTCGCCCGGCGCCCGTCTCCTTCCGGGGAGGCGGGCGCTACCGTTTCCGCTGGAACGACTACGCTGCGGAACCGGCTTGTCCCGATGTGGAACCATCGGGTCGAACCGCGCGACCGCCAGTCCCGAGGAGCCCCGCATGAGCGACCCCACCACCCCGGACCAGCCGGCTGACACCAAGCCGCCCGCGGGTGCCAAGCCGCCCACGCGGGCTGATCTGCCTGCGCGTGAAACCCCGGCCGCGACCACCGAGCCTGCCGCCCAGGCCAAGGCGACTCCGGACGCCCCGGCGGCTCCGGGTGCCCAGGCCGGCGCGGAGGCGGCTCCGGGTGGGAAGGTGACTGCTGGTGGCGAGGCGGGTGCGGCTGACGACACCGTGGAGATCGGGAAGGTCACGGACGAGAAGCTGGCAGGGGTGAAGCCTGCGAGCGAGAACGCCGCCGGTGACAGGCCTGCCGGTGACAAGGCCGCTGGCGAGGCTGCCGGCAAGCCGGTTGGCGAGAAAGGTGCCGGTGACAAGCCTGCTGGGGACAAGGCCGCTGGCGGGGCTGCTGCCGGAGGGCCGACTGGTGAGAAGGCTGTTGGTGGGGATGGGGTTGGGGGGAAGAAGAGGCGGAGGTTCGGGATTCGGCGGGGGCCTTGGCTGACTGTTGGTGGGGTTGTGGTGGTGCTGGGGGTGTTGGCGGTGCTTGGGTACGTGTGGGGTCTCGGGCCGATGAACCGGCTGAACGCCCAGCGCGGGATCACGCCGCCGGCCAAGCTCGGCGGACTGGACCGGATCACCGACCAGGACATCCGTGACGAGCTGCAGCTGAACCAGACCCGCGAACGCCTCAGCGAGATCAACGACGGCAAGCAGGTCACCGTCGAGGCGTACGGCAGCCTCGACGGCGACCGCCTGTACGTGCTGATCGCCCTGCGCGGAAAGGTCGACATCGACAAGACCGTGGCGGACTCCGGCGCGACCCCTGAACAGATCAAGAAGGTCGGCCGGTCGACCTGTGTCGAGACCGGCGACCTCCCGACCCAGTGCTACCGCGGCTCGAACACGCTCACGATCATCGCCCAGTCCGGCAACGACGGCATCACCGTCGACGAGGTAGCCCCCGTAGCCGAAGAAGCCTTCAACGCCATGAAGTGATCATTCAGCTCAGGAGGCCGGTGATGGTGGTCATGAGGGGGATGCTGAGGAGCGTGCTGAGGAGGACTGCGCTGCGGGCCAGGGTGCGGCTTGCGCGGTAGTGGACTGCGTAGACGTAGATGTTCTGGGCCGTGGGCAGGGCGGCGAGCAGGGTCGGCGCGATCAGGGCGGGGCCGCGGAGGTCGAGCAGCCAGCGGGCGACGGCGTACGCGATGATGGGCTGCAGCATGGTCTTGAGTACGACGGCCAGCACGACGTCACGCCGCAGCGTGATCGACCCCTTCGTCCCGGCGCTCAGGCTCAGCCCGTAGGCGATCAGCCCGACCGGTACGGCGGCCGCGGCGAGCAGATCGATCGGCCGCATCAGCAACGCCGGCAGCTCCACATCGAGCGACGCGACCAGCAGACCGAGCAACGAGGCGACCGTCAGCGGGTTCCGTAGCGGCCGCGTCAGCACCGCCCGCCACGACACCCGACGGCCCGACCCCTGCCGATCTCCGTCGAGTACGGCGAATGCGACCGGCGCCATCACCAGCAACTGGAAGAGCAGGATCGGCGCCACCAGCGCACCGTCGCCGAGCACGTACGCCGCTACCGGCACGCCCAGGTTGCCCGCGTTCACGTACGACGAGGCGAGTACGCCGATGGTCGCCTCGGACCGGGACCGGCGCCAGATCAGGCCCGCCACGAGCAGGAAGATCACCTGCACCACGACCACACTGGCGACGCTCGTGACGAGCACCGCCGAGAAGATCGAGTGCAGGTCCGCTCGGGCCACGGTGGCGAACAGCAACGCCGGCGTCGCCACGAAGAACGCCAGTCGCGAGAGGACGACCTCGTCCTGCGCCCGCAGTACGCCGGTCAGACCGACGACGTACCCGAGGACGGCGACCGAGACGAGCGCGACGAAGGCACCGACGACGGCTGACACTCAGGCACTCGGAGACGTCGACACGCCGCGATGCTATCCGACCGCACGCCGGCCCCTCGCTGACCAGTCAGCCACTGGACACCCCGCGAACCACACCCGACGTCGGCACGAAACCGTAACCTGTCAGATGCTGACGAGTCAGCGGCTGGATCCGAAAGATTCCACCCACGACGAACAGGATGGCCGGCATGACTACTTCCGCGCGACTCCCCCGCGCCGCGATGATCGCAGCTTCCGTGCTCGCGACCGTGGCCACGCTGAGCGTTGTACCGACGGCGTACGCCGACAGCACCGCAGCCGAGACCGCACGGCCGACGGCCGGGCTGCCGCTGGGCGACCAGGACCTCGCCGAGACCCGCACCAGCCGGGAGCTGGCCCGCGGCGTGACCCTGACCAAGATCGTCCGCGGCACCGAGCCCGCCGCACCCGACCAGATCAACACCACGACGCGCGGTCCCTGGATCGTCAACGTGCTCACCATCGACCCGCGTAAGGCGAAGGGCCGGCTGAAGGCGACGTACGGGCCGGATCTGGCGAAGGTCGAGAAGACGTCGGAGCTGGTCCGCACCTCCGGCGCGCTGGCCGGTGTGAACGCTTCGTTCTTCACCTTCACCGCCAGCCAGCTCTACCCCGGCGACCCGGTCGGCCTGGGCATCTTCGACGGCAAGCTGCTGAGCGAGCCGCTGACCGACCCGGCCGAGGCGAACCTGCTGATCGATGCCGACAGCAACAAGGTCCTCACCGGCCACCTGCGCTGGACGGGAGAGGTCCGCAACCGCCGGTCCGGTGCCGAGCTCCCGCTGGAGTTCGTGAACCACCCGCCGGTGATCCCGGCCGCCTGCGCCACCCTGCCCGACCAGACCACCTGCACCGAGCCCGGCGACGTCGTCCTGTTCACCCCGGAGTTCGCCGCCGCGACCCCGGCCGGCCACGGCATCGAGGTCGTGCTGGACCGGCGCGGCTGCGTCGTCCGTACCGCGACCACGCGCGGCACGGCCCTCGCGAAGGACCAGACCTCGCTGCAGGCCACCGGCAAGGACACCGCCGCCCTGCTGGCGGCGACCGCGCACGGCTGCCTCACCAAGGACATCAAGCTCGCCGACCAGAACGGCAAGAAGGTGTCGCTGCGCAACAACCTGTACGGCGTGACCGGTCGCTACCAGCTGACCTCCGGCGGCGAGATCGTCGTACCGGACGGCACCGGCAGCTTCTTCGACCGCAACCCGCGGACGATCGCCGGGACGACGCGCGACGGCAAGATCCTGCTGGCGACGATCGACGGCCGGCAGACCACCAGCGTCGGGACGACGATGGACGAGACGGCCGCGGTCGCGGACGCCCTCGGCCTGCACGACGCGATCAACCTGGACGGCGGCGGGTCGACCGCGATGGCGCTGCAGGACGGCACGCTGGTCAACCGCCCGAGCGGGACCAACGGCGCCGAGCGGGCCGTCGGCGACGCACTCGTGTTCGTGCCGCGTCGCTGATCCACACCCACTCTCGCGGCGGGCAGAGCCGGCTCTGCCCGCCGCGAGGCAGGATCACCAACTGTTGTTGGAGAAGTCCTGGCCCAGGTAGATCTGGTCGTAGGTGTTGCCGTCGTGGTCGTCGGTGTAGGCGACCGCCACCTGCGCGTACGGCGAGACCGCGACCGTCATCTGTTCCTGGCGACCGTCGGGGAGCGAATTGAGTTGCTGGGCGGACAACCGCCCGGTGTCGGTGCCGTTGGTACCGAAACCGCGGACCCACACGTCCACACCACCGACCGTCCAGCCGACGACCGACTGTGAGGCGTCGTCCAGGCCGATCGACGGCGCTCTGCCGCCGGCGGCGACCTGGACGTCGGCGAACCGGGCTGCGCCGGTCGCGGTGAAGGTCCGCGTCCACGATCCCGCCGTACCGGTGTGGTCGGATTCCCACGCGACCGCGAAGTCGCCGTTGAAGTTGGCCGCGACGGAGGGGCGAATCTGCTGACCACCGGTGTTGGCGTTCGCCACTCGGCGGGACAACGTAGCCGCACCGTTCGTCCGGCCCAGCCGGATCAGCCCGATCTCGTACGACGAGTTGGCGTCTCCGTCGTCGTCCCACACCACGACCGCATCGCCTGACGCGGAGACGGCCACGTCCGGGTTGTGGTGCTGGCCGGTCGTCGCCGACGCGGTGACCTCCCAGGCCCGGGTCGTCGGGCCGGTGTACCCGGCCGCCTTCACGGTGGCCGGCGTACCGGTCTGGATGTCCTCCCACGTGACCGTGAACGCGACTGCCCCGCCGGCCGGCGCGCCGTCGGGGTCCACGCCGACGCGCGGGTTGATCTGCTGGCCGGTCGCGCTGCTGTTGGCGTTGCCCGAGGCAGTCACCGTGCCGGCCGTGTTCAGCACGCGGTACGGGATGTTGTAGTAGCCGTTGCCGTCCGGGTCGTCCTGCCAGACGACGACCGCGTTGCCCTTGTCGTCCAGGCCTACGTCCGGGTGCAGGTGCCGCCAGTTCGTCACTCCGCTGCTGCCCGCGGCGGACAGCTTCTTCTCGTAGAGCGCCGTACCGTTGCGGTACGTCCGGATGTAGATCTCACTGTGGACGTCGGTGGTCGCGTCGTCGGTGTCGCGGTCGTCCTCCCAGACGACGGCGACGTCCCCGTTCCGGTTGGTCGCGATCGCCGGTGCGTCCTGGTCGCCCGTCGACACGCTGTTGGCCGTCGACCAGGTCGGGGTGGCGAGGTGGGCCTCCGCGGCCGGCGCGGTGAGCACGAACGTGGTTGCCGCCACGGCGGCGAACGCCAGTGTCTTCTTCATGACTCCCTCACACCGCCTGCAGGCCGGGACGGCCCTCTTGGATGACGAACGACTTGACGGTCGACGCCGCGGCGTCGTGCTCCGACACCTTCGCGACCGCCCGGAAGTCGGCGCGCAGCTGGGTCGGGCTGATCGTCGTCCGGACATACCCGCGCCGGTTGCTGTAGAACTTCAGCCACGGGTTGTTCGCGACGTCCGGGATCGTGGTCGAGCCGTCGCCGTCGCCGCTGGACGTGGCCGAGCTGGTGACCAGCTCGCTGCCGATCGTCGCCGAGCCTGAGTTGCCGTAGTCCGCCTTCAGGTCGTTCGCCCAGGCGCGGTGCACATCCCCGGTGAGTACGACGGGATTGCGCGTCCCGCGATCGAGCCAGCCTTGCTGGATCCGGGCCCGGGACGCGCGGTAGCCGTCCCACGAGTCCATGCTCCCGGCGCCGGCCGAGTTGAACCGTCGGGCGAAGAACACCTGCTGACCGAGGATGTCCCAGGTGCCGTAGTGCTGCGCGAGCCCGTCCAGCAGCCACGTCTCCTGGGCGTTGCCCGGCAGGCTGCGGGACGCCAGATCCGCGTCCGAGCACACCTTCCAGCCGTCACCGCACGCCTGGTCGTGCCGGTACTGCCGGGTGTCGAGCATATGGAAGGTGGCCAGATTCCCCCACCGCAGCCGCCGGTACAGCGGGATGCTGTTGCCACTGTTCGCCTGCGCCGGCCGCAGTGGCATGTTCTCGTAGTAGGCCCGGTACGCTGCGGTCCGCCGGGCGGTCCACTGCGCCGACGTCAACGACGGCGTACTGTCCGCCCGCACCATGTTGGCGTAGTTGTTCTCCACCTCGTGGTCGTCCGGTACGACGAGCCAGGGCGCGGCCGCGTGGGCGGCCTGGAGATCCGGGTCCGACTTGTACTGCGCGTACCGGCGACGGTAGTCGGCCAGCGTGACGATCTCGGTCGTCCCCGCGTGCGTCCGGGTGCGGCCGGCCACCGCGCCGTACTCGTAGATGTAGTCGCCCAGGTGCAGCACGAGCCCGGGGTTGTCCTCGGCCATCCGGCGGTAGACGGTGTAGTAGCCCTCCTCGTAGTGCGCGCAGGAGGTGAATGCCATCACCAGGTCGCGGCCGTTGGTGCCGACGGCGGGTGCCGTCCGGGTGCGGCCGACCGGTGAGAGGTGCCCTTGGGCACGGAAGCGGTAGAAGTAGTCCGAGTCGGGGTTGAGGCCTCCGGCAACGACATGCACCGAGTGCGCGTTCGCGTACGTCGCGGTGACCGAGCCGGACGCGACCAGGGTGCTGAACGTGTCGGTGGTGGAGACCTGCCAGTCGACGGTCACGTTGGCGTTCGCCATCCCGCCCTGACCGTCGGCGTTCAGGGGCGAGGGCGCCAGCCGGGTCCACAGTACGACGCTGTTCGCGTCCGGTTCGCCGGAGGCGATGCCCAACTGGAACGGGTACGGGACGGCGGCGGTGGCCGCGATCACGGTCGAGCGGATGGGCAGAGCACTGGCACCGGCGGCGGCCAGGCCGCCGAGGACAAGGGTTCTACGGCTGATAGGGCTCATGGGCCTCACCTTCACGACTACTCAGGGCGGGGGCTCCCCGGACGGATGAAGCCTGCGGAGCCGTCCGGAGAACCTTGAGAGTGCAGGGGTGCTTGCTGCCCATGATGGGACAATTTGTGTAACTTTCCTACTGCTCGCAGGTGACTAGTTGAGGGCAAGTGCGAGCAGAATCGCGGCAGGGACGCCCTCGAGGATCGCGTTGACCCACAGCTTCGGCTGCGAGACGACGAGGACGACGGCCATGAAGGTGTGCTGCGCCGCGGTGAAGATGATCAACGCCTCGCCCTGCGGCAGATGATCGGTGCGGACGAGGACGACGCCGGCCACCAGCGCGATCGCGGTCGTCAGGTTGTACCAGCCCATATTGACCGTCCAGAGCCGGACCGCGTCGAAGTCGCCGGGCTTGGTGAGGAACATCGGGTACAGCCGCGGGTGCCGGTACAGGAACGACTCCATCACGAAGACGACCGCAAGCATGACGGCGATCGCCACCGCGAGCACCTGCGCCACCGTACTCATGACGGCGCTCCCGCGAGCGTGACCCCATGCCGGCTCGAGATCTCGCCCAGCGCGGCGTAGTCGGTCGGGTCGGCCGTCGCGAGGTCGGCGAAGAACTCGCCCATCTTCCCGGTCAGGCTGACGGTGAGGAACTTCGCCGACGGCGTCAGCACCGAGAAGGTGTTCAGCGTGCCGGCCGGGATGCTGATCGACGCGCCGGGACCGAGGTCGTAGCCCTGGTCGCCGGCCTGGACCAGGATCCGGCCCTGCAGGACGTAGAACGCCTTGCCCCAGGTCTCGCTGTGCGGCGGCGCGGCCGGACCGCGCGGCGCGTCCACCTCGAAGAGCTCGTACTGCCCGCCGGTGTGCTCGCCGCCGACCTTGACCGTGACGATCGCGTCCGGAGCGACGTACTCCGCGCCCGTGCCGGCTGAGCTCAGGTGCACCGATTCCGTCATGATGTCCTCCTCCGAGAGTCGTTGCGCCGACCGTAGGAAGCGGACGACGCCGGAACCATCCCGGCGGGCTGGGCTCTGCCGGGACGCCGGATCCCCACATTTCGGGGATGGGCGCGCGGTGGGAGGCGGCGCATACTGAGCGCATGTGGGAGGGCCGGGCGCGGACCGCGCGGAGGGACATCGCGGCACTGGCGACGTCAGGACTGAGCGTCGCGGACCTGCACGCGGCCGCGATCGAGGTGGTCGAGCAGGTGATCGGCGACGACCTGACCTGCTGGGCGGCGATCGATCCCGGCACGTTGGTGATCAGTTCGATGACCAGCGGCCGGACGCGTATCCCGGCGGAGTACGAGCCGCGGCTGGCCGAGACGGAGTACGCCGCGAACAATCCGAACTCGTTCGTCGAGCTGGCCAGGCGGCCCTACCCGGTGGCCAGGTTGTCGGACCTGCCGTACCGCGAGGTCGTCGGGCACCGCCGGCTCAACGAGGTGTGGCGGCCGCTGGGGATCGAGCACGAACTGCGGGCGGTGTTCAGCGTCGACGGGGACTGCTGGGGTGCGGCCGGCTTCGTCCGGAGCGGGCCGGAGTTCACCGATCGCGAGGTGGAGTTCCTCGGCTCGGTGGCGCCGGCGATCGGCGCGGCGACGCGGGTGGCGGTGCGTACCGATGCCCACGGGTATCGAGGAGGGGTCGGACCGTCGATCGTCGTCACCGGGCCGAGCGGTGAGCCGCGGGCCGTCACCCCGGCCGCGCGCAACTGGCAGGACGCGCTGAACGAGATCGCGCCCGGCCGCTTCAACACCCTGCTGCTGGCCGTCGTGACCGGCACACGGGTGGCCGCCAACGGGACCTTCCAGGCGCGGGTCCAGACCACGACCGGTGGCTGGGTGGTCATGCAGGGCAGCCGGCTGATCAGCGACGACGACCAGTCGGAGGTGGTGGTGACGATCGAGCCCGCGTCCGGTCGTCACCTGGTCGGCATGCTGCTGGCGGCGTACGGACTGACCGCGCGGGAGCGGGAGGTCTGCCTCGAGGTGATCTCCGGTCACACCACCGCGGAGATCGCCGACCGGCTGTCGATCTCACCGCACACCATCCAGGACCACCTGAAGTCCGCGTTCACCAAGGTCGGCGTCCGCAGCCGCGGCGAACTGGTCGCCACCCTCCGCCCGGAAGACCTCACGTACCACTGACCGCCAACTGCTTGCGGTAGGCACCGGGCGCGATCCCGAAGTCGCGCTTGAACGCCTTGGCGAACGCGAACTCCGACCTGTACCCGATCTCCTTGGCCACGGTCGCCAACGGCCGGTCGTGGTCGCGCAGCAGCCGCGCGGCCGTCGTCATCCGCCAGCGGGACAGGTACGTCAGCGGCGGCTCGCCGACCGCCTCGGTGAACCGCCGGGCGAACGCCGCCCGCGACAGGCCGACGTCCGCCGCGAGGTCCGCGACTGTCCAGGTCGCGCCCGGCTCGGCATGGATCAGCTCGAGGGAGCGCGCGACCGCGGAGTCGGTCAGCGTCCGCGACCAACCGCTGTCGGTCGGGCAGCGCCGGTCCTCCAGCCAGGCCCGCAGGATCAGCACGAGCAACGCGTCCACCAGCGGCGGTACGACGGCCGCCGCGCCCGGCCGGTCGGCGTCGAGCTCCTCGCCGAGCACGCCGATGGTGGTGTGCAGCGTCCGGTGCCGCCCGGGATCCGCGGGCACATGTACGACGTCCGGCAGGTTGCTCAGCACGGGATGCGATCGCTGCCGGTCGAGCAGGTAGGTCCCGCACAGCAACAGCGAGCGAGCGCCGGTGCTGCCCGGCGCCTGGTCCACGATCGCCGGATCGAAGTCGACCAATGGCGAGTCGGGGTGGTCGGCCAGGCCGTGCTCGAGCCCGCGCGGCAACAGCACCGCGTCTCCCGGCCCCATCGCGACCGGAGGACCGTCGGGAGGCAGGAGCCAGGAGCTGCCCTGCAACACGAGGTGGAACGTCGCGCCCGCCGACTGGGTGAACCGCAGACCCCACGGTCCGCGGACATCTGTCCGGCCCGAGGTGGCCGGACCGGTCCGCATCGCGGAAACGACATCGGCAAGCACATCCATGCCCTGCATGATACTCGCACTGCTGAAGACGATCGGATATGAATTTGCGCTTCACGAGCATAGGAACGCTCTCTAGATCGGTCTCTACGGTTGACATGCAATCCTCAACTACAAGGGAGCACTCCATGCGCATTGTCGTCACCGCTGCCACCGGTCACCTCGGCCGCCTCGTCATCGACGAGTTGCTGCAGCGGGTGCCCGCGCACCAGGTGGTCGCGGTCGCCCGGAACGCCGAGAAGGCCGCCGACCTCGCCGTACGGGGCGTCGAGGTCCGGATCGCCGACTACGACGACCCGGCCGCCGTCGCGAAGGCCTTGGCCGCCGGTGACACCGTGCTGCTGATCTCCGGGCTGGATCCCCACCGGGTCACGCAGCACCAGACCGTGATCGACGCAGCGAAGGAGGCCGGGGTCGCCCGGCTCGCGTACACCAGCGTGCTCGGCGGTCCGGAGGCCGACTTCGACCTCGCCGCCGACCACCGGGCGACCGAGCAGGCGATCCTCGACTCGGGCCTGAGCTACACGATGCTCCGCAACGGCTGGTACAACGAGGTCTACACCGACCAGCTCGCCGTACAGCTCGAGCACGGCGTGGTCGGCAGCGCCGGCGACGGCCGGATCGCCTCCGCCGCGCGCCGCGACTACGCGGCCGCGGCCGCCGTCGTCCTGACCGGCGAGGGGCACGAAAAGAAGGCGTACGAGCTGAACGGCGACACCGCCTGGACGCTGACCGAGTACGCCGCCGAGGTGACCCGGTTGTCCGGCAAGAATGTTGCCTACAACAACGTCCCGGCCGAGCAGCTGCTGGAGATCCTGACCGGAGCCGGCGTCCCCGGGGCCTTCGCCCCGATCCTGGTCGACGTCGACGCCGCCATCGAGCGCGGCCTCCTGGCCGGCCGGGGCAGCGACCTCAGCCGCCTGATCGGCCGCCCGACCACCCCGATCACCGACTCGATCGCGGCTGCCCTGAGGTAATAGCCGCCGGGCCCGGACATTGTCCGGGCCCGGTCGCCTCGTCTACAGGCCGGGGCCCTGGAAGAGCTTGACCTTCGCCGGGGGTGGGTCGAACGGTTTGCGGTCCTGGGTGCAGGTCGAGCCGTCGGCCGGCGCCTTCAGGGTGGTCAGGTAGGTGGTGATCAGGGTGTCGGCGCAGGTGCTCTTGCCGAGCACGGTGTGACCGTAGCCTTCGACCGTGACCAGGTGGGCATTCCGGTAGAGGTCGGCGTACGGGCGCGTGGCCTGGTACGGCGTCGCCGGGTCGTACCGGGTGCCGATGACCATCACCGGGGTCCTGGTCGACAGCTTCCACGGACCGAGGAAGGCGTCGTGGTCGCGCACACCCATGAACTCGCACGGCTGGCCGAGCCACAGTCGCATCCGGCCGAAGTGCGGGGCCCGCTTGTCGGCGGCGTCGGCGTACCGCGGGTAGGCCAGCGGCCGGCCGGAGTGTTTGGCCTCGACGCACGGCTGCAGCGCAGTGCCGATCGACGGGTACTCCTCCTTGCGCCGGTTCCACTGCACCAGCACCTCGGGCGCCCGCACGGCCGACTTCGCCCGGGCCTTGGTCGCCGAGGCGGTAGCGAGCTCGGCCAGCAGGTCGGCCAGCGCCGGCCAGCCGGCCGGCTCGTAGAGCGAGAAGAAGCTCACCTGGACCGCCAGCTGGTAGGTCACCGTGAGGGTCGAGCCGTCCGGCAACGTGAGCACGACCGGATTCGTCTTCAGCCGTTCGAAGGTGCTCTCGGCAACAGTCTTGGGATCCCCGAGCCCGGCCAGCGAGCACCTGTCCGGTCCTGCCTTCGCGCACTCGGCGAGGAACTGCTCGAACGTCTCCACGGCGCCGTCACCCTGTCGGAGCCGGTCGCCGATCGGGCGCCGGTCGCCGTCCGAGCCGGAGTACCACTCGGGGCTCAGGGTTCCGTCCAGCACGAAGGCGCGGATCTTGTCCGGGAACAGCCGCGCGTACGTCGCACCGAGGTACGTCCCGTAGGAGTACCCGACGTAGCTGAGCTTGTCGTCGCCGACCGCCTGCCGCAGCAGATCCATGTCCCGGGCGACGTTCGCGGTCGAGTAGTGCGCCAGCCGGTCCGGCGAGGTCGTCCGGCAGCCGATCGCCAGCTTGAGGCTGAGGGCCGTGTACGCGCGCTCCTCGGCCGCGGTCACCGGGTACGGCGGCTCGTCCGCGAACGCGGCCGCCTCCTCGGCAGCCGTCGGGAAGCAGGTCACCGGGTCCGACCTGCCGACACCGCGAGGGTCGAACCCGAGGATGTCGAACCGCGCCCGCACCTCGGGCTGGTAGGCCGCCTGCCCGGACTGCTGCACGAAGTCCACACCGGACCCACCGGGGCCGCCCGGGTTGGTGAACAGCGTGCCGAGCTTGCGGGCCGGATCGGTGGCCGGCAAGCGGGTCAGCGCGATCGTGGTCGTCGGACCGTGTGGCCGGTCATAGTCGGTCGGCACCTCGACGGTCGCGCACTGGAACGCGGGCAGCTCGGCACCGCAACTCCCCCAAGCGATCTCCGGTACGACGCTCTTCGGGGCAGCGACTGCGGGCGCGGCCGGCGCGACGAGGGCACCGGCGGCAACGGCAACGGTCAGTCTTCGAAGAAGTGGCCTCATGCCACCCACGGTAGGCAGCCGGCCACCCCGGCGCGTCCGCCGACAGAAGGAGGCCGGGAGTCCGCCGTACGGCGGGTCCGGCCTCCTCGACGGCAGGGCTCAGGCGGTCTTCTCGCGACGGTCGCGCTTGCGTTCGATCTGGTCGCGCGGGATCAGCGTGGGGTTCACGTTCTCCAGCACGACCTTGCCGGTGACGACGACCTTGGCGACGTCCTCGCGGCTCGGCACCTCGTACATCACGTTGAGCAGGACCTCTTCCATGATCGCCCGCAGACCGCGGGCGCCGGTGCCGCGCAGCAGCGCCTGGTCGGCGATCGCCTCGACCGCGTCGTCGCTGAACTCGAGCTCGACGTTGTCGATCTCGAAGAGCCGCCGGTACTGCTTGACCAGCGCGTTCTTCGGCTCGGACAGGATCTTGATCAGCGCCTCGCGGTCCAGCGGGGACACCGTGGTGATCACCGGGAGCCGGCCGATGAACTCGGGGATCAGGCCGAACTTCAGCAGGTCCTCCGGCATGACGTCGGCGTACCCGCCGAGCTCCTTCGGCTTCTCCGGCTCGCGGGAGGTGTTGAACCCGAGGGTCTTCTTGCCGACCCGCTGCTCGACCATGTGGTCCAGGCCGGCGAACGCGCCGCCGACGATGAACAGCACGTTGGTGGTGTCGATCTGGATGAACTCCTGGTGCGGGTGCTTGCGGCCACCCTGCGGCGGCACGCTCGCGGTGGTGCCCTCCAGGATCTTCAGCAGCGCCTGCTGGACGCCTTCGCCGGAGACGTCCCGGGTGATCGACGGGTTCTCGCTCTTGCGGGCGATCTTGTCGACCTCGTCGATGTAGATGATCCCGGTCTCGGCCTTCTTCACGTCGTAGTCGGCCGCCTGGATCAGCTTCAGCAGGATGTTCTCGACGTCCTCACCGACGTACCCGGCCTCGGTCAGCGCGGTGGCGTCGGCGATCGCGAACGGGACGTTCAGCATCCGCGCCAGCGTCTGCGCCAGGTAGGTCTTGCCGCAGCCGGTCGGGCCGATCAGCAGGATGTTCGACTTGGCCAGCTCGACGGCCTCGTCCTTGGCGTGCCGGCCGGCGCTCGAGCTGCCCTGACCGTCACGGACCCGCTTGTAGTGGTTGTACACCGCCACCGCGAGCGCCTTCTTGGCCACGTCCTGTCCGACGACGTAGGCGTTGAGGAAGTCGTAGATCTCCCGCGGCTTGGGCAGCTCGGTGAGGCCGACCTCGGAGCCCTCGTTCAGCTCCTCCTCGATGATCTCGTTGCAGAGATCGATGCATTCGTCGCAGATGTAGACGCCGGGACCGGCGATGAGCTTCTTGACCTGCTTCTGGCTCTTACCGCAGAACGAGCATTTCAGCAGGTCGCCGCCGTCACCTATGCGTGCCACCGGGACAGATCCCTTCTCTGAGCAGTCGAACCTGGGCCGAGGGGGCGTGGGCCGCTCGGGCCGGGCGCCGAACGGTCACCCGGACTCCGCTTCGACGGTACCGCGCCGGAGGCCGAAACGCCGCGCCCGCCGCCGCGTTGTGACTACGCCGGTGGCGAACGCGCCCCGCCCTTGACAAGTGCATATCGCGCCGGAAAAGGCTCATGTCAGCACCGTCGGGCCGGGTCGGACGTGATGGATGGTGCCGGTCCGGCTCCCGGCCGCGCTGGACGGCGGCCGGGAGGCACGGAGCGGGCTCAGACGCCGGCCGGAACCGGGGTCTTGAGGGTCTGCAGGACGTCGTCGATCAGGCCGTACTCGATGGCCTGGTCGGCGGTCAGGAACTTGTCCCGCTCGATGTCGCGGGAGACTTCCTCCATCGACTTGCCGCTGGCGTCGGCGATCATCTTCTCCAGCAGCGCGCGCAGCCGGAGGATCTCGTTCGCCTGGATCTCGATGTCGCTGGACTGGCCGTAGGTGCCCTCGGTGGCCGGCTGGTGGATGATGATCCGGCTGTTCGGCAGCGCCAGCCGCTTGCCCGGCGTACCGGCGGCGAGCAGCACCGCGGCGGCCGAGGCGGCCTGGCCGAGGCACACCGTCTGGACGTCTGGCTTGATGTAGCGGACGGTGTCGTAGATCGCGGTGAGCGCGGTGAACGAGCCGCCCGGGGAGTTGATGTAGATGCTGATGTCGCGGTCGGAGTCCATCGACTGCAGGCACAGCAGCTGGGCCATCACCGCGTTCGCGATCTCGTCGGTGATCGGCGTACCGAGGAAGATGATGCGGTCCTCGAACAGCTTGGTGTAGGGGTCGATCCGGCGCATGCCGTACGACGTGCGCTCCTCCCACTGCGGGATGAAGTAGTTCATGGGTGCGTCCTTTGGCTGACGGAGTGGGAGATCAGGAGTTCGGGCTGCCGGAGCTGAGCTGGGCGGCGCTGGCGACCACGTGGTCGATGAAGCCGTACTCCCTGGCCGCGTCGGCGGTGAACCAGCGGTCCCGGTCCGCGTCGTTCTCGACCTGCTCGAGCGGCTGGCCGGTGTGCTCGGCGATCAGCTTGAACAGCTGCGCCTTGATGTGCAGCGACTGCTCGGCCTGGATCTTGATGTCGGACGCCGTACCGCCCATACCGCCGGACGGCTGGTGCATCATGATCCGCGCGTGCGGCAGCGCGAACCGCTTGTTCTTCGCGCCGGCGCAGAGCAGGAACTGGCCCATCGAGGCCGCCAGGCCCATCCCCACGGTCGCGACGTCGTTGGAGATGTACTGCATGGTGTCGTAGATCGCCATGCCGGCGTCCACCGAGCCGCCCGGCGAGTTGATGTACAGCCAGATGTCCTTGTTGGGGTCCTCGGCGTTGAGGAGCAGCATCTGCGCACAGATCGCGTTCGAGTTCTCGTCCCGAACTTCGGACCCCAGGAAGATGATCCGGTTCTGCAGCAGGCGCTGGTAGATGTGGTCGTCGAGTCCGCCCGATCCGTTGCCGCCCGCGGCGGTGGGGCTGGCTGCAAATGTCTCGTTCACGAAGCCGACATTACTGGGCGGCGGCGACAGACCTAAGGCTGGGCCACAGGTGTTCGCTCACGGCGCACCGAGTCTGCCCTGAGCGAATTTCTTCCTGGTCAGCAACTTTCACTCCGCCGGCGTCAGGCGGAAGAGGCGACCCGCGCCGGAGCCGATCGAGGCGCCGAAGGCTCCGGCGGCCACGGTCACCGCTTTGTACTGTCCGTCGCCGGGTGTGAACTCCTCGACCAGGCCGATCCCGGGCTGCACGGAGATCGTCACGCCGGCCGTGTCGTTCGCGGCGTACGACCGGTTCGCGACGAACAGCCAGCGCCGGCCGTCGTCGACCGCCGTCCGGAACTGGCCGACGACGACCGGGTCACCAGCCACAGAGCGCAACTGCGGCGAAGGCGTGAACCTCGTCGTCCCGACGGGCAGCGGGTCCTCGTTCGCATGCACCACCGACTCGCTCACCAGGTGCTTGAGCTGTCGGCCGATCGGCTGCAGGTACGTCGTGTTGATCGCGGCCGCGTCGTGGTAGAGCCGGCTCGGCCTTCCGTCCTTGGCGATGAGCGCCGTACCGAACTCGAAGTCGGGCCGGCCGACGGGCGTCCAGTACGTGAAGTACTGGATGCCCTGGCAGCCATAGGCAAGGCTCATCGAGATCTGCCACTGCAGTTCCTCCCGGGTGGGTGATTTCAGGTTCCAGTGGTCCACCGCCTGGATGTACATCCAGGTCGGCACGTTCGCCCGCAGACCGGCCTCGCGGACCAGCGACCAGTTGAGGAAGTAGCTCGCGCGGAGCGTGTTGTCGGTCAGCAACGGGTAGTGGTCGTACGAGATGAACGACGGCCCGAACTGGTCGACGTACCGGGCCAGGAAGTCGCGGTACGTCGCGATCCGCACCGTGTCGTACAGCGGGACCAGGTTGATGTGGGTGAGGTCGGTCGGACCCGCCTCGGCCACGGCGTCCGCGATCATCCGGAACCGCGGGTAGTGCACCGGACTGGGTTCGTCGGCCAGCCGGAATCCGGTGAACGCGGGCGACGCGGCGGCGTACTCGTCCCGGACGCGTTTCACTGAGTCCAGCCAGCCCGGGCAGACCGTGGCCCCGCCGATGCGGTCGTCGGACGGCAGGGCGACCAGACCGTTCGCCTCACAGGCCCGCATCATCGCCAGGCTGCGGTCCCAGTTGTGAACGTCGTTGCCCGAGCTGGCCCAGGTGAACCCGGCGTCGGCGATCTGTTTGTAGCGCGCCACCGTCGTCTGCTCGGCCGGCGGAGGCCAGAAGAATCCGATCGGGAAGACGTCGTTCGCCAGCAGCTCCGGCGTCGTACCGAGGCCGGCCGCAGGAGTCGCTCTGGGCAGCGCCAAGGCCCCAGCAGCGGCTGCACCGGCCTTGAGCAGGGTTCTGCGCTTCACTGGTTCACCTGCCTGGTCCAGGAGGCCGCTGCCGGGGCCGAGGTGAACTGCTCGTCCCCCATCGGAGTCCAGCTGGTCCACGTACCCGGACCGCTCAGGTGGCGGGCCCAGATGCGGTTGTCGGTGCCGAGGGCGAAGAGGTTGAGGCGGCCTGGCGCGTGTGAGACGGCCGCGGGTGCCTCTTTGAAGGTCTGGGGCCCGTCCAGTGCGTACCAGCCGCTCCAGGCCCCAGCGTCGAACCGGTACCAGTTGTGCCAGACCTTGCTGTCCTGGCCGAGTGCGAAGACCTCCAGGTGCTTCGGTCCCCAGGACACCGCGCCTGGCGAGGAGGTGAACTGCTTGTCGCCCATGGCGACCCAGTCGGACCACTCACCGGGCACCCTGCCGGTCAGCCAGCGCTGATAGAGCCTGTTGTCGAGTCCACGCGCGTAGAGGTGCAGCTTGCCCGGCGCGTACGCCGCCGCGGCCGGGGAGCCCTGGAAGCGTTGCTCGCCGGTGAAGCCGTACCAGCCGCTCCAACCACCGCCGCCGAAGCGGAACCAGGTGTGCTGGACCTTCTGGTCGTGGTCGAGCGCGAAGACCTCGAGGTGCCCGGTGCCCCAGGAGGCGACGGCCGGGGCGGAGGCGAAGGTCTGGGTGCCGAGGTCGTCCCACAGGCTCCAGCCACCGTTGAGCATGCCGACGTTGGAGAAGGAGCGGTCCTTGATCCGGCCGTCGGGGCCGAGGGCGTTGAGGTGAACGACGTGGTTGTCGTGCGACGCGGCTCCGGGGGCGGAGGCGAGGTCGCCGCGGAGGCTCTGCCAGCAGGTCCACGGCTTGCCCAGGTCCCACCACCGATGCCAGAGCGCGTTGTCGGTGCCGCGAGCGAACAGATCGATCCGCCCAACAGTCTCGGCCGCCGGAGCTGCTTGGGCTGCCGGGAGTGCTTGGGGCGCCGGGTTTGCCCCGGCGGGCTCCGCTGGGACCGACGTACAGGCCGCCTCGGCTTGCGGCGGTGCTGCGGCCAGGCCGCCGGCGACCAGGGCCACGGCGGCAGCGGCGGCCGGCAGTCTGAGCTTCATCCAGCATCCCCCGGGGCGGTTGACGGTGCACCGGTCACGCTAGGGATGAGCGCTTTCAGATCGCTTTCAGCCGGCTGACAACGCGACGACGGCCCGGATCCACAGGGGATCCGGGCCGTCGCGGCGTACTGCTGATCAGGCCTTGGCCGGCTCCTCGGCCGGGGTCTCCGCCGCGGCGTCGGCGGTCTCCACGGCCGGGTCGGCGTACGTACCGTCCGGCTGCAGGGTCTTCAGCTCGACCTCGTTGCCGGAGGCGTCGGTGACCTTCGCGTTCTCGACCAGGTGCGCGAGCGCCTTGCCGCGGACGACCTCGGACACCAGGCTCGGGACCAGGTTGTTCTCGACCGCGTGCTGGGCGAACTGGTCCGGGCTGACGCCGGAGCGCTGGGCGTGCCGGACGATGTGCTCGGTCAGCTCCTGGTCGTTGACGCTCAGCTCCTGCTCCTCGGCCACCAGGTCGAGCACGAACTGCGCCTTGATCGCGTCCTCGGAGCGCTTCTTCAGGTCCTCGTCGAACTCGTCCTGGGTCTGCTCCTCGCCCTCCAGGAACTGCTCGAACGTCATCCCGGAGTACCCGAGCTGCTGCTCCAGGTTCTCCTTGCGGGCGGCCAGCTCGTCGGTCAGCAGACCCTCCGGCACCGGCACCTCGACCAGGGTCAGGATCTTCTCGAGTACGGCGTCGCGCGCCTCGCCGGCCTGCTCGAGCCGCTTACCGCGCTCCAGCCGGGCGCGGACGTCGGCCTTCAGCTCGTCCGCGGTGTCGAACTCGGACGCGGTCTGCGCGAACTCGTCGTCGAACGCCGGCAGCTCCTGCTCCTTGACCGCGGTGACGGTCACCTCGACGTCGACGTCCTCGCCCTTGAGCGCGCCGCCGACCAGCTGAGTGACGAAGGTCTTGGTCTCACCCGCGTTCAGCCCGACGACCGCCTCGTCCAGGCCGTCGAGCAGCTGCCCGCTGCCGACCTGGTACGACAGGCCGGTGGCCTGCGCCTCCTCGACCTTCTCGCCGTCCTTGCTCGCGGACAGGTCGAGGGTGATGTAGTCCTTGTCCTGCACGGCCCGGTCGACCGGGTTCAGCGAGCCGAACCGCTGCCGCAGCGCCTCGATCTGCTCGTCCACCTCGTCGTCGGAGATCGCGATGTCCTCGACCTCGGCCTCCAGCCCGGACAGGTCCGGCAGGGTGATCTCCGGGCGCACCTCGACCTCGGCGGAGAACTGCAGGCTCTCCTTGTCGTTGAACTCGGTCACGTCGACCTCGGGCCGGCCGATCGCCTTGACCTTGTTGTCCTGGACCGCCTGCGAGTACAGCTTCGGGAGCGCGTCGTTGATCGCCTCCTCGAGCACCGGACCGCGACCGACCCGCTGGTCGATCACCTGCGGCGGGACTTTGCCCTTGCGGAACCCCGGAACGGTGATCTGCTTCGCGATGCTCTGGTACGCCGCGTCGAGGCTCGGCTTGAGCTCCTCGAACGGCACCTCGACGATGAGCCGGACCTTCGTCGGGCTCATGGACTCGACGGTGCTCTTCACGGTGGCGGTTCTCCTTGATCGATGACTTCACAGCACGGGGACAGCCCGCGCTGCAGGGGTACTGCAGGGGGTTTGTCGGGGCGACAGGACTCGAACCTGCGGTCTCCTGCTCCCAAAGCAGGCGCGCTAGCCACTACGCTACGCCCCGCAGTGACCGCACGAGTCTAGTCGACCTGACCCAGTGCACGCGAAACGCCCCCGCCGGGATTCCGTTTTGAGTCCACCCCACGACCTGTGGAATCATGTCCGAGCACCGCGGGTGTAGCTCAATGGTAGAGCCCCAGTCTTCCAAACTGGCTACGCGAGTTCGATTCTCGTCACCCGCTCCACATGTGAGGCCCAGGTCATGCGCGCTGGGCCTTGCGTTTGTCTGGGCCGTGTCAGGCGTTCGGTTGGTCGGTGGGGTCCCACTCGATGTGGTCGGGGGCGGGGTCGTGGGGGAAGCGGACCGCGTTGATGGTGGTGGCGCCGGTGAGCCAGGCCTTGGCGATTCTGTGGCCGCCGTCCATCAGTCGCCCGTCGGACGAGAGGATGACTGGATAGCTGAGGTCGGCCTTCTGGATGAGGTCGGCGTGGCGGGCGACCATCCGGCACGTGACCGGCCTACCTCCAAACCAGCAGTCCTCGTCGAACTCCCGGATCGCGTCAATCGGTACAGACTCCACCGGAAGGCCTTCCGCCAACTTCCACAGACGCTCGGTCCAGTAGACAGCGCGGCCACCCGGCACAGCACGTGTATGTCGTTCAGGCATCGCACCATCATCACTCGCCGAACCTGAGCCGTTCGATCCAGGCGGCGTACGGCGTGCTGGTTAATTGTTTGTCTGGTTGGAGGGCGTGGGACAGGATCCGGTTGGGTGGAGGATGCACGGCTTGAGGGGTTGCTGGGGAATGAGCGGTATCCGCGGTCTGCTGGGTATTCGGCTCGGTGGATGGTGGACAACGCGATGGGGCCGAATCCGGTGTGGCAGGCGGAGGCGTTGGCCGAGTTCCTGCCGCTCGAGCCAGGCATGCGGGTGCTGGACATGGGGTGTGGCACCGCGCTGAGCTCGATCTTCCTGGCCAAGGAGTTCGGGGTCGAGGTGTGGGCTACCGACCTGTGGATCAGGCCCGAGGAGAACCTGCGCCGTGTTGCCGAGGCAGAGCTGGAAGGCCAGGTCCATCCGGTACACGCGGAGGCCCATGGCTTGCCGTACGCCGAGGAGTTCTTCGACGCGCTCGTCAGCATCGGCGCCTACCACTACTTCGGCACCGACGACCTGTACCTCGGGTACTACGCGCGCTTCGTCAAACGCGGTGGCCGGCTCGGCATCGTTCTGCCGGGGCCTGCGGAGGAGTACGAGACGCTTCCGCCACCACACCTCGCGCAGTACTGGAAGTGGGACTTCTGTGCCTGGCACAGCCCCGCGTGGTGGCGCCGGCACTGGGAGAAGACCGGGCTGGTCACCGTCGAGGTCGCCGACCGGCTCCCCCACGGGTGGCACGACTGGCTGCGGTGGAACGACGTCTGCGACGAGGACCGGGGTACGCCGGGACGGGAGGAAGCCCAGATGCTTCACGCCGACCGCGGCCGAACGCTAGGTCTCACTCGAGTCGTCGCCCGCCGCAACACAGTGCTCGCTACCTCTGAAAACCCCGTGTCGCCACAGGCCCCTGACGCATAGGCTCGCGCTCATGACCGACGGCGACTGGAGGGATAGCGGGTTCAGGCAGCGTCGGCCCTCCGCGGAGACTCTCGCCTGGGTCGCGGCGTCGATGGGTCGGGGCAGTCGCGTCGTCGGCCATCGCCGATTGACCGGCGGCGTCTGCTCCGCCGTACATCGGCTGACCGTCGAGCGACATGGAACGCGAACGTACGTCGTACTGCGGCAGTACCCGGGCGGCCTCGGCCTGCAGGAGGCCCTGGAGAAGGAGATCGCCAACCTCGGTGTGGTGGCCGGAAGCGGGCTCCCGGCTCCGAGCGTCCTGGCGGCCGACGTCGCTGGTACGTCGACAGGCGGCGCGCCGGCGTTGTTGATGACACGGTTGCCGGGGCATGTTCACCTCAACCCGACCGAACCCCGGTCGTGGCTGACGAGGATCGCCGAGCTTGCTGTACTTCTGCATTCCCTCGATCTCCCCGCGAAGACGTTCAGGCCCTGGGTGGATTCGTGGATCGCTCCTCGAGACGGGTTCCAGGTGCCGGCCGACGCGCAGAAGCCGGCTGTGTGGAAGGCGGCGTTCGGCGTCATGGCGGAGCCGCCGCCGAAGGACCCTGCCGTCTTTCTGCACTGCGATTTCCTGCCGGTCAACATGCTGTGGTCGCGCGGGCGGATCACTGGACTGACCGACTGGAACTCCATCCATCGAGGGGCACGCGCGATCGACGTCGGGCAGTGTCGGCGATACCTGGCGGCGCTCTACTCACCCGAGTGGTCGGAGCAGCTTCGGTCGTTCTATGAGTCGATCGCCGGGGTGACTGTCAATCCGTGGTGGGACCTATACGCCCTGCTGCACTACGACGACAGCGGCGCGAAGTGGATCCGTGGTCAGGTCGCCGGGCGCCGTCCTGTCGATGTGCCCGGTATGACCTCCCGCGTCGAGGTCGCCGTCGAGACAGCGCTACGCCGCCTCGCATAAGTGCGGGCGTCGTCGGCGGCCGGGCGGGTGGCACGATGGCCGGATGGGTGACGGCATCGTGGTGGTGGGGTACGACGAGGCGTGGGTGGGGTGGTTCCGGGAGATCGGTGGGCGGTTGCGGCAGGAGCTGGGGGATCTCGCGGTGCGGATCGACCATGTCGGGTCGACCGCGGTCCACGGGCTGGATGCGAAGCCGGTGATCGACGTTCAGGTTTCGGTGGCGGCGTTGGAGCCGGTCGAGGCGTATCGCGGAGCCGTCGAGCGGGCCGGGTTCGTCCATCGGGCGGAGAATCCGGAGCGGACGAAGCGGTACTTCCGCGAGCGGCCGGGTGACCGGCGTACGCACGTCCACGTCCGGCGGGCGGGGTCGTTCTCGGAGCAGTTCAACCTCTTGTTCCGGGAGTACCTGCGGGCGCATCCGCAGCACGCGCGGGAGTACGGCGAGCTGAAGCGCCGACTCGCGAAGGAGTTCCCGGGACCGGACCAGCGCTCCCAGTACGTCGACGCGAAGGGCCCGTTCATCTGGCGGACGATCCAGCTCGCGGACGAGTGGGCGCAGTCGATCGGGTGGGAGCCTCCACGGTCCGACTGCTGAGGCCGACGTACGTCTATGGTCGTGCAGGTGATCGGTGACAGTACGACGCGGCTCGCGGTGCTGCGGGGACCTTCCGCCTCGGGGAAGAGCACGACCGCGCAGGAGGTACGGCGGCGCGTCGGGCGCGGCGTGGCGTGGGTGGAGCAGGACTACCTGCGGCGGACCCTGCTCCGGGAGCACGACCGCCCCGGCCAGCCCAACATCGGCCTGATCGACCAGACGGTCCGCTACGCCCTCGACCACGGGTATCACGTCATCCTCGAGGGCGGTCTCTACAGCCCGACGTACGGCGAGATGGTCCGGCAACTGATCGCCGACCACGCCGGCCACACCGCGGTGTACTACTTCCAGATCCCGTTCGACGAGACTGTCCGCCGTCACGCCACCAAACCGCGCACCACAGTCACTCCCGAGAAGCTGCGCGAGTGGTATCAGCCCTGCGACCTCCTCGGCGTACCAGACGAGCACCTGATCGACAGCTCGAGCACCCTGCACGACACCACCACCCGCATCATCACCGACCTCACCTGGACCAAAGGCGGCCCAGTTCCCCATCCGGTCGAGGACTGAGGTGCACCCGCCGCCCGCGCACGTGCAGGCGGAGCTCCGACGCTCCGGCTTCGTGGACTAGGACAGCTCCCCGGGGAGCGGCCAAGACCTCGAACTGCTCGTCTTCGCCACCAGCAAACCCTGTTCACCGACCGCGTACACCGCACGCTGAGCCCTCGGGGAGCGCACCGCCGGGAAACGGGCAAGCGCTTCCGTTACCGCTCGTTACTGGCTAAGGTGCCGCCCTGTGTCGGAGGCCGCCCTGGGGAGGGGCGCCGAGGGGGTTTCTCGTGGTCAGGTTCCGGGTCAAGGTCGCTGCGATCGCCTGTGCGCTCGTACTCGCACCGGTGGTAGCAGGACAAGTGATGGCGGCCGATCCGCCCGAGCACTTGGGTGCGGGCGCTCTGGTGCCCGGCCGGACAGCCACCGCACAGATCGATCAGGTCGGCCTGTCCGGCGCACGGCTCGTGACCACGGACAAGACCGACCACACGCTCTGGGAGACCAGCAACAACGGCGCCACCTGGACCGCGACCGGCGGCTCCAGCGAGACCAAGCCGTTCCAGCTTGAGGGCTCCAGCCTGCTCACCTTCGAAGGTGCCACCGCGACGGTCGGTGGCCTCACCTTCCCGGCGGCCGACGAGGTCGTCCTCGGGAAGGGCGGCAAGCTCGTCTCCCACCGCACGCCGAACGCCGCCAGCGCAGCGGTGTACGACGTAGCGACCAAGAGCAAGCTGGCCGACTACGCCCCGCCGTTCGCCATGGCCGACACCACTGTCTGGAAGGTCACCGAGCCTGGACAGCTCACCGGCAAGGACCTGACCACGGGCACCGTCAAGACAGTCCTGGTCGCCGGCAGCTGCACGGTGGGACCGGACCGCGTCAACGGCCGCTGGGCGCTGCTGAGCGGCTGCAACCAGGTCGTCGACGTGAACGGACCGCAGGCGCCGCGCAACCTCTCCGTCGCGGCCGCGTCGCAACTCGGCAACGGCTTCACCGTCCAGACGACGGCCGAGCAGGACCTGCTCGTCACCGACCTGAACGACCCCGAGCTCGGCCAGCGCCTCTACGGACCCGTCCGTGAGGCGGCCGCGAGTTTCCGCGCCGACGGCTCCGGCCTGGCCAAGATCGTGTACGCCGACCCGGACTCGAAACCGCGCGTGATCACGCTGGACTGGCTCACCGCCGACCCGCAGCCCCGACCCGACACCGTCGCACCGGTCCTCGCCAGCGCCTCCGCCGGCGAGCGCATCCGCGACAACACGAGCCTGTCCTTCGAGTGGGCGTTCACCGACCCGCAGGACCCGAACTCCCCCGCCACCGGAGTCGCCACGTACGACCTGCGCATCCAGCAGCGACCCAACCGCACGTCGCCGTACGGCGCCTGGAACCAGGTCCCCGCGTGGCAGGGCCTGAAGACGACCGCGGCCAGCACGACGGCGCCCATCGGCACGGATACCTGCTGGCAGGTCCGCGCACGCGACTACGCCGGCAACGAGAGCGCGTGGAGTACGTCGTACTGCAGTGAGGTCGACGGTACGGCGCCGTCGCTGGTGACCCTGCGGATCGGGGACCGGGTCGCGGTGACCGCGCCCGTCACGTTCCGCTGGGCGTACTCCGACGACACCGGCGTCGCGTCGTACGACGTGGTCTACAAGGTCGCCGCGCCTGGGGTTGCCCTGGGCAAGTGGATCTACCCGCCGGCGTGGCAGAACGCGCAGCTCACGTCGATCACCTGGACGCCGCGGCTGGGCTGGGACGAGTGCTTCCTGGTCCGCTCGCGTGATCACCTCGGCAACCTGTCGGCGTGGTCGCCGCAGATCTGCGCGGTCGCGCCGCAGGACGACCGCGCGCTCACCTCGGCCGGGTCGGTCACCCGTTCGACCAGCACGCTCGCGTTCCAGGGGACCACGTCGGTCCTCAACGCGAACGGCGCCTACCTGACCAAGACCGGCGAGGCCGGCGCCCGGATCGCGCTGGTCGCCATCCACGGGCCCGGTCAGGGCCGGGTCGACATCTACCACGCGAACATCAAGGTCGGCACCGTCTCGCTCGCGGCCACCACGACCTCTCGGAAGGTGACCTACCTGCCGATCACGCCGTTCCGCACCGGCGCGGTCAAGATCGTCTCCACCTCGACCGCCCCGGCGATCGTGGACGGCATCGCGTTCCTCAGGGTGAATCCGTAGACCTATCACGATCCGCAATGGCTGTGAGCCCCGTCACCGCGTGGTGACGGGGCTCGCCTATTGCGACCAGTGGTAATTCATCACCAAGGAATGGAATTCGGGGGACAAGCGCTTACCCGTAGGCGATACTGGAAAGTGCGCCGTTTTCCGGCTGCCCCTCCAAGTCACGAGCATGATGGGAAGTGCGCCCGTCCAGATGCCCTCCGAGAGACCTGCCTCCGCGCCGTCGATCGCAGCCCCTACCACCAGAGCACCCGAACGCAGCCGCAATCTCTGGCGGCTCCGACCCTATCTCCGACCCCACCGAGGGCGACTGGCGGTGATGTTCTCCGCCGCGATGCTGGGCGTCGGCGTCAGCCTCACCGTTCCGCTCGTCACCCGGGCCATCATCGACGGCCCCGTCACCCGCCGCGAGCTCGACCTGCTGGTCCCCCTCGCCCTCCTCGCCCTCGGCCTCAGCATCAGCGAGGTCCTGCTCGTCTGGGTCCGCCGCTGGGCCCAGTCCCGGACCGTCAGCGACCTGGAGGCCACCCTCCGCCACGATCTCTACGTCCGGTTGCAGTCGCTGCCGATGGAGTTCCACACCCGCTGGCAGAGCGGTCAGCTGCTGTCCCGCGTCACCACCGACCTGTCGACGATCCGGCGGTTCATGGGCTTCGGCCTGCTGTTCCTGGTGATGAACATCCTTCAACTGGCGGTCGTCACCGCGTTGCTGCTGCAGCTGTACTGGCCGCTCGGCCTCGTCGTCCTGCTGGCGGCGGTGCCGATCATCCTGGTCTCGCTGCGGTTCGAGAAGAAGTACCTGGTGATCTCCCGCGAGGTCCAGGACCAGCAGGGTGACCTGGCCACCCAGATCGAGGAGTCCGCGCTCGGCTTCCGGGTGATCAAGGCGTTCGGCCGGCGGCAGCACGTCCAGCAGCAGTTCGACGACGGCGCGGTCACGCTCTACCGGACGTCGGTCGCCAAGGTCCGGCTGGCGTCGAAGTTCTGGAGCTTCCTCGGCGTCATCCCGAACCTGACCCTGGTCGTCGTCCTCCTGCTCGGCGCGCTCGCGGTCGGCCGGGAGGCGATCACCCTCGGCACGCTGGTCGCGTTCATCACGCTGATGCTGTCGCTGATCTGGCCGGTCACGTCGCTCGGCGCCATCCTGGCGATGGCCCAGGAGTCGATGACCGCGGCGGACCGGATCAGCGAGATCCTGGACACCTGGTCCACCATCCGGCCGGGCGACGAGGAACTGCCGGACCCGCGCGGCCACCTGCGGTTCGAGAACGTCAGCTTCCGCTTCTCCCCCGACTCCCCCGAGATCCTGCACGACGTCAACCTCGACCTCACCCCCGGTACGACGCTCGCCCTCGTCGGCGCGACCGGGTCCGGCAAGACCACGCTGACCGCCCTCGTCCCCCGCCTGTACGACGTGACCGGCGGCCGGATCACGCTCGACGGGCACGACATCCGCGACCTGACCCTGCAGTCGCTGCGCGGGGCGGTCGCCTCCGCCTTCGACGACCCGACGCTGTTCTCGATGAGCGTCCGGGAGAACCTCACCCTCGGCCGACCGGACGCGACCGAGGCGGAGATCCAGCAGGCACTCGACATCGCCCAGGCACAGTTCGTCAACGACCTGCCGTGGGGTCTCGACACCCGGGTCGGCGAGCAGGGCATGTCGCTGTCCGGTGGCCAACGGCAACGACTCGCCCTGGCCCGGGCGGTGATCGCCAGGCCGGCCGTCCTGGTGCTCGACGACACGTTGTCCGCGCTCGACGTCCACACCGAGGCCCTGGTCGAGGAGGCCCTGCGGAACGTGCTCGCCGACACCACCGGCATCGTCGTGGCGCACCGCGCGTCCACGGTGATGCTCGCCGACAAGGTCGCCCTGCTCGAGAACGGGACGATCACCCACGTCGGCACGCACCACGAGCTGCTCACCGACGTCCCGGCGTACCGGCTGCTGCTCGCGGCCGAGGAAGAGGAGGTGCACGCATGACGACCACTCAGCAGACACCTCCGGAGCCGGAGGCGGAGGAGAAGTCCGCGGAACAGTCCTGGCGGGGGTACTTCGAGGACGAGGGCGACCGGGAGTTGTCGAGGGCAACGACCATCCGCCTGAAGGAGGACTCCCGCAAGCTGCTCGGCGAGCTGCTACGCCCGTACCACAAGCTGATCTGGATCCTCGTCGTGATCGTGATCGTCGAGAACGGCGCCCGGCTCGCGGTGCCGTACCTGGTCCATCTCGGCATCGACAACGGCATCCCGCCGATCCTGGCCGGTGAGGGCGCGTCGACCCTGATCACCGTCGTGGTCACCGTGTTCGCGATGGCGTTGCTGCAGGCGTTCGCGCGGCAGCTGTTCCTGATGCGGTCCGGGCGGCTCGGCCAGACCATCCTGCTCGGGCTGCGCCGGCGGGTGTTCGACCACTTCCAGCGGCTCAGCCCGTCGTTCCACGACAAGTACACGTCCGGCCGGGTGATCTCCCGGCTCACCTCGGACGTCGGCGTCATCGACGAGATGCTGGCGAGCGGGTTCGACAGCCTGGTCACCGCCCTGCTGACGCTGATCGGTACGGCGGTCCTGCTGCTGACACTCGACTTCAAGCTCGGCCTGCTGGCCCTGCTGTCGTTCCCGGCGCTGGTCCTGATCACCGCCTGGTTCCGGCGCCGGTCGGCGGTCGTCTACCGGCAGACCCGCGAAGCCGTCGTCCTGGTCATCGTGCACTTCGTCGAGTCGATGACCGGGATCCGCGCGGTCCAGGCGTTCCGCCGCGAGCCGCGCAACGAGGAGATCTTCCATGGCGTCAACGACCGCTACCGCGCGGCCAACCTGGAATCGTTCCGGCTGAATGCGATCTTCATGCCGTCGATCAAGGGCGTCGGCAACATCACCATCGTCGCGATCCTGTTCTACGGCGGCTACCAGGCGTACCACGGGCACGTGACCGTCGGCGTACTCACCGCGTTCCTGCTCTACCTGCGGCAGTTCTTCGAGCCGCTGCAGGACATCTCGCAGTTCTACAACACCTTCCTGTCCGCGAGCGCCGCGCTGGAGAAGCTGTCCGGGGTGCTCAACGAGAAGCCCGACGTCCCCGAGCCGGTCAAGCCGGCGCGTCCCGGGAAGAGTCGCGGCCACCTCGAGCTGCGCAACGTGCGGTTCGAGTACGTCGACGGCGTACCGGTCCTGCCCGGACTCGACCTCGACGTACCGGCCGGGCAGACGCTCGCGCTCGTCGGTACGACGGGAGCCGGCAAGACTACGATCGCCAAGCTGGTCGCCCGGTTCTACGACCCGACCAGCGGTCACGTCCTGCTGGACGGGACCGACCTGCGCGACCTGACCGAGGACGACCTGCGGGAGCGGGTGGTGATGGTGACGCAGGAGAACTTCCTGTTCACCGGCACGGTCGCCGACAACATCCGCTTCGGCAAGCCGAGCGCCACGCTGGACGAGGTGGTCGAGGCGGCCAAGGTGATCGGCGCGCACGACTTCATCATGGCGCTGCCGGACGGGTACGAGACGCAGGTCGAGAAGCGCGGCAGCCGGCTGTCGGCCGGTCAGCGGCAGCTGGTCGCGTTCGCGCGGGCGTTCCTCGCGGACCCCGCCGTACTCATCCTCGACGAGGCGACGTCCAGCCTCGACATCCCCAGCGAGCGGCTGATCCAGCGCGCGCTGCGGACGATCCTGGCCGACCGGACGGCGATCGTGATCGCCCACCGGCTGTCGACGGTCGAGACCGCCGACCGGGTCCTCGTCCTCGAACACGGCCGCATCATGGAGGACGGCGCGCCGGGTGACCTGATCACGACCGGCGGCCGGTACGCCGGGCTGCACCAGGCGTGGGAAGAGTCGCTCGCCTGAGTTCACGGTGACCGCGGGCGCGTGGGGTCGGCTCCCACGCGCCCGCGCGACCTGAAAGCCGGCGAGGCCGGCTTGTCGGTGCTCGGACCTACGATGCGGATCATGACTCGATACGTTGACGAGGATCTGCACGGTGTGGAGTTCCGCGAGTGCGATTTGACCGGGGCACGCCTGATCGGCGTCGTCATGCAGGATGCCGTGATCGACGGGCTCGTCACCAACCTCGTGGTGAACGGTGTGGAGGTCACCGAGTACGTCGAGGCAGAGCTCGACCGGCGCCATCCGGTGCGCGTGCTGATCCGCTCCGAGGAGCCGGCTGATCTTCGCGAGGCGTCGCGTCAGCTCCACGCCGGCTGGGCGGCGACGATCGAGCGAATCCGCCGTACGCCGGGCATCGAGCGCCGCAGCGTGAACGACGAATGGTCGGCGGTGCAGACGCTGCGCCACCTGGTCTTCGTCCACGACTCGTGGTTCCGCCGCTGCTGTCTGGGCTCGACGGAGCTGTTCACGCCGATGGGCATCGGTCCGACCGTCGAGCCCTACCGTGACGCGCATGGTCTTGACCTCTCACTCGACCCTTCTCTCGACGAGATCGTGAGCGTGCGCGACGCACAGGCCGCCGAGCTCGAGGCCTGGCTCGACGCGGTCACCCCTGGGCTGCTCGCTGCGCCGGCGCCGGTGCCGGACGACGATGTCTGGCCGCCGTACGCCCGGGGCCGCTCGGTGCGGCAGTGCGTCCGCACGGTGCTCAACGAGACCTTCGAACACCACGGCTTCTGTGTCCGCGACCTGGACCTGATCGAGGCCCAGGATGCTCGGTAGATCGGGAGCGTGAGCGCATGCTGACGACGCTGGCGGTGGAGAACTACCGGTCACTGCGGCGGTTGGTCATGCCCCTGCGCGGGCTCAACGTCGTGACCGGCGCCAACGGCACCGGCAAGTCCAGCCTGTACCGCGCACTCCGTCTGCTCGCCGACGCCTCCCGGAACGGCGCCATCGCCGCCCTCGCCCGTGAAGGCGGCCTCCAGTCGACGCTGTGGGCGGGTCCGGAGCACGTCCGCACGGACCGACCGGTCCAAGGCACCGTACGCACCAAGTCGGTCGGGTTGCGGATGGGCTTCGCGGGTGACGACTACGGCTACCTGATGGACCTCGGGTTGCCGCGGCCCGACGGCTCGGCGTTCGACCTCGATCCGGAGATCAAGCGGGAGGCGCTCTGGTCAGGGCCGTTCCTGCGACCGGCCGCGCTCCTGGTCGAGCGGGTCAACCGCGAGGTCCGGATCCGCGGCAACGACGGCGAATGGCAACGCGGCGGTCATCTATTGCAGACGTTCGACAGCATGCTCAGCGAGTACGCCGACCCCGAACGCGCTCCCGAGCTCCTGACGCTCCGGGACCGACTGCGCTCGTGGCGGTTCTACGACCACTTCCGCACCGACGCCGACGCCCCCGCCCGCCGCGTCCAGATCGGCACCCGAGCCCCGGTCCTCGGCCCCGACGGCGGAGACGTCGCGGCCGCACTGCAGACGATCCGGGAGATCGGACCACCCGGGGCACTCGAGGATGCGATCGAGCTGGCGTTCCCCGGTAGCCGCATCCAGATCATGAACGCCGCCGGCCGCTTCGAACTCGCCTTTCGCCAGCACGGCCTGCTCCGGCCCCTGTCCGGCGCCGAGTTGTCCGACGGCACCCTCCGCTACCTTCTCTGGGTCGCCGCCCTGCTCACTCCCCGCCCGCCCGAGCTCCTCGTCCTCAACGAGCCCGAGACCAGCCTCCATCCGGACCTCCTGCCCGCCCTGGCAAACCTGGTCGTCACCGCCGCCAAAGAGGCGCAGGTCATCGTCGTCACCCACTCCCGCCCGTTCCACGCCGCCCTCGACGAGCTGACCGACGACCTCCACACCATCGAACTCGTCAAACACCAAGGCGCCACCACCATCGCCGGCCAAGGCCCCCTGGACGAACCCCCATGGAAGTGGCCGACGCGCTAGCCTCGCCTGACGCGAGTTCGGGGAGGTTTATGCACCCGGAACGGGCGACCATCCTCCCCAAACCTGCTGGATGACCGGGGTCAGGTCTTGACCGACTCGAAGCGGACCAGGATGAGGGAGCCGAGGGCGGAGAGGGTGAAGCCGAGGATGGCGGCCGGCCACCAGCCCGAGCGGACGGCGTCGGAGAGGACGTAGACGCCGACCGCCGCCGGAGTGATCGTCTGGAGGGCGATCATCGGAGTCGTTGCCAGCGTCACCGAGCCACGCTGCAACGCCAACGAGTACAGGATGAACGCCAACGCACCACTGAGAGGCAGCGTGTACGTCGTGACGCCCCCGAGCAGCTCCGCCACGGACCCGTCCTGCAGCAACCGCGCCGAGATCGCGACCCCGGCGTACCCGAGACCCGCCAGCAGGCCGAGCAGAGCCGTCGAGACGCCGTGCTGCGAGCGGCTGGCCACCGCGCCGAGTACGCCGATCACGACGAGCCCGACCACGATGCCGACGGTCAGGCCCTGGTGACGGGCGCTGTCCCCGGCGTGGCCGGCTGAGACGGCGAGCAGGCCGAGGCCGACGCAGACCGCGACGACCGCGGACCACTCCAACGCGCTCAACTGGTCGGACATCAGCCGCGTCGCCAGCAGCGCGGTGACGACCAGACTGGCGGCGATGCCGGCCTGGGCAAGGTAGAGCGGCAGCAACCGCAGGGCGACGAAGTGCAGGCCGAAGCCGACCAGGTTCAGCACGAGCGCGGCCAGGAACGCGGGCTGCTTCAGCAACGCGACGACGAAGCCGGCGAGCCGCCGCGGGTTCAGCTCCGACTCGGTCGGGACCTTGCGCGAGCCGACGGCCTGCAGGATCGCGGCGATGCCGAAGACCACCGCGGCACAGAGTGCCGCGCCCAGACCGAGGACCACTCAGCTGACCTTGCGCCGAGGGACCCAGAACGTCAGATACAGACTGAGAACGCCGTAGTACAGCAGGTAGGCGAGCGAGATCGCGACCACGATCGCGTTCGGATCCGGCATCTGGGCGAGCAGTACGGCGTACGACGCGAGCCAGACCGCGGTCGTGAGCAGGTTCAGCGACCGGAACGCCTTCGTCCGGGACGGGTACACGTACTTGACCGGGACGAACACCAGGATCGAGCAGACGACCAGGATGACACCGGTGGTGACCGGGCCGAGGCCGAGGATGACGACGTAGAAGGCGACCACGTTCCAGTAGCTGGGGAAGCCGAGGAAGAAGTGGTCGTCGGTCTTCGCGTCGACCCGGCAGAACTGGTAGCTGGAGGCAAGCAACGGCAGCGCGGCCAGGACCGCTCCCCAGGCGCCCGAGGGCAGGTAGTCGCCGGTCCAGAGCAGCACGATCGGGGCGAACGCGTAGGTCAGGTAGTCGACGATGTTGTCCAGCATCGCGCCGTCGAACCACGGGATGGTCTCCTTCACCCGCAGCCGGCGGGCGAGCATCCCGTCCGTGCCGTCGATCACCAGGGCGGCGAGGCCGAGCCAGAGGGCGCGGACGGCGTCCCCGTCGATCGCGGCGATGACGATGAGCAGCGCGAGCACCGTTCCGCTCGCGGTATAGGCGTGCAGTGCCAGTCCGGCCAGACGCAACCGCGTCGACCCGACGAACGGTTCCCGCACCGCGTCGTGTGTGGTCAGGACGACTCCCAGAACTCGATCGACGCAGCGCGCGCCGTGCCAGGCAGGTGCAACGTGGCAGAGACCCAGCGTCTCACAACCCCTGGGCTGGATCGGTCACCCTGTACCGTTCCGCCGTGGATCTGTTCCCAGACCTTACAGACATGGCTCGCACGTTCCCGCTGATGCGGGGCGGTGGAGCCCTCCTGGTGCTCGTCGGCCTCGGCCTCGTCGTCGGCGGGATCGGCGGCCGCCGCTGGCTCCTGCCCGGGCTGATCACCGGCGCGGCCCTGGCCGTGCTCGTGATGATGATCGGCGGGATCACCAAGACGATCTTCGAGGGCCTCGGCTATCCGGCGATCTATCAGTACGTCGCGTTCGGCATCGGCGTGGTCGCCGAGGTCGGCCTGGTCAACCTGGTGGTCGCCAAGGTCCCGGACCGGGACTCCCGCGAGTTCTGGTTGTGGATCCTGCTCGTGGTCGGCGTCCACTTCCTGATCCTGGCGTTCTCACACGGACCGATCTGCGGGCTGCTGGGCCTGCTCTGCATCGTCAACGCAGGCATCGGCCTGCTGGTCCCCGGGATCCCGTACCGGGTGTTGTGGGTGACCGACGGCATCCTGAAGATCGCCGCCGGCGCCACCATGGTCTGGCTCAGCTACTGACCGACCGGCTCCAGCAGGAACTGCGGGATCTTGCGGGCCGTCTTCTTCTGGTACTCGGCGTACTGCGGGAAGCCGGCGACCGACCGCGGCCACCACTTGTCGTACTCGGCGCCCTCGAGCTCGCGGGCGACGTACTCCTTGGTGATCTCGCCGTCCTGGAGCGTGATCTTGGGGTCGGCCTTGAGGTTGTGGTACCAGACCGGGTGCTTCGAGGAGCCGCCGTCCGAGCCGACAGCCACGTAGAGACCGTTGTGCTCGATCCGCATCAGCGGCACCTTGCGGATCTTGCCCGACTTGGCGCCGCGCATGGTCAGGAGCACCACCGGCCGCCCCATGATCTTGACCGCTGCCGTGGTCCCGGCCGCCTCGATCTTCTCCACCTGGGTGCGCACCCAGCCGGTCGGACTCGGCGCGTACTCGTCGTCGTTCGGAGTCATGTCACCGATCCTAGATGGTGACGCGTCATCATCAATCGTCCCGGCGTGTCTCGTCCGCGAGCATCGCCTCCACGGCCGCGGTCTCGGCGATCTCGGCGATAATCGCCAGCCGGTGGTCCCACTGCGCCGCGACATCGGCCATCCACGCCGCCGTCGCGGTCAGCGCGGCGGGGCGCAACTCGAACCGCACCTCGCGCCCCTCGCGCCGGCTCTCCACCAGCCCGGCCTCCCGCAGTACGGCGAGATGCTGGACGACGGCCTGCCTGGTCACCGGCAGGTCCCCGGCGAGTGACGTCGCCGTCCGCCCACCACCGGCCGCCAGCAACTCCACCACGATCCGCCGGGTCGGATCGCCCAGCGCCTCGAGCACGCCGTCCACCTGGACGAGGGGCCGCCCGGCGCCGGTCAGCTCGCTCACAGCGTCGGCGCCAACTCCGCGAGCACGGCCAGACCACCGTCCCAGCCCTGGGCCGACTCGTCCGCCCGCTTCAGCTGCTCCTCCGCCCCGACCTCGAGTCGGTCGAAGCCGCTCTCCACCACCCGCAACCGCGTCCCCTCGCCTTCCGGGGTGAGGGTGAACTCCACCAGGTTCGAATTCCCCGGGAGCGGCTCCACTCCGGGATCGACGGCGTACCGGTAGGCGAACCTCCGGCCCGGCTCGACCTTCTCCACGAACCCGCGATACTCCCCGTGCTCGTCCCACCGCATCACCATCCGGCCGCCCGGCCGCAGGTCGATCTCCGCTCCGCCGAACGCGTACCACCGGGCGAAGCTCTCCGGCTGGGTCACGGCCGCCCACACCACCTCCGGCCGCGCTTCGACGTACACCTCACGCTCCACCGTGCTTTCCATGCCCTCACCCTGCCACGCGACGCAGCCAGGCGCAAGTCACCACTTGCACATCAGGTCAGGGTGCGCAGGACCGGAGCTGGGTCGCCGTGGCGATCGTCGCCTCGATCCACCGCCGCCGGAGGAAGTGGGCCTTGAGCAACCGGTGGACGCCGTCCAGCACGACCAGACGGCCCCGGTACGCGACCAGGTTGACCGGAAGGTCGAGGTCGGCGTCCATCACCCGCTGGTAGTGGGCGCGGTAGTTCATCGGCGTCGCGGCGACCTGGTTCGGGGTGACCTTGAAGCGCTCACCGTCGAGCTGCCACAGCGGCAGGTCGAACATCCACACCAGATCCGCGACCTCGACCGGCTCGACCTTGAGGTCCAGCTCCCACAGCTTCTCCAGCTGCCAGCGGTACGGCGGGAACACGTCGCGGACCGCGTCCGGCATCAGCGCGAGCAGCTCCTCGAACGACACGTCCGGCGCCGCCCGGTCCGGGCCGGCGTCGAACGAGACATCTTTGTCGGTCGTCACGAGCGTGCAGGCTACGCCATCGCCGGACCGCGCACGTCAACCGTGCGGTTTCCGGTGGATGATCACCACCGCGGAGTCGTCGCCGGGACCTCCGGCCGCGTCGACGAGCTCGGAGGCACCGCCCTGGAAGCCCTGTGCGACAAGGCGTTCCGCGTGTCCCGCGAGCCGGTCCGTCCCCCGGCCGATGTCCCGCAGCGGCGTCTCAACCATCCCGTCGCTGTACAGGAACAACGCGTCGCCCGGTTTGAGGTGCCCGTGGTTGAGCTCGAAGTCCGGTGTCTCCACCAACCCGAGCAGCGGCCCGTCGGTGTCCCGGGTCTGCCACCGCCCCGACCACGCGTCGAACTGGATCGCCGGCGGGTGACCGGCCGTCCGGACGTCGAAGTCCCCGGTCTTCAGGTCGACGGCGACGTGCACCACCGTGGCGAAGTCGTCGTCCCAGTCCTGCCGCCGCAGGTACTGGTTCGCCGACGGCAGGAACTCCTCCACCCGGACGACGCCGAGCAGCGCGCCGAACGCCCCGGACAGCAGCAGCGCCCGGGTGCCCGCGTCGATTCCCTTGCCGGAGACATCGACCAGCGCGATCTCGAGCAGGTCGTCGCGGGTCGTCGACACCACAAAGTCACCGGAGAACGTCGAGCCGCCCGCGGACCTGATCGCGTAGTCGGCCCACCAACCCGACGGGAGGTTCGGCAGCTCGCCCTGGGCGGTCAGCGTGTCGCGCAACTCCATCAGCATCGACTCGCCGCGGGTGCCCGGTACGCCGAGCCGGTTGCGCACCTTGGCCGAGGTGATCACGATCCATCCGACGACGCCGAGCACCAGTACGAAGCCGGTCTTCGGCAGCTCGGGCGGCCGCGACATGACGATGTACGACCCGGCCGCCAGCGAGATCAGCGTCAGCGCGAGGAGCTGCCGGAACCGCAGCAGCAGTCCGCCGAGCAGCAGCGGGATCACCAGCAACGACGCCGGCACCTGCGACGGCCAGGCCAGGCTGAACGCACCGCCGGCCAGCGTCGTCAGCAGCAGCGCGGCGAACGCGAGATGGTGCGACCTCCGCGCGCGCCGCACCAGCGCATCGACCCGGCGGCCGATCCGTCGTACCTCAGCGAGACCGCCGCTCCTGTTCATGGTGTGAAGAAGATAACGGCACTCCTCGGTCCGCGCATCCGGTCGTAACCCAACTGATGACTGTCAGCTCTTGCGGGTGAGCCCGGTGCGCTGGCACCGGGGGCACCAGAACAAGTTGCGTCCGGCCAGCAATTCGGTCCGGACGACCGAGTGACAGACGTGGCACCGCTGCCCCTGACGCCGGTACACGTACACCTCACCGCCGTGGTCGTCGCGGCGCGGGTCCCGGCCCATCGCCTCGGGAGTGTGGTCGTCGGCAACGGTGTCGATCCGGCCGGTCTCGACGCCGTACTTCATCAGCGCGAGCAGGTCGTTCCACATCCCCAGCCACTCGCGCTTCTTCACCAGGTGGCCACGGGTCATCGGATGCAGCTTGGCCCGGAACAGCACCTCCGCGCGGTAGACGTTGCCGACGCCGCTGAGCACGGCCTGGTCCATCAGCAGTTGCCCGATCGGCAGCTTGCTGCGATGGATTCGTTTCCAGGCCAGCTCGGGATCCGCGTCGTCGCGCAGCGGGTCGGGACCGAGCCGGGCGATCAGCGACTCGCGCTCGGGATCGGTCAGCACCTCGCACACGATCGCTCCGCGCAGGTCGGCGTACGCCGTCTCGTTCTGCAGGCGGAGGCGGACCTGGCCGACCGGCTCGGGCACCGGCGCCGCGCCGAAGTCGACCTTGCCGATCAGGCCGAGGTGGATGTGCAGCCAGCCGGCGCCCTCGAAGTCGGCGAAGAAGTGCTTGCCGTGGGCCTCGGTCTGCCGCAGCACGTGCCCGTCCAGCAGGCCGGCGCCCTCGGCGAACCGGCCCTGCGGGCTGGACGCGCGGACCGGGCGGCCGCCGAACGCGTCCCAGACGTCGTTCGCCAGCCGGTGCAGCGTGTGACCTTCAGGCATGATTCCTCTTATGGGTACGACAGGTGGTGCGAAGTCCGGCCGGAGCGGTCCGCCCACTCCGGCCGTGGTCGGGACCGGACGGTCGATGCGCGCCCGCGACGTCTCCCGGCCGCGTCAGCAGGTCGACCGCCGGCCGGTGCTGCGACCGGACCAGGATGCCAAGGCTGACGCCAAGGATCAGGACAGCGGCGGCAGCTCCCCGGTCGACTCGTAGGCCGACAGCATGTCGATCCGCCGGGTGTGCCGGTCCTCGCCCGAGTAGCCGGTGGCCAGGAACGTCTCGACGAACCCGGTCGCCTCGTCCTCGGAGTGCATCCGCGCCCCGACGCTGATCACGTTCGCGTTGTTGTGCTCGCGGCCGAGCCGGGCGGTGTCGGTGCTCCAGGCCAGGACCGCCCGGACCCCCTTGACCTTGTTCGCCGCGATCTGCTCGCCGTTGCCCGAGCCACCGATCACGACGCCCAGACTGCCGTCCTCCTTGGCCACCCCCTCGCCCACCCGCAGGCAGTACGGCGGGTAGTCGTCGACCGCGTCGTACACCTCCGGGCCGTGGTCGACGACGTCGTGCCCGGCAGCCGTGAGGTGCTGGACGAGGTGGTTCTTCAGTTCGAAGCCGGCATGGTCGGAGCCGATGTGCACTCGCATGGCCGAAGTCTTGCACCTCCTACCGACGCTCCGGCACGCCGGGCACGGTCAGCGCCTCGGTCATCCGGGTCACGTCGGCGTAGGCCTGCTCGTACGGCGTACCGGCCGGGTGCAGCGTGTACAGCGCGACGATGGCCCGGTCGTCGGGGCCGACCGTCCCGGTGGTGTGCAGGGCATCACTACGCAGATCCAGCCCGGTGTCCTGGGGTTTGGCCCGGTCGGAGCCGTAGCCGCTCGCCCCGAGGAAGCCGGACCAGCCCTGCTTGATGCTGAACTCCCCGGGGAAGGCCGACGCGATGCCGAAGTACTGGTCGAAGCCGTCGGTGCCGTGCCGGGTCGCCCGCCGCAGCAGATCCATCACGTACTCCCGCACCGGCGCCGGAGCCTCCTCCAGCAGGTACCGGTAGATCCGGATGGTGTCCGCGGCCGTGATGGCGACGTACCCCCAGAACCCCGGGTGGGTGGCGGGCGGCCCGGCCGTGTGCGTCAGGCCGAGCCGCTTCACCATCCGGTCGACGAGAGCCGCGCCACCCAGCTCGTCCCAGTAGTGGCTCGCCGCGTCGTCGTCACTGCTGCGCAGCATCGCGTCGAGCCGGTCCCGGTCCGCATCCGGTAGGTCGTACTCCGGCGCGCGGTCCCAGAGGTAGTCGAGCACGATCAGCAGCTTCACCACGGAGGCGGACCGGAACCGGTGGTCCTCGTTGTGTCGCTGGACGAGCTGACCGCTCCGGCGGTCGTAGACGGCGATACCCGCGGTCACACCGGAAGGGACGGGAACTGTCATCGGGAACCTACTCACCACTGAGGGGACTCTTCGGTGAGCAACCTTCACCCGCCTGCGCGGCCGGAGACAAGCCCTGTACGACAGACTTAATCAGTCGAAGACCGGACCCCGGTCGCGGGTCCGCTTGATCTCGAAGAACCCCTCGGTGCCGGCCACCAGGCGGACGCCGTCCCAGAGCTTGCCGGCCGCCTCGCCCTTCGGGGCGGGCGTGACCACTGGACCGAAGAAAGCGGTGCCCTCGACGGCGATCACCGGCGTACCCACCTCCATGCCGACCAGGTCCATGCCCTCGAGGTGGGACTTGCGCAGCGCGTCGTCGTACCGGTCGGAGTCCGCGGCCTCGAGCAGCGCGGCCGGCAGGCCGGCCTCGGCCAGCGACTCCTCGAGCACACCCTCGCCGTTGATGCCACGGCCCTCGACGTGGATACGATTCCCGAGGGCGGTGTACAGCGGCAGCAGGACGGCGTTGCCGTGGGCCTGCTCGGCGGCGATCAGCACCCGGACGATGCCGAGCTTGCGCTGCCAGTTGGCGTCGTGGTCGTCACGCTCCTCGTTCAGGATGGCCAGGCTCATCACGTGCCAGGTGGTCGTCACGTCACGGACCTGCTCGACCTCGAGCATCCAGCGGGACGTCATCCAGGCCCAGGGGCAGGCGGGGTCGAACCAGAAATCGGCAGAGGCAGTCATATTCACCATCATACAAAGTTGAAGAATCGTAGGTACCGGTCTGGTATCCAATACCCAATGTCGCGGGGAAACCCTCGGCCAAGCTCACAGCGGGCTGCATAGGATGCGGACATGCCTGGAACCAACCTGACGCGCGACGAAGCGCGTACCCGTGCCGGGGTGGTCAGCGACGTCGAGTACCTGATCGAGCTCGACCTGACCAACGCCCCGACCGGCGCTCCGACCTTCCGGTCGGTGACCACCATCACCTTCGCCGCCGTGGCCGGCGCGAGCACGTTCGCCGACCTGATCGCGGAGACGGTGCGGGCGGTGACCCTGAACGGCCGCGCGCTCGATCCGGACACGGTGTACGACGGCGCTCGCGTCCAGCTGGACCGGCTGGCGGACCACAACACGCTGACCGTGGTCGCGGACTGCACCTACTCGCGCACCGGTGAAGGGCTGCACCGCTCGGTCGACCCGGCCGACAAGGAGACCTACCTCTACACCCAGTTCGAGGTGCCGGACGCCCGACGGGTGTTCACCACGTTCGAGCAGCCCGACCTCAAGGCCCCTTTCACTTTCACCGTCTCCGCGCCGGCCCGCTGGGTCGTCATCTCGAACGCGCCGACGCCCGAGCCCACGCCGTACCAGGGAGAGAACGGCGAGGAGCTGGCCCGCTGGGAGTTCCCGCGGACCGAGCGGATGTCGACGTACATCACCGCCGTGGTCGCCGGTCCGTACCACGTGGTCACGGACACCTACGACGGGCCGCACGGCAGCTATCCGCTGTCGTTGCTGTGCCGGCCGTCGCTCAAGGGCGCCCTCGACGTCGAGGACCTGTTCGAGGTGACCAAGCAGGGCTTCGAGCTGTTCGAGAAGGCGTTCGGGACGCCGTACCCGTTCCACAAGTACGACCAGGCGTTCGTGCCGGAGTACAACATGGGCGCGATGGAGAACGCGGGCTGCGTGACCCTGCGGGACGAGTACCTGTTCCGCAGCCGGACGACGCACGCGGAGCTGGAAGCCCGTGCCAACACCGTGCTGCACGAGCTCGCGCACATGTGGTTCGGCGACCTGGTCACGATGACCTGGTGGGACGACCTGTGGCTGAACGAGTCGTTCGCGGAGTGGGCCAGCCACTGGGCCCAGGCGGTGGCCACGACCAAGTACGCCGGTGCCTGGACGACGTTCTGCAACGCGCGGAAGAACTGGGCCTACCGGCAGGACCAGCTGCCCTCGACGCACCCGATCGCGGCCGACATGGTCGACTTCCACGCGGTCGAGGTGAACTTCGACGGCATCACCTACGCCAAGGGTGCGTCGACGCTGCGGCAACTGGTCGCGTTCGTCGGCGAGGACACGTTCATCAGCGCGCTCAAGGAGTACTTCTCCGACCACGCGTTCGGCAACACCGAGCTGACCGATCTGCTGAAGCCGCTGGAGAAGGCGTCCGGGCGGGACCTGGACGACTGGACCGAGCGCTGGCTGCGGACAGCCGGGGTGAACACGCTGCGCGCCGACTTCGCGGTCGACGCCGAGGGTGCGTTCACGTCGTTCGCGATCGAGCAGACCGCGGCGGAGAACTTCCCGGTCCTGCGGCCGCACCGGCTCGCGGTCGGCCTGTACCGGCGGACCGGCGAGGGACTGGTGCGGACCGAGCGGTTCGAGGTGGACATCGACGGGCCGCGCACCGAGCTCGCCGAGCTGGTCGGCGCTACCCAGCCGGATCTCGTGCTGCTGAACGACGACGACCTCACCTACGCCAAGATCCGGCTGGACGAGCGGTCCCGGAACACGCTGGTCGAGTCGATCGACCAGCTGCCCGAGTCGTTGCCCAGGGCCCTCGCCTGGGGTGCGGCCTGGGACATGACCCGGGACGCCGAGATGCCGGCCAGCCAGTACGTCGGGATCGTGCTGCGCGGGATCAAGGCCGAGACCGACCTGACCGGCGTACGCTCCCTGCTCGCCCAGGCGACCAGCGCGATCAACCTGTACTCCGCCCCGGAGAACCGGCCGGCCCTGCGGGCACAGTTCGAGGAGGCGCTGTCCGGGCTGCTCACCGCGGCCGAATCGGGCAGCGACCACCAGCTGGCGTTCGCCCGGGCGTACAGCTCCGCGGTGTACTCCGACGCCGGCGCCGACCGCCTGGCCGCGTGGCTCGACGACCGCGACCTGCCGTCCGGCCTGGTGGTCGACACCGACCTGCGCTGGACGCTCATCGTCGCGCTCGCCCGGCTCGGCCGGATCGGCGCGGACGAGATCGAGGACGAGCTGACCCGGGACACCACGATCACCGGCCAGGAGCGGGCCGCCCAGGCACGCGCGGCCCGGCCGACCGCCGAGGCCAAGGAGGAGGCCTGGCGGATCGCGGTCGAGTCCGGCGACACCCCGAACGAGACCCAGTTCCGGACCATCCTCGGCTTCCAGCAGCCCGGCCAGGAAGAGCTCCTGCGACCGTACGTCGAGAAGTACCTGACCGCGGCCAAGGACGTCTACACCCGCCTCGGCTCGTCGATGGGCGAGAACGTGCTGGTCTACCTGTCGCCGCGCAACCTGGCCGAGCAGTCGGCGCTGGATGCACTCACGACCTGGCTGTCGACGGAGTCGTCGTCGGTGGACGCTCCCACCCTCCGCTACGTCAGCGAGGCCCAGGCCGACCTGACCCGCGCGCTGGCCGCGCAGGCCCGCGACGCGAGCTGAACGACGCGAGCTGACCACGGTGCCGGCGGTCTCGCGCTGAGACCGCCGGTGTCGTGTTGGACCGGCCTGAGGTAAGACTGGTCGGGTGCCCGCTTCTGACCCCGCCCTGGCCGGTGCGGCAGCCGTTGCGCTGACCGGACTGGCCGAGGCCTACCGCCCTCGTCCTGTCACTCCGCTGATGCCCTGGCGCTATCCGCACCGCCTGGTGAAGCCGTATGTCATCACCGCGCGCGGACGGCAGTGGGACGTCCAGATGGTCGAGGCCGCCCGGGCCACCGCCTCGCGGCAGCTCGAGTTCGACGACGCGATGGGGGCGGTCGGGCTGGGCGTGGTCGTGCTACACCTCGGCGACGACGGGATCTATCTGGTCGTGCAGAGCTGGGCGAAGGACTTCCAGTCCCGGCTGAGCATCTTCAGCGGGATGGAGGTCGACGATCTGCGCCCCGCCCCGATCGGTGCGGCCCCGTGCGTCTGGGAGCTCGAAGTGCTGAGCCACGAGCGGGCGTCGTACGTCGAGCACATCCTCAGCGCCCAGGTCGACGTCGACGCCTGGCTCGACGACGCCCTCGACACCCGCCCCCAACCCAAACAGACCGGAATCCCGTCCGGCACCTAGCAGATCGCGTGGTCGACGAGATCCTTCGCGACCCGCTCCTGTGCCAGAGCTGCGTCCAGGGAGTCGTTGAGCTGGGTCGACATAGAGACGACCACGCTGTGCCGGCCGTCCGCGGTCGTCCCGAGCCGGGTCTTGTACCCGATCTGGTCGCCGCCCGGGATCCACACCGTGCCGCCGCAGGGCAGGTCCCTCGAGGCGACGCCGAGTCCGTACCGGGCGCCCGGCCAGAACTCGGTCGTCTGCTCGTCGACCGGCACCGTCCGCATCAGCTCGCGCAACTGCGCAGGCTTCAGCAGCCGCCCGCCGAACAAGGCCCGGACGAAGACGTCCAGATCCGCGACTGTCGAGATGTAGCCGCCGGAGGCGTCCGCGTCGATCAGTTCGGTCGTGTCGGTGTACTCGCCCGCGGTGAACCGCGTGTACCCGTGGGCGTGCGGTCCCACGATCCGCGGGTCCGTGCCCGGGAAGTACGTGTCCCGTAGCTTCAGCGGACGGACGATCCGCCGGTCGACCTCGTCGTACCAGCTCCGGCCGGTGACGGCCTTGATGACCAGGCCGACGAGGTCGTAGCCGGTGTTGGAGTAGCTCCAGCTCTCACCCGGCTGGAAGTCGGGCGGATGACTGAGCCCGGCTCGCACGATCTCTTCCTCGGTGTGGACCCGGTAGCGACGCTCGTAGTACTCCTCGGCGCTCTCGATGCTCGGAAAGTTGCCGTCGTAGATGCCGGCGGTGTGCTGCAGCAGGTGCCGGACGGTGATCCGCCGGCCGTCGTACCCGTTGCCCTGCACGAGGCCCGGCAACCACTTCTCGACGGAGTCGTCCAGGCCCATCCGGCGCTCCGCGACCAGCTGCAGTACGACGGTCGCGACCAGAGCCTTGTTGGTGCTGCCGATCCGGAACCGGCCGTCCAGTCGCGGCGGCCGATGCCTGCCCAGCTCGGCCACCCCGCTCACCGCCAATCGCGAGCCATGCGGGGTGGTCTCGCGCGCGAGTACGCCAGTCACTCCGGCATCCCGGATCGCATCGGCGTCCGCCTGCAACGTCGATCGCCCGGCCACCGCCGTCGCCGGTACGACGGAAGCCGCGAGCGTCACCGCGACGGTCAGGATCAGCGGCGTGAGTCTCATCTCGAACCCCCCCAGATCGGTCAAGCACTTGCCTGGAGACTTTCAGCGGCGGGGATTTCCCACCATCGCCCACGGACCCGGACGGTGGTAGCGCGAACGCTACCGGTAACCCATCAAACGATTGCTCTTCAGCACACAGTGAGACGCCGACTCCGGCCCGCGATTCCTTGCGGAGAAGGAGATTCTCGTCACGTGAGTACTACTCACTTACCGGATGGTTCGGTTTAAGCTGCACGCACTATCCGCCACAAGGGAATCTGGGGAGGGACCCTTGCCGTGACACCCGTGGATCACCGGCGGCCACCCGCCCGCACCGCCCGGAGCCAGCACAGAAGCCCCTCCCGGAGCCACAAGAGCCCCTCCCGGAGCCAGCACAAAAGCCCACCTCGGCAGCGGGCCGAGACCCGGCAGAGCACGTCCCACCGGCCCCAGCGCTCGCACAGCGCGGTCGGCGCGGCGATCGTCGCCGCGGCCGCGATGGTCGCCGTGTTCGCGTTCATCCTGACCCGGGGGTCGTCGACCCCGCCGGTCGAGGAAGGCTTCCGGATCGGCGCCGCGGCCGACGGCGGATCGGCCCCGTCGGCACCGGGGGTGGCAGCCAAGAGCTCGGATCCGTCCCCGTCGGTCAACACCGCCAAGGCCGACCGCAAGCCACCGGTCTCCTCGGTGCCGCCGAAGGCGAAGGCGACCGCGACGCCGAACACCGGGCCGGCCACACCGGCTTTCAAACGCGGTCAGTGGATCGTCGTGATGGAGAAGTACCCGACCGACGTCGGCATGGACGCAGAGCAACTGGCGAAGGCCACCGCGATCAAGATGATCACCGCCGGCGTCCCGGCCAAGGCCATGCTGGTCGACGGGCAGTACCCGGGCATCGCCAACAGCTCCATGCAGCCGGTACTCGACACCTGGATGGTCTACCTCGGTCCCGGCACTTCCGCGGCGGCGATGGGCGACCTGTGCGCTACCCCGAAGACCCAGGCCGCCTACAGCAACACCGCCTGCCCGACGTTCGAACCGGCGGTCGCGCCGGCGAGCTGACTGCGCGCTACTCGACCGGGTCGGTCGCCAGCCGGGCGTGCAGGTGGGAGTCGTGCCGCCGGCCGGACGGCTCGACGTAGTAGTCGCGCATCGTGCCCTCGAGCCGGAACCCGGCGTACGTCGCGACGCGGCAGGAGCCCTCGTTGACGAGTGCATGGTCGAGCGACAGCCGGTGCAGACCGAGCCCGTCGTCCGCGAACGCCCACCGGGCCGCGGCGTCCAGTGCGCGGCCGGCAAGCCGGCGGCCGCGCGCCGCAGGGCTGACCCAGTACGCCACCACCGCCTGGTCCGGCACGCGGTCGATGTCGCGGACCGAGACGCTGCCGAGCACCTGGTCAGCGTCGGCGTCCGCGATCGCGAACACCGCGCTGCCGCGGGTCCAGCCGTCGATCCGGGGCTCGAGCCAGCGCTTGGCCCGCTGGTCCGCGGGCGTGCGGATCACCGCCGTACCCGCGGTCCAGCGCAGGATGCCCTCGTCCCTGAGCGCTTCCGCGACCGCGGGCTCGTCGGTCCACGCGAACGGGCGCAGTACGGCGTCGCCCAGGTCGATCCGGTGTGGCTGGACCGGCCGGCTCACTGCTTGTGCGGCTCGTTCGCGTGCAGCAGCGGCGCCTGGTGAGCGTGCGCACCCAGTTGCTGGACGCCGGTGACCAGACCGCCGGTCAGGTCACCGGTGGCGAACGACGTCTGCATGGAGAGGGCGGCCAGGCCGGCCGCGGCGTCCGAGAGCTGCCGTCGCGCGACCGCACCGGTGACGATCTCCAGCCGACGGCCGGCCGGGTCGACGTACACCAGGACGCTGTGGTCCGGGTCGTCCAGCTCGTTCAGCAGCTCCAGCGCGAACGGACGGGTCTCGGAGTCGGCTCCACCGACGTACACGGAGAAGCGCAGGCCGGAGACCTCTTCGGCGTGCCGGACCGCCTTCTCGATGTCGTAGAGCTGGTCCGGGGTGAATGCGTCACCAGCTGGCACTTGCGCCTCCGGTCGAACGGGCGACGCCTGCACCGGCGCTCGCGGTGGTCCCCGGTGCGCCGGGCAACTCGGGAAGGTTGGCGGGGTCGGGCTTGGTGGCGGTCGGTCCGTTGATCCAGACCGGCGGCGCCCACCAGGACAGGCCAGGGCGGTAGCGCGGTCCGGTCGCGATGGACGGCGCGTAGACCAGCAGCGCCACCACCGCGATGACCAGTGCGGGGATGCCGACGAACACCAGCAGGGTGTGGCCGGAAACTTCAGTGATCACACCCAGAGCCTAGTCCCCCGGCATCCCACGCAGCGCAGCGCCTCAGCAACCGCCGCAGTTGCCTCCTCCAGCCCGCGCGAAGCGCGGTGCTCTTGGATCAGCAGCCGCCGCAGTTGCCTCCCTCCAGCCCGCGCGGAGCGCGGTGCTCTTGGATCAGCAACCGCCGCAGTTGTAGTACGTCACGTCCCAGTGGTTGCTCTCGAGGGCGTAGATGTTGCCGGCGCCGCTGCGCCACTGGGCGGCTCCGTCACCACGGTCGGCGATCCGGGTGAACGTGTTGCGGATGTAGTTCCCGACGCAGGTGTACAGCGAGAAGTCGACCTTGTAGCCGTTCCGGTGGCTGTAGGTGCCACCCGCGTGCCCGACCTCGGTACCACCCGTGAGGTTGATCGCGCACCCGCTCGCCTGCTTCAGCGTGCGGACGCCGTACACGGTGCTGTCGTTGATGTTGGTGAACGACGTGCAGGTCGGGTTGTTCCAGTCCGAGCAACCACCGCTGGACGACCAGGTGATCCCGGCGGCCCGGAAGATCGAGGTCGCCTGCGAGTGCGTCATCTTGGTGACCGCGGCGGCCTGCTCGACCGCGACCACACCGGGCAGCAGTCCGGCCAGTACGGCGACGACCGGGACGAGAACCCGACGGAGGACAGTCTTCATGGGGACACTCCTTGAAATACGGGGCGGATATTTCAAGGAGTGCACTTCCCAGGAAAGATATTGACGAAACGTGCGGTTGAATCAGAAACGAACATCCGAGCACTGGTAGAAGGCGTTCGCCGTGTCGGCAATCGTCCAGACGGCCAGGATCATGTGCCGTCCGGTCCGGCCGCCCGGCACCGTGCCCGGGTGACTGACGTTGTTCGGCGGCCGCCCGCCGTCCATCGTCACGGTGAGGAACGGATTCAGGTCGAGCGCCGACCGGGTCAGCGGGGCGTTCTGGTTCCAGCCCTGCTTGGTGATGTAGTACTTGAAGTCGGCGGTGGAGTGCGGTGCCGTCAGGTACCAGCGGAAGTTGTAGCTCTGACCGGCCGTCAGTTGCTCAGCCGGCCACGCTCCCCCGCGCTGGTCGTCCAGCTCGGCGAACTGCGCCAGCCCGGCCGAGCAGAGCTTGCCGTCGGCAGGCCCGGCGGCCGGGAAGCCCTTCGGACCTTCCACGCTCTGCGGCTCCCACTGGATCTGGCCACAGTTCTGCACGGCGCCGTTCTGGCAGTGCTTGGCACGACTGGTCGGCCCGGTCGTGTACCCGTGACCGTAGGCCAGCGGGACCGAGGTGCTGACGGTCAGCGCGAGGGCGCCGACAGCGATTCCGGCCAGGCTGAGTTTGCGTGATCGGAGTAATCGGAGCATGCGGACAAACTCCTTCGACTGTTGGGGCGGATAGACAGTGAAGGAAGGCGCCTTCTGGTCACATAGAAAACAACCGTTCAAATCTATTGTCAACACTTCGTGAGCGAGTGGTGACTAGATGTTGAGCGCACCGATCAGTCGACGGAGGCGTTGGTTGTTGGGGAGGTCCTCGACCAAGACGGGTGAGCCGTCCGGTCCGCTGAGCGGCACGCGCCAGTTCGGGTACTCGTCCGTGGTGCCCGGCTGGTTCTGCGTACGGCGCTCGCCGACCGCATCCGTTAGCGCCACCCCGACCAGCTTCGCCGGCGTGTGCGCGACGTACCGGTGGAGGGCCTCGACGATGCGCTCGACGTCACCATCGGTGTTGCTGAGCAGGTGGCGCTCGCGGAGTGCGTTGAGCCAGGAGTCCCGCTCGGCCTCGTCCACCTCGAGCTCCTCGGCGACCGGCCGAGTGAGCAGTCCGAGCCGGTGGCGAAGCTCCACGTGGTCGCCGGCGAGGTACCCGGCGGTCGGCGGCAGGTCGTGGGTGGTCACCGTGGCCAGGCACAGCTCACGCCACCGCTCCGGCGCCAGCGGGGCGCCGTGGCGGTCCCGCTCGAACCACAGCACCGACGTACCGAGAACTCCGCGCTCGGTCAGGTAGTCGCGCACCCACGGCTCGACCGTGCCCAGGTCCTCACCGATGACGGTCACCCCGGCCCGGCTGGCCTCCAGCACCAGGATGCCGACCAGTGCCTCATGGTCGTACCGGACGTAGGTCCCCTCGGTCGGGCGCTCCGGCGACGTGACCCACCACAGCCGGAACATGCCGAGGATGTGGTCGATCCGCAGTCCGCCGCCGTGCCGCATCACCGCCCGGACCAGGTCGCGCCAGGCGGCGTACCCGGTCTCGGCCAGCGCGTTCGGCCGCCACGGCGGCTGGGACCAGTCCTGACCCTGCTGGTTGAACGCGTCCGGCGGCGCACCGACGTGGATGCCCGGTGCCAGCACGTCCTGCAGCGCCCACGCGTCCGCACCGTCCGGGTGTACGCCGACCGCCAGGTCGTGTACGACGCCCAGCGACATGCCGGCCGCCTTCGCCCGGGCCTGCGTGCGGGCGAGCTGGTCGTCCAGCTGCCACTGCAGCCAGCAGTGGAACTCCACGGCGTCCGGGTTCTCGTTGCGGAAGGCAACGACGGCCGGGGAGACCGGGTCCTGCAGTTCCTCGGGCCACTTGCTCCACTCCGGCCCGTGTACGTCGGCGATCGCGGCCCAGGTGGCGAAGTCGATCAGTCCTTGGCCCTCGCGGTCGCAGTACGCCCCGTACTCGGCGATCCGGCCGATCGACGGCCGTACGCCGAACAGCAGCTGCAGCGCCTCCCGCTTCGCCGCCCACACGGTGTCGCGGTCTAGCGCGGTCGGATCCTCGCTCAGCGCCCGCGTCTGCAGGCTGAGGGCCCGGACGCGATCCCGCTCGGCCGGCGCGAGGTCGCCGTACTCGTCGATGTCCTCGATGCGCAGGTAGATCGGGTTGGCGAAGCGTCGCGACGCCGGCAGGTACGGCGAGGGCTCCATCCGGCCGGAGGTCTCCGCGGCGTGCAGCGGGTTCACCAGCACGAAGCCGGCCCCGAGGTCGCTCGCGGACCAGGCGGCCAGGTCCGCGAGGTCGTGCAGGTCGCCGATGCCCCAGGACCGGCGGGAGCGGACCGAGTACAGCTGCAGCACCCAGCCCCAGGTGCGTTGCAGCCTCTCCGGCTTCAGCTTGCGCGGGGTCACGATCAGCGTGCCGACCGCGATCTCCGGACTGCTGCCGATCCGCGCGCACAGCCGGTGGTAACCGCTCGGCAGGTCGCCCGGCAGCTGGAACGTCGCCTCACCGACCTGGACACCGTCGACCCACTCCGGCTCGACCCAGTGGTCCTGCTGCGCGATGTCCCGCCGCTGTCCGCCATCCTCCAGGTCCACCCACACCTCGGCGGTGGACCCGTGCGGCAGGTGTACGGCGAACCAGGGGGTCCAGCCCTCGCGCATCACCACAGTGGCCGGCAGCGTCCGCCGCCAGCGCTGCTGGCGGTGCACCTCCAGCGCTTCAGCCGCCTTCTCCGGCGTGGACGCGTCCACTCCGAGTGCGGCGAGCACTGCGGACACCACTTCGCTGGAGACGATCACATGCTCGCCCTGCCAGTTCCAGTACTCCGTCGCCACGCCATGGGCAACCGCTAGCTCGACAAGGGCCGGAGTAGGAGCTGTCACCCCAGCGAGTCTGCCGTATCAACTGCCCCTCCGCGCAACGCCGCGCGCCGGACTGTTACTCGTTCGCGCGCTGTCACCGGTTCGCGCGCCGACGGCTCAGCAGGAGTACGGCGAGCAGCAGCGCGCTGCTCGCGATCACCAGACCGATGGCGACACCGGCCACGTTGTCGGTGAGCTGGTAGAGCGCGGTCGGCCAGATCACCAGCAGGATCGCGCAGCCCACCACCGCGTACGCCGACGCGTGCCGGCGACCGTACGCGAACAGCAGCGCGGCCGGGCCCGCCGTACCGACGGCGAGGGCCATGATCTCGCCGCGCTCCTGAATCAGCCAGCAGATCGACGAGCTGAACATCGCGGCACCGGCGAGCGACCAGGCGGTCACCTGGTCCCGGAACAGCCCGAGCATCGCCAGCACGAACGCGACCAGGATGAACCCGGTGCCGGCGATTCCGGCGCTGTTCGTCGCGCCGGTGTCCGGAGTGAGGACATCGGCCGTGATCACCAGCACACCGACGGCCAGGATCGCAAAGGTTGCCACTAGCAACGACGAGCCGGCCAGCCACCACAGTCCGGCGCCGGCCAGCGCGAGCGCGACCGCGACCCCGGCGATCCGCCCGGTCTCACCCTCGATGGCGACGTACGTGGCGAAGCCGGCCACGCAGCACCCGAGCGAACCGAGCGCCGAACTGAGCTGCTCGCGGCGGCGCAGCACGCCGAGGACAGCGGCGGCCCCGAGCAGGACGACCGCGGCGCTGGTGCCGGTGCTCACGCGGGCGGCGCGCCCCATCTCCCCCCAGTTCGCCACCGTCAGCAGTGCGACCGCGCCGAGGAGTAACGCGCCGCCGATGTAGCCGAGCACCTCGATCAACGCGCTCGCGTGCGTCGCCTGCGGTGGTGTCCGCGGCTTCGCCGGCGCCGGCACCGCGGGCTCCTGCGGCCGGGCCCGGCCCGGATCCGCCAGCGCCGCCGAGACCTCGGCGTCGGCCGCGTCCCGCAGTGCGTCGGCCTGGTACTGGCGCAGCACCCCCGCGCTCACGAGCCTCGACAGCTCGTCATCCAGCCGGCTCGGCATGCGTCGCGTCTCCCTTGTCGGACTCACTAAGATCGGGCGGCGAGATGCCTATTCTGACCAGCTACCTTGTGTCCTTGTTCAGTCACCCCCTGTTTTCGCTGCCCGAGACCTTCCCGACCTTCTTCCGGTACGGGAACGACGGCAAGCTGGAGGTGACCGACCAGATCGTCATGGTCCCGGCCAGGATCGCCGGGCTGATCGTCGGCTTCCTCGTCCTCCGCTGGGTGCTCCACAAGGTGATCCGCCGGTTCGCCCGCCGGACCGGGAACGGCGCCGTCGCCGGTGTGCTGGCGAAGTCGAAGATCGGCCAGGACTTCGTCGAGAACACCCTGGCCAGCCAGCGCCGGGCCCAGCGGGCCGAGACGATCGCGTCCCTGCTGTGCAGCGCGGTGACCATCGTGCTGACCGCCGTCCTGGTGGTGATGGTGCTGGCCGAGCTCGGCTTCAACATCCTCCCGGTGATCGCGTCCGCGAGCATCATCGGCGTCGCCCTCGGCTTCGGCGCGCAGACGCTGGTGAAGGACTTCCTCGCCGGCGTCTTCATGATCTTCGAGGACCAGTACGGCGTCGGCGACCTGATCGACATGGAGAAGGCGACCGGGGTCGTGATCGCGGTCGGGCTGCGGATCACCACCCTGCGCGGCGAGGACGGCACCACCTGGTACGTCCGCAACGGTGAGGTCCTGCGGATCGGCAACCTGACCACCCGCGACCCGGACAGCAGCGCGCCCTCGGGGGTCGGCAGCGGCACCGAGAAGGCCGAGGAGACCGCACCGGACGGCGAAGGCCCGGCAACCGAGTCCGCGACGACCCAGCCGCAGACCCCTCGACCGCCCGCACGCTGAGCCGCGGCCCTAGGTGTGATGTCCAGGGAGGTTGGTTAGGCGGGTGATGGGTGGTTGGCCTCCGATGGCGGAGTGGGGTCGGTGGTGATTGTAGAAGTGGAGCCAGGTGGGTAGGGCTGTTCGTCGTTCGGTTTCTGATTGGTAGTGGCGGGTGTAGGCCCAGCCGTCGGCGAGGGTGCGGTGGAATCTCTCGATTTTGCCGTTGGTTTGGGGGCGGTAGGGCCGGGTGTGTTTCGAGGTGATGCCGAGGTTGGTGCAGGCGTCGTGCCAGGCGTGGGACTTGTAGGCCGAGCCGTTGAGTTCCTAAGAGATGTCAAGCGGCGCCAGGGCGTCTAGCGTGGGTGGTGGACGGGCCGGTTGATGGAGCACGTTGTGACTCCTTGCTTCGCCGGCCCGTCCCTGCGGCGGGGGTCGTTGTTGTGCGTGCGCGTCGTAGGTGGTCGGGAACGGTGTAGTGCAGTGCGATGATCGCCTTGGCTTCGGTCTTGTCGATGAGCCGTCCGTCGACGTCGCGCAACTGGTAGGACGTTTGGGTCTTCCAGCAGGCAGCCACGCGGGTGAGCAGTGTGGTGGCGATGTGACACATGGCCGAGTTGTGGTGCTTGCCGGCTTCGACCATCAGTCGGTGGTACTTCGCTGCCAGGGTCGGGTCGTAGCGACGGGCCTGGTTGGCGCTCATGAACAGTGCCTCGCGCAGCAGTGCGTCCCCGCGTTTGGTGGGTCCGCCGTGTTTGCCGGACAGTCCTGAGGAGTCCAGTGAGGGCACCAGGCCGCTGAAGCCTCGGACCGCCGCGAGTGATGCGAAGCGGCTGGCGTCTCCGAGCCGGCCGAGGATGACCGCGCCGGTGACGGCGCCGACGCCGGGGACGGACGCGATGATGCCTGCCGGGTCCCGCTGGGCGACCAGCACAGCGATCCGCTCGTCGACTTCCTTGATCTCCTCGGTCAACGCCAGCGCCAGGCGCGCCTCCACTGCGATGTCCTCGGCCAGCTCGGGGAAGCCGAGCTCGTCATCCCAGAGTTCGAGTGTGGCGGTGGCCGCGGCGAGGATGGCGTCGACCTCCGGCTCGCCCCAGGCGCCGCGGGAGTGGCGATGGAAGAACCGGACCAGCCGTGAGCGTCCTAGCCGCTTGACGCTGTGCGGATCGGCGTAGCCCGCGGCCAGGAACCGCAGTGGGGTCTTGTTGGCCAGGTCGCCGCTGAGCGCGGCATGCCAGTGCGGTCCGAGGATCTCCAGCAGCGCATCCAGCCTGGCCAGGCTGGTGGTGCGCCGCTTGACCAACGTGGAATGCAGTTTGGTGGCCCGCCGCAGCGGATCACCAGGCCCCAGGCCGCGTTCGGGATGGAGCCCCTCGGGATGCAGCATCGGCAACCGGGCCAACAACACCGAGTCCAGCCGGTCGCTCTTGGTGTGCTTGGCGTAGTAGGCACGCAAGTCGGCGGACCGTTCCGCCGACACGAGCACCACCTGCACGCCGCGTCGGCGGAACCATGCCGCAAGTGGAACCCAGGCGTTGCGGGTCGGCTCCATGACAACCGTCAGTTCCTCGACCGCGGCGTCGGCAGGGAGTCTGGACCAGAGCCGGTCCAGGTCCTCGGCGATAGTGCGGAAGCGGTGCCCGGACCACAGCACCCGTCCCCGTTCGTCGGCCAGGCTGGCCTGGTGCGGCGCGCGCACCGCGATGTCGATGCCCATCCGAAGGATCACTGCCGGACTCCTCTGCTCGCATTCGCTGGTTCCGGCCGCCGGACCGCCGTGGGAGCACGATCCGCACCAGACATTCGCTAACAGGGATCCACCAGATGTGGTCGCCGGGTTCCTAACAGGGCATCTCGAACTCCGGCAGAGGCCCCGCCCGCCAGCATGGTCAACAGGCAAGGAGTCGCAGAGCGCTCCACTCGGTCAAGCAACGTTGACGGGCAGGTGCCGGACGACTCCCGATCCTCCTCGTCGGCCGCCAAGAAGCCACGGGACTCGCCCACCCAGATTGAATGTCGGACAGGACTCGTTCGACGGTGACGCCGTGGTCGGCGAACCAGGCCACGGCGCGTTGGAGGACGCCGATGGCGGTGGTGGCTTTCTCGTCGGGGTGGATCTCGATGTAGGCGACGCGGGAGTGGTCGTCGATCACGGTGTGCAGGAACGCTTTGCCGGTGCGGGGTTTGCGGTCCGCGCCGCGGGGCAGTCCTGGTGTCGTGGCCTGGTTGCGGTAGCCCTGGCGGCGGCCGACGTAGCGCCAGCCGCCGCCGTCGGGGATGTTGCCGAACTTGGTGACATCGACGTGGATCAGCGAGCCGGGGTGGTCGTGTTCGTAGCGGCGCAGCGGCTCGCCGCTGGCTCGGTCGATGTGGGAGAGTCGGTTGATCCGGCATCTGACCAGTACGGCGTGCACGGTCGAGGCTGGCATGTCGAGCCGCCCGGCGATCTGAACCGGGCCGAGCCGAAGCCGCCATCGCAGCCGCACGATCCGGCGCACGACCTGGGCGGGTGTCTTGGTCGGGTTGCGACGCGGTCTCGAGCTGCGGTCGGCCATTCCGGCCGGCCCTTCGGCGCGGTATCGCTCGGCCCACTTGCGGGCGGTCTTGGCGGCAACCATGAACAGCGCGGCGGCTGACGCGTAGGTCCAGCCCTCATCGACGACCAGCCGCGCCAGTCGCAACCGTGCGCGCGGGGTCAGAGCAGCGTTAGCGTGGGACACGAAGGCCTCCTGGTTCGTGAAGCGGTTCCTAGACAGCTCCACTTCACAACCGGAGGCCTTCACCTGTCAGACAGGCTCACCGACGCCGACCGGGACAACCTCCCTGGACATCACACCTAGGCCCGCAAACGAATGCCGCCCTCACAGACCAGCTGTGAGGGCGGCTTTGAAGGCGGCGTGGTGACGGTTGTCAGGCGGTGAAGCTGACCTCGAGGGTGATCGGGGCCGACAGCGCCTGCGAGACCGGGCAGTTCTTCTTCGCGCCTTCGGCGAACTCGGCGAACTGGTCCGCGGTCAGGCCCGGGACGTTGCCGACGACCTTCAGCACGATGCCGGTGATGCCCTCACCCGGCTGGAAGCTGACGTCCGCCTGGGTGTCCAGCGCCGCCGGCGGGTTCCCGGCCTGGGCCAGCGCGTGCGACAGCGCCATCGAGAAGCACGCGGAGTGCGCGGCACCGAGCAGCTCTTCCGGGCTGGTCCGGCCGCTGGCCTCCGGCTCGGTCCGGGCGGCCCAGGTCACGTCGAACGTGCCGAGTCCGGACGACTGCAGGTCGACCTGGCCGCCTCCCTCCAGCAGCGAACCTTCCCAGTGGGCCTTGGCAGTACGGGTAACGGCCATGCTCGTGTTGTCTCCTTCGCAAGGGGTTCAGCGGCCGGACACGTCGATCGCGCCCGGGTACTGCGGTTCGTCGGTGTTCACCATGCTGTGCGCCGCCATCACCATGTAGGTCCAGATCTCCTCGTCGCGATCCGGTGGCAGTGCGATCTCGTCCAGCGCGGCACGCATGTGGCCGAGCCAGCGGTCCCGCGCGCTCGGGGTGACGGCGAACGGGCCGTGCCGCATCCGCAGCCGGGGGTGCCCGCGCTGTTCGGAGTACGTCCGGGGGCCGCCCCAGTACTGCTCGAGGAACATCCGGAAGCGCACCTCGGCCGGACCGAGGTCCTCCTCCGGGTACATCGCCCGCAGCTCCGGGTCGGCGGCGACGCCGCGGTAGAAGGCGGCCACCAGCCGGTGGAACGTGTCCGCCCCACCGACAGCGTCGTAGAAGCTCTGTTGCTCAGTCATAACGCCCCCAGTCTCTCAAGCCGTGCCAAGGTGCTTGAGCAGGGCGTCCCGTTCCGCGTCCGCGAGCGGGCGCTTGGCGTGGGTCTCACCGTCCACGGCGACGATCACCGACACCGCCTTCGCGTAGATGTCGGCCCCCTCACCACTGCGGTCGACGATCCGCGAGCCGAGCGTGTACGACGTCGTACCGACGGCCTCGACCCACACGTCGACGTCGTACGGCGGGTGCCGCAGCAGGATCGGCCGCAGGTAGTCGACGGTCTGGCTGACCAGGACGCACGGGTGATCGGCGAAGAAGTCCCCGGTCGTGCCGATGATCTGCGAGAGGAACGCGATCCGGGCCTCCTGCAGGTAGTCGAAGTACCGGACGTTGTTGACGTGGTCGTAGGAGTCGATGTCCGACCACCGGACCAGGACGGGGTGGGTGAACGTCACGAGCCCACCAGCTCGGACAGGGCCGCGCGCTCGACCGGGGTGATCCGGCGGAGGCGGTTGGCGGCGAAGTCGAACGGGACCAGCCGGGTGCGCGCCTCGACGTACGTCGTCCGCTCGGGCTCGGCGTCCAGGATCTCGTAGTCGACGATGAACGAGGCCGCCTTGATCTCGCTGATCCACAGCTCGATCCGGACCGGTTCCGGCCGGAACCGCAGTGGTGCCCGGTACTGCACCTCGTGCCGGGCGACCAGCAGGCCGGTCTCCAGGTCGTCGGCACCGAGCTCCTTGGCGGTCCGGAACAGGAAGTCGACTCGGGCGTCCTGGAGGTAGTCGACGTACCGTCCGTTGTTCACGTGGCCGAGCGCGTCCTGGTCGCCCCAGCGCAGCGGGCAGTGGTAGACGTGGCGGTTGTGATGATCCACACGGCGATCATCGCATCCTGGGTACTTCCGGGGTGACTGAGCGTGGGTAATGTCATCCCCACCAGCACGGACCGAAGGAGCACGGATGAGTGAGCAGCGGGTGGCGATCGTGACCGGGGCGGCCCGGGGAATCGGCGCCGCGGTGGCGCAGCGGCTCGCCAAGGACGGGAACGCGGTCGCGGTGCTGGACCTCGACGAGGGCGCCTGCGAGGCCACCGTGAAGGCGATCACCGAGGCCGGCGGGCGGGCGCTCGCGGTCGGCTGTGACGTCAGCCGGTCCGACCAGGTGGCCGCAGCGGTCGAGCGGGTGGTCGCCGAGCTCGGCGCGCCGACGATCCTGGTGAACAACGCCGGCGTGCTCCGCGACAACCTGCTGTTCAAGATGTCCGACGACGACTGGGACACGGTCATGTCGGTGCACCTCAAGGGCAGCTTCCTGATGTCCCGGGCCTGCCAGGCGCACATGGTCGAGGCCGGCTACGGCCGGATCGTGTTCCTGTCCTCGACCTCCGCTCTGGGCAACCGCGGCCAGGCGAACTACGCGTCCGCGAAGGCCGGCCTGCAGGGCCTGGCGAAGACGCTGGCGATCGAGCTGGGCAAGTTCGGCGTCACCGCGAACGCGATCGCTCCCGGCTTCATCGAGACCGACATGACCGCGGCCACCGCGGCCCGGGTCGGCGTGGACTTCGAGGAGTTCAAGAAGGCGACCGCGGCCGCGATCCCGGTGCAGCGCACCGGCACGCCGGACGACATCGCCGCCGCGGCGTCGTACTTCTGCAGCGAGGAGGCCGGCTTCGTCTCCGGCCAGGTCCTGTACGTCGCCGGCGGACCGCGGAACTGAGGGGCGGAGATGGCAAAGTCCTTCACCGGCGTCGACCAGGTCGTGCACGCGGTCGGCACCCAGCTGGGCGAGTCGGACTGGCTCGAGATCACCCAGGAGCAGGTGGACACGTTCGCCGACGCGACCGGCGACCACCAGTGGATCCACGTCGACGTCGAGCGCGCGAAGAAGGGCCCGTACGGCGGCACGATCGCGCACGGTTATCTCACGCTGAGCCTGATCGCGCGGTTCGGTGAGGAACTGTTCTCGGTCAACGGCGTCACCGCCAAGCTGAACTACGGCGTCAACAAGGTCCGCTTCCCGGCGCCGGTCCCGGTCGGCTCGCGCGTCCGGGCGAGCGCCTCGATCGCCAGTACGGCGGAGACCCCGGCCGGCGTCCAGGTCTCGCTGAACTGGGTGATCGAACTGGAGAACTCGACCAAACCCGCCTGCGTCGCGGAAACCGTCGTACTGCTGGTTCCCTAGAGGGGACAGATCAGGACCGCGTGGGTGGCGACGCGGTGGTAGCCGAGCCACTCGTTGACCGCGATCATCGGGGTGTTGCCGTCGTAGTTGGCGGTGTAGGCGGCCTGCACCCCGGCGTCCGCGGCCCGGTGCAGCGCGGCGCACTTCACCAGCTTTGCCAGGCCCCGGCCACGGAACTCCGGCAGCGTCGCGGTCATCTGCGACCAGATCTTCGTGTGGTCGCCGTTGCCGAGCGTGAACCCGACGACCTGGTCCCGGTAGACGGCGGCCATGCTGAGATCGAGGACCATCGCCGGCGACTTCCACACGCCGTCGAGCCAGTCGTCGTACGGCCGGGTGGTGATCTTCGCGTCGCCCGGCTTGGTGCGCTGGGCAACCAGGTCCGCCTCGTACAGGCTGCGCGGGTCGACCTCGTTCAGCGGCACCAACCGCACGCCTGACGGCACTCCGGGGATGTCCGGCGCCTTCCGTGGATCGATCCCGGCGTAGTGCACCTGCCGGGTCTGCTGGTAGCCCCAGCGGGTGGCCCACTGGACCGTCGCCGGGTCCGCGAACACCCGGGCGGTGGTCGCCCCGGCCGAGCGCAGCTCCTCGTGGGTTGCCGCCAGCAACTTGGCGCCGATGCCGCGGCCGCGGTGGTCCGGCCGGACCAGCACGCGGAGTTGCCCGTCGGGGGGTTCGGATCCGGCGATCAGCGCGGTCGACGCCCAGCCGACCACCTCGCCCGCCTCCAGCGCGGCGAACGTGCCGCGGCCCGGAACCCGCTCGGCCAGACTGCGCCGCATGCCCGCCGCCGTCAGCACCAGGTACGGCGCATGCGCGTCGTGCAAGGCGATCGCGCCGTCCACGTCCCCCGGCTCAGCACGCCTGATCTCCATGCGAACTCCTTCGGCGAAGTTCTCCGGAACATAACGCGCGCCAGGCGCAGACCGACCGCGAAATCGATTACAGCTCTGTCTCAGCGCGCTTTCTTAACCCGCTGATCACCTACCCGCCCAGTGGACGCAGCAGGCACAGCTCCGTCTGCACCCGGCGGTAGCCGAGCCAGTTGTTGATGGCAAGCATCGGCCCGTTCTCGTCGTCGTTCGACGTGTACGCCGACGTGATCCCGGCCGCGGCGCACCGGCGCAGCGCGACCGACTTGACCAGTTTGGCCAGTCCACGACCCCGGTACGCCGGGATCGTGCCGGTCATCCCCGACCACGCCCGGTCGTCGGCGGTCTCGACCGCGGTGAAGCAGACCACCTCGTCCCCGGCGACGGCGGCCACGCTGAGCGACTTGTCCAGGCCTGGAGCGTTCCACACGTCCGCGAGCCAGTCGTCGTACCCGATCGCGTCGAGCGGCGAGTCGCCCGGCTCATCCAGCGAGGCGATCGAGTCGGCGGCGTACGCCTGCCGCGGGTCCAACTCGTCCATGGTCACGAGCTCGATGCCGTCCGGGGTCGGTGGCTGGTCCGGCAGCGTGCCGAGGTCGAGGCCCGCGTAGTGCATCTGCCGGGTCCCGTCGTACCCGCGGTTGCGGGCGAACTCCAGCCCGTCCGGATGCACGAACGCTCGCGTGCGTACGGCGCCCACCTCGGTGAGGTGCTGGTGCAACCGGTCCGCCAGCACGCTGCCGATGCCTTGCTTGCGGTGGTCCGGATGGACGTAGATCGAGGTGGTGCTCTGACCCTGTTCGCTCGTCCAGACGTTCAGCCCGGCCGAACCCCACGCGACCACCACGCCCTCGGACTCGGCGATCAGGGCGAGGAAGCGCTCCTCCGGCCGCGACACGGTGATCAGGTGCCGGGTGGCCTCCGGCGACATCACCTTGTACGTGTAGACCGCGCGCCGTACCGCCGCCACTCCTTCGGCGTCGTCGCCCACGGCCTGCCGGATCGCCACCGGTGTCGTCATGCCCCGGACCCTAACCAGCGGCCGGTTCGCCCGCCACGGAATAACGCCGGGGACGAACAGCAACGCGATCGCAACAGCTGCGCGCTCGCTGTGATTCTGCCGTGTACCCGATCGGGACTAGAGTGGCCCGGTGCTGTCGGACTGAACGCCCCGACCGCCGGAAGTGCCATCGTGCTGGGACACGACGTGGTCACCGGCGGCGGGCAGTCCGAATCCTCTTGACACGCTCCCATGCTGTCAGGAGTAAATAGCAGGTATGCAGATGACAGATGGAGTGGCCGCCGCCGAGGTGCTGGCCGGCCTGATGGTGTCCGACGGACCGCGGCCGGAGTTCGCCGAGGCCTTCACCCCGTTCGCCCCGCTGATCGGCAGCTGGGACCTCGACGTCAGCTGGTACGACGACGCCGGCAACGTCACCCGCCGGACGAAGGGCGAGTGGCACTTCGCCTGGGCGCTCGACGGCCGGGCGGTCGCCGACATCTGGATCACGCCCGGCCGGGCCGCCCGCCCGACCGACGGTGACGGCGAGTGGGGGCTCACGATCCGGATCCACGACCCCGAGCTCGGTGCCTTCCGCTCGACCTGGATGGGCCCGAAGCACGCCTTCGTGATGACCTTCATCGGCACCCCCGGCGAAGACTCCATCACCCTCGACGCCCGCGAACCGCTGTCGGCCAAGACCCGCTGGATCTTCACCGGCATCAGCGAGACCGGTTTCCACTGGCGCAACGAGGACGAGGATGCCGACGGCAACATCACCGTCCGCCAGCGGTTCGTCGCCACCCGGCCGGCCGCACCGGGTCAGGCCTAGCCGACGATTCCGCCGTTCAGGGTGAGGCCGCCGTCGATGGTGACGGTCTGGCCGGTGATCCAGGACGCCTCGTCCGACAGCAGGAACCACACCAGCGAGGCCACGTCCTCCGGCGTACCCAGGCGTTTCAGCGGGTACGTCGACGCGACCTTGTCCTCACGCCCTTCGTACAGGGCCCCGGCGAACTTCGTCTTCACCACCGCCGGCGCCACCGCGTTGACCCGGATCTCCGGGGCGAGCTCGACCGCCAGCTCGGCCGTCACCCGGGACAGCATCGCCTTGGTCGCGCCGTACCAGCCGATCCCGGGAGACGGCGCCAGACCGGCCACCGAGGACAGGTTGACCACCGCACCGCCATGCGCGCGCATCCACGCGTCCCTGCAGGCCTTCACCCACGCGATCGTGGCCAACACATTGGTGTCGACCATCTTGGCCGCGACCGCCTGGTCGACGTCGAGCAACTTGCCGTAGATCGGGTTGATGCCGGTGTTGTTCACCAGCAGGTCGACCGACCCGTACGTCGCCACCGCGGCCGCGACCACGCTCGCCCGGTGCTCCGGGTCTGCCGCCTTCCCGGCGACCGCGAACGCGTGCTCCCGGCCGCCCAGGGATGCGACCGCCTGGTCGAGCGTCTCCTGCGTCCGGCCGGTGATGACGACGCGCGCGCCGTCGGCGACCAGGCGCTGCGCGATCGCCAGCCCGATCCCCCGGGACGCTCCGGTGATGATCGCCGTACGGCCCTGCAACGACATCAGCTGAGACGCTCGAGCACGACCGCCATCCCCTGACCGCCGCCGACGCACATGGTCTCCAGGCCGAACTGCTTGTCCTCGAACTGCAGCCCGTTCACCAGCGTCGTCATGATCCGCGCGCCGGTCGACCCGAACGGGTGACCGAGCGCGATCGCGCCGCCGTGCACGTTCAGCTTGTCCTCGTCGATGCCGAGCTCACGGGCCGACCCGATCACCTGCACCGCGAACGCCTCGTTGATCTCGACCAGGTCCATGTCGCCGATGCTCATCCCGGCCCGGGCGAGCGCCTGCTTCGACGCCTCGATCGGACCGAGGCCCATGATCTCCGGCGACAGCCCGCTGACGCCGGTCGACACGATCCGCGCCAGCGGGGTCAGGCCGAGCTCACGCGCCTTGGTGTCGCTCATGATCACGACCGCCGCGGCGCCGTCGTTCAGCGGGCAGCAGTTGCCGGCCGTGACCGTGCCGTTCTCCCGGAAGACCGGCTTGAGCTCGCTGACCTTCTCCAGCGTGGTCCCGGCCCGCGGACCGTCGTCCTTGCTGACCACAGTCCCGTCCGGCAACGTCACCGGGACGATCTCGCGCTCGAAAAAGCCATTGTTGATCGCCTTCTCGGCGAGGTTCTGCGAGCGGACGCCGAACGCGTCCTGATCGGCCCGGCTGATCCCCTTGAGCGTGGCGACGTTCTCGGCGGTCTGGCCCATCGCGATGTAGATGTCCGGCACCAGCCCGTCCTGGCGCGGGTCGTGCCAGGTCTCGTTGGTCTCGGCGTACTTCTCGGTCCGCTGGACCGCGTCGGCGAAGACCTCGTTGAACGAGCTCGGGTCGCCGACCCCGGCCGAGCCGAAGTTCTTGTACCGCGACACGCACTCGACGCCGGCGCTGACGAAGATGTCCCCCTCGCCGGCCTTGATCGCATGGAAGGCCATCCGCGCGGTCTGCGTCGACGACGCGCAGAACCGGTTGACCGTGGTCGCCGGAGTGTCGTCCCAGCCGAGCTGGACGGCGACCCGGCGGGCCATGTTGCCGCCGTGCTCGTCGTGCGGCTCCGCACAGCCGACGGCCAGGTCCTCGATCTGGTCGCCGGTCAGGCCCACCTTGCCGACCGCGGCCTGGATCATCTGGACGACCAGGTCGTCCGGCCGGATGTCCTTGAGCGACCCCTTGTACGCGCGGCCGATCGGCGAGCGCGCCGTGGACACGATGACTGCTTCAGGCACAGCTGTTCCCTTCTACAGGCCGAGGTCGCGGCCGATGAGTTCCTTCATGATCTCGTTGGATCCGGCCCAGATCTTGGTCACCCGGGCGTCCCGCCAGGCGCGCGCCACCCGGTACTCGTTCATGTACCCGTACCCGCCGTGCAGCTGCACGCACGCGTCCAGGACCTCGTTCTGCACCTGGGCGCTCCACCACTTCGCCTTCGCCGCGTCCACGGCGGACAGCCGGTCCTCGTCGTGCGCGACGACCGCGTTGTCGACGTACGCCTGGGTGACCTCGACCTTCGTCACCAGCTCGGCGATCACGAACTTGTTGTACTGGAACGAGCCGACCGGCTGGCCGAACGCCTTGCGCTGCTTCACGTACTCGATCGTCTCGTCGAGGATCTGGGCCGCGTGTGCGATGTTCGAGACGCCCGCGCCGACGCGCTCCTGGGCCAGCCGCTCCATCATGTGGATGAAGCCGCGGTCGACCTCGCCGAGCACGTTGCCGTCCGGGACGAACAGGTCCTCGAAGAACAGCTCCGACGTACCGGACTCGGTCTGGCCGACCTTGTCCAGCTTGCGGCCGCGGGCGAAGCCCTCCATGCCCTCCTCGACCACGAACAGCGTGATGCCCTTGGCGCCCTTGGACGGATCGGTCCGCGCGGCGACGATGACCAGGTCGGCCATGTCGCCGTTGGTGATGAAGGTCTTCGACCCGTTCAGCACCCAGCCGCCGTCGGCCCGTTTCGCGGTCGTCTTCAGCGCGGCCAGGTCGGACCCGCCGGACGGCTCGGTCATCGCGATCGCGGCGACGTACTCACCGGCGCAGAACTTCGGCAGCCACCGCTGCTTCTGCTCCTCGGTCCCGAGATCGACGAAGTACGGCGCGCAGCAGTCGAAGTGGATGCCGAAGCAGCTCGACAGCGAGGCTGAGACCTTGGAGACCTCCTCGGCGAACACCGCGTTGAAGCGGTAGTCGCCGACACTCGAACCGCCGTACTCCTCCGGCACGTCCAGCCCGAGGAAGCCCTGCTTGCCGGCCTCGATCCAGGCCGCCCGCTCGATCGTCTTCTCCTCGAGGAACTGCTCCATCCGCGGCACCAGCGAGCGGTCGCAGTACTCCTTCGCGCTCGCCCGGAAGGCGTGGTGGTCCTCGTTGAAGATGACGCGTTCCATCAGGCCTCCCGAAGGTCGAGACAACTGGCTAAGCGCTTGCTTAGCTTCGCCAATCTGAGGCAGGGTGTCAACGTGTCCGCAGTCACCAGCCCGCTCGTCTGGGAGCACGTCCAGCCGGCCGCCGCCCGCCGCCTGCTGACGGGCGCCATCGACGCGTTCGCCGAGCGGGGTTTCCAGGCCACCACCACCCGCGACATCGCGTCCCGCGCGGGGATGAGCCCGGCCGCGCTCTACGTCCACTACCCGTCCAAGGAACGCCTCCTCTTCGAGATCAGCCTCTACGGTCACAAGGCCGCGCTCGACGTACTGCGCTCCTCCGACACCGGCCCGAGCCCCGCGGACCGCCTCCGCGCCCTCGTCTCCGCGTTCACCGCCTGGCACGCCCGGCACCACACCATCGCCCGCGTGGTCCAGTACGAGCTCGCTGCCCTCTCCCCGGAGCACTTCGCCGAGGTCGCCACGATCCGCCGGGCGATCTCGGCCCAGATCGAGCAGGTGCTGGCGGACGGCGTGCAGGACGGCTCCTTCGCGGTCGACGACCTGCCGGGGACGACGCTCGCCGTACTCTCACTCGCCATCGACGTCGCCCGGTGGTACACGCCACACCGCGGCGACCCGGACGCCCTCGGCAAGCTGTACGCCGACCTCGCCCATCGGATGGTCCAGGCATAGGAAAGGCCCCGCACCGTTGCGGTGCGAGGCCCTTGATGCTTGCGGTGGTCAGACCTGGAGCGCGGCCTGGACGTCGAGGTGGATGTCCACCTTGTCACCGATCAGGAGCTTGCCGCCCTCCAGCGGGACGTTGAAGTCGATGCCCCACTCCTTGCGGCTGATCTGCGCGGACGCCTCGAAGCCGATGACGGTCTGGCCGTAGGCGTTCTGCTGCACGCCGAGGAACTCGACGGCGAGCTCGATCGGCTTGGTCACGGTCTTGATGGTCAGCTCGCCGGCCAGGATGTAGTCGTCACCCTCCGGCTTCAGGGCGGTGCTGACGAAGGTCATCTTCGGGCTGTTCTCGGCGTCGAAGAAGTCACCGGACCGCAGGTGACCGTCGCGCTGCTCGCTGCGGGTGTGCACCGAACCCAGCTCGACGGAGACGGCCGCGGTCGACTCCTCCAGGGAGTCCTTGACGATGATCTCGCCGGCGTACTCCTGGAAGGTGCCGCGGACCTTGGTCATCAGGTGGCGGACGGTGAAGCCGATCTCGCTGTGCGTCGCGTCGATCACGTAGGTACCGGCGACCAGGCCGGGGATGCTGCTGGTCGGGGTGCCGGTGGTAACGATCTCGCTCATGGGTTCCTCTCGGGGTCTTACGTGGGGACTGAACTGGTCTGGGGCGACACAGTCGAAGGAAGTTCAAATTTCAACCTGTTGACTGCGACAGTAGGCATCAACGGTTTAAATGTCAACTACATTCCCGGTACACTGTCCTCGTGACGATGACGACTGAGACCCGGTGGCTCAACGCCGAGCAGCAGGTGGCGTGGCGCGCGTACCTGCTGGGCACCGCGCGCCTGATGGCGAAGCTGGACGACGACCTGCGTCAGTTCGGCATCGGCATCAACGATTACGAGATCCTGGTCCGGCTCTCCGAGGCGCCCGACCGCCGGCTCCGGATGGCCGACCTGGCCGACCGGCTGCACCAGAGCCGCTCCCGGCTGACCCACACCGTGGGCCGACTCGAGGCCGCCGAGCTCGTCCGCCGGACGTCGTGCACCAGCGACAAGCGCGGCGTCTGGGCCGAGCTCACCGACGCGGGCTTCGCGCTCCTCGAGCAGGCGGCCCCGACGCATGTCGAAGGGGTCCGCGACAACCTCGTCGACCTGGCCACTCCGGAGGACTTCGCCGCCATCGGCCGGGTGTTCGACACCGTGTCCGAGCACATCGGCCAGCGCTGAATTCCTTTGCGCTCCCCCGGCCCTCGCCGGAAGAATCGCGGCCCGTGACCGACTTCCACCAAGACGGCCGGGCCGGGATCGACGCCGACCTCGTACGCCGGTTGCTCGCCGACCAGTTCCCGCAGTGGGCCGACCTGCCGGTGACCCCGGTGAAGATCGACGGCTGGGACAACCGGACGTACCGGCTCGGCTCGGAGCTGACCGCCCGCCTGCCGACCGCGGAGGGCTACACCGCCGCGGTCGACAAGGAGCACGAGTGGCTGCCGGTGCTGGCTCCGGCGCTGCCTGTGCAGATTCCGGAGGCGGTGGCGAAGGGTGAGCCGGGTCAGGGGTACCCGTTCCACTGGGCGATCCGCCGCTGGATCGACGGCGACACCGCATCCCGCGACACCGTCTCGGACCTGACCGGGTTCGCTCGCTCGATCGCCGAGTTCATCGTCGCGTTGCTGAGTTGCGACGCGAGCGGTGGGCCGGTAGCCGGGGCGCACAGCTTCTACCGCGGTGCGCCGCCGGAGTACTACCACGACGAGACCGTCGAGGCGCTCGCCGTACTCAAGGGAAAGATCGACACCGACCTGGCCCGCGAGGTCTGGGAGGCGGCCCTCGCGAGCACGTGGGACCGGCCGCCGGTGTGGTTCCACGGTGACATCGCGAGCGGCAACCTGCTCGTCCAGGACGGCCGGCTGTCGGCCGTGATCGACTTCGGCACCTCAGGCGTCGGGGACCCGGCCTGCGACCTGGTGATCGCCTACACGTTCTTCGAGGGCTCGTCCCGCGAGGCGTTCCGCTCTGCTGTGGCGCAGGATGACGGCACCTGGGCCCGTGCCCGTGGCTGGGCGCTCTGGAAGGCCCTCATCACCCTGGCCGCCGACCGGGACGTCGACATCAACCGGCAGGTGATCGACGAGGTCCTGGCGGACCACATGGCTACACGAACGCCGTAACACCTTCGTACTCCGCGACTGCGGCGGCGCCGACCGCGTCGTACTCGAGGATGACCAGGCCACTCGGGGTCACTTCCTGCTCGACCAGCTTCAACCCGACCGCCTCGATCGGATGGTCGAGCAGCCTGCGCCCGGAGCCGACCACGGTCGGCGCGACGACGAGCCGGAGGGTGTCGACCAGGCCTGCCGCGAGTAGCGAGTTGCCGAGGCGGGCGCTCCCGTGGACCTGGAGCTCCCGACCGGGTTCCTCTTTGAGCTTGCTGACGCCGTCGACGTCGCGGACCACAGTCGTGGGGTGCCAACTTCCCTCGGTCAGTGTGCTGCTCACGACGTACTTCGGCAGCGAGTTCATCCGCGCGGTGTACGGGTCGTCGGGGTCGGTGATCTGCGGCCAGTCCCGGGCGAATGCCTCGTACGTCCGCCGCCCGAGCAGGATCCCGTCGGCGCGGTCGAGCCAATCCGACGTACGCCGGACGAACTGCTCGTCCAGGAACGGCACGAGCCAGCCGCCGCGCGTGAACCCGTCGCTGGTGTCCTCGGTCGGCGAGCCAGGCCCCTGGCTGACCCCGTCGAGCGAGACGAACTCGGTCAGCACGAGCCTCATCGCGCGACCTCGCTCTCGACGAACCCGGCGAGCTGCTTGGTGACCGTCCCCCAGCCGTCGGCGAACCCGAGCTGCTCGTGCAGCGCGCGAGCCGCCGGATCGGCATGCCGTACGACGATCCGGTAGTCGGTGCCGTCCGGGTGATCGGCCAGGGCGACCTCGGCGGTCATCGCGATCGGTGCCGGGTTCACCGGGCGCCACGTGCTGTCGATCGCGTTGGTGAACACGAGCCGCTCGAGGTCGTCGACGACCAGGAAGGCGGCGTCCAGATGCGGGCCGAACTCCTCGCCGTCCTCACTCAGCCTGGTCACGAGCGCACCGCCGGGCCGGACCTCGAGCCGCTCCACCTTGCACACGGCCGGAGCCGGCACCCACCACCGTGCGAAGCGGTCCGGGTCGGTCCACGCTCGCCAGACGGCGCTGCGTGGGGCGCGGATGATCCGCTCCACGGTCAGGTCGAGATCCGGGTTCATGCTTCTTCCTCCACAGAATCGGTGACGAAACGTTCGAGCCGGTCGGTACGGTCCTCCCAGATCCGCCGCTGCTCCGCGAGCCAGTCGTCGACGAGCGCCAGCCGCTCCCGGTTGAGCACGCAGGTACGCACCCGCCCGACCTTGACCGTCCGGATCAGCCCGTTGCTCTCCAACGTCCGCACATGCTTCATGAACGACGGCAACGTCATCGGAAACGCCGCCGCCAACTCCCCCACACTCGATTCCCCCCGCCCGAGCCGCCGGATCACCTCCCGCCGAGTCGGATCAGCCAGAGCAACAAACACCCCATCAACCTCACCCAAACACTGTGCCACAAAGCTAACTATCCCCCACCCCAACACTTAGCACAAGAGCTAAGTATCAACTCCCCAAGCCCGCCCACCGCTTCACCTCCAACGTCACCGGCTCCCCAACTCAACCCCACCGTCGCTTCCGGCGCCCGCTCGCCACCCACCCGAGCTCTCCACCCACACAGCAGCGCCCCACCTCGCCGCAGGCGAGGTGGGGCGCTTGAGCTGTTGCTGCTACTCGCGCGTGAGCTTGCGGTAGGTGACCCGGTGCGGACGTGCCGCCTCCGGCCCCAGCCGCTCGACCTTGTTCGCCTCGTACGACGCGAAGTTCCCCTCGAACCAGAACCACTGCGCCGGGTCCTGCTCGGTCCCCTCCCAGGCGAGGATGTGCGTCGCCACCCGGTCCAGGAACCACCGGTCGTGGGACACGACCACCGCACACCCCGGGAACTCCAGCAGCGCATCCTCCAGCGACTGCAGCGTCTCCACGTCCAGGTCGTTGGTCGGCTCGTCGAGCAGCAGCAGGTTGCCGCCCATCTTCAGCGTCAGCGCAAGGTTCAACCGGTTCCGCTCACCACCGGAGAGTACGCCGGTCGGCTTCTGCTGATCCGGGCCCTTGAACCCGAACGAGGCGACGTACGCCCGGCTCGGCATCTCGAAGTTCGCGACCTTGATGTAGTCGAGTTCGTCGGACACCTGCTGCCAGACGGTCTTCTTCGGGTCCAGTCCGCCGCGCGACTGGTCGACGTACGAGATCTTCACCGTGTCGCCGAGCTTGAGCGTTCCCGCGTCCGGCTTCTCCTCGCCGACGATCATCCGGAACAGCGTCGACTTGCCGACACCGTTCGGACCGACGATGCCGACGATGCCGGCCCGCGGCAGGCTGAAGCTCAGGCCGTCGATCAGCTTGCGGTCGCCGAAGCCCTTCACCAGCTTCGAGACCTCCAGCACCGTGCTGCCCAGTCGCGGGCCGGCCGGGATGTTGATCTCGTCGATGTCGAGCTTCTTCGCCCGCTCGGCCTCGGCCGCGAGCTCCTCGTACCGGGCCAGCCGGGCCTTGCTCTTGGTCTGCCGGGCCTTCGCGTTCGACCGGACCCACTCGAGCTCGCGCTCCAGGATCTTCTGCCGCTTGGCGTCCTTCTGCCCCTCGACCACGAGCCGCTGCTTCTTGGTCTCCAGGTACTTCGAGTAGTTGCCCTCGTAGCCGTACGTCCGGCCGCGGTCGAGCTCCAGGATCCACTCGGCGACGTTGTCCAGGAAGTACCGGTCGTGGGTGATCGCCATGACGGCGCCCGGGTACTTCTGCAGGTGCTGCTCCAGCCAGAGCACCGACTCGGCGTCGAGGTGGTTGGTCGGCTCGTCGAGCAGCAGCAGGTCGGGCTGCTGCAGCAACAGCTTGCACAGCGCGACCCGGCGGCGCTCACCACCGGAGAGGTTGTCGACGATCGCGTCCGGCGGCGGGCAGCGCAGCGCGTCCATCGCCTGCTCGAGCTGGGCGTCGATGTCCCAGGCGTTGCGGTGGTCGAGTTCGGTCTGCAGCTCGCCCATCTCGGCCAGCAGCGAGTCGTAGTCCGCGTCCGGGTCGGCCAGCTCGGCGGAGACCTCATTGAAGCGGTCGAGCTTCTGCTTGGTGTCGCCGACGCCTTCCTGGACGTTCTCCAGCACCGTCTTGCCCTCGGTCAGCGGCGGCTCCTGCAGCAGGATCCCGACCGTCGAGTCGTCCGCCAGCCGGGCCTCGCCGTTGTTGGGCTGCTCGAGCCCCGCCATGATCTTGAACAGCGAGGACTTGCCGGTGCCGTTCGGCCCGACGACGCCGATCTTCGCCCCGGTCAGGAAGTTCAGCGTGACGTTGTCGAGAACGACCTTGTCGCCGTACGCCTTCCGGACGTTGCGCAGGGTGTAGATGAATTCCGCCATACCCCAGAGCCTATGTGGTTCGCCCCGGCGAACCCCAATCCGGCCCTGTCGGTTGTCCACAGATCAGAAGTCGGTCCTCCCGACGCATGGACGATGCGTGCATCTTCTCGGGTGACAGCGACATCGCGACCTGACGGAAGGCGGCCATCATGAGCCTCGGCGAGACCTACGTGACGGTGCAGGGCTGGGTCGGCAGCGGCCTGGATTTCAAGGAGGTCGGCGGGCAGACGGCTCGCGTGACCTTCCGGCTCGGCTCGACACCTCGGCAGTTCGACCGCACCACCGGTGCGTACGCCGACAAACCGACGACCTGGTTCACGGTCGAGTGCTGGCGTGTCCTGGCCCAGAACGCATTCGATTCGGTGAAGGTCGGCCAGCCGGTGATCGTCACCGGCCGACTGAGAACCCACGAGTGGACCGACGACGCCGGCGAATCGCGCAGCCGCGTCGTCCTCGAGGCCTTCTCCCTCGGCCACGATCTGACTCGGGGTACGACGACCTTTGCCAAGAACCCACCGCGTCCGGCTGGTACGTCGAACGCCACCGCCGAGCCACCTACCGCTGGACTGAGCGCCGTACCCTCCTCCGGTCCGGCCGAGACGACCGCATCCCCGTTCCCCGCGGACGAGTACACGACGACACCCATGCCGCTGACTGCGGAGGCTGAGGCGGCATGACTATCTCAGCCTTGACTTATATAAGTGGTGAGCGGCATTCTGAGCAGCACCACAGTCGGAGACGAGAGGGACACAGCCGTGATCGACATCCTCGAGCACATCAACGCGGTTCAGCGGGAGGTCAGCAGGACCGGGGAAACGGCCACGGTGGTGATGCGCCGGACGTACCGGGCCGAGCCCGAGGAGCTGTGGGACGCGCTGACCAGCCCGGAGCGCATGCGCCGCTGGTTCTGGCCCGTGAGCGGCGACTTCACGGTCGGCGGCACCTACCAGCTGGAGAACAACGCCGGCGGCGAAATCCTGGAGTGCGAGCCGCCCAAGCGATTCAGGGTGAGCTTCGGCGGCCCGACGAGTTTGCTCGAGCTGCGCTTGCAGCCGACCGGCGACTCGTCGACCGAGCTGGAGCTCGAGCACACGATGAGCGAGCCACCGGCGCCCGGCGGCTCCGGCGCGCTCTGGGTCGGCCCAGGCTGGGACGGCGGCTTCCTCGGCCTCGCCCTGTACGTCGACGGCGAGCTGCCCGAGGACTCGAACCCGGTCGAGCTGGCCGAGTCACCCGAGGTGCTCAGATTCAACGAGCAATCCGTCCGCGCCTGGATCGAAGCCGTCCGCGCTTCCGGGACGACCACCGAGAAGGACCTGGCCGAAGCCGCCAAGGTCTCCATGGATCAGTTTGCGCCCGGCACCGAGGTCTGACCCCGCCGCGCCCGGTCGGTGGCCCTCGCCTCGACCTTCCCTCTAGCTACAGAACAACGGGTCGATCCGGTGCGCCGACCGACGATACGTCATCGGTCGGCGCAGCGGGCTCAACGGCGGGCGGTGGCGAGGCTGTCGCGGCAGGTGCTGTAAGCGTCGAGCTCTTCCCGGGCCGGTGCCACAACGTGGCTGTCGGCAACCTTCTCGAGCTCCGTCCGCAGCGCCTTCGCGACCAAACGCCCCCGACGGGCGGCGCCACTGGTGGCGAAGAGACGACAGGCGAACGAGACGGCGAGTCCGAGGACGGCGCCGCCGAGCAGCATGATCGTCGCGTACGGGATGCCGTTCCACCTGGGCAGCGGCGGGTCCTCCAACTGCAGAAAGCTGAATACGGCCAGCGCGGCCAGCCACACCCCACCGGCGAGCGCGACCAGGAACAGCGCCCACTGGATGAACCGGACCGCACTCCACCAACCGGGGTTGTTGCTCGCGCCGAGGTCGGTCCGCGCGACCGCCTGGTCGAGCTCGTCGCCCAGCGACTCCTCCCGCCGGCGGATCGCCGATCGCACGGAGTCGGCCCAGGGACGGGACAGCCCTTCGGCAGCCTTGTTGGTGATGGTGCGGACGGCAGTGTCCATCCGTGCCCGCTGTACCGGGGTTGCCGCGGGCAACGAAGAGCGCGCAATCGCGACCTCGTGCGACGCCGACTTGCGCAACGCCTTGTTCTGTTGCTTCGACACCTGATCCAGGTGCAGCCGCCGCAGCGGATCCGGGCGGAAGCGTCCCAGCCACTTGGTCACCGGCCATCCCGTCGCGGCCCGAGCCCGTTGCAGGTAGGACCGGCGTACGGCGTCGACCACCACCGGGACACCGCTCGCGTCGGACAGCGCGTCGACGAGCTCGGTGATGTCGCGCTTGGCGATCTCGGGCGTCTTGGCGTTGCCGCACTGGCTGGCCATCCGGTCCGCGACGCGGTCGACATCGGCGGCCAGACGTTCGCGGGCAGCACGCTTGTTGTTGACCCGCTTGACCAGCAGTGCACGCAGCTCGTCGAGCCCGTCGCCGCTCACCGCGGACGTCGCCACCACGTTCGGCGACTTGAGACCGTCCGACTTGAGCAGCCGGTCGAGGTCGTTGAGGCAGCTCTTCCGCTGGTCCGGCGTGAGCTTGTCGATGTGGTTCAGCGCGAACACCATCACGCCGGAGTGCGAGGCGAACGGCTTGATGTAGCGGTTGTGCAGCGCGGCGTCGGCGTACTTCTGCGGATCGACCACCCACACAAGCATGTCGACCAGCTCGACGAGCCGGTCGACGATCAGCCGGTGCTCGACCTCGGTCGAGTCATGGTCCGGAAGGTCCAGCAGGACCAAGCCGTCCAAGTCCTCCGAGTGCGCGTCCTCCAGCGAGCTCCGGTGCTGCACCTGGTGGCGGCGCGGGATCCCGAGCCAGTTCAGCACTTCGGCGGCCGGCTCCTCGCCCCACACACACGCGAGCGGCATCGAGCTCGTCGGCCGGCGCGTGCCGATCGCGGCCAGGTCGAGTCCGGTCATCGCGTTGAACAACGACGACTTGCCCGAGCCGGTCGCACCGGCCAGCGCGACCACGGTCAGCTCGCCGGACATCCTGAGCCGGTGCCCGGCGCGATCCACGATCTGGCTCGCCTCGGCGAGCACTACCGGGTCCAGCCGGCCCTGGCCGGCCTCCGTGGCCGCCTCCAGCGCCTCGATCTTGGTCAGGACATCGGTCGAGCCCCTCACCAGGCCCTTGACCGTATCCACAATTCCCGTCACGTGCAGTCCTCCACCGCGCGCGCGGCCTCCGTCAGTTGCCTGGCTGCTTCGGGATCGACCGGATGCTGGTCGAGGACAGCCAGGTAGCGGGCGAATTCGGCATCCATCAGGGCATGAACCCTACCGTCAAGGTCCTCGCGAGCCTTAGTCACCAGGGTACGAACCGCCTGATCGCCGAAGACGGCCTCCAGCAACTTCTGCCCGACAACCGCGGTACCGGCGCCGACGCCCACCTCGGCGCCGGTGATCCCCGCCGTACTCGCGAAGATCACCACCATCAGCGAGAGGCCCAGCCCGTTCACGCCGTACGCGAGGATGCGGGCGGTCGAGCGCTTGTCCGCGCCCTCCTTGCGGACCAGGTCGAGGACGTAGCCCTGCCAGTCGCGGACCGCGCGTCCGGCCGCAGCCGGGAAGTCCTTCGACATCCGGCCGAGGTCGCGATCGCCGGCAGCGAGCAGCTGGCGACCGGCCGCTGTGGACTGCCACGATTCCTCGGCTCGTTCGGCGGCGGCCTCGGCGTGCTCGCGCAGCAACGACTCCAGCCCGGACTCGACCGCGTCGTTGAGGTCCCGAGTCGGCGGTGGCTTGCCGACGACCGTCGCCTTCATCTTGTCGCGCAGCCGGCCGACGTTCGTCTGCAGGCCCTTCAACAGCTCACCGGTGCCGACGAACTCCTGCCACCGGGCCAGCACCTCACCGCGCAGCAGCGTGCCGTCCTGCGTCGCCTTGGAGATGTCCTTGAATGCTCGGTCGTACGCCGTCTCCACGGTCGACCGCAGCTCGAGCACGGCCTCGGCCTGCGCCTTCACCGCGTCCGCGAACGGCGGCGTCTTCTTGACCATCGCGGTCACCGCACCGTGCAGCGTACGGCGGACGACCGCCGAACGCGCCTCCGCGTCGGCGGCCAGGTCGATCAGCCAGTCCTTGATAGAGGCAACGGTCTCGGCCGGCAACATACCGTTGCCATCGACAACCGTCTCCTTGATCGAGAACAGCGGCGAGTCACCCAACCCACGCTCGAGCAGCATCTGCGCGAGGTGCCCGGTGATGTCGTCGATGGTGTCTTCCGGCGCCCGGTCCAGCACGACCGCGACCGCCGTACTGCGGTCGGACGCACTCTGCAGGAAGTCCCACGGTACGGCGTCGGCGTACCGAGCAGCCGTGGTCACGAACAGCCAGAGGTCCGCCGCCGCGAGCAACTGGGTCGCCAGGTCGCGGTTGGCCTCGACGACGGAGTCGATGTCTGGCGCGTCGAGGATCGCCAGGCCCTGCGGAACGGTGTCGGCGGCAACCAACCGCAACTGTCCCGGGTCTTCCATCCCGCCCGGCTTGTCACCACTCGACCGCGCCATGCCCGGCAGCACCCGGTCGCCGACGAACCAGTCCGCGTCGGCCGGGTGGTGGATCAGCACCGGCGACCGCGTGGTCGGACGCAGCACCCCAGGCTCGCTGACCACCTTGCCGATGATCGTGTTCACCAGCGTCGACTTGCCCGCGCCGGTCGAGCCGCCCACCACAGCCAGCACCGGAGCCTCGAGTTGCACCAACCGCGGCAGGATGTAGTCGTCCAGCTGATCGAGCATCGCCTTCTGCTGCTGGCGCGCCTCGTCAGCCCCCACCACATCCAGCGGCAACTGACTCCCGGCCAACGCCCCGCGCAGCCGCATCAGCGCCGTAATCAACGCCATAGCCGCCTGCTCAGCCGCCACCCGCTCAGCCATCTCCGCAGCCGTCAGCTCCCGAGACGCCTCCCCCTCAACAACCCCAGTCTCATCCCCGTCGCCCCCGCCCTCGCCCTCGCCCTCGCCCTCGCCCTCGGCACCATCACCCCGTGCCTCGTCACCGTCGCCCCCACCCGCCACAGACTCGTCCGCACCACCAGCGCCCTCACCACCCGCCGCAGACTCGTCCGCACCACCAGCGCCCTCACCACCCGCCGCAGACTCGTCCGCAGCACCAGCGCCCTCACCACCCGCCGCAGACTCGTCCGCAGCACCAGCGCCCTCACCACCCGCCGCAGACTCGTCCGCAGCACCGGCGCCGTCACCACCGGCCACAGACTCCGCACGCACCTCATCAGCCGCCCCGGACTCGTCGAGCGCATCCCCCGCGCCCGCAGACTCCTCCGCATCACCGGCTCCCGCAGACCCCTCCGCATCCCCCGCGCCCGCGTCATCTGCCGCGGGTGTGGGCCGCGCGTCGTCAGCCGCCTGGACATCCTCGGCGCTGTCTCCGTCGGCCTCGCCGAACTCCTCACCGGCCTCACCAGACTGCTCCGGGCTGCCCCCGCCGTTCACCTCCCCAGACGAGCTCTCGCCGTCACCAGCCGACTGCGCACCGCCGGCGTCCGCGTCAGACGACGCAGCACCGTCGGCCTCGGCGCCGTCGTGCTCCGGGTCGGATCCGTCAGCTTCATCTGCCTGCTCGGCTTCGGCATCGGCCTGCTCAGAGGGGACCTCAGTCGGCTCAGCGTCAGCGGAGTCCGAAGTCAGCTCCGGCTCCTCGGACGCCTCCGATCTGTCGACGTCCTCCTCCGCCACCTCGGACGCGTCGGCCTGCTCGACCGCAGATTCCGCCTGCTCGACCGCCAGCTCGGTCTGCTCGACCGCCGGCTCGGCCTGCTCGGTCTGCTCGTCCGCTGGGTCGGCCTGCTCAGGGCGCGTGCCGGGCTCGTCAGCTGCGGCGGAGGCGTCTGATGCGGATTCGGCGGTGGAGTCGGCTTCGGGGGCGTCAGAAGTCTCCGTGGACTCGTCAGGTGTCTCTTCGTGCTCCGCAGATGCCGCGGAGACGTCCCCGGAGTCGGTCGCGGACTTGGCTGTGACCGGCGTCTTGGGCAGCCCGATGATGATGTCGCCGAACTCTGCCGGAAAGCCATCCGGAGACTCGTCCGGCTCGTAAACCACTCCCACGGTCGGACGCTCCGGCGCAACGTCCGCCCGCTGAGCGTCGCCAGACTCCGCCTCCTCACCCCCCGCAGGTGACTCCCCGACGCCCGCCCGCTTTGCAGGCGACTTCCCGGCGGCTGCCTCGTCCCCCGCAAGCGACTCTCCTGCGGCGGGCGTCCCCCCCGCAGGCTCTCCGGCGGCGGCTGTCTCCCCCGCAGGCTCTCGGGCGGCGGCTGCCTCCACAAGCGGCCCTCCGGCGACTGCCTCGGCCTCCACCGGCGACTTCCCGGCGGCTGCTTCCTTGGCAGGCGACCCTGCGGCAAATGCTTCCTCCGCAGGCGACTCCCCGGTGGCTGCCCCCTCCGCAGACGACTCCACCGAGACCGCATCCTCAGGTGAGCCCGAGCCTGCGGCGGCTTCCTCCGCAGGACGACGCTCGTCGGCTGCGTCAGTTGCAGCGGCCGATCCATCGGACTCCTTGGCCGCCGGCGCGCCATCGGTCGCGGCGGCCTGCTCGTCGCCGGCCGACGTACCCGCGCCGTCGTCCGCCCGCTCGGCGGCTACCTGGTCGGCGGGCGCCGTACCGGTTGCCGGCTCGTCGGAGGTCGGCTTTGTGGTTGACTGATCAGCTTCTGGGGTCGGCTCGGACGGCTTCTGGTCGGCCGCGGGGCTCGGCTCCGCGGTGGCGGTTGCTGTCTTACGCCTGCGGCGGCGCCAGAAGCCTTTGCCTTTGGCATCTGATTGGGCGATCGCGTTCGCCAGCTCCTGGGCAGGCTGATCCTGGGCCGGAACCTGCGGCTCCGAACCCTCACCAGCTGCTGACTTGATGTCAGCCACGGCGTCCGCCCACGAGCACAGAGTGCCCGGTCGGACAGCGCAGAAGCAAAGTCATCGTCATCCCCGTGTGGCGGCGTGGACGGGTGGCAGTCACTGCGATGGTGGGTACGGACCGTATCCTCCCGGCGGTCCTTGTTGACCAGGGGGTCCCGGTGGGTAACCGGACTGGCCCGCTGGGTAACCGGGCTGACCGGCGGTTTGCCCCGACGGATACCCCGACTGAGCAGGCGGATAACCATCCTGCGGCGGCGGATATCCACCAGACCCCGACCCACCGGCACCAGAACCAGGCACACCCGAGCCGGTACCCGAGCCAGGCACACCGGCACCAGCACCAGGGCCGGGTACGCCGGCTCCCGCACCAGGCACCCCCGCACCAGGCACCCCCGCACCAGGCACCCCGGCGCCAGGGACCGGCCCACCGGGCCCCACACCGGGACCAGGCCCCATCCCCGGACCAGGACCCATCCCGGCACCAGGACCAGGACCGACACCCGGTCCCGGCACTCCCTGGAACTGAGGAGCGGCCTGGGCGAACGCCGGCATCGGCGGGAACGGCACGCTCGGCCGCCGGGCCCGCAGTTCGTCCAGCAGCCGTTTCTCGGTCTGCAGCGCGTCCGGCCCGATCACCTGGCGGACGATCTTGTCCCGCAGGTACGCCAGGTCGGTGGCGTTCTGCTGGAACGCCTTCGCGGCCGCTTCCGCCTGGGCGCCGTACCGCCTCGCGTTCTGCCGGAGCGCCTTGCGCCCGCGCAGCGTCGCGATCAGCGGGACGTCCTGGGCGACCAGCCAGCCGAAGCGGACGTAGTCGTACAGCCGGGACGCGATCATCTTCCCTTCCCGGGACCGCATCACCAGGGCGAAGACGACCATGCCGATGAAGATCGGCACCATCAGGAACAGGTAGGCCATGATGAAGCCGGTGCCGTTGGCCCAGCTCGCGACCGCGTTCCACAGGCCGTGCGCGAGTACGGCGGTCAGGTAGCCGACGATCGGGGCCAGGAAGCGGACCGCCGTACTGCGATGTCGTACGGCGATCCCGATCCCGATCGCGGTGAACGACGTGAAGAGTGGATGCGCGAACGGCGACAGGAACCCGCGGAGGAAGAACAGCACGAACACACCGCGCAGACCGGCGTCGCTGCCGGCTTCCTCGGAGAGCTCGCTGAAGATGCGGCCGTAGTAGAGGATGTTCTCGGTGAAGGCGAACCCGACACCGACCATCCCGGCGTACACCAGGCCGTCGATGATCCCGTCGAACTCCTTGCGCCGGATCAGCGCGAGCAGCAGGATCACCGCACCCTTCGCGAACTCCTCCACCGGCGGCGCGACAAAGACGGCGGACCGGAAGCCGCCGCTGCCGGTCTCCTCGAGCAGCAGGGACACCTTGGTGTTGATGAACAGTGCCACCAGGGTCGCGATGAAGGCGCCCCAGCAGAGCGCGAACAGGATGTACTTGGTCGGCTCCGGTTCGTAGCGATCCAGCCAGAGGTACAGCGCGATCACCGGGATGACGGGGACGAACGCGAACACCAGCCCCCAGGTGAAGCCGCCCGCGCCGGTCGACTGGGCCACGATGCTGAAGATCACCAGGCCCGCGATCGCGAACACCACCGCGATCACGATGCCGATCAGGATGCCCCGGTTGCGCCGCTGCCCCGGGACCGGGTGACCGCCGAGCACGTTCGGCTGCGGGTAGGGTCCGCCGGGCGAGTACGCCGACCCCGCCGCGGGTTGCGGCGAGCCGGCCGGGCCTGGTGAGGGGTAACTCATGCCCGCAGCCTAGTTGGAGAGCCGATCCGAGGGCAGGAGAGCCCACGCAGCGTTACCGGGATGGAACGACAACCCTGTACTTCGACCCGCCCACCGGTAACCCACGCGCACGATTCACCCCCCATCTGAGAGACTCTTCCCTGCCACGCGCCCGTAGCTCAGCTGGATAGAGCGTCGGACTTCTAATCCGTTGGTCGCAGGTTCGAATCCTGCCGGGCGCGCCTTGTGATGTCTCAAGACATCCCGGACAGGTGAACCCACGATTCGTGGGTTCACCTGCTTCTTTTGGGGGCAGGTCCGGGTGGTCTGCCGGTGGGCTGGTAGTCGCGGGTGGGGTCGAGGACCAGTTCGCGTAGCAGTTCGCCGGTGGCGGCGTCGACGACCCGGATCTGGAGGTCGTGGATGAGCAGGATGACGTGGGTTCGGGCGTGGGTTCGGCCGATGCCGATGTGGTGGAGGCGGCCGTTGACCCGCAGGGTGACCACGCCGGTGTGGTCGACCCGGTCGGCGCGGACCCGGTGGTGAACCTCGCCGGCCCGGTCGCCGGTGGGGGTGGCTTTGGGGCGGGCGGTGTAGGCGGCCGCCGGGGTGCAGCGGTGCGGCAGGGACCGATGCGGGCGGCGGTGGTTGTACTCGTCCACGAACTGGTCGAGCAGGGTCTGCAGGTCGGCGATCGTGGCGGGCTGGGCGGGTTGGGCCCGCAGCCACTTCTTCAGGGTCTGCTGGAACCGCTCCACCTTCCCGCAGGTGGTCGGGTGGTTCGGGCGGGAGTTCTTCTGCACGATGTTCAGGCGGCGTAGCTCGGTCTCCAGGCCGTTGCGGCCGCCCTTCCCGCCCGACAACCGGGTCGTGTAGACCATGCCGTTGAGTTCCTAAGAGATGTCAAGCGGCGCCAGGGCGTCTAGCGTGGGTGGTGGACGGGCCGGTTGATGGAGCACGTTGTGACTCCTTGCTTCGCCGGCCCGTCCCTGCGGCGGGGGTCGTTGTTGTGCGTGCGCGTCGTAGGTGGTCGGGAACGGTGTAGTGCAGTGCGATGATCGCCTTGGCTTCGGTCTTGTCGATGAGCCGTCCGTCGACGTCGCGCAACTGGTAGGACGTTTGGGTCTTCCAGCAGGCAGCCACGCGGGTGAGCAGTGTGGTGGCGATGTGACACATGGCCGAGTTGTGGTGCTTGCCGGCTTCGACCATCAGTCGGTGGTACTTCGCTGCCAGGGTCGGGTCGTAGCGACGGGCCTGGTTGGCGCTCATGAACAGTGCCTCGCGCAGCAGTGCGTCCCCGCGTTTGGTGGGTCCGCCGTGTTTGCCGGACAGTCCTGAGGAGTCCAGTGAGGGCACCAGGCCGCTGAAGCCTCGGACCGCCGCGAGTGATGCGAAGCGGCTGGCGTCTCCGAGCCGGCCGAGGATGACCGCGCCGGTGACGGCGCCGACGCCGGGGACGGACGCGATGATGCCTGCCGGGTCCCGCTGGGCGACCAGCACAGCGATCCGCTCGTCGACTTCCTTGATCTCCTCGGTCAACGCCAGCGCCAGGCGCGCCTCCACTGCGATGTCCTCGGCCAGCTCGGGGAAGCCGAGCTCGTCATCCCAGAGTTCGAGTGTGGCGGTGGCCGCGGCGAGGATGGCGTCGACCTCCGGCTCGCCCCAGGCGCCGCGGGAGTGGCGATGGAAGAACCGGACCAGCCGTGAGCGTCCTAGCCGCTTGACGCTGTGCGGATCGGCGTAGCCCGCGGCCAGGAACCGCAGTGGGGTCTTGTTGGCCAGGTCGCCGCTGAGCGCGGCATGCCAGTGCGGTCCGAGGATCTCCAGCAGCGCATCCAGCCTGGCCAGGCTGGTGGTGCGCCGCTTGACCAACGTGGAATGCAGTTTGGTGGCCCGCCGCAGCGGATCACCAGGCCCCAGGCCGCGTTCGGGATGGAGCCCCTCGGGATGCAGCATCGGCAACCGGGCCAACAACACCGAGTCCAGCCGGTCGCTCTTGGTGTGCTTGGCGTAGTAGGCACGCAAGTCGGCGGACCGTTCCGCCGACACGAGCACCACCTGCACGCCGCGTCGGCGGAACCATGCCGCAAGTGGAACCCAGGCGTTGCGGGTCGGCTCCATGACAACCGTCAGTTCCTCGACCGCGGCGTCGGCAGGGAGTCTGGACCAGAGCCGGTCCAGGTCCTCGGCGATAGTGCGGAAGCGGTGCCCGGACCACAGCACCCGTCCCCGTTCGTCGGCCAGGCTGGCCTGGTGCGGCGCGCGCACCGCGATGTCGATGCCCATCCGAAGGATCACTGCCGGACTCCTCTGCTCGCATTCGCTGGTTCCGGCCGCCGGACCGCCGTGGGAGCACGATCCGCACCAGACATTCGCTAACAGGGATCCACCAGATGTGGTCGCCGGGTTCCTAACAGGGCATCTCGAACTCCGGCAGAGGCCCCGCCCGCCAGCATGGTCAACAGGCAAGGAGTCGCAGAGCGCTCCACTCGGTCAAGCAACGTTGACGGGCAGGTGCCGGACGACTCCCGATCCTCCTCGTCGGCCGCCAAGAAGCCACGGGACTCGCCCACCCAGATTGAATATCGGTCAACGTGGAGGCCGGGATCCCGTGCTGCGCAACGGTTTCGCGGAACGTCGTGACCACAGTCTGCCCGGTGATCCGCCGGTGCGCGGTGACATGCAGAGCCAGCCGGGAGTGGTCGTCCAGCCAGCTGATGACTTCGACATCGCGGCCGTCGGCGAGGCGGTAGTGGGTGAAGTCGGACTGCCAGCACTCGTTCGGCTGTTCGGCGGCGAACCGCAGGTACGACGACCTCGGCCGCTTCCCCGGAGCCGGTGTCACCGCGCCCGCCCGGGTCAGGATCCGGTGGATCGTCGCCCGCGACACCACCGTGGCGTGATGGTGGCGCAGGTGCCAGCCGATGGTGTCTGCCCCGGCATCCAGGCCGGCCTCCGCGAGCTGTTTGCGCAGCCGCAGTACCAGCTCCACCGTCACACCCGGCGTCGCCCGCGGCGAGCTCTTCGGCCGCCGCGACCTGGGCTCGAACGCCGCCTCCCCCTCGGCCCGCCACCGCGCCAGCAACTCATACACCCACGACCGGGCCACCCCGTACTGCGCGACCACCTCAGCAACAGGCCGCTTCTCCACCACCACAGCCATGATCACCAACCGGGCCTTCGACATCCCAGAGCATCAACAACCCGTCCGGCATCACCTGCGACACCAGTCCGGCATGTCGTGAGACACCCGTCCGGTATGTCCTGAACCACAACACTGCCGGGCGCGCCTTGCGATGTCCTGAGCCACAACACCTCCGAGCGCGCCTTCTGATATCTCAGGACCTAGGCGACAGCCGAACCCACGAAACGTGGGTTCGGCTGTTGTGTTTTGGGCTTGTGGGGGCGGCGGCTATCGGGTTGGTTGCCAGGCTGGTTGGCCGTCGAAGCTGGGGGGTTGGGTGAGGGCTCGGGTGGTGCCGAGTTCGATGTCGACGACGTATATGTCCCAGGAGCCCTCTGCGTCGGAGTAGTAGGCGAGTGATCGGCCGTTGGGCGACCAGCGTGGTCGTTCCTCGGATGCCGACCCGGTGACGACTGACCGGGGAGCGGTGCCGTCGGCGTCTACGACGGTGATGTCGAAGCCGGAGGAGGTCACGACGTTGTATGCCAGTCGGGAGCCGTCGATGGACCAGGCCGGGTTGAGGCCGCGGGTCGGCTGTGGGAGGAGCGGCTGTTCGACGCCGGTGTCGGGGTCGACCACGCGGAGCTCGGGTTCGCCGGTGCGTGTGGTCGCGAAACCGATCCGCGAGCCGTCCGGTGACCACTGCGGCTTGTCGTCCAGGCCGGGCGAGTTCACCAACTGCCGGACGTTGGAGCCGTCGGCGTTCGCCACGTAGATGTCCCAGTCGCCGTCCCGGTTGGAGCTGAAGGCCAGCCGTCGTCCGTCCGGCGACCAGGTCGGGTAGAAGTTCGCGGCCGCGTCGCGGGTGATCTGCGTCAGGCCCGACCCGTCCGCGGAGATCAGATAGATGTCGCTGGCCGTCGGCGACCCCGCGTTGAACGCGAGCCGTCGCCCGTCCGCCGACCAGGCCGGATGCGAGACCGGCGGTAGCTCCCCGGTCAGTCGCCGTACGTTCGAGCCGTCGGCTCGCATCAGGTAGAGCGCGTCGAGGCCGTCCCGATCGGAGACGAAGGCGATCAAGCCGGCCGGCACGGTCGGTGACTGTGTTGACGCAGGCGGAGACGGCTGTGTTGACGCAGGCGGAGACGGCTGAGGTTCGGCCGTCGACCCGGAACACCCGAGCGCCGTGCATCCGAGGACTCCGACCAGCAATCCGCCGCTGAGCAGCCGCCGCCCACGGACCGTCCACATGATCTGAGAGTCGCCTTCGATGCCTCGGCTAGGAAAGCAGCGGCCTGCTTCTGTGTCCGAACCGTTGCGGCCGAGCCAACACCGGCCAGGCCAGCACCCCGCCAGGCCAACACCAACCGAGCCAACCCCGGCCGAGCCAGCACCGGCCCGGTCAACACCGGCCCGGCCAGCACCGGCCAGGCCAGCAGCAGGCACAGTCGACCAGCCGTGCGGGTGCGGCTCTCAGGGTTTTTCCAGGGACTTCTCAGCGGGCTTTGTGGGCCGAGCGGGAACGTCGTCCGTCTAACTGGGTGTTGTAACCACTGAGACAAGAGGACGGAGATGGCTGTGGCAGGTATGGGGATCGCGGTGGCGCCGGGGACCCACCTGGCGCAGGACAGGGACGAGCTGCGGTTCCCGCAGGACTCGGTGGTGGTGCTCGCCGGGATCCCGGGGGCTGGGAAGACGACGCTGCTGCGGCGACTGTTCCCGGTAGGCGGTGACCACCAGGGCGTGCAGGTGTTCGACTCCGAGCGCCTGCGTGCGCAGTGGATGCCAGTTCTCGGCGTCGTCCCATATGCAGCCTGGCGGCCACTGCTGCATCTCGCGTACTACGTGAAGGCGCTCAGCGCGATGCGGACCGGGCCCATGCTTCTCCACGACTGCGCGACCCGGCCGTGGGTACGGCGCTTGATCGGTTGGCGGGCGAAGCGGTCCGGGCTCCAGGTGCACCTCGTGCTGCTCGACGTACCGGGTGACGTGGCTCGGTCCGGTCAGTGGGCCCGTGGACGGGTCGTGCGGTCGGGAAGCATGGAGACGCACTGCCGACGGTGGCCTGAGCTGCTGGAGCAGGCGGTTGTCGATCCGAGTCAGGTAGTGCCTGGCGCCGTGTCCGCCGTCGTACTCAGCCGACGCCAAGCGAGTCAGCTCGAGCGCATCAGGTTCGATTCAGCCGGCTAAGCGGAGTCGAGTGAGGGTGCCTTCGTCGCTTGACGTGGTCCAGATGCTGCCGAAGGCAATCAGCAGACTGCCGGCGGTCAGGGGTTGTTCCGGCGTGATGCGCTCGACAACTTCGCCGGTGCCCGGATCGAGCTTGGTGATCGTCCCGTCGGCCGAGCGCAGCCAGATCGCGTCGGCCGTTGCGATCAGGTCGCCGTTCGAGCCTGCGCTGAGGTTGCCGTAGACGGACGGTACGGCGAGCTCGCGGCTCAACCGCGTGAGGCCGTCACCGGTGTCGATCCAGAACCCGTCTCCGGCCGCCACCGCCAGGCGTGGAGCCGGCAGCGAGGCGTTCGCGACCACCGCGCCGCTCGTCGCGTCCAGCGCGACCACCTTGCCCTCTGTGGCCGAGGTCGCGACCACCCGATCGCCCTGTGCTGTCAACTGCAGGCACCGAACACCGAGCGGGTACGACGTGAACCGTCCGGTCGTTGGATCCACAACGCCGGCCGACGAGCCGTTGGCGGTCAGCACCCACAAGCCACGGGACGTGAACGGCATCGCCAGCTGGTCGAAGACCTTGTCGACGGCAACCCGGCGGACGATCCGGCGCGTGGCAGGGTCGAGCTGTACGACCCCGATGCCGTCGTCGCCGGTCGCGCAGGCCCAGACCGACGCACGGTCGGCGCCGATGCCCTGGCAGTACTCGTTCTCGTCCGACGTGGTGTCGACCTTGGTCTCGCCGGTCACCCGATTGGTCCGCGGATCCACCCGGACGACGCGGCCGTCGTCGGTCTTGACCCAGACCGCACCTGCCGCGGCGGCGAGGCCGTCACCGTTCGCCACCGAGATGACGGCTTGCTGCCGCTCGGCGTACGTCGCCGTCGTGGCTGGGGCCGCTGACGTCGTGATCGGCACGCTGGGCGAGGTGGACGCCGTCGGCTCGGACGAACAGCCGGCGACGACCGCGAGTGCTGCCACGATCGAGATCCGTCCCCACAACGGCGCTCGATGGTGCGTGAGCATGGCCACAGTATGCGCCCCGAGGCACCCACGGGAAATGTCGGTGGCGGGTGATTGGCTCGAACCTCTCGATGGGGAGGAGTGGGCGTGAAGGTTCGGGTTGGTCGTGAGGTGCTGGCCGAGGCGGTCGGGTGGGTGGCGAAGGGGCTGCCGAGCCGGCCGAGTGTGCCGATCCTGTCCGGGATGCTGGTCGAGGCCGCGGACGGGCGGGTGACGCTGTCCGGGTTCGACTACGAGAGTTCGGCGCAGGTGAGTGTGCCGGCCGAGGTCGCCGACGAGGGGCGGTATCTGGTGTCCGGGCGGTTGCTCGCCGGGATCTGCCGCAGCATGCCGCGCGAGTCCGTGGACCTGAGCGGTGACGCCGCACGCGTGCACGTGACCAGCGGGACGTCGCGCTTCGTGCTGCAGACCTTGCCCTTGAACGAGTATCCGGCCCTTCCCGAGCTGCCGAAGGCAACGGGTGTCGTGAGCGGCGCGGTGCTGGCCCGCGCGGTCGCCCAGGTCGTGAGCGCGGCCGGGCGGGACGACACCTTGCCGGTCTTCACCGGGATCCGGGTCGAGATCCGGGGTTCGACGATCTCCCTGCTGGCCACGGATCGGTACCGATTGGCGCTCCGCTCATTCGAGTGGGAGCCCGTCGACGCCGGCGTCGAGGCGAACGCGCTGGTCCCGGCCAAGCTGCTCGCCGACGTGTGCAAGGCGATGGCCGGTGACGAGCTCACCCTCGCGCTCGGTTCGACCCGCACAGGGGACGGGTTGATCGGGTTCGAGGGTGCGGGCCGGCGGGCGACGAGCCGACTGATCGACGGCGAGTTCCCGAAGGTGCGCAGCCTGATCCCGGCGCCGTCCGCTGTCACCACCGCGGTCCGCGTGGAGACCGCCGCCCTGGTCGAGGCGGTCAAGCGGGTCGCGCTGGTCGCGGAGCGGTCGACACCGGTGCGGATGACGTTCGCGGACGGGACGGCGACCTTGGACGCGGGCAGCGGCGAGGAGGCGCAGGCGTCGGAGTCGGTGGAGGTCAGCCTGACCGGGGAGCCCGTGGTGATGGGATTCAACGCCGGCTATCTGCTGGACGGGCTGGCGTCGATCGGTGCACCGGTCGCCCACTTCGCGTTCACCCAGCCGACGAAGCCGGCCAACCTGACCGGCCTCCGCTCCCCCGACGACGAGCCGACCGACGCATCGGCGTACATCCTGATGCCGATGCGCCTGCCGACCTGAGGCTCAACGCTCAGCGCTCACCCAGGAAGTAGCCGCTCAGGACAGCGGCCAACGTCTCCGGCGCCAGCGTGTGGAACGTCCCGTCGTGCCCTTCCGCCGTCCCGTGCGGGAGTGCAGCGGCCGCCTCACGGGTCGCCCGCTGCATCCACTCCGGGCTGGCGTTGCTCCAGAGCGCGAGCACCGGCACAGCCACCGACGACAACAGCGAGACGGGTACGGCGCTGTCCCGCATCTGCAGGCCGTCGTACACGAGCGTGTGCGCCATCGCCTCCAGCCCGGCCCACATCGGCGTCTCCCGGATCTGGTCGACGACCTCCTTGGGCTGACCGACCGCCTCCACCATGAACAGCTCGGCCGCACCGCCGGGGTTGCCGGCGTCGACGTACTCCTGCAGCCGCTCGAGGTACCGCTCCGGCGCCGGCGGCGCGCCCTCGACCCGGAACGGCGGCTCCATGATCGCGAGCTTCTCGAACGGCAGGCCGGCCTGCAGCATCACCATCGCCCCGGACGAGAACGCGCAGGCGTACCGGGCACCGGTCGCCGTGCGGATCGCGTCCAGGTCCTCCCACTCCCGCTCGACCGCGTACGGCGTGGTGTCGCCGGAGTCACCGCGTCCGCGCCGGTCGTAGCTGACCACCGTGAACGTCGCGGCGAGCGCCTCGGCGTACGGCGTGAAGAACGACCGGTCGGTGAACGCGCCGGCGACGAGCACCAGGCCGGGCCCGCTGCCGTAAGTGTCGTACGCGAGCTCGGTGCCGTCCTTGGAGACCACCTTGTCCATCACTGCTCCTTTTCAACGGGATTCCCTGCTCATCCGTCGAACGACCGCCCCGGGAACAGACCCCCGCGCAATGTGAGCCCCGTCACAGGACTCGCGCACCCTACCGGCACCTTGCACCGCTCACTACAGTTGGATTATGTATACAGACAGCTGGTATGCGATCCACAGCAAGAGCGGGTTCTGATGCTGCTCCGCCAGCTGGAGTACCTCGTCGCCCTGGCCCGGGAGAAGCACTTCGCCCGGGCCGCCGACGCGTGCTACGTCTCCCAGCCGTCGTTGTCCGCCGCGATCCGCAAGCTCGAGCAGGAGCTCGACGTACCGATCGTCCGCCGCGGCCGCCGGTTCGAGGGCCTCACCCCGGAGGGTGAGCGCGTGCTGCTGTGGGCGCAGCGGATCCTCGCCGAGCAGGACGCCCTGCGGCACGAGCTGTCGATGATGCGCGGCGGCCTGACCGGAACGCTCCGGCTCGGCGCGATCCCGACGGCGATGCCGGTCGTCTCGCTGCTCACCACACCGTTCTGCGAACGGCACACGAGCGCGAAGGTGACGATCGAGTCGCTGTCGTCGCGGGACATCACCCAGAAGCTCGCCGAGTTCGACCTGGACGTCGCGATGACCTACCTCGACGACGACACCCTCGGCCAGGTCCGCAAGACCCCGCTGTACGAGGAGCGCTATCTGCTGCTCACCCCGCAGCACACCGCGCTGGCCGAGTTGCCGGTGGCAACGTGGGCGCAGGTCGCCGAGCTGCCGCTGTGCCTGCTGTCCCCGGACATGCGGAACCGCCGGATCATGAACGGGTACTTCACCGACGACGGCGTCACCGCCTCGCCGGCGATCGAGAGCGACACGGTCTCCGGCCTCTACAGCCACCTGCACGGCAACCACTGGTCGACGGTGATCTCGCACGCGTGGTTGCACATGTTCGGCGTACCCGACGGGATGCGCGTCGTACCGCTGAAGAGCCCGGCGCACGGTCCGCGGGTCGGGCTGGTGATCGCTGCCCGCAGCCCGGAGCCGGTGCTCGCCCGCGCGCTGCTCGAGGTGGCCCGCCTGGCCGGCGTCCACAAGGCGCTCGACGACCTGCTCGACGTTCACTTGATGGGTTCGGGCTATTCCGGACAGCTTCTCTGAGAGCTCGCGTCTATCAGCCGATAGCGAGCGGGTCTTTGACCGCCCGGCCATGCCTGGGCGACGGTGGAAGTACCTCGAAGCGTGTAATGCGGATCACGCACGGGGTAACCGGGATCACGTGAGACGTGGGCATAACCGGTGAGTACGGCTGGTTGAATGTATACAGAAGGCAGAATTCAAACACGCTCCACCGAGGAGCAGGAAGGGTCATGATGATTTTCACGCGGAGGTTCGGTGCTCTGGCGGCACGCCCGCAGTTCCCGGATGCCCCGGAGCTGCAGCAGGAGATCGACCTGGACGTCGAGCTCGCCCGCGAGCTGGCCCAGCTCACCGACGAGGACACCCGGCGCCGGGACGAGACCGCCGCCTGACCCCAGCGCGCCGAGGGTCTCGGCGCTGAAATCATAGGCCCGGTCATGGCACTTGGTAGACTGTCTACCAAGTGCCATCCTGATCTCCTCAGTGTTCGTTCCGGGAAGGACCTCATGACGACCATCAGCACGGGAACCACCGACCCCGTCTCCCCCGGCGTCCGGCACGTCAAGCGGCCGACGCCGCTGCGCGAGTCCGTCTACGAGGCCCTCACCGAGATGATCATCGACGGCACCCTCGAGCGCGGCCGGCACCTGGTCGAGGTCGAGCTGGCGGGCATGCTGGGCGTCTCCCGGCAGCCGGTCCGGGAGGCTCTGCAGCGGCTCAACAACGAGGGCTGGGTGGATCTGCGCCCGGGTTTCGGCGCGATGGTGCACGTGCCCGCCGAGGACGAGGTCGACCAATTGCTGGCGGCCCGCGCGGCGCTGGAGTCGGAGTCCGCGCGGCTCGCGGCCCGGCACGCGACCAAGGACGACGTCGCCCGGCTCCGCGAGTTGTGCAAGGTCGGGACGGCGTACCACGAGGCCGGCGACATCGACGGCGCCGTCCGGACGAACGGCGAGCTGCACAGCCTGATCACGCAGATGTCCGGCAACAGGTTCCTGGTGGACTTCGCCGCACAGGTGGATCGCCGCGTCCGGTGGTACTACACGCCCGTCGCCCCCGCGCGGGGTGCGGCGTCCTGGCGGGAGCACAACCGGCTGGTGAAGGCGATCAGCGAGGGCGACGAGGACAAGGCCGCGCAGACCATGCGCGAGCACACCGAGCACACCCGGAAGGCGTACCACGACCTCCAAGCCGCCAACGGCCAGGACGAGGCCCCCGAGGAGCCCGAGGCGACCCCGCGCCGGCGCCGCCGTACGCCGAGCTGACCGGTCGGCACCGCGCCCCGGGCACAGAACAGTCGCCCGCAACCACGAGAGCTGCGGGCGACTGGCGGGGGAATCAGGCGACACGTTTCTTGCGGCCTCGGGCGGTGGCGGCCTTGCGGGCCTCGAGCGCCTGAGCCAGGTGGACGTACTGCTGGACCGTCCGCCGGGCGTAGACGTTGTGGTCGAGGATGCGCGGCCACCAGTGGCGGCCGATCTGCTCGTGCATCCAGAGGAAGCCGATCGCGAATCCCATGCTCACCAGCGCACGGAAGGCGAGGAACTTCCACGGTTCGGGTGGCAGGCCCGGCGCGCCGGTGACCGCCCACTCGGTGGCCACCGAGTGCACGAGCAGAGCGAGCGGGAAGCCGATCACCCAGTAGACCGCCGCCGGCGCGAACACCCCGGCGGGGACCTTGCCCAGCGCGACCAGGACTGCGTACCCGGCCCCGAAGAGGACCAGCGGGATGCCCAGGCCGAGGCCGGTGACCACGGCCCAGCCGGCGGGCTGGCCGACGAATGCGGCCAGACCACCGGCGATGACCCCGGCCGCGGCGCCGACCGCTGCGGCCGGTACGGCGAACTCCGCCAACTGCTTGACCTCGGCCATGATCAGCCCACGACCACGCCGAAGCGCACCAGGCTGTAGAACAGCAGCCCGAGGTAGAACACCGCGCCGAACCCGATGATCACGTTGCGCACCGGCCCCGGCCGGATCGGTTTCGGCAGCAGCTTGTTGTTCACCAGGAGCAGGACGACGCAGTACGCGCCCATCGCGAACGTGGACAGGAAGGCGAGGATGTCCAGGATGCCCGCGGGACCGTCGGCCGGCCCGAACAGCAGGATCAGGATGCCGAAGGTGATCACGCCCCAGAGGAACCCGGCGTACAGCCTCGACATCGAGAACCGCTTGGCTCCCGGCACGAAGTAGTACGTCATGTCCGCCTGGCCGCGGGAGAACGAGTCGAACAACCCCAGGGTCGCGTTCAGCCCGATCAGCGCGATGAAGCCGAAGAACAGCGAGCCGAGGATCGGGCCGCCGGCCGAGGCGAAGGCATCCGACATGGCGCCCAGCGCCGCCTCCCGGTCACCGCCCTCGATCAGGCTCGCCACGTTCGGGTTCGTCCGGGCCGCCGACATGGCGAGCACCGTGAACGAGACCGTGACCAGCATGGTGATACCCCAGAAGAGCAGCAGCGCGTCGAAGGTCACCCACTTGCGCCAGCCCTTCCACTTCTGCATCTCGGCCGGGTCCTCGGTGTCGAACATGAAGCCCCGCGACGGCATCGACTCGGCCTCGCCGGCCGACCGCAGACCGCGGATCTTCGGGATGTGCGACCCCATCGCGGCCCCGCTGTCACGCAGTTGCAGCGTGTACCACATCTGCTGCATGCCGGACGGTCCGGCGAACGCGATCGAGCCGACCACGATCGGGAACCAGGCCTCGGACAGCGCCTTGTCCGGGAAGTAGCCGAACGCGAACATGCCCGAGAGCGTGTTCGCCAGGTCGTCCCAGCTGCCGACGATCGCCGCGATCACCGACGTACCGACGACCAGCAGGCCGATCAGCAGGCCGAGCAGCTTCTCCAGGAAGTTGTAGATCACCGAGAGCATGCTGAACAGCACCCCGACGAAGATCAGCGCGACGCAGGCCGAGACCTGCCAGGGTATGCCGCTGACCTCCTCGAACGCGGCGGCGCCGGCCGACAGGTGGCCGGGCCACATGTAGATCAGGATCGCCGCGACGTAGAAGAACCACATCAGCGGTTTGAAGATCCGGGCCGCGCCGAAGAAGATGCTCTCGCCGGTGGCCATCGCGTACCGGGCCATCTCCAGCAGCACGAACGCCTGCAGGGTGACACCGACCATGAACAGCCAGCGGATGTCCGGCCCGAACACCAGGACGAGCCGGGGCCACATGTAGGACTCGCCCATACCGACGCCCAGCGCGACCAGGAAGACGGTCGGACCGAGGATGTGCAGCGAGGGCGGGGCGTCCGGAAGCTTCCGGATCGGCATCGGTTCGAGCCTGCCCGCTTTCCAGACCTTCTCGGTCACAGCTGCCGCGGCCGGCCCATCGGGTACTTCTGAGGTGTTGCTTGTGACGTCCAAGGCGGACTCCTTAGATTGACGCCAACGAGCTGATCAACGCTCCCCCGCGCTCCTTTCCTCCAATCAACCGAGCGGGCCGGCGTTGCGGGCCCAGCGATACTTTGCACCAAGCACCTGGACCGGTGTCTCGGTGGTGTACGGGTATGCGACCACACCGTGGTCGAACAGGTACTGACTGGCTTCCTCGACCTCGACGTCACCGGACAGCGAGGCCACCACCGGCTTGTCGATCCCCTTCGCGCGGTACTCCTCGACCACCTCGGCGACCAGCTTCGCGAACACCATCGGCGGGGTGACGATCGTGTGCCAGTAGCCCAGGATCAGCGCGTGGATCCGCTCGTCCTCGAGGCCGAGCGCGATGGTGTTCCGGTACGTCGACGGCGGCTCGCCGCCCGTGATGTCCACCGGGTTGCCGGAGGCACCGAACGGCGGGATGAACTTCTTGAACGCCTCGTCCAGGTCGGCCGGCATCGACATCAGCTGCAGGCCGTTGTCGACGCACGCGTCCGACAGCAGTACGCCGGAACCGCCGGCGCCGGTGATGATGACGACGTTCTCGCCCTTCGGCGTCGGCAGCAGCGGGATGCCGCGGGCGAACTGGAGCATCTCGTTCAGCCCCGGCGCCCGGACCACGCCGCTCTGCCGGAGGATGTCGTCGTACACCTTGTCGTTGCCGGCCAGGGCGCCGGTGTGCGAGCTGGCCGCCCGCGCGCCCATGTCCGTCCGGCCGGCCTTCAGCACGACGACCGGCTTCTTCTTCGACACCCGGGCCGCCGTCTCGGCGAACGCCCGGCCGTCCTTGAGATCCTCCAGGTGCATGGCGATCAGATTGGTGTTGTCGTCGTTCTCGAAGAACGTCAGGAGGTCATCCTCGTCGATGTCGGCCTTGTTGCCTACCCCAACGATCGCGGAGACGCCCATCCGGCTGGAGCGGCTGAACCCGAGGATCGCCATCCCGATGCCGCCGCTCTGTGACGACAACGCGACACTGCCGCGGACGTCGTACGGCGTGCAGAACGTCGCGCACAGGCTCTCCGGCAGGTAGTAGTAGCCGTAGATGTTCGGTCCCAGGATGCGGACGCCGTGCTTGCGGGCGATCGCGACGACCTCGTCCTGGAGCTCCTGCTCGCCGGTCTCGGCGAAGCCGGACGGGATCAGGATCGCGCCGGCCACGCCCTTCTCGCCGCACTGCTCGAGCGCCCCGCCGACGAACTTCGCCGGTACGGCGAACACCGCGACGTCGACGTCCCCGGGGACGTCGGTGATCGACGGGAACGCCTTCAGCCCGAGGATCTCGTCGGCCTTCGGGTTGATCGGGTAGATGTCGCCCTGGTAGCCGCCGTTGACCAGGTTCTTCATCACCGAGTTGCCGATCTTGCCGGTCTCGTTCGAGGCCCCGATCACCGCGACCGCGCGCGGTTTCATGATCCGGGTCATCGCGGTCAGGATCTCTTCCTGGCTGTACCGCTCGACCGGCTTGCCGGCCTCGGCGTCCACGATGATCCGGAAGTCCACCGCGGTGGCGCCGTCCGGCCCGACGAGCACCGGGTTCAGGTCCACCTCGGCGAACTGCGGGAAGTCGGTGACCAGGTCGGACAGCCGCTTGATCAGGTCGGCGACCGCCTCCTTGTCGACCGGCCGCGCGCCGCGGACGCCTTCGAGCATCTCGTGCGCGCCGATCCCGTCCACCATCGCCCGGGCCTCATCGGCCGCCAGCGGGGCGAGCCGGAAGGTGACGTCCTTGAGCACCTCGACCAGGACGCCACCCAGTCCGAACGCGACCACCTTGCCGAACGTCTGGTCGGTGACCGCACCGACGATGACCTCCTGCACGTCACCGCCGGTCACCAGCATCTTCTGCACCTGGACGCCGGTGATGTCGGCATCCGGCTTGTAGGCTTTCGCATTGTCGACAATCCGCGCGTAGGCCTCCTTCGCGGCCTCCTCGGAGTCGACCCCGACGACCACGCCGCCGGCGTCGGTCTTGTGCAGGATGTCCGGCGAGACGATCTTCAGCACGACCGGGAAGCCGATCTCGGCCGCGAGACCGGCCGCTCCCTCGGCAGTCGTGGCCAGCCCCTCGCCCGGCGTCGGGATGCCGTACGCGTCCGCGACCTGCTTGGCCTCGGGTGCGCTCAGCGAGGTACGGCCGTCCGCCAGAGCCTGGTCGAGGATGGTCCGGACTGCTGCCTTGTCATACGTCATGCCATGAGCTCCATTCCCAGGAAGTGTGCGTCAGACGACGCCGGCGGCCTTGAGTTGCTCGAGCTCACCCGCGTCGATGCCGAGCGAGCCGTAGACGACGGTGTTGTGCTCGCCCAGGCCGGGTGAGGTCTCCACCTGGACCGGGGAGTCGGACAGCTTGATCGGGCAGCCGACGGTCTTGAAGCTGCCCCGCTGCGGGTGCTTCACCTCGACCACGGCGCCGAGCTCGGCCAGCGTCTCGTCCTCGATCAGTTCGCGGGTGGACATGATCGGCCCGCACGGCACGTTCAGCGCGTTGAGCTTGTCCATCACCTCGAACTTGGTGTGCTGCTCGGTCCACTGCTCGATCAGCGCGAACATCTTGTCGAGCTTGTCCAGCCGGGCCACCGGGGTGGACCAGTCCGGGTCGTCGGCGAGCTCGGGCTTGCCGATCAGGTTCGCGATCGGGGCCCAGCCGGGCGGCTGGACGATCACGTAGATGTAGTCGTTCGGACCGCCGGGCGCGCACCGCAGCGCCCAGCCGGGCTGCCCGCCGCCGGAGGCGTTCCCCGACCGCGGCACCTCGTCGCCGAAGTGCTCGTTCGGGTACTCGCGCAGCGGCCCGTGGGCGAGCCGCTGCTGGTCGCGCAACTTGACCCGGGTCAGGTTGAGCACCGCCTCCTGCATGGCCACGCTGACCCGCTGGCCCTTGCCGGTGTTGGTCCGCTGGTAGAGCGCGGCCAGGATGCCGGCCACCAGGTGGATGCCGGTGCCGGAGTCGCCGATCTGGGCGCCGGTGGCGGTCGGCGGACCGTCCTCGAAACCGGTCGTACTCATCGCGCCGCCCATCGCCTGGGCGACCACCTCGTAGGCCTTGAAGTCCTCGTACCGGCCCGGGCCGAAGCCCTTGATCGAGGCGTAGATCAGCTGCGGGTTGATCAGCTGCAGCCGGTCCCAGGTGAAGCCCATCCGGTCGATCGCGCCGGGGGCGAAGTTCTCCACCAGGATGTCGACGTCCTTCACCAGGTCGGTGAAGATCTCCTTGCCGCGCTCGGACTTCATGTTCAGCGTGATGCTGCGCTTGTTGCAGTTCAGCATCGTGAAATAGAGGCTGTCGACGTCCGGCAGGTCGCGCAGCTGCTGGCGGGTGATGTCACCGGTGGGCGCCTCGAGCTTGATGACGTCGGCGCCGAGCCAGGCGAGGATCTGGGTACAGGACGGTCCGGACTGCACGTGCGTCATGTCGAGTACACGGACACCTTCGAGGGCCTTCGGCATGCTGGGGTCCCCTCTACTTGTACATGGTCTGGTTCATGGTTCCGGGGGCGTACGCGTCCGGGTCGACCCAGACGTTGATCAGTGACGGCAGCCCGGACTCGCGGGCGCGCTGCATGGCCGGCCCGATGTCCTTGGGGTCGCGGACCTCCTCGCCGTACCCGCCGAGCATCTTGGCGAACTCGTCGTACTTGACGTCCCCGAGCGTGTTGCCGACGCGGCCGCGGGCCTCGCCGTACTTCGCCTCCTGGCCGTAGCGGATCTGGTTCATCGACGAGTTGTTGCCGACGACCCCGACGAACGGGAGGTTGAAGCGGACCAGGGTCTCGAAGTCCCAGCCGGTGAGCGAGAAGGCGCCGTCACCGAAGAGCGCGACGACCTCCTTGTCCGGCCGGGCGTACTTGGCCGCCATCACGAACGGGATGCCGACGCCGATGGTGCCCAGCGGGCCCGGGTCCATCCAGTGGCCGGGCGACTTCGGCTGGACCACGCCGCCGGAGAAGGTGACGATGTCCCCGCCGTCGCCGATGTAGATCGAGTCCTCGGTGAGGAACTCGTTGATCTCGTGCGCCAGCCGCAGCGGGTGGATCGGGTTCGCGTCCGAGAGCTGCCGCGGCAACCGCTTCTGGTACGCCGCGTCCTCCTCGGCCCGCAGTTCGGCGAACCACGCCTTCCGGTCGGCCTTCCGGACCCGGCCGGAGGAGGCCTGGGTGACGGCGGCCAGGATCGCGCCCGGGTCGCCGACCAGGCCGAGGTCGATGTCGCGGTTCTTGCCGACGGTGCGGTAGTCCATGTCGATCTGGACCACGGTCGCGTTCTTCGGCAGCCGGCGGCCGTACCCCATCCGGAAGTCGAACGGCGTACCGACGATCAGGATCAGGTCGGCGTTGTTGAAGCCGTACCGCCGGGACAGGTGGAAGTGGTGCGGGTCGCCGGGCGGCAGCGTGCCGCGGGCCGAGCCGTTCATGAACGCCGGTACGTCGAGCTGCCGGACGAACTCGATCGCCGCGTCACTGCCGCGCGAGGTCCACACCTGGGTGCCGAGCAGCACCACCGGCTTCTCGGCCCGGGCCAGCAGGTCGGCCAGCGCCTCGATGTTCGCCGGGTCGCCGATGCTCCTGGTGGAGGCGCGGTACCGGCCGGGCTCGGGGACGGTCGCGGAGTCCACCGGGACCGAGTTGTCCAGGATGTCGCGCGGGATCTCCAGGAACGACGGGCCGGGGGCGCCGTTGTAGCACTCGCGGAACGCCATCGAGACCATGTCCGCGACCCGGGCGGTGTGCGGCACGGTCGCGGCGAACTTCGTGATCGGCGTCATCATGTCGACGTGCGGCAGGTCCTGCAGGGACCCCATCTTGTGCTGGTTCAGCGCGCCCTGGCCGCCGATCAGCAGCATCGGGCTCTCGGCCCGGAAGGCGTTCGCGACGCCGGTGACCGCGTCCGTCGTCCCCGGGCCGGCGGTGACCACCGCGCACCCGGGCTTGCCGGTCATCCGGGCGTAGCCGTCGGCCGCGTGCGCGGCGACCTGCTCGTGCCGGACGTCGACCACCGCGATGCCCTCGTCGACGCAGCCGTCGTAGATGTCGATGATGTGACCGCCACAGAGGGTGAAGATCACGTCGATCCCCTCGGCCTTCAGGGCCTTCGCGACCAGGTGGCCGCCTGAGATCGTCGCCGGTTCCGGCTCCTTGACGTCCGCGACTGGTTGGGTCTCCGACACTGTCTGCGCCATCTGCAGTCATCTCCTCGGAAGGGCCGGGATTCGCCCCTGTGGTCGATACAGCAATGTAGATTGCATACCGTATGGTGTAGTCGTAGTCTTATCGCACGCCGCGGTGGTTGTCCAGAGTTCGCTCCCCAGGAGGCTGCGATGACGATTCACGACGATCTCGACCGGACCCGCCAGGCCGTGCAGGCACTGGAGAAATCCCTGCTGGCGTTGAGGAATCAGCTCGGTCCGCATCTCGACGTACTGCGGCTGATGGACGACCTGGACCGGTGTTCGGCGGACCTGAGCCGGCTCGAGCAGCAGGTCCGCGCACCGCGGCGGCAGGAGCTCGTGGTGATCCCCGACGGGGACTACGACCACGCGTTCTGGGCCGACGTCGAACACGAGGGCCTCGGCGCCCCCGGCCGGCGGGCACCGTGAGCCGCGAGACACTGCTTGAGGAGCTGACGTAGGCGGAGGTCGCGGTCGCCGTCCGGGCATCGGGCGGTGACCGCGACTGCTTCCGCGGCCTGTTCGGTGGCGACGAAGGTCCGGTAGAACGGCTCGCTCCACCCGAGCCGGCCGAGGAGCGGCAGCCACCAACGGGCCGCTCCTCCGGGCTCGTCCTGTCCGGTCAGCAGATGCAGCGCGGTCCAATGCGCGTTCGCCAACCGGACGCGTTCGTCCTTGGTCACCTCCCCGCCGGCCAGCGCGGTCGACACGCAGAGGGCGACCACCCGGGCTGCGGGCTCGAATCCGGGTCGCGCGGTGTCGATGAAACTCGACGCGAAGGGCAGCAACGCCCGGCGGCCCGCCGAACTGCTGTGGTCGTGCACTGCCCGCGCCACCGCACTCAACGTCGGATGCACGCACGTCGGCCGATCGGTCCACGGCTCGCGGGCCAGCTTCGACACCAACTCCATCACGCAGGGATCGGGCCGGACGACCCGCCCGTAGCCGCTCATTCGCCCGACCCGGCGACCGGCGTCCCCAGCTGTGGCCGGACCGGTAGCGCCGGCCGTCCGGGCTGTTTCAGTAGCCGCACACCCAACGCAGTCAGTACGCCGAGCAGCCCGGCCCCGAGGAACAGCGGCCGGTAACCGACCGCGGCGACGACCGACGCCGCGACTCCGACGCCGAGCAGTCCGCCGGCGGCTTTGGCGGAGTACAGGATCGCCTGGTTCTGCAGCAGGCTGTTCTCGCCGAAGAACTCCAGCACGAGATTCGCCATGATCGCGTAGAACGCCCCGCCGCCGAGCCCGGCGAACATCGCGCACAGCACGAACGCCCACCCGGCTCCGGCTTCCCCGGCGACCACCAGCCCGACGTGCGTGAACCCCTCGACCATCAGTACGGCGGCCAGCACCCGACGCCGGCCGAACTGGTCGGACAGGTTCCCGGCCAGCGACCGGCCAAGACCGTTGACCGCGGCAAGCATTCCGGCTGCGAACCCGGCAACCGCGACACCCAAATCCGCCGTGACCGCGTAGCTCACCACGAACGCGATGCCGAACAGGGACAACGCCGTACTGACCGCGAGCAGCAGCCACATCAGCGGCAACGCTCCGGTCCGCATCGCCTCGGCCGGACGGTAGTGGCGGACCGCGGGCAGGTTGTGCGGGATGTTGCGGTTGAGCTTGCGGTCGACCGCCCATGCCTGCGCGTCGATGTCCGCGGGCCACCAGTGCCGCGGCGGATCCTTCAGCACTCCACCGGCGACCAGCACCACCAGCACACTGACGAGGGCCGCGAGGTCGAACACGATCCGCTGCCCGCCCGCGGATTGGAAGATTGTCAACAATGCGATGCTCGGTACGGCGCCGACCGCGAAACCACCCGTGACGAAGCCGATCGTGGCGGTCCGCCGGTCCGGGAACCACCGGGCCGCGGTCGTGATGCAGGCGGCGTACACCAGACCGGCACCGGCTCCGCCGACGATCGCGTAGCCGAGCACCACCAGCGGGTAGCTGTCCGCATGCGCGAGCGTCGCGAGGCCGACCGCGGCGAGCAATCCGCCGCCGACCACGAGCTGGGTCGGCGAGGCACGGCGTACGCGCTGGGCCCAGGCGGCCGGGATGGCGATCAGTGCCTGGCAGGCGACGAAGACGGCGAGCAGCCACATCGTCGCCACGGCACCCCAGCCACGACCGTCCTGCAGCCCGAGCGCGGCGGTGCCGAAGGAGTACTGCAACGGGCTGATGGCGACCATGCAGGCCCAGGCGGCCCACAGTTGCCACCGCCGGGAGTGCCCGGTCAGGTCTCGCGCATCTTCGCCGATCCGGTAGCGCCGACCGTACACATCGCGCACGTCCCGGGGCGTTGGAGTCGCGTGGTTCATCGTCGCCTCCTGACTACTGCATACCGTATGGAACTTTGGTACTCCTCTCAGAGTCGCCTGTCCAGACCCGGGGTGTTGCGGTCGAGCCCTTGTGACGCGATGTGCATACAGCATACAGTCGCCGATAACCCCGACCAGGAGGCGCGATCGTGGACCTGATGGAGTACCAAGCCAAGGAGTTGTTCGCCCGGCACGGCGTCCCGGTGACGCTCGGCCGGGTGATCGAGGACCCGGCCGACGCGGCCGCGGCGGCCGAGGAGCTGGGCGGTCGCGTGGTGGTGAAGGCCCAGGTCAAGACCGGTGGCCGGGGCAAGGCCGGCGGCGTGAAGCTGGCCGGCTCCCCCGCCGAGGCCGTCGACAGGGCCGGCGAGATCCTCAGCATGGACATCAAGGGCCACACCGTCCGCCGGGTTCTGCTCGCGCCGGCCGCCGACATCGCCGAGGAGTACTACCTCTCCTTCCTGGTCGACCGCGCCAACCGCGACTACCTCTGCATCGCCAGCACCGAGGGCGGCGTCGAGATCGAGGAGGTCGCGCACACGAACCCGGACGCGATCGCCAAGATCGCGATCGACCCGGCCGTCGGCGTGGACGAGGCCAAGGCGGCCGAGATCGTAGCGGCCGCGGGCTTCCCGGCCGGCGCGGAGGACGTCGTACGGCGGCTGTGGGACGTGTTCGTCGCCGAGGACGCCTCGCTGGTCGAGGTGAACCCGCTGGTGAAACTGGCCGACGGGACCCTCGAGGCCCTCGACGGCAAGGTCACGCTGGACGACAACGCGTCGTACCGGCACACCGACCACGCCGGGTTCGAGGACAAGGCGGCCGCCGATCCGCTCGAGGCCGCGGCCCAGGAGAAGGGCCTCAACTACGTCAAGCTGGACGGCTCGGTCGGCATCATCGGCAACGGCGCCGGCCTGGTCATGTCCACCCTCGACGTGGTCGCGTACGCCGGAGAGGCGTACGGCGGCGTGAAACCGGCGAACTTCCTGGACATCGGGGGTGGCGCGTCGGCCGAGGTGATGGCGAACGGTCTCGGCATCATCCTCGGCGACGCCCAGGTCCGCAGCGTGTTCGTGAACGTGTTCGGCGGCATCACCGCCTGCGACGCGGTCTCGAACGGCATCGTCCAGGCACTCGCGGTGCTGGGCGACACGGCGGACAAGCCGCTGGTGGTCCGGCTGGACGGCAACAACGTCGACGAAGGCCGCCGGATCCTTGCCCGGGCCAACCACCCGCTGGTGACCGTGGTGGACACGATGGACGGCGCGGCCGCCCGCGCCGCCGAACTCGCAGCACAGAACTAGGAGGCGTGAGATGGCGATCTTCCTGACCGAGCAGAGCCGGGTCGTCGTGCAAGGGATGACCGGGTCCGAAGGACAGAAGCACACCAGCCGGATGCTTGCCGCCGGCACCAACATCGTCGGCGGGGTGACTCCGGACAAGGGCGGCCGGTCGGTCGACTTCGCGAAGCGGTCGATCCCGGTCTACGGCTCCTGCGCCGACGCGGTGAAGGCAGCCGGCGCCGACGTCTCGGTGGTGTTCGTGCCGCCGCGGTTCACCAAGGGCGCGGTGATCGAGGCCGTCGACGCGGGGATTCCGCTCGTGGTCGTGATCACCGAGGGCGTCCCGGTGCACGACACCGCGGCGTTCTTCGCGCACGCGGCCGCCGCGGGGACTCGGATCATCGGGCCGAACTGCCCCGGCATCATCAGCCCGGGCCGGGCCAACGCCGGCATCATTCCCGCCGACATCGCGGGCCCCGGCCGGATCGGGCTGGTGTCGAAGTCGGGCACGCTGACGTACCAGATGATGTACGAGCTGCGGGACTTCGGGTTCTCCACCGCGATCGGGATCGGCGGTGACCCGATCATCGGCACGACGCACATCGACGCGCTGCAGGCGTTCCAGGACGACCCGGACACCGACGCGATCGTGATGATCGGCGAGATCGGCGGCGACGCCGAGGAGCGGGCGGCGGCGTTCATCAAGGACAACGTCACCAAGCCGGTCGTCGGCTACGTGGCCGGCTTCACCGCGCCCGAGGGCAAGACGATGGGCCACGCGGGCGCCATCGTCTCCGGCTCCTCCGGTACGGCGGCCGCCAAGCAGGAGGCCCTCGAGGCCGTCGGCGTCAAGGTCGGCAGGACGCCGTCGGAGACCGCCCAGCTGATGCGTGCGGTGATGGCCGTCGAGGAGGTTGCCGTATGACCGCGGTCGGCTTTGTCGGTCTCGGGATCATGGGGTCGCACATGGCCGCCAACCTGGTCCGCGCCGGACATGCCGTCACCGGGTACGACGTCGTACCGGCGGCGGTGGACCGGCTGGCACAGGCGGGCGGGAAGCCGGCCGCGGACCTCGCGTCCGCCGTCGCCGGAGCCGAGGTGGTGATCACGATGCTGCCGGACTCACCGCAGGTCGCCGACGTCGTGCTCGGTCCGCACGGCGTGCTCGCGGCGGTCCAGCCCGGCGTACTGCTGATCGACATGAGCTCGATCGCGCCGGAGACGTCACGTGAAGTGGCGACGGCCGGCGCCGAGCGCGGCGTACGCGTGCTGGACGCGCCGGTCAGCGGCGGCGAGCAGGGTGCGATCAAGGCATCGCTGTCGATCATGGTCGGCGGCGACGCGGCCGACTTCGAGGCGGCGACACCGATCCTCGAGGATCTCGGCCGGACCATCGTCCACGTCGGCGGTCACGGCGCCGGGCAGACCGTCAAGGCGGCGAACCAGTTGATGGTGGCCGGCATCATCGGCCTGGTCAGCGAGGCGATCGTGCTGCTCGAGGCCTCCGGCGTCGACGGCGAACGCGGCCTGGAGGTGCTCGCCGGCGGACTGGCCGGCAACCGCATCCTCGACCTCAAGGCGACCACGATGCTCGCCCGCCAGTTCGAGCCCGGCTTCCGGATCGACCTGCACCACAAGGACATGGGCATCGCGCTGGCCTCCGCCCGCGCGGCCGGCGTCGCCCTCCCCCTCACCGGAGTCGTCGCCCAGTTGGTCGCCGCCGCCCGCGCCCAAGGCCACGGCTCCCTCGACCACTCCGCCCTCCTGAAAGTCGTCGAACACCTCTCCGCCCGCTGACTTTCCTGGTTCACCCGGGCCGCGGCCACGTGCCCCTGCACGCCGTCGTGCATTTCCCTGGTTCACCAGCCAAATGGTGGGTTCTTCACCCGTATCCAGGGTGGAGAACCCACCAGGTGAAGGGTCCACCAGCCAAGTGGCGGCGGCGCGGGCGGGCCGAAGCGGCGGGGCAGGGCGGGCGGAGCTACGCGCGGGCGGGCTGGGCGCGGGCGCGCGGGCCGGGCTGAGCGCGGGCCGGCTAGGCGCGGGCGGGGCGGGCTAGGCGCGGGCGGGGCGGGCTAGGCGCGGGCGGGGCGGGGCGGGGTTGGGGTTAGGGGGTGCGGGGCGGGGCGGTGCTGCTGCGGACGACCAACTTGGTGGGTACGGCGACTGGGTCGTGGTGGTGTTCGCCGGCCTGGATCTCGCGGATGAGGGCGTCGACGCTGAGCCGGCCGACGTCGGTGAAGTTCTGCCGGATCGTGGTCAGCGGGGGCCAGAAGTGCGCGGCCTCCTCCATGTCGTCGAAGCCGACCACGCTGACGTCGTCCGGCACCACCCGCCCGGCCTCGTGCAGCGCGCGCAGCAGCCCGAGCGCCATCTGGTCGTTCGCGACGAACACGGCCGTCACGTCCGGGTTGGCGGCCAGCCGGCGGCCGGCCTCGTATCCGGACCCGGCCGACCAGTCGCCGTCCAGCACCGGTGGGACCTCGCGGCCACGCTCGGTCAGCGTCCGCTCCCAGGAACGCCGGCGCCGGTCGGCGGCGAACGACGTCGGTGGGCCGCCGAGGTGCCAGACGGTCTGGTGACCGAGGTCCAGCAGGTGCTCGGTGGCCTGCCGGGCGCCCTGCGCCTGGTCCGTGTCGACGATCGGGTAGTCGTAGTGGGCGCTGGAGTCGACCACGACGACCGGCAGCCCCTCGGGCAGCAGTACGCCGGCCTCGTCCAGGGTGTGCGCCTCGATCAGGATGATCACGCCGTCGACCGCCTGCTCGCCGAGCCGGCTGAACGCGTTCGTGACCGCGCGCTGGTTCACGTCGAGCACCGGCAGCAGGTTGATCGCGTAGCCGCTGATGGTGGCCGCCGCGGCGACCGCGTCCAGCGTCCGCGTCGTACCGAAGCTGGACAGCTCGAAGACGATCGCGCCGATGCTCCGGAACTGGCCGTTGCGCAGCGCCCGGGCGGCACTGTTCGGCCGGTAGCCGAGCTCGCGCATGGCGGCCTGGACCCGGTCCCGGGTGGTCGCGTCCACGTTGTGCCGGTCGTTCGCGACCCGGGACACGGTCTGACCGGACACGCCGGCCAGGCGGGCCACGTCGGCCATCGACGGTCCGCGCCGCCGCCGGACCGGAGACTCCTCGGCTGACATCCGACCCCTCCTCGCTTGTCCCGGAAGTGTAGACATGTTGACGTAAACACGCTACCGTCTCGGCGATCGATGTTGACGTCAACATCGCGTGTCGGCGACAAGTTTCGAAGGAGGCCGGCGGAGGGATGAGCGAGTCCGTGGCACTGCGCCGAAGGCGTGGGAGGTTCCGTCAGGACGGGAAGGGCTGGGTCTTCGTCGGCCCGTTCCTGGCCGTCTTCGCGCTCACCTTCCTGGCTCCGATCGGGTACGCGATCTACCTGAGTCTGTTCCGTGACCAGGCGTTCTTCGGCGGCACCGTGTTCGTCGGCCTGGACAACTACACCGAGGCGCTGCGCGACCCGAAGTTCTGGGAGGCGTTCGGCCGGGTCGCGGTGTTCCTGGTCGTCCAGGTGCCGGTGATGCTGGTGCTGGCCCTGCTCGCGGCGCTGGCGATCGACAGCGCCCGGCTGCACGCGGCCGGCTTCTTCCGGATCGTGATCTTCCTGCCGTACGCCGTCCCCGGCGTGGTCGCGGTGCTGATGTGGGGCTACATCTACGGCAACAACTTCGGCCTGGCCGCCGACCTGAACGAGCTGTTCGGCACGACCGCGATCCAGCCGCTGAGCGGCAGCTGGATGCTGCCGTCGATCGCCAACATCGTCACCTGGGAGTTCGTCGGCTACAACATGCTGATCTTCTACTCGGCGCTGCGCACGGTGCCGGGTGAGCTGTACGAGGCGGCCGCGATCGACGGCGCCGGGACGTTCCGGACGATCCGGGCGGTGAAGTTGCCGGCGCTGCGCGGCGCGATCGTGATCGCGACCATCTTCTCGATCATCGGCAGCTTCCAGCTGTTCAACGAGCCGAACATCCTGCGCACGCTGGCACCGAACGTGATCACGACGTACTACACGCCCAACATGTACGCCTACAACCTGTCCTTCGCCGGACAGCAGTTCAACTACTCCGCCACGATCGCGATCGTGATGGGCGTCATCACCGCGATCATCGCGTACGTCGTCCAGCTCCGCGGCTCCCGGGAGGCACTGTGACGACCACTATGGACGCGCCGCGCGTCGCCACGACCACGCGGACGGCGAACAAGAAGAGCGCGACCTCGCCGTTGCGGCCGAAACGGTCGCCGCTGCTGACCGGGGTGATGGTGCTCTACCTGATCTACACGCTGGTCCCCCTGGTCTGGCTGTTCATCAGCGCGACCAAGACGCAGAACGACCTGCTCTCCAGCCCGGGGCTGTGGTTCGGCAACAGCTTCGCGTTCTTCGACAACATCAAGGACACGCTGACCTACAACGACGGCATCTTCCTGCGCTGGCTCGGCAACACGGTGCTGTACGTCGTGGTCGGCGCCGGCGGTGCGACGCTGCTCGCGACCGCGGCCGGCTACGGCCTGGCGAAGTACAAGTTCGCCGGCCGGCGCGCGGTCTTCGCGGTGCTGCTCGGGGCGGTCGCCGTACCGGGGACGGCGCTGGCGGTGCCGACGTTCCTGATGTTCTCCAACCTCGGGCTGACGAACACGGTCTGGGCGATCATCATCCCCTCGCTGGTCAGCCCGTTCGGGCTCTACCTGATGTGGGTCTACGCGACCGACGCGATCCCGGTCGAGCTGCTCGAGGCAGCCCGGATCGACGGGGCCGGCGAGGTCCGGATTTTCTTCACCGTCGCCCTGCGACTGCTTGCCCCCGGCATCGTCACCACGCTGCTGTTCGCGGTGGTGTCGACCTGGAACAACTACTTCCTCCCGCTGATCATGCTCAGCAAACCCAACCTCTACCCCCTCACGGTCGGGCTCACCCAGTGGAGCAACCAGGCGACCGGCGTGGGGGCCCGCCCCATCTACAACCTGGTGATCACCGGATCGTTGCTGACGATCGTGCCCCTCGTGGTCGCCTTCCTCCTGCTCCAGCGGTTCTGGCAGTCCGGCCTGAGCGCAGGCAGCGTCAAGTGAAAGGGAACACCATGAAGTCTCATCGGCGCATCCGGCACCTGGTGGTTGCCGGGGCCGCTCTCACCGCGCTCGCGGTCGTGGCGGCTTGCGGTGGTTCGGACAGCTCGAGCGGCGGTGGTGGTCAGGCGACCGGCTCGCCCGACGCGGTCGACGCCGCGCTCAAGGCCGGCGGCACCATCACCTACTGGAGCTGGACGCCCTCGGCCGAGGCCCAGGTCGCGGCGTTCCAGAAGCAGTACCCGAACGTCAAGGTGAACTACGTCAACGCCGGGACCGGCAACGACCACTACACCAAGCTGCAGAACGCGATCAAGGCCGGCTCCGGTGCACCGGACGTGGCCCAGATCGAGTACCAGGCGCTGCCACAGTTCGCGCTGCCCGGCTCGCTGGTCGACCTGAACGAGTACGGCTTCGACCAGTACGAGTCGGCGTACACCCCGTCGACCTGGGCTGCCGTCCACGCCGGTGCGGGTCTGTACGGCCTGCCGCAGGACTCGGGGCCGATGGCGCTCTTCTACAACAAGGAGGTCTTCGACAAGTACGGCATCGCCGTACCGAAGACCTGGGACGAGTACGTCGCCGCCGCCAAGAAGCTGCACGCGGCGAACCCGAAGGCCTACATCGCCAACGACTCGGGCGACGCCGGCTTCACCACCAGCATGATCTGGCAGGCGGGCGGTACGCCGTTCAAGACCGACGGCAAGAACATCACGATCAACCTGCAGGACGAAGGCTCGAAGAAGTGGACCGGCAGCTGGAACCAGCTGGTCGAGGGCGGTCTGGTGGCGCAGATCCCGGGCTGGACCGACGAGTGGTTCAAGGCGCTCGGCGACGGCACCATCGCCACCATGCCGACCGGCGCGTGGATGCCGGGGGTGATGGAGGCGTCGGTCAAGGCCGGCGCGGGCAAGTGGCGGGTCGCCCCGATGCCGACGTACGACGGGCAGCCGGCCACCGCGGAGAACGGCGGCAGCACGCAGTCGGTGCTGAAGCAGAGCGCGAACCCGGCGCTGGCGGCGGCGTTCGTGCGCTGGCTGAACCACGACGAGGGCGTGAAGCCGTTCCTGGCCAGCGGTGGTTTCCCGGCCACCACGAAGGACCTGCAGGACCCGGCGTTCGTGGACAAGCCGAGCGCGTACTTCGGCGGCCAGAAGATCAACCAGGTGCTCACCGGCGCGGCCGGCCAGGTCGTCAAGGGCTGGAGCTACCTGCCGTACGAGCTGTACGCCAACAGCATCTACGGCGACACCGTCGGCAAGTCGTACCAGTCCAAGTCGGACCTGAACACCGGTCTGCAGGCCTGGCAGGACGCGCTGGTGGCCTACGGCAACCAGCAGGGCTTCCAGGTGAACGGCTGACCGTGACCCACTTCGCGATCGGTGAGTCCGACTTCCTGCTCGACGGCCGGCCCTTCCGGATCCTGTCCGGGGCGCTGCACTACTTCCGGGTGCACCCGGACCAGTGGGCCGACCGGATCGAGAAGGCCCGCCTGATGGGGCTCAACACCATCGAGACGTACGTGCCGTGGAACGCGCACAGCCCGCGGCCGGGCGCCTTCGACACCGCCGGGATGCTCGACCTCGAGCGGTTCCTGCGGGAGGTGGCCGACGCGGGGCTGTATGCGATCGTCCGCCCCGGCCCGTACATCTGCGCGGAGTGGGACAACGGCGGACTCCCTGCCTGGCTCTTCCGGGAGCCGGGCATGGGTATCCGCCGGAACGAGCCGAAGTTCCTGGCCGCCGTCCGGGACTACCTGCACGAAGTACTCCGGATCGTCCGGCCGCTGCAGGTCGACCAGGGCGGCCCGGTCCTGCTGGTCCAGGTCGAGAACGAGTACGGCGCGTTCGGCGACGACACGACGTACCTGAAGTCGGTGGCCGAGATCATCCGGGACGCCGGGATCACCGTGCCGCTGGTCACGGTCGACCAGCCGGTGGACGCGATGCTGGTGGCCGGCGGTCTGGACGGAGTACTGCGGACCGGATCCTTCGGGTCGCGGGTCGAGGAACGGTTGGCGACCCTGCGGAAGCACCAGCCGACCGGACCGTTGATGTGCATGGAGTTCTGGGACGGGTGGTTCGACCATTGGGGTGGACCGCACCACACGACCGGGGTCGCCGAGGCCGCCGCCGAGTTGGACGCCCTGCTCGCGGCGGGCGCGTCGGTGAACATCTACATGGTTCACGGCGGCACGAACTTCGGGCTGACGAGTGGGGCCAACGACAAGGGCGTCTACCGGCCGACGGTCACGTCGTACGACTACGACGCTCCCGTGGACGAGGCCGGGAACCCGACGGCGAAGTTCCACGCCTTCCGGGAGGTCATCTCCCGGTACGCGCCGGTCCCCGACGTTGTCCCGGCGTCGGGGACCGCCGCGCCGGAGACCTCCGCCGCGCTCGACTCACCGATCCGATTGCTCGCCGACCCCTCGGCCTTCGGTGCGTGGAGTGACCACCAGGTGATGCCGACGCTCGACGACCTGGACGCCCGGTTGGCGCTCTTCCGGACCACGATCGACATCGACGGTCCGGCGCTGCTGACCGTCGACGAGGTGCGGGACCGGGCGTACGTGTACCTCGACGGCGATCCGATCGGCGTACTCGATCGGGAACGGCACGACCGCGCGCTGATGGTGCCGCGCGGCCGCGGCCGGCTGGAGATCCTCGTGGAGGACCAGGGCCGGGTGAACTACGGGCGTCGGATCGGCGAGCCGAAGGGACTGATCGGTCCGGTCCAGCTCGGCTCGGCCGAGTTGACCGGTTGGTCGGCGTGCGTGATCGACCTGGACACCGTGACGCGCCTGTGGGACGCGCGGACTCCGGATGCCCCTGGCGTCGGTCCGACCGCGTGGCGGGCCGGCTTCGACGTCGCCGAGCCGGCCGACCACTTCCTGTCCACGGTTGCCTGGGGCAAGGGCATCGCCTGGGTGAACGGGTTCTGTCTCGGCCGCTACTCGCGCCGTGGACCGCAGGAGACGCTCTACGTCCCGGCTCCGGTACTGCGTCCTGGGCACAACGAGCTCGTCGTACTGGAGCTGGAGGTGATGGCGGAGCCGGTCGCGCACTTCGTCGCCGGTCTGGCACTCGGGCCGACCGAGCTGTGATGGAACAGGTGGGTCCGACGTCGCTGTGGCCGGACCCACCTGGCTTCTAGGACGGTGCCGGCACCTGCGCTATCCCGACCTTCGTGGCGAGCAGGTCGGCGACCGCGTGGACGGCGCGCAGTGTCGGCGCCGGGACGCCGGTGAGGTCCGCGAGCTCGACGACCGCGGCGAGGATCACGTCCAGCTCCAGCGGTTTGTCCTTCTCCAAGTCCTGCAGCATCGACGTCTTGTGCTCGCCGACGCGTTCGGCGCCGTTGATCCGCTTGTCGACCGAGATGTCGGGATGGCAGCCGACCGCGGCCGCGATCGCCAGCGACTCCTCCATCATCAGCCGGACCATGGCCCGGGTGCCCTCGTGCGTGGCGATCTCCACCATCGTCGCCCGGGCGAGCGCGCTGATCGGATTGAACGCCGCGTTGCCGAGCAGCTTGATCCAGATGTCCTTACGGATGTCCTCCTCGACCGGACACTTCAGCCCGCCGGCGATCATCGCCTCGCTGAACGCCGCGCACCGGTCCGAGATCCCGCCGGACGGCTCACCGATCGAGAAGCGGGTGCCTTCGAGATGGCGTACGACGCCCGGACCCTCGAGCTCGGTCGAGCAGTAGACCACGCAGCCGACAGCGCGGTCGAGATCCAGCACCCGGGTCACCGAGCCCCCAGGATCGACAGACTCGATCCGCCGGCCTTCGTACGGGCCCTTGAGACCGTGGAAGTACCACCACGGAATGCCGTTCTGCGCGGCGACGATGACCGTCTCGTCGTGCAGCAGCGGCTCGAGCAACGGGCCGGCGGACGCATAGGAATTAGCCTTGAGTCCGAGGAAGACGTAGTCGACCGGACCCACCTCGGCCGGGTCGTCGGTGGCCGGCGTACGGGCCTCGAAGTCGCCGCGCGGGCTGAGCACCCGGACGCCATCGGACCGGATCGCCTCCAGATGGGCGCCGCGGGCGATCAGGTGGACCTCGCTCCCACCGCGGTGCAGGGCCGCGCCGACGTAGGCACCGATCGCGCCGGCACCGAGAACAGCTACCTTCATCAGTCCCTCCTCGGGCCCGAAGCAGTGGGAACCGGGTGCACGATCTCGTCCAGCTCCTCGAACTCGACGATGTTGTCGAGCTCGGTGCCCATGGACACGTTGGTGATCCGCTCCAGGATCACCTCGACGATCACCGGCACCTGGTGCTCGACGAGCAGCTTCTTGGCGTCGTCCAACGCGGGCAGGATGTCGTCGGGTTCGAACACCCGCAACGCCTTGCAGCCGAGGCCTTCCGCGACCTTCACGTGGTCGACGCCGTACCCGTCGACCTCGGGGCTGTTGATGTTGTCGAAGGCGAGCTGCACGCAGTAGTCCATGTCCAGGTTGCGCTGGGCCTGCCGGATGAGGCCGAGGTAGGAGTTGTTCACCACCACGTGGATGTAGGGGATGTTGAACTGCGCGCCGACCGCGAGCTCCTCGATCAGGAACTGGAAGTCGTAGTCACCCGACAGCGCCACCACCGTCGCGTCCGGGTCCGCGACCGCGACCCCGAGAGCCGCCGGGCCGGTCCAGCCGAGTGGCCCGGCCTGGCCGGCGTTGATCCAGTGCCGCGGCCGGTAGACGTGCAGCATCTGGGCGGCCTGGATCTGTGACAATCCGATTGTCGACACGTAGCGGGTCTCGGGGCCGAAGGCATGGTTCATCTCCTGGTAGACCCGTTGCGGCTTCACCGGTACGTCGGCGAAGCCGGTCCGCCGTTCCAGCGTCTGCTTGCGGTCGCGGCACGCCGAGACCCACTCGGACCGATCGGCCAATGGCGCCTGCTGCCGGGCGACGTGGAGCAGGACCTCGAGCGCCGCGCGGGCGTCCGACACGATGCCGAGGTCCGGCGCGAACACCCGGCCGAGCTGGGTCGGTTCGATGTCGATGTGCACGAACTTCCGGCCGGCCCGGTAGACGTCCAGACCGCCGGTATGCCGGTTCGCCCAGCGGTTGCCGATCCCGATCACCAGGTCGGAGGCCAGTAGGGTCTCGTTGCCGTAGCGGTGCGAGGTCTGCAGACCCGCCATGCCGGCCATCAGCCGATGGTCGTCCGGGATGCTCCCCCACCCCATCAGCGTTGGGATCACGGGCACGTTGGTGAGCTCGGCGAACTCGACCAGCAGGTCGGAGGCGTCCGCGTTGATGATGCCGCCACCGGCCACGATCAGCGGGCGTTCCGCCTCGGCGAGCATCCGCAGTACCGACTCGGCCTGGGCGACCGTCGCGCGTGGCGTGGCGATCGGGAGGGGTGTGTAGAGCTCGGGGTCGAAGTCGATCTCGGCGAGCTGGACGTCCAGCGGCAGATCGATCAGCACCGGACCCGGCCGGCCCTCGCGCATCAGTTTGAAGGCCTTCTGGAAGGTGCCGGGGACCTGGGCCGGCTCCATCACCGTGACCGCCCACTTGGTGACCGGCGCGGCGATGTCGGCGATGTTGATCGCCTGGAAGTCCTCCTTGTGCAGCTTGGCGACCGGGGCCTGGCCGGTGATGCACAGGATCGGGATCGAGTCGGCGCTCGCGGAGTACAGGCCGGTGATCATGTCGGTGCCCGCCGGTCCCGACGTACCGACGCAGACGCCGAGGTTGCCGGGTTTCGCGCGGGTGTAGCCCTCGGCCATGTGCGAGGCGCCCTCGACGTGCCGGGCCAGCACGTGCCGCAGCTCGCCCTGGGCGCGGACGGCGGAGTAGAACGGGTTGATGGCCGCGCCGGGCAGGCCGAACAGATGGGTGATGCCTTCGCGGCGAAGGATCTCCACGGCGGCCCGGGCGGCGGTCATTCGGGGCATGCCAGCTGCCTTTCAGTCGGTGGGTGAGATCCAGTCGAAGCTCTCGGCCGTCGTGCCGCTCGGCGTGTACTCGAGCCCGATCCAGCCGTCGTAGCCGGCGGCCCGGAGCTCGTCGAGGTGCTGGTCGACCGCGATCTTCCCGGTGCCGGGTTCGTTCCGGCCGGGAGCGTCGGCGAGCTGGACGTGCGCGATCCGGTCCGCGTACGTCGCGATCGCCGCCGTCACGTCGTCCCCGTTGACGGTGAGGTGGTAGAGGTCGGCCAGCAGTCCGATGGCGGTCACCCCGGACGCGGCCCGGACCCGGTCGATCACGGCGACCGCGTCGGCCGCCGTCCGGAGTGGGTAGCGGTCGGCACCGCTGACCGGCTCGACCAGTACGACGCCGCCGAACGAGCCGGCCGCGGTCGCCGCCAGTGCGAGGTTCTCGGTGGCCAGCTCGTCCTGGGCCTCCGGCCGGACCCCGTCGACGCGGTTGCCGTACAACGCGTTGAAGGCGCGGCAACCGAGCCGTTCGCCGATGCCGAGGGTGACCGCGAGGTTGTCGCGGAACTCGAGCGAGCGCTGCGGCCAGGAGACCAGGCCGCGATCGCCGCCGGGCAGGTCGCCGGCGGCGAAGTTCAGTCCGGTCAGTTGCACGCCGGCGTCGCGGACGGCGCGTTCGAACGCGTCCACCTCGGCGTCACCGGGCAGGTGGGTGTCGAAGGGCCACCAGAACTCGACCGCACCGAACCCGGCCGCGCTCGCGGCCGCGGGCCTCTCCAGGAGTGGGAGTTCGGTGAACAGGATCGAGCAGTTGACCGCGAAACGGGCAGAGTCCATCGGTCCCACCTTCCGGAGGGGCTTGGTATACGGCATACAGTAGGCGGGAGCCTGAATGCGGTCAAGATCACACTTCCCGGCAAGCGCTCGCCAGTTTCTGCGAGACTGCCGGGATGACATGGCCACCGATGGCGTGGATCGGCGGGGCGCCCGGAGCCGGGAAGTCCACGATCGCGCGCGCCCTCGCCCGCCGCCGGGATCTGCCGCTGCATCCGGTCGACCTGTGGACCTACGACCACGTGCCCCGGATGCCGCCGCTGCGGCCGCTGGCCGAGGATCTGGCGGACGGCCCCGTCGTCGCGGCCGATGCGTTCGTGCGGATCTCGGCCCTTCGACTCGAGTTGGTCGCCGCGGATGTGCGGGGTCGCGGACTGGGCGACGTACCGGCGTTGGTGGAGGGGCCGCAGTTGTTCCCCTCGATGGCGGACGGGGTGGCGGCCGCGGTGTGGTTGGTGCCGGACGGCGAGCAGACCCGGCGGGCACGCGAGGAGCGACTGGCCCGGACCGAAGATCCGGAGGGGCGCGCGCGGCTGGAGGGGTTGCTCGCGCGGGACGCCGTACTGGCTGATCGGGTCCGGGCAGAGGCCGTGGAGCACGGTCGGCCGCTGATCGAGGTGCCGGCCGCGCCGGACTGGGCGTCGATCGGAGCGGCGGTCGAGGGAGCGCTGGGATCGCTGCCGCGGCTCGGGGCCGGTGAGGAGTTAAGGCGGCAGCGGCGGTTCGAGAACGAGACCGCGTGCCGGCAGGGGCGGTTGTGGCAGGCGGACGTCGGGCTGGCGGAGCTGCCGCCGTACCCGTTCGCGTGCGAGTGTGGGCGGTCCGGGTGCGCGGCGGTCTGGCCGGGTACGCCGGACGCGTACGACGCGCGGCGCGGTGACGGGTGGTTGGCGGTCTGCTAGGGTCTTGGGCGGTTGCAGTTTGCAGTTCCCGTTCGTTTCGAAGCGCCCGCGGATTTGTGATCCGCCGGGCGTTTTCTCATTTCAGGCTCTGGTCTGCGGTGGGAGGGCTCGTTGCGGCAACCCGGGACCCGGCGCCGCCGGAGCCCGTCCCCGGCCCGAACTCAGAGGAGCAGATCATGGCCAGCGGAACAGTGAAGTGGTTCAACGGTGAGAAGGGCTTCGGCTTCATCACCCAGGACGGCGGCGGTGCCGACGTGTTCGTGCACTACTCGGCGATCGCGACGAGCGGCTTCCGGTCGCTCGAGGAGAACCAGAAGGTCGAGTTCGAGGTCGCGCAGGGCCCGAAGGGCCTGCAGGCGGAGAACGTCCGGCCGCTCTGAGCGCTATCCCGGCAGACCCGGTCCTTCGGGGCCGGGTCTGTTCGTCCAGAGGTACTCGCCGTCGTCCAGGTGAGCTGTGCGAGTGAGTCCCGCGGCCGCGGCGACGGCGGCCGAGGCCGCGTGGTCGGGGTGCACGTGGGCGATGACCTGCTCGACGCCCTGACCGTCCAGCCAGGTGACGAGGCCCAGTGCCGCCTCCTTGGCGAGGCCGCGGCCCTGCCAGTCCGCACCGACCACCCAGGCGATCTCGGCCGTCGTACCGGTGACTGTCGACTGCACGTAGCCCGCGAGCCGGCCGTCGTACCGGATCACCCAGTTCAGCCAGTGCTCGTCATCGCGGCCCGGTCCCGCGAGTTGACGGCGGTAGCGCTCCTCCAGGACCTCCAGGCTGGGCGGTTCACCGCCGGTGAACGTGTAGAGCGCCGGGTCGGCGAGGACTTTCGCCATCTCCGCGGCGTACTCGACGCGCAGCGGCAGCATGACCAGGCGGGCGGTCTCGAAGGTCGACGCGATCACGGGTCAACGGTAGCGCCGGACGGCTCGGTCGCTCCCTCCACGACCGACCCGTCCTGCGCCACCCTCCGCATCCGGGCATTCGTATGCAGATCGAACTGCGGGCTCCGCTGGTCCCCCACTCCGTACGGCGCGACCCGCTCCTCGTAGTGCAGGTGCGGACCGGCCGCGAGACCCAGCAGGTCGCCCGTCTCCACGGTCTCCCCCTGGCTGACCGTGCGTTCGGCTAGCTGGTCGTAGACGTGCCAGATCGCGTTCGACTCGACCACGACCCGCCGGTGCTCGACCTGGACCACTACTCCGGCCAGGGTCGCCCTGATCGGAGTACCCGGTTCGGTGCGGTAGTCGCGACCGGGATGCCCCGCGCGGTCGTACTCGCGAACCACCACTGGGTTGTGCACCGGCGCTGCCATGGTCAGATGGTGCGGCCGGATCTTCAGAAAGTCTTAAAGCCGGGCCGGGACGGCCGGATAGGGCGCCGGCTCGACCTCCAGCTCGCCCATCCGCTGCACATAGGTGCGGTAGGCCCGGCGGGCCTCACCGTGCGCCCCGCTCGCCTGGAACGCCGACACCAGGCCGAGGTGCGCGCGTTCGTCGTACTGGTCCCGCTGCAGGATCCGGAGCAGGTATCCGGCGGCCGCGTCGGGGTCACGCCGGCCCCGCTCGGCCAGCACCCGCGCCACCCGGACGTAGAGCGCCCGCGCCTCCTCCCGCATGCCGGCGGCCCAGTCGGCGTACACGTCCTCCTCCAGGAAGTCCCCGGAGTACGCCGCCTCGGCGGCCCGGAGCAACCGGAGATCGCTGGTGTTGAGGCCCTCCCGGGCGTCGTGCAGGAACTGCTCCACATCCACGGCCGCCTGCTCACCGTCGAGCCAGATCGTCGCCCGATCCGCGCCGACGAACCGGTCCGCGGCGTACCGCTTCTCCGGGTCGAGTACGGACCGCACGGTCGACAGCGCGACCGACAGCCGCGGTGACGCGACCGACTCGTCCTGCTCCGGCCAGAGCAGGTCCAGCAGTTGCACGCGGGCGACCGGGCGGCAGCGACGGGCCACCAGGATCTTCAGCAGGTCGCGAGCCTTCTTCGACGGCCACTCCCCCAGCTGGACCGCCTTGCCGTCCCGCAGCACCCGGAAGCCACCCAGGCACTCGATCCGGACGGGGACCGGACCGGTCTCCTCACTGGCTGCCAGCGCGGCTGCGGCGTACCGGGTCGCACCTGCGGCCAGGAACCGCTGGTGCGCGCGCAGAGCCAGCTCACGACCTTCGGAGCCACTGGTGCGCTTGGCAAGCATTAGCTCGGCGCGGGCCTCACCTAGCTGGTCTCCTAGCTCGCTGCGGATGTTGAGGACCTCGTGCAGTACTTCGGCGCCGCCGGCTGCGGCGTACAGCTCGAGCGCGTCCGCCAATCCGGCTCGGTCGCGACGCTTACGGCAGAGCGCGGCGGCCTCCTGGGCGGTGGTGGCGGCCTCTGTCTGGTTGCCTGCGTGCAACGTCACCCAGCCAAGCGCGACCAGCGCACCGGACAGACCGAGGACAGGGCCATAGGCAACTGCCTGCCGAGCCAATGCGGCCAGCTCGGCAGCACGCTGGGGCTCCTCGACCGCGAGTACGCGCGCCAAACCGGCCAGCGACGGCACCAGGGACTGCATGTCCTTGGTCGCCTCGGCGATCGGGATGGCCTCCTCGAAGCAGGCTCTGGCCATCGCCCGGTCACCACGCTCGCGATAGACCTCGCCGAGAACGGACAGCGGCTGTGCGACTCGCCTGGAGTCCAGCTTCTGGTAGAGCGCCCGGGACGCCTCCAGCTCACCGATGGCCTCGTCGAGGCGGCCCAGCCGGAGTAGCGCCTCACCACGGTTGTTCAGGGCCAGCGCACGGAAGACTGCGAAGCCGGCTCGGTCGGCCAGCTCGATGGCGACGTCCAGCTCCTTCAACCCGTGCTGGTAGTCGCCCTCCGCGATGTGGTGCGAGGACCGGTTCACCCGGATCCGGATCGACTGCAGCAGATCGCCGGCCCGCTCCGCGTGTTCGAGCGCCCGCACGTAGTTCGTGTAGTTGCCGTGCGGATCGCTGTCGACCGCGGCCAGCATGGCGAGCACGGTGTGCGCGATGGCCAGGGCGCCGTCGTCTCCGGACAGCTTGGCCGCCGTGTGTGCGGCGGTCACCAGAACACGGCACTCCTCGAACTCACCCCGCAGCCAGTGCGCACCCGCCCACCACGCCTGCAGGAGCGCCTCGTCCGTCGGATGCCGCCCATCGATCCGGCCCCGCCGGTACGTCGCGATCGCCACGTCGGTCTGACCCCGCAGGTGATGGATCAGCCCGAGTCGCCAGGCGACCCCGACCGGGATCTCGCCGTCAGGCCCAATGATCCGGTCGAAGCACTCGGCCGCGCCTTGCCAGTCGCCGAGCACCTGGCGGGCCTCGCCTTCCAGTTGCTCCAGGGCAGGGTTCCGCAGCTCAGCGGGCAGGGCGGCGACGGCCGCGACCACAGTCTCCGCCAGACCGCCACTGACCATCGCATGACCGTGCTCGGCCAGCATGCGCGCGGCCGCGACCGGGTCGACGGCCTGATAGCAGACCAGGGCGTCCCGGTGCTCACCGATCGACTCGAACCACCTGGCCGCCTCGAGGGAGAGCCCGGCCATCTCCTGCTCGTCCACCGCCAGCCTATCCTTGGCGAAGTTCCGCACCAGCGGGTTGAGCTCGTAGCCGTCCGCCTCCCCGGCCGAAACGAGCAGTCCGCGCGTCCGGAGCTGCTGGAGCGTCTCCCCGCTGTCCGCGAGCCCGATGGCCTTGCACAGCTCGGCCCCGAACCGCGGCAGTACGGCGACGCTCGCGACCAGGCGCCGTACCGCTGGGGGCTCGGCGGCGAAGACCTCCTCGGCCAGGTAGTCGTACAGCGGGCCGTCCGACCGGAGTGCCCGCCGCAGCCGGCTGACGCGCTCGTCGGCCGGGACCGTCCGGAGCGCCTCCGCGGCCAGCCGTACGGCGGCCGGCCAGCCCTGCACCGCGGTCCGCAACGCCTCGGCGAGCTCGTCGGTCGCCTCACCCAGCACGTTCCGCAGTACGGCGAGGGTCTCGGGCACCGTGAACGCGAGCGCGGTCGCGTCGATCTCCAGCACCTGACCGCGGCCCCGGAGGCGGTCGATGCCGAACGGCATCTGGGTGCGGGAGGCAACGACGAGGTGGAGGTTAGACGGCGCGGTCCGGACCAGGCCCTCGATCAGTTTGGTTGCCGGAGCCCCCGGATCGATCTCGTGCAGGTCGTCCAGGACGAGGACCAGGTCGTGGCTGAGGTTGTGCTCCAGGGCGTCGGCCAGCAGGGCGGCGTACGCGAGCGCTCTCGTCTGCTGCTCCGCGTCGGCGTCCGGGCCGCGGGGGCTCTGCAGCTCGGCCGGAATCGCCTCGAGGGCAGGCACCTGGCGCCGGAGCGCGTCGACCAGGCCGGACACCATGGCCGCGAGCGAGGCGTCCTCCGCACGCACGGTGTGCCAGGCACACGGACGTCCGGCCGCCCAGGAGGCCAGCAGCGTCGACTTCCCGAACCCGGCATCCGCCACCACGGTCAGCAACCGGCGCTGAACCCCCTCGTCCAGCAGCGTCGCCAACCGGGGCCGCCCCACCGTCCCCGCCACGGAGTCCACCGGCTCGCCCACCTCCTCCCCCAGTCCCGAATAGAACAGCACCAGGAGTGCACGGTGGCAACCGTGCTGGCCCGGATCTCACGGTTGATCGTGAAAATCGCCGGTGGTGGCCCTGTTGCCGGAACGGCAACGGAACGTGTGTTCCGGCGGAGGTGGGCCGAGACTGGGCGGCATGGTGGAGATCGAGTGGAGTGAGGAAGCCGGGCGGCTGCGGGCGTCGGCGGCGAGCGAGGCCGACTGGAACGCGACCGTGGCCGCGAGTCTGGTCCGGGACAGCGACCGGGTGGCCGTCGACGTCGGCTGCGGAGGCGGCGGGATGGCGAAGGCGCTGGCCGAGGCCATGCCGGCCGGTACGACGGTGGTCGCGATCGACGCGGATCCCGACGTACTCGAGCAGGCGCGCGAGCACACGGCCGGCGCGGTCCGGTGCGAACTGGCGTCGATGGACGACGGCGCCGAACCGTTGCGGAAGGCAATCGACGCGCCGGCCGACCTGATCTGGGCGTCCGCCTCGGTGCACCACGCGGCGGACCAGCAGGCGGCCATCGACGCGCTGGCGTCGCTGCTCGCGCCAGGTGGACGGCTGGCGCTGGCCGAGGGCGGATTGCCGGCGCGGAACCTGCCGTGGGACCTGGGGATCGGCGAGCCCGGCCTGGAGCTGCGGCTGGACCTGGCGCAGGACCGGTGGTTCGCGGCGATGCGCGACGCGCTGCCGGGCTCGGTGCCGCTGCCGTACGGGTGGACGGATGCGCTGACCCGGGCCGGGCTGACCGACGTGAGCACCCGGAGCATCCTGTCCGAGACGTCGGCGCCGCTCACGGACGAGCAGCGTGAGCAACTCGTCACGCAGTTCCGGCACCGGGTGGACCGGCTGAACCCGGATGCCGAGGCTGCGCCGGGTCATGGGCACGGTCATGGTCACGGTCACGGTCATGGCCAGGTCGAGGTCCAGGAGTGGCTGTCGCGGGAGGATCTGGCGGTGTGGGCCCGGTTGCTGGATCCGGAGGACGAGCACTACCTCGGACGGCGTACCGACGTGTTCATGCTGTCCGTGCGGAGCATCCACGTCGGCCACGTGCCGCGCTGACGCCGTACGAGGCCTCGGGCTGGGGTGACTGCGTAGGGGGCCTTGGGCTGCGGTGACGGCGTACGTACGAGAGGAACGCCACGCCGCCGCTCGGGGCCGGTGGGCGCGACGCTGTCCCCGGGTCACCGTAAGGTGGGTGCCCATGAACGACCGGCTGGTGTGGATCGACTGCGAGATGACCGGCCTCGATCTGGCGGCGGACGCGCTGATCGAGGTCGCGGTTCTCGTCACCGACTACGAACTGAACGTGCTCGGTGACGGGATCGACCTGGTCATCGCGCCACCCCCGGCCGCGCTCGAGCAGATGGGCGACTTCGTCCGCGACATGCACACCGAGTCCGGCCTGCTCGCCGAGCTGCCGCACGGGATCCCCCTCGCCGACGCCGAGCAGCAGGTGCTCGACTTCATCTCCGGGTACGTCAAGGAGCCGCGCAAGGCCGCGCTGGCCGGCAACTCGGTCGGCACCGACCGGACGTTCCTGGTGCGCGACATGCCGCGGGTGGAGGCGCACCTGCACTACCGCAACGTCGACGTCAGCTCGATCAAGGAGCTGGTCCGGCGGTGGTATCCGCGGGTGTACTACGCCACCCCGGCGAAGACCGGCAACCACCGAGCGCTGGCCGACATCACCGAGAGCATCGCCGAGCTCAGGTACTACCGCCAGACCGTCTTCGTCCCCCAGCCCGGCCCCGACTCCGACACCGCCCGAGCGGCAGCGAACCTGGTCACCGACGCGGTCACCGACTCGTCCCCCGCCTCCTGATCGGCGCTGCCGGGGCCGATTTCTGGTAATCGACCATCATCGCTATGATTGCTCAGCCGTCGCAGTCGGACGGCAATGGTGGGTGTAGCTCAGCTGGTAGAGCACCTGGTTGTGGTCCAGGTGGTCGCGGGTTCGAGTCCCGTCACTCACCCTCAGGCGAAGGCGATTCGTGTCCGCGGACAGCGCGGACCGGGTCGCCTTCGGCATGTTGTGCGGCTGCGCTCCGCTTGCCGCGGTCGGGGGCTCCGCCACCCGCACCCCCCTCTCCTGTGGTCGGGGCAGCTCGCGTTGCTGGCAGGATGTGGCGGTGAAGTCTTCCGGGAGTTTGTGGTTCGGGTACGGTGTTGTGGTCGTCGTCACGTTCGTGATCGGCTTTCTGGCCTTCACCGTCTGGGTCCTGTCGAAAGTCTTCTGATCCGCTCGCCTACTCGGTCGTCCGGACGACGATCGTCGCGCGCGACGGGTCCGACCGGATCAGCTCGGCCGCGGCGAGACGCGCCTCGAGCTCGGCGACGGCAAGCTTGTCCTGCAGTTCGGTGAGCCTGGGATCCGGGTCGGCCGGGCCCTTGAGCTTCGCGTTCGCCTCGGCGATCTTCAGCTCACGTTCGAGCCGCTGCAGCTCGCGCTGGGTCGGGTCGAAGGTCGCGGCGAGCTCTCCGCCCGTGGTCAGCGCGTCCTTGACGACGGCGGGCAGTCCGGCGACGGTCTCCGCGCGCCGGGCAGCCGAGCTGTTGCTGGTGACCTCCAGCGAGATCAACGCACCGGACGGATCGAGCCCGATCTCGACCTTGCCTTCCTTCTTCGCGGACGACACGGCGATCGTCTGCTCACTCCCCGGCACGGTGACGAGGATGCGATCCTGCGTGGCCCGCGTGGCTTCGTACCCCGACTCCTTCTCGACCACGCTCCACGTCTGCAACGTCGCCGGCCGGGGCACGCGATAGACGATCGAGCCGGCCGCGATCGCAGCTTCCGATGGCGCGCTCGCCGTACCCCCGTCCAGGTAGTCCACGGTCGCCATCGTGCGCACGGTCTCCATCGCCTTCCACCAGACCGGCGGCGTACTGCCCGCTCCGTCCAGCAACTGCTTGTGGAACGCGGCTTCGTCGGGCAACTGGTCGGCGTACAACTCGAGTACGATGGTCTTGGTGTCCCTGGTCTCCTTCGACTTCAGCCACGCGTCGTACCTGGCCTCGACGTGCTTGGCCTCGGCTCGCGTGCTCTTCAGGATCGCGTCGAGTTGCTTCAGCGCGTCCGCCACCGAGCCCGGCAGGGAGCCTGTGCGGCCGGCCATGGTGGCGTGTTCCAGCGTGAGCCGCAGCAGGGCCATCCGGTACGCGTACAGGAGCGCGTGGTCGGCCGGATGGTCGGTCTCGTACTCCGGGTTGATCCCGAGCTCCTCGGGTTTCGGCAGCGCCTCATCAACCTGCTCCTCGTCGTCCTGCGACGTACCGCTGTGACCGTCGCTGTCGAGCTCCTCGATGGCACGCCTGAGCGACCCGGCCGCGACGACCAGCGCTCCCGCGCCGGCCGTGATCGGATTCGCGCCGAGCACGAGACTGCCGGCGACGACGGCACCGATCGTCACGACCGCCTTGAGCCGCTCACCGGACCGGTCGGTCAGCTCGGCGCCGGCGGTCGCGAGACGGCCGTCGGTGGTCAACGTGAGCGACAGCTGGCGGTCCTGCCAGCCAGAGTCGGCCGGCGCGCGCAGCTCGTACGTCTGCCGCGGGTCGGCAACCACGTCGACGTCGACCGTGGCCTCCCGCTCCACCTGGGGCCTGGCCGTCGGGTCCACCGACGAGGTCGTCGTCGTCCGCGTGCCCTGGATACGGACCACCGTCACCGGCAGCCGGTACGCGATCGGTTCGGCTACCACCGCTGCCTTCCTGAACAGACTCATCGACGCAACTCCCCCGTCCTGGTGCGTGCATTCCAGCGGACCTCGGCGCTGCGGTCGGCGAGCTCCGGTACGCCGATCAGGTTGGAGCCGACGTTGTTCGCCTTGATGGCGATCACCGGCGTGGTCGCGCACACCGTTTGCTGACCCAGCTTCGTCCACACGGTGAACTCGACCTCGATCCCCGCCGCGAGCCGGTAGGCGGAGCCCGCCGGTGGCGCGCTCACGGCCGGCACCGGTGTCGTGGTGGCGAAGTTCATCGCCAGGTTCGGCAGTACGGCGGACCAGTCGGCGCCGGTGTCGACCAGCCAGTCGACGGTCAGGCTGTGCCTGCCCCCGCTGAGTGGATTGACCCCGTGCGCCCTGCCGGTCTGGAACGGCCTCGACGAGTTGCCGATGGCGGTCAGCGTCATCCCGCTCACCGGATCCTGGTCATGACCGACTCGAAGTAGATCGCCCGGCCTTCGTGTCGTTCGCTCGCCGCCGCGACCAACTCGTTCGGACTGGGCGCGCCGATCGGCTCGTCCGCGACACAGCCGACAGCACCTGGCAGCTCCGGGTCGCCGGCCAGGATGCGCAGCCGGAACAGTTCCTCGAACAGCGACCGCTGGTCGACGAAGTCCCGGCCGAGCTCCGCGCTATACACCCCCTCGTCCACCAGCTCCTGGATCCAGTCGGCGAACTCCCCCTCGTTCATACCCCCACCCCCACCCTGACTATCGAGGGCGCGCACGCTCCGTTACGCGGGTGGTCGGATGATGCGTTGTTCGATGGCTCGGGCGACGGCGGCGGCTCGGGTGTCCACCTCGAGCTTGGTGTAGATGTGGGAGAGGTGGGACTTGATCGTGGCCTCGCTGACGAAGAGGCGTTTGGCGAGTTCGCGGTTCGACTGGCCGGTGGCGAGCAGGCCGAGGATCTCCACCTCGCGGTCGGTGAGCTGCGGACCGGTTCGCCGTACCAGGCGGGCGGCGACGGCCGGCGCCAGCACGACCTCGCCGCGGGCGGTGCCGCGGATCGCGCGGAAGAGGTCCTCGGGCGGCGCGTCCTTCAGGAGGTAGCCGGACGCACCGGCGTCGATCGCGCTCGAGATGTCCGCCTCGGTGTCGTACGTCGTCAGCACCAGCACCTGTGGCGGCTCCGGCAGCGCACGCAGCCGTGCAGTGACCTCAGCGCCACCAGGCCCGTGCCCGAGGTTCAGATCCATCAGTACGACGTCCGGACGGACAGCCGCGACCAGCTGCTCCGCACTGTGCGCGTCGGACGCCTCGCCGACGACGGTCAGGTCCTCCTGCCCGTCAACGAGCGCACGCATCCCCGCACGGACCACTGGATGGTCGTCGACCAGCGCGACCCGGATCATGAGCGCTCCAACGGTACGGACGCCGCGAGCGCCGTACCCTCGCCCGGCTCGCTCTCCAGCACCAGCGTGCCGCCGAGCGCCTGGAGACGTTCGCGGATGCCTGCCAGCCCGCGGCCGCGGTCTGGGTCGGTGGGGCGAGCTGTCATCCCGCGGCCGTCGTCGCGGACGTCCAGTACGACGGCATCCGGCTGATACGTGAGGGTGACGACCGCAGTGGTCGCGTCAGCGTGTTCGAGCACGTTTGCCAGTGCACCACGCGCAGTACGCAGCAGTGCTGTTTCAACCTCGGCTCCGAGTGCCACCGGCGTGCCGTGCACCTGGACCTGCACGTCGACCCCGGTGTGCGCGGCCAGGCGCTCACACGTGCTTCGCAACGCGCCAGGCAGGGCAGGATCTCCCGAGGCGAGCTCCGCGGGCGCCAGGTCGCGGACCACCCGCCGTACCTCGTCCAGACCGTCGCGGGCCGTTGCCGCCGCTTGAGCCGCGTGCTCGCGCGCAGCGCCCGGCCGGTCGTCCCACTCGCGTTCAGCGGCTTGCAGGAGCAGATTGATACTCGACAGGCCCTGGGCGACGCTGTCGTGGATTTCGCGCGACAGCCGCGCCCGCTCAGCCAGTACGCCGGCCTGATGCTGCGCGTCGGCCAGATCGCCTTGTGCCGCGTGCAGGTCGTCCAGCAACGCCTGTCGTTTGAGTGCATCCCGCTCCAGTGCCCGATACGCGCCGACTGCGAGTACGGCGACGCACACCGGCCCGAGCACGATGGTCGGGTCCAGCCGGTCGGTCATCCGGGTCCACGTGACCACAGTGGTCACGACCATGCCGGCCACGACCGCACAGGCCGGCCAGAACGGCAGCACTCGCAACGCCACGAACGACAGCGGTACGGCGCACCACGCGAACGACGGCGCCAGCAGCACCAGCCCGAACCACACCGCCACGAGCAGAGCCAGCCACACCCGGCTCGGCAGCACCCGGTACGCGGCGTACGTCGCCAGCAGTACGACGGCCCCGGTCAACACCCACGGCGCCCGGTCGCCGAAGCCGTGCCCGGACAGGTACCGCACGGCGGACGCCAGCACGAGTACGACGAACGCCGCGTGCAGCGCCGTCACCAGCCCGTTGGCGCGGCCGAGGATCCCGGCCGCCCAGGCCGGTGCGCCGGGGGCGGCAGGGACCGCTGTCGCCGGGTGTGAGCGTGAAGTGGTCATGTCCGCCGATGGTAGGCCCGAAACGCGGCGACGAAATCATCCGTTCGGCTATCCGATCGTCCCCGATCGCCCGTCGTCCGCGCGGAATCCACGCAGCAGGCTGGAGCCATCCACTCCTTCTGAAGCGAGGTCATCATGTCCGTCCGCTCCCTGTCCGCCACGCTGGCGCTGTCCGCCGGACTGCTCGGTGTCGGCGTCACCACCGCGTCCGCGCACCCTGTCAGCTACGAGCTGCCGGGTGACGCCGGCGGGTCGAAGTTCGAGGGCATCGGGTACGACGTACGCACGCAGCGGTTCTACGTGTCGGAGACCACCGGTGGCGAGATCCACCGTGGCCGGCTCCACTCCACCGCCGCGACAGAGTGGCTGCGCGGTGACGGCACGGACGGCCGCTGGACCGCGCGTGGCGTCACTGTCGACTCCCAGGGCCGGGTGTACGTCGCCGGTGGCCCGAACGGGATCGACCACCCTGGTGCCCCCGACCTGTGGGTGTACGACCGGTCCGGCCGGCTGCTGGCGGTTCTGCGGACCGGAGTGGCCAACGCGTTCCTCAACGACGTGGTGATCGGGCCGGACGGAGCGGCGTACTTCACCAACTCGAACTCGCCGCAGGTGTTCCGCGTGGCCGAGCGACACGGTCGCTGGACCGTGCGGACGTGGGTGGACGCGACCGCGACGATCCCGACGCAGAGCGGGTTCAACCTCGGCGGCATCGTCGTGTCGCCGGACCGCCGCGCGCTGGTCGTGGCCCAGGGCAACGTCGGCAAGCTCTGGCGGTTCGACCTGCGGACCGGACGCGTCTCGCCGGTCGACACCGGTACGGCGGACCTGGTCAACGCCGACGGGCTCGTACGCGAAGGCAACCGGCTGTGGGTCGTGCGGAACTTCTCCCGCGTGCTGAGCACGCTGCGCCTCTCGTACGACGGCCGGACCGCCACACTGCTGTCCGCGACGCCGACCGACCCCACGCGCGTGTTCACCACCGCGAAACTGGCACAGGGCAGGCTGTTGCTCGTGGACAGCAAATTCGACGAGCAGGTCGCCGTGCCGCCGTACGAAGTCGTCGCGCTGACCCCGCCACGCTGATGAACAAGCTCACCGCGCCGGCTGCCGTCATCCTGGTGGCGGCAGCCTGCTCCCCCGCACCTTCGCCTGCTCCGTCCGCCCCTTCGTCTGCCCCGCCAACTCCGAGGACCTCCATCGTGCAGAAGGCCGATTCACTCGACCAGCAGCTCATCGCGGCCGCCTGGAAGAACGACGTACCGACCGCTCGCCGACTGATCACGGCCGGCGCCGACGTCAACGCGGTCGACGACACCGTGCAGAGTGCCTTCCTGATCGCCGCGAGCGAGGGCTACCTCGAACTGCTCGACCTGACGCTGCAGAACGGCGCCGACCTCCGCAGCCTCGACAGCTACCGCGGTACGGCGCTCATCCGCGCTGCCGAACGTGGTCACGCCGCAGTGGTCGGGCGACTGCTCCGCGCCGGGGTGACCGTCGATCACGTCAACCGGCTCGGGTGGACCGCGTTGCACGAGGCAGTGCTGCTCGGTGACGGCAGTGCGCGGTATGTGGACACCGTTCGGCTGCTGATCGCTGCCGGCGCCAACCGCGAGCTGCCCGCCGAGCGCGATGGGACCACTCCTGTGGAGGCGGCTCGGGGGCAGGTGGCCGCCGTACTCGCCACTGAGGTGCCTGCTCGATCCCAGGCTGTTGAGGCCCTGCTCTCGGCAGCGGATGCGGGTGACGCCGACCGGGTCGCGGCTGCGTTGGCGGGCGGTGCGCCGATCGAGTCGCGCGACGAGCACCGGCGTACTGCGCTCCTGCTCGCATCGCTGAAGGATCGCGTCGACGTGGCCCGGCTCCTGGTCGCGCTCGGCGCCGACCCGGACGCGCAGGACGACCGCCAGGACTCCGCGTGGCTCGTGACCGGCGTGACGGGCAGCGTCGCCATGCTCGAGACGCTGCTCCCGGCCGACACCGACCTCACGCTGCGCAACCGCTACGGCGGCATCTCCGTGATCCCCGCCAGCGAACGCGGTCACGTCGACTACGTCCGCCGCGTCGTCCAGACGGGCATCGACGTCAACCACGTCAACAATCTCGGCTGGACCGCCCTGCTGGAGGCCGTCATCCTCGGCAAGGGCACGGAGCCCTGGCAACAGATCGTCACCATCCTCCTGGCCGCCGGCGCCAACCCCTCCCTCCCCGACAAGGACGGCGTCACCCCTCTCCAACACGCCAAGTCGCGCGGCTACACCGAAATAGCCACCACCCTCCGCAACGCCGGCGCCCGCTAGCTCCGACGAGGCGGCCAGGCTAGGACCAGATGGCTGCTGGTGGGGGGTTCGGGAAGATTTCTGGTGGGTCGGGGTGGGAGACGGCGCGACCGTCGGCGTAGCGGCGGGCGGTCCAGGCGGCTGCGGCTGCATCGAGTACGTCGTCGACGGCGGCGTACTCGCCCGCTTGCCCGACGTCAGCCCCCGGCAGCATCCCAGCGGCGGCCAGCAACTGCCGACGCTCCTCCCCACCCGCCCAGGTCGACTTCGGGTGCACCAACGGCCGCCCCGCCATCGTCGCGAAGCACACCTCCGGATGCACCTCGATCACCGCACACCCGGCAGTCGGCGCCCACGCGTCCACCTCGAGGATCTTCCGCGCCAACGCGTATGCCTGCTGACTGAGTCCCTTCCCGGTAGCCCGCAGGTTCACCGCCGACGCCTCGGCGTGCGTGGCCGCCAGCAACGCCTCCCGCACCGGCGTAGCGAACACCGACGACGCCCGCCGCCCCACCACCCGCCGCGCCAGCACATCAGCCGCCCGGACCCCGCTTACCGGCAGCCCGATCGGGATATCCACCCCCACCACCCCCACAGCCCCATCCCGCTCGGCCGCCGCGACCACATCCCCGATGGTCACGCCGAAGTACCCGCGCAGCTCCCCCGCAACCCCCACCCACCCCTTCCGACAAGCATCAACCCCCAAGACCCGGCTGCTACCCATGCGCCCGAGTGTCACATGACACGATGGCGGCGTGCTGGTGTTTGGTGGTGGCGTTGGGGATGAGGGGCTTGAGCTGGCGGCGGCGCACGCGTTGGTGCGGCGGGTGTCGGCTGGTGCGGTGACGGAGGCCCTGCGCGTGTATCGGCCGACCGCGCCGGTGGTGGTGTTCGGGCGGCGGGACACGCACCTACCCGGGTTCCCGGCGGCTGTACGGGCTGCCGAGGCTGCTGGGTTCGAGCCGTTGGTGCGGGCCGTGGGCGGTCGGCCGGTCGCCTACACGACCGAGGCGCTGGTGGTGGACCACGTCAAGCAGGAGCGACTGGCGCCGGAGGGACTGGAAACGCGGTTCAAGCAGTACGGCTCGCTGTACGCCGACGTACTGCACGGACTCGGGATCGACGCGCGCGTGGGTGCGGTTCCTGGTGAATACTGCCCCGGCGCGCACAGCGTCAACGCCCGCGGTGTGGTGAAGCTGGTGGGGACCGGGCAGCGCGTCGTACCCAACGGCTGGCTGTTCAGCGCGCTGACCGTGGTCGGCGACGACGCCCGCCTGCGACCGCTGCTGGCCGAGGTGTACGACCTCCTGGAGCTACCGTTCGACCCCGCGTCGGTCGGCTCGCTCGCGACCGAGGTGCCCGGGCTGACGGTGGACTCGGTCGAGCAACGAGTCCTCGAGGCGTACGGCGCGACGAGCCCGCAACCGCTGGATGAAGCGACCCTCGAACTGGCAACCCAACTAGCCCCCGACCACAGGATCACCCCATGACCCCCGACCCCACGACCTCGCCACCACCCGGGAGGCCGGCGTCGTCCGCGAACTCGGCACCGCCCGGGAGCTCGGCGCGGTCCGGGGGCTGGCCGAGTCTTGCGGAGATCGCCGACGGCGTCCGGGCCGGTCGTCTGGATCCCGTCGTACTGGTCGAGCAAGCACTCCGACGGGCCGAAGAGACCAAGCACCTGAACGCCGTCGTACACCTCGACGCGGACGGCGCCCGCAAGGCTGCGGCCGACCATCCGCGAACCGGCGCGCTGGCCGGCGTACCCGTCCTGGTCAAGGAGATCATCGAGGTCGAGGGCATGCCGCACCGCTGCGGATCCGCCTCGATGGACGAGCCCGCGCGCCGCGACGCCGAGGTGGTCGCGCGGCTCCGGGCGGCCGGGGCGATCGTCATCGGGCTGAGCCACACGCACGAGTTCGCGTACGGCTGCACGGGTACGTCGAACCGCGCCGGGCCCTGCCGCAATCCGCACGACCCCACCCGCATGACCGGCGGCTCCAGCTCCGGCGCCGGCGCCGCGGTCGCCGCCGGAATCGTCCCACTGGCCATCGGCACCGACACCGCCGGATCAGTCCGGATCCCCGGAGCGCTCTGCGGCGTCGTCGGGCTCAAACCGGCGTACGGCACGCTCCCGGTCGACGGCGTCTTTCCCCTCGCAATCAGCCTCGACCACGTAGGTGTACTGACCAACACCGTCCCCGACGCCGCCTACGCCCTAGCAGCCCTGGCCACCCCCGCCGCCAGTCCGACCACAGCAGCCACAAGCGGGTCTGGGCCGCAGCGGCTCGGGGTAGTGGTGAACGAGGAGTACCTGGACTTCACCCCTGAGGTCGAGACAGCCTGGCGGTTGTCGATCAGCAGATTGTCGACAATCGACGTCCGCCTGCCGGAGTGGGCCGAGAGTTTCCAGGCCGCGGCGGAAATCCAAGGTCCCGAGGCGGCCGCCAACCACGCCGGGCGGGACCTCACCAACTACCAGCCCGACGTCCAGGAGCGACTCCGCGAAGCCGCAGCAGTCTCAGCCAGCCAGTACGGCGCCGCGCGCGCCAAAGCAGCCGAGATCACCAACGCCATGGACGCGCTCCTCACCGAGGTCGACGCCGTCATCACGCCCACGGTGCTCACCACCGCGCCACCCATCGACGCCGTCGACACCCCCGCCGGCTCCCTCGCCGTCCGCGCGCAACTCCTCAAGAACACCCGCCTGGCCAACCTCACCGGCCACCCAGCCATCACCATCCCCCTCCCGACCCCAGGCCTCCCCATCGGCCTACAGATCATTGCCAAAAGCAACAACCGGGCCCTCGAGACAGCCCACTGGATCGAGCAGCAGCTGCGCTAGCAATCCTGCTCAAGCCCCATCGCGTCGGGAAGCCGCCTGCTCGCCCTCCGACGAGGCGAGGTCTGGCGCGGACGACTCGGACGAGCCATCGTCGGCCGCGGGCGGGCGGCGGTCGGCCGTGGATAGGCCGCGGTCGACCGCGGATGGACCGCCGTCGGCCGTGGGCGGGTGGTGGTCGCTTCCGGACGAGGCGTGGTTGTTGTCCGCTGAGCTTTCGACTGGTGCCGCGCGGCGGTTGCGTGTGCGTTGGGCAACGACGAGTAGGCAGGTTGTAGCAGCTACCAGGACCAGCAGGGCGAGCCGGTCCAGTCGGGCGCGATCACAGTCGGCCATCAGCGACTGCTAGGCGTCGGCCTCGAGTCGCTCGGCATCCTCGCGGGACGTGGTGCCATCGAGCGTGTCGACGTACGCGCTCACGGCCTCACGCTGCTCGACGGTCAGCGGATCGCGGAAGCTCTCCACGGTCCCGCCCATCGGTCCGAACGGCGCGCAGCTCACCTCCACCCGGTCGTCCTGACCCGCCCCGAAGTACGTCACCTCGGCGGCACCGAAGTACAGATACAGCATCCAGACTCCGCCGAGCACCGCGAGCACACCTGGCAGCTTGGACCCCACCGTGACCTCTCTCCCGTCGCCGTCGGCCCATCCTGTCAACCCGAGGGGTCACCAGTTTTGTTGCTTATAGCAACCGACGAACCCGATCAGAAAAAACTTGGGCCGACGGTGAACCGGTCCGCCGAAGCGTCCGTATCCCCCGTTGAGACAGACCGAAGACAGGCGTTCCAGACCACGGAGGATCCGATGAGAAAGTCCCTTGCCGCGACGATCACCGCCTTTGCCGCCGTGCTGGCGCTGTCGGCCTGCGACGCGTCCGAGTTCTACGGATCGGCTGACGGCAACACCGAGACCGGCACCGCTGACACGGGCAACACCCAAACGGGCAACGCCCAGACCGGCAACGCCCAAGCCGGAAACGGCCAAGCCGGGAACAGCACACCGGAACCCGCACCGTCGTCGCAGAACACCGAACCGGCAGGCGGCGCGCAGGGGGCCGAGCAGGCCGGCGAGGAAGAGGCGAAGGTACTCAAGGTGCAGCAGGTTCCCGGCCTGACGCCGATCGTCACCAGCGCAACCGGCCGGACCGTCTACCGCTTCGACAACGACTCGGCGAACCCGTCCCAGTCGACCTGCTTCGACGAGTGCGCCGAACTCTGGGAGCCGGTGCTCGCCGGCGCCGGCGTACAGATCGACGGCGGCGGTGTCGACGAGGCTCTGATCAACACGATCGACCGCCCGGAAGGCAAGCAGGTCACGCTGAAGGGCTGGCCGCTCTACTACTTCAAGGACGACCTGAAGCTCGGTGAACTCGCGGGTCAGGGTCGCGGCGGCGTGTGGTTCGCCGTCAGCCCGCAGGGCGGCAAGGCGAAGTCCACCACGCAGGCCGAGCCGGCCGCGCCGGCGCAGAAGGACGTGCAGACGCTGACCGTCAACGTGGTCGACGGATTCATGCCGTTCCTCACGAACCAGGCTGGCCGGACGATCTACCGCTTCGACAACGACTCCGCCAACCCCTCGCGCAGCAACTGCTCCGGCGACTGCGCGAAGAAGTGGGAGCCGGTCCTGACCGGCAAGAAGGGCGTCAAGATCCTGAGCAACAAGATCGACCGCGCGGCCGTCGGCACGATCGACCGCCCGGAAGGCAAGCAGCTCACGCTGAACGGCTGGCCGCTGTACTACTTCCACAAGGACAAGAAGCTCGGCCAGACCGCCGGGTACGGCGTCGGCAACGCCTGGTTCGCCATCGCGCCCGACGGCAAGAAGGCCCCGCGCTGCCCGTAAGACCGCTGGCTCACCCGTACGACATCAGTGGCCGGTCGCCTCCCGAGGCGCCCGGCCACTGTTCACGTCCAGGCCTCGACACAACCCGCGCTCAGCCCGACAGACAGCGGGACGGCAGATCGAACCAGCGCAAGTGGTCGAAGTCCGCATTCACGTGACCATCGCGATCCGCACTCTCCGGACACGTCGAGAGCAGCTCGCGGGCCTCGGCCAGATAGTCCTCGAGCGCCGACTCGGGAGCCGTGTGGTCGTGGCGCGGGTACCTCAGCGTGCCGTCGGCGTCGTACCCGACCTGGGACAGCCGCATCGGCGGCTCGACCGGCCCGCGACGGTGCCGCCACAGCCCGTTCGCCGGGTTGAACCGGTAGTCACCGAGCAGCCGCCAACCGTCGCGGGCGACCAGTTTCACCGCCTCCACGACGTACGTGAACACCGCCTCGGAGATGAAGTAGTTGAAGTTCACCCGGACCCAGCCGGGCTTGATCCCCTCGCACCCGTGCAGGATCTCCTCGGCGAACTCGTGCGAGCGGACCAGGTCGATCCCGAGCAGGGTGTGCCCGTACGGCCCCGCGCACGAGCACCCGCCGCGCGACTGGATGCCGAAGAGGTCGTTGAGCAGCGCGACCACGAAGTTGTGGTGCAGGTACCGCCCGGACGGTGCCTTGATCACGAAGGACACGATCGACAGCCGCTCGGCGTCGAGGTTGCCGAGGATCTGGACGTTCGGCTCGGCCGTCCACGCCTCGACCGCGCGCCGCAGGTACGCGTCCTCGTGCGCGCGGATCACGTCGATCCCGACCGCCTGCTTGAGCTGGAACGCGAGCCCGGCCCGGATCGACCCGATGATCGCCGGCGTCCCGCCCTCCTCCCGGTGCACCGGATCCTCGAGGTACCGGTGCTCGAGCGGGTTCACGTACGCGACCGTCCCCCCGCCCGGTACGTCGGGAACGCGGTTCCGCAGCAACTCCCGCCGGGCCACGAGTACGCCGGGCGTCCCGGGCCCGCCGATCAGCTTGTGCGGACTGAGGAAGATCGCGTCCTTGTACGCCAGCGGGTCGTCGCCGTACATGTCGATCTCGACGTACGGCGCCGCCGCCGCGCAGTCCCAGAACGACAGGGCGCCGTACCGATGCAGCAGCGTGGAGACGCGCCGCGTGTTGCTGACGATCCCGGTGACGTTGCTGGCCGCGGAGAACGAGCCGATCTTGAGCGGGCGGTCGGCGCACTCGACCAGGCGCGACTCGAGCTGGTCGATGTCGATGTGGCCGTCGTGGTCCTGGCCGATCACGACCACGTCGGCGATCGACTCGCGCCACGGCAGCTCGTTCGAGTGGTGCTCGTACGGCCCGATGAAGACGACCGGGCGCTGCTCGGGCGGGATCTGGTCGGTGAAGTGGTACGTGTCGTCGAGCTCGGCCGGGATCCGCAGCCCCATGATCCCGATCAGCTTGTCGATCGCGCCGGTCGCGCCCGAGCCGCAGAAGATCACCGCGGTCCGGTCGTCGCCGCCGACGCTGTTCAGGATGATCCGGCGGGCGTCCTCCCGCAGGCGGGTGGTCTGCAGACCGGTCCCGCTGGACTCGGTGTGGGTGTTCGCGTACCGCGGCAGCACCTCGTCGCGGATGAAGTCCTCGAGGAAGGTGAGCGCGCGGCCCGAGGCGGTGTAGTCGGCGTACGTGACCCGGCGCGGACCGTACGGCCCGGGCATCACCTGGTCGTCGCCGATCACGGACGCGCGGATCCGGGCGAGCAGCGGCGTGTCCGGCGGCATCCCCGCCGTCGGCTCGACCCGCTCCCCCTGCATCGTCATGGCGTCAGGGTAGAGCGACGGAGTGACTTTCGTCTCGTGCCGTCGCGCCGGGTTGTGGATAAGGTCGTCGCAGTCGACCGCGAGGGAGTTGGGGATGACGTTTTCCAGCGAGCTGTGGGACCGCGGCGGGGCGACCGTGTACGACGAGATCGTCAAGCACCCGTTCATCACCGGCCTGACCGACGGCACGCTGGACCACGACGCGTTCCGTTACTTCATCGTCCAGGACAGTCACTATCTGCGCTCGTACTCGCGGGCGCTGACGCTGGTCGCCGGCCGTGCGGTCGACGAGGACGCGGTCCGCATGTTCGCGCTGCACGCCGCCAACGCGATCGAGGTCGAACGCGAGCTGCACGCTTCTCTGCTCGGCTCTCTCGGACTGACCGCGGCGGATGTCGACGCAGCTGGGTCCGGTCCGACGACGACGGCGTACATGTCCTATCTGACCGCCGTGTGCGCGACGGGCACGTACGCCGAGGCCGTGGCCGCCGTACTGCCCTGCTACTGGATCTACCGCGACGTCGGACGTGAACTGCTCAAGCGGTCGTCGCCGGACCCGCTCTACCGGCAGTGGATCGAGACGTACGGCTCGGACGAGTTCGACGCCGTGGTCGAGTCGGTGCTGGCGGTGACCGACGGGCTGGACGTGAGCGCGTCGGAGCGGGACCGTTGTCACCAGCACTTCCGGACGACGTGCCGGTACGAATGGATGTTCTGGGACGCCGCGTACACCAAGCTGGATTGGCCGGTCGGATGAAGGACTTCTACGACGTCGTGATCGTAGGCGGTGGCCACAACGGCCTCGTCGCCGCCACCTATCTGGCCCAGGCCGGGCTCTCCACGCTCGTCCTCGAGCAGCAGTCGCACACCGGTGGCGCAGCGGTCAGCGAGCAGGTGTTCCCGGGTGTGGACGCGCGGCTGTCGCGGTACTCGTACCTGGTCAGCCTGCTCCCGGACAAGGTCGTCGCCGACCTCGGTCTCTCCCTGGAACTGCGGTCGCGCGCGGTGGCGTCGTACACCCCGGTACGCCGCTCCGGACGCGACCTCGGCCTGATGGTCGAGCGACCAGAGGGCGCGGCGACGCGGGCGTCGTTCGAGGCGCTGACGGGCAGTGATGCGGAGTACGACGCCTGGACTGCCTTCTACCGCGCGGTCGGGTCGCTGGCCGAGGTGGTCGCTCCCACACTGCTCGAGCCGCTGCCGTCGGCCGCCGACCTGCGTGCACGTGTCGATGCAGGGCTGTGGGAGGAGCTCATTGAGCGACCGCTCGGCGAGAGCGTCGAACGGCGCTTCGCCGACGACACCGTGCGCGGAGTGGTCGCAACCGACTCAGTCATAGGGACGTTCGCGGGCCTGCACGACGCATCGCTCATCCAGAACCGGTGCTTCCTCTACCACCTGATCGGCAACGGCACCGGTGAGTGGCGGGTGCCTGTCGGCGGCATGGGCGCGGTGACCGACGCCTTGGCCGCCGCAGGCCGTCGTGCCGGCGCATCGCTGATCACCAACGCGGCGGTGACCTCCGTGGAGGCCGACGGCGTCGGCGCGTCCGTGACCTGGCTCGGTGGCGACGGCGAACGGACCGTCGAGAGCTCCTACGTGCTTGCCAACGTCGCGCCGACCACTCTGGATGCGCTCCGTGGTCGGCCTGTGGGCGAGAAGCCGGAGGGATCGCAGCTCAAGATCAACCTGCTGCTGTCGCGGCTGCCCGCGCTCAAGTCGGGCGACGACCCCACCCGCGCGTTCGCCGGGACCTTCCACATCGACGAGGACTACAGCCAACTGGAGTCCGCGTACCAGTCGGCTCTGTCCGGGGTCGTGCCGCCGACACCGCCCTCCGAGGTCTACTGCCACTCGCTGACGGACCCGTCGATCCTGTCGCCGTCACTGGTTGCCTCCGGCCACCACACGCTGACCGTCTTCGGCGTCCACTTCCCCGCCCGGTTGTTTGCCTCGGACAACGATGCGGCCCGGGCCGAGGCGACCCGCCGGGTGTTGGCCGGCCTGGACTCGTACCTCGCCGAGCCGCTCGAGGACTGCATCGCCCGCGACGCCGACGGCAACCTGTGCATCGAGTCCAAGACGCCGTACGACATCGAGGAATCCGTCGGCATGCCCGGCGGTCACATCTTCCACGGCGATCTGCAGTGGCCCTGGGCCACCGACGACGCCGACGCCGGCCGCTGGGGCACCGAGACCGACGTCGCCAACCTCCTCATCTGCGGCTCCGGCGCCCGCCGCGGCGGCGCCGTCTCCGGCCTCGGCGGCCACAACGCCGCCATGTCCGTCCTGGCCCGCCACCCCTGACAGAACCGATTTCGCATCTCCCTCCCACCCCTGCTACGATCCTCATCGTTCCACCGCAAGAAACACGCGCCGCTAGCTCAATTGGCAGAGCAGCTGACTCTTAATCAGCGGGTTCGGGGTTCGAGTCCCTGGCGGCGCACAAAAGCCCTGGTCACGAAGGTGACCAGGGCTTTCGCTTATCTGGACCCCATGGTTTATCCCATGGCTTTGTGTCCTACCGCACACTCACCCGCCTGTTCCTGTCGCGTCAGTCGGCTCACCGTGCCGGGATCGGTCGGCGACGTCGAGTGACCGGTTGAGAGCGGTCTCCAGCGCGGCGGCCGCGTCCGGGTTCTTCGCCCGCCGCGCCATGTAGACATCCTGAGTCAGCGACGGCCGGGCGTGCCCGAGCTGGTCGGCGATCTGGCGGGCGCTCTGCCCGGCGTCGTCCAGGATGGTCGCCGTGGTCTTCCGAAACGAGTGCGACGTGATCCACGCGAGCGCGTCAGCCTGGCTTCCCTCAGCGGCCTCGCTCGCGAGCTCCAGCAGCTCGACGCGGTCGCTGCCACGGACCCGGTACAGGTCGAGCACCTTCTCAGCGTCACCCACCTCCAGCCGGACGCGGGCCGTCTCGACCAGGCTCACCCGAGACTGTGGCCAGCCGAGCTTGGTGGCCGTCTCCGTCTGAGACAGCCCGGCTGCTCGCCGCGCCTGACGTAGCCGGTTCCCGAGATCGCGCCGCGTCTCGCTGCCGATCGGCGACCGCGCCTCCCGCAGGTCGCGCCGTACGTTCGTCGGATCGCGGTAGTCGCCGTCACGGTTGGCGAAGATCGGCTGGTCCAACCTCCCGCCGTCCATCAGGCGTCGGCGGAGCATCGCCAGTCCCCACGCCGGCACTTTCAGGACCCGCTCCCCCGCGCGCGACTTCGTCTTGATGCGCATCAGACCTTCACCCTTCACGCGGATGATCTGGTGCGTGATCTCCACCTCGCTAGCGGCGAGATTGACCTGATGCCCGAGCGTCCCCAACGCTTCGCCGATCCGTACGCCGGTCGCGAGCATGAACGTCGACAGGTCCGGCAGGTCGGCTGCAACTGCTGCTCGGTCGGCTCGAAGTTGCTCGAACCAGGCGTCCCGCTCCTCGTCGGTGAGCGCCCGCGCTTTGCGCTTCGACGCGCTCTCAATCGTGTCCACATCCCTGATGGGGTTGAAGTCCAGCGCGCCATACCGAGCGGCCAAACCGAGCGTTCCGGAGACGACGCTCCTGCACGTCTTCGCCGTCGGCGGACCAACCTCGGTCTTGATCTTGCCGATCACCTTGTCCAGCAGCGGCGTGGTCAGCTCCCCGAGACGCACCTCGCCCAGCGCGGGGAGCACGTGATTGTCGAGCTGACGCCTGTAGGTATCTACGGTGCCCGGTGACCTCTTGCCGTCCCGCACCTTCTCCTGCAGCTTCTCGAACCACATCTCAGCGGCTTTCGAGAACCGGTCCATCGCGTCGAGCCCTACGCCTCCGTTGGCACGACGACGATTCTTCAGGTTCTCCAGGAGCTTGTTTTCAGCCAGCGTCTTCGTCCGGCCATTCGCCTCGACCTGCCGTACCTTCCCGTCGAAGTCTCGGTAGTACGCGACCGAGCGGTACGACGTCGCCTTGCCCTTCTCGTTGGTCGCGTCAACGTAGGTCCGGATCTTGCCCCAGCCACCCAGCGGGAGGGGTTTGCGTGCCATGTCTGGATTCCTCTCAGGCTGCCGTCTTCTGGGATTCGAACCAGGCCACGACATCGGCCGGGTCGTAGCGGAGGTGCTTGCCGATCCGCACACCTATCGGCCCGTCGCCGGTCAGTCGCCACTTGTAGATCGTCTTCACCGAAATCCGGAGGTAGTCGGCCACGTCGTGCACTGTCCAGCGGGCGACGTGCTCGCCGATTTGGGGAAGGTCGAGCTCGGCGATGCCTTCGGACATGTGTGATGCCTCCCGGGTCAGGTGCAGGTTGGGTGTCGTACTGGCCGTGCTCATGCAGGTCTCTCCTCGGGGTGGATGACCCCTGACAAAACCGACAAAACCGACAGAACGAGGGGTTTTGTCAGTTTTGTCATGGGGCTCGGAGGGCGTCGGGGTGGACTTCGTACGCGGTCGAAGGACGGCCGCCCTTACTCGACTTCTCGGGCGTCTTGGGCCGGATGTGGCCGTGGTCGGTGAGCAGGGTGAGTGCGGGGTCGAGGTCGGCGGCGGTGCTGAATCGGGTCCGGCCTTGGAGGGCGCGGAGGGCATCTCGTCGGGTGAAGGTGGGCTGGCCGTGCTTGGTGATCCAGGTGAGGACTTCGCGGGCGTCGTCCAGGTCGGGGTCGGATCGGCCCATGAGGTCGTAGACGGCTAGGGCGCGTACGAAGCCAGTTCGCGAGCTATCACCATCTCTTGGGCGAGCCGACGACCCCTTGGCCGCTCCCGCAGCTGCGCAACGGCGCAGTCCAGGTGAACCAGGCTTATCAGGCGGCGAAGTACAAACACGCAACCGCGATGCTGCCGGATCTGATCCAAGCCGCCGACGCGTACGACGGGTACCAGGGTCGCGACGGACGCGAGACGCACTTGGCCCGATGTTCGGTCTACACCGCCGCCGCCAAGCTGCTAACCAAGGTCGGTGAGCACCAGCTCGGTTGGCTCGCGGCCGATCGCGCGACCCACGCCGCACTAGCGGCTGAATCTCCCACGGCGCAAGGCATGGCTGCCTATCAGGTCGTAATCGCACTGCTTCGCAGCCAGCAGATGGATGACGCCGAACACGTTGCTGTCCGTTCCGCTGAAGGTTTGATGTCGCTCGCCAGTTCCGATGCTCCGGACGCCGTCTCGCTCGCCGGTGCGCTCTGGCTCATCTCCTCCGTCATCGCTGCTCGACGCTCCGACCGTGCGGCATCCACCGAACGGCTGGCGACCGCCGCCCGGCTCGGGGATCTCCTGGCCCACGACGGCAACCATTGGTGGACAGCCTTCGGCCCGACCAATGTCCTGATCCACCGGGCCTCGGTCGCGGCCGAATTCGGTGATCCCTCGGGCGTGCTGCGAGTAGCAACCGAGATCGACACCGAAGCCATGCCGGCGGGACTCCAGGGCCGACGTTCGCGCCTGCATCTTGACCTCGCATGGGCACAGGCACAAGCCAAGAACGACATGGAAGCGATCCTGCACCTACAGCAAGCCGAACGCGTCGCGCCCGAGTCCATCCGATACCACCTCATCGCGCGCGAGCTGGTCCGCGAACTCCTCAAGCGCAGCCGCAAACCCACCCCAGCCCTGACCGCAATCGCAACCCGCGCAGGAGTCCTCGCGTGACCGACCGCACCCTGTACATCGTCACCTGTGGCGCCCCCCTGGCCTCCCGCGTTGGCGACGGCGTACGCGCCGCCCGAGAGCGTGGCTGGACGCCATATGTCATCCCCACAGACGCAGCCCTCCCCTGGCTCGAAGGCCAGGACCTGGCCGATGCCCTCGTCTTAACCGGCAACCGCAAACCCGACGAACCGAAACGCACCCCAAAGGCCGACGCGGTCGCCGTGGTGCCCACCATCTTCAACACTCTCAACGCCTGGGCCAACGGCAACGCCCACACTTACCCGCTAACGACGCTCTGCGCAGCCTTGGGGTCGCGGACGCCCACTGTCGCGGTCCCATTCGCGAAGTCCGACCTCACAGGCCACCCCGCTTGGCTCGCGTCCCTCGCTGTACTCCGCTACGCAGGGGTGAAGATCTCTGACCCAGGCGACGGGACAACCGATGCGGTCGCACCAATCGAGTCCGGCACGGGCCAAGAGGTGGCGCGCCGATTTCGATGGGAATGGGTCCTTGACCAGCTCGACGGCATCAGCATCTAGCCGACTAGGTAGCCAGCCGGTTTCTGACAAGACTCCCGGGCTACGCCTCGGGCCCGGCCGCATCCAACTCCGTCGCGCCCGAGGCACCCCCGCGCTCTAATCCACCGCTTTTAGCGGCGAGGTCTCGATGAGCCGACCCCACTCCTCCAGGATCGACTGAGCGTCAATGACATTCCGCAGGCCCGCTTCAATCGTATTCATACCTGGGCGCAAGTCCCGGAACTGCTTCGCTGGACCGCGCACAGAATCAGCGAATCCACTGATAGAATCCCGAGTATCTTGCGAGGTCGCTACCAGTTCTACGATGCTATCAAAGGCTTCCAGCGCACTTTGTCGCTCTTCTTCGGTTCGTTCAGGTTCACCGGAAACGGAGATGAATGCACGGACGCCGGGGTCCATCTCAAGAAGTTGAGCGGCATACCGCTCACCCAGATTCTTTAGCCTCTCGGCCGGCTCAGCGATTTCAGCTGCTATCTCCCGAGCAACGAGGACGCGGTACGCGAATCCCTTCCCCTCTTCGTTGCCAGCATTCAGCTTCTCGGTCGCTCGCTGAATTATCTCTGTGATCTCCTGAGTAACCAGCGGCAGAGACTCAATCGTTTCGAGCCATTTTGGAATCGCCTCTTCGAGTTGGGCAATCAGGTCCCCGACCCCGGGCTCATCGTCTACAACTCCACCCCCTCCTTGCTCGCTCGCAACCTCATCAGGAGTGAGCGTCGGCTTGGCCGAGTAGTCTCTACTGATATCGGCCAAGCGCAACGCCATATCGTTAACCGCTTGCGCATACTCCGCGGAGCCTTCGTCAACCAAGCGCAGCTTTCGCCAATCCTGATATTGAGTCTTTGCAATCAGGGCCTTTGCCTCATCGTCGCTGTCATCCGCCAAGTCCGCGACATTCACATAGTAGATTGGTAGCAACAACTCCTCAGCACCAAGACTTCGCGCATATCCAGAGAACCTCAACAACTCGCCCCGACAGGCGCTGCTGAGAAAATAGCGAGGGGTGATCACCGGAATAAAGAACGTGGTCTCCTGCAATGCAACGTTGATGCGCTGATCCCATTCATTACCCCACTCCAGTGACGATCTATCGATGAAAATCGAAAGCTCCTGCCCCGTCAGCAGTGAGAATTCATCGGACAGCCTGCGTGCTAGACGTAAGATGCGACCATCTACACCTTCGTCATCCTTGTGGACATAGCTCCAAAACCCGATAGGTCCAACATTGTCCTCAGACATGCTCTCCCCCCTCTTTCCGTATGCTTCGTACCGAGGGGCCGGAGTCTACCGGGGCAGCCATCAGCCCGGAACGACTGACGTTGGGCGAGCCGTCGATCCCCTCATCCCCATGCCTTACCCCATTGAAATCAACGAGCATCTACAAGCTCGGCGGGACGGCTGGAGGCGCGGACTGCGGATCATTCACCCAGGTCAAGCGCATGAAAGAGAAGCAACGAGCGTCACTAACGCGAGCATGTCGGGAGTCAGCGGAATCGGGTTCGAGTCCCTGGTGGCGCACAAGAGGCCGGGTCGGCGTGCTGACCTGGCTGCAACCGGTCCCGGCTGTCCCGGCCGGGCTCAAGTCCGAGGGGCGTGCCGGGCAGAGCAAGCCTGCCTCGATGCCAACTGGCTGTGCGACTACAGCGTGGAGCCGGACGGGAGTAGCCGACCTTGCCCCGCCACGATCTAATGGTCCCCCATGTTCCAGCTCGAAGCATGAGCAACAATGGCTGGAACATACGGGAGCGCGAGCCCGAAGGATGGCGACATGCGACGGCAGAGGCTTGCAATCAGCCGGCGAACGAACGTGATGCGAGCCAAAGCGTATGTTCACGGCTAATCGCATCCTCGGTATCGTTCATTTCGCGCGCCCAGTCGGCCTCCGAGGTCGCCATCTCAAGTTTGTCCAAGGCATTCGCAAGGTCCACTACGGTTGTGCCGTAAGCTCGTGCGACCTGATCGTGCTGCTTGGTTTGCAGCCACGCTACAATCGCTCCGACAGCGGCCGCTAAGGCGGGGGTCAATAGAACGCCAAGCTGCGTCAACGCTTCGAGAAGTGCAGCGGCCGCGCCAAGGAATTCAAGAGTAATCAGAGAGACTCGCCATCTCGTCGCCCAGCGGCGATTCTCGTCGTGCTTCTTTTGATACCAGTTCTGCTGGTCGCGCACCCGGTCTGCCATGTACATCCGGCGGCGATCATCGAGATCACTTGATCGCACATTGCGCATCCATGGAGAGAGGTTCGAGCCCGAGATCGGACGGAAGTTCAGCTGTGGATAGTCGTTACGGAGTTCCTTCAGCAGGTTGAGCAATGCTCCCTCTGCCTCGGCGGTCGACATGCTGAGAGGGAATGGCTCACCTCCTGCCGCAAACTTCCAGGCCAAGGTTTTCACTGACTCTGCAACCGCCCTCCCGTCATACCAGTCGCGCTCGGGATGGCGAGTCCAAAGTAGCAACTCTAAGAGGAGTGCTGCGATGAACAGCAACAGTGCGATCAGCCCCAGTACGTCGATGTCACCAGCACCGACTCGCCAGGAGATCACTCCACAGAGGGCGGCCCCGACAACCAGCAGCAGGCGAGCACGAGTAAGCCTTAGGTATTCCTTCTGCCCGGCGAGCGAGGCAGTATCGGCGGCACGGAACAGCTGAGGCATGTTGCTATCAGGGATGGCCATGCAACGATGGTGCCTCATCTAGCTGCCGCAGTGGAGACAGGGGCAGGTCGAACCGCTCACACCCAGCAGGAGGGGCCGACATGACGCACGCTAGTCAGCGACAGCTGCAATTCATTGCCGAACGCGCAGCCAATCGAACGATCGACAGCACCCGCCATAAGTGCTTCATCTCATATCACGCCGAGGACACGGACGAAGTTGCCAATTTTCTCGACACCTTCGGGACGGAGTTCATCGCCAAGACTATCGGAGTCACTGACGAAGACGACTTCATCGACAGCCAAGATACCGGCTATATAATGGACAAGATCCGCACAAAATATCTCGGCGATTCTTCTGTGACCATCGTCCTTGTCGGCAAATGCACGTGGGCGCGCCGGTACGTGGACTGGGAGATTTATTCTTCCTTGCGGAACAGTGCACACAGCAAGATGAATGGGCTCTTAGCGATCCAACTACCTGGGGCGCTATCCACAGATCTTCCCCCTCGCCTGCAGGATAACGTGATACGGGACGCCAATAAGGATGACATCGGTTATGCGCGATGGAACATCTACCCGTCTAGCAAATCTAGCCTGCGCAGCTGGATCAGCGACGCATTCAATGCACGAACGACGCGAGCCCATCTGAAGGTCAACACACGTGACCGCAAGATCCGAAACTCTTCCTGCCTTTAGGCACGCGCCAACTCGGCCACTACTCGGTGTCCATATCGAAGGCTGAATCGGTTTGCAAGGGATGGAAGAGCGGAGCGCTCCCGCCGAGCGCACTTAATCGACTATCAATCTGCCTAATGCGCTGATCCATAATTGCCAGTAGGGCCTCTTCTTTTGATTCGCTTCCACTGGGGTCGTCCGCAGTGAGTTGTAGGCCAAACTGACGCCAGAGGGGATTCTCTCCCGCGCACGAGGTCTCGGCATCTCGAATATGCTGCGCCAGCGTGTCGATCTCGGCGGCATGCTTCCATGCCTTCAATGAAGGATCGTAGGTATGGGTGTTAATTCCACTTACATCGAAAGGTATACGCGCGCTCGGGTCGCATCTCACGATTGCGATTGGCTTATTGACCGAAGTCCGAACTCCCAACTCAAAGAAGACGTTAGGATTATCGTGGCTGATATCGCATAGCACCATGTCGGCCTGCTCTAACTGGCGAACGATTAGAGCATGGATGAGGAAGGAGCCACGAGCGACTGGTCTCCACGGCTCGAATCCGGCGGCCTGGACAGCTGGCACGAAGAGGGACTCCATCACATGCGTCCAGTGGTCTTCGTCGCCGTAAAGACGGAACTGTTCCTCTGCCGTAGTTATCGGCATCGCGATAAAACACGTCTTCTTGGCTGAGCCCTCTGACATGCGTCGCAGTCTAGAGCTTGATGGTTCATCAACGGTAGTGAGGGGCGGACCTTCGTTGTCCGCATATGAGACAGCCATGCCCGCCGTACTGAACAGTCGCAATCCCACCAGGATCGGCAGATCTCCGACAGGGGCGAGCAATCTTCTCCGGTCCCATGGAGGCCCTCCCACGACACGCTGGTCGCCCGCCTGGAGCCAGTCAGGAGCGGTGCGCGCCAGTTGCGCCGGGGGCACAGTGTCGGGCGCTAGGTTGAGGTGGAGGCGCTTGTGCCTCGTCGCGCGGAGGCGGGAGCATCTCCGGGACAGGCCGGGATGTGGCATACGGCGCACGACACGCCCGTGACACCGACCCATGCTTTATCCCATAGGAATGGACGGGCACGAACGAGTGACGCCAGGGACAATCATGGCGACTGAGATCGTGATCACTCAGGTCAGTCGCACAGTCAGGCAGCAACGAGCACGGTCCGCACAGCCTGGATGGGAATCAGCGGGTTCGGGGTTCGAGTCCCTGGCGGCGCACAACACCCAGGTCACAGCGCTGGCCTGGGTTTCTTCATGCCTGTAGCTCACCTTTTACGCACCTAGTTGCCTCGTCAGCGGCCGTCGGCGGACCGCTGTCATCCCTTGGCTCTGGGGGTCGAGACCTTCAGTTGATCGTTCTGCCAGTCGAGGTGGCTGTGCATGGCCGGGTCGTAGCCGATCGATGCAAGCGCGAGCGGCCACCGGCTGGATGACGTGCCCTAGGTCGTCATCGAGGACGACGGTCGTGCGGTTCAGCTGGCAGCGTATGAGGATCTGGTGTCGCAGGTGGAGCGGCGGTTCGTAGTACGGCAGGGGTGAGGATGCCGGCGGTCGCGAAGGTGGCTGCTGTGAGCAGCCAGCCGGTGAGGCCGAGGGGGATGACGATTGCGGTGAACAGGGTGGGACCGATGAGGTCTCCCAGGCCTCGGCCCATCGCGTGGGCGCCTTGGTACTGGCCGACCAGGCCCGGTGGGGAGAGGGCGTAGCTGGCTCCCCAGCCGCTGGCGGACTCGAGGATTTCGCCGCCGACGTGGACGATCGAGGCTAGGACCAGCAGCGCGACGGTGACAGCGATCGACGTACGTCCCGTCAGGGACAGCGCCGCGCAGGCAAGAGCCAGGAGTACGCCGGCCCGACGGCCGGCCCGGGCTGCTCCGGCGACGGAATCGGTGCCACGGGTGAGCCGGATCTGGAGGAGAACGACCCCTATCGCGTTGACCCCCAGCAGCACCGAGACGATCCAGTGCGGGGCGTCGGTGCCGACCGCGATCCACAGGGGTATGGCGACGATCAGCATCGGGTTGTGGATGTTGAGCAGGCCGTTCAGTCCCGTGAACAGCACGAACGGACGGTCCCGCAGTACCTCCCACGACCCGGTTGGAGACGTGACCGCGGGCACCCGCGGCAACCGTAGTACGAGCGCCAGCGTGATCAGGAGCAGTACTGCGGTGGCGAGCAGGCCGCCCTGGTAGGCGGCCGGTGTGTCGACTGCGAGGACGATGCCACCGAGTCCCGCGCCGCCGGCGAAGCCGAGGTTGGCCGCCACCCGGACGCGCGCCCGCGTCGCCAGCCGCTGGTCCGGTGCCACGACCGCATGGATCACCGTGCCCTGAGCACTCCGCTGACCCAGGTCCGCCACGGCCAGCGCGAGCACGACCATCACATAGCCGCCGACGTCCCGGACCAGCACCAGCCCTGCGGTCGCGGCCGCCTGCAGTGCCAGCAGTCCGGCGTACATCTCCCGCGCACCGAGCCGATCGGCCAGGTGCCCGAGCCAGATGCTGGCGGCCACCGCGACCGCGGTCGCTGCCGTCAGCGCCAGCCCGACCGACCGCAGGCTCAATCCCGCCACCTGAGTGACGAACAGCGCGGACACGCTGGCCGCGATCCCGGTTCCGAGCCGGCTCACCAGGCTGATCAGCAACAACGTCCGATTGATCACGGCCACCGACCCTAGGCGGATCTTGTCCCACAATCCTGGGCCAAACGACGTCTAGAATCCTGGGCCATGCCGGACCTACACCTGAACGTCGACCGCACCCGGGGCGTCCGCGCGGGCGTCGAGCACGCTCTCCGGGAAGCCATCCGGACGCTGCCGGCCGGCACCCGGCTGCCGTCGTCACGTGCCCTGGCCGCCGACCTCGGCGTGGCCCGCAACACGGTCGCTGACGTCTACTCCCACCTGGTTCAGGAGGGCTACCTCACCGGCGACCGCGGCGGTGGCACCCGCACCGTCGCCACCCCGGTCTCGGTGCCCGCGCCGACCGCCACCCGCGAGTCGTTCCGCTGGGCTGAGCCGTCCGGTCCGATCGTCCACGACCTCCGACCAGGACGACCGGACCTGTCGCACTTCCCGGTCGCCGCCTGGATGGCCGCCACCCGCCACGTCCTCGACACGCGGCCCCACGATGCGCTGCGGTACGACGATCCCCGCGGCCCGGTGCACGCCCGCGAGGTCCTGGCTGACTACCTCGCTCGGGTGCGCGGAGTCCGGGCCCAGCCGGATCACATCCTGCTGTGCAGTGGTGCGCGCCAGGCGGTCGCCCTGGTTGCCGGAGCGATCGCCCGGGCCGGCGGTGTGTCGTTCGGCTACGAGCGGCCCGGCCAGTTCGCGATCCCCGAGCAGTTGGCGCACGCAGGCCTGCAACTCCGCCCGATCCCGGTCGACGATCTGGGGGCGCGCGTCGATCAACTCGGCGACGCGGCCGGGGTGGTGCTCACGCCGGCCCATCAGTTCCCGACCGGCGTACCGCTGGCGCCGAAACGGCGTACCGCGGTGCTGGCGTGGGCGCGGGCGGCCGGAGCGGTGATTCTCGAGGACGACTACGACGGCGAGTTCAGGTACGACCGCCAGCCGGTCGGTGCACTGCAGGGCCTCGCACCGGACGTGGTCGCGTACGCCGGATCCGCGAGCAAGACGCTCGCGCCGGGACTACGGCTCGGCTGGCTCGTCGTCCCGCCGCGCCTGCTCGACGCTGTGCTCGAGGAGAAGGCGATGAACGACCGGCACTGCGACACCCTGACCCACCTGACGCTCGCCGCGATGATCGAGTCCGGCGCGTACGACCGTCATGTCCGCGCGGGCAGGCTGGGGTACCGGCGCAGGCGCGACGAACTGCTCCGCGCACTCGGCCCCCGGCGAACCAGAGGGATCTCGGCCGGTCTCCAGGTGGTGTTGGAGCTCCCCGGTGAGGACGAGGACGCCGTACTGCGCCGGCTCGCGGAGCGCGGGGTGGTCACGTTCGGCCTGTCCCACTTCGGCGCCGACCTGCCGCCGGCTCTGGTCCTCGGGTACGGCGCGCCATCGCAGCACGCCTGGCCGGGCACTCTCGCCGCGCTGGTCGAGGCCCTCTGATCGAGCAGCAGAGCGCCTCCACAGGCTGGCGGAGGCGCTGGATCAGCCGGCGCGTTGGGAGCGAGCTTCACGTAGGTCGTGTTGGGCGCAGGCCTGCTCCCAGAGGCGGTCGATGCCGGTGGGGCCGAGATCGTCCAGCGGGATGTGGAATCGGCCAGCCAGAATTGTGGCGAACTCGTCCATGCTGTCGAGGACGCGGATGTTCTTGCTGTCCGCGGTGAGCTCGCGCAGGGTCCGCGACAAGAGGAGCAGTGTGCCGCCGGCCATGGGTGTGGCGACGATGAGGGTGGTGACGTACGGCGAGTCCGGCGCCGTGGACAGCTCGTGCGAACGGGCCGCGAAGTCGCCGAGCTCGCGAGACTCCAGCCGGAAGTCGTACGACGCGATCGTGCCGCCGGGGTGGTGGTGGAAACGCCACGTGTGCGGGTCGAGCCGCTCCAGGCGATAGACGAAATCTCCTTGCGCGTGCGGACCTTCCTGCAGCGGCAGCGGGTCGATGAAACCGTCGCCGATACCGGCGTCCGCGATCCACAGCCGGCCGCCGACGTCGACCAGCAGCACGTTGTGATTGCCCCACATGGCGTCTCCGCGGGTCTCTCGCAGTACGCCGGCTTCGACCATCGTCACGTCGAAGCCGAGCTGCCGCAGCAGTGCGGCGAGCCCCGCGTTCTGCTCGAAGCAGTAGCCGCCCCGCCCCCGCCGTACCAGCTTGTCGACGATCGCCTGCGGATCGAGCGTGATCGGCCGGCCGAGCTGGATGTCGAGATTCTCGTACGGCACCGCGTGGCGCCAGGCCCGGTGGACGGCGACCAGGGTGCTCGCGTCGGCAGCCACCGGGCCGTGATGGCCGAGACGATCGAGCAACTCACTCCGCTGCATGACAACTCCTAACTGAGATAAAATCCTCCGCTTCTGGAGCTTACCTGATACCCAGGTCTCCGTTTAGACTATTGAGGTGACCGCAACACGCTCGGACCGCGCCTTGCGGGCGGATGCTCGGCGGAACCGGGAGCTGATCGTCGGTGCCGCCCGTGAACTGATCGCCGAGCGTGGCGCCGACGTACCGATGGAGGACGTGGCCCGGCGGGCCAAGGTCGGGGTGGCGACCGTCTACCGTCGCTTCCCGGATCGAGCGGCGTTGATCCGCGCGGTCGCGATGGACAGCTTCGGCCGCGTCGTGGACATCGCCCGGTCCGCCGAGGATGACGAAGCCGGCGCCTGGATCGCCCTGTCGCGCTTCGTTCGGCAGGCTGCTGGCGAGCTGCGGCTGTCGACCCTGCTGTCGCTGTGGTTCTCGGCCACCTGGGCCGAGCTCCGGGACGATCCGGAGAACCAGCGGCTTCGCGGCGTACTGCTGAAGATCCTCGACCGCCTCGTCCACCAGGCGAAGGCCGACGGCGACCTCCGCGCGGACGTGGAGACGGACGACATCACCTCGATGCTCGCCCTGCTACTCAGACCGATCCCCGGCCGACAGCCGGACCCCGGCACCCCCGACCGCTACCTCACCATCCTCCTCGACGGCCTCCAAGCACGCGCAGACCCCGACCGCAACCCACCTGGCTGACCCCTGCACCACCCTCGCCTACACCGCAGATGTCGCAGCCTCTCGTTCTCGACGCCCGTCGTGAGGGCGTCGACACCGCCCCCTCCGACCAGTAGTTCTCATGTGTGCGTTCCTGTGTCGTTGGTTCGTGTAGCGCCGTAGGCGTCGCGGCGGGTTCGGGAGGCGAGGGCGAGGGCGAGGGTTGCCAGGAGTGCGCCTCCTCCGGTTGCCAGGCCGAGCTCGAGGCCCGGCGGTCTGTAGTTGCAGCTCACCTTCTGGGTTGGACCGGGTAGTTCGACCGCAAGCAGGCCGCCGTAGTTTGTCGGCTTCTTCCGTTCGCCGTCGTCGGTCGAGCACCGCCAGCCGGGTAGATGACCTGTGCCGATCACAACTGTGCCGGTGCTGTCAGGTCTGAGGATCGCCTCGATCGAGTGTCCGCCGGCTTGTACTGCGACCCCGTCGTTGGCTCGAAGTTCGGCGACCCGCTTGCGCAACCGATCGGCGTCGAGACAGCCCAGAGCACCTTGGGGCAGGACGGCGTTCTCCGACTTGAATCGGACCTCGACTGTCACCGATCCGGATGCGGGGACCTCGCCGAGCTCGACCATCGCGCTACTCGTGTTGATCCCAGGACGGCGAGCCGCGGTCAAGGGCCGCCACTCCCCCGCGGCGTGACGCGCCGCGCCCCAGGCCTCCGGTAGGTGCAAGTAGACAGTTGAACCGGGACGGCAGTTGGCGCTCACAAGGTGCGTACCGCGGGTGCCCTCGGTCGCACTGAACTTCGGCACGTCGTAGACCTGGGCACCGAGGAGCCTCTCCTGCAGAGCGTAGGCGGTCGGTTCGGCAGGTTTCTCGGGGATTGGTCCGGGGCGCACCGTGACGAGGGACGGTACGTCGGTTCGGGCAGTCGTGCTGGCTCGGTCGAGACCAGCCCCGATCGAGAAGATCGCGTTGGTGACAGGGTTGTCCATGCTGTACAAGGCGCGTCCGTAGCCCGACCAGCCGAAGCCGAGATCGGTCAAGGTGTGCTTGAGGGTGTCGGGAAGAAGGCTGCTGTAGTAGCCGGGGCCTTGGCCGCCGAGGAGCATCGGATCGTTGGGCGTGGTGGATGTGCCTGGATCCGTGCGGTGGGTCGGCCAGCCGTCGACGGCAGTGATACTGGCGCGGAGGGCTTGCTGCCGTTCGCCCCAGGGCGAAGCGGATGCGCTCAGAATGTCGCTGCGCCGGTCGTCGACGACGACCGCGCTCCAGGTGAGCTCGGCCGTGACGACGACGATCAGTCCGATGCCGGTGAACAGGGCCAGGCCACGGTGGTAGCGCAGGCGTCTGAGTACGAGCATCGCGACCGCCACTGCCCCTGCGGACAGCGCCAGGAGATGCAACGAGTGGCTGGTTAAGAATCGATGATCTCGGGTGTACAAGCCGAGCGCCGTGAGGAGAATCGCGCTTGCGGCGAGGGCACTCCAATCAGGTGGACGGTCCGCGGCCGAGATCCAGGCGAGGATGATCACGACAGCGCACAAGGCGAAGGCCTGGCGGTACTGACTGCCGTTGGGACTGTCGAAGCCGTGCCAGACGGCATGGGTGGGCCCCCACAAGAACGACGCGCCGAGAGCCACCGCCAGGAGGGGCCAGACGATGCGGGTGCGGGTACTGACGCCGCGGTTGAACGGCAGCGACAAGGCCAGCACCAGGGCCGCCGTTCCGACGTACAGGCTGGCACCACGCCCTACGCCCTCGGTCAACGGGATGAAACGGGCGAGAAGGGTTTCGACCGGGACCGGAGTGAAGATCCCGGCGGGCGAAGGCACCGCCAGCTCGTTGGCCTTGACCACCGGCAGCAGGATCGGTGCGGAAGCAGCAATGCCAAGGACTACGGTGACGCCATGACGTAGCACGGCACGGAGCCGGACGCTCCACCGCAGATCGCTGGTCAGAATCCGCGCCAGCAGGACGAGAACGGCCGCGATGGTTGCCATGTACGCGGTGTAGAAGTTCGACATCCAGAACAACGCGATGACGGCGACACCGAGGAGGGGACGCCGACGTTTGATGGACCACTCCCCGACCAGGCAGAACAACGGCAGGGCGATGAGTCCGTCGAGCCACATCGGCACGTACGCCGCGTCGTCGATGGCCCAGCCACACAATCCGTAAGAGGCGCCGAGCAGCACAGCCAGCCAGCGCGGACCAGGGCGCATCCGCACGAGGTAGGCGGCCATCGCGGCCGCGGCCAGGGCAAGCTTTGCGACCGTGATGACGAGGACGGCAAGGTCGACGCGATCGCGCGGGAAGACCGCGACCAGCAGTGACAGTGGATTGCCCAGGCCGACACCGTAGTCGGCCCAGAACCCGACACCGAAACCGCTCTGCCAGTTGAAGAACAGGTCACCTTGGGCCTTGCCGTGCAACACGTCCCAAAGGTGTGTGTAGAACGGTACGTACTGTGTGCCCAGATCGTTCGTGCTGCGTGACGCCGATCCGAAGGGAAACGTCCCGCGAACCATCCCCGCTACCGAGAAGACCACCGTCGTCAACACGCCGGCGAGCCAAACCTCCGGACCTCTGAGCCGCCATCCCCTCCTCACGCACGACCGCCCGGCCCGAGGGGGTCGGCGACCGACGACCGGCAGTTTGTTGCCTTGACCAAGTAGTGCGGCCGTTTCTTGCTCTCGAAGTAGACGCGCCCGAGGTACTCACCGATCACACCCAGCATCACCATCTGCAGACCACCCAGACCGGCGATGGCAGCAATCAGAGTGGCGTAGCCGGGCATCTTGACGCCCTGAGTCGCGGTCACAATGCCGATCCAGACGGCATAGCCGACCGCAAGCAGACTCAGGGACAGGCCGACGTAGATCGCCGCACGCAACGGCCGGTTGTTGAACGACAGCAGACCATCGAGGCCGTACTCGAACAGGGTGCGGAACGACCAACGACTCCGGCCGGTCTCGCGTTTCACGTTCTCGTACTCGAACACGACCGAATCGAAGCCGATCCACGCGAACAAGCCTTTCGAGAACCGGTTGTACTCCGGCAACTCCAGGAGCCCGTCGACCGCGCGCCGCGAGATCAACCGAAAATCACCGACACCGTCGATCAGCTCGACCTCGGCCCACTTGTTGATCATCCAGTAATAGGCGCGGGCGAAAACCGTCCTGACAGCAGGGTCGCCGGCCCTCGTCCGCCGCGCGATGACCTGATCGAATCCGTGATCGTGCAGGTCCAGCATGCGTCCGATCAGCTCCGGCGGGTGCTGGAGGTCGGCGTCCATCAGAATGACCGCGTCGCCGTTCGCGTGCCGCAGACCGGCGAGCATCGCCGACTCCTTGCCGAAATTGCGACTGAATGACAGGTATCGAACGGAAGGATCGTCAGCAGCCAGGCCGGTCAGCGCCGCCAACGTGCCGTCCTTGCTCCCGTCGTCGACATAGATGATCTCGTAGGTGCTTTCGGTGGCCGCCAGTTCGTGGCTCACCGCTTGGTGGAACTGTTCGATGATGTCGACTTCGTTGAAACAAGGGACTACCAGCGTGATGCGCATCATCCGTCCAGGTGGTGTCGGTTCGACCCGGTCGTTGCCAGGAGTCTTTGGTTGGTCCGGCGCCCGCCGGTCCGCGGCTCTGCCGTCTCGATGAACGCTCTTGCTCTGTAGAACGCCGGACGGCCGTCAAGAGGTTGCATCCGGCATCTGTAGTTGTAGATGTCCGGACTGACGGCAGAAGTTGCCCGGACCCCTCACTCCGGTTCCGCGGTGCCCGGACGGGCAGACTTCTGCAGTTGGGGTTTGACTGCTCTGTTCACCGACTGTCCGCGGAGGCTGACGGTCCGATGTGGCGCTTGCAGTGTCAGGCGACTCGGTCGACCATGTTGCGGAGCTTGTCGAGACCGCGGGCGGTCTGGCTCTTCACGGTGCCTTCACTGCACCCCAGCACGGCAGCGGTCGCAGCGACGTCGAGGTCGTAGAAGAACCGCAGTACGACGGCCGCGCGCTGACGTTCAGGCAGTTGTCCCACGGCAGCCAGCATGACCAGGCGATCCTCATGCCCTCCGGTCGTCACCGGCGGAATCTCCCGGAGTTCATCGGTCAGCGTCTCCCGCTTCCGCCAGCACCGCCGCGTCTCGGCCAGGAATCCGTTGACGACGACCTTGTCGGCGTACGCACCCAACGCGGTGACGTGCTGGGCCGTGTGCCAGTGCTGGTAGAGCCGGACCAGCGCGCTCTGGACCAGGTCCTCCGCCCAATGCGGGTCGCCGGCGGTGAGACGCAATGCGGTCCGCAGCAGCCGCCCTCGGTGCACGGCGACGAATTCGCCGAAGCTATCCATCTCGTGTCCTGCCCACGCTTCTCCCTCGGTCGTGTCTTCCGACCCGAGACGAGACAGCCCTCCCAGCTGTGACATCAACGGCCTGGGCGTTGCGTGGGCACCGATGCGGCCGAGCCGAACCGCGGTCCAGTGAATGCCGATGGCAACGAAAAGCCGGATGCAACCGATGGAGCGGCCCGAGACGTTAAGAGAAGTAGAAGGTACAAGTCGAAACTCGGGGGTGTGGGGCCTTGCGATACCGCCGTGGAATCCGTGAGCTCGTAGTCGCGCCAGTGGTCGCGAGCACGGTCATCCTGAGCATCCTGACCGGGACGGCCGGGTTGTTGGTCCTGCTCGAGCCCGGCGAGCCGCCGCCGGCCGCGCCCATCAGCAGCGCGTCCGGAACCACGGAACGACCGGCGAAGCCGAAGTCCTTCGGCTCAGGCACGCTGGGACCGTGGCAGAACCTGTCCAACCACATCTCGCCCGAGGACGACATCCGGGAAGTACTGCGATTCAACGGCATCTTCCTGTTCGGCGACAGCATCGCCGTCCAGGACGGCGCCGCCCTGGAGAAGCTGATGCGGAACCGGACCGGTGACTCCGTCGCCGTCCACAACTGGTCCGGGCAGCCGACCGCAGCGGCCGTGGACGCGCTGGCCGACTGGGAACGACGGTTCGGACTACCGAGCCGGATCGTGATGGCCGTGGGCTCCAACGACGTCTTCGATCCGCCCGCCTTCGCGGCCCAGGTCGAGCGGGCGATGCGGATCGCCGGTCCGTCACGGACGGTCTACTGGGTGAACGTGCACGTCAGCCGGTCCCGTCAGCCGGCCGCGGTCCGCGCCGCCGACCTGGCCAACAGCGCCTGGGTCAACCAGCAGCTCGAGCAGACCGCCGTACGCCACCCGAACCTGCGGATCGTCCGGTGGGCCGAGCACCTCGCTACCCAGCCCGACGCGGCGAAGTACCTCCGTGACGGCGTCCACACCTCCCCTCTCGGCCAGACCGCCCGCAACACCCTGATCCTGCAGGCGCTTCTAGGACGATGACGCGGCCGCCGGGCACGGACGAAAAGCGGCGCCACAGCGCAAGCCTGGCGGGCTGGGCGTCAGTCGTCGACGGCTCCTTGGTCTGTTGGTGTCGCGTCCTGCCTGGCCTGATGGACTTGCCGGAGGACTGTCCAGGCGTCGGCCGGGTCGCCGAGGTGGCTGAGCTTGTCGGGGTTGAGCACGGTGCGGATCGTTTGGACCTTGCCGTCGAGGATGTCCAGCGTCCAGGTGTTGAGGATCTGCCCGGTCGAGTCGCGGAGGATCGCGCCCGGGTCACCGTTCACCTGGTGGGGCTCGATGACGCCACCGATGGAGGTGAACGGCGTGATGAACGCCGTCAGGATCCGGGAGACGTTGCGCGCACCGAAGATGCCCGAGCCCCACTGCGGGGCCTTGCCGCCGCTGTCGCTGACCAGTTGTACGTCGGCGGCGAGCAGTTCCCGGAGTTGGTCGAGGTCTCCGTCGCGGATGGCGTCGAAGAACCTCTCGGCGAGCTCCCGGCGTTCGGCCCGGTCGGCGTCGAAGCGCGGTTGGCCCGAGTCCATGTGGCGGCGGGCCCGGACCGCGAGCTGTCGGCACGCCGCCTCCGACCGGTCGACGGCGGCGGCGATCTCCGGGAATCCGAACCCGAACACCTCCCGGAGCACGAAGACGGCACGTTCGAGGGGACTGAGCCGCTCGAGGAGGAGCAACGCGGCCATCGAGACCGAGTCGGCCAGCTCGGCCGAGCGTTCCGGATCCTGGTACGGGTCGCTCAGCAACGGCTCCGGGAACCACGGTCCGACGTACTGCTCCCGCCGTACCCGAGCCGAGCGGAGTACGTCGATCGCGATCCGCGTCACCACCGCCGTGAGGAACGCCTTGGTCGAGGCGGGCGGTGCCGAGGTGCCGTCCCAGCGCAGCCAGGTCTCCTGGACCGCGTCCTCGGCATCGCTCACGCTGCCGAGGATCCGGTAGGCGATCGAGAACAGCAGCGGCCGCAGCTCTTCGAACTCGTCGACGCGCGTCATCCCAGTTCGGCCTTGAACCCCGTACGCCACGAGGGATACCGCAGCTGCCAGCCCAGTTCGCGCTTCGCCTTGGCGTTGCTGAAGCCGCGTCCCTGCGTCATCAACGTCACGGCCACGGATCCGGCCAACGGTCGAGCGACCCAAGCAGGCAGTCGTGACGGCCGCTTCGCTCCGACCACCTCTGCCAGGTACGGAATCCATTCGTTGGCCGTGGCGGGCTCGTCGTCGACGATGTTGTAGATCCCCTTGGCCTGCTGCTCCACGGCGAGGACAGTGGCCGCGGCCGCGTCGTCGAGATGCACCCACGAGCAGACCCCCCGGCCGTCTCCCACCACCGGGAACTGGTGCTTGCGCACCGGTTCCACCAGGTCGTCCATCGTGCCCCGGCCGTAGAACCAGCCGTAGCGCAAGACCGCGCCACCAGCCTTCACCACCACGTCCTCGACATGGTGCAGAGCCGCCATCCCGGGCTCGGCCGGCGTTCCTGCCATCGAGTCGACCGGGTCCTCCTCGGTCTTCACCCAGTCGCCCCGGCGCAGCCCGTTCCAGGCGCCGTACCCCTGGGCGACGAAGTTGGTGACGCCGACCGCCTCCGCGGCCGCCAGCAGGTGATCCGTGCCCTCGGTCCGCAACCGGTTCGTGCCGGCAAACCACCGATCCATGTGCTTCAGGTCGGCCTTCCCGGCATGGGTCGCCGAGATAGCGGTCATCTGGTGCACGATCGCGTCCGGCCGCGCCGCTGCTACCGCCTGTCCGACCGACCCTGCATCGAATCCGTCCATGACCACCGCGTCGGCCCCCAGCCGTTCCAGCAGTTCCAGCTTGGCCGGACTCGTGGTCGTCGCCGTGACCTCATGGCCCTCGGCAACCAGTCGGGGCACCAGCCGCTGCCCCAGAACTCCACTTCCACCAGCTACGAAGATCCGCACAACAGTCACCTTTCTCGATCCGGGTCAGGTCTTCCGACCACGAGACGAGACAGCCCGCGCGGCTGTGACATCGGCGGACGCGAACCTAAGGTTGTCGTGCGGCACCGACAGCCGGCGGGCGCTCGAAGTAGGACTCGAGGACGACGATGGTCTGCGTACTGGTCACGCCGTTCACCTGGTGAAGCGCGCGCAGTGTCGCCTGCAGGCCCTCGGTCGTTGCCGTCCGCACCTTGACCAGGACCGAGGCCGGTCCGGCGATGATGTGCGCCTCCTGGACCGCGGCGATGTCGCGCAGGGCCCGTTGCGTGGGCTCGTCACCCATCCACGCGTCCGTGTCGAGCAGGACGTAGGCAAGCACGCCGTGGCCGAGCGCGGCCGGGTCGACCTCGATCGTGGTCCGCCGGATGACACCGGCCGCCTTCAGCTTCCGGACCCGCTCGTGCGCGGCGCCGGCCGACAACCCGACCGCCTGGCCGAGCGCGGCGTACGACTGAGCGGCGTCCTCCTGCAGGCACGCCAGCAGTCGACGGTCTAGATCATCAACGGTCATCATGGCCTTTCGCTGTATCTCATTCTGTAGTCTAGGATCCTAGCAGGATGAGATTCACTGAAGGAGAGTCATGACCATCACCCTGGCGCCCCCGCCGCGGAGAATCCGGGCCGAGCTCGTCGTCCTCGACGACCGCTTCCGCACGGTCGCGGGGGACGAGTACGTCGAGTGCCTGTACGACGGCGGTCGCTGGCTGGAAGGCCCGGCGTACTCATCGGCCTGGCGGTGCCTGGTCTTCAGCGACATCCCGAACGACCGGCTGCTGCGCTGGGACGAGGTCTCCGGCCAGGTCTCGGTGTTCCGCCAGCCGTCCGGCTACGTCAACGGCAACACCCTCGACCGCGAGGGCCGCCTGATCAGCTGCTCCCAGGGCGATCGCCAGGTCGTCCGCACCGAGTACGACGGACGCCGCACCGTGCTCGCCGCACACCTCGACGGCAACCGCCTCAACAGCCCGAACGACGTCGTCGTGAAATCCGACGGCTCGATCTGGTTCACCGACCCGCCGTACGGAATCACCTCGAACTACGAAGGAAACGCCGCCGAGCAGGAGATCGACGGCTGCCACGTCTACCGGATCGGCACCGACGGCACCCTGACTGTCGTCGCCGACGACTTCACCCGCCCCAACGGCCTGGCCTTCTCGACCGACGAGTCCCAGCTGTACATCGTCGACACCCCGGCCAGGCACATCCGCCGCTTCGAGGTGGACGGCGGCAAACTACTCGGCGGTGAAGTGTTCGCGCTCTGCGAGGCCGGCATGTTCGACGGCATCCGGCTCGACCACGCCGGCCGCGTCTGGGCCGCCACCCACGAAGGCGTCCACTGCTTCGACCCCGACGGCACGCTGATCGGCAAGCTCCTGCTCCCCGACATCGTCTCCAACCTCTGCTTCGGCGGAGCCAAAGGCAACCGCCTCTTCATCACCGCAACCACCACCGTCTGGTCCTGGCTACTGACCGCAAGCGGCGCGCGGCGTCCCTAGCCTCACCCGGCCCGACTGCGTGGCGCCTCCCGGTGCTCGTCGTCCCGGGGCCTCGCGGCGAGGGTGGCGAGGAAGTTCCCGACCAGGGGATTCGCGTCGGAGTGGCGCCAGGCGATCGCGACGCGAGTCCGGTGGCCGGACGGGGCGATGCGGCGGAACACGACCCCTTTAAGGCGGAGCCGGCGAATGCTCGCCGGCGCGAGCGAAACTCCCAGGCCGGCGCCGACCAGTGAGCAGACGGTCGGCCACTCGACCGCACGCTGGACCACTCGGGGCTCGAAACCAGCGGCCGTGCAGATACCGACGATCTGGTCGTGAAGCTCTGAGCCGGCGGACCGGGGCAGCAGCACGAACGGCGAGGGCGCAAGGTCCTCGACGTGCACGATTCGCTGTGGACTGAGCGGATGGGCTGTGGGCAACACAGCGACGAACGATTCCTCGAGGACGGTCGTGAATCGCAGCTCGGGATCGTCGGCGGGGGGCTCGCGCAGGATGCCAAGGTCGATGGCCTGGTCGCGCAACGCGGCCAGTTGCGGCTCGCTGGTCATCTCCCGGATGTCCAGCGCTACGTCCGGGAACTGTGCCCGGAAGGTCCGCATCAGCCCGGGCAGGACCGTCAGCGCGACCGAGGCGGCAAAGCCGATCCGCAACCGACCGGCGACGCCGCTGCCGACGGCTCGGGCCGCCGCGAGACCGTCGGCCAGCTGGGCAAGAGCATGTCGCGCCGCGGGTAGCAAGGCTTGCCCGGCCGGAGTGAGAGCGACCGGTCCGGCGCCGCGGTGGAAGAGGCTGTGGCCGACCTTCTCCTCGAGCCGGCGGATCTGCTGGCTCAGCGGTGGCTGCGCGATACCCAACCTGGTGGCGGCCCGACCGAAATGGAGCTCCTCGGCAAGAATGACGAACGCGTGCAGCTGGGACGGCGCGAGCTCCGGGCGTTCCATAGGAGAAATGATATCGAATGACGGCCTCAATAATATTGGGAATATCACCGTACGTCCTTTAGCCTCCGTGCCGTGAGAGAACGACGCGCAATCCTCAGTGGCTCGGTCTTCGAGGAACAGATCGGCTACGCCCGGGCGGTGGTCGACGGCGACTGGGTGCACATCTCCGGCACGACTGGTTTCGACTACACCGACATGACGATCTCCGCCGACGTGGTCGCACAGGTCGAGCAGGCGCTCAGCAACATCAACGCCGCGCTGGCCGAGGCGGAGTGCACATTCGCAGACGTCGTCCGGGTGCGTTACCTGCTGCCGGATCGCGACGACTTCGAGCGCTGCTGGCCGAGTTTGCGCCGGGCCTTCGGCGAGGTCCGGCCGGCCGCCACGATGCTCGTCTGCGGATTGGCCGATCCTCGCATGAAGATCGAGATCGAAGCGTACGCCCGCCGGCCGACCGGATGACGGCCGCTCCGGAAGGCGCACCCGGTCCGATGACCGACGATCCGCAGAGCGAGCGGAGACCGTGGCGCTTCTTCGGGCTCGTGTTCGTCCTGAGTCTGCCGCTGTATTTGCTGAGTCCGTTCGTGCACGTCTCCGGGCTGCCTAAGAACGGGCCCATTCTCGACTTCGTCGGCGCCTTCATGCCGATGGTTGCCGCCGTCATCCTGACCGGTCGCGCCGCGGGCCGCCGGGGAGTGCGTGAGTTGCTCGGCCGGGCGGTGGACTTCCGCCGGATCCCGGCCCGTCGCTGGTATCTGGTGATGATTCTGCTGATGCCGGCTGTGTACCTGCTGACCGCCGTGGCGCTGTGGGTGACGGATGTACGCCTGCCGGTTCAGCCGTCGCTGAGCCCGCTCGCCATGCTCGTGTTCGTGCCCGTGTTCGTGCTGGCCGCGACCGGGGAGGAGCTGGGCTGGACGGCGTACGCGACCGATCCGCTGCGTTCACGCTACGGCCCGCTGGCAGCGAGCCTGATCATCGCGCTGCCGTGGTGGGCGTGGCATCTCTACTCCATCATCAGCAGCGGCCAGACGAGCACCCTGGTGGTGCTGGGGTTCTTCGCGACCATCGGGTTCCGGATCATCTACGTGTGGTTGTACGGCGCGACCGGGAGCGTGGCCTCGGTCATCATCCTGCATGCCATGACCAACGTCGCGGCGTCGTACCTGCCGATGGTCCCCACCAGCGCGGCCGCCCCGGTCCTGCTCGTCGTGGCAGCCGTCATCGCAGTCAGCTGGACCGTCGCCCGGCGGCGTTCGCGTGTGCTCGCGAGCTGATCGCGTGCAGCCACACGCGGCGGATGACTCCGCTGCCCGCCCTGATCAGCAGCCAGTACAGCGCGAACCGACGACGCGACCGTGCGTCGCTCGCGATCACCCGGGTCTCAGTCACCAGGAACCCGTCGACTGCCCGGAAGTTGGTCGCGAAATCTGCCGCCCGAAAACCACGAAGTGCCATCAGGACACGGAAAACCCACACCTCACGCCAGGTCACCTCCTCCACCGCCGCGAGGAGCAGCGCAGGCTCGGTGTCGGTCGCGACCCGGTGGGTGCTCCGCCGGTCCCACCGAGGCATCGCGTCGTCCAGAAGCATGGTCCCCCCGTTGTCCTTCCCCATACGGTAGCGTATGGAGGAGGATGTTGGCCTGACCCGTCGAGGAGGTTGCCGTGCCTACGCTGCGTCTCACCGCTGGTGAGATCGACTACCAGGACACCGGTGGAGAGGGACCGGTCCTGGTCCTGCTGCACGGCGTGAACATGGACGCGAGCCTGTGGCGCGACGTCGTCGCCGAGCTCGGTCCGGACTTCCGGTGTATCGCTCCCACGCTTCCTCTCGGCAGCCACCGGCGCGCCATGGATCGGCCGGAACTCGTGACTCACCACGGCGTCGCGGCGATGGTGGGAGAGCTGATGGAGGCGCTCGATCTCTCGGCGGTCACGCTGGTGGCCAACGACTGGGGCGGTGCGCAGTTTCTCCTCGCCGACGGCCCGAACGATCGCATCGCGGCCGCAGTCCTGGTCGCATGCGAGGCGTTCGACAACTTCCCACCCGGTCGGCCTGGCCGGGCGATCGCGACGAGTGCCCGCGTGCCGGGGTTGTTGTGGGCGGCGATGCAACTGCAGCGCTTCACCTGGTTCCGGCGCGCTCCCGGCGCCTGGGGCTGGATGAGCAAGCGGCCGATTCCCCGGCAGGTCATGGACCGGTGGTTCGCGCCGGCGCTGGGCGATCCCGCCGTACGACGGGATCTGCGGACGTTCGCGCTCTCGACGCCGCCGCCGACCGAGCTGCGCCGGCTGGTGGAGCGGTTGCCGAGCTTCGACCGGCCGGTTCTGGTGCTGTGGGCAACGGAGGACATGTTGATGCCGCGGGAGCACGGCGGCCGGCTCGCGTCATTGTTCCCGCACGGCCGACTGGTCGAGATCGACGACAGCTACACGCTGATGCCAGCAGACCAGCCGCAGCGACTCGCCGCCGAACTGGCCCGCTTCGTCACCGAGGTCCAGTCCACATCGACTTGAAAAGGTCCGCCGGTTGTCGAAGACCGTCAGACGTCGACCGATACCGCGTCGAGGACATCCTTCGTACCTGGGTCGGTGACGCCGGCTTCCTGCCAAGCGGCGCGCAGTGCGTCGCTCTTCATGTGCTGTACGGCGCGCTCGAGGTCGTCGAACTCGAACAGCACCACCACCTCGTGAGGATCCTGGCGGTTGCGGAAGACGTTGGTGCTCCGGCAGCCGGCCTCGGCGCGGGTCGCGGCCAGACTTTCGAACCCCTTCTTCCACTTTTCGAATTCCTCGAAGCGCTGACGAACAAGTACGTGCGGCATGGCATCGTCCTTCCTGGTTCCTCGCGTGAACAGTTCACGCGAACTGACGGTGTGACGTACGACGGGTCATACCGATGGTCCGGTCTTCGGCGCGGTCCGAATGATCTCGCGCTCCAGGTTGTCCAGCAGTTGCTCGATGATGCGGTTGTGTTGGCGCCGGACAACCAGCGGCCAGAGCAGGCGGAACATCCCGCCGGTGCGCCCAGTGAGCTCGTGCCGGATCAGCGTGCCGCCGCCTCGGGGGTGTAGCGAGAAGCCGTGCCCGCCACTGAGTTGCCGGCCGGTGTCGAACCACAATCGCCGGCCTTGCTCGACCGCGCCCACGTGGTAGCGCAGCGACGCGTGCTCCACCGGGGCACCCGGCTTCAGACCCTGCGGGAGGCGGAATGTTCCAGCCTCCGGCGGCCAGAGCCGGTCATCGTCGCCGCCCAGCCCGGTGAGCAACTCCCAGACCCGGTCAGGGGCGGCGGCAACGAACCGTTCATGCAGGTTGTAGACCATCGCAACCCCTCCATACGGTAGCGTATGGTACCGACCATACGGCACCGTATGATGCGTGGCAAGGAGAGCTGAGGCACACATGACTAGTCGCCTGTCGGCCGACGACTGGGCGGCAGCGGCGCTCGACGCTCTCGCGGACGGCGGCGTGCCCGCGGTCGCGGTGGAGCCGATCGCGCTGCGCCTGGGAGCGACGAAAGGCAGCTTCTACTGGCACTTCCGTAATCGGCAGGCCTTGGTCGAAGCGGCCCTGGCCCGCTGGGCGCAGCAGACCGAAGACACCATCGAGCGGCTGGACCAGATCGTCGATCCGGAGGCCCGGATGCGCACCCTCCTGGAGGGCGTGATGGCCGATACTACGGACGCCGCGATCTCCTTCCGACTGATCAGCGCCGCCGATGACTCTGCGGTCGGTGAGACCGCCCGCCGGGTGACCGAACGCCGCCTCGCCTACCTGCAGGCCGCGTTGGAGGAGCTCGGGCTGTCCCCCGAGCTCGCCCGTCGTCGCGTCCTGGCCGGATACGGCGCCTACCTCGGCCTGGCCGCGCTCCGCCGCATCGGCGCCGGCAGCACATCGGCCGACTTCATCGACCAACTGATGTCAGATCTGACCCGCCCGCCGAGCTGACCTCCGAACAAGCCGCACGGAGCAGGTCCGCTCGCCGGACCTGTCATCCGGGGTCAGCGGATGGTGGGACGGATGGGGGTGATCTGGGTGGCGACGGAGGTCCAGCTGATGATGTCGCCCCGCCGGTAGGACATCGGGTCGCCGTCACCGTTGAGAGGCGCAGTGATGGTGGCGACTTCACGCAGGCCGATGAACTGCCCGGTTCGGGGGTCGATGATCAGTTCCTTGCGTACGCCGAACTGCTGCAGCTGACTGACGGCGCGACCGGTCCTGCCGTCGAGGTTCACCGCGTCCGCCTGGAGGCTGATCCCGGGAATCATCCGGATCGCCTGATACAGGGCCGCCCTCAGGTCGGCCGGAGCGATCCCGGACGCCAGGATGAGGGTGGCACGATCGAACGGCGCGGTTGCGATGCGCGCGGGACTCGGGACCGGTGGCAGTCCGTCGTTCGTGCGCAACCTCGCGAGCAACCTGTCCGGATCCCGGGGCAGCTGGGCGAGGAAGGCGGGGGTCGGGGTGAACCAACTCGGCCTGCAGCCGTTCTTCGCTCCTTTCGGTCGGACCCGTAGCGAGCCACCGTTCGTGCCGACCGCGCAGACCTCGCGTGACTTGAGGGTCTGCGGCTCGACATTCAACGGGTCGACCGTGGCCCAGTACTTCCTCGCTGCCTCGCTGGAGAACGCCTTCTTGGCGTCGAGCACCGAGATCGCGGTGTACGGCGGGTTCCGATCGGCGCCGATCCACAGGTTGGTCACGTCGAGCCCGGTGCCGCGGTAGGAGTTCCTCGGGCCGAAGTTCCAGGACCGTTGGCTTCGCTGGGTGATCTGGCGGTACTGCCCTGACGGAATCGGCGCGTCCGGACTGGCGCTGGTGTGGTCCGCGGCGGCGGCCAGGAACGTGCCGGCGTCGGCGACGGCGCCAGGCGGCGGAGCACCGTCCTTGACGACCACGTCGTTGATCAGGAAGCCGCCGGCCAGCGTCGCGGCGAGGGTGCCGGCAATGATCGTCCGGCGCAGGGTGATCGGCCGGCCGCGGACAGGGGACGGCGACGGGCTGAGCAGACGCTGACGAGCGCGAGCCAGGGCCATCGGGTCGGGCTGGGGTACGTCGGCGCGTACCTGCTTGAGCAGGTCGATCTCGTTCATGAGGGGTTCTCCTGAAGGTCGTGACCGAGCGCCTTACGCAGGACTCGGCGGGTTCGGTGAAGGCGGGATGCGACCGATCCCACGGGGATGCCGAGGGCGTCGGCGATCTGGGGATAGCTGAGGTCTTCCCAGGCGTAGAGCAGCAAGACGTCCCGGTCGATCGGGCGCAGCCTGGCCAGCGCGCCGGCCAGCACCCGACTCGCGGATTTCGCGTCGACCCGCGACGACACCTCGGCCGAGAGGACGTCCGAGCCGTCGAGGACCTCGTCGGCACCGAAGCGGGAATAGGCGCGGTACTGACGGACCTCGTCCCGCCGTCTGCGGTGGATCAGATTGGTCGCGATCCCGTAGAGCCACGGCAGCGCGCCCGCTGGGGAGTCCTGATACCCGTGTCGACGTTCGAAGGCGATCAGGAACGTCTGGCCGACCAGGTCGTCGGCCTCGGTGCTGCCTAGCCGTCGGGCGACGTACCGGTGAATGGCGACGGCATGCCGATCGAACAACACCGCGAAATCCGCGCGGGCGTCTTCGCCCGATGACACGAGCTGACCATCCGTGCGCGCCCCGACCGACCCGGCGGCAGGCGCCCGGGCCGATTCCGGCGACTGCTGCGGCTCCAGCGGGACACATTCGACGGCGAACGACGCGGTAGAAGGTTGGTTCACGACTACTTCTGTCCGATCGGCCAAGATCACTTCCCATCGGTTCCGGAAGCAACGGCGGCCATGACAATACGGTAGCGTATGGTTGTGGCTTCGAAGGCTGGCTTGTCGGGATGAAGGTTCTGTTGGCCGGTGCGTCTGGCACCATCGGCCCGCCGCTGGTTCGGCAACTGCAGACAGCCGGCCACCACATGGTCGCGATCCACCGCAGTCCCCGCGGTGGCGACGTACTCCGGGCTGCTCAGGCGACCGCTATCCAGGTGGACGTTCTGGACCGGAACGCGCACGATCGGGACGGCCAACCTGCTGGCCGCCGCTGAACTGGTCGGCGCGACCCGGTTCCTCACGCAGTCGATGGTTTTCGGCTACGGCTACGGGGACTTCGCAGCCTTCCCGGGGCGGCGTACAACGTCGCTGACGACGAACCGGTCAGCTTCTCGGACGTCATCACCGCTGCGGCCGAGGCACTGAACGCACCGCGGCCGATCCGGCTGCCATCGTGGATCCTCACCCCCGTGCCCTACGCCAAAGTGGTGCTGACCGGAGGACTGCGGGTCAGCAACGAGAAGGCCAAGCGCGACCTCGGCTGGAGACCGCGGATGGCGACGTACCGCGAAGGAATCGCCGATCTCGCCCGTCGGTACACCCCGAACCAGTGAGGTCATTCAGAGGGACGGCTGTGCACCACAGGTGAGCAGTGCGCCCTTCAGGTCCGAGACCTCTGGGAAGCGGGCCCTCCAAGCGATGTATCCGTCCGGGCGAACGAGCAGTGCAGTGCCCGGTTTGGAGCGATAGCCGCTCCGGAAGGATCCCTCACTGTCGCGGACGACGAATCCGTTCCAGCCTGAGCTCTCGCCGTCTGCGATCAGACAGCCACGCACGTTGTCGCCCAGGGTTTCCTGCTCGATGCCTCCTCGCCAACCGTGCAACAGCAGTGTGAAGTGCGGACCTCGGAACACGTCGAAGAGCCGAAGTCTCGCGCCTGTAGCTGCATCGACGACTACAGCGTCGGGAGCCCGGTCACCGGGGCGGACGCGGCCACCAGTCAGTTGGTCGACGGCAAGTGGGCCGTCCCGGTAGCCGAGGTCGATCTGGGAGACCTTGCCGAGAAGCTTCCGATTGATGGCGGGGCGGCCGAGCAGCGGCAGCAGGACCCGCTGGACACCGAAGGCGACCAGCGGATTGCGGCTCATCACGACGTCCAGGATGTCGGTGCTCTTCTCGAGCACTCGGCGCGCCGCCGGCAACCGCTCTGCCTGGTAGGTGTCCAACAGCGAGTCGGCCGCTCCCCGGAGGCACGCGCCGAGCTTCCATCCGAGGTTGTACGCGTCCTGCATTCCGGTATTCATGCCTTGGCCGCCGGTCGGCGGATGGATGTGCGCGGCATCTCCGGCCAGGAATACCGGACCGAACCTGTACGACTCCACTCGACGGATGTTGACCTGGAAGTTCGACAACCAGGTCGGATCGGTCAATGCGAGTCCGGAGTGACCTGTACGCCGCTCCCACAACTGCCGGAGTTTCTCGAGTGACGGCTCGGCGTCGTCACCTGGGTCGAGACTCGCCCCGACCTGCCACTGTCCCGTGCCGGGAAGCCCTGCCATGCCAACGAAGGACCCATCGCTTCCCAACCAGGCATGTGAATGAACGCCGCGCGCGTCCTCGACCACCCAACCCGGCGCGCTGACGTCGCCGAGGAGGTACCGCTGCGTCTCTCGGGTCTCACCTGCGAAGGACGCACCAACGGCCTTCCGCACGAAACTCCGGCCCCCGTCGCAACCGACCAGGTATCGCGCAGCGACAGTCCGGCGTTCGCCGTCGGCCCCGATCAACTCCGCGGTCGCGCCATCGGCCGCGACGACGAGCCGGTCCAGTCGCGTGCCGAACTCGATCGACCCGCCCAGTTCTTTCAACCGCTCCGCGAGGACGCCGGTCGTCGCGAACTGCGGCAGCATGACGATGTTCGGATAGGGCACATCAGCGCGCGCCTCGGCAACGCCGGCGTCGAACTGAGCCAACCGCCGACGGTCCTTGTGAAGGGTGATGAACTGCCGAAACTCGCCTCGCGCCAGCACCTCCCCCACGACACCGAGATCATCCAAGATCTCGAGCGTCCGTGGCTGCAGGCCCTTCCCGCGCGACTGCCTGGGGAGCTGAGGCGCCTGCTCGACGAGCATGGCATCAATTCCTCGGCGTGCAAGATCGACGGCCAAGGTGAGACCGGTCGGACCCGCACCGACGATCAGCACATCGGTCTGCGTGGTCACTGGGCAGCCTGCGCCGACGTGTCCCGCACATCCTGCGGTCGACTCAGACCCGAGGACCTCTCCCAACACAGACGGGGTCCAGGATGCCCGAGCCGACAAATCGCTTCTTTCTGCATATGGCGCACCCTCAGTTGACGTACGACGGTCCCGGAAATCTGTAGCACGCAGGATTTCGCCGAATACGATTCAGTGAGCCGGCCGAATTCTCGCGCAAGGATCGCCGGATCACCGAACCTGATTCGGTGAATTAACAGGTAATGGAGCCGCGCTACGTCCGAGACGTACACCTATGCAGTGCGCGTCCGACGTTACATCTGGTTTGCTCCTCGAAATCCGAACGACTGTTCTGAAGCTACAGGAAGCGCAGTTCAATTCCCAATATACTTTGGGCCATCGTTCGATATCGTTGATCCTATGAAACGCCAGGCTCAGCGGGTGGCGCGGGCGGCGTCGAGGATCAGGTTGGTGACGGTTCGTGGGTGGCTGATCATTGCGACGTGGGACGAGGTCGGCGCTTCGACGATTGTGCGGGCCTTCGCCCGGCGGTACATCCAGCGCTGGCACGCGGGTGGGATCGCCTTGTCGCGGCCGGCGACCAGGCACCATGACGGGATGGTGCGCCACGCGGCGGCCTGGGTCGGGTAGATGAAGGAGTCCGCGTCGAACGGTCGTTGGGTGGCCTGCAGGAGCCGGAATGTGGCCGTGGATACGTCGGCTGCGAACGCGGCCTGGCCATTCTTGCCGAGGTACAGGTCCGTTCCGGTGGTGCCGTCAGGTTTGGTGTAGGGAACGCCCACGCTCACCGGCCCGACGAGGCTTCCCGGGAATTTGGTGATGAGCTCTCCCTGCGTCTCGCCGACGTCCGGCGCGAACGCAGCGACGTACACGAGCGCCTTGACGTTGCTCTTCCCGGCGGCGGCATTCGTGATGACGGTGCCACCCATCGAGTGCGCGACCAACACGATCGGACCGTCGATCGAGTCGAGCAGGCTCCCGATGTACGGCGCATCGGTCGGAATACCTCGCAGCGGGTTCGACCCCGCGACCGTCGCGTAGCCCCTCGCCTGGAGTTGCTGGATGGTCGAGTTCCAGCACGACGAGTCGGCGTACCCGCCATGGACCAGCACGATGGTGGGCTTGGTGGTCGCGGCTGCCGCCGGTGTCCCGAACGGGCCGGCGGTCAACGCTGCGGAGCCGGCCAGCGCTGCCCCGGCTCCGAGCACCTGGCGTCGTGTGACGTTCGTACTCATGATGGATCTCCTCACTCGGCCCGGCAGCGCTCAGGAGCCCGATCCGGCAGCCTGCTTGATGACCTCCGCGGTGGCCTGGGGCTGCGAGACATAGAGGGAGTGGCTCGCGGCGACCTCGCTCACCGTGGCGCCGGCCCGGTCCGCCATCGCGCGCTGAGCCGGCGGCGGGATCATGCGGTCGTCAGTCGCGACCAGGTACCAGCTCGGCTTGTCTCGCCACGCCGGCCGGGTGTTGACGCCACCGAGGGCATCCACGCCCCACGGCACTTGCGAGTCGGCCATGAAGCGGGCGAGCGAAGCCGGCAGGTCGGCGGCGAAGGACGCTGCGAACTTGTCGCTGTCGAGAAAGAGGAAGCCGTCCACCGGCGGCAGGATCGGCGGGACGGGCGCTCCCGGTGGCGGGTCCGCGATCAGCGTATTGACCGACTCGCCCTTGTCCGGGGCGAAGGCCGCGATGTAGACGAGGGCGGTCACCTTCTCGTGGTTGCCGGCCTCGCTGATGACCGCGCCGCCGTACGAGTGGCCGACCAGCACGACCGGACCGTCCTGGGCGTCGAGAACCCGGCGGGTGACGGCGACGTCGTCCTCGAGAGACAGCGTGGGGTTCTGGACGACCGCGACCTGGTAGCCATCGGCCGTCAGTAGGTCGTGAACCTGCTGCCAGCCGGACCCGTCCACGAACCCGCCATGGACCAGGACCACGTTCTTGATCGGATCGGACATCGTGCGCTCCTTGAAGCCGAGGGGATGAGTGGATACGCCGGACGGTAGCCACGGCAGCCGCCGAAGAAGTGCGCGGAAAGTGTGCGGACGCCTGCGATCCTTGGCGAACGGGTGGATCGAGCCGGCGTGGTCGAGCGCCGTTCGGCGGTGGTAGCCTCCGCTATGGGCCACAGCAACTCGCCGGTCCGGTTCGGGCTCTTCGGCGGTGTCCGCGTCATCCGCGCCGGCGTCGAGATCCCGGTCACCCAGCGCAAGCAGCGCGCGATCCTCGGACTCCTGCTCGCGACACCCGGCGAGACGGTCGGCTTGTCGGAACTCGTCGACGAGCTCTGGCCCGGCGAACCTGCCGCGTCGGTGACGAACCAGATCCACCGGCATATCGGCGCGCTCCGGCGAATCTGCGAGCCGCAGCTCGTACGTCGCGAAGCCGGCCGATACCTGCTGCCGGCCGGCACCGGCTACCGGCTGGTCGCCGGCCCCGAGGAGAGTGACGTAGCCCAGTTCCGGGCCGCGGTGAGACAGGCCCGCGGGCTGTCCGAGCAGGGCGATCGGACGGCATCGCTGCGCGGATTCCTGGACGCGCTCGAGGTGGCGGCGGCGCCCGCCGGCGACGACCGGCTTCGCAGCCTGGCCGCGTTCGTCGGGTTGGAGGACGAACGGGTCCGCGCCATCGTCTCCGCCGCCGAGTTGTGTGCCGTCGCACCCGAGTACGCCGCGATGGTCCCGGTACTGCGGACCGCGAGCACGCACCACCCGCTCGACGAGTCCTTGCACGCTCATCTCGTCCTCGCCTTGTCCGCGATCGGCCGCACGGCCGACGCGCTCGGCGTCTACCGCGAGATCCGGGCGGCCCTCGACCGCGAGCTCGGCGTGGGTCCGGGGACGCTCCTCGAGCAGGCCCATGCGGCAGCGCTCGGAGATCCTCGCCGCGGCGCGCCAGGCGCTGCCGGACAACGGCATTCAGGCGAAACGGACCGACGTCCGTTCGTGCGGGTCGCGCCCGCCCAGGTTCCGGCGACCGTGCCCGGATTCGTGGGACGCGCCGACGTACGGCGTACGTTCCGGGACGACCTCACCAGGCCGAGCCGACTGCTGCTCGTCACCGGCATGGCAGGAGTCGGCAAGACCACCTTGGCGCTGCAGTGCGCCCACGACCTCGCCGATCACTTCCCCGACGGTCAACTGTTCGCCAACCTGCGTGGCTTCGATGCGACCGCCGCACCGACAGCTCCGCTCGATGCCCTGCAGGACATGCTGTTCGGCCTCGGCGTCCCCGCTCAGGGACTGCCCGATTCTCTCGACGCCCGGTCCGCGCTGCTGCGGACCCTGCTCGCCGATCGCCGCATGCTGATCGTGCTCGACAACGCGCACGACTATCAGCAGGTCGAGCCGCTGCTACCAGGAGCGGGACGCCATCTGGTCGTCATCACCAGCCGGAACAGCCTGCCCGCCCTGGTGGCCTTCAACCAGGCGACCCCGATCGAGCTCGAGCCGTTCGACGACGACGAAGTCGCGGAGTTCTTCGCCCGCCGGCTCGCCGACCGGCACACCGCTGACGATCGCGAGGCGCTGATCCAGCTGGGCCAGGCCTGCGGCGGCCTTCCGCTCGCGCTGGCGATCGTCTCCGCCCGGGCCGTGGCGAATCCGCGGTTCCCGCTCGACCTGTTCGTGCGCGAGTTCGTCAACTCCGATCTCCGCCTGCCCGCACTCGCGGCCGACGGCTCCGGCCTCGACCTCAGCGCGGTGTTCTCGTGGTCGGCGCGCGGGCTGTCCGAGGATGCGCTGCACGCGTTCGCGGTGCTCAGTTGCCACCCCGGCCCCAGCATCTCCGTCGCAGCCTCGATCAGCCTGACCGGATTCGACGCCGGCACGACACGCGCCGTACTCGCGGAGCTGACGGCCGCCAGTGTGCTCCGGCAGCTCAGTCCAACTGCCTACGCCTTCCACGACCTCGTCCGCGAGTACGCCCTCGGACTACTCGGCGAACGCCGTACGGACGCTTCGACACGACTCATCAGCCACTACGTACGGTCCCTCGCCAACGCCATCGCCAGCTTCCAACAGCCTTCCAGCGGGCGCGCCGACGAGCTGCCCGGCATCGTGGCCGAGGAGTTCTCCTCCAGCCAGGCGGCCACCAGCTGGTACGCCGAGCAGCGGCACATTCTGCACTCCGTCTGCAGGCTCGCCATGGACCTGGGGCAGTACCAGGCGGCACTCATGATCATGCTCGACTGGCGCCCCATGAGCCAGGCCATCGATGCACGGCACGACATGCTCCCGTACGCCGACCTCGCGGTAGCCGCGGCCGAGCAGCTCAGCGACGAGACGCTGCGTGCGGAGGCCTACCGCGATGCCGCTTCCAACCTCGCCCGGACCGACCAGACCGACCGCGCTCGGGCATTGTTCCTGCGCGCCGCCGCGGCGTACGAGCAAGCAGGCGACCGGCTCGGTCTGGCCAGCGTCTACCGCAGCATGTGCGTCACGATGGCCATGGATCCCACCGAACGGACGACACTGCTCCGCCGATCCGTCGCCATCGTCCGCGAGTTCGGCGACAAGCCGACGCTGGCCAGCACGATGCACGCCCTCGGCCTCGGCTATCTGTGGTCCGGCGCCTACGACGACGCTCTGGTCGCGTTCGCGGAAGCGCTCGCCCTGGCCGAGTCGCTGCCCGGGATGGACCACCTCCAGCCGCACATCCTGTCCGCCCGCGCACGCACTCTGGCCAAAGCCGGTCGCTTCGCCGAAGCGGCGCGCGACGCGGAGCCGGCCTTGGAGATCTTCCGCCGGGAAGGCGCAATCCACGCCGAACTGCGCCTGCTCCACTCGTACGGCGAGGTGCTGACCGCCCTGGAGCGTCCGGACGCCGCCGCCGACGCGTGGCGCCGCTACCTGGCTCTCGTCACCGGCCCCGAACACATCCGCGAGACCAACGCCCTCGACGACGACACCGCCGGCGCCGAGACCATCAAACGCATCGAGAGCCGACTCGCAACCCTCACCACCACCCGCCAAGACGTCAGGTAACTCCCGGGCGAGCGCACCTCTGCCCCGGCCCGTCCCGAGGTTCACGCGTTGGTGAGGAACGGCGGCAACAAATTCCACGGCGGCCCCGCAGCGCGGTCAGCGTCGTCACGATCCGCATCGTGAGGTTCACGAAGTACCAGGCTGTCTGTCGATCAGCGCGACGCCGTCCTCGAACGTGCGCCGGCGCTCAAGGACATGCCGTCGGCCCCAGGTAGTGCGCCGCGGAGTGCCCGCCGGGAGCTGACACCGAGCTTGCCGAACACGTTGCGGAGGTGCCATTCGACGGTGCGTACGCTGAGGAACAGTTCGGCGCCGATCTCGGCGTTGCTGGATCCGTCCCGCGCCAGCCGGGCGATGTGTGCTTCCTGCGCCGTGAGCTCACGGGCGCCGACGCCGGGGAAACGCTTGCGCACCGTTTCTCCAGTTGCCACCAGCTCGCGACGAGTGCGTTCGGCGAACGCCTCCGCTCCGGCCGAGACGAAGACGTCGTGGGCAGCCCGAAGTTGGCTTCGAGCGTCTACCCGTCGGCCACGACGTCGCAGCCACTCCCCGTAGACGAGGTGGGCTCGCGCAAGCGCCACCACGGCTCGGCAGCGGCCCAGCTGATCAATCGCCTCCCGGTAGAGAGCCTCAGCGTCATCGCCCTCGGTGATGAGCGCGCGAGCGCGCGCCTCGACGCCGCGAGCCCACGGCGTATCGCACGGATCGGTGGTACGGACGAGGCGCTCGACCGCGTCGGCAGCACGCTGGTTGTCGCCACTCCGCGCACACGCTTCGACGAGCTCGACCAATCCCCAGTTGGCGAAGCCGAGCTCCTGTGGATACGCGCACGCCAGGTCGGCGGCGGCCACAGCCTCCTGGTAGCGGCCGAGGCCGTTGAAGAGCACCGCGCTGGTGTAGTGGGCGATGCTCAGCCCCATCCCCTCGTCCCTGGATATCGCGTGGCGCTTGATCGCCTCGATCAGCGGGACCGCCTCGGCGGTTCGGCCTTGCCAGCCCGCCAGAGCCATTGCGCTGTACGCCGGTAAGTCGTTTCCCGTCGCCTCGGCGATCGCCGATGTCTCCTCGACGAGCGCCGCGGCAGCGCTGAACTCGCCCGCGTGCAGATGTAGTCCGACACGCTGCGCCAGTGCGATGGGAAGCACCCCGAGGGCTCCCAGATTGCGCGCCAACTCGAGATAGCGCGCGGAAAGCTCGTGCCAGCTCTCGTCCTCCCACAGGTCATGGGCGCTGTGGCAAGCCACGAAGAACCAGCGAAGTTCGTCCTCAGCGGCAACGTCTCCACGGCGGAAGGCGCTGACCGCCTGGGTCAGGACCGGTGCGCCGGCCGGGTAGCCGTCGGTGATCAACAGGGACAATCCGTCCAACAGCAGATCCGGAGCGCGGGTTCGACCTGAATCGGCTGGTGCGGTACGCGCGGCTGCAGCGATCTCGGGCAGGCCGGCCAGCTTGGCCAAGCGACCTACGAACGTCGCGGCGGCCAGCGCGTCAAGATAGGTTTCTCGAGCGAGTTTCGGGGCCACCTGTTCGAAGCGGCGAGCCGTCGCGAGGAGGAGAGAGGACGCGTCGGCGCTGTGGCCCGACGCGAAGGCCATCTGTCCGCGCAGAAGACTCGCCCGTGCGCGCGTCAGGTCATCGGACGGCCCCGCCTCCGCTCGCGCCAACAGCTCGAAGGCCTGTTCGGGCGCACCGGCCTGGTACGCCGCCTGTGCCGCGGCCAGCGCGCGTTCTGCCCGGCGGCTCGGGTCGACAGTCAGCGCCGCCGATCGCTCCAGGAAGGCGGCAGCGGCCGCCAGGCCGCCTCGGGCCTGCGCCCTGCCGGCAGAACGCTCGAGCTCGGCCGCCACCTCCTCGTCCGGAGCTTCGATCGATTGGGCTCGGTGCCAGGCCCGGCGGTCCGGATCGAGTTCCGCATCCGTGGCGTCGGCCAGACCGCTGTGTACCCGCCGTCGATCGTCGGCAGACGCCGCCCGGTACACCGCGGAGCGAACCAACGGGTGACGGAACCTGACTCGCCCGCCGAGATCGATCAGCCCTGCTGCCTCGGCTTCATGAGCCGCATCCATCCCCAGACCGAGGAGCGCGGCGGCTCGCCAAACCAGCACCGGATCGCCGGTCGGCTCGGCCGCAGCAACCAGCAGAAGGACTTGTGACGAGGCAGGCAGCTCGGCGACGCGCCGCAGGAAGCTGTCCTCGATCCGTCCGGCCAGTAGCGCGTCGGGAAGGGCCTCCGGAAGACCGAAGCCACCCGCCAACTGAGTGGGCGAGAGGTCCCGTGGCAACTCCAGCAGGGCGAGCGGGTTTCCACGGGTCTCGGCGACGATCCGATCCTGGATCCGCCTGTCCAGGGGTCCTCGCACCACCTGGGCGAGGAGTTCACCCGCGGCCTTCTCGGGCAGGCCGCCGACCGCCAGCTCCGGCAGATTCCGGAAGGTCACATCCGGTTCCCGGGCCGCGAACAGCATCCCGATGGAGTCAGCCAGCACTCGCCGGGCGACGAACGTCAGCGTCTGCGCCGAGGCACGATCGAGCCATTGCGCATCGTCGATCACGCAGAGCAACGGACCGTCCTCAGCGGCGGCGGACAGCAAGCTCAGTACCGCGAGGCCGACCAGGAACAGGTCCGGCGGCGGACCATCGGTCAGTGCGAAGGCAATCGCAATCGCGTCGCGCTGTGGCTCCGGCAGTAGCTCGAGCCGATCGAGCATCGGTGCGCACAGTTGATGCACCGCCGAGAAGGCGAGTTCCATCTCCGACTCGACTCCGGCAGCCCTGACCACCTCGAAGCCGACCGCCGATTCGACGGCGTAGTGCAGCAGCGCGGACTTCCCGACCCCCGCCTCGCCGCTCACCACGAGTACGGCGCTGCGGCCGCCGCGCACCTCCTCGATGAGCCCGTCCAACACCGCACACTCGTCGCCACGCCCAAGCAGTGCGCGCATCGAGTTGGACATGGCGCCATTCTCGTCGCGCAACCTCGGTGAGACCAGCTTTCTGCACCCACCGCCGCGCTCGCCCCGGGCGCGGCCTGGAGACGGTCAGGGCTTCGCTGCCTTGGCGCCACCCCAGAGCGCGCCTGGATTGGCCCGGCGGGGGTAGCGCCCGAGCATGTCGTCGTACAGTTCCTCGGCGGTGGCTGTCGCCGCGGCTGCTCGGTTGAACTCACGCAAGTACCGCGCCGTCTCCGCGAGGATTGTCGGGCTGTCGGCGGCTTCGGGCTTCTTGTGCCCCGCGATCACGGCAGTCGGGTTCAGTTCGGCCAACCGTTCGGCCGCGCGCGCCCACTCTTCGCGGGACTCGGCGGTCGTGCGCGCGGTGAACTGGTGGGTGTCGTTGTACGCGACGTCTCCGGCGATGAGGAGACGCAGATCGGGGATCCAGAGGCAGGTCGTGTTGTCCGTGTCGGTGTAGCCGGCTTCGACCACTTCGAGTCGGTGACCCTCGAGTTCGAACGAACCGCCGCGCAGCGCCTCGGGGTAGTGCAAAGGTGGAATCTGTCCAGGAAACAGGCGTTCCCAGAATTCCCCCAGCCACTCGGGTTCGCCCTGTGTACGAGCCGTGGCGGCAGTCCCTGCCGTCGCCACGGCCCGGGCGTCCGGAAAGGCGTCCAGCAGTTGGCTCAGTCCGAAGAAGTGGTCGCCATGACCGTGGGTGATATAGATGTGCGTCAGATTCCGGTCGAACGACCGCACCCAATCGACGAGCTCCGCGTTCTGCTGCACCGACGTGTAGGTGTCGACCAGAACCGCGTCGTGCTCGCCGTAGATCAAGGTCGCGCTGTTGGCGACCCACAGCAGATCCTTCGGGCCATGGGGAAGGTCCCGGGTCAGGCCCTCGCGTGTGGCGGTGCGAACGACGTACTCCAGGCCACGCGATGTCGCGACCTCACCCGATGCCTCGTCAATGCCGTGCTTCATCCTTCACGCTCCTGCCGATCTGATCGTCGAATCGGTGCCCTTGGCATTGACGCTAGGAGCCCGGGACACAGGTTCGCCCCAGTAGAGAGCACTGGTCCACGGTGCAGAAACCCGTGCAGGTCTGCGACCTACAGCGGCGACGTGCTTGGGCGCGAAGGCACCGAGCCACGCAGCTCGCGGCGGGATGCTACGCCCAGTTTGGTGAAGACCTTGCGCAGGTGCCATTCGATCGTGCGAGAGCTGAGGAACAGCTCTGCCGCGATCTCCCGGTTGGTGCGCCCTTCTTGAACCAGCCGGATGATGTGTTCCTCCTGCTGGGTGAGCACGCGCGACGTTTCGATGACACGCTTCCGGACCTTCTCACCGGTGGCAGCCAACTCGATGCGCGCGCGCTCGGCGAAGGCTTCGGCGCCGATCGTCGTGAACTGGTCGAACGCCATGCGCAACTGAGGCCGCGCAGCCGACCGCCGATTCACGCGACGGAGCCACTCGCCGTACAGCAGGTGCGCTCGGGCCAGGTCGAGTCTCAGCGGTGTCCGGCTCAACCGCTCGATGGCATCGACGAACCACCGCTCTGCCTCGGGACCCTCGGCGAGGAGACCACGGCACCGTGCCGCGATCCCCTTGGCCCAGTCGGAACCCTCGATGTTCGTCATCGCCGAGAGACGGTCCAGCCCTTCCTCGGCAAGATCCGCCTGTGTCGTGCGCGTGGCGGCCTCGATGAGTTCGGGCAGGATCCACTGCGTGATGTACGGCAGGCACGCCTCCGCGGTGGCGGGTTCCGCGGCGGCCACTGCCTCGCTGTATCGGCCGAGGCCGTTGTTGAGCACAGCCTTGGACCAGTCGGCCATCTGGAGGGCCAGCCCCTCCCCGCGCTCCAGCGCGTCCTGGACAGATGCTGCGAAGAGCGGAGCTGCCGCCGCAGGCCGTCCCCGGTACCCCGCCAACAGGAGGTCGTAGGTAGCGGCCAGTCTGATGCCGGTCACCTCGTTGACAACGCCCTTCTCAGCGGCCAACGAAGCCGCCCTGTCGAAGTCGCCACACATCGTGACCGCCAGGCCATGAGCGTTCAAGGCCACGAACAACGGTGCCAGTGCCCCGGTCGCGCGGGCGACCTCGACGTCCCGGGCGCTCAGCATGATCCAGCTGTCGACGTCCCACACGCTCATGCACGCGACCTGAGCGAGGACTCCCCACTGCAACCTGTCCTCGTCGGCTACCTGGTCGCCGCGGAACGCGTCGATGATCGGTCGCATCCGGGACTCCGCTGCCGCACCTCCGTGCAGGATCATCGTGGTCAGGCCGTCGAGCAGCAGGTCGCGAACCTGCGGGCTCGACGTCGGCCGTGGCGCGGCCCGCGCGGCCCGCGAAACCTCGGGCAGGAGCCCACCGGATCCTGCGAGCGGACCGGCGACGGCCGAAGCCAGCCACGCGTGCAGGTACGCCGTCCGCGCGAGCTCGATGTCCAGTGATTCCAGCGTCTCGGCCGCCTGGACCAGCAGAACGGGCGCCTCCCGCCCAGTGACGGAGGCGGACGCGACCTGAGCTCGGAGCATCTCGACGCGGGCGCGTTGCAGGTCGTCGACCGAGTGAGCCTGGGCCCGGGCAAGCAGGCTCAGTGCAGCATCGAACGCACCGGCGTGAAGGTGTGCCAGAGCCGCCGCCAGAGCTCGATCGACGTAGCGTCGCGGGTCCTCGGTCAGCGTCACGCAGCGCTGGAGGAACGCGGCCGAGGCCGCTACTCCGGCCCGGGCCTGGATTTCGGCCGCAGCCCGCTCGAGTGCGGTGGCGACCTCCTCGTCCGGTCCGTCGGCAGCAGCCGCCAGGTGCCATACCCGACGCTCCGGATCGGTCCGATTGGCCGCGGCCAGTGCCCGGTGCGCCGTACGTCGATCCTCCGCCGACGCCGCCACGTAGGCGGCCGACCTCACGAGCGGATGGCGGAACCGCACCCGGGAGCCGATCTCGAGCAGCCGCTCCGCACGGGCCGCGGCCGCCGCGTCGGCTCCCAGTCGAAGTGTCTGCGCGGCGCTCCACAGGAGGGTGGGATCCCCGGTGGGATCGGCAGCCGCCAGCACCAGGAGTTGCCGCGCCGATTCAGGCAGGTCCTGAACCTGGCGAAGGTAGAGGCTCTGAAGCCGGCCGTCCAGACTCGCCTGGCGCGGACCGGCGAAGCCGCCGGCCAGCTCGGCTTCGGTCATGCTGCGGGCGAGGTCCAGCAGTCCCAGTGGGTTGCCACCGGTTTCGGCGACGATGCGCGAGCGGACTCGCTCGTCCACGGAACCGGGGACGGACGCTGCGAGCAGCGCCTGCGCGTCCTCGTCGCTGAGACCCTCCAGAGTCAGCGTCGGCAGATCCCCGAACAACTTCTCGCCGCCCTTCTCCCGGACGGCGAACACCAGACCGATCGGCTCGGCGTGCAATCGCCGGCCCACGAAGCCGAGTACCTGAGCCGAGGCCTCATCCAGCCACTGGGCGTCGTCCACCAGGCACATCAGCGGCCGTCCGTCGGCGCTCTCGGCCAGCAAGCTCAGGACCGCGAGGCCCAGGACGAACCGGTCCGAAGCAGGTTCGGCCGACATCCCGAAGGCCACTCGCAGCGCGCGCTGCTGAGGTTTCGGCAGCCTGTCCACGCTGCCCAGGAGCGGCGTGCAGAGCTGGTGCAGCGCCGCGAGCGGCAGTTCCATCTCGGATTCCACGCCGTCGATCCGAGCGAGCCGGCAATCCGCGGCCTCGCTCGCGAGGTAGCCCATCAGCATCGTCTTGCCGATGCCGGCCTCGCCACGCACGACGAGTACGCCGCTGGCGCCTCCGCGGACTCGCGCCAGCAGCTCGTCGAGAGCCCGGCGCTCGCGCACGCGCCCGGCGAAGGCCGGCGTTTTCGATGCGGGCATGACGTCACGATAAGTCCGGGTCCCCGGCGGCGAAAGGCACCCGCCGCGCACCCGCCGGTGGCTCCCCGGTGCTCGGCGTGCGCCGACCAGGGTCGTGCCCTGGTGCGAGGCAGGTCCGTGAGACCGACCGTTGAGGAAGGGTCTTCCCACACCTGGAGGTCGTCATGACTACCAAGATCACCGTGATCTTCGACAACCCGGACAGCCCGGACGCTTTCGAACGTGCGTATCCCGACCTGCTCGAACGAGCGCGCAAGATTCCCGGCGTTCTGCGGATCGAGACCGCCAAGGTCTGGCCGAAGGAGGACGGCTCGCCGACCCCGGCGTACCGGCTCATCGACTTCTACCTGCCGGACTACGCGACGGCGAGCGCGGCGGTCGCCACCCCTGAGGCCGGCGAATTCTTCCCGCGCGCGTTCGAGCTCGCCACCGGCGGTGCACGCGCCGTGTTCGCCGAGCTCGAGGAATCCTGAGCGAACGCGCACGACGGCCGCGCCTGACCATCGGCGCGGCCGTCGTGCGTTGTTCAGAGCTCGATGTTGCGTTCCCACTGCCAGATCTGACTGGTGCCCGGCTCGTGCCTCTCGACGAAGTCGATGACGAACTCGCGCAGCTCGATCAAGGCGTCATTGCTGGTCTCGTCGTCGAAGAACAGCTCGGCGTCCGTTCCCTCGAGCGGGACGAAGGGCACGTACGGCGGTGTCGCCCAGAAGATGAAGTAGAAGTGCAGCATCTCCCCGATCGTCCCGGTGTTCGGCAGGAACCGGTGCAGGGCGCGGGTGTCGAAGCTTTCGGCCGGGTCGGGAATCGTCGGTTCCTGCAGGCACGGCGGGAAGTTCGCGACGAAGGTGAGGACCGGGTTGGCGCTGCGGTACAGGCGGCTGGTGCCGTGCGCGGTGATGCGGTAGATCAGACTGTGCAAGACCCGCTTGAGTGCGTCCTTGGAGTCCATCGCGGGCAGGCCGCCGATGTTGCCGCCGTCCGGATCAGCCGACACGGCGATCCACTGAGCGAGTTGACGGTCGGCGCGTACGTCGTGGTCGGCCGGGTAGGCGTGGTCGACATAGGTGTCGACATAGCGCCCGGTGGCGTTCCAGATGGACAGCAGATCGCCGACGATCGGGAACCCGTCCCAGGACTCGGCGGTGGTGAAGTCCGACTCGGTGACGCCGAGGTGTTCGAGCTGCACGGTCGGGTCGTCGTCGAAGAACCCACGGCCGTCGGCGTACCGGTCGACCAGCTCGAGGAACTCGCGGCTACTGCTGATCGAGGTCGGCGGAGCGGCCGCGGTCCACTGCAGGAGCAGGACGTCATCGAAAGGAATCAGGAAGCTCGACTGCGGTTCGAGCAGCCGTCGGGCCGGGTGGCCGGGCGGAAGGGTATCGAACATCGTCATCAGCATCGCCGCGGTGACGAGGTGCCATTGGTACACGTGACCGAGCCAGATGCCGTAGACGGTCACCGACACCTTCGCTGCCTGGAGCGCGTACAGCCAGGCGCTGGAGGTGGTCGACCCGCTCTGGCGGGCGAAGATCTTCGGCTGGTTGTCGCCACCGGCGACGCGGATCAGCTCGGGGGTCATGGCCTTGGTCACGGCGTCCTGGACAAGGACGGTCACCGTGCCCGGTGTGAAGCGCGGTGCTCCGGCCACCGTGTGGGTCTCGAGCGTCTCGTAGATCCTCAGGTCGATCACGTACAGCAGGCCGGCCTCGGCGGCCGCGTCCAGGTCAGCGGTCCAGGCGGTACCGAACAGGTCGCGCCATGGCCCGGCGTCCGCGGTGCGGACCTTGCGGGTCAGGAGCAGGTTGTAGGACCGCCCGTAGTTCGCGATCGTCGGGAAGAACGCCTCGGTCGCCTTGCCGACCTGGTCGACGTCGACGGTTGCCGCGTACTCGTCCAGATGCGGCAGGCCCAGGCTGTAGACGTCCGGGAGCGTGGTCCACGACATCGACCACTGCCGCGGATCCTCCAGTGAGACGGTGGTGAGGTTGTGGCCGGCCGGTGCGTCGTCCTGTTCGCTGATCTTCTCCGCCGCCAGCGCGGCGTGGATCTCCAGCGGATTGTGGTGCAGGAAGTTCCTCAGTCGCTCGCGTGCCCGCGCCCGCTTGGCGTCCGGCGGTTGGTCGCCGTACAGGAAGGTGTAGGCGCGGTTGGTGGTACCGCGGATCGTGTACATCCGGCCGAGGCCCTGCAGGGCCTGCTCGTACTGCTTGACCTTGACCCCCAGCCGGACCAGCGTGTCCGGCATGCCGCGCAGGTCCACCGGCACCGCCGGAGCGTTGTCGAAGCCCAGCTTGCGGAGCGGAAGGTGGTGGAACGCGTGTGTGCCAGCCATGGCGTTCTCCTTACTGGTGGACCGGCTTGGAGTGGGTCAGGCGCCGGTAGGTGGTCGCGGTGCTCAGGCCGTAGGTGAGGTGGGCGGTGAGGTCCTTGGCGAGGACCTTGGCGCTGTACTTCCAGATCGGCTCGTACAGGCCGGCCAATGGGAGTACGACGTAGCCCGTGCTCCACACCGTCGCGCCGAACGGGACGCCGTACCGGATCTTCGGCGTCGGGGTGGAGCCGGCGACGACGCCGTACGCCGCGCCGTTGGCGATGCCGAACGCCCAGTGCGTGATGTTGTTGACCAGCGCGGCCCGGCGGTCGGGGAGCTCGCGGTGGAGCAGACCTTCGAACAAACGACGGCCGACCTGTGCGGGCGCCGGCGCCTGGTCCCAGTTCTCGATGTCGGCGGAGAATTCCCACCGGCGGAACGGGCTCTTGCCGCCGCCGGCGCGGTACTCGGCGTAGAGCAGCACGTCCATCGCCAGCGTGCCCACCGCGCCGGCGACCAGGCCGCGGGCAATGGCTCCCAGGGGTGTGAGCATGATGATCAGGCTCCTTCGACGACGTCGGCCGCGCCGAGGAACTCGGTGACCAGGGCACCGAACTCGCGCGGATACTGGAACAGGAAGCCGTGCGCGGCGTCGGGATAGATGCGCAGGCGGGCGTTCGGCAGATAGTCGACGAGGAGTTGGGAGTTCGACGTCGGGATCATCATGTCGTTGGCACCGGCCGCCACCAGCGTCGGCTGCGTGATGCCGGCCAGCCGGTGGAGCCTGGTCGGGTCCGGGATCCCCCACTCGACGATGGCGTCGTACTGCGCCCGCGCGACGTCGAGACCGTTCGGCTTGTCCCGGCCGTTCGTGCGGCCGAAGGCGCGTTGCAGATAGGCCCGTCCGAGTGCACGGCTGGTCTCGGTGACCTCGAAGAAGATGTGCAGCAGGTCGTCCGGACCGTTGTCCGCCTGGTTCGCCGTCCGTTCGATGTCGACGATCCAGCCGTGCATCTGCGGCCCACCACGCGGTCCGGTACCGGCGAGGACGAGCCGACGGACGGCACGCGGCCGCAGCAGGGCGACCTCCTGCGCGACCATCCCACCGAGCGAATACCCGAGTACGTCGACCAGCCGCAGGCCGAGCGCGTCGAGGAACGCGATCGCGTCCCGCGCCATCTCGGTGACCGTCAGCGGAACCCGGCCCGAGGAACCGCCGACCCCGGTGTTGTCGAGCATGATCACTTCGCGCTGCGCAGCGATCGTGTCGACGAGCAGCGGGTCCCAGTTGTCGAGATTGCCGCGGAAGTGCTGCAGGAACACCAGCGGCGGCTGCCGGTCCTGACGGCTCCCGAGGCGCCGGTACGCGTAGGTCACACCGTTCTCCGCCTCGATCGTCCGGATCGGTTCGGTCAGCGTGTCATTCATGATCGTGTTCCTTCACTCGCGGTCACAGCCGGACTTGGAGATTGCCGTCGGCTTCGCGGACCTCGTACACCCGCAGCCGGGTGGCCGTCCCGACCAGCACGGCGCCGGTGGCGAGGTCGAAGCGAGAACCGTGGCACTGACACATCACCGTCGGTCCGGCGAGCAGGCCGCCGGACAACGGGCATCGCTGGTCGCTGCAGGTACAGAGGTCGTCGAACGCGTAGACCTGCCCGTCCACTCGTGCGATGGAGATGCGGAGCCGGCGATCGCTCACGTACTGCGGGACCACCGTGCCGTCGGCGACGGCGTCCGCCTGGGCGACGGTGCGGAACACCCCTGCCGCGAGATCGGTCATCGGATCGTCCTTCCGCTAGTAGGGGTAGTCGGGGATGACGTCGGACTTCTTCGCATCCAGGCGCAACTCCCCCGGCGCGCCCGCGGGCACGACCGGGCGGTGCGGCATCACCGGACTCACCCGCTCGTACCCCGACCCCAAGGGCGGTCGTGGGTCGGCGTCGCCCTTGTTCGGCCACAGCGACAACGCGCGCTCGGCCAGCGCCGTGATCGACAGCGACGGGTTCACTCCGGTGTTGGCCGGCATCACGCTGCCGTCGATGACATGCAGGCCGGGCCGGCCGAAGACCCGCTGGTACGGGTCCACGGCGCCGCTCTCGCTGCTGTCGCCGATCGGGATCCCGCCGGTGAAGTGCGCCGACGCCGTCCGGTTGACGACCTCGAAGGGCAGCGCACCCTGACGGCCGTTCATCCGCGCCGCCATCCGGTCGACGAACTCCTCCACGATCGGGATGTGCACCGACGGCGGCGAGCCGGAATGACGGCTGCGCAAGCGGCGGCCGCTCCAGTAGAGCTCGATCGACGTGTCGGTCGTCTGCGAACAGAGCATGATGACCGTGCGCTCGGCCCACCGGCGGGGATCGCTCAGACTCAGCACGGAGCCCGGTTGCTTGAGCAACTGCTTCACCCACGACGCGGTCGGATGCTTCTGCTCCCCGTGCTGGTGGTAGGTGACGAGGAACGCGAACAGGTCGTTCCCGACACCCCAGTACACGGGCTCGATGCTGGTGACGGCATCCGGCCAGACACCGGAGGTGATCGACACCGATCCGGGGGTGAGGCGGATCCGGTCCGGATCGCGCTTCCACTCGGCGTTCGTCCGGGTGATCGCCAGGAGCTGCTCGGAATTCGTCCGCGCCCGCTTCCCGAGCTCGGTCGAGACGCCTGGCAGCCGGCCCTCGTGCTGCATGTGCAGCAACAGCTTCGCCGAGCCGTAGGCGTGCGCGGCCACGATGACCTGCTGCGCGGTGTAGGTGCGATGCGGCCAACGGGCCGCGCGCTGGACCCATCCCGGATGCCGCGCGTAGACCTCGAACCCGCCACCCTCGAGCGGCTGCAGCGCGAACACCTCCTGCAACTCGTGGACCCGCGCGCCCAGCTTCTCGGCCAGGTACAGGTAGTTCGTGGTCAGCTTGTTCTTCGCGTTGAAGCCGCAGCCGATGTTGCACTTGCCGCACGAGATGCACCCGGTACGCCGAGGGCCCACGCCACCGAAGTACGGATCCTCGGCCTCCACACCGGGATTCCCGAAGTACACGCCGACCGGGGCCTTGTTGAACGTCTCTCCCCGGCCCATGTCGTTCGCGACCTGCAGCATCACGCGATCGACGTCGGTCGGCTGGTACGGGTACCGCACCGCTCCGAGCATCCGGGTCGCCTGGTCGTAGAACGGTGCCAGCTCATCGGCCCAGTCGGTGATGCTCGACCACTCCCGGGCCTCGAAGAACTGCTTGGGCGGCACGTACAACGTGTTCGCGTAGACGTGCGACCCGCCACCGACCCCCGCGCCCGACAGCACGAGGACGTCGTCCAGGTACTCGACCCGCTGGATCCCGTACAGCTCGGCCGCGGGGAACCAGAGGAACCCGGGAAGGTGCCACTGGCTCTTCGGGATGTCCGCGTCGTTCCAGCGCCGGCCGGCTTCCAGCACCCCGACCCGGTACCCCTTCTCCGCAGCTCGCAGGGCGGAGACACTGCCGCCGAACCCGGAGCCGACGATGAGCACGTCGTAGTCGAATCCCGCCATCGCGGTTCACCTGCTCTCGGACTGGTTCTTCAGCGCGCCCAGGATCGTCGCCGCGTACTCGGCCGGGGTGTCCTCCCACGCGAAGTGGCCGGCCTCCAGCACCACGAGCCGGCTGTCCGGGATCCGTTCGGCCAGGAACTCGGCGTTCGCCATCGGTACGACGCGGTCGTGCAGGGCGCCGATGATCGTCACCGGCGTGGCGATCGTGGGCAGGAGCTCGGCGAGCACCGGGAGCTCTTCGGGATAGCGACGTACGTAGGCCATCGACTCGAAGAACCGGTCGCCCTCGTACGACGTCAGGTAGTCGGCCCGGATCTCGTCCGGTACGTCGTGGGCGTGGGTGTCCATCGCCGTGTTGACCACCGCGTGCGGGTCGGTGTGCCGGTACTTCTCCAGGTCCGGGTCGAGGACCCACGACTTGAGCGGGTCGCCCAGCTGCACGGGGACCGCGACACCGCCGGCCCCGACGACCAGGCCGGCGAGCTGCTCCGGGTGGTCCGCGGCCGCGAACAGCGCCGCGGCGGTGCCGACGTCGGGCGCGACGACGTACGGCCGGCCCAGGTCCAGCTCGCTGATCAGCCGGCCGAGGAACCCACCCATGGCACGCGGCGACATCAGGTCGTCACGTCGCTCGGACCGTCCGAAGCCTGGGAGGTCGACCGCGACCACGCGGGCGCGTTCGGCCAGCGTTGCCCAGATGGGCGCGAAAGCGTACAGACTCTCGGGCCACGGGCTGGTCAGCAGGACCGTCGGCTCGTGGGAGCCTTCGCTGTCGGCGTAGCGGATCCGGACACCGTCGACGGTGCGGAACCGGGCCCCAGGAACGTGTGTGGTCGCCATACCGTCCACGGTCGCGGCTCTCTCCGCGGCTCGCGCCAGTGGCGGACCCTGGTCGAAGACCTCCCGAACACTGGTCGGCTCGAGCTGCGGCTGGTGGTTGAGCGTCCTTCGGACCTTCGCCGACGCTGTGTAGATCCGGCGTACGTTCATGATTTCGCCCAGCGGCCGGTGCTGGTCGGTGACCCGCCACTGGTTGAACGCGAGGGCGTCACCTGCTTCGACGTTCCGGGAGACGTCCTGGGGCGGGACGCGGATACGCCCGACGGTCACGTACGGTGACAGCTTCTCCGGCCATTCGACGGTGGCCCTGTTCACCGGCATCTTGTCGAGGTCGGCACACAGCTGCACCTGCAGGTCGAAGTCGAAGCCGTTCGCCGTCAGCTCGTCGGCGACGACCGGTCCGTAGACGTCCGGTCCGCTGGTGAGGTCGAGCTCGTGGTGGCGAGCGCGTTCGGTGTTCCCGGCCGCCGCGGCCACGCGGACCTTGGCGACGTAGTCGCCGTGGCGGACCGCCGCCATCGAGAAGTAGGTGGTGAGCAGCGGATTGCGCACCGGCGTCCGCGTCGCGGTCTTGATGAAGGCGAACAACTCGTCCCAGGCCCACTCGTGCTGCTCGAGCGTCCCCTTTCCGGTGACGAAGTCGCCCAGCAGGTCGTGGAAGCCCGCCTGTCCGCGGGCGAGGTACTGGCCCAGGTTGTTGCCGATCTCCTCGATGAACAGGTAGTGCTTCGCGGTGTTCGCGATGAAGGTCGGGCTGTTCTTCAGCACCAGGTCGAACGTGGGCGCCTCGGGCTCTTCGTCGACCAGCTTCACACCGTCGACGCCGAAGATCTTGAGCGCCAGGCCCAGCACCGGCCCGAGCTGTGCGTCCGGACCGAGATGGTTGGACGCGCTCGAGAACCGCAGCGCCACGTCGTGCCGGCAGGGTCGGGCGTAGATGCCTTGCGCGTACGGCGCAGGGACGTCACCGAGGATGTCGAGCTCGCCCCTCACCACGCCGATGGCCTTGGCATGCGCTCCGCGGACCGCGCGGCCGGTGCCCTCGACGACCGGCGACTCGCGACCCTTCTGCTCCCAGAACTCGATGATCTTCGCCAGGTACTTCTCCAGGTCCGGATCGATGGTCTCGAGATCCGGGGAGTACCGGACGAATTCTTGTGTCTGCATGGTCAGTGCTCCTCTCCGAGCCATCGCAGCGCCGACAGCGACGGCAGGAAGAAGTACTCGCCACCACGCAGCACGTTGAAGGTCTCGATACCGTGGACCCGGCGCCGGACGGGGTCGCGCGGAATCGTGAAACTCGCGCCGGGTTCCTGCACGCCGACGTTCGGGTCGCGCTCCTCGCCCAGGTTCATGAAGTTGCCGTTGTTGATCCACTCCTGCTGCAGGAACTCCATCGTCGCCATCGCCTTCGCGCTGATGAACAGGAAGTAGAGCCCGCGGGGGATCTCGTCGTCCTGGGCCGACACCGCGGAGGCGTCGTACGGCGCGCCGAACGCGGTGCTGCGCCGGATGACGCGGTGGATGTCGACGTCGGCCAGGATCTGCATCTGCGTGTCCCGTGGATTCATCCGGCGCATGTGGGCGCCGAGCGGCACACGGTGGCCGGCCTGGTCGGCGGCGTACGTGAAATCGTTGTTTCGCAAGGGATCCGCGCCGAGAGCGGGATCGTCGCGGTCCGGCGCGAGGGTGAGCGGTGCGCCCGACCGCCAGCGGCCGACCAGCTTCGCGGCGAGCAACTCACGGCTCTCGTCGGACGTCGCGTGGGCGCGCAGGAAACGGTTGAACGCGCCGACGCGTGACTGGTACTTGCGCAGACCGACGAACGTGCCGTTCCGGCCGAGGACGTCCGGCTCCGGTGCCGGAAGGGGTACGCCGGACTCACCGGGGTACCCCAGGACGAACTCACCGGCCTTGATCGCGGGCCCTTGGCCGGGAAGCGGTTGCACACCGCTTCCCTCGACGGCCGGCTGCCCGATCGAGTCCCGGTACCCGAGCGAGTTCAGCGCACCGGGTTGGGCACCGAAGTCCTGCTCGGACAACACCGTCAGGCCTCGGTAGTGGTGCCGTGCCACCGTCATCGTCCGGCGCCACGCGTCCTCGGAGTCACTGAACACGCTGACGCCGAGATGGACGGCTCCGGTGCCGAAATGCGGTTCCCAGTTCGCCGGGTCGTTGACGCCGCGGTCACGGAGCTGGTCCGCGCGGGCGGCCATCCCGACCCGGAACGCCTCCGGGAAGCTCCGGAGCGAATCGTCCGGTACGCCGAGAGCGGCCAGCCCGGAGTACGTCAGCCCCACCGCGATCCACGGCCCGTCGGCCTGCCACCAGTCGGCGGCCGAGTCGACGAACGGCGTCACGTCCCGCAGGAACCTCCGCCCGGCCCGCGCGTCGTCGACGTGGAGCATGACGTGGGTTCCGTAGTACGGCTCCGGCCGGTAGCGCAGCACCGTCGCCTGGATGTCGTCGAGCTCCACGGCGACGGCGCCGCGCGGCAGGGCGAGGGTCATGGCACTAGTCCCCGATCTTGTCCAGGAACTCGTCGACGGCCGCACCGACCCGCCGCAGCCGCCGGGTCTCGGCCACGGTCAGGTCGTTGGCGACGTACCAGCCCTCGGCCGTGACCTGGTACTTCGCCAGGTAGTCCTTCGCCTCCGGACTCCGGATCCCGGGCCAGTCGAGCCAGGCCGAGTCGATGATGTCCAGGAACTCGGGGATCTTCGTCGCGAAGTCGTCGATGTAGGCGTCCCAGTCGCCGTCGTACGCCGTGGCGAACAGCATCTTGGTGTCGTTGTCGAGGAACACGAAGCGCATGTCGTGCACGGTCCCGACGTCGTCCGCGCCGGCCAGGTTGCCGCCGAACAGCTTGAGGAAGGCCCGCAGCCGCTCGGCCCCGCCCGGTGCGAACGGCACGATGATCGTCAGCTCCGACACCTTCCCCAGCCGACTGCCCACCCGGCCGGCGCTCTGCACCGGCGGCGGCAGCTCTGCCGTCACCTGCGACGCGAGCTGGTCGAGTACGGCGTCCAGCGCCTTCTTCCCGATCTCGGGCGCGTCCGCGAACAACTGCCGCAGCTGCTCGAGCTTGTCGTCAGCTCCCTGATCGGAGCGGGTCTCCGGTTGAACGGTTGCCATCTGTCGTCTCCTCCTCGACTACCCTCAGGCCGCGCCGGAACTGGCGAACTGCGCGGCGCGGCCGGCGCGCATCATCGCGATGTACCCCTCGTAGTCGCGGCCCTTGACCGCGAACTTCTCGAGCACCCAGGGGTGCGTCGAGATCATGAAGCGCTCCTCGGCGAGGCCCTGGACGACGATCTCGGCGAGTTGCTCCGTGGTGATCGCGTCCTGCCCCTCCGGCGTGGCCTCCTTGCCGGCCAGGATCGGCGTCCGGACGGCCGCGGGGCACAGGACGCTGATGCCGATGCCCTGATCGACGTACGTCGCGGCCAGCCACTCGGTGAAGCCGATCGCCGCGTGCTTGGTCACCGTGTACGAGACGGTGTCGAAGATGACCAGCAGGCCGGCGGCCGAGGCGACGTTGAGCAGATAGCCGCTCCCCTGCGCCAGCATGTGCGGGATCGCGTACTTCGCCGCGAAGATCTCCGACATCAGATTGACGCCGATGATCTGCTGCCACTGCCCGGTCGTCGTCTCGATGCCACCGTCGATCGCGATCCCGGCGTTCGACACGAACAGGTCGATCCGGCCGAAGCGCTCGATCGTGGCCGCGACCAGCTGCGCGACGTCCTCCTCCTGCCCGACATCGGCTGCCACCGGGAACGCTCCGATCGGCGCGGCCCGCGTCGCACAGGCCGCCGGATCGAGGTCGGACAGGACGACGCGCGCGCCGTCCCGCGCGAACCGGGTACACAGTGCGAGTCCGATCCCGCCGGCTCCGCCGGTGACGACGACCACCTTGCCGTTGACATTCATGTCCAGCTCCTTCCGGTCGGCCCGCCGACCACGTTGCTCGTCAGGGCACCGGGTTCGCATCGGCCAGTGGACAGTCCCGCCACCCGGGCGTCAGCGGCCGAGGTCCGGGTGGAACGAGCAGCCCGAGGTCCCGGGGGCACCAGGGGACTTCGCCAGTGCTGGTCACTGGTGCGACCCGGGGTCGTGGGGCAGGAGGGTGGTCTCAGGTGCGAAACACGATCTGGGAGGCGCGTGATGAAGCTCTTCAGCGGTTGGCCGGGCGCGTCACACCAGGTGCACGGCTCGCCCACCGGTGCCGACTCTGGGCCGGTCATTCTGCTGCTCGACGACGGGATCGGCACTCAGGAGTCGCTGGAGTGGGCTGCGGCCGAAGCGGCCGCGCGCGGGTCGGAACTGCGGATCGTCACCGGCGGACGGGTGCGCCTGCTGGTGAACGAGGCCCGGAGGAGTGACGGAGCGCTCGTCGTGCTCGGCCGCGGACGGAACCTCCACCGGCTCGAACCGGCGCTGGCCCGGCGCCTGATTCGCCGTACGTCGGCCTCGCTCGCGGTGATCGGCTGTCGCACGCCGGGCTGTCCGCCCCGTCGATGGAGCGGGTTCGCCCCGGCGGAATGAACCGGTCGGCTCATTCCGCCGGGGGTGGATCAACGGGCGGCTCGCTCGATCACCTGGGTGACCGCCGAGGGCTGCGAGACCGCGACCAGGTGGGACGCGCCCTGGACCTCGACCTTCTTCGCGCCCGCCCGGTCAGCCATGAACCGCTCGGCGGCCGGCGCGATCGCCTTGTCACCGGTCGGGATGACCGCGTACTTCGGCAACGCCGCGGGAGCGGCCTGCTCGACCGGCTCGGTGAACGCCGAGGCCACGACCGGCCGTTGCGCCGCCACGAAAACGGCCGCCTGCCGCGCCGGGATGTCCGCCGCGAGAACCGGACCTGCCGTCTGCGGGTTCACCGCGAGGTCGACCCCGCCGGGGTAGCTGATCGGGGTCAGCACCTGGTCGAGCTGACTGCCGGGGAACTGCGAGTTCAGCGCACCGAGCGTCTCGCCCGCCTCGGGGATGAAGGCGGCCACGTACACCAGCGACTTCACACCGGCGGTGTCGCCCAGTTGGCTGACCAGCGCGCCGCCGTACGAATGACCGACGAGCACCTTCGGACCGGGAATGGTGGCCAGGACGCCGCGCAGGTACGACGTGTCGGCCGCGATCCCGCGCAACGGGAGTGCCGGGGCGACCACGGTGTAGCCGTCGCGCTGGAGCCGGCTGGTGACACCGGACCAGCTCGAGCCTCCGTGCCTTGAGCATCAGCACGGGGGGACCAGGGTAAGCGCCAGGGGTTGTCCCCGGCGCGAACGCACCATGGGAGACGGGACCGTCATGGCATGACATCCCCACAGCTCCCACCGCAGCGGAACGTTGCCAACGCGCACCGAGTGCGGCTCGGCGATTTGGCCGACCGGTCAGGTGCGCCTGCCGCACCGGACCAGGACCTGCTCGCCAGACTCGCCGCCGTCCCGGGGCTGGTCCGTCCGGGCGTCTCGCACTGGGACATGACGACGCGTTTGCCACTGCACCCACTGTCGGTGGAGAACGCGTACGGCGACCCGCGCCTGTTGCACGACCTCGCCGTACCCGGAGCGACGTTCGCCCGCCGGCTTGACGTCGACGTGGTCGTCGGTGCGGAGACCGGCGGCATCCCGCTCGCCGTCGCGGTCGCCCTCACCGGTGACCTTCGGTTCGCTTTCGTCCGCAAGCCCGGGTACGTCGGGCACGAGGACCACGAACCGCGGGTGCGCGGCGCAGCCGTCGCGGGCCGCCGGGTGCTGCTGGTCGACGACGCTGTCTCGACCGGCACGGCGCTCGAGGCGTTCGCCCGCGAACTCCAGCACGAAGGTGCGGTCCTCGTCGGAGCCTTCGCCCTGGTCGACATGCGCGACGTCAGCACCTCGGTCACCGCGACCGCGGCGGAGCTCCCGCTCGAATCGGTCGCCACCTACCTCGGCGTACTCGACGCAGCGACCGAGCAGGGCGTGCTCGATCCCACCATTCACCGGCTGGCCGTCGACGCCCTGCTCAACCACTGGCGTGACGACGACCCCCGCTGGTCCGACCTGACCCAACGCCCCGCCGCCTGACCCGCCCTGATCGGCACGGTCCCGGCCGTCTGGTGCGGACCTGTGCCCGGCGGCCTCTCGTCCACCCCCGACCGACCGGATTACAGTGAAGTCTCTCGCTCGTAGAGCGAGGGGGAGACTCATGGTGGCACCAGGTCGGAGGCGGGCGTTCAGCGGACCGCGCCGGGCCGCACCGTTGCGCGGCCGGCAGGCGGAACGGCATGCGCTGGACGAATTCCTGGAGGACGTCCGCGCCGGACGTGGACGGGCGCTCGTGGTCCACGGTGACGCCGGCATCGGCAAGACCACCCTGTTGAACCACCTCGCCGACACCGCCTCGGGATGCCGGGTGGCGCGGGCAGCCGGCATCGAGTCCGAGATGGAGCTGGCGTACGCCGGACTCCACCAGCTGCTGACGCCGATGATGCACCGCCTCGAGCAGCTCCCGCGCCCGCAGGCCGAAGCGTTGCGGACGGCGTTCGGCCTGAGCTCCGGGACACCGCCCGACCGTTTCCTGGTCGGGCTCGCGACGCTGAGCCTCCTGGCCGAGGCGGCCGAGGACCACCCGTTGGTGTGCGTGATCGACGACGAACAGTGGCTCGACCGCGCCTCCGCGCAGGTGCTCGGGTTCGTGGCACGCCGGGTCGCCGCCGAGTCCCTTGGCCTGGTGTTCGCGGCGCGGACACTGAGTGCCGACCTCGCCGGTCTGCCCGAGCTGACCGTCGACGGCCTCGACGACGAGGACTCGCGCGCCATGCTGGTCGGGGTGCTGACCGCACCGCTGGACGCGCAGGTGGCCGATCGGCTGATCGCCGACGCCGGCGGCAATCCGCTGGCACTGCTCGAGCTGCCGCTCGGCCTCACTCCGGCGGAGTTGGCGGGAGGGTTCGCGCTGCCCGACGCCGTACCGCTGGCGGGCCGGATCGAGGCGAGCTTCCGGCGCCGGCTGGAGGCCCTTCCGGAGCGGACCAGGGACCTGCTGTCGCTCGCCGCGGCCGAGCCGGTCGGCGATCCGGTCCTGGTCTGGCGGGCCGCCGAGCGCCTGGACATCCCGGCCGAGGCGGTGGCTCCCGCGTCCGAGGCCGGTCTCCTCGAGGTCGGTGCCCGGGTCTGGTTCCGGCATCCGCTGGTGCGATCCGCGGCCTATCGATCGATGACGCCGGAGGCGCGGCGGCAGGTTCATCGCGTCCTGGCCGAGGTCACGGATCCGGACGCCGAGCCTGACCGCCGGGCCTGGCACCGGGCCCACGCGACCGCTGCTCCGGACGAGGACGTGGCCGCCGAGCTCGAGCGGTCCGCCGGCCGGGCCCAGGCGCGCGGTGGGATGGCCGCGGCCGCGGCGTTCCTCCGCCGGGCTGTCGGGCTGACCGCCGACCCTGTACGGCGTACCGAGCGCAGCCTCGCGGCCGCCCAGCTGAGCTTCCAGGCCGGCGCCTTCGACGCGGCGCTCGGACTGCTGACGACCATGGACACCAACGCACTCACGGACTGGCAGCGTGCACAGGCCGACCTGCTGCGAGGCCACGTCGCCTTCGCGTCCGGCCGCCTGACCGAGGCTCCCCGCCTACTGTTCGACGCCGCGCAAGGACTGTCCACCGTCGACGTCCAGCTCGCGCGCGAAACCTACCTGAACGCCTGGGCCGCCGCGGTCGGCGCCGGGCATCTCGCCGAGGAAGGCATCCTGCTGCGGATCTGCGGCGCGGCCCGGGAGCTTCCGGCGGCGGGCGATCCGCAACCGCTCGCGCTCTTGCTCGAGGGGCTGGCCGTGCTCGTCACCGAAGGACACGCCGCCTCGGCGCAGACCTTGCTGCGCGCCGCCCGGATGTTCGCCGGCGGCGAGCGTTCGGTCGACGACATGTTGCGCTGGGGATGGCTGGCTGCCGCGGTCAGCATCGCCGTCTGGGACGACGACGGCCGGCTCGCGATCGCCGACCGGACGGTACAGCTGGTCCGCGACGCCGGTGCGCTCGCGCAGCTGCCGGTCATCCTGACCGTCCAGGGCACCGCCGCGCTGCTCAGCGGCGACTTCGCGACCGCAGCCATCGCGATCGCCGAGGGCGAGACGATCGCCGCGGCGACCGGTAGCCGGGTCGCGCCACATATCGCGCTCCGGCTGCTCGCTCTGCAGGGTAAGGAGGACGAGGCGAGAGCGATGATCACGGCCACTGCCGGACGGGCCGGGGAACAGTCGATCACCGCGACCAACGCGCACTGGGCCGCCGCATTGCTCGCCAACGGACTCGGACGGTACGACGAGGCCGTCACAGCCGCCCGCCGAGCGACCTCGGACCCCTTCGAGCCCTGGATCTCCGTCTGGGCCCTGCCCGAGCTGATCGAGGCGGCGGCACGGACCGGCGAGACCGAACTCGCCCAGGCCGGGTACGCCCGGCTCGTCGAGACGACCCGGGCGAGCGGCACCGACTGGGGGCTCGGAATCGAGGCGCGATCATTGGCCCTGCTGACGGACGGCCCCGCCGCCGAGCCGCTGTACCGCACGGCGATCGAACGCCTGGGCCGGACGCGGATCCGCCCCGAGCTGGCACGCAGCCACCTGCTGTACGGCGAGTGGCTCCGCCGCGAAGGCCGGCGCGTCGACGCGCGCGAGCACCTGCGGTCGGCGCTCGACCTCTTCACCGCGATCGGCATGGATGCGTTCGCCGACCGCACCCGGCACGAGCTCGCAGCAACCGGCGAACGGGCCCGCAAGCGGGTCGGCACACCCACCGTGGAGCTCACCGCACAGGAGGCCCTGATCGCGGAGCTCGCCCGTGAAGGCCTCTCGAATCCGGAGATCGGCGCCCGGTTGTTCCTGAGCGCCCGGACGGTCAAGTACCACCTGGCGAAGGTGTTCACCAAGCTCGAGATCACCTCCCGGGCTCAACTCGACGCGGTCCTCCCCCGCGACCCCACCACGGTGTAGCGACCGGCTCGTCCCGTGAACGGACTGTCCACTGGCCGATGCGAGCACCGTCCACCGTCCAGCATCCTGAGCAGGAAACGGGCGGAGGTCTCGATGAACCGAACCAGGCGCTGGCGCATCGGGTGGACGCGTTCACCGTCCGTCGCCGATGGTGACAAGGCGGCGCCGCTGGCCGCCCTCGACCGGGCGACCACCTGGTTGAACCCACGGCCGGACGTGCTGCGAGATCGCGTCCTGCTGGTCGATTTCTGGACCTATACGTGCGTCAACTGGCTGCGCACCGCGCCGTACCTCCGGGCCTGGCAGCAGAAGTACCACGAGCACGGCCTGCTGCTGATCGGCGTACACACTCCGGAGTTCGACTTCGAGCACGACCTCGACAACGTCCGCCGGGCGGTCCACGAGCTCGGGATCGACTATCCGGTCGTCGTGGACAACGAGTACGACGTGTGGACGTCCTTCCACAACCGCTACTGGCCGGCGCTGTACTTCGTCGACGTGCACGGACAGATCCGGCATCACCAGTTCGGTGAGGGCGACTACGAACAGTCCGAAGCGATCATCCAGACGCTGGTGGCCGAATCCGGACGCGACGGATTCGACGCCGGCTTCGTGCAGGTCGACCCGACCGGTGTCGAGGCCGCGGCGGACTGGACCAACCTCTGGTCTCCCGAGAACTACCTCGGCTCCGAGCGCACCGAGAACTTCGCCTCACCCAACGGCGCGGTCCTCGACGTCGGCCACCTGTACGCCGTACCGCCCGAGCTGCCGCTGAACGCGTGGGCGCTGGCCGGGAACTGGACCATCACCGGACGGGAGGTCGTGCTCAACCTGCCGGACGGCACGATTCGCTACCGCTTCCATGCCCGCGACCTGAACCTGGTGATGAGGTCCGGTCACGGCCGCGTCCCGTTCCAGGTGCGGGTCGACGGCGGACCGCCCGGGGCCGCGCACGGCGTCGATGTCGATGCTGAGGGCAACGGTGTGCTCGACGCGCCGCGGCTCTACCAGCTCGTCCGCCAACCCGGGCCGGTCGTCGACCGAACCTTCGACGTCACCTTCCGGACCGCGGGCGTGCGAGCGTGCGCCTTCACGTTCGGCTGAACGATCCGTCCCGGAGGAAAGAATCGTCATGATCTCGACGCAGCGCAGCCGGACGTCCGGGCTCAGAGGCCGGGAGAACGAGTGCGCCAGGCTGGAGAAGCTGACCGATGCCGTCCGGAACGGCGGGAGCCAGGCGCTGGTCGTCAACGGGGATGCCGGCGTCGGAAAGTCCGCCCTGCTCGAGTATCTGGCCGCCGGCGCGGCGGCGGCCGGCTGCCGGGTGGTGCGGATCAGCGGCACCCAGTCGGAGATGGAGCTCCCGTTCGCCGGCCTGCAGCAGTTGTCCGCTCCCCTGCTCGGCCAGGCGGGCCGGCTCCCGGCGCCGCAGTACGACGCGTTGCGGACCGCGCTCGGGATCGCCGTGGGACCGGCGCCCGATCGGCTGCTGGTCGGTCTCGCTGTGCTCGGCCTGCTGTCCGAGGCGGCCGGTGAGCGACCACTTCTGTGCGTGGTCGACGATGCGCACTGGCTGGATCGAGCCTCCCTGCAGGTTCTCGGCGTGACCGCCCGGCGGTTGGGCGCCGATGCGGTCGGCCTGGTGTTCGCCGTACGGGAACCGGCTGCCGATCTGGCCGGACTGCCCGAACTCGAGCTCCCCGGCCTGCAGCACGACGCGGCGCGGGCAGTGCTCGAGTCGGCGTTGCCCGGGCCCATCGATCCCAGGGTGCGCGACCTGATCGTGGCCGAGACCCGCGGCAACCCGCTAGCCCTGCTGGAGTTGCCGCGCAGCCTGTCACCCGCGCGCCTGGCCGGCGGCTTCGGACTGCCCGGCGGCACACCGTTGACCCATCGGATCGAGGACAGCTTCGCGCGGCGACTGAGCGCGCTTCCCGACCAGACCCAGCAGCTGCTTCGGCTCGCCGCCGCCGATCCGTCCGGTGACCGGTTGCTCGTCCGGCGGGCAGCGGATCTGCTCGGTATCGACGCGCACGCGGACGTGCCGGCCGTCGAGGCCGGCCTGGTCCAGTTCGGCGTACAGATCCGGTTCCGGCATCCGCTCGCCCGGTCGGCCGCGTACCGGTCGGCCGGATTCGCCGAGCGGCGACGGCTGCACGCCGCGCTCGCGGACGCGACCGATCCGGACTTCGACCCCGACCGGAGAGCCTGGCACCGCGCTGCCGCCGCACCCAGCCCGGACGAAGCGGTCGCTGCCGAGCTGGAGCACTCCGCCGGGCGAGCGCAAGCCCGGGGCGGCTTGGCCGCGGCCGCGGCCTTCCTGGAGCGCGCGACCCTCCTGACCGCCGATCCCGCGCGACACACCGAGCGCGCGCTCACCGCGGCGCAGGCGAGTCTGCAGGCAGGTGCGTTCGAGAAGGTGCAGGAACTGCTCACCATCGCTGAGACCGGACCGCTCACCGAGGACGCGAGTGCCCGGGTCGATCTGCTCCGCGGACAGGTCGCGTTCGCGTCGGGACTGGGCAGTGACGCACCGCCCCTGCTGCTCAAGGCAGCGAAGCGGCTCGAGTCGCTCGACCCCGACCTGGCCCGGGAGACGTACCTGACCGCCTGGATGGCTGCCCTGTTCGCCGGCAGACTGGCCGGTGCCGGGGACCTCCTCGAGGTCTGTCGCGCGGCCCGCGCCCTGCCCTCGTGCACTGCGCCACGGACGATCGACCTGGTCCTGGACGGCCTCACCTTGCTCGTGACGGACGGACCGGCCGTCGCGGCATCGGCGTTGCGTCGCGCCCTGACAGCCTTCATGGATGCGAAGATCACCAAGGAGGAGGCCTTCCGCTGGGGATGGCTCGCACAGGCCGCGGCCAGCGCGCTGTGGGACGACGACGCGTGGCGGACGCTGGTCTCGCGCCAGGTCCGGTGGGCTCGTGAGGCGGGGGCGTTCGACGAACTGCCCGTGATGCTCGGCGCTCTCGGTACCGCGGCGGTCTGGGCCGGCGAGTTCGCCACGGCCTCCGCCCTGATGTTCGAGGCGGATGCGATCTGCGAGGTGACCAATGCCCGGGCGGCTCCGTTCACCGCGATGCTGCTCGGGGCTCTCCGAGGCAGCGCGGCCGACGTACTGCCGTTGATCGAGGGCACCATCGCGGCCGCGGAGGCCGGTGGCCAAGGCATCGCCGTGGCGTACGGGCACTGGGCCGCGGCCGTGCTCCACAACGGGAACGGCCGGTTCGCCGAGGCGCTCACCGCGGCGCGGTCAGCGGCTGACGACACCTATGCGCTGCACATCTCGATGTGGGCCCTGCCCGAGCTGATCGAGGCCGCCGTACGCACCGGGGACTCCGACGTCGCCGCCGACGCCCTCGCCCGTTTGTCGGGGTTCACCCGGGCCGGTGGGACCGACTTCGGCCTGGGCATCCTGGCACGCTGCCGAGCGCTGCTCAACGACGCACCGGCGGCCGGCGACCTGTACCTCGAGGCCATCGAGCGCCTCGGCCGGACCCGGCTTCGCCCTGAGCTCGCGCGAGCGCATCTCCTGTACGGCGAGTGGTTGCGCCGCCGGAACCGCCCCGCGGACGCCCGCGACCAGCTACGGATCGCCTACGACCTGTTCTCGACGATGGGCGCAGCGGCGTTCGCCGACCGCGCCCGGCGCGGGCTTGCGGCGAGCGCAGAGAAGACCGGCCGACGGGTCGTCGACAGCCTGAACCAGCTCACCGAGCAGGAGGTTCAGATCGCCCGGCTCGCTGCTGACGGCAAGACCAACGGCGAGATCGGGGCACAGCTGTACGTGAGCCCGCGGACGGTGGAATGGCACCTGCACAAGGTGTACGCCAAGCTACGCATCACCTCCCGCCGCGAACTCGCACCCGCGCTGCGCAAGGCGACCTAGATCGATGACCGAGCTGGTGGGACGGGGTGACGAATGTGACGAGCTCGACCGGCTCGTGTCCGACGTGGGCGCCGGCACCAGTCGCACGCTCGTCCTGGTCGGCGAACCCGGAGTCGGCAAGACCGCCCTGCTGACCTATCTGGCCGGCCACGTATCCGGCTGGCGCATGCTGACGACCGCGGGCGTCGAGTCCGAGATGGAGTTGCCGTACAGCGGTCTGCAACAGCTGTGCGCGCCGCTGCTGGATCAGCTCGACGAGCTACCGGCGCCCCAGCGCGATGCACTGCGGACCGTGTTCGGCGTCGGCGCCGGCAGGGCGCCGGACCGGTTCATGATCGGCCTCGGCACGCTCACACTGCTGGCCCAGGCCGCCGACCAGGAGCCGCTGCTCTGCCTCGTGGACGACGCTCAGTGGCTCGACGACGCCTCCGCCCAGATCCTCGCATTCGTGGCTCGCCGCCTCCTCGCCGAGCGCATCGCGCTGATCTGCGCCGCGCGCCCGGGACCAGCCGCGAACGCACTCGACGGCTTGCCGGTGACCCTCGTCCAGAGCCTCGACGAGAGCCAGGCCCGGCCACTCCTGATGGATCACCTGCACGGCCCGCTGGACGCAGGGGTCGTCGACCAGATCCTCGCCGAGAGTCAGGGCAATCCGCTGGCACTGCTCGAGTTGCCCCGCACCTGGCGCGAGACCGACCTGGCCGGCGGATTCGGCCTGCCCGGCGATCCGCAGTCGCTGAGCGGAAAGATCGAGCGAAGCTACGTACGGCGTCTCGACGGGCTGCCCGACGACACCCGGCTGCTCACGCTCGTCGCCGCCGCGGACCCCGTCGGCGACCTGCAGCTGATCCACCGCGCGCTGAGCGCCCTGGGCCTGACGATGGACGCGGCCACGCCGGCGGTGCACACCGGGATCCTGCGCATCGGTGGCCGGGTGGCGTTCTCCCATCCGCTGGCCCGCTCCTCGGTCTACGCGGCGGCCACCACCGCCGAGCGCCGCCGTGCGCACCGGACGCTCGCCGACGTGACCGACGGCCGGACCGATCCGGACCGGCGGGCGTGGCATCGATCCCGCGCCACCGGAGCGCCCGACGAAGAGGTTGCCTCCGAACTCGAGCGGTCCGCGGACCGCGCCGCGGCGCGGGCCGGTCTGGCCGCCGCCGCCGCGTTCCTCACCCGCGCGACCGAGCTGACCCCGGGCCGGCCCGAGTTGACCCGGCGCGCCCTCGCCGCGGCCTCCGCCAACGTGCTGGCAGGCGCCTTCGACCGCGCCCGATCCATGATCACCGTCGCCGAAGCCGGGCCGCTCACCGAGGCACAGCACGCACAGATCGAATTGATCCGGGCCCAGCTGGCGTTCGCATCGAGCCGGGGCAAGGAGGCCATGCTGCTTCTGCTGGCCGCCGCCCGGCGCCTGCAGCCGCTTGACCTTCCGGCAGCGCGGCAGACGTACCTCGACGCCTTCTCCGCGGCCCAGTTCGCCGGCCGGTTCGACGAGGGAGTCGGCACCGGCGAGGTGGCTCTCGCCGCGCAGAGCGCCACACTCCCCCACGATGCCGAGCCCACGCCGGGCGACCTGTTGCTGGATGCCTTCACCGCAATCACCGACGACTACGCCACCGCTGTACCGCTCGGCACCGTGGCCCTCAACGCCCTCCGTGGCGGCGGTCGGCCCGCACTGCGCTGGCTGTGGCAGGGCTCCGTCCTCGCGTTCGAGCTGTGGGACGACGACAGCGCGTTCGTGCTGTCCGAACGGCACCTGCGGACCGCCCGGCAGACCGGTGCGCTCACCGAGTTGCCGCTCGCGCTCGGTTCCCACACGCCTGTCCTCGTCTTCAGCGGTCAGCTCACGGCCGCCGCCACACTGGCCGAGGAGGCCCGATCGGTGCTCTCCGCGGCCGGCATCGCCGAGGCGCCGTACGGTGCGCTGATCCTGTCGGCGTGGCGCGGGCAGGCGCGCGAGGCACTGGAGCTCATCGACAGCGCCAGACGCGGCGCGGCCGGCCGGGGTGAAGGAATCGGTGTCGCGATCTGCGAGTACTCCCGTGCCGTCCTCTGCAACAGCCTCGGCCGGTACGGCGAGGCCTTCGACGCCGGCCGGAACGCGTGCCTGGACCCGAAGGAATTCGTCGCCCACAACTGGGCGATGGCCGAGCTGATCGAGGCCGCCGTACGCACCGGACACCTCGACATCGCGGCGGAAACGCTGGCCCGGCTGACGATGAAGGCGCGGGCCTGCCGCACCGACTGGGCCCTCGGGATCGCGGCGCGTTCCCGGGCGTTGGTGACCGACGACGAAGGTGCGTTCCGGGAGGCGATCGAGCGGCTCGGCCGATCGAGGGTCCACGCCGAGCTGGCCCGCGCACACCTGCTGTACGGCGAGTGGCTCCGCCGCGCCAGACGCCGTACCGACGCCCGTGAACAACTCGCGACCGCCGACGAGATGTTCGCGACGATGGGCATGGCCGGGTTCGGGCAGCGCAGCGCACGTGAGCTGCTGGGCACCGGAGCCGCGCCGCGCAAGCGCGCCGTCGACACCGCCACCGAGCTCACGGCCCAGGAGGCGCTCGTCGCCGGACTCGCCCGCGACGGGCTCTCGAACCCGCAGATCGGTGCGGAGCTCTTCCTGTCCGCACGCACCGTCGAATGGCACCTCGGCCGGGTCTTCGACAAGCTCGGCATCAGCTCCCGCCGCCAGCTCCACGCCGCCCTCGCCGGGGACAGGGGTACACGACCCGGGTGACACCCTGGTGTGACCGCGTCGCGAACCGTCCAGCCTGGACACAGGATCCGCGACGAAGGAGGACAGCTGTGAACCTCACGACGTACCTGGGCAGTGGCGACGCGAGCAAACACCGCCGGGACTACCGGCCGGACTGGCTCGACAACCTCGCCGACGACGTGACGATGGAAGGATCCGTGCTGAACGGGATCCCGCAGGGACCGGAGGCGATCCGGCAGATTCTCGGCTTCGCGCGGACGCTGTACGAGTACCAGGAGTTCATCTACGTGGGGCCGTACGGAAGCGCCGGATTCGTCGAGGACTACACCTCGATGGTCCGCGGCGAACCCATCGGCAGCGTCGTCGTCATCCGTTTCAACGAGGACGGCCAGGCGGCCCGCATCGTGGTGAACCACCGTCCGCTGTCATCGGTCCTGCTGTGGTCCGAGCTGATGGGCAAACACTTCGCCGGTACCCCCTACGCCGAGTACTTCCTCACCACCGACGCCGGTTGAGGCGTCGGGATTCGGGTGTCGTGCAATGGCTTTCGGTTGTTGCTGAATGGTGCATAGCGTGGGCCTGTGTTGACGTTGCACTTGAGTGCGCTGGACCTTGCGCGGACGGTGGTGCGTCCGGAGCCGGTGCTGTCGACGGAGCTCGTGGCGGCGGGCCGGCGGCTGGTGCAGCCGGGTGTGCCTCGACATCTCGAAACCTGGTACGCACGGACCCGGGCGGCGCTGCGGCCGGTGATGCGGCCGTTCCTGGACCTGATGGCGGTGCCGCGCTGGGCGCCGGATTTCCTGATGTCGGTGGATGTTGGGAACCAGCACTTCGACCGGCAGGTCGAGCAGGTGCTGGCGACGCCGGGCGACGTACTGCGGGCCGAGCTGCGGCCGCGGGTCGACGCCGGTGAGTTGCCGGCGCGTACCGCCGCGCTGGCAGCCGGCGACCGGTCAGCACTGGAGCAGTTGGGCGCGGCGATGATCGCGTTCCACCAGGTCGCGCTCGCGCCATACTGGCCGGAGATCACGGCCGCGGTGCATGCGGATCGGGCGGCACGTGGCACCACGTTGGTTGACCAGGGCATCGACCAGGTTCTGCGAACCCTCAGCCCGCATCTGCGCTGGGAGGCGTCGTCGTTGTCGTACGAATGTCCGGGCGGAAACGACGTCGAACTGGAGGCCTGCGGGCGCGGCCTGGTGCTGGTCCCGTCGTACCTGGCGCCGGTGCCGAGTTTTCAGAACAGCCCTGGCGGGCCAGTGAGGATCCGCTATCCGATCGACCGGCTTCCGGTCGAGCTCACGACTGAGCGACCGCTGGCCGATTTGCTGGGCCGACGCCGCGCCGAAGTGCTCGCGCACGTGCGTGGTGGTCGCAGCACGAGCCAGATCGCCAATGGCCTTGCGATCTCGCTCGGCTCTGCCAGCCAGCACACCAAGGTACTGCGAGCGGCCGGTCTGATCAGCACCCATCGTGCCGGGAGCGCGGTGCGGCACACGCTCACCCCGCTTGGTGCTTCGTTGCTGCGGGCCGCCGGTACGGCGCCGATGTAGCACCGGGGCCGTACCGGACGGGAGCAGGTCAGCGGATGCCGGGGACCTCGGTCACCGTGAACGGTGGTGCAGGCGGATTCCCGCCGAACTGGCTGTTGACCCACAGCAGCCTTCGTCCGTCTCGCGCCACCGCGGTCGGGGCCTGCGTCCGTGGGGCTGTCCCAGACCTGTGGACCAGCCGAAGGGCTGTCAGGTCCGCGTTCAGAACGGCCAGGTCGACCGCGTAGTTGGTGTTGCCCTGCCCGTCAGGGAAGTTGACGTCCGCGTAAAGCCGCCGGCCCTCGAGCAACAGTCCGTCCATAGTGACCAGGAAGCCTCCGCTGACCGCGACCTCGGTGACCGCTCGGGTGCGTAGATCGACGCGGAACAGGCGGGCGTCACCTGGCAGGCCGGATCCCTCGACGCTATCGGCGATGAGCGCGATCCGTCCGCCCGGTGTTCCCACGATCCCGTTCAGGAACCCGGGTTGAGCCGGAAAGTCCTCGGACGACAGCCAGCGGGACAACTCGCCGATCTGGGATCCGCGCACCGGCGCCCGCCACAGCGACCCGGTGAACGAGTCGGTCACGTACACAGCCTCATCGGTCACGATCAGGTCGTTCAGTGCGGATCCCGTGTCGGGGACCGTGCGCTTGGCCAGGAGTGAACCGTCGGGGTTGTAGACCCAGATCGTGTCGGTGTCCCACCCGGCTACCCAGATGCGGCCGCGCCGGTCGACCTCGACCCCGGAGGCCTTGATCCGGCCGTCGGCGCCCGCCGGCTTGAAGACGTGCATCATCGGGTTGCGGGTGTTGCCACGGTAGATCGCGCCGGTGCCGAAACTGGAGACGTACATCGTCCCGTCGCGGCTCACCGAGATGCTCTCGGGGAGGACGCCCTGGTCCCGGGAGACGATGTAGGTGGTTGGTCGCGGGCCCGGGTCCGCGCCGGCTTGACCAGCCGAAACGGTGACCGCGCCCAGGATGACGAGTGCGCAGATGAGCTTCTTCATACCGCGACCCTCAACGAACCGAACCCCCTGAACCAGCCCTTTTAGCTGACCCTGAACCGTCTTGGGGACGGCTGCGTGTAGGGGGTGTCGCGCGCAGCAATCGACGATGGCAGTGAGGAAGGTGGAGCCATGTCACCGCGGATCTCGCGCAGGGCGGTCTGTTCATCCGGTTCGTGGGTCGACGAGGCCGCCTGCGAGCTGAGCGATGCCGAACTCCTGAGCAGGCACGTGGCCGGCAACCCGGAGATGTTCGGATTTCTGGTCCGGCGGCACTACGACCGGATGTGGGCGGTCGCGATCCGGACGCTGGGTGAGCCGGAGGAGGCCGCGGACGCGCTGCAGGAGGCGTTCATCTCGGCGTTCCGGCGGGCCGACTCGTTCCGCGGCGACGCCAAGGTGACCACCTGGCTGCACCGGATCGTGGTGAACGCCTGCCTGGACCGGATCCGCCGCCGCCAGGTCCGCGCCGCCGACCCGCTGCCGGAGGACGAGGACCGCGCGGCCGAGCTGGCCGGCCCGGCCGAGGACGACCCGGCCGAGGTCCGCGAGCGCCGGCTGGACGTGCTGAACGCGCTCAAGCAGATCAACTCCGACCAGCGCAGCGCGCTCGTGCTGGTCGACATGGAGGGCTACTCGATCGAGGAAGCGGCCGCGATCCTGGGCTGTGCGCCGGGTACGGTGAAGAGCCGCTGTGCCCGCGGCCGAGCCCGGCTGCTGCCGCTGCTACGGCACTGGCAGACGACCAGGGGCGGCTCGGAGCAGTCCGACGTACCGGGCACAACCGGAGCGGCGGGCGTGACGTTGACCAAGGCAACATCCTGTGTGCGGGTCGGAGGCTCCGCGAAGGAGCCAGTACGCTGAACCCTCAAGACAGCGTCTCGCCGCGGGGTCGAGGAAAGGGTCGATGACATCTGGGAGTGAGCTCGAGATCTCGTTGCTCGGGCCGTTCGAGGTCCGGAGGTCCGGCGATCCCGTGTCCGTACCCGCGGGCGGCCAGCGAGTCCTGCTGGCGGCGCTGGCGCTGGCGGCCGGCACCGTGGTCCCGGTCGAGACGCTCACAGACCAACTGTGGGACGAGCAGCTGCCCGAGAGCCCCCGGAGAGCCTTGCAGCAGATCGTCGTCCGCCTGCGCCGATCGGTCGGCGAGGCGGTCAGGACCGGTCCTGGTGGGTACTACCTCGACGTCGACCGCTCACAGGTCGACGCCCTGCGCGCCGAGGACCTGATCAGGCGAGCCGACGATTCCGAGCCCCGTACGGCGCTCACGCAAGCGCTCATGCTGTGGCGGGGAACCGCGCTCGGTGGAGTCGGATCGGATGCCCTCGTCCGGCAGCACATGGCCCGCCTGACGGAGCTGCGACTGGTCGCCCAGGAGCGCCTGTTCGATCTCGATCTCCGGACCGGGGACGCGGCCCGCTGGATCGCTGACCTGCGCGATCTGGTCGGCGTTCATCCTCTGCGCGAGTCGTTGTGGGAACGACTGATCCTGGCCCTCGCGCGGAGCGGCCGACGCGCAGAGGCGCTCGCCACCTACGAGGAAGCACGCGCGCTCACGGTCGACGCGCTGGGGACCGAACCCTCCGCACGACTGCGGGCTCTACATCTGGACCTGCTCGGCGAGGACGAGACCGTTGCTGTCCAACGTCCGGTGCCCCATCAGCTCCCCGCGTCCCCACAGCACTTCACCGGCCGGACGACCGAGCTGACCCGTCTCGACGAGCTGTGGCAAGCCGGATCGAGAACGTTCGTGCTGCACGGTCCCGGTGGCGTCGGCAAGTCGGCGCTGGTCCTGCGCTGGGCAGCCCGCCTGGCACCGGAGTGCCCCGCCGGTCAGATCTTCCTCGATCTGCGCGGCTTCGGCCCGGATCAGCCCATGGAGCCCGGCACGGCTCTGGGAATGATGCTGCAGGCAGTCGGAGTCGCCAGCCGGTCGCTCCCGCCGACCGTCGCGGAGCGAAGTGCTCTGTGGCGAACACAGACTGCCGACCAGTCACTGATGGTTGTCCTGGACAACGTTCGGGATGCCGACCAGCTGCGTCCGCTCCTGCCTGGCCCGGGGTGCACGACGATCGTCACCAGCCGCAACAGTTTGCGCGGGTTCGCGGTGCGTGAAGGTGCGTCTCGGTACTCCGTCGGCACGTTGAGCGTCGACGAATCGCAGGCTGTCCTCACCGCCGCGCTCGGGTCGGCAGCCGTCAGCAACGAACCGGAGGCCGCGAGGCAGCTGGCGGAGTTGTGTGGCCACTTGCCGTTGGCGCTGGTAGTAGCCGCACAGGTCGTTGCCGACGACCCCGATCGGTCGATCGCGGCTGCGGTCTCCCGGCTTCGGTCACATCAGCCTCGGCTCGATGTCCTGGCCGACACGCTCGACCCGTCGGCGGATCCACGTCAGGTCATCTCGTGGTCCTACACAGCTCTTGATGACGACAGCAGGCGCGCGTTCCGGATTCTGGGCCTGCACCCGACGCCGACCGTCGAGACCCACGCAGCCGCAGCCTTGCTCGGCCGGTCGGTGCCGGCCACCCGTCAGCTGCTCGACCGGCTCGTCGCCGTCCATCTGATGCACCCTGTCGGGTCCGACCACTACGGCTTCCACGACCTGGTCGCGTGCTTCGCCGCCGAGGTGGCCGAACCCGATGACGAGGCGCTCCGGCGCATGACGGATTGGTACCTGGCCACGCTGCAGGTGTCACGGTCGACGGCGTACGCGAATCCGGCTCTCCGGCCGGCGACGCCACCGCCCGCGCCGGTGTCGCCTCGCGCGGCCGACGGATTGAACGGAGCCACCGAGTGGTATCTGCGGTCCGAGCACGCCATCGTCGAGGTCGTCCGCCTGGCCGGCCGTCGCGGCTGGCATGAGTCGGCTTGGAGCCTCGCGGCGCTGCTGGGTGACTTCCAGAGCTCGTACGCGCACTCCGCGCAGCAGTCGGTCACTTCGGGGATCGCCCGAGAGGCCGCACGCGCTCTGGGCGACCCCGACAAGGAGGCATTGGCCCACTTCCTCTCCGGCGTCGCCAGCAACGTCGGCGGCGATCCGGTCGCTGCCCTCGGCTGGCATCGGCGCGGCCTCGAGTTCGCCCGGTCCGCCGGCAACCGGCGGCTCGCCGCCACGATCCTCGCCGCGATGGGAACCTCCCACCAAGCGACGGGCGATCTGGCCGCGGCTCGGTCGACCTGCGAGGAGTCGGTGCGCCTCGCCCGCGGCCTGCCCGAGTTCCCGCTCCGGCTCGCGCACTCCCTCGTGAACCTGGCGTCCATCGAGTCCGAGTCGGTCGACTGGTGCGACGCGGGGCAGGAGCACCTCCGCGAGGCGATCGAGATCTACCGGGCCCAGGGGGCGCGCTTCCACGTCGGGCTCGCGCTGGCCAACCTGGCTCAGGTCGCCACGACCGCGGGGCATCCCGAAGCGGCGCTCGAGTACGCCGACGAGGCGATCAAGCTGGTCGAGGGCATGGAGGACGGGCTGGTCCGGCCGACCGCGCTCCGGGCCCGCGGTGGGGCGCTCCGGGCCCTCGGGGATGTGGACGGGGCTGCCGTCGCGTGGTCCCAGGTGCTCGGCGAGATGCGATTCACCGAGCCGCAGCGAGCGGCTGACCTCGAACGGGAGCTGGCCGGGTTGTCGTCGTACCGGGCGTGAGCTCAGCGGTGTAGCCGAGGTGAAACCGGTGTGTAGCCGGCTCCTGGTCTACTCCTGTACTCCGACGGCCGGGCGGTCTTCGTCAGGAACCATGAAAGGAAACCTGTGCGCAACCTGATCCTCACGACGTACATCTCCCTGGACGGGGTCATCGAGAACCCGCAGAACTGGTCGATGAAGTACTTCTCCGACGACGCCGGCCAACTCGCCACCGAGATCCTCACCGGTGCCGACGGCCTCCTCCAGGGGCGGGCGACGTACGAGGGCTTCGCCCAGAACTGGGCCGAGCCCGGCGAGGACGATTTCAGCCGGCACATGTACGGCATGCGCAAGTACGTCGTCTCGAGCACGCTGACCGAGGCCGGCTGGAACAACAGCCGGCTCCTCACCGGCGACCTCGTCCAGGAGGTCACCAAGCTCAAGGCGGAGGACGGCGGCGCCATCCTCAGCTACGGCTTCGGCTCGGTGGCCCACACCCTGCTCGCCGCGGGGCTCGTCGACACGCTCCACCTCTGGGTGCACCCCGTCATCGTCGGCGCCAAGGCCGGACCGAACGACCTCGCCTGGAACGCGAAGGATCCCGAACAGCACTTCGAGACCGCGCAGGTCCGCACGCTCAGCTCCGGCGTCACCGTCCTCACCCTCACCAAACCGCGCGGAAACTGAACGTCGGCCGCGCACGCGGCGCGACAGTCGGGGGACCGTGGCGGTCCGGCGCGAGGCCGGACCGCCACGGCGCGCTCAGTGGGCTGGTGACTACTTGGTTCCGGGGAAGGCCCAGGACTTGCTCCCCGCCATCTGCAGGAGTTGGTCCGTGGAGAAGGCGGGCTTCGGGCGGGTGTGCCGGGCGTCCTTCTCCTGCGGGCCGTTGTAGCTGGTCATGCTGATCATGCGGCCGTCGGGGTAGTGGATCTCGACACGGCTCGACACGACACCGTTGACCTTCTGCCGGGCGTCGGCGTACACCGGCTCGTTCTTGACCCACCCGACCACGGAACCGTCCGGGCGGACGCGGCAGTTCGGGATACCTTCCGGCCCGCACTTGGTGACCGGCTGCTCGTAGGTGAGGAACGCGTCGATCCGGGACAGGCCCTTACCGTCGTCGATCACGAAAGCAGCGCCGTTGTGGCCTTCCGAGCCGCCTCCCCACGTCTGCGGCCTGGTGACTGTCAGGCCTTTGGGCAGGACGTTGCGCAGGGTCTGCAGTGTCTGCTGCACCGGCACGGCAGGCTTCCCTGCGCCGGGAGACTTCGGCTCCGGCTTGGCCGGGTTCGAGCTCGGAATCGGCTGCTTCGCCGGGAAGCGCCACGCCTGGTCGTCCGCGAGAGCGGTCAGCGCGGTGACCGACAACGCGGGCTCGGCCCGGCTCTTGTCGACCCCCTTCTCCTCGGCGGCGTTGAAGCTGATCAGGCTGATGCTTCCGACGCCGGCCCGGGTGACGAGCACCGAGTTGCGGACGACACCTCCCGGGTTTCCCTCTCCGTAGGTGGGCTCCTTGGCGGAAACGGTGATCAGCGACCCGTCGGGACGCCGTACGCAGGTCCCCGGCTGCGGGTCGACGCACGTCCCGTCCTGGCCGTCGGCGCTGACTGCGATCGACAGCTTGGACGGGCCCTTGCCGTCGTCGACGACGACCGCCGCGCCGTTGAACCCGGGGAATCCCCAGGTCTGCTCCTGGCCGACCTTCAGGTCCGGCGGCAGCAGCGCCAGGAGCGTCTCCAACGTCTCCTTCTGCGTGACAGCACCAACCTTCGCCACGGCCGAGGCAGTGGCCGGACCGGCCGCCGGCGCCTCGCCGGCAGGCTCGCCGCTGCCGAAGACCTGGGTGCCGCCGACGATGACGCCCAGGGTGGCCAGGACGGCGGTCGCGCCGGTCAGACCGCGTACGGCGATCCGGCGGCGGCGGAGCGTCACGCCGTGCCGCATGCCGCGCTCGACCAGGTCGGTGGACGGTGGCTCGAGGTGCTCGGTCGCCCGGCGCATCAGGTCGGGCAGGGTGTCGTTCAGGTTGTTCATCGTGGATCCTTCGTTCAGGAAGCGGTCAACTGGACGGCGTCGTCGCCGAGGACGGCCCGGAGCCGGTCCAGCGCCCGCCACGTCATGGTTCTGATCGCGCCGGGCTTCTTGCCGAGATCGAGCGCCACCTGCTCGACGCTGCGATCTTCGAAGAACCGCAGCACCAGCACGGCCCGGTCCAGCGGCTGGAGTTCGGCCAGCGCCCGCTCCAGGGCCAGCCGCAGCTCGATGTCGCCGCTGCGTACGGCGAGCTCGGGCACGGTCGAGGTCGGACGTTCGGACGAGCGCCGCCGGCGACGATGAGAGATGAACGTGCGCACCAGCACGGTCTGGGCGTAGGCCTGCGGGTTGTCGATCCGCCGCAGGCCGCGCCACGCCCGGAACATCCGCGCCAGCGTCTCCTGCACCAGGTCCTCGGCGTGGTGCCGATCGCCGACCAGTAACCAGGCCGTCCGGTAGAGATGAGGCGTCCGTGCCCGGGCGAACTCCTCGAATTCGTCATCCGTCGATCTCATAGCTGCCTTTCCCGTCGTCTCACCCTCTTCGACGCCCCACCCCGCCCACGACGTCACACCCCGATTCACTGAGACGCGGAAAAGTCAGCCGCCGTTCGGCTCCGGGGCCGCCCTGATCGCGCGGGTGATGAAGACCGGCGCCGGGCACACCCCCATCAGCGCCAGACCGTCACGCGTCAGGACGTGCGCCGCCGGTGCCGAGGTTGCGGAGCAGGAGGACTTCAGCGAGAACGACCCGTTCGAACTCGGCCAGGTGCAGCCCTTCGTTCGCGCCGTGGGCACGGGTGTCGGGGTCCTCGACGCCGGTGACCAAGACGCTCGCTGAGGGATACGCCTCCATGAACGTCGCGATGAACGGGATCGATCCGCCCAGTCCCATGTCGATCGGGGCGGTGCCGTCCCAGGCTTCGGTGAGTGCGTCCCGGGCAGCGTCGTACGCCGGACCGGTCGCGTCGATCCGGGTCGCCTCGCACGCCTCCACCACGGTCACGGTCAATTCCGCTCCCCAGGGAACGTGCCGCTCGCAGTGCTCGCGGAGCCGCGTGATCGCGTTGCGCACTGTGTCGCCCGGCGCGATCCGAAGACTCAGCCTGGCCCTGGCCGACGGGGTCAGCGTGTTCGAGGCACCGTCGACCTTCGGCGCGTCCAGGCCGGTCACGGTGAGGCTCGGTCTGGTCCACAGCCGCTCGACCGCGGTCCCGCTGCCGATCCACTGGAGCGGTGCAATCGCGCCGGACCCGAGGCGCAGCCGGTCGTCCGGGTAGTCCACCGCAGCCGCCCGTCCGGCATGCAGACCCTCGACAGCGACGTTGCCCTCGTCGTCGTGCAGGGACGCGATCAGCCGCGACACCGCCATCAGGGCATCGGGAACGAGACCGCCCCACATGCCGGAGTGCACGGCGTGCTCCAGCGTTCGGACCTCGATGTCGACGCTCACTTCGCCGCGCAGGCTGGTGGTCAGAGCCGGTACGCCGAGATCCCAGTTGCTCGAGTCGGCGATCACGATCACGTCGGCGGCCAGCTGATCGCCGTACTGCTTCAGGAACGCCGGCAAGGTGGCCGATCCGGTCTCTTCCTCGCCCTCGACGAACACGGTGAGGTTGACCGGCAGCTCGTCGCCGTACACCCGGACTGCGCCGAGGTGCGCGGCGATGCCCGCCTTGTTGTCGGCGGCTCCGCGGGCGTAGAGGCGCCCGTCGCGCTCGGTCGGTTCGAAGGGTGGTGAGTCCCAGTCGGCCGGATCGTTCTCGGGCTGTACGTCGTGATGGGCGTACAGGAGGACCGTTGGAGCGCCGATCCGGCGACTGCGTTTCGTGGCCACCACCGCCGGCGCACCCGACTCGGCGGTCAGGATCTCGGCCGAGAGCCCCTCGGCCGCGAACAGCTCGCGAACCGCCTCCGCGCAGCGCCAGACCTCGGCGCGTCTCGACGGGTCACTGCTGACGGATTCGATCCGGATCAGGACCTCGAGATCCCGGCGAAGGCCGGGCAGAACCTGCCCGACACGCGCCCTCAGGTCGATCTCGGGCATGAGTTCAGGCCTCGGCGCGGTCGCTATCGGGCTTCGACGAGGTGCGGGTGGCGCCGACACTTGCCGCAATCACACAGCCGATCGCGACGAGTTGCCACGGCGCCAGCCACTCCCGGAGGAGGACCGCGGCCACGAGGGCGGCCATCGCCGGCTCGAGGCTCATCAGGATGCCGAACGTTCGAGCGGGCAGGGAGCGCAAGGCGATCATCTCGAGGCTGTAAGGGATCACCGAGCTGAGCAAGCCGACCAAGGCCCCCAGGACCAGCAGGCGTGGATCGAGCAGGCGGTCGCCCGCCGCCGCCACGGCGAACGGAGCGAGCGCCAGCGTCGCCACCGTGCTGGCCACCGCCAACCCGTCGAGACCGGCCCAGCGACGTCCCGTCGCCGCCGTCGAGACGATGTACAGCGCCCAGCAGCCGCCCGCAACCAACGCCAGGACGAAGCCGAGCACATCCACCTTCGTCGGACCGGCGCCGAACAACACGATGCCCACCGCCGCCAACCCCACCCAGAGCAGATCGCGCGGCCGGCGACGCCCGACGGCCGCGACCGCCAACGGACCGATGAACTCGATCGTCACCGCCACCCCCAGCGGAATCCTGGCGAAGGACTCGTAGAACGCCCAGTTCATCGCCCCCAACGCCAGGCCGAGCGCCAGCACCGGCCGCCAGTCCCCCGCTGCCCGCCCGGTCAGCCGGGGACGCGCATACGCCAGCAGGATCAGCGTGCTCGTCAGCAGGCGCAGGAACACCATCCCGACCGGCGGGATCTCACCGAACAGGCCCTTCGAGACCGCCGCGCCGAACTGGACCGAGACGATGCCGACCAGCACCAGCGAGATCGGCGAGAAACGGGCAGCCTGCCCGGCCCGACCGGCAGGATCGACCTCACCGGACCGCGTCGTGCCGTCACCCGCATCCTGTCCCGCCGGCATCCTCTACCCCTCCGTTCCCTACATCAACACCAGCAAAGACGCTATGCTGGTTAGCCATGAGTGTCAACCGGCAATCGGGCTATGCTGGTGTCGATACGGTGGGAGAGGTGAATGAGATCGCGGAGGCGGGTTCGGGGAGCAGCGCCGTGACGCCGGCGCAGGCCCTGCTGTTGTGCGCTTTCGCCGATACGCTCGACGTCGATGTCGATGCGGACCCTCCCGAGGCGCTGTCCGACCCCGCGGCGCTGACCACGTGGCTCCGCCGGCACAACTTGGTCGGCGCCGACCACCGCGCCGACAGCGAGGACCTCGAGCTCGCACTCACGCTTCGATCCGGATTGCGCGACGCAATGATGCGGCACCACGACCGGGACCAGACCGCGCCGGTACCTGACCTCGACACGGCGGCCTCCGCGCTTCCCCTCCGGATCGTCTTCGACGGCACCCGCCCTCACCTCGCTCCCGCGATCGGCGGCGTCCGTGGCGGTCTCGCCCGGCTTCTCGTCGCGATCGCCGAGACCCAGGCCGACGACACCTGGACCCGCCTGAAGCTCTGCGCCGCGGACGAGTGCCAACTGGCGTTCTACGACACGTCCAAGAACCGCTCGCGGCACTGGTGCTCGATGGGCGTCTGCGGCAACCGGCAGAAGACCCGCACGTACCGCGCCCGTCAACGAGCCCGCCGATGACCCCGCTCGGCCGCCCGATCCGGTAGCGCCTAACTCACCTGGCCGAAATTCGATCGCGCATGGCCTTAAACTGGGTACACTGTACGGAGTTTATCGGCAAGGAGGAGCATCATGACAACGCAAACGGCCGGATACGAGCCGACCGAGGCGGAGATCGCGAGCGTGCTGGCGTGGTACGAGCGGTTCGACGCGCTGGCTGCCGCGCGCGACTACGAAGCGATGGCGGACGTGGCGGTGTTCCCGCTGAACGAGGTCACCGACGACGGGAAGGGAAACGCGTCGGCCGCACAATGCAGCCGGGAGGCGTACGTCGCTCAGATGGACCAGGTGATGGGTGGTGGCGGCGACGTCCGCATGGACACGACGCGGACGCCGTACTTCCTGTCCGAGGCGCTGGTGTTCGTGGTCACCGACGGCACGATGACGTACGAGGGGCACACGCAGCCGATCCGGTACGGCGACCTGCTGCTGAAGGTCGACGGCAACTGGAAGTTCCAGACCATGGCACAGGGCGGCTGGGGCTGACCCACCCCGGCCGTCGGACGCCGTGACGGTTTCGGGAACCTGACGGGACCGGGCAGACATATCAGCTAGTAGACGAACGATCCATGATCGAAGGGAACGCTGATGAGCTGTGGCGAGACCGGAACGACGACGTGAGCGTGGTGCAGGCCGCGCGGGAGGGCCTGATCATGACCGGCTCGGACGGCAACCTCTGGGACCGGGTGGCCGCGGGCGACTCGCAGGCGTTCGCCCAGCTGTACGACCGGCACTCCCGCGCGGTCTTCAACTTCCTGTACCGGCGGACAGGATCCTGGAGTGATGCCGAGGACCTGACCTCGGCGGTCTTCCTGCACGCGTGGCGACGGCGCGACGAGGTAGTGCTGGACCGTGACTCGACGCTGCCGTGGCTGTTGCGGACCGCGGAGTACACCGCCCGGAACGAATGGCGCTCCAAGCAACGGTATCGCCGTGCGCTGGCCGCCGCGCACCTGGTCACCGAGAACGTCCGGGACCACGCCGACGACGTCGCCGGTCAGACGGACGACGACCGGCGGATCAGTCCGGCCCGGAAGCTGCTCAAACGCCTTCCCCGGCACGAACGCGAAGTCGTCGAGCTGTGTATCTGGGCCGGTCTCGACCAGCAGGCGGCCGCGGTCGCGCTGAACCTGCCCATCGGCACCGTCAAGTCACGCCTGTCCCGCGCCCGCAAGCGCCTGCGCGAACTCACCACCCCTACGTCGTTGAGGTCACCATCATGAACTCTCAGTCGGTCCGTCCCCCGGAATTCGACCTCGATCCCCGGACCCGCGCACGCCAGCGGGCCGAGCTCGTCGCCATCGTCGACCACGAAGCGGCTTACCAGGCCTCGTCACCTCGCCGGCGGGCGGTCCCGCTGCTGGCGGCCGCTGCGGTCGTCGTCGTGATCGCCGGCCTCGCCTTCGCCGTACCCGCGCTGCGTGGCGACGAGGCGCAGCCACCCGCCGCCGGTCAGCAGACGGCGGTCGCGACACCTGCACTCGAGCCGCTCACCGCCGCCGAGCGCGCGGTCCACGCACGGAGGTGCGATCTCTCCTGGGGTGGGAGAGCCGGGGTGACCGGGCAGCCGTACACCGTGGTGGAGGCCTTCAGGTGGGTGAATCCGCCGGCCGACACCAGCGCGACCAGCTGGGTGCTGCTCAAATCCGCGAAACTGACCAGGGGGTGCGGGTTCGGCCCGGACGGGCGGATCTTGATGTCCAGGTTGCCGGGTGGCAGCGGAGTCCAGCGGGACGTGGTCGACGGCGGTGGCAACGGCAGCGGGACCTACACCAAGGGCGTAACCCGGGTCACGATTGCCCTCGGCAACCGTCCGGCGATCGAAGCGGTCCTGCGGAACGGGTTCTTCTTCGCGCCGACGAAGTACCTGAGCACCTACGACCCCAAGACCCCGGACGCTCCGCCGACGCACACGGTGCGCGCGTACGACGCCGCAGGGAAGCTGCTCTACGCGACCCCCAAGACGCAACGCGAATGGACCGCCGAGCTCGACGGCTGCTACACCGACCCCGACGGCACCCGGGTCGTCTTCAGCGGCGGCGGGATCTCCACCCCGCCCATCAGCCAGTGCAAACGCGGCGTCGCCTGGAACTGGTAACCACGTTCGATCTGGGTAGAAAGGGTTTACGGTCATGGCCGTTGTGTTCACAGTGAGACGCTATGACTTGGTCTTCGGCACGGCGGCTGGCAGTGGCCCTACTCGTTCTGGCGTCGACTCTGGTCGGCGGCACCGCCGCGCAGGCGGCCGCTCAGCAGTCGGCGCCTCCCCAGGGGACCGCTGCGCAGGCGGCTGCTGCGCAGGCGGCTGCGCTACCGGCGGTGCTGCCGGCTGTCAGGTCCTGGCAGCCGGCGGCATCGGGCGAGTTCACGTGGTCGGCCGGATCGCGCCTCGTCGTCGGCAGCAGTGGATTGCGTACGGAAGCGGAGACCTTCGCGGACGACCTGTCCTACCTCACCGGCAGTACTCCGGCAGTCGTCGAATCGTCGCCCGCGAGCGGTGACGTCGTACTGCGGCTCGACCCCACCCTCACCGGGGACGAGGCGTACCGGATTCAACTCGGCGACGTCACCACGATCACCGCGAAGACCGCCGTCGGGGCCTACTGGGGTACCCGGACCATGCTGCAGCTGATCAAGCGACAGCGCACGCTGCCGGCCGGGGTCGTCGACGACTCACCGCAGTACCGCGTCCGCGGCTTCCTGCTGAGCATCCAGCGGATGCCGCTGTCGTGGCTGGACAACATCCTGCGCGACATGAGCTACCTGAAGCTGAACGAGTTGACGCTGAGCTCCTTCAGCCTGACCGACGCCGACATCGCCGCCGTCCAGGCGATCGCGAAGCAGCGCCACGTCAAACTGGTCGGCTGGGCCAACAGCCCGAAGTTCCAGACCGGCTACATCCCCGAGCAGTACCGGCTGACGTACAAGTCCGGTACGTCGACGCTGCGCGACCCGATCTCGCTCGACGTGATGAACGCCGCCGGGGTGTCGTGGGCGACCACGAAGCTCGACGAGCACGCCGGCCGCTTCCCGACCGACACGTTCAACATCGGCGGCGACGAGTGGCCGCGGTTCAACATCCGCACGAGCGGGGTGAACGCGACGAACTTCGCGCAGCTCTACCAGCAGGCGATGGCGAAGTACAACGAGCCGGGCGCCGTCCAGGACGCCTTCCGCGCGTACATGAACCAGGCGAACGGAGTGATCCGCGCCCAGGGGAAGACCGCGCGGATGTGGTCCGACGACATCCAGCCCGCCACCAAGGTCGCGCTGGACACCAACCTCGAGCTCATGCACTGGTGGACCAGCGGACTCACGCCGGCCCAGCTGAAGGCGGCCGGCCACACGTTGATCAACTCCAACGCGGACTTCATCTACTTCAATCTCGGCACCACCCAGAACCCGCCGGACCGCATCTGGAACTCCTTCGACCCCGGCACCTTCAAGGGCGGGACGCGTCTGCCCGGCGGCGCCACCGACCCGGCGCTGGCCGGCATCCAGTTCTGCGTCTGGACCTCCGGCGCCGTGTACGACGCGGGCCGGCTGGAACGCGACCTCACCAGCCGGATGCGGCCGGTGGCTCAGAAGGCGTGGGGTACGACGCCGGTCTCGCCGACGTACGCCGGTGCGTTGCCGACGATCACCGCGGTCGGACGAGCGCCGGGCATCGTCGAGACCCCGATGTTCAACGACCCCGGGCTCGGAGCTACTCCGACCAGTCCGGCCATGCGCTACCAGAGCTCGCAGCAGCTCTTCACGTCGTCGTCCACCGGCGCACTGCACCATTCGCTGTGGACAGCGGCCGGTGGCCAGGTCGCTGAGGACCTGCTGCCGGCGGGCACGGTCGCGGGCCGGCCGGTGGCTCTCAACAGCGCGGGTGATCAGTTGAGCGTGTTCAGCCGGGGTACGAACGGGACCGTCCGCGAGACCCTGTACACACCCGGCACAGGATGGCGAACCACCGACTGGACCGCGGCCGCCGCAGCGAACGGGTTCGGGACGATCCGGTTCGCCGGCGACCCGGCCGCGTTCAGCTCCGGTTCCGCCCGCCACGTTTTCGGTGCCGACAGCAACGGCAAGCTGGCCCATCTGTGGTGGTCCCCGGGAGATGCCAAGGTGCACGGCGACAACTGGGGCGGGACGATCACGGGCACACCGGCAGCGTTCGTCTGGGGTCGCGGCCAGATGGTCTACGCACGCGGGGCCAACGGGACGCTGCACCGGTGGTGGTGGCAGCCGAGCGACGCGGGCGTCGTACAGCACGAGGATCTCGGGATCCCCGTTGCGGCGGGCACCAAACTCGCGGCCTGGACGACGTCGGGGACCCGCAAGGACAGCGCGGGGCGCAACATTCTCACCGCCCGGCAGTACGTCGTCCTGGTCGGCCCCGACGGCCGCATCGTCCAGTGGTCGTTCGATATGGACGGCGACCGGCCTACCAGCACCGACCTCACGGCGTCCACCGGCGTGGTGGCGACAGGCAGTCCGGCAGGCTACGCGGACTCCAACGGCAACCCGGCAATCTTCGTACGCCGGGCCTCCGACCAGCACCTGATCCGGCTACGCGTTCCGCAGACCGGCCCGCCCACGGTCGTCGACCTCACCGCCGTCACCCCGGGCACCCAGGTCGCACCGACGGGCGACCCCGAGGGAATGCGCTACGACGCCGAGCTCCATGTCTTCGCACCCGCCCCCGACGACCCACGCCACCACTGGTGGTCCACCCCCGCCGACCAGCCCCGCCAAAACAGCTGGAGGTGAGGCGCGGTCAAGGCGTGGTCGCCGAGCTCTGAGCCAGGTTGCCGTGCGCCTCCACCGAGAGATCCTGCCCGTCGCTCCAGGTCTTGAGGCGGTCGGCGTACACCTGCTCGAGCATCTGGTGGAACCCCTGACCGAAGAGCACCCGCAACGGTGGGTTGTCGGAGTCGACGATCTTCAGCAGCGTCCGGGCCGCGGCGGCCGGGTCGCCCGCGGGCTGGTTGCCCATCATCCCGGCGAGACGCTGACGAAGGCCGTCGTACGCCGGATTCGTCTCGGCCAGATGCCCGTTGGCGAGCGGATCCGGGTTCTTGCCTGACCTGGTGGCGAAGCCGGCCGGCTCGATGACGGTCACCTTGATGCCGAAGTCGGCGGCCTCCCGGGCGAGCGTCTCGTTCAGGGCTTCGAGGGCCCACTTGGACGCCTGGTACGCGCCGCCGAGCGGCATGGCGATGAGCCCGGCGATCGAGGAGAGTTGGACGACGTGGCCGGAGCCCTGCGCGCGCAACCGCGGAAGGGCCGCCTGGATGACCCATGCCGCACCGAACACGTTGGTCTCGAACTGGTCGCGCAGTTCCTGCTCGGTGAGTTCCTCGATCGCACCGATCTGGGCATAGCCGGCATTGTTCACCACGACGTCGAGGCGGCCGAAACGATCTGTCGCCCGCTGCACACTGTCGAAGACGGTGGCCCTGTCGGTCACGTCCAGCTCGAGCGGAAGCACCGCGTCTCCGTAGGTGGTGACCAACTCGTCAAGACTCGCGGTACTGCGCGCGGTCGCGGCCACCTTGTCTCCGCGTGCCAACGCGGCCTCGACGAAGCTGCGACCGAGGCCGCGGGACGACCCGGTGACGAACCAGACCTTGCTCATCTGTCTTCCGTTCTCTCGTGGCTTCCCTGTCGCCCACGAGACGCCGCTGCCCCGATCGCTGTGACACCGCGGCCAGTGACGTCCGCCACGGCCGCGGCTGTCAGAGCTGGTTGAGCCCGGCTGCTGGTAGCGTCGTTCGCCGTGTTGTCCCCGGAGAGCGACGTACGGACGGTGGATCGGACGTGGCGGGTTGCCGCGTTCGTGCTGATCCCGCTGAACATCGTGCTCGCGATCGTCGAGGTGTTGTCCTACGCCTCCGCGCAGGAGGACTGCCCGTACGACGAGGACGGCCAGTGCGTGCGGAGTCTGACCGACGACCTGCAGACCGCAAACGTCTTCATGGCCGTCGCACTCTTCGCCCTGGTGCCGGCGGCCCTACTCCCGCTGCGCCCCGCCACCACCCCCTGGCGCATCCTCTGCGTCCTCGTCCTCGCCCTCTCATTCACCGTCCGCCTCGCCCTCCTCACCTCCTGACCGACGACCGTCCACCCGGGCGGCCCGGCCCTCTCCAGGATGACGGTGTCGCTCACCCGTCGGAATGACCGCGATCAATCTCCGGAGGGATTCGGCCGACAGGTTCACCCTGGCAGGCTCTGCGGGGACATCACGGGGCCAGACGTCAGGGTCGTGCCCCGGCTACCTCTGGAGGACAGGACAGTGAAGAAGTTGGCGGCCATGCTCGTGGGTGGCCTTGGCATCGCGGGGCTGGCGGCATCGCCGGCGTCCGCGGGCACGTTGATCCCGTGGGCGGAGAACGCTGCCGGATCCCGGGGCTACTTCCAGTACGACGGTGACTACGTCGGCACCCTGGACTGGGCGTTCGACAACAAGAGCGCCGTGACCCGCTGGGTGACCGACTACGGCCGCCGGGGCGAGTGCATCGACTCCGACGGCGCGCAGAACGGTCAGACCGTCTGCAACCACGACCTGGCCGAGAGCGGACACATCCGTCTGCAGGTCTGCCACAAGAACTACAGCGCAGGCACCGGCTTCACCGGCTGCTCGGCCTGGAGCGAGTGGATCTCGATCCGCGACGGCGTTCCGACGTCCTGAGACGGCGTCAGGAGCCACTCGACGGCAGGGGCGCGGCCCGGAGTCGGGCCGTGCCCCTCTCCAGCAGCGGGCGGCCGTGGCCGAAGCAGACGACGTCCGCCTCCAGGGCGGCGAGCTTGCGGAAGGACGCTGCGGCCGTCTCCGTGTCGAGGTTGAACACGCCGAGCATCACCGCGCCCTCGTGTTCCGCGGCGATGTCGCCGGTGAAGAGTACGCCGTACTCCGGAAGGTGGATCGCGATGCTGCCGTCGGTGTGCCCGGGCGTCGATACCACCACCGCTCCACCACCGAAGTCGAGTACGTCGCCGTCGCCGACCTCCTGGTCGACCTGGACAGGTGGCGCGGGAGGCAAGCCTGCCGCCACCAACCGGTGAAGCTCGAGCTCCTGCTCGGTGAAGTTCGGCGGTGGCCCCTTCACCTCCCCGCGGATCACCGGAGCGTCGGCCGCGTGGGCCACCACCGGCACACCCCACGCGGCCACCTCGGCGGCGCCGCCGGCATGGTCGTCGTGGAAATGCGTCAGCACCACCCGGCGGAGGTCACCACGGCCGAGCCCGATCGACGTGAGCGCTTCGCTGATCGCCGTACCAGCACCCGCGCCCCGGAATCGACCAACGTCACCCCGTCGTCGTCACACCACAAGTACGCCTGATAAGGCCCAAGCCCAACCCGAAACAACCGATCCGCCAGCCGATCCACGCTCATGTACACAGTCCTTTCTCTCGGTCCTGGGCCGGGGGGTCAGCGCACTGGGATCAGGTCCAGGACGGTTTGGTCGATGGAGTTGCCGGCTTTGTCGGTGACGGTGGCCCGGACGGACAGGGTTCGGCCGGGGAGTAGCGACCAGGGGGCGACGATGGTCCGGTAGCCGGCTCCGGCCCGGAACAGCGGCGCCGGTGTCCAGTGCTTGCCGCGATCCGACGAGACCCACAGTTTGACGGACTTCACCGGTGCGGTGGCGACCTCCGGCTGGTAGCCGATGCCGAGGTCGAACAGCAGCGGGCGCCAGGCGGGCGCGCTGCCGTCGGCGGCGCCGTACGGGTCGTAGTTGAGCCTGAGCAACGAGGGCCGGACCGGGTTCTGGTCCTCGGCGGGCGGTGTCGCGTCGAATGTCCAGGTGGTCTTGGCCTGCCCGGACGTCGGCACCTGATCCGTCGACCAACTGTGCTCGAGCCGCCACCTCGCCGGGCCGGCCGCGGCCTCGAAGAAGCCGGACGGCCCGGCGAGCTCACCGACCGGTACGTCGTTACGGTACAGCTTGAGCCGCTGTCCGCCGACGACAGCTGTGTCGACGATGCCTACGTGATCGGCGTCGGCCAGCCCGACCTGCACGTTGAAGGATCCACGGGCGATGTCGGCGAGGTTGAGTTGCGGATGCATCGCCGTACCGGACACCGACCGGACCCGCTCGCCGGGCTTGTACGACCGGCCCGGCGCGTCGCAGAGGCCGCTGATGCCCGACGCGGGCGTGTCCACGCACTGGACCCACCTGATGTTCGGGCCCGCGGACAGCAACTCGACCCGGCGGGACGGCGTCTCGACGGTGCGCCACATCGACACGCCGAAGCCGGCCGGGCCGATGGCGTTGCGGGTCATCGCGCGGACCCCACCACCCCACACACTGCCGTAGGTGCTCTCGACGCGAGCCATGGCCCGCAGAGCCTTGCGATCGAGGTTCTTGGCCAGCGGCAGGGTGAACCGGTTCGCGCTCTGGTAGACCTCGTAGACGTCCGGTGCGTCCGGCCTGGCCTTGGTCGTCGGTTCCAGCCGCCACCGGGTCGTCGCCTCGAAGGTGCCGTACTTCGGCGCCGCCGTCGGCTGCACGTAGATCCGGCCGGCGGCGAGGTCCGCCGCGGTCAACTCGAGATAGTCCGCATACCACCGGCCGTCGACGGCGGAACGCAGGAAGCTGACGGTCCCCTGGGTGACCTTGGTCGGCTGCCCCTCGACCGCCGGAGCGTTGAGCCGCACCGCCTTCCGGGCGTCGAGGGTGACGGTCGTGTCCCGGTTCACCACGAAGTCGGGCGCACCGGTCATGGCGACCGTGTCGCCGGTCGGGACGATCGAGGACAGGTTGTACTCCCCCGGCGGGAGCCGGACGCTGGGACTGCGGCCGTGCGAGTCCAGCGGAAGCTTGGTGAAGCCACCGTTGCCGGCGTTGAACGCGGTGACGTACCCGCCCGCGAACGGCTTCCCGTCGCGGTCGAGCACCCGGACCGACAGGTCGTACATCGGCGGCTCGTCGTACGCGTTCAACGCCAGCCGCAGAAGTTGCTTGCCGTCGGCACCGAGTACGTCGAGCGAGCCCTGCCACATGGTGTCGGTCAGCGCGGCCGGGTCCAGCGTCAGCGTCGTACTCGCCGTGCCGCGTGCCGGGATCGTCAGGGCGGCCGGAGTGGCGACCACGGCGCCCTCGGGGGCCGTCTTTGCCTCGATGGTCGTCTGATGGTCGGCGAAGCTGACCGCTACCGGCTCGTCGGTGGGGTTGGTCAGCGTGACGGTCCGGGTCTGCGCCGAGTCGTCCGGGTGCCGGATGGCACCGAAGTCGACGACGCCGACGTCCGCCGACAGGCCGGCCGAGGTCGCCTTGTCCAGGTTGACCCGTCCGCTGCCCGACCACGAGGTGTAGCGCCCGGTGTCGTCGACCGCGCTGCTGAGCCGCGCCTTGAGTCGCTGCCAGGTCAGCTCCGGGTGCTGCTGGAGCAGCAGAGCCGCGGCGCCGGTCACCAACGGGGTCGCCTGGGAGGTGCCCGACATCGCCGTGTAGAGGTCGCCGTCGCGAGCCCCTGCCCTGGCGCCGACGATGTCGACCCCCGGCGCGGACACCTCGGGCTTCTGCCGGTACGACCAGGTCGGTCCCTCACTGGAGAAGTACGCCTTGTGATCGGTCCGGTCCACGGCGCCCACGGTGAGCGCGGACGCGGCGGTCCCGGGGGTCTCGATCGAGAACGGCGTCGGCCAGATCGCGCCACTGTTGCCAGCGGCAACCACGAACAACGCCCCGCTCTGCGCCGTCAGGCGGTCGACGGCTGCCGCCATCAGATCCGTACCGAACCGGTCGGCCCGGCCGCCGAGGCTGAGGTTGACGAGGTCGGCGTCCTGGCCGACGGCCCACTCCATCCCGGCGATGACGCTCGACTCGGTGCCCTGGTTGTCAGCGTTCAGCACCTTGCCCGAGATCAGCTCCGCGGCCGGCGCGACACCCTGCCGGGCGCCGTCGGCTCCGGCCCCGGTGCCGGCCACCAGCGAGGCGACATGGGTGCCGTGCCCGACGTCGTCCTGCGGTCCCTCCCCGGTGAAGTCGGCGGTCGCCGTGACCTTGCCGGCCAGTGCCGGGTGCCCGGCGTCGATCCCCGAGTCGACGATCGCGACCTTGACGCCACGGCCGTCGAGACCGCGCTTCCAGGCGGCGGGCGCTTGGACCTGCGTCAGGAAGCCGTCGAGGGGCGCGGCCTGGGCGCCGGCGAGCGAGTCGCCACGGACGGCGCGGTCCAACCAGATCTTGGCCGGCCGCGGGGCGCCGGGTGCCACCAACGCGGCGCCGAAGGTGCGCGTGCCGGCCTTCTGGATGCGGCCGGCGGTCGCGTCGACACTGGCCAGCGCCCGGGTGGGGACGAATTCCGAGGCTGCCAGCGTCCGCGGTGCATCGCGAACGATGACGGGGAGGTCGGCGCGGTGCGCGTCGTCGTACCGCATCTCGACCAGGCCGGTCACGTCGAACAGGGCCGGATCGAGGACGTCGGGAACGAGCCGCTCGACGTCGTGCGGTACGACGCTGACGCGGCCGTGCTCGTGACGGATCGAGAAGCCGCTGGGACCGGACCGGCCGTCGCGGGCCCGGACGTCGACCAGCGGCTTCCCGTCCTGGCCCGGCCGGAGCGTGACCCGATCACCGGTGAGCAGGGTGACGGTCGCCGGCCCCTGCTGGGTCCGCGGCGCGGCGAGTGGCGTACTGGCGGACGCGGCGGGTGGCGTGCTGGCGGACGCGGCGGGTGGCGTACTGGCGGACGCGGCGCCCGGCGCGGTCACACCGGACATCACCAGGATGCCGGTGAGCAACAGCGCCGCCCGCCTTGGTAAGGCTCTGAACAAGTTCATGCACCTGTGCTATCGGATCGCTGCGCGTTCGCACTATGGGATGTCGTGTCGTATCCCGGACGCTGCCGGAACCGGCCAGGCCGACTGTCAGTACTGGCCGAGGGCCAGGCCTTTCTTGAAGTAACGCTGGGACAGAAGGAACAGCAGGGCGGTCGGGATCGAGACGAGGATCGCGGCCGCGAGGACTGTGGTGTAGCTGGCGCCGCCGCCTTCGGTGGACTGGAGGCCGGTGAGGACGGGCATGACCGGGCGGGTCGTGTCGCTCTGGGTCAGGATGAGGGCGAGGAGCAGGTCGTTCCAGACCCAGGTCGCCTGCAGGATGAAGACGACGGCGAGCGCGCTGGACGACATCGGCAGATAGATCCTGGTGAAGATGCGCAGGGTCCTCGCCCCGTCGACGACGGCCGCCTCGAAGACCGACTCGGCGATGCCGGCGAAGAAGTTGCGCATGACGAACGCCGAGAACGGCAGGCAGACGATCGAGTAGATTAGCACCATGCCGGTCAGCGTGTCGTACAGGCCGAGCCGCGAGTAGCTGTCGAAGAGCGGGATCACCAGCATCTGGAGCGGGAACACCGACCCGCAATAGATGACGAAGAACCACAGGAAGCCGCGGCGCAGCTTGAGCACGATCACGGCGAACCCGACGGTCGCTCCCAGGACGACGGCGATGGCCGGCGAGACGATGCTGTAGACGGCCGTGTTCGCCAGGGCCCGGGGGATGTCCGTCCCGGTCGCCACCTGGCTGAGGTTCTCCCACAGGTCCGTCAGTGAGCCAGGGTGCCACAAGGTGGAGCCGGAGTAGTTCTCGACGGTCTTGCCGGCGTTGGCGAGCAGCAGGTACACCGGCACGAGCCAGAGGGCGCCGAGGATGGCCAGCACGGTGACCCGGACGATGATCCCGGTGCGTGACGGTGTCACTTGCCACCTCCGAGGCTCGCGCTGCTCAGGCTCAACTGCCGGCGCAGGTAGATGATCGAGGCGCCGACCGTCACGACGCTGAGGAAGATGGCCACGGCCGATCCCAGTCCGTAGTCGCTGTTCACGAAGGTGTCGCGGTACATCGTCAGGGCCAACGTCTCCGACGACCGCGCCGGACCGCCCTGGGTCATCGCCTGGACGATGTCGAAGGTCTTGAGGCCGTTCACGATCGACAGCCCGACGACGATCGTCGTCGACGGCCGGAGCAGGGGCCAGGTGATGGTGGTGAACAGGCGCCAGCCGGTCGCTCCGTCGATCCGCGCGGCCTCGAGCGGCTCCTTCGGGATCGACTGCAGCCCGACGGTGAACAGCAGCGCGTTCACACCGACGCCTTGCCACGCGGCCGCGATCACCATGACGACGGTGTTGAGCGGCGAGTCCTGCAGCCAGCGCAACTCGGTCCCCGGCAGGTTGAGGAACTGCAGGGCCTGCGTGAGCGCGCCGCCCGACCCCAGCATGAAGCTCCAGATCACCCCGACGGCGACACCCGACAGCGCGTACGGAACGAGGAAGGGCAGCCGGAGCCAGCCGCTCCCCCGGAAACCGTAGGCCAGCACCGCCACGAGCAGACCGAGGCCGACCGGGAGGACGAGCGTGCCCACCACCCAGATCGACGTGTTCCGGACCGCGCCCAGGAAGGCCGAGTCCTCGAACATCGCGGCGAAGTTCTCGACGCCGACGAACTCCGGCGTACCGAGGCCGTTGTACTCGGTGAAGCTCAGGTAGAAGGTGTAGAGGACCGGAAGGTAGAAGACCAGGAGCACCAGCGCCAGGCTCGGGAGGAGGAAGCCCCGAGCCTGGCCCTGGTAAGAGGTCGCGCCCGAACGATTCACGCCGCTATCGCCCGGCCCAGTACTCGTCGGCCGCCGCCTGGATCGCGGTGAGGTACGGCATCGGGTCGCCGCGGTTGGTCAGGAACGCGCTGAACTGCTCCAGCGCGACCGTCCGGATCGGCACCGGCGTCGCCTCGAAGTACCGGTTGTAGTACTCGTACTTGCCGGCGGCAAGCTTGTCCTTGAGGGTCTTCATCTGCGGTGTCGGCGCCTCGGCGTCCGGGTTGAAGGGCAGGTTGCCCTGCTGCTTCACCCACGGCGCCTGGCCCTCCGGCGACATCCACCACTTCGCGTACTTCAGGCCCAGGCTCTTCTGCTTCGAGCTCTCCCCGACGCACACCGGGGCGGTCTCGATCGCGATCGGGGTCGCCGCACCGGGCTTGACCGGCGGGATGACGAACATGTCGACGTCCTTGCCCATCGTCATCCCGGCGAGTGCGGCGTCGGCCGTGAACCACGTGCCCTCGGGGGCCATCGCGATCTTGCCTTCGCGCATCAGGTCGCGGGCGAAGTCGGTCTGGCCGGGATCGTTGAAGTACCCCTTCTTCTGCAGGTCGAGCCAGCTGTTCATCACCGCGACCACCCGCGGGTCCGTGTACTTCGCCTTGCCCGTGGACAGGTCGTTGTACAGCTGCAGGTCGGTGCCGGCGAGCAGGGTCTGGAACCAGACGAAGGAGAAGTTCTTCGTCTGGTTCCAGAACGGCGTCACCCCACGCTGCTTGAGGGTGGCCGCGACCTGCAGCAACTGGTCCCAGGTCGTCGGGACGGTGAGGCCGTACTTCGCGAAGATCGCCTTGTTGTAGAACATCACCCAGTTGTCGACACTGATCGGCGTGCAGTACTGCTTGCCGTCCACCGTGTAGAGCTGCCGGACGGCGTCCGTCACGTGGCCCTTGTCGACGGCCTCGGTCCACAGGTCCGTGGTCTCCGCGATCACACCCTGCTCGGCGAGCTCGTCGAGCGCCGTACTGACCTCCCAGGTGAACAGCCCAGGGCTCTCCTTGGTCCGGAACGACTGCCGGATGAAGGCGCGGTACGGGTCGCCGGAGTACTGCGTGCTCTTCAGGCTGACGTCGATGTCCTGCTTCGAGACCTTGGAGAACGCGTCGAAGTCCCAGGGCTTGTTGTGCGCGAACGCGAGCTCACCGGAGGTGGCGCCCTCGTCCTTCGATCCGCCTCCGCAGGCGGTGGCGGCGAGTGCGGTGGCCAGCACGGTGGCCACTCCCGCCATGACTCTTCTGCCTCTCATTGTTCCGACACTCCTTCGCTCGGCGACAGGACAGCGGGGACTCCGCCGGAGCTGTTGCTGTTCGACATGGCGATGACGAGGCCGGTCCAGGTCTGCGGCGCGGCGCCCAGACCGATTCCGTCCTCGGGATTCCAGTACTCCGCCCATCCGCTCTGCAGCGCGCCGTCGATCGAGCGGGACGCGAGCGCCTCCGCGGCGCCGTCCAGATACCAGCGCCGGGCGGCGAGCCAGAACAGGTAGTTCAACGGCGGCCAGGCCGGACCACGCCAGTACGTCGACGGGTCGTACGACGGGTGGCTGCGGGCAACGTTCGCCGGTCCGTACGGCGCCCCGAACCGATCCGGGTCGTCCAGCTGCCGCAGGGCGGCGAGCGCCTTCGCCGGGTCGGCGGTGACCAGGGCCGGCATGACCCCGTCGCTGGTCGGCAGCTTGGAGGAGGGGCCGCCGCCGACCAGCGGCAGGTCGGACCAGAGGTGCTCGTCCTGGTCCCACAGAAGGGCATCGATGGTCTCGCTCAACTGCTCCGCGCGGGACGCGAGCTCCCGGTCGTGCAGCAGCTCGGCCAGTTCGGCGAGGTTGAAGGCGACGTACGCGTTGAAGGCCGCCGGGCAGACGACGAACGACGACGACCAGTTCGCACCGCCGGCATCGTCGAAGCTGACGTCGTACATGCGGTCCTTGTTCCACGCCGTCCGGGCCGGCCGGCTGTAGTGCTCCGGGGTCCGGCCGGGTGCGCCGAAGTCGTCCCAGCGGGGGCTGTGGTCGTTGCCCGCCTCCCACGGGTGGACGACGTAGATCAGGCCCTCGCGGGTACGCCGTTCCCGCCACAGCCAGTCGAGGCCCCGCCGGGCCCGGTCCAGAGTGGTTGCCGACGGCATGAATCCGCGCTCGGCGAGGACCTTGGCAGCGTGGCCGAACATCGGCGGCTGGGTGATCGACGAGGTCGCCTCCAGCGGCCCGAGGTACGAGTCCGACCTCTTCCCGCCGTACCGCATGTGCGGAACGAGGCCGCTGGGCAGCTGACCGGCCAGGGTCGCGTCGAGCTCGCGGAGCGCGCGCTCGTCGCCGAGGTGCGCCCAGACGATCGCGTGGAAGCAGGAGTCCCACAACCACAGGTGCGGATACGTCGTGGGGTTCGGCACGCAGTAGCCCCGCGCATCGTCCCAGTGGCTCTCGAGCAACGCGCAAACCCGGTCGTCCACCTCCGTCATCGGACGTCCTTCCTCGGCTGCTCGCGCTCGCGGGCCGCCCGAACCACCGCTCGCGCCAGCACCGCATGTCCGTCGTCGTTCGGGTGAACGTTGTCCGGGGCAATCATCGTTCGGGCGTCCCACCCGTCGACCACCACCGTGGCCGCGAACGGCAGGGCTGTCACGACGGCCCGCAGGACAGCGTTGTACTGATCGAGGATCGTGTCCGTCGCCCGGTCGTACGGCGAGTGGCCCGAGTAGTCCTCGACGTACGGCTGCTCGATCGCCAGCAGCAACGCCTTCGGATCGGCCTTGTGCAGCGCGCGGAACAGGACTTCGAGCGAGTCCTCGTACTGGCGACGGCCGGCCGGCGCGGCGCCGTACAGCCGGGCGTCGTTGAAACCGGTCATCACCACGAACACGTCCGCCGGCTCGGGGGCCTGCGCCGTCACCAGGCGCGCGGTCTCCGTGCTCAGGCTGCCACTCGCCGCGTGGTTGTTCAGGTCCAGGCCGAGCTCCCGCGCGGCCAGGACCGCGAAACCCTCGCTGTGTGCGCGCGCCCCGGTCCCGTACACCCAGGAGTGGCCGTAGGCCCCCAGCACGCCGGACGACGTCACCACTCGGAAACCCGGTTGCCGCCGCGAAAGGGAGGCGGCTCCAGGTAGGTGTTGACGCCCGGGACCGCTACACCGCGGAGCAGGAACGGCGACGCCTCGTCCGGTCTGGTGATCCGCGTACTGGTCGGGATGTAGCGGATGGTCAGGGCTCGACGCCACCGGTCCGAACGGTTCGGCATGGAGCTGTGCAGGATGTTCGGGTGGTGTACCTCGACGTCACCGGGACGCATCACCAGGTCGACTGCCAGGCCCTCGTCGACCTCGGCGTCGATCCGGTGACGCAGCACGCTGTCGGTCTCGGCCGGCCGCATGTCCGCCAGCGTCGACCGGTGCGATCCCGGCAGCACGCGCAGGCAGCCGTTGTCCGGGTCGGAGTCGCTCAGCGCGAGCCATAGCGTGACGACGTTCAACGGCTCCAGGGGCCAGAACGCGCCGTCCTGGTGCCACTCGACGCCCTTCCCGGACCGCGGCGCCTTGCACAGGTAGTGGGTGGCGAACAACGCGATGTCCGGGCCGACGAACAGCCCGGCGACGTCGAGCAGGCGCTCGTCGGAGACCAGGTGGATCCAGAACGGATCGTCCCGGCAGAGCCGGTGACCCAGCTGCTCCGGCGTCAGCTCGGGATGCCGCTCCAGCAACCAGTCGACGTGCGCGTTCGCGGCGCCGACGAGATCCGCGTCGATCACCCCGGGAACGACGACGTACCCGTCCGTCTCGTACCGGGCGGTGATGTCCGGGCCTGGTGCGGTCATCGCGGAGCCTCCCTCCAGCGCTGGTCAGTGATCGACGCTATATGCTCGAATGTGACGTTTCTTCCTCTCGAAGGACTGAAAGTTGCCCTCCAGTGACATGGATGTGACGCTGCTCCGGCTCGAGGACTACGTCGCGCCCGGGGAGACCTTCTACGTCGGGCGGCGGACCGAGACGGTCAGGTTCCGCGGCCGGCTGCACACGCACGACGACTTCGCCGAGCTGACCTGGATCGAGTACGGCGCCCTGCTGCACGTCGTGGAGGGCAGCCGGCGGCTGCTCGAAACCGGCGACCTGGTCTTCATCCGGCCGGATCACGTCCACCTGTTCCGGCCGGTCCCTGGCCGGTCGTTCGCGCAGGTCAGCATCTCGTTTCCGAACGAGACCCTGACGGCCCTGCAGGCGCGGTACTTCGCCGACGACGACTGGCCCTGGTCCGCCGGCGGTCCGCCGGTCACCCACCGGCTCGACGGGGTGCGCCTGCAGCGGTTGACCGAGCTGACCTCGGTCCTTGCCTCCGGCCCCAATGGCCGGCTGCAACTCGAGCGGTTCCTGCTCGAGCTGCTGTGCGACCTGGTCGCGCGGCCGGCGGGGAACGACCTGCCCACGTGGTTGACCGAGGCAATCACCCGGTTGTCCGACGACCCGGCGGCGCTCGCCGACGGCGCGGCCGGGCTGGCGCGGCTCGCCGGCCGCAGCCGCGAGCACGTCAACCGGGTCGTCCAGGCCGGAACCGGCCGGACCGCGACCGAGCTGATCAACCAGGTCCGGCTGAGCCGGGCGGCCGCGCTGCTGAGAATGACGGACCGGCCGATCGCGTCCGTGGCGGCCGACTGCGGCTTCCCCTCACTCAGCCACTTCTACCGCCTCTTCAACGACCGCTACCACGCGACCCCTCGCCGCTACCGAACAGCCTCCACCGTCTCCGGCCTCCGCCCCCACGGCACCGGCGAACAAGAACCCGCCTCAGCCCCCTATCCCGTGGTTAACAATTAACCAAGCAACGCTCTCTCCAGTAAATAACTTGCGCATGGCGCTCCGGGCTGATTAAAACGACGGACGGCTGGGCGGGGCACTGCCTCACCCAGCCACCGAACGTCCGAAGTCAACCGAAGGAGAAGCGTGGCATTTGTGCGTCGCCGTCCTGCTCGACGGCGTTTACCGATGATCATCGCCCTGGGCCTGTCGCCCGTGGTGATCGCGGCGGGAGTGGCCTGGGCCGCCGCCACCGACAACATGTTCCCGACCAGTCACACCGGATCGACGTGCTTCACGGGCATGGGCAACGGCTACCCCTGTCAGACCGATGACAAAGCCGTCTACTTCTACATGGACAGCAGCGGTGAGTACGAGTTGGAGTCCGTCGACCGGTCGACGGTCAACAACGCGATCGACGGCGAGTACCGCTCGACCGACCTGGCGTTCCACTACGACTCCTCGCCGGTCTTCGAGGGCAGCGGCGAGACCGACATCATCTACCAGGACGGCTCCACCGGCCTGTCCGACTCCGCCGCCGGCATGACCTGGTGCAATGCCGCCGGTGGAGACGGTCGCGACTGCGACCAGCAGTACATCCGCATTCGCGGCAACGGCTACTACACCTATGCCCGCGTCTGCCACGAAACCGGCCACGCGGTCGGGCTGCAGCACGGGGACAACGCGAGCCCACAGCTCGACAAGCACAACGACACCCGGCTCGGCTGCATGCTGACACCGTCCGACGGTCACCCCGACCTCGGCGCCAACAACCGCGAAAACATCAACGCCACGTACTAGGAGGCCCGCCGTGAGACGCTTCACTTCTGTCGCAGCCGGTCTCGGGATCGCTGCCACCACAGTGGCCGGCATCAGCCTGGCCGCTGCCGGATCGACCGACGCTCCCGCCGCCGCCCAGCGGGCGGTCGTGCTCGCCGACGGCGATGACCGCCTGCCCAGCGGCAGCGCGACCGACTGGGTCACGTACGCCGACCACGTCGTAGTCGTCAACGCCACCAGCGAGACCGCTCTTCCCCCGACACGTACGGAGATCGAGCGGGGCGAGGGCCTGATCGGCCGCAAGGTCGACCTCGAGGTCCAGAAAGTCCTGTGGTCACGCAAGGACGCCGCTCAGCCGGCCCCTCGGAGCTGGGAGTACAACGCCACCGGCTGGGTGTTCGCCGACGGCAAGCCGGAAACCCGGACCGCCCTGGCCCTGCACGATCGCCCCCGGATCGAGACCGGACACCAGTACGTGCTCGCCATCGCTTGGCAGGCACCACAGTGCGCCACCGGCGACACCGCCGTACCTGGTCGATGGATGGGCCTCGGCTCAGGCTCCGAACTGCCGTTCGACGGTGGCGTGATCGGGCAAGGTGAGAACGAAGGCCAGCTGCAGACCGTCGACCAGGTCCGCTCCGAGGCCGCCGACAACGGGTTGGAAGACGCACTGGCCGGCCAGGGCGCCACTCAGCTGATCGCTCAGCTCAGGGCCGCCCAACCCGTCGAGCGACGCCTTCCCTCCGCGTCGTCCACCTGCCGCTGACATTCCGTGCCGGCGCCCGTCGGGCCTGGTGGTTGCCAGGCCCGACGGGGTGGTCAGCGGGGGGTTTTCCAGGGGGCGGGGGCGGTGGAGGTGGTGAACGAGGTGTAGGAGAGGACCCGGCCTCGGTTCGGGCCGGAGGTGGCGACCTCGCGTGAGCCGATGTAGGCGCCGGTCTTCGGGTCGATGACGATCTCCTCGCGGATCGACCCGTCGTCACTGCTGTAGGCGATGCCGATCTGGCCGTCGAGGTTGGCGGCCTTGTCGGTGATCTTCAGGTCCTTCAGGTGACCGAGGGCTCGGTAGAGGCTTGCCCGCGTGGCGGCCGGCAGCATCCCGGTGCGCAACGCGTCCTGGGCCACGACGAGCAACTGCGTCTCCCCGCGGTCGTTGCCCTCGATCGTGCCGGCCTTCTTCAGCCGCTCGTACAAGGCCTTCGGGTCCTTGGGCAGGCCAGCGATCCAGTCGAGTGACGGGTCCTGCCAGTCGCCGTTGCCCGCGCACGGTCCGCCACCGTAGAACGCGCCACACCGCGCCGACGACCTCGTGCTCGACCGGTCGAAGGTGATGCCGTGCTCGCGGGCTTCCTCGTCGGAGCCCTTGATCCACTGGTGACGCCCGGTCAGGGTGTCCCGCTGGTACCACGTTCCGCGGATGTCGGCCGGGATCCACACCTCGCGCACCGACTCGTCCAGGTACGTCAGCCCGCCGCCGGGAGTCTCGGCGAAGTTCTGGTGCCAGTCGTGCCAGACCAGGTAACGGTACTTGCCCGGCGCAACGACCGGATCGGAAGCCGCCGAGATCCGCTGCGCGGCACCGTCCAGCTCAACCGCGGCCTCCGCCGAGCCGCCGGTCAGCGTGGTCGTGTACAGCGATCCACCGGCCACCAGGGCCAGCGCCGCCGCGGCCGCGATCAGCCACCGGCGTCGTCGGGAACGCTTCTCGACCACCGGCTGGTCCACGATCTCGAGAAACAGCTTCCTGGTCTGTTCGATGCGCTCCGGATCGGTCTCGACCTCGGCATGCAGCGCGGACAGCGCACGGTCCAGGTCGTCGATGGGTCGAAGGTCAGTCATGGTGGTGCGCCTCCTCGGAGGTGGTCAGGGTACGGAGCCGGCGGCGGACACGGTGCAGGCGGGAGCGGACGGTCCCGACGGGAATCCCGAGCGCGTCCGCCACCTCGACCGTGGACAGTCCCGCCCAGGACGTGAGCAGCAGTACGTCGCGATCGCCCTCGGACAGGTCCGCGATCGCGGGAGCGATCCGCCGGGCAACCGTCTGGGCGTCCACCCGCTCCGCGACCCGGCCGTCGTGCGCGGCCGACTCGTCCGGCTCGCGGCGGCCCGCCCGTGCGGTGGCCCGCAGCCCGCGAACCTCCTGCCGCACATGCCGCCTGGCGAGGTTGGTCGCGATCCCGTACAGCCAGGCCTTCGCGCCCGCCGTCGCCGGGTCGTAACTCGCCCGTTGCCGAAAGGCGGTCAGGAACGTCTCGCTGACCAGATCATGCGCCTGCTCCGCGCCGACCCTGCGAGCCAGATAGCGGTGCAGCGGTACGGCGTACTGGTCGAACAGCCGCGCGAACTCGGCAGCCATCCCTGGTCCGTCCAGGTCCGGCCGGTCTGCTGTTGATCCGGGCAACGGTTCGGGCAACGGGTCAGGTGGGGGCCGGTCGCGGGCCGTGGACCCGGTCGTATCGGTCAAGGTCATACCCCTGATTGCCCACACGACCACCCGACGTTCACGCCGGAGGTCAAGCGGGTGCTTCCGCTGCCCAGAGGCGTCGGGTGGCGTCGACGTCCAGGCTGACTCGGACGAACGAGCCGGGCGGTGATCCGCCCCCGGAGAACGAGCCCACCAAGAACCCGGCGAGCAAGAACGGCAGGAGCAGGGTGCGGACCAGCATCGCCCAGGGCGCCCGTAAGCCCAGCCGGCCACCGTCGCGGAGCCGGACGAGTTGTGTGCCGGTCAGCAGACCGCCCAGGGCCCGGCCGTTGCCGTAGAAGATCCCGTACACCAGCGGACTCCCGATCAGCAGCCCGAGCAGGGCCAGGGTCAGCGTGCCGTTGCCGAAATTCGCCGTACGGTCGACCAGAGCCAGGACGACCAGCCCGACCGCCGCGCCGAGTGCGACCACCACGAAGTCCACGAGCCAGGCCATGGCCCGGGCCCACTCGCCGGCGCGCACGTACCGACGCCCGTTCCCGAACGGCTCGATTCGTCCTGCGACCTCCGGCCCGAGGACGCTCTTCAGATCCACGTGTCGATTCACTTCTCCGACATTCGCTAGGGGGCTTGGACTGTACAACGCGCCGGCGACGCGCCACTGCCCGTACGCCGCCCGTACCGGGCTGTCACCCTCGGAGTACGTAAGCTTCTCGTCGTGTCCGGACGGCCGCAGCAGGATGCGCCCGGCGTCGGGCCTGCCCGGACGCTCGGCGAGTTCGGTGAGTTGCTGCGGACGCTGCGACAGGACGCCGGGGTGACCCAACGGGAGCTGGCGGCTCGGGCCGGTCTCAGCGCAGGGGCGATCCGGGATCTGGAACAGGGCAGGACCCGAACGCCGAAGCGGGACTCGATCGAGGCCATCGCCGGCGCCCTGAGCCTGAGCGGTCAGGATGCACAGACACTCCACGCCGCGGCGACGACGCCTCGATCCGTCGCGGCAACGACCTCTCCCACCGCCGGAGCCCTTCGCATCGACGTCCTCGGTCCGACCGAGGTGTGGCACGGCAATGTCCTGGTGCCGGTCAACTCCGGTCCGCAGCGTCTTCTGCTGACGCGACTGGCCCTCGCCGCCGGCGCGACGGTCGGTCAGGACGAGCTCATCGAACTGCTCTGGCCGCACGGCGCACCGCGGAACGCGGCGAACCTGCTGCACACGCGCGTCGCCAGGCTCCGCCGACTGCTGGAACCCGGTCGCCAGGCCGACCCCGTCATCGTTGCCGGACCCAACGGATACAGCCTCGCCGCCGGCCTCGACCTGCTGAGGTTCCGCGAGCTCACGGCCGAGGCAGCGCACGCCGAGCCGGAGATCGCGTTGGCGAAGCTGTCCGACGCCGTTGCGCTGTGGCGAGGTGATACCGATGTGGAGGCGCTCGCCGAGGCTCCGGCCACCATCGCGATCGCCAACGAGTACGCCGCCACCGTCACAACACTCGCGCAGCTCGCGCGAGAGGTCGGCGAGCCGGAACAGGCCCTCGAACCACTGCGAGACCTCGCCCGGCGGAACGAACTGGACGAGCCCCTGCACGCCGAGCTGATCCAGACCCTGGCCGCGGCGGACCGGCAAGCCGAGGCGCTCGCGACGTACGACCGGATTCGGTCCGCGCTCGCCGAGCACCTCGGCATCGATCCGGGCCGGCGGCTGCGCGCGGTTCATCTAGAAGTGCTCCGGCAGAAGGCCGGGGCTCCGCGGACGCCGGAGCGAGCGGTGATCCAGCAGGCTCCGTCCGCACCGCCGGACTTCGTCGGACGCGCGGACGAGCTGGAGCTGATCTGCCGGGCGCTCGACGGGTCCGGGCCGGCTGAACCGGAACAAGCGCCGTCGTCGCGCGTCGTGCTGATCAACGGCATCGCGGGCGTCGGCAAGACCGCCGTGGCCCTGACCGCGGCACATCGCCTGCGCGCGAAGTACCCGGACGGACAGCTGTACGCCGACCTGCGCGGCAGCGACGTGGCGACGCCTGAGCCGATCCAGGTGCTCGGCCGGTTTCTCCGCGCGCTCGGCGTACCCGGCCGGCGGATCGGCACCGACGAAGCCGAGGCGTCCGCGCTGCTCCGGAGTGAGCTCGCCGACCGACGGATGCTGATACTGCTCGACAACGCCCGCGACGCGGCCCAGATTCAACCACTGCTGCCGGGTGCCGGGCGCAGCGACGTGATCGTCACCAGCCGACGCAGGCTGCCGGACCTGGCCGCGGCCGGTGTCGTGGACCTCGGCCCGCTGCCACGCGAGGACGCGGTCCTGCTGATCGCCTCCAGCGCCAGAACGCAGCAGCTCGACGCCGACGGTGCGGACGCGAGTGCGCTTGCGGAGGCGTGTGCCCGGCTTCCCCTCGCCCTGCGGATCGCCGGCGCGCGGCTCGCCACCCGGCAGGAGTGGACGGTCGCCGATCTGGCCCGCCGCCTGGACGACCGCAACCGGCGGCTCACCGAGCTCAGCCTCGGCGAGTCCAGCGTGCTCAACAGCTTCCAGCTCAGCTACTCCGACCTCAGCGCCGATGCCCAGCGCGCCTTCCGCCTGTGCAGCCTGCATCCCGGCGATGACTTCAGTGCCGACAGCACCGGTGTTCTGCTCGGGACGTCGACGGCCGCTGCCGACCGGATCCTGGAAGCCCTCCTCGACGCGAATATGCTCCTTCAGCACACGAGCAACCGCTTCCGGTTCCACGACCTGCTCGGCCTGTACTCCCGTCAGCTACTCGCCGACGACAGCGAGCGGGAGACCGTACGGGCCCGGCTCTACTCCTGGTACGGCGAGGCGGTATCGGCCGCAGTCGAACGGGTCTATCCGCAACTTCTCCGGCTCAGCACCCAGCACAAACGGGCCGACTTCTTCAGCTCGGACAAGCAGGCGCTCGACTGGCTCGACGACGAGCTTCCGGCGCTGCTGGCTGTGGTGAAAGAGGCAGACCGGTCGCTTTCTTGGCGGATCGTCGACCAGTTGCGCGGATACTTCTTGATTCGCCGGGATGCCGACGGCTGGCTACCCGCTGCACAGGCCGGGCTGGCCGCTGCCGTTGCGGACGGCAACGACGCCGCGCAGGTCGCGATGCTGATCAACCGGGGCCAGGCTTTCGGAGCGGTCGGACGGGACGAGGATGCGCTGTCCGACTGTCTGGCGGGTCATGCTCTCGCGGTGGCTGTCGGCTGGTCGACGGCCGCTGCCTATCTGGCCCACCAGATCGGGTGGCTTCAGCAGGAGCGAGGACGACTCGACGACGCCGACCTGTGGATGCGCCGTGCCCTGGAGCTGACCGACGACGACCGTGACGGCCATGTTCGGGCAATCGCGCTGAACGGCCTCGGGATGACGCGGCTGTACCAAGGCGAACTACCGGAGGCCGCCGCGCTGTTCACGTCCGCGCTCGAGATCAACGACACCGGCCGGGAGATCTCGGCGCTCGCCAACCGTGGGAACCTCGCGAGCGCCTTGCGGCAGATGGGCGCGACCGATCAGGCGGCCGGCCTGCTCGGCGACGTACTGGAGGCCTACCAGCGCCATTCGCACCTCCGCGGTGAGGCGTCCACGCTGGATGAGTGGGCACGGCTGTACAGCCAGCGTGGGGACGGAGCGGCCGCGGTGCAGGCGGCGCTGCGAGCACACCACCTCGCGATCGCCGTCCGCGACCGGAAAGCCCAAGCCCAGACCGCCTCCACCCTCGCCCAGGCCCAGCTGACACTCGGCGACACTCCGGCCGCCCTCGAGTGGATCGAGACCAGCCTCTCGATCGCGCGCGGAACCTACCCGTACGTCGAAGCCGAAGCCCTGATCGCGTTGGCTCAGGCGCGTCACCGCGCAGGTGACGAGGTGGCCGCCACCGACGCCGCCGAGCAAGCCATGTCGATCGCCCGATCATGCGGCTACCGCCTCCTCGAAACCCGCGCCGGCACTCCATACGACCGGTCGGGTCGAGAGGCTGGCTCCTCTGAGGATGGGTACGGGAGGTGAGAGACGAAAGGGTGGTGGATGTGCTGCTGAGGGAGCGGACTGCGATTGTTCATGGGGCGGCTGGGGCTGTTGGCTCTGCGGTCGCCCGGGCCTTTGCGCGGGAGGGGGCTGAGGTCCATCTCACCGGGCGGACCTCGAGTTCGCTCGAGGAGGTTGCCGACGGCATTCGCGAGCAGGGTGGGAAGGCACGAGTCGCCGTGCTGGATGTCGTGGATCGTGAGGCCGTCGAGCGGCATGCGGGCGAGGTCGCCGCGCAGGGTGGCGGGATCGACATCTGCTTCAACGCCACCGGCAACGACGACGTTCAAGGTACGCCGCTGCTCGATATGCGGGTCGAGGACGTGATGCAGCCGGTGGCGAAGGCGGTCACCTCGACCTTGACGGTCGCCACGGCTGCTGCCCGCCACATGGACGGTGGTGGCGTCATCCTCGCCATGGGTGGTGGACGCGAAGCGATCCCGGACCTCGGCGGTTCGCATGTGGCCTGGGCGGCGCTCGCCGGTCTGTGCCGGCAGCTGGCCGCCGAGCTCGGGCCGCGCGGCATCCGCGTCGCGTGGTTGTTGTCACCCGGCTCCCCCGACCCTGGTGAGGCCGACCCCGAGGCCGACCGGTTGTTGCTGCCGCGACGACCCAGTTACGAGCAGGTCGCGAACGCGGCGGTGTACGCCGCTTCCGACTGGGCCGCCACCATGACCGCCACCGAGATCAACCTCACCGGCGGCGCGGTCGTCGACTGACCGGCGTCCCGCGAAGTGAAGAGGCTCTGGTTTGTGTAAAGAAGGAGTCTCGGAGGGGTAACGGTTCGGGGGCGATGCGGCATAGTCGCCGGGGTCAGGATTTCGACTCGGTGAGCAGGTCACGGGGACCGGGGCGCACGCCACGCTCGGGAGAACATCCGTGGAGTCAGAGGACCAGAACGCCAACCCACCAACGCCTCCGCCGACCCACCCGTCGCCGCCAACCCATACTTCGCCGCCGACGCACGCGTCGCCGCCAACCGACACTTCACCGCCGACGCACGTGTCGCCGCCGACCGATGCAGCGGCATCGTCCGCCCGGCATCGAGGGCGGTCGCGTGGGCCGTCGACGCAGTCGAGCCGGCGGATGGTGCTCGGCCTGACCGCAGCTTCGACCGTCGCCGCGGGCGGCCTGGTCGTGGACGTGCTCAAGCGTCCACAGTTGGCCGCCGACGCGATGCCGTCCAGCCCGATCAACGGTGGGACGGCGGCCAAGCCGGCGCCGCGCCCGAAGCCGGCCGGCCAACGGATCAGCGCCGTACGCCAGCCGGCGACGGTGACGTCCAAGACGGATCGCGATGCGAGCTACACGGCGACCGACAAGCCGCGCAAGGCAAGCACGCAGGGCACGTACCCCAGCTTCGCGGCCGCGGCCAAGGCCGGCCGGACAACAGCTGGCATCCTGGTCCCGAAGGCCGGCCGCTTGACGACCGCCCAGGCCAAGCGGCACCTGCTCAACCGCGTGACGTTCGGTCCCCGGCCGGGCGACGTCGAGGACCTCGACCGGCTCGGCATCGACCGCTGGCTCACCCAGCAGTTGTCGCCGACGATGACCGACCCGTCCGGCAACCAGGCGTGGGCCGCCTTCCCCCTGGCCGGCGCCGCGCCCTCGACGATCCACGGCGCGGTCAAGAAGTACTCCTGGGACGCGATGTTCGAGACCGGGTTCGCCACGCTCGGCCGGCAGATCTACGGACGCCGGCAGTTGTTCGAGGTCGTCGTCGACGTGTTCTCCAACCACCTGCACGTCCCCACGCCATCGGACCGCGGGTGGGACACGGCACCGCAGTACGCCACCGCGGTGATCCGCAAGCACGCGTTCGGCGGGTTCTCGGACATGCTGAAGGCCGCGATGCGCCACCCGGCGATGCTGCGGTTCCTCGACAACGACCAGTCGACCCGCGAGAGCGTCAACGAGAACCTCGGCCGCGAGCTGCTCGAGCTGCACACGGTCGGCGTCGCGTCCGGCTACACCGAGAACGACGTCCGTGCCAGCGCGTACATCCTGAGCGGCCGGGGTGCCGACGAGGCCGGGAAGTTCGAGTACGCCGCTGATCGCCACCGCCCCGGGCGAGTCAAGGTGCTGGACTTCTCGGCCGCGAACGGCAGCGGCTCCGGCGGACTGTCACTCGGCGATCGGTACCTGACCTACCTGGCCAACCACCCCGCGACCGCCGCCACCATCGCCCGGAAGCTCGCGGTCCGGTTCGTCAGCGACACTCCGTCGAAGGCACTGGTCGCCGGCTTGGCCAAGGTGTACCTGGCCAACAAGACCGCGATCCTGCCGGTGCTCGTCGCCCTGTTCCGCAGCCAGGAGTTCTGGGACTCGTTCGGCCTGCGGACCAAGCGACCGCTCGAGGACGTAGTCGGCACCGCCCGGGTCCTCGACCTTCCCTTCACCGGCGACAGCAAGGAAGGCCTGCAGAACCTGTACTGGCAGCTCAACGGGCTCGGCCACGCGCCGCTGGCCTGGGCCCCGCCGAACGGGTACCCCGACGTGACCGCGGCCTGGCTGTCGGCCGGACAGATGCTGCAACGGTGGTCCGTGCACCGGGCTCTCAGCCACGGCTGGTGGAAGGGACTGAAGCACGACAAGCTGCCGGCGGACCTGCAGCCGCGGCCCGCCGAGACCTACCGGGCCTGGTTCGACCGGCTCGGGCGGCGCCTGATCGGCCAGCGGTTCGACAGCCGCCATCTCGACGGCCTGGAGGCCTTCGTCCAGGCCGACCTCACCCGGCGGGTCGACGTCGGCAAGATGCAGTGGCAGGCCGGCCACGTCGTCGCGCTCGTCCTCGACTCGCCCGCCTTCCTGGTGCGCTGAGCCCAAACGCTGCCGGTCATGCCCGACTCTCACACTGCTGGCTCCCGGGCATGACCGGCCCCTTCGCCAACCTCGTCCCGCCCACTCGCTGGAGTACGTCATCGTGAGCACCAACACCCCTGACCACCCTGAGACGCCGTCAGCTCGCCCACCCGTCGACGACGCCGCCCTGACCGACACGTTGTCGACTCTGCACCCTGACTGTCCCGACTGGCGCCGACTCGGTCCGACGTACGCCGACGCCGCGATCCGGGCGCACGCGGCCGCGGTCACGGCCGACGCGACCGACCGGGCAGTTCGCTGGAGCTCGGGGTTCACCCGCCGCCGGGTCCTCGCCGGTGGACTCGGACTGGGAGTCGCCGCCCTGGCCGGGCAGCTGATCACGGCCCGGGTGTCGCTGGCCGCCGACAGCGCGGCGCCCGACGGGACGCTGCTGGTCGTCTTCCTGCGTGGCGGACTGGACGGCCTGTCGGTACTGGTACCGACCGAGGATCCGAACCTGTTGAAGGCCAGGCCGGGTATCGCGGTCCGGTCCGGGGCGCTGATGCCGTTCGACCGCGGCTTCGGTCTGCATCCCTCACTGGCGCCCCTGAAGCCGCTGATCGACGCCGGCCGGCTCGCCGCCGTACCCGCCGTGTCGACGCCGGACCTGTCCCGCAGTCACTTCCAGGCCCAGGAGTGCCTCGAGCGCGGCGGCTCCAGCGCGTCCAGCGTCCAGACCGGCTGGCTCGACCGCGTCCTGGAAGAACTCGGCCCTGGTACGACGTTCCGCGGTGTCGGGCTCGGCCACCAGACCCCGCGATCGATGCTGGGTGCCTCGAACCCGCTGATGATGACCGCACTGAAGGACTGCGCGGTCCGAGGGATCGACGGGGTCGCACCGCAGACCCTGAAGGCACTCCGCACGCTCTACACCGGGCTCGACCACCCACTCGCCGCGCCGGGGGTGAACGCACTGGAGGCCTCCGCGCAGGCAGAGAAGCTGAGCGCCGTGGACCTGCCCGCCCCGACGCGCGGCTACCCGGACAACGACTTCGGCAAGGCCCTGGCCTCCATCGCGACGCTGATCAAGAACAAGGCCGGGGTCCGGGTGGCGACCGTCGACGTCGGCGGCTGGGACATGCACACCGGGATCGGCACCGTCGACCAAGGCGACATGACGCGCGCCCTGGGCGAGGTCGCCAACGCGCTGGCCGCGTTCGCGAAGGACCTCGGCCCGGCCATGGACAAGACCACCGTGGTCACGATGAGCGAGTTCGGCCGGCGGGTCGAGCAGAACGCGAACAGCGGGGCGGACCACGGGCACGGCGGCTTGGCCCTCGTCCTGGGCGGCGGCGTCAAGCGCGGCGTCCACGGCGGGTGGGAAGGACTCGCACCGGCCGTCCTCGACCAAGGCGACGTACCCGGCACCAACGACTACCGCAACGTGCTCGCCGAGGTCACCGCCCGAAGCCTCGGCCTCAGCACCGCCCAACTCGGCAAGGTCTTCCCCGGCTGGAAACCCGAGTCCCTCGGCATCATGACCTGAACGGCGTGCCGAAATCACCTGCCCCGGATGAGGCCGGTGAAGCGCATCCGGGGTCGGAGTACGCCGCCCGGCGGATCGAGCACCTCGGCGTCGTGCTCGATCGGCACGCCCTCATCCACGCGGGGTGAGGCATCGGCCGAGCGGCCGGGACAGCATCCAGGTGCGAGCCGCCGCCGGGCCGGCGGCGCCGCACGGAGAGGAGCTGCCGGACATGGCTGCAGAGAAGAGTGGGAAGGCGCTCGCGGGCTTCGTCGTGTTCGCGGGCGCACTGCTGATGGTGGACGGCCTGGTCAACGTCTTCCAGGGGCTCGTCGCGCTGTTCGCCGACGAGCGGCTCGTGATGACGCCGGAGAACCTCGTCGTGGTGGACATCACCGGCTGGGGCTGGACGCTGCTGGTCTCCGGGCTGCTGTTGATGCTCGTCGGCGGTGGTCTGCTGGTGGCGGCAGGATGGGCCAGGATCGCGGCGATCGTGGTCGTCTGTCTCCACGCCGTGATCCAGACGGCGTGGCTCGGTCCTATCCGGTGTGGTCGTTGCTGATGATCGCGTTGGCCGTCGTCGTCCTGTGGGCGCTGACGGTGCGGTGGTCCGACGTCCGGGATCGGCTCGGTGGAGTGGGCGAGGCGCCGTGGGCCGGTGTGCAGGGAGCCGAGCTCTCGGCCGCCGAGCGCCGCGTCCCACCCCTCGTCTGACCATGACCGACCGAGGATCCCCCTCCGGCCTGGGAGCCGGGGGCGGGCGGTACCAGGTCGCCGCGCCTGAGGCCGGCGGCACCGATCCGCAGGCCGCGCGCCGGGTGATCGAACGCGGCGTGCGGCCGCTGGCCAGCTCGGTCGACGGCGTCCGCTTCGAGTTCCAGGCCTCGCTGCACGACCTCGACCTGCAGGTGGGTGGTCACGTGGTCCTCGAGACCGGCGGCCCGGGCCGGCTCGGACAGGTCCTCTCGGTCCGGATCGCCCGGGTCGAGGCGGCCGACGTCGACCCGGCGGCCCCGGCGGCGTTCCAGGTCCGTACCGCGCAGGGTCACGGGATCGTGCTCGACGACGGTGCCCGTCCGTTCCACGACGCCGTCGTCCGTCCAGCCCGGTCCGACGAGATCGCCGACTGGCTGACGGCGAACCGGCCCCAGCGCGCCGTCCTCGAGATCGGCGAGCACTTGCTGGCGCCCGGCGTACCGGCGAACCTCGACGCGGGCGGGTTCAACCGGCACACGTTCCTGTGCGGACAGTCCGGCTCCGGCAAGACCTACTCCCTCGGGCTGGTGCTCGAGCGGCTGCTCGTCGAGACCGACCTGCGCCTGGTCGTTCTCGACCCGAACTCCGACTACGTCCGGCTGGCCGAACCCCGGGCCGGACTCGACCCGGCGGTCGCCGACCGGTACGCGGCGGCGGCGCGCGGCGTCGCCGTACGGCGGGCCGGTACGGCGGGCGACCGGATCATGCTGCGGTTCGCCGAACTCGATCCCGCTGGACAGGCGGCCCTGCTGCGGCTCGACCCGATCGCCGACCGCGAGGAGTACGCCGCGCTGTCCGCCCTGCTCGACGCCGGCGAACGCGGCCGGCCACTGGTCGGCACCTTCGAGGACTTCTTCACCACCGACCAGCCGGGCGCCCGCGAGCTCGGTCTGCGCGCGGCCAATCTCGGCGTCCTCGACTGGCCGATCTGGGCCCGGGAAGAGACCGGCTCGCTGCTGGCCGAGCTGGAGAACGGCGACCAGCGCTGCCTGGTCGTCGACCTCGGATCGCTGAGCACGCCCGAGGAACAGAGCGTCGTCGCCGAGGCGGTGCTCTCGACACTCTGGCGCCGGCGCGCCCGCCGCGAGCCCGTGCTGGTGGTGATCGACGAGGCGCACAACGTCTGCCCGGCCGCACCCCGGGACGCGGTCACCGCGCTGGCCGCGGAGTACGCCACCCGGATCGCCGCCGAAGGCCGCAAGTTCGGTCTCTACCTGCTGCTGTCCACGCAACGTCCGCAGAAGGTCCAGGAGAACGTCGTGTCGCAGTGCGACAACCTGCTGCTGATGCGGATGAACTCGGCGGCCGATCTCGAGTTCCTGCACGCGGTCTTCTCGTTCGTGCCGGCCGGCCTGCTGGACCGCGCGTCCGCGTTCCGTCAGGGCCACGCACTGGTCGCCGGCAAGGTCATGCCGCACGCGGGGTACGTACGCTTCGGCGCGCGGACCGCCGAGGAAGGCGGAGCGGACGTCCCGGCCACCTGGGCCGCCTCCCGCTAGCGTCCTGAGCTACTGGTCGAGGGTGCGGGTCATCCAGACCGAGTTGCCGCGCTCGGCGTCCTCGGTGACGCGGCCGCTGCGGTGGAAGCCGAGTTTCTCGAGCACGCGGAAGGACGCCGCGTTCCACTCCCGGACGGTCGCCCACAGGCGCCGCCGCCCGGTCCCGGCAGCGGCCGCTACCACCGCGCGGGCAGCTTCGGTGGCGTAGCCGTGGCCGTGGGCTCGGCGGGCGAGCTCGTACGCCAGCTCCGGTTCGTCGAACGACGCCTGGCCGACGGTCAACCCGCAGTACCCGATGAACTCGCCGGTGTCTCGCCGCTCGATCGGCAGCAGCCCCAGGCCGGGCGCGGCCGCGAGCGGATTGTCGACGAGCCAACCCCGCATCTCCTCCACCGTCGGACGGCCGTCCGCGTCGATGCGCCGGAGCGCGCGCGGATCCCTTTCCAGCCAGAGCCCGCGGTGCTCCTCGGCATCCGACGGAAGCCATCGCCGCAGCCGCAGCCGTTCGGTCACCAACTCAGCCGGCAGGTCCGAGTACGTCGTCATTCCGCCAACTTAACGGGGACGGTCGCTCTGGCCGGTGAATGGTTCTAGCCTCGTGATGGAAGGGGCGGGCTCATGACGGTGGTCGACGGGTCGTACGGCCTTCGTGGCCGGAGTACGGAGGTCGCTCGGTTGGAGCGGCTGCTGGGCGACGTTCGTGCCGGTCAGGGACAGGCGTTGCTCGTTCGTGGTGAGGCGGGGATCGGCAAGTCGGCGCTGCTGAATCACCTGATCGGACGAGCCGACGGGTGCCGGGTCGCCCGCGCTGCCGGGGTCGAGTCCGAGATGGAGCTGCCGTTCGCCGGCCTGCATCAGCTCTGCGGGCCGATGCTCGATCTCGCCGGACGGCTCTCACCGGTGCAGCGGGAGGCCCTGGAGGTCGCGTTGGGCCAGCGGGCGGGCGGCCCGCCGGACCGGTTCCTGGTCGGTGCGGCGACGCTGACCCTGTTGACGGAAGCGTCCGTGGCCCGGCCACTGCTGTGCGTCGTCGACGACGGCCAATGGCTGGACCAGGCCTCGGCGCAGGCGCTGACGTTCGCCGGCCGGCGGCTGTTCGCCGACCGCGTCGGCGTGGTCTTCGGCCTCCGGGATCCGGTGACCCTGCCGCAGTGGCAGGGCCTGCCCGAACTGGTGGTCGGTGGCCTCGCGGACGACGCCGCGAAGTCGCTGCTCGACGCGGTGATCCCGGGCCGGATCGACGCCCATGTGGAGGCCCGGATCGTGGCCGAGACGCGGGGCAACCCGCTGGCCCTGATGGAACTCCCGCGCGGGTTGACCGCCGCCGAACTGGCCGGTGGGTTCGCGCGGCCGGACGTCCGGCCGCTGGCGAGTCAGCTCGAGCAGAACTTCGCCCGGCGCGTCCGCGCGCTGTCGCCGCAGACGCAGTGCCTGCTGCTGACCGCGGCCGCCGAGCCGATCGGCGACGTGCCCCTGCTCCTGCGGGCGCTGGCGATTCTCGACGTACCTCTGAGTGCGGCCGAGGCCGCGGAGGCGGCCGGGCTGATCGAGTTCGGGGCGAAGGTCCGGTTCCGGCATCCGCTGGTGCGGTCCGCGACGTACCGCGCGGCCACCGCGGCCGACCGCCGGACCGTCCACCGCGCTCTCGCTGAGGCCACCGATCCGGCGGTCGATCCGGACCGGCGAGCCTGGCACCGCGCACACGGAGCCGCCGGTCCGTCGGAGGACATCGCCGAGGAACTCGTCAGGTCCGCCGAACGGGCGCAGGGCCGGGGTGGTGTCGCGGCCGGAGCCGCGTTCCTGCAACAGGCGACCGAGCTCACCCCGGCCGCCGACCAGCGCGCGATCCGGGCCTTGGCGGCCGCCCGGGCCACCTTGGAGGCAGGCGACTTCGCGACCGCGCTGCGGCTGCTCCTCACTGCCGGCGAAGGCCCGCCGGATGCGCTGAAGGAAGCGCACATCGATCTGGTCCAGGCACAGGTCGCGCTCTTCTCCGGCCGTACGGCGGAGGCGGCGTCGCTGCTCGTCGCGGCCGCTCACCGGTTCGAGCCGCTGGACGCCGACCTTGCCCGCGACACCTACCTCAACGCGATGTCGGCCGCGCTGCTCGCCGGACGGCTGGCCGGGGACACCGGGCTGGTCGAGGTGTCCCGTGCGGCCCGGACCCTGCCCAGACCGGACCTCGGCCGCAAGCGTGATCTCGTGCTGGAGGGCTCGGTGGCGTTCTACACCGACGGATTCCCGGCGGCGGTGACGCGAGCCGTGGACGCGATTCGGGCGTTCGTCCACACGCAGGGACCTCCGGATCCCGAAGACGTGCGGTGGCTGGGTCATGCCGGCGTGCTGACCGTGCACCTCTGGGACAGCGAGAACTGGGACGTGCTCACGCGCCGGAATCTCCAGATCGCGCGTGACCTCGGCCAGCTCACCGAGCTTCCGTGGGTCCTGCACCACCGGGTCTACCTCAGTCTGTTCGCCGGTGAGATCACGGCGGCCGAGGCGCTGAGCGCCGAGTCCCGGACCATCATGGACGCGACCGGGGCCGCGATGGCGCCGTACGGCGAGATCTGTGTGGCCGCGTGGCGTGGCCGGTCGGAGGACACGTCCGCGCTGATCACCAGCTGCGCGGAGGATTCCGAGGCCCGGGGTGAAGGTCTCGGCGTGACCCTGGCCAACTTCGCGAACGCCGTGCTCCTGAACAGCCTGACGAGATACGGCGAGGCTCTGGCGCCGGCCCGGGCGGCGACCGCCTACCCGCCCGAGCTCGGCATCGCCAGCTGGGCCCTCCCGGAGCTGGTCGAGGCTGCAGCGCGCAGCGACCGGCCGGACCTGGCGGCCGACGCCCTCGACCGGTTGAGTGTGATCGCGCAGGCATCCGGCACGGACTGGGCGCTCGGCGCGCTCGCCCGGTCGAAGGCCTTGACCGTCACCGATCCGTCGGCCGCCGAAACGGCGTACCAGGAAGCCGTCCGGCGACTCGGCCGGACCGGCCTGCGGATGGAACTCGCGCGGGCCCACCTGCTGTACGGCGAATGGCTCCGGCAGAAGGGTCGTCGTCAGGACGCCCGCCGGCAGCTGCGGACGGCGTACGAGCTGTTCACCACGTTCGGAGCCGACGCCTTCGCCGACCGGGCCGCGCACGAGCTGGCGGCCACCGGGGAGGCGATGGAGCAACGCACCGCGACGGCCCGCGACATCCTGACCGGCCAGGAGGCCCACATCGCCGAACTCGCCCGCACCGGCCTGACCAACGTCGAGATCGGCGCGCAGCTCTTCCTCAGCCGCCACACGGTCGACTGGCATCTCCGGAAGATCTTCACCAAGCTCGGCATCACCTCCCGGCGACAACTCCAAGCGGTCCTGACCGAGTCCGCAGTGGGTGACGGCTACACAAGGTAACTACATCGGGTGGAGATCGTCCGGTGTTACAGCAACCCTATCTGGCTGCAGAATCGTTATAAACAAAGCATTATGGAGGAACTCCAAAGCTGCGGACGGGTCTTGCCAAAGCTTCGGGCAGGCCTCACAGTTACACCCTGTGAGGCACATCCTTAACTCCGTCAAGCCGAGCCGGCGCCAGCTCATGCTCGCCGGCGCGGCCGCTGCCACGTCCGTGGTGGTCTCCACCCAGACCGCCCACGCCGCGAACCCGTACGGGTCGGGCGCCCTGCTGGACTGGTCGACCTTCGGCCGGGCGATCACCAGCGAGGCGGCGGTCAAGGCCGTCGTCGCCAAGGACGGGGTCCTCATGTTCGGCGACAGCATCGCCGTACAGGACGGCAAGGCGCTCGCGACCCGGCTGCTGGGCCGCACCGGCGACACCTTGGCCGTGCACAACTGGGCCGGACGCCCGACCGCGCCGGCCGTCGACGCGCTCCAGAGCTGGGCGACGAAGTACGGGCTGCCGCGCCGGATCCTGATGGCCACCGGCACCAACGACATCTTCAACCCACCCGTGTTCGCCGCCCAGATCGAGCGGACGATGAAGATCGCCGGCCCCGACCGGGCCGTGATCTGGTGCAACATCCAGGTCGCCCGGACCAACCAGCCGGTCTCCGTCCAGCTCGCCGACCAGCGCAACACCGCCTGGATCAACGTGCAACTGTCCGACGCGCAGAAACGGCACCCCAACCTGCGCATCGTCCGCTGGGCCGAGTGCCTCGCCGCCAAACCGGCACGGCTCACCATGTACCTGCGCCAGGGCATCCACACGACCGTCCCCTACGGACAGGACGCCCGCAACGAACTCATGGTCCAGGCCCTGGCCGCAACCAAGTAGGCGTTGGCCGGCGTTGGTGCGGTCAGCCCGCCGCTTGCTCGATCAGGTCGGCGGTGATCGTCGGCTCGGAGATGAGGACGGCGTGGGAGGCGCCGTCGACCGTGACGACGGTTCCGCGCGCCCGCTCGGCCATGAACTCCTGCGCCACAGGCGGGATGTTCTTGTCCGCGGTCGGGATCAGGAAGTACGAGCGGATCGACTGCCAGGCCGGCGTACCGGTGAGCTGGTCGAAGACCCGGTTGTTGACCGGCCGCTGCGCCACCGCCGCCAGCCGAGCCTCCTCCGCGGGTACGTCGGCCGCGAACTGCTGCCGGAACAGGTCCTGCCGGACGCGTGCCGCGGTCGAGCCGTCGGCCAGCGGGATCTGCTCGAGCGTCTCGCCGAGCGTGCTGCCCGGGAACTTGTCGAGGATGTCGTTCACCTTCTCGCCGGCGTCCGGCGCGAACCCGGCGACGTACACGAGCGCCTTGACGTTCGGGTTGCCGGCCGCGGCGTTGGTGATCACCGCGCCGCCGTACGAGTGCCCGACCAGGACGACCGGGCCGTCGGTGATGTCGAGGACCGACTTCACGTAGTCGGCATCGCCTTGCAGGTCACGCAGCTCGTTCGGTACGGCGACCACGGGATAGCCGTCGCGCTGGAGCTTGGCGACCACGCCGTTCCAGCTGGACGAGTCCGCGAACGCACCGTGCACGAGGACGATCGTTGGCTTCGAAGTGGACATGGATGACTTTCCTTTCTCGGTTCGGGTTCGGCGCCGGGCGCGGGACCACGTCCCTCGTCGGCTCACGACCCACGATCCGTCCGGCGATCCCCCGTCGCATCCGTGCCGGTCACTGGGCCACACCCTGGAGTCCGGGCGGCCGTGCTCCGGGAACGCGTCGCCAAGTGGCCCATCGGAAACGCCGTCGAATGGCCCACCGGTCGCGGGCCACGTCTGCGTAGGGTCGGGTCGTACCCCCACCACGACCACGGCAAGGACCCTCATGCGTGCCATCACTGTCCAGGACCGCGAGGCCGACGGCTACGGGCTGTCCCTGACCGAACTGCCCTACCCCCACGCCGCCGAGAACGACGTCATCGTGCGGGTCCACGCCGCCGGCTTCACCCGCGGCGAGCTGGACTGGCCCGGGACCTGGACCGACCGCGCCGGCCGCGACCGCACCCCGAGCGTCCCCGGCCACGAAGTGTCCGGCGTGGTCGCCGAGCTCGGCTTCGGCACCACCGGTCTCACGGTCGGCCAGCGGGTCTTCGGGCCGACCGACTGGACCCGCGACGGTTCACTCGCGGAGTACGTCGCTGTCGAAGCCCGCAACCTCGCTCCGCTCCCCGCCGACGTCGACCACGTCGCGGCGGCCGCTCTTCCGATCTCCGGTCTGACCGCCTGGCAGGCGTTGTTCGACCACGCTCGTTTGCAGACGGGCCAAACCGTGCTCGTCCACGGCGTCGGCGGGTCCGTCGGCTCGGTCGCCGTACAACTGGCCCGCGAAGCCGGAGCCCACGTCGTCGGCACCGGCCGCGCCGCCGACCAGGACCTGGCCACCTCCCTGGGCGTCCACGAGTTCCTCGACCTGGACGCGGACCGACTCGAGGACGCCGGCGACGTCGACGTGGTCCTCGACGTGCTCGGTGGAGAGATCCGCGACCGCTCCACCAAGCTGGTGCGCCCCGGCGGCACGCTCGTCACCATCGCCGATCCGCCCACCGTCCACCCCACCGACGGCCGGGCGATCTTCTTCATCGTCGAACCCAACCGCGAACAACTGACCCAACTCGCCACCCGCCTCCGCGACGGCCGCCTGACTCCCCTAGTCACCACCACCCAAGACCTCACCGACGCCCCCACCGCCATCACCACCCGCACCAGAGGCAGAACCATCATCACCGTGAAGTGAACGGTGGGCAGGCATCGTCGACCGGTCGCGGTCGGAGGTGGTTCAGTGGAGGGCTGCTACCAGGGCGGCTGCCCCGCCGGGTGGTGAGGTGAAGGTGGGGGTGTTGAGGTTGGCGACGGCTTGGGCCATTGAGGCTTGGGCGAGGACGATTGCGTCGGCCTCGATGCGCTCGACCGCGGTTCGGATCAGCTCGTCGTGCTTGGCCTGGTCGCCCGCCGCCCGTGCGTCCGCGGCACCCTCGATCACCGTGGCTTCGACCGTGACGCCGTGACCGGCGGCAGCGCGCTCGATGAGCCGGCCCGTCGGGCCCAGCGTGGCCTCGAGCGTCGCCAGCACCGCGATCCGACCGCCGTCACCCGCAGCTCGTACGGCGTCCGCGGCCATCGGCGCGTCGACCCTGAGGACTGGTACGTCGACCGCGTCCGCAGCAGCCTCCACCGCTTCACCGATCGACGAACACGTGACGAGAACGGCCCCGGCGCCGTCCGCGGCCAGGTATTCGACGTGGCGCCGTACCCGATCGAAGACCGCTTGGGTCACGCCGTCCCGGATCGCCGTCGCGAGCAGCTCCGGATCGGCGACGTGCACCTGCTGCAGGGATCCGTCGTGCTGCGCTACCAGCTCCTGGAACACACCCGCCAAGGCAGGCACGGTGTGGAGAAGTCCGACACGAGAGGTCATGAGGTCCAGTTTGTTCGCATTCGGACAACTTCGCAATTGATGTTCGAAGATTGACATCGGCACGCTGGGTTCGATTGAGTGGACGCGTGCGATACGCGGGCGCCTCGGCGCGACGTGCGGAACTGGTACGCCGGCTGACGGCCGACGGCTACATCTCGTCGGCCGGCCTCGCCCTCGAGCTGGGCGTCTCGGAGATGACGATTCGCCGCGACCTCAGGCAGCTGGATCTGGACGGGCTCGCGCGCCGGGTGACGGGCGGCGCCAGCCTGCCGACCGCGGGCGGCGGAGAGCCGTTCGACCAGCGCGACCGCGCCTCGACGAGGGAGAAGCGGGCGATCGCGGCCGCATGTTCAGAGCTCTTGGCCGACGTGTCGACCATCGCACTGGACGCGGGTACGACGGTTGCGCCGCTCGCCGGCCTGGTCCCGAGAGGTGCCACCGTGGTGACCCACTCGATGCCGGTGCTCAGCACCTGCACAGCCCGCGACGACGTCGAGCTCGTCGCGCTCGGTGGCACGTATCAGTCGGACACCCGGTCGTTCACCGGCCCGGCGACCGAGGCCGGCCTCGCCAGTCTGTCGGTCGACGTGGCGGTTCTGTCCGCAACTGCTGTGGACAGCTCAGGCCTGTTGTGTGCCAAGCCGTTGGACGCGAGCATCAAGCAGCGGATGGCCGCGGTCGCAGTGTCGACAATCCTACTGGTGGACAATCGGAAGATCGGCGAGCGAGCTCCGATCAGGTTCGGCACGCTGGAGCTGGTCGACGTGGTCGTGACCGACAGCGGCGCGACCGCCGAGCAGCGACGGCTCCTGGGCAGCGGCGGCGCTCGGGTGGTGGTGGCGTCATGACGGGTCCGCTGCTGGGGGTCATCGCCGATGACCTGACCGGCGCGTGCGACCTGGCTGGTGGCGTCGCGAACGCCGGCCTTCGGACCTCGGTCACCCTTGGCGTCCCGACCGAGCCGATCCCGGCGGACGTCGACTGCGTGGTGGTCGCCCTCAAGTCCCGGACCGTCGAGCCCGCCGTTGCCGTCGCGGAGTCGGTCGCGGCAGCGCGGTTCCTCCGGGGCGTCAGGGTCCTCTATCAGAAGTACTGCTCGACGTTCGACTCGACTGATCGAGGCAACATCGGTCCGGTCGCGGACGCGCTCGTCGAGCTGAGCGGTCTGGATGCGATCAGCGTCGGTACACCGGCCACGCCGCAGGTCGGACGTACGCAGTACCTCGGGCATCTGTTCGTCAACGGTCAACTGCTCTCGGAGTCCTCGCTGCGGAACCACCCGCTCACTCCGATGACCGACCCGGATCTGGTGCGAGTGCTGGGTCGGCAGACGCGTCACTCTGTCGGGCTGATCGACCACGCCGTCGTACGCCGTGGTGCGAGGGCGATCGTGGAGGCGATCGCGGCTGAGCGGAGCGTCCACCTGCTGGTCGATGCGACCGATGATGCCGACTTGGACCAGGTGGCGGCGGCGATCCTGCGGCTGCAGCGACCGGTCGTGGTGGGTGGGGCCGCTGGGCTCGCGGTCGCGCTCGCGCGCCAGTCGATCGCGGGGTCTCGTCATCCGGTGAGCCAGCCGGTGGAGCCAGCTGCGATCGAGGCCGGGCCGCGACTGATCATCTCCGGCAGCGGATCCGAGCGCACCCGCGAACAGGTCGCGGCCTTCCGCGGACCGATCGTCGCCGTGGATCCGCTGGAGTTGGCCGCCGATGCCTCTACGTTTGCGGGGCTGGTGAAGCAACTCGAGGAAGCAGTACGACGGAACGCCGCCGACAGATCCGATGCGGTAGCAACGTCCCCCACCGTGTTGCTCTCGGCAACGGCTTCTCCGGAGGACGTCAGGCGGGTGCAGGACGAGCTGGGTACGGAGAAGGCAGCCGCCCTCGTCGAGGATGCGCTGGCACGACTGGCGGTCCTGGCCGTCGACGAGCTCGGCGTACGGCGAATGATCGTGGCCGGTGGTGAGACGTCAGGGGCCGTCGCGGCGGCACTCGGGGCGTCGACGCTGCACATCGGTGCGTTGGCAGCGCCCGGTGTGCCGTGGACGGTTGCGAGCGTTCGCGGTCGGCCGGTGGCTCTCCTCCTGAAGTCCGGCAACTTCGGCGCCCCAGACCTCTTCACCACCGCCTGGAAGACCGCACCATGACAGAACACCACAACACCCGCCGGCTGGCCGAGCCGCAGGACGCGCCGGACGATCGGCGGTTTGCGGACGTGCGGGAGCGGGTTGTGGAGGCTTGTAGGTATCTGGCCGGTGCGGGCCTGTCGCCGGGGAGTTCTGGGAACGTGAGCGTTCGCGTTGGTGATCAGGTGCTGATCACGCCGACCGGCTCGGCGCTGCGTCGGGCCCGGCCCGAGGAGCTGGCGCAGGTCACCCTCGCCGGCAGATCTCTCACCAGCTCAGGACCTTCCGTCGCCTCCGGGGGTGTGCCTTCGAAGGAGTTGGGGGTTCATCTTGCGGTGTATCGGCGGCGGCCGGAGGTGAGGGCGGTGGTGCATCTGCATTCGCCGTACGCGACGGCATGCGCTTGTCTGGTGCCGGATGACGATGGGTTCGCTCAGTTGCCGCCGCTGACGCCGTACCGGGTGATGCGGTTGGGCGATGTGCCGGTGGCGCCGTACGCGCGGCCTGGCACCCGTGAGCTCGCGGACGGGATCGAGCGGCTGGCTGCGGAGCATCAGGTGATCCTGATGGCCAACCACGGCTCGGTCGTCGCCGGCGAGTCGCTGGACGCGGCCGTCGAGCTGGCGGAGGAGCTGGAGGCTGTCGCCCAGCTGACCCTGCTCCTGCGCGACCGGCCGCACGCTCAACTGACGCAAGACCAAACAGTTGCCCTCCGCAAGTAGCTGACACATGGGTCGCTGACGGTCGACCGATTCGGGGAGCTTGTTAGCCGACAGGTACGGCGTAGGCGGCGATGTTGTCGGAGTAGCCGCGGCCAGGGTGGAAGGTGCCACCGCAGGTCAGGACGACGAGGCGGTGGGTCGTGGTCTGGTCGAAGAGGTCGGCCGGGAGTCGTTGTCTCGGGAAGCTCCGCATCGCGACGACCTGGTACGTCGTACGCCCGGATGCTGTGTCGACGAAGAGCCGGTCGCCGCGTCGGAGAGCGCTCAGGTCGTACAGGGCGCCCTGGTTGCCGTTCTCGTCGTCGACGTGGCCGGCGAGTACGACCGTGCCGCGGCGTTCACCTGGTTGCGCTCCGCCGATCCACCAGCCGACCTGGTGCGCCGGCGGCAGGACCAGCGACCGGTCCGCGCGGACTCCCACCGGCACGACCTGAGCGTCTGCCCCGATCGCGCCGGACCACACCCGCACCGGCATCCGATCAGCAGCCGGCACCACAGTACGACGAGGTCCGGAAGCGGTGGCACGACGCTGGGCCCGTGTAGAACCTGCAGGCGGTTCGCTGACGGCGGGCGGGGTGGTGGTGCCGAGCGCGGTGGACGTGGGCACTTCGCCGTACTCGGGCTGATTGTTGCTGTGGGTCAGCACGGCCCCGGTCGCGGCCAGTAGGAGACCGACCGCGACCAGGATGCTGCTGCCTCGGGTAGAAGTCACCCGACGGTACGGCGACGCATCGCCAGGACGAGTCCCCCGGCGATCAGCAGACAGCCCAACCCCATCAGGACGGCCGGGACCTGGTGACCGGCGCTCGCCGCTACGCCGGACAGCCCACTGTGGACGGACGCCGGAAGTCCCATCGCCTTCGCCTGCGCCATGAACATCTCGTGGTGCTTCATGATCACCGGCGCCGAATCGGCAGCCGCCTTCTTCACGGAGGCGTCGGTCCCGTTGCTCAGCTCCTTCTCCCCGAGCGCCATCGCTGCGGCGTGACCCTTGAGTTGACCGGCGACGAACATCGCGTCGAACTCCTCGCCGGATGCCTTCGACAACTGCGCCTGCATCGCCCGCTGCTCGGCGTTCGGTGTGGCCGGCAACGACACCCGCACCGACGCGGCCACCTCGCGCAGCGCCGCGTCCAGCGCGGTGTGGTCGGCGACCAGCATCGCCCCGAGCTCCTTCACCTCGGCACTCTGCCCCTTGGCCTGGGCCAGTTTGCCGGTGGCGATCTCCGCCAGGTTCGACTGATGCGCGCCGGCCAGGAACGCCCGGTCCGTCGGCGACAGCGCCGTACTCCGCGCCTCCGCCGTGCCGACCCCGCCGGCAACCACCACCAAGGCGGCGACCGCCACCAGGGCACACCGCCGGAACACGACCATCACACGCGACATGGGAATCCTCCCGTCGAGGGAAATTGAGCGGGCCCTGGTACCCACCGCCCTCGGCTAATCACCTGACCGGCTGCATCACTTTTGCATGAGTTCACACTGGGTACAACATCGCCACCACCCACCCCCGAAAGGCTGATCATGAACGCTGCCGCTGCCCCGGACCGAGACTGGAGCGAGGACGAGGTTCACCGGTTGCACCAGTTGGCGCAACTCGCGATCCCGACCCAGGTCATCGGGCTCAAGCTGGCTCGCACACTGGACTCCGTCGTCGTCAAGGCCGGTCAGCTCGGCCTCGAGCTGCCCGCCACCCACACGACTCCCTGACCCGAAAATCCGAAGTTTTGCAAAAGTGATGCATCCGGTGCGCGACCGCCGACGGAAGAACAGGCACCAAAGCTCGATTCCCCGAGGAGGGATTTGCATGTCTGTCCGTCGATACGTCGCCCTGGCAGCGACAGGTCTGCTCGCCGCCGGTGTGCCCGCCGTCGCGGTGACATCCGCTCAGGCCAAGCCGACGGCCGATGCTCACGTCTCGGTACTGCACGCGGTACCGGGCGCGACCGTCGACGTCTACGCGAACGGCAAGGCCCTGCTGACCAACTTCAAGCCCGGCACTCTCACCGACCCGGTCCGGCTGCCCGAGGGCAGCTACGACCTGAAGGTGACGGCGGCCGGCCAGACCGCGGCGCTCATCCAGGCCAACGACGTGGACGTCCCCGGTGGCGCCAACATCACCGTGGTCGCGCACCTCAGCGCCGCCGGCAAGCCCGTCCTGACGCCGTACGTCAACGACACCTCGAAGCTCGGCGCGGGCCAGGCCCGGATCACCGTCCGCCACGACGCGGCAGCGCCCGCGGTCGACGTCCGGGCCGGCGGCAAGCCGGTGTTCCGGAACCTGGCGAACCCGAAGGAGGCGAAGGCCGACCTCCCGGCCGGCACGGTCAAGGCCGACGTCGTCCTGGCCGGCACCTCGACCGTCGCGATCGGCCCGGCCGACGTGAACCTGAAGGAAGGCACCAACACGATCGTCTACGCGTGGGGCAGCGCGAGCGCCAACAACCTCAAGCTCGCCGTCCAGACGATCTCCGGCCTGCACGGCAACCCGTCCGGCGTCCCCGGTGGCACCGGCGGCCAGGCCGCCTCGGCCGACACCCCGCTGTGGCTGGTCGGCGCGCTCGGCTTCCTGGGCCTGGGCGTCGTCGGCGCGGGTACGGCGGCAGTCCGGGCGCGCTCGAGGTCGTGACGATCCACCGTCGTGCGGCCACCCTCGTGGTGGCCGCACTGGCCTTCGTTGTGGCGGGCTGCGGTGCCCCCGCCGAGCCCGAACGGGCCGAGACCACCCCCAGCCCTCCGCCCTCGGCCACGGCGGCAACGCCCACCCCGAGCAGCAACAGCAGCATTCCGACCCGGGCGGCCGACCTGCCGACGGCCGAAGCGCCACTCCCCTCGCCGTCCCGGCTGATCGTCGAGGCGGCGGCACTGGACATCCCGGTGCGCCCGGTCGGCGTGGCCGAGGACGGCCAGATGGAGTTGCCGGCGAACCCGGCCCTCATCGGCTGGTACCGCTTCGGCCCCGGCCCGGCCGACGACCAGGGCACCGTCGTACTCGGGGGACATCTGGACAGCAAGGAGTACGGCGTCGGTCCCCTGGTCCGGCTCCGGCGCGTGGAGGCGGGCGACCTCATCACCGTGCGCTCGACCGACGGCTCGACCAGCCGCTACCGGGTACGGCGGGTCGAGGACATCGCCAAGCGGAAACTGCCGGTCGACCAACTCTTCGCCCGTGAGGGGCCACGCGTGCTCAAAGTCGTGACCTGCGGCGGCCCGTACAACGAGGCCACCGGCGGCTACCGCGACAACCTCGTCGTCACAGCTGTCCCTGCCTAAAGGATCGGAGTGCCACAGTGCCCGGATCGCCCTGGTACCTGAGGTCCAGGATGGCCGCCTTCCTCGTTGTCGTGGCGGGGATCGTCTTCACGGCGGTGGCTCTGCTCGTGCCGACCGCGGACCAGGCAGCGCCTCGCTCCGGCACCGGGCTGGGCACCTCCGCGGAGTCTGCGGAGGTCGAACGACTCCGCGCCCAGCTGCCCGACACGGACTCCTCGTCGGCGCTCGTCGTCTTCAGCCGGTCCGACCAGGCGGCACTCGGCCCCGCGGATCGTACGGCCGCCCAGGCGAAGGCCGGCGAACTCGGCTCCCGGGTCCCGCTGCAGGTCTCGCCGGACGGGCGGGTCGCGCTCGCGATCCTGACCCTCCCGGCGCCCGACGAGGCGACCGGCGAGGCGGCCGACGGGGCGACCGACGACGAGGCCACCGCTCAGAAGGTCGACGAGATCCGCGCAAAGTTGACCGGCCTGCCGGATGGGATGACGGCCGACGTCACCGGACCGGCAGCCTTCACCACCGACCTGACGCGGGTGTTCGACGGCGCGGACGCCCGCCTGATCCTGGTGACGGCTGCCGTCGTCGCCGTACTGCTGCTGCTCACCTACCGAAGCCCTGGTCTGGTCGTCATCCCTCTCCTGGTCGTGGGCCTGACCGAACAGGTCACGCGCGGGGTGTCCGAGCAGGTTCTCGCCAGGCTCGGCATTCCTGGCGGCGGCGCTGTGGCCGGCATCGTCAGTGTGCTCGTCTTCGGTGCCGCGACCGACTACGCCCTCCTGCTGATCGCCCGGTATCGCGAGCAGCTTCGGACCTCGGAGCGACCGCTCGACGCGATGAGAGTCGCCGCACGCCGGGTCGCCGAACCGATCCTGGCCAGCGGTGGCACGGTCATCGGCGCGCTCGCCCTGCTCCTGCTGGCGAGCACCGAGACCCTGCAGGGCATCGGCGTGGCGTGCATCATCGGCATCGCGTTCGCGATGGTGTCGGGACTGGTCATCCTGCCGTCGGCGCTCGTTCTCTTCGGCCGCCGCATCTTCTGGCCGTTCGTCCCGCGTGTCGGAGATCCCGTCACCGAGGGCAAGCTCTGGGGACGGCTCGGCCGTGGAGTCGCCCGGCGACCGGTCACCGTGCTACTGCTCTCCACCTTGTTGCTGGCCGGGTTTGCCGTGGGCACGTTCGACGTACGGACAGGGCTCGCGCAGAACGAGCAGTTCCGGGTGGAGCCGGAAGCGGTCCGCGGTGCGAAGGTCCTGGCGCGGGCGTTCCCGGCCGGCGCCACCGAGCCGGTGGTGGTCATCGGTCCCGCAGAGAAGGCGGACGACATCGCCCGGGCGGTGACCACGGTTCCCGGCGTCGTCGACGTACGGCCAGGAAGTCGTGACGGCCGGCTCGCGCAGTACGACGTGGTGCTGGAGGCTCGGCCTGGAAGCGAGGAGTCGTCGGCCACGGTGCGCGAGCTGCGCGACCGGCTCGACCAGGTCGACGAACGCGTCCTGGTGGGCGGTGGACCCGCCGAGAGCGTGGACGTGCAGCAGGCGGATCGGCGTGACCGGTTGCTGATCATGCCGTTGATCCTGCTCCTCGTCGGCCTGGTGCTGGTCGCGGTCCTGAGGTCGATCCTGGCCCCGTTGTTGCTGTTGGCAACTGTAGTCGCATCGTTCTTCGCCAGCTTCGGCGCGAGCTGGCTGGTGTTCGACCGCGTTCTAGGATTCCCGGCGCTCGACGGGTCGGTCGTCCTGCTGTCGTTCCTGTTCCTGGTCGCGCTCGGCGTCGACTACAACATCTTCCTCAGCACCCGTGCGCGCGAGGAGGCCTTCGAGTCCGGCACCCGCGAGGGCATGCAGATCGCGCTGCGCGCCACCGGTGGCGTGATCACCAGCGCGGGCCTGCTGCTGGCCGCTGTCTTCGCCGTCCTGGGCGTCCTGCCGCTGATCACCTTGACCCAGGTCGGCGTGATCGTCTGCGTCGGCGTACTGCTCGACACTCTGCTCGTGCGGACGGTCGTCGTTCCCGCCCTTGCGTTTCTCCTCGGCGATCGCTTCTGGTGGCCGTCCGCCAGCCGAGGGCAATCCGCCGGAATCCCTGACCAGACAGCGCATCCGGCCCCAGCAGTCGCAGAGAAGTAGTTGCCAAGAGCAGCGGCAACGAGGCTGCTGCCACCCGTCCGAAAGGTTGTCCGATGCGCACCATCACCCGACGCCTGACCCGCTACCTGGCCGCCGGCGCGGTCGCCGTGGGAATGCTCTCGACCAGTGTCATCGCCACCGCGGCGCCGGCCGGCGCCACCCGCCCGGAGGGAACGAAGAGCCTGGCCGCCGTACTCGCGGCCGACGGCGACACCTTCGACCGCAGCTGGAGCGACTACGACGTCCTCACGCAGGCGGTGGGCGCCGTACTCGCCGCGAAACCGAACAGCCCGGTCAAGGTGCTGGCCGACGGGACGGTCCGGCTGACGGCGTTCCTGCCCAGCGATCGTGCGTTCCAGCGTCTCGCGAAGGACCTGACCGGCACGAAGTACCGCACCGAGTCCCGGCTCTTCGACGCGCTGGCCAAGGCGCTTGGCGTGGACACCATCGAGTCGGTCCTGCTCTACCACGTCGTCCCCGGCGCCACGATCACCAGCAAGACCGCACTGCGATCGGACGGCGCCAAGCTCACGACCGCTCTGTCCGGCGCCACCATCACGGTCGACGTGATCAACAAGCGCTGCCGCCTGATCAGACTCATCGACGCTGACCGGAACGACGCCAACCCGTTCGTCAACCCGTGGGCCCTGGACCTCAACAAGGGCAACCGGCAGATCGCGCACGGCATCACCCAGGTACTGCGTCCGCTCGACATCTGAGCGCCCGTCGCGGCCATGCGGCTGCTGGACCGCATGGCCGCGACGACTCCTTCACGGAGCCGATGAGGCGCCCAGGGCGTGGGCGATGGCGGTCGCCGCGCGGCGGCCCGAGACCAGCGCGCCCTGGATCGAACTGGTGTCGCGATGGTCGCCGCAGACGTAGATGCCGCCATCAGTCCGCACCGGCTTCGTCAGCGGATGCACAGGGGTCATCCGCGGCAGAGCCCTGGTGATCCGGTACTCCGCCAGCAGTTCCCATCCCGCGGTCGAGGTCTGGTACAGGTCCGCCAACGAGGTCAGCACCTGGTCGACCGGCAGCGGATCTCCCGGTGCGGATGCGACGACGAGGGCGCGGCCGGGTGGCGCGTAGGCCGATGAGACCTCACTCATCACCGCCGTGTTCAGCAACGATCGGCCCGAACCGTCGAGCAGCAGCACGGGCCGACCGACCGGCGCTTCGGGCGCGGCGAAGTACCAGGTGCATACCTGCGACCACTGCGGAGGCTCAACCCCCGGCGCCAGCTCCGCCGCGGTCGACCCGTCGGTCGCGACGAGTACGACGCGAGCGGAGATCGGCTCGGTCTCACCGTCCAACCGGACCCGATGCGCGTCGGCGTCGACGACCCGACGCGTGGTCCGGATCGCGTCGGCGGGAAGGCGGGCGGCGAGCAGCTTCGGCAGCTCCTCCATGCCGTTCGCCGGCACGGCCGCGCCGCCGCGGAGGAAGCAGCGCCAGACGAGGTGGAACAGTCGCGAACTCCCGCCCAGCGCGGGATCCAGGAAGACGCCGGCCACGAACGGCCGGAGAATCTCGTCGACGGTTTCGTCCGAGAGTCGCCAGCGGTCGAACTCACGGCGCGTCTCCCGATCGGTCGCCGTCCGCACGCCGCCCGCGGGGACGAAGGCGTCACGGGCCGAGAAGGCGGCGACCGCGGCCGCATCGAACGGGCGGCTGACGGCGAACCGGGCCAGCTGCGCCAGGGCTTGCGGCCGTCGCCAGGACAGCTCGAGGTCCCAGCGGGTGTCCTTGCCCTGCGCGATCACTCCGCGGGTGAAGTAGCGCAGGTCGAGACTGCTGAGATCGACCGCCCGAGGCAGCTCGGGATAGGACGGGAGCAGCACCTGGAAGCCCCGGTCCAGCCGGAAACCGTCCAGCAAATCGGTCCGGACCCGGCCGCCGATCCGGTCGTCCGCCTCCAGCACGAGGACGCGGAGGCCGGCATCGTTCAGCCTGTTCGCGGCGGCCAGTCCGGCCAGCCCTGCGCTGACGACCACGACGTCCGCGTCGTCCATCAGTACCTCCGGTTCCGCCAGTCCGGCCGTGCCCATCGGATGACTGCAGGGTAGCTGCCGAGGGCCCTCCGGGTGGGTGGACTGGGAAGTCGTGCCATCGTTGGTCCATGGGTGCGTCGGTCGGTGAGGTCGAGCGGGCGGCGACTGTGCTGCCGGTGGGGCAGGTGGCGAGGCTGCTGGGGATCCCCGCCGTGACGCTGCGCACCTGGGACGCCCGCTACGGTGTCGGTCCGTCCGCGCGGACGTCCGGGCTGCACCGCCGGTACACGCCGTGGGACATCGACCGGCTGCGCCGGATGCAGCGCCTGATCGCCACGGGGATCGCGGCCGGTGACGCGGCCCAACTGAGCCTCCGGGAGAGTACGCCGCCCACCGCCGAGGGCCTGGACCGGCGGATCGTCGAGCTGGCCGAGTCGGTCTCCGTGGCCGAGCTCGCAGGTGTCCTCGACGACCACCTGATGACACATGGTGCGGGGACGACGTGGACGGAGCTGGTCTCGCCGGCCTTCCGGATCCTCGGGGAGCGCTTCGACAGCGTCGGCGACTGCACGGACATCGAGATCCTGCTGGCAGACGCCGTACAAGCAGCGGTCGAGCGCTACCTCGATCGGCGCGTGCTGACGTCGGGTCGCGGCCGTCCGGTGCTGCTCGTGCAGTGTCCGGAGGAGCGCCACACGCTGCCGTTGACGATGCTCAGAGCGGTCCTGCTCGAGCTCGGCCGGCCGGTCGTGCTGCTGGGTCCGGGGAGCACCGAGCAGGCGGTGATGCAGGCGATCGCCCGGTCCGATCCGCGCGTGGTCGTCCTCTGGGCGCTGGTCCGCCGCGCGGGCCAGCTGCGCCTGCGCAACCGCATCGAGGCCGCCGGTTGCCAGGTCCTGCTCTCCGGCCCCGGCTGGCCCGCCTCGGCGGACGCGCTGAACGACCTGCCGTCGGTCGTCGACCGGCTGACAAAACGCCGCCGGCCGGCGCGGAAGCAGCCTCCGAGGGGTTAGTACCGACCCGCTGGGGTACCGGCGCGCTGCACATGCCTGCTGCTAGCAGCGCCGGCCGGACGCTGGCGCCTGCCCGAGAGGCACCCGAGCGATCGGTGCATCGGTTGTGCACAAGTTTTTCGCTACTCCCTGAATCCGCCGCGGGGTCCCGGACGGAAGGACTGGACGAAGGATCGTCATATCCGCATCACGTGGTGGAGGTCGTGTGCACACATCCGCAACCGATTACGACCGGGTCAGCGCCTGGTTCCGCGGCCACGCCGACGACAGCCGAGCGCGTGTCGTCGAGTTCACCGACCGGCAGGCGGCCGAACACTTCACCGTCCCGCACGCCGACGTCCTCGGCTCGGTGCTGACCGGCTTTGTTACCCGCGGTAAGTACGTGCGCTCCACGTTCGCCTATCTGGGCTGGCGGTGCGGTCAGCCGGACGATCCGCGCGCCGCGCAGGCGGCCGCCAGTCTCGAGCTCCTGCACGCCTTCGCTCTGATCCAGGACGACGTGATGGACGACTCGGCGGTACGACGCGGCGCCCCCGCGGTGCACGCGCAACTCGAGACCTGGGCGGCCGGCCGCGAATCCGTCCGTCAGCCCGGTGCGTTCGGACGGTCGGCCGCCGTACTGCTGAGTGACCTGTGCCTGATCTGGGCCGAACGCATGCTGCGGGAGGCGGACCTGGGTCCCGCAGCGATGGCCCGCGGCTGGCGGGTGTACGACCTGATGCGGGCGGAGCTGGCCGTCGGCCAGTTCGGTGATCTGCTCAACGAGGCGTCCGCCCACCCGACCCTCGACGACGTGCTCGACGTCGCCCGCCGGAAGTCGGGCAACTACACGGTCCGGCGGCCGCTCGAGCTCGGCGCCGCGCTCGCCGGCTGTTCGCCCGCGATCACCGCCGCCCTCGGCCGGTACGGCGAGGCCATCGGGGAGGCCTTCCAGCTGCGCGACGACCTGCTCGGCGTCTTCGGCGACCCGACGGTGACCGGCAAGCCGGTCGGAGACGACCTGTTCCAGGGCAAGGCGACCACCGTCATCGTCGCCGCCCGTGAACTGGCCCAGGATCGCCTCGCCACCGAGCTCCGACGGCTGGCCGCCCGCCGTCCGGAGCACGCCCAGGAGCGCGTGGAGTGGGTTCGTCAGTGGCAGGACGTGATTCGCGAAAGCGGCGCGGAGAAGTGGGCGGAGGAGGCGATCGCCGCGAGAGTCGATCGCGCCCTCGCCGCGCTGCGTCCCGCGGTGACCGGGTTCGCCCGCGACGCGCTCGTCGTACTGGCCGATCAAGCGACCCGGCGCAGCGCATGAGCACCGGCGAACGAGGACGGCGATGATGCGCCGGGTCTCCGGCCGCACGGACCGCGTCGTGGTGGTCGGTTCGGGATTCTCCGGCCTCGCGGCGGCGGCCCACCTGGCCGGCCGCGACCGGCAGGTCGTGGTCCTGGAGCGCGGCAAGGTGCCCGGCGGCCGGGCCGGCCGGCTGATGAAGGACGGCCATCGCTTCGACACCGGGCCGAGCGTCATCACCATGCCCGACGTCATCGAGGACGTGTTCCAGGCGATGGGCCGGTCCAGCGAGCAGTTGCTCCAGCTGACCGAGCTCACACCGGCGTACGACGCCCGGTTCGCCGACGGCAGCTCCTTGCTCGTGCACCGCGACGAGGAGCGGATGTACGACGCGATCAAACCGTTCGCCGGGGTCCGGAATGCCGAGGGCTACCGACGGATGCGGGCCTGGCTCGAACGGCTGTACCGCGCCGAGTTCGACCGGTTCGTCGCCGCGAACTTCGACTCGCCGCTGTCGCTGCTGACCCCACAACTCGCGCGCGTCGCGGCATTGGGTGGCTTCCGGCGGCTGGACCCGGTCATCGCCGGCTTCATCGACGACGAGCGGCTGCGCCGGGTCTTCACGTTCCAGTCCCTGTACGTCGGCCAGGCGCCGTACGACGCCCTGGCTCTCTACGCCGTGATCACCTACATGGACACGGTCGCCGGCGTGTACTTCCCGTCCGGTGGAGTCAGCCGCCTGCCCGACGCGCTCGCGGAGGCAGCGACGGACTGTGGCGTGGAGTTCCACTACGACGCTAACGTCCGGACACTGGAGAAGATCGGCGACCGCGTGACCGCGGTCATCACCGAGGACGGACGACGCTTCTCCTGCGATGCCGTCGTTCTGACCACCGAGCTCCCCGTCAGCTACGACCTGATGGGCATCGCGCCGCGCCGGCCGGTGCCGCTGCGCGCCGCGCCGTCCGCGGTCGTCCTGCACGCCGGCGTGAACCGGGAGTACGCCGACGTCGCGCACCACACCATCTCTTTCGGGGCGGCGTGGCGGAAGACATTCCAGCAACTGATCCGGGACGGCGAGCTGATGTCCGACCCGTCCCTGCTCATCACCCGGCCGACCGCGACCGACCCGCAGCTCGGTCCGCCCGGCCGCGACACGATCTCGATCCTGGCGCCCGTGCCGAATCTCGCCACGGCGCCCGGCCTCGACTGGGAGACGCTGGGCGAGCGGTACGCCGACGAGCTCGTGGCCCTGGTCGAGCAACGACAGCTCCCGGGACTGGCCGACGCCGTCACCACCCGGCACCTGATCACACCGGCCGACTGGGCCGCGCAGGACATGGTGGCCGGAACACCCTTCGCGTGGTCGCACAGCTTCTCCCAGACGGGACCGTTCCGCCCGGGCAACCTCCCGCGGCAGACCGAGAACGTCGTCCTCGCCGGTGGCGGGACTGTACCGGGAGTCGGCGTACCGACGGCTCTGCTCTCCGGGCGGCTCGCCGCGGACCGCGTCACCGGACCGGTCCGGACCGCCGACCGATCGAAGCTCAGAGCCGGAGGCAACAGATGAAGACCGCAGAGCTCACCGCCGCCGGCATCCAGGATCCCTTCCTGGTCCGGTCGTACGTCAGCTGCCGGCGCCTGAACGCCGAGCACGGCAAGACCTACTACCTCGCGACCCGCATGCTGGCGCCGGAGCAGCGGCCCGCGGTGCACGCCCTCTACGGGTTCGCCCGGTTCGCCGACGACATCGTCGACGTACCCGACCCGCAGGCGACCACGCAGGACATCGCCGACGCCCTGCTCGGGATCCAGGAGCGGCTCAGCGCGGGCCTCCAAGGCGGCGGCAGCGACGACCCGATCCTCGCCGCGGTCGTCGACACCGCGCGGCGGTACGAGATCGATCCGGGTCTGTTCGACGACTTCATGACCTCGATGCGGATGGATCTGACCGTCGAGGAATACCCGACCAGATCGGACCTGTACCGCTACACCCGCGGCTCGGCCGAGGTGATCGGTCTGCAAGTCCTGCCGGTGCTGGGAACGGTCGGCCGCCAGTCCGACGCCGCGCCCGCCGCGGCCGCGCTCGGTCTCGCGTTCCAGCTGACGAACTTTCTCCGCGACATCGCCGAGGACTTCGAGCGTGGACGCATCTACCTGCCGTTGGACGAGCTCGCCGCCCACGGCGTGGATCGCGACCTGATCGGCTGGTGTCTGCGCAATGGATGCACCGAGCAACGAATCGTCGCGGCCCTGCGCGAGCAGATCGCGCTGACCCGGGAGATCTACACCGTCGCCGAGCGAGGTATCGACCAGCTCGCGCCGCGGTCGAGACCGTGCGTGCGGACGGCGTACGTCCTCTACTCGGAGATCCTGCAGCGGATCGAGGCGGCCGACTACAACGTCTTCGCGCGGCGGGCGCGCGTCACCACCAGCCGGAAGCTGACGGTGGGCGGCGCGGCCCTGGTCCGGGCCCTATGGGTACGCCGACGAGCGGGAGGTGCCCGGTGAATCACCTGCAGTACCTGATCGTGATGGGCTTGTGCGTGGCGATCACCCTGCCGCTGGAACTGCTGGGAGCGCGGGTGTACCGCAGGCCGCGGCGTTGGGTGCTGGCCCTGCTCCCGGTCGTCACGGTGTTCCTGATCTGGGACGCCATCGCGATCGCGGCCGGCGTCTGGGGCTACGACGCCGCCTATCTGACCGGGATCACGCTGCCCGGCAACATTCCGCTGGAAGAGTTGGTGTTCTTCGTCGTCGTCCCGACCTGCGGGCTGCTCACCTACGAGACCGTGACGCTCATGCTCGGCCGCTGGAAGGCCCGGGACACGGCATGAGAGGACTCGGATACACGCTGCCCGCCGTACTGTCGGTCGTCGCCGTCGTGCTGCTGGAGCTCCGGTGGCTGCGGACGGGTCTGTTCCGGCGGCCGGCGTACTGGATCAGCATGATCATCGTGTTCGGCTTCCAGATCCCGGTGGACGGCTGGCTGACGAAGCTGAACGCTCCGATCGTGCTGTACGCCGACCGGCACACCGTCGGCGTGCGCTTCCCCTGGGACATCCCTGTCGAGGACTTCGCGTTCGGCATGTCTCTGATCACGGCGACGCTGCTCGTGTGGGAGTACCTCAAGCTGCGCTCCGAATCCAGGACCAGCAGCGTGGAGAAGAGTGAGGAGCTTCGATGACCGCTGGACTCCCCCGCAGCGAGGTGCCGGCCGCCTTCGATGCCGGTGCGTTCGGATACGACCGCCTGGTCGGCCTGAATCCCGGTTACCACAAGCACCTTCGGCTCAGTGCGGCGCGCCTCGAGCTTCCCGACGGCGGCCGTGGCCTGCGTGTGCTCGACGCGGGGTGCGGTACGGGCGCGTCGACGGCAGCGCTGCTGAAGGTCGCGCCGCACGCGGAGATCGTGGCCTTCGACGCCTCGTCGGCGATGATTGAGCGCGCCCGGCGCAAGGGTTTCCCGGATCGGGTGCGGTTCCTCCACAGCTCGATGGAGGACCTGGATCCGGCCGGGCTCGGCGGGTCCTTCGACGCCGTACTCGCCGCCTACCTGATCCGGAACCTGGACGACCCGGACGCCGGGCTGCGCAAGCTCCGTGGTCTGTTGCGGCCGGGCGGCCGGTTGGCCGTGCACGAGTACTCCGTCGCCGACTCACGTCTCGCCCGTACGCTCTGGTCATCAGTTGCTTGGGGCATCATCATTCCGCTGGGCAAGGTGACGACCCGGGACACGACGCTCTACCGTCATCTGTGGCGGAGTGTGCTGGCCTTTGACGGAGTGTCTGCCTTCCGGCAGCGGATGGCAGCCAACGGCTTCGAGCACGTGACCGAGTGCGGGATGTCCGGCTGGCAACGCGATGTGGTGCACACCTTCCTCGGCACGCGCCCACTCCCAGCGGACGGCGACTGATGCCCGTCCCCCTCGGCCGTGACGCCCGCATCGAGACTCATCGCCCACCGGCCCCGCACAAGGCCGCGGTCCCCGATCGCCGGGTGATCGTCGTCGGTGGCGGGATCGCGGGACTCTCGGCTGCGACCGCACTGACCGAACGTGGGGTCAAAGTCACCCTGCTGGAAGGTCAGCCCTACCTCGGTGGCCGGGTCGCATCGTGGTCGCAGGACTTGCGCGACGGAAGCACTGTGTCGATGGGCCGCGGGTTCCACGCGTTCTTCCGGCAGTACTACAACCTCAGGCAGTTGCTCCGCCGGACGGATCCCGAGCTGCGCCGGCTGGTCGGCGTACCCGATTATCCGCTGGTGGACGCGGAGGGCCGGACGGACACGTTCCGTGGGTTGCCGACGACGCCGCCCTGGAACGCCGTCCTGTTCGCACTGCGCAGTCCGACCTTCGGCCTGCGTGACCTGCTGCGGTTGAACGCGCGGGCCGCGTTGCCGCTGGCCACCGTTTCGGTGCCGGAGGTGTATCGACGACTGGACTCGGTCACGGCGGACGATTTCCTGGCGGCCATCAACTTCCCGTCGGCCGCGCGGCACCTGGCGTTCGAGGTGTTCAGCCGCAGCTTCTTCGCGCCACCGAGTCAGCTGTCCGCTGCGGAGATGGCCCTGATGTTCCATCTCTACTTCCTCGGATCGTCCGAGGGCCTGCTGTTCGACGTGCCCGACGCCGCCTTCGGCCCGGCGTTGTGGGAGCCGTTGGGACGGTACTTGGAGAATCTCGGCGCGGACGTCGCCACGTCGGCCACCGTCGACGCGATCGAGGTGGACGGTCCACGGCGGTTCCGGGTGCATGCGGCTGATCGCAGCATGGACGCGGATGCCGTCGTACTGGCGGCGGACCTGCGCGGGCTTCAGCATCTCCTGCAGCACTCGCCGGACCTGGGACCACCCGAGTGGCGTGAGCAGATGGCGAGCCAGCTCAACGCGCCGCCGTTCCTCGTGCATCGACTCTGGCTCGATCGACCTGTAGACGCGGCGCGTCCAGCCTTCCTGGGTACGGCGGGATGGGGTGAGCTGGACAACGTGTCGGTGCTCGAACGGTACGAAGCCGAGGCTCGTCGCTGGGCTGGTACGCACGGCGGCTCCGTCGTCGAGCTGCACGCGTACTCCGCCGATCCGAACCTGGCCGGAACGTTGGCGACGAGACTCGAGGCGCAGCTGCATCGGGTCTATCCGGAGACCGCGGACGCGAAGACCGTCGACGCCGTCTCGCTCTGGAACGACGACTGCCCGTGGTTCACCCCGGGCTCGTTCGCGGGCCGGCCGCCGGTCAGGACACCGGTCGACGGGTTGGTGCTGGCCGGCGACGGGATCCGGATCGACCTGCCCGTGGCGCTGATGGAGCGGGCCGCGACCACCGGCGTCCACGCCGCGAACCTGCTGCTCGGCGACTTCGGACAGCCAGGCCACGAGCTGTACTCCGTTCCGAACGGACCGAGGATCCGGGGCCTGCACCGGCCCCGCCAACCGGAGAGGGCATCGCTGTGAACCACTTCAGAGATCGCGTGACGCGCCGGATCCGGACCACCTGGCCCGGCAGTTGGCCGGTCCAGTTCCTTCCCCGGGAGGCCTGGAGCCGGCAGGAGCCGACGTACCGCGCAGCCTCGCCCGCGGTGATCGAGTCCGCGGTCAAACGGGCCACGAACCGGGCCTCGGGCAACTGGTTCGTGTTCGCGGCCAGTCGCGAGGTGCGCACGGACAAGCCGCTGGGGATCGTCGTCGCCGACGTGGAGCTCGTTGCCTGGCGCAACGTCGATGGCTCGCTCCGGGTCGGTGAGGGTGCGTGCCCCCACCTCGGTGCGCCACTGGCGCTCGGGGCGATCGACTGCGGGAAGGTGGTGTGCCGCTGGCACGGCCTGGCCGTCGGGGACGACGGCGACCGGACGGGTTGGCGGTCGTTCCCGAGCCACGACGACGGCGTACTGTGCTGGGTCCGGCTCGACGGCGTCGGTGGCGAGGAGCCGACCGATCGGCCGCTCGAGCTCCTTCGGCCCCGCGGTGAGCGGGTCGTCGACGCGGTCGCCACCATGGAAGGGATCTGCGAGCCCGTCGACATCGTGGCCAATCGCCTCGATCCCTGGCACGGCGCGTGGTTCCACCCGTACTCGTTCTCCGATCTCCGGGTCGTCGAGATCCCGGAGGGCGTGGACGATCCGGTGGCGGACCGGTTCCTCGTCGATGTCACGTTCCGGTTGGGCGGGCCGATCGGCGTACCGGTGCGCGCGGAGTTCACCTGCCCCGGACCGCGGACCGTGATCATGCGGATCCTGTCCGGCGAAGGGGCGGGCAGCGTCGTCGAGACCCACGCGACTCCTATCGGCCCCGGCCACGACGGCCGTTCCCGGACCGCGGTGATCGAGGCAACGATCGCGACGTCGGACCGCCCGGGCTTCGTCTGGGCGACCAGAGCCGCAGCCGCCCTCAGACCCGCGATGCGCTGGGCCGCCGGCCGCCTCTGGCAGGACGACCTCGCGTACGCCGAACGCCGCTACACCCTCCGCACCCGGTCGTGACGGGAGCGCAGGTCACTCGACGGGGTTGCGGGCTGTCTGGGCGGGCTCGCGGGTGGACAGGAGCCAGGCTCCGATGGTCGCGGCCAGCGGCAGGCCGAGGACGATGACGGCGAGGTGGAGGATCGGGACCGGGACGAGGTCGCCCAGGTCGGACGCGAATCCGGCGATCAGGCCGGCGTACGCGGCGGCGGTGCCGAGGACGACGCCCAGGATCGCCAGGCCGCCAGCGGTGGCGGCCGTCAGCGTGCGGCGGGTTCGTGTGGTGGCGCCGGCCGCGCTGAGCACCCGGAGGTCGCGAGCACCCTCCGCGCGGACCAGACCGACCGTCATGGCCATGATGCCGAGCGCGGCCAGCATCCCGGCCGCGGTCGCGCCTGACCTCAGGGCGCCCAGACCGCCCTGGCGGTTCCGCACCTCGACCGTCAGGCCTGCACCGGCCGCCGTCTCCTGGACAGCGACGAGTTGGTCGGTTGTCAGCGGCGAGGGGGTGCTGACCAGCCAGCGGCCGGACGGAACGGCGACCCAACCGCGCTCGGTCAGCGCCTGATCGGTGACGAAGGTGCCCGGCAGCGAGTCGTAGCCTGGCTCGAGCCGCTGAACGCTCTCGAGCCGCTCGATCTTCGTCCGCACCCCGAGCAGGGCGAGCTCACCGATCTCACGGGAATGTACGGCGTCACCGGGAGCGTCGGCGAGTCGACGGCCGCTGCGAGCGAGACTGTCCGGGGTCGCGACGTACAGCAGGCTGACGTCCATCCAGCCGTCCTCCGTGTGCCGGGCCAGGCTGATCGCCATCCGTCCGTCGAAGTTCGGGTCGCGCGGGGTAGCGGGATCGAGGGCCGCGTCGAGCGGCGTCACCGTGGGGTCGTCCAGCGACGCGACCAGGCGATCGACGCCGGCGCGGAGACCGTCGAGGTCGTCCGCCTCGGGCACGAACGGCCCGTCCACCTGGCTGGACCGGATCAGCAACTGGCCGGCCGGCAGATTCCCCTCGTCGTCGGTCGCCTGGGCAGCTGTCGTCGAAACCACCAGCGCGACGGCGATTCCCAGCGTCAGCGTGATCGCCGCCAGTGCGGCACCCGAGCGGGCCCGGTAGCGGGCCAGGTCGCCGATCGCCAGGCGGACGCCGACCGGGAACCGTCCGACGGACGCTCCGAGCACGCGCAGCGCCAGCGGACAGACGAACAGCACCGCGAGCGTCAACGCGACCACTCCGGCGACCAGCAGAGCGGCGTTCGTCCAGTGCACCCTCGTCTCGTCGGCCAGGTCGCCGCCCAGCACCAGACACCCGAGCCCCGTCACGGCGAACACCACTGCGAGAGCGGCCGAGCGACGTACCGGCTGCGGTTCGGGCGGGCGGCCGGACAGCGCGCGGACCGTTGGTACCCGCGCGACTGTGCGAGCCGGCCACCAGGCAGCCGCCGTTCCGGCGACCACAGCGAGTAGCATCCCGGCGGCGATCACCCAGACCGGCACCGCGAACTGGTCGATCCGGTAGCCGACGGCACGCTCGACCAGCGGGGCGACGCCGAACCAGCCGGCCAGACCGACGACCGCACCGACCACGGCGGCGACAGCTCCTACTGCGGTTCCGTTGGCCAGCGTCACCAGGCGGAGCCGGCGCTCGGTGGCACCGATCGCCGCCAGCAGGCCGAGTTGGCGCATGCGCCGATGGGCGACGACGACGAAGCCGGCCGCCGCGATCAGCGCGATCAACAGCAAGGCGACAGTCGAGAGCACGAGCGTGGTCACGGCTGCGACCAGGCCCTGACCCGCTGGTCGCGATCCGATGTCGAGAGCCGCTCCGCTGGGTGGCCGGAACGCGCGTACCTCGTCGTCGGACCCATCGACCAGCACCGTCACCTCGCCGGCACCGTCGACGGCACCATCGACGGTGGACGGTGGCAGCAGCACGAACTCGTCACCGAGATCCCCGGGATTCTCGACGACACCGACGACCGTTCGCGGTACTCCGTCGAGCGCGACCGGCCGACCGACGTCGACCCGGAGGGCGGCGGCCAGGCCGTCGGTGATCGCGACCTGGCCGGCTGCCGGATACCTTCCCTCGAGCAGCGCCAGCCGCGGGCCGCCTAGTCGGCCGGCGGGATCCTGGGTGCGGTAGTCGACGGGCTCGAAGACCCCCGGCCGCGGCACGTGGCGATCGACGATCACCTCGTGGCGTCGGAACGCCTCCCGGGCAGCGGGAATGTCGCGAGCCAACGACTGCGGATCGCCGCTGAACCTCACGACGTGAGTGGCGGCACCGAAGACCGCGTTGTCCGGCACCGGCGTCGTCGTGTACGCGGCCGAGGTCAAACCGATCGAAGCGGCGACCGCGGCCGACAGGACCGCGATGACCAGGACCTGCTGCCGCCACTCCCGGCGGAACATCCGCCAGGCCCAGCGCACCACCGCCCGGCGCGAGGCATCGGGTCCACGTCGGCTCGTCATCGAGCCGCACCCTGCCCGAGCAAGGTCTCCGGGCCCGCCGGACGCGTGGTCTGGTCGACGATGCGGCCGTCCCGCAGGAAGACGATCCGATCCGCCCACGACGCGAGCTGCGCGTCGTGGGTGACGACCACACCCGCGACACCGCGCCGGCAGGCCGTGCGCAGCATCCGCATGACCGCTTCGCCGTTGACCGAGTCCAGGGCACCGGTCGGTTCGTCCGCGAGCAGCACCCGGCGGTCACCGACGACGGCACGTGCGATCGCGATCCGCTGGCGCTCACCGCCGGACAATTCGTCGGCGTACTGCTGCGCCTGCCTGGCCAGACCGAGCTCCTCGAGGACCGCGAGGCCGATCGTCCGCGCGGCGCGTACGCCGACGCCGTCGAGCTCGAGCGGTAGCGTCACGTTCTCGACCGCGGTCAGGCCGGGGAGCAGATTGAAGTCCTGGAAGACGAAGCCGATCGTCCGCCGGCGCAACCGCGCCCGGTCGTCCCGCGACATCGTGGCCAACGGCAGGCCGGTCACCAGCACCTCCCCGCCGGACGGCTCCTCCAGACTGCCCGCGATCGTCAGCAGCGTGCTCTTTCCCGAGCCGCTGGGACCCATCACCGCGACCAGTTCACCCGCCTGGACCGTCAGGTCCAGATCACGCAGGGCGTGGACCTCGCCGGCGGCGGCGCCGTACGTCTTCGACACCTGCCGAAGCTCGACCGCGGCACTCATACCCGGGCCGCCCGCCTCGTGACCGCGCGCTCGGTGCGTGCGGTGGGCTGCTCGTGGGACTGGTGCGCCAGCCGCGCCTCCGTGGCGTCGAGCCACCGCACTACCGCCTCGAGGCGGAACAGCTCCGCGTCGGCGATCAAGGCCAGACTCAGCTCACTGTCCGGCGCCTCGGCCTTGAGGTGGGTGTATCGCTGCATCAGCTCGACCAGGTGCCGGCGATGGGCCTGCAGCAGCGCGGGAACATCGGCGCCCGGCAGCCGCAACGCCACCAGAACCTTGATCACGAGCTCGTCACGCGGCGGGCCGGCGACGTCCGGCGTCGTCCGTAGCCACGTCGTCAACTCGTCCTGGCCGGCGGGCGTGATCCGGAAGGTCTTCTGTGGACCTTCGCGCTCCACACCCGCCGCGTCCTCGGACTCGACCAGCTCGTCACGCTCGAGCCGCTGCAGGGTGAGGTAGACCTGGCCGACGTTCAGCGGCCAAACCTCCCCGGTCCGCGACTCGAACTCCTGCCGCAACTGCAGACCGTACTTCGGTCCCTCCGCGAGCAGGGCGAGCAGCGCATGGCGGATGCTCATCGTTCCTCCGTCCAGCCAGGATGATACTCGGTATAATACCCAGTATTGTCCTGCTGTCGAGAGGGCTTCTCTCAGCGGGTCAGGAGCTTGGCTACCTTGGGGAGGACCTGGTCGACGGTGGTGCTCAGGCCGCATTCCATCGCCAGCCAACCCTGGTAACCGATCGCTTCCAGGGCGTCCAGGGTCTCCGGCCAGTCGTAGTGGCCGGCGCCGGGTTCGAGGCGGTTGCTGTCGCCCAGCTGGACGTGGCCGATCAGCGCGCCGGCGTCCTTGATCGACTCGCCGATCCGAGCCTCCTCGATCGACATGTGGAAGGTGTCCGCGGTGATCATCACGCCGGGCGATGCGACCTCCTCGACGACCGAGACCGCGTCCGCCAACCGGTTGATCACGAAGTCCTCGAACCGGTTCAACGGCTCCAGGTAGACCTTCGCGCCGACGGACTCGGCGTGCTCGCCGACCTCGCGCAGCGCCTCGACCAACGCGGCGCGCGAGTCCTCGACCGACCGCGGCGGTTCGAACGGCGGCAGCCGCCGGGAGAACAGGCCGAACGCGTGCGGCGACACGATGCCGGTACCGCCTGCCGCCGCGATCGTGCTGAGGTGGACCTTGAGCTGCTCGATCGCGTCCCGGCGGCGGTCCGGGTCGAAGTCGCCGATGAAGTGGTCCATGTGGACGACGGCGGTCGGCATGAGTACGCCGGCGTCGCGGGCCCGGCGCAGTTCGTCGAGCCGCGCGCCGAAGATGCCGTCACCCCGCGCGGACAGTTCGATGCCGTCGAACCCCACCGTCCGCACAAACTTGAACTTGTCCTCCAACGTCTCGCCGGGCAGGGTCATCTCGGCGGCTGCGAGCCGGAAGCTCATGCGGTCATCCCTTCGTCGAAGCTGAGTACGACCTGCAGCGCCTCCTGCGGACGCTCGTCGAGCATCCGGAAGGCTTCGGCGGCGTCGGCCATCGGCACGGTGTGAGTGATCAGGTCGGTCACGTTCAGCCGCTTCGCCGACGCGAGCTGGATGGCCGTCGTCGCCAGCCGGTCGTAGTCCCAGCGGTGCTGCAGTCCCGGCGCGACACCCGAGATCTGCGAGCAGACCAACGCCACCCGGTTGTGGTGGAACTCCTCCCCCAGCCGCAGGCCGGCTCCCTCGCCTTGCATGAAGCCGGCCACGCAGACCCGCGAACTGTAGGCGACCGACCGGACCGCCTCGTGCAATGCGTGGTAGCTGCCCGACACCTCCAGGCAGACGTCGGCCCCACGCCCGTCGGTGAGCTCGCGGATCCGCTCCGCCACCCCTCCCTCGGCCGGGTCGAGCGCGAGGTCGGCCCCGAGCTCCAGCGCCAGTTGACGTCGAGCTGGCAGGCCATCGACGGCGATCACCCGGCCGCCGTTCAGCCGGGAGAGCTGCGCGGCCAGCTGACCGGGTACGCCGAGACCGAAAACGGCCACCGTCTCGCCGATATGGATGTCCGCGTCCAGCACGAGGTTCAGCGCGATCGCACCGATCTGGCTGAAGATGCCGACCCGCGGATCGACCGCCGGGTCGAGGATCCGCCGCGCGGCCCACTCCGCCTTCTTGACCGTGTGGCTGCGATGTCCCCAGGTGCCCCAGACGACGTCCCCGACCTTCACTCCTTCGGCGGCCGTACCGAGCGAGACGACCTCGCCGACCTCCTCGTATCCCCAGCCGTCGACTGGGTAGCTGAACGAGGTGCCGCCGTCGACGAAGAGACGGGACGCGTCATCCCATCGCTTGTTCAGGTAGGGGTTGCTGCCGCGGTACGCCGTGAGTTCGGTGCCTGCCGAGATGCCGGAGTACAAGGTGCGGATGAGGACCTCGTCAGGCTCGGGCGTGCGCTCGAGGTCGGGCACCACCTCCGCGACGCGTGGTGAGCTGAATCTGACCAGGGATGGCATAGGTCTCCTTCGGGTTCGAGCAGAACGGGGTCAGCCCTTGACGGCGCCGGAGATGAAGCCCTGCGTGACCTGCCGTTGCAGGATCACGAAGATGACGATGACCGGGACGATCGTGATCAACGTGCCGGCCGCGAGCGGCCCGATGTCCATCGAGCGGCCGCCGGTGAAGTTGTACAGCCCGGCCGTGAGCGGCCGGTACTTCCCGCTGGGCAGGTAGAGCAGCGGCACCAGGAAGTTGTTCCAGTTGCTCAGGAACGTGAACACCGTCAGCGCGGCCGCGCCCGAGCTCACCAGCGGCATCATCACCTGCGCGAAGATGCGCCCCTCGGACGCGCCGTCGATCCGGGCCGCCTGCTCGAGCTCCTCCGGCAGGTCGGAGAAGAACGCCCGCATGAAGAACGTCCCGAACGACAAGTTGGTGGAGATCAGTACCAGGTTGGCCCCCACGAGGCTGTCCAGCAGCCCCATCGACCGCAGCTGGAAGTACAACGGGATCATGTACGTGAAGAACGGCACCAGCAGGCCGAGTACGACGAGGTAGAAGACGACCGACCGTCCCGGGAAGGGCAACCGGGCGAACGCGTAGCCGGCCATCGTGGAGATCACGATCACCACCGCCGTACTCGGAACGCTGAGCAGGACGCTGTCCAGCAGGTAGCTGCTGAACTGCCCCACCGTCCAGGCCGACCGCAGGTTCTCCAGGGAGAACGACGAGAACAGCCCGAACGGATTGCTCCGGACGTCCTGCGGGGTCTTGAGCGCCGTCGAGATGACCAGCAGCACCGGGAACAACGTGAGCGCCGCCATCGCGACCAGGACCAGGTGGCGGACCACCAGCCCGCTGGACCGGTGGGCGGACAATCGCCGGACTGCGGGGCGGTTCTCGGACTCGCTGCCGCGGGAGACAGCCACAGGTACGTCGACCATCAGGCCCCCAGCCCTTGCAGCGAGAGCCGTCGCTGGAGACGGTTCAGCATGATGGCGAACGGAACCGCCAGGACCGTGATCAGCAGGGCCAGCACCGTGCCGTAGCTGATCCGGTTGAGCTCGAACGCGCTCGAGTACGCGTAGGTCCCGAGCACCTCGGTCGCGTCGGCCGGTCCACCGCCGGTCATGATGAAGATGATGTCGAAGACGCTGAACCCGCCGACCAGGGTGAGCGTCAGGACCATCAGGAACACCGGCATGATCTGCGGCAGCAGGATGTGCCACAGCCGCTGGGCCGCGTTCGCGCCGTCGATCCGGGCGGCGTCGACGAGCTCGACATCGACGTTCCGCAGGGCCGACAGGATGATCATGGTGACGAACCCGCAGGTCGCCCAGATCGCGGTCGCCAGCACCGCGAAGATCGCGGTGTCCGGGTCTCCGAGCCAGCCGCGGCTCAGGCCGTCGAGCCCGACCGCGCCGAGGAGGCGGTTGATCCAGCCGTTGACCGGGTCGTACATCCAGCCCCAGACGATGCCGATCGCGACCCCGGGCAGCAGGAACGGCAGGAAGAACAGCAGCCGGTAGACCGAGCCGCCGCGGCCGGACCAGATCAGCACCGCGGTCAGCAGCCCGATGACCATCGGCGCGGCGGTGCCGATCGCGATCCAGATCGCGTTGTTGCCGAGCGCGTGCCAGGTCGCGGAGTCGGTGAACATCTCGGTGAAGTTGCTCAGTCCGACGAACGGCGGGGTCGGGTCGAGGCCGTCGAAGTCGACCACCGCGTAGTACAGCGCGTTGGCCATCGGGAACACGAAGAACACCGCCGTGACGACCGCGACCGGCAGCGCGAGCAGGATGCCGAGCCGCGCCTGGGCTCTGCGGGTGACCGCGGGAACGTTGCTGGCGGCCCGCATCCTACTTGGCCGACTTCTCGTACGCCGCCTGCAGCTGGGCGGCCACCTGGGCCGGCTCGGCCTGGTCGCTCAGGACGCCCTGGATGCCCTTCCACATGGCGTTGTTGAAGACGTCGGTGGTGAGGACGTCGATGTTGTACCCGAAGTCACCGGTGCCGTCGGCGATCTTGGCCGAGTCGTCCAGCACCTGCTTGAACAGCGGCGACGCCGTCATCCCGTTCGTGTCGATCGGGTACGCCGGGATGTCCTGCAACTTCTCCGCCGCCCAGCGACCATGCTCCGGGGTCAGCAGGTAGTCGAGGAACTTGATCGACGCCTCCGCCTTGGTGGTCGAGGCGGACACGAACGTGCCGGAGCCGAGACCGCCGCTGAAGATGCCCGGGCCGTCCTTGGCCGGGAACGGGACGAACCCGACCTCGAACTTGGCGTTCCGCTCGATGTCCAGGGCCAGCCAGCTGCCGGTCGGGTTCATCGCGGCCTTGCCGGAGTAGAACAGCGCGTTCGCGTTGTCGTAGGTGACCGCGGTCGGCGACGGCGTGAGCAGCCCCTTGTCGTTCCAGTCCTTCCAGACCGCCAGCGAGTCCACGACCGGCTGGCTGTTCCACGACGTACGGCCGTTGAGCAGGTCGTCCATGCCCTTGGAGCCGACCGCGCTGGACAGCGCCATGCTGAGCAGGTGGCCGCCCTGCCAGCCTTCCTTGTCGCTGACGGCGAGCGGGACGACATTGTTCTGCTTGAGCTTCTCGGCCGCGGCGGTCAGCTCGGGCAGCGTCTTCGGCTGGGCGATCCCGTACTTCGCGAACAGGGTCTTGTTGTAGAAGACGCCGACCTCCTCGATCTGGCTCGGCACGCCGACGATCTTGCCGTCGAACGTGACCCGCTTCTTCGCGAAGTCGTAGATCGGCCAGTCGTGCTCGTCGTACGCACCGGTCAGGTCGTAGACCAGGCCGGCCTTGGCCAGCGCGCCGGCGAAGCCCGGGCCGGTGTCGTAGCCGAAGACGTCGGGCCCCTCACCGGAGCGCAGCTGGGTCTGCAGGACGGTCCGGACGTTCTCGGACGGGATGACGTCGAGCTTCACGGTGATGCCGGGATTCTTCGACTCGAACGTCTTCAGGTCGGACTTGATCAGCTCCAGGTCCGCCGGATCCTCCGGCTGGCCGATCATGTAGCGGATCTCCTGCTGTTCGCTGGTGTCCTGCTGGACGTCCCCGGACCCGGTGCCGGGCGCGCCGCCGGTGCAGGCCGCAGTGGCGAACAGTGCTCCGGTGGTCAGCGCGATCGAGGCGACGTACGCGATCTTGTTCACGAGGCGACTTCCTTGTCGGCGGCGAGGCGTCGGATACTTCTAACGTTGGAAGTTCTAACGTTAGAAGTGATGCTGACCGGGCTCGTGGGCTCTGTCAAGATGTCGTCCTACGGTGTTTCGAGCCAGTCGAGAGGAAGCCATGACGTCGTCCGCGAACGGTGGGCCGCCGCGTCCGGCCCGGTTGAAGGACGTCGCGGAGCTGGCCGGGGTGTCGTTGAAGACCGTGACCAACGTGGTGCACGAGCGGCGGCACGTGAAGGCCGAGACCCGGGCGCGGGTGAAGGCGGCCATCGCCGAGCTCGGCTACACCCCGTCGCTGGTCGGGCGGCAACTGCAGAGCGGCCGCAGCAACATCGTCGCGCTCGCCGTACCGCGGATCGACGAGCCGTACCTGGGCGCCCTCGCGCACGCGCTGATCATGGCCGGCGAACGGCACGGGTACGCCGTCTTCACCGACGAGACCGGTCGCAGTGACGAGCACGAACTCCGGGCCGCCGGCGGCTACCCCGGTCACAGCATCGACGGGGTCATCTACAGCCCGCTCGCGGTGGATCCGGGGCGGGTGACGGAGATGAGCCGGTTCACGCCGATGGTGATGCTCGGCGAACACCTGAGCGAGGGCGCGGCCGACTACGTCGCGATCGACAACGAGCAGTCCGCGCGGGACGTCGTACGGCATCTGGCCGAGGGAGGTCGGCGGCGGATCGCCTACCTCGGCGGCAACCCGGCCCGGCCGTCGAGCGTCGGGCAGTTGCGGCAGCTCGGCTTCGGGGCCGCTGTGCGCGAGCTCGGCCTGGAGAGCCGGCCCGAGTGGCTGCTGCGCTGCGACCGGTACAGCCGGGAGACGGGCGCGGCGATGGCCGAGCAACTGCTGCCCCGGATCGGGCAGATCGACGCCGTCGTCTGCGCGAGCGACCTGCTCGCGATCGGCGCGATCCGGACCTTCACCGAGCACCAGGTCCGGGTCCCCGACGACGTCGCGGTCATCGGCTGGGACAACATCGTCGACGGCCGCTACCTGACCCCGAGCCTCAGCAGTGTCGCCACGGACATGGACCTGCTGGCCGACCGCACCTTCGAGGCCCTCATCAGCAGGATCCAGGGCAACCGCGACCCGGCCCGGGTCTACACCGTCCCCCACGAACTCGTCATCCGCGAGTCCAGCCGCCCCCGCTGAGGCGAACCCGCCAGTCGGACAGGCAGCGTTCGCTCCGGTGTTGTGTGCTGTTGGCCGGTCGAACGGCAGTGCTTGACACCGTTCTGTCTCGCGTTGTCAACCACTCACGAACGCCTGGAAGGACCTCGAGCGAGCATGAGCCGTCCCGACGCTGAGCAGAACCCGTCCACCGAGCTGAGCCGCCGCAACCTGCTGGCGATCGGCGGCCTCGGCGCCGCGGCCGCCGTCGTCGGCGGTCAGCTCGCCGCGCCACCGACGGCCGCCGCCCTGCCGCCGCAGCTCGGCGACCCCTTCCGTCTCGGTGTGGCGTCCGGCGATCCGCTGCCGGACGGATTCGTGCTGTGGACCCGCCTGGCTCCGGACCCGCTCGCGGAGGACGGGACGGGCGGCATGCCGCCGCAGTCGTTCGGCGTACGGTACGAGATCGCCGAGGACGAACGCTTCCGCCGGATCGTCCGCCGGCGCGCCGTCGAAACCACCCCGGAGCTCGGTCACTCCGTGCACGCCGAGGTCTCCGGACTCCGGCCGGGACGCGAGTACTTCTACCGCTTCCGCACCGGCAACGCGATCAGCCCGGTCGGCCGGACCAAGACGGCGCCGGCGTTCGATGCTTGTCCGTCCCGGTTGCGCCTCGCGATCACGAGCTGCCAGAACTACCCGGCCGGGTACTTCGTCGGTTACCGCGACATCGTCGCCCAGGACCTCGACCTGGTCGTCCACCTCGGCGACTACATCTACGAAGGCCCGTCGGCCGGCAACCCGGCGCTCGACCGCGCCCACGTTCCCCCGGTGGAGATCACGAACCTCACGCAGTACCGGATCCGGCATGCGCAGTACAAGACCGATCCCGCGCTGCAGGCCGCGCACGCGAACCTGCCGTTCCTGGTCATCCCCGACGACCACGAGGTGACCAACAACTACGCCGACGACATCGGCGGCGGCGACTCGGGCGAGGTGTTCCTGGCCCGGCGTACGGCGGCCTACCAGGCCTACTACGAGAACATGCCGCTGCGGCGGTCGTCGCTGCCGGCCGGTCCGGACATCCAGCTCTTCCGGCGCGTCCGGTACGGCGATCTCGCGCAGTTCCACCTACTCGACACCCGGCAGTACCGCTCGAACCAGGCCAAGTGGACCGCGGCCGACGCGATCGGCGGCTACTCCCCCGGCTCGCTCGACCCCGAGCGGACCATCCTCGGGGACACGCAGGAGCAGTGGCTGCTGCACGGGCTGGCGACGTCGAGGGCGCGCTGGAACGTGATCGCGAACCAGACGAAGTTCGCGCCGTTCGACAAGAAGGCCGGCGCGGGGGTCGAGTACTCCTCGCAGGACGGCTGGGGTGAAGGCTATGTTGCCGATCGCAACCAGTTGCTCGGTTTCATCGCCGAGCACCGGCCGGCCAACCCGGTCGTCATCACCGGCGACGCCCATCGCAACTGGGTGTTCGACCTCAAGGCCGACTTCGGCGACCCCGGCTCGGAGACGTTGGCGACCGAGTATCTAGGTACGTCCATCAGCAGTGGCGGCGACACTGTTCCCACCACGGTGTACGGACCGACTGCCGACAATCCGCACCTCAAGTTCCAGAACAACCAGCGCGGCTACATGCGGGTGGAGGTCACTCGCGACCAGTGGCGGGCCGACTTCCGCGTGTCCGACACCGTCCTCCAGCCGGACGCGCCGCTCTACACCCTCGCCACCTTCGTGACCGACAACGGCAAGCCCGGCGCCCGCCGGGTGTGATCAGTTCGACGTCCTGCTCGTCCCGACGCTCTATGTCGTCCTCCCGAGCCTGATTGGTGGGGCGGGTGGACGGTTACCGGGGTGGTCAGCGAATGGAGGCGATGATGAGCTTTGACCGGCCCGGTCCGGACGACACGCGCCAGACCGTCAGCGACACCGAACTGAACGAGGCGTTGGAGAACGACGAACTCGACAAAGGCCGCCTGGACATCGAACAGGTCGACCACGACGCGGGCGAGCCCTCCGCCGGCCCCGAACCCAACCCCGACCGGCGCCCGCCCCGCGAGCAGGACGTGACGCCGGGCACCGAAGGTCGTCCGGTCGAGCCTCCGGACTGAGCCGCACACCGGGTCGGTCGCCTATGCTGGCGAGGCGGGTTCGGAGAGGGGCTGGTGGTCAGGGTGCGGGTGCGGGAGTTCGTCCAGGTGGATGTGTTTGCTTCAGGCCCCTATACCGGGAATCCGGTGGCGGTGGTGCTGGACGGGACGGAGCTGAGCGACCAGGAGATGCAGCGGCTCGCGGTGTGGACGAACCTGTCCGAGACCACGTTCGTGCTGCCGCCGACGGTCCCGGAGGCGGACTACCGGCTGCGGATCTTCACGCCCGGAGGCGAGTTGCCGTTCGCCGGGCATCCCACCCTCGGCTCGGCGTGGGCCTGGCTGGACGGCGGCGGCGTACCGCAGCACGCCGACCGCATCGTCCAGGAGTGCGCTGCCGGCTTGGTCGCCGTACGGCGTGACGAGGACAGGCTGTCGTTCGCGGCCCCGCCCCGGGTGCGGGAGGGCTCGCTCGAGGACGACTACCTCGACCGGATCGTCACCGCGTTCGGCATCACGCCTGACCGCGTCGTGGCTCACCAGTGGGTCGACAACGGACCCGGCTGGGCCGTGATCCACCTGCCCACGGCCGAGGAGGTTCTCAAGCTCGAACCCGATCTCGCCCTCATCCCGACCGCCATGGTCGGCGCGATCGGGCCGTATCCCGACGGGCACGAGTACGACTTCGAGCTGCGGACCTTCGCCCCCGGGGTCGGCGTCCCCGAAGACCCCGCCTGCGGCAGCATGAACGCCTCCGTCGGTCAGTGGCTGATCTCCACCGGTGCGGCGCCTTCGTCGTACCGCGTCTCCCAGGGCGCGAGAGTCGGACGGGCCGCAAGCATCGAGGTCACCGCCGACCCGGACGGCACCGTATGGGTCAGCGGCGCAACCACCACCTGCATCCGCGGCACCATCACTCTCTGACCGTCCCGGCCGTCTCAGCCGACAGCGTCTTCATGGTGACGTAGCTGTTGACTGTCGCCACGCCGGGCAGCGTCGCCAACTGGTTGGCGTGGAACTCTTCGTACGCCGGCAGGTCGGCGACCTCGACCTGCAGCAGGTAGTCGAAGTTGCCGGTGACGTGGTGACACGCGACCACCTCGGGCAACCGCACGACCCCACGCTCGAACGCAACCACGTCCGGCCGGGTGTGCCGTACCAGCCGAACCCCTGCGAACACCCGCAGGCTCCGGCCGACCGCGGCGGGATCGATCAACGCCCGGTACCCGCGAATGACCCCCGCGTCCTCCAACTGCCGCACCCGCCGCAAACACGGCGACGGCGACAACCCGACCCGAGCCGCGAGCTCGTTGTTATTGATCCGCCCCTCCCGCTCGAGCACGCCCAGAATCGCCCGGTCCACGTCATCCATACCGGCAGAATATTGCGCCAAGCCGCCAGCTACCACAATCCCCAGCCACCACTCCGCGCAATTTGCTGCCAAAGTTGCCAACACTCGGCGATATGGCGTCGGGCGATCGGCCACGCTTGAGCGAGTCCGGCATCCCCAGAAGGAGTCCGATGAAGACGTTGTTGCGTGGTGGCGCCGTGGTCAGCATGGATCCGGTGGTGGGCGAGCTCGCGCGCGGTGACGTGCTGATCGAGGACGGCGTGATCGTCGAGGTGGGCGAGTACGTCGACGCGCCGGACGCCGAGGTGATCGACGCGACCGACCGGATCGTCATGCCCGGCTTCGTCGACAACCACCGGCACAGTTGGCAGACTGCCTTCCGAGGGGTCGGTGCGGACTGGACGTTCCCTGAGTGGGCGGTGGCGATGCACGGCACGGTCAAGCCCCACTACCGGCCCGAGGACGTCTACGTGGGCACGCGGCTCGGCCGGCTGGAGGCGTTGCACTCCGGCGTGACGACGATGCTGGACTGGTACCACGTCGCGCAGAGCCATGAGCACGAGGACGCCGCCGTCGCCGCGCTCCGGGACGCGCCGGGACGATCGATTTTCTGCCTGGGCGCCGGCTGGGGTACACCCAACCCCGTCGAGGCCGACATCCGCCGCGTTCGTTCCGAGCTGAGCGGGGACGGCCTGGTCACGATGGCGTTCGGGCTGCGTGGTGCCGAGGACACCGGCACGGACATGGTCGCCCAGGAGCTGAAGTTGGCGGCCGAGCTCGACCTGCGCACCAGTCTGCACGTCGCCTCCGACGGTACGCAGCGACCGGTCGCCGACCTGCACGAGTACGGTCTGCTGCGCGACACCACGACGTACGTGCACGCCAACGGGATCAGCGACGACGAGCTGCGGATGCTCGCCGACGCGGGCGCCTCGCTGTCGATCAGCCCGGACGTCGAGCTGAAGATGGGGTTCGGATCGCCGATGACCGGCCGGGCGCTGGCCGCCGGTCTCCGGCCGACCCTGTCGATCGACGACGTCCCGTCGGTCGGCGGCGACATGTTCTCGACGATGCGTACGGCGTTCGCCGTCCAACGCGGCCTGGACGGCGGTCTGCGATCCCGGGACCTACTGGAGTTCGCCACCGTCGACGCGGCCCGGTCGTGCGGCCTCGACTCCCGGACCGGCAGCATCACGCCCGGCAAGGACGCAGACCTCATCCTGCTGCGCACCGACGACCTGACCGTGTTCCCGGTCACCGACCCGGTCGCCACCATCGTCAGCGCCGGCCACCCCGGCCTGGTCGACACCGTCCTCGTCGGCGGCCACGTGGTCAAACGCGACGGCGTACTGCTCGGCGTCGACCTCCCGGCCCTCAGAAACCGACTGCTCGAGTCCCGTAACCGCATCGCAGCCGCCGCCGGCGTCCCGCTCGACACCACCTGGCATCCCCAGCCGAATCGGTGACCGTGGTTGCATGGGCACCTCGGAGTCTCGACGACGAGAGGTGTTCGGGCGTGGGTCGGGTGCTGGTGACTGGGGTGCGCGGGAAGACCGGGGTTGCGCTGGCTGACTTGCTGGGTGCGCGGACGGGGGTGGAGGTTCTCGGCGGGAGCAGTGATCCGTCGGCGGTAGTCGGTGATGGAGTGGTGCCGACTGCGTTCTCCTGGGACGAGCCGGGCGGATGGGCGGCGGCGACCGAGGGCGTCGACGCCATGTACCTCGTCCGGCCGGATCGGGCGGACGCGCCGGAGTTGATCGGGGCGCTCCTCGACCAGACTCCCCCTCAGACGCACGTCGTGCTTCTGTCCGAGCGAAATGCTCCGGACGGCTGGGCGCTCCGGGCCGAACGCGCCGTACGCGGAGGCACGCACAGCTGGACGATCCTGCGGCCGAGCTGGTTCCTGCAGGTCTTCACCGATCGGCGCTTCTACCAGGACCAGATCCTCGACCGTGGCGAGCTGCCGTTCCCGAGTCGGGGCGCGCACGTGGCCTGGATCGACGCCCGCGACATCGCTGCCGTGGCAGAGCGGGCGCTGCTGGAGGACGGGCACGCCGGGCAGGTCTACGAGCTCTCCGGACCCGAGTCGCTCTCGCTCCCACGCACCGCGGAGCTGCTCACTCGCGCGGCCGGACGGCCGGTGGTGCACCGCGAGCTGACGATCGACGAAGCGGTGGAGGGGATGGACGGATTCGAGCGCGAGCTCACCGTGTTGACGTTCGAGCGGGTGTACGCCGGTAGCTTCGCGGACGTGACCGACACCGTCGAGCACGTCGTCGGCCGGCCGGCGTACACCGTGCAGACCTTTCTCGCCGACGCAGGCTGGTCAGGGCATGCTCGGGACGGGTTCGGCCCTGGTGGCGAGGCGCCGGCGCCGGGCGACTAGCCACGCCGTCGCGACGAACTCCACCCCACCGGTGGCCGCGTAGATGGCCACTGCCATCAGCCTCGGCTGGTCGACCCGCACCGCCACGAAGAGGTACACGACGGCGGCGATCACCGAGAAGCCGTTGGCGAGGATCAGCGGCCACTGACTGCCGAGCCGCCGACGACGCCGCAGTACGACGATCAGCTGGGCGGCGCCGGTGACGCCGGCCCAGACACCGAAGACCGCGAAGACGGCCGGGACACCGATACTCGCGGCGATGCCGAGGGCAACGGCAGCGAGCACGCCCGAGGCGGCGTTGATCAGCAGCGGACGCCGCGAGGACGGCTGCTGGCCGCGGGCGTCCACGAAGGTGGCGACCGCGTCGATCAACGGGTAGACGACGAGCAGGACGCCGGCGGCGACCGTGACCTCCGTGGTCACCGAGCGGATGGCGGTCGCGAAGACGACCGCCCAGAGGATCGCGACGAGGCCTCGGACGAGGAACACCCGCAGGGTCCTGGAGTCGTTCTGTGCCGAAGAGTTCATGAGGGGCTCCGTAGGTAGGCAGCGTTGTGACACGGCCACTGTCACGCTGCCTCGGAGCCTTCGGACCCGGGGAAACCACGGGGCCGTCCGGACGCGGACTACGGGATCGGGGTGCGGAGGAAGGCCAGGAAGGTCTGGCGGAAGGCGGACGGCTTCTGGCCGGTGGCGTCGTACAGAACCTCTTGGGCGTGGCCTGAGCCGGCCGGGAGCAGGATCAGTCGGGAGCCTTTGGTGGCTTTGCTGAGGGCGGTGAGCTCGGCGACCGTGGAGGCGGTGTCGTCGGGGGCCAGGACGTAGAGGACCGCCTGGCGGATGGCCGGGGCGGCCGTCACCGCGCTCGTCTCCAGTGCGTCGGCGGTTCCGAGAGGGGTGGCAAGTTCGGCGGTGGAGAGCGAGACGACGGCGGTGATTCCGGAGTTCGGGCGGGCGGCGGCGACCAGCGGGATCGAGCCGCCGGCGGATGCGCCGACGACCACGACCTGGGTGGCGCCGCGGGCACGCAGGTCAGCGACGACGGCGAGGAGGTCGTCGATCGGGCGGACTTCGTTGACGCACGTACTCGAGCCGACGCACGCCTGGTCGTAACCGACGACGTTGAGGCCTGCCTTGGCCAGCCAGCCGAGCTCACCGGCCCAGTTGCAGATTCCGCGCGAACCCGAGCCGTGCACGAGCACCACGCCGAGCCGTCCGCTGCCCGCGCCGGCGGCGTACAGCTGCACCTCGTTGCTGACTTTCACCACGCGTGGCGTCACGCCGGCCTGCTGATCCGGCAACCCGCACCGCTCGGCCAAGGGCTCGGGAGCGATGGGCGACGACATGCTGGGTGACGGCGACCCGGTCGGCACCGGCGCCGACGACTGTGGCGACTCCACGTCTGGGGTCTCCTCCGCGCAGCCGGCGGACAAGAGGCTGACAGTGGCCAGGAGTACGACGGTTGCTGCCGTGAGTGCACGCAAGATGAGAGATCCTTCCGGGTCGCCGTCGAAGGATCATAGGAGCGCCCCGACCCGGCCGGCATGGATTTCGCCAGGACGAAATCCATGCCGGCACCGGAGGGGTCACACGATGGTCAGGTGGTAGTTGAACGTCTTGATGTGCCCGATCGTGTTCGTCCCGTGCACGCGGACGGTGTGGACCCCGCGCGGCAGCGGCTTGAGCATCAGGAAGAACCCGTCCATCACGGCCGGCTGGCGGTGACCGGTGATGCACGGGTCGAACGCCGTCTGCATGCTCAGGTGACCCTTGATCCGGAAGAGGTTCCTGGACACGTGCCGGTGATCCTCGAGGACACGAGGCACCGGCCGGCCGTCGATCGTCACCGACAGGTGGTCGACGGTGTCCATGGCGGCGTCCGCGTCGGCGGCCAGGAAGTCGTACAGCCGTTGTCCGGGCGCCGGCCGGAAGGTCGGGTCCGCCGCGCACGGGTAGGTGGAGACCACGGCACCGATGTAGAGCAGGATCGCCTTCTGCCGCGGGATCGTGCAGCGGCGCGTGCCCTCGAACACCGGCGGCCCGGCGATCCGCGCGACGAACCAGACCGGGCCCCGCTGGTTCACCCCGCAGTTGGCGCCGGTGTCGTCGAACAGCGGGCTGCGGTCGTACGGCGTCCCGTACACCCACTGCGAGGCGCGCTCACCCCAGGTGGCGATGCTCGCGCCGTACGGCCTGGCATGGCTCGGGTAGACCTGCGCCCGTCCGTTGCCCCCGGCAACCGCCGGCGTCACGGCCGAGGTGAACAGCAGCGCCAGCGCGCCACAACCCCCGATGACTGACCTGATCTTCACAACCGCCTCCCGCGGATCGATGGACCCGCCCAGCGAAAGCCCCACCGCCACCCCCGGCAACCATTAAGCCACCCCGGAAGTCTGCGGGCGGCTGTCGAAGCACGGGCTCCGGTTCCGACGTTCCGGCAAACCCACCGAGGGTACGGAAGCGAGGTTCGACCATGCAGAAGACAGTTTCGGCGGACGGCACCGTCATCGCCTATGACCGGCTGGGCAGCGGTCCCGCGCTGGTGCTGGTCACCGGCTTGCTCTGCGATCGCGCGAAGATGGCGCCTACCGCCGAGGAGTTGGCCAAGCACTACACCGTCCTCAACTACGACCGGCGAGGACGAGGCGGCAGCGGCGACACCGCGCCGTACGCGATCCAGCGCGAGATCGACGACCTCGCCGCCGTCCTGGGCGAGGCCGGTGCCGGCGCGGCGGTCTACGCCCACTCGTCCGGCGCCGGCCTGGCTCTGCACGCCGCGGCGCGCGGTCTCCCGGTGAGCCGGGTCGTGCTCCACGAGGCGCCGTACACCGCCGGCCTCGAGGACGAGCGCGAGGAAGCGCGCCGGATCGGCACGGAACTGCGGGACCTGCTCGGCGCCGGCCGGTACGGCGATGCGGTCGAGATGATGCTGATCGCCACCGGGATGCCGGCGGAGCTGGTCGAGGAGTCACGGACGGCGCCGTGGTGGGCGGCACTGGAAGCGATGGCTCCCACGATGTCGTACGACTCGGAGGTCATGGGCGACCTCGACGGCGGCGGTGTACCGCTGGAGATGGTTGCGTCAGTCACCGTTCCCGCGCTCGTGCTCTGTGGCGGCGCCAGTCCCGACTGGATGCTCAGCGTCGCACGACAGCTGTCCGACGCCCTGCCGGCCGGAACCCTGCAGGTGCTGGACCACCAGGAGCATGTCGTGCCCCCGGAGATCCTGGCCCCGGTCCTGGTGGAGTACTTGGGGAGGGATTTCGGGAGGGCTTAATTGTTTCGGTGGTGGGCTGGGGATCCCTACGATCGGCGGTGTGATCGTGCTTCGGCTGACTGTGGCGGACCTCGGTCGGCTGCGGTTCGCGTACTCGCCGCTGGCCGAGGCCGCCGAGAGTCTGTATGTGCTGGCGTCCGGACGCGTGCCGGAGGTGCACCGTGGCTGGTTCGGCGAGGTCCGGCGCCGGCTCCCGGACGCGGACATGAACCTGCTGCTGTCCGCAGTACCCGCGCGTCGTTACATGGCCGACTTCCTGTTCGCCGGGGCCGTGTCCCCGCACACGTCGATCGAGCAGCAGCTGGCGTACGTCGCCGCCGTGCAGCCCGACCATCTCCGCCGGGAGTTCGAGATGGTGTGGTCGGGCGAGGCGATGCCGGCGGTCGTCCACGACCTGCTGACCGATCCCGGCGGAGCGCGGCGGCTGGCGGACGAGCTGTGGAAGTACTGGTCGGTCGCGATCGAGCCGCACTGGCGGGACATCCGCGCGGTGTTCGACGACGACGTCGCGTTCCGGGCCGCGGAGCTCACCAAGGGCGGGGTGACCGCGATGCTGGCCGACCTTCACCCGGAGATCAGCATCCAGGGTGAGGTACTGCGGATCGACAAGCTGGCGAACCTGGACACGGACATGACCACGGCCGGGGTGGTCCTGGTCCCGAGCGCGTTCTCCTGGCCGAACGTCGTCTTCGCCACCGGCGCCGGCGGACCCGCCTGCCTGACCTATCCGGCTCGCGGGGTCGGCAATCTCTGGGACCGTCACGACTCCTCGGTCGAGGACGACGCGCTGAGCGCGCTGCTCGGGCGCAGCCGGGCCGCCATCCTGTCGGCGCTCGCCCTCCCCCACTCCACCACCGAGCTCGCGGTCGAGCTCGGCCAGAGCACACCGGCCGTCAGTCAGCATCTCGGCGTCCTCAAGCGCAGTGGACTGGTGGTCTCCTGGCGCGCCGGCCGCAGCGTCATGTACCGCCGCACCCCGCTCGGCACCAGCGTGGTCGCGGCGGACGGATCAGCGATCGACGACGAGTGGACCGGATCCGGCCCCACCTGAGCTTGAAAGGCGCCGGGTGGAGCCATGGCCCGAACGGTGTTGTCCGCTGCGGACACCGAACGCCTGCTCCACGCGCTCACCGACCGCGCGAACCGGACCGGCCGTCGCTTCGCGCGGTTCGCCCGCCGGGCCGCCCGGCCGGACGCCCGCCGTCACGTCGTCGACCTCTTGAGACACGTGGCCGAGCCGGATCAGGACCTGGTCACCCGTTTCATGGCACGCGGTGAACCGATCCGCCTGCTGGCGATCGGCTTCCCGTACAAGCAGTACGACAACGGCCTCAAGGCCGCCGGCCCCCGGCCAGACCTGGCCGAGGTGAGGACGCTGTTGCGCTTCCGCGCGCTGCGGAACGTCGTGTGCGCGTTCTACCCACCCGGCATCCGGGTGACCATCCTCAGCGACGGCGGGTACTACTGCTCGCGCCCCCGCGCCGACCTCGAGGCGTACAGGTCCGAGCTCGCGCTCCTCCTCGACCGGGTCGGGGTCGCCGGCTTCGTCGAGGTCCGGCCGCTCGCCGACGTACTGCGCCTGGCGGTCGGCCCGGACACCTGGCGGCGCCGCGAGACCGTGATCGGCACGTTCCTCGCCGACGTCCGGGCCGCCGCCGGGCCCGCCCGGGACGGCGGGTCCGGACGGGCCGTCGCCGCCCGGATGTCGCGGCGTCACCTGGACCAGCCTGGCCTGCCGGGTTTCGACGCCGTGCTCGAGTCCTTCCTCGACTCCGTCCCGGTCCCCGGCGGAGACGTGGCCTGGACGTCCGCCGTACTGCGTTCGGTCCGCGAACTGAACGTCGGCCGGCCGTTGCGGGACGCCCGCCTCGCGGTCCTCGAGCGCGCCTGGCTCGACGCGACGCAGTATCTGGCCACCGCGACCGTCGACGAGCGCCTCGGAATCCTCGCCCGCCTGCCGGACCACCTCCGGCTGGTCGCCGGACCGAGACCGGGCGAGCACGACACCGAGACCCACGCCGGTACGCCGGCCTGGGGCGGCACCGGGTACGTCGACGATCACGGACGGGTCGGCGTCGCGCCGTACGAATGGACGCTCCGGCAGGGCAGTGTGCCGATCTACTCGGAGCTGTCCGGCGAGGAGCAGCCGTGGTTCATGCTGCATCCCGCACTCGCGTCGTCGCGATCCGGCCCACTCGGCGACCTGCTGGCGAGGATCACCGCCACGACCCTGTGAGGGGGATCACAGGAGACACCTGGATTGCTTGGAGCTACTCAGGTGTTCTGAGTAGCAATGAGCAACTCAGCTACCCTCCGAAGGGCCTCGGCATGACCGTTCTCGATCTTCCCGCGACCGCCCCGCGCACGCGTCGTACGCTGAGCCGCCGGGCCAGCTTCTGGACCGCGGCCGCGGTGGCCGGCATCAGTCTGTGGACGAGCGCCGCGCCCACGACGACGTACCCGCTGTACGCCGAGACCTGGCATCTCACCCCGGCCGCGACCACCGCGATCTTCGCCGTCTACCCGGTGGTCCTGGTGGTGTTCCTGCTGGTCTTCGGCCAGCTCTCCGACTACATCGGCCGCCGGGCCACCATGCTGTACGGCGTGGGCGCGATGCTCGCCGGCGTCCTGCTGTTCGCGGTCGCGCCGTCCGTCGGCTGGGTGTACGCCGGCCGGGCGCTGATCGGAGCCGGTGTCGGTCTGGCCCTGACCCCGGCGACCGCGGCGGCGGTCGAGCTGAGCGCACGCGGCAAGGAGGCCAAGGCTTCCTCGATCACGACGGCGGCGACCGCGGCCGGACTCGCGCTGGCGACGATCATCGGCGGCGGCCTGATCGAGTACGCGCCGGCACCGCTGCACCTGGACTTCTGGGTCCTGTTGGCTGTGATCGCGGTCGTGTTCGCCGCGGTCTGGCGGATGCCGCGGCACCTCAAGGACGAGGCCCAGGGCCGCTGGCGGCCGCGTCCGGTGACGGTCGCCAAGGGCATCCGGTTGCTGTACCTCGCGTCCGCACTCGCCGTCACCGCCGCCTACGCGTTCGGCTCGGTGTTCCTGGCGCTGGGTGCCGAGGTCGTCCGCGACCTGGTCGGCACCGGCAACCTCTTCGTGATCGGCGTGCTGCTGGCGATCTTCTCCATCGCGACCGGGATCACCGCGATCGCCGCACGGCGCTTCCGCGCGAGCCGGCTGGTACCGGTCGGCGGCGTCCTGACCCTGGTCGACCTGGTGCTGCTCGAACTGGCCGCGACCCAGCACTCGGTGCCGTTCTTCGTCGCCACCACGATCGTCGGCGGTACGGCGTACGGGCTGCTCTTCTCCGGTGGGCTCGGGCTGATCACCACGCACGCTCCGGCGCATCACCGCGGTGGCACCGTGGCCGCGGTCTACCTCGTCGCCTACATCATGCAGGGATCGATCGCGCTGGTCCTCGGGCTGGTGGCGACCGCGGCCGGCCTGAGTACGGCGCTCCTGCTCGGCGTGACCGTGATCGGTACGCTGGCGTTGCTCGTGATCGTGGCTGCCGGCCTGCTGGCGGCGAGCAACCGCGGCCCGGCGAAGGAGGCCTGATGACCACCCGGACGAAGCCGAACTGCTCGATCGCGCGGACGCTCGACATGGTCAGCGACCGCTGGTCCTTCCTGATCCTGCGCGAGGCGCACCTCGGCACGACCCGGTTCGCGGAGTTCCGCACCTACCTGCGGATCGCGCCGAACATCCTCGCGAACCGGCTGGCCGCGATGGTCGAGTCCGGCCTGCTGGAGAAGCGTGAGTACCAGGCCGAGGGCGAGCGGACGCGGTCGTCGTACCACCTGACCGCGGCCGGCGAGGACCTCAAGCTCGTCCTCGCCGCCCTGCAGCAGTGGGGTGACGTCCATGTCCCCCGCCCGGCCGGCCCGACCGTCGTCCGCCGGGACAAGGGGTCCGGCGACCTGGTCGACGTCGGCTTCGTCGGCCCGGACGGCAGCGCCGTACCGAGTGACGACGTCGTCTTCGAGCCGGTCGCCGGCGGCCCGGCCGATCGGAGCGGCTGGCGCTGAGGTCAGGTCGTGTGGCGCAGCAGAGCGTCCACGACGGCCGGCCAGGTGACGCGTGGCAGGCCCTGACCGATCCCCGGCAGTGTGAGCAGGGTGGCGCCGGGGATCTCCGCGGCCAGCGCGACCCCGTTCCCGTGCGGGAAGAACGGATCCTCGTCGCCGTGCACCACCAGGGTCGGCGCGCCGATCTCCCCGAGCCGGCTGCGCCACCGCGGCCGGCAGTCGATCGCCGCGAACATGCTTCCGAGATGGCTCGCCCGCTGCGCCTCCGCCGTACGTCCGGCCCGGTCGAAGACCGCGGCGGCGGACGCCCGTACGTCGTCCTCGTCGAAACCCCGGCTCCCGGCCAGCAACCGCGCCGAGCCAGTCAGGTGGTCGACCACGCTGTCGCGATCGGTCCAGTCCGGCTCCGGGCGCCCGAACAGCTGCTTCATCACGTCCGGGTCGTGGTCCGGCAGGTCCGGATCGATCCGACCGGGCGCAACCGGACGGGTCGAGACCAGGGTCAGTGAGGCGACCTGGCCGGGATGGTCGAGCGCGAGCAGCTGCGCGACGAAGCCGCCGACCCCCATTCCGGCCACGTGCGCACGGTCGATCTCCAACGCACTCAACAGCTCGGACGCGTCGGTCACCAGATCACGTAGGGTGTAGGCAGGTGCCTCCGGATCGACGTACGTCGACTCGCCGGTGTCCCGCAGGTCGTAGCGCACGACGTACCGCCCGGTCAGCGCCGCGCAGAACTCGTCCGGCCAGCTCAGCATGGTGATCCCGATCAGGAGCACCGGCGGATCGGCCGGGTCTCCGAACGTCTGCACGGACAGCTCGACACCGTTGACCTTCATCCGCATCCGTCCCACTCCTTCGATTTCTGTCTCCTGCCGAACCGACGAACGGCGAAGGCGGAGACGGACAACGAGACGGCGGGTTCCGGACGAACCACGTCGCGATCTTCGGCGAGACGAAATATCGTACTGACAGGTCCGCCTTGCCCTGAGGCGCGTCCGAGCCCGGTCCGAGGAGGCTGATGAGCGCCACCCAGCTGCCCAACCTCGTCGGACGGCGCCAGGAGTGCAGGCTGCTGGACGAGCTGCTGTCCGGCCTGCGCGCCGGTGATTCCGCGGTGCGCGTGATCCGGGGTGACGCCGGGATCGGGAAGTCCGTGCTGCTGCAGTACGTGGCCGCTCAGGCCACGGGTGTCACGATGACCCGGGCGCAGGGCGTCGAGGCCGACATGGAGCTGGCCTACGCCAGTCTGCACCAGCTGTGTACGCCGTTCCTCGCCGTGATCGACGGTCTTCCGGGCCCTCAGCGCGATGCCCTGCGCGTCGCGTTCGGAGTGGCGGCCGGAGATCCGCCGGACCGTTTCCTGGTTGGGCTGGCCGTCCTGACCCTGCTCACCCGGGCCTCCGAGGCCGGGCCGGTGCTCGTCCTCGTGGACGACGCCCAGTGGCTGGACCAGGTGTCGCTGCAGACCCTCGAGTTCGTGGCCCGGCGGTTGCTGGCCGAGGCGGTCGCCATGGTGTTCGCCGTGCGCGACCCGGAAGGTGCGTCCGCGCTGCTCGGTCTTCCGGAGCTGGTGGTCGGCGGTCTGGACCGGGCCGCGGCCGGCGAGCTGCTGGAGGGCGCGGTCGGCGGACAGGTCGAGAAGAGAGTGCGCGACCGGGTGGTGGCCGAGACCCGTGGGAACCCGCTGGCCTTGCTGGAGCTCTCCCGCGGCCGGACGGCGGCCGAGCTGGCGTACGGACTGAAGTCGGTCGAGCCGGGGTCGGTGTCGAGCCGGGTCGAGCAGGACTTCGCCCGCCGGCTGGGCTCGCTGCCGGCGCCGACCCGGACGTTGCTGCTGATCGCTGCCGCGGAGCCGGTCGGTGACGCCCGGCTGCTCCGCAAGGCGGCTGATCTGCTGGGCATCACGCCCGACGCCGCGCCGGCCACGGCGGCCGGGCTGATCGATGTCGGCGACCCGGTGCGCTTCCGGCACCCGCTGGCCCGGTCGGCCGTCTACCGCGAGGCCGATCCCGACGAACGACGTACGGTCCACCGCGCGCTCGCGTCGGCCACGGATCCGGACCTCGAGCCGGATCGTCGGGCCTGGCACGCCGCGCAGGCGTCCAGTGGGCCGGACGAGGAGGTGGCCGCCGGGCTGGAGCAGGCGGCCGACCGGGCCAGGCAACGTGGTGGAGTGGCCGCCGAGGCCGTTCTGCTGGAGCGGTCGGCGATCCTCACGCCGGATCCGTGGCAACGCGGTCGCCGGGCGCTGGCCGCGGCCGAGGCGCACTTCTCGGCGGCGTCACCGGATCGCGCCACCGACCTCGCTTTCGTGGCCGACCTCTGCCCGCTCCGTCCGCTCGACCAGGCGCGGCTGGCACGTCTGCGCGGACGGATGCTGTTCGCCCGCAGCCGGAGCGACGAAGCGGCCCCGCTGCTGCTCGACGCTGCCGCACAGTTCGCCGCCGAAGGCTCGCCCCTGGAGCGGGAGACGTACCTCGAGGCGATCAGTGCCACGGTCTTCGCCGGCCGGGTCCACGGTCCGGCCGGTGCCCGGGCCGCGGCCGTCGCCGCGCGTGCGTCCGGAGCCGCGGCGTCGAGCTCGGAGCCGTCGGACCTGCTCCTCGACGGGGTGGCCGCGCTGCTCGCGGAGGACACCGAGTCCGGCGTACGGGCGCTCCGCAAGGCGTTCAAGCCGTTCGCCAAGGAGGAGCTCTCGGGCCGGGAAGCGACGATGCGCTGGCTCCTGCTGGTGCCGGTCGCGCTGGAGTCCTTCATCCACTACGGCTGGGACCTGCCGGCGTGGGACACGCTCGCCACGCGTGCGGTCCGGCTGGCTCGCGACATCGGCGCTCTGGGGGTCCTGCCACCAGCGTTGATCTACGCGGGCGGCGTACACATCCACCACGGCGATTTCGCGGCGGCGACCCGGATGATCGAGGAGGCCGACACGATCGCGGCCGCGACCGGTCAGGCTCCGCATACGTACGCCGCGCTCGTCCTGGCCGCGTGGCGAGGCGAGGAGGACGCGGCCGCCGGCATCATCGAGCAGGCCCGGGCCAGCGCCACCGAGCACGGCGAGGTCTCGCTGCTCGGGGTTACCGGCTACGTGCAGGGCGTCCTCAACAACGGCCTGGCTCGCTACGACCGGGCGATGGCCGCGGCCCGGGTGGGCATCGACCACGACGGGTTCAACTTCACCGGGCTGTCACTGGTGGAGCACGTCGAGGCCGCCACCCGGTGCGGAGAGCTCGCCCAGGCGAGGGAGTCCCTCGCCCGCCTGACCGAGCTCACGAACGCGGCCGGCACCGGCTGGGCCCATGGCATCCGCGCCCGCAGCGAAGCGCTCCTCACCCACGGCGACCAGGCCGATCACCTGTACGAGACCGCGCTGGAGCAGCTCAACCTCGATCGCGTGGTCGTCGAGGTCGCCCGTACCCACCTGCTCTACGGTGAGTGGCTGCGCCGGACCCGCCGCCGGACCGAAGCCCGAGACCAGCTCCGGATCGCCCACGAGATGTTCGACGGGATGCGCGCGACCGCCTTCGCCGAACGCGCCCGCCGCGAGCTGCTCGCGACCGGTGAACACGTCCGGGCCCGCAGTACCGAACCGGCCGGCAGCCTCACCCCGCAAGAGGCCCAGATCGCCGCCCTCGCCGCCGGTGGGATGACGAACCCGAAGATCGGCGCCGAGCTCTTCCTCAGCCCGCACACGGTGGAGTGGCACCTGCGCAAGGTGTACGCCAAGCTCGGCATCACCTCTCGCCGCCAACTCCCCACCGCCCTCGCCACCCCGACCTCAGCGTCGGCCTGACGCCCATTCGCCGGCGAACGCCGGCGCCGGAGTCTGGCGCGGGACGTCCGCCAGACTCCGGCCCACCGGGGTCATCCCCTGATCGGTCGTACTTCGGCGCCGACCACCTCCACGGATGCAACCAGCCGAAAACTTGTCGGAATGCATCCGCAAGGGCGGCCCCGACGGAAGAACAGGCAGACACCGAGTGAAGAGAGGAGTTTCGATGGCCGTCCGCGAATCCTGCGCGCCGTACGGCGAACAGCGGACGGGCACCCCACGGTTGCATGCCCACCACGGACGCCCCGCGACTTGCCATCTCGGCTTTGGCTGCGGGATCGGCGTACCGCGGACCGGCGTGGACCGGCTCGGCGAGATCTGGGCAGCCTGGTTTCGGGATGGTGGATGGTGTGGGTCGAATGACGCTGGATTTCGGCAGAAGCCGGTGGTCGGTGCCGCGCGCGTCTGACATCTCGGTGGCCGCTCCGGCTAGAGTCCCAGCCGTGACCAGCATCGCCGGCGAACCGTCGCCGGCCGAGATCGCCAAGGGCTTCGCCGAGGGGCGCGAGGAGAGCCTCGCCGCCGCGTACCGGCGCTGGTCCCGCCTGGTCTACACGCTGGCATTGCGCGTTCTCGGTGACCGCGACGACGCCGAGGATGTGACCCAGCAGGTGTTCGTGTCGGCCTGGCGTGGGCGGCACACGTTCGATCCGGGGTCAGGCGCGTTGGGTTCGTGGCTGACCGGGATCGCCAGGCACCGGATCGCCGACCGGCTCGAGGCGCGCAGCCGCGACCGGCGCAACGCCACCGCCGTCGGCGAGACCCTGGTGACGCCGCAGCCGGCCGCGGACGACCAACTCGTGGACCGGGTGATGCTGGCCGACGAGCTCGACCGGATCGACGAACCCCGCCGGACGATCCTCCGGCTGGCGTTCTACGAAGACCAGACGTACCCGCAGATCGCGGACCGGCTGAACCTTCCGCTCGGCACAGTGAAGAGCCATGCGCGACGAGGACTGCTGTCTCTGCGGGACCGCTTGAAGGAGGTGAACAGTGACGCATCTTGACGAGGAACTCCTGGCGCAGTGGGCCCTGGACGGAGTCTCCCCCGAGCCGGACGCGGCTGAGCACCTCGCGACCTGTTCCACCTGCCAGGCCGCGCTGGCCGACCTGCAGGCGCTGACCGCCGACCTCCGGCAGACCCCGGACCTCGAGACGCCCCGCGCCGAGATCTGGAACAGAATCACCGACGAACTCAACCTCGCATCCCCGGTAACCGTCACCGACGAGCCATCGCCAGACAGCACGGCGACGGGGACTGCCGCGGTCGCCGACACCCCGGTCGCCGACACCCCGGTCGCGGATACCCCAGTCGCGGGTACCCCGGTCGCGGACACTGGGGTGGCAGACAGCGCGGCAGGCGGGGACGCTGCGCGTGGGCGGCGGTACGGGCGCGGGATGCTCGCGCTGGCGGCCGGGGTTGCCGCCGTACTGGGCATCGGGATCGGGCTCGGCGCCTCGACGGTCCTCGACCGCGACGGGCAGGAGCCGACCCCGGCGCCGGTGGCTGTTGTACGGCTCGAGCCTCTGCCGGGTAAGGCCGGCGGCGGGACCGCGGACCTCATCCAGGCGGGCAACGAACTGCAGGTCGCGGTCAGCGGGCTCGAAGCGCAGTCCGGGTACTACGAGCTGTGGCTGATCAACGCGGACGGACAGCGGATGGTCTCGCTCGGAGTGCTCGACCCGGCGACCGGCGGTACGTTCCGCATCCCGGACAACCTGACCAGCGAGGGATACCGGATCGTCGACATCTCGCTCGAACCGAACGACGGCAACCCGGAGCACTCCCGCGACAGCGTCGTCCGCGGGACGTTGCCCACTTAATACGCCGTACGCATGAAATGCCATGAAATTGGCATTGGACGAATGAACGCGGACCTCCATAGCCTCACGATGAGAAACCAGAGTCGTGAGGAGAACACGCATGCGGACGATCGCATTGGGCCGGACCGGCGAGCAGGTCAGCCAGATGGCCCTGGGAGCGATGTTGATGGGTACGGCGACCGACGAGCCCACGTCGGTCGGGATGCTCGAGCGCTACTTGGAGGCCGGTGGCTCGTTCATCGACACCGCCGACTGCTACGCGTGGTGGCCCGACCCGACCAACACCGGCGGTGAGAGCGAGTCGCTGCTCGGACGCTGGCTCGCGAAGAGCGGGAAGCGCGACGAGATCTTCCTGGCCACCAAGGGCAGCGCGTGGGTCCGTGACCCGGAACCCATCCGCACCGGGGACGGCAGTTGGGAGACCATGGCGGCGCAGTGGGCCGGCGCTGGTGGTGACACGCTGCGGCGCGCGATCGACGACAGTCTGCGCCGGCTCGGCACGGACCACGTCGATCTGTACTACGTCCACGTGGACGACCGGTCCACGCCGCTCGAGGAGACCCTCGAGGCCCTCGCCGAGATCGTTGCCGCCGGCAAGGCCCGGTACATCGGCTGGTCGAACGTCCGCTCCTGGCGGCTCGAGCGCATCCGTGCGCTGGCCGAGCGGAACGGCTGGCCGGTGCCGGTCGCCGTCCAGCAGGAGCACTCGTACCTGCGCCCGAAGGCCGGCGCGGACACCCTGTCGATTGTCGACAATGAGATGATCGACTATCTGCAGGCCCACGACGATCAGACGCTGGTCGCGTTCTCGCCGATCCTCAAGGGCATCTACGACGACCCGGCGAAGCGCGAGGGCCACCAGATCATGAGGTTTTACGACGGCCCGGACGCCGACGCGCGCCTGGCCGAGCTCACCAAGATCGCGGCCGAGCTGGACGTCACGCCGAACCAGCTCGTGATCAGCTGGCTCCTGCACCGGACCGACCCCGAACTGGTCACCCTGATCGGCCCGCGCACCCCCGACCAACTCGAAACAGCCCTCGCCGCCGCCGACATCAAACTGACCGAAAACCACCTCAACCGCCTAGACCAAGCCGGCGCCTGAACACCACCCGGTTCAGTCCAACGGCTGGCTGGACTGAACCGGGTTGGGTGGCCGGGGCTGGGCGCCGGGCTCGGCCGACGCCGGTCGCCGGGCTGGGGACTGAGCGTTGGGCCGGGTGGCCGCGAGCTGGCCGTTGGGCTCGGAGGCTGGGCGCTGGGGCCGGGTGGCCGGGGTTGATCACTGGGCCGGATGGCCGGCAGTCGCTGGGCTGGTGGCCGGGGCGGTGGCCAGGACCGTCGCCCGGCTGGTGACCGGGCGCTGGGCGCTGAGCTGACGGCCGAGGCTGGGCGCTGGCCGGGGCTGGGCGTTCGGCTGGTGGCTGGGCTGGTGGCTGGTTTGTTGTGGTGGTTGGGGGTTGGCTGGTGGTTTCGCCCATCTGGTGGGGTGGTGGCGGCGAAGTGCTGGTATGGGCGACAAGTGGAAGCAGGGTGTGGGTGGGGCAGTTGGTGGGGTGGTTGCGGCTGGGGCGGCGTTGGGGGTTGGGTATCTGGCGTCGGCGGTGACCGGTGGGCCCTGGCCGGTGGATGCGGTCGGGGTGCAGGTGATCGACTGGGCGCCGGGGCCGGTGAAGGACTTTGCCGTGCGGGAGTTGGGTACGGCGGACCGTCCGCTGCTCAGATTCGGGATCTGCGTGGTTCTGGCGCTGGTGGCCGGAGTCGCGGGTGCGATCGGCCGCCGTCGTCCACGGGTCGCGGTCGTGATCGCGTTTCTGCTCGGCCTGGTTGGGCTGGTGTTTGCGGTCCTCAGTCGTTCGGCGGCTGCGGGCGTCGCCGAACGGTTTCTGCCGGCAATCGTCACCCTGGTGGTCGCCGTCGTCGCGATGGCCCTGGTCGTCCGCGCGCAACAGCAGCCGGACCGGCCGAACACCGCGCAACAGCAGCCGGACCGACCGACGAGCGAGCAGGAGCAGCCGGAGCGATCGACGACCGCGCCGGAGCAGCTGGACCGGCCGGAGGGCGAGCAGGAGCAGCTGGACCGACCGACGAGCGAGCAGGAGGAGCCGGATCGGCCGACGGGCGAGCGGGAGCAGCCGGAGGGGTTTGATCGGCGGCGGTTCTTGGTGACTGTTTCCGGGTTGGCTGTGGTGGGCGCCGGGGCGTTCGCGACGACCCAGATCGCGTCCTTCGGGACCGGCGAGGCTGCGCGGGCCAAGGTGCGGGTGCCGCGTCCGCAGGAGCTTGCGCGGCCCGTCCCGGCGGGGGCGCAGGTCGACGTACCGGGGGTGAGCCGGTTCGTCACGCCGAACAGCAAGTTTTACCGCGTCGACACGTTGCTCGAGGTGCCGCGGATCGATCCGGACGACTGGGAGCTGCGGGTCCACGGGATGGTCGAGAACGAGCTCAGGTTGTCGTTCGCGGATCTGCTCGACCGGCGCCTGATCGAGCGCGACATCACCCTGACCTGCGTGTCCAACGAGGTCGGCGGTCCGTACGTCGGCAACGCCCGCTGGATCGGTGTCCCGCTCGCCGACATCCTCGCCGAAGCCGGCGTACGAACCGGAGCCGGCACTCGCAACGGAGCCGGCGCACCCAACGGAGCCGGCGCACGCAAGGGCGCACGCGACGGAGCTGACGCGGTGAAGTCGACCAGCATCGACGGGCTCACCATCGGTACGCCGCTGAGCGCGCTCACCGACGGCCGGGACGCGATCCTCGCGGTCGCGATGAACGGGGAACCGCTGCCGTTCGAGCACGGTTTCCCGGTCCGGATGGTGGTGCCGGGGCTCTACGGGTACGTGTCGGCGACCAAGTGGGTCGTGGACCTCGAGGTGACCCGGTTCCAGGACTTCAGCGCGTACTGGACCGACCGCGGCTGGGCGGTCGAGGCGCCGATCAAGACGTCGTCGCGGATCGACGTACCCAGGGGGTTCGCGACCGTGAAGGCCGGCCCGGCGATCGCCGCCGGCGTGGCGTGGGCCCAGCACCGCGGGATCGCCAAGGTGGAGGTCCGGGTCGACGACGGCCCGTGGCAGCCCGCCGTACTCGCGGCCGAGGACTCGATCGACACCTGGCGGCAATGGCGGTTCCGGTGGACCGCCACGCCCGGCACGCACAAGCTCACCGTCCGCGCGACCGATGCCGACGGCAACGTTCAGTCGGCGGCCTCGGCTCCGCCGCGGCCGAACGGTTCGTCCGGTCTGCACAACACGGTCGTGATGGTCGACTGATCCGACCCATCCGGCGGCCCCGTGGGTCCGAAGTACTGGTGTCAGCAACTCCTTTCGAGAAAGCGAAGATCGTCATGCGTAAGCACTTCGGCATCGCCCTGTCCGCTCTGGCGCTCGCGTTCGCCACGACCGCCTGCGGCAGCGACGACGACTCCGGCGCGAGCGGATCACCCGCTCAGACCCCGAGCACGAGCGAGACCACCAGCACGACACCGTCGATGGACGCCGCCGCCGGCCTGGTCGGGCCCGGCTGCGCCGACTACGCCAAGGCCAACCCGAGCGGCGCCGGCTCGATCGACGGCATGGCCGCCGCCCCGGTCGCCACGGCCGCCTCCGGCAACCCGCTGCTGACCACCCTGGTCTCCGCGGTCTCGGGCAAGCTGAACCCGAAGGTCGACCTCGTCTCCACGCTGAACGGCGGCGAGTTCACCGTCTTCGCGCCGGTCGACACCGCCTTCGCCAAGATCCCGGCGGCCACGATCAACACGCTGAAGACCGACGACGCGACCCTGACGAAGATCCTGACCTACCACGTGGTGCCCGGTCAGCTCGACCCGGCGGCCGTTGTGGGCAAGCATGTGACCGTGGAGAAGCAGCAGGTCACCGTCACCGGCTCGGGTGACAGCCTCAAGGTCAACAATGCGAGCGTCATCTGCGGTGGCGTGAAGACCGCGAACGCGACGGTCTACCTGATCGACTCGGTCCTGATGCCGCCGGCTGCCTGACGATGCCCGATCCGATTCCACTGCCCTGGCCGGCCGGGTCCCGCACCCGGCCGGGCGAGGTCAGTGACGGCGACCTGCTGCTGCGGACCGCCCGCGGCGACTCGGCCGCGTTCAGCACGCTGTACGACCGGATCGCTCCCTGGGTCTTCGGCCTGGTACGGCGCGTGGTGCGCAACCCGGCCCAGTCCGAGGAAGTGACCCAGGAAGTCATGCTCGACGTGTGGCGGACCGCGACCCGGTACGACGCGGCCCGCGGCTCGGCGCACTCGTGGATCCTCACCATCGCCCACCGCCGGGCGGTCGACCGGGTCCGGTCGGAGCAGGCCGCGGCGGATCGCACCGACCTGGTCGGGACCCGGTCGGCCGAGGTCGACTTCGACCAGGTCGCCGACACCGTCACCACCCGACTCGAGGTCGAGCAGGTACGTCGTTGCCTGGACACCCTGACCGACCTGCAACGCGAGTCGATCGCGCTGGCGTACTACGAGGGCTACACCTACCCCGAGGTCGCCCAGCGCCTCGATGCCAAACTGCCGACCATCAAGGCGAGGATGCGCGACGGACTGATCCGGTTACGCGACTGCCTCGGAACCAGCAAGGGGTGACCGCCATGACCGAATCCGACGTTCACACCCTCACCGGCCCGTACGTCCTGGACGCACTGCCCGCGGACGAGCAAGCCCGTTTCGAGCAGCACCTGACCGAGTGCGCGTTCTGCACGACCGAGGTCGCCGAGCTCCGGGAGGCGGCGGTCAAACTCGCCACCCAGGTCGCGGCCCCGCCACCGCCGGCGCTCAAGACCGACGTGATGGCCGCGATCGAGCAGGTCCGCCAACTGCCGCCGCACGTTGCCGGTGGCAAGGACGAGCTGTCCCGCCGCCGGGTCGGTCGCCGCTCCGTCCTCACGCTCGCCGCCGCGGCGCTCGCAGTCGCGGCCACCGGCGGAATCGCGATCGACCAGTACCGCGACAAGCAGGCGGCCGTCCAGGCCAACGAGCGCGTGACCGCCGTACTCGCCGAGCCCGATGCCCGGACCCTCCACAGTCCCGTCAACGGGGGCGGTCAGGCCACAGTGGTCGTGTCCGCGCGCACCGACCGGGCGGTCGTCGTACTGCGGGATCTGCCGAAGCTCCCCGCCGACCGTACGTGGCAGCTCTGGCTGATCGATCCGAACCGGACGGCTCACTCCGTCGGCCTGGCCGGCGGCGACCTGACCACGGTCGTGAACGGCTCGACCGGCAAGATCGCCTTCGGGCTCACGATCGAACCCGACGGCGGCTCCCCCGCCCCGACGCTGCCGGCGGCTGCGATGATCCCGATGACCTGACTCCGATCCGACAGCGAGGCGCGCGATGAAGGCCGTCGTCATCCAGGGCAAGCTCGAGCTCGTCGAGACCGAGCTCCCGACACCGGATCCGCGGCCGGACGAGGTGCGGCTCCGGATGGCGTACGGCGGCATCTGCGGCTCGGACCTGCACTACTACCGCGACGGCGCGAACGGTGAGTACGTCGTCCGCGAGCCGCTCGTCCCCGGCCACGAACTGTCCGGCACGGTCGACCTCGACCCGTCCGGCGAGCTCGCGCCCGGTACGCCGGTGACGATTCACCCGGCCACCTTCGGCACGCCCGAGCCGGGGATCGAGGACCGCCCGCACCTCTGGCCGAACGGCGCCTACCTCGGCAGCGCGTCCACCTGGCCGCACACCCAGGGCGGGATGAGCGAGTTCCTGGTGGTGCGCAAAGGCATGCTGCGCATCCTGCCGTCTACGTTGCCGCTGCGCCGCGCGGCGCTGGCCGAGCCGCTCGCGGTCGGGCTGCACGGCATCACGATCGCCGGCGGCGTGCAGGGCAAGCGAGTGCTCGTCTCCGGCGCAGGCGCGATCGGACTGCTGACCGCCGCGGCCGCGTTGGCGTTGGGTGCGGCGGAGATCGTCTCGACCGACATCCTTCCGGGGCCGCTGCAGCGCGCCCGGGATCTCGGCGTGCACGACACCGTTCAGGTCGGCGTACAGGACCTTCCGTCCGCGTACTTCGACGTCGTCCTCGAGTGCACCGGCGTACCGGCGGCGATCACCGGCGCTCTCGACGCGGCCCGCCGCGCGGCTGTCGTCGTACTCGTCGGCATCCCGCCGAACGAGCCGCGCCCGGTCAACCTCTCCCCACTCATCTCCCGCGAGCTCCAACTCCGCGGCACCCTGCGCTTCAACAACGAGCTCGACCACGCCGTCGAGCTGCTCGACGCCCATCCCCGCCTCGAACGCGTCATCACCCACGAGTTCCCCGCCCACGAGGCGGTCAAGGCGTTCACCGCCGCCCTGGACTCCGACGCCTCCGGAAAGGTCCTGATCTCGCTCTGGTGACCGCCGCGGCGAGTAGGACGGCGACGACGACTGCGAGGACTGTTCGGCCGCCGGCAGGTACGGCGAAGCCGGACCAGATGCCGGCCAGCGCCGCGCCGCTGATCTTGATACTGCTGCTCAGCACGAGCAACTGCGCGTAGCCGTTCGCGGGTGCATGCTCCCGGCACACAGCGAGCACCGTGGGCAGGAACGCCCCGTTCGCGAGACCGAGTACGACGAACCCGGCGAGCGCGACCGCGAACGACGGAGCGGTCGCGGCAACGCCGACCCCTAAGCTCATGACCGCCAAGCTGCCCGCGGCCAAGCGCGAGGAGAGACCATCGGACAGCCGAGCCGCGCCGGCAAGCGATCCCGCCAGGCTGGCGACGCCGTACGTCGCGATGAGCAGGCCGCCACTGCCCGCCGGCTGGCCCAGTTCGACACCGAGGAGCGGAGTCGCTACCGGCAGAGCACCGAGCCCCAGACCGGTCAGACCGACCGCGAGCAGCGTGTACCGGAGCGGTCTGGTCTGCATCGCATGCAGCGCAGAGTCCCGGATTCGCGGAGACTCTTCGGGCCGGCCAGGGTCGGGCGGCAAGGTGAGCACGAGGCCCGCCGCGACGATCGCTCCCGCTGCCATCAGGAGTACGGCGGCCACCGGGCCGATCACCAGGTTGGTCACCGCGGCCAGGCCGGGTCCCGCGGCGGTAGCGACTCCCCAGGTCGCGCTGTCGAACGCACGCGATCTCGCGGTGTCACCACCAGGGAGTCGGCTGGTGAGGCCGCCCGCGAGCATCGGTCCGGCGCAGCCTGCCAGTGCGACCAGCACCACGGCGACCACAGCCGGCGCTTCGGCCATCACCGTCGCGGCCGTGGCGACCGCGCCGGCGTACAAGACGAACGAGCCCGCCAGGACGTACCGGGAGTCGGTCAAGGACAGCAGGCGGCTGAGCCACGGACCGAGCAGATGCGGTGCGACCAGCGCGGCCACCAACGCACCGGCCACGCCAGGCCGGACGGTCAACGCCAGCAGGGCGAGTCCGACGGAGGCACCGTCGTTCACCGCCCGGATCACGACCGCAGCGCCGAGGTATCGCGTCAAGGGTGATGCGATCGTCTGCCGTGTTGCTTGCATCATCTCGGACCGGTGCCCGCTATGATGCGAACAAAACCACTGTCGTTGGAATCAGGATGCAGCAGACCGCGGACTTCATCGCCGGCGCCTGGTGTCTCGACTTCGCCAACACCGTCGAGCCCCGGTACGAGCCGGCTCCGGCGAGCGACTACGTGCCCGACTACCGGGCGCTCGTCGGCTGGTCGGTCAAGGCCGGCGTGATCTCCAGCCACAGTGCGCGTGCGCTCAGGCAGTCCGCGGGCGGCCGCGCGGCGGCGGCGCACGACCGGGCGATCCGATTGCGCGAGGCGACGTACAGCGTGTTCCACGCGGTCGCCACCGGTACGACGCCGCCCGCCGACGACCTGTCCGCGCTCCGCGACTCGTACGCCGACGCCGTCGCGCAGGCCCACCCGCGCTGGGACGGCACCCTGCACTGGTCCTGGGACGCCGACGACCCCGACCGGATCCACCATCTGCTCGCCGAGGACGCCGTACGGCTGCTCGCGTCGCCACACGTCGACCGGGTGAAGGTGTGCCGCCCAACCTGCGGTTGGCTCTTCCTGGATCTCACCCGCAACGCGTCCCGGCGTTGGTGCGCGACCGACACCTGCGGCATCCGCGAGAAGATCCGCCGGCAGTCTCTTCGCCGGGCCGCTCAGCGAGACCGACGCTGAAATTCCTGCTCATCGTCGCGATGAGTTCTGGTCGCGGCCGCGGTCTACATCACGTGAACTCCGATGTGCGCAGTACGAAAGAGCAGCGGTGGGTGTTGGGGCTGGCGTCGGTCGGGTCGGTGATGGTGGCTCTGGACGTGCTGGTGGTGGCGGCCGCGCTGACCACGATCCGGGCTGACCTCGGCGCCTCGCCCACCCAACTCGAATGGACGGTGAACGCCTATGGGCTGAGTTTCGCGATGCTGTTGATGACGGCCGCCGCGATCGGTGACCGCTGGGGACGCCGACGGACGTACGTGGGCGGCCTGCTGTTGTTCACGCTTGCCTCGGTCGCCTGCGCGCTGGCCACGTCCCTGCCGTTTCTGATCGCGGCGCGGGCCGTGCAGGGTGTGGGCGCGGCGGTGGTGATGCCGCTGTCGATGAGTCTGCTCGGCGCGGCGTTCCCGCCCGAGCGGCGCGGCCGGGCGATCGGCGTGTTCAGCGGCGTGACCGGGATCGCGGTCCTGGGTGGTCCGATGATCGGCGGCGCGGTGACCGAAGGGCTCGCCTGGCAGTGGATCTTCTGGATCAACGTCCCGGTCGGCCTGATCGCGATTCCGCTGGTACTGCGGAAGGTCACCGAGAGCACCGGTCCGTCCCGGCGGCTCGACCTGGCCGGCGCCGTACTCGTCAGCCTGGCGGTGCTCGCGCTGGTCTGGGGCATCGTGAACGGCGAGAGCGCCGGCTGGTCGAGCGCGGAGGTCGTCGGCTCGTTCGCAGCGGGTGTCGTCCTGCTTGCCGGCTTCGGTGTCTGGGAGGGGCGTTCGGGGCATTCGATGATCCCGCTGCGATTCTTCCGTCAGCGGACGTTCACGGCGGCGAACGCGGCTGGGTTCTTTCTCACGGCCGCCCTGTTCGCCGCGGTGTTCTTCCTGTCCCAATACATGCAGGCGGTGCTCGGCTCGGCGCCGTTCGCCGCCGGTCTGCAACTCCTGCCGTGGACCGCCACGCTGTTCGTGGTCGGCCCGCTCGCCGGCCGGCTCGTCGATCGCGTCGGCGAGCGCCCGCTCGTGGTGATCGGGCTGACGCTGCAGGGCCTGGGGATGTTCTGGGTCGCGGCCGTGGACAGCGGGCAGTACGACGCCCTCGTCGTACCGCTCGTGATCACCGGGTGCGGCGTCTCACTCGCGATGCCGGCGGCCCAGAGTGCGGCGATGGGCGCGTTGCCGCGGGACGCGGTCGGCATCGCGTCCGGCGTCTACAGCATGAACCGTCAACTCGGCGGTGCCGCCGGGGTCGCCGTACTCGGGTCGGTGTTCGCATCGGCCGGTGGGTACGGCGGTGACGGATTCACCCGGGCGCTCGGGGGTTGCGGCGTACTGTCGTTACTCGGGGCGCTCGCGGGACTCGGGATCGCCGCGCGACGCCGTACCGGCGGGCCGGTCGCGCCCAAGGCGATGGAGGAGGTTCGGTGAACCTCGAGGAGGAGTTCGCGCAACACCGCGCGGGGCTGGTCGCGCACTGCTACCGCATGCTCGGGTCGCTGCACGACGCCGAGGACGCGGTGCAGGACACGTACCTGCGGGCGTGGCGTGGGCAGGCGGGATTCGAGCAGCGGTCGTCGGTCAAGACCTGGCTGTACCGGATCGCCACCAACGTCTGCCTGACCAACCTGACGCACAGCAGCCGGCGGATGGTCCCGTCCGCGCTCGGTGCCCCTGGCAATGACCCGGACGACCTGCAGCCGCAGGCACTCGAGGTGACCTGGCTCGAGCCGTTCCCGGACCAGCTGCTCGGCGCCGACCCGGCGGTCGTCGTCGGTGACCGGCAGAGCCTCCGGCTGGCGATGGTCGCGGCCATGCAGCACCTTCCGCCGCGGCAGCGCGCCGTACTCATCCTGCGTGAGGTGCTGACCTGGCCGGCCGCGGAGGTGGCCAGTCTGCTCGAAACCACGACGGCCGCCGTGAACAGCTCGCTGCAGCGTGCTCGCGCCGAGCTGGCGCGGCTGCGGCCCGCCGAGGAAGACCTGAGCGAGCCGGACGAGCCGGTCCGCCGGCAGTTGTTGGATCAGTTCGCGACCGCGTTCGAGACGAAGGATCTCGCCGTACTGGAGGGCTTGCTGACCACGGACACCCGGTGGGAGATGCCGCCGATCCCGACGTGGTTCAGCGGGCGGACCGACGTACTGCGGCTGCTGGACTCCAAGCTCGACGCCGGTCCGGATCGGCGGCTGCTGGTCGAGACGTCGGCCAACGGGCAGCCCGCGTTCGCCCTGTACATCCGCGGCCGGGACGGACAGTTCCACGCGCATTCGCTGAAGGTGCTCACGCTGACCAAGGCCGGCATCTCGGTCGTTCTCGCGTTCCACCAGCCCACGCTGTTCCCGGCGTTCGGGCTGCCTCTCGTCCACTCCCGTTGAGACGGAGCAATCGATGTCATTGGCAACCACCCTCCGGGACCTGCACGTGCCCGGAACCCCTGTCGTCCTGCCCAACGCCTGGGACGCGGCCTCGGCCCGCATGGTCGAGGAGGCCTGCTTCCCGGCCGTCGCGACCAGCAGCTTCGCCACCGCCACCGTCCTCGGGTACGACGACGGCGAACGAGCACCCGTGGCCGAGGTCCTCGACGCGGCCGCACGGATCGCCCGCTCGGTGTCGGTCCCGGTCACCGTGGATTTCGAACGCGGCTACCGGCTCGCTCCGGCCGAGCTGGTCGAGCGCTTCACCGCGACCGGCGCCGTCGGCCTCAACCTCGAGGACTCCGATCCGTCGACCGAGAGCATGGTCGATGCGTCCGAACAGGCGGACTTCCTGACCGCGGTCCGGGCCGCCGCGGGCGCCGAGCTGGTGATCAACGCGCGGATCGACACCTTCATCCGGCGCGCCGGCTCCCCCGGCGAGCAGCTCCGGTCCGCGATCGACCGGGCCGCCCGCTACCTCGAGGCCGGCGCCGACTGCGTGTACCCGATCGGGACGAGCGATCCCGACGTCATCCAGGCGCTGGTCAAGGAGATCCCCGGCCCGGTCAACGTCAGCTACGGCCAGGGCGACCGATCGGTCGCCGAACTCACCGGGCTCGGCGTCGCCCGGATCACCTTCGGGCCGATGCTCCAGCGCCAGACCTACACCCGGCTGGCCGGAAGTATTCTCCCGGCCTTGAGCGACGGCGGGAACCCGTTCACCGGCTGACGCTCAGGTCCGGACAAATCGGCGCCCAGGTGTGTGGAACTCGCGCGATCGGGTACCGCCAACTCGTAGTCCATAGCAACCATCGACGAAAGCGGGGAAACCACGATGGGCATGTTCGACAGCATGAAGGACAAGGCCACCGACGCGGTCGACGAGCACGGCGACAAGGTCGACCAGGGCATGGACAAGGCCGGTGACTTCGCCAACGAGAAGACCGGCGGCGAGCACGGCGACAAGATCGACCAAGGCACCGACTTCGCCAAGGACCGCCTCGACAACCTCGACGGCCAGGACGACGACATCCAGTAACCCCGACCCGGGCGAGCGGCCGCACACGCGGCCGCTCGCCCGCGTCAGTTCGCCTCAGCCCAGGTGGGCGAGGGCGTCGAGGAGCTCGTGGGTGGTGGTTTCGCGGTTGGTCATCCAGCGGGGTGCCGGGATGTGGTCCAGGAGGACGTGGACCCGATCGTAGATTCGGTGGAGGTTGGCGCGGGCGACGCCGAGGTACAGGTCGTCTCCGGTCCAGGTGATGTCGCCGCCGGCCGCGACGTACGCGTCCAGCGTCTTGCGGCCGAGCATCTGCGCGATCCGACCAGCCTCCAGGGCCGCGCTGTCGGCGCGGACGCTGTCCCAGTCGATCAGCACGGGGCCGGTCGCGGTCAGCAGGATGTTGTGTGACTTGAAGTCTCCGTGCGTCAGCACGCGATCCGGGGCGACCTCGCACAGTTGCTCGATCCGTGCGGTCAGCTCGACGATGCGAGGCAGGCGTTCCCACGCGGCGTCCGACCACGGCTCACCCCGGCGACGTGCCTCGGTGAACCACTCCTGCCAGTCGCTCCGCGGCCGGAGCGCCGTACGCCACCAATCCGGCAGACCCGCCTCTTCCAGCGGATGCAACTGGTGTACGAGCGCCATCGTCTGCCCGAGCCACTCGGTGACGTCGTCGTCGGGGCGGACCGTGCGGCCCTCGACCCAGCGGTACACGCGGAACAGCCGATCGTGGATCCGCGTGACCCAGCCGAGCTCCGGCTCGCGCGGCGACACCGGCTGCGCGAGGTCGACCCCGGCCGCGAGCGCACGCTCTTCGAAGGGCATCGCCACCGCCAACTGGTCCAGCAGTCGGCCAGGCGTGAACTGACCGCCTGTGGTCGGCCAGTAGCCCTTCACGAAGTACCGGCCGGACGAGGTTTCGAGGCGCCAGGTGTCGGTGTCGCCGCGTCGTACGAAGACCAGGTCGCCGACAGGTTCACCCAGCTCGAAGGCGGCGGCGATCACTCCCGCGGTCGGTGTGTACATGCCCTTCATCTCAAGAGATCCGCGCCAGGCGGTGGATCTGGCGGCGGGTTGCCGGATACAGCTCGGTGAAGGTCTCGAACAGCGTCGAGTACGTCGCCGCCGTGGACGGATCCGAACGCACCGTGTGGTCCAGTTCAGTCCAGTCCGTCTCCGGCGGCACCAGTCCGACCCCGATCGCCGCCAGCAGCGCGTCGCCGTACGAGGCCCCGATCGTCTGCGCCGGTACGTCCTGCTCCAGCCCGCACACGTCACTCACGATCTGCGTCCACAGCCCGCCCTGCGTACCACCGCCGACCGCGACGATCCGCTGCGGCGGCCCGGCCGCCTCCTCGAGCGCACCCACGATCTGCTTCACCCCGCAGGCGATCCCCTCGTACGCCGCACGCAGCAAGTGCCCACGCCCGTGCCGCAGAGTCAGCCCGGCGATCACGCCTCGCGCCAACGGGTCGTAGATGGGCGTGCGCTCGCCGCTGAAGTACGGCAGCATCACCAGTCCTTCGCTGCCCGCGGGTACGGCGGCCGCCTCGGCAACGAGCGTCTCGAACGGCACCCCACCCGTCAGGTCCTGCAGCCAGGTCGTGATGGTCCCGGACGTCGCCATGCCGGCGGCGAGCGTGTGTGATCCGGGCTCCACACCCGAGGTCGTCCACAATCCGCGCACGCTGGTCGGCGCGGACAGGACCTGGACGAAGAACATGGTGGAGCCGTACATCAGCATCAGGTCGCCAGTACGACGTACGCCGACACTGAACGCCTCCGCCCACGCGTCGACCGTTCCCGCAACGACCGGTGTCCCCTCGGCCAGTCCGGTCGCGGCGGCCGCCGTACCGTGGACGACGCCCACCTGCTCCGACGGCCAGACCAGCCTCGGCAGCACGAGCCCGGGGAGTACCTGCTCGACCCAGTCCGTCGCCCAGTCTTGCGTGTGGATGTCGTAGAAGGGATCGCACTGGCTGGCGGTGTGGTGGTCGAGGATCCACTCGCCGGTCAACCGCGCGACGACGTACGAGTGCGCGCTGAACCACCGCTCCTGCGGCCGCCAGTCCGGGCCGGCCTCCCGGCGCAACCACGCCAGCTTGGGCCCGATCGCCTGACTGGACAGGTCCTTCCCGCACCGCTCGAGGATCTCCTCGGCCCCGAGCAGCTCGGTGATCTCGGCGATCTCGCGCGTCGCCCGCGTGTCCACGCCGTACAAGATCGCCGGCCGCCGCGGCCGCAACTCCTCGTCCGTCTGCACCACGCACGGCCCGAGCCCCGACACGCACACAGCCAGGATCTCCTCACCGGTCGCGGTGAGCTCCCGCAGTACGTCGGCGACGTCTCCCCACCAGTCCCGCTCCGCATCCATCTCCACCCACCCCGGCCGCGGCAACCCCGCCGAATGCTCCCGCCGAGCAACCGCAACCACGCTCCCGTCGAGCCCGACCAGCACCCCCTTGGTGCTCCCCGTCCCGATATCAACCCCAACAACACAACCCATCCCGCCACCCTCCGCCATCAACACCTGACAAACAAGCCAGCGGAGAGGCCCAGTCCGCATGCGCGCCGGCGAGCGCTGGGGAGCGGGCAGTCAGTCGTCAGCCAGGCGGGTCAGGAGGCGGAGGAGGTCGGCCTGTTCGCGGGTGTCGAGGCGTTCGATGAGGGTGAGCATGGCGTCGCGGCGCTGGCGGCGGACCGTTGCGAGCACGTCGGCGCCTGCGGGGGTGAGGTCGACCAGGGTGGCGCGGCGGTCGTCGGGGTCGGGTCGGCGGGCGACCAGCTCGGCGGCTTCCAGGTCGTCGACGACCGAGGTCGCCGAGCGGGGAACGATGCCGAGCTGGCCGGCCAGCTCGCTCAGGCGCAGGGCGCGGCCGGCGTTGTCGAGGGTGCGCAGGACTCGGAACTGTCCGTGGGTGACCGCACTGCCCAGGTTGTCCTTGGACGCGCGGCGCTGGCGGCGGACGATGCCGTCGAGCAGGGCCGCGATCTGTTCAGCGGTGTCATCCGGTGCGGGCACGAGCAAAGCCTAGTGGTCGGTCCATCTTGTGAGTTTAGCTCATAGTGAGGTAACCTCAGTATATCTGATCTCTACCGAGAGGCTCCTATGTCACAGATCTCAGGACTCCCGGGCGGAGGAGGCGGCGGCGGTCGCGCGATGCGATCGCTGCTCAAGGACTCGTCCGTCCGCAACCACAAACTGTCAGCCGGCACCTTCCGCCGGATCCTCACGTTCGCCGTCCCCTACCGCCGCTATCTGGCCGTCTTCCTGCTCCTGGTCGCGATCGACGCGGCCGCCGGCGCCGCGACCCCGCTGCTGTTCCGCGAGATCATCGACCGCGGCATCGTCCCGGGCAACACGCGACTGGTCGTCTGGCTCTCGCTGCTCGTCGCGGCGCTCGCCGTGTTCGCGAGCACGGTCACGCTGGCCCAGCGCTGGTTCTCCGCGCGGATCGGCGAAGGCCTTGTCTACGATCTGCGGACCCAGGTCTTCGACCACGTGCAGCAGATGCCGGTCGCCTTCTTCAGCCGGACGCAGACCGGCGCACTCATCCAGCGCCTCAACGGTGACGTCCTCGGCGCCCAGCAGGCCTTCACCTCGACCCTTTCGAACGTGGTCAGCAACCTGCTCAGCGTCGCCCTCGTCCTCGGCGCGATGTTCGTGATGTCGTGGCAGATCACCCTGCTCGCGCTCGTCCTCCTGCCCCTGTTCATTCTCCCGGCCCGGCTGATCGCCGGCAGGTTGCGCGAGGCAACCGCCGAGACGTACCGGCTGAACGCGACCATGGCCCAGACGATGACCGAGCGCTTCAACGTCGCCGGCGCCGTACTCGCCAAGGTCTTCGGCCGCTCGCAGGAGTCGTCGCAGGACTTCGCCGGCAAGGCCGCGCGGGTGCGCGACATCGGCGTCACCACCGCGATGTACGCCGGGATCTTCCGCGTCTCGCTGACCCTGGTCGCCGCGCTCGCGGTCGCGCTCGTGTACGGCGTGGGCGGCGTCTTCGCGATCCACGGCGCACTCGGGATCGGTACCGTCGTCGCGCTCACGGCCTACCTCAACCGGCTCTACGGACCACTGACCGCCCTGTCCAACATCCAGGTTGACGTGATGACCACGCTGGTCAGCTTCGAGCGCGTGCTCGAGGTCCTCGACCTGCCGCCGATGGTTGCCGACCACAAGGATGCGAAGGAGCTCCCGGCGGACGTCGAGCCGTCGATCGAGTTCGAGCACGTGTCGTTCCACTACCCGTCGGCCGAGGAGGTCTCGCTCGCCTCGCTGGAGTCGGTCGCGACCCTGTCCGCCGAGACCGGCGAGGAAGTCCTGAAAGACGTCAGCTTCACCGTCGAGCCGGGCCAGCTGGTCGCCGTCGTCGGACCGTCCGGCGCCGGCAAGACGACGCTCGCGTCGCTGGTCTCCCGGATGTACGACGTGACCGGCGGAGCGGTCCTGGTCGGCGGCCGGGACGTCCGCGAGGTCACCCAGCGGTCACTGCGCGACGTGATCGGCGTGGTCACCCAGGACTCGCACATGTACCACGACACGATCCGCGCCAACCTCCTGCTGGCCCGCCCGGACGCGACCGAGCCCGACCTGCAGGAAGCCCTCGAAGCCGCCCAGATCGCGACGCTGGTGAACAGCCTCCCCGACGGCCTCGACACCGTGGTCGGCGACCGCGGTTACCGCCTGTCCGGCGGCGAACGGCAGCGGCTCGCGATCGCCCGGCTCCTGCTCAAGGCACCCTCGATCGTCATCCTCGACGAAGCCACCGCTCACCTGGACTCCGAGTCCGAGGCCGCCGTCCAGGCCGCCCTCGCGAACGCCCTCGCCGGACGGACGTCACTGGTGATCGCGCACCGCTTGTCGACAATCCGCAACGCCGACGCGATCCTCGTCCTCGAGAACGGCACCATCCGCGAACGCGGCACCCACGACACCCTCCTCGCCGCCAACGGCCTCTACACCGACCTCTACACCACCCAGTTCGAAAAAGCCGCCTGAGCCCGCGATCGGACGGGGTGGGTTTGGGGAGAGTTCTGGCCCGATCCGGGGGCCAGATCCTCCCCAGTCACGGGCGGGAAACGGCGGCGGCCGTGACTACAGCCGCCGCCGAACGCGATGGCTACTTGCCGGGCATCTTGTCGTACGCCGTCTGCTGGATCTCGAGGTAGCGCTTCAGACCCAGGCCCTCGAGGCCCTTGACGTAGGCGTCCCAGTCGGTCTCGATGTTCTTCGAGCCGGTGATGAACTGCAGAGAGTTCTGCTGCACGAAATTGTCGATGTTCGTCTGCAGCGTCGCGACCTCGGTCGCGAGCGACGGGTCGATCCACACCTTCCAGAACGGGTAGGTCTTCGACTTGTCTTCCTTGCCCTCGTAGAGCTTGGTGGCCTCGAACAGGCGCCGCTCGTACCCAGCCTGGCTGTAGATGTCGGTCGCGATCGCCTCGGAGTTCCGGAACTTCTCGGTGTTGTTGTACTGCGCCATCGCTGTCCAGTCGTCGTTCAGCGGAGCCGCACCGGGTTTCTGCGGGATCTGCTTGAACGTCGGCTTCAGTGACTTGTCGAGCGCCACGTCCCCAGGCTGTGGCTTCATCCAGGACTTGCCCTCGGTGCCGAACTGCCCGTTGATCTGACCCTCGTCGGTGAAGATGTAGTCGAGCAGCCTGATCGCCTGGATCTGCTCCTCCTGCGTGGCCTTGTTCGTCAGCACGAACGTCGCACCCGGCGCGCTCGGGAAGTTGTACCCGGTGTGGTTCACTCCCTGAGGACCGGTGAGCGGCGGCACCGCGTCGTACTGCTTGTCGCGACCGTCGGGCAAGCCGATGGTGACCGCCTCGCCCAGGTGCAGGACGGTGGTCGAACCGAGCATCGGTACCTTGCCGCCGTCACCCTGCTGCGTCAGCGCGTCCGGGTTCTGGGTGAACGCGCCCTTGTCGATCAGCCCTTCCTTGTAGAGCGAGTTCAGGTACTTGAGCCCTTCGCGCCAACCGTCCTTGTTGGCCTGCACGTCGACCTTGCCGTCGTTCAGGACCAGGGTCGAGTTGTTGTAACCGCTGGCGCCCTGCGGGTTGTAGATGAAGGCGTTCATGAAGTACGGGATCAGCGCGCTCCGCACGCTGGCGGTCAGCGGGATCTCGTCCGCCTTTCCGTTCCCGTTCGGGTCCTGTGTCTTGAACGCCCGCAGCACCTTGACCATGTCCTCGGTGGTCTTCGGCTGCTCGAGCCCGAGCTTCTTCAGCCAGGTGCTGTTCATCCACAGCTTGCCCTGGTACGAGCAGTGGTAGCAGTCGACCCATTGCGGCAGGCCGTAGATCTTGCCGTCCGGCGCCGTCGCCATCGCCTTCCACTCCGGCTCCGCGTCGAGGGCCTTCTTGATGTTCGGCCCGTACTGCTCGATCAGCTGATTCAGCGGTACGACGACACCCTGGTTGCCCAGCTTCAGCAGTTCGGTCGGGGTGAACTGGTCGACCCACGGGATCAGCATGTACACGTCCGGGTAGTCGCCACTGGCCAGCGAGATCTGCCGCTTCTCCTTGGCCGGGCCGGCATCGAACGTGCTGGTCTGCCACTTGAAGGTGATGTTGAACTTCTGGCTCATCTTCTTGGTGAACTCGTTCGTGGCGAGGTTCGTCTCCGCGCCCTGTGGCGCGAACACATCCAGTGTCACTTTCGGGTTGCCGGTCACGGTCGGCAGCGGCTTGCCCTCCTCCGCGGTCGTATCGGAGCCGCTGCACGCGGCCAGACCGAGTGCCAGTACGCCGAGTCCGGCGACCGCCGCCGCCCGGGTTCTCCTGAGCTGAGTTGTCATGTGTCCCTCACAGGGGGTAGAGATGGTGCGAAGGATCAGCCCTTGACGGCGCCGATCATGATTCCCTTGGTGAAGTAGCGCGCCACGAACGGGTAGATGAGCAGGACCGGAACGCTCGCGACCACGATCAGCGAGTACTTGAGCAGGTCAGCCAACTGCTGGCGTTGCAGGACGACCGATGCGTCGATCGCGCCGCCGCTGTAGGTGTTGAGGATGAGGATGTTGCGCAGCACGATCTGCAGCGGGAACAGATCCGGGTTCTTCAGATAGATCAGCGCGTCGAAGTACGAGTTCCACTGGAAGATGGCGTACATCAGCGCAATGACGGCGATCATCGGCTTGGCCAGCGGAATCACCACCGACCAGAGGAACCGCAGGTCGCCGCATCCGTCGAGCTGCGACGCTTCGACCAGCTCCTCGGGGATCACGGTCCGGAAGTACGTCCGCGCGATGATCACCTGCCAGACCCCGATCGCCTGCGGCACAATCAGTGCCCAACGGGTGTCCAGCAGTCCGGCTTGCTGGACCACGAGGTACGTCGGGATCAGGCCGCCGGTGAACAGCATCGTGAACAGGATCAGGCTCATCACCAGGTTCCGCCCGACCAGCGTCCGGCGTGACATCGGATACGCGATCGCGATCGTCATCACGACGCTGACCAGCGTGCCGACCACCGTGTAGAACAGGGAGTTCGCATAACCCCGGAGTACCTGAGGGTTCTCGAACACCGCTTCGTAGCCGCGCAGCGAGAACTCCACCGGCCAGAACAGCACCCGGCCGGACGACACCGCCTCGGGGCTGCTGAACGAACTCGCCACGATGTACACCAGCGGGAGCAGAACGATCAGCAGGAACACCGTGAGCAGCAGGTACACGCAGAACATGAACATCCGGTCCGTGCGCGAATCCCGAATCCGCCGCGCCTTGGCCGCCCGGCGCTCGCTGCGGGCGGTCGCTCGCGTGATCACCTCGCCCCGCGCGCTCATGACCACAGCCCGTTTCCGGTGATGCGCTTGGCGATCATGTTGACCCCCAGCAGCAGGACCAGGTTGATGACGGAGTTGAACAGGCCGACGGCGGTCGCCAGGCTGAAGTCGGCGTTCAGCAAGCCGGTCTTGTACACGTAGGTCGCGATGATCTCGGACTCGCTGAGATTCAACGGGTTCTGCAGCAGGAACGCCTTCTCGAACCCGATCGCCATGATGTTGCCGACAGCAAGCACCAGGATGATCACCGCGGTCGGCATGATCCCCGGCAGATCCACGTTCCGGATCCGCTGCCACCGGTTGGCGCCGTCGATCTTGGCCGACTCGTGCAACGCCGGGTCGGCCCCGGCCAGCGCCGCCAGGTAGATCACCGCCGAGTACCCGGTGGTCTGCCACACGTCGGACCACACATAGATGTGCCGGAAGTAGTCCGGGTTGCCGAGGAAGTCGATCGCCGGCACGCCGAAGAGTCCGATGGCATCGTTGACGAGGCCCACCCGCGGCGACAGCATCAGGATCGTCATCGACACCACGACCACGGTCGAGATGAAGTACGGCGCGTACGTCACCAGCTGGACCGTCTTCTTGAACAGGCCCACGCGGATCTCGTTCAGCGCCAGCGCCAGGATGATCGCCAGCGGGAAACTGGCCGCGACCGTGTACACCGACAGCAGGAACGTGTTCTTCACCAACGTCCAGAACACCGGGTTCTGGAAGAACAGCTCGAAGTTCTGCCAACCGACCCACGGACTGCCCCAGATGCCCCTGACCACGTTGTAGTTCTTGAACGCGAGCACGGCGTTGGCCATCGGGATGTACTTGAACACCACGAACCAGATCAGCGGCACGACCATCAGGAGGTAGAGGGTCCAGTGCCGGCGCAGGCTACGCCGCAGACCGGTCAGCGTGGTGCGTTCGCGCCGGCGGCGTCGACGCTCCGGAGCCGGTGCTTCGCCGATGCTCGGCGGAATTCTCGTCAGGGTTGCCATCGGACCTCCTCCTCCGGACGGGTGATCAGGTCGTGCTGAACCGGTGGCCGACGCCGGCCGTCAGGCGGATCGGCAGTCGCTCGGAGCCGTACCGGACGATCCGTTCCTGATCGCGGTCGGCGGTCAGCACGGCCTCGAGCCCGTGCGGTGTCCACGCGATGTCGACGACGAGGCGGCCACGAGCCCGGAGTCCGGTGACGCGTCCGCTCGGCCATTCGGCCGGCAGCGCCGGCAGCAGCTCGACCTCGCCGGCGTGACTCTGCAGCAGCATCTCCGCGATCCCCGCCGTTACGCCGAAGTTGCCGTCGATCTGGAACGGCGGATGGGCGCAGAAGAGGTTCGGGTAGACGCCGGCGCCGCTGCCGACGTGGCCCTCGGCCTGGTCGTCGGCCGGCCGGAGGAACGCCCGGACCAGGCGATGCGCGGCCGTCTCGTCCCGGAGGCGGGCCCGCAGGCAGACCTTCCACGCGAGCGACCAGCCGGTCGCCTCGTCACCGCGGAGGTCGAGCGAACGCGCGGCCGCGGCGGCCAGGTCGGGCGTGCCGTCCGGGGTGATCGCATCTGCGGGATGCAGGCCGGTCAGGTGAGACATGTGCCGGTGGTGCGGATCCTCCTCGCGCAGGTCGGCGGCCCACTCCTGCAACTGGCCGCCGGCACCGATCCGCGGATCGGGGATGCGCTTGCGGGCCGTCGACAGCTCGGCCACGAGCGGGTCCACGACGTCGAGGAGCTCTGCGGCCCGCTCGACGCGCAGGAACAGGTCCGAGATCAGCGCGAGGTCCATCGTCGACGACTCGGTGACCGAGGCGGGCTGTCCGCCGTCGGCGAGGTAGTCGTTCTCCGGCGACGTCGACGGCGCCGTACCCAGACTTCCGTCCGGCAGCTCGACCAGCCAGTCGAGACAGAACTCCGCCGCGCGCCGCAGGACCGGCCAGGACCCGCCCAGGAACGTCAGGTCCCCGGTGAACTCGTGGTGGTCCCACAGGTGACGGACGAGCCAGGCGCCGGCCATCGGCCAGTTCGACCAGCGTGGATCGCCCTCGACGGGCAAGGTCCAGCACCAGGCGTCTGCGTTGTGGTGGGCGGTCCAGCCGGCACAGCCGTAGCGCTCGCGAGCAGTACGCCGTCCGGCCTGGGCGAGCTGATCGATAAACCGGAGCAGCGGCTCGTGGCACTCGGAGAGATTGGTGGTCTCCGCGGGCCAGTAGTTCATCTCGGTGTTGATGTTGACCGTGTAGTTCGAGCTCCACGGCGGCCGCAGGATGTCGTTCCAGATCCCCTGCAGGTTGGTCGGCAGTCCACCGGGCCGCGAGCTCGCCACCATCAGATAGCGGCCGTAGTTGAAGATCAGCGCGGCCAGGGCAGGGTCTTCGACGTCAACCGCCCGGGCCACCCGTACGTCGGTCGGCACCGCGGACTGCTCCGCCGGGCCGGCCAGCTCCAGCGACGCCCGCCTGTACAGTCGCCGGTGATCTGCCTGATGGTCGGCCAGCAGCCGGTCGTACTCGCGTTCGCGCGCCGCTGACACGATCCGGTCCGCGATCGACCAGCACTCTTCCGCCGTCCGGGTCGGCGTGGTGAACGGACCGTCGTACCCCGTGGCGGTCGAGAGGATCAGGGTGATCTCCGTTGCGCCCACTACCGTGAGCTCGCTGTCGTTCGACCGGATCTCACCGTCGCTCATGGCGCGGAGGGCGATGGCGGCAGCCATTCCGCGGTCGGCGCCGTCGGAGTACCGGACGGGCTCGGGTACGTCGCGGTGTGGCGGCGCGACGTCCGCGGGAGCCTGCAGGAGCAGCCCGAGTCCGTGCTCGGCGGCGTACGGGTGCGACCGCAGCTGCGACGTCAGCCGGCAGGTCAGCGCCAGCACAGGTTCGGACGCGGTGAGTCGCTGAACCAGTACGCCGTCCGGCGCGCTGACGAAGACCTCCTGCCGAACCGCCACTCCCCCGAGGTCGAACTCCGACGTGGCGACCGCAGCATCGAGATCGAGCTCCCGACGGTACTGCGCCACGTCGTCCGAGGCCGGCGTGACACCGTCGATCCGGATCTCGCTCAGCAGATCGCCGAGCGGCAGGAACGCCTGCGAATAGCCCGAGTGGAATCCCCGCGCCAACTCGTGCGCCCGCCGGACGTCACCCGCCCGGAGCGCGTCGCGCACCGCCTGTACGGCCTCGGCACCGGTAGCGCCGAGCGGAGTGGACAGCAGCCGCGCGGTCTCGGGACTGCCCGACCACAGCGTCTCGTCGTTCAGCCCGATCCGGTCCGTGCCGACACCGCCGAAGCACATCGCCCCGATCCGGCCGTTGCCGAGCGGCAGCGCCTCCAGCCAGGCGGCAGCCGGCCGGTCGTAGTACAGCCGCTGGCCACCGGCGCGGTCCGAGCTCACCAGGTTGCCCATCCCAGAGTCCTCCGTCGGGGGTGACGAGGTATTGATCCCATGATTTTTCGGGATCGTAGCCTCAGTCTCGACCTTGGTCCATACTGAACGGCATCAAAGCTGCCAAAAGATCCCACCTATTGATCAGGATGAGGGGCCCGCCATGCCATGCATCACCTCGGTGGAGGTCATCGACGTCCGCTTCCCGACCTCGCTGACCCGAGACGGATCCGATGCGATGAACAAGGACGGCGACTACTCGGCGGCGTACGTCGTCCTGCACACGGAGGACCCGGAGCTGACCGGGTACGGCTTCACCTTCACCATCGGCCGCGGCAACGACCTGTGCGTGGCCGCCGCGGCTCAGCGTGGCGAGCCGCTGGTCGGCCGAGACGTCGACGAGCTCTGTGGGGATCTCGGCGGGATCTACCGGGAACTGCAGTCGGACAGCCAGTTGCGCTGGCTCGGCCCGGACAAGGGGGTCGTCCACCTGGCTCTCGCCGCGGTGATGAACGCGGTGTGGGATCTCGCCGCCCGGCGGGCCGGCGTACCGCTGTGGCGACTGCTGGCCGAGATGTCACCCGCACAACTCGTCGAGGCTGCGGATCTGCGCTACTTGACCGACGTACTCACGCCGGAACAGGCCATCACCCTGCTCACCCGGCAAGAAGCGGGCCGCAAGCAACGAATCCGGGAGCTGGAGCTCTCCGGCTACCCGTGCTACACCACCTCGGCCGGATGGCTCGGGTACTCCGACGCCAAGCTGCGCAGGCTCTGCGAGGAGGCCGTTGCCTCCGGCTACAAACACGTCAAGCTGAAGGTAGGCGCCGACCTGGCCGATGACATCCGTCGCTGCGGTATCGCCCGCGAGGTCCTCGGACCGGACGGTCATCTTATGATCGACGCCAACCAGGTCTGGGACGTCCCGCAGGCCATTGAGTGGGTCAAGGCCCTGGCCGAGTTCGAGCCGCTGTGGATCGAGGAACCGACCAGTCCGGACGACATCCTCGGTCACGCCGCCATCCGCAAGGCGGTGGCACCCATCGGCGTGGCGACCGGTGAGCACGGGATGAACCGGGTGCTGTTCAAGCAGCTGTTCCAGGCCGGCGCGATCGACTATTGCCAGCTCGACGCGGCCCGGCTCGGAAGCGTCAACGAGGTGCTCGCGGTCTACCTCCTCGCAGCCTGGTTTGACGTACCGGTCTGCCCGCACGCCGGCGGGGTCGGTCTGTGCGAGCTCGTCCAGCACCTCGCGATCTTCGACTACGTCGCCGTTTCCGGCAGCCTCGACCGCCGGGTCACGGAGTACGTCGACCATCTGCACGAGCACTTCGTCGACCCCTGCGTGGTCCGTGACGGCGCGTACGTCCTGCCGACCGCCCCGGGCTACAGTGCCGAGATGCACAGGGAGTCCTTCCAGACCTACCAGTTCCCGGACGGCACCTACTGGGCGTCGCGCGCGGACGCACGTCCATGACGCCGGGCAAGGTGGCTGTGCCACCCCGTTCCCCGGGCGTCTCGCAGACCGACGTGGTCGTCCAGAGCATCCGGCAGATGATCATCGAGGGCCGGCTCCGGCCGGGCGACCGGCTGCCGGTCGAGAAGGATCTCGCCGCCGCGTTCGGAGTCTCGAGGAATCCCCTGCGTGAGGGTGTCCGGGCGCTGTCGATGATGGGCGTCCTCGAGACCCGGCAGGGCGACGGCACCTACGTCACCAACCTGGATCCCTCCATGCTGCTGGTGCCGATGGGATTCGTCGTCGACCTGCACGACGGCAGCGGGACGGTGCACCTGCACGCGGTACGCCGGATCCTCGAGACGGAGGCCGCCGCCGTCGCCGCGCTCCAGATCGGGACCGCGGCCCTGGAGGCCGCCGCCGAGCTGCTGCGCCTCAACGAGGCCGAGTTGACGCTCGACGAACCCAACCACGAGACCGTGATCGAGAACGACATCGCCTTCCACCGGATCATCGCGGAAGCGTCCGGCAACCCCGTCCTCGCCGCGCTGATTGACGCCCTGGGCGGGCGGACGATGCGCGACCGCCTGCGCCGGTCGATCTCCCAGCCCGGCGCCGACGAAACCGCCCACCGCGAGCACCTCTCGATCCTCGCCGCACTCACCGCCCATCAGCCGGACCGGGCCCGGATCCAGATGGCCGCCCACCTGTTCACCGTCGAGGACTACCTCCGCGAACGGGACACCCTGAACCCGATCACGAACTGAGCTCCGGAGACGGCCGCCTGATGTCCTAGTCTTCGCGCATGCGGAGGCTGGGGTGGATTGGCGTCGGGTGTTGTGTGGTCGCGTTCGTGGTGAGCGGCTACTTTCTCGTGCAGTTGATGGGCACCGTCCCTGGCTCGCCGGCGCCGGTGACCGACGGACCCGTGCGGCTCGACGAACCGGGGCTGACCATCTTCGCCTCCGACCGGGACGCGCTTCAGTCGTGTACGGCGAAGGACGCGAGCGGCACGTCGATCCCGTTGAAGGAACCGTCGCGGTCGGAGCAGTGGGACGACGCCGGCGACGTCTACTACGTGGTGGCGCACTCGGTGCAGGAGATCCCGGCCCAGACGGTCGAGGTCACCTGCACCGATCAGAACGCCAGCTACTACGTCGGCCGCCGACACACCGCCGACGTCTTCCTCGGCCCCGCCCTGAGCGCCCTCGGCTCGTTCTTCGGCCTGGGCGCCCTCGGCGCCGCCCTGATCGTCATCGACCAGCTCCGCCGAAAGCGGGCGACCTGATCAGGGTCAGGCGGCCCTGCGGAGGTGGGCGACGATGCCGTTGATGTCCTCGCGGAACATGTCCGGGCGGATCACGTGGCCGCCCGCCTCCTCGCGGAACTCGTGCCCGATCCCGGCCGCGTGCAGCGCCGCGCGGAACTCGCGGTGCCCCGCCAGGACCTGGGTCTCCTGGATGTAGTTCATCGGGTCGCCGCCGGGACTGGTGCCGGCGACCAGGAAGATCCGCTTGCCGCGATACCGCTCGATGTTCTGCATCGCGTTGTCCGCGGTGACGCGAGCCTCGTCCCACGGAACGCCGTACACGGTGCCGCCGTTCAGTTCGACCGCGGCCGAGGACGCGTTCGCCCAGTGGCCCACCAGGCCGAGGTCGCGGCGGATGCTGGCCGGACCGGAGTGCGAGCTGACGGAGGCGAAGTGGCCGGAGTATTTCGCGGCGTACTTCAGCGCCCCGAAGCCACCCATCGAGAAGCCGGAGACGGCCCGGCCGGCGGGTTCGCGGTACACCCGGAAGTTCTGCTCGATCCACGGCAGCAGTTGGTTCAGATGGAAGGTCTCGTAGTTCCGCGGACCGGCGTTCGTGCTGACCGGGTTCGAGTACCAGCCGGCCTTGCCGCCGTCCGGCATGACCACGACGATCGGCTTGCCCGCGGTCCACTCCCGGACACCGTGCCGGTCGAAGGTGATGAAGTCCTGCAGTCCGCCGTGCAGCAGGTAGAGGACCGGATAGGTCTGACCGCTGGTGTGGTAGCCGTCCGGCAGCAGCACGTTGACCGCCGGCTGATAGCTGAGCTCCGCGGTCTGGAACCGGTAGAACCACATCCGCGGATCGGTCTCGCCGCGCTGGACGATGTGCAGGCCGTGGCCGTCGTCGGCCGCACTGGCGGACGACGAGGTCGCCAGGATCGTGCCGGCGCCGAGGCCGGCCGCGACGCTCAGGCCGCCGGCGCCCTTCAGTATGGCTCTCCGGCTGGGGCGGTACTCACTCACCATGATCTCCTTGGGGAGGTGACAGTCGTTGATCACCGTAGGTAACGGTGCATGTCTAAGTTAGTACCATAATTTAGGGGTCACGGGACAAGGAGAGACGTGGCAACCAGGCCCAAGACCGGCGGGCGGCAGGCGCAGATCACGCTCGCGGACATCGAGCGCGAGGGCGTGCGGCTCGGGCTCGCCAAGCTGACCGTCAACGGGGTCGCGAGCGCGCTCGGCGTGACCCCGACCGCGCTCTACCGGCACGTCGACGGCAGACCGGGCCTCGACGCGCTGGTCGGCGAAACGATCCTGGCCGGCCTGCACGTGACCGACGACCCAGACCACGGCGTCGAGGAGCACCTGCTGTCGTTCGCCCAGCAGATCCGGGCGTTCCTGCTCGACCACCCGGGCCTGGCGACGTACATGCAGACGCTCTTTCCGCGTGGCGCCTCCGGCGTACGGCTGCAGCGGGAGGCGATCGAAGCACTCGGTCGGCGCGGCTACACCCCGGCCGGCGGGATGATGATGTCCGGGACCGTCGCCTCACTCGCGATCAACCTGACCGCCGCGGAGGAGCACCACCGCCCGTACCATGAGGGCCCGCACACCCGTGAGCTCGAGAAGGTCTACGCGCTCCTCGCCGCCGACGAGACTCTCGCCGCGGCCCACACCGGGCTCCCCCAGATCAGCAGCGAAGCGTACTTCCGGATGGTTATGACCGGCTGCATTCGCGGTCTCGTCACGGCTGCGCCGCCGGGGCGGGCGGTGACGGAGGTCCTGGCTGACCTCGGTCTGGAGTCGCCGCGCTCAGGTGCGTGAGTACGGCGAGGACGCGACGGTGGCCGTCGTCGGACTCGGGGAGCGCGAGCTTGCTGAAGACGTGCCGGACGTGCGCCTCGACCGTGCGTTCGGACAGGAACAGGCGGCGGGCGATCCCGCTGTTCGTCAGGCCCTCGCCAGGGTCGACCGTTAGATTGTTGGATTGCAGAGATTCGTCAATCGACACGCACGGCAGCGGCCGGGCTGGTTGGCTCCGGGTATGCGTACAGCGACTACTTCCCCGGGCGAGGCGGCCCGGCTGCTGCGGGCCGACCATCAACTGCTGATCGACCGGATCGACGGGCTGACCGAGACCGAGCTCCGGGCGCCGTACCGCGTGGTGTCCGGACCGCTCGGCCACTTCTGCGACTCGTTGCACGACCTGACCGCGCACATCCTGATGTGGGACGAGATCACCCTCGCCGTACTCCGCGACGCGGCCGCCGGCCGGGTGCACTGGAGCATCGATCCGCGCTGGGAGACGGCCGACGCGGGCAGCGCCCTGAACGTCGGCGGGGTCGAGGCCGGCCGGCACATCCCGTCCGCTCTCCTCGTGCACCGCTTCCACAGTGTGGCCGACGCACTCGTCGCCGAGCTCCGGCAGTACGACGAGACCTCGTGGCACGACCCGTCGACCGGCGGCGGGTACGACGGGAGCATCGGAGCGCTGGCCGAGTACGCCGCGACTCCACCGGACGGCGCGTTGTTCGGGCACGCCGCCCGCCATCTCAAGCCGGTACAGGTGCCCGCATGACGGTCGTGAGCCGGCCCGAGTTCAAGGCCGAAACTGATGCGCTGCTGGCCTTCTTCGCCGACCAGCCCGACGGTCCCGACCTGGATCCGTACGAGGCGTTGCTGCTCGACCGCGAGCAACTTCCCGATCCGGCGCTGGCGGGCGTGTGCGATCCGGACACACGCTCCAAGGACGTCACCATCCGCGGATTGCCAGCCCGCGTCTACCACCCGGCCACAGAGGAGCCCAGGCCGGTGGTGCTGTGGTTGCACGGCGGTGGCTTCATCGGCGGAGACCTGCGCGACATCGAGGCAGCGACCTCCGGGATCGCTGCCGCAGGCAACGTCATCGTTGTCTCACTCAACTACCGGCTCGCGCCCGAACACCCTTATCCGGCGGCGCTGCACGACGTCCGCGACGCGCTCGCGTGGATCCGTGACCACCGCGCGGAGCTCAACGGTGACGGCCGGATCGCGGTCGGCGGCCAGAGCGCCGGCGGAGCACTCGCGGCCGGAGCGTGCCTGCTCGCTCGGGACGAAGGAGGTGTGCTGCCCGATCGGCAGATCCTCTGCTATCCCAGTCTGGATCGCGACCAGGACACCGAGTCGTTCCGGCTCTTCGACGGCACGTTCCTCAGCATCGCGCCGGGCGGCTGGTCGTCCGCGCAGTACTTCCCGGCGGGCGAGCTGCCGGCCACCGCCGTACCCCTGCGGGCCTCGAGCCTCGCGGGTCTCCCACCGGCGCTCGTCCTGGCGGCAGGCCGCGATCCGTTGCGCGACGATGCCCGCAGCTACGCGGCCCGGCTGACGGCGGACGGCGTACCGGCGCGGCTGGTGGAGTACGCGGACACCATGCACGCGTTCCTCAACTTCCCGGCCGTGTTGTCGGCCGGGCGGCACGCGATCGAGCTCATCGCGGCGGATCTCCGGGAGGCGTTGCCTGCTTGAGGGCTTCGACGAAGGCAGCGGTCGCGGGCGGGTCCGGCGGTTCGCCGTACGTCGCGAGATAGATGCGCCGGACGGCGTCCGTCCTGGTCGCCTGCACGCCGTCCGCCTGGTGCCAGCGCAGCGCCATCCCCGGCATCGTCGCGACCCCCAGTCCGTGCGCGACGAACGCCTGCCGGACCATGATGTCGTCGCTGGGTGTAGGCGATCCGCGGGGTAAACCCGGCCTCGGCGCACAGCTCGACGAACTCCTGCCGGCAATGCACGCACCCGGCGATCCAGGCCGACTCCCGATGGTCGACCAGCGTCTCGCCGGTACGACGGCTGAGCAGGTAGACCGGGTCGTCGAGGAGATGGGTGTAGCGGATGCCGTCCGTCGGCGGCTCGTCGTCGTACCGGAAGACGATCGCGAGATCGAGCGTGCCGTCGCGGAGCTGTTGCTGCGCGACCACCGGGTGGACGTCGGTGAGCTCGAGCTCGATGTTCGGGTGCTGTTCGCGGAGTTCCGCGGCGGCCGGCGGGACCAGCACTGTCAGGGCCGAGGTGAACGCGCCGAGGCGGACCCGGCCGACCTCCAGCCCGATCAGCGCGGCCAACTCGGCGTCGGCCGCGTCGACCCGGCCGATGATCTCGGCCGCGCGACGGGCGAGCACCTGACCTTCAGGGGTCAGGCGGATCCCCCGGCCGACCTTCTGCACCAGCCGTGCCCCAGTGGCCGCCTCCAGCCGGGCGAGGTGGTGGCTGACCGTGGGCTGGGTGTAGTGCAACGCCTGCGCCGCGCCGGTCACGGACCCGTGCGCGGCGACCGCGGCGAGCACGCGGAGCCGGACGAGATCGAGCATGCATCGATCGTATCTATGCGTCCGCAGCCGGATTGGCATTGGACGCATGGGAGGGCGGGGCGGCAGGCTGCTGCGTGACGAAAGGAGCTCAGATGACCGGAAGCGTTGTCTGGCACATGACCATGTCACTCGACGGCTACATCGCCGGCCCGGGTGACACCCTGGACTGGTACTCGGTCAGCTCCGGGCCGCCGTCCGAGCTCGGCGACGAGGTCGCCCAGGCGGCCGGTGCGTTCCTGACCGGCGGGCGGCTGATCACCGAGGATTTCGACTTCGACAACAGCCGGCCATACGGCGACGACTGGCACGGGCGGACGTTCATCTACACGCACAAGGACCCGGCGACCGCGCCCCATCCGGATCTGACCTACTTGTCCGGTGACATCCGGGAGGTCGTCGCGACGGCCCTGGCCGGCGCGGACGGGAAGAACCTGACGGTCAGCGGCGGCACCGTTCCCGGCCTCTGCCTCGACGCCGGCCTGGTCGACGAGGTCGTCCTCCACTACCTGCCCGTCCTGCTCGGCGACGGGATCCCCTTCTACCGGAGTCCGGGAGCCGCCTACTCCGAGCTTGAGCTCGTTCGTGGCGACGGCCTGAACCTGCGGTTCCGCGTCAAGAAGTAGCTCGGTTTCAGTCCGGGTCGCCGTGGTTGGTGCGCGGGCTGAAGAACTTGGCGGGGTTGCCGGCGGCGCGGGCACCGGAGTCGAGCCACTGGGAGAAGGCGTCGGGGGCGCGGCGTTCGAGCTCGTCCAGGTACGCGTGGCGGTTGGCGATCACGATCAGGCGCTGCTCGTCTGTCGTACAACTCTGGAGCTCGGTGAAGCTGCGTCGCCAGGCTAGGCAAAGGTCCTCGTCGGTCAGGCCGCTCAGGTCGACCGGCTCGGGGGTCTTGGGCGCGATCGGCTCCTGCAGCGGCGGCGGCTCAGGTTTCGAGTGTTTCCGGCTGCTCCGTCCGGCCTTCCGCTCGCGGTCGCCGGCCTTGCGCTCGCGGTCGCCGGCCTTCCGCTCGCGGTCGTGTTTCGACTGCTTCCGGCCTGCGCGCTCGGGCTTGGTCTCTTCGCGGGACTCCTGCTCGGGCGTCGGTTCCTCCTTGCGGAGGTGCAGGTCGGGCCGGGGCTGCTCACGGAGGTCGCCTTCGGGCTCCTCGTTCAACTGCTCGATCCGAGGTGGCTGGGGCGACGCCGGGCGCCGTACTCGCTCGGCCAACTGAGGCCAGAACCAGCTGATGACAGGGGGCGAGGTGATGGCGAGGAGTACGGCCAACCACACCGTCGCCGAGCCGATCGCGGCGAGGAACCCGGCAACCGCCACCACGCAGACGCCGGCCTGGACGGCCGAGCGCAGTACGACCCGGACCAGCTCAGCAGGCGGTCGCTCCTGCGCCAGCCCGATACTCAGATGGATCGACGCGACCAGGGTCCCGCCCATCAGGAACGCGATGACGATCGTCGACAATCCGACGAACACGAAGGCCGTCACGAGGCCGAGCGCGACCAGCACCACCACTGCCGTCCGCCAGCCGCGGCGATACGATCCCCAACCGCTCTCCGCCATACTCATCAAGTTTCCCAGCCACGTCTCCCCCAACCGTCGCCCCACTCGCCGACCGCGTCAAGACGTGGAGGTGGAACTTCCACCCGCCGCCCTCACACGACGGCGAGCTGAACCGTTCCACCGGTATGGACAGATTTGCGCGACGCGTGGCGACAGCGGACTGGGACCAGGTGGCGACTGAGGTCGACGACCTCGGGTGCGCGCTGCTACCGCAACTGCTGACCCCGGCCGAAGCGGGTCGCATCGCCGGCCTGTACGACGACGCCGACCGGTTCCGGGCGACGGTCGACATGGCGCGGTACCGGTTCGGCGAGGGCGAGTACCGGTACTTCGACGCACCGTTCCCGGAGCCGGTCGAGTCGCTCCGGCAGGCGCTCTATCCGCGATTGTTGCCAATAGCAAGGGACTGGTACGCCAAGCTCGGCCGCGACGCCGAGTGGCCGGACACCCTGGACGAGTGGCTCGACATCTGCCACCGCGCCGGCCAGACCCGCCCGACCCCGATCCTGCTCCGCTACGGCCCCGGCGACTGGAACGCCCTGCACCGCGACCTGTACGGCGACAAGGTGTTCCCGCTGCAGGTCGTCATCAACCTCAACAACCCCGGCGTCGACCACACCGGCGGCGAGTTCCTCTTGGTCGAACAACGCCCACGAGCCCAGTCCCGCGGCACCGCCACCCTCATCCCCCACGGCCACGGTCTCGTCTTCACCACCCGCGACCGCCCCGCCAATCCACCCGAGGCTGGTCCGCCTCCCCCGTCCGCCACGGCGTCTCCCCCATCCGCACCGGCCACCGCCACACCCTAGGCCTCGTCTTCCACGACGCAAAGTAGTCCCAGACGCACACCCAAAGGACACCGCCTCCGGCGGCGGCTGTTCTCCTTGGCCGAGACTGATGGTTCGGGTCGGCGTGCTCGCGCGGATGAACTCTGGACGGCAGAAGGACCGCCTGCGGCGCCTGCGTGGTTGGACCCAGAATCGTTAGGCCGGTGGGCGCATCCACCGGAAGGCCTGTTTCACGCACCGCCACGCTTCCAAGCCTTCTCCATCCCTCCCGCCGACGATTCCACCCGATCCGCTGCCACCTCCCGCCGTCGCCCGTTCTCCGCATCCGATCCGCCAACCACCGGCCACCCGACACCACTCCGCGCCCCGCCGAAGGCGGCAACAAACAGCCGCCGCCGAAGGCGGTGTCCTGTCCCGCATTTCACTCTTCCGCGTGCCTGCTGGTCACAGTGGGGGTGGAGACAGGAGCATGTGGGCATGACGGAGCTCTCGACGCGGGGCAGCGATCGGACTGTCACGACGGCCGGGCGGGTGAGTCAGGGTGGGATCGCGGCGGTGATCGCGGTGTCGCTGGTGATTCAGCTCGTGTTGTTGTTCACCGGCGGGGCCGACGCCAACTCCGGGGAGTCGGGTGAGTCGGTCGGGCTCGGCACCCGGTTGTGGCGGCTGTTCAGCTACTTCACGATCCAGAGCAACCTGATCGTGCTCGCGGCCGCGCTGGTCCTGGCGCTCCGGCCGACGTACGACGGACGCTTCTGGCGGACGCTGCGGCTCGACTCGCTGCTCGGCATCGTGATCACCGGGCTGGTGTTCGCGATCGTGCTCGCGCCGCAGGTCGACCTGGCCGGCTGGGCGCTGGTGGCGACGATCGGCTTCCACTACATCTCGCCGTGGGCGGCGTTGCTCGCGTGGTTGGTGTTCGGGCCTCGACCACGACTGACCTGGGCGATCGTCGCCTTCGCCTTCATCTGGCCGTGCGCGTGGCTGGTCTACATCTTCACCCAGGGCGCGTTCACGGACTGGTACCCGTACCCGTTCCTCGACGTCACCGACCTCGGCCTCGGTACGGCGATGCGCAACGCGGGCCTGGTCCTGGTGATCGGCGTCGTCCTCGCCGCGCTGTTCAAGCTGCTGGACACCAAGCTCCCGGTGCCAGGCAGGAGGGACTAGAAAGACGCGCAGATGTCCCACGCGGCTTGCCGCAGCAGCGCGGCGGTGTCCGCGTCGAGGCCCTTCACCGGTACGTCGGTGCCGACCGGGTCCTGCTCGAGCAAGGCGATCAGGAACACGCACGCGGCCAGGTAGCTGCCGGGCAACGCCGGGTGGCTGTTGTCCTGGTCGTGCAGCACAGGTTCGTCGTACGTCGTCAGGAAGCGCTCCCAGACGAGGCCGACCGGGACGAGCGTGGCCCCGAGCTCCGCGGCGCTTTCGGCGTACTCCGTCGTCAGCGCCTGCTGCGTCTCGGGTGCGTTCCGCCGGGCCCACGTCATGTAGAGCACGGTCCGCGCACCGACTTCCTTGATCGCGACGTCGAAGTCCCGCACGCTCTCCCGGAACCGCGCCGGACCCTTGATCGGCAGTGTGCTCTGCTCCTGGAGTACGACGACGTCGAAACCGCCGGTCGCCAGCGCCGCGAGCGCCTTGCCGCCGTTCAGATGCTGCCGCAGCGACGCACCGCCGGCCTGGATGAGCTGGTGCTCGAGCTCGATCCCGCGCGCGCCGGCCAGGCCGGTGAGCAGGCCGGGCAGGTTGTTCCGGGCGGTGAAGCTGTTCCCGACGAAGAGAATGCGCACGACCCGCAAACTACTAGACTCGAGCGGTGAGCGGACTGCGAATCGTGCCGGTGGGCGACGACGTGACGCTGCTGGATTGGCAGCGCGTGCACAACGAGATCATCCCGACGGCGCCGTTGTCGGTCGACGAGATCCGTGAACGCGCCGAGCGCAACGTGCTCGAGGTCGCGTACGCCGGCGACGTACTGATCGGATGCTCGACGGTGCGACCGCCGTCCGAGGAGACCGCGGCGGCGACCGTGATCGCGCGCGTGTTGCCCGAGCACCGGCGCCAGGGATACGGAACGGCGATCTACCAGCGGAGTCTGGCCGAAGGCCGGAAGCTGAGCGACGCGGGCATCGAGACGCACATCCTGGCGACCAACGAGGACGGCCTGCGCTTCGCCAAGGCCCACGGCTTCATCGAGGTCGAGACCTACCTCCTCCCCGGCGACACCATCCCCTTCATCGAGCTGCGCCTGGAGTAACCCGATTGCCCGGTCTCGTGCGAGCCGCGAGGATGCTGGGATGCGCTACTCGATCAACATTCCGAACTTCGGGACTTCGCGGACGCCCGGACGGTCGCGCGGGTGGCGACCGCGGCCGAGGAGGCCGGCTGGGACGGGTTGTTCCTCTGGGACCACGTCGTCCACAGCAAGCAGCAACGGCAGGGGCAGGCGTTCGGCGACCCCTGGATGCTGCTGACGGCGGCCGGCCTCGCCACCTCCCGGATCAAGCTCGGCCCGCTGGTCACCCCGGTCGCACGGCGGCGGCCGGAGCAGTTGGCCCGGCAGGTCGCGACGCTGGACGGCCTGAGTGGCGGCCGGGTCGTGTTCGGCGCAGGCCTTGGTGGACCGATCGACGACGAGTTCGGCAGCTTCGGCGACGAGACCGATCCGAAGGTGCTGGCCGAGAAGCTCGACGAGGGTCTCGACCTGCTCACCCGGTACTGGTCGGGCGAGACCGTCGACCACGACGGCCGGCACTACCGCGCCGAGGACGTGACCTTGCTGCCGGCAACGGTTCAGCAGCCCCGACCGCCCATCTGGATCGCCGGCTACTGGCCGCGCAAGGCCCCGATGCGGCGAGCCGCTCGCTGGGACGGCGCCGTACCACTGTTCCTGAGCGCGAACCACGGAGTCGCGCCGCCGCTCGACGACTTCCGCGAGCTGATGAGCTACCTCCGCGACGTCCGCGAGGACCGGGCGACGCCGTACGACGTGGTCGTGGGCGGCGTCAGCGACCCGGCCGACTACCGGGGCACCATCGAGCCGCTGGCCGAGGCGGGTGCCACCTGGTGGGACGAGCGTCAGCTCATCCGCGGCGACGACTTCTACCGCCTGGATCCGGTCCTCCGCCGGATCGAGCAGGGCCCGCCCAGTCTGTGACCCGGTGACGATTTGAGATCCTGGGACCATGAGTGAGGAACTGCCGTCCTGTTGCGCGCCCTCGCGGCCGGTGATGGACATCGGGTCCACCCCGCCGCCCGCGCCGGTGCCCGCGGTCGGCGTGCACGGGATCGAGCAGATCCGGCTGGACGGCGGCGTGTTCGCGATGGGCGACGGCTACGGAGACGGCAACGCCGGTGACGGCGAGGTGCCGATCCACCAGGTCCGGGTCGGGCCGCTGAGCATCGACGCCACCTCGGTCACGAACGCCGACTTCGAGCGGTTCGTCGAGGACACCGGGTACCGGACCGAGGCGGAGATCTACGGCTTCTCCGCGGTGTTCCACCTCGCGGTGCAGGCCGACCCGAAGGACCTGATGGGCCCGGCATCCGGGACGCCGTGGTGGATCGGCGTACGACGTGCGGACTGGCGGCACCCCGGTGGCGGACGGTCCGATCTCGACGGGCTCGCCGACCATCCCGTCGTCCACATCAGCTGGAACGACGCGGTCGCCTACTGCTCGTGGGCCGGGCGGAGGCTGCCGACCGAGGCCGAGTGGGAGTACGCGTCCCGGGGAGGCACAGAGGGCGCGCGGTACCCGTGGGGCGACGAACTGCTCGGCGACGACGGTGAGTGGCGGTGCAACATCTGGCAGGGCGTGTTCCCGGAGCGCAACGACCTGGACGACGGCTACCTGACGACCGCGCCGGTGCGGACCTTCGAGCCCAACGGCTACGGACTGTGGCAGACCGTCGGCAACGTCTGGGAGTGGTGCGCGGACTGGTTCGGCCCGCGGTACTACAAGTTCTCGCCCGACGAGGATCCGCACGGCCCGTCCCTGGGCGCGGCCCGGGTGATGCGCGGCGGCTCGTACCTGTGCCACGACTCGTACTGCAACCGCTACCGCAACGCCGCCCGCTCCTCGAACACCCCGGAGTCGTCGATGGGCAACGCCGGCTTCCGCACGGTCGCCCTGAGCTCAGGCGACGCTGCGGTCGCGAGTGACCGCTGAGCGGAGACCTGGCGTGGTCGCGCCGACGGCGGCCACCGCGGCGATGCACAGCAGAGCTCCGCTGGTCAGCGCGATCAGTGGCGAGAAGGCTTGGGCGACCAGGCCGCCGCGGAGATTGCCCAGGTCAGGGCCTGCCTGACCGACGATCTGTTCGGCCGCGGTCACCCGCCCGAGTAGCTCGTTCGGCGTGTGCAACTGGACGATCGTGCTCCGGGAGACGACCGACACCGTGTCCGCGGCACCGGCGACAGCGAGGAAGGCGAACCCAAACCAGGGCGTCGGCGAGAACGCGAACAACGCAAGCGCGATCCCCCAGCCGATCGCCCCACCCAGCATTACCACCCCCGGTCGCGGCAACCGCGTGAAGGTCCCGGACAGCACGGACGCCGCCACGCCACCGACGGCGATCGCACTCAGGAACAACCCCAGCGTCCGCGGATCGTTGCCGAACCGCTCGGCGTTGATGACCGGGAACAAACTGACCGGCATCGCCAGGACGGTCGCCGCGAGATCGGTGATCAACGCGCCCCGGATCACCGGCGTCGACACCAGGAACGCCAAGCCGTCCCGGATCCCGCGCAGCCCGGGCCGGGCGACGGCCTGGACGTGCATCGCCGGCAGACCGAGTACGCCGTACAGGGCGGCCAGGAAACTGAGGCAGTCGATCAGGTAGCAGACGCCGACGCCCCAGGCGCTCGCGATCAGCCCACCGAGGGCCGGACCGATCAGCATCCCGCCCTGCAAGCGGATCCGGTTGAGCGCGATACCGGCGGCGAGCAGCTCCCGAGGCAGCAACTGGGGAAGCACGGTCCGCGCCACCGGACCACCCGCGGCACCGAAGGCCGCCTGAGCCGCGACGAGTCCGAGCAGTACGCCGACCGGCACCGGCCCGATCACCAACTGGGCCGCCATCAGCGCGGACACGACGATCTGGCCGCTGACCGTGATCAGGTAGAACCGCCGCCGCTCGAAGCGGTCGACCGCCGCACCGGCGAACAGTCCGAGCAGGATCAGCGGCAACGCCTGCGACAGCCCGACGGCTCCGGTCCAGGCGGCACTGGAGGTCTGGTCCCACACCTGGAACATGACCGCGACGAACGCCAGCTGCCCACCGAACGTCGACAGCAGCTGCCCGATCCACAGCCGCCGGAACACCGGCGAGGCGCGTAACGGCTCCAGATCGATCAGCGCGTGCCGGGCCTTCACGGCTGCCGGTGCTCGAGCTTCTCGGCGATGCGGTCGTGAAAGCTCTTCCGGGCCAGCGCCTCCTCGACGTCCCGGACGATCTTGGTCATCGGGTACGGCAGCTCGGCCTCGAGCTCGGTGATCGCCGCCTCGGTCGCGCGCCACTCGGCGGCCAGCAGCTCGACGATGCCCTCGGCCTTGGCCGTCAGGGCCACCTTCTTGCTCCGGGCATCCGTTCCCGGCGCGGTCCGGACCAGGCCGGCAGTACGCATTGCCGACACCTTCTGGCTGAGCGCCGAATGCGTACGGCCGACCGACTCGGCCAGCTCCGTGATCGTCATCGGGCCCTTGGCGTGCAGCCGCAGCAACTCCAGCACGAAGCTCGGCTTCAGCCCCGTGACCTGCCGCTCGGTGTAGATCTGCGCGATCTCACCGTCCATCCGCGCCAGCAACTGATGCAACGCCCGCCACTGACTCTGCTCGGTCGGATCGTCCATGGCGCCATCATAACAGCACTTATATAAGTCCTGTTGGTTCGGACCACCAGTCGTTGATTTCGCTACCGCAGTTGCGTAAGCTGAGTTTCGATACGGAGGTAGCGAAAAGAGGATGCGATGGCAGAGCGGGGACGGCCTCGGGATTCGGGCGTGGAGGGTCGGGTGCTCGAGGCTGCGGTGGCCGAGATGCGGCTGCGGGGGTACGACGGGATGTCGGTCGACCGGGTCGCGGACCGGGCCGGCGTGGCGAAGACGACGATCTACCGGCGGTGGCCGAGCAAGGCGGAGTTGGTGATCGCGATGATCACCGAGCTGCGCGCGAGCGTGCCCTTCGAGCCGTCCGGCGATCCGCGCCAAGACCTCACCGACCTGGTCACCGCGGTCGCCTCGGCGCTGACCGCCGTACCGACGACACTCGTGGCCGACCTGATGGCGGCCGCGGCCCGCGAACCGCGGGTCGGCGAGAGCGTACGCGCGCTGTGGAGCGAGCGGCACGCGGCCGTGACCGCGGTCGTCGCCCAGGCCCAGAAGCGTGGACTCGTGCCCACGCACGCCTCCCCCGTCGTGCTGGTCGACCAGCTCGTCGGGCCGTTGTACTACCGGCTCCTCGTCACCGGCGAGCCGATCACTTCCGCCTACGCGAGGGAGCTGGTGCTCAGCACCCTCGGACCATCTCTGGAGCAGTCATGAAAGTACTGGTTGCCGTCGGCACCGTTGTCGTCCTCGTCGCCGGATACGTCGTCTACACGGTCCTCCGGCCGTTCGTCCTGCACACGGAGCTCGTCATGGACGCCTCCCCCGAGCAGGTGTGGAAGGTCCTCGCGGACCGGGCCGCCTATCCGGAGTGGAACCCGTTCATCATCTCCTCGACCGGCGAGCTGACGTCCGGCGGCACGATCACCAACGTGCTGCGCGACACCAAGGGCAAGGAGACCACGTTCTCGCCCGAGCTCCTCGTGGTCGAGCCGAACAAGGAGCTTCGCTGGATCGGGAAGGTGCCGCCGGGCGCGGTCTTCGACGGCGAGCACTCCTTCCGGCTCGAGGCGCTCCCGGACGGGAGCACCCGCCTGATCCATGAAGAGACCTTCCGCGGCGCGGCCGTCCCGTTCACCCGCTCGATGCTCCGGAAGACCATCGAACCGCAGTTCGTCGCGATGAACCACGCACTCGCGGCCCGCGCGACCGACCGCTGAACCGGCATGCTGAGGGCATGAGTGGACTTCTTCGGGCGGTCGACGCGGTGACGGTACGGGTGCCGGACCTGGACAGTGGGCTGGCGTTCTATCGCGATGCCCTCGGACACGAACTGGTGTGGCGGAACGACGAGATCGGGCAGGCCGGGCTGCGGCTGCCGGACAGCGACGCCGAGATCGTCCTGGCGACCGCGCTGGATTACGCACCGAGCTGGCTGGTGAGCTCGGCCGACGCCGCTGCCGAGCAGATCGTCGACCGCGGCGGCCGGCTGGTGACGGCGCCGTTCGACCTCCCGGTCGGCCGCTGCGCCGTGGTCGAGGACCCGTTCGGCAATCCGTTGGTGGTCCTCGACCTGTCCAAGGGTCTCTACACGACCGACGAGCGGGGATCAGTCACCGGTATCGGTTGATGTCCTGCATGCATCGAACTAGTGGGAAAGATGCATTGGACGCACGACCGGCGTACTGGTTGGGTTGACAGCATGGACAAGCGTGCACTGGGACGAGTAGGGATCGAGGTCAGCCCGGTGGGGTTCGGCTGCTGGGCGATCGGTGGGCCGTTCACCAACACCAGCGGGGAGCCGCTGGGCTGGGGTGAGGTGGACGACGACGAGTCGATCCGGGCGATTCGCCGGGCCGTCGAGCTGGGCGTGACGTTCTTCGACACCGCCGACGTGTACGGCGCCGGCCACAGCGAACGCGTGCTGGGCAAGGCACTCGAGGGCCTGCGGGACCACGTGGTCATCGCGACCAAGTGGGGCAACACATTCGACGAGTCGACCAGGGTCATGCACCACCAGGACAGCTCGGCCGACTACGTGCGTACGGCGGTCCAGGCGTCGCTCGAGCGGCTCGGGACCGACTACCTCGACCTGTACCAACTGCACTTCGACACCAGCAACGAGGTCGCACTGCCGTTGCGCGAGGCCTGTGAGGCCCTCGTGAAGGAAGGCCTGATCCGCAGTTACGCCTGGAGCACCGACACGCTGGCCAGCGCGGAGTTCTTTGCTGAGGGCAAGCACTGCTCGGCCGTGCAGCACGAGGCGAGCGTCCTGCACGACGCGCCCGAGTTCTTCGCGCTCTGCGAACGCGCCGACCTGGCCAGCATCAACCGCACGCCGCTGGGGATGGGTCTGCTGGGCCGCCGGGACGCGAACCGGCCCGCCACCGGCGCCGACATCCGGACGTTGCCGCCGTCGTGGCTGCGGTACTTCGGCAAGGGCGGCGTACCCACTCCGGAGTGGTGGGAGAAGGTGTCCGCGATCCGCGACGTCCTGGAGAGCGACGGCCGGACGCTCGCGCAGGGCGCGCTCGCCTGGCTGTGGGCGCGGAGCCCGCGGACCGTTCCGATCCCGGGCTTCCGCACGGTCGCCCAGGCCGAGGAGAACGCGCGGGCGATCGAGTTCGGGCCGCTGCGGGACGACCAGATGGCCGAGATCGCCGGGCTGCTCGGACGCTGACGAATCCCCTGCGCGCCGATGGGTACCCGTTGGGTGAGCAACCATCGAGAGGGTGAGACACGATGCGACTGATCGTCGATCGGACGACACGGCGCCGTGGCATCGCGGTGAAGGATCGCGGGCATCCGTTCCTCAAGTCCGCCGGCCTGACCGTGGCGGGGCTCTGCGCCGGGATGGTGACCGAATACCTGCTGGACCCGGAGCGCGGCCGTGCCCGGCGCGCCAAGATCCGGGACAAGTCCGCCCGGGCCGCGCACGGGATGGACGGCCTGACCGGTGTGTCCCGCGACCTGACGAACCGCGGGCGCGGGATGGCGATGGCCGCCCGTTACCGGTTCACCGGGCGGACGGCGGACGACGCCGTCCTGCACGACCGGGTCCGGGCCGAGCTCGGCCGGTGCGTGAGCCATCCGCACGCGCTGCAGGTACGGGTGGACGGCGGCTCGGTGACGTTGGTCGGGGACGTGCTGGCCGACGAGGAGAAGATGGCCAAGCACGCGGTCAAGCGAATCCCCGGCGTGAAGAACGTCGACACCCAGTGGACGGTCCACGAGGAGCCGGGCGACGTACCGACCCTGCAGGGCAAGGGCCGCCGCAAGCGGTCCCAGCCGACGAGCTGACACACCGGGTCCTAGCCGACCGGCTGACACCACCACGAACCAGCCCGGCGTCCTCGCCCCACCGGCGGCGGCGCCGGGCTGACCCATGTCCGGACGATCTCATCCTGGCCGGATCCGGACAGCCTGACCTCTTGCCGACTGGTCAGGTTTATCGATATACCTCTGGACAACACCCCCACCTCCGGGAGTCCAGATGAGGTCCACCGCGCGGTCAGCCGGCCGCTCTGGTCGTGCCGCGCCGCACCAGTTCGGCCGGCACGATCACCTCCTGCGGGTCGCCGGTCGGCCCGCCGGTGATCTGGGCGACCAGCAGCGCCGTGATCCGGTCGGCCATCTCCTCGTGCCCGGGGTTGACGCTGGACAGCGCCGGGACCAGGAACGGCGCCTCGTCGATGTCGTCGAAGCCGACCACCTGGACGTCGTCCGGCACTCGCAGCCCAGCGTCGGCCAGCGCCCGCAGCGCCCCCATGGCCAGGACGTCGGTCAGCGCGAACACGGCGTCGAAGGCGATCGCCCGGTCGAGCAGCGACCGGATCGCGTCGTACCCCTCCTGCAGGGTGAACCGGCAGCGGACGGTCAGCTCCGGGTCGACCGGTACGCCGGCGTCGGTGTGCGCGAGCGTGTAGCCCTCGGCCCGCAACGCCGGCATGTTCGCCGTCCAGTCGGGGTTGCCGCCGAGCATCGCGACCCGACGGGCGCCGGTGGCGAGCAGGTGGGCGGTCGCCTGCCGGGCGCCGTCGACGTTGTCCATCATCACGTGGTCGAAGCGGGACGGCAGCGCCCGCTCGCCGATCATCACCACCGGCGCGTCGGTGCGCAGCTGGGTCAGCTCGGCCGGGTCGATGTCGACCACGCTGAGGATCAGGCCGTCGTACATCCGCAGCCGGGAGAAGGCGACCGCGTCCAGCTCCCCCTCGCGGCTGGCGCCGGTGCGCTCCATCACGATCCGCAGCCCGTGCGCCTCGAACCGGTCGGCGAGCCGGCCGGCCAGCTGGGCGAAGTACGGGCGCTCGAGCTCCGGGACCGCGAGCCCGACCACCCCGGTCCGGCCGGCGCGCAGGTGCCGGGCGGCCAGGTTGACCTGGTACCCGAGCTCGTTGATCGTCGCCAGCACCCGTTCCCTGGTCGCCGCGCCGACGCGCGGCCGGCCGTTGATGACGTTCGAGACGGTCATCGTGGACACCCCCGCGGACCGCGCCACGTCGGCCATCGTCACCACGGTGGTCGCTCGCTTCATGGCCCCAACCTTAAACACCTTCTGGAGATGCGATGAGACAGCGCCGCACACTGGCCGCACTCGCGGCCCTCGCACTCGCCCTCCCGCTGGCCGCCTGTGGCGGTACGCCGGGCACCGGTGGCGACGAGGACAAGAAGCTGACGTTCTTCTCCTGGGACGGCGAAGAAACGATGAAACCGGTGATCGCGAAGTTCGAGGAGCAGAACCCCGGGCTGAAGGTCGAGTTCTCCACCGCGCCGCCGGTCGCGGAGTACATCTCCACCCTGCAGTCCCGGATCCTCGCCGGTACGGCGGCCGACGTGTTCGTCGTCGCGGCCGAGAACAAGACCAACCTGATCAACGGCAAGCACGTCGTCGACCTGAAGGACAAGCCGTTCCTGAAGAACGTGCCGGAGTTCAACCAGGCGACGTACTCCGGCCCGGACGGCGCGGTCTACGGCATGTCGGTCGCGTCCTGGGGCGCCGGGATCCTCTACAACAAGGACCTGCTGGCCAAGGCCGGCGCGACCACGATCCCGCAGACCTGGGACGAGTTCCTTGCCCTGTGCCACAAGCTGAAGTCGGCCGGGATCACGCCGTACCTGGAGTCCGTGCAGGCGATGTCGACGCCGCTGGCCGCCTTCCTGGGCGCACGGAACGCGGCCGACGGCGGCACGATGGACACCAAGATCTTCGACGGGTCGGCGAAGTTCAAGGACTACTGGGTCGAGCCGCTGACGCAGTGGTCCCGGCTGTGGACCGAGGGCCTGGTGACCCGCGGTGTCGTCGGCCTGACCGGCGACCAGGTCCGCACCGAGTTCGCCACCGGCAAGACCGCGATGATGGTGGCCGGCCCGTGGGACGTGCCCGGCGTCCGCGAGGCCGCGCCGAAGCTGAAAATCGAGATGGCACCGATCCCCGGGATCAGCGGCGGCAAGCCGTACCTGGCCGGTGCGGCCAGCCCCGGGTACGCGATCAACACCAAGGCGAAGAACCCGGAGGCGGCGGAGAAGTTCCTCACCTTCCTGAACTCGACCGAGGCGATGGCGCTGTACCAGAAGGCGACCGGCGCGATCACCGTGACCACCGACTTCGAGCCGAAGCTCGACCCGGCGCTGACCCCGATCGTCAAGGACGTCCGGGCCGGCAACGTGTACCTGCCGCAGATCGCCTGGAAGCGGGCCGAGGACATCCTCAACGTCGAGGCGACCGCGCAACTGCAGCTCCTCGTGCAGGGCAAGGCGACCCCCGAGCAGGTTGCGAACGCCCTCGACACCAAGCTCGCGAGTACGTCGTGACCGCTGGCGTGATCGCTCCGCCCGGAGCCTCCACGGAGGTCCCGGGCGGGGCTGCCCGGCCACCGCAGCGCGGCTGGGGCCGGGCCCGCGAGACGACGGCGAACCAGCTGTTCCTGGTCCCGGTCGCGCTGGTCTTCGTCGTCCTCCTGGTCGTGCCGCTGACGCAGACGTTCTACTGGAGCTTCACCGACTTCACCGGCTACTCGGCCGACGTGAAGTTCGTCGGGCTCTCGAACTACGGCAAGGTGCTGACCGATCCGTCCATGCTGGCGGGTCTCGGCTTCACGCTGGCCTTCACGATCGGTACGGCGGTGCTCATCACCGTGGTCGCGATCCCGCTGGCCGTCGTGCTCAACCGGAAGTTCTTCGCCCGGAACTTCGTCCGGTCGGTGTTCTTCTTCCCGGCCATCCCGAGTATCGCGATCCTCGGCCTGGTCTGGGGCTACATCCTGTCCCCGCTGGGCTCCGGTGTGCTGAACTCGCTGCTCGGCAGTCTCTTCGACGCCGGTCCGTACCCGTTCCTGTCGGACGCGACACTGGCCCGGATCTCGGTGATCGTGGTCGCGGTCTGGGGCGGCGCCGGCTGGCACGCGGTGCTCTACCTCGCCTACCTGCAGTCGATTCCGGCCGACTACTACGAGGTCGCCACGATCGACGGCGCGTCCGCGCGGCAGCAGTTCTTCCACCTCACGCTGCCGCTGCTCACGCCGGCCATCGTCATCAGCAACTTCCTGCTGATGACCGGTGGCCTGAAGGTCTACGACCTGCCGTTCACCCTGACCAAGGGCGGCCCGGGTTACGCGACGTACACGATCACGCAGTCGATCATCACCAGCGGGGTCGCCCAGGGTCGGTACGGGCTGGCGTCGGCGCTCGCGGTGCTGTTCACGATCGCGGTCGGCCTGGTCGCCGTCGCCCAGCTGTGGGTCTCCCGCCGGATCGAACGGAGGGTGTTGTGAAACAACGACGGTCACCGATCACCAGTGTGGTGATGATCGCGCTGGCCGGTGTGGTCGGCGTCCCGCTGTACTACATCGTCGTCAACACGCTGAAGTCGCAGGAGGAGATGGCCCGGTCGCCGCTGGGGCTGCCGAGTCAGCTGTTCCTGGACAACTACCGGCACATCTTCGAGACCGTGCCGCTCGGGCGGAGTTTCCTGAACACGCTGCTGGTCACGGTCGCCTCGATCGTGGTGATGCTGTTCATCGGCTCGACGGCGGCGTACGCGATGGCGATGCGGGCCAGCCGGTTCAACCGGTTCTTCGGTGCGCTGCTGCTGCTCGGGTTCATCGTGCCTGGGCAGTCGACGCTGATCCCGCTGTACCGGATGCTGGTCGACGTGGAGCTGGTCGACACCCTGCGTGGGCTGGTGATCATCTACACCGGCGGCGCGATCTTCTGCTACTTCCTGATCCAGGGGTACATCAGCCGGCTGCCGTTCGAGATCATCGAGGCGGCCCGGATCGACGGCGCCGGGCCGTTCCAGATCTACTGGCGGATCGTGCTGCCGCTGATCCGGCCGATCCTGGCCACGGTCGGCGTGTTCCAGACGATGTGGATCTGGAACGACTTCATCACCCCGAGCGTGTTCCTCAGCTCGCCGGAGAAGTCCACGCTGGTGCTGCAGGTCTACCGATCCGTCGGTGAGTTCTCGACCGACTGGCCCGGGTTCATGACCATGAGCGTGCTCGTGCTGATCCCGATGGTGGTGTTCTTCATCCTGACCCAGCGCCACATCGTCGACGGTCTGCTGGCGGGAAGCGTGAAGTCGTGATGCTCGCCCCTCGCCCCTGCACACCGACCCGGTCCATCTGAACCATCAAGCACCCAAGGAGAACCAGTTGTCGAACGCATCGCGGGTCGTGATCGATCTGGACGTGCCCGGCCCGACCATCAGCCGGCACCTGTACGGCCATTTCGCCGAGCACCTCGGGCGGTGCATCTACGGCGGCTTCTACGTGGGCGAGGACTCGGACCTCCCGAACGAGGGCGGGATCCGGCTCGACGTGGTCGAGGCGCTGCGGGCGCTGAACATCCCGAACCTGCGCTGGCCGGGCGGCTGCTTCGCGGACGAGTACCACTGGAAGGACGGGATCGGCCCGAAGGACCAGCGGCCGTCGATGATCAACACCCACTGGGGCGACGTCGAGGAGAACAACCACTTCGGCACCCACGAGTTCATGGCGCTGTGCGAGCTGCTCGGCGCCGACCCGTACGTCAACGGCAACGTCGGCAGCGGGACCGTCCAGGAGATGAGCGAGTGGGTCGAGTACCTGACCCGCGCGGGTGACAGCCCCATGGTCCGCCAGCGCCGGGCGAACGGCCGGGACGAGCCGTGGAAGGTGCCGTTCTGGGGCATCGGCAACGAGGCCTGGGGCTGCGGCGGCAACCTGCGGGCCGAGGCGTACGCCGACCTGGCCCGCCGGTACGCCACCTTCCTCAAGAACCACAGCGACAACACGCTGTACCGGATCGCGGCCGGCGCCGCGGACGACGACCTGAACTGGACCGAGGCACTGATGAAGGCGATCAGCTGTCTCGGCTGCGGTCGCGACCCGAAGAACATCTTCCAGGCGATCTCGTTCCACTACTACACCGTCGCCGGGACCTGGGAGAACAAGGGCCGGGCGACCGAGTTCGACCTGGACGACTACTACCGGACCATCATCAAGGCGCAGGACGTCGACCGGGTCATCCGCGGGCACTCCGCGGTGATGGACGCGTACGACCCGGAGCGCACGGTCGGCCTGGTGCTCGACGAGTGGGGCACCTGGTGGGACGTCGAGCCGGGCACGAACCCGGGCTTCCTGTTCCAGCAGAACGCGATGCGGGATGCCCTGGTCGCGAGCCTGCACTTCGACATCTTCCACCGGCACGCGGAGCGGCTGGTGATGGCGAACATCGCCCAGACCGTCAACGTGCTGCAGGCGATGCTGCTCACCGACGACGACGGTGGTCTCGTGCTCACGCCGACGTACCACGTGTTCGAGATGAACAAGGGGCACCACGACGCGACGTCGGTCCCGGTCCACCTGGTCGACCGGCCGGCGCCGTACGAGCTGGACGGCCGCAGCATGGAGCTGCTGTCCGCGTCGGCCAGCGTCAAGGACGGTACGGCGCTGATCTCGGTCAGCAACCTGGACCCGGTCGCGCCGGCCGACGTCGTCCTCGACCTGCGCGGCGCGGAGCTCCGGAACCCGGCCGGACGGTTGCTGACGGCATCGAAACCGCAGTCCTACAACACGACCACGGACACCGCGGTGGCACCGGTGCCGCTGACCGGGCTGGAAGCGGACCCGCGGGGTCTGCGGGTCACGCTTCCGCCGCACTCGTTCGCTACCGTCAGTCTGGGTCTTGTCTGACGGTCCAGCGCCGTAGCGAGCAGGTGCTCGGTGCGGTAGCTCGGCGTGCTGGAGTGAAGGCCTCGATGTGGTTTCCATCGTGGCCTTTGCTCCAGTGCGGCGAGGTGCCGTGCCGAGCGCCGCGCAGTAGGCGTTGGACCGTCAGACAAGGCCCTAACGTGTGACCGGGATCTGGAACTCGTGGACCCAGTTGGCCGGATTCTCGGGGTCGAACTGCAGCGTGACCTCACGGGCGTAGCCCTGGCTGCGGTACCCGTTGTCCTCGATCCAGCGGGCCAGCGTCTGCATGCTGCGGTCGGCGTCGTACATGTCGCCGGCGTGCACGATGGTCGCGGCCTGCGGGATCCCGGGGAGCTCCTGCACGTCGACGCCGGCGATCGGGCCGGCGTCGACGGGAGCGGCGGCGTGGACGCGGATCTGGTCGTTCTCGGCGTCCTCGTAGTAGGCGACCGGCGCACCGGCCGGCGTCACGCCGGCCGCGCCGAGGCGCTCCATCAGCTGGCCGAACAGCGGCTGGAGGACCGGGCCGATGTCCTCACCCTCGTAGCTCTTGCAGAGCGCGGAGAGCTCGGCCACCCGGACCGGGGCGATGTGTTTCAGGACGATGTCGTCGGTGGGCATGTGACCTTCCTTCTCGATCAGGCGGAGCCTCGCCTCGACACTGACCAACCGGGACGCGCCGCGGGTCAGCTCGTCCTCGAGCTGCGCCCGCCGAAGCCGGAGCATGCCGCGCAGTTCCTCCGCGGACAGCTTGGCATCGACGATCTCGTGCACCTGCTGAAGGCTGAAGCCGAGATCCTTGAGCGCGATGATCCGGTTGAGCCGGCTCAGCTGGTCCGCCGAGTAGTAGCGGTACCCGGTCGCCTGGTCGACGACCGCCGGCCGGAGCAACCCGGTCGCGTCGTAGTGCCGGAGCATCCGGGGCGAGACCTGCCCGAATGCCGCGAAGTCCCCGATGGTGAACATGCCTCCACCTTCCTGGTTGACACGATGTCAAGGTCAACCCGGTCAGAACGAATGTCGCCGGAAGCGGCCCGGGGTCTGTCCGGTCGCCTCCCGGAAGGCCTTGGCGAACGCCGATTCCGAGTGGTACCCGACCCGCCCGGCGACGGCCGCGACGGTCGCGTGGCCAGCCGTGAGCAGGTCGGCCGCGACCATCATCCGGACCATCGTGACGAAGGCGGCGACCGTCGACCCGGTGTGCCGGCCGAAGTGCCGGACGAACGTCGCCCGGGACATCGCCGCGACCTCGGCCAGCCGCTCGACCGGCCAGTCCGCCCCGGGATCCCGCAGTACGGCGTCGACGGCGGCCGCGATCCGGGGGTCGCCGACCGCGGTCCAGAGGGTGTTGCCGGTCAGGTCGCTCGGTGACCGGCGCAACATCATCGCGAACAACGCGGCACTCAGGGCGTTGAGGACGGCCGCCGTCCCGGGACCGACGGATCGCGCCTCCGCGCGCATCAGTTCGGTCAGGGTCCGAACCGAGTCGTCGCCGGCGTCGAAGGTGACCACCAGCGGATCCGGCAGGCTGCGGAGCAGCAGGAGACCGGCCCGCGAGTCCACGGTGTACCGGCCGCAGAAGATGTCGGCGACCGTTTCGCCGGACGGACTGCGGATCGTGTCGAACGGCTCGCCGGGCGTCTCGACCGACGACCTGGTGGGACCGCCGCCCGCCGTACGGATCGTGTGCGCGGGGCTGCCGGTCAGCAGGACCGCGTCGCCTGCCTTCAGTCCGATGGTCCGGCCGGGGAGTTCGAGGGTGCAGGCCCCGTCGAGTACGACGTGGAACGCTGCCTGGTCGGCGCCGTCCGCGGCGGCGACGTCCATCCTGGTCGCGCCGGCGAGCAGGCAACGCTTGTCGACGATCGCCCGCAGCCGGGCCAGCTCGGTCAGCCGAGTAATCGTGTCCATGAGACGTCCGCGCAGAAAATTGAGTCGAGAGCAGCTGGTACGTCTCAAGCCTAGTCCGCAGACTCAACCCCATGACTTCAACCCTGCAGGCGGACGTGGTCGTGATCGGGTTCGGGAAGGGCGGCAAGGTGAGTGCGGCGGCACTCGGCCGCGCGGGCAAGCGCGTGATCCTGATCGAACGCTCCGACCAGATGTACGGCGGCACCTGCCCGAACGTCGGCTGTGTCCCGACCAAGGCGCTGGTGCACCACTCCGGCAAGCGGCGGCCGGACGACTCGCCGCAGGAGTGGTTCGAGCACGCGGTCGGTGAGGTGCAGGCGCTGACGTCGACCTTCCGGGCCGGCAACTACGAGGCGCTGAACGGCGCGGACACGATCACCGTGATCACCGGCGAGGCCCGGTTCACCGATGCCCACACGGTTGCCGTGGGCACTGACCTGGTCGTGACCGCCGAGACCTTCCTGATCAACACCGGGTCCGAGCCGGTGATCCCGGACATCCCCGGACTGCGGGAGAGCCCGCGCACGGTGACGAATGTCGACCTCATCCGCACCACCGACCTGCCTGGCCGGCTGGCCGTCATCGGCGGCGGGTACCTCGGGATCGAGTTCGCCTCGATCTACCGGCGCTTCGGCGCCCAGGTGACCGTGCTCGAGTCGTCGCCGCGGATCCTGGGCCGGGAGGACGACGACGTCGCGGCGGTCGCGGCCGGGACCCTGGCCGACGACGGCATCGAGCTCGTCGCCGGGGCCGAGGTCGTTGCGATCCGCGACGAGGACACGGTCGTCTACGAACGGAACGGCCGCGAGCACACCCTCACGGTCGACGCGATCCTGGCCGCCACCGGTCGTACTCCGGTGACCGCCGGACTCGGCCTCGACCGGGCCGGCGTGCGCACGACCGACCGTGGCGCCGTCGAGGTGGACGAGTACCTGCGCACCAGTCAGCCACACATCTTCGCGCTCGGCGACGTCAACGGCGGGCCGCAGTTCACCTACATCTCGCTCGACGACAGCCGGATCGTGCTCGACCAGTTGCTCGGCACCGGGAAGCGGTCCACCGCGGACCGGATCGCCGTACCGCGGACCTTGTTCATGTCACCGCCGCTGGCGACCGTCGGGCTGACCGAGCGGGAGGCCCGGGCCGCCGGGTACCGGGTCCGGATCGGGAGGGAGAACGTCGCCGACATCGTGGCGATGCCGCGCGCGTACATCGTCGAGGAGACGCGGGGGGTGATGAAGTTCGTGATCGACGCCGACACCGACGAGATCCTCGGCGCGACCCTGCTGAGTGTCGACGCGCAGGAGCTGATCAACACGGTGGCGCTGGCGATGCGGCACCGGATCACCGCGACCGAGCTGCGGGACTCGATCTACACGCACCCGTCCTCGACCGAGGCGTTCAACGAGGTCCTGGGCACGATCGTGCGGGCCGACTAGGGTGCGTCTCCCGAACCGGTCTCAGGAGCTGACGCGGGAACGGCGGTCGCGGACGGCGGCGACCGCGAAACCGGACAGCATCAGCGCGACCCCACCAATGCCGAGGACGACGACCACGTTGCCGCGGGTGTCCAGGCGCGGGTCGCACTGCATCGGCGTGATGCCCTTGTCCGGCTGGAACAGCGACCCGCAGTCGCGGCCCTCGACGGAGACCGGACGGATGGCGAACACCACCCCGGCGATCAGCAGGACCACACCCACCGCGCCGAGAACCTTGCTCAGCACTGCCCGTCTCGCTGTGCCGAAGACTCCGCCGGGCATCCCGCAAGGACCGACCACACCCGCCTGGTCAGACCTCGCATCTCACGCTCCTTGGTAGCCCGTAGGATTTGATCAAATCTAACGCGGCTAGCAGCGACTGCTGAAGCTTGTATCCCTCCCCGAGGCGAATCTTCACCCGTTTCTAACGATTAAGTGCCCCGGAGCGTTCAGTTTCGGACCAGCGAGCCCGGCGCGAGGTCCACCGGCACCCGTCAGGCGATCCGCCGGAGGGCGCGGTCGCGGCGTTCGGCGACCTTGGAGCCGGATTCGCGCCGGGCCATCCGGCGGAGTACGACGGGAGCGACCGCCAGCCCGATCACCGCCCAGGCCCCGAGGACAGCGGCCGTCTCCAGGTGCCGCCAGGACTCACCGACCTCGACCACGACCGCGCTGTCCGGCAGCAGGGCCGAACGCATGCCGAGACCCATCCAGTAGATCGGGCCGACCTGGCCGATCCACGCCAGCCAGTCCGGCAGCGCGGTGATCGGGTAGAAGATGCCGGAGATCGCGATCAGGCCGAGCACCGGCAACTGGATGAGCCCCTGGGCGCGGGCGGTGGTGAAGACCGAACCCAGGACCGCGCCGAGTGGCAGCGTCGCGACGACTCCGAGGAGCAGCACCCACAGCAACGTCAGCCACCCGCCGGCCGAGCCGAGAGCGAGCCCGTCCACGATGAGTAGACCCGGGATCAGCAGGATCGCCAGGTCGGCGAGCAGGCCGCCGGCCACCGAGACGACCTTGCCGACCAGGTAGCCCACCATCCCGTTCGGGGTCGCCTTGGCCCTGAGCAACGTGCCGTCCTCGCGGTCGGCGGTGAGTTGCTGGCTCATGCTGACCATGCCCATCGCCGCGTTCATCCCGAGGATGCTGGGCAACGCGAGCGCACCGAGCAGGAAGCCGGTCGAGCCGAAGTCCCGGTCCCGCAGGAAGAACAGCGCGACCAGCATGAGCATCGGCCAGAGGAAGTGGCTGAACAGCTCCGGCCCGTTGGTGAAGGACTGGCGCAACTCGATCAGGCCGCGGCTCCAGCCGGCCCGGACGGCGGCGGATCTCATCGCGCCGGCTCCTCTCCGCGCACCAGCGCGAGATAGGTGTCCTCGAGGGAGGCACGGCGTACTTCGAGCTCGCGGACGGCGTCGCCGTACTGCGTGAACAGGCCGCGGACGAACTCGGTCGCGTCTGCCGTCGACACCTGGAAGTGCCGACCGTCGACGCTCCAGCGCACCTCGTCCGCCGCCGCGATCAACCGGGTCAGCTCGGCCGGTGAACCGGCGGCGACGATCCGGCCATCGGTGAGGATCAGGATGCGATCGGCGAGCTTGCTCGCCTCGTCCAGGTCGTGGGTGGTCAGCAGGATCGTGGTCTCGTCCTCGGCCGCCAGCCGGGCGACCAGGTCGTGGAACTCCGACCGCGCCTGCGGATCGAAGCCGGTGGTCGGCTCGTCGAGGAACAGCACCTCGGGCCGGCCGACGATCCCGATCGCGACGTCGAGCCGGCGCCGCTGACCACCGGACAGGGTCCTGAGCTTCTGGTCCGCGTGCGCGGTGAGGCCGACCGCGGCCAGCAGGTCGGAGGTGTCCCAGGGCCGCTCGATCGTGCCGGTGGAGTACGGCGCGTAGTACGACCCGAGGTGGTGGAGCAGCTCACGGACCCGCCAGTTGCCGTGGTCGCGCCACGACTGCAGCACGATGCCGAGCCGCGACCGCCACCGCTCGTCGCCGTCCGCCGGATCGACGCCGAGCACCTCGGCGTGACCGCCCGACCGCAGCCGGAATCCTTCGAGGATCTCGATGGTCGTGCTCTTGCCCGCGCCGTTCGGGCCGAGCAGGGCGAGCACCTCGCCGCGCCGGGCCTCGAACGAGACGTCGTGCAGGACCTGCGTCGAGCCGTAGCGCATCCGCAGGCCGTCGACCGCCAGCACCATGGACGGCTCCCTTCGTTCATGAATTCCTGAAAGCTACGTTGCGTTCACCAACCGAGCAATCGATCTGACAGCCGATCGCCTGACAACACGCACGAATCATGGCAATCTGTGCAATGACACTGACTTCGAACGCAATCGCCTGTTGCAATGAGCTGACGGTGAACGCACCGAGGAGGTCCGATGCCGGGAGGCAGGCTGACGCACGAGGACCGGCGGGAGATCGCGGCCGGGCTGGCGGCCGGCCTTGGGTACGCCGAGATCGCGCGGCAGCTGGATCGGCCGACCTCGACCGTCAGCCGTGAGGTCGCCCGCAACGGCGGGGCGCACGGCTACCGCGCCGACCACGCGCACTACGCGACCACGTCCCGGGCCCGTCGCCGACGGACCGAGCCGCCGGAGGCCGAGTCAGGCCTCGACGACCAGGTGCGCGCGTTCGTCGAGCGCTTCGCGACGATGATGGTGGACGGCGGCCTGCCGCGGATGGCCTCGCGCGTCCTGGCCCTGCTGTACACGACCGACTCCCGCAGTCTCACCGCGGCCGATCTCGTCCGCGAGCTGCGGGTCTCCCCCGCGTCGGTCTCCAAGGCCGTCGGCTACCTCGAGCAGGTCGGCATGGTCCACCGCGAACCCGATCCGCGCCGCCGCCGGCAGCACTACGTCATCGCCGAGGACGTCTGGGTGCACGCCTGGAAGGTGAGCGCGCGCACCAACGTCAACTGGGCCGAAACCTCCGCCGAGGGCGCGGCTCTCCTCGGGCCGGGTACGTCGGCGGGCGAACGGCTGACCAGGATGGCCGAGTTCTTCCACCGGCTCGGCGAGGACATGTCCGGCGGTCCGGCGTTCGAGGTCATCGACGATGCCCTGACCGCACTCGCCGCGCTCCTGCACGCCGGCCGCCCGCTCACCGCGGATCAGCTCGCGACCGCGCTCGGCTGGGAGCCCGCTCGCCTCACGGAAGCCCTCGCGAACGCGACGAAGTACGCCGAGTACACCGACCCGGTCGTGCTCCACCAACCCACTCCGGACACCTACACGGCCGTCCCGGCTCCGGCCAGGCTCACACCCGAGCAGTTGGCCGCGCTCAGCTAGGTCCCGGATACGGGTGCATTCCGGCCGGAAACTCGTTGCCGTGGGCCACGAGCCAGCCGGCCGAGTCGACGATCAGCGCGGCGGTGACGTCGAAGGCGTTCAGGCTGTCGCCGTCCCCCGCCGCCAGGTTCGCCACGTGTCCGCCGGCGAACAGCAGGATCTCCCGCCCGCCGACCCGATGGCTGGTCACCCCCGGCAGCAGCTCCTTACCGTTGCCCAGGGCATCGAGATCGAGCTCGTCGGCGGAGTGGCCGGCGTTGACCAGCAGGCAGCCGTCCTTCAGGCCGGCGATCACCTCGGCCGAGACGGTCCCGGTCCGCCCGGTCGCGGTGACCACGATGTCGGCCCGGTCCCCGGCCAGGTCGACGACGTCGAACCCGTCGTACGACGCGATCAGTGCCCGGCCCGGATCGACCTCGGCGACCTGCACGATCGCACCGAGGCCGCGGGCCGTCCGGGCGAGTCCGGCACCGACTTCGCCGTACCCGACGACCAGGACGGCGAGGCCGTGCAGGGAGAGTTGTGTGCGAGCAGTCACCGTGTGCCAGGTGCTCGTGCCGACGGTGAACCGGTTGTGCAACTGGTTCTTCAGCGGTACGCCGTCCAGGTCGAAGACCGGGTAGGTCAGGGCGAGCTCGGCCACCCGGTTGAGGCCGGTGCGCGTCATCTCGAGGCCGGCCACGATCCCGCCGTACCCGCGGGCGGCGGCCTCGACGACGATGTCGCCGCCCATCTCGACCGTGTGCGTCGGCTCCCAGTCGACACAGGCGGCCGGGTCGGTGACCTCGATCCCCCAGGTCTCGACCAGCCGTTGCACATCGGCCCGGGTGGTCGCCGGATCGGCGGGATGCACGATGACCGCCGCCCCGGCCGACCGGTACGCCCGCAGGAACAGCGCCGACTTCAGATCGAGGTGCGCGGTCACCGCGAGCCGAACCGAGGTCAGGTCCGGCAGTCTCTCGGCGGCCGCGGCCGTCCGCCGCATCCATCGCCTCGCCCACGCGAGCCGCTGCTCGAGCTCGACCCCTTGCCATGCTGTCGTCGGAAGCTCCATCAGAGCACGATGTCACAGACCTCCGCGCGACGACCGGACGAGTGCGCGCAGCAGCCGTGGCGTGATCCGGCCGTCGGCGAGGCCGAGCTCGACCAGGTCGTCGAAGATCACCTGGTCGGCCGCGGCGGCACGGATCCCGGCGTCGAGGATCCGGCCGGAGCGGGTGAGCTGCGCGGTGAGGGCGGTGTGCCGGAGGTGCCGGCCTAGCAGGCGTCCGGCCCAGCGACGGTACGACGTACCCGCATCGCGACTGCCTCTGTGCAGGGCGTCGGCGGCCGCACGACCGGCCAGCAGACCGGTCGCGACGGCGTAGTAGATGCCTTCGCCGGTCATCGGGTTGATCAGCCCGGCGGCGTCACCGGCCAGCATCACCGGGCCGGAGCGCGGCCGCCAGGTCCAGCTCGACAACGGCAGGTGGTGACCCCACCAGGATATCCCACCGTCAGTGGCTCCGGGCAGCAGTTCGTCCAGGTGCCGGAGCAGTTCCGCGCGGGTCGGACGCGGGCGGCCGGCGGTCAGCTGTTCGCCGTACCCGACGTTCGACCAACCGTCGCCGCGGTCGAAGGACCAGGCGTACGACGGTTGCCGACCCGGCCCGTACGCGATCACCTGACTCGCCGCCCGCGCGCCCGGCGTCGGCGCGTACCCGCGGATCGCGAGGGCGACCGGCCCCGGCTCGACCCCGAGCTTCTTGCGTACGACGGAGTGCGCGCCGTCCGCGCCGACGACGAAGCGGGCGTGCAGATCGCCCTCGAGCGTGATCGCGTCCGTCGTGATCCGGAGGCCGCGGACGCGCCGGCGAACGAGCTGGGCGCCGGCGGTCTGGGCCGCGGCCGCGAGGCGCTGGTCGAAGACGGTCCGCGGGACCACCCAGTTCGGTCGGGCCATGTCCCGGTCGACGCCGGTCGCGCCCCGGGTCAGCGCGAACCGGCGTACCGGCGTCCAGTCGTCGACGATCCCGGTGACGCCGACCTCGGCCAGCAGATCGAAGACGTGCGGCGCGATCCCGTCCCCGCACGCCTTGTCCCGCGGGAAGTCGTGCCGGTCGATCAGCAGGACCGACAGCGTCGGATCGACCGTCAGCGCCCCGAGCGCCGCCGATGTCCCGGCCGGCCCGGCGCCGACCACCACCAGGTCCCACACAGCCCCAAGTCTCTCAGGTGGTAGCGCACACGCGACCCGAACGCGGGTCCCCGGTGCACTGTGCCGGCACGCCGCCGTCCATAGCGTCAGCAGTGACTTCGAGGAGGGACCGATGAAACTGCTACTGGTACTGGCGTTGCTGTCGGGTACGACGGCCGCCGCGGACGAGCCGCCCACGATTCGATGGCACCACTGTCAGCTCAACTCAGCCGACTCCGAAGGCGCCGAGCTGGACAAGGCCGGGGCGGAGTGCGGCGAGCTGAAGGTGCCGCTGGACTACACCCGGCCGAACGGGCCGCAGATCACCATCGCCATGTCGCGGCTCAAGGCGACCGGCGGCCGGATCGGCACGATGGTGCTGAACGACGGCGGTCCGGGCGGCCCCGGGCTGAGCATGCCGCTGCGGATGCGCGTGGCGATGAAGGAGGCCGGGTCGCGTTACGACCTGATCGGCCTGGATCCCCGGTTCGTCGGCCGCAGTACGCCGGTGGACTGCAAACTGCCGTCCGCCGGTTGGCCGTGGTCCGGCGGCGCCGACCGGTCGTCGTTCGTCCGGGCAACCATGCAGCAGGCCGACATCGCCGCGCGGTGTGCGGCCGAGGAAGGCTCCGTGCTGCGGTACGTCAGCACACGGAACACCGCCCGCGACATCGACCGGGTCCGCGAGGCCCTCGGCGAGAAGAAGATCTCGTACGTCGGCTACTCCTACGGCACCTACCTCGGCGCGGTCTACCTGCAACTGTTCCCCGGCCGCACGGATCGGGTCGTCCTGGACGGTCCGATGAACCCGTCGGCGTACGGTCCCCGCCTGCTGCGCGACGCCGGCCCGGCGAACGAGGCGGCGCTCCGCGACTGGGCGTCGTGGGCGGCCGCGCGGAACTCGACCTACCAGTTGGGAACGACGACCAGGCAGGTGCTGGCCAAGGTGGACCGGATCTACCAGGTGTCGGCCCGGAAGGGACTGCGGGTCGGCAAGCACACGCTCGACGACGGAGCCGTGCCGATGGTGCTGTTCGGGCCGTTGGCCGACGATCGCGACCCGGCCCGGGCGGCCTACAGCACGTTCGTGCAGACGTTGCTCAAGGCCACTAATGGTCCGGTGCAGCCGGGCCCGGAGCTCGCTGAGTTCCTCGACGCGCTGTTGACACCGGCGTTGTCGCAGCTCGTGAGTGGACAGACCGCGATCATCTGCGGGGATACGCCCGTACCGCGTGATCCGCAGGTGTACTGGCGGGACATCCAGAAGCACCGCCGCGCCGAGCCACACTTCGGTTCGCTCACCCGGATGGTCTCGCCCTGCGCCTTCTGGCCGGTCCAACCGCAGGAGCCGCCGACCCGGGTCGCGAACTCGGAGCCGGCCCTGATCATCGCGGCCGACGGTGACCCGCGCACGATCTACCCGTACGCCGCCGAACTGCAGAAGGGTCTGACCGCGGCCCGCCTGCTGACGCTGAAGAACGCCCGCAAGCACGGCATCTTCGGTGAGTACGGCAACAACTGTGTCGACAACCGGGTGGTCTCGTACCTCCTCAGCGGCCGTCTCCCGGCCACCGACCTCACCTGCCGCTAGGTCCCCGGCCTTCTGCCAGGCTTGGGTGTCCGGCGGGACGACGTACGGCGTAGTCGTGGGACCGAGCGATCGGCGTGGCCGGTGGACCCGGTCGAGGTGACCGGCCGGGCCTCGTCGAGGTCGACGATCTTCGGCGGCGGCGGGACGAAGATGTGGATCGTCTCGTCGTCGTCCGGAGTCGGTGTCTGGGCCGGCGGCGGTGGTGCCTGGACGGGAGCGGGCTTGGCGCGGGCGGCCGACTCCTTACTGACCCGCGGTTCGGGCGCCGCCACCCGGGCCGCGGCGACCGGGGGCCGAGCGGGCCGGCGCGGCAGCTTGGTCCGCAGCTCGAGGCCGAGCGCGTCAATCAGCTTGTGGCAGGCAACGATCGACAGGCCGACCGAGACCACGGTGCAGCCGGCAAACAACACGGCCTGTCCACCGGCGGCCCAGTTCGACGGGTCGGTCCGGCGCATCGCGGCGATCATCGCGACCACGACCGCGTTGGTGATGCCCAAGGCAACGGCCACCCCGACCGTGCGGTACAGCACCGCCCGCTCCAGGCCGACGTCGTCGGCCGCGGCGACCAGGCCGGCGATCAGCCCGGCCAGCACCGGCACCGTATACACCAGCGCGAGCGCGAGACCGGGGCTCGCGACCAGGTAGAACACGTCGAAGACGAGCGCGGTGCCGGTCAGCGCGGCCGCGAAGCACACCACCATCGGCGGGTACGACCGCACGATGGCGACCGCGTCCGCGGGCACCGTCCTGATCATCCGCAACGCCAGCACCACCGACTCCGACTCCGTCCCTTCGCTCAACCCCATTGTGCAGGTATCCCGCACCGACAGTGACATCCGGACACACCTTAGGGTCGGAGGAATGCGTGACCGAAGGTCTTGTCTACGGTGGGATCTCCGCCAGCGTATGGGCCGCGGCCGCGCCGGTGCGCAGGCTCTCCTACTCGAGCCGGTCCGGCACCTCAGCGGGATGGTGTCAGGCGGGCTCGGCTACACCGACCTCGGCGACGGCCGGGTCCTCGGCGAGCCGGCGCGGGAGTTCATGCTCGCGATCGACGTCGAGTTCGGCACTCAGTTGACCGGGGCAACTGATGTCGACGACGTGCGCCGGTTGCAGGACGACCTCGGCATTGCCGGAGCTGTGCTGACGCTCTGACTCCGGCAACGCCGAGGTGTGTGCCTCCGCGGAAGCTGGGAGGGACCTACGCGGCGGCGGGGAGGGGGCTGAGCTTGGCTCGGAGGTCGTCCAGGATCTTGCGCAGGACGCGGGAGACCTGCATCTGGCTGACCCCGATGTCGCGGCCGATCTCGGACTGCGTCCAGCCCTCGACGAACCGCAACTGGAGGATCCGGCGCTCACGCGGCCCGAGCTCCTCCAGCACCGGCTGAAGCATCTCGACCGTCTCCAGCTGGTCGATGCTGCCGTCCTCGTCGTCGGCCACCACGTCGGCCAGGGTGAGGTCGGCGTCGGCGTCGGACGGCCGGTCGAGGGACAGCACGTTGAAACAGCCCTTGGCGGCCATGGCCTGCTCGACCTCGGTGACCTCGACGCCCAGGTGCGCCGCGATCTCGGCCGGGGTCGGCTCGCGGTTGAGCTGCTGCTCGAGCTCCGGCAGCTTGGCCGCGATCGTGCCTTGCATCTCCTGCAGCCGGCGCGGGATCCGGACGGTCCACGCACAGTCGCGGAAGTAGCGTTTCACCTCGCCCCGGATGGTCGGGATGGCGAACCCGATGAACGGGGTGTCGGCGTCGAGCCGGTAGTGATGTGCGGCTTTCACCAGGCCCAGATACGCGACCTGTTCGAGATCGTCGGCCTCGGCGCCCCGGCCGCGGAAGCGGCGCGCGATTCCGCGGGCCATCTCGATGTTGAGCTCGACGACCTCTTCGAGCAGTCGTTGCCGCTCGGCTTCGTCGGTGCTGGCAGCCCTGCGTTCCATCAACTCGCGGGTGGCTGCTTCTCTCGCGGCCCGATCGGCCGCGGTGGAACAGTGAACAGGAACCTGATCGGTGACGCTGCTGGTAACCATTGGGTATGACCTCGCGACTCTTAGTCACGGCGTGGCACGTATCTGGACCACGGTCATGCCTGCCTCTAGCCCGTACCCACCTGGGCAGAAGTCATGCGCCCTAAACGCGCGCGAGTCTGCGTTCGGTGGTTCCCGACGGCTCGGCGGTGTCGCCGGGCGCCGGGTCGAGGAGCCGGATCGCGGTGCCGGTGCGGTCGGCGAAGACGGCGTACCGGCCGAGTGGACTGTCCGCCGGGCTGAGCAGCCAGTCCAGGTCGCGATGGTCCTCGAAGAAGGTGTCGATATCGCCCACGTCGTACACCCCGCCGACCCCGAGCGCGCCCTCGGCGGGATCCCGCACCAGGGCGATCGTCGGGCGGTGGCCGCGCGCCCCGAGCAGGGCGGTGTCGTCACTCGGCCAGGCGATCGGCTCCAGGCCGAGCCCGCGGTAGTAGTCGACACTGGCTTCGAGATGTTCGACCGGGCGGAGCTCGAACAGCAGTTTCATTCACGGTCTCCTTGTCAGCGGTGGCGGTTCTGACCGGATCTGCGCGCCTCGTCGGTGCGCGCGCCGATCTCGGAGATACGGCCGGCCAGGCCCGGGTGGTCCCGGGTGAGCTGCTCGCCGGCGGCGGCGAGCGGCCCGAGCAGCGCGGCCGAGTCGTTGTTGCCCAGGGCATCGTGTACGGCGTCGACGCTGGCCTGGGCCCGTCCGTCGAGACCGTCGAGCGCCGCGACCTGACCGGCCAGCCGACGGAGGTCGGCGGCGTTGTCCCGGGCCCAGACGGCGACCGCACGGTCACCGGCGCGCTGGTCCCGGGCCGCCTGCACCCGCTGCTCGCCGTTCAGCTCCGGCTGGCTCGCGCGCGGGTTGAGCCGCAGGTAGCGCCGTTCGGCCGCCTGCCGGCTGGTGACGCCGAGCGCCGGCGCGAGCTGGATCCAGCTGATCCCGGCGGCCCGCGCCGCCTCGATCAGCCGCGGCTCCCAGTCGCCGAGGCGTTCCCGTAGTTCGCGCAGGACGACGAGTGCCTCCAGGACGTCGTCGGCGCCGGAACCGTCGCGGGAAGCGTCCTCCGCCCCCGGCACGTTCGGGGCGGAGGGCAGCTTCCCCAGCACGTCCACCAGGAACTCGAGCGCCGCCGCCGGAGTGCGGGCGTCGGGGTCAGGCTGCATCGGGTCTCCTGGTGTCCGGATGATGTCAGGCGTCGATCTGCCGGGAGTCGTCGACGGTCTCGCCGGTGACCGCCGTACTGCCGGTCTCGCGGCTGGTGATCGAGATCTTGCGCGGCTTGGCCTGCGCCGCGACCGGGATCCTCAGCGTCAGGACGCCGTTCTCGTAGGACGCGTCGATCCGCTCCGCGTCGAGGGTGTCGCCGAGGAACAGCTGTCGCGAGAAGACGCCGAGCGGCCGCTCGGCGACCTGCATCTCGACGCCCTCACCGACCGCGACCGGACGGCGCTCGGCCTTCACGGTCAGCACGTTCCGCTCGACGTCGAGGTCGATCGCGTCCGGGGTCACCCCGGGCAGGTCGAACACGATCACGTAGTCGTCACCGGAGCGGTAGGCGTCCATCGGCATCGGGCTCGGCCGCGACCACGTCCCCGGCGACACCGCGCCGGTCAACTGCTGGGCCAGCCGGTCGAACTCCCGGAACGGGTCAGTGCGCATCAACATCGTTTCCACCTCCAGGTCGTCGACAAGTTCCGCTGTCAACACGCAGGTACAGAGATAGCATGTCATCAATCCGTTGACAAGCCCTTGGTCATCACTTCGTTGACAGTGCATCTTCCTGGGTACCGGCGCCGCATGACCGAGAACGAGTGGCTGATCCGGGCCCCGGTGGCCGACGTGTTCGAGATCCTGACCGACGGGTGGACGTACGCCGCCTGGGTCGTCGGGGCCTCCCGGGTGCGGGACGTCGAGGAGGGGTTCCCGCAACCAGGTCACAGCCTGCACCACTCGGTCGGCGTCTGGCCGCTGGTGATCGACGACAGTACGACGGTCCTGCAGTACGAACCGCTGCGCTTCCTGCAACTGCGGGTCCGGGCCTGGCCGACCGGCGAGGGCCAGGTGGAGTTCGTCGCCACCGACAAGGACGGCGACTGCCACCTGGTCATGCGCGAGACGGCGGTCAAGGGGCCGGCGGCCGCGATCCCGGAGAACGTGATCGCTCCGGTGCTGAAGGCCCGCAACCACGAGACGCTGCGCCGGCTGGCGCTGCTGGCCGAGGGGCAGCGCTGAGATCGTCCCGGGCGGGTACCGGCAGACCATGACGACGCAAGGTTCTGTGTGGCTGGCGACCGCGACGCTTCCGCAGTACGACGGGATCCGCGCGGACAAGCACGCCGACGTGGTCGTGGTCGGCGGCGGCGTGATCGGGCTGACCACCGCGCTCTACCTCCAGGAGGGGGGTGCGGACGTCATCCTCCTGGAGGCCGGCCGGATCGGTGCCCGGACCAGCGGCAACACCACCGGCAAGGTCACGTCGCAGCACAGCGCGATCTACGCGAACCTGCTCGATCGGCACGGCGCGAGCAAGGCCGGTCTGTACGCGACCGCCAACCAGGCCGCCGTCGACGAGGTCGCCGCCCTGGTGGACCGCTTCGGCATCGAGTGTGAACTGACCCGGACCCCGGCGTTCGTCTACTCGACCACCTCGGAGTCCCCGTTGCGACGCGAGGCAGACGTCGCCGCCGCGCTCGGACTACCGGCACGCTTCGTCGATCCGGAGGAGGTCGGCCTACCGCTGAAGGCCGCCGAGGCCGTGCGGTTCGACGAGCAGATCCAACTACATCCGGCCCAGTACCTGGCCGGCCTCGCTGCTGCGTTCACCCAGGCCGGGGGCCGGATCTTCGAGAACAGCCGGGTGACCGAGCTCGACACCGATCACGACGTCCAGGCGGTCACCGCCCAGGGCCCGCTCGTCCGTGCGAACCATGCGGTGGTCGCAACGCTGTTGCCGATCGGCCTCACCGGCGGGTACTTCGCCCGGACGCGGCCGAGCCGGTCGTGCGGGATCGCCGTACACCTGCCCGTCGAAGCGCCGGCCGGGATGGCCATCTCGGTCGACTCACCGGTCCGTTCCACCCGTCCTTGGCCGGGCGGCGGGCCCAACGGGCTGATCGTGGTCGGCAGTGACGAGGACGGCGACGCCGAGTCGACGTACCAGGGGCTGGTGGACTGGGTCGGTTCGGCGTGGGACTTTGCGGCCGAGCCGGAGTACCGCTGGTCGGCCCACGACTACGGCACGCCCGACCTGCTCCCGTTCGTCGGCAAAGCACCGGGGACGCCGCTGCTGGTGGCCACCGGCATGAGCAAGTGGGGACTGAGCAACGGAACGGTTGCCGCCGGCATCCTCCGCGACCTGGTCCTCGACCGGGAGAACCCGGCCGCCGGCGCGTACGACGCCGGTCGCATCGGTGACGTGCAGGCGGTGGCGAAGCTGGTCAAGGACAACCTGCACGTCGGCAAGGAGTTCGCAGCCGGTCACCTGGGCCGGCTGAAGGGCGGAGTCGACCATCTCGAGGTCGGCCAGGGCGGGCTGCTCACCCAGGACGACGGCGGCACGGTCGGCGCGTACCGGGACCACGACGGCACGCTGCACACTGTCGATCCCGTCTGCACCCACCTCGGCTGCCCGCTGCACTGGAACCAGGCCGACACGACCTGGGACTGCGACTGCCACGGCTCCCGCTTCACCTACACCGGCGAGGTCCTCGACGGCCCGACGACCAAGCCGCTCACTTCACCGCAGTGAGTTCCTGACCAGCGATCGGCTGCGGCGCAGAGGAAAGGCGCGCACCCCAGCGTTCCGGGGTGCGCGCCTTTGTGCGCCGGCTGCGGTTAGCTCTTCTTGGCGATGCCCGCCATCAGGATCCGCTGCCACGGCTGCAGCTCCTCGACGGAGGGCACGTCGGCGTCGGGGTCCTCCGGGAACCAACGGGCCAGGAAGTCCAGGCCCGGCGGGATGAGCGGCAGACCGAGGAAGTGCTGCTCGATCCGCTCCGGGGTCCGTATCCAGCCGTTGCCAAGGCTCTCCAGGCCGGCCCGCTCGATCCCCTTCTGCAGCGGCTCGCCGGTGTCGACGAAGTCGGTGATGAACAGGTAGCTGCCCGGGGCGAGCGCGTTCATCAGCGTGCGGACCCACTCGTCCGGCTTCTCGTCGTCGTGGAAGTGCATGTGGATGCCGACGACCATCAGCGCGATCGGGCGGCTGAAGTCCAGGTGGTTCTTGATCTCCTCGTTGTCGAGGATCTCCTGCGGCCGGCGCAGGTCCGCGGTCACCACGATGGTGCTGTTGTTGGTCGCGAGCAGCGCGCGGCCGTGCGCGAGCACGATCGGGTCGTTGTCGACGTACGCGACCCTGGCGTCGGGGTTGATCTCCTGCGCCGCCTCGTGGGTGTTCTTCTGCGTCGGCAGGCCGCTGCCGATGTCGAGGAACTGGTCGATCCCCGCCCTGCGGGCCAGGTACTGCACGCCCTTCACCAGGGCCTGCCGGTTCTCGATCGCACAGCGACCGGCGTCCGGCACGTACTTCAGGTAGAGCGCCGCGCCTTCCCGGTCGGCGGCGAAGTTGTCCTTGCCACCGAGCAGAGCGTCGTAGACGCGGGCGATGGTCGGTTGGGAAGTGTCGAACTCCGGATTCGGGTCCGGAGTGCCGGAAGTCGCCATCGGCGCAGCCTTCGTGTCGGGGGGAATCTTGTACGTCATCGTAGGGCAGTTGCGGACCTCTCGAACCACTGGTTCGCCCCTGCGGGAGTGTCGACTTTCCAACTCCTCCCCATTGCCTGATCCCTCAACCACACAAGCCTTTCCAGCGCCCCACACGTCCTGACAAACCCACTCACTGGGCAGACCTCACTGCCAGCTTCTCCTCTCTTCCTTGGCTCACCTCTTCCGTGGCTCACCTTGGACCCGGTGCCGGCGAGCGAGCGGGCGAAATGGCAGCTGGATATCCCGGTCCGGCCGTCCGATCCACCGGACCGTGGGGAGGTTTGCCGCACTCGCGGGGAGATCGCCCTGCTCCGGAGACGGTCACGTCCGGCGATGACTCTGCGGTGATCACCGGCAAGTCGAACACTCGCAGTAACGAAGCGGACACATCGGCCACAAACGTGTACGATGCAAATGCAAGGCCAAATGCACGTGCATATGCCAAAGACGTACGGAAGGTGCAGCTGATGACTGCGATCTACAACGGCATGCCCGGCGACTCGGTGAACGAGCTGATCTGGCGTAAGAGCCAGCGCAGCGGCCCCAGCGGCAACTGCGTCGAGGTGGCGAAGCTTCCGGACGGCGGCGTGGCGATGAGGAACTCGCGCTACACCGCCGGCCCGGCACTGGTGTTCACCAAGGCCGAGATCGAGGCGTTCCTCGGTGGCGTTCACGACGGCGAGTTCGACAACCTCGTCTGACGAACCGGAAACGAGAGGCCCCTTCGCCAGGCGAGTGGCGAAGGGGCCTCTTCTTGTCTGTGCCGCGTCGTCTCCACACCACCGCGGTGACTGTACGACGACGAGCGGCGGGGTCCTGCGGACGCGCCTGACGTCACCCACCCGGCGTCGTACACACAGCGAAGGCCGACCCTCCGGCGAGGGTCGGCCTTGATGTTTCCCGGGGCGGGAGAGGACTACTGGACGGTGAGCGGCCAGAGCTGCTCGCTCGGCAGCTCCGATGCGCTGCCGCCGGCCGAATTGTCCACGGTGATTCGCAATCCGGTGAACTTCGGCGTCATCACCCGCTGGTACCGCGAGGCGCGGTCGGGCTCGGCGACGTACTCGGCGATCAGGTGGTCTCCCAGCCAGATCCGCACCATCTTTCGGCCTCCTGCTGCTCTGTCGGTGGTCATGGGGCCAGGCTCACGATCGGGTCGCCGTCGAGTTGGCGGACGCCGCGCAACCAGCCCTCGAAGGCCCAGCGCTGTTGCTCCGGGCAACGCGCAACCAGTTCCTGGATCTCCCGCTCGGTCAGCTCGTCCGGCGCGCGTCCGCTGGTGTCGGCGGTGTGCTCGGCTGCCTCACTGTCGTCGTCGTTCATCGACTCGGGTTCCCCAACCAGTCGTGCCGGCGCTTGCGCCGCCGGCGGTCTGTAGGACCGGCCTGCCGGATCACGCGATGTCACGTTTCGCGAGATTCAGCTCACCTTCTGTGCATGAAGCAATCATGGCGTCGGCACGCTGCGAATGCAAGCGCCCGATGCACGTGCATCCGCACGTTTTCCAGTTCGTGACCCGAAAACCTGGTTTTCCGCCTGCGAACCACCCCTCTGCGAGACTCTGAACGGTGTTCGAACGGGCTCGACGGCCGGATTTTGTCCTGACATAGTCATGGAGACTGGCTGGTCCGCTACTACACTGAGTTACCGGACCGCGATCGGCTGATGCCTTATGTAAGAACTCCGGCAGATTGCCGGTCGTCCGTGCGATGATGTCTCCCTGCGGAATGATGTCACCGCTGATCTGAGCTGCTGGGGGCCGTGGGAGGTGGGTGTGACCGAGTCGGGCGCGCAGAGCGGGCCGACCGCGCTGCGCATCATTCTCGGAGCGCACCTGCGCCGGATGCGGGAGGCGGCCGGGATCAGCCGCTCCGACGCCGGGTGGGAGATCCGTTCGTCGGAGTCGAAGGTCAGCCGGATGGAGCTTGGCCGCGTCGGCTTCAAGGAGCGCGACGTCAGCGACCTGCTGACGCTCTACGGCCTGGACGACGGCGAGGAGCGCGAGCGACTGCTGTCGCTGGCCCGGGACGCGAACAACCCCGGTTGGTGGCACCGCTTCGGCGACGTACTCCCCAGCTGGTTCCACTCCTACCTGGACCTCGAGTCCGCCGCACAGCTGATCCGTACCTATGAGCTGCAATTCGTCCCGGGTCTGTTGCAGACGCCGGAGTACGTGCGCGCCGTCGTCCAGCTCGGCCGCGGCCTGATCCCGGCCGAGGAGGTCGAACGCCGGGTCGCGCTGCGGGTCAACCGCCAGGAGATCCTCACCCGGCCCGACCCGGTCCGCCTGTGGGCCGTCGTCGACGAGTCGGTCCTGCGCCGGCCGATCGGCGGCGTCAAGTCGATGCGGCTCCAGCTGGAGCACCTGCTCGAGATGACCCACCTGCCGAACCTCACGCTCCAGGTGATGGAGTTCGAGGGCGGCGGCCACGCCGCGACCGGCGGCGCCTACAGCATCCTGCGTTTCCCCGAGCAGGACCTGCCCGACATCGTCTACATCGAGCACCTCACCAGTGCCCTCTACCTCGACAAGATCGAGGACCTGGACCGCTACACCGCCACCATGGAAGCCCTCTGCGTAGCCGCCCCTCCCCCCAACAAAACCCGAGACATCATCGCCCGAATCCTCCGCTCCTACGACGACTGACCCAGCGCCCGCCGACCTCGATCACCCCGGAAACACGAGCTCCGGGATCGCGGTCAGATCGATGCCGTAGCGGGCGTACACGTTGACCGTGTTCTCACCGGTGAGCTCGTCCTCGGCGATGCCCAGTTCGTCGGCGACCCGCACGACATGCTCCTGGGAGTGCCCCTCGATCTCCAGGTACGGCGGAATCAGCGGCCACGAATCGATCTCCAACTGAGCACCGCCGAACTCGAAGCTCGCCCGCCGATTCTCCTGGTACGACTTGGCCCGGAACCCGATCCGCCCCAAGATCTCGTCGGCGGCCTCGAAGCCGCTCACCACCACCTCGGTCTCCGACGTCCCGTCGATCCCGTCATGAGCGATTTCCTTCACGGTCAACGTCACCGCCGAGCCGTCGTCCCGCAGCCGAATCCATCGCGACTCGTCCCCCGCGCGGACGTCGTACACATAACGCCGCATCAGCCGCTCCCCCACCGATCGCCCACCCAGCCGCAGGATCCGTTCCGCCATCTCGTGTGGTTCGACGTCCAGCACCTTCGCTTCGAACTCGATCGGCATTCAGCTCTCCCTCGACGATTCCCGACGCGTGGTCGCGAACCACCGTTCTACGGCACGCGCAGATCTGCGCGGTGGAAAGCGGGACGGACACGGGCGCAGGGGTCCAGCATGTCCGCCCCGCTGCTCGGTGCGTGCTGTCTGGAAGACGAGCACGCAACGAACGTACGTAAATCGACGACGCCCGCACCAGATGAATCTGAATGGCTGATGAGGGCGATCGGCAAGGCGTACAGGCATCGCGCTGCACCTGGACGTCCAGGAAATGCGAGGCTGTGGACAACGGAGGCGCACGGTGCGGCACAGGAAGGGACGGCTCGCGATGAACCGGTGGACCTGCCTATTGAGCGATCAGCGTGGCGATCAAGGTAGTCGAGTCGCGTGGGCTCAGGGCCCTGGCGCGTAGGTGGTCGAACACGAAGCTGTATCGGTCGACTTCGGCCTCAGTTTCCAGAAAGAGATCTCCTGACAACCTCTCCTCGTAGATGAGGTCGGGTGTTGTGCCGCCGAAGACGAGCCGGACAAAGGATCCCTGCATCCCGGGATAGGCGCCCTTGCTGAACGGCATGACCTGCAGGGTCACGTTCGGTCGTTCGCTCATCTCCAGCAGCTTGCCGAGTTGGGCACGGAGGATGGCGGGACTGCCCACCTCTCGCCGGAGCGCAGCCTCGTCGACCACCGCCCAGTACTGCAGCGGATCGCCGGCCTCTCGCTTCCGTGTCAGGATGGCTTGCCGCTCCATCCGCATCTGGACCCGCCGTTCGATGCCGTCCGGCTCCATCGGCAGACCGTCGACCATGGTCGCCCGAGCGTACTCCTCGGTCTGCAGAAGTCCTGGAACGAAGAGTGACTCGTAATTCTGTGCAGCCTTCGCGTCGGACTCGAAGCTGATGAACGCGGCGTAGCCCTCGGGCAGTTCGGAATGGTATTGGCGGTACTGGCGGAGCCAGTTCGGGTACTTCGCTCCCCTGGTCAGCTCGATGAGCTCGAGCCGGCGCGAGTCGGGTACGCCGTACAGGTCGAACAGCGTTTCGAGGGTGCCGTTGTGGGGCTTGGCGTGGCCTTTCTCGATTCGCCAGAGGGTTCCTTGATTGACGCCGGTCTGTTCCTGGACCTGCTCGCGGGTGAGTTTGGCTTCGGCGCGGAGGGCTTTCAGTTCGGCGGCGAGACGGCGGAGTCGGACGGTCGGAGGGCCGGGCGGTCTCGGCACTGTCCACAACCTCTCGTTTTGGGCTCCGCAACGGTACCCATCTCATGCGATGGGGGTGTCTGGTGTCGGCAATGCTGCTCGACAAGGGGTCGGCATGTACCGAGATTCGTATGGTACAGCTGCCGCTACGCTCCGTACGGTCGTTTCATGACAGATGCGACGGTTCTGCATTGCTACGTGAACGAATCGTTCGTGAGCCGGATCTGGGACTGGAACGAGACCAGCGACGCTCTGGCCGATGCGGCGCGACAGGCCGGGTTTCGGCCGGGTTGCATCGTCGTGGAGGAGCAGGCTGCGCACGACGGAATGCCCAGCGGGTTGAAGACTCTCGTTCGGGCGGCGCTCGAGACTCCGGGGACGGTCGCAGTCGCCGTCCCGCACTTGGGTCACCTGATGGTGCACGGTGATCCCTACGGCTGGCGTGCCTTCGTCGAGCGCGTCACCGGACGGCCGCTCGTCGTCCTTCGCGAAACCCGATGTCCGACCTAGCTGTTGTCGGTTAGCCAGGTGAGGAGGGGTTTGGTGGCTTGCCAGTCGTGGCGGATGTGGGTGGTGAGGGCGGGGGTGTGGATGACGGGTTCGAAGCCGTAGGACTTGCCGACCGTCAGGGACTTGTGGCGGAGGAGTTCGATGCGGGGGTGGGTGGCGTCGTAGCCGCGGGGGCTGGTTTTCAGGCGGTCGCCGCCGACGGTCCAGCCGGCGGCGGTGAGGTCGGCCAGGAGGCGTTCGAGTTGCTTGCCGCGGCGGTCGTCGTCGATCGCCGCACGCAGCCGGCCGAGTCGTTCCGCGCTCGCCTCGTAGAAGCCGGCGCCGACGCGGACGCCGGGTGCGGAGATCTGCACGTACCACCCGGTCGACGGCGCGACGTCGATGAACGCGCCCTGATGGGTCTTGTACGGCGTCTTGTCGCGGGCGAACCGGACGTCGCGGTACGGCCGGAAGAGCTTCGCCGTCCCGAACTCCTCCTCGAGCTCCGCCAGCAGTGCCGTCATCGGCGCCCGGACCGACTCCTCGTAGACGTGCTTGTTCGCCGTCCAGAACGACTTGGTGTTGTCCATCTCGAGGTCGTCGTAGAAGTCCAGCGCGGCGGCCGGGAACCCGGTGAAGCTCATGCGGCCCACGATAGTTCGACCTCGAATGAGTCGTTACCTCGCGGGTACCGGGGGCGGGCCCATCACCCCGGCCACCTCGAAAGGACGTGACATGCCCGCGGACGTTGTCGATCTGATCATGCAGGACCACCGTGAGGTCGAACGACTGTTCGACGAGCTGAAGGACAGCCCGGAGAAGCGCCCGAACCTGTTGCCCGTGCTCACCACCCTGCTCACCGCGCACAGCCGCGCCGAGGAGGCGGAGGTCTACCCGGTCGCGGCCGCCGAGGCCGGCGAGAAGGACGAGGTCTCGCACAGCCAGCAGGAGCACATCGAGGCCGACCAGTTGCTGGCCAAGCTGGCGAGCACCGATCCGACGTCGGCCGAGTTCGACACCGTGCTGCAGAACCTGATCGACGCCGTGTCGCACCACGTCGAGGAAGAGGAGACGAAGGTGCTGCCGGGGATGCGTTCCAACCTCTCGGACGAGCGCCTCGCGCAGCTCGGTGACGCGTTCGTTGCCAGCCGCAAGCAGCACCTCGGCGAGCAGCCCGGTGACATGACCCGGGAGCAGCTGGCGCAGCAGGCGAGCAACGCCGACATCTCCGGTACGTCGGGGCTGAGCAAGGACGCGCTGAAGAAGAAGGTGGAGAAGGAAGCCGAGAGCTGACCCCGGACAGGTGCGCCGGCCATTACCTGGCGCAGGCCGGCGCACCGCTTCAGTCCAAGCTCACGCTTCGGTCCAAACTCACTTCAGGCTTTTGAAGAACGCGCGCACGTCCTCGACCAGCAGCTCAGGTTGCTCGAGCGCGGCGAAGTGACCGCCGTGCGGGTGGCTCGTCCAGCGGACGATGTTGTCGGTGCCCGCGACCCGGTGACGCAACGGGATGAAGTTGTCATGGGCAAGGTCCAGCAGAGCCGTCGGCGTGGTCGACGGCTCCGGCGGCCGGCCCCAGTACGGCGCATGCGCCCGCTCGTAGTAGATCCGGGCCGCGGATCCCGCCGTACCGGTGAGCCAGTAGAGCATCACGTTGGTCAGCAGCAGGTCGCGGTCAATGACGCTCGCAGGGTCGGTCCACTCGGCGAACTTCTCGGCGATCCAGGCCAACTGGCCGACCGGTGAGTCGGTGAGCGCGTAGGCCAGCGTCTGCGGTCGGGTCGACTGCAGGTCGGCGTATCCTTGCCGCTCCTTCAGCCATTCCTGGTGACGTCGCCAGGACGCCCAGGTGCGTTCGCGCTCGGCGACGTCCAGCGGCTCCAGCTCGGTTGCCGTCGGCTCGGATGTTGCGCCACCGCCGGGGATGAGGTTGAGGTGTACGCCGATCACGCGGGCGTCGATCCGCCCGACCTCACGGGAGATCCCGGCGCCCCAGTCGCCGCCTTGGACGCCGTACCGCTGGTAACCGAGGCGGGTCATCAGTTCGGTCCAGGCGCGGGCGACGCGGGTGAACTCCCAGCCGGTCTCGCGGGTCGGCCCGGACAGGCCGAACCCCGGGATGCTCGGGATGACCAGGTGGAAGGCGTCGGCCGGGTCGCCGCCGTACGCGCGCGGATCGGACAGCGGGCCGGCGACGTCCACGAACTCGACGAGCGAGCCCGGCCAGCCGTGGGTGAGGATCAGCGGGGTCGCGTCCGGCTCGGGTGAGCGGAGGTGGGCGAAGTGCACGGTCGTACCGTCGATCACGGTGGTGTACTGCGGCCATTCGTTCAGCCGCTCCTCGGCCTGCCGCCAGTCGTACTGGTGCCGCCAGTAGGCGGTCAGCTCCTGCAGATACGCCTTCGGTACGCCGTACGCCCAGCCGACACCTGGTAGCTCGTCCGGCCAGCGCGTCAGGTCGAGCCGGGTCCGCAGGGCGGCCAACTCGCTCTCCGGCACGTCCAGCCGGAACGGTTCGATGCTCATCGAGCAGGCTTCAGGCGTGCGCCTTGTCGCGGACGACCTTCACGGCCGCCGCGGCGATCAGGCAGAGCACGCCCGCGCTGATCACGATCGTCACCAAGGTGCCGGCGCCGTTCAGCGCGTTGTCGCACGCCATCGGGGTGATGCCCGCGGCCGGCCGGAACGCCGAACCGCAGTCGGTGCCGCCGGCCGAGACCGACCGGAAGCCGAGCGCCACCCCGCCGAGCAGGACGACCACTCCGGCGATGGCGAGAACCTTGTTCAGCGTCGTCACGACGATCCCGGCGCCGAGTTGCCTGGGCATGCCGACGGCACGCCCCGTGATCCCCGTTGCACTTCGTTCACTCCTGACCTCGACTGACCACCCCGATCGAACTTACGGTCCGGCACCGGATGATCCACACCCGGCCAGGCGGTCAGCACCGATTCTTCACACAGTCCTTACGCACACCACGACCAATCGTGACGATCGTCTCAAACACCCCCGTGACCCCGATCACGCACCCCGAAACGCACCGAGCGACGTTGCCGCGCGGGAGGGGAAGGGATTAGGTTTGATGTATGAAGAGTTCTGCAGATGTGCAGAGTCTGGATGGGTGCCGGGTGCGGCTGGTGGATCCTGAGCGGGTGGCCAGTGTGAATGCCAGGATGCCTGCTGAGGAGGACGTGGTCGACACGGCTGACGTGTTCGGCCTGTTGGGGGATCCTCGTCGGCTGAAGCTGCTGGTGGCGTTGCTCGACGGGGAGCTCTGCGTCTGCGATCTGGCCGCGGTCACCGGGATGAGCGAGTCCGCGACCTCACATGCTCTGCGGCTGCTGCGGGCGCACCGGGTGGTCGCCGTACGGCGGGACGGCCGGATGGCGTACTACCGCCTGGACGACGCGCACGTGCGGATGCTGGTCGACCTGGCCGTCGCGCACACCGAACACACCGACGCCATCCATCCCGAGCGGTCGGACGCATGACGGCCGGCACCGGGCACGCACCCGGCTCCGAGCCCCGAGAACGGGACGGACAAGGGCATGGTCATGGTCATGGACATGGGCACGGTCATGGAGTGAGTGCCGAGGCCGACCGGAGGTTGCTGAGCGGGGCGCTCGCGCTGATCGTCGGGTTCATGGCGGCCGAGGTGGTCGTCGGGATCGCGGCCGGTTCGCTCGCGCTGATCACCGATGCCGCGCACATGCTGACCGACGCGATCGCGATCGTGCTCGCGCTGATCGCGATCCGGCTGGCCGCCCGTCCGCCGGCGGGCGGGTTCACGTACGGCCTGAAGCGGGTCGAGATCCTGTCCGCGCAGGCGAACGGCATCACCCTGCTGCTGCTCGCGGCGTACTTCGTCTACGAGGCGATCGCCCGGATAATCCATCCGCCCGAGGTCAAGGGTGGGCTCGTGCTGATCACCGGTGTCGTCGGCATCGTGGTGAACCTGATCGCCACCTGGCTGATCAGCAAGGCGAACCGCACCAGCCTGAACGTCGAGGGCGCGTTCCAGCACATCCTGAACGATCTGTTCGCGTTCATCGCCACCGCGATCGCGGGTCTGGTCGTCCTGCTCACCGGCTTCGCCCGCGCCGACGCCATCGCCGCGCTGGTCGTGGCCGCGCTGATGCTGAAGGCGGGGATCTCCCTGGTCCACGACTCCGGCCGGATCTTCCTCGAGGCGGCACCGGCCGGGGTCGACCCGCAGGCGCTCGGTGCCGAGCTGTGCGCGATCGACGGCGTGGTCGAGGTGCACGACCTGCACGTCTGGGAGATCACCTCCGGTGAGCCGGCCGCGTCCGCCCACGTCCTGGTCGCGGAGGGGCTCGACTGCCACCAGATCCGGGTCCGGATCGAGGCCCTACTGGCCGAGCGGCACGGGCTCACGCACTCGACCCTCCAGGTCGACCACGCGACCGGCGACGAGGTCGACGCGCACTGTTCCGATGCCCACGGCACCGTTCACCGGTCGATCACAGCCGCTGGACGAGGACCTGACCCGGCCATTCCGAACCATTGACCGGTACGGCGAACGCCACGTCCCGCGTGAAGCCCTGCTGCTCGTAGTACCGGATCAGCGCGCCGTCTCCCCCGGCGAAACAGTCGACCCGTAGCATCCCGACTCCGGCCGCGCGCGCCAGCGAGCGGGCGTGGTCGAGCAACGCCGCGCCGATCCCTTGGCCGGACGACGCCCGGTCCGTCACCAGGAGACGCACGTACAGCTCGGGCTCGGTCGCGGGCGGCACGTAGGGCATCGCCGTACCCACGGCCAGCGCACCAACCACCCGCCCGTCGTCCTCGGCCAGCCACAACCCGCCGTCGTCGGCGAAGCCGGTGATCTGCTCGATCCGCCGCGGATTCGCCGAGTGCGGCTCCGTACCCCACTGGTCGCTCCGTCCCCGGGCCACCAGCCACGCGGTCGCCCCGTCCAGCAACGCCAGCACGTCGGGTACGGCGGAGTGCCCCGCCTGACGAAATCTGATCACCGATCAACAATAGATGTCGAAATCCGGTGATCGGTCTCTACCAATAGGTGAAGGCACACCCCGAGAGGAGCTCACCATGACCAAGAAGACCGGCAGGCTGGACGCGACGTTCACCGCGCCGCTGCGGAAGAGCGAGGCGAAAGGCGGCTGGACCTACGTGCAGATGCCCGGGTCGGCGGAGTACTTCGGCACCCGCGGCCTGGTGAAGGTCCGCGGCACGATGGACGGGCACCCGTTCGAGAGCTCGTTCATGGCGCTCGGCGACGGCACCCACAAGCTCCCGGTGAAGGGCGCCCTCCGCGACCTGATCGGCAAGGAGCCCGGCGAGGAGGTCACCGTCCACCTCCAGGAACGGCTCGGCTGACCCACCTGCGGGGTGGGTCAGCCGTGCCGGTCAGGCGAGGGACACCAGGTCGAGGTAGTCGTCGGTCCAGAGGTCCTCGGTGGCGTCCGGGAGGATCAGCACCCGGTCGGGGCGGAGGGCCTCGATCGCGCCTTCGTCGTGGGTGACCATGACGATCGCGCCCGGGTAGCTGCCGACCGCGCCGAGGACCTCGTCCCGCGAGGCCGGGTCCAGGTTGTTCGTCGGCTCGTCCAGGAGCAGCACGTTGGCGCCGGAGTGGACCAGCCCGGCCAGCGCCAGGCGGGTCTTCTCGCCGCCGGACAGCACGTGGGCCGGCTTCTCCGCGTCGTCACCGCTGAACAGGAACGAGCCGAGCACGTTCCGGACCTCGCCGTCGGTGAGTCCGGGCGCGACCGACGCCAGGTTCTGCCGGACGGTGCCGGCCAGGTCCAGCGTGTCGTGCTCCTGGGCGAAGTACCCCAGCCGCAGGCCGTGACCGTGGACGACCCGGCCCGCGTCCGGGACCTCGCGACCCGCGAGCAGCCGCAGCAGCGTGGTCTTGCCGGCACCGTTCAGCCCGAGGATCACGACCCGGCTCCCCCGGTCAACGGCCAGGTCGACGCCGTCCAGCACCTGCAGGCCGCCGTACGCCTTCTTCAGGCCGACAGCGCTGAGCGGGGTCTTCCCGGACGGCGCCGGCTCGGGCAGCCGGATGCGGGCCACCCGGGCGGTCCGCCGGACCGGCTCGAGATCGGCGAGCAGCCTGTCCGCGCGCCGCGCCATGTTGCGTGCGGCAACGGCCGTGTTGGCGCCGGCCTGCATCTTCGCCGCCTGGGCGTGCAGGACCGCGGCCTTGCGTTCGGCTGTGCTGCGCTCGCGGGTCCGGCGGCGCTCGTCGAGCTCGAGCTGTTCGAGGTACTTCGACCAGCCGGTGTTGTGTACGTCGATCGTCGCCCGCTGCGGATCCAGGTGGAACACCCGGTTGACCGTTGCCGCCAGCAACTCACGGTCGTGGCTGATGACGACCAGGCCACCCGGGTAGCCGAGCAGGAACTGCCGCAGCCACAGGACCGAGTCGGCGTCCAGGTGGTTGGTCGGCTCGTCGAGCAGCAGGGTGTCGTGCTGCGCGAACAGGATCCGGGCCAGCTCGACCCGGCGCCGCTGACCGCCGGACAGCTCGCCGACGGGTTGATCGAGCGCGTGGGCGGGCAGGCCGACCCCGGCCGCGAGCCGGGCCGCCTCGGCCTCGGCCGCGTACCCGCCGCCGGCCTGGAACTGCGCCTCCGCCCGCGCGTACGCCGCCATCGCGCGCTCCTGGGCGTCGCCGACGGCCGTGCTCATCGCGGCCTCGGCCGCGCGGAGGTTGCTGACGGCAACGTCCAGCCCGCGGGCCGACAGGATGCGGGTGGTGACGGTCAGCCGCGGGTCGGCGGCCCGCGGGTCCTGGGGCAGGTAGCCGACCGAGCCGGCCACCGTGATCGAGCCCGCTGCCGGGCGGTCCTCGCCGGCCAGCGTCTTCATCAGGGTGGTCTTGCCGGCACCGTTGCGGCCGACGAGCCCGACGCGGTCGCCCGGGCCGAGGTTGAACGAGACGCCGGACAGCAGCAGGTGGGCGCCGACGCGAACATCTACACCGCGAACGGTGATCATGGTTACTCTCCGTGGTAGCTGGTGGACGCACTTCTGGTGGGGAAGCGGGTCCGCAGCTAGACACAGAGGCAAGTAGCCATGCCTCCAGAGTAGGAGACCACCGGAGAGCGACCAACCGATTTATCCGGCGGCCCGCCCGCGCCACCGGCGGATAAGCCCGCGGTAGGCGACACTGGACCGGTGGCACACAGCCTGTTGTTGGTCGACGACGAGCCGCGCATCCGGCGGGTACTGCGGCTCGCCCTGGAGGACGAGGGATACCAGATCGCCGAGGCGGCGAACGGGTACGACGCCCTGGCCGCGCTGCGCCGGGAGCCGCCGGACGTCGTGCTGCTGGACGTGATGCTGCCCGACCGCGACGGCTTCACGGTCTGCCGCGAGATCCGCCGTACCAGCGACGTGCCGGTGATCATGGTGACCGCGCGGACCGACAGCCACGACGTGGTCACCGGGCTCGAGGCCGGCGCCGACGACTACGTCACCAAACCGCTGGTGGCCAAGGAGTTGTCGGCCCGCATCCGGGCGCTGCTGCGGCGGGTGGAGCCGGCCAATTCCCGGCACGCGGACGTGCTCGTGGTCGGGGAGCTGCGGATCGACGTCGGCTGTGCCGAGGTGACCCGCGGTGAGACCGTGCTGCCGCTCACCCGGACGGAATTCAAGCTGCTCGCCGAGCTGGCCGGTGCCGAGGGCAAGGTGCTCAGCCGCGAGCAGCTGCTGTCGAAGGTCTGGGGCTACGGGTACTTCGGCGACAGCCGGATCGTCGACGTCCATGTCCGCCGGCTGCGGGTGAAGATCGAGCACGACCCGGCCAGCCCGAAGTACCTGGTCACCGCCCGCGGTCTGGGCTACCGACTGGTGAGCTGACCGGTGCGCGGTCGGCGACTGAAGCTGTGGGGCCGGGACGGGGCCTGGCTCAGCCTGCGCGGCCGGGTTATGTTGGCCTACGGCCTGCTCGCCCTCGGTCTGTCCTCGGTGCTCGCGCTGGTCACTTGGAGCGTCGTCTCCGACCACCTGACCGAGCAGCGCCGGTCCGCGGCGATGACGGCGACCGCCGACAACGCGGCCGCCTTCCGCTACGGGCTGTTCGGCGCGCCGAAGCCCTGCCGGCTCCAGGACGAGGCCGAGTGCAGCAGCCCCACCCGGCGCCAGGACGTCACCATCGTCGAGCTGCTGAGCAGCCTGCCGTCGACCGACGCGGCCGCCTCGATCGTCTTCTACGACAACCAGTGGTACTCGCTGACCGGCCGGCCGGCCGACCTGCCGGAGGATCTGATCGCCACGGTGCGCAACGGCGAACCGGCGAACCGCCGGATCACCGTCGGCGGTCAGCAGGTGCTCGCGGTCGGCGTACCGATGAGCGGTCCGGGTGAGGCCTTCTTCGAGTGGCATCCGCTGACGAGGCTCGACACGACGCTGCGGACGTTGAAGATCACGCTGGTCGGGGCCGCGATCGTGGCCGCCCTGATCGGCCTGGCGGTCGGGCGGCTCGCGAGCACGCTGGCGCTGCGGCCACTGGCCGCGCTGACCCGGGCGGCGGACGCGGTCGCGCGTGGCCAGCTGGACGCCCGCTTGCAGGTGGACAACGACCGGGACCTCGACGGGCTGGCGCGATCCTTCAACCAGACCGCGGCGAACCTCGAACGGCGGGTGGCGGCGGACGCCCGGTTCGCCGGGGACGTGAGCCACGAGCTGCGGACACCGTTGATGACGATGCTGAACTCGATGCAGCTGATCCAGAACCACCGCGACGAGCTGCCCGGCCCGGTGCGCGAGCCGGTCGACCTGCTCGGCGACGATCTCGAGCGGTTCCGCCGGCTGGTGGTCGACCTGCTGGAGATCTCCCGGAACGACGGCGGCGACCAGGGCAGCCGGGAGACGGTCCGGATCGCCGACCTGGTCCGGGCGGCGGCGAACGCGACCGCCGGCCGGGACGTGACGACGGTCGAGCCGGACGCGGAGGGCCTGACGCTGCAGGCGGACAAGCGGCGACTCGAGCGGGTGATCGCCAACCTGGTCGAGAACGCCGAGGACCACGCCGGCGGCTGCAAGGGTGTCGGCGTGGAGGCCGGCGGGCTGGGCGTCGTCATCACCGTGGACGACGCCGGCCCCGGTGTCCCGGTCGACGACCGGGAGCGGATCTTCGAGCGCTTCGGCCGCGGCGAGAACAGCAACCGCGGCCGCGGGGTCGGTCTCGGGCTGGCCATCGTCGCCCGCCACGTCCAGTGGCACGACGGCACCGTCAAGGTCGTCGACCGCCCCGGCGGCGGCGCCCGGTTCACCGTCGAGCTCCCGGCCCGACAGCCTTAAGTTGCTTCAAGCAACGAGAACCGGTCGTCGCACTCGACCACCCCGCGCGGCCGGAGTCCGGCCGCTTCGGCGAGCGCGGCCCACTCGCGTTCGGTCCGGTCCGCACCGCCCGCGATCGCCAGCATCTCGATGTCGTCGAACTTCGAGTAGTGCGGCGTATTCCCGGCCGGGATCATCGTCTCGACGATCAGCACCGGCGCTCCCGTCCGGCGCAGTACGCGGAGGATCTCGATCGTCTGCTCGTCGGTGAAGTTGTGCAGGCAGCTCTTGATCAGGTGGGCGTCGCCGGGTGGAACGTCGGTGAAGAAGTCGCCCGCGACCAGGTCGACCCGGTCAGCGACCCCGGCGTCCCGGAAGGTCGTGGTTGCTTCCGGCAACACCGACTCGAGCTCCAGCAGCACCCCACGCAGGCGGGGGTACGCCCGCAGCAGCTCGACCAGCAGTCCCCCGGATCCACCGCCGACATCGACGACGACGCCGTACGGCGAGAAGTCGTGCGACGCGACGATCGGCGCCATCGCGTGCCCGTGGAACGTGGCCGCCGCCGCGCCGAACACGCCTGCGTCGTCCGGATGCCCGCCCAGATACTCGTAGATGCTCTGCCCGAAGACCCGGTCGAACGCCGGCTCACCCGTCCGCACGGTGTGCGCGAGCTGCGCGTACGGCGTCCAGAACGGCTCGAGCCCGAACATCCGGGCAGCGTCCCGCAACGACTCCGGTACGCCGGACCGCAGCAGACCGGCCGTCTCCGTCAGACCGAACCGCCCGTCGGCGTCCTCCGCGAACACCCCGACACTCGCCGCTGACCGGAGCACCCGATACAGCGCTCGCGGCTGGGCACCGACCCGCTCCGCCAGATCCTCGGCGGTCAACGGCTTCTCGGCCACCTCGTCCGCGATCCCCAGCTCCGCGAGGGTCGCGAGCACCGGTGGGATCCACTTGCCGGTCAGGAGTCCCATCAGTTCCTGCCGCGCTGTCATCATCGTCCCCCATTGAGTCAGGTTGCCTGACCATGAAGGTAAGGTAACCTGACCCTCATGTCAACGCCGCGCTACTTCGGTCTGCTCCGGCTCGCCTTCGACCAGGCGCTGGCCGCCGTCCTCGCGCAGGTCGGACCGCGTCATCCGGAGCTGCGGCCGGCCCACCTGCAGCTGTTCAGGTTCGGCGGGATCGACGGGTCGCACACGGCCGAGCTGGCGGCGCACGCGGGCATGACCAAGCAGTCGATGCACGAGCTGGTCACCCACCTCGAGCGGCACGAGTACCTCGTCCGCGAGGCCGACCGGTCCGATCCGCGGGCCAAGCGGGTCCGGCTGACGCCGGCCGGGCGGAAGCTCGAGCGGCAGATCAACGACGCGGTCGCGGACCTGCTGGACGAGTGGGAGGCGACCCTCGGTCGCGAGCGGTTCGACGAGCTGTGGACGATGCTCCAGGAGCTGACCGGGCAGACCGGCGCACTACCCGACCGGGACCGGATCCGGTTGGATGACTCTCGAGGAGGCCGGCGATGACGATCGTGGTGTACGGCGCGGGCGGGATCGGCTCCTATGTCGGCGGACGGTTGGCGGCGACCGGCGCTCCGGTCACATTCGTCGGCCGGCAGCGAGTGGCGGACCAGCTCACCGGCCACGGGCTGCGGTTGACCGACTATCTCGGCGCGGATCTCCGGGTCGAGGCGGCGGACGTGCGCTACGAGACGACGCCGGACGCGGCCGCGGAGGCCGACCTCGTGCTGGTGACCGTGAAGTCCGCGGCCACCGAGAAAGCGGGCGCCGAGCTGGCCGACGTACTGAAGCCGGGTGCGGTGGTCGTCAGCTTCCAGAACGGCATCCGCAACGGGGAGCTGTTGCGCGAGCGGCTGCCGGACCACGTCGTGGTGACCGGGATGGTCCCGTTCAACGTGCTGAACCGGGGCGGCGGGGTGTTCCACCAAGGCACCGAGGGCGCTCTCGATGTCCAGCGTCACCCTGATCTCGCGCCGTACGCCGATGCGTTCGCCAAGGCCGGGCTGCCGCTCACGCAGCACGACGACATCCTCCCGGTGCAGTGGGCGAAACTCCTGCTGAACCTGAACAATCCGATCAACGCGCTGTCCGACCTGCCGTTGCGGGACGAGCTGTCGCAGCGTTCGTTCCGCCGGTGTCTGGCCGCGGCGCAGGCCGAGACGCTTGCGCTCCTCGACGCCGCGGGGATCACGCCGGCCCAACTGCTCGCGGTCCCGATGCACCGCTTCCCGCTGATCCTCCGGTTGCCCGACGTCCTCTTCCGCCGCCTGGCCGCGAAGATGCTCGCCATCGACCCGCTCGCCCGGACGTCGATGTGGGAGGACCTCGAGGCCGGGCGGACGACCGAGATCGACTACCTCAACGGCGAAGTGGTCCGCCTGGCCGAGTCGCTCGACCGCACCGCGCCGGTCAACGCCAAGCTCGTCGAGCTGATCCGCGCGGCCGAGACCAGGCGCCGAGCCTGGTCAGGCCCGGACCTCCTCCGCGAGCTCCAGGGGTAGCGTCGCGCGGACGTTGACCGCGACCGCGCCGTACCGGAAGCCGAGGTGCTCGTTGAGCCGGCGCATGTCGTCGTTGCCCTGCTGGGTCCAGGTGTAGATCTCGGTGATGCCGTGCTCGGCGGCCCACGCCATGCTCGTCCGCTTGAGCGTCGACGCGACCGCCTTGCCACGCCATTCCCGGCGTACGGCGGTGTAGGCGACCTCGGCGCGTTCCGGGCGATCGGTGTCGAGCATCAGCCCGGCGACCCCGATCACGTCGTCCCCCGCGACGGCCACGAACATCGCCGCCGGGTCGTTGATCCACTCGGTCGCCCACTCCTCGGCCGAGACCTCGAGCGTGCCAGGGACATCCAGGTCGGGAAGCGTCGGCAGCGCGACCTGCTCGTAGGCCTGCGCCCACAGCTCCGGCCGCTCCGCGACGCTCACCACCTGGTACGACGCCGGGGCGTCCGGCCACGGCTCGGCACCGATGCTGCGGACCTGCTCGACCTGACGGCCGGTCTCAACGAACCCGTGTCGTCGCGCGAACGCGAGCGAGCCCTCGTCCTCGACGAACGAACCGGCGACGTCGTACCCCTGGTCCGCGGCATGGTCGGCCAGCTCGGCCAGCAGCCGCGAGCCGACTCCCTGCCGCCGTGCCGCCGGACGCACCCGGGGTACGACGAACGCGCGACCGGCCACGTCCGAACGGTCCGACAGGCCGCTGCCGACAACGTCACCGTCGAGCTCCGCCAGCAACAGCAGGCGCTCGGGCTTGGCGAGCTCCCGGAGCTCGGCCACGGTCAGGCCGCGTTCGTTCGGCTCGACGGCACTCCGGACGTCCCGCCAGGCTTCGTAGTCCGCGTCCGACCGGACCGGCCTGAGCTTGATCATGCCTCGTCTCCTCCAGTGCGGCGTTCAGTGCAGTGCGGCCGGAGGGAGGGCGGCCGGGTCCGCGGTCGGCCAGTCGCGAGGCGTCGGGCCGAGCTTCGCGAGCTCGTCGAGTTGCAGCAGGCACCAGGGTGACAGGTCCGGGAAGTCCAGCGGCCAGGAGACCCAGCGGTACGCCGCGACCTCGTCCGGATCCGGGGTGGGTTCGCCGGTCCAGCTGACCCGGTAGACCGGGCACAGCTCGTTCTCGACCACGCCGCTCGGCATCTCGGCCCGGTAGCGGAACTCCGGCAGCACGAGGTCGATCCGGTCCGCGACGATCCCGAGCTCGTCGGCCAGCCGGCGGCGTACCGCGTCCACCACCGGCTCGTCCGGAAGTGGATGCCCACAGCAACTGTTGGTCCAGGCACCCGGCCAGGTGGGCTTGCCGAACGCCCGCTGGGTCAGCAGGACGCGGCCGGCGTCGTCGACCACGTAGCTCGAGAACGCGAGGTGCAGCGGGGTCGCCGCGTGGTGGACCGTCGCCTTCGCCTCGGTCCCGATCGCCCGGCCGGCGTCGTCCAGCAGTACCACCCGCTCCTCCGTCACCTCTGGAGCCTAACCCGATACCCCCGCCGGGCCGTGCCTGCTAGCCTGTCCGCGTGATCAAGCGGCGCGTGGCGTATCGACCGGCTCTGGGAGGGGCCGGCATCCGGTAGTCCCCACGATCCGCTCCACCCAGAGCCTCCGAGGCAGGAATCTCTTCCTGCCTCTTTTCTGTTCCCGGAGGCGTCTGTCAGGGTGCCTCCTGTCCGGAGAGGAACCCATGATCGAACCTCAGCAGGTGGTCGGCCGACTCCGCCGTACCACCGACACCATCGTCGGCGAGGCCGAACTGCTGGACCGGCTCGCGTCCGGCCGGCCGTTGCGGATCAAGTACGGCGTGGACTGCACCGCGCCGGATCTCCACATCGGGCACGCGGTCAACCTGTGGATGATGCGGCAACTGCAGGATCTCGGCCACCAGGTCGTGTTCCTGCTGGGCGACCTCACCACCCGCGTCGGCGACCCGACCGGCCGTTCCGAGACGCGTCCCGTGCTCACACCCGAGCAGATCGAGACGAACGCCCGGTCCTTCCTCGAACAGGTGTCGATCGTCCTGCGCACCGACCCCGAGGTCTTCGAGGTCCGGCGGAACTCCGAGTGGTACGACGGGATGGCCGTATCCGAGCTTTTGAGTCTGCTCAGCCAGGTCACGCATGCCCAGCTGATGGTGCGGGACATGTTCCGTGACCGGGTCTCGGCCGGGCGGGAGATCGCCGTCCACGAGCTGGTGTACCCGGTGCTGCAGGGCTACGACAGCTTCGCGCTCCGCAGCGACCTCACGATCGTCGGCTCCGACCAGTTGTTCAACGAGCAGCTCGGCCGGCACTTCCAGCAGCGCCTGGGCGCGCCACCGCAGGTGGTGATCACCACGACCATCACCCCGGGGCTCGACGGGCGGGCGAAGCAGTCGAAGTCACTGAACAACTACGTGGGACTCACGGACACGCCGCGGGACAAGTTCGGCAAGCTGATGAGCATCCCGGACTCGCTGGTGGAGAGCTACGCGCGCGTCTACACCGAACTCCCGCTCGACACCGTCGCCGCGCTCGGAGAGGCCGCCGCCGTCGGCGGTCCACCGGCACGCGACGCCAAGCTCCGGCTGGCCGCCGCGGTAGTCACCCGCTACCACGGCGCCGGCGTCGCCCGCGGTGAGCTCGACGCGTTCAACCGGACCTTCTCGGACGGACAGCAGCCCGCGGACATCCCGGAGGTCTCCGTCGGGCGAGAGGCCGCAACCGTCCTCGAGCTGCTGCAGACGGTACGCCCGGCGGACAGCCGGTCGGAGCTCCGCCGCCTGGTGCGCCAAGGAGCCGTGACCGTCGACGGGACCCGGGTGGACGACCCCGACCAGGTGATCTCGTTGGCATCCGACGTACTCCTCAAGTCCGGCCGCCGCACCTGGCACCGCCTCCGGAAGACCTGAGATTGCCGGAAGGAAACGGTCACCCAGTGAGCATTTTCTTCCGAGAAGCAGTTGTCCACAGGGGTTCAAGCGGGGAGCGGAGGGATCCGGCAGGCTACGCCGGATGGACTGGTGGTGGCAGCGACAGCTCGCTGACGAAGGGATCGACGCGCTGATCCACGACCAGGGTCGGATCGTGTCGCGGAAACAGCTGGCGATCGCCGGCTGGAGCCAGGCCCGGATCCGCCGACCGTTGCGGAACCGGCGCTGGCAGGTCGTCCACCCCGGCGTCTACGCGACCCACACCGGCCCCATCGGGTACGACGCCCGGCTGCTGGCCGCCCTGCTCTACGCCGGCCCGGAGGCGGCCTGGAGCCACTACACCGCGGCGGAGCAGCTCGGCCTGCTCAGGCCGGACGGCAACCGGCCGGTGTACGTGTCGATCCCGGAGCGACGCCGAGTGGTCCGGCGACCGGGCCTCCTCATCCACCGCGATCAGCACTGGCCGGACCGCCTGGCGCCGGTGATTCCGCCCCGGCGTACGCCGGCCCACGCCGTCCTGGACATCGTCGGCGTCTCGCGGTCGGTCGACGACGCGGCCGCGGTGATCGCCGAGACGTGTCAGAGCGGCCGGGTCGCGCCGGCCGACCTCCTTCAGGCCCTGGCCGACCGGCCGCGGCTCCGGTATCGCCACCTGTTGCGCCCGATCGTCGCCGATGTCGCCGCCGGCTCACACTCACTGCTCGAACTGCGGTACCTGCGTGACGTCGAGCGCCGACACGAGCTGCCGACGGGTGTCCGGCAGCGTCCGGTCGAGAACGAGTTCACTGACGTCCTGTACCAGGGATTCGGACTGGTCGTCGAGCTCGACGGACGGCTCCATCTCGTCCCGCGGACGAGATGGCGTGATCTGGACCGCGACAACCGCGCCACGCTCCGCGCGGAGGCGACGCTGCGGTACGGCTGGTTGGACGTCACCAGCCGCCCGTGTGAGGCCGCCGTACAGGTGCTTCAGGTACTGCGCCGCACCCGGCCGGACCTCCCCGCCCGAGCCTGTCGTCCTGCCTGCCCGGTGCGTTGAGGGGGTTTGCGGAAGATCACTGTCGCGGACCGGCACCAATCTTCCGCAAACGCCTAGGTGGAGCTGGGGCCGGACCAGTGCCCGTGTGGTCAGTCGACCTGGATGACGCAGAACTCGTTGCCTTCGGGGTCGCGGAGGACGATGAAGCCGTGCTCGTCGGGGTAGTTCCAGTCGTCCACGCGGGTTGCGCCGAGGGCGAGGATGCGGTCGATGTGCTCGTCGCGCTTGCTGGTGTAGAGGTCGATGTGCACCGGGGCCGGGTCGGACGGGATCGTCTCGGCGCGCTGGATCAGCACGGCCGGACCGGTGCCGGCGGGATCGGTCAGTTTGGCGAACTGGTCGGCCGGACCGATCCGGTCGGGTCGGCCGTACCCGAGGGTGGCGGACCAGAAGTCCGCGGCGCGGTCCATGTCCAGGGCGTTGACGACGATCGTCGCCAGTCGCAGGTCGCCGATCTCGGCCGGTCTGGCGTTCATCAGATCCTCCAGAAGCCCATCCGGGGCGCGGTGTGGTCGAACGTCGCCGGCAGCGGACCGGCGGTGAGTTTGGCGCGGGTGTGCGGATCCACATCGAGGTCGTAGCGCGACGTGAGCCGATGGGCCGCCGTACTCACGGTCAGCAGGACGACGTTCCGGCCGGGACACACCGCCGGCCCTTCGCTGAACGGGATCAGCGGCCAGGACCGGTCCGACCGCCCGTCCAGCCAGATCTCCGGGACGAAGTCGTTCGCGAAGTCGAGCGCCTCGTCGTCGCGGTGGAACACCGAGGTCACGATCGCGAACTCGGTCCCGGCCGGTGCGGTGCCGGCGTCCCACCGGGTCTCGGTCCGTCCTTCCCGCAGTACGACGAGGGTCGTCGGCCATAGCCGCACCGACTCCTGGACCGCGGCGCCGGCGTACGCGAGCAGCGGCGATTCCTCCGCTGCGATCGTCTTGGCCGCGTCCGGCCGGGTCGCGAGGACGGCGAGGAGTCGCCAGAGCGCGATCCCGGCCGAGTCGAACGCGAACATCCAGTGCGGCACCTGCCCGGCCGGATCGAGTCCGCCACCCGGTTCGACGGTACGGCTGTCGCGGTGGAGCGTGCTGTGCATGAGCGCCTCGACGAGACTTCCGGGCGCGGCGTTCTCGACGTACTCGCCGAGCTTGCGGTCGAAGCGTTCCTGCGCACGGCGGTTGCGGGGATGCGCCGCGGCCCAGTTGGCGTTCGAGCGCAGTACGTCGAGCAGCCTGGTCAGCTCGGTGTCGTCACGGGCCTTGTCACCGAGCACGATGCGGCGGACGACCCGGGACCAGAGCTTCCGGAAGTCGGTCCAGCCGAGAGTGCCGCTCGGGTGCAGCTCCTGGGTGATCGCGGCCACCATCTGGTCGGCGTACCGATGGACCGGACGATGGGTGTCGAGGGCGTCCTCGTTGAGCTCGCGGCGAGGCGCACGCAGCGGTGGGTCGGTCGCGAGGACGGCGTGCGGCTGGAAGTGGTTCAGGGCGCCGACCTTGTCCGAGGTGGCCGCGGAGAACGGGTCCGGGGTCTCGTGCAGGATGCGGTGGACGTGGTCCGGGTCCAGGACCAGCGCGATGGTCCGGCCCGGAAGGCGGATCAGCAGCGGGCCCTCGCCGTACCGCTGCCGGAACGCGCGCACGCGGCGGAGGGCCCGGTCGTCGGCGTGGAGCAGGTCGGCCGCTCTGGATGCTGCCGGCCGGCGCATGATCGCGCCCTGCGCGACGACCGGCAGCAGTACGTCGCGGACCGCCCGCGCGGCATCCGGGAACGTCGCAGTGGGAAGCATGGCGGCCCGGTGCCCGACCACCTCGGTGACAAACGGACCGCCTGTCGCGGCGACGACGGGCGGTCAGATGCGCGGGGTCTCCTCCAGGTGCTGCAGGTCGGAGCGGCCGCGGGCGACTTCGATCCTCGGGTCGGCCAACCGGACGTCCTCCCAGGGCAGGTACCAGACCTCGCCGAGGCGACGGTGCACCAGCCAGCGCAGCAGAGCCGGGCCGACGTGACGTTCGTAGCCGAGCAGCCGGGTGGCGTGGTGCTCGACCACGATCAACCCGGTCACCCGAAAGGCGGCCTGCATCGACGGCAGCACCGGCCCGTCCTGGACCAGCCGGACGTCCGCGACCCAGCCGATGTCGTCTCCCCCGGCGTCCACCACCCGGCGGCCGAGCAGCTCATTCAGTCGCATGGCGGGCTCCCGGGATCTTGCGGATCACGTGCTCGTCGACCCAGTCGTCCCAGCGGTCCAGGTCGAGGCCGTCGGTGCTGATCTTCACCGCGCTGTCGACCTCGGCGATCAGCCGCGCCGGGATCCGCTGCCCGCCGCAGATCAGCGCGGTCAGCAGCGGCGGATCCGCCGCCAGGTCAAACTCGACGTCGTCCACCTTCCCGACCAGCCGGCCCGTCCGGTGGTCGATGAGCTGACGGTCCAGCAGATGCAGTTGTGCGTGCAACACCCGTCCGGCCATGGCTACTGCCCCGCTCTCGTGATGATCATCAACGGAATCGCCGCGATCGAGGCCACCAGCAGCAGCCCCAGGTAGAACAGCCCGAGGACGTTCGTCACCCGCCGGTTCGTGTGCTCGCCCATGTAGTCGGGATCGTTCGCGATGATCAGGATGGGCAGGTACGTCAACGGCAGTGCCATCGCCGCGAACACCACCGAGTACTCCGTCACCTTCACCGGATCCACAGCCGTCAGCAGCACCAGGATCGACAGCGCGATGCAGATGATCATCACCAGGTGGAACCGGGACGCCTCCCGCGGCCGGACGAACTTGCCCCACTGCCAGCCGAAGTACTGCCCGATCGTGTAGCCGCACGACAGCGCGGTCTCCAGCGCCGCACCGAAGGTCGCGGCGAACACGCCGAGCAGCACGACCACCAGTCCGATCTTGCCCAGGGCAACCGCCACCGGCAGCGTCACCTGCCCGAGCGTGCCGACCTGGATGCCGGCCGGCAGGTAGAGCACGGCCGCGCAACCCATGATCGCCAGCGACAGCAACCCGCCGAGCGGGAACCCGACGAACACGTTCGCCCGCTCGGTCACCAGGTCGCGCCGGGTCCACTTCTCCTCCACCCCGCCGGAGGAGAAGAAGAACACCTCGTACGGCGTCATCGCGGCACCGAACAACGCGATCGCGTAATACGCGTAGGTCGCCCAGGTCTCGTGCCCGACCGGTCGCGGATTCGTTGCCTGGTGCATCAACTGGCCCCAGTCCGGACCGAGCTTCCACAGTGCCACCGCGAACACGATCAGCAGCAGGCCCAGCAGCCCGAACGCGGTCTCCAGCCGGGAGAACTTCACCCGCCAGATGACCAGCCAGACCGCGAACGCGGCCACCGGGACCCAGAGCAGGTAGTTGACGCTGCTCGCGAGTTCGAGCGCCAGCGCGACGCCGCCGATCTCGGCGATCAGCGTCAGCAGCGTGACCAGGAACGATGCGATCAGTGCGAGCAGACCGGTCCTGCGGCCGAGCCGCTCGCGGATCAGGTCGAACACCGGACGGCCCGAGACCGCGACCACCCGGCCGCACATCTCGGCGTACAGGCAGATGCCGATCACGCCGACCACGACCACCCACGCGAGCCGGGTGCCGAACCGGGCGCCGACCAGCGCGTTGGTGACCAGGTCGCCGATGTCGACGAAGCCGCCGATCGCGGTCAGGATGCCGAGCGTGACCCCGAGCCACTTCTTCACCGCGCGGACTCCCCGAGGCGGTCTAGCTCGCGGCCGGCCTGCTCGAGTACGCCGACCTGCTGCCGGACGGTCGTGAGGTCGCCGTTGGCCAGCGCGATCCGGGTATCGCGGACGGCGGACGCGGCGGCGTCGAGCGCCTCACCGAACTCGTCGTACCTCCGGCGAGCCGTCGCATCGCCGGGCTGCCGCGCTTCGAAGCCGGACACGACCTGGTCGAGAGCCTCATCGGCGTCGGTGACCATCCGGTTCGCGGCCGGCGCCCACAGGTTGCCGTCGAGGAATTGGTTGCTGATCAGGCGGACGGTGTTCACCTCGGAGCGAGCCTCGCGAGCGGCGCGGGCGCCTTCGGTGAGCAGTTGCCGCTCGGAATCGGCGCCGCAACCCGTCAGCATGGCCGGCAGAGCCAGCAGGGCGACGGCGATCGCGGCCCACCACCTCATCCTCGGCGACTCCTTCGATGCACAGTCCGATAGTCGTGCACCGGTACCCAGCGGGCGCCGATCGCAACCGGGCGGCCGGGGCTCGGTCAGGTGGTCGGGCTGAGGGCGGCGACGTACTCGGTGCCGGAGCAGACGGTGCCGAGCCTCGGGAACATCGTGCTGACCGCGAACTCGTGCGCCCGCGCGTCCAGCCCGGTCATCGCGTCGGCGACGTAGACGGCGGCGTACCCGAGATCGTCGGCCGCCCGGCCGGTCGACTCGACCCCGAAGTTCGTCGCGATCCCGGCCAGCGCGACCGTCTCGATGCCCCGGGTCTGCAACTCGAGGTCCAGCCCGGTCCGGCCGAAGGCGCCGAGCGTCCGCTTGACGATCTCCAGGTCACCCGGCTCCGGCTGCGCGCCGGGCGCGAACCCGCTGCCCTCCGGCTGGACGTCGACCCCGGGCCGCTCGACCCGCACGTTCACGACCAACCCGCCCACCGACCGGGTCGCCTTCGCCAGCGCGACACACCGCTCGAGCACCTCCCGCCCGGACAGTGGCGCCGTCTCCAGCGCCACGATCCGCGGCATCAGGTCGATCAGAACCAGCGCAGTACGCCGGGGGTCCAGCTTGAGCTCGGTCATACTCCGACCCTAGTGCCCGGCCTCCGGCCCAGGCACTGGTCAGGCCGGCATCAGTTGAGGCCGGCGGCCAGGCCGTCCGCGAAGGCGACGTCCCGTTCGGTCCCGGAGAAGCCCACCCGGTAGTGGCCGCCGTCGTACGTGCCCGGTGGGAGCGGGCGCCCGCCCGGTTGCCACAGCGGCTGCCAGGCGACCGCGCCGTTCGACGGGTCGTACCAGTGGTTGTCCGCCGACCAGGCCGACCCTTCCCGGTACGCCGTGACGACGCTCAGCCCGGAGCCGGTCGCCATCGACCACCGCGGCAGTCCTGCGACGTCGCCCGTACGACCGAAGCCACCGGGATCGCCTTGGTCGGTGAGCGCCGAGTCGACGTTGAACGCCGCCTCCCAGACCGGTGCGTTGGTCGGCTTGTGCACCTTCCAGGTGAGGTGCGTGTCGAAGGTGGCCGCGCCGAACTCGAACGACCAGTCCGCCGAGACGGGCTCGTCACCGAACGAGACGCCGCGCAGCGTGAGCCTCGATCGACCGGTGTCGACGCGGGCGGCCGGACCGCTGAGGTCGGTGGCACCGAAGTTCCCGACCGCGAGATACGGCGCGGTCGACCGACCCGACGAGTCCAGCGCCGGCCGGTAGTTCCGACGCCCGGCCGGGTCGACCTCCAGGCTTCGGAGCGCGGCCCGTGGGGTGCTTTCGATCGTCGCCCGGTAGTGCGCGGTGCTCACGACCCGGCCCTTCGTCACCTGCAGCTTGGCGAAGTCGAGCGGCGCGATGAACAGGCCGCCCTTACCCCAACCGGCTCCGGTGACGTACCAGTCCCGGCCGTCCTGCACGACCTCGGCCGCGTGGGCCGGGATTGTGCCGACGTGCTGATCGACGGTGAAGTGCAGCGGGTCCTTGCTCTTGTACACCTTGGTCGTCTCGTAGCCGCCGTCGCAGCACACGAACAGGTACCAGTCGCTCCCGCGCTGGACGACGTACGGCGACTCGGTCGGCCCGCCGAACGTCCCGGTCGCCGGATGCTCGAACGCGGTCCGGCGCTCGCTCCAGCTCCGCAGATCCGTACTGGTGCGGTAGGCAACGATGTGGTTGCCGCCGGCCGGCGTCGAGTTCGCGGTGTAGTACATCACCCACTGATCGCCGACCTTGAGCACCATCGGGTCACGCCCGTCGAAGCCGTCGGTGAACAGCGGGTTCGCCGCGTCCCGCGTCCAGTTCACGAGATCGGTCGAGGTCGCCAGGTGCATCCGGTACGCCGTGTGGTCCGGGGTGCCGGCGGCGTAGAACATGTAGTAGGTGCCCGCGTCGTACAGCACGTACGGCGCCCAGATGTGGCTCTCCCCGGCGGCCGGATCGGCGACCAGCGCGGGCGGCTGCTTCGTCCACGGACCGTTCGGCGTCGGCGCGGTGGCGTGGCCGAAGCTCTTCTCATCGAGCGGATTCGCCGGCTCCGCATGGGTGATCGCGTACACGTGCCAGGTGCCGGTCTTCCGGTCCTGCACCAGCGTGTGGTCGTTGTAGTACCACGGCTCGGACTCTCCCACGCCGGGATCGTAGACCTTCATGAACTTGCCCGCAGCAACCACCTGGTTGACCTCGACGTACGGCGTGATCCGGACGCGGAACGGCGATGCGTCCGCCTGCAGTGGGGTGGCGAGGACGGTCAGGCCGACGAGCGCGGCGACGATCTTCCGGATCATGAGTTCAGCACCAGGTCGAGGAAGTCCAGGCCGACCAGGTAGCCGGTGGCGGCTGGATTCTTGCCGGTCAGGGTGATCGTCAGCTCGTGCTTACCGGCAGTAAGTTGCGCGGTCCCGAGGTCGACCTGCTGCGTAGTCACACCCTGGGCGACGTAACCGTCGAACGTGGTCTTGCTGCTGCCGACCTGGATGTCGGCGATGCCGTAGTCGGCGGCCTTGGTCAGGACGGTGCTCAGGTCGTACGAGCCGGTGGTCGGGACGGTGAACCCGAGCACCACCTTGTCGCCGGCCTTGGTCCCGTGGATCCAGGCCTGCGTGCCGTTCGACCAGCTCACCCCGCAGCAGTTGCCCTGCGGATCAACCGGCACGGTGGACGACACCGCTGGCAGCATCGACTCGCCCTCGACCCGCAGCGTGTTGCCGGTCGTCGCTTGCGCCGCCGCCGACTTCCGGCCGACGTTCCCGGCGAAGTCGACGGCGGCGATGCGGTATGACCAGGTCTCGTGCAGCCCGAGGTTCCGGTGCACGAAGCCGGGCAGCGGGCTGGTGCCGATCAGCTTCTCCGCGCCACCGGCCTTGGTCCCGTAGACGTTGTAGTGCCTGATCCCGCTGTCGTCCGCGGCGTCGGACCAGCGCACGTCGACCGCGTTGTTCGTCCGGCCGGTGGCCGTGACCGTGGCGACCGCGCCGGGCGCCCGCCTGTCGTCGTACGGGAGGACCATCGACTGCACGACGTACGCCGAGGCCGTCCAGTCGGGGCCGGTCGGCCGGAGCTCGATGTCGAGCTTGGTCCGGCCGAAGGTGAGGGCCGGCGGCAACTGGTAGTTGTCGTCCAGCCAGCGCTGCTGGTCGTTGCCGAGCGGCTGCAGCCAGGTGCCCGCATCCTTGCCGTTGACCAGCACCTTGGCGGACTGGCCGGCGGTGTTCTGGTCGCTGGTCCGGCGCAGCGTCACTCCCCGGTTGACCGGATCGACCTTCACGCTGAACTTGACCGGCTGGGTCGTCTTGCGGACCTGGTCCGTCAGGACGATGTCGTCGTGCTCACCCTCGTACACCGACGTCACGTCGTACGCCTGAGCACCGCTGTCGGCGTACCCGTGCTGCTGCCGGCTCGCGGCCGAGCCGGTGTCGATCCGGTCGGTCTCGCGGGCACCGAACTTCGCGGCGGTGTAGAGGAACGCCGTCGAGCCGTAGATGCCCGGGTGGTCGTTCTGCTGGCCGTGCTCGATGGTGAAGTCGAGGTGGTTGTGATAGTCGATCGCATCGGTGATGTGCAGTCGCCAGGCGCCGTCGCACTCGACGGTGCAGAAGCCGGCCTTGACCTCGTGCGCCGAGTTGCCGTGGAACGGCGTGGAGTACGTGCCCGCGTTGAAGTACCAGCCGGACTCGTAGTAGTCCTCGGTGCCGGTGCCGTGGATCGCGGGGGTGCGTTCGCCGTCGACGTACACCCGCTCGTCGCCCTCGAGGTAGCCGCGGGTGTTGCCGTCGGCAAGCAGACCTTCCATCGTCTGGGAGACGCCGACGAACTTGCCGCGACCGGTGACGTCCGCGAACGTCCAGTCGCTGCCCTGCGTGGTCTCACCGCGGTGCGAGATCGCGGTGAAGTACCCGGTCTTCCCGGCCAGCAGCTCGACCGCCCTGCGGGCGTCCCGCGCGGTGGTCACCTCGGCCTGGCCCTTGAGCGGGTACGCCGACGTGTTGGTGAGCGTGACCGTGGCGCGGCCGGCGTACGGCATCGGCCACCAGGACGAGTACCAGCCGTCGGGGTCCATCGCGAAGAACAGCGAGCGGACCGGGTTCTCCCCGAGACCGGAGCCGAAGAACTCGCCGATCGGGGCGTCGACGCGCTTGCGGCCGTCGATCGTCACCTGGACGCGGACGCCGGCCAACAGCGAGTCCGACGGCTTCACCCGGGCGCCGTCCTCCGCGGTCGCGGCGTACGACATCGCGTGCGTGCCGCTCCACTTCTGGTCGGTGATGACGTAGCCGTGGGCCTGCTCCTCGGCGAGATGGTCCGGGCCGAGGTCCAGGGTGTCGGTGCGCTTCGCCGTACCGCCGACGATCGAGTCGGCCCAGTAGGTGAACTCGTTGAAGTCCAGGTCGGACGAGATGAACTCGTTGGTGACGGTGATCTCGGACTTACCGGCGGTAAGTTCGGCCGGCAGGTCGACGACCTGGTCGTGCCACTGCGCGCCCTCCGCCTTCAGCGGTGCCCACTCGCCGGCCTCGACGCCGTCGACCAGCACCTTCGCCCGCTGGTTGCCGATCCGCAGGTCCATCCGGCGGATCAGCTTCACGCCGGTGTTGGCCGGGTCGACCTTCAGGGTGAACTTGCTGCTGCCGGTGAACGCACGGCCGTCGTCCGCGACCGACTGGAGGTCGAGACCGACGATCTCCGGCAGCCTCAGCCGGAGGGCGCTGACCTCACCCGGTCCCCGGGCGTCGGCCAGGGTGATCTGTTTGCCGGGGGCAAGGTTCAGCGGGCTGGCCTTGGTCTGCGCGTTCGGGTGCGCGGGCTTCGGGTCCTTGGTGCCGGCGGCCTTGAGCAGGGCGAGCACGTCCTCGGCCTTGTCGGCCGGGTCGAACGTGCGGATGCCGGTCGCGTCCGGGAACTCGCGGTAACCGACGTGATAGAAGTACGGGTTGCTCTGGGTGGTGATGCGCATCGACTTCCGGTACGGCATCGGCACTCGGATATAGACGCCGCCGCTGGTCTCCTGGGCGTTCGCGACCAGCGGGTACACGAACGGCGCGCCGAGCTTGCCGTCGGCGAGGTCCTGCAGGGACGTGTGCACGACCTGCTTGCCGTCGAGCTCGATCGTGATCGTCCCGGTGTTGGTGACGTCGCCGCCGTCCCGGGTGAACCAGACCGTCCCGACCTCGCCGGCGCCTTCGTCCTCGGCGATCACACAACCGGCGGAGGTCGTCCGCAGGCACGAGTACTTGCCGTCGAAGCCGTCGTTGTTGGTGCCGTCCCGGCCGAAGCTGGAGAACTGCTTCGTCCGCACCCCGGTCTGGAGCTCGGGCAGGCGGTCGAGCTTCCGGTAGACCTCCCAGCCGACCGGGCCGTTCGCGGTGGCCGGTACGGCGGACGCCGTACCTGGAGCTGTCGTGACAGGGAGGACGAGCACCGCGGCGGCGGCGAGCGCAACGAGACGACGGATCATGGGCGGCCTTCCGGCTTCGTCGTGGGAAATCGATTTCTCAGGTTTCTACCATCGTTGCACCCCGGTTGAGAAGAGTTCAGGCCGGACGACTTCTCGTCCAGGAAGCGGCCCCGGCGCAGCGGGCACGACTCCGGCGCGCGAGACTGGTCCCGCACACAACTTGAGACTGCGGGAGATTCGATGAGCTCTGCTGCCAAAGCCCAGATCGGCGTCACCGGCCTCGCGGTGATGGGCCGCAACCTGGCCCGGAACCTCGCACGCAACGGGTTCCGCGTCGCCCTGCACAACCGCTCCCAGGCGCGCACCGACTCCCTGGTCGAGGAGTTCGGCTCCGAGGGCGAGTTCGTCCCGTCCACCGACCTGGCCGGGTTCGTCGAGTCGCTCGAGCAGCCGCGGAAGATCATCGTCATGGTCAAGGCCGGTGAGCCGACGGACGCGGTCATCGAGGAGCTGGTGCCGTTGCTCGACGAGGGCGACATCGTCGTCGACGCAGGCAACGCGCACTTCGTCGACACGCGGCGCCGCGAGACCGCGCTGCGCGAGAAGGGCCTGCACTTCGTCGGCAGCGGCGTCTCCGGCGGCGAGGAAGGCGCGCTGAACGGCCCGAGCATCATGCCGGGCGGCTCACCCGAATCGTACGCCGCGCTCGAGCCGATGCTGACCAAGATCTCCGCGCACGTGAACGGCGAGCCCTGCTGCGTGCACGTCGGACCGGACGGCGCCGGCCACTTCGTCAAGATGCTGCACAACGGCATCGAATACGCCGACATGCAGCTGATCGCGGAGGCGTACGACCTGCTCCGGCACGTGCTCGGCCTGTCCCCGGCCGAGCTCGCCGACGTGTTCCGCGAGTGGAACTCCGGCGACCTGGAGTCCTTCCTGATCGAGATCACCGCCGAGGTGCTCAGCCAGACCGACCCGACCGCCGGCGGTCCGTTCGTCGACGTCGTCCTCGACCAGGCGGAGCAGAAGGGCACCGGCCGCTGGACCGTGCAGTCCGCCCTCGACCTCGGCATCCCGGTGAGCGGCATGGCCGAGGCCGTGTTCGCCCGGTCGCTGTCCGGTGACGTCGTACGGCGGGAGGCCGCGGCCGGTGTGCTGCCGGGGCCGGCGGAGGCGAAGGCGGATGTGGACCGGGACGCGTTCATCGACGACGTACGGCACGCGCTGTACTCGTCGAAGCTGGTCGCGTACGCGCAGGGCTTCGACGCGATCCGGGCGGCGAGCGAGGAGTACGACTGGAACATCGACCTCGGGGCGATGGCGACCATCTGGCGCGGCGGCTGCATCATCCGGGCGCGGTTCCTCGACCGGATCAAGGAGGCGTACGACCGGAACGCCGACCTGCCGTCGCTGCTCGTCGACGACTACTTCAAGGAAGCCGTGTCGAACGGCCAGGAGGCGTGGCGGCGGGTCGTCGCGACCGCCGCGACCGTCGGCGTACCTGCTCCGGGCTTCTCCGCCGCACTGTCGTACTACGACGGCCTGCGGGCGGAGCGCCTTCCGGCGGCCCTGATCCAGGGGCTGCGCGACCTGTTCGGGGCGCACACGTACAAGCGGGTGGACCGCGAGGGCACCTTCCATCTCGAGTGGTCGGGCGACCGCTCCGAGACGCAGTCCTGAGGTAGCCGCGCACGCGGCTTGGTTGACAGCGGGGCCCGGCGTTCCTGTCGGGTCCGGCTGTTGTGTGGTTCAGGTGTGACTGGTGGGGCTGGATTGGCTTGTGTGTCGAACATATGTTCTAATGGACGCACAGCGCCAGCCCGCTCACTGCGGGCGATGTTCAGAAGGAGATCGCCGCAACGATGACTGTAGACACTCTGGCAGTAGAAGCGCCGTCGGACGCCGCCGACACTCCCGACACCCTCAGCCCTTCGGAGTCGGTCGCCGTGAAGCAGACCGCTCCGGCGGATGTCGCCGCGGGTGTTGCTGACGGTCCGGGAGCCGATGTGGCCGCGGGCACGGCTGCCGAGAAGCCGAAGAAGGCTCCGGCGAAGAAGGCGGCCGGCAAGAAGATTAAGACCCTCGAGCTGACGCTGACCGTCACCGGCACGGCCGATGGCGAGTGGCACGCCGAGCTCAAGCAGGGCAGCACCTACCTGGCCCGCAACCTCGCCGTCGCGGCCGCCGCCGTCTCCCGCGCCGCCAAGGAGCTGCACGAGGACCTCTCCACCCCCATCGACGAGGTCATCGAAGCCGCTCGCGAGCAGCAAGCCGCCAAGGTCGCCGCCCTCGAAGCGGAGCTGGAAGCCGCCCGCAAAGCCCTGGCCGACCTCGACTGACCACGGCCACCCCGGGCCAACTTCACGACCCGCGGCGCCGGGCCGGGTCCTTCGTCCAGGTCCGGCACGAGCTCAAAGCTGCTGTCGTTTGGCGCCTTCCACCCGTTCGCTGCGACGAATCCCGTGCGCTCCTCCCGCACAGGGTGAAAGGCACCAAACGGCAGCCACCCCAACCGGCAACCCCACCAACCACCCGCACCAAGCAGGCGGGAGGCGTCCGCCGACCTCGGACGAGCGGCAACCTTCCCGTACTCGCACGACGCGACGCCCACCCCCGCCCTCCGACAACGCGATGCCCACCGTCGTACGTCGACGCGAGACCACGGCCGTGCCTGACGACGCCGTACCCCACCACACGGCACCCACCCCGCGCCACGACGACGCGCCGTACTCCGACAACGCGAGGCCCACCGGCGTACTCCGACGACGCGAGACCCACCGCGTACTCCGGCAACGCCCGAGCTTCCCGCCTTGGACGACGCGGGACCGACCGCCGTACTCCGACGAAGCGGGAACCTCCGCTGTGCTCGGGGTCGGGGGCTGCGGGGGTGCTGGGGTGATAGGGCGCGGCGAGGACTGCGGGGGTGCTCGGGCGCGGCGGGGGCTGCGGGGGTGCTTGGGGGTTACGAAATGTGATGTAGTCGGCGCGCCGGATGGGTGGGCGGGGTGGTGAGCGAAGCCTTACCGTGATTGCCTGGGCCGCTCCTGCTGGGCCCTGGCCACTGCGGATGAAGGGGTCAGATGAGCGCTTTTCAGGACATGGGATCGCTGCTGCTGGTCCGTGGTGCCGACGAGCTCGAGCACGCGGGCGGCAGCCTGTACGTCCATCTGCACCGGGTCGCCAAGCGCCTGACCACGCTCGGCGCGTCCGACACCCTGGTGCTGGCCGGACTCGCGCATGCGGCGTACGGGACCGACGGGTTTCCCACCCACCTGTTCGACTGGCAGCAGGAACGCCCTGTCCTGGAAGCCGTCATCGGCCCCGAGGCCGAGCTGATCGTGTACCGCTACGGCTCCTGCGAACGCGAGACCACCTGGCGCGACCTCGCCGAGCACCGGACGGTTACCGACCGCTTCACCGGCACCTCGGAAGAGCTCTCCGGCGCCGACCTCCGCGACTTCGTCGATCTCACCATCGTCAACGAGCTCGACGTCCTCGACCACGCCCCCGCGCTCGCCCCGAAGCTCCGCCCCTTCCTCCAGGACCAGATTCCCCGCTGGCAGTCCCTGGCCTCCCCCGCGGTCCTGGCCGAAGCCAACCGAGCCCTCGAACTCTGACCGCAGCCCTCGAGCTCTAAGCGCGGCCCTCGAACTCTGACCGCAGCCCTCGAGCTCTAAGGGCGGCCCTCGAGCTCTAAAGCGCGGCCCTCGAGCTCTGACCGCGAGTGTCGACCGGCAGTTAGCTGCCAGCGGCATGCCTGGAAAACCGTCGAGGGGCGACGGATGATCGGGGTATGGCCCGGTATGAAGTGGTTGCTCGCGCGAAGACCGATCGACGACTGTCCGACACCGACTACCTCGAGCTCGCCCTCAAGTCGCACGCTCTCGACAAGGGCATGCGGTTCCAGCGGGTCGAGGACCTGCCCGACGGCACCATCGCCGTCGTCCTCCAGCAGAAGCTTTCGCCCCGCAAGCACGACACCGCCTGCACGATGGCGAACCGCAGCCTCGCCCAACTCGGCATCCCCGCCGGCCAGGTCCAGCAGATCGACCTGCACCGCCTGTCCCGCAGGGGCCGGACGCTGGTCCGCTCCTGGGTCACCCCACCGCCCCCGGCAGACCCGTCCGGCGACCGCGAGCCCCGCCGCCCGGCGCCCAACCCACCCCATCTGAGGGTCACCCTCGACCTGCCCAAGGATTGACCGGTTCCTTCGCGTCCGGCTACGGGGTGAAGACTTCGAAGGCGGTGGCGTACTTGGTGCCCAGGCGGGTGCCGGCGGCGCGACACAGACCCTCGAGGAACTCGGCGGGGTCGAAGTCGGGCTGGTTGAGCCCTTCGATGTAGGCCTTGTGCGCACGCAGCGACTCCACACCGACGTCGAAGGTGGCAGTGGTGTCCACCCCGTGACGGGAGCCGGGTGAGCTCGCGGCCCAGACCTGGCGTACGCCGTTCCAGCGGTCACCGGCGTCTGGGAAGATCCAGCGGTTGGCGGCGTCCCGGACCGCGTCGAGGGTGGCCCGGCCGGTGTTCATGTGGTCGGCCTGGTTGAGCGAGACGTCGCCGTCCCAGGTCTCGCGGAAGTTGTTCGTGATCACGATCTCGGGCTGGTGCCGCCGGATGACCGACGTGATGAGGCGGCGGAGCGCGACGCCGTACTCGATGGTGCCGTCCGGCTGACCGAGGAACTCGACCGCCGACACTCCGACGATCCGCGCGGACTCGATCTGCTCGGCCTCGCGCAGCGGTCCGGACTCGTCCGGTGCGACGCCGTCGATGCCGGCCTCACCCGAGGTCAGCAGGCAGTACGCGACCTCCTTGCCCTGGCCGGTCCACCGCGCGATCGCCGCGGCCGCCCCGAACTCCAGGTCGTCGGGATGCGCGATCACCGCCAGCGCCTTGTGCCAGTCCTCCGCCACCGCTTCGAGTTTGTCCACGCTCATGCCCGCAGGCTAACCGCCCGGCGCGTCATCAGTGAACGTGATTCCCGACGCGAGTCAGCCGAAGACTTGACGCGAGTACGGGTTGGTGAACACGCGCTCCGGATCCAACCGGTCTCGCATGGCCAGGAATTCGTCGAAGCGCGGATACCGGGCCGCGAGGCCGGAAGGATCGAGCGTGTGAAGCTTGCCCCAGTGCGGCCGGGCGTCGTAGTCGGCGACGATGCGCTCGAAGGCCTGGAAGTATGGGTCGTGCGGAAGCCGGTGGTACTGGTGGATCGCGACGTACGCCGTGTCGCGGCCGTACGCGGTGGACAGCCAGATGTCGTCCGCGGCGGCGACCCGGACCTCGATCGGGAACGGGATGCGCGACCCGGACGCGTCGATCCACTCGCGCAGCCGACGGAGTACGTCGACCACGTGCTCCCGCGGTACGGCGTACTCCGACTCGCGGAACACCACGCTGCGCTCGGAGCAGAACACCTTGTACGACGCGTCGACGTACTCGCGGGCCGACAACGCGCGGGACGCGATCCGGTTGATCCGCGGGACCAACCCCGGCCGGCGGCTGGCGAGCCGGTTGGTCAGCTCGAAGACCTGGTTGGACAGCAACTCGTCGTCGACCCAGCCGCGGATCCGGCCGACCGGGGACGGACCGACGCCGGCCGCGACCCGGTTGTTCCGCTTGGTCAGCGCGATGTCGGTGTGCGGGAACCAGTAGAACTCGAAGTGGTCGTTGCCGTCGGCAAGCTCATCGAAGCCGTCCAGGACCTCGCCCAGCGGCAGCGGCATCTCCTGGGCACGCAGCAGGAACGCGGGCACGCACTGCACGGTCAGCGAGGTGATCACGCCGAGCGCCCCGACCGAGATGCGGGCGGCGTCGAACACGTCCGCGTTCTCCTCCTTGGAGCAGCGCAGCACCGAGCCGTCGGCGGTGACCAGGTCGAGCTCGACGACCTGGGTGGCCAGCCCGCCGAGCCGCGCACCGGTGCCGTGCGTGCCGGTGGAGATCGCGCCGGAGATCGTCTGCTTGTCGATGTCGCCGAGGTTCGCCATCGCCAGGTCGAACGCCGCCAGCCCGGCGTTGAGCTTGCGCAGCCCGGTGCCGGCGCCGACCGTGACCCGGCCGGACTCCTTGTCGGCGCTGGTGATCGAGGACAGCCCGTCGAGCCGGATCATCACCTGCTCGGGCACGGAGCAGCCGGTGAACGAGTGCCCCGAGCCGACCGCCTTCAGCTTCTTGCCCTGCTCGGCGGCGTTCTTCACCGCAGCCGCGAGCTCGTCGGCCGAGGACGGGCGGAGCAGCTCCACTCCGGTCGCCGATTCGGTGCCCGACCAGTTCCGCCAGGTGCTCATCCGAAGTTCTTCCCCTCGCCCCGGTACGTCGCGAGCGCGGTCAGCTCGTCACCGTCGATCGCGTGCACGACATCGAATCGCTCCAGCATCTCGCCGGCCTTCGCATAGCGCAGCCACACCCGGTCTCCGAGCCGCAACGCGTCCGCGGCCCTTCCACTGACCGGAGTCTGCACCTCCCCTGCCCCTTCGGTCCCGAGCAGCTTCAGCCCGGCCGGCCAGGTCGGCAGCGGCAGCCGGGACTTCTTGGCTGGCCCGGACGCGACGTAGCCACCGCCGAAGAGCGTGGCGATCCGTGGCGCCGGCCGGCGTACGACGTCCAGCGCGAAGGCGACCGCGGGTAGTGGCTGGAAGACGTCGTACTTGTCGAAGAGAGTCGGGCCGTAGAGGCCGGAGCCCGCGGTGACCTCGGTGACGACCGGATCGGCGCTGCTGATCTCGAGACTGCCGGTGCCGCCGCTGTTCACGAATCGCAGCGGAGCGAACTGCTTGAGCGCGTCGACCACGGCGCCGCGGCGGTCCGCGAGCTCGGCGGCCGAGCGGCGTTTGACCCAGCGGACGGCCGGCGACGTGTCCGGCAGGCCGGCGATCTGCGCCTCGTAGAACATCACGCCGACCAACTCGAAAGCGCTGTCGGCGACGACGCGGCGCGCCAGCGCGGCGACGTCGTCGGGAGTCCGCAACGGCGAACGACGTACGCCGAGGTGCTGCCCGAGGATCCGCAGCGACGCGTCCACGTCCAGGCAGACCTGGATCCGCGCGCCGCCCGCGGTGACGGACCTGATGAAGGCCAGGTGCTCGGGCGAGTCGACCATCAGCGTGATCCGGGCGGCCGCCTCCGGGTCCTCGGCCAGCGAGCGGAGCGCGGTCCGGTGGGTGGTCGGGTAGCCGAGCAGGATGTCGTCGACGCCGTTGCGGGCCAGCCAGAGCGCCTCCGGCAGCGCGTAGCTCATCACGCCGTGGAACCCGGGCCGCTCGAGCGCGGCGGCGATCAACGACCGGCAGCGCACCGACTTGGACGCGACCCGGATCGGCGTCCCGGCGGCGCGGCGGACCAGATCGTCCGCGTTCTGCCGGAACGCGGCCAGGTCGACGACCGCGAACGGCGCGTCGAGGTCCGCGGTCAGGCGGGCGTACCGGTCGAAGTCACCCATACCCGGAGTGTAGGACAACAAATACTGAAAGGTAATACAACTTCTGTTGCGCTTCCTACGGTGAATCGATCACAGCCTTCAACGCTTGGACGACGCCGTGCGCCCAGTCGGCCTGGGTGTCCGGCGCAGCCGAGGCCGCCGCGAGCAGAGCGACCGTGGAGCCCTGCACCACGGACACATCGACGAACTGCTCGGCCTCGTCACCCGCATAGCGCCGTACTGCGGCTGCAGCGGCGTCCTCCGACCACAGCTGCTTAACACTCAGGTCACCGCCACTGCCGCACGCCGCCATCCGCGCGTGATAGCCAGTCCGGTACGCCATCGCCTTGGCAGCGTCAGGGAAGCGCAGGAGGAGCGCAGTGCCGGGCTTGCCGTCTCCTGTGCGGTACGCACCCTGCAGTGCGTACTGCGGGACCGGCAACGAGCCGGTGGGCACCTGGCCGGCACACCCGACCGGCAGGGCCTCGTACGCAGCCTGATGCGGCTCGCGACGACGAGTCCAGGTCTGGTTGCCCAGGAAGCCCTCCTCCGCCCCGCCCGGGTCGACGTACGTCTTCCAGCCGGCGCCCAGCGTGCCCGGCGCCGGCAGGTTCCGCGCATTCAGCGGACCGGCCGTCGCGGGCGGCGGCGCGGTCGCCTCCTCGGGCAACTCAGGCGGTACGGCGGCATCGGTCGGCTTCACGGTGTTGAGCGTGTTGGTCGGCACCGGCACCGTCCCGCCGACCGTGCTCGGGATCGGCGTCTCGCTGGGAGTGCTTGCTGCCTGCGGAGTCTCTTCGCTGCTGCAGCCGACCAGCAGCACCGAGAGGGCCGCAGCGGCTGCGACGGCTCTCACCTCGGTTGGAAGTGCTGGTAGTCGGGCTTGCTCCAGTACGCGCCCCACAAGTAGCCCTGGGCAACCAGCGCCTTGGTGGCGGTGCTGCTCGCGTACAGCATGCCGGGCCGGGACACCGACCGGTTGCGGTAGGCGAGCCCGTTGGACGGGTACCAGACACCGTTGGCCGCGAGGTACGGGTTCTCGACGGTGTTGATGTCGATGGCCCAGCCGTACGAGTGCGGCGAGAGGGCGTACGGGTTGCCGGTCACCCGGCGGCAGTTGAAGGCCGACGTGTTGTCAGCGGCCATCGACTTGATGTCGCTGCCGCCGAACCGGTCCACCCGGCGCATCTGCCGGATCGGGAACGTGGACGCGAACGTCGAGGTCCAGACCGTGAGCATCTTCTGGACGGCGGCGTCCCGGACGATCAGCTCGCCGCGGTGGACCTTGCGGTCGAAGCCCCAGTAGTTCAGCTGGATCAGCCGCAGCGACGACGGCCGGACCGGACAGCCGGCCCGGTACGTGTACGGCACCATCGACGCCGAGACGGCGTACACCTTGGCGTTGAGGTGGGCCTTGACCACGACGGTGGCGAGACCGGAGTACTCCATCAGCGGTTGGGTGACCCAGCGTGTCACCACCCGGACGGTCCGGGTCGCCGGGACGTCGTCCGGCACCCTGAGCCGGAAGTTGCCAGCAGCATCCATTGTGCCGATCGCCAGCAGCCTCCACTTGCCGCTGCCGAGGTAGTCCTGGAGAGCGAGCTCCTTGCCGGGCTCGGCCGGGATCATCCGGCCGGTGACCGAGACACCGGTGAGCGTCGCGTACCAGGGCGCCGGCTTGTTGAGGACGATCTTGCGGTCCTGGATGTTGGACAGCTGGTAGTCCGAGATCGCCAGCGCGGTCTCGGCCTTGACGCCGATCATCGTCCGGAACGCCGACGTGGTGGGCCCCGGCGAGACGTAGTGGAACCGGTAGACACCGCCTGCCGTGGTCCGCGCCGAACCGCGGAGCACCCACGCACCGGGCACGCGCTGCCAGAGCGTGATGTACGAGCCGGTGATCGGCTGGCTGATCCTGCCGGTGAAGACCGTGACCCGGTCCTCCCAGGACGCGGCCGGCTTGTCCAGCGTGATGGACCAGTCCTCGGCGTCCGCGGTCACCGACGGCGTCGGCGTAGGAGTCGGCTTAGGAGTCGGCGTGGGAGGCGGCGTCACCGTCGGCTCCTCGGTCGCTGGGGTCTCAGCCGCTGATGGCGTCGGCGGTTCGATCAGTTCCTGCGGGGTCGAGGGAGTCGGCGGAGACTCGCTCACCACCGACGTCGGCGGCGTCGGTTCGTCGACCGCCGTTGCACTGATCGCCGTTGCACTGATCGCCGTTGCACCGGGCGCGTGCAGACCTGCCGCGAGCAGCAGCGCTGCCAATCCCACCCCGTAGACCCGCCACGCCATGTGAACGCTCCTCTCCCCGACCGCAACTTACCCACTAAAGATGCGGCCACAGAAGAAGACGTCACCGGAAACGCGGAAGTTCTGTCACTCCTGCAATCTTTTCACCGCCGCGTCGACCCGCTCGTCGGTGCCGGTGAGGGCGACGCGGACGTGCCGCTCGCCCGCCGTACCGTAGAACGAGCCCGGGGCGACCAGGATGCCGCGGTCCGCGAGCGCGCCGACCGAACCGTACGCGTCGTGGTCCGGGTGCTCGGCCCACAGGTAGAGGCCGCCGTCGGACAGCGTGATGACCCACCCGGCGTCCGTCAGGGCGTCCCGCAGGACGGCGCGCCGCCGCAGGTACCGCGATCGCTGCTCCTCCACGTGTCCGTCGTCGGCGAACCCGGCGGCCATCGCGGCCTGGATCGGCGCCGGCACCATCAGGCCGGCATGCTTGCGGACGGCAAGGAGTTCGGCGACGACCGACTCGTCACCGGCGACGAAGCCGCCGCGGTATCCGGCGAGGTTGGACCGCTTCGAAAGCGAGTGCACCGCGAGCAGGTTGTCGAAGCTACCGCCACTCACGTCCGGATGCAGCACGGACACCGGGCGCGCGTCCCAGCCGAACTCGGCGTAGCACTCGTCGCTGACCAGCAGTACGCCGTTCGCCCGCGCCCACTCGACCGCGCGACGCAGGTCCGCCGCCGACGTGATCTCGCCGGACGGGTTCCGCGGCGAGTTCAGGTACGCGATCCGCACCGGCCCGTCGTACGTCGCCGGGTCCGCGACCGGGACGCTCGTGGCCCGGGCCAGCGCGGCGCCGGCCTCGTACGTCGGGTAGGCCAGGTCCGGGATCAGCACGGTGTCGCCGGCGCCGATCCCGAGCAGCGTCGGCAGGAGCATGATCAGTTCCTTGGTGCCGATCACCGGCAGCACGCCAGCCTGCGGGTCGACCTCCGGTACGTCGAGACGCCGCGCCATCCAGTCCACGGCCGCCTGGCGGACGGTCGACGTACCGATCGTGGTCGGGTACGCCGGGGCGTCGGCCGCCTCCGCGAGCGCGGTCTGGATCAGCTCCGGCACCGGATCGACCGGACTGCCGATGGATAGGTCCACGATCCCGTCGGGATGTGCCGCCGCCTTCTGCTTGTACGGCGCGAGCTTGTCCCACGGGAAGTCCGGCAACCGGCGCGAAGTCTCGAAGATCACTCCGGCATTCTCTCCTGCCGGCCCGGTGCCCGCTCGGCAGGCGCCCGCTCCGCGAGAAACTCGACCGCCTTCTTCACCAGGTCGGGGTCGCGGAGGATGCGCCGATGCCCCAGCCCTTCGGTGGTCTCGAGGCGGGCGCCCGGCCAGCGCGCGGCCAGCTCGGCACTCCCCTGGTACGACGTTTCGCGGTCCGCCCGGTCGTGGATCAGCAGCAGCGACGGCAACGGACCGGCGATCGCGGACCTGAGCACCTCCATCCGGAACGAGTCCATCGGCCCGAACCGCGCCTCGAACCGCCGCAGGAACCCGGCCCGGATCCGCGGCCCGAACCCCAGGAACGCCTCCAGCTGATCCAGCGCCTCGGTGAAGTCCGTCGCCGCGGAGATGAAGACGACCCGCTCGACCGCGAGCCCGTCGCGCAGCGCGAGCGCGGTCGCGGGTGCGCCGAGGGAGTGCGCGATCACGCCGTACGCCGGACCCTGCGCGGCGACGACCGCTTCCAGCGCGGCGGCCAGCTCGAGCAGCGTCCCGGCGCCCTTGCCCCCGCCTCCCGGGGCCGAGTCACCATGGCTTGGTGCGTCGTACGTGACCACCCGGAAGCCCGCGTCGACCAGCGGCTGGATGTGGGTGGCGAGTTGCAGACCCCAGCCGCCCCAGCCGTGGACGAGGTAGACGTTCGGCCCGTCGCCGTACGCCTGCCCGCGGACGCCGTCGACCTCGAACGGCGTCGCCACCGGCAGCTCACCGCCCGGCCGTCGTACGTGCGGCGGCACGGCGGGGAGGCGGAACCAGAGCCGGTCGACGATCCGCACACCGACCACTGGCGCGACAAGCTCTAAGAGACGGAACGACAGATTAAAGAACCGAACGTTCGTGCTTTTCTTGGGTGCCACGTCGGGTGCTCCAGACTCAGATCAGGGGGTCAGCGGCGGGCCGCCCGGAGGAGCGCCTCGAAGGCGGTGCGCGCCCGGTCCTCGGCCTTGGGGTCGGCCAGCAACCGGCTGGCGTGGTGGTAGGACAGCAGGACGCCCCTGATGTCGAAGGCGTACTGCTCGGGGTCGGCGTCGGGCCGGAAGTGGCCCTCGCCGATCCCGGTCCGGAACACGTTGGCGAGCAGGTCGCCGTAGTCGCGCTCGGCGCTGACCACACGGTCGCGGACCGGGCTCGGCGGGGCGTCGTCGAGCTCCGCCGAGACGCTGGCGAAGAAACATCCGCCGGGCAACGCCAGATCGCCGTCGTCCCAGCGGAGTTTGCGGTCGAAGAGCTCCCGCAGCCGCGGCTCGCCGCGTGGGGCCTGCAGCGCCGGCCGCACGACCCGCTCCGCGAACAACTCCGCCGCCCGCTCGACCACCGCGACCTGCAACTGCTCCTTGGACCGGAAGTGGGCGAACAGGCCGCTCTTCGACAGCTGCATCCGGTCGGCCAGCAACCCGATGGTCAGCCCGCCCAGCCCGGCGGCACTCACCACCCGCGCAGCCTCGTCGAGCACAGCAGCTCGAGTCTCCTCACCCTTGCCCACTCTGAAATAAAAGCACGACCGTTCGCGCCTTGGCAATGGGATTGGATGGACCCGACGCCGACGTGGGAGGGTGAGCGATGGATCTGGACGACCTGCAACTCGTGGATCACCACGTGCACGGCGCGGTCAAGGAGCCGCTCGACCGGGCCGGGTTCGAGAAGCTGATCACCGAGTCCGACCGTCCGGTGCCGGCGTGGATGTCAACGTTCGACTCGCAGCTGGGCCTGGCGATCCGCCGGCACTGCGCGCCCCTCCTGGGACTCGAGCCGCACGCGTCGGCCGACGATTACCTGGCCGCGCGTGCTGAGCAGGACGTGAATCGGCTCTTCCTCGGTGCGGCCGGCGTGAGCGACTACCTGGTCGACACCGGGCATCTGGCCGACTCCCTGACCGACGTCGACGAGCTGGCGAAGCTGAGCGGCTCCCGCGCGCATGAGGTGGTCCGGCTGGAGGCTGAGCTCGAGTACGTCGCCTCACAGGAGTCGGACGTGGCCGCCGTACCTGATGCGTTGGTAGGTCGACTGGAGGAGCGGACTGCTGGAGCGGTCGGGCTCAAGAGCATCGTGGCGTATCGGTACGGGTTCGACTTCGACCCGGCTGAGCCGAGTGCGGGCGACGTACGCGCATCACTGGACCGCTGGTACGCGACCGGCGCTAAGCGCGTCACTGACCCCGTGCTGCTGCGCTGGCTGCTGTGGACCGGTGCGCGGCGCGGTCTGCCGCTCCAGCTCCACGTCGGGCTCGGGGACACCGACCTGCAGCTGCACCGGGTCAACCCGGCGCTGCTGACGGAGTGGTTGCGCCTGGTCGAGCCGCTCGGCACCCAGGTCGTCCTGCTGCACTGCTACTCGTACCACCGCGAGGCCGGCTACCTCGCCCACGTCTTCCCGCACGTCCACCTCGACCTGGGTCTCACCACCATGTACGTCGGCGCGCGGGCACCCGCCGTACTCGCGGAAGGCCTGGAACTGGCGCCGTTCGCCAAGCTCCTCTACTCCTCCGACGCCTGGGGCCCCGCCGAACTCCACTACCTAGGCGCCACCCTCTGGCGCCGAGCAGCTACCTCGGTCCTGGACACCTTCGTCCAACAAGGCGACTGGTCAGCTGAGGACGCCGCCCGCGTAGCCAGAATGTGGGGTCGCGACAACGCCGTACGCCTCTACGGCTTGGATCAGAGGTAGAGGCCGGTCTGGCCGTCTTCGAGGCGGCCGGCGGCGACGGCGTGGAGGTCGCGTTCGCGCAGGAGGATGTAGTCGTCGCCGCGGACCTCGACCTCGGCGCGGTCCTCGGGGTCGAACAGGACCCGGTCGTCGACCTCGACGGTCCGGACGTTGGCGCCGATCGCGACCACCTTCGCCCAGGCGAGCCGGCGGCCCATCTGGGCGGTCGCCGGGATCAGGATGCCCGCCGAGGACTTCCGCTCGCCCTCCTGCTCGAGGGAGACCAGCACCCGGTCGTGCAGCATCCGGATCGGCAGTTTGTCGTCGGACAGCCGCTTGCGAGGAGTCACCGGCGACCCACCAGCCGGCGGATCAGCAGCAGGACGGCGAGGACGCCGACCGCGGCACCGCCGACCGCGACGATCTTCTGGGTGCGCAACTGGCCGCGCTCGTCGAAGACCTGCGCCTTCGCCTGCTCGACCTGCCGCTTCGCGACGTTCTTCGGGTGCGCCCGGTCGACCAGCTCGTCCACGGTCGAGGCGAGTCGCACCCGGGTGGCCTCGATGTCCGCCTCGATCTGCTCGGCGGTCCGAGCCTTCGTCTCCGACACCTGTCGACACTCCCTTCGTTCCTCGGGGCTGCCCCGGGATGGCCGGGGCTGCCCTGCTGACTCCATCCTTGCAGGTCATGCCTGCAGGTCGACGACCACCTTGATGTCGCCCGGCTCCCGGACCAGTGCGGACGGCCAGTCGGACAGCGGTACCGTCCGGGTGATCAACCGCTCCAGCCAGGCCCGGTCGGCCGTGGTCAGGATGTCCACCGCGTCCGCGTAGTGCCGCTTGGCCGCGTTCACCGAGCCCACCAGGGCCGCGTTGCGCACCACCAGCTGCCGGTTGAGCGCGTCCAGCTGTACGTCGAGGGTCGCGTGTCCCGGCGAAATACCGGTCAGGCACATGACTCCGGCCGGCGCGAGCAGCTTGGCGCAGTCGAACACCACCTGCCCGGCTCCGGTGGCCTCGATGACCACGTCCGGCGTGACAGTCAGCTCCGACAGGTCGGTCAGGTACGTCCCGCCGAGCGCCCGCACCAACTCCGGCTTCGGCCCGTCCACGGCCCGGTCCAGGACATGTACGGCGTACCCGCGCTGCACGGCGATGAGAGCGGCGAGCAGCCCGATCGGACCGGCCCCGGTGACGAGCACCTGCTCCGGCCCGAACCACGACCGCGACGCGACGCGGTCCACCTGCTCCCACGCCTTGGCGAGGATGCTGGCCGGCTCCACGAGTACGCCGAGCCGCCCGAGCTGCTCCGGGACGGGTGCGGCGAAGTACGGGTCCACGCGCCACCGCTCGGCGCCGTACCCGTCCATCTCCTTGATGCCGCGCTCGGTGTACTTCCCGTTGCGGCAGAAGTCCCATTCGCCGCGCGCACACGCCGGACAGGGCTCCGGGTCGGGTCTGCGGACCACTCCGGCCACCAGGTCGCCCGCGGCGAAGCCGGACGCGGCCGGAGCCTCCAGAACGCGTCCGAGCGACTCATGGCCGATCACCAGGTGGCTCGAGCCCGGTCTGCCCGAGCCGAACGCCCCCGAAACCAACTCGACGTCGGTGCCGCAGATCCCGGTGAGCAGTCCCTCGACCAGGATCGAGCCGTCGGTGAGCGGCGGCTCCTCGACCTCTCCTACGGCGGCAGAGTCAGCTTTCCCCGTCGTCACTGTCATCGCCCGCATGCGTCCACTCCACCCTGCGACCTCCCCGCACGCAACTCGCCGCGCTCGGCCGGCAGCGCCACCCGTACCATTGCGGTCAGTCGATCGATCGTGGAGGGGCCTGATGAGCGCACGTCTGTCCGTCGGTGACACCGCACCGGAGTTCACGCTGTCCGATGCCGATGGCAACCAGGTGGCGTTGACGGACCTGCGCGGGCAGAGCGTGATCGTCTACTTCTACCCGGCCGCGATGACCCCGGGCTGCACCAAGCAGGCGTGCGACTTCCGTGACTCGCTCGACTCCCTCCAGGCCGCCGGGTACGCCGTCCTCGGCATCTCCCCGGACAAGCCGGAGAAGCTGGCCAAGTTCCGCGACCGCGACGCGGTCACGTTCCCGCTGCTCAGCGACCCGGACAAGCAGGTGCTGACCGAGTACGGCGCGTTCGGCGAGAAGACCATGTACGGCAAGAAGGTCACCGGCGTCATCCGGTCGACGTTCGTGGTCGACCCGGACGGGAAGATCGCGGTCGCGCAGTACAACGTCAAGGCGACCGGGCACGTGGCCAAGCTCCGCCGCGACCTGGGCCTCTGAGTCACGGTCAACGACCTCCCGAGCCGCGCCTCCTGGTGGAGGAAAACCTTCGACCGTTTCACGCGAGTGGTCCATGGAACGGTCGTTTGAGCAAAGATCCACTGTGATTTGGATCACACGCAGATTTCACCCCACCGCAGCCGAAGGACTACCGTCGGTGAGTTTTTGAGCGTTCCTGCGAAAGAGCGGTACTCGCAGGCCGGTCAGCGTCCGGTTGCGGTCGCTGCCGGAGTGTGGGACGTGCCACGGCGATCTTGGCCGTGACCAGCCGAAACCGGGTAATCTGCGCGCGCAGTCAGCCTCTGGGAGGGAGGGACCTGCCGCGATGGGAAAACATTCCTCTGCGGTGACGCGAAGTAACAACAACCGCCGTTCGGTGTACATCACCGCGGTCGCGCTTCTGGTGATCTCGCTGGGCGCCGTGTTCGTGGTCCGGTCCTTCGGGTCCGAGGCGGGAGCCGACGGCTTCCTCAGCGGCGGCGGCCAGTCGTGCGACGACCCCACACAGGTGTCGCTCAGCACGACGCCCGAGCTCCAGCCGTCACTGGAGTCGGCGGCGAAGACGCTGGCCGGCAAGGGCGGCGACGACGGGACTCCGTGTCTGCAGTTCACCATCACCGCGGCACCCTCGGCGAAGGTCGCTCAGGAACTTGCCGGCAGCACCGACAACCGTCCCGACCTGTGGATCCCGGACTCCTCGCTCTGGGTGGCCCAGGCCGACGACGGCGAGAGCGTGCCGACGGTCGCCGTACCGTCGATCGCGTCGTCCCCGCTGGTGCTGGTCGGGCGGAACACCAACTTCGCCGACACCTCGTCCTGGCTGCGCTCGTTCGGCGCGGCCGAGCCCGCGCTGCTCGATCCGCTGAGTACGTCGCCGGGTGCGCTCTCGCTGCTCGCGATCCAGTCGGAGCGGCAGCGGACGTCGGCGTCGGAGACCCAGGTCGCGACGGTGGTCGTGCCGCTGGCGCAGCGGCTCGGCTCGATGGCCAAGCCGTACACCGACCCGAACGGGTTGTTCGCCCGGGCCGACCAGGACGGCAGCCGGGTCGTCGTACCGGCCTCGGAGCAGAGCTTCGTGAAGTACCAGGAGGACCACCCGGACGCCCAGCTGAAGGCGATCGTGCCGGCCACCGGCACGCTCACACTGGACTACCCGATCGTGGTCACGGCCAAGTCGGAGACCGAGCAGGCCAACGACGCGGCGAAGTCGCTCGCGGCCGAGCTGCTCACCGACGGCGCCGCCCAGGCACGTGACGAGGCCGGCTTCCGGGACGCGCTGTTCAGCCCGCTCAGCGCCGGCCGGGGTGTCGGTGACCTGACGCAGCTGCCGAAGCCGAACGGCGAGACGATCGACAAGACGCTGCTCAACTGGACCCGCCTGTCGCTGTCCACGCACTCGCTCGCGGTGCTGGACATCTCCGGCTCGATGGCCGAGCTGGTCGGCAAGAAGACCCGGATGCAGCTGACCATCGAGGCGGCCGGCGGCGGTCTGTCGCTGTTCCCGAACAGCGCGTCGCTCGGATTGTGGACGTTCTCGACCAAGATCGGTCCGGACGGCGCCGACTACAAGGAGCTCGTCCCGATCGCGCCGCTGTCGGACCGGCAGCGCAAGAAGATCCTGGACAACCTGAAGATCCAGCGCCCGATCCCGAACGGCAGCACCGGCCTGTACGACACCGCGATCGCGGCCGTCCGCGCGGTCCGGCAGCAGTACGACTCCAAGGCGGTCAACTCGATCCTGCTGTTCACCGACGGCAAGAACGACGACCCGGGCAGCCCGACGCTGGAGGAGACCGTCCGGACGCTCGAGGGCCTGAAGGACCCGGCCCGCCCGGTCCGGATCATCGCCCTCGGGATGGGCCCGGAGGCGAACGCCGACGAGCTCCGCGCGATCGCCAAGGCGACCGGCGGCCAGAGCTACGTCGCCCGCAACCCCTCCGACCTCCGCCAGGTCTTCATCGACGCCCTCCAGAGCCGCTGAACACGGTCGCGCCCGCTGGTCCCCGCAGCTGTGTGGGGATCAGCGGGCACCGCCTCCCCTAGGATGTTCTCCGCAGGGAAGGCGACTTCCCGGCCAGAGTGGTGGAACGGCAGACACGCCGGCTTTAGGTGCCGGTGCCCCCGGGCGTGCGGGTTCGAGTCCCGCCTCTGGCACCTCATACGCCGTGCAGAGGCGAGTCTCCGGGCCTCAGGTCGAAGTACTTCGCCGCTGAGCCGCCGCGGATCACCAGCTCGAGGTAGCCGGTGCCGGACGAGCCGGGGATCAGGCCTGGTGCGTTGCGTGGGACTGCTGTCAGGTGGGGGTAGCAGCGGACGTTCGTGACGATGGTGGTGCCGTCGGGCGTGCGGTGGGTGATCGGGAGGGTGGCGCCGAGGGCGAAGCCGGCTGTCGATGGGTGGTGGTCGAGTTTGCAGTTGCCGAAGTTGTCGATGACGCTGATGGTCGGGGGCTCGTCCGGGGTGAGTGGTACGACGGTCGGCGTCGACGGGACCGAGCGGTCGTCGGCGATCCACTTGGCGAGCAGCGGCAGGTACCACAGGCTGCGGAACTGGGTGTCCGCGATCCGGTCCGCCTCGGCCGAGGTCAGGTTCGTCCAGGAGGCCGCGGCTAGGACCTCGCGGATGTCGGTGACGAACACCTTCTGTACGTCGAGCTCCCGCCGTACGAGGGCGAGCGCACGCGGGTTGAACGTGCCGGCCACGAGGTGCCGCCCGAACCAGAAGTAGCAGAACGGTACGCCGTTCGGCCACGCACCGTCGCGTGGTGCGATGTTGAGCAACGTGATGGTCGGATGACCGTCCTCGCCCAGGGATTCCGTGGATCTCAGACAGTCCAGCAGGGTGAGGGCCGCGAAGGCCTCAGGATCAGGACCGTCGGCGGCGACGATGGTCGGCGACTGGCCGAACAGGGCGCCGATGCGGGTGCTCAGCCGGGCCCGGGCGTTCGCGTCGAAACAGTCGGTGAGATAGGTGATCGGGTACATGCGTGCTCCTGGAGACGTTGTGCAGCTGGGACGAAAAAGAGAGGCCCCCGACGTCGGGGACCTCTCTGGCTGCAAGCGTCAGTGCACGCGCCGCTAGAGTCCTCCGCATCGAGGGCTCAGCATTCGCATGGCGGCGTACGTATTCACGACAAGGATCGTACTAGCGGCTCTGACCGTTGTCGAAGTACGTGACCAGGGCTGGGTCCAGGGGTGGGATGTCGACCGGGGTGCCGTTGGTGCGCAGGGAGGTGGTCGCGGCGTAGCCGGCGGCGACCGCGGCGCGGGCCGCGACCGGCGACGTGAGCGTCGCGCCGCCCTCGCGGACGAACCGGATGTACTCGCCGACCAGCCGCGGGTCCGCACCGGCGTGACCGCCCTCGGCGTCCGGGATCTCGACCACCAGGTCCGCGTCCTCGCGGTACCCCGACCGCTTGCTGTTCCACACCTTCACCACGCCGCCCGGGCCGTCGCCGAAGTTCTCCAGCCGGCCCGCGGTGCCGATCACGGTGTAGTTGCGCCAGTAGTCCGGCGTGTAGTGGCACTGCTCGTAGGTGAGGAAGACCCCGTTGTCCAGCAGGAGGTTCGCCATCGAGAGGTCCTCGACGTCCATCACCGGCGCCAGACCCTTCTGTGACAGCGGCGGCCAGTTCTCCGACGAGACGAAGTCGCCGAACCGCTGGTCCGAGCGGTCGAGCCGGTCCTCGATGCCGCCGTACAGGGTGAGCGCGCCCATCGCGTTGACCCGGGTGGTGTAGCCGTCGGCGAGCCAGTGCATCACATCGATGTCGTGGGCACCTTTCTGCAGCAGCAGTCCGGTGGTCCGGCGACGGTCCGCGTGCCAGTCCTTGAAGTAGAAGTCGCCACCGTGGCCGACGAAGTGCCGGCACCAGATCGCCTTCACCTCGCCGATCGCACCCGACTGGATGAGCTCGCGCATCGTCAGGACGACGGGCATGTGCCGCATGTTGTGGCCGACGTACAACCGGGCGCCGCTCTCGTACGCCGCCTGCAGCACGCGGTCGCACCCGGCCGTCGTGATCGCCAGCGGCTTCTCCACGAACACCGCCACGCCGGCCCGGAGGAAGTCGATCGCCGGGCCCTCGTGCAGGTCGTCCGGCGTGGTCAGGAAGACCCCGTCGAGCTTCTGGTCGAGCAGCTCGGCGTGGTCGGCGTACGTGGTGGCGTCCGGGTACTGCGCCTGTGCCGCGTCCCGCTGGGCGGCGGCCGGGTCGGCGAGGGCGACCACCTCCGACCCTTCGCCGGGCCGGTGGGCGTACTGCGCGATGCGGCTACGGGCACCGAGTCCCACCACACCGAACCGAAGATCAGTCATCACCGAGCAACTCCTGCACATAGTTGTTTACAGCAGCCTAACTCCGCGCACTTCCGTCCTTCAATCACCCGTCCTCCAGCTGGAATTGACCAACACGTCATCCAGGCAACACCGTCGGCTCGTCCGGTGACGTCACCATGACGGAATGTGAGCCTCCACTATGTGGCACTGGGGGACTCGACCACCGTGGGTGTCGGGGACCCGATGAACGGCAGCAGTACGACCGACCTATCCGGTGCCGGAGCGCGCCCGGGCGAAGGGTGGCGGGGCTGGGCCTCGCTGCTCGCCGACTCCCTGGCCAGCTCCCACCGTGTGACGTTCGCCAACTTCGCGACCAGCGGCGCGACCGTGCCGGTCGTCGCGACCGAGCAACTGCCCGAGACCGGCACCGGCCCGATCGACCTCGCGTCGCTGATCGTCGGGGTCAACGACACCATGCGGTCCGGCTTCGACGCCGGCCGGATCCGCGACTACCTGCACCACTGCGCCGAACAGCTGACCGCTCGCGGCGCCCTGCTGCTCACCGTCAGGTTCCACGATCACGGCCAGGTCTTCGGGCTGCCGTCGTGGCTGCGCCGGCCACTGTGGCAGCGGATCGAGCAGGTCAACCTCGCGTACGACGACCTGCACGCACGCTTCGGCGGGATCCGGCTCGACATGGCCGACTACCCCGAGGTGTACCGCCGGGACTTCTGGAGCATCGACCGGCTGCATCCCGGCGAACGCGGTCACCGGCGGCTAGCTCGTGGGTTCGCCGACGAGCTGGCCCGCCGTGGTCTGCGGATCGACGTACCGCCGGAGCTGGACTGCGCGTACAAGCCGCCGAGCAAGTGGGCGGACACGGTCTGGCTCGTCCGCGAGGGCGTGCCGTGGCTGGGGCGGCGGGCCGGGGACCTGACGCCGTGGGCGGCCCGGATGGCCGTCAACCAGTTCCGCACCCCGGTGCGTTCGGAGGTCCAGCGCCTGGAGGCATAGGGTCGGGGCATGGCGCGTATCGATGGACGTACTCCGGATCAGCTGCGGCCCGTCACCCTGACCCGGCAGTGGCTCGACCATGCGGAAGGGTCGGTGCTGGTCGAGTTCGGCCGGACCCGGGTGCTGTGCGCGGCGAGTGTGACCGAGGGCGTGCCGCGGTGGCGGAAGGGCTCCGGGCTGGGCTGGGTCAGCGCGGAGTACGCGATGCTGCCGCGGTCGACGAACACCCGCTCCGACCGCGAGTCGGTGAAGGGCCGGATCGGCGGCCGGACGCACGAGATCTCCCGGCTGATCGGCCGGTCGCTGCGCGCGGTGATCGACTACAAGGCGCTCGGCGAGAACACGATCCTGCTCGACTGCGACGTCCTGCAGGCCGACGGCGGCACCCGGACGGCGGCGATCACCGGCGCGTACGTCGCCCTCGCGGACGCGGTGTCCTACCTGCGGGACCGCAAGCTGCTGAAGAGCGAGCCGCTGACCGGATCGGTGGCCGCGGTCTCGGTCGGCATCATCGACGGCGCCCCAATGCTCGACCTCTGCTACGAGGAGGACGTCCGGGCCGAGACCGACATGAACCTGGTGATGACCGGGGACGGCAGGTTCATCGAGGTGCAGGGCACCGCCGAGGGCGCGCCGTTCGACCGCGGCGAGCTCGACAGCCTGCTGGAGATCGGTGCGGCGGGCTGCGCGGAGCTCACCAAGCTGCAGCAGGAGGCGCTCGCGTGAGCCGTGTGCTGCTCGCCTCGAACAACCAGAAGAAGCTCGAGGAACTGCGCCGCATCCTGACCCCGATCGTGCCCGGGATCGAGGTGCTCGGGCTGGGCGACGTACCGGCGTACGACGAGCCGGCCGAGACCGAGCCGACGTTCGAGGGCAACGCGCTGCTGAAGGCCCACGCCGCGATGGCGGCCACCGGGCTGCCGTCGATCGCGGACGACAGCGGCATCTGTGTGGACGCGCTGAACGGGATGCCGGGGGTGCTGTCCGCCCGCTGGTCCGGGCCCGCGAAGGACAACCACGCGAACAACCTGCTGCTGCTCGGACAACTGGAGGACGTGCCGGACGAGCGGCGCGGCGCGTCGTTCGTCGCCGCGGTCGCGTTCGTCCGGCCGGGCGCCGAGGACGAGATCGTGATCGGCGAGATGCGCGGCTCGGTCATCCGCGAGCTCCGCGGCACCGGCGGCTTCGGGTACGACGTCCTGTTCGCCGCCGAAGGGTACGACCGGACGACGGCCGAGCTGTCGGTCGAGGAGAAGGACGCGATCAGCCACCGGGGCAAGGCATTGCGCGCCCTGGCGCCGATCGTCGCGAAGGCGCTGGGAGGGTAGTCATGCTGTTCGCCGGATCGGATCGCGACGGCGTCGCCGACGGCAGGATCACCTCGGCGTACCGGCGGTGGGCGGAGCCGCGGGTGGTCGAGGGCCGGATCTACCGCACGAACGCCGGCCGGATCGAGATCGACAGCGTCCGCGAGGTCAACCCGGAGCTGATCGCCGACCACGACGCCGACGTCGCGGCCGCCGACCGCCGCAACGCCAAGGACGTCCGGCGCCGGCTCCGCGGCAACGAGGACTGGCCGACGTTCCTGATCAAATTCCACCTGGTCGAGGGACCCGATCCGCGGGAACAACTGGCGGCCCAGGCGGACCTGTCTCCCGAGGAGCTGGCCGAGCTGCGGTCCCGCCTCGCCCGGTTCGACGAGGGCCGGCAGGGGCCCTGGACCACGGCCACGCTCCGGTTGATCCAGTCCAAGCCGGCGACCCGGGCCGCCGACCTGGCCGCCGAGCTCAACCGCGACACCGCGCCGTTCAAGCTCGACGTCCGCAAGCTGAAGAACCTCGGCCTCACCTACAGCCTCGAAACCGGCTACGAACTCAGCCCCCGCGGCATGGCGTACCTGGACTCGATCTGAGGGGTTGCGGGCGGTTTCTGAGGGGTTGATTCCGATGTGGCCGCAGGGTCTGCGCGCCGATCGTGAGAGGACAGCGGCGACTCCGCCGCGAAAGTCTCACTGGAGGAATCATGAACCGCAGGTGGTCAGCCCTCGCACTGTCCGTAGTGGCGATGGGCGCGGTCGCCGCCACCGCGACCGAGGCGTCGGCCGATCCGAAGGACCCGTGGGTGGGCGTCTCGACGGACTGGCCGGACGAAGGAACCGGCTACCCGGGCGCAGTGCCCACGGCCGGATCGACGAGCTGGCCGGACGAAGGCGCCGGCTACCCGGGCGCCGGGACCCGGGAGAACTACGACAGGCGGTACGGCGTGACGCCGGTGCAGCCTGTGCTTCCCGTGGCGGCCGGCGCGACGGCTCCGTCGGACACCGACCCGACCGCGGTGCTGCAGGCCGGCGCCTCCGCCCTCGGTGGTGCCGGAGTCGCCTTCGGTGCCATGTGGCTGTTCCGGCGTCACCACCGGCTCGCCGGGTAGCCGCAAGCTCCACCAGGAGGGGGATCCGCTGTCCGGCGTGCTGATGCCCGCCGGACAGCGGATACAGACAAGCCGGGGCTGCCGACGGCAGACTGAGCCGTGTGGGAAGGGGAGCTGCCACCAGCTCACCCGGCATCGCCGGCCGGATCGGGGAACGCGAGGTCCTCGGGACCGCGATGCGGGGAGCGATCGAGGGGCGACCGTGTGCGGTGTTCGTGCACGGCGAGGCCGGTGTCGGCAAGACCCGTCTGGTGCGGGCGGTCTGCGACGACGTCGCCGACCGCGGTGTGGCTGTCCTGTGGGGCCGTTGCGTCCGCTTCGGTGCTGTCGACTCGCCGTACGGTCCGCTCGTCAGTGCGCTGGAGGGTTGGGCCGAGTCGGCCGAGTCTCCTGAGCTGGCCGAGGTGGTCGAGGCCGTGCCGGCCGCCGCCGAGGTGCTGCCGGCGCTGGGCGGGCGAGCGTTCGAGCGTGAGGTCAGGCTCTTGTCAGTGCTCGATGCGCTGGTGATGGCGATCGCCAGGTACCGGCCGACGATCCTGATCGTCGACGACGTGCAGTGGGCCGATCCAGCGTCCCGGGACGCGCTCGCCTACCTGGTGGCCGGTTTCCGCAGTCAGCGGCTGGCGATGCTGGCGACGTACCGGGACGAGGAGCTCGTCACCGGTCACCCGTTGCACGGCTGGCTGGCGGATCTCCGCCGGCTTCCGTCGGTGAGCGACGTACGGCTCGATCGGCTGAGCCGGGACGAGACCGAGCAACAGATCGCGACGTTGCTGGGTGGACGTCCGCGGCCCCGGCTCGTGGACGAGGTCGTCCGGCGGTCCGAGGGCAATCCCTACCTCACTGAACTGCTCCTCGAGGGAGTCACCGTGACCGCCGACGCGTTGCCCGCCGGTCTGCCGGCCGAGCTGACGGGCGCGTTGCTCGCTGCCTGGCACCGGCTGCCGGCGGCGGCGCGGGAGGTCATGCGGCTGCTCGCGGTCGCCGGGCGGCCGGCATCGATCGACGACCTGATCGAGGTCGCCGCGGCGTGCGGGATCGGTCCCGGCGAGGTGACCGGCGCACTGGCGGCAGCGACGAACACCGGGATCAGCGTGGCGCAGGATGCCGAGACCTGCTGGTTTCGGCATCCCTTGCTGGCCGAGGTTCTGTACGCCACCTTCGTCCCCGGCGAGGCCGGGCCGATGCACGCCGCCTGGGCGACGGTCCTCGAAGCCCACCCGGCCGCCGGCCTCGACGAGGTCCAGCGACAGGGAGACCTCGCGCTGCACTACGAAGCGGCCCACGACCTGGCTGCCTGTCTCGAGGCCTCGCTGCGAGCAGCCGACCTCGCGGGCGCGATCAAGGCGCGGCGTGAGGAGGCGGTGCATCTGCGTCGTGCGACCCGGCTGTGGCCGGCCGTGCACGCAGGTGAGCACCCGGATGAGCATGCAGACGAAGAGGTCGGCCTGCTGGAGCGCGTTGCGCGCGCGAACGACCTGGCCGGTGACGGCGAGGCCAGCTTCCGGGCCTGGAGCCGAGCGGTGGAGCTCGTCGACGAGCGCACGGACCCGCTGCGGGCCTGCCGGTTGCTGCGGCGATGGGCGGACGCCGCCTGGGCGACAGGCAGGACCGACGGACGACCGGTCGCCGAGGCACTGCACGCGCTCGAGTTGAGCGCGGGCTCTCCCGACAGCGAGGAGTACGCCGAGGCCCTCGCCTTCCTCGCCTGGTGCCAGTGGTGGAACAACGAACCCCAACTGTCCGGGAGGTACGCCGAGGAAGTGGTGCAGGCCGCGCACCGGTCGGGCTCCAAGGCGGCGCTCAGCCTGGCGTACGCGGTCCGCGGCAACGCGGACGTCCACGGCGAGGGCTCTGATCACGACACCGCCACCGGCCTGCGGCTCGCCGAGCAGACCGGCGAGCCCGACCTGATCTGGCGGATGCTCGTGATCCGGCAGAACTATCTGACCCGGCGAGGCCGACTGCTGGAGACCGTCGAACCGACCAGGAACTTCCTCGCGTTCGCTCTGGACGAGGGCGCGCTGTCGGTCGCCGCCTTCGCTGCCGGGCTGCTGTCGCACCACCTGCTGATGCTCGGACGGCTGCCGGAGAGCGCCGACGTGCTTCGCGAAGGTCTCTCCCTCGCCGGACTGCCGAACGCCGGTGCGATGGTCCGGTTGAGTGCCGCGTCGTTGGCCGTCCGGCAAGGGAGTCCGAACGCGGCCGGTCAGCATGTCCGGCGGGCCAAGGAGCTGATGCCCGATCTCGACATGCGCGCCGGCCTGTTCGCACAGCCCGTCCTGGCCGAGTACCTGCTGACCACCGGCCGCGCCGAACAAGCCCTCGACCTGCTGCGCCGGACGATCGCCACGCAGTACGCCGATACCCGCGACGCCGACGAAATGCTGGTCTGGGGAGCCCGCGTCGCGGCCGACCTGATGGAGACCGCACGGGACCGGCGTGACCACGAGGCCGAGGCAACGACCCGGGCGGCGTTCGACGAGTTGCTCGCCGTACGCCGAGGCATGCAGCCGCCGCCCTTCGAGCCCGGTGGGCCCACCGACCTGATCCAACCGGCGATGCAGGCCCTGTTCACGGCCGAGCGGGCGCGGTACGAAGGCGGTTCGCAGACCTCCGGACACTGGGCGGAAGCAGTACGCCGGTGCGCCGTCGCCGGACTGCGGTGGGACGAAGCCGTCGCGTCGTGGCGGTGGGCGCAAGCACTGCACAGCGAGGGAGGGTCGCGGAACGTCGTCGCCGAGCCACTACGGTCGGCGTACCGGTTCGCCGCCGACGTCAGCGCCGTTCCGCTGCGGGAGCAGGTGGAGGCGCTGGCAGCCCTCGGCGGCATTCCGCTCCAGGAGCCGGCGCTGCCGGACGACGTACCGGAGCGGCTGCGCTCGCTGACGCAACGGGAGCGGGAGGTGCTCGCCCATCTGGTGGCCGGCCGGACGTACGGCGAGATCGCGAAGGCGCTGTTCATCAGTGAGAAAACGGTCAGCGTGCACGTGTCGAACCTGCTGCACAAGACTGGGACGTCGTCACGTCGCGAGGTGGCCGCCCTGGCGATCCGGCTCGGCCGATCGACGAGCGGCTAACCACCCGCGAGCCGGCCGAGCGCGCGGCGGGCGGTGCGGTCGCCGGGCGACGGCCGGCCGACGGCTGCGCCGTACAGGACGATCTCCGCCTCGGCGTCGAGGCGGAGCAGCACGGACAGTTCGTCGTCGACGAAGCCGCCGAGAGTGACCGCCCCGAGACCGAGCCCGGTTGTCGCCAGCACGAGATTCTGGGCGACGTGGCCCGCTTCCAGCAGGAGGTAGCGGTACCCGCGGTCGCCGTACTTGACCAGGCTGCGTGCGCAGACGGCGGACAGCACCATGATCGCGGCGGCCTCGGCTGCCCAGCGCTGGCCCAGGAAGAGTCGGGTGACCAGTGATGCCGGCACCGGATGGTCCCGGATCCGCTCGAGTCCGTCGGCCAACGGCACGTAGTGGTAGACACCTGCGGGCAGGCCGTCCACCGACCGCGCGAGCACGCTGACTTCGAGTGGGTACAAGCCTCCCCCGGACGGCACCGCTCGGTCGACGACGTACAGCGGCCCGCCGGCGGTCGTCCCGGTGGAGCCGTAGCCGATCCGCAGCAGTGTGGCGAGCTCCGGGAGACTGATCGACTGGTCCAGGAAGTCGCGGCATGACACTCGGTCGCGGACCAGCTCACTCAAGGGCGAGGCGAGCTCCGGACCCGGTGGCAACGGCACCCACGGTGCCGTCGGGTCCTCCCGGCTGGGCAGGGGTGGCGAGACTGCTTCCGGCATGGTGAGCGGAGCGTCCGCAGAGCCGCGGTGATAGGTCCACGCCAGCGGCTGTCCGGTCCGGAAGGTGTCAGGCGACATCGCTCCTCCCTTACGCCAGTGGGTGTGGCGCGAGGTTCAGGTCGTCGATCCGCGCGGGACCCGGCCGCAACCCGATCCGCGCAGGCATCTCCAGCAGCCGGGATCCGCCCAGCCGCGCCTGGTCCGCGCCGAACCAGATGGGGACGAAGCCCGGCACCAGCCCGCGCACCACCCGCACTCCGAGTCGGGCGACGTCGGGAGGCGTGACCTCCACGGCGAGCACGTCCGCCGCCACCTGGCTCAGCGACCGGACCAACGACGGGAGATCACCGTTGTCCTGGGCAACTGCCTGCGGCCACGGCACCTGTGGGCTCTCGCGGAGGAAGCGCAGGCCGGTGGCAGCAGCGTCCGGGTCGGCGTATGCCAGGTCGTGGTCGTCCAGCGTCGCCACCTCGGACGGTACGGCGGCCAGCTCCGCCATCCGGGCCCGGACCGCGGGCAGCCGGAGGCGGCTGCGGAGCAGCGGGCGCACTTGGCCGACCTCGAGTACGGCGGAACGTGCCGCGGCGACCGGTTCCATCGCGGCGGCGACTCCTACCACCGCCGCCGGGGCCTGGTCGGACCAGGCGATGGCGAGGACGACCGTTGCGACTGTGTCCGTCGGGAGTAGATGCACGACCAGTTCGACGCCACGGCGGGCGTGGGTCGCGGCGATCGCCCGCACCTGTTCGTCCGGCACCTCGGCCGCAGCCACGGACCGCCCAGGCAGCCGATGCGACCAGGCGATCAGGAAGGCGTCCCGCTCGATCACCTCGAGCAGGGCCCGGAGCGTGGCGCTGGACCGATTCAGCCCGGCCGCGAAACCGTTCGAGGTGGCGGGGAACAAGGCGGCCGCTGACCGGTAGCCCAGATGCGTTGCCGACAAGGGGATCCAGACGTCGTCCCCGGTCACCAACGACTGCGCGGGCACCCACTCGAGCTCGGTTTCCGGCCGCCAGGGCTGGAACGGTAGGGAGTCGTACTGATGGTCGGCGTACAGCACGAGCTGTCGCGGATGCAGGGCGGGCCGGTCCAGCCCGTCGTACGTCGAAGTGATCCGGCGCTCGGGTTGCCAGGTCATCGCGGCGTACCGTTCCAGAGCCTCGCCCAGGGCGCTGTCGCGAGCCTCGGCCCGGGTCCAGCCCTTGCCCGAGCAGGACACGAAGGCGTCGCGGCCGGTGCGGAAGTGCGCATTCGCGAGCTCGGACCGGAAGAGGTACGGGCGCTCCGGCTCGTCAACGTCCTTCGGGATCGGCTCCAGCGCACGGACCACCCCGCACAACCGGTCGACGGCGCCCTGGGCGACCACCCCGAGGTCTGTGACCTGGCCCGGACTGGGGGCGGCGTACTTCGAGCACGCCGGGCAGTCCGGACGCGGCAGCACCGGATGGCACAGCTCCGCTTCGTTGCGCGCGTCAAGCGTGAGTACGCCGGCGGACAGCCGCGGATCGTGCAGCGCGCCGCTCACCTTCGCCAGCAGGATCGGCAGCGGCCGCCCACCCGGGTTGCCAGGTCGGCGGCGACTGTCGAGCTCCTCCTCGAGGGCCATCGCCTGTGCGAAGTCGCGCTCGCACGCCAGGGCGCGCATGCGCCAGCAGAGGTAGCACGGACCGTCGCGTACCGGCACCAGCGGACCGATCGTCGCCCTGGTGCCTCGTAGGGCGACGTGCAGTGTCGATATGCCCAGCCGCAGTCCGACCGAGTTGACCCACGAGTGCAGGACCGGAAACGCGCCGTCGTCGACCGCGACGACCAGCTCCGTACCTTCCATCCATCCTGGAAGCTCCGCACGCTGCCGCGGTAACGGCTTTCGCACCACCTGCTTGCCCTCCGCAAGCGCCGCGGTCAGCTCCGCTCGCCCAACCAGGACGACGGGCGAGGTCATTCGCCGAGGTGTGCGAACCGCCCGACGACGCCGGCGTCGTACTCCCCGAGGCTGCCCGAGTTCGTGGAGGTCTCGAAGATGCCGAGCATCGCGCACCGCACCGCGTTGTCGAGCCCTGCCTCACCCCCGAACCCCGGGTCGAGCGCCAAGATGTCGCGCACCTTGACGTAGGCCAGCCACTCCTCGTCGGTGATCGTGTCCAGCTGCTCCCGCATCCCCTGGACCCGGCTCTTCAGCTCTTCCAGCTCTTGAACAGCCATCGTTCCCCTCCGCTCTCCGCCCCTGCTTCGAGTATCGGCCGGGGTCCGCGGCGATCACAAGGCCGAGCTACTCAAGGCCCTCGGCAACCAGTTCCTGGCCGCGGTCGAGGTTGAGGGTGGCCAGGAGGTCTTCGTGGAGCTCGAACCAGGCGCGGTGGCAGGAGTCGACGTCGCTGCGGTCGATCCAGGTGGTGTCGCCGGCGCGGGCGCGGGCGAGAGCTCTTGAGAAGCGGGCGTCGTACCCGCGGAAGCGTGGCAGGACAGCGGTGAGGCGGTCCGTGAGCGGGGTGAGCGCGCGCTCGACGACGGAGAGCTCGTGCAGTACGCCGTCGTCCCAGGCCGGGTCGGAGTGGTCGTTGGGGGCCAGCGGATCGGTCGCGGTCGGTCGGAGCTGCCAGTCGGTGCAGGCCTGCTGCACCAGCGCGTTCAAGGGCAGAAAGTCCCGGTAGACAGTCCGGACGGCACCCGCTCCCCCGGCGTCTGCTAGCTCGACTGCCAGCAGACGCTCGTTCTCGGCGCGGCCCTGGTCGGTGAGTGACCAGCCTTCGGTGCCGACGAACGCCGAGTGCTGCACCCAGCCGCGGGCCTCGGCGTCACGCAGGGTCTGCTCGGCCTCCTCGACCTTCAGGTGGAAGCGGTCGGCGATGACGTGGGTGTCCGCGAATCCCTTGAGCCGTACGCCGTGCAGGACGAGCAACGCCGTCATGAGTTCAACTCCTGCCGGGTGGTGAGCCGGTTGAAGCGCTGCTGGCAGGCCTGTGGCGAACTGAAGCCCATCGCAGTCGCGATCTGGGCCCAGGTCAGTCCGGCGGACCTGGCCGTGAACAGCAGGCCGGCTTCGAGCCCTTCGACCTCGGCGCGCGCCGCCGGAAGCAGGGTGAGCGCCGCCAGCAGGTCCTCACTGGTCAATTCGGCGGCCCGCCACAGCGCGAACTGCGCGCAGTCCACCGCGGACAACGGCACCGGCGCCGGTCGCCAGGGCCGCGCCTCGAGCGCGTCCGCACCCCGATCGAGAAGGCGTCGGCGGGCCGCCCGCTCGCGATCGGCCTGCTCGTGGTCGGCGTCCGGCTTGCTTCGCATCCGCTCAGCCTGGATTATCAACATAATGTTGTCAACGTTTCGTTGATAGGAGAGCTGAATGCTGGTGCGGCTTGCGGATGCGACCGCGGCGACCTGCGGCGGCAAGGCCGCGGCCCTCGGGACGCTGATCCGGGCCGGGCTGCCGGTGCCGGACGGCTTCGTCGTACCGTTCGCGGCGTACGCCGAGGCCGGAGCAGCCGCTCTGTTGCCGGCCGACCTGGTCGAGGCAGTGCGCCGCGAGCTCGACGCTCTCGGCAACCCACCGGTCGCCGTGCGGTCCTCGGCGGCGAACGAGGACACGGCCACAGCGTCCGCGGCGGGCCAGCACGACAGCTTCCTCGGAGTCCAAGGCATCGCGGCCGTTCTGGACGCCGTCCGCGCCTGCTGGGCGTCGGTCGGGTCGCCGCGGGCTCAGGCCTACCGGGGTGGCGCAGACGAGGTGCAGATGGCTGTGATCGTTCAACGGCACGTGGATGCGGACGCGTCCGGCGTCATGTTCACAGCCGGCGAGACGACCATGATCGAGGCCGCCTGGGGGCTCGGGCCGAGCGTCGTGGAGGGCAAGGTCGTGCCCGACTCCTACCGCATCACCGCGGACCGCATGATCCAGAAGACCATCGCCGACAAGCAGACCCGCCTCGACCGCACCGGGTCCCGGGTCGTCGCCCACGACGTACCCGACAGCCACCGCACCGAGCCCGCGATCACCGACGCGGCCGCCCTGCGGCTCGCCCAACTCGGCGGACAGGTCGGCGCCACCCTCGGTGGCGGACCTCAGGACATCGAATGGGCGATCACCGGCGACCACATCTGGCTTCTCCAAGCCCGCCCGGTCACCGCCGCGCCGCCCTCGCCCGCAGGCACAGCCGACCACTCGGCACTCCGCGGCACCCCGGCCAGTCGGGGTACGGCGACTGGGACGGCCCGGATCGTGCGAGGGCAGGGTGACTTCGGTCGTGTGCGGCCTGGTGACATCATCGTGTGCCGGTTCACCGAGCCGGCCTGGACGCCGTTGCTTCACGTCGCCGCGGGCGTGATCACCGAGACCGGCGGCGTACTCTCCCACGCGGCGATCGTCGCCCGCGAACGCGGCATCCCCGCGGTCGTCGGCGTACCGGGCGCCATGACCCGCCTCGACGACGGCAGCCTGGTCACCGTCGAAGGCACCGCCGGCATTGTCCGGACCTGAGGTCAGGACGAGACGACGTCCCGCAGCAGCGCCCGCACAGCGTCCGGCTGCTCGAGCCACGGCGAGTGCCCGGCGTCCGGGATCAGATGAAACGTGTGATTCGGCGTACGCGTGGCCAACTCCTGAACGGCGAACGCCGGCCGCGGGTCCCCGGCGCCGTGGATAAACGTCACCGGCATCGGCAGCGCAGCCGCCAGGCCAGGTAGGTAGTCCGGCGACCACGACCTGATCTCGGTGCCGAGCGCCCGGTTCGCGGCGAAGTTGATCGGCAGGTCGACCGACGCGCTCTGCCGCGCCCAGGTCATCGCCATCGACCGGTCGGCATGGTCGGTGAACCACGACAGCACCCGGAACTCGATCTCCTCGGCGGCGGTGCGATCGGCCACCTCCAGCGCGGCCAGGCGTTCCCGTTGCTCCGGCGTCGTCCGCCGCAGGTGCTCCTCGTTGTACGCCGTACGCCAGTCACCCATCCCGACGCCGTCCAGGTAGACGACACGCTCAACGTGGTCCGGATAGGCGGCCGCGTAGAACAACGCGAGCGTCGCGCCGAACGAGTGCCCGAGTACGACGATCCCCTCATGCCCCCAGTACGCCCGGAGCTCGTCGACGTCCTGTGCCAGCCGCTGCATCGACTGCACGTCCGACGGCCCCGACCGGCCGCATCCGCGCTGGTCGAACCGGTGGACGACGGTCAGGTCGTCGATCATCTCCGCGAGGACGGCGTAGTCGTCCCACAGCCCCGGACCGCCGTGCAGGATGACGACCGGTACGGCGGACGTCGCCGTACCCGTGGTTGCGGTCCACAACCGAACGCCGTCAGAGGTCGAAAACGGCATGCGGGGTGGCGATCTCGATGGGGCCGGGGTACGTCTTGCGGGCGTTCTCGGCCTGGGTCTCGCGGTCGTACCAGGGCGGGACGTGGGTGATGACGAGCCGTTTGACCGCGGCCTTCTTGGCCTGTTCGCCGGCGTCGGCGGGCGTCAGGTGCAGGTCGGTCGGGTTCTTCGGGTCGTTGTCCGGCAGGGCCGCCTCGGACAGCAGCAGGTCGGCGCCGCGAGCGAGCTCGACGAGCGCGTCGTTCGGGCCGGTGTCGCCGGTGTAGACGAGCGACTTGTTGCCGTGCTCAACCCTGATCGCGTACGCCGGGACCGGGTGCACCATCTCCGCGGTCCGGACGGTGAACGGCCCGATCTGCTGAACGGTCTGCCAGGAGTGGAATTCCAGCTCCTCCTCCATCCCGGGATCCAGCGGCAGGTCGTACGCCAGCGCCATCCGGTACGCCGTCCCGGGCGGCCCGTACACCGGGATCCGCGGGATCGGTGAGCCCGGCGCGTACTTGGCCGAGACGTACAGGCCGCACAGGTCCATGCAGTGGTCAGGATGCAGGTGGGACAGGCCGATCGCACCGATCTCCGGAACGGCGAGGTGCCGCTGGAGCGAGCCGAGTGCGCCACTGCCGAGGTCGAGGATCAGGTTGAACCCTTCGGCGGTGACCAGATAGCTCGAGGCGGCCGAGTCCGGCCCGGGGACGGACCCGGAGCAGCCGATCACGGTGAGCTTCATAGCTTGAACATTACCGGCGGGTTCCGACGTTCGCAGGGACGCCGGTGGCGTCGCCGAACCGCCGATCCGGTTGTCTGGCAGTGATTTCGCGCACGTCGGCGGCGGTTCCGGTGCCGTGGACAACATCCGGTGCGAGACCGGTCACACCCGAGCCGAGGTCAACCGCCAGGGGCACCGCAGGAGGCCTACCGGATCCAGGCGAACTGGTCGACGCCGGACAGCACCGGGCCGAGGAACCGGGAGCCGATCGCGGCGAACTCGGCCGGGCTGCCGGTGGTGACGAACCGGTGCCGCGGCTCGGGCAGGTGGTCCGGCCGGAGCAGGCCGGTCTTGGTCAGTACGCCGTACACGTCCTTGGCGCACTCCTCGGCGCTGCTGACCAGGGTGACGTTGTCGCCCATCACGTACGAGATGACGCCGGTCAGCAACGGGTAGTGCGTGCAGCCGAGGATGAGGGTGTCGACACCGGCCTCGACGAGGGGATCGAGGTACTCGTGCGCGGCCTCGAGCAGCTCGGGCCCGGACGTCACGCCGGACTCGACGAAGTCGACGAACCTCGGGCAGGCCCGGGTGAACAGCTCCACCTGCGGCGCGGCGGCGAACCCGTCCTCGTACGCCAGCGAGGCCGCGGTCGCGCGCGTGCAGATGACGCCGACCCGCTGGTTGCGGGTCGCGGCGACCGCGCGGCGGGCGGCCGGCAGGATCACTTCCACGACCGGTACGTCGTACCGTTCGCGGGCGTCCCGGAGCATCGCCGCACTGGCCGAGTTGCAGGCGATCACGAGCATCTTCACGCCGGCCTCGACCAGGTGGTCGAGACACTCCAGCGCGTACTCGCGGACCTCGGCGATCGGCTTCGGGCCGTACGGCTGGCGGGCGGTGTCGCCCAGGTACAGGATCGGCTCGTGCGGCAACTGGTCGAGCACCGCGCGGGCGACCGTGAGTCCCCCGAAGCCTGAGTCGAAGATCCCCACCGGTGCGTCTGCCACGCCGGAAAGCTTAACCGGGCGGCCGATCCGGGGCCGCGGGCCCCTGTGGACAGACCCGCGATCGGGCAGTACTCAACGCAGGCTTACCTAAGATCCACAACCGACACGCCGGACTTATCCACATCTTTACTCGGCGGAATTGCCTTTTCGCGTGATGCGCGCCACTCTGGAGCGATGTTTGTTCGACCGCCCCTCGTGAAGCCATGAATCTGGCGCACCACATTGCGGTGCTGAGCACCACCGCCGCACCGAATCCGCAACCGGAGAACGCCACGGCCGCAGGGCAGGCCGCCGGTCAGGCTGCGGACACCAACAGCACGATGGCGGACATCGCGGCGACCCTCGGGCCGACCGGGATGCTGCTCGTGCTGGCCATGGCGGCGTTCGCTTTCTACGTCGTCTCGCTGTCGCTGCACCCGAACGCCAAGTGCCATCGCTGCAAGGGCGTCGGACGTCACCGCGGCGCGCTGTTCAGCTACGCCCAGCGTCCCTGCAGCAGCTGCAAGGGCCGCGGCGTCCACCCCCGGATCGGCCGCAGGATCCTCTTCAAACAACCGTAGGCGGACATGACGTAACCACCCCAGGTGCCCCCAGCAACAACCGGCACCCACCCCGGCCCCGGCCCCCGCCGCCCCGCGCCGTTCATTCGTCGCGTTTTGACCGCGATCCCCGGTCAACTGGCCGCCATCGCCTGCGCCGGGCGGTCAAAACGCGACGAATGAACGCTCAGGCCCAGAGCTGACCCTCGAGGCGGTCCTCCGCCTCGTCGATGGTGCCTTCGTAGGCGCCGGTGGACAGGTACTTCCAGCCGCCGTCGGCGACCACGAACGCGATGTCCGCGGACTCGCCCTCGCGGACGCACTTGGCCGCCTGGCCGAGTGCGGCGTGCAGGATCGCGCCGGTCGAGATGCCGGCGAAGATGCCCTCGTTGTCGAGCAGTTCGCGGACCCGCCGGACGGCGTCCCGCGGCCCGACCGAGAACCGGGCGTCGATCAGCGTCTCGTCGTACAACTCGGGGACGAAGCCCTCGTCGAGGTTGCGCAGGCCGTAGACGAGCTCGCCGTACCGCGGCTCGGCGGCGACGATCCGCACCTCGGGCTTGTGCTCGCGGAAGAACCGGCCGGCGCCCATCAGCGTGCCGGTGGTGCCGAGACCGGCGACGAAGTGCGTCACCGACGGCAGGTCGGCGAGGATCTCGCGGGCGGTGCCGTCGTAGTGCGCGGCCGCGTTCGACGGGTTGCCGTACTGGTACAGCATCACCCAGTCGGGGTGCTCGTCGGCGACCTGCTTGGCCACCCGGACGGCCTCGTTCGAGCCGCCCGCGGCCGGGGAGGAGATGATCTCGACGCCCCACATCCGCAGGATCTGCCGGCGCTCCTCGGAGGTGTTCTCCGGCATCACGCAGACCATCCGGTAGCCACGGAGCTTGGCCGCCATCGCCAGCGAGATACCGGTGTTGCCGGACGTCGGCTCCAGGATGGTGTTGCCCGGCCGGAGCCGGCCGTCCTTCTCCGCGTCCAGCAGCATCCGCAGCGCCGCCCGGTCCTTGATCGAGCCGGTCGGATTGTGGTCCTCCAGCTTGGCCCACAGCCGCACGTCGGCCGAGGGCGACAGCGTGGGGAGCCCGACCAGCGGCGTACCCCCGACCGAGTCGAGCAGGCTGTCGAAGCGCATGCTCAGCCGCCGGCCACCGCGGGCAGTACGACGACCACGTCGCCGTCCTTCACCCCGGTCTGCAGGCCGCCGGTGAACCGGACGTCCTCGTCGTTCACGTACACGTTGACGAACCGGCGCAGCTCCTCCGGCTCACCCTCGACGATCCGCTCCTTCAGCCCCGGGTGGCTGCCGTTCACGTTGTCGATGAACTCGGCCAGCGTGGCGCCGTCGCCGTTCACGGCCTTCTCGCCACCGGTGTACGTGCGCAGGATCGTCGGGACGCGCAGCTCGATCGCCATATCTCAGTTCTCTCCTTCGGTTTCCGTATAAGAACCCACCACGCGCACTTCTTCTTCCACGACCTCGCCGTCGATGATCCGGTACGACCGGAACTCGACCGGACCGTCGTACGCCGGGGAGTCCGCGCCGTCCCGGGTCGACACCAGCACGTAGTGCGCGCCGGGCTCCTGCGCCAGCTTGATGTCCGTGCGCGACGGGTACGCCTCGGTCGCGGTGTGCGAGTGGTAGATCACCACCGGCTCCTCGTCGCGCTCGTCCATCTCCTTGTACAGCCGGAGCAGGTCGCCGGAGTCGAACTCGTAGAACGTCGGCGACATCGCCGCGTTCAGCATCGGCACGAACCGCACGGCCCGGTCGGACCCCACCGGCCCCGCGACCACGCCGCACGCCTCGTCCGGGTGGTCCCGGCGGGCGTGCGCGACGATCGCGTCGTACGTCGCGCTCTCGATGATCAGCACGACTCCACGGTACGGGCGCCGCCGGACCGGTCCTGCCAACCCGGCAGTCGGTCCAGCATGTGGACGGAGCGCTACCAGCGGTCGTGGAGCTGTGGCCGGATCAGGTCGTCGTACGTCTGCTGGACGGCGGCCAGCTGGTCGGCGCCGAGTGGGGCGAGGTGGGCGGCGGCGATGTTGCCGGCCACCTGGGCCGGGTTCCGGGCGCCGGGGATGACCACGGTCACACCGGGCTGGTCGATGATCCAGCGGAGCGCGAACTGGGCCATCGTGGCGCCGGCCGGCAGCCACGGCATCAGCCGGCGGACGGCTTCGAGACCGACGGAGAAGTCGACGCCGGAGAAGGTCTCGCCGACGTCGAACGCCTCGCCGTGGCGGTTGTACGTGCGGTGGTCGTCGGCGCCGAAGACGGTGCTCTCGTCGTACTTGCCGGACAGCAGGCCGCTCGCCAGCGGGACCCGGGCGATGATGCCGACCCCGGCCTCGCGGGCCGCGGGCAGCACCTCGTCGAGCGGCTTCAGCCGGAAGGCGTTCAGGATGATCTGCACCGAGGCGACGTTCGGCCGGGCGATCGCGGCCAGCGCCTCCGCGCAGGTCTCGACGCTCACGCCGTACGACGCCACCCGCCGCTCCTCGACGAGCGTGTCGAGGGCGTCGAAGACGGCGTCGGTCGAATAGACCGAGGTCGGCGGGCAGTGCAGCTGGACCAGGTCGATCGTGTCGACGCCGAGGTTCTGCCGCGATCGGTCGTTCCACGCGCGGAAGTTGTCGAGGGTGTAGTTCTCCGGGACCTGCTCGACCCGGCGGCCCATCTTGGTCGCCACGGTCAGACCGTCGTACTCCTTCGAGATCTGTCCGACCAGGCGTTCGCTGCGCCCGTCGCCGTACACGTCCGCGGTGTCGATGAAGCTGACCCCGCCCTCGACCGCGGCCCGTAGGACCGCGAGCGCGTCGCTCTCGTCGACCGCGCCCCAGTCCGCGCCCAGCTGCCAGGCGCCGAGCCCGACCACACCCACGTCCCGTCCGGTCCGGCCAAGCCTCCGCGTCTCCATGGGACCAACCCTAGGGAAGGATCTCGACGCGCAGGTCGGCGCCCTCCGCGACCGCGATGTCGTCGGCGAGGGTCTCCGCCATGATCAGCCGCCGGTGCGCGTCCACGGCCGCGACGACCGTGGGCTCGGCGGTCAGCGACAACCGGATCCGGTCGGTGACCTCGAGTCCGGCGTCCCGGCGTGCCTGCTGGATCACCCGGATCACGTCCCGGGCGACCCCTTCCGCCTCGAGCTCCGGGGTGATCGTCGTGTCCAGGACGACGAAGCCGCCGCCTGGCAGCAGACCGCTCGCCGTCCCGCTCCCGGCGGCCTCGTCGGCCAACTTCGTCGTGAGAGTGTACTCGCCCTCGGTTAGCTCGATGCCCCCGGCAACGACCACGCCGGTCGGGGACACCGACCAGTCCCCGCTCTTCGACGCCTTGATCACCTGCTGCACGTCGCGTCCGAGCCGGGGGCCGGCCGCTCGGGCGTTGACGATCAGCCGCTGCGAGACCGCCGTATCGACCGCGTCGACCGCGGTGAAGAGCACGTCCCGCACATTCACCTCGGCGCGGATCACCGGGGCAAGGTCCCGCAAAGTGGCGGGATCGGCGACCGCGACCGTCAAGCGCTGCAGAGGCTGCCGCGCCCGGATCCCGGCAGCCTTCCGGATCGAGGACGCGACCGAGCACACCTCGCGCGCCCGCTCCATCCGCGCGACCACGTCGGGGTCGTCCGGCAGATTGTCAACAATCGGCCAATCGGACAAATGAACAGATCGCTCGCCGGTCAAGCCACGCCAGATGTGCTCGGTGATCAGAGGGAGCAGGGGTGCGGCCGTCCGGCAGAGGATCTCCAGGGCTGTGTAGAGGGTGTTGACGGCTTCCTGGTTGCCGGCCCAGAAGCGGTCGCGGGAGCGGCGGATGTACCAGTTCGTGAGGATCTCGACGTACCCGTCGATCGCGTCGCAGGCCGAGGCGATGTCGTAGCGGTCGAGCAGCTCCTGTACGTCGGCGACGAAGACCCGCAGCCGGGCCAGGAGGTACCGGTCCAGCAGGTCGGGCGAGTCGGTCGACCACGATCCCGTCGCGCCGGCGGCGTTCGCGTAGAGCGCGAAGAAGTACCAGGCGTTCCACAGCGGGATCAGCGTCTGCCGGACGCCGTCGCGGATGCCCTCCTCGGTGACGACCAGGTTCCCGCCGCGCAGGATCGGACTCGACATCAGGAACCAGCGCATCGCGTCCGCGCCGTCGCGGTCGAACACCTCGGACACGTCCGGGTAGTTGCGCAGCGACTTGCTCATCTTCTGGCCGTCGCTGCCGAGCACGATGCCGTGACTCAGGCAGGACGAGAACGCGGGCCGGTCGAACAGCGCGGTCGCCAGGATGTGCATGGTGTAGAACCAGCCGCGCGTCTGGCCGATGTACTCGACGATGAAGTCGCCCGGGAAGTGGTGCTCGAACCAGGCGGTGTTCTCGAACGGGTAGTGCACCTGCGCGAAACTCATCGACCCGGAGTCGAACCACACGTCCAGGACGTCGGGCACCCGCCGCATCGTCGACGTCCCGGTCGGGTCGTCCGGATTCGGCCGGGTCAGCCGGTCGACGTACGGGCGATGCAGGTCGGGGACCGCCACGCCGAAGTCGCGCTCGAGCTCCTCGATCGAGCCGTAGACGTCGATCCGCGGGTACGCCGGGTCGTCCGACCGCCACACCGGGATCGGCGAACCCCAGAACCGGTTCCGGCTGATCGACCAGTCCCGAGCGTTCGACAGCCACTTCCCGAACTGGCCGTGCTTGACGTGCTCGGGGACCCAGGTGATCTGCTCGTTCAGCTCGACCATCCGGTCGCGGATCCGGGTCACCTCGACGAACCAGCTCGACACCGCCTTGTAGATCAGCGGGTTCCGGCACCGCCAGCAGTGCGGGTAGCTGTGCACATAGCTGTCCTCGCGCACCAGCGACCCGACCGCCCGCAGGTCCCGGATGATCGGCCGGTTCGCCTCGAAGACGTGCATCCCCTGGTACGGCGGGACCACGCCGGTGAACCGGGCTCGCTCGTCCACGGTCAGCACGGTCGGGATGCCGACCGCCTCGCAGGCGAGCTGATCCTCCTCGCCGTACGCGGGTGCCAGGTGGACGACGCCCGTACCCTCGTCGGTGGTCACGTGCTCGGCGGCGATCACCTGGAACGCGTTCGTCGTGCCGGACAGGAAGCCGAACAGCGGGGTGTAGTGCAACCCGATGAGGTCGGCACCCTTCAGCCGGCGGATCGGCTCGTCTCCGAGGCCGGCGAAGTCACCGTGCGAACCGGCGTACGCCGCCAGCCGTGCCTCGGCCAGGATCACCGGACGGCCCTCGGCGTCGTTCACGACGACGTAGTCGACGTCCGGGCCGACCGCCATCGCGAGGTTGCTCGGCAGGGTCCACGGGGTGGTCGTCCAGGCGAGCAGGCGTTCGCCGGTCTCGAGCTCGACCGCGACCGTGATCGACGGGTCCTGGCGGGGCTGGTAGACGTCGTCGTCCATCCGCAGTTCGTGGTTCGACAGCGGGGTCTCGTCGTTCCAGCAGTACGGCAGGACGCGGAGCCCCTCGTACACCAGGCCTTTGTCGTAGAGCGTCTTGAACGCCCAGATCACCGACTCCATGTAGTCGCGGTTGAGCGTCTTGTAGTCGTGGTCGAAGTCGACCCAGCGGGCCTGCCGGGTGACGTAGCTGCGCCACTCGCCGGTGTACTTCAGTACCGACGCGCGACAGGCCTCGTTGAACTTCTCGATCCCGAGCTCGAGGATGTCGGCCTTGGTCTTGAGCCCGAGCACCCGCTGTGCCTCCAGCTCGGCCGGCAGCCCGTGCGTGTCCCACCCGAACCGCCGCTCCACCCGCCGCCCGCGCATCGTCTGGTACCGCGGCACGACGTCCTTCACGTACCCGGTCAGCAGGTGCCCGTAGTGCGGCAACCCGTTGGCGAACGGCGGCCCGTCGTAGAAGACGAACTCGTTGGCCCCGTCCTCCCCCGCCGCCCGCCGCTCCACCGACGCCTGAAACGTCCCATCCGCATCCCAGTACTCGAGCACCCCACGCTCGATCCCGGGAAACTCCGCGCTGGCGGTCAGTCGGGCACCGGTCCTCGGATAGCTCACCTGCCGCATCGTAGGCGACGCCCGATCTTCGGAAGATAGTTCGCACCCACCGGCAGCAATCTTCCGCAAACCGCCCCGTGGCGGTGTCCTTCGTGCTCAGCGCATGTTGTGGAGGAGGGCTGACTGGAGGTAGCCGAGCCAGTCGTAGAGGTCGTAGGTGAGCCGGCGGGGGTCGTCGTCCGGGAGTTTCTCCCAGGTGGCGTAGTCGTCTTCTTCTTTGATGTCGAGACGGGTGCCGATCGCCAGGCGGAGGTCGTTCAGCGCACGCAACCACGCCAGCTGCTCGTCCGGCTCCAGCGCGATCTCGTCCGCACCGGACGCCTCCAGCGCGGACAGCACCCGCTTGGCGTCACCGATCTTCCCGTCGCGCAGCCCGCGCTCGGTGAACCGGCGGAACTCCGCGGACGCCATATCGTCCTCCTTGTACGCGTCCGGCAGCAGCCGCTGCAGGACGACGTCCTCGGGCGGCGACGTCGGCCCGTCGCTGTCGAGCAGCGCGGCCAGCGGGTCCGACGACTCGGTCGCGCGCGGCGGCATGCCGTCGTACAGGAGCTCGACCAGGTTGCGGAGCAGGTTCGCCAGGATGTCCGCCTCGTGCTCGGCGAAACTGACGACGACGGTCTTCCGGCGCTTGCGGAACCGCGTCACGACTTCTCGCAGGTGGCCCACAGGCCGTAGGAGTGCATCGCCTCGACGTCGCGTTCCATCGCCTCGCGGTTCCCGTTCGACACCGCCGACTTGCCGTCGGTGTGGACCTGCATCATCAACTTCTCGGCCTTCTGCTTGGAGTAGCCGAAGTAGGTCTGGAAGACGAACGTGACGTAGTCCATCAGGTTGACCGGATCGTTCCAGACGATCGTCACCCACGGTGGGCTCAGCTCGATCGCCTCGTCGACCTCGGGGCTCTCGAGTTCGCTGGGTGCGGTGCTCACCGGTCCATTCTCTCCATCATCGGTTCGTCGTTCGCAATAGGCTGCCCTTGTGACCCACGCAGTGACGCACGCAGGGACGGATTCCACCGCGCTCCTGACCGACCACTACGAGCTGACCATGCTGCAGGCCAGTCTGGCCGACGGTACGGCGCACCGCCGGTCGGTCTTCGAGCTGTTCGCCCGCCGGTTGCCGGACGGCCGCCGGTACGGCGTCGTGGCCGGCGTCAACCGGCTGCTCGACGCGCTCGACCGGTTCCGCTTCGACGAGCAGACGATCGCGTTCCTGGCCGACCGGGGTGTCGTCGACCAGGCTACCCGGGACTGGCTGGCCGACTACCGCTTCAGCGGCGACATCGCCGGGTACGCCGACGGCGAGATCTTCTTCCCCGGCTCACCGGTGCTCGTGGTCGAGTCCAGCTTCGCCGAGGCCGTGCTCTTGGAAACCGTTTTCCTCTCGATCCTGAACCACGACTCCGCGGTCGCCTCGGCCGCCTCCCGGATGACCTGGTGGGCCGGCGGCCGGCCGTGCATCGAGATGGGTTCGCGGCGGACCCACGAGGAGGCCGCGGTCGCCTCCGCGCTGGCGGCGTACATCGGCGGGTTCACCGCGACCTCCAACCTGGCCGCCGCCCGCCGGTTCGGGATTCCGAGCACCGGTACGGCGGCGCACTCGTTCACCCTCCTGCACGACCGCGAGCGGGACGCGTTCACCTCCCAGGTCGATGCCCTCGGCAAGGGCACGACGCTGCTGGTGGACACCTACGACGTGGCCGAGGCGGTCCGGACCGCGATCGACATCACCGGCCCCGAGCTCGGCGCGGTCCGGCTGGACTCCGGCGACCTGCCGTCGCTGGCCGGCCAGGTCCGCGAGCAGCTGGACTCGCTCGGCGCGACCAAGACCCGGATCATCGTCACCAGCGACCTGGACGAGTTCCAGATCGCCGCGCTCGCCCCGGCGCCGGTCGACGGGTACGGCGTCGGCACGTCGCTGGTCACCGGGAGCGGCTACCCGACCTGCGGGTTCGTGTACAAGCTGGTCGCCCGGGAGGACGCGGACGGCACGCTGGTCCCGGTCGCGAAGAAGAGCGTGGACAAGATCTCCATCGGCGGCCGCAAGTGGGCGCTGCGGCGACGATCGGCCGCCGGGGTCGCGGAGGTCGAGCTGATCGGCGTCGGCCGGGCGCCGACCGACGACGGCGACGACCGCGAGCTGCTGAAGCCTCTGGTCGAGGGCGGCAAGATCGTCGGCCGCAGTACGCCGGACGAGGCGCAGGCGCACCACCTCAAGGTCCGCGACGAGCTCCCCCGCTACGCCAGCCAGCTGAGCCGCGGCGAACCGGCGATCCCGACCGAGTACATCGGCGACTACGACGCCCGGAACCCGTTCCTGCCGCGGAGCCACGGATGAGCACCGAGCAGGCCGAGGGCAAGCCGGTGGTCTGGTCGCCCGACGCGCCCGCCGGCGAGGCGGACGTGCTGATCGCGATGCGGTTCGCCGACCGCGCCGCCCGGAAGGCCGTCAGCGAGGAGCTGGCCGGGACCGGCCTGCACACCGGCCAGGAGCTCGTGCTCGCGAAGCTGCTGCACCACGGCTCGCTCCCGGTCGCGCAGCTCGCGAAGGTGCTGGACGTCGAGGTGCCGACCGCGACCAAGACGACTCAGCGGATGGAGACCGCAGGGCTGGTCCGCCGGGTGAAGAGCTCGACCGACGCCCGCCAGGTGAGCATCGAGCTCACCGACCGCGGCGTCGAGCTCGCGCACACGGTCCAGGAGGTGTACGACCGGGCCGGCCGCCGCGCCCTCGCCCAGCTCACCCCCGAGGACCGCCGCGTCCTGCGCAACCTGCTCTGGACCATCACCACGACCCTCGAGCCGATCTCACCCGAATAGGTATGCGTCCAGGTACGGGTTGCGGAACGTGCCGTTCGGGTCGTACTTCGCGGCCAGCTCGACGAAGTCGGCGACCTTCGGGTAGCACGAGCGCAGGTACGTCGCGTCGGCGGCGAACACCTTGCCCCAGTGCGGCCGCGCGCCGAGCGGGTTGAGCCCCTCCTCCACCGCGGCGACGACCGGACGGACGGCGGCCTCGTCCTGGATCCAGGTGAAGTGCAGGGCCACGGTGTCACGCCCTTGGCTCGGACTCAGCCACAGCTCGTCGGCGGCGATCGTCCGTACCTCGGACACCTGGAGCACCGGCGCCAACTGGTTGCCCAGGGCCCGTAGTACCTCGAACGACTCGGCCGCCCTCGACCGCGGGACGAAGTACTCCGACTGCAGCTCGTCGCCGTTGCTCGGGGTGAACTCCAGCCGGAAGTGCGGCAGCCGCTCGTTCCACGGGCCGGGTACGCCGCCCTGCTGGGTCGCGTAGTCGGCCGGCATCACCTTGATCGGGTGCCGCGGCCCGTCGGCGGGACGCGCCCCGAGCCACTCGTCCTCGATCGGCGCGCCGGCCCGCTGCTTGCGCCACACCATCACGTCCGGGTCGACCCAGTCGGTGAACGCGCTGACGCTGTACGCGCTGCCCATCACCTCGGCGAAGTCGCTCCCCAGCCGGTCCACGGGCAGGCCGTCGTACACGACCTGACTGATCTCGTACGACGGCCGGACGTCGAGCGTCAGGCTGACGGTGACGCCGAGCGCGCCGAGCGCGACGACCGAGCCGGCGAAGTCGGCGTGGTCACGGGTCAGCGTGACCAGATCGCCCTCGGCGTCGACGAAGGTGATCGCGTTCACTGCGTCCGCGAGCAGGCCGTTGGTGTCGCCGGAGCCGTGCGTGCCGGTCGAGCAGGCTCCGGCCACGGAGATGTGCGGGAGCGAGCCGAGGTTGTGCAGCGCGAGTCCGCGGGCCTGGAGCGCCGCGGTGATCTCGCCGTACCGCAGGCCGGCCGACACCGTCACCCCGCCGTCACCGGTGTCGATCACCTTCGGCAGGTCCGCGACGCTGACCAGCGTGCCGGTGCTGTCGGCGATCCGGTTGAACGAGTGCCCGGTGCCGAGCACGCGCACCTTCTCACTCCGCCCGACAAGCTCCTGCAACTCGGCCACGGACGAAGGACGTTCGAGCGGCCCGGCGAACCTGATGTTCCCGGCCCAGTTCGTCAACTCCGTCATCGTTCCGCCCCTTCTCCCGGCGCTCCCGGCTCCGACTCTGACACACCGGTCCCGTCCTGGGCAGCCAGGTCTTACCCCTTGGAGCGCACCGAGATGTTTCGGAGAGCGGCGAACCCCCTGACCATTAGGGTGACGAAGGCAACCAATCCCCTTCGAGAGGACAGCATGTCGCGCGTCACCTTCTCCCGCCGCCGGGTCTTCACCGCCCTCGGCCTGGCGGGTGTCCTGGCCACCGGTACCGCGGTCACCGTCGCGGTCAACGGCCCCGAATCGTCGCAGGCCGCCACCACCTCGCCGGCGTCCGTCGCGGCGGATGTCTCCGTCACTCGCGCGATCAAGTGTGACGACAAAGCCGGCTCCAACGACTTCTACGACGGCCCGTCGGCGTCGAACAAGTACGACAGCCGGTTCAGCAACAGCGCCACGCTGCCGCACCTCGGGTCGTACATCCCGCAGGGCATCGGCACCTGGTGGAACTGGTCCGGCTCGAAGAACCTGCTGCTGGTGACGATGTACCACACCGGCAGGAACTCGATCATCGTCGGCATCGACCCGGCCACGAACAAGGTCGTCGGGGACGTGCAGATCGCGGAGACCCACGGCGGCGGGATCACCACCGCGTACGGCTGGGCGTTCGTGCAGGGCAGCACCAACGGCATCCGCAAGTACAAGCTGTCCACCCTGGCCGCGGCGATGAAGAAGTCCGGGACGCCGTACGTGAAGGCCGTCGGCTCCGAGCGCAAGGTGTACGGCGCGTCGTTCCTGACCAGCTACGGCGACTCGCTGTTCGCCGGGAAGTTCAACGACAAGGGCCGGGACAAGATGTACGAGTACAAGATCAAGTCCGACGGCACCCTGGTCACGATCAAGAAGGCGTGGGAGGTGCCGATGAAGACCCAGGGTCTGCTCGTCACCAAGGGCCACTTCATCTACAGCACGTCGTACGGACGCGACAAGCTGAGCAACCTGTACGTCGTCAAGCGCGGCCAGCCCGACCTGGACAAGGCCAAGCTGTCCTGCTTCCGGGCACCGAGCATGTCCGAGGGCCTGACCGAGTACGGCGGGCGCGCGTACCTGGTGTTCGAGTCGGGCTCGTACAAGTACCGGTCCGACCCGAAGACCAAGAACGTGATCACCCGCCTGCACAAGGCGTCGATCTCGTCCCTGACCGGCCTGGTCTGAACCGCTCCCGAACGGCGCCGCACCACCCCGGTGCGGCGCCGCTCGCACTTCCCGGAGGTTGTGATATCTCCCGATGGTGTACTCGTTCGGGGTTGCGGCCTTCTGGTTCCTGGTCTTCTGTGTGAGTTTCTGGCGGGACCGGCGGTTGTTCCGGAACGGGATCTTCCTGGTGGTCGCGCTGATGTTCGCCGGGGTCGGGGTGATCTTCGCGCTCGAGTCGGTCTCGGGCACCGCGGCCCGGCTGCTGGTGATCGCGATCCTGGTGGCGATCCCGGTGGCGATCGCGGTCCTCGCGGTGTTCCTGGTCGTCAACGGGGTCACGATGATCCGGCGCGAAGGACGGCGGCCGGCCAACCTGCTGTCGCTGGCCGCGGGGCTCGGCATCATCGGGTTCGTCGTCTTCGGGCTCGCTGTCCAGCGGATCGGCTGGGAGCCGCTCGCGGCGCTGCGGTCGATCCTGGTCGGCGTTCTGACGTACTTCTCGTTCCTGTTCGTCTGCTTCCTCGCCTACGCGTTCGTCTACAGCCGGGTCCGGTCCGCACGGAAGGTCGACTTCATCGTCGTGCTCGGCTCCGGGCTGCGCGGGTCGACGGTGCCGCCGCTGCTGGCGAGCCGACTGGACCGCGCGCGGCAGGTGTACGACCGGATGGTCCGCCGGGGCCGCGCGCCGGTGATCATCACGTCCGGCGGCCAGGGCCCGGACGAGGACGTCCCCGAGTCGCACGCGATGGCGTCGTACCTGATCGAGCGCGGGGTGCCGGCGGACCGGGTACTGCGGGAGGACCGGTCGACGAGCACGTGGGAGAACCTCACCTTCAGCCACGACCTGATGGTCGCCCGGCGGCCGCAGTACCGCTGCCTGATCGTGACGAACAACTTCCACGCCTTCCGCGCCGCGCTGACCGCGCGCCGGGCCAAGGTCAACGGCCAGGTGGTCGGCTCCCCGACCGCCCGCTACTACTGGCCGACGGCAACGATCCGGGAGTTCGTCGCGATCCTCTGGACACACCGTTACCTGAACGGCTTCGTTTGCCTGGTCATCACGGCCGCCACCGTGCTGCAGTACGTCTAGCTCAGCATCAGGACCGCGGCGACGACGCCGGCGATCACGATCAGCACGCGGAGCACGGTGGGCGGGAGGCGGCGGCCGATGTGCGAGCCGACGTACCCGCCGACGACCGATCCGATCGCTAGCAGACCGGCCGCGGTGAGGTCGAGGTCGGCGACCAGGACGAAGATGAAGCCGGCCACCAGGTTCGCGGCCAGCAGTGCGAGGGTCTTCAGCGCGTTGACGATCCGCAGGTCGAGATCGAGCCCGAGGCCGAGCACGGCCATCATCATCACGCCCGCGCCGGCGCCGAAGTAGCCGCCGTACACACCGGTCAGCGCCGTGAAGACTGTGGTCGCCGGAGTCATCGTGGCCCGTACGCCGGGGTGCTCCTCGTGCCGCGTGCCCAACCAGCGCGTGATCCACGGCTGGACGCCGACGATCAGGCAGGTGAAGAGGATCAGCCACGGCGCGAGGGAGGCGAACACCCCGGGCGGCAGCGCGAGCAGCAGCGCCGCGCCGCCGATCGCCCCGAGAGCACAGATCACGACCACGGCGACCGTGGTCGGCCGGCGTACCTCGCGCAACTCCCGGCGATACCCGAACGACCCGCTCAGCGCGGCCGGCAGCAGGCCGAGGGTGTTGGATGCGTTCGCGACGACCGGCGGGATCCCGAGCGCGATCAGCACCGGGAAGCTGAGCAGCGACGCCACGCCGACCGTCGACGTCAGGATGCCGGCGCCGAGGCCTGCTGCGACGACTGCCACCTGTTCGGGCCCGGTCACGACTGCCCAACGGGCGTGACTGGGTCCACGGGCGGCGAGTGCATGGAGGTCAGCTTATTGACAGGTGGACAGCGGGCTGTGGTTGAGCCTTCGAACCTCAACCGTCGACTTCCCCGCGCCTGACACACCCCGCGTCATCGCGCCAGGCTGCGTCCCAGCCGTGCCAGCGGGGACAGGCTCAGGCACATCGGCGACAGGAACAGGCCCGCGGTCGCGACGAACAGGGCCGGGCGGGTCCCGATCACGTCCGCGGCCGCGCCGCCGAGCAGTGCGCCGACCGGCGTCAGTCCCAGGCCGAGGAAGTTGATGGTGCCGGCCACCCGGCCCTGGAGGGGTAGCGGCGTGACCGCCTGGCGGATCGCCATGACGGCCACGTCGACGGTCTGGCTGAAGACGCCGTACAGGAAATTGATCACGATCAGCGCGGCGATGGTCGTTCCGCCGGCGCCGTGCAAGGCCGACGTACACAGCATCACCAGGTCGGAGATCAGCGCGGCGAAGACGACGACCCGGCCGTAGCCGAACCAGCGCGGCATCCAGCCGGACAGCAGCGAGCCGACGAGCGCACCCGGCCCGAAGGCGGCCAGGACGATCCCCATCACCGCGCCCGGCATCTCGAGCGAGCGGGCGAGGAAGAGGAGGTACACGGTCATCAGGGCGGTGAAGAAGAACTGGTAGACACAGGTCGCGATCGCCACCGCACGCAGCGAACCGTCGCCGACCACGGCCTTCAGGCCGGCCCGGATCCCACCCGACGACGGAGCCGGAGTCACGCCGAGGCCACGGATGCGCCAGATCGACAGGAACGAGACCACGAAGAAGAACGCGCTCGCCAGGACGGCGAAAGGTGCTGTCAGCAACGACACCAACCCGCCGCCGAGGGCCGGCCCGGAGATCTGCGCCGCCGACTTGGTGCTCTCCAGCATGCTGTTGCCCTGCGCGAGCTGGTCCCGTCGGACGAGCCGGGGGAACGACGCCTGGCAGGTGACGTCGAAGCACACGCTGAAGACTCCGCAGAGGAAGCCCACGACGTACAGGAACGGCAGTCCGAGGGTCCACGCGATCGGGACCAGCCCGAGCAGGACGGCGCGACCGAAGTCGGCGGACACCATCATCGTGCGTGCCCGCCAGCGGTCGACGAGTACGCCGACGAACAGCGAGCACACCAAGATCGGCACCTGCTGGGCGGCCCGGAGCCCGCCGAGCTGGGCGGCGCCGGCGCCGAGCGAGGTGACCGCCACCAGCGGCAGCGTCACCTGGGCGGCATGGACGGCGAAGAGCGAGGCGCTCTGGCCGAGCCAGAGCATGCGGAAGTCACGATCGGCCCACAACGACACGGGAAGTCCTCGGAGTCAGCCCGGAATCCGGGCAGGGGGAACCGTGCCGCCGTGCATCGGAGGCGGCACGCGATGACGGCTGAGGTCAGCGCGTGCCCGGTTGACCGGGCATTCCCAACTCCTCGAAAGATCGACTCCCCCGCACCCTAGCCACCGACCGCGACCCCACCAACCGGATTTCGCGAGAGGGGTTGCACGCGAGGTCATTAGACGGCTAAGTTTCTGATTAGCCGACTAACTACTTGAAGGGTATGCGATGGAACTGGGGTTGACAGGGGCAGCGGTGCTGGTGACGGGCGGGTCGTCCGGGATCGGCCGGGAGACGGCGATCGGGTACGGGCGTGAGGGCGCCCGGGTCGCGATCACGTACAACTCCCGCAAGGACGCGGCCGAGGCGGTGGCCGAGGAGATCGAGGCGGCCGGCGGTACGGCGTACGTCGTACCGATGGATCTGAAGGAGCCGGAGACGATCGCGGCGGCCGTGGCCGCGACGGTACGGCGGTGGGACGGGCTGGACGTGGTGGTGGGGAACGCGGTCGACTGGGGCAGCGCCGGCTTCCACGACCGGCCGGTGAACATCGAGGACGCGAAGCCGGAGTGGTGGGTGCCGGTGATGCGGGCGAACCTCGAGGGCAACTTCCACCTGGTGCAGCAGGTCGCGCCGGCGTTGCGCCGCTCGGAGCACGGCCGGCTGGTGCTGCTCTCGACGGACCTCGCCGAGCGCGGTCTGCCCGGCTCGTGGCCGTACAGCGCCGCGAAGGCCGGGCTGCACGGCCTGGTCGCGAGTCTCCAGCACGACCTGGGCAAGGACGGCGTACTGGTCAACGTGGTCATGCCCGGGATCACGCTCGAGAACGGTGAGCACCGGGTGATCCCGAAGGACGCCGTCGATCAGATCGCGACCACGTTCAGTGCGCGCAAACTCCCGGACACCGCCGACCTCGCGGCCGCGATCCTGTTCCTGACCTCACCCCGGACGACCGCGATCCAGGGCGAGATCCTCCGCGTCACCGGCGGCCACCTGCTGCCGGGCTAGCGGACCTTGACGGAGGCGAGCGCGCTCATCCGGCTGTTGCGGCCGTCGGTCACCAGCACGCGGTAGGCGACCGACTGGCCGCTCGTCAGACCGCTGTCGGCGAACGTGGTGACCGCCGGCTTCGTCCAGGAGTACGACGAGCGCTTCCAGGTCCCGACCTTCGTCGTCCCGCGGTACAGCACATAGGTCAGCGAGATGTTGTCGAGGTCCACCACCGTCGGAAAGGCGACCGTCGTCCGGTTCACCCGCGTGCTGGACACCTTCGGCGCCGCCGGCAGCCCCGGCCGGGCTCCGCCGGCCGCGTTGGTGAACCGCGTCAGGCCTTGCTGCGGTACGCCGTTCACCTCGGTGAAGTCGCCACCGGCCCACAGGTCGTCGCCGCCGGACGCGAACGCCAGCGGGCCGACCAGGGTCTCGCCGCCCGCGGTCATGTTCGGGTACCAGGGCCCGAGCTTGCCGTTGAGCCCGCTGTACACCAGCAGGTGGTGCATGCCGGTCTTGTCGGGGAAGCCGCCGTCCCGGCTGCAGTCGTGCGCGTGCGAGCCCTTGTAGACCCAGTTGCCGATCGCCTTGACCGCCTCGGTCGCGCCCAGGCACTTGCTCTGCCAGATCAGCTTCCCGGTCGTCGCGTCGGCCGCGAGTACACCGTCGTAGCAGCCGATCCCGCTGCCGGCGTTGCCGACGAACACCTTGGTGCCGAGGACGTCGATGTCCTTCACCCGGCTGTCGCAGTCGGCCGTCTTCCGCGGGATGGACGCGGCGGCCGACATCGGGTACGCGGCGCCGGTCGTGGTGTTCACCATCGCCAGGGCGTGATGTTCCTTGTCCTGCAGGGTCTCGAACCCACCGCCCACGAAGACCCGGCTGCCGTTGGCGGACAGCTCGATCGCGTGCACGTCGTCGTCGGCGTCCGGGTTCCAGGGCTGCAGTACGCCGGTGGTCAGCGCGACCGCGGCCAGGCGGTTGCGGACCGCGTTGTCGACCCGGCCGAACGCACCACCCAGGTACACGGTGGTGCCGGAGATCGCGAGCGCGGCGACCCGGTAGTTGACCGCCGGATCCCAGCCGGCCACCAGCTGCCCGGTCGCCACGCTGAACATCGCGATCCGCTTCCGGGGCTGGCCGTTGACCGTGGTGAAGTCCCCGCCGATCACGACCCATTTGCCGTCCGGGCTGGCGGCGATGGTCCAGACGGCGCCGTTCAGCTTCGGGGCGAACCGGGTCGGTGCACCGGTCGTCCGGTCGAAGGCGGCCAGGTACGTCCGGGCCGCGTCCCCCTCGCCGAGCGACTTCCCGGGCTGCCGGATCCGCGTGAACAGCCCACCGGCGTACACCGTGTCCCCGGCGACCGCGAGCGCGTTCACGCTGGCGTTGGTCTGCCAGGTCGTCTGCTTGACCGCGGACACGGCCGACGCGAACCCCGGCGACGCCGCCTCCACCGGCCGGCCGGACGGCACCACTGCGGCGGCGACCACGGCCGCGGCGGTGACCACGACCAGAACTGCCTTCTTCATCAACCATCCCCCGCGATTCGCTGTGCCGTGACTATGCGCCACCACACGATAACTGTCAGCGCCGACTGGGGCGAAAACGGCCCCGCGGCGTGCGCTCGGCGTGCCGGAGGGGTCACGCTTGTACCGTGGGCACAGGACACCCTGGAGAAGGAGCGTCACGATGAGCCGGGCCTTGATCGTGGTCGACGTACAGAACGACTTCTGCGAGGGCGGAAGCCTGGCCGTCAAGGGTGGCGCGGACGTGGCGTTCCGGATCGGCGAGCTGCTGCACAAGTGGTACGACGCCGAGCCGGCGGACAAGCAGTACGAGTACGTCGTGGCCACGCGCGACCACCACATCGACCCGGGCGACCACTTCTCCACCGATCCCGACTACGTGAACTCCTGGCCAAGGCACTGCGTCGCCGGCACCGACGGCGTCAGCTTCCACCCGAACATGGACCCGCAGCCGTTCGACGCGATCTTCGACAAGGGCGAGTACGCGGCCGCCTACTCGGGATTCGAGGGCAAGGCCCAGGACGGCCGCGCGCTCGCCGCCTGGCTGCGGGACAAGGGCGTCACCGAGGTCGACGTCTGCGGGATCGCCACCGACTACTGCGTCCGAGCGACCGCCCTCGACGCCCACCAGGCAGGCTTCGGCACGACGGTTCTCACCACGCTCACCGCCGGCGTCGCCCCCGGGACGACCGAGCAGGCCCTGACCGAGCTCCGAACCGCCGGCGTCCAGCTGACCTGACCGCGGGCCGCCGTACGATCGTCATCTCCGCCGGTCTCCGGAGACTTTTCGCCACCTGGTGGCGGTTTTCTTCCGGTAAGCCGCGATTCACCACAGGTCCACGGCGAGCGACAACACCTCAAGAGGTGACGACGACGGGGGTACCGCTGGAGACGAGGGTCCAGGTGCCGGGTTGGAAGGTGGTGGGGTCGATCGTGCCGGTGGTGGTGACGTGGTCGATCATGAGCTGGCGGATCTCGAGTTGGCGGTTGTAGACCACGGGCGCGGTCGTGATGTGCGGGAAGTTGCCGCCGCCGGATTGGCGGTAGTTGTTCACGGCCACCACGAACCGCTGGTCCGCGGCCACCGGGATCCCGCCGTACGTCAGGTCCGTGATCCGTGAACCGGGTGGCTTGGCGATGTCGATCGTGTAGCTCAGCGGCTCGGTCAGCCCGCCGATGATGTCGTAGTTGTAGTCCGGCGTCCCGTTCGGCGCGGTCGGGGTCGGTGCGTTGGTGATCTGGCTGGAGGTGAACGGCCCGGTCCCGGTCACCTGCCGGAAGTACTGCGCGGAGAACTCGAGGTACTCGCGGACCTGCGTACCGGTCATCGTCACCGCGAGCAGCGTGTTGTCGAAGACGTACAGCCCGGCCACGTCGCGGATCGAGACGTCTCCGGCCGGGATCGCGGCCGCCCGGTTGAACGGCGCCGCGATCGCGAGCACCGGGAGCGCGGCCTCGGGCGTACCAGAGAGCGCCTTCGCCACCGCGTCGGCCTCGACGAAAGTGACGAAGTCGAGGGCGGCGGTCGCCTCCCACGGCGCGGTCGCGGCCGACATCGCCTCCGTGCAGGTGCCGATGGTGGAGTTCACGTACTCGATCACGGTGTCGTGGTCCTGCTCCAGCAGCTCGACCACGGCGGGGTCGGCGTCCACGAGGTTCGCGTTCAGCACCTTCGCCTGCCGGCCGACGACCGTCCACCGGCCCTGCTCGCGACTGAGGTCGAGGTGGATCAGCGACAGCCGCATGCCGAACTTCAGCGGCTCGGTCAGCACCACCTGCTCACCGGTCCGCCGGTTCCTCACCAGCCGCTCGGGGATCTCCTGGTGGGCGTGCCCGACCAGGACGGCGTCGATGCCGGGAACGGTCTCGGCCATCAGCGCCGCGGCGTTCTCGGGCACCGGCAGGGCGTCGCCGTACGACGAAGACAGGTCCATCCCGGAGTGGACGGCGACGATCACCACGTCGGCACCGGCCGCGCGGACCTGCGGCACCCAGGCCGTGGCCGACTCGACGACGCCGTCGAACCGGAGCCTGTTCTCGACCACCGCCTTGTCCCAGATCGCGATCCCGGGGTTCGTCAGCCCGAGGATTCCGACGGTGACCGGCTCCGCGCCCGGTACGTCGACCCGCCGCAGCTCGTACGGCGGGAATGCCGGACGACCCGTGGTCCAGTCCTGGGCGTTCGCGCCGAGCAGCGGGAAGTCGAGTTGCCGCTGGAACGTATCGAGGACGTCGAGGCCGTAGTTGAACTCGTGGTTGCCCAGCACCGCGGCGTCGTACCCGATCGCGTTCATCGCGCCGGCCATCGGGTGCAGCCGGCCGCCGGTGATCGGCTCGATCCTGGCGAAGTAGTACGCCAGCGGAGTGCCCTGGATGGTGTCGCCGGCGTCCAGCAGCAGTGGGCGCGGCGCGTCCGGGTCGGCGGCGATCCGGTCCCGGACGGCGGTGACCAGCGTGGAGACCTTGGCCAGACCGACGGCGTTGTGGGCGTAGTCGTCGTACTCGGCGTTCCTGAAGTAGTCCCAGTTGACGACGTGGCCGTGCAGGTCGGTCGTCCCCATCACGGTCAGGCGGACCGTCCGCTCAGCACTCATCCGCCCGCCTCGTCGTGTCGTCTGCCTGGACCGCCCACGATACGGGCGACACGCCCCGGCCCGACCGCCCGGTTGGCCCGCGACTACGAGAAGATGCCGCCCATGACCAAGCCGCCCGGCAAGCTTCTGCCGTTGGTCGCCGCCCTCCTCTGCGGTGCCGTCCTCGCCCAGGCCGCCGAACCGGCCGACCACTCGGTGACCACCGCGGCCCCGGCCGTGAGGGCCTCGGCCCATGCCCCACTGAGCATCCCGGTCGCGCGTCCGGCCACTCCGGCCGGGCCCCGCAAGCAACAACAGGAGCACCCACCCCAGCGACGTACGTCGACCACCACCACGGCCGGCGACTGGAACCTGACCAAGCACGGCAAGGTCCTGTACCTGACCTTCGACGACGGCCCGCAGCAGGAGTGGACGCCGAAGATCCTGCAGGTGCTGGCCAAGCACCGCGCGAAGGCCACGTTCTTCGTGCTCGGCCGGGAGGCGGCCGCGCATCCCGACCTGATCGCGCGGACCCGGGCCGCCGGGCACCGCATCGGCAACCACACCTGGGACCACCCGAAGCTGACCCAGCTCCCACCGGCCAGACTGCGGCAGGAGATCTCGTCCGGCGTGAAGTCGAAGTGCTTCCGGCCGCCGTTCCGGGACACGAACGCGCAGGTCGCGGCGGTCGCGGCGGCGTACCACCAGCGCCAGGTGCTGTGGGACATCGACACCAAGGACTGGTCCAAGCCCGGTACGGCGAAGGTCGAACGGGCGATCCTGCAGGGCGCCCGGCCCGGCGCGATCATCCTGATGCACGACGGCGGCGGCAACCGCGCGGAAACCGTCGCCGCGCTGGACAGCGCCCTCACCAAACTCACCCGCCAGGGCTACACCTACCGCGCGTTGCCTTGCTAACTGCCTAGGTGCTGACGCCTGCTTGGCCGGCGGAGAAGTGCTTGAGGGCCTGGTCGATGACGTGCACGGGCTGGTCGAGCGCCTTGACCAGGAACAGGCCGGTCGGGCGCAGCAGCGGGTTCGGTTTCACGACCGTACGCACGGCCGGCTGGTCCAGGCCACGGACGCCGGCCGTGGTCGCGCCCACGCCCGGCGCGAGCTCAAGCTCCAGCGTGTACTGGCCGAACAGCTTCTCCTGCCGGAAGCCGCGGACCGTCGGCCACGGCAGCACGACCGGGTACGCCGCTCCTTCGCACGCCAGCTCGAGCGCCTTCGGGGTCATCCGCATCGCGATCGGCTGCAGCTCGTTGGCGTCGTACCAGCGCTGTCGCTCGGACTGCAGCCGGAGCGCGAGCAGCGTGCTCACCACCAGCGGGACCATCGCCGCGATCAGCAGCAGCGCGAACGGCCACAGGCCCGCACCCTGGAACGCGATCAGCGCGTAGACCGCGGCCACGATGCCGATCGCGCCGAGCACGAGCGTGATCCACGCGCCGCGCCGCTGGACCGTGCGCACGACCTCCCGCCGATGCAGCACGGCCTCCCGATCCATGCCTACGACAAACGCCCCGTCCGCACTCACCGCCCAAGAATCGCACAGGATCAGGCCCCGCGCGGACGCAGGAGCTCCGGCCGGCGCTCAGGGCTCCGGCTCGGCGAGGGCTCAGGTGTTGCGGCGGCCGGCCCACGTCCAGGCGTAGACGCCGTCGTCGACCGCCGTCCCCGCCTCGCCGAGCTCCAGCGGGCGGAACGTGTCGACCATGACCGCGAGCTCCTCGAACCGCTCGGCACCGAGCGAGGCCTCGATCGCGGACGGCTGCGGCCCGTGCGCGTAGCCGCCGGGGTGCAGCGAGATCGAGCCGAGGCCGATCCCGGAGCCCTTGCGCGCCTCGTAGTCGCCGCCGCAGTAGAACATCACCTCGTCGGAGTCGACGTTCGAGTGGTAGTACGGCACCGGCACCGAGAGCGGGTGGTAGTCCACCTTGCGCGGGACGAAGTTGCAGACGACGAAGTTGTACCCCTCGAACACCTGGTGCACCGGCGGCGGCTGATGGATCCGCCCGGTGATCGGCTCGTAGTCGCTGACGTTGAACGTGTACGGGTACAGGCAACCGTCCCACCCGACCACGTCGAACGGGTGCGTCGCGTAGACCATCCTCGACCCGACGATCCCGCCCGGCCCGTTGCCCCGGTGCTTCACCAGCACCTCGACGTCGTTGCCCTCTACAACCAACGGCTCGCTGGCCGAGTGCAGGTCGCGCTCGCAGTACGGCGAGTGCTCGAGGAACTGCCCGTACCGGGACAGGTAGCGCTTCGGCGGCGCGATGTGCGAGTTCGCCTCGATGCAGTAGGCGTGCACGCCGCCCTCGCCCGGAAGCCAGCGGTGCGTGGTGGCCCGCGGGATGATCACGTAGTCGCCCTCGACCGCGTTCAGCACGCCGAACACCGTCTCCACGGTGGCCGAGCCCTTCTCGACGTACACGCACTCGTCGCCGATGGCGTTGCGGTAGTACGGCGACGGCTGCTCGGCGACGACGTACGAGATCCGGACGTCGCCGTTGCCGAGCACGAGCCGCCGGTCCTCGACGGCGTTGCTCTTGGACGTCTCGGCGAACAGATCGTGCAGCTTGAGGTGGCGCGGCGTCAGCGGATGGTTCGGGACCGTGGAGAGGTCGGGCAGCTCCCACACCTGCGAGTCGACGATCGCGGACGGTACGCCGGCGTGGTACAGCAGCGACGAGTCCGACGAGAACCCCTCCTCCCCCATTAGCTCCTCGTAGTACAGCCCGCCGTCCGGTTTCCGGAACTGGGTGTGCCGCTTCGGTGGAACCTGCCCGACCTGCCGGTAGAACGCCATTGCCCTGACTCCTGGTGTACGATAGTCGAACGCTTGCGTCCGCTTACCGAAAGCATCCGTTAGGCTCGGACCCATGTCAACCGTCCCTGCCCTGTTCCGGCACCTGGTCGACGACGCCGCCATGTTCCCGCCGGGGGACCTCCCCCTGGCCGAGGCGGTCGCCGCGCACCGGGACCATCGCCAGGCCGCGTACGCCGACCTGGTCGGACCGTTCGTGTGCACCGACGAGGACCTGATGAAGGTCGCCGCGGAGGCCGCCCGCGTCGGCCCGACCCCGCTCCGGGTCACCGTCGTGATCACCGGCGGCGCCGGCGGGATCGAGCCCGCCGTCCGGTACGGCGACCGGTCGGCCGACGTCGAGGTGACCGCGGTCGAGGTCCGGCTGCGCGCCGAGGACGACCTGTCCCGGAACGCGCTCCGGGTCGTGCGCGCGTGCGACGACTGCCTGGACGAGGAGAACGCGTTCGTCGAGGTCGGCCTGGACGGCGCGTGGGAGCGCGCGCTCGACGTCGTCGCCGACGCCGGGTACGCCGCCAAGCTGCGGACCGGCGGACTCGACGCCGCACTCTTCCCGTCGGAGGACCAGGTCGCCGCCTTCATCACCGCGTGCCTCGACCGCGAGGTCGCCTTCAAGTGCACGGCCGGGCTGCACAACGCGGTCCGCCACACCGCGGCGGACACCGGCTACGAGCACCACGGGTTCCTCAACGTGCTGCTCGCCACCCGGGCGTCCCTCGACGGCGCCTCCCAGGACGAGGTGGCCGCCGTACTGGCGTCCCGGGACGGCGCCGCGCTCGCCGCCCGCGCCGCCGACCTGTCCGAGGAGCAGGCGGCCGGCACCCGCAAGTGGTTCACCTCGTTCGGCTCCTGCAGCATCGACGAGCCCCGCCACGACCTGACCGCGTTGAAGCTCCTGGAGGCTGCCCCGTGACCTGGATCGACATCCCCGCGGACTCGCCGTTCGGGCCGGAGAACCTGCCGCTCGGGGTGTTCCGGCTCGGCGACGAGGAGCCGCGGGTGGGTGCCGCGATCGGGGACCAGGTGATCGACCTCGCGCCGGTCGCGTCCGCGCAGATGCTGGACGGGTCGCAACTGTTCGCCCGGCCGTCGCTGAACGACTTCCTCGCGCTCGGCCGTCCGGCCTGGCGCGCGACCCGGGACTGGCTGCTCGACCTGGTCCGCACCGAGACCGACCGGGACGTGGTCGAGCCGCACCTGATCCCGCGGTCCGCCGTCACCATGCAGCTCCCGTTCGAGGTCGGCGACTACGTCGACTTCTACGCCTCCGAGCACCACGCGACCAACCTCGGCCGGCTGTTCCGCCCGGACTCCGAACCACTGCTGCCCAACTGGAAGCACCTCCCGGTCGGCTACCACGGCCGGGCCGGCACGATCGTTGCCAGCGGCACCGACATCGTCCGGCCGTCGGGTCAGCGGAAGGCGCCGGACGCGGCCGCCCCGGCGTTCGGCCCGTCCCAGCGCCTCGACATCGAGGTCGAGCTCGGCTACGTCGTCGGTACGCCGTCGACGCTGGGCACCCCGGTGCCGGTCGAGGACTTCCGGGACCACGTGTACGGCGTCGTCATTGTCAACGACTGGTCGGCGCGCGACATCCAGGCGTGGGAGTACGTGCCGCTCGGCCCGTTCCTGGGCAAGTCCTTCGCCACCTCGATCTCCCCGTGGGTCGTCTCGCTCGACGCCCTCGAGGCCGCGGCCATCCCACTGGGCCCGCAGGACCCGCCGGTGCTTCCGTACCTCGCGGGCGACAACCTGCCCAACTACGACATCACCTTCGAGGTGCTGCTCAACGGGCACCGGGTGAGCAATCCGCAGTACAAGGACACCTACTGGTCACCTGCGCAGATGCTGGCCCACCTGACGGTGAACGGCGCCTCCGTCCGGACCGGCGACCTGTACGCGTCCGGCACCATCAGCGGCCCGGAGCCCGACCAGCGCGGGTCCTTCATCGAGCTCACCTGGGGCGGCCGCGAGCCGGTCCTCGTCGACGGCAAGGAACACACCTTCCTCGAGGACGGCGACGAGATCACCATCACCGCCCGCGCCACCACCCCCACCGGCACCCGCCTCGGCCTAGGCGAAGTCACCGGCAGAATCCGCCCCGCCTGACCCGACATCTGATCCAAGACTGATCTTGTTCATAAGTGTTCGTTTCTCTTGACCTGCTAGCGGTTACGTGCGAACTTTCTCCGCATGAAACGTTCAGTGGGTGTGGATTGCTGGCTGTAGCGCTGGCTGCTGGCGTGCTGACCGTGCCTGCGGGCGCGCACGCCGCGGCGGACCTGACGCTGCGGTCGAACGAACTGACGGTCACCGTGGGCGCCGACTTCCCCCGGGTGATCAAGTACGTCGACAACGCGTCCGGCCAGGCCCTCGGTGGCCAACCGGAGGCGATCTCGACCGTGACGATCGACGGCGTCGCGCGTACGGCCCGCCTGGCCGCGCCGACCACGGTCCGCGGCGGCACGGCGTCGTACAAACTGGCCTTCGACGCGCTGCCCGGCGTGGAACTGGACGCGAGTCTGAGCGTGGCCGGCCGGGTGACCACGTTCCGCGTGGACGCCGTCCGCGACACCGAGGCGTCCCGCGTGCACACGATCGACATCCCCGACCACGACCTGGTGTCGGTTGCCAGCACGGATGCCGGCGCGACCACGGCGTTCACCACGCTCGACCCGGACTCGACCCGGACCGCGGACAAGATCACGCCGATCACGTCCGCGACGCCCGCCGAGCCGTCGGCGACCGGAGCGGCGTACGCGTTCGTGAACACCAGCGGACTCGCGGCCGGGATCGAGTCGAACTCGGTCTACGACAAGCCGTCCGGTCAGTCCGTGGACGACGGCGCCCGGTTCTGGCACCGCGCCCGCAAGGCGGCCGACGGGACCACCCGGGTCGGCGTCTGGAGCGGTCAGTGGACCTACCGCGCGGACACCTCGCCGTACACCGAACCGCTCCCCTGGGCGAAGGTCGTCGTCACCCCGGACGCGAACCGGGACCGGACCGTCGACTGGCAGGACGGCGCGATCGCATTCCGCTCGATCATGATCGAGCCGCGCGGCGCCGACCAGGTGAAGGACCGCGTGGTCACGCACATCCCGTTCAACTTCGCCAGCCAGGCGACGCACCCGTTCCTGCGCACCCTGGACGACGTCAAGCGGATCTCGCTCGCCACCGACGGCCTCGGCCAGCTGGCGCTGCTCAAGGGCTACGGATCGGAAGGGCACGACTCGGCCCACCCGGACTACGGCGGCAACTACAACACCCGCGCCGGTGGCCTCGCCGATCTGAACACGCTGCTGAAGAAGGGCAAGGCCTGGAACGCCGCATTCGGGGTGCACGTGAACGCGACCGAGTCGTACCCGGAGGCGAACGCCTTCAGCGAGGAGCTGGTCGACAAGAACGCCAAGGGCTGGAACTGGCTGAACCAGAGCTACTACATCAAGCAGCGGCCTGATCTTGCTTCCGGCAACGTCATCGAGCGGTTCCGGCAACTGCGGGACGAGACCGACGAGAACCTGCAGCAGCTGTACATCGACGTGTACTACCAGTCCGGCTGGCTCGCCGACGGCCTGACCCGACAACTCGCCGACCAGGGCTGGCAGATCGCCACCGAGTGGGCCGACCGGCTGGAGCGGACGTCGCTGTGGTCGCACTGGGCGAACGACCTCGACTACGGCGGCGCGACCAACAAGGGGCTGAACTCCCAGATCATCCGGTTCGTCCGCAACCACGAGAAGGACGTCTGGAACAACGACCCGATCCTCGGCCAGACCAGCCTGGTCGAGTTCGAGGGGTGGACCGGCGAGACCGACTGGAACGCGTTCTACGCCAACATCTGGCAGAAGAACCTGCCGGCCAAGTTCCTCCAGCAGGAGCGGATCACCGACTGGAACACCGACGGCATCACGTTCACCGGCGGCGTCCGCGGCACGGTCGAGAACGGCAAGCGGACCGTGTACGACGGGACCGCGAAGGTGCTCGAAGGCGACAAGTACCTGCTGCCGTGGGACGACGACAAGAAGCTGTACCACTACAGCCCGGCCGGCGGGCGGACCACCTGGCAGGTGTCGGCAGCCTTCGGCAAGGTGTCGAAGTTCTCCGTCTACAAGCTGACCGACACCGGCCGCGTGAAGGTCGCGACCGCACCCGTCCGCCACGGCACAGTCACCCTCGACGCCGTAGCCGGTCAGCCGTACGTCCTCTATCCGCACTCGGCGCCCGCGCAGCGCTCGGCGAACTGGGGTGAAGGCACGCACCTGCAGGACCCTGGCTTCAACGCCGGCCACCTGAAGGCCTGGAACGTAAGGGGTTCGGCCACGATCGACACGCTGGAGAACGGCCAGCACGTGGCCTCGCTCAGCACCAGGTCGTCGTCGCTGCGACAGCGCATCACCGGCCTCACGCCGGGTCGCACCTACAGCGCGTCCGCCTGGATCGAGGTCGAGCCGGGCAAGTCCCGCACGACGACGGTGTCCGTCGACGGTGTGAGCAACACCGTCACGCGCTCGACCGCGCAGAACCGGGTGGCCGCGGACGACAAGCACGACGCCTACTACCAGCGTGTCCGCGTGGTCTTCGACGCCAAGGGCCGCAGCGCCGACCTGGTCATCGGCGCCGCCACCGGGAACGCGAAGGTTCGGGTCGACGACGTCCGGGTGGTCGAGACCAAGCGCCCGGCCGCCGGTGTGGTGGACGACTTCGAGAACGTCGACCAGGGCTGGGGCCCGTTCGTGAAGGGCGACGCGGGCGGGACCAACGATCCGCGGACCAGCCTGGCGAAGAAGCACGCGCCGTACACGCAGGCCGGCTGGAACGGCAAACTCGTCGACGACGTGCTCGACGGCGACTGGTCGCTGAAGTCGCACGAGGAGAACGAAGGCCTCGTCTACCGCACCACCCCGGCCACGGTGAACTTCCGGCCGGGCCACAAGTACAAGGTGTCCTTCGACTACGCCAGTGGTCGGGCCGGGCACTACGCGTGGGTGCAGGGCGTCGACCGGCCGTCGTCGGTGGACGTGAAGGCGACGCCGATCGGCGAGCAGCGGACCAAGGCGACGTTCAGCCAGGAGTTCGTGGCCGGCTGCGGTGGCGACTACTGGGTTGGCCTGCGCAAACTGTCCGGCGGCGGCGACCAGGCCGACTTCATCCTGGACGACTTCGCCGTCACCGACCTGGGCCCGACCTCCGAAGCGGCCGACTGTACGTCGATCGCCGTATCCGGAACGAACGGCCTGGTGTCCGGCGAGGCGAACACCCTCGTCACCACCTTCACCAACAACGACGTCGTTGCCGTGAAGGACATCACGCTCGCACTCGACGCTCCGGACGGCTGGACCGTGACGGCCGCGACACCGAACACGCACGCCACGGTTGCTCCGGGCACGAGTGTGACGACGAGGTGGGACGTCACGCCACCGGCCGGGACGCCGGAAGGGAAGTACGTGCTGACGGCAACTGGTGGTCAGGCGACGATCACCGCGGAGGCGACGGTCCTGCCGCCCGGGATCGTGCCGCAGTCCCGCATCAAGGTCGCCGACGTCAGCAGTGAGGACGTCGCCACGGGTGGCGCCGCGACCGAGGCGCTGGACGGCAATCCCAGCACGCTCTGGCATTCCGCCTGGTCCCAGGTCTCCCCACCGGCCGGTTTCCCGCACCACATGACGCTCGATCTCGGGTCGACGTACCAGGTGGACGGCTTCAGCTACCTGCCGCGGCAGAGCGGGACGAACGGGATGTTCAAGGGGTACGAGCTCTACGTCAGCGCGGACGGCCAGACGTGGGGTCCGCCGGTGGCGACCGGTGAGTTCCCGAACTCGACCGCCGCCCAGCGGGTGAACTTCACCGCCGAACCCGGGCGGTTCGTGAAGTTCGTCGGCACCAGTTCCCTCAACGGCGCGGTGTTCGGATCCGCCGCCGAGCTGAACGTCTACGGCACCAGGTAACGGGGCCTGAACCACGAACCAGGGGCCTTGCACACGTTATTACCTGTGCAAGGCCCCCGGTCTCTGGGTCCATCCACGCGTGGCGTCACGACTTGGCCCCAGGCTCGGGCGGGAGGACCAGGCGGGCGAGGGCGCCGCCGCCGGGCGCCTCGCCGAAGGTGAGGTCGGCGCCGAGGACCTTCGCGTGGCCGGCGGCGATGGTCAGGCCGAGACCGTGACCGACGCCGCGCTCGGCCATCCCGGACCGGAAGCGGCGCGGCCCCTCGGCGATCAGCTCCTCCGGATACCCGTTGCCGTGGTCAACCACCTCGACCGTCCGGCCGGACACCGTCACCTCGATCGGCGGCTTGCCGTGACGCAGCCCGTTGACGATCAGGTTGGCCAGGATGCGCTCGATCCGGCGCGAGTCGGTGGACACCGTCACGTCCGGGCCGGTCTGCCGGACGACCACGCTGTCCGGATCCAGCGCCTGCTGCATCCGCAACCGGCCGACCGCCGAGCCGACGAAGGCGCCCAGACCGACGAGCTCGAGGTCGGCCTGCTCCACGCCCGAGTCGAACCGGGCGATCTCGAGCAGGTCCTCGACCAGCCGCCGCAGCACCTTCGCCCGGTCCCGGACCAGCTCGCTCGGGCGGCCGGGCGGCAACAACTCGGCGGCCGTGGTCAGACCGGTGACTGGCGTCCGCAGATCGTGCGCGACGTCCGCGGTGAAACGCCGTTCTGCTTCGAGTTGCCCGCGCAGCGAGCTGGCCATCGTGTCCAGCGCGGTGGCGAGCGACTGCACCTCGTCCTTGCCCTTGCCGACCGCCTCGGCGGCCGACGCGTCCAGGTCCCCGGCCGCGATCCGGCGCGCCGTACCCGCGACCGCGACGATCCGTTTGGACAAGCTCCCGGCCAGGATCACGCTGACCAGCGCGACCAGGGCGACGGTGCCGATACCGCCCAGGACGAGCGCCTGCCGGAGCGCGTTCATCGAGTCGTCGCTGCTCTCGTAGTCCTGGACGATCGACAGGATCCGGCCGTCCTTGACCCCGGCCGCCGCCCACATCTTCGCGTTCGGCGAGCCGGTCTTGAACGTCGCCCGCTTCCCCTGCAGCACCGCCTCCCGCAACTGCGGCGGCAGCTCCGGGTCGTCCAGCTTCGAGTTGAACACGGTGACGCCGTTGCGGTCGTACGACGCCGCGGCCAGCTGGATCCGCTCGTCGGCGAAGCTGCGGGTCCGGTCCAGCCGGGCCGACTGCGACTGGGTGTAGACCGCGACGCAGAGCACCAGGATCGCGAGCGAGGACACCAGCAGGAAGATGAGACCCAGCTTCCCGCGCAGTCCCACGTCAGTGCCTTCCGTCCGAGGTCGGTGTGCTCCCGTCGGGGGACACTATCCAGGTGGTGTCCGACGGTCCAGCGACGCCGGACACGCCTACGCCCGCAGCTTGTACCCGAATCCGCGGACGGTCTCGATCCGGTCCGCGCCGATCTTGGTCCGCAGGCGTTGCAGGTGGACGTCGACGAGCCGGCCGTCACCGCCCCACTCGTAGTCCCAGACCCGCTGCAGCAGCGTGGACCGGCTGAGCACGACACCCGGGTTGTTCGCGAACTCGATCAGCAGCTTGAGCTCGGTCGGTGTCAGCTGCACGGTCGCACCACCCCGGCGTACCTCCAGCGCCTCCCGGTCGAGCTCGAGGTCGCCGAACGACTCCACCCCGGTCCCGGCCGCGGGAGCCGGTCGCTCCGGGTCCGACACCGCGCGCCGCATCACCGCGCGCAACCGGGCCACCAGGACCTGGGTGTCGAAGGGCTTGGTCACGTAGTCGTCCGCGCCCGCTTCGAGCCCGAGGACGACGTCCAGCGCGTCACCGCGCGCGGACACCATCACGATCGGGACCGTGCTGGTCTCCCGGATCCGCCGGCACACCGAGATGCCGTCCAGCCCGGGCAGCATGATGTCGAGCATCACCACGTCCGGGTGGATCTTCTCGAAACGCTCGATCGCCTCCAGGCCGTCCTCGGCCGTGGTGACGTCGTAGCCGTGCCGCTCGAGGGTCAACTGGGTCGCCTCACGGATCACCGCGTCGTCCTCGACCATGAGGATGCGCGCTGCCGGTTCTTCCGGTACCACCGAACTTCAGTCTCCCTTGTTGTCCGTCGAGCTCACCTTGATCATCTGCCGGCCGCTCCAACGGTAGACCTCGACCCGCCGGCCCGACGGGCAACAGACCGCGTCGTCGATCGTGAAGATCTTCGACTCGACCACCAGGTCGCCATGGGGACTGGCGTTGACCGTCGGCTGATCCGCCTCGAGGTTCCAGACCGGGCGCGGGCCGGTGGGCTCGACCGCGATCAGGAAGAAACCGAAGACGAAGTTCTCGAGGGTGTGGATCAGGACGATCTGCTGAGGTGTACCGCTGTGCAATACATCAACGGACGTACCCCGGCTGAGGCAACGCGCAATCACCGTACATTTCGTCAGCACGCTCCGCGCCTGCCTCGGCAGGTGCCTGTCGGCGAGCAGTTTCACCCGGACCTCGCGCAGGTCGACGGGCGCCGCGGGCTCCGGCTCGACCCCTTGCAGCACCGACGGCTGGTCGGACGGAGTGGCCTTGGTAGTAGGCGCGGTGGCAGGCGCGTCCGCGCCCTCGACCCGCAGGCCGCCACTGTTCGCGCAGGCGGCCAGGCCGACCAGAGCGGTCAGCGTGACGAGCACGGGCAGCAGAGTACGGCGTCCCCCGCGGGACGCACCGGGTGAGGCGGGCCCTGGCCGCATGCGCATAGGGCGCCTCCTACCCTGCCTCATCGATTCCCCCGGGAGATTCAGACAACTACCTTCCATAGTGCTGGCCGGACGTCACATTCGACGGCCATGGACGTCGAATGGCCCCGGCAGTTCCGTTGCGGTTGGATCACAACGCCTCGTCGGCCACCACCTTGCCCGGGTTCAGGATGTTCCGCGGGTCCAGCGCCGCCTTGATCGCCCGGTGGACGTCGATCGCGACCGGGCCGATCTCCTCGGCCAGCCAGGTCCGCTTGAGGACGCCGACACCGTGCTCGCCGGTAATCGTGCCGCCGAGCTCGAGACCGATCTCCATGATCCGGTCGAACGCCTGCTGTGCCCGCTCGGCCTGGCCCGGGTCGGCGGCGTCGAACACCACGGTCGGGTGCATGTTGCCGTCACCGGCGTGTCCGAGCACCCCCACGGTGATGTCCAGCTCGGTGGCGCACGTCTCGATCATCCCGATGAACTCGGCCAGCCGCGACCGTGGCACGCAGACGTCGTCGATCATCGTCGTACCGAGTTGGTCGAGCGCGATCAGCGCCGCCCGCCGGGCCTCCAGCAGCAGCTCGCCCTCGGCCGGGTCCTCCGCCTCGATGCACTCGATCGCGCCGTGGTCGCGGCACAGCTTGGCGACGGTCGCGACGTCGGCCGCGCCGGCCTCGCCACCCGCGTCCGACTGCGCCAGCAGCATCGCGGCCGCCTCGGTCGGCAGGTCCATCCGCTTGTACTGGTTCACCGCGGCGATCGTGGTCCGGTCCATGATCTCCAGCAGGCTGAGCGACACCCCGCTGCGGATGATCTCGGTGATCGCCCGGCCGGCCGCGACGCCGGAGTCGAACAGCGCCGCCATCGTCCGCGGCCGGGCCGCGAGCGGGCGCAACGCCAGCGTCGCCTCGGTGATGATGCCGAGCGTGCCCTCGCTGCCCACGATCAGCTTGGTCAGGTCGTAGCCGGCGACGCCCTTGACGGTACGACGCCCGGTCCGCAGCACCCGCCCGTCGGCCAGGACGACCTCCAGGCCGAGCACGTAGTCCGTGGTCACGCCGTACTTCACGCAGCACAGGCCGCCCGAGTTCGTGGACAGGTTGCCGCCGATCGAGCAGAACTCCCAGCTGGAGGGGTCCGGCGGGTAGAACAGCCCCTGCTCCTCGACCGCGCGGGACAGGACGGCGTTGTACACCCCCGGCTGCGTGACGACGTACCGGTCGACCGGCTCGATCTCGAGGATCCGGTCCATCTTCTCCAGCGAGATCACGATGCAGCCGTCGAGCGCGTTCGCGGCACCGGACAGCCCGGACCGGGCGCCCTGGGGTACGACGGGCACACCCGCCTCGGCCGCGATCCGCACCGCCGCCTGCACGTGCGCGGTCTCCCGCGCCAGCACGACGGCAAGCGGCATCCCGGCCGGGCAGAACATCGCCCGGTCGTACCGGAAACTCTCCATCCGGTCCGGGTCCGTCACCAACGCTTCCGGTGGCAACGCCTGCCGTAACTGCTCGACAACGTCACTCATACGGCCGAGCCTAGTGATTACCGAGCAGTTGTGTGCAAGGCGTGGGTGTCCGGATCAGGACAGGCCGTCACCGGGTGCGGGAGGTCGCGTTCTCCGAGATCTCCTCGTAGCCGCCGCCGTAGTTGTGGAACTCGCGGCCGATCGCGACGAACGTGATGCTGCCCGCGGTCGCCTTCACCTTCGGCGTCCGGCAGGTCCGCTGACCCTTCACCACCGCACCGTTGCCGCCGCTGCTGTCGCAGCTGAGCACGCGGCCGTTGCTGCCACCGCCGTACTGCACCAGGTAGGCGTTCGCCTTCGCGTTCGCCGGCAGCGGCGAGGCCATCGTCACCTCGGCCCAGTACCGGTAGCAGCTGTCGCGGACGAGCCGGACCGTGCCCCAGCTCGGCGGTTTGTGGTCACGCAGCATCGGCGCCGACGCGATGGACCTCGCACCCGAACAGGCGGCGTCTTCGGCCGCCTGGGCCGGCGTCGCCGCGAGGGCGATCGCGCCCACCCCGGCCAGGCCCGCGGTGCTGAGCAGAATGCCCAGTGTCTTCATGACGAAACCCTTCCTGGGTGTACGCCCCGACGCACACCCATCGGGCACACTACGCGAACAGCCCCTGCCCCGACAGTCATTCCGGTAATCGGACGGCGACACGCCGTATCCAGTTGCACCCGGCAACAGGTTCACCGGTTAACCCCGGCAGGTGGTTGCCCAGGAGGTGTGGGAAACACCTCCCGGGCAACGATCTCGGCTAGAGGTTGCCGCGGCGCTCTTGTTCGCGCTCGATCGCCTCGAACAGGGCCTTGAAGTTGCCCTTGCCGAAGCCCAGCGAGCCGTGCCGCTCGATCAGCTCGTAGAACACCGTCGGCCGGTCGCCGATCGGCTTGGTGAAGATCTGCAGCAGGTAGCCGTCCTCGTCCCGGTCGACCAGGATGCCGCGCGCCTTCAGTTCCTCGATCGGCACCCGCACCTTGCCGATCCGGCCCCGCAGCTCCGGGTCGTCGTAGTACGAGTCCGGCGTATTCAGGAACTCCACGCCGTTGGCCCGCATGATGTCGACGGTGCGCAGGATGTCGTTGGTCGCCAGCGCGATGTGCTGGGCGCCGGCGCCGTCGTAGAACTCCAGGAACTCGTCGATCTGCGACTTCTTCTTCGCGATCGCCGGCTCGTTCAGCGGGAACTTCACCCGGTGATTGCCGTTGGCCACCACCTTGCTCATCAGCGCGGAGTAGTCGGTGGCGATGTCGTCGCCGATGAACTCCGCCATGTTCACGAAGCCCATCACCTTGTTGTAGAACCCGACCCACTCGTCCATCCGGCCGAGCTCGACGTTGCCGACGACGTGGTCGACGGCCTGGAACAGCCGCTTCGGGTGGCCCTCCGGCCGGGTCACCTGGGTGGCCGCGGCGACGAAGCCGGGCAGGTACGGACCGTCGTACCGGCTGCGGTCGATCAGGGTGTGCCGGGTGTCGCCGTACGCCGCGATCGCGGCCCGGCGGATCGTGCCGTGCTCGTCGGTGACGTCGTTCGGCTCCTCGAGGACGACGGCACCCTGCGCGCGGGCGTGCTTGATGCACTTGTCCACGTCCGGCACCTCGAGCGCGAGATCGGCGACCCCGTCCCCGTGCTTGCGGTGGTGGTCGAGCAGCGGGCTCTTCGGGCTGACCCCGCCGGTGATGACGAAGCGGGCGGAACCGGCCTTGAGCACGAACGCCTTGTTGTCCTTGTTGCCCGTCTCGGGGCCGGAGTACGCGACCAGGTCCATCCCGAAGGCGAGCTGGTAATACTTCGCGGTCTGGGTGGCGTTGCCGACCACGAAGACCACCGCGTCCATCGCCGTGACCGGGAACGGGTCGGTGCTCTCGTCGTACGGCACCAGGCCGACGAGCTGCTTCAACTGGTCGAGGTCGAGATCGGCGTCGAGCTCTGCGGGGGTGAGGTCGGTGCTGGTCATCGTGGTCCTCCCGGTCGGGGTGCGTGCCGCCGAGCCTGTCTGGCGAGGGACAGGTTGCGCAACAGTTCGTGGTTTCAGTGGTCAGGTTGTGCAGTATCGTTGGCTTGTTGCTGGACCATTTGGTCAGGCTGACCACCTCGGGAGGTTCGGTATGGCGGTGGACGCGCTGGACGCGCGGATCCTGGGGCTGTTCGCGGCCGAGCCGCGGGTCGGGGTGCTGGAGGCGTCGCGGCGGCTCGGGGTCGCTCGCGGGACGGTGCAGGCCCGGCTCGACCGGTTGCAGCGTGACGGGGTCGTCCGCGGGTGGGGGCCGGACATCGACACGACCGCGATCGGCTATCCGGTGACGGCGTTCGCGACGCTGCAGATCGAGCAGGGCTCAGGCCATACGGCGGTCGCCGAGGCGCTGGCGCGGATCCCGGAGGTCCTCGAGGTGCACACGATCACCGGCGCCGAGGACCTGTGGTGCCGCATCGTCGCCCGCTCCAACGCCGACCTCCAACGCGTCATCGACCAGGTCGTCATCGTCCAAGGCATCCAACGAGCCTCCACCGTCATCGCCCTGGCCGAACAAATCCCCCACCGAGTGCTTCCGCTGGTCGAGGCGAGTGCCGGACGCCCAGGCCATCACAACGCACCCAGGACGACAGAGCCGAGCGGCACCGGGGCAGGTGCGCGCCGATTGTGATGGCCTGGGCGTCCGCGACTCAGGCGAGGCGTTTGGCTACTTCTACTGCGGCTCGGGCTACCCGGGGGCCGACGAAGTCCCGGTCGAGTTTGCCGAGGACGACGACGCCGATGGAGGCTTCGACGCCGGGGACGCCGAGGACCGGGGAGGAGACGCCCTGGGCGCCGGCCTGGAGCTCGCCGGAGGTGACCACGAACGGGCGGCCGGCCGGGTCGGGTTTGCGGCGGCCGGCCAGGATCGCCTTCCCGGCGGCGCCCTGGTCGAGCGCGTGCCGCGATCCCATCCGGTAGGAGACGTGGAAGTCCGTCCAGCTCGGCTCGATCACCGCGATCGCGAGGGCCTCGTCACCGTCCGCGACCGTCAGGTGGGCGGTGGCGCCGGTGTCCTCCGCGAGGGAGCGCAGGACCGGCAGCGCGGCGTCACGGAGGGTCGGCTGGACGCGGCGGCTGTAGTGCAGCACCGCGAGACCGAGGCGGGCCCGGCCCTCACTGTCACGCCGGACCAGCCGGTGCAGCTCCAGCGTGTTCACCAGGCGGTAGACCACGGTCCGGCTGACCCCGAGAGCGGCGGCCAGCTCGGTGATCGAGAGGCCGTCCGGGGCGTCCGCCAGCAACTCGAGGACGGTGAGTCCCCGGTCGAGGGTCTGGGACGTCTCTGCGGGCACCTCCGAAGCGTATCCGTTTTTCGGGCACGGCCCGATGGCCCCGTATCTTGCTGCCGTGCGAAATTACTGGGCGCTCCTCCCCGCCATCGCCGTGATCATCGGGCTGATCCTGCTCTACGCGATCCCCACGCTGATCAATCCGCAGTGGACCAACTCGATCCTCGGCCTGTTCCGCCAGTTCCCCGAGGACCCCCAACCGGTCCAGCACCAGGCCCAGAACCAGGCCCAGAATCAGGCTCAGAATCAGCCCCAGAACCAGGCACAGCACCAGGCCCAGCAGCGCCCGGCCGGTGCGCTCGGCCCGCAGCAGGTGAAGTCCCGGCGGATGCTCGCGATCGCCCTGATCGCCGCCGCGGTGGCCCTGTTCGGGTTCAACGTCAGCCTGAACCGGGAGTCAAACGCCTGCTACCAGGCGGCCAAGGCATGGGGCGCGGTCGACGGCAAGCCGGCCGAGGACCCGTGCATCGGCATGATCTACGGCAGCTTCTTCGGCGACGGCACCGGCTCGTCGAACGCGGACCGGCCGCAACCGGTCGAGCTGTACCAGGTGGTGCACAAGAAGAAGCCGACGTACCTGCGCTGGATCCAGAACGCACCCGCGTACGACGACGCCGACCTGCTGGTCGGGACCGGGCTGAAGTGCAACCTCGACCTGCGGATCACCGAGGAGGAGGACAAGGTCGTGGTCCTGGTCGCGGCCAACCAGCCGTGCCCGCGGGAGGACAACATCTCGCTGACGGCGTTCAAGCTGAAGAAGCCGCTCGGCGACCGGCCGGTGGTGACCGTCGACGACAAGCCGATGCGGCGGATCGATCCCGACGTCGACTCCTGGCCGACCGTCGTGAAGAAGCTCCTGACCGGCGGCTGAGCCTGATCGGGCGTCAGCTGAGCGCGCGGGTCCTGGAGTCGTAGACCCGGAACGGCCGGTTCCGGGCGAGCAGGATCAGCAGCCCGACGATGCACACGGTCGCGCCGCCGACGAGCGCGATCGTCGGCGTGGTGAGCGAGGCCGACGTGCCCGCCACGAAGTCGCCGAGGCGCGGCCCGCCGGCCACGACGACGATGAAGACGCCCTGGAGCCGACCGCGCATCGCGTCCGGTGCGGCCGACTGCAGGACGGTGTTCCGGTACGCCGAGCTGACCATGTCGGCCGCCCCCGACAACGCGAGCAGCGCGACCCCCAGCCAGATCGTCCGGGACAGCCCGAACAATCCGACGGCGGCGGCGTACACGGTGATCGCGACCACGATCGCCACGCCCTGGCGGCGGACCCGGCTCACCCAGCCGGAGAACACCACGCCGACCAGCGCACCGATCGCCGGCGCCGCCTGCAGCAGACCGACGGTCCGGACTCCCCCACCGAAGAACGCGCCCGCGACCGCCGGGAACAGCGCCCGCGGCTGGGCGAACACCATCGCCAGGATGTCCGCGAGGAACGTCGCCAGCAGCGCCGGCGCGGCCCGCAGGAACGTGAACCCTTCGAGCACCGACCGCAGCCCGGCCCGGCGGACCTCACCGGTCGGCGGCACCGACGGCAGCCGGAACAGCGCGTAGAGCGCGGCCGTGAACGTCAGTACGTCGATCAGGTACGCCGCCGCGAACCCGTGCCAGGCGATCACCGCCGCCCCGAGCAACGGCCCGGCGGTGAAGCCCAGGTTGAACGCGGCCTGGCTGAGCGTGTTCGCGGCCGGCAGCAACTCCGGACGGATCAGCCGCGGGATGATCGCCGACCGCGCCGGGTTGTTGACCGCGAAGCACGCCGACTGGCACGCGACGACGGCGTACAGGACCCACAGCTGGTTCCAGTGCAGCTGGGACTGCAGCACCAGGACCATCGACAGCAGCCAGAGCCCGGCAGACGACGCGAGGGCGAGGGTACGCCGGTCGATCGCGTCGGCCATCGCGCCGCCGTAAAGCCCGAAGACGATCAGCGGGACCAGCGAGCACAGCCCGACCAGCCCGACCGCGAACGTGGACTGCGACACGGCGTACACCTGGATGGACACGGTCACCGCGGTCATCTGCTGGCCGAGCTGCGACACCGTCGATCCGATCCACAACCTGCGGAAATCCGGTGATTCCCGCAGCGGGCGGACATCAGTGAGCAGACGCACTCCTGCAACTTATGTCATCACGTGAAATTACTGGTGCCCGCGCTCAGACCCGAGGGAAGCGCTCGTGCTCCAACGGCGACCCGGCGGTCAGACCGAGGCCGTCGGTGACCACGTGACCGCCGCCGGTGAACGACGTCTCCGCGTCGATGTAGATCACCACGTGCGCGATCCGCGGGTCGTCGGTGAGGTTCGGCGTGGCCGAGTGCGCCAGGTAGGCGTTGTGGAAGGTGCAGTCGCCGGCCCGCAGCGGGATCGTCGTGCGCGTCTCCCAGCGCAGGTCGGGCGCGGCCCGGAACATGTCGTCGCGGTCCGACAGGTCCTGACTGCGCAGATCCTGGTGGTCCTGCGACCCCGGGATGAACGTCATGCAGCCGCGCTCGACCGGTACGTCGACCAGCGCAACCCACACCGACAACGAGTGCCGCGAGCCGGCGTGCGGCCAGTACGGCGCGTCCTGGTGGAACTCGGTGGCGGCGCCGTTGTGCGGCGGTTTGATCAGCACCTGGTCGTGCCAGATCCGCAGCGGGACCCCGGCCAGCGCGGTGGCCGCGGCGGCCAGCCGCGGGTCCAGGGTGAGCTCGCGGAGTACGTCGTTCTGCTGCCAGATGTTGACGTACTGGTTGAAGATCGGCGAGTTCGTCGCGTAGTCCTCGGCGATCCCGCTCGCCGCGGCGGCGGCGTCCCGGAACCGGGCCGCCTCCTCGGCGCTGATGATGTTCCGGATCCGCACGACGCCGTCGCGGCGGTAGGCCGAAATGGTCTCGTCGTCCAGCGTGAAGGCTGTCGTAGGCTCGGTCGTGGTCATCGGTCGGCTCCTCGGGATCCGTTGCCGGGTGGATGCTTCCAGCCTTACGTGGATCGCCGGCGCGGGACAGGCGGTCGTTGACCGGTCCTTGACCGATCTTGACCTGAGCGGAGCCGTCCGTGCACGAGATCCTGAGCAGTGAGGTCTTCCCCGACCAGCGCCTGCCGGTCGCCGGCGAACGGATCGAGCTGGCCGCCGACATCGCTCCGCACAGCCACGCGTTCTTCGAGATCGCCGTCGTCCTGGCCGGCACCGGCACGCACGTGTCGGCCGCGGGCGAGGTCCGGCTGGAACGCGACTCGATCGTGGTCCTCCGCCCGGGTGAGTGGCACGGGTACGCCGACTGCGACGGCCTGGTCGTCCGCAACGCCTACCTCGGCGCCGACATCTTCGCCTTCCTGTCCGGCGCGCTGGTCCCCGGCGGCGCCCCGAGCCCCGCGCACCCGGCCGTCCAGCACGCCATGCGATTGCTGGAGGCAAGCATCGACGACGCGTGGACGCTGGACCGGCTGGCCACGGCGGTGCACCTCGCGCCCGGGTACCTCGTCCGGCTGTTCAAGCGGACCGCCGGGATCTCACCGATGGCCTACCTCAACCGGCTGCGCGCCGAGCGTGCCGCCGGACTGCTGATCGAGACCGACCTGCCGGTGGCCACCATCGGCGCGATGGTCGGCTGGCACGACCCCAGCCACGCCACCCGCCGCTTCCACGCCCACTTCGCCCTGAGCCCCACCCGCTACCGCGCCACCTTCCGCCCCTAGCCGCGCGCCCGCGCCGGACGGCGACGCGCGGAGGTGGACCTGACCGGGCGCGGGCCGGCGCCGGTGGGCAAAGATGGTCACCATGAGTTCCCTTCGTACTCCTGACCCGAACCCCGGCTGGCTGTCCGAGTTCGCGCTCGAGGAGACCCGCTCCCGGGTGCCGATCCTGTACGTCGAGGCGGTCCCGGCCCGGATCGACGACGCCGGCCAGATCGAGCAGGTCGGCGTACTGCTGCGCGGCTCGGCCACCACCGGTCAGATCACCCGGACCCTGGTGTCGGGCCGGGTGCTGCACGGGGAGTCGATCCGCGGCGCCCTGCAGCGGAACATCGAGAAGGATCTCGGCCCGGCCGCGTTCCCGCGCCTGCCGGTCAGCCCGACGCCGTTCACGGTCGCGGAGTACTTCCCGCTCCCCGGCGTCACCCCGCTGCACGACCCCCGTCAGCACGCCGTCGCCCTGGTGTACGTCGTACCGGTCACCGGCGAGTGCAACCCGCGCCAGGACGCCCTCGAGCTCACCTGGCTGACGCCGAAGGAAGCCCTCGAGCCGAGTCTGCTCGCCGACCTCGAAGGCGGCCGCGGCCAACTCCTCAAGCAGGCCCTCGCCTGGTCCGGCGCCCTGATCTGACCTGTCTACCAGGGCAGGCGGCCCTCCTCGGCGTGGACCTCGCCGCTCGGTCCGTCGGCGCCCAGCGTCGCCAGCCGCACCGCAACAGCCGCGCCCTGTTGTGGTGTGCGCGGAGCGTCCCAGCCACCCATGTCGGTCGCGCAGTTCCCCGGGTCGGCCGCGTTCACCAGGATGCCGGTGCCGCGGAGCTCGGTGGCCAGCATCACGGTCACCATGTTCACCGCGGCCTTCGACGCGTTGTAGCCCAGCGTCAGCAGCTCCGACAGCGGTGAGTCCGGATCCCCGACCAGCTCGAACGACGCCAGCGCGGTCGACAGGTTCACGATCCGCGCCCGCTCCGCCTTCCGCAGCAACGGCAGCATGGCCTGGGTCACTCCGACCAGCCCGATCACGTTGATCTCGAACGCGGCCCGCAGTACGTCGCCCCGCACCCGGGAGACCGCGTCGTCGCCGTCCGGGATGACGGCCGCGTTGTTCACCAGCACGTCCAGCCGGCCGTACTCCGTCTCGATCCGGTCGGCCGCCGCCCGGACCGAGGTCTCGTCGGTCACCTCCAGCTGTATCGTCGCCGCATCTTGGCCCTCGGCAACCAGTTCCTTCACGGCGAGCTCGCCGCGGGCGACGTCCCGGGAGCCGACCAGCACGGTGAACCCTGCCTGCCCGAGCTGCCGGGCGATCTCCTTGCCGATGCCTTTGTTGGCGCCCGTGACGAGCGCGATCCTGTTCGTGGTCATGCGGTCCAGGCTGCGGCGGTTCGCCGTCCCCAGGCAGAGCGGGCCGAGCCTGGGATCGGCAGTCCCTGGCTGAGGTTGCCGGCGGCTGGAATCCTGGGTGCGTGGACCGGGGACAGCTCGCGGAGTTCTTGCGGCTACGGCGGGAGGCGCTGCAGCCCGCCGACGTCGGCCTGCCCGCGGGCGTCCGGCGGCGTACGCCCGGGCTGCGCCGTGAGGAGGTCGCGAGCCTGGCGACGATGTCGACCGACTACTACACCCGGCTCGAGCAGGGCCGCGGTCCGCGTCCGTCCCGTCCGGTGCTCACCGGTCTCGCCCGGGCGCTGCGACTGAACGACGACCAGCGCGCCCACCTCTTCCGGCTCGCCGGCGAACAGCCCGGCCCGCCGCCCGGACCACCTGCCGACGTCCGGATCGGTGTTCTGCGGATGCTCGAGCGGCTCGACGTTCCCGGCCTGGTGCTGGACGCGAAGTACGACGTCCTCGCCTGGAACCCGATGGCCGCGGCGCTGATCACCGACTTCTCCGCGTTGCCGGTGAAGGAGCGCAACCTGCTCCGGCTGCGGTTCCTGCACGGCGACCGGCAGGCCGACCGGTTCGGCGAGTCCGCGACCCGTGACTTCGCCTTCGAGGCCGCGGCGGACCTGCGCGCCGCGACCGCGACGTACCCGGACGATCCGGCGCTCGCGCAGTTGGTGGCGGACCTGGTGGCCGGGAGCGAGGAGTTCGCCGGGATCTGGGCGCTGCACGAGGTCAGCCGGCAGCAGAGCATGTGCCAGACGATCTTCCACCCCGAGGTCGGCCGGATCGACGTCGTCTGCGAGGTACTCGTCGTCCCCGAGCGGGACCAGCGCGTCATTCTCTACACCGCGGAGCCCGGCTCGCCCTCCGACCAGGCGCTGCGCCTCCTCGGCGTCATCGGCACGCAGGCGATGTCGCAGGGCTGAGCCTCCGCACCCCGGGAGTGGGATGCGGAGGCTCGCCGTCACCGGGAGGGGCCGGCGCCCGGTGAGCGCGGTCCGGCTACTGGCCGGTGAAGGTGAAGGACGAACCGGGTTCCTTCACGATGTCGCCGTCGCGCGAGTTGGTCACGACGACGTTGTTCAGCACCGCGCTGCCGCGGGCACCACCCATCGCGAGGATGCCGGAGCCGTTGTTCGACTTGTCGATCCGGACGTTGGTGAGCTGGACGTTCGGCATCTCACCACCCCCGGTCTTGAACTGGATCCCGTCGTACGTCGAGTCGTGGATCTCGGTGTCGCGGATCGTCACGCCCGGGATCGGCAGGTTCGCCGGGAACAGCGTGATCGCACCGAACTCCTGCGCCTCGCCCCAGAACACCCCGCCACACCGGTAGAGCGCGTTGTTGGCGATCAACGTCGTCCCGGAGAACGGCAGCGGGTCGTGGTCGGTCGCCAGCATGATGCCGGGGTAGTTCATCGTGTCGGAGATCAGGTTGTTCTCGATCCTGTTGCCGTAGCCGCCGTAGATCGCGACGCCGTTGGCGCGCCACGGCAGCTGGATGGTGTTGTTGGTGAACGCATTGTCGTGGCCGATGTCGACCGACTGGTCCTTGACGTACTTGCTCGCCCAGACCGCGAGCGCGTCGTCGCCGGTCGTCCGGAACGAGGAGTTGAACACCTTGGAGTTGCGGGTGCCGTTGGCGAAGTTGATGCCGTCGGCGTAGGTGTCGCGGATCCGCATCCCGCTGAACTCGAGCCCGTCGCCGGGACCCCACAGCTCGGGGATGTTGTCGTAGTCGCGGCCGACCCAGGCCCCGACGTTCGCGTGCTCGATCCAGACGTTGCTGATCTTCGTCCCGGTGCCGAACCGGCCGTTCAGCGCGACCCCGCCCTCGGCGTTGCCGTCACCGCCCCGGATCCGGCCGGACCCGAAGATCGCGATGTCCGACAGCTGCACATTCTTGTCGATGTCGAAGCCGAAGTTGCCCTCGTGCGGGTGGTTGATCCCGCCGGCGTTCTGCGGCTCGATGGTCGAGTAGAGCTGCGAATGCCACATGCCCGCGCCGCGGATGGTGGTGTTGCTGATCCCGACCTGGTTGTACTGACCCCGGTTCAGCGGGTCGTCGGTGAGGATCTTCTTCTCCTGCCGCCACTGGCCTTGCGGGATCCAGACGCAGCTGATCACGCCGTTCTGGTCGTCGGTGACGGCGCGCTGGATCGCGTCCGCGTCGTCGATCCCGTCGTTCGGCACAGCGCCGTACTGCGTGATCGACGTACAGCCGGCCGGCTGGGTGAGCGGCGGAGCGACCTGCTCGAGGTCGATCATGTCGATGATGTAGAAGCCGGCGGTGTCCCCGGAGTCGCGCTGCAGCTTGAACTTCGTGCCGGCCGGGTACGACGTCCCGAGCAGCGCATGGGACTCGTCGAAGAGCCGGCGGGCGTCGCCGCCCGGGGTGTTGGTCAGCGACTCGGGTCCGTCGCTGTTGCCGTAGAGCCAGCTGTGCCGCGACGACAGCGTCAGCTTCTGTTTGTAGACACCGTTGACGTACAGGCTGATGGTGGCCTCGAGACCCTGTCCGTTGGCGGAGTCGGGGATCGAGTTGCGGACCACGATCGAGTTGGTCGGCACCGTCGAGGTGACCTCGACGAACTGGCCGGTCGCGTTCAGCCGGACCGACTGCCGGCCGGACGACTCGGTGGCGAAGTTCGTGTGCCCGAAGGTCCGCTTCGCGTCCGCGACGAGCAGCGTGCCGTTGTGGTCGCCCGCTTCCGCCTCGTACGACGTGTACGGCAATGCCGCACCGCGGCCGACGACGATCGACCGGCTCAACGTGTTGTTGGTCTCGTTGGTCTCGGCCACGGTGTTGGTCGCGTCGGCGAGGCCGGTGAGGGTGGCGCCGCCGTTGGTCGCTGTCCACGTGCCGGTCATCGCCACGTTCACGGTCGCACCGGCGGCGATCGCGGCGGTGTTCGTGTTCAGGGTGGTGCTGCCGACGGTGAGCCGGGTTACGCTGGCTCCGGACGCCGCCGTACCGCGGTTGTTCACGGTGACGGTGAACGAGACCTGGGCGCCGGGTGCCGGGTTCGCCGGGTTGGACGTGATGCCGGTGACCTGGAGGTCCGGGCCGGGCGCCTGGCCGACGGTCAGCTGGGTGGGTGACTGGAAGGTGTTGTTGCTGTCGTCCTGCTCGACGATCGCGTTGCCCGGATCGGCCACCGCGGCGACGGTGTAGTTGCCCTGGGCCCGGGTCCCGGCGTTCGCGCTGACCGTGGTCGAGGCGCCGGCGGCGAGGGCGCCGACCGAGGCGGTGCCGGCGACCGTGCCGCCGAGGAGGAAGTTCAGGCTGCTCGCCGGGGCGGGCGCGGAGCCGGAGTTGCGGACGGTGGCCGACAAGGTGATCGGCGTGGTCTCGGTCGGGTTGGCCGGGCTCCACGTGGCCGCGGTGACCACGAGATCCGGGTTCGGCGCCGCCGTACCGATGACCTGGAAGTCGGCGACCTGACCGCCTGGCGCGCCGGTGTTGGCGAAGAACTGGAGCCGTACGTCGGCGTACCGGCCGGTGACCGGGATCGTGATCGAGTTCTGGTTGCCGGACGCGCTGAACTGGTAGTCGGTGCGAGCCGCCAGCGACGTGAAGCCGGTGGCGGACTGCTCCCGGCCGAGGACCTGGATGCTCTGGGTCCGCGGGCCCCAGATCGGGTCGGGGTTGAGCTTGACCACGACCGCGCTCAGGTCGGCGTTCGCGCCGAGTTTGACGGTCAGCGTCGCCGGGAAGCCGTTCGACTCCCAGTAGGTGGCGATGTTCGTGTCGTTCGCGTTCGCGGCGACGAACTCGAACACCGACGACGACGCCTCGATCGGCTTGCCGGTCGCCAGGTTCGTCCCGATCGGAGGCTCGATCGGCCCGCCACCAGGCCCGGCCAGGTCGAACTCCGACAGTTGCGCGGCCGGCCACCCGGTGTTCGCGGTCACCACCAGCCGGACGTAGCGGGTCGAGGTGGTGGCGAAGTCGATCGTCACCGTGTTGGAGCCGCTGAAGGAGTACGCCGTACTGCCGACGATCGTGCTGAACGACGAACCGTTCGTGCTGCCCTGGACGGTCAGGGTCTGGGTGCGGGCACCCCAGGACGCGGGCAGCTTGAGCGTCACCCGGTTGACCTCGGTGGTGCCGCCGAGGTCGGCCTGGATCCATTGCGGGAGGGCGTTGTTGGCGCTCTCCCAGTAGGTGTTCTGGTTGCCGTCGGCGGCGTTGCCGCTCGGGTACGCGCCGAGCGAACTGCTGGCGGTCAGGGTCTTGGCGAGATCGGCGGTGGCGGCCGCGGTCGCGGGTCCGGGGAGCAGCAGACCGGTCGCGACCAGCGCGGCCGCCAGCAGACCGATCAGTAGTCGCCAGGCGGGCTGGTTCTGTCGAGGCATGGAGTGGGTCCTCCGTCGGGTGGGCGGGGGCGGGCGCCGCACCCTCAAGAGGTTGCTACTGAAATTTCATGATCTTGCTAGATTCTTGCGGGGCGGTAGTCAAAGGTTGCAGTTCGCCCCGCACCTCGTCAACACCTCGGCACACAGCAAAACGCCCCACCCCGGTCGGCGGGGTGGGGCGAACGTGCCAGGGCAGGCGCGCGCCGGGTCGGGCGGGCGGCGGGTCGGTCGGGCGCGGGGTCGGGCGGTGCGGGCGCGGTCAGGCGCGGCGCTGGGCGGCCCAGTCTCGGATCAGCTCGATGCGTTCCTTGAGCTGGATCGACGACGCATGGGCAGCCGCCGGACCCCCGAGCTTGCGGCGGAGATCGTTGTGGATGACGCCGTGGGGCTGGCCGGTCCGGTGGTGCCAGGCGGCGACGAGTCCGTTGAGCTCGCGGCGGAGCAACCCGATCTGCTCGTGGGTGGCCAACTCGGCCGGCGTCGGTTCGTCGTCGCGACCGGAGGTGGAGCGCTTCGACTTCTTCTGGGCGGCGAGCGACTTCTGCTGGCGCTTGTGCAGCAGCTCGCGCACCTGGTCGGGCTCCAGCAGCCCGGGCAGGCCGAGGAAGTCGAGCTCCTCGTCCGACGCGTTCTCGCCGCCGGTGCCGTAGTCGCCGCCGTCGAAGACCACCCGGTCGAAGCTCGCGTCCGACCCGAGCGCCTCGAAGTTCCCCTCGAGCTCGTCGCTGGCGCCCTCGGTCTGGTTCGCCTGTTTGATCAGGTCGTCCTCGAGCGCGAAGATGTCGCCGTCCTCGGCCGAGCTCTTCCGGCCGAGCACGTGGTCGCGCTCGACCTCCATCTCGGCGGCGAAGCCCAGCAGCCGGGTCACCGACGGCACGAACACCGACGCCGTCTCGCCGCGCTTGCGGGCCCGGACGAACCGCCCGACCGCCTGGGCGAAGAACAGCGGCGTGGACGTCGGCGTCGCGTACACGCCGACCGCGAGCCGCGGCACGTCCACGCCCTCGCTCACCATCCGGACGGCGACCATCCAGCGCGAGTCGCTCTCGGAGAACTTCGCGATCTTCTTGCTGGCCGCCTTCTCGTCGGACAGCACCACGGTCGGCGCCTCACCGGTCAGCTCACGCAACGTCTTCGCGTACGCGCGGGCGGTGTTCTGGTCGCCGGAGATGACGAGGGCGCCCGCGTCCGGCATGTGCCGGCGGACCTCGGTCAGGCGCTTGTCGGCGGCCGCGAGCACGGCCGGCATCCACTCGCCGGCCGGGTCGAGCGCCGTCCGCAGCGCCTGCGCGGTCAGGTCCTTCGTCAGCGGCTCACCCAGGCGCGCCGCCACCTCGTCCCCGGCCTTGGTGCGCCAGCGCATCTCCCCGGAGTACGACATGAAGATCACCGGGCGGACGACGTGGTCGCGCAACGCGTGGCCGTACCCGTACGTGTAGTCCGCCTTGCTCCGGGCGACGCCGTCGTGGCCTTCCTCGTAGGTCACGAACGGGATCGGGTTGTCGTCGCTGCGGAACGGCGTACCGGTCAGGCAGAGCCGCCGGGCCGCGGGCTCGAACGCCTCGCGGACGCCGTCACCCCAGCTGAGCGCGTCACCGCCGTGGTGCACCTCGTCGAGGATCACCAGGGTCTTGAACCGCTCGGTCCGGACCCGGAAGGCGAGCGGGTTCACCGCGACCCCGGCGTACGTGACCGCGACGCCCTGGAAGTCCTTGTTCGTCTTCCCGCGCCGGCCGGCGAACGCCGGGTCGATCGCGATCCCGGCCCGGTCGGCCGCCTCGGCCCACTGGACCTTGAGGTGCTCGGTCGGCGTGACCACAGTGACCCGCTCGATCAGCCGCCGGTGCAGCAACTCGGCAGCCACGGTCAGCGCGAACGTCGTCTTGCCGGCGCCCGGTGTGGCCACCGCGAGGAAGTCCCTGGGCTGGTTGTCGAGGTAGAGCTTGAGTGCCTCCGCCTGCCAGGCCCGCAGCTTGCTCGCGGTACCCCACGCTGCGCGGTCCGGGTAGGCCGGAGGAAGCACGGCTGGTGTAGCGGGCGCGTGCGAATCCACGGACGGCATACTCCCCCGTTAGTCGACTGTCGGCCGTGCAGGAACGTTACCTGACATCGAGGACAACTGCTGGACGGCATGTCGGGGTACGACCGGTCTGTGGAGAAAGTTCCCTGCTCTGTTGATGAGTCGGCCTACACTCGGGGGCATGAGTACTCAGCTGACCCCTGGGGCCGAGACGGTCATCGACGAGCGGACGCAGCCGGCGCCGGCCGAGCCCGGTGATCACGAGCGGTTCTCGCACTACGTGCCGAAGGACAAGCTGACCGAGGCGATGGTGATGGGCACGCCGGTGGTCGCGCTCTGCGGCAAGGTGTGGGTCCCGAGCCGGGATCCGCAGCGGTTCCCGGTCTGCCCGGAGTGCAAGGAGATCTGGGACTCGCTCAACCCGGGCGACGACGGCGAGGGCGGCGACGAGTAGCTCGCGTCAGTTCTGGGTGGGGTCGTCGGGGTACGTCGCCAGATAGGCCATCTGGTCGTTCTGGCGGCGCAGGACCCGGCGCCAGAGCGTGTCCGGGTGCAGGCTGAAGACGTCGTCGGGCTCGGACTCGACGACGTACCAGGCGCCCTCGGTGATCTCGCCCTCGAGCTGTCCGCTCGACCAGCCGGCGTACCCGGCGAAGATGCGCATCCGCTGGATCGCGCCCTCGAGCAGGGCCGGCGGTACGTCGAGGTCGACCAGCCCGATGCGACCGAAGCACTCCCGCCAGCCCGGTGGGTCGGCCGACTCGATCACCTCGGCGACCGCGAGCGCGCTGTCGGTGCCGACCGGGCCGCCCATGAACAGCACCCCGGGCTCGTTCACGCTGGTGGACCAATCCGGGAGCACCCGGTCGACGGCCAGGTCGGCCGCCCGGTTCACCACCACCCCGAGGGCGCCGTCGTCGTCGTGGTCCAGCAGCAGGATCACCGAGCGGCGGAAGGGCGGCTCGTCGAGCAGCGGTGTCGCCACCAACAGCGAACCGGTCAGGGTCGAGGCCGTCATGCCCCCATCATGTCGTACGACGGCCCACGCGGTAGGCCACCCAAGCACCGAGGGCCACGCCGGCCAGGTCGGCGAGGACGTCGAACGGATCCCCGTCGCGCTGCGGCAGGACGTAGTACTGCACCAGCTCGCTGACGAACGCGTTCGCGACCAGTGCCGCCAGCAACCAGCGCGCCGGGATCCGGACCATCAGCCCGAGGAACGCGACCGACGCGAACAGGAACAGGTGCGCGACCTTGTCGATCTGTGGGATCCCGACGTGCGGACCGGCCTCCCGCGGCGCGTAGACGCCGTACAGATGCAGCGCCACGGCGGCGACGAACCCGATCCGCCACAACCAGACCCTGGTCCCGGACCGGGCCGCCCCCGTCATCGGAACCGTCACGCGGGCGCGTCGTCCGGGTAGGTCTCGTGCGCCGGCGCCTTGCCGCCCGCGGCATCCCGGACGGCGTGCGCCACCATCGTGTGCACCTCCGGGTGGAACACGCTCGGCACGATGTACGCCGCGTTCAGCTCGTCGTCCGTGACCACGCCGGCCAGCGCCTTGGCGGCGGCCAGCTCCATCTCGATCGACACCTTCGACGACTGCGCGTCCAGCAGGCCGCGGAAGACGCCCGGGAAGACCAGCACGTTGTTGATCTGGTTCGGGAAGTCGCTCCGGCCGGTGGCGACCACGGCCGCGTGCTCACCGGCCGCCGCCGGGTCGACCTCCGGCACCGGGTTGGCCAGCGCGAACACGATCGAGTCCTCGCTCATGGTGGCGATGTCCGCACCGGAGAGGATGTTCGGCGCCGAGACCCCGATGAACACGTCCGCCCCGGCCAGCGCACCCTTCAGGTCGCCGCTGTACTTCGCCGCGTTGGTGTTCTCCGCGATCCAGCGCAGCTCCGGGGACAGGCCGTCGCGGTCCGGGTGGATCACACCACCGATGTCGGCGACGCAGGTGTCCTTCACCCCGGCCGCGAGCAGCAGCTTCAGGATCGCCGTACCGGCCGCGCCCGCGCCGGAGAGCACCACCCGCACGTTGCTGATGTCCTTGCCGACCACGCGCAGCGCGTTGTAGAGCGCGGCGAGGACGACGACCGCCGTCCCGTGCTGGTCGTCGTGGAACACCGGGATGTCAAGCTCCTCGCGCAGCTTCGCCTCGATCTCGAAGCAGCGCGGCGCGGAGATGTCCTCCAGGTTGATACCGGCGAACCCCGGCGCGATCGCCTTCACGATCTGGACGATCTCGTCCGGGTCCTGGGTGTCCAGGCACAGCGGCCAGGCGTCGATCCCGGCGAACCGCTTGAACAACGCCGCCTTGCCCTCCATCACCGGCAGCGCCGCCTTCGGGCCGATGTTGCCCAGACCGAGGACGGCGGACCCGTCGGTGACGACCGCGACGCTGTTGCGCTTGATCGTCAGCCGGCGGGCGTCGTCCGGGTTCTCCGCGATCGCCAGGCAGACGCGCGCGACGCCCGGGGTGTAGATCATCGACAGGTCGTCACGGTTGCGGATGGGGTGCTTGGCCTCCATCGAGATCTTGCCGCCGAGGTGCATCAGGAACGTCCGGTCCGACACCCGGGCGATCTCGACGCCGGGGACGGCGCGCATCGCCTCGACCAGCCGGCCCGCGTGCTCGGTGTCGGCGGCGGCACAGGTCACGTCGATCCGCAGCCGCTCGTGACCGGACGCGGTCACGTCGAGCGCGGTGACCAGACCGCCGGCCTGCTCGACCGCGGTCGTCAGCTTGCTCACCGTCGAGCCGCCCGCGGGCACCTCGAGGCGAACGGTGATGGAGTACGAAACACTCGGCAAGGCAGTCACGCGGGTGATCCTCTCACGCCACTGGTAAACCTCCGAAGGTTGTGTTCGTAAAGTGCACGGGTGAGGGCTGGGTAATCCATTACCCGGTTGGTTACTGTGTCCGTCAGGCCGTCGGAAGGAGGTGCCGTGGCGACGATCAGTGACGTGGCGGCGCGGGCCGGGGTGTCCACGGCGACCGTCTCCCGGGCACTGAACGGGAAGTCGACCGTCGACCCGGACCTGGTCGCCCGGGTCCGGCAGGCCGCCGACGAGCTCGGCTACCAGCCGAACGGCCCGGCGCGGAACCTGCGCCGCCAGGAGGCCGCCGTGGTCGCGCTGATCATCTCCGACGTGGAGAACCCGTTCTTCACCGCGATCGCCCGCGGCGTCGAGGACGTCGCCCACGAGGTCGGCTACTCGGTCGTGCTGTGCAACTCCGACGAGAACGCGGAGAAGGAGAACCGCTACATCGACGTCGCCATCCAGGAGCGCGTCGCCGGCGTGATCCTGTCCCCCAGCGGTACGACGACCAGCGTGGCCAAGCTGGCCGGCCGCGGAACGGCGTACGTCGCGGTCGACCGCCCGCTGCCGGGACAGGACAGCGACGTGGTGCTGGTCGACACCCGGCTCGCGGCCCGGCAGGCGACCGCGCATTTGATTGCCCAGGGCTACGACCGGATCGGCTGCATCACCGGGCCCAGCGGCGTACGCACGGCCGACGACCGGCTGGCCGGCTACCGGGATGCGCTGAGGGCGGCCAAGCGCCGGAGCACTCCGAGGCTCGTCCGGCGGACGGAGTACAAGGCGGCCGGGGCGCACCGGGCGGCGCTGGAGCTGATGTCGCAGGCGGAGCCGCCGGACGCGTTGCTGGTCGCGAACAGCGCGATGGCGGTCGGCGTCCTCCAGGCGCTCCAGGAGCTGAAGGTCCGTCCCGGCCGCGACGTCGGCCTGGTCGCCTTCGACGACGCCCCCTGGGCCGAGCTCGTCGACCCACCACTGTCCGTCGTCGCCCAACCGGCGTACGAGATCGGCACCGTGGCGGCCCGGCTGCTGCTGGCAAGGATCGCCGACAACAGCCGCCCGCCGACCGCCACAACCCTTGGAGCACGGCTGATCGAGCGGGCGAGTTCCCGGGGACCGAACGACAGGAGGTAGTGCCCGGGGCGGTGTCACGTCGAGGCGCCCGCCGCCGAGCACCCGTGGCCGGAGGCCGGCACCTCCTGTCGTTCGGTACCCCGTCAGCCGGTGGGGTTCTCCTCGGCGTAGATCTTCGCGGCGTTGGTGGCGTCGATGAGGCGGGTGGGGAGGATCTGGGACTTCTCGATCGTGCCGCAGCCGACCAGGAGCTTCTTGGCGGCGGCGATCGCCTCCTTGCCGTTCGTCGGGTAGGTGAAGGTCGCGCTCAGCCGGCCCTGCTCGACCGCCTTGATCCCGCCGGACGGGATCGGCAGCGCGTCGATGCCGATGAACTTCATCTCCTTCTCCCGGCCGACCGCCTTCGCCGCCAGGTACGCGCCCTCGGCCATCGGGTCGTTGTGCGCGTACACCACGTCGATCTTCGGGTTGGCCTTCAGCAGCGCGTCCATCTGCGCCTGGCCCTTCTCCCGCAGCCAGTCACCACTGGCGTCGGCAACGATCTTGATCTTCGGGTTCGCCGTGATCGCGTCCACGAACCCCTGGTGCCGCTCGGCCTGCGGGGTCGCGCCGGCCAGGCCCTTCAGCTCGACCACGTTCCCGCCCTGCGGCAGCAGCTTCTCGGCAACGTACTTGCCCGCCTCCGACCCGATCTGCACGTTGTCCCCACCGATGAAGCCGGTGTACGCGTCGCCCTCGACCTTCCGGTCCAGCACGATCACCGGGATGCCCTTGTCGTAGGCCTTCTTCACCACCGCGGTCAGCGGCTTGGCCTCGTTCGGGCTGATGATCAGCAGGTCGATCTGCTGGGTGATGTAGTTCTCCACGTCGGCGACCTGCTTGGCGTTGTCCTGGGCCGCGTCGGCGAACTTGACGTCGAACTGCGGCACCTCCTCGGCCGCGGCCCGGATGTCGTCGTCCATCCGCTGCCGGTACGGCTCGGCCACGTTCGCCTGGCTCATCCCGATCGTGTACTTGCCGTCGGCCCCCTCGCAGGACTTGGACGCGCCGTCGGACGGCGAGTCCGCGGTCCGTTCGCTGGTGGTTCCACAGCCGGCGAGTACCAGCGCGGCGACCGCGGTGGCGGCCAGGGGGATTCGCAGAGAGCGCATGAAGAGAACCTTCCTCACGAGGCGGGACGGAGTCGCTGCAGCGCGGCCGCGGCAACGATCACGAGTCCCTTGATCAGCAGCTGGATGTTGGAGTCGATGTTGTTCAGGGCAAGGATGTTGTTCAGTACGCCGAGCAGCAGCGCGCCGGCCACCGTCCCGGCGACCGAGCCACGACCGCCCATCAGGCTGGTCCCGCCGATCACCACCGCGGCGATCGCGTCCAGCTCGTAGCCGATACCGTCGTTCGGGCTGCCCTGGTTCAGCTGGACGGCGTGCACGACGCCGGCCAGGGACGCGAGCAGTCCGCAGATCGCGAAGACCGCGATCTTCACCCGCACCACCGGTACGCCGGACAGCCGGGCGGCCTTCTCGTTGCCGCCGACGGCGTACAGGTGCCGGGAGAACGCGCTGACGCGGAGGAACACGATCGCCGCGATCGCGACCACCGCGAAGATCAGGACCGGGATCGGCACCAGTCCGCCGAAGGTGCGTTCGCCGAGGATCGCGAACGACTCCGGGGCCTCGTTCGGCCCGTCGCCGTACGAGATCGCGACGCCCTGGCCGCCGGACCAGATCCGGGCCAGGCCGCGGGCTATCTGCAGTCCGGCCAACGTCACGATGAACGACTGGATGCCGATCATCGCGGTCGCGACCCCCTGGAGCGCGCCGAAGACCAGGCCGAGCACGAGCACCAGCAGGACCGACGGCAGGAAGCCCCAGTCGTTCTCGACCATCAGTACGGCGGAGCCGACCGCGGCGAGCCCTAGGACCGCGCCGACCGACAGGTCGATGCCCCCGATCAGGATCACGAACGTCATACCGACCGCGATGATGCCGATCTCGGACACCGCCCGGACCACGTTCGCCAGGTTGTCCGCGCTGAGGAACAGGATCTCGCCGTCCTTGCGCGGCGAGAAGATGATCGCCGCCACGAACACCGCGAGCAGCCCGAACACGCTCTGGAACCGGAACAGCGTGGCGACCACGCCGCCCGCCGACCGTTCCACCTGCGTGGCCGGCTTGTCCTGTACGTCGGTCACTGCGCTCCTCCGACCTCTTCGAACACTGCGCCTTCTCCCATCGCGGCCGCGAGCAGATCCCCTTCGCCGGAGTCCGCCGTACTGAACGACGCCACGTCGCGGCCGTCCCGCAGGACGACCACCCGGTCGCAGACGCCGATCAGCTCCGGCAGCTCGGACGAGGCGAGCAGGACGCCGAGGCCCTGGCCGGCGAGCTCGCCGAGCAGCCGGTAGATCTCGGCCTTGGCGCCGACGTCGACGCCGCGGGTGGGTTCGTCGAGCAGCAGTAGCTTCGGCTCGGTCAGCAGCATCCGGCCGAACACGACCTTCTGCTGGTTGCCACCGGACAGCGTGCCGACGTCGTCCTGCAGCCGGCCGAACTTCAGCCGCAGCCGGTCCGCCATCCGGATGGACGCGGCCCGTTCCATCCGGCGCGCGATCACGCCCAGCCGCCCGTACGACGGGAGGCTCGAGACGACCGTGTTCGCGAGGATCGAGTGGAACAGCACGAGTCCCGACGTACGGCGGTCCTCGGGGACGAACCCGATGCCGTGCGCCAGCGCCTGCCGTGGCCGGCGGGGCCGGATCTCCTGGCCCTGCAGGAGGATCCGGCCGGTCTGCGTGCCGGCCGGCGCGACGCCGTACAAGGTCTCGAGGAGCTCCGTGCGGCCGGCGCCGAGCAGGCCGGCCAGGCCGACGATCTCGCCGGAACGCACGGTCAGCGAGATGCCCTCTGGGTCGCGGCGTCCCGGTCGCGGGCGGCGGGCCTTGACGGCGAGGTTGTCCACGCGGAGGAGCTCGTCACCGGTGTCGGCGTCGGGCGTGGTGAACATGGTCTGCACCGGACGGCCGACCATCGCCTCGACGACCTCCGCCGTACTCAGCTTGCGCGGGTCGAAGCTGGTGACGATCCGGCCGTTGCGGAGCACCGTCGCGCGGTCCGCGACCTGGGCGATCTCCTCCATCCGGTGGGAGATGTAGACGATGCCGACACCGCCGCGACGCAGTTCGCGGATGACGTCGAAGAGGCGCTCGACCTCGGACGTGGTCAGTGCGGACGTCGGCTCGTCCATGATCAGCACCCGGGCGTCGAGTGAGATCGCCTTCGCGATCGTGACGAGTTGCTGCTCGCCGACCCTGAGCTCACCGACCGGCCGCCGCGGGTCGAGCCGGACGCCGCTGCGCTCGAGGAGGGCCTGGGCGTCGCGTTCCATCCGGCGGCGGTCGACGGTCCTCAGCGCCGTCCGGAGCTCGCGGCCGAGGAAGATGTTGTCCGCGACGGACAGGCCGGGAACCAGGTCGAGCTCCTGGTGGATCATCGCGATCCCGGCCGCCTGCGCGTCGGTCGGTCCGCCGAAGTGCGCGGGTACGCCGTTGATCTCGATCGTGCCGTCGTAGTCGGTGACGTCGCCGGACAGGATCTTCATCAACGTGCTCTTGCCGGCGCCGTTCTCCCCCAGCAACGCGTGCACCTCGCCCGCGCCCAGGGTGAAGTCGACGTCCTGGCAGGCCCGGACGCCGCCGTACCGCTTCCCGATCCCGGACATCCGCACCAGGCCGGCACCCTCGGCCATAACACCTCCGCATCCGAGTAATCGATTTCCCGGACGCTAGAACCTTCTCCATCCCCCGTCAACCCCTGACCACCCCCACACCCCGAACCGTGACCCACTTCCCGCCCCCGCTCTCTGCAGCCCAGCCCCGGCCCCCGGCCCGCCCCCGGGCGTCGCACATCCCCGCGGCGACCCGGCCACCTCTCGGGAGGTTGAACAGGAAGTGGGGACCTTGGACAGGGAATAACCTGTTCGAGGTCCCCACTGGGGGTGCGCGCCCCCGGGAGGCGGCCGCGGGCGTCCCGGCGGCTCGCGCTCGCGCGGAACCGGATCAGCTGCCGGAGACGGTTACCTTGGTGAAGAGGGGGCGTCCGCTGGGCGGCATGGTGAAGTTCTGGACGGTGCTGCGGACGGCGGAGTTCGAGGCGAGGTCGGCGGGGAAGATCCCGACGGCGTCGGTCCACAGGATCTCGCCGGCCTGCTGGTAGAGCTTCGGGCGCTGCGCCTGGTCGACGGTCGAGCGGGCGTCGAGCAGGAGCTTGTCCAGGGCCGGATTGCAGTAACCGTTGCGCTTGGCCGAGCAGACGTAGAGCCGGGCGAGGGTGTAGTCGGCGTCGCCGGTGCCGGTGACGTTGGTCTGCAGGTTCATGTCCCAGTTGAGCTTGCCGAAGTCCTCCAGCCACTGGGCGCGTTCCTTCTCCAGCGGCTTCACGGTGACGCCGATCTTGGCCCAGTCCGAGATCATCGCCTGCGCCAGCGCCCGGATGTTCGGACCACCTTCCAGCGGCCACTGCATCGACGTACTGAACCCGTTCGGGTAGCCCGCCTCGGTCAGCAACTGCTTCGCCTTCGCCGGGTCGTAAACGTACGGCGCGAGCTTCGGCGCACCGATGACACCCTGCGCGAGCGGCGCCTGCGCGACCGTGGCGAGGTCGCCGAACAGGTCCTTGACCGTGCCCTCGAGGTTCAGCGCGTGCCACATCGCCTGCCGGACCCGTTTGTCGTCGAACGGCTTCCGGTTGGCGTTGAACCAGTCGAAGTAGTACGTCCAGCTGGGCGTGGTCGAGTAGCTGATCGCGTCGCTGCCCTGGACCGATCCGACCTGGTCCGGCGGGATCTGGGTGAGGACGTCGACCTCGCCGTTCTCCAGCGCGGTGATCCGGCCGGCGACCTCCGGGATGTTCACGAACTCCAGCTTGCCGAGCTCCGGAGCCCCGTCCCAGTACGACGCGTTGGCGGCGAGCTCGAGCCTCTCGTCGGGCTGGAACGACGTGACCTGGAACGGACCGGTCCCGATCGGCTTGCTGAAGAACCCGTCGGCGTTGATCTTGGCGGCCGGCCCGATGAACAGGAGCGTCAGCGAACTCAGCAGCGTCCCGAGCGGCTTGCTGGTCTTCACCGTCACGGTCCCGTCGTCGGTCGCGGTGAACGAGGTGACGGTGCCGTAGAGCGGCACGAGCGGGCCGTCGAGCTTCTTGTGCCGTTCGTACGACGCCACCACGTCCTTCGCGGTGAACGGCGTACCGTCGGAGAACTTCACGCCCGTGCGGAGCGTGAACACCCAGGTGTTCGGGTCGGGGTTCTCCCAGGAGGTGGCGAGGACCGGGACGATCTTGCCGTCGTCGACCCGGACCAGCGGCTCCATGATCTGCTGGATCGCGGTCTGCACGGCCTCCTCGCCGGCGAACTTGTGGGTGTCGAGCGACACCGGGAACATCGCCGGCGCGTACCGCAGGACCTGCTCGCCGCTGCTCGGTTCACTCGCCGGCGAGCAGGCGCTCAGGCCGGCCGCCACCGTGGTCAGGGCGGCCAGCGCCCCGACGATTCGCTTCCTCAACACGGGATTCTCCTTACAAGGCAGGGCTCAGGTGAAGGTGTAGGTGGCGACGACCGGATAGTGGTCGGACGGGGCGCGGCCGTCGTGGAAGAAGTCGACGACCTCACTGGTCCGGGCGGCGAGCGGGCCGCGGGCGAAGATCCAGTCGATCGCCTTCGGTGGTGAGGCGAGCGGCGACAACCGGGTCCCGATCGGTCCGGTCGCGACCGTCGGCACGACCGGGTGGGTCACCGGTGAGTGCCGGCCGAGGGCGGTGAAGCTGTCCAGGAACCCGGCGTTGCCGAGCTCCCACTGCGGTGGGCCGATGTCGTTGATGTCGACGGTGAACAGGCAGGGGCCGTCGCCGGCCAGCCGTTCCAGGGCCTCCGCGACCGCGCGGGCCTGGCCGACGCGGCGGTTGCCGAGATCGGCCCGCTCGTCCGGGTGCCCGGGCCACGTCAGGTGCGCCGTACTGAGAGTAAGTTCGTGACCGTCCGCGGCGCGCAGGCGGACCCAGAACAGGCGGGCGTCGGGTGACAGGATGCCGACGTCCTCGGCGCCGGACCCGACGGCCGTGAACAGGTCGCGACGCCACCACAGGTTGCTCTGTGTCTCCCAGCCGGCCGTCCCGTCGACGCGGTCGTGCCCGGGCAGGACGTCGTCGACGAGCTTCCGCGTCGCCGGCCGGAGCTCCTGGACGGCGAGCAGGTCCGGCGGACGGGTCGCGAACAGTGCGGTCAGGGCGTCCCGGCGGTCCTCGAGGTGGAAGTCGGCCCACAGGTTGTACGTCATGACCACGAAACTGAAGTTGCTCAGGGCAATCGTCATGAGGCTGCTCCGGAGCCGGCGCCGGCGGATGTCGGCAGGTTGTAGGCGGTCAGCGTTGTTACCGCGAGTAAGTCGTCGACCTGGAGCGTGGTGAGCGAGCAGTTCACCGGCGGATCGAGCAGTACCTCGCCGCCCGGCGGCAGGCGCAGGGTGGACGCGGTCGCGACCCGGATCGGGCCGCCGTGGGTCACCACGAGCACGCGGCGAGCACCCGAGGTCGCGATCTCGCGGATGGCCTCCCAGACGCGTTCTCTCAGCTGGGCGAAGGTTTCCCCGCCGCCGCGGGCCACGTCCTGACCGCTCGCGAAGGCGTCGACCACGTCCGGCTCCTCGGCGTACACCTCGGCGAACGTCCGGCCGCCCCAGGTGCCGACGTCGATCTCTCGCCAGCGCGTGTCGACGCGTACGTCCGGCCGCTCGCAGGCATCGAGATACGGTTGCAGGGTCTCGGTCACCCGCTGCAGGTCGCTCGCGACGAGCTGGTCGAACGGCCCGGTGGTGAGCAGGAACTCCGCGGCCAGCTTCGCCTGGTCGTGACCGCGCGGGCTCAAGCCGGTTCCTTGCTGGCCCTGGTAGCGGTCCTCGGCGTTCCAGCGGGACTCGCCGTGCCGTAGCAAAACGAGTTCGGTCATCGGCCCGCTCCGGCCAACTCGGCGGCGAAGTGACAGGCGGCCGGGTGCAGGTCCAGCCGGGTCTCGAGTGCCGGCTCGTCGTGCGCGCAGACGTCCTCGGCCTTCCAGCAGCGGGTCCGGAAGCGGCACCCGGACGGCGGATCCGCCGGCGACGGCACGTCCCCGCCGATGATGATCGGCTCGCGGTCCGGCTTGTTCCACGGCTGCGGGTCCGGTACGGCGGACAGCAGCGCCTGCGTGTACGGGTGCAGCGGACGGTTGAACAGCTCGTCCTGGGTCGCCGTCTCCACGACCCGGCCGAGGTACATCACCGCGACCTGATCAGAGATATGACGGACGACGGACAGGTCGTGGGCGATGAACAGGTAGGCGAGCCCGAGGTCGCGCCGGAGGTCCGCGAGCAGGTTGAGCACCTGGGCCTGGACGGACACGTCGAGGGCCGACACCGCCTCGTCACAGATCACCAGCTTCGGGCGCAGCGCGAGCGCACGGGCGATCCCGATCCGCTGCCGCTGGCCGCCGGAGAACTGGTGCGGATACCGCTCGGCGTGGTCCGGGTTGAGGCCGACCCGTTCGAGCAACTCGCGGACCTCGGCGCGGAAGCGGTTGCGCGGTACGACGTCCGGGTGGATCTCCCACGCCTCGGTGATGATCTGCTCGACGGTCGCCCGCGGATTCAGCGAGGCGTACGGGTCCTGGAAGATCATCTGCAACTGCCGGCGGACCCGCCGCATCGATGCCTTGGGCAATGACGTCAGATCCTCGCCCTCGAAGAGGATGCTGCCCGAGCGAGCCTTCTCGAGCCCGATGATCGTGCGCGCCACGGTGGACTTGCCCGACCCGGACTCCCCCACCAGCCCGAGCGTTCCGCCCGCGGGGATGTCGAACGACACACCGGCGACGGCCTGGATGTGCCCGACGGTACGGCGAAGCACGCTCGACCGCAGTGGGAAGGACGTGTGCAGCTCACGCACGGACAACAGCGGCGTGCTCGCAGCCCCGGACCCGACCGCAGGCCCCGACCCGACCGCGGGCCCGGATCCGGGCGCGGCGGTGGGACCAGATCCCGCGGTGGGACCGGGTCCCGCGGTGGGACCGGGTTCGGCGGAGGAAGTCGGTTCAGTTGGCATTGGCGAGGACTCCTTCCGCGTGGTGGCAGGCGGAGGCGTGCAGGGATGGCCGGCCGGGCAGAGGGCGGAGGGGTGGTTCCTGCTCGGCGCAGAGCGAGTCGGCGTAGCGGCAGCGAGGGCGGAACGAGCAGCCGGACGGCAGGTCGAGGAGGTCCGGAGGTGCGCCCTGAATCGGGGTGAGCCGTTCGCGGGGACCGTCCAGGATCGGGACCGAGCCCATCAGGCCCGCGGTGTACGGGTGGCCGCTGTGTTCGTACACCTCGCGGATCGGGCCGGTCTCGACCACGCGGCCGGCGTACATCAGGACGACGCGGTCGGCGACGTCCGCGACCACCCCGAGGTCGTGGGTGATCAGCACCAGAGACATGCCTTCCTCGGCCTGCAGGCGGGTGAGCAGGTCCATGATCTGCGCCTGCACCGTGACGTCGAGGGCGGTCGTGGGCTCGTCCGCGATCAGCAGCCGCGGCGACAAGGCGAGCGCCATCGCGATCATCACCCGCTGCCGCATCCCACCGGAGAACTGGTGCGGGTAGTCGTCCAGCCGCTTCGACGCCGCCGGGATGCCGACGCGCTGCATCAACTCCAGCGCGGCCGCCCGGGCCTCGCGCCGGGAGGCGCCCCGGTGCCGCCGGAACATCTCCCCGATCTGCGCGCCCACCCGGAACACCGGGTTCAGCGAGCTCAGCGGATCCTGGAACACCATCGCGATCTCGCGTCCGCGCAGGCCCTTCGCCGTACCGGGTGCGAGTAGGTCGCGGCCGTCGTACTCGATCGAGCCACCGGCGATCCGGCCGGCCGGCTTGGGCACGATGCCCATCACCGCCTGCGCGGTCACGCTCTTCCCACTGCCCGACTCACCCAGCAGCGCGACGGTCTCACCGGAGGCCACGTCGAACGACGCACCGTCGACGGCGGTCACCACGCCGGCGGACGTCGCGAACTCGACCCGCAGGTCGCGGACTCTCAGCAAGGGGCTCATTCACAGACTCCTCAGCCGCGGGTCGTAGCGGTCGCGCAACGCGTCGCCGAGGACGCCGAGCGAGACCACGAGGATCGCCAGCGCGATCCCGGGGACGGTCGAGATCCACCACGCGTCGGCCAGGTAGTTGCGCCCGTTCGCGATCGTCACGCCCCAACTCGGCGTACTGGCCGGCGTCCCCAGGCCGAGGAAGCTGAGCGAGGCCTCGGCCAGGATCACGTGCCCGATCTCCACCGTCGCCACCACGAGTACGGGCGCGACACACGCCGGCAGCACACACCGCGAGATCAGCCGCCAGGTCCCGGCGCCGAGTGTCCGGGAGGCGTCGACGAACTCGCGCCGTCGCGTCGCCAGCGCCTGACCGCGGGCGACCCGGGCGAAGGTGACCCAGTTCGAGACCGCGAGCACGATCACCACGTTCACCACCGACGGCCCTAGCAGCGCGGCGATGAAGATCGCCAGCAGGATCGAGGGGAACGCCAGCTGGATGTCCGCCAGCCGCATCAGTACGCCGTCCAGCCAGCCACCGAAGTAGCCGGCGGCCAACCCGATCGTCACCCCGATCGTCCCGGCCAGCACCAGCGTCGCCAGCCCGACAGCGATCGAGATCCTTGCCCCCTGCAACATCTGGGCGAGGAGGTCCTGGCCGACCTGGTCGGTGCCGAAGACCGCGTACGACCCGTCGGACAGCCGGCTGAACGGCGGCTTCAGCCGGTCGGCCGTCCGCGTGCCGACCGGGTCGTACCGGACCAGCCACGGCCCGAGGATCGCGGCCACGACGTACACCGCGATCACGGCCAGGCCGAACCGGATCCGGGCCGAGCCCGCCCGCGTCCTGCGCCGGGCCCGCGCCACCGGAAGGGCTGCTGTCGTCACGTCCACCGCCATTTTCAGTCACCCGCCAGCCGGACGCGCGGGTCCAGGAAGCCGTAGAGCAGATCCACGAGCAGGTTGATCACCACGAAGATGGTTGCCACCAGCAAGATCGACGCCTGGACGACGCCGTAGTCACGGCGGCCGATCGAGTCGATCAGCAGCCGGCCGACCCCCGGCCAGGCGAACACGGTCTCGACGATCACGGTGCCGCCGAGCAACGCCCCGAACTGCAACCCGACCACGGTGACGATCGGGATCAGCGCGTTCCGCAGCGCGTGCACCAGGATCACGACCGACTCGCCGAGGCCCTTCGCCCGGGCCGTCTGCACGTACCCCTCGTGGACGACCTCGAGCAGCCCGCTACGGGTCAGCCGGACGAGGATCGCCAGGAACGGCAGCGCGAGCGTGACCGTCGGCAGCACCAGGTGTGACCACGTACCGGACCCCGCACTCGGCAGCACCTGCAGACCGCGGGCGAACACCAGGATGAGCACGATCCCCAGCCAGAACGACGGCGTCGACTGCCCCATCAGGGAGAAGACCGAGATCGACCGGTCGACCCAGCTGTTCGCCCGCAACGCCGCGATCACCCCGAGCGGGAGGCCGATCACCAGCGACAGTACGAGCGCGGTGCTGGCGAGCTGGATCGTCGCCGGAACCCGTTGCAGGACAAGGCTCATCGAGTCGGCGTTCAGCCGGAACGACTCGCCGAAGTCCAGGTGCACGACGTTCGCCAGGTACGTCGCGTACTGCTGGATCAGCGACTGGTCGAGCCCGAGCTGGGCCCGCAGCGCGTCCACCTGGGCCTGGTCCGCGTCCGGCCCGAGCATGATGTACGCCGGGTCGCCGGGGACCAGCCGCAGGACGACGAAGATGATCGTGACCGCGCCCCACAGCACGAACAGCGAGAAGAACAACCGCCGGACGACGTACGCCCCCATCAGACGCCGCTCCGCAGGACCGACACCACGCGCCGTACCTCCTCGATCGAGCCGGTCTGGATGAGCTCCGCGCCGAGCGCGCCCGCGCAGGAGCCGTCACCGGCCCGCACGGGGACGGCGACCATCCGCGGCAACGACGCGACCGGGCGCGAGTTCTGCGCGAAGCCGGAGATCCGCACGCGCTGCAATGTGTCGAGCAGCTCCGGCGGGCCGGTGACCTCGTCGAGCGGCAGCGCGGACAGGTAGGCGCGGCCGAGGGCGCTGCGGCGGAGCGAGACCGCGTGCCCCGGCTCGACGGCAACGAATGAAGCCGGGCCGACGGCCGGGGCCGCGCCGGCCACCGCGGCGACCTGCAGCACAGTGCCGGCGGTCTTGGGCAGCGGCTTGGCGAGCACGACCAACCGGCCGAGCCGGTCGCCGAGGTCGGCGAGCGACTGCTCCGGGCGGACTCGGTGCCGCGCCGTACGGCGCAGAGCGGCGAGCCCGTCGAGGGCGGTGTAGCGGTGGTCGCCGACCCGGTCGGCCAGGCCGTGCTCGCAGAACGTCGCGAGGATGCGGTGCACGGTGCTCTTGTGCAGGCCGACGGTGACGGCCAACTCGGTCACGCCGTACGCCCGGTCCTCGCGGTTCAGCTCGGCCAGCACGGTGAGAGCCCGGCTCAGCGACTGCATGGCTGCCTCGATTCCGTGAACGTTAACGGTAGCGTTAATGCACCGTAGGAGCGTGGTATTTGAGTGTCAATAGACCGGCGTTGCAGTGCGCGGAACGGCTCGTTGACGGTCGATTCCCGTGAACGTTAACTTCACTCCACATCCACCTGACCCCGCCCTGGGAGGCACTGCGTGACGACATCCGACGTGCGCGCCGCGCTGCTGGCCGCCGATCCGCGCCTGTCCAAGTTCTCGCCGTTGCCGCGCATCCTGGCGTTCGACGAGTTCGACAGCGGGACGCACGGCTGGTGCGAGTTGCTCGGCAACTACAACGGCCGCGGCGACCTCAGCACGGTCGACGACCACATGCGCGACTTCCGGCCGCCGCAACTGTCGGCCTGCAACTTCTTCGACATCGGCACCCACGGTGCCCTCAGCGGGACGTACGCGCTCAAGCTCGCCACCCGGCCGTACAAGGGCCACACCGCGGTGGCCATCCGCCGGCTCACGATGAGCGGGCGCGGCCTGGTGCAGCTGGAGACGTACTTCGCGTTCAAGTCCGAGGCGACCCTCGGCGGTGGCGCCGAGCTGGACAGCTTCGGCGACGTGCGGTGGGACGGCAACACCCACCCGTCCGAGGCGCAGTTCGGCGCGTTCACGGTCGCGACCGACCTGTGCGGTGACGGCGGACTGCGCTACCACACGGTCGCGCGCTACCAGAACACCGATCTGGACAACAGGTTCACCCGTCGCTGGATGGCGCCGACGGTCCCCGAGCCGACGCCGCGCGAGCACTTCGAGGGCAAGGTCAAGCTTGAGTACGCCGCCGACTTCACCGCACCGAACCCGGAGGACTGGCAGGCCTTCGGCGAGCCGCAGGAGCTCTGCTACAACGAGGTCCCGACGAAGGTGAACTGGCACTACCTGCGCTGGCTCGTCGACACCGACGCCCGCAAGAACGTCGAGCTCCAGGTCAACGACCGGGTGATGGACATGCGTGCCGTCCCGGTCCCGCCGTACCAGGAGCGCTACGAGACCCTCGAGAACCTGCTGAACTTCTACTTCTCGGTCCGGACGCACTCGCACGTGCGGAACTTCCTCTTCCTCGACTCCGTCCTCATCTCGGTTGATTGGTAGGCCCATGCGACAGTCCATGACCGCGGTGCTGGAACGCGACACCACGTTCGGCACCCGTTTCGCCACCGAGCCGTACGAGGTCGCCTGGGCCGGTGAGGCGCGCTGGTTCGTCCAGCACGTCGGCGGCGACGGTACGGCGACGTACGTCACCCAGGTCTCGCCGGACGGCATCACCTGGTGCGACCTCGACGACACCGAGCACCTCGTCGAGCCGGGCGCCCTGATCAGCTGGCCGGTCACCGGATTCGGCCACTGGCTGCGGTTGCGCGCCATGGTCGACGGCTCGGTCCAGGTGCGGATCCACCTGGCCGTGAAAGCCTAAGCTGGGTCGAGGGGGTACGGATGACGGAGGCGCGCCGCCCGACGTTGCGGGACATCGCGACGGCTCTCGGGCTGTCGGTGAACACCGTGTCGCGCGCACTCGGCGACAAGGACAGCGTGAGCCCGCGGACGCGGGCGGCGGTGCAGGCCGAGGCGGCCCGGATCGGCTACGTGCCGAACACGCTGGCCCGGTCGCTCGTGCTCGGCTCCGCGATGACACTCGGCCTCGTCATCACCAACCCCTCCAACCCGTTCTACGCGCAGCTGATCAGCAGCATCGAGCTCCGGGCCCGCGCCCAGGGATACTCGCTGCTCCTGCTCGTGACCGACGAGAGCGCGGAGAACGAGCAGCGCGCCACCGAGGCGTTGCTGCGGTCCGCGGTCGACGGCGCCGTGGTCGTGCCGGTGCAGGCCGAGTGGGACCACTGGCGCCGCGTCTGCGACGCCGGCATCCCGCTGGTGTTCGTCAACCGCGACGTCCCCGAACTGGACTGCGACATGGTCGGGGTCGACAACGAGCGCGGCGCCTACGCCGCGACCAGCCACCTGATCGCCGGCGGCGCCCGTCGGCTGCTGGTCCTGGAAGAAGACCTGCCGATCACGACCACGGCCGACCGGGTGGCCGGCTTCCGCCGGGCGATGTCGGACGCCGGCCTCAAGGTGAAGGACGACGCGATCCGCGCCGTACCGACCAAGCGGTACGACTCCCTCGCCCTGCCCTGGCAGCCGGAGGAGGCCTATCGCTTCGCGGAGACTCTCCTGAGCGACGGCCAACCGGACGCCATCGTGGCCGGGAACGACTACTTCGCCTTGGGCGTGATGCGGCTGCTGGCCGAGCACGGTCTCGCCGTGCCGGACGACGTCGCGATCACCGGGTACGGCGACCACCCGTACGCCGGCTACCTGCAGACGCCCCTCACCACCGTCCGGCTGCCGGCCGCCGAGGTCGGTACGACGGCCATCGACCTGCTCATGCAACGGCTCCGGAGCGGCAGCTCAGAGCGACCGCGGAAGACGCTGATCCGCCCCGAGCTCGTTGTGCGGGCGTCTACTCGGAGTCCAGCCAGGCTCTGACCGACTCGTTGTGCTCGCCGAGTCGCGGCGGCGCCAGGTTGGTCTCGCGCGCACCGGCGTACGGCTGGTCGTCGAACCGGAGCGGTGGACCGGGCAGCTGGATCGTGCCGAGGGTCGGGTGCTCGACGTCGATCAGGAGGCCCTGTGACAGCGTCTGCTCCCACTCGTAGACCTGCTGGAAGTCACGGACCTTGCCGGCCGGAATCCCCTTCTCCGCAAGCCTTTCCAACCACACGTCCGCAGGCTCGGCGGCGAAGGCGGCCTCGATCGCGGCGGTCAGCTCGGGCCGATGCGCGACCCGCTGGGAGTTGACCGCGAAGCGTTCGTCGGCCGGGTCCAGCCCGACGATCGGCGCGAACGTCCGCCACTGCCCTTCACTCCCGACCGCGACCTGGACGATGTCGTCCTTGGTCCGGTACAGCCCGTACGGCGCGATCTGCGCGTGGTGGTTGCCGACCCGTCCAGGCAACTCCCCGGCGACCGTCCACTTCGTCCCGTGGAACGCGTGTACGCCGATCACTGACGCCAGCAGGCTGGTCCGGACGACGCGGCCCTTGCCGGTGACCGATCGCTCGTGCAACGCGGCGAGCGCACCGTAGGCGCCGTACATCCCGGCCAGCAGGTCAGCGATCGGTACGCCGACCTTCGTCGGCTCGACCGCGCCGGTGATGCTCATCAGACCGCCCTCGCCCTGCGCGATCTGGTCGTACCCGGCCCGCCCGCCGTCCGGCCCGTCGTGCCCGAAACCGGTGATGGACAGGATCACCAGCCCGGGGTTGAGCTGGTGCAGCCGCTCGGTCGAGAACCCGAGCCGGTCGAGGACACCGGGCCGGAAGTTCTCGATCAGTACGTCGGCCCGCCGTACCAGCTTGGTCAGGAACTCCTGGCCGTCGGCCGACTTCAGGTCCGCGGTCACGGATTCCTTGTTCCGGTTGGCCGACAGGTAGTACGTCGACTCGCCCTCGACGAACGGCGGACCCCAGCCCCGGCTGTCGTCGCCACCCTCGGGAGTCTCCACCTTGATCACCCGCGCGCCGAGATCCCCCAGCATCATCGCCGCATGCGGCCCGGCCAACGCTCGGGTCAGATCGACAACCACCACATCCGACAACAAGTTCCGCACCCCGCCACCCTAGGCGACTCCCCCCGTCCCCACCGTGACGCGATTCTCAGCGGCGGACCTTGCGGGCGAGGGAGGCGAGGCGGTGGGTGACGTCTCGGGGGCGTTCCTGCATGAGCATGTGGCCGGCGCCCGGGTACATCCACAGGCGGGCGGTCGGCAGCTCGGCCGCCATCCGGTTGGCGTGCCGCGGCGGGAGCAGGCGGTCGCGGGTGCCGTGCATGATCTCGACGGGGAGCTGGTCGAGGACCTTGAGCGCGTGCCCGCGGTCGTGCTGCAGGATCGCCTCGAAGAAGCCGCCGTACGACGGGCCGGGGACGACCGCGAGATCCTCGAGGAACAGGTCGACCTCGGCCGGGTCCACCTTCTTCCCGAACACCATCTGCCGCAGCGCCGGTCGTTGCAGCCTGGCGGCCGCGACCTCGAGCGCTCGCCGGCTGGCGACCGTACGACGGCCGACGGTCGACCGCGTCGTCAGGCCGGCCCGCTGGGCGCGGCGTTCGATCCGCGCGCCGACGAGGTTCACCGCCCGCGGCGCGAACACGGCCGCCGCCGGGTCGAGCCGCGCAGGTAGTCCGAACGCGCCCGAGCTGGCTTGGCCGGACGTCGTACTGACGAGGGCGGCGGCCGCGATCCGCGAGCCGAACAGCTCCGGCCGCTCGTCCGCGAGAGCCATCAACGTCATGCCGCCCATCGAGTGACCGGCGTACACGACCGGCCCGTCCCCGACGACCGTGTCCAGCACGGTGACCAGATCGTCCGCGAGCTGCTCGAGCCGCTGCGAACCCGGCGGACCCGCCTCCGACCGGCCGTGCCCGCGGTGGTCGTAGGTGACGATCCGTACGGCGTCCTCGCCGAGGATCCGCGGCAGCGACTCGACCTGGTGATGCCACGACCGGGTCGAGCAGGTCCACCCGTGCACGAGCAGCACGGTCACCGGCGCGTCGTCCGGACCGACGGTCTCCACGTTCAGGTGTACGCCGTCGGTGGTGGTCACTTCCGGCCGTGCCGCCTGGATCGTCACGCAATCTCCCGTTCCCGGTCGCCGGCCGCCAGGTGGGCGGCGCGCAGGCGGCCACCGCGGGCGCCACGTCCGACCAGCCAGGCGATGCCGGCGATCTCCAGCAGACCGACCACACCGAGCAGGGCGTAGCCGCCGTTCCACATCCATCGTGGCACGTCGGTCCGCTCCTCGCGCCGCAACACCTGCTGCTCGTCGACGAACCCGACCGTCTGCCCGTCGGACACCTGCACGGCCGGCTTCGCGATCTCGGCGTCTGCCGGGGCGTACACCCACATCGACACCAGGTCCCGCTGGCCCTGGTGCAGCCGGATCATCGACTTCCACTTCCCGTACATCGGCAAGGCGTCCGCCGACCGGTACGTGCCGTCGGCAACCTTCTCCATCCGGTGGGTGACGAATCCGCCACCCTGCCAGGCCATCGCCTCGAACCAGCGTGCCCCCTCGGCCGCGTCCTCCGGCTGCAGCTCGACCGTCACGTACGCCGTCGGCTCGGCCCCCGTGGCCACCCGCTCCAACGACACCGTGGCGGAGACGCCGGGGTCGGCCGACCGGGGCACGCAGAAGAACACCGTCCCGAGCACGACCGCGAGCCCGACGGCCCCGAGCTGATGCGTACGCCGGACGACCACGGGACGCGTGTTCCGAATCCCCGTCGCCCGCTCGTCGCCGGCGACCTCGGCGTACCGGGTGGCGAGCCAGGCTCCAACCATCCCGGCTCCGATCCCGGCCAGAACGCCGTACCCGAGGGCCGGCAGGAGGATCGACGACGGCCACGGGATCGGCATCCACACCTGGCTCCAGGCGTACTCCGCGACCACGCCGACCGTGCCGATCAGGGCACCGGCGACGACGCCGAGCCGGAAGCGGTTCTTGTTGCCGAGGGCAAGGGCGACCGCCTCGACCAGGACCGCCTCGACGATCAGCAGCGGGAAGTGGCCGAGGATGCCGCCCAGCGGCTGGTCGACCGCCCAGGCGATCCCGCCGCGGATGACCAGGTAGACGGCGAGCGCCGCGAACGTCGTCCCAGGTCCGCGCCGGGCGCGCAGGACGGTGAACGCGAGCGCCGCGCCGAACGCGATCAGGATCGGGTGCAGGATCAGCGGGAACTGCGGCACGCCGTAGTTGAACTCGGTGCTGAACAGGTCCCAGGCGATCAGCAGGGCGCCGACGGCGACGATCTCCTGGAACAGCCGCCGCTTGTTCAGGCCCTGGAGTTGTTCGACCTCGGCGAGCGCCAGCAGCCGGGCGAAGATCGAGAACACCACGCCGCCGATCATCAGCAGGTGCGTCGGCCCCCAGAGCGTGACGTCCTCGCCGAACATCCGGTGCCAGACGTCGTCCAGTGGGAAGCCGACCAGCGCGAACGTCCCGCACAGCGTCACCAGCGCCGCACTGCACGGGATCCGCCAGCCCTTGGTCAGCTTGATCGTGCGGGCCGGCAGCGGTTTGGACGCCAGCGCGATCGGCAGCACGCCGGAGACGATCACGCCGAGGATGCCGAAGAAGATCGGGTAGTGCGCCGGCGTCCCGAACGGGCCGGTGTCGCGGCCGCGGGCGATGTGCACCGCGATGTCCCACCAGACGCCGAAGGCGCAGGCGAGCAGCGAGAGCGCGTGCAGGTACGGCGTCAGCGCGGCCCATCGGGGGACTCCGTCCAGTCTCCCGATGGTGTCCGCAAGCCGCCCTACCAGCGTGACCCGGCCGGTCCGTTCCCGCCACAGGAGCACGGCGAGTGCGACGTACAACAATCCGACGAGCCCGGTGACGATCGCGATCTGGCCGAACGTCGCCGTACCGGTGGTCGCGAGCGGGATCGCCATCCTCGGTGCTCCTTCACATCAGTTATGCACCATGCATGATGTTACATCTCCTATGTAACGTGGAGTCTGGAAGACTGTCAAGCGTGGAAGCACGCGATGAGGAGCTCACCGTCGACCAGCTCGCCGCCAAGGTGGGCATGACGGTCCGCAACGTGCGGGCGTACGCCGGACGCGGCCTGATCCCGCCGCCGCGGCTCGTCGGCCGGACCGGGTACTACGGCACCGACCACGTCGCCCGGCTGACGCTCGTCCGCGAGCTGCTCGGCAAGGGGTACACGCTGGCCGCGGTCGAGCGGATGATGAGCGAGCTGCCCGACGGCGCGCTGGCCCTCGGCGTCTTCGAGACGCTGGTGAACCCGTGGACCCCGTCCGAGCCGGAAGTCCTGGACGAGTACCAGCTGGCCGAGCGGGCCGGCGTACCGCACGACCCGGCGGTGATCGACCGACTGGTCTCGCTGGGGATCGCGGAGCGGCAGGACGACGGCCTGCTGCGGATCCCGAATCCGGATCTGCTCCGCACCGGTCTCGAGGTGATCAAGCTCGGCGTGCCGATGCAGGCGATCTTCGAGATGCTGCCGAAGCTGTTCAGCCAGGCGGACGCGGTCGCCAAGACGTACGTCGAGCTGTTCCGCAGCACGGTGTGGCGTGAATTCGCCGACGCCGGTCTGCCGGCTGAGGGGTGGCCGGAGATTCAGCGGACCCTGGAGAACATCATTCCGCTCGCCGGACAGGCCCTGGTCGCCGCCTTCCGGGAGGCGATGGCGCGCGAGATCGAACAGGTCGCCTACGAGGAGCTCGGCCTGGACCCGAAAGCATTACCCTCGACCGGTTGAGCCTCTGCCTGGCTTGGGCCGTCGGGCGGCATGGACCGTTGGGCGGCTTGGGCCGTTGGCCGGCTGGGCCGGGGCGTGGCGTGGCGGTCAGGCGGGGGTCAGGGCGCGGGCGGCGAGGGTGGCGCCGATGTGCGTGCTGAGGTGGGCGCGGACGCTGAGCTTCGCCAGGCGGAGCAGGTCCGCACCGGCGTACCCGCGACGGTGGAGGCGGCGGCCGGTGGTGAGGACGACGCGCTGGATGTGGGAGGCCGGGACGGCTCCGGCGTACTCGAGCGACAGTTGCTCGGCGAGATGACGCAGGCTGGTCTGCGTCAGGAACAGGTCGGTTCTCATCACCGCTATCACACCGCGACATCCTGCTCCGCCACCAGGGCCAAAAGACCCTGATCCCCAGGACCCAGCCCGTGGTCCGCTGTCAGCCTGCGGCCCGCCGTCAGCCGGTGATCCGCCGTCGGTCGGTGGCCCGTCGGCCGGTGGTCGGTCGGTCAGCCGGTGGGGTGCGGCTGCGGTTGCGGAAGAGCAGGTAGCTGCCGCCTGCGACCAGCACCACGACGATGCCCGCGCCGATCACCACCCAGGTGACACCGCGGTAGTCGTTCGCGTCCCCGTCCTGTGCGCCGGGCGGGTTCGCGTTCGGCGAGGCCGTCGACCCGAGCGTCGGCGACGGTGACGGATCAGCCGCCTGAGCACCCGCCGGCATCAGCATCAACGCCAGCCCGAGCAACACAGCCCCCAACACCGTGAAACCTTTGGCCCTCATACCGCCCCGGTGCCCGCGCCCCCACCCGTCAAACCGCCCCTCTCCCCCTCCTCTACTGCTAAATGACCACCTTGGACTGCTAGAATGACCACGTTGGCCTTCGGACCGCCTGCTCTCGCCGGGCGCGCGTTCGGAGGCTTTTTTCATGCCCTCATACCGCTCCCTGCTCGCCCACCGCGAGTTCGCCGGACTGTACGTCAGCTTCACCCTCCTGGTTGCCGCCTCCACCCTTTCCGGTTTCGCACTGGCCACGTTGATCAACGATCAGACCCACTCGCCCTTTCTCACCGCCGTCAGCATGTACGGCGCCACGTTCGCGACCGTCCTCGGCGCACTCACCCTGATGTCGGTCGCCGACGGCCGCCGTCCCCGCCGGACCCTCGTCGTACTCCAGACCGTCTCCCTGCTCGGCGTCGCCGCCCAAGCCGTCCCCGGCTTGCCGTTGACCGTCAGATTCGGGCTCCTGCTCGTCGTCGGCTTCTTCCAGTCGCTCGGCACCGGCACCCGCATGGGTCTGCTCGCCGAGATCGTCCCGACCGCGTCGTACGCACTCGCAAGGTCCCTGATGAACATCACCTCCGGCGGCATGGCGATCCTCGGGTACGCCGTCGGCGCCGTCCTCCTGCGTTACCTCGAACCGTCCGGCGTACTCGTCGTCGCCGCGCTCCTGACCGGGATCGGCCTGCTGGTCGTCGCCACGACCGTCCGCGAACACTCGATCCGCCTGACGGCCCGGCCCGGCCTGCGGCAGACGTGGTCGACGAACGTCGCACTGTTCGCCCGCCCAGGCAGCCGGGCGCTCCTCCTTAACCTCTGGGTTCCGAACGGGCTGATCGTCGGGTGCGTCGCCCTCTTCGTCTCGTACGTTCCCGACCAGGCCGGCATCCTGCTGGCGGCCGGCTCGGCCGGCATGCTGCTCGGCGACCTGACCGTCGGGCGGCTGCTCACGGCCGACCAACGCCGCCGCGCTGCGTTCGCGCTACGCCTCGTGCTGGCGGCGCCGTACCTCGTCTTCGCGCTACAACCGCCGACGCCGGTGACCGCCGTCGCGGTCTTCCTCGCCAGCGCCGGGTACGCCGCGACGCTGCCGCTCCAGGAGCAACTGCTCGACCTCACCCCTGACGCGGAGCGCGGTCAGGTCCAAGGCGTCGAGTCGGCGGGCCGGATGACCTGGCAGGGCCTCGGCGCCGCGATCGCCGGCGGCCTCGCTCAGCTCCTCACGCCGGCCGTGACGATCACGCTCCTGGCCGCGGCCTCCCTCGCGATCACGGTCGGCTCGCGCCCGTTCGTCGCACGGCGGCCACCTGCCGAAGCCGGTCGGCCCGGGCGGTGATGTCGGCCGCGGTGGTAAGGCCCTCGAGGTGGCGCCCATACCAGTGCACCAGGCTGGTTGCCTCACGCAACAGCTGCAGCGCTGGTACGGCGTCCTGCTCGACGTCGGTCAACGGGAGCCGGGCGAGGTAGCCACGCCGGAAAGCGTCGTGGGTGTCCGCGCCGAAGGACCACAGCCCGATGGCGAGATCCATCGCGCGGAAGCCCGGCCCGGCCGCCTCGAAGTCGAGAACGCCCGTGACCGACGATCCGTCCAGCAGCACGTTGGTCGGCCAGAAGTCCGCATGGATGATGGATTGCGGCAGGCCGCGCCCCACCCCCGCGGTCGCCGCGAGGATGCGTGCGACCTCTTGTCGACGATCGGCTCCCTCCAGACTCGCCACCATCGCGTCGAGGTCGGGCACGCGGGCATGCACCTTGGTCAGATCGCCGTCCCACACACGCGGCGGCGGAAGGGTCGCGGGGTCGATTCCGGCCAGCGCGAGGTCGAGCTCGGCCAACGCCTCGCCGCAGGCTTCCGCTTGGACGGCGTCGCCTCGCCGCGGATGCTCGCCGCGGATCCGGCGGCTCAGGCTGGCGGTGACCGGTTCGCCGTGCAGCTCGCGCCGTACCAGGGTCCGGCCGTCCTCGGCCGGCAGCGGCGTGGGTACGTCGAACGACAGTCCGTGGAGGGCGTGCAACAGTGCGTGCTCGTACTGCGGCGGCCTGGTGTTCCGGTGGATCCGCAGTACGAAGTCGTCGCCGACGTACCAGCTGGTGTTGTTGGTCCCCTCGCCCACCGGCCGGACGTCCCGCGTCCGGATACCCCACGCCGCCAGCAACTCGTCCACGCTTGCATCCACCCCAGCATCCTCCCCTGGCTAAGGACCCTTCCCTAACCCTCAGACGCCCCCGAGCGGCGCGTAAGGGGTGCCTAGGTAGGGATATCGGTAGTTATCCGCATGTGCGCGGGCGCGCGACTTGGGATGTTGGTCTCACGACACCACCCGACTCCCAGGCAGGACCGGAACGATGAGCCGACAGATCCAGCTTCGCCGCAGACCACTGCGTACGCGCCGCACCACGAAGACCCTCGACCTTCGTACGCCGTCCGGCCGGCCACTGGCGTTCTGACGCCGACCACCCGCCCGGTCCCCCGAGAAACCGCACGACCATGAACCTCAGACTGCATGTCCACCGCGCCTTCACCGGCACCTGGTGCGCCGACATCGACGACGACAACGACCGTCAGCCCGACGACCCGTACTGGTGCGTCGACCAGTGGCCGACCCTCCACGACGCGATCACCGCCGGCTGCGCCCAGCTGGCCGAGTTCGCGACCGCGCAGCGCCTGTCCCGGGTCAGCGAGCAGTACACCCTCCAGGCCGCCTGACCGCGTGTCAGACCTCAGCCCGCTCACCACGGGTTGACCGGTCGCCGTGGTCCGGCAGGTCGCCGCGGTCCGGCAGGTCGCCGCGGTCCGGCAGGTCGCCGTGGTCCGGCAGGTCGCCGTGGTCCGGCAGGTCGCCGTGGTCCGGCAGGTCGCCGTGGTCCGGCAGGTCGCCCAGGTCGGCGTCCCAGTCGTCGTACTCGTCGTCCGGGAGAGTCGCCTCATGGCGACGCGCGATCCGGATGAACGCGACGATCAGCAGGATCGGCCCGAGCACCATCGCGGTCTCCGGAATCCCGCCCATGTGCAGCGCGATCATGATGCCGTCACCAACGCGATTCCGCCGGCCGTGAACGCGACCATCGCCGCCAGCATCGGGTACTGCGCCCGCCGCAACTGCCTGCGCCGGAACAACTCGGCAGCGCGATCGTGCGCGGACACGACCCCAAGCACGTGTCCGAGCACGATCGCACCGATCTGGACCCCCGCGATCAGACCGGTCCCGAGGAACCCGTAGTCGATCTCCGCCCCGCTGGTCCCGAGCAGATCCCACCCGCGCGCGAACGGATCGCTCGCGAGCAGCACACCCTCCTGCCCCTGGAACATCGCGAACGAGAAGTAGTGCGCGACCGCATACCCGATCGCGATCGGCACCAACGAATGCACGAACGCCCCCGGCAACCCTGCCCGCCCCACCGCGTCGGGTCGCACCCGAGCAGCACCCGTCGTCCGCGCCGCGAACACGAAGACCGCCGACACCAGCGCCACGGCTGTGATCAAACCCAGTGTGTGTACGACGATGTGCTCCGTCGTACCGAGTCCCGCCGTCAGCTGCGTCCACGCCGTCCACCGCGAGATCCCGTCGAAGGCCGTTGACCCGAGCAACAAACACAACAACCCGACGATCCCCGGCTCCTGCGGCATCGTCGCCAGCCCCGCCAACGGATTCCGCAACTCCAGCCGACCGGCACCCCCGCGGCCCAAGGGACTGAGCCGCGCCAGCACCTCGGCGTACACCTCGAACCCGTCCCCCACCCGGAACCAAGCCGGCCCGTACACAACCCCCGCAACCACATTCACCACCGCGTACACAGTCACGAAGACCGCAACAACCAGCGGATCCGACCCCTCCGGATAAACCAACTCAAGCCAAAGAAACCCACCCAACCCCCCAACCGCCGGCCAATAAGCAACCCCCGCCGGCAACATCCGATACCCCAGCCCGCGCCGGCTCCCGCTCCCGCCCCCGCGCCCACCCTCAGCCGAGCCCGTCCGCTCACCGCCCGAAACCACCCCGCGCCCACCGTCAGCCGAGCCCGTCCGCTCACCGCCCGAACCCACCCCGCGCCCACCCTCAGCCGAGCCCGTCCGCTCACCGCCCGAACCCACCCCGCGCCCACCCTCAGCCGAGCCCGTCCGCTCACTGCCCGAACCCACCTCGTGCCCCCATCGCCCCTCAGCGACCACCGCCCCCACCCGCTCGTCGCCAGCCCCGCGCACCCACTCACGGTCCGCCGACTCACCAAGCGCGGCCTCACGTGTCCGCCGACCGTCCGCCGGCGCACCAGGCGACCTCTCACCGTCCGCCGGCGCACAAGGCAACCTCTCACCGTCCGCCGACCTCCCGCGCGGCTGCTCGCCGTTCGCCGTGCCTCGGGTTGTCAGCGCGTGTACGGCGTCCGTGGTCGCGCCGACGGCCGACGCGATCGTGCGGATGGCGGACGCAATCGTGCGGAACGGGTTTGCGAGCCGCCAGATCGGGCCGCAAAGCAGGGAAAGCGGAATGATCCCGACCCAGATCCAGACGTACAACCACGTCGGCGCCGGATTCAGCGCCGGCGAACTACTGCCGAACCACGCCGCCCCCAGCATCAACCCCAACGCCAGCAACCCAGCCAGTTTGATCAACGATCGAACCACCCGGGAGTCGACCACCCGAGTCAGCAGAACCAGCGACTTACCCGCAGTAACTTGGAACCGCGGCCGCGACCAGAACGCCGCCAGCGCGAAGAACGACACCGCCACCGCGGCACCGGCTGAGTAGACCGCCAACCACAGCGGCACCGGCAGATCGCCGCGCCCACCGATCCCGTGCAACGGAACCAGCAGTCCCATCACGGCACCCGCCTCCGATCAGCCAGCTATCTGACCAATCGAATGTAACACGCACGATGTCACATAGCGAGGGTCCGATACTCCGACCGGTCGAACCGCCTGGTCAGCTGCCGAAACCGGAAGGTGAACGACGGCCACAGCGTGGTGTTGCGCCCCTCGGAGTCCAGGTACCAACTGGTGCACCCACCGCGAGTCCACACCGTGTTCCGCATCGAGCTCCGCACGCTGTCGACGAAGGCTGCCTGCACCTCCGCGCGCACCTCGACCTCCCGCAGCCCGTCCGCATCCATCGTCTTCAGCGCGTCCAGGATGTACGCGATCTGCGACTCGATCATGAACACCATCGAGCTGTGCCCGAGGCCGGTGTTCGGCCCGATCAACAGGAAGAAGTTGGGGAACCCGGCGACCGCCGTACCGAGGTGCGCCTGCATCCCGTCGGACCAGGCCTCCCTCAGCGAAACCCCGCCGCGCCCGTGCACCAGGTCCATCACCGGCAGATCGGTGACTCGGAACCCGGTGCCGTAGATGATCGTGTCGACCTCGTGCTTCACGCCGTCCTCGGTGACGATCCCGGTCGGCGTCACCTCGGCGATCTGATCAGTGATCACCTCGACGTTCGGCTGGACGATCGCCGGGTAGTAGTCGTCGGAGATCAGCACCCGCTTGCAGCCGAGCGTGAAGTCGGGCGTCAGTTCGGCCCGCAGCAACGGGTCGCGGACCTGCCGCTCGAGGTGCTTCTCGGCAACCTTCTGCGCCTGCTTCATGATCGCCGGCAGCTTGGTGAACCCGAGCACCATCGACTCGCGCCCCCAGTAGATCCCGACCCGGAACGCCTTCTGCACCAGGGGAAACCGGCGAAAGACAGCCTTCTCCACCTCGGTAATCCCGCGGTCCGGCCGCGGCATCACCCACGGCGCGGTGCGCTGGAAGAGATGCAGTTCCTCGACCTCAGGCTGGATCGCCGGCACGAACTGGATCGCCGACGCACCGGTCCCGATCACCGCCACCTTGCGACCACTCAGGTCGAGATCGTGATTCCACTCCGCCGAGTGGAACACCTCCCCCTCGAACGACTCGATCCCCTGCAGTTTCGGGTACGACGGCTCGGCCAGCGGCCCCATTCCCGACAGCAGCACCTCGGCGGTGAACTCCCCCTGACTGGTCCGGATCCACCACCGACCATCCTCCCACCGAGCCTCCTCGACCGCGTGACCGAAGCGGATATGCCGACGTACGCCGAACCGATCGGTGACGTTGCGCAGATACTTCTCGATCTCGGGCTGAGGCGAGAACGTGGACGACCATTCCGGGTTCGGCGCGAAGGAGAACGAGTAGAGGTGCGAGGGCACGTCACACCGGCAGCCCGGATACGTGTTGTCCCGCCAGGTCCCGCCGACGTCGTCCGCCCGCTCCAGTACGACGAAGTCGTCGTACCCGGCCTGCTTCAACCGAACGGCCATCCCAATCCCGGCGAAGCCCGTGCCGACCACGACGATCCGGTGGTGACTGGTCTCCTGCGCCATCGACATCCTCCAGCCTCGACCACGGAACTTACTCGGAGTAAGTTACTCGGAGTCAGTTAGACTCCGCAAGTGACCTCCACCACCCCAAAGTCCACCCGCCCCAACCCCGCACCAGGACCAACTGCACCGAGCGAGGCCGTTCCGGCGGGCGGTGAGTCCGCGGGAGGCGCGCCGGTCGAGGGTGGCGGGGGTGGGACGGTTCGGCGGCGGCGGGATCGGGCTGCTCGGGAGCGGGAGATCCTCGAGGCGGCGGAGCGGATCTTCGGGGAGCGGGGATATCAGGGGACGTCGATGGACGACGTGGCCGCCGAGGTCGGGGTGTCGAAGCCGCTGATCTACCAGTACTACGGCTCGAAGGACGGCCTCTTCCTCGCCTGCCTGGCCCGGCTCCGGATCCAACTGCTCGACACGGTGTCGGACGCGGTGTTCGCCGCGGGCGACGCCGAGGATGCGTTGTACGCCGGGTTCGTCGCCTGGTTCGAGTTCCTCGACGACCACCCGCAGGCGTGGTCGGTGCTGATCGACGAGGGCATGCTCGGCATGAGCCCGGCCGCCGGCCCCGCCGCCGCGGCCACCGACGAGGTCCGCGCCGCCTTCATCGAACTCATCTCCGCGATGGTCCGGAGCAACCTCCCACCCGGCCGCACCGCCGACGAGGACGAGATCCAGATCGTTGCCCAAAGCATCTCCGGCGCCACCGAACGCCTGGCCATCTGGCGCAGCCGCATCCCCGCCCCACCCAGCCCCGAGAAGGTCGCCCGAACCCTCCAGGACCTCCTCTGGCAAGGCCTCAAAACCCTCCGCACCACCTAGCCCGCGCCGGACCACTGCACAACGATTCGATCAATTTGTATATCTCAGGCTGTGGGCGTATATATACGTCAAGATATCGTCACGGACGTGAAGACGGTGATTGACGTGGACGACAAAGCGCTCGAGCTGGCAGCCAGGGAGCTCGGCACGGTGACCAAGAAGGACACCGTGAACGCCGCGCTGGAGTTCGTCGCCAGACGGCGCGAGCGAATCGAAGCGCTGCTGGACGATCCGTACGCGTTCGGCGTCGGGCCGGACATCGACGACCCGGAGGTCATGCACGAGGCGCGTCGGTGAGTACGGCGCCGGTCGGCAAGTTGTACCTGGTCGACACCTCGGCGCAGGCCCGGAGCAAGCACCCCGCCGTACGCGCGATCATCGCCGGGCTGATCGTGGACCGGGCCGCCGCCACCTGTGTCACCGTCGATCTCGAGGCCGGCTACTCCGGCCGGAATCATCAGGACGTGAAGGCGATCGCCGACCGGCGACGATCCCTGTACGTCAACCTGCCGATGACGGAGTCAGTCGCCGAGCGGGCGCGCGAGGTCCAGCTGAGGATGGCCGCGCGTGCCCAACATCGAGCCGCCGGCGTGGTCGACGTACTGACTGCCGCCGTCGCCGAACAACACGGCGCCGTCGTCCTCCACTACGACGCCGACTTCGAGCACATTGCCGCCGTCACCGGCCAGCCCCACCTCTGGGTCGCCCCACGCGGGTCCCTCGGCTGACAGCACGAAAGCTAGACAGAGGTCAGAACGTGAGTGAGCAGATCACCGCGCGGTGGTCGGACGGGGTGATTCCGTCTATCGGATCACCAGCTGTCGATGCTTGGGAGACCGTGACCGGGCGGTTGAACATGCCTGGGCGGAAGAACACGTGGTCGATGCGCTGGCCGACGAGCTCGGGGCCGGCCTCTTCGGGCGCGGTGACGGTGGTCGCATCACCGGACCCGGCGATCCAGGCGTCGGTCAGTACGTCGGTCAGCGGGCGGAGAAGCGGACTTCCGGGCGGCGCGTTCAGGTCGCCGGCGACGATGATCGGCAGTGGACCGTCCAGAGCAGGATCCGTGGCCAGGTCGGCGAGGAGAGCGGCCTGAGCCAAGCGGTCGTCGTTGTACGCCGGGTCGTACTCGAGGCACCCCACGACCACATGCAGCGGCCCCGCCGGATGCGCAACCGTGGCGACGGCTGCCACCGGATCGAACGACCGATGCCGCGCAGGCATCCGCACCGCACGCCACCCGGTGATCGGCCACCGGCTCAGCAGCCCGATCCCCACCTCGACGCCCGCGTCCCGTGGATCCCGGGCAACGTCCGTCGGCGGCGGGTACGACGGTCCGGCGTACTCCGCATGCATCCCCAGCTCACCGCCGAGCGCCGACACCTGGTTCGTTGCCCGAGTCCCCCAAACCTCCTGCAACGCGACCACATCCGGCGCCACCGCGCGCACAGTCTCCGCGATCGCCTCGAACCGCGCGACCCACAACGCCCCGAACCGCCACCACACATTCCACGTCATCACCCGCAACTCACCCATACCTCCGCCGTTCCCCTCAGCCACTCAGCCAACCCTCCCCGCACCAGACCGAACGCTGTAGCTGACGGATGTCATGGGTAGGAGGTGACGGTTGCCGCAGGGGTGCGGCTCAACGCGGCGGAATGCTGGGGGCATGACAACGGAGAGTGCGGTCAGCCTGAGGGGCGTGGCCAAGAGGTATGGAGCGGTGCAGGCGGTGGCCGGGGTGGATCTGACGATTCGGGCCGGCGAGGTGGTGGCGTTGCTGGGGCCCAACGGGGCCGGCAAGTCGACGACGATCGAGATGTTGCTGGGGCTGGTGCGGCCTGATCAGGGCAGCGTGCAGGTGTACGGCGTGACGCCGGTCGACGCGATCGCCAAGGGGCAGGTCGGGGTGATGCTGCAGAGCGGCGGGATCATCGAGGACGCCAAGGTCGGCGAGCTCGTGGATCTGGTGGCCGGGTTGCACAACGATCCGATGCCGGTGGGTGAGGCGCTCGAGCGGGCCGGGATCGCGGAGCTGGCGGACCGGAAGCTCAAGGGCTTGTCCGGCGGGCAGAAGCAGCGGGTGCGGTTCGCGATGGCGATCATCCCGCGGCCGGACCTGATCGTGCTGGACGAGCCGACGACCGGGATGGATGTCGAGGCCCGGCGGGACTTCTGGGCATCGATGCATGCCGAGACGGCGCGCGGCCGGACGGTGCTGTTCGCGACGCACTACCTGGAGGAGGCGGACGCGTACGCCGATCGCGTCGTCCTCATGCGGAACGGCAAGATCGTTGCCGACGGCACCGCTACGCAGATCAAGGCCAGTGTGTCCGGACGGACGATCCGGGCGACGGTCCCGGGTGCGGATCTGGCGGCGTTGGCGTCGCTGCCGGCCGTACGGAACGTCGAGACTCGCGGCGACGTGGTGCTGCTGCAGTGCGCGGACTCCGACGACACGCTGCGCTACCTGCTGAGCAACACCCGAGCGCACGACATCGAGGTGACGTCCGCCGACCTCGAGGACGCCGTCCTCGCCATCGGCGCCGGCCGGGTCGGAAACGAAGCCGGGCGAGTTGGGAACGAAACCGGGCGGATTGCTAGCGAAGAGGAGAGCCTGGCATGAATCGGGAGTATTTGATCTTTGATATCCGGCGCACCCTGCGGAACCGGCGGGTGCTGATCTTCTCGATCCTGATGCCGTTGGTGTTGTTCGCGATCTTCGGGGTGACGTTGCCGCAGGACGCGACCGAGGGCGGGATCTCCGCGATCGTGTACGTGATGGTGAGTATGGCGATGTTCGGCTCGATGTCCGCGGCGATGAGCAGTGGCGGCGTGATCGCGGCCGAACGCGACGGCGGGTGGAACCGGACGCTCCGGCTCACCCCGCTGAAACCGCAGGCGTACGTGACCACGAAGGTGATCCTGTCCCTGCTGCTCGCGATTCCACCGCTGCTCGTGGTGTTCGTCTCCGGCATGACGTTCGGCCACGTCCACCTCAGCGCCGGCCAGTGGGCGTCGGTCGCGCTGGTGTCGTGGCTCGGCGCGTTGCCGTTCGCCGCGCTCGGCCTCGTCATCGGGTACGTCGCCAAGCCGGACAGCGTCCAGCCGATCACAGGATTGTCGACAATGCTCATCGCGGCGTTCGGCGGACTGTGGTTGCCGGTCGACCAGATGCCGTCGCTGATGAAGCACATCGCCCAGCTGACTCCGGCGTACTGGACCGGCCAGACCTCGCGGAGCGCGCTGACGCAAGCCGGGCTGAACACGCACGCACTCCTGGTCGTGCTCGGCTGGACCGTCGTCCTCGGCGTCATCGCCCTCCGGCGCTTCCGCGCCGACACCGCCCGGGCTTGAGTGATCCAGCGTGGTGGCCCGGGTGACAGCGGTCGGGTGTGAGGTTGGTGGACTAGCGTGGCGGGGGTGACGAGGAGCCCGACTCTGGTGGACGGCTTGTCCGAGCGTGGCAACGCCGGACCGAACCGTTGGGGCTGGCTGGCGGCCGCGGTCTGGCTGTTCTACCTGTCGAGCCCGCTCAACGCGGTCCTCGACCAGCAGGGCACGACCCAGATCGCCGGTCTCGCCACGCTGGCGCTGTTCGCGGCGGCGTACCTGGGCTTCTTCGGCTGGGTACGCCGGACCGGACTCTCCGGCGGACTGGCGCCGTGGACACGCATCGCGTACCTGGCCGGGATGCTCGTGCTGGCCTTGGCGCTGATCCCGAGCGCCGGCCAGACCGCGCTGACCTGCTTCGTGTACATCGCGGCGGTCGCCATGATGGCGCTGGACGTGCGGGTGGCCGTTCCTCTCGTCGTGGTGCTGCTCGCCGGCGTCGAGCTCTCGATGCGGGTGGTCCCGGGCTGGACGACCGACAACACCTACGGGTTCGCGATCTTCCTCGGAGCGCTCGCGGTGTTCGGGCTGCGACGGGCGATCCAGCGCAGTGTGGAGCTGGCGAAGACCCGCGCGGACATGGCCGAGCTGGCGGTCCAGGAGGAACGGAACCGGTTCGCGCGCGATCTGCACGACATCCTCGGGCACTCGCTGACGGTCATCACCGTCAAGGCGGAGCTGGCCGGCCGGCTGATCGCCGCCAACCCGGACCGAGCGAGCGCGGAGGTCGCCGATGTCGAGAGCCTCGCCCGGGCCGCGCTGGCCGACGTCCGAGCAGCCGTCGCGGGGTACCGGGAGCTGAGTCTCGCCGGGGAGCTGGTGTCCGCACGCGCCGCATTGAAGGCGGCCGGGATCAAGGCCGAGCTGCCGACGTCCGTCGACGAGGTACCGGAGGAGAACCGTGAGCTGTTCGCCTGGGTGGTGCGTGAGGGCGTGACGAACGTCGTCCGGCATTCGGGTGCCCAGCACTGCACGATCCAGCTCGGCGCCCGGCACATCGAAGTACTCGACGACGGCAAAGGGCCCACACCAGGTGCATCCGGTCACGGGTTGATGGGGTTGCGTGAGCGGGCGGACCAGGCCGGCGCGAGCGTGCAGGTCGGTCAGGCGCCCGGCGGCGGGTTCCGGCTGGCTGTCGAGGTGGGACCGGTCGAGGTGGGCGCGTGAGCATCCGGTTGCTGATTGCTGACGATCAGGCGCTGGTCCGGGGCGCTCTGGCGGCGCTACTGGAGCTGGAGTCCGACCTCGAGGTGGTGGCCGAGGTCGGGCGCGGTGACGAGGTGATCGCGGCCGCGCGGGCGACCAAGCCCGATGTGGCGCTCCTCGACGTCGAGATGCCGGGGCTCGACGGAATCGAGGCGGCCGCCGCGCTGCGAAACGCCGTACCGGGGGTGCGGATCCTGATGGTCACCACGTTCGGCCGGCCCGGGTACCTGCGGCGGGCGATGGAGGCGGGTGCGGCCGGGTTCGTCGTGAAGGACACGCCGGCGGCTCAGCTCGCGGACGCCGTACGGCGGGTGCACCAAGGCTTGCGGGTCGTCGATCCCTCGCTGGCCGCGGAGACCCTGGTCGCCGGGACCAGTCCGCTGACCGCGCGCGAGTCCGACGTACTGCGGGCCGCGCGCCAAGGCGGCACGGTCGCCGACATCGCCCGGGAGCTCCACCTCTCCGAAGGCACCGTCCGCAACCACCTGTCCGCGGCGATCGGCAAGACCGGCGCCCGCACCCGCGCCGAGGCCGCCCGCATCGCCGTGGACAACGGCTGGCTGTGAACTGGCCCTGGCTCTGAACTGGCTACGGCTCTCAACTGGCTCCGAACCTTGCCCGCGGACTAGGGTTGAGCAAGGGGAGGATTCACATGTCGATCGAGCAGTTCAGTGTGCGGGGGCGATTGGCTGACACCGGTGAGGGGATCACCGGTGACGAGCTGCAACTGGCGGCGCGCAACCACGGGATGCCGCTGGAGGGTCTGCGGTACGACGTGACGCCGCCCGGGCTCCACTACGTGCTGGTCCACTACGACATCCCGGCGACGAACGCGGCCACCTGGACGCTGACCGTCGACGGATGTGTCGAGCAACCGTTGTCGTTCGGCCTGACCCATCTCCGGGCGATGGGCCGCCGGACGGTGCGGGTCACGCTCGAGTGCGCCGGCAACGGACGCGCCGCGTTGCAACCGCGGCCGATCAGCCAGCCCTGGCTCAACGAGGCCGTCGGTACGGCGGAATGGACCGGCGTGCTGTTGTCGGATCTGTTGCGGGCGGCCGGGATCCGCGAGGACGCCGTGGACGTGGTGTTCACCGGCGCCGACCACGGAGTCGAGCGCGGGGTCGAACAGGACTACCAGCGTGGACTGTCGGTGACCGAGGCGATCGACTCCGGCGCGATCGTCGCCTGGGAGATGAACGGTCAGCCGCTCCCGCCGCAACACGGGTACCCGCTGCGCCTCGTCGTACCCGGGTGGTACGGGATGGCGAGTGTGAAGTGGTTGCGGTCGATCGAGTTGATCGACCACGAGTTCACCGGGTTCCAGAACGCGGTCGCCTACCGGATCCGCAAGGACGCCGACGACCCGGGCGAGCCGGTGACCCGGATCCAGCCGCGGGCGCTGCTGATCCCGCCCGGCTTCCCGGACTTCATGAGCCGCCATCGATTCGTTGCCGCTGGCACCGTTACTTTGCACGGCCGAGCCTGGTCGGGGTGGGCGCCGATCGAGCGGGTCGAGCTCAGCGTGGACGCCGGCGTCACCTGGCACCCGGCCAAACTGGATGCCATTGGCAACGATGAGCTCGCCTGGCGGTCGTTCAGCTACGACTGGGACGCCACGCCCGGCGAGCACGTGCTCACCGTCCGCGCCGTCGATGCGAGCGGCCGCGAGCAGCCGATCGAAGCCGAGTGGAACCGCGGCGGTTTCGCCAACAACACCGCCCAGCGCATCACCGTTCTGGTCACCTGATCGGACCGCGTGTCGCTGGCCTGTTGCGGGCTCGCGCCGTTCCATGCTGGAGACGTACACGGTCTCACTCCAGGAGTGGTGCGGTGAACGAGCTGGGCATTGAGGTGCATCTGCACGCACGGGTGTTCCGGACGGCGGGTGAGTGGTACGCCGACGTCGACGACGAACTCGATCCGCAGCCGGACAACCCGTTCTGGTGTGGGTCGTACGAGTCCCAGCGGGCCGCGATCGACGCGGCCTGCGCCCGGATCGCGGCCCTGCACCTGGCCCACACCACCCGCCTCGCCGAGCAAGCCTCCTGACCACAGCCGAGCAGGCCTCCTGCCCACTGCCGACCAAGCTCGTCACCACTCCCAGACAGGGGTCCGGACTACTCGGGTTCGTTCCCGGCCGGACCGCCGATGCGGTACGGCGTGGTCACGCCGACGTACATCAGATGTGTCATCAGGCCCTCCGTCGCGTGCGGCAGGTTGTGGCAGTGGTCCATCCACAGACCGGGATTGTCGGCCACGAAGGCGATCTCGTAGGTCTCGTCGTTGCCGACCTCGAGCGTGTCGACCCACCACGGCGACCCGCTCGCGGCGACCCCGTTGCGGGACAGCACGACCGCGTGGTGCCCGTGCAGGTGCATCGGATGGGCCTGCCCACTGGTGTTCGAGATCGTCATCCGGACAACGTCGCCCTCGGCAACCATGTACATGGGTACGTCGGGGAACTTCTTCCCGTTGATCGTCCACCACAACCCGGGCCGCCCGTCCAGGAACCCGGGCCGCCGGCCGATCCGGTACTCGAAGTTCCGGTCCGCCGCGGCCGGGTCGAACCCCAAGGGAGCCGCGGCGCCGTAGGTCAGCAGATCCACAGTCTCCGCGGGCAGCTCGCCGCTCGGTGCCGACCCCGACCCGATCCCCAGCGACAACGCCGCCGACCCCGCGACGAGCCGCATCCCGCCCGGAGGCACCACGGCCTCGAGATCGACCCGGGCACCGGCCGCCAACGGGAAGGCTGCCGTGACCGGCGTCGGATTGTTGACATTCCGACCGTCGACAGCGACCACCCTCGACTGCGTGCCGATCAGGCCGACCCGCAGGATCGCGTTGTCGGTGTTGATCACCCGCACGCGCGCCGTCGTACCGGCGGGCAGATCCACCTGCTGGGTGCCCGTCCGTCCGTTGATCGTCCGCTTGCCGTCGTACGTGTGGATCGCGGCGATGACCTCACCAGGAGTCTGCGGACCGATCACGATCGTGCCGAACAGGCCGCCCTTCACCAGCTCGCTGGACACCTGGTGCGAGTGGTACCAGTACGTCCCCGCCTGATCGGCCAGGAACCGGTAGACATGCGTCCCACCGATCGGTACGGCGTCCTGCGTCACCCCGGCGACCCCGTCCTCGGCGTTCGGTACGTCGATGCCGTGCCAGTGCAGCGTGGCACCGTCGGGCACGTTGTCGTTGACCAGCGTGACCTGAACCAGATCACCGACCTGAGCGCGGATGAGCGGACCGGGAGACGTCCCGTTGAGCGTGTAGCCGTCGACCGTCTCCCCACTGGCGAGTTGGTACGTCGCCTTCCGCGCGGTCAGCGTGACGTCGACGTCCGGCGTACCCGTGCGCGGCCCGGTGAGATCGGCGACGCTCGTACCGCCGTGGTGAGCGTGGCCGCCGCCCTTGTGGGCGTGACCGCCGGAGTCGGGGCCGCCGCCGTAGTCGGCGTACCCCATCTCCGCGGCGGAGTAGTCGTTCGGCACCAGGCTGGTCGCCCAGAGGTACCCCAGCGGCGCGAGCACCGCCAGGGCCACCCCCAGCGCGATCAGCCGGCCGGTGCGTTTAGACATGAGCCGTCGACGGCGCCACTGCCTCGCTCGACCGGCGAGCCGCGGCCGCGGCCACCCCGGCGATCGCCAGCCCGTTAATGCCGTGCAGCACGCCCAGCGCCGGGATGCCGAACGAGGCGATCGCGAGCGCGAACTGGACCGCGACCAGGCCGACGATGATCCCGGCCAGCGCCCGCCCGCGCGGCACGTTCGTCAGGAAGGACACGATCAGCAGGATCAGCGCGACCAGCCCGATCGCCGTGCCCGCGATGCTGTGGTAGCTCTGACCGAAGTTGGTGTAGTCCGCCCCGATCACGGCGCCGTCGCCGGCGTCCTTCGCGACAGTGAAGCCCGCCAGCGCGATCGACGCCACCTGGAGGGCGACGGCGATCGCGATGGCCAGGGCGAGGACCCGGTACGCCGTCCTCATGCCCGACGCTCCTGCTTGCGCTTGCGGACGATCACGACCGCGGCCACGATCAGCAGCAACGGCAGGATCGGCGGGTGCCCGCCGCCCACCACACACCCGATCGACGCGATCAACGCCACCGCGGCGAGCGCGAGCAGCAACGGCAGCGGGACCTTCCCGAGCGGCCCGCGCGTCGTCCACCCCGGGCGGCCCGGTCCGCCGTTGCGCGCCGCACCCTCGGGCGCGGTCCACGGCGGCTTCGTCCAGCCCCACGGCCCACCCCACGCCTCACCCGAGCCGGCACCGGCGGCACCGGCGCCAAAGCCAGAGCCAAAGCCAGAGCCGGAGCCCGGAGTGGCGCCCGCCCGGTGCTCACCCGGCAGGTCCGAGAACAGCGCGGCCAGATCGGCGTCGGTCTTGGCCTCCAGTGCGTGGCCGATCCGCTCGGTGTGCTCCTCGGCGGTGAGCCGGCCGGCTTCGTAGTGCTCGCCCAGACGCTTGACCGCGTCCTCGCGTTCCTTGTCCCCGATGCGGATCGGTCCGCCCGGTCTCTCGTCGCTCATGACACTCCTCGGTGCTCGCAGTTCCTTCGACTGCACCAAGGTTGTCGTCCGGACCCCTGTCACCGCGTCGCCTCGGCGGCGACACCTCACCTACCCCCGGAGGAGCACACTGCGCTCTCGGACGCAGTACGACGTACTCCCCCGGGCGTAGGCGGACCCCGGGGAAACCCTCAGGCGTTCGCGGCCAGGATCTGGTTGACGTCGTCGTTGGCCTCGGCCAACGACGCCGGCTCGGCCTCGAACGACATCACCGCGTCCATCGCCGGCGTCATCACCGCGGTCACGTCGGCCGCGTTCGGGTTGGCCGGGTACGGGAAGACGTCACCCGCCTCGACCGGCTCCAGGAACGGGGTCACGTCCCACCCGGCCTCGGCGAACGCCGCCTTGGCCGCCGGCATGCTCGCCGCCACCGCCGGGAACACCACTCCCGCCTTGGCGACGATGTCCTGCGCGGTCTGCGAGCCGAGGAACTTCACCCAGGCCCAGGACGCGTCCCGGCGGGTGGTGCCCGCCCAGATCGTGTCCGCGAGCCCGTTCATCATCGACATCCGCTTGCCGATCGGGCCGATCGGCAGCCGGGCCAGCTTGGTCTTCACCTGCTTCAGCCCGGCGTAGGTGCCGAGCATCCAGGAGCCGTTCGGGGTGATCGCGTACTTGCCCGCCCCGAAGCTGGTGGTCACGTCCACCCCGGACTTCGCCTGCGCGTACGTCGGCATGTAGCCCTTGGTGATCAGGCCACGCCACCACTCGATGGTCTCGGTGAACTTCGGGTCGCCGTAGAAGAACTTCGTCCCCCACGGTTCGCCCTCGGAGTACTTCCACCCGTTGATCGCGGCGTACCAGCTCCAGCTGGTCTGACCGTCGCCGCCGCCGGCATCGGCGTACCCGAGGCCGTAGACCTTGACGTCGTCCTTGTCGAACCCGGGCTGGTCACCGCGGCGGCCCTTGGAGTCGACCGTCAACCGCCGGACGATCTGCTCGAACGTGCCGCCGTCCTTCGGGTTCCAGGTCATCGAGTTGAGCTGCTCGGTGCTGATCCCGGCGGCCTCGGTCAGGGCGCTGTTGTAGAAGTAGACCTCGGTGTCCCAGTCCTTCGGCAGGCCGTACCGCTTGCCGTCGGCACCGATCCAGCGGTCGGCCAGACCCTTCTGGTAGATGCTCAGGTCGACGTTGTCGCGGGCGACGAACTCGTCGATCGCCAGCACCTGGCCCTTGTCCGCGAACAGCGGATACTTCGACGAGTGCCCGGTGAACACGTCCGGCGCGGTCTCCGAGATGAACCCGGTCACCAGCTTCGACCAGTAGTCGTTCCAGCCGTACTGCTCGATCTTCACGGTGTACTGCGGATTCTGCTCGTGGAACACCTTCGCGCACTCGGTGTACATCGGCAGCTGGGCCGAGTCCCAGAGCCAGTAGATGACCTCGCCCTCTCCCCGGGCGGCGGCACCGTTGTTGCAGCCGGCAACCGCCGACGCGGCCAGCCCGGCGAGTCCGGCCTTCAGCAGTGTGCGTCTCGACATGGTCATGACAGGCACCTCACTTGATCCCGGAGAAACCGATGGAGTTGGTGATCTTCTTCGCGAACGCGCAGAACAGCACGATCATCGGCAGCGCCGCGACCAGTGTGGCGGCCATCAGCCCGGCCCAGTCCGGCCCGCCCTGCGGGGTCTGCGAACGGAACACGCCCAGCGCGACCGTCAGCACCCGGACGTTCTCCTGCTGGCCGACCAGCAGCGGCCAGAAGTAGTCGTTCCAGGAGTTGATGTAGGTCAGGATCGCCAGCGTGGTGATCGGCGCCGCGCTCATCGGGATGATCAGGCCGAAGAAGATCTTCCGGTGCCCGGCGCCGTCGATCATCGCCGCCTCCTCCAGCTCCCGGCTGATGCCGAGGAAGAACTGCCGGAGGAAGAAGATGGCGAACGGTGTCATGAACGCACCGGGCAGGATGATGCCGGCGAAGCTGTTCAGCAGCCCGAGGCTCTTGATCAGCACGAAGTTCGGCAGCGTGGTGAAGATCGGCGGCACCATCAGCGCGGCCAGGAACAGCGCGAACACCTTGTCCCGCCCCGGCCAGCGCAACCGGGCGAACGCGTACGCCGCCATCGCGCTGAAGAACACCTGGCAGATCGTGGTGATCGTTGCCACCACCACCGAGTTGCGCAGGTACAGCCAGAAGTTGACCGAGGCACCGGAACCACCCTGCGCCTGGGCCTCCTCCAGCGTCGACAACCCGAGCACTCGCTTGAACGCGCCGAGCGTGGTCTCGACCGGGAGCAACGAGTTCGGGTGGCCGGCCAGCTGGGTGTTGTCCGACAGCGCCGTACGCAACATCCAGTAGAACGGGAAGAGCGTGATCAGCATCAGCACGGCCAGGCTGACCCAGGCCGCGATGCGGCCGGGACTCATCGACTTCGTCATGCCAGGTCACTCTCCTTCGCGCGGAGCAGCCGCAGCTGCAACAGCGAGACCACCGCGAGGATGGCGAACAGCACCATCGCCATCGCCGAGGCGTAGCCGAAGTCGAACCGGGTGAACGCCCGCTCGTAGATGTAGTAGTAGATGACCCGGGTCGCGTTGATCGGGCCACCGGCCGTGGTCACCGCGACCGTGTCGAAGATCTGGAACGAGCCGATCATGGTGACCACCAGGACCATCACCAGGACCGGCCGCAGCAGCGGCAGCGTGATCCGCCAGAACGTCTTCCACTCGGTCGACCCGTCCACCTCGGCGGCCTCGTAGACGTACTTCGGGATCATCTGCAGCCCCGCGAACACCAGCAGTGCGGTGTAGCCCATGTGCCGCCAGACGTTGATGCCGGCGATCGTCGGGATCGCCCACTGGGACTCGCCGAAGAAGGCGACCGGGTCGATCCCGATCCAGGTGAGGCCCTGGTTCACGATGCCGACCTGGAAGTCGAGCATCCAGTACCAGACCAGCGCGACCACCACGTTCGCGACCAGGTACGGCAGCAGGATCACGGCCCGGACCGTGATCGACTGGGTCAGCCGGTACATCAGCATCGCGATCCCGACCGCCAGCACCGTCTGCACCCCGATGTTGATCACGACGTACTCGACCGTGACCAGCAGCGCGTTCCAGAACAGGCTGTCCTGCAGCATCCGCTCGTAGTTCGCCAGACCGTTGAAGTCCGGCGCCTGCAGCAGGCTGTACTCGGCGAAGCTCAGGTACGCGCCCCGCAGCGTCGGCCAGATGTAGAAGACGACGAAGCCCAGGGTGGCCGGAGCCAGGAAGATCATCGCGACCTTCAGGTCCCCGAGGCTTCGCCGCCGCCGCGGCGCGGCCGTCGCCTCCCCGTGACTTCGTCTGCTCGTCGGTGGTGCGTTGGTGGTCGCGGTCACGGGGATCTCCTTCTCAGTCGTCGATCGACCGGGGCTAGTCGATCGCGGTCACGTCCAGCAGGATCGCGCTCTCGGGCCACTGGGCGGGGATCTGCACCCCGACCGCGGCCAGGGCCGCGCCGTTCAGTTCCACCTGACCACCGTCGGTCCACCAGGACGCCGCCCGCGACTCCGGCCCGGGTGTCGCGGTTTTGGTGACCCGGTACGTCCGGTCCGCGTCCAGACCGGGCAGCCGGACCCGGCCCACGGCCGACGTGACCGACTGGGTCAGTTGTACGGCGGCGTACACGGCCCGGGAACCGTCCTGGGCGACCACGCCGTGCAGCATGAAGTCGTCCGGACCGCGGTCGGCGCGGACCACGCGACCGGTGTGCAGCAGCGGCCGCAGCTCCTTGTGCAGGGCGACCCAGCCTGCGAGTTCCACGCGCTCCTCGGGGGTGGCGGAGGCGATGTCCCACTCGATACCGAAGTGGCCGAACAGGGCGGTGGTCGCGCGGAACGACAGCGTCTGGGTACGACCGGTGGTGTGCGCCCGCGGCGGGCCGACGTGGCAGCCGATCAGCTCCGGCGGCAGCAGCAGTTGCGTGTAGCGCTGGATCGTCTGGCGCTCCAGCGCGTCGTTGCTGTCACTGCCCCAGACCCGGTCGGTGCGCTCCAGGATGCCGAGGTCGACCCGGGCACCTCCGGACGAGCAGGACTCGATCTCCAGCCCCGGGTGCCGCCGCTTCAGCTCGTCGATCAGCCGGTACACCGCCAGCGTCTGCGCATGGATTCCGGCCGTCCCGGTCAGCTGGTTGCCGCCGTCAACGAAGTCGCGGTTGTGGTCCCACTTCAGGTACGCGATGTCGTACTCGGTCAGCAGCGCGTCCAGCCGCTCGAGGATGTAGTCGTACGCCGCCGGGACGCCGAGGTTCAGGCCCTGCTGGTGCCGCGCGGTCGGCGGCATGCGGTTGCCGGTGGCAAGGATCCAATCGGGGTGCTCGCGGGCCAGGTCGGAGTCCGGGTTCACCATCTCCGGCTCGACCCACAACCCGAACTGCAGTCCGAGACTCTTCACGTGGTCGACCAGCGGGTGCAACCCCTTCGGCCAGATGCCCTCGTCGACGTACCAGTCGCCGAGGCCGGCGTGGTCGTCGCGCCGCCCGCGGAACCAGCCGTCGTCCAGCACGAACCGCTCGGCCCCGACCTCGGCGGCCGCGTCCGCGAGCGCCTTCAGCTTGTCCAGGTCGAGGTCGAAGTAGACGGCCTCCCAGGTGTTCAGTACGACGGGACGCTCGGTCTTCGGGTGGTTGTCGCGGGCCCGGAGGAACTCGTGGAAGCGGGCCGACGACTCGTCCAGGCCGACGCCGTACGAACCGTAGATCCACGGCGTGCTGTAGGTGCCCTGCGACTCGAGCCGGCCCTCGCCCGGCAGCAGGAGCTCGCCGCCGCCGATGACGCCGTACCCGCTCATGCCGCGTTCGGCGTACGACCGGTGGTTTCCGCTCCAGGCAGTGTGGACGGCCCAGGTCTCGCCGGCCCGGAAGCCGAAGTTCGGCGTCCCCGCGACGAGCAGCAGCGTCGCGTCGGCGCCGGTGCGGCCGCGGCGGTTGTCGCGGACGTGCGCGCCCTGGGTGAACGCGTGCCGCTGCGGGTGCCGCTCACCGATGTGCCGGCCCGTCAGGTCGAGCAGCTCGGTCGCCTCGGTCGGCACCGGCAGCGCGAGCACGAGCCCATCCACCGTGTACGGCGTACCGCCGGTGTTGGTGAGGTCAGCCATGGCCCTGACCAGGCCGGAGTCGGTCAGCTCGATGGTCAGGCGGAGCTTCAGGCCCGCCTCGGGGTCCTCGGCGTCCGCCCGCACGGTGGTGCCGGTCTGCGCGACGGCGGTCAGCCGGAAGCTCGCGGAGAAGTCCTTGCCGTCGCGATGGCCGCTCAGCCCCGGCAGCCCGAACCAGCCGGTGGAGTACTCCGGCACGATCGCGACCGGTTGGTTGTCGTCCAGACCGTTGCCGTCCTGGACCGCACCGGCCCCACGCCTCAGTTCCAGCAGAGCTTCCCCGGTCAACTCGCCCAGGTCCGCGCCCCAGTGCAGGACGGACGGAAGCGCGGGACCCGAGCAGTCCAGCACCAGACTGACCCCGGCATTCCGGAGCTGCAGCACCTCGATGTTCGACACTGTTGATTCACTCTGCTTTCTGATTGATTTCAGGACGGAACTATTTACCTCGCCAGCCGCAATGTCAATGCTTCACGAAGTTAAGTAATTACCCTAGGCCCGGCACCGGTCCCCAGCAATCGCTGTCCCACGCCCAGAAAGCGAGCCGCCCCACGGTCAGGACGTCAGCCGTGCCCTGACGAGAAGCTCGCGCACGGCCCGGCTCGGCCTTGGCTGCCATCAGCTCCCCCAGGTACGCCGGCGCCTCGGGCACCTCCTGGACAAGCTCCCGCAGATCAGCCTGGACGACCCCGGTCCGCATCAGGTGGATGCCGGTGAGGAGGACCCGGAAGATGTAGAGCAGCGGCTTCAACTCCTGCTTCTTCAGGAAGAAGTCCCACTGCGTGTTCGCGAATCCGCGATAGTGGTGCGCGTGCCCGGTCGAGAGTCTCAGGGCCCGTGCGCAGGCCGACGACTTCCGCGGCGGGCAGGACGTGGACACCGCGGAGGTCGACGTCGGAGTCGCGGGACGGAAAGCCGTAGAGGTGGGCACCGGAGACTGTTGCGAAGAGCAACCGGTAGGGCTGTTCGCCCATGATCTGCCGTAGCTCGGCGTAGTCGAGCTCTCGCATGTCACGCATCGGTGAGGCTCCTCTTCCGGACGGATCGGAGCCAGGCGTCGACGCGGACGACGTCCGGAGTCGCCGGGAGCACCGTACGTCGCAGGGCGTGATCGAGCTCCTCGTGCAGGCCGAGCCGCCAACGCTCGACCTCCTCCCACGACAGCTCACCGCGCTTGACCGCGAGCAGCCGCTCGCGGTCGGGGCCGACGTCGACGACCAGCGTTGCCTCCAGCAACAGACCACGGGCCGCGAGCAACAGCCGGATCAGGTGCATGACGTGCTTCCACTTCGGCGCACCGTCCCGCCGGAAGTCCGCCTCCAGCTTCTTGAACTGGCTGAGGACGTAGCCGGAGTACGTCTGGTAGGCCAACTGCGACAGAAACGCGTCGCGCAGGTCCACCAGTTCCTCGCCGAGCGGAGTCTGCCGGACCACCAGCGGCGAATGCAGGACCTCCAGCAGGTTGGGGTTCGCCTTCAGCGCGAGTTCGCAGAACCGCTCGACCTCCCACGAGAACCACTCTGGCTCCGGGCCGTCCACGTGGGTCGGCGGCTTGGCCAGCGACCAGAACGCCTCGGTCGGGGCGACGTACACACCCCGGGTGTCGGTGTCCGAGGTGTCGGTGTCGAGGCCGAACGCCCGCGAGCCGACGACCGCGGCGTACATCGTGTGTTCGAGCACCAGGCGGTCGCCGTCAGGTTGATCCAACTCGATCGCCTCGTCCTGGTACGCCGTACGCAGGCTCAACTGATCGCGCCGCGCCACGGTCTCCCGGCCGTCGACGAGGCGCACCGTGTAGCGGCCGTCCGGCGTGACGCCCGCGACCCGGCCGGTCGCCCCGCGTTGCGCCGTACCGCCCCGGTCGTCGGGCGCGGCGACGCGGATCACCACCTGCGTCCCGACCGGCAGTTGCGGCCGTCGGACTGACATGGCCCCATCCTCCCGGACGTCCAGGCCATCACAATTGCCGGCCGCCGCGAGTTCCAGGCGGGTCGTGCACGCGGGCGGTCGATTGAGATGGCCTGGCGATCCGCAGCCTATTGACAAATTTTTCTGTCAAGTGGAGGGTGGGGGGTGTGTTGGGGTACGTGGAGGAGCCGGAGAAGGTGCGGTTGGCGTTGTCGCCGATCCGCCGGCGGCTGCTGGACCTGTTGCGAGAGCCGTCGTCGGCGACCCAGCTCGCGGCGGCGCTGGAGGTGCCGCGGCAGCGAGTCAACTACCACCTGCGGGAGCTCGAGAAGGCCGGGCTGGTGGAGTTGGTCGAGGAGCGGCAGCGGCGTGGGTTCACCGAGCGGATCCTGCGGGCGTCCGCGGCGACGCTGGTGGTCGACCCGGCCGTGATGGGCCGCGCGTTCAGCTCGATCCAGGACCAGTACGCCGCCGAGCACCTGGTGGAGGTTGCCGCCGGCACCGTCCGGGACGTGGCCCGGATGCAGAGCAAGGCCGATGCCGAGGGCAAGCGCCTGCTGACGTTCACGCTCGAGGCCGAGGTCCGGTTCGCCGAGCCCGGTGACGTGCACCGGTTCACCGACGCGCTGACCGAGGCGATCCGGCGGACCGTCGAGGAGTTCGACAGCGACGGCGGTCGCCCGTACCGGCTGATCGCGGGAGGCCACCCGGCGTCCCGCCGTACCGATGACGGATCGAAGGACCCGGGAGGGAAGGCATGACCGAGGACAGACCGCGGATCGTGGTGACGGTGGCCGCGCCGGTCGAGGCGGTGTGGGACGCGATGCGGGACAAGGAGAAGATCCGGCACTGGCACGGCTGGGAGTACGAGGGTCCCGAGGGCGGCCTGGAGGAGGAGATCGACCTGATCTACTTCACCCAGGTCACCGCGGACGCCGAGCACGGGATCCTCACCCTCGGCAGCGGCGACGAGTTCGTGGTCGAGCCGGCCGAGGGTGGCGCGCGGATCACCCTGACCAGGGCGGCGCACGGCGACAACCCGGACTGGGAGCAGTACTACGACGACGTCACCGAGGGCTGGATCACCTTCCTCCAGCAGTTGCGGTTCGCGGTGGAACACCACCAGGGCGAGACCCGGCGGACGCTGTTCTACTCGGGCACCGGGGCGACCTCGCCGATCACGGAGCTCGGCATCGACATGCAGCCGAGCGGTACGCCGTACGAGCTCGACCTGATCGGTGAGCCGGCGAAGGGCCAGGTGTGGTTCACGTCCGACCACCAGGTCGGCCTGACCGTCGACAGCTGGGGCAACGGCCTGCTCGTCCTGAGCCACATCCCACCCTCGGAGCAGAAGCCCGACGGCGCCTCGATGGCCATCCTCACCCTGTACCGCGACGTCGCCCGCGACCCGATCGACGAGCGCTGGAAGACGTGGTGGGAAGCCCGCTACCCCGCCCCGCTCGACCTCCCTGGCTGAGCTTCGAGCCGGGAGTACTGACACCGCGGTGACAGTGCGCAAAGGTGTCAGTACTCTCGGTCTGTTCTTCGGGGTTACCCGGAAGTACATTTCTCGCCACGGTGGCCGGGCCGGTCACCGACCTCCGGCGAGAGAGGCCTTCCGGTGAAGATTCCGCCCCGCTCTTTGACCGCAGTTCTCGTACTCTCCATGGCTGGGCTCGGCCTGGTCGCAACCCCCGCGCAGGCCGACGGGCCCGGGACCGGTACGCCGTACGTCGTGACCGTCGGCGACTCCTACATCTCGGGCGAGGCCGGCCGCTGGGCCGGCAGCTCGAACAACTCCGAGGCGCCGGCCGACGCACTCGGCGCGCACGCCTACCACGACAACGCCAGTGGGACCGCCGAGCAGATCCCGAGGTGTCACCGCAGCCGGTCGGCCGAGGCGTACATCGGCGGCGGTGTCGGCGGACTGAACCTGGCCTGCTCGGGCGCCCGCACCACGACCACCACGGGCGACTACTTCAAGCCCGGGATCGACTTCTACGACGACGGCGCCGGGCACCTCGGCCAGGCGAAGCTGTTGCAGCAGTTCGCCGCGAGCCACAACGTCAAGCAGGTGGTCGTGTCGGTCGGCGGCAACGACTTCAACTTCGCGGCGATCGTCACCCGGTGCGTGCAGAACTTCCTGCTCTCGCCGTCGTGGTACCCGGACTACTGCAAGGACGACTCCTCGGTCGTCAACAACTTCACCGCCGCCAACGTGACCACCGTCCGCGGCCGGATCGCGACGGCGTTCCAGAACATCCGGACCGCGATGCGGAACGCCGGGTACGGCGACAACGCGTGGACGCTGCTCGTCCAGACGTACCCGTCGCCGCTGCCGCCCGGTAGCGGGATCCGGTACGTCCAGACCGGCTACACCCGCCAGAGCATCGGCGGCTGCGGCTTCTGGAACGCGGACGCGGACTGGGCGAACAGTACGGCGCTCGTCACCATCAACAACACCGTCCGCGCGGCGATCGGCCAGTCCGGGCTGACGAACACGCGGTTGCTCGAGCTGCAGTCGGCGTTCAACGGCCGGCGGCTGTGCGAGAAGACGGTCGGGCTGTACGAAGAGGTCGGCCTGAGTTCGTGGACCCAGGCGACCGCGGTCGACAAGACCGAGTGGATCAACCAGATCCGGACGGTGACCACGGTCGGCTCCAACTACTACCTCCAGGAATCCCTCCACCCCAACTACTGGGGCCAGCTCGCCACCCGGTCTTGCGTGCGGCAGGCGTACGCCCAGAATCGCGGCGGCACCTGCACGATCTCGGGCGCCGGTCTCCTGAATGGCGAGCCCCGGATGACTCTCAACTGACAGCTCAGGCGTACGGCGGTCCGCGGCCGGGCCGCCGTACGCGCGGGTGGGTGTCCAGCGGGCCCGCCGCGCCGGGGTGAGTGTGACGAGGCTCATGGGGGCGGGGCGGTCTGGACCCGGGGTGGGTCGGGCAGGCAGAATCGCGCAGACGGGTTGGCTGCCGGGTGGGGTGTTAGTTGGAAACCGAATTCGCGGTGTCGCTCGGTGCGCAGCGCTGGGCGCTGCCTGCCGACGGCGACACGATCACCATCGGCCGCGGCTCGAACGCCGACATCAGGCTGCCCTCGGACGACCAGATCTCCCGGATCCACGCCCGGCTCAACCGCAGCGGTACGGCGTGGACGCTGGTCGACGAGTCCCGCAACGGCACCGGCCTGAACGGCCGCCGCCTCGCCGCGCCCACCGAACTCACCGACAACGACCGAATCCACATCGGCCGCTCGGTCCTCACCTTCCACAAGACCCCCACCGCCGACCCCGCCCCGGCAGCCCCACCACCCGACCGCTCCCAGGCAGCCCCGTCACCTCAGCGGGACGCGGACAGCAGCCCGCCTCCGTCGGCGGCGGTCCCCCCGCCCGTGGTCGCACCACCGGCAACTCCCCCACCGGCAACCCCGCAGCCCCAGCCCGGACCACCCGGACAAGCTCCGGCCGGTCCGCCCGGAACGACTCCGGCCGGACCGCGGGGGGAGGCACCGGCTGGACTGCCCAAGGAGCCATCGGCTGGACTGCCCAGGGAGGCATCGGCTGGACTGCCCAGGGAGGCATCGGCTGGACTGCGCGGGGAGGCGTCGGCGAGCCCGCCCGGGCGCACGCCGGCTGGCTCGCCGGACGCCGGCCAACCGGCGTGGGAGATGCGGGTTGGATCACCGGATCACCCCGGCGCGCAGGCTCCGCACGACTCGCCGGCCCAGCCGGGTCAGCCCGGTTCACCCGGAAGGCCTGGTGCGCAGACTCCAAACGCCTCGCCGGACCAGCCCGACCCACAGACCCCGTACGACTCGCCGGGTCAGCCTGATTCGCCAGGCTTGCACGGCTCGCCTGGTCAGCCTGGTTCGCCGGGTCAGCTTGACCGGCAGACCCCGCATGGAATGGCGGATCAGCCTGGGGCGTCGGGCGGGCATGGCTCGCTGGATCGGCCTGGTTCGCCGGGCGTGCACGGATCCGCGGATGAGCCTGGGGCGCCAGGCCCGTACGGCTCCTCGGATCAGGCTGGTTCGTCGGGGTACGAGCAGGCGGAGTCGGGGGATTTGTTTGATCGGATCATTGGGGGAGATCGCCAGGACGCGGACGGTGGGGAGTGGGTTGGTGGGGCGCGGGTCGGATGGGTTGATCCCGAGGAGGCGCGGGACGCCGCCTGGGATGCCTACCCGTCGGCGGACAACCCCGAGCCGGCCCGTTCGCCGTGGTCGGGCACCCAGCGTCCGGCGCTGACCCACCCGGAAGGCGCGCAGGCGAGCTGGTCGGAGTCGGCCGGCTGGCCGGAGTCCGCGTTCGAGCAGGAGCGACCGAGCCGCGCGGAGCAGCCCGAGCCGGGACGCCGCAAGCCCGAGCCGGGACGCCGCAAGCCCGAGTCGGTACGCCGCAATCCCGAGCCGACCGCGGAGTCACAGCCCGGCCACGTCCGGCTCGTCCGGGTCCTGCTGGTCGCGGCCGCCGTACTCGGGCTCGGCCTGGTGATCAACGTCGCCGCGTCCTTCTTCGGCGACGGTGTGGGCGGCGCGCTGCGGTGGCTGGTCCCGCCCGCGATCGCGCTGGTCGCCGCCATGGTGGTCGCGCTGATCGACGCGTTCTCGTCCGAGGAGCGACCGGCGGGCGGCCGCCTCGACGTACCGGTCGTGATCGCGATCGTCGCCGTCCTGGTCGGCGTCGGGATCGGCGGGTTCGCGCTCACCGCGGGCGCCGAGTACGTCGCCGGATACGTCACCGGCAAGGAGTCGGGCGAGGACCGCCTACTCAAGCCGGCGGCCAAGACCGGCGCCGGCCTGACCGTCACGGTCGAGAACGTCACGTACACGAGCCACTTCACCCGCGTCCAGGTCGTGGTCAGCAACGGCGGCGACCAGTCGCTGCCGGTCCCCCACGACGACGTCACCTTCACCGGCCCGGACGGGACCTCGCTGAAGGCCGACGGCTTCCGCAGCGACTGGCCCGGCTCCGTCCCGGCCGGCGGTGTCGAACGCGGGACCATCACCTTCACGGGTCACCTGCCCGACGAGCTCACCACCGCGACCCTCAACCTGAAGTCCGGCGAGACCACGTTCGCCGTCCCGGTTGCCCTGAGCAACTGACAGCAGCCGGCCGGCCACCGGGTTGCCGAGTTACATCGAAAATTGATATTGTCGTCCGCGTGACGGTGGACGTGGACCGGTTGACGACGGTGATCGAGGACTTCAACACCATCTTCATCCGGCTGCCGTCGGTCCGGAGGTTCAACTTCTCCACGCTGTCGGTGCTGCACACCCTCCAGCGCGGCGGACCGATGCGACTGACGGACCTGCTGAAGACCGAGCAGTTGAAGCAGCCCGCGTTGACCAGCCTGGTCGCGAAACTCGAGCAGGACGGGCTGCTCGAACGTCGCCCGGATCCGCGGGACGGCCGCGCGATGCTGCTCTCGCTCACCCGCGAGGGCCGGGACGTCGTCGACTCCCGGCACGCGAACCGCGTCGCCCGATTGACCGACCTGGTCGACCGGTTGACCGACGACGAGCGGGCCGCCCTGGCCGGCTCGATGCCAGTCCTCTCCCGGCTGACCGCGCTCGCCGCCGACGATGCCTGAGGCAACCATGAAGACTCTGGAACAGACCCCGATCCATGTTTCCGACGAGGTGCTGGACGACCTGCGGCAGCGGCTGCGGGCGACCAAGTGGCCGCTCGACGCGGGCAACGACGACGGCTTCTACGGCGTACGTCGTACCGACCTGCAGGAGCTCGTGGAGTACTGGGCGCACGGGTTCGACTGGCGGGCCGCCGAGCGGGCGATGAACGCCTACGAGCAGTACCGGGTGGACGTCGGCGGCGTCCCGGTGCACTTCCTGCGCAAGGCCGGCGTCGGGCCCGATCCGGTCCCGCTGATCCTGAGTCACGGCTGGCCGTGGACGTTCTGGCACTGGTCGAAGGTGATCGACCGGCTCGCGGACCCGGCGTCGTACGGCGGTGATCCGGCCGACGCGTTCGAGGTGATCGTGCCGTCGCTGCCCGGGTTCGGGTTCTCGACGCCGCTGACGAACCACCCGGACATGAACTTCTGGAAGATCGCCGACGTCTGGCACGAGCTGATGACCGGTGTCCTCGGCTTCCCGAAGTACGCCGCCGCCGGCTGTGACGTCGGCGCCCTCGTCACCGGCCAACTCGGGCACAAGTACGCCGACGAGCTGTACGGAATCCACATCGGTTCGGGTCTGAAGCTCGACTTCTTCACCGGCGACCGCGCGTGGGACTTCACCGGCGGCAACCCGCTCCCGCCCGATCTGCCGCCGGACGTCCACGCCCGGATCATCGAGCTGGAACGACGGTTCGCCGCCCACCTCGCGGCGCACGTCCTCCACCCGAGCACCCTCGGCTTCGGCCTGGCCGACTCACCGGCCGGCATGCTCGCGTGGATGCTCGAGCGGTGGAACAGCTGGTCCGAAGGCGATCCGTTCAGCCGGGACGACGTACTCACGCACGCCACGATCTACTGGGCCGGGAACGCGATCGACACCTCGATCCGCACGTACGCGAACAACAACCGCTACCCGTGGACCCCGTCGCACGACCGATGGCCGGTGATCGAGGCGCCGACCGGCATCACCTTCGTCGGCCACGAGAACCCGCCCGGCGTCAGCACCCCGGAGCAACGAGTCCAGAACTTCCTAGCCGGCGACCGCGCCGCCTGGTACAACCACGTCAACCTCACCGCCCACCCCAACGGCGGCCATTTCATCCCGTGGGAGCTGCCCACCGAGTGGACCGACGACCTCCGCCGTACCTTCCGCCCGATCCGGTAGGGCCGTCAGGACGGACCGGCGGCTTGATCCTTGGCCCACCGGAGGAAGGCCGCGGCGTGCTCCTGGTTGGCGAACCCTTCGCCGGCCAGCGCGTGCAGGACGTCGTTGCTCCAGACAACGAGCCGGCCGAGGGTCCAGTCGACCGTCCCCGGGGCGGGGAGCTCGAGACCGTAGACCAGACGGGCGATCTCGCGCTTCCCGCCGGCCTCGGTCGTGTACTCGAGGATCGGCAGGAACCGCTCGGCGTCCACCACGCACAGCACCTTGGTCAGCATCGCTTCCTTGAAGCCCGGCATGGAGAACGGCTTCGTGCCGGACAGCAGATGCTGCAGGCGATCCTCGAGCGGGATGTCGTCCGGGCCGCGCAGCAGGTAGTCGACAGTGTTGCGGGTGTACCGCGCGGCGACCTCGGTCCCCATCTCGTTCCAGGCCGCGTTGAAGACCGACGGGTCCCCCGGCGGCGCCCCAGCCTCATCGTTGGCAAACGCCCACAGGTCAACGGGATCACAAGTCCAGAGCCCGTCCGTCGAGAACAGCTGCTGGTACGTCGTCCAGGACACTGCCGGATCGAACCCGGGCTCGCGCTGAAGGTACTCGGCCTTCAACTCCTCCGCGCGCAGCAGCCACTTCGGATCCACGTCCCGCGGCCCCGGGAACCGCGACCTCAGCTCGTCGAGCGTGTACGCCGGCCGCGACTTCGCGACGTCGGCGGCGCCGTGCGTCCACTCGTACCCGCACCGGTGCCGCACCCGCTGCCGACCATCGGACAGGTCCTCGACCACCTCGACGTCGTCGTCGTCCGCGCACAGCGGACACATCGCCAGCACAGACATCCCCACCCACCCGGCCCCGATGCTCCTCAGCGTTACCCGGGTATCGCGAGAACACCCCCTGCCGTTACGCCGCCGGCGGTGCGGATCAGATCTCGCGCCACGTCTCGGCGAAGGCCAGCGCCGCCGAACTGCCGAACCACCCCTCCGGCTGATGGACCTCGCCGCGTGCGGCGACCCCGTTCACGCGCACCTCGGCGCCCGCGCACGGCCGGCCGATCGCCGAGGTCTCGAAGCCGGTGAGCCGCGTCATCACCTGGAAGGTGTCGAGTACGTCGCGCCACTCCAGCTCGATCGTGATGCCTGCCGACACGCAGGTGATCCGGTGGAAGCGGTCGCCACCGGACACCTCGGTGAACCGGGCCGGGACCGGCGGGTTCGTCTCGATCCCCCGGCCGCGAATCGTGTCGTAGTCGCGGTAGAAGTTCTCCCAGACGTACCGCGCGAGCTCCGGGTTGTCGGCGTACATCCCGGTCGGCGTCTCGGCGCCGAGCCCGGACTCGCCGGGATCGGCCCAGATCAGCAGCGCACGGCCGGCCCCGACGGGCGAGTACTTCGCCGTCCACATGCTCACCAGGACGACGAGGTCGTCGCTGCCCGGGCGGTACAGGACGATCATCGGATTCTCCCCGGCGATCGCGATACCGCGCTGGACGACGGGCTCGGGCAGGGCCATGGCTGTCTCCTGATCTGCGTCGCGGCAGCGGTGCCGGGACTCCGTTTCCGGGCCGGTTGCACGAAAGTGCAGGACCTTGCCGAATGTCGGCCGATCCAGGTTAGAGTGTGCGGGGTCTCGGGTCGACCGAGACCTTTTTCTTGTCCTGGAGGGGGACTCCTTGATGAAACTGCAGCGCCTCGCGCTCGCCGTGGCGGGTGTCGGCATGCTCGCCGCGACCGCCGCATCCGGCCCGGCCGTGGCCGGTGGTCAGGCCGACCCGAAGCCCGACCTGTCGGCGAAGATCGCCGCCAAGATGCAGCCGCAATCGATGAAGGCCGCCGCGGCCGGCCCGTGCATCAGCTGGGTCGGCTGGCCGACCGCCGCCGGCACCGTGCAGGATGCCGACGTCACCGCGGCGAAGCCGCCGCGGGCCGTGACCTACGAGCCGTTCAACTACGTCGTCACCCGGACCAACGCGACCTGGTACGGCGCGGTGAACGCGGCCGGCACGCAGTACTACATGTACGGCCTGTTCCTGCAGGGCTCGAACCTGTACCGGCACACGACGTACCTGCCGGACGAGGGTGCGCCGGTGCCGACGTTCAAGAAGGTCGGCACGGGCTGGGCGAGCTTCAAGTCCATCGCCACGTCCAACTACAGCGTCGCGCAGCCGCGGCACGCGTACCTGTACGGCCTGAACACCAACGGCAGCCTGTACCGCTACCAGATCGTCGGCGCCGGCTTCAAGGCGCTCGGCCCGCTCCCGGGCTTCCGCGGGTTCAAGGCGATGACCGTGATCAGCGAGACCGCGACGTACGACACCCTGCTGATGACCACCAACGCCGGTGCGCTCTACACCGTGCGCATCCCGGTCGCGGCGGGCGCCAAGCCGGTCCTGAAGCTGATCCGCAGCTCCGGCTGGGCGAACTACGAGTCCCTGGTCGTCCAGGGCTGCGGCACCCGCGGCGGGTCGCTGATCGTGGCGGTCGACCACAACACGCAGTCCGGCGACCAGTACGCGATGAGCAAGGCCAACGGCGCGGCCACCGCCATCACCGCCTACGGCAAGATCCCCGCCGTCTTCGACGGCGTCAACCACGTCTCCTTCACCACGCACTACGACCAACTCGTCGGCGAGTGACCTGAGACAACCACCGACCGGGGACGCCGCGCTCGCGGTGTCCCCGGTCGGCTGTCAGCTGACCCGGATCTCGTGGAAGCTGCGCATGTGGTCGACCATGGCCACCTCCGTCGGCAGGCGCTCCATGCTGGAGGCGCCGAGGAAGCCGACGACCCCGTCGACCTTCGACAGCACGTGCCGCGCGTCCTCGGGGGTCGCGATCGGGCCGCCGTGACAGATCACCAGCGCGCCCGGGTCCACCGCGACGATCGCGTCCCGCAGCCGCGCGACCAGGTCGACCGCGTCGTCCAGCGTCAGGCTGGTCCGCGCGCCGATCATGCCGGACGTCGTCAGGCCGAGGTGCGGGACCAGGATGTCCGCGCCGGCCTCGGTCATCGCGGCCGCCTCGTCCTCGCTGTGCACGTAGGCGAGCGTGACCAGGTCGCGCTCCCGGGCCGCCCGGACCAGGTCGACCTCGCGGTAGAAGCCCAGCCCGGTCTCCTCCAGGTTCGCCCGGATGATCCCGTCGAACAGGCACACGGTCGGGTAGTTCTGGATCCCGGCGAACCCGGCCGCCTTGACCTGGTCGAGGAACCGCGGGATGTCCCGGAACGGGTCGGTCCCGCACACCCCGGCCATCACCGGAAGGGTGTCGGTCACCGGGAGCACCTCGGCGCCCATCTCCATCACGATCGCGTTCGCGTCGCCGTACGGCATCAACCCGGCCATCGAGGACCGGCCGGCCATCCGGTACCGGCCGGAGTTGTAGATCACCACGAAGTCGAGGCCGGCCGCCTCGGCGCACTTGGCGGACAGCCCGGTGCCGGCGCCGCCGCCGACGATCGGGCGGCCCTCGGCGACCTTGGCCCGGAATCCGGCCAGCAGTTCGGCGCGGGTCTGTGTGTTCATGGCGTCTCCTTCTCCAGCCAGCCGGCCAGCAGATCCACGGCGGTGCGGGACACCACCGGGTCGTTGATGTCGGTGTCGAATTCGTGCAGCTCGATGCCGGGCCGCAGCCCGTCCCGCAGAGCCTGGAACAGCGCGTCGTCCGCGGCCGGGTCGTGGAAGACCCCGCCGGGCGTGGAGAGCTGCGACAGTCCGCGACGCGGGAACAGGACGGCGACCGGCGCGATCGAGGGGTTGAGCCGGGCAGCGATCCGGCGGCCCAGCTCGGCACACTCCCCGGCGGTCGTCCGCATCAGCGTGACGGCCGGGTTGTGCGGGTACAACTGCCGTCCGGCGTACTCCGGCGGCACGGTGTCGTAGAAGTTGGCCATGTCCAGCGCACCCACGCTGACGACCTGAGGTACGCCGGTCGTCGCCGCGGCCGTGAGCCGGTCCGGACCGGCCGAGCAGACCCCGCCGACCAGTTCGTCGGCCAACTCGGTCGTCGTCAGGTCGGCGACCCCACGGATCGTGCCGGCGCGGACCAGCGCCTCCAGCGTGCGGCCGCCGACCCCGGTGCTGTGGAACGTCAGCGCCTCGAAGCCACGGTCGTCGAGGCCCCGGACCACGTTCGCCCCGCAGGTCGTCGTCACGCCGAACATGCTCACTCCGACCAAGGGCGCGGAGTCGGCGGGTTCGGCGTACCGGCTCGTGGCCATCCCCACGCAGGCCTGGGCCGCGTTGGCGAGGACGGGCCGGCTGAGCCGGTTGAGCCCGTTGATGTCGACCACGGGGTACATCAGCGTCAGGTCGGTCTCGCGGACGTACGAGCGGGTGTCGCCGGCCGCGATGGTCGAGACCAGCACCTTCGGGAACCCGAACGGCAACCGTCCGCAGATCTCGGCCATCACGTACGCGGCGTTGGACCCGCCGACCGCGAGGACGCCGTCCACGTCGCCGGTCGCCGCGAGATCGGCCAGCGCGCCGGCGGCACCGCGGGCCATCACGGTCATCGCCGCGTTCCGGTCACCACGCTCGCGCAGCTCGGCCAGCGAACCACCTCCGAGCTCCGCGATCAGGTCGCGCCCGATCCGCGCGGTCAGGGACGGTTCGCCCAGGACGCCGACGTCGACCAGGAGCGGCCGGCCTCCGAGCGCGGTGACCCGGTCGGCCAGGAAGGTGTACTCCGCTCCCTTCGTGTCGAGGGCTCCGACGAGGGCGATGACAGGCATCAGCGCGCTCCGTAGTCCGGCACCTGGATCTCGGCGCCGCCTTGCAGTGCGGACTGATGAGCGCAGATCCCGGGGGCCGTCCACGTCGCCGCGGTCCGTGCGTCCACGCGGGGCTTGCGGCCCTCGACGATGCTGGACACGAACTCGTGCACGAGATGCGGATGGGATCCGCCGTGGCCGCCGTCGGTGAACGGTCTCAGGGCCTCAGGCAACAACTCCGGGGCACCAGGCGGCCGGACGTCGACCTCGCTGACCGCCCGCCCACGGCGGCCTTCGGCGAGCGGCTGCAGCGCGAACTCCTTCATCGGTCCACCCTCGAGCTGCGGCCACTCCAGTGCGCCTTCGTCGCCGTACACGGAGAAGCCTTCGAGGTAGCTGCGGCCGAGCTGGAAGAACGACATCGTCACGTTCGCGACCAGGGCGTCGTCACCGGCCAGCTGGAACAACGCGGCCTCGGTACCGAACCCGTCACCGGCGACGCCGATGTGGTCCGGGGTGAGGCGGCTGGACCCGAGGCAACGGACCGACTCGACTCGGGTGTTCGCGAGTGCGAGCGCGGGCGACAGCGCGTGGGTGACGTAGTGCATCGGCGGGTAGCCGCGCCAGTACTCCGGGAAGCCGTCAAGGTTCTGCAGGTGGTCGCCCTTGAAGTAGCTCAGCCGGCCCAGCCGCCCGCTGTCCAGCAGTTGCTTGGCGTGGAAGAACTCCCGCGAGTAGACCGCGGTCTCCATCATCATGTAGTTGCGCTGGGCATCCTCCTGGGCGGCGATCAACGCGTCGAGGTCCTCGAGAGTCGTTGCCATCGGCACCGCCGACGCACAGTGCCGGCCGGACTTCAGCACCTGCCGGACCTGGTCGGCGTGGAACCGTACCGGGGTCAGCAGGTGGACCGCGTCCCACCCCGGAGCGGCCAGCGCGTCGTCCAGGGTCGCGAACCGCTCGCCGATCCCGAGCCGGTCGGCGACGGCCGCCGTACGGGCGGGATCCGCGTCGACGACCGCGACCCGGCCGACGTCCGGATGCGCCTGGTAGATCGGGGCGAAGTCGGCGCCGAAGCCGAGACCCACGACGATCACGTCGACACTCATCGGACCGGCACCTCCCGCTCCTCGCCGAACAGGAACACCGCGCCGCCGGTGGCGAAGTTCTCCAGGTCCTTGTTCGCCTCGAGACCGGCCTGCGAGTTCAGCACGAGCTCCAGGTCGGCGCGGCTGTCGGTGTAGAGCTCGGCCTGGTAGTGGTACTGCGGCGGCGTCCCGTCCGGCGCCGCCTCGAACCGGCACACCGTCCACCGTTTCAGCCCGGTCATCCGCTGCGCGAGCGGGATGTGCGTGCGGTCGTAGTACCGGTCGAACTCCTCGGCGGAGTCCGGCGGCCCGTAGAGCACGGTCACCTTGTACATGTCAGCCTTTCAGTCCGGTCAGCGCGATGCCCTCGACGAAGTACTTCTGCGCGAAGGCGAACAACAGCACGATCGGCAGCAGCACGACGGCGGCCGCGGCCATCAGGTACCCCCACTGTGCGGTGTAGGTGCCCTGGAACGACGCCAGCCCCATCGCCAGCGTGTACTTGTCCGAGTCGTTCAGGTAGATCAGCGGCCCGAGGTAGTCGTTCCACACGTGCAGGAAGGTGAAGACGCTGACCACGGCCAGGGCCGGTTTCGACAGCGGCAGGATGATCCGCCAGTACACCTGGAACGGAGTCGCCCCGTCGATGTACGCCGACTCGTCCAGCTCGTACGGGATCGACAGGAAGAACTGGCGGAGCAGGAAGATGTTGAACACCGCGGTCCCGAACCAGGACGGCAGGATCAGCGGGACGTAGGTGTTCACCAGGCCGAGCTTCTGCCAGAACAGGAACGTCGGGATGAGCGTGACGGCGTACGGCAGCATCACCCCCGACATCAGCAGGCCGAACACCAGGTTCTTGTGCTTCCAGCGCAACCGGGCGAACGAGAACGCCGCCAGCGAGCAGGACAGCACGGTCCCGACGAGTACGCCGGCCTCGATGATCAGCGTGTTCAGGAAGTAGCGGGCGAACGGCACCTGGGTGAGCGCACCGGAGAAGTTGTCCCAGGCAAACGGTTTCGGGATCCACTCCACCGGTGAGACGAAGATCTGCGCCGACGACATCAGCGCACTGCGCACCAGCCAGATCAGCGGCAGCAGCGTCGGCACCGCCCCGGCCACCAGCAGGAGGTAGACGAGGACCTTCCTGCCGATCCCCTTCGGCGCGAGCGGCCGCGGCGCCGGCGGCGCGGCCGCGACGGTCTCGGGTTTCTCCAGTACGGCGGTCATCGCGCGCTCCCGGCCTCGTAGTAGACCCAGCGGCTGGAGTTGCGGAACAGCGCCACGGTGATCGCCATGATCACCAGGAACAGTATCCACGCCAGCGCGCTGGCGTATCCCATCTCGTTGTTGGTGAACGCGGTCCGGTAGAGGTAGTAGATGTAGAACAGGGTCGAGTCGTTCGGGCCGCCCTCGGTCATCACCGCGGCCTGCACGAACACCTGCAGCGCCCCGATCACGCTCGTCACCAGGCTGTAGAAGATCGTCGGCGTCATCATCGGCAGCGTGATGTGCCGGAACTTCCGCCACGCCCCGCCGCCGTCCACCGCGATCGCCTCGTAGAGCTGCCGCGGCACGCCCTGCAGTCCCGCCAGGAAGATGACAGCGACGTTGCCGAAGCCCCACACAGACATCAGGATCAGCGACGGGATCGCCGTACTCTCGTCGAAGATCCACTGCGACCGGGGTAGCCCGGCCTTCTCGGTCAGCGTGTTCAGCAGGCCGAAGTCGGGGTTGAACAGCCAGATCCACAGCATCGAGTTCGCCACGATCGGCACGATCGCGGGCAGGTAGTAGATCACCCGGAACAGGGCCTGCCCACGGACCGGCTGGTTCAGCAGCAGCGCCACCACGAACGACACCACCAGCAGCAGCGGTACGGCGCCCAGCGTGTAGTAGAGCGTGGCCCACAGCGACTTGAAGAAGCTGTCGTCCGCGGTGAACATCCTGGTGTAGTTGGCGAAACCGACGAACTTCGGGGACGCCCCGATGGTCCAGTCGGTCAGGCTGATCACCGCCGAGGCGATCATCGGCAGCAGGGTGAACGCGACGAAGCCGATGATCGCCGGCAGCGCCATCAGCACGCCCCAGCGCGCCTCCTGCTTCATCGGAGAAGCCATCACAGCTCCTGGCGGGGCCACTTGCCCTGCAGCAGCGGTTGGAGCTTGGGCTTGAGCGCCTTCACGATGTCGATCGGCGCGCCCTTGTTCAGGCTGATCTGCTCGATCGCCGGGTCGAGCACCTGGTGGATCCGCTCGGCGTTCTTGATCTGCTGCCCCCAGTCGGTGACTCCGTGGTTCAGAGTGGTGTCGACCACGGCGGTCTTGAAGTTGGGCGGGTACTTGTCCTTCAGCACCCACTTGTCGATCTCGGCCTGGTCCGTGTAGTACTTCTTCTGCAACGGCGCCCAGAGGCCGTCCTTGAACAGGTCCACGTGCTCCGGGTCGTTGTAGTAGAGGTAGAGCTCGATCGCCTCCTCCGGGTGCTTGGTCTTCGCGAAGATCGCGCCGGCCGCACCGCCGGTCATCGTCAGCGGCTCCTGGAACTTCGGCAGCACCGCGACCCCGAACGGCACCTTGCTCTCCATCAGGTCGAGCATCGTCCAGTTGCCGTCGATGATCATCCCGACCCGTTTGGTCTGCAGCTGCACCGACGTCGTCGGCGCGTTCTTGCCCAGCTGGGCCGGCGTCGGCGCTACCCGGTGCACGTAGATCAGCTCCTGGACCTTCTTCAGGACGTCGACCGCGGCGGCGGAGTCGAGGGCGAACTTGGTCCCGTCCTCGTTGACGAAGTCGGCGCCGTTGGACCGCAGCAGGCTGTACAGCGGTGCCCCGCCGACCGGCGCGATCGTGCCGAACTGCTTGACCTTGCCGGTGTCGAAGCCGTCCTCGGACGGGTGCTTGCCGTTCTGGTCGACGGTCAGCCGGTCCGCCGCCTCGACGAAGTCGTCCCAGCTCCAGGCGGTGTCCGCGGTGAACGGCGCCGGGTCCAGCCCGGCCGCCTCGAAGGCGTCGGTGTTGTAGTAGAGGATCTGCACGCCCATCGCCAGCTGGTTCGCGGCCAGCTTGTCCTTGCCGTACCAGAAGTAGCTGCTCGGCAGCCGGTCCTTCAGCGCCGGGTACTTGTCCAGGTACGGGAACAGGTTGAGGATCAGGTCCTTCTGGGCCAGGTCGTACATCTGCCCGGTGCCGAGGTAGGCCAGGTCCGGCGGGGTGTTCGCGGCGACCAGGCTGGAGACCTTGGTCGGGTAGTTGGACACCGGCACGTACATCGGGTCGACGCTCGTGCCGTCGTGCTCCTTGGCGTACTTCTTCAGCATCTCGTCGATCGCCTTCTTCTCGAAGGCCGATCCCCAGTACATGAAGCTGAGCTTGCCGCCGCCGGCGGCCTCGTCCGACCCGCCGCAGCCGGCCAGCGCCGGCGCCAGCCCGGCGGCGGCGACGGCGGCCCCGCCGGTCCGGAGCAGCTGTCTCCGGGTGAGTCCTGAACTGGTCATGCGAGCTCCTCGCTCGTGGAGGCTTTTCGGCGAGCGTAGGGACTTTAATGTCGATGGTCAACAGAAAGACGTTGACGATTGCCCTAATTGGTAGGCTTCCGCCATGACCACCGCGCCGTCACGTCCCGGCCGCCGTACGGCGTCGCCGTCCCGGATCGCCCGGGCCGGCGAGATCCTCGAGCTGATCCGGCACGGCCGGGCGCACACCACCGGCCAGCTGGCCGACGAGCTGGGCCTGGCCAGATCGACGGTCAACGACCGGGTCGAGGTCCTGCTCGCGGCCGGGCTGCTGACGCTCGACAGCCCCGCTGCCGGCGGCTCCCGCGGCCGGCCGCCGGCGACTCTCAGCTTCAGCCCGCGGGCCGGTCTCACCCTGGCCGCGCAGCTGGGCATCTCCGGCATCCGACTGGCCACCACCGACCTGGCCGGCGAGATCCTGGCCAGCACGATGATCGACATCGACCTCGCCGACGGCCCGGAGGCGGTCCTCACCGAGGTCACCCGGACGTACGACGAGATGCTCGAGCGGCTCGGGGCCGATCCGGACCGGGTGCACGGCATCGGCTTCGGCATGCCCGCGCGGGTCGAGCTCGCCGCGCACGGCGGCGGCGCGGACTGGACCGCCGAGTCCGTGTGCGAGGTCCTGAACCGCTGGATGCAGGTGCCGATCTTCGTCGACCACGACGTCAACCTGCTCGCGTTCGGCGAACACTGCGCCCGGACGGACGAGCCCGAGGTCCTGATCTGCGTCAAGGTCGGCACTGTCATCGGCTGCGGCGTGGTCGTCAACGGCAGGGTCGTCCAGGGCGTCTCCGGCCTGGCCGGCGAGATCGGCCACACCCGCGTCGGCGCCTCCGACGAGCCGTGCAGCTGCGGCAACCGCGGCTGCCTGAACGCGATCGCCAGCGGCGCCGCGCTCGCGCGCCGGCTGCGGGCGGAGGGGGTGGACGCGCCGAACGCCCGCGAGGTCGCCCGGCTGGCCCGGGCGGCCCACGTCGAGGCCGGGCACGCGGTCCGGGTCGCCGGCCGCGACATCGGCGAAGTCCTGGCCGGTGTGGTGAACCTGCTCAACCCCGGCGTGATCAGCCTCTGGGGCTACCTCGCCGAGGCCGAGGAACAGCTGATCGCCGGCATCCGCGAGAGCGTCGCCAAGTCGGCCCAGTCCGGCCCGGCCGGTGACGTCCGCATCGAGGCGGCCACCATGGGCCCCGACGCCGGCCTCTACGGCGCCGCCATGATGGTCGTCGAACACGCCCTGCAGCCCGCCGCGGTCGACACCTACCTGCACACGCTGCAGACCGCCTGAACAGCAGAAAGCCCAGGCCAGATGGCTCTGGCCTGGGCGTTCTGTAGGGGTGGAGGTGGCGGGAATCGAACCCGCGTCCTTCAGCGTTGCTTCAAGGCTTCTCCGGGCGCAGTCTGTGAGGCGTTTTCTCAGTCCCAGCGCTCGCACAGACACGTCGCTGACAGACTCAGTCACTGTAAGAGTCCCGCACCAACCCCGTGACCGGGCTGGTGCAGCAAGCTTCCTAGCTGAGGCCAGGAACCGGGGCGGAAGCATCCCCGGGCTGACCGCTTCTTTAAGTGCTCAGGCCGTCAGGCGGCGAGAGCGAAGCTACTGCGCTTAGCGTTGGCAGTTATTGGTTTCCAGAGATCGTTAACGAGATAACCCTGGATCCTCGGCCCGCTTCCCTTGGAACGAACGTCCAAAGTCGAAACCGTTCACCCCCTGTTGAGTTGTCAAACTCCCACCGGCCCCGCAGGGCGGTGGAAGATCCACACTATCAAGTCCAACAACCCGCCCGCACCCGGGATTCCGCGCGCCGCGAACTACGGTGCGTTACTTGATCAGACGCAGCGTGAACGGGTAGCGGAAGTTGGAGCCGACCGCGGTGGCAAGGCCGCCGATGCCGGTGAGCACGAACCAGAGCACACCGAGCAGCGGGAAGAGGAACGCGGTGAACCCCTCCGTCACCCCGGTCATGATCCCCAGCAGGGCGAACGCGCCGAACGCGCTCAGCTGGAAGTTCAGCGCCTCGACCGCGTGCTTGCGGACCGCCGGGTTCTTCTGTCCGGCCGTCGCGACCACGATCGCCGGGCCGACGAAGAACGTCGGGTACCCGAGCCAGTGGGCCACCGTCCCCATCCCGCGGCCGTCGCCGTTGGACCGCTGCAGCGGCGCGGGCCGGGTGAAGGCGGCGGGCGCGTACGTCGGCACCGGCCGCGCCACCAGGCCGTCGAAGGTGCTGTTCAGCTCCGCCCGGGTCCGGGCCTTGAGCGCCAGTTCCAGCCGGGTGTCGAACTCGACGTGGTCCAGCCGGCCGTCGGCGTACATTTCTTTCAGAATCTCGACGGCGCGGTCCCGTTGGGCCGGCGTCACCAGCAGGTCTGAAGTGGACATGCCTCCACTCTGCGCGCCCGACGCCGTACACCCCATCGGGTGCGACCCCCACGCGTCCCTGAGCAGACCCCAAGCGCTTCCTCAGAGCAGGCTGAGAGGGCGCGCCCCTCAGCGCCGCCGGCGGTCGGAGAGCGCGCGCTGGGCCTCGCGGTTGGCCTGGCGCTCGGCCAGGGCGTGCCGCTTGTCGTAGTCCTTCTTGCCGCGACCGGTGGCCAGCTCGACCTTCGCGTAGCCGTCCTTGAAGTACAGCGACAGCGGGATCAGCGAGACCCCCTGCTGCTCGACCGCCCGGATCATCTTCTGCAACTCGTCCTTGTGCAGCAGCAGCTTGCGCGTCCGGCGGGGCTCGTGGTTCGTCCAGGTGCCGTGCTTGTACTCCGGGATGTGCATGCCCTGCAGCCACAGCTCGTTGCCGCGGACGGCCGCGAACGCGTCCACCAGCGAGGCCCGGCCCTGCCGCAGGGACTTCACCTCGGTCCCGGTCAGCACGAGCCCGGCCTCCACCACGTCCTCGATGTGGTAGTCGTGTCGCGCCTTACGGTTCTGCGCGATCGGTTTCCGGCCGGTCTCCTTCACCATCCGACCAGTATCTCAGACAGTTCAGAGCCACTTCATCGGATTAACCACGCGGCCGTCCTGGTAGACCATGAAGTGCAGGTGGCAGCCGGTGGAGTAGCCGGTCGTGCCGACGTACCCGATGATCTCGCCGCGGCTGACGCGCTCGCCGACGCGGGCCTTGTAGCGGGACAGGTGGTTGTAGACCGTGGTGACGGAGTGGCCGTCGATGACCCCGTGCGAGACGAACACCCGGTTGCCGTAGCCGCCGTTGTAGTACCGGTCCGTGACGACCCCGCTCGCGGCCGCGCGGATCGGCGTACCACAGCCGCCGCCGAAGTCCGTGCCGTCGTGCAGCTTCCAGTAGTGCAGGACGGGGTGGAACCGCATGCCGAACGGCGACGTGATGTAGCTGCGGACCGGGTAGCTGAGCCGGCCGTCGTCCTCCCGGTCGTCCGGGACCGGACGTGGCGGGCGACCCTCCTTGCGGGCCTTCTCCCGCTCGGCCTTCTCCCGGGCCGCCTTGCGACGGGCCGCGGCCGCCTTCTCGGCGCGGGCGCGGGCGATCAGCATCTGCTCGACCCGGCTGCGCTCGCGGAGCAGCGCGTTGTACTGCGCCTGCTCGGTGTCCCGCTCCTTCTCGGCGGCCTTGAACGCGACCAGCTTGGCCTGCGCGACCACGGCCGCCTCGGCCCGGTCGGCGGCGACCTGCTTGGTCAGCTCGGTCACCTGCTGCACCGTCCGCGCCGCCTCGGCGCGGGCGGCCTCGGCGGCCTTCTCGGCCTTGGCGACCTTGGCCCGCTTGCTGACCAGCTGCGCCTGGGCGTTGTTCAGGTTCGTGATCGCGTTGCCCTGGATGCCGAACACGTTCCGCTGGACCTGCATCCCGGTCGCGACGTCGGCCGGCGACGCACCGCGGAGCGCGATGGACAACCCGACCAGACTGTTCTGCTGCTGGTACGCCGACCGGACGGCACGACCCGCGACCGCCTTCTTCTCGGCGATCAGCCGCTCGCCCGCGGCCACGTCGGCGACGGCCGCGCGCAGCGACCGCTCGGCGGCCCGGAGCTTGCTCGCGGCCACCGCATCGGCGGCCTTCGCGGCCGCGAGCCGGCCCTGCGCGGCGGCGTACCGGGCCTGGACGGCCTTGTACTTGGCGTCGGCAACGTTGTACGCGGCAACGGACTTGCCGAGTTGGTCGGACGCGGCGGCGAGATCGGCTTTGGACTGGTCGATCTGCGAGTCGAGTTGCTTCTTCTTCGCGGCTGGATCCGGTGGGTCCGCCTGGGCAGGCGACACCACCGCCAGGACTCCGGCGGACAGGGACAGGACAAGGCAGCATGCGGCGACGACCGTCTGCCGGCCCGGTTTCGTGCGTGCGTTCGGGCGCGGCTTCGCGGAGGTGCCGGTGCTGTCGTCTCGCTTGATGCTCCCCCGCTCACGCGGGTTCGCACCGGGGAAGTGCGGGACCACAGGTCGACCCCTTGCTCTGGGTTCACTTGTCGTGCGGTACAGGAGTGATTGCTGTTACTCCTGTTATCGCACGATAGATCACCCGGGTCAGACTTTGAGGTATTTCCGCGTTGTCAGGAATGTCGGGACGACGGCGAGGATCAGGCCGACCACGACCATGATGAGCGTGGCGCGGAAGGTTTCGGTGGCGCCGACCCACTGCCAGACCCGGAACGTCTCCTGGGCCCGTTGCATGACCACGAAGTACACCCCGACCCACAAGGTGCCGCAGGCAAGGATCGCGCCGATGAGTGCTGCCAGGACCGCTTCGAGCAGGAACGGCAGCTGGATATAGAAGTTCGAGGCGCCCACCAGCCGCATGATGCCTATCTCGCGTCTGCGGGCGTACGCCGCCAATCGGATCGTGTTGGAGATCTGCATCAGGGCGGCGACCAGTAGGAGCGCGGCGGCCACCAGTGCGCCGACTTGCAAACCGTTGAGGGCCTTGAACAACGGATCCAGATACTGTCTGAGGTCCTGGACGGTGTCGACGCCAGGAAGGCCGGCGACCGCGCTGACCAGGTTCTGGTAGCGCTGCGGATCCTTCAGTTTGACCCGGAAGGACTCCTGCATCTGGTCCTCGGTGACCGTCGAGACGATCGGCGAGTCCTTGTACAGCTTCTTGAACTGCTCGAACGCTTCCTTCTTCGACTCGCCGAACACGCCGTCGGGGGCGGTGTCCGGGTTCGTCTCGATCACCTGGCGGATCCGGTTCTTCTGCTCCTGGGTCACCTCGGTGCCGGAGCAGCCGCGGCCGCCGGAGTCCTTGGTGCAGAGGAAGACCGAGATCTGGATCTTGTCGTACCAGTTGCCCTTCATCAGCTCGACCTGCTCGCGGGCGAGCAGCGCGCTGCCGAACAGCGACAGCGAGACCCAGATGGTGACGACGACCGCGATCGTCATCGACAGGTTCCGCTTCAGGCCGATGCCGAGGTCGGAGAGGATGTAGTTCAAGCGCATTCTTCAGTCCCTGTCTCAGTGCTGGTAGCCGTAGACGCCGCGCGACTCGTCGCGGACGACATGACCGTTCTCCAGCTCGATCACGCGCTTGCGCATCTGGTCGACGATCGACACGTCGTGGGTGGCCATCACGACCGTCGTCCCGGTGCGGTTGATCCGGTCCAGGAGCTTCATGATGCCGACCGACGTACCGGGGTCCAGGTTTCCGGTCGGCTCGTCGGCGATCAGGATCATCGGCCGGTTCACGAACGCCCGGGCGATCGCGACCCGCTGCTGCTCACCGCCGGACAGCTCGTCGGGCAGCCGGTCCTCCTTGCCGTCCAGGCCGACCAGCTCGAGGACCTCGGGGACGGTCTTGCGGATGTGCGAGCGCGGCTTGCCGATCACCTGCAGGGCGAAGGCGACGTTCTCCGCGACGGTCTTGTTCGGCAGCAGCCGGAAGTCCTGGAAGACGGTGCCGATCTGGCGGCGCATCTGCGGGATCCGCCAGCTGGCCAGCCGGTTCAGGTCCTTGCCGGCCACCATGATGTGACCCTTGGACGTCCGGTGCTCACGCAGGACCAGGCGCAGGAACGTCGACTTGCCGGACCCGGAGGTGCCGACCAGGAAGACGAACTCGCCCTTCTCGATCTCGACGTTGACGTTCAGCAGAGCGGCCTTGGACTGGCCCTCGTACGTCTTGGACACATTCTCGAAGCGGATCACGGGATCATCCGGCCGTGGTCGGGAACAGGGAGCGACGCAGCGGTAACCACCAGGAGACCGTACGCCACCGGAGCGGCCGCGGATCAGTCTAAGTGGTCCTGGGCGTGCCGCCGACCAGACCTGCCGCACCGTACGACCACGTCCGATACCCGGAACGCGGCGTCCGTGCGGTCGAACGAGTGAGTCAGGCGGGGGCCGGACTCGTGCCGTTGCCGTTCCCCGGCCGGGCGTCGGCGATCCGGGCGAGGCCCGGCTCCGGTTTGCGGCCGGCCCGGCGGGCTGCCTCGACGTGCAGCCGGGCCAGCTCGACGGCCTGGCGGGAGACCTTGACGGTCTTCTTCTCAGCCATGGGCACTGTCTCCCTCGACGACCTCGGTATCCGACTCCGCGATATCAGCGTACGCGGCCTGACCGACGCGGTCGATCGCGACGGAGGCGGTCAGCGCGGCGACCAGGTCGTAGTCCTCCGGTTGTAACAGCTCCGACCGCATCAGTGAGCGGAGCGTGACGACGCCGGCGTCCGTCCCGGCATCGGTGCCCTCGAGGATCTGCTCGACCGCCCAGCGGACCATCCGCATGGTCTCCTCGCGGTGCCGCCAGACGTCGAGTTCGCGGTCGGACTTCCGGGTCAGATAGGCACCCAGCATGACCCCGCCGAGCGCGAGGAACGGACTCAGGACCGTGGCGACGACGCCGATCACCGCGATCCAGGTCGGAATCACGGGATACAGCTCGCCGTCCATACGCGTCCTCCCAAATCCATGGTGGTGACCGGGCGATGATGCTACGAAGGGAGCGTCCCACCCGCCACCGACAGATCGTCAGAATGACAGAGGGGCAGTGTCACCGAGATGGACGAGCCGGACCGCTACGACGTGTTCGTGCAGGGGACTGTGTTCCTCGACATCGTGCTGACCGGCCTGGAGTCCGCCCCGGCCACCGGGACCGAGATCTTCGCCGAGGGGATGGGCTCCTGCCCCGGCGGCGTCGCCAACTTCGCCATCGCCGCCAGCCGGCTCGGCCTGAAGACCGGCCTGGCCGCGGTCTTCGGCGACGACGTGTACGCCGACTTCTGCTGGCGGACCCTGGCCGACCAGGAGGGCGTCGACCTGTCGCACTCCCGCCGGATCGGCCACTGGCACTCCCCGGTGACGGTGTCGATGTCGCTCGACCGCGACCGGGCCATGGTGACGCACGCCCACGAGGCGCCCGGAGACCCCAGCAAGCTGGTCGGCCCGGGCCTGAACACCAGATCCGCGATCGTGCCGGTCGAGGACGAGCTGCCGGGCTGGACGATCGAGGCGATGCGGTCCGGGGCGCTGATGTTCGGCGACGTCGGCTGGGACCCCACCGACCAGTGGTCCCCCGCCGTACTCGACGTACTGGACGGTTTTCACGCATTCACGCCGAACGCGGGCGAGGCGATGGCCTACACCCGGACCGACACGCCCAAGGCGGCTCTGCACAAGCTGGCCGAGCGGGTGCCGCTCGCGGTCGTGACCAACGGCGCGGACGGCGTACTGGCGATCGACTCGACCACCGGCGAGGAGGAGCAGGTGCCGGCGCTGCCGGTGCGGTCGTACGACCCGACCGGGGCCGGCGACGTCTTCCTCGCCTCGCTCGTCCTGGGCACGCTACGCGGATGGCCGCTGGCCCACCGGCTGGCCTTCGGCAACCTGTGCGCGGGCCTCTCGGTGCAGCACTTCGGCGGCTCGCTCGCCGCGCCCGGCTGGGGCGACATCATCGACTGGGTCCGCGACCACAGCCGACACCGGCCCGGCGGGATCGACCCCGACCTGCTGCGGCACTACAGCTTCGTCGGCGACGTCCTCCCCGAGGGCCCGGTCCCGATCGTCCGCCGCGCCTCCGCCACGATCGCCCGCCTTTCCGACGCCTGACGCCCAGACGGCGGCGGCAACGAGTACGAGCAGTACGCCGCCCGCCAAGAATCCGTGGGACGGCGCGGTCCGCTCGATCGTCAGCCCGGCGAGCGCCGATCCGGCCGAGCTGCCGAGGTTGTTGGCGGTGTTGATCCAGGTACTCGCCTCGGTGCGCTGGTACTCCGGGGTGACGGTGTCGGCGGCCAGGTAGGACACCACGAAGATCGGCGCCACGGCGACACCCGCAGCCGCCATCACGATGCCGAGCACGACCAGGTTGGTCGCGAACGAGGCGGCGAGCAGCCCCAGAGCCAGTACGGCGATCAGCCCGCCGAGCTGGGTGGACCACGAGCGCCTGTGATTGCGGCGAGCCCACAGGAGCCCGCCGACCGCGCTACCGAGTCCGATCGCGGCTTCGACGTACCCGGCCGCGCCCGGACTGCCGGCCCGCGCGGCCGTGGCCGCCACGCACAGGTACGCGACGCTGATCCCGGACGCCGTGGCCAGGATGACCACCAGGATCCGGCGCAACCCCGGGATGACCAGCGGACCGAGAGGGTGACGGGCCGGCGGGGCCCCGACCGTGTGCCGGGTGACCGGACTGGTCACCATGACGATGGTGCCGACGAGCATCAGGCCCGCGGAGCAGGTCAGCGCCGCCGGGGCGGACACGACGCTGATCAGCACGCCGACCAGCAGCGGGCCGCCGAGGAAGAGGGACTCCTCGCAGACCGCGTCGAGGGCGTAGGCGCGCTCCTTCAGCGTCGAGCCCTCGGTGAGCAGCCGCCAGTTCGACCGCATCGACGGACCGAGCGGTGGTGCGAGCAGCCCCGCCGCGGCGACGACCGCGAGGTTCGCGCTCACGAAGGCGACGACGATCAGCGAGGCGGCGCAACCGACCGCGAGGACGGGAAGCACGCGCCGCTGACTGAAGCGGTCGACGAGCCGCGCCTTGTAAGGCATCGACAGCGACGCGAGGCCGAACAACGCGACCGCCGCACCGGCCGTCGCGAACGAGGTGGTGGATTGCTGGACGGTGAACAGCAATGACAGCGGGAGCAGACCGTACGACAGCCGGCCGATCAGCGCCGGCACGAAAGTGCGCAGCGCGGACGGCAACAGCAGCACGTCACGGTAGCTCCCGGCACGATTTGTGCCGGACATGAGAACGCTCCTGGAGAGTCACGACGGACAACGGCTCGGACTGCGCAGAGGCAGGAGCCGTGTCTAGGCACGGGGAGCGAACATGCCGATGAGCATACCCCACCGGATCGTCGTAGTGTCAGGCGGTGAGTGCGGGCTGTGGGACCGCACCGGAGTCGGAGGTACGGCGTGATGGCGGATGCGGGCGTGACCAGGCGACGGTTGCTGGCCATGGGTGGCGGGCTGGCGGCGATGGCGGTCGCCGGGTGCGGCTCGAACACCGGGCGCGAGTCCGGCGACGGCGGGTCGGGCGGGGACAAGCCGGCGCTGTCGCAGTGGTACCACCAGTACGGCGAGGCCGGCACGCAGCAGGCGGTCGAGCGCTACGCGAAGGAGTACCCGGACGCCACGGTCTCCGTGCAGTGGTCGCCCGGCGACTACGACCAGAAGACCTCGGCCGCGCTGCTGACCGACAAGGGCCCGGACGTCTTCGAGTACGGCAACGGCCCGACGATCGACATGATCAAGGGCAACCAGGTGGTCGACCTGAGCGACCTGCTCGACGACGCCACCAAGGCCGACTTCACGCCGTCGCTGATCACCCGGATGACGTACCAGGACAAGCTGTACGGGATCCCCCAGGTGACCGACATGCAGCTGCTCGTCTACCGCAAGAGCCTGCTCGACGCGGCCGGCGTCCAGCCGCCGCAGACGGTCGACGACCTGCTCGCGGCCGCGAAGACGCTGACCAACGACAAGGTGAAGGGGCTGTTCGTCGGGAACGACGGCGGCGTCGGCATCCTCGGCGGTCCGGCGCTCTGGTCGGCCGGACTCGACTATCTCACCGACGACAACAGGTTCGGCTTCGACGACCCGGCCGCCGTGGAGTCGCTGCGCAAGCTGCGCGAGCTCTTCACCTCGAAGAGTCTGTTGCTCGGGGCACCGACCGACTGGTCCGACCCGTCCGCGTTCACCCAGGGCCTGACCGCGATGCAGTTCACCGGCCTGTGGACCCTGCCGGCGATCGAGAAGGCCCTCGCGGACGACTTCGGCGTCCTGCCCTGGCCGAGGCTGTCCGCGACCACCGGCGAGCCGAGTGTCCCGGTCGGCGCGTACGGCTCGATGGTGAACGCGAAGTCGAAGAACGTCGACGCCGCGAAGAAGTTCGTCAAGTGGCTGTGGGTCGACCAGACCGACAAGCAGCTCGACTTCGCCCAGGCGTACGGCTTCCACATCCCGGCCCGCAAGAGCCTGGCCGGCCGGGCGGACAAGCTGAAGGCCGGCCCGGCCGCGGACGCGGTGAAGTTCGTGAACGAGAACGGCCGGGCGCAGACCCCGCTGCTGTGGTCCCCGAAGTCCGCTACGGCGTACTCCGACGCCCTCAACCGGATCATCCGCAACGGCAGCGACCCGGCGACCGAGATCACGAAGGTCAAGGCGGTCGCCGAGGCCGAGCTGAAGCGGATCGCCGGATGATCGTGCAGCCGCTGACCGACGAGGACCGCGAGCTGATCGAGCTCGCCCGGCGGACGGTCGACGCGAATACCGACGGCCCTGACGGCGTCTACACCATGGGCGCCGCCGTACGGGGCGTGGACGGGCGGCTGTACGCCGGCATCAACCTCTACCACTTCACCGGCGGCCCGTGCGCCGAGCTCGTCGCCCTCGGCCGCGCCCGCGCCGACGGCGCCCGCGAGCTCACCACCATCGTGGCCGTAGGCAACGAAGGCCGCGGCGTCGTCGGCCCGTGCGGCCGGGATCGCCAGGTCTTCGTCGACTACCACCCGCGGATGCGCGTGATCCTGCCGACCGACGAAGGCCTCGGCTCGGTCCTCGCCACCGATCTGCTCCCTGGCGCCTATCGCTGGGAGCCCTGAGCGAGTCAGCGGGCGTACGGGATGACGTCCTTGGCGTAGGCCTCGAGGGTCTCCTCCTTGGCGTCGTGCTGGAGGTAGACGGCGAACTGGTCGACGCCGAGCGACTTCAGCTCGGCGAGGCGGGTGACGTGGTTCTCGGGTGGGCCGAGGATGCAGAAGCGGTCGACGACCTCGTCCGGGACGAACGTCGTGTGGGTGTTGCCGGCGCGGCCGTGTTCGGAGTAGTCGTAGCCCTTGCGGCCCTCGATGTAGTCGGTCAGCGCCTTCGGCACCGCTCCGGACGCGCCGTAGCGGGCGACGATGTCGGCGACGTGGTTGCCGACCATGCCGCCGAACCACCGGGTCTGGTCCCGCTGGTGGTCGAGGTCGTCGCCGACGTACGCCGGGGCCGCGACGCAGAACCTGATCGCCGCCGGATCCCGGCCGGCGTCCTCGGCGGAACGGCGTACCGCGGCGATCATCCACGCGGCGATGTCCGGGTCGGCGAGCTGCAGGATGTAGCCGTCGCCGACCTGACCGGTCGCGGCCAGCGCCTTCGGACCGTACGCCGCGACCCAGACGTCGAGCGCGCCGTTCTCGACCCAGGCGAACCTGAGCTGCCGGCCGCGGTACTCGACCGTCTCGCCGCGGGCCAGCGACCGGACCACGTCGACGCAGTGCTTCAGGTCCTCGATCGTGCCGGGTTTGCAGCCGAGCGTGCGCAACGCGGAGTCGCCGCGGCCGATCCCGCAGATCGTCCGGTTGCCGTACATCTCGTTCAGGGTGGCGAACTGGGACGCGATCACGGTCCAGTCGCGGGTGCCCGGGTTCGTCACCATCGGGCCGACGATCACCCGCTCGGTGCTGGCGAGGATCTGGCTGTAGATGACGAAAGGCTCCTGCCAAAGCAGGTGCGAGTCGAACGTCCAGACGTAGTCGAACCCCGCCTCCTCCGACGTCCGCGCCAGCTCCACGACCGCGGACGCCGGCGGATCACACTGGAACACCACTCCGAAGTCCACGGTCTCCCCCTCTCAGAGCAGGTACGACGAGAGGCCGCGCCGCAGGAACCTGCCGCGGCCCTTCCGGCCATGGTAGTTGCCGTCGGCCACGATGACCTCACCGCGCGAGATCACGGTGCCCACCCGGCCCTGGATCTCGACCCCTTCGTACGCCGAGTAGTCCATGTTCATGTGATGGGTGTCGACGCTGATCCTCGTGGTCGCGTTCGGGTCGTAGACGACCAGGTCCGCGTCCGAGCCCGGGGCGACGATCCCCTTCTGCGGGTACAGCCCGAACATCCGGGCCGGCGTGGTCGCGATCGTCTCCACCCAGCGCTCCAGCGACAACTGCCCGTCGACCACACCCTGGTAGATCAGGTCGACCCGGTGCTCGACCCCGCCGATCCCGTTCGGGATCTTGGAGAAGTCGCCGAGCCCGAGCTCCTTCTGGTCCTTCATGCAGAACGGGCAGTGGTCGGTCGAGACGATCGCCAGGTCGTTGCTCCGCAACCCCTTCCACAGGTCCTTGGCGTGCGACTCGTGCTTGCTCCGCAGCGGCGTCGAGCACACCCACTTCGCGCCCTCGAAACCGGGCGCGCCGAGCTGGTCCTCCAGGGTGAGGTAGAGGTACTGCGGGCAGGTCTCGGCGAACACGTTCCGGCCGGCGTCCCGGGCCTGTGCGACGTGCTCGAGGGCCTGACTTGCCGACAGGTGGACGATGTACAGCGGGCAGTCCTGGGCGACCTCGGCGAGGGCGATCGCGCGGTTCGTCGCCTCCGCCTCCAGCGCGGCCGGCCGGGTGATGCCGTGGTAGATCGGGTCGGTCTCGCCGCGGGCGATCGCCTGCTGCACGAGCACGTCGATCGCGATGCCGTTCTCCGCGTGCATCATGATCATCGCGCCGTTGTCCCGGGCGGTCTGCATCGCCCGCAGGATCTGGCCGTCGTCGGAGTAGAACACGCCCGGGTAGGCCATGAACAGCTTGAAGCTGGTCACGCCCTCGTCCGCGACCAACTGGTCCATCGCCTTCAGCGAGTCGTCGTCGACCCCGCCGAGGATCATGTGGAACGCGTAGTCGATGTGACAGTTGCCGTCGGCCTTGGCGTGCCAGGCCGCCAGCCCGTCCTGGACGACCTCACCCGTCCGCTGGACGGCGAAGTCGATGATGGTCGTCGTACCACCCCAGGCCGCGGCCCGGGTGCCGGTGTCGAACGTGTCACTCGCCGCGGTGCCGCCGAACGGCAGCTCCATGTGCGTGTGCGCGTCGATCCCGCCCGGGATCACGTACTTGCCCGCGGCGTCGATCACCTCGTCGGCGGTGACCGTCCCGGAGTACGCCGGGTCCAGCAGCGCGACGATCTTCTCGCCCTCGACCAGGACGTCGGCGACCTGCGTCCCGGTCGGCCCGACGACGGTCCCACCCTTGACCAGCAACGACATGTCCGCGCTCCCCTGGTGTCGAACGTTACGGTTTCGTCAGGTCGCCGTACGCGTCCGGGCGGCGGTCGCGGTAGAACTGCCAGCGGTCGCGGACCGTGTCCAGCAGGCTCAGGTCCAGGTCGCGGACGATCAGCTCCGGATCGTGGTCGTGCCCGAGCTCGCCGACGAACTTGCCCTCGGGGTCGACGAAGTACGACGAACCGTAGAAGTCGTTCTCGCCGTAGTCGGACTCGATCCCGACCCGGTTGATCGCGCCGATGAAGTACTCGTTCGCCACCGCGCTCGCGGGCTGCTCCAGCTGCCACAGGTACGACGACAGGCCGCGGTGGGTCGCGGACGGGTTGAACACGATCTTCGCGCCGGCCAGCCCGAGCGCCCGCCAGCCCTCCGGGAAGTGCCGGTCGTAGCAGATGTAGACCCCGATCCGGCCGACCGCGGTGTCGAACACCGGGTAGCCGAGGTTGCCGGGCCGGAAGTAGAACTTCTCCCAGAACCCCTTCACCTGCGGGATGTGGTTCTTCCGGTACTTGCCCAGGTAGGTGCCGTCGGCATCGATCACGGCGGCGGTGTTGTACAGCACGCCCGGCTGCTCCTGCTCGTACACCGGGAGCACCATCACCATCCCGAGCTCGGCCGCCAGCGCGGCGAACCGCTCGGTCGTCGGGCCCGGCACGGACTCGGCGTACTCGTAGAACTTGGCGTCCTGGAGCTGGCAGAAGTACGGCCCGTAGAACAGCTCCTGGAAGCAGATCACCCGCGCACCGGCCGCGGCCGCCTGCCGCGCGTACTCCTCGTGCGCCTTGATCATGGACTCCTTGTCACCCGTCCACGACGTCTGCACCAACGCAGCCCGCACAACCTCCGCCATCAGCCCTCCCACCACTAGCCGAGCACCCATGCTCCATCCGCTCCCCCACACCCGTCAACGGATGCCTGAGGATCGTGCGTGGTGGTCCGGGGCGGACGCAGGTCCGCCGGGGTCAGAAGACGGTGATGGCGGCGACGACGGCGATCAGGACCACGGCGGCCAGGACGATCGCGAGGATGCGGCCGTTCAGCTTGGGTTCGGTGGTCGCCTCGGCCTGGCCCTCGTTCACGAAGGCGCGGAACATCTGGGTGTTCGCGCCCGGGTCCTGCTCGTTCTCGACGTTGTGCGGGACGTTCTGCTCAGCCATGGCCCCAGACCCTACCTGGCGACGTGTCCAGGACCGCGGACCGCCCGGAGAACCTCACGAAGACCTGATGTACCATTTGGTACATGCGCTTCGATCACTCCATCACGGTCCAGGCCGCGCCCGAGCGGGTGTGGCAGGTGTACAGCGACGTCGAGCGGTGGCCCGAGTGGACGCCGACGATCGAGTCCGTCGAGCGGCTCGACGAGGGCCGGATCCACGTCGGCGCCCGGACGCGGATCCGCCAGCCGAAGCTTCCGGTCGCGGTCTGGGAGGTGACCGAGCTCAAGGAGGGCGAGTACTTCGAATGGGTCTCGAGAGCACCCGGGATCCGGACCACCGGCGGCCACCGGGTGGTCAGTACGCCGGAGGGCACGGTCGCGACCGCCATTGTCATCCAGGAGGGCCCGCTCGGCTGGCTGTTCGGCAAGCTGTACGCCGGCCTCACTCGCCGCTACATCCAGACCGAGGTCGAGAAGCTGAAGGAAGTCAGTGAGTCGTGAGTCGCTGCTCGCCGGTGCCGTGGAGCACTTCGCCAAGAACGGCATCGGCGACGCGAGCCTGCGGGGCATAGCGACCGCGATCGGCACCAGTCACCGGATGCTGATCTACCACTTCAGCTCCCGCGAGGGCCTGCTGGCCGAGGTGGTCAGGACCGTCGAGCAGCAGCAGCGCGACATGCTGGCCGACGTCATGGCGCAGGACCTGCCGATCGAGGAGCAGGCCGACCTGTTCTGGCGGCGCGTCACCGAGGCCACGCTGGTCTACGGCCCGCTGTTCTTCGAGCTGAGCGCGCACGCGATGCAGGACCGGCCGCACACCGCCGCCCTTAAGGCCGATCTGATCAACGTCTGGCTCCCGCCGCTGACCGAGCTGTGCGTCCGGGCAGGCATCCCGCCCGACCGAGCGCCGACGTACGCGCGCCTCGGCCTCGCCGCCTCCCGCGGCCTTCTGTTCGACCTGCTGCTCACCGGTGACCGGGACGCGGTCGACGAGGCGTCCGCGCTGCTCAACCAGCTGTTCAATCTCCCGGCTCGGTCGGCGTAGCCACCCATCCGGCCACGATCGGCAGCCGCGACTTCCGCAGTACGGCGACGAACCCGAACGGCCGGTCGAGCGTCACCTCGAGCCGCCGGGCCTGCTGGGTCGGCATCGCGGTCCGCATCAACCCCATCGCGGTCACCGCCGCGGCCTCGAACCCGGTGGCGAAGAACCGCGCGAGCACCTTCTGCTTGGCCTGCCCCACGGCGAGCGGCGTCGGGCTGATCGCGCTGAAGTGACCGCGCGCGCCCGGATCCGTCGACACGGTGCTCAGCCCGAACAGCTCGCGGGCCGCCATCAGGTCGTGCTCCGCCTCGACACTGAACGACGGCAGCGACAGCTTCAGATCCGGCCGCGGCGCGGTCGTCTGCCCGACCTTCACCCCGGGCGCGACCTCCGCCCCCGGCTCTCCCTGCTCGATCAGCCGACTCCCCGGCACACCCTCGCCTTGCACCTGCAACAGCCCTGACAGTACGTCGGTCTGCGATCCTCCGATCCCCAGGAGTACGTCGACATCCGCATCGCCGGCCACGGTGACCACAGTCAGGTCGTCGTACCGGCGTACGGCGTCCAGCTCGCCGTCGACCCGCTCGAGCCAGTGCCACGACCCGCCCGACCACGGGCCGTCGTAGAACCGCCGTACCGACTCCTTGAACGGGGTCACCCAGGTCGTCCGGAGCGACAGCGCCGAGGCGAGCACGAGCATCAGGTCGGGCGTCACCTCGATCGGCATCTCGCGGATCATGCCGTCGGTGTGCTCGGCGGCCCACGCGTCGAGCTTCGGCTTGTCGGCCGACGCGTCGCCGACCAGCTTGCCGACCAGCGGTGCCGGCAGCACGCTGTCGAACGACTCCGCCAGCTTCAGCTGCTCGTGCACCCAGACGCCGAGCGCCGCGTGCAGATCCTGCGAGCCCTCGATCGCGCGTACGAGTTCCAGCGCCTGCTGCGAGCCCGCGGACGCGTCCATCCCGGCCGCCGCGGCCAGCTCACCGCGGCCCGGCTCGTCCGCGGCGGTCGCGAGCAGCGCGAGCAGCGGCCACAGCCCGAGGCCGGACACGACGGTGTTGCCGTCGGGGAGCTCGCGGGCCCAGCGGGCGGTGAGGTCGTTGACGGCGTGCACCACAGCGGACTCAGGGTCGGCATCCATACCTCCACCCTGCCATGCCGGACCCCAGGGCCATCACAATCGCCGCCGCGCCGGCCCCGTCCCCCGTGCCGGGCGCCCGGACCGGCGATTGTGATGGCCTGGCGATCCGCGACTATTTCCCGGGATGACGCTGATTTTCATTTCACGGCTGCGGTGAGTTCTCGTCCGGGCGCACTGCGTTGTGTCAGGATTCCGCCCATGACGGCCAATCCGACCGCCCCACCGCCTGTCGATTCCGACCCGCCTGACCCGGACGGCGCGGAAAAGAAGGAGCCGACCGGCTCCTCGATCGCGTTCACCGGGACGCTGGTCCTGCTCGTCGGCCTCGCCCTGTTCGGCCGGAAGCTCTTCGCCGGCTGGTTCACCGACGAGGGCATCCGCACCTGGGCGACGATGTTCGTCGGCGTGACCGTCCAGGCGATCCCGTTCCTGGTCCTCGGCGTGCTGCTGTCTGCCGCGCTGACCGCGTTCATCCCACCGTCGTTCTTCGCGAAGGCGCTGCCCAAGCGGCCGGTCCTCGCGGTCCCGGTCGCGAGCGCGTCCGGCGTCGTCCTGCCGGGCTGTGAGTGTGCGTCGGTGCCGGTGTCGGCCGCGTTGATGAGCCGCGGTGTCACCCCGGCCGCGGCGATCGCGTTCCTGCTGTCCGCGCCGGCGATCAACCCGGTCGTGCTCGCGTCCACTGCGGTCGCGTTCCCGGGGCAGCCGAAGGTGGTGGTCGCCCGGGCCGTGACCTCGCTCGGGGTGTCGATGGTCCTCGGCTGGTTGTTCCTGGCCACCGGGAAGGGCGCCTCGTGGCTGCGGATGCCGAAGAACCGGCACACCGACGGGACCGGGAAGTTCGAGGTGTTCCGGTCGGCGATGCTGCACGACTTCCTGCACGCCGGCGGGTTCCTCGTGATCGGCGCGGCCGCGGCGGCCACGCTGAACGTCGTCGTCCCGCGCAGCTGGCTCGACCACGTGGCCGGGAACCTGCTGCTGTCGGTGGTGATCCTCGGGCTGCTCGCCGTACTGCTCGCGATCTGCTCGGAGGCGGACGCGTTCGTGGCGGCCAGCCTGACGCAGTTCTCGCTGACCGCGAAGCTGGCGTTCATGGTGGTCGGGCCGATCGTGGACGTGAAGCTGATCGCTCTGCAGACCGGCACCTTCGGTGCCAAGTTCGCCGCCCGGTTCGCGCCGGCCACGTTCGTGGTCGCGATCCTGGCCAGTCTCCTCGTCGGGTGGTGGTTGTTGTGAGGCGCAACGTCGCCGGGCTGGTGGTGGTGTTCGTCGGAGCCGCGGTGGTGCAGCTCGCGATCTCGAACACCTACCTGCGGTACGTGAAGCCGGGGATGCGGTGGATGCTGCTCGCGGCCGGGCTGATCCTGATCGCGCTCGCGGTGTACGACGTCCTCGCGGACACCCGCAAGCAGGAGCACGCCGACGACGGCCACGGCCACCACGGCCTCCCGCGGGCGGCCTGGTTGCTGCTGGTGCCGATCTTCGCGCTGCTCGTGGTCGACCCGCCGGCGCTCGGCGCGGACGCGGCCCAGCGGCAGTCGCCGGTCGCGGCCAAACCGGCGGACCCGAAGAGCAACTCCTGGCTGGCGAAGAACTCCCAGGGCGACGCCCCGGTGCCGCTGGCCGTCCGGGACTACTCGGTCTGGGCGGTGTGGGAGAAGGAGAGCATGAAGGGCCGCGCGTTCCAGCTGACCGGCTTCGTCACCCCGGCGCAGAACGGCACCTGGTACGTGACGCGCATCGGCATGACCTGCTGCGTCGCCGACGGTACGGCGTTCATGGTCGAGGCGCGTGGTCAGGAGGCCCCGCCCAAGAACCAGTGGGTCACCGTGACCGGCGAGTGGGCCGAGCCGACCAAGCGGGCCGACGGCGACGTCGCCGCCCTCACCGTGGAGACGATCACGACCGTCGCCGCCCCCGCCAACCCCTACGAGTAGCTCACACAACCTCGCCCGCCACCGTTCCACTCCCGTGAAGCGAACTGTGGAACCCAAGGTCCTGTACTTCGGTACGCCGGTCGTCCTGATCAGCTCCCGCAACCCGGACGGCAGCACGAACCTCGGCCCGATGTCGTCCGCCTGGTGGCTCGGGTACACCGCGATGCTCGGGATGAGTGCGAGCTCGCAGACGGTGAAGAACCTGACCGAGCGACCGGAGGCCGTGCTCAACCTGGTCGACCCGGCCATGGTCGCCGCGCTCGACCGGATCGCGCTGCTGACCGGCTCGACCGAGATGTCGGACGCCAAACGCGCCCGCGGCTACCGGTACGAGCCGGACAAGTTCGGCGCCGCCGGGCTGACCCGCGCACCGAGCGACCTGGTCGACGTGGACGCCGTCCTGGAGAGCCCGATCAACCTCGAGGGCCGGATCGAGACGATCTTCGAGGTGGGCGGCGACGGATCGAACCTCCGCGCGCTCGAGATGAAGGTCGAACGGGTGCACGTCCGCGAGGATCTCCTGATGAGCAACGACCGCTACATCGACCCGTTGCGCTGGGATCCGCTGATCATGAAGTTCACCGAGTACTTCGCCGGCGGCGCACCGGCGTACGCGTCCTCGCTCGCGCGCGGGTGGCAGATGCCGCCGATGCCGCTCCCGCTACCGGCCAACTGACCCGGTGAGGATCCGTTCGCCGGCCGCCGCCGTCCGCGGTGGCCGGCGGCGGACCACCGTGCAGGCCATCCCGCCGATGATCAGGACGGCCGCGACAGCCTGCTGGACGCCGATCGCCTCGCCACGGAGCAGCCAGGCGGCGCCCATCCCGACCACGGGCACCAGCAGCGAGAACGGCGCCACCGTGCTCGCGTCGTACTGCCGGAGCAGGTAGCCCCAGACGCCGAAGCCGAACAGCGTCGCGACGAAGGCCAGGTACCCGAGGGCGCCGACCCCGGTCAGGTCGATGCTCCGCAGCGCGTCCACGTCGGCCCGCGGCCCCTCGACGATCAGCGACAGCAGGAGCAGCGGTACGACGGCCACCGCGCTCACCCAGACCATGAACCGCAGCGTGTCCTGCGGCTTCGCGTGCCGGGTGATCGTGTTCGAGACACCCCAGCAGGCGCCGGCCGCGATCACCAGCGCGAGCGCGCCGAGCGGGGCCGACAGCCCGCGGTCGAGCATGATCAGCAGCATGCCGACGCAGGCGATCGTGATCCCGGCGACCTGCGTCGACCGCGGCCGTTCCCGCAGGACGACGATCGCGAACAGGACCGTGAAGATCACCTGACTCTGCAGCACCAGCGACGACAGGCCGGCCGGGACGCCACGGTCCATCGCGATGAACAGCAGACCGAACTTTGCCACCCCGAGCGCGAGCCCGACGCCGACGACGTAGCGCCAGGCCACCCGCGGCCGGCCGAGCAGGAAGATCGCCGGGACGGCGGCGAGGAAGAAGCGGAGCGCGGAGAACAGCAGCGGCGGGAAGTTCTCCAGGCCGACCTCGATGACGACGAAGTTCACGCCCCAGGCGACGACGACGGCGAGCGCGAGCAGCAGGTCACGAGGTGTCATGCGGTCCAGTCTGGGCGGGGACTATACTTAAGGACCAGCACTGATTGCTACCGCCTTCGATGTAGGAGTGCTACATGATCGACCTCGGCCGGCTCCGCGCCCTGCATGCCGTCGCCCAGTACGGGTCGGTCAACCGCGCGGCCGAGGTGCTCGGCTACACGCCGTCCGCGGTGTCGCAGCAGCTGGCCAAGCTGGAGCGGGAGACGCACACCGTCCTGGTCGAGCGACGCGGCCGGGGCATCGTGCTGACCGACGCGGCCCAGCAGCTGGCGGCGACCGCGGCCCGGGTGCTCGAGCTGGTCGAGGATGCCGAGCTGACCCTGGAGGAGCAGCGCGGCCAGGCGATCGGCACGCTGACCATTGCGGCGTTCCCGACCGCGGCCCGCGGCCTGCTGCCGGCCGCGCTGGCGATGCTGATCGACGAGAACCCGAACCTCGACGTCCGTGTCACCGAGGTCGACCCGTTCGAGGCCGTTGCCGCGGTCAACCGTGGCGAGATCCACGTCGCGGTCGTGCACGACTGGCAGAACACGCCGCTCACGCTGCCCGAGGGGCTGTCCCGGGTGAAGCTCGGCTCCGATCCGGCCGACGTCCTGGTGCCTGCGTCGCACCGCCTGGCCGGCAAGGAGTTCGTCCGCGCGGAGGACCTCGTCGGCGAGCGGTGGATCTGCCAGCCGGCCGGCTCGATCTGCCACGAGTGGCTGATCCGGACGATGCGGCGGGCCGGCGTCGAGCCGGACGTCGCCTACTCGGTCGCGGAGTACCAGACCCAGCTGGCGATGCTTGCCCGTGGCATCGGCATCGGCCTGCTCCCCCGCCTGGGCCGGGGCACGATCCCCGACGGCGTCGTCGCCGTACCGCTCCAGCCCGCCCCGAGCCGCCGCCTGTACGCCGTCTGGCGGACGACGACCGCCCGGCGGCCGGCGATCGCGGTCACGCTGGCCACGTTGGAGTCCGCCTGGCCGCACCGCGACACGGCCTGATCGCAGGCGATCACCTTGCGCGACCGGTTGACAGCGTTCCGCGGCAGACGCTAGGTTCCGGTGAACTAATAGGAAACCTTCCTAACGATTTCTTGCTTCGTCCCCGCCCCGACGCAGTAGGAGGCAGTTCATGATCCGCTCCCTGGCGACCGGCGTTCTGCTGGCCGTAGCCACCCTCGTCCCGACCACTCCGGTGTCAGCGGCTCCTGTCGTACCGGACGCACCATCCGCGCCCGCAGCTGAGACGCCGGTCTCGATCAACGGGCAGTTGCGCGTCTGCGGCACCAAGCTCTGCAATCAGCACGGGCAGCCGGTCCAGCTGCGCGGCATGAGCACCCACGGCATCCAGTGGTACTCCCAGTGCGTGAAGACCGCGTCGCTGGACGCCCTCGCCTACGACTGGAACGCCGACATCCTGCGCATCTCGCTCTACGTACAGGAGGGCGGCTACGAGACCGACCCGCGCCGGTTCACCGACATGGTGCACGGCTACATCGAGGAAGCCACCCGGCGCGGCATGTACGCGCTGGTCGACTGGCACCAGCTCGACCCGGGCGACCCGAACTACAACCTCTCCCTGGCGAAGACGTTCTTCACCGAGATCGCCGACCGGCACAAGAACAAGAACAACATCATCTACGACATCGCCAACGAGCCGAACAACGTCAGCTGGGCCGGCATCAAGTCGTACGCCGAGCAGATGGTGCCGGTGATCCGCGCCAAGGACCCCGACAGCGTGATCTTCGTCGGCACCCACGGCTGGGCCTCCCTCGGCGTCTCCGACGGACGCAGCGAGGCCGACATCGTCAACAATCCGGTCAACGCGTCCAACCTGATGTACACGTTCCACTTCTACGCCGCCTCGCACCAGCAGGTGTACTTCGACGCCCTGTCACGGGCCGCGGACAAGCTCCCGCTGTTCGTCACCGAGTTCGGCACCCAGACCTACACCGGTGACGGCGGCAACGACTTCACCTGGTCGCAGAAGTACCTGGACTTCCTGGCCAGCAAGAAGATCGGCTGGACCAACTGGAACTTCTCCGACGACTTCCGCTCCGGCGCGGTCTTCAAGCAGAACGTGTGCGCCGGCAACAACTTCACGGGGACGTCGGTGCTGAAGCCGGCCGGCGTCTGGGTCCGCGACCGGATCCGCACCCCGGACAACTTCCGCACCCCGGTCGGCTGACCGCCCCTCAGCACTGGGAGGAACGAGGGCACGGAGCTCACTCCGTGCCCTCGTTGCTGTCCCCGCCGGTCACGTGGTGAGCGTGGTCCAGTGGGTCGGGCGGGTGAGGGCTTGCGGGATCTTCGTGGTGCGGTCGCCGCGGGCGGCGTTCAGTTGGGACTGGGTGAGGAAGAGAGCGCCGGTGAGATCCGCGCCGCGGACGTCGGCGTCCCGGAGATCCGCGCCGATCAGGTCGGCCTGGCGCAGGTCCGCGCCGCGGAGGTCCGCGCCGATCAGGTAGGCACCGCGAAGGTTGGCCTTGCACAGGTCCGCGCCCCGCAGGCGCGCTCCGATCAGATCAGCGCCACGGCGTTCCTTCTTCTTCGGTTGCTTTCCGCGGACGAGCCGGCTGGTCTGCAGCAGCAACTCGTTGACGGCCGCCCGCTCCGCCATCACGTCGACGGCTGTCAGGTCCGCCGTACGACTGACCTCTTCCACGCGCGCGATCGCGGCGGTCAACTCGTCCTCGAACGCCTTGTGCTCAAGGGCTTCCGTCAGATACCACAGCAGCTCGTGCAGCTGCCGCAGGATCGGCAGCGCCGCGAACATCTCCTGTCCCGGCTGCTCGCGCCAACTCGTCCCCGCCCGGCGCGAGATCTCCTGACCGGCCCCGAAGCAGTCGTAGACCGTGCAGCCCTGGAAGCCTGCCGGCCGCAGCGTGCTGTGGATCGTGCAGCGGAAGCCGTCATCGAGGTTCGGACAGGGCTCACCGGCGGACTTGTCGATCGCGAAGTCCGCCGACTTGCTGAACGCCAGCGCGACGCAGCAGAGGCCGAAGCACCTGCTGCAGTCGGCTCTGAGGTCAGTTCTGTTCGGCAACCGTCTGGCCGGTACGACGCCAGCGGATGCCGGCCTCGACGAAGTCGTCGATCTCGCCGTCGAAGACCCCGGAGGTGTTCCCCGACTCGTACTGCGTCCGCAGGTCCTTGACCATCTGGTACGGGTGCAGCACGTAGGACCGCATCTGGTCACCCCACGAGCCCTGCACGTCGCCACGCAGCGCGTCGAGTTGCGCCCGCTCCTCGGCCTTCTTCAGCGCGAGCAGCTTCGCCTTCAGGATGACCATCGCGCTGGCCTTGTTCTGCAGCTGGGACTTCTCGTTCTGGCAGGAGACCACCGTGCCGGTCGGGATGTGCGTGATCCGGACGGCGGAGTCGGTCGTGTTGACGCTCTGACCACCCGGCCCGGACGACCGGTACACGTCGATCCGCAGCTCTTCCTCGGGTACGTCGATCTCGTCGGTCTGCTCGAGCACCGGGACCACCTCGACCGCGGCGAACGACGTCTGCCGCCGGCCCTGGTTGTCGAACGGCGAGATCCGGACCAGGCGATGCGTCCCGGACTCGACACTCAGCGTCCCGTACGCGTACGGCGCCTTGACCGCGAACGTGGTCGACTTGATCCCGGCCTCTTCGGCGTACGACGTGTCGTAGACCTCGGTGCCGTACCCGTGGCGCTCGGCCCAGCGCAAGTACATCCGCTGCAGCATCTCGGCGAAGTCCGCCGCATCCACGCCGCCCGCGCCGGAACGGATCGTGACGAGTGCCTCACGCTCGTCGTACTCACCCGACAGCAGCGTGCGGACCTCGAGCGACTGGATCGCCCTGCTGAGCGCACCGATCTCCTTCTCGGCCTCGGCCAGGCTGTCCGCGTCGTTCTCCTCGCGGCCGAGCTCGACCAGGACACCGAGGTCGTCGATCCGGCCGCGCAGCGCGGTCACCCGCTCCAGGTCGGCCTGCAGGCTGGACAGCCGCGACGTCACCTTCTGCGCGTTCGCCTGGTCGTCCCACAGGTCGGGCGCGGCGACCTGCTCGCCGAGGTCGGCGATCTCCTTGCGCAGGGCGTCGAGATCGAGCACCTTCTCGATCGAGGTCAGCGTCGCGTCGAGCTGCTTGAGCTCGGCGTCAAAATCCAGTCCAGCCACAACCAAGCAGACTACCCGCAAGTGCGCCCTTGCCGTTAAAAGGCGCGGGCGCTCCCGGTCGCCTCGTCACCCAGTGTGATGCCTGCTCGGAGTGTGGTCACGTCCACCGCGGGCTCGTCTCGTCGGTCAGGGCAGGATCGAGTCGACGTAGCCGCCGTCGACGCGGACGGCGCCGCCGGTGGTCGCCGAGGCCAGCTCGGAGCTGAGGTACACGACCAGGTTGCCGATCTCCGGCGGCTCGATCAGGCGCTGGATCAGCGAGTACGGCCGGTGCTCCTTCATGAACCGGCGTTGCGCCTCGTCCCACGGCAGGTCGTCGCCGACGAGCTCGTGCACGAAGTCCTCCACCCCCGGCGTGTGCGTCGGCCCGGCCATCACCGAGTTGACCGTCACGCCGGTCCCCGCGGCCGCCTTCGCGTACCCGCGGGTGACCGCGAGCAGCGCCGTCTTCGTCATCCCGTAGTGCACCATCTCCAGCGGCGTCACCACCGCGGAGTCGCTGGCGATGTTCATCACCCGGCCGAACCCGCGCTCCATCATCCCCGGCAGGTACATCCGGATCAGCCGGACCGCGGACAGCACGTTCACCTCGAAGTACCGCCGCCACTCGTCGTCGTCGATCTCGAGCACCGGCTTCGCCCCGAAGATCCCCAGGTTGTTGACCAGGATGTCCAGCTCACCGACCTGCTCCCGCAACGCCTCGGCGCCCTCGGCCGACGCGAGGTCCGCGGCCACCGCGGTCACCTCGGCGCCGGGCACCTCCTTTCGGACCTCGTCCGCGGCGGCGTTCGTCTTGTCCGCACCGCGCCCGTTCACCACGACCGCGGCGCCGGCGCGCGCCAACTCCGTGGCGATCGCCAGCCCGATCCCCTGGCTGGACCCCGACACCAACGCCCGCCGCCCACTCAGCTCAATCTGCATGCACCCCACAGTGCCCGACACCCCCAACCAGAACCGCCCTCCACGCCGAACGTCCGCGGAGGTGTCGCAGCTACCGGATGGGGACGATGGCGGCTGCTTCGGAGGCGATGTCGGCGGAGCCCTGCCAGCCAGGTGGTTCGAACGGCAGGTCGACCGAGGACGTGAGGCGTACGGTGACCGTCGTACCGGTGACGTCGGCCGACCAGTCCAGGCCGTCGAACCTGTTGCTGGCGGCAACTTGGTCGAGGTACTCCGCGGTCAGCCGGCGGGCCTCGTCCGGATCGAGCTCGGCGTTCCCGTCCGCGGCCGGCTGGGCGTAGATCGCCGCGAGGCCGTTGGCCGCCGCGAGCACGGCGCCGTCCGCGGTCGCGTCGAGGTCGCGCCGTACCAGGAACACCTTCGAGATGTCGGTGACCACGACCACCATCAGCAGGATGATCGCCATGAACCCGATGATCAGGACAGTCATCTGTCCCTGCTCGTTGCGCGGCCTCATCCGTCGCCCTTGGCTTCGCGGTAGTCGCCGTACGGCTCGGTGTGCGACGCGCTGATGTGAACGGCCGGCGGCTGCCCGCCGAGCGCGTCGGGGATGAGTGGCAGTGGTACGGCGGTGTCGAGGGTCACCGTGACCGTCGAGCCGGGCTCCAGGCAGGCGGGGTTGCAGGTGATCGACAACTGGTCCGAGGTCAGCTCCATCCCCTGGTCCTTCATCGCCAGCCGCGCCGCCTCGAACGCCCGCGCCCGCGCCTGGTCCTCCGACAGCCCGGCCGGCACGATGATGAACGCCCGCCCGGCCGCCCGGGTCGCCGCCGTCGCGCCGTACGACGCCCGCTGGACGTCGAACACCGCCAGCATCGCGTAGACCAACGGAACCATCAGCAACAACGCCAACCACGAGAACTCCACCACCGCACTCCCCCGCTCACCCTCCACCCCGCGTCGCCAACCACCCCAGCGCCACCACGCCGCCCGCCAGTGCCCCGCCCGCCAGTGCCCGCCTACCGGACGCGTCCTGCCACCCCACCGCCGACGGCTCATTCGCCGGTCTCCTTCACGGCGTGGCCTTGGACGGTGAACTCGACGGCGGGTCCCCACAGGCCGAGCGCCGGCATATGTGCCGTCACCACGACCCGCACCCCGGGCTGGCCCTCGATATCGGTCGACTCCGCCCGCACAGAGTCGACCAGCCGGTCGTTCACCACACCGTCCACGAGCTCACGCGTGCGCGCCTCACCGTCGGCAGGCTCCCGGTTCAGCACCGCCGCGTAGTGCGCCCCCTCCGACGCCGCGGCAACCACCGTGTTGCGCACGTACAGATAGAACCCGAGCTGCAGGATCCCGAGGAACAGCGGCACCACCAGCATCGACACCAGCACGAACTCCACCACAGCCGCCCCCTGCTCACTCCGGCGACGGCCTGCTCGGTGGTGGCGTGGTGGGATCACTTGTTGGTGACGGAGTTCAGGGCGTCCTGCAGCATTCGGGAGAGGGCGGGGCCGGCGACGGCCCAGATGGCGACGACCAGGCCGGCGGTCATCACGGTGATGAGCACCCAGCCGGGGACGTCGCCGCGCTCCTTCCGCGCGGGGCGTGGCGCCAGCACCAGCGCCACGAACAACTTCGTCAGCAGTAACGGCATGACCTCTCCTCAGTTCATCCGGCGATCAGCCGGATTCCGACAGCGCCTGGATAGAAGGCGAAAGCGATGGTCACGGGCAGCACGAGGAACACCACCGGGATCATCATGGCGACTTCGCGGCGCGCGCCGGACTCGATCAACTCGCGCCGCCCGGCCTCACGAATGTCTCCCGCCTGTGCCCGCAGTACGTCGGCCAGCGGGGTACCGCGTTCGAGTGCGACCGCGAGGCCGTCCGCGAACCGTGACAGCGCCAGCAGGCCGGTCCGGTCCGCCAGGCCGTCGAGGGCGCGGACCAGCGTCTCACCCGCGCGGGTCTCGCCCAGCACCCGCTTCAGCTCCTCGGCGAGCTCGCCCCGGCACGAGCGCGCGACCCGGTCGAGCGCGGCGGCCGGGCCCTCGCCGGCCGCGACCGACAGGGCCAGCAACTCCGCGACCGTCGGCAGCTCGGCGAGCAGCCGGCGCTCACGGCGCCGTACTTGCGTGCTCAGATAGGTGTCTCGGGCAAGCACTCCGAGGACGCCTAGCAGCCCGCAGAACAGCAGCATCCCGATCGGGTTGCCGACGCCGAAGGACATCGCGACGACCGACACCACCAGGGCGAACCCGAAGCAGGCCGTCCCCCACAGCAACTGCTCGATCCGGAACTCCTCGACCGTCCGCTCGATCCCCGCCCGCGACAACCGCCGACGGATCGAACCGGCCCCTCCGAGCAGCCGCTCCAGCCTGGTCGCGCCGGCCCGCAACGTCGGCCCGAACAACCGCAGGATCGCGTAGAACGGCGAACTCGAGTCGACCACCCCGAGAAACACGTCCGCCCCACCGAGATCGCGCAAGTACGGCGCGACCCGGTCGTCGACCGAAGGCCGCCGCAAGACCGGCAACCGCCGGACCACCAGCAACAACCCCAGCCCGAACCCTCCGCCCAGCAGCGCCCCCAGCACCAGTGGACTCATCCCAGCTCCCACCTCTTCCCAGCTGGTACGACGCTCGTCGACAACGTGGTCGTCAACCGGCAGCACACGCCATCTGCGGTTGTGTAGGTGGGCGTCATCGGAGGACTCGTTCGGGCTCGGGGAGGCGGCCGATGCGGAGCATGACCCGGTAGGCGATCAGGCAGACCCCGGCGCCGATCGCGATGATGAGCGCGCCGAGCGGGGTGTTGTAGCGCTGGATGACGTCGCCCTGGAAGGAGAGCAGCGCAAGGACGAGCCACGGCGCCGCGACGGCGACGCGGGCACCGTTGACCGACCAGGACTGCCGGGACTCGAGCTCCGATCGCGTGCGGGCGTCGTCGCGCAGGAACGTCGACAGCGAACGCAGCAACCGCCCGAGATCACCACCACCGACCTCGCGGGCGATCCGCAACGCCTCGACCACCCGGTCCCCGACGGGATCCGCCAGCCGCGCCTTCAACCGGTCGAGCGAGTCGGCGAACCGCCCGGTCGACGCGTAGTCCGCACCGAACCGCCGGAACGGCTCGCGCAACGGCAGCGGCCCTCGCTCACCCACCTGCGCCAGCGCCTCCGACAACGACAACCCGGCCCGTACGGCGGACGCGATGTTGTCCACCACGTCCGGCCACAGCTCCCGGAACTCGGCGAGCCGCTTCCGCGCCCGGCTCCGCAGCAACGCGATCGGCAACCCGCCCGCCATCAGCCCGAACACGACACCGATCGGCCATGCCCCCGACACCGCGAACATCACCACGGACCCGGCCAAGCCCGTGATCACGCACGCCCCGATGAACGCGCCCGGCGTCACACCCTCGACACCCGCACTCGCGAGCAGATCCCGGCTGCGCGCGATCAACCGCCCGTCGCCGGCCGGCCCGTCCTCGGGCGGCACCACGAACGTCCAGATGATCAGCAGCAGGCCGATCCCGAAGAACAGCCCCAGCAGCAGCCCCATCAGCCCACCCCTCGCGGCAACTCGGTGAGCAGCCCGGCCACGGAGTACCCCGCCTGCTGGAACCGCTCCGGATGCGGCAGCTGACCCTCGGCCCGGCGCAGGTGGCCGTCGTAGGTCCCGAACAACGTCTCGGTCTCGATCGCCTGCTCCTCGATCCGCCCGCTGACCGCCACGATCTCCCGCACCCGCCGCTGCCCGTCAGGCCCGATGCCTAGGTGTACGACGAGATCGACGCAGCCGGCGACCGTCGGCAGCACGAACCGGGAGCCGATGTTCTCGCCCGCCAGCAGCGGCAGCGTGCACATCTTGATCAGCGCCTCGCGGGCCGAGTTCGCGTGGATCGTACACATGCCGGGAAGCCCGCTGTTCAACGCCAGCAGGAGATCCAGGCACTCCTCGCCGCGGACCTCACCCACGATCACCCGGGACGGCCGCATCCGCAGCGACTCCTTGACCAGGTCGCGCAACCGGACCTCGCCGGTGCCCTCGAGACCGGCCTGCCGCGTCTGCATCGACACCCAGTCGGGAATCGGCAGCTTGATCTCGAAGACCTCCTCGCAACTGATCACCCGCTCGCTGCCCGGGATGGACCCGGCCAGCGCGTTCAGCATCGTCGTCTTGCCGGCCTGCGTCCCGCCGGAGACCAGGATGTTCAGCCCGCAGGCGACCGCGGCATCCAGCACCGCGGCTGCGTGCGGTGTCAGCGACCCGAGCGCGACCAGATCACTCAGCCGCGTCGCCCGCACGGTGAACTTCCGGATGTTGATCGCGGCATGCTTCTGCGTGATCCCGCCGAGCACGATGTGCACCCGGCTCCCGTCGGGCAACCGCGCGTCCGTGAACGGCTGGGAGACGTCGATCCGCCGGCCGGTCGTCTTCAGCATCCGCTCGACCAGGTCGCTGACCTCCTCCTCGGTCAGCACGGTCGTGGTCAGCTCGTGCCGGCCCTCCCGGGCGATGAAGACCCGCGACGGCTCGTTGATCCAGATCTCCTCGACCGCGGGATCGTCCAGGTACCGCTGGAGCGGACCGAAGCCGGCGACGCGGTCGTGCACCTCCCGGCTGACCGCCTCCACGTCGCCGATCGGCGGGACCACCCCGGTCAGACTGCGCTCGTCGTACTCCCGGACGACGGTGGCGACGATCGCGCTGACCGAGCCCGGGTCCCGGAGCGGGTCGATGCCTTCGCGGCGGACGACGTCGCGCACCTGGGCGTCGATGATGTCGACGGCGCCGTCCCAGCCCGACCGGCGCGCGGCGAGTCTGTCGGCTGTCATCCGTCTCCCCGTGTGTGTCCCGTCTGGCGACCGCTCGGTCACCATGCGCGACTATCCTTTCAACCGCGGAGCCGGCCGCGCCACTCGATCCCGGCCACCTGTGGACAACCGTGACATCCGGGAGGCTCACCGAGGGTATCCGTGAGCTCACCGCCGGAGCTACACGATTGCAGCTTGTTGCAACGAATCAGCGGTGGACGAGCGTGTGTTCGAACGCGTACCGGCTCGCGCGGAAGAGGTGCGAGCCGTACTCGACCGGCTGGCCGTGGTCGTCGTACGTGATCCGGTTGGTCGCCAGCAGCGGGACGCCCGGCTCCTCGGACAACAGCCGAGCCTGCTCGGTGGTCGCCGGCAGCGCCGAGATGGTCTGGTGCGCGACCTTCAGCCGCACCCCCTCCGCACGCAGCAACGCGTACAGCCCGCGCTCCGCCAGCGTCGCCGGATCCGTCTCCAGCAGGTCCGGCGGGAGCCAGTTGCGCATGAGTGCGAGCGGCTCGCCATCAGCCCGGCGCAGCCGCTCCAGCCTGAGCACCCGGTCCCCCTGCTCGATCTGCAGGGCAGTGGCGACGTCTGCGGCGGCAGGTGAGATTCCGAACCGCAGTACGTCGGTCTGCGGCTTGCGGTGCGCGGCGGCCAGGTCGTCGTACAGGCTCGTGAGCTCGAGTGACCGTCGTACCTGACCCGAGTTGCCGACCACCTGCGTGCCGACGCCGCGCTTGCGGACGAGCAGGCCCTGGTCGACCAGCCGGGCGATCGCCTGCCGGACGGTCGGCCGGCTCAGTCCGTACGCCTCCGCCAGGTCGACCTCGTTGCTCAGCCGTGAGCCGACCGGCAGCTCCCCACCCTGGATCGCCGCCTCCAGTTGCTGCGCCAACTGCACGTGCAACGGCGTACGGCTGTTCCGATCGACCCGGACCTGCACGGTACTCATGGGCACATCCTGAAGCTTTCACCGGGATCCGTCGACCCACCACCCTGATTTGATCAGATTCCTTCCTTTGTGAACGCTTCCCGGAAACGCTTGAGCGCGAGATCACTGTTCTCCGCGGCGTACGCCTCGAGACCGACCGTGCCGTCGTACCCGTGCTTTCGCAGCGCGGCCGCGATCGCCGGGTAGTTGATCTCGCCCGTCCCCGGTTCACAGCGACCGGGGACGTCGGCCACCTGGACCTCCCCGAGGTACGGGAAAGCCTTGCCGATCAACGCGATCAGATTCCCCTCGCCGACCTGCGCGTGATACAGGTCGAGCATCAGCCGGATCCGCGGGTGGTCGACCGCTTTCACCAGCGCGAGCGTGTCGGCCGCTTTCCCGAACGGCACGCCGGGATGGTCGACCTCGGCGTTCAGGTTCTCCAGGACGAACATCACGTCGTACCGCTCCGCGAGTTCCGCCAGCCTTTCCAGCGTGCGCGCGGCGGTGAGCCAGTCCGAGCCGGTGACGACGTACTGCGGAATCACCGGCAACCCGCGATCGTCCAGCTCGGTCCCGTGCAGGTTGAGCCGCGGGATGCCCAGCTCCAGGGCGGTGTGGATCGACTGTTCAGCGGTTTCCAGCAGCCGGTCCTGATCGTGGGTGAGCGAACCGGCGATGTAGCCCGTCATCGACGAGAAAACGGCGCCGGTCTTCTTCAGCCCGGCAATGTCCTTGGTCGTCCAGTTCCACAACTCGACGTCGAATCCGGCGGCGTGAATGCGTTCCACCCGTTCCACGAACGGCAGGTCGGTGAAGACCATTTCGGCACAGACGGCAAGCCTCATCCGATCACCACCGGCCGGCTTTCCTGGTACGACGTGATCGCCGCCGTTGCGACCTCCAGCGCATTCCGCGCATCCGCTCCGGTCACCGCCGGTACGGCGTTTCCGCGGACCACCTCGGCGAATTCGGCGAGCTCCTGGACGTAGGCGTCACGGAAAAGCTCCTCGTCGCTGCGCACGGTGCACTGATGCGATCCGTCGACGCGGTATTGCACCATCGGTGTGCTGTCCAGCCGTCCGGCGACCACCATTCCCTTGCTGCCGAAGACCTCGCCGCGGACGTCGTACCCGTACAGCGCGGAGAAGTTCGCCTCGGCGGTCGCGATCGCGCCGTTGTCGAACGTAATCACCACGACCGCGGTGTCGAGCAGCCCGTTCTCCTTGTACTCCGGAGCGACCAGGGCATCCGCCTTCGTGTAGACCTCGACCGGTCGCGCGCCCGGATTGAGCCAGAGCAGCGTGTCGAAGTCGTGGATCAGCGTCTCGCGGAAGATCGTCCACGGCCGGATCCCGGCAGCCGCCGTCCCGAGGCCCTCCGGCCGACCGGGATCGCGGGTGATCGACCGCATCAACTGTGGTGTGCCGATCCCGCCGTCCTCGATCGCCTTCCGCGCGGCGGCGAAGTCGCGGGCGAACCTGCGGTTGAAGCCGACCTGGAACGGCACGCCGGCCCGCTCGGTCGCCGCGATCGCCCGGTCCAGCTCCGCCGGTGTCAGCGAGGCCGGCTTCTCGCACCAGACCGGCTTCCCAGCCTCGGCCGCCCGGACGATCAGCTCCTCGTGGACGTCGGGGATCGTCGTGATCACCACGCCGTCGATCTCGGGGTCCTTGAGCACGCCGTCGACGTCGCGAGCGTCGGCCTCGTACCTGCCGGCGAGCTTCTGTGCCGCTTCCGGTCGGGCGTCGGCGACCGCGGTCAGCTCGGCCGCGGGGACGTGGCGGGCGATGTTCCGGGCATGCATCGTGCCGATCCGGCCGGCCCCGATCAGCCCGAGTCGCACCACCCGCAGTCCGTGGTCGTTGCGCATCCGTCCACCCCTCCCGCCGATCGAGAACTAGAGCGCTCTAGTCAGGAGCTAGCGAACACTGCTTTGATGGTCTCGGTCAAGACGCCGAGGAGACCTGGTGAGATGAACGGCCGACCGACGATGGAGGACGTCGCCGCGCGCGCCGGTGTGTCCCGGGCGCTGGTGTCGATCGTCTACCGAAGCGCGCCGGGGGCGAGCGAGGAGACCCGCGCCCGGGTGCTCGCGGCCGGCGACGAGCTCGGCTACCGACCGGACCACCGGGCCCGGCTGCTCGGCAGCAGGCAGCGCACCCGGCTGATCGGTGTGGCCTTTGACGTGCGGTACCCGTTCCACGGCGACCTGATCGAGGCGCTCTATCCCGCCGCCGAGTCGCTGGGCTACAACCTCACGCTCAGCGCAGTCACTGGCCGCCGGCGCGAGTCGGCCGCGATCCAGTCGCTGCTGGACTACCGATGCGAGTCAGTCGTGCTTGTAGGGCCTACGTCGTCCGCGCCTGCCCTGTCCGCGCTCGCCGACGCGCAACCGACAGTTGTCGTCGCGCGGAAGGTCCGTGCGCCCGGCGTGCACGTCGTACGCACGGATGATGCAGCCGGGTCGCGTCTGGCCGTGGAGCACCTCCTGTCGCTCGGCCACACCCGGATCGCCCATGTGGACGGCGCCCGAGCGCCGGGCGCGGCAGAGCGCCGTACTGCCTACGTTCAGGCGATGCGGCGCGCAGGGCTCAGTCCAGCGGTCATTCCTGGCGGACCGACCGAGTCGGCGGGCACCGAGGCAGCACACCGGCTTCCCGGTGACGTCACGGCTGTTGCCGCATTCAACGATGCGTGCGGAATCGGCCTCCTGCACACGCTCCGGGCGAGCGGACGTCAGGTCCCCGAGGACATCTCGATCATCGGGTACGACGACTCCACGCCGTCCCGCCTGGACCACATCCAATTGTCGACAATCGCCCAGAACGCCCACGGGCTGGCGTCCGCCGCGCTCGACCTCGCCACCTGCGACGACCGCTCACCGCGGGAGGTCGTCATCAGCCCGGACCTCCTGCTTCGGAAGACCTGAATCCCACGCGAGAGGGGCCACCGCGATGACCTGGCTGAACCCCGACGAGGTCCGCCTCGACGACCTGCTGACCGTCCTCAAGGACCAGACCGACGCGACCGATTACCCGCTCGCCGAGCGGATCGAGCAGCAGGTCCCGGTGTACGACGCCGCGCGGCTGCGGGCCGCGGATCCGCGGACGGTGCAGTCCGAGTTCGTCCGCGCGTTCGGGGCCGGCCCCGGCATCGTCGTCCTGAAGGGCGCCTTCGGCAACGAGGTGGTGGACGCGACGACGGCGGAGTACAACCGGCTGATCGACGAGCAGCGCCGGTCGGGGACCGCGGCCGGTGACCACTTCGCCAAACCCGGCGCGAACGACCGGGTCTGGAATGCCCTGGAGAAGCTGGCCGTCGGCGCACCCAGCGTGTTCGCCGCGTACTACGCGAACGACCTGCTCGCCCTGGTCGCCACGGCCTGGCTCGGCCCGGCGTACCAGGTGACCTCACAGGTGAACGTGGTGAACCCGGGTGGCGAGGGGCAGACGGTCCACCGCGACTACCACCTCGGATTCCAGTCCGACGAGGTCGCGGCGCAGTACCCGGCCCACGTGCACGGGTTGTCCGCCGTACTCACGCTGCAGGGAGCGGTGGCGCATTGCGACATGCCGGTCGAGTCGGGTCCGACGCTGTACCTGCCGCACTCGCAGAAGTACGAGCTCGGCTATCTGGCCTATCGGCGACCCGATTTCTCCGAGTACTCCGTCGAGCACCACGTGAAACTGCCGCTGGAGAAGGGCGACGTGGTCTTCTTCAACCCGGCGCTGTTCCACGCGGCGGGCAGCAACCACTCGACGGACATCAAGCGAATGGCGAACCTGCTGCAGATCTCGTCCGCCTTCGGCCGGGCGATGGAGAGCATCGACCGGGCCCGGATGGCCTCGGCCGTCTACCCCGTCCTGCTCGAGCTCGCGCAGAACGACCCGGTGGCCGTCGGCAACGTCATCGCCGCCACCGCCGAGGGCTACGCCTTCCCGACCAACCTCGACCGTGACCAGCCGATCGGTGGACTCGCGCCGCAGTCCCAGGCCGACGTACTGCGCCAGGCCGTCGCCGAGACGTGGAGCCCGGAACAGCTCGACCGGGCCCTGACCGAGCACGCCGGCCGCCGGCGGACGCACTGATACCAAATCCGTGAACCTTCGGTGAACCCGGTCCGGATCACGGGCAGGTGCTGTCGCCGGCAGGGGATCGTCAGGCAGGATGGCGCGTTCGCCGGCGGAGCGGAAGGTTACGCTGACCGGCGGAACGCGCCACTCAGCCGACCTGCCGTACGCCGCCCGTACGGCCGCCCCATCGAAGGAGAAGGCATGGAACCGCTGCGCATCGGGATTCTCGGGGCTGCCCGGATCGCCGGCCGGGCGATTGTCGAGCCGGCCCGGCTGACCGGGGCCCGGCTGGTCGCGGTCGCCGCCCGGGACACCGGCCGGGCCGAGGCGTTCGCGGCGGAACACCAGGTCGAACGCGTGCACGCGTCGTACCAGGACGTACTCGACGACCCCGAGGTCGAGGCGGTCTACAACCCGCTGGCCAACGGCCTGCACGGCCCGTGGAACCTCCGGGCGCTTGCCGCCGGCAAACATGTGCTCACCGAGAAGCCGTCGGCGAGCAACGCCGCCGAGGCGCTCGAGGTCCGTGACGCCGTCCGCGAGCGCGGCGTGGTCTTCATGGAGGCGTTCCACTACGCGTACCACCCGGTGATGCGCCGGCTGCAGGAGCTGCTCGCGAAGGGTGAGCTCGGTGAGCTGCAGCACGTCGAGGCGACCATGGTGATGCCACCGCCGGCGGAAGACGACCCGCGCTGGTCACTGCCGCTCGCGGGTGGCGCGGTGATGGACGTCGGCTGCTACGCGATCCACGCGCAGCGGATGCTCGCGCAGTACGCCGGTGGTGCGCCGAAGCTGATCAGTGCGCGGGCCGGTGAGCGCAAGCGACTGCCCGGTGTGGACGAGTGGCTGAACGCGGACCTGGAGTTCCCCAGCGGTGCGACTGGCGCCGTCCGGACCAGCATGGCGGCCGAGAACGTCGACTTCAGCCTGAAGGTGGTCGGCACGCGGGGTGAGGCGTTCGCGCCGTTCTTCGTGCTGCCGCACAACGACGACCGGGTGATCGTGACGACCAAGGAGGACACCTGGGTCGAGCACCTCGGCACGCGGTCGTCGTACACGTATCAGCTGGAGGCGTTCGCGTCGGCGGTGCGTAACGGTGCGCCGGTGCTCACGGACGCCGACGACGCGCTGGCGACGATGGAGCTGATCGACGCCTGCTACCGCGACGCCGGCATGGCCCCACGCCCACTCTCCACGATCTGACCGTTCGTCCCGGTGGCCGCCGGTCGCGCGGTCGCTGCCGGTCGTGCGGTCGGCGCCGGTCGCGCGGTCGTTGCCGGTCGTGCGGTCGGCGCGGGGCCGGCGTGGGCGGCGGCTGCGTGGGCGAAGGCTTGGATGAACGGGTGGGGGCGGGTGCCGTCACCGGACAGCTCGGGCTGGAACAGCGTGACCAGGAAGAACGGGTGCGCGGGCAGCTCGGCGACCCGCGGCGCGCCGTCGTCGTACGCGCTGAACACCAGCCCGTGCTCCTCCAGCAGGCTCTGTCGCCCGGGCGCGAGTCCGTACGAGCAGTGGTAGCGCTCGGTGGACCGCTCCGCACCGAGCAGCCGGCCGGCCAGCGTGCCCGGCCGCACCTCGACCGCCGCCTCATGACCGTCCAGTGAGCATGCCAGCGGGACGATCAGCAGGTCGTCGGCATCCGGAGTGTTCTCCGCGTGGTGTACGCCGGTCGCGCCGCAGACGTGCCGCGCATACTCGAGCATCGCGTGCTGGAACCCGCCACACGTGCCGAGGAACGGTATGCCCTGCTCCCGCGCCGTCCGGATCGCGCTGATCGCACCGGCCTCGCTCCGGTACGGGCTGCCCGGCAGGACCCAGATCCCGTCGAACCCGTCCATCGCGCCGACCTCGTCGGTGGGGACCCAGTACACGTCCAGGTCGAGACCCTCGCGCTCGCGCATCCGCTCGAGCACTTGCGGCACGCGCTGATGCGAGCGAACGTGCGGGGAACGATCGCCGACCAGGGCGATCCGGCCGGAGTACGCGTGGATGGTCATACCTCCATCCTCCGGCGTCGCGGCCGATCAGCACCAACGATGATTCCTGGATGGTCCATAAGCGATACTGATGCGCGTGGATCCGCATCTGCTCCGCACCTTCGTCGCGGTCGCGTCGAGTGGCTCCTTCTCGGCGGCGGCTGCGGACCTCGGTTACACCCAGTCGGCCGTCTCGCAGCACATCGCCGCGCTCGAGAACTCCTTCGGCACCCCGCTCCTCACCCGTCGCCCGGTCGCGCCGACTCCGGCCGGCGAGCGTCTGCTCGAGCACGCCGGCGCGATCCTCCTCCGCATCGAGGCCGCGCGGGCCGACGTACGCCGAGTGGTCGGCGAACCGCCCGGTGAACTCGTCTTCGCCACCACTCCCTTGGCCGGTGTCGGCCGGATTGCGCACGCGCTGACCCAGCTCAGGCGGATCAGGCCAGGGATCGCGGTCACATTCGAGGTGGGTGGACGGGAGGACGTCGCCCGCGGCGTCGCGTCCGGTGCGTTTCACCTCGGTCTGGTCGACGGAATCGCCGCACCCAGCGATCCGCTGCGGCTCCCGGACGTCGGCCTGCTCCGCACCTCCGCGGTCGCCCAGTCAGGCCTGGCAGTCGTCGTCCCAGCCGATCACCCAATGGCAAGGCACGGGCAGATCGGGCTGGCGGGGCGTGGGCGGATCGGGCTGGCGGCGCTGGTGGATGCGCGCTGGATCGATGCGCCTGCGGTGAGCGCTCCGCTCGACGATCTGCGCGCGGCCGTCGAGACCGACGGTCTGCGGGCAGCGCTGGTGTACTCCGGCGCCGACGTACTCACGCTGCTGGAACTGGTGGCTGCCGGCCACGGCCTGGCCGTGCTCCCCGAGTCGATCGACGTGCCTCCGGGCATCGCGAAGATCCCGATCGACGCACCCCGCCTCGTCCACCGCGTCGAACTGCTCCACGGCCACCTCGACACAACCGCCGCCGCAGCCCTGGCCACCCTCCTCAACCACCCCTGACCCAGCCCGAAGCCCAGCCCACGCCAAGCCAGAAGCCCGGCCGGCGCCCAAACCGGGCCGCAGCCCAACCCCAGCCTCGACCCGCAGCCCAACCCACTCCCAGCCGCAGCCGTAGCCCCAACCCCAGCCGAGCCGAGCCCAACCCGAGCCGAGCCGAGCCGAGCCTCAACCCGAGCCGCAGCGCAACCGAACCGCAGCCCCAACCCACTCCCAGCCGTAGCCCCAACCCCAGCCGAGCGCGGGCCGGGGCGGGCGGGGCGTGGGTTGGGGGCTAGTCGTGGGTGGGGAAGCCTAGGTTCAGGCCGCCGTGGGATGGGTCCAGCCAGCGGGAGGTGACGACCTTGCCGCGGGTGAAGAAGTGCACGCCTTCGGTGCCGTGGGCGTGCGAGTCGCCGAACAGCGAGTTCTTCCAGCCGCCGAACGAGTAGTACGCCATCGGCACCGGGATCGGCACGTTGACGCCGACCATCCCGACCTCGACCTCGGTCTGGTACCGCCGGGCCGCACCGCCGTCGTTGGTGAAGATCGCCGTCCCGTTGCCGTACGGGTTCGAGTTCACCAGGTCGAGGGCGGCGTCGTACGACGGGACGCGGACGACCGACAGCACCGGGCCGAAGATCTCGTCGGTGTAGATCGACATGTCCGGCGTGACCTTGTCGAACAGTGTCGGCCCGAGCCAGAAGCCGTCGTCGGCGCCGTCGAACGGACCGTCGCGACCGTCCACGGTCAGCTCGGCACCGGCCTCGACCCCGGCTTCGACGTACCCGACGACCTTGTCGCGATGCTCGCCGGTGACCAGCGGGCCCATGTCGCAGCCGCGCGTACCGTCACCGGTCCGCAGTTGCACCATCCGCTCCGTGATCTTGCCGATCAGGTCGTCGGCGACCGGCTCGACCGCGATCACCGCCGAGATCGCCATGCAGCGCTCGCCGGCGGACCCGAATCCCGCGTTCACCGCGGCGTCCGCGGTCAGGTCGAGATCGGCGTCGGGCAGCACGACCATGTGGTTCTTCGCGCCGCCGAGCGCCTGCACCCGCTTGCCGTTCTTCGTGCCGTTCTCGTAGACGTACTTCGCGATCGGGGTCGACCCGACGAACGAGACCGCCTTGATGTCCGGGTGCTCGAGCAGGCGGTCGACAGCCTCCTTGTCGCCGTGGACGACGTTCACCACCCCGTCGGGCAGGCCGGCCTCCTTCCACAGCGCGGCGACCGCGTTGACCGCGGACGGGTCCTTCTCCGACGGCTTGATCACGACACTGTTGCCGCAGGCAACGGCGATCGGGACGAACCAGAGCGGCACCATGGCGGGGAAGTTGAACGGCGAGATCACCGCGACCGCGCCGAGCGGCTGGCGGATCGAGTACACGTCGACGTTGGTCGACACGTTCTCGCTGAAGCCGCCCTTGAGCAGGTGCGGGATACCGCAGGCGAACTCGACCACCTCCTGGCCGCGGGTCACCTCGCCGAGCGCGTCGGACAGCACCTTGCCGTGCTCGGCGGTGATCAGCGCGGCGATCTTCTCCTTGTTCGCGTTCAGCAACTCGCGGAACGCGAACAGCACCTGGGCCCGCTTGGTCAGCGACGTCCGGCCCCAGGCCTTGGACGCGTCGTGGGCGACCTTGACCACCTCGTCGACCGTCGCCGCCGAGGCCAGGTCCAGCTCACCGGTGACCTGACCCGTCGCCGGGTTGTAGACCTTGCTGGTGCGCTCGGAGACCCCGGTCCACGCGGTCCCGCCGACCAGATGGGTGATTCGCTCAGTACTCACAACTGCATCCCTTGCTCGTTGATCTTCCCCGCTGGACCGTGCCTCGAATGACCAGCATCACCCGAGCACCTCACTCCTCGGCACCATCTCCACCCCGACCGGGCGGCCCTCCTGCAGCGACCGTACGCCGGCGGTGCAGACCGCTGCGGCGGCGTACCCGTCCCAGGCGGACGGACCGTCGATGGTGCCCTTCGCGACCGCGTCCACCCAGCGCTGCAGCTCCAGGTCGTACGCGAGCCCGAACCGGACCCGGAAGTCGTCCGGCACCACACCACCCCAGTGTCCGGCCCGCCTGGTCAGCACGTCGACCCCCAAGCCGATGGTCGCGTTGCCCTTCTCGCCGACCGCCTCGCAGCGGACCTCGTACCCGACCTGGCAGTTCACGAACACCTCGACGTCGGCCATCGCACCGTTCGCCATCTCGAACACGGCGAGCTGCGGATCCTGCACACCGTCACCGACCAGACCGCTCGGTCTCGGGGCGTGCACGGTGATCCGGGTGATCTCCTCACCGAACAGCCAGCGCGCGACGTCCACCTCGTGCACCAGCGAGTCCCGGACGATCATCTCGCTGCGGAACGTCGCCGGGACGGTCCTATTCCGGTGGACGTTGTGCAGCAGCAGCGTCCGGCCGAGCTCACCCGAGTCGAGCAGCTCCTTGAGCGCGACGTACTCCGGGTCGAAGCGGCGCATGAAGCCGACCTGGATCAGCTGCCTGCCGAGCTTGTGTTCCGCCTCGACCACCCGCAGCGAGGACTCCGCGTCCATGGTCAGCGGCTTCTCGCACAGCACCGGCTTGGCGTGCTCGAGGCAGGCCGTCAGCTGCTCGGCATGCGCGAACCCCGGCGAGGCGATGACCACGGCATCCACCTCGGCGTCGCCGATCAGCGCCAGCGGGTCGTCGATCGCCCGTACGTCGTCGAACGTGGCCGCCAGCGCACCGGCCCGGTCCTTGTCCGGGTCGGACACCGCGACCAGCCGTGCCCCGGAGATCCGGCGAGCCACCCGCTCGGCGTGGTCCGCCCCCATCATCCCGACCCCGACGATCCCGATCCTCAGATCCCGCATCTCCACCTTCTCTCCTTGCTGACGGTCGCACGTTCTCGTCCCGGGCAGCGGCTGTCGCCGTGGCCGTACGGCGGGACGCGGGGGTCGGCCTCTCGGACGCGGCCCCACGTCGGCCCGGCGTACTAGATGCCTCCCGGGCGGTCGCGTGGCTCGGCGACCAGCTCGGGGTCGACTCCGCGCAGCTCGTGGCTCAGCGCCTCGAGCTCCGAACCACCCGCCATCTCGTTGGTCAGCTGGGACAGCGTCAGGTCGGCACGGTGCGTGTCGAGCGCGACCCGGCCCAGCTTGAGCACCACGAAGTGGTTGCCCACCAGGTAGGCGTGGTGCGGGTTGTGGGTGATGAACACGACCCCGAGCCCGGCGTCGCGTGCCTTGACGATGTACTTCAGCACGACGCCGGACTGCTTCACGCCGAGCGCGGCCGTCGGCTCGTCCAGGATCAGCACCTTGGCACCGAAGTAGATCGCCCGGGCGATCGCGATGCACTGCCGCTGACCACCGGACAGCATGCCGACCGGCTGCTCCAGGTTGGGGATCGAGATCCCCATCTTGGTCAGCTCCTCGTCGGCGATCCGCTTCATCCGCCGGTCGTCGAGCCGGCCGAACGGGCGCTTGGTCAGCTCGTTGCCGAGGAAGAAGTTCCGCCAGACCGACATCAGCGGGGCGAGCGCGAGGTCCTGGTAGACCGTGGCGATCCCGCTGTCCAGCGACTCGCGCGGTGAGCTGAACCGGCGCTCCTCACCGTTCACCGACAGGATCCCGTCGGTGTGCTCGTGCAGGCCGGCGATGATCTTGATCAGCGTCGACTTGCCCGCACCGTTGTCCCCGAGCACGCAGGTGATCTCACCCTGCCGCACGGCCAGCGAGACCCCGCGCAGCGCGTGCACGTTCCCGTAGCTCTTACCGACGCCGTCCAGGTGCACCACTGGCGTGTTCGGGCTGCTGCCGGCCTCTTCCGCGAACTTCGTGGTCGTGGTCATCGCAGATCCGCCCTCTTCTTCACCAGCAGGTTGACGATCGTCGCGAGCAGCAGCATCACGCCGAGGAACGCCTTGAACCAGTCGGCGTTCCAGCCGGCGTACACCACGCCGAGCTGGGTCATGCCGAAGATCAGGGCGCCGATCGCCGATCCCACCACCGAGCCGTAACCGCCGGTCAGCAGGCAGCCGCCGACCACGGCCGCGATGATGTAGATGAACTCCTTGCCGACCCCCTCGCCCGACTGCACCGTGTTGACGGTGAAGAGCAGGTGCATGCCGGAGAACCAGGCGAAGAAGCCGACCGTCATGAACAGACCGATCTTGACCCGGTTGACCGGAACACCGACCGCCCGGGCCGCGGCGGCGTCACCCCCGACGGCGAAGATCCAGTTGCCGATCCGGGTCTTCAGCAGCACCCAGGCGCCGGCGGCGACGAACAGGATCCACCACAACACCAGGATCTTGACGTTCAGCGCCCCGATGGAGAACTCCGACGAGAACACCTTCTGCGCCGAGCCGAACCCGTCCATGTCGCTGATCGAACTGGACGAGACGCCGCCGGACAGCAGCCGGGTGACGCCCAGGTTGAGCCCCTGCAGGATGAAGAACGTGCCCAGCGTGACCAGGAAGCTGGGCAGCCCCGTCTTCACCAGCAACCAGCCGTTGAACAGGCCGACCGCCAGCATCACCAGCAGTGAGACCAGTACGCCGACCCACACGTTGGTGCTGAACTGGTACGAGAACAGGCCGCCGGTCAGACCCGCGGTGGTGACCGCGACGCCGGCCGACAGGTCGAACTCGCCACCGATCATCAGCAACGCGACCGGGACCGCCATCACGCCGATCAGCGCCGCGTTGTAGACGATCGTCCCGGTGGCGGCCACGTCGCGGAAGGTCGGTGCGGTGATCAGGAAGAACACCAGCACCACGACCGCGCCCACCAGGGAGCCGATCTCCGGCCGGCTCAGCAGGCGCGCGCCGAGGGACCGCTTGCCGACGCGGTCGTCGACCGCCGACGGCGCCGTCAGTGTGGAAGCCATGACCGGACCTCAGCGTGTCCCGGAGGCGGCGAACTTCTCCACCGCGGCGACGTTGTCCTTGTCGATGAAGGCCGGACCGGTCAGCGTGGCCTGGCCACCGCCGATGGTGTTGCCGTTGGTCTTGTACAGCCAGAGGCTGTCGACGGCCAGGTAGCCCTGCAGGTACGGCTGCTGGTCGACCGCCCACTGCACGGTGCCGTCCTTGATCGCCTTCACCAGGTCGGCGTTCGTGTCGAAGGTGCCCACCTTGGCGGCCGAGCCGGAGTCCTTCACCGACTGCACCGCGGCCAGCGCGAACGGCGCGCCCAGCGTGACCACGTAGTCGATCGCCTTGTCCTGCTGCAGCTTCGAGGTCATCGTGGTCTGGCTGCCCGGGATGTCGGTGCCGGTGATGTAGATCTTCTCGGTGCTCGGGAACTTGTCCTTCACACCCTGGCACCGGGCCTCGAGGCCGACGTGGCCCTGCTCCTGGATGACACACAGCGCCTTCTTCGCGCCGAGCTGGGTCAGCCGGTCACCCGCGGCCTGGCCGGCGATCCGCTCGTCCTGGCCGAAGTACCCCAGCGCGCCGGCCTGCTTCCAGGACTCGATCCCGCCGTTCAGCGCGACCACCGGGATGCCGCTGTCGGCGGCCTTCTTGACGTTCGCCTGCATCGCGTCCGGCTTGGCCAGCGTGACCGCGATGCCGTCGACCTTCTGGTCGATCGCGGTCTGCACCAGGTTCGCCTGGTCCGGGCCCTCGGGCGCACCGGAGTACTGCAACTCGACGTTGTCCTTCGCCGCGGCCGCCTCGGCACCCTTGCGGACCAGGTCCCAGAAGGTGTCCCCCTGCTTGGCGTGCGTGATGAACGCGATCTTCATGCGCGGCGTGTCCGCCACGTTGCCGCCGGAACCGCCGGAGCTCTGCTCCTCCTGCTTGCCACCGGACTCGCTGCACGCACCCAGCGCCGCGACCAGCACGAGCGCAGCCCCCACGGCCGCCGCCTTCTTCTGCCACCGAACCATGACTACAACCAGCCTTTCAGACGATCCGCGGGATTGCTCCGCGGTGTTGCAAGGGACCAGAGAGTGCACACTCTGCTGGCCGTCACATCGATACGCCACCCCCATGGGATCTCAGATAGGTCAACGTCCGCTCCGCGATCGGCAGCGGGACGTCGGGCGGGCACGGGTACAGGTCCTGCTCGACGATCGCGAACAGGTCCACCTCGAGCTTCGCCAGCGCGTCCAGCAGCGGCGGGAGCTCGGGAATTCCGGTCGGCGGCTCGCACATCACCCCGCGCTTGACCGCCTCGCCGAAGCCGACGCCGTCGGCCTCGACCCCGGCCAGGATCGCGGGGTCCACCTGCTTGAGGTGGACGTACCCGATCCGGTCCGGGTGGTCCTGGATCAGCTTCAGGTTGTCGCCGCCGCAGTAGGTGATGTGGCCGGTGTCGAGGCACAGATTCACGTACGCAGGGTCGGTGTCCTCGAGCAAGGTCTCGACGGTCTCGTGGGTGTCCACGTGGCCGTCGGCGTGCGGGTGGTACTGCGTCCGCAGCCCGAACTCCTCGGCGATCCGGCGCCCCAGCGCGGTCACCTGCCGGCCGTGGCGGGCCTGGCCCTCCCGGTCGAGCCGTGGCTCGGTGATCTCGCCGGTGATCCCGTCCCGCCACATCGACGGGAGCACGACCAGGTGCTCGGCGCCCATGGCCGCGGTCAGCTCGGCGGCCTTGGATATGTCCTGCCAGGTCGAGTCCCACGAGTCCGGGCGGTGCAGGTGCTCGAAGATGGTGCCGGCCGTCATCGTCAGGCCGCGCGTGTCCAGCTCGTCCTTCAACCGGGCCGGGTCGGTCGGCAGGTAGCCGTACGGCCCGAGCTCGATCCGGGTGTACCCGGCCGCGGCGACCTCGTCGAGGAACCGCTCCCACGGCGTCTGCCGCGGATCGTCGGCGAACCACACCCCCCACGAGTCCGGCGCACTGCCGACCTTCACCCGGCCCATGTCAGCGGTCTCCCTCGGTTGGCGTCAGGTACGGGCGCTGGCCCTTCTTGGACTCCTGGTACGACGCCGACGCCGCGCGGGTCGTCTCGAGCTCGGACACCTCGCTGACCGGCACGTCCCACCAGGACTCGCTGTCCGGGGCGCCGATCAACGGATCCGTGGTCACGTGGATCGCGATCGGTCCGTCGGCGGCCTTCGCCGTACCGATCGCCTTCTCCAGCTCGGCGCGGTCGTGCACCTCGATCACGTCGACGCCGAGGCTGCGGACGTTCGCCGCCAGGTCGACCGGCAGGTAGTCGCCGTCGAGCCGGCCGTCGCCGCTCCGCCGCCGGTACGCCGTCCCGAACCGTTGCGACCCCAGCGACTCCGACAACGCGCCGATCGACGCGAAGCCGTGGTTCTGCACCAGGACGACGACGATCTTCACGTTCTCCTGGACCGCGGTCACCAGCTCCGACGACATCATCAGGTACGACCCATCGCCGACCATGACGAAGACGTCGCGGTCCGGTGCGCCGAGGCGGACGCCGATGCCGCCGGCGATCTCGTAGCCCATGCAGGAGTAGCCATATTCGACGTGGTATCCCTTCGGGTCGCGGGTCCGCCAGAGTTTGTGCAGGTCGCCCGGCATCGAACCGGCCGCGCACACCACCACATCAGACGGCGCCGACAATTCGTTGACGGCACCGAGGACCTCGCCCTGGGTCAGCAGTCCTTCGGCCAGCTTCGCGGTCACCTCGGCGGGCGGGTTGTAGGCGTTGTCCACAATTCCGTCCCACTGGGTTGCGAGCATGCCGGTCAACGATCTGTACTGGTCGCTCACAGACCAGTCACTGACCGCGGATCGCAACGAAACAAGGGCTTCCCGGGCATCCGCGACGAGAGGAAGGCCGGCATGTTTGCCACCGTCGAAACGCGCCACGTTGATGTTCACGAACCGCACGTCCGGGTTCTGGAAGGCGGTCCGCGAGGCCGTCGTGAAGTCGCTGTAGCGGGTGCCGATGCCGATCACCACGTCGGCGTCGCGCGCGAGTGTGTTGGCTGCCGTGGTCCCGGTCGAGCCGACCGCGCCGACCGACTGCGGGTGGTCGTAGCGCAGGGATCCCTTGCCTGCCTGGGATTCGGCCACCGGGATGCCGGTCGCCTCGGCGAACTCGCGGAGCGCGTCCTCGGCGCCGGAGTAGTGCACGCCACCGCCCGCGACGATCAGCGGTCGCTGCGCGGACCGTAGGAGATCTACGGCTTTGTCGACAATTGATGCTTCCGGCAACGGCCGCGCGACGTACCAGGTGCGCTCGGTGAAGAGCTCCTCGGGCCAGTCGTAGGCCTCGGCCTGCACGTCCTGCGGTAGGGCGAGCGTGACCGCGCCGGTCTCGACCGGATCGGTCAGCACGCGCATCGCGTTGAGCAGTGCCGCCGGCAGTTGCTCGGGCCGCCAGATCCGGTCGAAGTACTTCGACACCGGGCGGAAGGCGTCGTTGACGGACACGTCACCGGCGCCGAAGCTCTCGAGCTCCTGCAGTACGGGAGTCGCCACCCGGGTCGCGAACACGTCCGACGGAAGGAGGAGAACAGGCAGCCGGTTGATCGTTGCCAGAGCCGCGCCGGTCACCATGTTGGTCGAGCCCGGACCGATGCTTGCCGTGCAGGCGTAGGTCTGGAGCCGGTCGCGGGTGCGGGCGAACGCGGACGCGGTGTGCACCATGGCCTGCTCGTTGCGAGCCAGGATGTACGGCAGCGCCTGCGGGTCGTCGAGCTCGGCCTGGAGCAACGCCTGTCCGACGCCGGCCACGTTGCCGTGTCCGAAGATGCCGAGGCACCCGGCGAACAGCCGCTGCCGCTGTCCGTCGCGCTCCGAGTACTGGACGCTCAGGAATCGCACCAACGCCTGCGCGACCGTGAGGCGTACCGTCATCGCTGTCCTCCGTGGAAGTCCGCGCCGAAGCGCATTTCGGTCGGGTCAGTCATCGTGTGCCCCGAGAGGGAGGCGGGGGTCGATGGGCTGGGTGGACCACAGTTCGCGGACCCAGCCGTGTTGTGGGTCGTCGGTGATCAGCCACTCGCGTTCGGCGCCGGGGCCGGCCATCACGTTCAGGTAGTACATGTCGTAACCAGGAGGCGCCATCGCGGGACCATGCCAACCATGCGGGACCAGCACCAGATCGCCACTGCGGACCTCCGCGAGTACGTCGATCGGGCGGTCCTCTGTGCCGTACACACGCTGGTAGCCGATCGGGTCGTTGCCCTTGACACCTTCCGGGGCGTCGTCGGCGAGCTGCAGCTCGAAGTAGTAGATCTCCTCGAGCTCACTCTCCTTGCCCGGCCGGTGCTCGTCGTGCTTGTGCGGCGGGTACGACGACCAGTTGCCGGCCGGTGTGAGCACCTCACAGGCGATGATCGAGTCGGCCTCGAGCACGGCCGGCGTACCGAAGTTGCGCACCTGGCGGGACGCGACGCCGGCACCTCGGAGCTCGGTCTCGACCTGCTCGACGCCGATCCGCCGGAACGGGAAGTCGCCGGCCGCTCGGGCGTGCGGGAACGCGATCCGGGCACCACCGGCGCTGACGACCGCGAACGTCGTACCGCGGGGAACGTAGGCAAGGTCGGTCGGGCCGGCGAAGACGTCGGCGCGACCGCCGAGCGGGACCATCTCGCCGTCCACGATCACCTCGGCCGAGCCGCTCAACGGCAGGACGAGGTACTCACAGTCGCCGGTTTCGATCTGGACCGATTGGCCCGGGCGCAGCGTGCGGATCGCCAGCCCGGTGTGATGCCAGTCCTGCTCTCCCGGGCTGACCATCAACTCGAACCCGTCGCGCGCCGTCGTACCCGCCGGCCTGAACCACTGAGTCATCCCAAGCCTCCACGAACAAGGACGCGAGCGGGTTGCCGACGGCTCGGGACGGGACGTGTTGGGCAGCACGTAGCGTTCATGCGGTGCCTCCGTGGACGAGGGCGGCGGCCTGGTCTACGGCGGCGGCGACGTTCCCGTCGGGTGGGAAGAGGAGGGCGCGGCCGACGACGAGACCACGAACGGAAGGGAGGGTGAGGGCCTTGCCCCATGAGGCGTAAGTTTCCTCGGGTGAGACGGTCGGGTCGCCGCCGAGCAGGAGTGTGGGCAGCGTGGTCGCTTCCATCACCCGTTCGAGGTCGTCCACGACCGGAAGCTTGAGCCAGGTGTACGCGCTGGTAGCGCCCAGACCGCTGGCGATGTGGATCGACCTGATCACCGAGTCGGGGTCGAGCAAATTCGTCACCCGTCCGTCCTGGCGCGTCGACCAGAACGGCTCGACCATCGCCATCAGCTTGTGCTCGGCCAATCCGGTCACCGCGGCGGCGCTGCTCTCCAGCGTCGCCACCGTCCCGGGGTCGCCGAGGTCGATCCTGGTCAGCATCTTTCCGCCGTCGAGCCGGCGGGTCGCGATCTCGTCGGCCGTGCGGTACGCCGTGAAGCGGTCGTCCAGCTCGAATTCCGCACCCTGCAGGCCGCCGCGGTTCATCGAGCCGATGACGACCTTGCCCTCGAGCGCTCCGAGCAGCAGCAGATCTTCGAGTACGTCGGGCGTCGCGAGCACACCGTCGACGCCGGGGCGTTCCAGGGCGGTGATCAGTCGATCGATCAGTGCCGGGCGGCTGGCCATCGCCATCCGGTCACCGCGGACGCCGAGGGCACCGCGGGCGGGGTGGTCGGCCGCGACGATCAGCAGGCGCCCGTCGGGTCCGACGAGTTCGCGGCGGCGCCGTTGCTGCCAGGCCTCGGTGATCCGCTCGGGGTGCCGCACCCGAAGATCGGTCAGCCCGTCAAGCATCCGAGCCCGCCGCTCAACCGCCTCAACCATCTCAGGCGGCATCGGGCCCGTCACCCCCAGCTCCCTGGCAACCTGCCGAGTCCCAGCGTCACTCATACGCCCTCACCCGGCTCCCCCACCCGCCCACTCCGACCAGCACGCCCCCGCCCACCCGGCTCCACTGCTTGCTCGCTCGCGGCGGCGTGCTGCTCGACCGGCTCCACGTGCCCGCTCCCGGCTGTGTGCTGCTGCACACCCGGCTCTGCTTGTCCGCTCGCCGGGGCGTGCTGTTGCCATCCACCCGGCTGCTGCTCGCCTAGGAGCTCCAGGACCTCGGATTCGGTGGGCATGGCGGTTGAGCATTCGAGGCGGGAGGCGACGATGGCGCCGGCTGTGTTGGCGAAGCGGATCACCTTCTCGAGGGGCCAGCCGGCGAGCAGGCCGTGGCAGAGGGCTCCGCCGAAGCCGTCGCCGGCGCCGAGGCCGTTCACCACGTCGACCGGGAACGGCGGGACCTCGACCCGTTCGTCGCGCGTGCGGGCCAGCGTTCCCTTCGGGCCCTGCTTGACGATCGCCAGATCGAGACCGCGGTCCAGCAGAGCCTGGGCCGCCTTGTCCGGATCGGTCTCGCCGACGGCGACCTCACACTCCTCACGGTTGCCCACAGCAACGGTGCAGAACTCGAGCGCCCGGCTGACCTGGTCGTGCGCCTCGCTCGGGTCGGCCCAGAACATCGGCCGGTAGTCGAGGTCGAGGATGGTGAACGGGCGCCGTTCGCGGGCTTCCCACGCGACGAAGTGCGCCGAGCGGCTGGGCTCGGCGGACAGGCCGGTGACGGTGGACCAGTAGATGCCGGCGTCCCGGATCGCGGTCAGGTCGAGCTCGGACGGGTAGATCTCCAGGTCCGGCGCCTTCGGGAACCGGTAGAAGTACAGCGGGAAGTTGTCCGGCGGGAAGATCTCGCAGAACGTGATCGGCGTGGGCAGCTTGTCGACGGGCGCCACGTAGCGGTCGTCGACGCCGAGTTCGCGGAGGGTGCGGTGGATGAACGTGCCGAACGGGTCGTTCCCGGTCCGGCTGATCACCGCCGACCGGCGCCCGTGCCGAGCCGCCGCGACGGCGACGTTCGTGGCGCTTCCGCCCAGGAACTTCCCGAAGCTGTCCACGTCCTCCAGGTGCGCTCCCACCTGCAACGGATACAGATCCACCCCGATCCGCCCGATGGTCAGCACCTCGTCCGGCCGCGCGTCCCCAGCACCCGGAGCCGGCGCCGACTCGGATCCGGACTCCGAAAGCGCATCCGACCCCGGCTGCGCAACGGGTGCCGGCTGCGCAACGTGCGCCGGCTGCGCGACCGGTGTCGACGGTGTCAGCTCTTCCGGGGTCATCGGATGGTCTCCGCGATCGACCGGAGCTGTGCGATGCTCGCGCGCACGTCCGCGAGCGGACCGTCGCCGGTGGGACGGGACTGCAGGATGGTGTCTTGCTCGAGGACGTACCAGCCTCGGTAGCCCGACGACTCCAGGGTCGCGACGATCGTGGTGAGGTCGATGTCGCCGGCTCCCAACGGGCGGTACATGCCCTGGCGTACGGCGTCCGTGTAGGACACCTCGCCGGACTGGACCTTCGCCGCCCACGCCGCGTCCACGTCCTTCAGGTGCGTGTGCTTGATCCGCGCCGCGTGGTCGACCGTGAGTGCGACCGGGTCCACCCCGCCGATCAGCAGGTGGCCGGTGTCGAGGGTGAGTCCGATCGACGACCCCCGCAGTACACGGTCGACGTCGTCGGCGTTCTCGACCATGGTGCCCACGTGCGGGTGGATCGTGGCCAGCACCCCACGCTCAGCAGCCAGACCGGACAGCTTGTCCAGGTTGCCGAGCAGCGTGGTCCACCCGGCGTCGTCGAGCACCGGGCGGTCGTCGTACCCGTCCTGGCCGGTCGCCGCGGCGAGCACCAGCGTGGTCGCGCCCGCGGCGACGAAGCCCTCGAGCGCCGCGGCGACCTCGGCCGACGGGTCGTGCGCGGGATCGTGCAGCACGACGGGAACGAAGCCACCGACCGCCCGCAGGCCGAGGTCAGCGAGCGTCTTCGCCTTGTCGGCCGGATCGTCGGGCAGGAAACCGTCCGGACCGAACTCGGTCGCCGCCAGACCGGCGTCGCGCATCTCGGCGAGCACTGTCTCCGGGTCGTACTGCCAACCCCAGCCGGGGACCTCCGACACACCCCAGGAGATCGGGGCGCCGGCGATCCGGATTGCAAGGTCAGACATCGGGCTGAGCTCCTCTGTAGGCGTGGGGGTCACAGGTGGACGAGCCGGCTCTCGTGGCGGGACTGCTCGCAGGCATCCGCGATCCGGAAGGCCTGATACGCGTCCCGGACCGTGCACGGGACCTCCCGGGTCCCGGCGACGACCTCGGTGAACGCGGTCAGCTCGGCGACGTACGCCGGCCGGAAGCGGTCCATGAAGGTGGCGTGCGGCTGCCCGCCGGGGAAGGTGACTCCGGGTTCGACCGACCGCAGCGCGGTGTGCTCGTCCAGGCCGATCGCGATCGAGCCGAGGCTGCCGAGCACCTCCATCCGTACGTCGTGGCCGGCCGCGTTGTACCGCGTTCCGCTGACCGAGACGAACGTGTTGTCGTCGAGGGTGAGCAGTGCGGCCGCCGCGTCGACGTCGCCGTACTCGCCGAAGAAGGCCTCGCCGCGGTTCGCGCCGGTGGCGAAGACGCTGACCACCTCGCGGCCGGTGACGTACCGGATGATGTCGAAGTCGTGGACCGTGCAGTCGCGGAAGAAGCCGCCGCTGGTCGGGATGTACTGGTGCGGCGGCGGGAACGCGTCGTTCGTGTTCGCCCGGATGTGGTGGACGTAGCCGAGCTCGCCGGAGCGGACGGCCGCCGCGGCCGCCTGGTACCCGGCGTCGAAGCGGCGCTGGAAGCCGATGTGCACGGGTACGTCGGAGGCCTCGACCAGCTCGACCACGCGCAGGGTGTCGGCCAGGTCGATCGCGACCGGCTTCTCGCAGAACGTCGGGATCCGGGCAGCGACCCCGGCCGCGATCAGGTCCGCGTGCGCCGACGTCGCGGCCGCGATCACGAACCCGTCCAGCCCGGCGGCCAGCAGCGCGTCCACGTCCGGCGCGTACTCCAGGCCGAGGTCCTTGGCGACCAGCTCGGCGCGGGTCGCGTCGGCATCCGCGACCACCACCTGGTCCACCGCCGGCAACCCCTTCAAGGTCGCGGCGTGGAACACCCCGATCCGCCCGACCCCGACCAACCCGATCCGCATCCGCAGCCCTCTCCTCGACCAGCCCGGCAGGCGCGCCGGAACCCGAAGGGCGGCGCGCTGGTTGTCCGTCAGCTTTCCGGCCGCAGCAGAACGTGTCAATAGTTTGTTAACACATTTTCACGTAGAGACATACATACCTGCGCGGTTGTAACATCCGGCTCATGACCGCTGCGTTGCCGATTCAGCTCGATCGGTCGAGTCCGGTGCCGCTGTACCACCAGCTCGCCGAGCAGCTGACCGCTGCCATCACCGAGGGCCGGCTGCGTCCGGGCGACCCGTTCGAGAACGAGATCGGCATGTCCGACCGGCTGAACCTGTCCCGGCCGACGGTCCGCCGCGCCATCTCCGAGCTGGTCAACCAGGGCCTGCTGGTCCGCCGGCGCGGGATCGGCACCACCGTCGCGAACCAGATGGTCCACCGCAAGGCCGAGCTCACCAGCCTGTACGACGACCTCGAACGCGAAGGCCGGACGCCGCGGACCGAGGTGCTCTCGCTCGACTGCGACGCCCAGGACGACCGCGCCGCGACCGTTCTCGAGCTGCCCGCCGGCACCCCGCTGGTGTCGATCGTCCGGCTCCGGTACGCCGACGGCGTCCCGCTCGCGATCATGCGAAACTGGTTGCCTCCGGCCCTCAACGAGCTCAGCCTGGCGGAGCTGACCAGCACCGGCCTGTACGCCGTCCTGCGGGCGCGCGGGATCCGCCCCACGGTCGCCCGGCAGCGGATCGGCGCCCGGAACGCGACCGCCGACGAACGCCGTACCCTGCACATGTCCAAGGCGGAGCCACTGGTCACCATGACCCGGTCCGCGTACGCCGCCGACGGCTCACCGGTCGAGTTCGGCGATCACTGCTACCGCGCCGACCAGTACTCCGTCGACGTCATCGTCTCCGAACGCTGACCCCGACAGCCTGCACCCTCAGAGCGCAGACCGGGGCCGTCAGGCCTGATTGGCCAGCAGGGTGCGGACGAGTCGCAGACCGACGGACAGGTGGGCCAGCTCCGGCCCCTCGGTCTCGACGATCTCCTCGAGCATGCTCGCGGCCCGGGACAGCGCGGTCTCGTTCTGGTCCTGCCAGTTGATGACTCGCTGCTCCGGCTCGACCGAGGCGTCGGTGGTCTCCAGGACCTGCGCGGTCAGGCGGGCGTGCACCGAGTGCAGGTCGTCGCGCAGCGCCGCCCGGGCCATCGTCTGCCAGCGGTCGGTCCGCGGCAGGCCGATGATCCGCTCCAGGAATGCGCCGAGCTGCAGCCGCTCGCCGAGGGCGAAGTGGACCTTGGCGACCTCCATGATGTCGAGGTCGTCGTGGGACGCGGTCTCGACGATACCGAGACCCGCGTACGCCGGCGGCAGCACCGCGATCCGGGTGGCGAAGTCGGCCGAGACCCCCTTGCTCACCAGGGCTTCCCGGCGCTGCTCGAACAGCGCCAGCTCGCGGCCGCGCAGCACGTCGGGCAGCGCGGCGGTGAGCTTGGCGATCCCCGGGGCGAAGAACTCGATCAGGTCCTCGATGTCGACCGGTGGGCGCCGATTGCTGACCAGCCACCGCGTCGCCCGCTCGACCAGCGTCCGGGTCTCCAGCCGCATGTGCGTCTGGGTCGAGGCGTCGACCACGTTGTCCAGCTCGGCGTTGCGGGCCAGCAGCTCGGGCTGGGCGAAGATCCGGGAGGCGGCAAGGTTCGCCCGGACGACGTCCTCGACCGTCCCGCCGGTCTCCAGCGAGAGCCGGTGGTACGCCGTGACGCCGGACGTGTTCACGAACTCGTTCACCACCTGGGTGGTGATGATCTCGCGCCGCAGCTGGTGCTGCTGGATCTGGTCGGCGAACCGCTGCTGGATCGGCTTCGGGAAGTAGCTGGACAGCTTGTGCGCCAGGAACGGGTCGTCCGGCAGCGACGTCTTCAGCAGGTCCGACGCGAGCACGATCTTGGTGTAGGCGATCAGCACCGACAGCTCCGGTGACGTCAGCCCACGGCCCTCGGCCTTGCGTCGCTTGAACTCGGCCACGCTCGGCAGGAACTCCAGCTCGCGGTCCAGGAGTCCTTGCTTCTCCAGCCGGCGTACCCAGTCCTGGTGGACGTGCATCAGGGCCGGGGCCTGGGCGGTCGCGTTCGCCAGCGCGATGTTCTGCCGGTAGTTGCTCTTCAGCACCAGGCCGGCCACCTCGTCGGTCATCGACGCGATGATGTCGTTACGCTGCTTCTCGGTCAGGTCGCCGTCGGCGACCACCTTGTCGAGCAGGATCTTGATGTTCACCTCGTGGTCGGAGGTGTCCACGCCGGCCACGTTGTCGATGAAGTCGGTGTTGATCCGGCCGCCGTGCATGGCGTACTCGATCCGGCCGAGCTGGGTGAAGCCGAGGTTGCCGCCCTCGCCGACCGCGCGGGCGCGCAGGTCCGCGCCGTTGATCCGGATCGCGTCGTTCGCCTTGTCGCCGACGTCGCCGTTCGTCTCCGCGGACGACTTCACGTAGGTGCCGATGCCGCCGTTCCAGAACAGGTCGACCGGCGCCCGCAGGATCGCGTTCATCAGCTCGTTCGGCGTCAGCGTCGCCGGGGCGCCCTCGATCCCGAGCACCGCGCGCACCTCGGCCGAGATCGGGATCGCCTTGTCCGTGCGCGGGAACACCCCACCGCCGGCCGAGATCAGCGCGGGGTCGTAGTCGGCCCACGACGACCGCGGCAGCTCGAACAGCCGGCGCCGTTCGGCGAAGCTCTTGGCCGCGTCCGGCGACGGGTCGAGGAAGATGTGCCGGTGGTCGAACGCGGCCACCAGCCGGATGTGCTCCGACAGCAGCATGCCGTTGCCGAACACGTCGCCGGACATGTCGCCGACCCCGACGACGGTGAAGTCCTGGCTCTGGCAGTCGTGGCCGAGCTCGCGGAAGTGCCGCTTGACCGACTCCCACGCGCCGCGCGCGGTGATCCCCATCGCCTTGTGGTCGTAGCCGACCGAGCCGCCGGAGGCGAACGCGTCGCCCAGCCAGAAGCCGTACTCCTTGGCGACCCCGTTCGCGAGGTCGGAGAACGTCGCCGTGCCCTTGTCCGCCGCGACCACGAGGTACGCGTCGTCGCCGTCGTACCGGACCACGTCCCGGGGCGGCACGATGCTACCGGCAACGATGTTGTCGGTGATGTCGAGCAGTCCGGAGATGAACGTCTTGTACGACGCGATGCCCTCGGCCAGCCAGGCGTCCCGGTCGACGGCCGGGTCCGGCAGCTGCTTGGCGTAGAAGCCGCCCTTCGCACCGACCGGCACGATCACCGAGTTCTTCACCATCTGCGCCTTCACCAGGCCGAGCACCTCGGTCCGGAAGTCCTCCCGCCGGTCCGACCAGCGCAGACCGCCGCGGGCGACCGCGCCGAAGCGCAGGTGCACACCCTCGACCTGCGGTGAGTACACGAAGATCTCGTACGCCGGCCGCGGCTGCGGCAGCTCGGGGATCGCCTTCGGCTCCAGCTTCAGCGAGATGTACGGCCGCGGCGAGCCGTCGGCGACGTTGGGCTGGTAGTAGTTCGTCCGCAGGGTCGCCTTGATCACGGTCAGGTAGGACCGCAGGATCCGGTCCTCGTCCAGGCTCTTCACCGTGTCCAGCGCGGCCAGGATCTCCTTCTCCAGCTGGCCGGCGAGCGACCGCCGGTCCGGGTCGTCGGCGGCACCGCGGGCCGGGTCGAAGCTGGTCTCGAACAGCTGGACGAGCAGGCTGGCCACGTCCACGTGGTTCAAGAAGGTGTTCTCGATGTAGTCCTGGCTGAACGGCGTACCGCCCTGCCGGATGTACTTCTGGTAGGCCCGCAGGATGGACACCTGCCGCCAGCTCAGGCTGCCCTTCAGCACCAGCGCGTTCAGCTTGTCCGACTCGGCGCGGCCTTCCCACACCGCCTGGAAGGTGTCGGAGAACAGCGTGCGCAGCTCCGGCCGCTCCTCGATGTCGGTCGGCACCTTGAGCCCGAAGTCGTAGATGTACGCCGTGGTGCCGGCCGGGCGGATCTCGTACGGCCGCTCGTCGATCACCTCGACACCCATGTGGGTCAGGTGCGGCAGCACCTGCGACAGCGACAGCGAGGAGCCGGTCCGGTAGACCTTGAACCGCCGCTCGCCCACCCACTCCTCGTCGATCGGGCTGTAGAGCGACATGGCCAGCCCGTTCTCGGCCGGCAGGCTCTCGAGCACGTTGACGTCGTTGACCGCGACGCGGGCGTCGAAGTCCTCCTTGTACGCCTCCGGGAAGGCGTCGGCGTACTTGCGGGCCAGCTGGGTGACCGCGCCGTCGCCGCCCTTGGCGTGCAGCGCGGCGGTGAAGTCGTCGGCCCAGGCCCGGGTCGCCTCGACCACCTTCTGCTCGAGCAGCTCGGCGTCGTACTCACCGACCGTCTCGCCCTGCTTCATCCGGACGACGAAGTGCACGCGCGCCAGCACGGACTCGGTCACGTACGCGGCGTACGTGACGGTCTCGGCGCCGATCGCGTCCTTGAGGATTTGCTGCATCTTCAGCCGGACCGCGGTGGTGTAGCGGTCACGCGGCAGGTACACGAGGCAGGAGAGGTAGCGGTTGTAGACGTCCCGGCGGACGAACAGCTTGACCGCGCGCCGCTCCTGCATGTGCAGCACCGACTGCACGATCGGCAGCAGGTCCTCCACCGGCGCCTGCAGCAGCTCGTCGCGCGGGTAGGTCTCCAGTACGTCGAGCAGACCCTTCCCACTGTGGCTGTTCGGGTCGAAGCCGGTCAGCCGGAACAGCTCCAGCGCCTTGCGCCGCAGCACCGGCACCTGCATGACGCTCTCGGTGTACGCCGTCGACGAGAGCAGCCCGATGAACCGGCACTCGGCGACCGGCTCGCCGGTCTCGTCGAACTGCTTGATGCCGACGTAGTCCAGGTACGCCGACCGGTGCACGGTGGACCGGGAGTTGGCCTTGGTCAGTATGAGCAGCTTGCGCTCCTGCGCCTTCGCGCTCACCTCGGGCGGGAGCTTGCCGGAGTTCGGCTTCGGGTCGGCGCGGAGGATGCCCAGGCCGGAGCCCGGCCGGCCGCGCAGGATGCCCTGCTCGCCCTCCATGGTGAAGTCGTACTCGCGATAGCCGAGGAAGGTGAAGTGCTCGTCGGCGAGCCACTCGAGCAGCTCGCGGGCCTCCTCCACCTCGTTCTCGCCGACCGGCAGCCTGGACGCGTCCAGACCCTCGGCGATGGTGACGGCCTTCTCGTGCATCTTCGGCCAGTCCTCGACCGCGACCCGGACGTCCTGGAGCACCCGCTGCACCGTCTGCTCGAGCGCGCGCTGCTCGGCGACGTCGGGGATCCGCTCGATCTCCAGGTGCATCCAGCTCTCCCGGACCAGGTCGTGCTCGTCCGAGGTTGCGTTGTCGTCCAGCACCTCCTGCAGCGTGCCGGCCATGTCCCGCCGGACGACGAACTGGGGGTGCACCAGCAGCTGCAGCTCGAGGTTGTGCTCGTTGATCACCATCGACGCGCTGTCGACCAGGAACGGCATGTCGTCGACGACGATCTCCACCACGGTCCGGCCGTTGGCGGACCAGCCGTGGTCCTCCGGGGTCGGGGTGAACACGTGGACCTTCGCGGTCCCCTGCGGCCGCGACATCGCGGACTTGTAGTGATGCTTCGCGGCGCCCAGGCAGTCGGTCGGCTCGCGCTCGGCGACGTCCTCCGCGGCGACGTGGCGGTAGTACCGCTCGAGGAAGGTCTTGAGCCTGGCCGGATCGATCGCCTTGTCGTGCCCTTGCGTTCCCGCAGCTACCGCCTTGGCGAGCACTTCCGCCTTCTGGACGTCCAGCTTGCTCTGCATTCCCCACCGTCTCCACGCGTGCCACCGGCGCCGTCCGCACCGGACGGCACGACTCTGTGCCGTCACTCAGAGACTAGTCCACCTTTGTCACTGGTGTGATGTCGGGACGAGCCTGTCGGACGCGTCACCATTCACCGTTGACAGCCGCTTCCGGCCGCAGTGTCAGGGCCGGGCAGGCCAGTACTGCGCGGCGCGCATGCGAGAGCTCACCGGGGGTGATTTCAGCCGCGTTCCGGAGGACCGGGAACCCCTCGTCGAGGGTCAGCACGGACCACGGACCTCCGGCGGGCAGTCGGTCTCGCAGTGCTTGTCGATGGTGGCGACGATCTCGTCCGACGCCTCGCCGAGCGCGATCATCCGGTCGGGCCCGAGAACGTCGACGAAGAACTGCCGGACCCGGGCGGCGTGCACCGGCGCGCAGGCCTTGATCGCGGCCAGGCCCTCCTCGGTGATGACGATCTCCGGGTACCGCGAGTCGCAGGACTCCTTGCGGATCAGGCCGCGCTTCTCCATCCGGCTCAGGTGGTGCGACATCCGGCTCTTCTCCCACTGCGTCGCCCGGCCGAGCTCGAAGGCGCGCATCCGGCCGTGCTCGGCCTCGGACAGGTTCACCAGGATCTCGAAGTCCGAGCTGGACAGGCCGAACTCACGCTGGAGGTGACGCTCCAGGTGCGTCGTCAGCGTCTTGTTCATCAGCAGATAGCTGCGCCATGCGGTCTGCTCGTCGTCGTCGAGCCACGGTCCCTTACCCACGTCGTCCATCCTACCGGGTCGGGTTGACGCATCAACCTAGCGCGCTATGCTGACGTGAGTTGACACATCAACTCGAAGGAGTTCACCGATATGAGCAGGAAACTGATCGCGGTCGTCGGCGCCACCGGAGCCCAGGGCGGCGGCCTCGTCCGCGCGATCCTGGCCGATCCCTCGGGTGAGTTCGCCGTCCGGGCGCTGACCCGGGACCCGGAGTCCGCCAAGGCGAAGGACCTCGCCGCAGCCGGGGCCGAGGTCGTCGCCGCCGACCTGGACGACGCGCCGAGCATGCGGGCCGCATTCGACGGCGCGTACGGCGCGTTCGTGGTGACGAACTACTGGGCTCCGCGGAGCCCCGAGGAAGAGGCCGGGCGGACCGCCGCGGAGATGGAGCTGGCCCAGGCCGGGATCGCCGCCGAGGCCGCGCGCGACGCCGGGGTCACGCACCTGGTGTGGTCGACCCTCGACGACACCCGCCCGCACTTCGACGGCCGGGACGACGTACCGCGGCTGGACGACGGGCGCTACACCGTCCCGCACTTCGACGCCAAGGCCGAGGCGGACGAGCTGTTCACGAAGTACGGCGTACCGACGACGAACCTGCGGACGACGTTCTACTTCGACGCCTTCGTCAGCGGGATGGAGCCGGTCCGCGGCGAGGACGGCACGCTCATCATCTCGATGCCGATGGCCGACAAGCCGCTGGCTGGGATCGCCTCGGAGGACATCGGCAAGGCCGCCCTCGCGGTGTTCAAGCGCCCCGACCTGATCGGCGCGACCGTCAGCATCGCCGGCGACCACCTGACCGGCGACGAGTACGCCGCCGCGCTCACCGAGGCGCTCGGCGAGAAGGTTGCCTACCGCCCGCTTCCGTGGGAGCAGTACCGCACGCTCGGCTTCCCGTACGCCGTCGAGGTCAGCAACATGTTCCAGTACTACGCCGAGAACCACCGGACCTTCACCGGCGACCGGGACCTGGACCGGGTGCGCGAGCTCAACCCCGAGCTGCAGTCGTTCGCGGACTGGCTGGCGAAGCACAAGGACGAGATCAAGGTCCCGTAGTCCGGCGGGGGTGAAAGCGAATTGAAAGCGCGTTCCGATGTCATGGCGTCCACACTTCCCTAGGTGAGGATGGCCATGACTCGGTACCCGCGGAGCCGACGTTCGCTGATCTTGACTGCGCTGGCCGGTTGTCTGCTGCTCGTGCTGTCGCCGCTGACCGCGCAGGCCGCCGTGCGCGCGACCGACGTCAAGACGCTGACCTTCAACATCCACCACGGCCAGGGCAGCGACGGCCGCCTCGACCTGGAGCGGGTCGCGAAGGTGATCGAGGCGTCCGGCGCGTCGGTGGTCGGGCTGCAGGAGGTCGACAAGTACTTCGACGCGCGCAGCAACTGGGTGGACCAGCCGGCCTGGCTGGCGGCGCGGCTGCAGATGCACTACGTGTTCGCCGCCAACCTGGACTGGGATCCGCTGGAGCCGGGCAAGCCTCGGCGGCAGTACGGCACGCTCGTGCTGTCGAAGTACCCGATCGTCGACTCCCGCAACACGCTGCTGCCGCTGACCCCCGGACGTGAACAGCGCGGTCTGCAGGAGGCGGTGATCGACGTCGACGGTACGCCGTTGCGGTTCGCCAACACCCACCTGACGACGTACAACGACGGCGAGCGGCAGCTCCAGGTCAACGCGATCGTCGACCTGCTGAAGGACGCCGCCGAGCCGACCATGCTGGTCGGTGACCTGAACGCGATCCCGACGTCGACCGAGGTGAAGACGCTGACGACGCACTGGACCGACACCTGGCGGAAGGTCGGGGCCGGACTCGGTTTCACCAGCCCGGCGCTGCTCCCGGTCCGCCGGATCGACTACCAACTGCACAGCGCGGGGCTGACTCCGAAGTCCGCCTCGGTCCGGTCCACCCTGGCGTCCGACCACCTCCCGGTGGCCGCGACCTACACTCTCGCGGCGAGTTCGCGGGGGTAATGGGGTGACGCCCTAAGCTCCAGTGGTGTGACGACCGAGGCGGAGATCGCGCGATTGGTGGCGATCGGGCTGCCGGGGTACGACGTTCGGCGGGTCGTGCCGCTCGGAGCAGGACTCGACAACGCGGCGTACGAGGTGAACGACGAGCTCGTCGTCCGGATCGCGCGCGAGCCGGGCTCGGTCGGTCGGGAGGCCGAGCTGCTGGCCCGGGTCGGCGCGGTCAGCCCGCTGCCGGTTCCGCAGCCCGTCTTCGTGGTGGACGAGCACTGCCTGGCCTATTGGAAGCTCACGGGTACGCCGCTCATCGACGTCCCGATCGCCGAGCGGGCGACGTACGCCGTCGCGATCGGTGCGACACTCGGCGCGTTCCTCGCCGTACTGCACTCGTCGGAGCCTGGTGGTTGGGCCGGCCTGGTCGACCGCGACGACGAGCCGTTGGCTGCCTGGCGGGACGAGACGGCCGAGCTCTTCGAGGACCTCGCCGGGCAGTTGTCGTCCGATCAGCGCCGTGAGGTCGAGGCCTTCCTGCGAGCGCCGATTCCGGAGCCGGCGCAGGCGCTCGTCTTCTCGCACAACGACCTCGGCATCGAGCACGTTCTCGTTGCCGAGGGCACCGACACGATCACCGGGATCATCGACTGGTCGGACGCCGCCCTGTGCGACCCGGCCCGCGACCTCGGGCTGATCCTCCGCGACCTCGGCCCGGCCGCCCTCGACGCGGCGCTCCGCGACCACCCGCGTGGCGACCTCATCTGCGACCGCGCCCTCTTCTACGCCCGCTGCTCCCTACTCGAGGACCTCCACTTCGGCCACGAAACCGGCCGTACGACGTACGTCGACAAATCACTCGCCGCCCTGCGGTGGTTGTTCCCCCTGAGGTGAGTCACCGCCCGGGGTTGTCCCCGGCACCCGCGGACCAGGGACTGTCCCTGGCGCGAGGGACGGTCGGCCCGGCGACGCTGGGGGCAAGCCACCGAGAGGAGACCGCTCATGAGCGAGTCAGTCAGATACTCACCGTCCGGGGTGACCGACCGCGACCGGACGCGCACCCTGTTCGCGCAGACCATGCAGTACGTCGCCGGGACCGCCGGCCTGTTCGCGATCGGCGCATACCTGGGCCGCGGGCTGCCGGGGGTCCTCGGCCTGCTCGCGTTCCTGGCCGCCTTCGCGTGCCTGATCGGGATGGGGTTCGCGGCCCGCAGGTCCACCGAGGCGACCGTCGGCCTGCTCGGCGGCTTCGGCCTGCTGATCGGGCTGGCCGTGGCGCCGACGCTCGTGCGATACGCGAACGCCGATCCGCAGGCGTTGTGGCAGGCGGGTGGCGCGACCGCCCTGTTCATCGCCGGCTTCGGGGCCGCCGGTTACGCCACCAAACGGGATCTGTCGGTGCTCGGCCGGGTCGGCACCTGGGCGCTCATCGGTCTGCTCGGCTTCGGTGTCGTACTGATCTTCGTGCAGATCCCGAACGGCGCGCTGGTCTACGCGATCCTCGGCCTGGTGATCTACGCCGGCCTGACGGCGTACGACTTCCAGCGGCTGCGGGGGTCCTCGGACACCGACTCGGCGCCGCTGCTGGCCGCCTCGATCTTCCTGGACGTGCTGAACGTGTTCCTGTTCTTCCTGCAACTCTTCTCCGGCCGCAGCGACGGCTGACCTCAGCGGGGGAAGGTGCCGATGGGCAGGCCGAGGGCGGCCTCCTCCTGGGCGTAGCGGAAGTACCGTGCGCGGCGTTCCAGGGCCTCGACGGCCGGGGCGAAGGTCTCGCCGTCCTTCGCCCGGTAGCCGCGCGGGATCCCGACCTCCAGCTCGACCGGCGCCGACCACGTCAGGTTGCGGAACCGGATGACCGGCGGCGGCACGAGCGCGCCGAGCGTCAGCCGGTACCAGGGCTGCCCAGGCATGCAGAGCTGGGAGACCACCGGCCCCTCCCGGGCGAGCCTGCTCAACTCCGACGCGTACGCCGGGCTGTCGCCGGCGTCGGCCGGGTAGAAGTAGGCGGCCCACACCCCGAAGTTCGATTTCGCCGCCTTGACAGCGTACGGACTGAGGAGGGGATGGCCGGACAGCGGCGGCTCGCAGACGAGTTCGGCACCCACGCGCACCGTCGGCCCGCTCAACTCGACCAGCAGTGGTCCGAGGTGACGTTGGAGCACGGTCTCCGCGATCGCGAGCCAGACCTGGTTGATCAGGTACCGCTGCTCGGCCGCGCATCGCCGGACGAACGAGATCAGGTCGTCGGTCAGCAGCCTGGTCATCGCCTCGCGCACGAACGTCACCGGCTCGTCGGACGCGAACGCCGTGAAGACCACGAACGGGAAGATCGCGTTGCAGATCAGCGAGTCGCCGTCGGTCCGGTCGAGCAGCCAGCGGTACGGCCGGGCGTGCAACTGCTCCAACGGGCCGTGCGTCATCACGTAGTCGTAGTCGGTGTGGGAGTACAGGTCCCGGCGAGCGGGCCCTTCGGGCCGCTCGAGGTGTTCCTCCGCCAGCACGCGCACCGGGCCCCGGATGTGGACGTCCCAGTAGCGGCACCAGGCCTCGGCCAGCTCGTCCGCCGCGAACGGTACGGCGCTCCGATCGCGGTACGCGGCGACTCGCGCCGACTCGGCCAGCAACGTGCCGTCCGCCTCGAGGGCGAGCAGCCGCTGCCACTCGTCGGCGACGAGCCGGGTCAGGTAGCCGGATCCGAGCAGCTGCCAGAAGTGCACGGTCTCGTGGATCAGCAGCCGCGGCAGGCGGTCGCCCCACTCCGGGTCGTTCGGGCTCGCCCAAACGGGAAGGACGGGATCCTCGGCCCAGTCCTCGGGAGCGTCGGCGTCGACGTACACGATCCCGGTGAGGAAGTCGAACCGGCTGTTCACGTCAGCGTCCGGCAGCCGCCACCAGCACGTCGAACAGTGCCTGGATCTCGACCGGGTCCTTGCCCTGCAGGCTGTGGACCTGCGCCGGCCGGTCCGGCTCCCGCACGACCAGCGTGCCGTGCGGAACCCGGGCGACGTAGCTGATCGACGGCGGATCCGTGCCCAGGTCGAGGATGACGCCCGACTCGGTGTTGCGTTCGTGCAGCCGGACCAGCCGCGAGATCACCGCCCCGGCCAGGCCCACCAGCCCGATGACGACGAACTCGACGAAGCCGCCGTCCGCGAGAGCCCGATCGGGTTGCACCGCGGTGGGCTCTCCCACCCGTACGTCGCCGGCCTGCTGCAACTCCTGGACCGCCTCGCGTGGGACCAGCACCTGCACCTGAAGCTCGTCGTCCATCGCCGTCCCCTCCCCTCCGCACAGTCCCACACCCCTCCCCCGCCGACAACCTCGTATTCGGGGAGATTCCTGCACCCGCTACGCGCCACGAACCTCCCCGAACCAGGTGGTTCAGGGGCCGCGCCGTGCTCAGGACGGTGCGCGCAGCCCGGTGCTGCGCAGTTCCAGGTCGGCGAGCCGGGAGATCACCTCGGTGTCGCCGTCCCGCCAGGCACCGACCGGGTCGTCGGAGATCTTCGCCAGCCGGTGCATCGGCTGGTTCGCCATCGCCCGGAGCGCGAACAGGTCCAGGTCCGCGTCGCTGTCGATGAACTTCTGCGCCGCCGTCGCCCGCCGGGAGAACCGGATCCGCCGCGGCAGCCAGATCAGCAGCGCGAACAGCACCGGCAGGCCGATCGTCACACCGGCCAGCACGTACGCCAGTTGCTCCACCGCGTTGGCCTGGTCCCGGCCGGCCTGCGCCATCCGGGCGGCCGCGGCCGCGGCTCCGTCGACGGGCGTCCGCAACTCGTCGCCGACCGCGGGCACCTTCCCGATCGGCTCGGACAGCTTCCGCAGGTCGCTCGCGAGCCCGTCACCCGCCTCGGCCGTCTTGCGTCCCGGCGTACCGAGCGCGTTCGTGATCCGGAACACCAACCGCCCGAGCTCCACGCACAGCCAGATCCAGCCGACCAGCAGCAGATCGCCGATCACCTGCCCGAACCGCTGCCCGCCGACGTCCGAATAGAGCTTCACGAAACAGTTCTCCTCACTGCGGCTCGGCTGATGAGGGGATTCTCATCCAGTTCTCATCGCTACGTTTCCCAGGCGCGCCATAGTCTGACCATGCTCTTGTCTCCCAGGCTCGTGACGTTGGTGCTGACCGGAGCAGCCGGCTTCGGAATCGCGGCGGCTGCCCTGTTCGGCGCGAGGGCCGCGCCGCCGGATCTCGGCGACCCACTGGTCGTGCCCGGCCCGAGTACGCCGACCCCCGCACCCCGGGCGGCCACGCCGACGGTCACGGCGACGACGGTCCCGCCGACACAGGCCGCGCCCGCACCCGCGCCGCGGCGGACCGCCGGACCGGCCCAGCCGGTCAAGCCGCCGGGCACCGCGGACCGGCGCGATGACGACGACGCTACCCCGGTACGGCGTACCACCGCCGCCGACGACGATGGTGGGGACGACGATGACCACAACCCGACCGACGCCGACGACGGAGCCGCGGACGACGAGGCCGGTGACGACGGGGCCGACGACGACGGGGCCGACGACGGGGACGACGACGGGGCCAGTCGCGACGACACCGGAACCGGTGAGCGGGACGACGACAGTCGGGCCGGCACTCGGACCGACAGCGGAGACGGCACCGACGACGATGCTGACGACAACGGCACTAACGACGACAGTGCCGGCAACGACGATGGCGCCGGGGACGACGACCGTGCCGGGGACGACGACGGCGCCGGGGACGACGACGATGGTGCAGGAGACGGGGACGACTGACCGGGCGCTCGGCGCGAACCGACGCCCCGAGACATCCACCAGACCTGACCGGCTCCAGAGCAGCCCGGCGCTCGACGACGACTCGGTCGGCACCGGCCGTCCCAAGGGTCGTGGATTGCGCGGGGTTGCGGGCGCGGGGTGGTTGGTCGGGGCCGGGTCCGAGGTGGTCCGGTCTGTCCGGGCCCGGATCCTGGCCTGGGTGATCGTGTTGACCGCGCTGGGCATGGCCGGCGCGGCGGGTACGGCGTACCTGCTGGAGTCGCAGCGGATCGACGCCCGGATCGACCGCTCGTTGCAGCAGGAGATCGCGGAGTTCGCCGAGTTCCACCGGACCGGGATCGACCCCGGCACCGGGCGGCCGTTCACCAGCGTCGACCGGCTGCTCGAGGTGGCGATGAGCCGCAACGTGCCCGACGAGCACCAGACGATCGTCGCGTTCCTCCCGGACCGCAGCTTCACCCCACGCGACGCGCTGCCGCTGCACACCGACCCGGCCTTCCGGGACGAGGCGACCGCGGCCGCCGTACCGGTCTTCGGCAGCTACCAGACACCCGACGGCCCGGTCCGGTACGCGACCATGCCGGTCAGCCAGGCCGAGCGCCAGGGCACCTTCGTGGTCGCGTACTTCACCGCCTCCGAGCACGGCGACTTCGCCGATGTCATCCGGACGTACAGCCTGGTCGCGATCGTCGCGCTGGCCGTGGTCGCGCTCGCCGCCTGGTTGACCGCGGGACGGTTGCTCCGGCCGATCCGCGACGTACGCCGGACCGCGCTGGCGATCAGCGACACCGACCTGACCCGCCGGATCGACGTCACCGGTCACGACGACGTGTCCGAGCTGGCCCGGACCTTCAACTCGATGCTCGACCGGCTGGAGGACGCGTTCGCCACCCAGCGGGAGTTCCTCAACGACGCCGGGCACGAACTGCGGACGCCGATCACGATCGTCCGCGGCCACCTCGAACTGCTGGACGAGTCCGACCCGCGCGACGTCGCCGAGACCCGAACCCTCCTGGTCGGCGAACTCGACCGGATGAGCCGGTTGGTCGAGGACCTCGTGCTGCTCGCCCGAGCCCAGCGCCCGGACTTCCTCCGTACGGCGACCGTCGACGTGGAGATGCTGACCGACGAGGTGTTCGACAAGGCCCGTGCCCTCGGCCGACGGCAGTGGCGGATCGACCAACGGGGCCGGGCCACCATCTCGGCCGACGCGCAACGGCTGACCCAGGCCCTCGTCCAACTGGCCGAGAACGCGGTGAAGTTCACCGGCCCGGACGACGTGATCGCGATCGGCTCGTCCGCGAACGCCCGTACCGTCCGCTTCTGGGTGCGGGACAGCGGGCTGGGGGTCGCCGCGGGCGACGCCGAGCGGATCTTCGAGCGGTTCCGGCGCGGGCGCGGATCCCAGCGGGCGGAGGGGTCCGGGCTCGGGCTCGCGATCGTGCAGGCGATCGCGGAGGCCCACGGCGGCCGTGCGTGGGTCGAGTCCCCGCCGGGGTCCGGGGCGATATTCCGGCTGGAGATCCCCCGCACCGGCCCGCTCGAGGTTCGCGGTGTTCAGGGGGACAAGTCGTGAACCGGATCCTGATCGCGGAGGACGAGGAGCTGATCGCGTCGTTCGTGGCCAAAGGCCTGCGGTCGAACGGATTCACCCCGACCACCGTGGCCGGCGGACAGGACGCGCTGGACCGTGCACTCACCGGTGAGTTCGACCTGCTCGTGCTGGACCTCGGCCTGCCGGACCTCGACGGGTTCACGGTGCTCGGCCGGCTGCGGGCGGCGGGCAGCACGCTTCCGGTGGTGATCCTGACCGCCCGCGACTCGGTCGACGACACGGTCGCCGGGCTCGAGGGCGGGGCGGACGACTACATTCCCAAGCCGTTCCGGTTCGAGGAGTTGCTGGCCCGGATCCGGCTGCGGCTGCGCGACGAGCGTGGAGCGGGACCTACTGTGCTGCGCTGCGGCGACCTGACGCTCGACCTGCGCAGCCGACGGGCCTCGGCGGGCGGACGGGCGGTCGAGCTGACGGCCCGGGAGTTCCTGCTGGTGGAGATGTTCCTGCGCAATCCCGGTCTGGTGCTGTCACGGCAGCAGTTGCTCAGTCATATCTGGGGATACGACTTCGACCCTGGCTCGAACATCGTCGACGTGTACATCCGCTACCTGCGCAAGAAGCTCGGTGCGGAACGGATCGAGACCGTCCGCGGCATGGGCTACCGGCTGGCGTCCGGCCCGGCCGACGTACCAGCGGCCGACGGCCCGCACTGAGCCCTGGGCCGGCTCCGCGGTCCGGCCGCTGAGCCGCGGCCCGATCGGCGCAAGGGAAGGGCCGCCCGGCGCGGGGGTAACCCGGGCGGCCCGTTCCGAGCCTCGTCAGCAGGAGGAGGGACGGCCGCTCGGGCCGCTCCCACCGAGGCTCCACTCGAACGTCCTTTCATTGCTCCCAGCAACTACTTGGTCGACCACGTCGGCACCCACCGGCAGCCGCCGGACGACGCCGAACGGGGTCCCGGTCCGGCGCTGCCCGAGCGGGTTCCCGCCGAGGATCCGCAACAGGTCGGCCGGCGGCAGCGACCGGGACGACGTCGCCCGGATCGTCCCGCCGAAGTCGTTGATGTCGACAATCGCCACCCCGGCCCGGAACCGGGTCTGCAGCGTCCGGCACAACTCCATGGCCCGCCCGGCCGGCATCGGCGGGATGAGCACATCGTCGTACGGCGGTCGCGCGCCGTCGAGATCACGCGCCACGCTGCCCGCGACCCGGTAGAACGCGCCCTTGTGGCCGAGCGGCCGGGTGAAGCCCGCGCACAGTACGGCGGCCGTGACGCGAGCCCGGCCCTGCTGCTGGATGACGTACTGCATCTTCTCGGGCACCGACAGCCCGCGCGATCCGGACCGTGGCCGCACCCGGGCGGCGAGGAACCGGGCGAGCGGGCTGACGTCCAGCGAGGTGATCGGGACAGCACCACCGGACAGGAGTACGGCGACCTTCTCGCTGATGACGATGGTGTCGTCGGGCGTCACTGCGGGCAGGTGTTCGGCCAGGGCCAGGGTGAGGTCGTCGGACGGTTCCAGCCAGCGCGTCGGTACGGCGATCGTGGTCCAAGCGGACATGCCTCGAAGTCCTTTCGCAGGGTCATCCGCAGCCTCGCAGCCGAACCCGCCGCCGTGGATGAATCGGCGATGAGAGTCCTTTCATGTACCGCCGGCGGACTGGGCCGGGTCGACGGCCGGCGTGCGCGCCTCGCGTCAGGACGGCTGGCGGACGCGCCTCGCGTGAGGGCTGACCGACGCGTGCGCGCCTCGCGTCAGGAGGGCTGGCGGATGCGGCCGGGCCTGGCGTCGTTGAGGGCCCTGAGGAGCAGCCCTCCCTCGGGGGCCTTGGTGATCAGCAGTCCGGCCGCGTAGACCACGAGGACGGCCGCCGCGATGCAGGCCGCCTCGGCGAACGCGTGCAGCACACCCGCGGTCGGGTCGAACGGCACGAGCGCTCGGGTCACGAGCCCGGCGCAGGCCGCTGCGGTCGCGAGGATCGCCGATCGGAGCAGCAGCGTCACCGCCGGACGGAGGCTGATGGCGCGGTGCCGGCGACGCAGCAGCCAGGTGTTCGCCCCGGCCGCGAGTACGAGCGACAGCGTCGTCGAGGCGGCCAGACCGGTGATCCCGTAGCGCAGACCGAGGGTGAGATCGCCGACGACGTTGACCACCATCGCGGCCACCGCGACCCCGACCGGGCGACTGGAATCGCCCACGGCGTACGACGCTCGGACGACGAGCTCACGCCAGCCGAGAGCGAGCAACGCCGGCGCGTAGAAGACCATCGCCTTCGCGGTCACCGCGGCGTCGGCATCGGAGAAGCCGCCGTGGCCGAAGACCGTGAACACCAGTGGCTCCGCGGCGCAGGCGAGGATCACGCAGATCGGCGTCAGGCTGACGGCGGTCACGGCGACGCCTCGGTCCACCAGGCCGCGCATCCGGGCCCGGTCGGTCGCGTAGGCGCCGAGCGCCGGATAGAGGGCCGTAAGCAACGAAGCGATCAGCAGGGTCTCGCCGAGACTGACCAAGCGCCAGGCATAGCCGAGGGCGGAGATCGTTCCCTCTGCCAGGGTCGAACCGACAGCCCGGTCGACCAGAGTGTTCACGTTGCCGATCGCGCTGCCGACCAGCAAGGCCGGGACGAGTCGTGCGATCTCGCGGAAAGCCGGGTCGTCGAGGCGGAGCGAGAAGCTGATCCGCGTGCCGAGCTGGTGCGTAGGGATGAGTTGCAGGAGCAGGCGGGTGGCGGACCCTGCGACGAAACCCCAGGCCAGGGCGATCACGCCGTACTGAGGACCGAAGAGGACGGCCGCCGCGATCATCACCAGGTTGAAGGGGACACCCTGCAGGCCGGACCAGCCGAAGCGGCCGTGCGCTTGGACGAGGCCCGCGAGGAGGTTGGTGCCGGCGATCAGCACGGTCGCCACCAGGACGACGCGGGTCAACTGCTGGGCGAGATGCGCCTGAGCCCCGGCGAAGCCGGGCGCCAGCGCGGCGACCACGGGCGTGACCGCGATCCACATGACCAGCGAACCGAGGCCGAGCACGATCAACGTGACCGACAGCGCCACGTTGAACCCACGATGCTGCTGGCAACGACCGTCCTCGCTGCCGGCTTCCCGTGCGGTGACGGGTACGGCGGCCTTCGCCATTGCGCCGGCGATGAGTCCGAGTACGACGTTCATCAGCCCCTGCGCGACGAAGTACGCATCCAGGGCGGCCCCGGCGCCGAACGTCGCGGCGATCACCACATCCCGGCCGAAGCCGAGCAGGGTCGACCCCGCAGTGAGAACCGTGACCACAGCCGCGGCGCGGGTCACGCTCCACATGCGCGCAGTCTAAAGACGCCAAGTCGACATGACCGCCCGCATTGGAGAACTCTCATCCCCGCCCGGGGTCAGATCACAGGCTGGAGCGGAGGTCCCACAGGAGGGGGTAGTAGCGCAGGTCGAGGCGGCTGCGGAGGTAGCCGGCGCCGGAGGAGCCGCCGGTGCCTGGCTTGGTGCCGATCATCCGTTCGACCATGACGACGTGCCGGGCGCGCCAGGCGGCGGCGAGCTCGTCGTGCTGGAGCAGGGCCTCGGCCAGCTCCCAGACGGCGGCGTAGTGGGCGCGGTCGCCGGCGACCTTGCGGAGGGCGTCGCGGACGGCGTCCTCGGAGTCGGTGGCGAACCCGGCCTTCTCGAGGACGGCGAGGAACGCGTCCCAGAGCGTGGGGTCGGCCAGCCGCTGCCCGAGGCGGTCCTTCTCGGCGTCGCTCAGGCCACGGAACCGCTTCACGAACGACGGGTCCTTCGCCCCGGACAGGAACTCGATCTCGCGGTACTGCACCGACTGGAAGCCGCTCGCCGGCGACAACCGGTGCCGGAACTCGCCGAAGTCCTGCGGGGTCATCGTCTCCAGGATGTCGATCTGCTGCGTCAGCGTCCGCTCAATCGTGTGCACCCGGCGGAGCAGGTGCTCGGCCAGCCAGAGCTCACCGGACAGCATGGCGTCCCGGGAGGCGGTCAGCTCGTGAAGCACCTGTTTGAACCACAGCTCGTACACCTGGTGGATGGTGATGAACAGCAGCTCGTCGTGGGCCGGCGGGTCCGACTCCAGCCGCTGCTGGTCGAGCAGCTGCTCCAGCCGGAGATAACTGCCGTACGTGAGCCGGCCGCCCTCCTCGCCGAAGTGGATGTCGACTCCGCCCCACCGTCCGGCCACCCCGTCACCAGTACTCATGGGGCCGAGGGTAGCCGACCGCTTCGTGACCGGTCAGCGATTCGCTCGTTGGGAGTGAGGTACGTCAAATCGAGGAGTTGCATGTCCGCCACGGTCCAGACCCCGCTCGTCCCGGGTCCCATCCAGGGACCCACGCGTGAGGAACCGCAGATCGAGGCGTTGCTGCCCGACGACTACGCCTCGCTGGTTCACCTGGCCTATCTGATCCTCCCGCCGGCGATCAGCCGGCAACGGCGAGTGGCCGCGGCGCATGCCGTCGTCCAGCGGGTTCTGCCCGCGAGCGGGTCGCGTCCGCGCGAGCTCGTGCGGCGGGACGTCGTCCGGGAGGCGGCCCAGCAGGCCTGCCGGCGTACGGCGCTGGGCCGGTTGAGCACGTTGTTCGCGCCGGCCGACGAGCCCACCTTCGAGCCGTGCGCGCGGGAGCTCGACGCGACCACCATCCGGGAGCGCGGCCGGCGGGGAAGCCTGTTCGCGATCGTCGTCACCGTGCTGACCACGGCCGGAGTGCTCGCGGCACTGCTAACGTCCTGACGGTTCGAAGCGGTCACCCTCGACTCCGGCGGTCACCATGTCGACTCGAGCGACGATCTGCAACAAGTACTGCGACGCCCGCGACCCCGCGCTCTCGTCGGGCAACCGTGCTCCGGTGTCCACGACGCTGCTCGGCCGGACGATCGCGCTGCACCTCGACGACGCCGACGGGATGGGCTGGGCCTCGATCGAGCACGGCCGTCCGGGCGACGAGGTCTGGCTGGAACGCTCGATGGACGGCGGCCGGACCTGGACCGACGACCGCCTCGGGAACGCCGCGATCCCGTCCGGTCGACACGATCGACGTACGCAGATGTACAACGTGGACGACTGGAACAACCACGGCGTCGGCGCCCTCCGCGCCTGCGGCAGAGCCGTCGACGGTCCCGGCATCGCCCGTACGCCGTGGGCCCGGACCACGTGGAACGCGGGCGATCGCCGTACGGCGGCCGCGACCGCGCAGATGCAGTTCTACAACTACGGGACCGGCCTGTTCGACACGACCGGCTGGTGGAACTCGGCCAACGCGTTGACTGCGCTGATCGACAACATCCGGGTGACCGGAATGGACCGCTATCAGTACGCGATCGCGCGGACGTACGAGCTCAATCTCGACGCGGCGGAGGGACAGTTCCGCAACGACTACATCGACGACACCGGGTGGTGGGGGCTCGCGTGGATCGCGGCGTACGACCTGACTGGTGATGCCCGCTATCTGCAGACGGCTCGCGCCGACGCCGACCACATGGCGGCGTACTGGGACGACACGTGCGGCGGCGGGGTGTGGTGGAGCGAGGCGAAGACGTACAAGAACGCCATCTCCAACTCGCTCTACATCCACCTGAACGCGGCGCTGCACCTCCGGATGCCCGGCGACGCGGCGTACCTGCAGCGGGCGGAGAGCGGGTGGTCCTGGTTCCTGCAGACGGAGATGATCAACGATTCGCACCTCGTCAATGACGGGATCGAGCTGTCGACCGGCCGGAACAACGGGCAGACGGCGTGGACGTACAACCAGGGAGTGCTGCTCGGCGCACTCACCGAGTTGTCCAGGGCAACGAACAACTCGGCGTACCTGAGCACGGCCCGTCAGCTCGCCGACGCGTCCACGACCGCACCGGAGCTACACACCGAGGACGGCATCCTGCGCGAGCCGTGCGAGTCCGACGACTGCGGGGACGACGCGCCGTCGTTCAAGGGTGCGCACGTCCGCGGTCTGGCGAAGCTCAATGAGGCGCTGCCGGATCGTCCGTACACAGCGTACCTGCGGCGACAGGCCGACCGGGCGTTCGCCGCGAACCGTACGGCGATGGACCAGTACGGACTGCGCTGGGAAGGACCGATCGACATGCTCGACGCCGCCCGGCAGCAGTCCGCGCTCGACCTCCTGAATGGAACTCCCTACTCGGGGTAACTTGCAGGACATGACGCGACGGGAGACGCTGCTGCGTGTCCATCGGGAGAACGGCTGCATCTTCACGCTGACGCTGATCCTCGACCCCAGCGGCGGCGACCGCGGCATCACGTTCACCGAGTTCTACGACTACGGCCCGCGCGGCGACGATCCGGGGCGCGAGTACGGCTACAGCGTGCACGCGCCGTACGACGCACTGGACGTCCTCGCCGACCACTACGCGCCGGACGCCGCCGGCCCCGCTGAGGACCGGTTGGTCGCGGCGCTCCGCACCGCCCTGCACGACGGCGACCGCTTGACGCTGAAAGGCAACCAGCACCGGGTGCTCGAAGGCTTCGAAGCAGCCGGAGTACCAGCCACCACCAGCGTCTGGAGCTGGATCAACGACTAAGGACACCGCCTCGCAGGAACTGTGATCGGCCGGATCCTCCCGTGAACGGATGACGCTGTAGCTCAGCGAATGAAGCTGTGATCTGAGCGGGAAAGGTTCGGCGGAGAGCGGGCCACGCCGAACCTCACCTCTTGGGCGGCTGGGGGGTGTGGCCGTGGAGGAAGGTGTGTACGCCGGCGCGGACGATGCGGTCGCGGTCGGCTTCGTCGCGGGCGCCTATGCCGTGGTGGAACGGGACCGCGCCCTGCACCAGCAGCATGAGATGGGTCGCGGCGAGCTCGGCGGCGGCGGTGGGGTCGGCGTCTTCGCCGGGTACGCCGAGTGTTAGGAGGCCGTGGTTGGCGATTCGGCGCAGGTGGGTGGCGAGGGTGCCGACGACCCGCCTAGGGCCGGCGAGTTGCCACGCTTCGATCGCGGCCGGCGGGATGTGGTCGAGGTCCGCGTCGACGTGCCGCACCAGCGCGAAGTGGTCGGTGAAGCCGGTCATCGGCGCTGTCAACTCCAGGCCGAACGCTTCCAGGTCGGTCCGCAGGTCGACGATCTTGCCGAGGTGCCGCTCGATGATCGCGATCTGGGCGTCCGCGACCCGGGTCGCGCTGTCCTGGATCACGGCCTCGAACAGCCCGGCCTTGTTGCCGAAGTGGGCGTAGATCGTCCGGGTGGAGACCCCCGCGCCGGCGGCGATCGCGTCCATGCTCGCCCGCGCGTACCCGTCCCGCCCGAACTCGGCGAGCGCCCCGTCGATGATCGCTCGCCGCTTGTCCGACCTGCCGACCACGACCGGCTCCTCTCCGCCGAAGTACAACCATCGTTTTACTAATTGCCATCTGCGTAGTACTCTAGCCGAGAGTGCACTCGGCATCGGACACCCTGCACGCAAAGGAGAGGCACGATGTCCTTCACCGAGAACGAGATCGACTACCTGAACACCCAACCGGTCGGCCGGATCGGCACCGTCTCCTCCGACGGACAGCCGGACGCCGTCCCGGTCGGCATCGAGTACGACGGCACCTACTTCTACCTCGGCGGCGGGCACGAACCGGAGCGGACCCGCAAGCACCTGAACGTCGCGGCCGGCAACACCAAGGTCGTGCTGCTGTGGGACGACGTGATCACCACCGATCCGTGGACGCCACGCTTCCTGCGCGTCTACGGCACCGGCGACTTCGTCGAGCACACCGGCATGTTCGGACCCGGCCTGTACCTGCGGGTCACCCCAACGGTGTCGTGGAGCTGGAACCTCGAGGCGCTGCCGTTCGACGGCTCCAACGACCGCACGTTCGAACCGAGGCGCACGGTTCACCACGTCGGAACCGGGACGGCCGCCTGACACACACTCGCGTGATCACCCGGCAGTGCCATGATGTGCGGCATGGAGCTGAAGTTGTCGGCGTCGTACGACGCCACACCCGAGGAAGTGTTCGCGATCGTCACGGACGCCACCTTCCGCGAGCAGGCGTGCGAGAAGACGAAGGCGCTGTCGTACGCCGTGGAGGTGACCGAGTCCGGCGGTGACACCGTCGTCCGGGTCCAGCGGGAGATGCCGTCGCACGACGTACCGGACATCGCGCGGAAGTTCGTCGGCGAGACGCTGACCGTGGTGCAGACCGAGACCTGGCACGCGGCCAGACCGGACGGATCCCGGCACGCGGACATCCGCGGCGAGATCAGCAACACCCCGGTCACGCTCAAGGGCACCGCCGAGATCACCGGCAACGGATCGACGACGGTGCAGGCGATCGAGCTGGACGTGAAGGTCGCGGTCCCGCTGATCGGCAAGAAGATCGAGCCGTTCGTGGTGGACGCGATCCGCTCGGGTCTGCAGAAGGAGCACGAGCTCGGCCGGGAATGGACCCACTGAGTGTCGCTACCCTGACCGGCTCGCCTCCGGTGGCAGTCTGAAACGAACAGCTGCCCCGGAGGTGAGCCAGTCGTGCGAAAGAAAGGCCGGCGGGCCGAGCAGGCCGGCGAGGACTCGCAGTACTGCGTCTTCTGCGCCACCGTGATGCCGTTCGAACGGATCGAGGCCGCCGATCACCTGGTCGACGAGCCGGACGAGTGGATCTGCGTGAAGTGCGGATCCGCGCTCCTGGTCGACCCACCACTCCAGCAACTCCACCGCACCGCCTGACGCCGGCCACACGCGCCTGGCTAGAGCGGCGGGCCGAAGGCGCACACCACTCGCTTGGCGTGCGCGGGATCGAGTGCGTTCGCGACCAGCTGGGCGACGGTCGGATCGAACGCCAGCCCGACATGGCCGACCGGGTCGAGCGGGCACACGTCCTGGACGAACCGGTTCGTCACGCCCGGCTCGCGGATGAACGACGTCGACTGTGGCGTCACCAGCGCGTCGAACCGCGACGCGATCACCGTGTACCTGATCCCCGGCTGCGCGATCGGCCCGGCGGTCAGCTGCTCCACGGCCGCACCTCCCACGATCAACTCGTCACATGCCGGGCAGCCGAACTCCCGCAGTACCTGATCCACCAGCGGCCGCAGCCCGAGGTAGTCGCCCACGCTGACCAGACCGCCGAACGTCGTCCCGTGGGTCGGCGGCGCCAGCGCGACCACCTTGCCCACGTGGCCGGCGTACCCGCGGAGCTTCGGGCCGTAGATGCTCTGGAACCCGCCCTCCGAGTGCCCGACGAGGTCGACCTTCGCCGCGCCGGTCGCCTGCCGGACCTGCTGGACGAACGCCGCGATCTCGACGGACGACTCGGCGATCGAGACGGTCCCGCCGACCGGGATCGCCGGCGACGCCTGGCCGTAGGTCAGGGTGAAGGCGCAGTACCCCTTCGCGGCGAGGAACGGGCCGAGGTACGAGTAGTTGCCCGGCCCGTTGCCGCCGAGACCGTGCAGCAGGACGACCGGATTCGGGTGCGCGGCCGACGGCTTGCAGGCCCAGTTGTCGAAGCCCGACGACGGCGCGGCGGCCGCTGGGGTCGCGGTGGTGGCTGCGGTGAGCAGTACGCCGGCGAGGAGCGCGGCGAAGGCTCGGCGGACGAGAGGTGGCATGGCGACTCCCCGTGACGGTATCTTGCTGTGACGAGCGGATCACCGACAGTGGAGCATGAAAGTCGGGTTGTGAACAAGAGCTCGTGTTCAAAACCGGTTCACTTGGTTACCGCGTCGGCACCGGGGGTAACGTGCAGCGCATGGGACGGACCATTCGGGGACTGGACGCCGAGCAACGCCGGGCCGAGCGCCGCGAGCAGTTGCTGGACGCGGCCCTCAAACTCTTCGCCGCCAACGGGTACATCAACACGTCGATCGAGCAGATCTGCAGTACGGCGTACATCGGCACGAAGAGCTTCTACGAGGTCTTCACCAACCGCGAGGACTGCTACGTCGCGCTGCTGCAGCGGACCTCGGAGCGCCTGCAGGCACAGGTCGCCGGCTTGGCCGCGCAGGCGACGGGCAACGAGCGCGAGGTGGCACCGAAGCTGATCCAGGCGTTCGCGCACGCACTGCTCGACGATCCGCGAGTCACGAAGGTGACGTTCGGGATGGCGGCCGGCATCTCACCGGTGGTCGAGCGCCAGCGCCGGACCAACCGCCGCTGGGCCGCGGGCTTCCTCGAGCAGTTGTGGGACCGGTACGACGGCCCGCCCACCGGACCCGACGCCGACGACCAGCGCGCGGTCCGGCACAGCGTCGCCATCGGGCTCGTCGGCGGCCTGTTCGACCTGATCTCCGACTGGTTCCTGGACGCCGACCCGCCCAAACCCGACCAGATCGAAGCCCTGATCGACGACATGACCACCTACTACATCGTGGTCCGCCGGGGCCTGACCGCTTAGTCGAACACCAAGGTGCGCAAGGCGACGTGGCCCTCTTCGTCGATGACGTAGTGGGCGTGGCCCTCGTGGTCGACCGCGACGCCTTCGATCCGGCGAATGTCGCCGAAGTGGTGCACGACGTCGGCGCTCACGATGCCACCGTTGGTGTCCGGCGGGAGCTGGAAGCGGACGTGTTCGGAGTCGGCGCGGGCGCCTTCCGGGTGGTCGGCGAGCACGGTGGCCGACTTCCCGGACGCGTCGAGGTCGCCGATGATCGCGTCGAAGCTGTCACCGCCGCGGGTGTCCAGCGCACGGAACCCGGCCGGTGCCTCGACGCTGCCGACGTCACCGAGCACCCAGACGTTGCCACACCGCGGTACGGCGTCCGGGTCGGCGAACAGCTCGTCGACGTTCTCGAGCTCGACCAGCACGGGGTGGCCGTCGGCGGTCACCGGGTACCGCAGGCCGAGCAGCAGCCGTCCGTCCGGGCGGAACTCGGCCGCCTCGATGTTGACCGGGTGATCCGTGGGAAGCACGGTCCCGCTCCAGCGCTTGGCTTTCCGCTCACCGATCGTGATCGTCGCGTCGACGTACACCTGGCGTCCCAACGGGCCCAGGGGCAGAAGCTTGACGTCGGCCAGGGCGTCGTTGATCGCGCGGTGCAGGCCGAAGCGCAGCCGGACGACCTCGAGGGCCGGGCGGCCGCCGTGCTCGAGGGCGTCCGCGATGGACTGCTCGCTCACGCGGGCGATCCAGGATCGCTTGGCCGCGAGCGGGCCGGCCTTCTTCCCGAACTGCGAGCCGACCAGGTACACGTACCCGTCCCGGGACGCGCAGGCCTCGGCGTCCTCGGTCCTGCCCGCGTTCGGCCCGGCGTCGGTGAGGACGCGCATGGCCGCCCAGTCCTCGTCGAGCGGCGCGCCGGCGGGGTGGACGAGCAGGGCGAGTGCGTCCTCGGCCGTCGCCTCGTCGAGCACCGTGGCGAACGCCCGGTCCCAGCCATGACGGGTAAGGAGGTCCGGGCCGAACACGCGGCACAGGTCGGAGGCTTCGTTGGGCTCCAGGTGCAGATCGGTTTCGTGCATACCCGGAAAACGCCGCAACTGGCTCACCTACTCCCGATCCACCCCAATCCCCGGGAAATCCCCGACCACCCCTGACCCTTGCCGAACCTCAGCCCTGGTGGGGGTAGCGGTAGTCGAGGGGTGGGGCGAAGGTTTCCTTCATCGAGCGGGGGCTGGCCCAGCGGATCAGGTTCCACATCGAGCCGGCCTTGTCGTTGGTCCCGGACGCCCGCGACCCACCGAACGGCTGCTGCCCGACGACCGCGCCGGTCGGCTTGTCGTTGACGTAGAAGTTTCCGGCCGCGAACCGCAGGTAGTCGGCCGCCTCGGCGATCGCGTGCCGGTCCTGGGCGATGACCGCGCCGGTCAGCCCGTACGGCGCCGCGTTCTCCATCTGCCGCAGGACGGTGTCGTAGTCGGCGTCGTCGTACACGTGCACGCCGAGGATCGGGCCGAAGTACTCGGTGGTGAAGACCTCGTCGGTCGGGTCGTCGGAGACCACCAGCGTCGGCCGGACGAAGTACCCCTCGCTGTCGTCGTAGGTGCCGCCGGCCACGACGTCGAGCGCGTCGGTCTGCCGGGCCCGGTCGATCGCGGCCTTGTGCTTGGCGAACGCGCGGTCGTCGATCACCGCGCCGATGAAGTTCGACAGGTCGGTGACATCGCCCATGGCGAGCGACTCGGTCTCGGCGATCAGGTCGTCGCGGACCCGGTCCCACACCGAGCGGGCGACGTACGCGCGCGAGGCGGCCGAGCACTTCTGACCCTGGTACTCGAACGCGCCGCGCACCATCGCGGTCTTCAGCACGGCCGGGTCGGCCGACGGGTGCGCGAGGATGAAGTCCTTGCCGCCGGTCTCGCCGATGAGCCGCGGGTAGGTCCGGTACGACGCGATGTTCGCGCCGACCGTGGACCACAGCGACTGGAACGTCTTCGTGGAGCCGGTGAAGTGGATGCCGGCCAGGTCCGGGTGGGTGAGCGCGGACTTGGACACGTCGATGCCGTCACCGGTGACCAGGTTGATCACGCCGGCCGGCAGGCCCGCGGCCTCGAACAGCCGCATCGTCCAGTGCGCCGCGAATTGCTGCGTCGGCGACGGCTTCCACACCACCGTGTTGCCCATCAGCGCCGGCGCGGTCGGCAGGTTGCCGGCGATCGCGGTGAAGTTGAACGGCGTGATCGCGTAGACGAAGCCCTCCAGCGGCCGGTAGTCGACGCGGTTCCACACGCCCGGGGACGAGATCGGCTGGTCGCTGACGATCTGCCGCGCGAACGCCACGTTGAACCGGAGGAAGTCGATCAGCTCACAGGCGGAGTCGATCTCGGCCTGCTGCACGGTCTTCGACTGCCCGAGCATGGTGGCCGCGTTCAGGATGTCGCGCCACGGGCCGGCCAGCAGGTCGGCCGCCTTCAGGAAGATCGCCGCGCGGTCGTCGAACGACAGCGACCGCCAGGCCGGAGCGGCCGCGAGCGCGGCGTCCACGGCGGCCTTGCCGTCCGCCTCGGTCGCGTTGCCCAGTGTGCCGAGCACGTGCGCGTGCTTGTGCGGCTGGACCACCTGGATCGGGGCACCGCCACCGAGTCGCTGCTCGCCACCGATCGTGCAGGTCAGGTCGATGCCGCCGGCCGCGGTGAACTCCTTGAGCTTCGCCTCCAGGCTCGCTCGCTCCGACGATCCGGGCGCGTACCCCTTGACGGGTTCGTTGGCGGGCGTGGGGACGGCGGTGACGGCATCCATGCTGCGGTGCTCCTCGATCGGGGGGTGGATCAAGCGGGGGTACGCCGGTGTGGGTGGCCGGCGCGACGCGGTGGTGATACGAGCATGGTGCCATGACTCACCAACGGAAACGAACCTGACCCCGACCTGACCACCCGGTCAACTGGTCCGGTCGACGGGACCTGCACCCCGGGATGGCACACGTCACTCGAGCAGGTTCTTCACCAGGCCGGAGCCAGGGCGTGTCAGACACGCCCTAGGGCCGCCACGGCATGTGCTGCAGCGTCCAGGTGTTGCCGTCCGGGTCCTTGAACCACGCGTAGTAGACCCCGCCGAGATCCTCGGTCTCGCCGACGTCGACGCCGCGCCCGATCAACTCCTGCCGGGCCGCCTCGATGTCCTTCACCACCAGGTGGAGGGCGCGCAGCGAGCCCGGCTCCATGTCCGCCGTCGGGATGCCCTGGAGCAGGCTGATCGAGCAGTGCGAGCCGGGCGGCGTCAGCTGGACGACGCGTACGCCGTCCGCCGGCGAGACGTCGACGTCCACGTGGAAGCCGCACTGCTCGGAGTAGAACCGCTTCGCCCGGTCGAGATCCGACACCGGCACCGGGATCAGCTCCAGCAGGAAAGCCCCCGGCCGGACCGGCACCGCGGTCGGATCCGCCGGAATCTCCGAAGCGTCCTTCGGAATCTCGGTCTGCGTCGGCGGGGGTGCCGGCACGTCCGACGCCCCGTCCCCAGTCTGCTCACTCATGTCCGACGACCCCCGGCGCTCAGGCGGACTTCTTCGTGGCCTTCTTGGCGGTCTTCTTCGCCGCAGTCTTCTTGGCGGCGGCCGCCTTCTTGGCCGGCGCCTTCTTCGCGGCCGCGGCCTTCTTCGCCGGCGCCTTCTTCTCGGCCGGCGCCTCACCACCGCCGGCCCTGCGCGCCTTGGCGGCCTCGACCGAGGCCCGTAGCGCGGCGACCAGGTCGACGACCTCGGCGCCCTCCGGCTCCTCCTCCTCGGCCTCCGGCAGCGGTACGCCGGCCGCCTTCGCCTCCACCACCTGCTCGAGGGCGTGCCGGTACTCGTCGTGGTACTGGTCCGGGTCGAACTCACCCCGCAGCGTGTCGATGTACGACGCCGCCATCGCCTTCTCCTGGGACCGGATCTCCACGTCCTCGGCCGGCGCCGCGAACGACGCGTCCCGGACCTCGTCCGGCCACATCATCACCTGCAGCACGAGCACGTCCTCGAACGTCCGCAGCAGCCCGAGGCTCTCCCGCGACCGCAGCGCGACCTTGACCAGCGCGTACAGCTCGGAGCCGTCAAGGGCGTCGCGGAGCAGCACGTACGGCTTCGCGCCCGGCCCGCCGTCGGCCTGCAGGTAGTACGACTTGCCCAGGTACAGCGGGTCGACCTGGTCGGCGGGCACGAACTCCAGCACGTCGATGACCTTCTTGCTGGACAGCGGCAGGTCGGCGAAGTCGTCGGGCTCGAGCACGATCATCCGGCCGTCGGCCATCTCGTAGCCCTTGCCGATGTCGGAGTACGGCACCTCCTCGCCGCACTCGGAACAGACCCGCTTGTACCGGATCCGGCCGCCGTCGGCGACGTGGACCTGGCGGAAGGAGATGTCCTTCTCCTCGGTCGCCGAGAACACCTTGATGGGGATCGTCACCATCCCGAACGAGATGGCACCCTTCCAGATCGCCTGCATCGCCACCAGCTCCCTGTCAGCCCTAGCCGTTCAGCCCGCCGCGCGGCCCCTCCGCCGCCAGCAGATCGGGAATCTCCTGCGTCGCGTACCACATCAGGTCTTCACCCTCGCACGAATCCAGGGCGAAAAGTGCGTCGTCGTCACCGTTCTGGGCCGCGTCCCACAGCTCGGCGGCCTTCCCGACCACCGTCGCCGCCTCGGCGGCGTCCATGTGAACGGCGGCCACGGTCGACCACGGCACCACGACCCGCAGCTCCAGCCGCGCGTCGCCCAGCTCGACCGAGCCGTTCGCCGGCGGGACCGCGCCCACCTCACAGGCCACGACCACCCGTCTGCGCGCCGTCCCCGGATCCGCGGCGAGCAGCCCGACCGAGGCCCGCGCCGCCTGTGCCATCGCGGCGTACTCGAGCTCCTCGTCGTCGCCCTCGGCGTACCACTCCCGCAGCGCCGGGGTCACCGCGTACGCCGTCAGCGGGGGCGGGCCGAACTCGCCGGCGTGGCACGCCTCGTCCAGCAGCCGCAGCGTGGATGGGATGTAGACCCTCATGAGCCTGCCTTCTTGGTCGTACCGCTCTTGCGTGCGCGCCCGTCCGCCCCGGTCTGGCCGCGGGTCTTCTTCCGGCCCCGGGACGCCCGGTTCCGGCTGCCCCTGGTGGTCTCGAGCAACTCGTCCAGGGCATCGGTCAGGCATTGGGCGAACACCGCGAGGTCGGGCATCGCGGTGCGGTCCGCGTTCAGCCCGAAGAACACCTTCCCGTCGTACGACGTGACGCCGACCGACAACCCCTGTCCCGGCATCAGCGGGACCACCGGGTACGACGCGAGCATCGGCGCACCCTGCGCGTACAGCGGGAACTGTGGGCCGGGGACGTTCGTGATCACCACGTCGTCGATCGGCCGGACCGTGGTCGTCGCCACCCGCGCGGCCAGTGCGTGCAGCGTGGTCGGCGCGAACCCCGCGATCCCGACCAGCGAGCGGGCGCTGACCGCGCGGCCGGTGTCCTTGTGGACCTTCGTCTGGTACGAGATCTGGTGCAGCCGCATGACCGGGGAGTTCTCCCCCACCGGCAGGTTCACGGTGGAGGCGATCACCCGGGACCCGAGCGAGGTCGGCTCCTCGTCGTCATCGTCGCGGATGCTGACCGGGACCACCGCCCGCACGCTCTGGGTCGGCCCGACGCCTTCACCGCGGGTCATCATCCAGGCCCGGAACGCACCCGCGACGGCCGCCAGGATCACGTCGTTCACGGTGCCGCCGTGCAGGGCGCGGACGGTCCGGTAGTCCTCCAGGTCGGTCTGCACGGTGGTGAACCGGCGCTGGCCGGAGGTCTTCACGTGCAGCGTGCTCTCCTGCGCGTGCCGCTGCGCCGCCAGCGAGCCGACGACGCCGCCGAGCACCTCGCGGACCGAGGTGGAGCCGGTCAGGCTGGCCATCTCGGCCCGGGCGAGCTCGAGCACGGCGGTCGGATGCCGGGTGGCGTCCGCGAACACGCCGGCCAGCAGCTCCAGGGCGGACGGCGGGTGGGCCGGCTGCCAGGTGTCGGTCGGGGTCTCGCGCGGGTGCGCGGTCGCGTCCATCACGACCTGGCCGATGTCGACCGTACTGTTGCCGTCGACAAGCGCCTGGTGGGACTTGGAGATGATCGCGAACCGGTCGCCCTGCAGGCCCTCGACCAGGTACATCTCCCACAGCGGGCGGGCCCGGTCCAGCCGCCGGGACATGATCCGGGCGACCAGCTCCAGCAGCTGGGCGTGCGTCCCCGGGCGGGGCAGCGCCGAGCGCCGGACGTGGAAGGTGATGTCGAACTCCTCGTCGTCCACCCAGACCGGCCCGGCGAACCGGCCGGGCACGTGCTGGACGCGCTGGCGGTACCGCGGCACGAAGGCGATCCGGTCCCGGATCAGGGCGACCAGGCTCTCGTAGTCGAACCCGTCGTCACCGTGCACCGGCGGCTCGAAGATATCGACCGTCCCGACGTGCATCGGGGTGGCCGGCGACTCGGCCTTGAGGAAGGTGAGGTCGAGCGACGTCAACCGGTCCGGCATCCCGTCACCTTCCTCTCTCTCGAAGCTTGTCTGGTCACCCTAGCCGGGTCCACGGACAGTGGGCTGCGACACTGGGTTAACGGGAACACTGAGGTATTCGTGTTCGTCAGGCAAGAGGGTGCGTCCGGCGCACCCTCGACCTCCGCAGACCCTCGAAAGGCCCCTCGACCGATGCGTACGACGCTCACCCGCGGCACCGCCACCGCACTGCTCCCCGCCCTCGCCATGCTCGTGCTGGCCGGCTGCGGGAACGAGTCCGACAGCGGCGCGAGTCCGAGCACGTCCCCGTCGGCGACCGCGCCCTCGACCCCGGCGACCACGCCGAGCGACCTGCCGACGACGACCCCGACCCCGGGCAAGCCGAACACCACCAGCCCGTCGAACACCGCCGACCCGTCCGGTGAGCAGGCCGACGTGACCGTCAACGTCACCGTTGCCAACGGCAAGGTCAACCCGAGCGGCTCGAGCATCAAGGTGAAGGCCGGGCAGAAGGTGCTGGTCACCGGTATCAGCGACACGCCGGACGAGCTGCACATCCACGGCTACGACAAGACGCTCGCGCTCACCCCGGGCAAGACCGCTTCGATCACCTTCACCGCCGACATGAAGGGCACCTTCGAGATCGAGACGCACGAGAGCGGCAAGCTGGTCGCGAAGCTCGTCGTCTCGTGACGGCGCTCGGCACCGGAACGCTCGTCCCGCAGTTGCTCCCGCTGCACGGGATCGGTGGGCGGCAGGACCTGCCGATCCCGTTCGGGCTGGCCGTCGGTGGTGCCGCGGTGGCGATCGCGTTGTCGTTCGTCGTGCTCGGGCTGGCCTGGCGGAACCCGAAGTACCGCGGCGACGCCTCCGGCAAGCCGTTGCCGGCCGCAATCACCCGGACGGTCGACGCGGACTGGTTCCGCTGGCTCGTCCGGCTGTTCGGGCTGGCGGTCTTCCTCTACGCGATGGTCTCGCTGGTCTTCGGTGTCGACCGGCTGACCAACCCGATCTTCGGCTTCATCTACATCCTGGTCTGGGTCGGGCTGGTGCCGATCTCGCTCGCGCTCGGACCGGTCTGGCGGGCCCTGAACCCGCTGCGCACCGTCCACCTGCTGCTCTGCAAGGCGATCCGCCAACCGCCGTCGAAGGGCCTGCTGGAGCTCCCGGCCTGGGTCGGCCTCTGGCCGGCGGCGCTCGGCATCTTCGCCTTCACCTGGCTCGAGCTGGTCGCCCCCGACCGGGCCACGATCCCGGTGCTGCAGGGCTGGATCGCCCTGTACGTCGTGATCGTCCTGTTCGGCGCGGTCCTGTTCGGCGACCGGTGGTTCTCGACCGCTGACCCCTTCGAGGTCTACGCGTCCCTGATGGCGCGACTGTCACCGTGGGGTCGCCGTACCGATGGTGCGCTCGTGGTCCGCCGACCACTGGAGAACCTGGACGGCCTGAAGCCGCGACCAGGGCTGGTCGGCATGGTGGCGGCGCTGCTCGGCTCGACGGCGTACGACGGGTTCTCGAACTCGTCGGCCTGGATCGGCTGGGCGCAGAACACCGACTACTCGATGACCTTGCTCGGCACGTGCGCGCTGATCCTGTTCATCCTGTTCGTGCTGGTCACGTACTCGGGCGCCACCCTGCTCGCCGGGCGGCTGTCGCACACGACGCGCCGCGCACTCCCCGGGCTGTTCGCGCACTCCGTCGTACCGATCGTCCTCGGGTACGTCGTCGCGCACTACCTGACCCTGTTCATCCTCGAGGGCCAGCGGACCCTCATCTACCTGAGTGATCCGCTCAGCAACGGCGCCAACGTGTTCGGCACCGGGCTGCTCGCGGTGAATACCGGTATCACCAACCACAGCGGCACGATCGCCGTCCTCCAGGTGCTCGCGGTCGTCGGCGGCCACCTGCTCGGCGTCATCTCCGCCCACGACCGAGCCGTCGCCCTCTTCCCCCGCCACAAGGCCCTGGCCGGCCAACTCCCCCTCCTGGTCGTCATGGTCGGCTACACCACCGGCGGCCTACTCCTGCTGTTCTCTTCGTGAAACAGACGTCGCGGCGTCCGGCTTCGGGAGGGTTCGGCTGGTGATCGCCAGGACGACGAAGGCGATCATGCCGAGGATGAGGTGGGAGTTGCCGGGGATGGACTGCCAGAAGGTCCAGTCCAGCTCGCGGTCGTCGCGGAACGGGACCCACCAGATGGAGCGCAGGACGAACAGACCGTAGAAGAGCACGCCGGTCGCCACCGCCGGGTTGAGGCCCCAGACGCGGTTGACCGCGCGGATCAGGCTGACGCCGAGCGGGATGATCCACACCCAGTGGTGGCTCCAGGTGACCGGCGACGCGTACAGGATTGCCAGCGCCATCACCGAGATCGCCGTGACCCGCTCGTCCGCCAGCCAGTAGCGCCGGGCCATCCACAGCACCAGCAGGCCGAAGACGGCCGAGAGCACGAACCACGTCGGCTGCACCCAGCTCGCCTCGTCGCCGATCCGGTGCAGGAAGCCGTTGAAGGACTGGTTGCCCGTGTACGCGAGCCCGCCGACCCGGTTCGCGTCCATGACCACGTCGGTCCAGTACCGCCACGACTGGTTCGGCACGATCGCGAACCCGACCGCCACCGTCGCCAGCAGACCGAGTACGGCGTTCCGCAGCGCCCGCCACTGCTTCGTCACCACGAGCAGCGCGAGGATCGGCAGCGGCGTCAGCTTGACGCCGATCGTCACCCCGAGCCAGAACCCGCGCAGCCGGGCATCCTGAGGCCGCACCAGGTCCAGCAGGATCATTGCGGTCAGCAACAGGTTGATCTGGCCGAACTGGATCGTCTGCCAGACCGGCTCGAGCAGCAGCGACAGCGCGGTGAGCGCGACCAGCAGGGCGGTCCGCTTGCGCTGGGTGAAGAACGACCACGCCGTCTTCGGCAGGCTGGTCCGCCACAACGCCGCGATGCACAGCACCGAGATCGTGGTCCACACGACCAGCGCGACACCCCACGGTACGGCGGCCAGCGGCACCATCGCGATCGCGGCGAACGGCGGGTAGGTGAACGGCAGCCCGGATCCCGGCAGCTTCGCGTCGTACAGCGAATCGCCGTCGAGCAGCACCGACCCGCCCATCCGGTAGACGCGCAGGTCGATCATGCCGTCGAACAGCCCGTACGCCCAGGCGCCGAGCGCGACCAGCGCGGCGCAGACGGCGATCCAGACGACGATCCGGCGGGAGACGACCGGGCGGGGAGCAGGGGAGGTGGAGGTCATCACGGTCACGTCAGGTCGACTCCGAACAGGGTTTCCAGCGCGCGCCGGGTCTCGTCGTACGAGGTGTGCAGGATGCCGCTCATGCCGAGCGCCTTCGCGGCCTCGACGTTCAGCTCGAGGTCGTCGACGAACACACAGTCCTCGGGTTTCAGGTTCAGCCGGCGGGCGGCCAGCAGGAAGATCTCCGGCTCCGGCTTGCGCAGCCCGACCTCGCCGGAGATGACGATGTCGTCGAACATGCCGTCCCAGGTGTGCCGCGGATAGGTGTTGCCCCAGGAGTTGGACAGCAGCGCGGTCCGGATGCCGTGCTGACGGGCCCTCCGGACCAGGGCGTTCATGGCCGGCTGGTGCTCGAAGTGGGCGAACATCCGCTCGATCAGTCCCTCGGCGGGCACCGGCGTACCGTCGCGGCGGACCAGGATCGAGGCGAGCTTGCGCTCGAAGTCGGGGACGGCGATCTGGCCGCGTTCGAGGGCGTGCACCGGGTTGAGCTCGGCCTCCGCGACCGCGTCCTCAGGAGTCTCGGCCGGCAGCCAGGCCATCACCGCCTGGACGTAGGAGTCGAAGTCGAATCCGTCCAGCTCGGCCCACCGCCGCAGCGCATCCTCCAGGCCGGAGGTCAGCACACCGCCCCAGTCCACCAGCAACCCACGCGGCACGCCCGACTCCGAAGACATGCGCGCAAGCCTACTCAGCACGCGTCGGCTCTCACCCTCACGGTCCTGCCTGTCACTGCGTGTGAACGGCTGGGACTGGTCAGCGGCCGTACTCGATGGTGACGTCGCCGGAGGAGGTGTCGGCCTTGATGGTGCGGGTGGCGGACGGGTCGCTCTTGACGTTGGCGGTCTCGTCGCCCGACGAGGTGTCGCTCTCCACCTTGTACGCCTCGGTCCCGGACGGGACCCGGATCGTCACGTCGCCCGAGCTCGACTCGGACTCCACCGACTGCGGCGCGGTGGCGAAGTCGAGGTCCACGCTGCCGGAGCTGCTCTGCGTACTCACGGTCGTTGCCGTCAGCCCCTGTGCCTCGAGATCACCCGAGCTGGACTCCATTTGCAGCGCCCCGCCGACGTTGTGCACCTCGATCTTGCCGGAGCTCGACTTCAGGTCCGCGCCCGCCGGGAGGTCGGACACCTTCAGGTCCCCGCTGCTGCTCTCGAGCGTCACCTTCACGTCCTTCGGCACGGTCAGCACGTAGTGCGTGTCGCACCCGAACGACAGGAACCCGCAGCCGGTGTCCCGCAGCTCCAGCTTGCCGTCCTCGTAGCTCTCCTTCGGGTCCGACCCGAACACGTTCCGCTCGAACCGCCGCTCGATCTTCACGTCCGACCCGTCCCCGGACCGTACTTCGACATCCGCCGAGCGCACGTCGATCGCGAGCGCGTCGCCCTGCACCGGATAGCTGTCCTGGCTGATCCTGGTGTCCTCGGTGAGCCCGGTCAGCGCCCAGTACACGCCGCCGAGGATGAGCGCGACCGAGATCGCGATGCCGTACCGCCGCTCGGTGCTCATCGTGCTCGCCGGCCGGCGCTGGACCTCGGACATGCTTTCCCCTCGGAGTGCGGTGACTACCTTCCCAACCCTGGCACATCACCCGGCCCGGTGTCGGTGGGGTTTTCCCCCGTTTCCCACCGACCTCGACCCTGATCTCGCGATTCGACCCTGAACTCCTCAGCTGCCTCGCGTCGGCGGCTTCCTGGTCAGGGCGCTTCGTCACGGGGCTTGGTCACGGGGCTTGGTCAGGGGCAGCCGCTTGGTCAGGTCGCCAGTTCCTTCGTGAGGGTCGTGGCGAACTGCTGGAGGGACTTGCGGAGCTTGCTCGACTTCGCCGTCTCGGCGAGGCTGCGGCCGCGCGCCATGGCGGCGTCGACCGCGCCTTGGTCGAACGGCAGCAGCGCAGCGGCCTCGACCCCGGCGTACCGCCCGAGCGCCTCCGAGACCGCGTCGGCCGGCGAGCTGCCGAGTGAGCCCGAGCGCACCCGGTTGACCACGACCCTGGTGCTCACCGACGGCACTACCGCGCGCAGCTCGTGGATCGCGCGGATCAATCGAGTCAGCCCGACCGGATCCGCCGTACCCACGACGATGACCTCGTCGGCCTCCTCGAGTGTCGCGACGGTCGCGCCGTTCCGCCGGGGCGCCAGCGAGTCGAAGGAGATCTCCTCGTCGGTCTCGATGCAGAAGCCCACATCGACCACGGTCATCGGCGCCAGCATCCGCGCCGTCGACCAGATCGACTCGACCGCGGCCGGCCGGAGCTCCGTCCAGCGGTCGGCGCGGCTGAGCCCGGTCAGCACGAGCAGCCGCGGCTCCACCTGCCGCGCGTGCTTCGCGAGCGTCGCCATGTCGAGCCCGCCACTCCCCGCCGACCGCGCCGCGGCCGCCAGCCCGGACGTTTCGTCGAGCATCCCGAGCTGTTGCGCGACCGTCCCGCCGTACACGTCGGCGTCCGCCAGCAGCGTGGGCACGCCCTTCACCGCGAGCTCACAGGCGAGCCCGACGGCGACCGTCGTACGCCCCGGAGCGCCCGTCGGGCCCCAGACCGCGATCATCCGGCCGCTGCCCTGGCTGTAAACCGGCGGTGGTTGGCCGGCCGTGTCCGCGGCGACCGGCACGAACCCGCCGGCGAAGTGCGAGGCCGACATGGGTGGACCCGCCTCGACCGCGTCGGTGACGGCCCGGCCGAGATCCTCCGGGCTGACGTCGGCCGGGAGGATTCGCTCGATGCCCATCCGGCTCAGCCGGTCCTCGGTCCCGAACGGTTCGCCGCTCTCGGACGGATCGACCAGCGCGACCACCGCGATCCCCCGCGCGTGCAACGCCGCCACCGCGTCGGACGTCAGCCTCGGCAGATCGTCCGCGAGCAGCACCGCCCGCGCCTGCCCGCTCGCGGCCGCCGCCATCACGTCGGCGATGTCGACACAGCGCCGTACCACCCGGATCCCGGGAGCGCGCTCGGCCCGCCGTACGACGTCCGCCTCCCACGGCGCCCCGGTCACCGCCAGCAGGACCGGTGTCGACATCAGCTGCCCTGCCTGACGAGCACCGGCTCACCCGAGCTCATCGCGGACAGGCCGGCAGGCAGGCGCTTTAGATCCGACTCCGCCAGCCCGATCAGAACCTGTCTGCGCGCCGAACCACCCGCAACGCCTTTGACCGCGTCGATCTGAAGCACCCGCACCTTCAGCCAGAGCGGCTTGGCCGGCTGGTCGGCGTCCTTCGGCACCACCCAGACGTCGACCTCGTCACCGGCCGCGGTGTCGGACGGCAGCCGCCCGGTCGCGACCGACAGCGGCAGCTCGGTACGGTCGTTGTCCGCCTCGGACACGGCGGCGTCCCGCGGCACGAACTCGCCCGCGTCGACGGCTCGGGTCAGCACCAAACCGTTCAGCTCGGCGTCGGCGGCGACGTACCGCCCCGCGTCCTCGGTGTTGGTGAAGCGCACCCGCGCGGTCGTCAGGTCGTCGGACGTCAGCGTCTGCCCGGCCGGGATGTCGCGTTTGGCCGCCCAGATCGTGGTGGTGTCGTCGGCCGACGAGAGCAGCTTGGCACCGGCCAAGGCAGTGATCGCGACCAGCAGCACGCCGAGCACCAGCCGGCCGTCCTTCCAGCGGGCCCGCCGGTTGCGCTGGGCCGGGACGGACGGGGCCGCGAACCCGCTACCGCGTACTGCTGTGTCGACCACGTCGAACTCCCCAGTCAATCGATCGCTCGGAGCCGACATTCTGCCCTGTCCAGGTGCCTGCGTGTGCACGGCTGTCCACAGGCCGTCAGCCTGGGGACAAACGACCTCGTCCAATCGCGAACCGTGGCAAACTGAAGGAACCAGCCACTACCTGAAGGAGCAGACCGGATGCCGGCTCCGCGATTCCTCCAGCTCGCCGACGTCGCCGAGGTGCTCAACATCTCCGCGAACCAGGTGTACGCCCTGGTTCGCCGCGGCGACATCCCCGCGGTCAAGATCGGCGGGCGCGGTCAGTGGCGGGTCGAGGCGACCGAGCTGGAGAAGTACATCGAGCGGCTCTACACGGAGACGCGCGAGTTCATCGACGCCCACCCGTTCGGCGAGGAAGCGGAGCAGTCGGAGGACGTGCACCACTAGGTTGCTCCGGCGCTGCAGCGTTCTCGAGGTTCGTCAGCGGCGGCGTAGGGCGCAGAGGGCCTGGGTCGGCACCAGGCGCACGTTGTAGACCTCGGTCCGCCGCCGCGGTGCGTCCAGCGGATGCTCCGCCAACTCCAGGAAGTCCGCCCCGACCCGATCGATCGTCCCGGTCACCGGGACCCCGCCGCAGAACAGCGTCACCGGTGAGCGGTCACGCGCGATCCCGCGCAGCAGGTGCGCCAGCCCCAGCTTCCCCGCCACCGCTCCGACCGCCGGCTCGGCCCACGGCCCCAGGCGATGTACGGCGACCAGCGCGTGCACCGGGATCAGCCACTCCTCGAACCGCTCCGCCTCGATCAGCAGGCAGTCGTTCCCGACCCGGGTGAGCTGACCCTGTACGGGCTCGGCGTTCGTCAGTTCGACCCGGACGACGGTGTCGACGGCCCCGCGCAGCCGGTCGAGCACGGTGATCTTGCCGACCTCGGCCCGGATCCGGTCCGCGACCTCGCCGTACAGATCTCCCTCCTGGAGCGCGTCGAACTGCGACTCCAGATCCGCGAACAACGCATCCCACCGCATGGCCGCGAACCTACCCGATCGCGCTCACCTTGCGTACGCCAAGCCGACGCTGCGTGACATTTCCACTTGCGAACTGACCGTAGTACCGGTCTATAGTGGTCAAGCCAAAGCAAACTCAAGCAAACTCATAGATCAGAGGCGAAGTGGGGAGAACGCGATGATCCGGGGATTGAAGGGCACGCTCGCGCTGGTGGCGCTCGCCGCTGTGGGCGTCGTACTGCGCTGGACGACGGCCGGCTCGATCGCCGCAGCGAACAGCCACGACCTCGACTCCCTGACCGTCCTCGCGGTCGGCACCGTCGCGTGGATCGCCTACGGATGGCTCGTCCTGGCCGTCATCGCCACGGTGCTCGAGCAACTTCCCGGCGCGATCGGCGCGGTCGCCACCGCCATCGCCCGCCGAATCACGCCCGCGACCTCCCGAGCCCTCCTCCGCTCGGCGCTCGGCGTGGCGGCGATAACCCCACTGACAGTCAGCGCCGCCCACGCAACCGCGCCCCACCAAGCCCAAACCCAGCCCTGGACCCAGCCGGAGCCCGCCCCTCAGGTCGCGGCCGACGGCACCTCCTGGCGTGCGTCCGAACGACCGTCCTCAGTCCGCCTGACCGACCCCGCCCCCGCGGCGCGAACCCAGGCCTCCTCCAGGACGCCGGACTCCACGCACTGGCGCACCAACGAGCCACCGTCCTCAGTCCGCCTCACCGGCTCCGACCCCAGCTCGACCAGCCAGACCTCCCGGACACCGGACCCCGCCGCATGGCGCACCACCGAACCGCCCTCCACCGTCCGCCTAACCGGCCCCGCTCCCTCAACGCGCGACTCGCAGGACCTCCCCAGTGCTCGGCCGCAGGACGCGCCGAGTGCTCGGCCGGAGAACCTGTCGGGTGGTCGGACGCAGGACGTGCAGAGTGGTCAGCCTGCGGACAGCCCGAGTGCTCAGCGGCAGGACGCCGTACCGGCGACGCCGCCACGAGCGAACGACTCACCGGCGGACTCGCGGCCGACCACGGCAGCCGGTCGGCCCGGGTCAGCCGGACGGTCGACTGCTCCCGCGCCTGCCAGCACGCCGGGTGGGGAGCGCGTGCGGGTTGGTGTACCGGATCGCCCGACGTCGGGCGCGGCCACTCGGTACACGGACCTGAAGTCCGGCCAGCCGATCCGCGTGCCGGCGCGCGTCGTTGTCAAGCCCGGCGACACGCTCTGGAGCATCGCCGCGACCGAGCTCGGCCCGCACGCCACCGCAGAGGCCGTCGCCGAACGTTGGCCGGCCTGGTACGCCGCCAACCGCGAGCTGATCGGGCCCGACCCCGACCTGATTCTTCCCGGCCAGGTGCTGCGCATCCCGGCATCCGCGACCGGTCACCCCGTGCCGCCCACCCACCAGGAGAAGTGACATGAGCCAGAACCTGCCCGCGGTCCCCTCCCAGCACCCCACCCCGCGCCGCCCGATCCCGAGCCTCACAACCCCGAGCCGCCCCGTCCCGGCCCACCCACTCTCCGAAATCACACACACCATGCCCGAACACGCTGACCCCGCACAGACCCGAGCCGACCAGACCGACGTCACCACCCCGCGCCTCCGAGCGGTCACGTCACCCGCGCACCACGCCATCCCACCCACGGTCCGCCACGCCGGCACGATGACCGCGACCGCGCTCTCCCTCCGCCACCAGGCATTGCCCTACCTCGGCATCACTCCCACGCCCACCCTTCAGGCCTCGACGCCCGCCCTCGTCATCACCCGCGATGACGCATCCGCCCCGGCCTCCGCTGAGGTTGTGTCGGGTGCACCGGCTGCCACCGCTGCAGCGTCTACGCAGGCCGGAGAGTCGGCAGGTTCGCGTCGGGGCCTCTCCGTCGTACCGGAGGCTCCTGCGGACCCGGCGACCGATGGCGCCGCGGATGGTGCATCGGCTCGGGTTGCGAGCGTCGGGCCTGGGTTGCCGGATGCGCGGGCGTGGGGTCGGCGGCTGGCGCAGGCGGTGACGGAGGTGCTGGCTGGTGATCGGCCGATCTCGCAGTTGGTGCGGTTCACGGACGAGGCAGTGTTTGCGGACCTCAACCGCCGGGTTCGCGTGCTCGGGATGAGCACTACGGCGACCACTCGCGGCGCCAAGGAGCGCAGCGCCGTCCGCTCGATCCGCATCTGTACGCCGGCCAAGGAGATCGTTGAGGTCGCCGCCCACGTTCGCCACGGCGACCGCTCCCGCGCCATCGCCTTCCGCCTCGAGATCCGCCGCAACCGCTGGGTCTGCACAGCCCTGGAACTCGGCTGACCACACGCCGCCGCCTCACACTTCCCAGGCGGCGCGGCGGCTCACCCAAGACCGTTGACTCCGGCAACGACCGCGTACGACGTCTGCGCCGCCAGCAGGCGCACGACGCCCCGTCCGTCGGTCGTGCACTCCGGTAGCGTCTTACGGCCGGGGTGCTGTGGGCTGCAGTGGCAGCGGGTGTCGGAGGGACGGCTTGCGGCGTGGTGGCGGGTGGTACGTCGGTCAGCCGGGGCGACGTGGGGTGCGACGCGCGGCGTACGACGGACGGGGCGGGACGGTGGATCGCGGGGGCGCGGGGCCTGGGGTGGGGGTCAGTCGTCGGTTGCTTCGGAGGTGGAGCGTGGGGGGTGGACTTTGGTGAAGGTGAGGTTGCCGGCGGGCATCATCCAGGTCATGACGTTGACTGCCAGGCGGCCGATTTGGACTGCCGGGTCGGCTTCGGCGTGTTGGCGGGCGGTCTCCGGGTCTACTGACCACACCGAGAAGCCCCGGAATCGTTCGTCGTCCTGGTCCAGGAGTGGCCCGCGGGCGAGGACGAGGCCGCGCTCCTGCATGTTCGCGCCGTGGGCCAGGTGGCGGTCCTGCAGGGCTGCTGCCTCAGCCTCGTCGAGGACCGGTGCGTCGTCCCGCAGGGTCAGCAGGATCACCGTGTACCGATCGAACTTCATTCCCTGAAACTACTCCTGGCTCCACCGGTTACCCACCCGACGACGCGGCCGTGGCCGGCGACGCCCCAGTGGTCGCAGGCCCGACCGGCAGGCGCGGGCGTGATCGGCCCACCGAGCAACCAAGTACCGAACAACGAGCAGATCGTCTCTCGGAGGACGGGACCGACTCGGTCACCGTACGCCGAGCCGACCACCAACCAGGTGTCAGCAGTCGCACGATCGGATTGCGGGGTCAGCTCAGCAGCAGCCGGGGTGGGAGGCCGGTCAACGCCTTGATGTCGCGGGTCAGGTGAGCCTGGTCGGCGTACCCGGTCAGCGCCGCCACGTCTGCCAGGGAGAGGCCGGTGCGGGCCTGGTCGAGCGCTGTGTTCATCGTCAGCACCCGATCGAGCATCTTCGGGCCGTACCCGAAGGCGCTCAGGCACCGGCGGTGCAGTTGCCGCTCGCTCAGCCCGACGCTGCTCGCCAGCGAGAGTACGCCGGCCTCGCCGCGCAGCATCCCGCTGCGCACAGCACGCAGTACCTGGGTGATCCAGCGGTCCGGCTCCTCGGTCAGCTCGGCGACCACCTGCTCGAGTGCCAGCGCCGGGACGCGAGCCGTGCGGACCCGGTCAGCCAGGCGCCGGCTGCGCGTCGGCGACCAGAGGTCGCTCAGCGGGACGCGCTCGTTGAGGAGCTCGTGAGCCGGTACGCCGAGGAAGCGCGGCGCCGTCCCGGGCGCGAACCGGATCCCGGCGTACCGCGTCCCCGCGTCGGCCGAGCCGATCCACGCGCGACTGTCCGGACCGGCGATGACCAACTGGTCGTCCACCAGCAGCAGATCCATGCAGCCGTCCGGGAGGACCCGGTAGTCGCCGCCCTCCGCGGTCCGGGTCCACAGTACGGCGCCCGGCACCCGCGCCGGCCGCTCCCGATACGGCTCGAACTCACTCACGTGACCAGTCTCCAACCCACCACCGACAGTCTGCGATCCAGCCGCCTGCGACCATGACTGTTTGTGAGTGCCGAGACCGGTACGACGACCCTGCGGCACAACCCCCTCAACGCGGTGACGGCGACCGTCGAGCGGGTGACGTACGCCGACGGCCGCACGCTCGTACGAAAGGTACTGCGGAGGCCGGTCGCGTCGACCGGGCCGTGGGCCGCCTCGGAGGACCCGCGGCACTGGAACTACTGGCGCCGCGAGCTCGAGGTGTACCGCGACGACGAACTGCGCAAGCAGCTCGCGGACGCGGGCCTGGTGCTCCCGGCCGCGGACGTCACCGAACACGCGGACGGCGCGACGATCACGATGGAGGACATCCAGGGAACGCCCGGCACCCGGTTCTCCCTGGCCGAGCACGCGGGGCTGGCGCGGGCCTGTGGACGTTGGCAGGCACGACCGGCCGGCGAACGGTGGTGGACGTCGACCGGGTTCCTGCGCGACTACTCGACCACCCGGGAGGTGCCGTGGGAGCTGGTCGACGACGACGCCGCCTGGCAGCAGCCGCTGGTCGCGGAAACCTGGCCGCCGGGACTGCGGGCGGCCTGGACCCAGCTAGTTGCCCATCGCAATGACCTGCTCGACCTGGTGGGCCGGCTGCCGCGGGCGAGGTGCCACCTCGACCTCTGGGTCTCGAACGTGATCCAGCGACCGACCGGCGAGCTCGCCCTGCTGGACTGGGCTTTCACCGGTGACGGCTCGCTCGGCGAGGACCTCGGCAACCACATCCCGGATGCCGTGTTCGACCTCTTCTGGCCGGCGGAACGACTGCCCGAGCTGGCCGAGACATGTGTCGACAACTACCTTGACGGCTTGCGGGAGGCCGGGTGGCGAGGCGATCCCGACGACGTACGCTTCGCCGTGATGGCGTCCGGCGTCAAGTACGCCTGGCTGCTGCCCGGCCTGCTCGCCCAGGCGTCCGACATCTCCCACCACGCCTACCACCAGCAGGCCGACAGCCATCACCTCTTCCACCAGCGCGGCCAGGCGCTGAGGTTCGTCGCCGACCGGGCGCTCAGAGCACTATCGTGAAACCTCCGGGCTGGACCACGACCCGGGAGGCCGCAACGCGCCGCCGCGAGTGCAGCTGCCCGTTCGCCGTGTAGCTGTACGCCGTCGTCCCGGTCGTCACCGGATGCGTCCTCGGACGCGTGTCCACGCTCGCAAGCAGTACTGCGTCACCTGCCGTCATCGTGCTGACCATCGGCAGGAGCAGTAGGGCGTCGATCTGCGCCGTACCCGCGGTCGTCGTAGCACTCACCCGAGTCGCGTACGGCGGAAGCGGTGTGCCGAGCGTGATCGGCTGCAGCACGCCCGGAGCCGCCGAAATCCCTTGTGGACCAGGGGCTGCGTGGTTGATCGACCCCAGGGTGCGGCCGCCACCAGTCCAGACCGTCCGGCCCGGATCGAGCAGGTTGACGACCGGAAGAACCAGTCTGGGCTGAGCCGATGCGGGCACGGTCCACTCCGCCCTCGACCCCGCGGACAGCGCGACGTACGAGCCGTTGCTCCACTGCGACTCACCCGTCCAGGCTGACGGCGGCGTCACCACCTGTCCGCCGACTGCGGCCTCGCCTTCCACCACCTGCAGGCCGGAGTGGGTCGCCGAGCCCAAGTCCTGCGCCAGCCGGGCAAGCCCGGGCCGAGCGTCGAGAGCGAGCATCGAGAGCAGTCCGTGGATCGTCGACTCGGCGCCGGAGTTGCGGTTGATCACGCCGTCGCCGGAGATGCCGTCGTACGTGCGGCCGGTCGTGGCGTCGTACATCGGCTCCCCGGCCCGGTTGGCACCGAAGTACCAGGCGGCGACGAAAGCGGCCAACTGCTTCAGGCCGGGCAGTCCGACGGCCAGGAGTCCTTGCAGGCGGGCGTCGACGCCGTACGCGATCTGGGTACGGTCGATCGGCGCTGGCAGCCAGCCGTTGTCCGGGCCGCCCGCGGTCATCAGCAGCGGCGTGAAGCCGGCGGTGTCGCCGATGGCCGGTCCGAGCGGCGTGCGCAGGACCGAGGACGCAGCGGCGAGGGCGGACGGCATCTGCGCACCCCACGCGTGCCAGACCGCGATCGACTCCGCCCAGGGCAGCAAAGCCCGGAACGGCCACGACCGACTCGTCCCCGCGCTCATGGCCGCGATCCCCTCGGCGAACTGCGCGAGCGCACGCCGAGCCCGGGCCGACCCGCCGGCGCGGACGTACGCCGTCAACCCGAGCACTGCCTCGGAGGTCGCGTCAGCGCCGTTCACGATCAGCCATGCGGGCAGCCGGCGGCCGTCCACGACGTTCCACTCGCCATAGCGCACCAGCACCTGCCGCTCGAGCGCAGCCAGCGTCAACTCGAGCCGATCCCGCAGGAACTCGGCGAACCGGCGGTCGACCCGGCGGAAGGCCTCATAGCCCTCCCCCAGCGCCCACACCGTACGGGCGAGCCAGTACGACGGCCCGGAGTCGGACGGATCCGGGAGCTCGACCGGCTCGGCACTCGGGTTGAGGGTGCCGTCCGGCTGCATCCACAGCACCACATTGCCGTTCGGCGACTGGAGATACGTCAGGCCGCGCAGGAGGTCCCGTGCGACCGACAGCCTGCCGGCCCGGAGGTAGACGACCGAAGCCCGCGAGATGTCGTCCGCGTTGAACGCGCCTTGGCCGTAGGTGTCCGTGGCCGGGTCGTACGTGCCGCCGCCGATGCGCTTGTACGAGCCGTCCGGCTGACGGTCGGCGTACGTCCAGAGCACGCCCAGCGGGCCGGAGCCGTAGGTGCTGTGCCCTGCCTGTGCCGGTGGCGTGACTGTCGTCCGCAGGTAGTCGAGGTGGGCGAGGTTGGTCAGCCGACCGCCGGCCGACGCGGGCAGGGTGACGGTCGAGACCGCGCCGACAGCGAGTGCTCCGCCGAGGACGGTCCGGCGGGTGACGGTCATGGCAGCCTGTCCAATCGGGCGACGCCGATGGCCGCGTCGGCCATGCCGTAGAAGACGTATCGCACGCCGTCGACCTCCTCGATCGCGGTGGGGAACACGACGTTGCCGACCGTGCCGACGCGTTCCTGTTCGGTTTCGGGGACGAGCAGCGGCTCGGTGGTGCGGTCGATCACCTTGGTGACATCGGCCGCGTCCAGCAGCAGCGCACCGGCGGTGTAGCTGACCTTCTGGGTGGTCGGGTCGAACCCCTTCGGCTGCTCACCGGTGACGCCGTGGTGGATCACCAGCCACCCCTCCGGCACCCGCAGCGGCGCGGGCCCGGCGCCGATCTTCAACTCCTCGAACGGGTGCTCCGACATCGCCACCAGCCGGTGGTGACGCAGATGCACCAGATTCCGCACGTCCTTGTCGACCTCGGCCACCGGCACGAACGACACCCAGATGCCGGGCCGGTCGTCGGTGACCCCGGCGGGCAGGTGGACGCCTTCGCCGTCGCGGAACCAGCCCAGGTCCCACATCGGCCGGTGCAGCATCGCGTAGGCCGGTTGGCCGTCGGGGCCGGTGACCGGTTCGGGGAAGAACACGGTGTCCTTGTTCGGGAACAGGTTCAGGTCGGTGTCCAGGTCGGGCTGGTACTCGAAGTGCAACGGCCCCAGCCGCCGCCACTCGCGCAGGTCCCGCGACACCGCCAGCGCCGGTTTCGGGCCGAGTGGCCCGTAGGCGACATAGGTCATCACGTGGGTGTCGAGCGCGGGGATCCAGGTGACCCGGGGGTCTTCGACGCCGGCGTTGTTCAGGCCGCGTTCCCAGCCCTCGTCGGGGGCGAGCACGACCCCGTCGCGGCGGACACCGACCGGCACCCCGTCCTTGAGTTCCACCTCGGCCAGGCCGACGCGGGAGACGTTACCGGCCGCGACCAGCCGCGGCAGCAGATACAGCGTGCCGTCCGGGGTGTGCCCGGTGGCCGGGTTCAGCACGCCCTCGGCCTCCAGCTCGTTGCCCGGCTCCGGCGTCATCAGCACACCGACACGCGTCAGGGTGTAAGGAACAGTCACAGCAAACAGCCTTTCCGAGAAGTACGAGTCAGCCCTTGACCCCGGACTCGAGGTTCGTGGCGATGAAACGGCGCTGGAAGATCAGGAACAGCGTCACCGCGGGCGCGGCCAGCACGCACGCCCCGGCGAGGACGGCACCGAACGGGTTCGCCGCCCGGGCCGACACGGTCGTCAAGTAGTTCGACAGCGAGACCGCGAGTGGCTGGAGATCCTGCTGCTTGGTGATCAGGAACGGCCAGAGGAACTCGTTCCACGGCCCGATGAACGTCAGCAGCACCCCCGTCAGCAGGGCCGGCTTCACCAGCGGCACCGCGATCCGCCACAGGATGCTCAGCTCACCCGCGCCGTCGATCCGGGCCGCGTCGAACAACTCGGCCGGGAGCTGCAGGAAGTACTGCCGGAACACGAACACCGCCGTCGAGTTGATCGCGAACGGCAGGATCATCCCGAGATAGGAGTCGGCCAACCCGTAACTGCGCACAATCAGCACATACAAGGGGATTGTCAACAATTGGAACGGCACGACCTGGACCAGCAGCATCAGGTTGAACACCAGCCCGCGGCCACGGAAGTGCAACCGGGCCAGCGCATAACCGGCCAGCACGCCGAACACGAGCGTCCCCAGAATGACCCCGCCGGTGAAGACGCCGGAGTTGATCAACGACCGCCCGAGGTTGATCGCGGTGTTGATCTCGACATAGTTCTGCCCGGTCAGATTCCCCGGTGACGGGAACGCCCCGCCCACCGACGGATCCGGCTCGGCCTGCAACGAGCCGATCAGCATGTAGTAGAAGGGAAACAGGAACACGAACGCGCCGACGAGCAACGCGACGAAACGCCACCGCATCAGTCCTCCCTCCCCACGAAACGCCGTTCGACCAGCGCCAGAATCAGGACACCGATCACCAGCAGCACCCCGATCGCCGACCCGATGTCCGGGTTCCCCTGCTCGATGCCCTTCTGGTACATCACCAGCACCGGCGATGCCGACGCCCCGTCCGGACCGCCACCACCGGTGAGCAGGTACGGCTCGGTGAACAGGTTCGCCCCGGTCACCGTCGCCAGCAGGACGACGAGCGTCGTCGCCGGCCGCACGCCCGGCACCGTCACGTTCAGGAACGACTTCCACCGCCCGGCCCCGTCCATCGACGCTGCCTCGTACAGATCCTTCGACACGTTCTGAAGCGCCGCCAGATAGAGCAGGATGAAGAACCCCAACTGCTTCCAGGTCACGTAGATCGCCACGGTCGGCATCGCGAGCGTCGAGTTCACCAGCCACGACGGATCCGGCGCCAACGGACCCAGCACCGAGTTGACCAGACCGTTCGCGTTGAACAGGAACAGCCACACCCCCACCACCGCAACACTCGCGGTCACGTACGGGACGTAGTACGACACCCGGAAGAACGTCCGCCACCGGATCGCCGCGTTCAACGCCGTCGCCAGACCGAGCGACAACACGACGGTCAGCGGCACGTTGATCACCAGGAACACGAGCACGTTGCCGAAGGCACGTCGTACGGCGGGATCGGACAGCACGGTCACGTAGTTGTCGAGCCCGACGAACGGCCGCTCCACGATCGCGCCCGGCGCGGTGAAGAAGTAGTCGTGGAACGACATGTAGACCGCGAACCCGAGCGGATACGCGAACACGAGCACCAGGAACACGACGTACGGCGTGACGAACGCCGTCCCCGCCGGGTGCTCCCCCAGGATCCGGCCGGCGAAGCCCGTTCGCCGGCCCGATCCCGTCGAGGCCAGTCGGCTCATGACCCTGCGGCGAGCTGATCGACCTTCTGTGCCGCGCCGTCCAGGGCCGCTCCCGGGTCCTCCTGGCCGAAGATCACCGACTTGGAGTAGGCGTCCCGGAACGTCTGCCAGATCGTGATCGAGTTCGGCACGTTCGGCACCTCCACCGTCCGCGCGGCCTGATCGGCGAAGGTCTTGTAGTCCGCGTTCTTGGTGAAGTAGTCGGCGTACGTCGACGCGACGTCCTTGCGCAACGGCATCTGCCCGGTCGTCTCCAGGAACTTGCCGTCCTGCTCCTGGCTGGTCGCGAACTTCAGCACCTCCCACGCGGTGCCACGGTTCTTGCACGCCGAGTACATCGCCACGTTCTTCGCATCCGAGAACGTGTGGATCTCGTTCGCCGGCTTCCCCGACGAGGTCGGCACCGGCACGACACCCCAGTCCACCTTGCCCTTGTACGTCGCGATCGCCCACGGACCCACCACGGCCATCGCCGCGGTCCCGTCCACGAAGGCGTCACCGGTGTACTTCTCCTGCGACGCGAGCTTGTCCGCGTACATCGTCCGCCAGAACTGCGCGACCTTCTTGCCCTCGTCGGACGCGAACGTCGCCTTGCCGTCCTCGACCAGCTGCTTCCCGCCGGTCTCGGCCGCATACAACGGATAGAAGTCGAACCACGACTGGAAGAACTCGTTGCTCGGCGCCGGGTAGATGGCGAACCTGGCCGCCTTCGAGGAGACCAGCTTCCGCGAGGTCGCGAGGAACTCGTCGTACGTCGCCAACGCCGGCTTCTCCGGATCCAGCCCCGCCTTCGCGAACGCCTTCTTGTTGTAGAAGATCATCACCGGATTCGACTTCCACGGCAGCTGGTAGTACTTGCCGTCGGTCGACTTGTACTGCCCCGCGACATCACCGGACCGCTCCTCGACGTACGACGTACCACCGTCGAACCCGTCCAGCGGCACCAGCCCGCCCTGCTTCTGGAACTGCGACACCGACGCCGGCGAGGTGTTGAAGATCAGGCACGGCGCGTTCCCGGCCGTGATCGCCGCCCCGATCACCTCCTCCGAACTCTTCCCGGTCGGGATCTCCTGAGCGGTGATCTTCTGGTCCGCGTGCGCCACGTTCCAGGCCGCCACCATCTGCTTGCCCCAAGCAACCTCTTCGGCGTTGTTCGAGTACCAGATGGTGATCGGCCCGGTGGACTTGGCCGCGGCGTTGGCGTCACCAGCGCCGTCGCTGCCGCCGCACGCGGCGAGTGATCCGGCCAGCACGAGGGCCAGCAGTCCGGCTTGCAGTTTCATCTTTCCTCCAGGGGAGCACTACGCAGGAGCCGCGCCGGTGGACCGGCGGACGACGAGCTGCGCTGGTGGGAGCTCGACATCGGGTACGTCGGTCGCGCCGTCGACGAGCTGGTTGAGGGTCTGGGCGGCCGCCTCGCCGAAACGGAACGGGTCGGCGCGTACGGTGGTCAGGCCGGGGTGGACGTACTCGGCGAGTTCGCTGTCGTCGAAGCCGGCGATGCTCAGGTCGTCCGGAACGGTCAACCCGGCCGCCTGGGCAGCTCCGAGACCGGCGATCGCCATCCGGTCGTTGGCGTAGACGATCGCGGTCGGCGGCTCGGGCAGTGCGAGCAGCCTCCGGGTCGCCTCGATCCCGCCGGCGGCGGTGAAGTCGCCCGCCTCGACCGCGACCGGCCGCAGACCGGCCGTGGCCAGGGCCGACTCGAAAGCCGTCGACCGGGCCGTCGCGTGCACGAAGTCGGGCGGGCCCGCGACCTGGGCGATCCGGGTATGCCCGAGCTCGACCAGGTGCTCGACGACCGCGATCGTCCCCGGCCGGTCGTCCAGGGTGACCGCCGGGAACGGCGACGTACCATCGGGCCGATTCAGGGTGACCGCGGGCAGCCCGAGCTCGACCAGCAGGCCGATCCGGGGGTCGTCGTGCCGGAGGTCGGACAGGAAGACGCCGTCGACCCGCGCGTCCTGTGCGAGCCGCCGGTAGCCCGCCTCCTCGTCCTCGCCGGCCGTGACGACCTGCAGGACGAGCGCCTGCCCGCGGGCGGACAGGACACTCTCGACGCCGGCGATGAAGGCCGGGAAGAACGGGTCCGACGACAGCACGGCCGGATCCCGGGTGATCACCAGGCCGAGGGCGAACGCCTTCGAGACCGACAGCGACCGGGCCCGGTTGCTCGGCCGCCAGCCCAGCTCGTCGGCGGCGGCGAGGATCTTGTCCACGGTCGACCGCGCCAGGCCGGGCCGTCCGTTCAGCGCGAAGGACACCGCGCCCTTGGACACACCCGCCCGGGTCGCCACATCGGCGATCGTCGGCCGCTGCTTACTCACACACACCTCACACGACGGATTTAAACCGGTTTAAACGCCATCTAAACCGGTTAAAACCGTCGGCGTCAAGACCCCGGCACGGCGCAGTTGACCGGCCTGCTACTCGATCGCCGCCCGTAGATACGTGCGGTACGTGGCGAAGGCGGCGACGACGTCGGCCGCGGCCGGCTCGGCCGTCAGGGCGCCGACACCCTGGCCCGCGTAGATCGACGTCCGGGCCGGGTCGGCAGCGCGAACGCCGGCGACGTAGTCGTCGTGGCCGGCGTCGTCGGTCTTGAGCTCCTGCTCGCGGCCTTCCCACGTGTCGAAGTACGCGTTCCGGAGCGCCCGCCCGCCGAACTCGTCCGGCCAGCCGGCCCTCGACGCGGCGTCGAAGACCGTGCCGTACACCGTGTCGGTCTCGTCCGCCTCGATCACCCGCCGGCGTACCGGCTCCGGCGTCAACGCCTCCTGACACGTGAGGAACGCCGTACCGATCCAGCCGCCGACCGCTCCCGCGGCCAGTACGGCGGCCAGCCCGCGCGGACCGGAGATCCCACCGGCCGCCAGCACCGGCAGGTCGGTCAGCTCGAGGATCGCCTGCAGCAACGGGAGGGTGGCGACCGCGTTGCGGCCGTGCCCGCCGGCCTCGGCACCCCGGGCGACGATCACGTCAACCCCGCTGTCGATCGCCTCGCGGGCGTCGGCGATCGTCCCCGCCTGCATGGCGACGACGATGCCTTCCTGCTGCAGCATCCCGACGTACGGCGCGTAGTCGCCGAAGCTCAGCGAGACCAGGGCCGGTCGGAGCTCGAGGACGGCGTCGAGGTGCTCAGGGTGGGCCTTGACCGACCACGCCATCAGACCGACGCCGTACGGCCGCCCGCTCGCCGCGGCGACCGCGCCCTCGGTGCGGATCCAGTCGGCGGTCACCGCCGAACCCGCGCCGAGCATGCCCAGTCCGCCGGCCGCCGAGATCGCCGCGGTCAGCTGGCCGCCGCTCACGTTCGCCATCGGTGCGCCCACCACCGGCACGGACAACCCGAACTTCTCCGTCAGCCACATGGATCCAGGGCACCACACCGGTCCCGGCGTCCGCCATGGTGGCAGACACACCAACGGCCGGCCCCGGGAAGGGACCGGCCGTTCGAGGTGGCGTCAGAACTTGTAGACGTCCGACTGCGGGTCGCCGTGGCAGCGCTTGTACTTCTTGCCCGAGCCACACGGGCAGGCCACGTTGCGCGGAGTCCCGGCGTACATCAGGCCGCCCTCATCCGTCGCGCCGTCCTGCCGGACCGCGACCTCCTCGTCGCCGTCGATCGTCGGCGCCGAGTACGACAGCCGCTGCGGGCGGCTGTCACCGGTCAGGCCCTTGGCGCGCAGCCGCGGGGTGTCCCGCGGACGCGGCGTGTCCTGCGGCCGCTCCTCGTCCTGGACCCGGCCCGGGAACTCGGCCACCGGCGCGCCCGGGGTGAGGATGTCCTCGATCCGCCGGCCCTCGATGCCGTTCTCCTCGGCGACCTCGGTGGCGGCCTGCATCTCGGCGCGCATCGCCTCGACGTCGACCTCGACGTTGAAGATGAAGGCGACCGACTCCTCCTTGATCGACTCCATCATCGCGGCGAACATGTCGTAGCCCTCGCGCTGGTACTCGACCAGGGGGTCGCGCTGGGCCATCGCCCGCAGGCCGATGCCCTCACGCAGGTAGTCCATCTCGTACAGGTGCTCGCGCCACTTGCGGTCCAGCACGCTGAGCACCACCCGGCGCTCCAGCTCACGCATCGCATCCTCGCCGAGGTACTCCTCGCGCCGGTCGTACGCCGCCTTGGCGTCGGCCAGGAACGCCTCGATCAGGAAGTCCTGGGTCAGCCCGGACCGGTCACCGCCGGCCTCCTCGATCAGCTGCTCCTCGGTCAGCTCGGTCGAGTACAGCGTCTTCATCGCGGTGAACAGCGCGTCCAGGTCCCAGTCCTCGGCGAACCCTTCCACGGTCGCGCCCTGGACGTACCCGGTGACGGTCTCCTCGAGCATGTCCTGAACCTGCTCGCGCAGGTCGGCGCCCTCGAGCACCCGGCGGCGCTCGTCGTACACGACGTGGCGCTGCCGGTTCATCACGTCGTCGTACTTGAGGATGTTCTTCCGGGTCTCGAAGTTCTGCGCCTCGACCTGGGACTGTGCCGACGCGATCGCCTTGGTGACGACCTTGTTCTCCAGCGGCTGGGTGTCGTCGTTGTTGCGCGCCATCGCCCAGTCGACCATCTCACGCTTGAACAGCCGCATCAGGTCGTCCTCCAGCGACAGGTAGAACCGGGACTTGCCCGGGTCGCCCTGACGGCCGGACCGGCCGCGCAGCTGGTTGTCGATCCGGCGGGACTCGTGCCGCTCGGTGCCGAGCACGTACAGGCCGCCCGCCTCGCGGACCTCCTCCTGCTCGTCCTTCACCTGCTTCTCGAACCGCTCCAGGACCGCCGGGTACTGCTCCTCGTACTCCTCCGGGGACTCGGCCGGGTCGATGCCGCGGGCGCGCAGGTCCTTGTCGGCGAGGAACTCCGGGTTGCCGCCGAGGATGATGTCGGTCCCCCGACCGGCCATGTTGGTGGCCACCGTGACGGCGCCCTTGCGGCCGGCCTCGGCGACGATCGCCGCCTCTCGCGCGTGCTGCTTTGCGTTCAGCACCTCGTGCGCGATGTTCTCCTTGCGCAGCTGGGCGGACAGCCGCTCGGACTTCTCCACGCTGGTGGTGCCGACCAGGATCGGCTGCCCGGTGCCGTGCACCTCGACGATGTCCTTGACCACCGCGTCGAACTTGGCGTCCTCGGTGCGGAAGATCAGGTCGCGCTCGTCGGAGCGGATCATCGGCTTGTTGGTCGGGATCGGGACCACACCGAGGCCGTAGATCTTCTGGAACTCGGCCGCCTCGGTCATCGCCGTACCGGTCATCCCGGCCAGCTTGTCGTAGAGGCGGAAGTAGTTCTGCAGCGTGATCGTCGCGAGGGTCTGGTACTCCTCCTTGATCTCGACGCCTTCCTTGGCCTCGATCGCCTGGTGGAGACCCTCGTTGTAGCGGCGGCCGTGCAGCGTCCGGCCGGTGTGCTCGTCGACGATCAGCACCTCGTTGTCGACGACCACGTAGTCCTTGTCCTTGCGGAACAGGTCCTTGGCCTTGAGCGCGTTGTTCAGGTAGCTGATCAGCGGGGTGTTGGCCGACTCGTACAGGTTGTCGATGCCGAGCCGGTCCTCGACCTTCTCGATCCCGCGCTCGAGGATGGCGACCGTGCGCTTCTTCTCGTCCACCTCGTAGTCGGCGACCGGGCGCTGGTCCTCCGGCACCTTGTCGTCGGCGATCCGCGGCTTCAGCGTCATCGCGATCTTCGCCATCTCGACGTACCAGCGCTGCGAGTCCTCGGCCGGGCCGGAGATGATCAGCGGGGTCCGGGCCTCGTCGACCAGGATCGAGTCCACCTCGTCCACGACCGCGAAGTTGTGCTCGCGCTGGACGCAGTCCTCGATGCTCTGCGCCATGTTGTCGCGCAGGTAGTCGAAGCCGAACTCGTTGTTGGTGCCGTAGGTGATGTCCTTGCCGTAGGCGATCCGGCGCTCGGCCGGCGACATCTCCGGCAGGATCACGCCGTAGTCCAGGCCGAGGAAGTGGTACACCCGGCCCATCCACTCGGCCTGGTACTTCGCCAGGTAGTCGTTCACCGTGACCACGTGGACGCCCTTGCCGGACAGCGCGTTCAGGTACACCGGCATCGTGGCGACCAGGGTCTTGCCCTCACCGGTCTTCATCTCGGCGATGTTGCCCAGATGCAGCGCGGCGCCGCCCATGACCTGGACGTCGTAGGGCCGCTGGTGCAGGGTCCGCTTGGCCGCCTCCCGGACGACCGCGAACGCCTCCGGCAGCAGCGCGTCGAGGGACTCCCCGTTCTCGTGGCGTTGCTTGAACTCCGCGGTCTGACCGCGCAACTCCTCGTCGGTCATGCCGACGAAGTCGTCCTCGATCGAGTTGACCATCTTCGCGATGCCCTGGAGCTGGCGCAGGATCTTGCCCTCGCCGATCCGCAGGACCTTGTCGATCACCTTCATGGTGGGGAGTTCTCTCCTTGCTGCTGAAGCCTTGGTGCGGCCGACGCCGACAGGGCACGGCCGACCCAGCGGGAAGGGCGTGCGACCCCCATCGTACGGGGCCGGGTGTGCCAAGCCACGCCCGCAGCGTGCCTCGGGCCCCACCGGACCCACGGTTGGCTGAGGCGGAAAGTTCCCGCGTGGCCCCTCAGGACCCTCGCAGAGCGTCACTCAGCGCTGGCGAGAGGTCACCGCCGCCGACCACCCGGACCTGGTCCAGCCCGAGGAACCCGGCCAGCTGGACCAGCTCGGCGGCCAGCTCGTCCGCGGTCTCCACCGGCGCCTTCGGCTCGGCGTGCGCCGACTGCACCAGCAGCACGCCGGTGGCCCGGTCCGACTTCAGGTCCACCCGGGCGACCAGCCGGTCCCCGAGCAGGAACGGCAGCACGTAGTACCCGTAGATGCGCTTTTCGGCCGGGACGTAGATCTCGATCCGGTAGCGGAAGTCGAACAGCACCTCGGTCCGGGTCCGCTCGAACACCAGCGAGTCGAACGGGCTGACCAGGGCCCGCGTGTTCACCCGCCGCGGCAGCCGGGCGTCGCGGTGCAGGTACGCCGGCCGCTTCCAGCCCTCGATCCCGACCGGGATCAGCTCGCCCTCCTCGACCAGCTCCACGATCGCCTGCGCGGTCGGCTCCGGCGCGGTCCGGAAGTAGTCCCGCAGGCACTGCGCCGTGGCCACCCCGTGCGCCCGCGCCGCGATCGACACCAGCCCGCGATGGGCTTCGGCGTCCGACGGCGTCGGCGTCTCGAGTACGGCGCTGGGCAGCACGCGCTCGGGGACGTCGTACATCCGCTCGAATTGCTGGTTGCGCCGGGCCACCGTGATCTCGCCGGCGAAGAAGAGGAACTCCAGCGCCCGCTTGACGTCGGACCAGTTCCAGCCCCAGTTCTCCTTCGAGCGCTCGACGTCGTCGTCGATCTCCCGGGCCGTCAGCGGGCCGTGCGCGCGGACGTCGGCGAGCACCTGCTGGACCAGCTCCGGCCGCTCCTTGGCGATCGAGCGCGGCCCGCCCCACGCCTCGGTGGCGGCCCGGGCCATCCGCCAGCGCATCAGCGGGTGCGTGTGGACCGGGATCAGGGAGGCCTCGTGCGCCCAGTACTCCACCAGGCGGCGTGGCGCCTGGCCGGAGGCGCGGTCGAGCAGATCGCGCGGATACGGCCCCAGGCGGGAGTAGAGCGGCAGGTACTGCGCGCGGCTGAGCACGTTGACCGAGTCGATCTGGATCAGGCCGATCCGGCCGAGCACGCGCGCCAGCGCCCGGGCGTCGGGCACCCCCTTCGGCCGCGGGTCCATGAAGCCCTGCGCGGCCAAGGCCACGCGCCGCGCCTGCGCCGTCGACAACACCTGGGTAGTCACAGCGACGATTCTGCCGGGCGGCTAGGACAGTTTCCGGTCCTGCACCGAGATCACCAGCAGCCGGTCGACCAGTTCTTTGTCCGGCAGGCCCTGCAGCAGCCCGCGGCTCCACAGCTCACCGACGTGCCGGAACCGGCCGTCGGTCTGCCGGCTCGCCACGATCGTCGCGGCGATCTGCGCGTTCAGCCCGGGCAGCGCGGCGAGCGTGTCCGCCGATGCCTCGTTCAACGCCACCCGGGCCTTCCGCCGCTGGGAAGCGATCACCACGGCGGCCTGGACGCTGGCCACGGGAATGGCGAGCAACTGGGCCAGCATGAACGCGTCACCCTTCGCCGAGTCCGCCTCGAGGTCGTTGCCCCAGTCGACGGACCAGAAGGCGATCGTGATTCCGAGGTAAACGGCCGCGGACGCGGCCAGCAGCAGGCTGCGGCGGCGGACGGCGACGACGCCCATCAGGACGGAGCTTGCGGCCCCGAGGGTCAGGATCGGTACCGCGGCCCCGGCCAGCTTGAGGATCACGGCCTTCCAGTCGGTCCGGGCCCGGACCCGAGGCTGAGGATGCACGACCGCAGAGTAGTGCGGGGCGAGGGCATAACTTGGGAGTTACCGCAAGTGGGAGGTGTGCTACGGAGGGTGTTCGGGAGACGCTCGCAGCAGGCCGCGCCGCCCGTGCGGCCCCTATCAACCTGGAGTGAGGCATGACAGGAAGAGTGCAGTGGGTCCGGGCCGCCCTGGCGGCCGGTGTGCTGACCGTGGCGTCCCTCGGTGCGGTGGCCGTGGCCGGCTCCGCAACGGCCGCGCAGGCACCGGACGGACCGAAGACCCGGATCGTCGGCGGCACCATCGCCCACACGGCGGACACCCCGTGGGCGATCCAGCTCTCGAACACCGGCTCACCCGACCCGACCGGCGAGTGGTGCGGCGCGACGCTGGTCGCGGCGAACAAGATCGTCACCGCCGCGCACTGCTCGCAGGAAGCCGCCTCCACGTACACCGCGATCCAGGGGCGGGACGTGCTGAGTGACACGTCCACCGGCCAGGAGTCGGCGATCAGCAGCATCTGGGTCGACCCGCAGTACGGGCAGGCCCCCGGGCACGACGTCGCGGTGATGACGCTGGCCACGCCGTTCGACGGCGTACCGACGCTGGCACTGGAGACCGACAAGGCGGCGGACGCGGCCGGTGCGGCCTCGGTCGTCTACGGTTGGGGTGAGACCGAGGGCACCGGTCCGGCGAACACCTTCCAGAAGGTCGACGTCCCGGTGCTGGGTGACGCGTACTGCCAGGAGGCCTACGCGAGCGAGGGCTACACCGCCGACGGCGAGATCTGCGCCGGGTACGAGGAAGGCGGCAAGGACTCCTGCCAGGGCGACTCCGGCGGGCCGCTCGTCCTGAACGGCCGGCTGTTCGGCGTCGTCTCGTGGGGCGTGGGCTGCGCGGACGCCGGCAACCCGGGCGTCTACGCCGAGGTGGCGACGTACGCCGCCGCGCTCCAGGCCCAGATCGACGGCTGACCCACAGACCTTCGCAGGGGAAGGAGAAGGGGCCGGGCGCACCGCCCGGCCCCTCTTCCTGTGCTTCTTGTGCGCTCCTCCCGGAGTCGGCGTCAGACGGCGAGCCGGATCACGCCGTAGTCGTAACCGCGACGGCGGTAGACGACGCTCGGCTGGTTCTCGTCGGCGTCGACGAACAGATAGAAGTCGTGTCCGACCAGCTCGAGCTCGTAGAGCGCCTGGTCCAGGGACATCGGCTTGGCGGTGTGGGTCTTCTCGCGCATCACCAGCGGGCCGTCCCCGGTGACCGTGAGCGATCCGAACTTGTACGTCGCCACTTCGTCCTCGGCGACTTCTTCCTCCACTACCGGTGTGGTGCCGTTGAGCGGCTGTTTTGCGTTCACGTGCCGCAGGCCTTCCGGCGTACGCTCACCGCGGTGCACCCGGCGGCGGTCGGCCGCCTTGCGGACCTGCGCCCGCAGCCGGTCCAGGCAGACGTCGAAGGCCGCCTGCTTGGTCTCCCCGGTCGCTTCGGCCCGGACCACCGGACCCTTGGTGTACATGGTGAGCTCGACACGCATCGCCCGATCGTGCTGTCGCGGGTTCTTCTCCTGGCTGACTTCTACCTCGCACCGCAGTACCCGGTGATCGACCTTCTCGATCCGCTCGAGTTTTTCCTCGACGTACTGCCGGAAGCGGTCACTGACCTCGCAGTGATGACCCTTGACAACGACGTCCACGGAAACCTCCATCGATCGGCGACTTCTTTTACGTCTTCGGACCCCCGTACCTCTCGTGACGGTGCCCGAAACGAGAACACCCGCTGCGGAACCCGTCGGACTCCGCGGTGAGGATTCCGGCTGATCCGGCCCTGCACCACATCCCTGCCCGACAAGCCCTAGCGGGTGTCATAGGCCAACGCTAGTCGGCTTCGGCGAAAACCGGTAGGGAAGTTCTCATGAACCAGACGGCCACTGCCGGCGGGTCGCGGCGAGCACCGCGCAGCCGAGCACCGGAATTCCCCGGGATTCCAAGGCCCGGCCCGCCTCGGCCAGCGTAGAACCGGTGGTGATCACGTCGTCGACCAGCAGGACCGGCTGATCCGTCAGCCTTTCAGCCCAGCGCGAACGGGCCGCGAAAGCCCCGGCCAGGTTGGCGGTACGGCGTTCCGCCGACAGGCCGGCCTGGTCGTCCGGACGTCGTACGACGGTCAGCGCGGACGCCGGCCGGGCGTCGATCCCCTGCCGTCGCAGGACCCGCACGGCAGCCCGGGTGATCCGCCGCAGTGGGTCATGTCCACGCTGCCGGACGGTCGCTCGCGAGGACGGCACCGGGCACAACCAGACCACCTCGCGCGGACCGAGCGCCTCGCGGACGGCGGCCGCCAGCACGGCCCCGAGTGGACGCGCCAGCGCGTACCGGGCCTCCTCCTTGTGGGCCACGATCAGCTTGCGCACCTCGTCGGCGTACGGCGCACTCGCGGTCGGCGGAGGCAGTCCGGCCGGGCGTGGGTCCGGCCAGGCACGGAACGGAGTCACCGATGTCAGTCGCTCCCGGCAACGACCACACAGAGTGACGCCCGGCCGCTCGCAGCCGGCGCACCGGCCACCCAGGACGAGATCCACGAACGCGTCCCGCACCGGCACCGCTCAACGATCCTCGACCACCTGCCCGGCCCGCAACCGGCCACCGCCTCAGCTGTGGACAACCCGCACCCGTGCGTCGCTCCGGCGATGGACAACGGCGGCCGGGCATCGCGGCCGCGTGTCGCCTCCCGGCTGTGGCGGCTCAGCCGGGGTAGACCGGCCGGATCGGGCCGCCCTCGTCGTCCATGTCCACCCAGGCGAGGTCGCGGGTCTGCCAGTGCAGGCTCCCCTGGACGTCCTCGATCACCGGCAGCGTGTCCTTGTTCAGGTTCGACGCCAGCCGGTTGGTCGCGAAGTCGACCGACGAGGCACCGGGAAGCACCTGCAGCTGGGAGCCGTCGGTGTTCACCAGCCACGGCGCCTGGCTGAGTGCGCTCGACCTGGTCGCCGCCGACGTGCCCGCGACCAGGACGCCCTGCTTGTTCCAGGCCACGTCGGTGATGCCTTTGAGCGCCAGGTGCAGGTTGCGGAACTGGCCGAGCGCGAGCCCGCCGCCACTGGTCGGCTGGACCGTCGCCGTGAGCACGTAGTTCTGGCCGGTCTTCGGCCGCATCAGCAGCAGCGCCCGGACACCGTCCGGCGCCATCCGCAGGGCCAACGGGGTCTCGCCCCGGAAGTTCACCGCGACCGCACGCACCTTGCCGTCGCGGTCCCGCACCCGGAGCCGCGGCGTCGCCCGATCCGCCCGGTCCAGCACCCACAGGTTCTCCTGCTTGTCGTAGCTCGGCGGCACGACCGCGCCCTCGACCGGGATCGCCCGTTCCTTGTCGGGCTTGTCGGTCGAGTCCAGCCAGCCGTACACGACCCGCTGGTCGCCCTCGGACTCGGTGACGATCGCACCGGCGTCACCGATCAGGTTCACCGCGAACGACTTGGCGTTGTAGTCGTAGAGCGGGCTGTTGCGCAGCGGACGGGCCGCGATGTCGGACGCGCCGTCCAGCCCTTCGATCCGCTGCACCTTGCCCGACCGGAGGGCGAACAACTCGGTCAGCGCGCCGGTGAGTACGCCCGGGTCGTACTGCGTGAAGTCGGCGAACGGCAGCACCTCGGGATCGTCGGGCAGCAGCGGAGCCCCGCTGACGGTGATCTTGACCTTGAGGTTGATCTGGTTCAGGGTCCAGACGATCTGCGCCGCGAGCAGCCGGCGTTCGGCGTCCCGCAACGGTGCGGCCGCGTCGTTCAGCGCCACGGTCGCGACGCCGAGCTCGACCGGGACCGACACCTGGACCTCGGTCCCCGGCGGCGCCAGCGAGACCACGCCGTTGCCGAGCCGGCTGGTAGGGCCCTTCAGCAGCTCCTGGACCAGCTGGGTGGCGGCCTGCCCGGGCGAGAGGTTCACCGGCAGGTAGACCGGGTCGGGGACCAGGATGTCCCGGCCCGGGGCGAAGAAGTAGAGGTTGCGGGTGGCAAGCTTCGGGTCCAGCTGGTTGCTGCCCAGGTACACCCCGGGTGGCACCGACGCGACCCGCCACTGGTCCTCCAGCTTGACCAGCTTGAAGACGAAGGTGGTCTCGGCGTCGGGTCTGGCCGGGATCCACGACCCGCGGTCGTCGATGGTGGCGATGTGCCGGGCCTTCAGCTGGACCTGGTCGGGCGCGAGCTGGGTGACCGCGTCGCGCTGCTGCTCGTACACCACCGTCTGCGACTCCGGCTTCCAGGCCGCGGCCGCCTCCGGCGTCATGTACTCGCGGGCCACGTCGAACGCCCGCGAGTCCGACATCGCCTCCAGGAAGCCGTTCACCAGCGGCAGTTGGCCGATGTTGTCCCGCGGCGGCTTCGCCTCGACACCGACACCGCCGAAGTCCGGCGCGAGCCCTTCGCGGCTGCCGTTGCGGATCGTGCCCTTGGTCGGCACGGTCGCGCAGCCGGTCGCCAGCAGCACGATCGCCAGGACGGCCGCGATCAGCCTTCGCCTCACTGTTCCTCACCACCGGTCAGCTTCTGGTACGGCGCTCCGACGTCGACCAGGGACTTCTCCGCCACCACCCGGCTCGCGTCCGCCGGACGGGCGGGCAGCGGCGATCCGGACAGCGTGACGTCCGGCCGCCGCGGCAGCGTGAGCCGGAAGTACGCGCCGTCGCCCGGCGAACCCCACGCGTCCAGCCGGCCGCCGTGCAGCCGGGCGTCCTCCAGCGCGATCGACAGCCCGAGCCCGGTGCCGCCGGTGGTCCGCGCCCGGGCGGGGTCGGCCCGCCAGAACCGGCTGAACACCATCTCGGCCTCCTCCGGCCGGAACCCGATCCCGTGGTCCCGGACCGCGACCGCGGCCGCGTCGTCGTCGTACGCCGTACTGATCCGGATCGGCAGGCCCTCGCTGTGCTCGATCGCGTTGCCGATCAGGTTGCGAAGGATCCGCTCGATCCGGCGCGAGTCCACCTGGGCGCGGCAGGGCGCCGGCATGTCCAGCTGGACCTCGCAGCCCTTGCGGTCCAGCAGGGTCTCGTGGTTCTCCAGCACGCGGCTGACGATGTCGCGCAGGTCCACGTCCTCCAGGTCGAGGGCGGCCGCGCCGGCGTCGAACCGGCTGATCTCGAGCAGGTCGGACAGCAGCTCCTCGAACCGGTTGAGCTCGTTCTGCAGCAGCTCGACCGAGCGGCGGCTGATCGGGTCGAACTGGTCGCGGCTCTCGTGCAGCAGGTCGGCCGCCATCCGGACCGTCGTCAGCGGCGTCCGCAGCTCGTGCGAGACGTCGGAGACGAACCGGCGCTGCAGCCGGGACAGCTCCTCCAGCCGGCGGATCTGCCGCTGCAGGTTGCCGGCCATCTTGTTGAACGAGACCGCCAGCCGGGCCAGGTCGTCGGTGCCGCGGACCTGCATCCGCTCCTCGAGCTTGCCGGCCGCCAGCCGCTCCGCGATCCGCCGCGCCATCCGGACCGGGGTGACGACCTGACGGGTGACCAGCCAGGCGACCGCACCGAGCAGGACGACCAGGAGCAGGCCGGCGGTGACCAGGGCCCGTTGGACGACGTCGAGCGTCTCCTGCTGCGGGGTGAGCGGGAACAGGAAGTAGACCGCGTACCGCTCGGCGGGCGCCGACGGGATGCGCAGCTGGGAGCCGATCACCAGACCCGGCACGCTGGGCCCGTCGCGGTAGTTGATGACCGTGTAGGTGTCCCACAGCTTGGTCTCGTCGCTCATCACCGACGACGCCAGCTCGGTCGGGATCGAGTCGCTGTCGACCAGGCCGGTGTAGCGAATGGCGTTCGTGGACGACGAGTCGGTCGGCACCAGCAGGACGTCGTACAGGCCGGGGCGGTTCGTGCCGAGGACCAGCTCGGACAGCTGGTGGTTGATCGTGTTCGGGTCGGCGGCGTCGATGGTGTTGGACAGCGAGGCCAGCTGCGCGACCGCCTCCGACTGGGCACTGGTACGGCGGGACTCGAGCACGCCGTCGGTGACCTGACTCATCATCACCCAGCCGACCAGGAGCAGGACGACGGTCGACATCAGCAGCGTGCCGGTGACGATCCGGGCCTGGATGGACCGGCGCCAGATGTCCGGCCAGTGTTTCGGGTGCGTCCGCCACAGCGGCTGCGGGTAGGCAGGCCAGTCCGCCACGGCGGCGGTCAGCTCCAGCTCCGTCCCGCGGCTCTCGGCCGGCTGCTGCTCGGCCGGGGCCGGCTGCTGCTCGGTCCCGGTCGTGGCGGCCGGGGCGTCGGCGGCCGCCTGCGACTCGTGGTCGCGTCCGTACTCGATCAGTCCGCACCCGCCTTGTAGCCGACACCGCGGACCGTGACCACGATCTCCGGGTGCTCGGGATCCTTCTCGATCTTGGAGCGCAGCCGCTGCACGTGCACGTTGACCAACCGGGTGTCGGCCGCGTGCCGGTAGCCCCAGACCTGCTCCAGCAGCACCTCGCGGGTGAACACCTGCCAGGGCTTGGAGGCCAGGCAGACCAGCAGGTCGAACTCCAGCGGGGTCAGCTGGATGGTCTCCCCGGCCCGCTTCACCGAGTGCCCGGCCACGTCGATGGTGAGGTCGCCGATGGTCAGCGACTCCGGGCCCGGCTCGTCCATCCGGCGCAGCCGGGCGCGGATCCGGGCCACCAGCTCCTTCGGCTTGAACGGCTTCACCACGTAGTCGTCCGCGCCGGACTCCAGGCCCAGCACCACGTCCACGGTGTCGCTCTTGGCCGTCAGCATCACGATCGGTACGCCGGACTCGGCCCGGATCGCCCGGCAGACGTCGATCCCGTCCATCCCGGGCAGCATCAGGTCGAGCAGCAGCAGGTCGGGCTTGAACTCCCGGAACGCCGGCACCGCTTTGTCACCGGTCGCGCACAGATAGGTGTCGTAGCCCTCGTTGCGCAGCACGATGCTGAGCATTTCCGACAACGCCGTGTCGTCGTCGACGATGAGGATGCGGCCACGCATCGTCCGGTTACCTTCTGCCACGCCCTGCTCCTTGCCGTCCGATCGTTGTGCGCCCAGCGGATGCTGACCGTACGCACTACGGATAGTGTCCCATTCCCCGGGTAGTGCACACGCCGGATCGCCGAGTGACCCCGAGTTGGGCTGTGATCATGGTGCACACCCCGGGCCCGGGACAACTTATGAGTGAAACGGCCCGGAGCGGCCGATGGTTCGACCAGACGGGAGGTGGCCGGTGGACGGGATCGGTCTGCACGAGGATCCGGCGGCCGAGCCGCTGCGTCCGTGGCTGCCGGCCGACCTGCTCGACAACGCCGCCCGGACCATCTCCGACAACAAGACGATCATGCTCGGCCTGCCGGTGCTGGCCGCGATCGCACTGCTGGCCGTCCAGGCCGCGCTGACCGAGGTCGCCGTACCGGGTGGGATCAGCGGGTTCTTCGGGGCGGACGACCCGTTCCAGCAGGCCGGTGCGGCGCTGCTGCTCACGTACGGCGTCCAGCTCGTGCTGTTCACCGTGGTGTCGAGCATGCTGGCCGGATCATCGCGCTGGCCGCGGTCCGCAGTCAGCTGGCCCGCCGGCTCGGCCCACGGGAGCTGCTGCGGCTGGTCCGGCCCGCGCTGCCCGCGCTGGCTGCGGTCGGGCTGGCGCAGTCGCTGTCGTTCATCATCCTGATCGGCGGCTGGGGTCTGGCCGTGTTCGGCGTCGGCTCCGGGGCCGAGTCGGCGGTGTCGTCCGACGTGGCCGGTGCGGTCGCGATCGTGATGGTGCTGGTCGGTGCGGTGCTCGTGGTGATCTTCGGCATCCGGCTGGTGCTCGCCGGGACCGTCGTACTGATGGAAGGCCGGCACGCGCCGGACATCGGCCTGCACATCCCTGCCCGGGTGGGGATCTGGGGTGCGCTGAAGCGGTCCTGGCAGCTGGTGAAGGGGAAGTTCTGGCGGGTGTTCGGCATCCTGCTGTTCGCCGGCCTGGTGGTGAACATCGTCAGCTACGCCCTGCAGATCGGGGCGACCACCCTGGTCATGACGGTCGGCTCGTGGGCCGACGGCAGCGACAGCAGCAGTGCGACCGTGGCCGCGATCGTGCTCGGGGTCGCCGCCGGGCTGGCGACGGCGCTGACCCTGATCGCCAGCCTGGCCTTCATGTCCGCCGTCCAGGCGCTGATCTACCTCGACCTCCGGGTACGGCGGGAAGGTCTCGACCTGTGGATGCGACCGGTTCTCCGGGCTGGAGGCACGCGGTGATCATCCTGGAGCCGCCGATCGACATCGGGCGGGACGAGGCCGCGGCCGAGGCGGCCGAGGAGCTGTCCAAGTCGGCGTACCGGCAGTCCGGCGAGTCGCTGATCGAGCGGGCGATCGGCCAGGTGCTGGAGTGGATCGCCGACCTGCTGGACGGCCTGAGCGGGACCTCGCCGAGCGGCCACGCCGGTCTGTTCATGCTGATCGGGCTGATCATCCTGATCGCTGTCGTCGTGCTCTGGCGGGCGGGCGTGCTGCGCACCAGTCACCGCCGGGGGCGGCAGGCGGTCTTCGACACCGCTCGGCCGCGCAGTGCGGCCGAGTACCGGGCCCAGTCCGAGCAGGAGGCCGCGGCCGGCGACTACACACATGCCATCCGCAGCCGGTTCCGCGCCTGTGTCGCCGAGTTGTCCGAGCGGACGATCCTGGACGAGCGGGCCGGCCGGACGGCGTACGAGGTGGTGACCGATGCGGCTCACGTCGTACCCGACCTGCGGGCGCCGTTGCAGCCGGCGGCGCTCGCCTTCACTGAGGTTGTCTACGGCAACCGTCCGGGGACACCGGAGCGGTACGCCGTGGTCGTGGCGGCCGACGAAGCAGCCCGGACTGCCCGGGTCCTGGTGCGCGCATGAGCACTGCGGTCGGTCGGGGTGCCGGCGAGAGCTGGCGGACGTTGCGGACTCCCCTGCTCGTCACCGGGGTGATCGTGCTGGTTGCCATCGTCATCATGATCGCGACCGCGGCACGGACGTCCGGACCGTTCAGCCCGGACTCCACTGAGCAGACCGGCGCTCGTGCGCTCGCGACACTGCTGGAGAACCACGGGGTCACCGTGCACGGCACCGAGGACCTGGAGGACGCGGTCGCATCAGGTGGCGGCAAGACGCTGCTCGTCGGTCCGATGGGGCAGCTGGATCGTTCGGACTGGCAACGGATCGCAGACGCGGGCTGGAGCCACATCGTCCTCATCCGGCCCGGCTCCCGTGCATTGGAGGCGCTAGCGCCCGGCGTGGAGGACACCGGTCAGGTCCTGTCCACCGGCAGCCGTGACCCCGACTGCGACCTCCCGGCCGCGGTCAAGGCCGGCAACGTGACCGTCAGCGGCTCGACGTACTCCGCCCCGCCGGAGGCGCAGGCCTGCTACGGCGACGGCATCACCAACACGGTGATCCGCCTGGAGAACGCCGGACGGATCGTCGACGTCGTGGGATCGCAGCGCTCGTTCACCAACGGACAGCTCGCGGACGACGGCAACGCCGCGCTGGCGCTCAACCTGATCGGCACCCATCAGCAGCTCACCTGGTACCTGCCGCAGTTCGAGTCCAGCAGGTACGACGGTCCGGACGAGGACGCGCCGCCGCTGGTCCCGCCGGACGTCCGCTACATCGGGTGGGCGCTCGCGTTCGCCGTACTCGTGGTGGCGCTCTGGCGTGGCCGTCGGCTCGGACCGGTGGTTGCTGAGCGGCTGCCGGTCATCGTGCACGCTGCCGAGACCACTGAGGGCCGGGCGCGGCTCTACCGTCGTTCACGCGCCCGGGAGCGGGCCGCGGCCGCGCTGCGTGAGTCCGCGCTCGGCAAACTGCACAAGGCGCACGGCATCCCGCGGCGGGCGGAGCCGTCGGCGGTCGTCGCGACTGTTGCCGCACGCACCGGTCGCGACCCGGCCATGCTGTACGAACTGCTCTACGGCCTCCCGCCCGGTGATGACGCCGCCCTGATGACTCTCTCCCATACCCTCGACGTACTGACGCAGGAGGTCCGACACCCGTGACGACTACCGAGGTCACTGCCGACCAGGCCAGGCAGGCGTTGGTCGCGCTGCGGACCGAGATCGGCAAGGCGGTGGTCGGTCAGGACACCGCTGTAACCGCGCTGGTGCTCGCCCTGCTGTGCCGCGGCCACGTGCTGCTGGAAGGCGTCCCGGGGACGGCGAAGACGCTGATGGTGCGCGCGCTGTCGACAGCCATGCGGCTGGACACCAAGCGGGTGCAGTTCACTCCGGACCTGATGCCCGGTGACGTGACCGGATCGCTGGTGTACGACGCCAAGTCGAGCGAGTTCGAGTTCCGGCCGGGACCGGTGTTCACCAACATCCTGCTGGCCGACGAGATCAACCGGACCCCGCCGAAGACCCAGGCCGCGCTGCTGGAGGCGATGGAGGAACGGCAGGTCACCATCGACGGTGAGCCGCGCAAACTGCCGGTGCCGTTCGTGGTCGCCGCCACCCAGAACCCGATCGAGTACGAGGGCACCTATCCGTTGCCCGAGGCCCAGCTCGACCGCTTCCTGCTCAAGGTCACCTTGGACATCCCGCCGCGCGACGCCGAAATCGCCGTACTGGCCCGGCACGCGCAGGGCTTCGATCCGCGGGACCTCGCGGCCGCCGGTCTGCGTCCGGTGGCCGGCCCGGAGGATCTGCTGGCGGGGCAGTCCGCCGTACGACGGGTCGCCGTACGGGAGGATGTGCTGGCCTACGTGGTGGACCTGTGCCGGGCTACGCGGCAGTCGCCGTCGTTGCAGCTCGGGGTGTCGCCGCGTGGCGCGACCGCACTGCTGGCGGTCTCTCGCGCGTGGGCCTGGTTGTCCGGGCGGGACTACGTGATCCCGGACGACGTGAAGGCGATGGCACGTCCTTGCCTTCGGCATCGGGTGCAGGTGCGCCCGGAGGCGGAGCTCGAGGGTGTGAGCGCGGACGCGGTCCTGGAGAGCGTGCTGGCGACTGTGCCGGTGCCGCGATGACGGTGGCCTCGGTGATCGTGCGTCCCGTGATGGTGCCCTCGGTGCGGGGGGCGTGATGGTGGTGGGCGGCTGATGGTGCTCACGGGCCGGGCGGGGTTGCTCGCGGCCGTCGGCGTTGTCTTCGTGGCGCTCGTGCTGCCCAGCTGGGCTGGGGTCGGCGTGGTGGTTGCGGCCGTGATGGTGGTGTGTCTGGGCGACGTACTGCTGGCTGGGTCGCCACGGCGGCTGCAGCTCAGTCGTGAGGGCGACAACGCCGTACGGCTGGGTGAGCCGGCTGTGGTGCAGCTACTGGTCGCCAACCCGGGTCGGCGGGTCAAGGGGTTGCTCCGGGACGCTTGGCCACCGTCGGCCGGCGTACAGGACCCCCCGCACAAGCTGGAGCTGCCACATGGCGAGCGGCGACGGCTGACCACGCACCTGCTGCCCACGCGGCGGGGTGACCGGCAGGCTGACCGCGTGACAATCCGGTCGATCGGTCCGCTGGGTTTCGCCGGGCGTCAGGGCTCGCACCGGGTGCCGTGGACCGTGCGCGCGCTGCCACCGTTCAAGAGCCGGAAGCACCTGCCGTCGCGGTTGGCCCGGCTGCGGGAGCTGGACGGGCGGACTGCGTTGCTGGTGCGCGGCCAGGGGACGGAGTTCGACTCACTGCGGGACTACGTGCCGGGCGACGACGTACGGAGCATCGACTGGCGGGCGACCGCTCGGCGCGGCAACGTCGTACTGCGCACGTGGCGGCCCGAACGCGATCGCCAGGTCGCCATCGTGATCGACTCCGGCCGCATGTCCGCCGGCCGCGTCGGCGACGCACCTCGTCTCGACCACGCGATGGACGCGGCGCTCCTGCTGGCTGCCTTGGCCACGCGTGCCGGCGACCGGGTGTCGTTGCTGGCCTGCGATTCCGCGGTCCGGGCCGACGTACGGCGCCCCGCGCCGGAGGACGTGCTGCCGTCGTTCGTGAACGCGCTGGCGAACGTCGAGGCCGAGCTGGTGCAGACCGACTTCCGGGTCGTCGTGTCCCAGGTCCTCGAACGGCTCGGTCAGCGGTCGCTCGTCGTACTCCTCACCGGTCTGGACCCGGCCGTCATCGAGGAGTCCCTGCTCCCCGTCATCGGCCCGCTGCTCCGCCGCCACGTCATCGTCCTCGCGTCGGTCGCCGACCCGCGCCTCACGGAACTCGAGTCCCTGCGCTCCGACCTGATCGAGGTGTACGGCGCCGCCTCCGCCGCCCGCACCCGCCTCGACCGAGAACGAGTAACCGCCATCCTCACCCGAGCCGGCGTCACCGTAGTAGACGAAAACCCAGACACCATCGCCCCCGCCCTGGCCGACACCTACCTAGCCCTGAAGAAAGCCGGCCGCCTCTAGGCAGGCGCGCAGTTCGACAGGAGGTATCCGCTCGCCGCCCACCACCCCCGCCTCAACCAACCAGAAACCGGCCGCCAGCAGACCTATACGTCCTGTCGAACTGCACGAGCCCAAGCTAGGTGAGGCCTGCACACCACCGTTCAGCATGTGAGGACGACGCGGTCCTCGTCCTCCACTCCGAGGGGACGGTCACTGGGACGGGCGGGCTTGGGCGAAGACCCAGGGGTGGCCTTCGAGGTCTTGGGCTTGGTAGCGGGTGTAGCCGTGCTGATGGATCTCGGCGGTGATCTTGGCGCCGTTGGTGGAGCTGTGGGCGAAGTGGGCTTCGAGGTCGTCGACGTACACCCAGACCTCGTGGTCGGGGCCGACGGGGCGGTTCTCGGGTTGCTTGAAGAGGAGGATCGCGGAAGTGCCTACGTGCAGCTCGATCCACGGTGGTTGGTCGTCTTCGGCGGGGATCCTGTCCCAGGAGTCGAGGCCGAAGACGGTGTGCAGCCAGCGGGCGGCCGCGGCCGGATCCTCGTAGTACAAGGCGATCGAGAGGCGGTCGAGCTCCCGCGGGGTGTCCGGCACACTGCGGCGGTCGATCCACTGCGGCACCCAGTGCAGGATGTTCGGCCAGAAGTAGAACGCCTTCTCCCCACCCGGAACCAGGCTCTGTACGACGGTGACGCGCGTACCGCCGTCGAGCTCCTCGAAGCTGACGCGGGTCTCGGTGTCGTCCACCGAACTGCGGTACGCGAGCAGCTCGCCCGGCTCCCAGTCAGTGATCGTGCCCAGCTCGAGTACGTCGTCCGGCGGCGTGTACACCTCGAGAATGCGCCCGCCGACGCCCGGCTCGATCTGCATCGCGGTGACCCGGGCGGAGTCCCAGAAGTTGATCGGGCCGCGGACCCACCACAGGTCGATCTCCTCGGTGAAGATGCGGAACGCGGTCCCGGGGTCGGTGGCGACCTCGACCGACGCCGACGCGGATTGTTTCGTCATCACGATTCCTTCTGCTCGACGTGTCGTTTGAACGAGCCCAGCTGGTCGCGCCAGTGCGCCTGGACCTGGTCCAGCCAGGCCTGGACGGCGACGACGGGCTCAGGGTTCAGCCGGAAGATCCGCACCCGCGCGTCGTCCGGACCGCGTTCGTCGGCGACCAGCCCGGCCGACAGCAGGATGCGCAGGTGCCGGCTCATCGCCGGCGACGACGAACCGGTCGCGGCGGCCAGCTGGCCGGCCCGCTGCGGGCCTTCGCCGAGCAGCCGGACCACCTGACGCCGGGTCGGATCCGCGAGTACTTCGAAGAACCGGTCCACCTGGTCTTCCGCCATACGGCAATAGTTCTATCATCTGTTAACTATTGTCAACGGCTGGAAGAACCTTTCAGCTGGTTGGATGTGCCGCATGAGTGAGAGAGATGTCGAGAAGGACTACTCGGTCGCCGACTTCGCGGCCAAGCTGCGGCGGCTCGCGGACGCGCTGGAGACGGGCAAGCCGTTCCGGATCCAGATCGCCGGCGAGCGGTTCACCGTGCCGCGGAACGCCCGGATCAGCGTCGAGCACGAGCGCGGCGACAGCGAGGAAGAGGTCGAGTTCCAACTGAAGTGGTCGACCGCCGACGCCGACGAGGAACCGGCCGACGACACCGAGGTCTGACCCACCGCCTGGGTTTCGTTTGACCGGATAACCCCCCGAGTTGCCGGTTCTCCCCCCGAATCCCAACCGGAGAACCGGCAATCTCTAGGGTTATCCGCTCAAGTGCCGTACGTCGAGGACGCAGGAGTCCGACGCCTAGCCGCGGATGTCAGGTGGTGCGGCGGACCGCGGGCCCGCCCGTGGTGCAGGGCCGCTGGACGTTTGAACGGATATCCCTCCGAGTTGCCGGTTCTCCCCTCGAAACCCCGCCGGAGAACCGGCAGCCTCCAGGGTTATCCCCTCGAAGTGGCACCCGCCGCGAAGGCAGGAGTACGGCACCAGGCCGCGGACGTCAGGTGGTGCGGCGGGCTGCGGCTCCTGAGGTCGCGCCTGGATGGGCCACTCAGGTGGTTGGGCCCGGGCTCGTGCCGGGGGCTGGGTCAGGTGGTCGCCGGGCTCAGCGGTGGCGCAGGGCCGGGTCGGTGGACGCGGGGCGTGTGCGGGCACCCGGGGTTGGAGGGGCTGGGCGGACCCGGACGTGGATGTGTGCGGGGACGTGGGGCGGGTGCTGACGCGTAGGTGGTTGGCGCGAGTGCTGACGCGTGCGTGGTTAGGCGGGTGCGGATGCGTGCATGGTTGGGGCGGGTGCTGAGGCGTAGGTGGTTGGGGCGGGTGCGGACGCGTGCATGGTTGGGGCGGGTGCTGAGGCGTAGGTGGTTGGGGCGGGTGCGGACGCGTGCATGGTTGGGGCGGGTGCTGAGGCGTAGGTGGTTGGGGCGGGTGCGGACGCGTGCATGGTTGGGGCGGGTGCTGAGGCGTAGGTGGTTGGGGCGGGTGCGGACGCGTGCATGGTTGGGGCGGGTGCTGAGGCGTAGGTGGTTGGGGCGGGTGCGGGCGCGTGCGTGGTTGGGGCGGGTCCCGACGCGTGCAAGGTCGGGGCGGGTGCGGACACGTGGGGGTTGGGGCGGGGTTATGGGTGGGGTGTTTTGGTGGGGTGGGGTTGGGGGGTGGTGGGGTCGTGTTGGGGGGCTAGGTGGCAGGCGACCTCGGTTCCCGTTGTGGCGGGGAGGATTGGGAGGGGGGTGGTGTGGCAGGCTTCGGTGCCTTGGCCGGTGGCTACTAGTTGGCAGCGGGGGTGGAAGCGGCAGCCGGTGGGGATTCGGGTGGGGTCGGGGGGTTCGCCGGTGAGGACGATGCGTTTGGGTGACTCGGGGAGGACGGACAGCAGGGCCTGGGTGTAGGGGTGTTGCGGGTTCGTCAACACCTCTTCGGTGGAGCCTGACTCGACGATGCGGCCGAGGTACATGACCGCGACCCGGTCCGCGATGTTCCACGCCAGGCCCAGATCGTGGGTGACGACGAGTGCGGCCAGGCCCAGCTCGTCGCGCAACCGCAGCAGCAGCGCGAGGATCTCCCCACGCACCGACGCGTCCAGTGACGCGACCGGCTCGTCCGCGATCAGCACCTTCGGGCTCAACGCCAACGCGCCCGCGATCACGACCCGCTGCCGTTGACCACCCGACAGCTCGTGCGGGTACCGCAGGAAGAACCGCTCCGGCGGCCGCAGCCCGGCGCGGGACAGCGCGGAGGCGACCACGGCCTCCTCGTCCGGCAGCCCGTGGATACGCGGGCCTTCGGCAACTGCTTCGTACACGGTCTGCCGTGGATTGAGCGACCCCATCGGATCCTGCAGCACCAGTTGCACCTGCCGGCGGAAGGCCCGCAGTCGACGTCCCGTGTAGCTGAGCGGCGTCCCGTCGTACGACACCTGACCGGACGTCGGCCGCTCGAGGCCGAGCAGCGTCCGGGCGAGCGTGGTCTTGCCGCACCCGGACTCGCCGACCAGCGCGACGATCTCGCCCGCACCGACGGCCAGGTTGACCCCGTCCACGGCCCGCGCCCGGCGGCCACCGCGCCCGCCGAACTCCACCCGGACGTCAGTTGCCGTGAGCAAGATCGCCTCCCACCAGAACGCAGGCCGCCGTACGCCGGTCACCCGCCGGCCGCAGGTCGACCGCCACCGAAGAACACGAGTCCAGTGCCACCGGACACCGCGGATGGAACGCACACCCGCCCGGCAACTGCTGCGGATCCGGCGGATCGCCGGCCAGCCCCCGCGGAGCCAACCGCGATGCCGGATCGCCGACCGTCGGGAACGCGGCCGCCAGCGCCTGACTGTAAGGATGCCGGAAGGCCCCGGACGACGGACCGGCCTCGACCAGCCGCCCGGCGTACATCACGGCCAGCCGGTCGCACACGTCGGCGAGCACGGACAGGTCGTGCGAGATCATCAGCAGCGAGATGTCGTGCTCGGCGATCAGCTGCCGGATCAGGCTGAGCACTTGCGCCTGCACCATCAGGTCGAGGGCGGTCGTGGGCTCGTCCGCGATGATCAGGCGCGGCGAGCACGCCAGCGCCATCGCGATCATGACTCGTTGCCGTTGGCCACCACTCAGTTCGTGCGGGTAGCTGCGCGCCCGCCAGGCCGGCAACCCGACCTGCTCCAGCAACTCCCGCACCCGCGCGGAGGCTTCCGGACCGGAGGCCAGTCGATGCACGAGCAACGGCTCGGCGATCTGGTCCCCGATCCGCTGCACCGGGTTCAGCCCGTGCTGCGCACCCTGGAACACGATCGACGCCGCCGACCACCGGACCGCGCGCAACCGGCCCCACTTCATCGCCAGCACGTCCTCGCCGTCGAGCAGCACCCGCCCGTCGAGACGCGCCGACCGTGGCAGCAGCCGCAGCAACGCCATCGCGACCGACGACTTCCCGGACCCCGACTCCCCCGCCAGCCCGAGGGCCTCGCCGGCCTCCAGCGACAACGACACCCCGCGTACGGCGGGAACGTCGCCGGCCGCGATCCGGTAGGTGACGGACAGGTCGTCCAACTCGAGCAGACTCATCACGCCGTCCTCGTCCGCAGCCGGGGATTGAGCACGGTCTCCAACGCCCGGCCGCAGAGCGTGAACGCCATCACCACGATCACGATGCACAGCCCCGGCACCAGGATGTACCACCACGCGCCCGCAGTGGCCGCACCCCAGTCGTACGAACCGCGCAACATCGTCCCCCACGAGGTCTTGTTGGCACTCACACCGAGGAACGCGAGCGTCGACTCGGTCACGATCGCGCTCGCCACCTCGAGCGTCGTACTTGCCAGCAGCAACGGTGCGACGTTCGGCAGCACGTGCCGGGTGGTGATGTGCCAGTGACCGGCGCCGAGGGCGAGTGACCGTTCGATGTACGGGCGTGCTTCGACAGCCAGCGTCTGCGCCCGGATCAGCCGGGCCGTGGACGGCCACGACGTCACGCCGATCGCGACGATGATGGTCGCCGTACTGCCGCCGAGGATCGCGGCCAGCACGAGCGCGGTGACCAGCGACGGCAGCACCAGGAACCAGTCGGTGATCCGCAGGATGACCGCACCGAGCCAGCCGCGGAAGTGGCCGGCCGCGATCCCGAGCACGGTCCCGATCACCATGCTCAGCAGGGCCGCGAGGAACCCGATCAGCAGGGACGTCCGCGATCCCCACCAGATCATCTCCAGCACCGAGCGCCCGGACTCGTCGGTCCCGAGTGGGTCGTCCAGGCTGGGCGGCGCCATCTTCTCGCTGGTCCCGCTGACGACGTTCGTCACGCTGGAGTCGATGAACAGCGGCGCGATCAGGGCCAGGACGACCGCGAGCACGAGGATGACCAGCCCGGCCACCCCGGCCCGCTGCGTCCGGAACTCACTCCAGAAACGAGCCGCAGCCCGCCGGCGCCGTACCCAGGTCACGTTGCTCATGCGGACCTCACCCTGGGATCGAGGACGTGGTAGACGACGTCGGCCAGGGTGTTCATCACGATGACCGACACCGTGATCAGCAGGAACGTGCCCTGCATCAGCGTGAAGTCCGGCACCCGGATCGCCTCGTAGAACAGCTGCCCGAGACCCGGCCAGCTGAAGATCGCCTCGACCGTGACCGCACCGCCGACGACGAACCCGATCCGCATGAACACCAGCGTCACGGTCGGTAGCAGCGCGTTCGGTACGGCGTGCTTCCGCCGGATGTCGTCGTCCCGCAGGCCTTTCGCCCGGGCCGTGGTGATGTAGTCCTGCCCGACCTCGTCCAGCACCGAGGACCGCATCACCAGCAGGTACTGCGCGTACACGACGGCGACCATGGTCAGACACGGCAACACCATGTGCTGCGCGACATCCAGCACGTAGGCGAACCCTTCCGGCGCGTCCACGCTCGAGATGCCCCGCGTCGGAAACACACCGGGAATCGGACCGACCCCGGCGGCGAACACCATCAGCAGGAGCAGCCCGAGCCAGAACGTCGGCACTGACCACAGCACCAGCGAGATCGCGGTCGAGAACTTGTCGAACCGGCTACCCGGCTTCCAGCCCGCCCGCGCGCCCTGCCAGATGCCGAGGCTGACCGCCATCACCAGCGCGGTCCCGGTGAGCAGCAGCGTGGACCCGATCCGTTCCCCGATCAGGTCCAGCACCGGCCGCTTGTACTCGTACGACGTCCCGAGGTCGAACTGCACCGTCTGCTTGACGAACTGGACGAACTGCTCCGGCAGCGACTTGTCCAGCCCGAGCCGGGCCCGCTCCAGGTCGAGCTGCTCGGGCGTCATGTTCCGGCCCTGCGCGAGCGCCCGGACCGGGTCACCCGGCAGCAGCCGGAACAGGAAGAACGTCGCGACGATCACCATCGCGATGCTGACCAGGGCCCCGCCCGCCTTGGTCGCCGCGTACCGCAGCAGACCGTGGCGGGCCGGGGTCTCCTCCAGCGCCTCGACAGCCGGCTGGCTGACCGGCGGTGTTGCTGTCATTCCCGCTCGTCGGCGGCACCCTGACGGCGCCGCATCACCAGGAACCCGGCGATCGCGAGGACGGCGACGCCGCCCGCGACCCCCGCGATGACACCGGTGTTCGAACCGCCTTCGGCCGCGGCCGTCTCGGTCGTCACCGCCTCGAGCGTGTAGAACGGCCAGTAGCCGCTGCCGCCGTACAGGATGCCGTTGTCCTCCGGGATCGGGGTGACCTTGGCGATCCGGTCCTTGCGGTAGCCCTCGAGGTTGTTCGGGTAGTACAGCGCGATCACCGGCGCGTCGGTGTAGAGCCGCTCGGTCATCTTCTTGATGATCTCGGCCCGCTTCGGCCGGTCGAGCTCCTTCTGCTGCTGCTTGTAGAGGTCCTCGTACTGCGGGTCGCAGTAGAAGGACTCGGTGCCGCCGCCCTGGCCGGACGCGGTCGGCCGCCGGCTGCACAGGTGCGTGGCCAGCACCTCCTCCGGGTCCGGGTTCACCGACCAGCCGCTGATCGCGATGTCGAACAGCGCGGTCGTGCCGGTCTCCTCGGTGAACTTGCTGGAGTCGAGCCGCTTGGTGGACAGCTGGATGCCGATCTCCTTGAACCAGCCGGTGAGGTACTCGGCCAGCTTGTCCTCGATCGGCGTGTCGGTGTGGATGCTGAACCGGAACGCCAGCTTCTTCGACCCGTCCGGCATCGTCCGGATGCCGTCGGCACCCTTCTTGTAGCCGGCGTCGTCCAGGATCTTGTTGGCCCGGGCAACGTCGTGGGTGACCTTCTGGTCACCGCTCGCCTCCCAGAAGAAGTCCTTGTACATCGGCGGGACGATCGAGCCGTCGGCCGGTTTCGCCAGGCCGTTCTGCACCTCGTCGACGAGCTTCTGCTTGTCGATCGCGTAGTGCAGCGCCTGCCGGACCCGCACGTCCTTCAGCGCCGGGTGGCCGTCGCCGATCGGCTTGTTGTCGCTCGTGGTCGCGCCGTGGTTGAGCTGCAGGTACGACGCCCGCCGGCCGGCGGTGTTCCACTGGACGATGTTGTCGTCGCCCTTCAGCGACTCGAAGTCCGGTGGCGCCAGCCGGCCGATCAGGTCGATGTCACCCTTCTTCAGCCCGACGATCGCGGCCGCCGGGTTGTCGTAGAAGATCATCTGCAGTTCGTCGATCTTCGGCGCGCCGCGCCAGTAGTTCGGGTTCGCCTCGAGCTTGACGTACTGGTCCTTCTTGCTCTCCACCGCGACGTACGGGCCGCTGCCCACGGCCGGGTAGACGTCCGCCTCGTACTTCGAGATGTCGGTGACCTTCTCCCAGACGTGCTTGGGCATGATCGGCACCGGATTGTCCAGCATGGACGCCTGCGGGCTCTTGAGCTTGATGGTCAGCTCCTGCCCGTTCGCGCTCACGCTGGCGAAGTTCTCCACGGCCGGGCCGTTGCCGGTCTTGGCGCCGTCGTCGGTCATCATCTTGTTGAACGTCCAGGCCGCGTCGGCCGCGGTCACCGGCTGCCCGTCCGACCACTTCGTCTCACGGATCTTGAAGGTCCAGGTGAGGCCGTCGGGCGACGTCGTCCAGGACTCGGCCAGGTCGGGGCTCGGCTGCAGGGTCTTGGAGTCGGGCACGGTGAGGAACCCGTACATCCACCGCTGCAGCGAGCCGGACACCAGCCGGACGGCCAGGAACGGGTTCATCGAGTCCACCGACTGGGTGACGCCGACCCGGATGACCTTCTCGGTAGGTTCGGCAGCGGTGGCCGCCGTACCAGGGAGTGCCGTCAGTGCGACGGCAGCCAGTGCTGCCAGGAACTTCCTCATCCGCCCCACACACCTTCCGCCCAGTCATGTGTATTGGGGAAGAAACCACACCAGCAAGCGCTCTCCTGTCAACGAGTTGCGGAAGTTTGTCACAGGACCGTTTCCAACCGAGTAATCATTTTCCTCTTGACTACACGATCGTGTAGGGGTTTGCTGTTGTGTGTAGCGAGAGGACGTGACCATGGATCGACCGGCAGACGACCTGACCGCGCGGGCCCGGATCCGGGACGCGGCGATCAAGCTGTTCACCGAGCGTGGGATCGACGGTGCCTCGATCCGGGACATCGCGGCCGAGGCGGGCGTCTCGTCCGGGCTGGTCCGGCATCACTTCGGTTCCAAGCAGGCGCTGCGCGAGGCGTGCGACCAGTACGCCAAGGAGCGGATGCTGCGGATCGGCGAGGAGCTCGTGTTCGAGGGCGGCGCGGCGCACACCGACGTGACCGCGATGCATCCGGTGACGATGCCGCTGCAGACCTACCTGGTGCGCTCGATGATGGACGGCTCGGAGACCGCGACCGCGCTGTTCCTGGAGATGGTCGACGCGGGCGAGGACTTCACCAAGACGCTCGGCACCGAGCCGGCTGATCGGCGGGCGTACGCCGCGGTGCTTGCGGCCATGAAGATGGGGGTCTTCGTGCTCCGCGACCAGGTGTCGACGGCGATCGGCGAGGACATCGCGAGCCCCAGCGGCTACGCGCGGCTGACAAAGGCGATGCTCGACGTCTTCACCATCCCGGTGGTCACCCCCGACCAGCTCGAACAACTGCGGAAGTACTCGGAGGAGCAGTGAACATGTCGGCTGCGATCAGCACCGAAGGCCTGGTCAAGACGTTCGGGCGCACCCGGGCGCTGGACGGCCTCGACCTCACGGTCCGCACCGGTGAGGTGCACGGCTTCCTCGGCCCGAACGGCGCCGGGAAGACCACGACGATCCGGATCCTGCTCGGGCTGACCCGGGCGACCTCTGGGACGGCGCGCCTGCTCGACGGTGACCCGTGGTCGGATGCGACCGCGTTGCACCGGCGGCTCGCCTACGTACCCGGCGACGTGACGCTGTGGCCGAACCTGACCGGCGGCGAGGCGATCGACCTGCTCGGCCGGATGCGCGGCGGGGTCGACCAGAAGCGCAAGGCCGAGCTGCTCGAACGGTTCGACCTGGATCCACGGAAGAAGGCGCGGGCCTACTCCAAGGGCAACCGGCAGAAGGTCGCGCTGGTCGCCGCGCTCGCGTCCGACGTCGAGCTGCTGATGCTCGACGAGCCGACCTCCGGTCTGGACCCGCTGATGGAAGAGGTGTTCCGCGAGGTCGTCCAGGAGGTCAGCAACCGCGACGGCCGGACCGTGCTGCTGTCCAGCCACATCCTGTCCGAGGTCGAGGCGCTCTGCGCCCGGGTCACCCTCATCCGCGCCGGCCGCGCGGTCGAGAGCGGCACGCTGTCCGAGCTGCGGCACCTGACCCGGACGTCGATCACGGCCGAGCTGGTCGGCCCGATGGACGGGCTGGCGCAACTGGCCGGCGTTCACGACCTGCGGGTCGACGAGGGCCAGGTGCGGTTCGACGTCGACCCCGACGAGCTCAATCCGGTCCTCAGGCGGCTGACCGAGGTCGGCGTACGGAGTCTGGTCAGTCAGCCGCCGACGCTGGAGGAGCTGTTCCTGCGGCTGTACGAGCCGGAGGGGTCGCGATGACCGGCACGTGGGGTCTGGTGCGGTTGATCCTGCGCCGCGACCGGGTCGTGCTGTCGATCTGGCTCGTGCTGCTGGCGGGCATCCCGGTAAGCTATGTGCAGTCGTTCAGCGAGCTGTTCCCGACGGCCGAGTCGCGGTCGCAGTACGCGAGCAACGCCGGCTTCGTCACCCTGTACGGCGAGCTGACCGGCACCGGTTTCGGCGAGTTCCTCACCTGGCGACTCGGATTCGTGCCGGTAATCGTCGGGCTGATCAGTCTGCTGACGGTCATCCGACACACCCGCGTCGAGGAGGAGACCGGCCGCGCCGAGTTGGTCGGCTCGAGTGTCGTCGGCCGGCACGCCGGCCTGGCGGCCGCGCTGGCGAGCACCTTCCTGGCCAATCTCGTCCTCGCCGCATTGGTTGCCCTGGGCATGTACAGCCAGGACCTCCCAGCTGCCGGTTCCGTTGCCCTCGGCCTCGAGTTCGCGGCGACCGGCTGGCTGTTCGCGGGCGTCGGCGCCATCGCTGCGCAACTGACCGCGAGCGCGAGTACGGCGCGCGGGATCGCGCTCGGCGTGCTCGGTGCGGCGTACGTCCTCCGCGCGGCCGGCGACACGAGCGCGCACACCGACGGCCCGCTCGCCTGGCTGTCGTTCCTGTCCCCGATCGGCTGGGCGCAGCGGATCCGCCCGTACGGCGACAACCGCTGGTGGCTCGTCGTCGTGCTGCTCGCGGCCACCGCCGTACTTGTTGCTGTCAGCATCCAGTTGCAAGCGCGGCGGGACGTCGGCGCCGGGCTGCTGCCGGATCGGCCGGGTCCGGCCGAAGGGGCGCCCGGTCTGCGTTCGCCGTTCGCGCTGGCGTGGCGGTTGCATCGCGGACTGCTGGTCGCATGGACGACGGGATTCGCCGTCCTCGGGATGCTGTTCGGCGGCGTGGCCGAGGGCGTCGGTGACCTGATGCGGGACGACCCGAACGTGCAGCAGGTGTTCGCCCGGCTGGGCGGCGCGGCCGGGCTGATCGACTCGTACTTCGCCGGTGTGATGACGATCGTCGGCCTGATTGCGGCGGCGTACGCCGTGCAGGCGGCGCTCCGGCTACGCACCGAGGAGACCACCGGCCGGGCCGAGCCGGTGCTCGCGACCGCGACCGGACGGCTGCGCTGGGCCGCGAGTCACCTGTTCTTCGGGCTGCTCGGCCCAGCGGTCACGTTGCTGGTCGCCGGCCTCGGCGCGGGCCTTACGTACGGCGCCGCGATCGGTGACGTCGGCGGACAGGTGCAGCGACTGATCGGGGCAGCGCTGGTGCAACTGCCGGCCGTCTGGGTGCTGGCCGCGATCGGGATCGCCCTGTTCGGCCTGTTCCCGCAGTGGTCACCGGGCGCGTGGGCGCCGCCCGCGATCTGTCTGGTGATCGTGATGACCGCGACCGGGACCGACGTGTCCCGCTGGATCCGGGACGTCTCGCCGTTCACCCACGTACCGCAGCTGCCCGGCGACTCGGCGGCCGCCGCTCCGCTGATCACGCTGACCGCGATCGCCGTCGTACTGGGAGTCGCTGGTCTCGTCGGGCTGCGGAGGCGCGACCTGCCGGTCGGCTGATCCGTCGCAGCACTGCGGCTGATCGCGCCGGCGCTCCGGCTGGTCAGCGCTTGGCGTTGCGGGACCAGGCGAAGGCGTAGACGCCGAAGGCGGCGATCCCGAGGGCGAGCACGGTCAGCAGGACGGACCCGAAGGGCTGGTCCTTGATCGTGCGCAACGCGGTGTCCAGACCGCCTGCCTTCTCGGGGTCGTAGTCGATCGCGGCCCAAGCGACCAGCGCACCGGCGACGATGAACGCGACGCCCTTGGCGGCGTGCCCGATCTGGCCCATCAGGATCGTCACCTCGGACACCCCACCGACCAGGTCCTCGGTGAACTTCTTGGTGACCGCCTTGTAGATCTGCCGGACGCCGAGCGCGATCACGCCGAGACCGACGATCACGATCAGCACCCGGCCGGCGCCGTTCTCCATCAGCCGGGCGCTCATGGACTGCTTCTTGCCACTGCCGCCCCCGCCGGAACCGATGGCGATCTTGACGGCGCTGAAGCACAGGATCAGGTAGAGGACGCCGCGGCCCGCGGACGACAGCTTCTTCTCGGTGTCGAGGTGACCGTAGGCGACTTGGAGACCGCGCCAGATCGCCAGCGCGAACAGCCCGATCGCCACGATCCACAGCAGGGTGCCGCCGAGCGGCTTGCTCGCCAGTTCCTCGAGCGCGCCTTCGTGCGACGCCTCCTGGGACGAGTTGCCCCAGGCGAGTTGCAGGGCGATCCACGCCACCAGCAGGTGGACGACGCCGTAGGCGATCAGACCGACGGTGATCGCGATGCCGTACCAGCGGCTCGTTCGTACTTCCTGGGCGGTTCTCATTGCCTTCCTATACCCAGAAGGCAAACGGACGCTCAGGCGGAGACGGGTGCCGTCGCCTCGCGGTCGGCTTCGTCGATGTCGCCGTACTCACCGGCGTGGGCGGCGCGGCGACCGAGGGTCCAGACGTAGATGACGAAGCCGATCTCGGCCAGTACGCCGATGCCGACACGGACCGCTGTCGGGAGTGCGGACGGAGTGACGAACGCCTCGATGATGCCGGTGACCAGCAGGATCGCGGCCAGGCCGATGGCCATGCCGACCGTCGCGCGGCCGGTCTGCGCGAGCGCCTGCATGCGGGTGCGCGGGCCAGGGACGATCCACGCCCAGCCGAGCCGCAGCCCGGCGGCCGAGGCGACGAAGACCGCAGTCAGCTCGAGCAGGCCGTGCGGGGTGATCAGGCCGAAGAACACGTCCGCCCGGTCGTGGCCGATCATCAGGCCGGCGTTGATCCCCAGGTTGAGCGCGTTGTCCCAGAGGATGAAGACCGACGGCACCAGCAGGATGCCGAGAGCGAGCACGGCCGCACTGATGGTGGCGTTGTTGATCCAGACCTGGAACGCGAAGTCCTGGGCCGGGTGCTCCGAGTAGTAGGCGGCGAAATCGTTGTCGACCAACTCCTGGACCTCCGCCGCGGTCGCGAACGAATCCACGACTTCGGGGTGCGCGATGATCCGCCAGGCGGCCCAGGCCGCGACCAGGTAGAACAGCAGCCCGATCGTCAGCCACCAGCGTCTGGACGCGTAGAGCGCGGCCGGAAAGCTCACCAGGAAGTACTTCGAGATGTCCCGCCACACCGGCGCCTGGGCACCGGTCACGGCGCCACGTGCGTCGGCGATGAGACCGGACAACCGTCCGATCGACACCGGATCCGCGCCCGCCGCCCGGAGCGCGGCCAGGTGCGTGCCGACGCGCTGGTACAGGGTGACGAGCTCTTCGGCCTCGGCACCGGTGAGCCGGCGTTGCCTGCGGGTGAGGTACGCCAGCCGGTCCCACTGCGGCTGATGCACCGAAACGAACGCCTCGACGTCCACAGCGGCCCTCCTCCCGGCTCTGGCTCTCCGCGCTGGCAGACTAGCCGGACCCAGTGTCTCGGCAGGAGGGGGGCGACGGAGTGTCTCAGCTGGTCACGGGCGAAGCGGTCGTCCTCCAGGTGCGGATCGCCCGGATGCCGACGCGGGCGCTGGCGTGTGCGATCGACGTCATCCTGCAGGGCGTCGTACTCGGGGTACTGATCTCGTTGCTGGCCGGGTTCCTGCTCGGCGGCGACGCGAGCGAGGCGCTCGCGGTGGCGCTGATCTTCGTCACCGTCCTGGTGATCGTGCTCGGCTACCGGGTGGTGATGGAGACGCTGACCCGCGGCCGGACGCTGGGCAAGATGGTGCTCGGGCTCAAGGTCGTCCGCGACGACGGCAGCTCGATCCGCTTCCGGCACGCGCTGGTGCGGACGCTGTTCTGGTTCTTCGTCGACTTCGCGCCCTGGTTCGCGGCCAGTCCGGGGATCGTCGCGAGCCTGATGAACAAGCAGGGCAAGCGGATCGGCGACATGGTCGCCGGCACCGTCGTCATCCGCGAACGCCACCAGCCGATGGCGTCACCACCGCTGTTCGTCCCCGGTCACCTCGTGCAGTGGGCGCAGTCGCTCGAGCTGTCCCGGCTGTCGGACGAGCTCGCGAACGCGGCCCGCGAGTACCTGGCGCGCTACACCGAGTTGTTGCCCGGGGCCCGTGACGCGCTCGGCGACGCGTTGGCGTATCAGGTCAGTGAGGTGACCGCACCGGCGCCGCCGGTGCCGATCGTCGCTCCGGCTTTCCTGTCCGCCGTACTCGCCGAACGCCGGCGACGCGAACTCAACCGCCTAGCCCTCCGCCACCCGCCAGTCCACACCGGCCCCTTCCCCCCACCCAACCCCTACGCCGCCCCCACCGGCCCGTACGCCGTTCCCGCGGGACCCTTTGCCCCGCCCAGCCCGTACGGCGCCCAGCCGTCCACCCCCGTGGGACTGGGGACCGTGCCCGCAGGACCGCCCGCACCAGGTGGCCCGTTCCCGGCTCCTGTTCCGGCGGCGCCGTACCGGCCCGCCGCGGTGAACGCTCAAGGTTGGGCGGCACCTGGCAGCAACGAAGCCGGGCAGTGGTTCTAGTCTTGCGACCATGTCGCAGATAGTTGACTGGGCGGGCTGGCTGCAGCGGTGGGACGGGCAGCAGGCCGGCTACCTCCCGGACCGTGAAGAACAGTTCGTGCTGATGCTCGACATCGTCGCGCGCCTGGTCGGCGAACCCGCGCGCTTCGTCGACCTCGCCTGCGGCCCCGGCTCGATCTCGGCCCGGGCCGCCCGGACGTTCCCGTCGGCGGAGATCGTCGGCGTGGACCTCGACCCGTTCCTGCTGGAGATCGCCCGGCAGTCCGTGCCCGGCGCGCGGTTCGCCGAGGCGGACCTGCGATCCGACGGCTGGGACGACGTACTGGGTGAAGGTCAGGTGGACGCCGTCTGCTCGGCCACGGCCCTGCACTGGCTGGACCCGGCCGACCTCTCGACGTTGGCGCAGACGCTCGCCCGACGCATCCGCCCCGGCGGCGTCTTCCTGAACGCGGACACGATGCGCCTCGGCCCCACCGAGGTCCCCCGCCTCGACGCGCTCGCCGTGGACCTGCGCAACCAGATCTGGTCCGACTCCCACGCCGCCGGCGTCGAGGACTGGCAGACCTGGTGGGACGCGGCTGCCGGGGAGCCCGCGTTCACCGCCCTCCTGGCCGAGCGCGAACGCCGCTTCGCCGACCGCCACAAGGGCCGCGACATCACCCTCCCCGACACCCTCGAGTCCTTCCACAAAGCCGGCTTCACCGAGGTAGCCATCCTCGGCCAAGTAGCCGACAAACACCTCTTCGCAGCTATCTGCTGAACCACAAAGACGCCCCACCGAGCGGGTCGGTGGGGCGTCGTTTTGTGGGGGTCAGTAGCGGTAGTGGTCGGACTTGTAGGGGCCCTCTACCGGGATGCCGAGGTAGTCGGCCTGCTCCTTGGTGAGCTCGGTGAGCTTGACGCCGAGGGCGTCGAGGTGGAGGCGGGCGACCATCTCGTCGAGGTGCTTCGGCAGGACGTACACGTCGGTCGGGTAGTCGGCCGTCTTCACGAACAGCTCGATCTGAGCCAGCACCTGGTTGGTGAACGAGTTCGACATCACGAACGACGGGTGGCCGGTCGCGTTGCCGAGGTTCAGCAGGCGGCCCTCGGACAGGATGATCACCGTGTGGCCGTCGGGGAAGCGGAACTCGTCGACCTGCGGCTTGATCGTGACCCGCTCGACGCCGTCCAGCTTGTAGAGGCCGGCCATGTCGATCTCGTTGTCGAAGTGGCCGATGTTGCCGACGATCGCCTGGTGCTTCATCGCCGCCATGTGGTCGGCGGTGATCACGTCGCGCGAACCGGTCGCGGTGACGAAGATGTCGGCGATCCCGACGACCTCGTCGACCGTGCTCACCTGGTAGCCGTCCATCGCGGCCTGCAGCGCGCAGATCGGGTCGACCTCGGTGACGATCACCCGGGCGCCCTGGCCCCGGAGCGACTCCGCGCAGCCCTTGCCGACGTCGCCGTACCCGCAGACGACCGCGACCTTGCCGCCGATCAGTACGTCGGTGGCGCGGTTGATGCCGTCGATGAGCGAGTGCCGGCAGCCGTACTTGTTGTCGAACTTCGACTTCGTCACCGAGTCGTTCACGTTGATCGCCGGGAACAGCAGCGACCCGGCCTTGTGCATCTCGTACAGCCGGTGCACGCCGGTGGTGGTCTCCTCGGTGACCCCCTTGATACCGCGGCCGATGGTGGTCCACTTGTCCGTGGACTCCGCCAGCGAGCGGGTGAGCAGCTTGAGGACGACGCTGTACTCCTCGGACTCCGCCGTCGACGGGTCCGGGACGGCTCCGGCCTTCTCGAACTCGGTGCCCTTGTGGACGAGCATGGTGGCGTCGCCGCCGTCGTCCAGGATCATGTTCGGGCCGTCACCGCCCGGCCAGGTGAGAATCTGCTCGGTGCAGTCCCAGTACTCCTCCAGGGTCTCGCCCTTCCAGGCGAACACCGGGACGCCGGCCGGGTTGTCGACCGTACCCTCCGGGCCGACGACGACCGCGGCGGCCGCGTGGTCCTGGGTGGAGAAGATGTTGCAGCTCGCCCAGCGCACGTCGGCGCCGAGGGCGACCAGGGTCTCGATCAGTACGGCGGTCTGCACGGTCATGTGCAGCGAGCCGGCGATCCTGGCCCCGGCCAGCGGGCGGCTGTCGCCGTACTGCTTGCGCATCGCCATCAGGCCGGGCATCTCGTGCTCGGCCAGCCGGATCTCCTTGCGGCCGAACTCGGCCAGCCCGAGGTCCGCCACCTTGTAGTCGAACGTCATCCGCTTCCCGCTCCCCTGAAGACTGTGCTTGCTTCCGCCTGGATTGCTTCCTGCCTGCCAGAGCCTAGAGCGCCCAGACCGGTGGTTTGATCGGTTGAGCGGCGTTTCTGACACCGAAATGTCAAGATTGTCCTCATGCGCATCACCGAGGCCGCTCGTCATCTGGGAACCACGCCGCGCATGCTGCGCTACCGGGAGGCGCTCGGCCTGCTCCCGCGTTCGCGCGCCGGGCACACCAGCCAGCGCCAGTACGACGACCGCGACCTGGCCGCCGTACAGCTCGCCCTCGACCTCGAACGCCGGTACGACGTGACGCCGGCCGCGCTCGCGTTCGCGCTCCGGGCCCTCGCCGAACCGTCCGTCGCGGCCGACGTCCGCAACCTCGGCTACCGCACCGGCCGCCTCACCACGCCACCCACCCGCTCCGAGATCGACCGCGAACGAGCCCTCCGCTGGCTCGGCCGCTCCGGCACCCTCCCACCCGAACCCCGCTGACCCGGCAACCCCCGCCCTCGCTGACGGGGGCGGAGTGCGGCGGTGGCGTCAGTGGGAGGGGGCTTCGGGGACTGCCGGGCGGTCGGGGCGGGTGTAGCCCTCGACGAAGATGTCGGGCTCGAGGTAGACGTGGACGCACATCGGCTCGGCCTCGCGGATGGCGCGTTCGGCGGTGTTGATGGTCTCGGCGACCACGGCCGCGTCGGTGGTCGGCTCGACGCCGAGCTTGGCGGCGACCAGGACCTCCTCCGGGCCGAGGTGCAGGGTCTTGATGTGGATCAGCCGCTGCACGCCCGGGGTGTTCTCGATCGCGGCGACGATCTTCTGCTGCGACTCCCGGGTCGCGGACTCGCCGAGCAGCAGCGACTTCATCTCGATCGCGAGGAAGATCGCCACCACGACCAGCAGCGCGCCGATCGACATCGAGCCCACGCCGTCCCACACGCCGTTGCCGGTGGCAAGGGTCAGTACGACGCCGAGCAGCGCCAGCACCAGACCGGTGAGCGCGGCGAAGTCCTCGAGCAGGATGACCGGCAGCTCCGGCGACCGGGCCTGCCGGACGAACTTCGACCAGCCGACGTGTCCGCGGACCTTGTTCGCCTCGACGATCGCGGTCCGGAACGACAGCGTCTCCAGGACGATCGCCACCGACAGGACGGCGACCGGGACCCACTTCCAGTTCTCGATCGGGTGCGGGTCGTGGATCTTGTGGTAGCCCTCGTACAGCGCGAACAGGCCGCCGACGCTGAACAGCACGATCGCGACGATGAACGAGTAGACGTACCGCTCCCGGCCGAAGCCGAACTGGTGCAGCTCGTTCGCCTGCCGTTGCGCCCGCTTGCCGCCGACCAGCAGCAGCACCTGGTTGCCGGCGTCGGCGACCGAGTGGATCGCCTCGGCGAGCATCGACGCCGACTGGGTCAGGCCCCAGGCGGCGAACTTGGTGATCGCGATCCCGGTGTTCGCCAGCAGTGCCGCGACGACCGCCTTGGTTCCGCCACCAGCCATCTTTCCAGGTCCTCCGTCAACAGTTGGGTGATCAGCGTGCGGACACGACGAACGCCGTGCCGGAACCACGCAGGCTACAGGGTCCTTCGGGTCCTGAAGCGAACGCCGACTGACCGGCGGACAACCTCACAGCGTCGTCCGAGGGGCCGTCAGCAACAACCTCGACGCTCCCGGCCACGCAGCACACGATCCGGGGCCCCTCACCCGTCACCGTCCGCTCGTCGCCGGACAGGTCCACCCGGCGGATCGCGTAGTACTCACAGCCGGTCTCGTACGACGAGAAGCCGTCGGCCAACGGGGTCGCCGTCAGCACCGGGTCGGTGAGCGGCTCGAAGTCGACCACCGAGACCAGCTCGGGTACGTCGACGTGCTTGCTCGTCAGGCCGCCGCGGAGCACGTTGTCGGAGTTCGCCATCACCTCGAACCCGAGGCCGTGCAGGTACGCGTGCACGTTCCCGGCCGGCAGGTAGACGGCCTCGAAACGCTCCAGGCGCACCCGGTTCAGCAGCAGGGCCGCGAGTACGCCGGGATCGTCGGGGAAGTCGGCGCACAGCTTGGCCAGCGACTCCCGCTCCAGCGCGAACGCGTCACCGGCGTACCGGGCGATCGCCTCGGCCAGGGCGGCGACCAGCGGGCGGATGCTGTCCCGGTCGGTGCTCATGATCTGGGTGAACGCGTCCTGCAGCTTGCCGTCGCGGAGCAGGTCGGTGAGCTCCTCGAACCCGGCCGGCGCCAGCGCGTCCAGCAAGGCGACCGTGGCGTCGAGCGGCCGGAACCCGACCAGCGCGTCGAACGGCCCGAGCGCGATCAGGATCTCCGGCTTCGGCCAGGCGTCCTTGTAGTTGCGGTCGCCGGCGTCCCGCGGGATCCCGGCGGCCTCGTCCCGCGCGTACCCGTCGATCGCCTGCGCCCGCGACGGGTGCGCCTGGATCGACAACGGCTGCTCGGCCGCGAGCAGCTTGGCCAGGAACGGGAACCGGCCCTCGAACCGCTCGGCGGTCTCCGGACCGAGTACGTCGACCGGGCCGGCCGACACCACGTCGTACAAGGTCTCGCCGGACGGCAGCACGGACGGCGCCGACTCGTGCGCACCCATCCACAGCTCGGCCTGCGGCCGGCCGTCCGGCTCGGCCCCGGTCAGCTCGGGGATCGCGGTCGGCGAGCCCCAGGCGTAGTCCCGGATCGTGTTCTGCAGGCGGACTACCACGCCGGGTCCTCCGAGGGGTTCTTCGAGTCGCCGGGATCCTCGTCGACCGCCGAACCGTAGCGGCCCAGGCCGATGCCCAGGTACGCCGCGGCGTACCGGCCGTGCTGCGTGAGGGCGGCGTACCGGGCGATGTCGGTGCCGTCGGCCTGGGTGACCACGTGCACGCGGACGTCGTGGCGCTCCGCCTTCGCCTCCAGCTTGCGGCGGTGCTCGGCGACGCCGACGTCGTCCACCCCGTCGTCGAGGATGACGAGCCCCGGCCGCAGCTCCTCCGGCTTGTCGAAGGGGTCGGCGAAGAGGTCACGCGGCGGCTGGTTCAGCACCGGCAGCAGGTGCCCGGCGTCGGCCGCGAGCGCCGGCCGGCCGCTCGCCAGCCGCAGCGCCTCGACCACCCGGCGCGCGGCCCGGGCCGCCAGGACGGAGCCGCCCCACACCAGCGGCAACGCGTCCGCGAGCATGAGGGCCAGGTCCTTCGCCGGGTTCGACGCGACGTCGTTGTTGGGCGAGCACTCGATCGCCACGTCGTCCAGCAGCGCGGCGACCGCCTTGTGGTCGACCTCCGGGCCGAGCTCCATCTGGTGCAACGCCTGCAGTACGGCGACCGCCGACGCCAGCTGGTCGTCGGACTGCGACGGCAACCGGATGGCGTGCCGCGAGCCGGCGGATGCCCGCGCGACCGGGGAGTCCGGTGGGCAGGCCACCATCAGCCCGCAGCCACGACGCTCCGCCTCCGACGCCGCCGACACCGAGTCGGAGTCCTCGGCCGACCCGCTCAGCACGATCACCAGGTCGAGTGGCCCGGCCCAGCCGGGCAGTCCAGGACCGGGCCAGGCGACGAACGGGACCGGACAGACCGGCTCGAGCACGGCCCGGACCAGCCGGGCGTCCCGGCCGGCGGCCAGCACGGCACGCGGCCGGAAGCCGTCGGGGCTGACCCGGCCCAGCGCGTCCTCGGCCGCCTCCAGCTCGGCCCGGACCCGGGCACCGGCCATCGCCAGCCGCCGGAGCAGGTGATCCGAGGCCTGCAACGCGGCCGGATCGTCCAACCGCGAGTCGTCGAAGAAGCTCATCCGCGTCCTCGCTTCGCTCCGGGCGCGGACGAGGCACAAAACGCACTGTGCTGGATGATGAACTCGCTTCGCTCGCTCATGAGTCGGCCGGCGCCGCTTTCGTGTCCCGGGCCTCGTCGATCAGCAGGACCGGGATGTCGTCACGCACCGGGTAGGCCAGCGCGCAGGCGCTGTTGGTGCAGACCAGCTCGTTCGCCTCGTCGTCCACCCGGAACTCCGACCGGCACTTGGGGCAGACCAGGATGCTCAGCAGGTCCGGGTCCAGATTGACTGCCATTCAGTTCTCCTCCACCGATGCGCCGGTGATCAGGGCCAGTACTTCGTCGCGGACACGTTCCATCGTGGCCCGGTCGTCCGCCTCGACGTTCAGCCGCAGCAGCGGTTCCGTGTTCGACGCACGGACGTTGAACCACCACTGTCCCGCCGACACGGTCAGACCGTCCAGATGGTCAACGGTAATGCCGTCCCGGCCGCCGTAGGTGTCCTCGATCGCCGCGACCGTGGCGGCCGCGTCGTCGACCTTGTTGTTCAGCTCGCCGGACGCGACGTACCGCTCGTAGTCGGCGAACCGCTCGCTGGCCGGCTTGTCCTGCTCACCGAGCGCGGCCAGCACGTGCAGGGCGGCCAGCATGCCGGTGTCGGCCCGCCAGAAGTCGCGGAAGTAGTAGTGCGCGGAGTGCTCGCCGCCGAACACCGCGTCGGTTTCGGCCATCTTCTGCTTGATGTACGAGTGCCCGACCCGGGACCGGATCGGTGTACCGCCGTGCTCGGTGATCAGCTCGGGCACGGCCTTGGACGTGATCAGGTTGTGGATGACCGCCGAGCCGGGGTGCTTGGCCAGCTCGCGGACCGCGACCGCGCCGGTGATCGCGCTCGGCGAGATCGGGTCGCCGTTCTCGTCCACCACGAAGCACCGGTCCGCGTCGCCGTCGAAGGCCAGCCCGAGGTCGGCGCCGAGCTCGCGCACCTTCGCCTGCAGGTCGACCAGGTTCTTCGGGTCCAGCGGGTTGGCCTCGTGGTTCGGGAAGTTGCCGTCCAGCTCGAAGTACAGCGGGACGATCTCGACCGGGCCGGTCGCGAACACCGCCGGGACGGTGTGGCCGCCCATGCCGTTGCCGGCGTCCACGACGACCTTCAGCGGGCGGATGCCGCTGAGGTCCACCAGGTCGTGCAGGTGGTCGGCGTACGCGGTGAGCAGGTCCTTGTGGGTCACCTTGCCCGGGACGGCGCCGGTCGCCGGGCCCTCGGTGAGCGCCTTGGCGACCAGGTCGGCGATGTCGCGCAGGCCGGAGTCCGACCCGACCGGGGCGGCGCCGGCGCGGCAGAGCTTGATGCCGTTGTACCGCGCCGGGTTGTGGCTGGCGGTGAACATCGCGCCGGGCAGTTGCAGCCGGCCGGAGGCGAAGTACAGCTGGTCGGTCGAGGCGAGGCCGATGTCGACCACGTCCGCGCCGGTGCTGGTCACCCCCTCGGCGAACGCGGCCGCCAGTCCCGGGCTGGACGGCCGCATGTCGTACCCGACCACGACCGCCCCCGGGGACGCGAGCACGTCCAGGACCTCGACGAACGCCGCCCCGGTCGCCCGGGCCACCGACTCGTCCAGCTGGTCCGGGACGACCCCACGTACGTCGTACGCCTTGAAGATCGCCGCAACGTCAACCATGCGTGGACCCTATCCGGCCCACGGACGATCCCGTATCTCAGGCCTGATCGAACCAGCCCGGGGTCTTGCGGTGGTGCACCTCCGGGAGCTGCCGCGGGCTCGTCGGGGCCGCCCAGCCGACCGCGTTCGCGATGATCTGCTGGACCTCGGGCTGGTGGTACGTCGGGTACTCCTGGTCGCCGGGGCGGAAGTAGAACACCCGGCCCTGGCCGCGCCGGTAGCAGCAGCCGGAGCGGAACACCTCGCCGCCGGAGAACGAGCTGACGAAGACCAGCTCGTCCGGCTGCGGGATGTCGAACAGCTCGCCGTACATCTCCTCGCGCTCGATCACCAGCGGGTGCGGGATGCCCTGCGCGATCGGGTGGCCGGCGGCCACGGTCCAGAGCAGCTCGCGGTCGTTCTCGGACCGCCAGTCGAGCGAGCAGGTGGTGCCCATCAGCCGGATGAAGATCTTGCTGAAGTGTGCCGAGTGCAGCACGATCAGGCCCATCCCGGACAGCACGTGCCGCTGCACCCGGTCGACCACCGCGTCGTCGACCTCACCGTGCGCGGCATGCCCCCACCAGGTGAGTACGTCGGTCTCGGCCAGCACCTCCTCGGTCAGGCCGTGCTCGGGCTGCTGCAGCCACGCGGTCCGGACGACCACGTCGTCCCCGAGCTTGGCCCGGACCGCGGCCGCGATCGTCTCGTGCATGGTGTCCGGGTAGACCTTGCGGACGGACTCGTCCCGGCCCTCGTGGACGTTCTCGCCCCAGACGGTGACGCGAATCGGTTCAGTCATGGAGAACAACCTCTCGTCCCGCCTTCGCCGAGGCGTAGCAGGCGTCGATGACCTCGGTCCGCAGCAGCGCTTCGGACCCGTTGTGTGCGGCCCAGTCGCCGCTGTGGACGATCCGGACGAACTCCCGCACCACGGCGCGGTGGCCGAGCCCGGCGCCAGTGGCCGGCTTCACCTCGGCCGGCACGCCGCCGACGTCGGTGAAGATCCGCAGGGTGTCGTCGTTGGTGTAGTTCTGCACCTCGATCTTGGCGCCGCCGTCGGTGCCGAACAGCTCGATGCCGAAGTTGTCGCCCGGCGCCCGGTACGTCGCCCAGCTGGTCTCCAGCTGCAGCGCGCCGCCGCCCTCGAGCCGCAGGTACGCCGTGGCCAGGTCCTCCACCTCGAACGCCGAGCCGAGCGTGTTCGCGTTCGGGTCGCGGCTGCCCTTGCCGCGCGGGCCGAGCTCGGCGAACGTGTTCGCGCTCACCGTGGTGACCTGCGGCTCGCCCAGCAGGTGCAGGGCCAGGTCGAGGATGTGGACGCCGAGGTCGATCAGCGGGCCGCCGCCGGACAGCTCGCGGTTGGTGAACCAGCCGCCCATGCCCGGGATGCCGTTGCGGCGCATCCAGTGCGCCTTCGCGTAGTAGACCCGGCCCAGCTGACCTTCGTCGATCTGGTGCTTCAGCGCGGCGACGTCACCGCGCTCGCGGTGGTTGAAGATGACCTTCAGCACCTTGCCGGACTTCTTCGAGGCCTCGACCATCGCGGTGCCCTCGGCCACCGTCCGGGCCAGCGGCTTCTCGCACAGGACGTGCAGCCCCTTCTCCAGGGCCCGCAGCGCGATCGGGGCGTGCAGCTGCGTCGGCGTACCGATGCTGACCGCTTCCAGGCCCTCGGTCTCGAGCAGGTCCTCCCACTTCTCGTACAGGTGGGGGACGTGGTGCTTCTCGCCCAGGGTGGTCAGCGTGTCCTTCTCCAGACCCGCCAGTGCCACCACCTCGACGTCCGGCAGCTCGGAGAAGGCCTCGAGCGCCGTCCGCCCGGCGAAGCCCAGCCCGACGACTCCGACGCGCAGTCTTTGATCGTTCACACTCACGATCCTCTCGCAATGACAACGAAGGTCACAAACCGGTTCCCACAGTACGGAACAGGTTCGAACACCAGCGGATCGGGTGGTGCTACGGCGTGCCGCCCCGGCGGCAGTGCTACGGCGTGCCGCCCCGGCGGCGGAGCAGGCCGAGGACGAGCAGGCCGCCGATCGCGATCGGGAAGATCCAGAGGAAGAACTGCGCGTTGAGCAGGTCGTTCTCGCCCGGCGTCCGGACGACGACGAGGCGGTCGTGGGTCATCAGCTGCGTGATGGTCTGGTAGGCGAGGTGGTAGCCGATCGAGCCCCAGAGTGAGCCGGTCCACAGCCGGACCAGGGCGAGGGTGATGCCGAACGTGAGGAACAGCACGACACGGTCGAACGTGAGCGACCAGCTCGTGTCGTAGCCGAGCAGCTGCAGCAGGCCGACGAAGGCGAACGCCCACAGCATGAAGACCACCGCCTGTCCGAGAACCGCTACCCAGCGGGGCGTCCGGGCCCGGAGGTTGGTGAAGACGTACCCCCGCAGGGCGAGCTCCTCGGGCAGGGCCTCGTAGCAGAACACCAGCCCCAGCTGGAGCACGAACCAGCCGACGAAGGCGGCGTTGGGCGCGCCGAACTCGAGCCGGAAGGCACCGATGCCGACGCCGACGGCCAGCCCGACGACAGCCAGCCCGAGCCACAGGCCGGCACCCTTCGCGAGCGCCGGCCACTCCTGTCGCAGGCTTCCGAGGCCGAGGCTCGCGATCGTCCGCCGGTCGATCAGCTTGCACGCGAGTACGACGACGCCGACACCGAGCACACCGGCGAACAGGGCCTGCACCACCTGCGCCACGTCGTACGACAGGTGGGGACGCAGGATCTCGTGGCGGACGACGCCGACCAGGGTCCAGGCCAGCGTGAGCGCGGCCCAGACCGCGCCGACCCGGAGCGCGACCTGCCCCGGGCTCGGCGCGGTCTCGCGGGTCTCCTCGACGGCGGGCGGCATGGTCATCGATCTCCTTCGGTCGGTGGCTCGTCCTCGATCCGGACGAGGCGGCTGAGGTAGCGGTGCAGCTCGGCCCGGGCCCGGACCGGCGTCATGGTCTCCGGCTCCAGGACGAGGTGCAGGGTGAGGCCGTCGACGTACGCCATCAGCGCCCGGGCCTCGCGCTCCGGGTCGAGGTCGGCCGCGGCGTCCCCCGCGGCCTGAGCTGCCCGGAGCGCGTCGGCGTACTGCCGCCGGCCCTGCTGGTTGAGCTCCACGTGCAGCTCGCGGAGACCCTCGTGGACCGCGGCGCGGGCGAGGAACGCGAGCCACACGCGGCCGGCCGGATCACCCGGGGACTCGACCGGCGCGAGCAGGATCGCCAGCGCGCGGTACAGCCGGGTGCCGATCCGGCGGCCGGCGCTCGCCGCCAGCTCGGCGTCGATCGCGGTGAACAGCTCGTCCAGGACGTATCGGAACGCGTACCGCAGCAGGTCGTCCTTGGTCGGGAAGTACCGCTGCACCAGACCGGTCGAGACGCCGGCCTCGCGGGCGATCCGCGGGATGCTGGCCGCCTCCAGCCCCTCGGTCATGGTCACGCGCAGCATGGCCTCCGCCACCTGGCGGCGGCGGGCGTCGTGGTCGGCGGTGCGCGGCATATGAATAAAAATAAGACCTTATTCTTATGCACGCAAGCCAGAAAGCCGGCCGACCCGGGGACGGTCAGTCGTCGTCGGACTCGAACTCGGGGTCGATCTGCTCCGGCGACAGCGCCAGTACGTCGGCCAGCTCGAGCACCAGCGCGGACCGGACCAGCCAGGCCAGGCCGGCGCCCGACCGCTCGGCCCGCAGCTCGATCGGGCGGCGGAAGACCACGATCCGGTACGGCTCGTGCGACGTACCGCCGGTGGAATGGGTGAGCGGGATGTCGACGGCGTCGAGATCGAGGTTCGGCACGTCCTCGATCGCGAACTCGACCCGGGCGACGACCTGCGGCAGCCGCTTCTCCAGCCGGGTCACCTCGATCGCGACCACCTCGTCGAACTGGGCCGCGGCCGATCGTTGCAGCGGCAGCCCGCGGGGCGCGAACCTGCTCGGCCGGCTGATCGGGCCGAGCATGCCGCGGCCGTGGCGGTCGATGTGCCTGCGATGACGGCGAGCCTCGGTCACGCGCTCAGCCTAGTGGGGGTAACGTCTGGTCGTGAGCATCGCCAGGATCTGTTCGCGCGCCGCCTGTCACAAGCCGGCTGTGTCGACGCTCACCTATGTCTACGCCGACTCCACCTGCGTACTGGGTCCGCTGGCGACGTACGCCGAGCCGCACTGCTACGACCTGTGTGCCGACCACGCCGACCGGCTGACGGCGCCGAACGGCTGGGAGGTCATCCGTCTGGCTCCGGACCCGGCCGCGGCCGGACCGTCGTCGGACGACCTGGAGGCGCTGGCGAACGCGGTCCGCGAGGCTGCCCGCCCGCTGCCCCGGCAGGAGCCGGGCGTGGGCACTCCGGGCGCGCCCGTCGAGGTGGCCCGGCGGGGACACCTGCGGATGCTGCAGGACCCCGGCGCGAACACCTCTGAAGGCTGACTACCGCAGCGCCGACCGCACCTCCGGCTGCGCGCCGAGCTGTGCGCGGAAGACCAATGACGTGTTCAGCGGCCAGGCGGCGACCTGAGCGACCTCGTCGTCGTCCTCGTCCTGGTCCGGCTTGGCCGCAGGCATCAAGGTCACCCCGGCGACCACCGTGCCCCGAGTCTGCTCGACCATCAGGTACGTCGGCCGCGGCTGGGCCTTGAACGCGATCTGGCTGGTCGCACCGGCGATCACGTCGAGGGCCCGCGTGTCCAGCACCCGTCCGGCCGCGTCCCGCAGCTCGAACTTCACGCTCCCGGTCTTCCCCGGGGCGGTCACCTGCAGGACTGCCGGCTGATTGTGCGCCGGCAGCACCAGGTACGCCGGACCGGTGAGCACCTCCGCCGCGCCGATCGACGCGAAGTCGGTCCCGCTCGCGTCGACCATCCGCATCGACGCCGTCACCGGCTGGTCGGCCGACACGGTGATCGCGCTCGGATCACCGTGCAGCACCGGGTCGAGCCGAACGGTCTTCACCGATCCGGCCGCGATCTGCACCGTCTCCAGACCGGCCGGCTTGAACGGCCCGTTCGGCCCGTGCACGGTCAGGCTCGCGGTCGCCTGCAGGTCCGACGGGTTGGCCACCGACAGGATCCGCAGTCCGCCTCCGGGCGCGGCGGCGGGCACGAACACCTTCTTCGCCGGCGGTGCCGACGGGTTCAGGAAGTCCACCCCGGCGGGCTCGCTGCCCGTGGTCGCGTTGTCCCGCAGCGACGGCGCGACCCGGCCGCCGGTGGACCGGACGTGCAGCGCGATGTCGCGCAGGTTCCGCGCGACCAGGTTGAGGTAGAGCTCGGTCGTCCCGCGCGCCGGGACGACGATGCCGCGGGCGTTCGGCAGATCCTGCGGACCGCTGCGCGCGTACACGGTGACGTTGACCTCGGCGTTGATGCTGTCCAGGTTCGTCAAGACGAGCACGTCCCGGCGGTCGCTGGCCCCGGAGGCGCCGACGAACCAGAAGTCCGAGCCGGGCAGCTGGCACGGCGTACTGGCCATCCCCCGGTTCACACCTTCGGTGGAGGTCGTCGTACTGGTTCCGACCGTGCCGGCCGCGAGCGGGCCGACGCCGTGGATCATCAGCGGGGCCGGTTTGGTGACCGGAGCGGTCGACGCGATCTTGCCGCGGGCGAGCAACGACCCGGTCGGGTCCGAGGTCTCCGGGAGAGGCGAGATCGTCAGCGGCGCCTCTTTGCCGGCGGCGGTCGGCGTGCCCTCGGGCAGCGTCGGCGAGACCGCGTTGACCACGCTCGAGAGCTTGCCGCCACCGGCGATGGCCGGACAGGACAGCGCCGTACGGTTCACCACCGTGCGGGTTGGCTGGTCCCCACCTTCCGCCCGGGTCACCGGCTCCTTGGCATGCGTCACGACGCCGAGCCCGGCGGCCGCGGCCATCGCCAGCACGCAGGCACCGAGCCGGAGCCGTGCGTCCGAGAGCAGCCGCCTCATCGGTCCCTCCTCGCGTGGGTGCCGTGCGGAACCGCGACGGTCCGGCGGACGGTCGGCAGACAGAAGACCAGCGCGATAATCCAGGCGATCAGCCCGAGCACCCGCCACAGGCCGTGCGTCACGTCGGTCAGCGGCGAGCTGCCGTCGATGTCCGACCGGTCGACCAGCCAGGCCGCGTCGCCGTCGGCCGCGCTGGCCCGGGTCAGCCGCGGCAGCGAGTCGAGCGTCGCCTGCAACGTCGGATCAACCGGCGCGGGCAGGTACACGTAGTCGATCGCCAGACCGGCCAACTGCCGGCCCTCTTCACCGGTGCCGCCACCGCCGAGCGTCGACAGCACCTCGGTGATCGGCTTGGTCTGCTCCGGCTCCGGCGCCGCCTCCAGCGACCCCATCCGCGGACCGCCGTCCTTGACCAGCGAGTACCGCATCGGGCTGCTCGGCTCCTTGCGCACGACCAGGATCGACGCGTTCTGGGGCGGATCCTGCGCGGAGATCAAGTACGCCGGGAGGTCCTGCGCCGGCCCCCGCCACAGCGGACCGTCGGCGCCGCGCACCAGCCAGAACCCGGCGGTCACGATCGACGTCACCAGCACGATTCCCAGCACGCCCTGCACGATCAGCTCGGTCGACTTGCCGACCGAGTCCCACGCAACGGTCACCGCGACGATCCAGCCCGCGGTCATCAGAAACATCAACGGGCCGCTGCCCCCACCGAGCCGGCTCGCGATCAGCGTCCCGGCCAGGCCGGCCAGCGCGGCGAACCACCCGAGCAACTCGTACCGCTGCCGCGACTCCCGCAGCAGGCTGACCAGAGCCACCACGATCAGCGGTGCGACGAACCACCACGGCGTCGGCCCACCGAGCGGCGTACCCGTCAACAAGTGCGGAAGGCTGTCGCCCGGGCCGACAGCGGCCGTCGGCGGGCCACCTGCTTCCTGGCCGAGACGGGACGGATGCAGCACCAACTGGATGGTCCATGGCAGCACCAGCAGCAGCCCGAGCACGACGGAGAAAACGAGCTGCCGGCCCTGCCGACGCCAGCCGAGCCCAAGTACGCCGCCGACGACCAGGCACACGCTGACCAGGAGACCCAGTGCGGGGGTGAACGCGAACAGCACCGCCTGGCAGATCCCGGCGAACCACGCGGCCCGCCAACTGCCCTGGATGATCACGCGACGTCGACGGGCCACCGTGTGTACGGCCGCACCGAGCAACGGCAGCACGATCGCGGCCACACACGTCCCGAGCCGGCCCTGCGTGATCGCACCGTTCGTGAAGACCGCAAGCCCGTACGCCGACGCACCCCACGCGCGCGCGACCCGGTCGACGACGAACGCCCGGAGCAGAACCCACGCCGCCATACCGGCCAGTGGCACCGCACCGAGCAACAACAGGTTGGTCGCACCGGTCGGACCGAACATCACCGCGGAGAACGCCCAGAACTGCCCGAGCCACGCCGGAGGTGTCACCCCGGGCGGAGCGGCGGCGGCCGCGTGCCAGAGCGCGGCGAGCGTCTCGTGCGGAGGCAGCAACAGATCGGACCTGAGTACGCCGCCGCCGATCAGGCCACGCGCCGCGACGACCGCGCCGATGGCGAGAAAGACCCAGGCGATCAGGAACGGCCGGCGAATCAGTTGCCGGCGCCAACGAGGTTGGTCGACCGCCACCCGGGCCGTGGACCTGGCCCGGCGGGCGGTGGTGACGACCTGCTCCTCCGGCTCGTCCGCCCAGGCTTCGCGGATCCGCTCGGAGATCGTGCTGGTCGTCTCCTCCAGGTTGTGCCGCAACGCGTGCACGGACCGGGAGAACAGTCCCTTGATGTCGTCGTACGGGACCCGGTCGAGGCTGCGGCGATTCCGGCGGGCCTGCGTCCAGCCGCCGGCCAGCAACGTGCCGAGGAGGGCGGTCCACTCGTCGACCGCGCCGGACGGCGTCTTGCCGAGGAGGAACCAGACCGAGCGCATGATCGTGCCGAGCAGGAAGCGCACGATCAGCAGTGGCAGGAGCTTGCCCGGGGCGTTCGCGAGCACGGTGTAGTAGGCGTGCGAACGGTCGAGCTGGTAGGCGTGCCGCCGGGTGCCGGCCAGCGCGCGTTCACCGGTCGCGGCGGCCTGCGCGTGGTAGACGACCGCGTCGGGCGCGACGCCGACCTTGTAGCCGGCGCGGCTGGCCCGCCAGCCGAAGTCGATGTCGTCGCGGAACATCGGCAGCCGCGGGTCGAAGCCGCGCAGCGCCTCCCAGACGTCGCGGCGCACGAGCATGCCGGCCGAGCTGACCGCGAGCACGTTCCGCAGCTGGTCGTGCTGGCCCTGGTCGAGCTCGCCGTTCTCGATCCCGGTGTCCCGGCGCCCGCCGAGCGAGGTGGTGACGCCGACCTCGAGCAGCTCGCGGTCACGCGGCCACAACCGCAGCTTCGGCCCCCAGACACCGGTGTCCGGCGCCATCGTGGCCTGAAGCAACAATTTCTCCAGTGCCTTCGGGGCCGGCGCGCAGTCGTCGTGCAGCAGCCACAGCCACTCCACCACGGGCATGTGCCCGTCGTCGCCGTACGGGCCGACGGCCGACGGGATCGGCGCGAAGCCGACCGCCTCGATGCCGCGGGCCACCGCCGTACCGAAGCCCGTCCGGGCGGACACGCTCACCACCGGCTCGACGCCGGGCATCGCGGCCAGCAGCTCGGCGGTCTCGTCGGTGGAGCCGGTGTCGACCGCGATCAGCCGGTCGGGACGCGGGTTCAACGCCCAGAGCGCCTCGGACAGCCGCGGCAGCCAGGCGGCCCCCTCGTGCCCGACCACCACCGCGGTGACGACATGGCGGACCCGCGGGCGACCCATCGGGTCGTCGGTGTGGTCGGTCGGGAAGTCGACGGAGTCGAAGAACTCCCAACCGGCCGGAGCTTCTTGTTCCATGCGGAGCAGTGACACCTTTGCGGGGGAAGGACGGCGTGCACCGCGACCCGAGATCGACGCACGATCGGCCGAAGGTCACGGCGAGGACTCACCATACAGCCGCCGCACGAGCGCCGGGAAAGCCGCAGGCCCCGGGAAGACGGTTCGTCCCGGGGCCTCGCGGAAAGCTCTGTTCAGGTTGTGTGCCGGGTGCAGACCGTCAGACGGCCTTCTTCTTCAGCTTGCGGCGCTCCCGCTCCGACAGGCCGCCCCAGATCCCGAAGCGCTCGTCGTTCTGCAGTGCGTACTCGAGGCACTCGCCCCGGACGTCACAGCCGAGGCAGACCTTCTTCGCCTCGCGGGTGGATCCGCCCTTCTCCGGGAAGAAAGCCTCCGGGTCGGTCTGGGCACACAGCGCCCGTTCCTGCCAGTTCGGCTCCTCCTCGATCGCCTCACCGTCGACAATCGCCATCAGGCCTTCTGTCACGGTACGACCTCCTCGACCCTGTTCGTTCCCCTGTACATGTGGGTTTGCGGTCCACATGCCTGACCTCGTCCGTCCTGCGCTCTGCAACGGTCCCCGATACCGAGTGTCCAACGAACGACACGGTTGAAATTACATTCCTGCAATCCACGAAAGTCAAGCCGTGGTCTGCTATTGGCATCATCCGCAACATGGCTGCAAAAGAACGAGAGGCCTGCGGACACAGGCCTCTCGCACACCGGTAGCGCCGTACGCACCGGTGGAAAATCGTTGACAGCGCGGGCCGGGCAAGGGCTTGCTGCCCTGCCCGGCGCGATCAGGCGCCTGCCGGATCAGGACGGCTGGGACCACCAGCCCTGCTGGCCCTGACCTTGCTGGCCCTGCTGTCCCTGCTGGCCTTGCTGCTGTCCCTGGTCGTCCTGGTCGGACTCGGAAACCCGCGGATCCACCCGGGTCTCGTCGGCCGCGTCGGACGCCGGCGACTGCGCGTCCGGCTGGGCGGCCGGCTGCTCGCCGGCCGGAGTCTCCTCGCTGGGCCAGGCCTGCTCGCCCTGCTGCCAGGTCGGCTGGCCTTCCGGCTGACCCTGCTCGGCCTGCGCCGACCAGGACGGCTGGGCCTCGGCCTGCTCCGGCTGACCCGGCTGCTCGGCCTGCTGGCCGGACCACTCCTGCTGCGGGTAGTCCTGACCGGCCCACTGCTGCTGGCCGGCGTCGCCGCCCCACTGCGGCTGCTCCTGCGACCACTGCTGGCCCTGGCCCTGCTCCTGGCCGGGCCACTGCTGCTGGCCTTCTGCGCTCCACGCCTGCGTCGGCTCCGCATGCTGGCCCTCGCCGGACCACGCCTGCTCGCCGCCGGCCTGGTGGTGCTGGGCCTCGGCCTCGCCGGCGGACCAGTTCTGCTGCTCACCCTGCTGCCAGGACTGCTCCTGCGGCCACTGCTGCTCGCCGCCCTGCGCCGCCGCGTACCCGCCGGCCGCGCCCGCAGCGGCCCCACCAGCCGCAGCCGCGCCGTAACCGCCGTACTGGCCCTGACCCTGGCCCTGGTCGTACCCGTACTGGCCCTGCGGCTGGCCGTAGCCACCCTGCTGCTGCCCGTACGGCGCCTGCTGGCCGTACTGACCCTGACCCTGCTGGCCGTACTGCTGCTGGCCCTGCGGCGCGAACTGACCCGGCTTCGGCGCGCGGACCGGCGCCGGCATGGACTGGTAGGCCTTGAGGATGTAGAGCCCGGCAGCGCCGTACAGCGCGAGGCCACCGAGGGCGTAGATGAAGCCGACGATCTTCAGGCCGGCGGTGCTGGTCTCGGCGAACCCGGCGAACGCGGTGACCAGGCCGAGCAGCACGACCACGCCGGTGATCACCAGCGCGGCCAGCGTGACGGTCCGCGCGTTCGGGGTGCGCTCGCCGAGCTCGTTCACCAGCCAGACCGAGCCGGCCAGCGAGAGCAGGATCACCAGCGCGGTAAGTCCGGGCGGGGTGAGCGTGCCCTGCACGCCGCCGGCGGCCGCGGTGAAGCCGGCACCGCCGACGAACAGACGAATCAGCGACGCCAGCGCGACCAGGCCGGCGAAGGCGAGCAGGATGTACGCGACCGGCTCTCTGAGCTTCTTGGTTGCGTCGGTGACCACGAGGGCTCCTCGGGATGTTGGGGGCCGTACAAACAGCTGTGCGGTTGGTTATGACCCACCGCAGCATAGTCGTGCGGTGGTCCGACGCATTGACGACTCGTGCAGACTCTTCCCATGCGATTGACAGTGCTCGCCGGCGGCATCGGCGGATCCACCTTCCTGCGCGGGCTGCTCAAGGCCCGGCCGGACGCCGAGATCACCGTGGTGGGGAACACCGCGGACGACATCACCCTGTTCGGCCTGCGGGTCTGCCCCGACCTCGACACCGTGATGTACACCCTCGGCGGCGGGATCTCGGCCGAGCGCGGCTGGGGCCGTGAGGACGAGACCTGGGTGATCAAGGAGGAGCTCGCCGCGTACGGCGTGGAGCCGACGTGGTTCGGGCTCGGCGACCGGGACGTGGCCACCCACCTGGTCCGCACCCAGATGCTCGACGCGGGCTACGGCCTGACCGCGGTCACCGAGGCCCTGTGCCAGCGCTGGAACCTGCCGGTCCGGCTGCTCCCGATGAGCGACGACCGGATCGAGACCCACGTGGTGGTCGACGACCCCGAACAGCCCGGCCGGCGCAAGGCGATCCACTTCCAGGAGTACTGGGTCCGCCTGCACGCGGAGATCCCGGCGCACCAGATCGTCGCGGTCGGCCAGGACAAGGCCAAGCCCGCGCCCGGGGTGCTGGACGCGATCGCGGAGTGCGACGCGCTGATCCTGCCGCCGTCGAACCCGGTGGTCTCGATCAACACCATCCTCGGCGTCCCGGGCATCCGGGAGGCGGTCCGGGAGACCGCGGCTCCGGTCATCGGCCTGTCGCCGATCATCGGCACCGGCCCGGTCCGCGGCATGGCCGACAAGGTGCTGGCCGCGGTCGGGGTCGCGTCCACCGCCTCGGCCGTCGCCCGGTACTACGGTGCGCGCGCGACCGGCGGCGTACTGGACGGCTGGCTGATCGACACCTCGGACGCCATCCAGGCCGACTCGATCGCCGGCGCCGGAATTCACGTCCAGGCGGTGCCGTTGTGGATGAAGGACGAGACCAGGACCGCCGCCATGGCCGAGGCGGCGCTGACCCTCGCGGAGGCAGTCCGGCGATGAGGAAGCACGTCGAGATCTTTCCGGTCACCGGCCTGCCCGAGGTCGCGGCCGGGGCCGACCTGGCCGCGCTGATCGGTGACGAGGCCGACCTGCGCGACGGCGACGTCGTCTCGGTGACGTCGAAGATCGTCAGCAAGGCCGAGGGGCGACTGACCACGGGCACCCGCAAGGACGCGATCGACGCCGAACTCGTCCGGGTCGTCGCCCAGCGCGGCGAGACCCGCATCGTGCAGACCCGCCACGGCCTCGTCATGGCCGCGGCCGGCACCGACACCTCGAACACCGCGCCCGGCACGGTCCTGCTGCTGCCGGTCGACCCGGACGAGTCCGCCCGGCAACTCCGGACCGCCCTTCGGGAGCGGTACGACGTGAACGTCGGCGTCATCGTCACCGACACGCTCGGCCGCCCGTGGCGCAACGGCCAGACCGACCTGGCGATCGGGGCCGCCGGCGTCCGCGTGATGGGAGACCTCCGCGGTACGACGGACAGCCACGGCAACGTCCTCGCGGTCACCGAGCCCGCGCTGGCCGACGAGATCGCGAGCGCGAGCGAGTTGGTCAAGGGCAAGGCGGACGGCGTGCCGGTCGCCGTACTGCGCGGGCTGGACGACGTCGTCCTCCCGATCGGGGAGCACGGGCCGGGGGCGCGGGCGCTGGTGCGGGACGCGGAGTTCGACATGTTCAGCCTCGGGACGCGGGAGGCCGCGCGGGCCGCCGTCCTCGAGCGGAAGGCGCCGGACGGGGCGCGGGCGGTGGATCCGTCGCTGTGGGCCGGGCTGCTGGACGAGGACATCCACGTGGAGCTGCTCGACAACGCTGTCACGGTGTTCGGGGACGAGCCGGTCGCGGTCGGCGTGACCGCTGAGCGGCTCGCCGTACTGCTGCACGCCGAGGGGTACGGCGTCGAGCTGCGGACCGGACCGGGGAGTGAGGCGACGATCACGTTCGGCTCACGGTCGACCTAGTTTTCTAGGCAACCTCTCAGGCTCGATGCGTACACTGCATCCGCACGGCGGCATCTCGGCCGCCCCGATCCGGGAAGACCAACACTGTGGGTAAAGCGTCGTCGCAGAAGCAGTCGCGCCGCGAGATGATCGAGAAGATGCAGCGGGACCAGGCGCGGGCCGACCGCAACCGCACCCTGCTGATCGTCGTCGCGTCGATCGTGGTCGGACTCGCCATCATCGCGTACCCGGCGATCCGGCTGATCCAGGACTCCCGGACCAAGAACCAGGCCATCGCCGAGCTCGGCGTCGCCGCCTCGGCAGCGTCGTGCGACGCGGTCACCAACGACGACGGCGGCGGGACCCAGGACCACCGCCCCGACGGCGAGCGGATCACCTACCCGGTGTCGCCGCCGTCCTCGGGGCCGCACTACGCCAACTGGGCGCCGTTCAGCAAGAAGTTCTACAGCGTGGACGACCGGCCCGCCGTGGAGAACCTCGTCCACAACCTCGAGCACGGCTACACGATCCTCTGGTACCGCGACACCCTGCCGGACGACCAGATCGAGCAGATCGAGAAGATCTCGAAGGCCAAGCTGCCGGACAGCTCGGTGGGCAAGTTCATCGCCGCGCCGTTCAAGCAGGACGAGGGCAAGGGCTGGCCCGAGGGCAAGAACGTCGCGTTCGCCCACTGGAGCGCGCCCGACGCCCAGAACAAGTCCTTCGGCCACCGCCAGTTCTGCGGCTCGGTCAGCGGCGAAGCGCTGAACCAGTTCATGGAGAAGTACCCGGCCGCCGACTCCCAGGAACCCAACGGCGGCTGACCCCACCTTGCGGCTGCGTCAGCTGAGGCTGCGGAGCCGCGCGGGTTGTTGTGGGTCTCGGTCGGCGATCTGGATGGGCGGCGACATCCACTGCCAGACGCCTGCGTTGCGGGAGAAGGTGATCCGCCCGCGGGTGCCTTCGACCGCGACCTGCGGCCAGGTGTCGGCGATGCGCTTGCGGTCCGTGCCGTGGGTACGCAGTACGTCGGCGAGTACGGCGATCGCGTCGTACCCCTCGAAGGCTACGAAGGACGGCGTTCGACCCAACTGCTCGTGGAGCGCCGCCTCAACGCGGACCCCGAGTGGAGTGAGTCGCTCAGGTAGGTAACGCAGGAACGGGATCCCGGCACCGTCCTCACCGAGCAACGCCGCCCACTCGGCGAACTCCGGCTGCCCGGCCGGCGCCCCGATCAGGATGTCCTCGAGGCGCTGGTCGCGACGGACCGCCTTGACGATCGACACCGCCGGCTCGGGCGCACCGACCAGGAGAAGCAGCGCGGTCGCGCGATGGTCGACGAGTTCATCGCAGACCGCCGCGGGGTCGAGCGAGCTCACGTCGAGTTCGACGACAGTCCCGCCGTGGGCAGCGAAGTACTCCTGGAGGATCCGGGTCCCGGCTGCCCAGTACACACTCGGCACGCTGGCCACGGCGATCCGCTGGTGACCGGCCGCGAGAAGGAAGTCGGCGTACGCCCGCCACCCACGAGACTGCGGCGGGCACAACCGCGCGACCCACTCCGTCGGCCGCTCGGTCAGCGCGTCGAGCACCGCCGACGAACACAAGTACGGCAACCCGAGAACGTCGGCCCTGGCAGCAACCGCCCGGGCGACAACGCTGTGATACTCCCCCACCAACGCAGCCACCCCCAGGCCGGCCAACTCCTCGACCGCCACCACAGCCTTCTCCGGATCAGCCGCGGTATCCCGAACCACCAACTCCAACGCCCGCCCACCAACCCCACCCGAGCCATTCACAACCCGAGCCCCCAACTCGACCCCGGCCAGCAAATGCTCCCCCGCCCCAACCCACCCAGGCCAACTCAACGGCACCAACACACCAACCCGAACCGACGACTCAGTTTCAGGCGACGGCGTGTTCATACGGTGGCGTCTCCCCAAGGAGTTGGTGGCAAGCTGCCGGAGCTCAGTGCCGCCGACAGTAGCTGACCCAAGCTGGCCGGGAGGTGGACCTCGCCCTCCGAGGCCTTCACCCTTGTGCTTGCGTTTACTTCGTTTATTGCAGATACTTCGTTTGTCAAGCCATTCACGGAGGAGCAACCATGAGCGCCGCAGAGCTCGCAGCCGTGCAGCCGGACGCTACGGAAGTGAAGTCAGCCGATGTTGCCATGCGTCGCGTCAAGCGCTACCTCGCCAGCCATGCCGATGAGCGGGACATCCGCGTGGCGGTGGGAGGCGACCCCGACGACACGCTGGCTCTTCCGCGGAGTGCTGTTGAGCTCTTGGCTCGCGTTCTTGCACATATGGCCGCGGGTCAGGCCGTGTCAGTGGTGCCTGCCCATGCCGAGCTGACGACTCAACAGGCAGCCGATCTGCTGAACGTTTCCAGGCCCTTCCTCATCGGTCTACTGGACGCCGGCGAGATCGAGTACCGGAAGGTCGGAAAGCACCGTCGAGTGCGTGCCGATTCACTGCTCGACTACAAGCGCCGAGACGATCGAGTACGTCGCGAGGCCGCTGACGAACTGGCCCAGCTCAACCGGGACATGGGGTTGTACTGAGGTGCCGTTCATCGTCGTGTACGACGCCAACGTTCTCTACCCCAACAGCCTGCGCGACCTCCTCATCAGGGTCGCCCAGGCCGGCCTGGTCCAGGCGAAATGGACAGAGCAGATACTCGATGAGACCTTTCGCAGTCTGAAGGAGCACCGGCCGGACCTCGATCCGGTCAAGCTCGACCGCACCCGTGAGCTGATGAACAGGGCGATCCGGGATGTGCTCGTCACCGGATACGAGCCGTTGATCGAGGTCCTGGATCTTCCCGATCCCGACGACCGGCACGTGCTCGCCGCGGCCATCAAGGCCCATGCACAACTGATCGTCACGGACAACACGAAGGACTTCCCTGACGAGGCGCTGATGCCCTGGAACCTGGCCGCTGAGACCGCCGACGACTTCGTGCTCGGTTTGATCGATGTGAATCGGCAGGCGGTCTACGCCCAGGTTCAACGGATGGCCGACAGCTTCCAGAATCCGCCGCACACGGTCGAGGACGTTCTCGACTCCCTGGAGCACGTCGGCCTGCTTCGCACGGTTGCGGCCCTACGATCCTGAGCAGCCGCCGGCGACGTACCACTCCCCGATGGCGGTTCCGCGCCACCAGCTAGAACCGGCGCACCGGGGGCCGCGCGCTCTTGTGCTTCGTGGACAGCACTCCGTACACCTGTCCACGGTCGATCCGCCGATCGCTTGCACTCAGCGACCAGGTCGAGCGGCCCGCCGGATGCGGGGTGCTTGGCGGGGCGGTGGGGTTTGGCTGGGGTTAGATGTAGCGGTGGGCGTGGTCTTCTTGGACTTGGGCTACGAGGTCTTTGACTCGTTCGCCGTCGGAGAGGGGGCAGACCATGGTGACGTCCTGGGTGTGGACGATGATGTGGCCGCGGAGGCCGACGGCGGCGATCAGGTGGTCGGGGTCGTCGGTGACGATGATGTTGTCGTGTGAGTCGAGCAGGCAGCTGAGCGTCGTACCGTCGGTTCGGTTGCCGCAGGCATCTTCGTCGTACGTGCCGGCGAGCGCGGCCCAGGAGCCGACGTCGAGCCAGTGGACGGGCATGGGTACGACGACCACGTCGGCGTCGACCTTGCCCTGGGAGGCGGGCTCCATGACGGCGTAGTCGACGCTGATCTTCTGCAGGTTCGGGTAGATCTCGGCGAGCGTCTCGTCGCGCGCGGGGGTGTCCCAGACGGAGGCGACCTGGCGGAGGCGGGCGGCGGACTCGGGGAGGAGTTCGTCGAGGACGCTGAGGACGGTCTCGGCACGCCAGACGAACATGCCGGAGTTCCACCAGAAGCGGCCGGTCGCCAGGTACTCCTCGGCGGTCGCGCGGTCCGGCTTCTCGCGGAAACGGTCGACGACGTACGCCGCGGTGCCGTCGATGGCCTCGCCGCGTTCGATGTAGCCGAGGCCGGTGTGCGGGTGGGTCGGCTCGATGCCGAACGTCACCAGCGAGCGGGCGCGCTGCTCGACCACGGCGAAACCGTTCTCGATCGCGGCGCGGAACTCGTCCTCCGGGCTGATGAGGTGGTCCGAGCCGACGAAGGCGACGACCGCGTCGGGGTCGTTGCGGGCGACCACGGCGGAGGCGAGGCCGACGGCGTTCGCGGTGTCGCGGCGGGCCGGTTCGCCGATGATGTTGTGCGCGCCGAGCTCGGGGAGCTCGCGGCGGACGACCTCGGTGTACGCGCCGACCGTGCACACGTAGATGTTCTCGGGGTCGACCAGGCCGCGGAGCCGGTTGTACGCCACCCGCAGCAGCGACTCGCCGGCCGCGAGCGGGAGCACCTGCTTCGGCCTGTCGTCCCTGGACATCGGCCACAGCCGCGTCCCCGAACCTCCGGCCAGGATCACCACGTTTCGCATGAGCAGGAACCTTACCGGGCGCCGTCCCCAGGCGGGGAAACTCGTACGCCGTCCTCCGGTGGCTGGCCGGTGGAAGTCGGGGCGTCGGCCGGCGTGGATGGTGGGGTCGGGCAGGCGTCGTCGGGCAGGGAGGGTGGCCGGACGTCGTCAGGGGACGGCGGGAGGCGGAGGTGGGCGAGGTCGGGTGGGACCGGGGTGGTCGGGCGCCAGAAGGTGTCCGACTGGCCGTCCACTCCGGTGGCGGGGGCGTCGGTGAGGCGGAAGCGGTCGCGGAGCCGGCCGTAGAAGTCGGCCGGACGCAGCCGGACCAACCGCAGCCGACGAGGTGATCCGTAGACGCCGATCCAGTCGCCCGGGTCGAGGACGCCGCGCAGCTGCCCGTCGATGCTGACGGCGGCCTGCCCCGAGTGCGGGAGGACGCGCAGCCCGATGGACTCGTCCGGCGCGGCGACGACCGTACGGTTGAAGGTCATGTGCGGCGCGACCGGCGTGAACACGATCGCCTCCGTACTCGGCGACAGGATCGGCCCGCCGGCCGCGAAACTGTAGGCGGTCGAGCCCGTCGGCGTCGCCACGATCACCGCGTCGGCGGAGTACGACGCGAGCAGCCGCCCGGACAGGTACACGCCGAGCGCCACCTGGTGATCCCGCGCCAGCTTCTCCAGTACGACGTCGTTCAGCGCCGTCACGTCCAGCGCGACGCCCCAGCCGTCGCCCTCGGTGCTCTCCGGCCGGACCGTCGGCGGCGGCAGCGACGGCCCGTGACCGTACCGCAGCAGCGACTCCATCCCGGTCGGGATCTCCAGCGGGCGGGACGCGCGCATGGTCAGCGTCATCCGCTCCTCGATGGTCGCGCCACCGTGGTGCACCGCCTCGAGCGCGGCCTCCACGTCCCGGCACGCGACCTCGGTCAGGAACCCGACCTTGCCTAGGTCCACCCCGAGGACGGCAGCGTCGTTCTTGGCCGCGATCCGGGCCCCGCGCAGGAACGTACCGTCGCCGCCGAGGGTGACCACGAGGTCGGGGTTGCCGGCGTGGTGCAGCTCGTCCAGCCCGCTGCGCCGGTCCTCGTCCGCCTTCCAGACGTCGATGTCGGTGCATCCGATCCCGTGCCGGCCGGCCCACTCCCGCACGGTCGCGGCCGTCTGCACGGCGAGCGGGCGCGCTTGGTGGACCACGAGTCCAAGACGGCGTACAGGCACGACGGTCCTCCTCCGGACGACTACTGCCTCAAAGGTAGCCAGACCCGGCCCGAGCGCACGACTACTGCTCCGGCGACCGCGCCGCGCTGATGATCGGGTCGGTCTCGTCGTCGAACTCCCCGATCACCTCCTCCAGCAGGTCTTCGAGCGCGACCACCCCGAGCGGCTCGTCCCCGGCCCGTACGACGGCCAGTTGCGCCCGGCGATCGCGCATCGTCCGGATCGCCGTCGCCACCGGGGTCTCGGCGGAGAGCTCCAACGGCGCGGTCATCAGGTCGGAGGCGCGCAGCGTCGTCCCGCCGCTCGTGGTCGCGCGGGCCGCGTCGCGGACGTGCACGATGCCGCAGATCGTCGTACCCGAGCTGACCACGGCCAGCCGGGAGCGGCCCTCGCGGAGGCTGGTGAGCTCGACTTCGCGGGCGGACGCGCCGGCGGGGACCGTGCTGAGCTGGGCGATCGGCGTCATCACCTGGACGACTGTGGTGTTCTGCAGGGCGAGCATCGCGGTCAGCAGGTCGTGCTCGGGCTCCTCGAGCGTGCCGTGCTCTCGCGAGGACTGGATCAGCAGGTGGAGCTCGTCCGGACCGTGAGCGCTGGCGAGCTCGTTCTGCGGCGTCACCTTCAACGCGCGCACGCAGAGGTTCGCGAGCCAGTTGAGGACGAGCAGCAGCGGGCGGAAGACGAACGTGAAGCCGCGGAACGGCAACGCGAGCAGCTGCGCGGACCGCTCGGGGTTGCTGATCGCCCAGGATTTCGGCGCCATCTCGCCGAGCAGCACGTGCAGCAGGCCGATACCGCCGACGGCGATGATCAGCGCGATCACGTGCCCGGCGCTCTCGGGCAGGCCGATCAGCTCGAAGAGCGGATGCAGGAGGTGGGCGACCGCAGGTTCCGACAGCGAACCGAGGCCGAGCGTGCACAAGGTGATGCCGAGCTGGGCACCGGCGAGCATCAGCGACAGCTCGCTCACGCCGGCGATCGCCGCCCGGGCGGACCGGCTGCCGGCCGCGGCCGCCTCCTCGAGCCGGTGCCGTTTCGACGCGACCAGCGCGAACTCCGCGGCGACGAAGAACCCGTTCAGGGCCAGCAACAGCACGGAGATGAGCAGCGCGAGCGGCGTACTCATGACACCCGCTCCATCGCGACGATCCCCGGCACGTGCCGCTCGATGGTCCGCACCCGCAGCCGGACGAACTCCGGCGGCGCCGGCCGGCCGTCATGGTCGAACCGGGTCGCCAGCTCCACCACGACCTCGTCCCCGATCACCGGAATCCGGCCCAGCCGGGCCATCACCAGGCCGGACACGGTCTCGTAGTCGTCCCCCTCGGGCAGCCGTACGCCGGTGGCCTCGGCGACCTCGTCGAGCCGCCAGCGGGCCGACACCACCCAGCCGCCGTCGTTGCCCCGCTCGAGCCCGGTCTCCGGCAGGTCGTCCTCGTCCCGGATCTCGCCGACAAGCTCCTCGGCGACGTCCTCGAGCGACACGATGCCGGCGAAACCGCCGTACTCGTCGACGACGATCGCCAGTTGGCGGTGCGCGGTCCGCAGCCGTTCCAGGACGGCGGGCAGGGGCAGCGTGAACGGTACGACGACCGGCGCGGACGCCAGCGAGCCGGCGGTGACGTGGTGCCGGTCGGCCGGGTCGACCTCGACCACGTCGGCGACCGCGACCACCCCGACCACCTCGTCGACCGACTCGGCGATCACCGGGAACCGGCTGTGCCCGGTGTCCAGCAGCTCGACCACCCGGGTCAGCGGGTCGTCCTGGTGCACGGTGACCACGTCGACGCGCGGGCGCATCGCCTCGCCGGCGTTCCGGCCGCGGAAGTCGAGACCGCGGTCGAGCAGCAGCATGGTGTCCTGGTCGAGCAGGCCCTGCTCGTACGACGTCACGATGATGCGGTCGAGCTCCTGGGCGGTCGCGCCCTGCGGCAGCTCCTCGACCGGCTCGATCCCGACCCGGCGCAGGATCCGGTTCGAGGCCGAGTCGAACACCCGGATCACCGGCCCGGCGACGGCCAGGTACATGAGCGTCGACCGGGACAGCCGCAGCGCGATCGCCTCGGCCTTCGCGATCGCCAGGTTCTTGGGCGCCAGCTCGCCCAGCACCATCTGGATGATCGTTGCCGCAAGCAACGCAAGGATCACCGAGACCGACAGGCTGACGGCCTCCGGTACGCCGGCCCGGCCGAGCACCTCCGCCAGGCCTTCACCGAGATAGGGCTCGGCGACGTACCCGGCGAGCAGCGCGGTGATGGTGATGCCGACCTGCGCGCCGGACAGCACGAACGACAGCCGGGCGGTCACCTTCAAGGCCCGGCCGGCCGCCGCGTCGCCGCCGTCGGCCAGCGACCGCAACCGGCTGCGGTCGACGGCGACGAACGCGAACTCCTGCGCGACGAAGTAGCCGGTGGCAACGGTCAGCACCAGGATGAGGCCCAGGCCGGCCAGGATCAGCATGTAAAGACTGTAGGAGAACTCCGCGGATCCGAGTACTGCGGGGGCCGCGGCATCACGGCGAACCGTAGGGTGGGCGGTATGTCACGAGTACTGCCGGAGCTTTTCGCCGCCGCCGTCCAGCGGGACGGGGGTGCTCCGTTCCTCACCTACTACGACGACGCGACCGGTGAGCGGATCGAGCTGAGCGCCGTCACGACCGCGAACTGGGTCGCCAAGACCGCCAACCTGTTGGTCGACGAGTACGACCTGGAGTCCGGCGAGACGGTCGCGATCGGGCTGCCGCCGCACTGGCTGGGCGTGGTCTGGGCGCTGTCCACCTGGTCGACCGGTGCGGCGCTCACCAGCGGCACCGGCACGCTCGCGATCACCGGCCCGGACGTCGCGATCCGCGGCGAGCGGGAGACGGTCGCGTCGGCCCTGCTGCCGCTCGGCGGCCGGTTCCGCGAGCCGCTGCCCGACGGCGTCCACGACTACGGCGCCGAGGTGTACAACCACCCGGACCTGTTCGTCCCGTTCGATCCACCGTCGCCGGCGTCCCCGGCGTACGACGAACTGACGCACGAGGAGCTCATCGGTACGGCGGAGCCGATCGCGGACCGGATCCTGGTCACCCGGGACCTGGTCAGCCGCGACGGGGTCGGCCTGCTGATCGGGGTGATCGCCGGAGGTGGTTCGATCGTGCTCTGCCGCAACCTGGACGAGGCGAAGCTGGAGCGGCGACTGTCCGACGAGAAGGTCGATCGAGTGGTGGAGGACTGACGTGCAGCGGTTCAAGGGGCGGGTGGCTCTGGTCACGGCGGCGGGACAGGGCATCGGCGCCGCGGTGGCGCGGCGGATCGCGGCCGAGGGCGGCGCGGTGGTGGTGACGGATCTGGACGAGCACAAGGTCGCCGCGGTGGCCGGCAAGCTCGGCGAGCAGGCGCTCGGGGTGCGGGTGGACGTCACGAACCGCGACGACGTGGACGCCGCGGTCGCGGCCGCCGCCGAGCGGTTCGGGCGGCTCGACGTCGTGGTGAACAACGCCGGCGGCTGCATCGTCACGTCGGTCCCCGAGGACACGACCAGTGAGGAGTGGCACCGGCAGCTCGACCTCACCCTGGTCGGCGCGTCACGCTGCATTCAGGCGGCCCTCCCGCACCTGGTGAAGACCCGCGGCAACGTGGTCACGATCAGCTCGGTGAACGGGCTGGCCGCCTTCGGCAACATCGAGTACGCCGCCGCGAAGGCAGGCCAGATCGCGATGACGGTGAACTACGCGGCCCGGTACGGCGGGATGGGCGTCCGCTTCAACGTGGTCGCGCCGGGCACCATCCGGACGCCGAACTGGGACGACCAGCCGGACACGCTGACCGAGTTCGCCAAGATGTACCCGCTCGGCCGGGTCGGTGAGCCCGAGGACATCGCGGCCGCGGTCGCCTTCCTCGCCTCCGACGACGCCTCCTGGATCACCGGCCACACCCTCCCGGTGGAAGGCGGCGTCCTCACCGGCCCCGGCCAGCTGAACCTGACCCCCACCGGCGCCTTCCCCAAGGAGTACTGAGGCCGACTGGTCACGGGAGCCAGAAGGTGATCCGGAGGGGAAGCCCGGGGACGGCCAGACCGAACCAGGCCGCGCGAGCGAGCAGGCAACCGCCGCGGTGGTGACGGATCGCCTGCAGCACCAGGGCCCCGAGCGTCAGGGTGACCAGTACGCCGAGCACGATCAGGCCGAACGTCGTCCACCCGCCGGCCAGCGACCCGGCACCGAGCCCGACCCACACGACCCCACCGAGGAACGAGGCCGGACTCCACAAAGCGTTCCGGATCCGCCACGGCTGCCGAACCGGTAGACCGCACGGACAGTCCGCCGGCTCAGCAGGCTTGCCCGGCGGCGACCAGCTCGTGTAGCCGGGAGGCACGGGCCGTTCGGCCGCCGGGTCCGGGGTCGCGGTCATCCTCGGACTGTAACCACCGCCCGGGGTCTGATCAGCCCTTCGGCCAGGCTTCCCACGAGGTCGCGAACATCTCGTCGACCGTGTAGGTGTTCTTCCAGGCGAGGTCGCGGGCGGCCAGCTCGCCGGAGGCCACGACCCGGGAGGGGTCGCCGGGCCGTCGTGGGCCCTCGGTCGGGGTGAAGTCGATCCCGGTCACCCGGCGGGCGGCGTTCATGATCTCGCGGACCGACGTGCCGGTCCCGCTGCCCAGGTTGTACACGGGCTCCAGCGTCTTGCCCGCCTCGAGCGCCCGGGCCGCGGCCACGTGCGCGCGGGCCAGGTCGGCCACGTGGACGTAGTCCTTGACCGACGTACCGTCCGGGGTCGGGTGGTCGGTGCCGTAGATCTGCGGGGTCTTCCCCTGGGTCAGCAGGTCGCACACGATCGGGAAGAGGTTGTACGGGCTGGCGTCGTACACCGACGGGTCGCCGGAGCCGACCACGTTGAAGTAGCGCAGCGAGGTGTGGTGCAGCTCGACCGCCTTCGCCTGGTCCCGGAGCAGCCACTCCCCGACCAGCTTCGACTCGCCGTACGGGCTCTGCGGGTCCGGCGGCGTCTGCTCGGTGACCACCTCGTCCTTGGGCGTCCCGTAGACGCCGGCGCTCGACGAGAAGACGAGGTTGCGGATCTCCCGGTCCGCCATCGCCGCCAGCAGCGATACCATCCCGCTCACGTTCTGCGTGTAGGTGTGCAGTGGGCGGTCGACCGAGACACCGGCGTACTTGAACCCGGCCAGGTGGACCACCCCACTGACCCCGTCCAGCGCTTCGCGGACCGCCGTACCGTCGAGCAGGTTCGCCTGCACGAACGGGACGCCGGCCGGCACGAACTCGGCCTTCCCGCTGGACAGGTCGTCGATCACCCGCACGTCGATCCCGTCCGCGAGGAACGCGCGCACCACGTGCGCCCCGATGTATCCGGCACCACCAGTCACGAGCCACGTCATGCTCCGATCCTGCCACCACACCGCGATCGAGGGCGCGGGAACGGGCCGAACCCGTACCATCAGGCAATGATCGGACTTGTGCTCGCCGCCGGGGCCGGCCGGCGCCTGCGCCCGTACACGGACAGGTTGCCGAAGGCACTCGTCCCGATCGACCACGGCTCCGACACCGGCCCGACCGTCCTCGACCTCACCCTGGCCAACTACGCCGAGGTCGGCATCACCGACGTCGCCATCGTCGTCGGGTACGCCGCGGACGCCGTCCGGAGCCGGGTGCGGGACTTCGAGGCGCAGTACGGCGTCCGGCTCGAGCTGGTCCACAACGACAAGGCCGAGACGTGGAACAACGCGTACTCGCTGTGGTGTGCGCGCGACCTGCTCTCCCACGGGGTGCTGCTCGCGAACGGCGACACCGTGCACCCGGCCTCGGTCCAGCGCGCGCTGCTCGACGCGCGTGGGGACGGGCGGCGGATCGTGCTCGCGCTGGACACCGAGAAAGACTTGGCGGACGAGGAGATGAAGGTGATCTGGTCGGCCGACGCCGGCGTCGAGCGGATCACCAAGCTGATGGACCCGTCCGCGGCGACCGGCGAATACATCGGAGTCACCCTGATCGAGCCCGCGGCCGCCGCCGACCTGACCGACGCGCTGCGCGCCACCTGGGAACGCGATCCGCACCTGTACTACGAGGATGGGTACCAGTTCCTCGTGGACAACGGCTTCCGGATCGACGTCACCCCGATCGGCACCGTCGACTGGGTAGAGATCGACAACCACGCCGACCTGGCCCGGGCCCGGGAGATCGTATGCCCCTCCTAGCTCGCATGATTCCTGCGCCGCTTGTCGTTCAGGTGCGGCGTGGGGCGTTGGGTGAGTTGGGGCGGATGCTGGCGGACGAGCGGATCTCGCCGTCGGGGCGGGTGGCGATCGCGGTCGGTACGACGAACGGGCCGGTGATCCGGGAGACGTTCCGGCACGGGCTGGCCGGGGCCGACTGGTTCACCGTGGACGGGTGCACGATCAACGCCGCGATCAGGCTGGTCGAGCAGATCCGCCGGCAGCGGTACGACGCGATCGTCGGGATCGGCGGCGGCACCGTGCTGGACGTGACCAAGTTCGCCGCCGCCCGGATCGGGCTGCCGATGGTCGCGGTCGCCACCAATCTCGCGCACGACGGCATCGCCTCGCCGATCAGCACGCTCGACAACGACGCCGGCCGCGGATCGTACAGCGTGCCGGCCCCGATCGCGGTCCTGGTCGACCTCGACCTGATCAGCCAGGCACCGGCCGGCTCGGTCCGCGGCGGCATCGGCGACATCGTCTCGAACCTGTCCGCGACCGCCGACTGGGAGGCCGCGCACGCCCTGCGCGGCGAGGCGATCGACGGCCTCGCGGTCTCGCTGTCGCGGACCGCCGCCCAGGCGGTGATCGACCATCCCGGCACGGTGGCCGACGACGCCTTCCTGACCACACTCGCCGAAGGGCTCGTGCTGTCCGGGATGGCGATGGTCGTCGCCGGTACGTCGCGGCCGGCGTCGGGCGCGTGTCACGAGATCTCGCACGCGATCGACCTGCTGTACCCGGAGCGGCGCGGTTTCCACGGCGAACAGGTCGGGCTGGGCGCCGCGTTCGCCTGGTTCCTGCGTGGAGACGTGGACCGGTTCCACGCCACCGTCGACTGCCTCCACCGCCACGGCCTGCCGGTGACACCACTCCAGCTCGGCTTCACGTTGGACGAGTTCGCCGAGATCGTCGCCTTCGCCCCGCGGACCCGTCCCGGCCGCTTCACGGTCCTCGAGGACGCCGCCCTCACGCCGGCCCGGCTCGCCGTCACGATCGCCGAGTTCACCGACCACGCCTACGCCCGTACCCAGTCGCCGGTCACGCCCGAAGGCAGGGTCCTCGACGTCTGATTGGATGGACGGCATGGATCTCGACTGGCCGGGCTGCCGGAACGTGCGCGACGTGGGTGGCCTGCCCACCGGCGACGGCGGCCGCGTCCGCGAGGGCGTGCTGATCCGGGCGGACAGTCTGCATTTCCTGTCGTCCGAAGGCGTCGAGGCGGTACGGCGTTCCGGCGTCACGCGGATCCTGGACCTGCGCGGCGACGCCGAGGTGTCGCAGTGGCCGACACCATTCACCGACGACCCGTTGGGGGTCCGGCAGTCGTTGCAGGACCCGGGCGATCCCGAGCACGGCCAGGCGACCATCGTCGCGGCGTGCACCTGGATGCTCGACCACCGGCCAGAGCTGTTCGCGGCGGCGGTCAAGGCGATCGCGGACGCCGACGGCGCGGTGGTCGTGCACTGTCACGGCGGCAAGGACCGCACCGGCATGGTCGTCGCGCTGGCGTTGAGCGTGGCCGGCGTACCCGAGGACGACATCGTGGCCGACTACTTCCTCACCCAGGAACGGCTCGCGGGCTGGCTGGCGGAGCAGCTCGCCGACGAGCCGGACGAGTCGAAGCACCCGGAGCTGATCGAGTTCCGGGACACCCGGGCGGAGTCGATGGTCGCGATCCTGCGTCACCTCGACGACAAGTACGGCGGCGCGGAGGCCTACCTGCGCCATGGCGGCCTCACCACCGAGGACCTCGACCGCCTGCGTCAGCGCCTGACCTGAGTCACTCCGGCGTCACAGAGCGCAGTACATTGACCCGCATGCCGACCGCCGCCGACCCCACCGATCCGGCGGCGCTGGCCGAACGCTACGGGCTGACCAAGAGCTCGCTGCGCCCACCGCTCGGCGACTACCTGCGCGAGCTCTGGAGCCGGCGCAAGTTCGTCGTCAGCTACGCCGCTGCCCGGACCTACGCGATGTACGCCGGCGCCCGCCTCGGCTCGCTGTGGCAGGTGCTGACGCCGCTGCTCAACGCCGCCGTCTACTACCTCGCCTTCGGTGTCCTGCTGGGCACCAAGGACGGGATCGACAACTACGTCGGCTTCCTGCTCAGCGGCATCTTCGTCTTCACCTACACCCAGCGCTGCATGACCGAGGGCTCCCGCTCGCTGGCCCTCAACCTGTCGCTGATCCGCACCCTGCACTTCCCGCGCGCGACCCTCCCGCTGGCCTACGTCCTGAACGAGCTGAACCAGATGCTCGTCTCGCTGTGCCTGCTGTTCGTGATCGTCGGCGTGACCGACGGACTCTCCTGGAGCTGGCTGCTGGTCGCCCCGGCTCTGCTTCTGCAGAGCATGTTCAACGTCGGGATGACGCTGATCTTCGCCCGGATCGGCACGTTCGTCGCCGACGTCACCCAACTGCTGCCGTTCGTCACCCGGACCTGGCTGTACGTCTCCGGCATCTTCTTCTCGCTGCCGGCCAAGCTGACCCAGGCGGACGCGCCGGACTGGGTGATCCAGGTACTCGCGTTCAACCCGATCTCGGCGTACATCGACATCGTCCGGCGCGCGCTGCTCGACGAGCACGACGCCCACCAACTGCCGTACGCGTGGGCGATCGCGGCCGGCTGGTCGGTCGTCGCCCTCGCCGGCGGCTTCGTCTACTTCTGGCAGGCGGAGGACCGCTATGGCCGCGGCTGATTCCGGGGCTGAACCGACGGTCATCGCCGACCACGTCGACGTCGTCTACAAGGTGATCGCCGGCCAGGGCGGCAAGGGTACGGCGGCGACCGCGTTCCGCCGGATCCTGAAACGGCAGGACCGGCCGACTATCCGCGAGGTGCACGCGGTCAAGGACGTCAGCTTCACCGCCTACAAGGGCGACGCGATCGGCGTGATCGGCCGCAACGGTTCGGGGAAGTCGACCCTGTTGCGGGCGATCGCCGGCCTGCTGCCACCCGAGTCCGGTGCGATCTACACCGGCGGCCGGCCGTCCCTGCTCGGCGTGAACGCGGCGATGATGAACGACCTGACCGGCGACCGGAACGTCGTCCTCGGCTGCCTCGCGATGGGCATGCCGGCGGCCGAGATCGACCGCCGGTACGACGAGATCGTCGAGTTCTCCGGGATCGGCGAGTTCATCGACCTGCCGATGTCGACGTACTCGTCCGGGATGGCGGCCCGGCTGAAGTTCGCGATCGCGTCGGCGAAGACGCACGACATCCTGCTGGTGGACGAGGCGCTGGCGACCGGGGACGCCGAGTTCCGGGTGCGGTCGGAACGGAAGATCCGCGAGCTGCGCGAACAGGCCGGCACGGTCTTCTTGGTCAGCCACAGCCTCGACGTCGTCCTGGACACCTGCAACCGCGCCCTCTGGCTGGACAAGGGCGTGCTCCGCCTCGACGGCCCGGCCTCCGAGGTCGTCGCCGCCTACACCAGATCAGCCCGCGGTTGACGGCCGCTCGCGGAGGCCGACGAGGAAGCCGAGGCCCCAGGAGACGTGCATGGTCGCGCAGACCAGGGGCATCCAGAACAGTGCCTTCCACGGCAGGTAGCGGCCCTCGACCGCGGACCCGGCGAGCAGCAGCAACGCGTAGCCGAGCGGGGCCAGGAAGCCCAGGTCGAGCCAGCTGTTCCCGGTGATCAGGCCGATGATGCCGAGGATGGTGCCGACGGCCAGCAGGATCACCGCGACCGGCGGCGCCAGGTAGCGCTTGTTCGCGGTCTCCGGGTGCCGCCGGATCACCTCGCGGCGCCACTGGCCGGTGTGGAAGAACTGCTTGGCCACCGCCGACAGCGACGACCGCGGCCGGTAGGTGACCGACAGGTCCGGGCTGAACCAGATCAGCCCGCCGGTCTTGCGGATCCGGTAGTTCAGCTCCCAGTCCTGGGCCCGGTGCATGGTCTCGTCGAACCCGCCGACCCGCTCCAGCGCGGCCCGCCGGAACACCCCGAGGTACACGGTGTCGGCCGGACCGGCCTTGCCGCCCTGGTGGAACGTCGACGCGCCGAGCCCCAGCCGGGAGCGGTACGCGCAGGCGACCGCCATCTCGGTCGGCGTCCGGCCCTCGGCCGCCATCACGCCGCCGACGTTGTCCGCACCGCTCTCGTCCAGTACTTCGACCGCCCGGGTGATGTAGCCGTCGGTGAGGGCCCCGTGGCCGTCGACCCGGACCAGGATGTCGTGCTTGGCGTGCGCGATGCCGACGTTCAGCGCGGCCGGCGTCTTGCCGGTCGGGTTCGGCACGATGGTGATCCGCGGGTCGCGGTCGGCGAGCTTGTCCGCGATCTCCTGGGTCCGGTCCTTGCTCGGGCCGATGGCGAGCACGACCTCGAGCTCGCCGGGGTAGTCCTGGTCGAGGACGCGGCCGACCGCTTCCTCGAGATGACGTTCCTCGTTCAGCACGGGCATCACGACGGACACGGGCGGCCAGTGGGACAGCGGCATATCAGGTCAGGCCTTACAGATCGAAGCGACGTCGTCGACGTCGTTGGTGGGTTTGGACGGTGAGCTGCTGGGTTTCGGGGTCTTCTTGGTGGTGCTGCCGGTGGACTTGCTCGCGGAACTACGCGGAGTGCTCGAAGTCTTACCGTCTCCTCCTGAGCCGCCCTTGTCCAGCGCTTCGGACCTTCCGACCGCCTCCGCGACCTTGGTCCTGATCAGCGCGAAGTCGGGGTCGCCGGTGCGGATCAACGGCGGGACCGCGGAGAAGCTTGACACCGGGAGCTTCTTCGCGTCCAGCGCGAGGTCGGTGAAGGTGCCCAGCTCACCGGCCGGGATGTCGGTTTGGACGACCTGTTTGCTGGCCGCGGCGATGCCCTGGAACTTGGTCAGCACGGTCTGCGGGGACAGCTGGTTCAGCATGGCCGACATCACGCACTTCTGCCGGGTCATCCGCTCGTAGTCGGTCGATCCCTCCCGGGACCGGGCGAACCAGAGCGCGTGGTAGCCGTCCAGGTGCTGGTCCTTGCCTGCCTCGATGTAGCCCTTGATCGGCGAGGTACCGCCGCCGATCGGGACCCGCTTGCCGACGTCCAGGGTGATCCCGCCGACCGCGTTCAGCAGGTCCCGGAACCCGGCCAGGTCGATCAGCACGTAGTAGTTCACCTTCAGCCCGGTGATCGCCTCGACCGCCTGCCGGGTCGCGGTGACACCCGGGTTCGGGTCGCCGGGGAACAGGCTCTTGTGCTCCGAGGCGTACATGTAGACGCCGTTGAGCAGGCAGTTCGTCCCGCAGTCCGCCCACCGGAAGCCGTTGGGGAACTGCTTCGCCATCGCCGTACCGGCGGGGAACGGGACCTTGGCCATGTTCCGCGGCAGGCCGATCAGCACGGTCCGGCCGGTGTCGGCGTCGATGCTGGCCAGGGTGATGCTGTCCGGCCGGGTGCCGATCCGGTCCGCGCCGGAGTCGCCGCCGAGCAGCAGGACGTTGTAGCGGCCCTTCTCGGCCTTCGACTTCTGCCCGCTGCCGAAGACGCTCGCGACGAAGTCACGCTGGGCGTTCACGATCACGCTGCCGTAGACCAGTGCACCGACGACCGCGAACACCAGCACGGCGTCCAGGATGCTGGTGGTCAGCCGGTGGTTGCGCTCCAGCGTCAGCGGCTGGCCGAGCCGGTAGGCGTCCACGAACAGCGCGGCCCAGCCGATCGCCAGCAGGATGAGCAGGATCTGGACGATCCGCAGCGTGCCCGGACGCGCCATCAGGTTGATCGTGCCGGACCGCCAGACGAGCGAGAGCAGCACCAGGAAGACGACGATCGCGATCAGCCCGGCGATCACCCGCCAGGCCCACCGTCCGGCCCGCTTGCTGCCGGCCACGATCTGCGCCGACCCCGGGAGCACCAGGGTCATCAGCACCAGCGTCAACGCCCGCTTGAACCGCACCGGCTCGCTGAGACTGCGCAGGTCAGGCTTCTCCTGCGGCATGACGTCCTTCCGTTCTCCGTACGGTGCGGCTGCTGCCGACCGTACCTTGTCGTCCCTCCACCACTCGGTACGACGTGCCGGGCGGTGGGATGGTTCGAGCAGAGGCGGATCCGGAGACGAAGAGTAGCAGTCCTCTCACTCAGCGCAGGAAAACCCCTGCGCACACCCTGGGTACACCCGGTTTCACGCAGTTGTGATGGTCGGCGGCCGATCGATGCGTTACGAAGTGCTCCAAGCACAATCAGTGAGGACAGGAAACCGCCCATGAAACTGTTCCGTACCCTCCTGGCCGCCACCGCGGCCGTTGGCATCACCGCCGCCACCCTCATCGGCGCGACGTCGGCGCAGGCCGTCGACACCGCCGAGAGCGCCGTACCGAAGGCCGTCCGGGCGCCGGGGGCCGACTTCACCGGGATCGCCGCGCTGAGCAACTGCTCCGCGTCCCTGGTCCGGTACGCCGAATCCGTCGACACCGACCGCGCCCTCGTACTCACCAACGGGCACTGCTACGAGGGCGGGTTCCTGAACCCGGGCGTCGTACTGGTGAACCGCGCGTCGAGCCGTTCGATCACGCTGCTGCGTCCGGACTCGAGCCGGGCCGGCACCGTCCGCGCCAGCCGGATCATCTTCGGCACGATGACCAAGACCGACATGCTCGTGTACGAGGTGAACGAGTCGTACGCGTCGATCCGCTCACGGCTGAACGTGACACCGCTGACGCTCGCCAAGCAGGGCCCCGCGAACGGCGCCGGGATGGCAGTCGTGTCCGGCTACTGGAAGCGCATCTACACCTGCTCGGTGCAGGCGACGATCCCCCAACTGCGTGAGGGCAGCTGGACCTGGCAGAGCTCGATCAAGTACCAGCAGCCCGGCTGCGAGACCATCGGCGGTACGTCGGGATCCCCGGTGGTGAGCACGTCGAACGGCGAGGTCATCGGCGTGAACAACACCGGCAACGAGGACGGTGAGCGCTGCACCGTCAACAACCCGTGCGAGGTCGACGCCGCCGGCAACATCACCGTCGACCAGGGCGCCGCCTACGGCCAGCAGACCTGGTGGATCTACACCTGCCTGACCGCCACCCGCACCCTCGACCTGAACAAGTCCGGCTGCCAACTCCCCAAACCCGCCCCCCGCCGCCCCTGACCCCACCGTCGCCGCCCCATTTCGCTGGCTGACCACCGAGGTGGTGGGTTGTGCACCCGTCACCACGGTGGGTAACCCGCAACCCAAGTGGTCAGCCGGCGAAATGCGTTCGGGTGACGTGTAACACTCAACTTCCGGTAACGTCGCGGCGCATGGCAGTCGACTCCTCCACTGACCAGGTCAGCGACGTCCGATGGCCGAGCCCTTTCGGGGTACGGACCCGGCTGGTCGCGTCCAGCGCGCTGATGCTCTTCCTCGAGCTCGCGCTGATCCGCTGGACCGGCTCGAACGTGGTCCACCTGAGCTACTTCTCGAACTTCGTGCTGCTCGGCTCGTTCCTCGGCATCGGGATCGGGATCCTCCGGTCCAGCCGGGCGAAACGGCTGCCGTACTACTCCCCGCTGATGCTCGGCCTGCTGGTCCTGGTGATCGCCTGGAAGCCGGTGACCGTCAACCGCGGCACCTCCGAGAGCGTCATCTACTTCACCAGCCTGAACACCACCGGCCCGCCGACCTGGGTGATCCTGCCGATCATCTTCGTCGCCGCCGCGGTCATCCTGGCCGGCCCGGCCGAGCTGGTCGGCCGCTGCTTCGCCGAGCTCCCCCGGCTGACGGCGTACCGCTTCGACCTGGTCGGCAGTCTGGTCGGGATCGGCGCGTTCACCGCGCTGTCGTTCCTGGGCGCGCCACCGATCTGGTGGGGCGCGATCGTGACCGTGATGTTCGCCGCGCTGATGATCCCGCGGACGCGGATCGGTACGCCGTCCCGCCGGGCGGCGATCGCCACCGGGGTGAGCGCGGCCCTGGTGCTGTCCCCGTTGCTGGTGATGATCGGCGTGCTGTTCCACGAGTCGCGGCAGCCGCAGAACAGCTGGTCGCCGTACTACAAGGTGCAGACCAAGAGCTACGAGTGGCAGGGCGTCCCGCTGCTGACGATCACGGTGAACGGCGTACCGCACCAGCAGGCGATCCCGGCGGACTCGCGGCTGCAGTGGGAGCCGCAGTACGGCCTGCCGTACGAGCGGGCGAACGCCGGCAAGGCGCCCAAGAACGTGCTGATCATCGGCGCCGGCTCCGGGTCGGACGTCGCGATCGCACTGAAGAAGGGCGCGGAGCACGTCGACGCGGTCGAGATCGACCCGCGGATCCGGGACCTCGGCAAGGAACTGCACCCGGACCGTCCGTACCAGGACCCGCGGGTGACCTCGCACATCGACGACGGCCGGGCGTTCCTGTCCCGGACCGACAAGAAGTACGACCTGATCCTGCTGGCCCTGCCGGACTCGCTGACGCTGGTGAACGGCGCGAGCTCGCTGCGGCTGGAGAGCTACCTGTTCACCGAGGAGGCCTTCGAGAGTGCGAAGGAGCACCTGGCCCCCGGCGGCGCGTTCGCGATGTACAACTACTACCGCGAAACCTGGCTGATCGACCGGCTCGCGTCCACCGCGGAGACCGCGTTCGGGCACAAGCCGTGCGTCGACCAGGTCGGCGACGACCTGCAGCAGGCCGTCGTCACGGTCGGGCTGACCGAGGCCGACCAGACCTGTGGTGACAAGGCATGGGCCGGCGCCACCGCGGTCACGCCCCCGCCCGCGACCGACAACCGGCCGTTCCTGTACCTGTTCACCGACCGGATCCCGTCGCTCTACCTGGTCACCCTCGGGCTGATCATGGTCGCCGGCCTGATCGGGGTCGGGATCGCCGGCGGCGGGTCGTCGTACCGGCGGATGCGTCCGTACGCCGACCTGTTCCTGCTCGGCGCCGGCTTCATGCTGCTGGAGACGAAGAGCATCACCGGCTTCGCGTTGCTGTTCGGTACGACGTGGGTGGTGAACGCGATCGTGTTCGCCGGCGTCCTGGTCGCCGTACTGGCCGCGGTCGAAGTGACCAGACGATTCAGGACGCCACCGTTGAAGGTGATGTACGTCGTCCTGTTCGGCGGGCTGGCGTTGTCGTGGATCTTCCCCGACGACTGGCTGCTCGCGATGCCGGTCGGCCTGCGCGCGGTGGTCGCCGTACTGATCGCGTTCCTGCCGATCTTCGCGGCGAACGTGATCTTCGCGAAGCGGTTCACCGACACCGCGGACGCGACCGCCTCGTTCGGCGCGAACCTGCTCGGCGCGATGCTCGGCGGCTGCCTCGAGTACGCCGCGCTGCTGATCGGGTTCGACGGCCTGCTGATCGTGGCCGCGCTGCTGTACGTGGGCGCGTTCGTGCTGACGCCGAAGGTCAGAGCCGCGGTCCGGACCTAGCGATCCTGGGGCCGGTCCTGGGGCCGGTCCTGGGGGCGAGGTGGGGTTCGGCGGCGGTTCCGGACCGCACCGATGACCAGGAGGACGACGCCGAGACCGGCGAACACCAGCAGCGAGCCGACCAGGCCGAAGACCGAGACGACGAAGGCGGCGACCGACGAGCGCGGCCCGGCGGCGTACGTCGCGCCGGTCTCGTCGTCCGTGCACGAGATGCTGTAGTCGCCTGCCGGGACCTGGTCCACCGACCGGGCGACGACGTACCAGGTCTCGGAGTTGACGGTGATCTGCTCGGCGCCGCGGATCCCCTCGAGCGGTACGTCGGCGCCGGTGGAGTCCTTCGCCTCGCACGGCGGCGCGAGCACGGGCACGGACGAGTAGACCGTCAGTCCCTCGCGGTCGAGTTGGACCACACCGTCCTCGATCGGCTGCGGCGTCCGCGGCGCCGTCCCGACGATCCGGTAGGTGAAGAACCCGGCCAGTCCGAGGCCGATCACGAAACACGCGACCGCGACCCAGGTCAGCGTCCTGCTCTTCTGCGGCGCCGGCTGCCCGGGATAAGCGCTCATGCCTGCACGGTAGCGCCGAAGCGGCCTACGGTACGCCGAGCAGCCGCAGACCGGCCGCGGTCGCGGCGGCAGCAACCACCACCAGCACGAACGGCGCCTTCCGCCAGGCCAGCACCCCGCCGACCAGCACCCCGGCCGGACGCGCGATCCCGGCCGGGCCGCCGCCCTCCATCAGCGCCGCGGTCGCGACCAGCGCCGCCAGCAGGACGATGGCCGACGCACCCAGGAACTGCTGGGCCCGCTCCGGGATCTCGACCCGGCTGCGCAGCATCGGCCCGGCGAACCGCAGCGAAAAGGTGCCAACGGCAAGGATCGCGATCGCGACCAGCAGAAGCGGCGTGTCGCTCATCGGGAGACCTCCAGCGCGGGCTTGTCCGCGCGGTAGAACAGCAAGCCGACCAGGGCGAGCAGCACCGGCAGACCGGCCGGCAGGAACGGCGTCGCCGCCAGCGCGACCACGCTGCCCACCAGGGCCGCCGTACGCGTCGACTTGTCGCGTAGCGCGGGGAGCACGAGCGCCAGCAGGACCGCGGGGAACGCCGCATCCAGTCCGAAGACGTCGGTGTCCGTGATGACGGTCCCGGCCAGTCCGCCGACCAGGACGCCCAGGTTCCAGCAGACGAAGATCCCGATGCCGGCCGCCCAATAGGCCGCCCGACGCTGCCGTACGTCGTCCTGGCCGAGCGCGAACGCGACGTTCTCGTCGGTCATCAGGTGGCTGCCCGGCACCCGTCGCCAGCCGCCACCGATCACGTCGCTGACCGCGAGCCCGAACGCGACGTGCCGGGAGTTCACCAGCACGCCGGCGATCATCGCCGCGATCGGGCTTCCGCCGGCCGCCACGATCCCGACGAACAGGAACTGCGACGCCCCCGCGAACACCACGATCGACAGCACCACCGGGACCCACAACGGCAGGCCGTTGCCGACGCTGATCGCGCCGTACGAGAGCCCGACGACGCCGTCGGCGAGGCAGACCAGCCCGATGTCCCGGGCCAGTCCACGGTCGAGTGTTCGCCAGATCGAACGCATGGGTTTTATGATGAACAGCAGACCGTGCGTTCGTCAAGCCGAACAGATCGACCGATGGAGCGAACACCCATGGACACGAAGGCGCCGCTCGACGTGATCGCGGCCTCGCTACGCCGGCACCGCGCTCGCGCAGGCCTCTCGCTCAGTGAGGTGGCCAAGCGAGCCGGAGTCGCGAAGTCGACGCTGTCCCAGCTGGAGTCCGGCACCGGCAACCCGAGCGTGGAGACGCTGTGGGCGCTGGCCGTCGCCCTGGACACCCCGTTCGCCGCCCTGCTCGATCCACCCCGCCCGAAGGTCCAGGTGATCCGCGCCGGTGAGGGCCCGGTGATCTACTCCGACCAGGCGGAGTACGGCGCCACGCTGGTCGCGTCCTGCCCGCCGAACGCACGCCGCGACATCTACCGCATCACCGCGTCCCCCGGCGCCGGCCGGAAGTCCGAGCCGCACATGCCCGGAGTCGTGGAGCACGTCGTCCTCAGCTCCGGCCGCGCGCTGATCGGTCCGGTCGACGATCCCGTCGAGCTCTCGCCCGGCGACTACATCGCCTACCCCGGCGACCAGGCCCACCTCTTCCAGGCCCTGGAGGACGGCACCTCGGCCGTCCTCGTCTCCGAGCACGTGTGAAGCCGGTCAGACCTTGCGGCCGACGGCGGCGGCGATGCACTCCTCGACCTGGTTGAGCGGCTTCACCCGCGGCCCGTCCGGCCACCAGTCGTCGCACAGCACCAGCCCCGGTGGGACGAGCTCCTGGTCGGGGAACAGCTCCAGCAGTTGCTCGCGGGTGCGGAACACCCCGCTGCCCATCGGACTGTGGGTGAACTTCTCCTCCATCTTCCGCGCGATCGCCGAGTGCTCCGGGGTCTGCGGGTCGTAGAAGTGCGCGATCACCGTGTACGACCCCGGCACCACGGCGTCGACGTACTTCTGCATGATCGCGGGACCGTCGTCGCCGATGTAGTGGTGCAGCGTGCCGTTCTGGATCACGGCGATCGGCTGGCCGAAGTCGAGGAAGTCCTGCTCCTTGACCAGCGGGAGGACCTCGTCGGGGTCGAAGATGTCGGCGCTGACGAAGCGGGTGTTCTCGTTCTCCTCCAGCAGCGCGCGGCCGTGGGCGAGCACCACCGGGTCGTTGTCGATGTAGAGCACCTTGGCCTCGGGCTGCAGCCGCTGCACGACCTGGTGCGTGTTCTCCGCGGTCGGCAGGCCGGAGCCACAGTCGAGGTACTGCGTGATGCCCACCTGGCCGGCCAGGAAGCGGCAGGCCCGGATCAGGAAGTTCCGGTTCGACCAGGCGAGATCGTTCACCTGCGGCGCCACCGTCGCGACCTGGCGGAGCACTTCCCGGTCGACCTCGTAGTTGTCCTTGCCGTTCAGCGCGGCGTCGTACACGCGGGCGATGCTGGCCCGGGTCGTGTCCACGCCCACCGGAATCGAGCTGGGTGCCTTGGTGGCATCGGGCATCGGCGAAACCTCGCAAGAGTCGGAAACTGTGAGTGGAACTCTACTGATGGTGAGGCTCGGTGGACACGGGCCGTGAGCACGCCGGTGCGATCCTGTTGTGAAATGATCGACCGGCACCGCGACTTCTGGGGAGACGAGAGTGACCGAGCCGGGCGCGTACGGCGGGCCGACCGCCCTGCGCATCATGCTCGGAGCCCACCTCCGCCGGCTGCGCGAGGAAGCGAACATCACCCGCACCGACGCCGGCTGGGCGATCCGCGGCTCGGAGTCGAAGATCAGCCGGCTCGAGCTCGGCCGGGTCGGCTTCAAGGTCCGTGACGTCGAGGACCTGCTCGCGCTGTACAAGCTGGACGACGAGGACGAGCGCGAGCGGCTGCTCGACCTGGCCCGGGAGGCGAACAACCCCGGCTGGTGGCAGCGGTACGACGACGTCACGCCGAACTGGTTCCACTCCTACCTCGGCCTGGAGATGGCGGCCGACCTGATCCGGACCTTCGAGCTCCAGTTCGTCCCCGGGCTGCTGCAGACGCCGGACTACGCCCGGGCGGTGTTCCAGCTCGGCCGGGACCGGCCGATGCCGACGGCGGACCGGGAACGGCTGGTGTCGTTGCGGATGTCGCGCCAGCAGGCGCTCACCCGGCAGCGGCCGGCCCGGCTGTGGGCGATCGTCGACGAGGCCGTGCTGCGCCGGCCGATCGGCAACAAGGAGATCCTCAAGGCGCAGCTGGAGCACCTGATCGTGGCGTCGCAGCGGCACAACGTCACGCTGCAGATCCTCCCGTTCTCCCAGGGCGGGTACTGCGCGACCGGTGGCGCGTTCACGCTGCTGCGATTCAACGACGCCGACCTGCCGGACATCGTCTACATCGAGCACCTGACCAGCGCGGTGTACGTCGACAAGCGCGACGAGGTGGACGGCTACACGGTCACCATGGACACGCTGTCGATCTCGGCCGCCCAGCCCCGCGACACCGAACGCCTCATCCGCAACGCCATCGACCTCCTCTGACCCCCGCTCTCGCTCGACCGGCGGGGCTCGGGGTTGGGCGGGACGGTCAGCCGGCGAGGGGGCGGGGTTGGGCGCCGGGGCCGGGGCGGATGGCGACCTCGCGGGCGTCGGGCTCGTGGCCGGCCTCGCAGCGCAGTACGACGGTGATCTGCTCACCGCAGTCGCGATGCTGCGGGACGATCGGCGGGCCGCCGTCGAGCGGCAGGTACTCGTCGCCCCACTGGATCATCGCCACCAGCACCGGGTAGAGGTCGAGCCCGGCCTGGGTCAGGCGGTACTCGTACCGCTCGCGCTGCCCCGGCAGCCGGTACGGATGGCGACGCAGCAGGCCGCGCTCGATCAGCGCCGCGAGCCGCTCGGTCAGCACCTGCCGCGGGATCCCCGACCGGGCCCGGATGTCCTCGAACCGGCGGACGCCGACGAACAGCTCCCGGAGCACGTGGAACGTCCACTTGTCGCCCAGGATCTGCATCGTCCGCGAGATCGTGCAGTTCTCCGTCGACCACCGCATCGCCTCGGGTCTGCGCTCGTCCATGCTCCGAGGATAAGTCCGCTTGACAGACTCAGCCAACCAGGCAACGCTGAATCCGTGAATCAGACTCAGGTACCCGAGGTCCGCCCGGCCGGTGAACCCGACGCGGACGGCCTGACCACGATGCTCACCGGGCTGACCGATCTCAGCCTCTACTTCCGCTTCCAGACCGCCATCGGCCGCCCGCCGCGACTCGGGCTGGTGCTGCGCATGCTCTGCCCGTCCGGTCAGGCCTGGGTCGCCACCCGGGACGACCGGGTCGTCGGGCACGTGATGTGGGCCTGGGCGTACGGCGTGTACGACGAGCCGACCGCCGAGCTCGCCGCCGTCGTCAGCGAGTCCGAGCAGCGCCGCGGCCTCGGCGTACGGATGCTGGCGATCGCGGCCGCGGACGCGATCTCCGCCGGCGCCCGCCGGTTCCTGTTCGTGGTCAGCCCGGCGAACGACCGGATCGCCCGGATGATCCGCCGGCGCTGGCCGGACGCCACCGTCCAGCGTGACGGGGCCCTGCTCAACTTCCTGGTGTCAGCGAAGCTTCCGGAAGAAGGCCCGGATATCGCCGACCAGCAGGTCTGGCGCCTCGAGGGCGGCAAAGTGGCCTCCGCGGGTGAACTCCGACCAGTGGACGATGCGGTGGCGGCGTTCTAGCACCCGCCGGATCGCCGGATCGGTCGGGAACACCGCGACCCCGGTCGGTACGCCGGACGGCCCGGCCGGATCGTCGCCCGCCGCCCGGTTCTCGTAGTACAGGTTGGCCGAGGTGGCGCCGGTGTTGGTGAACCAGTAGATCGAGGCGTCGAGCAACAGGTGGTCGAGCTCGACCGCATCCTCGGGCAGTGTCCGCGCGGGATCGGTCCACTCCCAGAACTTCTCCAGGATCCAGGCCAGCTGCCCGACCGGCGAGTCGCTCAACCCGAACGACACCGTCTGCGGCCGCGTGCCTTGGAGCTCGGCGTACCCGGTCCCCACCTCGCGCAGGCGCTCGGCGGCCGCCAACCGTTCGCGCTCGACGTCGCCCAGCTGCTCGACGTCACCGGGCTCGAGGTCCGGAAACGCCAGACCACCATTGATGTGTACGCCGAGCACGTGCTCGGCGTCGACGTGACCGAGCAGCGGTGACACGACCGAACCGGTGTCGCCGCCCTGTGCGCCGTACCGCTGGTAGCCCAGCCGGCTCATCAGCTCGGCCCACGCGTCAGCGATCCGCCGGTGATCCCAGGGCGACTCCAACGGCACCGAGAAGCCGTGGCCGGGCACCGAGGGCGCGACGACGTGGAAGGCGTCGCGCGGATCACCGCCGTACGACGCCGGGTCGGTCAGCGGCCCGAGGACCGGCAGGAACTCGGCGACGGACCCCGGCCAGCCGTGCGTCAGGATCAGCGGCAACGCGTCGGCCTCCGGCGACCGGACGTGCAGGAAGTGCACCGTCTGCTCGTCGATCCGCGTGGTGAACTGCGGGTACTCGTTGAGCCGCGCTTCCCACCGCCGCCAGTCGAACGACTTCCACTGCTCCACGACCTGCCGGAGGTAACCGACCGGCACCCCGCGATCCCATCCGCCACCGGGCAACTCGCGCGGCCATCGGACCCTGGCCAGACGTTCCCGCAGGTCGTCCAGCGCCTGCTGCGGCACGTCGATCCGGAACTCGTTCACCTCGTCGATCGTGTCACCGAAGCGGTCCATCGGGCCGCGATCCGGATAGCGAACGCGTGTCAGCGGTGGCCGGCCCGGTTTCCTGACAGCACGAGTTCCCGACAGCGCGGAACTGGCGTAATACTGAGAGCCTGATGGAACCCTCCCGCGCGACGACGCGTCGTCACCTGTCCACGAGTCCCTTCAAACCCCGCGACCCGGAACCGGTCAAAGTCTTCGAGGCCGGCCAGCGGGTGTCTCACGACAAGGAAGGCCTCGGCCGAGTCGTCTCGGTCGACAGCACCCAAGCGGTCGTGGTCGACTTCGGCGGCGGCAAGCTCATCCGCTTCCTGGCCCCGTTCGCCAAGCTCCACGCCCTCTGAAACCCTCCCCACCGCATCCCCTGTCCCCCGCCCGACGCCCGGCCCGGTCCCTCACGACCGGGCCGGCCTCTCGTTCCGGGGCCGGGGCGGCTTACTCGCGGAGTCGGCGTCAGCTGGACAGCTTGTTCAGGAAGGTGAGCGTGCGCTGGGTCAGCAGTGCGGCGGCCTCCGGGTCGTAGGCCGGGAGGGACGAGTCGGCGAAGAGGTGCTCCTTGCCGGGGTAGAGAAACAGCTCCGCCTGGTCGACCGCGGCCACCAGGGCGCGGGCGGCGTCGAGGTCACCGCCTTCCTCGGCGAAGAACGGGTCCTCGTCCTTGCCGTGGATCTGCACCGGTACGCCGTCCGGCCAGGTGCCGAACTCCTCGACCGGGGCGCACGAGTAGTAGAACAACGCACCCAGGGCGCCGGGACGGGTCTGGGTCAACTGCTGCGCCGCCATCACGCCGAGCGAGAAGCCGGCGTACACGATCGCTTCCGGCAACTCCTGGGCGGCGCGGATGCCGCGCTCGGTGACGGTCGCGAAGCCGGTGGTCCGCGCGTAGTCCATGCCCTCGTCCAGGGTGCCGAAGGTGTTCCCGTCGTACAGGTCGGGCAGGTGGACGGTGTGCCCGGCCTGCCGCAGTTCGTCGGCGAAGGACTTCACCCCGTCGGTGAGTCCCTGCGAGTGGTGGTACAGCACGACCTCGGCCATGATCAGCTCCAATGATCCAAATATCTCGAACGTTCGGCGATGCTAGTCTAATCCGACCATGTCGATCAACACTCCGGTGCCGGACTACGAGCTCGAGGAGACGATCGAGCTCACCACCGCCGAGCAGGTGCGCGCGATCAGCGACCCGCTCCGGACGACGATCCTCGGCCTCCTGCACGAGCGGGCGGCGACCGTGACCGAGCTGGCGACCGCGGTCAAGCGTCCGAAGAGTACGGTCGCCCACCACGTGAAGGTGCTCACCGACGCCGGCATCCTGCGTGTGGTCCGGACGCGGCGCGTCCGGGCGATCGAGGAGCGCTTCTACGGCCGGGCCGCCCGGATGTTCTACGTCGGCCTCGGTCGCTCGGGCGCGGACGGCGTACCGCTGCCGCCGGACTTCAACGACTTCGAGGTCGCCGCGAAGGAGTCGACCGCTGCGTACGACGCCGGCCAGCTGCGCTCGTTCATCCGGCACGCCCGCATCCCGGAGGAACGTGCCGCCGAGTTCTGGCAGCAGGTCGACCGCATCATCCACGAGTTCGACCAACTGCCCCGCGCCGGCGACACCACCTACGGCTTCACCGTCGGTCTCTACCCGATCCTGGACTACCCGACCCTCCCGCCACCGGCCGAAGCGGAATAGCGCAGGCCAGCATGACGAGCGCCATGAACGAGTAGTAGTACAGGGCCACCCAGAGCCCGGCCGGAGTGTCCAGCGTGAGGTGCGGGGCGAACGACCCGACCGTCAGCGCCCACACCGGTACGACGCTCGCAGCCAGCAGGCCTGCGATCACCCGGAGAAGCCTTCGTCCGCGACCGGCGATCGCGTAGCCGCCGAGGATGCCGTAGAGCGGCACCCCGATCGCGCCGCCGCCGAGACCACTCTCCAGCACGCCGAGTGGATCGGGGGCCAGGACTGCCATGAACAGCAACGGCGCCAGGACCAGCCATCGCCAGTGCGGCCGCCCACCGGTCCGGCGGAGATGCTCGGCCCACCCCAGCAGCCCGCCGGCGAGCACGCCAGGCAGCAGGATCCAGACAAAGGTGCCGACCCAGGCGACCGCGGAGTCGTCACCGGCGACCTGCGCCATGAACCCGCGCAGTCCGGCTGCCCAGGCGAGGCCGCAGAGACCGCCCAGGGCGATCAGTGTGATCGGACCAGCAGTGGTTTCCTGGGTTTGCCTGGTCAGCTCTCCTGTTGTCATCGGGACCTCCCCCGTCAGCACCCCTAGGGCGTGTCTGACAATTCAGCGTCGTAGCGAGGAGGTGCTCGGTGCGGTGGCTCGGCGTGCTGGAGTGAAGGCCTCGATGTGGTTTTCATCGTGGCCTTTGCTCCAGTGCGGCGAGGTGCCGTGCCGAGTGCCGCGCAGTAGGCGATGGATTGTCAGACACGCCCTAGCTCGCAGCTTGCTCCTCGAACCAGCGGTCGACAAGATCGGCGATGCGGGCGAGGACGTCGCGGGCGGTGTTGTAGTCCTCCTCGCCGAACTCGGCCGCGAAGCGTTCCTCGAGGTCCTTCAGGTGGTTGTAGCCGTCGCTCGCGACCTCGATGCCGTGCTCGGTGTAGGTCACCAGCTTGGCCCGCCCGTCCTCGGGGTCGGGACGCATCTCCAGGATGTCCAGCGCAACCAGCTCCCGGATCACCTCACCCATCGACTGCCGGGTGATCCCGGCCCGCGCGGCCATGTCGGCGGCGCGCGAACCGTCCCGGGTGAGCGTCGCGAAGACGACATTATGGGCCGGCTTCAGCTCGAGATGGCCGTCGCGGTGCTCGGTCCGGACCATGTCCGCCTGCAACGCCCGGTTGGCCCGGTCGACCAGGGCGATGAACGGCTTCCGGTCGAGCCGGGGCAGTTCGCCTCTTGACATCCGTAAGGAATCCTTCCAATATTTCGACAGGCATCCTTACAGTATCAGGAGGACCGATGAACCCCAAGGAGCTCCGGCCACTCGTCGCCGGCCTGTTCGCCCAGGGCCGTCGCCGGACCGTCCGGGTCGCCGTCGAGCAGGAGTTCCTGGTCGCCGACAGCACGACGGGCGCCGTCGTACCGATCGAGCGGGTGCGCGCTGCGGCCGCCTCCGCGCTGGTCGCGCCGTACGTCGGGTTCGAGCCGGGCGGCCAGCTCGAGCTGAGCCTGCCGTGCTCGCCCGACCCGGTCCCACAGGTCCGCACGTACGTCGACGACCTGCAGCGTCACCTGGCCGCGGCGCACATCAGCATCTACGCGCTCCCGGTCGACCCGCGGCCCGAGCACGAGGTCCCGCTGCAGCTGACGACCCCGCGGTACGTCGCGATGCACCGGCACTTCGACGCGATCGGCCCGGCCGGTCGCCGGATGATGCGCCGGACCGCGTCCACGCAGGTGTGCCTCGACTGGTGGCCCGGCCGCGCCGGCGCCGAGCAGTGGCGGGTCCTTAACCTTGCGGGCCCGTTCCTGGCGGCGGCCTTCGCCCGCAGCGCGGGCCGCGAGGGTCGGCTCACTACCTGGCTGGAGACCGACCCGGCGCGGACCGGCTTCGACGACCGCCTGCTGTCCGGCGACGACCCGGTCGCGGCGTACACCGCGTTCGCCGCCGGGGCCGCGGTCTTCACCACCGGTGGACCGGCCGACCACCTCACCACTCTGTTCCCGCCGGTCCGGCCGAGGGCGACGTACCTCGAAGTCCGCTTCCTCGACGCGCAGGAGCCGGCCGCGCTCGGTCCCGTCGTCAGCGCACTGACGAGTTTGCTGTACGACGACGACCGCCGCCGGACCGCCCTGCGCGCACTCGAGCCGGAGCGTGCCCACTTGGCTGACCACTGGCGTGCTGCCGCAGCCGGCGATCCGGCCACCGCGGCGTACGGACACGAGCTGGTCCCTGGACTGGAGCTGGTCGCATGAACGCCATCCTGTTCGTCACCGATCCCCTCGCCGGGCTGCTGGCCGAGATCGACGCGACGATCGGCCTGATGCACGCGAGCCAGGAGCTCGGCCACGACGTCTGGTGCTGCCGGCCGGAGGAGCTCGCGGTCGTCGACGGCCGGCTCCGCGCCCACGCGCACAAGATCCGGCTGCGGCCGCGGCACCCCGGCGGCGACCACCGCTGGGTGGTCGACCGGACCTGGTGGGACGAGCTCGACCTCGCCATGGTCGAGGTCGCCGACTTCGACGTCGTGCATCTGCGGATCGACCCGCCCGTCGACGACCGGTACCTGCACACGACGTACCTGCTCGACCTCGCGGGCACTCGAGTGGTCAACCGCCCGGACGGGATCCGCGCGGTGCACGAGAAGCTGGTCGCGCTCCGGTTCCCCGAGCTGTGCCCGCCGACGTACGTCGGCCCGTCCGTGAGCGGACTGCGTGAGTTCGTCGCGCGGGTCGGGACGGCGGTGGTCAAGCCGGTCGACGGGTTCGCCGGGCTGGACGTCTGGCTCGTCCACGACGACCACGCGGCGGTCGCGCTGCTCGAGTCGGCCACGCACGGCGGCCGGCGGCAGGTGATCGCGCAGCAGTACCTGCCGGCCGTTGAACACGGCAACAAACGGCTCTTCCTGCTCGACGGCGAGATCGCCGGCGCGGTGCTGCGCCGGCCGTGCGCCGACGACTTCCGGATCGGGCCACCGGTCGCCCCGGCCGCGATCGAGGACGCCGACCTCGCGATCGCCGCCGCGCTGAAGCCGCTGCTGGTCCGCCACGGTCTGGTGATCGCCGGTGCCGACGTCATCGGCGGCCGGCTGATCGAGGTCAACGTGACGTGTCCCGGCGGCATGCACAAGACCGACGCCCTGCTCGGCACCCGGCTCAGCCACGCGATGGTGAGCCACCTCGTCCACGACCGCGAAGGAGTTCTGGCATGAGTACCGTGACGATCGTCTCGATCGCGCTGATGGGCATCCTGTTGTTCCTGCTCGGCGCCAACGTAACCCGCCACCGAGCGATCCGCGGCGGCGGCAACCAGCTGCCGACCGATCCGGCCGACCCGCTGCTGATAGCGATCCGCGCGCACGGCAACGCGGCCGAGTACATCCCGACGTTGATCGTCCTGCTGCTGGTCTGCTCCACCGTGACCGACAGCCGGCTCGTCGGCGTCCTGGCCGTGGCCGCGCTGGTCGTCCGGACGACGCACGCCGTCGGCATGCTGCGGTCGACGACGATGGCGGCCCACGGCCCGCTCCGCGACGTAGGTGCCTTGGGCACCTATGTCGTCGGGATCGCCATCGGCGTCACCGCGATCGCGACGATCTGACCTCCCGGGCCCGGAGGACGCCGTTCAGAAGATCTCGATGCTGGCCGGGAGGATCGGCCAGCCGAAGGCCGCACCGGCTGTGGCCAGGGCGCCCGGGGTGTGCTCGGTGACCCGGCCGGTGGCGGCGAACTCGGCGAGCGGACGGCCGCCGAGGTAGACCGCACCGAGCTCGGTGACGGACAGGCCGAGGTCGGCGGGGTCCTCGGTGCGTTCGCAGCGGGCCGGTGCGGTCGGGCCGTCCGCGGTCAGCCGGTAGCGGCCCGCGTTCGCCGGGATCAGCTCGTCGGTCACCTCCAGGACGACGTCGACCGGTACGGCGTACCGCCGGTCGGCCAGCGCGCGGGCGACGTCCGTCACCCGGACCCACAGCGACTCGCTCACCCGCCGGCCGAGCGCGGTCGGCGTGGTGACGAGCTGCTGCACCGGCTCGTCGAGCGCGGCGTACCCGTACCCGAGCTTGGCGGACAGATCCATCGTCAGCACGTGCTGCCACAGCGCCCGGTACGCCGCCGGCTCGAGCGCGACCAGCTCCTCCAGCGAGACCTCGTTGGCCGGGCCGCTGGACTCCCAGTTGAGCTTGCCGCGGTAGAGCGCGTAGCCGTCGATGGAGCCGGTCTCGTCGCGGTGCACCAGGATCCGGCGCGCGGTCTTCCCGTCGCGGTGGTCCGGCTTATCCTCCAGGTGCTTCTGCCAGTAGAGGTCCGACCGGCCGGAGACACCCGGCCTGCGCTCCTGCAGGCTGCGCAGCAACGGCGCCAGCTGCTTCGCGGCACCGTCGACGGGCAACTCGCTCAGCTCCCCGGGACGCATGCGCACGTCCGGCGGGCCGACCCGGTGCAGGTCGACCTCGTACGACACGTCGAAGGCGGCCGCGCCGTACCCGAACCGGCCGTAGATGCCGGGCTCGCTGGCCCAGAGCACCGCGATCGCCTCGGGCACGTCCCGCAGCTGCCGGCTGATCAGGCCGGCCATCACCCCGCGCCGCCGGTGGGTCGCGCGCACGCCGACCGCGGTCACGTGCGCGGCCGGCACCACCGCGCCCGGCACGGACAGGTCGCGGGTCAGCGCCCTGGTCGTGCCGATGATCTCGCCGCTGTCGACCGCGACCAGGGCCCGCTCCGGCTCGAACAGCTGCCGGCCCAGGTCGTCCGCCTGCATCTCGAACATCATGGCCCCGCCGAACAGGGCCAGGAACTCCTCGTAGTCCGCCGCCTTCGCCGTACGAATGTCGAATCCGGTCATGCACCGCATCCTCACACGGCCCACCGACAACCCACGACCCTTATTTCGCGGGTCCTGACGCATGATGTCCGGGTGACCACCTTGAACGAGTTCGCGGACCTAGCCCGGGCGGAGCAGGGGCTTGCTGTCGTGTCGACCGTGCGCGCCGACCACACGATCCAGTCGTCCGTCGTCAACCTGGGCGTTCTGGACCACCCCATCGACGGCGATCCCGTCGTCGCGTTCGTGACCTACGGGAAGGTCAAGCTGCGCAACCTCCGGGACCGCCGGCAGGTCAACCTGGCGGTGCGCTCCGGCTGGAAATGGGCGGCCGTGGAAGGACAGGCTGCGATCATCGGGCCGGACGACCCGCATCCAGGTGTGGACGCCGAGCGGCTCCGGCTGATACTGCGCGAGATCTTCACCGCGGCCGGCGGCACCCACGACGACTGGGACGAGTACGACCGGGTGATGGCGGCCGACCGCCGCGCGGCGGTCTTCGTACGCCCCGACCGGATCTACGGCACCTGAGCCCCTTCGATCAGCCGAGGCCCTTCAGAAGCTGACGGGCCATGACGATGCGCTGGACCTGGTTGGTGCCTTCGTAGATCTGGGTGATCTTGGCGTCGCGCATCATCCGTTCGACCGGGTAGTCGTGGGTGTAGCCGTAGCCGCCGAGGAGTTGGACGGCGTCGGTGGTGACGGCCATCGCGACGTCCGAGGCGAAGCACTTGGCGGCGGCGCCGAAGTAGGTCAGGTCGGCGTCACCGCGCTCCGAGCGCGCGGCGGCGGCGTACGTGAGCTGGCGGGCGGCCTCGATCTTCATGCCCATGTCGGCGAGCATGAACTGCAGGCCCTGGAACTCCGCGATCGCCTTGCCGAACTGCTTGCGCTCCTGGACGTACCCGAGCGCATAGTCGAGCGCGCCCTGCGCGATCCCGAGCGCCTGCGCGGCGATCGTCACCCGGGTGTGGTCGAGCGTCGCCATCGCGGTGGTGAACCCGGTGCCCGGGTCGCCGATGAGGCGGCCGGCGGGGATCCGGACGTTGTCGAGGTACACCTCGCGGGTCGGTGAACCCTTGATGCCGAGCTTCTTCTCCGGCGCGCCGAACGAGACCCCCTCGTCGGACTTCTCCACCACGAACGCGCTGATCCCCTTCGACCGCGCGTCCGGGTCGGTGACCGCGAACACGGTGTAGTAGTCGCTGACGCCGGCGTTGGTGATCCACCGCTTCACGCCGTTCAGCACGTAGTGGTCGCCGTCGGGCACCGCCCGGGTCTTCATCGAGACGGCGTCCGAGCCGGCCTCGGGCTCCGACAGGCAGTACGAGAACATCGCGTCCCCCGCGGCCACCGGCGGCAGGTAGCGCTGCTTGACCTCGTCCGCCGCGGACAGCAGCAGCGGCAGCGACCCGAGCTTGTTCACCGCCGGGATCAGCGAGGTCGACGCGCAGGCGCGGGCGACCTCCTCGATCACGATCACGGTCGCGAGCGCGTCCGCCCCGGCGCCGCCGTACTCCTCCGGGATGTGCGGGGCGTGGAAGTCGGACGCCTTCAGCGCGTCGTACGACGCCTTCGGGAACTCGGCCAGCTCGTCCACGTCACCGGCGTGCGGGGCGACCTTGGCGTCACAGACGTCGCGGACCGCCTCCCGGATCGCCTGATGCTCCTCGGACAGCGCGTACAGGTCGAATGAGTTACTCACGAGTTGCACTGTACGACGAACAACCCGCCGACGGAGGACGTCGTACGCCGAAAGTGACCAAACCCGCACGGGCCGGACAAGTGCCGGTCACCGGCTGATAACCAGGATAGGTAGAGTCCCCGGCATGACTGAAGCGACGTCCCGTCCGCTGCGGATCGCCGTGATCGGCACCAATTACCTCGGCGCGAACACGGCCGCGGGCATGGCCGAGTTCGGTTTCGACGTGATCGGCGTCGAGATCGACGAGCACCGGCTGAAGCTGCTGAACGACGGCAAGGCCCCGCTGTACGAACCGGGGCTGGACCCGCTGCTGAAGACCCACGTGGAGTCCGGCCGGCTGCGCTTCACCAAGGACTACCGCGAGATCGCCGACTGGGCGGACGTGCACTTCATCTGCGTCGGCACCCCGCAGCTCGAGGGCAGCGAGGCGGCCGACCTGTCCCAGGTGCACTCGGTCGTGGACATGCTCGCCCCGCTGCTGACCAAGCCCACGCTGGTCGTCGGCCGGTCCACCGTCCCGGTCGGTACGTCGACGATCGTCGAGGACCGGTTCCACGCCGAGGCGCCGGCCGGCTCCGCGGTCGAGCTCGCCTGGCAGCCCGAGTTCCTCCGCGAGGCACATGGCGTCGAGGACACGCTGCACCCGGACCGGCTGGTGTTCGGCGTACGGTCCGCGGCCGCCGAGACCCGGCTGCGCGAGGTCTTCGCCACCCCGATCGCCGAGGGTACGCCGGTGGTCGTCTGCAACCGGCCGACCGCCGAGCTGGTGAAGGGCGGCGCGAACGCCTTCCTGGCCACCAAGATCTCGTTCATCAACGCGCTCGCCGAGATGGCCGACGCGGCCGGCGCCGACGTGACCCAGCTCGCCGACGCGCTCGGATTCGACAAGCGGATCGGCCGCGGGATGCTGAACGCGGGTCCCGGGTACGGCGGCGGCTGCCTGCCGAAGGACCTGCGGGCGTTCATGCACCGGGCCGGCGAGCTGGGCGTCGAAGAGGTGATCACGCTGCTGCGCGAGGTGGACGACATCAACCACCGCCGCCGCGCGCGGATCGTCGACCTGACCCACGAGGTGCTCGGCGCGGAATGGGTCGGCCGCAACGTCACCGTCCTCGGGGCCGCGTTCAAGGCCGGGACCGACGACGTCCGCGACTCGCCCGCGCTCGACGTGGCCGGCCGGATCCAGCTGCACGGCGCGAACGTCACCGTCTACGACCCGGAGGCGATGGAGAACGCCCGCAAGGTCCGCCCGACCCTGCGGTACGCCGGTTCCGCGCTCGAGGCCTGCGACGGCGCCCACGCCGTACTCCACCTGACCGAGTGGCCCGAGTTCCGCGCCCTCGACCCGGTCGCCCTCAAGCAGGTCGTCGCCACCCCCGCCCTCGTCGACGCCCGCCTCCTCCTGAACCCCGACACCTGGCGAGCCGCCGGCTGGACCTACCGAGCCCCCGGCAAGCCCTAGGAAACCGTCGCCGACCGCAGGACGGGTCGCGTCAGGACGACGAGGCCCGTCAGCGCGGCAGCGACCGAGATGCCCAGGCAGACGCCGGTGATTCCCACGCTCGACACGTCCGCCAGGCCGCCGAGGACCGGGTTCATCACCACGAGCGCAAGGCTCTGGCACAGCACCACGACCGACTGCAGCCGCGACTGGTACTCGCGCTCGACCGAGTTCATCAGCAAGGGCAGCACGTGTCCGGTGAACGTCCCGACGCCGATCCCGCTGAGCACACCGGCAGCGAACGCCAGCGGCAGCGGATCGAGGACCGAGAGACCGAGCAGACCGGCGGCAGCGACGAGGAGACCGAGCGCGGCGAACACGCCCGGCCGGGGAAACGCTCCGCGCATGAGGATGCGCAGCGCGATCACCCCCACTCCCAGGCTCCGGCTCGCCACCAGCAACCCCGCGGTCGCCGCGTCCCACCCGTGCGACCTGGCCAGCAACGGGAACAGCAACGCGTCCAGCGGCATCAACAGCCCCGCGGCCACGGTCATCGTGATCAGCAGGGCGCGAGTGAGCGGCCGCCCGAAGGCGACCTTGATCCCGGCCGCGATCGACCTGATCATCCCGGTCGGCATCTCCCCGGGCGGGCTGATCGTCTTTCGCAGGAGGATGAGGACGAGGATCATGACGGCGAAGGTGAGGGCGTCGAAGCCGGCGGCGGCGGTGAGGCCGGACCAGCTGACCAGGAGGCCGCCGACGGCGGTGCCGGTGACGGCGAAGACGACGCCGGTGACCTGGAAGCTGGCCAGCGCCCGCGGCACCTGCTCCGGTGGGACGAGCAGGCGCGGCATCGAGCGCGACGACGGCAGGAAGAACGCGTCGATCACGCCGACCACGAGGGCCAGGCCGAGCAGCAGCCAGACCGGCTCGCCGGCGGCCAGCGTGGCCGGGACCAGCGCGGCCGTCACCGCGAACATCGCCACGCAGCTGACCAGCAGCACGCGCGGCGCGCCGAACCGGTCGCCGACCGCGCCGCCGACCAGCAGCAGGGCGGCCCGCGGTGCGGCGGCGAGGAGCAGGACCAGCCCGGCGACCTGGCCGCCGTGCCGGCTGGCGGACCAGCCGATGGCGAACGTCATCGTCAGGTCGCCGAGCAGGGACACGGCAGCACCGAACAGCCAGATCCAGTAGCGGATCGGGATGCGCTGCGTATCCGATTCAGCGGGCGGAGTCACGATCGATGACCTTAGACGACATCAGGTGGGAACTCACGATTACCCGGCTGCATGCTGTGGAAAACCGGCTGTGATCAGCCTTTACGGAGCTCTGCCGCGCCGTCACGGACCGTGCTGCCCTTGGCCCGGGCGAGGTCGGCCAGCGACTCCTGGTACGCCATCATCCGGCCGCGCAGCTTCTCGTCCGAGGCGGCCAGGATCCGGACGGCGAGCAGGCCCGCGTTCCGGGCGTTCCCGATCGACACGGTCGCGACCGGTACGCCGGCCGGCATCTGCACGATGGACAGCAACGAGTCCATCCCGTCCAGGTACTTCAACGGCACCGGTACGCCGATCACCGGCAACGGCGTCACCGACGCCAGCATGCCGGGCAGGTGCGCGGCACCGCCCGCGCCCGCGATCAGCACCTTGAGACCGCGCTCGTGCGCCGCCCGGCCGTAGTCGATCATCTCCACCGGCATCCGGTGCGCGGAGATCACGTCGGCCTCGAAGGGCACGTCGAACTCGGTGCACACCTCGGCCGCGGCCCGCATCGTCGGCCAGTCGGAGTCCGACCCCATCACGATTCCAACAGTCATCCGGCAGGTCCCCTACTCGTCGATGGTGCCGGTCAGGTACGCGGCCGCGTGCCGGGCGCGTTCACGGACGTCCTCGAGGTCGTCGCCGTACGCGGTCACGTGGCCGACCTTGCGGCCGGGCTTCACGGACTTGCCGTAGAAGTGCACCTTGAGCCCGGGGTCGCGGGCCAGGCAGTGCAGCAGTCCGCGGTGCATATCCTCGACGTCGCCGCCGAGCACGTTGACCATCACCGTGTACGGCGCTCGCGCGGCCGGCGACCCGAGGGGCAGGTCGAGGACGGCGCGGAGGTGGTTCTCGAACTGGGAGGTGACCGCGCCGTCGATCGACCAGTGGCCGGTGTTGTGGGGGCGCATCGCGAGCTCGTTGACCAGCAGGCGGCCGTCGCGGGCCTCGAACATCTCCACCGCGAGGATGCCGACCACCCCGAGCTCGCCGGCGATCCGCAGCGCGGTCCGCTGGGCCTGGGCCGCCTTCTCCGCCGGCAGGCCCGGCGCGGGCGCGGTGACCTCGACGCAGATGCCGTCCCGCTGCACCGACTCGACGATCGGGTAGGCGACCGCCTGACCGTGCGGCGACCGGGCCACGATCGCGGACAGCTCGCGGACGAAGTCGACCTTCTCCTCGGCCAGGATCGGTACGCCGCTCGCGAAAGCGGTCCCGATCGCGGCGTCGTCGGGGCCGTCGACGAACCAGACGCCCTTGCCGTCGTACCCGCCGCGGGTGGTCTTCAGGATCACCGGGAAGCCGCCGACCCGCTTGGCGAAGTCCTCGACGTCGGCCGGCGACTCGACCACCTGGTGAGCCGGCGACGGCGCGTCGAAGGTGTCCAGGCGGCGGCGCATGACCGCCTTGTCCTGGGCGTGCACCAGCGCGTCCGGGCCGGGGTGGACCTTCACCCCGTCCGCCTCGAGCGAGTGCAGCAGGTCCGTGGGGACGTGTTCGTGGTCGAACGTGACCACGTCACACTCCGCGGCGAACCGGCGTACCGTCTCCGGGTCCTTGTACTCGCCGACGGGCGCGTCCGCGACGGCCTGGGCCGCGGACACCGCCGGGCCCTCGGCCAGCACCCGGAGCTGGATGCCGAGCGCGACCGCGGTCTCCTGCGTCATCCGGGCCAACTGCCCACCGCCGACCATGCCGACCAACGGCGTACCGACGGGCAGGTCCTTCCGATCGAACTTCACAGACGAGAGCCTAATGTCCATACATCACGCCGCCCGCGGCGGCTGGGTCGACGCGCGGGTGATTTCGGGGACGGGCCGGTCGGCGGGTACCGTGGGAAGCTGCCCTCCCGTTGCGCTGTGATCACAGAAGGTTCCGGAGACCGTTGAAGCTTGTCACCACGCTGTATCGCCGAGTCGAGCACCTGGTGCACGAAGTGGCCAAATTCGGTCTGGTCGGTCTGCTCGGTATGGCCGTCGACCTTCCGATCTACAACTGGCTGGTCTTCAACAACCCGCTCGTGATCGCCGACTCCGGGGTCGGCATGCTGCACCACAAGCCGCTGACCGCGAAGTTCATCTCGGTGACGGCGGCGACCATCGCGACGTACCTGGGCAACCGGCACTGGACCTGGCGGCACCGGGAGCGCTCCGGGCTGCACCGTGAGTACGTGCTGTTCTTCGTGCTGAACGGGATCGGCCTGCTGATCGCGGCCGCCTGCCTCGGCTTCTCCCGCTACGTGCTCGACCTGCACAGCTGGCTGGCCGACAACGTCTCCGCGAACGTGATCGGCCTCGGCCTGGGTACGTTGTTCCGGTTCTGGTCGTACCGAAGGTTCGTGTTCCGCGAGGAGATCGAGCTCGAGGAGGCCGAGAGTACGCCGGCCCCCGACTCCCCCGCGGCCCTCGACGGGGAAACCACCGGCGACCTGCCGGCCGTCCGCTAGACCCTCCGCTTCCCGCTGAAACGCGCCGCTCGACGACGGGTGGCGCGTTGCTGCTATGTGCGCGGCCAGAGGACCGGCTGGATGGCCGGGTCGGTGTAGTCGGGCGCGTTGGTGCTCGGGTCGGTGCGGACCAGGGTGTCGTTGGGGTGCGACGCGCCGGGGCGGTGACGGTTGTCGGTCGGCTGAAGGTGGATCGCGAGCGAGCGGCGAGGCTCGGTGCCGCGGTTGGCTGAACTGCCGTGGACCGTACGGCAGTGGTGAAAGCTCACCTGCCCCCGGCGCATCCGAGGTGTCACCGGTTTCGGATCGAACCCTTGGGCAACCAGCGCGGCGTCCAGCGCCTCCCGGTCTTGGGAGAAGAAGTCCAAGCCGCTGACGTCCCATCGGTGACTGCCAGGCAGGAACGAGACCGCGCCGTTGACCTCGTCGACGTCGTGGAATCCGACCCAGGCGGTCAGCATGTTGTCCGACGTACACGACTGCCAGTACTGCCGATCCGTGTGCCAGCCCACCCGGGCCGCCCCACCCGGCCGGTCGACCGGCTTCCGCAGCAACTGGTCGTGCCACAACCGGATCCCCTCCGCCCCGGACAGCGCGGCCGCCGTGGCCCCGATCGCCGGATGCCGGACCAGCGCGGCCAACTCGTCCACCCGCAGCGAGGCGTAGTCGTTCTTCCGGAGTACGTCGCCGTCGGACGGCTGCCATCCGCGCGTCGATGGCAGGTCCGGCAGCTCGTGGTCGTGATCGCCGGCGTAGAACCGCTCCATCCCGCGCTCCGCCGCATCGAGTACCTCGCCCGGCAGAATCACCGGCGAGATCCAGTACCCGTGCTCACGGAAGAACGCAACGTCCTCTGCTCCTGGCTGCATACCTAGACCCTAGAAGGTGGAGCATCCAGAGGTCACTCGCCGTTGAGTGGCGCGCCTGGGTCCTTCCAGCGGAAGTAGACAGGGTCGAGGAAGCTGACGGGGACCTTGCCGCGTGACTGGATGACCGTGGTAGCGCCGGTGGCGCGACCGACGGCGTACAGATAAGCGCTCTGGGTGTCCTTGTCGATGCCGAGCAGGAGAGTGCCGTACTGGCCGCACTTCTGCGCGAGCAGCGCCTCGAACCCCTGCCACGTCCTGCTGCGAACCGGCTTGACCACGGGCTTCATCGGCGCGGCGGTCGGAATGTGGATGGTGTAGAGCGCCCCACCACGCGTGTTCGCAAGGAAGGTGTCGTACGTCGCCGACTTGCTGATCAACGCCATCGACTTCACCGCGGCGAACCCCGGCGCGGACGCCCTGTTCCGCCAGACGCCCTTGGAGTCGACGGTCCAGCGGAAGAGCATGCCGTCACCACCGAGAGCGTAGGTATTCCGACGGGTGATCCCGGTCTGGGTCGGCCCTTGGTAGTCGGCCTCCTCCAGCGCGACGAACGTCGCCCAACCGCCGCCGATCCGGGTGACGCCGCCGGTGACCGTGTTGTTCGCCGCGGTGTAGCCGACCCGGTAAAGCCCATCGCCGATGACGACGTACCCGCTGACGGCGCTACCGCCGAACCCGTCGTCCCGCGCGACCGCCGAACTGCTGAGCTTCACCTGCCCGGGCGTGAAGAACCCGGTTGCGTAGAAGCCTGCTCTGCTCGCGCCCGGCGGCAGGGTCGAGAAGACCGTCTGCGCCTTGTGGTCCCCGGCCGCGGTCACCGACCCGACCCCCAGCGAACAGGTCGCCGCTTCGCCGGCCGTCGCCGTACCCGGCAGCAGGCCACCGGCGACAACTCCGGCGACCGCCACTACTGCCATTGCCTTGTTCATCTCGCACCACCCCTTGGCCTCTACTTGGATAGATGACCGGAGGCGGGCGTTGGTTACTTGTCGTCGGAGCTGAACAGGGTTTCCGAGTCGGGGTCGGGCTTCGGGCGGCGGCGCATGTGCTCCGGCGGCTGCTCGTCGTCGAGGATGCCGTCGCCGGGCCGACCCTCGGGCCCGCCGAACAGCAGGTCGGACATCTGCAGGTGGACGTGCTCGACGTGCGGTACGTCGGGCAGCACGACCTGGCCGCGTTCGCCGGCGGACTCGATGTGCAGCGTGCCGCAGCCGAGCAGGCGGTCGATCAGGCCGTGCTCGTAGGAGACGTCGTTGATCCGCATCAACGGGATGTCGCGGCCGGTCCGGGTGAGGATGCCGTGCCGGGTGATCAGCCGGCGGTTGGTCAGCGTGTAGGTGGAGAAGAACCAGTTCAGGAACGGTTTCGCCGCGAACGTCAGCAGCAGCACCACGCCGACCGCGAGGATCGCGATCCGGCCCGGCGTCTGCAGGCTGCCGGACGGCACGATCGCGGCCAGGAAACCACCCGCGCCCGCCACCACGAGCAGCACGAACACCGGGAAGATCAGCGCCTTCCAGTGCGTCCGGGTGCTGACGACGACGTACTCGTCCTCGCCCAACAACTTCGCCGAGATCGCCATGCCCCCAGTGTCACAGTTCCCGGGTTCGGTTGTCCTGCCCCGACACGGGCACCTGTGGACGGCCGGCCGGCGGCCGGACCGAAATATGGTTTAACACTTCACAAAGTGCATACAGTGCGCGAGTATGCGCGAGGGGTCACCACCCGAGGACAAGGGAGCCAGGATGGCCGTTCTGTCGGTACTCGATCGGGAGCACACGGTGGCTCCACCGGGCTACAGCCGCTGGCTGATCCCGCCGGCCGCGCTCGCGGTCCACCTGTGCATCGGCCAGGCGTACGCGACCAGCGTCTACAAGACGTCGCTGGTGAAGCACTTCGACACCAGCCAGACCGCGATCGGCGTGATCTTCAGCATCGCGATCGTGATGCTCGGCCTGTCGGCCGCGATCGGCGGCACCTGGGTGGAGCGCAACGGCCCGCGCAAGGCGATGTTCGTGTCCGCGTCCTTCTGGGCCGCCGGGTTCCTGGTCGGTGCCCTGGGCATCGGCACCGGCCAACTCTGGCTCGTCTACCTCGGGTACGGCGTCATCGGCGGCATCGGCCTCGGGATCGGCTACATCTCCCCGGTCTCGACGCTGATCAAGTGGTTCCCCGACCGTCCCGGCCTGGCCACCGGCCTGGCGATCATGGGCTTCGGCGGCGGAGCCCTCGTGGCCAGTCCGCTTTCGCGGCAACTGCTCAGCCTGTACGACGACAACTACGACCCCGGCAACAGCGCGTCGGTGGCCGGTGGCGGTGCCCTGGTGGCGTTGTTCCTCACCCTCGGCATCGGCTACTTCGTGATCATGATGTTCGGCGTGGTCAACATCCGCGTCCCCGCCGACGACTGGAAGCCGGACGGGTTCGACGCGGCCACGGTCAAGCAGAAGGCGCTCGTGACCACCAACCACGTCTCGGCCGCGAACGCCATCAAGACACCGCAGTTCTGGTGCCTGTGGGTGGTGCTGTTCTGCAACGTGACCGCGGGGATCGGCATCCTCGAGCAGGCCAGCCCGATGATCCAGGACTTCTTCCGCGGCGACGACGGCACGTCCTCGGTCGCGGTGGCCGCGGCCGCCGGGTTCGTCGGCCTGCTGTCGATCTTCAACATGGCCGGCCGGTTCGGCTGGTCGAGTACGTCGGACGTGATCGGCCGCAAACCCATCTACGCCATGTACCTCGGCGTCGGCATCGCCGCCTACGCCCTGCTGGCCACGGTCGGCCACAACAGCACGGTCGTCTTCGTCCTGCTGGCGGCCGTCATCCTGTCCTTCTACGGCGGCGGGTTCGCGACCGTTCCGGCGTACCTGCGGGATCTGTTCGGGACCTACCAGGTGGGCGCGATCCACGGGCGGCTGCTGACCGCGTGGTCCGCGGCCGGGATCGCCGGACCGCTGATCATCAACGGGTTCCTCGACCGGGAAGGCAAACCGGGCACACTGACGGCCGCGGCGTACCGGCCGGCGCTGTTCACGATGGTCGGCGTCCTGGCCGTCGGCTTCGTCGCCAACCTGCTGATCCGCCCGGTCGCGGAGCGCTTCCACGAACGGTCCGAGCCGAGCATGGAGGCGGCCCGATGAACCAGACCCCACGCCTGGTGATCTCCTGGCTGCTGGTCGCCGTCCTGCTCGGGTACGGCGTCGTCCAGACCCTCATCACCGCGGCGAAGATCTTCACCGGGTAGAGCGAAAACGATCAAGTACGACGACCCGGCGGCGGGCACCATGGTCCGCATGACCGATGTGCTCGCCGCCTTCGTCTCCGCGCTCGCGGACGCGCTGGACGAGCCTGGCGTGACGGGTGACGACCTGGCCACGCGGCTACGGCTCTCCCGGTCGCACCTGGACCGGATGGTCGCGGCCGCGGCGGGCGAACGTCCGGGGGCGTTCCGGCGCCGGATCCTGCTCGAGCGGTCGGCGTACCGGCTGCTGACCGGGCCCGGGCACATCCTGGACGTCGCGGTGGAGGCGGGCTACGGCTCGCACGAGGCGTTCACCAGGGCGTTCGGTCGCGCGTACGGCGTACCGCCGAACGCGTGGCGCGGCCGGCCGGACCGGATCCGGCTCGCGGCGCCGAGCGGCATCCACTTCCATCCACCGAACGGCCTGCGGATACCGGCCAGGGACAAGGTGAGCTCGATGGACCTGATTCGTTCGATAGTCGACCATCACGTCTGGCTGCTCGGCGAGATGCTCGACCAGGCGGCCACGCTGACCGACGAGCAGCTCGACCGGTCGATCGAGATCTCGGTCGAGGGCATCGACGCGGACCCGACACTGCGGTCGCTGCTGTCCCGCCTGGTCGGCCAGCTGGAGATGTGGCACGCGAACCTGACCGGCCAGGAGTACGACTTCGCCGTCGAGCAGGACGAGAGCGTGCAGAGCATGCACCGCCGCCTGCGCGAAGCCGGCCCGGCGTTCGCGGGTGAGGTCGCCGAGTTGTGCGGCAACGACCGGCTCGACGAGCTGATCGTCTGCCCGGGCGAGAACGTCGAGGTGTACACGGCCGGCGCGATGGTCGCGCACGTGCTGACGTTCGCGTCGTACCGCCGTACGCTCGTCGCCGGCGCACTGCACGATGCCGGATGCAACGATCTCGACAGCGGCGACCCGATCCGCTGGATCAGCTGATGCCCGCCCAACTGGTCGCGGTCAACGTGGTGCACGAGCTGATCCGTGGCCCGTCACGCTGGTCGGCGATCGACAAACGTCCGGTCCGCGGCCCGGTCGAGGTCACCGAGCTCGGCCTGGCCGGCGACCGGCAATGCGACACGAGGTACCACGGCGGGCCGGACAAGGCGCTCTACGCGTACGCCGAGGAGGACGCGGACTGGTGGTCCGCCGAGCTCGGCCGCGAGATCCCGCCCGGGTTGTTCGGGGAGAACCTGCGGACGCGCGGCCTGGACGTCACCGGGGCGCTGATCGGCGAACGGTGGCGGATCGGCGGCCCGAAGAACGGGATCCTGGTCGAGGTGCGGTCGGCCCGGACGCCGTGCGGGAACCTGTCCGGCCGGATGGGGATCCACCGGTTCCATCACCGCTTCGGCAAGACCGGCCGGGTCGGCGCCTACCTCAAGGTGCTGGCGACCGGCTCGGTGCGGGCCGGCAACCGGATCGTGGTCGTGCACCGGCCGGACCACGGCATGACAATCGGCGAGTCCTCACGCCGTTCGTAGATGGGTGACGTCTCCGGCCGCCAACGACCGTGGGCCGCCGGGGGTGTCCACGATCAGCCGGCCGTCGGCGTCCAGGTCGCGGGCCCTGCCTTCCAAGAACGTGCCGTCGGGAAGCTCCACCCGGACGAGGCGCCCGAGCGTCGCGGACAGCTCGTGGTACTCGGGCAGGAGGCCGGCCGGGTCGCCGCCCGCGTCGGCCCACGTCTGGTAGCGGGTCGCGAGCTCCCGCAGTACGGCGGCCAGCACGGTCACCCGGTCGGTCGTCGCCGCTCCTTCGAGCGCCAACGACGTGGCCGCCGGGTGCGGCTTCTCCACCTCCCGCAACGTGACGTTGATGCCGAAGCCGACCACCGCCGCCGGTCCGTCCACCCGCTCGAGCAGGATGCCGGCCAGCTTGCGGTCCTCGACCAGTACGTCGTTGGGCCACTTCACCTGGGCCGGGAGCTCGCCCACCCGTCGTACGGCGGCCGCAACCGCCAACGGCATCAGCAACCCGAGCCAAGGCCACCGAGCCGCGGGCACCGCGGTCGGACGCAGCAGCACGGACGTCAGCAGGGCCGAACGCGGTGGTGTGGTCCACGTACGGCCCAGCCGGCCACGCCCCGACGACTGGTGCTCTGCGGTGACCACCAGCCCCTCGGACGCGCCCGCAAGCGCTGCAGCCGCGACGACCGCGTTGGTCGACTCCGTGTCGTCCAGTACGTCGATCTGCGTCCACAGCGAGCCAGGCCGCACCAGCCGCCCGCGCAGGAAGCGTGCGTCGAGTGGCGGCCGCTCCAGGTCGCTGAACATCAGCCGGTGTTCTGCAGGCCGGCAGCGACACCGGACACGGTCAGCAACAGCAGCCGCCTGGTCCGGACGATCTGCTCCTCGTCCAGCGAGTCGTCCGTCCGCAGCGTCCGCAGTGCGCGCAACTGCAGGTAGCTGAGGGCGTCGACGTACGGGTTGCGCAGCTCGACCGCGCGGCCCAGCACCCGGCGTCCGGCGAGCAGCCGGTCCTGGTCGAGGACCTTGAGCACCCACTCGGTCGTCAGCGCGTGCTCGTCGAGCATCAGCTGCGTCAGGTCGGCACGATCGCCCAACTCGAGGTAGCGGCCGAGGATGCGCCGGTCGGTCTTCGCCAGCGACATCTCCGCGTTCTCCAGCATCACCTGGAACAGCGGCCAGTTCTGGTTCGCGTCACGCAGTGCGGCGACGTCTCCGACCGCGGCCAGCGCGGAGCCCAGGCCGTACCAGCCGGGCGCGTTCACCCGAGCCTGCGACCAGGCGAACACCCAGGGGATCGCCCGCAGGTCCTCCAGCGAGGACACCGCCACCCCACGGCGGGCCGGACGCGACCCGAGCGGCAGCTGGCCGAGCTCCTCCAACGGAGTGACCCGGCCGAACCACTCCGCGAAGCCGTCCGCCTTCACCAGCCGGTGGTACGCCGTACGCGCGGCCTCGTCGAGCGTCTTCTCCACCACGGAGAACCGGTTCGCCGCCGCGGCCGCCCGCTCCTCGACCGCCGGCGTGGACGCCAGCAGCGTCGCCGCGGTCACCTGCTCGATGTGCCGCTGCGCGATCGGCGCGTTGCCGTAGCGCGCCGGGATCGCCTCACCCTGCTCGGTGAGCTTGAACCGCCCGGCCACCGACCCGGGAGCCTGGGCGAGTACGGCGCGGTTCGCCGGACCACCGCCACGGCCCAGTGCACCGCCGCGGCCGTGAAACAACGTCAGCCGGATGGCGTTGCGCTGCGCCCACGCGGTGATCCGCGCCTGCGCGTCGTACAGGGCCAGCGTGGCCGACACCGGGCCGACGTCCTTGGCGGAGTCGGAGTACCCGAGCATGACCTCGAAGCGCCGGTCGTTGGCGGTCAGCCGATGCCGGACCCGGGTGAGCTGGATGGCGTTGTCCAGCACCTCCACCGAGTTCTGCAGGTCCTCACCGGTCTCGAACAGCGGTACGACGTCCAGCTCGATCGGACGGCCGTCCATAGCGGCGTCCGCCAGCTCGTAGACGGCTGCCAGGTCACCGGCGTTGCGGGTGAACGAAACGACGTACCGCCGGCAGGCCTCGGGGCCGAAACGCTGCTGGATCTGGCCGATCACCCGCAGGGTGGCGAGCACCTCCTCGGTCTGGTCCGACAGCTCGCCGCCACCGAGCACCTCTTCCAGTGCCTTGGTGTGCACCGACGAGTGCTGCCGGACCTCGAGCTCGGCCAGGTGGAAGCCGAAAGAGTGCACCTGCCAGATGAGCTGCTGCAGCTCGCCGTACGCCTGCCGGGGCGCGCCTGCGGTCACCAGCGAGTCTTGCAGCACTTTCAGCTCGTGCAGGAAGTCGGCGGCGCGTGGGTAGCCGAAGTCGGCGTCCCGGGCGCGGGTGGCGGCCAACCGGCGCGCTGCCAGCAGCAGGAGCTGGCGGTGCGGCTCGGCAGGCGAACGGGTCTCGATGTCCGCGATCAGGTCGGGGTTGACCGCACGGGCGTCCTCGAGGATGCGGCGGACCGGCGCGGACGGCGGCGTGGTCGCCGCGTCCAGCGTCAGCGCACGGCCGAGGGCGTCGGTGGCCTGCTCGAGCGCCCGCAGCACATGGTCGGCCTGGATCTGCATCGCCTCGCGGGTGATCGCGGCGGTGACGTTCGGGTTGCCGTCGCGGTCGCCGCCGATCCAGGAGCCCAGCCGGACGAACGGCGCGACCACCGGGAGCTTGGTGCCGGCCGCGTCGCCGGCCAGCGCGTCGTCGAGCCGGCGGTAGACGTTGCCGACGACATCGAACAGCGTCTCCTCGAACACCGCCATCGCCGACCGGACCTCGTCCAGCGGTGACGGCCGGCTGGTACGCAGCTGCGACGTACGCCAGAGAATGTCGACCTGCTCGACCAGGCGGCGCCGGTTCTCGGCGAGCTCGCTGTCGCCGGCGCGCGGGTCGGTGCGCTCCTCCAGCAGCGACGAGATCCGCCGGATGGTCGCCAGCACCGCGCGGCGCCGGGCCTCGGTCGGGTGCGCGGTCAGCACCGGCCGGAACTCCAGCCCGGTGAGCAGCGCGCGCGCCTGCTGCTCGCCGCTCTCGCGGGAGATCTGCTCGACCGCCTGCGCCAGCTCCGAGACCACCGCGGCGGAGCCGGCCCGGTCGCGCTCACGCAGCACCCGGGCCCGGTGCAGCTCCTCGCTGAGGTTCGTCAGGTGGAAGTAGCAGGTGAACGCGCGGGCCACGTCCTCGGCCCGCTCGTGCGGCCAGGAGGCGACCAGCTGCTCGGCCGCGGCGCCGTCACCGGCGATGGTGAGCTCGCGGAGTTTCTCGACGTCGTCGAGCAGCGGCTGCCCGGCGTACTCCACCAGCACCTTGCCGAGGATCTCGCCCAGCAGGCGTACGTCGGCCCGCAGCTCCTCGGGCACCTCGAACCGCGCGCGGGTACGGGTCTCACTACCGGTCTCGGTCACGTTCGCCCACCCTATCGGCGCCCGCACGCCTCCGCCGCATAGTCCGCCTGCTGGAAGCCCGATCGTGATCGCCCCGACAGCTACTTCCCAGTACGGCGTCAGACGTTGCCGAAGCCGCCGCCGACGACCCGAGAGACCACTGTGGCGAGCTCGGCCGGGGTGCGGTCGGTGCCGTCGACGACGAGCATCCGGGCGCAGGCCTCGGTCATCGAGGCGAGCAACTCGGCCAGCACCGGGAGGTTCGCGTCCGGATCGGTGACGTCCGGCAACGATTTCATCAGGGTCAGCCGCAGGCCCTCGACCAGGAAGGCGCGCGCCGCCCGGACCCGGTCGGAGACGACCGGCGCGGCGCCGTACTGGGCTCCGAAGACGATCCGCCAGGAGCGCGGGTGCTGCGCGGCGGTGGTGAGGAAGGCGGTCAGGCCGTCGAGCACGTGCTCCTCGGGAGTGCCGACGCTCGGGTCGGCCGGCAGTGCGGCGACGATCGAGACGACCAGGTGCTGCTCCTCGCGGGCGAGCAGGGCCAGCAGCAGCTCGTCGCGGTTGGCGAAGCAGTCGTACACGACCGGTTTGGTCACCCCGGCGGCGTCCGCGACCGACTGCATCGTCGTACCGGCATAGCCCTTCTCGGCGAAGACCTCCAGGGCGGCGTCCAGGATCATCGGTCGCCGGCGCTCCGGGCCCAGATGGGCCGCACGGCGACGCGGCTCTGCGTCCTCCACCACTTGACAAACCTACCAGATCGTAGGAAATTCCTACGGTCTGGTAGGAACCCGCTCCGGAATGCGCCGACGGTCCCGGGTTCCGTCACCTTCGGGGAGGTCGCCATGACCCTGTGGATGCCGCGCCTCCGGTGCGGCGCGTCATCGGGCCGTGGCTTCCGGCCTTCCCTCGTCGCTCCGCTCCTCGGTCCAGGCCGGGAGGCCCCGTGACGGGGCGAGGCAGTGCGGGCTGGCTGGAGTCGGCCGGGCTGACCTCGCTGGACGCGTGCGAGCTGGCCCGCTTGGTCGACCGGACGTCGGAGCGGGAACTTCGGCATCGGCTCATCGGGGGCGTGCGGGAGATCGCGTTGCGCGAGATCTTTCGCCGGATGCCGGAGTACCTCCGACCCGCCCGCGCCGCCGGGTTCGACGCCGTCGTCGCCTGGCAGATCACGGGGGCGGGCGGGGCCGCTCCGGACGGCGACGTGGACGAGTTCTGGATCCGCGTCGGCGACGGGCGCTGCACCCTCCTCGAGCACGCACCGGCCGCGGCCGACATCTCCGTCCGCACCGACCCGGCGACCTTGCTGCGAGTTGTCACCGGCAACGAGGACCCGGTGCTCGCGGTGCTGAAACAGCGTCTCTCGGTCCGTGGCGACCTGGCCCTGGCCGCCCGGCTCACGAAGATCTTCGCCGTCGGTCCCGCTTGACCACGCGGCCGGTTCGCCGTCGGTCCGCCTAACCGCGTCGGCAGTGCGGTTAGCTGCGGCCGTCGAGGCCGCGGGGTTTCGGCTGGTCGGCCGAGACGGCCTGGTTCGCCGAGGGCTGAGTGGCCGGCGGCTTGACCGCGGCGAATCCCGCAGCCGCCGGATCATGCCCCGGCGCAAACCGCACCGCCGAATCCACCGCCGCGGCCGAGCCGTCTCCCGCAGCCGTTCCCTCGGGCCCGCCTGACGCCCGCTCCACGCTCGGGGTGTTCTCCGGCCAGCCGATCGTGTCGAACAACGCATGCAGGTGCTCGACCTCTTCGCCGGCAACGGTGCTCGCAGTGGTGATCACGTTCGTGCCGTGGGCGACCGCGTCGTGACGGTCCTGCACGGCCGCGGAGAGGTCGGCCGCCGGGCGGCGCTGTGGGCGTCCCTCGAAGTCGTACTCGATCTGGTCGGCCACGGCCGCCGTCAGCGCCTCCTGCTCAGGCACCGGCAGAGCCGCGAAGCCGGGGCGCTGGTTCAGCAGCATCTTCGCCGCCACCGGAGCCACCGCACCGCGCCCGGCCGCGACCAGAGCGGTGGCGACCGCCTCCTCGCCCCGTCCGGTCCGCGCGCTGATCGCGACCGCGATCGCCCGGGCCGCGGCCACGTCCCCGCGCAGCGCCGGCGGCGGGAAAGTGCCGAGGTCGCCGGCCCGCCCGTCCGGGAACAAACGGGGCGTCAGCCTCGGCGTGGCGAGCGCCGCGTACGCGCGGCTCATCGCCACCCCCAGCCGGTCCCGACCGTCCTGGTAAAGGGCCTCGGGCAACTCCTCGTCGGCCTCCAGCACGCGCGCACAGCCGGCCACGACCTCGGTCAGGGCCGCCCGGATCTCCGGCCGCTGGTCCTGCTGACGCGGCCCCGGCACGAGCCGGGCCGGTACGTCGAGACTGTCCGCCAGCGGCTCGAGGGCCTGCCGGTTCGACCGGGTGACGGTCCGCAGGATCTGGTCGTCGTCGGCCATCGACCAGCCGCCGGTGTCCTCGACGACGAGCCGGTTGATCCTGCGGACGAGATTGTCGACGTTCGCGTCAGCCACGCCGGGCAACCTATCGCCGCGGCGGTTCAGCACGCTGTGCGGCCGACGTCACAGGCGGTACGGCGTACCGGCGCGTAGGCTGCCCGGTTATGGGAGAGACCGTGAACATCCACACCACCGCCGGGAAGATCGCGGACCTCGAGCAGCGGCTCGACGAGGCCGTGCACGCCGGGTCGGAGCGGGCGGTGGAGAAACAGCACGCGCGCGGGAAGAAGACCGCCCGGGAGCGGATCGCGCTGTTGCTGGACGAGGGCTCCTTCTCCGAGCTGGACGAGTTCGCCCGGCACCGCTCGACCTCGTTCGGCCTGGACGCCAACCGCCCGTACGGCGACGGCGTGGTCACCGGTTTCGGCACCATCGACGGCCGGCAGGTGTGCGTGTTCGCCCAGGACTTCACCGTCTTCGGCGGCAGCCTGGGCGAGGTGTTCGGGGAGAAGATCGTCAAGGTGATGGACCTGGCGATGAAGATCGGCTGCCCGCTGATCGGCATCAACGACTCCGGCGGCGCCCGGATCCAGGAGGGTGTGGTCAGCCTCGGCCTGTACGGCGAGATCTTCCGCCGCAACGTCCGTGCGTCCGGGGTGATCCCGCAGATCTCGCTGATCATGGGCCCGTGCGCGGGCGGCGCGGTCTACTCCCCCGCGGTCACCGACTTCACCGTGATGGTGGACGAGTCGTCGTACATGTTCATCACCGGGCCGGACGTGATCAAGACCGTCACCGGCGAGGACGTCACCCAGGAGCAGCTCGGCGGCGCCCGGACGCACAACACCAAGTCCGGCAACGCGCACTACCTCGGCAGCGACGAGGAGGACGCGATCGAGTGGGTGAAGACGCTGGTCGGTCACCTGCCGCAGAACAACCTGGAGGACCCGCCGGTCTACGACTCCGACGCGGACCTGGAAGTCAGCGAGACCGACCTTGCCCTGGACGCGCTGATCCCGGACTCGCCGAACCAGCCGTATGACATGCACACCGCGATCGAGGCGGTCCTGGACGAGGGCGACTTCCTCGAGGTGCAGGCGCTGTTCGCGCCGAACATCATCGTCGGCTTCGGCCGGGTCGAGGGCCGCCCGGTCGGCGTGGTCGCGAACCAGCCGCTGCAGTTCGCCGGCACCCTGGACATCGACGCGTCCGAGAAGGCGGCCCGGTTCGTCCGCACCTGCGACGCGTTCAACCTGCCGATCCTGACCTTCGTCGACGTCCCCGGCTTCCTGCCCGGCACCGACCAGGAGTGGAGCGGCATCATCCGCCGCGGCGCCAAGCTGATCTACGCGTACGCCGAGGCCACCGTCCCGATGATCACCGTGATCACCCGCAAGGCGTACGGCGGCGCGTACGACGTGATGGGGTCGAAGCACCTGGGCGCGGACATGAACATCGCCTGGCCGACCGCACAGATCGCGGTCATGGGTGCCCAGGGCGCGGTGAACATCCTGTACCGGCGGGAGCTGGCCACCGCCGACGACCCCGAGAGCCGCCGTCAACAGCTGATCACCGAGTACGAGGACCACCTGGCGAACCCGTACATCGCGGCCGAGCGCGGCTACATCGACGCGGTCGTCAAGCCCAGCGAGACCCGCGCGGAGATCATCCGTGCGCTCCGCCTGCTGCGAACCAAACGCGACACCCTCCCGCCGAAGAAGCATGGGAACATTCCGCTGTGAGCACTGAGCCGATCCTGCAGGTGGTCAAGGGCGACCCGACTCCGGAGGAGCTCGCCGCACTGGTCGCCGTCATCACGGCCCGCTCCGCCGCGGCCGTCGTACCGGCCGAGCCGGACCGTGCGTCCGACTGGGCCACGTACTGGCGACACGCCCGGCAGCCCTTCCACGCGGGCCCGGGTCGTTGGCGAGCGTCCGCTCACCCGTAACACTGGGGGCATGGCCAAGTACGAGGTCAATCCCGCGGCCGTCGAGCAGGCGAAGAGACTGATCGACGGACGGCAGTACGTGCTGGACAGCGACTGGGGCGAGGTTCAGCCCCGGGCGGACGACCAGAACGCCTTCCTGGAGAAGCACAGTTGGGAGGAGTACGCCGCCTGGCACCTCGGACTCACCGTCGGTCCGTCCGACGAGACCAAGGCCCGCTACGGCTTCGTCATCGGCGACTTCCGCCGGATCCACCGCACCGCGCTGATCGCCTCCGTCTACCGCGCCTCCGAGTGGCGCCACAAGGCCGTCGAACTCGCCGCCCACGACCTCCTCCAACTCCTCGACAAGAAGTCCGGCCTGAAGGCCTAGGGCTCCAGCTTCGTCTGGTACGCGAGCTCCACCTCGGTCGGACCGGTCACCTGCACCACCGCGTTCGAAGGCACGAACCACGTCCGGGCGAACGCGGTCACGTGCTCCGGCGTCAGCCCGTGCTCACTCACAGGCGAACGTTAGCCGGTCAGGTACGGCGGAAGCGGACGACTGGGTAGACCGGGACGTCGCCGGACGTACGCCGTGGGCCGGGGAAGGTGGTCGCGGCGTCGAGCGTGAGGCCGTAGCGGGCTGCGGTGGCGACGAGGTGGGACAGGGCGTCGTGGGAGCGGTACTCCGTCGGGCCGCGGCCGTCGGCGTACCGGCCGGCGTCGGTCTTCTCGGTCGTGGTGACGAAGACGCCGCCGGGGCGGAGGACGCGCGCGACCTCGGCGATGATCGGCTCACTGTCCTCCACCAGGTGCAGCAACCACACCGCAACCACCGCGTCACACCGCCGCTCCGCGACCGGCAACCTGCCCGCGTCCCCCGCCGCAACGTGCCCCGGCAACCGGACCTTCGCGTGCCGGAGCATCGCGGTAGACACATCCACCCCATGCACCAGGTTGCCAAGAGCAACAAGCTCCGCCCCCACAATTCCAGTGCCCACAGCCAGCTCAAGCACCCTTCCTCCCTTGGGCAGCAGGGAGTTGACGGCAGCAGCCGCCGCCTGGGCGCGGGCGACTCCGCCGCGCGTGTCGTCGTAGCGGGCGGCTTCGATTTCGTCGTAGGAGATCCGTGGCGAGGACTTCCACAGCGCCGGCCAGGGGATGCCGACCTCCGCGAGCATCTTGCGGAGCAACGGGAGGGAGACGCCGACGACGTTGTGGTAGTCGCCGTCGATCCCGGTGACGAACGGTCCGCCGAGGCCGTCGACCGTGAACGAGCCGGCGACCACGAGCGGCTCGCCGGTGGCGACGTACGCGTCGATCTCCTCGTCGGTCAGCTCGGCGAACTGGACGGTCGTGGACGCCAACTCGCGGAGCTCCTGCTTCGAGGAGGTGTCGATCAGGCAGTGGCCGGTGTGCAGTACGCCGGACCGGCCGCGCATCGTCCGGAGCCGTTCGCGCGCGACCTCCGGCGTACCGGGCTTGCCGTACGCGACCCCGTCGAGCTCGAGCACCGAGTCACAACCGAGCACCGTCGCGTGCTCGGTCAGATCCGCGACCACGGCCCGAGCCTTCAGCGTCGCGAGCAACCGGGCCAGCTCGCCCGGGCTCTCCGCGGTGACGTTGTCCTCGTCGACACCGGAGACGATCACCTCCGGCTCGACGCCGGCGCCGCGCAGCGTCTTCAGCCGCGCCGGCGACGCCGACGCCAGGACGAACCGGACGCTCACAGCTTCGCGAGGGCGCGCCGCAGCGGGTCGAGCCCGATCGAGCCGAGGTTCAGCGCGTCGGAGTGGAACGTACGCAGGTCGAACGCGGATCCCTTGCGCTGCTTGGCTTCCGCACGCGCCTGCAGCCAGATCCGCTCGCCGACCTTGTACGACGGCGCCTGCCCCGGCCAGCCGAGGTAACGGTTGAGCTCGGCCTTGAGGAACTCGGTCTCCATCCGGCAGTGCGCCCGGAGGAACTCGAACCCGAGCTCGGCGTTCCACCGCTCGCCCGGACGCCAGCCGAACGGGTTGTCCCGTGGGACCTCGAGCTCCAGGTGCATGCCGATGTCGACGATCACCCGGGCCGCCCGGAACCCCTGCGCGTCCAGCATCCCGAGCCGCGCGCCCGGGTCCTCGAGGTATCCCAGCTCCTCCATCAGGCGCTCGGCGTACAGGGCCCAGCCCTCGCCGTGACCGGAGACCCAGCAGGCGATCCGCTGCCAGCGGTTCAGCAGGTCGGTGCGCAGCATCGTCTGCGCGCACTGGAGGTGATGGCCGGGCACGCCCTCGTGGTAGACCGTGGTGACCTCGCGCCAGGTGGCGAAGTCCTCGACGCCGTTCGGCACCGCCCACCACATCCGGCCTGGCCGGGAGGTGAGGTCCTCGCTCGGCGGCGTGTAGTAGATCGAGCCGTCCGAGGTCGGGGCGATCATGCACTGCAGGGTGCGGATCTCGGCGGGGATGTCGAAGTGGGTGCCGCCGAGCTCGGCGACGGCCGCGTCGGACAGCTGCTGCATCCAGTCGCGGAAGGCCTCCTTGCCGCGGATCTTGCGGCCCGGGTCGTCGTCCAGGATCGCGGCGGCGGCCTCGATCGAGCGGTCGCCGGCGTTCAGCCCGGCCGCGATCGACTGCATGTCGCCCTCGATCCGGGCGAGCTCCTCCCAGCCCCACGCGTAGGTCTCCTCGAGGTCGATCGCCGCGCCGAGGAAGTTGCGGGAGGCAAGCTCGTACACCTCGCGGCCGCACGCGTCCCGCTCCGGCGCGCGCGGCGCGATCTCCGCGGTCAGCCAGCCGCCGAACTGCTCGTACGCCTTCCGCGCGGACGCGGCCGCGGCCTCGACGGACGCCTTCACCGGGCTGTCCGGCGCCTGCGCGGCGAGGCCGGCGAAGAAGTCGTCACCGTCGGCACCGGTCCAGCTGGCGATCCGCTCGGCCAGGTCCTTCACCTGCCGGACGGCGGACACCCGGCCCTGCCCGGCCTGCTCCAGCAGCGTCTCGCGGTAACCGTCGAGCGTCGTGCCGACCTGGTTGAGCCGGATCGCGATGGTCTCCCAGTCCTGCTCGGTCGCGGTCGGCATCAGGTCGAACACCTGCCGGATCTCCGCCGGGACGGAGGCGATCGCGTTCAGCTGATGCTGCGGTACGCCGGCCTCGTACGTCTCCAGCTCCAGCCCGAGCCGCTCCAGGAACGCGTCCTTGGCGACCTCCTCGCGCGGGCTCCCGGTCGCGGTCGCGCGGGCCTCGGCGAGGGACCGCCGGGTCAGGTCGATGAGCGCCTCGAACCCGGACGGGGTGTAGTCCGGCAGCTCGTGGTCGTGGCCCTCGATCCCCATGAACGTCGCCGCGGTCGGCGACAACGCGACGTACTCCTCGAGGTATCGCTCGGAGAGCTGGTCGATCGGGCTGTTCGGCGTACTGGCATCGGTCACCTGGCCGACCCTACCTCCCGGGGCCCGTCCGGACTGACCTGTTTCTGCCGATACTGTGGCGGTCGCTGTCCATCGAAAGGAACGGGGTTGAGCCAGACACCGTTCGGCGGTCCGCAGGGCCAGAATCCGCCGTACCCGCCGTACCAGCAGCCCGGCCCGCCCGCGGGCCCACCCGGTCCCTCCGGTCCTCCTGGTGCTTACGGTGCGCCGCCCGGGTCTTACGGTCCGCCGCCGATGCAGTACGGCGGTCAGCCGCAGTACGGACCGGTGTCGGTCGCGCCGCAGCAGGGGCAGGGCTTCGGCTGGGGCCCCACCTTCGGACCGCCGGGTGGTCCTGGCGGTCCGGGCGGTCCTGGGTTCCAGCCCGGCTGGCAGCCGCAGCGGCCGCGGAAGAAGTCCAAGGCGCCGGCCGTGCTCGTGCTCGGTCTGCTCGCGGTCGCGGTCGCCGGGCTGTTCGTCTGGAACCAGGTCGGCGAGGGCTCCGACGACGACTACACCCCGCCCGTCAGCTCGGGCCGCTACACGCCGACCCCGACCACGACGACGGAGCCGACCTCCGAGCCCACGTCGGAGCCCACCTCGGAACCGACGACCACGGAGGCGCCGGAGCCGCAGGCGATCGACATCGTTGCCAAGAACAAGCTCTACTCGGTCGGCCAGATGGCGGCGACCAACTGCCGCGAGCCGCGCGTCCGTCCGACCAACAACCGGAACGCGGCCGCCTACTGGGCCGCGATCAAGCCGTGCCTGGACCGCGGCTGGGCCTCGCTGGTGACCAAGGCCGGCTACCGGTTCGTGCCGCCGAAGATGACGTACTGGGCCGGCACGAGCACGAGCACGCCGTGCGGCAACGGTCCGGTCGCGGTGCCGTTCTACTGCCCGTCGAACCAGACGATGTACATGAAGGTCGACGTCTTCGTGAAGACCTACCTGGAGTACCCGGACGCGGAGTCCAAGGCGTACTCGCGGATGTGGTACTCCCGGTCGATCGCCCACGAGTACGGCCACCACGTCCAGGAGCTCACCGGCATCCTCGAGGCCGCTCACGACCTGGAGTACGACGCCGCGTCGTACGCCGACCGGTTGCGGATGAACCGGCGTACCGAACTGCAGGCGAACTGCTTCGCCGGGGTGTTCCTCGCGGTCAACAAACGCAGCTACCCGATCAACGGCCTGATGCTGCAGGTGTGGAACAAGTGGGTCGTCACCGCCGGCGACAAACCGAACGAGGGCACCCACGGCAGCAAGGCCAGCCAGGCCCGCTTCATGGGCCAATCCTTCAAAACCGGCAACCCCGCCACCTGCAACACCTACACAGCCTCCCCCAACAACGTCAGTTAGCCGCACCGAGGCGGGGCTTCACGGGAGCGACGTCCCGGTGCAGAGTGGTGGTCACACCCAACTGAGGACCGGCCACTGGGAGAGCCCGATGAGTGTCGAGCTGAACCACACGATCGTGCACGTGCAGGACCGCTGGGCTGCGGCTCGCGATGTCAGCGAGGTACTCGGTCTGCCGGAGGCGAAAGCCTACGGCCCGTTCGCCGAGCTGAAGCTGGCCAACGGGGCGAGCCTGGACTTCATGGACACCGAGGGCGAGATCCACGGCCAGCACTACGCCTTCCTGGTCAGCGAGGAGGAGTTCGACCTGATCCTCGGTCGCTTGCGGGACGACGGCCGGCAGTGGTGGGCCGACCCCTTCAAACGCCAACCGCGAGAGATCAACCACGGCGACGGCGGCCGCGGCCTCTACTGGGAGGGCCCGGACGGGCACTGGCTGGAGATCATCACCCGTCCGTACGGCAGCGGCGGCTGATTCCCCAGCCGCCGCCGGCCCAGGTCAGAGGTCGAGCAGTTCACTCGGCGCTACCTGGCGCCAGGAGTCGTGAAGGATGTCGTGGAGTTCTTCGATGTCCTCGAGGGCGGCCAGGCGGGCTCGGACCCAGTTGGAGCCCGCCTCGTGCGGCGGAACCCAGAACTTCTCGGGCTCCGCCGCGATCAGCTCCTCGCGCTCGAGGCGTGGGCAGCGGACGGCGAACGACGTCTGGTCGTCGGGGACGGTGATGAACATCCGGCCGGCCACGTCGAAGGTGGGGTGCCCCCAGCGCTCCTTCTCGACCGTCCCGGGGAAGGACAGGGCGATGCGTCGTACGTCGTCGGCTCCCAGCACCCTGACACTTTAGAGCCGTTTGCGGCCAGGGAGGAGGAGTGCGACGACGGCGCCGGCCGCGACGATCGCGGCGCCGGTCCAGACCGCGGGGACGAGGCCGTCGACGTAGCTGACGGGCGACTCGTAGGAGCCGGCGGACGCGAAGACCGAGGCGAGGACGGCGACGCCCATCGCGACGCCGACTTCGCGGATCGTGTTGTTGGTGCCGGACGCGACCCCGCGGTCGGCGTCGGACGCGCTCTCCATCACCACGCTCGCCGCGGGAGCGAACGTGAGGCCCATCCCGATCCCGGCCAGGACGAACGGCAGGACGAGCTCGCCGTACTGCGTGGACGCCGACGTGATCAGCGCGATCCAGCCGAGGGCGGCGGCGAGGAAGACCTGGCCGGTCGCGATCAGGGCGCGGGCACCGACGCGGTCGACGACCATGCCGGCGAGCGGTGCGACCACCATCGGGGCCATCGTCCACGGCAACGTCCGCAGACCGGATTCGAGCGGGCTGTAGCCCTGCACGACCTGGAAGAACTGCGCCAGCAGGAAGACCGACCCGAAGACGCCGACAGAGAACGTGAACGAGGTGAGGTTCACGACGCTGAACGCCCGGACCGAGAACAACCGCAGTGGCAGCATCGGCGCCGCCGTACGACGCTCCCAGCCGACGAACGCGGCCAGCAGCACCACACCGGCGATCAACGTCGCGAGGACGCCGCCGGACGTCCACCCGTCCTCGGCACCGTGCACGACACCCCAGACGATCGACAGTACGCCGGCCGTCGCCAGCACCAGCCCAGCCAGGTCGAGCCGCTTCACCGGACCGCGCGACTCACCCAGCACCCGGGCGGCCAGCAGTACGGCGAACACGCCGATCGGCACGTTGAGCCAGAAGATCCACTGCCAGTTCAGGCCGTCGACCACGGCACCGCCGACGACCGGGCCGACCGCGACGCCCAGGCCGGAGATGCCACCCCAGGCACCGATCGCGGCACTGCGCAGCCGGTCCGGCACGGCGCCGGCCAGCAACGTCAGCGACAACGGCATGACAGCCGCCGCGCCGACACCCTGGATCGCCCGGGCGCCGATCAGCATCCATGGCTCGGTAGCCAGTGCACAGGCCGCGGACGCCAGCGTGAACACGACGATCCCGGCCAGGAAGATCCGCCGCCGGCCGAGCCGGTCGCCGATCGCGGCCGCTGTCAGCAGGAGCGCCGCGAACGACAGCGTGTACGCGTTCACGAACCACTGCAGGTCGGACAGCGAGGCGCCGAGCTCGGCCTTGATCACCGGCAGCGCGTTCGTGACGACCAGGTTGTCCAGCGTGACCATGAAGGTGGGAATGCCCACCGCGGTCAGTACGGCGCCCAGCCCGGCCCGCCGAGCCGGTGGCGCGGGTGGTTCGAGCCTCTCGCCGAGAGCGGTCGAGGTCATGGTGAGCTCCTCACAGCGGTTAGTTGTAATTCACTGATAACAAGTCTCCTCACAAAGTATGCATTCACTGATAACATGTCAAGAGACCCGAGAGGAGAGCTATGGGTGCGAGGGTTCGGTTGACCGCGGCGGAGCGTGGTGAGGAGGTGCTGCGCGCCGCCGTGCAGGCGTTCGGGGCGTCCGGGTACGCGGGCACGAAGACGGACGAGATCGCGCGGCTGGCGGGCGTCTCGCAGCCGTACGTGATCCGGTTGTTCGGCAGCAAGCAGCAGTTGTTCCTGGCCGCGCTCGGGTCGGTGTGCGACCGGATCGAGCAGACGTTCCGGGACGCGGCGGACGAGGAGCCGACGCTCGCCAGCCTGGGCAGTCGCTACGAGGTGTTCCTGTCCGAGCGTGAGCTCCTTCTGGTCCTGCTGCACGGCTTCTCCGCCGGCGGCGAGCCCGCGATCGGCGACCTGGTCCGCGAACGCTTCGGCGGCATGTACCGCCTGGTCCGCGACCTCACCGGCGCCTCACCGCTGGAGGCCCGCGAGTTCCTCGCCACCGGCATGTTGCTCACCGTCATGTCCGCGATGCAGGTCCTCGGCCCCTCAGCCGTCCCCGTCCCCTGGGCCGAAGAAATCTCCGCCACCCTGGGCACCCCGCCCGATTAGTCGCGGCCGAGTCGCTGGTCGGCGGCGAACCAGATGAGGGTGGTTGCGAGGACGAGGGCGACCACCGTGACGAGCATGGATCCTGGCACGGCGGCGTCCCGGATCAGCGCGGCGGCGATCGCGACGACCGGGACGAGTACGACGGCGATTGCCGTCGGCACCAACCAGCGGCGGAGTGCCTGCTTGTGCACGAGGGCGTACGACGGCAGCTGTGCACTGAACGCGGTTGCCAGATGCACCATCAGCAGCGCGATCGCGAGCAGAGCCAGGCTCCAGCCGACCTCAGCCGGCGCGCGCATCAACCACCCGCCGGCCATCACCACGATGAAGATCACCCCGGCCAGCGAGTCCGGCAGGACGACCGTTGCCACGAGCATCGGAATCGCCACGAGCGGAATCAGGTCGAGCTGGTCCCACGGCTGCACCGCCGACACCAGCAACGCGACCCCACCGGCGATCGCGATGACGAGTCGCGCCAGCCGCGCGGCCAGCCCCGAAGCCTGCAACTGCGCCAACCACAGCGTGATCTTCTCGGACGGCGTCATGAGCGGATCCTCGGTGCGGCGGACAACCTGGAGGCATCCCGCAGTACCTCGTCCAGCGTCCCGGCGCCCTGCCAGCGGACGGTCGGGACCCCCAGGTCGCCGAGGCGGTCGAGCTCACGGCGGCGTTCGAGCATGCGCAATCGCCAGGCGAGCGGCCAGGCACGGGCGTCGTGCTCGTCCAGGTCGATCACCGAGGCGATGTCCGGCGGCAGCGTGTCCACGGCAATCACCGTGCAGCCCGAGTGCACGAGCGTCACGACGTACCCGAGGATGGGCTGGCGGAGCAGCGGGCTGAGGACGACGACCAGACTGTCGGACCGGATGCGATTGCGCCGGACGAGTTGCTGCTCGTCCTGCTGCCGACCGCGGCGGTCGGCGTGCACGAGGGCGTCGAGGATCCGGCGCAGGTGGCCGCGACCACTGCCGGAGCGGACGCCGCGGACCAGGTTGCCGGTGTCGATCAGGCGGACCCGGTCACCGTGGCGGAGGTAGTGCTCGGCGATCGACGCGGCCGCGCGCACGCCCGTGTCCAGGCTTGAGGACCGCCCGTCGATCCCTTCGCTGACGCCGATCTCGCCGCCGGTGTCGAGCAGGATCACCACCTCGGTGTCCCGATCCGACCACGTCGAGGTGACGTGCAGCTCGCGTGTCCGCGCGGACACGGCCCAGTTGATCCGCCGTAGCCGGTCCCCGGTCCGGAACGGCCGTACGCCGGCCAGCTCGGTGCCCTCCCCCGGACGCCGCGACCGGTGCAACCCGACCAGACCGGCCGGCCGCGGCACCGAGTCGACGGCCTCGAAGCCCTCGCGCAACGGCAGCGTGCTGATCGAGACCGGCTCCGCCGACGTCACCCGGATCCGGTAGGCGCCGAGCACGGAGGTCGCCACCACGGTCGGCCGCTCCAGCGCCCGGATACCCCACCGCTTCGACCGCAACCCGACCTCGAGGGTGACCGCGCCGTCGGTCACCGGCTCGGCGATCGCGGCCTGCGGCGGGTCGTACTGGAACCACTGCGCCCGCGGCAAGGCCGCCACGATCAGGTCGATGTCCGGATCGACGGTCCCGGCCACCCGCAGCCGGTACGTCGTCGCCTGCCCCTCGAACAGCGCGTCCGTGTCCACCTCGGTGTGCACGTCGGGCCGCTCCCGGGGCCGGAAGTACCGTCCCCAGACCGCGACGAACGCGAACGGCAGCCCGAGTACGGCGGCGTCCGGCCGCCGCGCCAGCACCGCGACGAGCAGCAGCAGACCGGCCACACCCACCGCCCGGATCTGCGCGTGCGTCGGCTGCCAGCGCATCACTCCACTCCCAGCGCCGTCATCGGGACGCGCCGACCCCTGATGCGTCCGGCCCGGACGCACCGACACCGGACGCACCGACACCAGACGCACCGGCCCCGGGCGCGCCGACGACGGTGGGCGGGGTCGGAACCGAGCCGAGGACCGCGCGGACGACGGTCGCCCCGGACACCTCGTGCAGCCACAGCTCCGGCCGCACCGTGATCCGGTGCGCCAGCGCCGGTACGGCGACCGCCTTCACGTCCTCCGGTACGACGTAGTCCCGGCCCTGGATCACGGCGTACGAACGGGCCGTCAGCAACAACGCCAGCGACCCACGCGGGGACGCGCCGACGAGGACCTGCGAGTCGCGGCGGGTGGCGGCCGCGAGGTCGACGCAGTACTGGCCGACGGTGTCGTCGACCGTCACCGTCTCGATCGCGCGCTGGGCGGCGAGCAGGCCGGCGGCGTCGGTGACCGCTTCGACCGTCTGGTCCTCCTGGCGGCGGCTCATCCGGCGACGCAGGACCTCCCACTCCTCCTCGGCGCTCGGGTACCCGAAGCCGATCCGGAGCATGAAGCGGTCGAGCTGCGCCTCGGGCAGCGGATAGGTGCCTTCGTACTCGACCGGGTTCGCGGTCGCGAGCACGTGGAACGGGTTGGGCAGTGGGAACGTCTGGCCCTCGACCGTGACCTGGTGCTCCTGCATCGACTCCAGCAGCGCGGCCTGCGTCTTCGGCGGCGTCCGGTTGATCTCGTCGGCCAGCAGCAGGCCGGTGAAGATCGGTCCCGGCCGGAACGCGAACTCGGACTCCTTCTGGTCGTACACGAACCCGCCGGTCACGTCGGACGGCAGCAGGTCGGGGGTGAACTGCACCCGCCGGAACTCCAGCCCCAGCGCCTGCGCGAACGACCGGGCCGCCAGTGTCTTGGCCAGGCCCGGGAAGTCCTCGAGCAGCACGTGCCCACCGGCGAGGATCCCGGCCAGCACGAGCTCAAGCGCGCCGGTCTTGCCGACGACGGCTTCGCTCACCCGGTCCAGCACCTCGCGGCTGAGCGTGGACACCTCCGCAACCTGCAGCTCCCGCTCGCCGGCGTCAGGGCGACCGGACGGCGCGGTGGGGTGCAGTCCTGGATCAGTCACGGTTCCTCACAGCTTCTCGATGGTCTGGACGGCGTTCTCGATCTCGGCGAACGACGCGGTGCGCCTGTCGTCCCCGCTGATCAGGCTCCACAACTGGTCGCCGGTCAGCTCCCGCGCCCGCTCCGGCTCCCGGACCGGGTCGACACCGTGCCGGTGCACGAGCCTGTCGGTGGTCAGCTCCAGGAGCAGCGGCCGGATCCGGCGTACGAACGTCTGCGAGCCCTCGCCCGCACGTCGCTCCCGGCCGGCCTCCAGCAGCCAGGTGGCCAGGAACTGCGTGCGGTTGTCGTTGCTCCGGGCACGCTGCGCGGCGAGCCGCTCGTCCTGCCGGGTCGGCCAGCTGGTCTCCAGCACCTGCGGCATGATCAGCCGGATCGCCAGCGTGCCGAAGCCGACCGCGAGGGCCGTCGCAACGAACCACACCGGCCGCGGTGCCATCCCGGCCGCGCCGAACACGCCGACCAGCAGCAGGCTGGTCAGCACCGTCAGGCCGACGTGCTGCATGAGCACCTTGTTCAGCAGCGTCGCCCGGACTCGCGGCGCCGGTTGCCCCTGGCCCCGCCGCTCGGACTCCTCCAACGGCGTCCACCGGTACGACGTCATCCGGCCACCACCCCGCTGTCCGGATGCGCGGCGGCCAACTCGTCCCGCAGCGTGAGCAGGGCGGACCGGGCCTCGGCCCGGGCCTGCTCGGTCGAGCCGTGCGTGGAGAAGCGGGCCTCGCGGTAGAGCTCGCCGAGCCGTACGAGTTGCGGCTCGGAGATCCCGCCGACGCCGAGCACCCGGACGGTGAACTCGGCCGGCGTCTCGGACGGGTCGCGGGCCACGCCGGCAGACGCGGCCGCCTGCTCGAGCGCGACCCAGCAGGCGATCACCGCGTCGGTTGCCCGGCCGGTGTCGATCCTGGACAGACCGGTGTCGACCGCCTCGGCGAGCCGGTCGGCCTTCATCCGCTCCCAGTCGGTGTCCTCGGTCTCCGTCTGTGGCAACTGGACCTTGCGCAGCACCCTGTAGAGCAACCAGCCGAGGAACGCGGCCAGCGCGGCGATCGTCAGCCAGACGACGGCCTGCCACAGCGCCTGGATCCAGGCCGGCAGCGGCTTCGGCTCCGCGGCTCCGTCAAGTGGCGGCGGGGCCGGCGTCGGCGCGCTCACGGTCTCGTCGGGCGAGGAGGTCGGTAGCGGCCGCGGCGTGGCCCGGAGCGTGCTCTCGCTGACCGGGCGCACCGGACCACCCGCCGAGGCGAGCACCACGAAACCGGCCGCCGTGATCCCCAGCATCAGCACGACAGCCAGCGTCAGCGCTCCCCGACGGCTCCGCTGCATCCCGGAAGGCTAACCGATTAGAAGCCGGTATCGAGCCATGGAAGCCGATGTGCGGAAAACGCTTCCGACGCGGCTGCGAGCGCGCCGACAGTGTGCTCCTGCACGAGCCCGGCCGCTCCGAGCCTCGCCAGCGACGGCCGGCCGAGGTAGACCGCGCCCAGTTCACGGACGTCGACGGCCAGATCAGCCGGCCGCGAGGTCGCCTCGCAGGTCGCCCCGTCCGGGCCGCCGGCGAGGTGCCAACTACCCGCGTTCCACGGCAGGAAGTCGTCGGTCACCGCCAGCACTACGTCGATCTCCCGCGCGTACGTGCGAGCTGCCAGCGCACGGCCGACGTCCACCGGCCGGGCCCAGAGCCCGTCCCGCGTGATCGGGTTGGGCGCTCGCGGGTCGAGCAGCAACTCCAGGAGCGGATCGTCCGACGGCAGCCCTCCGCACCTGGTCTCACGGAGCAGATCCGGCTCCAGCAGGTACCGCCACAGTGCGGCATGCGACGCGAGGTCCACCGCATGGACGCGGTCCACCTTGAGGAAGTTGTCGCCCTTGCGCAGCGTCCGGTAGTACGCGAATCCGGTGAGCTCGCCGTCGCGCTCGGCCAGCACGCAGCGAGCGGGCGATCCGTTCACCGAGTCACTGCCGAGGTTGACGCCCACGACGTACTCCTGCCAGCGGTCGTCGTGGTGGAACATCCCCGGCCGGCCGGCCGCCAGCCGGTTCCGCAGGGCCGCGCACTCGGCCAGCGTGTCGTGCACGTCGACGTACCTAATCCGTACGTCGTCGATGCCGGCCACCCGCCGGAGCTCGCGGGACGCCTTCGGGACGGCGATCTCCTGGTGGTCCGAAGCCAACCCGTACCCGAACCGGCCGTAGATGACCGGCTCGCTCGCCGTCAGCGCCGCGATCGGCTCGCTGCCGGCCTCGTGAATGTCGGTCAACTGCGCCCGCATCAGGTCGCGCAGGATCCCGCGGCGCCGGTGGGTCGGCCGGACCGCGACCAGAGTCACGCCGGCGACCGGGATCTGCGCCCCCGGCACGGTCATCCGCAGCGAGAACGCGCCGGTATGCCCGACCAGCTGACCGTCGTCGACCGCGGCGGTGCTCCGCTCCGGCTCCCAGATGCGGCGCTCGGCCTCCAGTTGGGCTTCGTTCCACGGGGACGCGAACGCCAGGTCGACGAGCTCGCTCAGCTCGTCCCAGTCACCCTTGAACCGCTCGATCTCGATCGCCATACCCCTTGACTACCAGACGATCACGACAGTTCGCGCAGGGATTTCCTGGGACGAGCCGCGTCGAGCTCAGAGGGTGATGGACCAGTTGGTCAGCGTTCCGGTGTCGCCGTAGCCGTTGTCACCGATCCGGAGCGTCCACGTCCCGGCCGCGGTCTCGTTGGCCGGTACGTCGTACGTCTTGCTCGCCGGCAGCGGGTGACAGGTCGTCCCGCCGTACCGCTGCAGGTAGTACCGGCGTCCGCTCGGCGACACCAGGCTGATGTTCAGGTCCTCCAGGCAGGTGTGATTGCCCTCGACGGTCACCCGCATCGGGCTCGCCGTCCGGCCGCTCGCGGTCGAGCGGACCTGGCTGACCGCCACCTGGAAGTCCCGGATCGGGTAGTCGGTCCCGTTGGCGAACGTCCGGCCGCCGCCGGGTTGCGTCCGCGCCGTCACCACCGCGCTCGCCACGGACTTGTTGCCCGCAGCATCTTTCGCGACGACGGTGAAACTGTACGATGTGTCCGCCGCCAACCCGGTGACCGTCGCCGAGGTGGTGGCCGTGGACGCCACGACGCGCGACCCGTCGAGTACGTCGTACCCGGTGACGCCGACGTTGTCGGTCGCGGCGGTCCAGGCGAGCGAGATGCTGTCCGCGGTCGTACCGGTCGATCGCGGGGAGCCCGGCGCGGTCGGCGCCTCGTCGTCGTCCACCGGCGGCTCGTCGTCGGTCAGCAGCGTGAGGTTCCACTTCGCGAGTGCCTCGCCGACCGGCTGGAAGATCGAGTTGTCCTGGTTCGGGGTGCAGGTGGAGTTGCCGCCCGAGTGCAGACCGACCGCCTTGTCCGCCCGCAGCCACGCGCCACCGGAGTCACCACCCTGCGAGCACGCAGTGGTCGTCGTCAGCCCCTCGATCACCACGTTGCCGTAGTCGATGGTCTGGTTGACCGCGGTGACCCGGCCGCACTCCCAGTTCGGCGCGGTGTTGCCGCTGTGGCAGACGGTCTCGCCGACGATCGCGTCGGCCGACCCGGTGACCGTGACCGCCGGCTGCCCCCAGGTGTTGACGTTCGGCGAGGTGGTCCAGCCGGCCTCGGTGACCGCGACCACGCCCATGTCGCCTTCGCGGGCGTTCACGCTACGGGTGCCGCCGACGTTCGACGTACCGATGCGGTTCGACTGGCCGCTCGCGCCGTAAGCCGGCTGGTTCGCGTTGTCGGTGCAGTGGCCCGCGGTGAGGAACACCCGCTGCTGGCCGTCGGTCGCCGGAAACCCGACCGAGCAGTTGCTCTCGCCGCCCGGCCACCACGGATCGCCGGGGTTGACCTCACCGGCCTGCTGGCGGAAGTCGGTGGTCACCCGCACGACCTGCACGCCGTCGCCGAGAGCGGCGAAGTCGCTGTACGCACCACGCCCCTTGACCACGACCTTGTTGGCGATCGGGTCGATCCCCCAACTCTGCAGACCGTCCTGGGTCCGGGCGATGCTGTCCACCTCGGCGAGCAGACGATCCAGGTCGCCCTGACTGCGGGATACCCGCTTCGGTACGGCGCCGGCGGCGCGGACCTGGCCGGCGGACGCCTCGTCGACCACGGCGACGACCAGCCGGCCGTCCTCGATCCAGCGACCCGCTTGACCGGGTGACGTCGGCAGGCTCGCGGAAACCTGCTGTGGGGACGGATCGGGTTCGACGGCGATCGCCTGACCGGGCTGGACGACGAGCGCGCCGGCGAGCAGGACCACTGCTGTCACAGGCCGTTTCATGGCTGTTCTCCTTGCGTTCGGGCGGGGACGGTGGACCCGAACGTAGGAGGTCGTCCGACGACACGGAATCGCCGGAACCCCTTTCACAGTTAAGTTTCCGGGGATTGACAGTTCACTTCGGCCAGGCCCAGCGGAAGCCGTAGCGGCCGGGTCCGAAGTTGAGGACGACCCCGTGCACCTCGGTGTCGACGCCGACCGGCCGGACGAGCTCGTCATCGTCGTCCAGCTGCGAGAACACGCTGCACTCCACCGGCAGCCGCCCGGGGTCGAAGCACACCTCCAGCACGAACTCACGCACCGGCAGGCGGAACTTGCGCTCGTAGTTCGTCTCCGGCGGGTACGGCGCCACGTTCACCAACTCGTGCTCGGTGATCACCGTCTCGCCCTTGCGCAGCGGGCGGTCGAAGAGCAGCTCCGCGACCAGGAGCCCGTCCGCGGGACGGCGTACGGTCCGGCCCAGGTGGCAGTGGCGGAGTGGGCGGATGGCCGGCAGCGGGCGGTCGTGCTCGTCGAGGTGCATGATCACCACCCAGCGATCCGGGCCGTCCGCCTCGGCACGGAGTACCTGGCGGGAGTGGTACGACCGCTCGCCGCCTTCCGGACCGATGAACACCCGGTCGTGCTGACTGATCCGGGTCAGCCGCTCGTCCCACCGGATGTCGACACCGCTGACCGCATCCTCGACCGCGTCGGGCCGCGGCCAGTACGCCGCCACCTCGGGCCGGTCCGGGACCGTGCTCAGCCAGCGTCCACGGCGTCGCGGCGGACCGAGCGACGCGGACAACGTCCCGGCCGGCACCTCGAGCACCGACTCCAGCAGCTCGACGGCGGCGAGCGAGTCCCGCCGCTCCGGCCGCGACCGGCCCGACTGCCAGTAACTCAACGTCGCCAGGCTGACGGACACGCCCTGCGCCAGCAGACGCTCACGGATCCGGTCGAGTCCGAGGCCCCGCGCCTGGATGGCCGCGCGCAACACGTCGGCGAACTCCCGCTCACCCATCCCACACCTCCGGCCGATCCCCACTCCGGACCCTAGGCAGGCGACCGGTCTCCGGCCAGTCCTCGAGCCCTTAACTGTTAACAGCCGATTCCGCGCGAGGTCGGGAAATTTCCCGGCCTGACGGGAAAGACATCCGCCACCCCATCTGGACTGATGAAAACCGTTTTCATATACTCATCCCCATGACCGCCCACCCGAAGGTTCCGCTGTCCCTGTTGGCCGGCCTGTCGACGACGTTGCGCGAGCCGGTGCTGAAGACGATGCTGGACGCGACCACCGTGGCCGTGGTGGTCGATCAGGACGAGTTGCCCGGGCGGGGCGTGCTGTCCTGGCGGGTGCTCGATGCGTCCGGCCCGATCGACGCCGGTGAATTCACCGTGGGGGACGACTGCGGAGCGTGTCAGCTGATCGAGTCGCTGCTGCCGCTGCTCGAGACCCTGGTCGCACGGCAGCAGTGGGATCACGTCGTCCTGGCCGCTCCGCCGGCGATGGAGGCCCGTCCGCTCGCGAGCGCGTTGGTGGCGACCCTGCCCGAGGTCGTGGTCGACACGGTCACCTGCGTGGTCGACGCCGTACTGCTGGTCGAGCAGCTGTCCGGTGACGAGCTGCTGGACGAGCGCGGACTGGCGCTCGGGCCACCTGACCGGCGCAACGTCGCCGAGCTGACCGCACGGCAGATCGAGTACGCCGACGTGTGCGTGCTGGCCAACGCACACCGCAGCAACGCACCGGAGCGGCTGCACAACCTCCTGGTTCACCTCAATCCGCGGACCACGGTCGTCGCCGCCGATCCGGACGGCGTACCGACCGGTCCGGTCGCGCGGACGGGACTGTTCGACCACGAGGCGGCCGAGGCGTGGGCGGGTGAGCTGGCGTCGTCCGACCGGGTGCAGCCGAGTGGGGACGGCGTGACGACGGTGCTGTGGCGGTCGACCCGACCGCTGCACCCTGCCCGGCTGAACGACGCCCTCGAGGACATCGTGGACGGCGTCGTCCGCAGCCGTGGGGTCGTCTGGCTGGCCAACCGGCCGACGCAGCGGGTGCGCTGGGAGTCCGCCGGGTACAGCGCGTCCCTCGGCACGCTCGGCGAGTGGTCCGACACCGAGCACCTCGCCGAGTGCACGGTGGTCGCGACCGGTATGGGCCTGGATCCCGCGCGGTTGCAGGCGATCCTGGACGCCTGCCTGCTGACCGAGTCCGAGCTCGCCGCGATGAACTGGCAGGACCTGGAGGACCCGTTCGCCGGGGTGCTCTAACCGAGGAGCGGCAGGCGGTCGGCGTACGGGCCGAGCATGTCGAGGTCGTCCTCGTCGAGCGGCACCCGGCCGGTCGCCTTCAGCACGTACGTCGTGGTGTCCCAGCCGATCACGTCCCACGCCTCCGGGCCGAACAGGCCGTCCAGCGTCCGCGCGGTCACCTGCAGTCCTTCCGGATCCGGCTCCGGCGCGTCCGGCAGGTCGACGGTCAGGTCGAGGTGGTGGACCGTTGCCTCCAGCACCAAGGTGGCCACGAAGTCGGTCGCACGCAGGACGTGCCCCTGCGTCTCCACCCGCCGGCCCTTGTCCGCGAGGCCGGCCGTAGCCGCGCGAGCGGCGGCCTCGGACACCTCACGCCAGTGCTGCACCAGGGCAGCCGGCCTCCGGTACGCCGACGCCACCGTCCGGTCGAAGTACGTGTCGCCGTCCGCGCCGGGTGGGAAGTCACGCCAGTAGGTGACGAAGTCCCGGTCCGGTACGGCGGTGGCCGGGCTGGCGAACCCCGTCAGCGCACGCTGGGCGTCGTACAGCAGGTGGACCAGCAGCGGCCCGACCGCCAGCCCCTCGCACCGGGTCGGCCGGTCGAAGTCGGCGTCGCTCAGACCCTGCACGGTCTCGGTCACCCGGCCGTACGTCCGGCCCAGGGTCGCGGCCAGCCGCAGCGGCAGTGCCCCTCGCTCAGGTGCCCTCATCGCAAGCCTCCTCGGTGCAGCGTTCGGGCGCGGTCCTCTCCGAACCTAACCCGGGAGCGGCTCGGAGTCTTCCTACGACCGGGCGGCCTTCAGATGCGCCGCGGCGGCGTCCTCCAGGTGGGTGAGGTCGGAGGCAACGGTCGCGAACGTGTACCCCTGGCCGAGTCGTCGCTGCGCGGTGTCGCCGTCGGAGGTGTGGATGCCGGCCGCGATCCCCGCGTCCCGGGCGGTCCGCGCGATCAGCTCGACCGCCTCCTCGAACGGCCCTTCGACCTCCGGGTCACCCGGGAACCGCGCGCCGACGGACAGTCCGAGATCCGACGGACCGACGTACACCCCGTCCAGGCCGGGCGTCGCACAGATCTCCGCGACGTTCTTCAGCCCGAGCGGCGTCTCGATCATCGCCAGTACGACGGTCGCCGCGTCGGCGTCGGCCGGGACCGGACCGACCCGGAGGGCCGACCGCATCGGCCCGTACGAGCGGACGCCGGCCGGCGGGTACTTCGCCGCCCGCACCGCCCGGGTGACGTCGTCGGAGCTGTCCACGAGCGGCACGATCACGCCGAGCGCGCCGGCGTCCAGCGCCCGCCCGATCGGCGTCGGGTGGTTCGCCTCGACCCGCACCAGCCCGACCGACCCGCTGCCGCCGAGCGCTGCGCCCGCGTCGACGGCGAGCAGGCCGTGCAGCAGACCCTGATACCCGAGCAGGCCGTGCTGGCCGTCGAGCACGACGTAGTCGTACCCCAGCCGGGCAATGCGTTCGGTCGCCACCGGCGCGTCCATCACCACCCAGTAGCCGATCAGCTTCTCCCGGGACCGGATCCTGTTCGCGAAATCGTGTGCGCTCACGGGCCGACCCTAGCTACACGGGCGGTACGCCGTGGCGGCGGTGGGAGAACGTCCGGTCCTTGGACTGGGCCGCGGCCAGGCGGGCGATCAGGTCGTCGCGGAGGTCCTCCGGCTCGACGATCGCGTCGATGACCAGATCCGCGGCCAGGCGGAGGATGTCGATGTCGGTCTCGTACTCCTCGCGCAGGCGGGAGACGTACTCGACCCGCTCGGTCTCGTCGGCGATCTCCTGGATCTTGTTGTAGTACACGGCGTTGATGGCCGCCTCCGGACCCATCACCGCGATCTTCGCGGTCGGCAGCGCGACGCAGGCGTCCGGCGAGAAGCCGGGACCACACATCGCGTAGAGGCCGGCGCCGTACGCCTTGCGGACGATCACGGACACCGTCGGCACGGTCGCCTCGGACACCGCGGTGATCATCTTCGCGCCGTGCCGGATGATGCCGGCCCGCTCCACCTCGCTGCCGATCATGAAGCCTGGAACGTCGCACAGGTACACCAGCGGCACGTTGAACGCGTCGCACAGCCAGATGAACCGGGCCGCCTTGTCCGCCGAGTCGACGAACAGCACCCCGCCCTTCACAGCCGGCTGGTTCGCCACGATGCCGACCACCTGACCGGCCAGCAGCCCGAACCCGGTCATGAGCTCCGGCGCGTACGACGGCTTGAGCTCGAAGAACGTGTCCGCGTCGACCACGGCGTCGATCACGTCGTGGATGTCGAAACCGACACTCTCCTCGGCCGGCACCAGGTCCCGGGTGAAGTCGCGGGCCGCCGGCGAGGCGTCGTACGACGGCGGCCTCGACTGCCACGAACCGGGCAGGTAGGAGAAGTACTGCTTGGCCAGCTCGATCGCCTCGGCGTCGTCGGCGGCGAGCAGGTCACCGCAGCCGGACACGGTGGTGTGCATCCGGGCGCCGCCCATCTCCTCCAGCGTCACCTTCTCGCCGACCACCATCTCGGCCATCCGCGGCGAGCCCAGGTACATCGAGGCGTTGCCGTCGACCATGATCACCAGGTCGCAGAACGCCGGGATGTAGGCCCCGCCGGCCGCGGACGGGCCGAACAGGCAGCAGATCTGCGGCACCTTGCCGGACAACGCGACCTGGTTGTGGAAGATCCGCCCGGCACCGCGACGGCCGGGGAACAGCTCCACCTGGTCGGTGATCCGCGCGCCGGCCGAGTCGATCAGCCAGAAGACCGGCAGCTCGTCCCGGATCGCCACCTCGGTGACCCGGACGATCTTCTCCACCGTCCGGGCGCCCCACGATCCCGCCTTCACGGTCGGGTCGTTGGCGACGATCAGCGCCGGCCGCCCGTCGACCAGCGCGCGGCCGGTGACCACGCCGTCGGCCGGCAACCCGGCCTTCAGCGCGTTCGCCAGCTGCGCGTCCTCGACGAAGCTGCCCTCGTCGACCAGCAACGCGATCCGGTCCCGGACATAAAGCTTGTTCTGTGACGCGAGCTTGGCCGCCGCCTTCTCCGGCGGCGCGAGAGTCGCCTCACGCGCGACTTTGACCTCGGTCCAGTGGTCGTGGGTCATGCGGTCATCATTCCACCGGGAGGCCGAGGCTTCGGGCGATCAGCATGCGCTGGACCTCCGACGTACCCTCGCCGATCTCGAGGATCTTGGCGTCGCGGTAGAAGCGGGTGACCGGGTACTCCTCCATGAAGCCGTAGCCGCCGAACACCTGGGTCGCGATCCGGGTCGCTGTCACCGCGGACTCGGTCGCGTACAGCTTCGCCACCGACGCGGCCTGCTTGAAGTCGGCCGTCGACGCGCCCGCGTCCTTCAGCGCGGCCGCTCGGTAGACCAGCAGCTCGGCCGCGTCCGCCATCACCTTCAGGTCCGCGATCTGGAAGGCGACCCCCTGCTTGCGGCCGATCGGAACGCCGAACGTCTTCCGCTCACCGGCGTACTGGACCGACAACTCCAGGCACGCCCGGATGCAGCCGAGGGCGACCGCGGCGATCGCGACCCGCCCGTCGTCCAGGGTGGCGAGGAACTGCGCAAACCCCTTGCCGCGCTCACCGAGCAGGTTGTCCTCCGGCACCCGGCAGTTCACGAACGACAGCGGGTGGGTGTCGCTCGCGTGCCAGCCGAGCTTGTCGTACGCCGCCTCCGCGACGAAGCCCGGCGTACCGGCCGGGACGATGATCGTGGAGATCTCCGCCTTGCCGTCCGGCTTCTCACCGGTCCTGGCGGTGACCGTGACGCAGGACGTCATGCTGGAGCCCGAGTTGGTGATGAACTGCTTCGCGCCGTCGATCACCCACTCGCCGCCGTCGAGCACCGCGCGCGTCTTGGTCGCACCCGCGTCCGACCCGGACTCCGGCTCGGTCAGGCCGAACCCGGCCAGCTTGGTCCCGGCCACCAGATCGGGCAGCCAGGTCGCCTTCTGCTCGTCGGTGCCGAACGTGAGGATCGGATTGATCCCGAGCCCGACCGCCGCCTCGAGCGTGATCCCCATCGACTGGTCGACGCGGGAGATCTCCTCGATCGCGACGCACAGACTGGTGAAGTCGCCGCCGGAACCGCCGTACTCCTCGGGGGCGGTCAGCCCGAACAGCCCCAGCCGGCCCATCTTCTGCACGACCTCCACCGGGAAGTAGTGCTTGCGGTCCCACTCCGCGGCGTGCGGGGCGATCTCCGCCTCGGCGAAGTCGCGCACGCTGTGGCGGAACTCGCGGTGCTCCTCGGACAGTTCGAACATGACGGCACTCCCTCGTGCTTGACGCTTACGTAAACGTAAAGCACGCTGGGATGCGTGCACAAGCCCGCGCATACCTGGTCGATCGCCGAACTGGCCGCCGAGTACGACGTCACCCTGCGCACGATCCGGTTCTACGAGGACCGCGGCCTGCTCGCCCCCGAGCGCCGCGGCACCGTCCGCGTCTACCACCCCCGCGACCGCGTCCGCCTCGGCCTGATCCTCCGCGGCAAACGCCTCGGCTTCTCCCTCGACGAGATCGCCACCATCGTCGACATGTACGACGCCGAGCCCGGCGAGGAAGGCCAACTCGTCTACCTCCTCGACCAGATCACCACCCGCCGAGCCGCCCTCGAACAACGCCGCCAAGACATCGACCAAACCCTTCAAGAACTCGCCGACGTAGAAGCCCGCTGCAAGGCCGACCTCGAAGCCCTTCGCAGCCGCCCCGTCAGCCACTGACAGCTGGCCGAGCGACCTCGAGGATCCCCAGCAACCGTTGGCCGACTCAATCCTCGAGCCGAGCAGCACCGAGTGGTCTCCACGACGCACGGCGTGGAGACGACAACAGAACACTGGTGGCGCGAAGGGGGGCACAGGACTGTGCTCGGCAAGCTGCCGAACAATGTCCTATGGGAAGGTCGGTCGGCCCGCCATGTGGCGGAAGTTGGCACAGAGCAGACCTAAGGGCTATTCACACGGCGGAGCCGGACCGTTGTGCTGGTCGATGATCCGCACGGCAGAGGTCCGTGTTGAAGCGACGGGCTTGAGCAGCGTCCACCGCCGGGCTGAGGCCAACCATGTCCCGGCCGGCGATGCGTCGACGCGCTCAGTCGTCCCAGCTCCGGTCGCCTGACGGCTCATTGACAGGGTATCTGAGGAAAGCACAGGCGGCGGATTGCCTTCGCAGGAACGTCGATGTTCTACGGCACGCGCGTCTGAACTGGGTAGGTCCAGATCGTTACGTTAGTCGAGTCGAGTGAGGATGCTACCGCCGGCGGTTTCGTCGCCACGGTCCATAGGCTGCATTCTGGGCGGGAAGGCCCACCGGCAGGCCTAGGCCGCTGTATCGGACTGCGAGGGCTCCACAGCAATCACGGTCATTCCGACAATGTGCCGACGCCGCCGGCACTCAGGCGCCGCCATCGCCATAGGGCCACGCGATCCGCGCCTACCCCGACATGGTGCACGCGAACCAGGCGTAGCATTTGTCCGGGCGTGGCAGCAGCGATCAGGTCGGTCGGTATGCCACTTGCCCAGGCGCGGCCAGCCAAGCCCTCCAACAAGACTGCGGCAACGCCGGTAGTCGCCTCCTCGACACGTACGACTGCCCCCTCTAAAGCATCGGTATTTCGCCACCTCATTGCGACCTCCCAGTGAGGTTCGCACTCTAATCGCCGGGCGCAGAATTGGCAGGCCTCCCGACTCGGCTTAGCGTGTGATGGATTGGCAGCACGGGCCATTGCCAGAGCGCCGCGGGCATCTCGCAGCGTCTCCTTGGTAATGGGCACGTCGATCCGGCCGCGGTTCAAACTGAACACTTCTACTCGTGCAGGCAGGTCGCCGTATATCTTCTCGATTAGGTGGGCGTAGAGCGTTAGCTGGAACTGCACCCACTCCGGCAATCCCTCATCCAGCAGGGTCTGGGTCTTGAGATCGACGACTACGATGTCATCGCCCAGAAGCAACAGGTCGAGTTGACCACGCAACCTCAAGTCGTCGTCCTGAAGCTTCACCTCGGAGAGGACTTGGGCAGGCATCCGTTGGCCGATCAGGTCGACGAGCGACATGCCGCGTGCCACGAGCCGGGCACGGGATACACGCCAACTCGACGGTGGCCCACCGGGAAGTTCGGCGGCGCAGGCATCGGCCGCCTCTGCGAGCGCCGCCTTAGGGTCGCCTGCCCGGTATCCCTCTGCGCGGATCCATCGCTCCAGCGCACGGTGAGCCAGCGTGCCCGTGTTGACCTCCTGGTCGGTGGCTGCACCCGGGCCATTGCCTGCTACGGGCTGCACCGAGGCAGGACACTCGATCAGGCGCCAGGCGCGGGAGGGTGAAAGCCAGCCAGCGCCGACGCTCGGCTGGTTCATACGCTACCGCCGATATCGTCGCAGAGCTGGAACACCCTGCCGGGGTCGCGGTCGAGGGTGATGTCATCGACGAAGACCACGCCGCCGATGCCCTGTTCTTCAACCTCGACCTGGGCGAGCGCATCGGCCAAGCGATTAGTCATGAAGTTGCCTTCGGATGCCTCCAAGGCGTGCCGGACGATCACGACATGGTCGCCGAGGCGTGGGTGCCGGAACCGGGCGGCACCAGGGACGCTGGTCAGCACCGTGGCGCCGTAGCCGTGCGCCCATGCCGCGAGCGCCGCCTGCAGACGCTGCTCGTCGACGGCGAAGGTTCCATGCCGAAGCACGTGGAGCAGGTCGCGTGCCAGACGCCAGTCGAGCAGCGCGTGGTACGACATGTTCCCGTAGTCGCGCAGGCACTTGTAGCAGGACGCCGAACAGACGCTGGCGTGGTCGTCCTCCGCCAACCGGCCGAGGTAGTGCTCGACGGCATCTAGGAGGGTCGGCAGCACGTCGTCCCGCCCAAGATGGGTAGAGAACCCCGCCCCGTTCTCTAGGGTGTCGGCGATGAAGGCATAGGGCGCGGGCTCGTTGTTGGCGGCCAAGCCCGCGAAGATACCGGCAACAAGCTCGAGCGGCTCGATGTCGAGCTCGGACGCCGCGACCTTGCGGAGCAGGAACGCCAGCGAATACCAAGCGGCGCGCCGACCGTCGGTGAGCTCGCTGACCCCGTAGGGCTGGAGACCAGCCGAGAAGTTCAGCCGCAACCCCTCACTCGGGAGCGTGCCCGTCTGCGGACCCAGGAAGAGGAAGTCGGTCGGCTGCACCGCACCGAGCGCGACCTCAAACGGATCGCCCGTGACGACCGTCGGCGGAAGGACCCCCTTCTCGACTGCCTCGACCGCGACGTAACCGCCCCAGTTAAGGTTGTCGGTCGCTGCCGCCTTGAAGGCGAAGAGTTTGCCGCCGTTGTCATTGATCACGAACCGGCGCCCCGGGCCGCTGTAAGCGGAGGCGGGTCCCAGGCTCGTCTGGTGGAGCTGGCTGAGGTCAGCGAGGGCGCGGGCTGCCATAGCCCGTGGCGACCAGGAGAAGTTGCCGTCGAAGTCACGCTGGCCTGCGGCGCGGAAACCGAGGGGCTCACGGAGCGGCATCCGGGCGAAGCCTTCAGGACCGTAGCCGCACTGCGGACATGTCGCGATGTCGCCCAGGTCCTCATCCGACAGGAACGAGCACGACCGGCAGAGATAGATAGTCCGGTCGATGCCGAGGGCGTCCATCGTCGGGTGCCGCGGCCGGCGGCCGACTGGCTCGAACGCAGCCACGCCCACGGCGGTATGGACCCGGCCGTCCCGCACCACCTCGCTCATCGGGGCGAACTGGCTGGCCGCCATCGCGAGGTCACGGTCGATGACGTCGGCCGGCGGCCAGGGGTACGTCCGGAACGGGCGCCTCAGATACAGGTAGCGGACGCTGGTCGGGAAGCCGAACATCGGCAGAACGCCGTGTTCCGCGAGGCGCTGGCTGAGCTCGTCGTGGCCGACGGAACCCGGACCGGCTGCCCGATCAATCACGGCCGGGAGCTCGGAGGCGCAGGCATTCGCCAGCGCTACTGAGTCCGTCGCGAGGGGCGTCCGGTCGGCCAGTGCGTCGGCGGTGCTGCGCACCAGGTCACGGTTGTCGAGCAGCCACTGCTCTAGGTGCGGGCGGGCGTCTGTCCATTCAGCGACCAGGCCGAAGGCACCGTGGACGTTGAGTGTCGGCGTGAACACGCCGCCTCCATCGATGGTCGCCTTCTCCACGTAGGGCATGGCCAGGCGGAGCACCTCGGACCTGAGCGACCGGCCGAAGATCTCGCGGCGGTCCACCGCCAGGTACGGCTCTGGCGTCGGGTCGTTCGTGATCCTGTCGGGCTGGTCGAAGTAGTACTCGTCGTGGCTGCGGCCCCGGCAGACGGTCAGGGCGATGGCTACCGGGTTTCCGCGACGACCGGCGCGTCCGACGCGCTGCTGGTAGTTGAACCGCGTCGGCGGCATGTTGCCCAGCACGACTGCCGACAGGGCGCCGATATCGACGCCGGCCTCCATCGTCGTCGTCACGCTGAGAAGGTCGATACCGTCGGCCGACGGCACCTCGGCGTGTTGTCCCGTGCTGAGGAAGACGCCTTGGAACCGCGCCTGGCGTGCCTGGGCATCGATGCGGTCGGTCTGGCCGGTGAGTTCCTCGCAGTTGAAGCGGAACCGCCCGGCGTTCCGGACTGCCTTCCAGCCGTAGTAGTCGCTCTCGGGCTCGATCGGGACGCCGTTCGTCGGCAGGGTGCGCCCGCAGTGGGTGCAGTAGCCGCACCCTCTCGTCAGGTGCAGTCGTCCGCAGGTGCCGCACGCCCAGCCCAGTTCGCCTGCCCGGCGGAGTACGACGCGGTCTGGGTCGATGAGGTAGTCGCGGACGGTGGTGCCGCAGCGGGTCAGGAAGATGCCGCGGAGTTCGGCCTCGCTCGGTCCGCCGTCACGCTCGATGGCGCGCCAGAAGTTGCGGAGCTGCCGTGGCGGCTCCGGGCGCGGCGACCTGAGTCCGTCGAAGCGGCGCAGGTCGGCCAGCACACGAAGGCTGGCGCGCGTGTAGGCGAAGTCGGATACGGGCGAGATGTTGATCGGGTCGCTGTCGTCGCTGAGAGCGAGCCAGCCGAGCCCCAGCGACTCGAAGTCACGGCCGGCGCCCGAGAACAGTCCTTCGAGTACTTCCTCAAGCAGCGAGTGATTGACGTCGGCCCGGAGCGCCTCCTGCTCTGCGGAGAGGTTGGCGCGCGGGATTGGAGGATTGGCATCCCAGTCGTACAGGCTGGTCCACTTGCGCTCGTTGGAGGTGAACCCCAGGCTGGCGTGCGGCCCGCCTGGGTTCAGGCCCATGCTGAGCAGTTGCCCGGCGATGGCTCCCGACGACGCGGCGATGCTGGGGCCTCGATCCAACCGTGCGGTGAGGCCCGGCTCGTCGTCCGGGTTCGTGCCGGGGCGCTCATCCCAGATGTCACGCAACTGGTCGAAGACGGCGGCGTCCCGCTTCTCCAGCCGGTCTACCGCTGCCCAGGATTCGGCCGACCGTTCCCGGTTGACGAAGTGCGCCTTCGCGAGGGCCACGTCGGCCGAGGCGTCGCCGAGGGCTGCCATCTGGCTGTGGAGCAGCAGGCGGAGGAGGTCCTGGTAGTGGCGCAGGCCGAGCCCAGAGGACAGCTTGGCGGCGTCCTGGCGGCTGTCAGTGAACATGATCAGCTTGCGGTCGTCGGCAGCCAGGTCGGTGGCAAGCTCAGTCGTCAGGACCTGGTTGATCTTCTCAAAACCGGTCCGCATGCCTCGGATCGGTGAGCGCTGGGTCAGCGGGTCGGTGTGCGGAAGACGCTGCCCTCCCCGTCCGTATTGGATCTCCCAGTCGTCGCCGCAGGAGGGGCACTGGGTCGGGTACGGGCTGATCGTCGCCGGGTCACGGCGTGCCCTCGCCGCAGGCGGGACGAAGGCGTGGAAAGTCCAGCCGGTGTGGCCGCCCTGAGTGCCGACGTTGCGGATACCGCCCGTCGCCGACGTCAGCTCGCTGCGCCGAAACTGATAGCGGACGCGGTTGTTGTCGCGGCTCCAGTCGCTGTGGTCGAGCGCGTCAAGGCCCGCAGCCGGGTTGGGCCAGTACACGAGATAGTTGTTGGCGGTGCGTTCCAGCCGGACCTGGTCCGGGAGCTTGGCGAGCTCCGGCACGTCTGCCAGGAGCAGCGTGTCGACCCGGGCCGACTGCGCCTGACCCTCCGGTGTGAAGCCGCCGAGGAGCACGTCCCCGCAGTTCTGGCAATAGAGCAGCTCCAGGACGCGGGAACCGCAAACGCACCGGGTCGTGGGCTCGGAGTAGAGACGGCCGACGGCACGCGGCTCGTCGCTCTCTGGCGCTGCCGAGCAGTTGGGATCGCTGCATGCCCAGACTCCCGGCACGTTGCGGAAGAAGTAGTGGGCGCGCACCTTGGGGTCGCTGTCCTGCGGGCTGGCCGCGAGCGCGGTGAGCACCTTGGTGAGAGCAGTCTCGGCATTAGCCGGTGCTGTGTCGGGGAACACCCGCTCCGCCAGGTCGCTCAAGGGGCGGGAAACCGCCTTTTCGCTACCGTCCTCCTCTTCGTCGAGGAAGGCGCGGCGGAGCGTGTCGGTCAAGCCTTCCTGCCGGGCGACATCACCTGCCGTGTCGCCCTCAGCGGCGAGAACGGCCGTGACGTGCGCTGCCGTGCCTGCGGGCGCTGACGCGGGCATGGCGAGACTGCCAGGTACGAACTCGAAGCTCGCAGCAGCCACGCCGAAGAACTCCTCGAGGTACTGCTGGTCCCGCTCGGCGTCGATCGAGGCCGAAGCCGCGAGTACGCGCAGCTGGTCCGGCCGCTCGGTAAGCCCGAGCCGCTGCTTGAGGTTCCGCAGCAGGTAGGCAACCTCGGTGCCAGCCGTGCCCCGATACATGTGCAGCTCGTCGACGACCAAGGTGAAGCGGTGATCCGGGCTGGCGTCGAGCCAGGCCCGGGTCGAGTCGAAGAAGTGGCTGTCCCGGTCGCGGAGCAGCATCACGTTGAGCATCGAGTAGTTGGTGACCAGCACGTCCGGCGGTGCGTCGACCATGTCCCAGCGGGAGCGCATCTCGGCCCCGTCGAGGCGAGGCACGAAGTAGCGGACATCGTCGTTGCCGGTCTCGGCGGCAACCTGGGAGGCTCGCACGCCGCGCTGCTCTGTCGCGACGAGCACGTCCCGCAGACGCTCCAGTGCGGTCTCGGTCGTCCGATAGCCGGTGACCGGCGTCGCGCCGGTGTAGCGGCCGAAATAGAAGCGGTGGCCACGGCGGTGGGTGTCGAGCCAACCCCGGACGGCGTCGCTGTCCAGCGCCCGGCGCATACGCATCAGCTGGTCATCGACCAGCGCGTTCATCGGGTAGAGCACCAGGGCGCGCACCGCCTTGGGGCGGCCGGCCTCCCCATCGCGCTGGGAAGCGAACTCCGACCCGGAGGCACGCCACCACGGATCGAAGGGAGCGGGTCCCCCGCCCCAGCCAGCGGACTCGGCGAGCAGCGACCCGAGTACGGGAAGCAGGAACGACTCGGTCTTGCCGGAGCCTGTGCCAGCGGTGACGATCATGTTCCGGCCATGCGTCAGACCGGCGGTCAGGGCGTGTTCCTGGTGCAGGTAGAGCGAGCGACCGGACGGGATCAGGCCGCGGCTGGCGAAGTCGGCGAGCTCCTGCGGTGCACCGGCCATAGCGGCAGACTCCGCCAAGGTGCGCTTCGTCGTGACGTACTCCGGCCGCAGCTCGATCAGCGGCAGACGGAACGCGCCGTTGTCTCGATCGAAGAGTGCCCGGCGCTCCTGCTGCAGGCGCTCGTCGGTCAGCCCGAACGGCGTGTCGTAGTACCGGAAGTACGCCTCCCGAAGGCGGTCGAAGGTGCCCATGACGTCCAGCCCACGGCGCACCTCGTCTTCGAGGGAAGCCATCGATACCTCCGGGATGTAATCAGGTGAAGACCGACACCTGTTGCCGAATGGATTTTGCCACCAGCCCGGCGACGTCCTTGGGGACATTGCGGTAAATCGCGGTGCGGGCGAGGTCACCGAACTGGGTGGGAAGCCCGCTGCAGAGCACCAGCGCGCGGGCCTGCAGGGGCGGCAGCGGCGCACCCTGGTCGATGAAGACGGTGCCGATCTCTTCGCCGTCTGCGACCCGCTCCGGCCTCCAGCGGAAGACGTTGATGCCACGGTCGGCACGGTCGAGCAGGATGCCCGTGGCGTGGTCCGTGTGGTACCAGGTGCCGTTCGAGCGGTACCGGTAGCTCGGCCGCCCGTAGACCGAGGTGCGGCACAACCCGTCACCGCTGGGCATGCCGGAGCAGAACCGCACCTCGTCTGCCCACGCCGAAAGGTGCTCAGCCGCGTCACCTCGCGCGGGCGGTGCCGCGTGCGCTCCGAGCGCGATCTGGCGGAGCCCCATGGCGATGCTCCGGGCGGTGCAGCCGACGTACTCGACGCCCGATTCCTCCAGCGAAGTGCGCAGCTCCCCCAGGCTGTCAGCCTGCACGAAGACGGCCGACGGCATGGGCAACGGGCCATCGTGGCGGCTCTCGGGGCGTTCGACATGCACGGAGACGAGCTCTTCTAGCCGGTCGATAAGCCCGACGCGTCGGGTCCCGGCGAGGACCGCCGTTCCACCAGTCGCCGGAAGGAGGGTCGCGACAGCGGGCGCTACCGCCCAGGTACCGCCCTGCCAGTCGATCTCCGCGTGGCCAAGCGCCGAGATGTCCCGCAGCCAGCGCCCTGTTTCGTACGACTTCGGGCTGCGGTCGGCAGCCCGTGCCGCCCAGGCGACGCGCTGGCGAAGGTCGCGGACATGGCCCGAGCCGACTTCGCTCATCCAGGTCAGCAGCACGTCAGCGTCCATCGGCACGCTCCCACGCGGCGACATAGAGCGGCCACAGCCGGTCGGCGGATCGCACGGAGACGGCGGCCTCACTCCAGACGCGGAAGTCGTCAGGTCCCAGCGCCTGGAAGGCCGGTTCGGCGGGCCGCAGGCGAGTCACCTGCCATCCCTTGGAACGCTTCTGCAGCAGCCACGCACCACGGTCCCTGCGGACCTCGAAGTACATGAAGAGGACGCCGGGGGCGAAGGTGGGCAGCGCCGGTTCCTCGAGCGCCGTCAACCGTCCGGAGCGGTCAACCAGCCAGCTCTCGACGGCGCCCCGCCGAATGAGCACGACCTCTGGATCGTCGAGCTCTTCCGTCCAGGCACCGCAGACGTCTCCTCGCTCGTCGGACCGCACCAACTCGCCGTCCTGCCAGGACAGCCCACCCACGCCAGGCGGCTCGTATGCTCCCCCAGAGCCGGGGCGCACCACGAAGGTGAGCGTCTCCCCGTCCGCACCGATGGTGTGGTCGCCTTCCTCATAAGGCCCGAAGCGGCAGAACGGAATCGGAAACATGGACGCGCGGAAGACCTGGCTCCGGTCCCCGTCCAGCACGACCTCGACGTCGCGGGGCTCGGCGCCGACGGGCAGTTCGAGGTCAGGCTCGCCGCCCGCCAGGTAAGTGTTGCGGCTCAGATTGCGGTGGAGCGGAAGCCCGTTGATAAGCCTCGGGCGCGCCGTGGTGCCCAGACGGATGTTAGAGGCGAACGACGCCGGTAGCAGCCGCATCGCCTCCTCCAGGGCGTCGCGATCCGAGAAGCTGACCCCGTAATAGATGGAGTAGCCGTCGAGCATCTCACTCGCGATCTCGTCGCTCATGCGCTTCCAGCCGGAGTCTGCTGCCATCTCGAGGGCGCGCTCGACCAACGGCCGTACCTCGGGTGCTGCGACGAAGACGTGTTCCTCGTACGCCTGAATCGCGTCGACCGACATCCAGCCGCCGGCATCAGCGTTGCCTGCCATGACCAGGAACCGGGCTGGCTGGAACTCCGCCACGCAGAGCCTGCCGCGAGCCGTCAGACCGTGCGTCAGGGCCTCGGGCGCGACTGGCGGCAAGCCCTCCGTCTCGAACATGGAGCTGTAGGGGTCAGGGGTGATGAGCACGCTGAAGTCGGTGCCGCCCGTCGCGCCGCTCAGGATGTCGCTGGGAGCGTCGGACACGGCCGGGATGACCCACCATGCGCTGCCTCGGTCGAGGTCGAAGGCAAGCCGGATCTCAAGCCGCCGCAGCCCTTCTGCCGTGATGACCCTTCCATCCCAGGCCACGGCGAGCTCGTGGATGAGCGGGCGCAGGTAATCCTGGACGTCCGGGTCGTCCAGCACTTCCACGAAGCGGTCGCTGAATCCCTGTGATCGGCGGTGCGTCCAGACCTTCAAGAGGGCCAGGAGCGCCTCAGGGCACGGCACGCCCCGGCGCGTGAGGTGCATGCGGTCGAAGAAACGGGTCAGTGCCGCCCGGTCGCTGCGCCGGATGAGCGCCTGGGACAGCGGATAGCCGATGCGGCTCCGTTCCGGGTTTTCCGGAATCGTCGAGGTACCGAAGGCACCCGCCTGCTCGCCGATCCAGTGGTGGATGCGCTGCCACATCACTGCGACGTCGGTGAAAGCGCCGCGCTCGCGGAGGGAGTGCCGCAGGGATTCGATCTCGGTGTCGGAACCGTCCGGCAGCAGGGCACGGGAGAACCGAATGTAGTAGTTGTGACGTGCGCCCGATGCGTCGCTGCGCATCTCCGAGGCGGCGAGCACGCTGAGGGCGAGCACCGGCAGCGTCGGAGGGGGCCGATCCTGTGTCCCTCGACGCCAGACGGTCTCCACACGAAGCACCTCTGAGAACATCGAGGCTCCGCGACTGATGTCGACCAAGCGTCTCACGGCAGCTGCCAGCGCTCGAACCGGGTCTTCGCCGGGATCAGCGAGACGCCGGAGATCGTCGAGTTCGACGAACATGACGACGGGCTGCCCCTCACGCCCGTCGAAGAATTCGTGGGTAAGCCGCTCCTGCCAGCGCAGATAGTCCGGCGGTAAGCTGAGATCGATAGCTTGCATCAGGCACCGCCAGTCAAGATCACTGCGGTTGAACCGAGACACTGGACTTCCGACGTCGCGAGCACCCCCCGGAGGCGTCTCCTAACGCCGCGATGTCTTTCAATGGCAAATTGCACCGAAGCGCGACCACCTGAGCCAGGGAGCCGGCTGACAGAACAGACAGCGGCAGCAGCCACGAATAATCCTCCCGTAGGTCAGCACACGATCGCGAGTGAGCTTGAGCCCCTGGGGGGATAGGGCAGACTGATGGTAACTGAGCGTGAGACAGACGTCCAGAGCTGCCGACAGCCCACGGCAGGCGTCGGCGGTTTGCCCTACTTGCACTGCGTACCTCGCCGTGAGGGGATTGGGGTCGATACACTCGGAAAGGCTGCGGTCGGCAATCAGCCGGGTTCCCTACGCTGCCTCCGCCACGCATGGCAAATCTGCATCCCCATCGACCTCGGCGATTGACACGTCACCACTCCCCATAGCGCGCGGCACTCTTTGGCAGGTCAGGGGCAGGTTCGACGGGATCGGACTCGTTCGCAAGCGTCCAGCGCGTGCCATCGACTTGGAATGACTTCACGTCTCCAATCGCTGCGCGTTTCAATCGCGCGGCGATCCACTCCCCTTTTACAGGCACAGTAAGTCCCAGCGCCGTCGCAATCTTGGGGTGCATGTCTTGATGGCCGAGCACGATGACCCCTTCGTCGCGGAGCTGGAGACGAGCATCGCGCGCCCGCTTCGGCGCATCGTCCTGCTGCGCAACCGTCAGCACAGTCTGCCGTCCAACTAGCCGCCCTTGAACCTCGCGGAACAGTTGATTCACCCGCTTCTGACCTGAGGTGGGGAACGCGAAGATGCGGGCTCTCACCTCATCCGGGAGGCTGAGAATGAGGTTTGTGGGCAGGTCGGTTTGCAGGCCGCCCCAGAGCCAGTAGACGTCAGTTATATGTTCGGGGTCGATCTTCCGCTTATTGTCGCGGTTGTACGCGCGCACCCGTTGTCCCGTCGCCGTGGCGATCTTCCAGCGGAGAATCTCGTCTGAAATAGTGATGAGGCCAGCTGCCCATTGACTGGTGTCATCGTTGAACCACACCAGCAGCGCGGGACGGTCGGCGCGCCCTGACCGTTCGCCATGATCTGCGCAGACGTACATCTCCATCGGGATCTCCCATCCCCCAAGATCCTTCGAGAATTTGCAGTCCACGTCCATGCTTGCGATACGCCAGTCAAGATCGACACCGTTGTCGATCTTGAATTCCTTGGTCAGGTTGATTTCAACTGCTGTACCGAGATATGTCTTCTCGGTTTTCGATAAGTGCTGGTAGCACCAGCGGCCGGTTCGCTGGCCGTCCATGCACTCGTCGAGCGAGTCGCGCAGGGCCCATCGAAAGCGTTCCCGCGCTTCGTGTTGCCCATCGAACCATTCGACTAGCGGAGCCAACTCAAGCGGCAACTGGGCGAGGTCGCTGCGCAGCCTTAGGACGTTCACTGGACTAGACGCGGCGTGACCCGGTGACGGGTGGGAACAAAAAGAATTACGGCGGCGACGGACCGTGCGAGACCGACTGTCTTGAGTGTGCAGCACGTCGCCGCGCTCGAATGGTGACTGAGCACCGGCACTAATCTCCACATGCGCAGTGTGGCATCTGACGACCTACCGCCGGGCGGAACCTCTCATATCGTGACCACATCGCAGTCGCGCGGGACTTAATGGGGAAAGATGCGGTTGCCCCCGGTCTGGCGCTACCTCCGCGAAATAGTTCTCCGGTCAGGCTTGGGTCCTGTGTAGGCGGTCGAGCCGAAGTTGACGAACCACCTCCTAACGGAAGCGGGTTGAACGGTCGATAGCCATCGAGCACCGACACCGCCCGAAATCTGGTGCGACGGCCGACGCTGTCCTGCCGGACAACCCACGATGGCACATGTGGTCAGCTCTGCCTGACGCAGATCCGGATTTCGATCCGCCCGCTTTCGGCGCCGACGGCACGCTGATCTCGCCCGACGGCGCAGCTACGCAGCGGTACCGCCGTCATCGGCGACGACGAACAGCGACCGCAGTGCCACAATGTCAGCCCGTACCCCGCCAATCCGATCGGTCTCGCGGTCCCGACGACAGGTCCGCACCAGACTGCACCGCCCTTGAATCGGCTACTGAGGCAAGATCTACGCCCTACACCGCGATCACGGAGCGATCGAGGGCGGATTCGTAGCGGTGGAGGGCTAGGTGGGACAGGCGGGGGTCGGGGCCCAGGGGTGGGGTTGTCGGGTGGGGGGCGGCCAGGCCCTGGAGTTTGTCGGCGAAGTAGCCGGGGGCCAGGAGGTACGTCGCGACGGCCAGGCGGCCCGGGATTCGGGAGAGGACTGACGTGAGGAGTTCGCCTTTGCCGGAGATGTAGGCGGTGGTGACCGGGCGGTCGATGCGGGTGGACAGCAGGCGAGCTGTTTGCCGGCAGTCCGCCAGAGCGCGCGGGTCGGATGAACCGGCGGCGGCCAGGACGACGTGGTCTGTGTGCGAGAGGTCGCCGAGGTGGTCGGTCATGATCTCGGCTAGCACGGGGTCGGGGCCGAGGGCGGGCGCGGCGTGGACGCGGCCGGGGTGGTGTGCGGCTTCGGCGGCGATGTCGACGTGGACGTGATAGCCGCTGGACAACAGGAGTGGTACGACGACCGCCTCACCCGCGTCAGCCATGACCCGGCTGACGAGACCTGGCAGCGCAGGTACGTCGACGTCGACGAAACCCAGCGAGATCGGGAGATCCGGCCGTTGCCGAGCCATCTCCCGAACGAGTTCGTGGACGACACGGATACCGCGCGGATCAGCCGTCCCGTGGGCGGCGGCGATGAGGTCGACGCCCGAGGCCGACGGCCCGGCGAAAGCATCGTCGCCCGAGCTCCGCCGGCTGCGGAGGTGGTTCGTCGCCATGACCCGACTCCGGCTGCGGAGGTGGTTCGTCGTCATGACCCGAGTCCGGCTGCTGAGGTGGTTCGTCGTCATGAGGCGACTCCGGCTGGTTCTACGGCGAGGCGGTAGCCACGGCGTACCACGGTGCGGACGAGTTCTGGTCGGCCGACCGCCGTGCGGAGTCGGTTGACCGTGACCTCCACCGCGTGGACGTCCTCGGCTCCGGGGAGCACCGCGAGCAGTTCCGGGCGCGACACCACATCACCGCCGGCCGCCACGAGTGCGGCCAGTACGGCGCGCGGACCCGGACCGAGCGGCAGCACCACACCGTCCAGCACCGCCGCGCCACCACGAATCACCAACTGCCCGAACTCGGTCTCGATCGACCGCGCGTTGTCGTCCGTGAGCCGGTCGGTGACGATCCGGATCAGCGCACCCAGCCGGAACCGGTCCGGGAGCAACGGCTCCAATCCCAACGTGTGAAAGGGGGTAGCCGTCACCGGACCGACGCAAGCGTTCAGCACCCGCCCGGTCCGCAGCGACGTGACGAGCGCGTCGTACTGCCCGGCCAGGGCCGCAGCGTCGAGCATCGCCTGCGCACCCGGCGCGGACGTGTGCACAACCGCATCCACCGCGCCCGAGCAGATCTGCCCGATCATCCGATCAACCAACGCAGGATCGGGCGCCGGCCCCCAGCGGTAGACCTCCAGCCCGCGCACGGACGCGCCGCCGGCCCGGAGCGCGTCCTGCAGTCCGGGGTCCGACAGACCATGCAGTTGTACGACGATCTTCCGCCCGTCAACGCCTTGGTCGCGCAACCACTCCACCACCTCGGCGGTCGTCTCCGACCGGGCGGACCAGTGTTCGACGAGACCCGCGGCCCGGATCGCACCGCGCGCTTTCGGGCCGCGGGCAAGGATGCGCGACTGCTCCAGGGTGCCGAGCAGATCCGCGGCGAGCCCGGCGGTGTCTGCCGCCTCGACCCAGCCGCGGAAGCCGACCGCGGTGGTGACGACGACATCGTCCGGCGGGTTCGCGATCACCCGCCGGGTCGCCTCGATCAGCGCGTGGTCGTCGGCGACGGGCACGATCTGCAGGGTCGGCGCGTGCAGCACCTTCGCACCACGCCGCTCGAACGACGCGATCAGGTCGTCCGCGCGACGGTGCGCGGTGATCGCGATCGTGCAGCCGCTCAGCGGCCCCGGCTTACCGTTCACCGCGCCGGGCCCCTTCCGCGCCCACCAGCACCTGTCCGTCGACGATCTCCACCGGGTAGACCGGAAGCGACACCGACGGATCGTCCAGGCACACCCCGGTGCGCAGGTCGAAGACCTGCTTGAACATCGGCGACGCCACCGTCTGGACGTCGCCCCGGCTGCCGACGATCCCGCGCGACATCACGTTCGCCCCGCTGAACGGATCTTGGTTGCCGATGGCAAACACCATCCCGTCGTGGGTGCGGAACAGCGCGATCTGTACCGACCCGACCAGCGCGGCGACCCCACGCTCCGGCAGCAGTACGTCGTACCGGCAGACCGCTGTCCGGCTGACCGCGGCAACGCTCATCGCCGTACCTCCAATCGAGGGCCGGCGAGCAGCACCGGCTCCAGCTGTCCACGTTCCGCCGGGGTGGCCGGCCGCGGCTGGTTGCGCTCGACCACGTACCGCAGGTCGGCGTCGGGCTGGTCCGGCGCGTTCACGAACGACACGAACCGGGCCAGCTTGTCGGGATCGTTCAGGGTCGCCAGCCACTCGTCGACGTACGCGTCCACGTGCGTGGCCATCGCCGCGTCCAGGTCGGCGGCGATGCCGAGGCTGTCGTTCAGTACGACGTCCCGGACGTGGTCGAGACCGCCTTCGATCTCGCTGATCCAGACCGACGTCCGCTGCAGCCGGTCGCCCGTCCGGACGTAGTACATGAGGAAGCGGTCGATCGCCCGGAACAGCTCCTCGTCGCTGAGGTCGGAGGCGAGCAGCTCGGCGTGCCGCGGCGTCATGCCGCCGTTGCCGCCGACGTACAGGTTCCAGCCCTTCTCGGTCGCGATCACGCCGACGTCCTTGCCGCGCGCCTCCGCGCACTCGCGCGCGCAGCCGGAGACGCCGAGCTTGAGTTTGTGCGGCGACCGCAGCCCGCGGTACCGCAGCTCCAGCGCGATCGCCATCCCGACCGAGTCCTGGACGCCGTACCGGCACCAGGTGGCGCCGACGCACGACTTCACCGTCCGCAGCGCCTTGCCGTACGCGTGCCCGGACTCGAACCCGGCGTCGACCAGCCGCTGCCAGATCGCCGGCAACTGTTCGATCCGCGCGCCGAACAGGTCGACCCGCTGGCCGCCGGTGATCTTGGTGTACAGGCCGAAGTCGCGGGCCACCTCGCCGATCGTGATCAGGCCCTCCGGGGTGATCTCGCCGCCGGGGATCCGCGGCACGACGGAGTACGTGCCGTCCTTCTGCATGTTCGCCATCACGTGGTCGTTGGTGTCCTGCAGGCTGGCCCGCTCACCCTCCAACACGTGCCCGGCCGGGTCCAGACTCGCCAGCACGGACGCGACCACGGGCTTGCAGATGTCGCAACCGCGGCCGGTGCCGTGCCGCTCGACGATCTCGCTGAACGTCCGCAGCCCGGTCACCCGGACCACGTCGAACAGCTCGGCGCGGGACAGCGCGAAGTGCTCACACAGCGCCTTGCTGACCTCGACACCGGCCTTGGTCAGCTCGGTGTTGAGCAGGTTCTTCACGATCGGCAGACAGGATCCACACGACGTCCCTGCCTTGGTCTTCCCGCACACCGACTTGAGGTCCGAGCAGCCCTCCTCGCGTACGGCGCACCGGATCGTGCCGGCCGAGACGTTGTTGCACGAGCAGACGGCCGCGTCGTCGGGCAGCTCGAGCTTGACCGGCCCGGCGCCCTCGGGCAGCAGGAACGCGGCCGGATCCGCGCCGAGCTCGCGGCCGACCATCGGGCGCAGACCGGAGTACGCCGACGCGTCGCCGACGAGGATGCCGCCGAGCAGGGTCCGGGCGTCGTCCGACAGCACGAGCTTCTTGTAGACACCGGCGACCGGGTCGGCGTAGACGATGTCGAGCGCACCCTCCGACGTACCGAAGGCGTCACCGAAGCTGGCCACGTCGACGCCGAGCAGCTTCAGCTTCGTCGATGTGTCCGCGCCCGGGAACGTCGCCTCCCCGCCGAGCAGCCGGTCCGCGACGATCTCGGCCATCGTGTAGCCGGGGGCAACCAAACCCCAGACGCGACCTTCGATGCACGCGACCTCACCGATCGCCCAGACGCCGGGGACCGACGTACGGCAGGCCTCGTCGACCACCACACCGCCACGTTCGCCGAGGTCCAGACCGGCGGCGCGGGCGAGCTCGTCGCGCGGCCGGACACCGGTCGCGAACACGACCACGTCGGCCGGCAGATCGGGGCCGCCGGCAACGGCCATCGCCTTCGCCGAGCCTTGTGAGGTCAACTTGACGCGGGTGCACTGGGTCGACACGAGGACGTCGACGTCCAGGCCCTCGATCAGGCGTGCGAGCGCGGCGCCACCACCTTCGTCCACCTGCAGCGGCATCAGTCGCGGCGCGAACTCGACCACCTTGGTCGCGGCCCCGAGCGCCCGGAGCGCACCGGCCGCTTCGAGACCGAGCAGCCCACCGCCGACCACGACCCCGTGGACGTCCTTGCCTTCGCTCTTGAGCCGCTCGACATACACGCGCAGGGCGGCCACGTCGTCGATCGTGCGGTAGACGAAGCAGCCCTGGGCGTCGTTGTTCTTCACCGGCGGCACGAAGGCCGACGAGCCCGTGGCCAGGACGAGCTCGTCGTACCCGAGCTGCTCGCCGCGGGCGGTCGTGACGGTCTTCGCCGAGGTGTCGATCGACGTGACCTGGACGCCCTTGCGCAACGTCACCGCCGGGTCGTCCCAGAGCTCCGGCTCGCCCAGCGAGAGGTCGTGCGGGTCGCGGCCCGAGAAGTAGCTGGTGAGCGCGACCCGGTCGTACGGCAGCCGCGGCTCCTCGGCGAGCACGGTGATCCGCCACTCGACGCCGGTGTCGCGCGAACGCAGCGCCTCGACCAGCCGGTGGGCGACCATGCCTCCGCCCACCACCACTACGTGCCGGGCCTTGTTCAGCTCTGTCATCGTCGCCCTCCTGGTCGGAACTGGTTCGGTCTCGCCGCGGCGGAACCGGTCGAGCAGCGCGCCGACGGCCCCGGTGCAGCTGCCGCACCCGGTGGTCGCTCGCGTGGTCGCGGCGATGCCGGCGACGCTGTCGGCACCTCCCCGCCAGGCCGCCTCGATCGCGGCCCTGGTGACCCCGTTGCACCGGCACACGGTGGCCGGCTTCTTCGTCGGTACGTCGGCAGTCGCCAGCAGCCCGTCGGCCGCGACCGGCGTACCCCGGTCCGCCAGCAGCACGAGCTCGGCCGCCACCTCCGGCGCCCCCACCGCCACCGCCGCCCGCACGATGCCGTCGCGCAGCACGGCCCGCACATACCGCTCCCCGTCCTCGAGCCGCACCACCTCCCCGTCCTCGTGCTTGTCGCCCAGCACCAAGAGGTCGAGCCCACCGGCCGTCAACCGCAGCACCTCGAACTCGGGCGGACTCACCGGCTCCAGGTTGGAGGACGGCGGGGTAGCGAGGTGGGTTGCGAGCGCTTCGGCGTGGGACCAGGCGGACGCGACCGTGCCGGTCACGCGGCCGTCGAGTTCGGCGCAGTCGCCGATGGCGTGGACTCGTGGGTCGCCGAGGCTCGTCAGTGTTCGGTCCACGACGATGCCGCCCGTCGGGCCGATCGGCAGCCCCGCCGCGAGCTCCGTCCGTGGCTGCACCCCAGACGCGACGACGAGCAGATCACCGAACACCTGCCGGCCACCGCGCAACCGCAGCGCCCGGAAAGACCCAGACCGCAACTCGGTGCCGTCGAGCGTCGTGTTGAGCAACACCTCGACGCCGAGCTCGCGCACCGCACGGGTGACCCGACGGCCGGCCGTGAGCCGGATCGTCTTGTCCAGCAGGGTTTCCCCGTCGTGGACCAACGTCACCGCAACCCCACGTTCGCGCAGCGCACACGCGGTCTCGACCCCGAGCACACCTCCGCCGAGCACGACCGCACGCCGTACGCGTGTCAGATTGTCAACAATCGACTGAGCATCCGCAGCAGACCGCAATGTATGGACCCCAGGCGCGTCAGCCACCCCACGCGGCACCACCGCGGTCGCCCCGGTCGCGAAGACCAACCGGTCGTAGGACCACACACCCCCGGCAGCATCAACCACCACCCGCCGCGTCCGATCCACCCGGACCGCGGTCACCAACTCTTCGTTCCCCACCACGGGCGAGGCCGCGCGACCGGCGACGTACTCGGTCAGCCGGCCACGGTTGTACGACGCCTCGTCCCCCAGGACCACCACGTCGTACGACGGAAGCAGCCCGGCCAACCGCCGGCCGGCCATGCCGCCACCGATGATCATCACCCGCTCGTTCATGCCGGAACTCCAGTCGCCGGAAGGCTGGCGGCTGTGACGTCGACGGCACACGCCTTGAACTCGGGCATCCGCGACACCGGGTCGAGCGCGTCGTTGGTGAGCTCGTTGACCGCACCGGCACCGCCGTAGTGGAACGGCACGAAGACCGTGTCCGGGCGGACGTCGGCGGTCACGCGGGCCGGGAGCACGAGCGACCCCCGCGCGGTCCGCAACCGGATCGGGCGCCCGTTGGTGACACCGAGTTGCGCGGCGACCCGCGGATGAAGCTCGGCGAACGCCTCGGGCTCGGCCTCGTCGAGCTCCGCCACGCGACGCGTCTGGGCACCGCTCTGGTAGTGCTGCAGCAGCCGGCCGGTGATCAGGTAGAGCGGGGCCTCCGCGTGCAGATCGTCGGCAACCGGCCGGTGGTCGACCGCAACCACGTGCGCACGCCCGTCCGGCGTCGCGAAACCGTCCGCGAACAGCCGTGGCGTCCCTGGATGCCCGTCGGCCGGCACCGGCCAGAACAGCGCCTCGCCCGCGTCGATCCGCTCCCAGGTGATCCCCGAGTAGTCCGCCTTGCCGCCCTTGCTGGCCAGCCGCAACTCCTCGAACACCTCGGCCGGGTCGGTCGAGAACGGCACCGGGCTCGCCAGCCGCTCGGCCAGACCGGCGAACACGGCCAGGTCGCTGCGCACCTCACCCGGTGGCGCGAGAGCAGCCCGGCGGCGCAGGACGCGGCCCTCGAGGGAGGTCATCGTGCCGTCTTCCTCGGCCCACTGCGTCACCGGAAAGACCACGTCCGCCAGCAACGCGGTCTCCGAAGGAACGACGTCGGCCACCACCAGCAGGTCGAGCGACGCCAGCCGCTCCCGCACCGACGCGAGCCGCGGCGCCGAGACCAGCAAATTGCTCCCATGGACCAGCAGTGCTTTCGGCCCGTCCGCCGTACCGAGTGCGTTGATGAGCTCGACCGCACTCCGACCGGCGCCGGGAAGGCTCGCGGGATCGACACCCCAGACCGCGGCAACGTGCGCACGGGCGGCGGGGTCGGTGATGCTGCGGTAGCCAGGAAGCTGATCGGCCTTCTGACCGTGCTCCCGGCCACCCTGCCCGTTCCCCTGCCCGGTGATGCAGCCGTATCCGCTGCCCAGCCGACCAGGCAGCCCCAACACCAGCGCGAGGTTGATGCAGGCCGTCACCGTGTCCGTGCCCTTGCTGTGCTGCTCAGCCCCACGCCCTGTCAGGACGAACGCACCCGAACCACCATGCACCGGCGCTGCCGAGGCCAGGGCCCGCGCTGCCCGCCGGATCGTCGCGGCCGGCACCCCGGTCACCCGCTCCGCCCGCTCAGGCCACCACGACGCCGTCGACCGGAACAACGCATCCGGGTCATCGGTCCGCTCAGCGAGGTACGCCGTATCCGCAAGACCTTCCTGCAGTACGACGTGTGTCAGCGCGAGCACGAGCGCCAGATCGGTCCCGGGGGTGGCCTGGAGATGGATGCCGGCGCCGTCCGCGGTCAGCGATGCGGTCGCCGTACGGCGCGGGTCGACGACCAGAAGCCCACCCGAGCCGCGGACGCCGTCGAGGTGCGCGACCGCGGGCGGCATCGTCTCGGCGAGGTTGCTGCCGACCAGCAGGACGGCGCCGGCTCCGGCCAGGTCGGCCAGCGGGAACGGCAGCCCGCGGTCGATGCCGAAGGCACGGTTCGTCGCGGCCGCCGCGGACGACATGCAGAACCGGCCGTTGTAGTCCACGTTCGCGGTCCTCAGGGCGACCCGGGCGAACTTGCCGAGCGCGTACGCCTTCTCGTTGGTCAGCCCGCCACCGCCGAAGACCGCGACCGCGTCGTTGCCGTGCTCGGCCTGCAGCGCCCGGATGCGGCCGGCCACCAGGTCGAGCGCCTCGTCCCAGCTCGCCGGAACCAATTCACCGGCTGCGTCCCGGATCAGCGGCGTGGTGAGCCGGTCCGGCACGGTCAGCACCTCGGGAGCCGTCCAGCCCTTCCGGCACAGTCCGCCCTTGTTCGTCGGGCCACCCTGGTAGCTCTGCGTGGCACGCGGCCGCACCTCCACCGCACCCGGCCGGTCGACCGGGTGCAACGTGGTGGCGCACTGCAGAGCGCAGTACGGACAGTGGGTCGGGACTCCGCTCACACGCGCTCCCGGGTGAGCGGGCCGCCCTTGCGGAGGTAGCAGAAGTAGGTCACGGCCAGGCAGACCACGTAGAAGCCGCAGAAGACGTAGAGCGCCGGGATCAGCGAGCCGTAGCTGCTCGTCGACATCGCGAATCCGCGCGGGACCAGGAAGCCGCCGTACGCACCGACGGCGGACGCGATCCCGATGCAGGCCGCCGCCTCCCGCCGCGCCCGGCCCGGGTCGTCCGGGGTGGTCAGCCGGAACACCGCCGGGATCATCCGGTACGTCGACCCGTTGCCGGCGCCACTGGCGACGAACAGGAACAGGAAGCTGACCAGGAACGCGGTGAAACTGCCAGCGTTCAGCGACACGATCGCCGCCAGGATGCCGAGCCCCATCACCACGAACGCGCAGACCGTCACCCAGGCGCCGCCGAGCCGGTCGGCCAGCTTGCCGCCGAACGGACGGGCGACCGAGCCGACCAGCGCGCCGAGGAAGGCGATGTGGGCCACGGTGATCTCGGGGAACGTGGTCTTGATCAGCAGCGGGAACGCCGCGCCGAAGCCGATGAACGAGCCGAACGTGCCGATGTAGAGGAACGAGATGATCCAGGTGTGCGGCCGCTTCGCCGCCGCGATCGAGGTGAAGAACGACGAGGTCGCGACGGATAGGTTCGCCATCAGCTTCCAGGCGAGGAAGGCGGCCAGGACGATCAGCGGGATCCACAGCAGCCCGGCCCGGTTCAGCGACAGCCCGGCGCCGAGCACGATCACCACCGGCACCACCAGCTGGACGACGGCGACGCCCAGGTTGCCGCCGGCCGCGTTGATGCCGAGCGCGAACCCCTTCTCCTTCTCCGGGTAGAAGAACGAGATGTTCGTCATGCTGCTGGCGAAGTTGCCTCCGCCCACACCCGCGGTCGCCGCGACCAGCGCCATCAGCCAGAACGGCGTGTCCGGCTGCGTCATGAAGTACGACAGCCCGATCGTCGGCACCAGCAGCAGGAGCGCGGACACGATCGTCCAGTTCCGGCCGCCGAACCGCGGTACGGCGAAGGTGTACGGCAACCGCAGGGTCGCGCCGACCAGGCTGGGCAGCGCGACCAGCCAGAACAGCTGGTCCGTGGAGTAGGTGAAGCCGGCCCTCGGCATCGAGACGACCACGATGCTCCACAGCTGCCAGACGGAGAAGCCGAGGAACTCGGCGAAGATCGACGGCCAGAGGTTCCGGCGCGCGACCGCGCGGCCCTTCCCGGCCCAGAAGGTGGCGTCCTCAGGGTCCCAGACATCGATCCAGCGCCCGCGCCGCGGCGCCTCGACCGTCCCTACCGCGCCGCTCCCGTCGCGGGTGGCGACGGCGTCCGGTCGTGCCTCGAGCGTCATCTCACGTCTCCGATCGTCCGACCTCACTGATTAGGCCAGGACGCTATGACCGGGGTGTTTCCGCGTAGTCATCTTGTTGTTACGCCGCCGAAACGGCTCCCGCACACCAGTCGGCGGGTGGTGAGAGAAGAGGAAGTCCCGGCGGCTGGGTACTGTGCCCCTACCGACGGCGAGGGGACAACGGTGAATCCGACTGAGCAGACCACCGAGGACGCGGCTCCGGACACGAGCGGCACCGGCAGGGCCGGGCGGGGCGGCCGGAGCGGCGGGCGCTGGGCCTGGCGGGCCGGGATCGCCGCCGTCCTGATCGCCTGGCTGGTGCTCGGCTCGCTCGGCGGCCCGACGGTCGGCAAGCTGAGCGAAGTCCAGGAGAACGACAACGCCAACTTCCTCCCCGAACAGGCCGAGTCCACCCTGGTCAGCGACGAGGCCGCGAAGTTCGTCGACTCCAACGCCCTGCCGTACTTCGTCCTGATCCAGCGCGAGGCCGGGATCACGCCCGCCGACCTGACCAAGGCCAACGAGTTCCTCGCCGCGGTGCCGACGCTCGACCTCGGCAACGGCAAGACCATCGGCGACTACCTCGCCTCCCCCGCCAAGACCGTCATCCCGTCCGAGGACAAGAAGGCCTTACTGCTTACCGTCGAACTCGACGGCGACCGGGTCGATGACGTCGTCCACGAAGGCGAGACCGTCCTGTACGCCGCCGCCGACACAATGCGCACGGAGATCAAGCAGGACCTCACTCCCACCGGTCTGCAGGTCTACGTGACCGGGCCGGGCGGTGTGTTCGCGGACTTCGTGGTCGCCTTCGGCGGGATCGACGGCATCCTGCTCGGGGTCGCGCTCGCGGTCGTGTTCGTGATCCTGCTGATCGTCTATCGCAGCCCGATCCTGCCGATCGCGGTCCTGCTGACCGCGGTGTTCGGTCTCGCCCTGGCCGCCCTGGTGGTGTACCCATTGGCGAAGAACGGCGTCATCGAACTCAACGGGCAGAGCCAGGGCATCCTGTTCATCCTGGTCGTCGGCGCCGCCACCGACTACTCGCTGCTCCTCGTCTCCCGTTACAAAGAGGAGTTGCACGACTACACCAGCAAGTACGACGCGATGAAGGTCGCGTGGCGGGCGTCGATCGAGCCGATCGCGGCCAGCGCGGCCACGGTCATCCTCGGATTGCTGTGCCTGCTGCTGTCCGAGCTCGGCAGCACGAAGGGCCTCGGCCCGGTCGGCGCGATCGGGATCGCCGGCGCCCTGGTCGCCTCGATGAGCTTCCTGCCGGCCATCCTGCTCGCCTTCGGCCGGCGGATCTTCTGGCCGTCGATTCCGCGGGTCGACCATGTGCACGCGCGCGACCAGGTCGGCGGCCGCAAGCTGTGGGGCCGGGTGTCGGGCCTGGTCGGCAAGAGTCCGCGCAAGGTCTGGGCGATCACCGCGCTGGCGCTGCTGGCGTGCGCGGCGTTCCTGCCGACGTTCAGCGCGAGCGGGATCTCGCAGGAGGACCTGTTCCTGGACAAGGTCGAGTCCGTCACCGGTCAGGAGGAGCTCGCCAAGCACTTCGACGCCGGCGCCGGTACGCCGGTCCAGATCCTCACCCCGGTCGCCCAAGCCGAGCAGGTGGTCCGGACCGCCTCGGAGGTCGACGGCGTCGGCGAGGCGTCGGCGTCGGCGGCTCCCGGCGTACCCCCGAAGGTTGTCGAGGGCAAGGTCCTGGTCCAGGCGACGCTCGAGGTCGCGGCCGACTCGCCGGAGGCCACGAAGGTGGTCGAGCACCTGCGGACCGAGCTGGACCAGGTGTCGCCGGACATCCTGGTCGGCGGGAACACCGCGATCAACCTGGACGTGCTGGACGCGAGTGAGCGGGACCTGCGGGTGATCATCCCGGCGATCCTGGCGGTCATCTTCGTCGTCCTGATGCTGCTGCTGCGGTCGATCGCCGCGGCCGCCCTGCTGGTGGTGGCGAACGTGATCTCCTTCGCCGCGACGGTCGGGGTGAGCGCGCTGATGTTCAACCACGTGTTCGACTTCCCGGGCGCCGACCCGAGCATCCCGTTGTACGCGTTCGTCTTCCTGGTTGCGCTGGGCATCGACTACTCGATCTTCCTGATGACGCGGGTGCGGGAGGAATCCCAGAGCCAGGGCACCCGCCCGGGCATCCTGATCGGCCTCGCGGTCACCGGCGGCGTGATCACCTCCGCCGGCGTGGTGCTCGCGGCAACGTTCTCCGCGCTCGCCGTACTGCCCATCCTGTTCCTGGTCCAGATCGCCTTCATGGTCGCGTTCGGCGTCCTCCTCGACACCACCGTCGTCCGCTCCCTCCTCGTCCCCGCCCTCGCCTACGACATCGGCAAGAAAGTCTGGTGGCCCAGCAAGCTGTCGTCCTAAGGTCGCGGGTATGGAGACCTTTGAGGGGACTGTGGTGGTCAATGACGGGGGTGGGGCTTGGGTTGAGGTGCCTGGGGAGGTGGTGGCTGCGCTCGGGGGTGGGGGGCGGATTCCGGTGCGGGCCTCGTTCGACGGGGTGGCTTATCGGGGGTCGATCGCGTCGATGGGTGGGTGTATGGCGCTGGGGATGTTGAAAAGCATCCGGGGGCAGTTGGGCAAGGACGACGGGGACACGGTCACCGTGACCGTCGAGCGGGACACGGCGGAGCGGACGGTCGACGTACCGGCGGAGCTGGCGGCGGCGCTGGACGAGGCGGGGCTGCGGGCGGCGTTCGACAAGCTCAGCTACAGCCACCGTCGCGAGCACGTGAACGCGATCAACGAGGCGAAGAAGCCGGAAACCCGGGCCCGGCGGATCGCGAAGGCGCTGGAGATGCTCAAGGGTTCTTGAGTCGTGGCTGTGTCGGGTCGCCTGTACCCACCTCATTGGTTAACCTCCCGAACAGGGGGTCGAGGAAGTGAGGAGCCCGATGGCAGACACCACTACCAGTGACCACGGCAGATTCGCGCTGCCCACGAAGAACCTGCCGGAGCCGCAGGTTCGCGACCTGCCCGAGCCGCCGACCAACACCTGGAAGATCGTCGGTCCCGGCATGGTCGGCGCCGGCGTCGGCCTGGCCTCCGGCGAGTTCATCCTCTGGCCGTACATCTCCAGCCAGGTCGGCCTGGTGTTCCTCTGGGGCGCGCTGGTCGGCGTGATCATCCAGTGGTTCCTGAACATGGAGATCGAGCGGTACACGCTGGCCACTGGTGAGACAGCGTTGACCGGCTTCAACCGGTACGGCAAGCACTGGGGCATCTTCTTCGCGATCATGACCTACTTCGCGAACATGTGGCCCGGCTGGGCGACCAGCTCGGCCTCGATGCTCACGTACCTGTTCGGCGCCGGCGACCCGCGCTGGATCGCGATCGGCATCCTGCTCTCGATCGGCCTGATCCTGACCTTCGCGCCGGTCGTGTACGTGATGCTCGAGCGGCTGATCTTCGTCAAGATCCTGGCGGTCGCCCTGCTCGTCGTCCTCGCGCTCGCGTTCGCGATCCGCGGCCGCACCTACAGCGCGCTCGGCGACGCCGTCACCGCGCCGCAGTTCCCGGCCGACCAGCTCGGGTTCGCGCTCATCATGGGCGCGATCGCGTACGCCGGTGCCGGCGGCGGGCAGAACCTGGTCCAGAGCAACTGGATCCGGGACAAGGGCTTCGGGATGGGCGCGCACGTGCCCCGGCTGGTCTCGCCGATCACCGGTGAGACCGAGGCGGACCCGACCGCCAAGGGGTACGTGTTCAACGTCGACGAGCAGAACATGGCGCGCTGGCGGCGCTGGTGGAAGTTCGCGAACGTCGAGCAGGCGTCGACGTTCGTCGTGATCACCGTGCTGACCATCACGTTCACGTCGATGCTCGCGCACGCCACCCTGTTCGGGAGCCCGGACGTCAAGAACAACATCAGCTTCCTCAAGGTCGAGGGCACCGAGCTGCAGTCGCTGGTCGGCGGCTGGTTCGGCTACCTCTTCTGGGCGATCGGTGCGTTCGCGCTGTTCGCCGCCGCGGCCGGCATCGTCGACTACACGTCCCGGCTGACCTCCGACATGATCAAGGCCCGCTACCTGCGCAACTCGTCGGTGAGCGAGTCCAAGTTGTACTTCTACCTCGTCTGGGGACTGGTTGCCTTCGGCATCATCGTGCTGCTGGCCGGCCTGACCCAGCCGCTGGTGCTGCTGGTCATCTCCGCGTGCACCGCGGGCACGATGATGTTCTTCTACTCCGGCCTGCTCTGGTGGATGAACTCCCGCGCCCTGCCCAAGGCGATCCGGATCAGCCCGCTGCGCGCCGCGGTCATGCTGTTCGCCTTCCTGGCGTTCGGCTTCCTGGCCGTCTTCACCGTCATCGACCAGGTCCAGAAGAACTTCTGACCCCTACCCGGGTACGACGCCCCGCCCGGCGCCGTACCCGGGAACCTCATCGGACGACCACGCCGCCCCGCCGCGGAGCGTAGGACGGGATGGTCGAGATGCAGTCGGCGATGGGCGGCTGGTCCGGGGACCAGCTCAGGAGCCATCCGAGGCGGTCGGTCCGGCCATCCTTGAGCGAGAACGACACCGGCTTGCCGACCTGCGCCGGGTCTTTCGACTTGGTCACGACGCCGGTGGTGATCGCGACGGGTCCGCCGCTGCTCAGGCACGTGAGCTTGCCTTCGACATTGGTGCCGCGGTCCGTCAGCCGGAAGCGTCCCTGAACGTCGACCGGCGTGCCTCCGGCCGGAACGTGCGCGGCGAGCTGGAACCGCATCGTCCCGCGGGCGGTCGGGCTCGGACCACGGAGCACGGCGGCAACCGTCGTACCGTCGTTCTTTGCCGCCACTGTCACGGAGGAACCGTTGCCCTTGGGTCGGTTCTGTCCGTCGCGGACCTCGAAGCCGCTCTCGGTCAGGGCGAGGTGCGGGGCGGTGCCCTGGAGCGGGCTCACCGGGGCGCCGAAGAAGCCCCAGAGCCAGCCGATGCGGTCCTGGTCGCCGCCGTCGTACACGGTGAAGGCGACCGGCTTGCCGATGAACTCCATGTCGACGTCGGGGTGCTCGGCCGCGTCGATCACGCCGGTCACCACGGCCACCTCGTCGACCGCGCGCAGACTGGTGATCCGGCCGCTGAACTCGGCGAGCAGACGACCGTCGGGTTTGCGGTGCACGACGCGGAAGGATCCGGACGGCCGCAGCGGATCGGTGGCGCGACCGTCGATCTCGAACCGCACCGGGTCGCCCTCCATCCCCGGAAACTCCGGTCCCAGCTGACCGGCACCGACGCCGGACACCTGCATCACCGCGCCATTCCCCGCCGTCGCGGCGTCACCCGCAGCGACGGACGACGTCGTGACACCGACGGTCAGCAGCAGCGCCAGCACTCCAGCGGATATCGAACGACGGAACACACGCACTCCTCGGGATCCGGCCCGCCCGTCGCGGGCCACTCGAGCCACGCTGTCAGCCGCACGCCCCGGTGTGATCCATCGCGAGAACCAACCGCCTCCCTCGCCCGAGGGAGACCGTCACTAGTGATCCGACGCGGGGCACTAGTACGGGCCGGGAGCACCGTTGACGGTGGTGAAGACCGAGTAGACCGAGGTGGTCGCGGTGAGGAAGAGGCGGTTGCGCTTGGCACCGCCCCAGACGAGGTTCGAGACGGTCTCGGGGACGAGGAGCTTGCCGAGCAACGTGCCGTCCGGGTGGTACACGTGCACGCCGTCGGCCGCGGACGCCCAGACGCGCCCCTCGGTGTCGAGCCGGATGCCGTCGAAGATCCCGTTGCCACACTCGGCGAACAGTTCGCCGCCGGACAGCTTGTCACCGTCGACCCTGAAGACCCGCAGCGTCCCCTCCTCGGAGTCGGCGATGTAGAGCAACGACTCGTCCGGCGAGAACGCCAGCCCGTTCGGGCGGTTGAAGTCGTCCGCGACCCGGGTCAGCACGCCGTCCGGCGAGACCCGGTAGACGTGGCAGCCGCCGGTCTCGATCTCGGCCTTGAAGCCTTCGTAGTCGCTGTCGATGCCGTACGCCGGATCGGTGAACCAGACCGACCCGTCGCGCTTGACCACGACGTCGTTCGGGCTGTTCAGCCGCTTCCCGTCGTACTCGGAGGCCAGCACGCTGACCGCGCCGTGGTGCTCGGTCCGGGTCACCCGGCGGTTGCCGTGCTCGCAGCTGACCAGGCGGCCCTCGGTGTCGAGGGTGTGCCCGTTGGTGTTTCCGGCCGGGTGCCGGAAGACCGAGACCTGGTACGACGTCTCGTCCCAGCGCAGGATGCGGTCGTTCGGGATGTCGCTCCACAGCAGGTAGCGGCCGGCCGGCACGTAGACGGGACCCTCGACCCACCGCCCGCCGGTCCACAGCCGCTCGAGCAGCGTGTCACCGCGGATGCCGTCGAACCGGTCGTCCAGCTTCTCCCAGACGGCCGGCGCGGTCCCTGCCAACGGCTCGAGAATTCCGGTCATCACTACTCCTCACCCAGTCGACTCCCCGTCCCCGGAAACCCTATTCCCTCCCCCGCCCGAGCGCCTGCCTGAGCCCGGTCGCGAGCACCGCACGGCGGCGGCGCCGGATGGACCTGTCGATGCGGAACGATGTGTCCGGCGCCGGACGGGGGCGCTGACGAGCCGGAGCCTTCCCAGGAGTCAAGACAGTGGAGAAATCCCCTTGAAGCTCGACACCGTCCGCGAGGACAAGGCGATCCTGAACGTGACCAGGAGGCTCGCCGACACCTTCTCCGACCTCCATTCCCCCGAAGACGTCGAGGCCGCCGTGCAGGCGGCTCACCAGCGGTTCACCGGCGACCCGGTCCGCGAGTACGTGCCGATCCTGGTCGAGCGCATCGTCCGCGCCGAACTGAGCCCGCACCCCGACCCGGTTGCCCCCGAGACACTGGACGACCGCAAAGCCAAATGGACCAGACCCCCATCAGTAACCCTGGAAGCCACCACGGCAGCGACCGCCACTGGACCGGACGGCGGCTCGCCCGCGTCTCCCGCTGAGGCGGACGGCGCTTCGCCGGCGGACGGCGGCTCGCCGGTCGGCGGCGCCGGGGCGGTGGGTGGTGGGACGCCGGGTTCCGGTACGACGACTGCGGGGCCTGGCGGATCGCGGCGCCGGGTTGCTCTTCCGGCGGCCGTTGCCGGCGTGCTGGTCGTCGCCACGCTGACCACGATCGTCATCGTCCGGAACGGCGACGACGTCCAGGCCGGCACCACGCCCGCGACCGCCACGGTCAGCGGCGTCATCGGCTCGGAGAAGCGGGCCTTCTTCGAGGATCCCGACGTACAGGCCGCCCTCGCCGCACACGGCCTCGCGGTGAAGATCGACACCGCCGGCTCCCGCGAGATCGCGACCTCGGTCGACCTGAAGAAGTACGACTTCGCCTTCCCGTCCAGCACGGTCGCGGCCGAGCGCATCCAGCAGCCGAGCGGCAACCGGCCCGCGATCACCGGCAAGAAGTACGCCGTGTTCTCCTCGCCGATGGCGATCGCGACGTACCGGCCGATCGCCAACCTGCTGTCCGCGACCGGGATCGCCAAGCAGGTCGACGGCGTCTGGTACTTCGACGTCCGCAGGTACGTCGACCTCGTCCGGGCCCGGATGCGGTGGGACAACATCCGCGGCAACACGACGTACCCGGTCGGCAAGCGGATCCTGGTCACCACCACCGACCCGCGGACCTCGAACTCGGCGGCGATGTTCCTGTCGATCGCCAGCTACGTCGCGAACGGCGACACCGTGGTGCAGGGCGCCGCCGCGGAGAAGAAGGTGCTGCCGCTGGTCGCGCCGCTGTTCGTCAACCAGGGGTACACCGACAGCTCGAGCGAGGGTCCGTTCGACGACTACCTGTCGCTCGGCATGGGCAAGACGCCGCTGGTGTGCATCTACGAGGCGCAGTTCGTGGAGGCCGCGGTCCGCGAGAAGCTCAGCCGCGACATGGTGCTGATGTACCCGTCGCCGACCGTGCAGTCCAAGCACACCCTGCTGTCGCTCACTCCGCAGGGCGAGAAGCTCGGCGAGGTGCTGACGACGGACGAGAAGCTCCAGCAACTCGCGGCCCGGCACGGGTTCCGTACGGCGGACGCGGCGCAGTTCGCCGAGGTCGTCGCCGAGCACCGGGTGCCGGTGGCCGAGGAGATCATCGACGTGGCCGACACGCCGACGTACGAGACCCTCGAGCACCTGCTCGACGGCGTCTCCAAGTCGTACCGCTGACCTCTCCGGGCGGCGGCCGGAGCTAGTCCCCGATCGCCGCCCGAGCTCATCCCCCGCTCGCCCGCCGGCTCGTCCCCCGCTCGCCAGCCGCCTCGTCCCAGGTCGCCGGCCCGGGCGCGTCCCCGGTCGCCCGCCCGGCTCGGCTCCGGTCGCCCGCTCGGCTCGTCGCGGGTTGCCGGCCGGGCTTGTTCTGAGATTGTCGACAATCGACGGATGAGCTCCGGCCGGCGGTGACCGGTCGGTAGGGTGTGAGAAACACCCTGTCTCCCCGAGGACCGGTTGACCCTAGACTCGGGCTGGCCGAAGGGAGTCAGCTGTGTCCGACAGCAAGCAGATCACCAAGGTGCTGGTCGCGAACCGGGGCGAGATCGCCGTCCGGGTCGTCCGCGCCGCCGCCGACGCCGGGCTGGGCAGCGTCGCCGTGTACGCCGAGCAGGACCGTGACGCCCTGTTCGTCCGGCTCGCCGACGAGGCGTACTCGCTGGACGGCGCGAGCCCGGCCGACTCCTACCTGAACATCGGCAAGATCCTCGACGTCGCGGCCCGCTCGGGCGCGGACGCCGTCCATCCCGGCTACGGCTTCCTCGCCGAGAACGCGTCCTTCGCCGAGGCGGTGATCGATGCCGGCCTGATCTGGATCGGCCCGCCGCCGTCGGCGATCGACTCACTCGGCGACAAGGTCAAGGCGCGGCACATCGCGGACAAGGTCGGCGCCCCGCAGGTCCCCGGCACGCCGGATCCGGTGGCGGACGCCTCCGAGGTGGTCGCGTTCGCGGAGGAGTACGGCCTGCCGATCGCGATCAAGGCGGCGTACGGCGGCGGCGGTCGCGGCATGAAGGTCGCGCGCACGTTGGAGGAAGTGCCGGAGCTGTACGAGTCCGCCGTACGTGAGGCTGTCAGCGCCTTCGGCCGCGGTGAGTGCTTCGTCGAGCGCTACCTGGACAAGCCGAGGCACGTCGAGACCCAGTGCCTGGCCGATGCCCACGGCAACGTCGTGGTCGTGTCGACGCGGGACTGCTCGCTGCAGCGCCGGTACCAGAAGCTCGTCGAGGAGGCGCCCGCGCCGTTCCTGTCCGACGAGCAGCTGGAGATCCTCTACTCCTCGTCGAAGGCGATCCTGCGCGAGGCCGGGTACGTCGGCGCCGGCACGTGCGAGTTCCTGGTCGGGCAGGACGGGATGATCTCGTTCCTCGAGGTGAACACCCGGCTGCAGGTCGAGCACCCGGTCTCCGAGGAGGTCACCGGCCTGGACCTGGTCCGGGAGATGTTCCGGATCGCCCAGGGCGAGGAGCTCGGGTACGACGATCCCGTCGTGTCGGGGCACTCGATCGAGTTCCGGATCAACGCCGAGGATGCCGGGCGTGGATTCCTGCCGGCGCCCGGCACGCTGACACGGTGGCACGCGCCGTCGGGTCCCGGCGTACGGCTCGACGGCGGTTACGACCAGGGCGAGACGGTGCCGGGTGCGTTCGACTCGCTTGTGGCAAAGCTGATCGTGTCCGGTCGCGACCGCACGCAGGCGCTCGAGCGGTCCCGGCGTGCGCTGCGGGAGTTCGTGGTCGAGGGGATGCCGACGGTCATCCCGTTCCATGCCGCGGTCGTGTCGGATCCGGCGTTCGTGGGCGACGACGGCTTCAAGGTGCACACGCGCTGGATCGAGACGGAGTACGACAACCAGGTCCCGCCGTACGACGGACCTGGCGGCGAGTCGCCCAAGTCCGCGGAACGCGAGAAGGTGACCGTCGAGGTCGGCGGCAAACGGCTCGAGGTCGTACTGCCCGCCGGCCTGGGGGCGACCGCGGTCGCTGTCGGTGGCGCGGGGGCAGGCAAGAAGAAGCCGGCACGGCGGGCCGGCGGCTCCGGGAAGAGCTCAGCCGCGTCCGGGGACTCGCTGGCGTCGCCGATGCAGGGAACGATCGTGAAGATCGCCGTCGAGGAAGGTGCGGTGGTCGCCGAGGGCGACCTGATCGTGGTGCTCGAGGCAATGAAGATGGAACAGCCCCTCAACGCCCACAAGGCCGGCACCATCACCGCCCTCACCGCCCAAGTAGGAGCCACCGTCACCGCCGGCGCCATCCTCTGCGAAATCAAAGACTGAACCCCAAGCACACCACCAACTGACACCGCTCCGCGGCGGCTGCGCTTGTAGCCGCCTCCAGCGGCGTGCGCGAGGTGTGGTGCGGAGGTGATCTGGTCGGCGCCGAGCAACTGCACGCGCGGGGAGGGCGATCGGGCACCGCTGCGCGGCGGCTGTGCTTGTCGCCGCCTTCGGCGGCGCGCGCCAACCGCTGACACGCATCCCGGGATCGGCGCCGAGAACTGCACGGTGGTTGGAGGACAGACGGGCGCCGCCCGGGCGCGCGGCTGAGCTGATCCAGCCGCCGCGTAGCGGCGCCAAGCCCAGACCCTCACACGCGCGGTGCTCACGCCGACCAGGTCCACCAGGTGCACAGTCCACGCGCGCCGCCTTATGTACAGCCGCCGCGTCGCGGTGTCCGCTATGTCCGTACCCCGCGCATGGGTTGCTCGGCGCCACCAGATCACCCCGCACCACGCCACGCGCACGCCGCCGAAGGCGGCCTGATGCAGTGCCGCCGCGTAGCGGTGTCCGCTCTTGCCCGCACCCACGCATGCCGTGTACTCCGCGCCGACCCCGATGCCCGAGGACCGCAGTTTGCGCACGCCGCCGAAGGCGCCACAAGCACAGCCGCCGCGTAGCGGTGTCCGCTGACTGACCCGCGTTCACCTCACACCAGGGCGGCGGGTTAACGAGTGAGGTGGGATTGGAGGCCGGTGAGGATGGTTTGTAGGCCGAAGGGGAAGGTGTTGTCGGGGGCGGCTGCGTAGGTTTGGGCGGCTGGGGTGGTCAGGCGGTGGCGGAGGTGGGGGTAGGCCAGGCCGACTTCTCTTGCCTTGGTCATGGTTTCTTCCAGGGCCTGGTCGGCGTCGTGGCCGGCGCGGGTGAGGCGGCGGGTCAGGGAGATCTGGGCGGCTGAGCTCAGGGCGCTGCCGGTGACGTAGATGAAGACGGTCGCGGCGGCGCGGTCGGCGTCGGCGGGGCTGAAGCCGGCGTACTCGTAGAGCGCGAGGCTGTGGTCGTCGTAGCGCGCCTTCCCCGGGCCGTACAGCAGGTGGCTGCCGAGCGCCTGGCCGAACCACGGGTGCCTCATCAGCATGTCGTGCAGCCCGGTCGCCATCGCGGTCGCCGCAACCCGCCAGTCGCCCTCCAGGTCCGGGAGCTCGATCTCCTCCCAGATGCCGTCCGCGGCCCGCCGTACGAGTTCGTCCTTGGTCTTGATGTGCCAGTAGATCGCGGTCGCGGCCGAGTCGAGCCTGTTGCCCAGGGCACGCATGTTCAGGCCGTCGAGGCCCTCCTCGTCCAGCAGGGCGACCGCCGCCGCGACGATTTGTTCGACGGTCAACGTGTTCCTCGGCATGCCCGGCAGTGTAGTTGCACTTTGTTCAGGTCGGATGGATTTCACATCGCCGCTCACCAGATGTGGTGATGTGCGGTCACCACATCCGGTCCTACGTTCCCGATATCCCGAGGCGACCGCCCGGGACGGGACAAGGAGCCGGACATGACCATCACACCCACCACACTCACCCGGGCCGCGGGCGCGGCCGCCGTCGGCGCCGGGTTGCTGTTCGTCGGCGTACAGCTCGGGCACCCGACGCTGGACGTCACCACGATCACCTCGACCGAGGTCGTACTGCGGAACTCGCTGAAGGTCCTGATGGCCGCGCTGGCCCTGGCCGGCTTCACCGGGATGTACCTGAGCCAGATCCGGCGGAACGGACTGCTCGGGCTCGTCGGATACGTCGTGCTGAGCGTCGGCTACCTCACCATCCTGGGTACGACGTTCGCGCTCGGGTACGTGCTGCCGGCTGTCGCCGACACGGATCCGGACTACGTGAGCGACGTACTCACTGTCGTGACCGGCGGCTCGGCCACCGGCGATGTGGGCGCGATGGGAACCGTGTTGCAGCTTCAGGGGTTCGCCTACCTGGCCGGTGGGCTGATCTTCGGTGTTGCGCTCTACCGGGCGCGGGTCTTGGCTCGGTGGGCGGCCGCGCTGCTTGCGGCCGGTGGGGTCGTGAGCGCCGCGCTCTCGGTGATGCCGGACGCGTTCTACCGGCTGCTCGCATTCCCGAACGCGATCGCGCTGATCGGCCTGGGTCTGTCGCTTTGGGCCACGGCGCGCCGCAAGAGTGAGTCCGCCGCGACCGTGTCCGACGCGACCACGGTCGGTGCGAAATGACCCAGTACGCCGCCTCGACCAGCCGGCCAGCTTCCCAGCGCCGGCCTGGTCGGCAGCGTCGGTCCGGAGCCCGGCAGGAGTCGGCTTGGCGGGCTCCGGTTGCGTTGGTGATCCTGACGATCTTCCCGTTGGTCGCCGGTTCGCTGCGGCTGCTCGAGCTCGCCGGCGGACCGGAGGTGTTGCCCGCCAACCCGCGCGTCGCTGCCTCGCCGATCCCGCTCGTCCTGCACGTCCTCGGCGCCGCCGTGTACGCCGTCGCCGGTGCGTTCCAGTTCCCGGCCCGGATCCGGCGGAGGCATCGTACGTGGCATCGGCGTACCGGTCGCGTGCTCGTCGTCGCCGGTCTGGTCGTGGCCGGGTCCGGGCTCTGGATGACGCTCTTCTACCCCGGCGCGCCGGGCGGCGACCTCCTCTGGATTGTTCGCCTGATCGTCAGCTCGGCCATGGCGGCCGCACTCGTCCTCGGCTTCACCGCCATCCGTCGCCGCGACATCGCCGCGCACCGGGCGTGGATGATCCGCGCCTACGCGTTGGCCGTGGCCGCCGGCACGCAGGTGTTCACCCAAGGCGTCGGCGAAGGCGCCTTCGGCACCGGTGAACTCAGCACAGCGCTGTCCGTCAGCGCAGGTTGGGTGATCAACGCCGCTGCCGCCGAGTGGATCATCCGCCGCCCCGCCGCGAAGCGGACCCGACGAGCACGCGCCGCGGCTGCGGCGAGGGCCTGATCATGACCGCCCCCAGGTCCTACGAACTCCGGATCGAGGGTCACCTGGACCACCGCTGGTCGACGTGGTTCGGCGGCCTCGACCTCACCCTCGAGCATGACGGCACCACCACCCTCCGCGGGCCCGTCACCGACCAATCCGAGCTGCACGGCCTCCTCGCCCGGATCCGCGACCTCAGCGTCACCCTCATCTCGGTCACCCCCGTCGAGGACCACCTCACCCCTGACCCTTGAACAATGTTCAGGAAATCTCTTGCACATTGTTCAAGTCCCTGCTTAGACTCCTCCTGAACTTAGTTCAAGTCGAGCGAAGGACGAGAGATGAACCTGCAGGAGTTCGTGGCGGAGAAGGCGCGGGAGTTCGGGATCCCCGGGGTCGCGGTCGGGGTGCTGACCGCTGGAGAAGAGACGTTCGCGTCGTACGGCGTGACGAGTGCGGACAATCCGCAACCGGTGGACGAGCGCACGCTGTTCCACGTCGCGTCGGTGACGAAGACGTTCACCGCGACCGCGCTGATGCGGCTGGTGTCGCAGGGGAAGGTCGAGCTGACGGCGCCCGTACGCCGCTACGTCCCGGAGCTGAAGCTGGTCGACGAGGACGTCGCGCGGCAGATCACCGTGATGAACCTGCTCAACCACACCGCCGGCTTCGACTGGAACCTGATGGACGTCGAGGACGACTCGCTGGCCGGGTTCGTCGACGGCCTCGCCAAGTTGCCACTGATCGCGCCACCCGGTGCGCGCGCGTCGTACAGCCAGGCGGGCTACAACCTGGTCGGCCGGATCATCGAGAACGTGACCGGACTGCCGTACGAGAAGGCCGTCTCGACGCTACTGCTGGAGCCGCTCGAGCTGTCGAACACCGTGTACGACCTCGACGACGTGATCGTCCGGAAGTTCGTCGTCGGCCACAACCGTGACGAGGACGGGACGCTGCGGCCGGCCGTGCCGTGGAAGGCGAACCGGGCCGGTGAACGCGGCAACAACCCCGGCGGAGGCATCGTCTCGACGACGAGCGATCTGTTGCGCTGGGCAAGGTTCCACCTCGGCACCGGCGACGGTCTGCTGCCGGTCGAGCTGCTGCACGGCATGCGCGACGAGACGGTCCCGCTGCGGGCCAGCACGCTCGGCGACGGGTTCGGGATCTGCTGGTTCCGGCGCGAGGTCGACGGCGTACGGACGATCGGCCACGGCGGCTCGGGCAACGGGCAGTTCGCCGAGCTCCTCGTCGTACCCGAGCGGGACTTCGCGATCGTCTCGCTCACCAACGCCGGCCCCGACGGGTACACCTTCAACCAGACGGTCGTCCGCTGGGCGCTCGAGCACTACCTCGGCCTGGTCGACCGCGACCCGGAGCCGATCCCGTACGACGACGTCCGCGCGCGGGAGGTGGCCGGCCGGTACGAGATCGACGCGATGAACCTCGACATCGCCGCCGACGGCTCCCGGCTCACCCTCGCGGTCGGCATCAAGCCCGAGATCCGCGCGGCCTCGGACGCCGAGATGCCGCCGGACTACCCCGCCGCCGCGATCGGCTTCCTGCCCGCCGAGGACGAGTACATCGTCACCGAAGGCGGCCTCACCGGCCAACGCGGCTACTTCAGCCGCAACCCCGAAGGCACCATCACCGGCATAGACCTCGCCGGTCGCCTCTTCACCAAGACCCACCCCTGACCCAAGATGTCGCCGTGCAACCTTCGGTAGCGGAGTCCTGGACCACGATCACACAGTGGCTGAAGCAACACGTCCCCTCGGCGTACGACGCGCTTCAGCCACCCGCGTCCTTCCGCGGCATCGCGGCAGTGCGTAGCGGCATGGGACGCCGGCTGCCCAGCGATCTGGTTGCCTGGCTCAACCTCAACAACGGCTTCGAGCCCCGCGGCGGCTTCGGCAACATCCTTCCGGTCCTGTTCACGCCCTGGCCGTGCGAGGACATGCTGAGGCGGCGCGAGATGTGGCGCCAGGTGTACGCCGGCCACGACCGGCCGGGCGACGATCAACCGGCCGGCACGTCCTCAGCGGCGTGGCTGGACAGCTTCCTTCCGATCGGCGACGCCTTTACCGACGTCGAGCTGTTCGTGGACCTCCGTGACGGCGATCTGTACGGCTGCGTCGGCCAGTTCGACAGTGAGAGCGGGTTCGACCTTCCGCGGTGGTTCAGCGTGGCGGAGATGTTGGCGGACGTCGCCGACGCGCTGACGCTCGACCAGCCTGCTCTGCAGGACCACGGACGCCGTAGCCACGCGGCTGCGCCGTACTGGACCCCGCATGCCTGGCACCCGTATGTCGATGACGGACGCCTCCGGTGGAACCTCGTCGACTTGGACTCTTGAATCACCGTCGGAGTGCCTCGGTGAAGGGGCCTGGGGGTGGGGGGAGGGCTCGGCGGTGGTGGTTGTCGAGTTGGCAGCGGGCGTTGTAGCAGCGGACCCAGGTGGCTGCTGCGTCGGCGAGCTCGCGTTCTGTGGGTAAGAACGGTCGGCTGCAGTGGTAGTCGTCGAGGAACGCCGCGACTTCCACCGAGGTCGGGGCGTCAGGCGGCACCCGGGAGCCTTGGGTAAAGGCGCCGGCGCACAGTCCGACGACCGCCGGCTCCGGTGCGTACACCAGGCTGTCCCAGTCGTAGCCGGCGACGAACACGCCGTCCCGTACGCAGACGTTCTGCCAGACCCAGTCGCTGTGCCCGATCACGCGCGGCAGGTCGTCCCCGGCCCGCAGGACTTCCGCGGCCGCGTCAGCCAGCTCGTCGACCCACTCGAACCCTGGTACGGCGTCGCCGAAATCGAACACCGGATCATGCGGCTCCGGCCAAGCGCCCCCACTCCAATCCGCCCACGCCGGCCGCCCGGTGACCAGATCCGCACCGTCCATCCCGTCCAGAATCTCGATCTGCCGCGCGAGCGCTTCGGCCATCGCCGTACGCGCCGGTGGATCGTGCGGGCTCCCGCTCGACTCACCCTCCAGCCGCTCCTCAACCACCGCCCACACTCCATCCGTGCGCGACGGCCCGTCGATCACCCGAGCACACCCGAACCCCGCGGTCGCCAACGCTTCCTGCGCCCGCACGACCCCTTGCAACCGCCGCTCGTCCGCCCCACTCCGCAACGCCTTCACCACAACGTCGCGCCCATCCGTCAGGCGCACCCCGAACACCGCCCCGATGTCACCCCCGCTGAACAGGACAGCCCCGACCCCCACCCCGAGCCGAGCACGGACATGCCGCTCCAACCACCCGCGGACCTCCCCGACCGACCCCGCCCCAAGAATCACCCGCGCCGAACCGCGAACCCCATCCACACCAACACCCTACGAACCCGCCACATCGAAGGCGTACCTCGAGATCTCGGGTGGATTAACAGACAGTTCTCAGGTTGGGGCTGTAGGTTCCCTGCAGGCATTTCGGTGAGGAGGGTTCTGCATGTCCAAGAAGACCCATCAGCAGCAGCTGGCGGCGCGGAAGGCTCGGCGGCAGGCTGAGCGGGCTGCCGAGCGACGGCGGCAGCGGCGGAACGTGGCGATTACGATCACCGCGATCGCCGCGGTGGTGGCGGTCGTGATCGGGGTCTTCGTGGTGGTGGGGGTCGGCGGTGACGACACACCGACGGCGGAATCGCCGAGTGCCGGGCCGGACAACAAGCCGAAGAGCATCCCGACGGCGCTCGCGCCCGCCCCGAAGCGGGCGACCGCGCTGCCGGCCGAGGTGAACTGCGCGTACAAGAAGGGTGCCGAGGCGGCGAGCAAGAAGGTGAACCCGCCGGCCGACGGGAAGACGAAGGCGTCGGGTACGTCGAAGGTCAGCCTGAACACGTCGATCGGCGATCTCCAGCTGACGTTGGACAGCGCGCTCGCGCCGTGCACGGTGAAGAACTTCCTCAGCCTGGTCGGGCAGAAGTACTTCGACAACACGAAGTGTCACCGGATGACGGTCGGCGAGGGGTTGCAGGTGCTGCAGTGCGGTGACCCGAGCGCGAGCGGGAGCGGTGGGCCGGGGTACAGCTTCGCGGACGAGGTGTTCCCGACGCTGAAGTACGGGCGTGGAACGCTGGCGATGGCGAACTCGGGGCCGAACACGAACGGGAGCCAGTTCTTCATCGTGTACGGCGACGGGTCGGGGCTGAGCCCGGATTACACGGCGTTCGGGACGCTCGACGAGCCGAGCCTGAAGCTGATCGACAAGGTCGCCGAGGCCGGCGTCACTCCGCAGAACGGGCCCACGGATGGTGCGCCGGTCACCCCGGTGAACATCCAGACGGCCAGCGCCGCTGCCTGAACTGAACAGAGCACGCCCCGTCGCTCCCTGCGGGAGCGACGGGGCGTGTTGGTTGGGTCAGGCCAGTAGGGCGTAGCGGGAGCGGGGCCAGGCCAGGAGGGCTTGGATCTGGGTGATGCCGGCTTGTTCGAGGAGTTGGACCGGGCCGTCGACGAAGTGGTAGAGGCCGGTCTCCGGGTCGCGGGCCTCGTCCCAGGCGCGGTCGGCGTACGCCTTCATGGTCTTCTTGTACCGGTGGTCCGGCGCGACGGAGTCGAGGATCAGCAGGTTCTTGAACCAGATCGAGTTGAACCGGGTCGGCTGCTTCCACAGCCGGTCGTCCTCGGCGTAGAAAGCGAGTGACGCGTTCGCGACCGACTTCGCGTCGTTCAGGTAGCGACGATCACCCGTTGCCTTGTACAACAGCACACCGGCGCCCAGCATGACGCCCTGGTTGTAGCTCCACTGGGTCTTCTCGATGGTGCCGGCCAGGTCGATGTGGTCCCAGTAGAGACCGTTCGGCGCGAGCATGCAGTCCTGGGTCCACTCGTACATCCGCTTCGCCCAGGTCAGGTACGACTTGTTGCGCGTCAGCAGGTACAGGTGCGCGCCGAGCTCCGCGCCCGGACCGTTCGACACCGTGTTGCGGTCCTGGCTCCACGGCGCCTGGGTCCAGAAAACGCCACCGGCGCACGGGTGCGACGGATCGGTGTCCCAGCCGTACACCACCAGGTCGAAGATCTCCTTCGCGCGCGCCAGCGCCGCGCGGTCCCCGGTCCGCTTGTAGTGCTGGACCAGGTGCAGCCCGATCCACTCGTTGTCGTCGTAGAACTTGTCACCGCCCTGCCCGAGCGGCGGCCGCACGTAGGAGTCGTACCCCTTCGGCGTGGTCGTCGCGTTCCAGTAGGGCTCGTACGCCGCGATCCGGCGGTCCGCCTCCTTCGACGCCTGGTGGCCGGCGCCGGGGATGCCGGCGAGGTTCTCGGCCGCGATCGCCGCCTGCGAGTACGGCCAGACGTAGGCGTACGGGTTCTCGTGGGTGTTCGGGTACTCCTCCAGCAGGAGGCCCTTCCCGGCGTCGAAGTACTTGGTCATCGCCTCGTACGACGCCTTGGCGCGCGCCGCCGGGCTGGACACGGCGTCGGCCGCGGTCACGTTGAGAGACCCGAGTACGGCGACGGCCAGCACCCCGGCCGCGATCCTGGTTGATATACCAAATTTCCTGCGCATCGACCTACTCCTCCTGGGCGGTGGCGGTTGACATCGATGTCACGTTCTAACCGGAGCAGGGGAAACGCGTCAATACCTCAGCCACCAGCGGTTCGATCGGGCTCGATTGGTATATCAAGCGGACTGGGCACGAACGCGAACCAGGACGACTTCAACCGCAGCCGCCCCCGCACCTGGTCGCCGGTCAGCACCCGCCGGCCCTTGGACCCGACCGCCTCCACCGTCAGCGTCCGGCCGCCGCCCGGCCCGACCCCGCTGCGCTTCAGCACGCGCAGGCTGCGGATCGACCCGACGTCGAACGCGGACTGCAGCTGGGCCGCCGTCCGGGTCACCGTCCAGGTCACGTTCGGATTCCCGTTCCCCGGGTACGCGTCCCAGCCGTCCGGCTTCATCACCTGGTACGGGATCGGCCCGCTCGCCGTCGCGCCGCCGTTCGACGAGGAGAACTCGGCGATGATCGGCTTCCCCTGGTAGAGCCGGACCTGGCCCGCGGTCGCGGCGATCGCGGTGTTCGTCGACGCCTTCTCGGAGTCGTAGCCGCCGTACACCTGGCAGGAGATCGTGTCGCACAGGTCGTACGCCCGCCGCGTGGCCCGGCTCCGGTGGAAGACCGAATAGGTGCGCGCGGCAACGGCCTGGGCCTGCAGCGCCGCCGGACGCCAACTGGACAAGGCCTCTCGCGGTACGACCCCACGCAGGTAGTACTCGAGCGATACGACGTTCACCGTGTCCAAGTGCGCCCCCGACACGTCGACGGCCCGGAGAGCTCCGCGATACCGCCGTACGGCGCCACTCGGAAGCACCAGCCCGGTCACCGGGGCACCCTCGAACTGCGTCATCCCCGTGAACGTCTTCCACAGCGTCCACTTGCGCGTCTTCGCGTTGAACGAGCTGACCTTGGTGCCGTGGTCGCCGTACGGGTCGATCGACCACTGGTTCCGCGTCGATGCCTTGGGCAAGGTGTAGACCCGGCCGGCCTTCAGGTCCCGGACCTTCAACCGGTTCACGGCCCCGACCCGGATGCCGTCGGTGGTGTCCGCGGTGATCCTGACCCGGATGCTGCCGGTCGCCTTGCCGATCGTCGTCTCCGGGTAGTAGAAGTCGAGGATCTGCCGCACCGACTTGCCGGCGATCGCCGCACCCTGGGCGCCGTACTGCGACATCCCGCGACCGTGCCCGAAGCCGCGCCCGCTGATCGTCGTGTCGGCCGCGGCCAGCGGCTCGATCTCCCGGGCCTGCGCGGTCGCGCTGATCAGGGTGGACGCGAGGACGACGACCACGACGGCACGCTTCATCGGACACTCCGGTACTGGACGTCGACCACGCCTCGCTGCTGGTTGTAGGTGAGCCAGCCACCCTGGTACTTCTGCCGCAGTCCGCCGGTCACCGTGTACATGTCGGTGACCGGGAGACCGAGCCGCGACCGCTCGGCGCCGAGAGCGACGTACTTGCGGTAGATCAGGCCCGCCACCGGCCGGGTGCCGATCGCCTTCGACCAGTACAGGGCTCCGTTGCGGAACGGCTGGAGCTTGGTGCCGGCCACCCGGCCGTTGCGGAACTCGCCGGTGGGGAGGCCGAGAACCGTGTCCGGGCCGAGCTGGCGGTAGCGGGCCCGGAAAACCCCGACGGTCGAGTGCGTGCCGGTGCGCGCGGAGTGGAAGACGTCCCGGGTCGCGAAGTACGTCGCCCAGCCGGTCTTCGTCCGGTGCTCTCCCCAGTACGGGTGGCCGGTGTTCCGGAAGCCGACGCGCTGCGCGAACCGGTAGATGGGAGTCGTGACGCTGCCGCCCATCAGGACGAAGCTCCGCTGCCGCAGCCAGGCGAGTTTGCTGTACAGCAGGTTGCCTGGGCAGGCCGTCGCCTTGGTGTCGCGGTGCCCCGAGACCGTACGCAATGTGCTGCCGGCCAGCACGACGGCACTGCGCGGCGACCGGTAGTTCGCGTCCATCTTCCAGGCGATCACCCGGGCCGTCTTCTCCAGCATCGCCTGCGTCGGCGCGACCTTCTCGAAGTTGCCGATCAGCGCGACGCCGAACGAGCTCGCGTTGAACGAGCCGGTGTGCGCGCCGAGCACCGGCAACTGCGCACCGCCGTACCGGCCCTCGAAGACGCGGCCGAAGCGGTCGACCAGGAAGTTGTAGCCGAGGTCGCACCAGCCGCGGCTCTTCACGTGGTACGTGTACATCGACCGCACCATCGCCGGGACCTGCGTGCGGGAGTAGTCGTTGCGGTCGGCGGTGTGGTGGACGAACGCGGCCAGCACGGTGTTCGTGTACTTCGGTTGCGCGCACGCCTTCCCGTTGTGGCTGCGCAGCCGCTCGTCCGCGCCCCACTTCTTCCGGCTCACCATCGCCGGCATCGGGTACGGCGCACTGGTCGCCTCGGGCTCGGCGGTCTGCACCGAGTGCTCATCGGCGTCCGCCGGGAGGACACCCGGCTGGATCAGCACGACCTTGGCGTCGGCGACCGTCGTACCACTCGCGTCGACGGCAGTCGCCTGGACACCGGTCGCCTCGCCGACCCACAGCGGCTCGGTGCCTGCCCGGGTGCCTTCAGGTTCAGCCGGATCGGGCCCGTGCTCGTCCTCGACCCGCAGCGCCTCCCACTCGGTCCACTGGCCGGCGCGCTCCACTCGGACCTTCGCCCGGACGGGCCCTCGCACACTGCCCGGCCAGGTGACGCCCACCATCGCGAACGGCGTCGCGTCGGCGGCGACGGACGGGCCGCCGATCGCCACTTCCCGGTACGACGCCTCGGCCGGCGCGGGCGGTGGTGGGGGCGTCGGCGGGACCGACTGGAGATCCGGCACGACCTGTGGTGCGGCGAGGGCCAACCCCGTCACCGCGAGCGTCACGAGTCGGGAGGTCTTGCGCATGCCACTGCCTTCCGGCGGGAGTACGACGGTCGCTGGGCGGCGGTAATCGATTATGCGCGCTCGGTGACCGCTTTCCGCGGATTACGGTCACCCTGCGTGGCGTGCCGGGGTTGAGCGATTGGATAGGCTCAGGGGAAAGCCCCTGCGAAACCAGCCCTAGAGGCAGAAGAGGCCCGTCATGGAACTCATCCTGATCATCGCGCTCGTGGTGATCGCCGTTCTGGCCTACCGGTCGTACAAGCGGACCCAGGTGCAGAACCGCAAGCAGCACGAGATCACCGCCGCCGAGCTCGAGTCGGTCAAGCGCACCGCCGACGAGGACATCACCCGGTTCGGCGAGGAACTGCAGGACCTCGACCTGGACATGGTCGGCAAGGACCTCGGTGACGGGGCCCGGCAGGACTACCAGCGCGCCCTGGACGCGTACGAGTCGGCCAAGGAGGCGGTCGGCAACGTCACCCAGGCCGACGAGATCAAGCATGTGATCGAGATCCTCGAGGACGGCCGGTACGCGGCGGCCTGTGTGCGCGCCCGGGTGAACGGCGAGCCGCTGCCGCAGCGTCGCCCGTCCTGCTTCTTCAACCCGCAGCACGGCCCGTCCGTCGAGGACGTGACCTGGGCGCCGCCGGGTGGCGCGCCGCGTGAGGTGCCGGCCTGCGCGGCCGACGCCGAGCGGGTCCGCGCCGGCGCCGAGCCGGACGTCCGCAAGGTCATGGTCGGCCCGCAGCGGGTGCCGTACTGGGAGGCCGGCCCGGCCTACTCGCCGTACGCCCAGGGCATGTTCGGGGCGCTCGGCGGCGTGATGACCGGTATGTTCCTCGGCACCATGCTCGGCGGCATGTTCGCCGGCGGCGCCTATGGCGACTACGCGGGCGGTTACGACGGCGGCGGCGAGGGCGGCGGTGAAGGTGGCGGCGACGGCGGTGACGGCGGCGGCGACTTCGGTGGCGACTTCGGCGGCGGAGACTCCGGCGGCTGGGACTTCGGCGGCGGCGATTTCGGCGGCGACTTCTGACCCGGGCAACTTTCTGACCTGAACGACGAGATGGCCCCGGTGACCAGTGGTCGCCGGGGCCATCGGTCGTGACGGCTTCAGTCGCCGTTCAGCGGCGGCTGGCCTTCGGCGGTGCTGTGGTAGTAGACGGGGTCCTTGTAGGTGCCGGGCACCTTGCCGAGTCCGTTGATGACGGTCGCGGTGCCGTTGGCGTGGCTGACGGCGTACAGGTACGCCGAGCCGGTGTCCTTGTCGATCGCGGTCAGGAGCGTGCTCTGCTTCCCGCACTGATCGGCGACCAGGGCCTCGAAGGTCTGCCAGGTGGAGGCCCGGACCTTGGTGACGATCGGCTTCAGCGGTGAGGTGCGCGGGATCCGGATGGTGTACAGCGCACCGCCGCGGGTGTTCGCGAGGAAGGTGTCGTAGTTCCTCGTCTCGCTGATCAAGGCCATCGCCTTGACCGAGGCGAAACCGCTCGCGGTCTCACGGCGCCCGTCGATCCAGCGGTAGAGCACACCGGTGCCGCCGAGCAGTCCGTACCTGGCGCTCGCCATCACCGGGGAGCCGAAGTTCTCCTGCCAGAAGGCGTCCTCGACCATGGTGAAGTTGCCCCACCCGGACCCGATCTTCGTCAGCTCGAATCCCTGCTCCGGCTTGCTGTGGTCGGCGGCGAAGTACAGGGTGTCGTTCAGGATGACCGACCCGTAGTACGTGCTGTTGCCGTCCGGGCCGGCGCCGGTGTTGGTCCAGGTCGAGCTCGCCTTCGTGATGCCGGCCGTGAAGACGTGCTTACCGGTGCTCTGCTCGGCAGTAGGCGGCGTGGTGGCCGTCACCGACGCACCGCCGAAGTTGCCGGCCGGCGTGATGGAACCGACCGACATGGTGCAGGGGGCGGTCGCGGACGTGCTGACCGCGGTCGCCGGAACAGTGGCCGAGGTCCCCAGCAGTACCGCGGAAACCGCGACGGCCGAGGCTCGTATCAAGCTCATCAGAAAGATCCTCTCAGGATGGATTCGCTCTCTCTGACCTCGATACGGCCCCGGCCGTAAAAGTTGCGCAGGATCGTCCGTAGGTCACTCGCCGAACAGGTCCTCGCCTTCGCCGGTCATGGCGTAGTGGGTGACGCCGGGGAAGGGGGTGGGGATCTTGCCGAGGCTCTCGATGACTGTCGCGGTGCCGTTGGCGTGGCCGACGGCGTACAGGTAGGCGCTGTCGGTGTCGTGGTCGACGGCCGTCAGCAGCGTGCCCTGCTTGCCGCACTTGTACGCGACGATCGACTCGAAGCCCTGCCAGGTCCGGGTCCGGACCGGCTTCACGATCGGCTTCATCGGTGACGTCAGCGGGATCCGGATCGTGTACAGCGCGCCACCACGGGTGGTCGCCAGCAGCGTGTCGTAGGTGCCGGTCTCGCTGATCAGCGTCATCGTCTTGACCGCGGCGAAGCCCGGGTACGAGCCGAGTGACCTGAAGCCGTTCGTGTCCCAGCGGAACAGCACGCCGTCGTCGCGCAGGCCGTAGAAGTAGCTGTGCGGCTTGCTCACGAACCAGGCGTCGGATTCCTCGATCTGGGTGAACCGGTCCCAGCCGCCGCCGATCCGCTTCGAGGTGACCACCGGCTCCGGCTCGACGCCGTCCCACCGCAGCTCGGCCGCGTACAGGCCACTGCCGCTGATCACTTTGCCGTACCACCACGACTCCGCGGTGACCGCACTGTAGTACCAGGTCGAGCTCTCCTTGACCGGGAACAGCTTGACCGGGTCCTCGAACGGCTGCGCGGTCGGCGGCCGGGTCGCGACCACCTCCGCCCCGCCGGTGTTCCCGGCCGGGTCGAACGCGCCGACGTACATGCCGCACGGGTTGGCCGCCGTACCGGCCGCCACCTTCGGCGGTCCTGCTTTCAGTTGCGGCCCCGGCTTCGGCGGGGTCGCGCTCGCCGGGATCGCGGCGGCGCCGGCCAGCAGTGCGGCCGCGATCACGGCGGAGAATCGTTTCAGGCTCATGGGTTCTCCTCTCCACTGAGCCTGATACGGTCCCGGCCGTAAAAGTTGCGGGCCTGCGCCTGCGGAGCTGCGGCAGGTGCGTCAGTGGCGGAGGTGGAGGCGGCGGGCGGCTTCGGCGATGGAGCCGGAGACGGAGGGGTAGACGGTGAAGGACTGGGCCATCTGGTCGACCGTCAGCCGGGCGCCGACCGCCAGGGAGATCGGGTGGATGAGCTCGCTGGCCCGCGGGGCGACCACGACACCGCCGACGATGATGCCGGTGCTCGGCAGGCAGAACAGCTTCACGAAACCGTCCTGCACACCCTGCATCTTCGCGCGCGCGTTGTCGGCCAGCAGGACCTTGACCTCGATCGCCGTACTGTCGCCGGCGTCGACGGCCGCCTGGGACACGCCGACGGTGGCGATCTCCGGGGCGGTGAACACGTTCGCGGACACGGTCGACTGGTCCAGCGGAGCGACCGCGTCGCCGAGGGCGTGCGCCATCGCGATCCGGCCCTGCATGGCGGCGACCGAGGCGAGCATGAGTACGCCGGTGCAGTCGCCGGCCGCGTAGACGCCGCGGGCCGTCGTCCGGGACACCCGGTCGACGGTGACGAAGCCGCCGTCGCCGAGCGACACGCCCGACTCGGCCAGGCCCATGTCGTCGGTGTTCGGCAGCGATCCGACCGCCAGCAGCGCGTGCGAACCCTCCACCGTCCGGCCATCGGTCAGGGTCACCACGACGCCGTCGCCCTGCCGCTTCACCGACTCCGCCCGGGACTTGCCCAGCACGGTCAGCCCGCGCCGCTTGAACACGTCCTCCAGTACGGCGGCCGCGTCGGCGTCCTCACCGGGAAGCACCCGGTCGCGGGACGACACCAGGACGACGTCGCTGCCGAGAGCGTCGTACGCGCTGGCGAACTCGGCACCGGTGACACCGGACCCGACCACGATCAGCCGCTCGGGCAGCTCGTCGAGCTCGTAGACCTGCTCCCAGGTGAGGATCCGCTCGCCGTCCGGCTCGGAGCCCTTCAGGATCCGCGGCCTGGCCCCGGTGGCGATCAGGACGACGTCCGCGTCCAGCCGCTCGTCGCCGACGACCACCGTCTCCGGCCCGTCCAGCCGGCCGCGGCCCGCGATGATCCGGACCTTGTCGCCGTCCAGCCGCCGGGTGATGCCCTTGGACTGCGCGGCCGCCAGCCGCTTGACCCGTTGGTTGACGACGGAGAGATCGACACGCACGGAGTTCGACGGATCGTCGTCCCCGTCCTCGAGCCGGACGCCGAGATGCCCGGCGCCCTCGACTTCGGTCATCACCTCGGCCGTCGCGATGAGTGTCTTGCTGGGCACGCAGTCGGTGAGCACGGCCGAACCGCCGATTCCGTCGGAATCGACGACCGTCACCTCCGCCCCCAACTGGGCGGCCGCACTGGCCGCTTCGTACCCGCCCGGACCGCCACCGATGATCACAACTCGCGCCACGGGAGGCCATTCTTCCGTATCCTGTGTCGTCGTGACCCTGTACGCCGCGTTTGCGTCGAATCTGGACCCGAACCTGATGGCCGAGAGGTGCCCGTACTCGCCGCTGCGCGGGACCGGGTGGATCACCGGCTGGCGCCTCACCTTCGGCGGGGAGGAGCTCGGCTGGGAGGGCGCCCTGGCCACCGTCGTCGAGGACCCGTCGAACCCGGCCAACCAGGTCTTCGTCGCGCTGTACGACGTCCACCCGAAGGACGTCGAGCGGATGGACGAGTGGGAGTGGATCGCCCAGGACGTCTACAGCAAGATCCAGGTCCGGGTGCAGACCCTGGACGGCGAGCAGCTGGCCTGGATGTACGTGCTGAACGCCTACGAGGGCGGCCTGCCCTCGGCCCGCTACCTGGGCATCCTGGCCGAGGCGGCCGAGGCCGCCGGCGCCCCGGACGACTATGTCGCCGACCTCCGCGCGCGCCCCTGCCAGTCGTCGGGTCATTAGCTATCTTGCGGTAGTGACCGTCAACGATGACTTGAGGACCGCGGCCGAAGCCTGGCTGAGCGAGGATCCCGACCCCGACACCCGCGCCGAGCTGCGGGGCCTGCTGGACGCCGAGGACGCCGACGAGCTGGCCGACCGGTTCGCCGGGACACTGGAGTTCGGTACGGCGGGGCTGCGCGGAGCCGTCGGCGCCGGGCCGAACCGGATGAACCGGGTCGTGGTCGTCCGCGCCGCCGCCGGCCTGTGCGCCTACCTGAAGGCGAAGGGCCTCACCGACGGCCCGGTCCTGATCGGGTACGACGCCCGGCACAAGTCCGACGTGTTCGCGCAGGACACCGCGGCCGTGGTCCGCGGCGCCGGCCTGGACGCCGTCCTGCTGGACCGGCCGGCACCGACGCCCGTGGTCGCCTTCGGGATCAGGCACCTGAAGGCCGTGGCCGGCGTGGTCGTCACGGCCTCGCACAACCCGCCGCAGGACAACGGGTACAAGGTGTACCTCGGTGACGGCTCGCAGATCGTGCCGCCGGCCGACGTGGAGATCGCCGACGCCATCGCCGCCATCGGCCCGCTCGCCGGCGTCCCGCGCGGGGACGACTGGCAGACGACCGGCGACGAGCTGATCAACGCCTACCTGGACCGCATCGCGAAGCTCGTGCCCGCGGACGCGCCGCGCGAGCTGAACGTCGCCTACACGCCCCTGCACGGGGTCGGACGGTTCCTGGTCGAGGACGCGGTCGCCCGCGCGGGGTTCGCCGTACCGGCGGTGGTGCCGTCGCAGGCCGACCCGGATCCGGACTTCCCGACCGTCTCGTTCCCGAACCCGGAGGAGCCCGGAGCGATCGACGCCGCGCTCGAGCTGGCCCGGTCGGTGGATGCGGACGTCGCGGTGGCGAACGACCCGGATGCCGACCGGTGCGCGGTCGCCGTACCGGATCCAGAGGCCGACGGCGGCTGGCGGATGCTGCGCGGCGACGAGCTGGGCGGCCTGCTCGGCGAGTTCCTGCTGTCGTCGCGGCCGGACGGCGTGGCCGCGTGCTCGATCGTGTCGTCGTCCCTGCTCGGCAAGATCGCGGCGTCGTACGGCGTCGGGTACGTCGAGACGCTGACGGGCTTCAAGTGGATCGGCCGGGTGCCGGGACTGGTCTTCGGGTACGAGGAGGCGCTCGGGTACTGCGTCGATCCGGATGCGGTGAAGGACAAGGACGGGGTCTCGACGCTGGTCCGGGTCCTGCAGTTGGCCGCGCGAGCGAAGTCCGAAGGACGCACCCTGCTGGACCTGCTGGACGATCTGGCGATCAAGCACGGTTTGCACGCGACCGACCAGCTGTCGGTCCGGGTGGACGACCTGTCGCTGATCGCGGCCGCGATGGAGCGGCTGCGCGGCACTCCCCCGGCGTCGCTCGGCAGGCACACGGTCGAGCGGGTCGACGATCTCAGCGAAGGTTCGGAGACGCTGCCGCCGACCGACGGCCTGCGCTACTCGCTGTCCGAGGGCGCCCGAGTGGTCGTGCGGCCGTCCGGCACCGAGCCGAAGCTGAAGTGCTACCTGGAGGTCGTCATCCCGGTCGCCGGCGACGTGGCCGCCGCTCGCACTCGGGCCGCCGACGACCTGGCCGCGATCAAGGACTCGCTGTCCACGGCACTGGGTCTCTGACCGGCACGCAACGAAAACCACGAAACGTCAGCCGCTCGGCCATCCGGGGACGGCGGCTGACGTTCGGAACGACGCGGGAGCACCTGGCGGGTGGCTCCGCGGCGGAGCTCAGCGAGCGGCGGCGGCCGCGGCTTCGGCCTCTTCGGCGCGAAGCGAACTCTGCAGCGACGAGTGCAGGATGCGCAGGGTGCTGGTCGACTGCATCAGCGCGTCCCGCTCGTCCGGGTTCCGGTTGGCGAGGCTGGTGATCTCGTTGATGCTCGCCTCGATCCGGGCGATCCGGTCGGCGACCGAGCCCTCCTGGCTGCTGGCCTTGCGGATCGCGTCGGACGTCACCGTCCAGACGTCCTCCTTGTCGTTGGTCCGCCGCGACATGTCGACCATCTGGCTCAACGCCGCCAGGTCGTGGTCGACCTGGGTCCGCTCCACCGGCGCGGTGATGCCGGCGGTCGCCTGGCGCAGCCGGGTCACGTGACCGGACAGCTCGGACCAGCTGCACCTGCCGCTCTTGATCTTGTCCAGCACCTTGGCGTACTCGGTGTTGAACTCGTCGTAGTTCACTGTCCTACTCCTGCCGTGAGACTGCTCGCTGGAGAACTGTACGGCGTGCGCGGGGCGACACAAGTAACCACACGATCGCAGATCGTGCACGTGTCGGCAAAACGCAACAGCCGCCCGGTACGCCAACGCGTACCGGGCGGCCGAGTTACGTCGGAACGCCGATCAGGATCAGGCGACGTACGCCGACGAGGCGTTGAAGGTGTTGCAGTTGCCCGCGACGGTGTAGGTGTGCCGCGCGTTGAAGCCGGCCGTCGACCAGAACGCGTGGTTCTTCGGCGAGCCGTGGTCGCGGACGCCACCCGGCTGGTCGCCCATGTGGCTGATCAGGTAGTTGAACTGCGTCAGCAGGCCGCCGGCCATCGGGTAGTACCGCTTGTTCGCGCCGATGTAGGCCGCGCCCAGGCAGGACGCCTGCAGCTCGCGGCGACGGCTCTCCTCGAGCCGGGCGGCGTTCGTGCTGAATGCGCGCTGCCGCTGCCACGACGCGTTCAGGATGCCGGTCAGGAACTGGACGTGGTGACCGTACTCGTGCGCCATCATCTGGGTCAGCCACGCCCGCGTGTACGTCGGGTTCTGGCTCCAGGCCTTGATGAACTGGGCCGCCGGGACGTAGATGACACCGCCGCGCCCGCTGCAGTAGTAGCCGGTGGTGTTGTTGACGATCCCGCAGTCGGTGCTGATCTTGGTGCCGCTGTGCACGGACAGCTTCGGCTTCACCTTGTACGCCGCGCCGGCCGCCTTCAACGGGACCGCCCAGGCCGCGTACATGCAGGTCCAGAGCTGGGTGGAGTAGGACGCCACGCCCGCCTGGGTGCGCAGCGAGACGTTGACCTCCTTGCACTTCGACGGCGTGATCGCCGGGGTCTTGTAGAGCCGGTTGTAGCGGACGATGTTGGTCGTCGAGGAGGCCAGGGTGGTCAGCCGGTCGCCGGCCGGCGGGGTGCTGATCGCCTGGTTCGGGGTCTCGCCGGGCTGCGGCAGGACCGGGGCCGGCGGGTTCGCGGCCGGGACGGCCTGCGCGGTCGGAAGTGCCAGGGCGGCCAGGGCGGTGACGGCGGCGACGCCGGTCAGCCCGCGCCGGGTGGTACGGGAGAGGTTGAGCATGATCTCCACTCTCGAGATTCGGGACCTGTCGTTGCACATCCTGGAGTGCACAGGGGGCCATCCCAGGCTGAACAGGGGCTGTGACGCCGCGCACGACCCCCGAGTTCCCGCGTCAGCCGGTGATTTTCGTGCCCAGGAACCGCAACTGGTCGGGCAGCATCCGCCGCCAGTAACCGGCCGTGTGCGCGCCCAGCTGGTTGCCACCCGCGGCCCCGAGCTCGGCGCGCAACTCACCGGACCGCTCGGCGAACGGGTCGTCCCGGCCACAATCGATGCGGATGGCAACATCCCGGAACCCGCTGCGGCGGCCGAACACCTGGTTGCTCTCGAAGTCGTCCGCGTCGTCGAACGCACCGGGCGTGGTCTCCTCGAAACGCCGCCACAACGCCGGGCTGAGCGCCCCGACCGCGACCGCCCGGGTGGCCGGCCGGACGCGCCGCTGCCAGTAGTGCAGCGCGACCCACAACAGCGCGCCGTACCCGCCCATCGACCAGCCGAGCAGGCCGTAGCGGCTGGTGTCCAGGCCGCGGTCGGCCAGCAGCGGCAGGAACTCCTGGTCCAGCATGAACCCCGGGTCCTCGCCGCCGGCCCGGCGATGCCAGTACGTCTCCTTGCCGCCGTCCACGGTGGCCAGCGCGAACGGCGGCGTACCCGATCGGACGGCAGCGGTCAGGTAGCGGTCGATGCCGAGGTCGCTGACCGCGGACGTGTGGTCGCCGCCGCGGCCGTGCAGGACGATCACGACCGGCAGCTCCGCCGTCGGGGTGAACCCGTGCGGGTAGATGACCTGGTAGCCGACCGTCGTCCGCCGGCCGAAGGACTCGAACGTCCCGGACTCGAGCGGCCCCGGTGGAACGTCCGGTACGACGCCGTCCGGCCCGGTCAGCCCGAGTACGTCGTGCAGTCGCGCGCGACCCGGGACGACGCCGGTCTCCACGCCGGCCACGACGGCGGCTCCGGTGACCGTGGCGGCGACGCCCGTGCGAAGCAGTGTGCGGCGGGACACCGACGGCATCGGCGGCCTCCGCCGGTCAGCGGTAGAAGGCGGCCAGGACGGCGACGACCGCCAGGACCCCGATGACGATCAGTTCCGGACGGGCCCACGTGGTCTCGATCTCGCCGTCGGCCTTCGTGCCGTACTGCTCCATGTGGGTCTCGACCCGGTTCACCACGAACTCCGCCCGGGACAGCGAACTGTCCGGCGACAGCTTGCGGCCGCCGACCCGCTGCTTGCGCAGGTCGCGCATGACGAGCTGGACGCCGGGGGCGCGGAACCGGTCGTCGCCGGTGTGCACGCGGAGGATGTCGGTGACGTCGACGCCGGTGACCTTGCGCCACGGGATGGTGTGGTCGCGCAGGTGGTTACGCAGCAGGATGTTCTCGGGGCTGAGGGTGACCGACGGCCGGATCAGGCCGACGTACGCGAACACCATCAGGATGCCGATGATGCAGGCGACCAGGAGGCCGGTGACGGTCCGCCACTCCAGCGCGATGTCGAGCAGGCCGAGCGCGCCGATCACCAGGACGATCACACCGGTGATCCGGTTCGAGGCGGACAGGTACTGCTCGTTCTCGGGAGACTTCGACTTCACCCGGACAACGTATCCGGCCACCGGTCACCGGCCCACAGCGAAGTACGGATCGTGACCTGGCCGCCGGAAACCGCGGACACCGCCCCTCGCGACACGCCGTAGACTGCGGGACGTGACCACACTCGACAGCGGCGTCGACACCCTGGCCGACGTGACCTCGTCCGAGGACCGGCTGCGCCGGTTCCTGCTCGGCCTGCCGGGCGTCGACCAGGTCGGCGCCGAGGCGAGGGCCGCGACCCTGAGCACCCGGTCGATCAAGACCACCGCCAAGGCGTACGCGCTGGACCTGGCGATCCGGATGATCGACCTGACCACGCTGGAGGGCCAGGACACTCCCGGCAAGGTGCGGGCGCTGTGCGCGAAGGCCCAGCGGCCGGACCCGGCCGACCCGAGCACGCCGCAGGTGGCCGCGGTCTGTGTGTACCCGGACCTGGTGGCCACCGCGAAGCACGAGCTGAGGGGCTCCGGGATCAACGTCGCGAGTGTCGCGACCGCCTTCCCCAGTGGGCGTTCCAGCCTGGCCATCAAGGTCCAGGACACCAAGGACGCGGTCGCCGCCGGCGCCGACGAGGTCGACATGGTGATCGACCGCGGCGCCTTCCTGTCCGGGCGGTACGGGCTGGTCTTCGACGAGATCACCGCGATCCGCGAGGCCGCCGGTGACGCGCATCTCAAGGTCATCCTGGAGACCGGCGAGCTGGTCACCTACGACAACGTCCGGCGGGCGTCCTGGCTGGCGATGCTGGCCGGCGCGGACTTCATCAAGACCTCGACCGGCAAGGTGTCCCCCGCGGCCACGCTGCCGGTGACGCTGGTGATGCTCGAGGCGGTCCGCGACTACCACGAGGCCACCGGCCTGCACATCGGCGTCAAACCGGCCGGCGGCATCCGGACCGCGAAGGACGCGATCAAGTACCTGGTCACGGTCAACGAGACCGCCGGACCGGACTGGCTGGACCCGGAGCTGTTCCGCTTCGGCGCCTCCAGCCTGCTGAACGACCTGCTGATGCAACGCACCAAGCTGGCCACCGGGCACTACCCCGGACCCGACTACTTCACGCTGGACTGAGGCGGATCAGGCATGAGCAGATTCGAGTACGCACCCGCCCCGGAGTCCCGGGCGATCGTCGACATCAAGTCGTCGTACGGGCTGTTCGTCAACGGCCAGTTCGTCGACGCGACCGACGGCAAGCCGTTCAAGACCGTGTCGCCGGCGTCCGAGGAGGTGCTCGCGGAGATCAGCGAGGCCGGGCCCGCGGACGTCGACAAGGCCGTGCGGGCCGCGCGCCGGGCGTTCGACCGGGTCTGGGGGCCGATGGCCGGCCGGGACCGGGCGAAGTACCTGTTCCGGATCGCCCGGCTGATCCAGGAGCGCTCCCGTGAGCTCGCGGTGCTGGAGTCGCTGGACAACGGCAAGCCGATCCGGGAGTCGCGTGACGTCGACATCCCGCTGGTGGCCGCGCACTTCTTCTACTACGCGGGCTGGGCGGACAAGCTCGAGTACGCCGGGGCCGGCGAGGACCCGCAGCCGTGGGGCGTCGCGGGCCAGGTGATCCCGTGGAACTTCCCGATGCTGATGCTGGCCTGGAAGATCGCGCCCGCGCTGGCCGCCGGGAACACGGTCGTGCTGAAGCCGGCCGAGACCACCCCGCTGACCGCGCTGGCGTTCGCGGAGATCTGCCAGCAGGCCGACCTGCCGCCGGGCGTGGTGAACATCGTCACCGGCGCCGGCCGGACCGGTCAGGCGCTGGTCGAGCACCCGGACGTGGACAAGGTCGCGTTCACCGGGTCGACCGACGTCGGCCGGTCGATCGCCAAGGCGGTCGCGGGCTCGGACAAGGCGGTCACCCTGGAGCTCGGCGGCAAGGCGGCGAACATCGTCTTCGAGGACGCGCCGATCGACCAGACCATCGAGGGCATCGTCAACGGCATCTTCTTCAACCAGGGCCACGTCTGCTGCGCAGGTTCGCGGCTGCTGGTCCAGGAGAGCGTGTACGACGAGGTGCTGGCCCGGCTGAAGCGCCGGATGAGCACGCTCCGGGTCGGCGACCCGCTGGACAAGAACACCGACATCGGCGCGATCAACTCGTCGGCCCAGCTGGCCAAGATCCGCGAGCTGTCGCAGATCGGCGAGGACGAGGGTGCCGAGCGCTGGTCGCCGGAGTGCGAGCTGCCGGCCGAGGGCTACTGGTTCCCGCCGACCGTCTTCACCGGCGTCTCCCAGGCGCACCGGATCGCCCGCGAGGAGATCTTCGGCCCGGTGCTGTCGGTGCTGACGTTCCGCACCCCGGCCGAGGCCGTGGAGAAGGCGAACAACACCCCGTTCGGGCTGTCCGCCGGGATCTGGACCGAGAAGGGCTCCCGGATCCTGTGGATGGCGAACCAGTTGCGCGCCGGCGTGGTCTGGGCGAACACGTTCAACCGCTTCGACCCGGCCTCGCCGTTCGGCGGCTACAAGGAGTCGGGCTACGGCCGCGAGGGCGGTCGCCACGGTCTGGAGGCCTACCTTGCCCACTAGAGACAGTCAGAGGCTCGCCGTGCGCAAGACCTACAAGCTGTACGTCGGCGGCGCGTTCCCGCGCAGCGAGTCCGGCCGGTCGTACGTCGTGAACGATGCCAAGGGCAAGTTCCTGGCGAACGCCTCGCAGGCCTCCCGCAAGGACGCCCGGGACGCGGTCGTCGCGGCCCGGAAGGCGTTCGGCGGCTGGTCCGGCCGGACGGCGTACAACCGGGGTCAGGTGCTGTACCGGATCGCCGAGGTGATGGAGGGCCGGCACGAGCAGTTCACCGCCGAGGTCGCCGCCTCCGAGGGGCTCACGGCGGCCCGGGCGCGCGCGGTCGTGGACGCCTCGATCGACCGCTGGGTCTGGTACGCCGGCTGGGCCGACAAGCTCGCCCAGGTGGTCGGCTCGAGCAACCCGGTGGCCGGCCCGTACTTCGACTTCTCGTTGCCTGAGGCAACCGGCGTGGTCGCCGTACTGGCGCCGCAGGACTCCAGCCTGCTCGGCCTGACGAGTGTGATCGCGCCCGCGATCGTCTCCGGCAACACGGTGGTCGCGGTCTCGTCGTACGAGCGCCCGCTGCCGGCCGTGACGCTCGGCGAGGTGATGGCGACGTCGGACCTGCCGGGTGGCGTGGTCAACCTGCTGACCGGTTCCGCGTCGGAGATCGGCCCCTGGCTGGCGTCGCACCTCGACGTGAACGCGATCGACCTGTGCGGGATCGAGGACGCCGACGAGGCCCGCGCGCTGGAGGCCGCCGCGGCCGACAACCTCAAGCGCGTACGCCGTCCCGCCGAAGAGGACTGGACGGAGCCACCGGGCCTCTCGCGCCTCACGCAGTACCTCGAGCTCAAGACCGTCTGGCACCCGATCGGCGTTTGAATCAAATCGCCCGGACAGGCGAAGCGTCGTACAGTCACCGCATGGTTGAACCTGGGGACAAGGTCGCAATCGTTTCGCCGTCGGGTGGGTTGCCGGAGATCTTTCCGGCGCCGTACGAACTCGGGCTGCGGCGGCTGCGTGACTTCGGCCTGGTGCCGGTGGAGTACCCGACCACGCGCAAGCTCGGGACGGCTCCGGCCGACCGGGCCGCCGATCTGCACGCGGCCTGGTCGGATCCGTCGATCCGCGCGGTCATCGCGACCATCGGCGGCGACGACCAGCTCACCGTGCTGAAGCACCTCGACCCCGCGGTTTTCCGGGCGGATCCGAAGCCGTTCTTCGGCTACAGCGACAACACGAACCTGCTGAACTTCCTGTACTCGCTGGGGTTGCCGGCCTTCCACGGCGGCAGTGTGATGGTGCAGTTCGGCCGCGGCGGCGCGATGCACCCCGACACCGAGCGCTCACTGCGGGCCGCGCTGTTCTCTCCCGGCGACTTCGAACTGACCCCGGCGACGGGCTGGACCGACCACGACCGCGACTGGGCCGACGCCTCGGTGCTCGAGACCGAGCCGACGCTGTTCCCCGGCACCGGATGGACCTGGACCGGATCGGCGCCGGTCAGCGGCCGGTTGTGGGGCGGTTGTCTGGAGATCCTCGACTGGCAACTCGCGGTCGGACGGTGGATGCTGCCGGTCTCGGCGTACGACGGCATCCTCTTCCTGGAAACGAGTGAGGAGATGCCGAGCTCGGAAACGGTCTACCGGATCCTCCGCAACTTCGGCGAACGCGGCCTGCTCGAACGCTTCGACGCCGTGCTCTGGGGCCGGCCGAAATCCTGGGCACTGGACCACCGCACCACGCCCGAGGAGGCCGTCGCCTACGTCACCGGCCAGTACCTCGCGGTCGACCGGGCGCTCGCCGAGTACAACCCCGGAGCCCTCGTGGTGAAAGGCGTGGACATCGGCCACACCGACCCCCAACTGATCCTCCCGTACGGCGGCCAGGCCCACGTCGACCCGGTCGCCGCCCGCATCACCGTCGCCTACTGATCCGCCGCAGTGGGCTGAGACTGGACCCGGTGGGCTGGGACAGGCAATTTCCCGAAGGTGTCGTAACCCCACCCGGCTGACGTCAGCGGACGACTGTGCGGGTGAGTGGCGGGTTGGGGTCGGGGTAGCAGGACACGGGTGCGGTGATCGTGACGAACTTCCACTTGATCCTGGCCTGCAAGGTGAGGCCCGGGTCGTCGTAGCTGGTGCCCTTGAGCCTGGTCTCGATGACGGCGCCGCGCCGGCCAGACTTCAGCCGGACCGACAGCGACGGGAGCTGGTAGTTGGCGCCGCCCGGGATCGGGCCGGCGACCTTGACGACGGCGACGCCGCGTTCGAGGTGCACGGTCGGCGTCGAGTTGAGGCCGGAGCCGCCGGTGAGTCTGGCACTCACGTACGACGTGTTGGCCGGGATCGGCACCCGCAACGACAGGTCCCGGACCTCCTTGAGCTGGAAGCCCTTGACCTCACCGGGCAACGACCCGGGCTTGAGGTCGACCGCGATCGTGAACCGGGTGTTCGGCCGTACCGTGGCGGGCGCCTTGGCGTCGACCCCCTGCCGCAGCGACAACAGGTGCCGGCCGAACTTGGTGTCCGCCCGGCACGCATAGCTCGCCGTCGGCGGAACCGCCTCGGCCCCGGTTGCGACGAGCAACGGCAGCACAGCAACTCCGAGCACAAGGAGACTGCGATGAGTAGCCATACAACTACTCTATGCAGTCAGACCGTCACCCGGGCAGCACCCGTCTCATTGACCGAACAGGTACCAGCCACCCACGCCGGCGAGCACGAACACGAGCGGCAACGTCAGCAGGAAGACCGCCCGTCCCCGGCGGCTGCGGCGGACCGGGGCGTCGGTGGCGACCGTCGTCGGCAGTTCCTCGTCCGGATCGCTGATGTGGGTCCGCTCGAGCGCGCGCAGCGGCGCCTCCTGCTCCACCCGGTAGGCCTCCGCCTCCAGCCGCTCGGCCAGGGTGTCGGCGCGTTCCCAGCGGTCACTCACGTGGTACGCCAGCGCGCGGGCGAAGACGTCGTCGAGCTGACCGACCGAGTCGTGCAGCGTCGGCCGCAGGCTCGGCGGCGGGAGGTCGGGGTCGCGGTTGAGCACGTCGGTGATCGAGCCGGCCGAGAACGGCGGATGCCCGGTGAGCAGCGCGTAGGTCACCGCGCCGACCGCGTAGATGTCCGCCCGCTCGTCGAAGCCACCGTCCCCACGCCCCTGCTCGGGCGCCATGTACGACGGCGTGCCCACGGCCTGCGTGAGCCCGGACGCCTCCGCGGCGCGCTTGGCCAGGCCGAGGTCGGCCAGCACGATCCGGTGCGTGCCACCGCCGGACTCCTCGCCCTGGTTGGGGCGGAGCAGCAGGTTCGCCGGCGTGACGTCGCGGTGGACGACACCCTCGCTGTGCAGAGCCGCGACCGCTCGGGCCAGGTCCGCACCCCACCAGAGCGCGTCGGCCGGGTCGAGCGGGCCGTGCCGCAGGACCTCGGCGAGCGTGCCGCCGCCGACGTAGTCCATGACGAAGTACGGGCGACCGTCCGGCAACTTGCCCAGGTCGAACACCCGGACCACCCGGTCGCTGGCGATCCGGCGCATCAGCCGGGCCTCGGACAGGAAGCGCTCGCGCACGTCCGCGCGCGACGCCCAGTTGTCCGCGAGCACCTTGACGGCCACGTCCACGTCGAGGTCGTCGTCGTACCCACGCCAGACCGTCGCGAACGCGCCCGCGCCGATCTTGTCCTGCAGCCGGTACCTCCCGATGACATCCATCCGGGCTATTGTCGACCACAGCCGACCTGTCCGGCGAACACCACCCTGGGGGAGCATGAACGAGGACCTGGAGGAGCTCGCGGCCCGGGCCGCGGCGGGGGACCAGTCGGTCGTGCCCGAGCTGCTGGGGGCGATCCGCCCGCAGGTGCAGCGCCGGGTGGCCAAGTTCCTGCCGTTCCACGAGGACGCCGAGGAGGCCGTCCAGGACACCCTGCTCCAGGTGGCGAACAAGATCCACACCTTCCGCGGCACCGGCAGTTTCGCCGGCTGGGTGACGATCGTCGCCACCAACCAGGCCCGGCAGACCTACCGGTCGCTCAAGCGGCGCTCGGTCGAGCAGTCCGCCGAGGTGCTGCCGGAGGCGGTCGACCCGCGCACGACCTCGGTGATCGCCGGCTCCCGGCTCGACCTGCTGGAAGCCCTCGAGAACCTGGAGTCCAGCCACCCCCAGCTGGTTCAGCCGCTGGTTCTCCGCGACCTCGGCGCGTTGTCGTACGCCGAGATCGCGGACGAGCTCGATGTCCCGCTCGGGACCGTCAAGGCCCGGATCCACCAGGCCCGCAAGGCCGTGGCCGAGCGCCTGACGGTGCACTGACCGGGCACTGACCGGTAGCTTTACCCGAAGGCCCGGCGGACCGCGACCGCCTTGCGCAGGTTGTCCGCGAAGTTCGCGGTCTGCCGCCGGATGCTCGGCGCCACGGACTCGTCGGCGACCAGGGCCTCCGCCCGGGTCAGTAGCTCCGGCTCGATCACGTACTGCGGCGCGATCCGGACCGCCGTGAGCGCGACCACCATGCCGGACCGGATCTCCGCCGTCCGCGGGATGTCGGTGAAGAACCGGTCCACGTACGGCGCGGTGATCGCGGACTGACCGGGATGCCAGAAACCCTCGGCCGCGGCCAGCAACTCCTGCACCCCGACGGTCGGATCGGTCATGATCCGCGTCCACGCGGCCTCCTTGCCGCCCGGCAGCGCGGACCGGCAGCGGGTGGCGTGGACCAGGCCCTCGGTCGAGGTGTCCCGGGCCAGCTCGGCGTCGATCTCGGCCGCCCCGAACACGTTCAGCCGGACGAGCCGCAGCACCAGGGACCAGCGCAGGTCCGCGTCGATCCGCAGGCCCTCCGGCACCCGCGAACCGTCGAGCCACGCCTGCAGGAGCCCGGCGTCGTCCGTGGTCGCGACGAGGCCGCGGACGGTCGCCAGTTGCAGGCTGCTGCCGGGCTCGACCGTGGCCAACTTGTTGCCCAGGGCATCCGCGACCGGTCCGCGCGCCTCGTCGTACGGCAGGTAGCCGCCGAGCACCCGGTCCTCCAGCCAGCGGACCAGCGAGCCGACGGCGATGTCGCTGCGCTCGTGCCGGATCGCGGTGACGAAGAGCTCGAGCGCCGTGCGAGGGTCGAGCTCGGCATGAGCGGTCGCGTCGCGGATCGAGTTCCAGACGACCGCGCGGGTGGTGCCGTCGGCGATCGCCGGCAGCACGGCCGGCAGGTTCGCCAGGCTGGTCCGGTCCAGGCGGATCTTCGCCCAGGTGTCGTCGTCCGCGTCCGGCACGACCACCTCATTGCTCAGGGCAACTTCTACGGTGTCGCCGGCGAGCATCACGTCGACGGTGGCGGAGCTGCCGTCGGCGTCGTACCCGCGGACGCTGAGCTTGTGTGGACGGCGGGAGCCGTCCGGGCTGGTGCGGCGCAGGACGATCCCGCCCGGCGTGCGCTCGGCCGTGATCGTGTCCAGGCCGGACGTCCGCAGCCACTGCTCGGACCAGTCGTCCAGGTCGCGGGCGCCGGCCTCGGTGAGCTTGCCGATGAACTCGTGCAGGTCGGCGTTGCCGTACTCGTGCGCCTCCAGGTGGGCGTTGACGCCCTTCAGGTACACGTCGTCGCCGAGGTACTTCGCGAGTTGCTTGAGGACCGCGGCGCCCTTGGCGTAGGAGATCCCGTCGAAGTCATCCAGGGACTGCCGGGCGTCCTTCAGGCTGTCCGGCGCGACCGGGTGGGTCGAGCTGCTCTGGTCGGTCTGCATCCCCCACCACCGGCGGACGAAGGCGAAGTCGGTCCAGTTGTCCCGGTAGTCGGTCGCGTCCTCGGTCACCCGGTGGGCCATGTACTCGGCGAACGACTCGTTCAGCCACATGTCGTTCCACCACTTCATCGTGACCAGGTCACCGAACCACATGTGCGCCATCTCGTGCACGACGATCCGCGCCCGGGTACTGCGCTCGGCGTCGGTCACCCGGCTGCGGAACACCAGGTGGTCGGCGAACGTCACACAGCCCGGGTTCTCCATCGCGCCGAGGTTGAAGTCCGGCACGAACACCTGCCAGTACTCGCCGAACGGGTACCGCTGCCGGAACATCCGGTGGTACTCGTCGAACGCCTGCCCGGTGGTCCGGAACAGGTCCTCGGCGTCCCGGTCCAGGTGCTCGGCCAGCGACCGCCGGCAGGCGAGCCCGAGCGGGATCCCGTCGTACTCGCTCCGGATCAGGTGGTACGGGCCGGCCACGATCGTGACGAAGTACGACGCCAGCGGTTTGGTCTCGGCCAGCGCCCACTCCCCCGGACCGGTCCGGGTCGCGGCACCGTTGCCCAGGACCACCCAGTCCTCCGGACACTTGACCGTCACCGTGTACGGCGCCTTGAGGTCGGGCTGGTCGAAGCACGGGAAATAGCGCGGCGCCGACTCGAGCGACGACATGCCGTACGTGTACACGCGCCCGTCGGCCGCGTCGACCGATCGCACCAGGCCCTCGCCGTCGACGGAGTACCGCTGCTCAGCGGTCACGACGACCTCGTTCTCGGCCTGCAGACCTGTGAGCGGGAACCTGCCTTCCTCCAGCAGGCCGACCTCCAGGGCGACGCCGTTCAACTCGACCGCGAGCAGGCGGTCCGGCTTCACGTCCACCCAGGTCGAGTCACTCGTCGCCCCGAACCGGATCCGGCTGGTGGTCACGAACGTGTCGCCGGTCCCGGTCAGGTCGAAGTCGACCTGGTACGACCGGACCACGAGATCTGCCGCCCGTCGCCGGGCCTCGTCCACTGTCAGCGCGCGCATGGCTGCACGCTATCCGAGTGTGCCTAACGGCCCGTCAGCTTTTCGCGGACAGCATGCACACGAGCCCGCGCGACCTCGTCGAGCGTGTCGTCCGTCGCCATCCCGTCCAGCACCCCGACCAGCCGTCGACCCGGATCGGCCGGTACGGCGGCCGCTGCCAGCAGCGCGGTCGCCCGGACGTCCGCGTCCGTGGTGCCTTCGAGCACGTCCGCGATCAACGCCGCGTCCTCGGCCTCGGCGAGACTCGTGAGCACGTTGAGCGCACTCAGATGGTCGAACGCTTCCCGCAGTTCGACATCACCTGCGACCGGTGGCCGCGACAACACCGCTCGCGCGACCTGGCGCACCTCACCGCCGAGCGGCTCCAGCGGATTCCCACCGGACAGCCGGGTGTACGACGCGGCCACCTGATACATGTTCAGCGCCCGGCAGACCGTGGCCACGTTGTCGCTGTACAGCAACGCACTGAAAGCCGCGAGCGGGATGGCCTCGTCCGGGTTCATACCGGCACGCTAGCCGCTTGGCGAAGATGCGCCGCGAGCAGGTGGGCGGCCTCCGGGGCGTCGGCGGCGTAGCAAAGCAGGTGGGCGCGGGTGGACCAAGCGTCCTGCAGCGGGCAGATCTCGACCGCGGTGGTGGCGTTCACCGCGCGGCGCGGAACGACGGCCAGCCCGGCGCCGGCGGTCGCGAGGGTGATCAGGGTGTGCAGCGTCGGGACGAGCGTCCGGAATCGCGGGGCCGGGGCGTGCGGGCCGAGCCGGTCGTCCATCCACTGGGTGAGCGGTGATCCGCGGTCGAGACCGACCAGGGGATGCTCGGCGACTTCGGCGTACGCGATCGACGTCCGGCCGGACAGGACGCCGCCGGCCTGGCCGATCACGACCAGCGAGTCGTCGGCGAGCGGTTCGGTCCGCAGATCGGTGGGTTCGTCGTCGAGGACGACGCCGAGGTCGGCCTCACCAGCGGCCAGCAGGCGGACGCTGCGGACCGTCCGGCGTTCGTGGACGGTGACGTCGTACTCCGGATGGTCGCGCAGGAAGGTCGCGAGCGCGGCAGGGACGAGTTGGTGCATGGCGGAGCCGCCGGCGACCAGGCGCACGGGCTCGGTCCGGGAGACGGCGTACGACGCGACCGCGCTGTCCAGCCTGGTCGTCTCGGCGAGCACTTCACGCGCGTGCCGGGCCAGCGTGGCACCCGCCGGAGTGAGGCGGACGCCGCGGCGCTCGCGGACCAGCAGCGGCACGCCGGCCTGCGCTTCGAGGGCTCTGACCCGCGCGCTGGCCGAAGGCAGGCTGAGATGCATCACCCGCGCTCCAGCGGTGATCGAGCCTTCGGCTGCGACGTGCGTGAAGAGCCGCAGGTCGTCGAGGTCGTACCGCATGAGGCTCAGCCTACGCCTGTGCCTAAGGCTGGCTATGGAGATTGCGCATTGTGCTCGCCCGTCCGACGCTCGATGCTCGAAGGGTGCTGAACCCCGCGCAGGTTGCGATGGCCTACCAGGCCTGTGAGGTCGCGGACCTCGCCCGCTCGGCGGTCACCCTGCACCACCCCGCCGAGGCGCAGGCCCAGGCCGAGCTCGTGCTCGCGGCCGCCCGCCGGCTGTCGGCCGCCGCCGACCGGCTCACCGACGCGGTTGCACCACCAGACCCTCTCCAGCGTTTCGCCTACGAGCACCCCGAGGAAGCCTCGGCCGACATCACCGACTGGCTTCGACAGCACTGCAGTTCGGCCTGACAGCGATCTGAAAGCCCTCGTCCGTAGGGTCCGGCGCATGGGGAACCGTCCGACGATCCGCGCGGTCGTAGCGGTCGCCGAGTTCCGGGCGTTGTGGATCGCCCACGCGCAGTCCCGGCTCGGCGACCAGCTCGCGCGGGTGGCGATCGCCGTGCTCGTCTTCGACCGGACCGGGTCGGCGCTGTTCACCGCGCTCACCTACGCCTTGTCGTTCCTCCCTCCGCTGGTCAGCGCCCCACTGCTCACCGGTCTTGCCGACCGCTATCCACGACGCACCGTGATGGTGGTGACCGAGCTCTGCCGCGCCGCACTGACCGCTGCGATGGCGATTCCCGGTCTGCCGATCGCCGCAGTCGCCGTACTGCTCGTTGCCGTGGTCTGTCTGCAACCGCTGTACAGCGCCGCCCGCAACGCGTTGCTGCCCGAGGTTCTAGAGGGTGACCGCTACGTCGTCGGAGTCGGTCTGGCCAGTGCGACCGACAGCATCGTCCAGGTGCTCGGATTCGCGGCCGGCGGTGTGCTGGTCAGCCTCACCGGATCGCACGTTGCTCTCGGCATCAATGCGGCGACCTTCCTGGTCTCGGCGACCCTGATCCGCACCGGACTACGGCATCGGGAGGCGTCGGCCACGACCCGCCGGACGGTCGGCCGATCGGTGTCCGCCGGGGCGCGGCTGATCTGGGCAGACCATCGGCTGCGCAGTCTGCTGGCCCTGCTGTATCTGTACGGGTTCTACCTGGCGCCGGAAGGGCTCGCCGCGCCGTACGCCGCCGAGGCGGGAGCCGGCGACGCCGCGGTCGGGATCCTGATGGCGGCCGACCCGGTCGGCGCGATGATCGGGGCCGTCCTGCTCAGCCGTTGGCTACCGACCAGGTGGCGGTCGCGTTCGCTGGCTCCACTGGCGGTCGCGTCCGCGGTTCCGCTGGCGGTGAGCGCTTTCTCTCCGTCGGTGCCTGCCGCGGTCGGGCTCTGGGTGCTCGTCGGCGTGCTGTCGTCGTACACGATGCTCGTGCACGCGACGTTCGTCCCGCTGGTGCCGGACGATCAGCGGGGGCAGGTGGTCGGCTTGGCGTCGGCGGGTCTGCAGGCAGCGCAAGGACTCGGGGTCGCCGCCGCGGGCGTGCTGGCCGAGCTGACGTCCGCGGCGACCTCCGTCGGGCTCATGGGTGTTGCCGGCGGTCTCCTCGCGGTCCTGGCCGGTCGTTCGTGGTCCCGCGCAGAGCGTCGCGCTCGTGCCGGAGGTACAGGCCGGTCGCCGTCGACACACTCGTGAGCAGCCAGACCGCGACGCCCGCGTCGTCGGTCACCCCGATGACCGGCAGCAACTCCGGCAGGAGGTCGATCGGCGAGACCAGGTAGACGACCGCCAGTCCCCACAGGGCCATCCGGCTGGTCGGCAGTCCGGGGTACTCCCCGCGGCGGGCGGCACGCAGCAGACGCGGCAGCGCGCGGGCCCGCTCGAACACGTCACCGATCGGCTCCGGCTCACCCCGGGCGATCCGCCGGCGCCGGGCGCGCCGTCGTACCAGGCCGACGCCGGTCACGACCAGGCCCAGGACGAGCAGGCTCGCTCCGACCGCGACCGCCGGAAGCCCGACGACGTCGGCATCCCGGAACACCAGCGTCGCCAGGCCGATCAGCCCGAGCAGTCCACCGAAGAACACCATCCATCAACTGTAGAGGCCAGGCTGGGTACGCACGGTCTCCAGCCGGGCGAGTTGGTCCGTGGTCAGGCTCAGCTCGGCCGCGGCGACGTTCTCGGCCAGGTGCGCCGCGGAGCTCGTGCCCGGGATGGGCACGACGACCGGCGACCGGTGCAGCAACCACGCGAGCGAGACCTGAGCCGCGGTGGCGCCGGCATCGGCCGCGATGGCGGTCAGCGCTCGTGACCAGGCGTGTTCGCCGAGCGCGATCGGGATCCAGGGGATGAAGGCGATCCCCTCGGCCGTGCAGTAGTTCAGCACGGCCTCGTGCTCGCGATCGGTCAGGTTGTAGCGGTTCTGCACGCTGACGACGTCGACGTACTGCCTCGCTTCGGTCAGTTGGGCGACGGTCACCTCGGACAGGCCGACGTGCCGCACCTTGCCTTCGTCGACCAGCTGCGCCAGCGCACCGAGCTGGTCGGCGAACGGGACCGCCGGGTCGACCCGGTGCAGCTGCAGCAGGTCGATCCGCTCGACCCGCAGCCGCCGGAGACTCAGCTCGGCCGCCTGCCGGAGGTACTCCGGGCGCCCCAACGGGATCCACTCCCGCGGTGACGGCCGGGTGTGCCCGATCTTGGTCGCGATCACCACGTCGCCGTACGGATGGAGAGCCTCGGCGAGTAGCTCCTCGTTGGCCCCGATGCCGTACGCGTCCGCGGTGTCGATGAAGTCGACCCCGAGCTCGACCGCCTGCCGGGCCACCCGGATCGCGTCCGAGCGGTCCGCCACCGGCCGGTAGCCGGTCAGCCGCATCGCGCCGAAGCCCAGCCGATGAATGTCCAGTCCGCCGATCTTGAGTCGCGTCGTCATGCCCTCACCCTGAGACCGCCGGAGCCCGGACTGAACTGATTTAGGCTGGACTGAATGCTCACGATCACGTTCACCGTGCCGGACCTGGCGCGGACCCGGATCGCGGTCTCTCCGTTGTGGGAGGTGGTCGCGAGCATCCGGCTACTCAGGAACCGGCGGCCGCACCGGTTCCACGACCGCTGGGCACGCTCGGCGACCGAGCGGATCGCGGGCGTCGACCTGCGGTTGCTCTTCGACCTCGTCGATCCCGGTGTCTGGTACACCCCGGACTTCCTCACCCCGCCGCCGCACAGCCCGTTCCCGGACCTGACCGCGGATCTCGGCGTACTGCGGCGCGTCCCGCCCGACCAGGTCCGCGCCGATCTCGACGTCCTCGCCTACGCCCGAACCCACCCGTTGGGATCGTTGTCGGAGGCAAGTATTCCGGCCGGGGGCGGTCGCCCGTCGGGGGCTGCTGCCGAGCTGTACGACGATCCGGCAGCGGGGATCGCGGTCCTGGCGGAGCAGGTACGGACCTACTGGGAGTTGGCGATCGCGCCGCACTGGGGGCGGATCCGGGCGTTGCTGGAGGACGATCTGCGCTACCGCGGCCGGCAGCTCGGCCTGGCGGGGCCGGCCGGGCTGTTCGACGACCTGGCCGCGACCGTGAAGTGGCGGGACGACTCGTTGCACATCAGGCACCGGCGCTTCCACGGCCAACGGCGGCTGGCCGGGGAGGGACTGCTCCTGGTGCCGTCCGCGTTCGTCTGGCCGACGGTCTACTCGAGCACGATCCCGCCGTGGCAGCCGACTCTCACGTATCCCGCGCGCGGAGTCGCGACACTCTGGGACGACTCCACCCGGCCGACGCCGGCCGGGGTGGCCGCCGTCCTCGGCCGGTCGCGGGCCGAGGTGCTCAACCAGCTCAGTCGGCCGCGATCGACGACCGAGCTGGCGGCCCGCACCGGACTGACGCCCGGCGGTGTGTCCCAGCACCTGAGCGCACTGCGCTCCGCGGGCCTGGTCACCTCACACCGCTCGGGCCGTCTCGTTCTTTACGCCCGGACCGCCTTGGCCGAAGCCCTCCTGCAGATCAGTTGATGAGGCCGCCCCTCTCACCACCTCTTAGTTGATCAGTCCTTCGACGATGGTTTTCATGCGGTCCACCGGGATCGCAAACCCGATGCCGATGTTGCCTGAGCGGGACGTGCTGCCGAGAGTGGCGATGGCGGTGTTGACGCCGACCACCTGGCCGGCCGCGTTCACCAGCGGACCGCCCGAGTTGCCCGGGTTGATGGCGGCGTCGGTCTGGATCGCCGACTGCCGGTTCCCGCTGTCACCGAACCGCGCCTGCCGGTCGACCGCGCTGACGATCCCCGCGGTCACCGTCCCTTCCAGGCCGAGCGGTGAACCGACGGCCAGCACCGGGTCGCCGACCCGGAGCTGTGCGGACCGGCCGAGCGTGAGCGCGCGCAGGCCCTCGGCGTCGGCGGCCGAGACCTGGAGTACGGCGAGGTCGTTGTCCTCGTCCGCGCCGATGATCTCGGCGTCGACCCGGCGGCCGTTCGACAGCACCAGCGACACATCGCTCGCTCCTTCCACCACGTGGGCGTTGGTGACCACGTGTCCCTGCTGGTCGATCGCGAACCCGGACCCGGTCGCCCGGCCGGCTCGCACCGACACCACACCGGGCAGCACACTCGCGGCGGCCGCTGTGATCGAACCCTGCGCGGCCGCGGGCGGCGCGGCCGCCTGAGGCAGTTCGACCGCGGCGGTCTCGGGATCACGTGATCCGGTCACCGCACCGGCGAGCCCGCCGGCCACGATCGACAACGCGACGCTGGCGACCAGTATCCGGCCGCGACGGGACGGCGTACGCGGAGGTTGGACCGTCACCCCGGCCTGAGGTGCCGCGGCCGGAGAGGGGGGAGCCGACCCAGCGGAGGCCGGGGTGACGGAGAACGGGTACTGCGGTTCCGGCGCGGGCAGCGGCCCGGCCGGCGGTGGTCCGGGCGCGTAGTGCGGCCCGCGGAACGGGTGACCGAGATGAGGGCTCATCGGAGGCTCCTTCACTGCTCAGGGCAGGCGGGAGAACCACAGCAGCGAGGCCAGCGCGGCCAGCAGGGCCGCGACCAGGGCGATACCCGCCACCAGGTTGGTGATCTCGCGTGGTTCGGTGGTCCAGCCGATCGACGACTGGAGGTCGGAGTAGACGTCGCGCAGCTGCTCGTCGCTCTCGGCGGCGTAGAACTCGCCGCTGGTCGCGTCGGCCAGGCCCTGCAACGCCTCGGTGTCCGCGGGGACCGGGATGTCCCGGCCTTCGATGTTCACCGTGCCGTCGGGGGTGCCGTAGGCGATCGTCGAGACCGGTACGCCGGCCTCGGTGGCGGCCTCGGCGGCCTCCTCGATCGGGCTGCCGGACGTGTTCCCGCCGTCGGACAGCAGGACGATCCGGCTCGGCGGCGGATCGTCGGGGTCGATCGTCCGGACCGCCTGCAGGCTGGTCAGGACGGCCTCGCCGATCGCCGTACTGTCGGTCAGCTCGAGGCTGTTGATCGCGTCCACGGTGGCCTGGTGGTTGGTGCTCGGCGGCGCGACCACGGTCGCGGTCCGGGCGAACGAGACCAGGCCGACGTTGAACTTGTCCGGCAGTTCCTGGACGAACTCGACCGCGGCCTGCTGGGCCACCTCGAAGCGGTTCGGCGCGACGTCGGTGGCGGCCATCGAGTTGGACACGTCCATCGCGACCACGATGGTGGCGCGTTCCCGCGGCACCCGGACGTCGGCGACCGGTCGGGCGATCGCGATGGTCAGCACGGTCAGTGCGGCCAGGAACGCCACCGCCGGCGCGTGCCGGCGCCAGCCGGGCCGGGTCGGCGCGACCTTCTCCAGCATCGGCAAGGTCGCGAACCGGACGGCGTACTTGCTGCGGCGGCGCTGGGCGACCAGGTAGGCGGCGATCAGCGCCGCCACCAGCACCAGCAGCCAGAGCCACAGGGGTTGCTCGAATCTCATCGGATACCGGTCCTTCCCATCGGGTTCCGGCGGACGCTCGCGCGCCGGCGCGCGGTCGCGAACGCGGCCACGTCGCGGACCCAGTCGGTGTCGGTCCGCAGCACGAGGTGCGCCGCGCCGGCGGCCCGGAGGTCACGGGTCGTCTGTTCACGTTTGGCTGTCATCGCGTCGGCGTACCGCCGGCGCAGCGTGCGGCTGGCGGTCTGCACCTCGCGCCGCCGGCCGGTCTCCGGGTCGACGAGCGTGAGCAGGCCGACCTCGGGGAGCTCGAGCTCGCGCGGGTCGAGCACCTCGACCGCGATCACCTCGTGCCGGGCGGCCAGCCGGCGGAGCGGATCCGCCCAGGTCTCGTCGTGGAAGTCCGAGACGACCACGCGCAGCCCGGGCCGCGGGTGCTCCCGGTTGAACCGGGTGATCGCCTGGCCGAGCTGGACCGCCGGGTGCTCACCAGGCGTTGCCCTAGGCAACGACAAGAGCGTCCGGAGGGTACGGCGGAGCGCGGCGGCCCCGCCGACGTCGGGGATCCGGGACAGGTGGTCCCCGACGGCGATCCGGACGCCGAGCCGGTTACCGGGCCGGTCGGCCAGCAGGCCGACCGCGCCGACGACGGCGACGGCCAGGTCCCGCTTCTCGCTGAGCGCCGTACCGAAGTCCATGCTGGCGGACGCGTCGAGCAGCGCCCAGGTCTCCAGCTCGCGCTCGGCCAGCGGCGCCCGGACGTGCGGCTCGAGCGAGCGGGCAGTCACGTTCCAGTCCATCCGGCGGACGTCGTCCTGGCCGGCCTGGTACGGCCGGGCCTCGTTCGGCTCGCTGCCCGGGCCGCTGCGCAGACCGGTGATCTCGCCGTGCAGGAAGCCTTCCAGCTTCCGCTTGACCGAGAGCTCCAGCGTCCGCAGCGCCCGTTCCCGCCCTCGGATCAGGTCCGGACCCGGCGCCGCATCCGGGCTCGTCCGCCGGTCCGGGGTCGGCTCGGTCATGCCGCCGACCCCTGGGAGTCGTCGGCCGGGACCACGTGCGGTTGCTCGATCGTGTGCAGGATGCGCGAGATCACGCTCCGCGGGTCGACCCCGTCGGCGAGCGCGTCGAAGGTGAGGACCAGCCGGTGCGCCATCACGTCGAGGGCGACGTCGTACACGTCGGCCGGCAGGACGTAGTCCCGGCCACGCAGCAACGCCAGCGCCCGCCCGGCCGCGACCAGGCCCAGCGTGGCGCGCGGGCTCGTGCCGAACTCCAGCACGCCTTGCAGGTCGTTGATCCCGTACTGCTGCGGCACCCGGGTCGCGTGCACGAGACGTACGACGTACTCCGCCACCGCGTTGTGGACGAACACGTCGTCCGTTGCCTCCTGCAACTGAGCGACCTGCTCCGGCGAGAGTACGGCGTTCGCGTGCGGCCGGTGGGCACTCATCCGCTGCAGGATGGTGAGCTCCTCGATCGGGCTCGGGTAGTCGACCGTGATCTTCAGCAGGAACCGGTCCCGCTGGGCCTCGGGCAGCGCGTACACGCCGTCGGACTCGATCGGGTTCTGGGTCGCCAGCACCAGGAACGGCTCCGGCAGGCGGTAGCTCGTGCCGCCGATGCTGACCTGATGCTCGGCCATTGCCTCGAGCAACGCCGACTGCACCTTGGCGGGCGCGCGGTTGATCTCGTCCGCCAGCACGAGGTTGGCGAACACCGGGCCGAGCTCGGTGTCGAACCCCTCCGCCGACGGCCGCCAGATCCGCGTGCCCATGATGTCGCCCGGCACCAGGTCCGGGGTGAACTGCAGTCGCGAGAACCGCCCGCCGATCACCTCGGCCAGCGTGCGCACGGCCAGCGTCTTCGCAACACCCGGGACGCCTTCCAGCAGGCAGTGCCCGCGGGCCAGCAGGCCGACCATCATCCGCTCCACCAGGTGGTCCTGTCCGACCACCACGCGCTTCACCTCGAACAACGCATGCTCGAGCAAAGCCGCCGGCACCCCGGCCTCAGTACGCCTCTCCACACCTACCTCCACGTCATTCCTCCATCCACGCCTCGGCTCACGTCCCGTTTCTCCACCGGGCCGGCCGCCGGCCGGCCCCGGGCCGGGGTTCGCGACCCCGGCCGGGTCCGGGTTCGTCATGCGTTCTCGGCCGCGTCCGGCTGGGCCTGCTCGGGCTGCGACGGCTGCGACGGCTGCGCCTCGCCCTGTCCCTGGCCCTCGCCCTGGCCGGAGCCGTTCTTCTCCGGGCAGTCCCGGCCGTCGCGGCCGGCGGTGCCCTCGCTCGGCGTCCCCGGCGACGGGGTGGTCGCGCCGTCCTCGACGGTCACGTACCCCTGCTCGGGTGCCGGGTCGCTCGTGGTGGCGTAGGCGATCCCGCCGACCCCGAGCGCGGCCACCGCGACCGCCGTACCGAGAATGAGCCGCTTCCCTGGGATGTTCATCAAAGCTCCTTCGCGTCGATTGGCTCCCAGATCATCAGGAAGGCGCGAAAACGACCGGAAAGCGGAGCGAAAGTCCGCCGAAAGAGCAGGACGGCCGACCCTGCGCAGGCCGCTACCTTGGTGTCGTGCGACTACTGGTGGTGGAGGACGAGGAAGGCCTGGTCAGCGCGCTGCGCTCCGGACTCGGCCGGGCCGGGTACGCCGTGGACACGGCGACGACCGGTGCCGAGGCGATGGAGAAGCTCGCGACCACGGCGTACGACCTGGCGATCCTGGACATCACCCTGCCGGACACCAGCGGCCTCGACCTGTGCCGCGCCGTACGCCGGGGTGAGATCGAGGTGGCGTCCGGCCGCGAGCTGCGGGTGCTGATGCTGACCGCGCGCGCCTCCCTGGCGGACCGGGTCCGCGGGCTCGACGAGGGCGCGGACGACTACCTGACCAAGCCGTTCGCGCTGGTCGAGCTGCTCGCCCGGATCCGCGCCCTGCTGCGCCGCGACGTCACCAACGGCAGCACCCAGCTGCACGTCGGCGACCTCGTGCTGGACTCGTCCCGCCACCTCGCCACCCGGGCCGGCCGCGAGCTTCCACTGACGTTGAAGGAGTTCGGCGTACTGCGGTATCTGATGTCGCGGCCCGGTCACGTCGTCTCGGCCGAGGAGCTGCTCGAGCACGTGTGGGACGAGAACGCCGACCCGTTCACCCAGAGCGTCCGGGTGACGGTCGGGACGCTGCGCCGCAAGCTCACGTCGGACGGCGAGGAGCCCGTCCTGGAGACCGTCATCGGCCGCGGTTACCGGCTCAGAGGTGACACATGAAGCTCAGACGACCGCCGTGGACGCAGACGATCCGGTTCCGGCTCACGGTGACGTACTCCGCGGTGCTGATCGCGCTGTCGGCGTTGCTGCTCGGCGGCGTGTATCTCGCGCTGTCACAGATCCTGGATCCGAAGCCGCTGAACCAGATCGAGGTCCAGAAGTACTACCGGGACCACCAGGGCGAGTTGCACCTGAAGCCCGGTCAGGTGATTCAGGCCGCCGAGATCTCCAGCCTGCAGTCCGCAGTCAACTACCAGACCCTGCAGAGCCTGCGGAACTACTCCGCCGCGGGCATGGCCGGCCTGTTCCTGGTCAGTCTCGGCACCGGGTGGTGGCTGTCGGGTCGCGCGCTCCGGCCGGTACGGCGGATCACCGCGACGGCGCAGGAGATCTCGGCCACCGACCTGTCCCGGCGGATCGCGCTGGACGGCCCGCAGGATGAGCTGCGGAACCTGGCCGACACGGTCGACGACATGCTCGGCCGGCTCGAGTCGGCGTTCGTCGCCCAACGGCAGCTGGTGGACGACGCGTCCCATGAGCTGCGCAATCCGCTCGCGGTCATCCAGGCGAACGTGGACGCCGTCCTCGCGCACGACGACACCCCACCGGAGGACAGGGCGCAGGCGACCGCGATCGTCAGCCGGGCGATCCAGCGGATGACGCGCCTGGTCGAGGACCTGCTGGCCTCGGCGCGGCGGTCGTCACCGGCGTTCGTCGACGCGGACGTGGACCTGGCCGCGATCGCGGGCGAGGCCGCCGAGGAGTACGAGCTGCTCGCGGCGGATCGCGAGCTGCACGTCGTACGACGGTTGTCGCCCGGACCGACCGCGGCCGGTGACGCGTCGGCGCTGCGGCGGGCAGTCGACAACCTGCTCTCCAACGCCGTCCGGCTGGCACGTGGTGGGAGCGAGCTCGTGCTGGCTGTGGGCAGCCGCAACGGCTGGGCGTGGATCGCCGTCCGCGACGAGGGCCCCGGGATCTCGCCCGACGACACCGACCGCGTCTTCGACCGGTTCTTCCGCTCCGGCCAGCGTCAGCCGCCCGCCGCCGTTCCGTCGACCGGCCAACGCCGCGCCGGCCTCGGTCTGGCCATCGTCCGCCAGATCGCCGAGTCCCACGGCGGCACCGTCTCTCTCCACTCCGAGCTCGGCGTCGGCAGCACCTTCGTCCTCTGGCTCCCCGAACGCTCCCTCACCAACACCACCCGCCGATCCCCCACCCCACCCCCCGAAGACCCCCTCGGCCCCCGCCACTAGTCAGCGGTTGTAGGGCCGGGAGAGGACGGGGTGGGTGTTTTCGAGGACGTGGGCGTAGAGGGTGCGGACTCGGGCGGCTTCGGGTTCGGTCATCGCCGAGGGCTCGGGTTTGCCGGTGGGGACGGGCCAGGTGGGTGGTGTGTCGGCGCCGGAGAGGGCCCAGGCGGCTTGGCGGGCGGCGCCGAGGGCGACGTACTCCGCGGGTTCGGGGAGGACGACCTCCGCGCCGAGGAGGGCCGGGGCGAGGGCCTGTACGGCGCGGGAGCGGGCGGCGCCGCCGAGCAGGAGCACGCGGTTGACCGGGATGCCTTGGTCGCGGAGCGCGTCGACCGCGTCGGCCAGACCACACAGCAGACCCTCGACCGCGGCCCGCGCCATCGTCGCGGGCTGCATCGTCGCGCGGGTGAGGCCGTAGAGCAGACCGGTGGAGTGCGGGAGGTCCGGGGTGCGCTCACCGTCGAGGTACGGCAGCAGGACGAGACCGTTCGAGCCGGTCGACGTCAGCGCGGCCTCGTTGAACGCCTCGAGATCGAGGCCGAGCAGGTCAGCGGTCGCGGACAGCACCCGGGCCGCGTTCAGTGTGCAGACCAGCGGGAGGTAGTCGCCGGTCGCGGAGGCGAAGCCAGCCACGAGCCCGCTCGGGTCCGAGGTAGGCGCGGCCGACCGCGCGAACGCCGTACCACTCGTGCCCAGGGAGACGGCGACATCACCCGGCTGGAGGTCCAACCCCAGCGCGGCTGCCATGTTGTCGCCAGTGCCCGCCGCGAGCGCAGCACCCGCCGCGGTCTGCCCGACGATCTCCGCCGGCCCCGCCACCCGCGGCAGCTCCAGCGATCGCCCGAAGGCCCGCTCCACCAACTCGGGCCGGTAGCTGTTCGAGGTCGGCGACCACCAGCCGGTGCCGGACGCGTCACCACGGTCGGTGGTGATCCCGGAGATGCCGGACCGGTCCGCGGCGAGGCGGTGCGTCATCCAGTCGTGCGGCAGTACGACGGCGGCCGCACGCTCGGCCGCCTCGCGCCGCGCCGCGTCGGCCGGAGCACTCCCGTCGGCGTCCCGGATCCACCGCAGCTTGGTGACGGTGAACGAAGGCACCGGCACCGAGCCGACCGCGTCGGCCCAGGCACCCGGGCCGCCGAGCTCGGAGACCAGCTCGACGGTCGCATCGGCCGAGGAGGTGTCGTTCCACAGCACGGCCGGGTGGACGACCTCACCAGAGTCGTCCAGCAGGACCATCCCGTGCTGCTGACCGCCGATCGCGATCGCCTCGACCCCGTCGAGCAGCCCGTCGGACGCGATCTCCCAGGCCTTCCACCACTCGGCCGGATCCACCTGCGTCCCGTCCGGATGCGGTGCCCGCCCCTCCCGCAGTACCTCACCGGTCTCGGCATCGCACACGACCACCTTGGTCGCCTGCGTGGAACAGTCCACCCCGGCGACCAGCCTCTGCTCAGTCATGGCTCCCAGACTAGAGCGCTTCCAGAGTGGCGCGGGCGCCGATCTCGTGGAGCGAATTCAGGGCAGCCTTGTACTGCGTGACGAAGCGCTCGTCGGACGACAGGTCACCGAAGAGGTCGGGGTCGGAGATGAAGACCAGCGGGTCCTCACGGTTGTGCTGGGCTCGCTCGACCAGCTTGTCGCGCAACCGGTCGACAACCTCGATCGGCTGACCCTGCTCGTCGACGGCCTCGGCGTACCGGGCCCAGGACGCGACCACCAGCACCGACCGGCCGATCTCCCGCCCGGCCGCCAACTGCTCGCGCACCACCGGCAGCAACCACTTCGGGATCCGGTCGGAACTCTCCGCACACAGTCGCGCCAGCGTGTCCCGAACCTCCGGGTTGGCGAACCGCTCGATCAACTGGTGCTTGTACCGATCGAGGTCGACCCCGGGCACCGGCGGCAACGTCGGCGTCCCTTCGTTGTCCATGTAGCCGAGCAGGAAGTCCACGAACAGCTTGTCCTGGCAGACCTCGTGCGCGTACCGGTAGCCGGCCAGATAGCCGAGGTAGCACAGCGCCTGGTGACTCGCGTTCAGCAGGCGCAGCTTCATCAGCTCGTACGGCTCCACGTCCTCGACGAGCTGTACGCCGACGTCCTCGTACGGCGGCCGGTCGTCGCCGAAGTCGTCCTCGAGCACCCACTGGGTGAAGGGCTCACACACCACCGGCCAGCCGTCCTCGACCCCGAACCGCTCGGCCAGCGCCTCCCGGTCGGCGTCCGCGGTCACCGGGGTGATCCGGTCGACCATGCAGTTCGGGAAGCGGACCTCGGCCTCGATCCAGTCCGCCAGCTCTGCGTCCTTCAACCGGGCGAACGACGTCAGCATCTTCTTCGCCACGTGCCCGTTCCCCGGGATGTTGTCGCACGACAGCACCGTGAACGGCGCCATCCCCGCCGCCCGCCGCCGCGCGAGCGCCTCGACGACGAACCCGAACGCACTGCCCGGCACCGCACCCGGCCGCAGGTCGGCCGCCAGCCCGGGATCGGAGGCGTCGAGCTCACCGGTCACCTGGTTGACGTGGTACCCGCCCTCGGTGATCGTCAGCGAGACGATCCGGGTCGCCGGGTCAACCATCCGGTCCAGCACGGCCGACGGGTCGTCCGGCGCGAACAGGTAGTCGACGATCGACCCGATCACGCGTGGCTCGAGCGTGCCGTCCGGGTACTTCAGCACGAGCGTGTAGAGGCAGTCCTGGGCGTGCAGTACGTCGTACATCCGGCGGTCCTGCGGGAGGACGCCGACGCCGACGATGCCCCAGTCGAGCGCCTTCCCGTCGTTCATCAACCCGTCGAGGTACATCGCCTGGTGGGCCCGGTGGAAGCCGCCGACCCCGAAGTGCACGATGCCCGGGCGGACCGCCGTACGGTCGTACGACGGCCTCCCGACCTCGTTGCCCAGGGCATCCAGAGCGTCGGCTGTCAGTGCGGTCACTTGACCGCCCCCAGGGACAGACCCTGGACGAGCTTGTCCTGGGCGGCGAACCCGGCGATCAGCACCGGCAGCGACACCACGATCGACGCGGCACAGACTTTGGCGAGGAACAATCCTTGGCTGGTCACGAACCCAGTCAAGAACACCGGCGCCGTCTGCGCCACCGTGCCGGTCAGCACCCGGGCGAACAGCAGCTCGTTCCAGCTGAAGATGAAGCAGATCAGCGCCGCCGACGCGATCCCGGGCGTGACCACCGGCGCGACCACCGACCGCAACGTGCGGGCCAGGTTGGCGCCGTCGACCGAGGCCGCCTCGAGGATCTCCACCGGCACCTCGGACAGGAAGCTGCGCAGCATCCAGACCGCGATCGGCAGGTTCATCGAGGTGTACAGGATGATCAGCAGCCAGATGTTGTCCAGGAACCCGACCGACTGCGCGAACAGGTAGATCGGCAGCAGGCCGGCCACCACCGGCAGCATCTTGGTGGAGAGGAAGAAGAACAGCACGTCGGTCCACTTGCGCACCGGCCGGATCGACAGCGCGTACGCCGCCGGGAACGCCAGCAGGATCACCAGCACGGTGGACAGGATGCTCGCGGTCAGCGAGTTCGCGATCGACGGCCACGGGCCGGTATCGAAGAACGACCGGTAGCCGTCCAGGGTCAGCGGCGCCGCGACGTCCGGCGGGTTCTTCGCCGCGTCCTCCTCGGAGTGGAACGACGTCAGCAGCATCCACAGCACCGGCAGCACGAACAGGATCCCGACGATCCAGGCGAGCCCGGTCAGCGCGAACCCACCACCCCGGCGCTTCCGCCCCGTCACCATAGCCACCTGGCCGGTCATCGTCCGGTCTCCTCTCGGAACAGCGTGGACACCGACCGGAGCGCGAGGGTCGCGATCACGATCGTGCCGATGACCACGATCACGCCGGCCGCGGACGCCCGGCCGTAGTCGTGGGCGGTGTAGAAGGTCTGGTAGATCGTGTACGGCAGGTTCGCCGTACCGAGGCCGCCGGACGTGATCGTGAAGACCGCGTCGAAGTTCTGTACGACGTAGATCGAGCCGAGCAGCGCGGACAGCTCCAGGTACTGCCGCAGGTGCGGCAGCGTCATGTAGCGGAAGATCTCCCACTGGTTCGCGCCGTCGATCCCGGCTGCCTCGATCACGTCCAGCGGACGGCTCTGCAGGCCCGCCAGCAGGATCAGCATCATGAACGGCGTCCACTGCCAGACCAGCGCGAAGATGATCGACCACAACGGCTGGTTGCTGATCCAGTCCGGCTGTGGTGCGTTCTCGCCGAACAGCCACGTCAGCACGCCGTTGAAGAGGCCGTACGTCGGGTTGTAGAGCGCGTGCTTCCACAGCAGGGCCGCGGCCACCGGGACGACCAGGAACGGCGTGATCATCATCGTCCGGACGACGCCGCGACCACGGAACTTCCGGTCCAGCAGCAGCGCGATCATCAGCCCGAGCACCAGGCTGATCAGTACGACGCCCGCGGTCAGCAGGATCGTCACCCAGATCGCGTTGCGCGTGTTCGCGTCCGTCAGCACCCGGCGGAAGTTGTCCACCCCGGCGAAGCCGCGTTCGTCCGGATAGTAGGCGTTCCAGTCCATGAAGGACACGATGATCGTGACCAGGAACGGCAGCTGGGTCACGATGATCATGAACACCAGCGCGGGCAGCAGCGGCGCACGCCGGGCCCAGTCGCCGGCCTTGCGCATCATCGTGCCCTCGGCTCCCGGTGGCGACGCGGCGTGCCGGCGCCCCGGCCGGCGGGTCTCGGTATCCACAGACATGACCGCTCCCCTCACTTCGCCTCGCGCGAGCGGTACCGCTCCGCGACGTCGTCGGCGAGCTCCTGCCCGCGTTCCAGCGCTTCGTCCACACTCATCCGCCCGGCGATCGCCGAGCTCACGTCCTGGCTGACCTGCGTGCCGAGATCCGGGAACTCCGGGATGTCGACGAACTGGATCCCGATCGCCGGCCGCGGCTGGGTGCCCGGGTTGCGGGGATCCGCGGTCTCGATCGCCTGCTTGGTCGGCTCCGCGAACGCCGCCGCCTCCTTCAGGTACGCCGGGTTCTCGTACGTCGAGGCACGCTTGCCGGCCGGGACGCGGGACCAGCCGAGCTCCTCGCCGACCAGCTCCTCGTAGTCCTTGCCGGACGCCCAGGAGATGAACTTCCAGGCGTTGTCCTTCTTCTTGCTGGCCTCCTGGATGCTCCAGGACCAGGCGTACAGCCAGCCGGAGCTGTCGGTCTTGACGACCGGCGCCGGGGCGTATCCCATCTTGCCCTTCACCGGCGAGTTCGGCGCCTCCAGCGATCCGGCCGCCGAGGTGGCGTCGTACCACATCGCGACGTTGCTCTGGATGGTGTTGTTCAGGCACTCGGTGAAGCCGGCCTGCGGGGCGCCGAGCTCGCCGTGCGCCCGGACCAGGTCGACGTAGAACTTGGTCGCCTCGGTGAACTCCGGCGCGTTCACCCGCGCCTGCCAGTCCTCGGTGAACCAGGTCCCGCCGAAGGTGTTCACCACCGTGGTCAGCGGCGCGAACAGCTGCCCCCAGCCGGGCTGGCCGCGCAGGCAGATGCCGCGCATCCCGGGCTGGGCGTTGTCCACGGCGGCGGCGATGTCGGCGACCTGCTGCCAGGTCGGCTTCGCGGGCATGGTGATGCCCTTGGCCGCCAGGATGTCCTTGCGGTACATCAGGAACGACGACTCGCCGTAGAACGGTTCGCCGTAGATCTTGCCGTCCTCGCCGGACAACGACTCGGTCATCGGCTTCAGCACGTCGTCCTGGTCGAACGACGGATCCTTGTCGATGTAGTCCGACAGCGGCGCGATCCACTTGCTGGTCGCGTAGATCGGGATCTCGAAGTTGCTCAGCGAGGCGACGTCGTACTGACCGGCCTGGCTGGAGAACTCCTGGCTGATCTTGTCCCGGACGTCGTTCTCCGGCAGCACGGTGAAGTTGACCGAGATCCCGGTCTCCTTGGTGAAGTGCTCCGCGGTCAGTCTCTGCAGGTCGACCATCTGCGGGTTGTTCACCATCAGCACGTTGATGCTGTCGGCCCCACCACCGCCCGCACCGCCGCCCCACCCGGCGCAGCCGCTGACCGCGGTCACCAGGACCGCGACCGCGAGTGCTCCGAGGCGTTTCCGCTGTCCCAGCACGAGCCGCTCCTTCACAGGTCGAGGGGTTGCTCATTTGAGCAGAGGCCTGCTCACTCCAGAAGTGAACCGGGAACGCCCTTGACCTGTCAAGGGTCTGTGCAACACTAGGGCGCAGGCCTGCTCATATGAGCGGAGCGGAACGGCGGGGAGGCTTCATGGAGTCGAGCACCTTCGGCCCGGCACAGCTGGTGCTGACGGCGTCGATCGCGCGCCGGTACTACGTCGACGGACGGTCGAAGGTGGAGATCGCCGACGAGTTCCGGCTGAGCCGGTTCAAGGTGGCACGGCTGCTGGACCAGGCGCGCAACAGTGGGCTGGTGCGGATCGAGATCAGCCATCCGGGCGCCATCGACCTCGACCTGTCCGCCCGGCTTCAGGAGACCCTGGGCCTGCGGCGCGCGATCGTCGTGGACACCCCGGAGGAGGACCCGGCGGCGCTGCGGCTCCAGCTCGGCAAGGCGGCCGCGGACCTGCTGTCCGAGATCGTCACCGCCGACGACGTACTCGGGCTCGCCTGGGCCCGCGCCGTCACCGCGATGACCGAGCAGCTGACCTCACTGGCGCCCGTCCCGGTGGTCCAGCTGACGGGTGCGCTGACCCGACCGGACGTCGAGGCGAACTCGGTGGAGCTCGTCCGGCACACGGCCCGGCTGTCCGGCGGAGCGGCGTACCTCTTCTACGCACCGCTCGTCGTACCGGACGCGGCGACCGCGCGGGCGCTGCGGCAGCAGCCGGAGGTGGCCGAGGCGATCAGCCACTTCGACTCGGTGACGAAGGCGGTCGTCGGGCTGGGCTCCTGGGCAGCCGGGCAGTCGACGTTGTACGACGCGATGGACGAGAAGGCCTGTGACCAGTTGCGGCGGCGTGGGGTGGTCGCGGACATCTCCGGGGTGTTCGTGGACGCGGACGGGCGGCCGGTCCAGAGCCGGGTGACCGACCGGGTGGTGGCGATCAACGCCGCGCAGATGGACGCGATCGACGAAGTGATCGCGATCCCGTACGGACTGGCGAAGGTCGACGCGGTCCGGGCCGCGGTCCGCAGCGGGCTGGTGAACGGCTTGGTGACACACGGTCCGCTCGCGAAGGCGCTCCTGGACGAGCCATCCTGACCTGATGATGGGTGAGGTGGAGACCCAGCTCCTCGGCGGGACCGCGAACCGCGGCCTCGTCGTACGCGTCGGCGACACGGTCCGCCGGCCGCTGCGCGTCAGCAGCACCGCGACCCACGCGCTACTCGGGCACCTGGAGCGCGTCGGGTTCGCGGGTGCGCCGAAGTTTCTCGGGGTGGACTCGCAGGAGCGTGAGGTGTTGTCGTACGTGCCCGGGGAGACGGTGACGCCGCCGTACCCGGACTGGTCGATGACGGACGAGGCGCTCGACAGCGTCGCGCACCTGCTCCGGAGGTACCACGAGGCGGTTGCGGACTTTTCCGGCGACGGTTTCGAGTGGGCCGAGCCGGTGCCTGCGGAGTACGTCACTGGCCTGGTCAGTCACAACGACCCGAACCTCGACAACGTGGTGTTCCGAGACGGGGTCGCGGTCGCGCTGATCGACTTCGATCTGGCCGGTCCGGGCTCCGCGCTCTGGGACGTCGCCACCGCGGTCCGGCTGTGGGCACCACTCCGCCCGGACGCCGACATCGCCGACGTCCGCCGCGGTCGCACCCTCACCCGCCTCCGCCGCTTCGCCGACGCCTACGGGCTGTCCGACGCGGACCGCCTCCGCCTGGTCGACGCGACCGCGAGCAACCACGTCTGGTGCATGGACTACGTCCGCCGAGGCGCCGAAACCGGCCACCCCTGGTTCCACCAACGCTGGACCACCGGCGAAGCCGCCCTCACCACCCGAACCAACCACTGGTTCAAAACCCACGCCGAAACCCTCCACCACGCCCTGCTCTGACCTCGGCCTCCCCCTCGGCAACGCCTTGGTAGTACGACTCCTGCAGCCGGCGGACGAAGTGCGGCAGGAGAACCACCGGGCCGATCGGGAACGGGGTCATGTCCTGGTTGCTCAGGACCGCCACGAGCGCCCCGGCGACGGTCAACCCTCCGAGCACCAACCAGCCGTTGCGGCAGATCCACGGGCCGGCATCCGCGACCAGCCCTCGGCGCGTTGCCGCACCGATCGCCAGCACGGCTGCCGCCAGCGCGTCCACCGCCACAGTCGCGCCGACGGGCCAGCCTTGGACGTCGGCGTACGCGCTCCAGCGCAGGTGTACAGCGACAGCCGACAGCGCCAAAGCGACGGCAGCCAGTGCGTAGACCACCGCACCCAGTTTCAGCTTCGGCACGGCGGCTCCTCCTGGTCGTGTGACCGACCTATCGCGAGGTGCTGGTTCGCCGTTACCCCGGACGGTGACCGAGAATGGGGCGGTGCGTGTGCGGGTGGTTTTGCTGGCGGGGCCTTCGGGGGCGGGGAAGTCCCGGTTGGCGGACGGGGCCGGGTTGCCGGTGGTGCGGTTGGACGACTTCTACCGCGACGGGGACGACGAGGCGATGCCGCGGTCTCCGCTCGGGATCGTGGACTGGGACGACCCGCGGTCATGGGACGGCGACCGGGCCGTGGCGGCCCTCGAGACTCTGTGTACGACGGGAACCGCGGACCTCCCGATCTACGACCTCGCGGCCGACGGGACGGTCGGGCACCGGCCGGTGTCCACCGACGGCTCGCCGTTGATCATTGCCGAGGGCATCTTCGCCGACCAGCTCGTCGGCGAACTCCGGGACCGCGGCCTGCTGGCGGTCGCGATCTGCGTCCGGCACCACCGGCTCGTCACCTTCGTCCGGCGGTTCCAGCGCGACCTGCGCGAGCACCGCAAGCCACCACTCACCCTGCTCCGCCGCGGCCTGCTCCTCCTCCGCGACGACCCACGGGTCGTCCAGCGGTGTGTGGACGCCGGCTGCGAACCCCTGCACCCGAAGGCCGCCCGGCGCCGGATCGTGGCCTTGCTCACCGAAGCCCGCTCCCGCTGATTCGCGGACCGTTCGCCCCGTGTTCACCTTTGTCTGATGACATCACCGGCGAAACCTTCTGTTGCTCTCGGGGTGAGAAGCCGGACGGAGACGAGGCCGTGAAGCGGAGTGCGCCAGGCGTTGCCGCTGTGGTGACCGCGTTGTTGCTCGGTGTGACCGGGTGCGGGAGCGATGCCGGCGCCTCGACCGGCACATTGCAGACGCCCTCGGCAACCAAAGCCCCGGCCGCCGCGCAGAACAAGGCCCCGCAGAACGCGCTGGCCGGCCTGGTCGTCCTGCCCCGCGGGTACGTCGCCGACGCGCGCAGCACCGCGGCCGCGTTCACCGCGAACACCTACCTGGGCAACTGGTCCGCCGACCCGGCCGTCGACCGGGCGCTGCTGCTCAACGCCGGATTCGTCGAGGGCTACCGCGCGACCCGGCTTAGCCCGGACAAGAAGAAGCGGTTCACCGTCCAGCTCTTCAAGGCCGCGACCCCGGCCAAGGCCAAGACCCTCCAGCTGGGCTTCTGGAACCAGGACACGCACGAGCGGGACTTCGACGTACCGAACGCCCTGAGCGACGCCCGGGTCGTGTACGACGGCGGCGCCGGCCAGTCGGAGGCGGTCGCCGAGGTGAGCATGGTCGTCGGCTCCCTGGTCGTCGAGCTCAGCGTCCGGCAGACCAGTGCCCTCGGCACCAACCCGCGGCCGGAGACCGCCCTGCTGACGACGCTCGCGAAGCAGCAGCGGGCGCGCCTCACCACCACCTCCAGCTGAGGCCGGCTGCCGCTCCACCCGGGCCGGTCCTTCATCTTCAGCCGATGCGGTCGATCACCAGCGGAGGCCGGTCGTACGACGTCGAGACCTCGACCGCGTCGGTGAGGGACTCGAGGGCACGGTCGAACCGGGCCGGGTCGTCGGTGTGCAGGGTCAGGAGCGGCTGACCTTCGGTGACCTCGTCACCGGGCTTGGCGTGCAGCTCGACTCCGGCGACCGCGGAGACCGGGTCTTCCTTCCGCGCCCGGCCCGCCCCGAGGCGCCACGCCGCAACGCCGACCGCCAGCGCGTCCAGCTTCGACAGCACCCCGGACGACGGCACCGGTACGACGTGCTGATCCGGCGCCACCGGCAGCTCGGCCGCCGGGTCGCCGCCCTGGGCCGCGATCATCGAGCGCCAGACGTCCATCGCCGTACCGTCGCGCAGCTTCTCGGCCGGGTCGACGTCCGTCACCCCGGCGGCGGCGAGCATCTCGGTCGCCAGCGCGACGGTGAGCTCGACCACGTCGGCCGGGCCGCCCCCGGCCAGCACCTCGACCGACTCGCGGACCTCCAGCGCGTTCCCCGCGGTCAGGCCGAGCGGGACGGACATGTCGGTGAGCAGGGCAACGGTCTTGACTCCGGCGTCGGTGCCGAGCGCAACCATCGTCTCGGCGAGCTCCCGAGCGTCGGCGAGCTCCTTCATGAACGCGCCGGACCCGACCTTCACGTCCAGCACCAGTGCGCCGGTGCCCTCGGCGATCTTCTTGCTCATGATCGAGCTCGCGATCAGCGGGATCGCCTCGACCGTGCCGGTCACGTCCCGGAGCGCGTACAGCTTCTTGTCGGCCGGCGCCAGCCCGTCACCGGCGGCGCAGACGACCGCGCCGACCTCCTCCAGCTGGCGCATCAGCTCGGCGTTCGACAGCGTGGCCCGCCAGCCCGGGATCGACTCGAGCTTGTCCAGCGTGCCGCCGGTGTGCCCGAGACCGCGCCCGGACAGCTGCGGTACGGCGACGCCGCACGCCGCCACCAACGGGGCCAGCGGCAACGTGATCTTGTCGCCGACGCCACCGGTGGAGTGCTTGTCCGCGGTCGGCCGGGACAGCCCGGCGAAGTCCATCCGCTCACCGGACGCGATCATCGCCGCGGTCCAGCGGGCGATCTCGCGCCGGTTCATCCCGTTCAGCAGGACCGCCATCGCCAGCGCGGACATCTGCTCGTCGGCGACGTCCCCGCGGGTGTACGCGTCGATCACCCAGTCGATCTGCCCGTCGCTCAGCTCACCGCGATCCCGCTTGGTGCGGATGACGTCGACCGCGTCGAAACTCACGTCTCCTCCAGAAGCTCCGGCCCGAACGCGTCGGGAAGCAGGTCGCGCAGCGGCCGGATCCCGGCCGTGGTCTCGAGCAGCAGGTCGGAGCCGCCGTGCTCCTGCAACAGCTGGCGGCACCGCCCGCACGGCACCAGCAGGTCGCCGTGCCCGTTCACGCAGGTGAACGCGACCAGGCGCCCGCCACCGGTGTTCATCAGCTCCGACACCAGTCCGCACTCGGCGCACAGCCCCAGGCCGTACGACGCGTTCTCCACGTTGCACCCGGTCACCACCCGGCCGTCGTCGACCAGCGCCGCGGCGCCGACCGGGAAGTGCGAGTACGGCGCGTACGCGCGCCCCATCGCCTCGACCGCCGCCGCCCGCAACCCCGCCCAGTCGACGGCCGGGGACTCGTCCGGCACGGCGCTAACCCGCCTGACCGCGTCGATATCGGAGCCCGTCGGCCGCCGGCATCCGGAGCCGCTGGGCCGCGAGCCCGAGGACCAGCAGGGTTGTCACGTACGGCGTCATCCGGGTGAAGTCGGCCGGGACGGTGTCGGTGGTGAAGAACCAGATCGCGAACCCGACCGCGATGACCAGCGAGGTGATCGCGGCGATCTTCTGACCCCGCCGGTACTGCAGCACAGCCACGCCGAGCAGGATGATCGTGACGATGATCAGCAGCGCGTGCACCGCTTCACCGCCGGCCCGCAGCTGGAGCGCGTCGGTGTAGCCGAACAGCGCCGAGCCCATCACCAGGCCGCCCGGCCGCCAGTTGCCGAAGATCATCGCGGCCAGACCGATGTAGCCACGCCCACCGGTCTGCCCGTTCTGGTAGATGCCGGACGAGACCAGTGCGATGAACGCGCCACCGGCCCCGGCGATCGCCCCCGAGGTAAGGACCGCGATGAACTTGTACCGGTAGACGTTGACGCCCAGCGTCTCGGCCGCGACCGGGCTCTCACCGCAGGACCGCAGCCGCAGGCCGAACGCCGTCCGCCACAGCAGCAGTGCGCTGCCGACGATCAGCACGATCGCCAGGATCGTCATCGTGGACAGCTCGGTGGTCACCGCGGCCACCAGCGAGGCGAGGTCGGAGATCAGGAACCAGTGCCGGTCCTGCAGGTCGATCATCGCGTCCGAGATGCCCGGGACCGTGATCGACAGCGGCGCGTCCAGCGGTGGCGACTGGGTCGGGCCACCACCCTGCAGTCCGGAGAACCAGGTGTCGGCCAGGAAGGCCGCCGTACCGAGGGCGATGATGTTGATGGCCACGCCGGAGACGATGTGGTCGACGCCGAAGATCACCGTCGCCAGCGCGTGCAGGGCGGCGCCGATCATGCCGAAGATCATCGCGCCGACGATGCCGGACCACGGGCCGTACCAGTAGCCGAAGTACCCGGCGCCGATGGTGCCGAGGATCATCATGCCCTCGAGGCCGATGTTGACCACGCCGGCCCGCTCGGACCACAGACCGGCCAGGGCGGCCAGGGCGATCGGGACCGACGCGTTGACCGCCTCGCGCATGGTGCCGGCCGAGTCGACCTCGTGTGCACCGGTGAGGACCCGGACCGCCGACAGCAGCGCCAGACCCACGAGCAGCCAGATCCAGATGCTGATCCGGCGCCGCGGCACCAGCGCCTCGGACGGGGCTCCGGCCGGCCGGAGCTCTTCGGGAGCCATCGTCATCGGGTCGCCTCCGGGGTCGCCTCGGCCGGGGCCGAGCTACTGAGTTCCGCTGCCACCTGCCGTTGCTCCAGCGCGTTGCGGTACCGGCGGACCACCTCGTAGGCGATCACGACGGCGAGCACGATGACGCCCTGGCTGATCGCCACGATGTCCGGCGAGACCCGGGCGTTGATCTCGAGCAGGTTGCTCTGCTCGGTCAGGTAGGAGAACAGCAGCGCACCGAACGCGATGCCGACCGGGTTGTTCCGGCCGAGCAGCGCGACCGCGATACCGGCGAAGCCGATCCCGGCCTGGAACGTGGTGCCGTAGCTGTGCGAGCTGCCGAACAGCAGCGGCAGCCCGATCAGGCCGGCGATCGACCCGGAGATCATCAGCGAGACGACCACCATCCGCCGTACGTCGATGCCGCTGGCAACGGCCGCGCTGGCCGACGTCCCGGTGGCCCGCAGGTTGAAGCCGAACTTCAGCCGGTTCAGCAGGACGGCGTACCCGATGCCGGCGAGCACGGCCAGCAGGGCCAGGCCGAGCAGCTCGTTCGGCGCGCCGGGCAGCAGCGGGATGCCGGGCACCCAGCTGTCCCGCGGGATCTCCTCGGTGGCCAGGTTGCTGCCGGTGGACACGCCGACCTTGCGCAGCAGGTACGCCGTCAGCGAGCCGGCGATCGCGTTCAGCATGATCGTCGAGATCACCTCGCTGACCCCGCGGGTGACCTTCAGGACACCCGCGAGCGACGCCCAGATCGCGCCGACGACCATCGCCAGCACGATCGAGACGACCACGTTGACCGGTCCGGGCAGCCAGCCCTGCGCGGCGAACACCGCGGCAGTGAAGACCGCCACCTGGTACTGGCCCTCGACGCCGATGTTGAACAGGTTCATCCGGAAGCCGATCGCGGCCGCCAGGCCGGACAGGTACAGGATCGAGGCGTTGTTCAGGATGTTGATGACGTTGCGCTCGGCGGGCGCGGAGAAGATCGTGCTCAGGAAGCCGGAGACCGAGCTGCCGGCGGCCAGCAGGACCAGGCAGGTGATCACCAGCGCGACCACGATCGCGAGCACCGGCGCGGCGAGCGCCAGGCCGATCCGGCGCAGGTCGAAGCTGCCCATCACTCCTCTTCTCCGGCTCCGGTCATCGCGGAGCCCAGCTGCTCCGGGGTGACGGTGTCAGGGTCGAACTCGCCGACCAGCCGGCCGCGCAGGATCACCTGGATCTGGTCCGACAGGCCGATCAGCTCGTCCAGGTCGGCCGAGATCAGCAGCACCGCCAGGCCCTGGCGGCGGGCTTCGCGGATGTGGTCCCAGATCGCCGCCTGGGCGCCCACGTCCACACCCCGGGTGGGGTGCGAGGCGATCAGCAGCAGCGGGTCGCCGCTCATCTCCCGGCCGACGATGAACTTCTGCTGGTTGCCGCCCGACAGCGCCCGGGCGGTGGTCTCGATCGACGGCGTGCGGACGTCGAACTGCTCGACGATCCGCGCACTGTCCTTGCGGGCCCCGGCCTTGTTGATCCACGGTCCGCGCACACTCGGGGACCGGTCCTGGTGACCGAGGATCCGGTTCTCCCACAGCGGGAAGTCCAGCAGCAGGCCGTGCCGGTGGCGGTCCTCCGGGATGTAGCCGATGCCGGCGTTGCGGCGGTCCGCCGTACTCCAGTCGGTGATGTCCTTCTCGCCGAGGCGGACGCGGCCGGAGGTGACCGGGCGCATCCCCATGACCAGCTCGACCAGCTCGGTCTGGCCGTTGCCCTCGACCCCGGCGATGCCGAGCACCTCGCCGCGGTGGATCGTCAGCGACACGTCGTCCAGCAGGTTCCGCTCACCCGGCCCGGCCAGCGACACGTTCTCGACCGTGAGCTGGGCGTCCGCGGTGACGGTCGACTCCTCCGTACTCGGTGACGGCAGCTCCGAGCCCACCATCAGCTCGGCCAGCTGACGCGCGGTGACGTCCTTCGGGTGCACCGAGGCGACCGTCGTACCGCGGCGCATCACGGTGACGTCGTCGGCGACCGCGAGCACCTCGTCGAGCTTGTGCGAGATGAACAGCAGCGTGTAGCCCTCGGCCTTCAGCTCGCGCAGGTTGCCGAACAGCGCGTCGACCTCCTGCGGCACCAGGACCGCGGTCGGCTCGTCCAGGATGATGATCCGCGCGCCGCGGTACAGGACCTTGAGGATCTCGATCCGTTGCCGCTGGCCCACACCGAGGTCCTCGACCAGGTCGTCCGGCGACAGCCCGAACCCGTACGCCGCGGACAGCTCCTCGATCTTCGCCCGGGCGCGGTCGCCGATGCCGTACAGCTTCTCGGCGCCGAGGACGACGTTCTCCAGCACGGTCAGGTTGTCGGCCAGCATGAAGTGCTGGAAGACCATGCCGACGCCGTGCTTGATCGCGTCGGCCGGCGAGTGCAGCACGACCTCGTCGCCGTTGATCTCGATCGAGCCCTCGTCCGGCTTCTGCACGCCGTACAGGATCTTCATCAACGTCGACTTGCCGGCGCCGTTCTCCCCGACCAGGGCGTGCACGGTGCCGGTCCGGACGTCGACGTCGATGTCGTGGTTGGCCACCACACCGGGAAAACTCTTGCCGATTCCCCGCAACCGGACGGCCGTCGTCTGAGTGATGGTGTCGATGTCGCACGCTCCAGATCGCTGCGGCGACCTCGTTGTCGCCGGGACGAGCCTCGGGCCCGGGCCAGAACGCTACCGCGTCACCGGCCCGAGCCCGAGCTTTCAGACGTCAGAGTTTCGACGGAGCCGTGAGCTCACCGGCCACCAGCTTGGCCTTGTACTCGTCGATCTTGCCGGTCACGTCGTCGAGGTGACCGCCGCTGGTCGAGTAGCCGACCCCGTCCCGCTTGATGTCGTAGAGGTCGAAGCCGGCCTTGGTGCTGCCGTCCTTGAACGCCTTCACGTAGTCGAAGACGGCGACGTCGACCTTCTTCAGCGACGACGTCAGGATGCGCTTCTGCTGCTCCGGGGTCGCGGTCTGGTACTGGTCGGCGTCGACACCGATCGCCCAGGTGCCGTCGGGCTTCGTCGCGGCCACGTCGAACAGGCCGCCGCCGGACAGGCCGGAGGCGTGGAAGACGACGTCCGCACCGGCGTCGTACAGCGCGGTCGCGGCGGTCTTGCCGCCGGCCGGGTTCGCGAACGCCTTCGCGTCGCCCTTGTCGGACAGCCACTTCATGTCGACCGTGATCGCCGGGTCGACCGCGGCCACCCCGGCCTTGTAGCCGGCCGCGAACGGGTCGATGATCGGCCCGCGGACACCGCCGATGAAGCCGACCTTCTTGGCCTTGGACTTCAGGGCCGCGGCCACGCCGACCAGGAACGAGCCCTGCTCGACCGAGAACACCAGGTTGGTCACGTTCGGGGCCTCGCCGAACCCGTCGACGACGGCGAACTTGACGTCCGGGTACTCCTTGGCGACCTTCACGACCTCCTCGGTGTAGACGAAGCCCACGCCGATGATCGGGTTGAAGCCGGCCTCGGCCAGCGTCCGCAGCCGCTCCTCCTTCACGGAGTCGGGCTCCTCCTGGGCCGCCTCGGCCTCCTCACAGGTCGCGTCCAGCTCGTCCAGGGCCTTCTTCACGCCCGCCGCGGCGAGGTCGTTGAAGGACTTGTCGCCGCGACCACCGATGTCGTAGGCCAGGCCGATCTTGGGTCCCGCCCCCGACTTGTCGGCGCACAGTTCGTCGCTGGCGGCGGCGCCTCCCGGCTCTTCCTTCTTGGCGCAGCCCGCCACCACCAGCGCCACGGTGGCGGCCAGGGCCACCAGCTTCGTCGTGTGCCGCAAGATGCCTCCTCGTTCCAGATCGCCCCGTGCAGGCGTTCGCAGCGACACCATAGACCCGGCCAGACCCCCCAGCCACTGACAATGCGTGACTGAAATGCTCGTTACTCAATCGTAGTTTCCGCCGTGACGCTCCGGCAGAACGCCAACGCGCCGGGTGAGAAGGAAGTGACCGGATCGGTCCGGTCTCGGAGCCTGGGACAGGTGTCTCGCCGGCCGAATGCGAGAATCGCGCAATGACGATTTCGCAGCAGGTGCTGCTCAGCGACCTGCAGAGCCGGGTCGCCGCGGTCCGGGAGGAGATCGTGGCGCTCCGGCGGGACCTGCACGCCCATCCCGAGCTCGGCTGGCACGAGGTGCGGACGACCGAGCTGATCCGCACGCGGCTGGTGGCCGCCGGGCTGTCACCGCAGGTGCTGCCGACGGGCACCGGCCTGATCTGCGACATCGGTTCGGGCGACACCTGCGTCGCTCTGCGTGCCGACATCGACGCCCTGCCGGTGCCGGACGGCGTCGACTCGCCCTTTCGGTCCACGCACGACGGCGTCGCGCACGCGTGCGGTCACGACGTCCACACCGCCGTACTGCTCGGCGTCGCGATGGTGCTCGCGCGGATGGCGGCCGACGGCCTGCTGACGCACCGCGTCCGGCTGATCTTCCAGCCGGCCGAGGAGGTCATGCCCGGTGGTGCACTCGGCGTGATCGCGGCCGGCGGGATGGACGGCGTACGGCGGATCTACGGCCTGCACTGCGATCCGCGGCTGCCGGTCGGCGATGTCGGTCTCCGGGTCGGCGCGCTGACCGCGGCGTCCGACCGCATCCTGGTCCGGCTGACCGGTCAGGGCGGCCACACCTCCCGGCCGCACCTCACCGGCGACCTCGTCTACGCCCTCGCGACCCTGGTCACCGAGATGCCGGCCGCGCTGTCCCGCCGGGTCGACCCGCGGTCCGGGATGTCGCTGGTCTGGGGCCGGATCACTGCCGGCTCGGCTGCGAACGCGATCCCGGCCCGCGGCGAGGCCGAAGGCACCCTGCGCTGCCTGGACGTGAACGCCTGGAAGCTCGCGGCCGACCTGGTCCCGACGCTGGCCGGGCAGTTGATCGCGCCGTACGGCGTCGAGGTCAGCACCGAGGTCACGCACGGCGTGCCACCGGTGATGAACGACGCGGAGGCGATCGCCGTGCTGAAGCGAGCCGTCCAGCACTCGATCGGGCCCGAGGCGGTCGCGTCGACGGACCAGAGTCTGGGCGGCGAGGACTTCGGCTGGTACCTCGAGCACGTGCCTGGTGCGATGGCCCGGCTGGGGGTTCGCGCGCCGGGCGTGGACAACGCGCCCGATCTGCATACGCCCGGGTTCGAGGCGGACGAGGACGCTATCGCCATTGGGATGATGGTGCTGGCGTCCTGCGCACTGCTGGACTGAGCGGCTCGATCAGAAGGTGTCGGCCGGGACGTAGACGCCCCAGACGTCCCGCAGGGTGTTGCAGACCTCGCCGACGGTCGCCCGGGCCTTGAGCGCGTCCTTCATCGGGTAGAGGCAGTTGTCGTTGCCCTGGGCAGCCTTCTTCAGGGCGGCCAGGGCCTGGTCGACGGCGGCCTGGTCCCGGTCCGAGCGGAGCTTGGCGAGGCGCTCCCGCTGCTCGACCTCGATCGCCGGGTCGACGCGGAGCGGTTCGTACGGCTCCTCCTCGGCGATCCGGAACTTGTTCATCCCGACCACGACCCGCTCGGCCGAGTCGATCTCCTGGGCGATCAGGTACGCCGACCCCTCGATCTCCTGCTTCTGGAAACCCTTCTCGATCGCGCCCACGGCCCCGCCGTACTCCTCGACCTGCTCCATCAGCTCGACCGCGGCCGTCTCGACCTCGTCGGTCAGCGCCTCGACGACGTACGACCCGGCGAACGGGTCCACGGTCGCGGTGACGTCGGTCTCGTACGCCAGCACCTGCTGCGTGCGCAGCGCCAGCCGGGCCGCCTTCTCGGTGGGCAGCGCGATCGCTTCGTCGTACGAGTTGGTGTGCAGCGACTGGGTCCCGCCGAGGACGGCGGCCAGGCCCTGGACCGCCACCCGGACGAGGTTCACCTCCGGCTGCTGCGCGGTGAGCTGGACGCCGGCGGTCTGGGTGTGGAACCGCAGCATCATCGACTTCGGGTTCTGCGCCCCGAACTCGTCCCGCATCACCCGGGCCCAGATCCGCCGGGCCGCACGGAACTTCGCGACCTCCTCGAGCAGCGTCGTCCGGGCGACGAAGAAGAACGACAACCGGGGCGCGAACTCGTCCACGTCCAGCCCGGACGCGACCGCGGCCCGGACGTACTCGATCCCGTTCGCCAGCGTGAACGCGATCTCCTGCGCGGGCGTCGCGCCGGCCTCGGCCATGTGGTAGCCGGAGATCGAGATCGTGTTCCAGCGCGGCAGTTCCGCCTGGCAGTACGCGAAGATGTCGCTGATCAGCCGCAGCGACTCCTTCGGCGGGTAGATGTAGGTGCCGCGGGCGATGTACTCCTTGAGTACGTCGTTCTGGATCGTGCCGGTGAGCTTGTCGCCGCCGACCCCCTGCTCCTCGGCGACCAGTTGGTACAGCAGCAGGAGCACCGAACCGGGCGCGTTGATGGTCATCGACGTGGACACCTGGTCCAGCGGGATCCGGTCGAACAGCACCCGCATGTCGTCGATCGAGTCGATCGCCACCCCGACCTTGCCGACCTCGCCGTGCGCGATCGGCGCGTCGGAGTCGTACCCCATCTGCGTGGGCAGGTCGAAGGCGACCGACAGGCCCATCGTGCCGTGGTCGATCAGCTGGTGGTACCGCTGGTTCGACTCGGCCGCCGTACCGAAGCCGGCGTACTGGCGCATGGTCCACGGCCGCTGGGTGTACATCGTCGGGTAGACCCCGCGGGTGAACGGGAACCGCCCCGGCTCCCCCAGCTTCGCCTCCGGCTCGAACCCGGCCAGCGCCTCCGGCCCGTACACCGGCGCGACCTCGAACCCCGACTCACTCCGACGACTCATCCCCCCACGGTAGGCCGAACCACCCCACCACTGGTACGCACAACCAGGTGACATCCCGCACGCTCTGTGACAGTCGTCTCTCAGCTGACGACGAAGCCGAGCTTCCCGGCGGCGTCGGCCTGAGCCTTGTCGCGGCTGGCGAATCCACAGTCCTCCGGCGCCGCGAGTGGCATCGCCGCGAGCTCGGCCACGGCCAGGTGCAGGGCATCGAGCGAGCGCAGCGCGTACTGCCTGACGATCTCGGTCGCCCGCGCCTCGACCGCGGTCTGCTCGGGGCGCAGCAGCGTGATCGGGCCGTCGACGGCAGTGTCCGACTCGAAGGCGGCGAGCAGACTGTCCAGGTCGGCCCGTCCGCTCCGGGCCGCGCGGGTGAGGGCGCTGGTCACCTCCACCAGGGTCCAGGTCGAGGTGACCAGGGCGTCCTCACCGATCAACAGCTGGTTGGCCACTTCGTGGTCCGCCTCGTCCGGCAGGTACGCACGTGCCAGCACGGAGGAATCCACGTAGATGATCACTATCGGCCGTCCTCGAAGATGTCGTCGAGCACCGGCCCGAGACCTCTGGCCGACTCCAGGGCCGCCTGCCGTTCATCCGCCGAGAGCACCCGGCGTGGGCGGCGAGGCTCGGCCAGGACGCCGAGCTGATGAGCCTTCGCGCGCAGTCGCCGGCGCACCGACTCCGGATCCGCCTCGATGGAGTGGTCCAGGAGCTCGGTGGCCAGCGCGTTCACCGACTGACCACGTTCTTGCGCGCGAGCCGACAGCCGCGCGTGGAGGTCGTCCGGCACCCTCAGTAGTAGCTGCCTCATACCGTGAATGCTATCAGTCGTCTCATTTGATAGCTATCACATCCTTCTCGGTTGCCTCTGCCAACTTTTGCCGTTGGTCGGGTGCTCACCGGGTGGTGCCGGGTGGCAACCTGAAGGTCACTTCATGTCTCTGTACGCGTCGACAGGGAATCGACGCCGTGTCACGAGAGTGTCGCCGAGGGTTCACACGCGGTGGGGAACCTTCGAACCGTGCGCATCGTGATGGTGGCTGAGTCCTTCCTGCCGCAGATCAATGGCGTCGCGAACACCGTTCGCCACGTCGCCGACCGGTTGCTCGCCCGTGGGCACGAGCTGCTGATCATCGCCGCCGGCCCCGGCCCCGACACCTACCGCGCCGTTCCCGTGCTGCGGGCGCGGAGCTTCGGGATCCCCGGCTACAAGGAGTTCCCGGTCGGGCTGCCGGACCCCTCGATCGAGCGGGCGATGGCCGAGTTCCGGCCCGACCTGGTCCACCTGGCCTCGCCGTTCATCATCGGCGCCTACGGACTGCGCAGCGCGCGCAAGCTCGGCCTGCCGACGGTCGCGATCTTCCAGACCGACATCGCCGGCTTCGCCCGGCAGTACCCGTGGTTCGCGGCCGCGGACCGCGGTGTCTGGCGCTGGGTACGGCGGGTGCACTCCCGCGCCGACCGCACGCTCGCGCCCTCGACCGCGTCGGTGCAGCAGCTGGTGCAGGGCGGCGTACCGCGGGTGCACCTGTGGGGTCGCGGGGTGAACCTGGACCTCTTCGATCCGCAGCACCGCGACGAGGCCTGGCGGCGGGAGATCTCGCCCGACGGCAAGCCGATCGTCGGGTACGTCGGCCGGCTGGCCGCCGAGAAGAAGGTCCGCCGGCTCGCGGAGCTGTCGGATCTGGATTGCCACGTGGTCGTCGTCGGCGACGGCCCGGACCGCGCCGCCCTCGAACACTCCTTGCCGAACGCAACCTTCCTGGGGATGCGCCGGGGCGCCGACCTGGCCGCGGTCTTCGCCGGGCTGGACGTGTTCGTGCACACCGGTGAGCACGAGACCTTCTGCCAGACCATCCAGGAGGCGCAGGCCTCCGGCGTCGCCACAGTCGGTCCGGCGGCCGGCGGTCCGCTCGACCTGATCCGTCCGGGCTCCACCGGCCTGCTGTTCGAGCCGGGCCGCCCCGGGTCCCTCCGCCAGGCGGTCAAGGCGCTGCTCGACTCCCCGGACGACCGTCGCCGGATGGCGGCCAACGGCCTCCAGCGGGTCCAGAGCCGGACTTGGCCCGCGGTCGTCGACGACCTGGTCGACCGGCACTACGCCGAAGTACTCCAGGAGGCCGCGGCCGTGGGACGGGTTGCATGACCCAGCTGAGAATCGCCCAGCTGGCCAACTTCGTCGGACCGACCTCGGGTGGGATGCGGACCGCGATCGAGCACCTCGGGCAGGGGTACGCCGACGCCGGCGCCGACCGGATCGTGATCACCCCGGGCGAGCGCGACTCCGTGACCGAGACCCCGGCCGGCACCGTGATCCGGATGAAGGCGCCGAAGGTCGGCGGCGGCTACCGGCTGATCACCGACCCGTGGCGGGTGATCGAGATCCTCGAACGCTTCCGGCCCACCACGGTCGAGATCTCCGACAAGTCGACGCTCCTCCCGGTCGCCCGCTGGGCCCGCCGGAACGACCTCGGCGCGATCCTGTTCAGCCACGAACGCCTGGACGCGATGCTGTCCTTGCGGACCGGCCGGCAGCTCGGGGTCGCGGCGGGCGTCGGCGCGCTCTACAAGCTGCTCAGCCGGACGTACGACGCCGTCGTGGTGACGTCACGTTACGCGGCGGCCGAGTTCGACGAGGTGACCACGCCGCTGGTGCGGATCCCGCTCGGCGTCGACCTGGATACGTTCCACCCGTCGCTCGGGTCGCCGGTGGACGACGGCGTACTCAAGCTCGTGCACGCCGGCCGCCTCTCCCGCGAGAAGAGCCCACATCTCGCGGTCGCGACCGCGGCCGAGCTCCACCGCCGGGGTGTCCCGATGCGGATGGACGTCTACGGCTCCGGCCCGCACCTGGACGAGCTGATCGCCATCGCGGGCTCGGCTCCGATCACCTTCCACGGGTACGTCGACGGCCGGCAGACGCTGGCCAGGCACCTCGCCGAGGCAGACATCGCGTTGTCCGTCTGCCCCGGCGAGACCTTCGGCCTGGCCGTCCTCGAGGCCCTCGCCGCCGGCACCCCGGTCGTCACCGCGGACACCGGCGGCGCCCGTGAGCTCGTCGACGAGACCTGCGGCCGCTGGGCGCCGGCGACACCCCAGGCCCTCGCCGACGCCACCCTCCGCCTGGCCGAGCTCCCCGGTCGCCGCCCCGCGGCCCGCCGCCGCGCCGAACTCTACGACTGGCAGACCTGCGTGGACCGCATGCTCGCCCTCCACACCCGCCTGGCCCACTCCCGCCTAGCCGCGTGATGGTGCAAACCGACAGGAGGTATCGCCGAATCCGGCCCGTACACGGCGCTCGCTGAGCGCAACGCCCTCGGCTGGTAGGCGTATACCTCCTGTCGAATTGCAACGAGTCAGGTCAGGTGGTCGTAGTCGCCTCGGGTCCAGGCGGCGTGGCGGTCAGCGGAGCGGCGGACGATCGCCTTGGCGTCGACCGGGATGATCGAGCCGAAGTTGTTGTACAGGCGGTCGTACTCGAAGACGTCCAGCGAGCGGGCGACGCGGTCGACGACGGCACCGGACAGCGGGATGCGGTTGGGGTAGCTGCGCATGAAGCTGACCGACGTACGGTCCGGGTTGGCGAACACGGTGTCGCCGGACAGCAGCACACCCTTGCCGTCGGCACCGTCCGCCCAGTGGGTGACCGCGCTGCCCGGGAAGTGACCGCCGGGCTGGATCAGCGTGATCCCCGGCAGCGGCGTGAGCTTGCCCGACCAGGTCTGGATGACCGGGTCCTGCCGGGCCACCCACTCGGCGTCCGCCTCCGACACGTACACCGGTACACCGCCCAGCCGGTGGCTCCACTCGACCTGGACGCCGTACATGTGCGGGTGGCTGGCGACGACGGCCGCGATCCCGCCGAGCTCGCGCACGCGCTGTACGGCGTCGTCGTCGACGTACCCGATCGGGTCCCAGAGCAGGTTGCCCTCGTCGGTCTGCACCAGCATCGACTGCTGCCCGATCCCGGCCGGCGGCTTCGACGTGATGCCGTACAGCCGCGGCTCGACCTCCTCGATCACCACCGACGTCCCGCCGGCGGCCAGCTCCTCGAGCGTGGTCCAGTGCTGACCGTCGGCGGGCACCCACTGGCGTTCGTCGGCGCAGATCGCGCACACCTCGACCTGCTCGGAGTGCTCGACCGCGCAGGTCGCACAGATCCAGAAACTCACCGTGTTCTCCCCTCAGTGTGACCCGGGCGACATCCCGGGCCATCCGCAGTCTCGAACGTCAAGGCGGGTCGAAGTCAAGACGCGACCGATCTCACACCTGTCAGGACATTTCGGGCCGGACGGCGGGACTAGCATCGAAATCGGCCGGCGTTCGCCCGGCCGAGCCGGTCGCGACCTTCCTGCCGCACGGCTCTGGTCCGAGATCCGATCGGAGGATCGGTTTGCCCAGCAAACCAGCCGGCACGCTGTACCGCGGCCGGGAGGGCATGTGGTCGTGGGTGGCCCACCGCATCAGCGGGGTGGGTATCTTCTTCTTCCTGCTGGTGCACGTGCTGGACACCGCGCTGGTCCGGGTCTCCCCGGAGGCCTACAACGAGGTCATCGGCACCTACAAGAACCCGGTCGTCGGCCTGCTCGAGGTCGGGCTGGTCGCGGCGATCCTGTTCCACGCGTTCAACGGCATCCGGCTGATCCTGGTCGACTTCTGGGCCAAGGGCCCGCGCTACCAGCGGCAGCTGATGATCGGCGTCGGCGTCATCTGGGTGGTCCTGTTCGTGCCGTTCGTGCTCCGGCACCTGTCGCACGTCTTCGGAGGGTGAGATGACGGACATCGCGGCACCACGCTCCAGCTCCCGGGCCCGCTCGCTCAAGGGCGGCGGCCGGAACCGGTCCGGCCAGACGAACTTCGAGCTCTACAGCTGGCTGTTCATGCGGCTGTCGGGGCTCGCGCTGGTGGTGCTGGTGCTCGGCCACCTGTTCGTGAACCTGATGCTCGGCGACGGCATCACCGGCCTCGACTTCGCCTTCGTGGCCGGCAAGTGGGCCAACCCGCTGTGGCAGGTCTGGGACCTGCTGATGCTGTGGCTGGCGATGCTGCACGGCACCAACGGGATGCGCACGATCATCAACGACTACGCCGAGAAGGACCAGACCCGGTTCTGGCTGAAGTCCCTGCTGGTCACTGCGTCGATCGTGATCGTCGTCCTCGGCACCCTGGTGATCTTCACCTTCGACCCCTGCCTCGACCCGCACAGCACGCTGTCGGTCTGTCAGTAAGGAAGTCATGCAACAGCATCAGTACGACGTCGTCATCGTCGGCGCGGGTGGTGCGGGAATGCGCGCGGCTCTCGAGTCCAGCAAGCGGACCCGGACCGCCGTCCTCACCAAGCTCTACCCGACCCGGTCGCACACCGGCGCGGCCCAGGGCGGCATGTGCGCCGCGCTGGCCAACGTCGAGGAGGACAACTGGGAGTGGCACACCTTCGACACGGTCAAGGGTGGTGACTTCCTGGTCGACCAGGACGCGGCCGAGGTGATGTGCCGCGAGGCCGTCGACGCCGTCCTCGACCTGGAGAAGATGGGGCTGCCGTTCAACCGGACCGCCGAGGGCAAGATCGACCAGCGGTTCTTCGGCGGCCACACCAGGAACCACGGCGAGGCCGTCGTACGGCGCTCCTGCTTCGCGGCCGACCGGACCGGCCACATGATCCTGCAGACGCTGTACCAGCAGTGCATCAAGCAGAACGTGGAGTTCTTCAACGAGTTCTACGTCCTCGACCTGCTGATGGTCGGCGGCCGGTCCACCGGGGTGGTCGCGTACGAGCTGGCCACCGGCGAGCTGCACGTCTTCTCGGCCAAGTCGGTCGTGTTCGCCTCCGGCGGGTTCGGCAAGGTCTTCCGGACCACGTCGAACGCGCACACGCTCACCGGCGACGGCATGGGCATCGTCTGGCGCAAGGGCCTGCCGCTGGAGGACATGGAGTTCTTCCAGTTCCACCCGACCGGCCTGGCGGGTCTCGGCGTACTGCTGTCCGAGGCGGCCCGCGGCGAGGGCGGGATCCTGCGGAACAAGGACAACGAGCGGTTCATGGAGCGCTACGCGCCGACCGTGAAGGACCTGGCGCCGCGGGACATGGTCGCCCGGGCAATGGCGAACGAGGTGCGCGAGGGCCGCGGCTGCGGGCCGGACGGCGCGTACGTGATGCTCGACCTGACCCACCTGGAGCCCGCGCACATCGACGCGAAGCTGCCGGACATCACCGAGTTCGCCCGGACGTACCTCGGGGTCGAGCCGTACACCGAGCAGATCCCGGTGTTCCCGACCGCGCACTACGCGATGGGCGGCATCCCGACCAACATCAAGGGCGAGGCGCTGGCCAACAACGACGACGTCATCCCCGGCCTGTACGCCGCCGGCGAGGTCGCCTGCGTCTCCGTGCACGGCGCGAACCGGCTCGGCACGAACTCGCTGCTCGACATCAACGTGTTCGGCCGGCGGGCGGGGATCGCGGCCGCGGAGTACGCCGAGACCGCCGTCTTCGAGGAGCTTCCGGACGCGCCGGAGTCGTTCGTGGTCGACCTGGTCGAGGGCCTGCGGAACGCGACCGGCGACGAGCGGGTGGCCGCGATCCGGGCAGACCTGCAGGCCACCATGGACCTGAACGCGCAGGTGTACCGGACCGAGGGTTCGCTCAAGCAGGCGCTGGTCGACATCGAGACGCTGAAGGAGCGGTTCGCTCGGGTCGCCGTCCAGGACAAGGGCAAGCGGTTCAACACCGACCTGCTCGAGGCCGTCGAGCTCGGCTTCCTGATCGACCTGGCCGAGGTGCTGGTGGTGTCCGCGCTGGCCCGCAAGGAGTCCCGCGGCGGGCACTTCCGCGAGGACTACGACAAGCGCGACGACGTGAACTTCATGCGCCACACGATGGCGTATCGCGAGGTCGATGCCGAAGGCAACATCAACATCCGGCTGGACTACAAGCCGGTCGTGCAGACCCGCTACAAGCCGATGGAGCGCAAGTACTGATGGACGTCAAGGTCAAGATCCTGCGGTACAACCCGGAGGTCGTCGACGAGGCCGAGTGGAAGACCTACTCGGTCACCCTGCAGCCGACGGACCGGGTCCTGGACGCGCTGCACAAGATCAAGTGGGACCAGGACGGCACGCTCACCTTCCGCCGTTCCTGCGCGCACGGCGTCTGCGGCTCGGACGCGATGCGGATCAACGGCCGCAACCGGCTGGCCTGCAAGACGCTGATCAAGGACCTGAACCCGGAGAAGGAGATCACCGTCGAGCCGATCAAGGGCCTGCCGGTGCTCAAGGACCTGGTCGTCGACATGGAGCCGTTCTTCGATGCGTACCGCGCGGTGATGCCGTTCCTGGTCACCAGCGGCCACGAGCCGACCCGCGAGCGGATCCAGTCCCAGGCCGACCGGGACCGCTTCGACGACACCACCAAGTGCATCCTCTGCGCCGCCTGTACGACGTCCTGCCCGGTCTTCTGGTCCGACGGCCAGTACTTCGGCCCGCAGGCGATCGTCGGCGCGCACCGGTTCATCTTCGACAGCCGCGACGAGGGCACCGAGCAGCGGCTGGAGATCCTGAACGACAAGGAAGGCGTCTGGCGCTGCCGGACCACCTTCAACTGCACCGACGCCTGCCCCCGCGGCATCGAGGTCACCAAGGCCATCCAGGAAGTGAAACGAGCCCTCATCTTCCGCCGCGTCTGACTTTTCGTCACCTGGGTGACGGCCGGTCGTCGACTCCTTCTCGGCTACATCACGGACAGATTGCGAAAGCTGACTGAAAGTGATCTGAAAGCCGGGGCTCCTTGAGTGGAGGCGTTGCGAAAACCACCAACTCGAGGGAGACACGATGAATCGCACGCGAGTAGCAGCGACTCTGGTCTGTGGACTGGCAATGACGGCCTTCGCCGCGATCACCCCGGCGGCAGCCGCCGAGAACGCGCCGGCCGCCGGCAACGTGCGGATGTGGGAGGACCCCGACTACACCGGCAGCCAGTACGTCGACACCACCCCGAGCACCTGCCCGGACGGCTGTGACATCGACGGCTGGGACGGCGACAACGAGATCTCGTCGGTCCGCAACGAGACGTCGTGCATCGTCCGCCTGTACGCCGACGACAACCTCGGCGGCCGCAGCGTGGACCTCGCCGCCGGCAAGTCCTACTCCAACCTGGAACTCCAGGGCTTCGACAACGACGCCGAAAGCTACGAGTTCGTCTGCTGACCAGCACTGTGACCTGGGTCACATCTAGGGTCTGACGCAACCAACCTCTGCCCGCCGGGAGTCGTCCGGGCAGAGGTTGGTCGCCGTCTGGGGGAGGTCATCGCGATGGAGAGCCTGCGGGAGGTGTACGACGGCTGCTACCGCCGACTGGTGGCGCAGCTGTACACGCTCTGCGGCAGCCTGGCCGAGGCCGAGGACGCGGTCCAGGAGGCGTTCGTCCGTGCGGTCGAGAAACCCCGCCGCTTCGCCCAGGTCGAGAACCCGGAGGCCTGGCTGCGCACCGTCGCGCTGAACGTGGCCCGCAGCCGCTACCGCCGTACGGTCGTGTTCCACGGCCTGATCAGCCGGTCCGGCCCACCGCCGGCCGCCGTACCCGGGCTGTCTCCCGACCACGTCGCCCTCGTCGACGCGCTGCGCCAGCTTCCCTGGGAGCAGCGCGAGGCGCTCACGCTGTTCCACCTCGTCGACCTCCCGATCCGCGACATCGCCCTCCACCTGGGCGTCCCGGAGGGCACCGTCAAGGCCCGGCTGACCCGCGGCCGGGCCCGCCTGGCGCCCCTCGTCCGCGACTTCATCGAGGAGATCGACCATGTCTGAGCTCAAGGACCTCGCGTGGGCCGTCCAGGAGACGATCGATCCCCTGCCCTTCGAGCAGCTCGAACGCCGAGGCGTACGACGCCGCCGACGCCGCCAGGCACTCGTGGCCGCCGGTGCCGCCACTGCCGTCGTACTGGCCGCCGTCGTTCCGTGGGGCACCCGACCGGGGACCGAACCGCCGATCGCGCCGTCGATGCCGCCGCTGGTGAACGCCTCCGATCCGGCGGGCGAGGCGTTGGTCCGAGGTACGAACGCCGAGGTGGCGTCGGTGACGGTCGCCAGCCCGAAGCGCTGGGGCGCGACCTGGAGCGCCTGCGACAGCTGGTGCACGTATGCGGCCGTGCTGCAGCGCGGGGATCAGAAGGCGACGACCCCTGTCGGTACGTCGTACTGGGTGACGGTGCAGGTCGGCAACGAGGTGGTCGCGCTGGGCCGACCCGGAGACGAACGACCGACCGAGGACGACCCGGCCTCGCCGAAGACGGTGATGTTCCGGCTGACCGACCGTGGTCCGCGGTCCACGGCGCTGCGGACCGTCACCGCGTCGAGCACGTTCGAACGGGACGAGATCCTGAGCGACGACATCATGCCCGGCCGGCTCGCCGTACTCGATCCGGAGGAGTCGACGGTCCGCCCGCTCGTCGTGGAAGGGCTGGAGACGGTCGGCGAGGCGGTCCGGGACAGCACCGGGCGCTGGTGGGTCCTGGGCGGCCAGGGCGGGGACGCGCCGCGCACCGACATCCTGTGGACCGACGACGGTGGCAAGACCTGGGAGCAGACGCTGCTGGATCCCGATCGCCAGGGCAGCACCCTGGAGGTCAGCCCCGACGGCCACACCCTCCTCGCGACCACCTCGACGGCCGACGAGGTCATGATCGTCCGCATGTCGACCGACCGCGGTGCCACCTGGCACCCGGTGCAGTCACCGACGTGGGTCAAGGGCACCCCGGCCGTCCCGTTCGACGACCAGGCGGCCCTGCTGCTCGGCACTCCGCGGCAGACCCCGACGGCCAGGCTGTACGCGATCCACGAGTTCCGGCCGATCCTGCTCGACGACACGCCTCCGCGACTGACCGACCTCGCCCGCAGCGACGACCTGATCTACGGGCCCACCGCGGACAAACGCGTCGCGACCACACTCGACCGCGGCTCAACCTGGCGCTTCTTCGAACCGCGTTAGTCGCGCATCCTGTTCGCCGCGAGCATCCCTGCTAGTGGTGCATCCGCGCGCCCTTGAGTACCTTGTCCACCGCGTTCTTCGGGCCGTACAGCGCGATCCCGACCAGGTCCAGCTCGGCCGTCGGCACCGCCTTCACGGCGGCCCGGTTGTCGCGGTCGTTGCCGGTAGCAAACAGTTCCTGAGTGAACACCGAGTGCTCGATCTCTCGCCGCAGTGCCCGCTGGTGCGCCGTACCCATGAGCTCCTTGGACCCCTCGAACACCAGCACCGGCTGCCGGAACATCGGCAGGTAGGCGGTCCCGTCCGCATCCTCGTAGTTCTCGCCGACCACCTCCGGATGCCTGGCCGCGATCCCACTCACCAGGAACGCGGTCACGTTGAGCCGCTGCCAGACGGCAAGATCGTCCCGCAGCAACACCGCAATCTTGGTATCGAACCTGATCACCTCGTCCTCGTTCTCCACACCCCCACCCTCCCCCGCCACCCCCACCACGTCTTGTACGTTCCAAACCTCCCGACTGCGGTCAGCAGTAGGGCGGGTTGGTGGTTACTGCGGTGGCTACTCGGAGGAAGAGGTTGAAGAGGCGGTAGAGGTGGGGCATGTCGGCTTCTACGGTGACCGTGCGGTCGTCCTGGCGGAGTACGCCGGGGATGGCGGTCAGGTGGGCGGTGACGGAGGCGTTCTGCCAGCGGACGGCCAGGCGACGGGTCCGCGCACGGTCCGCGGTTAAGGCGGGGAGGTTCGCGAGGGCTTGGTGGGTGGTGGTTCGGATGGCGGCTTGGGCTTCGGGGACCGGGACCAGTTGGGCGGCGAAGCGGTCCTTGGCGTACTTGACGGGGACGGTGGCGACCGACGGGTCCCAGGCGGTCATCTCGGCGCAGGCCGTGTCGTCGCCGGTCAGGAGGGCGACGGGTACGCCGTACGCGTGGGCGGTGGCGTGGAAGAGGCCGATCTCGCCGGTGACCTGGTCGTCGAGCCAGATGTCCTCGATCTCGTGGCCCATGAAGCTGTGGCTGAGTACGCCGAGGACGCCGGCGCGGGCGTGGTAGCCGATGCAGAGGGCGGCGTCGTACTCGCGGGTGAGCCCTTCGATCATGCCCATCGGCTTCGGGCGGCCCTTGATGAGCGTGGCGCGCGGGTCGAGCAGGTCCGGGAGGAGGTTGCGCATCGGGCCGTGGGCGTCGTTCACCAGGACGGCGGTCGCGCCCGCGTCGTACGCACCCCGGACGGCCGCGTTGGCGTCCTCGGTCATCAGCACGCGGCCGCGTTCGTAGTCGCGGCCGCGCGGCTGGACGTCCTCCGCGTCGACGAGCCCGGTGACGCCCTCCATGTCCACGCTCAGATAAACCTTCACGACGGGACAGCGTATGTTCTGAAGGGTGAGCGGCAACGCCGAGGTCAGGGCGTGGCGGCCCGCGCTCAGCGGGGTCGTCGAGGTGCTGCACGCCCACTTCCCGTCACACGCGTACCCGAGCCACACGCACGATGCCTGGACCGTGCTGATCGTGGACGAGGGCGCCGTCCGGTACGACCTCGACCACCGCGAGCACGGACTCGCCCAGGCCCAGGTCTCGCTGCTACCGCCGAACGTCCCGCACGACGGGCGCTCGGTGCGGCCGGAGGGGTTCCGCAAGCGGGTGCTGTACCTGGAGCCCGACCGGCTCGGCGACAACGTGATCGGTGCGGCGGTCGACCAGCCGGAGTACGTCGACCCGGTCCTGCGGCACCGGATCCACCAGTTGCACGGCGTACTGCGTGATGGCCGGGAGGAGCTGGAGGCGCAGAGCCGGCTCACGTTGATCGAGGAGCGACTGCGGCAGCACCTGCGCCGGGACGTGACGGATCCGCGCGGCCGGCGCGATCCGGGGGTCGCGCGGCGACTGCGTGACGTCATCGACGGGCATGTCCCGGCGGGGATCACGCTGGAAGACGCCTCCCGGCTGGTGCACGCTCATCCGGCGTACCTGGTCCGGGCGTTCAGCCGGGAGTACGGGATGCCGCCGCACCGGTACCTGACCGGGCGGCGGGTCGATCTGGCCCGGCGGTATCTGCTCGACGGCCACCCGCCGGCCGAGGTGGCGACGCTGGCCGGGTTCTACGACCAGTCGCACCTGAACCGTCATTTCCGGAAGCTGCTCGGCGTGACCCCGGCGAGCTTCGTCAGGCGTTGACCTTGCCGGGCGTGTTCCGGGCGGCCTTGAGGGCGCGGACGCCCCAGGTGCCGAGCAGGGCGGCGATCGCCAGGTTGACGACGATCAGGACGGTGTGGGCGACGTAGTACCCGGTCGGGCGGTCCTCGGTGGCGGCCAGGTTCCGGATGAAGGTCACGTAGGTGACGACGTTCCAGATCGCGATCCCGAGCAGGACCAGCGCGTGCTTGCGTTCGAGTTTCACCCGGTCATTGTCGCAAGGTGGTGAAGTCGGGGCGGCCGCGCCTCACTCGGCCGCCCCGGGGCGAGGGGCGAGCTCACCCGAACGACCCTGCTCGAACCTGCACCGGACAGCAAGACGTTCGAAGCTACTGGCGGGTCACCACAAGGGTTTCCCTGCAGACCCGTACCACCTTCAACCGAAAGCGCACGTCAGCCCTGGGGGCGGTCGACCATCCGGAGGAGCTGGGTGCGGTTGGCGACGCCGAAGCGGCGGTAGAGACGCGTCAGCTGCGACTCGACCGCCTTGACCGAGAGATAGAGCGCGGCGGCGATCTCGCGGTTGGTGGAGCCATCGCGGACCATGGCGACGATCTGCTGCTCGTTGTCGCTGAGCTCGGACGGCTGGCGGCTCCGGCTCGGTACGTCGAGCCGCGCGAGCTCCGTCTCGGCCACCTCCCGCCACGCCGGGGCGCCGTACGCCTCGAACTGCTCGATCGCGTCCAGGAACGCCGTCCGCGCGACCGAACGACGCCGAGCCTGCCGCGCCACCCGGCCGCGGATCAGCTCGCAGCGGGCCAGGTCGAGCGGGTAGACGCAGTCGCCCGCCGTGTTGATCGTCTTCTCGAGCAGGTCGAGCGCCGCCGCCGGATCACCCTGCTTGGCGATCAGCAGCGCCTCCGACCGCGCCAGCCCGACGCGAACGACGGGCCGGTCGAGCGTCTCCGCCCGCGCCCGGATGTCCGCGATCAGCGCGGCCGCGTCGTCCAGCCGACCGGCTGCGACCAGCGCCTCGGCGTAGTCCGCGTGCCATGGGATCACGGCCGGGTCGAACGGCATCGCCGCCTCCCCCGACTCCGCGATCGCGTCGAACGCCTCGACCGCCCGCTGCGGGTCTCCGGTCAGGACGCCGATCAGCCCGAGACTTGCCAGCGCCGGGCCGGTCCACTCGTCGTTGCCGACCAGGCGGACCCCCTCGAGCGCGGCCTCGGCCAGCTGCCGGCCCATCACCGCCGAACCGCCGACCCACTCCGCGCGGCTGGCGATGACCATGCCGACCTCGGCCTCGTCGCCGATGTCCTGCATCAACTGGTAGCACTCGTGTCCGGCCGCGAGCGCGGCCGCGCCGTGGCCGCTGCGCTCGTAGATCGCGGTCGCGGAGATCAGCACGGACGCGAGCCAGCGCATCGCACCGCCGTCGCGGACCTCGTCGACCAGCGCGCTGATCGCGGTAATGGCCTCGGCGGTCCGGCCGCGGAACAGCTCCCGCATCGCCGCCATCTGCCGGGCGTTGACCACCGTCTTGGTCAGCGGGAGGTCGCGCGACAGCTCGGCCGCCTCCTGCAGCAGCGCGTCCGCGGTCTGCTCGGCCTCGCGCGAGATCTGCACCGAACTCGCCGCGCTCAGCGCGTCCACGATCGCCTCGGTGTCGCCGGACTCCCGGGCGAGCCGCTCGGCGACCCGCGCGTCCTCGTGCGCCTCGTCCAGCCGCCGGTCGAAGTACTCGCTGTGGCTGCGCATGATCCGCACCCGCGCCTCGAGCCGCTGGTCACCGACCGCCGCGTCGTACGCCTCGGCCAGCAGCTCGACCCGGCGGTCGCGGTCCGGCCAGGCGGCGTCCACGAGCAGCAGCAGCGCGGGCACCTTGGTCTCCGGCGTGGTCGCCGACTGTACGGCGAGCCGCGCCATCTCGGCCGACTCCGCGAGGTGACCGGCGGCCGCGGCGTCGTCGGCGGCCCGGGTGAGCCGGCGGGCCCGCTCGTCCGGCAGCCTCAGCGGCGTCCGCTCGGCCGCCAGCCGCCACAGCGTCGCCGCGGCACCCGGCGCACCGCGGCCGGCCGCGACCACGGCGGCCTCCTCGATCGTCGCGGCGAGCTCCGGGTTCGCCTCCTGGGTCGCGAGCGCCCGGTGGGTCGCGTTCTCGACGGGTTCGTCGACGACCGCGGCCAGCTGGGCGTGCGCCTGGCGGCGGGCGGCCGACGTCGCCTCGGCGTACACGAACTCCCGCAGCAGCGGGTGCGTGAAGCGCAGGCGCTCGGACGACACGTCGATCAGGCAGAGCGACTCCGCCTCCGCGAGCTCGGTGTCGATCCGCCGCCCGAGCGACTGGGCCAACTGTGCCGTGGTCGGGCGTGGCGACGAGGCCGCGTGCAGCAGGAGCTCGTGCGCACCGGCGGACAGGTCGGAGAGCCGGTCACCGAGCAGCGTCTTGAGCCGGCTGGACACCGGCAGCGGATCGTTCGGCGAGACGCCCTGCGGATGCCGCAGCACCGCCCGGCCGAGCTCCAGCGCCATGAACGGGTTCCCGGCGCTGGCCGTGAAGATCCGGCGGGCGGTCCGCACCGGGAGCGGGCTCGACAGGCGCTGCCGCAGCAGGCCGAGTACGTCGGGCTCGGTGAGCGGTGGGACCTCCAGCTGCAGCACCGGCTCCGGACACGCCTCGGCCATCACCGGAAGATCGCCGTCGGCCACCTGCTCGGTCGCGAGCATGTGTACGCCGTCGGACAGCCGGCGGGCGCAGAACGTGAGCACCTCGAGGCTGGACGGGTCGACCCACTGGATGTCGTCCACCACCAGCAGCACCGGCCCACCGGCCGCCAGCCGGCGCAGGACGTGCAGTACGGCGAGGCGCACGGCCAGCTCGTCACGGACCGTGTCCGGCGCGCTCGCCTTGAGCAGAGCGACCTCGAGCGGCTGGCGGAGGTGGTCCGGGAGGAACTGCCAGGCGAGCTCGAGCTGGTGGGAGAGGAGATCGAGGAGGGTGACGTACGGCAGGCCGGCCTCGGACTGCGACGGCGCGGCGCTGAGCACCCGGCAGCCGGCCCGGGTCCGCTCGGCGACGAGCGCGCGGCCGAGGGCGGACTTGCCGATGCCGGTCGGGCCGTAGAGCAGCACACTGCCGCTGGTCTCGAGCTGCTTCCGCGCACGCTCGACCAGCCCGGCGCGCCCCACCAGCTCGTCGTCAGTCATCGATCCAGCATTCTCCTCGAAGGTTTACCCTCGCCGATTATCACAGGCAACGACCGGCTGACACGGCGAGTGTCACATGAGGAAACCGTCCCGTCACCATCCTGTCACCCGTGGCTGCCCGGATATGAGCAGTCCGAACGGCACTGTTGTGCCCCGGCACGGATTGCCCACTCTCGCAGCGCAAAAGACCGCGCGGCGGTTGAAAGATCAGCTCAGAAAGGCCCTCAGCAGGGCCGCGGTCCCGGACAGGTGCTCCTGCATCGCCTGCCGGGCGGCCTCGGGATCCCCGGCCAGGATGGCGCCGACGATCGCTTCGTGCTGCTCGTCCGAGTGCCGGATGTTGCGCTCCAGCAGCGGGATCGCGTCCAGCAGCTCGTTCAGCCGCATCCGTACGTCGGCCGTCGCCGACGTCAGCGACGGCGCGCAGATCGGACACTTGAAGTTGAGACGAACTCAACCGTGCGGGCCAATCCATGGGCGCGAAGATTCAGAGCGAGTCATAGATCCCGTCTCCAGCGGCGTTGGGCAGATGCGTCGGAGCAAGCCAGATCGACTGGTGCGTGTCCAAGTACCGTTCCCGGCGTGTCAACGCGCACAACAACGCTGTGCCGTCACGCGCTGAAGACGTACAAGCCGCAACGCCTCCCACACGGAGCGACAGCGGCGAGGGCCCTTCGAGCCGCGGGTGCAGATTGACGCGGGCAAGGGAAGCCGCACCGAATCCATGGCGACGTAACAAGGAGCGGCCGTCGCCAGCAGCCACGATGACCGACAGGGCACAGAACCTTCACAGAACGTGCCAATAGGCGGATCATAACAACCTGTTACAGAGGAGGGGAACCGCGCGGATCAAGTCGATCGGTTGATAGTGGGCGGCGGGGACAGCCAGTCCGTTGCGGTTCAACAACGCTTCGATATTGAAATCGTCGGCTCTGTTGACGTATCTCACATTGGGAGGGGAATTGACCACACAGTTCACGCAGGAGTCGCTTCCGGAGGCAGTCAGATGGCTGTTCGAATCCAACGGCTACTCGGTCATCGGACCAATCCACCGGCATGGCAGTGAAATCGACCTAATTGCTACACAATTAGGCGGACTGGGCAAACAGGAAGTATATATCGAAGTCACTGTTCAGTATGTTGATACCGCCAAATATGGCAAGGATCTAACGAAGTTAGTGATGATCAACGAGCCAAGCGCTCAGAAGTTGATCGTATCAGCTAAAGGCTTTACGGCCGAGGTCCGGGAACGGTCAGCTCAGATCGGCGTGAAAACTTACACCTATGACGAACTCGTGCGCGCCTTTGAGAAGACTGAACCCTATATCAACGCGGTGCTTGGCGACGGCGAGATGGCCCAAGGTCTCGCGCGGTTGCATGAGGTCTACGAGCAGCCACGGTTCGTCGACAGGTACGGAGATGACGTCGCGCCAACGTACCTAACGGACTGGTTATTGGCCGACGCAGTGACTCATCCCTGGCTGGTTGTGGTTGGTGAATACGGTACGGGAAAGACGGCGCTCACTCGCGTGCTGCAACGCCGATGGACAGAGTTGTACCGCGGTGGCGGACACGCACCGCTGCCCTTCCGAATCGAATTGAGAGATTTCACCAAGCAATTCGACTCAAGGGGACTCCTTCACCACTTCCTCGATCGAAACGAACTGAGCCACGTGCCAGTTGCATTCGTCGAAAGCATGATCGCAACCGGGCGAGTGGTGCTTCTGCTCGATGGCTACGATGAGATGGCTCAGTACCTGAATGTCCGTGAGCGTCGCGCCTGCCTTGAGGCGCTGGCCGACCTTGCGTCCCATGGCGCTCGAGGAATCCTCACTAGTCGACCTAACTACTTTTCCGAGGCCGAGGAGCTTCGAGTATTCGAGGTCCTATACCAGCAATTATCTGCTCGATCCATGCCGACAGACGACCTAGAATTACTTGAAGAGGAGCGCCGGGTAGATGACATTTTGGAACGCTTTCTGTTGGAGCGGCGCGAGCGAGAACTGAAGGACCTGAGCCCGGCACAAACGGAATCGCTCGTCCGCCGGCAATTGGAAGATGATCCAGTTGGTGCAGAATTGGTAATTGGACTCTTACGTCAGGTCTTTCGGACATCGATCGAAGATACTGCTGTTTCCCTAAGTGGCAAGCCGGTAATTGTCACCTACTTGCTCGAGGTTGTGTCTGAACTGAAGGAGCAGGCAGCAGCCGATGCCACGATGAAGAATCGCTCAATCCTGTCAGAGTGGCAGATTTTCGACATCATCGTCAATAACCTAATGCGGCGCGACTATCGCCGTACTCCACAGCTATACCCAACCGAGCGTCGGGAATTCCTCGAAGAGATGGCACTAGAACTCGCTCGAACTCAGCAGACATCACTGGCTGAGGTTCCATTTCGGAGTCTGGTTAAGCGATGCTTTGATTCACTGATTCAGCGACGAATCCATGAGGGGGTGATTGATTTCGCAGACTCCCTAGTTGATGATCTTCGCTCTTCTGCAACGTTGACTCGGAGCGGCGAAGGAAGGGGCTATGTTTGGCAATTTTCTCATAATTCACTCCGCGAATTCTTGCTCACTGGGCGCTTACTTAAGTCGCTCAGCGCGGGAACACAGATCGATTCGAAGATCGTTCTTTCAGATGCGATGAAGTTGTTCGCGCGAGCGCTGCCTGAGGAGCTAATGTCAGCGGCGGTTTCGCGGCTAGCATCAGCGTGGCCGGGGAGACGAGAGACCCAGGGACTCGACCAGTTGCTGTGCCTAATCTGGCTGGGGCTGCTCGATCACAATAGACTGGATCCGCGATCTGCCCTCGCAAGCGTATGCGGCAGCGGCCTCGATATGTCGGGTGTGCGACTCTCCGGCCTGTCCTTCGGCGATGAATCCGGCCATCGAGTTGATCTCAGCGGTATGGCGGCGTCCGACTCGGAACTGGCCGAGGTCGACTTCGTCAACACCGATCTGGTTGGCGCCAACTTTTCAGGCACGGTCTTCGACTCGTGCTCGCTCCGAAACGTCGACTTGCGGAACGCGATACTCGATGGCGTATTCATGCTTGACTGCGACCTCACGAGTGCAAGGCTCGCGGACGCATCGGCGAGGAAGTTCGATCCTGACTCTACTGTACTTCGCGTGGTCGATGGAGAGCCACAGACACTGAGTGGACAACCGCTGATTGGTTATCTCAGGTACATGGGCGCAGACACAGTCGATGTAGATGCGTATTTCGTATTCCAGCATGCGCCGGACTTCGACATCGTGCCAAAGGTATTGAAGAATCTTGCAGATGGAAACTGGAGTCAGCGACGGGGCCTCGAGAACCGCGGAGTGTCGCAGAAGAACGTTCGACTCGCTAAGCGGTTCGTCGCCCACCTACTCAGCGCCCACTTGATCGAGGAGAAAGGCGGAGCGCCCGGGTTGGTTCGGCCCACACCCGAAGGTCGGGCAACGATTTCACGTTTCCTAGATGGCCAAGAGACTGATTCGCGCCTGGCGGAGTTTCTACATTTGGAATTTCATCGACGATCTGAGTAGATCACCGATTCCGACGCCACCGACGAGGCCACAATCGGTCAACGGACGTACACGACCGTCCGGAATTTATGCTAAGAATGCACGTAACAAGGTCGAGGTACCCAGGAGGTGCACCTGCATTGCCCGCCGAGCGGCGAGAGGGTCGTCGGCGAGAATGGCGTTCACGATCGTCACGTGCTGGTCGTTGGAGTGCTCAATGTTCTTTTCCATCAGCGGTATCGCATCGAGCAGCTCATTGAGGCGAATGCGTACGTCTGCCATCGCGGAGGTGAGCGACGACGAACCGGTCACCTCCGCGATGGCCAGGTGCAGGCGGGAGTCGAGGCGGCGGTAGTCGGACAGCTTCGCCGCCGAGGTCTCGGTCAGGCACCGTCGCAGGTGCGCCTGCTCGGTGGCGGTCAGCGGGCGCGCGGCGGCGGCCTCCGCGGCCCCGGTCTCCAGCGCGGCCCGCAGTACCAGGGCGTCCTCCAGCCCGTCGCCGAGCTCGCGCGCCAGCCGCTTGGGCGTACGCCGGGGCTTCGGCAGCCGCTCGTTGACGAACGTTCCGCCGTACCGGCCGCGCCGGGATTCGACGTACCCGGCCTCGGTCAGGGCGTGGATCGCCTCCCGCAGCGTGACCCGGCTGACGTTCAGCCGGGCGGCCAGGTCGCGTTCGGACGGCAGCCGGTCCCCCGGCACGACGACCCCTAGCTTGATTGCCTGCAGCAACCGCTCCACGGTCTCCTCGAACGGGTTGCCGGCCCGGACCGGCCGGAACACCGCATCGTCTGCCTGGGAGACCATGACGGACAGCCTAAAGCGGCGTCACGTACGCGCCCGAGATGCCGCCGTCGACCAGGAACGTGTTGGCGGTGACGAAGGAGGAGTCGTCGCTGGCCAGGAAGGCAACCGCGGCCGCGATCTCCTCCGGCTCGCCGAAGCGGCCCATCGGCACGTGCACCAGCCGCCGCTCGGCGCGCTCGGGGTCCTTGGCGAACAGCTCGGTCAGCAACGGCGTGTTCACCGGACCGGGGCAGAGTGCGTTGACCCGGATCCCCTGCCGGGCGAACTCCACCCCGAGCTCCCGGCTCATCGCCAGTACGCCGCCCTTCGAGGCGGAGTACGAGATCTGCGAGGTGGCCGCGCCCATCACCGCGACGAACGACGCGGTGTTGATGATCGATCCCTTGCCCTGGCGCTGCATGTAGGGGATCGCCGCCTTGCAGCACAGGTACACCGATGTCAGGTTGACCTCCTGGACCTTGCGCCAGGCCTCCAGCCCGGTGTCCAGGATGGACGCGTCGTCCGGTGGCGAGATGCCCGCGTTGTTGAACGCGACGTCGACGCTCCCGTAGGTGTCGAAGGCCTGCCGGAACAGGTTCTCCACGCCCGCCTCGTCGGTCACGTCGACCGCGACGAACAACCCGCCCACCTCGTCCGCGGCAGCCTTGCCGGCGGCCGGGTCGAGATCGCCGATCACCAGGTGCGCGCCCTCCGCGGCCAGCCGCCGGACCGCGGCCAGGCCGATGCCGCTCGCGCCGCCGGTGACCACCGCGACCCGGCCCTCGAGCCGGCGTGCCTTGACGTCCATTCAGTCCTCCGTGCTGATGAAGATGTTCTTGGTCTCGGTGAACGCGTCCAGCGCATCCGGGCCGAGCTCGCGGCCGAGCCCGGACTGCTTGTAGCCGCCGAACGGCGTGGAGTACCGGACGGACGAGTTCGAGTTGACCGACAGGTTCCCCGCCTCCACGCCGCGGCCGACCCGCAGCGCCCGGCCGACGTCCCGGGTCCAGATCGAGCCGGACAGCCCGTACTCGCTGTCGTTGGCGATCCGCAGCGCGTCCGCCTCGTCCTCGAACGGGACGACCGCGACCACCGGCCCGAAGATCTCCTCCCGAAGGACCCGGTCGCTCGGCGCCGTGAGCACGGTCGGCGGGAACCAGAACCCCGGACCGCTCGGCGCCGTCCCCTGGAAGGCCACGTTCTCCACGTAGGACTCGACCCGCTCACGCTGCCCGGCCGAGATCAGCGGCCCCATCTCGGTCGCCGGATCACCCGGGTCACCGACCTTGACGGCCTTCACGGCCGGCTCGAGCAGCCCCAGGAACCGGTCGTACGCCGGCCGCTCGACCAGGATCCGCGACCGCGCGCAACAGTCCTGCCCGGCGTTGTCGAACACGCCGTACGGTGCCTGGGCCGCGGCCTTCTCCAGATCCGCGTCGGCGAACACGACATTGGCCGACTTCCCGCCGAGCTCGAGCGTCACCCGCTTCACCTGCTCGGCGCAGCCGGCCATGATCCGCTTGCCGACCGCCGTCGACCCGGTGAAGACCACCTTCCGTACGGCGGGATGCGTGATGAACCGCTGCCCGACGACCGTGCCCTTGCCCGGCACGACCTCGAACACGCCGGGCGGCAACCCCGCCTCCAGCGCGAGCTCGCCCAGCCGCAGCGCGGTCAGCGGCGTGAGCTCGGCCGGCTTCAGGACCACGGTGTTGCCGGCCGCCAGCGCGGGCGCGAAACCCCAGCCGGCGATCGGCATCGGGAAGTTCCACGGCACGATCACGCCGACCACGCCGAGCGGCTCCTGGAAGGTCACGTCGATGCCCCCGGCAACGGGGATCTGCCGGCCGAACAGGCGTTCCGGCGCCGCCGCGTAGTACGTCAGGACATCGCGGACGTTGCCCGCCTCCCGGCGCGCGCTGCCGATCGTGTGACCGGCGTTCTCCACCTCGAGGGCGGCGAGGTTCTCCAGGTCGGCGTCGACCGCGTCGGCGAACCGGCGCAGCAGCCGGCCGCGGTCCGCCGGCGTCACGTCCCGCCAGGTCTCGAAAGCCCGTGCGGCCCGTGCGATCGCGGCGTCCGCATCCTGCTCCGTGGCCAGGGAGATCGTCCGGACGACCTTCTCGGTGGCCGGATTGATCACGTCGTACTTCATATGTTTCTCCTGGTTGCGTCGACCAGGGCGGTGAACAGCCGTAGGTCGTCGGGATTCTCCTCCGGGTGCCACTGGACGCCGAGGGCGAAGTCGTGGCCGTCCACCTCGGCGGCCTCCACGGTCCCGTCACCGGCGCGGGCGGTGACGCTGAGCGCCGGCGCGACCAGGTCGAGCGCCTGGTGGTGGTAGCACCGCACGCTGGTCCGGTCGCCGAACAGCCGCGCGGTCAGCGTGCCCGGCTCGATCTTGACCTCGGTGGTGCCGAAGATCGCCGGCGACGGCCGGTGCTCGTCGTGCGCGACCACGTCCGGCAGATGCTGCTGCAGTGTCCCCCCGAGGGTGACATTGAGCATCTGCAGGCCGCGGCAGATCGCCAGCAACGGCAGGTCCCGGTCGAGCGCGGCCCGAATCAGGATCTTCTCGTGTTCGTCCCGGCCGGGCCGGGTGTCGACCGTTTCGGGATGCGGCGCGGCGTCGTACGACGACGGATCGACATCGCACCCACCGGCGACGATCAGCCCGTCGAGGACGTCGAGGACGGTCGGGTCGGTGCCGACCGGGGGCAGCAGCAGCGGCACCCCTCCGGCCGCGACCACCGCGTCCAGATAGACCCGCGGCAGCAGGGACGCGTCCCGCTCCCAGACCCCCCAGATCGTCGGTTCGAGGTACGTCGTGATGCCGATCCGCGGCCGCCGACCCGATGGGAGGTCCTCAGAGGCGCTCGAAACCACGGACCCGCTCCCAGTCGGTGACGGCGGCGTCGTACGCGTCGAGCTCGACCCGTGCGGCGTTGGTGTAGTGGTCGACCATCTCGTCCCCGAACGCCTGCCGGGCGATCTTCGAGCCGGTAAACAGCGCGGCCGCCTCCCGCAACGTGGTCGGCACGTGCGGCTTGTCGGCCTCGTACGCGTTGCCCTCCAGCATCGGCTCGAGCTCCAGCTCGCTCTCGATGCCGTGCAGGCCGGCGGCGATGACCGCGGCGACCGCGAGGTACGGGTTCACGTCGCCGCCGGGCAGGCGGTTCTCGACCCGGAGCGACTCACCGTGGCCGACGACGCGGAGTGCGCAGGTGCGGTTGTCCAGGCCCCAGGCGACCGCGGTCGGCGCGAAGCTGCCGCGGACGAACCGCTTGTAGGAGTTGATGTTCGGCGCGAGCAGGAAGGTGAACTCCGGCAGGCAGGCGAGCTGGCCGGCGATGAACCGCTCCATCAGCTCGGAGAACCCGTGCGCCCGGTCGCCCGCCAGCACGGCGTCCCCGTCGGTCGACCGGAAGCTCAGGTGGATGTGGCACGAGTTGCCCTCGCGTTCGTCGTACTTCGCCATGAACGTCAGGCTCTTGCCGTGCTTCGCGGCGATCTCCTTCGCGCCGGTCTTGTAGATCGAGTGGTTGTCGCAGGTCGCCAGGGCCTCGTCGTAGCGGAAGGCGATCTCGTGCTGGCCGAGGTTGCACTCGCCCTTGGCGGACTCGACGTACAGGCCGGCGCCGGCCATGCTGTTGCGGATGTCGCGCAGCAGCGGCTCGATCCGGGCGGTGCCGAGCAGCGAGTAGTCGACGTTGTACTGGTTCGCCGGCGAGAGGTCGCGGTAGCGCTTGTCCCAGGCCGCCTCGTAGGTGTCGTCGAAGACCATGAACTCCAGCTCGGTGCCGACGTACGCCGTCATCCCGCGGTCGGCCAGCCGCTCCAGCTGGGCCCGCAGGATCTGCCGCGGCGACGCGGGCATCGGGCTGCCGTCGAGCCACTGCACGTCGCACAGCACCATCGCGGTCCCCTCGAGCCATGGGACGATCCGCAACGTGTCCAGGTCCGGTGCCATCAGCAGGTCGCCGTACCCGCGGGACCAGGACGACATGTCGTAGCCCTCGACGGTGTTCATGTCCACGTCGACCGCGAGCAGGTAGTTGCAGCCCTCGGTGCCGTGGGCGAGCACCTCCTCCAGGAAGTACCGCGCACCGCAGCGCTTGCCCTGGAGCCGGCCCTGCATGTCGGTGATCGCCACCAGCACGGTGTCGATCCGCCCGGCCGCGACCAGGTCTCGGAGTCCCTGCTCGGTCAGCTTGCCGGTGTTCGAGGCCACGGTCGCTCCCGGGAGGTCTATTGGTCTGCCGTCAGTCCATTGACGCAAGCCGCGGCCCGGATGTCAATCGGGCGGGACCTTGACAGCGGGTGCCTGCGCGAGGACCCTCGTGGCCATCCTTAGTGGTATGGCAGCAGACCATTGGAGGGCCAGCGATGAGCCGGAAGAACACGCACGTCGGCTACGAGCAGGTCGGCGAGGAGTACCTCGAGCACCGGCAGCTGAAACGCGGTGCGGCCGGCTGGGTCCTGCTGGCCGGGCTGGGCGTCGCCTACGTCATCTCCGGTGACTTCGCCGGCTGGAACTTCGGCCTGGCCGAGGGCGGCTGGGGCGGCCTGCTGATCGCCACCGTGCTGATGGCGACGATGTACACCTGCATGGTCTTCGGCCTGGCCGAGCTCGCGTCCGCGATCCCGGTCGCCGGCGCCGGGTACGGGTTCGCCCGCCGGGCGCTCGGGCCGCTCGGTGGTTTCGCCACCGGGACCGCGATCCTGATCGAGTACGCGATCGCGCCGGCCGCGATCTCCACCTTCATCGGCGGCTACATCGAGGCGCTCGGCCTGTTCGGGCTGACGTCGAGCTGGCCGGTCTACCTGGCCTGCTACGTGATCTTCGTCGGCATCCACCTGTACGGCGTCGGCGAGGCGCTCCGGCTGACACTGGGGATCACCGCGCTCGCCGTGGTCGCGCTGGTGGTGTTCGTGATCGCGATGGTGCCGAAGTTCGACGCGGACAAGCTGTTCGACATCGTGCCGAACACCGCGGCCGGCGCCAGCGACTTCATCCCGTTCGGGTACGCCGGCGTACTCGCGGCGCTCGTCTACGGGATCTGGTTCTTCCTCGCGATCGAAGGCGTCCCGCTGGCCGCCGAGGAGGCGCGCGACCCGCGCAAGGACATGCCCCGCGGGATCATCACCGGCATGGTCGTGCTGCTGGTGTTCGCGGCCCTGATGCTGGTGTTCACCGCCGGCGGCGCCGGGTCGTCCGTGATCGCCGAGTCCGACAACCCGCTCCCGCTGGCCCTGCGGACCGCGTTCGGCGGCGACACCTGGGTGGCCGACTTCGTCAACTACGTCGGCCTGGCCGGGCTGATCGCGAGCTTCTTCTCGATCGTGTACGCGTACTCGCGGCAGTTGTTCGCACTGTCCCGGGCGGGGTATCTACCCCGGTTCCTGTCGGTCACCGGCAAGCGCAAGACGCCGTACCTGGCCTTGACCGTGCCCGGCATCATCGGCTTCCTGCTCGCGGCGATCACCCAGGACGGCGCGCTGCTGATCAACATCGCCGTCTTCGGCGCGACCGTGTCCTACGTCCTGATGATGCTGTCGCACATCGTGCTGAGAGTCCGCGAGCCCGCCCTCGACCGCCCGTACCGGACGCCGGGCGGCATCGTGACCACCGGCGTAGCCCTGGTGCTCGCCGTGACAGCCGTCGTGGCAACCTTCTTCGTCGACAAACTCGCGGCCGCGATCACCGCAGGCATCTTCGTCGTCGCCCTCGCCTACTTCTGGTTCTACAGCCGCCACCGCCTGGTCGCCTCCGCCCCCGAAGAAGAATTCGCCGCCATCCAACAAGCCGAAGAAGAACTCTCCTGACCGTTGAGTGCCTTGGCACTCAATTGTCAGTGCACGGGTTTGTGATTTGCGGGATCGTGCGGAAAATCGGGGGATTCGGCCGCACCGCCCAAGCGGCCCGATCCTGGAGGACGCAGTATGCGATCTTTCATCACCCGTCCCCGCGCCCTGGCCGTTCTGCTGGCCGGTACGGCGCTCGCGTTCAGCCCGCTCGGTGGTCAGGCGACGGCGAAGTTGCCCGTCGACCAGGCGGCGAATCCCTGCATCACCCCGGAGGAGTCGACCTCGGCGCGCGGTGGTCACGAGGCCGACCACCGTGAGATGTCCGTGGCCGAGCAGAAGGCGGTCGACGCCAGGACCGCGCAGATCCTGAAGGCGAAGGCCGCCCGCGGTCTCACGCCGAAGGCCGGCACGCTGGCGTCGGCGAGTGTGCCGGTGTACATCCACGTGATGCGCAGCAGTTCCGGCGCCGGCGACGTGACCAGCACCCAGATCAACCAGCAGATCGCCGAGCTGAACCAGAACTTCGCCGGCGGCGAGTCGTCGCAGGCGGCGAACACCGGCTTCAGCTTCTACCTGGCCGGCACGTACCGCTACAACAACAGCACCTGGCACCGCGACGGCCAGAGTACGACGTACCGCTCGCAGACCCGCAAGGGCGGCAAGAACGCGCTGAACATCTGGCTGGTCAACTTCTCGTACCTCGGCATCGCGACGTTCCCGTGGGACTACGCGAGCAACCCGTCGATCGACGGCATCCGGGTGCAGTACAGCTCGCTGCCCGGCGGCTCGTCGACGAACTACAACCTCGGCAAGACCGCGACGCACGAGGCCGGGCACTGGTTCGGGCTCTACCACACCTTCCAGGGTGGGTGCACGAGCACGAACGACTCCGTGGCCGACACTCCCGCCCAGGGCAGCGCCACGAACGGCTGCCCGGCCGGGCGGAACTCCTGCTCGCTGCCCGGCCTGGACCCGATCCACAACTACATGGACTACTCGTACGACTCCTGCTACAACCAGTTCACCCCGGGCCAGAGCACGCGGATCAGCAACATGTGGACCGCGTACCGGGCGTGACGGCTAAACCCATCGCCGTCTAGAGTGCCGCCGATGCGTGTGCTTCTGACGGCCGCCGCGACCACCGCACTGGTGGTCAGCGGTCCGCTCGCAGCAACCGCCGCCGGCCAGGGCCCACAAGGCCCGGCCGGCGGCGACCTGCTGACGTCGAAGCCGACGGTCGTCGCCGAGGGGGCGACACCGCCGGCGGTGCAGGCATCGGCGTACGTCGTCGCCGACATCGGCACCGGCGAGGTGCTGGCGGCCAAGGCTCCGCACGCCAAGCTGCGGCCCGCGAGCACGCTCAAGGCGCTGACCGCGCTCGTACTGCTGCCGCGGCTCAAGAAGACCGACGTCCTCGTCGGCACCGACGCGGACGCCGGGATCGAGGGCAGCAAGGTCGGTGTCTACCCCGGGCTGAAGTACTCGGTGGACCTGCTGTTCGAGGGCATGTTCCTGGGCTCCGGCAACGACGCGGTGCACGCGCTGTGCGTACACGACCACGGCGGGGTCAAGGGCACGATCCAGCGGATGAACCAGAAGGCCAAGGAGCTCGGCGCGCACGACACGACTGTGACCGACCCGACCGGTCTCGACGCCGACGGGCAGTACTCGAGCGCGTACGACCTGGCCCTGATCGCCCGCGCCGGCCTGGCCCGGCCGGACTTCGCCAAGTACGCGGCGACGAAGTACACCGCCTTCCCGAACGCCGGCAACAAGGGCACCTACCAAGTCGCGAATCAGAACAAGCTGCTCTTCAACTACGACGGCGCGCTGGGTGTGAAGACCGGCTACACGACGCTGGCCCGCAACACGTTCATCGGCGCGGCCCGCCGCGGCGGGCACACCCTGGTGGTGACGCTGATGAACGCGCCGCACGGCATCAGCGCGGACGCGACCAACCTGCTGAACTGGACGTTCGCGAACTACGACAAGCTGACCCCGGTCGGCACCCTGGCCAAGCCCGCCGCGCCGTCGTCACCCAAGGTGGCCACGGGCCGGCGGACGGAGGCGGGCACGACCCAGCCGCCCCGCAGCCGCGCGGTCCTCAATCCGGGCCAGGCTGTGCAGTCCCTGGCCCTTCGCATCCCCACCTGGGCGTACGCCGCCCCACCCGTCCTCCTGCTCGGCCTCTTCCTCCGCCGCCCCCGATCCCTCCGCCGCCGCCGCCACTGATCCAGTCAGGACGCAGGGGTGTCCTGTGGGAGCGCGCTGGGGTTCGTTGCAGCTCAACAGGACGTATACGCCCACTGCCGGCCAGTCCCCGCGTGCACCGACCACCGGACAGGCCCGACGACCGGACACCTCCTGTCGAACTGCACCAATCCACCACCACTCGAATGACCACGGGGCCGCGGATCGGGAGACCACCGTGGAGAGGTGCTAGCGGCGGAGGGAGCGGGCGGCTTTGGTGAGTTGGAGGGCGATGGCGCTGGCGGTGACGCCGAGGAGGGCGCCGGCGGCGACGGCGACCGTGTCGGCCTTCTTCTGGGGGACGGGGACGACCTTGTAGCGCTTGCCGGGCGGACCCGGGAGCAAGGGCTCGTGGACGGACTGGCCCGGTGGTAGTGGCTCCTCGGCGATCTCCAGACGGCGCTCCTCCGAGTGCTCGCGCTCCCAGGCGTCGAGGCTCGCCTCCTTGGTCCACGCCGCGATCAGCATGATCGCGCGTGTCATCAGGTAGATCCACACGAGCAGAGCCAGCGGCAGCGCCAGCGCACCGTAGGCGGCGTTGCTGCCGATCACGTACTTGACGTAGGCGTTGCCGAGCTTCTGGGCGAGATAGAAGAGGATGCCGCCGGCCAGGGCCGCGATCAGCGCGACCTTGCGGGGCAGGATGATCCGTGGCATCGCGGTCTGCAGGTAGAGGAACAGCATCGCGCCGGCCGTGATCCCGAGGACGATGCTGGTCAGGTCCAGTCCCCAGGTCGCCAGCCAGGTGCCGTCCAGGTCGGCCCAGGTGATGATGCGCTTCGAGAGCCCGGTCAGGATCGACGAGGCACCCGTCGCGATCACACCGATGACGCCGAGGCCGATCAGCGCGCCCAGGTCGACCAGCTTCAGCTTGACCGCGTTGCCGGGCTGGTCGTCGAGTTCGTGCATCGACCGGATCGAGGCGCGCAGCGAGTCGATCCAGCCGAGACCGGTGAACAGCAGCGACACCCCTGAGACCAGACCGATGGTGCCGGCGTGCCCGATCAGCGAGTCGATGTCGATCTTGTCGCCGATCCCGGGCAGGTTCTGCCGGAGCGACTCCTTGAGGGTCTCGATCGCGGCCTCGCCGAGCAGCGGCCCGGTGATGGCCGCGGCCAGCACGATCAGCGGGAACAGCGACAGGAAGCCGAAGAAACTCGTTGCCCCGGCCAACCGGTTGCCACGGCGGTCGCCGTACCGCTTCCAGGCTCGCCACAGCTGCGTCCGGCTGAACCGGTCCCAGACCGCCTTGATCTTCATGAGTCTCCTGTACCCCGGGTGCGGAGACCTAGCCTGCCAAGGGGAAGGACCGCTGGGGGCGCCACACGCCGTCCGCGCCGTGTTCGTAACGGCTGAAGGCGTCGACGTCGAAGGCGCAGTCGTACTCCGACAGGGCGTCGTACGCCCGGTCCAGCGCCTCCTTGTCCAGGTCGTGCGCCACCGTCACGTGCGGGTGGTACGGGAACTTCAGCTCCACCTGCAGCGGGCCGGACCGGACCTGTGACTGCAGCACCTCGCAGGACGAGATGCCCTCGGCCAGCGGCACGAACACCACCGGCGAGATCGGCCGGAACGTCGCCGTACCACGCAGCCGGATCCGGAAGCTCGGGAACCGCGCGGCCACGTCCAGCAGGTGGTCGTCGATCACGCCCAGGTCGGTGTCGGCCACCTCGGTCGGCGGCAGCAGGGTCACGTGCGTGGGGATCGCCGAGGCCATCGGGTCACCGAACTCGGCGCGGTACTTCTGCAGCTCCGAGCCGTAGGGTTCGGCAATCGGGATCGCGACACCGATCGTCGCCATCCGGCGCCCTACCGGCCCGATCCGAGGGCCGGCCCGGGGACGAAACCCAGCCGGTCGTACACCCGCTGCAGCGTCGGCTCGGTGACCGCGCGGGCGCGCTCCGCCCCGGCGGCCAGGATCGCGTCCAGCTGGGCCTTGTCGTCCAGGTAGCCGAGCGTCTTCTCCCGGAACGGCGTGACGAACTCGACCACGACCTCGGCCAGGTCCTTCTTGAAGTCGCCGTACCCACGGCCGGCGTACTCGTCCTCGAGCTCGCTGATCTTCCGGCCGGTCAGGGCCGAGTAGATCGTCAGCAGGTTGGCCACACCGGCCTTGTTCTCCGGGTCGAAGATCACGTCCCGGCCGGAGTCGGTGACCGCGGAGCGGATCTTCTTCGCGCTCGCCTTCGGGTCGTCGAGCAAGTCGATGATGCCGGCCGGCGAGGAGCCCGACTTGCTCATCTTCGCGGTCGGGTCCTGCAGGTCGGCGATCTTCGCGGTCTCCTTGACGATGTACGCCTCGGGCAACCGGAAGGTCTTGCCGAACCGGTGGTTGAACCGGCCGGCCAGGTCGCGGGTCAGCTCCAGGTGCTGGCGCTGGTCCTCGCCGACCGGGACCCGGTCGGCCTGGTAGATCAGGATGTCGGCGGCCTGCAGGATCGGGTACGTGAACAGCCCGACGGTGGCGCGGTCGGCCCCGCCCTTGGCCGACTTGTCCTTGAACTGCGTCATCCGGCTGGCCTCGCCGAAGCCGGTCAGGCAGCCGAGCACCCAGGCCAGCTGGGCGTGCTCGGGTACGTGCGACTGGACGAACAGCGTGGACCGCTCCGGGTCGATCCCGGCCGCGAGCAGCTGCGCCACCGAGCGACGGGTCCGCTCCCGCAGCTGCTTCGGGTCGTACTCCACCGTGATCGCGTGCAGGTCGACCACGCAGTAGAACGCGTCGTGGTCGTCCTGCAGGGCCACCCACTGCCGCAACGCACCGAGGTAGTTGCCGAAGTGGAAGGAGTCCGCCGTCGGCTGGATCCCGGACAGCACCCGAGGGCGCCGCTGGGACCCGGCTGCGGAGGGGTCAGACGCAGCAAGGGACATGCCCCCGATTCTGCCAGCGCCCCGGCACCACTCCACACCGGGGCGGGTCCCCTCCCTCATAAACTCCGCACTATGACTTCGCCCACACGCGCCGCTCTCCGCCCGGCCGACGGACTGACGGCCGTCCTCGTCCCCGGCGGCCAGTACGGCCCGGCCGCACCGCTGCTCATGTACGCCGGTGATGCCGCCGGGCAGCGTGGTGCGGCCGTGCGTCGCGTCTGGTGGGACGAGCCGGACCGGCCGTTGAGCCTGACCGCGGCCGAGCGCGGCCCGTGGGTGATTCCCCAGGTCACGAAGGTCCTCGACGAGGTCGCCGGCGATGTCCTGCTGATCGGCAAGTCACTCGGCAGTTATGCCTCCGCGCTCGCCGCCGAGCGCGGTCTGCCGGCCGTCTGGCTCACTCCGGTACTGACCAACGACTGGGTGGTCGATGCCCTGCGCCGTTCGACCGAGCCGTTCCTGCTGGTCGGCGGTACGGCGGACGACCTGTGGGATCCCGGGCTCGCTCGCGAGCTCACGCCGTACGTGCTGGAGGTGCCGGAGGCCGACCACGGGATGTACGTGCCGGGGCGGTTGGCCGCGTCGGCCGCCGTACTCGGGCAGGTGGCGACCGCGGTGGAGGACTTCCTGGACGAGGTGGTGCTACCAGGACCAGCCGCGGGCGGCTAGCTCCTGTTCTTCGTGGCGGCGTTTCTGCTCGCCGCGCTCGAGGTCGGTGCCGGCGGGGACGCCCGCGAGGCGGCAGGCTTCGTCGAGGAGGTCGTCGTACGCCGCCTCGACGGCCATCAACCGGTGGGCGCGGGCGTAGACCCGGGGCGCGGTCTCGATCCGCTGGATCTCCCCGGCCAGGTGACCGAGCCGGGTCTGCAGCCGCAGCGTGTCGAACGGGTCCGGCGCGGGCACGGCCCGGCGGCGGAACCGTCCGGCCAGCCGGTCCGCCGACTTCTCCATGCCCCGGCGCCAGCGCGACGGCGGCGGCTGCGGCAGCAGCAGGCTGAGCAGCACACACAGTCCGAAGAACAGGAGCAGGAGAACTATCCACTCCATCGACCTCACCACCCTCATCCGAGGTTACGACGGCTGAGCGCCGACGGCGAGGCCTTTTCCCAGGTCAGAGGCCGATTCAGGGCCAGGTTCAGGCGTTCGTGGAGGGGTCGCCGTCGACCGCCGTGGCCAGCTTCGGGACGAACTGGTCGAGCACGATCGGCAGGCTCAGCACCGAGACGAACTGGATCGCGCCGTACAGCGGGTCGTCGAAGTTCTCCTCGACGAACACGTCCCGGCCCTCGGTGCGCACCTTGAGGTTCTTGTACAGCGGGTCGGCCTTCAGCTTCGCGGTGCCGCCCTTGGCCGGGAACCAGACCAGGACCTGCTGGTCCAGGGTCGCGATCCGTTCGGCGCTGATGTTCCCGCCGAACTTGTCGCCGATCACCGCGTCCAGCCCGTCCGGCAGCGAGAAGCCGAAGTCGGTCAGCAGCCGCGACCGCGGGTCCTGGCTGCCGTAGACGAAGTACCCCTCCCACGGCGTCGCCGCCAGCGCGGTCTTCCCCTGGAACTCGGGATGCTCGGCGCGGACCTTCGCGAACCGCTCCTCGATCCCCTTCACCAGTTCGTCGGCCTCCTTCGGCTTGCCGACCGCCTGGCCGACCGTGCGGGCCGCGTCCTGCCAGGCCACGCCGTAGTCCGGTACGCCGGGCGGCTGCGCGACGGTCGGCGCGATCGCGGTGAGCTTCTTGTAGTCGTCGGCGCTGATCCCGGAGTACAGCCCGATGATCAGGTCCGGCCGCAGCGCCGCGATCTGCTCGAACTGGATGCCGTCCTTGTCCTTCAGCACCGTCGGCAGCGTGCCGTCGCCGAGCTTCTCCTTCGCCCACGGGAACAGCGCCCCCGGCTTCTCGCCGAACCACTCGGTCGTCGCCACCGGTACGACGCCCAGCGCCAGCAGCGCGTCCTGTTCGACCAGGCCGACCGAGACGACCCGCTTCGGCGCCTCCTTGACCACGGTCTCGCCGAACTTGTTCTTGATCGTCACCGGGAAGGCGCCGGTCTCGGCGGCGGCGTCGGACCCGGCGGCCGCCGGCGCCTCCTCACCACCGCCGCACGCGGTCAGGACCAGCAGCGGAGCCGCCAACAGGGCGAGTGGGCGCAGCAGGGAGCGCATCGGGACCTCACAGGAGTGTTCACGAGTTAGGCATCCCTAACCTAACCCAGCAGTCAGTCCCGGTGGTACTTGGTGATCGCCTTGTCCTGCTTCAGCCGGTCGGCGGCCGACTGGACGCGGGCGGTCCACTCGGACAGTTGCAGCCCGCCGGCGATGTACTGACCGGTCGCCGCGGCCACGGCGGTAGCGAACTCGGGGTACCAGTCGGCGAAGTACCAGGTGATGACCTGGTCGCCGGCCGCGGACAGCAGGTCCCGGGCGGAGCGGAGCGCCGTACCGATCTCCAGGCCGTCGGCCGCCCCGCGGACGATCGTGAGCTGGTTGGCCTCCTCGGTGACCTGGGTGGCGACGTCCTTGGACAGCATCGCCCGGAGGTACTCGAACCCGCCGGCCTCGTTCGTCGCCTTCGCCGGGACCAGCAGCGGCGCGGTCGCCTCCACGTGCAGGCCGCGGGTGAGCGCCGACGACCCGTCGAGCGGGGGTACGCCGATCATCGTGAGCGCGAAGTTCGGCGGGATCAGCGACTTCATCTCGTTCTCGAGCCAGTTGCCGCAGGGCAGCAGGCCGGCCTTCGAGGCGAGGAACCGTTTCTGCGAGGTGAGGTGGTCGTACTCGGCGGACCCCGGCGCGATCAGGCCGCGCCGGGCCAGCTCACCCGCCGCGCTGACCGCCCTGGTAACGCTCTCGTCCTTCCAAGCGCCGTCCTCGAGGTTGTCGATCCGCTTCAGCACGTCGTGCCCGCCGGTCTTCGCCGCGAGCGTGAGCACCATCTCCAGCAGGTAGTACGGGTGCGCGCCGGCGTGGATGAACGGGCCCAGCCCGGCCGCCTTCATCTCGGTGCCGAGGGCAAGCAGTTCCGGCCAGGTCCGCGGCACGTCCCACCCGAACCGCTGGAACAGGGCGGCCGAGTACCAGAGCCCGTAGACGGTGGCGACGTAGTTCACGGTCCGCAGCGTCCCGTCGTACCGCCCGGCGTCGAGCATCCCCGGGAGTACGACGTCCTTCACGGTCACGTCGGCGTTGTCCCAGGCCGGCGCGTTGAGCAGCGGCCGCAGGTCGGACAGCTGTCCTTCCCGGACCAGCCGCCCGAGCTCCAGCTTCCCGTCACCGGTGTTCAGCACCACGTCCGGCGGGCTGCCGGCCGCGAACCGCGGCAGCAGCAGGTCCCGCAGTTGCGCGGTCACCGTCGGCTTCACGGTCGCGGACGAGTGCTTCTTCCGGTACGCCGCCGCGCCGAATCCGCCGTACTCGTCACCGGCCAGCACCTCGACCGGCTTGTCCAGCGCCGCCTTGAACGGATTGTCCGGGTCGACCGGCGTACGCGCGGGCGGCCCTGAGGAACACCCGCTCACCAGGGCGCCGGCCAGCGCGCCCTGGAGAACAACCCGACGTTTCAGCACCCCGGCAGGGTAACCGTCCCGCCGGTCTACTTGAGCGTCGCGCCGGTGAGGCCGGCCTGGACCTGGCGGTAGAAGACCAGGTAGACGGCGATGACCGGGACCATGGCGATGGTCAGCGCGGCGAACAGCGTGCCCCAGTCGTTCTCGTAGCGCTGGCTGCCCAGCAGCGTCGCGATGCCCTGCGACAGCACCGGCCGCTCCGGCGACAGGAACGACGGCAGTACGAACTGGTTGAACTGCCCCAGCACGTTGAAGATGCCGACGCTGATCAGGCCCGGCTTGGCCATCGGCAGCATCACCCGGAAGAACGTGCCGGCGTGCGAGGCGCCGTCGACCAAGGCGGCCTCGGCGATCGACGTCGGCAGCGTCCGGAAGAAGGCGTGCATGAAGAACACCGTGAACGGCAGCGAGTAGGCGATGTAGACCAGGATCAGGCCCTGGTACGTCGACACCATCCCGAAGCCCTTGACCACGAAGAACAGCGGCACGATCGCCAGGAAGGTCGGGAACATCATCCCGGCCGCGAACAGGTAGTACACGAACCGGTTGCCCGGGAACTCGTAGCGGGCCAGCACGTAGGCGACCATCGAGCCGAACAACATCGTGCCCAGGACCCCGCCGGTCACCACGACCACGCTGTTGAACAGGTACTCGCCGACGCCCTTGTCCCACGCCTTGGAGAAGTTGGACCAGAGCAGTTCCTTCGGCAGCGCCCACGGGTTGTCGCCGAAGATCTCGCCGGTGCTCTTCACCGAGGCGATCACGGCCCACAGGAACGGTACGACGACCAGCACGCTCCAGGCGATCAGCACCGTGTGGGAGAACACGTTCACCGGGCTGAAGGCACGGTCCTTGTCGCCGACCGGGTGGGCGGTGGGCGCGGGTTTCGAGGTGGTGTCCTCGACGTCGATCTGCACAGGTACGGTCATGTCCGGCCCCTCAGTATTCGATCCGCTCGCGGCGGGTGGCCCGGAGCATGACGGCGGCGATGATCAGAGTCAGGAAGAACAGCACGACCCCCATCGCCGAGGCGTAGCCGGCGCGGCCGTACTGGAACCCGTAGTCCGCGATCTGCAGACCCATAACCGTGGTGGAGTTGTCCGGACCGCCCGGGCCCGCGGTCATCACCGCGACCAGCGCGTACGCGTCCAGCGCGAGGATGGCCAGGTACACCCAGGAGGTCTGGATGGTGTCCCACAGCAGCGGCAGCGTGATCCGGAAGAACGTCGCCAGCCGGCCCGCGCCGTCGATGATCGCGGCCTCGAAGATGTCCTTCGGGATCCCGGACATGGCCGCGTTGAACAGCACCAGGTAGAACCCGACGCTGCCCCAGATCATCACCCACATCACGCAGTACAGCGCGATGTCGGGATCGGCCAGGTACTCCGAGGTGCCCAGGCCGATCGCCTTCGTGACCGAGTTCAGCAGGCCGTTGTCGGTCGACGTCATCACCGTCGCCCAGATGACCGCGATGACCGGGATCGACAGCACCTGGGGCAGGAAGAACGCCAGCTTGTAGAAGCCGTTGCCGCGCACACCCTGGACGCCGGCGGCGTTGGCCCGCCCGCCGACGTTCAGCAGGTAGGCGAACACCAGGGCCAGGAAGATCGTGATCAGCGGCAGCCCGATCAGCAGGATCAGGTTGTGCCCGAGCGCCTGGCGAAACACGCTGTCGTTGGCGAGCGTCCGGAAGTTGTCGAAACCGACGAACTTGAAGTCCGGTGAGATCCCGGTCCAGTCGGTCAGCGAGTAGTAGAACGCCTGGACGAACGGCGAGATCACGAAGATCGCATACAACGCCAGTGGAATCGCGAGGAAACTCGCGACGAACCGGTAACTGCCGTGCCGCATCTCTCTCCTTACAACAGACTGCTGAGCTGTGGGTCGGTCACTGCTCCCACAGCTCAGCATGCACCCGATCTGGTCAGCAGACTCAGCTGCGGGACTGCTTCTTGGTCTTCGGGTCCTTGGCGGTGTCGTCGGCGATCTTCTGCGCGCGGGCGCAGAACTCGTCGGCGGTGATGCGGGCCGCGGCCAGCTCGCCGTACACGCTGCGGATCGGCTTGTCCATGGTCGAGTACCAGGTGGCGAAGTACGTCGTCCAGTTGTTGTCGCCGCCGGACTTCAGCAGCGCGTTGGCCGAGGAGGCCCCCGGGCTCAGCTTCAGGCCCTCGGCGGCACCCTTGACCACGGTCGGCGAGCCGGTCAGCTCGGTGAACTTGCCGGCCGCCTCCTTCGACAGCATGATCCGCAGGTACTCCAGGCCGCCGGCCCGGTTCTTCGCCTTCTCCGGCACGATGAAGTTCTCACCGGCGCTGATCTCGGTGCAGTCCACCGGCAGCTTCGAGCCGTCGAGCAGCGGGGTGAAGGTCGCGGTGGTCTCGAAGTCCTTCGGTGCGACCGGCTTCTGCTCGTTCTCCAGCCACGAACCGGACGGGATGAACGCCGCCTTGCCCTGGTTCCAGGCCGTCTGGGACTGGATGTGGTCCAAGCCCTCGGTGCCCTGCATCATGTAGCCCTTGCCCTTGAGCTCGAGGATCGCCTCGGCCGCGGCCTTGACGGACTCGTGCTTCCAGGCGTTCGGCTCGAGCGAGTCGATCGCCTTGATGACGTCGTGGCCACCGTGCTTGACCGCCATGTCCATCAGCACCTGGCCGATGTAGTACGGGTGCTTGCCCTGGTGGGCCAGCGGCGCGATGCCGGTCTTCTTGATCTCCTCGCACAGCGCGAGGAACTCGGTCCAGGTCTTGGCCGGCTCCCAGCCGTTCTTGGCGAACAACGGCTTGTTGTACCAGAGCGCGTACACGGTCAGGACGTAGTCGAGCACCAGCGGCTTGCCCTCGAGCATGGCCGCCTCGAGCGTGATCGGCTCGACGGTGTCGCGCACCTTCTTGTTCGGGTCGTCGATCGACGGCGCGTCGAACAGCGCGGTCAGGTCCGCGAGCTGGCCCGAGCTGGCCAGCGTCGACATCGGCAGCAGGGAGGCGCCGGAGTTGTCGATCACGTCCGGCGGGTTGCCGCCGTTGAACCGCGGCTGCAGCTGCGGCGTGATGTCGGTGATGCCGGCGTGCTTGATCGTGGTCTCGGGGAACTTCTTCTTGTAGAGGTCCTCGTGGGCCTTGGCGTAGTCGTCGCCGTACCCGCCCTTGAAGATCACCACGTCCAGCGGGTCCGCGGCCTTGACGCCGAACGGGTTCTCCGCCGTCTGCTCGGCGCCGCCACCGCCGGTGTTGCCGTCGTCGCTGCCGCCGCTGGCGCACGCCGAGAGCAGCGTGCTGCCGCCGGTGGCGAGCAGCGTGCCGACCGCCGCGCGCTGCAGGAACAGCCGCCGCGACAGGTTGTCAGGAGTGGTCATGGGTCCCGCCTTCCGAGAGTGTTTCATGCAGTACGCCGGATCCGGCCGGCGTACTGTGCTTCAAGGGCGTGGTTGTGGTCGTCGCCGCCCGGGATGTTCGCGGACAGGTAGACCGGAGCGGTCTCACCTGCCTCGGTCAGCCGGCGCAGGACCTCGGCGACCAGCATCTGCGCGATCAGGGCCGCGGTGATGGAGGAGACCGCGCAGACCTTGGCGCCGTTCGGCAGGTCGAGCACGGAGTCGCCGTACGGCGCATGGTTGTCCAGCACCACGTCCGCGAAGTCGATGAGTTTCTTGCCGGACGGGTGGCGCGAGTCCATCCCGCCGGTGTGCTGCAGTGAGGTGATCGCGATCAGCGGGTGACCCTTCTCCTTCACCACGGTGGCGAACTCGACGATCGAGCCGTTCACCCCGGAGTTGGAGGCGATCACGAACAGGTCGGCCGGGTCCGGCTCGGCCAGGTCGTAGAGCTTGCGGGCGATCGACGGGTCGCGTTCGAGCTCGCCGCCGCGGAGCAGCTCGATCGACTCGCCGCCGAGCAGGACCAGGTCGCGCAGGGCGATCCGGTTCGTCGCGATCAGTCCGCCGGCCCGGCCGGCGATCTCCATCGCCAGCGCCTCGGAGTGGCCGGAGCCGAAGGCCTGGATGACTCCGTTCTTGCGCAACGCGTCGGCCACCAGGTCGGCGGCCGGCTGGATCGGGCCGTCGATCTGTTCGGTGACGGCGGCCATGATCGGCGTCAGCGCGTGAACATAAGCCTGCGCACTCACCCCGCCGGCCTCCCCCGGTCCGCCCTGGATACTGCTGGCCATCAGCGGCCCCACCCCTCGACTAATGTGTTCGCTGCGACACACCTGGTGCCGACAACTGCGCAAGTTTGCGGTTTGCTGGACAGAACTTTTCTCAACTGGCAGCTAAAGTCAAGGCTCATCTCACTCTTCTCCCCAGATCGGGACCGTTGCGTGACCTTGTTCATTGTTGTCTACTAGAGAACTTTTTCGAGCAGTTTGGAGCATTGCCTATGTCGGTCGAACGCCCGCTGCCGGAACCTGCGGACTCGGTGGTCTTGATGCCAGCATCGGCACTGGTCCTGGGCGGCGACCTCGGCGGCACCTCCACCCGGATCGTGATCGCGGACCATGAGGGCAACGTAGTGGGTCGGGGGGCGGCCGCGGGCGGAAATCCGACCAGCCACCCCGCAAGTGCCGCGGCCAACTTCGGCCAGGCGCTTCACGCGGCGCTGGCGGGGCTGGACGCCACCGCGGTCAAGGCCGCCGTGATCGGCGCCGCCGGGGGTTCGGCGCTGGCGCGGCCCGACGTCCGCGCGCAGTTCGACGCCGCCTGGGCCGGCGCCGGGCTGACCGGTGAGCCCGAGTTCATCGGCGACCTGGAGGTCGCTTTCGCCTCCGGTACGCCGGAACCGGACGGCGTCGTCCTGATCGCGGGCACCGGGAGCGCGGCCGGACTGGTCCGCGACCACCAGTTGGTCCGGACGGCGGACGGCCACGGCTGGCTGCTCGGCGACGACGGCTCCGGCTTCTGGCTCGGCCGGGAGGCAGTGCGCAGCGTCTTGCGCAAACTGGATCTGGGTGAACCGATCGGTGTGCTCGGCCGGGCCGTCACGGAGGCCATCCTGCCGGGCCGGGACGAGCACGCGATCGCCCAGCGTGAGGGGTACGACGTCCTGCGTGACGACCTGATTCGCGCGGTGAACAGCCGTCCACCGGTGATGCTGGCCGAGCTGGCCCGGACCGTGGTGTGGGCGTTCGAGCAGAACGACGAGACCGCAGTCGCCCTGGTGAAACGCGCAGCCGAACTGCTCACAGAAACGCTCGAGCGGCTGACGACAACGTCGGACAAGGGCCCGATGGTGCTCGCGGGCAGTGTCGCGGGTGAGGCATCTCCCGTCGGCCGGCTGATCCGGGCGACGATTCACGACCACTTCTCCGGCGAGGTCCTGACCGCCCGCGACGGCGTCGGCGGCGCCACCTGGCTCGCTTTAGGCACCCTCGACCCCACCCTCGCTACCCGCGAGAACCACACCCGCCTCGTCAGCTGACGCCGTACGCCGCACGTCCTCCGCCGCCCCGCGCGCCCTGAACCAGCCGGAGACGGCACCTTGAACACCATCCGGGGGCCTTGCACACGTTATTACTTGTGCAAGGCCCCCGGTTGGTGTGCAAGGCCCCGGTTGGTGTGCGAGCCGTGGTTGGTGTGCGAGCCCGCGGTTGGTGTGTGAGGCCCCGTCAGGCGGAGGCGATCGGGCGGAGTTCTACGCCGGCGCCGTGTTCGGCTTCGGGGATGCGGGCGGCGATCTCCTCGGCGCGTTCCGGGGTGGCGACATCGACGACGAAGACGCCGGCCAGCTGTTCCTTGGCCTCGGTGTACGGACCGTCGGTGGTGGCCCGGACGCCCTTGCGGACCCGGACCACCTTCGTCCGCGCCGGCGCCTCGAGCGGCTCGGCGACCACCAGCTCACCCGACTGCGTCAGCTCGGCGAGGAGGTCGTCCAACTGCTTGGACAGCGCGTCGCGAGCCTTCTTCGGGAGCGCCCTGCCTTCCTCGGTGTGGAGGAAGGACGGGTGGCCCCAGGTGATCGGGTTGCTGTGGATCAGCAGCAGGTACTTCATGTCCGGTGTCCTTTCGGAGTCTGGGTGGATCTTCGCAGCAGAGGTCGGCGCCACCCGGGACAACTCGACATTTCGCCGTTCGACCGGATCACGGGCCACAATGGCCCGGAATGTCGAGGACGCCGGCCGCTGTCCGACGTACCGCTCGCCCGACCACGACCGACCTAAGGTGAGCGACATGAACGAGACGGACCTCCGACTGGCGGACGGCCGCACGCTGCACGTGTACGACGCCGCGCCCGGTGACGACGCCCGGCTGCCGGTGTTCTGGCACCACGGCACGCCCAACCTGGGCGCCCCGCCCGAGCCGCTGTTCGAGGCAGGCGAGCGGCTCGGGATCCGCTGGCTCGGGTTCGACCGGCCTGGGTACGGCGGTTCGTCCGCGGCGCCCGGGCGGACGATGGCCTCGGCCGCGGCCGACCTGACCGCGGTGGCCGACGCACTCGGGGTCGGCCGGTTCGCGCTGATGGGCTACTCAGGCGGCGGCTCCTACGCGCTCGGCGCCGCCGCGGTCCTCGGTGACCGGGTCGAGGCCGTGGCCACCTTCGCCGCGATCGCGCCGTACGACACCGAGGGGCTCGACTGGTACGACGGGATGCTCCCCTCCGGACTCGCCTCCCTCCGGGCAGCCGCCGCGGGCCGGGAGGCGAAGGTCGCCCACGAGACCTCAGGCGTCGAGTACGACCCGGAGTTCAGCCCGCGCGACCTGGCGATGTTCGACGGACCGTGGGGCTGGCTGGGATCCGTGGCCGGCGAGCAGTCGATGCCGAACGGCCCGGACGGCCTGGTCGACGACGACTGTTCCTACGTCCTCCCGTGGGGCTGCGACCCGGCAGCGATCACCGCTCCGACCCTGCTCTGCCACGGTGAGGCGGACCGCATCATCCCCTGCTCGCACGGCCGGTGGCTGGCGAGGCACGTGCCGGCGGCCGAGCTCCGGCTGTACGCCGACGACAGTCACATCTCGGTGCTCGCGCACGCCGAGCCCGCGCTGGAGTGGATCCGCGAGCGGACCGGCTGACCGGGGCCTTAGGCAACTGTTGATTCGGCAGCAACACACTGGGTACTTGAAGAAGGTGCTGCTGGCAAGTCGGTACCGACTGCACGAGGTCCTCGGCCATGGTGGGATGGGCGAGGTCTTCCGGGGGTGCGACGAGCTCCTCGGCCGGCCGGTGGCGGTCAAGCTGTTGCTCCCGGGCCGGCACGACCCGTTCGCGGAGTCCCGGTTCCGGCGGGAGGCGCGGACCGCGGCGATGGTGAAGGACCCGCACGTGGTCGCGGCGTACGACTTCGGTCAGCAGGACGGCAACTACTACCTGGTGATGGAGCTCGTGGAGGGCCGCAGTGTCGCCCACGAGCTCGCTCTGCACGGCCCGCTCGAACCTGAGCGGGCCGTCGGCATCGTGCAGCAGGCGGCCGCCGGGATCGCCGCGGCCCACCGGCGCGACATCGTCCATCGCGACATCAAACCGGCCAACCTGCTGATCGACGCCGACGGAACGGTGAAGGTCGCCGACTTCGGCATCGCCCGGTTCGTCACCGACCCGACCAGCACGGTGCCGGGTCAGGTGCTCGGGACCAGCCTCTACCTGGCGCCCGAGCGGGCCCAGGGCCGGCCGGCCACCGGGGCCTCGGACGTCTACGCCCTCGGCTGCGTGCTCTACCAACTGGTGACCGGGCGGCCGCCGTTCGACGGCGACGACCCGACCGACGTGCTGTCCCAGCACGTGCGCACGGACCCGGTCCCGCCGAGTGAGAAGTGCCCGAGTCTGGCCGGTCCGGTCGAGGATCTGCTGCTCCGGATGCTGTCGAAGGAACCGTCCCACCGCCCGAGCGCCGCCGCGATCGCCGACGGCGCCGCGGTCGACACCTCCCCCGCGCCCGGCCGGCACCGCGCGCCCATCGGCCGCCTCTGGCGCCGAGCCCTCCTCGGCGCCACCGCACGCTGACCGCACACCCCCGGCCTATTCCAAGCAAGGGCTTGACATTGGACAAGCTGCACGCGATATTCCAAGCATGTCTTTGGAGAAGGATCCGCGCCGGTTGCGGCTGCTCGACGACCCGTTGGCGATCCGGGCGATGGCGCATCCGGTCCGGCTGGACCTGATGTCGCTGCTCGGCACGGAGGGTCCGCTGACCGCGGCGGACGCGGCCCGCACGCTCGGCATCAGCCAGGCCCTCGCCTCCCACCACCTCCGGCAACTGGCGAAGTACGACTTCGTCGAGCCGGCTCCGGGCAAGGACAACCGCGAGCGTCCGTGGCGGCTGGTGGCGACCTCACAGTCCTGGCGCGGGGCTGCCCGGACTCCCGAGGGCGCCGCCGCGGCCGACGTACTCGAGCAACTGCTAGCCGAGCGTGCTCTGGAGTCGCTCAGCAGGTGGCAGCAGGAGCGCGTGCACGAGGACGCCGTCTGGCGCCAGAGCGCGGGCATCGGGAACACGGGCTGTTACCTGACCGGGGAGGAACTGAAGGAGCTGACCGAGCAGATCGACGCGCTGCTCAAGCGGTACGTCGACGAGCGGCCGATCGACGACAAGTCCACCCGCCCGCCCGGCAGCCGCTACGTCTCCATCACCCAGATCGTCACGGTCGCGCCGGAGGAGTCGGGATGAGGGACTTGTGGAGGGTGCTCGCCCGGCAACGCGACTACCGGTTGGTGCTGAGTGCGGGTCTGGTGTCGCTCACCGGCGACTGGATCCTCAAGACCGGTCTCGCCTTCCAGGTGTACGCGCTGACCGGCTCGACGCTGGCCTCCGGTGCCCTGCTGCTCTCCTCCTTCGTGCCGATGGTGCTGCTCGGTTCCCTGGCCGGCGTCTTCGTCGACCGGTGGGACCGTCGCCGGACGATGATCGTCACCAACCTGCTGCACGCGGTCGTCCTGCTGCCGCTGCTCGCCGTCCGCGACGAGAGCGCGATCTGGATCGTGTACGCCGTCGTGCTCACCCAGAGTTGCCTGCAGCAGTTCTTCCGGCCGGCCGAGCAGTCGCTGATCCCGGCCCTGGTCGAGCCGCGGCAACTGGTGACGGCCAACGCGCTCAACAGTCAGACCAGTGACATCGCCCGGCTGGTCGGGGCCGGCATCGGCGGCCTGCTTGCCGCCCTCGGCGGTCTGCCGCTGCTGGCGCTGGTGGACGCCGCGACGATCCTGCTCGCCGCCGGGCTCATCACCAGGGTCCGGCACCGCGCCGTCCGCAGTCTGGCCCAGTCGGCCGGGGGTGCGATCCGGCGGCTGCGGACGGAGTGGACCGAGGGGCTCGGCCTGTGTGTCGCCGGCCCGGCGATGCGGTTGCTGTTCGTGTTCTCCGTGGTAACCGGCGTCGGCGAAGGCGTGATGAGCACGCTGTTCGCGCCGTTCGTCAGCGCGGAGCTCGGCGGCGACGGTACGGCGTACGGACTGATCGTCTCGTCGCAGGCGATCGGCGGGATCGCCGGCGGCCTGATCGCCGCCGCCGTCGGACCACGATTGCCCGCAGCAACGATGTGGGGAGTCGGCGCGATCCTCTTCGGGGCGATCGACCTGGCGTTGTTCTGCTATCCGCTGGTCTCGGACAGCCTGATCCCGGCCTTCGTCTGCATGATCCTGGTCGGTCTGCCGGGCGCGTTCACCATTGCCGGTCTGATGACCGTCCTCCAGCGCCTCACCGAGGACCGCTCCCGCGGCCGGGTCTTCGGCGCGATCGCCGCCGCCGAGGGGGTCGCCGTACTGATCGGCATCTCTTCGGCCGGCGTCCTCGGCGAGCTCGTCGGCATCATCCCGGTGCTGGTCTTCCAGGGCCTCGGGTACGTCGCCGGCGGCGCGGTCGTCCTCGGCCGCCGGCGGATGCTCGAGGTCAGTGCTGCTCCTCGGGAACCGGCTGTTCGTCAGCCGGCCTGACCCGGTGGATCCGGACCCGGGCCACCCGGCGGCCGTCCATCTCGGTGACGGTCAGGGTGTGACCGTCGATCGGGGTCTCGTCACCGGTCGCCGGGACCCGGCCGAGGCGGGCGGCGAGGAAGCCCCCGACGGTCTCGTACGGGCCGTCGGGCAGCTCGACCCCGGTCTCGTCGGCGAAGTCGTCGAGGTTGAGCAGCCCGTCCACCTCGATGTCGCCGCTGCGCAACCGGGTGGTCTCGACCGACTCCTCGTCGTACTCGTCCTTGATGTCGCCGATGAGCTCCTCGACCAGGTCCTCGAGCGTGACGATGCCCGCCGTCCCGCCGTACTCGTCGAGGACGATGGCGAGGTGGGTCGAGCGCCGGCGCATCTCGGTCAGCGTGGGCAGCAGCTTCGCGGTGTCCGGCAGCAGCAGCACCTCGCGGGCCAGGTCGCCGACCCGGACCGAGCGGGAGGCGACCGCCGGGTCGAACAGGTCGCGGACGTGCACGAACCCGACGATGTCGTCGGCCGAGCCGTTCATCACCGGGTAGCGCGAGTGCGGCCGCTCGGCGGCGAACTTGACCGCCTTGTACGCCGGCATCTCGGAGTCGATGAAGTCGACCTCGGTGCGCGGCAGCATCAGCTCGCGCAACTGCCGGCTGCCGGCCTCGAACACGTCGTCGACGATCCGGCGCTCCTCCTCGCCGAGCGACTCGTGCGCCGAGACCAGGTCGCGGAGCTCCTCGTCGGTCATCACCTCGCGGTTCGCGTTCGGGTCGCCGCCGAGGGCCCGGACGACCAGGTCGGTCGACTTGGAGAGCAGCCAGATCACCGGCCGGGCGATGGACGCGATCCGGTCGACCAGCGGCGCGAGGCCGAGGGCGAACGTCTCGGCCCGCTGCAGCGCGAGCCGCTTGGCCGCAAGCTCGCCGAGCACGATCGAGACGTAGGAGATCAGGATGGTGATCAGCACCAGCGCGACCGTGCCGGCCACGGACTCGGGCAGCCCGAGCTTCTGCAGGTGCGGGGACAGGCCGTCCGCGAGGGTCGCGCCACCGAAGGCGGCGGACAGGAAGCCCATCAGGGTCACGCCGATCTGGACGGCGGACAGGAACCGGTTCGGGTTGGCGGCCACCCGGGCCACCGTCTCGCCGCGCCGGCCGCGGTGCGAGAGCGACTTCAGCTGGCTCTCCCGGAGCGAGACCAGCGCCATCTCGGCTGCGGCGAAGACCCCACCAATCAGCACGAAGACGAGAATCAGGACGATGTTGAGCAGGGTTTCGTTCATGGGTGGGAGGTCCTAGCGCCCTCTCGCCGGAGGCCGAGAGGGCGTGCGTTGGGCGTAGTCGTCCATCTGTCTACCCTACCGGTGGCCCTTCTCACGGTGCATGTTCGAGTTTGTTGGTTTACGATGATTCCTGCCCGTCGGCGGTCCGGCGGCAGGGAGGGTCACACGATGAACACACCGCGCGGCGCGCGCCGTACGGACACCAAGCTGTCCGACGGCCGCGAGCTGATCTACTACGACCCTGCCGACGCCCCGGCCCGGGTGCCGCTCGAGGACACCCGTGGACTGCCGGCGCCGCAGCCGCAGGTCGACCTGCGCACCGACCCGCTGACCGGTGACGTCATCACCTACGCGACCCACCGCAATACCCGCACCTACCTGCCGCCGGCCGACCAGTGCCCCTTGTGCGCGAGCAAGCTGGGCAACCCGACCGAGATCCCGGACCACGACTACAACGTGGCCGTGTTCGAGAACCGGTTCCCCTCCTTCGCCGGCCCCGGCCGGACCGAGGTGGTCTGCTTCACCAGCGACCACAACCAGTCCTTCACCGACCTCTCCCAGGGGCAGGCCCGGCTGGTCGTCGACGCCTGGGCCGACCGGACCGCCGAGCTGAGCGCCCGCGACGACGTCGAGCACGTCTTCCCGTTCGAGAACCGCGGCCGCGAGATCGGCGTGACGCTGAGCCACCCGCACGGCCAGATCTACGCCTACCCGTTCCTGCCGCCGCGGATGCGGACCCTGCTGGCCCGCGCCCGCGAGCACCAGGCGGTTGCCGGCAGCAACCTGTTCGCCGACGTCCTGGCCGGGGAGAAGAAGGACGGCGCCCGAGTGGTCGCGGAGAACACCAACTGGACCGCCTTCGTGCCCGAGGCCGCCCGCTGGCCGGTCGAGGTGCACCTGTACCCGCACCGCCAGGTGGCCGACCTGAGCGAGCTGTCGGTCGGCGAGCGCGACGACTTCGCCGAGCTGTACCTGGACGTCCTGCAGCGCCTCGACGGTCTGTACGGCGACCCGCTGCCGTACATCGCCGCCTGGCACCAGGCCCCGGTCCGGGTCGACCGTGAGCTCGGCTACCTGCACCTCGAGGTGTTGTCGATCCGCCGGGCCGCGGACAAGATCAAGTACCTGGCCGGCTCCGAGTCCGGGATGGGCGCGTTCATCAGTGACACCCGGCCCGAGGACGTGGCCGAGACCTTGCGGAGGATGGGTTCGTGAGCTTCCAGGACGTGTTCGGGGTCGCTCCGGAGGGCACGTGGCGGGCGCCCGGCCGGGTCAACCTGATCGGCGAGCACACCGACTACAACGACGGCCTGGTGCTGCCGATCGCGCTGCCGAACCGGATCCAGGTCACCGCGTCCGCCCGGGACGACGGCCGGATCGCGGTCGCGTCCGGCGGGCACTCCGGGGTGGTCGAGTTCGCGATCGACGAGCTGCAGCCGGGATCCGTCGGCGACTGGGCGGCGTACCCGGCGGGTGCGGCCTGGGTGCTGCGCGAGTCCGGCTACGCGATCGGTGGCGCCAACCTGCTGATCGACTCCGACCTGCCGTCCGGCGCCGGGCTCTCGTCGTCGGCCGCGCTGCTCTGCGCGACCTCGGTCGCCCTGCTCGGGCTGCGTGATCTCGAGGTCGACCCGGCCGAGGTCGCCCGGCTCGCGCAGAAGGCCGAGAACCAGTACGTCGGGGCGCCGGTCGGCCTGATGGACCAGATGGCGTCGATGTGCTGCACCGCCGGGCACGCCTTGTACTTCGACATCCGCGCGATGTCGACCGACCAGATCCCGTTCGCCCCCGCCGCCGACGGCCTGACGCTGCTGGTCGTCGACGTGAAGGCTCCGCACCGGCACGTCGACGGGGAGTACGCCGCCCGCCGGAAGAGCTGCGAGGAGGCCGCAGCGCTGCTCGGCGTACCGGCTCTGCGCTCGATCGCGTTCGACGACCTCGACGAGGCTCTCGACCGGTTGCCGGATGACGTCGCCCGGCGCCGCGTACGGCATGTGGTGACGGAGATCCGCCGGGTCGAGGAGGCCGTCACGCTGATGCGGGACGGCCGGCTGCGGGAGGTCGGGCCGCTGTTCACCGCGTCGCACGCCTCCCTGCGCGACGACTTCGAGATCACCGTGCCGGAGCTGGACGTCGCGGTCGACACCGCGCTCGAGGCCGGTGCGCTCGGCGCCCGGATGACCGGCGGTGGCTTCGGCGGCTGCATCATCGCGCTCACCGAGGCGGAGGCGGCGGACGCCGTACTCTCGGCGATCGAGAAGGCCTTCGCGGACCACGGCTTCCGGACCCCGACCTCGCTGGCCGCGGATCCGTCAGCCGGTGCGTCCAGGGTCGACTGACAGCTCGCGCTTGATCAGCGGGGCGAAGGCGGCGGTCGCGGCGACCTGGAGCAGCCCCATCACCAGGTACGGCGTGCGCAGGTCGGTGCGATGGGCGAGGAACCCCGCGCCGACCGCACCCAGCGGTGCCGCGCAGAACGCGACCATCCGGTAGACCGCGGTCACCCGGCCGAGCAGCTCGGCCGGGACGATCCGCTGCCGCAGCGAGATCGAGATGACGTTCCACCACGTGCTGCCGAACCCCATCAGCACGGCGCCGGGGATGATGAGGGCCAACTCGCTGACGATGCCGAACGTGGTCACCGCGAAGCCGAGCACGAGCATCGAGACGATCAGGTTCGTGAACGTCGACAGCCGACGGGCCAGCCGCGGTGCGAGCGCCGCGCCGACCACGCCACCGACCGCGTACGTCGCGACCAGCCAGCCGAACCACGCTTCCGGCAGGTGCAGTGCCTCCAGGACGTAGAGAACGAGGATCGCGACGATGCCGGCTCCGACCGCGTTCGCGACCAGGAGCAGCAGGCAGAGCGACCGCAGCAGCTTGTGCCGCCACAGATAGAGGAGCCCTGCCTTCAACTCCCGGCCGAGGTGACGGTCCGGCGACACCGCGCGCGCCGGTGCGGACCGCCGTACCAGGAAGACGAGTACGGCGGCCGCGGCGAAGGACCCCGCGTCGACCAGGATCGGCAGGCCGTGGTGGAGGACGAACAACGCGGCGCCGACCGGCGGGCCGATCAGGTTCGCGAGCAGGACCAGGGCGGCCTGGTTGTAGCCGTTCGCCCGTTCCAGCGCGGTCGCGACCACGAGGTCCGGGATGACCACCGCGGACGCGTTGTCGAAGAACGGCGCGAGCATGCCGAGCAGGAAGCCGGTCAGCAACAGCAGCGGGATGCTCTCCTGCCCGAGCAGTACGGCGGCCGCGAACGCGCCGGCCACGACCGCGCGGATCGCGTCGACGATCCACATCGTGGTGGTCCGCCGCCAGCGGTCGACCATCACGCCGGAGACCAGGCCGAGCAGCAGCCAGCCGATCCCGGTGACCGCCTCGGTGAGCGAGACGATCCGCGGGTCGCGGGTCATCGACGCGGCCAGCAGCGGCAGCGCGCCGAAGGTGATGCCGTCACCGAGGAAGGAGATCGCGCCGGCGGTCCAGAGCACCCAATAGGGCCGGCCCAGCGGCTCCTGCCGCCTCATGAAGTGATGACGAGTTCACACCCCGTGTCGCGCATGGCCTTGCGGGCCTGGGTGGAGAGGCCGGAGTCGGTGACGATGACGTCCAGGTCCGCCCAGGTGGCGAACGTACTCAGGCCGACCGTGCCCCACTTGGTGTGGTCGGCGACCACGACCACTTCGCGGCTGGCCGCGATGAACGACCGGTTGGTCTCGGCCTCCATCAGGTTCGGCGTGCTCAGCCCGTGCTCGGCGTCGACCCCGTGCGCCCCCAGGAAGAGCAGGTCCAGGTGGAGCGAGGCCAGCGCGGCGGTCGCGATCGGGCCGACGAGCGCGTCGGACGGCGTACGGATGCCGCCGATCAGCAAGACCGTCCGGTCGGAGCGGCTGTTGCCGTGGAAGACGTCGGCGATGCGGGCCGAGTTCGTCACGACGGTCAGGTTCTCCACCCGGAGCAGCTGGCGGGCCAGCGCGTACGTCGTGGTGCCGGCGCCGATCCCGATCGCGCTGTCCGGCTGGACCCGGCCGGCCGCCTCGGCGGCGATCGCCTGCTTGGCCGCGGACTCCTGGGTCAGCTTGGCGTCGAACCCGGGCTCGTGCGCGCTGCGCAGCCCGACCGAGGTGGCGCCACCGTGCACCTTGTGCAGCAGCCCGCTGGAGTCCAGCGCGTCCAGGTCGCGCCGGATCGTCATGTCCGACACCCCGAACCGCTCGACCAGCTCGGCCACCGTGACCGCGCCCCGACTGTTGACCTCGGCAACGATCGTGGCCTGCCGCTGGGCGGCCAGCTGGCCTCCCCGGCCCCGCGGTGCCTCTGCTCCGGCTGCGTTCACGGTCCACAGCCTAGTGGGGATGGTGGAGTCTGTCAGGGAAATGTCGTTGCTCCGGTGGGCGTGGGCTTGTCACGCTGAGGCATGCGATTCCCCGACGACGTACCGGTGCTGACCGACGACGTGGTGACCTTGCGGGCACACACCGAGGCCGACATCGACGCTGTGCACACGATGTGCCAGGACCCGGAGATGCAGCGCTGGACCACCGTCCCGGTCCCCTACCGGCGGGAGAACGCCGTCACGTTCCTGACCGAGATCGTCCCGAACGGCTGGCGGGACGGCGGGATGTGGGCCTGGGCGATCGAGTACGACGGCCGGTACGCCGGCACCGTGGACCTGCGCGACGGCGAGGGCGGGGTCGGCGAGGTCGGGTTCGCGGTGGCGCCGGACGCGCGGGGCGCCGGGGTGATGACGCGCGCGCTCAAACTGGTGGTGCGGTACGCGTTCGACGTCCTCAGCTGGGACCGGGTGATCTGGCGGGCGTTCGTCGGCAACTGGGGTTCGCGCCGGGTCGCGTGGAAGGCGGGGTTCCGCGGCCTGGTCGTCGTACCAGGTGGTGGACGGGCGCGGGGTGTTCGGCACGACGAGTGGATCGCCACCGTCGGCCGGGACGACGAGCTGGAGCCGCAGGGCCACTGGTGGGCGGTGCCCGAGCTCGAGGGTGACGGGATCCGGCTGCGCGCGTTCCGGGCGACGGACGCGAAACGGGTGGTCGAGGCGTGCAACGACGAGCTCACCCAGCACTGGCTGGCCGGGCTGCCGTCGCCGTACCAACTGTCGGACGCCGAGGCGTTCATCGAGAGCCGCAAGGACAACCAGGCCAGTGGCGAAGGGGTCTCGTGGGCGATCGCCGACACGGAGTCGGACGAGCTGATCGGCTGCGTGAGCGTGTTCGACATGAACAACCGGATCGACAAGACGCTGGCCGAGGTCGGGTACTGGCTGCACCCGGAGGCGCGCGGCCGCGGGGTGATGTCCACCGCGGTCCGGCTGCTGGTTCCGCAGGCCTTCAAGCCGGTCGAGGAAGGCGGCTTCGGGCGGCGCCGGCTGGTGCTGTTCGCTGCCGAGGGCAACACCGCCTCGGCGCGGGTTGCCGAGGTCAACGGCTTCACCGCGGCCGGCGTCCAGCGGGCCGCCGGTCCGCTCCGCCAGGGCGAGTACGCCGACATCCACTGCTTCGACCTGCTCGCGGCCGACCGGGCCTGATTCGCCCGTCCCGAGGGGTTGCCGCCGCGGGCCCGGAGCGGTAGTGGTGACCCCCTGAAACCGGTGATGTACGGCCAGTTGGTGTCAGACGACACCGTTTCCCCTCGCCGTCTCGCCATCCGGCTGCTTGAATCGACGGGTGAGAGATCGTGAGGAGCTCGTCCGCCGCTGGCAGGCCGGGTGGTCGGTTTCGAGGGGCTGGACCACCGTGGAGGACGACAACGACGGCATCCTGACCGTCCGTGCGGGTGAGGAGAACCGCGCGATGGAGTACGTCGTACTGGACGCCGACGACAAGCCGGAACGGGTCGAACGCGCCGCCGAGCTGGCCCTGGCCGCCGGCGGTGGCCGCGGCGCCGGCTGGGTCACGCTGGCGACCGACGACAAGGAAGCCCGGATCGAGCAGCTCGAGGACCTCGGCCTCGAGGTGCAGCCGGACCAGGACTGGCTGATGACGATCCAGCTGTCCGAGCAGCCGGCGCTGAAACTACACGAGCGCTATGCCTTGCACACCGAGCTCGAGTCCGACCTGATCATCACCCGGGCCACGCTGCACGGCGGCGTGGTGTCGAGCGGGCGGATGGCGGTGGTCGGCGAGGACGCGGTCGCGGACCGGATCGAGACCGACCCGGCACACCGGCGGCGCGGCCTCGGCAGCGCGGTGATGGCGTCGCTGGTCGAGACCGCGGCGGCCCAGGGCGCCAAGCGCGGCATCCTGATCGCCTCGATCGACGGCCTGCGGCTCTACCGCAGTCTGGGCTGGAAGGTCGTCGCGGACATCGTCATCGCCCGCTCCCGGTGACCCTCGTCACGGTTCAAACGCATGACATTGTCAAAGGTTCGTGAAGTGCGGGCCGGGCGGGGGGTCACGCGCGCGTGCGGTGGGCAAGGCTTCGCACCATGACGAGCCACAAACGCCCGCAGCAGCGCTTCGGAGTGATCGGGCCGGTCCTGGCCTCACTCTCCGCGCTGGTTCTGATCGCCGGCATCGGGTGGTTCGTGCTGGACCGGACCGCGAACGTCCTGACCAGCCAGGACACGCCGTTGACGACCACGACGGACGAGTCCTCCGCCCCGTCGGCCGCGACCCCGTCGGCCACTCCTCCGCGCCGTACGACGCCTGCGTCGAAGCCGGTGCCGAGCGCCACTCCGACCCGGCCGAAGGCGACGAAGACGACCTCCACCCCGACCCCGCGCCGGTCGACCACGGCTCCGAGCCGGGAGGGCTCCCGGACCCCGAAGCCGTCGCCGAAGCCGACCCGCACGTCCACCAAGCCGACGGCGACCAGGACGACCACCAGCGCGCCGTCCGGTGGATCCGGGACCGCCGAGGCCCAGGTGCTGAAGCTCACCAACGACGAGCGCGCCAAGGCCGGCTGCGGTCCGCTCGCCACCAACAGCGCGCTGACCAAGGCCGCCGAAGGACATGCCGCCGACATGGTCGACCGGCACTACTTCTCGCACGACAGCCTCGACGGCCGCAGCCCGTTCGACCGGATGAAGGCGGCCGGCTTCCGCGGCGGCGCGATGGCCGAGAACATCGCCGTCGGCTACCGGAGCCCGGCGGCCGTGGTCGAGGGCTGGATGAACAGCGACGGGCACCGCAAGAACATCCTCAACTGCAGCTACACGATGATCGGCATCGGGTACGACGCCGGCCAGGTCAAACCCGAATGGGGCAACGGCAGCTGGGTGCAGAACTTCGGCGGCTGAGCGCCGCGTCGACCGCGTTCGTCAGTAACTTCCCGGAGAACCTTCGGGAAGTGTTAAGAGCCGTCGCGAAACTGTAACGGTGACCTCACTCCTCGGTTAAGGTCACTGATCGGTGACCAGGGGGGACCGGCAACAACCTGGACAACGGCAACGCGGGGAACGACGAACACTCGGTACGACGAAAACGAAGAGGATTCGCCCACCCATGACGGATTCGCCTACCCCCCGGCGACACCGCGGCAGTCGACGAGCTCCACGCCGGAGCCGAGGCCTGATCGGCCCGATCGTCAGCGCGTTGTCCGTACTGCTGGCCATCGGCCCGGTGGTCTGGCTGATGTCGCGCGACGACTCGACGGTCGACGGCGCCACCAAGGTGCTGAACGTGTCCGAGGACACCCGCGACGACGCCGGCCGATCGGTTGTCGACGGCACCAGTTCCGCCGGTACGCCGGCCGGCACGGTCACCAAGACGCTGCCGAACGGCACCACGGTCACCGGTACGCCGGCGCTCGGCACGGCCGCGTCGACCTCGACCTCAGGAACGCCGACCACGACCGGTACGCCGACCGGGTCGCCCACGAGCATCGTCACAACCGCACCGACGGGCGGTGCCACGACGGTGACGGTGAGCCCGACGGAACGGCGTACCACCGAGTCCCGGACCTCGCCGAAGCCGCGGCCGACGCGGACCTCGCCGACGAAGACCCGGACCACCGAGCCGCGCCCGAGTGACCCGACGACCACGTCGGAGCCGCCGGCCGGCGGTGGCGGGACGAACTCGCAGGAGCGGGCGGTCCTCAACTACACCAACCAGATCCGCGAGCAGGCGGGCTGCGGTCCGCTCCGGCTGGACAGCGCGCTCGTCGAGGCCGCCGGCCGGCACGCCTCCGACATGGTCCGCCGACACTACATGGACCACACCAACCCCGACGGCCAAGGACCGGGCGACCGGATGGCGGCCGCCGGCTACCGCGGCTCGGGGTGGGGCGAGAACATCGCCGCCGGCTACGACAGCGCCCAGAAGGTGGTCGCGGCCTGGATGAAGAGCGAAGGACATCGCAAGAACATCCTGAACTGCCGGTTCACCTCGATCGGCGTCGGCTACGACCCCGGCCAGGTCCGGTCCGACTGGGGACCGGGCAGCTGGGTGCAGGACTTCGGCCGGAGCTAGGGCAGGAATGTCATTGTGTCGAACGCACCGAGTGTGGCGGAGATGTTGTTCCACGACCACAAGGTCCGGCCGGTTCACGGCCGGACACCGCGGGTAGATCCGTCCTTGTCACGGCGCCGGTTCGTCCTGGGGGTCTCCGGCGCCACGTTCGTTGATGAGGCATGTCTTGGGGGCAAGACAGTGAAGGGAACAAGCGAATAATGTCCGAGTCCGGCAACGGCCGGTACAAGCCGCGCAGGAAGGCGACCCGGGCCGCGTCCCGCGGGTCGCGAGCCGCAGCGGCTCGGCCCACCCCGGCGGAAAGCACTCCGCCGACCCCACCGGAGCCGCCCCGGTACGCACCGCGGACGAGTGACGAGTCGCCGTTCTGGGCGACCGCACAGTCCGCCGGCGCCGCCAACGAGTCCCCGTTCTGGGCCAACACCCAGTCCACGCCCGGCGCCGGCACCCAACCCATCGCCCGCCCCACCTCCCCCTCCAGCGTCGGCGACCTGGGCCCGACCGCGTCCTCCCGCTCGTACTCCCGCGCCGCCGAGAGCGAGACGCCCTCGTCGCGCTCATACACCCGGGCAAGCGACTCGGGACTCGGCGCCACCGCGTCGTCCCGCTCCTACTCGCGGTCCAGCGAGTCGAGCCCTGGGGAGACAGCGCCGTCGCGCTCATACAGCCGGGCGAGTGACTCGGGGCTTGGGGCCACCGCATCGTCCCGCTCCTACTCACGGTCCAGCGAGTCCGGCGTTGGTGACACGGCCTCGTCGCGCGCGTACTCGAGGTCCGGCGAGTCCGGCCTGGGTGAGACGCCGTCATCGCGCTCATACACGCGGGCAAGCGACTCGGGGCTTGGCGCGGCCGCCTCGTCGCGCTCGTACTCGCGGTCCAGCGAGCCGAGCGCCGATGAGACGCCGTCGTCGCGCTCGTACAGCCGGGCGAACGACTCGGGGCTTGGGGCCACTGCCTCGTCGCGGTCCTACTCAAGCGCCCGTGAGACCGACGTCGGCGAGTCCGCCTCTGCGCGCTCGTACTCGAACGACTCCGGGATGGGCGACACCGCCTCCTCCCGGTCGTACTCCCGCGCCGCCGCGGCCAGCTCGCCGTCCTGGGTGACCCAGTCGGAGTCGGAGTCGGCGCCCACGGGGACGTCCGGGTCGCGGCTCGCCGGCTCGGCGACCACCACCGCGGCAGTCTCCGGCCGTACGGCGAACACCGCGCCTGCCTCAGGTGGAGGCGGGCGCGGCGGATCCCGCTCGGCCGCCCGATCCGCCGGCGGCCGGGGCTCGGGCGCCCGGCGTCCGCTGGTCGCGATCGCATCCGTCGTCCTCGTGATCACGCCGATCTCCTGGATCCTGCTGCACGAGCCGCAGAACGACGAGGCCGACGCCTCGCTCCCGATCGTCACCCGCACCGACGACACCTACGTCACCCCGACCACCAAGCCGGTCGTGAACCCGCCGACCTCCAAGGTGAGCACCCCGCCGGCCACCACCCCGACCGCGACCCCCACCCCCACTCCGACGCCCACGGACTCGGCCACCCCGACCTCCACCCCGTCGACCGCCGACCCCACCGAGGCCCCCACCTCGAAGTCCACCGAGGACGGCCCCACCCCCACCACGTCGTCCCGGCCGACCCCCACCCCCGACCGCACCACAGCCACCCGCCCCACCGCCCCACCCACCACCAACACCCCACCGCCGCCACCCGCGCGCGACGGCGGGATGAACGGCGACGAGCTGCAGCTCTTCGACCTGATCGACCAGGCCCGGGTGGCCAACGGCTGCGTACCCCTCGAGCAGGACCCCGGGCTGACGCAGGGCGCCCGCTCGGACGCCGCCGGGCGTTCCGAGTCAGCCAGCAAGCTCAACGCGAGTGGCTCGTCCATGACCGCGGCCGGTGGCGACGAGTGGTCGCCGCAGCGGGCGTACGACCAGATGATGGCGCAGAGCAGAAGCACCGTACTGAACTGCGACCTGAAGACGCTCGCCGTCGGCAAGGGCATCACGTCGTACTGCAAGGTGCTGCTCTGCCTGAACGGCCGCCGGACCGACCGCGTTTCCTGGGTGGCGGACTTTACGTAGGGTGCGACCATGGTGGGACCACCTGGTTCCACCAACCCTGCGGGAGGCCGGATGTACGGGGAACGTGACGATCTGGACCCGCCCCGGCCCGCGCACTTCGGGATCCCGCCGGACGCGCTGGCCGACGAGCGGCCGGATCCGCGCCCGGAGGAGGCCAGGCGGATGGGCCTGAGCCGGCACACCGAGGAGGGCGCGGTGCTGTACTTCGCCTCGTCCCTCGACCGCGGCAAGCCAGGTCACCGGATGATCGCGTGGATCCTGCTGGTCACGTTCGCGGCGCCGGCGCTCTATACCCTCCTGCTCCTGCTGTGAGTACGCCGAACTCCTGACGATGCCGCTGCGGCGTCGTACCGAGGATGGTGTGGAAGTGGTGGCGCAGTGCCGCGCTGCTGCCGAAGCCGCTCTCGGTGGCGATCCGCTCGACCGGATGATCGGTGGTCTCCAGCAACAGCCGGGCCCGGTCGAGCCGCTGGCGGAGCAGCCACGCCTGCCCGGAGCTCCCGGTGCGCGCACGGAACTGCCGGGTGAACGTACGCCGGGACAGCGCGACCGCGGCCGCCCACTCGTCCAACGTCACCGGCTGGTCGAGTCGCGCACGCGCCCACACCATCGCCTTCTCGATCACGTCGTCGCCGGGATCGGGCGGCACCGGGACCGGGATGTACTGCGCCTGCGAGCCACTGCGATGCGGCGCGACCACGATGCTCCGCGCCAGCCGCTCGGCCAGCTCGACGCCGTGGTGGGTGCGGACGAGGTGCAGGCAGCAGTCGAGCGAGGCCGCCGTACCGGCCGAGGTGAGTACGTCGCCCAGGTCCGACCAGAGCACGTCTGCGCGGACGGTGAGGTCGGGGTGCTTGGCCTGCAACTGCTCGGCCCACTTCCAGTGCGTCACCACCTCCCGTCCGTCGACAATCCCGCTCGCGGCGACCAGGAACGCGCCGATGCACAACCCGACGACGGTCGCGCCGCGTGCGTGCGCCCGCTGGATCGTGTCGATCAGTACGTCGGACGGCTCGAGCTCCGGCCGCCAACTCGGGAGGATGACCAGGCCGGCCGAATCCATCACCTCGAGCCCGTGGTCGACGGTGATCCCGAAACCCGCGTTCGTCCGGAGTGATCCGGGGTGCTCGGCGCACACGCGGACGTCGTACTCGCCCGGGGCGCCGAGGCGGTCGCCGAGCACCAGGCACGGCACCGACAGGTGGAACGGGCTGATCTGGCCGAAGGCGAGTACGGCGACGGTGCGCATGGGAACCAGTATGGCCCGATCTTCAGGAACTGTGGCTCCTGGGCCAATGGTGAAGCATGCTGCCGGACGCGACGATCGAGGCATGAAGATCACGCACATCGGCGGCCCGACCGCGCTCCTCGACCTCGGCGGGTTGAGAATCCTGACCGATCCGGCGTTCGACGAACCGCAGGAGTACGTCTTGCCGAACGGCCGGGTGATGGCCAAGCTGACCGGCCCGGCGGTGCCGGTCGCCGACCTCGGTCCGGTCGACGTTGTACTGCTGTCGCACGACGAGCACAAGGACAACCTCGACGACGCGGGCCGCGCGCTGCTCCCGTCGGTGCCGGTCGTGCTGTCGACGCCGGGTGCGGCCACCCGGATCCCCGGTGTACGCGGTCTGCAGAACTGGGAGTCGGTCGAGCTCGACCGTCCGGACGGCGGGACGCTCACCGTGACCGGCGTACCCGCGCTGCACGGGCCTGAAGGGGCTGAGGCCGTGCTCGGCGTCGTCACGGGCTTCGTGCTCACCGCGGACGACCTGCCGACCGTCTACGTCTCCGGCGACAACGCGTCGGTCGACCTCGTCAAGCAGATCGCCGACCGCTTCTCGCCGGTCGACGTCGCCGTCCTCTTCGCCGGCGCGGCCCGTACTCCGCTGATGGACGGCGCGCCGCTCACCCTCACCTCCGAAGCCGCCGCCGAGGCCGCTCACCTCCTGACCCCCGCCACGATCGTCCCCGTCCACACCGAAGGCTGGTCCCACTTCAGCGAGGGCCCCGACCACCTCGCCAGAACCTTCACCACCGCCGGCCTCGCCCCCCGCCTCCAACTCCTCGACCACGGTACCCCCACCACCATCAGTTGAGCACTTGACGAGCACGGAGCGTCACTTCTAAGGTTCGACGGCCGGGGGGAATCCGGCAGCAACCAGTTCACCGGGCCGGGGGGAAATCGGCCCACTGCCGAAGGGGAATCCTTTGTTCGTACGACGCTTCAGCCTGCCCTTCTCCGCTCTCGCCACGGCCGTGCTCACGGTCGCCGCGGCTGTCCTCGCGCCAGTGCCGGCGTCGGCGGCGATCACGGTGGTGCTGAGTGGGATCCAGTACGACCCGCCGGGCGCGGACTACCGGACGAACGCGCAGCTGAACCAGGAGTTCTTCACCGTGCGGAACATCAGCACGCGGCCGATCAACCTGTCCGGGTTCCGGGTGGTGGACGTCGCCAACCACGTGTTCGTGTTCCCGCGGGGCTACGTGCTGCCGGGCCGGTCGACCGTGATCGTCCGCACCGGGAAGAACCGGAACCGGGCACTGACCCTGTACTGGAACCAGGGCAACTACGTGTGGAACAACACCGGCGACACGGCCCGGTTCCAGACGCCGGCCGGGAAGACGTTCGACACCTGCACCTACAAGGCGGTCACCGGCCGGGCACGGGTTGCCTGCTAACCGACGCCGTGTGCGGTCCAGAATGAGGTGAGGTCGGTGGGGCTGGCGGCTTGGGCGGCGGTCTTGAAGTCGGTCGGGGTGACAACTCCGTACCAGTGGGCCTTCGCGTACGTCGCCAGCAGCCGAGCCATCGCCTCCGCCCCGAGCCGGCGTTCCAGTTCGTGGAGCATGCACGACCCGTGGGTGTAGACGTAGACGCCGTACGACGACTGGTGCGCCCGCCAGTAGGACATCGGACTACTGATTGCCACCGGCAACGTTCCCGGCCAGCAGCCGATACGCCGGTTACCCTCGTGGACATCGGTCGCGTACGTCGCGAACGCCTCGTCCAGCCAGGGATCGGCGTACTCGTTGTTGCCGACGATCCCGTACCACCACTGGTGCGCCACCTCGTGCACCACCGGAGCTCCCGGCGAGATCAGCAGCACGAGCCCCGGGTACTCCATCCCGCTGAACCTGGTCCACCGGTCGTTGAGCACGAGATCGAGCTCGCCGTACGGATAGGCCCCGAACCGCCGCCCGAAGTCGTCGACCGCCGCCATCGCCTTCGACCGCGCATCGGCGACCGCGGCGGGAGCGACCGTCGACGTCGCCCAGGTGCGCACCTTGGTCCCACCGGGTGAGGTCGCCTCCGAGGTGGTGAACGGCCCGGCCGCCCAGGCGAAATCCCTGACCTGCTTGGCGATCGTGACCCCGTCGACCGTGACGCCGGTCGAGGGTACGACGACATTGCCCGTGTGCGTCAGCCGGACCCGGAAGTCTGCCGCGACCGTGTAGAAGCTCTCCCCGATCCCCACATCGGGCTCGAGATGCCAGCCACCGTGGTCGCGGATCGCGAGCACCGGCAACGCGTTCCCGAAGAAGCTGTACGGCCCCGACCGCCCGAACCGCTCCAGCCCGTCCGGCGCGGTCATGGTGACGTCAAACGACACCGACGTACCCTCCCCGGCCTTCACCGGCGAGGCCAACGGCACCTTCGCCACCGTACAGTCCTCGGCAACCGCGCCGATCGAGATCACGACCGCCTTGCAGTCGTGCGCGTTCCCCCACAGCCGCAGGTAGATCTCCGCCAACGGCTCGGTGGACGTGTTCGTGAAGGCGACCGTCTCCCGCCCGGTCCAGGTCGTACCGTCCGCACTCCCGGTCAGTTCCACCCTCGTACGACGGAACCCCCGGCGCCCGCGCCTCACCGGTGACCAAAGGGGCCGCGAACAACGAAGCCGGTGCCAGCAGCAACAACAGGATCCGGTGCATGCGCAGACTCCCCGAACTGGTGGAGTCTGCAGGCTACCGAGTGCTCGGCGCCGGGTCCGGCCCGTCCGGGATCCAGTCGTGTACCAAGATCTCATCGCCTACGTGAAGGGTGCCTCCGGCAAGGACCGCGGCCTTCATCCCGAAGCTGACCCCGCCGCCGTAGTCCGGCTGGCGGCGGTACGTCGCCAGCGTCCGGGTCGGCTCCGGGCCACGCTTCTCCCCGGTCGCCTGGTCGACGGTCGGCACCGCGCAGCGGATCGAGCGGGCCGCGTACCCGATCTCGACCGCACCGGCCGACATCCGGAGCACCTTGTCCTCGGTGTGCGGTTCGGGCCAGCCGGTGACCACGATGTTCGGGCGGAAGCGGTTCATCGGGATGGCGTCGCCGCCGTGCTCAACGATCCGCTCGTTGAGACCGTCCAGCGAGGACAGCGAGGTGATCAGCAACGCGTGCGCGTCACCGAAGCCGGTCTGGCCGCCGTGCACTCCCCAGCCCGGCCGCTCATGCTCCGGCGTCACCCGGACCAGGGCCGCGGGTTTCCCCAGCCGCTCGGTGAACCACTCGTCCGCGGCCGCGTCCTGCACGACTCCCTGGCCGAACCACTTGCCGAACAGGCTGACGTCGCGCCGCTTGCCGTCGTACCGGATCGGGATCTCGAGGTCGGGCGCATCCACGGCGGAAAGGCGCAGGACGTCGTCGTGGACCTCCGCGTGCAGCGCGGCCATCGCCGGCAGGCTCCGCTGGCTCAGGAATGAGCCGTCCGGCTCGACGAGCATGAAGTTCCGGTCGTGGCGCAAGCCGGTCGGGCCGATCTCGGCCCGGTCCACGGACACCCCGGCCAGACCCTTCACCGGGTAGTAGGTCAGAGCGGACACCCTCGCGACGGACATTGGCCAAGTCTAGCTTGACCCCTGACACTTGCCTTGTTTGATCATGTTGAATTATGTTTGATCACGAGGAGGTGGCGATGGACGACGTCGAAGCGTTCGCCGCGGCGCTGCAGCGGGTACGGCGCCAGGCCGGCCTGACGTACCGCGAGCTGGCCGAGCACGCGCACTACTCGCACGCCCACCTGGTCCGCGCGACCGGCGGGAAGCAGCTGCCCAGCTGGGACGTGACGGCCGCATTCCTCGCCGGCTGCGGCGTCCCGGCCGACCTGATGCCGGTGTGGCGCCGCCGATGGGACAGCGTGAACCGCGAGGACGTGGTCGAACTGCTGCGGACCGCCGAGACGCTGCCGGAGCTGGGCGCCGCGCTCGCCGCACTCGCGCGGCCACGATCGTCCCGCAACCTGGAGCAGCTCACCGGCATTCCGCGGACGACGATCCAGGCCTGGTTCCAGGGGGCCCGGCTGCCCGGACGCGACCGACTCGACCGACTGATCCGCGCGGTCGGCGCGACCCCGGACGAGCGCTCGGCGGTCGCGGAGACCCTCAACCGCATCAGCTCCGGCCGACCACGCGCGGCCGCGTGACCCTCACCGCCGGAAAGTGCCCGGCCGCCGGGCAGTGCCCGGCCGCGTGACCGTCAGCGCCGGAAGGTGCCCGGCGGAGCCGACGGCGTGATGTAGCCTTCCGCGTCGGTGAGCGGCACGGCCTTCCCGGCCAGCTCGCTCAGCGGCTGCACGTCATACGGCGGCTGAGCCCGCCGCCCGGCCGTGGTCAGGTCGGGGACCGGCTGCCGGGACGCGACCAGGATGACGTTCCCGAACCCCTTGCCCCGCAACACTTTCCGCTCGGCGAGCACCACCCCGTCACCGAGCGCGGCCCGGACCGTGGCCGCCGTCCGGCGGACGAACGGCAGGCCGGCCGAGCCGTCGATCAGATTGGCGACCAGGACGCCGGTCGGCCGCAGAACCCGCGCGCACTCGGTGAAGAACTCGGTGGTGACCAGGTTCGCCGGGACCGCCTCGCGCTCGAACGCGTCCAGGATCAGCAGGTCCATCGAGTCGTCGTACAGCTCGCCGATCCCGGACCGGCCGCTGACACCGCGGACCTTGATCCCGGACCGCTTCGGCAGCGGCAGCGCCTCGCGGACGAACTCGGTCAGGTCCTCGTCCGGCTCCAGGACAACCTGGCGCGACCGCGGCCGGGTGACCGCGACGTACCGCGGCAGACTCAGCCCGGCGCCGCCCACGTGCACGACGGCGACCGGCTGTCGTCGGGGAGCGACGGCGTCGACGACGTCGCCGATGCGTCGCATGTACTCGAACGCCAGATGGGTGGGATCGGCGAGGTCGACCTGCGACTGCAGCGATCCGTCGACCCGGAGCACGAAGGTCCCGTCGGCCTCTGCCTCGACGGTCGCGGTCCCGGAGCCGACCTTGCGTTCCACCCACCCATCTTTTCAGGCGCTACTTCGCCTCGGCCTCCTCGGCCACGGCGATGTCGGTGTTGTCGGTGAACAACCCGTCGATCCCGGTCCGGCGGAACGCCGCGATCTCACCGAACAGGTTGCCCGAGTCGGCCGCGACCGCCGAGCTGTCGAACTCGGCCGGCAGGAAGCTGTTCTCCACCCGGAACGTGTACGGGTGGACGACCAGCCCGGCCCGGTGCGCGTTCGCGACCAGCGCGGTCGGCCTGCCGAGCTTGCCGGTGGCGTCGAGCGGGATCACCTGGTCCTTCGCCGGCCCGAGGCCCTTCGCGTACTTCGCCACCTCACGCAGCCCGGCCGGGCTGACGATGTCGGCGTACGTCCGCGGGTCACCGGCGGCGACGAAGTCGTACGGCGCTCCGGACGCGCTGGTGAGCTGGACGAGCGGGACCCGCAGCTGCTTGCGCAGCGCCTTCAGGTTCGACACCTCGAACGACTGGACGAACACCTTCGCGTCCGGGCGGTTCAGGCCGTTGCGGTTCAGCGTCCGCACCAGCTCCGGCTCGAGCGCCAGGCCCTGCTGCTGGAAGTACGTCGGGTGCTTGGTCTCGGGGTAGATGCCGATCGGCCGGCCGAGCTCGCGGGACAGCCGGCGGCTCAGGTCGATGACCTCCTGCAGGGTGGGCACCTTGTAGTGGCCGTCGAAGACGGTGTTGTGCTGCCGGATCGCCGGGATGCGCTCCTTGGCCCGCAGCGACCGCAGCTCGGCCAGGGTGAAGTCCTCGGCGAACCAGCCGGTCACCGCGACGCCGTCGAGCTGCTTGGTCTTCTTCCGGCCGGCGAACTCCCGGTGCTCGGCGACGTCCGTCGTACCGCCGATCTCGGGCTCGTGCCGGGCGACCAGCACCCGGTCCTTGGTGGTCACCAGGTCGGGCTCGATGTAGTCGGCACCCATCCGCGCGGCCAGCTCGTACGACGCCAGCGTGTGCTCCGGCCGGTAGCCGGACGCGCCCCGGTGGCCGACGATGACGAAGTCGTCGCGGTGCTTGCCGGCGGACGTGGCGGACTGGACGGCGGTCTCCGGTGCCGAGGTGGGCACCGCCTGCGGCACCAGGACGGCGGCCGTCACCGCGAGGGCCGAGGCCGCGACGGGGACGAACCGGCGGGGCAGCACCGTTCGCTTCATGAGATCTCCTTACAGGTCAGGAACTGCAGTCACTGTTGGGCACCGGGGCGACCACCGGGTGGCGGCCGGGTGAACGGAACCGTGCGGATGTGAGGAAGTCGGCCCTCCCCCAGCGTTGGTACCACAGCCGCGGCTTGCTAGCGTCCGAAGCACAAGACCGCACAGAAACGGAGCGTGTGTCGTGAGCACTACACCGGTGAAGGTGGCCGTTACCGGGGCCGCTGGTCAGATCGGCTACAGCCTGCTGTTCCGGATCGCGAGCGGTGCGCTGCTCGGGCCGGACACGCCGGTCGAGCTGCGGCTGCTGGAGATCACCCCGGCGCTGAAGGCGCTCGAGGGGGTCGTGATGGAGCTCGACGACTCCGCCTTCCCGACGCTGGCCGGCGTCGAGATCGGCGACGACCCGAACGTCATCTTCGACGGCGCCAACGTGGCCCTGCTGGTCGGCGCCCGGCCGCGGACCAAGGGGATGGAGCGCGGCGACCTGCTGGAGGCGAACGGCGCGATCTTCACCGTCCAGGGCAAGGCGCTGAACGAGCATGCCGCCGACGACATCCGGGTCACCGTCACCGGCAACCCGGCCAACACCAACGCGCTGATCGCCAGGAGCAACGCGCCGGACATCCCGGCCGAGCGGTTCTCCGCGCTGACCCGGCTGGACCACAACCGCGCGCTCGCCCAGCTGGCGAAGAAGGCCGGGGTGCACGTCACCGAGCTGAAGAAGATGACGATCTGGGGCAACCACTCCGCGACGCAGTACCCGGACATCTTCCACGCCGAGGTGGCCGGCAAGAACGCGGCCGAGGTCGTGAACGACCAGACCTGGCTGGAGAACGACTTCATCCCGACCGTGCAGAAGCGCGGCGCGGCGATCATCGAGGCCCGCGGCGCGTCCTCGGCGGCGTCCGCGGCCGCGGCGACGATCGACCACACCCGCGACTGGCTGCGCGGCTCGGCCGACGGCGACTGGCTGTCGATGGCGGTCGTCTCCGACGGTTCGTACGGCGTACCGGAGGGCCTGATCTCGTCCTTCCCGGTGACCACCAAGGACGGCAGCTGGGAGATCGTCCAGGGCCTGGAGATCAACGAGTTCTCCCGCGGCCGCATCGACGCCAGCACCGCCGAGCTCGGCGAGGAGCGCGACGCCGTCCAGGCCCTCAACCTCCTGGGCTGACCCGCAAACCATCAGGAACCCCCGGGGAGCTTGAACTGCTCCCCGGGGGTTCTTGCTCGATCGCCTGTCTAGCGGAGCGGGTAGGCCCCGATCACGGTCTGTTCGGTGATGTTGCCTTGGGCATCGATGAGTTTGGCCTTCAGCGACACCGTCTTCGCGGCCTTCGGGGTGGCGAAGATCGCCTTGTACGTGCCCTTGCCGGCCGGCACGACCGCGGCCTTGTGCCAGGTCGTGCCGTTGTCACCGGAGACCTGGAGCTCCAGCTTCTTCACCCGCGGCAGTTCCTCGCCCGGCACGCCGTCGACGATCACCGGCAGCACCGTCACCGGCCGGCGTTCGGCGACGTTGTGGCCGTCGACCTTCGGCTGGTACCGCAGGCCGAGCATCGGCAGCGTCGTCGGCTCCGTCGTGGCGGCCGAGGTGAACGTCCAGCGCAGGTCCGTCCTGGTGCTGAACGTCGAGTACGTCGGCCGCGTCTGCGAGCTCTCCAGCGTGTACGTCGCCTTCTCCGCCGGCAGCCCGGTCGCCTCGATGTACCCGAAGTACGGCGACTCGGCCACGACCTTCCCGTCCCGGAGCAGCGTGCTGGACTGGGTGTCCATCAGGCCGAACCCCTTGGTGCCGTCGGCGTCCGACAGCGAGTAGGCGGACAGCAGCAGGTCGTTCTCCGACCGCGACGCCAGCTCCGGCGTCGCGGTGAAGGCGGCCGCGTTGTAGCGCTCGCGATACGTCCGGCCCGCGGCGTACTCCTTCTCCGGCGAGGTCAGCCGGCTGATCGTGACCGGGAACGGGTCCTCCGGGTCCGGGCTCGGCGCGATCTCGCTGACGGTGTGATTCCAGACCGCCGGCTTGTCGTCGACCAGCACCTTCGTGGTCGCCGGCACGTCGTACGGCAGGATCACCGCCCAGGATCCGTTCATGTACGGCGCCCGGCCGTGAACCGTCCGCTCAAGTTGCCGGTCACCGGTCGCGTTCAGGGTCTGGTCGACCACGGCCAGGTCCTTCGCCTTCAGATTCCGGACGAACCCGGTCGGGAACACACCCGGCGTCGAGTCGACCTGGCCGTACAGGTACGGCGAGTTCGCGAACGACTGGTCGGCGTCCGGCTTCGCCCACTGGGACGCGACGTTTCCGGTCATCTGCTCGGGCGGGAGCGCCGGTCCTACCTGCCCGGAGTGCACGCCGTCGAACTCGAACAGCAGGGCGGACGATCCGAGCCCGCGCCGGCCGTCCGGCGAGGTCCGGTCGTAGCCGAGCACGGCGAGCGCCACTGCGGCGTCGGCCTTGGGCACGGTGACCTTGACCGGCTTCGCTGCCCGCGCGTCGAGGACGACGGTGGTGTTGCCGGTCAGCTTGATGCTCGGCTGGACCAGGGAGTAGAAGTCCTGACCCTCGCCACCCGGCCGCTCCACGACCTGGTCACCCTGGACGGAGTACTCGCCCTTCGGCAGCCGGATCTTCGTGGTCGTCCCGCCGAGGAAGGTGAACAGGTCGGTGTCCAGACCGAACAGCACGCCGAACGCGAGGGCGGGCTTGCCGTCGACCCCGACGTTGCTGACGGTGAGGTCGTAGCTCTCCTTCTCCTTGTTCACGCCGACCGCCGACACCACCGTGGTGTCACCACCGGTCGCGGTGATCCGGCCGGAGTACCCGCCGTCCGGGCCGCTGTGGTTGGTGTTCGAGGTGGCCTGCACCGACGCGGTCCCACCGGCCGGCACGGTCACGGTGGTCGCGCTCAGCGTCAGCGCGCCGGCCGGGGCCGGCTGACCGTTCGGACCCGACAACGTCGCCGCCAGGTCGAGCGTGACCGCCTGGTCGCCCAGGTTGCGGTAGGTGAGGGTCTTGGTCACCGGGGTGTCGTCGTCGTGCGGCCAGATCGCCGTACCGAAGGACACGCTGCCCGGGTCGGTGACGACGGCCTGCTTGATGCCCTTGGCAACGTCGATCCGGCCGGTGCCCTGCTCGAAGGCCGTCTGGCCGTCGGCCGGCTTGGCCGACGCCATCAGCGCGGCCTTCAGGTCGCCGGCCTTCCAGTCCGGGTGCTGCTGAGCCAGCAGCGCCGCCGCGCCCGCGGTGTGCGGGGTGGCCATCGACGTACCGGAGAGCGTCAGGTACTGGTCGCCGACCGGCTCGCCGATGATCGACTTCGCCGCCTTGGCCGCGACGATGTCGACGCCGGGAGCGGTCACGTCCGGCTTCACCGCGCCGTCACCGACCCGCGGCCCACGGCTGGAGAACTCGGCCAGGTGGTCCTGCTTGTCGACCGCGCCGACTGTCAGCGCGGAGTCCGCCGAGCCGGGCGAACCGACCGTGCTCTCGCCCGGACCGTCGTTGCCGGCGGCGATCACGAAGAGCGTGCCCGTCTGAGCGGTCAGCCGGTTCACGGCCTCCTCGAGTGGGTCCACCTCCGGGGTGTCGGTTCCGCCGAGGCTGAGGTTGACGACCTTCGCCTTCACCTCGTTCGCGGCCCACTCCATCCCGCCGAGAATGGCGGACTCAGGGCAACCGCCTTGCTCACACACCTTGCCGTCGTACAGCTTGGCGTCCGGCGCGACTCCCTTGTACTTGCCGCTCGAGGCCGCCGCGGTCCCGGCGATCGTGGACGCGACGTGGGTGCCGTGGCCGACCAGGTCCTCGGCCGACTCCTCGGTGAAGTTCTTCGCGCCGGCGACCTGACTCGCCAGGTCGGGGTGGGACTTGTCGATCCCGGTGTCCAGCACGGCGACCGAGACGCCCTTACCGGTGTAGCCGGCCTCCCACGCGGCCGGCGCGCCGATCTGCGGGACCGACTGATCCAGGCTGACCTCCCGTTTGCCGTCCAGCCAGACCTTCTCCACGCCGGCCGCGGACCGCGCCGAGGTCACGCCGGCCAGGAAGCCGGCGCTCTTCGTCTTGTCCACCTTCATCGCTGTGCCGTTCACGACCGGCAACTGACGGGTGACCGTCGCTCCCGGTGCCGCCGACCGCGGCTGGGCCTTGCCCGTATACGTCACGACGACCGGAATCGCCTTCGCCGACTTGTCGTCGTACCCGGCCTTGATCAGGCCGGTCACGTCGAACAGCCGGCGGTCCAGCCGGCCGCCGGCGACCTGGTGCTGGACGTCGGAAGGTACGACGTACAGGTGGTCCTTGGTGCGCTGCGTGCCGAAGGTGATGCCCTTGCGGCCGGGGCCCGGCTCGACCGCGGCCCGCGTGGGGTCGCCGCCGATCAGGGTGACCCGGTCGCCGGTGACCAGCGTGATCTGTACGTCGGCCTGCTGTGCGGTGGCGGTCCGGGGTTGGTGTTCGGGCGGTGGCGATGCTTGGGCCAGGCCGGGTAGGCCCAGGCCGAGGGCGGTGATCGCGGCAACGGCCAGGCCGAAGCGACGCGATCGTGGTGTGGATCGCACGATGAGTTCCCTCCCGTTCGGTTGTCCTCACGTAGGCCGATCGACCGCCTCACAGAGCGGAGCCGATCTGCCACTCATCGTTAGATGTCCGGGTACGGCCGGAGAGTTGCAGGCACCTCCTGCCATGACAGGAAGCTGCACGCTGGGTGTCCGTGCGGCTACGGCCGGCTAGGCGGGCGGAGCCACCGCCGCGTCGGGCTGGTCCGACCGGATCAGAGCGTCGGCCACGAAGCCGGACGCCTTGAGGTCCTCGATCGCCGCGTGCAGGTAGGCGACCGTGTCGGGATGCCGGGTCCTGGTCGTGCCGACGGCCTGCCGGATCTCCATGAAACGCTCGTCGATCAGCCGGACCTCGGGGTGCTCCGCGACGAACCGCGTGATCGGCTGCCGGATCCCGGCGGCCACCTCCAGCCCCTCGGCGAGGAAGACGTCGGTGCCCTCGTCGCCGCGGACGATGGTCGCGTTCTGCAGCGTCCGGGTCAGATACAGGTCGTACGCCGACCCGCGCTTCACGCCGACCCGGACGCCGGCCCGGTCGACGTCGGACACCTGCTCCAGGTCCGACTCCCGGCGGACGGCGTACACGCCCTCGATGATCACGTACGGCGCGGTGAAGGCGACCTGGTCGGCGCGCGCGGGCTCGATCGCGAGGAAGCAGACGTCCGCCTGCCCGGTCGTCAGCGCCTCGAACGACTTGCGGGCCGCGTCGAAGCAGACCAACTCGAGCGGGACATCCAGCCGGCGGGCCAGCTCGCGCGCGAGGTCGACGGTGACACCAGCCGGCTCCTCCGGCGTTCCCTGCGCCAGCACCGGGTTGCCCAGGTTGATGGAAGCCCGCAGAACACCCGTCGGCGCCAGGTCCGCACGCACACTCGTCATGCGGCGACCCTACCGCCGTTCCGTTGGCAGGAAAGTTTCCTGACGATCTTTCAGTAGAGACATTGCCGAAGTGGCCTGGAGGGATGAGGATTGCAGCCAGCTAGTCCCTGGACCGCCTGAGGGGAAATCGGATGATGCGTCGGAGTGTGGGGTTGCTGGTGGCCGCCGCGACCGTGACGGCGGGGCTCACCGCCGTACCGGCGGAAGCGCACAGCAGCAAGCGAGTGGTGGGGTACTACACCAACTGGAGCGGGTACGACCGGAACTTCCTGGTCAGCGATCTGGTGAAGAACGGGTCGGCCGCGCGGCTGACCCACATCAACTACGCGTTCGGCTTCGTCGACCAGCAGGGGAACTGCGTCAGCAGCGATCCGTGGGCCGACTACCAGCGACCGTTCACCGCGGAGCAGAGCGTCAGCGGCCAGGCCGACGAGCCGGGACAGGTGCTGAACGGCAACCTGAACCAGCTCAGGCAGCTCAAGAAGAAGTACCCCCGGCTGCGGATCAGCATCTCGCTCGGCGGCTGGACCGGCTCGAAGTACTTCTCCGACGCGGCGCTCACGCCGGCGTCGCGGGCCGCGCACGTGAAGTCCTGCCTGGACCTGTGGCTGAAGGGCAACCTCCCCGGTCTTCCGGCCGGCGCCGCGAAGGGCATCTTCGACGGCATCGACCTGGACTGGGAGTGGCCCGGCAGTGAGGGCAACCCGGGCAACGTGATCCGCCCGGAGGACAAGCAGAACTTCACCGCACTGGTCCGCGAGTACCGCCGGCAACTCGACCGGCTGTCCTGGCCGTTCAAGCGCCGCTACGACCTGACCGCGTTCCTGCCCGCGAACCCGGTCCAGATCGACAACGGATTCGAGGTCGCGAAGGTCTTCAAGGAGCTGACCTTCGCCACCACACAGGGCTACGACTACCACGGCACCTGGGAGCTGGTGACCAACCAGCAGTCCGCGATCGACGGCCCGGCCGGTGATCCGTCGCCGGTCGAGTTCAGCTCGCAGGTGACGATCGACTCCTACCTGGCCCGCGGCGCGCCCCGCAGCAAGCTGGTGATGGGTGTGCCGTTCTACTCCCAGGGCTGGACCGGCGTGACCAACCAGAACAACGGCCTGTTCCAGCCCGCCACCGGCCCGGCGCAAGGGACGTACGGGCCCGGCACCGAGGACTACCGCCGGCTCAAGGCGAAACTCGCCGGCTTCACCGTCCACCGCGACACCAAGGCCGGCTTCGCCTGGCTGTTCGACGGTACGACGTTCTGGACCTGGGACGACCCGGTCGAGATGAGGCGCAAGGCGCAGTACATCTCGGACCGGCGGCTCGGCGGCGCGATGATCTGGTCGCTCGACGGGGACACCGAAAAGGGGGAGCTGATCTCGGCGTTGCACCGTAACCTTCGCTGAGTGGATCTGAACGCACTGCTGGATCGGTTCGGCGCGCGCAGCGCCGAACCGATCCACCTCGGAATGTCGGCGGCGACCGTGGTCCGGCTCGACCGTGGCTCGGAACGCCTGTTCCACAAGGCCGGGCCGATGGTCGACGACGAGGCGGACCGGCTTGCCTGGCTGGGCTCGACCGGGTTCCCGTGCCCGCGGATCGTCGACCGCGGCCCCGGCTGGTTGCTGACCACGGAGCTGCCCGGCCGCGACACGTCCCAGCCGTGGCCGGCCGCCCAGCATCCCGCCGTACTCGCCGCGATGGCGGACTGTCTGCGTGCTCTCGACGAGCTGACGGACTGCCCGTTCCGCTCGCCGTTCCCGGGTGAGGGCGACGCCGTGACGCACGGCGACTACTGCTGCCCCAACGTCTTCGTCGACCCGGAGACCCTGCGCTTCAGCGGCGTCCTCGACGTCAGCGGCCTCGGCACCGGCAACCGCTACGTCGACCTCGCGCTGATGTACAAGAGCCTCTCCGGGACGCTCAACCCGCAGTACGGCGGCCTGCCCGCGGCCCGCCGCTTCGTCGAGGAGTACGGCGCCGACCCGGACGACCCCCGCATCGACTACTACACCGACCTGGACAACTCCGGCGCTTTCTGAGCCCGGAAGGCCCGTCGGTACGCACTCGGGGTGGTCTTCAGGGCGGCGTGGAAGCGGCGGCGGAGATTGGTTGCCGAGGACAACCCGACGCGGAGGGCGATCGTCTCGACCGGGAGGTCGGTGTCCTCCAAGAATTCGCGTGTCCGCGCGATCCTCTGCGCGAGCAGCCACTGGCCGGGCGCGACCCCGAGCTGATCGGCGAACCGGCGGGCCAGGGTGCGCGGTGAGACGTTGAGGCGCGCGGCGAGGTCGTCGAGCGTGATCGGCTCGGCGAGGTGCTCGGTCGCCCAGTCGAGCAGCGTCCCCAGCGACTCGGTCGGCTGCGCGTCCTCGACGCGGTACTGGACCTGGCCGCCTTCGCGGTGCGGCGGCATCACCATCCGCCGGGCGATCTGCGCGGCGTACGCGGCCCCGTGATCGCGCCGGACCAGCTGCAGGCACAGGTCGATCCCGGTGCCCGAGCCGGCGCTGGTGGCGATGTCACCGTGGTCGATGTAGAGCACGTCCGGATCCACGAGTACGGCGGGGAACCGGCGCTGGAGCTGGTCGGCGTACCGCCAGTGGGTCGTGGCCCGCCGTCCGTCCAGCAGCCCGGTCGCAGCGAGGGCGGTCGCCCCGGAGCAGATGCTCACCAGCCGCGCACCTCGGCGATGCGCGCGCCGCAACGCCCGGACGACGGCGTCGGACGGCTCCCGCTCGATCGGCAACCAGCCCGGGACGACGATCGTGTCCGCGCGGTCGAGGGCGCGCAGGCCCGACCGCACCGTCATCGAGAAACCCTCGGTGGTCCGGATCGGGCCCGGCCGCTCGGTGCACACGCTGAACCGGTACCGGTCGGCGCGGAACACCGCCGCGGCGCATCCGAGCTCGAAACTCGCCTGCGTCCCGGTCACCAGCGCCACCACGCGATGCATGGCACAAAAGTACCTGACCACGACTATCCAGACACTGTGGGAAAGCCTGTGGACAGCGCAGCATGGAGCTGTGGAAACCATCGAATGGACTTCTGTGGCGGACGTTTCGGTCCGCGAGCTCTTCCCCGGCATCCGGCTGCGCTCGTTGTGGCGCGCCCCGAGCGGTGCGTCCGCGCATGTGCTCGAGATGGACCCGGGCTCGACCTGGCAGGGCATCGACGTGCACGAGCCCGGCCCCGAGGAGGTGTACGTCGTCGACGGCGTCTTCAACGACGGCACCCGCGACTACCCGGCCGGCTCCTTCATCCACTGCCCAGCCGGGTCCTCCCACATCCCGCAGTCCCCCCAGGGCTGCACCCTGTTCCTCTTCTACCCCGAAGGCTGACCGCGCAGGGCAACGGTCAGTCGGTGGTGCGGAGGTTGGTGGGGGCGCCGTGGACGGCGGGGATCGAGCCGAGCTTGCCGGCCTGGAAGTCCTCGAACGCCTGGATCACCTCGGCGCGGGTGTTCATCACGAACGGACCGGCCATCGCGATCGGCTCCCGGATCGGGCGGCCGCCGAGGACCAGGACGTCCAGGTTCGGCTCGGCCTGCGGCTGCGACGTACCGGCCGCCGTACGGATCGTGTCGCCGGGGCCGAAGACCGCGAGCTGACCCTTGCGGATCGGCCGGTGCTCGGCGCCGACCGTGCCCTGACCGGCCAATACGTAGACGAGCGCGTTGTAGTCCGGCTGCCAGGGCAGCACCATCTCGGCGCCCGGGCTGACCGTCGCGTGCACGAGGGTGATCGGGGTGTGGGTCGAGCCCGGGCCGTCGTGACCGTCCACGGAGCCGGCGATCACGCGGATCAGTGCGCCGCCGTCCGCGGTGGACAGCAGTGCCGAGTCGCCGCCACGGATGTCCTGGTAGCGCGGCGGAGCCCACTTCTGCGCCTTCGGCAGGTTCACCCAGAGCTGGATGCCGTGGAACAGGCCACCGCTCAGCACCAGGTGCTCCGGCGGGGTCTCGATGTGGAGCAGGCCGCTGCCGGCGGTCATCCACTGGGTGTCGCCGTTGGAGATCACGCCGCCACCGCCGTTGGAGTCCTGGTGCTCCATGATCCCGTCGAGCATGTACGTGACGGTCTCGAAGCCGCGGTGCGGGTGCCACGGGGTGCCCTTCGGCTCACCCGGCGCGTACTCGACCTCGCCCATCTGGTCCATGTGGATGAACGGGTCGAGGTCGCGCAGGTCGACGCCGGCGAAGGCACGCCGTACCGGGAAGCCCTCGCCCTCGTACCCGCTCGGCGCGGACGTCACCGACCGGACCGCGCGCTCGCTGGCGACGGCCGGGTCCGGCTGGTGGACTCGGGGCAGGACGGTGATGTCGCTGACGGTCACGGCGGGCATGATGGTCTCCTCGCTCGGGGTAGTTAAAGAATAAACTAACCCGCTCAACTGTGCCAAGGGGGTGCGTATTCCAGGAACGAAGACATGGCAGACTCGGGCCTTGTGACGGCGCAGATTCTGGACGGCAAGGCGACGGCGGCGGCGATCAAGGACGAGCTGAAGGTCCGGGTCGCGAAGCTGGCCGAGCAGGGCGTGGTGCCCGGGCTCGGCACCATCCTGGTCGGTGACGACCCCGGCAGCCGGGCGTACGTCGCCGGCAAGCACCGCGACTGCGCGGCGGTCGGGATCGCGTCGATCCAGGTCGAGCTGCCGGCCTCGGCGAGCCAGGACGAGATCGCCGCGAAGGTCGTCGAGCTCAACGAGAACCCGGACTGCACCGGCTTCATCGTCCAGCTGCCGCTGCCCAAGCACGTCGACACCAACGTGATCCTCGGCCTCATCAACCCGGTCAAGGACGCCGACGGGCTGCACCCGGTCAGCCTCGGCAAGCTCGTCCTCGGCCAGGACGGCCCGCTCCCCTGCACCCCGAAGGGCTGCGTCGAGATCCTCCGGCGGTACGACGTACCGATCGCCGGAGCCCACGTGGTCGTCGTCGGCCGGGGCGTGACCGCGGGCCGGCCGATGGGCCTGCTGTTCACCCGCAAGTCCGAGAACGCGACCGTGACCCAGTGCCACACCGGCACCAAGGACCTGGCGTCGGTCGTCCGCACCGGCGACATCGTGATCGCCGCGGCCGGGTCCGCGGGGCTGATCACCGCGGACATGGTCAAGCCCGGCGCCGTACTGCTCGACGTCGGCACCAGCCGCAACGCCGAGGGCAAGATCGTCGGCGACATCGACCCAGCCGCCCGCGAGCAGGCCGCCTGGATCGCGCCCATGCCCGGCGGCATCGGCCCGATGACCCGGGCCATGCTGCTCACCAACGTCGTCGAAGCCGCCGAAGCGAGCCTGCAACAGTGATCGGGGCCGCAGCGGTGAACGGGCGCGCAGCGGTGATCGGGCCTGCAGCGGTAAACGGGCGCGCAGCCGTGACCGGGCGTGCAGCGGTGAACGGGCCCGCAGCCGTGACCGGGCCTGCAGCGGTGATCGGGGCCGGCGGCAACGAGAGAGGCGTGACGTGCTGATGGCGGGCGAGGCTCAGCGCCGGAGCGAGTGGCCCCTGATCCTGTCGCTCCTGGTCGCGGCGACCGGTCTGGTCGTGCTCACCTTCTACAACTGGCGCAACGGCGTCCTGGTCTTCTCCGGCGCCGTACTCCTCGCCGGCCTCCTCCGCGCCACCCTCACCGACACCGCCGCCGGCCTCCTGCACGTCCGCGGCCGCATGTTCGACACCGCCTTCCTCCTGGGCGCCGGCCTCGCCATCGGCACCCTCGCCCTCATCGTCCCGAACTGACCCCACGCCGGCCAGGTCGAAGTCGTCCATACCCAACCCCGGCTTCGGGGAGGTTCATGCACCCAGAAGGGGCGAGGATGCTCCCCGAACCTCCTCGGCGACACTCGCGGCGGCAGCCGGGGGGCGCGTGGGTGGACCGATAGTTAGTGGAAGAAGTGGCGGGTGGCGGTGAAGTACATGGTGATGCCGGCTTTTTCGGCGACCTCGATGGCGGCTTCGTCGCGGATGGAGCCGCCGGGCTGGACGACGGCTTTGACGCCGCCCTCGATCAGCACCTCGAGCCCGTCCGGGAACGGGAAGAACGCGTCCGACGCGGCAACAGATCCGGCCGCACGCTCACCCGCGCGGGACACCGCCAGGCGGCACGAGTCGACGCGGTTGACCTGGCCCATGCCGACGCCGACGGAGGCGCCGCCGGAGGCGAGCAGGATCGCGTTCGACTTGACCGCGCGACACGCCTTCCACGCGAAGGCGAGGTCCGCGAGCACCTCAGGCGGGGCCGGCTCCCCGGCGGCCAGTTGCCACGCGGACGGGTCGTCGCCGGGAGCCTGGAAGCGATCGGCGTGCTGCATCAGCAGACCACCACTGACGGCGCGGATCTCGACCGACTCCCCACCCGACGGCGCCGGCGCCACCAGTAGCCGCAGGTTCTTCCGGCCACTGAGGATCTCGACCGTGCCGTCCTCGAAGGCAGGCGCGACGAGTACCTCGGTGAAGATCTCCGCGACCTGCTTCGCCAGCTCGACGGTCACCGGGGCGTTGGTCGCGATCACCCCGCCGTACGCCGACACCGGGTCGCACTCGTGCGCGCGCCGGTGCGCCTCGGCGATGTCCTTGCCGACCGCGATGCCGCACGGGTTGGCGTGCTTGATGATCGCGACCGCGGGCTCGGTGAAGTCGTACGCCGTACGTCGCGCAGCGTCGGCGTCGACGTAGTTGTTGTACGACATCTCCTTGCCGTGCAGCTGCTCGGCGGACGCGAGCCCGCCGCGGCCGTTGCTGTACAGGGCGGCCGGCTGGTGCGGGTTCTCGCCGTACCGCAGGACCGTGGACTTGTCCCAGGTCGCGCCGACCCAGGCCGGGAAGCCGGAGCCCTCCGAGGTGTCGGTGAGCACGTTGCCCATCCAGGACGCAACGGCCACGTCGTACGTCGCCGTGTGCACGAACGCGTCCACGGCCAGCCGCTGCCGCTCCTCCAAGGTGAAGCCGCCGTCGGCGAGTGCGGCCACGATCTCCGGGTAGCGCGCCGGTGAGACCACGACCGCGACGTTCGCGTGGTTCTTGGCCGCGCCGCGGACCATCGACGGGCCGCCGATGTCGATCTGCTCGATGCACTCGTCCGCCGACGCGCCGGAGGCGACCGTCTCGGTGAACGGGTAGAGGTTGCTGACCAGCAGGTCGAACGGCTCGACCCGCATCTCGTTCAGCTGCTCGACGTGCTCGGTCTTGCGGACGTCGGCCAGCAGCCCGGCGTGCACCATCGGGTGCAGGGTCTTCACCCGGCCGTCCAGGCACTCGGGGAACCCGGTCAGCTCCTCGACCTTGGTCACCGGTACGCCGGCCGCCGCGATCCGCCCCGCGGTGGACCCGGTCGACACCAGCTGGACGCCGGCGCCGTGCAGCGCCTGAGCGAGCTCCTCCAGACCGGTCTTGTCGTAGACGCTGATCAGCGCCCGGCGGATCGGCCTGCGGTCGGTGCTCACTTCAGTCGAACCTTTCGTCCGGTGATGGTCCAGCCCTCGCGGACCAGCCGGCCGACCCACTCCACCAGCTGGCGGCGCTCGACCTCCTTGATCCGCTCGGTCAGGGTTTCTTCGGTGTCGTCGTCCTCGACGGGTACGGCGACCTGGGCGATGATCGGCCCGGTGTCGACGCCGCCGTCGACGAAGAACAGGGTCGCGCCGGCCACCTTCACGCCGTACTCGAGCGCGTCCCGCGGTCCGTGGATGCCCGGGAACGCCGGCAGCAGCGCGTTGTGGGTGTTGATGTACCGGTCACCGAACGCGGTCAGGAAGTCGTCACCGACCAGTTTGAGGAACCCGGCCGAGACGACCAGGTCGGGCTTGTACTCCGACACCGATGCGGTCAGCGCGCGGTCCCACTCGGTCCGCTCGGCGTAGTCCTTGACCTTGTGCACGAACGTCGGCACGCCGGCCGCGGCGGCCCGGTCCAGCCCGGCGATCCCTTCGCGGTCCGCACCCACGGCGACGACCTGGGCGCCGTACGCCGGATCGGCACAGGCGTCGAGCAGGGCCTGCAGGTTCGACCCCGACCCCGAGACGAGCACCACGAGGCGCGCAGGTTCGGGAGTGGGCGCAACCGGGTCTGTCACGCGCCGAAGCTTATCGCCCGGCGTCCGCCTCATCGTCAACCGGTCGCCGGGCGGCGATCAGCGCGGCCGTGATCGAGGCCCCGATCGCCATCCCCGCGGCGAGTACGCCGGCCGCCGGCAGCGCGGCCGGGATCCCGACCGCCGACATCCGCCCCGGTCCGGCCGAACCACCCGACAGGGCCATGAGCACGTAGAGCATGAGCCCGGCGAGCAGAGCCGCGATACCGCCGCGCAGCGCGAACGCGTCCCACCCCCACGCGTCGGAGTCCGGGTCAGCCAGCCCGCGCCGGGCTACCACGAGCCCCGCGACCACACCGGCCGCCAGCGGGACCACGGCCGTCAGCACGAGCAGGTACGTCGGTGTCGCCCCGTCCGCGGGTACGGCGGCCAGTAGCGGCAGCGCGGGCAGATTGCCGACGTCCACACCGGTCGGCGCGACCGTCGTACCCACTCCGAGCTGGAATCCGGGGCCGGCGAGGAAGGAGACGACGTACATGACCATGTTCGGGACCAGCATCAGGCAGATCGCGAACAGCACCACCGAGCCGACCACACCGGCGTCCAGCAACTCCAGCATCGCGGTCACCCTGGAGAAGCGGATCGCGAGGAGTACGCCGTACAGGAGCGAGGCGATCGCGATCACGGTGAGTACGGCGGCGCCCGCGGCCGGCACCGCGTCCCGGAGCCCGGCGGGGGTCGCGTCGACGATGTCCTCGGCCGCGCCGGACTCGATCAGGACGCCGATCGACCCCGCGACGAAGGCCAGCGACGCGGCACCGAAGAAGGCGGCCGGCGGCGAGACCTTCAGCGCGCCGTCGGCCGTCAGCAGGGCGATGATCAGCGCCCCCAGGCCGTAGACCAGCGCGAACGTGCCGGCCAGCACGATCAGGTCCTTGGTCCGGTCGGCAGCGCTGGTCCGGGCCGCGGACTTGCCGCCGCGGTACAGGCACCAGGCGAGGAACAGGGTCAGACCGAGCGGCGCGATGGTGATGGCCCCGCTGCCGAGCGTCACGCCGGCCTTGTGGGCCACCAGCCAGGCCGACGCCCCTGCGCGGATGGCTCCGGCCGCTCCGCCGAAGGTCGCGGCCAGCCAGCCGATCACGGCGACCGCGGCGCAGGTCAGGAGGCCGGTGAGTAGGCACGCGCCCGCGGAGATCACCGCCGAGAGTACGACCGGCTTCGTCGGGGCGTCGGGGGCGGGCCCGGGCGCCTGGTGTGGTCCGCCGTCACGGGCGCCCGGACGGCTCAACATGTCGGTCATCTGACTCCCATGGTCCACCGCGGTGGAACGCCACTCGTCCTGACACGCCGGATATGGAAGACTTCGGCCCGCTTGTTCACGCTCAGTCCGGGGGTGGACACCAACCGGTGTCAGGGTGGTGTCCGGGATCCGGCTGAGTGGGGACGACCAGGGACCACCGGGTACTGTCGGGTGGAATCAGTCAGGAGGTCGAGCTTTGGCCGGTTCCCACCGCGCACCCCGCGGCGGCAGTCGCGCCGCTGCCCGGGAGGCGCGCCGGCAGAAGGCGCGCAAACGGAACCAGACGATCGCCGCCGGGGTCGCGGTCGTGGTGCTGGTCGGCGGCGGCGGTGTCGCCGCGCTGAACGCCTTCGGCGGTGACGACGGATCCGGTCCGAAATCCGGGGCGACCGACGACAGGTCCTCGGACGCACACCTGCTCGCGGACGCCAAGGTGCTGCTCGACGCGACCACGGCCAAGCCGCTCGGCGCGGGCGCCTGGGCGGTCACCAAGACCGCCGACGGCAGCAGCGCGCCGGAGCGCTCGTTCGTCTGCCAGTCGCAGCGGTTCGCCGATCCGGCCGGGCTGCGCACCTGGGTCCGCACCTTCCAGAACTCGACCACCAAGGACACCGCCGTCCAGTACGTCGAGGTGTCGAACGACAAGGCCGCCGCGGGCAAGGCGTACACGTCGATCGTGGGCTGGCTGAGCGGCTGCTCCACGCCGCAGACCCGGCTGACGTCCAGCTACGTCACCACCGGCGTCGGTGAGCGTGGCGTGCTCGCGGTGTTCGGGCAGCCGTCCGGCGCCAAGACGAAGTACAAGACCGTCGCGGTCGCCGTGGCGGGGAAGGCCACGATGGTGCTCGAGCACGACACCGTCGCCAGTACGCCGCCGAAGCCCACGACGGTGCTGGCCGCGGCGACTGCCGGCCTGAAGCGGATCTGCGCCGAGAGTGGCGGGTGTGGGAGCGGGGCGCCGGTGGTCAAGCCCGGTCTGCTGCCCAGCACCGAGGCGGCGGGGTTCATGGCGCCGGTCGACCTGCCGGTGCTGCCCGGGATCGACGAGCCCTGGGTGAGCAGCGGGGGGACCAAGATCGGTGAAGGCACCGGGTGCGAGAGGCTCGGCCTGAAGAAGGCGAAGCCGGCGAAGTTCACCACGCTGACGTACGTGAAGCCGGAGGCCAAGGTGCCGACGGAGTTCGGGCTGGACGACACGGTGCTGAAATTCGCCACCCCGGCGGCCGCGAAGGCGTTCGCCGAGCAGATCCGCAAGAACGTCGACGGCTGCGAGAAGAACGTCTCGAACGCGAAGGTCGAGTCGACCGGCTCGGTCTCGGTCGGCTCGGTCCGGGGCGAAACCTGGCGGGCGGCGTACGACACCGGCGGCGGGAAGATCTTCACCTACCGGATCGGCATCGCCTCGATCGGAACCCAGGCGACCTACGTCCTCTTCCCGGTCCTCAAAGGCCTGGACATCTCCGACACAGCCTTCAACGAAACCCTGGTCCGAGCCGCCGAACGCTCAACCCTCTACAAGTGAAGACCCTCCAGAAGTAGGAACCCCGCCCCCTGAGGAACTTGGGGGCGGGGCTCTCAGGCACGCTGGGTGTTACTTCGTCAGGGATTGCATGATTTGGCGCATGAGGTTGGCGGTTTCGGTGGGGGTTTTGCCGACCTTGACGCCGACGGCCTCGAGGGCCTCCTGCTTGGCGGCCGCCGTCCCGGAGGAGCCGGAGACGATGGCGCCGGCGTGGCCCATCGTCTTGCCCTCGGGCGCGGTGAAGCCGGCCACGTAGCCGACGACCGGCTTGGTGACGTTGTCCTTGATGAACGCCGCCGCCCGCTCCTCGGCGTCGCCGCCGATCTCGCCGATCATCACGATCGCGTCGGTGTCCGGGTCGTCCTGGAACGCCTGCAGCGCGTCGATGTGCGTGGTCCCGATGATCGGGTCGCCACCGATGCCGATCGCGGTGGAGAACCCGAAGTCCCGCAGCTCGTACATCATCTGGTACGTCAGCGTGCCCGACTTCGACACCAGCCCGATCCGGCCCTGCCCGGCGATGTCGGCCGGGATGATGCCGGCGTTCGACTCACCCGGGGTGATGATGCCCGGGCAGTTCGGCCCGATGATCCGGGTGGTGCCGGACGCCTGCGCGGCGGCGAAGAACGCGGCGGTGTCGTGCACCGGCACGCCCTCGGTGATCACCACGACCAGCGGCACCGCGGCCTCGATCGCCTCGAGTACGGCGTCCTTGGTGAACTTCGGCGGCACGAAGATGACCGAGACGTTCGCCCCGGTCTCCTTCACGGCGTCCGCAACCGTACCGAACACCGGAACTGAGACACTCGGGCCGTCGAAGGCGGCGAATTCGACGCTCTGCCCCGCCTTGCGCGGGTTCACCCCGCCGACGATGTTGGTGCCGGAGGCAAGCATCCGGGTGGTGTGCTTGGTGCCTTCCGAGCCGGTCATGCCCTGGACGATGACCTTGCTGTCCTTGGTCAGGAAGATAGACATAGTTCAGCGATCCCTTACTTCGCAGCCAGCTCGGCGGCCCGCTTGGCGGCGCCGTCCATCGTGTCGACCCGCTCCAGACCGGCCAGGCCGGCCTCGTCGAGGATCCGGCGGCCCTCCTCGGCGTTGTTGCCGTCCAGCCGGACGACCAGCGGCTTGGTGACGTGCTCACCGCGGCTCGCCAGCAGCTCGAACGCCTGCACGATGCCGTTGGCGACCGCGTCACAGGCGGTGATGCCGCCGAAGACGTTGACGAAGACGCTCTCCACCTGCTCGTCGGAGATGATGATCTCCAGGCCGTTCGCCATCACCTCGGCGGACGCGCCGCCGCCGATGTCGAGGAAGTTGGCCGGCTTCACGCCACCGAACTCCTCGCCGGCGTACGCGACCACGTCGAGGGTGGACATGACCAGGCCGGCGCCGTTGCCGATGATGCCGACCGAGCCGTCCAGCTTCACGTAGTTCAGGCCCTTGGCCTTGGCGGCCGCCTCCAGCGGGTCGTCCGCGGACGCGTCCTCGAACTCGGCGTGCTCCGGGTGCCGGAAGTCCGCGTTCTCGTCCAGCGTGACCTTGCCGTCGAGCGCCTCGACGGAGCCGTCCTCGAGCTTGACCAGCGGGTTCACCTCGACCAGGGACGCGTCCTCGCCGATGAAGACCTCGTACAGCTTGACGATCTCCGGCGCGACCGCGTCCAGGATGTCGTCGGGGTACTTCGCCGCCTGCGCGATGACCCGCGCGGTCGCCTCGTCCACCCCGGTGGCCGGGTCGATCGAGATCTTCGCCACCGCCTCGGGGTTGGTGTGCGCGACCTCCTCGATCTCCATCCCGCCGGCGGCGGAGGCGATGCACAGGTAGTTCCGGTTCGCCCGGTCGATCAGGAAGGAGAAGTAGTACTCCTCCGCGATCGCCGCGGCCGGGACGATGTTCAGGATCTTGACGACGTGACCCTTGATGTCCAGACCGAGGATCTCGCGGGCCTTCTCCTCCGCCTCGTCCGGCGTGGAGGCCAGCTTGACGCCGCCGGCCTTGCCGCGGCCGCCGGTCTTCACCTGGGCCTTCACGACCACCCGGCCGCCGATCTTCTCGGCCGCCGCGCGGGCTTCTTCCGGCGTGGTCACGACCTCACCCACGGTCGTCCGCACTCCATGCTTGGCGAAGACCGTCTTCGCCTGGTATTCCATCAAGTCCACGACTGTGGTCCCTCTCTCGCACCTGTTCGAGTAGGCCGCGGCAGGCGGGCTGTTCCCGGAAGAGGGCACGGTCGCCGGCGCGTTCCGTCGGCCTGAGACTAGCCACCCCGGCGTGCCCGGCGACAGCCGGGGTGCACGCTGAGACGACCGTCACAGCCGCCTTGCCCGTCCATGAAAGGCTGGCTGCCATGAGCTCTGCAGCAACCAGACCAGCTGACGACTGGTGGCGTAGCGCCGTCGTCTACCAGGTGTACCCCCGTTCGTTCGCCGACGCCAACGGTGACGGCACCGGTGACGTGAACGGCATCCGGGCCCGGCTGCCCTACCTGGCCGACCTCGGCATCGACGCGATCTGGATCAGCCCCTGGTACCCGTCCCCGCTCCTCGACGGCGGGTACGACGTGTCCGACTACCGCGGCATCCATCCCGACTTCGGCACGCTCGCGGACGCGGACGCGCTGATCGCCGAGGCGCACGCGCTCGGGATCCGGATCCTGATCGACCTGGTGCCGAACCACTGCTCCTGGGAGCACCCGTGGTTCAAGGCCGCGCTGGCGGCGGGCAAGGGCTCTCCGGAGCGAGACCTGTTCTGGTTCCGTGACGGTGAGCCGGGCGGGCTGCCGCCGACCAACTGGCCGGCCGCGTTCGGCGGCGGCGCCTGGCAGCAGATCGAGGACGGCCAGTGGTACCTGCACCTGTTCGACATCTCCCAGCCCGACTGGAACTGGGACCACCCGAAGGTGGTCGAGGAGTTCGACGCGATCCTGCGGTTCTGGTTCGACCGCGGGATCGACGGGTTCCGGATCGACGTGGCCGACTCGATGGCGAAGGACGCCACGCTGCCCGACGTACCGCTGCACAACGGGCAGCCGACCCGAGAGAAGTACGTCGGCAACCCGTTCTACGACCAGCCGGGGGTGCACACGATCCACCAGCGGTGGCGGGCGGTCGCCGACGAGTACGCCGGCACCCCGCAGGGACCGCGGGTGTTCGTGGCCGAGGCGTGGCTGTCCCCGGCCGAGCGGCTGGCGCAGTACGTCCGGTCGAACGAACTGCACTCCGCCTTCAACTTCGACGTACTGCGCTGTGCGTGGGACGCCAAGGAGTTGCGCGAGGTCATCGACCACACGACCGAGAACCTGTGGGCCGTGGGCGCGCCGGCGACCTGGGTGCTGAGCAACCACGACACCATCCGGCACCGGACGCGGTACGGGCGTGACCAGCGGGACGCGCTCGCGGACGCCGGCGTGGTGCCGACCGACCTGGAGCTCGGCCGGCGCCGGGCCCGCGCGGCCGCGCTGCTCGAGCTCGCGCTGCCGGGCGGCGCGTACATCTACCAGGGTGACGAGCTCGGCCTGCCCGAGGTCGAGGACCTGCCGGAGGAGGTCTTGGACGACCCCGTCTGGGAGCGGTCCGGGCACACCCGTCGCGGGCGCGACGGCTGCCGGGTGCCGATCCCGTGGTCGGGCAGCGAGCCGCCGTACGGCTTCGGCACCGGTGCCGGCCAGCCGTGGCTTCCGCAGCCGGCCGACTGGGCCGGGCTGACCGCGGAGGCGCAGGCCTCCGACCCGGACAGCCACCTCAACCTCTACAAAGCGGCCCTGCGGATCCGCCGCGAGACCGAGGCCCTCGGCGAAGGCCGGCTCACCTGGGACGAGGGCGCGCCTGCCGGCGTCCTGTCCTTCAGCCGGGATCCCGGCTTCCGCTGCGTCGCCAACCTGGGCGAGTCCCCGATCCCGCTCCCGGACCACACGAAGGTCCTGCTCACCAGCGAGCCGCTGATCGACGGCCGCCTTCCGGCCGACGCCACCGCCTGGCTCGAGGTCTGACACAGGCGAAGGCCGGAGCCGCTGGGCGGCTCCGGCCTTCGGGACTGCTGACGGTCACTGCTAGCGGAAGCGGGCGCGGTCCTCGCGGTCGCGGCGGTCGCGCTCCTCCCGTTCCCGGTCCTCGCGGTCGCGCCGGTCACGCTCCTCGCGCTCCCGGCGGTCCCGATCGTCCCGTTCCCGCCGCTCCCGGTCCTCGCGGTCGCGCCGCGCCCGGTCGCGGAACCAGCTCACTTCACGCCACCTGCCGTGAGGCCGGCGACGATCCTGCGCTGGAACAGCAGTACGGCGATCACCAGCGGGATCGTGACCACCACACCGGCGGCCATCTGGCTGCCGAACGGTTGGTCGCGTCCCGACGTACCGGTGAACTGCGAGATGACCACGTTCGCGGTCTGGATCTCCTTGCGGTTCACCATGCTCAGCGCGATCAGGAACTCGTTCCACGCCGCGATGAAGGTGATGATCGCGGTGGTGAACACACCCGGTGCGGCCAGCGGGATGATCACCTTGCGGAACGCCTGGGCCGGCGTGCAGCCGTCCACCATCGCGGCCTGCTCGAGTTCTCGCGGCATCTGCCGGAAGAACGCGGTCAGGTTCCACACCGCCAGCGGCAGCGCGAACGACAGGCTGGGCACGATCATCGCCTGGTAGGTGTTGATCCACTCGATGTCGCTGAACAGCTTCTTCAGCGGGATCACCAGCGAGATGCCGGGGAACATCGAGGTGGTGATGATGATCGCCAGCACGAAGTTCTTCCCGCGGAACTCCAGCCGGGCCAGGGTGTAGGCCGCGACCATCCCGATGATCAGCGTCAGGATCGTCACCGTTCCGGCGACGATCAGGCTGTTCAGCAGACCGCGGCCGAACCCGGTTCCTTCCTTGAACACGTCGGTGAAGTTCGTGATCGACCAGTTCCGCGGAATGATCGAGTTGTCGAACTGGTCGCTCGGCCGGCGCAGGGCCGACACGATCATCCAGTAGAACGGCAACAGGCAGTAGAGCACGATCAGCGCGACACCGAGCAGCGGCAGCCACCGCCGGTACCACGGCGCCTCGGCCGCCTTGACGTCGACGACCTTCGGGGTCTTCTCAGCGACTGCCATCACGCACCTCCACCATGTCCGGCCGTGGCACTGGCCGTCGCGGCCCCGGACGCCGTACCTGGCGCCAACTCGTTGCGCCGGCCACGCCCGTTCCGGCCGTTCTTCTTCGGCTTGCGCTGCACCGCGTCACCGAACACGTCGGCACCCAGCAACTTCACGAACACGTACGCGACCACCGCGACGTAGATGAACAGCAACGTCGCGTACGCCGCCGCCGGCCCGTACCGGGTCTGGTTGGCTTCCAGGTACGCCAGGATCGACAGCGTCTCGACCGACTCCTTGTTCGGCCCGACCAGCACGAACGGCAGGTCGAACATCCGCAGCGTGTCGAGGATGCGGAACAGCACTGCCACCAGCAGTGCCGGTTTCACCAGTGGCATGGTGATCCGCACGAACGTCTGCCACGGGTTGGCGCCGTCGACCTTCGCGGCCTCGTAGACCTCGTCCGGAATGGTCTGCAGGCCGGCCAGGACGAGCAGGCCGATGAACGGTGCCGTCTTCCAGGTGTCGGCGATGATCACCGACAGGATGGACTGCCAGCCCTCGGTGGACCACAGGATCTGCGTCCCGAGCAGGTTGTTCGCGATGCCGTCGGCCTGGAAGATCCACTTCCACAGCAGCGCCGAGACGACGGTCGGGATCGCCCACGGGACCAGGATGCTGGCCCGGACGATGCCGCGGCCCTTGAACGCCTTGTGCATCACCAAGGCCATGGCGACACCGAGCACGGTCTCGATGATCACGCAGGTGACGGTGAAGAACGTGGTGTTGTAGAACGCGTTCCAGAAACGGTCGCCGGTCTCACCTGAGAAGATCGCCGAGTAGTTCTCCAGACCGACGAACTCCGAACCCTGGACGACGAAGCCGGCCTCGTCGATCCGCTGGCCACTCTGGTAGAGCGACTCACGCAACGCCGACAGGATCGGGTACACGACGACCAGGACCAGCACGACCAGGGTCGGCGACAGCAACGCCGCGGCCAGCCGACCGGTGCCTTCGTTGAAGGACGTGGTCCGCTTGGGCTTCTTGGTGGGTTCCGGCGTCGGCCGCTGCGCGACCGGGGCGGATGTACTCACCTCTGCCTCCTTCTTTCCGCCCGCTGTCCGCGGGCAGCGACAGGCCGGGGCCGGCACGCAGCGGTGAAGCTACGCGCCGGCCCCGCCGCTTCGGTCATTGCGTGATGAGCGAGCTCAACTTGGTCTGCAGCTGGCTGAGGGCGTCCTTCGGTGGTGTCGTCCCGGTCAGGGCGCCGTACGCCGCCTCCTGGATCGCCGTCGTGACGTCGCCGTACTTGACCACCTTCGGCCGCGACTTCGCGGTCTCGATCGAGGCCTTCAGCGGGGCCAGGTACGGGAACTGCTTGTTCAGCGCGGCGTCGTCGTACAGCGAGGCCCAGGTCGGCGCCTGCGAGGTCTTCTCGATGTTCGCCTTCTGGCGCTCCTCGCTGGACATGAACTTGATGAAGTCGGCCGCGGTCGCCTTGTTCTTGGCGAACTCGGAGATCGCGTAGTTGTGACCACCCAGGGTGGACACGCCGCCGCCGTCCTTGCCCGGCAGTGCCGCGACGCCGAACTTGCCGGCGATCTTGGACGAGCCGTCGGTCTTGTTCGCCAGCGCGTACACGTACGGCCAGTTCCGGTGGAAGATCAGGTTGCCTTCCTGGAACGCCCGCCGGCCCGGCTCCTCCTGGTAGGTGATGGCGGCCTTCGGGATCATCCCGGACTTGAAGCCCTCGACCAGGAAGTTCAGGCCCTCGAGCGCCTCCGGGGTGTCCACGTTCGGCTTGCCGTCGTCACCGACGACGACCCCGCCCGCACCGTTGACGGCCTCGGAGAAGTTCACCGTCAGGCCCTCGTACTTCTCGAACTGACCCGCGTAGCAGCCGGCCGTCTTGGCCTCCGGCAGCGCCTTGACCTTGTCGCAGGCGGCCTGCATCTCGGCCCACGTCTTCGGCGGCTGCACCCCGGCCTTGTCCAGCAGGTCCTTGCGGTAGTACAGCAGGCCACCGTCGGAGGTGACCGGAACGGCGTACAGCTTGTCGCGGTACTTGGCCGTGTCGATCGTCGACGGCAGCAGCTTGTTCAGGTCGGGGAACTGGTCCTCCGGCAGTTCGGTGATCCAGCGGTTCGCGGCGAACTCGGCGGTCCAGACGACGTCCAGGTTCAGCACGCTGAACGCGTCGGACTTGATCTGGGCGTTCGAGATCATCTGCGCGCGCTGCTGGTCCGCGGACTCGGGCAGCTCGGTGACCGTGACCTTCTCGTCCGGGTGCTGGGAGTTCCACGCCGCGACCTGGTTCGTCAGGTTCCCGGAGGTGTCCTTGCCGGTGGCGAAGTTGATCGGACCGCGACCCTCCAGTGCCGCTCCCCCGCCCGAGCCGCTGTCGCCGCCACCGCTTCCGTCGTCACCGCCACACGCGGACGCGAGCAGCGCAAGGCTGCCGGCGACGGCCAGGGCCACCGCCTTGCGTGTGTGTGATCGTTCAAACCTCATCGTTTACCTGCCCTCTCCCGATGGGATATCGCTTGGTCCTGCGTCAACGGTCCACAGTCCCCCACCGCACTGCGATCCCGCCTGTCCGGACAGTAACCGACGACGGGGGTGATGTGTCCTGAGCCACACACCTTGCGTTCGACAGGCTTCTGCAACGGACAACCGCATGGCTGTATGCGACCGCGATTCGACAGCCCGCACAACCAGGTCTTTCTTAACGATTCGGTATTACCGGTTAGTAACGTTACTGAACGCACGGTATCCGTTCAGAACGACTCCGGGCAGTCGTCATCACGCTCCGGAGCGGAACGGCGCTCACGCAGAGCCGCCGGACGGGCCTGAACCCGCGGATCTCAGGCCGGCGAGGCGGAGGCGTCGCCGACATGGGTGCGGACCCAGTCGACGATCTCGGTGGTGGTGGCGCCAGGGGTGAAGATCTTGTGGACGCCGAGCTCGGCCAGCGGCTGCAGGTCGGCGTCCGGGATGATGCCGCCGCCGAACACCACGATGTCGTCGGCGTCGCGCTCGGTGAGCAGCTCGCGGACCCGCTTGAACAGGGTCATGTGCGCGCCGGACAGCACCGACAGGCCGATCGCGTCGGCGTCCTCGGCGATCGCGGTCTCGACGATCTGCTCCGGCGTCTGGTGCAGGCCGGTATAGATGACCTCCATGCCGGCGTCCCGCAGCGCCCGCGCGACCACCTTCGCACCGCGGTCGTGGCCGTCCAGGCCAGGCTTGGCGACGACGACGCGCAGGGGGCTCGTTGCAGGCATGTCCGCAGGCTAACCGGTCCGTTCCTCACGGATAAGACACAGCGGTGTGTGTTCCCCGACACGCCGGATGGGAACCGGTTACCGTGAAAGAGATCGGACCGATCGGGGGGTCTGGTTGCCGTGAGGAGTCGCCCATGAGTACCTGGCAGGACGAGGTACGCGGAGCACTGAACGGGCTGGTGTACGGCGCCAGGTCCGCGTTGTCACCGCGGGTGCTCCAGGGAGCCGCGGTCGAGCTCGGCTGGCTGACCACGCGCCTGGCGATGTATCCGCTCGGCCTGGTCGGCAGCTCGGGCTCCCGCGCCGAGCGGCTCAACCTCGAGGGGCTGACCCCGGCCCAGCGCAGCCTGATCGTCAGCAACGTCCGGGCCGCCGGTACGCCGATCCTGCTGGCCCACGGGATCATCGACAACCACACCGTCTTCGCGCTGATGCGCCGGCACCTGCAGCGCCGCGGCTTCAGCCGGATCCACACCTTCTCGTACTCGCCGCTGACCCTGGACGTCCGTCGTACCGCCGAGCGGATGGGCGCGGAGATCGAACGGATCTGCGAGGAGTCCGGGTCCGACCAGGTGCACGTGATCGGGCACAGCCTGGGCGGCCTGATCGCGCGGTACTACGTCCAGCGGCTCGGCGGCCACGAGCGAGTGCACACCTGCGTCACCCTCGGGACTCCCCATCAGGGCACGGTCGCCGCCCGGTTGCTGCCGTGGCCGCTGGTGAAGCAGGTGCGGCCGGACAGCGAACTGATGGCCGAGCTAGCCGAGCCGGCGGCGGGCTGCCCGACCAGGTTCGTCGCGTTCTACAGCGACGTCGACCAGCTGATCGTGCCGCAACGGCGGGGCCGGATTCGGCACCCCGACCTGGTGGCCAGTAATGTCCGCCTGAGCGGCGTGGGCCATCTGTCCCTGCCGTTCCACGGTGACGTGGTCCGCCGGATCACCGGCGTCCTCGCGCACCTGGACGACGAGCAGGAGACAGTTGCCTGACCCGGCAGCTTTCTGACGGCTCGGAACGGATGCACGTGCAGGCGCCGCATGCAAAAGTTTCGTGAAGGAGACGCAGAAAAGTGGGTGGCAGGGTTTGTCACCCTGTGACTGATCCGTTATCGTCCATCAGGCCCGGCCAGGGAATAAATTCCCCGGGCGGGTGGACAAGCCCCTCCCCTGTGACCGAAAGGCCACGTTGTGTCCCAGCACCGTGCCGCGGGCAACCGCGTCACGCCAGGCAACGCTGCGCGCAAGCCCGGCGCAGGACGTCACAGTGCCAAGCATCGTGTTGCCAGGCGTAACACCCCCGGTAGTACCCAGATCGTCGGTTTGACCGCGGCTCTCGCCGCGGCGGCCGGAGCTGTCGGGTTCAGCCACAGCTCGCTCGCGTCGCCGACGCAGGCGAACTCCGCGGTCAACCTCGCCGCGCTGAGCATGGACAGTGGGGAGCAGCTGTCCGGCATCACCACCGCACGGATCCAGGCCCGCCAGCTCGCCACCCGGGACTCCTCCCGGGTCCAGCTGGCCGGCAACGAGACCAACAAGAAGCAGGCCGCGGCCGCCCAGCTGGCGAAGGCCCGGGCCGCCAAGCTCACCGCCACTCAGGCGCTCACCGCCAAGCGCGCCTCCGCCCTCGCGCAGGCCAAGGCCAAGGCCGAGCTGGCGGAGAAGAAGCTCCGCGAGTCCGCCACCCGCTGCGAGATGATGCTCTCCGGCTACCACATCACCGCGACCTTCGGTCAGGGCGGCAGCCGCTGGGCCCGCAACCACACCGGCACCGACTTCGCCGCCCCGGTCGGCACCACCATCCGCAGCGTGATGAAGGGCGTGGTGATCCACGCCGACTGGGCCGGGCCGTACGGCCGCCAGGTCCAGGTGCGGCACGAGGACGGCACCGTCACCACGTACAACCACATGTCGAAGTTCAGCGTGTCCGTCGGCGAGACCGTGTACGCCGGCGACCAGGTCGGCGCGGTCGGGATGACCGGGAACACCACCGGCCCGCACCTGCACTTCGAGGTCCTCCGCGACGGCGGCGAGGCGATCGACCCGATGCCGTGGCTGCGCGACCACTGCGGCCTCAACCCGTAAATCCCCAGCACGACCGCTGACCGGCTGGCTAAGCTGCCGGGCATGCGTCCTGCCGCCGGAGAGGTCCTGCACTTCTCCGAAGATCCGACCATCGAGGTCTTCCGGCCGCACGTCGCCAGCACGACGCGCGAGGCCACGCCGTACGTCTGGGCCGTCGGTTACGACCGCGCTCCCGACTACTGGTTCCCGAGGCAGTGCCCCCGCGCGATGGCGTGGGTGGGCCCCTCCACCACTCCCGACGACACCGCCCGCATCATCGGCGCGGGCTCCGGCACGCGCGTGCACGCGGTCGAGTACGGCTGGCTGGAGGCGATGCGCTCGGTCGAGCTCTACGCGTACCGCCTGCCGGCCGAGCCGTTCACCGAGCTCGACGCGGCGGTGGTCGCGACCACCGAGGTCCGGCCGCTCGGCCTGCCGGAGCCCGTCGGCGACCTGTTCGACCTGCACGACGAGGCCGGCGTCCAGTTGCGCGTCCTGTCCCGGCTGCACGACTTCTGGGCCGAGGTGGTCACCAGCACGCTCGAGTGGAGCGGGATCCGGCTCCGGAACGCCCGGCCATGAGGTACGCCGACCTCGCCGACTCGGCCTGGACCTGGGTGCTCCGGCAGGTGCGGTGGGACGACGCCGGCCCGTGGATCCCGGAGGCCGCGGGCGGCGAGAAGCCGGAGCGGTACGTGGGCGGCATGCACAGCGGGATCGGCGGCCTCGCCCATGGCCTCGCAGAGCTCCGGCTCACCCGTGCCTGGACCGCCGACGAGGAGAACCTCGCCGGTGCGATCGCCGGCCGGATCCGGGCCGCGGTCCCGGCCGAAAGCTCGATCACGTACTTCGACGGTCTGGTCAGCTCGATCGGCGTCCTCACCGCCCTCGGCGAGCCCGGCGTCGAGCCGATCCTGGACCGGATCGCCGGCCTCGCCACGGTCAACGGCTGGCCGCAGAGCTTCCTCCAGCCGCCCAAGTACCTGCCGGACGCGGTGGCCAACGACGCGACTCTCGGGACCGCCGCGGTCCTGATGGGAGCGCTCTGGGCAGCACGGCACGGCGTGGAGGCTCGTGCACTGATCGAGCGAGCGGTCGACCTGCTGATCGCCGAGCAGGAGGAGTCAGCCAACTGGCGCTTCGTCCCGCGGCGGTTCTGCACCGACGAACCGGGCGAGATGCCGAACTTCTCCCACGGCCTGGCCGGGATCGCGGCCGTCGTCGCGCTGGCCGGCGCCGAGCTCGGGCGGCCGGACCTGACCGACGCTGCCCGTCGCGGCGCCGAGCACCTGATCACGCTGGGCACCACCGACGACCAGGGTTTCCGGGTGCCGCGGGTGATCCCGTGGGACGAGCGCCACGGCGACGAGTACACCTACAACTGGTGCCACGGCGGTGCCGGTACGTCGCTCCTGTTCCGCGCCCTCGAGTACGCCGGCGTCGACGAGGTCGCCGGTGGGACGCCCGCCGGCTGGCATCACCGCTGCCTCGACAGCGTCCGCCACTCCGGCGTCCCCGACCGCCTCTACCCGGGTTTCTGGGACAACGACGGCCGCTGCTGCGGTACGGCGGGAGCCGGCGACGCCTACCTGGACGCGTGGCTCCGCGACGGCCACGACGACGACCTCGACTTCGCCGTACGACTCGGGAATGCCCTGGTGCAGCGGGCGTTCCGCGACGACGGCACGGCGTACTGGCGCTTCCTCGAGCACCGCGACGAGCAGCCGTTGCTACCACCGGGCGTCGGCTGGATGCAGGGGGCCGCCGGCATCGCGGCGTACCTGTTCCGGCTGCAGCGGGTCCTCGACGGCGGCACCGCGTCGGTCGCGCGGATGGACAACTGGTGGGCGCTCAGCGGCGCCAGACCTCCGCGGTCGTGAGGAAGGCGGAGGAGCCCGGCTTGTCGGGTGAGCCGTCGACCTGGACGAAGCCGGGAACGGACGCGCCGCCGATCGAGACGGTGGCGGACCGGACCGGCACGATCACCAGGCTGAGACTGTGGTTGCCGTCGGCGAGCTGGAAGTCGTCGGTGGCGAACAGGCGCCGGTCGAGGACGCCGCCCATCTCGATCTGGATGTCGGCCGCCTTCGCGCTGAGGCCGTCGGCCAGGTTCATCGACACCTGCACCAGGTCGCGCTCCACCGCCGGCTCGTGCCAGGGCAGGCCCTGGACCTCGAGGAACGAGCGGACGAAGTAGCGCTCCAGCCAGGACGCCAGGTCGACGTCCTCGGACACCACCCGGACGATCCCGTCGAACCAGAGCACGACCGCCGTCCCGGCGCCCCGGATCGACCAGTCGACCATCCAGATCGACGCGTACGCCGTCACCTTGCCGGCCTCGTCGAACAGCCGCAGCCCAGGGTTGGCTCCCGCCAGGATGATCCGGCGGTTGCTGCCTGCTACCGACTTGGACATGGGGGAACGCTTCCGGAGGGAGGGCCGAAGATCCTTGATTGTCTCAATCCCGCGCTCAGATGCAACGTGAACGTCCGAGAACTTGACGGAGTTATGCCCGGTCGGCCCACCCGGCAACCCTCGTCAGCGCCTAGTACAAGCGCCTAGTACATGAGGCCGGACTCCCAGGCCCAGACGGCGATCTCGGTGCGGTTGCGGGCGTCGATCTTGCGCTGGACCGATCCGAGATGGGACTTGACCGTGGACAGCGCGATCATCAGCTCCGCGGCCAGTTCGGCGTTGGTCCGGCCACGCGCGACGCCCTTGACGACGGCGAGCTCACGGTCGGTGAGCGCCGGGTCGGGCCGCCGGGGCCGGCTGCCGCCGTTGCTGAAGTGGGCGAGCAGCCGGGTGGTGATCGACGGCGAGACGAGAGAGTCGCCGTTCGCCGCCGCGTGCACCGCCTCCACCAGCAGCCGCGGTCCGGCGTCCTTCAGCAGGAAGCCGCGGGCCCCGGACCGGAGCGCCTCGTGAACGAGTTCGTCGAGGTCGAAGGTGGTCACGACCAGCACCGCGAGCGGGTCCGCGACCGCCGGACCCGCCAGCAGCCGGGTGGCGGCCAGGCCGTCGAGGCGGGGCATCCGGATGTCCATCAGCGTGACGTCCGGACGCAGCTCGCGGGCGAGCGCCACCGCCTGTTCGCCGTCCTCGGCCTCACCGGCGATCTCGAGGTCCGGCTCCCGTTCGAGGATCAGCCGGAACCCGGTCCGCACCATGGCCTGGTCGTCGGCGAGCAAGACTCGCAGGGTCCGCTGAGTCACTGTGGGGTTCTCTCCTCCGGCGGCCGCGCCGCCACGTAGCCGGGCAACGGAAGCTCGGCGAGCACCCGCCAGCCGTGCTCACCGTGCTCTCCGACCGTCAGTCTGCCGTCCAGCGCGTCGATTCGCTCGCTCATCCCGACCAGTCCGTAGCCGTCCGACAGGCTCCGGTGCCGACTCCGGCTCGCGCGCGTCCCGTCGTTCCACACCTCCACCCGCAGGTACTGCCGATCGGCCCCGGCGGTCGGCTCCACGGTCACCGTGACCTGCCGGGCCTCCGGTGCGTGCTTGCGGACGTTGCTCAGCGACTCGAGTACGACGCGGTGGACGGTCGACACCACCTCCGGAGCGACCGCGAGATCCGCGAGCTCGGGGGCCAACCGCACTGTCACCGCTTCGTCGCCGTCGACCGCCGCCTCGACCGTCTCGACCAGGTCTCCCGCGGGCGGCAGCTGCTGCTCCGGACTGCGCAGCATCATGACCAGCCGCCGGACCGCGCTGAGTGCCTCGGCTCCGGCGCGCTCGATGTCCTCGAGCAGCTCCCGCTCGGTCCCGTCGTCGAGGACGACCCGCGCAGCCTGGGTGCGCACCACCACCCCCGTGATGTGATGCGCCACCAGGTCGTGCAGCTCTCGGGCCAGCATCAGCCGTTCCCGGTTCCGGGCGGCAGCCTGCGCGGCTTCGCGACGGGCGTCGCTGTCGCGCAGGACCAGCCCGACCGCCACGCTGCAACCCCACAGGATCGCCCACAGGACCGCGACGGTGAGACTGAGGCGGTCGGTGCCGTAGCGCAGTACAGGCGCGACGACGATCGCCAACCCTCCGAGCACGGCCGCCGCACCCGCTCGGTGCGGCGCCAGGTGGTGGCAGCTCGAGCCCACCAGCAGCAGCAGTCCGAGCGTCTCGATGTCACCGGCGATCTCGCCGCCCGGCTGGACGAGCACGCCGACCAGGCTGCACAACAACGACAGCGCGACCGCGGCCGCCGCGAGCTCCGTGAGCCTCCCGGGGAAGCGGTGCCGGAGCAGCGCGAGTGCCCCGATCACCGCGCCCACGCAGAAGTACAGGATCTCGCCCGCCGCGGGTCCGCCCGTGAGCAGCCGGGTGACGACCTGCTCGATGTTCAGGCCGGCCAGGACGACGACCTCGGCGATGAGCAGGCCGTGCCGGCGCAGCAGCCCGTTGATCGCGCGCATCACCTGGTCGTCGTCCCTTCCGCTTCTGTGAGCCCTGTCCAACTCTGCCGAGTCCTGCCGGTGTGTCAGCGGGGCTCCGCGTCGGCCGTGCAGTGGTAGTCGTGCTCGGGCCGTTCACCGGTGGTCAGGTACGTCGTCACCGCGTGCTTCGCGCACTGGTTCCGGCCCAGCGGGTAGACGCCGTGGCCACCCTGGTCGGCCGTGACCATCGTGGCACGGTCGCCGAACGCCTGCCGCAACTGCCGGGCGCCGGCCAGTGGTGTCGCCGGATCGCGGAGGTTCTGCACCATCAGCACGTTCGACGGGCCTCGGTCGCTGACCTGGACCGGCGGCTGCGCCGGCTCCGGCCAGAACGCACACGGCTGGATGTTGGCCCCGGCCGCGCCGAACACCGGGTAGCGGATCCGGTCGACGGCGACGTTGCGCTGGTAGCTCTTGACCGAGGTCGGCCAGCGGGAGTCGTTGCAGATCATGTAGTAGCGACCGGAGATCAGGTTGTCCGGGTCCTGCACCGCGCCGGGCGGCGGTGGCGGCGGCTGGTTCGCGTCGAGGGCCTTCCAGAACGCGGCCAGCATCGGCAGCTGCACCGGGCCGTAGAGCTGCGAGAAGGTGATCAGCCGGAACACCGCGCCGTCGTACCGGCCGTCGGGCGCCTCGACCGGCTTCTCGTCCAGTTGGTCGGCGATCTCGAAGTACTTCGCCCGCACCTGGGCCGGGGTCCTGCCCAGGCCGTACTCGCGGTGGTTGGCGGCGGCGAACTTCGCGAAGTCCGGGAAACGGTCCTCGACGCCGCGCCCCCACAGGCGGTCGCTGGGGTAGTCCCAGCCGCCTGGGCCCAGGTTGCTGTCGAGCACGATCCGGTCGCCGCGCTGCGGGAACAGCGTGGCGTAGACCGCGCCGAGGTGGGTCCCCCAGGAGGCACCGGCGTACGAGATCTTCGACTCGCCCAGCGCGGCCCGGATGCGGTCCATGTCCCGGGCGGTGTTGGCGGTGCTGACGTGCGGCAGCATCCAGGCGGTCTTCGACGCGGCGCACTGCTTGGCGATCTGCTGCACCTCGGCGGCCCGCTTGGTGGCGTCCGCCGCGGTCCGTGCGTACGGCGGGATGTTGCCGGACGCCTGCTGTGCCGGGGTGAGGTCACAGGTCACCGGGGTGCTCTTGCCGATGCCCCGCGGGTCGAACCCGATCACGTCGTAGCTGTCGAGCACGCTCTGCGGAAGGCCGGTAGCGACGAGGAAGGCGGGATAGCCTTGGCCGGGGGCCGGCCCGCCGGGGTTGGTCAGCAGCACGCCGCGCCGCTTCTCCGGCTTCTTGCTCGCCAGCCGCGAGACGGCGATGTCGATCGTCCGGCCGTTCGGGTCGCGGTAGTCGAGCGGGACCTTCAGCGTCCCGCACTGCATCCCGGCCGGAATCGGGACCTGCGGGGAGACGTCCTCCGAGCACTTCTCCCACTGGATGCCGGCTGCGGACTCCTGCGAGCCACTCGCGGATCGCGTCGCTGCCGCACCCGCTTGCGACACCGCCGGGACCAAGGCGGTCGCCACCAGGACGGTGGCAAAGGTCAACGGAACTGCTGTACGTCTCATACTTCCCTCCGGACGGGCCTGTGGACGCACACCAGTGTTCGCGAGCCACTCGCCCCGGCACATCCACCGCGCGATCACACCCGCATCGGCTGAAAGTACGAGACGTGCTCTACAGCTTCTCCACCGGCGCGTAGCGCAGCAGGAGGCGCTTCACGCCCTCCGAGCCGAAGTCGATGTCGGCCTGGGCCTGCTGGCCCTCGCCGCGGACGACCACGACCGTGCCCATCCCGAAGCTGTTGTGCACGACCCGGTCGCCCGGGTTGAGGCTGATCACCGGCTTGTCGGACGGCGTCCGGCGCGGTGGCTCGTACCGGCTGGAGATGCCGCTGCCCCTGGTCGTCCCAGTGCCCGACCAGCGGGTGATCGCGGACTCGTCCCGGCGCCAGTCGAGCAACTCGGCCGGGATCTCCTCCAGGAACCGCGACGGCGGGTTGTGCTGCGGAGCTCCGTACGCCGACCGGACCGCGGCCCGCGAGATCGCCAGCCGCTGCCGGGCCCGGGTGATGCCGACGTACGCGAGCCGGCGCTCCTCCTCGAGCTCCTTCAGGTCGGTCAGCGACCGGGAGTGCGGGAAGACGCCGTCCTCCATGCCGGTGAGGAACACCACCGGGAACTCCAGGCCCTTCGCGGTGTGCAGCGTCATCAGCGTGACCACGCCGCCGTCCGCGGCCGCGTCCGGGATCTGGTCGGCGTCGGCGACCAGCGCGACCCGCTCGAGGAACGCCTGCAGGTCGGCCGGGTCACCGGCCGCCGTCCGCTCCTCGACGAACTCGCGGGCCACCGAGATGAACTCGTCCAGGTTCTCCAGGCGGGTCTCGTCCTGCGGGTCCGGGGACTTCTGCAGGGTCTCGTAGTACCCCGAGCGGTGCAGCGCGACGTCCAGAATGTCGTCCGGCGGGGCGCCGGAGTCCACCATCGCGGTCAGCTCGTCCAGGATGTCCACGAAGGCCTGGACGGCGTTGACCGACCGGGACGCCATCGCCGGCGCGTCCTGCGCCCGGCGCATCGCCTGCGCGAACGAGATCCGCTCCCGCGCGGCCAGCGTCTCGATCGCGGCCTCGGCCCGGTCGCCGATCCCGCGCTTGGGCTCGTTCATGATCCGGCGCAGCGAGACGGTGTCCTCCGGGTTCACCAGCACGCGCAGGTACGCGAGCGCGTCGCGGACCTCCTTGCGCTCGTAGAACCGGACGCCGCCGACCACCTTGTACGGATGGCCGGTCCGGATGAAGACCTCTTCGAACACACGCGACTGCGCGTTCGTCCGGTAGAACACCGCCACGTCGGACGGCTTGATCCCGTCGGCGTCGGTGAGCCGGTCGATCTCGTCCGCGACGAACTGCGCCTCGTCGTGCTCGTTGTCGGCGACGTACACCGCGATCTGCTCGCCCTGGCCCTGGTCGGACCAGAGGTTCTTCGCCTTCCGGCCCTCGTTGCGGGCGATCACCGCGTTGGCCGCGGACAGGATCGTCTGGGTGGAGCGGTAGTTCTGCTCCAGCAGGATCGTCTCGGCGCCGGCGAAGTCCTCCTCGAAGGCGAGGATGTTGCGGATGGTCGCGCCGCGGAACGCGTAGATCGACTGGTCGGAGTCACCGACCACCATCAGCTCGGTCGGTGGCGCGGTCGGGCCGTTGTAGTCCGCCGGGTCCTCCCCGCAGAGCTCGCGGATCAGCGTGTACTGCGCGTGGTTGGTGTCCTGGTACTCGTCGACGAGCACGTGCCGGAAGCGGCGGCGGTAGTACTCGCGGACCTCGGGGAAGGCCTGCAGCAGGTTGACCGTGGTCATCAGCAGGTCGTCGAAGTCCAGCGCGTTCGCCTGGGCGAGCCGCTCCTGGTAGATCCGGTAGCACTCGGCGTAGGTCTCCTCGAGGTGGTTCGAGGTCTTCGCCGCGGCCGTCTCGTGGTCGATCAGCTCGTTCTTCTGGGTGCTGATCCAGTTCAGCACGGCGCGCGGGTTGTACCGCTTCACATCCAGGTCGAGCTCGCGGCAGACCAGCGTCATCAGCCGTCGGGAGTCGGTGTCGTCGTAGATCGAGAACGTCGAGTTGATCCCGAACCGCTTGATGTCGCGGCGCAGGATCCGCACGCAGGAGGAGTGGAACGTCGAGACCCACATCAGCTTCGCCCGCGGACCGACCAGGTCCACCACCCGCTCGCGCATCTCCGCGGCGGCCTTGTTGGTGAACGTGATCGCCAGGATCGACCCGGGGTGGGCGTCGCGGGCCGCCAGCAGGTAGGCGATCCGCCGGGTCAGCACCCGGGTCTTGCCCGAGCCCGCGCCCGCGACCACCAGCAGCGGCTTGCCCGCGTGCACGACGGCGGCCCGCTGCTGCGGGTTCAGCCCTTCGAGCAGCGATTCCGGATCGGTCCGATGCTTCGTGGGCTCCTCCAGCGGCACCGGGAGCTCATCAGGCGAGAACAGCGTAGTCATCACCACTCACCTTAGGCGCTCCCCCGGACAGTTCCCGAAACACGCACCTAAGGTGGCTGCTATGGGCCATTCACATCCCGTCTTCGCGCGGATGTACGCGCGGGTGCGGCCACAGCTCGACGCGCAGGGGATGGCGGAGCACCGGAAGCGGCTGCTGGACGGGCTGCGCGGGCGAGTTCTCGAGATCGGCGCCGGCGACGGCGGGAACTTCGCGCACTATCCGGCCGGCGTGACCGGCGTGGTGGCCGTCGAGCCGGAGCCGTACCTCCGGGCCAGGGCGGGCTCCGCGGCGTACGCCGCCCACGTCCCGGTCGAGGTCGTCAACGGTACGGCGGACAGCCTGCCGCTGACCGACGGATCGGTGGACGCCGTGGTCACGTCACTCGTGCTGTGCACCGTCCCCGACCAGACCGTCGCCCTCGCGGAGGCCTTCCGGGTCCTGCGGCCGGGCGGCGAGCTCAGGTTCTACGAGCACGTCGCCGCGGAGCCGGGCACGGGCCTCGACCGGTTCCAGCGCTTCGCGGACGCGACCGTGTGGTCGTGGTTCAGCGGCGGCTGTCACGTCCACCGCGACACCGCCGCCGCCATCACCGCGGCCGGCTTCACCATCACCCGCCTCGACCGGTTCGACTTCGGTCCCAACCCCGCCTCGCCGCACATCCTCGGGACGGCCACCAGGCCCTCAGGCCGCCACCCGGCGTAGTACGAGGATCCCCGCTGCCCCGACGACGAGCATCCCGGCGCCGATCCACAGGTAGGGCACCCCCCGGATCCGCCCGGCCGTCCGGTACCGGCGCTCCGGCGGCACGGTGGCCTTGTACTCGTCGAGGAGCTGTTGCAACTCGTCCTCGTCCGCCTCGTCCAGGCCGTCCTCGCCGAGCTCGCGGGCCAGACTGTAGACGTCCTCCTTTTGCTTGTCGGTGAAGCCGTACATCGCGTTCGTCTTCGGTTTCTGCGTCCGGATCACGCCGGGCGGGCCGCAGTACAGCTCCTCGCCGGTCTCGACGTCGAGATGCACGAATCCACCACCGCAGTCCTCGCCGCGCGGCCCGACGTCCAGCTGGTAGACGTTGCGTTCCACGTTCAGCTCGACGAACCCGAAGAAGCCGACCATGCAGCCGGCGAACGCCAGGCCGCAGGCCGCCAGCCAACCCAGTCCCCAGAACAGACAGCGCATTCGGACCAGGGTGCCAGTCCGCGGGGGCCTTGCTGTGTGCCTGGCCGGAAGCTGCCGGTCGAGACCTTGTCCGCTGTGGGCAGAGTTGCCGTCAGCAGAAAAGCTGGGGTACGCCGGTCCCGCCCGGTCAGGGTGGTCACATGGCTCAAGACACCAAACAACCGCTGTTCAACGAGTCCGCGCGACAGCGGCTGCTCGCGCAGCGCATCGTCGTACTGGACGGGACGCTCGACGACGACAACGGGACGTTGCTGGCGACCCAGATCCTCACCCTGGCGGCCGAGTACCCGGACCGCGACATCGCGCTGTGGATCCACTCGCTCGGCGGCTCGGTGCCGTCGATGCTGGCGATCCGGGACGTGATGCGGCTGGTGCCGTGTGACGTGTCGACGCTGGCGATCGGGCTGGCCTGCAGCGCCGGGCAGTTTCTCCTGTCCGCCGGTACGCCGGGCAAGCGGTACGCCCTGCGGCACGCGCGGGTGCTGATGCACCAGGGGTCGGCCGGCATCGGCGGGTCCGCGGTCGAGATCGAGATCCAGGCGAACGACCTGCGGCACATCCGCGACACCGTGCTGGCGCTGGTCGCCGAGGACACCGGGCAGTCCTTCGACACCGTGCACGAGGACTCGCTGCACGACCACTGGTACACCGCCGAACAGGCCCGTGAGTACGGGTTCATCGACCACATCGTCGAGTCCTTCGACCAGGTGATGCCCCAACAGCGAAAGGCCGCGTGATGAGCAGCTACACCATTCCGAACGTGATCGCGCAGCACCCGCGGGGCGAGCGGATCATGGACGTCTACTCGCACCTGCTCAGCGAGCGGATCATCTACCTCGGGACGGCGATCGACGCCGGCGTCGCGAACGCGCTGATCGCGCAACTGCTGCACCTGGAGGCGGACAAACCCGACCAGGACATCAACCTCTACATCAACTGCGAGGGCGGCGACATGACCGCGATGCTCGCGATCTACGACACCCTCCAGTTCATCCGGTCGCCGGTCGCGACCTTCTGCGTCGGCCAGGCGATCTCGGCCGGCGCCGTCCTGCTGGCCGCCGGGGCGGAAGGCCGGCGCGCCGTGCTGCCGCACGCGCGGGTCGTCCTGCACCAGCCGGCCGCCCGCGGCCAGGGCACCATCCCGGACCTGATCCTGCAGGCCGACGAGGTGGTCCGGGTCCGCAGTCAGGTCGAGTCGATCCTGGCCCGGCACACCGGTCAGCCGATCGAGAAGCTGCGGCACGACACCGATCGCGATCACGTCCTGACCGCGGAGGGCGCGCGCGACTACGGCATCGTCGACCAGGTGGTCGAGAGTCGCGTGCCGGTGCCGGCGTTCGCTTGAGGGGTGCCGACGGACAGGAGGTACCGCGGCTGCTCGCGGATGAGAGCGTGACCGTGGGGCCGTGGCGGCACTACCTCCTGTCCGTCGGCCCCTCAGTCGAACGCGGCCTCGATCACCTTGTCGGCAACGGCCGCGTGATGGGCGGCGTCGGCGTCCCGGCGGCCGATCCGGTTGGTCAGGTAGGCGTAGGCGATCCGCCGCTCCGGATCGGCCCAGCCGATGCAGCAGTTGCTGCCGTTGTGGCCGAACGCCCGCGGACTGCTCGTGGTCCCGAGCGGCGTGATCACGTTCGGGACGAACCGCGGCCCGCCGAGCTGGAAGCCCTGCGACCACCGGATCGGCGCGCCGATCGTCCGGTCGACCTCGCCCTCGCTGGTCGGCGCGACCGCCGCCGCGAGCGACTCCGGCCGCAGTACGCCCGACCCGCCCGCCAGCAGGCCCTGGTACAGCGCGGCCAGGTCGCGTGCGGTGGTGGAGATCCCGGCCCCCGGTACGACGGCCTCGCGGGTACTGCGCCGGTTCACCACCGACTGCACGAACGGGCCGATCGGTCCGGACACCCGGATCGGCACACTCCGGTCCCACTCACCGGCGGGCAGTCCGAGGAACGTGTCCGACAACCCCAGTGGCTCGAGGACCGAGCGCCGTACCAGCTGCTCGATCGGTTGCCCACTGCATCGATGGGCGACCTCGCCGAGGACGAAGCCGAACGCGAGCGGGCTGTAGGCAACGGTGTCGATCGGCCACCGCGGCCGCGCCTGCTCGATCCGCCGCAGCGACCGGTCCCAGTCGGCCATCGCGCGCGCGTCACCGGCGTACGAGCCGATCGTGGTCAGTCCGGAGCGGTGCTGCAGGACCTGCCGGACGGTGATCGCCCGCTTGCCGTGCTCGCCGAACTCCGGCCAGTACGCCGCCACCGCGTCGTCCAGGTGCAGCCGCCCGGACTCGACCAGCTGATGGATCACGATCGCGACGTACGGCTTGCTCGCGGAGAAGAGCCAGAACAAGGATTCGGGTGCGCAGCCGATCGCCAGGTCGACGACCACCCGGCCGTCCCGGACGACGCACAGCTGCGCGGCCGCCTTGCGGGCCCGGACCAGCTCGACCGCCGCCCCCAGCCGGCCGGCGTCCATCCGGACGTCCCGCGGTTCGCACTCCCCGCCCAGCTCCATCGAACCTCCCGTCAGTCCCAGCTTGCCTCCGGTACCCAAGCGGCGGGTTAGGGTCGGTGACGTGAGCGTGCCTGAGGGGAATCCGCGACCGGACAGCGAGATCGAGCGGGTGCTGGTGGTGGTCGCGCACCCGGACGACATCGACTTCGGCGGCGCCGGCACGGTCGCGACCTGGACCAAGGCGGGCATCGAGGTGCACTACGGCATCGTCACCGACGGTCAGGCGGGCGGTTTCGAGCCGGACCGCGACCGCGCCGAGATTCCCGCCGTACGCCGGGCCGAGCAGACCGCGGCCGCGGACCACGTCGGCGTCCGCGACCTGCACTTCCTCGGGTACGCCGACGGCCGGGTGGAGCCGGGTCCGGAGCTCGTCCGCGACATCGCCCGGCTGATCCGCCAGGTGCGACCGCAGCGGCTGCTCACCCAGTCCCCCGAACGCTGGTGGTCCCGCCTGCACGTCTCCCACCCGGACCACCTCGCCACCGCCGAGGCGACGGTCCGCGCGTTCTACCCCGCGGCCGGCAACCCCTATGCGTACGACGACCTGACCGAGGACGCCTGGGACGTCGGCGAGCTGTGGATGATGGAGCACCCCGAGCGCAACCACTGGGTCGACATCAGTGACACCATCGACCAGAAGATCGCCGCGCTGAGGTCGCACGTCAGCCAGCACCGCGACCCGGACGCGCTCGCCGACCGGATGCGCGCCTTCGCACAGGAGAACGCCCGCGACGGCGGACTGCCACCGAACCACTACGCGGAGCCGTTCACCGTCATCCGGCTCGGGTAATCCGTTTGCGGAGCAGACCCTCAGCCGCGAGGGTTCGGCCATGACACTTGCGCATTGGGTGGTTGGCGAAGGTCCGGCGATGCTGCTCGTGCACGCCGGGGTGGCGGACGCGCGGATGTGGACCCGGGAGGTGGCCGAGCTCAGCAAGGACCACCGGGTGATCACGCTCGACCTGCGTGGGTACGGCGAGACGCCGCTGGAGCCCGGGGCGAAGTACTCCGACGCGGGCGACGTGCTCGCGGTCCTGGACGAGCTGGGCGTCGACACGGTCAAGGCCGTCGGGGCGTCGTACGGCGGGTACGTCGTGCAGCAGGTCGCGAGCCGTCACCCGGAACGGTTCACCCGGCTGGTGCTGATCTGCGCGCCGACCGACGGGGTGGAGCCGGACGACGCGCTGCGGGCCGGGTGGGCCGAGGAGGAGCGGCTGCTCGAGGCGGGCGATGTCGACGGTGCGACCGATCTCAACGTCCGCAACTTCCTCGGCCCGGAGGCCGACGACGAGACGCGGGAGTTGCTCCGGACCATGCAGAAGCGCGCGTTCGAGCTGCAACTGCCGGCCGGCGACGTCGACAACGAGGAGTGGCCGGTCGAGCCGGAGAAGATCGGCGCACCCGTGCGGTTGATCACGGGCGCGCACGACTTCCGGTTCTTCGCCGACAGCGCGACGTACCTGGCCGAGCGGCTGCCGAACGCCGAACGCATCGACCTCCCGTGGGCCGGCCACCTGCCGACCCTCGAACGACCGGGCGACGCGCTGGGATTAATCCGCTAGCGCGCCCATCGGGTCCCAGGCGGGCAGGACGATCGGGGCATCGTCGAGGCGCTCCTGCAACTCGGGCGGCAGCGCCGAGCGACGGACGGCGATCTCGAAGACGTGCTCGCCGAACCAGGAGTCGTTCATGGTCCAGAAGCCGCTGTCCGCCTTCTCGTCACCCCAGCTGTTCTCCACCCGCCAGCGCCGCGGCGCGCCGTCGACCACGTCGACGCCGGTGAACAGCATCGCGTGCGTCATCAGCGTCTCGTGGTGCACCAGCCGCTCGGCCTTGTCCAGGGTGAACTCGGTGTCGTAGACCGAGCCGTAGTCGTACAGCTTGGCGTCCCAGTAGCCGAGATCTGCGTTCATCTGCTTGCCGACGTCGCAGCCGAACCAGACCGGCTCACCGCCGACGATCGCGTCCTGGGTGAGCCGCTTCATCAGCTCGATGTCGACGTTCAGGTACACCACCGGCGGGGCGTCGATGACGTTGCCGAGGTAGTCGACGGTGAAGGTCCGGCCGATCGGGCTGGACTCGCGCGGGTCGTGCACGAGGCAGACGTACTCGTCCACCGGGAGCTGTACGTACGCCGCCGCGAACTCGGCCGGCGTCGTCCAGCCGTCGCGGTGGAACTCCTTGTCGCTGTCCTTCCACTGCCACAGGAACTTCTGCGGCGGCGTCCCGAGGTGGATGCTCAGCACACGGTGGATCGTGGTCAGGAGCTCCTGCTTGCGGGCGCGCCGGGCCTCGACGCCGTCCAGCGCGCGCAGGTCGCGGGCGCCCTGGCGGAGCAGCTTGCGGAGGGTGTCGTTCATCTGCGCGGTCGCCGACGAGCTCTCGGTCTCCGGCATCGCCGACTTCGGCACCAGGCCGTGCTTGCGGACCAGCGCGACGAACATGTTCCACTGGCCGCCGTCACCGATCGGGTCGGACAGCAGGTGCGCGACCGTGCGGTCGTCGGCGTCCCGGCCAGCGGTCTCGATGATCGCCTCGAGGAAGAAGTTCGACCGCTCGAACTTGTCCCAGAACAGCAGGTAGTTCTGGGAGAACTCGAAGTCCTTCACCCCGAGCTTGCCGGCCGCGCCGACCCGGAGCAGGTTGAGCCCGGCGAACAGCCAGCAGCGGCCGCTCTTCTTCTGGTTCGTCACCTTCCAGTCGTCCAGCAGGTGCGACACCGAGTGGTCGATCGAGGTGACGACCTGGCGGTCGAGGGCGATGGCGTTGACCGGCGTCTGCGTGACGGCGTTCTGCATCACCCGGTACTGCGGGTTCGACACGAACTCCTTCTCGAAGAGCGCGAGCTGTTCGGCAGTGAGATTCCGCTCCATAAGAGTCGACGGTATAACAGCCGCCAAGCCCGCACCGCCCTCGCCGGGGTGGCGACTCTGTGCCCTGACCACAACTCGCCACGGCCGGCTCTTGCCGGTCCGGCCCGGACGCTTCAGCCGGGCACGCCGAGGTGGTATGCCAGTGGGACAGCGACTATCGTTACTGAAAACGAAATTCAACAACGAAGGATCCGACCATGCCCCGACGCCCGGTGCCGACCGGCAAGCGCAAGCCGAAGCAGAACCCGCTCGACCGCGACGGCATCACCTACATCGACTACAAGGACACCGCGCTGCTGCGGAAGTTCATCTCCGACCGCGGCAAGATCCGCTCCCGCCGGGTCACCGGGCTGAGCGTCCAGCAGCAGAAGCAGGTCGCCCGCGCGATCAAGAACGCCCGCGAGATGGCGCTGCTGCCCTACACGTCGTCCGGCCGGTAGGTCAGCCAGAAGACCGCAACGATCGCGTTCAGCAGCGTGAGCCCGCCAATCCCGAACAGCAGACCGCGGCCGATCGACGGCCGGTGACGAGCTGCGTCCGCCGGCGCACACCCCCGGCTGGTTGCCGTGGGCAAGAACGTCAGACGAGCCGGCGGTCGGTGGCCCAGCGGGTGAGCTCGTGGCGGTTGGACAGCTGCAGCTTGCGCAGCACCGACGAGACGTGGGTCTCGACGGTCTTCACCGAGATGAACAGCTCACGGGCGACTTCCTTGTAGGCGTAGCCGCGGGCGATCAGCCGCAGTACCTCGCGCTCGCGCTGCGACAGCCGGTCGAGGTCCTCGTCCACGGACGCGATGTCGATCGCCCCGGAAAACGCGTCCAGCACGAAGCCGGCCAGCCGCGGCGAGAAGACCGCGTCCCCGTCCGCGACCCGGCCGATCGCGTCGACCAGCTCGGCGCCGCTGATGTTCTTGGTCACGTACCCGCGGGCGCCGGCCCGGATCACGCCGATCACGTCCTCGGCCGCGTCCGACACCGACAGCGCCAGGAACTTCACGTCCGGGTGCCGCTGGTGCACCTGCTTCATCACCTCGGTGCCGCCGCCACCGGGCAGGTGGACGTCGAGCAGCACCACGTCGGGCTCGGTGCCGACGATCGCCTTCACCGCGGTCTCGACGTCGGAACCCTCCCCGACGATGTCGACCGCGGCGCCGATCTCGCTGCGCACCCCGGCCCGGAACATGTCGTGGTCGTCGACGACGACAACGCGCCTGCTGCTCATCTGTCCATCTCCAGTCGCACTTCGGTCCCTGTCTCCGGATCGGACCGCACCGTCGCGCGGCCGCCGTGCCGTTCCATTCTGCCCAACACACTGTGCCGCAGCCCGAGCCGATCCTCCGGCACGCCGTCGACGTCGAATCCCTTGCCCCGGTCGCGGACGAAGATCTCCGCCCGGTCCCCGTCCACCTCGACGAACACGTCGATCTTGGCCGCACCGGAGTGCTTGGCCGCGTTCACCATCGACTCGCGGGCGGCCCGGACCATCGAGGACAGCGGCTCGGTCAGCTCGCAGTCTCCGACCGTCACCACCTCGACCGGTACGCCGTGCGAGTCCTCGACCTCGGCCGCGGCCCGCTTGGCGGCGCCGGCCAGGGTCTGGTCGGTCTTGTCGTCCTCGTCGTACAGCCAGGTCCGCAGCTCGCGCTCCTGGGAGCGGGCCAGCCGGGCGACCGCGCGCGGGTCGTTCGCCTGCTTCTGGATCAGGGCCAGCGTCTGCAGCACCGAGTCGTGCAGGTGGGCGGCCATGTCGGCGCGCTCCTGCGAGCGGATGCGCTCGGCGCGCTCGGTGTTCAGGTCCCGGGTCAGCCGGTGCACCCACGGCCCGGCGATCACGCCGAGGCCGACCACCGCGAGCAGCAGCGCGACCAGGACGTCGCCGACCATCGAGAGCCGGCCGTTCTGGACCAGGAAGACGGTGACCGCGGTCCCGATCAGGATCAGGCCGACGGCGATCCGCACCAGCGACTTCCAGCCGCCCTTGCCGAGCACCAGGCCGAGGATCGGGACCCGGACCGACTGGGTCCACTCGTTCTTCTGGGTCTCGTCGGCCTGCCGCCAGATCAGCGCCAGACCGGTGCCGGCGAACACCAGCGGCCAGAACATCTTGCCGGCGATCCCGAGCCCGGCGACCTGCAGCAGAAGCAGCACGCCGAGGCCGACGACCACGAGGGCCGTCACCTGGCCGCGGCTCTTCTCCTTCTTCCGCTCCTTCGCCTCGGTCACCGGCGGTGGCGGCGGCTGGTCGGTCCGCAGGCCGCCGCGCGTGTGCGCCGCCAGCCCGGGCGCGGCCGGCACCGTCGCGGTCGCCAGCGGCATCAGGAACCAGAGCGCCGCATAGATCAGTACGCCGAAGCCGCCGAACACCGTGGCCGCGATCAGCACCAGCCGGACGACGGTGTCGGACACCCCGAGGTGGTCCGCGACCCCGCCCGCGACGCCGGCCACGACCCGTCCCTCGGTACGGCGGTACGCCCGGCGGACCGGTGGCGGCTCGGACCCCGGCTGGCCGTGCTGGGCGCCGTACGAGGAGCCGTGATGAGCGCCGAACGGCGGGCCGAACGGGGGTTGGCCGGGTTGGGTGCCGTTGTAGGACTCGTAGGGACCCTGGTACTGCCGCGGGCCCTGGGGGCCCCAGCCCTTGTACCGCCACTGGCTGTCGTCCTGGACAGGCTGCGGCCCGGGTGAGGCCTCCGGGGTGGAGGACCTGCCCGTGGGCGCGGCGGCGGCTGACTGGTTCATCCCCACGATCGTCACACGTTGACAGGGCCGACACCAGCAGGCTTGTCCCTAGGCGGCTCCTCAGCGCCTGTCCGGCCGGGTCAGGGTCGTACCGGGGAGAACCCCGAGCGGACCGGTCTCCGGGAGCCGACCCCGGGGTCGCGAGAGGGGGATCCCCGATGGTGCCGGGGTGGGCGTGGGGACACTATCGGTGGCATGGAGCAGAACTCGAGTGGACCCGGTGGGTTCGACCGCGGCGGCCTGCAGAACGTGCAGAGCTGGCAGCGTAGCCGGTCGGACCGGATGGTGGCCGGCGTCTGCGGCGGAATCGGCCGCGCGCTGAACATCGACCCGGTGCTGGTCCGGGTGGTGATGGCGGTCCTCGTCCTCAGTGGGCCGGGGGCCATCTTCTACATCGCCGCCTGGGTGCTGATGCCGGACGAGGGCAGCGACCGGTCCGCGGCGCAGGGACTGCTCGGCGACAAGGTCCGCCCGGACCACCCGTGGCTGTGGCCGATCGTGATCGGCGCCTGCGTGTTCGTCGCGATCGCGATGATGTCGTCGTTCGACTTCGGCCGGTTCGTGCCCGGGCCGCTGATCGTGCTCGCGGTCATCTGGGTGGTCGCCTCCCAGCGCAAGAAGCTCCGCAAGAACCAGAACCTCGCCGCCAACCGCGGCTGGTCCGGCCCGCAGCAGTGGGCCGGCCCGGGTCAGCACGCTCACCCTGGCCAGCCTGGCCAGCCTGGTCAGCCTGGTCAGCCTGGTCAGCCTTCGCAGCCTGGTCAGCCCTGGCAGCCCGGTCAGCCCGGTCAGCCCGGTCAGCCCTCGCAGCCCTGGCAGAGTGGTCAGGCCGGTCAGCCTTCGCAGCCTGGCCAGCCTTCCCAGCCCGGGTACTCCTCCTCCGCTGCCACGGGTCAGCCCGCCACGTCGGCGTACCCCCAGACCGGCCCGTCAGCTCCCCCGGCGGGTCCGTCGTCCTCGGCCACACAGCGACCCCAGGACCGCACCGTCGAACCGGTCCTTCCTGTGTGGACCGAGGACGACCCCCTCGGCCTGTACGTCGACGAGCCGACCGCGGGCCCGCCTCCGGCCACCGCCAAGGCGTCGGCACCGCCGGCCAAGGGCATGCGCGGGGTGAAGTCGATCGTCGTCGTCCTCACCGGCGCCGCGATCGCGATCGCCTGGGCGGCCGGCGCGGCCACGTCGACCATGCTGGTCATCGGCCTGCTGACGCTCGGCGCCGGCATGCTGCTCGGCGGGTTCCTCGGCCGGACGCTCGCGCTGCTGCCGCTCGGCATCCTGCTCGCGGCCGGCGCGGCGGCGAGCTCCGTGTTCCCGGAGGTGCCGCGCAACTTCGCGGACACCAACTACGTCGCCCCGGCGGGCCAGCAGATCACCGCGACCAGCAACAACTACACGTTCGACGCCGGGTCGGTCCGCCTGGACCTGACCAAGGCCGAGTTCGCGCCGGGCGCCCGGATCGAGGTCCATGGCGGGGTCGGCGAGGTCGTCGTCAAGGTCCCGCAGGACGTGGACGTCGAGGGCCAGTTGTCCGCCGAGATGGGCGAACTGTCCTGGCTGAACGAACACAAGGGCGGCCATAATGCCGAACTGACCATCAAGGACCTCGGCCCCGACAACAAACCCGGCCCTCAAACACTCACCCTCGACATGGACCTGAAACTAGGCAGCATCAAAATAGAACGCGGCTGATGCAGAAGATCAGAGTGGAGCGGGGAACGCACGGGCTCGCGTGTGAAGCGCGATCGTCGGAAGATCAGGGTCAAGCGGGGATGAAGCAGAGGATCAAGGTGGAGCGCGGATGAAGCAGAAGTCGAAACCGGACGTACCCGGCATCATCGCCGGCACCGTCCTGTCCGGCGGCGCCACCATCTGGATGCTCACCGACAACGGCGTCCTCCAGACCGACGACCTCGGCGTCACCTCCGCCCTCCTCCTGGTAGCCGCCGGCATAGTAGGCCTAGCCGCCTCCCACCGCAGCTAACGCACGTCCCACGGGGGTTCACCAGTAACTCGGTGGACCCCTGTTGCGGTGTTCCGTACGCTCCTCCGCATGTCCAGTCCTGAGGCCAGCAGACCGTAGCCACCGGCGTTCGGTGGCACTCCCGCTCCGAATCGCCGGCGATGCCGGCCGCTGTCCCCTGCCCGTTCCGCACCCAGGCGTTCGTCCTGCGGAGCTCGGGCGCCGCGGCCTGTCCCGCGGCGGCTCGTACCCGCCGCACCTCATCGACGTGGTTGCGGAGCCTTCATGCCTTCCTTCATGCGCTTTCCCCTGTCTGCACGCATGCCTCTCGTGCTGTACCTGCTCGGCCTGGCCGTGTTCGCCCAGGCAACCTCCGAATTCATGCTGTCCGGCCTCGGCCCCGACATCGCCCGCGACCTGGGCGTCTCGATCCCCGCCGCAGGCTGGCTCACCTCGGCGTTCGCGGTCGGCATGATCGTCGGAGCCCCGGCGATCGCCGTCCTTGGCGCCCGCTGGCCGCGCCGCCGTACCCTCCTGGTCACCCTGACCGTCTTCCTGCTCGTTCACGTGATCGGCGCACTCACCACCAGCTTCACGATCCTCCTGCTGACCCGCGTGATCGCCGCCCTCGCCAACGCCGGCTTCCTCGCACTCGCCCTCGCCACCGCCACCACGCTGGTCTCCCCGGATGCGAAGGGCCGAGCAACCTCCGTCCTGCTCGGAGGTACGACGCTCGCCTGCATCGCCGGCGTACCCGCGGGCGCCGTCCTCGGCCAGCACCTCGGCTGGCGGTCCGCCTTCTGGGCAGTCGCGATCATCTCCGTCCCAGCCCTGATCGCGATCCTGCGTGCCGTACCCGCCACCCGCATCACCGGCCCGGCGACGCCCGGCCTCGTACCACTCGGGGACCCCGAGGCCACGAACGGTTTCGGTGTCGACCGGTGTCTCGTCGTACTGCTCGCACTCGGGGCATTGGTGAACGGGGCAACGTTCTGCTCATTCACGTACCTCACACCGGTGGTGACGGACGTGACCGCACTCGGCGACGGCTGGGTGCCGGTGATGCTCGCGCTGTTCGGCCTCGGCTCGTTCGCCGGCGTCACGCTTGCCGGCCGGTACGCCGACCGCCGCGACCACCGCCTGGCCTTCGTTGCCGGCAGCACCTTGTTGCTCGGCTGGGGCGTCTTCACGCTCACCGCGTCGATCCCGGCCGCGACCGTCGTACTCGTGATCACTCAAGGACTGCTGTCGTTCGCCGTCGGCTCGACGCTGATCTCCCACGCCCTCTACGCCGGCTCGGCCTCCCCCGTCCTCACCGGCGGCCTCGCCACCGCGTCCCTCAACGTCGGCGCCGCCCTCGGCCCAGCCTTGGGCGGAGCCGCCATCGCCGCAACCGACTACCGCGCCCCACTCTGGGTCAGCACCCTCCTCGTCGGTACGGCGCTGGGCCTGACGGGCACGCTTCAGCTCTGGGAACGTCGCTGGGCCTGGCGCGGGCGCTTCAGCTCTGGGAACGGCGGGCGGCGCGCCGGGTGACATAGAGGCGGACCTTCTCCGAGGTGCCGCAGATTTCCATGGAACACCAGCGGCGGCTGCCGTTCTTCGACTGATCGAGGAACAGCCAGGGGCAGCCGGCGCATCTCTTGATGCGCGCCGCCCGCGGGCTGGTGAGCAGCTCGTAGGCGGCGTGCGCGACCGGCCACAACGGCGAGTCCAGCAACTCGAACCGCCAGGTCGGCTGCAGGTCCACCAACTCCGCCCGCTCGACAGCACTGGTCACGAACGGCCGCAACTCCTCCCACCCCTCAAGCCGCCACCCCTCCACCCCCGCATCCCCAGCACCAGCCCCATCGGCGCGCTGTCCCCGGGACCCCGCCGCGATACCAGCGTCGCCCTGCGCCCGCGAGTCCAGCCCACCACCGGCCTCGCGTCGCGCCCGCGAGCCCGACGCACCACCGGCATTGCGCTGTGCCCACGAGCCCGACGCACCACCGGCCTCGCGCTGCGCCCGCGAGCCCGACCCACCACCGGCATTGCGCTGCGCCTGCGAGTCCTCCGCGCTGACGGTGTTGCGCTGGGTGTCCGGTGCGGTGCGGGTGGACTGTTCTGCTCGGGAGTCCGCCGTCGCGAGGGAGCGTGCTTGGGCGTCGGCGATGGTGCCGGCTGTGTGGTTGATGGCGTCGCGGAGCGCGTGGGCCTTGCGGACTATGGCGGCTGCGGGGCGGGGGGCAGCGGTGTGCAGGAGGCGGTCGGCTTCGGGTTCGGTGATCAGGGACACGCGGAGTGACCACCACAGGAGTCCGTGGTAGTCGGCGATGTGGTCGTGGCGCTCAGGTCCGAGGGGGTCGTCGACCGTGTTCGCGAAATCCAGCGCGAGGTCGCGGGCGACCACGGGGAGCTCGCGGATGCCGTCGGGAAGCTGGGGTGTTTCCATCAAAACACACTTTACCAGTTTGAGGTCGAGCCTGTTGGGAACCTGTTTCCGGCATGACCAGCTTTACTGGAAACACCCCCGCCCGGGCGGGCGGCTGGGCGGTCGTTTGTGTGGCGCAGTTCGTGGTGGTGCTCGACGCGACGATCGTCACTATGGCGCTGCCTGCGATCGATGCGGAGCTCGGATTCGGACCGGTCGGGCTGTTGTGGGTGTTCACCGCTTACACGGTCGCGCTTGCCGGCCTGCTTGTCCTCGGCGGTCGGGCGTCCGATCTGGCGGGTTCTCGGCGGATGTTCCGCTCCGGGCTCGCGATCTTCACCGCTGCCTCGCTCGCCTGCGCGCTGGCGTGGTCACCGGCCGTCCTCATCGCGTCCCGGCTGGTCCAAGGCCTCGGCGCGGCACTGCTCGCGCCGGCCGCCCTCGCGGCACTGTCCGACTCCCTGCCGCAGGACGCCGCCAGACGCGCCCTCGGCTGGTGGACGGCGTCCGGAGCCGCAGGCGGCGCGAGCGGCTGGGTCCTGGGCGGCGTACTCACCCAACTCGGCGGCTGGCGGTGGGTGTTCGCGGTGAACGTCCCGATCGGACTCATCGCGTTTCTGGTGAGTCTGCGCGCACTCGCGGGTCGTGGCCGGACCACGCCCGTCCGCTCGCTCGACGTACCAGGCGCGTGTCTGATCACCGCCGGCATCGCGCTCATCGCGCTCGGCCTGTCGGAGGTTGCGCACGACCCGACCGGCGTTCGCGGGTGGGTAGCACTCGCAGGCGCAGCGCCGTTGCTCGCTCTATTCGCCCGAGTCGAGCGTCGCTCGCCACAGCCACTTCTCCCTATTACCCTCGCGCGGACCCGCGGCGTACTCGGCGGAAACCTGACCGCGGCCGCGGTGACCGCGTCGACGTCACCGCCGATGCTCACCGCCGCGCTGTACGTCCAGGACCAGCTCCCACCCGCCCAGGCCGGGCTGATCTTCCCGGCGTTCAACCTGGCCGTCATCGGCGGCTCACTCGCGGGTCCGTACGCGGCCCTGCGACAGGGCACTCGCCGGATGCTGGTGACCGGCTTCCTCGGCATCGCTGTCGGCGTCGCTCTGCTGCTGCTCCTGCCCGAGGACGACGCACCGCTGCTTCTGCTGATCACCGCGTTCGCCGTCATGGGCGTGAGCCTCGGCCTCGCGTCGGTGTCGTCGACCACGGCCGGTACGGCGGACGTCGTCGAAGGCGAGCGTGGTGTCGCGGCCGGCGTACTCACCTCCTCGGCGCAGCTCGGGACCACTCTCGGCCTGGCTCTGTGCGCACCCGTGACCGCGGCGGACGACCCGATGACCGGCTACCGGTTCGGCTTCCTGATCGGGATCGTCGTGGCGTTCGCGGGCGTTGTGGCGGGGTTCACAGTGCCACGGGCAGTACGGCGTACCGCAAGCGGTCTCCGCTAGGCTTTGGACCGCTAAAAGCGGCTTCGGCCGTGGTTCAGTACCCGAGGGGTCCGGGTGAAGCGGGCCCCGTTGTCACAGGAGTTCTCGATGGTGCGCGGCACCGTGAAGTGGTTCAACGCCGACAAGGGCTACGGTTTCCTTGCCGTCGACGGACAGGACGACGTCTTCGTCCACTGGAGCAAGATCGTCTCCGACGGCTACAAGACGCTCGAGGACGGCCAGCAGGTCGAGTTCCAGATCGTCGACGGCCCCAAAGGCCGCGAAGCCGACACCGTCACCCCCGTCTGACCCACCCCACCGCCCCGAAACCACCGCGGTTCAGTCCACCCACCCCGCAGTCCTCACGCTCCCGGCAGTTGCAGGATTCCGCAGTACGCACGAGTCGGGGTGCGCGAGTGGGCCGGTGGCGGGCAATCGGTTGCCGGGGGGTGCGGCGTACGGCGTTGGTGGACTGCGGGGGGCGGTGGCAAGCGGTAGCCTGACGTCTCACACTGTGAGGGGTGGATACGTGACGGAGCCGGTACCCGTGATCCGCAAGCTCGAGCAGGCGCTGGCCGACGACGACTTCGCCTGGTCGCTGCTGCTCGTCGGCGAGGACCAGACCGACAAGCTGGCGACGCTGACCGGCGACTTGCGCGGACCGTTCTCGACGACCGGCGACGGCAAGCAGATCACCTCCGGCTTCTCCTACTGGGGCATCGGCCCGACGATCGCCTGGGCGAACGCGACCAACGACCCGTTCTACCTGGTGATGAAGGCCGGCACGGAGTCCTTCCTGCGGCACTGGCGCAAGCTCCGCCCACACGTCGACCAAGGTGGCTTCCACCTGGTCAGCCTCGGCGTCGGCACCGGCGTCAAGGATCGCACCATTCTCGGCGACATGCGCCGGCACAACCGGGACATGTACTACGTCCCGGTCGACATGAGCTCGGAGATGCTCCGGATGGGCACCCTGGAGCCGGTCCGCGGCGTCCGGTTCCCGATGTCGCAGGTGCTGCCGGTGCAACTCGACTTCTCGATCGCGGACAACATGGACGAACTGGGTCAGATGCTGTCCCGGCTGATCGGCGACGAGCCGATCCTGTTCACGCTGACCGGCAACACGCTGGCCAACTTCGAGAGCGACGAGGAGCTGCTCCACACGATCACCCGGGTGCTCCGGCCGCAGGACCGGTTGCTGCTCGAGGTGGCGAGCACCAGCAGCCTCGACCAGGAGGCGGCGAAGGCGGCCGCGGACGAGTACCACCAGACCCGGGCGTTCGCCGAGTTCGTCACCAGTGCGTTGCGGTACAACACGGACCTGAAGATCGACAACGACCGGATCGACTTCCGCGGCGAGGTGGAGAACGACGACGCCCTGCTGGTGAAGATCGTCTGGCAGAACAACACCGGTGAGCCGATTGTGATGGGGCTGCCGGACCATACCCAGGTGGTGCTCGAGCCGGAGGACACGATCCTGCTCTACACCACCCGCAAGTACTCCACCGAGCGGCTGAAGAAGCTCACCGCCGCCTGCGACCTGACGCCGGTCGAGCACGCCCACTCCGGGTTCCGCTACGCCCGCAGGCCGAGCCCGTTCGGTCTCGACCTGCTCCTGCTCGCTCCCGGCACGGCGGAGAACACCACCGCCCACACCCTCGCCGACGACATCTGGTCGACATGACCCCAGCCGGTACGCCGGGCACCCCGACGGACCCACCCGCCACCGGATCGCCGCGCGAAGGCGAGGCGCCGGACCGAGGTGCCGCGCCAGGCGAAGGCGACTCACCGGCTGACGGCGGGCATCAGGCCGGAAGCGAGACGCCAACCGGAGCCGGGGCGCAGGGTGGGGTGGGGGATGCGGGGGTTTGGCGGGCTCGGGTTCGGGTGTTGGTGCGGTTGCGGCAGGTGCGGCGGGTGTTGCCGGCGGTGGACGTTCGTTGGGCGGCGTACCGACGTACTGTTGTCACGGCGATCAGCTACGGGTTGCTCGCGGTCGCGTTCGTTCTCGGGGTGATCTGGTTCTTCTGGCCGGAGAACTCGCGCTGGGAGCCGGCGGTCAACTCGCTCACGCTGGTCGCCGGGTTGACCGGCATCTTCGTCGAGCGGCTGACGGCCGAGGCCGAGCGGCGTACCGAGGTCCTGCGGGCGGTCGCGGACGAGTTGCGGGAGAACACCCGGCTGCTGAGCGACGAACGGTTCTCGCCGACAACGCCGACCACGCGGCAGGTGTACCCGCGGCTGGTGGTGTCCGCGGTCGACCTGGCGCTCGTCTCCGGCGCCCTCGGCCGGCACCGCGACGCCGAGCTCGTCGGCCTGCTGCACCGGTGGCGCGACACCGTGCACCTGTTCAACCGGCGGCTCGACCTGACCGAGATCAGTACGTTCTCGAACACGATCTCGCCCGCCGAGCTGCAGGCGTTCCACCGCGCGCTGCACCGCGAGAACAGCTACTTCGCCGCCACCCGCGACATGCTCGAGAACCTGTTGACCAGGATGCCACCGGCTTAACGGCGAGGACCGAAACGGAGTACGCCTGCCACTACCGGCAATTGTGCCCGAGCGGTTGACTTCACCATGAGCCGCAGGCTTACTTTCGGACAGGACCGTAAATAGGTCGTCAACCGGAGGACTCGCATGCGATCTGCCCAATCGCTCATTGCGGTGACACTCGCCGCGCTGCTCGTCGCCACCCTGACCACGCCCGCCGACGCCGGCCGACCTCCCACCGACGCCGGCCCACCAGCACAGTCCGATCCGACCGCCCAGTCCGACCCATCCGCAAAGGCCGATCCATCCGCAAAGCCCGGCCCGCCGACCGCGACCGTCACCTCCCTCGGTACGCCGCTGTCCGACGTCCTGCTGATCGGCGGCACGGTCGCACCCGGCCCGGACGGCAAGACCGCGATCTGGAACGTCTCGACCAGCGACCCGGCGTACCTGAACGCCATCGACCCGGTCACCGGGACGCCGCTGCTGTCCGCGCCGCTGCCCGGCGCCGGCGGCAGCTACGCCGTGGCCGCAGCCCCGGACGGCACCATCTACGCGGGCACCTACAACAACGGCCACCTGTACCGGTGGAAGCCCGGCTCGGGGAACACCGTCGAGGACCTCGGCCGCCCGATCGCGACCGAGACGTTCATCCAGCGGATCACCACCGACGAGCAGGGCAACGTGTACGGCGGCACCTTCCCGAACGGCAAGGTGTTCCGGTTCGACCATGCGACCGGTGAGGTCCGCGACTACGGCCAGCTCAAGGCCGGCCAGACCTACGTCAAGAGCATCGATTACTGGAACGGCAAGATCTACGGCGGCACGATGCCGGACGCGCACATCCTCGAGCTGGACGTGGCCACCGGCGCGGTCACCGAGCTGCCGTCGCCACCCGGGCTCGGCGACCCGTCGGACAAGGTCGTCTACGACCTGAACACCCGGGCCGGCCGGGTCTACGCGCGGATCAGCACGGCCTTCCCCGGCCCGTTGTACGTCTGGGACATCGCGTCCGGCGCCTGGGTGGACGAGATCCCGAACGCGCACGGCCTGGACGTCTCTCCGGTCGGCGACAACGGCGAGATCTACCTGATCCAGGCGAGCGAGCTGAAGAAGTACGACCCGGCGACGAAGACGCTCACCGGCACCGGCCTGACGTTCACCGGCCGGATCCAGAACACGCGCTCGATCGGCTGGGCCGAGCTCGGCCTTCCCGACTACCCGGGTAAGAGCATCGTCGGCACGCTCTGGCGGGGCGAGGAGTTCCGCTACAACCCGCAGACGGGCAAGTCGGAGATCTTCCAGACCTCGGTACGGCGGGAGCCGATCGAGATTCTGTCCGTGGCCGGAGGCAAGGACCACATCTACGCCGGCGGCTTCCTGAACGGCGGGGTGTCGGTGGTGGACCCGGACACCGGCGAGGCCACGTTCAACCGGTTCTCGCAGACCGAGGCGCTGCTGGAGGGCAAGAAAGGCAACCTCTGGATCGGCGCGTACCCCGACGCCCGCGTCTACACCTACGACCTCGGCAAGCCGTGGAGCAGCCCGGAGTACTCACCCGGACCGCCCGGCACGCCCGACAACCCGAAGCAGGTGCTGAACCTCAAGCCCGACATCTTCCAGACCCGCGCCCGCGCGCTGGTCGAGGTGGACGGCAAGCTCGCGGTCGGCACCATCCCCGACGGCGACCGGCTCGGCGGCGCGCTTGTCATCCACGACCCGAAGACCGGTGCCACGCAGAAGTACCGGCACGTGGTCCAGGACGAGAGCGTCTTCGGCCTGACCGCCCGCCGCGGCATCGTGTACGGCGGTACGTCGATCGCCGGCGGCCTCGCCACCACCCCGCCGACCCGGACCGAGGGGACCGTGTTCGCCTGGGACGTGAAGCGCGCCCGCAAGCTGTGGGAGGTCGTGCCCGTGGCCGGCGCGATCACGGTGTCCTCGGTGACGTTCGGGCCGGACGGCCTGCTGTGGGGCGTGGCCGGCAAGACAGCGTTCGCGATGAACCCCCGGAGCGGCAAGGTAGTCAAGTCCTTCGTCCTCGGGACAACGACGTCCAGCGGGGACATCGTCGCGACCAGGGACGCGGTCTACGTGAGCATCGACCTGAACAAGATCTTCCGGATCGCACCGGGCAAGGCCCCGGCGCTGCTCGTCGAGAAGGCCCACCGCCGGCTCGGCGTCCGGAACGACCGCCAACTGCTGCTGACCCACGGCGCCGAGCTGTTCCGAGTTGATCTCAGCCGTTGACAGCCGAAATTCCACCCAGCTACTTTCGGTCCTGACCGTTATTCGGTCGTCCAACTTCCGGCCCTGACTTCCGGACACCCAGGGGGTGCGATGAATTCCACCGTCCGCCGCATCGCGGCACCACTCACGGCCCTTGTGCTGGCCGCCGCTCTCAGTTCCTGCGGCGACGACTCGGGCGGCTCCGACTCGGAGGCGAAGAAGCCCGTCACCCTCTGGATGTACCCGGTGATCGGGGACCAGGCGGCCGCCGACGCCTACTGGAAGAAGGTCGAGACGGACTTCGAGTCCGCCAACACCGACATCGACCTGAAGATCGAGGCGCAGACGTGGGACAAGCGGGACGAGAAGCTCGCGGCCGCGTTCGCCGGTAAGAAGGGGCCGGACGTCGTCCTGCAGATCCCCGACCAGATGCCGCAGTACGTCAAGAACGGGTCGTTCGAGCCGGTCGACGACGTGGTCGAGCCGGACAAGGACAAGTTCCTGCCGGCCGCTCTTCCCGGCCTGACGGTGGACGGCAAGGTCTACGCCGCGCCGATCTACCACACCGTCACCACGACGATGTTCAACAAGACGATCCTGGACAAGGCGGGGATCAGCAAGCCGCCGGAGACCTGGGACGAGATCAAGGCCGCGGCACCGAAGATCAAGGCGGCCGGCTTCTCCACGATGGACTACTCCGCGTCGCCGGAGGCGTCGCTGAACCTCAACTTCTACCCGCTGCTCTGGCAGGCGGGCGGCAAGGTGTTCAACGACGACGGCAAGTCGGTCGCCTTCAACCAGGCGCCGGGGCTCGAGGCGCTGACGTTCCTGAAGAGCCTCTACGACCAGGGCGGGATCCCGAAGAGTGCCCTGAGCAACGGCAACGTGGTCGCCGACCAGCCGTTCGGCAAGGGGCAGGTGGCGCTGGCGTTCACCAGTACGCCGGCCGACGCCAAGACGGTGGCGACGACCTGGGGGGCCGCCAACGTCGTCATCGGGAAGCCGCTGACGGGGGCGAAGCAGGTCGGCTTCGGGCTGCCCGGCGGGCTCGCGGTGAACGCCGCGTCCGAGAACGTCGACGCGGCGAAGAAGTTCCTGTCCTTCATGATCCAGCCGGCCCAGGTCGAAGGTCTCAGCAAGGCGTCCGGCTTCTTCACCCCGCGCACCGACGCGAAGACGCGGACGACGGATCCGGTCTCGCAGAAGTTCGCCGACGCCCTGCAGTACGCCGTACCGGGTGAGCCGAACGCGTCCGCCCGCCAGGTGATGTCGCTGCTGAGCGTCGAGATCCAGGCCGTGCTGACCGGGAAGAAGGCGCCGCAGCAGGCGCTCGACGACGCCGCGAAGCAGGCCAACGACCTCCTGTCGAGACAGCGTTGACCGACGCCCGGCAGACGCCGGACACGGCCACGGGCCGGGCGGGGCCCGTGGCCGGCCAACCGGCGCCCACCCCCTCCCTGCGTAGTTCGCCACCCCCGGGGCGGCGGCGCTCACTCCGCCGCCCGTGGGTCGGGTTGCTGTTCGTCGCGCCGATGCTCCTGCTGTTCCTGGCGTTCCGGTTCCTGCCGGTGGTCGGCGCCGTCCTGCTCTCACTCACCGACTACCGGCTGAGCGGGCGCTGGGATTTCGTTGCGGTTGACAACTACACTCGCCTGCTCCAGGACGGCCTGTTCCACGAGGCGCTGATCGTCACGCTCACCTACACGGCGATCTTCGTTCCGCTGACCATGCTGTTGTCGCTCGGCACCGCCGTACTCCTGCACCAGGTCGTCTGGGGCCGCGGCTTCTTCCGCGGTGTGTTCTTCCTCCCGTACGTGACCAGCATCGTGCTCGCCGCGGTCATCTGGAAGTGGATCTACGACGCCCAGGACGGCCTGATCAACGCGGTCCTCGGCCTGGTGTCCGTCGGCCCGATCGACTTCCTCGCCGAGTCCGGCCTGGTGCTGCCGTCGATCGCGGTCACGTCCGCCTGGAAGGGCTTCGGCTACTCGATGCTCATCCTGCTCGCCGGTCTGCAGGCGGTCCCGCGCTCGTACCTCGAAGCCGCGATGATCGACGGCGCCGGCACCTGGCAGCGGTTCCGCTACATCACGCTGCCGCAGCTGCGGCCGGTGCTGTTCTTCGTGCTCGTGATCGAGACCATCGGCGCGTTCCAGGTCTTCGACGCGATGTACGTGATGACCGGCGGCGGCCCGGTGCGCTCGAGCTACTCGCTCGTCTACTTCCTGTACGACAGCGGTTTCAAGTACTTCGACTTCGGCTACGCCAGCGCGATCGGCCTGGTGCTGTTCGCGATCGTGCTCATCGTCTCGCTCGTGCAGCGACGGCTGGTCGGGAGGGACGACTGATGGTGAACCTGCTCGAACGACCCCGCGCCCAGGACACGGCACCGCCACCGAAGACCGAGAGCCGTCCGGTCGCCCGGCTGACGCTGCCGACCCTGCTCACGCTGACCGCGATCGTCACCATCGTGCCGTTCGCCGCGATGGTGATGGTCGCGTTCGCCCCGCCCAGCGGCCAGACGTTCCCGGACGCGCTCGACCCGACCCGGTACACGCTCGACAACTTCAGCCGGGTGCTGTCCAGCTCGGACATCCCCCGCTGGACGATCAACTCGCTGCTGTACTCGCTGGTGTCGGTCGTCTTCGTCCTGCTGTTCGCGGCGATGGCCGGCTACGCGTTCGCGAAGAAGCGGTTCCCAGGGCGGGAGCTGATGTTCTGGGCGTTCCTGGCCACGCTGATGGTCCCGTTCCAGGCGACCCTGATCCCGTCGTACATCCTGGTCTCCAGGCTCGACTGGGTCGACAGCTACTGGGGCCTGATCGTGCCGACACTGGCGAACTCGCAGAGCGTGTTCCTGCTGCGCCAGTTCATCAGCCAGCTGCCCGACGAGCTCTTCGAAGCCGCCGAGATCGACGGTGCGCCGGAGTGGCGCATCTTCACCCAGATCGTGCTGCCGCTGATCCGGCCGGCGCTGGCGACCCTCGGCATCTTTGTCTTCCTCTGGCACTGGAACGACTTCCTCTGGCCGCTGGTCATCGGCCAGTCCGGCGAGATGCAGACGCTGACGGTCGGCCTGGCAACCCTGCAAACCCAGGCCGTCCCGATCAACCAGGTCATGGCCGGCGCCACGATCACCGTCGTCCCGAGCCTCCTGGTCTTCGGCCTCCTCCAGCGCTACCTGACCGACAGCATCGCCATGTCCGGCCTGAAAGCCTGAGCCGGGCCGACTAGCGAAGGTTTCCGAAGGCTTCGATGGCGCGGAGGGTGTCGGTCTGCGAGAGGCCGGGGGGCTGGAGGCGGAGGATGATGCCGTCGGCACCCATCGCCTCATAGTGGGCCAGGCGGTCGGCACACTCCGCGGGTGAGCCGATGACGCTGCGGGCCGCGATGTCGTCCCAGCCTTGGGTGTAGCGGCTCGCGTCCGCCGACGTACGCTTCCAGCCGGTGTAGGCGTCGTACAGGTCCCGCAGCGGCGCCTCCAGGACCCGACGCGCGTCCTGCGACGTGTCAGCGCAGTACCCCTCCCGGCAGAGGATCACCTCGCGTCCCAGCGAGCCCTCACCCGCCGGATACGAGCGGTACTCCGAGATCTTCCCCGGCAGCTCCGCGTCGAGCTCGTTGAACGACGTCGTCCACCCGTCGCACATCCGCGCGGTCCGTTCGAGGACGGCGGACACCCGCCCGCCGTTCCACAACCGCGGCCGCGGGCTCTGCACGGGTCGGGGCGACAGGAACGCCTCCCGGATGCTGGTGAACTTCCCGTCGTACGTCACCTCGTCCGACGTCCACAACCGCGTGAGGATCGTCAGGCACTCCTCGAACCGCGCGACCCGCTCGGCCTGCGTCACGCCGTACAGCGCGAACTCCTCCGGCCGGTACCCGAGCACGAACCCCGCGGTCAGCCGCCCACCCGACAGTACGTCGATGTGCGCGAGCGTCTCGGCCAGTACGACGGGGTCGTAGAGCGGCGCCACGATGCCTGAGGTGGCCAGGCCGATGCGGTCGGTCTTGGCGGCCAGGTAGGCGAGCGACGTGAGGATCTCGTGGTATCCGGGCCGGTGCAGGTGGCGTTCGCCGAGCACGATCCACTCGAATCCGGCCTGCTCGGCGAGCCGCGCCTGCTCGACCGCGTCCTCGAGTCGCGGCCGCTCGCCGGGCGTGCCGTAGAGGTTGAGATAGAGCCCCAGCCGCATCAGGGTGCCACCTTCCGTTGACAGAGTGCGCTCACGGTATTTACGGTCTTGACCGTAAGTCCTTTCTCGCCAGATTGCGACCCTGAGGAGCCGGATTTGAGCGTCATACCACATCCGGCCGGGGTGCCGGCCCGGCCCGAACCGGCGCAGACCTCGGGGCCGATCAGCGCGATCAAGACCCGCGTGGTCAGCGCGCCGTACCGGCGTCCGTTCCAGATCAGCAGCGGGATCAGCACCGAGCTGGTCAGCCTGGTGGTCGAGGTGCACACCGCTGACGGCGCGATCGGGATCGGTGAGACCTCGCCGATGACGGCGTACACGGGCGAGACGCTGGCCGGGGTCACCGCGGCGATCGAGGAGCACCTCGCGCCCGCCCTGATCGGCCACGACCCGCTCGACCGCGCCGGTGCCCACCTGGTGATGGACTCGGTGCTCCGCGGCCAGCACGTGGCCAAGTCCGGCCTCGACATCGCCCTGTACGACCTGGCCGGCCGGGTGAGCGGCTGGCCGGTGCACGTGCTGCTGGGCGGCAGCATCCGCGACCGTGTGCAGACCACCTGGGTCGTCGGCCTCGGCACCCTGGACGAGATGGCGGCCGAGGCAGCGGAGTACGCCGGCAAGGGCTTCCGGCACCTGAAGGTCAAGGGCGGCCACGAGCCGGCCAAGGACCTCGACCTCGTCCGTGCGGTCCGCGCAGCCATCCCGGCAGACGCCGAGCTGTGCCTGGACGCGAACGAGGGGTACGACGCCGCGACCGCGCTCCCGTACCTGACCAAAATGGCCGACGCCGGCCTGAGCATCCTGGAGCAGCCGCTGCCGCGGTGGGACCTGGCCGGGCTCGTGCGGTTGCGCGACCGGCTCGACGTACGCGTGATGGTCGACGAGAGCATGCACTCGCTGCAGGACGCGCTGGAGATCGCCCGGCGCGGTGCGGCCGACGTACTGAACATCAAGATCCTCAAGGTCGGTGGACTGCACAGAGCCCTGCAGATCGCCAACGTAGCCGAGGCGGCGGGCCTGGCGGTGAAGGTAGGCTCGATGCCTGAGCTGGGCGTGGCCACGCTGGCCGCGGTCCACCTGGCCGCCGCCGTACCCGGTGCGACCGTGGCCGCCGACCTGGTCGGGCCGCTGATGGTGCACGAGGATCCGCTGGCCCCGACCGTGTTCGCCGACTGCGACGGCTGGATCGACGTACCCACGAGCCCAGGCCTCGGCCACGACGTCTGAGAGGTCCGATGCACGCACTCGTCGAGCAACTCCGCGGCACCCTGCTCCCCGCGGTCGTCACCCCGATGGACAGCGACGGGGTGATCGCGTACGACGCTCTGTCCGCGTACGCCGGCCGGATGGCGACCCAGCCGATCGGTGGGGTCGCGGTGTGGGCGCACACGGGTCGTGGGCTGTACCTGTCGGCCGCGGACCGGTCAAAGGTGCTGGAGACCTGGCGACAGGCTACGGACGTGCCGATCGTGGCCGGAGTCGGCGTACCTCGGTCTCAGCCGGCGCACACGTTGCAAGAGGCCGCGGACGCGACTGTGGCGATGGCACTGCAGGCTGCCGCGGGTGGAGCGGACGCTGTGATGGTCTACCCGCACGCTGCGCTGGGTGGGCTTCCGGACGGGCACGCGCAGGCCGTTGCGCTGCATGAGCGCGTGGCGGCCGAGAGCGGGCTGCCACTGGTCGGTTTCTACCTGCACGGCGAGGCGGGTGGGTACCCGTACCCACCGGAGCTCATCCGCGACCTGTTGAGCCTGGATGCGATGCTCGGGGTCAAGACAGCGACGCTCGACCGGGCGATCGGCTGTCAGGACGCGATCTGGGCGGGGCGCGGTACCGGCAAGCTGCTGATCACTGGTGAGGACCGGATGTTCGGCCCGTCGTTCATGTGGGGCGCCGACACTGCACTCGTCGGGATCGCCGCGGCAGAGGTCGAGTTGTCGGCCGCCGTACTGCGTGCTTGGACGTCAGGCGACCACAGTGGCTTCCTGACCGCCTCGGACCGGCTGGACCGCTTCGCGGCGGCGACGTTCTACGCGCCGATCGAGGGGTACGTGCAGCGGATGCTGTGGGCTGCGGTCTGGGAAGGGTTGATCCCGGAGGACGCGGCCTACGACGCCTACGGTCCGGAGCTGCCCGCACCGGAGCGAGAGCTCGTCGTTCGCTGTCTCGAGGACCTCAGGAACTATCCTGCGAGTTGAGGGCCCGACCCGACGTCGTCGAAGGAGTGCCGTGCAGATCAATCCGGCGGTGGCCTGATGGCCCTCACGGTCGGTGTCATCGGCCCGGAGGACCTGGTCCAGCGGGTGATCGCGGTCGGTCCGCCGAGCGGCACGACGTTGCTCCCGCTGCCCTATCACCACGAGACCGAAGCGGTCGAGGTGGTCGAGCAGTCCCACGAGAAGGTGGACGCGATCCTGTTCACCGGCGTCGTCCCGTACACGATCGCCACCGAGGCCGGCGTGATCGACCGCCCGGCGATGTACGTCTCGTACGACGGCGCCACGCTGCTCCGCGCCCTCGTCGAACTGCTCCGGCTCGGCCACAACGTCACGCAGTTCTCGATCGACACGCTGCGCCGCAGTGAGGTGCTGGAGACGCTGATCGAGGCGAAGCTGCCGACCGACCAGATCCACGTGCTCCCGTACCGGCCCGGGCTCACCTCCGACGACATCGTCGCCTTCCACCGGGCTGCCCGCGAGAAGCACGACAGCAAGGTCGCGATCAGCTGCCTCGGCTCGGCGTTCCACCTGCTCGAGAACGAGATGCCCTCGGTCCGGCTCGCGCCCTCGCGGTACTCGATCCGCTCCACGCTGCAGGCCCTCGTCCTCACCACGACCGGCCAGCACGTCGGCGACGCCCAGGTCGCCCTCGGCATCATCGACCTCCCCGAACCCGACGACGCCCTCGCCGCCGACCTCATCACCCTCGGCGCCAGCCTCGCCGTCCTCCCCGACGGCCGCCACCTGGTCGTCACCACCCGCGGCGTCCTCGAGCAGGCCACCGAACAGTTCACCCGCATGCCCCTGCTCGACCACCTCGCCTCCCGCCACGACACGGCGTACGTCGGCTTCGGCGTCGGACGTACGGCGGCCGAGGCGGAAGCGCTCGCCCGTCGCGCCGTCAGCCGGGCAGCGTCGATCGGGTCCGTGGCCGGTGTCGTCTCGATGTCCGACGACGTGGAGATCGTGATCGAGCCCACCGGCGAACAGCCCGCCACCGCTCGCGGTCCCGAGAGCCTTCCCCTGCTGGCCCGGCGCGTCGGTCTGAATACCCAGACCCTCGCCCGCATGCGCGAACTCACCGCCACCCTCCCCGACGGCCTCACCACCCAGGACGTCGCCGACCACCTCGCCGTCCAGCTCCGCACCGCCCGCCGAGTCCTCAAACGCCTCGAACGAGCCGGCCTCGCCGCCCCCATCGGCAGCCAACAACACGGCCGAACCGGCCGCCCACCCACCATCTACCTCATCCGCCTGTAGCCCCGACCCCCGCTTGCTACGCGGCCCCTCCTCGTCGCAGGCTCCCCGTCCTGTCCGCTCCGCGCGCTCCCGCCCAACCCTCGGCTGATCGCCGCGCATCCGTGTCCGGCTGCCGCCGGCGACCTGCGGTGCTATCGCCCCGCCGCGCGGGCTTATCGCCCGTCAACGGTCGCCAGGACGTAATCACCAACCGGCTCGTCACCCCGGCGGACTGCGGTGCTGTCGCCCGGTGCCCTCGCGGCTTGTCGCCCTCGGCAGACAACCTGCCGTGGTCACCCACCCGGCGGACTGAGGAAGCCGCCCGGTTGGTCGACCGATGAACGCAACCAGCCCGTCCAGCCGACGGACGGGCGGAGGGCGCGCGGACGCGGCGGAAACTTGTGGAGAGTTTCAGTGGCGTTGTCGGATTCGGTGGGGGCTGTTCGTGGGAGGGTTGAGCGGCGGCGTGGGGTCGTCGGGATGGAGGGATGGGATGAAGCTTCTGCTGACTTCTGGCGGAGTTCGGAACGCGAGCGTGCAGGATGCGCTGGTCGAGCTGCTGGGTAAGCCGATCGAGGAATCCAGCGCGCTCTTCGTTCCCACCGCGATCTACCCGTTCCCGGGTGGCTCCATCGGGGCCTGGCGGGCGGTGACCGGGAACAATCCGTCGCGGTTGGCCAATCTCGGGTGGAAGTCGATGGGCATCCTGGAGTTGTCAGTGTTGCCGAGCATCGAGGAAGAAGCCTGGGTGCCGTTCGTGCAGGAGGCGGACGCGCTGTTGTTCTGGGGCGGCGACCCGCTGTTCCTCGCGAACTGGATGCGACGCTCCGGGCTGACTGCTCTCCTGCCGTCGCTGCGGTCGGAGGCGGTGTACGTCGGCGTGAGTGCCGGGAGCATCGCCGCGTCCTCCACGTTCGTCGAGACCTACACCGAGCCGCCTCGTGGCGTCGACGGGCCGTTGAAGACGGAGGACGTCGTCTTCAGCACGCCCGAGGGTGACGTCGACAGAATTCTCGTCACCGGCCAGGGCGCCGGGCTCGTCGACTTCGCGGTGATCCCCCACTTCGAGAACCCGGACCACCCGGACGCCTCCCTGGCCAACGCCGAGCAGTGGGCGGCCCGGATCCCGGCGGCGACGTACGCGATCGACGACCAGAGCGCGGTCAAGGTGGTCGACGGCACCGTCGAGGTCGTCTCCGAGGGCCACTGGAAGCTGTTCAGCCCCTAACCAGACGACGACCAAGATCAACCGTCCCTCACCATCTCGACGCACTCTCGCCGCGGAACATCGCGGTCGCCGAGTCGCGCCGAGTTGACCGATCGGGGCGGACTCCCGAGAAACGCGACCCGCTGGTCGTCCTCACCGGAGATTGCACCGACTTCGTCGGTTGATGCCCACGAGGTCGTAGATCTTGCCGGCGGGTGTGCTGCCGAGCGGTCCGCGCTGTCTGCACTGAAGCTGCTCGCCGTGAGGGTTGGTGGTTCGCCCGTCCGCTCGCTGCTCCAGACTGCGAACTGTGCGGCCTGCCTGAGCTTCTCGTCGTCGGCCACCCAGCGGGACGGTCTGCGTGGCGGCGGGGTCGATCTGCCCGACGCGTCTGGGCTGTTGCCGGGCTCGGGAGGTGACGCTGCCCAAGCTGAAGGGGCTGCGCCTGGAGGAGCGGACGCAGAGGCCGCCGAGGATGAGGCGGCAGACGCGGGAGGCGCACAGGCTGAGTGCGCCGAGTCGGGAGGCGCACAGGCTGAGTGCGCCGAGTCGGGAGCCGCACAGGCTGAGTGCGCCGAGGCTGCGGGTGGAGATCCTGAACCTTCAGAGCCTGAGGGTGCCACAGCCGAGTACGCGGAGTCCGTGCCCGAGGCCGCGCGGGCTGAGGGCTCGCACGCTGTGGAGTTCGGTCCGGCGGTTGCCGGTGCCGAGGCTGCCGGTGCCGAGGCTGCCGGTGCCGAGGCTGCCGGTGCCGAGGCTGCTGGCTCGGAGGCTGGGGGCACGGAGCGAGGCGACGCCTGGGTGTCCTTCGGAGCGTCGTCGGGCAGGGGTGGGTGGCTGCGCGCGGGGCGTGGGGGTGGTGGGTTGGTGGTGCGGTTCAGGGTGTGGGGTGGGGGTGGGTCGGCCCAGGCGGGGCGGGTGACGTGGACTGTGCCGTTGGTGATGTGGATGGTCCAGTGGCCGGAGTGGAGGTCGCGGTGGTGGCGGCGGCAGAGCAGGACGAGGTTGTTGATCGCGGTGGGGCCGCCGTCGAGCCAGCTGTGGAGGTGGTGGGCGTCGCAGTGGATGGGTGGGGCGGCGCAGACGACGCAGCCTTTGTCGCGGGCGTTGAGGGCGCGGCGCAGGTGGCGGTTGACGAGGCGTGCGGCGCGGCCGATGTCGAGGGGTTCGGAGTTGGTGCCGAGCACGAGCGGGATGATGTTGGCGTCGCAAGCCAGCCGGCGGATCGCGGCCGCGGACAGGTTGTCGCCGTACACGAGTTGGCCGGTCGCCTCCGCGGTGGCCGCCTTGAGGTCGTTCAGGTCGATGGTGACGGTGATGTTCGCCTTCGCCCCGAACCCCGGCACCCAGCCGCTCTGCCCGGACCGCCCGCCCTCGGCCCCGGTCAGATGCTCGGCCGCCGGACTTCCGGTCGGCTCGGCGGCAGGGCAATCACGGTCGCTCAAGGTGGTTCCGTCGCTGGCGAGGGCGGTGCCGACACCAGCCGAACGGCGCTCGGTGGCGGCGCGGTCGTCGCGGCGGGGGGTGGTGTCGGTGGCTGTGGCGGCAAGGGTGAGGGTGGTGGTGAGGGCGTCGGCTTGGCGTTTGGCGCGGGGGCGGGGGTCGGGGTCGCCGTCGACGGTTTTGTGGGGGCGGGCGTTGGCGTGGATGAGGGCACGGAGGAGTTCGGCGTTCTCGTTGGCCAGGTAGCCGCGGAAAGCCACGCCGTTGTCCGCGTCGCTCAGGGTGAGTGATTCGCGGGCGTAGGCCTTGTGTTCGTCGGGTTCGGGGCCGTCGGTGTCCAGCAGGTCGCGGATCTGTTTGCCGGCCCGGCGGAGTTCGGCCGGGGACAGGTGGCGGGCGAGGTTGACCAGTTGCTGTTCGGCGACCTCGACGTCCTCAACCGGGACGGTTGCCGGGACTCGCTCGAGGGCGGAGACGATCGCCTCGGCCTGGGCCGGTCGCAGCAACCACCGCTGATCGTCCTCGCGATGATCAGCGTGCTCACCGTCATGCTCGCCCCGGTCGTGCTCGGCGTCGTGCTCGCCGCCGTGGTCGGGCTCGGCATCGTGGTCGTGCTGCTGTTCGTGCTCGGCGGTCGCAGCCGCGGTCTGCGCGCCGGGTGCTGTGTCAGCCAGGGCTGGGTCAGGCAGGGCTGCTGCGACCGCGTCGTACTTGGGGAGGGCGCGGGCGAGGCGGACGTCTCGGTGGGCGTCGGTGCTGTTGAGGCGGTACCGGAAGGTCAGCAGTCGGGCGGTGTCGTGGGCACCGACCTCCTGCGCGTAGCCGACATCCTCGAGGCCGGCGATCACCTGGAGGCGGTAGGTCTGCAACCGGGCCAGCTCGGCATCCAGTACGTCGAGAGTCGACAGCATCTCGCTGCCGCTCATCGACCACACCGGCCGCTGCCCCAGATCTTCCATGCACCAACTCTAGACGGCCCCTCCGACAGTTTTCAAAGCCGATTCCCCTTGTTTTCAAGGGATCTCGCCTCTCGACGTTGTCCACAGGCACCTCTGGACAACATCGCGGGGAGCAGCCCCGCAGGCAGTGAACGGCGACAACCGGGGGCCGGTGCGTAAGGCCTCACTCCGTTGGGCGGATGATGGTGATGCCGGGTGGGGTGTTGTTGGTGAGGGCTGCCAGGGCGGTGGGGGTTTCGGCCAGGGGGATTGTGCGGGTGATCAGGTCGGCCGGGCTGAGGTTGCCGGTGGCAACTAGGTTGAGCATCTCGGGGTAGGCGTGGGCGGGCATGCCGTGGCTGCCCAGCCATTCGAGTTCCTGGCCGATCAGGCGGCTGACGTCCAGTTGTACGCCGGACGGGAGAAGGCCCACCTGGAGGTGGCGGCCGCGGGGGCGGAGGGCGAGGAGGGCCTGCTGGACGATGTCGTTCGACCCGAGCGCGTCCATGGTGACGTGGGCGCCACCGAGGTCGCGGAGGTCGTCGACGGTCGTCGGCGAGGCCTGCAGAACCTGAGAGGCCCCGTACGAACGGGCCAACTCAAGGGCATCCGGGTTCGTGTCGATCGCGACGACCTCGGCTCCGAGGGCGGCGGCGATCATGACGGCGGACAGTCCGACGCCTCCGCAGCCGAAGATCGCCACCCGCTCGCCGGCCACGACCCGCCCGACCTGGCGGATGGCGCGGAATGACGTGGCGAACCGGCACCCAAGACCTGCGGCGGTGTCAAAGCTAAGGTCGTCCGGCAGGCGGACCAGATTCACCGACGCGTACGGCAGGGCGACGTACTCGGCGAAGGAACCCCAGTAGTTGAAGCCCGGCTGCAGCTGATTCGGGCAGACCTGCTGGTTCCCCGAGAGGCACTGCTCGCACGTGCCGCACGCGCAGATGAACGGCGTCGTGACGCGATCGCCGACCTGCCAGCCGTCGACACCCTCGCCCACAGCCGCGATGGTCCCGGCCAGCTCGTGCCCGGGGACGTGCGGCAGGACGATGTCCGGGTCGTGCCCCATCCAGCCGTGCCAGTCGCTGCGGCACAGGCCGGTGGCTTCGACCTGGAGTACGACGCCACCGGCCGCCACCTCGGGCTCCGGAACGTGCTCGACGACCGGCAGGACGCCGTACTGCGTGACTACGACCGCGCGCATCCGGTCATGATGTCAGCCGCCGGCGACCGCCGGGATGATGGAGACCTCGCCGCCGTCCTTGATCGAGGTCTGCAGGCCGTCGGCGAACCGGACGTCGTCGTTGTCGACGTACACGTTGACGAACCGGCGCAGCTCGCCGGACTCGTCGAGCACGCGGCCCTTGATGCCCGGGTACGAGCTGTCCAGCGACTCGAGCACCTCGCTCAGCGTCGCGCCCTCGGCGCTGACCGACGAGGCGCCCTGGGTGTAGGGCCGCAGGATGGTCGGGACACGAACGCTCACGCTCACTGCAGGCCTGCCTTCACGAAGGCGTCGTACGACGCGGGGATGGTCACCTTGGGGCCGACCCGGTCGGCCACGGCGTCGAGCGTCTTCAGCCCGTCGCCGGAGTTGATGATCACCGTCTCGGCGTCCGGGTCGAGCTGACCGGATTCGACCAGCTTCTTCAGCGTCGCGACCGTCACCCCGCCCGCGGTCTCGGTGAAGATGCCCTCGGTCCGGGCCAGCAACTGGATGCCCTCGACGACCTCGTCGTCGCTGACGTCCTCGATCGCGCCACCGGTACGGCGGGCGACGTCCAGCACGTACGGTCCGTCGGCCGGGTTCCCGATCGCGAGCGACTTGGCGATCGTGTCCGGGCGGACCGGCTTCACCACGTCGTACCCGTCCCGGAAGGCCTGCGCGACCGGCGAGCAGCCGGTGGCCTGCGCGCCGTACACCTTGTAGTCGGTGGCGTCGACCAGGCCGAGCTTGCCGAGCTCGGTGAAGCCCTTGTCGATCTTGGTCAGCTGGGAGCCGGAGGCGACCGGGACGACGATCTGCTGCGGCAGCCGCCAGCCGAGCTGCTCAGCGATCTCGAAGGCCAGCGTCTTGGAGCCCTCGGAGTAGTACGGGCGGACGTTGACGTTGACGAACGCCCAGCCCTCCTCCTCGCCGGCGATCTCCGAGGCCAGCTTGTTCACGTCGTCGTAGTTGCCCTCGACGGCGACCAGCGTGCCGCCGTACACGGCCGTGGTGATCACCTTCGGACGCTCGAGGTCGTGCGGGATGAACACGACCGAGCGGATGCCGGCCCGGGCGGCGGCCGCGGCCACGGCGTTGGCCAGGTTGCCGGTGGACGGGCAGGCGAAGACCTTCATGCCGAGCTCGCGGGTGGCGCTCAGGGCGGACGCGACGACGCGGTCCTTGAAGGAGTGCGTCGGGTTGCCCGAGTCGTCCTTCACCCACAGCTTGCGCAGGCCGAGCTCGCGGGCGAGGTTGCCGGCGTCGATCAGCCGGGTGTAGCCGGGCTCGGTGTTCGGGAAGCTCGCCACGTCGGCCGGGACGGGGAGCAGCGGCTGGTAGCGCCAGATGTTCTTGGGGCCGGCCTCGATGTGCTCGCGGGTGATCGTCGGGAAGTCGTACCCGACCTCGAGCGGACCGAAGCACTCGGTACAGGCGTAGAACGGACCGAGCGGCGACTTCGCCCCACAGGCGCGACAGCTCAGGTGCGTACCGTTGCCGAAGGCACCTTCGCGGAGGGTGGGGGTGGCGGCGGTCAGGCTCATGAGTGAGGTTCCCCTCTCATCTTCCCCGGACACCGGATCTCGGCGCGGGACGGATTTGGCACCGTTCCCTCGTGAGGTCGCCCCGGACGGGGTCTCGACGGGGAGGGTTGCCGGGACGTCAACGGGCCGTTTCCCTCAGTCCCTCTGGATGAGCTCCCCCGAGATTACCCAATCGGGTCCATATGGTGTCTGCGGTTCCCATCATCCGAGACAGCGGATCTCAGCCCTGCCGGGCCCGGAAGGTCCGCCGGTACGCCGACGGTGACGTGTGCACCTGCTTCGCGAAGTGGTGCCGGAACGTCACCGGGGTGGCGAATCCGGCCGCCACCGCGATCTCCTCCACCGGCGCGTCCCCGGTCTCCAGCATGGTCAGGGCCGCCTGGATCCGCTGGGCGATCAGCCATTTCGCCGGCGTCGTACCGGTCGCCTTGGTGAAGTGCCGCAGGTACGTCCGCGGCGACAGGCCGGCATGCCGGGCCAGATCGGGTACGCCGATGGGCTCGGCGAGATGTTCGAGCGCCCAGCCGAGGCTCCTGGCCACCGCGGTGTCGTCGGGGTCGGGCGGCACCGGGGACTCGATGTACTGCGCCTGCCCGCCGGACCGGTACGGCTGGATCACCAGGCGACGGGCGACCGCGTTCGCCACCGCAGCGCCGTAGTCCTTGCGGACCAGGTGCAACGCCAGGTCCAGCCCGGCTGCACAGCCCGCACTGGTAAGTACGTCGCCTTCGTCGGTGTAGAGCGGCTCCGGGTCCACGACGATCTGTGGGTAGCGGGAGCGCAGCAGGTCGGCGTACCGCCAGTGCGTGGTCGCTCGGCGGCCGTCGAGCAGGCCGGCCGCGGCGAGCGCGAACGCGCCGGAGCAGATCGAGACGATCCGCGCACCGCGGCGGTGTGCGCGCTGGAGCGCGGCGATCAGCTCGGGTGAGGTCTCGCCGCGTGGGTCGGCGACGCTGGGGATGACGACGGTGTCCGCGGCCGCGAACTCGTCCAGGCCGTGCGGGCTGCTGAGCGTCGCGCCGCCGAGCACCCGGATCGGCTCCGGCGTCTCGGTGCAGACCTTCAGCTCGTACCAGGGCTGGTCGATGTCCGGCCAGGCCAGCCCGAACACCTCGATCACGATCCCGGCCTCGAACGCCGTCATCCCGTCGTACGCGAGCACTGACACGGTGCGCTGACTCATATGTCAAAATCTTAGCGGTAGTCGTCTTCAGTGCCACTTCTGCGCCGGGACGGCAGCCCGGACGATGGAGACATGTTCAAGGGACTGAAGGACTTCGCAGCCGGGATCCACGCCGCCACGGCCGTCCGTCACGGCGCCGAGCCGCCCGCCGGGGCGCTCAGGAAGCCCGGTCGCGGCGGAGATCGAGCAGCTGCATCGCCGGCGTCGCCGCGACGCCGTGAACAACGACGCTCAGCACGATCGTGAAGCCGACCGTCGCCCACAACCACGGCAGGTCGGTCGCGAACGTCGCACCGACCGCCGCCAGGTAGTAGATCGACGACACGCCGCGCACCCCGAAGGCCGCCGTCATCCACTTCTCGGAGCGGTGCAGCTCCGAGCCCGCGAGCGACAGCCACGCGATCAGCGGCCGGACGACGAACACGAGCAGTACGCCGATGGCCACGCCGGCCAGTGTCAGTGGTTCGAGCAGACCACCGGTGATCGCGACGCCGAGCAGCAGCAGGATGACCCAGGTCAGGATGTGCTCGAGCTCGCCGATGAAGTTGTGCAGCTCGGCGTGGAAGTCGTGACTGCGCTCGGCCGCCCGGAGCGCGAGGGCGGCGACGAAGACGGCGAGGAACCCGTAGCCGTGCAGCACCTCGGCGAGCCCGTAGACGCCCAGCGTCATCGCCAGCGCGAGCACCGGCTCCCGCGAGTCCGCCAGCCGGAAGCTCTTCGACGGCGCGCTGAACGCCATCTTGCCCAGCAGCCAACCCGCACCGAGCCCGATCGCCACACCGATCACGGACTTGCCGATCAGGTGCCAGCCCAGCCACTCGACCGTCGAGTGCGCCTTGGTGACCGAGAAGACGGCCAGGTACACCAGCGGATACGCGAGTCCGTCGTTGAGTCCGGCCTCGGACGTCAGCGCGAATCGGACCTCGTCGTCCTCCTCCGGCTCGGCGCCGTCGCCGGTGGTCGGCCCGCCGACCTGGATGTCGGAGGCGAGCACCGGGTCGGTCGGCGCGAGGACGGCGGCGACCAGCAGGGCCGTCGCCGGCGCGAGACCGAGCAACCAGCCGATGCCGGTCAGCGCCGCTACGCAGGCCGGCATCGCGACGAACAGCAGTCGCCAGGTCACACTCCACCGGAGCAGGCTGATCGGCCGGTCGATCGCCAGGCCGACGCCCATCAGCGCGACGATGACGGTCAGCTCGGCCAGGTGCTTGGTGAGCTCGGGCTCCTCGATCGGGCTCAGTTTGGTCCGGTCCACGGCCAGGCCGAGCAACAGTCCGGCGCCGACGAATGCGATCGGCGCGGAAACGGCGTACCGGCGGAGAAGTCGTGGCAGGACGGCACCGAGCAGGAGGGCCAGCCCCGCGACCAGGTAGAGGCCGTCTCCGTCGATCGTCATCGTGGGACCAGGTTCCCAGATCGGGCCCGGACTATCGGAGACGGTGGGTCGCTCCGGGCGTGTGCGTCGGCAGCGCCTTGCGCGGGCCGTAGCGCGGGTGGCCGATGCCCGCGAGCTCGAGCAGGCGCTGGACGCGGAAGCGGTGGCCCCGGTACGGCTCGATGAGCTCGGCGCAACCGTCGTCGTCGAGTTCCTCGCCGATCAGGGCGTACGAGACGTTGCGAGACACGTGGTAGTCCGCGAACGAGAACGCGTCCGCGTCACCGTGCGCGCGCTGCCGTACTTCGGCCGCCGTCCACACCCCGACACCGGGGAGCGACCGCAGTCGCCGCTCGATCTCCGCCGAATCGGTCAGCTCCAAGGTCCGTTCGAGCGCCTTGGCCCGCGTCGCTGCGGTGATCACGACCCTCGACCGGCGGCCCTCCACGCCGGCGCGCAACCACTGCCAGGAGGGGATCAACCGCCACTCCTCCGGCGCCGGCGGGACCATCATCGTGCGCCCGTCCGGCGGCCGCGGCCCGGGTGCCGGCTCGCCGTACTCGCGGAGGATCACCCGCCACGCCCGGAACGCCTCCTTGCCGGTGACGACCTGCTCGATCCCGGCCGCAGCCATCGCCTCGAACACCGCCCGCGTCCGCGGCACCCGCACATGCGGGAACCGCCGCGCCGCGTCCACCAGCGCCCGGTGCTCCGGCAACGGCTCGAACCCGTCCCAGCTGTCCGCCTCCCCCAGCAGCTCCGGAACCCCGTCCAGCGCCCACCCGGCCCCCGGCCCCCACGCCTCCGCCTCGACCTCCCCCGTCGACGCGTACGGCGTCAGCCGCAGCAGCACCGGCCCGTCCGGCGTCCGCGTCGCGCGCCACACCGCCCGCCGCACCGGATCGAACACGTACGCCGGATCCCCCGGCCCCTTCCGCAACCCACCGATCACCGAATGCGGATCTACCACCCGCCCAGCCCGCCAAACCCGCACCACCGATCTCACCCGCCAAGTCTTACCCACCCCACCGACAACTAACGGATCGCCTTGGGCACTCGGGCTAGGCGCTCGCGCATCCAGGGGTAGGGATCGGTCAGCCGCTCGCGGGTGGACAGGACGCGCTGCACAAGCTCGATCAGTTGCTCACCCATCACGTAGTGACGTCCCTTGGTCTCACCGACAGGCCGAAGCAAAGACAACTCGGTCAGCCTGGCCAGGTCGCGCGTCGCCGTTCGCTCCTCGATCCCGGCGCGGCGTACGTAGGTCGATCGACGGATCCGGAAACCCAGTGAGGCGTCGAACAACTCGTCCGCGACCCGCTCCGCCAAGCCGTGCTGCTCGATCAGCTCATCGAAGGCTTGCCACAGCCTGCCTGCCTCGTGATACCGCCGTCGCACCGTCTGCGCCTGCATGTGGTGCGCGCGCAGGTTGAACTTGACCCAGAGCGCAGCCGATCGATCCGGATTCCACGCACCGGCGCCGGTCGCGGCCAGCACGCGGTAATACTCCTCCGTGTTGCTGCCAAGCCATTCTTCGATGCTGGAGAAGGCCGGCTCGCCGATGCCACCGCGCGACAGCACCAAAGTCTGCAGGGCTCTGGCCATCCGGCCGTTGCCGTCGCGGAACGGGTGGATCATGACCAGGTTGAGATGAGCCATCGCCGCCTGGACCAGCGGATCGGCTGCTTCGTCGCCGGCCAGGCCGTCCATGAGCTCGGCGACCAAGGCGGGGACATCGTCCGCCGGCGGCCCCTCGTAAACGTTCTCGCCGGTGGTCTCGTCGTGCACGTAGACCACACCCTGCCGGTAGCTACCAGGACTCTTCGCCAGGTCGTGACTCAGCATCATGAAGTGCATGCCACGGACGGCCGAGACGTCCAGCCGGAAGTCCGCGTCGTTCGCCATCGCCAGCACGTAACCGAGAGCCTGACGGTATCCCCTGATCTCGGCGAACGTCCGCTCGTCGGCACTCAGGGCCTCTTCGTCGTCGAGCGCCGCGGCCGCGTCGTCGAGCTTGACGTCGTACCCCTCGATGCTGTTCGACCCTTGGATGGCGCGGGCGAGCATGCTGCGCCGCAGGCCGCCGGCCCATCGCCGGGGCACCCGAAGAATGTCGGCGAGCTCTGCCCGGAACGCGTGGACCTGCTCGAGGACCCGCTGGTCCTCGAGATCCGGCTCCGGTGTGCTGTAGATCGTCATAGATGTCCTAATGTCTCAATTCTTAGGACATGGTATCCCGTCTGTCCCAATGATTGCGACATCGAGACATCGCGGCCGCGGCAGGCTGATACTGAGGCATGAGTGGGTGGCAGTGGGTGAAGGTGGTGGGGAACTTCCTGAATCTGTCGACGGTGGTGGGGTTGCTGGTGGGGGTGATCGGGCGGGCCCGGTTCAGCCGGGGGCCTCGGGGGTTGTTCTTCGCGAACGGGTACAAGGTGAAGTTCCCGAAGGCGGGGGCGTTCACGGTGGGGAACGTCGTCCTCAGCAAGCACGGGCGGGCGTACTTCGACGACGAGGCGCTGGTGCGGCACGAGGAGCGGCACTCGTGGCAGTACTTCTGCCTGATCGGCCTGCCGTTGTGGCCGCTGTACGTCGTCGGCGTGATCGTCTCGTGGGTGCTGACCGGCGACCCGGCGTCGCGGAACCCGTTCGAGCGGATGGCCGACCTGAAGGAGGGCGGGTACGTCGAGCGGCCGATCCAGTCCTTCGGACGGACGCTGACGCAGACGTTCAGCGTGCTGCGATCGCGTCCGAAAGGGCCGTGAGCACGGTCACCACGCCGGCGGGGTCGTCCACCACGACGTCGGCGGCCCCGATCAGCTCGGTCGCGTTCGACGACCGCGTGGCCAGCAGCACCGCGCGCAGACCGGTCTTGCGCTGCTCCTCGATCGCCCGGTACGCCGCCAGGTCGCCGAGGTCGTCGCCGGCGTACAGGATCGACCGAGCACCCGTCGACTCGAGCAGCCGCCGCAACGCGACCCCCTTGTCGATCCCGGGCGGTCGCAGCTCCAGCACCAGGTTGCCCGGCTCCAGCCGGAGCTCGGTGGACTCGGCCAGCTCGGTCAACGGCGTACGCAACCGCTCGAGCGCACCGACCGGATCGGCCAGCCGCCGCGTGTGCACCGCGAGCGAACTCTCCTTGTCCTCCACGAACGCATCCGGTACGCCGACCTCCCGCAGCACCCCGGGGAGCCGGGTGCGCGCTTCGGCGACGCCGGCCGGCACCGGATCGCTGATCACCGTGCCGGAGGCCGCTTCCCACCGCTCGAGCCCGTAGTGCCCGAGCACGACGAGCTGCCCGAGACCGGCGTGACCGGTGACGCCGCTCAGCTCGGTGGCGACCAGCGCCGGTCGGCCGGTGACGATCGCGACCTGGCTCACCGAGCGGGCCAGCCGGGCCAGCGCGTCCAGCGCGCCCTCGACCGGGCGGGACTGGGCCGGGTCCTCGACCAGCGGTGCGAGCACGCCGTCGAAGTCCGACGAGATCACCGCCGTGGCCGGATCGGCGACGATCGCCTCCCAGCCCTCGCGTCCCGCGTCGGTCTGGATGGTCGGTGTGCTCATCCGGTGTAGTCCGAGGTGAGGATCACGGTGAGGCGGTCCTTCTTCATGTTGTCCAGCGCGCCCTTGGTCCGGCCGATGCCGAGGTCGCGGGCGAGCTGGTTGGCGGCGTCGAGCATGCCCGGCGGGTAGTACACGGTGCTGGCGGCGACCTTGCCGCGCCAGTTGTCGGCACCGGCGACGGTCCAGCCGGCCTGCCGCGCCCGGCCGGCGACCGAGTCGGCCAGGCCCTTGCGCGCCGTGTTGTTGTAGATCTCGGCCGCCGGGCGCCGGTCGGCCGGGATGGTGGTGGGCTCCGTCGCCGGCGGCTGGGTGGCGGGCGGCGGCTCCGTCGACGCCTCGCTGGTCGGCGCTGACGTGGGCCCGGAGGTGGGCTGCTCGGTCTCGGTCTCGGTCGTGGGCGTCGGCGTCGGCCGGGGCACGCTGGCGCCGACCGTCGACGGACCACCGGTCGGCTTCGGGGCCGGCGTACTCGCGCCGGACGGCTCGTCCGCGGTGCTGTCGTTGCCGCGGGTGCCGAACAGCACCAGCAGGCCGGCGACGATCGCGACGACGGCCACCACGGCGACGAGGGACGAGAGGACCTGGCCCCGGTCGTCCTTCGGGCGGGACATGGTCAGACCTCGATACCCAGCCGGCGTGCGGAGCGCGCGCGCTGGCGGGCGGCGCGCAACCGGCGCAGCCGTTTCACCAGCAGCGGGTCGTGGGCCAGCGCCTCGGGCCGGTCGATCAGGGCGTTCAGGACCTGGTAGTACCGGGTCGCCGACATCTGGAACTGGTCCCGGATCGCCTGCTCCTTGGCACCGGCGTACTTCCACCAGTGACGCTCGAAGGCGAGGATCGCGCCGTCACGCTCGGAGAGCCCGGCCGGGGTCGGCGACGCAGCGTCGGCGGGGCCGGGAGAGCTGGCGTTGGCGCTGTCCATCTGCTGCTGACTCCTGTGCGGTCGGTGATCGTCCGTCCGCGCTCCACTGTACGTGCTGAACAACAGCGATGTCATTCACCGGTCAGCGACACGGAGCGTGTCGTACGGCGGACTCCCGGCGGGGCCAACTCTGGCAGGATCGATGCGGTGAGCTCAACTTTCTCCGACCGGCGTGGTGGGGTGGGGGAGGAATTCAGTGCGGTGGCGCTGGTGGAGGAGCTGCAGGCCAGGGGCCGTGAGGTCGATCCGCTGGTCAACGCCGTCTGCACACCTGACCCCGCCGCCCTCACCCATGCCGCCCGACTCGACACCGAACGTGACGAAGGGCGGGTCCGTGGTCCGCTGCACGGCGTACCGGTCCTGGTCAAGGACAACATCGACACCGCCGACCTGCCGACCACGGCCGGCTCGCTGGCGCTGGTCGAGCAGCCGCCGCCACTTCAGGACGCCCCGCTGGTACGGCGGCTGCGTGAAGCCGGGTGTGTCGTCCTGGGCAAGACGAACCTGAGCGAGTGGGCGAACTTCCGCGGCTCGGCGTCCTCGTCCGGCTGGAGCGCGTACGGCGGCCTGACGCGGAACCCGTACGCGCTGAACCGCTCCGCCGGCGGCTCCTCGAGCGGATCGGGCGCCGCGGTCGCCGCCGGGCTCGCGGACTACGCGATCGGCACCGAGACCAACGGGTCGATCGTCTGCCCGGCCGCGCTGAACGGGATCGTCGGCCTCAAGCCCACGGTCGGCCTGATCTCGCAGCAGGGCATCGTGCCGATCTCCCACTCGCAGGACACCGCCGGCCCGATGACCAGGACGGTCTCCCAGGCCGCCGCCCTGCTCACCGTGATCACCGGCGGCGGCACCGACTACAGCGAGAGCTGTCGTGGGACGGACCTCAGCGACGTCCGGATCGGCGTACCGCGCGGGCCGCTCTGGGGGTACTCGACCGGCCTGGACGAAGTCACCGAACGCGCGCTCGGCCTCCTCAGCCGCTGCGGAGCCACGCTGATCGACCACCTGTCGCTGCCGACGCCCGGTGGGGACGAGGACCAGTTGCAGGTGCTCGCGCACGAGCTCAAGGTCGACCTGGCGTCGTACCTGGCCACCCGCGCTCCCGGCGGCCCGCGCACGCTGGACGACCTGATCGCGTTCAACAAGGAGCATGCGGACGTCGAGCTGCAGTGGTTCGGCCAGGAGCTGTTCGAGCGCGCCGCCGCCACGGAGGGCCTGGACTCCCCGATCTACGTCGCCTCCCGGCTGACCGCGCTCCGGGCGGGCCGTGACGGGATCGACGACCTGCTCCGGGACAACCAGCTCGACGCGCTCGTCACCCCGTCGTACTCCCCGGCCTGGACGATCGACCTGGTCAACGGCGACCACGTCCTCGGCAGCTCGTCCTCGCACGCCGCGCTGGCCGGTTATCCGCTGCTGTCGGTGCCGTCCGGACTGGTGGCCGGACTGCCGGTCGGGATCACGTTCAGTGGCACCGCCCGGAGTGATGCCACGCTCATTCGCTTGGCTCACGCCTTCGAAACCGCGAGAATCATGGCAGACGGACCGTTCCCGACCCCGGAGTTCACACAGTGGGTGTAGATCGCGTCAGGTGGGGCATCGTTGCTACTGGCAACATCTCCACGTCGTTCACGAGGGATCTGAAGCTGCTCCCCGACGACGCCGTGGTCACCGCCGTCGCGTCCCGGTCGCAGGCCAACGCCGACCGGTTCGCCGCCGAGTTCGGCATCGGGCACGCGTACGACGACTACCGCCGGCTGCTCGACTCCGGCGAGGTCGACGTGATCTACATCGGCACGCCGCACCCGCAGCACTACGCGGTCGCCCGGGCCGCCCTGCAGGCCGGGATCGCGGTCCTGTGCGAGAAGCCGGTCACGCTCACGGCGAAGCAGGCGCGCGACCTGGTCGCGGTCGCGGCCGAGCACCGGACGCTGTTCGCCGAGGCCATGTGGATGCGCACCAACCCGGTCGTCCAGGCGTTCTTCACCGACCTGGCGAGCGGCGTGATCGGCGAGCCGCGGCAGGTCGTCGCCGACTTCGCCTTCCACAAGCCGACGCTGCCGGCCCGGCTGCTCGACCCGGCGCTCGGCGGCGGCTCGCTGATGGACGGCGGCATCTACCCGATGACGTTCACGTACATGGCGCTCGGCCGTCCAACCGAGGTGAAGGCGGTCGGAGCGCTAAACGAGGACGGTGTCGACCTCAACGTGGCGATGGCCTGGCGGTACGACTCCGGCGCGGTCGCCGCGCTCACCTGCGGCCTGCGCTCGCAGAACCCGTGGACGGCCGCGGTGAGCGGTTCCGAGGGCAGTCTGTTGCTGCCGCACCGCTTCCACCATCCCGAGTACTACGTGCGCCGTACGGCGGCCGGGGAGGAGCGGATCGACGTACCGACGCATGGGCTTGGGTACCACTATGAGGCGGGGGACGTGATGCGTGCGCTGCGCGACGGTCTCCTCGAGGTGCCGACGCTGCCGCACGCCGGGACGATCGACGTCCTCGAGCTGCTCGACGAGACCCGTAGACAGATCGGGGTCAGGTACCCCGGTGACGACGAAGACCTGGGTGGATAACAGCAGATGCCGAACGGACGTAGTTCCTTCGTAGTGGTGGCCAATCGCCTTCCCGTCGACCGGATCGAGATGCCCGACGGCAGTACTGCGTGGCGGCGCAGCCCGGGTGGGCTGGTGACCGCGCTGGCCCCGGTGATGCAGCGGCACCACGGCGCCTGGATCGGCTGGACCGGCAGCGCCGACGAGAAGGTCGACCCGTTCGACAACGACGGTATGCACCTGGTGCCGGTGATGCTGTCCACCGAGGACGTGCAGCTGTACTACGAGGGGTTCTCGAACGCGACGCTCTGGCCGCTGTACCACGATGTCATCGTCGCGCCGGAGTTCCACCGGGAGTGGTGGGAGTCGTACGTCGCGGTGAACCGGCGGTTCGCCGAGGCCGCCGCGGACGCGGCCGACGACAACGCCGACGTCTGGGTGCACGACTACCAGCTGCAACTGGTCCCGGCGATGCTGCGGCGGCTGCGGCCCGACGTACGGATCGGGTTCTTCCTGCACATCCCGTTCCCGCCGACCGAGCTGTTCGCCCAGATGCCGTGGCGGCGGCAGATCCTGGACGGGCTGATGGGCGCGGACCTGGTCGGTTTCCAGCGTCCCGGCGCCGCCTCGAACTTCGCTCGCCTGGCCCGCAACCGGATGGGCCTGCGCACCCGCGGCGACCGGATCCACCTGCCCGACGACCGGATCGTCCGGGCCAAGGCGTTCCCGATCTCCATCGACGTCGGCGAGCTGGAGAACACCGCCCGGCAGGCGGAGACCGAGGCCCGCGCGGCCGAGATCCGCCAGGAGGTCGGCAACCCGGCGCACGTCCTGCTCGGGGTCGACCGGCTCGACTACACCAAGGGCATCCGGCAACGACTGCGCGCGTTCGGCGAGTTGCTGGACGAGAAGCGCGTCTCGGTCGACGACGCGGTCTTCGTCCAGGTGGCCACGCCGTCACGGGAGCGGGTCGAGCAGTACCGCGTTCTCCGGGACGAGATCGAGCTGCTGGTCGGCCGGATCAACGGCGAGCACGGCCGGATCGGCACGCCGGCGATCAACTACCTGCACACGTCGTACTCGCGGACCGAGATGGCCGCGCTGTTCCGGGCCGCGGACGTCGCCGTGGTGACCCCGCTGCGCGACGGCATGAACCTGGTCGCCAAGGAGTACGTCGCCTGCCGGTACGACGACACCGGCGCGCTGGTGCTGAGCGAGTTCGCCGGCGCCGCGGACGAGTTCCGGCAGGCGTTCCTGGTCAACCCGCACGACATCAACGGGATGAAGGACACCATCGTCGACGCGATGAACACCGACGACCGCCAGCTCGGCCGACGGATGAAGGCGATGCGCAAGCACCTCGCGCAGCACGACGTGAACGTCTGGGCCGCCAGCTTCCTGAAGGCACTGCATGACGACGACTGACGGTCAGGTGGTGGCGCTCGACCTCGGGACGTCGTCGGCCCGCGCGCTGGTGCTGTCCGCCGAGGACGCCACCCCGGTCCCGGGTGCGCTGGCGCGGTACAAGATCTCACCGACGTACGCGACCGGCGGCTCGGCCACGCTCGACCTGCACGAGTACGTCGAAGGTCTGCTCGGCTGCCTGGACGAGCTGCAGCAGAACGGGCACCTCGACGCCATCGGCGCGATCGTGATCTCGTCCCAGTGGCACTCAATCGTTGCCCTCGACAACACCGGGAAGCCGCAGACGCCGGTGATCACCTGGGCGGACACCCGGTCGGTGGACCTCGACCTCGGCTCGTCGTTCGACGAGCAGGCCTTCCACGCCCGGACCGGGTCCTGGCTGCACCGGCTGTACTGGACGCGCCGGATCCCGTGGCTGCTGTCCGAGGGATCGCCGGCCGGGTTCGCCGGCCTGCCGGACCTCGTGCTCGAGCGGCTCACCGGCGAGCGGGTGACCTCGGTGTCGATCGCCTCCGGGACCGGGACGCTCGACCTCGCCCGCGGGGTGTACGACGAGGAGGCGCTGGAGATCGCGGGCGCCAAGGCCGAGTTGCTCCCGCCGATCGTGCCGTCCGGGTGGACCGGGTCGTTGTCGGCCGAGTTCGTCCGCCGGTGGCCGGGGCTGGTCGGCGTACCCGTGCATCCACCGACCGGCGACGGCGCCGCGTCCAACGTGGGGACGGGCGGATACGACGAGACGACCGCGGCGGTGACCGTGGGGACGTCGGCCGCCGTACGCGTGGTGCATCCGATCGCCGACGCGCCGGAGCTGCCGTGGGAGCTGTGGCGGTACCGCGTCGACGACGAGCGCGCGGTGACCGGGATGGCGTTCTCGGCGGCGGGCAACCTGCACGCGTGGCTGACCGGCGTACTGCAGTTGGACTCGGACGAGCCGGTCGGCGTGGAGATCGGGTCGTCTCGGGTGATCGCGATCCCGTTCCAGGCTGGCACGCGTCCGCCGGCCACCGTGCCGAGCGGGTCCGGGGTGTACTTCGGCCTCTCGTTCGACGACACCGCCGAGGACCTCCTGGCGGCGTCCCTCCAGGGCGCGTCGCTGGAGATCGACCTTGGTCTCCGCATGCTCGACTCGCTCTTCGGCCGCGAGCTCGCCGTCGTCCTCGGCGGCGGCGGCATCGACGCCTCCGCCTGGTGGCGCCGCTGCCTCACCGCCACCTTCGCCCGCCCCACCACCGTCTGCTCCGAAGCCGAAGTAGGAGCCCGCGGCGCCGCCGCCGTAGCCCTCGGCCTCTCCCCCGAGCCCGGCGGCGAACACCTCGACCCGGTGCCCGCCGAGGTCTCCCGAGTAGCCACCCTCCGCCCCCGCTACACAACCCTCCGAGCCCTGGCAACCCAAGCCGCCACCCCCTGAGTCCCCCGGCCACCTGAACCGGTTGGGTGATGGTGGTTACTGACAGGGGTGGGGTTGGGGTGGAGGATCGCCGGCATGTGGCGGGAGATGATGAAGTCGAAGGTGCACCGGGCGACGGTGACGCAGGCGGATCTGGACTACGTGGGGTCGTGCACGCTGGACGCCGAGCTGATGGCGGCGGCGGACCTGCTGCCGGGCGAGAAGGTGGACATTGTCGACATCACGAACGGCAACCGGCTGTCGACGTACCTGATCGAAGGGCCGCGCGGGTCCGGGGTGGTCGGGATCAACGGGGCGGCGGCACATCTGATTCATCCGGGTGATCTGGTGATCCTGATCGCGTACGGGATGTTCGACACCGCGGAGGCGAAGGTGTTCGAGCCGAGCGTAGTCTTCGTGGACGAGCACAATGCGATCACCCGCATCGGCTCCGACCCCGCCGAGGCGCTGCCCGACACCGGCACGCTCCGCGGCGACGAAGTACACAGCTAGCGCCCCGACGGGACCTGACCGCACACCCGCGCCGAGATGAGGACTGGTCGACGATGACCGACACGACCGAGACCACCGCCGAGACCGCCGTCGACAACACGACCGCCGAAACCGCGACCCCGGCCAACGCGACCGAGACCACGAGCACCGCAGACGCGACCGCCGGGACCACGAGCACGGCCGGCTCGAGCGCGACTGCTGCGGACGCGGCCGGCGGCGAGGAGACCGCGGCGGCGCCAAAAACCGCGTCGCACGACAACGAGCCGAACCCGAAGCTCCGGGCGTTCATGAACTCGGGCTGGGCGGACTCGGAGCGACAGGACGTGACGCTGAGCGACGTCGGCGAGTGGGCGGCGAAGCGGCGGGACGCGCTGTCGCGGGCGTTCCCCGGTGAGCGGCTGGTGATCCCGGCCGGCACGTACAAGGTCCGGTCGAACGACACCGACTTCGTCTTCCGTCCGCACACCGACTACGTCTGGCTGGCCGGCGACCAGACCTCAGACGCGGTCCTGGTGCTCGAGCCGAACGGCACCAGCGGCCACGACTCGGTCCTGTACTTCCGCCCGCGGTCCGACCGCAGCGAGGGCGAGGAGTTCTGGCGCGACCGGATGTACGGCGAGCTGTGGGCCGGCCGGCGTCCGTCGCTGACCGAGACGGCCAAGGAGTACGGCATCGAGACGCGGCACGTCGACCGGCTCGCGGATGCGCTCAAGGGCGACGTACCGACCCGGGTACGGCGCGGTGAGCACGAGTCGATCGCCTCGCTGCTGAGCGGCGCGAAGACCGACTCCGACCGCGACCGCGAGCTGGCCGCGACGCTGTCGGAGCTGCGGCTGGTCAAGGACCCGTTCGAGATCGAGCAACTGCGGAACGCGGTCGCGATCACCCACCGCGGGTTCTCCGACGTGCTGGCGGAGATGGACAAGGTCCGCGAGTACGGCGAACGCTGGATCGAGGGCACGTTCTGGCGCCGGGCCCGCGCCGAGGGCAACGACGTCGGGTACACCTCGATCGCCGCGGCCGGACCGCACGCGACCACGCTGCACTGGATCGAGAACGACGGCCCGGTCGTCGACGGGACGCTGATGCTGCTCGACATGGGGGTGGAGAACCGGCAGCTCTACACCGCGGACATCACCCGGACGCTGCCGGTGAGCGGCGAGTTCACCCCGCGTCAGCGGGAGCTGTACCAGCTGGTGCTGGACGCGCAGAACGCCGGGATCGACTCGCTCAAACCTGGCGTGACGTTCCGGACCGCGCACGAGGCCGCGATGAAGGTCATCGTGTACGGGCTGGAGGCGATGGAGCTGCTGCCGGTGTCGGCCGAGGAGGCGCTCGACCCGGAGAGCATGCTGTACCAGCGCTACACGCTCCACGGCGTCAGCCACATGCTCGGGCTCGACGTGCACGACTGCTCGGCGGCGCGGGAGGAGAAGTACCGCAAGGGCGACCTGCAGGCCGGGTACGTCCTCACGGTCGAGCCCGGCCTGTACTTCCAGGCCGACGACCTCACCGTCCCCGAGGACCTCCGCGGCATCGGCATCCGCATCGAGGACGACATCCTCATCACCGAATCCGGTGCCGAGAACCTCTCCGAAGCCATGCCACGAGACGTCGAGGCCCTGCAGAACTGGATGTCGTCGTAGTACTCGCAACACCCAGCTAACCCGGCAGCTCCCCGCCCACGGCGGCGAGCTGCCGAGCTGGTGGTTTACCAGATGCGGACTCGGTCTTCGGGGGCGAGCCACATGCCGTCGGAGGCGCTGGTGGCGAAGGTTCGGTGGAATTCGTCGATGTTCTTGACGACCGCGTTGCAGCGGAACTCCGGCGGCGAGTGGGGGTCGATGGCGAGCCGGCGGGCGGCCTCTTCCGGGCGGGTCTTGGTGGACCAGGCGGTGGCCCAGGAGAGGAAGAAGCGCTGGCTGCCGGTGAGGCCGTCGATGACCGGGGGCTCGGCGCCGTCCAGGGACAGCTGGTAGGCGACGTACGCGATCGACAGGCCACCCAGGTCGCCGATGTTCTCGCCGAGGGTGAGTTTGCCGTTCACGTGCTGGCCAGGCGTCTCGGCCGGTGAGAGTACGTCGTACTGCGCGACGAGCTTGTCGGTGCGCTGCTCGAAGGCGGCGCGGTCGTCGTCGGTCCACCAGTCGTTGATGTTGCCGTCGCCGTCGTACCGCGAGCCCTGGTCGTCGAAGCCGTGGCCGATCTCGTGCCCGATGACCGCACCGATCGCGCCGTAGTTGACCGCGTCGTCGGCGTCCAAGTCGAAGAACGGCGGCTGCAGGATGCCGGCCGGGAAGACGATCTCGTTCATCCGGGGGTTGTAGTACGCGTTGACCGTCTGCGGCGTCATCTTCCACTCGGTCCGGTCGACCGGCTGTCCGAGCTTGGCGAGCTCGCGCGCGGTCTCCACCGCGACCGAGCGGCGCACGTTGCCGACCAGGTCGGCGGGGTCGACCTCGAGCGCGCTGTAGTCCTTCCACTTGTCCGGGTAGCCGATCTTCGGCAGGAAGGTGCCCAGCTTGTCGAGCGCCCGGCGGCGCGTGTCCGCGCCCATCCAGTCGAGCGTGTCGATCCGCTGCCGGTACGCCTCGACCAGGTTCGCCACCAGCTCGACCATCCGCGCCTTCGCGGCCGGCGGGAAGTGCTCGGCGACGTACAGCTTGCCGAGCGCCTCGCCGAGCGCGGACTCGACCACACCGACCCCGCGCTTCCACCGCTCGCGCAGCTCCGGCGCACCGGTCAGCGTCCGGCCGTAGAAGGCGAAGTTCTCGTCCACGAAGGCCTTGCTCAGCAGCGGCGCCGCGTCGTGCACGACCCGCCAGCTCAGCCACTCCTTCCACCGCTCGAGCTCGACCTCGCGCAACGCCGCGGCGGCCGCGGTGAAGAAGTCGGGCTCCCGGACGACGACCTGCTCGATCGCGGTCGCCGGTACGCCGGCGCCGTCGAGCCAGCGTGACCAGTCGAACCCCGGGGTCAGCTCGTCGAGCCCGGCCCGGCCGAGCTTGTTGTACGTGAGCGTGACGTCGCGGTCCTTGACCCGGTCCCAGTGGCCGGTGGCGATCCGCGTCTCCAGCTCCATGATCCGGGCCGCGGCGCCGGCCGGGTCCGGCAGGCCGGCGAGCTCGAGCATCCGGGTGACGTGCGCGACGTACGCCGTACGGATCTCGGCGAAGGAGGCCTCGCGGTAGTAGGACTCGTCCGGCAGGCTGATGCCGCCCTGCATGAAGTACACGATGTATTCGTCGGACTTCTTCGCGTCGGCGTCGATCCAGGTGTGGAACACGCCGGACACGCCCTGCAACTCGAGCGTGCCGAGGGCCGCGACCAGGTCGCCGACGTCTGCGATGTCGCGGACCAGGGCGAGCTGGTCGGCGATCGGCTCCGCACCCCGCCGCTCGATCGTCTCCTCGTCCATGAAGCTGCTGTAGAGGTCGGCGACCTTGCGCGCCTCGCTGCCTTCCGGATGACCGGCGGCGACGGTCTTCTCGACGATCGCGCGGACGTCCTGCTCGGCGGTGTCCGAGAGCGCGTGGAAGGCGCCGTAGATGGCCTTGTCCGCCGGGATCTCGTGCTGCTCCAGCCACGGCCCGTTCGCGTGTCGGTACAGGTCGTCCTGCGGCCGCACGTCGCCGGACAGACCCGAAATGTCGATCCCTGCTGTCATCCCTGCCCCTACTCCTTCAGCGCGAGAGCTTGCTGCCAGTGACAGTACCCGCTGGCCGCGATCGCGGCTTTGAACTATCCACAGGCCCGTGCCGTTCAACCCGGTAAAAGAACATCCGGATCAGGAGGGACCCGCCAATGCCACGCCTCGTCCGCCGGCTCACCGCCGTCTCAGCGTGCCCGCGCTGATGCTCGGCCATCCATGCCGCCGACCTGAGGACCGGTCGGGGCCGGGTGATCAGCCAGGGCCCGGGCACCGGCTCACTCGGGATGAAGGTGGACCGCAAGGGCCGGCTGTTCGTGGCCGGCGCGGCCGGTGGGAACGGCCGGGTGAAGCCCGTGTTCTACAAGGTGCCGCTCGGCCGTCACGGCAAGCTGCCCGCACAGTCCGCGGTCAGGACCATCGCGTACACCGGCGAGTACCGGCACGGCCTGCTGGTCATCGGCACCACGCTGTACGTCGTCCAGAACCGGCTCAACCGGATCGCCGTGCTGAAGCTCAACCCGTCGGGCACCCGCGGTCGGCTGGTCGACCGGATCACCAGCCCCGACTTCGACGTACCGACGACCGCGGCCGCGTTCGGCAACCGCCTCTATCTGCGAAACGCCCGCTTCAACGTCCAGCCGCCCCTTCCGACCACGCCGTACTGGGTCACCGCGGTCGAACGCTGAACCGTTCACCTGTACGGCGGGTTGTCCTACGGTGAAATCTCTTAGGGGAGGAAGTACTCATGTTCATCCGTAGACTCACGGCCCTGCTCGGGCTGCCCGCACTGATCCTCGGCCTGACCACTGCACCGGCGTCGGCGGCCTCGACCACTGCCGGCGGGGGCAAGCATCTCTTCCCGACCCGCATCGAGCTGCCGAACGGGTTCCGGCCCGAGGGCATCGCGATCAAGGGCACGACCGCGTACTTCGGCTCGCTGGCCGACGGCGACATCTACGCGGCCAGCCTGCGGACCGGCAAGGGCAGAGTGATCAGCCAGGGACCGGGTACGCCGTCCGTCGGGCTCAAGATCGACTACCGCGGCCGGCTGTTCGTCGCCGGCGGACCGGCCGGCACCGCGCGCGTGGTCGACAGCCGCACCGGCAGGATCCTGGCGAACTACCAGCTCGCGCCGGGCGCACCGACGTTCGTCAACGACGTGGTCCTCGGCCGGAGCGCCGCGTACTTCACGGACTCGCAGCGGCCGGTGATCTACAAGGTGCCGTTCGGCCGGCACGGGAAGCTGCTCGGCCAGTCCGCCGTCCGCACGATCCCGCTGACCGGTGACTACGTGCACCAGCCGGGATTCAACGCCAACGGCATCACCTGGACGCCGGACCGCCGCGCACTGATCATCGTGCAGTCGTCGACCGGTCTGCTGTTCCGGGTGCACCCGTGGACCGGTGTCACCCGGCAGGTCGACCTGGCGGCCCAAATGACGAACGGCGACGGCCTGCTGACGATCGGCCGGACGCTGTACGTCGTCCAGAACCAGCTGAACAAGATCGCGGTCGTGAAGCTGAACAGGTCCGGCAGTGCGGGCTCACTGGTGCGTGAGATCACCAGTCCGGACTTCGCCGTACCGACGACCGTGGCCGCGTTCGGCAAGCGGCTGTACCTGCCGAACGCCCGCTTCGACATCCAGGAGCCGTTGCCGACCACGCCGTACTGGGTGACAGCGGTACGGCGCTAGCCGCGCACGCAGCCGGGGTGGCGTACAGCCACTCCGGCTGCAGCCGAGGTCAGGACACCGTGCGGAGCTCTCCCCGCGCGGCGGCCTTCAGACGGCTGCCACAGGACAGCCGGACGGAATAACCGGCCGGGATCGAGAGCGGCTCGCCGGTCTGCGGGTTGCGGCCGGTCCGCGGCGCGCGCATCACCCGCTCGATGCTCAGCAGGCCGGTCAGCGACACCTTGTCACCCTTGTGCACGGCTTCGGTGACGACGTCGCCCAGTGCGTCGAGGACCTTCTCGGCCTGGTTCCGCGGGATCCCCGCCTTCTGCGCCACGCCGGCGATCAACTCGTTGCGATTCACGGCTCTCCTCCGACTCGTGCCGCCGGGCGGCACCTGGGACGCCGCCTGGTCGATCGTCAGCACCTTATCCGAAATGATTGTCGTTAGCGAGAGCGCCCGCATTCCGGTCAGCCGGAGTGCTCAGAGTCCGTCCCGGTCGTGCCAGTGGTTCTGCCATCGCTCGTCGATCGCATCGTCGGCCCGCTGGTAGCGAATGTCGGTGGACAGCCGGATGTCCTCGGAGACGTTGTCGAGGGCGGCGTGGATGGTGTGAGCGGTGTGGATGACCACGTCACCGGCCGCGTAATCGGTCACCAGCCACCGGGCGTCGTACTCGTCGGCCTGCCCCGGCAGGTCCGCGGTGATCGACGCAGCCGGCCGTTTGAGCCGTCCAGCCGCCTCTTCCTCGCGTACGCGGTGGTGACTGCCCTCCAGGTACGTCAGCCCGCCGCGGGCCACCGGACAGTCGCCCAGCGGGATCCACGCGGACAGCACCTGATCACTGCCTTCCCGGAGGTACACCAGGTCGTAGTGCGCCTGCGTCGCCGTACCGATGCCATTCTCACCCGGTGCGGTCTGCCGGATGATCTTCCGTTTGTGCAGGAACGGCGCACCGCCCAGAAACCACTCGAACCACCCCTTGACGGCCGGCTGCGCGCAGAAGGCCGCGTACTCCGACCCCGGCACGATTTGGTCGAACAGCACCTTCCGGTACGACGCCCTGTCCGTCACCGCTCCCGTCAGTCCGAAGTAGTACCGGCGGAAGCCGTGCACCACCTCGGGATCCAGCAACCCGGTCAGGAAGAGGTATCCGTCCCGGCGCAGCCGCTCACGCAACCGCGGCAGGTTCGCACGATCCCGATCCGGTACGACGCTCAGGTCGCCGAGTCGCTGTGGGGACTGATCGAGCACATAGCCGTTGGATGTCAGCACGCACCCATTCCACCCGCGCCCCGCCGCCCACCGGAATGGACACGGACGACCGGTTCTTGGACTCTTGTGACGTGCCCAACTGGTCGACCTACCTGACCCCAGGTCAGTCCGAGCGTCAACTTGGACTCTTCTGCCTCGGCGTCGGCGAGCAGGAGAACCGTCCCGGCGCCACTCCGGAACGCGCACTCGGCTGTCACGCGCTCGTCTGGATCAAGGAAGGCCGCGGGCATCTGCTGCACGGCCCGGACCGCCAACTGTTCGAGGTCCAAGCGCCGGCGATGCTCTGGCTCTACCCAGGCGTCCTGCACGGCTACCGGCCCGCTACCCGCTGGCGCCAGGCCTGGACCCTCTTCAGCGGGCCCGCCACCGCAGCACTCACTTCACTCGGCCACCTCGACGTCACTGAGCCAGTACGCCGCTACACCGATCCGCGGCCGGTGGACCGCGCGTTCACCCGACTCCTCCGGGTCAGCACCACGCACAACGCCGTACAGACCGTTGCTGCGCTCTATGACCTGCTCGCGCAGACTGCACCGCCTCCCGACGACGACGTGGCCGCTCAGTTGGCCGGGCTCGCGTGCAGGCCGTTGAGCGTCGACGGCTACGCCGCGGAGCTTGGACTCAGCGTGAAGCAGTTGCGCGAGGCCGTCCGGCGTACGACGGGCTCCACGCCGCAGGAACTGGTCTTGACCACAAGACTCAACACCGCCAAGGCCCTGCTCGCGGAGGAGGACCTGCCCGTGGGAGCGGTCGCACGGCGGGTCGGGTACGACGATCCGGCGTACTTCACCCGGTTGTTCACCGCGCGGGTCGGGCTGTCGCCACGCGCGTTCCGCCGATCTGGTTCGATCTCGGCCCGGATTTCCTCCTTCTGAAGGAGGCGCAGTCGACGATCGGACCGGTAGAACCGTTCAGTGGGGTGACGTGCCGGGCACCGGACCCCGCTACGGTCATGGGTATGAGTCAACCGCAGCCCATCGACCCGCGCTACGTGAACCGGCCGCCGGCCAAGCCGAAGAAGCGGCGCAACTGGTTCCTCCGGACCGTCGGACTGATCGTCCTGCTGTTCGTTCTCATGCTGATCGCGGTCCCGCTGTACGCGTGGAGCCGGATCGACAAGATCGACGCGATGCCGACCGGCGACCGACCGGCCGACACGCCCGGTACGACGTACCTGATGGTCGGCTCCGACAGCCGCGACGACCTCAGCCGGGCGGAGCGCGCCCGGCTGCACACCGGCGGCGAGGCCGGCGCCCGGACCGACTCGATCATGCTGATGCACGTCCCGGAGTCCGGCCCGACCGCGCTGGTCAGCATCCCGCGGGACAGCGTCGTCGACGTCCCCGGTCAGAAGAACAAGCGCAAGATCAACTCCGCGTACGCGCTCGGCAAGGGCAATCCGGCACTGCTCATCGAGACCATCGAGGGCGCGACCGGTCTGCGGATCGACCACTACGTCGAGATCGGCTTCGGCGGCTTCGCGTCGATCATCGACGGTGTCGGCGGGATCGAGATGTGCTTGCCCAAGGCAATGAAGGACGACGACGCGCACATCGACCTGCCGGCCGGGTGCCAGGAGCTGGACGGCGTGAACGCACTCGGGTACGTGCGATCCCGGAAGGCGGACGGCCAGAACGACTTCGGCCGGGTGCAGCGGCAACGCGAGATGGTCGGCGCGGTCTCGAAGAAGATCGCCTCGCCGTCGACCGTGCTGAACCCGGTGCGCTTCTACAACGTGGCGACCAAGGGCGTCGACGCGCTGACCGTGGACCGGGATATGGGCCTGTTCGACTTCGGCCGGTTCGCGCTCGGGATGCGGGCGATCTCCGGCAGCGGCGGCGTCAACCTGACCGTCCCGATCGGTGACGACAGCTACCGGACGGCCCAGGACGGCGTCGGCGTCCGCTGGGACCGCACGAAGGCGCTGGCCTTGTTCAAGGCCCTCAAGGACGACAACACCAGCAGCCTGAAGAGCAGTTGATCGCCCTGGTCCACGCAGTGGTGAGCCTAGGCATGCTGGTCATCGTCCCCCTGGGTCTCACCCTCCTGCCTGCCACCATCGGAAGAGCCACCGGCGCGCGCTGGTGGCTCTTCTTCGCGGTGCCCGGAGTCGTCTCCCTGTGGCTTCCCCGTGGGCCCGTGTCGATCGTCCTGGCCTCGATCTACCTCGTCGGAACGCTGGTGCTGATCGGACTCGCCGCCCGCGACTTCCTCCGTCACAGACGTCTCCGCCCGCGCGAGCTCGCCCTCTACACCGCCCTCGTCACCCCGTCGATCGCCGCGCTCGCACTGGTCGCCGAGCGGTCGTCGTACGAACTGTTCGGTTTCACCCTGACCGTCCTCTCGCTCACGGTCGCCCATTTCCACTTCGCCGGCTTCGCGGCCGCGCTGATCGCCTTCCTCGTCGCCGGCCCGCGCACGACCGCCGGCGACGCGGCCGCGATCAGCGTCCCGCTCGGCACCGGCATCGTCCTGCTCGGCTTCTTCCTCGGCGACCCCGTCGAGCTCGCGGGCGCCGCCGTACTCACCGCCGGCATGTGGCTCGTCGGCTGGAACCTGTGGCGTCGATCGCGCCACACCGACCGGACCACCGCCGTACTGCTCACCACCTCCGCCGCGGTCCTCGTCATCACCATGCTGCTGGCGCTGAGCTGGGCCTTGGGTCACGTTGCCCCGACGCCCTACCTACCGTTGGAGTGGATGGTCGCCACGCACGGCCTGGCGAACGCGGTCGGCTTCGCGCTCTGCGGGGTACTGGCCTGGCGACGACTGCGGAAAGAGGCGGGATGAAGCTCGAGGACCTGGAGCAGTTGCGGTTCACGTACGACGCGATCGGTTCCACCCGGTACGACGAGACGCCGCCCGGCTACCACCGGATGGAGTACCAGGACCGGCTCGGCAAGGGCGACGAGGTGTTCCACCGCGCCGGCGAGGCGCTGCTCAACTGGCGGATGCACCGCACCGCCGGCATGCCGGTCACCGCCACCGACAGCCCGGCGGTCATCGGCACGAACTCCCTCGGCCGCCTCGGCGCCGGCATGGTCATCGGCCGCCTCCGCACCGTCAGCCCGATCGGCCAGGTCGGCTTCCCGGTCCCCTGCCGCGTGGTCTGGACGGTCGACGAACCCGACCGCATCGGCTTCGCGTACGGCACCCTCGAAGGCCACCCCGCGTCCGGCGAGGAGTCCTTCGTCGTCACCCGCGAACCCGACGGCATCCACTTCACCGTCCGCTCCTACAGCCGCCCCGCCACCTGGTACACCCGCCTGGGCGGTCCCGTCACCCGCCAAGCGCAGTACCAAGCCGCCCGCCGCTACACCAAGGCCCTCACCCGCCTGGCCGCCCCATAGCAAAGGCCCCGCAAGCTCATACCTTGCGAGGCCGCCACTTTTCTACCAGCCGTATCAAGCGCGCAGGATGACCAACACGCCAACACGACGAGACGATCGGCGGTCGCCTCCCGGGGTGCGCAGGTGCGGGTTGTGCTGGAATGCTGTGCCGGGTGAGTCCTAAGACGTTGACGGATCTGGTGGCGGCCGACTGGGCCGAGGCGTTGGCGCCGGTCGAGGAGACGGTCGCGCGGATGGGCGAGTTCCTGCGCGCCGAGATCGCGGCCGGGCGGGGGTACCTGCCGGCGGGTGAGAACGTACTGCGCGCGTTCCAGCGACCGCTCGGACAGGTGAAGGTCCTGATCGTCGGCCAGGATCCGTACCCGACCCCGGGTCACCCGGTCGGCCTGAGCTTCTCGGTCGCGCCGGACGTCCGGCCGATCCCGCGCAGCCTGGCCAACATCTACCGCGAGCTGATGGCGGACGTCGGCGTACCGGCCCCGTCGAACGGCGACCTGACCCCGTGGGCGGACCAGGGCGTGCTGATGCTCAACAGAGTCCTGACCGTCCAGCCCGGCAAGTCCGGCGCCCACCGCGGCAAAGGCTGGGAAACCGTGACCGAGCAGGCGATCCACGCGCTGGTCAAACGCGGCGGCCCCCTGGTCGCGATCCTCTGGGGCCGAGACGCGCAAACCCTCAAGCCGATGCTCGGCAGCACGCCGTACGTCGAAAGCGCCCACCCCAGCCCGATGTCCGCCGACCGAGGCTTCTTCAACTCCCGCCCCTTCAGCCGAGTCAACGCCCTTCTGGCCGAGCAAGGCGCCACCCCAGTCGACTGGCGCCTCCCATAAGTCAGCCTTGTTAGGAGCCGGTGGGTTGGGTGGTGCCGGTCCAGCTGTGCCATAGGTGGGCGTAGCGGCCTCCGTCGGCCAGCAGGGAGGTGTGGGTGCCGGACTCGACCACCCGGCCGTGGTCCAGGACGACGATGCGGTCGGCCTGCTCGGCCTGCGTGAGTCGGTGTGCGACGACCAGCGTCGTACGGCCCTCTGTGGCCGCAAGGCTTGCCCGCTCCAGCTCGCGTGCGCCCGCGCTTCCCGCCTCAGCCGTCGCCTCGTCCAGGACCGCGATCGGCGGGTCAGCCAGCACCAACCGAGCAAAGGCGACCTGCTGCGCCTGCGCACCGGTCAACTGGTGCCCTGTCTCGCCCACAACCGTGTCCAACCCGTCAGGCAGCGCACGAACCCAGCCGAGTGCCCCGACGCGTTCCAGCGCAGCCGCAACCTCAGCATCGGTCGCAGAAGCCCGAGCGAGCCGCACGTCGTCCACCAACGGCCCGGAGAAGACGTGCACCTCCTGGCTGAGCAACGCGACCTGCGCACGCGTCCGATCCTCGCCCAGCGCGGTCACCTCCACCCCGCCGAGCCGCACCACACCGTCCGTCGGCATCAGTACGCCGGCCGCGATCGCAGCCAACGTGGTCTTCCCCGCCCCCGAAGCACCGACCAGCGCGACACGCTCCCCCGGCTCGAGCCGCAACGAAACCCCGTCCAGCACCCGCGGCCCGTCGTACGCGTGCCCCACCCCGGCCAACTCCAGCGAAGCGTCCCGTGGCACCCGCACATCCCGCGGCGCCTGCACCGGTGGGATCTGCAGTACGCCGGCCAGCCGAGCGAGCCCCGCGGCCGCGGTCTGGATCTGGTCGAACTCCATCAGCACGACGTTGACGGGGTTGAACAGCCGGTGGAAGTAGAGCGCGGCCGCGGTGACCGCGCCGATGCTCACCGCGTCCTCGCGGACCAGGAAGAAGCCGGCCACCAGGATCGCGGTCAGCCCGGTGAACTCGGCGTGGTTGATCCGGGCCGAGAAGAAGCTGAACAGCTTGAAGACATGGATCGAGATGTCCCGGGCGACCCCGGAGGTGGCGCCGATCTTCTCCAGTTGCCGGTCCTCCAACGCGTACGCGCGGACGGTCGCGCTGCCGCGCAGCGACGAGATGATCGCCTCGGACCGCTCTCCCATCGCGATCCGCTCCTGGCCGTAGAACGGCGCCGATCGCCGCAGGTACCAGCGCAGCGCCAGCAGGTACATCGGTACGGCGAGCAAGCCGGCCAGCCCCAGCCGCCAGTCCAGCGCGAACATCCCGCCCACGGTGAGCACGATCGTCAGCGTCGCGCCGAGCACGGACGGACCGACCTCGGTCAACGCCGACGCGACCGACGCGACGTCGTCACCAACCCGGGAGAGCAGGTCACCCGTCCGTACCTTCTCCAGCACCGGGGCCGGCAACCGCAGCACGCGGTCGAGCACCTGCTCCCGGATCCGCGCCAGCACCGTCTCGCCGACCCGCGCGACCAACGTCACGCCGACCGCGGTGAGGACGCCGGACAGGACGGCGGCGCCACCGATCAGCAGCACCACCCGGACGATCGCCGACCGATCGCCGCTGCCGGCGATGTCGTCCACGAGCACCCCGAGCGCCCACGGCGCGACCAGACCGGCCGCGCTCGCCCCGGTGATCACCACCGCGGCGATCAGCGACAGGACGGGCAGTCGCCGGATCTCCTGCCAGAGAACGGCCCAGGTCGCCCGCGGTCCGGCGATCGGCAGCAGGCTCATCGCAATACCGCTTCCTGGTAGGCGGCATCCTCGACCGCGAGCCCGGCATGCGTGCCTTGGGCAACCACTGAGCCATCCGCCACCACGACCACCCGGTGCATCTTGCCGAGCAGCGCCGGACTGCTCGTGAGCACCAGCGTTGTCAACCCCTCCCGGACCTCCGCGAGCCCCTCGGCCAGCAACTCCTCGGTGACCGCGTCCACCGCCGTACTCGGGTCGTGCAGCACCAGCACCGGGGGCTCGGCCAGCAATGCTCGGGCCAGACCGAGCCGCTGACGTTGCCCACCCGACAGCGACTGCCCGCGGTCGGCGAGCGGACGGTCGAGGTCGTCGATCAGGTCCGCCGCGCCGGCCGCGGTCATCACCCGCTCCAGCTCCCCCGACTCGACCAGGAGGTTGCTCCGCAGCGTCCCCTCGAACAGGTCGGTGTCGTGCTGCTCGAGCAGGACGGTCCGGCGTACGGCGTCGATGTCCAGCTCCTCGAGCTCCGTACCACCCACGAGCACCCTGCCGGTGTGGTCGGGAGCCCGCCCGGACACGACGGTCAGCAAAGCGTCAGCGTCCCGCGGGTCATAGCAGAGGACTCCGACGAGCTCCCCGGGCCGGAGGGCGAGATCCGTTGAGCGCAAGGACTTGTAGGACACGTCCACCAGCTCGAGCAGCGGCTTCGTCGGGTCCAGTGTCGTCGACGTGCCACTGGCGATCAGTGGTGGCGACGACAGCACGGAAGCCAACCGCCCGGCCGAGGCCCGGGCCATGGCCAGGATCTGACTCGTGTACCCGAGCGTCCCGACCGGCTCCGCCACGAACTGCGCCAACCCGACCACTGTGATCAGCTCACCGATGGTGATCCGGCCGGTCAGTGCGAACCAACCGGAGACACCAGCCACGGCCGCCAGCAACAGACCGCTCAGTGCGGTGGTCACACCGTCCTGCAGGCCGTTCGTATTCGCCGCCCGCAAGGTCGCATGCAAGGTGTCCTGGCTGGACCGCCGAAACCGCGCGGCCGCGTTGTGCTGCGCACCGATCCCGCGCAACGTCCGCAGTCCGCTGACCAGATCCGTTGCGAGCGCGGTCGTCGACGCCACCGCCTCCTGCTGACTCGACGTACGCCGCGTCAACAGCGGCGACAGAGCCTGGATCCCCAGCACCAGCAGGGGTACGCCGACCAGCACGCCGAGCCCCAGTGGTACGTCGATCAGCAACAACGACACCGACGACACGATCAACGCCGTTGACGCCGCGACACCGATCGAGACGGCCCGCATCACCAGCGCGGCCTTCTCCGCGTCGGAGGTTGCGATCGACAACAGCTCCCCGGACCGCAGACCGGTGCGATGACCGCGCGGGTCGAGCACCCGCCGGGCGATCTCCAGCCGCAGTGCGTGCGTCTCGTACTCGATCGCGCGGACGACCTGCCGCGCACCGGTCTTCCAGGCGTTCGACAGCACCGCGAAGAGCACGATCATCATCAGTACGCACCAGATCAGCGGCTCGACCTCGCCAGTGGCGACGGCGCGGTCCACGAACAGGCCGATCGCCACCGGCACGGCCGCCTCGGTCGCCTGGTGCAGCGACAGCACCAGCACGCCGACGGTCATCCGGCCGCGGTGCCGCCGGACGGCACGCCACAACAGTTCCCCACTCGACATAGTTAGGTCACCCTAAACCAGCCGAAGCGATTGACACCGCCGCGCGTCCGCCGTACGGTCGCGCATCAATAGGAAACTTTCCTAACAGTTGCGCAACTCCGCGCGGCGGCGTCATCGGGAGCAGGAACGGAGGCAGGGTTGTCCCATGGCCACGACATCGGGCACCCCCGGAACGCCCCGCCTGCTCCGCGCGATGAACGACCGCGCCGCCCTGGATCTGCTGCTCGCCCAGGGACCGTTGTCCCGCACCACCCTCGGCCACCTGACCGGCCTGTCCAAGCCGACCGCGTCCCAGCTCCTCGCCCGGCTGGAAGCGGCCGGCCTGGTCGTCGCCAGCGGGACGACCGCGGGCCGGCCCGGGCCGAACGCGCAGCTGTACGAGATCAACGGCACCATCGCGTACGTCGCCGGACTCGACGTCACGCCGGCCCGGATCCGCTCGGCGGTCGCGGATCTGACCGGCCGGGTCGTCGGCAGCTACGAGCTGCCCACCCCCGGCCGCAGTGCCAAGGGCACGGTCGAGCGGGTGCTCAAGGCAATCGACGGCGCCCTCGGCGAGGCCGGGCTGAACCGGAGCCGCCTGCACCGCGTCTCGATCGGCACGCCGGGTGGTTTCGACCCGACGACCGGCCGGCTGCGGTACGCCACCCACCTCCCCGGCTGGCACTCCCCGCACCTGCTCGACGAGCTGGCCGCGGCCGTCGGCGTACCGCTGGAGGTCGAGAACGACGTCAACCTGGCGGCGATCGCCGAGCAGCGGATCGGCCAGGCGAAGGACAGCGACAACTTCGTGCTGCTCTGGGGCGAGGAAGGTATCGGCGCCGCGGTCGTCATCAACGGCCGGTTGCACCGCGGTGCCACCGGCGGTGCCGGTGAGGTCGCCTTCCTGCCCCTGCCCGGTACGCCGCTCGTCCGCAACGTCAGCCGGAACAACGCCGGCGGCTTCCAGGAGCTGGCCGGTGCCGAGCCGATCCTCGAGCTCGCGCGCGAGCACGGCCTCAAGGCCCGGACGGCGGAGGCCGCGATCACGGCCGCGCTGCGGACCGAGGGCGCGGGCGACGCCGTACTGACCGAGTTCGCCCACCGGCTGGCCGTCGGTCTGGCCGCGATCGTCGCGGTCGTGGACCCGGAGCTCATCGTGCTCGCGGGCGGCGTGATCACCGCCGGCGGCGAGCGTCTGCGCGGCCTCGTCCAGGACGAGTTGGCCGAGCTCGCCGTACCGCGGCCGCGGCTGCTGATGACCGCGATCCACGACGACCCGGTGCTCGCCGGCGCGCTGCAGTCCGCCCTGACCACCACCCGAGACGAAGTCTTCGACACACTGACAGGGGTCACTAGTTGAAACTCACGGTCGTAGGGGGCGGATCCACCTACACTCCCGAGCTCGTCGACGGATTCGCGCGGCTGCGTTCCTCGCTGCCGGTCAGTGAGCTGGTGCTGGTCGATCCGGATCAGGACCGGCTCGAGCTGATCGGCGGCCTGGCTCGGCGGATCTTCGCGAAGCAGGGTCATCCAGGGCGGGTGGTGACCACAGCCAACCTCGACGCGGGCATCGACGGCGCGGACGCCGTACTGCTGCAACTGCGCGTCGGCGGTCAGGCGGCACGCAACGAGGACGAGACGTGGCCGCTCGAGTGCGGATGCGTAGGTCAGGAGACCACCGGCGCCGGCGGGCTCGCGAAGGCGCTGCGGACGGTGCCGGTCGTGCTCGACATCGCCGAGCGGGTACGGCGTACCAACCCCGACGCGTGGATCATCGACTTCACCAACCCGGTCGGGATCGTGACGCGGGCGCTGCTGTCGGCGGGCCACAAGGCGGTCGGGTTGTGCAACGTGGCGATCGGGTTCCAGCGACGGTTCGCGCGGCTGCTCGGGGTCTCGCCGGAGCAGGTGTCGTTGGACCACGTCGGCCTCAACCACCTGACCTGGGAACGCGCCGTACATGTCGATGGCGTGGATGTGCTGCCGAAGCTGCTGGCTGAGCACGCGGACTCGCTGGCGGACGACCTGAAGCTGCCGGTCGAGGTACTGGTGCAGTTGGGCGTGGTGCCGTCGTACTACCTGCGCTACTTCTACGCGCACGACGAGGTAGTGCAGGAGTTGCTGACCAAGCCCTCGCGGGCGGCCGAGGTGGCTGCCTTGGAGAAGCAGTTGCTGCTCATGTACGCGGATCCGTTGCTGGACGAGAAGCCCGCGTTGCTGCAGCAACGTGGTGGTGCCTACTACTCGGAGGCCGCGGTGGCGTTGGCGTCGTCGCTGCTGAACGACACCGGCGACGTCCAAGTGGTCAACACCGTCAATCGTGGGACGCTGCCGTTCCTGCCGGATGATGCGGTCATCGAGGTACCCGCGGTGGTCGGGGCCGACGGTGCTCGTCCGGTCGAGGTAGCGGCCGTGGAGCCGTTGTACAGCGGGCTGATCAGCCATGTGACGGCGTACGAGCAGTTGGCGCTGGAGGCAGCCGTGCACGGCGGCACCGAGCGAGTGTTCAACGCGTTGCTCGCGCATCCCCTGGTCGGTCAGATCTCGGTGGCGCGGGCCCTGACGGACAAGTTGCTGGCTCACAACGCGACGTACCTGCCGTGGGCGCGGTGATCGTCCCGGGCGGCGTCCTCGCCTTCGACGCCGGCAACAGCAAGACGGACGTCGCCCTGGTCGCGGCCGACGGATCGGTCCTGGGTACGGCGCGAGGCGGCGAATTCGAGCCGCAGAACGTCGGGGCCGCCGCGGCTGTGGCCGGGTTGGAACCGCTCGTGGTCGCGGCGGCCGCGGCGGCCGGGCTCGCGGTCGGCGACATACCGCTCGTGCAGGAGATCTCCGCCTGCCTGGCGAACGCGGATCTGCCGATCGAGGAGGAATGGCTGGCGGAGGCGTTCGAGTCCTACGGGTGGGCCGAGTCGGTGACCGTCACCAACGACACGTTCGCCCTGCTGCGGGCCGGCGTCGACGAGCCGTGCGGGGTAGCGGTGGTATGTGGCGCCGGGATCAACTGCGCGGGGCTGCTGCCCGACGGGCGGACCGCCCGGTTCGCCGCGCTGGGGAGGCTGTCAGGAGATTGGGGCGGTGGGCAACATCTTGCCGAGGAGGCGATCTGGGCGGCGGCCCGGGCCGACGACGGCCGCGGTCCGGCGACCGCGTTGGTGACTGCGCTCACCGCGCATTACGGCGTCGCGTCGATGCTGGAGCTGATGGCGGGCTTTCACCTCGGCGAGCTGCCGTTCGCGCGGAAGCTGGAGGCGACGCCTGTGCTCTTCCAGGTCGCCGCGACCGGAGACGCGGTGGCGAGCGCGATCGTCCGGCAGCAGGCTGAGGAGATCGTCACGATGGCGGTCGTCGCACTGCGGCAGTTGGAGTTACTGGACAAGCCGGTGCCTGTGGTGCTCGGCGGTGGGGTGCTCACGGCGGGACACCCGTTGCTGCTGGACGACGTCGTACGACTGCTGTCCGCGGCCGCTCCGAAGGCGGTGCCACGGGTGATCGACGTACCGCCGGTTGTCGGTGCGGCTCTCCTCGGGCTGGATCAGACGTCCGCAGCGCCGTCGGCTCAGGCGGCGCTGCGGGCAGCCTTCGCGTCCCCGTCCGGGGCTCAGGCGTTCGCGCACACGGCGTAGGCGGTGACGGACCAGTTGGCGGCGGTGCCGTCCTGGTCCTCGTAGGCCTCGACGCGGACGCTCGTCAGATCGGCACTCGGTACGACGTCGTCCAGGAGCACCTGCCCTCGGCCGAAGAGAAGCTCGTGGCCGGTACCGACGACCTTCTTCCCGGCCGGGCAGGTCGCCGTCACCGACTTGCTGACTGAGTTGGCCGGAGACGTTGCCGAGACGCGTTGAAGTCCGGGCAGCGGTTCGCCGCAGCGGGCGCTGGCGATGGCGTGCCAGTTGTCCACGCGGCCGCCCTGAGTCTCGTAGACGCCGACGGTCACCTTGGTCAGGTCGGCGCTCGGGATCACGTCGTCGAGAGCCAGTCGGCCGCCGCTCGTGGTGCTGCCCGCCGCTCCGGTCGTCACCGTCCCCGGCGGACAGGTCACGGTGACCGCCTTCTCGGACGGTGAGCTGTAGGCAGAGAACTCGCTCACCGACTGCCGGTGCGGGCCGGTGGTGCAGATGGCGTACGCGTTGAGCGTCCACTGGGCAGTGGTGCCGTCGGCGTCTTCCGCGGCGGACGACGTACCCCACTCGCGCTCGATGTGCGTATACGTCGACAGGCCGGCCTGACCGCGGGCGCCGACGAGTTCACCGCCCACGCCGAGGATGTGCTCGCCGAACGAGCACTCAGCGCTGGCGTCGGCCTCCGCTGGTGAACCGGGGCCGGAGGTGGCTTTCACTAGGTGGAGACCTGGTACGGCGGTCTGCGTCGGTACGGCGTTGTGCGTCGGTGCTGCGGTTGCGGTGGGGGCTTGGGTGAGGAGGGCCGCTCCGAGTAGGAGCGTGAGGGTGCGCGGCTTCATGGCGTCCACGGTGGTGGGCCGGTCGGCGACGTACCAGCTGTTCGGTGGTGCTTGAAAGGTCGGGCTGCAATGGTGTAATCATGATTACATGAGCACGAAGACAGAGGTTGAGCGGGTGCGGGGCTGGCTGACCGGGCGGCTGCCGGACGGGTGGTTCGAGGGCGAGCCGGAGTTGACGATCGATCGGGACGAGATCCTGATCGTCGGGCGGATCCCGGCGCCGGAGCAGAAGGGCGACGTGAGCGCGGCCGAGCGTTCCGCCGCCGAGGAGGGCCGGATCAAGCAGTACCGGGAGGACACCCGGGACCGCCGCATCGAGATCGCCCGCGAGCTCGAGCACGCGACCCGCCGCAAGGTCGCCTGGGGCGTCCTGTGCGGCGACACCCGGACGATCTTCACGTCCCTGTCCGCGCCGGTGATGACACGCCTGCGCCAGCCCGAACGCCAAGTCCTCGACACCCTGGTCGACGCCGGCGTAGCCCGCTCCCGCAGCGACGCCCTCGGCTGGTGCGTCAAACTCGTCGCCCAGCACAGCGAAACCTGGCTCGCCGACCTCCGCGAAGCCATGACCAAAGTAGAGGACGTCCGCCAAGCCGGCCCCGACACCACCAGCAACTGACCTCTGCGCCCTACAACTCCTTCACCTTCGGCTCACACACGGTGCACGCCTCCGCGCTGGGCGCGGAGGCGTGCTGATCTGGTGTGGGGTTACCGCTGGCCGCCCTGCCAGTTTCCGTCCGGCGTGGTGCCGTTCGAGTAGCCGCCTGACTGCGGAGCACCGTGCGAGGCGTGCTGCTCCTGCGCCGGGTAGTTGCCCTGGCCCTGACCCGACTGCGGGTACTGGTCCTGACCTGACTGCGGGTACTGGTCCTGACCCGACTCCTGGTACGCACCCTGACCGGACTGCTGGTACGCACCCTGGCCGGCCTGCTGGTAGGCGCCCTGGTAGCCGCCCTGCTGGTAGCCCTGGTCGTAGGTGCCGTTCGCAGCCGTGCCGTTGGCGGCCGTCGGCTTCATCATCGTGTCGCGGTCGAAGAGGTTGGACAGCGCCCGCCCAGCCATCTCGCGACCGCCGAGACCGAACGCCAGCCCCATCGCCAGCGCCGCACCGGCGAGCACGATCAGCAGCGTGTTCCCGGTCAGCTGGACCGCGATGCCGAGCTGGGTCAGCGCGGCGAAGGCGGCGTACACCAGGATCGCGTACTTGCCGACCTTGGCCAGCGTCTCGTTGCCGGTCGCACCGCGGATGATCGCGGCCAGGAAGTTCGCGAACAGCGCGGCCAGGCAGATGATCACGATCGCCGCGAAGATCCGCGGGATGTAGCCGAGCATGTCGCTCATGAACGCCGAGATCTCCGGTACGCCGAGCGCCGACGCGAACATCGTGAAGCTGATCAGGAACACGAACCAGAACACGACCTTGCCGAGCATCGCCGAAGCGGTCAGCCCCGTGCCGGACCGCTGCAGGACGCCGGACACGCCGGCCCGTTCCATCCATTGGTCGAACCCGACCTTGCCGAGCAGCTTGCCGACGAGCTTGCCGAGCACCTTGGCGACGAAGTAGCCGACCACCAGGATGACGAGCCCGCCGAGCAGGTTCGGGACGAATCCGAGGAGTTTGCCGAAGGCATCTTCAAAAGGCTGCGTGAAGTCGATCGCTAACGCGGACATCGAGACTTCCTTCCGGACTCAGGCCCGCATCCGCTGCCGCGCCACACCGCACACGACCCCGGCACGGGCGGATGCAGTGGTGTCTAGTATTCCTCGTGCCCCGCGCCGTGCCCGCCAAACCGTTGTCACAGGCATGTAAAACAACAGTTGCAACGAAAGGTCCTTGCTAAAGGCAAGGGCTGTGCGGCGACCCCGGCGGCTTAACCGGTCCACCTGGTTGAGAAACTGGGCCTATGACCGCTCAACCCGCTGCCGCGGTGATCCGGCGCGCCACCGCCGGGGACGTCGCCGGGATCGTCGCGATGATCGCCGACGACCAACTCGGCGCGACCCGCGAGTCGCTCGACGACCTCACGCCGTACCTGCGCGCCTTCGAGGCCATCGACACCGACCCGAACCAGGTCCTCGTCGTTGCCGAACGCAACGGTGAGCTGATCGGCACCCTCCAGCTCACGATCATCCCCGGCCTGTCCCGCCGCGGCTCGACCCGCGGTCTGATCGAGGCCGTCCGGGTCGCCGCCACGGCCCGCAGCTCAGGCCTCGGTACGACGCTGATCGAGTGGGCGATCGAGGAGTCCAGGACCCGCGGCTGCACCCTGGTCCAGCTCACCTCCGACAAGGCCCGCACCGACGCCCACCGCTTCTACGACCGCCTCGGCTTCACCAACTCCCACGAAGGCTTCAAACTCAGGCTCGACTGATCGCGGCGTCACGTGACCTTGCCGGTCGGAGCCGCCCAGGTGTTGCACGAGCCGAGATCCCCGGACTCGAAGGCACCGAGCTCCCAAATCCTCATGCTCTTGCGGGAACCGTGGTCCCGCGGGGTGTCCGGGAAATCCTCGTCGCCGCCCTCGCCGAGCGTGAGCTGCCGGTACCGCGTGCCTGACAGCCTCAGCGTGCGCTGATTCGCCTTGAAGAACAGGCTAGCGAAGCAGGTCGCCTGCAGCTCCATCCGCCGGTTGTCCTGGAGCCGCGCGTCACCCTTCTTGTCGTAGTAGCGCTCCACGTAGTACTGCATGATTCCGGCGAGCTGCTGGAGATGATGGCCGTACTCGTGCGCGGTCACATAGATCAGCGCCACCTCCGCGGACAATTGCGTTCTGCGCGGCACGGTGTACGCCGACCAGTCGATATAGATCCCGTACCCCGTGGAGCAGTAGAACCCGACGTGCTCCTCCTCCCGGCCGCACGGCGTGTCCACCTTATCCTTAAAGGGGTGGAACTCAGCCGGCTGGAAGTACAACGACGCCCGCTCCATCACCGGCGCCCAGGCCCTGTCCAGGCAGGCGAGAATTGCGTTCACATAGCGCACCACGGCTGCTTTCGATCCGAGTCTTGCCGTCGGCAACGGACAGCTCACCGACGGAACCTTGCCGGCCGCGTAGATCCGGTTCAGCACCAACGCGTCGCGTTGTGCGTTGGCTTCCCAGTTCGCCAGTCCCGACGTCGTACGTCGTACGGTCGGCGACGTACGTCGTACCGTCGGCAACGGCACGCTCGACGGGGCAACGGCTGGCGTCGAGGCTCGTGGAACGGACGGCGTCGGGGACGATTCGGCCGTGGGAGTCGCCGACGCCGTCGCGCCAGTGACGATCGATTGCTCCGGTCGAGCGGCGGTCCCGGCCAGCACCGCGACCAGTGCGGCGACGACAACCAGCGCGCCGGTCCTTGCTGTGCCGGACATCAACTGACCCTCGCAGCCGGGGCCACGAAGGTGTTGCACGAGGCTGGGTTGCCGGAGGCGAAGGCTCGAAGGCTCCAATAGGCGTGGCTCTTGCGCGATCCGTGGTCGCGGGGAAGTTCCGGCGCGGTGTCGTCACCGGTGTCCCTGACCTGGTACTCGAAGATCTCGCGCCACTCGTCGGTCAACTGCAAGGCGCGGTGATTGGCGCCGAGGAACGCGGCTCCGAGGCAGTCGGCCTGCAGCTCCAGGCGCCGCTCGTCCTCGAGCTTCACAGCTGCGGACGCGGACTCGTGATTCGCATCGTACGCCGCCAGGATGCCGATCATCGACTGCAGGTGATGAGCGTATTCGTGCGCCAGCATGAACTGGAAGTAGACCAGGTCCCACTCCGGGTCCTCCGGATCCTCCTCCAGGTACAGCTCCCACTCGAAGAAGATCGCCGCGTCCGAAGGGCAGTAGAAGGCCTCGCTGTCCGGCGGCGGCGCGCCACAGGTGGTGGACTTCTCGCCGACGTCCTTGTACGCCGCGAGCTTCGGCACCTCGAGGTAGAAGTCGCCCTGGGCAACCAACGGCGACCACGCCCTATGCATGCAGTCGACGAGGACCCGCGCGTGCGTCAGTAACGCCGCCTTCGTCCGCAAAGCCGCAGTCGGCGGTCGGCACCGCACCGCAGGCACCTTCCCCGCCGAGTACAGCTTGTTCGTCGTCACCTGCGCCCGCAGATCAACCACCGACGGCGCCGCACCGGCTCGCGGACTGGCCGCCGGCGTCGCCGACGAAACCACCGTTACCGGCGGCACGACTGGGCCCAGCGTCTCCGCCGGCTTGATCGCCTCCCACCCCAACACAACAGCCAGCACACCGACCACCCCAACCCCAACCGCCTTCGCCACACCCCCCATCAACTAACCCGCTTCGCCGACGCCGTGAACGTGTTGCACGAAGCAGGGTTGCCGCTGGTGAAGGCTCGGGTGGTCCAGTAGCCGTGGTTCCTGCGGGAGCCGTGGTCGCGGATCCTGGCCGGGTTGTACTCGTCGCCGACGTGGTGGACGATCTCCGTCCAGATCTCGTGCCGCCCGCCGGTCAGCTTGAACGTGCGCTTGTTCGCTCCGAGGAATGCCGCACCCAGGCAGCTGGCCTGCAGTTCCTTGCGTCGCTCGGTCTCCAGCTGAGCCGCCTTGGCCGTCGCCCAGCCGCCCAGGTCGTACGCCGTCATGATGCCGACCGACATCTGGACATGGTGCCCGTACTCGTGGGCGATCAGCTGCTGCAGATCGATCACGTCCCAGGCCGGAGAGCCCGGCGCGAGGAATTCCGGATACTCCAGGCAGATCGTCCCGTCCCGACGGTAGAAGGCGTCGACGTTGTCGAGCGGGTCCGCGCACGCCGGGGTGGCCGACAGCTTCGCCAGGCTGTACACGTAGACCCGCGCCGGCTGGAAGTACGCGTTCGAACGCGCGATCAACGGCGCCCACGCCCGATCCATGCAGGCGACCAGGGCTCGTGAGTACGCCAAGATGCCGGTCTTCGACGCCAGGTTCGCCTTCGGTAGCGGACAACGGACCGCCGGCACCTTGCCCGCGACGTACAGCTTGTTCTTCCGCACCGGCTCGGACAGATCGACCTTGAAAGTGCTCGACGGCGTCGCCCGAGGCCGAGGCGCGGCAACGGGCGCCAGAGCCGCGGAAGGCGTCACCGAGGCGGTCGCAGAAGGCGTCGCCGCGGTGGCGGTCGGAGCCGGACGCGTCGTCACGCCACCCGCCACCACAGCAGCCAGTACGGCGACGACCACCAGCCCGGCCGCCTTCGCCGTACTGCGCATCAGCTGACCTTGTTCGCTGGGGCGGTGAAGGTGTTGCAGGCGGAGAGGTTGGTCGTTTTGAAGGCCGGGCCGGCCCACAGCCACTGGTTCTTCCGTGAGCCGTGGTCACGGATCTTCTTCGGGTGGTACTCGTCACCGCTGTGCTGGGTGTGCCATTCCCAGAAGCGCAGTTTGTTGCCGCTGAGGCCTATCGACTTCTTGTTCGCGCCGAGGAACAGCGCGCCCAGGCAGGTCGCTTGCAGCTCGGTCCGCCGGCTCCACTCGAGCTTCTCCGGCTGCGTCTTCGCCCAGCCCTCGCGCGACCAGGAGGCGGTGAGGATGTGGGTCAGCTCCTGCACGTGGTGCCCGTACTCGTGCACCATCGTGTCCATCATCATGACGCGGCCGGTGAGCGGATCCTCCTTGTACTCGGCGAGGTCGTCCTGCCAGTCGATCACGATCACCTCGTCGGCCGGGCAGTAGTACGCCGACTCGGCCTCACCGGTGCACGTCGTCGCCGGCACCTGCTTGCTCTTGAGCGCGAGCTTCGGCGGCCGGAACTCGTACCCCGCCTTGCGGACCAGGGGTTCCCAGGCGCGGTTGAGGCAGGGTAGGAGGGCGTTGTAGTAGTTCAGGATCGCCGACTGCGAGTTCGGCTTGACGGCCGGTTCCTTGCAGTTGACCGAGGGGACCTTGCCGACCGTGTAGAGCTTGTTCTGGCGGAGGCGGACGAGGTGGGGAACGGCTGGACCGTCACCGTCACGGTGGGATCGGCCGGGATGGGGAGGGGGGCCTCGGACTTCTTGACGGTGGGGCGGGCCATGGGGCTGTCGACGTTGTCGTAGGTGTCGACGAGTTGGAAGCCGGCGAAGGTGCCGCCGGTGACGAGGAGTACGGCGAACGCGGACAGGCCGGCGATCAGGGGTTTCGAGTACTGCCGTTGCGGGGCGATCTCCTGCGGTTCGTTGGTGTACTGCGCTCCGGTGCGCGCGTACGGCCGGTGCCAGCCCGTCCGCAGATAGCCGCGGGTACGGCGGGTGCCGGCGAGCGGGGTGACCGGGGCGCCGGGCATCGGGGCGGGGGGTGGTGCGCCGAATGTGGGCTCCGTGCCGGGGTCGGTCGGGAGCGGGCGGGCCTTCTTCCGCAGGGTCGGGTCGATCGGGGCGGTGAGGGCGCGCGCCTTGCCGAGCTCGAGCGAACGGCGGCGCTCGGCCGCGCGGACCCGGTCGCCCTCGGTCAGGATGTCGCCGGCACCACCCGGCAGGAAGTGCCCGGGCCGCGGCGAGCCCGCACTCCCCGAAACAACCGCAACGGGGCTGTCGGCCGGCGTGGTCGCGCCGGCCGTGGACGATGGTTCTGCGTCCGGGTGCTCCTCAGGCATCGCTCGTCCCCATCGTTCGTTCCCGTTCCGTCAGCCGACCTTGGCGGATGGTGCCACGAAAGTGTTGCAGGTGCCTGGATCGGCGCTGGCAAAGCCCTGGTTCATCCACAGCGTCAGGCTTTTAGCGGACCCGTGGTCGCGCACCTTGTCCTTGGAGTGCTCGTCGCCGCCGTGCGTGATCAGCCAGTTCCACTCCTTCAGCAGTGCGCCCTGCAGCGGGAAGCTGGCCTTGGCCGAACCGAAGAACACCGCGGACAGACAGTTCGCCTGGAGTGCCTGCCGCCGCTTCAGCTCCAACCGCAGCGCCTCGGTCGGCTGGGTGTCGTGGAGGCTGGCGGTCGCGTCGAAGATCCCGGTGAGGTTCTGCACGTGGGCGCCGTACACGAAGCCGAGCGACTTGGCCATGTCGGCCCGGGTGTTCGCCTTGTTCTCCGCGTAGTCCTCCATCAGCGTCTGCCACGGCATCGTCACGCTGCCGCCCTGCTCGTCCGCGCAGTACGACGCGTTCACCTTCTGTACGCCGCACGCCGTCTCCTGACCGTCGTCGAACACGATCAACCGCGGCGACCGGAACTCGAACCCGGCCTGGATCACGAGCGGCTGCCACGCCTTGTCCATGCAGGCGATCAGGGCCTGGTAGTACGAGTGGACGTTCTCCTTGGAGGTCGGCCGGTATGCCGGTTCCTGGCACTTGACCGTGGCCATCGGGCCGGTGGCGTAGAGCGGGTTCTCCTTCTGGACGACGGTGTCCGCCGTCGGCTCCGGGGCCGGCGTGGGTACGCCGCTCGGGTGGTACGCCGGCATACCGAGCGGGTTGGCGACGAAGTCGTCGTACGACGTCATCACCTTCGCGGCCAGCGCGACACCGCCGCCGACGAGCAGCAGCGCGGCGACGACGATCGCGGCGACCACCGCCTTCGACCGCTGCTTCGGCTCGAACGGGATCGGGTCGGGCTCGTAGACGGCCCGGTAGGCCGCGGCCGCCGGGTCGTCGGGCGGCGGCGGGCCGAACCGGGTGCCGGACAGGTGCAGCGACCGCTTCGACTCCAGCCGCGACCCCGACAGCTCCGGAGGTCCGGCCGGTGCGCCCGCCCCCAGCCGCGGCCTCGGCGCGGTCAGTGGCGCGGTCAGTGGCGCGGACCCGGGCGTGGACGTGCCCTGGATCGAGTCACTCTCGCCCGCCCCGCCGGGCAGGAAATGGCCAGGCTTCGGCGCCGGCTTGTCCGCCATGATCCCCCGCTTCTCCCCAGTACCGGCGCACGCCGGTCCCACCCAGAACTGAACCGCGGCCGGACCCCCTCCGAACCGCCGCAAGATGGTAAGCCCTCCACGTCCACCTCCGATACGAAGTTGCAGCTTTTGACACCGTTTCGCGACTAATTTCCTTGCGGTCGCCGTCCAGGACGCTGTTGGGTGGTGCGCGTGGTCGAGCTGACGCAGGACAGATATCCGCGGTCGAACGGGTACGACGCGGAGTGGGTGATGGCCGGGGACATGGGCCCGCATCCGTTGTGGTTGCTGGAGGACCTCGCGCGGGACCTGGTCCTGGAGCCAGGGATGCGGGTGCTGGATCTGGGCTCGGGGAAGGGCGCTACGTCGGTCTTCCTGGCCAAGGAGTACGGCGTCCAGGTGTGGGCGGCCGACCTGTGGATCGACCCGAGCGCCGCCGCGGAGTACATGGGGTCGCCGGCGGGCGTCGTACCGGTGAAGGCGGAGGCGCATGCGCTGCCGTTCGCGCACGGGTTCTTCGACGCGATCGTGTGCATCGACGCCTACGAGTACTTCGGCACCGCGGACGGGTACCTGGCGTACCTCACGCAGTTCCTCAAGCCCGGTGGTCAGCTTGGCGTCGCGACGCCGGCGCTGCGAACGGAGATCCGCGAGCTCGGGTACATCCCGGACCACATCAAGAAGCTGGTCGGCTGGGAGGCGATCGCCTGGCACACCGCCGACTGGTGGCGCTTCCACTGGGAGATCACCGAGCTGGTCGAGGTCACCGCGGCCCGGCTGCAGGAGACCGGCTGGCAGGACTGGCTGACCTGGGCGCAGGCGATCTCCGAGCACCGCGGCGAACGGGACGCCGCCCTCGACATGCTCGAGGCCGACCAAGGCGAGTTCCTCACCTTCGCCCTGCTCGCCGCCCGCAAACCGGCAGCCTGACTGTTGCCTCGGCATCCAAGTAGGAGATGCTGGGTGCCATGAGCTGGGCTGTGTACGCGATGCGAGGACCGGGAGGCGTACGCCGCCTCGACGACATTCCGGACGGGTACGAGCCGCCGTCGGTCGGTACGTCGGCCGACGTGGTGGCGAAGGTCCGTGAGGTCGTACCCGACGTGGACACGAGCAAGCCGTCCTGGCTGGCGTTGCGGAGCGACGAGTTCGACGTCGAGATGACGATCGGCAAGGGCGTCGAGGTCCGCGACATCACCTTCTACCTGAACGACGGCCCGCGCTCGATCCCGATCGTGATGGAGATCAGCCGGCTGCTCGGCGTCACGCCGTACGACACCGAGTCCGGCGACTTCCTCACCGAGCAGTCCCGGCCGCCGGTGCCGCCGCCGCTGACCGAGGACGAGATCAAGGCCAACAAGCCCAAGTGGTGGAAGTTCGGCCGGAAGTAACCGCCTCCTGGTTGCCTGCGGCTTTCGGCATGCCCTAGAATCAGGGCGATCGTACAGGACGACTGTTCAGGACATACGCCCAGGAGGTGCTCGAGATGTCGTCACCCGCGGCAGTACGCGGGCAGGAGGTGCGCCAGCGACTGCTCGCCGCGGCGGCCGAGTTGATTCCCGAGCGCGGCTGGTCCGCGGTCAGCACGCGGATCCTCGCCGACCGCGCCGGCGTGACGCCGAGCGTGGTGCACTACCACTTCCCGTCGGTGCAGGCGGTGCTCACCGAGGCCGCGGTCACCGCGATGCGCCAGATGCTGGCCGCGACCGACGAGCAGTTGACCGCGGCCGCGACCCCGGCGGAGGCAATCGACGCGATGCTGGCCTCGATCGAGCAGCACTCTGGCGTCGACCCGCTGTCGTTGCTGTTCGTCGAGGCCTATCTGGCCGCGACCCGCGACGAACACCTCCGCGAGCAACTCGCCGCACTGGTCGCCGAGTTCCGGCAACGTGTCGCCGACTGGCTCGCGATCCACCAGGTCCAGGATCCGGCCGCGACCGCCGCCGTACTCGCGGCCGCGATCGACGGCATCCTGCTGCACCGCGGCCTCGGCTCGGGCGGCGAAGGTACGGCGGACGTGCTGAGGAGGCTGGTCTGATGCGAGCGATCGTCTGTGGAGCCGGCATCGCCGGACTCGCTGCCGCCAACCGGCTCACGGCGCAAGGCCACGACGTGGTCGTGCTCGAACGCGCGCCGAGCCCGCGCAGCCAGGGCTACATGATCGACTTCTTCGGCCCCGGGTACGACGCGATCGAGGCGATGGGCCTACTGCCCGCGCTCGAGGAGGCCGGCTACCGCGTGACCGAGGCCGTCCTGGTCGACGACCACGGCCGCCGCCGCGCCGGGATGAACCTGCGCCAGTTCGCCGAAGGTGCGCTGGTCAGCGTGATGCGCCCGGATCTCGAGCAGGTACTGCGTTCCAGCCTGCCGGCCGACGTGGACCTCCGGTACGGCGCCGGCGTGCAGAGCGTGACCCCGCTCGACGACGGCGTACGGATCGGGCTGGCCGACGGCACCACCCTCGACGGCGACCTGCTGATAGGTGCCGACGGCATCCATTCGACCGTCCGCCAGTTGCTCTTCGGGCCGGAATCGTCGTACCTGCGGCAACTCGGGTTCCACACCGCCGCCTATACCTTCGACGCGCCGGACGTGCACGCGGCGGTCAACGGGCGGTTCGTGCTGACCGACACGATCGGCAGCCAGTTCGGTTTCTACGGTCTGCGGGACGGCCGGGTGGCCGCGTTCGCGGTGCACCGTACGGCGGAGCCGTCGCTGCCGGCCGATCCACGGGCCGCGATCAGGTCGGCGTACAGCGGGCTGGGCTGGGTCGTGCCGAAGGCGCTCGAGCTGTGCCCGGCTCCGGAGGAGATCTACTACGACCAGGTGGCGCAGGTCGTGGTGCCGGCGTGGAGCGAGGGTCGCGTGGTCCTGCTCGGTGACTCGGCGTCCGCGGTCTCGCTGCTGGCCGGTCAAGGTGCGTCGCTGGCCGTCGCCGGCGCCTACGTCCTGACCGACTGCCTCCAGCGGGCGGAGTCCATCGAGGCCGGACTGGCCGAGTACGAACGGTTGTGGCGGCCTGAGGTCGAGTCCAAGCAGCGGGCCGGCCGCTCGGCGGCGCGCTGGTTCCTGCCGGGCTCCCGACTCCAACTCGTCGGCCGACGCATCGCGCTCCACATCCTCCGGCTGCCGCTCGTTCGGCGGCTGGCCCCGACCGCGGTAGCCGGCAAGCCCATCACGCTGATCCAGAGCTCCGTTCGGGAACAAACCGACAGGAGGTACTCGCGCCCCTGACGTTCCGCAGACGTCCGATCAAGCGTGAGCGCGGCAGGGTGATGCCCCTTCGACGGTGACACCTCCTGTCGTTCGGTACCTCTAGGCCGGTCGGGAGGAGACGAGGACGCCGATCTTGTTGATGCGGTGTTCGGGGTTGCCGAGCTCGTCGCTCCAGTAGTTCCCGGCGGCGTGGTCCTCGGGGGTTGCGCAGGTGGAGAGGGTGATCATCGCCTCGGTCGGCGTGACCCCGGGCCGGCCGGGGACGGCGGCGTTCTGCTGGGCCTTCTCCGCGGGCTTGCGGAACGAGATCGTCATGGTCCGGTTGATGACGTAGTCGTAGACCCGGCCGTTCGCGGTCACCAGCACGTGGTCGCCGTTCCGGAGCTCCGGGACCTGGCCGAACGGGCGGCCGTGGGTGGTGCGGTGCGCGGTGACGATGTAGTTGCCGATCTCGCCCGGCCCCACTCCCCCGGCCTCCCCACGTGGGCTGGCCGCGACCCCGCGATCCTGGATGACAGTGCCCGGCCGGTCGTCGGCGGTCCCGGTGTACGGGACGACGCGCAGTCGGCGTACGCCGATCGCGGGGATCGACATCCCCGCAACGGTCCTGTTCGGCCGGGAGGCTGTCGGTGAAGTGGGCGGCGCACTCGACGGGGGCGAACTCGGCCGCACGGTCGCCGAAGGCTGAGCAGTTGGCGTGGCGGTGGGGGTGACAGTGGGCGTGATACTGGGCGTGATGCTGGGCGGCGCCTCACCTGCGGGGTCCGCCACATCGGCACACCCCACCAGCGCGGCGGCCGCGACCGCACCAACCACCCACCACCTCACCCTTCGAAGGTAGCTCCCGCCTCCGAAAGACGCCCGAAAGTCAGTCGAGCACGATCAGCTCGGCCGGCCCGAGCCGGAGGACGCCCGAGGTCAACGGAGTCGTCCGAATCCCACCGTGACCACGCAGAGCCTTGAAGGACCCGGGCGCCAGGACCTGGTCCATCCAGGCGCACGGATTGGCCGGCCGATTCGCCTGGAACTCGACAGCACCGGCGCCGGAGTCGAGCGTGAAGCGGCGACCGGGAACGCGGCTGCCGTCCGAACCGCGATGGGCGGCGAGCGAGTCGACGGAGTAGCCGCGGAGGGTGATGTTGCGGCGGAGCAGCAGCGGGTCCGGAGCCGCGGGAAGGTCGAGCGCCGCGGCGAGGTCGTCGAGGACGGCGGCGTCCATGATGGTGACGGCGGCGTTCCGGTGGACCGTCTGACCGAAGTACCGATCGCCGACGATGCCCAGCCCCGCACGCACTTCCACCTCGGACCGGCCGACCGGCGCCGGGTCCGGCCGCGGCCCCTCCGCGGGCCGTCCCTCGAAGGCGTGGATCGGCGAGACCATCAACGCGACGATCTCGACCGAGGTGCTCACCTGACCCACAGTACGGCGGTCATCCCCAGGTCAGCGGGTCGAGCAGGCGGTAGAACTCCAGCCGTCGCCGGTCGGGATCCGGTACGCCGTACGCGCGCAGGAACGGCGTGGGGTCGGCCGACCACTCGTCGTACAGCTGGATCGTGATCAGCGCCAGATCCAGGTAGGGGTCGCCGATCCCGAGCCGGCCGACGTCGATCATGCCGGTGACCGCCAACGACTCCGGATCGAAGAACACGTTCGGCAGGCAGGCGTCACCGTGACAGACGGCGAGGTCCGCGCCGATCTCGATATAGGGGCGCTCGGCAACCACCCGCGCCAGCAGCTCGGCCGGATCCAGCAGTCGCCACTCGTCGGTGAGGAACGCCGGGTTCACCGCACCCCGGCGTACGACGTCCTCGGCCGTCGCGATCACCGACGCCAGCGGCCGCTCGAACGGGCAGTCGGGCAGCGAGTGAAGGTCCCGAAACGTCCGGCCGAGACTCTCCATCGCCTGCACCTGGACCGCTGACGGAAGGTCCGACCCGGCGACCCCAGGCACCGCGCTCGTCATCAGGCAGGCGCCGTCCGGCGACTCGAGCCAGTCCACGACGGTCGCCGCCGGAATGCCGGTCCCGGCGAGCCACTCCGCGCGGTCCCGTTCGTCGCGCAGCTCGCGGACACCATTGGTCGAGCAGCACTTCGCGAACACGTCGCCCCGCCGGTACACCGAGGTGTCGGACTCGCCGCCCGACACCGGCTCCCAGCCGTCACCCTTCAGTTGGTACACGCGACGAGTCCCGCACGATCAGTTGCCAGGGGAAGTCGAACACCTCGCCCGGAGCACCTTCCCGGTCGGTCAGCCGGCCGACGATGATCCGGGTCAGGGCTTCGTTGAATCCGACCGGGCCGACGGTCGACAGCGAGGGGTCCAGGTGCTCGCCCTCGGGCGTGTTCCCGACGCCGACGATCGCCAGGTCCCGAGGTACGTCGATCCGCAGCCGGTGGGCCGCCCGGACGGCGGCGATCGCCGCGAAGTCCGTCGTACAGTAGAGCGCCGACGGCCGGTCGGGCCTGGTGAGCAACGCCATCGCGGCCCGGTAGGCGCCCTCCGGGTGACGCTCGAAGATCTCGATGTCCTCGTCGCGGATCGGCCGGCCGGCGGCGCGCATCGTGTTCAGGTACGCGTCGAACCGGGCGAATCCCGAGGTCCGCGAGGTCAGCGCGCCGACGCGGTCGTGGTGCTCGAGCAGGTGCTCGACGGCCAAGTGACAGCGCGGCTCCGCACCCGACCGGATCACGTCGAATCCGCGCGGCTCGAGCGTCTCGCTGAACGCGACGATCTGCACGCCCTGCGCCGCGAACGCTTCCAGCTCGGCGACCTGGACCGGGTCCTCGCTGACGTTGTCGATGAAGATCACGTCAGGCGTCCGGTTCGACAGGACGGTCCGCCAGTCTCCGTCCGCGACGATCAGCGCGGTTTTGCCGAGCGGGCTGACAGCCGCGCTGACGGTCTCCGCGACCGCCTGGGACCACGGGTCCGCGAGCACGCTGAGCGACAGCAGCACGAGATCCGACTTGCCGGTGCGGATCGCACGCGCGGCGTCGTTGCGCCGGTAGCCGAGCCGGGTCGCGGCTTCGCGGACGCGCTCCGCGGTCGAGTCCTTGATCGTGTGGCTGCGATGCCGGCCGGACAGCACGTACGACACGGTCGCGACCGACACCCCGGCCTCGGCCGCGACCATCCGCAGGGTCGGCCGGTCGGCCGCCGAAGGTTGCCCCATCGCCATGTGATCGATTCTTGCAGAGTCCACCAGCGGTTTTCCGGCAGAAACCGTCAGCCCTTGACCGCTCCGGTGATGACACCCTTGGTGAAGTGCCGCTGCAGGAACGGATAGACCAGCGCGATCGGGACCAGCGCGACCACCACGACGGCCATCTGCAGCGACTGCGGTTGTGGCAGCGGTTCCACGCCGAGCTGGTCGGCCGACAGCGACTTGCCCTGCAGTACGTACGTCCGCAGGATTACCTGGACCGGCCACTTCGACGTGTCGTTCAGGTACAGCAGCGCGTTGAAGAAGGCGTTCCAGAATCCGACCGCGTAGAACAGCCCGACCACCGCGATCACCGCCTTCGACAACGGCATCACGATCCGCCGCAGGATGGTGAAGTCGCTGGCGCCGTCGATCCGCGCGCTCTCCAGCAGTTCACCCGGCACGTTCATGAAGAACGTCCGCAGGACGACGAAGTTGAACGCGCCCAGCGCCCCCGGCAGGATCAGCGACCACAGACTGTCGAGCAGCCCGAGTTGCTTGACCACCAGGAACATCGGGATGATCCCCGGCGCGAACAGCAGGGTGAACAGCACCATCAACAGCACCGGCCGCCCGAACAGCACCGGCCGCGACGTCGCGTAGGCGAGGGCGATGGTGACGGCCAGCGCGATCGCCGTACCGACGACGGTGACGAAGACGCTGACCATGATCGCCCGGCCCATCAACCCGCCGCTGAACAGCGTCTCGTACGCCTTCAGCGTCGGGTGCGCCGGCCACAACACGTACCCGCCGGCGTCGATGATGTCCTGATCGCTCGCCAGCGAGGTCGAGATCACGACCATGATCGGTACGACGATCACCAGCGCGAACCCGCCGAGCACCAGCGCCTTGATCGACTGGTACCCGACCGACGGCTTCTCCTTCCAGATCGGTCTCATGAGCGCCTCTGAAAGATCCCGGGCTCACCGAGCCGGTGAGCGAGCGAGTTGGCGCCCCACAACAGCAACGCCCCGACCACGCCCTTCGCCAGCCCGGCGGCGGCACCACTGCTCCAGTCGCCACCTACGACGCCCGCGTAGTACGTGAAGGTGTCCAGTACTTCGGCTGCCCCCGGACCGACCGAGTCGCGCTGCAGGATGAACTGCTCGAACCCGACGCTGAGGATGTCGCCGATCCGCAGGATCAGCAGCAGCACGATCACGGTCCGCATCGACGGCAGCGTGATGTGCCAGAGCCGTCGCCACCGGCCGGCACCGTCGGCCGCGGCCGCCTCGTACAGCGAGACGTCCACCGCGGTCAACGCGGCCAGGAAGATGATCATCGCCCAGCCCGCGTCCTTCCAGATCAGCTGCGCGACCACCAGCAGCGGGAACGTGTCCGGGTTGGTCATGAACGGGATCGGGTCCAGCCCGGCCTGCCGGAGCAGGTTGTTCACGAACCCGGCCCCGCCGAGCGACTGCTGGAACAGCGTGATCACGAGCACCCAGGACAGGAAGTGCGGCAGGTACGCGATCGTCTGGAACCAGCGCCGGATCCGGTTGCTGACCAGCGAGTCCACGATCAGCGCCAGCGCGAGCGGCACCGGGAAGAACAGCAGCAACTGCACGCCGGCCAGGATCAGCGTGTTCCGCAGCGCGTCCCAGAAGTCCGGGTTGCCGTAGAGGTTGACGAAGTTCTGCAGCCCGTTCCATTCGCTGTGCATGATGCCGAGGTACGGCTGGAAGTCCTGGAACGCGACCACGTTCCCGAGCACCGGCAGGTAGAAGAACACCAGCAGGAACACGACACCCGGGATCATCAGCAGCACCATCTGCCAGTCCCGCCGCCACCGCACCGCGAACGGCAGGCCGGTCCTCGCCCGCCGCCTGGTCGTTGCCTTCTTCAGCATCCGTCAGGACCCCGTGACCGGGACGCTCGACGGCAGCACCGCCTCGAACTCGCCGCGCATGGTGTCGCCGCCGCCGTTCTTCCAGCGCTTGAGGGCCTCGTCGTACGCCGAGATCTTCTGCCGGCCGGTGACGATGTCGATGATCGTGTCCCGGAAGGCCGCGGTCAGCTTCGGGCCGACCTTGCTCGAGGTGTCGGAGTACGTGCCCGCGGTCGGGTTGCGCATCGCGAACTCGAGCAGCTTCTGCTCGGTCGCGTAGATCTTCTTGGTGTCCTCGGGGAACGCCGGGTTGAAGATCACGCTCTCCGGCGAGGTCATGATCTGCAGCGCGCTCACCAGGCCGGGTGCCTGCTGCTGGCCGGCCTTGGTCAGCACCGGGTTCTTCTTCGCGTCCAGCTCGTACTGCTGACCGGCGACACCGAAGTTCTTCTGCAGGTACTCCTTCGTGCCGAACGGCGCGGACAGGTAGTCGATCAGCGACAGCAGCTCGCGGATCCGGCCCTCGTCGGTCTTCTTGAACGGAGTGAACCCGACCGTGCCGTAGCCCATGTCGTAGACCGGTTTCGCCTTGCCGTCGTGGCCGAACGGGATCAGCGTGTCGACGAACAGCGTCGGGTCGAGCGCCCGGAAGTCGGCGGTCGCCCGCGGGCCGACGGTGACCTGCGCGGCGATCTGGCCGTTCACCGTCTTCGGGGTTGCATCGGCCAGGTTGAGGTCGGGGTAGAAGACCTTGGCGGTCCACAGCTTGGCGGCGTACTCGACCGCGGCCTTGTAGTTGTCGGTCTCGTACAGGTGGGTGAGCGAGCGGTCCTGGTTCACCCGCCAGCCGTTCGGCGCACCGAACCACTCGCCGAACATGTGCAGCATGTTGACGATCGCCGGCTCGAGGGCGTAGTTCGTGCCGTTGGACAGTTCCTTGCACTTGGCGAAGAACTCGTCGGCGTCCGCGCTCTGCAGCCCGCCGACCTTCGCCCAGGTCCTCGGGTTGCCCATCATCACCTGGCCGAACGGCGTCGACGGGATCGGCGCGCCCCAGATCTTCCCGTTCACCACCGCGGTCCGCCAGGACGCCGGCTTCAGCGCGGCCAGGTTCGGGTACTCCAGCACGGCGTCGCCGGACAGGTACTTCGTCAGGTCCTGGAACTTCGCCTCCAGCATCGGCCCGATGTTCGGGATGCCCTGGTTCGGCGGCAGCCACATCAGGTCCGGCAGGGAGTCGCTGGCCAGCAGGGTCGCGAACTTCTCCGGGTAGCCCGGGTCGGTGCCGATGGTGAGCCGGAGCTCGGCGCCGAGCGCCTGGTTCAGCGACTGCCACATCGGGTTGCTGCCCATCGGCGGCGGAGGCGTCGCGAACGTCTCGGTCAGTGCACCCACGGCGTTCTTCAGCGGCGGCGCCTTGACGCTCGAGATCGCGTCCGGCGGGAACTGCAGAAAGCCCGGCTCCAGCCCCGACTCGGCCCCCGGCAGGTCGGGCCGCAGCCCCGCGAACGGCTTGTACGTCGGCAGCGTGAGCTCACTCGACGCCTTCGCGCCACCGTTCGCCGCGCCACCGTCGCCGCAGGCCGCCAGCGTGGGACCGGCCATCGCCGTACCGACCACGGCACCACCAACCTGCAGGAATCGCCGCCGACTGATCATAGCTGCTCCAAGTCACGAACTAGTGCTCATCTACGCACACTTAAACGTTAATCTGGACGGTAGCCCCGTCGGCGGCCCGGATGCAAGGCCCCCGGACACAAAGAAGCCGGCGGGTGCGGCTCGCGTGGTCGTTCGACGGCGGCAAGAAGCCGTCGGCACCTTGGTCGGCTCGGTAGGGTCGGGGGCGGATGGTTGCCGCGAACAACCGGAGGGTGCATTGCTCGAGATCAGTGGCCTGACCTGGGCCGTGACCATCGGCCTGGTCGTCGTTCTGCTGGCCGCCGACCTGGTGATCGCCGCCGTGCGGCCGCACCGGGTCGGATTCCGCGAGGCGGCCGCCTGGTCGATCTTCTACGTGCTGGTGGCGATCGGGTTCGGGCTGTGGTTCATGGCCGCGCACGGCGGCGACTTCGGGGCCGAGTACTTCGCCGGCTACATCGTCGAGAAGAGCCTGTCGGTCGACAACCTGTTCGTGTTCGTGATCATCATGACGACGTTCGCCGTACCCGAGGAGCACCAGCACAAGGTGCTGACGTTCGGGATCGTGCTGGCGCTGGTGATGCGGGCGATCTTCATCGCGCTCGGCGCGACGTTGCTGTCCCTGTTCTCGTTCATGTTCGTGATCTTCGGCCTGCTCCTGCTCTACACCGCGGTGCAACTCTTCCGGCACCGCAACGAGGATCCGGACGTCGAGAACAACGTCGTCGTGCGATCCGCGCGGCGCGTGCTGCCGGTCAGCGACGACTACGTCGGCGGCAAGCTGCTCGCCCGGGTCGACGGCCGCAGGGTGGTCACGCCGCTGTTCGTCGTACTGGTCGCCATCGGCGGGGTCGACCTGCTGTTCGCGCTCGACTCGATCCCCGCGGTCTTCGGGGTGACCGAGGAGGCGTACATCGTGTTCGTCGCCAACGCGTTCGCCCTGCTCGGCCTGCGCGCGCTGTTCTTCCTGGTCAAGGGCCTGCTCGACCGGCTCGTCTACCTCTCCGCCGGCCTCGCCGTCATCCTCGCCTTCATCGGCGTCAAGCTCATCCTGCACTGGGCCCACGTCGACATCGACGACCGCATCCCCGAGGTCTCCACCCCGGTCAGCCTCGGCGTCATCATCGCCATCCTCACCATCGTCGTCGTCGCCAGCCTCATCCGGACCCGCAACGACCCCACCGCCAAGGCCCACGCCGGCTCCCTCCACGGCCACCGCGAGGACCGGCAGGACTGACAGCAGGGCCCCGGCCGGGCGTCCGGCCGGGGCGCTGGTGGTCAGCTGATCGTGAGGATCTTGTTGGCGGTGAACACCTGGGGCTGTTCGGAGCTGGCCGGCAGCCAGACCCGGTAGGCGATCTTCCCGCGTACCGTCGGTTTGATGCCGAACGCGTACCCGCCCCAGTCGTTGAGCTTGACCCAGGCGATCGACTTCCAGGTCTTGTTGCCGTACTGCTGCAGGTAGACGTACTTACCGGTGTGCGCCGGAGTCGCGTACCCACTGAACTTCGTCACCTGGCCCAGCCGGATCGTGGCCGGCGCCAGCGTCGCCGAGATCGTCGGCACGACCCGCACGGTGATGTCCGGCGTCCGCGTACCCATCAGGTCCGCGTTCCCGGGGAAGGTCAGCATGTACACCGACGACACGGCCGGCTTGTGGACGACCGACAACGTCCCGGTCGACGACGTCTTGGCCGCTGCCAGCAGCGTGAACTTCGAGCCGCTCATCGGCCGCACGTAGACGTTGACCGGCAGCCCGGCGTACACCAGGTTGTCGATCCGGAGCGTGCTGCCCTTGATCGTGATCGCTCCGCCGTGGTTCACCAGCGTCGAGGTGGTCGAGATCCCGGACTTCATGCCGAGCAACTGCTTCACCGCGATGGGGCTGTACTTCCCGCTGTGGTCCTTCACCCAGGCGGCGTACGTGTACGTCGTGTTCTGCGCGAGACCCGTGTTCTTCACCGAGATCCCCTTACCGGCGTACACCAATGTCCCGGTCGTCGGCGTCGGCGCCTTGCTCCCGACGTTGCGCCGCACGATCACCTGGTCGAGGTCGGGCGTCGGCGGAATCGTCCACGCCAGGGTGGCCGCCAGGTACGCGCCGCCACCGGTGAACGTGGTCAGTTTCTGAGGCGCGAGATCGGCCGTACTGAAGACCGTGTGGACGTACGGCGCGCTGGTGCCGTCGGCGTGCCGGAGGGCCTCACCGATGAGCTTGTACGGCGAGTTGTCGAGCAGCGGCGCGTTCGGCGTGATGACCGCCTTCCGGGTCGCCGGGTCGTACGTGACGCCCGACGGAATCATCGCGCCGGTCTTGCCGTGGACCAGTTTGATCCAGCCCGGAGCGATCGTGCTCGGGTTCATGTCCCGGGCGAAGGTCAGCGTCGGCGTCGCCGTCACCGCCGCGGTGGTCGACAGGTCGGCCGGCGACACGTCGAGGATGGCTGCGGGCCAACCGTAGTCGTCCGGTACGCCGGTGCCGCCCTCGCTGACCGTCAGCGAGTAGGCCCGGGCATCACGGGAGCCGTTGGTGTTGCGCACCGCGATGTACGTAGTGCCCGCCTCAACCCTGACGTCGGTGGCCGCGGTCAGCCGCTGCCATTTCGGGCCACCGGTCGTCGGATCGGTCTCGCCCGGGAACGGGTTCCGGGCTCGCGCGACCGGGTCGAGCGCCGCGTCGTACACCTGGACCTCCGGGCCGACGTTGACCGCGTACTGCTCCTCGTCGAAGAGCGCGCCGGTGACCGAGACCTTGAGGTTGCGAGGCGCGGCCGAGTCGACGGCGTACCAGTCGACCTCGCCCTCGACGCTGATCGGGGCCGAGCTGGTGGCCGGCGCCGACGCGGTGACCGTCAGCTTGGTGGCCCGGGCCGGCTGGTCGTTGCCGTCGGCAGTGCTGATCGGGAAGTCCGGCGCCCACGTTCCACCGAGCGCGGCGTACGCGTCCAGGATGCCGGCGCCGTAGTACGGGTCGGTGCCCCGCGGACCGGCGTCCCGGGCCAGCACCTTCAACCGGGTCGCGACCTCGGTGTCGCTGAGCGTCGGCCACTTGTTCTTCACCAGCGCCGCCACGCCCGCCACGATCGGTGCTGCGCAGGACGTGCCGGTGCAGTACCAGTAGGGCTCGTACCCGGGCGGCGTCATGGACCGCACGCCGGTACTGAGGATGTCCCAGCCAGGTGCCGCGATGTCGACCCATGCGCCGTACGAGCTGAAGCTGGTCAGAGCGCCGCCGGCGTTCGTCGCACCGACGGCGATGACGTACGGATACGCGGCCGGAAACTGCTCCACGTTGTTGCCGTCGTTGCCGGCCGCCGCGACCAGGGTGACGCCGTTGATCGCCGCGTTCTGGATGGAGTCACGCAGGACAGGGTTGTCGCCCGGGCCGCCGAGGGACATGTTGATGACTTTGGCGCCGTGGGCTACGGCCCAGTCGATGCCTTCGGCGATGTCGACGTCGTAGCCGGAGCCGTCGGCAGCGAGGACCTTGACCGGCATGGCCTTGGTGGTCCAGCCGACGCCGGCGATGCCGATGCCGTTGTTCGCCGCGGCCGCGATGATGCCGAGCGTCATGGTGCCGTGGCCGTTGTCGTCGATCGGGCCGCGGTTCGGCGACGTGGCGTTGAAGCCGGGCACCAGCCGGCCGAGGAGATCCGGGTGACCGGCGTCGACGCCGGTGTCCAGGACAGCGACGATCTGGTTGCCGGTCGACTTGGACACGTCCCACGCCTGCGGCACCCGGACGGTGTTCAGGGACGCCGCCTGGTCCTCGGCGTACCACTCGTCGTTCGGTACGGCGGAGATCCGGCGCTTGTAGTTGAGCGAGGCGAGCTCGACCGTCGGGTCGGCCTTGACCTTCTTCAGCAACTCCGGCGCGGACTCCGTACCGGTGAGCCGGACGACGCTCGACGCGACCGACTGCTCTGCGGTCGCCCGCAACTTCGACACCGCCGCCTTGCGGGCCGACGTCGTCGCCTTCTTCTTGAACTTCACCATCACCGAGTTCGGCTCGAACTCGGCCTTCGCGGAGTGGTGGTGCGCCGTGAACGGCGGACGGTAGGGACCAGGCTCAGCCGCGGAACCGGACGAACCGGTGACGACGACCAGCCCACCGGCAACCAAGGCCGCAGGCAGGCCCAGGCGCAACAGACGAACAGAACGGGACGGCAAGGGGACTCCCAAGGAAAGGGCGGAAGCGAAGCCGCAGACCGCGGCCCGCCCCTAAATCGCCCGAACCACCCGCGGCGTTACACCAGTTCCCGCTGGATCATCTCGACGAGGGCGTCGACGTCGGTGGCGGCCATGATCAGCGCAGGGTGAAAGCGGATTGAAAGTACGTCCTAGTTCGCTGGTGGCATGAGAAGAACTGCGATGGTCGCCGGCGGCTTACTGGCTCTCCTGGCGAGTGGTTTCGCGTCTCCGGCGACCGCCGGCATGCAGCCGACCGAGAGCGCGACCGCTGTCGCGCCGGCGTTGATCTCCCGATCGCTCTACCTGACCGAGAAGGCGCACACCGGCACGGCCAGGCTTCCAGCGAATGCGCCCAGGGTGATCGACCTCGCGGGCGGTGTGTACCAGTGGTCGGTCTACCTCAGCGACTCGGACCTCTCCTTTCCGTTCGAGGTGGAGAGGCGGATCCCGAAGGACACCTACAACTGGCGCTGCTACCTGAGTGGCACCGGCCTCCCGTGGGACCCCGACGAGTACAACTACAACTACGCCGGCAACTGCCTGCTCGATCCGGAGGATCCCGACCTGCCGAACATCTGGCTGCCCGGGGCCAACGGCAAGCTCAACTACACGCGGTACAAGGGGACCTTCTACTGGGAGAGCAAGCTGGTGTACTTGCGTGATTGACCACCGACGATGGAGGCGATGATGGCTGATCGACCCGCGGAGGAGCCGACGCCGCAGGCGTTGCAGGCTCAGGTGTTGTCGACCGAGCACTGGAGTCTGCTGGCGACGCGCGGGCTCGCGTGGAGTGAGAGTTTCAGCCGGGCGAACTGGTTCGTGACGGTGGTGTCGGCCAGTGTGGTCGCGCTGGCGCTGGTTGCTGACAGCACCGACTTCGGGCTCGGATTCAAGCTGTTCGCGCTGCTGCTGATCCCGCTGGTGATCGTGATCGGGCTCGCCACCGTCATCCGGCTCGTCCAGCTCAACAGCGAGGACGTCCACCTGGTCGCCGGCATGAACCGGCTCCGCCGCGGGTACCTCGACCTCGCCCCCGAGGCCGAGCAGTACTTCGTCACCGGCCACCACGAGGACATGGCCGGAATCATGCGGACCTACGGGACTCGCCGTACCAGGATCCCCGCGGCACAGTACCTCTCCAGCATCGCGATGCTCGTGGCCATCATCGTCGCCCTATTGGTCGGCGCCCTGGCCGGCTTGGTGGTCGGCTCGTTCGACGCGCACCTGGCCGTTGCCATCATCATCGGATTCGCGGCTGCACTGATCACGCTCACCACCCTCGTGCTGGCCATCGTCCGCCACGTCAACCACACCTGGACGCCGTACGCGGCCGGCTGAGGCTCTACCCCGTGCAGTTCGACAGGACGTATACCTCCAATGCACCAACCGCACGGCGGACTCCACGCTCAGGGGCACGCCGCGGCGGCGGACACCTCCTGTCGAAGCGTCGGCCGGCCTCAGCGGTTGGTGACTTCGAAGGCGACCACGGCGGCGGCGATGGCGACGTTGAGGGACTCGACGCCGGGGTGGAGCGGGATCTGGAGGTCGGAGTCGGTCGGGACGGTGAGGCCGTGCGTCTCGCCGCCGAGGACATAGACCGCGCGCGGGGCCAGGTCCGCCTTGAAGAGCGACTCCTGGGAGCGGGCCGACAGGCCGTACACGTGGTAGCCGGCCGTCCGCAGCAGGTCGACCGCGGCGCGAGGCGTCGATGTGTTCACGATCGGCGCCTGGAACGCGACCCCGGCCGAGGCCTTGATCACGAGCGGACCGACGTGCGGCGTACCGGCGCGAGGCAGGATGACTCCGTCGAACCCCGCGCCGGTCGCGGTCCGCAGGATCATGCCGACGTTCCCCGGGTTGGTCACGCCGTCGAGCAGGAACACGTTCGTCGGCCGCTTCCCGCGGGCCCGGACGAACTCCTCCAGCGGCGTCATCCTCGGCGCGTCGACGTCCGCGACCACACCCTGGTCGTGCTTCCCGTTCCCCGCCAGCCACTTCACCCGGCTGGCGGTCGCTCGCTCGATGGGTACGTCGTACTGCGACGCCGCGCGGAGGATCTCCTGGAGCGAACCACCGGTCGCGTTGTCGGCGACGACCACCTTCGCCACCGACAGCGCCGGGTCGTGCAGCGCCTCGAGGACCGGCTTGCGCCCGTAGATGGTGATCCACTTGTCCCGCGGCGACCTCTTCGAATCCACCCGCCTACGGTACGCCGCCCCCGTCCGACCACCGCGACCTCACCCGCCCGCCCCGAGCCGGTCGCGGCCCGCCGGCTGACCTCACCCGGCCGCGGCCCGGCTGACCTCAGCCGGCCGGGTTGGTGGCCTTGCCGTCGAGCCAGAGGACGTTCGACGGGTCGCGGTGGCTGCCGTTGCTGCCGACGTGCTTGTCGCTGATCACCGGACCGTTCTTGATCACGTGCACCAGCGCCATCGCGTGCCCGCGGCCGAGGTCGTACTCGGCCTTCAGCCAGTCGCAGATCACGCCGGCCTTGATGTCCGGGGCGTCGTACCCGAGCTGCGTGCCCTGCTCGACCAGCTCCCGCGGGGTCCGGCCGGTCTTCTCCTCGATTTTGTCCAAGTACGCCTGGAACGACATCTGCTTCTCCTCCATGAGTGGGTCTTCACGACTGCGTCGATCGGCCGGTGCCGGATTCGACACCCCTCACCCGGTTTGCAGACCGTATTTCCGCAGCGCCTCCGACAGCCGCCCCTGGTTCTGCGCCGTGACGAGCTCGTCGGACAGTTGCCGAAGCTTGACGTTGTTGTCCTGCGAGGCCCGCTTGAGTACGTCGAACGCCACGCTAGAGGTGACCCCGTACCGGTGCATCAGCACGCCCTGCGCCTGACCGATCACGGTCCGCGTGCCCAGCGCCGTACGCAGCTGCTCGATCAGGCTGCGGCTGTCGTTGAACAGCTGCACGTTGTCGAACGCCACCCCGGCGTGCAGCGCGAACAGCAGGACGAGGTCGTAAGACGTACTGTCGAACGCGTCCGGTTTCGGCGAGAACAGGCTGAACGCGGCCGGTGCGTCGGACACCCCCGGCAGCGGCAGGAACAGGCAACTGCGGTAGCCGGCGTTGATCGCGGCCGCGTCGAACTCCGGCCACCGCTGGTCCGCGGCGAGGTCGGTGATCCGCCGTGGCTCGCCGTAGCTGAGCGCGTCGTGCAGCGGCCCGTCGGGCCCGACCAACTGCTCGGCCAGCGTCGCCCGGACCGGCTCCGCCAGCGGGTCCGCGGTCTTGTGGTACCGCGCCACGATCTCCGCCTCGCCCCGCAGGAGAACCGTGATCGACGCCTCCTCGCAGTCCGGCACCGTGTACACCACGCGGCTCACGAAGCGGCCCAGCGTGGTGGCAACGTCGTCGTCGTCGACCAGGCGGCTGACCTCGGCCAGCTCCTGTGCCAGTTCCAGAATCCCCTCACCCATGGCCCCATGATGCGGCATCGGCCAATTCTGGGTTCACCGACCCAGACGGAGAGCTACTCTCGACTTATGGCCGAACGCCGTCTGACCGCCAAGGGCCGGGTGACCCGCGACCGGATTCTGGCCGCCGCGGCCGACCTGGTGCAGCGGCGCGGGGTGGCCGGCGTACAGCTCGAGGACGTACGGCGGGCCGCCGGGGTGAGCGGCTCGCAGCTGACGCACTACTTCCACGACAAGCGGACGCTGATCGACGACGTGATCTCGTGGCAGGCGGACACCACCATGGACCGCGAGCCGGTGCCGGAGTCGTTCGCGGCCTGGCACCGCTGGGCCGACCAGGTCGTCGCGCGGCAGACGGCCCGCAAGTTCCAGGGGGGCTGCGACTTCGGCTCGCTGGCCGGCCAGTTGGCCGAGACGGACCCGGAGACGCGCGCCCACCTCGCCGACGGGTACGACCGCTGGCTGTCGCGGTTCCGGCTCAGCCTGCGGCGGATGCGCGACCGCGGCGTACTCCGGGCGGACGCCGACCCCGACTCGCTCGCTCACATGCTGCTCGCCGCGATGCAAGGCGGCGTACTCCTCTCCCAGACCCTGCGCCGGCCCGCCCCGCTCCGCGACTCCCTCAACGCGGCCCTGACCCAGCTGGAGTCCTTCGCCCGCTAGCGGGTACCGGCGGGCCATGGCCACTCAGAAACAGCGTGCGGCGGCACGCAAGAACGTGAAGTCGGCAGCCAAGGCCGCGACGGCCAAGAAGTCGATCGCACACATGCCGAAGAAGACCCGGACGGCCCTCGGCAAGCAGGGCGCCGCGGTCGCCCAGCGCAAGCGCACCGGCGGCGACGAGCCGAAGACCCGCGCGGAGCTCTACCGCGAGGCCCAGCGGCGCGACCTGAAGGGCCGCTCGAAGATGGGTCGCGACGAGCTAGCGAAGGCGCTCGGCCACCGCTAGTACGGCGGCCGCCGACCGGTCGACGTCCTCCTCGGCGGTCGTCCAGTTGCTGACCGAGATCCGCATGGCGGCCTTGCCCTGCCAGGTGGTGCCGGACATCCAGCAGGTCCCTTCCTGCTGGACCGCGCGGACCACGGTGCGCGTGAGCTCGTCGTCGTTCCCGAACCGGACGAGGACCTGGTTGAGGACGACGTCGTTCAGTACTTCGACGCCGTTCGCAGCCAGCGTGTCCGCGAACCGGCGCGCCATCGCGTGACACCGGTCGACGATCCCGGCGATCCCGTCCCGGCCGAGCGCCCGGATGGCGGCGTACACCGCGAACCCCCTCGCCCGGCGGGAGAACTCCGGGTTGAACTCGAGCGCGTCGCGCTCCCCGTGCTCGTCGTGGATCAGGTACGACGCCCGGACGGACATCGCGGCGCGGTGGGCGTCAGGATGCGCGCAGAGAACGAGGCCGGAGTCGTACGGGACGTTCAGCCACTTGTGCGCGTCGGTCGCCCAGGAATCGGCCTGGTCGATGCCCTTCAGTTGCGTCCTGAGCTCTTGGCTGACCGTCGCCCAGAGGCCGAAGGCGCCGTCCACGTGTACCCAGGCATTTCGCTGATGTGCTCGCTCGCAGATCTCCTCGATCGGGTCGATCGCGCCGGTGTTCACGTTGCCTACCTGAGCGCAGACGATCGTCGGACCGTCGGTGAGCTCTGCAGCGAGTGCGTCGGCTCGCATCCGCCCCTGGCCGTCGACCGGGATCGGCACGATGCAACTCGTCCCCAGGCCGAGGAACCGCAGCGCCCGGTCGACCGTGTCGTGCCGCTCCGCGCCGGCCAGCACCCGGATCGGCGGCGCACCGATCAGGCCGTCCCTCTCCACGTCCCAGCCGTGGTCTCGGAGTACGGCGTGCCGCGCCGCCGCCAGCCCGGTGAAGTTGGCCATCTGCGCGCCGGTCACGAAGCCCACTGACGTACCCTTCGGCAGTCCGAACAGCTCGACCAGCCACTCAGCCGCCACCTCCTCGACCACGGCCGCCGCGGGCGAGGCGGCGTACAGGCCGGCGTTCTGGTCCCAGACCGTCGTCAGCCAGTCGGCCGCGAGCGCGGCCGGGGTCGCGCCGCCGAACACGAACCCGAAGAACCGCCCACTCCCGCTCGGCAGCAACCCCTCCTCGACGCCCTTCGCGAGGTGCGCGATCACCTGCTGCGGATCCGTCGTGTGCTGCGGCAGCGAGCCCCCCAGCGCCTCCCGCAACTCCCCCGCCGTCGCCCGCGGCCCCACCGGCCGCTCCGGCAGCCCCTTCAAGTACGTCGTCGCCCGCTCGAACGCCTCACCGAGCGGCCCCTCCCAATCAGTCATACCTCCTTTGTACGCCGCCTCCGTGTGAAGCACCGTGTGACGGTTAGGGCTCGGACTCCCGCTCCCGGTCCTGCTGTGGATCCGGGTCCGGCTGTGGATCCGGGTCCGGGGCCGTTCGCCTGAGTCCGATCGCCGTCGCAGCCGTCGCCAGGAGTCCCCCGACGCCCGCAACCACGAACGTCACCCGTGCGTCGGTCTGCTCGAGCAGGAGCCCGCCGAACACGTACGACACCCCGGCGGCCAGGCCGATCGCGCCGTACAGATTCCCGAAGACCCGGCTCAGCATGTTGGCCGGCACGATGCGCTGAAGGTAGGTGCTGATCGCAACGTCCAGTCCGGCGATCCCGAGCCCGCGGAACACCTGCAACGCCAGCGCCGCCCACATCGCCCAGGCCAGCCCGGTGACCAGATTCCCCACACTGCTCACCGCGAACCCGGCCAGCATCAGCGCCGTCATCCGGAACCGGCTCGCGTACTTCGTCAGTACGGCGTACCCGGCGACGAGCCCGATGCCGACCCCGGCGTACAACGCGGCCGTGGCCGACTCGCCGCCACTGAGTTCGTCCCGGCCCAGGAACACGAGCGCAACGTCGTCGACCCCGCTGAACGCGACCCCGGCGAAGAACCCCAGCCCGATCACCCGGATCACCTTGGTCCGCCAGATGTATCCCAGCCCGTCCTTGGCATCTTTGATCAAACTGTTGCCCGACGGCTCGCCGGGTGGAATCTTCGGCAGCCCGCTGAGGATGACCGCCGACACCAGGAACGTCGCCGCGTCGACCAGCAGAATCCCCCGCACATCCGTCACCAGGAACAAGCCGGCCGCCACCAGCGGCCCGATCGCCTCCAGCCCGTTCGTCCCCGCCCCGAGCGCCGAGTTCGCCCGCTCCAGGTCCTCGTCCTTCACCAGCGCCGGCACCGCACTCCGCGAACTCGCCTGGAACACCTGCCCCACGACGCTCCTGACCGCCACCAGCACAAGCAACACCGGCAACGGCGGCAACGTGACCGCCATGACCAGCACCAGCCCGCCCTGCAGCACGTCACACGTGACCATCACCCGGCGCAGATCGAACCGATCCCCCACCGCCCCAGCGAACGCCCCGAACAACCCCGGCGTGAAGTCCCCCGCCAGCAACAGCAACGCCACCGCCAGAGCCGCCCCCGTCGACTCCTCGACGTACAGCAGCAGCGCCACCAACCCCAGCGAGTCCCCCAGAAACGAAACCGACCGAGCCACCCACAACCGTCGAAACCCCACCGCCCCACCATCCCCTAAGATGGACCAGCACAACACCCGCCGGTGTGGCGCAACTGGCAGCGCACCGCTCTTGTAAAGCGGTGGTTAGGGGTTCGAGTCCCCTCACCGGCTCTCTGACCAGCGGATATGCCCAGGAAGTCATCGACCAGTGACCTCCGGGCCGTGGTTTACCCCATGGTTTTTCCTCGTCCAGGGCACCCGGCATGAGTTTGTCGAGCGCTTGGGCAGCTTCCGGATTCCGCGCCCTACGACCGAAGTACACGTCCTGCGTCATCGACGGACGGGACTGCCCGAGCTGGTCGGCGACCTGCCGGGCGGTTTGGCCGGCCTCATCGAGGACCGTGGCTGTCGTCTTCCGGAAGATAGGCGACGTGACCCAAGCCAGCTCGTCGGCGACTGAGGGCTCACCAGCGCGTGTGACGAGGTCGAGAACGGCAGCCCTGATGGTGCGGGGTGTCCGGTAGAGATCTAGTAGGTTCTTCGCGTCCGATGGTTCGACTCGCACACGTGCCGTCTCGACCAGGCTGAGTCGCCGTGAAGCCGCTCGTCAAACGACATGGCCGGTCCTGCGCAATCGATCTGCGCTGGGAAGGATCGATCTCAAACCACGACCGATTTGGCTGCGGACCGCAGCGCAGTTTCGGCGACCGCCGCGTCGATTGGAGTCCGCGGTGCAGCAGCTATGTCAACTATCTGGTGTGGAGCGAATACCTTCGGACCTGGGCCACCGTGCTCTATTGGTACAACTAGCGTTGCCGTCGGCAGTACGGAAACTTCCGTTCGATGTACTAGTCGTGGTGCCAACTCATACAACTGGCCTTGCCGAACCGTGCGTACCCGCAAGTTATCTAGACGCCACTGACCAGGCAGTGATTCAACACTGTTTCCGTCCTTGCCGTAGTGGATCACATGAGCGAGGTACTCACCTTCAGGGTCCCGTACTGGTGCAAGCACATGGTCGACCAGCTCACCCGCCAGAACCGCACTTCGCAATTCCCAAGTGTGATCATGCAGACGCCCCAACGGGTCGGCTTGAGCAAGGAAGCCTTCCGTCCACACATGCAGTCTTGCGACTCCCCGGTTCGCTAGAGTCGACAGGTCGAGGTGCAGAAAACCTAGGGGATGCTGAGTTGCGGGAAAGCTTGACGCTATTTCGGCAGCGGCGTTCAGTACAGTTATCACGAATCTTGGATCGGTTAGCGGGATGCTCGAATCAATCATATCAATGGCCGCTCGTAAGACGCTCTTCGCCCTCTCCTCAATTTCGAACATGATCTGCAGCAACCTTTTCCCACTCGATCATGGCTTCGGCGGCAAAGTGCTTTAGAAGCGGCGACTCCCCATTTGGGCCTTGGACCCTTGCGGCGGATAGGGTTCTGCGGACATCCTCCGACGTAACCGCTTGTATTGCATGCGGAAAATGACTCTCGCTAGGCCCAGGTAGCACCACAATGACATGCCCATGGGTCGCTTGGTGCAGTTCATCGACAATATTGCTGTGAAGCCATGTACCAGGCGCGGCATAGAGCCCGGGTTGGGTCAACTCCGCAACCGTTATCATAAGTCCTTCACTAGAGACGTCGTAGCGTAGCGGGCTGAAAGAACGCAGAAGAATCACCTTCGCTGTCATCCTCCGTCTCGCCGAGTACCACGCAGCAGCGTAGATCGATCCCAGGATGTCTCGTTGAATCAGACGTGCGTCTTCATTGTCTCGCACATGACCGCTCGGGAGCGCCTTCGCCCGATAGTCAGCGTAGGCAGTGCAAAGGCTCTTATCACGTGGATCTAGGAGTTCAATCGTGAGGCGAACATCCCTGTCCGTTGCCTTCGATAGCTCTGGCAATGTAAAGCTGCGCAGCCATCTACCTGACCCACCTCGAAACAGGTATTCCTTTGCACCCTCTACATGAGCCTTCAGAAGTCCCCTGATGGCCCGCGCTGGCACTTGGCGGACCAAGTCAAGCCGATCGTCAACCTTGCCAAGCACTACTTCAATCTGAGCAAGTAACTCTTGATGGCTTTCGTCGTATCTCTTTTGGAACTGATGCTGCGCGAAGTACGCCAGCAGCACCACCGACGCTGCGGCGAGCAGTACCTCGTCTCCGTAGTCGTTCGGAAGGTCAAACGGGCCGAACAAGTCTACGAGCAGCGCGACCAAACCGAGGAGGCCCACGATTAGTGGCAAACCAGCACCTAGTAGCCCCAGGAAGAACCTGGAGACGCGAGTCTTTCTCAACGCCCCTCCTCAATGGTGACACTCAAGGCAGACAATCTAACCGAGAAGGCACGCTCGATGCCCATGGCGCGCCTCCCTTGACGTCACTTCCCAAGCTCCCATGTCGGTTGTCACTTGGCGGAGGCCGCAGCACTAGATGACTGAGCGGACGCGGTCCTCGAACTCCCCAGTAGCCAAGGCGGTTGACGCGTTCGCCTACTTGATCCCACGACTCCGCCCACTTGGACGCACGCAGCCAAATCAGCATTGGCGAATCCGCGCGGCTCGGCCCGATAGCGTGACAGCGAGAGTAGGGCAGGATGATCCGGGTGCACCTCGTTGAGCTGACTTCCGCCGAGATTCCTCCGCTGCGTGAGGCCATGGGAGACGTCCAGGTCGCCGTCGCAACGTATTACGCCGAGACTGCTCGCGGCGGGGACCTCGGCATCGCCGTCCGTGGGTTCCTGGCGAGTGCGCAGGTGGTAAACGACTTGCTCACGAACCAGGCGACGGACGCCGCGGCCTACAAAGCTCTGTTCGTGCAAAGGACTGCGCCCTCACCGGCCGCGCTGGAGGTGATCGATGGCGTCAAGTACGCGCGCAACGTCGCCCAGCAAGTTCTACACATCGTGCGTCCGAGCGACGACACCGTTCTGATTGGCGGTCAGCTCGGCCTCCGGATCTACGCGGTATGGGACAAGGTGCCGCAGGCCGCGCACAACCAACTGACCAACAGACGCACCCAGGCCTTGAAAGCGTGCTACGACTCAGCACTCCTCGGCAGGGAGGTCGTCAGGACGATGATGGACACTCTGCGCTTCTACCAGGCCGTCAACCCTGCCATCGTCCATAGAGATGCCCGGGGCGAATGGACCGGGTTCCCGCTCATGAGCCAGCCGGGCGTGCCCGACCCCTTGCACCCCGAGGAGCCGGCCGAGCTTGAGGCCGCCTGGAACTGGCTGGACGGTCGGATCCCCAACGGTGACGCGCGAGTGGTGTGCTGCCAAGTCACGTCTGCAGGCGTCCGCTACCTCTGCGGATTCACCTTCATCCGCCGCCACTCCTTCACGCCGTTCGCTGAGACAGTCCGACAGGTCGAGCGTGACCTCGCATCGGGAGCGTCGTACCTTCACGGAGATGTGTGGGCCAACGTCGACGACGTTACGCGGCTGTTCCCGCACGCCCAGGGGACAGTCTGGTTTAGCCGCAGCGAACTCGACTCCTGGGCTTCGCCGATCACCCAATTGGAACGTGAAGCTGACTGGTGCCTGCGGGACGACACCGAGGCCTGGCTCAGTGTCGTTCGCACCGAGCAGCTCAACGCGGGCTTCCCGCTGCCGGTGGCCTATGGAGTCCGAAGAGCGCGCCGCTTGAACGCGTGCGTTCCGCCGAGCGTCTAATGCAACCGACCCTCGTCCGGAATCTGCCGCGGTCCGTGCTTTCGCACCGTCGCAGATCACCTGGCGGACGGGTGTCGCACATCAGTCGACGGAGGACACCGAGTCCGCTTCCTGTCGCCTGACAAGTTTCTCTACGTCTTCAAGACGGGCCCCTCCAGGGCCCGAAAGCGCGCCGCCAACGCAGGGCGGGACGCCTGCCTCCCGCTCCGCTTCGCTGCGCTTCCGGCGCATCCCTTGGCTTGGCGCGCACGTGCCAAAGGGTGCCGAGTCGAAGACAGCACAACTCGCCATCAACGATCCGACATCCTGCCGGCGCGCCACACGCCGGAATGGCCGGCTACCGCCTCGCGGGTTTGCCCAGGCCGCCATCCTGGCCGTGGGTTCCCCGCATCGCCCCGCTAGCGATTATGAAAGGGACGGCCCGGCACGGCGCGCGTCAAGGGCGCCTACGCGTCCCTCCGGGATCTCCGACCCTTGACCCGCACCGCACCGAACCTAAGGTCGGCAGCTATCGGGGCGATGCGGGAGGACTGCCCGTGCGGTTGACACGTAATCGTCAATCGTTCGCCACTACTCCGCCGCCTCAGGTTCCCCCGACGGTGGCTTGGACACGCGAATAGCAGGCATAGAACCAAGCAACTCACGCACAAACGCCTGCGCTTCCGCCGCGGTCTCCAGGTGACCGCCAGCCACGACCTCTACTACCCAGCGCGGGCCTTTGCCGCCCACCGCCTTCACAAAGGACTCGACCTCGCCGTAGGGCACCACGAAGATGCCAAGGCCCTTGAGTTGGTCCAGGAGTCTGCCAAGTGCAACCGTGGCATCGCCCGGCGGCACCGCGGCCTTCCCGCTCCGTTTCGCGGCTCGCCATCCAGTCTCCGGCTCGAGCTCACGACGCACGTTGCCCAACTCAGATCTAGTGACTTCCCGTGTCGGGTCATCACCCAAGATGCCGCGGATTCCTTCCAGTAATGGTCCGCTCTTAAGGGGAGGCGCGCTACCACGAAGATTAGTGTCAACCAGGCGACGGCCGGCCTCCATGTCATCGGTGTATTCGCCGCCCACACTGCTGACAAGTGATGCGAGAGTAGTCGCATCATTTATAGCGTCGAAGTCGACGACAACTCGGACAGGCACCCCGAGCGCACGGAGAGCATTGGCTATTAGCGGAATCCGAGCCTTGCTGCCAGCGTAGGTGAACATGACATGCCGTCCACCAGTAATTCCATTTGGCCCCTCAAGCTCCGACACTGCACTGTAGAACTGTGAATCAGTGTCTCCTTCACACACAACGACGCCGTCATGGAAGAGCCCATCCAACGAGCGGGAGAATCGAAGAAGCGGGTCTTTCCAAAGCCTGGCGAGGTCGTCAGGTGGCAAAGTTCGACACGTCGTCAGTCCCGACTCGCGAGTAAGTCGAAGAATCAAAACCCTCTCGGGCTTTGATTCTATCAATCCCAAGAGAACATCAAGGCTGTGCGTTGCCACGAACAACTGTCCGTCGCGTTGCAGTTCGGAGAGGTTCCGACCTAAAAGGCGCGCTTGAGGCGGATGCAAGAAGGCTTCCGGCTCATCCAGGAGAACGAGCGGGAACTGGGCTGTCAGCAAGGTCAGGAGGATGCCGGCGAAGCTCCGCACGCCGTCACTTTGCTCCTCGATAAGCGACAAGGCCGCCAGGCGCTCGACAAGGGACGGCGCCGGCAAACCATCCGCTGTTGATGCGGCAAAATCATCTTGCACCTCATCGGGACTCAGGCGTAGACGGTAATTACTGCCCCATGCATCCACCACGATATGCATTCCAAACGCCGACCAGAATGCTTCTCGAAATGACTCCATCAAGGCATTGTCGCGAATCAGCCAATGCACCGGATGCTCGGGATGGGCACCGATGTCGAGCCGCGATGGTGAGGCAAGATACTGCAAGCGCTCACCGCACCACAGGCCGCGGACGAGATGCGGCGCCAAGGCTGCTAATCGACTATCTGGAGTATCCCAATTTCCTGCAACCTGATTCAGGTAGAATTCTCCTGCGTTAGCCGTGCGAATTCGCTGTTGGGGATCATTGCCTTCGAAGAAGGTGTAGCGACGCTCAGCCAACCAGGATTGGACACCATCTGCATCCATGAAACGTTCGATTTCTAGATCCTGAAGCACATAGAAGCTGCCTGGATGAGGCTGAACTCCCGGATGCAAGGAGAGCGATTGACTCATTTCGAGGAGCGCCCTCGACTTGCCAACATTATTTGGCCCAACGATGACGACGATATCGGCCTGCGACGTGTCCACGGAGACACCACTGTTGAAAGTCAAACTTGTCACTCGAAAGGGAGTTGTCACGATGAACATTCTAGACGTGTGCCTCGCTCGCAAGTGCTCCCTACCGCTTTGAGTCTCCGTTTCGCACGCCAGCGAGCCTGGCGGACGCCGGTTCGGCTAGCCCAGGCACGGACACCACATGGTTGCGACTCCGCTTGCAGTTCGCTCTGATTCGGTCTGGTTCGGACAGATTGCTCTTAAAGGTGGCCAAGGCGACGCATACCCCCGCGGGTCGCTCCGGACCGTGACAGGTCGAACTTAATCCTCTCTGCTGGATCTGCCAGCCAACGGCCAGGCCGGACTTCCTTGTTGGCGGTACGGCGACCACCGGCGACGACGCCATGGTTTATCCCACGGGATTCAATGCGAATCGATGCTCGGAGCCACCAGGCAAGGAGGTGGGCCGATGGCCAGCATCCCTGTGCCTCAAGGGATCTGAGCATCAACGCGCAACTACAGGAAGTGACTGCGTAGAAAGCGGTGGTTAGGGTTCGAGTCCCCTCACCGGCTCTCTGTGATCTCTGAAGTGATCCCGGACAGACCGGACCCTGTTTCGGGTCCGGTTGTCTGTGTTTGGGTTGTGGGCCTGAGGGGTCGGCCGAGGGGCTGAGTAGGGTCGTGTTGTGACGGCGGATGACGGTCAGGGGGCGACGCTGTGGAAGGTTCATGGGGAGCGGTTGGTCGATGACACTCGTCGATTGCGGTTGAGCATCGCTTCGGTTGAGTTGCCTGATGGTGTGCGGTTCGAGCAGTACGTGCTGCGGATGCCGAAGGCCGCGATGATGGTGGTGCTCGACGACGCACAAGAGAACGTGTTGATGATGTGGCGGCACCGGTTCATCGTCGATCGGTGGGTCTGGGAGCTGCCAGGCGGGTACGTCGACCCCGGCGAGGAGCCGGCCGTGACGGCGGCTCGTGAGGTCGAGGAGGAGACCGGCTGGCGGCCGCGGAACATAGAGCCGTTGGTGTCCCTGCAGCCTTCGGTGGGTACGACGGACGCCGAGAACCTGCTGTTCGTGTCGTACGGCGCCGATTACCTCGGTGAGCCGGAGGACATCAACGAAGCGGAACGCATCGAGTGGCTGCCACTCGACTCGATTCGTACGCGGATCGAGACCGGCGAGATCATCGGTGCGGCGTCTCTCGTCGGCCTTCTCCATGTGCTCGCGTTCCGCGCCTGACGTCAATCCCGAGGGGGGTTCAGGTCTTGTCTGGGGCCTGGCCCTGGAACTGGTCGGCGGGGAAGCGGGTCGAGGAGCCGCGCAGCTTGCGTAGGGACGCCTGTCCGAGGTCGATGTCGAGTACGTCGGCAAGGCGTACCAGGTAGATGAGTACGTCGGCCAGCTCCTCGGCGGCGCGGTCGTGGAGGTGGCCTTCGCGGGCCCGGTCTGCGGCGGCGTCGGCGGGGAGCCACTGGAAGAGCTCGGCCAGTTCGCCGACCTCGCCGACCAGAGCGAGGATCAGGGACTTCGGGTCGTGGAACTGTCCCCAGTCGCGTTCCTCGGTGAAGACGCGGATGCGGTCTCGCAGCTCGATCAGATCAGACACGCCGCGAGCATGACACGGATCCTGGCCACGAGCGTTCCGGAGCTGCCCGGCGCCCAGTGTGGAACAGCAGGCCGGTCTCGGCAAGGTCGAAGTGCTCATCGAGCACCACCTTCCGTTGACGTCGAAGCGTGCCGACGTCGTGCTCGCCGGTCGGCATCCGCGGACGGGCGGACCGTCGTACGTCGTCATCGAACTACGGCCAACCGGATGCCGTCGCGGGTGCGGCTTACCTGCACGACTGGTCATCCAGAGAGACCGTTGATCTCGGGAAGCCGTGCCGACGTGCGTGCGGCTCAGGTGTCAGTGGTCGCGCAGGGAGCCGTGGTCGATCGAGGGGATGCCGCCGATGGCTGTGAGGGCGGTTCGGAGGCGGGTTTGGCGGTCCAGGAGCCAGGTGAGGTACTGGGGCCAGTGGTCTTCGGTGGTGATGTCGGCGTCGGGGAGGTAGTCGGCGACTCGGGTGGATTTGCGGTCGGGCAGGTCTTGCCAGTCGAGGGGTTGGCCGTAGGCCTGTTCGAGCTTCGGCTGGTGGGCTTTGAGGGCTCGGAAGCGGGCGAGGTTGAGGTCGGCGTCGGGTGAGTCGAAGACCAGTTCGCTGGAGAGGCCGCGCCTGGTGAAGGTTGTGAAGTGGGTGGCGCCGGGGGTGCCGGCCGTCATGGTGAACCACGAGTCTCGTGGTGCGCTCCTTGCCCGGGACCAGCCTGGACGCTCGGCCTGGAGGAGCTCGATCCAACGGGTCCAGAAGGCGCGGTACAGGAGCTGCCTGCCGGTTGCCTCGCCTTGATTGGTGGCGGCCCGAACAGACTTCTCCCAATCGTTGGGTTGCGCGACGAGCCGGAACGACGGCGCAGGTTCGGACTCGCCGATCCGTACGACGCCGAAGAATCGCGTGTTCTCATCGGTACGGGTGTTCAGCCAGTCGATGGCTGCTCGGTGTTCGGGTCGGAACGAGGCGGCGACCCAGACGATCGTGGTGGGGTCGGTCCCCGCGGCGTACGTGAGGATCTGGCCGAGGTGACCGTGATCGGACGTTTCGAGTTGATTCTCGACGATCACGACCTCGCCGGTGGTTTCGTCGCGGCCCATGAGGTCCAGGCTGAATCCGCCGACCGGGTGCTCTGCCACCTCGAGTACGAGATCCATCCCGAGCAGATCGCTGAGTACGTCGACGTTGCTGAGCAGCCACGGTGTGAAGCTGTGGGCCTCGTGCGGCCAGACGTCGCGAGGGGGTACGCGAGTCAGCCGGCCGAGGACGGGCAGGGAGCCATCGGACATGCCCCCACCCTGCCATCTCGAAGCCCGTCAGGTAGACGCTCCGGGCATGGTGTCGGCTAATGCAGGTGGAGGCATCGATGTCTGGCATGTGCCGTGCTGGTGGACGGGCGTTGGGCGCACCTGCGCGCCCCGGCGGGGGTCCGTCGGGGCGCGGCGTGGGGTCAGGTCTTCTTCAGGAGGCCGAGGGCGGTGATGGTCAGCCAGAGGGGGCCGGTCATGCCGGACATGTATTGGGCTGGGCTGATGGCCAGGAAGAGGGTCAGGGCGCCGAGGGTGAGGCTGGTCCAGGTGAGCCAGGTGGGGATGGGGTGGTGTTTGCGGCCGGCGAGGCCGAGGGCGAGGGCGGTGAGGCCGGTGCCGGCCCAGAGCCAGGGGACGGTGCCGATCCAGTGGCCGAAGAAGGCGGCGGTCTCGGGGACCAGCAGGTCTGGGTCCTGGACTCCGAAGACGAACTCGGTGGTCAGGGCGGAGCCCATCAGCAGCGCGACCGAGACCAGGAGCAGGCCGGAGGACGCTACCTGTGGGAGGAGGCTGGCGTCACCGGTCGTCGTACGAAGGTAGCGGTGGAGGCCGGCGGCGAAGACGACGAGGAGTACGGCGGAGAGCATCGCGGCGGTGTGCATCGCGAGGATCTGGGCGGTCTGCTCGGCCAGGCGGTCCGTGATGCCGGCCGCGTTGCCCGCGAGCGTCTCGTCGTACACGGCGTTGGCGAGGCTCGAGGTGACGACGGTGGCGATGCCGGCCAGGCCGGCGCCGATGCCGGCGAGGACCCATCCCTTCCCCTGTGAAGGACGGGTCGTCGTGGTGCCGGTGGTGGTGAGTGTCGCGGTCATTGCGGGTCCCCCTGGTGTGTGTAGTGCGGGTTGGTGAGTGGCCAGTCGGTGGCGATCCAGCGAGGTACGAGGTCGTCGAGAGCGGCCTCGATCGGGCCGCCGGCGAGCCAGTCGACGACCCACCACGAGATCTCGGCGTCGGTGCCCGCGTGGATCGGCGGGTCGATGTAGACGCACCCGAGGAGCTCGGTCTCGCCGGGGTCGAAGAGGGCGTAGTTGAACGACTCGTGGCGGTCGATCTCGGCCTCGTGGCGGGCCAGGTCCTCGCGGTCCTGTTCGGCGGTCATCGTTGCCGGCGGCCACCCCCACGACTCGCCGTACAGGGCCCAGAGCCGCTCCTGTGAGCCCATCACCGCCTTCATGTCCAGGTCGACGTCGGTCGCGCGGATCGGGCGGAGGTGGTGGCCGGTGGTCAGCTGTACCCGGAGCGGGTGGTTCCAGTCGGCCGGGAGCCAGGCGGTTGTTGTCATGCCATCAGCTTCGCGATCTGGTTCGACACAGACCACGGGCAGGACTCGTACACTGCTCGCACAGTTGTACGCGCACAGCCGCGGGGGGACTACATGACTGGGGCCGATTTCGGGGAGCTGCTGCGGTCGTACCGGGAGCAGGCAGGGCTGACTCAGCAGGAGCTCGCGGAGCGGGCCGGGGTGACGCCGCACGCGATCAGTTCGCTGGAGCGGGGAGCGCGGACGCGGCCGTATCCGCACACGGTCAGGGCGTTGGCGGATGCACTCGCGATCTCCGCGGGTGACCGGGCGGCGCTGATCGCTGCGGTCCCGCGCCGCAACCCGTCCGGCGACAGGCGACGCCAGCACGCCGAGCCGGCGCCAGGACCAGGCGGTGAGGCAGTACGAGCGTCGGACGAGCAGCCCACACGCGGATCGCACAGGCAGGCCGTCGGCGGACCGCGTGGTCGAGTGATCGTGCCGGCTACTGGGTTGGTTGGGCGGGACGGGGATGTTGCGGCCGTTCGTGGGGTGGTTCGGGCGGGGGCTCGGTTGGTGACGCTGACGGGGCCGGGTGGGGTAGGGAAGACTCGGTTGGCTGCGGCGGTGGCGGACGAGTTGGCGCCGGACTTCCCGGACGGGGTTGTGCAGGTGTCGCTGGCGCCGTTGGCTGATGCGTCGGCGTTGATGGTTACGGTGGGGCGGGCGCTGGGACTTGCGGGGGTCGACTCGCCGAGGGCCTTTGATCTGCTGGTCGAGCAGCTGAGCGACGCCCGGTTGCTGCTTGTGCTCGACAACTTCGAGCATCTGTTGAGTGCCGCGGCGCAGACCGGGGAGCTCGTCGCGCTGTGCAAGCAGCTCACTGTGCTCGTGTCGAGTCGTTCACCGCTGAGGGTCAGAGGCGAGCACGAGTACGTCGTCGAGCCGCTCGACCTCCCGCCACGCGGCTCCACGACCGTCGACCAGCTCCGCGCCTACCCCGCCGGTGCGCTCGCACTGGACCGCGCGCTGGCGGTTGGTCAGCGGCCGGCAAGCGACGACGTACCGGCGTACGCCGAGCTGTGTCATCGGCTCGCGGGACTGCCGCTGGCAATCGAGCTGGCGGTCGCCCAGCTGCGGCTGCTCTCCCCCAAGGCACTCCTCGAGAGGCTGGACACCGCGAGCCGGGCAGTCGGCGCGCGTGACTTGCCGGAGCGGCAGCGGACCATGCGGGCGACGCTCGACTGGAGCTACCGCCTGCTCGGGCCTGACCAGCAGCGGCTCTTCACGCTGATGGGAGCGTTCCGGGGCGGCGCGACGCTGGAGACGGTCGAAGCGGTGGCGGAGGACGGAGGTGAGATTGCCTCAGGCAACGTTCTCGGGATCCTGCAGGAGCTGGCGGAGCATTCGCTGATCCGGGTCCGCGGCGACCGGCTCGAGATGCTCGAGCCGGTCGCGCAGTACGCGCGCAGCCTGCTCGTCGGCGATCGGGCGGCGCGGATCGGCCGGGCGCACGCGCGGATCTACGAGGACCTCGCCAAGCAGGCGGCGGCCGGCTATGAGCGCGACGACCAAGTCGTCTGGTTGGAGCGGATCGAGGAAGAGGAGGCGAACATCCTGGTCGCCGTCGAACGCTCGCTCGACGTCGGCGACGGGCCCATCGCAGCCCGGATCACCTGGTATATGTGGCTGTTCTGGTGGATGCGCGGCCAGTTCACCATCGGCCGCCGGCTCGCCGAGTCGTGCCTCGAGAACGAGCTGCCGGCCTGGGAGCGCAGCCGGGTCAACCTGGCGGCTGCGACGATGGCGTACGCCGCCGGCGACCACACGGCGGCGGCGACGTACTGGGCCGAGGCGGATCTTGCCGCCATGGAACAGAACGATCGCGAGGTCCGCAGCAAGGCGATCGCGGGCACCGGGCTGGCCGCGCTCGCGAACGGGGATCTCGAGACCGCCGAGGACCGATTCCGCGTGTCGCTCACGTTCGTGCACAGCTCGACCTGGATGGCTTCGCTGGTGCACGTGTGGCTCGGGACGGTGCAGCTGCTGCGGGGCGCGCCGGCGGTCGCCGTACCCGAGATCGAACGGGGGCTGGAGCTCGCGAGGGGGCGGGGTGATCGGCTGGCGACGTACGTTGCCTTGTACAACCTTTCGCAGGCTGCGCTCGCGCTCGGGGACTATCCGTTGGCCAGGCGGCGCGTGGACGAGGGGATCGCGTTGTCGCGGGAGACTCGTGATCTGGCGAATCTTGCGTACTTCGTGGAGACCTTGGCGGTCATCGAGTCGAAGGAGGGCAACCACGTTCGGGTCGCGATGCTGCTGGGGGCGGCTGCCGGCCTGCGCGAGACTGTCGGTGCGGACGTCTACGCTTACTACCTACCTGACGAAAGCCTCCGCGATTCGGCTCTGCGAGCCGCCCGGACCGCTCTCGGCGAGGCGGCGTACGCCGAGGCCGACGCGGCCGGCCGGTCGCTGGACCCGACCGCGGTGGCGGAGCTTGGGAAGGAGTAGGGCGGTGTGGGTGTCGAGTGTGACTGTTGGGGCGCCTGATCCTGGGGTGCTGGCAGAGTTTTATGCGCGGTTTCTGGGGTGGGAGGTGACGGCGAAGGACGGGCCGCCGCCGGGTGGGGCGCCGCCGGAGATCGGGTGGGCGCAGGTGCAGGCGCCGGAGGGTACGCCGGGGTTGCGGACGATCAACGTGGAGCTCGAGCGGGACTACGTGCCGCCGGTGTGTCCGTCGGTGGCGGGTGAGCAGCAGATCCAGACGCATCTCGACATTCCGGTGGAGGACGTCGACGAGGCTGCGGCGCGGGCGGTTGAGGCCGGGGCGCGGTTGGCGGAGGTGCAGCCGCGCGAGTACAACCGGGTCATGCTCGACCCGGCCGGCCACCCGTTCTGCCTCTTCCCCGGCGGTTAGCCGGTGATTTGGTGGGCCAGGTCTTCGGCGGTCTTCTTGGTGTAGTTGCTGCTGATCTGGACCTGGCCGCCGGGGATGGCGGACTGGACGGTGGGCGCGGCGGCGACCTGGCCGCGGACGACGATCGCGAGTTGGTTGAGCGGTGGGTTCTGAGTGGACAGCTCGCGGGTGAGGCGGCCGAACGTCTCCGCGCCTTCCGAGTCGAGGTTCAGCATGACGTGCCAGGTGGGGTCGCCTTCGTTCTGGGCGGCTTTGACCTCGGTGACGTGGGTGCCGTCGAGTTCGACCTTGCCGACCGTGTAGCGGATGCCGGCTGCGTCACAGACGACAGTGTCGGAGGCGGGTGAGGGGCACTGGCCGGGCTCGGTCTTGAGGACTCGGCGGAACTCGACTGCGTCCGGCGTTGACGGCTTCGTGGCGGGTGGCGTCGACGCGGGCTGGTCCTGGCGCTGGTAGAGGAGCACGCCGCCGACGGTGAGTACGGCGATCAGCACGAGCACGAGTACGCCGGCCAGGATCAGCGGACCGCGGTTGCGCTTGGGCGGGGCGGGCTGCATGCCGTAGTACGGCGGAGGGCTCTGCTGGGCCATGACAGCTGATGCTATGTGGCGAGGAAGTCACCGCGCGTGTAGCAGGCGGGCGGCTAGTTCGGCGTTGCGGTGAGCGAAGCGGTGCCAGGCTGGTGGGGTTGCGCTGACCGCCGCGGTGGGACCGTCGGCGGGGCGTAGGGTCCAGGTGCAGAGGCGGCCGGCGCGGATCTGGAAGCGGACGAGGACGCCATCGGCCCAACCACACACCTCGACGTCGGCAGGCTCCAGCGAGGACACCTTCTGTTCCGCGACGATCCAGTTGAGCGCGGCAATCTCGTCCTGCAACTTGGCGGCGAACTCGAAACGCAGGTCGGCGGCCGCCTGGTCACGGCGGCGTTCCAGCTCACGCAGCAGTCCCGACACCGCCAAAGGATCACGGGACAGAACGGCGATCGCCGTACGCGCGAGCGCCGAGCGGTCGGCCGGGCCGACGCCGAAGAGTGCGGCGAACTCGCGAGCCGTGCCCCCGGCCGTGCCTGCGTAGGTCAGCGGGAGCACCCGGTGGACGGCCGAGATCGCCTGACGGATTCGGAGGCCGCCGAGGTATGGGCCGAAGTGCTGCCCAGGGCCGGTCACCAGGTGAGTGAAACGGAGCTCGGGCCGGGGCGAGCGGTCGTCGTACCGGATGTAGCCGACGACTTCCTGGCCGCCTTCGGTGCGGTTCCAGCGCGGCTTGGAGTGTTCGAGGAGGTTGCGTTCGAGCCAGGCGGCCTCGTGCTCGGAGTCGCACCAGACGGCCTCGACCCGGTCGATGCGGTCGACCATCCGGCGCAAGCGCGGGCGGTCGCCGAGGTTGGTCCAGTACGACTGGACCCGGCGGCGCAGGTTCACCGCGCGGCCGATGTACAGGACCTTCCCGGCAGCGTCGCGGAATCGGTAGACGCCTGACTCCGCCGGCAGGTTGCGAGCCATGGCACGGGCGGGAGTCACCCGCCCATTGTTACTTCTGCGCGGTCAGATCGAGGCCGACGACTCCGTCGGGCCGTCGCAGTTCCAGGCGATCGTGGTCGATGGAGTAGTTGAGCTGCCCCTTCAGCCGAGCCAGCACGCCGTCCTGCAGTCGGCGAGCGTCACCGGTGCACCCCTTGTCGGTGATCGCGAGCGCTCCGAACGTCAGCGTCGATGCGGTGTGCGCGACGGTTCCGTGGAACTGGTTGCAGCCGGTCGACCCGATCACCCGGCCGCCATCGACCGTGAGGTACGCCGGAGGCACGGCACCGAAGTGCTCGACGAGATCACCCTTCGATACCAGGCCCTCGACGGTCCACGTGGTTCCGTCCAGGGGCAGGTCGGGTTCGACCACCTTGCGGGGTTTCAGCTCGATCGTCGTACTGCCGTGGGTCAACGTCAGCACGTCGCCCCGCAAAGTCATGACCGGCCGCTGGGTCAGGAATTCGCCGAGCCACTTCTCCTGCGCGTCCTTGGCGGGTCCGCAGCTCATCTCGGTGCCGCCGTACCCGTCCATCACCACGGTGTCGCCGTCCAGCGTGTACTCGCCGCCCATCTGGTTGCAGCCGGCGTTGAACCCCAGCCCACCCTTGTCACCGAAGTCCAGCCGGAGCCGGCTCCCGGGCGCCAACGGCTTGTCCTTGCCGTCCTCCGTCACCCGCACCGACAGGTAAGACCCCCCGACCGGCGAACCACCCGGCGACTCACCTGCCGACGGCCCACCGACCGGCACCTCGTTCCCGCAGGCGGTCAACGCGACGCCCACGACCAAGAGCCCCAGAATCCTCATACCCCAAGGACGCGACCGAAGCTCAGGGCGTTGCAGCCACCAGCCCCTCGTTCGGACGCAACGTCGTCAGGTCGACCGGGAGCTCGTGCGTCGACAGTACGGCGGACGCGCCGCGCGGCAGCGTGATCGGTTGCGACCGGTCGGAGAAGTTCAGCGCGATCAGCAAGGCCGAGTCACCCGACCGGCGCTCGTAGACGAAGACATCCGCGGTCACCGACACCGCTCGATACGAACCGGACAGAAGCGCGTCTGAGGTCCGCCTCAACCGCAGCAACGCTCGGTAGAGACCGAGCATCGAGGTCGGCGACCCAAGCTGAGTCTCGACGTCGACACCAGCAGGGTGTGGCTGCATCGGCAGCCACGGCGTCACCGTGTCGAGGCAGAATCCGCCGTGCGCGGCCGGCGTCCAGCGCATCGGCGTACGTTCGGGGTCCCTGCCGACCGCGAGCCCTGGCAACCTGAGCGTGAGCGGGTCGCGCACCTGCGGCGCGTCGACGGGGATGTCGAGCATGCCGAGCTCGTCGCCGTAGTAGAGCGTCGGAGTACCGCGAAGAGTGAGCAGCAGGACCGCGGCCACGCGCGCCTGGTCAGGCCCGATCCGGCTGGCGAGGCGGCTGCGGTCGTGGTTGCCCGCCACCCAGTTCGGCCACGCTCCGGTCGGCAGCAGGCCTTCGTACTCGTCGGCGAGCGCGGCGATCCGCTCCGGCGTCCACGGCGTCGAGATCAGGTGCATGTTCGTCGGCAGGTGGATGCCCGCGCCGTTCGCCCCGTAGTAGCGCATGAGTTTGGTCAGCGGCAGGTACAGCTCGGCCATCAGCACCGGCGGTTCGGGCCGCGGGTCCTCGGCCAGTACGGCGCGGAGCTCGGCGATCACGTCGACGATCTCCGGCTGGTCGGTCGAGTTGACCGGCAGCAGCGACAGGTAGGGATCCTCACCGGGCTGCCAAGACGGGTTCGGCGGGTTGTCGCGCCACTGCGGATCCTTGAGCAACTGGCGGAACGCGTCGATCCGGAACCCGTCCACCCCGCGCGCGAGCCACGTCCGCAGTACGTCGTACTGCGCGGCCCGCACCTCGGGGTTGCGCCAGTTCAGATCCGGCTGCTCGGGCAGGTAGGCGTGGTAGTAGTACTGCCCGCGGCCCTCGTCGAACGTCCAGGCCGGTCCGCCGAAGACGGACACCCAGTTGTTCGGCGGGCCGCCGTCCGGCGCCGGATCGCGCCAGTAGTACCAGTCGTCGTCGCCGGCGCGCGACCTGACGAACCACGGGTGCAGGTACGACGTGTGGTTCGGGATGAAGTCGACGATCACCCGGATCCCGAGCCGGTGCGCGGTCTCGATCAGCTCCTCGGCGTCGGCCACCGTGCCGAAGACCGGGTCCACGCCGGTGTGGTCGGTGACGTCGTACCCGAAGTCGTCCATCGGTGACGGGTAGAACGGCGACAGCCAGATCCCGGCGACGCCGAGCTCGGCCAGGTAGGCGAGCCGGCCGGTGATCCCGGGCAGGTCGCCGACGCCATCATTGTTGCTGTCGGCAAATGAACGCGGGTAGATCTGGTAGACGACGCCGGACTGCCACCAAGGAGCCATGGATCCACCCTCTCATCCACTTGGCGAGTGACCCGTCGGTGTGATGGGATCTGTGGTTGGGTTCCCCGGGTCGCCGGGTTACCGTCCAGGCGCAGTCGCCCGCTCGGGGAGCGTCCCGGGGAACCCACCATGCGGACCCGCCGACATCAACGGCCGGTACACACGCGACCACGGTCTGCCGAGCTCAGAACTCTTCCAGGTAACCGTTTCAAACGGCCTCTTGCCTGGACGTCGATTCGTACCGCATGCTGACGGGCGTCTCGACATCTTGCCGGGGGTGGGGCCCGGGATCGAGGCTTGCCTGTGGGGGGCACCATGCCGTATTCCGCCAAGAAACTGCTGGCCGTGCTGTGCGTACTGCTGCTCGCGCCGTTGCTCGCGACCGGGCCGGCACAGGCTGCGGTCGTGCCGAACGGTTTCAGTGAACAGGTCGTGTTCACCGGGCTGACGAATCCGACGAACGTCGCGTTCGCCGCGGACGGAAGGGTGTTCGTCGCCGAGAAGAGCGGCCTGGTCAAGGTGTTCGACTCGCTCGACGACACCACACCGAGCGTGTTCGCCGACCTCCGTACGAAGGTCCACAACTACTGGGACCGCGGCCTGCTCGGCCTCGCCCTCCACCCGGACTTCCCCAGCGACCCGCGCGTCTACGTGCTCTACACGTACGACGCCCTGATCGGGGGCACCGCGCCCAAGTGGGGCGCCCCGAACAGCACCAGCGATCCCTGCCCGTCACCGCCCGGACCGACCGGCGACGGCTGTCAGGTCAGTGCGCGCCTGTCCTCCCTCACTCCCAGTGGTACGGCGGTCGCGGAACAGGTCCTGGTCGAGGACTGGTGCCAGGTGTTCCCGAGTCACTCGATCGGCTCGATCGAGTTCGGACCGGACGGCATGCTGTACGCGGGCGGTGGCGACGGCGCCAGCTTCAACTACGCCGACTACGGCCAGGACGGCTTCCCGTCGTCGGACCTCACCCCGGACAACCCCTGCGGCGACCCGCCGGCGCCGACCGGCACCGCACTCGCTCCGCCGACGGCTGAGGGCGGCGCGTTGCGCGCCCAGGATCTGCGGACACCGGACGACCCCACCACCCTCGACGGTTCGATCATCCGGCTGAACCCGGACACCGGTTTGGCCGCGGCCGGCAACCCGCTGCTGAGCAGCCCGGACCTCAACGCCCGGAGGATCGTGGCGCACGGCCTGCGCAACCCGATGCGCTTCGACTTCCGGCCCGGCACCAACGAGCTCTGGGTGGGCGACGTCGGCTGGAGCGCGGCAGAGGAGATCAACCGGATCGTCAGCCCGACCGCGGGCGTGACGAACTTCGGCTGGCCCTGCTACGAGGGCAACGCCAAGCAGAGCGGGTACGACACGAACGACCTCAGCATCTGCGAGAACCTGTACGCCGCCGGTCCGACCGCGGTCACGTCGCCGTACTACGCCTACAAGCACTCGGAGAAGGTCGTCGCCGGTGAGCGCTGTGGCACCGGCAGCTCGTCGCTCACCGGGATGTCCTTCTACGAGGAGGGCAACTACCCATCGGAGTACGACGGCGCGCTCTTCTTCGCCGACTACAGCCGCAAGTGCATCTGGGCGATGCTGCCCGGTGGCAACGGCCTGCCGAGCGCGTCCGAGCTCGTCACCTTCGCGTCCGGCTACGGCACGACCAGGCTGCAGACCGGCCCGGGCGGCGACATCTTCGCGGTCGACTACGACAACGGCCGGGTACTGCGCTACGTCTACAACGGCACGAACAACCCGCCGACCGCGATCATCGACGCCGACCCGCGGACCGGGCCGAGCCCGTTGACCGTGACCTTCGACGGAACGGCGTCCAACGACGCCGACGACGATCCGCTGAGCTACGCGTGGGACCTGGACGGCGACGGCCAGTACGACGACTCGAACGCGGCCACCGTCCAGTACACGTACGCCGGCAGCCGCCTCGTCACCGCCAGGCTCCGAGTGACGGACGGCCACGGCGGGACCGGTACGGCGTCGACCGAGATCGACGTCGCCAACGGTCCACCGACCGCGACCATCACCGCGCCCACCCCGGCGACGACGTGGAAGGTCGGCGACAGCATCACCTTTGCCGGCACGGGAACCGATCCCGACCAGGGCACGCTGCCCGGAGCCTCGCTGACGTGGGCGCTGATCATGCACCACTGTCCGAGCGACTGCCACGCGCACCAGATCACCACGATGACCGGCACCAGCGGGACGTTCACCGCGCCGGATCACGAGTATCCGTCGTACCTCGAGCTCCGGCTGACCGCGAAGGACAACGCCGGGCTGACCGACGTCAAGAGTGTGCGGCTCGACCCGAAGACGGTCGGGCTGACGTTCGCGACCCAGCCGGCCGGGATGAAGGTCACCTACTTCTCGAAGAACGTGACCACGCCCAGCACGAGTACGGCGATCGTCGGGTCGAACGGCTCGCTGTCGGCCGACGTGCTGCAGCAGTCCGCCAACAACCTGTACCGGTTCGCGTCCTGGTCCGACGGCGGTGCGCGAAACCACAACTTCACCGCACCGGCCACGCCGACGACGTACACGGCGACGTACGTCCCGAAGCGGAACCTGGCGCGGAACCGGCCGGTCGCGATCTCCAGCGTCTACACCGCGGGCCGCGAGGGGCCGAAGGCGGTGGACGGCTCGATGGCGACGGCCTGGTCGAGTGCCCGGACCGACCCGCAGTGGATCCGGGTAGACCTCGGCTCGGTCCGGCTGGTGAACCGGGTGCTGCTCAACTGGCTCGGATCCCACTACGGCAAGGCGTACCAGGTGCAGGTGTCCGGCAGTGGACGGACGTGGAAGACCGTGTACGCGACGACGACCGGGGACGGTGGGACCGACAGTCTGCAGTTCACTTCCGAGTACGCGAGGTACGTGCGGGTCAACGCGACCGCGCGCGGTGTGGCCGGCAGCTACTACTCGCTGTGGGAGCTCGGCGTGTTCCAGGACACCGGCAACGTCACCGGGATCGCCGGCAAGTGCATCGACATCTACAAGGCAAGCTCGGCCGACGGTACGCCGACTACGCTATACACCTGCCACACGAATCCGAACCAGCAGTGGACCCCGTCCGACGACGGCACGCTGCGGTCACTCGGGAAGTGCCTGGACGCCCGCAGTACGGCGATCCGCACGCCGGTCGTGCTGTGGACCTGCGACGGCAGCCCAGGCCAGCAATGGGTTCCCCGGACCAACGGCACGCTGCTGAACGCGCATTCCGGCCAGTGCCTCGACGCGACTGGAGGCTCGAGCGCTAACGGGACGCGCCTGATCCTCTACACCTGCCACACCGCGCTCAACCAGAAATGGGTGCTGCCCTAGGTTGCGTCTGCAAATCGACAGGTAGTGCGCGGTTGAGACGCCGTACACCCTGGACGGTCCACGCTCAGGTGCACTACTCAGCACCGCACACCTCCTGTCGATTTGTTCCGATCTCAGGCGTTGCGGCGCTGGTCGGCGCAGACTGCGGCGATCCAGGTCCAGCCGAGGAGGACGGCTGCGCCGAAGGCGATGATGGTGGGGCGGGAGCCGGCGCCGGCGGAGAGGCCGGCGAAGGCGCCGAAGAACAGGATGCCGGTGGCGGCGGAGTAGCGGGCGAAGGCGGTCCGGCCGATGCTGCGGTAGTGCGCGGCGACCACGAGGCAGGCGGCGATCAGGCCGGTGAAGCCGACGGTGCCGGCCACGAAGTGACCCATGCCGCGGGCGCTGATTTCGGCGTAGTCGGCCGGCGTACCGGCGGGGAAGCCGGCGGCCGGGTCGGCCGGGAAGAGCGCGGCGAGCAGCAGGCCGACGCCGTACGCGCCGAGCAGCCGCGGCGCCCAGGTGCTCCCCCGGCCGGTCAGGGTACGGCGGAGGCCGATGGCGGCCCCGATCGACAGCAGGCCGGCGATCACGAAGTTCGCGGTCTGGATCCAGCCCGGACCGCCGTTGGCCAGCAGGCTCGCCGGGTGCCGGGTGATGTCGAACGCCTCCCGGGTGAAGGCCTGCCCCAGCCAGACCGCCACGTACAGCGGCCCGGCCACGACCCCACCGGTCAGCAGCGCACGGGTCGAAACACGGGTGGGGGCCGAAATCGTCAGGTCGTTCGCGGTCATGGCCGGGGTCCTTCCAGGTGGTCTGAACTGTTCGTCACCCCTGCGTCGACCGACCCCACCCGTTTTCGACACCCCTCCCCAGAAGTCTCTACGAGAGCAGCTTTTCGTAGGTTTCCGGGGACCAGCTGGCGGCTGTTTTGGTGCGGAGGGTAGCGCCGAGGCGGTCGTAGAAGCGGTAGCCGGCTTCGTTCTCCAGGCGGAGGCCCCAGGCGATGGTCAGGCGGTCCTGGAGGGCGTGGCGGGCCAGGGCGAGCATGAGCAGGCGGCCGATGCCGGCGGAGCGGAACTCCTCGCGGAGGTAGAGGTCGTCGAGGGCGAGTTGGTCGCCGCCGACCCACAGGTAGGGCCGGCGGAGCGACGAGACGTAACCGGCCGGTCGGCCGTCGACCTCGGCGATCAGGACGATCACGTCCTCGCGGCCGAGGAAACCCTGCCAGTCCTCGACCGTGGCGGTGACGTCCCGCGCCTGGCCCTGGTAGTCGGCGAGCTCGACCAGCATGGTCCGGACGAGCTCGGCGTCCGCGGGAACCGCCCGGCGGATCTCAGTGTGCGGCATGGGCTTCTGCTCCTGTCGAAGGCTTGGCGACCGGTACGACGAACAGCGCGAGCACGGCCGCCACGGCCGCGGTGATGGCGGCGAAGGCGAATCCGCGACTGAAGCCCGAGCTGACCGTCCCGGCCAGGCTGGCCGCCGCGATACTCGACACGACCGCGACCCCGATCGACGCGCCGAACTCGTGGAACGTGCTCAGGATCCCGGACGCCAGCCCGGCCTCGCGGTAGTCGATCTGCGCGAACGTCGTGGTCGACGCCGCGACGAAGGCGGCACCGATCCCGCCGGCGCCGAAGCTCGTCCCGATCACAACCATGGCAGCACCTTCCCAGATGGCAGGCACAGCGATCCCCAGCGCCGCGATCGTCAGCCCGATCATCGCCACCGGACGGGCGCCGACCTTGCCGATCACCTGACCGGACACCTGCGCGCCGATGATCGTCAGTACGGCGATCGGCAGGAACAGCAGTCCGGTCCGCAGCGCGCCGTACCCCTGGTAGTGCTGGAGGTAGAACGAGCCGAGGAAGAAGACCGCGATCATCAGCGCGGTCGCGACCAGGATCAGGAACGTGCCGGCCGCGACCGGGCGGCGGGTCAGAATCCGCAGGTCCATCAACGGCGAGCGGACCACCTTCTGCAGCCAGGCGAAGGCGGCGTACAGCACGACCGCGCCGGCCAGCATGCCGAGCGTTGCCGCGGACAACCAGCCGCGGTCGCCGGCGTTGATGAGCGCGTAGATCGCCGTACCGGTGCCGGCGGTCACCAGGATCGCGCCCGGTACGTCGAGCCGGCCCTGGCTCTCCGCCGGACGATCGGCCGGCAGCAACTTCAGCAGGAGCGCGAACACGAGCACGCCGATCGGCACGTTCACGTAGAACACCCACTGCCAGCCCGGCCCGGCGGTCAGTAGCCCACCGAGCAGTACGCCGATCGCCGAGCCGCCGCCCCCGATCGCGGACCAGATGCCGAGCGCCTTGTTCCGCTCGTCACCGTCGAAGGTCTTGGTCACCGTCGAGAGCGCGGCCGGTGACAGCATCGCGGCGCCGACCCCCTGGGCGATCCGGCCGCCGATCAGCAACTCGGCGCTGGTTGCCAGGCCGGTGACCAGCGAGGCCACCGTGAACACCGCCAGGCCGGCCAGCACGACCTTGCGCGACCCGAGCAGGTCGGACGCCCGCCCGCCGAGCAGCATCAGCCCGCCGAACATCAGTGTGTACGCGCTGACCACCCAGGTCAGCGTCTCCCGCTCGAGCCCCAGGTCGGTGCCGATGTGCGGCAGCGCGATCGCGACCACGGTGACATCGAGGATCAGCATGAACTGCGCGACGGCGAGCAGTCCAAGCATCCGCCACCGGCGCGGGTCGGCCGCGGTGGCCTCAGGTTCTTCCAGGTGTGGTCCGGACATCTCCGGGCCCTCCTCACTCTGCCAGTTATCTCGAACACCATTGTTCGAGTTATTTCGGCTACCATAACTCGTACAGTGGTGTTCGACAAGGGAGGTGTGGATGCCGGCGAAGACAGCGGGAACGACGACCAAGCGGGCCGACGCGCAGCGCAACATCGCCGCGATCGTGGACGCGGCCACCGAGTGCCTGAGCCGGGATCCGGCCGCGAGCACCAGCGAGATCGCGAAGGCGGCCGGCGTCGGCCGGGTCACGCTCTACGGTCACTTCCCGTCCCGGACCGAGCTGGTCGACGCGGTGTTCGTGCAGGCGATCGAGGGCGGTGAGCAGGCGCTCGGTCAGGTCGACCTGACCGGCGACCCGCGGGCGGCGTTGACCCGGCTGATCGAGTCGAGCTGGCATCTGGTCGACCGGTTCCGGGCCCTGCTGATCGCCGCGCAGGACGCCCTGCCCCCCGGCCGCATCCGCGAGCTGCACGCCGATCCGATGGAGCGGGTCGAGCGGCTGATCGAGCGCGGCCGGACGGAAGGTGTGTTCCGGACCGACCTGCCGACGTCCTGGCTGGTCGGCGCGATGCACAGCGTCATGCACGGCGCGGCCGAGAAGATCAACGCCGGCCGGCTCACCACCGACAAGGCGGCCGCCTACATCACCGCGACGGTTCTTGCCGCTTTCACGCCGCCTGGAGACCGAGTGCCTGGGGTACAGCGATGACATGGTGAACGTCGCCGAGCTGTCCGAGCTCCAGACACGACGCAGCGAGAAGTGGTCGGGCCACCCGCCGGGCGTGATCGCTTCGACCGTGGCAGAGCTGGACTTCGACCTGGCCGAGCCGATCGCCCGAGTGCTGCACGACGCGATCGACCGCAGCGATCTCGGCTACGCGTTCGAGGTGCCGGAGGCGTTGAAGGAGGCGTTCACCGGGTTCGCGGCGCGGCGGCTCGGCTGGACCGTCGATCCGGAGCGGATCACTCTGGTCCCCCAATGTCATGGCCGGGCTGATCGAGCTGTGCCTGGCCCTCGCGCCCGGCGGCTCGGTGGCCTTCGCGACCGCGGCGTACCCGCCCTTCATCCAGCAGTTCCCGCGGGCGGGGCTGCGGACCGTGCTGATCCCGCTGCGACCGGACGGCTCGTTCGACCTCGAGCGGCTCGAGGCCGAGCTGCGCGACGGCCTGCGCGTGCTCGTGCTCACCAACCCGCACAATCCGAGCGGCCGGGTGCTGCCGCGCGACGAGCTCGAGCGGATCGCCGAGCTGTGTGCGTCGTACGACGCCTGGGTGCTGGCGGACGAGATCCACGCGTCGCTCGTGCTACCGGGTGCGACGCACGTGCCGTGGCTGGAGGTGTCCGACGCCGCACGTGAGCGCGGGATCTCGCTGATCTCGGCGTCGAAGGCGTTCAACCTCGCCGGGTTGAAGGCGGCGCAGGTCGTGACCGCGTCCGACCGCGCGCAGGACGTCGTACGGCGGCTGCCGTACACCGCCGAGCAGGCCGGACTCCTCGGCGTACTCGCGGCCGAGGTCGCGTTCTCGCAGTGCGACGACTGGCTGGACGACGTACTGCGGCAGCTCGACGACAACCGTGCTTACCTGCGGGACAACCTGCCCGACGGGATCACCTGGACCCCGCCGCAGGCGACGTACCTGGCCTGGCTCGACTGTCGCGGACTCGGGCTGGCCGAGGAGCCGAGTGAGTACTTCCTCCGCCGCGCGAAGGTCGCACTCGCTCCGGGCACCGACTACGACCCGGCGGCCGCGGGGTTCGTCCGGCTCAACTTCGGCACCGGACCCAAGTTGCTCGAGGAACTCGTCTCCCGCCTGCGGTCGAGCCTGGACTGACTACTCCAGCCAGGTCGTCTCGAACGTCGGGTTCGCGTGGATGTGGACGGCCTCGTAACCACCCGGGCCGGTCGAGAACTTGTGCGGCGTCTCCGCCGGGACGACCAGGATCTGCCCGGCCCGGCCGACGACCTGCTCGGTGCCGACGGTGAACGTGGCCGAACCACGCCGGATGATGAACGTCTCGGCGTACGGGTGCAGGTGCAGCCGCGGGCCGACGCCCTCCTTGGTGGTGGACTCCAGGATCAGCGAGACCCCCGCTCCACCCGGCAGCAGCTCGTAGTTCTCGGTCCAGTCCTCGCCGTCGTCCCGCCCGTCGGCCCGGTTCACCACCACCGCACCGGTGTTCGCGATCTCGGTCATCACAGCTCTCCCCTCAGTTCCCGCCCACCGTAATGCGCGATCGGGTCGGTCGCTAACGCATTGACCAGGACCGAAGGGTCACCGGGCGGGTTCGCGCTCGACCTGCCGGGCGGCGACCGGCCCGAGGGCCGCGACGACCAACGCGAGTACGGCGACGCCGGCGAGCGCGACCGGCAACGACCAGACCGACGACGCGGCGCCGACCGCGGCTGGACCGAGCAGGAAGCCGAGGTACGCGAGCGTGGTCACGGTCGAGATGGCACCGGCCCGCCGCTCCGGACCGGCCCAGGCGCCGGCCATGCCGATGATGGTCGGCGCGCACACCGACGTACCCAGGCCGGCGACGCCGATCCCGATCAGAGCCAACCACGCGGATCCGGCGACGGCGGCCGTGATCGAGCCGGCGGCGGCCACGGCCCCGCCGGCGACCAGGAGGTTTACCGGGCGCAGTCGCCGGAGCAGTGCGTTACCGGCGATCCGTCCGGTCGCGGCTGCGGCGGCGAAGACCGCGGGCACGCTGGAGGCCAGGCCGGGTGCTGCACCGAGCGAGGTGTCGAGGTGTACGGCGCTCCAGCTCTGCCAGGCGTTCTCGACGACGTACGCGAGCGCACAGAGCCCGCCGAAGATCAGAAGCACGGGCTCCAGCCGTCGTTTGGGTTTCGGCTCCGTGGATCCCCGGAGGTTCTCCCGGGCACCAGGCGCGAGGACGACGACACCTGCGATGACGATGACGACACCGACCCCACCGAGCACCGGCAACGCGTCCGCGCCGGCCGTGCGCAGGGCCGCCGTACCGAGGCTGGCGACCACGACCGCGACGGAGAAGATGCCGTGGGCAAGGTTCATCAGCGGCCGCCCGGTGACCGCCTCCGCGTGTGATCCGGTCGCGTTGATCGCGACATCGGTCGCGCCTGACGTTGCGCCGAGTAGGAGGAGCGCCGCGCTGAGCGTGACGACCGAGTCGGCCAGAGCGGGCAGTACGCCGCTGGCGCCGAACAGCACGACTACGACCGGCAGTACGACGCCGCCGTACCGGTCGATCAGGTAGCCGGTGAACCGCATCGACGCCAACGCGCCGAGACCAACCATGAGGAGGGCGATCCCCAACTCACCGTCGCCGACGCCGGAGCTCGTCCGGACCGCCGGCAGGGTCGCGCCCCACGCACCCCAGAACAGGCCGAACGCACCGAATCCGACGAGTGTCCTGAGCACCCGACCCACCCTAGACGGCGTCTGACTGCTCACATCCTGTAACGACAGGTGGCACTGGTGGCACGAATTCCTGGAGCCGTGGTGGGTACCTGAAGACTGTCGGGTTAAGCAGACAGCCCCACACCAGCGGAGTCCTCGTGGCGGGCACTCGCAAAGCCCACCACGGGGACCCGCTGCGTCAGCCGACCTGTTCGACCGACTCCGCGTGCCGGCGGGCCAGATCGTGGTAGACGGCGGCGTTGTGGTCGACGAAGAGTTTGGCGACGCCCTCGAGCGGGACGATCTTCTTCGCCGGGCTGCCCATGGCGACCGACTCGGTCGGGATCTCCGCACCCGGCGTCACCGTCGAGCCGGCCGCGACCAGGCTGCGCGCGCCCACGACCGCGCCGTCGAGCACGATCGCGCCGTTCCCGACCAGGGCCTGTTCGCCGATCATGCAGTCGTGCACCAGGCACTGATGGCCGACGGTCGCGTTCGGCCCGATCTCGCACCCGTTGCTGCCGACGTGGATGACGCTGTTGTCCTGGATGTTCGCCCCGGCCCGGATCGTGATCCGGCCCAGGTCGGCGCGGACGACGACGCCGTACCAGATCGACACGCCCTCCTCGACGACGACGTCTCCCACCAGCGTCGCGGTCGGCGCGATCCAGGCGTCCGGGTGCACGACCGGACTCTTACCTTCGAACGAGAACAAGGGCATAGCGCACCTTATCCAGGCATGTCATTTCTATACCGACCGTCTGGTACAGTTACGGCATGCGACCCAGTTCAAAGATCGCCATCCTGGATGCGGCCTTCCGGCTGGCCGGGCGCGACGAGGGATCGGTGGAGATCACCTTCGACGCGACCGCGCGGGAGGCCGGCGTCACCAAGGGTGGCGTGCTGTACCACTTCCCCACCCGGGACGACCTCGTCATCGCCGTCGGGGAGTACGTCGTCCACCGCGTCGAGGAGGCGATGATCGCGAAGCTCGGCAAGCCGCTCGATCAAGCCACGGCCGCCGAGCGGATCCGGGCCTACATCGAGGTGGTCGCCGCCGGCCGCCTCACCCGGGCGGATCTGGCGATCTACGCGGAGTGCCTGGCCAATCCGGCCCTCTCGGGTCCGTGGGAGACGACGATGAGTCGCTGGCTGACCCTCGACGACGTACCGGACGCGGCCCAGCGCGCACGGCTGCGGGCTGCGCACTTCGCCGCCGACGGACTCTGGGTGGCCGAAGCCACCGGAGTTCTCGCGCCGGCCAGAGCCGACCGCGCGCGGATCGTCGATCAACTACTGGAGCTGACCCGATGAGGAAGTGGTTCGTGCTGGCCGCCGCGATCGTCGCCGAGGTCGCGGCCACCTTGGCGCTGAAGGCCGCCCTCGGGCAACCCGGTTGGTACGCCGTCGTCGCGACCGGCTACCTGTCGGCCTTCGTGCTCGTCGCGATGTGTCTGCGGCTGGGGATGACGATCGGGGTCGCCTACGGCATCTGGGGCGCCAGTGGCGTCACCCTGACGGCGCTTCTGTCGACCGTGCTGTACGACGAGCCACTCACGGCGGTGATGGGGTTGGGGATGATGATGATCATCGCCGGGGTCCTCACCGTCGAGTTCGGCGCGCAGAAAGCCCAGGAGGTCGAGCGATGAGCTGGGTGTTCCTGGTCGCCGCGATCCTGGCCGAAGCCGGCGCGACGATGTCCCTGCGTGCGTCCGACGGGATGCGCAAGCGACCCTGGATCGCCGCGATCGTGGCTGGGTACGTCGTCTCGTTCGGTCTGCTCAGCCTGTCCCTCGATCACGGCATGCCACTCGGCGTGGCGTACGGGATCTGGGCGGCTACCGGGATCGCGCTCACGGCGACGCTCGCCCGAGCCATCTTCAAGGAGCCACTGACCCGCTCGATGGCCGCCGGCATCGCCCTGATCGCCGCCGGTGTCCTCCTGGTCGAGCTCGGCGCGGCTCACTGACCTCCAGGCCGAGCTCCCGGGTCCCGGGCCCCAGGTCCCGAGCCACGGACCCAGGGTCCTGGGCCAGGGGTCAGAAATTCGTGTCGCTGAGGGTGTCAAATCTCGCGGGGTCGGTCCGACGTACTGGTGAGAGCCCGGAAACGACACCTGGAGTCACCAATGAGCACCTTCAAGCGGTTGCTGGTCAACACGCTCGTCGCGAACATCACCACCACGTTCCTGTCCTGGGGGCTCGCGTTCTGGGTCTACCTGGTGACCGAGTCGGTGCTGATCGCCTCGATCGTGTCCGGTAGCTCGATGCTGGCCGGGGCGCTCTGCGGTGCCGTCTTCGGCGCGATCGTCGACGCCAACCGCAAGAAGACCGCGATGGTGATCTCGAGCTCGGTGACCGGCGTCGCGTTCAGCGCGGCCGGCCTGGTGTACCTCGCGGTGCCGGTGACCGACTGGAACCGGCCGTGGTTCTGGGTGTTCGCCGGACTCGTGCTCGTCGGCAGCCTGGCGGGCACCCTGCGGAGCATCGCGTTGTCCACGACGGTCACGCTGCTGATCCCGGCGGACCGGCGCGACAAGGCCAACGGCATGGTCGGCACTGTCAACGGTTTGGCGCACCTGGTGACGAGTGTGCTGAGCGGGCTGTCGGTCGGCTTCCTCGGCATGGGCGGTACGGTCGCGATCGCCGTCGTACTCACGGTCGTCGTCCTCGGGCACCTGCTGGTCGCGATCCGGATCGACGAGGAGCGGCCGCACCGGGTGGGCCGGCAGCACCACCTGGACCTGCGGGGTTCGTGGCAGACGATGCGCGGCGTACCTGGCCTGGTGCCGCTCGTGCTGTTCAGCACCTTCAACAACCTGATCATGGGGGTGTTCATGACGCTGCTGGACCCGTACGGGCTGAACCTGTTCTCGGTCCAGTCGTGGGGCATCGTCCTCGGCGTCACCAGCATCGGCTTCATCGCCGGCGGCGCGATCGTCGCCCGCTTCGGCTTGGGCCGCTCGCCGCTGCGGATCCTGCTGCTGGCGAACGTCGCGATCGCCGTGATCGGCCTGACCATCGCGATCCGCGAATGGCAGTCCCTGCTGGTGCTCGGGATGCTCGGCTTCATGCTGGTGGTGCCGTTCGCGGAGGCCGCCGAGCAGACGATCCTGCAGCGGGTCGTCCCGTTCGAGACCCAGGGCCGCATCTTCGGCTTCGCGCACAGCATCGAGTCCGCCTCGACCCCGATCGCCGCCTTCGCCATCGGCCCGATCGCCCAGTTCCTCGCCGTCCCCTACATGAACTCCGGCGGCGCCAACCCCACCCTCACCTGGCTCCTCGGCGAAGGCCACTCCCGCGGTCTGGCCCTCACCTTCGTCATCGGCAGCACGATCATGCTGATCGTCGTACTCCTCGCCTTCCTCACCACCACCTACCGCCGCCTCACCCACGAATACGCCGCCGTGACAGCAACCCCGGAACTGGTCCCCGCCTAACCCAACGCCCCGGCCAGCGCATGGACATCCGTCGCGATGTCATGCAGCTGGCCGGCAGGCTGGACGGACAGCGTCGCGGTCACGATCCACCGAGCCGACTCCCACGCTCGTACATCCCGCAGGGTCACCAGGAGCGCCACATAGTCCGGTCCGCGGTGCTGAGGCGATCCAGCGGGCCGAACCCGCCGCGCCTCGACCTCCACCTCCCGCAGGAACGACCGCCAGACAGGCCGTTCATCCGGCTCGAGGTCCCGCCATCGCTCGGCGACCTCGTCGAAGAAGCCGACCAGCGTCTCCACATCCCCCGCATGCGGAATCACCACTCGTGCCGCGGAGACACCTTCCACCGGGCTCTCCCCTGGCACCCGAAGCTCAGCTTGCAGGAACAACCGCGGTGTCTCCGGCTCCCCCGGCCATTCCACCGCCGTCAACCGCAAGTACTCGTCCCCGCTTCCGATCACCACCACCGTCATGCCCACACGATCACCGGCCGACGGCGGAACCACCAGGTGCCGTGGATCAATTGACCGTCTTGATCTGGCGGACGAGGAGGCCGGCTAGGAGGGTTACGGTGGCGGCCAGGAGGTAGAGGACGGGGTAGCCGCCGAGGTGTTTGACGATGGGGGCGGCGAGGGCGGGGGCGAAGACCTGGGGGAGGGAGTTGGCGATGTTGATGACGCCCAGGTCCTTCGCGCGGTCGCGGGGGTTGGGGAGGATCTGGGTGAGCAGGGCGAAGTCCACGGACAGGTAGACGCCGAAGCCGGCGCCGAGGATGATCGCGCCGAGGACGGCGCCCGGCCAGGTGGGCCAGAAGGCGAGGACCACGCCCGCGCTCGCCATCACCACGCCGGAGCCGGTGACGAAGACCTTCCGCCGGGCGATCCGGTCGGACCAGGTGCCGAAGGTGATCGACGTGATCAGGACGCAGACGCTGTAGATTGCGGTCAGGATCAGTACGGCGGTGTCCGGCTCGTCGACGCGGACCTCGTCCTGCAGGTAGTAGAAGAGGTACAGCGTCCCGAGCGCGTTCCCCACGTTGAACAGGAACCGCGTCAACCAGCCCCACCCGAAGTCCGCGTGGCGCCGCGGACTGATCCAGAAGCCGCGGACGAAGTCGCGCACCACCAGCGGCGGCCGCGAACTCAACCGCTCGTCCCCGCTCCTCAGCAGGTACGGCAGCACCGACAACAGCAGGAAGACCGCGCAGGCGACGTACCCGGCCCCGATCCCACCGAAGTACGTCGCCAGCCCGGTGCCGACCAACGCCCCGAGGACCTGCGACAGCGCGACCCATCCCCCGACGGTCCCGCGTTGCAGCGTCGGCACCCGGTCCGGCACGGCCGCGGTGATTGCCGCAAGCAACGTGTTCCCGAACAGCTGGACCAGACACCAGCCGACCAGCATCCACGCGACCGACGCGACCCCAGACAGCACGAGCAACCCGACGGCCCCGCCGACCGCGCCGGCCAGTACCCACGGCACCCGGCGGCCGAAGCGCGACATCGTCCGGTCGGAGATCGCGCCAGCCACCGGGTTCGCGACCACCGACACCGCCGCGCCGACCCCGGTCACCAGGCCGAACACGAACTCCTTGTTGCCCGGCGCAACCGCCTCGGACTGCTTCGCCAGGATCACCTGGATCGGCCCCAACCAGGCCGCGAACACCCCGACGTTCGCGAGTACGACGGCCGCCGTCCACCGCGACCGGACGCGCGCGACCGGCTCCGCGAACGCGGTCGGCACCACCCCCGGCTCGGGAATCATCCCCGGCTCTGCGCGATCACGTCACGGAGCCAGTGGTACGACGCTTTCGGCGTCCGCACCTGGGTCTCGAAGTCGACGTGGACAAGCCCGAAGCGCTGTGAGTACCCGGCCGCCCACTCGAAGTTGTCCAGCAGCGACCACTGGAAGTACCCGCGGACATCGACCCCGTCGTCCATCGCCTGCCGTAGCGACCGCAGGTAGCCGTCGAGGTACTCGATCCGCCGCGGGTCGTCCACGGGGTCGCCGTACGAGCAGCCGTTCTCGGTGATGTAGATCGGTGGCAGCCGGTCGCCGTACCGGTCCTTGAAGGTGCGCAGGATCTCGCCGAACGCCGACGGCACGACCGGCCAGCCGAAGTCGGTCTTCGGGTAGCCCTCGAGCGTGCGCGGCTCGAACGGCAGGCCGGGCGGCAGCAGGATGCCGTCGGTCGCGGCGGTGTCGGCCTGACCGGTCGAGGCGCCGACCGACACCGGGGCGTAGTGGTTGATGCCAAAGAAGTCCAGGCGCTCGCTGATGACGGCCAGATCGTCGGCGACCGGCCCGGGCATCGCGGCCTCGAAGCCGGACGGGTAGGTGCCGAGCAGCACCGGGTCGGCGAACAGCCAGTTGATCAGGTTGTCGTACAGCGCCGCCGCTTCCTTGTCCTCGACGCTGTCGCTGGCCGGCCAGGTCGGCGCGTGGTTGCTGGCAATCCCGATGTTCGTCGCTCCCGCGGCGCGGAGAGCCTGCACCGCACGGCCGTGGGCGAGCAGCTGGTGGTGAGCGACCGGCAGCGCGTCGAACATCAGCTCGCGGCCGGGTGCGTGCGCGCCGAGCGAGTACCCCATCAGGGTGATCACCATCGGCTCGTTGATGGTGATCCACATCGGCACCCGGTCCCCGAACCGCGCGGCCAGGAGCTCGGCGTAGTCGGCGAACCGGTCGGTGATCGACCGCTCGAGCCAGCCGCCCGCGTCCTCCAGCGCCAGCGGCGTGTCCCAGTGGAACAGCGTCGGCGCCGGCTGGATCCCGGCGCCGAGCAGGGTGTCGATCAGCCGGTCGTAGAAGTCCAGGCCGGCCGCGTTCCCCGGTCCGCTGCCCGTCGGCTGGATCCGCGGCCACGAGAACGAGAACCGGTAGAGGTCGACTCCGAGGTCCCGCATCAGCGCGACGTCCTCGGCGTACCGGTGGTAGTGGTCGCAGGCGACCTCGCCGGTGTCGCCGTTCAGGATCCGCCCCGGCTCGGCGCAGAACGTGTCCCAGGCCGACGGGCCGCGGCCACCTTCGGCCACGGCCCCTTCGATCTGGTACGCCGACGTCGAGACACCCCACCGGAAGCCGGGGCCGAACGTCAGGTCAGCTGTCATGCGCATCATCCTCGTCGGACTCGGGCTTGCTCCGGGGCTCGGTCTTGCGGACGATGACCGCCGTACCGTAGGCGGCCACCTCGCTCATCGTGTTCGCGATCTCGGTGCAGTCGAAGCGCATCGCGAGGATCGCGTTCGCGCCCATCTGCTGCGCCATCTGGCACATCCGCATCACCGCGACGTGCCGGGACTCGGCCAGCATCTGGGTGTACTCCGGGACCTCGCCGCCGGCCAGCGACCGGAAGCCGGCGGTGAAGTTCGACCCGAAGTCGCGGCTGCGCACGGTCAGCCCGAACACCTCGCCGAACACCATCTCGGCGGTGTACCCGGGCAGGTCGTTCATGGTCGACACCAGCACCGGGTACGGCGAACCCGCCGGCGCGATGTGCGGCGCGTTCTGCTGCGCGGGCCGGTAGTTGCCGGGAGCCTGCCCGTACCCGGGCTGCCCGTACCCCTGCGGCGGCGGACCCTGCTGGTAGCCCTGCTGCTGCGGCGGCCGGTACCCGGGCGGCGGGCCCTGCTGGTAACCCTGTTGCGGCGGGTACGGCTGGTTCGGGTTCGGGGGGAAGGTCTGGTTCATGCCCTCATCCTGACAGGCTCCGGTGCATCACTGCCGGTAGACCTGAAGCTCGTAGAGGGAGTATCCGTACGACGTCGCCCGCTGCGTGCCGGTGACCCGGACGAACCGCGCCGGCGTCGCGTCGAACCGGACCACGTCCTCCCCGCCGTCACCGCCCGAGGTCGCGAACACCTCCCGCCACGACGACCCGTCCCGGGACACCTCGACCCGGTACGAACGCCCGTACGCCGCCTCCCAGTGCAGCACCACCCGCCGGATCGTCTGCTCGTTGCCGAGGTCAACCTTGAGCCACTGCGGATCGGACCAGTCGCTCGCCCACCGCGTGGTCAGCTTGCCGTCGACCGCGTTCGCGGGCGGCGAGTTGAACCAGCCCCGCTCGTAACTGCTCGCGGTCGCCGTCCGGCCCGCCGCCAGGTTGCCGACGTCGTCGCCCCGGCGGGCCGGGAACTCGATCACCTGCTGGTACGTCGGCCGGTTGACCCACGCGATCCGGTCCTGGGTGATGCCGCCCATCGGATTGTGGACAATCTGACCGGCGCAGAACTGGTCGCCCGCCGCACAGTCACCGCTCGCCGGGTACGTCGTGGTCGCGGGAACCTTGGTTGCCGCCAGCAAGGAGTCGCCGAGCACCGTGCGGCAGGCGGTCAGCGAACCGCCGCCGCAGTACGTGACCGGTTGCGGCGTCTGCACCGGGTCGCCGAGCACCTTCCGGAGGTCGCGCTGGACGAAACCCCACCAGCCGCTCTGGAACGCGGATCCCTGTGCGCCCGGCCGCTCGTCGATCTTGAGGTTCGCCACCAGGGCGCCGTACAGCTCGGGTCCGAGGTCCTTGAACTGGGCCGGGACGAGCAGCGGCCACCAGGCGTCCAGGATCCGGATCGCCTCACTGTGGTCGTAGACCTTCGACGACGCGTTCGGCGTCTTGCGGTGGCTGCCGGCCGCCTGCCAGGCCGTCAGCTTGGCGACCGCGTCGGCGACCGCCGGATCGGTGATCGGCGCTGACTTCAGTACTCGAAGTAAGTAAGGGAGCACCTGGTCGCCGCGCAGGTCGACCGTGGCCGCGTCCTCCATCGCCTCGACGAGCTTGCCGCGGGTGAACTTCTGTCCGTTGTCGATGACCGCCTTGATCCGGTCGTCGAGCGGCTGGCTGCGGTAGACCGCGTTGTAGCCGAACTGCCCGTCCGACGCCGAGAACCCAGGCGCCTGCTTGTTGTTCCAGCTGGTCAGGAAGTCCTGGTTGACGACCTGCGGGTGCTCGGCGGCCGGGGTGTAGGTCGCGCGGTTGGTGACCGGGTCCCAGCCTTGCCACTCGTACGAGCTCCAGGTCGGCAGGTTGGGATCGCCGCCGGCCGCACGGACCGGGTTGTCGCCGGAGTTGTAGTACGCGATCGACGTCTTGTCCGTGTAGAACCAGTTGAAGGTGTAGCCGATGTCGTGCGCCGCGGTCTGGAAGTCGGCCGCGGAGCGGATCCGGTCCGGGTCGTTGAACTGCATGAAGCCGAGCGCGGACCCGGCCTCGTTGCCGTAGGTCGACCGGTTCTTGGTGAACACCACCGGCCGCCCGCCGACCGTGCCGCGATGCGTGACGATGCCGTACTTCGTCCGGAGTGCGACCAGCGTGTACGAGCCGGCCGGTTCGGACGAGCCGAGGCTGGCGTACCACTCGTTGTGCCGCTCGAGCCGCTCGATCGGTACGCAGTTGCCGCGGTACTCGTAGTGCTGCGAGTTCCTCGTCGGGGTGCCGCCGCCGGGCTCACACAGCGGTACGGCGAACGTGTCGGTGATGTCCTGCCCGGCGGAGGTGGCGCTCCAGGAGTAGTCCGGACCGCGGCCGATCAGCGTATAGAAGTTCAAGCCGGCGAAGGCGACGCCGCGGGAGCTGACCCCTGGGCCCTGGAGCTCCTGACGGAGCAGGAGTTGTGGCGCGAAGTACCCGGTTTGCGGGCCGTAGACGGCGATCGGGTTGCCGCTGACCGTGTGCTGACCCGAGACGAGCAGCGCGTTCGACATGCCCTTCTCACCGAAGCCCTCGGGGAACAGGCCGCTGTCGAAGATCCCGCGCAAGGATTCGGCCGTTTGCGTTCGCATCGGCGGCGTGATGCTGCTCTTTTGCGTGGGCTTGCGCTTGGCGGTCGCAACGCTTTCGTTGATGACCTGAGGTTCCGGGGTGACCGAGCCGCGGTCCGGCATCGCCCGGCCGGCCGGGTTGGGTTCGGTCACGCCGTACGGGAAGGTCGCGCCGTTGTGGACGGTGGTGTTCGCCTCCGGGTCGTTCTGCGACCGGAACGACTCCCACACCTTGGTGCCCTGGGCAACGCCGTACTTCGCCTGCGCCTCGAGCAGCGCGAGCGCGGACGTGACCTCGTGCCCACCACCGGTGCCGAAGATGCCGGCGACCACGGCCGCGGTGGCGACCACGTCGGTCACCTTCCACTGCGGAGTCGGCCAGTCCAGACCGAGCGCGACGTACTCACCGGGGTACGCGATGCCGACCGTGTTGATGTAGTGGTTGACGCCGTCGACCCAGGCCTGGATGTCCTGCTGCATCTTCACGCCGTCGGCGCCGTACCGCTCGTCGGCGTCGTCGAACTGCTTCTGCAGATCGGCTTCGGTGTACGGCGCGGTCCGCCAGAACTCCTGCTCGAACGCACGGTTGGCCGGCGCACCACCCGCGAACGGGGTCAGTTGACCGCGGCCGAGGTGCCGGAACACGTCCATCACGAACAACCGGTCCTGCGCCCCGGCGAACCCGGCCCCGAACATCACGCCCTGCCGAGTGGTGCCGGTGATGTGCGGGATGCCGCGGGACTTGTCCCGCACGATCGTGACGTCCGCGCGCGGCTTCACCGTGCTCGCGACGTCGCCGGGCTTCACCCCGAACGACGCGTCGTCGAAGTACGCGCCGAGGTCGTCGTCGGTGAGGCCTTGGGAGTTCCAGACCAGATTCTGGTAAGGCCCGAGCGAATCACTGAAATGGCGCGGCCGGACGCCGAAACCCTTGAACAGCAGGAGATCCGTGAAGGTCGCGTGCCCGTTCTGCCCTGGCGTCACGATGTCGTCGCACTGCCCGACGCAGTAGTCCGCCGGCGCCGCCGCGGCTGCTCGCGCCGTCGCCCCGGCTTGCGGTGCTGCCCCGGCTTGCGGCGTTGCCCCGGCTTGCGGCGTTGCCCCAGCTGCGGGTGTTGCCTCGGCGGCTTCGGTCGGTGCCGGCAGGGCGGCCAGGACGGCGACCGCGGAGGCGGCGGCGAGCGTCGTACGGAACCGGCGGCGAACGGTCCGGCGGGGTGTTCGCGGGGCGGGGCGAGGCGACACGGATTCCTCCCTCGGGGCGCAGGACGGGCGGCAGGGGAGTTACGGAAACTGAGAATGACTCACCAGTAGGTTCGGGTCAAGATCTCGCGTTCAGACTCTCGCCAACCACAGTCCGTGACCACTACTGTGTGCAGCACCATGAGCATCCACGATCGTTATCGGTTGAGTGTGGTGATCAATGCCAGGGGCACGTACACCCCGCTCGGGGTGTCGAGGAGTTCCCAGGGGGTGGCGGACGCGGTCGCCCAGGCGTTGCCCGAGTTCTTCGTCATGGACGAGCTCGGGGACCGCGCGAGCGAGGCCATCGCCCAGGTGACCGGCGCGCAGGCCGGGGCGGTCGTGCACTGCACCGCCGCGGGCATCACCCTCTCGGTCGCGGCCACGATGACCGGCGGCGATCCGCGCCGGGTGGCAGCGTTGCCGGACGCAACGGACATGCACAACCGCGTCGTGATGCCGGCCAACCACGTCGTCAACTACGGCCACTCCAACCTGCAGGGCATCCGGCTAGCCGGCGCCCAGGTCGACCTCGCGGGCGACGAAACCCGTTGTGACATTGACGATCTGGAGGACGAGCTCGACGGACCGGACGTCGCGTGCCTGTTCCTGGTGTCGTCGCGGCTGACGTCCGGCGAGCCGATCGACTTGGTCGCCGCTGTCCGGGCCGCTCACCGCCGCGGCGTACCGGCGATCATCGACGGCGCCGCGCAGTTCCCGCGGATCGCGGATCTGCTCGCGACCGGTGCGGACCTCGTGCTCGTCAGCGGGCAGAAGTACTTGGGCTCCCCCACGGCCGGACTGATCGCGGGCACGTGGCCGCTGGTGCAGTCGATCCGGGCGCAGGACAAGGGCATCGGCCGGGTGATGAAGCCGACCAAGGAGGCCGTGATCGGGGTGATCGCGGCGCTCGAGGAGTGGCAGGCCTTCGACCGGGTCAAGTGGGAGGCGGACGAGCTCGCGAAGGTCGTCACCTTCGTCAATGCCGTCGGCAACATTCCCGGCGTCGAGGCCGCGATCGAGCGTGATCCCACCGGCTTGCAGGTCTCGCGCGCCGTACTCCGGGTTCCGGACGCCAAGCGCGTGGCCACCGAACTGGAGGCCGGGTCACCGTCGATCTACGTGATGACGGATCGCGTGGACGCCGACGAGTTGGTGTTCGAGCTCATCCCGTTGGATGCCGAGGAGATCGACACGGTTCTCGCCCGTCTGTGGGCGATCCTTACCTGACAAAGCCCTGGGTCCCCTTGTTTCCAAGGAGAACCAGCCCTTTTCACTATGTCAGCGCTGGTAGGACCGGTTCTCGGTACGGCGGGGGCCGTTGCCCCGGCGCGGTCCGCTACCGCCACGGCCGTCGTGACCGCGGCCCGGACGGCTGCTGCCGAACCGCTTGCCGCCCTTGCCGTGCCGCTGCGGCTTCGGCGCCGGCAGCTTCACCGGGTACCCGGACGGCTTGTTACCGCCGGTCAGTCCGGACACCAGGTCGTCGCCCGGACGCGCCTTCACCGGAGCGGCCTCGACCCCGGCCGACTCGGCCAGCCGGACCATGCCGCGCCGCTGGTGCGGCAGGACCAGAGTGACGACCGCGCCCTTCCCACCGGCCCGGGCGGTCCGCCCGGCGCGGTGCAGGTAGTCCTTGTGATCGGCCGCCGGGTCCGCCTGGACGACCAGGCCGACGTCGTCGACGTGGATACCGCGAGCCGCGACATCCGTTGCCACCAGCACCGGTACCGAACCGTCCTTGAACTGGTCGAGCGTCCGGTTCCGCGCGCCCTGGGTCAGGCCGCCGTGCAGCGCCGCTGCCATCACGCCCCGGTCCCGCAGCTGGGTGGCGACGCGGTCGGCACCCAGCTTGGTCCGGACGAACACGATCGTCCGGCCGTCGCGGCTGGCCAGCTCGGCCGTCAGCGACTGCTTGTGCGCCGGCTCGATCACCAGCAGGTGGTGCTCCATCGTGGTCACGGTGGCCTGGCCGGACTCGGTCGAGTGCGTGACCGGGTCCTTCAGGTACGTCTTCACGATGGTGTCGACGTCGTTGTCCAGCGTCGCCGAGAACAGCAGCCGCTGGCCCTCGGGCGGAGTCATGTCGAGCAGCGTGGTCACCGCCGGCATGAAGCCCATGTCGCACATGTGGTCGGCCTCGTCCAGGACGGCGATCTCCACCGCGCCGAGGTCGGCCGCACCCTGCTCGCACAGGTCGATCAGCCGGCCGGGGGTCGCGATCAGGAGGTCGACGCCACGGCGGAGCGACTCGATCTGCTTCGGGTACGGCAGGCCGCCGGCGATCAGCTTCAGCGACACGTTCATCACGTGCGCCAGCGGCTCGAGCGCGTCGTGCACCTGCATCGCCAGCTCACGCGTCGGCACGAGGACGACGCCGCGCGGGCGCCGGGACTCGTTGTGCCCGCCGGCCAGCCGCATCAGCGTCGGCAGACCGAAGCCGAGCGTCTTGCCGGAGCCGGTCTGCCCGCGGCCGAGCACGTCCTTGCCGGCCAGCGCGTCCGGGATGGTCGCGGCCTGGATCGGGAACGGCGTGGTGATCCCGTCCCGCGCCAGCCGCTGCACCAGCCGCGGCGCCAGCCCGAGCGCGGCAAACTGGTTGTCCGGTGCAACGTTCCCCAGGTCCACCGGCTCCTCCACCCGCTTGCTCTCCTGATACCCCGCACGCTCACCACGCGCGCTACTCACCCGCTCATCCCGCCGGTACTGCGCCCGCTCACCCCGGCCGTACTGCGCCCGGTCCTCGCGGTTGTACTGCGACCGCTCGTCGCGGTTGTACTGCGGACGGTCGTCCCGGTTGTACTGCGGACGGTCGTCCCGGTTGTACTGCGACCGGTCGTCCCGGTTGTACTGCGACCTGTCCTCGCGGTTGTACTGCGGACGGTCGTCGCGGTTGTAGCTCGACCGGTTCTCGCGGTTGGACTGCGAACGCTCGTCGCGGCTGTAGTTGGACCGGTTGTCGCGGTCGAACTGCGGCCGGTCGGTCCGGGCGCGGTCATCCCGGTAGCTCGGACGCTCGTCGCGGCTGTCGCTGCCCCGGTCGTCCCGGTTGAACCGCGGACGCTCGTCCCGGTTGTACTGCGCACGGTCGCTCCGGCCCCGCTCGCCGTACTGCGACCGGTCGTCGCGGTTGTAGCTCGAGCGGTCGTCGCGGTTGAACCGCGGACGGTCGTCGCGGTTGTAGGTCGAGCGGTCGTCGCGGTTGAAGCGCGGACGGTCGTCCCGGCTGTTGCTTCCGCGGTCGTCCCGCCGGTACTGCGACCGGTCGGCCCGGTTGAACCGCGGACGCTCGTCCCGGCTGAACTGCGCACGGTCGCTCCGGCCCCGCTCGCCGTACTGCGACCGGTCGTCGCGGCCGGAGCTGGACCGGCCATCCCGGTCGAAGCGCGGCCGCTCGTCGCGGTTGAAGCGCGGCCGCTCGTCGCGGTTGAAGCTCGGCCGCTCGTCGCGGTTGAAGCGCGGGCGGTCGTCGCGGTTGTAGGTCGCGCGGTCGTCGCGGTTGTACTGCGGGCGGTCGGCGCGGGTCGTGGTGCGGTCGTCGTCGTACTGGCGGCGCGGCTGGGTGGTGCGGTCGGCGCGGTAGCCCTTCACCGGGCGGTTGTCGCGGCGGTCGTCACGGCTGTCGCCGGCGGCCGTCGGGACCGACTGCGCGGCAGATTCGGACCGCCCGGCCTGCTCAGAGGGCACGGACGAGCTGGACTGGGCGGCCAGGCGTTCGCCGTAGGACTGGGTCTGGAACTTCTTGTGCCGCGGCTTCTTGGTCCGGGCGTCGGCCTGGTTGCCGTCGGCCGAGTCCACGGGGAAGTCGTCCTGGTGGTGCTGGGTCACGCAAAAACTCTCTCTCAACGTCACGGACGAATGGCCGGATCGCAACCGCACAAAAGGGCCGGTCACCGACGTGACCGGTCCGGACGTGCTGAGCAGGAGACGGGCATCGACCTGCGGGTGCTATCGCGTTGCACCCATGTCGCCGGGAAACTTCAGCCGGATGCTGAAACCGACGGGTCGGAGCGCCTGGGAAGAACTCTGGTGACGCGACGCGCGCACCGACACCGAAAAGTATACCCGACCCCGCCCCGCCCGCTGACCACAGCAAAAAGGACCAGACCACCAACCCCAGTGGCCTACCGCCCGGTCCCTTCCGTCCGCCACCCCGACCCCTGCCACCTGCGGCTCCCTCACCCTGCCGGCTCCCGAGTCCAGCAGTTCAAGTGAGCTTGAGTTCTTGGGCAACCATCCTAGGGTTGGCGGTATGGCGGAGGAGAACGTTCCGAGCAAGGATCACTGGCTGTCCATCGGGGAGATCGCGCACCGGTCCGGGGTCGCCGCGTCGGCGTTGCGGTTCTACGAGGACCAGGGTCTGATCCGGTCCCGCCGGACGGCCGGCAACCAACGTCAGTACCAGCGGAGCACGCTGCGCCGGATCGCGTTCGTCCAGGCGGCCCAGCGGGTGGGGCTCGCGTTGTCCGAGATCAAGGGTGCGCTGGACTCCCTGCCGGACGACCGTACGCCGACCCGCGCCGACTGGAGCCGGTTGTCGAAGTCCTGGCGCAGCCGGCTGGACGAGCGGATCGCCGAGCTCGAGCGGCTGCGCGACGACCTCGACGGCTGCATCGGCTGCGGCTGCCTGAGCCTGCAGCGCTGCAACCTCTACAACAAGGCCGACCGGCTGGCCGAGCGCGGCCCCGGCGCCCGCATCCTCAACGTCGGCATCCCCGGCGAGTGACGAACTCAGTCGAGCGCATGTTTGGCCTGACATAGGCAACGAGTTATGACAGTCATAGAACCGCGACCGTCAATCGAGGGTTAACCCCCGAGTTTTTCCCGATCTGGTGCGGAACTCCGGCAGTCTTGGCAGCATCCGGTCTGTAGCGAACAGTAATCCGCTGGTCGCTTTCCGCCACAGATCCGGAGTGAGGCCCTCCCATGTCGCATCGCCGCATCCTGTCTTCGCTCGCGGGGCTGGCCGCCGCCGCGCTGGCAGTCCCCGCCTTCGCCGCCGCGTCCCCCGCCCCGGCACCGGCCGCCCCGTCCGTCTCCACGACCCAGACCCGCGCCGCCTACACCGGCTCGCCGCAGGACCAGGCCGCCACCAAGGCCTTCTACGACGCCGTGATGAAGTCGGCGCAGGCCAAGCGGGCCAAGGCCGGCAACGCCGCCGCCGCGGTCACCGTCACGTACGCCGTGGACGCGCCGACCTTCCGCAACCAGATCAACTCCAGCACGTCGATCTGGAACTCCTCGGTCAACAACGTGACCCTGGTCGAGGGCAGCAGCTACGACTTCTACTACACCGAGGGCAACGACCCGCGCGGTTCGTACGCGTCCACCGACGGTCACGGCCGCGGCTACATCTTCCTGGACTACGCCCAGTCGCAGCAGTACGACCCGCTCCGGATCACCGCCCACGAGACCGGCCACGTGCTCGGCCTGCCGGACCACTACTCCGGCCCGTGCTCCGAGCTGATGTCCGGCGGCGGCCCCGGCCCGTCGTGCACCAACGCCTACCCGGACGCCAACGAGCGCGCCCGCGTGGACCAGCTCTGGGCCAACGGCATCGCCTCCGCCGCGAAGGCCGCCTTCCACAGCAGCAAGTAACCCCGGGCCCTTCGGCCCGGAACCGCCCGGCAGGGGACGGTCTCCGGGCCGAAGTCCTGTCCGCCGTCAACGGAGGACATAGGACGTACTACGACACGCCGGAGAACAGACCCTGGCCGCCGCGATCCCGGAACACTGATCAGGGTGAGGCTCCTACGTGCGGTGGTTGCGGTACTTCTGGGGTTTACGGCCTGCCTGACGTCTCCGGCGTACGCGGCAGGTCTGGAGGGGAAGGCGATCCTGTCGCCCGGCACCGGTGGGTACACCTGTTTCCGCATCCCCGCACTCGTGACGGCGGCCGACGGGTCGCTGGTGCTGTTCGCCGAAGGCCGCAAGCCGACCTGCGGCGACACCGGCACCCATGACGTGGTGATGGTCCGGTCCACCGACAACGGCGTGACCTGGAGTACGCCGAAGGTCGTGCACGCCGGCGTGGACGCGACCGCCCACAACCCGGCGCCCGTGGTGGACGCACGGACCGGACGGATCTCGTTGCTGACGTCGAGGCAGTACAACACCGTCTGGGCGCAGTACAGCGACGACAACGGACAGACGTGGACCACGCCGCGGGAGATCACCAGCAGCGTCAAGCGGCCGGAGTGGAGTGGCTACGCGACCGGACCGTCGCACGGCATCCAGTTGCTCCGCGGCGCGCACGCCGGCCGACTCGTCGTCGGCACGCACTACTCGACCACGGCCGGCGACCAGAAGGGCGGCGCCCTCGTCTACAGCGACGACGGCGGGCTGACCTGGGCGCTCGGCGCCCACGACCACTCGGCCGACCCGGAATTGCGCGTCCAGGAACTGTCGGTCTTCGAACGCCCGGACGGCTCGCTGTTCGCGTTCGCCCGGGACGAGAACGGCACCAGTACGTCGACCGTCGCGTCCGCCGTCTCGACCGACGCCGGCGCGACCTTCTCGACCGGTTTCCACGCCGGAGCGGCCGAGCAGAGCCTCGCGGTGCCGACCGTCCAGGCGTCCACGCTGGCTCTGCGGGCGACCGACCAGGGCGATCGCTACAACCGTGTGCTGCTCGCGGCGCCGACGCGCCAGGGCCAGACCCGGGAGAACCTGACGATCCGCTCGACCTACAAGGGCGGCACGGAGTGGGTGGATCCCGGCGGCGGAACGGTGATCTACGGCGGCATGGCGGCGTACACGGACATGACGCTGATCAACGACACCACGGTCGCGTTGGCGTACGAGCGGGCGGTCAACTGGTCGCACGGCTACATCTGGTTCACGACGTTCACCGAGGCCGACCTCGGTCTGCCGGACGGCAACACCAGTGGCGTTCCGGTGACATCCGATGCCTCAGGCAACGGATTGCACGGGTACCTGCGCGGTGGTCCGGCGGCGGTGGCGGGCCGGTTCGGTCAAGCGTTGTCGCTGGACGGTACGGACGACTACGTGCAACTGCCGTTCGCGGAGAAGCTCGCGGTCAGCAGCGGCGACTTCACCTGGACCGGCTGGTTCAACTACGGCGCGAGCACGGCCGACCAGCCGTTGATCTGGGCCTACAACCAGGGCGACGTGTACTCACAGCTCTGGCTCCGGGCCGAGCCCGCGAGCAACCGGATCCGCGCGCTCGCCCAGAGCGGCGAGACGGCGATCACGGTGGCCACCACGTCGGCGTACAACGATCGCGCCTGGCACCACTTCGCCCTTCGCCGGCAGGGCTCGACCTTCACCATCTACATCGACGGTGCCGCGGCCGCGACGACGACCGGGACGATCGGGTCGGTCAGCCCCAAGCGACCGTTCCAGATTCACCTGGGCCGGCGTCTCGACGGCAAGCAGCACCTTCGCGGATCCCTGGACGACGTACGGCTCTACAACCGCGCCCTCTCGCCGGCCGAGATCGCGGCGATCCGCTCCAGCAACGCGACGACCCCGCCGAACCTGCAGCTGCGTTACCCGTTCTGACCCGTCGCCGGGCCGGTCGAGCCACGGACGACCAGCTCCGGGCGGAACAGGAACTCGGTGTGCGGGGTGGCGTGGCCGCGGACCTCTTCCAGCAGGGACTGGACCGCGGCCAGGCCCATCGCCTGCACCGGCTGGCGGATCGTGGTCAGCGGCGGGTCGGTGAACTCCATCATCGGGGCGTCGTCGTACCCGACCACCGACAGGTCGCCCGGCACGGACAGACCTCGTTGCCGGGCGGCCCGGATGACGCCGAGCGCCATCATGTCCGAGCCGCAGATGACCGCGGTGACGCCGGCGTCCAGCAGTCGCTGCGCCGCCGCGGCTCCGCCCTCGACGCCGAACATGCTCAGCGCGACCAGCTCGTCGAGCTCGTGGTCGGCCAGGCCGAGCTGGGCCTTCATCGACGTCCGGTAGCCGGCCAGCTTGCGCTGCACCACGATGAACCGCTCCGGCCCGGAGGCGAAGCCGATCCGACGGTGGCCGAGGGCAACGACATGCGAGACGGCCAGCTCCATCGCGGCGTACTCGTCCGAGGACACGAACGGCGCCTGCACCTGCGGAAGCCAGCCGTTCACGAACACCACCGGCAGCCGCCGGTCGACCAGCGCCCGGTAGCGCTCGTGGTCGGCGCCGGTGTCGGCGTGCAGACCGGACACGAAGATGATCCCGGAGACGCCGCGCTCGAGCAGCATCTCGACGTACTCCTCCTCGGTCGCCCCGGACGGGGACTGGGTGCACAGCACCGGAGTGAACCCGCGCTGCGACAGCGCCGACTCGATCACCTGGGCGAACGCCGGGAAGATCGGGTTGATCAGCTCCGGCATCACCAGCCCGATCAGCCCCGCCGACCGGCGCCGCAACCGGGTCGGCCGCTCGAACCCGAGGACGTCGAGCGCGGTCAGCACCGACTGCTTCGTCTCCTCGGCCACCCCCGGCTTGCCGTTCAGCACCCGCGAGACCGTGGCCTCGCTCACCCCCGCCTTGGCCGCGATGTCCGCCAGCCGCGCTCTGCTGCTCACGCGGGGCACTGTACCCAGTGCTGCCTGAAACTTGCAGCAAGCTTCTGCAAGAAATTGCAGACTGAGACTGCGCACAGTTGTCCACTACGTGAACAGAACGCACACGTCACACGCCGTACACCTTGTCAGGACGAGCCTGCCGGGTGAGGATAAGCGCACCCCCGCCCGGGGGCCTTTACTCGGATCGTCCGGCACGTTCCTGCCGGTGAAGGGATGTAATCGTCATGGCCACTGTGTCGTTCAAGTCGGCAACCCGGGTCTACCCCGGCTCCGACAAGCCCGCGGTCGACAAGCTCAACCTCGAGATCGAGGACGGCGAGTTCATGGTTCTCGTCGGCCCGTCGGGTTGCGGCAAGTCCACCTCGCTCCGGATGCTCGCCGGCCTCGAAGAGGTCAACGAGGGCTCCATCTACATCGGCGACCGCGACGTCACGCACCGTCCGCCGAAGGAGCGGGACATCGCGATGGTGTTCCAGAACTACGCGCTCTACCCGCACATGTCGGTCGCCGACAACATGGGCTTCGCGCTGAAGATGCAGGGTGTCTCCAAGGAGGACCGGGCCAAGCGGGTGCAGGAAGCCGCGAAGCTGCTCGGCCTGGAGGAGTACCTGGACCGCAAGCCGAAGGCCCTGTCCGGTGGTCAGCGCCAGCGCGTCGCCATGGGCCGCGCGATCGTGCGTAATCCGCAGGTCTTCCTGATGGACGAGCCGCTGTCGAACCTCGACGCCAAGCTGCGCGTCCAGACCCGGACCCAGATCGCCGAGCTGCAGCAGCGTCTCGGCGTCACCACCGTCTACGTCACCCACGACCAGGTCGAGGCCATGACGATGGGCGACCGGGTCGCGGTGCTGAAGGACGGCCTGCTGCAGCAGGTCGACACCCCGCTGAACCTGTACGACCACCCGAAGAACAAGTTCGTGGCCGGCTTCATCGGGTCGCCGGCGATGAACCTGCTGAACGCCGACATCACCGACAACGGCGCCAAGCTGGGCGACTACGTCATCCCGCTCGAGCGCAGCCTGCTGGCCAAGGCCGGTAGCGACAAGACCCTGACGGTGGGCGTTCGCCCGGAGGCTTTCAAGGTCGCGGACCAGGGCCTGCCGGTGCACGTGGCCGTGGTCGAGGAGCTCGGCGCCGACGCGTACCTGTACGGCACCGCGGAGCACAACAACGAGCACCAGCAGATCGTCGCCCGGATCGACGCCCGGATGCCGGTCGAGAAGGGTTCCACCGTTCACCTGGCGGCGGTGCCGGACAAGCTGCACCTGTTCAGCACCTCCACCGAGGAGCGGCTGACCGCCTGATCAGCGGTACGACGCGACGCAGCGGCCCCAGGTGGTTCGTCCACCCGGGGCCGCTGTACGTCGTCAGGGAGCGCTCGGCAGCATCCGCCGGCTCGGAGCACCCGCCGGCTCGGAGCACCCGCCGGCTCAGGGAGCGCTCGGCGGCTCAGGGCACCCGGCGGTCGCGGGTGGCCGGGTGGTCGGCCGGGTTCAGGTTGGTCTGCTTGAGCAGGTAGTGCGGGCGGCGCTTGGTCTCGTAGTAGATCCGGCCGATGTACTCGCCGATCACCCCGAGCATCACCATCTGCAGCCCGCCGAGCCCGGTGACCGCCGCGATCAGCGTGACGTAACCGGGCATCTCGACCCCGCGCAGGGCGGCGACCGCGATCACCCAGACGGCGTACCCGGCGGCGACCGCGGTCATCAGCAGGCCGACGTAGATCGCCAGCCGCAGCGGCCGGTTGTTGAACGACAGCAACCCGTCCAGCCCGTACTCGAGCAGCCGCCGGAACGTCCACCGGCTCTTCCGCCCGCGCTGCTTCACGTTGTCGTACTCGAACAGGATCGACTCGAACCCGATCCAGGCGAACAGGCCCTTCGAGAACCGGTTGTACTCCCCCAACTCCAGCAGCCCGTCGACCGCCCGGCGGGACAGCAGCCGGAAGTCACCGACGCCGTCCATCAGCTCGACGTCGGCCCACTTGTTGATCAGCCAGTAGTACGCCCGGGCGAGCAGCGTCCGGGTGGCCGGGTCGCCGACCCGGTTGCGCCGGGCGATCACCTGGTCGAAGCCACGTTCGTACAGCTCCAGCATCCGGGCGATCAGCTCCGGCGGGTGCTGCAGGTCGGCGTCCATGATCACGACCGCGTCGCCGTCGGCGTACCGCAGGCCGGCCAGCATCGCCGACTCCTTGCCGAAGTTCCGGCTGAAGGACAGGTAACGGACCGCGGGATCGGTGTCCGCCAGCTGCACCAGCGCCTCGAGCGTCCCGTCGTCGCTGCCGTCGTCGACGTACACGATCTCGTACGGGCGGCCGATCGCGGCCAGGTCGCGGCTGACGGCGTCATGGAAGCGGTCGATCACCTCGACCTCGTTGAAACACGGCACCACCAGACTCAACCGCATCGTCATCCTCATCCGTCCAACCCGAGCACCTCGGCCCCACTAGTATCCAGACCGGAGCTCCGCGCTAGTTTTCGCCGGGCAGGGTTAGCAGAGAGGCGGCCAGTGGTTTCCGAGGACAGTGCCGTACCCCGGCGATCGGCAGCACTGCCCGCCCTCGTCGCCGGTGTGCTGGCGGCGGCGGTGTTCGCCGCCTCCGGAGTCATCCGCGGCACCTTTCCCTTCGGTCCACTGTCCCGCAGTACCAACGATCTCGGTACCCAGTACATCCCTTTCTTCGCCCATCTGTGGGACGTCCTGCACGGCCGCGCCCAGGGTGATCTGCTGTTCAACTGGCAGAGCGCGCTGGGTGTCGGCTTCCTCGGCGACTACGGCGTCGTCCTCGGCAGCCCATTGTCGCTGCTCGTGGGTCTCTTCCCGCGCGACCAGATCGATCTGGCCGTGTACGTGATCACCGTCCTCAAGTTGGCCCTGGCCGCCGCCGCGATGGCGGTCCTACTTCTCAAGATGGCGCCAGGACCCCGTTGGGTTGCAGCGATTCTCGGCGCGTCGTACGGCGTCTGCGGCTGGGCGATCGACGACGGCGCGTACGTACCGATGTGGCTGGACGGCCTGATCGCGCTGCCGATGTTCTTCCTGGTGGCCGAGTGGTCACTGCGCCGCACCAACCGCCTGCTAAGTGTGCTGGTGGTCGGGGTCTTCTGGGTGTCCAACTTCTATACCGCCTACATGGCAACGATCGCGGCCGCGCTCTACCTGATCGCCCGGGTGCTGACCAGTGACCTGCCCTGGATGCAGCGACTGCGGGGTGTCGTGCGGTACGGCGTCTCGTTCGTGCTCGGACTGGGGCTGGCGGCACCGATCCTGCTCCCGGTGTTCGCGGCCAACGACATCGCGACCCCGTCGCCGTCCGGCATCTTCACGCCGTCGCCGGTCGACGTGTTCCTGTCCCGGCTGCTCCCGCTGTCCGAGGGCGTCGGCCGGACGGCCAGCCTGTACGTCGGCACGGTCGCGCTGCTGCTCGCACTCAGCCTCCCGTTCCACCGGTACGTCGCAATCCGCACCAAGGCGGTCTGGATCGTCACGCTGGTCGCGCTGGCGCTGTCCTTCCGGTGGACACCGACGCAGGAGATGTGGCACGGCTTCGACACGCCGAACGGGAGTCAGTACCGCGAGGCCTTCGTGCTCTGCGGCGTGATCGTCGTGCTCGCATGGCTCGCGGTCGCGCCCCGGCTGCCCGGCCCGTTGGCGCTGCTGGGCGGTGCGGCGCTGCTCGCCGTCGTCGCCGTACTATCCGACGGCAGTCCGCTGCTGACCGAGCGCGCGATGACTGTGCTGATCGTCTCCGGTGCGGTCACGTTCGTTGCTTTCGGCACCATTTGGTTGCTGCGACGGTCGGCCGCGCTGCGACGGACGAAGTGGCCGGTCGCGGCTGCCTTCGCGGTCGTGATGGCCGTCGTCGCGGTCGAGACCACGTGGACGGCGGTCGTGACGGACGAGCAGCGCGCGAAGATCCTCAGCGCGGTGGTGCAGCCATGGGACCAGCAGCGGACCGAACAGTCCGAGGCGATTCGGGGGGCCGTCGCCTGGCCGGCGTACCGGGCCGATCCGGGGACGTCGGTGACGCCGAACGACCCGATGCTGCTCGGCGGCCAGGGCGCCGGGCTGTACAGCAGCCTGCTGCCGGCGTCGGTGAACCGGACGATGACCGAGCTCGGCTTCGGCTGGAGCGGGTACGGCCGGGCGGCCGACGACCTCACGCACCCGGTGACCGACGCGATCTTCTCGGTCGGCGCCCGCCTGCGGCTCCGGTCCGGTGGGGTCGAGGAGATCACCCGGTCCGCGGCGCCGCCGCTGGTGACCGTCCGCCGGCGGCTCGGCGACACGGACACGCCGAACGCGTTCGCCGCCCAGGAGCGGCTGCTCGGGACCCAGGTGTACGAGGTCCCGGAGTACCGCGGCAGCAAGTCGATCACCGGCGGGGACGTCAAGCTGGTCGGGCGGTGCACGCCCGGGACGACGGCGTACCTGCACCAGCCGCGGGTCTCCGGCGAGGCCAAGCTGACCGACGGCATCCAGTGGCGTGAACTGGGTGCGACCCGCCGTCCCGGGATCAACACGAGCAGCGGAATGGTCCCGCTCGGCACCGTCCCGGCGTCCGGCGTGGTGTCGGCCGAGATCAGGTTCGGCGACAGCACCTCGGGGATCACGGCCACCGGCGCGCTCGGCTGCCTGGACGAGCAGAAGCTCGCACGGGCAGTCCGGCAGTTGCGGCTGGGCGGGGCGACGGACGTCGGTGCCGGCGGACACTCGATCAGCGCGACCCTGCGTCCGGGAAGCAGGGGGTACGCCGTGGTCGCCGTACCGAAGCTCCCGGGGTGGACGTGCTCGGTCAACGGCGGCGAGGCCCAGGTTCCCCGGGACTTCGGCGGTCTGATCGCCGTCCAACTGCCCGAGTCGGCCGAACGGATCCACTGCTCCTACACCCCGCCCGGCCTGCGCCGCGGTCTCGCGCTGGCTGCGGCCGCAGTCGCCCTCGCCCTCGGCATCGCGCTGTTCGGGCGACTCCGGCGGGGCAGGTCGCGCTAGCCGCTACCGCTCTTTAGAAGATACCCCCGGCAGGTATTGCCGTAGGGGTTGCTTTTGATACCCCAAGGGGGTAACTTCCTGTCTGTCGACATACCCCCGAGGGGTAGATGCGGGAGCAGAGGAGCCTCAGATGACCACCGACGCCGGGCACGTGCACGGGTACACCGCCGAGAAGAGCAGCCACCTCAAGCGGCTGCGGCGGATCGAGGGCCAGGTCCGTGGCCTGCAGCGGATGGTCGAGGAGGACAAGTACTGCATCGACATCCTCACCCAGGTCTCGGCGGCGACGAAGGCACTGCAGTCGTTCTCGCTGGAGCTGCTGGACGAGCACCTGGCCCACTGCGTGGTCGAGGCCGCGCAGAAGGGCGGTCCGGAGGCCGAGGAGAAGGTTCGCGAGGCCTCCGACGCGATCGCCCGCCTGGTCCGTAGCTGACACTCACCCAATTCAAGGAGCACCGATATGACCACCACGACCTACTCCGTCAGCGGGATGACCTGCGGGCACTGCACCTCCGCGGTCACCGAGGAGCTCAGCAAGCTGGTCGGCGTCCAGCAGGTCAGCATCGACCTCGTCGCGGGCGGCACCTCCGCGGTGCACGTGACGAGTGAGTCCGCTCTCGACGAGTCCGCGGTCCGCGAGGCCGTCGACGAGGCGGGCTACGAACTGGCGGCGTCGTGAGCCGGGCCGCCGCGCTCCGGCTCGGCGCGTTCGCCGGGGCGCTCGCGCTCGCCTTCGGGGCGGCGTACGCGATCGGCACCGCGGTCGACCCGATCGCGGCGGCCGACACCACCACCGCCCCGGCACACAACGAGGAGATGGGCGGTATGGAGCAGTCAGCAGGCCACGGTTCCGGTCACAGCGAGGCGGGTGGGCAGTTGCCCGGGCTCGCGGTCTCGGACGCCGGGTACACCCTGACTCCCGCGACCACGTTCTACCAGTCCGGCACGAAGACCGAGCTGCGATTCACCATCCAGGGCCCGGACGGCAAGCCGGTCACGAAGTACACCGAGACCCACGAGAAGGACCTGCACCTGATCGTCGTCCGGCGGGACCTGTCCGGCTTCCACCACGTGCACCCGACCCGGGACGCGAGTGGGACCTGGAGCATTCCGTTCACGTTCACCGCCGGCGGCACCTGGCGGCTGTACGCCGACTTCCAGCCGGCCGGGCTCGACCGGACCCTGACCCTCGGCACGGATGTGAACGTCTCCGGCCTCTACATCCCGGTCCCGCTGAGCGAGCCGACGAGCCTCTACAGCTTCCACGGGTACGACGTGACCCTGGCCGGCAAGCCGGTCGCGGGCAAGGAGTCCGAGCTGACCTTCACGATCAGCCGCGGCGGCAAGCCGGTCACCGACCTGCAGCCGTACCTGGGCGCCTTCGGGCACCTGGTCTCCCTGCGCAGCGGCGACCTCGCCTACCTGCACAACCACCCCGCGCAGCACGCGGAGCCGGGGACGAAGGGCGGGCCGGGCATCACCTTCGCGACCACCTTCCCGACCGCGGGCACGTACGCCCTGTTCCTGGACTTCCAGCACGCAGGCGCGGTGCACACCGCCGAGTTCACCGTCCGGGTGGGCGCGGACGGCGCCACCGCGATCGTCCCACCCACCGAGTTGCCCAGCGCGGCGCCGAGTACGCCGGGGCACGCAGAGACCCCGCACGGCCACTGAGAGGAGGCACACTGCAATGACCACCACAGATCCCGGTCAGTCCGTCGAGCTCATCATCGGTGGCATGACGTGCGCCTCGTGCGCCGCCCGGGTGGAGAAGAAGCTGAACCGGATGGACGGTGTCACCGCCACCGTCAACTACGCCACCGAGAAGGCGAAGGTGACGTTCGCGGACGGCATCAGCACCGACGACCTGGTCGCCACCGTCGAGAAGACCGGCTACAGCGCCGCGCTGCCGGCCCCGGCCGTCGACGCGTCGGACCCGGACTCGCCGGACGCCGGGACGCCGGACGAGCTGAAGCCGTTGCGGGACCGGTTGTTCGCCAGCATCGCGCTGGCGGTGCCGGTGATCGCCCTCGGGATGATCCCCGCGCTGCAGTTCGACTTCTGGCAGTGGGCCTCGCTGACGCTGGCCTTCCCGGTGGTGACGTGGGCGGCCTGGCCGTTCCACAAGGCCGCTTGGACGAACCTGCGGCACGGCGCCGCGACGATGGACACGCTGATCTCGCTGGGCGTGGTGAGCGCGTTCCTGTGGTCGCTGTACGCGTTGTTCGTCGGCGGTGCGGGCGAGCCCGGGATGAAGATGCCGTTCACGCTGATCCCGTCCCGGGGCGGCGGAGCGGAGGAGATCTACCTCGAGGTCGCGGCCGGTGTCACCACGTTCATCCTGGCCGGCCGGTACTTCGAGGCGCGCGCCAAGCGCCGTTCCGGGGCCGCGCTGCGGGCGCTGCTCGAGCTCGGCGCGAAGGACGTCGCCGTACTGCGGGACGGGTCCGAGGTCCGGATCCCGGCCGACCAGCTGGTCGTCGGCGACCAGTTCGTCGTACGGCCCGGTGAGAAGGTCGCCACCGACGGGGAGATCGTCAGCGGCAGCAGCGCGGTCGACGCGTCGATGCTGACCGGCGAGTCGGTGCCGGTCGAGGTCGGCGAGGGCGACGCGGTCGTCGGGGCGACCGTGAACGCCGGTGGCCGGCTCGTCGTCCGGGCCACCCGGATCGGGTCGGACACCCAGCTCGCGCAGATGGCCCGCCTGGTCGAGGACGCGCAGAACGGGAAGGCCGCGGTCCAGCGGCTGGCCGACCGGGTGTCCGGGGTGTTCGTGCCGATCGTGATCGGGCTGGCGCTCGGGACGCTGGGGTTCTGGCTCGGCAACGGTTCGCCGGTCGAGGTCGCGTTCACCGCCGCGGTCGCCGTACTGATCATCGCCTGCCCGTGTGCGCTCGGGCTGGCCACGCCGACCGCGTTGATGGTCGGGACCGGCCGCGGGGCGCAGCTGGGCATCCTGATCAAGGGTCCGGAGGTGCTCGAGAACACCCGGCGGATCGACACCGTCGTGCTGGACAAGACGGGCACCGTGACCACGGGCCGGATGGAGCTGGTCGACGTACTGCTGGCTCCGGGCGAGGACCGGGCCGACGTACTGCGGCTGGCCGGGGCGCTGGAGCACTCCAGCGAGCACCCGATCGCGGCAGCCATCGCCCGGGCCGCTCAGTCCGAGCTCGGTCAGCTGCCCGAGGTCGAAGACTTCGGGAACGTCGAGGGGCTCGGCGTCCAGGGCATCGTCGACGGTCACGCCGTACTGGTCGGCCGGACGCGGCTGCTCGAGGAGTGGAGTCAGTACCTGCCGGACGACCTGGCGCACGCGAAGGACCACGCCGAGACCGAGGGCAGTACGGCGGTCGCGGTCGGCTGGGACGGACAGGCGCGGGCCGTGCTGGTCGTCGCGGACACCGTCAAGGCCACGTCGGCCCAGGCGATCCGGCAACTCCGTGAGCTCGGGCTGCGGCCGGTGCTGCTGACCGGTGACAACGAGGCGGTGGCGGCGAAGGTCGCGGCCGAGGTCGGCATCGACGAGGTGATCGCCGAGGTGCTGCCCGCCGGCAAGGTCGACGCGGTCAAGCAGTTGCAGGCCGACGGCCGGGTGGTCGCGATGGTCGGCGACGGCGTCAACGACGCGGCCGCCCTGGCCCAGGCCGATCTCGGCCTGAGCATGGGCACCGGGACCGACGTGGCCATCGAGGCCAGCGACCTGACGCTGGTCCGCGGCGACCTGCGCGCGGCGGCGGACGCCATCCGCCTGTCCCGCCGGACGCTGCGCACCATCAAGGGCAACCTGTTCTGGGCCTTCGCCTACAACGTGGCCGCCATCCCCCTCGCCGCCGCCGGCCTCCTCAACCCCATGCTCGCCGGCGCCGCCATGGCCTTCAGCTCGGTCTTCGTAGTAACCAACAGCCTCCGCCTCCGCCGCTTCCAAACACTCACCTGACCCAAGCAGTGCTGTCGGTGGCCAGCAGTCCGTGTTCCAACGGGCTGCTGGCCAGGAGTAGTTCTTCGTGGGGTGGGAGGGGGATGGGGGTTGGGGTGAGGTTGGTGATGGAGGTGAGGGTTTCGCGGGTGAAGGCGAGGACGCCGGGTGGGGTGTCGAGCCAGCGGAGGGTGCCGTCGCCGAGGTGGGTGCGGCGGAGGTGCAGGCCGGTGCGGTAGAGGGTGAGCATCGAGTTCTGGTCGAGTTGCTGGGACTCGACCGTCAGGTTCTTCCAGTCCGGTGGTTGCGGGAGCCACGGCGTACCGGTGCCGAAGCCGAAGGGCGGCTCCTTGCCCGACCAGGGAAGGGGCACTCGGCAACCATCGCGGCCGCGGTCGGCGCCCTTCGAACGGGCGAAGATCGGGTCCTGGAGCAGGTGGTCGGGGAGGTCCTCCACCTCGGGCAGGCCGAGCTCCTCGCCCTGGTAGACGTACAGTCCACCGGGCAGCGCCATCGCGAGCAGGGCGGCCGCGCGGGCCCGGCGCTCGCCGAGGACGAGGTCGGTCGGCATGCCGTGCTTGCGGTCCTGATGCGAGAACGACGTGTCCGGACGCCCGTACTTCGTCACCGGACGGGTCACGTCGTGGTTGGACAGCACCCAGGTCGGCGAGGCGCCGATCGGCACGTGGGTGGTCAGCGTGAGGTCGATCGACGCCTTCAACTCGTCCGCCTGCCACGGACGGGAGAGGAAGTCGAAGTTGAACGCGGTCTGCATCTCGTCCGGCCGCAGGTACAGCGCGAACCGCTCCTGGTCCGGCATCCACATCTCGCCGACCAGGAACCGGTCGTCGTACGCGTCGGTGATCCGCCGCCAACCACGGTAGATCTCGTGCACCTCGTCGTGGTCGGTGTACGACTCCTCCACGCTGTCCAGGTCCTTGAACAGGACGGCGGCACTGTCGATCCGGATGCCGTCGACACCGCGGTCAAGCCAGAACCTGAGGATGTCGTGGAACTCCTCGACCACCTCGGGGTTGCGCCAGTTGAAGTCCGGCTGCTCGGGGGCGAACAGGTGCAGGTACCACTCGCCGTCCTCGACCTGGGTCCACGCGGGGCCGTTGAAGATCGACTGCCAGGTGTTGGGCGGCCCGTCGTTCGTGCCCGGGCGGAAGATGAAGCGGTCGCGCTCGGGTGAGCCGGGGCCGGCCTGGAGCGCCTGGACGAACCACTCCTGCTGGTCGGAGCCGTGGTTCGGGACGATGTCGATGATGGTGCGGATGTTCAGCGCGTGTGCCTCCGCGATGTACGCCTCGGCCTCCGCCAGCGTGCCGAAGGCCGGGTCGATCGCCCGGTAGTCGGCCACGTCGTACCCGCCGTCGGCCATCGGCGACGGGTACCACGGGTTCAGCCAGATCGCGTCGATCCCGAGCTCCGCCAGGTACGGCAGCCGCTGCCGGAGGCCGGCCAGATCACCGATCCCGTCCCCGTTGCCGTCGGCGAAACTCCGCAGATAGACCTGATAGATAGCAGCCCCGCGCCACCACTCGTCGGCCATGAAATCTCCTTAACCCTTGAGGCTTCCGGCCATGAGGCCGCCGTTCTCCTCCCCCACCCCGAGCGGAGCGGGGGGTGGGGTGCTTGTCATCCTTTGAGGCTTCCGGCGGTCAGGCCGGCCATGATGCTGCGCTGGAACACGAAGAACACGAGGATGGTCGGCAGGCTGGCGATCACCAGCGATGCGATCAGCACGTTCTGCGGCATCTGCGCGGACAGCGACGCGATGCCGACACTGATCGACATCTTGTCCGTCTCCGGCAGCACCAGCAGCGGCCAGACGAAGTCCTTCCACACCGTCACCACCGACAGGATCGACACCACCCCGAGGATCGGCCGCGACACCGGCAGCACGATCGACCACAGGATCCGCATCGGCGACGCGCCGTCGATCTCGGCCGCCTCCAGCAGTTCCCGTGGAATCGAGTCGAAGAACCGCTTCAGCAGGAACACGAAGAACCCGTTCGCTGCCGCCGGCAACCAGATCGCCCACGGCGTGTTCAGCAGGTCGAGATGCAGGATCGGAAGATCCTTGACCGTCAGGTACGTCGGCAGCAGCAGCACCATCGGCGGGATCATCAGCGTCGCCAGCATCGCCCCGAGGATCACCTTTCCGAAGAACGGCCGGAGCTTCGACAACGCGTACGCCGCCGTGACGTCGACCGCCAGCGTGAACAGCCACGCGCCACCGGCGTACAGGACGGTGTTGCGCAGGAAGACCCCGAGCTGCAACTGGTTCCACGCGTCGGCGTAGACGCCGAGGTCGAAACTCTCCGGGAAGAAGCTCGGCGGGATCTGCGCCAGCTCGTCCGGCGACTTCAGCGCGCCGGTCACCATCCAGTACAGCGGGAACACGAACGCGCCGGTGAACCCGACCACGACGACGGTCAGCGTCACCCAGTAGATGATCCGGCCGTGCGGAGTACGCAATGCCAGAGGTGAGACCAGGGTCCTCATCGCTCGGCCTCCCGGGAGACGCGCAGGTAGATCGCGGAGAACACCAGCAGCACGACCATCAGCATCAGGCCGAGGGCGCCACCGCCGCCGAAGTCACCGAAGTTGAAGGCGTACTGGTACATCAGGTAGGCGACCGTGACGGTCGCGTTCTCCGGGCCGCCGCCGGTCAGCAGGTACGGCTCGATGAACACCTGCATGGTCGCGACGACCTGCAGCAGCAACATCACCAGCAGGATCAGCTTGGTCTGCGGGATCGTCACGTGCCACACCCGCCGGAACAGGCCGGCACCGTCGAGCTCGGCCGACTCGTAGAGGTCGCCCGGGATGCTCTGCAGCGCGGCCAGGTAGATCAGCGTGCCGGTGCCGAGATTCATCCAGGTCGACACGAGCACCAGGCTGACGAGCGCCGTACTGGTCGAGTCGAGCCAGCTCAGCGGCGGGATGCCGACGACGTCGAGGACCTGGTTGAACAGGCCCGAGCCGGGATCGTAGAACCACTTGAACAGGAGGACCGCGACCGCGGGCGGCAGCATCACCGGCAGGTAGACGACGAAGCGCAGGTACGCCTTCGCGTGCCGCAACTCGTTGAGTACGACGGCCAGCACGAACGGCACGGCGTACCCGATGACGAGCGCCAGCCCGCTGAACGCGGCCGTGTTGATCCAGGCCGACCGGAACGCCGGGTCCTCGATCACCGTGCGGAAGTTGTCGAACCCGACCCATCGCGGCGGGTCGACGAAGTTGTTCTCCTGGAAGCTGAGGATCACCTCGCGCACCATCGGATACCAAGAGAACAGCGCGAAGCAGATCAAGGCCCCACAGAGGAAGCCGTACGCCGTAAGGTTCCGGCCCACCGCCCGCCGCCGGGCACCGGCCAGATCAGCTGCTCCGTCCGGCCGGTGGGCCGCCGGCCGACGCGGCGGCCGGCCACCTCGGGCGATCGGCCAGCCGAGAGTCCGTCCTCGGGCCTGGCCGGCGCCGCGTCCACGCCCGTCGTACGCGGGCGCCTCGGGTGCGGCAGTCTCGTGCACCAGCACGCCCGGGGCGACACCGACCCAGGCGTCGTGCCGGTGATCGTCACCTCCGCTGTGCCGCATCGGTCCGCCTTCCCTGCCCGCACCGCGCGCCGTCCCCTCGCGGGGACGGCGCGGATGCTCCCAGCTGTTTCCCATCAGGTGTTCTTGGCCAGGATCTTGTTGGCCTTGGACTCGGCGTCGGACAGCAGCTTGTCGATGTCGGCGTCCTGCCGGGTGAGTACGGCGGACATCGCCACGTCCAGGACGGCGTACAGCTCCTGTGCCTTCGGCGGCTCGAGCTTGTTGGTGATGCCGGCCTGCGCGGCGACGTACGGCGCGAAGTGGTCGACCGGGACGGTGGCGTACTGCTTGCGGAGGGCAACGATCTCCTTGCCGGGCGCGGAGTCGCCGTACAGGTCCGGGATCGGCAGGCCGACCGGGCGGCCCTGCTCCTTGGCGCGGGCGTAGTTGAACTGGCCCTTGCCCGGCGTGAGCTCGTGGAACTCCAGCCACAGCAGCCCGGCCTTGATCTTCTCCGGGGTCGCCTTCGGGTTGAACATGTAGCCGTCGCCACCACTCAGCGACGCCTTGCCCTCGGACTCCGGTACGGCGGTCACGCCGTAATCCTCGAACTTGCCCTGGAAGTCGTTGTTCACCGACTGCACCACGTCCGGCGCGCCGATCATCATGCCGAGCTTGCCGGAACCCATCATCCGCATCAGGTCCTCCCACTGGAGGAGCTGCTTGCTGCCCATGGAGTTGTCGTCCCAGCGCATCTGCTTGAGGTTCTCCAGCACGGCCTTGCCCTCGGCGCTGTTGAACGCCGCGGTCTTGCCGTCGTCGCCGACCATCGAGCCGCCGCGGGCGTACAGGCTGGCGGCGAAGTGCCAGCCGCCGGTGTTGCCGGCGGAGTACTCACCGAAGCCGACGTAGCCGGCGCCGAGGCCGGCGATCTTCTTGGCGGCCGCCCGCACCTCGTCCCAGGTCTTCGGCGGGGCGTCCGGGTCGAGCCCGGCCTGGGTGAACAGCTTGCGGTTGTAGACCAGGCCCATGTTGTAGTTGTTGCGCGGCAGGCCGTACGTCTTGTCGCCGTCCTTGAACACGCCCATCACGTCGTCGCGGATGTCGCCGGCCGGTTTCACGCTGCCGACGTACTCACTGATGTCGGCGGCTTGCCTCGCTTTGATGATCTTCTGCACGTCGGTGTAGTAGACGTAGAAGACGTCCTCCTGGGTGCCGCCGGCCAGCTTCGCCTGGAAGGTGTCCGGGTTGATGCAGGGGAACGCGTCCTTGCTCTGAATGGTGATGTTCGGGTGCAGCTTCTGGAACTCCGCGACGTCCGCGTCCCAGGCCGACCGTTCCTTCGGGTTGCTCTTCGGCGGCTGGCAGCCGACCGTGATCGTCACCGGGCCGTCCGCTCCGGCTGATCCCTGCGCGTCCGGCGTGTTGTCGTCCGACCCACAGGACGCGGCCACCAGCCCGAGTCCCGCGGCCAGCAGCAGGCTGAGCCCACGGCGCGTTGTCCTCATCGATCCACCCTCTCCCTCGATCTTGCGCACACCGTAGGCAACTCGACACGACTTCGCAATACTCCAATAGAAGATTGCAAAAACGTGACTTCATCCGGGAAGCTCTCTCGCGCTGCCCACAACAACAACCGCCGACCGCAAGGCGGCCGGCGGGAGAGGGCACAGCGGACGATGACAGGCGAGCGCCACCGCGGCGGCGCTGCGGCGGCGCCGCGGTGGCGCCGCGGTGGCGCCGCGGTGGCGCTGCGGTGGCGCCGCGAGGCGAGGCGCGCGGGGCGAGGCGGCTCGACGGACGTCGCGACGGACAGGCGAGGCGGGTCGAGCAGCTGCGCCTGAGCAGGGGCGAAGGAGCTGAGCGGAGGCGCGCGGAGACGCGCGGCGCCAGGGCGGCCGAGCTGGGGAAGTGCGGGGATGCGCGCTGAGCGGGGTGCGGGAAGGAGACCGGGGGCTGAGTGGAGCGCGGGTGGTTGCGGGCGGGTGTGCGGGGGTTAGATGCGGGCTCGGGTGGTGGAGGCTCTTACTACGAGTTCGGGTTCGAAGAGGAGTTCGTCGGCGGGGACGGCGGCTCGTTCAATGAGGGCTACGAGCATGTCGACGGCGGCGCGGCCCATGGCGTCGATGGGCTGGCGGACGGTGGTGAGGGGCGGGTCGGTGCAGTTCATCATCGCGGAGTCGTCGTACCCGATCACCGAGACCTCCTCGGGGACGCTCAGGCCGGCCCGGCGGACGGCGCGAATGGCGCCGAGGGCAAGGATGTCGCTCGCGCAGACGATCCCGGTGACACCGTTGTTGACCAGCCGGGTCGCGGCCGCGTGCCCACCTTCGAGCGAGAACATGGTGTGCTCGACCAGGTCGAGATCCGCCTCGTCCGAGGCGATGAACGCGTCCAGTTTGCGCCGCGAGGGGATGTGGTCCCGCGGCCCGAGCACCATCCCGATCCGCCGGTGACCGAGCGCGCGCAGGTGCCCGATCGCCATCTCGGCGGCGACGTAGTCGTCGGACGACACCTGCGGGAAGCCGAGGTGGTCGACGGCCGCGTTCACCAGCACGGTCGGCAGCTTGCGCTCCTGGATCAGCTCGTAGTGCTGGTGCGGCGCGTCGGCCTGCGCGTAGAACCCACCGGCGAACACCACCCCGGACACCTGCTGCTGCAGGAGCAGGTCGACGTAGTCGGCCTCGGACACGCCGCCGACCGTCCGGGTGCAGAGCAAGGACGTGAAACCTTGCTGCGCCAGCGCTCCCCCGACGACCTCGGCGAAGGCGGGGAAGATCGGGTTCTGCAACTCCGGCAGGACCAGCCCGACCAGCCGGGCGCGATCACCGCGCAGTTGCGTGGGACGCTCGTACCCGAGGACGTCGAGCGCGGTGAGCACCGCTTCCCGGGTCGCCTCGGACACCCCGGGCTTGCCGTTGAGGACCCGGCTGACGGTGGCCTCGCTGACGCCGACCTTCTTGGCCACCTCTGCAAGTCGTCGTGTCATGACGCAAACTCTACGCCAGATCACGCAAGTTCTTGCAACGACTTGCGTTCTTCGCTGAAGCCGCAGGATTCCTGACAGACTGGGGGCCGTGCCTCGATTCGTCGCCACCCGCCCCGACACCGGTCTGCTGTCGCTTCCGTGGGACATTCCGCTGGAGGACTGGCCCGAGGATCAGTTGGTCGCGCTGCCGCGCGGTATCTCGCGGCACGTGGTCCGGTTCGTCCGGGTCAACGGCAGCGTGTACGCGATCAAGGAGGTGCTCGAGCACCTCGCGCTGCACGAGTACCGGCTGCTGCGCGACCTCGAACGCCTGGAGTCCCCCTCGGTCGAGCCCGTCGGCGTGATCACCGACCGGCTCGACCGCAACGGCGAGCCGATCGACTCGATCCTGATCACCAGACACCTGCAGTTCTCGCTCCCTTACCGCGCCCTGTTCTCCAGCACGCTCCGCCCGGACACGGTCAACCGGCTGATCGACGCGCTGGTCGCACTGATCGTCCGGCTGCACCTCCTCGGCTTCTTCTGGGGCGACTGCTCGCTGTCGAACACGTTGTTCCGCCGGGACGCCGGCGCGTTCGCGGCGTACCTGGTGGATGCCGAGACCGGCGAGCTGCACCAGGACATCTCCGACGGCCAGCGCGCGCACGACCTCTACACCGCGGAGATCAACCTGTTCGGCGAGCTGCTCGACCTGCAGGAGGGCGGCCTGCTCGACCCGGACATCGACCCGCAGCAGACGGTGCAGTCGATCAACGACCGGTACGAGGCGCTCTGGGCCGAGCTGACCGCGCCGGAGGAGTTCGCCACCGACGAGATGCACCGGCTGGACTCGCGGATCCGGCGGCTCAACGAGCTCGGCTTCGACGTGGCCGAGATCGACATCATCACCGACTGGGACGGCAGCCAGGTGCGGATCCAGCCGAAGGTCGTGGACGCCGGGCACCACTCCCGCCGGCTGCTGCGGCTGACCGGCCTGGACGTCGAGGAGAACCAGGCCCGCCGGCTCCTGAACGACCTCGACTCGTACGCGGCCGCGACCGACCAGCAGAACGAGGACGAAGAGATCGTCGCCCACCAGTGGCTGACCGAGGTGTTCGAGCCGGTGGTCCGCTCGGTCCCGCGCGACCTGAACCGCAAACTCGAGCCGGCCGAGGTCTTCCACGAGGTCCTCGAACACCGCTGGTTCCTCTCCGAAGAGGCCGGCCACGAGGTCGACACCATGCAGGCCGCCCGCTCGTACGTCGACGACGTCCTCCGAGCCAAACCCGACGAGAAACTGGCCCTCCCCACCCCAGCCGCCCCCGAGGCCGAGTAGCGCTCCCGCTCCCGACCGAGCCGTGCAAGGTTCGGGGGCGTTGCGGCGTGGTCAGGGGTGGAGGTGGCGATGGAGCGGCCGGAGTTTGAGGAGTAGGTAGGGCAACGGGCGGCGTTACTGCGATTCGCCTACTTTGAGCGCCATCCGGGAGGAGGAAGTGCTCACTTCGAGCCTGGGCTGGCGGTCGGAAGGCCGATCGCTTCGGCGGTGGCGAGCAGTCGCCGGTCGTAGGTGACGAAGGCAGTGAGATCGTCGCCCAGCACAGCATCCGCGGTCGCCAGGTGAATCGCGTCGAGCGACCGGATCAACGGATCCTGGTAAGCAGCCGCGGTCGTGCGCACCGTCTCGTCGACGTCGTACACGGACACACGCGCCAGGATGCTGGGAACTGCCGCCAGAAGCGACGGCTCGCTGCGGCGTAGGGCACGGGGCAGCTCTACCTCCACCAGGGACGACGAGACCAGGATCCGGTTTACCTGCTCGTTGAGCCAGTCGACGAGCTCGTCCGACGCAGCCTCACGTCGGACGAGTTTCACCAGCGCCGCTGTGTCCAGATAGATCATCAGTAGCGCTCCTCGCCGCGCATCTGCTCCAGGAGCGCACCTGCTTCATGGTCGCTTCGCACCTCGCCCCTCGGACGCGGGATCGCCCCCTCCACCCGGGACGGCCGAAGGTTCCCGGTCGAGAGCAGCCTGCCCAGTGGTGACGGCTCGACCGGAACCAGTCGAGCGATGACCACGCCTCGCTCCGTGATCTCGATCTCCTCGCCCTTCTTGACTCGGGCCAGAACCCGGGCCGTGTCCTGGTTCAACGTTCGGATCGGCACCTCAGCCATAACCTGATTGTAGTACATATTTGCCAGACTCCGCCTCTCGTCGTCTCGCCAGAGAAGATATGGGTGTCTTGGTGCGGACCAGCCGTTGTCCACAGAGCTCAGGCGTCCAGAACGTGAATGGACCTTGTCCGATGCGTCGACGGTCCCGCGATACTCGATCGCGTGAAGATCGTTGGGTATGAGACTTTTCTGGTGGCGCCGCGTTGGCAGTTTCTGCGGATCGACACGGATGAGGGTGTGAGCGGTTGGGGTGAGCCGATCGTCGAAGGGCGGGCCGAGGCCGTGCAGGGTGCGGTCGCGGCGATGATGGAGTACCTCGTCGGCACTGATCCGCTGCGGGTCGAGGAACACTGGCAGACGCTGGCCAAGGGCGGTTTCTACCGCGGTGGCCCGGTGCTGTCGAGTGCGCTGGCCGGGATCGACCAGGCGCTGTGGGACATCAAGGGCCGCTACCACGAGGTGCCTGTGCACGAGTTGCTCGGCGGCCCGGTCCGGGAGCGCGCCCGCATCTACACATGGGCCCACGGCAACGACAACGCCGCCCTGGTGGACGACGCTCAGGCCAAGGTGGCCGCGGGGTTCACCGCGCTCAAGATCAACGTGTCCGAGGCCCTGCCGCCCGTCCCCGGCGCTGCTGACCTCCGGTCGATGGTCTCCAAGGTCGAGGCGCTGCGGACGGCGCTCGGCGACGGGGTCGACATCGCCCTCGACTTCCACGGTCGGCTGAGTACGGCGGCCACCCGCCAGCTCCTGCCGCTGCTCGAACCACTGCTCCCGTACTTCGTCGAGGAGCCGGTGCTGCCCGAGTTCTCCCGCGACCTGCGCCGCGTGGTCGAGTCGACCGGCATCCCGATCGCGACCGGTGAGCGGCTGTTCTCCCGCTGGGACTTCCGCGACGTGATGCCGACCGGCATCGCGATCGCCCAGCCGGACATCTCGCACGCCGGCGGCATCTCCGAGGTCCGCCGGATCGCCGCGATGGCCGAGGCGTACGACGTCGCGGTCGCACCGCACTGCCCGCTCGGCCCGATCACGCTGGCCGCCAGCCTGCAGCTCGACTTCGCCACCCCGAACTTCCTCATCCAGGAGCAGAGCCTCGGCATCGGGTACGGCGGCGCCGGCCAGCTCCTCGACTACCTGGTCGACCCGCAGGTGTTCGCGTTCGTCGACGGCCACATCGAGCGGCCGACCGGTCCCGGCCTCGGCATCGCGGTCGACGAGAACGCCGTCCGGGCCGCCGCGGCCGACCCCCACCGCTGGCGCTCACCGGTCTTCCGCCACCACGACGGCTCGTTCGCCGAGTGGTGAGCCCTCAGCGCGGAGGCATGCGGAGGGCTCCGTCGAGGCGGATGACCTCCCCGTTCAGTAGCTGGTTGTCGATGATGTGACCGACCAGGGCGGCGTACTCCGAGGGGCGGCCGAGGCGGGACGGGTGCGGGACCTGCTGCTCGAGCACCGTGCGGGTCTCCTCCGGGAGGCCCGCGAGCATCGGCGTCTCCATGGTGCCGGGCGCGATGGTGACGACCCGGATCCCCTTGTCCGCAAGGTCGCGCGCGGCCGTCAGCGTGAGCCCGACGATGCCGCCCTTGCTGGCCGCGTACGCCGCCTGCCCGACCTGACCGTCGTACGCCGCGATGGACGCGGTCATCACCACGACCCCGCGGTCACCGTCCGGGGACGGCTCGGCAGCGATCATCCGCTCGGCGGCCAGCCGGAGCACGTTGAAGGTCCCGATCAGGTTGACCTCGACCACCTGCCGAAAGGTTGCCAGCGGCAACGGGCCCTTGCGGCCGACCACTCGGCCGGGTGTCGCGATGCCCGCGCAGGTGACCACGACGCGCAGCGTCCCGAGCGCGTCGGCGGCGTCCAGCGCGGCGGTCACCGCGGCCTCGTCGGTGACGTCGGCCGGCGCGAACACGACCCGGTCGCCGAGCTCGTCCGCGACCGCCTTGCCGTTCGACGACGGCAGGTCGACGATCACGACGCCGAGCCCGTCGGCGGCGAGCCGCCGTACCGTCGCCTCCCCGAGGCCGGAACCGCCACCGGTGACCAGGGCGACATCGGACGGGGCAAGCTTCATGAGACGCTCCTGAGCAGGTCACGGCTGATGACCAGCCGCTGGATCTGGTTGGTTCCCTCGAAGATCTGGGTGACCTTGGCCTCGCGCATGTACCGCTCGGCCGGGAACTCGCGGGTGTAACCGTACCCACCGAGCACCTGGACGGCGTCCGTGGTCACCTTCATCGCGGCGTCGGTGCAGACCAGCTTGGCGATCGCCGCCTGCTGGGTGAACGGCCGGCCGAGGTCACGCCGCCGCGCGGCCTGCAGGTACGTCGACCGCGCCGACTCGACCGCGGCCGCCATGTCCGCGAGCAGGAACTGCAGGCCCTGGAAGTCCGCGATCGCCTGCCCGAACTGCTTGCGCTCCTTCGCGTACGACGCGGCGACCTCGAGCGCCGCCTGGGCGAGACCGGTCGCGGTCGCGGCGATCCCGAGCCGGCCCGAGTCCAGCGCGGCCAGGGCGATCCGCATGCCCTGGCCCTCGGCACCGATCAGGTTCCCGGCCGGGACCCGGACGTCGTCGTAGTGCACCAGCGTGGTGGTCGAGCCGGTCAGCCCCATCTTGCGCTCGGGCGCACCGAAGCTCAGCCCCTCGGACCCGGCCGGCACGTGGAACGCGGAGATGCCGCGCTTCGGGTCCGCGGAGGTCCGCGCGAAGGTGGTGTAGAAGTCGGCGTGCGAGCCGTGGCTGATCCACGCCTTCGTCCCGCTCAGGACGTAGTCGTCACCGTCCCGGACGGCCTTCGTGGTCATCGCGCTGATGTCGGAGCCGGCCTGCGGCTCGGACAGCGCGTAGGCGCCGAGCAGGTCGCCCCCGACCATGTCCGGCAGCAGCCGCGCGCGCTGCTCCTCCGTGCCGAAGGCGGCGACCGCGTAGCTGGTCATGGTGTGCACCGACACCCCCACTCCGACGGACATCCAGGCGGCGGCGATCTCCTCCAGCATCTGCAGGTACACCTCGTACGGCTGCCCGGCGCCGCCGTACTGCTCCGGGTAGGGCAGGCCGAGCAGGCCGGCCTTGCCGAGCGTGCGGAACGCCTCCCGCGGGAAGGTCTCGCTCTCCTCCGCCTTGGCGGCGTACGGCGCCAGCTCGTGCGCGCACAGGTCGCGGACGAGAGCCAGCAGGTCGGTGGATTCCTCGGTCGGCAGCAGACGATCGACAGCCATCAGGCACCCCTCTCAACGGCTGCTCGAAATGATACTAGGAGTGATACTGAAGCCCAAAGTTCCGTATCGTTCTATGCTGTCTCGATATGACAACAGTCGTTCCGGGGCGCCGTACCCGCAGGCAGTCCGAGCTGCTCGACCGGCTCTTGTCCCTGTTCCTCACCCAAGGCTTCAGCCGGTTCACCCTGGACGACCTGGCCGCCGAGCTGCGCTGCAGCAAGACGACCCTGTACGCGCTCGCGCCGAGCAAGGAGCAGCTCGCCGTCGAGGTGGTGAAGCACTACTTCAAGAATGCCACCGCCCAGGTCGAGTCCGCGGTCGCCCGGCAGACCCGGCACGACCGGCGGATCGCGGCGTACCTGAACGCGGTCGCGGACGCGCTCCGGCCGGCCAGCCGGACGTTCCTGGACGACGTGGCCCGGTTCGCCCCGGCCCGCTCGGTGTACGAGCGGAACACCCGGATCGCCGCCGACCGGGTGCGCACGCTGATCGAGGACGGCATCAACAACAAGGCGTTCCGGCAGGTGGACATCGCGTTCGCGGCGGAGATGATCGCGCACACCATGCAGGCGATCCAGCGCGGTGACATCGCCCGCCGGACCGGCCTGAACGACGCCGAGGCCTACCGCGAGCTCGCCTCGTTCGTGCTGCACTCCCTGCGGCTGGACTGACCCACCCTGCCGTTCATTCGTCGCCTTTTCACCCGTCCCGGACGACGCCTGCACCCGACCGGCGGCCCAGCGGGTGAAAAGGCGACGAATGAACGAGGTGGGGGGTTGGCGTCGACCGATAGCTTTGGCGGATGGAACTGAGGCTGGGGCCGCTGCTGCGGTACGTCGACGACACCCGGGCGACCGTCTGGGTCGAGACCAGCGCGCCCTGTGAGGTCGAAGTGCTCGGCCACCGCGGGCGGACCTGGTCGGTGCACGGCCACCACTACGCACTGATCCTGATCGAGGGCCTCACCCCGGACAGCGAGACGCCGTACGAGGTCCGGCTGGACGGCGAGCTGCACTGGCCGCTGCCGGACAGCGAGTTCGGCCCGAGCGTGATCCGGACCCCGCGGGCGGACGGCACCTTCCGGCTGACCTTCGGGTCGTGCCGGCGGTCGGCGCCGTTCGACGAGCAGGGGTTCAAGGAGTTCGGCCCGGACGCCCTGGTGGCGCTCGCTGAGCGGATGGCGGCCGGTACCGAGGAGCCGCCGGACGCGATCCTGCTGCTCGGCGACCAGGTGTACGCCGACGACCCGTCGGACGCCGTCCTCGAGAAACTGCGGGCCGCACACGGTGGTCGGCAGGGGTCCGAGGTGGCCGACGAGATCGGCAACTACGAGGAGTACACCTGGCTGTACGACGACGCCTGGCTGACGCCCGCCGTACGCTGGCTGTTCTCGACCGTCCCGCTGTGCATGCTGCTCGACGACCACGACCTGCGCGACGACTGGAACACCTCGCTGACGTGGCGACGCTGGGTCACCTCGCAGCCGTGGTGGCACGACCGGGTCGTCGGCGCCTATGCGTCGTACTGGGTCTACCAGCACCTCGGCAACCTCTCACCGGAGCAGCTCGACCGGGACGCGACGTACCGGGCGATGCTCTCGATCGAGGACGACGACGAGCGGACGGCGTACCTGGACAGCTTCGCGTGGACCGCGGACGAGGACCCGGCCTCGACCCGGTGGAGCTTCTACCGCGACTTCGGCGACGCCTCGCGCGGCGTCCGCCTGGTCGCGGTCGACTCGCGCTGCTCGCGGCACCTCGAGCCCGGCGACCGGGCGATGGTCGACGCGCACGAGTGGGAGTGGGTCCGGCGCCACATCGTCGAGGCGTCCCGGCCGATCCACCACCTGCTGCTCGCGTCCACGCTGCCGTTCCTGCTCGCGCCCGGGCTGCACCACCTCGAGGGCTGGGACGAGGCGGTCTCGTCCGGTGCCTGGGGCGCCCGGGGCGCGCGGATCGGCGAGCGGATCCGGCAGGGCATGGACCTGGAGCACTGGGCGTCGTTCCGGAGGTCCTTCGACGACGTGACCGACCTGCTGGCCGCGGTCGTCGCCGCCGAGGACCCGCCGGCCTCGATCCTGATGCTGTCCGGCGACGTGCACTGCAGCTACCTGGCCGAGGCCCGCCTGCTCGGCGTCGACCACCCCGGTACGGCGATCCGCCAGCTCACCATGTCGCCGTTCCGGAACCCGGTCCCCCGGCACATCCAGTGGGCGAACCACCTGCTGGACAAGCGGTGGATGACGACCCTGCTGCACAAGCTCGCCCGGGCGGCCGGCGTCCGGGACGTGGCCGCGGACTGGCGGATCACGCACGGCCCGTGGTTCGGCAACGGGGCGATGACGGTGACGTTGTCCGGTGAGGACTGGTCGGTCGAGGTCGACCATGCCGAACTGCGGGACGAGCGGCAGCTGCTCGACCGGACGTTGACCTACGGACGCCTAGACTCGCCGTCCAAACGCTTGATGTCCTGAAGCTGCCACCGCCCGCCCGCCCTCGGCTCGTCCCGGAAGGCTTATGACATGCGATCCTCCACTCTCCGACGTACGGCGGCCGCCGTCGTCGTCACTGCTCTGACACTGTCCGCCCTGCCTGCCAAGGCCGACCCGGTCAAGCCGCCCCGGCTGTCCGCGGCGGCCGTCACCTCCGCGCTCAACGAGGAGGTGACGACTCCCGGGACCGCGTGGATGACGCGTCCGGACGGCAAGGTGCTGGTGTCCTACGACTCCACCGTCACCGGCAGCAAGCTGACCTCGCTGACCAAGGTCACCCGGAAGCTCGGCGAGAACGTCGTCCTCGAGAAGCTGCCCGGCAAGCTGACCCGGTACGTCAGCGGCGGCACCGGGATGTGGGGCGGCGAGATCAAGTGCTCGGCCGGCTTCAACGTCCAGCGGAAGGGCAAGTACTACCTGCTGACCGCCGGGCACTGCGGGCGGGAGGCCTCCACCTGGTACCAGGACGACGACCACAGCCGCTACCTCGGCAAGCTGCACCACGCCAGCTACCCGTGGAACGACTACGCCCTGGTGATCTACCCGACCGTGATCAAGCCGCCGGGCGGCAGCGTGTACCTGTACAACGGCCGGTCGCAGGACATCACCACCGCGATGAACCCGGGCATCGGGCAGTACGTGTACCGCGCCGGGATCACCACCGGTCTGCACAGCGGCCGGGTCACCGGCCTGAACGCGACCGTGAACTACGGCGACGGCCGGGTGGCCGGCCTGATCCGCACCAGCGTCTGCGCCGAGGCCGGCGACTCGGGCGGCCCGCTGTTCTACCGCCACTGGGCGTTCGGGCTGACCTCGGGCGGCTCCGGCGACTGCGACTCCGGCGGTGTCACCTACTTCCAGCCGGTGGTCGAGGCGCTCAACGCGTACGGGGTCTCGGTGTACTGAACGGAGGATAACCCTCACTCTGCGAATTCACCTGAGTACTCAGGGACAAGATGGGGTAATAATGGCCACGGTTTAAGTCAAGGACGCACCCGCCCCGAGCGCGTCCTCATCGTGAGGAGGCTGAAACCGTGAAATTTCCGCCCATTCGCCGTACCGCCGCGATCCTGGCAGCAGCCGGACTGACCGCCGCGGGCCTGCTCTCCACGCAGGCCTCGGCGGCGCCGGTCCACCCGTCGACGCTGTCCGCGACGGCCATCAGCGCGACCTTGTCCAAGGACGCGTCCATCCCCGGAACCGCCTGGCACACCGCCCCGGACGGCCGGATCATCGTCTCCTACGACGAGACGGTCACCGCGTCGAAGCTGACGGCGCTGACCAGCGTCACCAAGAAGTTCGGTGACCGGGTGACGCTGGAGAAGATGTCCGGCAAGCTCTCGAAGTTCATCGCCGGCGGTGACGCCATCTACGGCGGCCAGTCCCGTTGCTCGCTGGGCTTCAACGTCCGCAGCGGCAGCACGTACTACTTCCTGACCGCCGGTCACTGCACCAACATCGCCTCGAGCTGGTACGCCAACTCGAGCAAGACGACCCTGCTCGGCACCCGGTACGGCTCCAGCTTCCCGGGCAACGACTACGGGATCGTCCGCTACAGCACGTCGTACACCAACCGGCCCGGTGTGGTGAACCTCTACAACGGCTCGACCCGGGACATCACCTCGGCCGGCAACGCGTACGTCGGTCAGTCGGTCCAGCGCAGCGGTAGCACGACCGGTCTGCGCAGCGGCTCGGTCACCGGGACCAACGCGACGGTGAACTACGCCGAGGGCACCGTCACCGGCCTGATCCGCACCAACGTCTGCGCCGAGGGTGGTGACTCCGGAGGTGCACTCTTCTCCGGCTCCGTCGCCCTGGGCCTGACCTCCGGCGGCTCCGGCAACTGCCGCACCGGTGGCACGACCTACTTCCAGCCCGTCACCGAAGTCCTCTCCCGCTACGGCGTCAGCGTCTACTGACCCGCAGGACTGCCAGCAGTTGAGCACTGGACGCGGGCCGGGATCATCCCGGCCCGCGTCTGTCATGCCGGCGCCAGCACCGGAAACCCCAACTCCTCCGCGGCGCCCGCCAGCTCCTTGTCGTAGCTGACGAACTCGGTCAGCTGCTCCGCTCCTCGTCCCGACCCTCGATCAGCAGGTCCGAGAGGCTGTCCACGCCTGGCGCGAGGTCCAGCACGAGGTCCGGCATACCGAGCTCCGCCGGTGGGGTGACTTCACCCGAGTCGATCATGCGCCGGAGCACCCTTGGCCGTTCGTCCCCGGGCACCGTCAACCCCTGCGGCGGGAGATTTCGTAGAGGGCTACGCCGGTGGCTATGCCGGCGTTGAGGGACTCGGTGGCGCTGGTCATCGGGATGGAGACGATCAGGTCGCAGTTCTCGCGGACGAGGCGGGCCAGGCCCTTGCCTTCGGAGCCGACGACGAGGACGAGCGGCTCGGTGGCGGCCTCGAGCTCGGGGAGCTCGACCTCGCCGCCCATGTCCAGGCCGACGACCAGCAGCCCGGCCTCCTTGTACGACTTCAGCACCCGGTTCAGGTTGGTCGCCCGCGCGACCGGGATCCGGGCCGCGGCGCCGGCCGACGTCTTCCACGCCGACGCCGACATGGACGCCGTACGACGCTCCGGTACGACGACGCCGTGCGCGCCGAAGGCGGCCGCGGACCGGGTGATGGCGCCCAGGTTCCGCGGGTCGGTGACGCCGTCGAGGGCGACCACGAGCGGCACCTCCTGCGCGTCGTACGCCCGGTCGAGCAGGTCGTCGGGATGCGCGTACTCGTACGGCGGGATCTGCACCGCGACACCCTGGTGGGCGCCGCCGGCGGTGACCCGGTCGAGCTCGGTGCGCGGCACCTCGAGGATCGAGATCCCGTGCTCGACCGCGATCAGCATCGCCTCCCGCAGCCGGGCGTCCCGTTCGGTGCCTTCGGCAACGTGCAGCGCGGCGACCGGCACGCCGGCCCGCAGCGCCTCCACCACCGGGTTGCGGCCGTACACCCACTCGACCGACGCGTCGGCGTCCTTCCGGGCCGGGCGGCGGGTGCGCTCGCGCTCCTTGGCGCGCTCCTTCGCCTTCGCCCGCTTGTGCGCGGGGTGCTTGACCCGGTCCACCGCCTTCGGCGTCGGGCCCTTGCCCTCGAGCCCGCGGCGGACCCGGCCGCCGGATCCGGCCGTCGGGTTGCCCCGCGGCTTCTTCCGGATCGCTCCCTTGCGCTGGCTACTGCCTGGCACGTCAGCTTCCTTCGTTGTCGGTTGCGGCGGCGGAGGCAGACCTGGCGATCGACCAGCGCGGCCCCTGCGGGGTGTCCTCGACGACGACGCCGAGCGCCTTCAGCCGGTCCCGGATCTCGTCCGAGGCGGCGTAGTCCTTGCGCTCGCGCGCGGCCTGCCGCTGCTCCAGCAGCGCCTTGACCAGCCCGTCCACCACGTCGCCGAGCTCGTCGGTCGCGCCGGTCCGGGACACCCACGGCTCGGCCAGCGGATCCAGCCCGAGGACGCCGAGCATCCCGCGGACCGCGGCCAGGCTCTCCCGCAGGGCGGTCGAATCCCCGTCCGCGACCAGCTTGTTCCCGTCCCGCACGGTGTTGTGCAGTACGGCGATCGCGCCCGGCGTGCCCAGGTCGTCGTCCATCGCGGCGACGAAGTCGGCCGGCAGCTCCGCGGCCGGCTCGACCCCACCGGTCACCTCGGTGGCCCGGGTGATGAACCCCTCGACCCGCTGGAAGCTGGTCGCGGCCTCGTCCAGCGCGCCGAACGAGAACTCGACCACGGACCGGTAGTGCGACTGGACCAGGTAGTACCGCAGCTCGATCGGCCGGACCCGCTCGACCACGTTCCGCACGACCGCGCTGTTGCCCATCGACTTGGACATCTTCTCGCCGGCCGTGGTGACGAGCGCGTTGTGCATCCAGAACCGGGCGAACCTCTGCCCGATCGCGGTCGACTGGGCCAGCTCATTCTCGTGGTGCGGGAACCGCAGGTCGAGTCCGCCGCCGTGGATGTCGAACTCCTCGCCCAGGTACTTGCCGGCCATCGCCGAGCACTCCAGGTGCCAGCCCGGGCGGCCGCGGCCCCACGGCGTCGGCCAGGACGCCGTCCGCGGCGTGCCCTCGGTGTGGCCCTTCCAGAGCGCGAAGTCCCGCGGGTCGCGCTTGCCGCGCGGGTCCGCGTCCTCGGCCGCCTCCATGTCCTCGATCCTCTGATTCGACAGCTCGCCGTACGCCGGCCAGGACCTGACGTCGAAGTAGACGTCGCCGGAGCCGTCCGGGGCGATGTACGCGTGCCCGCGCTCGATCAGCTGGTCGATGATCTCCAGCATCTCCGGGATGTGGCCGGTGGCCCGCGGCTCGTACGTCGGCGGGCGGCAGCCGAGGACGTCGTACGCCCAGTGCAGCTCGCGCTCGAACTCGTACGCGTGCGCCCACCACGGGACGCCGCGCTCGGCCGACTTCGCCAGGATCTTGTCCTCGATGTCGGTCACGTTCGCGATCACGGTGACGTCGTACCCGGAGCGCTCGAGCCAGCGCCGCAGGACGTCGAACACGACCTCCTTGTAGATGTGCCCGACGTGCGGGGCACCCTGCACCGTCAGCCCACAGTGGTAGATCCCGACCTTGCCCGGGTGGACCGGCTCGAAATCCCTCACTGCTGCTGTCGCGGTGTCGTACAAGCGAAGTGTCACCGATCAAGGGTAACGGGAAATGACACCGCCTCTTGACAAGATTGTCCGGACCAGCCCTCAGGAGGACCGTCTTGTCGAACCAGCCCCCGTACGGCCCGCCGCCGCAGGGACCGCCGCCTCCGCAGTACGGCCCGCAGTACGGCCCACCGCAGTACGGTCCTCCGCCTCAGCAGTACGCCGGGCCGCCGCCGCAGTACTGGGGCCCGCCGCAAGGACCGCCGCCGCCGCAGGGACCGGGCTTCGGCTGGGGCTCCAACGGCTTCCCGCCACCGCCGCGGAAGAAGAGCAAGACGCCGTTCGTGGTGCTGCCGATCGTCGTCCTGGTCGCCGGGGTGGTCGGCCTGTGGATGTGGAGCCAGGTGTCCGGCGGTCCGGGCGACGACTACACCTCACCGCAGCCGACGTACACGTCGACGTACGAGCCGACGGAGGAGCCCACGCAGACCAGCGCGCCGACGATCCCGACCACCCGGCCGACGCGCACGCAGCCGACCGCGACCCGGACCACGACCTCCGTGCCCCCGCCGCCGTCGAACTCCGACCTGGTGACGAAGAACCGGCTCTACAAGACCGGTGCGCAGCGGACGGTGAACTGCCGGGAGTCCAGCGCCCGCGCCACCAGTCCGGCGAACGCCCGCAAGTACTACACCCAGATCCTCAACTGCCTGAACCGCGCCTGGCCGCGGCAGGTCGCGCTGACCGGCCGGACGTTCGCGCCGCCGCGGATGATCGCGTTCACCGGTCCGGTGAGTACGCCGTGCAGCGGCAACGCCCCGAGCTCGTTCTACTGCTCGGCGAACCGGACGATCTACATGGACGCGGCCTCGGACCTCAAGCGGTACCGGCAGTTCCTCGGCTACAACAACCGGTCGACCGCGATGGCCTTCCTGCGGGCGGACATGTCGGACACCATGGCGCACGAGTACGGCCACCATCTGCAGCACCTGACCGGGATCCTACGGGCGTCGTCGAGCATCCAGTACGAGCGGTCCGGTGACGCCGCGCTGCAGATGAGCCGACGGCTCGAGTTGCAGGCGACCTGCCTGGGCGGTGTCTTCCTCGGCGCGAACAAGGGCAGCTACGGCCTGAACGGCGGGCTGTTCAAGTCCCAGCTCGACTGGCTGCACGCCCATCAGGGCGACGAGTACGGCACCCGCCGCGACCACGGCAGCCGCGAGGTCGTGCCGCGGTGGGCGAACGCCGGCTTCACCACCCGCAGCCCGGCCGCCTGCAACACCTACGTCGCCGCCGCGACGTACGTCCGGTAATTCCCGCGACCTCCGCGACGGCACGGTCTAGTCTCGGTCGGTGAGCCTTTCGCTGCCGATCGAGACCGACCGCCTGACCCTTCGCCGCTACCTCGAGACCGACTACGACGACCTGCTGAAGCTGCAGTCCAACGACGACGTCGCCCGGTTCCTGCTGTACGACGCCCAGACGCCGGAGCAGGTCCGCGACACGACGTTGCCCCGCCGGCTGGTGGAGCTGCCGCCGATGGACGCCGACGGGCAGGCGGTCACCCTGGCGGTGATCCTGCGCGAGACCGGGCAGCACGTCGGCGAAGTGTCGTTGTTCGTGCAGAACGCCGCACACCGGGGCGGGGAGATCGGGTTCGTGTTCCACCCGGAGTTCCACGGGCACGGGTACGCCGCCGAGGCGTCGGTGGAGATGCTGCGGCTCGGGTTCGAGGAGTTCGGCATGCACCGGATCATCGGGCGCCTGGACGCCCGGAACACCGGATCCGCGAAGCTGCTGCAGCGGCTGGGGATGCGCCACGAGGCGACCTTCGTGAAGAACGAGCTCATCAAGAACGAATGGACCGACGAGGCCGTGTTCGCGATGCTCGCCGACGAGTGGGCCGCCCGCTCGTAACTATTTGACCGGACAAGACCACAACCACGCCACGCGTTCACCGCGACACGACCGAGCACCACACTTACGGTCGGTATATGACTACCGCCCACAGTCTGACAGCGCTGATCGCCGGTGCGGTCGTGCTGACCTGTGGTGCCTTGCCCAGTGAGGCGAGCAAGGTGCCGCAGTTGCGCGACATCGCGTACACCACGTGGACGTCGACCACCGACTTCCTCGCCGGTGCCCACTCCGGCACCACCGTCGCCGACGGGGCCCTGACCTTCGGTACGTCGACCGGCACAACGTCGTACGTCGACCCGTTCGGTGACGGCACCGCGAAGAGCTACGACCGGACCAGCTGGACGTCGCCGGTCGTGACCCCCGGCTTCCGGTTGACCGAGCTGATCGCGTCCTGGAACGCGACCACCCCGCCCGGGACCTGGGTCGAAGTGGCGATGTCCGGCCGGACCGACCTCGGCAGCACCACCAAGTGGTACGTGCTCGGCCGGTGGTCCAGCGGCGACGACACCGCCGCCGGCGACATTCACCGTACGTCGGTGCCGTCGCAGGGCGACGCGAACGGCTCGGTGGCCGTGGACACCTTCGTGGCGGCGAAGGGCCGGTCGCTCGACCGGTGGCAGCTGAAGGTGACGCTCTACCGACTGACGGGGACGACGCAGTCCCCGGTGGTCCGGTCGGTCGGCGCGATGGCGTCCTGGCTGCCGGACGACCAGAAGGTTGCCGTGAGCCCCCTTGGCGGTGCGCAGGGGATCGTGCTCGACGTGCCGACGTACTCACAGGAGACGCACATCGGGCACTACCCGCAGTGGGACGGCGGCGGCGAGGCTTGGTGCTCGGCGACCTCGACCGCGATGGTGCTCGACTACTACGGCGCCGGCCCGACCGCCGACGAGACGGCCTGGGTCGATCCCGACGACGCCGATCCGCAGGTCGACCACGCCGCCCGCTCGGTCTTCGACTACGCCTACGACGGCGCGGGGAACTGGCCGTTCAACACGGCGTACGCCGGCACCCGCGGGATCGACGGATTCGTCACCCGGCTGCGATCGCTGACCGAGGCCGAGCAGTTCATCAAGGCCGGCGTCCCGCTGATCGCGTCGCTGTCGTTCAAGAAGGGCGACCTGCCGGGCGCTGGGTACGGGACGAACGGGCACCTGATGGTGATCGTCGGCTTCGATCCGGACGGCAACGTGGTGGTGAACGACCCGGCGTCGCACCTGATCCCGAGCAACGACGAGGTCCGGACGACGTACGACCGGGCCGCCTTCGAGAACGCCTGGATCCCGCACTCCGGCGGACTCGTCTACGTCATCCACCCGGAGGGAACCCCACTGCCACCGGTAGGCCCGCAGGCCAACTGGTAAAACGCGCCTGTTAGGCAATGAGACCTGCGAGATTCGTGAGGATTCGGATCGGTTAGGTACCAGGCAGTCCGCGGAGCCTGGCTGGACGGCGCCAGGAACTCCAGTCCCCGCCGAGCTCGTGCCAGCCTGTGGGCGAGCATGATTCGCCAACGGCGAGAGCGACGTCGGCGCTCAGATTAGCGCTCGAGCTGCTTGTAGCAGCCTTTCCGCCCGCAAGGTTCGGAAGGCCGCGAAATCATCCTCAAAAAGCTCTTCTGGGCATAGCGCGCGGTCGAGGATCAGGTGGTTCTTCGCGGCGGGCATGTGCGTCTTGTACTTGCTCGGCGCTACGCCTCCGAGGACCTTGTTGTCACTCGCCGAGATAATTGCAAAATTGACCAAAGCATTGATATCGCGGATGTCGAATCCGGAATCCCGGAGGAAAGCGCGAGGCATGAGGTGGTGGAACTCGTTGCGATTATAGGCCTGAAGCACCTTCGAGAGCGTCACAGGTTGACCGGAGACGAAGCTCAACGGATCTTGTTGAGCTAGCAATAGAATAAAGGTGCGAGTGTTGACCGTCCCGATCGTGAATGGCTGCTCGAAGTAGTCCTCATCTACAGCAGCCGAGAATTCGGCTAGGGTACTGGGCTGACCCTCCCGAAGATTCGCAGCCTCTTCGATGTCACGGTTCAAATTCCGGACCACACCGGCGCTGTACCGGCGCGAAAAACAGGACCGCCAAAACCATCGCACGAGAATCTCGCGCTGATCATGCTTGAGCGTAAGGCTTTTACGTGCGAAGAAAACCGAGAGCGGAACGAGCGCTGCGGGATATGGAAGGTTGGCGAGTGTCTCAACGCGCAGGTTCTTCTGCAAGAAGTCGATAGCGCCTCTGATGCCATTCTCGATGTCATCAAAACGGTCACGCACATCAGCACCTTTGAGATTAATGAACGCGGCTGGCGATGCGTCGCCGGCTACTATCGCCGCACAGCACCGCAGGAGCAGGTTAGTCTCTTCACCGAGGTCGCCGAATCCATGTGGACGAAGCTCTTCCGCCAACTCCGAGAATCGTCTCTGGAGATCGAAGTCCTCACTCCATGTCCAAGCAGTCAGCAGCTGGAAGACGTCAAGCTCGACGCCAAGTCGATTCACTCGTTCGAAGACGATAGCAACCTTAGCGCGATCGTCCGTGACAATTTCCTGGGTCGGAACTGTAGCTTCCTTGAAAATGGACTGAACCGAATCAATCAGGAGCGCTTGACCGTTAGTCAAACCATCGGTTGCGTGTCGATAGGCAGTTACATCAAAGAATGTTTTGATCGGGAAATGACGACTCGGATCGACTTCTTCGAGAGGTAGCGCCAGGAACTGACTTTCCTGTAGGTCGGCCGCTGCCTCCATATCGAAATAGATGTTAGTCCATGTATCGTCCCCGTCAGCGGTCAGATCGCTCTGAAACACACCAAAAATAGACGTTATCCGCTGCTGTCCATCGAGCACGTAGTCAACCGGATAGTCTGCTTGACCCTCTGGGAGCTTGAATGGGCCAAGATCACGTTCGGAATTCAGTTTCTCCTTCGTGCGCCAGAGTATTACCGCGCCAAAAGGATACCCTTTGTAGATGGAGTCCATCAGATACGCTACCCGTTCGGCATCCCACACAAAGCCTCTCTGGAAGGCCGGGATTCGAATCGCACCAGACGTCACCTGCTCGATGATCTTGCGAATTGACAGGTCGGCCACAGAGATTCCTCCTTCGGTGCGGACCGCAAGACTAGCAGGAAGCAGTAACGCATGGGCAGAGCGCAATCTTCGGTCGTCGAGTGGTGCATCGGTCAAACGCTCGAATAGGCCGAAATGCGAGTTAGGACCGGTTTCCTCGGTCGTTATCGCTGCCATCTGCGCTTGCCGCAGCGACAAGGCGTCGTGTACATGGGGACGAGACGTCGTCAGCAGATCTCGTCAGCCCGAAGTCATGCCATCCAGTTGACCTGGCTTGATCATGCGAAGCCCGTGAGTTATACCGCCTTCCACGGGCTGGCTCAGCCCGACGACGCAGCCACTCCGGTGAAGAGTGACCGGCGAGGTCGTACCACGGCCTCAGCGGGCGAAGAGGGCGCCGGTGAGGTTGGTGGTGAGGTTGCGGAGCGAGTCCGGCAGGTACTGCAGGTGCCAGCCGCGCGGGCCGCGGTACCAGGGGAAACCCTCGTCCTCGTCGACGTCCTCGTCGGTCGCGACCAGTGCGTCGATCCAGCGCTCCGAGCCGCCGAGGACGACGGCGTACGGAAGGGCGCGCGAGCACAGCTCGGCGTGCTGGTCCGACGGCAGTTCGCTGACGTCCATCTCGAGCAGCTCACCGCGGATCGCGGCGACCTGGCCGAGCACCCGGCCGGCGGCCGGCGCCTTGGCCGGCATGTAGCGACCGACCACGATCAGGCCGACGCCCACCGCGGTGATCGCCAGGCCCAGCAGGCCCCAGGTCGTCAGCAGCGCGAGCACCACGGTCAGGACGACGCCGATCACGGTGACCGCGATGCCCATCGTCGCCCACAGCGAGCGGGTCCGGTCCGGCCGCTCGGTGAACCAGCCGCGCTTGACCACGCCGTCGTACAGGGCGTCCTGCACCTGGGCCAGGTTCGCCCGGACCTGGCGGCCGAGCTCGGAGACGAGCACCGAGTCGGAGTCGCCGAAGATCGCCCGGATCAGGACGTTCTCGTACCGCTGCAGCTCCTCCGACGGCGCGTTCGCGACCCGGCGCAGCTCCCAGTCCGGCCGGGCGTACTCGGAGTCGTGGTCCTGCTCGATGATCATGATGTGGCCGCGGACGGCCAGGTCGATGATGGTCGCGGTGACGTCGACCGGGTCGATCCGCTCGTCGATCAGCGTGCCGACCTCGCCGGGGCGCAGGTCCGACGGCGGGGTGAAGTCGATCCGGGTGTCCGCGCCGAGGCTGAACAGCGACGCCGGGACGACGCGGCGCGGGTCGACCCGGTCGCGGCCGCGGAGCCGGTACAGCACGAGCAGCGCGATCGCGCCGAGCAGCAGCACGGCCAGCGCGGTCAGCAGCTGCGCGGTGTCGGTGGAGAACGCGCGCTTGAGGGTCTTGCGGTACTCGACGATCGAGTTCGCGGCGATCTCACCCTCGGGGAAGCCGACCGTCATCCGGACCGTGTTGCCCGGCGGCAGGCCCTGCTGCTGGAACGTCGGCCCGGCGGTCTCGCCGAGCTGCGCCAGCGTGCACGGGGTATTGCTGTCGATCGCGCCGGCGAAGCAGGAGACGTGCGTGACCTCCGGCGTACTGAAGACGATGTTCGCCTGCTGGACGGTCAGGTTGATCCCGGTCAGCGGGGCGAACCGCACCTCCGTGCCGTTCAGCGTCTCGGCCACCGCGCCCCGCACCGTGTAGGTGAAGTCGAGCTGGGTGGAGCCGCTGACCTCGGCGACCGCGATCGAGGTGACGTCGCCGTTGGTGGTCAGCTCGGTCTGCTTCTCCTGGCCGCCGGCGGTGACCTTCAGGTTCTCGATCCGCTGCACGTGGTCGACGTCGTCGGGCAGGTGGTCCCGGGTGACCACGAACCGGGTGAAGGTCCCGGTCACGTTGCTGAGCTTCCAGGTCTCGGAGACCGTCAGCTGACCGTCACGTTCGACCCGGACCTGGCTGTCGTAGTTGGTCACGACCGGGTCGGCCGCACCGTGGGATCCGGTCGCGCCGGCCGGGACGCCGGTCAGGGCCGAAAGACCGAGGGCACACAGGGGGAGCCCGAGCAGACGTAGACGCATCGCCCAATCACACCGTAAAGAGAGGGTCAGTTGACCCGGGCACCATACCGTGACCGGTGTGCCATCCGGCGCGGTCCCGGCTGTTGAGCTGGGCAACCGTTCGATGAGCCCGGGCTCGGATAGCGTCTGGCCCGTGTCAGGCAACCAGTGGGGCCCGCCGCCCGGGCAACAGCCGCAGCCTTCGTACGGCGCGCCACAGTGGCAGCCGGGTCCGCAGTACGGCGGTCCGCCGCAAGGTCCGCCGCCGCAGGGTCCGCCGCAGGGCCCGCCGTACCAGGGCCCACCGTCGGGTCCGCCGTACCAGGGGATGCCGCCGCAGGGTCCGCCGTACATCGGCCGGCCGGGTGGGCAGCCGCAGTTCGGGTGGGGCGCGCCGCCCGGTGGACCGCCGCGGCCGCCGCAGAAGAAGGGCGGCAGGGCGAAGGCGGTCCTCATCGTGCTCGGCGTGGTCGTGGTCGGCGGCGTCGGCATCTTCGGGATCTCGAACGCCTTGAAGGACAGCGATCCGTACACGAGCCCGTCGTACTCGCCGTCCAGCTACACCCCGACCCACGGGCCGTCGCAGACGCCGTCGATCTCACCCACGGTCGCGTCCAGTCCGACGGAGACGAGGACCACCACCCGGCCGACGACGACCCGGCCGACCGCGCCGCGGACGACGTCCACCCCGAAGCCGAAGCCCGGTCCGACCGACGCCGACCTGGTGCTGCGGAACAGGCTGTACAAGGCCGGGGCGATGCGGGCGGTCAACTGCCGGGAGTCCCGGTCCCGGCCGTCGACCGTGGCGGGCGCGCGGGCCAATTACGCCAACCTGCTGAACTGCCTGAACAGGTCCTGGCCCGCCCTGCTGGCCCGGTCCGGCGCCCGGTTCCGGCCGCCGACGGTGCAGCCGTTCAGCGGGACCGTCAGTACGCCGTGCGGGATCGGCAACGACTCCGGTCCGCCGTTCTACTGCGGCAGCAACGAGACCATCTACATGAATCTCAGCGAGGACATCGGCAACTACAACCGCTACCCGCAGGCGTACCAGAAGGTGTGGGCGCGGATGTGGATGCTGCACCAGTTCGCGCACGAGTACGGCCACCACGTGCAGCACCTGACCGGCATCCTGGCCGCCAACCACCGGATCCGGTACGAGGCGCCGACCCAGGCGAAGGAGCTCGAGGGCAGCCGGCGGCTCGAGCTGCAGGCGTCCTGCTTCGGCGACATCTTCATCGGCGCGAACCGGCGCAGCTACCCGATCACCGGCCAGTCGCTGTTCCAGTGGAAGTGGCTGATCCTGCACTGGACCGACCACAAGAACGACCACGGCGACGGCGTGAACCACCAGTACTGGGCGACCCGCGGGTTCAACAGCCGCAACCCGAACGTCTGCAACACCTTCGTGGCCTCCTCCGCCAAGGTGCAGTAGACCCGGGCTAGCCTGGTGCGTCCGGATCACGCAAAGTATGTGTCCGGGGGCGAGCAGTCCGGGGGGACGAACCGACCGGGCGCGGCGTCGGCACCCCGAACAGCGCCGGATGCACCACGTTGACGGCTACACCCAGAAGGTCGTGAGGAGTATCGATGTCGGACAACTGGAGTCCACCCCCGGAGCGGGAACCGGCTGACGGCGACCAGCCCGCCGGTCCGCCGGAGCAGCCTGCCGGGGAGGGCCAGTCGCCCAGGTGGTGGAGCGGCGGCACGGACGCCAAGCGCGAGTTCCAGGACCCGAGCGCCGCGCCGGCCGAACGGCCGGCGAACAACTGGTTCGGCGAAGGCTGGACCAACCGCCGCCCGGACGAGCCCGACCAGTCCGCCGGCTGGCAGACCCGCCCGGAGCAGTCCCGCCCCGGCCCGCCCCAGAGCGGTCCTGGTGACAGCCAAGTCGGTTGGCAAGCCGCGCCCGCCTACGGAAGCCCACCTCAGCCGCAGCAACCCCGACCGACCCCAGGGCCCGGCCCCAACCGCCCGCCCCAGCAGCCCGGCCCCCAGTCCGGCGCTCCACACTCCGGCGCCCCACAGTCCGGCGCCCAGTCCGGCGCCCAGTCCGGCGCCCCACAGTCCGGCGGCCCACAGTCCGGCGCCCCGCAATCCGGCGGCCCGCAGTCCGGCGCCCCACAGTCCGGCGGCCCCCAGTCGGGCGGCCCGCAGTCTGGCGGTGCGCAGCCTCCCAGCCCACAGACTCGCGGATCGCAGTCGGCCGGGCCACAGGGTGGGTGGCCGCAGGGTGGGATGCCGCAGCCCGGCGGGCAGGCGCGCGGCCCACAAGGCGACACCGGACCCCGCTCCGAGAGCTCGTACCTGTGGGCCCCCAGCCAGCCCGGCCCCCAGCAACCGCCGTCGCCGTGGAGCAACGCCCTCCCGCCGAACCAGCAGCAGGGCCCGCGCCACGCCGCCCAGCGCGGTCAGCAGAACCCCGGCTACAACCAGGGCCCCGGCCAGATCGGCCCGATGGGCCAGCCCGTGCAGCAGGCGCCGACCTGGCAGTACCCGCCGATCCCGATTCCGCAGCCACCGGGCCCCGGCCGCCGCCGCAAGCAGAAGACGCGCACCCGCGGTCTGCTGATCGGACTGGTCGTGCTCGCCGTCCTGGTGGTCGGCTCCGGGATCACGCTCCTCGTCCGGATGACCGGCGACGACGCCCCGCAGACGACCAACAGCCCGTCGGTCGCGCCGTCGGAGACCCCGTCCGACCCGCCGTCCGCGAGCCCGTCGCCCACGCCGTCCGAGCCGGCACCCCCGGCCGAGAACGAGGTGCTGACCGCGAACAAGCTGTACGCCGTCGGCCCGATCGCGGCCTCGAAGTGCGCCGAGCCGCCGTTCGCACCGATCAACTTCACCGCCGCGCGGAACTACTACGCCCGCCTGCTGCCGTGCCTCGACCGCACCTGGTCGCTGGCGATGAAGAAGGCCGGGCTGGGCTTCCGCTCCCCCAAGGCCGTCGTGTACGTCGGCAAGCTCGCGTCCCCGTGTGGCATGCAGCGCAGCGTCCGGGCGGCGTACTGCGGGGCGAACGCGACCATCTACCTCCCGTTCGCGGTGGACAACCGGTACTACCGGAACAACCCGGTCTACGCCCGCGCGATCATGCTGAATACGTTCGCGCACGAGTACGGCCACCACGTGCAGAACCTGAGCGGCATCCTCGCGGCCTCGGTCTCCCGGCAGCAGTCGATGACGCCGAACCAGAAGCTGCTCGAGAGCCGTCGCCGCGAACTGCAGGCCACCTGCCTCGGGGCGGCGTACCTGGGCGCGAACGCGGCGTTCATCCCGATGCGCAACCCGCTGCTGGCCAACTGGAAGTTCCTGATCGCGCACACCGGTGACGACTACGCCCGGCCGCGGGTGCACGACCACGGCAACCGGGTCAGCAACTACCAGTGGTCCATCGCCGGGTACAACAGCAAGCAGCCGAACTCCTGCAACACCTACACCGCCGACGAGGCCCGCGTGGCCTAGCCGTCAACCGGAGAAGCCCGGGTCCGCACTGGACCCGGGCTTCTGTATGTCTGCGTCAGAAGAGCCGGCGGGCCGTGGTCAGCGTGCCGCCGAAGGACGTCACGAAGTTGCTGAGCGACTCGCCGATGTCGGACAGGTGCCAGTTGTCCGGACCGGAGTACCAGCCGATGCCGGCGTCCGGGTCGTCGTCGTCATCGGTCGCCGCGATCTCCAGCGCCCACTTCTCGGTCAGCCCGAGAACGGCGGCGTACGGCAGGCACCGGGACGCGAACTCGAGCCGGTGGCTCTGCGGCAGGTCCGCGGACGTCTCGTCCAGCAGGTACCGCTGCAGGCCGGCCACTCGGCCCAGCACGGCGGCACCACGCGCAGTCCGAGCCGGCGCGACCTGTCCGACGAGCGCGAGCACCAGTCCGGCCAGCATCACCGCGAGGCCCACCAGCGCGTACTTGCTCACGATCGCGAGCACCAGCGTCAGTACGACGCCCGCACCCAGCAGCACCACGCCCGCGGTGGTCCAGCGGTTCCGCACCGCGTCCGGGCGGCTGGTGAACCATCCCTGCGTGACGACGTCGGCGTACAACTGCTCGCGCACCAGGTTGAGCCGCGGCCGAAGCGACGGGCCGAGCGCGGAGACGACCACCGCGTCGCCGTCGGCGAAGACCGCGTCCAGCAACGCCTTCTCGTACGGCAGGAGCTCGGGGCCACCCTGATTCAGCCGGCGGAGCTCCCAGTCCAGCTTGCCGAACTGGCTCTGGCGCGGCAGCTCGACGATGGTCAAGTAGTTCCGGACAGCGAGGTCCAGCAACGTCGCGGTGATGTCGACGACGTCGGCCGTCTCGTCCACCACCGTGCCGACCTGGCCCGGCCGGATTCCGTCCGGCGCGGCGAACTGCGGCCCGTCGGTGCCGTCCAGCACCGGCCGCTCCGGCCCGCCGCCGCCGAACCTGGCCGCGTCCCGCCCGCGGAAGAACCACAGCGCCGCCGCGCCCAGCAGCCCGAGCCCGAACACCAGCGCGGCCAGGCCGAGAGTGCTCGAGTCGACCGTGAACGCGCGGCCGAGGCTCCACCGCGTCGCGAACTCCGCGTTCGGCCGGACCGTCGCCTGCTCACCGAGCCCGGTCAGGAAGGTCACCCGGCCACCCGCCGGTACGCCGTTCTGCTCGATCTGCAACGCGGCCGACTCGGCGAGCTGCGACGACGTGCACGGCATGCTCGAGCCGACCCGGCCGGCGAAACACGTCACCCAGGTGGCGAACGGGATGTTCACCGTCAGCGAGGCCTTCGGCACCGACGTCGCGAACCCCTGCACGATCGGCCAGCTCACCTCGCGGCCCTCGGTGGACTCGGCCACCACGTTGTCCACGGTGTAGCTGTAGACGATCTTCGACTGGCCGTTCACGGTCATCGTGAGCCGGCGGCCGTCGTCGGTGCTCTCGTTCTCGAACCCCTGCGCCGGCTGGCCGTTCACGGTGGCCGACACGTCGCTGACGTCGTACGTCCGGTCCCGCTCGGCGTCGGCCCGGACGCGGGTGGCCAGCGTCCGGCTGAACGTCGTACCCCCGGCGGCCAGGTCGACCGTCTCCTTGACCTGCAGCCTGCCGTCCGCGGTCAGCGTCGCCTCGGCGGCGTATCCCGTGATCCGGTCGTCGGTGGCCCGCTCGCCCACGGCCTGCGCGGGCAACGTGCCCAGGGCAACCAACGGGGCGGTCAGGGACATCAGCAGGGCAGCCGGGAGGAGGCGGCGCTTCGGTGACATGGGTCGAGAGTAGTCTCGTGCCGGTTCGTCCAGCGAACCCGAGTCAGGACCGTCGAGCGGCAGGAGGGCACCACCGGTGAGCAGCCCGTACGGCTACGGGGGCCGTCCTCAGGACCGGCCCGTGGGACCGCCGCCCGGTGTCCTGCCGCCTCCGCAGGCGGCGCCCTGGCAGCAGGGTCCCGGCCAGTTCCAGGGCGGGCCGCCACCTGGTCCGTACCAGTCCGGTCCGTATCCGCAGGGAGCGCCGTACCAAGGCCAGTGGAACCAGCCGTACTACGGCGGGCACGGCCAGTTCAACGGGTTCCAGCCGCCGAAGCGCCGGGGTGGGGCCGCGCGGCTCATCCTGTTCGGCTTCGCGATGCTGGTCATCGTCGGCGGCGCGCTGGCCGCGATCAGCGTGATCCTGACCGGCGGCCAGGCCGGCGACGACACCGCCCAGCCGGGCGTGACCGGGCCGTCGATCGTGCCGACCGCGACCACCAACCCGCAGGAGGGCTCGGCCGAGGACTACCTGCTGAACGCCGAGATCTACCGCACCGGCGCGCTGCCGGAGCAGGACTGCGAGGCCGCGAACCTCGGCAACGGCAACCTCGCGGCGCAGAAGGTGTACTACGAGAAGCTGTTCGCCTGCCTGAACGACGCCTGGCGGCCGATCTTCCGGGAGATCGGCCAGCAGAAGCCGGACCCGGGCCTGGTCGTGTTCGACAAGCCGGTGGTCACGCCGTGCGGCAACTTCGCGCCGCTGTCCGGCCGGGTGCTCGCCTTCTACTGCTACGGCAACCAGGTGATGTACACCGACGTCCAGCAGATGAACAAGGCGTTCGGGCCGCGGCAGGACCTCGCCTACCTGATGACGATCGCGCACGAGTACGGCCACCACGTGCAGGGCGTCACCGGGTTGTTCTACGCGCGGGCGGCGTACCTGCAGGACCATCCGGACCGCAAGCTCGAGTTCTCCCGCCGCAACGAGCTGCAGGCCTCCTGCTTCGCCGGTGTCTTCAGTCGCGCGGTCGCGAAGTCGTATCCGCTGACCGACCGCATGAACGAGTTCCGCGAGCAGTCCAGCAACAGCTTCGGCGAGTCTCCCAGCACCCCAGAGGACGAACGCACCCACGGCCTCGCCACCAGCCAGGGCTTCTGGATCCAGAACGGCTTCAACATCACCGAGAACAAGGCCTGCAACACCTACGCCGCCCCGGCCGACCTGGTCAAGTGACGGCTTCGGCGTCTCGGCGTTGCCGGGGATTCGGGCGGCGTTAACTCCGGGGCGTATCATCCGGCCGTGACGTTGCGACGCGGGGAGTTGGCGCCGTCCGCGCGGACGCTGGTGGACGTCCTGGGGGAGACCGCGGCGAAGTACGCCGACGAGCCGGCGCTCGACGACGGCAGTGTGAGCCTGAGCTACCGGGAGCTGCTCGAGCAGACGGAGCGGTTCGCGGCGCGGTTGACCGCGGGCGGGATCGGGCCGGGCGACCGGGTCGGGGTGCGGATCTCGTCCGGGCACAACGACCTGTACGTCGCGATCCTCGGGACGCTCCAGGCCGGAGCGGCGTACGTGCCGGTCGACGCGGACGATCCGGACGAGCGCGCCGAGCTGGTGTTCGGCGAGGCCGCGGTCTCGGCGATCGTGGCCGACGACCTCGAGCTCGACCTGCTGAAGGCCCAGCCGACCCCGCCGCGTGCCAACGACAACGACAACGCCGACGGGTACTTCGACTACCCGTACTCCGCCCGCATGGACGACCCCGGCGCGAGTACGGCGGGAGGCAGGCACGGCGGCCCGGAGCCGGACGACGACGCGTGGATCATCTTCACCTCGGGCTCGACCGGCGTCCCCAAGGGTGTCGCGGTCACGCACCGCTCGGCCGCGGCCTTCGTGGACGCGGAGGCACGGCTGTTCCTCCAGCAGGAGCCGATCGGCCCCGACGACCGCGTGCTCGCCGGGCTCTCGGTCGCGTTCGACGCGTCCTGCGAGGAGATGTGGCTGGCCTGGCGGCACGGCGCCTGCCTGGTCCCCGCGCCACGCTCGCTCGTCCGCAGCGGGATGGACCTCGGCCCGTGGCTGGTCACGCAGGGCATCACGGTGGTCTCGACCGTGCCGACACTGGCGGCTTTGTGGCCGGCCGACGCGCTCGACCAGGTCCGGCTGCTGATCTTCGGTGGCGAGGCCTGCCCACCGGAGCTCGCCGAGCGGCTGGCGATCGACGGCCGCGAGGTCTGGAACACCTACGGCCCGACCGAGGCGACCGTGGTGGCCTGCGGCGCCCGGCTGACCGGCGAAGGACCGGTCCGGATCGGGCTCCCGCTGGACGGCTGGGACCTCGCCGTGGTCGATGCCGCAGGCAACGAAGTGGCCGAGGGCGGGACCGGCGAGCTGATCATCGGCGGCGTCGGCCTGGCCCGCTACCTGGACCCGGCGAAGGACGCGGAGAAGTTCGCGCCGATGCCGACGCTGGGCTGGGAACGCGCGTACCGCAGCGGCGACCTCGTCCGCTACGAGCCCGAGGGCCTGATCTTCCAAGGCCGCGCGGACGAGCAGATCAAGCTCGGCGGCCGCCGGATCGAGCTCGGCGAGGTCGACGCCGCTCTGCAGGCGTTGCCGGCCGTCTCCGGCGCGGCCGCCGCCGTCCGCGCCAGCGCCGCCGGCAATCAGCTGCTCGTCGGGTACGTCGTACCGAAGGATCCCACCACCTTCGACCAGAAGGCGGCGACCGAGCGGCTACGGGAAGCCCTGCCGGCCGCCCTCGTACCGCTGCTGGCGATCGTCGACACGCTGCCGACCAGGACGTCGGGCAAGGTGGACCGCAACGCGCTCCCCTGGCCGCTCGACGGCATGGACTCCGACGAGCCGGCGGCCGAGCTGGACGGTACGGCGGGCTGGCTGTCGGTGCGGTGGACGAAGGTCCTCGGGGCCAAGGTGACCAGCGCCGACAACGACTTCTTCCTGCACGGCGGTGGAAGCCTCGCGGCCGCTCAACTCGTGTCCGCCCTGCGTGAGCGCTACCCGGACGTGACCGTCGCGGACATCTACGAGTACCCGCGGCTCGGCGCACTCGCCGATCGCCTCGACGAGTCCAGCACCCAGCTCACCGAGCCGGTCGAGGTCCGCGAGATCCGGCCGACGCCGAAGGCCACCCAGCTGCTGCAGACAGCGCTGACGTTGATCCTGCAGACGGTCGTCGGGGTCCGCTGGCTCGTCTACCTGTTCACGCTGAACAACTTGCTCGCCGAGTTCGCCGGCCCGCTCCCCTGGGTGCGGACCGTGTCGTGGTGGTGGATCCTGGCCGGCTGGCTGATCCTGATCACCCCGGCCGGGCGGATGGGAATCGCCGTCGTCGGCGCCCGGATCCTGCTGCGCAACCTCCGGCCCGGCACCTATCCCCGGGGCGGCACCGTCCACGTCCGCCTGTGGGCGGCGGAGAACCTCGCGGACGCGGCCGGCGCGGCCAACCTGGCGGGCGCGCCCTGGATCGCCTACTACGCAAGGGCTCTCGGCGCGAAGATCGGCCGCGGTGTCGACCTGCATACGCTCCCGCCGGTGACCGGGATGCTCACGATGGGCCGCGGCGCGTCGATCGAGCCCGAGGTGGACCTGGCCGGCTACTGGATCGACGGCGACCAGTTGCACGTCGGCCCGGTCACCGTCGGCGCCGAGGCCGTCATCGGCTCCCGCTCGACGCTGCTCCCCGGCGCGGAGATCGGCCGGAACGCCGAGATCGCGGCCGGCTCGGCCGTCTCCGGCAAGGTCCCGCCGAACGAGCGCTGGTCCGGCTCCCCCGCGGTCCGCATCGGCCGCGCCCGCCGCCCATGGCCGGACCACCGCCCGGCCCGCGCGCCCTGGTGGGTGCTCGCGTACGGCGCTCAGTCGGCGATCATGTCGTTGATCCCGGTGGCCGCGGCCGCGGCGGCGATCGTCGTACTGGGCAATGCGTTGCAGGGCACCGAGACGCTCGGCGAGGCCGCGCTCCGGGCGCTCGCCGCCGTGCCGCTGATGACGCTCGTCGGGTTCGCGACCCTGGCGGTGCTGACGCTGATCGGCGTACGGCTGCTCGGCATCGGGATCAAGCCCGGTCACTACCCCGTCCGCAGCCGGATCGGCTGGCAGGTGTGGGCGACCGAGCGGCTGCTCGACTCGGCCCGGACCCTGCTGTTCCCGCTGTACGCGAGCCTGCTGACGCCGTGGTGGCTGCGTGCCCTCGGCGCGAAGGTCGGCCGGGACGTCGAGGCGTCGACCGTGCTGTTGCTGCCGAAGATGACCACCGTCGGCGAGGGCGCGTTCCTGGCCGACGACACGATGATCGCGTCGTACGAGCTGGGTGGCGGCTGGCTGCACGTGGCCGGCGCCAAGGTCGGGAAGCGCGCCTTCCTCGGCAACTCGGGGATGACCGCGCCCGGCCGGAGCGTGCCGAAGAACGGTCTGGTCGCGGTGCTCAGCGCGGCCCCGAAGAAGTCCAAGGCCGGTACGTCGTGGCTCGGCTCGCCGCCGGTGAAGCTCCGGCGGCAGGCGGTCGAGGGCGACCAGAGCCGGACCTTCAACCCGCCGCTCAAGCTCAAGGTCGCCCGGGCGCTGGTCGAGCTGTGCCGGTTCGTCCCGATGATGTGCACGGTGGCGATCGCGCTCGGCGTCCTGTTCGCGCTGCAGGCGCTCGACGTCTGGCTCGGTCCGTGGCTGACGGTCCTGCTGTCCGGCGCGGTGATCCTGGCCGCCGGCGCGGTCGCGGGCGGGATGGCCACAGTCGCTAAGTGGGTCATCGTCGGCCGGACCCGCGCGGTCGAGTACCCGCTGTGGAGCTCGTTCGTCTGGCGCAACGAGGTGGTCGACAGTTTCGTCGAGCTGGTCGCCGCCCCCTGGTTCGCGAACGCGGCCGCCGGTACGCCGGTGCTCGCACTGTGGCTGCGGACCCTGGGTGCCAAGATCGGCAAGGGTGTCTGGTGCGAGACGTACTGGTTGCCCGAGGCGGATCTGGTCACGCTTGGCGACGGTGCCACGGTGAATCGCGGATGCGTGCTGCAGACGCACCTGTTTCATGATCGAGTTCTCTCCATGAGCACAGTCACCTTCGGGCCGGGAGCGACCCTCGGGCCCCACGGCATCGTCCTGCCGGCCGCGACCGTGGGAGCAGGAGCTACCATCGGGCCGGTGTCGCTCGTGATGCGTGGTGAAGGTGTACCTGCCGGGACGCGCTGGGCCGGGAACCCGATCGCCCCCTGGCAGGGCTGATGATTGCCCGCACCAACGGGCAGCCCGGTGCGGCCAGCGCCGGCGACCCCTACGTGCCCTCGCACGGGAACGGCGGCTACCACGTCGAGTCGTACGAGCTGGACCTGGACTACCGGGTCAGCAGCAACCGGCTGACGGGCAAGGCGATCATCACCGCGGTGGCCACCCAGGCGCTGTCCCGGATCAGCTTCGACCTGGCCGGTCTGCGGGTGTCGAAGGTGAGCGTCAACGGACGGCGGCCGCAGCGCTACACCCACCGCGCCGGGAAGCTGCACATCTCGGCGAACATCATGGACGGGGCCGAGTTCACCGTCGACGTCCAGTACGCCGGCAACCCGAAGCCCGAGGACAGCCCGTGGGGCGACCTCGGCTGGGAAGAGCTCACCGAGGGCGTGATCGTGGCCAGCCAGCCGAGTGGCGCGGCCACTTGGTTCCCGTGCAACGACCACCCCGGCGACAAGGCGCACTACCGGATCACGATCACCACCGATTCGCCGTACCACGTGGTCGCGAACGGGCGGCTGGTGTCGCGGCGGGTCAAGGCGAGCCGGACCACCTGGGTGTTCGACCAGGCCGCGCCGATGGCGACCTACCTGGCGACCGTGCAGATCGGCCGGTACGACGAGGTCGAGCTGGCCACGTCACCGGTGCCGACCCGGGCGGTGCTGCCCGCCTCGCAGTTGCGCGCGTTCCGGACGGACTTCGGGCGGCAGCAGGCCATGATGACGCTGTTCTGCCGGCTGTTCGGGCCGTACCCGTTCGCGTCGTACACGGTCGTGGTGACCGACGATCCGCTGGAGATTCCCCTGGAGGCGCAGGGCATCTCGGTATTCGGCAGCAACCATCTCGACGGCCGGCGTGGGTCGGAGCGGCTGGTCGCGCACGAGCTCGCGCACCAGTGGTTCGGCAACAGCCTGACCCCGGCGAGCTGGCAGCACATCTGGCTCAACGAAGGATTCGCCTGCTACGCCGAGTGGCTCTGGTCGGAGGCTTCGGGCGGGCTGACGGCGGCTCAGCAGGTGTCCAAGGCACATACCCGGCTGAAGGGGCTGCCGCAGGACCTGTTGCTGTCCGACCCCGGTCCGGAGCTGATGTTCGACGACCGGCTCTACAAGCGTGGCGCGATCACCCTGCACGTACTGCGCCTGCACCTCGGGGACGACGCGTTCTTCGAGCTCCTGCGGGCGTGGACCAAGGCGCACCGGCACGGGTCGGTGACGACGGAGGAGTTCATCGCGCTGGCGACCACGTCCAGCCCGGACGAGACCGCCGTACGCGCCCTGTTCGCCGCCTGGCTGGACTCGACCGAGCTGCCCGCGCTCAGGACCGGGCGACCTCGGCTGCGGCCTTGACGAAGCGTTCGGTCAGCGGGGTCCGGGTGGACCAGGCCGCGCCGATCCACCAGGTTGCGGCGCGTCCGGACAACGGCACGAGCCGCAGTTCCGGTGGTGCGATGCGTTCGGCCGACTGCGGTACGACGGCCGGACCGGCGCCCGCGGCAACCAACGCCAGCACGGTCTGCAGATCGGCCGACTCCTGAAGAACTGCGGGACGGCAACCGAGTTCGGCGTACAGGCCGTCGATCTGCGCGGTCAGACCAGGACCCCTGGACGGCGTGAGCCGGACGAGCGGCCGGCCGTCGAGCCAGCGGCCGACGTCCTGGGGCACCTCCAGCGCGGTGGGGATCGCGAGCGCGAGCCGGTCCCGGCGTAACCGTAGGTGTTCGAGACCGGCCGGAACGGGCAGCCGGACGAACCCGACCTGCAGGCTGCCGGCCAGCAGCCGCTCGCACTGGACCGCCGAGGACATGTCGTCGAGTGTGACGGAAACACCCGGCCACCGGCTGCGGAACAGCGCTACCGCCCGTGGTGCGAGCTCGATCCCGGACAGCCCGAACCCGATCGCGAGCGAGCCCTCGTCACCCGTCGCCACCTGCACCGCGCGTCGGTCGAACGCCTCCGACCGCTCCAGCAACTCCAGTGCGTCAGGCAACAACAGCTCACCCGCCGGAGTCAGCCGGGCCCCGTGGCGACCGCGCGTGAACAGCACCGAACCGACTCGTCGCTCCAGCACCTGCACCTGCTTGGTCAGCGCCGGCTGACTGGTCGACAGCTCCTCGGCCGCGGCCCCGAAGTTGCGCAGCCGAGCCACCGTGACGAACGCCCGGAGCAGCCGGAGATCCATAACCCCAGGATATGGAATCTGACCAAACAACTATTGGACGTGATGGAACCCTCGGCGTTTCGATGGCCGTGTGAGCCTCTTCCGCAGCGCGGTCGTCCAGTTCGAGCCGGTCCCGGACCAGCCGGCAGCCAATCTCGCCACCGTCGAACGGCTGGCCCGGCAGGCGGTTGCCGACGGCGCCCGTCTGGTGGTGTTCCCGGAGCTGTGCCTGCTCGGCTACTGGCACCTCCGAAGGCACAGCCCGGAGCGGCTGCACGAGCTGGCGTCACCGGCGGACGGCCCGCTGGTCGGCCGGGTCCTTGCCCTGGCCAAGGAGCTCGACGCCGGGCTGGGCGTCGGCTTCCTGGAGAGCGCCGACGGCACGCTGTTCAACGCCTACGCCGTCTGCCTGCCGACCGGGGAGGTCCACGTGCACCGGAAGCTGCACGCGTTCGAGCACGAGGCGATCGCCAGCGGGTCGTCGTACACGGTCTTCGACACGCCCTGGGGCTTCCGGGCCGGGGTGCTGATCTGCTGGGACAACAACCTGGTGGAGAACGTCCGGATCACCGCGTTGCTCGGAGCAACCGTCCTGCTGGCGCCGCACCAGACCGGCGGGACCAGCTCACGCAGCCCGCACGGGATGACGCCGATTCCGCGGGAGATCTGGGACAGCGGCGACCGGGCCGCGATCGAGGCCGCGTTCAACGGCCCGAGCGGGCGCGGCTGGCTGATGCGCTGGCTGCCGGCCCGGGCGCACGACAACGGGCTGTTCCTACTATTCAGCAACGGGGTCGGCCCGGACGACGACGAGCTCCGCACCGGCAACGCGATGATCCTGGACCCGTACGGCCGGATCGTCGCCGAGACCCCGGTGCCCGCCGAGGCGGTGGTGGTCGCCGACCTCGACCTGGACCTGGTGCCGCTGGCAACGGGCCGGCGCTGGCTCCGCGGCCGTCGTCCGGAGCTGTACGGCCTGCTCACCCAGCGCAGGGGCGACGAGCTGGACCCGCGGTCCGCCCGGTTCTCCCCCGATCCGGTCCAGCTACCCGGACCGGACGATCAGCCGACCGACGCGCAGCGCGCGCCGGCGGATCGTCAGTAGACGAGGGCGGTCGCGATCGCGAGGATGCCTTCGCCGCGGCCCGGGAAGCCCAGCCCGTCGGTCGTTGCCGCGCTCACCGACACCTCGGCGTCGCAGGCGGCGGAGAGCACCTTCTCGGCCTCTTCCCGGCGCGTCCCGATCCGCGGCCGGTTGCAGACGATCTGGACCGACACGTTGCCGATCTCGAAGCCGGCGGCGCGCACCCGGCGGGCTGCCTCGCCGACCAGCGCGATCCCGGAGGCACCGGCCCACTCCGGCTCGGCTGTCCCGAAGTTCGACCCCAGGTCGCCCAGCTTGGCCGCGGTCAGCAACGCCGTACAGATCGCGTGCGCGGCCGCGTCACCGTCCGAGTGGCCCGACAGACCGGCCGGCTCGTCCGGCCAGTGCAGACCGGCCAGCCACAACGGGCGCCCTGCTTCCAGCGGGTGTACGTCGACGCCGTTCCCGACCCGGGGAACCTTCACGTCAGCCTCCTGTCCGCCAGCAACGCCTCGGCCAGCAACAGGTCGCGCGGCCGCGTCACCTTGAACGCGTCCTCGGACCCCTCGACCGTCAGCACCGCCACCCCGAGCCGCTCACACAGCATCGCGTCGTCCGTCGCCCCGACACCACCGGCCGCATGCGCACGACGCAGTACGTCGGGATCGAAACCCTGCGGAGTCTGTACGGCGACCAGCGTCGACCGGTCGGGCGTGTCGACCACCTCGCCGGCCGCGGAGACCCGCTTGATCGTGTCCGTCACCGGCACCGCCGGTACGACGGCCGGAGCGCCCGCCCGCACAGCAGCGACCACCCGCTCGACGACTTCGGCCGGGACGAACGCCCGGGCCGCGTCGTGGACGAGCACGCAGTCGATCCCGTCGACCGGGACCAGGTCCAGCGCCGCGCGAACTGATTCGGGCCGTTCGGCGCCGCCCGCGACCACGAGCAGCCGCGCGTCATCGACGTACGGCTCGAGCTCCTTGTGGACGGTGTCCTCGGTGCCGGGCGGGACCGCGACCACGAAACAGCTGAGGTCGGCGGCGGTCGCCGCCTGCAGCCCACGCACCGCGTGGACCAGCAGCGATTCGCCACCGACCTCTCGGAATGCCTTCGGGGTCTCGCCGCCGAGCCGGAGCCCGAGCCCCGCCGCCGGGATGATGGCCGCGGTGCTCATCTCGAGCCCACACAGGACGGCAGGATCACGTACTTCGACTCGGTCTGATCAGGTCGATCAGGAAGCGAGAACCTCGTCGAGGATGGCCTCGGCCTTGTCCTCGTTGGTGTGCTCGGCCAGGGCCAGCTCGGAGACCAGGATCTGGCGAGCCTTCGCCAGCATCCGCTTCTCACCGGCGGACAGACCGCGGTCACGCTCACGGCGCCACAGGTCGCGAACGACCTCTGCCACCTTCATCACGTCGCCCGAGTGCAGCTTCTCGAGGTTCGCCTTGTACCGTCGCGACCAGTTGGTCGGCTCCTCCGTGTGCGGTGCACGCAGCACGTCGAAGACGCGCTCCAGGCCAGCCTGATCCACGACGTCACGCACGCCGACAAGATCGAGGTTGCACGCGGGGACCCGGACGACCAGGTCGTTCTGAGCGACGATCCTCAAGACCAGATAGGTCTTGTCCTCACCTTTGATCTGACGGGTCTCGATGTCCTCGATGACGGCCGCACCGTGATTGGGGTAAACAACCGTCTCGCCGACTGTGAAAGTCATATGTCACGTGCCCCTTTCCAAGCTCAATACTACCACGCTGTAGATGGTCCGGTCGGGGCGTTTGCGCTGGTCAGAGGCCACTTCCCGCCTTGACAAACGCTCTCTGCCGTGCCTCGTGCGCGCGGGAAAGGGTGCCCGGACGGTTGCCGGGGACATCGGCGCGACAGCCCGTGACGGCCATCCCGGTGGCGGGTCCGGCAGCCACGAGAGCTACGCTGTGACGCGCCGGAGGCTGTTGCCTGACGGCCACAGACAGCTTGCAGGAGAGGGATTCCAGTGCCGATCACGTTGTCCTCGCGGTCCGTCCGGCGCACCGCGCTGGCGGGTGCCGCCGCCACCCTGAGTATCGCGCTGACGGCCTGCGGCGCGAACTTCAACGCCCAGACGCTGCAGAACTACCAGGCGGCCGAGGGCACCAACGCCGACTCCGGCTCGATCGCGCTCCGCAACGTGCTGGTGATCGCCTCCGAGGACGGCAAGGGCGAGCTGCACGCCGTCATCGTGAACAGCGGCAGCACCGACGACACCCTGGTCGGGATCGAGCAGGCGCCCGAGACCGCGGACGGCCAGGGCGGCGACCAGCCGGCCGAGGTCACGTTCGGCAACGTGGAGGAGCTGGACCTCAAGGCCGGTACGTCGACCCTGCTGCCGCCGGCAGAGGGCGAGACCGGCGCCGAGACGACCACCACCCCCGAGACCCCCGGCGCCACGGAAACTCCCGGCGCGACCGAGACTCCTGGTGCGACCGAGACTCCTGGCGCCACGGAGACCCCTGGGGCGACCGAGACTCCTGGAGCCACCGAGACCCCGGCGGCCGGCGGCCCGATCACCGTCACCGGCGGCAAGCCCGGCCAGATGATCAACGTGACCATCACCTTCGGCAAGGCCGCGCCGATCACCACCCACATCCCGGTCATCACCGAGGACCACTACTCGCCGTCCCCCCGCCCCGACGAAGGCGGCCACGGCTAAGTCGTCCGCAGACAGCCGAACGGGCCGCCCCGGCGCGGGACGGCCCGTTCGTCGTACCGGCGGGGCCTGTGGCCGAGGCCCCGGCGGACGCATCGGGCCCGGTACGACGGATCGGTCGCCGTACCGGGCCGCTTCGCGGGGCTAACCCGCGGACTGCGCGGCCTTGGTGAGGCCGGGGACGATCTTGTCCAGGACCCACGGGACGCTGAGCACGCTGACGGCGCTCATCCCGGAGATCACCTGCTGGTCCTCCATCACGTACGCGCTGCCGCGCTTGACCGCGCCCATCGAGGAGTAGACCGGGTCGGCGGTGAACTTCTGCGCGCCCAGCCCGTCGACGTACGCGACCACCACGTCGGCGTCCACCTCGGACACCCTCTCCTTGCTGATGGTGAGCGCGAACTCCTTCTTCGTGTTGGTCTTCTCCAGCGCCTCGACGCCCGGCGCGTTCACGAAGCCCATCTCGTTCAGGATCTGCACCCGCGGGTCACCCGGCATGTAGACGTAGTTCTCGGCCCCGAAGGAGCCGACGGTGATCGTCTTGCCCTTGAACTCCGGGTGCTCGGAGGCGACCTGCTTGATCTTGTCGCCGAGGTCCGCGATCAGCTTCTCCGCCTCGGCCTTCTTGCCCAGGGCCTGACCGACCAGCAGGGTCTGGTCCTGCCAGGTCGTCTGCCAGGGAGCGCCCGGGTAGGCGACGGTCGGCGCGATGTCCGTCAGCGTCTTGTACGTCGCCGCGTCGAAGCCCTCGTACGGCGCCAGGATCACGTCCGGCTTCAGCGCCGCGATCTTCTCGAACGGGAACTTGTCACCGGTGTCCAGCAGCTCGGTCTTCGAGGCGTCGAACTTGTCCGCGTCCCACGCGGTCACCCCTTCCGGGGTCGGGCCGTAGGTTACCTTCGGCATCCCGACCGGGGTCTCGCCGAGGGCGTAGACCACGTCCTGGGCGTTCCAGCCGAGGGTGACGATCCGCTCCGGCTTCTTGGTGATGGTGGTCTCGCCGAAGGTGTTCTTCAGCGTCACCGGGAACCCGGCGGCCGCCGTACCGGCGGTATCGCCGCTCTGCTCGCCGGCGTCGCTGCCGCAGGCGGCCAGCGTGGTCGTCGCGAGGAGCGCGGCGGTGACCGCGCTGACGACCCGGGTACGGGACCAGGACATGGTGGTTCTCCTTAGACGAAAATGCCTCAACTAAGGAGAGCCTAAGCTAACCTCACTCACCCCCGCGACCCGCGGGGATGTGAATCAGGACTCGAACTTGTAGCCGAGGCCACGCACGGTGACCAGGTGCTGCGGGTTCGACGGATCCTTCTCCAGCTTGGAGCGCAGCCGCTTCACGTGCACGTCCAGGGTCTTGGTGTCGCCCACGTAGTCGGCGCCCCAGATCCGGTCGATCAGCTGCCCCCGGGTGAGCACCCGGCCGGTGTTGCGCAGCAGCATCTCGAGCAGCTCGAACTCCTTCAGCGGCAGCCGGATCTCGGTCCCGGACACGGTCACTACGTGCCGCTCGACGTCCATCCGCACCGGCCCGGCCTCCAGGGTGTCCGGCAGCAGCTCGACGTCCTGGCCACGCCGCAGTACGGCGCGGATCCGGGCGAGCAGCTCCCGCGGGCTGTAGGGCTTGGTGACGTAGTCGTCCGCGCCCAGCTCCAGGCCGACCACCTTGTCCACCTCGGTGTCCTTGGCGCTGACGATGATCACCGGGACGTTGCCCCGGCTGCGCAACGCCCGGCACACCTCGGTGCCGGACAGCCCCGGCAGCATCAGGTCGAGCAGGACGATGTCCGCACCGGCCCGGTCGTACTCGTCCAGCGCGTCCGGGCCGGTCTCGGCGACCGCGACCTCGAACCCTTCCTTGCGCAGCACGTACGACAACGCGTCGCTGTAGCTCTCTTCGTCTTCGACGACCAGCACTCGGGTCACGAAGCTGTCTCCTTTGTGATCTGACCTGACGGGGTAGGCGTCAGGCGGATGGCCGGCTCCTCCTGGCTGGGGGAGTCGGTCTGACCCGCTGCGGGCTCGCGCAGGGGGAGTCTCACGGTGAAGGTGGAGCCCTGGCCCTCGACGCTCCAGACCCGCACATCGCCTCCGTGGATGGAGGCGATGTGCTTGACGATGGACAGGCCGAGCCCGGTCCCGCCGGTCTCCCGGCTCCGGGCCCGATCGACCCGGTAGAACCGTTCGAAGATGCGTTCCAGGTCGCTGCTCGGGATCCCGACGCCCTGGTCGCTGACGGTCAGCTCGACCAGGTCGCCGATCGGGTGCGCGGCGACCGCCACCCGGGTGCCGTCGGGGCTGTAGTTGACCGCGTTCTCGACCAGGTTGCCGATCGCCATCGCCAGCTGGTCCTCGCTGCCCATCACCTCGAGCTCGGGCTCGGTCTTCACCACGATCTTGATGTCGCGGTCCTCGGCGTCGATCCGGCAGCGGTCCACCGCGGCCTCGACGACCGCGTTGATGTCCACCGGGCCGGGGTTCTCCAGCGGGTCGTCGCCCTGCAGCCGGGACAGCTCGATGATCTCCTTCACCAGCCGGCTCAGCCGGGCCGCCTCGACCCGCATCCGGCCGGAGAACCGCTGCACCGCCTCGGGATCGTCGGAGGCCTCCGAGACCGCGTCGGCGAGCAGGATCAGCGCCCCGATCGGGGTCTTCAGCTCATGGCTGACGTTGACGGTGAAGTCCCGCCTGATCGCCTCCAGCCGGCGCTCCCGGGTCCGGTCCTCGACCAGCACCAGCACCAGCTGGCTGCCCAGCGGCGCCACCCGGGCACTCACGTACTGCGTCGCGCCGAGCCGCCCGCGGACGATCTCGAGGTCCTGCTGGCGGATCTCGCCGTCACGGCGGACCGCCCGGACCATCGTCAGCAGGTCGTCGACCACGAGCCGCTCGCCCCGGACGATGCCGAGGACGTGCGCCGGGGCGCTGGCCTGGAGCACCTGGTCCTCCGGGCCCATCACGACCGCCGACGAGCGCAGTACGGACAGCACGGTGGCCACACCGTGGGGAACGATCGGGTCAGGAGACTCCGGGATCGTACGCTGGGACCGCTCGCTGAGCATCATCGCGCCGAGTGAAAGCAGGGCCAGGGCCGCGCCGATGACGCCGCCCAGCACCGCAGCCAGCGTGGGGTCCACGGCATCGATGCTACGCGGGCAACCAGCAGGGAAAGACCGAATGATCACCGGATGACCGGGGGACGACACAACTGTTCATCAGGCGTTCACCACTCGTCGCCGTCCGGCAACCTCGACGGCATACGGTCACCGTTGGGCGGGTACCAGGCGGGTGCCACCCTCCCCGTCCACCGCGGTACCGGACACCACAGATCGGAAACGAACACAATGCGTGACACCTACCACGAGCAGCTCGACGACATCCTCGCCGAGCTCGAGCGGATGACCCGGACGGTGTCCACCGCCGTACGGCGCTCCACCACGGCGCTGCTGGCCGCCGACATCCGGCAGGCCGAGGAGGTCATCGCGGCCGACATCCAGCTGGACGCGGCCGGCGAGGGCGTCGAGGAGAAGGTGTTCGAGCTGATGGCGCGGCAGTCGCCGGTCGCCAACGAGCTGCGGATGCTGGTCGCCGCGCTGCGGATGGTCGCCGACCTGGAGCGGATGGGCGACCTGGCCGCGCACGTGTCCAAGATCGCCCGGCTGCGGTACCCGTCGCCCGCGATCCCGCAGGAGCTGCACACCGTCATCGAGGAGATGGGGTCGGTGGCCGGCAAGATGGTCGACGCCGCCGGTGACGTGATCCAGACCCGCGACGTCGAGGCGGCCGCCAAGCTCGAGGCCACCGACGACCTGATGGACAAGCTGCGCAGCAACCAGTTCCGGCTGATGATGGACGCCTCCTGGCCGCACGGCGTCGAGGTCGCCGTCGACATCGCCCTGCTCGGGCGGTACTACGAGCGCATCTCCGACCACGCCGTCTCGATGGCCCGCCGCGTCGTCTACCTGGTCACCGGCGAGCTCCCCGTCGCCGTAGGCGGCACCGCCGCCGGCTCCGGCGCCGGTGCCTCCACCCCCAACCCCAACGGCAACTGACACTTCCCGACAAGTCCTCGGCCACCAGGTGGTAGCCGAGGGCTTGTCGCTTGTCGCGGCTCGACCAGCCAACCGCGGATGCTGCCCGCCGGGGGTGCGCCCACGCGCCGTCGGCCTTGAACAGGCAGATGGTTACCGACGGGCTTCATGCCGTCGGGGGTTCGCCCACGCGGCGGAGGGCTTGAACAGGTAATAACTTGTGCGCCCCCACCAGAACCTGTTCACACCCCCGACGACCCGCCGAGACGACCACCCGACCCGCGCCTCCGCGCTGCCCACCGCCGAGCACACCAACGCGCAACCACCACCCGCGGCCCGGCGCAGCCGGCAACAAAACAGCCGCGTCGCAGGCGCGTCCGCTTCCACCCGACCCCCGGCTTCACGCTGCACTCGCCGAGCGGGGCCGACGTGTGACCGCGACCCGCGGCCCGGCGCAGCCGGCGAACAAGACTGCCGCGCCGGAGGCGCGTCCTTTGTGCGTTTAGCGGCCTTGGTTTTTGACTGCCTCTATGGCTTCTTTGGCGGCTTGGGGGTCGAGGTATTCGCCGCCGGGGGTGATGGGGTTGAAGTCGTCGTCGAGCTCGTAGTAGAGCGGGATGCCGGTGGGGATGTTGAGGCCGACGACGGTCTTCTCGTCCAGGTTGTCCAGGTGCTTGACCAGCGCACGGAGCGAGTTGCCGTGGGCGGTCACCAGGACCGTCTTGCCGTCGCGCAGGTCCGGCACGATCGCGTCGTACCAGTAGGGCAGCATGCGCTCGACGACGTCCTTCAGGCACTCGGTCGACGGCAGCAGCTCCGACGGCAGCGCGGCGTACCGCGGGTCGCCGGCCTGGTCGTACTCCGAGCCGCGCTCGATCGGCGGCGGCGGGGTGTCGTAGGAGCGGCGGAACAGCATGAACTGTTCCTCGCCGAGCTCCTCCAGGGTCTGCTTCTTGTCCTTGCCCTGCAGCGCGCCATAGTGCCGCTCGTTCAGCCGCCAGGACCGGCGTACGTCGATCCACTGGCGCTCGGCCACCTCGAGGGCGATGGTCGCGGTGCGGATCGCCCGGCGCAGCACCGAGGTGTGCAGGACGTCCGGGAGCAGGTCGCGCTCGCGCAGCAGCTCCCCGCCGCGGTGCGCCTCCTCGACGCCCTGGGCGTTCAGGTCGACGTCGACCCAGCCGGTGAAGAGGTTCTTGGCGTTCCAGTCGCTGTGGCCGTGGCGGAGCAGGATCAGGCGATAGGTCATGGCCGCAAGCCTACTGGGGCTCGAGCCAGCCCTTGAAAGCGTCCAGGTTTCGGGTGGACTCGCCCCGGGACACCCGCCACTCGTACTCCTTGCGGATCGAGGACGCGAACCCGAGCTCCAGGATCGTATTGAACGACGAGTCGGCGTACTCCAGGACCGCGCCGAGCAGCCGGTCCACCTCGGTCGGGGTGATCGCGTGCAGCGGGACGCGGCCGTCCAGGTGGATGTCGCCGAGGTGGTCGACGGCGAACGCGACGCCGTACAGCTTGAGGTTGCGTTCGAGCAGCCAGCGGTAGACGGCCTCGTGGTTCTCGTCCGGGTGGCGGGCGACGAAGGCGTGCACGTGCACCGCCTGCGCGCCGACGGTCAGCGTGACCGTGGTCTTCAGCTTCCGCTCCCCCGGCAGGTCCGCGGTGAACGCGCCCGGCTCGGCCTCGGTGAAGTCGAGCTCGTTCTCCTTCAGGACCTGGCGGATCACGTCCGCCGCCGACACCCTCATCCCGCCACCTCCGCGGCGAGCTCCGCCGCCATCGTCTCCGTCGCCGTCCGGTACGCCGCCACCGTCTTGCGCGCGGTCACCTCCCACCCGAACCCCCGCGCGTGCTTGACCGCCGCCCGGCCCATGATGTCGCGGGTGTGCGGATCCGTCGCGACCCGGGTCAGCGCGTCGGCGAAGTCGTCCACCGCGTGCCCGGGGACCAGCAGCCCGGTCTCGCCGTCCGCGACCGCGGTCGTCAGCCCGCCGACGGCCGCCGCGACCACCGGCGTACCGCAGGCCTGCGCCTCGAGCGCGACCAGCCCGAAGGATTCCGAGTACGACGGGACGCAGACGACCGACGCGGACCGGTACCAGTCGGCCAGCGCGGCCCGCTCCATCGGCTTGACGAACCGGGTCACGTCGTCGATCCCGAGCGCCCGGGCCAGCTCCGCGTGTGCCTCGGGATGCTCCATGCCGTTGCCGGACGGGCCGCCGATCACCGCGACCACGAGCCGGGAGCGCAACGACGGGTCGCGCTCGATCATCCGCGCGGCCGCCCGGATCAGCAGGTCGGGCGCCTTCAGCGGCTGGATCCGCCCGACGAAGGCCAGTACGACGGCGTCCTCCGGCAGCCCGATCGCCCGCCGGGCCTCGGCCTGGTCGCCCGGACCGAACATGTCCAGGTCCACCCCGGGGTTGACCACGCCGACCTTCGCCGGCTGGGCGCCGTACAACGTGATCAGCTCGTCCGCCTCGTCGTCGGTGTTGGCCAGCAGCCGGTCGGCGGCCTCGACGACCTGCTCCTCACCGAGCAGCCGCGCCGGCGGCTCGGGTACGTCGTCGTCGGCCAGGCTGGCGTTCTTCACCTTGGCCATCGTGTGCATGGTGTGCACGAGCGGGACCGCCCACCGGTCGCGGGCGAGCAGGCCCACCTGGCCGGAGAGCCAGTAGTGCGAGTGGATGACGTCGTAGTACCCGGGCTCGTGGATCGCCTCGGCGCGCAGGACCGCGCGGGCGAACGTGCACAGCTGGGCGGGCAACTCGTTCTTGGTCAGCCCTTCGTAGGGACCGGCGGCGACGTTGCGGACCATCACGCCGGGCATCAGCTCGACCCGGGCGGCCAGCGCCGACGAGGTCGCGCGGGTGAACACGTCGACCTCGATCCCCAGGTCGGCGAGGCGTTTCGCCAGCTCCACGACGTAGACGTTCATCCCGCCGGCGTCCCCGGTCCCCGGCAGATCGAGCGGTGACGTGTGCAGGCTGATCATCGCGACCCGCCGGAGAGGGCGGTCGGCCGAGGGGAGGCTCACGTGGCCAGCGTAACCCTGGCGTTCTCAGTCCGCGTCCTGCTCCGGCAGGGCGAGAGCCTGACCGGTTTCCAGGGCGGCGGCGACCCGGCGTGACAGCGTCTCGCGCAGGTCGGCGGTCTCCTGGCTGAGCTCCTCGATCAGGCCGCTGTGCCCGGCGACCTCGGTGCTGGAGAGCAGCTCGACGTACCGGTCGCGGTCCTGCAGCGCGCCTTCCAGCGCGGTCTCGACCTCGAGTACGGCGTCCGCCGCGCGGACCTGGTCGGCGTACTGCTCGAGCTTGGCGACCTTCGCCTCCATCGCGTTCGCGGACAGGTCGAGGGCCTGCCGTTGGGGTTGCAGGACCGCTTCGAGCCGGGCGGTCCGGAGTTGTTCCTCGATGTTCGCCTGCCGGCCGCGCAGCGCGGAGATCTGGTGGAGCACGCGGCCGATGTCCCAGAGCTGCTCGGGCAGGACCACGTCGTTCTTGGCCGCGTCGAGCAGGCCGCGCCGGCTCACCTCGGAGTCCTGGATCCGCTCGATCGCCTGCTGCGCACGCCGCATCAGCGCCCGGCCCCGCTCGTCCCAGTCCTCGGTCAGCAGGTACTGACCGTGGTACTTCCGGGCCACCCCGTGGGCCCTGGACTCGCCCGCCAGCGCGGCGATTCCGGCGGTGAACAGCAAGGCTCCGAGGACCGCGGCGCCGGTGCTCAGCCAGAAGGCCAGGCCGTCGGGGAAGATCGTGAACAGGAGCCAGCGCAGGAAGAACCACACGCCGACCTCGATGCCGCCGAAGATCAACAGCCCGCCGACCGACTCGCCCGGTGGCTGACGCCGGGCGACGACCTCGTCGTGCGGCGTGCTCGCGGGGATCAGGGCGTCCGGGTGCTCGGTCAGCAGCTTGCGGGCCGAGGCGGGCACGTCGGGCGAGAACACCTGGACCGTCCGCAGGTGGCCGGGCGTCTCGCCGGACTCAGTCGCCATCTCGCCCCCTCCCGAAAGACCCGACGTTCTACTGTGCGGACTGGTTCCCGCCGATGGCAACCGGCCTGCGAGACTCGGAGGCATGACTTCGACTACGCGTCCGCTCGCCGTCGTCACCGGAGCGAGCAGCGGCATCGGCGCCGCGTCCGCCCGTCACCTGGCCCGCGAGGGGTTCGAGGTGCTCTGCGCGGCCCGCCGGCTCGACCGGATCGAGGCGCTGGCCAAGGAGATCGACGGCCGGGCGGTGCGGTGCGACGTGACGTCGGCCGACGACGTCGCCGCGCTGACCGCGGCCGTCGGCGACCGGCTCGATCTGCTGGTGAACAACGCCGGTGGCGCGTTCGGTTTCGAGCCGGTGGCCGAGGCCGACCTGGAGGCCTGGCGGCAGATGTACGAGGTGAACGTGATCGGCGTCGCCGCCGTCACCAAGTCGTTGCTCCCGGCCCTCGTCGCCGGCCGCGGCACGATCGTCGTGATGGGCTCGACCGCCGGCCAGGTCGCCTACGAGGGCGGCGGCGGGTACGTCGCCGCCAAGCACGCGGTCAAGGCCGTGGTCGACACGCTCCGGCTGGAGCTGTACGACCAGCCGGTCCGGGTCTGCGAGATCGCGCCGGGCATGGTCCGCAGCGAGGGGTTCGCGCTGACCCGGTTCGACGGCGACCAGGAGAAGGCCGACGCCGTGTACGCCGGCGTGGCCGAGCCGCTGACCTCGGACGACATCGCCGACATCGTCACCTGGGTCGCGACCCGGCCGCCGCACGTGAACATCGACCGGCTCACCGTCCGCCCGCGGGCGCAGGCGGCCCAGCACAAGGTGCACCGGGTTCAGTAGGGCGTGGCCGCGGTGACCTCGCGGGCGTGGATGAGCACGTCGAACCACTCGCCGACACTGCCCCCGGTCATCCAGGACGTCGGCCCGATCTCCGGGTAGCCGCGCGTCTTCGCCGTACTGCGCAGCCACTGCCGGACGGCGCCGTTCGCCGGGCTCCGGAGATCCAGGCTGAACAGCTCGGGCCGGGCCGAACGGAGCCGGGCCTCGAACCAGTCCGCCGAGGCCGGCGGCATGTCGATCGGTCCCATCGGCCCCAGCGTCGTCCCGCTGTCGAAGGTGAAGCCCAGGATGCGGTAGCGGTCGCCGTACCAGCGCCGCAGGTAGGAGCCCGCGTTCCGGAACGTCACGTCGGGCATCGGCGGCACCACGTAGCGGACCCCCGGCGCGTTCGCGGTGTGCGCACTCGCGGCCCAGTACACGACCTTGTCGCCGGTGTACCGGTGCACCCAGCGCACGTTCTCGGCCGCGCGGGCGTCGCGGTACGCCGGGATCTCGTCGTCGGGCAGGCTGAACGCCTCGTAGAACGAGACGATCTGCCGGGCGTGGTGGACGATCACCTGGTCGGGCATCCGGCGGACGAGGTCGTACACGGCCCGCGCCTTGCTGATGTACGGCGCCTTGTCGGCGACCTCCTTCCAGTACCACCGCACGTACTTGCCCATGTCCGTGGTCCTCGGGCGGAGCGGATCCAGGCTGCGGCGCAGTTCCGCGAGCCGGCCGGGTGCGTGGCGGGCGACGTACTGGTCGATGGCGTCGTACGCGAGGTCACGGGTCGAGTAGTACTCGACGCCGGCGAAGTAGACCTTGTCGCGACGCCTCGCGTTGTAGGCGCGGACGTACTCGATCATGTCGGCCAGCTCCTGCGACCGCCAGGCCGGACTCATCTGGCCGATGACCGCCTTCAGGTCACCGCGACCGGTCCGCACGTACTCGTTCACCTGGGTGCACAGCGACCAGTCCTCCTCGAAGGCGATCGACCGGAACCCCATCCGCTCGACGAGGTAGCGCAGTACGCGGTGCTTCTGCCGGGTGATCTCGGCCGTGTTGTGCACCGCCTCACCGAGCCCGACGATCCGCGCCGTACCGATCGAGCGGCGCAAGTGGCCGAGATCGTCCAGCGGTACGGCGTTCCGGCGGATCCAGCGCGCGACCGGATCGCCCACGGCCACGGAGCTCTGCACCCCCAGCCCGCCCGCCGCGGCCACGCCGAGCGCGCCACCCAACAACGTCCTCCGGGAAACCACAGTCTTGTCCATGCCTCACCACACTGGCGTCCCGGAGCGGGCCTGACATCCCTCACCGGGCGGCTCCGAAGATACGCCGACCGTCGTACGCGCAGGGGTTTCCGCGTCACTACGGTGAACGCCATGACAGAGCACCGAGCGATCGTGGCGGGCGGCGGGATCGCCGGACTCGCGGCAGCCGCGGCGCTGATCCGGTCGGGCTGGAAGGTCCTGGTCCTGGAGAGCGCGCCGGAGTTGGGTGAGGTCGGCGCCGGCCTGGCCGTCACCGTGAACGGCGCCCGGGCGCTCGATGCGATCGACGCCGGCGACCGGGTACGCAGCCACGGTCGCGTACTGCGGCCGGCGGGCACCCGGCGCGCGGACGGAAAATGGTTGCTCCGGGCCCCTGATGCACCGAGCGGTGACTTGGACCTGATGATCGGGATCCACCGGCGCGAGCTGCACCAAGCCCTGGTCGAGTCGGCCCGCGACGCCGAACTGGTCACCGGGGCACGAGTCAGCGCACTCTGGCCGGGTACGCCGGGAGGCGAGCCGGCCCGCGTGGTGTGGGAGTCGTCCGACGGCACGCACAGCGCAACCGCCAACCTGTTGGTGGCCGCCGACGGGATTCGGAGTGTCGCCCGCAGCGTGCTGTTTCCGGGCTTCCGGTTGACGTACAGCGGCTACTCGAGTTGGCGGGCGGTGATCGCGGACCGCGCGATCGTCGACGACCGGTTCGCCATGGTGTGGGGGCCGCACGCGGAGTTCGGCTCGCTGCGGATCGGCCCGGAGCGGGTCTACTGGTACGGGTACGTCCGGTTGCCGACCGGACACCGGTTCGCGAACGAGCTCGACGCAGCCCGGGAGTACTTCGCGTCGTGGGCGTCCGACGTACGGGCGCTGACCGGGGCGACGGAGGCGGATCAGTTGATCCGGCACGATGTGTGGGAGTTGTCGCGGCAACTGCCGAGGTACACCCAGGGGCGTACGGTCCTGATCGGGGACGCGGCACATCCGATGCTGCCGACCCTCGGCCAGGGCGCGAACTCGGCACTGGAGGACGGCGTGACGCTCGGAGCCGTCGTCCGTGCCGATCGCGAGCTGTCGTCCGCGCTCTGCGACTACGAGAGGCTTCGGCACGGACGGGCTCAGCGTCTGGTCAGCCGGTCGGTGCAGATGGCGGCTCTGGGCGCGCACCTCGGTCCCGGTGTCGGCCAATGGGCACGAAACGCGTTGCTGCGGGTCACTCCCCCGCGGGCGGCGCATCGCAGCGGCACCCGGATCCTGGACTGGACGCCGCCGGCTTGATCACTTCGCGCGGAGGCGGTGCACCGGCGGTGACGGGACCGGGAGCGGCGCGGCAGGCTCCGGGAGGTCGTAGGTGACGTAGAGGCGGCGCCGGACGGCTTCCAGCGGGAACGTCTGCGGGTAGATCGCCAGCTTGACGGTGACGCCCTCCAAGGTTGCTCTGAGCAACATTTCCTCGACGGCCGGATCGGCGGCGCCGCGCTCGGCGAAGACCGAGCGGATCGCGTCCTCCACCTGCGCCAGCCGGACGTTCTTCTCGGCCTCCACGCGGGCGAAGACGTCGTGCGTACTGGGCTGCATCATCAGCGTGATCGCCAGCCGCTGGATCGGCAGCGTGGTCGCCGCGGCCATCAGGGCGCCGTCGATGATGCCGGCCAGCCGCTCGTCCGGCGTACCCTCGATCGTCAGGATCCCGGTGATGCCGTCCAGCCAGCGGTCCAGCAGCTCCGCCGCGAGCCGCTCCTTGGTGGCGAAGTAGTACGCGACCAGGCCGCGAGAGACCTCCGCCCGCGCGGTGATCTCGGAGATCGAGGCGGCCTCGTAGCCCTTCGCCGCGAACACCTCGAGGGCAGCGGCCAGGATGCGCTCGCGGGACCGCTCCCGCATCTCCTGGTTCGCGGTGGCCGAGCGCGGCACGGTTCCTTCCTCAACCTGGTCGTGGCCCCGGAGGCCGAGCAACCCCCCACTCCGTGCTCGGCACTCCCGGGCGCTGACCCCCCGTTCCTTCGGACCCCTCCCCAGGCGCCCGGTCTATAGACTGGACGTCCAGTCAACGAATGTCAAAGGGGTGCCCGATTCGTGGGCACGCCCCGTCACCGGTAAGATGGAGGGGCTGCGCCCTGTGTCGAGTGGCACGTGAACTTGCCGTAGCCACCGCCTGATTCCGCTGACTGCCCCCTGATCGCTTGGAGCGCTTCCCCATGCCTGTCCGTAACGACCTGCGCAACGTGGCCATCGTGGCCCACGTCGACCACGGGAAGACCACCCTGGTGGACGCGATGCTGTGGCAGTCCGGCGCCTTCGGGGCCCACCAGCACGTCGACGAGCGGGCGATGGACTCCGGCGACCTGGAGCGTGAGAAGGGCATCACGATCCTGGCCAAGAACACCGCCGTCCGGCACAAGATGGCCAACGGCGAGCAGATGACGATCAACATCATCGACACCCCCGGCCACGCCGACTTCGGCGGCGAGGTCGAGCGCGGCCTGTCGATGGTGGACGCGATCGTGCTGCTGGTGGACGCCTCCGAGGGCCCGCTGCCGCAGACCCGGTTCGTGCTGCGCAAGGCGCTGGCGCGGAAGATGCCGGTGATCCTGGTGGTGAACAAGGTCGACCGTCCGGACGCGCGGATCTCCGAGGTCGTCGACGAGACCTACGAGCTGTTCCTGGACCTGCTCGACCACGACGCCGACCAGAGCGCGCTGGACTTCCCGGTCGTGTACGCGTCCGCCCGGGCCGGCCGGGCCTCGCTGACCCAGCCCGCCGACGGCGGCCTGCCGGACTCCGAGGACCTCGAGCCGCTGTTCCAGACCATCCTGGAGAACGTGCCGGCCCCGACGTACGTCGAGGACGCGCCGCTGCAGGCGCACGTGACCAACCTGGACGCCTCGCCGTTCCTCGGCCGGCTCGCGCTGGTCCGGGTGCACGAGGGCACGCTGAAGAAGGGCGCCCAGGTCGCCTGGTGCAAGCACGACGGGTCGGTCGAGCGGGTGAAGATCACCGAGCTGCTGGTCACCGAGGCGCTCGAGCGGGTGCCCGGCGACTCGGCCGGCCCGGGTGACATCGTCGCGATCGCGGGCATCCCGGAGATCATGATCGGCGACACCCTCGCCGACCCGGAGAACCCGCAGCCCCTGCCGTTGATCACCGTCGACGAGCCGGCCATCTCGATGACGATCGGCACCAACACCTCGCCGCTGGCCGGCCGGACCAAGGGCACCAAGGTGACCGCCCGGCTGGTCAAGGACCGGCTGGACAAGGAGCTCGTCGGCAACGTGTCGATCCGGGTTCTGCCGACCGAGCGGCCGGACGCCTGGGAGGTCCAAGGCCGTGGTGAGCTGGCGCTCGCCATCCTGGTCGAGCAGATGCGGCGCGAGGGCTACGAGCTGACCGTCGGCAAGCCGCAGGTGGTCACCCGCGAGATCGACGGCAAGCGGCACGAGCCGGTCGAGCGGCTGACGATCGACTGCCCCGAGGAGTACCTCGGCACGGTGACGCAGCTGCTCGCGGTCCGCAAGGGCCGGATGGAGCAGATGACGAACCACGGGACCGGGTGGGTCCGGATGGAGTTCCTGGTGCCGGCGCGGGGGCTGATCGGCTTCCGGACCGAGTTCCTCACCGACACCCGCGGGACCGGGATCGCGCACCACGTGTTCGAGGGGTACGAGCCGTGGTTCGGCGAGCTGCGGACGCGGCCGAGCGGTTCCCTGGTCGCGGACCGGGCCGGCGCGGCGACGTCGTACGCGATGATCAACCTGCAGGAGCGCGGCACGCTGTTCGTCGAGCCGACGACCGAGGTCTACGAGGGGATGATCGTCGGCGAGAACTCGCGCGCGGACGACATGGACGTGAACATCACCAAGGAAAAGAAGATGACCAACGTCCGGTCGTCGACCGCGGACGAGTTCGAGAAGCTCGTGCCCGCGCGCAAGCTCTCCCTCGAGCAGTGCCTGGAGTTCTGCCGCGAGGACGAGTGCGTCGAGGTCACCCCCGACGCCGTCCGCATGCGCAAGGTAGCCCTCACCCAGGTGGAACGAGCCAAACTCGGCCGCAAGAACAAGAGCTGAATCACACAGATGTGATATTCCTTTGGTCGGTCCGGCGGCGGGGGTGGTTGTGCCGGATCGTTACCAACCGGGCGCGGGTGGGCGGCGTCTGTGGTGTGCAAGGAAGACTTCTGTTGGGGGAAGGACAAAGGAAACATGGGCATTCTGCGTAAGCTCGGCGCCACCGTCACGGCGGCCGCGTTCGTGGGGGTGGGCGCACTGACCGCCACCACGACGGCCGAGGCGGCCCCGGTCGCGCCGAAGGTTGCGCCTCAGGTCGTGGTCGCACCGCAGGCGGCGACCGCGGCCACGGGTTCGGCGGCGGTCGTTCCGGGCAAGCTGCGGATCGACAAGCGCTGTATGACGAGGGGCCGGGTGCTGTGCCTGAACAAGCGCACCCGCAAACTGGTGTACCTGGTGAACGGCAAGCCGATCCAGATCACCGACGCACGGTTCGGCGGCCGCAAGACCCCGACCCGCAACGGCGTGTTCAAGGTCTACCGCAAGTCGAAGAACCACGTGTCGTCGCTGTACAAGTCGCCGATGCCGTACGCGATGTTCTTCAGCGGCGGCCAGGCGATCCACTACTCGTCGGACTTCAAGGCCCGCGGCTACAACGGCTCCTCGCACGGCTGCGCGAACATCCGGGACAAGAAGAAGATCGCCTGGATCTTCGCCCGGGTGAAGATCGGCGACAAGGTCGTCGTCTACAGCGCCTGACAAACCCGTCACAGCGGTCGGAGAGCACTCACTCTCCGGCCGCTGTCGCGTTCTGGAACGCCTTGTACAGCCGCGGTTCCACCAGACAGAAGGTGGCGGTCCGTACGCCCGTCGCCGTCCCGCGGAGCGTCCGTACGGCGATGTCCGCCGCGGACTGCGCCGGCCAGCCGTAGATCCCGGCCGACACCGCCGGCAGTGCCAGCGTCAGCACGTCCAACTCGTCCGCGATCCGCAACGCGTTGCGGTAGCAGGACTCCAGCAGCGCCGGATCCCGCTGCCCGGCGGTGTAGTTCGGCCCGACCACATGGATCACGTACGACGCCGGCAGCGCGCCCGCGGTCGTCCACGCGGCCTCGCCGGTCGCGGCACCGTCGGGATAACGCTCGACCAACTCGGACAGGATCTCCGGCCCGCCGGCCCGGTGGATCGCACCGTCCACCCCACCACCTCCGCGCAGTGCGTGGTGGGCGGCGTTGACGACCGCATCCACGGGGACGGTGGTGATGTCCGCCGTACTCAGCACGATCTCCATGAACGATCTCCAGGTCAGCAGGTCGGAATCCAGTCGAGCAACGCCTTCGCGAGCTCGGCCGGCGAGTCCTCGGGCAGGAAGTGCAGACCGCCGACCGTGACTTCCCGCTGGTTCGGCCACCGTCGGCACAGGTCGCGCAGCGGGCCGGTGAGCAGTGCCCCGGGTTCGCCGTTCACGAACAGCTTCGGGATCGGCGTGACCGCCATCCAGGCCGCGTTGGCCGCGACGATGTCGTGGACGTCGGCGGGCGTCCCGTCGATCGGAATCTCCCGCGCCCAGGTCAGCATGGGCCGGCGGGACTCACCCGACCGGAGGAATGGCGCGCGGTAGGCGGCGTGCTCGTCGGGCGTGAGTTCGCGCTTGATCCCCCTCGGGAGCACCGTCTCGACGAAGACGTTCTGCTCCAGCACCAGCTGCTCGCCTTCCGCGCTGCGCAGCCTGCGGAAGAGCTCCGGGGCCGGGGCGTTCGGGCTGTCCCAGGTGACGGGAGCCACGAGCGTCTCCAGATAGGCGATCCCGCGGACCGCGTCCGGGTGCCGGCGAGCCCAGTCGGTCGCGAGAACGCCACCCCAGTCGTGGCCGACCAGGATCACACCCTGCGTCAACCCGAGCGCCTCGAGGAACCCGTCGACGTACCGCCGGTGGTCGACGAAGCGGTAGTTCCCAGCTGGCTCGGGCCCGGACCGGCCCATGCCGACCAGATCCGGAGCGACGCAGTGAGCGATCGTGGAGACCGGGCCGAGGACGTCGCGCCACAGGTACGACGAGGTCGGGTTGCCGTGGAGGAAGACGACCGGCGTCCCCGCGCCCGCCTGGCGATAGGCGATCCGGACTCCGTGGACGTCGATCGCCTCGTGGGTGGCTGTCGTCACGGGTTCAGTATGTCCGGCGGATCACGACTTGCTCACGGCAGATCACAGCTCGCTCTCGACGCAGGTACGCTGGGGCGCCAACCAAAAGGCCGGTGAGGACGTCCCACCACTGCAGGGACGAGGTCTATCCAGAGGGGTGTCCGATGCGCGGACTGATCATTCGCAAGCTGGTGAGCGGCCTGACCGTCGGCGCCGGGATTGCGGCACTGCTCAGTTTCGGAACCCAGGCGACCGCCGCCCCCGCCGACCTGAAGACCGTGCCGTTCCAGGTCAGCGGCGAGCTGCCGATCTACCCGAAGGCGCTGTGGAAGAACGGCTCCGCCGGCACCAACGTGCGCAAGGTCGAGGCCCGGCTGGTCCAGCTCAAGCTGCTCGAGAAGCGCTACCAGGACAACGAGTTCGGCACGATGACCCGGAACGCGGTGAAGAAGTTCCAGCAGTCCAAGGGCATTCCCCAGCTCGGGTACGTCGACCAGAACACCTGGGACAAGCTGGTCGCGGTGACCCGCGAGCCGACCCAGACCGAGCTCTACCCGCCGCCACCGATGGTGAACGGCAAGCGGCTCGACCCACGCTGCGCGACCGGGGTCGTGCTCTGCATCGACAAGACCACCCGCAAGCTGCGGTACGTCGTCGACGGCGTGGTGAAGATGCAGCTGGACGTGCGCTTCGGCGCCGAGAAGACGGCGACCCGCGAGGGCAGCTTCTCGGTCGGCTGGAAGAGCCGGAACCACGTCTCCAAGCTGTACGACTCACCGATGCCGTTCGCGATGTTCTTCTCCGGCGGCCAGGCCGTGCACTACTCGTCGGACTTCGCCGCCCGCGGCTACAACGGCGGCTCGCACGGCTGCGTGAACGTCCGCGACCTGGGCAAGATCAAGGTCCTGTTCGACCAGATCACCGTTGGCGACAAGGTGATCGTCTACCGCTCGTAGTCCCCGACTACAGCGGGCGCGGCCCCCGCCGGCGGCGGATCGCGCCCCAGCCGCCGCGGCCCCGGCCGGCGGCCGCACGCAGGGCGGGACGGGCGTCGACCAGGTACACACCGGCGGCGACGATGCCGATCAGGCCGAAGAAGCTCAGCCAGCCCTGGAAGATCTGACTCAGCGTGAACACGACCAGGATCAGCACCCAGCCAGGCTTGGTCAACTTGTCCGCGGCGACGAACACCGCCCGCGGCCGGAACGCCGCGTCGAGCAGCGCGACCAGCTTGATCCCGAGCAGCACCCACCAGATGATCTCGAGCGGACCGGCGAACCCGGGAAAGAGGTTCGGGAACGTGGCGAGTGGGAGCATGCGTACGAGCGTACCCAAAGACCGGGCGGCCCACCTCTGCTCAGTGCAGATTGTGGGCCGCCCGGCCGGAGGATTCACCCAGATGTCGGGTGTCGTTACTGTCAGTCGCCGACCTTGCCGGCGGCGTCGGTTGCGGCCTTGGAGGCCGTCTTCGCGGTCTTCCGGGCGCTGGTCGCGGTCGCCTTGACGTTGCGGGACGCGGTGTCGGCGGTCTTCTTCGCGGTGGTCCGGGTGGCCTTGGCCTTGCTCACCGTGGTCTTGGCCTGGGTGACCAGGTCCTCGGTGGCCTTCTGGCTGCGGACGCGCTCGACCAGCTCCTTGCCGCGGCCGGCCAGGTCCTCGTAGGTCTCCTCGGCCTGGCCGAGCACGGTGGTGAAGCCGGCCTGCGCGGTGGCCGGCAGCTCCCGCAGCTTGGCCGGGGCGGTCCGGGCGTCGGCGACGATCGCCTCGAAGCGCTTCGTCAGCTCCGACTGCGCCTTGGTCAGCTCGGCCTGGACGGTCTTCTGGTCCAGCTTGGCGAACCGGGCGGTGACGTCGTCGCTGACCGCGCGGAACTTCTCCACCACCAGGTCGCCGGCACCGGCGAGGGCGTAGAGCGGGGTAACGGGCGTACGGGTAGCCATCAGGCTTCTCCTCGGGATGTCTTCAGCAGGATGTGCGTTACTTGCGCTTGCTTGCAGGGGTCTTCTGGGCCGCCGGTCTCTTCGCGGCAGCCGGCCTGGCAGGCTCCGGCTTCCCGGCGGCCTCGTCGTCGGCGGGCGTGTTCTCACGGACGAAGGACGCGTAGACGTCCAGCAGCACCCGCTTCTGCCGCTCGTTCAGCGCGGGGTCGAGCAGGACGGCGTCGACCACGCCGGTCGCGCCGCGGGCACCGTCGGTGCTGTCGTCCGGATCGAGGATGCCGGCCCGTACGTACAGGGTCTCCGCGGAGATCCGCAGCGCCTTCGCGAGCTGCTGCAGCACGTCGGCCGACGGTTTCCGCAGGCCGCGCTCGATCTGGCTGAGGTACGGGTTCGACACGCCGGCCAGGTCGGACAGCTGCCGCAGCGACAACTGCGCGTGCCGCCGCTGCTCGGCGAGGTACTCCCCGAGGGAGCCCACCGCCCCAGCCGCACGATCACTCAACCTGGCCATGTCCCCAGTGTGCTAGCAGGCTGCTTGCAATTGCAAGCAGGCAGGCCGTGAGCCCGCTCACGGCCGAGTGACGAGGTGAAGTTAGGTGTACGTCGGAGCGTGCGGCACGACCGCGCCGACCTCGACGCCGCCGCCGTACAGCGGGAAGCGGGTCTGCTGCTCGACGACCTCGTGCTCCACGCCGAGCATGCGCAGTACGGCGGCCATCACCACGGCCCGCGCCCGCGGTGTACCGTCCTCGACCTTGAGCGCGATCCCCCGGCCGTCCTCGAGACCGACGGCGTACACGCTCTCGGCGCCGACCTTGCAGAACAGGCCCGGGACCGCCCGCATCAGCGCGGCCTCGTCGCGGGTACTCCCGCTGGCGTACTCCGGGAAGGCCCGGAACGCGTCCTTCACCCTGGCCTCGAGTGTGCCCGGCGCGGCCGCCGCGAACAGGCCGAACGAGCGGGCCAGCCCGGCCAGGCTGATCGCGAGGATCGGGGCGCCGCAGCCGTCCACGGCGACGTACGAGACCTTCTCGCCGGCCGTGTCCTCGACCGCGGTCCGGATGACCTGCTGCAGCGGGTGGTCGGGCGAGCGGTAGTCCTCGATCGACCAGCCGTTGACCACACAGGTGAGCAGCATCGCCGCGTGCTTGCCCGAGCAGTTCATGGTGATCCGCTCCGGGCCGTGCCCCGCCCGCACCCAGGCGTCCCGGGTGGCGTCCTCGATCGGGTACGCCGGCGGGGTCTGCAACGCCGACTCGTCCAGCTTCGCCAGCGCGAGGATCTCCCGGACGCCGTCCACGTGGAACGGCTCGCCGGAGTGCGACGCACCCGCGAGCGCGAGCAGCCGGCCGTCGAGCGGGAGGCCGTGCCGGAGCATGCCGAGCGCCTGCATCGGCTTGTTCGACGAGCGCGGGAACATCGGCTCGTCCACCACGCCGACGGACCACGCGACCGCGCCGTCGGCGTCCGTCACCACGACGGACCCGCGGTGGCGGCTCTCGACGAAGCCGTTGCGGACGACGTCGGCCAGGATCACAGGTTCACTCACGGCTGCACTGTACAGGTGCAAAACGTGGGGTTGCGAATGATGCGGCTCACAGCCGCGAGCGCACGTGCAACCCCACCTCGGGATCGACCAGGACCTCTTGGGTCGCGGTCACCGTGGGCTGGTCCTCGGCGACGACCTCGAGCACGGCGGCCGGATCCACGTTCCGTTTCACCAGCGCCAGCGCGATCGGGCCGTACTCGTGGTGCCGGGCCGCCGACCCGACGAACCCGACCTGCTTCTCACCTGCGCGTACGGCGTACCCGTGCGCCGGCAGGTGGTCGACCGAGCCGTCCAGATGGAGCCGGACGAGCCGCCGGGGCGGACGGCCGAGGTTGTGCACCCGGGCGACCGTCTCCTGACCGCGGTAGCAGCCCTTGTCCAGGTGTACGCCGACGCCCAGCCAGCCGACCTCGTTCGGGATCGCGCGCTCGTCGGTGTCCAGGCCGAACCGTGGCGCGCCCGCCTCGATCCGGAGCGCCTCGTACGCCCAGATCCCGGCCGCAGGACCTTCCAGCCCGGCCAGCTCGGACCGTGGCAGGAAGACTTCGTGACCGCCGAGCGAGTCTTCGCCGCTGCGGGTCAGGAACTCACCGCCGGCGGGCCCGGGACGCCACACGATCGCGTAGTCGTCGGTCACGTCGGTGATCTCGACACGCGACATGAACACCATCTTCCGCAGCCACTCGATCAGCGCGGCGGCCGCGCCAGGCTCCGTGTGCAGCCAGAACGTCTCGCCGTCGTCGACGCCGTACATCACGTGCTCGATGTGGCCGGTCGGCGACAGCAGCAGCGCCGTGGTCGACGTCCCCGGCTTCAAGCCTTCGAAGTACTGCGTGGTGAGCGCGTGCAGCCAGGTCAGGCGGTCCGGGCCGGTGATCGTGACGACCTCGCGGTGCGACAGGTCGACGAAGCCGTCCCCGGCCGCCAGCATCCGCTGCTCCCGGAGGTCGGAGCCGTAGTGCGCCGCGACCCCGGCGTCGAGTCCGTCAGCCTCGACCGCGGCGGGCCGGTCCAGCAGGGGGCTGCGCTTCAGTGACATGTCACCAGAGTACGTCGAGCGGCGTACGGCGATCGCCTCCCACCGTGGGATGTGGACAACACCGGCTCACGGACAGCCTGGACGTACCGACTTTTCGAGAGGAGCACGACGATGGGCGACAGGCGATTCCGGTTCGGCGTGGTGGGCAGCCCGGCGACCGCGGAGGAGTGGACCACGACCGTACGGCGGGCGGCCGACCTCGGCTACTCGAGCGTGCTGATACCGGACGGCCTGCAACTGCCCTCGCCGTTCGCGGCCCTCGCGATGGCCGCGGCCCTGGCGGATGTCCGGGTCGCCACGTTCGTCGCGGCGGCACCGCTGCGGACGCCTCGCCAGGCCGCGTGGGACGCGCACACGCTGACCGTGCTGACCGACGGCCGGTTCGACTTCGGCATCGGCACCGGCCGCCCGGGCATCGACCAAGAGGCGGCCGAGCTCGGACTGCGGTTCGGCTCCGGCAAGGAACGCCGTGACCAGGTCCGCGAGACCCTCGACCTCCTGGAGCAGCTCGACGGCGACCGGCGTACGCCGATCATGCTGGCGGCCGGCGGACCCCGGGCACTCGCGCTGGCGGCGGCCCGGGCCGACATCGTGTCGATCGCCAAGGGCGCGATGACGCCACGGGCCGAGATCCTGCGCCTGGTCCGCGACCTGCGCGACCTGGCCGGACCGCGCGCGGACGAGATCGAGCTGGCGATGAACCTGTTCGCGGCCGGGACCCGCGAGCTGCCGCCGTGGACGCGGCAGGCCGCGGGCGCCGCGCCCGAGGAGCTGGAGGCGAGCGACTCGCTGATGATGCTGCGCGGGACGCCGCAGCAGATGGTCGACGAGCTCGAGCGCCGCCGGGACGAGTTCGGTACGTCGTACATCACCGTCAACTCGCTGTACCTCGACGACCTGGCTCCCGTGGTCGAGAAGCTGACCGGGAGTTAGAGACGACACTGCCCGCCAGCATGTAGAGCTGACGGGCAGTGAGGAGGGATGTCTAGCGGTTGGAGGGCTCGAGGTCGGCGGGCCGCTCGGATGCCTGCGGTACGTCGCCGGCGTGGGTGTCACCGGCGGCGAACGCGGCCTCGTCGAACGGATCCTCGCCGGCGAAGACCTGCCGGGCCTGGTCCTTGTCGAAGGCCCCGACCCAGTGGCCGACGACAACGGTCGCGACCGCGTTGCCGGCGAAGTTCGTCAGTGCCCGGGCCTCGGACATGAACCGGTCGATACCGACGATCAGACCGACCCCGTCGACCAGGTCCGGCCGGTGGGACTGCAGACCGCCAGCCAGCGTGGCCAGGCCGGCACCGGTGACACCGGCGGCGCCCTTCGAGGCGATGATCATGAACGCCAGCAGGGAGATCTGCTGCCCCAGCGAGAACGGCTGGTCCATCGCCTCGGCGATGAACAGCGACGCCATGGTCAGGTAGATCGCCGTGCCGTCCAGGTTGAACGAGTAGCCGGTCGGGACGGTGATGCCGACGACCTGCTTGCCGACGCCGAGGTGCTCCATCTTCCCGATCAGCCGCGGCAGCGCGGTCTCCGAGGACGACGTGGACACGATCAGCAGGAACTCGCGGCCCAGGTAGCGCAGCAACTGGAACACCGAGATGCCGGCGACCACCCGCAGAACGGTGCCCAGGACAACGACCACGAAGAGCAGGCAGGTGAGGTAGAAGGCCAGCATGATCTTGCCGAGGCTGACCAGCGCGTCCGTCCCGGTGGCGCCGACGACGGCCGCGATCGCGCCGAACGCGCCGATCGGGGCGACCCACATGATCATCGACAGGATCTTGAACACCAGCCGCTGCAGGTGGCCGATACCGTTCAGGATCGGCTGTCCGGTGTTGCCCATCGCCTGCAGCGCGAAGCCGACCAGTAGGGCGACCAGCACGGTCTGCAGGACCTCGCCCTCGGTCAGCGCGGACACGATCGTCTGCGGGATGATGCCGAGGATGAAGTCCGACGTACTCTCGTGCGCGCCGGCGGCCTGCTTCTGGCCGGCCTCGCGGAGCGTGTCGGTCAGGTTCAGGCCGGAGCCGGGCTGCACCAGGTTGCCGACCAGCAGGCCGATCGCGAGCGCGGCCGTCGACATCACCAGGAAGTAGACGAGTGCGAGACCGCCGACCTTGCCGACGCTGGCGGCCTGCCGGACCGAGCCGATGCCGAGCACCAGCGTGCAGAAGATGACCGGGCTGATCATCATCTTGATCAGGTTGACGAACCCGGTGCCGAGCGGCTTCAGCTCGACGGCGAAGTTCGGGAAGAGGAAGCCGACGCCGATGCCGAGCAGCACGGCGACGATGACGGCGATGTAGAGGAAGTGGGTCCGATCGTTGCGGACCGGGGTCGGTCGGGATTCGGTCGGGCTCGACATAGGGACACTCCTGTAGCGGCCGGGCGGGCGGTACCTGAGTAACTGTGACGTGACGCACAGGCAAACCCGGCATTTCGTTCATATCGTTCGTCGCAGCGGACCAGTGGCCCGCTGGAATGCACAAATGTCGCGCATCCTATGCACACTGTCGACATGAGAGATCGGCCGTGGGAGCTGCGCCGCCAGGTGCTCTGGCTGCAGACCGTCACGGCCGCGGTGTTGATCGCGATGGTCTGGATCACTATGGTCGCCCGCTCCCGGGCGCAGGCGGTCCGGGACGCCGCGGCCGCCGGGATCGCGCCGCCCGGCTGGTGGGAGCTGATCAGGCTGGACGTGCGTTCGATGCTCGGCGTCGCGAGCCTGATGCTCGGGGTCGCGATCGCGGGCAACGCGCTGGTCTCCTGGCGGGTCCGCCGAGCGACCCGCGGCATCGGCACCCAGGCGCTGGCCCGCATGCTCGACTTCTACGAGGGAGTCCTGCGCGCCGCCCGCGAAGGCCTGATCCTGCTCGACGCGGACGGCCAGGTGCAGTTGGTCAACGACGAGGCTCGTCACCTCCTCGGTCTGGACGCGGTCGCGCCGGGCACCCCGATCTCCGAGCTCCACCTGGGCAGCACGTTGTCCGAACTGATGATCGCCGGCCGGACGGCGTACGACGAGCTTCACCTCGGCGCCGACGGGGTCGTGGTCGTCAACCAGCAACCGGCGCGGTCCGGGCGGATCGTCACGCTGCGGGACCATACCCAGTTGCAGCGGCTCCTCGGGGAGCTGGATGCGGTCCGCAGCCTGGCCGACTCGCTGCAGGCGCAGAACCACGAGGCCTCGAACCGCCTGCACACCGTGGTCAGCCTGATCGAGATCGGCAAACCGGAGAAGGCGCGGGAGTTCGCGGTCTCGGAGCTGCAGTTCGCGCAGGCGATGACGGACCGCGTCGTCGGCACGGTCGGCGACCCGGTGCTCGCGTCGCTCCTGCTCGCCAAACTGTCCCAGGCCCAGGAACGCGGCGTCGTGCTGACGCTGGAGCTCGGGCAGGAGGCCCTCAACACCCGGCTGCCCGCGCAGGACGTGGTCACGGTGGTGGGCAACCTGCTCGACAACGCGATCGAAGCCGCACGCGGCGGATCCGCTCCCCGCCGGGTCGAGCTGCGGGCGAGTACGACGCCGGACGCGATCGACCTCGCCGTGACCAATACCGGCGCCGAGCTGGGTGCGGTAGAACTGGCGCACATGTTCGACCGAGGCTGGACGACCAAGGCCGAGCCGGGACACGGTCTCGGGCTCGTGCTGGTACGCAGTACGGTCGAGCGCTGGCAGGGGACGGTGATGGTGGATCCGGATTCCGAGCTGGACGACGTACCGGCGCTGACCGTGCGGGTCCGGCTGCCGCGGGCGGTGGACGCCAGTGCCTGACCTGCGGGTCCTCGTCGTCGAGGACGACCCGGTCGCCGCGGAGGCTCATCGCACGTACGTCGACCGGCTGCCCGGCTTCACGTGTCTCGGCGTCGCGGGGACGGCGGCCCGGGCGCTCCAGGTGCTCGCTCGCGGCGAGGTCGACCTGGTGCTGCTGGACATGCATCTCCCGGACGGGCACGGACTGGACGTCGTCCGCCGGATGCGTGCCTTGGGCAACCAGACCGACGTGGTCGCGGTGACGTCGGCCCGGGAGGTGGCCGCGGTGCAGGCGGCGGCGCGGATCGGCGTGGTGCAGTACGTGCTGAAACCCTTTGCGTACGAGACTTTGCGCGACCGACTGACGGCGTACGCGCGGCAACGCAAGGCGGCCGCCTCCGGTCAGGTGGTCGCGGACCAGGACGAGGTCGACCGGTTGTTGCATCCGGCAACCGTGTCGTCGTCGGTGCCGAAAGGGCTGGCCGGATCGGTGCTGGACCGGGTCGTCCAGCTCCTCGGGAACCGCGAGGGCTGGACCGCCGAGGAGGTGGCCGCGTCCCTCGGCACCTCACGGATCACAGCCCGCCGCTACCTCGAACACCTCGCCGACCAGGGCCAGGCGTTGCGCACCCAGCGGTACGACGGCCGCAGCGGCCGGCCGAAGGTCGAGTACTCCTGGGTGGCCGAGAGTTAGGCCCGGACGAGGGTCGCCCAGAGGTGGGGCTGGAGGGGCTGGCCCTCGGCGGCCATGTCGTAGGCCCAGAGCAGCTCGCCCTTGACCAGGCCGTACAGCCGGTGGCCGGCGCTGACCTCCTTGGCCGTCTCGGTGCGGGCGACCACATCGGTCCGCAGCTCGATCTTCGCGCCGTCGATCTCGCCGTACCAGATCTCCGCGACACCGGTCGGGTGCGCGAGCACCAGCTCGACCTTGTTGTCCGGCTTCGGCCGCCAGAACCCGGTCTCGACCGCGAGCGGGCGTTCCTTCGTGCCGTCCTCGCCGACGACGTACGTCTGGCTCACGTAATGCATGTAGGGCTTGCCGTTGTGGCTGAAGTCGATCTGCTGACCGAACTCGAACTTCTCGATCGTCGGGTAGTCCCCGTGACCGCGGCCCTCCCAGCGACCGAGCAGCCAGGCCAGCGGCATCAGGTCGGGGTGGAGGTCCTGCGGGATCTCGAACGCCATCTCAGGTCTCAGTTGGTGCTGCGGCCGCGGTACAGCCGGTAGACGACGAATGCCGAGAACCAGCCCATGAACACACAGACCAGGACCAGCAGCGTGGTGAAGATGACGTGCAGCACGTCGGCCAGTCTAGAGGATGGTCGCGGCGGACCTTCGGCTACCGTGGCGTGATGTCCCGCACGCTGGTGATCAAGCTGACCGCAGGTGCCGACGAGCCCGAACGCGCCAACCAGGCGTTCACCGTGGCCGCGACCGCCGTCGCCGCCGGAGCCACGGTGTCGCTCTGGCTCACCGGCGAGGCCGTCTGGTTCGCCGTACCCGGGCGGGCCGAGAAGTTCGACCTCCCCCACGCGGCGCCGCTCGCGGACCTGCTCGCGGCCGTGGTCGAAGGCGGTCAGCTGACCGTCTGCACCCAGTGCGCCAAACGCCGCGACCTGACCGAGGCCGATCTAGTCCCCGGCACACGAATCGCCGGCGCCCCAGCCTTCACCGAAGAAATCCTCACCCAAAACACCCAAGCCATCGTCTACTAACCCCACTCCGCCCACCGGCGACGGCGAGTCGGTGACGGCACGCCCGGAGACGTGCAGTGGGACGGTACGCCGGGGACGTGTGGTGGGGTTGGTGTGGTGGAGATGGCGTTTTCGGGATGGTGTGGTGGGGCGTTCGCACCGGGGACGGTGTGGTGCGCAGTGCGTGGCGGAACGGTGTGGTGGGGATGGTGGGGGTGTGGTTTGGTTACTCGCCTAGGCCGGGGCCGTCGGTGCGGCCGCCGCGGTTGACGTTCACCTGGTGCTGCTGAGCGGGCGTCTGACCGCCGCGGCCGCCGGTGAGCGCCTCCTCGCGCGGTGGAACGGCCGCGCCGGTGGCCGGCGAGGTCCCGGAGTTGGCGACGTGCTGATTCCGCCCGATCTCGTCCGGCGTCATCCCGTTCGGTCGATCACCTTGCTGCCGACCGTCCGAGCTCTGCGCGTGCTCAGCCCGCTGCTCATCAAGCACCCGCTCGACGGGCTGCACCCGCTGCTCGCCAGACTGATCGACCGCCGGTCCCTGCGCCTGCTGATCCTCCCCGATCACCGGCGGAGTAGCACCATCAGCATCCACGTACTGCCCACGCGTCGGCTCGTTCACCTCAGCCTGCGCCGCCCGCTCCCCCGCCGGCCGAATCACCCCATCGTCACCAAGCTCAACCTGTTGCTCGCCCTCCGGCCCACCCACCTGCTGAGCATCCTGCCCATCCAGCTCCGCCTGACGAGCCTGCTCGGCTCCCGGCCCCCCCAACTCCTGAGCGTCCCGCCCGTCCAGCTCCGGTTGGCGAACCTGATCAGGCTCCGCCCCATCCACCTCAGCCTGCCGAACCTGGTCCGCGTCCGGCCCATCCGCTTCCGGCGCGCGGACCTGGTCGGCGTCCAGCCCATCTACTTCCTGCGCACGAACCTGGTCGGCCCCCGGCTCGTTCACTTCCTGCGCACGGACCTGGTCAGCGTCGGGCCCGTTCGCCTCCTGTGTGCGGTCCTGGTCGGCGTCTGGTCCGTTGAGCTCCTGGTCGGCGGTCGGGCGGCTGACGCCGTCGTCGCCCAGCTCGACGTCCTGTTCGGCTTCCCGACTGTTCAGCTCGTCGGCGCGGTCGTCACGTTCGTCGTTCAGTTCGTCGACGGCGGCCGCCGTACCTGCGGCCGCCGCGACCGGCACCGTGGGATCAGGCCCGCGCTCCTGCTCGTCGCGCTCGCGCTGGCGTTCCTGCTCCCGCCGCGCCTCGGCCTCACGATCCCGCTCGGCCTGCTCCTCCTGGCGGTCCTCGACCTGATCGTCCACCCCGTCGCCGTCCTGGTCGACGGCCTGCTCACGGTCCTCGGCCTGCTCCTCCCGCTGCCGCGCGTCGTCCGCCGCCTCCCGGCGCTCCTCGACGTCGTTGGGCACCCCGTCGCGATCGGGATCGAGGCTGTCCGCCCGCGCCTGGTCGAGATCGGCCTGCTGGCGGTCGATCTCCGCCTGGCGCTGCGCGTTCTGCTCCTGCAGCCGGTCGTTCTGCTCCCGCAACTGCTGGATCTGCCGCTCGATCTCGCCCCACTGCGACGCCCGGTCCGGGTCGTTGTTGATCGCCCGGTCGAGATCCGCGTTGTGCGTCCGCGCGTTCCGCATGGCCTCCAGTAGCGAACGCGCCTCCTGCCGGCGGCTGAGAGCGTTCCGCAGCCGCCGCAGGTGCCGCAGCTGGGTCCGCAGCCCCGACAGCGTCTGCTCGAAGATGTCTTCCGCTTCGGCCATCACGCCACCTCGCTCGCATAGACGGAGTACCCGAAGCCGGCCTGCGCGTCCTCCGGCCCGGGCTGTGTCGCGTACAGGTGAAACTCGGCGCCCGGCTTCAGCCAGACCGCCAGGTGACGCCGGCGTCCCCGCCACTCGGGCGGGACCCGGGGATCGTCACCGGGACCGACGTACACCGGCGCGCCCCAGTGCTTGCGGGCCAACAGCAACTGGTTGGGCCAGTACTCGTCCAGCCCTTCCTCGGCCTCGGTCTGCTCCCCCGGACCGATCTCGTACGCCGACCACCCGCTGCGCGGACTCTCCGGCAGTACGGCGTCCGGCAGCACGAGCATCACGGTCTCGCGCGGAGTGACCAGGCCCCATGTGTAGCGGTTGGGGTCGATGTTGCCGGGAGCCCACGGACGCCAGCCGGTGGCCGCGGTGACGCGGGAGACCAGCGCGCGGATCGCGTCCAGCCCGGTCCCCGGTGGTCCCCAGATCGATCTCCAGTCGGAGACCTCGGCGAGGTCGGCCATGGCGCGTTCGTCATCGTCGGACGACCGCAGCTGCGTCTTCACCCGTCGACTCCTCTCTCAGCCCGCCAAGCCTAAGCCCAGCCGGTGCCACCACCCCCGGACCGACGGACAGAACGACAGGAGGTATCCGGCTCGCGCGAACGGCCCGAGCGGGACGAGCGGGCTAGGAGCGGCCGATCCGACCGACACCTCCTGTCGTTCTGCACCTCACCGCTTGACGTTCAGCAGCCCACGGGCCTCGTCCGGCGACATCGGCGGGCGCTGCGCCAAGGTCGCGAGGGTCGCGGCACGCTCGACCAGCTCGGCGTTGTGCGTGACCGGCTGTCCCTTCGCCAGCGTCAACGTGTCCTCCATCCCGACCCGCAGGTGTCCGCCCTTCGACAACGCGGCCAGTGCGACCGGCAGCGTCGTACGCCCGACTCCGGTGGCAGACCAGGACGTCACCGCGGCCGGCAGCGCGTTGACCGCGGCGACCAATGCGTCCGTCGTGCCAGGCATGCCGCCCGGGACGCCCATCACCAGATCGCAGTGCACGCGCCCGCCGTACGGCAGACCGAACTTGTCCAGCAACCGGTGCAACGCGGCCACGTGCCCGAGGTCGAACAGCTCGAACTCCGGCACGACCTCCCGCTCCTGCGTGAGCCGATAGAGCTCGGTGACGAACGGCCACGGGTTCATGAACACGTCATCACCGAAGTTGACCGTGCCCATCGTCAGCGAGCACGAGTCCGGCGCGGCGTCCAGCACCCGCAGGCGATGGTCGAACGGATCGGTCACCGCGCCGCCGGTCGACAACTGCACGATCAGGGCGGTGTTCTCCCGTACGGCGGCGACGGTCTCGGTCAGCCGGCCGAGATCGAGTGTCGGCCGGTGCTCGCCGTCGCGGATGTGAATGTGGATCATCGCGGCCCCGGCCGCCTCGCACCGCTTCGCGGTCTCGACCAGTTCGTCGAGCGTCGTCGGCAGCGCCGGGCAGTCCGCCTTGGCGGTCTCGGCGCCGGTGGGAGCAACGGTGATCAGAGTCGAGGCCATGAACAGATCCTGCCAGATCGCCGACCGGACAGGACATTCGCCGGTTCGATGCCCTGATGACCGGACGATCTCCCGCACGGCAGGATGGAGGCATGAGAGCCGTCGTACAGCGTGTCAGTCAGGCATCGGTCACCGTCGAGGGCGAGGTGGTCGGTGCGATCGACGAGCCCGGGCTGCTGGTGCTGCTCGGCGTCACCCACGACGACACCGAGGAGCAGGCGAAGGCGCTCGCCGCGAAGATCTGGACGCTGCGCATCCTCCGCGACGAGCGTTCCTGCGCCGACGAGCAGGCGCCGATCCTCGCCATCAGCCAGTTCACCCTGTACGCCGACACCCGCAAAGGCCGCCGCCCGTCCTGGAGCGCCGCAGCCCCGGCCCCCGTCTCGGAACCCCTGTACGACGCCTTCTGCGCAGCCCTCGAGTCCCTCGGCGCCAAGGTGGAACGCGGCCGCTTCGGCACCCACATGAACGTTGCCCTGGTCAACGACGGCCCGGTCACCCTGATCCTCGACGCCTGAGAGTCGGTACGAAGAACGGCCCCGGCCGGATCACTGGGATCCAGCCGGGGCCGGTGTCGTGCTGTTCTGAATCGGTGAGGTTCGACTCAGAAGGGTGCGTCGGGCTGGATCAGCCGATGACGCCGGCGGCCGAGTGGCCGACGATGACCTTGGTGTTCAGGCTGTAGACGTCGATCACCAGGGCGTTGACCGAGATGTACCGCTGCTGCTTCACGACCTGGTTGAAGGTCAGCTTGGCGATGCCCGGGATGTCCAGCGTGGCGTTCGGGCCGGTCTTGACCGGGTACACCTTGTTGCCGACGCGGATCGAGGCGATGCTCGAGCTGTGGTCCAGGCCGACCTTGCCGTCCTTGGTCTTCCACGCCGCGGCGGAGGACTCGATGGCGCCGATCGACAGGTTGCCGACCTTCACACCCGCGACGTGCGAGGTGAACTTCACGGCCGACTTGTCCATGCTCATGTAGCCGTTCTTCGTGGTGTAGACCGCACCCACGTAAGCGACCTTCGGGATGTTCAGCTCGCCGATCGCGTTCCGGATCGTCTTGCCTTCCGTGCCCTGGCAGGTGGCCTGGTAGGAGGTCGGACCGGAGACGACCAGCTTGTCCGCGTGCGCCTTGGTGCCGTAGGCGTCACCGATCACCATCGCGGTGGCCGGCTTGGTGATCTCCGAGCGTGTCTTCAGCACCGCGACGTCGACACCCTGCGGGATGTACTTGTTCTTCACCGTGGCGTGCAGCACGACGGCCTGCGCGTACGAGTAGATGCCGGTGTTGGTCTTCACGCCACCGACGCGGTTCAGCACGATGTAGCCAAGGCCCGGTACGGCGACCTTGGTGTTCGGCTCGGGCTTGAGCAGCGACGGCACCGAGACGGAACCGATCTTCACGCCGGCGAAGGTGGTGCTGCCGGTGTAGGACAGCTTGCCGTTCTTGTACACCGCCGTGGTGGTGGTCTTCACACCCGTCAGGTGCAGCAGGCTGCCGAGCTTGATGTCGACCGCGGTCGCGTTGCTGGTGACGCCGTTCCCAAACTTGTTGTTGAACGAGTGCGTGTCCGTCCGCACGGTGCGGGCGATCGCGTGGTTGTTGACGTTCGCGGCGGCGAGGTCGTTCTTGTCGGACCGGTTCGAGTCCGTGGTGCAGCTGATCTGGCTGACCACCTGCGGGCCGCTGTTCGCCAGACCCGACTGGACGTCGGTGCCGAACGCGTAGCCGCTGTAGCCGAAGACGGGCGACGCGGACGCCGAACCCGAGGTCAGCGCGATCGTAGAAGCCACGCCGACAACCGCGGCAACACCGACGGCAGCGAGCTTCTTGTATCCGATGCGGGGTCTCATGACCCCTCCTCCCTGAGTGATGACGTGACCCGGATGGCGGGCCAGGACACAGACACAACTCAGTCGGTTGCGGTAGGTAACGAGAAGGTTCCTCTCCGAGACCAAACCGTTACCTGTCCGCTCGGCGGGCGAGATTTTCCGACCGCACCCGTAACCCGGCGGTGATGCCCGAATCCCTGCACACAGGACGGTTTCCGGGCAAGCCGAAGGGCCCGGACGCGCAAGGTCCGGGCCCTTCGGGGACCGCATCAGGGTGGGCCGCCGCGGGTGGGCGGCGGCACCATCTGTAACGAGCGACAAGTCAGACGGTAACGGCCACCTCGGCGACCTCGCCGTACTGGGCGACGACCTGGCGGTCGACCGGCGCCGCCTTCGGCGCCAGCGTCCGCAGTGTCCAGCTGCCCGGCGCCGCGAAGAACCGGAAGTGCCCGGTCGCGGACGTCGGTACCTCGGCGGTGAACTCACCCGAGGCGTCCAGCAGCCGCACGTACGCGCCGCCGACAGGCTCCTCGCCGCGCAGCACCTGCCCCTGGATCACGGCTTCCTTGTCGACGTCGACACCCTTGAGGTCGAGGCCGCCCTTCTTCGCTCCGCACATGTGTCAGGCCTTTCCGGGTTCGTCGCCGAGGGCAACGGGTACGCCGACCAGCGAACCCCACTCGGTCCAGGAACCGTCGTAGTTCTTCACGTTCGCCTGACCGAGGATCTCGTGCAGCACGAACCAGGTGTGCGCCGACCGCTCACCGATGCGGCAGTAGGCGATGGTGTCCTTGCCGAAGTCGACGCCGGCGTCGGCGTACAGCGACTTCAGCTCGTCGTCGGACCGGAAGGTGCCGTCGTCGTTGGCGGCCTTGCTCCAGGGGATGTTCGCGGCGGTCGGGATGTGACCCGCGCGCTGCGCCTGCTCCTGCGGCAGGTGGGCCGGGGCGAGCAGCCGGCCGGCGTACTCGTCGGGGCTGCGGACGTCGACCAGGTTCTTCACGCCGATGGCCTCGTTGACCTCGTCGCGGAACGCGCGGATGGTGAGGTCCGGCTCCTTGGCCTTGTACTCGGTGGCGTCGCGCTTCACGACCTCGTCGGTCAGCTCGCGGCTGTCCAGCTCCCAGCGCTTGCGGCCGCCGTCGAGCAGCCGGACGTCGCCGTGGCCGTACAGCTTGAAGTACCAGTACGCGTACGCCGCGAACCAGTTGTTGTTGCCGCCGTACAGGACGACCGTGTCCTCGTTCTTCACGCCACGCTCGGACAGCAGCGCCTCGAACTGCTGCTGGTTCACGAAGTCACGCCGTACCGGGTCCTGCAGGTCGTCCTTCCAGTCCAGCTTGATCGCGCCGGCGATGTGGCCGGCGTCGTACGCCGAGACGTCTTCGTCGACCTCGATCAGGACGACCCCGGCGTCGTTCTTGTGCTCCTCGACCCAGTCGGCCGAGACGAGCGCGGATTCCCTGCTCATGTGTGCTGCCTCTTCTCAGTTGGTAGCGGTTGACGGCGTACGAATGCGGTGGATCAGCAGATAGGCCTCGCACCCGAGGCAGAGCCCGACGGCCGCGTTCACGAAAGCGGCGACCAGGGCGAATCCGGTGGCGACCACGCCGAGCACGGTGACGCCGGTCAGGTACCCGATCAGACCGGCGGCCGCGAAGACGAGGCCGACCAGCTGGGCGAACCGCGGCGGCGCCGCGTCCTCCAGCTCGCGCGGCGGGCCCAGCTGCGGGCGGACCAGCCGCTTGAACAGTTGCCCGTACGGCGACGCGTGGACGCCGAACGCGACCGAGATCGCGAACACCACGGCCTGGACCGCGAGCGGCCAGGCACTGTTCAGGATCAGCGTCAGCGCGAGCAGCACGGTGGTGATGCCCGCCGCGAACCGGAGTCCGCGCGGATCGACTGTGGCTGTCGTGTCGGACATGACGACTCCCCGAGGGAGATGGATCGAGCCGGACCCGCCCGGGTACGCGGGAGACGACGTACGCGGAACCGTGCTCAGCGACCGGTTCCGCAGCGCTCGGGACGCCGCCTGGTCAGCGGCGACGACACAGCGACGAGCGCACCCGGCAGTTGTCCACCGCCCGGCGCTTGGTCAGCCATGTCGTGTAAGCCACGGCATCGAGAGTACGGAAAGCGGGCGGGCCCACCAGCCGTGGTCCCATTTCGTGAGACAACTGTTCACATCGCGGTCAAACGCGGACCACGTTGGTCGCCGCGATCTTGTCGTGCAGGGCCTGCTTCTTGTCGTCCCACAGCGGCCACAGGTAGTTGATCAGCGCGAGGAAGCCGAACAGCGTCCCGACCAGCGGGATCGCCCCGAGCACGCTGAGCAGGATCTCGAAGCCGTACCGCTTGGCCACGGCCTGCCCCGGCGGAAGGCCGGGGACGTCGCGCAACCGGACTGCGATCCCCAGCGCCATCTTCCCGGGGGTGGCGCCCTTCTTGGTCAGGAACAGGTACTCGTACACGAACGACACGGCCATGCCGATCAGCACGGCCGGGATCATCCACTGGTACGCCTCGGGCGGGAGCGCGGTCGTGGTCGTCGGCGTCCCGGCGGCCGCGGCGTCCATGGTCTCTTCCAGGTACTCCCAGATCACCAGGAAGTACTGGTAGTAGAAGTAGCCGGTCAGCGGCAGGCCGATGATGCCGACGATGATCGAGTCGATGATGCGGGCGAACACCCGCCGCCACCAGCCGGACAGTTGCTGGCCGTCCGGAGTGGTGTGCACCTTCTGACCGGGGTAGCCGTAGCCGCCCTGCTGGGGGTACGGCTGCTGACCGCCGTACTGCTGGCCTTGCTGCTGCTGGCCGTGCTGCTGTTGTGGGCCCGGTTGGCCGTATTGCTGGGGTTTCGGTTGCCCGTACTGCGCCGGCCCGGGCTGGCCGCCGCCGTACACCTGGCCGTGCTGGACCGGTTGGCCGAACTGCTGCTGCCCCGCGGGCTGACCGAACTGGCCCTGGTACGGCGGCGGACTCTGGCGCGGACGCCGGTCGTCGGTCCACGCGTTGCCGTCCCAGTACCGCTGCTGGGACTGGTCCTGGGGGTCGTCGTACCAACCGGCTGGATAGCTCACCGCCAAAGCATCACCTACGCGGCGGTCCATTCGCCATTCGGTGGCAGGTACCGGACGGGCTCAGCGGGGCGCGTGCTCGATCGCGGTCGCCAGTGCGGCGATCACGTCGGGCTTGCGCGGCGCGCCGCTGGCCCGCTTCACGATCGCGCCGGCGCTGTCGAGGACCAAGGTGGTCGGCGTACGCAGGATGTCCAGCCGCCGGACCAGCTCGAGATGCTTCTCGGCGTCGAGTTCGACGTGCCGCACGCCATCGACCATGCCCTCGACCTCGGCCAGTGTCCGTCGGGTCGCGCGGCAGGGCGCGCAGAACGCCGACGAGAACTGCAGCAGCGTCGCCCGCTCACCGAGCTCGCTGCCGATGTCCGCCGCGGAGACCCGGTCCACGCTGTCCACGTCGTGCGCCTCTGTCCTTCTGACCTGCCGGGTACCCCGGAAGCGGCCGTCGAGCTTGGACTTGAGCAGACTGAGAATGACGCCGACGGCGACCGCACCGACCAGCACCCACATCCCCAGGCTCATGACAACCCAGCGTACGTCGCAGACCTAGGCCCCCAAACGGTCGTTCACCACTCGGACGCACGCCCGCGCACCACTCCGACGGGGTCCGCGCATCACTCTGAGGGGCGCGCCCGCGCATCCTCGCTTGAAGGCGCGCCCGCGCATCCTCGCTTGAAGGCGCGCCCGCGCATCACCCGCTCCGAGGGGCGTCCGCGCGTCAGTCCGACGGGCGCCCTCGCAGCCGCTTGGTCTCGCCGCGGCGCTTCTTGTCGTCCAGCCGCCGGCGGACCGAGCTCTTGCTCGGCTTGGTCGGCCGCCGCTGCCGAGGCGGGGCCGCGATCGCGTCCCGCAGCAGCGCCGCGAGCCGGGTCCGCGCCGCCTCCCGGTTCCGCCACTGCGACTTGTGCTCCGACGCCGCGACCGTCAGTACGCCGTCCACCAGCCGCGACCGCAGCCGCTCGAGCGCGCGAGCCCGCAGTACGTCGGACAGCGCCGTCGTACCGCGGACGTCGAAGCTCAGCTCCACCCGGCTGTCGGTGGTGTTGACCGACTGACCGCCCGGACCGCTGGACCGCGAGAAGCGCCAGGCCAACTCCGTCTCCGGGATCACCACCCCGGCGCGCACCACCAGCCCGCTGTCCACAACCCCATTCAACCGGACCTCCGGCCTAGGAGGCCTGTGCCCGCGGCGGGCTCAGGCTTTGGCGTCGGCGGTTTCGCGAGTGTTGGTGGGCGGGATCACGAACCGGTAGCCGACGTTCCGCACGGTGCCGATCAGGGATTCGTGCTCCGGGCCGAGCTTCGCGCGCAGCCGCCGTACGTGCACGTCCACCGTCCGCGTCCCACCGAAGTAGTCGTACCCCCACACCTCCTGCAGCAACTGCTCCCGGGTGAACACCCGCCCCGGATGCTGCGCGAGGAACTTGAACAGCTCGAACTCCTTGTACGTCAGGTCGAGCGCCCGCCCGTTGAGCTTCGCGGTGTACGACGCCTCGTCGATCACCACGTCACCGGTGCGGATCAGCGAACTGTCGGGCTCGTCGTTGCGAGCCGCTGCGAGCCGGCCGATCACCAGCCGCAGCCGCGCCTCGATCTCGGCCGGGCCGGCCGTGTCCAGCAGTACGTCGTCCGCGCCCCAGTCGGCGTTCACCGCGGTCAGGCCGCCCTCGGTCACGACCAGGATCAGCGGTACGTCGACCCCGGTGGTCCGGATCAGGCGGGAGACACCCCGGACCGCCACCAGGTCGCGGCGGGCGTCGAGCAGGACAGCGTCCGCGTCTGGGGCGTCGACCAGCGCGGCGACCTCGGCGGGAAGGATCCGGATCTGGTGCGGCAGCAGGGCGAGCGAGGGCAGCACCTCGGTGGACGCCTGCAGCGCGTTCGTCAGCAGAAGCAACGTACTCACGCTGTCTCCTTGTGCTGGTCGGTGGATCCCCCGAGAGCGATCCGGTCCTTCTGCACGTCAGGCCCCGACGGCGTCATTGCCGGGGGCCTGAGACACACTGGATAGCAACAGCAAGCTGACATAATAGCTGAGACTTAACCGATTAGTGAGGCGTACTCCCAGATGCCGGAAGTCACCATCAGGTACTTCGCCGCCGCCCGCGCCGCCGCCGGCGAGTCCTCTGCGACCGCCGACGCCGCCTCGATCCGCGACCTGATCGGCACCGTCTCCGCCGACCGCCCCGAGCTGGCCCGGGTCCTCGGCATCTGCACCTTCCTGCTCGACGGCCAGCGCGCCGACCCCTCCACCCCGCTCCACGCCGGCGCCCAGGTAGACGCCCTCCCACCCTTCGCCGGCGGCTGACCCGCCTCCAGCATCACTCCCCCAGCCGGGCCCAATGCACGACGGCCAGCCCCAAAGCAAGTTGTCGGAGCTCGGCGCAGGTCGGAGCTCGGGGCAAATCAGGGCTCAGACCAGGTCGGACTCGGAGCACGTTGGGGCTCGGAGCAGCTTGGAGCTCAGAGCAGGTCGGGGCTCAGAGCAGGTCGGGGCTCAGAGCAGGTCGGGGCTCAGAGCAGGTCGGGGCTCAGAGCAGGTCGGGGCTCAGAGCAGGTCGGGGCTCAGAGCAGGAACTTCAGGAGCACGAGGGTGAGTGCGACTGCAGTCATCAGAGCCGCCTTCCCAGACCCGATCCCCCGCTTCAGCGCCGCCCCGAACACAGCCACTGTCAACGGCACCAGCATCACCAGCAACGTGATCCCGGCCGCGTGCACGCCGACATGCGACCGCGCAGTCAGCACCAGACCGAGAACCATCGCGAACGTGAGCCCCAGCCAGGTCGTGAGCTGGATCGGCCCGTCATCACTGCGATGCCCGCGATGCGACGCACGGGCGGCACGGCGATGCGAAGTCGGAGCAACGTGCGCCATCGGTCACCTTCCGTAAAAGACCGAATACGCAAGGTACCAGCAACAAACCCGATCGTAAAAAGCTGCCCCCTCAACCTCTCCCACGCCCTCTCCCGCCCCGCGAACCCGCCCGACCGCCTCACGAGCGCGCCCGGGTCCGCCGGTACGCCGCCCGCAATCGGCGTACCGGCGTACTCGACGGGTCAGGAGCCGGTGGAGATGCGGTCCGTCGGGACCGGGGTGTAGGGGTCGTGGGCGGTGAGGTAGTTCGCGAAGGCATCGATGTCGAGACCGCCGAAGAACTTGTTCGTCCCCGTGGTGAACGCCGGGAAGCCGTCGCCACCGTCGGACAGGAAGTTGTTCGTGACGATGCGGTACGTCGTCCCGTCCACCAGCGGCTGCCCGGCGATCTTGATCGACCCCGGGACCACCTTCGAGCCCGCGGGCGCGGCCGGGTTCCAGGTGTAGGTGATGCCCGCGACCTGGAGGACCTTGAACTTCGGCGCCTCCGGACCGTTCACGCCGGAGAACTGCTGCTCCAGCAGGGTCTTGATCTGCGTCCCGGTCATGTCCATCGACACCAGGAAGTTGTTGAACGGCTGCACGGTGAACGCCTGCCCGAAGGTGACCTCACCGCCGTTCGACGCCAGGTCGGCCCGGATACCGCCCGGGTTCATGAACGCCGCCACCGGCGCCTTCCCGTCCGTCACCACCGACGGGTCGGCGAGTTGTGCGTCGGCGATCAGATTGCCCAGCGGGGACTCGAGCGACTCGTCCGGCGTACGCGAGACCGACGACGTGGTGAGGTGACCGATGACCTTGTTCGCGATCGGCGCGACCAGGGTCTGGTACTTCGCGATCAGCGCACTCGTCCGGGCGTCCTTCGGCACGTCCTGCGTGACGATCTGGTTGTTGGCGATCGTGTTCGCCCGGTCGACGTCACCGGTCTTGTTGTCGATGCTCAGCCGCACCTCGGTGACGAGCTTGCCGAACGACGACGCACTGGTCACGAGCCGGGGCGCGCCGGCCTTGTCCTGCAGGGTGCAGTTGTAGCCCTGGTGGGTGTGGCCGGAGATGATCGCGTCGATCTCCGGGTCGAGACCGGCGTTGATGTCAACGATCGGGCCGGAGATCCCGGGGCAGCTGTTGTACGCCCGCGGATCGACCGGGAACCCGCCCTCGTGCAGCAGCACGACGATCGACTCCGCGCCCTTCTTCTTCAGGATCGGGACCAGCTTGTTGGCGGTCTCGATCTCGTCGGTGAAGGTCAGCCCCTCGACACCGGACTGGGTGACGATGTTCGGGGTGTCCTCCAGCGTCATGCCGATGAAGGCGACCTTGCGGCCGTCCTTGAAGGTCTTGATCTTGTACGGCGCGAACAGCGTCTTCTGCGTGTTCTCGAAGAACACGTTCGCCGACAGATACTTGAACTTGGCGCCGGTGAACGGCTTCTTCGGGTCGGGGCAGGAGTTCTGGTTGTTCTCCCCGTCGCCGTCGGGGAGGCAGCCGCCGGTCTGCATCCGGAGCAACTCGTGCCAGCCCTCGTCGAACTCGTGGTTCCCGACGGACGCGACCTCCAGCCCCATCCCGCTCAGCGCCTCGATCGTCGGCTCGTCATGGAACGCCGCCGACAGCAGCGGCGAGGCGCCGATCAGGTCACCGGAGGCGACCGTGACCGACTGCTGGCCCTTGGCCGCGGCGGCCGCGCGCATCTGCTTGAGGTGCGTGGCGAGGAACTCCGCGCCACCCGCGGGCGTGCCGTTGACGTTGCCGCTCGAGCTGGTCGGGCTGTTCGGCGCGAGGTTGCCGTGGAAGTCGTTGAGCGCGAGCACCTGGATCTGGGTGTGCGTCGGCTTCGGCTTCGCCGTCGTCGCCGCCTGGGTCACGGATCCCCCCGTGGCCACAGCGAGCGCCGCGGCTGTCCCGGCGGCGACCAGCGCGGCCACCCGCCGTCCTCGCAGCCACGTCCGGTCTCGTCGTGTGAAGGCCATGTCTACTCCGTCGTAGTCGGTCACCGCTGGTGCGCGGTCCCGCGAAAATTACCCGACGCGGCGCGGCCCCTCCAAGGACTCGAGCATGAACTCATCCGGACCTTTTACGGTATTCCGGTGACCCTCGAAGCCGTGCCCTCACCGTTGCCCTCGGCCACCGCCGCCGCCGTCACAGAACTCGCTCGTGCGGCCGCACAGAGCGACGGCGTCAACCCACTCTCCGAACGCACGCTGCTCCATCTCGACGGTGAGCACCCGGGCGACGTCCACGTGCTCGCGTACGACGGCGACCCCGGCACGATCGAGGTCACCGGACTGCAGAGCGCCCGCAACCTCATCGGGTACGCCGCCCTGTCACCCGACGGCTCGGCCGAACTCGTGGTCACCCCCGCAGCCAGACGACAGGGCACTGGTACTGCGTTGCTGCGCATGCTGCTCGACCATGGTGGCGCAGGACTTCGTCTATGGGCCCACGGGCGACTCCCTGGCAGTGATGAGCTCGCAGCACGCCTTGGCCTCGAGGTATCCCGGGAGCTGTACTTCCTCCGGCGTACAAGGGCTGCACTGCCTGAACCGGTGTGGGCTGACGGGATCGACGTACGCACGTTCGTTCCCGGTGAGGACGACGCGGCGTGGCTGGAGGTCAACAGTCAGGCGTTCGCGGACCACCCGGAGCAGGGCAGCTGGACTGCCGCCGATCTGGCCGAGCGCCTGCACCAGCCGTGGTTCGACCCGGCCGGCTTCTTCCTGGCGGTCGACTCCGCGAGCGGCGCGCTGGCCGGCTTCCACTGGACGAAGGTCGAGGAGGGCGTCGGCGAGGTGTACGTCGTAGGCGTCGCCCCCGCGTACCAGGGCCACGGCCTGGGCAAGGCCCTCACCCTGGTCGGCCTCCACCACCTGCAGGAGGTACGACGCCTCGACGAGATCGTCCTGTACGTCGACGGCACCAACACCGCCGCCCGCCGCCTCTACGCCTCCCTCGGCTTCACCACCGCGGCCCTCGACGTCCAGTTCGCGCCTGTGAATGGCATCACAACGAATCCGTCCGCTCACATCACGTCATAAACCCCGCCCCCACCCGTCCCACCATCAACCAGGAGCCGTCCGCGCCTCTAACCCCCCAGCCGGACGGCTCCTGGCCCGCCCGCACTTATCCACAACTGCACCTTTTGACATCGAGCACCGCGCTCACCCCCCGTTACGATCATCCCGACTACGGAGGGCAGACACCCGTGACTAACCGCAACAGGCCACCACTCCCACTCCTCCTGGCCTGCCTAACCACACTCTCACTAACCGCCTGCACCAACAGCCCCGAAGCCGGCCGCCCCAACACCGCGCCGCCATCAACACAGACTTCGGCCCCGACCGGATCGCAGTCCAGCCCCGGTGCGACCACACCGCCGCCGGTGTCCAGTCCCGCGGCGCCACCGTCGCGACCAGACGCAGCGGCGGGGAATTCGCTCGCCGCCGGAGAGGCATTCCTGGGCTATTACATAGAGCTGCTCAACTACTCGTACGTCACCGGTGACTCCGCACCATTCCTTGCGGAGAGCGACAAGGGGTGCGTCGGTTGCAACGGCATCGCCAAGTATGTGCAGAAGATCAACGCGAACAACGGCGGTCTCGAAGGCGACTTCAAGGATCAGTTGGTTGATGTGAAGGAGATCTACCGAGGCGAGTCCGGCAGGCTGGGCGGCTCCGCTTCGGTCAAGAGCGGTGCCTACAGAGAACGTCCGACGCCTGGCGCACCTCTTGTTTCCCAGCCGGCAAGCACAGGAACGATGGAATTCACCCTGTCGGCAAAGGGAGGCAACTGGGTGATGTTCGAGATGCAGATCAACGAATGAGCACCAACAACGCACGACTGGCGGGCGCGGGCGTCGTACTGCTCGCACTCCTCGTCGGGGGTATCGCGGTCGTGTTCGCCGGGGCATCGATGAACAGCGCCCAAGCCGTGCCGTCCAGCGAGTCCACCAAGAAGCCGAAGCCAACGCCGACGGTGACCGGCAAGAAGAATAACTGGGGTGCGACCGTGGGAGGCAGCACGACCAGTCAGTCGAACCGCCTACGTCCCAAGAAACCCACGAAGTCGGACCGCCATGAGAAATCGAGCGGCGAGCGGCCGCCGCTGAGGAGAGTTCTGGAGACGTCCGACCAGGCTAGACGCCCGTTTCGGATGAACATCGGCATCTGCGGCCGAGCCGGCGCCGACGGAACCATCCCCGGCCCGGCGCGTTGCCAGCCGCTCGAGCCCGACGAGCCGGTGCCGCCGACGCCGGGCGGGGTTGTCGTGGAGCGGATTCCCAGGCCGCAGGATGTCACTTGGGAGCAGGTCCTGTCGGAGAGCAGGAACGTGCTGTTTCCGGGCCTGACCGTCAAGGTGCAGCCGACGTCACGGACGCTCGTCAATCTCGACACCATCGTCTATACCGACGAGAGCAAGGTTTCGACGACCCAGGTCACGATCCTGGGATTCCCAGTCGATGTCGAAGCCACGCCGATGAGTTATCTCTGGGCGTTCGGCGACGGCACGACTCTGCGGACGACGACTCCGGGCAAGCCGTACCCCGCCAAGGAGATCACCCATAAATACCTGAAGCGCGGAGGCGTCAATCTCACGCTGACGACCGACTACGCGGCACGGTTCCGTGTCGCCGGAGGTGCATGGCAATACATTTCCGGGACGGTTCCAATCACCGGGCCCGCGACGCCGTTGCAGGTTCGGGAGGCTGTGCCGGTGTTGGTTGAGCCGGGGGGTTAGGGGTTCAGGGCCTGGTTCAGGTGGGTGGTGAGGGCTTGGTGGGCTGCTCGGGTGGCGCCGGGGAGGGTTTGTAGGTTGTGGTGGCCGTGGGTGAGGGACGGGTGGTGGTCGTGGGTTACCGGGACGCCGGCCTGGCGGAGGGCTTCGGCGTACTCGGTGCCTTCGTCTCGGAGGGGGTCGAAGCCGGCGGTGGTGATGTAGGCGGGGGCCAGGCCGGTGAGGTCGTCGGCGAGGAGTGGGGAGACGATCGGGTCGGGGCGGAGGGTGGGGTCCGGGGTGTAGTGGTCGCGGTACCAGATGATGTCGTGCTCGGTGAGGATGAAGCCGCCGTCGCCGAACAGGTCCCGGCTCGGCCGGCGGTTGACCAGGTCGAGGGCGGGATAGAGCAGGACCTGGAGGGCGGGTCGCAGGAGGTCGCGGCGTACGCACTGCTGGGCGACCACGGCGGCCAGGTTGCCGCCGGCGCTGTCGCCGCCGACGGCGACCAGTGACGGGTCGACGCCGAGGTCCTCGGCGTGGTCGACGGCCCAGGTGAACGCGGCGATCGCGTCCTCGGCCGCGGTCGGGGCCGGTGCCTCCGGAGCGAGGCGGTAGTCGACGGACAGCACCCGGATCCCGGCGTCGTCGGCCATCGAACGGCACAGCGAGTCGTGGGTGTCGAGGTCTCCGATGACCCAGCCGCCGCCGTGCAGGAAGACCAGCAGGCCGCGTCCGGCCTGGCGCGGGACGTAGAGGCGGGCGCCCAGTTGGCCGTCGGCACCGCGGACGGTGAGTTCGGTCACACGCTGTAGTTCACGCGGTGTGCCCGCGACCAGTTTGCACACGGTCCGCAGGTGCGACCGGGCGGTCGCCACGCTCGACTTGGGTGCGCTCGGCAACAATCCCTCGATCCGCAGGAGCATCTGCAGCTCGGGGTCGAGGGTGTTGCCGTCGATCTGGATCGGAGCGCCGGCCAGTCGCCGCCGTACCGCCGTGGGCAGCGCGTACAGCGGCGTCAGGGCGTTCGCCTGGACGGCGGAGACCGTGCCGCGCAGGAGCGAGTCCAGTCGTGGGTTCACGAGGAGTGACGCTAGCAACTGGTACGGCGCGCCCGGCAACCGGAATCGACATGCCCTCGGCAACCTCTCGTTCACCAAAGGGTGGGATGCTGGTCAACGTGGCAGGAGATTTGCTGGCGTCTCACAACCGGGAGTACGACGTCGAACCGCCGTACGACATCGCCGCGGCCGGGGACCTTCCGGCGGACCGGTTCTCGGATCGCGAGCTGAGCTGGCTGGCGTTCAACCAGCGGGTGCTCGAGCTGGCCGAGGACGACCGGATCCCGCTGCTCGAGCGGGCAAAGTTCCTGGCCATCTTCGCCAGCAACCTGGACGAGTTCTACATGGTCCGGATCGCCGGCCTGAAGCGCCGGATCGCGGCCGGGGTCGCGGTCCGGGCGGCCAGCGGCCTGCTCCCCCGCGAGGTCCTGGACCGCAGCCTGGCCAAGAGCCGCGAGCTGATGGACCGGCACGCCGAGACCTGGCGGAAGTCGGTGCAGCCCGCGCTGGTCGAGCAGGGCATCGACATCCTGCGCTGGGACGAGCTGAGCCACGACGAGCGCGAGGACATGACCCGGTTCTTCCGCGACCGCGTCTTCCCGGTGCTGACCCCGCTGGCGGTCGACCCGTCGCACCCGTTCCCGTACATCTCCGGCCTGAGCCTCAACCTGGCCGTCGTGGTCCGCAACCCCGACACCGGCGGCGAGCACTTCGCCCGGGTCAAGGTGCCGCCGCTGCTGCCGCGGTTCATCCAGGTGTCCGAGGGCCGGTTCGTGCCGCTGGAGGACGTGATCGCGACCCACCTGGGGCAGCTGTTCCCGGGCATGGAGGTCACCCAGCACCACACCTTCCGGGTCACCCGCAACGAGGACCTGGAGGTCGAGGAGGACGACGCCGAGAACCTGCTGGCCGCGCTCGAGAAGGAGCTGCTGCGCCGCCGGTTCGGTCCGCCGGTCCGGCTCGAGGTGGAGGAGTCGATCGACCCGCAGGTGCGGGCGCTGCTGCTGTCGGAGCTCGGGGTCACCGAGGCCGAGGTGTTCGAGCTGCCCGGCCCGCTGGATCTCCGCGGCCTATTCGCGATCGCGAGCCTGGACCGCGCCGAGCTGAAGTACCCGGGCTTCGTCCCGTCCACGCACCCGCACCTGGCCGAGGTGGAGACGTCGAACCCGGCGGACATGTTCCACGCGCTGAAGCAGCGCGACGTCCTCGTCCACCACCCGTACGACTCGTTCTCGACCAGCGTGCAGCGGTTCATCGAGCAGGCGGCCGCCGATCCGCACGTGCTGGCGATCAAGCAGACGCTGTACCGGACCAGCGGCGACTCGCCGATCGTGGACGCGTTGATCGACGCCGCCGAGGCCGGCAAGCAGGTGCTGGTGCTGGTGGAGATTCAGGCCCGTTTCGACGAGCAGGCGAACATCAAGTGGGCCCGTCAGCTCGAGCACGCCGGCTGTCACGTGGTGTACGGCGTCATCGGCCTGAAGACGCACTGCAAGCTGTCGATGGTGGTCCGCGAGGAGCCGGACGGCCTGCGCCGGTACGCCCACATCGGCACCGGGAACTACCACCCCAAGACCGCGCGGCTGTACGAGGACCTCGGCCTGCTCACCAGCGACAAGGTGGTCACCGAGGACATCGCCCACCTGTTCAACCACCTGTCCGGGTTCGGCCGCAGCGCCGGCTACCGGCGGATCCTGGTCGCTCCCCAGTCGGTACGCCGAGGTCTCGTCGAGCGGATCGACCGCGAGGTGCAGCACCACCTGGCCGGCCGCCCGGCGCGGGTCCGTATCAAGGTGAACAGCCTCGTCGACGAGGCCCTGTGCGACGCGTTGTACCGGGCGTCCCAGGCCGGCGTACCGGTGGAGCTGTGGATCCGCGGCATCTGCACGCTCCGGCCCGGCGTACCCGGGTTGTCGGAGAACATCCAGGTCCGCAGCATCCTCGGCCGGTTCCTCGAGCACAGCCGGGTGTTCTGGTTCGAGAACGGCGGTGAGCCGGAGGTGTGGATCGGGTCGGCCGACCTGATGCACCGGAACCTGGACCGACGGGTCGAGGTGCTGGTCCAGCTGAAGGAGCTCGACCACGTCAGCGAGCTGCGGGAGATGTTCGACCTGGCCCTCGACGACGACACCGGCTCGTGGTGGCTGCAGCCGGACGACACCTGGCAGGCCAAGCTGTCCGGCCCGGACGGTGCGCCGCTGCGCGACCTGCAGGAGAGACTCATCGCCACGCGTGGCCGCCGCAGAACCGCTGATCCCATTACCTAGGGTTGATTCCATGACTGACCCGGCGACCGTCATCGCCGCCGGTGGTGTCGTCTGGCGGGACAGCCGCGGCACCCGGCAGGTGCTGCTCGTGCACCGGCCCCGGTACGACGACTGGTCCCTGCCGAAGGGCAAGCTGACCGCGAACGAGCACGTGCTGCAGGGCGCGCGGCGCGAGATCGAGGAGGAGACCGGGCTGCAGGTCGTCCTCGGTCCACCCCTCGGCGTCCAGCGCTACCCGGTCCGCAAGAACGGCGCCATCGTGGCGAAGCTCGTGCACTACTGGTCGGCGACACCGCTCGACGACACCGACTTCCAGCCGAACAGCGAGGTCGACGAGGTCGCCTGGCTCCCGGTGGACAAGGCCCGGGACAAGCTCAGCTACCCCCGCGACGTCGACATCCTCAACAACCTCGACCGCGTGATCCCGGTGGCCTCCACGCTGATCCTGCTGCGGCACACCGAGGCGGTGAAGCGGAAAGACTGGGACAGCAAGGACACGAGTCGCCCGCTCAGTTCGACCGGGACCGGGCAGGCCGAGCGACTGACCGCCGTACTCGGTGCACTCGGTGCCGACCGGCTGATCAGCAGCGACGCGGAGCGGTGCGTGGCCACGATCACGCCGTACGCCGCCTCGATCGACCGGCACATCCACCTCTGGCCGGAGATCTCCGAGCGGGGGTACGACGCCGACCCGGATGCGCTGGCCGGGTTGGCCGAGAAGGCGTGGAGGCCGGGCAAGGTCACGGTCGTCTGCTCGCACCGCCCGGTGCTGCCGGCGCTGGCCCGCGAGCTGGGGCTGCGGGTGGGGAAGTTCTCGCCGGGTGCGTTCGTGGTGGCGCACCGGTTGGGTGACGGACGTCTCGTCCACGAGCGGTTCAGCGCGCCGTAGGACGCACGAGCAGCACGGCTCGGTGACGATCCAGGCACAGCCGCGGGGGTGTCCGGATGACGCCGGGACCGGCGGGTATGTTCCTACCGAGGAACCTGGCGCCCCACCGGGCCCGGGTCTGAGGAGAGGTTCGGGGCGCACCATGACGATGATGCGAGAACTGACACTGATCGGGATCCGGATGGAATCGCCCAACCGGGCCCCGGTGATGATGCTGCGGGAGACCGAGGGCTACCGCTACCTGCCGATCTCCATCGGCTCGGTCGAGGCGACCGCGATCGCCTACGAGGAACAGGGCCTGCGGCCGTCGCGGCCGCTCACCCACGACCTGATGCGCGACCTGATCCAGGCGTTCGGGGTGCACATCGAGGCGGTCGAGATCGTCGAGTTGCGGGACGCCGTCTTCTACGCCGAGCTGGTGCTGGCCAACGGCGCCCGTGTGTCGGCACGGCCGAGCGACTCGGTCGCGCTCGCGGTCAGACTTGGAACGCCGATTCGCTGTACGGAGCAGGTACTGCGGGAGGCCGGCGTGGCGACGCCGGAGGAGGAACAGGCCGAGCTCGAGCGCTTCCGGCAGTTCCTCGACGGGGTGGCGCCGGAGGACTTCTCCAGCTGACGCCGGACGCCCGGCGTTCACGTCGATGATGTGCTGAGCGTTACCGAAACGTGAACCAACGGTCGTTTGCCTCGACGCAGAGTCACGGCTCTTAACTCAGTTCACCTATTGGCCGCCTGACGGCACGCCAAGCGTCGTCCACACGCTCGGAATCGTTCACCGCTCGTTCACCGGCGACGGGCCGGTCGGTCACCTCGTCTCCCTACCGTCTGTGGAAGTTCAGAAGTCTGATTCCCGCAGAAGGGCAACACTCTCGTGTCCGTCAATCGCCTGCTCCGCGTCGGCTCCGTCGCCGTGGCATCCCTCGGCGTCCTCGCTCTGAGCGCCTGTGGCAGTGACCCGGAGCCGTCCGGTTCCTCCAGCCCGGAGGGCTCGGCGTCGACCGCCGACTGCCCGCAGGGCACCCTGAACGCAGAGGGCTCCTCGGCGCAGAAGAACGCCATCGAGGAAGTCATCGCCAAGTACAACGAGAAGTGCGCCGACGTCACGGTGAACTACAACCCGACCGGTTCCGGTGCGGGCATCAAGCAGTTCAACGCGGCCCAGGTCGACTTCGCCGGGTCGGACTCCGCGCTCAAGACCGAGGCCGCCGACGGTGACTCCGAGGCCGCCGCCGCGGCCAAGCGCTGCCAGAACAACGCCGCGCTGAACCTGCCGATGGTCATCGGCCCGGTCGCGATCGCCTACAACGTGGACGGCCTGGACAAGCTGGTCCTCGACGGCGCCACCGCCGCGAAGATCTTCCAGGGCACGGTGAAGACCTGGAACGCGCCGGAGATCAAGAAGCTCAACCCGGACGCCACGCTGCCGTCCGCCCCGATCTCGGTCTTCTTCCGGTCCGACGAGTCCGGCACCACCGAGAACTTCACCAAGTACCTGGCCGCCGCCGGCGGTGGCGCCTGGACCGGCAAGCCGGCGAAGAAGTGGACCGGCACGGGTTCGGGCAAGGAGAAGTCCGCCGGTGTCGCCGAGGGCGTGAAGAGCTCCAAGAACTCGATCACCTACGTCGAGTGGTCGTACGCCGTCGACAACAAGCTCGGGGTCGCGCAGGTCGACAACGGATCGGGCACCCCGGTCGAGCTGACCGCCGAGTCCGCCGGTAAGGCGCTGGCCGCCGCGAAGGTGACCGGCACCGGCAACGACCTGTCGATGACGCTGGACTACGGGACCAAGGAGGCGGGCGCGTACCCGATCATCCTGGTCACCTACGAGATCGCCTGCAGCAAGGGCCTGCCGGCGGAGAAGACCGCTCTGGTGAAGAGCTTCCTCAGCTACTTCGCCAGCACGGACGGCCAGGCCTCTCTGACCGAACTGAACTACGCGCCGCTCCCGGACGAGGTCCGGACCAAGGTCGACGCCGCGATCCAGTCGATCAGCTGACGACGACACAGCAGTGATGCGAGCCCCGGCCGGTCCGAGTCATCGGAGGCGGCCGGGGCTTCGCCTCGTCGGACCCGCAGAAGTCAGAGCCCACGATCCAGGCGCTTGGAGCACCATCGATGAGTAGTCCAGACGGCACGGCACCGCCCGACCGGCCGGCCGGCGAGCCCGCCGCCACGCCGCCACCCCAGGCCGATCCCCAGACCGAGGATCTGGTGGTGGGAGAGCCCAGCGGGCCGGCACCGCACTTCGACGGACTGGCCGAGGCGCACGCCGACGGTCAGCCCCAGACCGCCACCGCGACGGCAACGGCCACCGCGCCCGGACCGAAGCTCGACCTCGGCCCGGTCGGTCACCTCGGTGACCGGCTGTTCGCCGGCCTGGCCAACACCTCCGGCGGCCTGGTGATCGCCATCGTCGCGTTCGTCGGTATCTTCCTGCTGGCGCTCGCGATCCCCTCCCTGGCCGACGACCAGGCGAACTTCCTGTTCTCCCGGGTCTGGGAGCCGGGCGGCGAGGAGCCCCGGTTCGGCATCGCCGCGCTGTTCTACACCACCGTGGTCAGCTCGATCATCGCGATGCTGATCGCGGTCCCGATCGCGGTCGGCGTCGCGCTCTACATCACGTACTACGCCCCGAAGCGGCTGGCCACCCCGGTCGCGCACGCGGTCGACCTGCTGGCCGCGGTGCCGTCGATCATCTACGGCCTGTGGGGCATCCTGTTCTTCGCGCCGATCCTGCGGCCGGTGATCGACGGGCTGTCCAGCGCACTCGGCTGGCTCCCGGTGTTCGAGAAGCCGCCGGGCGACAACGTCGGCGTGGTGTTCACCGCGTCCGTGGTGCTGGCGATCATGATCCTGCCGGTGGTGACCGCGATCAGCCGGGAGATCTTCGCCCAGACGCCGATCGAACACCGCGAGGGCGCGCTCGCTCTCGGCGCGACCAAGTGGGAGATGATCCAGATGTCCGTGCTCCCGTACGGGCGTTCCGGCGTGGTCAGCGCCTCGATGCTCGGTCTCGGCCGGGCGCTCGGTGAGACCGTCGCCGTTCTGATCATCCTGTCGGTGCCGAACGCCAATGACCCGTGGAACTCATCGATCTTCGCCGGTGGCGAGACGTTCGCGTCGAAGATCGCCAACAACGCCGCCGAGTTCGACTCGCCGGAGAAGACCGGCGCCTACATCGCCGCCGGCCTGGTGCTGTTCGTGGTGACCTTCCTGGTCAACTCCGCGGCCCGGATCATCGTGGCCCGCAGCGGCCCGGGCGGTAAGCGCACCCGCCGCAACCGCAGCGCGGGCGCAGCCGCCGCCAAGGAAGGAGCCGTCGCGTGACGACCCTCGCAGCCAACAAGCCGGCGTACGACGGTCAGGCGCTGGACCTGACCGGGAAGTCGGGCGCCCGGGCCTTCCGGAACACGCTCGCCACCGTCCTGATCACGTTCGCCTTCATCCTCGCCCTGATCCCGCTGCTGTGGATCCTCTGGACCGTGATCAGCAAGGGCTACAGCCTGCTGTTCGACGCGGGCTGGTGGGGCGAGTCGCAGCGCGGCGTCACCGTCCGGCGTGAGGGCGGCGGCGCGTACCACGCGATCATGGGCACGCTCATCATGGGCCTGATCACCGCGCTGATCGCGGTCCCGATCGCCATCCTCGGCGCGATCTACCTGGTCGAGTACGGCAAGGGCACCAAGCTGGCCCGCGCGGTCAGCTTCATGATCGACATCCTCACCGGTGTCCCGTCGATCGTCGCCGCGCTGTTCATCTACGCGGTCTGGATCACGGTGTTCGGCTTCAACCGGGTCGGCTTCGCCGTCTCGCTGTCGCTGGTGCTGCTGATGCTCCCGGTCGTACTGCGCTCCACCGAGGAGATGCTGAAACTGGTCCCGGACGAGTTGCGGGAAGCGTCGTACGCGCTCGGGGTGCCGAAGTGGAAGACGATCCTGAAGGTGGTCGTGCCGACCGCGTTCGGCGGCATCGTCACCGGCGTGATGCTCGGTCTGGCCCGGGTGATGGGCGAGACCGCGCCGCTGCTGATCCTGGTGGGCTACTCCAAGAACATCAACCTGAACCCGTTCGAAGGGTTCATGGGCGCGCTGCCGACGATGATCAACCAGGACCGGACCGAGCTGGCGCTGGAGCCGGCCGCGGACCGAGTCTGGGCGGCGGCACTGACGCTGATCCTGCTGGTCCTTACCCTCAACCTGCTGGCCCGGCTGGTCGCCCGGTTCAGCGCCATCAAGTCGAAATAGTCACGAGAGGTTCTGAGTCGATATGGCGAAGCGCATCGAGGTCAGCGGCCTCAACGTCTACTACGGCGATTTCAAGGCGGTCGAGGATGTGTCGATGACGATCGAGCCCCGCTCGGTCACGGCGTTCATCGGCCCGTCCGGCTGCGGCAAATCCACCTACCTGCGCACCCTGAACCGGATGCACGAGGTGATCCCCGGCGCTCGGGTCGAGGGCAAGGTCATGCTGGACCAGCAGGACCTGTACGCGACCGGGATCGACCCGGTGGCGGTCCGCCGGGTGGTCGGCATGGTGTTCCAGCGGCCGAACCCGTTTCCGACGATGTCGATCTTCGACAACGTCGCGTCCGGGCTGAAGCTGAACGGGGTCAAGGACCGCAAGAAGCTCACCCAGGTGGTCGAGCAGTCGCTCAAGGGCGCCAACCTCTGGAACGAGGTGAAGGACCGGCTGGACAAGCCCGGCGCGGGCCTGTCCGGCGGTCAGCAGCAGCGGCTGTGCATCGCCCGGGCGATCGCGGTCGAGCCCGAGGTGATCCTGATGGACGAGCCGTGCTCGGCCCTCGACCCGATCTCGACGCTGGCGATCGAGGACCTGATCGAGAAGCTGAAGGACCGGTTCACCGTCGTCATCGTCACCCACAACATGCAGCAGGCGGCCCGGGTCTCGGACCAGACCGCGTTCTTCAACCTGGCCGCGACCGGCAAGCCCGGCCGGCTGATCGAGATGGGCCCGACCAAGCAGATCTTCTCGAACCCGAACGAGAAGGCGACCGAGGACTACATCACCGGCCGCTTCGGCTGATCCGTCGCACCCACAGCTCGGCCCCCGCGATGCTCGCGGGGGCCGACTGCTTTCAGACGCAGAGCGTGCGGGCGAAGTTGACGCGGGCGAGGGTGTCGGCGACCTCGCGCGGCGAGCTCACGCCGACGTGGGTGTTGTGCGTGCGGTTGCCGTTCTGGACCGTGACCTGGACAAAGCCGGTGGTCTTGCGCTCCTTGCAGAGCAGGAAGAGCAGCCCGAGCAGGCAGGCGAGCGCGAACACGATGGCGAGGATGATCGCCCAGGCAGGGATCTTCTCCTCGGTGCGGGACATGTCCATCGCCGACCAGTTCGCGCCCTGGGTCGGCAGCACACCGGCCGGGGTGACGATCCGGTGCTGCTCGACCGAGATGTCGCCCACCGTGACCAGCACCGGCCCGGCCGGCAACGCCTGCAGGGGCAGCGATCGCGCCGGCTGGTAGGGCCCGCCGACCGGCGGCTGGTACGGCCCCGGAGGCGGTCCGTGCTGGGGTGATGGGGCCGCCTCGAACGTCGGTGTGGGCGGCTCGTACTGCACCGGAAGGTGGCGGGTGTCCGGTGACGGTTCGTACGGCGGCGGCTGAGCGGGTTGAGTCACCGGGCAACCTTAAGTGTTCCGGGATCCGGTGTGGGCGCGTGACCAGGAGCCTGTGGAAAAGATAGCCTGCGAGGATCCTCGACGTTCTCAGAAGGGACCGCGGTGAGCACTCCGACGCCTCCCGGCGACGACCGGAACGACCCTGACAGGCCGCAGGACACGCCTGACGAGACCCCGGGAGAACAGCCGAGTCAGTACGGCGAGCAGCCGGACCAGCCGAGTCAGTACGGCGCGGCACCGGATCAGCCCGACGACGACCGGCCGGGCCAGTACGGACAGCAACAACCCGGTGAGTACGGTCAACCCGGTCAATCCGGTCAACCAGGTCAGTACGGTCAGCCGGGGACGTACGGCCAGCCCGGTCAGTACGGCCAGGATCAGCCGGGTCAGTACGGGCAGGGGCAGCCGGGTCAGTACGGGCAGCCTGGGCAGTACGGGCAGCCCGGGTACGGGCAGCAGCAGGGTGGGCAGTACGGCCAGCCGCAGTACCCCGGTCAGCCTGGGCAGTACGGTCAGCCGGGACAGCCGGGGTATGGCCAGCAGGGGTCGTACGGTCAGCAGCAGCCAGGCGCCTACGGGCAGCAGTACGGACAGCAGGGCTCCTACGGCCAGCCCGGACAGTACGGTCAGGCAGGGCAGCCCGGACAGTACGGCGGTGGCTACGGCTACGGCACCGGAACGCCGCAGAACAACACCCCGCAGACGCTGGCCATCATCGGCATCGTCTGCTGGTTCTGCTGCAGCCCGGCCGCGATCGTGCTCGGTCTGATTGCCCAGAGCAAGTTCCGGGAGCAGGGCCGGCCGGACACGCTGGCCAAGGTGGCCTGGATCGGCGGCATCGTCGCCCTGGTGCTCGGGATCCTGTCCTACTCGCTGGGATGGGTCAACTACTGAGCTGAGCAAGGCTTACACGACCTGGGCCGCCCGGACGGTGGCCCAGGTCGATTCAGTTCAGGTTGCGGGCGACGCCGTACACGAGCAGGAGCGCGATCAGCGCCTTTACGGTCCAGTCGACCGCGCGCGGACTCATCCGGAGCCGGGGCAGCCGGACCAGCCGCAGCGATTCGAGCGACCAGGCAAGCAATTGGTAGCCGACGGCAACACCGATGAGCGGGCCGAGGACCAGCACGACGGAGTTGAAGTGCCAGGCGGCGCTCAGATCGCCGTGGAGCAGGGCGGCCGCCATCCGGGTCGAGCCGCACAGCGGGCAGTCCAGACCGGTGGTCGCGTGCAGCAGGCACGGGATCCCGATCCGGCCGCCGGACAGCTGGTAGACCACCGCGAGACCGAACCCGCCGACGCCGGTGGCGGCCAGCCCCAGCACCCGTCTGTCCACAGGCTGGACCGGCCCGGTCGGCCGCAGTACGACGCTCGGCGTATGGCTCACCGGACAACGGTAACTCTCATCACGTGGGATCCGTAGCCGGATCTGAGCCGTCGGACGATTAGCCTGCAACTCACCTCTCAACAGCAATCAGTAGAAGGGATCGTCGTGAGCAATCCGACGCCACCGCCGGGTTACGGCCCGCAGGACCAGCAGCAGTCCGGGCAGTACGGCCAGCAGCCTGGTCAGTACGGGCAACCCGGTCAGCCGGGTCAGCCGGGTCAGTACGGGCAGCAGCAGCCCGGCTACGGCGCCCCGCAGCAGTCCGGCTACAGCGCTCAGCAGCAGCCGGGCTACGGTCAGTCTGGTCAGTACGGGCAGCAGCAGCCGGGTTATCCCCAGCAGCCCGGGCAGTACGGGCAGCAGCCGGGTCAGTACGGCCAGGGGTACCAGCCGTACGGCCAGCCGGGCTTCGGTGCCGTTCCCGGCAACCTGGCCGCCTGGCCGAACCGGGTCGGCGGTGCGCTGATCGACGGTCTGATCGTCGGTGTCCCGTACGGCATCGGCAGCGCGCTCTCGGCGAACGAGAACCTGGCCATCGTGGCGATCGTCTTCTACCTGATCGGCATCGGCCTGGCGATCTGGAACGTCGTGATCCGCCAGGGCAACACCGGCCAGACCGTCGGCAAGCAGGTCCTCGGCCTCAAGCTCGTGGACGCGAACACCGGCCAGCCGGTCGGCCCGGGCAAGGCGTTCCTGCGCCAGCTGACCCACATCCTGGACAGCGCCGCCTGCTACATCGGCTACCTGTGGCCGCTGTGGGACGAGAAGAAGCAGACCTTCGCGGACAAGATCAACAACACCTACGTCATCAAGCTCTGACGTAGTCGCCGTACTCCGGACGCCGTGGCCTATTGAGGTCGCGGCGTCCGGCGTTGCGACCCCGGTCCGGGATACTCGTCCGGTGAGCAATCCTCCGTACGGCAATCAGCTCCCGCCCGGCCAGCCCGGCGGCCAGTACCAGCCGCAGGTTCCGCCCGGTCAACCCGGCGGCCAGTACCAGCCGCAGGGCTACAACCCTTACGGGCAAGGCCCATCCGGCCCGGGCTACGGCTACGGCTACGCGCCGCCCGGGCAGCTCGCCGGCTGGCCGATCCGCGTCGGCGCCTCGTTGCTGGACTCACTGCTCCAGTTCATCCCGACCATCACCGGGATCATCGTGTCGCTGGCGATCGACGGCGATCAGGAGCAGCTGGGCACCGGTGGCGCGCTCGCCATGGTCGGCGGCTTCGTCGTCGCGCTCCTGGTCTGGCTGTGGAACCGAGTCGTCCAACAGGGCCGCACCGGCCAGTCCTTCGGCAAGAAGGTCACCGGACTGAAGGTCGTGCACGCGGACACCGGTCAGCTGATCGGCACCGGCCCGACGATCGGCCGCGAGTTGTGCGCGGTACTGTTCAACAACATCTGTACTCTCAACGTGCTCTGGCCGCTGTGGGACGCCAAGCAGCAGACCTGGCACGACAAGGTCGTCAACGACGTGGTCATCCGCCTCTGATCCTGGAGAGCCGAAACAGCCGTGAGCACACCGACCCCACCACCACAGGACCGCCCACCCTACGGCGCGCCCCAGCCCGGTCAACCCCAGCCCGGCCAGCCTCAGCCCGGCCAACCCCGGTACGGTCAACCGCCGTACGGTCAGCCGCAGCCCGGCCAGCCGTACGGCCAACCGCAGTACGGACAACCGCAGTACGGTCAGCAGGGCTACACCCCGTACGGCCAGCCGCAGTACGGCTACGGCTACGGCGCCCCGCAGCCGCCGCTCGCCGACTGGGGCCCACGGGTCGGCGCATTCCTGCTCGACACCCTGATCACCTCGGTCCCGGTCCTCATCGGGTACGGCGTCTTCATCGCGAACATCGCGTCCCGCGCCGACAACACCTACCCGGACGACGACCCGGAGACGTGGGCGATCCTCGTCTTCCTGCTGAGTATCGCGATCAGCTTCGGCCTGGGCCTGTGGAACCGGGTCTTCCGCCAGGGCCGGACCGGTCAGAGTGTCGGCAAGAGCGTCGTGAACCTGAAGCTGGTGGACTCGAAGACCTTCCAGCCGATCGGAGCCGGCAAGGCGTTCCTCCGCGAGTTCCTGAGCGGCCTGTTCAACAACGCCTGCTTCCTGAACCTGCTGTGGCCGTTGTGGGACGACCAGAAGCAGACCTGGCACGACAAGGTGATGTCGACCTACGTGATCAGGAACTAGCGCGACAGCAGGAAGCCGGCGCAGGTGACGGACCAGAGGACACTGGTGAACGTACCGATGATGAAGCGCTCGGCGACCGCCTGCGGCGTGACGGAGGCCGGCTGGTCCGGACTGCGCAGCTCGGGATACCGGGCAAGTCCCTTGATGGCCAGCACGATCGCCAGGCCCTCCGGCCAGCCCGCGACCAGGGCCGCGTAGATGGCGCCGCGCTCGAGTGAACCGATGAGCGCGCCACCACGCAGTACCTCACCGGCCTTCTGGGTGGACTGCGCTCGCGTGTTGCCGCGGTCGACCAGAGCCAGCACAGAGGTCGTCAGCGGCCCGCCACCGGTGACCGCGAGGCCTCCGGCCAGCAGGAGCAGGACGTTCCACCAGCGCTCGGACCAGTCCTCGACACCGTCCCCGGCCAACAGCAGGAGGCCGACCGCAACCAGGCAGACCAGCATGACTCCGCTGAACACGATCTGCACCACGGAGCCGGCCTTGGGCACCCATGCGAGGACAGCGAGGATCAGACCGGCCGCGGTCAACGACAGGATCAGTGCCGTCACGCGGCCGCCCCAGCGCCCAGCAGCTCGGCTGCGAGCACTCGTCCGCGTTGTTCCTCGGCGACCCCGGCCGCCTGGGCCCGTTGCGTCACCGCCGACTGGCTGATCCCCAGCTTCACGCCGATCTCCCGCCTGGTGAGTCCTTCGGACAGCAGGTCCGCCACAGCCCAGCCACGCTCACTCCGGCGCCGCAGTACGGACGCCATCAGCCACAGCACCGTCTCCACCTGCTCGGCGACGCGTACGTCGGTGCCGACCACGTTGACGTGGTGCGGACTCGACTTCGCCCGGTTCACCGCCTCGCGCGCGTTCACGAACGCCTCGCCGCTGCCTGCCCTGGTACTGCGGGGCAGGGGCTGGGCGACGTCGCCGATGCCGAGACCGACGTACCACGTGTCCGAGCGCAACAGGTCGACGATCACGTCGACGGTCGCGCGTGCCTCCGAGAGCACCCCTTGCACCTCGTCGCCGGCCGTCCGCTCGAACTTGCGGAGCAGTCCGGGCCGCCTCGGCCGCCGGTTCAGGCTGTTCAGCAGCTCGGGTACGAGATCGGTCATGCTTCGGGAGCCCCGCTGATCTACCGTGAGAACGAAGACCACCGCCCTGCACCTCCTTCCCAACGCATTAAGGCTACAGTCTTATTCACGTAGAGTGAAGGAAAAAACCTGAATCGGTTCACCCGATCACTCCCAGTGACCGCCCCGCAGGCCCGCCGATGACCCAATTCTCCGCTGGATCCGGCCTGCTCGGCACCTCGACTCGCCCCGCGACTTCACTCCCCGTCAACACGAAGCGGACCGCCAGGCCACCACAATCGCCGTCTCCGGCGCACTCCACGCGGGCGCCCGCGAACGCGCGTGGATTGTGATGGCCTGGCGGTCCGTTACCTCAGTCGGCCAGCGGCAGGTACAGCTTCTGGTCGTGCGACCGGAAGGTCTCCGACATCTCCGCGAAGCCGGCCTCGATCGCCTCGGTCGAGGTCAGCCCCTTCTCCTCCGCGTACGCGCGGATGTCGGCGGTGATCCGCATCGAGCAGAACTTCGGACCGCACATCGAGCAGAAGTGCGCGGTCTTCGCCGGCTCCGCGGGCAGCGTCTCGTCGTGGTACGACCGGGCGGTGTCCGGATCGAGGGAGAGGTTGAACTGGTCCTCCCAGCGGAACTCGAACCTTGCCTTGGACAACGTGTCGTCCCAGGCCTGCGCACCCGGGTGCCCCTTGGCCAGATCGGCCGCGTGGGCAGCGATCTTGTAGGTGATCACGCCGGTCTTCACGTCGTCGCGGTCCGGCAGCCCGAGGTGTTCCTTCGGCGTGACGTAGCAGAGCATCGCCGTACCGAGCCAGCCGATCTGGGCCGCGCCGATCGCCGAGGTGATGTGGTCGTACGCCGGCGCGACATCGGTTGCCAACGGCCCCAAGGTGTAGAACGGCGCCTGACCGCAGAGCTCCTCCTCGAGCCGGACGTTCTCGGCGATCTTGTGCATCGGCACGTGGCCCGGCCCTTCGATCATCACCTGGACGTCGTGCTCCCAGGCGATCTTCGTCAGCTCGCCCAACGTCCGCAGCTCGGCGAACTGGGCCGCGTCGTTGGCGTCCGCGATGCATCCCGGCCGGAGCCCGTCGCCGAGCGAGAACGTCACGTCGTACGCCCGCAGGATCTCGCACAGCTCGGCGAAATGCGTGTACAGGAAGGACTCCTGGTGGTGCGCGAGGCACCACGCGGCCATGATCGAGCCGCCCCGGGACACGATGCCGGTGATCCGCCGCGCGGTCAGCGGGACGTACCGCAGCAGTACGCCGGCGTGCACGGTCATGTAGTCGACGCCCTGCTCGCACTGCTCGATCACCGTGTCGCGGTAGACCTCCCACGACAGCGCCGCCGGGTCGCCCTTCACCTTCTCGAGCGCCTGGTACAGCGGGACCGTCCCGATCGGCACGGGCGAGTTCCGCAGGATCCACTCCCGGGTCTCGTGGATATTCTTGCCGGTGGACAGGTCCATCACGGTGTCGGCGCCCCACCGGGTCGCCCAGACCAGCTTCTCGACCTCTTCCTCGATCGAGCTGGTGACGGCCGAGTTGCCGATGTTCGCGTTCACCTTCACCAGGAACTTCTTCCCGATGATCATCGGCTCGGACTCGGGATGCCGCCGGTTCGCCGGGATCACCGCCCGGCCGCGGGCGACCTCGTCCCGGACGAACTCCGGGTCGACGCCCTCCCGGACGGCGACGTACCTCATCTCCTCGGTGACGGTCCCGGCCCGCGCATGCGCGAGCTGGGTCAGCGGCTCGCGGCCGTCGATCCAATCGCGCCGCAGGGCGGGCAGACCGGCCTGTACGTCGATCGTCGCGGACGCGTCGGTGTACGGCCCGGACGTGTCGTAGAGGTCGAAGTGCTCGCCGTTGGTGAGGTGGACGCGGCGGGCCGGGACCCCCAGCTCGCCGCGGTAGATCTTCTCCGAGCCCGAGATCGGGCCGGTGGTGACAGACGGACGGACAGAATTTCCGATGGTTGTCACAGTGCTGCTCCCTACGCCGGAATTACCCGGACAGGTTCGGCGGTCGGCGGCGCCGGATCGTCCCAGCCGCCCTCTCAGCCCGCTACGGTGCGAGCTCCCGCGATCTCCAGTTGTCGCCGCCACTCTAACCTGCCGTCTTGACCGGGCCGGTAGCGTCGGGGGATGCGAGACCTCGTGTACCCGCCGGTGATCGGCTTCGCGAAGACGGCGTTCAAGGTGCTGGACCTGAAGTTCCAGCTGACCGGGACGGAGAATGTGCCGCGGACGGGTGGCGCGGTGATCGCGATGAACCACATCTCCTACGTCGACTTCGTGCTCGGCGGGTTCGGCGCGCTGCCGAGCAAACGGCTGGTCCGGTTCATGGCCAAGGAGGTGCTGTTCCGCAGCCGGGTCTCGGGTCCGCTGATGCGCGGGATGCACCACATCCCGGTCGACCGGTCCGCGGGGACGGCGTCGTACCGGCAGGCGATCGAGTATCTGAACGCCGGTGAGGTCGTGGGTGTCTTCCCGGAGGCGACGATCAGCCGGTCGTTCGAGTTGAAGGAGTTCAAGTCCGGCACGGTCCGGATGGCCGCGGAGGCCGCCGTACCGGTGATCCCGCTGATCCTGTGGGGGACGCAGCGGATGCTGACCAAGGACCACCCGCGCGACTTCTCCCGGCACCGGACGATCGCGATCACCGTCGGCGAGCCGATCACGGTCACGCCGGCCGACGACCCGGCCGAGGCGACCGCGCACCTGCGCTCGACGATGGCCGGCATGCTCGACCGCACGATCCGCGCCTATCCCGAGCAGCCGGCCGGCGCCTGGTGGCTGCCGGCGTCGTACGGCGGGAGCGCGCCGACGCCCGCGGAAGCCGACCGGCTGGACCGCGAGGAGCTGGCCCGCAGGGCCACACGCGGCAAGTAAACGCTTGGCTGTCCGGTCGTCGGCTATCGGACGACATCTTGACCCGGAAACGGCGTGACGGTACGAAGAGCATCTGTTGTTGAACGCGCAGGAACCTGGGGGGTCCCTGTGGTGCCGGCCGTGCGGTGGACCGCGCGGCCGTCGTACTCGGGTGGGCGGGGGATTTGGTGTTGGAGAGACCCGAAGAGCTGCATCTCTTCGAGCCGGGAACGATGACCGTGGCGCCGCACGTCGCGGAGGAGATCCCCGATGTCGGCGTGTACTTCCTCGACTGGGCCGTCCGCGGCCTGAACCCGGGCCAGATCCGGGAGGTCGAGGCCGCGATCAACGGCCGGCGCTGCCAGAACGGCTGGTTCCCGCTGGAGAGCCTGGACACCATCGGCAGCCGCGGCTTCTGGCGCGGCCCGCTGACGTACCTGGCCCGGATGACCGCGGAGGACGGCGCGATCGTCCAGGACTGGGCGTCCAGCCGGCTGGACGGGGAGCCGCGCCGCCGGATCGAGGCGACCGCCGACCATCTGCTCTTCCAGCAGGGCCACGCGGCCGCGGCCACCTGGGTGATGGCCGTCCGCCCGCAGGCCTACCTCGACCTGACGGAGCTGGGCGACCGCCTGGCCGCGGCCTGGAAGCGCAACCTCGGCTCGATCCGCCCCAAGGACGTCGCCAAGGCCGTACGGCGCTGGAACCGCTGACGACTCACTCGAGGACCAGGTGGGCCACCGCGTAGCAGGCGGCGGCGACCGCACCGGCGGCCGGGATGGTCAGGATCCAGGCCGTGATGATGCCCTTGGCAACGCCCCAGCGGACCGCGGACAGGCGCTTGGTCGCGCCCGCGCCCATGACCGCCGAGGTGATCGTGTGGGTGGTCGAGACCGGCGCGTGCAGGCCGATCGCCATCACGTAGAGGACGGTCGCGGCGACCGCCTCGGAGGCGAAGCCGCGGGCCGGGTCCAGGGCGATGATCCGGCGGCCGAGCGTCCGCATGATCCGCCAGCCGCCGGAGTAGGTGCCGAGCGAGATCGCGGTCGCGGCGGCCAGCTTGACCCACAACGGGATGCCGTCGCCCTGCTGCACGTGCCCGGTGGTGAGCAGGGCGAGGAAGATCACCCCCATCGTCTTCTGCGCGTCCTGCAGGCCGTGCCCGAGCGCCATCGCGGCCGCCGACAGCGACTGGGCCAGCCGGAAGCCGCGGGTGACCCGGCCGGGATTGCTGCGCCGGAACAGCCACAGGATCGCCGTCATCACCAGGAACGCGCCGACGAAGCCGATCGACGGTGACAGCACCATCGGGATGACGACCTTGTCCAGGATCCCGGACCACAGCACCGTGCTGGCGGAGGCGATCCCGGCGCCGACCAGACCGCCGATCAGCGCGTGCGACGAGGAGCTCGGCAGCCCGAAGTACCAGGTGATCAGGTTCCAGGTGATCGCGCCGATCAAGGCGCTGAGGACGATCACCAGTCCGTGCTGGCCGGCCGGCGTACTGATGATGCCCTTGCCGACGGTCTCGGCGACCTCGGTGCCGAGCAGCGCGCCGAGGAAGTTGCAGACCGCGGCCATGATCAGCGCGACCCTCGGTGTCAGCGCCCGGGTGGATACCGAGGTCGCGATCGCGTTCGCCGCGTCGTGGAACCCGTTGGTGTAGTCGAACACGAGCGCGATCACGACGACCGCGACGACGAGCGCGAGCTCCACTCAGCTCTCCTTGACGGCGATCTGCTCGACCGTGTTCGCGACGTGCTCGAAGGCGTCGATCGCGGCCTCCAGCAGGTCGACCACCGTCTTCACCTTCATCACCGTCAGTGCGTCGTACTCGCCGCTGAAGAGCTTGGCGATCAGCCGCCGATGGACCGCGTCACCGGTGTTCTCCAGCCGGTTGATCTCGATCCAGTACTCGGCCAGGTCCTTCATCGTGCGCAGCCGGGGCATGGTCTCCGCGGTCAGCTGGGCGGCCCGCTGGAGGACCTCGATCTGCTCGGCGATCTCCTCCGGCAGCTTGTCCAGGGAGAACAGGTGGACAGAGTCGACCGCCTCCTCCATGTAGTCCATGACGTCGTCCAGGTCGGAGGCCAGCCGGTAGATGTCCTCGCGGTCGAACGGCGTGACGAAGGTCGAGTTGACCCGGCGGATGATCGAGTGGGTGGTCTCGTCCGCGGCGTGCTCGGCGTCCTTCATCTCAGCGGCGATCTGGTGACTCGAGGACAGTCCGGTGCCCGCCGTGCTGCCGAGGAGCTCGGCCAGGATTCGGGATCCGTCCACGAGGTGGTTGGCGGACTCGGCGAAAAGGTCGTAGAACGTCGGGTCGTTCGGACGCAGACGTAACGGCACTTCAATCTCCGGGTGAACGAGGGACAAACCGTGAACATGCTAGGGGGAACGGACCGTTGACGCGGCATCCGCCTGGTCAACGTACCGCGTCACGGTGAACTCGGCAGCCTGGACACGATCGGTGAGTAACCGGCCGGACTCAGCGCGTGATCACCGCGTAGAGGTCGAAAAGCCCCACCACGAGCACGAGGCCGGCGGCCGCCCGCAGCACGCGTTCGTGGCCGAGGGCATGGATCGGAGCCCCCTTGGTACGACGGTAGACGGCGCTGACCGCGGCCCAGCAGGCCAGCGACAGCACGAGTACGACGATGCCGAGCCCGGTGCGGACGTCCGACGTACCGTGGCCGGAGGCAAGCAGGAGGATGCCGTTCGCGATCAGGCCCAGCGCGGTCCGCCGCCAGGCGAGCAGGGTGCGTTCGGGCTGCAGGCCGGGGTCGTTCTGCGTCATCGTCCGGTCATCGCCCGGTCAGCGCCAGAGGGAGAACAGCAGGCCGATCAGGCCGACCACGCCGATGGTTGCCGCCAGCATCAACGGGAGGTAGGTGACCGGGAGGCTGCCGCCGTTCCGCATGGCGGCCTGGTTCTGCTGCCAGCGGCGGAACGCGCCCGCGGTGGTGACGATGCCGGCCGTGACCAGGACCACACCGATGATCTTGGCAGGCAGTCGGTCGGGGCCGAGGTCGAGGAACTGCACCGCGGACAGGCCGCCCGCGTAGCAGGCCAGTGAGGTCCGCAGGTAGGCCAGATAGGTCCGCTCGTTGGCCAGGGTGAAGCGGTAGTCGGGTTCCTGCTCGTCCGTCATCCGCAGCTCACCAGGCCGTGGCTCTCCTTCAGTGTCAGCACACGCCTCACGCTACTCGCCACCTGCCCGGCGAAGGCCTTGTCCTGCTCCGCCTTCGTAACCAGGGCGTTCACCATGGTGGCCGTCAGCCCGGCAGTGGCGTTGATCACTATGTCCCCGCCGGCCGCAACGAACCGCGTCGCCCGCTGCCCCGCCGGTACCGACGCCACCTCGGCGGCCGCGCCGACGTCGTCGGTGATCACCACGCCGTCCCAGCCCAGGTCGCCGCGGACCATGCCCCGGATCACGGTGGGCGAGAACACCGCCCGGTTCTTGGCGTCGATCTTCGTGTACGTCGCGGTGGCGATCATCACCATGTCCGCACCGGCCTCGATGCCGTCGGCGAACGGCTGCAGGTCGTCGTCACCGCGCACGGTCACGTTGTCGACCACGCCGGACGAGAAGTCGGTGTTGCCACGCACACGGCCCAGCCCGGGGAAGTGTTTGACCGACGTCATCACTCCGGCCGCCTGCATGCCCTTCACGAAGTCCTGCACCGGTGGACCGACCTCCGCCGGCGTGTTGCCGAACTCACGGTCCAGCTCGCCGATCGGAGCGTTCTGGTTCTTCTGCGAGCTCGGTACGACGTCGGCCACCGGTGCCAGGTCGACGTTCACGCCGGCCTGCTTCAGCTGCTCACCCCAGCCCTCGGCCTCGGCGGTCAGCTTGGAGCTCGACCAGGTCCCCTGCACTGTCGCCGCCGGGATGCGGTCGAAGCCCGAGCCCTTGAGGCGCTGGATCTGACCGCCCTCCTGGTCCGCGGCGATCAGCGGGCGGATCCCCTTCACCGTGGCCGCGGTGTTCACGGCGGCCATCGCCGTCCGCGTGTGCGAGCGGCTGCCGCCGCTGCCGAGCAGGAGGATGCCACCGGGCTTCTGCTGCTGCACGATCGGCCGCTGGGACGAGGTCATGCCGTTGGCGCTGATGCCGGTCATGATCAGCTGCGCCGCCTGCTCCCGGAGGGTGAGTGCCTGGAGCTTCTGGTCGACGCAGCTGGTCTGCGTCGGGGTGGGCGTCGGTGTAGGAGTCGAGCTTTGGGGCGGTGTCGGGCTCTGGGTCGGTGACGGTGTCGTGGGTCGCGGTACCGATGACGACGGCACGGTGCTCGGACCAGCGGTGGGTGCGTCGGAGTCGCTGCACCCGGCCAGCAGTAGTGCTGTCAGCACGACCGCCACTGTGTGGCGCTTCATGTCAGCGGCGCTCCCAGGCGGCCCGGTCGACCGTGTCCCCGGAATGCCGGGCGAGGGTCGCGCAGACGTCGTACAAGGCCTCGACCTGGTCCTCGGTGAGGGCGTCGAAGATCGACTTGCGGACCTCTTCGACGTGACCGGGCGCGGACTCCACCAGCTTCTCCCGGCCCGCCTCGGTGATGATCGCGACCTGACCGCGACGGTCCGACTCGATGCCCTCGCGGCGTACCCAGCCTGCCTGCTCCAGCCGGTTCACCGCGTGCGAGAGCCGGCTGCGCGATCCCTGCGTGGCCACGGCCAGGTGACTCATCCGCAGCCGGCCGTCCTTGGCCTCGGACAGCCGGACGAGGATCTCGTAGTACGTATGCGGGATTCCCGCCTCGCGTTGCAACTGCTGCTCGATCCGGGTGTTCACCACCCGCTGGGCCGCGATGAACGCGCGCCAGGCCATCTGTTCCTTCTCGTCCAGCCATCGGGGTTCCGCCATCCCCGCAGCGTAGCCAGTGCACGTCCGACCCGCTCGTCCAACCTGACCAGCAGTACGGCGACCGCGCACACCAGCACGCCGATCACGGCGACCGGTCCGATCGTCTCGTGGAAGAGGAGGTAGGCGAACACCATCGTGGTGGGCGGCACCAGGTAGAGCAGGCTGCTGATGCGGGTGGCGCCGGAGAGCTTGAGGTTCACCAGGTACAGGCCCCAGCCGCCGCCTGTTGCCAGGAGCACCAGCCAGACGACAGCGCCGTAGAAGCCAGGCTCGCTCGGGACTGTCAGCTGATCGGTCGATGCGGCCAGTGCGACGAAGAAGACCGCAGAGATCAGGCTCTGCAGGCAGAGTGCATCGAGGGAGTTCGTAGCGGACTTGCGCCGACGATCGAGGCAGGTGCCGACGACGAGACCGAGCAGACCGCCGAACGGCAGCAGGAACAGCAGTGGCGAGCCGTGCAGGTCGTCGAGCACGACCAGACCGACGCCAACGACCCCTGTGGCGAGTCCGATCCACTGAGGGCGACTTACACGTTCCCCGAGCAGCGGTCCGGCGACAGTGGCGATCAGCAGCGGCTGCAACGATCCGACGAGCGCGGTCAGGCCGGCCGAGATCCCGTGATCGATCCCGGTGAAGATCAGGCCGAGGTAGACGCATTGGGTCAGGAACGCCATCCACACCTGGGTACTCAGGTCGCGGCGGGTGATCGACGGCCGTCGTACGGCGAGAATCACCGCCGCCAGGGCACCCGCCACCAGGAACCGCCAGGCGAGCAGGTCGAAGGCATTCGTGTACTCCGTCCCCCACCGCGCGCCGATGAATCCGCAACTCCAGAACACGACGAACCCGGCGCCCGCGGCCAGAGGGAGAGCTGTTCTCATGGCGGTGAGAGTAACCACACCGGTCGGTATACTGTCAGTATGCTCAATCAGCAGATGAGACTGCTGGTGGACCCCCGGGTGCCGGAGGCCACCACCTTGACGCCCGCCGGCGAGCGGATCCTGACCGCGGCCTCGACGCTCTTCTACGAGCAGGGCATCCGTGCGGTCGGCGTGGATGCCATCGCCGACGCTGCCGAAGTGACCAAGAAGACGCTGTACGACCGGTTCGGGTCGAAGGACCGGCTGATCGCGGCGTACCTGGAGCGGCGCGACCAGATCTGGCACGAGTTCCTCGACGAGCAGTTGGCGGCCCGGGATCCGTCGACGCCGGAGGAGGTGATCCTCGCGCTGTTCGCGGCGCTGACCGACTGGGTCGCGGGGTCGCGGAACGGTTGCGGGTTCATCAACGCGAGCGTGGAGCTGGCCGCCCCGGACCATCCGGCGATGCCGGTGATCGTGGGGCAGAAGCAGTGGATGCGGTCCGAGTTCGAGGCTCAGGCGAGGCTGGCCGGCCTACCCGACCCTGGTGAGCTGGCCGATCGGTTGCTCCTGCTGCACGAGGGTGCCCTGGTCAGCTTCCGGGTGGCGGCGATGGAGCACGCCCCGGAGGTGGCCTACCGCGCTGCGGCCGACCTGCTGGCGGGCTGGCCCCGAGGCTAGGTCTTAGTACGTCGAAGGATGGTGAGGCCGACGAGGCGGGAGACGACCATCGCGACGTACCCGAGCCCTGCGAGCTGCTCGAGCATCACGACCGACCTTCCCCACGGCGTCACCGGCACGATGTCACTCAGCCCGGTGCTGGACAGTGTGGTGAAGCTCAGGAACAGCAGTTCCATCCAGGTCCGGTCGGCGGTTGCGTTGACCGCAGCCGTGAAGCTGCCCGGCACGAGCACCTGGACGAACGAGTAGACGTACGCGAAACCCCACGCCACCAAGGTGAACGTCGCGCCGGTGGCGTAGAGCTCGTCCGTGCTGACGTCGTGGTCCGACAGCATGTACCGCAGCAGGCTGTAGGCCGCGTAGAAGTAGAAGGCCGCGTGCAGTACGGCGGAGACGGCCGCCACCGGCGCGGTCGGGTTGAACGCGTCGACCAGCGAGAGGACGACGGCCGGGATGCCGAGTCCGATGCTGACCCAGGTCAGACCCGGGGTCGCGCGGACGGAGAAGACGGCCAGGACGAGTACGACGATGCCGAGGATCTCGAACGCGACCCGCCCGCCCCGGGAACCCTCCATCGCGGGGTAGACGAGGACCCCGAGCAGCTGCACCAGCAGCAGCACGGCCGACGGATGCCGCCGCGCACTGGCAAACCACCTCACGACGCCCCCTCTCCACCATCCGCCAGCACGCCTCCCCCTCCGCGCCCTGCCTCCCCACCCACTTCCCGCTCGCGGGCCTCCTCCTCGCCTACCCCTGGCTCGCTGGCGTCCTTCTCGCTTGCCGCCCGCTCGCGGGATTCTTCCTCGCGGGAGGCGACGATGGCCGCGCGGCGGGCGAGCCGGTGACTCCGCCGGATCTCGGCCTCACGCAGCCGCCGCCGGTCCTCGTCCGTCTCCGGCACCACCTGCGGCACCTCCCGCGGCTTCCCGTCCGCGTCGACCGCGACGAACACCAGGTACGCCGACGCGACGTGCACCTCCGGCCCGACGGAGTCCCACCGATCGGCCGTGATCCGTACGCCGACCTCCATCGAACTGCGCCCGGTCCAGTTCACCTGACCGCTGAAGTGCACCACGTCGCCGACGCGCACCGGCACGAGGAACGTCATCTCGTCCATCGACGCCGTGACCGCCGGCCCGCCCGAGTGCCGCGCCGCCACCACACCCGCGACCGAGTCGACGAGCGTCATGACCACGCCGCCGTGCACCGTGCCCAACAGGTTGGTCTCGTTCTGCGCGGTGATGTGCGACAGCGACAGCCGGGTCACCGACGTGGGCCGCGACGACGGCGTGCTGGACATCCTGTTCCACTCCTCCTGAACACCGGACAGCTGTGCCCGCAGACTATCCCGGGCGGTTGTCCACAGGTTCGGAACGACCGGTGGGAACAGCACCCGATCCTCGTACTTTCTCTGGCGAGGAGGTGGCCACGATGACCATCGACAGCTCCACCGAACGTGCCCAAGGCAACCACTCCGACCGGCCCGGCCCCATCCTGATCCCGTTGACCCGGGCCCAGGCCGCACGACTCGTGCGCCTCGGCCTCGCCGCCGCGACCCGCCTCGGACTCCACGTGACCTACGAGGGTGGCGGCGTCCTCGTCCCGGCCGAGCCGGGCTCGGACGGCCCGCTGCTCGGGCTGAGCAACCTGGCCCGCGCGGTCTCGCACCACGAGGAGCATCGCTGGCCGGCCATGGTCGAGCAGCACTTCACCCAACTCCTGCGACGGCTACGCCTAGGTCCACCGGAGCCGCCGGACGACCCGGAGCGAGAGCTCATCCAGCGCCTTGCTCCACGGCACGCGCTCTCCCCGGGCTGGACCGCGGACCGCCCCGACTTCCTTCCCGGCCTGGTCTCGATCCCCGCGACCTCGCAGGACGGCGTCGTCACGATGTACCTCGATCCGGGCGACCTGGGCCTGACCTGGTCCGCCGCCGAGCGGTTCGGCCTGGCCAACCTCCGCCGGATCACCGATCACGTCGACTACGTCGAACACGACGGCCTCGAGGTCGCCGTCGTCACCGGCACGATCTTCGCCGCCTCCCGTGCCCTCGTCCTGGACACGGTCCTCCGCGAGTCCCTCCACCTCGAGCTCCCGAGGTACGGCGTGCTCGCCGCCCTCCCCGCCCGCGACCTCCTGCTCGTGCACGTGATCCGCGATCTGTCCGTCATCCCGGCGCTGGGCCTGATGCTCAACCTGACGTCCCGTGCCTACACCCACGACCCCGGTCCCCTGTCGCCCGACGTCCACCTGGTCACGCCGACCCTCGAGTGGCATCCCGCCACCACGCTGTCCCCCGACAGCACGCCGCTCCGGCTGTCACCTCAACTGGACGAGCTCACCAGGGTCCTCGCCACCGAAGAACCGTGACCGTCTCAACTATCTGGAGGTGTGTAGTGACCAGGCCAGTCGGAGTGGCGGATGCGCGTGGTCGAGCGCACCTCACCGATCGTCGACCACTCGTCCTTGCCCAGCCGGGCCAGCGGCCGGAGCCGCTGGATCTCCGGGTGCCCGTCGACCATGACCGCCTCGTCGACCGCAAGGTGACGGACCCGGCCGATCACCACGGTGCAGTCGCCGAGTTCGAGCGTGGTGTGCAGGGTGCACTCGATCGCCACCGGCGACTCGGCGACCCGCGGCACCGCGACGGTGCGGGACGGTTCGGTGGTCAGGCCGACCGCCTCGAACTCGGAGACCTCCGCCGGGAAGTTGGTCGCGGTCGCGTTGACCTGCTCGAACAAGGACTCCGTAGCGAAGTTGACCACGAACTCACCGGTCGCCTCGACGTTGTTCAGGCTGTCCTTCCGCCCGACCGAGGTGAACTGCACCATCGGCGGCTGCACACACGAGACGGTGAAGAACGAGTGCGGCGCGAGGTTCAGCACTCCGCCGGCGGATCGGCTCGACACCCACGCGATCGGCCGCGGCACCACCACCGAGTTCAGCGCGGCGTAGAACTGCCGCCGCCCGAGCTCCTCCGGATCCAGATCCACACGCACGCCCGCAGTACATCAAATCCGGTGGACGTCACCACGCCCCGACACAAGGATCGTGGGACGGATCACCCGACGACCAGGGAGGTGTGGGTGGGCGACCAGGACGAGATCCTGAGCGGCGTCACCGCGATCGGCCGGCGGTACGGCGTACCACCGGAGGGCGTGGCCGAGGTCGCCGGCGGCGTCGCGAATCGGGGCTTCGTGCTCGGGGAATCGTTGTTCGTGCGGGTGGCCCGACCTGGATTCGAGGACGACCTCCGGAAGGAGGCTGCCGTCGTCCCCATGGCCCGGTCGCTGGGCGTCCGCACACCGGCGATCGTCGAGTACGACGACAGTCGCCGGCTGATCGACGCGCCGTACGTCGTGATGGAGCGCGTCCACGGGGTCGAGCCGACCGGCGTACCCCTGGGGCTGGCTGAGCAGTTGGCTCGCCTCCACCGGGCCGACCGGATCGAGTTGCCCGGGGTCCCGCAGGACGACCGGGACGATCCGTGGCGGACCGTCGACGACCTCGCGGAGCGTGGCTACCTGGACGCCGACACGGCGAAGTGGCTAAGTGGCTGGTTCACCCGCCTCGCAGGCCGCTTCGATCGCAACGAACCGAAGGTCCTGATTCACGGAGACGTTGCTGCCCACAACCTTCTCGCCGACGCCGACGGCCACCTCCGCGGCCTCATCGACTGGGGTGACGCCGCGTGGGCCCACCGAGGCATGGACTTCGCCAAACTCCCCCTCGACCACGTCGCCAGCATCCTCCCCACCTACATCCGAACGTTCCAGTCCGCGGCCGAGCGTGGACCGCGGGAGGATGAGGTTGCTGCGGCCGCGCTGTGGTTCCACCTGGACTGGGGGCTCGGCAAGCTGGCCGCCAAGCCGTGGCCCGGCCAACGCCATTGGACGGCACCTCCGGGGAGCCGGATCCTGGGCCTCCTGCGGTTCTTCGCCGCCGACCCGCCCGCGCCGTGGTCCACCCTCACCTGACCCGGCCTATCAAGAAGGCCGGCTTCTGGCAGTCAGAGATCGCGTTTCTGCTGTAAAACAAGGGGGTTTGCACTTGTCACGACATGAGGCAGACTGGGTTCCCGTGACTGACTACGTAGCCGCTCAGGACCGGTACGACGACCAGATGGCCTACCGCCGGACGGGGCGCAGCGGGTTGCAGCTGCCCGCGATCTCGCTGGGGCTGTGGCACAACTTCGGCGACGACAAGCCGTTCGCCACCCAGCGCGACATCCTGCGGCGAGCCTTCGACCTCGGCGTCACGCACTTCGACCTGGCGAACAACTACGGTCCGCCGTACGGCTCGGCGGAGACGAACTTCGGTACGCACTTCGCCCGCGACTTCACGCCGTACCGCGACGAGCTGATCCTGTCGACCAAGGCCGGGTACGACATGTGGCCGGGACCGTACGGTCAGGGCGGCGGCTCGCGGAAGTACCTGCTCGCCTCGCTGGACCAGTCGCTGAGCCGGATGGGCCTCGACTACGTCGACATCTTCTACTCGCACCGCTTCGACCCGGACACGCCGCTCGAGGAGACGATGGGCGCGCTCGACGCCGCGGTCCGCTCGGGCAAGGCGCTGTACGCGGGCATCTCGTCGTACTCGGCGGACCGGACCCGCGAGGCGGCGCGGATCCTGCAGGAGCTCGGGACGCCGCTGCTGATCCACCAGCCGTCGTACTCGATGCTCAACCGCTGGATCGAGGAGGACCTGCTGGACACCGTCGGCGAGCTGGGTGTCGGCGTGATCGCGTTCTCGCCGCTGGCGCAGGGAGTGCTCACCGACCGCTACCTGGACGGCGTGCCGGCGGACTCGCGGGCGGCGCAGGGCAAGTCGCTCAACCCGGAATCGCTGACCGAGGACACGCTGAAGCACGTCCGCGCGCTCAACGAGATCGCCAAGGAGCGCGGCCAGTCGGTCGCGCAACTCGCGCTCGCGTGGACCCTGCGCGACGACCGAGTCACCAGCGCGTTGATCGGTGCCTCGAGCGTCGCCCAGCTCGAGAACAACCTGGCCGCGGTCAAGAACCTCAAGTTCAGCCCGGAAGAGCTCGAAGCCATCGACGCCGACGCCGTAGAAGCCGGCATCAACCTCTGGAAGAAGAGCTCAGACGCCTGATCCCCACCTCCACCACCCCCCGCCCGGGCCGACCCACTAACGGTCGCCCCGGGCGTTCCCTTCCCGGCCGCACCTTCCCGTCCCCCGCTCCCGCGGCCACCCCCTCCCGAGCCTTCCTCCCGGCGGCGCCCTCCCGAGCCCCCGCCCGGCCGCGCCCGCCTGAGCCTCGCTCTCCACCCACGCCCGCCTGAGCCCTCGCTCCCCAGCCGGACCGTCGGCGAGTCGATTGACCCGTCGGTGCGCCTTGGCGGGAGCAGGATGGTGGCTGGGAGGTGGTGTTGTGGGTGAACGGTTGTCGGGGCGGCTGCTGCAGGTGGTGGACGCGCTACCGCTGAGGCCGGGGATGCGGGTCCTGGAGATCGGGTCCGGTCCGGGCGCAGCAGCTCGCGAGGTAGCCCGCCGAGTGGGGCCGGCCGCCGGTGGGTTCGTGTTGGGGCTTGATCGGTCGGCGAAGGCGGTTGAGCAGGCGACGGCTGGGTCAGGTGAGTTGATCGCGGCCGGCGCTTTGGGGTTTCGGCAGGTGGCGGTCGAGGAGTTCGAGTTGGGGCCGGGTGAGGAACCGTTCGAGCTGGCGTTCGCAGCGCGGGTGGGGGCGTTGGACGGGAGGCATCCCGAGCTGGAGGAGGAGGCTCGACGGCGAATCAAGGCCGCGCTTGTCCCCGGCGGCCGCTTCTTCATAGACGGCGGCAACCCACTACGCGAGCTCGAGCTTTGACGCGTGGTCCACTCCACGGACGCTTGGTTCACCACACGGTCACAGGCGACGGTTGCGGGTGTGGGGTGATGGGCACAGGCTGAAGGTAGACACCTGGAGGTGGTTGTCATGACCGCTTCGACGCTCGAACTGGCCCTGACCTACGAACACGCCCGGATCCGCGAGCTGGCCGAGCCGGCTCAGCATCCGGCCGCCGCGCACCCGGAGCGCCGGCATCAGACTGACTGGTTCTACGCCATCGCCGCGCAGCACCTCGCAGCCGCCGAGGACGTTCTCCTCCCGCACGTACGCCGCCTCCCCGACGGGGATGACCTGGTCACCACGTACGTCGGCAACGCGAAGGAGCTGGAGCGGTCGCTGCGATTCCTCAAGGGACGGCAGTACGGCGACAGTCGCATGCAGGACCTGACGTCGCGCGAGGTGTGGTTGTCGATCGACCGGCTGCTCGCCGAGCACGAGGAGCTCGAGACGACGTACAGCCAGCGCCTCAGCGAGCAGTTGGACGACGCCGACGTCAACACGCTGACCGAGGAACTGCTGGAGGCCGAGGAAGTCGCCCCGACGCGAGCACATCCGTACTCGCCGCACACCGGGATGGCGGGCAGGCTGGCACACCGGATGTGGCGGGTGGCCGACACCGCGTGGGACAGCGCCGAGGGCCGCGTCGTACCGACGAAGTACCACGCCCACCCGAAACGCGACTCCGCCTTGTCGCACTACCTCTACGGCACCCCAATGCCAGAGACCGAGGAAGAACCGCACGGCCCGCAGACGAGGGAGACCGAGGGCGGCGCCTAGTAGGCGGATGCCGGAGACCGGGGACGGCGGTAGGTGGGCGAAGGCCGGGCCCGGGGCCTCTGGATGCCTCCGGAGGGCCGGGCCCGGCCGCCGGCTCTCACTGCGCCTGGTTGTGAGAGCCGGCTGGTCCCGCCTCCGCTGCGCCTGGTGTGCGGAGGTGGGACCTTGACGTCCTCCCCCGCTGCGCCTGGTGTGCGGGGGAGGACGGTCCTGGTTATCTCAGCGCGTCGATCGCCTTCTTCGCGCCCGGGTGGACCTCGACCGGGTCGGTCTTGTCGGCGTTCGCCAGCTCGATGCCCTTGGCGGCCGCGTTCACCGCGACCAGGGCGTCCTTGTTCTCGTAGATGACCTTGGTCAGCTGCTCGGCCAGGTCGTCCTTCATGTTCTTCCGGACCAGCAGCACGTTCGGTACGACGATGGTCGCCACGTCGGCCGGCTGCTTGTACGTCGCCGCCGGGATCGGCGCCTGGGAGTAGACCGGGCCGTACTTGTCCTGCATCTTCGGCAGCAGGTCGACGATCGGGATGAGCTTCACGTTCTTGCCCATGCTCGTGGTCAGGTCGGTGATGCCGCCCGTCGGCAGACCGCCCGACCAGACCAGCGCGTCGATCGACCCGGACTTCATCGCGTCCACCGACTCGGGCAGGCCGAGCCGCTGCGCGGTGACGTCCTTGGCGGGGTCCAGACCGGCCGCCTCGAGCAGCCGCCGGGCGATCACCTCGGTGCCGGAGTTCGGTGAGCCGGTCGAGACCCGCTTGCCCTTCAGGTCCGCGATCGTGTTGATCCCGGCGGACGCGCGGACGGCGACCTGCGTGTAGTTGTTGTACAGCCGGGTCAGCGCGACCACGTCCTGCGGCGCCGTGAAGCTGTTCTCACCCTTGACCGCGTCGGCCGCGGTGTCGCCGAGCGAGAACGCGACGTCGTAGTTGCCAGCCACCAGGCCCTGAATGTTCTGCACCGAGGCGCCGGTCTCGCTCGCGGTCGCGCGGTAGCCGGACACCTTCTGCGAGATCAGCGATGCCAGCGCGCCGCCGAGCTGGTAGTAGACGCCGGTGGTGTTGCCGGTGGCAATGGTCAGCCGGCCGCCCTCGGCCGAATCGGACTCGGAGGGTTCCCGCTGGCCGCCGCAGGCGACGAGCGAGGTGGCCGCGGCGAGCGCCACCAGCGTGGCGGGGAGGCGACGGATTCTCATGACGCGACGGATCCTTCCGTAGGTCCGGCACTCGTACTGCGCGAGCGCCGGATCAGGTTGATGACGACGGCAACAAGTAGCAAACCGATTCCGGCCGCGATGGTTACGGGCGCCAGGTAGAGCAGCAGCAACGCGGCCGGGACGCACAGCGACCGCTCGATCCAACTGGTGGCCACCGCGATCCACCCGCCGGTCACCACCGCGAGCGCGGCCACCGCCAGGATCGAGACCGCGAGCGTCCACAGCATGCCGACGAACGCTCCCTGCCCCAGCAGGTGCGCGCCGTTGTCGGTCAGCACGAACGCGAACGGCACCAGGAACGCCGGCAGCGTGTACTTCCACGCCTGCCACATCGTCGGCATCACCCGGCCGCCGGTGATCGCGGACGTGGCCACCGCGGCCAGCGCGGTCGGCGGCGACACCTCGGACAGGACGGCGTAGTAGAAGATGAACATGTACGCCTCGGCCTGCGTCACCCCGAGCTGCACGAGCGCCGGCGCGATGATCACGGCCGCGATGATGAACGACGCGGTCACCGGCACCGCCAGGCCGAGGATCAGTACGGCGAACGCAGACAGCACCACGGTCAGGATCAGGACGACGGTCTGGTTGTCGGTCAGGCCACGGGCCGCGCTGACGATGATCTCGGCCAGGTTGAGCCCGAGTCCGGTCTGCGTGGTGACCGCGACGATCACGCCGGCGGTCGCACAGGTCGCCGCCACCGGCAGCACCGAACGGGTGCCCTGGGCAAGCGCTTTGAACAGGCGCCCGGCGGTCAGCCGGTGCTCGCGGTCCAGGAACGACAGCGCGAACTGGACGATGACGGCGTACACCACGGCCTTGAACGGCGGGACGTCGACCGCCATGAAGCCGATGATCACGAACAACGACAGGAAGTGGTACCCGAACCGCAGCAGCAAGCGCAGCGCCGAGTCGGTGGAGGTCTCGGTCGACGTCGTGCCGTGCCGGCGGGCGTCGATCTCGATCGCGAGCAGGATGCCCAGGTAGTACAGGATGGTCGGGATGACGGCGTACCCGAGGACGGTCAGGTACGAGACCTGCAGGAACTCGGCGATGATGAACGCGGCCGCGCCCAGGGTCGGCGGCGAGAGGATCGCGCCGATGCCGGCGGCGGCCAGCATGCCGCCGGCCGGTTCGGGCGGGTAGCCGGCCCGGCGCAGGATGGGCCATGACACCGTGCCGAGCGAGACCGCGGTCGCGGTCCCCGATCCGGAGACGCTGCCGAGCAGGAAGCCGGCCAGGGTGACGGTGCGTCCGGGCGCCGTACGACTGCGCTTGAAGGCCGCGAAGGACAGGTCGATGAAGAACTTCCCGGCGCCGGAGTAGTCGAGTACGGCGCCGTAGATCGTGAACAGCACGATGTAGCTCGCGGCAACGGCCAACGGCGTCCCGTAGAACCCGGCCGTGCCCATGGTGAACTGCGCGATGATCGCGTCGAAGTTGAAGCCCTGGTGCGCCAGCGACCACGTGTAGGGCAGGAAGCCGCCGTAGTACGCGTAGGCGATGAACAACAGACTGAAGGCCGGCAGCACCCACCCCGTCGTCCGCCGGCAGGCCTCGAGCAACAGGAGAAGCAGCAGAGCACCGACCAGTACGTCGAGAGTCGTCGGAGCCTGCCGCCGTTCCAGGTACCCGTCGAAGTCGAACAGGGGGTAGACGCAGACCGCGAACGCGACGACGGCGAGGATCCAGTCCGTGATGCCGGGGTCGTCATGGGGCCGGTTCTTGAACGGGTTGAGGAAGGCCGGCACCTTCCAGCCCCGGTAACAGAGCAGCGTGATCGGCAGGACGCCTGCGAGAAAGATCACCAGGTAGAACTGGGTGCCTTGTGGTAGAGGGAAGAACACCTGCAGCAGTACGCCGACGCTGACGATTGCGCACCAGACCGCAATCGCCGTGTCCAGGACAGGCCTGAGCCGCCGAGCGGGCCGTTCCTGCTCGTACTCGGCGAGCTCTTCGTCGGAGGGCGCGGTCGAGCCGCCCCCCGTACCGATACCGACAGTCATCCACCGGTTCCTTCCTGTGCCCGGAAGGCTAATGTTGCCGAACACTGCGTGGAGTCGCGTGATTACGTCTTTACCAAGATCTGACACACATGAGCGTCTCCTGGCCTACGATCACCGCATGAGTGGCGCGGTCAGGATCTTGTTGGTCGAGGACGATCTCGATATCGCGAATGCCTTGATACCTGCGTTGCGGCGCTACGGTCTGATGGTCACACACGTCCGGACGGCCGCGGACGCCCTCGCGGCGGACCCCGGCGACCTGGTCCTGCTGGACCTCGGGCTGCCGGACGGGGACGGGATCAACGTGTGCCGGCAGATCCGCACGGTGTCCGACGTGCCGGTGATCGCGGTGACCGCGCGCGGCGAGGCGGCCGACCGGGTCCGCGGGTTGCGCAGCGGCGCGGACGACTATGTGGTGAAACCGTTCGCGATATCCGAGCTCCTGGCCCGCATCGATGCTGTACTACGTCGCACCGGCCTCTTGCAGCCCCGCCCCCGGGTGACCGTCGGCGACCTGACCGTGGACATCGAGGCCCGGACCGTCCAGGTCGCGGACAAGCCCATCAGCCTGACCCGCAAGGAGTTCGACGTGCTAGCTGTGCTGGCCGCTCACCACGGCCGGGTGGTCCCCCGCGAACAGGTCGCCCTGTACGCCTGGCAGTCCGTGTTCGAGGCCTCGTCGCGGACGATGGACGTGCACGTGGCCAGCCTGCGGGCCAAGCTCGGCCGCCCCGAACTGGTGCAGACCATCCGCGGCGTCGGTTACCGCCTGGGTTCGGACTGACCGTTGCGCCGTCGCCTGCTGCAGTCACTCGTACCGATGGTCATCCTGCTGGCCGTCGTCGCCGCCGTACCGCTGGCCAACTACATCGCCACCAGTACGTCGCGGACGCTGTTCCTGTCCCGCAGCAACGACGCGGACTGGATCGCCGCCATGGCGGAGTCGCCGCTGCAGTCGGGTGACATCGCCAGCCTGCGCGAGCTCACCGTCCGCTACCACGAGCTCTACGACACCCCGGTGTTCGTCGTGGACGTCGAATACCGCCGGGTGGTCGCCACCTCGCGGTCGGGTGTCAACGTCCACGAGCCGGAGGTGGCCGCCGCGCTCGACAGCACCCTGGCCGGCCGGCTGCCCGCCGAGCCGCCGGCGCTGTTCCCGTGGCGCACCGGCGAGATGGTCGTGGCCCGCCCCGTCGTCAACAACGGTCGCGTGCTCGGCGCCGCCGTACTGCGGGTGCCGACGGAGAAGGCCCGCGACCAGGTGCAGAACGGGCTGCTGCTGCTCCTCGGCGGACTGCTGATCAGCATCGGCGCGATCGTCATCGGTATCGTCCGGCCGATCACCCGCTGGGTGCTGCGGCCGCTGAACGACCTGGACAACGCGACCCACCAGATCACCCGTGGCGCCCTGGACACGCGCGTGTCCACCGACGGCCGCGCACCCGAGCTCCGCCGGCTCGGCGACAGCTTCAACTCGATGGCGCTCAGCCTGCACCAGGCCCGCCAGCGCGAGCGCGAGTTCGTTGCCGACGCCTCCCATCAGCTGCGGACGCCGCTGACCTCGGCCCGGATCCACATCGAGGGCCTGTCCCGGCTGTCGCCGACCGCCCGGTTCGCGCTCAGCGACATCGACCGGCTCGGCCGGATCGTCCAGCGGCTGTCCCGGCTGGCCGGCTCGGACCGCCCCGGGGCCGATGCCGAGGGCAACGAGGCGCCGCTGGACCTGGCCCAGGCGGTGAAGGAGCGGCTGGTCGGCTGGAAGGCCGTGTACGCCGCCGACGACATGGAGCTCATCATCGGCGACATGGTGCCGGGCGGCGTCGCCCCGGAGCTCGAGGTGGACGACATCCTCGACGTACTGCTCGACAACGCTTCCAAGTACGGCGCCCCGCCGGTGGAGGTGTCGGTCACCCGGGACGGCACCGAGGTGGTGCTGTCGGTCCGCGACCACGGCCTCGGGCTCGGGTCCCGGGACCTGAAGAAGGTCGGCGAACGGTTCTGGCGCAGCGCGCACCACCGGGAGATGCCGGGCACCGGCCTGGGGCTGGCGATCGTCCGCTCCGAGGCCGCCCGCGTCGGCGGCCGCGTCGTCGCCCGCCCCCCGATCGGCGGCGGCCTCGTCATCGAAGTCCGGGTCCCCCTGATCGACGACTACGACATCTGACCCGCGCCACCCCCGTGGGCCGGTGCGCGGGGTACGGCGGGGTGTCGGTCAGATGTGGTTGGCGCGGAACCAGCGTTCGGCGGCGGGGTGGAGGGGGATGGGCATGGTGGCGATCGCGGAGCGGGGGTCGAGGGAGCCGGCTTCCGGGTGGGCCGCCAGCAGGTCGTTCTGCCGGCGGAACATGGTGTTGACCGTCCACCAGGCCCACGAGTCGGACAGGTTCGGCCGGGCGATCAGGTAGTTCGGCACCGCGAGGGTCGGCACGGAGTTGGCCAGCCCGTACACCGACGGCGGGATCGAGGAGACGACGTAGCCGCCGAACCGCTTGAGCGAGATCTGCTCCGCGACCACGCCGATGTCGACCAGCCGGAAGCCGACGGACTTCTGCAGCTCCGCGATCGGGGAGGTCGGCAGGCCGCCGCTCCAGATCAGCGCGTCGATCCCCGGTCCCTTGCCTTGGGCATCGGCTTTCTTCCGCAGCGACTCCACCGCGTCCTTGAGCGACAGGTTGGTGGTGGCCACCCTCCGGAGCTTGGAGGTGGTCAGGATCAGGTCCGCCACCACCTTGGTCCCGGAGTTCTCCGGACCGACGTTGACGGTCAGGCCCTCCAGGTCCTTGAGCGCGGTGACGTCCGACGCGGTCGGCACCACCACATGCACGTAGTTGTCGTACGTCCGGGCCAGCGCGGTGAACTTGAGCCCGCCGGAGCTGAACATCCCGGTGCCCTCGTACGCGTTCAGCGCGGAGTCGGAGGTGGTGAAGCCCAGGTCGGCCTTCATCGCGGCCACCTGCCGCAGGTTGTCGACCGAGCCGTTGGTGATCAGCGTCCTCATCTCCATGCCGGTCACCTCGCTGACCAGCTTGGCGAGCCCGCTGCCGAAGGCGTTGTAGACGCCACCTTGGTTCCCCGTGGCCAGCGTGGCCGGGCCGGCCGGCGCCGGCTCGTCCGAGCGGCCGCGCGAGCAGCCGGGGGTGACCAGTGCGGCCGCCGCGGCGGCGCCGAGGCCGAGCACGCTGCGCCGGGTCAGACCGGCCGACTGGACGAGGCCGTTCCCGGCAGGGGTCAGGAGGCGGGGGCGATCCATGCAGGACAACCTAGACGCCAACGGGTCCGAATCGGTAGCCACGCTCCCGGACCGCAACCCGCCGGCTACCGCCAGTGCAACGATGAACTGGATCTGGACGGGCCCGGGGTGCGTGTGACAGCGTTGTCATCGCAGCGGCCGTGTGGCCGCCGCCCCAAGGCACGGCCCAACCCCGGAGGATGATTTCGTGCACGACGACCGTCAACTCATCGAGGAGCGGCTCAGGCGCGCCCTGCGGGAGCGGATCCGCCCCGCGATCTACGGCGCGGCGGTCCCGCTGGACATCCAGGTGTGGCACGCCCCCGGTGAGCCGGTGTCCCCTGCCGAGGCGCTCAAGGCGACGTACGAGCCGGCCGAGATCGGTCTGCCGTGGGGTGCCGCCTGGGGTACGGCGTGGTTCCGGTTCAGCGGCCAGGTTCCGGCCGAGTGGGCCGGGAGCGAGGTCGAGGCGGTCATCGACCTCGGCTTCAGCGGTGGCCCCGGGTTCTCCGCGGAGGGCCTGGTCCACACGACGTCCGGCGTACCGCTGAAGGGTCTGCACCCGCGGCAGACGTACGCGCCGCTGTCGATCCTCGGGCCCGACGGTACGGCGGCCTCGCCCGGCGACCGGATCGAGTTCTACGTCGAAGCGGCCGCCAACCCCGAGGTGCTCGGGTCGAACGCGTTCGCCCCGACCGACGTCGGCAGCAAGCCCGAGCCGGGCGGTGCGCCGATCTACAAGCTCACCCGCGCGGACCTGGCCGTGTTCAACGCCGAGGTGTGGGACCTGATCCTCGACCTCGAGGCGCTCGACGGCCTGCAGCAGCAGCTGACCCCGCAGGAGCCGCGGCGCCGCGAGATCCTGCGCGCCCTCAGCCGCGCGCTGGACGCGCTGGACTACGAGAACGTCGCGGGTACGGCGGCCGACGCCCGCGCGCAGCTGACCGACGTACTGAGCCGGCCGGCGCACGCCAGCGCCCACCAACTGTCCGCGGTCGGGCACGCGCACATCGACTCCGCGTGGCTCTGGCCGCTGCGGGAGACCCGCCGCAAGGTGGCCCGGACCGTCTCGAACGTGGCCACCCTGGCCCAGGAGTACCCGGAGCTCGTCTTCGCGTTCTCGCAGGCGCAGCAGCACGCCTGGGTGAAGGAGAACTACCCGGAGGTGTGGGAGCGGCTGAAGAAGGCCGTTGCCGACGGCACCATCGTGCCGGTGGGCGGCATGTGGGTCGAGTCCGACACCAACCTGCCCGGCGGCGAGGCGCTGGCCCGGCAGTTCGCGCACGGCAAGAGGTTCTTCCTGGACGAGTACGGCATCGACACCCAGGAGGTCTGGCTGCCGGACTCCTTCGGCTACACCGCGGCCCTGCCGCAGCTGGTGAAGTTGTCCGGGTCGAAGTGGTTCCTGACCCAGAAGATCTCCTGGAACAAGGAGAACCGGTTCCCGCACCACACCTTCTGGTGGGAGGGCCTCGACGGCACCCGGGTGTTCACCCACTTCCCGCCGATCGACACCTACAACTCCGACCTGTCCGGCCGCGAGCTCGCGCACGCGCAGCGTAACTTCGCCGAGAACGGCGCGGCCACCCGTTCGCTCGTCCCGTTCGGGTACGGCGACGGCGGTGGCGGCCCCACCCGCGAGTTCGTCGCGACCGCGCGCCGGGTGGCGAACCTGGAGTCCTCGCCGCGGGTGACGATCGAGTCCCCGACCGAGTTCTTCGCCGCGGCCGAGGAGGAGTACCGCGAGCACGCGCCGGTCTGGTCGGGTGAGCTGTACCTCGAGATCCACCGGGCGACGTACACCTCGCAGGCCAAGACCAAGCAGGGCAACCGGCGCAGCGAGCACCTGCTCCGCGAGGCCGAGCTGTGGTCCGCGGCCGCCGTGGTCGCGGGCAAGCTGGACGCGTACCCGTACGAGGACCTGGACCGGATCTGGAAGGCCGTGCTGCTGAACCAGTTCCACGACATCCTGCCGGGCTCGTCGATCTCCTGGGTGCACCGCGAGGCCGAGGCGACGTACGCGAAGCTGGCCGAGGAGCTCGAGGCGATCATCGCCACGGCCCAGCAGGCGCTGGCCGGCTCCGGCGATGCGCAGATCGTCTTCAACGCCGCGCCGCACGTGCGCAACGGCGTGGCCGGGCTCGGTGCGGGTGTCGCTGCCGGCGAAGGCCAGTCCGTCACGGTCGAGAACGGCGTACTCGACAACGGCCGGATCCGGGTCACCGTCGACGAGCGCGGCCTGATCACCTCGCTGTACGACGTCGAGGCGAGCCGCGAGGTGATCGCGCCAGGTGCCGCGGGCAACCTTCTGCAGCTGCACGTGGACACCCCGAACCAGTGGGACGCCTGGGACGTCGACTCGTTCTACAAGAACAACGTCCGGGACGTGACCGAGGTCGACAGCGTCGACTTCAGCACCGTCGAGGGGGTCGCGACGGTCGTCGTGAAGCGGTCGTTCAACCGGTCGTCGGTCACCCAGACGCTGCGGCTGCGGCCGGGCGCGAAGCGGGTCGACATCGAGACCACGGTCGATTGGCACGAGGCGGAGAAGTTCCTCAAGGCGGCGTACCCGGTGGACGTGCACGCCGACCGGTCGGCGTCGGAGACCCAGTTCGGGCACATCTTCCGGCCGACCCACCAGAACACCTCGTGGGACGCGGCGAAGTTCGAGATCGCGGCGCACCGCTGGGTGCACGTCGGCGAGCCCGGGTACGGCGTCGCCGTGGTCAACGACTCGACGTACGGCCACGACATCAACCGGACCGCCCGCGAGGACGGCGGCACCACCACCGTCATCCGGACGTCGCTGATCCGGGCGCCGCGGTTCCCCGACCCGCAGACCGACCAGGGCGTGCACACCGTGAACCACGCGCTGGTGGTCGGCGCCGGCATCCCGGAGGCGGTCGAGGAGGGCTACCGGATCAACCTGCCCGAGCGGGTCGTCACCGGTGCCGAGGGCGTCGAGCCGCTCGTTGCCGTCGACAACGGCAACGTGATCGTCGAGGCGCTGAAGCTGGCCGACGACGAGTCCGGCGACGTGGTCGTCCGCCTGTACGAGTCCTCCGGCGGCCGCTCCCGGGCCACTCTCACCCCGTCCTTCGGGGTGGCGTCGGTCGCCGAGGTGGACCTCCTGGAGCGTCACCTGGCCGACCGCGACCTCCAGGACGGCGCCGTCGCCCTGGATCTCCGCCCGTTCCAGATCCTCACCTTGAGGTTCAAGCGCTCCTGACCCCGGCCACAAGCCGGTAGCTCGGACACCAACCGGGGGCCGTGCACACGTTATTTCGTGTGCACGGCCCCCGGTTCCTGTGTCGACCCCCGCGAGCCGGCCGGGACGCCCGCCTGGTTTCGGCGCTTGGCACATTCGATGCCGGGACATCGGCGGCAGTTCACCCGGCTGACGTAGCGTGGGAGGCCCAGCTAGGAGGTGGCATGGCCCCGACACCCTTGCTCGGTTCCCGGACCCTCGACCGGCAGACCGCCCGGACCCTGCCGCCGGGTCCGCGGTTGCCCACGCTGGCGCAGACCGTGCTGTTCGCGAGTCACCGCAAGACGTTCTTCCCGCGGATGCGCGAGCGGTACGGCGACGTGTTCACGATCCGCCTGGTGCCGTCCAGCCGCGTGGTCGTCGTACTGAGCAGGCCGGAGCACTTCCGGGAGGTGTTCGGCGCCTCCCCGTCGGTGATGCACGCGGGTGAGGGCAACACCGTGCTGGAGCCGATCATGGGTTCGCACTCCCTGCTGCTCCTCGACGACGACGACCACGTGCGGATGCGGCGGCAGCTGATGCCGGCGTTCTCCGGGCAGGCGTTGCGCGGGTACGCCGGGATGGTGCACGAGCTCGCCCGCGCGGAGGTCGCGACCTGGCCGGCCGGCAAGCCGTTCCGGGTACACCAGCGGATGCGGAACCTGACCCTGGAGATCATCCTGCAGGTCATCTTCGGCGTCACCGACTCCGACCGGCTGAACCAGCTCCGCCCGCTGCTGGACAAGATCGTCTCGGTCTCACCGGTGATCATGCTCGGCGGATTCTACCCGTCGCTGCTCCGGGTGCCGCCGTGGCGGACGTACCTGACCGTGCAGCAGCAGGTCGACGAGATCCTGTACGACGAGATCGCCGGGCGGCGCGGGAATCTTGCCGGACGCACCGACGTACTCTCCCGACTGCTTGCTGCGGGCAACTGGACGGACGTGGAGCTGCGGGACCAGCTGGTGACGTTGCTGCTGGCCGGGCACGAGACGACCGCGACCGCGATGGCGTGGGCGTTCCACGAGCTGGCGCGGCGGCCGGAGGACCTGGCGTTCGGGCAACGGGCCGCGGACGCGGGTGCCGACGACGAGCTCGAGGCGATCGTGAAGGAGGCGATGCGGCTGCACCCGGTCGTGTACCAGGTCGGCCGGCGGCTCACCGAGACCGCGGACGTGGCGGGCTACCGCTTGCCGCGGGGGACGACGATCATGGCCGCGATCGGCTTGGCCCACCGCGACCCCGAGCACTTCCCGCAGCCGCAGGACTTCCGCCCGCAGCGGTTCCTCGACGACCCGCCGGCTCCCGGCACCTGGATCCCCTTCGGCGGCGGTGCCCGCCGCTGCATCGGCGCCGGCTTCTCCCTGATGGAAGGCACCGAGATCCTCCGCGCCGCCCTCGCGGCCTACAACTTCCAGGCCCCCCGCGCCACCCCCGAGCCGGCCAAACCCAAGAACGTCACCCTCGTCCCCGCCCGAGGCGCAGAGATCACCGTCACCCCGCGCTGACCCAGCTGGTGGCTGCCAGGTCGACGGCAGCCACCATCACACCAGGTCAGTTCTCGGGGTCGGTGGCGTCGCCGAGGTCTACGTCCTGGTAGGCGGGGAGGTCCTGCTCGTCGTCGTCGGCGAGCTCGAAGTTGTCCTCGTCGTCGACCACGTGGACGGCGGCTTCCTCGGCCGAGGCGGCGGCGCCGTCGAACCCCACGTCCTCGGCGACCAGCTCGTCCTCGTCGTCCCCGTGGGCGCCCTCGTCGGGCGCGACCAGGCGGCCGGAGCGGGCGACGCCGACCTCGGGCCCGCCGACGTCCTCGCCGTCCTCGGCGTACGGGTCGACGTCCGGCTCCTCCTGCGCGATCCGCTGGTCCAGCGACTCCCCCTGGAGGGCCTCGTCGGCCGTCGTACCGAAGCCTTCGCCCGCGGACCACTTCTCCGGCGGCGAGTAGCCCTCGTCGAGCAGGTCGTCCACACCCCGGTCGTTGAGGGTGTCCTCCGGCTGCAGCTGGTCCTCGTCGTCGACGCTGTAGCTGCCGTAGTCCTCGCGGTTGTTCTCGGTCATGGCACCACCCTGTCCGCCGGGCGCGGGTGAATCAAGCCGGAGCGCGCGCACGCGACAATGGGTCCGTGGATCCGGTCAGACTGACGTTGGACCAGTTGCGGGAGCTGCGGGACGACATCGCGCCGCAGGCCGCCCGCCGGTCGCGCGCGTCGGTCCGCCGCCGGGTGGACCGCTGGTGGGACCGGCTGTTCTTCATCACCCAGTGTGCGCTCGCCGCCGGGGTGTCGTGGGCCCTGGCCCGGTACGCCGTCGGCCACCCGCAACCGTTCTTCGCGCCGGTGGCCGCGATGGTGTGTCTCGGCTTCAGCTTCGGTCAGCGGCTGCGCCGGGTGGCCGAGGTCATGGTCGGCGTGGCGGTCGGGGTCGGGGTCGGCGACCTGTTCGTCCGCTTCTTCGGCACCGGCGTACCGCAGATCGTGTTCGTGGTCGCGCTGGCGATGAGCGTCGCGGTCCTCCTCGGCGCCGGTACGCTGATGACCACGCAGGCGGGCGTCCAGGCCGTCATCGTCACCACCCTGCTGCCGGACCCGGGCGCCGGGTTCAGCCGCTGGCTCGACGCGGTGCTCGGCGGCGTGGTCGCGCTGGCCGCCGCGACGATCGCCCCGGCGACGGCGATCCGGCGCCCGCGGCAGCAGGCCTCCAGCGTGCTGAACGAGCTGTCCGAGATCCTGCAGGAGACCGCCGACGGTCTCCGGAACCACGACGAGCAGCAGGTCACCGATGCCCTCCGCCGGGCGCGGGCCAGCGAGTCGATGCTGGACGACCTGCGCAGCGCGGCCGACGAGGGCGTCGCGGTGGTCCGGCTGTCGCCGTTCCGCCGCCGGCAGCGCGGCCGGGTCCAGGAGATCGCCGACCTCGTCGTCCCCGCGGATCGCGCGATCCGCAACGTCCGGGTCCTGGTACGCCGCTGCGCGGTGTCGGTCTGGCGGGACGAGCAGATGCCGGCCGAGTACCCGCAGCTGCTGGACCGCCTCGCCGACGGCACCCGCCTGATCGCCGAGTCGCTGTTCGAGCCGGCCGCCGATGTCGCCGCGCACCGCGTGCTCGGTGAGCTCGGCCGCCGTACGGCGGTCATGCCGCTGCCGACCGGTCTCTCGGCGGTCGTCGTCCTCGGCCAGATCCGCTCCACCGTGATCGACCTGCTGGAGTTGACGGGTACGACATACGACGAAGCCCGCACGCTGGTGCCGCTGCGCGCCGACGGGCTGGATGAGAAATAGGTCACACCGAAATATCGGCCGGATTCCCGTCATACCCCCGCACCCCGTGCGTCTCACCGGCATGACGATACACCGACTGATGTCCGCGATGGCCAACGAGCAGGTTCGCCAACTCGAGGACCTGCTGGCCGACACCCAGACCACCGACGACCGGAGCGACGCCGCCGCCGAGCAGTAGGCGCGTACCGGACGAACGGATCCCGGCGGCGCGCCCGTACGGTCCAGCCCACCGAGCCGGACCGCACGGAGGTCGCACCCGAACCCAGAGGCGCCCAGTGCGAGGCGCCGCCGGATCCGTGCCAGGTGCACTGCCACAGAAGTGCACCGCGAACCACCCGCCGGATGTCCTGACGCCGTTTGCGCGAGGCTCAGGCCGTCCCGGCGGGTGGTTCCGTTCCGAAGCAGTTGCCCTAGGCCACCGTGATCTCGGTGGTCACCGAGTTCGCGATGAAGCACTCCTGGTGGGCCAGGTGGTGCATCCGCTCGAGCACCTCCGCGTCCGGCTCCGGACCGCCCCAAACAATCTTCGGATGCAGCGTCACCTGGGTGATCGCCAGCCGGCCCGCCGCGTTCTTCGCCATCACGCCGACCGCGTGGTCGTCGTACGCGTCGACGACCAGCCGCTTGCGGGCCGCGATCGACAGGAACGTGAGCATGTGGCAGGACGACAGCGCCGCCACGAACGCCTCCTCCGGGTCGACCGGCCCCGGGTTGCCCCGGTACGCCGGATTGGCGGACCCGGGCACGGTGATGCCGCCGTCGAAGCGCCACTCGTGGTCGCGGTTGTAGGTGTCGTAGGTGAACTCGTGCTCACCGCGACTCCAGCTGACATCGACCACGTGCTCCGACATGCTCAGCTCACCTTCCCGAGACGTTCCCCCGGCACCACGTCGGCGCCGACACCGGATTGCATCGTACGGGAGTGTCGCCCGGCAGCCTGGCGACGAAGTCGCTGTCGTAGCGGGCCGCCATGCCGGCCACCGGGAAGTCGGTGGTGACCACCTGGGCGCCGCTGGCCAGCGCGATCCCGACCCGGCTGAAGTCCTTCTCCCGGATCGTCGCCATCGGCTCGTCGGACCGGGTGCGGATCAGGTAGCCCTTCGACACCAGCCGCTGGATCTCGGCCTGGTTCGCGCCGCGCGGGTCGTTGATCTGGGTGATCGCGGCGTCCGGCTGGCCTTCCGGACCGCGGGTGAAGACCGCCCGGCCCTCGAGGTTCGGCCGGCCGGTCCGGTACAGGTCGCGGATCGTGCCCGCGCCGCCGTTGTCGAAGTAGAACAGCACCTGGCCGCGGACCGAGTCGACCTTCGGCCAGCCCTTGGTCAGCACCGACTGCTCCAGCGTCAGGCCGGGCTTGCGGACGTCGTCCGGCGTGAGGATCTCCTTCTCGCCGAACACCGACCGGATCTCGGTGTCGATCCGCTCCAGGTTGGCCGCGTCCCACGGCGGCGACTGCACCCCGCCGGCCGCGACGATCTTCGGGTCGGACTGCTTGAGCTCGAGGCTGATGGTGATCGGAGTGTGGTCCGGGTTCTTGTCGGACCAGGCCTTCACCTGCCGCAGGCAGACGACGAGCGACTTGCAGGTGCCGTTGTAGTCGAAGTCCGGGATGTGCATGACCTTGATGCCGGGCTGGGCCATCACCGGGTCGGTCAGCGGTCCCTGCCCGGTCAGCTTGCGGATCAGCGGGTAGGTATAGAGCCCGCCGTCCGGGTCCGGGAGGAGGTCGAGCTCGAGGGTCCGGATGTTCTGGTCCTCCAGCTGGGCCGGGATCGCCGCGTGCGAGTACCAGAGGTCGACGGAGCCCGGGTTCTGCGCCTGCTGGACCTTCTGCTCGTCCGGGCTGAGCTCACGGTGGTACGAGTTGTGCGAACCGATCATCTGGAGCTGGTTGAACCGCACCCCGTTGCCGTGACCGGAGTTGTGGTCGCGGCCCTGCTCGGCCCGCGGAGTCTGCTGCGTGCCGATCGCCGTACCGGCGAGTCCGGATGCCGCGATCGCGGCGGACGCCAGGCCGGCGACCACCGTTCTGCTGAAGCGCATGGCGGAAATACCCCTCCTGTGGACGGACCTCGGCGCGGAGACGCCGATCTGACGGCAATCTGTCACAGGAAGGTGGCAACGTTGTCCCCCCGGAACATGGACAATGAGCGACATGGTGACATCGGGGGCGTATCCACTGCGCCGGACGCCGACCCAGGACCGGGCCAGCCGGCAGGTCGAGCGGATCCTGGACGCGGCCTGCGCGGAGGTCGTCGAGCGGGGGTACGACGCCGCGTCGACCAGCGGGATCGCGAAACGCGCGGAGATCGCGGTCGGCAGCGTGTACCGGTACTTCCCGGACAAGCGGAGCCTGATCCAGGCGATCGAGCGCCGGAACCAGGCGCGCTACACCGAGGCCGTCCGGGAGCGGCTGGGATCGGTGACGTCGTGGCGGCAGGCGGTGGACGTCACGCTGGACACGTTCCGGGAGATGCACCGGACCGACCCCGGCTTCAGGGCGGTCGTGTTGAGCGGCCTCGGCGACCCGGACCTGGAGAGCAAGCCGGGTGAGTTCGACGACCAGCACGCGGGTGAGTTCGCCGAGCTGCTGACGGCCCGCTTCGGCGCCCGCGACAGCCGGGAGTTCCGATTGGCGGTCACGTTGAGCATCACCATGGGCGAGGCGCTCGCCCACCTGGCCGACCGCCTCGCCCCGGCGGAGGCGGAGTACGTCCTGTCCCAGGGCCGTCCGGTGCTCTACAACCTCCTGGCCCCGCACTTGCCCGCGTAAAAGCGGAAAGCCCTCGCACCAGGCGAGGGACGATCACACCGAGCTTTCTGGGTCAGGGCTGTGGGACCGGGTCCGCGTTGCGCGGACCCAGCTGCGGCCAGTGGCTGACCCGGCCGGCGATGCGAGCCCGGCGCGGAGCCCGGACGTCGTAGCTCACGATGACCCGGTCACCCTTGGTGTAGGTAATCCTGCTGCCCACCGGAAGCCGGCGGGAGACCTCGTACGGTCCCTCACCCCGGCGGGTGCAGTACTCGACGGTGACCTCGGTGTACTCCGTCGGCTCGCCGCCCTCCAGCTGACCGCGGACCGGGCCACGCACCCGGATCACCTGGCCGGCCGTCTTCTCTTCGGTACCCGTGGGGATCTCGTCCCGCCGCACCCCGGCGAGGACGTCCAGCACGATGCATGCCGTGACCAGCAGCACCAGGCCGAACCCACCGAGTACAAGGATCGTCAACATGGCACTCACCCCCGACGCGCCGCCCGCGGGCGACGCGGTCGTCGTGGTCGATACTGCGTTGCGCGGCCCTTGCCGCACATCGGTGAGACGCCAGCCGGGGGCACTCGGTTCCCAGGTCCTGACAAACTTTCTGCCGCGTCAGCCGCCCATGCCGAACTGGTACTGCGCGGGCACCGGCCGCCGCGTGCCGAGCGCCTCCTCGGTCTCCACCCACAGGTCCGCCAGCGGGTTGGCGCCTTCGCGCACGGTCGGCAACTGCAGGACGTCGGCCAGCAGATCGCGAGCCGTCTCCGGGTCGCCGGTCCGCAGGGCGTGGCGGATCCGCAGCAGCCGGACACGCGGGTCGTCGGGGCTGTTCGCGAGCAGCCGGCCGGCGCGGTCGACATCTGCGGCCAGTGCCGCGTCCACGGCCTCGACCACGAGTTCCACCAGGTCGGGCCGCAGTCCGACCGCCCGTTCGTAGTACGACAGGTCGCCGGTGACCAGACCGAGGTTCCGCAGAGCCCAAGGGTTGTCGCCGGACTGGAGCCACGCGTGTACGGCGCCGTCGACGTCGCCGGTGTGATGCCGGGCGACCCCGCGGTGGTACCAGACGAGCCAGTTGTCCTCGGCCTTCTCCAGCAGGTCCTGCCAGCTCACCAGGGTCCCGTCCGGTACGGCGTCCGCGGCCGGCAACCGTCCGTCGAGCAGCGGCAGCCATGCCCGCTCGCGCGACGTCATGGTGTCCTCGGCGAACGGCGTACCGGCTGAGACCGTCCAGCCGGTGCGGGTGAGCTCCAGCGAACCCCAGCCGGAGCCGACCGCGAGCCGCTCGGCCGGAGCGGCGTCCGCGACGGTCAGCCATTCCTTCTTGCGGTCTCCGAGCTGGTCCAGCACCGGGCGAAGGGCTTCAGTGCCGGCGGTGCGGGCCGTGGTCCAGTCGTCGGCGTGTGCGGCAGCGGGGTCGACCGAGATCCGGCCGTACGCCTCGAGCCAGTGCCAGCTAGTTGCTGCCGGCAACTTTAGGTGCTCCATCTGGGTTCGCGCGAGCCCGGCCTGGATCTCGGCGTACCCGTGTCCCTGCAGGCCCGGCGACAGCCATTCCTGCCAGCGTCGGCCGCCGGCGCCTTCACCCCAGACGAACAGCTTCCGGCCCCGCAGCCGCTCGGTCGAGGCCTGAACGAGCCCGTGGCCGTCGGCGTCGACCGAGGCGATCCAGGGCCGTTCACCGGCGAGCGGCTCGAAGAAGAAGTCGACCGCCCGGCCGTGCCGCATCGGGTAGGTCAGGTCGGTGTCCTCGTACAGCGGTACGTCGACCAGGTCGAGCCGCTTCCCGTACCCGAACCGCCATGCCTGGTCGGCCGGCACCAGCACGCGCGTCGACGGGGACTGCTCGACGGCGATGTTCGACCACCAGTACGCCGGGACGTCGGTGTCGGACGGGTTCTGCAGCCGGACGCCGACGTACAGGACCTCGGAGTCAGCCGGGAGCCAGAAGTCGAGTTGGGTGACGAGATTCCGGGTGCGTTCCAGCTCCCAGAGGCGGAGCACCGGCGTACCGTCCGGGCCGTCGAGGCGGGCGGCGTGCATCGGCTCGCAGGTGCCGGTCCAATGGCCGGTGCTGCCGACGTTCCACTCGACGCCGCCGGCCCACCAGGCGTTGCGCAGGGCGAGGTTGGCGGGCTGGAAGACGGGGTTGCGGTAGAGCAGTTCGTCGCCGCTCGCCTTGTGGACGAGGGAGTAGAGGCGTCCGCCGACGCCGGGCAGCACGGTCGCACGGAGGTGGTCGTTCTCCAGCACCAGAGCGGTGAAGGTCCGGTCGGTCAGCGTACGGTCGTAGCCGTCCTGGTTCAGACACGGCAAGGGGCTGTGCAACCGGCCGTACCCGATGTTCTCGCGCAGGTCGGACGGGAGCTCGTCGAGGTTCTGGACCTGGTGGAGCTCCTGCTGGCTGCGCAGTGGCGCGAGCGGGTTCTCGGCTCCGAGGGACGCGGACGGCAGGACCAGGTTTTGCGCGGAAAGGGTCGTCACAGGCTCCATCCTCGCAACTTCGCGCAGGGGCGTCTATCGGTGCCGGTTGTCCGCTATACATGGACCTCATGGACGCGGATGTGATCGTCGTCGGGGCGGGCTTGGCCGGATTGGCCGCGACCGCGGAGCTGGCCGACGCGGGCCGGAAGGTGCTGCTGCTCGACCAGGAGCCGGAGGCCTCGCTCGGCGGGCAGGCGTTCTGGTCGTTCGGCGGGCTGCTGTTCGTCGACTCCCCCGAGCAGCGCCGGATGGGCATCAAGGACTCGCGCGACCTCGCGCTGCAGGACTGGCTCGGCTCGGCCGGTTTCGACCGGCTGGACGACGAGGACCGGTGGGCCCGGCAGTGGGCCGAGGCGTACGTCGACTTCGCGGCCGGCGAGAAGCGGTCGTGGCTGCACGCGCAGGGCGTCCGGTTCTTCCCGGTGGTCGGCTGGGCCGAGCGCGGCGGCTACACCGCCGACGGCCACGGCAACTCGGTGCCGAGGTTCCACATCACCTGGGGCACAGGCCCCGGCCTGGTCGCGCCGTTCGAGCGACGGGTCCGGGAGGCGGCCGCGAAGGGCCTGGTGGAGTTCCGGTTCCGGCACCGGGTGGACGAGCTGACCGTGACCGGCGGGGTCGTCGACGGCGTCGCGGGCAAGGTGCTCGAGGCGAGTGACGTCGAGCGGGGGATGCCGAGCTCGCGGACCGAGGTGGACGACTTCACCCTGACCGCGCAGGCGGTGATCGTGACCTCCGGCGGGATCGGCGGCAACCACGACCTGGTCCGGTCGCAGTGGCCGCGGCGGATGGGCGAGCCGCCGCGGCGGATGATCTCCGGGGTGCCGGCGCACGTCGACGGCCGGATGCTGGCGATCACCGAGAAGGCCGGCGGCCGGTACGTGAACCGGGACCGGATGTGGCACTACACCGAGGGCATCCAGAACTGGGACCCGATCTGGCCGATGCACGGGATCCGGATCCTGCCCGGCCCGTCGTCGCTGTGGTTCGATGCCACCGGCAAGCGTCTGCCGGTGCCGCTGTTCCCGGGCTTCGACACCCTGGGCACGCTGGAGCACATCATGCGGACCGGGTACGACTACACCTGGTTCGTGCTCACCCAGAAGATCATCGAGAAGGAGTTCGCCCTCTCCGGCCAGGAGCAGAACCCGGACCTCACCGGCAAGGACGTCCGCGGCGTGCTCGGCCGGGCCCGCGGCGGTGCGACCGCGCCGGTCCGCGCGTTCATGGACAAGGGCGCGGACTTCGTCGTCCGGGCCAACCTGCCCGACCTGGTCCGCGGGATGAACGACCTGACCGGCGACAACCTGATCGACCTGGACGACCTCGAGCGGCAGATCCTCGCCCGGGACCGCGAGCTGTCGAACACCTTCACCAAGGACCTGCAGATCACCGCCCTGCGGGGCGCGCGCAACTACCGTGGCGACAAGCTCATCCGGGTGGCGACGCCGCACCGGATCCTCGACCCGAAGGCGGGCCCGCTGATCGCCGTCCGGCTGAACATCCTGACCCGCAAGTCGCTCGGCGGTCTGCAGACCGATCTGGAGTCGCGGGTGCTGCGGGCGGACGGTACGCCGTTGCCCGGGGTCTACGCGGCCGGCGAGGTGGCCGGCTTCGGCGGCGGTGGTGTCCACGGCTACCGCTCGCTCGAGGGCACGTTCCTCGGCGGCTGCCTCTTCAGCGGCCGTACGGCGGGACGCGCGGCAGCCCAGGCGGTGTCGTAGGAGGACACACGGGCGGCGGTTGATGTGTGTCCCGACCCTCTGTCTGGGCGCACCACCGGCTCCTAGCGTGACGCCATGCGCCGCCTCGCTCTGTTCTCAGCCGTCCTGCTCCTGACCGGTCTGACCGTGCCGGCCGAAGCCCATCGACAGGTCCGGGTTCCGGGTGCCGAGTACCAACAACTCGCGTACCTCGACGACCTGACCACGACCGGGACCGTCGCATCCGGACACACCAACCCGGCCGACTACGCCGGTCTCACGCACTCGGGTCTGCCGCAGCAGTCCGGCGTACCGGGTGTGCAGATCGACGGGTACTTCCCGGACAGCTCGCGGACGAACACCAACCACGGCTGGAACCACGACTCGCAGTTCGTCATCCGGCTGCCGAGGAAGTGGAACGGCGGGCTGGTCGTCGCCGGATCGCCCGGCGTCCGGGCGCAGTACGCGAACGACCGGGCCATCTCGGACTATGTGCTCTCGCTGGGCTACGCGTACGCCGCGACCGACAAGGGCAACACCGGCGCCGAGTTCTTCAAGGACGGCGTGCGGCCGGGCGACGCGATCGTCGAGTGGAACCTGCGAACCACTCAGCTGACCCGGGCCGCCCGGGCGACAGTCGCGCAGTACTACGGGCGTCCGCCGCGCGAAGTGGTCGCGGCCGGGATCTCCAACGGCGGCTACCTGGTCCGTTGGCAACTCGAGAACCACCCCGAGCTCTACACCCGCGGCGTCGACCTCGAAGGCACCTTGTGGACGGCGACCAAGAACCTCTTCACGTTCCTGCCGCCGGCGATCAGGGGCTATGAGCAACAATCCCCGGCGCTGATCACGGCGGCGGGATTCGATCCCCGGTCGGACTTCCTCTGGGACTACCACTACGCGGTCTACTGGAAGCTGACGCAGCGGATCTACGCGGCTGAGCTCGACCCGACGTACGTGGGCAGCGAGGCCGACTACGACCTCGCGCAGCGTCCGCAGGCGCGGCGGGCGATCCAGCGGATCGCACTGACCGGCAAGATCCGCCGGCCGCTCGTGACGATCCATGGGACGTACGACAGCCTGCTCCCGATCACGCAGGACTCCGACGTCTACGCGGCGATGGCGCGCCGGACCGGTCTGCACTCGTACCAGCGGGTCGAGGCAGGCAACCATGTCGACGGGCTCGTCGACGCCTACCCCGACCGGCTGGTCCCGCTCGTACCCCTGCTGCAGCGGGCGATCAGAACACCATCGTGAGCAGGTCGGCGAACAGCTCCTGCTCGTCGACCTCCAGCCCGCGGCTGGTGAACCAGGTCGCCATGTTGTGACAGTCGCGCAGCAGGAAGTCCATGCCCTTCGGATTGCCGACGATGTCGACCACCTGCGGGAGGTCGATCATCACGATCCGGTCGGTCTGGGCAAGGACGTTGTACGGCGACAGGTCGCCGTGGGCCAACCCCGCCCTGGCCAACTCCCGCATCCCGTCGCGCAACTGCTCGAAGTACCGCTCGAGCAGGTCCTTCGGCGGCCGGACCTGGGCGAGCCGTGGCGCGGCCCCACCCTCACCGTCGTCGATGAACTCCATCAGCAGCTCGGTGCCGTCCACCTGGACCGGGTACGGCACCGGGACGCCGGCCTTCCACAGCCGGCACAACGCGCCCCACTCGGCGTACGCCCACTGGCCCGCGGCGACGCTGCGGCCGTGCGCGGTCTTCTTCGCCATCGCGCGGCTGTCCCGGCTGTTCCGGGTCCGCCGCCCTTCGACGTACGACGTACTGCGGTGGAAGGACCGGTGTTCCTCGGTGCGGTACCGCTTCGCGGCCAGCAGCGAGGACCGGGCCGGGTTGTCGCCGATGGCTTCGACGGCCCGCTCGATCAGGAAGACGTCGGCTTCCTTGCCGGTTTTGAGGACGCCGAGCTCGGTGTCGATCGCGGCCTGTTCCGTCACCACCCAGTCCGGGCGGGGATCAGGCCCGCGAGAGCCGCGCTCGACGTCCAGCCAGGTGGACCAGCGCTGATCCGGACCGAGATTCTCGTCCACCGCCTGGAAGCGGAAGACGAAGGCGTCGGCCGGATCGGGTTGGGACTCGTCGCCGGTGAGGTCGGCCCAGCGGGAGTCGAGGTCGGACGGCGGTGAATCAGAGAGGTGTGAATCGGTACGAAAGACGTCGGAAGACATCCGGAGTGCTCCTGAACGGTGAGGTGGGACTGATGCGGACATGCCGCAGCACAGTGATGGCCATCCGTCAGCCCTCCTTAGGTCCAGGCAGCGCTCGTCGCCGCACGGGTCGACTCAGGATGCCGGGCGCTCCCCCGGCCGCGCAAGCTATTTAAGCTGCGAGCGCGCGGTCGGCCGCAGCCGCAGCTCCTGGGCCGGGGCGACCGAGCGGCGGACGAGCTCCGGCCGCACCTTCTGCTGCCAGACCTCCGACCCCGCGAGGCGGCGGCGATGGTCGTCGTACGACGCGTCGTCCGGGAAGCGGGCGAACCACGCCAGCACGACCTCGTCCCGCAGCGGCAGGGCGGGAAAGTTGTTCGCGGCAACCAATGTCTCGAACACGGCCACCGGCCCGGCGCCGGTCGCGGTGAGCACCGGGGCGACGTGATCGGTGAAGAACTCGGCGAACCCGTCGTCCGGACCAGGCCGGTGGTACACGGCTCCGGCGATCACCGAGGCCGGGGCGTCCGTCGTACCGATCGGGGCCCGCGGGGAGTCGCGGCGTGGGTAACCCTCGCGGAGGTCGATCGGTGTGAGGAGCAGGGCGTTGTCGGAGTCGATCATCGTCCGGTTCGCCGTGGCCGAGTGTGCCCGCCAGACCGGGCCGCCGTAGAAGGCGGTCAGCGCGTCCGCCCGGGACGGCAGGTCGGCGAAGCCGCGGAGCCAGACGAACCGATCGGGGTCGTCGAGGTCGCGGAACTGGCCCACGATGTGCATCCCGGTGGCTTCCTGGCCTTCGACGAAGTACGTGTCGAACACCTCGACCAAGGTGTCACGCTGCGCCGGGTGCAGCGTGTACTGGCGCAGGTCCACGACTGCGCAGCACTCGTCCATCACAGTCCTCCTCGGCGTTTCGGCGACACTCAGTCAAGCAGCGAAACCTGACAGTGGCTGTCAGCGAAACAGGGTTTGCGCGGTGGGCACTGGAGGTGCAGCACGGGGAGAACGGCCGCCGGGCACCCCCGCCCGGCCTGAGAGATTGGAAGGACCATGGGTCTCATCCTGTGGATCATCGCGGCGATCCTCGTCATCGCGGGAATCGTCTCGCTCGTCCGCGGTCAGCTGCTGTGGGGCGCTGCTTTGATCGTGATCGGCCTGCTGGTCGGTCCTGGCGGCGTCAGCATCTTCACCTGATCGAACCCACGCACGTCGTCGCCCCACGCAGCTCCCGCGTGGGGCGACGCCCCGTGGATCCGGCCGCGTCAACGGAGCCGGCGCAATGCCGCGTCGAGCCGCTCGGCCCCGCGGACGATCTCGTCCGGCGACGCGGCCGCCACGTAGCTGAGCCGGAGATGGCGGCTCGGCCCGCCCGGGAGATAGAAGGCGCTGCCAGGACTGATCGAAACCGCCTCACGCAAAGCCTCCGCCGCGACCTCGTCGTCGCGTACTCCTTCGGGCAGCGTGGTCCAGACGTGATACCCGCCCGGCGCGGCGGTGTGGACCGTCAGGTGCGGACACCGCTCCGCCAGACTTCGCGTCGTCGTCTCCCGCCGCTCCCGGAGCGCGGTCGCCAGCCGGCGCAGATGCGTCGCGTACGACGGCGCCGTCATCAACTCGAGTGCCGCCTCCTGCATCGGTCGCGGGACGAAGAAGCTGTTGACGACATGCGTGTCCCGCAGCCGCGTGAACGCCGTACCCCGCGCGGTCAGGGCCGCGATCCTGAGACTCGGCGAGGTCGGCTTGGTCACGGACCGGATGTGGACGACCTGACCGTCGGGATCGTCGGCGGCGAGTGGCCGCGGCAGGTCGGGCGCATCGTCGTGCACGAGCCGGCGAGTGCAGTCGTCCTCGATCACGAACGCTCCGGCCGCTCGGGCCGCCGCCATCAACCGCGCCCGCCGGTCCGGTGCGAGGACGGCACCGGTCGGGTTCTGGAACAGCGGCTGGCACACGAGCACGCGCGCCCCGGAGGTTGCGAACGTTTCGTCGAGCACCTCCACACGCACGCCGTTCGCGTCGACCGGAACGGGCACACACCGAAGCGCGGCGGCACCCGCGGCAGCGAGCGTTCCCGGGTAGGTCGGCGACTCGACCAGGACCGCGTCGCCGGGATCGGTCAGCGCCCTGAGTGTGGTGACCAGCGCGGTCTGTCCGCCCGCGGTGATCAGTACGTCGCTCGCACCGAGCGGTCCTTCACGGCCACCGATGTCGGCGGCGAACCAGGCGCGCAGTTCGGGAATCCCCTCGGCCGGCGGACGCGTCCAGGTCCCCGGCCGGCGGCCCGCCCGGCCCATCGCCTCGGCCAGCGCCTTGCTCGGCTGCAGCGACTCGTGCAGGTAGCCGGTCGACAGGTCGACCACCTCGTCGACCGGTGCGGCGAGCATCCGCATCATCGCGGTGGTGTCCGGACGCTCGCCCGCCAGTGCCTGCTCCTGCCACGAGAGGTCGGCCGCGACCTGGCTGGGGCCGGGTCCCCGCTCGCTGACGAACACGCCGGACCCCGGACGCGAGACGACGAGACCCTCCGCCGTCAAGACGGTCACCGCCCGCGAGAGCGTGACCGGACTGATCCCCCAGCGCTTCACCAGTTGCCGACTCGCCGGCAACCTGCCGCCCGGGCCGCGGACGGTCGCCTCGGCCCGGAGCCGTTCAACGACAACAGCCAAACTGCTATCGTCATTCATGACAGAGCAGAATAGCGCTATCGCTTCGAGGCGAGAAGCGGTATCAGCGCCCCGCACCGGGACGATCGCGGCACTGCTCGGTGTCGCGTCGTTCTCGCTCAGCTTTCCGGCCACCGTCTGGGCGACCACGGGCATGGGTCCGTGGACAGCGACCGGCGCCCGCGGATTGCTCGCCGGACTACTCGCCATCGCGCTCCTGGCCGCTTCGAAGGTCCCGCGGCCACGGCGCGAGGACCTTCCCGGTCTGCTGGTCGTCGCCGGCGGCTGTGTGATCGGCTTCCCGCTGCTGACCACTCTCGCGCTGCAGACCTCGACCACCGCCCACTCGGCGGTCGTGACCGGTCTCTTGCCAATAGCAACGGCTTCGGCGGCGGCGCTGCTGACCCGGCGAACGCTGTCGTGGAAGTTCTGGGCCGCGGCCACCGCCGGTGCCGCCGCGGTCGTCGTGTTCACCCTGACCAGGCACCACGGCGCGGTGTCGCTCGCCGACCTCTACCTGGTCGCCGCGCTGATCGTCTGTGCGCTCGGGTACGCCGAGGGCGGCCGGCTCGCCGGACACCTGCCCGGCTGGCACGTGATCGCCTGGGCAGTAGTCCTCGCCCTGCCGGTCAGCCTCGCGATCACTGTGATCGCCGTACCACGCGAGCCGCTGGATCCGGGTCCGCTCAGTCTGCTGGGACTGGCCTACATCGCGGGGATCTCGCAGCTGGGTGGGTTCGTCGTCTGGTACCGCGGGATGGGGATCATCGGGGTCGCCCGCGCCAGCCAACTCCAGCTGGCCCAGCCGTTGCTGACGCTGGTCTGGTCGGTGCTGCTGATGGGCGAGCACCTACCCGCGGCCGCACCGATCACGGCGGTCGTCGTCCTGCTCTGCATCGTGGTGACACAACGGGCACGGTAGTTTCGATTCATGGCTGCGACCGGTGAGACCGTCCCGCTCGACGCGGCCCGCCGGATCGCGCTGACCGCGCAGGGCTTCGCCGACCCACGCCCTCCAGGCCGCGTCGACGCCAGACACCTTCGCCGGGTCGTCCAGCGGCTCGGCCTCCTGCAGGTTGACACGGTGAACGTGGTCTGCCGATCGCATTACCTCCCGCTGTTCGCCCGGCTCGGGCCGTACTCGCGGACGACGCTGGACCGGATGTGCTGGGGAGGCCGCGACCGGGACCTGTTCGAGTACTTCTGGGGAGTCAAGGCGAGCCTGATCCCGCTCAGCAGCTATCCCTTGTTGCGCTGGCGGATGCGGGCCGCCGAACAGCAGGACTGGACCGCCGACGATCTCGACCCGGACATCAGCGTGCCGTGGGCGGTCGTCGCCGGTATGCGGCGCCTGAGCATCGAACGGCCCGGGTACGTCGACGACGTCCTCGCCCTGGTCACCGAACGCGGACCGGTCACCGCCGGCCAGGCGAGTCCGGACGGCGTACGACGGAAGCGGACCGACCCGGACCCGGATCCGTCCACCGGCGAGATGTGGAACTGGCAGGACGCGAAGATCGCGCTCGAGTACCTGTACTGCGCCGGCCGGGTGACGATCGCCGGGCGCCGCAACTTCGAGCGGCTGTACGACCTCACCGAACGCGTGCTGCCGCCGCAGCCGGAGGTCGAGGCCGACGAGGCCCGGCGGGAGCTGGTCCGGATCGCCGCCCGTGGTCTCGGCGTCGCCACCGCCCGGGAGCTTTGCGGCCGCGGCGGCACGGCACACTTTCCGTTGCCGACAGCAACCGCTCGGCAGGTGATCGGAGAGCTGGTGGAGGCCGGCGACCTGGTGCCGGTGCGCGTCGACGGCGTACGCCAGCAGTGCTATCTGTGGTCGGGGGCCGAGGACCGGCCGGTCGACGCGCGGGCGCTGCTGTCGCCGTTCGACACGCTGCTCTGGAACCGGGACCGGATTCATCGGCTGTTCGACTTCTTCTACCGGATCAGCATCTACACGCCGGAGGCGCAGCGAGTGCACGGCTACTACGTGCTGCCCTTCCTGCTCGGCGACCGGCTCGTGGCCCGGGTCGATCTGAAGGCCGACCGGAAGAACTCGGTCCTGGTCGTCCCGACCGTCACCGCCGAGCCCGGCGTACCCGAGGCAGGCATCGTCGAGCCGTTGGCGGCCGAGCTCACGCTGATGGCTTCGTGGCTGGAGCTGGACGGCGTGCGGGTGACCGCGGACGGCAGGCTGGGCAAGGCGCTCAGGACGGCCTGAAGCGAGGTCACGACGCGGGGTGCATAGGGCGGGCACTGTGGGGCACCGGGCGGGCACTGCAGTCGATGCACTCGGGAGACGACGTGAAGATCGGATACTTCCTGTCCAGTGAGGAATACACGCCGGCCCAGCTGATCGAGCAGGCCCGGCTCGCGGAGGAGGCCGGGTTCGACGGCCTGTGGATCAGCGACCACTTCCACCCGTGGAACGACGAGCAGGGTGAGAGCGCGTTCGTCTGGTCGGCCATCGGGGCGATCTCCCAGGTCTGCGAACTGCCGGTGACCACCGCGGTCACCTGCCCGACGGTGCGGATCCACCCGGCGATCATCGCCCAGGCGGCCGCCACCAGCGCGGTGCTGCTGAACGGGCGGTTCACACTCGGCATCGGCAGCGGCGAGGCGCTCAACGAGCACATCCTCGGCAGCGTCTGGCCGACGGTCGACGTACGCCTGGAGATGCTCGAGGAAGCGGTCGAGATCATGCGCCGGCTGTGGACCGAGGACGGGTTCGTCAGCCACCACGGCAAGCACTACACAGTCGACACCGCGCGGATCTACACCCGCCCGGACACGCCGCTGCCGATCTACATGTCCGGGTTCGGCCCGGAGGCGACCGACGTCGCCGCGCGGATCGCGGACGGCTACATCACCACCTCGCCGGACGGCGAGTTGCTGAAGCGGTTCCGGGACAACGGCGGCGGTGACAAGCCGGCCCAGGTGGGGTTCAAGGTCAGCTACGCGCCGACCGAGGAGGAAGGGATCGAGCAGGCGCACCGGATCTGGCGGAACTCGGGGCTCCCCGGCGAGCTGGCCCAGGTGCTGCCGTCGCCGCGGCACTTCGAGCAGGCGAGCGAGCTGGTGACCAAGGAGTCGACCGCGCAGTCGGTGACCGCCGGGCCGAAGGCGGACGCGCACGTGCAGGCCTTCAAGCCGTACATCGAGGCGGGTTTCGACGAGATCTACGTGGCGAACATGGGCCCGCACTCGGTCGACATGCTGAACCTCTACCGCACCGAGGTCCTGCCGGAACTGCGCCGGCTCTGAAGACCGGCCTCCGCGCTGCTACTTCAGGTGGGCAAGGGCGGCGCGGAGGTCGTCGACGAACAGGCCGAAGTCGCGGCGGTACTCCCGGGACCGGACGACAGACGACGGGTGGACCGTCGCGACCGCGGCCGTGCCGTCGGGAAGTTCCTGCGGCCGGCCGCGTTGTTCCGTGACCTTGAACCCGGTTCCGAAAACGGCCCGGGCGGCGACCGCGCCGAGCACCACGACCAGTGACGGCTTCACGATCTCGAGCTCGCGGTCCAGCCAGGGATGGCAGGCGCCGATGTGGCCGGCGCCCGGCGTCTTGTGGATCCGGCGCTTGCCCTGGCGTTCGTATCGGAAGTGCTTGACAGCGTTGGTCAGGAACACGTCCGACCGGTCGATCCCGGCCTCCGCCAGCGCCTTGTCCAGCAGGCGCCCGGCCGGCCCGACGAAGACATGTCCTTCCTTGTCCTCGACATCCCCGGGTTGTTCACCGATCAACATCATCCGCGCCCGCGCCGGCCCTTCTCCGGGGACGACCTGTTCGGCGTTCTCGTAAAGGTCGCAACCGCGGCACTCCGGTAGGGCGGCGGTGAGCTTCTTCAGGCCGCCGTCGTGCGGCACCCATGGTGACGCCCCGGTGAACTTCTCCACGGTCGGCAGGTTCCCCGTTCAAACACCTGTAACACCTCAGGGGTTGAAAGCGGCCGCCGAGTTTGATCTGGTGGGGAGTGAGTGGTTCAGCCTTTGATGCCACGCCTGCAGGACGACCACGACGAGGTTCCTCCCGTGACGATCGCACCTGTCAGTACTGCCGACTCCAAGCAGAGCATCGCCGACACCACCCAGGAACTGCTGATCCAGGCCGACGGCACTCCCGACCCGCGCCACCAGGAGCTGCTGGACGAGGTCGTCATCCTGAACGCTCCCGTCGCCCGGTCGATCGCCTCGCGCTACCGCAGCAAGGGCGTGGACCCGGACGACCTCGAGCAGGTCGCGTACCTCGGCCTGGTCAAGGCGGCCAACGGCTACCGGCTGGACGCGTCCACAGCCTTCCTGTCGTACGCCGTACCGACGATCAGAGGCGAGCTGAAACGGTACTTCCGCGACTGCGCCTGGACCGTCCGGCCGCCGCGCCGGGTTCAGGAGATGCAGGGCTCGATCGCGGCCGCCGAGTCCGAGCTCACCCAGCGCCTCGGGCACGTCCCGACCGACGAGGAGACAGCCGAAGCACTCGGCACCGAGGCCGGCGAAGTGGTCGAGGCCACGTCGGTGCGCGGCTGCTTCAGCACGCTGTCGCTGGACGCGCCCGGCACGGTCGACGGCGGCACCAGCCTGCTGGACACCGTCGCCGACGCCGAGGACGGCTACGAGCTGGTCGAGAACGTGCACACCCTGACGCCCGCGGTCGCGTCGCTCGGCGACCGGGACAAGCAGATCCTCGAGCTGCGGTTCCGCAACGGGCTGACCCAGGAGGAGATCGGCAACGAGCTCGGCGTCAGCCAGATGCAGGTCTCCCGGCTGCTCCGCGGCATCCTCGACCGGCTCCGCGCGGACCTCGCCGATCCCGCGGTCCGGTAGCGGTCACGAGGTCCAGCGCCACTCGCGGACCTCGGGCAGGTCCTCGCCGTACTTCGTGACGTGCGCGCGGTGGCGTACGCGCTGATCGGCGAAGTACTGCCGGGTCGCGACGGCCCGCGTCCCCAGCGACGGCACGCGGTCGATGACGTCCATCGCCAGGTGGTAGCGGTCCAGGTTGTTCAGCACGACCATGTCGAACGGCGTGGTCGTCGTACCCTCCTCGATGTAGCCGCGGACGTGCAGGTTGTCGTGCCCGCGCCGGCGGTAGGTGAGGCGGTGGATCAGCCACGGGTAGCCGTGGTACGCGAAGATGATCGGCTTGTCGGTGGTGAACAACGCGTCGAACTCGGCGTCCGACAGACCGTGCGGATGCTCGGTCGAGTCCTGCAGCCGCATCAGGTCGACCACGTTGACGACCCGGATCTTCAACCCGGGCAGGCGTTCCCGCAGCAGGTCGACCGCGGCCATGGTCTCCAGCGTGGGTACGTCGCCGGCGCAGGCCATCACCACGTCCGGGTCACCCTCGTCGTTGCTGGCGAAGTCCCAGACGCCGATGCCGCGGGCGCAGTGCAGCGCGGCGGACTCCCAGTCCAGCCAGCTGGGCTGCGGTTGCTTGCCGGCGACAACGACATTGATGTAGTTCCGGGTCCGCAGGCAGTGGTCCATGGTCGACAGCAGCGTGTTCGCGTCCGGGGGCAGGTAGACCCGGACGACCTCGGCCTTCTTGTTCACCACGTGGTCGATGAAGCCTGGATCCTGATGGGAGAAGCCGTTGTGGTCCTGCCGCCACACGTGCGAGGTGAGCAGGTAGTTCAGCGACGGCACCGGCCGCCGCCAGTCGAGCCGGTTGATCGTCTTCAGCCACTTCGCGTGCTGGTTGACCATCGAGTCGACAATGTGCACGAACGCCTCGTACGACGAGAACAGCCCGTGCCGGCCGGTGAGCAGGTATCCCTCCAGCCAGCCCTGGCAGGTGTGCTCGCTGAGGATCTCGAGCACCCGGCCGTCCGGGGCGAGGTTCTCGTCGGTCGCCCGCCGGTCCGCCAGCCAGGCCTTGCCGGTCGCCTCGTAGACCGCGTTCAGCCGGTTCGACTCGGTCTCGTCCGGGCCGAACAGCCGGAGGTTGTTGTACTCCGCGTTCAGCCGGAAGGCGTCCCGCAGGTACGCCCCGAACACCTTGGTCGGCTCGCCGTCGTCGGCACCGGGGCGCTTCACGGGTACGGCGTACTCCTCGACCGGTGGGAGCTCCAGGTCACGTGTCAGCACGCCGCCGTTCGCGTGCGGGCTCGACCCCATCCGCAGCTCCGGTCCGGGCGCGAGCTCCAGCAGCCGCTCGACCGGCCGGCCTGCCTCGTCGAACAGCTCCTCCGGCCGGTAGCTCCGCAGCCAGGACTCCAGCTGCCGCAGGTGCTCCTCGTTCGTCCGTACGCCGGACAGCGGCACCTGATGTGATCGCCAGGTGTCCTCCACCGGCAGGTCGTCGACCGTGTGCGGACCCGTCCAGCCCTTCGGCGTCCTCAGCACGATCATCGGCCAGGCGGCCCGCGCCGGCCGCTCACGGGACGAGCGCGCGTCGTGCTGGATCTCGTCGATCCGGTCCAGGCACCGGTCGAGGGCGGCGGCCATCGCCTGGTGCACGGTGGCCGGGTCGGACCCCTCGACCAGGTAGGGCTCGTGACCGTACCCCTGCAGGAGCGCGGTCAGCTCCTCGTCGCCGATCCGCGCCAGCAGGGTCGGGTTGGCGATCTTGTAGCCGTTGAGGTGCAGGATCGGCAGCACCGCCCCGTCGCGGACCGGGTCGACGAACTTGTTCGAGTGCCACGAGGTCGCGAGCGGCCCGGTCTCGGCCTCGCCGTCACCGACCACGCAGGCGACCACCAGGTCCGGGTTGTCGGCGGCGGCGCCGTACGCGTGGCTCAGCGAGTAGCCGAGCTCGCCGCCCTCGTTGATCGAGCCCGGTACGTCGGCCGCCACGTGGCTCGGGATGCCGCCGGGGAACGAGAACTGCTTGAACAGCCGGCCCATCCCAAGCTCGTCCTGGGTGGTGTTCGGGTACGCCGCCGTCCAGCTGCCCTCGAGCCAGGTGTTGGCCACGATCGCCGGGCCACCGTGACCGGGGCCGATGACGTACATCAACTGGCGCTGCCGCTCCCGGATCACCCGGTTCAGATGCACGTACACCAGGTTCAGGCCGGGCGTCGTACCCCAGTGGCCGAGCAGCCGGGGCTTGATGTGCTCGGCCCGGAGCGGCTGCCGCAGCAGCGGGTTGTCCAGCAGGTAGATCTGCCCGACGGACAGGTAGTTGGCGGCCCGCCAGTAGGCATCGAGGCCCTGCAACTCCTCGTCGCTCAGCGGGGTGGCGTCGATCTGTTGCACGGGCTCCTCCGTCAGGGCATCAGCAACACTTTCACCGCACCATCGCGTTTCTGCTGGAACATCTCGTAGGCGGCCGGTCCCTCGGCCAACGGTAGGTGGTGGGTCGCGAAGCCGTCCACCTTCAGCGGATCCTCGTCACCGAGCAGCTTCAGGATCTGGTCGGACCAGCGGTGCACGTTGGCCTGGCCCATCCGGAGCTGCAACTGCTTGTCGAAGATCGTCAGCATCGGCAGTGGGTCGGCCATCCCGCCGTACACCCCGATGAGCGAGATCGTGCCGCCCCGCCGGACCGCGTCGACCGCCAGGTAGAGCGCGGCCAGCCGGTCGACCCCGACGGTCTGCATCATCTTGCGCTGGATGGGATCCGGCAGGTAGCCGGCGAGCTGCTGGCTGACCTTCGCCACCGGCGAGCCGTGCGCCTCCATGCCGACGGCATCGATCACCGAGTCCGGCCCGCGGCCCTCGGTACGGTCCTTGATCTCGTCCGCGACCTCGTCGCTGTAGGTGAGCACCTCCACACCCTGGAGCTCGGCGCGCTTGAGCCGCTCGGGCACCAGGTCGACACCGATCACGCGATGCCCGCGGTGGAGCGCGATCCGGCAGCACATGTCCCCGATCGGGCCGAGGCCCAGGACGACGACGGTGCCGCCGTCCGGGATCGCGGCGTACTCGACCGCCTGCCAGGCCGTCGGGAGGACGTCGGACAGGTAGACGAAGCGCTCGTCCGGCGGCCCCTCGGGCACCTTGATCGGCCCGTACTGCGCCTGCGGGACCCGCAGGTACTCCGCCTGGCCGCCGGGGATCTGCCCGTAGAGCTTGGTGTAGCCGAACAGCGCGGCACCCATGCCCTGCTCGCGGACCTGTGTCGTCTCGCACTGCGTCTGCAGGTCCTGCGTGCACATGAAGCACGAACCGCAGGCAATCTGGAACGGTACGACGACGCGGTCGCCGGGCTTCAGGTTGGTGACCTCGGAACCGACCTCCTCGACGATCCCCATCGCCTCGTGGCCGAGAACGTCACCGGGGTCCAGGAACGGCGCCATCACCTCGTACAGGTGAAGGTCGGACCCGCAGATCCCGGTGGTCGTCACCCGGACGACCGCATCGGTCGGCTCCTGGATCCGCGGGTCCGGCACGTCGATGACGTCCACGGAACGCTTGCCCTGCCAGGTGAGGGCCTTCACTAGCGACCCACAGCCTTCTCGAGCTGGGCCTTCGACATCTTCGACCGCCCCTTCACGTTCTTCTGCTTGGCCTCGTTGTACAGCTGCGCCTTCGTCCGCCCCTGCGAGCCGCTGTGCGACCGCAGTCCGCCGCGCCGGCTCGACGAGATGTCCTGCGTCGAGGAGCGGCTCTTCTGCTTGGCCTCGCCGGACCGCGCGCGTTCCTTGTTCACCGTGCGGGCCGCGATCTCCTCCGCGGTGTCCTCGCTCCGGCCGCGCTTCTTCAGGCCGGCCTTGATGTGCTCGTACTGCCGCTCACGTTTCGGGCTCGATCCTGCAGGCATTGTGTGCTCCTTTCACGCCGCTCGCCCGGTACCCGTCACCCTGCGGAACATTCAGCTCGGCGGCGCCGGCACCGGGTTCGCCGCCAGCGCCCGCGCGACCGCCACCAGATTGCTCGCCATCGCGCGGCCGGTCTTCGCCGACCAGTCGTGCCCCTCGTCGGTCTCGGAGTAGCTCGGGCCCGGCCCGGGACCCCTGTTCCAGTACGTCCAGGCCTGCCCCGGGATGGTGTAGCCGATGTCGGCCAGCCCACCGCAGATCTCCGAGATCACGTGGTGCGCGCCGTCCTCGTTGCCGGTGACCACGACCCCGGCGACCCGGTTGTAGGCGACCGGGCGCTCCTCGTCGTCGGTCTCGCTCAGCATCGCGTCCATCCGCTCCAGCGCCCGCTGCGCGATCGACGACGGCCGGCCGAGCCAGGTCGGGGTGGCGAAGATCAGGATGTCGCTGTCCAGCAGCTGCTGGTGGATCCCCGGCCAGTCGTCCCCGGTGCCCTCGTCGCTGCTCACGCCCGGCTTGATGGTCAGGTCCGCCAGCCGGACGCGGTCGACGTCGACCTTCTCCTGCTGGAGGGCCTCGACCACCACGTCGGCCAGCAGATCGGTGTTCGACTCGCTCGGCGACGCCTTCAGGGTGCAGTTCAGGACCAGTGCCCGCATCACGTCTCCTCTGGGTAGGCCCCCGCCGGTTCCCCGTGCCGACCCCGGTATTCGCATGCATGAACTCCCACCCGGCGGGCACCCGAGGGACAACAGCCCACGAAGGAGAAGAACGATGGGTATCGGAGACAAGATGAAGAACGCCGCCGAGGAAGCCAAGGGCAAGGCGAAGGCGAAGACCGGCGACGCGACCGACAACCGCGACCTGCAGGCCGAGGGCGAGACCGAGGAGTCCGTGGCGGCCCTGAAGCAGGCCGGCGAGAAGGCGAAGGACGCCTTCAAGAAGTAGTCACCGCCCCGAACCGGCCACCCCGGCGCCCATCCCCCGCGCGCCGGGGTGGTTCTGTGCGCGGACGAGTTCCGGTAGCGTCGGTCGGGTGGACTTCGAGGAGGCGGCCGATGCGCTCTACGCCGCGCCGGCTGCCGACTTCATTGCTACCCGCAACGAGCTCGCGAAGCAGCTGAAGGCGGACGGCGACCAGCTGGGATCGACCCGGTTGAAGGCGATGCGGAAGCCGACCGTCGCCGCCTGGGTGACCAATCTGGTCGCCCGGCAGCGGCCCGACGACCTGGACGACCTGCTGGCGCTGGGCGACGAGTTCCGCGAGGCGACCGCGGACCTGGACGGCGAGCGGCTGCGCGAGCTGACGCCGAAACGGCACAAACTGCTGGACAAGCTGGCCAAGTCGGCCGCCGAGCTGGCCGCGAAGGAGGGCCAGAAGGTCAGCGCCGACGTCGCCCAGAAGCTCCGCGAGACGCTCGACGCGGCGCTGGTGGATCCGGCCGCGGGCGACGCCGTACGGGAGGGCCGGCTGAGCAGCGCGCTGCGGCACGTCGGGTTCGGTGTGGTGGACGAGAGCGGCGAGCCCACGAACGTCACGCCGCTGACCGACGAGCGCCGGCAGAAGGCGCGGGAACGGCGCAAGGCCGAGACCGCGGCGGAGGAGGAGAAGGAGGAGTCGGCGGCCGAGCGCCGCAAGCGGGAGAAGGCCGAGCAGGAGCAGGAGGAACGCGAGGCCGCCGCGAAGGCCGAGGCGAAGAAGGCGTTCGAGGCCGCGGTCACCGCGGCCCAGGAGGCCGAGGCGACGGTCGAGGACCTGGACAACCAGCTGGACGAGGCCCGCGAGGCGCTGGCCGAGGCCCAGGAACTGGTACGACGGCTGGGCGCGGAGCTGGACGACGCGCGCCGGGCCGCCCGGGACGCACAGAAGGAGAGCCGGGAGGCGCGGAAGCGGTACAACCGTCTCTGACCTGGGTACCGGCGCGAACGACGAGAGGAGCCGGGCGATGGCGCGGTCGATCTGGAGCGGGTACATCAACTTCGGACTGGTCTCGGTGCCGGTCGGGCTGTACAGCGCGACCCAGGAGCACGAGGTCGACTTCCACCAGTTCCAGAAGGGCACGTCCGACCGGATCCGGTACAAGCGGGTGAACGAGCGCACCGGACGCGAGGTCGACTACGAGAAGATCGTCAAGGGTCACGACCTCGGTGACGGCAAATACGTGATCGTCGAGCCCGAGGAGCTGGACAACATCGCGCCCGGCAAGTCCCGGTCGCTGGAGATCTCCACCTTCGTCGACCTGGACGACATCGACCCGATCTACTACCAGAAGAGCTACTACCTGGGCCCGAAGGACTCCGACAACAAGGGGTCGTACGCGCTGCTCCGGGACGCGCTGAAGAAGACCAACCGAGCCGGGATCGCGAAGTTCGTCATGCGCGGCAAGGAGTACCTGGCCACCATCCGGGCCCAGGACAAGGTGCTGGTGCTGAACACGATGTACTTCGCCGACGAGATCCGCGACCCGGCCAAGGAGCTCGACGACCTGCCGGCCAAGTCGAGTGCCGGCAAGCAGTTGACGATGGCGGCCGACCTGATCGAGGCGATGAGCGGCGACTGGAAGCCGAGCGCCTACAAGGACACCTACACCGAGCGGGTGAAGGACCTGGTCGAGACCAAGCGCAAGGGTCAGGAGGTCGTCTTCAACGAGGAGGAGCCGGAGGCCACCACCCCGACCGACCTCGTCTCCGCCCTGCGCGCCAGCGTCGAGGCCGCGCGCAGCCGCCGTACCTCCGGCGGTGCCGCGAAGAAGACCGGCTCCGGCGCCAAGAAGTCGACCGCGAAGAAGACGACCGCGAGGAAGTCGACCGCTGGAAAGTCGACAGCGAAGAAGGCGACGACCAAGAAGAAGAGCACCGCGAAGAAGACGTCGGCGCGGAAGAAGGCGGCCTGACGGGCTCACTCGCCCAGCAGGTACCTGCCCGGGTTGGCTGGCGCGCCCGCGTCCAGCCAGCGGTGGAAGCCGTCGGGATTGCGGCGCTCGAACTCGTCCAGGCAGATCCGCCGCACCTCGGCGACCGCCTGGCGGTCGCGCGGCCCGGCGCCCTGAGCGAGCGTGGTCGCCGTCTCCGTCTACACCCCGCAGAGCTCCTCGATGCTGAGCGGGCACTTGAGCGAGGCGATCAACTGCTCGTCCTCCTGCAACTCCGCCTCGGTCAAGCGCTCGAGCCGGCGCTGACGCCGCGACGGCCGCGGGCGGCGCTCCGGGGTCACGAGATCGATCAGGATGAACAGACCGGCCATGAGCAACGCCACCGCCAGGCCGACCGCACCCCACGCGAGCAGCCGCACCAGACCCGGCATGCACAGCACCCCGGCGGCCGCGGCTCCGGCCACGACCACCGCGGACTGGTACGGCGCGTCGTCGGCAACGTGCCGGATCACCGCGGCCAGCGGCCACACCAGCGCGAAGACGACGGCGAGCAGGATCGAGGCGGCGAGCGGACCGAGCAGCAGTACGCCGGCGAGCACGCCCGTCGTACCGACCCCCAGAGCACCCGCGACCGCCGTCCGACGCATCAGCGGGGAAGGACGCATCACCGGAACTCACCCACGACACACCTCACCTGAACCCGCCCCACACACCTACCCGTCAGAACGAACGGCTGCTCCGCACCGTTCCCACCGGGTGAGGTCGATCAGGCGCCGGTCTCCGAGTGCGGCGCGTGCACGGGCTTCGACTGCGCCGACCGGCGTTGCCGCAGGTAGACGGACCCGCCGACGATCGCGGCGACCGCGAGGAACTCGCTCTGCCAGTTCTGGAACGACTCGTACCAGAACTGCGAGGTCTGCACGTACTGCCAGGCGGTCACCGTCTCACCGCCGTGCTGCGCCTGCTCCTCGCTGAACGCCGCGGCGCCGGTCACCGCGTGCAACCAGAACGACAGCAGGAACACGAGCCCGAAGGCGATCGCGAGCGAGTTCTCGTACAACCACAGCACCCCGGCCGAACCATGCCGGACCGGCCAGGGCGCCGACGTGTCGTTGCGGTGCTTACGCGGATCCTCGTCCTGTGGGGCCGACCCCTCGAGCGGCCGCGACTCCGCCGACCCCTTCTGCACCAGGTACGCCGTCAGCAGGACGTACATCCCCATCTGCAGGAACTCGGACTCCCAGTTCTCGAACACCGCCTCGCCGAACGACGACGAGACGACGTACCGCCCGAGGCTCTGCGGCGGCTGTCCGTGATCGGCGAGCTCGGAGTTCTCCTGGGCGTGCCCGGTGAACAGCAGGCCGAGCAGGAACACGAAGAACAGCGCCAGGTTGATCAGGAGCAGCGAACGCAGTCGGATCCATCGCATGTTTCCTTCGTACCGGACGACCGGCGCGAAACGGGTCAGGCCGCGCTGGACGCCGGCTCCGGCTCCGCGTGGTCGAGCGGGTGGGCGAGCTCGTCCGACGGCATCCGGCCGAAGTACACGACCGCGAAGGAGATCAGCGCGGGCCCGATCCCGGCGATCAGGAACACCGCCGTCAGGCCCAGTACGGCGCCCGCCGGGCCGGCCAGCGCCATCGACAGCGGCATCAGCAGCAGCGAGACGAAGAAGTCCAGGCTGGCGATCCGGCCGCGCAGGTGGTCCGGCACCCGGCGCTGCAGCAGCGTCCCCCAGATCACCATCGCCGCCGAGCTGGTCAGGCCGACGACGGCCGCACCGGCCATCATCATCCACAGGTCGCGGGCGAACCCGAGCACCGCGAACGGCAGCGACCCGACACCCCACAGCAGCGTCATCACGGTCAGGTACCGCCGGGGCAGGCTGCGCGACGAGATCAGCAACGCGCCGGCGGCCCCGCCGATGCCGAACGCGGCCAGCACCAGCCCGAACTCCGTCGGTCCGCCACCGAGCTGGTCCCGGATGGCGAACGGCAGCAGCACCTCGAGCGGCCCGAGGATCAGCAGCACGAACACGGTGCCGAACAGCAGCGAGGCGAGCAGCCAGCGGGTCCGCCGTACGTAGCTCCACCCTTCGCGCAGGTCGCCGAAGATGGTCCGCGCTTCGGGCTTCTCGCCGGAGTCCTCGACGTCGCCGGGCTCGACCGGCTCGAACCCGCTCGACGGCACCCGCATCGCGAGCACGCACCCGGCGGAGAAGAAGTACGTCAACGAGGTCACCAGGATCGCGACCCCGGGCGAGAGCGCCGCGATCGCCAGACCTCCGATCGCCGGACCCGTCGCCTGCTGGGCGAGTGGTCGCAGCGTGCCCTCCAGACCGTTCGCGGCCAGCAATTCGTCGGCTGGAAGCAGCTTCGGGACGAGCGCTGTGTACGCCGGGATGAGGAACGCCTCCCCGGCGCCGATCAGCACCGCGGCGGCGGCCAGCTGCCAGATCTCGAGCAAGTCGCTCAGCGCGAGCCCAGCCACGACCAGCAGGACTACGCCCCGGACGCTGTCCGCGGCGATAATCACGCTGCGCTGCGACAACCGGTCGGCCGCGATCCCGCCGAACAGCACGCAGACCACCAGGCCGATGCTGTACGCCGTGGTCACCACCGACAGCTGGACCGGCCCGCCACCCAGCTCGATCACCTGCCAGGCGAGCGCGACCAGCCACAGCCCGCTGCCGAGCAGCGCGACCGCCAGTCCGGTCCACAGCAGCCGGTAGTCCCGGTGCCTCAGCGGCTGAACCGCCTTCCAGCTCACGTCGTCCTCCCCTGGTCGTTGTCCGGCGAGCATACACAGGGAAACAGTTCGTGTGTCAACTGTTTATCTGCGCACTGAACGGCGTACACTCTCTCCATGCCGACGACGATGAGCGCCGAACAGCTGGGTGCGTGGCGGGCCATGTACCGCGCGGACTCCCTGCTGTTCACGCATCTCGACAACACGCTGCGCACCCGGCTGAAGATGGGGTACTTCGAGCACGAGGTGCTGCGGACCCTGGACCTGGCCGGCGGCCGGCTGCGGATGGCGCCGCTAGCGGAGCAGCTGATGATGTCCCGCAGTGGCTGCACCCGGCTGGTCGGGAAGCTCGAGGACAAGGACGGCTGGGTCGTCCGCCGGAACACGCCCGAGGACCGCCGGGCCACCTGGGCCGAGCTCACGCCCGCCGGACGGGAGGCGCTCGAGGCTGCTCAACCCGTGGTCGAGGCTGTGGTGTCGACGTTCTTCGCCGATCATGTATCAGATGAGGACCTTCGCCGCGCGAGCAGAATCCTGGACGTCCTGGCCGACGCGAACCCGAACGACGACGGGTTCGACTGCGGCCTCTGACCTTCGGGACGCCCGGCCGTGACCGGCGTCGACGAGCGGTTCGCGGACCGCGTCCGGGGCCTCGAGCCGACGCCGGGCGACCTCTCGACCGACCAGCTGCGCAGCCTGTACGACGCTCAGCTCGGCAGCCGGCACGCGGACCTCGCGGCCCGCTGGATGCAGTCGCAGGGGCACGGCTTCTACACGATCGGGTCGGCCGGCCACGAGGGGAACGCCGCGGTCGCCGCCGCCCTGCAACCCACCGACCCGGCCCTGCTGCACTACCGGTCCGGCGCGTTCTACCTGGCCCGGGCCGAGCAGTGCGGCTCGAAGGAGGGCTTGCGCGACATCCTGCTCGGCGTCGCGGCCGCCACCGCCGAGCCGATCGCCGGCGGCCGGCACAAGGTCTTCGGCCGGCACGACCTGGCGATCATCCCGCAGACCTCCACGATCGCGTCGCACCTGCCGCGGGCGATGGGGGTCGCGTTCTCGATCTCGCGGTCGGCGAAGCTCGGCGTACCGTCGCCGTGGCCGCACGACGCGGTCGTGGTGACCAGCTTCGGCGACGCCTCGGCGAACCACTCGACCGCGACCGGTGCGATCAACGCCGCCCTGCACGCGTCGTACCAGGGGCTGCCGATGCCGTTGCTGCTGGTCTGCGAGGACAACGGGATCGGGATCAGCGTGCGCACGCCGGAGGGCTGGATCCGGCAGGCGTACGGGCAGCGGCCCGGCCTGCGATACTTCGATGCCGACGGCACCGATCTCGCCGCGGCGCTGTCGATGGCGACCGAGGCGGCGACCTTCGTCCGGCGGAACCGGCGGCCCGCGTTCCTCCGGCTGCGGACCGTCCGGCTGCTCGGCCACGCCGGCTCGGACGTGGAAGCGGCGTACCGCTCGCCGGCCGAGCTGACCGCGGACGAGGAGCTCGACCCCCTGCTCGGTACGGCGCGCCTGCTGCTCGGCGCCGGTTACACGGCCGACGAGGTGATCGAACTGTACGAGGACAAGCGGTCGGAGGTGATGCGGATCGCGGCCGAGGTCGCCGGGTTGCCGCAGTTGTCCACCGCCCAGGCGGTGTCCGCGCCGCTGCGGTTCCCGGAGCCGGAGACGGTGGCCGGATCGATGCCCCGCCTCAGTGGTACGCCGGAGCCGCTCACGCTGAGCCAGTCGATCAACCGGGCGCTGGCCGACGTGCTCGCGTCGTACCCGGAAGCGATGGTCTTCGGCGAGGACGTCGGCCGCAAGGGCGGCGTGTACGGCGTGACCCGCGGACTGCAGAAGGCGTTCGGGCCGGCGCGGGTGTTCGACACGTTGCTGGACGAGCAGTCGATCCTCGGCCTGGCCCTCGGCGCCGGGGTGTCCGGGCTGCTGCCGGTCCCCGAGATCCAGTACCTCGCCTACCTGCACAACGCCGAGGACCAGTTGCGCGGCGAGGCGGCGTCGCTCAAGTTCTTCTCCCAGGAGCAGTACGCGAACCCGATGGTGCTGCGGATCGCCGGCTACGGCTACCAGAAGGGGTTCGGCGGCCACTTCCACAACGACGACGCGATCGGCGTCCTGCGCGACATCCCCGGCATCGTGATCGCGTCCCCGTCCCGGCCTGACGACGCGGCCGCGATGCTGCACACGTGCGCGGCCGCGGCCCGTTCGTCCGGCACGGTCAGCGTGTTCCTCGAGCCGATCGCGCTCTACCACCGGCGGGACCTGTACGACGACGGCGACGACGCCTGGCTCGCGCCGTACCCCTCGGACGGCGATCCGGTGCCGATCGGGCGCGGCCGGACGTACGGCGACGGGGACGGGCTGACCATCGTGACGTTCGGCAACGGCGTACCGATGAGTCTGCGGGTGGCCGCGCGCGTGCCCGGCGTCCGCGTGCTCGACCTGCGCTGGCTGGCCCCGCTGCCGGTCGACGATCTGTTGCGGGAGGCAACCGCCACCGGCAAGGTCCTGGTGGTCGACGAGACCCGCCGCTCGGGCGGGGTCTCCGAAGGTGTGCTGGCGACGCTGATCGACTACGGGTACGCCGGCCGGCTGGCGCGGGTGGCCAGCCACGACTCCTACGTACCGCTGGGGGCGGCCGCGCACCACGTCCTGGTCAGCGAGCGGGAGATCGAGACCGCCGCCCGCGAGCTGCTCAGCTGAACAGCTTCTGCCAGAAGGACTTCTTCCGCGGCGCCTCGTCCGGCGTCGCCGCATCGGCCTGAGCGGGCTCAGGGCGGTGCGCACGCCAGTGCTCGAGGATCTCCTCCTCGTTCACGGTGCCGACCGGGACGACCGGGCCGGTGGTGTCGCGGATGCTGACCAGGATCCGCTGGTTCAGGTCGGCTAGGTAGTCGCGCACCTCGGACTCCCGGCGCATCCCGGCGACCTTCTCGCGGACCTGCTGCTTCTCCTTGCGCAACTGGACCGCGGCCGGCAGCAGCGCCTCGGTGTCGACCTGCTCGCGGCGGATGAAGTCCTTCACCCACCAGTCGGGATCATGCTGGTCGGCCAGCCGCAACGGCTTCCCGGCCCCGGCCAGGTCGTCGAACTCGCCGGCCTTCTGCGCCTGCTGGATCTGGGCCTCGACCCAGTCCTGGGTCCTCATGCCCGGTGGCTTCCGCTCGGTCACGACTGCACCTCGTCTGTCCTCAGCGACAGTTGCTCCCCGCAGTCTACCGGCTTGTGAATGCGCTCACAAGGCGTGGGCTGCGGGAAGCGGCCGCCCGGTCAGGCCACGGTGGCGTCGACCACGACGGGAATGTTGCCGCGGGTCGCGTTCGAGTAAGGGCACACCTTGTGGGCGGCCTCCACCAGCGAGTCGGCGGTGGCCTGGTCGATGCCACCGAACTCGGCGTGCAGCGCGGCGGAGAGCCCGAAGCCGCCGTCCTCGGTCCGGTTGATGCTGATCTCGGCGACCACTGCCGAGTCGCTGATGGTGATCCGATCGCCGGCGGCGACGGCCTTCAGCGCCGAGTGGAAGCAAGCCGCCCAGCCGGCGGCGAAGAGCTGCTCGGGGTTGGTCGCGCCCCCAGGCCCACCCATCTCCCGCGGGATCGCGAGGGTGAGGTCGACGAGGCCGTCGTCGCTGGCGGTGCGTCCGCCGGCGCGGCCGTCCCCGGTGGAGGTGGCGACGGCGGTGTAGACGGATTCAGACATGACGTGCTCTCTTCCTGGTGTAGAGGTGTGCGTTGGTGCGAAGGGTCAGCGGTCGCGGCCGTCGGTCTCGAGGAGGCGCAGCCAGAGCTCGCTGATGGTGGGATAGGCAGGTACGGCGTGCCAGAGCCGGTCCAGCGGGACCTCGCCGGCAATGGCGATCGTGGCCGCGTGCAGGAGCTCGGCGACGTCGGGCCCGACCGCGGTGAAGCCGATCAAGACGTTCCGCTCGTCGTCGACGACCATCCGGGCCTGGCCGCGGTAGCCGTCGGCGTGCAGTGCCGCGCCGGCGACCGATCCCAGGTCGTAGTCCACGACGCGGACCTTGCGGCCGGCGGTGGCCGCGGCGTCGGCCGACAGCCCGACGGCAGCCACCTCGGGATCGGTGAAGATCACCTGCGTGGTGGCGCGCTCGTCGGCCGTGACCGCGTGGCGGCCCCAGGGACCGAGGTCGAGATTCTCGCCGCGCGCCCGGGCTGCGATCGCGTCACCGAGCGCACGACCCTGATACTTACCGTGGTGTGTGAGCAAGGCCCGCTTGTTCACATCACCCGCGGCGTAGAGCCAGCCACCGTCCACAGGCTGGCCGGACTCGTCGACGACAGCGAGGGCATCGTCGACGGACAGCCACTCGCCCGGGGTGAGACCGAGGTGATCCAGGCCGAGGTCCTTCGTGTTGGGTGTGCGTCCGGTCGCGACGAGAACCTCATCGGCTTCGACAATCGCACCGTCCGACAGGGTGAGCTGCACCGTGCCCGAGTCGTCGCGCCGAGCCTCGACGGCATCCACCCCGAGATGGATCGACACCCCACCCGCGCGGAGAGCGGCCGTGACCTGTTCGCCGGCGAAAGGTTCCACCCCCGGCAGCAGCCGCGTCTGCGAGACGAGGGTCACCTGCGAACCGAGGGCGCTGAACGCGGTGGCCATCTCGGCACCGACAACCCCGCCGCCGATGACGGCGAGCCGACGCGGGACAGCCTGGACGGCGGCAGCCTCCCTGCTCGTCCACGGCGCAACTTCGGCCAGTCCGCGAATCGGCGGCACGTTGGCGCTGCTTCCGGTGGCGATCACGACCGCGTGGCGGGCCTGAAGCGTCGTGGTCGTCCCGTCGGCGTGGCTGACGGTGACAGTGCGAGTTCCGGTGATGCGTCCGTGCCCACGGACCAGCGTGATCCCCGCGTGGTTCAGCCATTCGACCTGACCGGCGTCGTCCCAGCCGGACGCGAACCGGTCCCGGCGGGCGAGCACAGCGGCCGGGTCCAGCTCGCCGGTCACGGCCCCGCCGGCGGCCGGCAGCGCGCGGGCGGCGCGGATCGCGGCGGCGTCGCGGAGCAGGGCCTTGGTCGGCATGCACGCCCAGTACGAGCATTCCCCGCCGACGAGCTCGCGTTCGACGATCGCTGCGGTCAGTCCGCCCTGCACCGCGCGGTCGGCGACGTTCTCCCCGACCGGTCCCGCGCCGACGATCACCACGTCGAAGGCCGAGTGCGTGTCCGTCATCTCACCGCTCCTTCGCCGTCAGGCGGTGCAGGCGGATCGCGGAGAGCAGGAAAAAGATCCCACCCAGCGTCGCGTAGCCGGCGACGACCATGAGCGAGGCCTTCGGGCCGCCCGCCATCGCGAGGAAACCTCCGCCGGCGAAGACGGAGAGTGCGCCGCTCAGGATCATCGGCCACTGACCGCCGAGCCGGTACCGCAGGAGGGCGACGATCAGCTGGACGATGCCGGCCGTGATCGCCCAGACGCCCCACACCCGCAACACGCTCGGGATCCCGGAGGCGGCCGCGACGCCCAACCCGACGGCGGCCAGCAAACTCAATCCCACGTTGACGTACAGCGGTGTCTTGGAGCGGGCCGCACCGGACGACCGGACGTCGACCACGGCCGCGGCGACGTCGAACAGCGGGTAGAGCACGAGCAGCACCACCGCGCCCGGGTTGATCGTGCCGGCGATCGCCGCCACCAGGATCGCCCAGACGACGGCGAAGCCGAACCGGACGTAGTACAGGCGTCGCAGCGCTCTGGCACTTCCGCCTGCGTCGGCGGCAGTGCCAGTGGCCCCGGCGTCTCGCAATGAGCTGGACATCTGCTCCCTCTTCCACATAGATAGAACGATCGGTACACCTGAGCTTTCCGGGTGGATTCGGTCTTGTCAAGACCGATCGTTCTATCTGCTAGGCTCGACGGCGTTCGTCCGTACGGAGGTGAACCTGATGTCCCAGGCACGGTCCCGGTTGCTCGATACCGCCACCGGGCTCTTCTACGCCGAGGGCCTGCACGCGGTGGGCGTCGATCGGGTGATCGCCGAGGCGCAGGTGACCCGGGCCACGCTGTACCGGCACTTCCCGAGCAAGGACGACCTCATCGTCGCGTACCTGACCGGGATCGACGAGGCGATCCGGGCCCGGCTGGACGCCGGCCGGTCGCGGGACGCGCACCCGGACGAACTCATCCGGGATGTCGCGCAGTTCATCGCCGACGAGCTCCAGCGGCCCGGCTTCCGGGGGTGCGCGTTCCTCAACGCCGCCGCCGAATACCCGGACCCGGCGCACCCGGTGCACCGCGCGGTGGTCGAGCACCGGGAATGGTTCCTGGCGACGCTCACCGAGCTCTTCTCCGGGATCGGGAAGATCGACCCGGAGCCCGCCGCCCGGCATTTCGTGATGCTGCGCGACGGCGCGATGGCCGCCGGCTGCCTGACCGACCCGAAGCCGGTCGGCGAGACCTTCCTGCGCGGGGTCGAAGGACTGCTGACCTACCGCAGCCGGGAGAATGCGGGGCACTAGGGTTGGCCCGACCAGGGAGGGATGCGCGATGGCGGTCGAGGTGTCGTCGGTGGTGGCCGGTGAGCGGGTGGCGGATGCGGTACGACGGAGGCCGTCGACCAACCCGTCGCAGCTGAGCGACATCGTCGGGACGGTCGGCAGCGCCGGGCCGGACGTGTTCGTCCGGGCCGCGGAGGCGGCGCACGCGGCGCAGCCGGCGTGGGCGGCGACCCCGGCCCCGCAGCGCGGGCAGGTGATCGCGAACGTCGGCCGCCTGATGACGGCCAACAAGGAGCGCCTCGCCGCCCTGGTCACCCGCGAGATCGGCAAGCCGATCGCCGAGGCCCGCGGCGAGGTCCAGGAGATCATCGACACCTGCGACTTCTTCGTTGGCGAGGGCCGCCGGCTGTACGGGCAGACCGTTCCGTCGGAGATGCCGGACAAGCAGCTGTTCACGTTCCGCCGGCCGGTCGGCACGGTCGCGGTGATCACGGCCGGCAACTTCCCGGTCGCCGTACCGTCCTGGTACATCGTCCCGGCGCTGCTCTGCGGGAACACGGTCGTCTGGAAGCCGGCGGAGTACTCGGCCGTGGTGTCCGAGGCGTTCTACGAGATCTTCGCGCACTCCGGCGTACCGGCCGGGGTCTTCAACCTCGTGTACGCCGACGGGCCGGACACGTTCACCGGGCTCGAGCAGGCGCTCGGGGCCGGCCTGGTCGACAAGGTCGGCTTCACCGGGTCGAGCGCGGTCGGCACGCGGATCGGCGAGTTGTGCGGACGGCACCTGCAGACACCGTGCCTGGAGCTCGGCGGCAAGAATCCGATGATCATCACCGAGGACGCCGACCTCGACCTGGCCGTCGAGGGCGCCCTGTTCTCCGGGTTCGGGACCGCGGGACAGCGCTGTACCTCTCTCGGTACGGCGATCGTCCACCGGTCGGTGCACGACGAGTTCCTGGACCGGTTCGGCCGGGCGGTCGCGGACGCCGCGATGGGAGACCCGACGCAGGACGTGCTGTTCGGGCCGTTGCTGGACGAGAAGTTCGCCGCCGGATTCGAGCAGGCGCTGCGGTGGATCGAGCCGCACCACCGGGTGATCAGCGCGACCGGCCGGGTCACCGGAGAGAACCCGCGGAAGGGGTTCGTCGGCGATCCCGCGGCCGGGTTGTTCTACCACCCGGTGATCGTGGCCGGTGTCCGCCCGGACGACGAGTTGTTCCTGAACGAGACCTTCGGTCCGATCGTCGGCGTGGCGACGTACCGCGACCTGGACGAGGCGATTGCTCTCGGCAACAAGCCGGGGTACGGGCTGTCGAGCTCGATCTACACCACCGACCCGAACAAGGCGTTCCGCTTCGCCCAGGAGATCTCGGCCGGGATGGTCAGTGTGAACAACTCGACGTCCGGCGCCGAGGCGCACCTCCCGTTCGGCGGCAACGGCCGGTCCGGCAACGGCTCCCGGCAGAGCGGGGTCTGGGTGCTCGACCAGTTCACCCGCTGGCAGTCGATGAACTGGGACTACTCGGGCAGGCTGCAGAAGGCTCAGATGGACACCGCGACGGTCGAGGCCGACCTCTCGTTCCAGCTGCCCTGATGGCGGCGCCCCTGCCGGAGGCAGCCGACGTGGTGATCGTCGGCGGCGGGGTGATGGGCACCAGCATCGCCTTCCACCTCGCCGAGGCGGGAGTCGAGCGCGTCCTGCTGCTCGAACGCGACGAGCTCGGCGCCGGCTCGACCTCGAAAGCGGCCGGCGGTGTCCGGGCGAACTTCTCCGACGAGCTGAACATCGCCCTCGGCGCCCGCAGCCTGGAGGCCTTCGCCCGCTTCGGCGTACGGCCCGGTCAGGAGATCGACCTGCACCGGGTCGGCTACCTGTTCCTGCTCGACTCCGCGGACCAGGTCGAGGCGTTCCACGAGAGCACCCGCCTGCAGAACGCGGCCGGGCAGCCGACGCGGATGCTCGACGTCGCCGAGGCCGTCGCGCTCGCGCCGATCATCTCCCCGGACGGCCTGGCCGGCGCCTGCTTCTCACCGAGCGACGGGCACTGTACGCCGGAGTCCGTCGTCCTCGGATACGCGACCGCCGCCCGCCGGCTCGGCGCTCAACTGGTGACCGGCTGCGAGCTCACCGAAATTGATGTCGAGGGCAACCAGATTCGGGCGGTCCGGACCAGTCGCGGGCCGGTCCGGACCAGCACGGTGATCTGTGCGGCCGGCGCCTGGTCCCGGTCGGTGGGTGACCTGGTGGGCGTCGACCTTCCGGTGACGCCGTTGCGGCGGCAGATCGTGGTCACCGAGCCGGTCGCCGGTCTGCCGTCCGGGCTGCCGATGACGATCGACTTCAGCAGCACGTTCTACTTCCACCGCGAGGGTCCCGGCCTGCTCGTCGGCATGTCGGATCCCGAGGAGCAACCGGGCTTCCACCTGGACCGCACCGACACCTGGCTGCCACACCTCACCGAGGCGATGGAGCGCCGCGCACCCGCGCTGCTGGACGTCGGCCTGACCGGCGGCTGGGCCGGCCTGTACGAGGACACGCCCGACCACAACGCCCTGATCGGCGAGGCCGACGAGCTCTCCCGCTTCCTCTACGCCACCGGCTTCTCCGGCCACGGATTCCTCCAGGGCCCGGCCGTCGGCGAGGTCGTCCGCGACCTCTACCTCGACCGCGAGCCCTTCGTCGACATCACCCCACTCCACGCCCGCCGCTTCACCACCAACTCCCACCGCATCGAGCAGAACGTCGTCTGATGGCCCTCCTCCTCACCCGCACGGACATCCTCGCCCTGCTCGATCCGCCCGCGATCCTCAAGGCCCTGCGCACCGGCTTCCGGAATCCCGCAGGAACCGAACCGCTCCGCATCCGCACCGACCTCCCCGGCCCTGGTACGGCGACCGCCCTGCTGCCCGGCGTGATCCCGGGGGTGCCCGCGTACACGGTCAAGGTCAACGCCAAGTTCCCAGCGGCGAACCCGGCCCTGCGCGGCGTCGTCTGCCTGCACGATCTCGCCGACGGTTCACTGCTGGCGTTGATGGACTCGGCCACGATCACCGCCTGGCGCACCGGCCTCGCCGCCGCACTTGCGACCGACGTCCTGGCGGCCGAAGCCGCATCGACCGTCGGCGTCGTCGGTGCGGGCGCCCAGGCCGACATGGTGGTCCGGGGACTCGCCGAGCTCCGTCGGCTGACCAGCCTGGTCGTCCACGACCTCGACCCGTCCCGTGCGGCCGCTTTCCTGGCCGGCCATGGGATCCCCGGTCAGGCCGTCAGCAGTCCGGCCGAGGTTGCCGATCGCGCCGACGTCGTCGTACTGGCGACCTGGTCGCGGGCACCGCTGCTGTCGGCGCCGGACACCCGGGCTGGGATGCACTTCACCGCCTTGGGTGCGGATGAACCGGGCAAGGTGGAGTTGGCGCGAAATCTGCTGCTGCAGGCACGGGTCGTGGTGGACGACCCCGGGCTAGCCGCGCAGATGGGTGCCCTAGGCAACGTCGGGCTGAGAGCGGAGGCGGCCGCGGCCACCCTGACGCACGTACTCACCGGGGCGAGGCCGGGCCGGGAGACGGCCGATCAAGTCACCGTCTACGCGCCGGTCGGACTGCCGTGGCAGGATCTGGCGATCGCCTGGCCGCTCTACCAGGCCGCGACCGCTGCCGGACACGACCGCTCGGTCGACTTCTCGAGCTGACCATCAGGGCTGACCGTCACGGCTGATCGTCAGGGCTGACCGGCGGGCTGATCGTCAGGGCTCTTCGTTGCGGGGGTCGTCGGCGGGGTCCTGCGGCCAGTTGTCCGGGTCGCACCATTCCGGGTCCCAGCCGCGCTGGATGCAGTACTGCCGGAGGATCTCGTCGCGGGTGAGCGGCGTGGTGGTCGTGCGCGGTGGGCGGGTGGTCCTCGTCGTCGTCGACGTCCTGGTCGGCGTCGGCGTCGGCTCGGTCCGCTCCTGCGACTCGCGTTCGGTGGTCCGCGTCTTCGTCGGCTTCGGCGACGGTTTCGGCTTCGTGGTCGGCGTCACCGTCGTCTTCTGCACCGGCGGCGGCGCGGACGTCGGCTGCGTGACCTTCGGCGGTACGACGGTCGGCGTCGCGGACGGGGTCGGCGTACTGTCATCGACGACGTGGACGGCCGCCGGGTCGCCCGAGTCGCCGCCGAACAGGCCGATCGCGGACAACGCCCAGAAGTTCACCCCGAGCAGGAGCACGAGGCCGCCGATCCCGGCGGACATCGCCTTGCGGGACGTGCCGCCGTACCGGCCGACCGGGCCGCGGACGGCGTTGCCGTGGCCGTCGACCCAGAATCGCCAGCCTTCCGGCGGCGGCGGCCAGGACGGATCGGGACGCCAGGTCTTCGGCGGGACCCAACTGCGGCGGGGCGGCGACGGCCAGGTCGGCGGGACCACGAACCGCTTCAAGGATCTCCTCCATCTCCGCCGGCGACTGCCCAGGCTAGTGGATGGTGCCGGAAGCCCGGACACCCGTGCCGGGTCAGGTCTTCGGTCAGCTCCACGCGCCCGCACCCTGGCCAACGACACAGACCCGCCGCAGGTCACTTGCGACTTCGGCCCGCCCGCGTGTCGTCCTGGCTTTTTCGTTCGACCCGTGCCTGCGGATCGGCGAGTCAGGTTAGGCTACCCTTCGTCAGCTCGACGATGAGGAGGAAGCGCCGCCATGGTCCTGTCCCGGCTCCGATCCGCCGCCCTGCTCGTCGTCGCCGCGCTGACGCTCGCCGCCTGCGGGCAAGGCGACGCCGACGAGGCGGCCACCGTGTCCGGCGACGCGGGCTTCCCGGTGACGATCGACCACGTCTTCGGCTCGACCACGATCGAGGCCAGGCCGCAGCGGGTGGTGGCGATCGGCGGCGGCGACATGGAGGCCGCGATCGCGCTCGAGGTGATCCCGGTCGGCGGCGCGGACTGGTTCGGGTTCACCGGGACCCGCGGTTGGGTGAAGACCGCGCTGGGCGACCGGCCGGCGCCGAAGCCGCTGCAGGCGTTCGAGCCGAAGTTCGAGGAGATCGCCGCGCTGAAGCCTGACCTGATCCTGTATGTGAACTCGCAGAACGACCGGAAGCAGTTCGACACGTTCAACGCGATCGCGCCGACCATCGCCGCCCCGGCCGGCACCAAGAACGTGTACGGCGTCACCTGGCAGGACCAGGTCTCCGAGATCGCCAAGGCCACCGGGACGACGGCCCGCGGCGAGCAGGTGATCAAGGACACCGAGGCCCTGATCGCCGCCGCCGCGAAGGCCAACCCGGAGTTCGCCGGCAAGACCATCACGGCCGGCGTCTACTCGGCGGACAGCCTGAGCGCCTGGCTCCCGTCGGACCCGCGGATGCACCTGCTGACCTCGCTCGGTTTCGAGCCGAACCCGCAGATCGTCGCGATGGAGAACGGCGACTTCTACGTCAAGATCACTCCGGAGCTGACCGGCACGATGGACGCCGACGTCATCTACCTGGCCGCGCTCGACGGCGGGGGCAAACTCGACCCGGCGGTCGCGAAGGACAAGCTGTTCAACGCCCTGCCCGCGGTCAAGGGCAAGCACGTCGCCTACTTCGGCGGTGCGCCGGTGATCAACACCTCGACGCCGAGCGGTGAGTTCTCCAGCGCCTTCTCCATCGGCGGTCCGCTCGGGATCAAGTACGTCCTGCCGCTGCTGATACCCCAACTGAAGAAGGCTGTGGCCGGGCAGGCCTAGAGGATCGAGTCCAGCAGCCGGGTCAGGTCGGCGCCGAACGGCCGGTCGGCCCCGATCGGCGGTACGACGTTCGCCACGGCGCCCAGCAACTCCTGGAGACCCGGTGGGACCGGGCGCTTGGAGAGTGCGAAGGCCTGGTGGACCGCGAGAAGTTCGCAGGCGGTCACCTCACGGGTCAGGCGGATCGCCTCGGCGAGCACGCCGACCGCCTCCCAGGAGAAGCTCTGGACGTCCTCCTGGCCGTTCGACGTCTCCGCCGTACTGGTTGCTGATGGCAACGTCAGGCGCCGGAGGGCGTGGCTGGTGGCGACGGCTCGCTTGTGGACGGCGACCAGGCCGGCCTGCGGTCCGGGGTCGTGGGCGAGTTGCGCGGGCAGGCCGGTGACGGCGGGATCGAGCAGCCGGTGGAGCCGGGCGGTCGAGACCTCGGCGGCGTGCGCGAGGGCCGCGGTCAGGTGATCGCAGTGCGCGACCAGGTCGACGCCGTGGAATCCCGCCGTACCGACGAACCGGCCGTCGAGGTACGCCGGGGAGTCGGTCACGCCGTCGAACGCCCGATCGACTGCGGCGTCCAGGTCCGCGAGGGACCGCCGTACGTGGGCGACCACGTGACCGGCAACGCGGAACGAGACCGGCGCCTGCAGGCTTCTCGGCGCGGGTTCGGGCCCGGCCAGGTCGCGGATGCGGGTGTGTTCCGCCGCCAGTACGTCGTCGGCTCGGGCGGCGCGTGGATGGTACGGGTCGCGGTTGGCGCCGATCACGGCGATCGCGCCGGCGGCGACCGCGGTCAGGTGGTCCGCGAGTCGCCGGGTCCGGGATCCGTGCAGCGCGGCTCGGCCGGTCGCTCCCGGAATGCCGGCGAGCAGGGCGATGCCCTCCTTCGGTCCGAGCTCGAGGTCGAGTGATCCGAAGGCGTGCGCGAGCGGGATGATCTCGCCGGCCGACCCCGCGCCGCCGGCCGGGATCTCGGGCGTCCGCCCACTGTTGATCACGGCGACCAGCTGCTGGATCAGCTCGACGCTGACACCCGCGTCGCCGGTGAGGAAGGTGCGGAGCCGGCCGATCAGCACGGCCCGGGCCTCGTCGGCCGGCAGCCACGGTGGACCGCCGACCGCCCGGCCCAGCAGCAGGTTGCGTTGGTGCGCGCGCTGCTCGTCCTCGCTCAGCCGATGCTTGCTCAGGGCACCCATTCCGGTGGTGACACCGTAGATCGGCTCGCCGGTGGCCAGCGCGTCGAGGACCTCGGCGCGGACGGCGGCGAGCCGATCCAGCAGACGTGCGGCGATGGTGATCGGTGCGGGGCTTGCCGGATCGAGGTCGGACGGCTCGGTGATCAGCATTCGCGGTCCGGTTCGGTCGGTCACGCGGGTCCTCCGGTCGTCGTGATTCGATACTAAAGTTTCTCTCCGTCACGCTATGTTCGCCTCATGGGTCCGACGACACAGACGCGCACCGTGATCGGGCACTCGACCACCGACAAGGTCGTCCTGTACGGCGGCCTGCCGCTGGTCGGCCTGGTCCTCGGGTACCTCCTGCCCCGGATCACGGACTGGGCGGCCGGCCTCGACTGGTTCCCCTTCCAGGGACCGCTGGAGTTGATCGCGGGCTGGGACCAGTGGTGGGTCAGCGTGATCTGCGTGGTGATCGGACTGCTGGCCGGCGTACTGCTCGCGGCGATCGCGCTCGAGGAAACCCTCAAGGTGACGATCACCGGGCAGTCGGTGGAGTTCCTGAAGAACCAGAAGACGCTCACGGTGCCGCGGGAGAAGGTGGCGGTCGCGTTCCTGGACGGCAAGGAGATCGTGCTGCAGGACCCGATGTCGCGGGAGCTCGCGCGGGAGAAGCACGACCAGCTGAAGTCCGAGGCCAAGCAGATCCCGGCGGCGTTCCGGGCGCACGGGTACCCGTGGGCGGACGGCGGTGACCCGCACGCCGACCGGTTCCGCCGGTGGGTGGAGGACGAGCCGGAGCTGCCGCCGACCGTGAACGCGTTGCTGAAGGCACGGTCGAAGGCGTTCGCCGACGGTGACAAGGGCAAGGCGGATCTGCGCGAGCTCCGCGACGAGGTCGGGAAGCTCGGCTACACGGTGAAGGACAAGGAGAAGAAGCAGTACTGGCGTCCGACGACTCCCCGGTGATCGGTCGCCCTTTGTGCGGCCTGGGCGACCGGCTGCGGGGTCAGGCGCCGAGGAGGTGGATGACTGCTTCGGCGTACGCCTGCTCGGCGTCCGGGGCGGTGTGCCGGCTGTCGGTGAGCTCGACGCGGTAGCCGCCCGGGACGGCCTCGAGGGTGCGGAAGTGCTCACCGAGGAGGGCGCGCAGCTGCTCCTCGCGCGGGAGCCAGACCACCTCGCGCTGCTCGATGCTGTCCAGGGCCCACTCGGTGGTGCCGTTGAAGCCGATCACCTTGCTGCCCTGGTAGTCGTGCACCTCGACGGTCATGTCGCTCACCACGAACACGTCGTCGTCCATGTCCCGGTCCGGTACGACGAAACGATCCCCCGCCGCGGGCGCCCACAGCACCCCGGCCTTCCGCAGTCGCCCGGCCTGCTCGATCGTGATCACCCCTCCATCCTCCCCAGGCCGCACAAACCTCGCAGGTCCGCGCGAGCCGCCCGGGTCCGATCACGGTCCACGGCGCCGAGCGCCGTACGTCAGCGGTTCATGGCAGCACGCAGCTCGGCAGCACGTTGAGCGATCCGGTCGCGGCACTCGGTAGTCAACGGCAGGTCGACCAGAGTGCTCGCCTGCAGCTGTCCGAGCCCGAGCTGCTCGCGCAGGCGCCGTACGGCGGTCGCACGGTCGGCGGAACCGGCCAGCACCTCCGCCACCTCGTCCCGGCGCTCGAACGCGGCCAGTACGCCGTCGTAGATGTCCAACTGCACGACCGCCGACCGGTCCGGCTCGGGCGCGGCCGGCCTCTCGTCGCCACGGATCACCTGCCGCCACAGTGACGGCACCGTGAGCCGCGAGCGGTTGTACCGCCGGGGAATGGGCTGGGCGTAGGTCATGGTCATGGTCGGCTCCTCATCTGTGGTGGGATCAGTCGGGGACGGGCCGCGAGTACGGTTCACGCGGCGGGCACTTCTTGCCGGGGGTGACGAGGGCCTCGAAGTGCCAGGGTTCGTTGTCGTACCGGCGGCAGATGCCGAAGCGGTAGCCGTTCCGGTTCAGCCACTGCATGGCGGCCGCCGGACCGATGTCCACGGCCTTGCCGTGCACGTGTGCGGAGTACTCGGGCGGCAGCACCCACCGGGTGGCCGCTTCGTAGGAGCCGTACTCCTTGATCGCGTCGTTGAACAGCCGCTGCTGCTTGGCGGCGCTGCGGCGGCCGGAGGTGATCTCGAGCGTCACGCCGTCCCGCTTCGCGGCCGTCATCGCCTTCTTCAGCCGGGCCTTCAGCGTCGGCGAGAGTCCGTCGATGCTCTCCTCGTCGTACCGGGTCGTGCTCTGGCTCTTCGTCGGGGTCTTGGTGGGCTTGGGGGTCTTCCGGGGCGTCTTCTGGGGCGTGCGCGTCGGCTTGGGCTTCGGCGGTACGGCGGGGAGGGTGGCCGGCGGTTCCGAGACCGCCGGCGCGTTCTGGCTCGACACCACTGGCTCCTTGTCGGCACTGAGACCGAACAGTTCCCCCAGTTGCGCGTGCCACAGCACCAGCGATCCGACGGCCAGCACCAGCACCCCCGCACCCGTCACGGACAGCAACCGCGTCCGTACCGGGCCTCTGCGGCGCGGTGGTTGGTCGTTCCTCATGGGGTACAGCCTTTCGGATCACGGCGGCGGGCACATCGGCCTCAGGGACCGTCGTCAGAACCCGGAAGTCGGCCCTGGGTATCAGGTCGGACGCCCAGCCTCCTTCAAAAGTTGGAGCGCCTGCCCGTCCGTGCAGATGAAGCCTGGGCCAACAGCAGCTGACTACGCTGGGCGACATGTGGAGTTCCTGGCGACGGTTGCCGCAGACGCAGCAGGACGTGCTGCTCGCGGCCCTGATCGGCCTGGGCTGGTTCACCGCGCTGAGCATGATCAACGACAGCGCTCTGCGCCCGCAGAACCCGACGGTGTCCGTCGTGACGGGGATCTTCCTGGTCGTCACGGTCGCCTTCGCCCGCCGGTTCCCGCGGACGCTGCTCGTGGCCGTCTCGGTGCTCTACCCGTTCCTGTACGCCGCCGTCGGCACCGGACTCGCCGCCCAGCTCGGCCTCACAATCTTCGGCCAGCCCGAGATCAGCGACGCCGCGCTGCAGTCGGAGATCCACCTCGTCCCCCTGCTCGTCGTCGGCTACCTGGCGGCCTCCAGCGGCGTACGGCGCTTCACCTGTCTGTTCTTCACCATGGGCAGCCTGGCCGGACTGATGATCGGCCTCCCTACTGTGGTCGCGATCGTGCTTGGTCACGCGAATCGGGACATCCTGCGCGGCGACCGCTACCAGAAGCTGCCCAGCGACGTCCCCAGCCTCTACAGCTACATCGACGTCTCCCTGTTCGTGTTCGCCGAGGCGCTCATCTGCGGCATGGTGCTGCTCGGCGCGGACGCCCTCCGGCGGCGCAAGAACGTCGCCCTGCTCGAGCAGCGGAACGCCGAACTGGTCCGGCTGCGCGCGGTCGAGGCCGAGCGGGCCGCCGTCGCCGAGCGGACCCGCATCGCCCGCGACCTGCACGACGTCATCTCCCACCACGTCAGTGCGGTGGTGATCCGGGCCCAGGCCGCCGACCGGGTGGCCGACCAGCGGCCCGAAGTGCTGCGGGAGGCGATCCGCTGGATCATTGCCAGCGGCAAGGAGGCGCTCACCGCGATGCGGGAGACGGTCCGGGTGCTCAACACCGCGTCACCGGCGACCGGCGAGACCGCGGCCGGCTCCGGCGGCGGGACCGCGCCGGTCCCCGACCTGGCCGACGTCGCCCGGATGGGCGACCGGCTCAAGGCGGTCGGCGTCGACGTCACCATGCAGCTTCCGTCGCGGCAGCGGCAACTGACCTCGGCCACCGATCTGACCGCCGTACGGATCATCCAGGAGGCGCTGACCAACGTGATGGTGCACGCGAAGGCGACCGCGGCGCAGGTCACCTGGCAGAGTGGACCGCAGGGCGAGCTCCTGACGATCGACGACAACGGCAGCGGCGGACCGCCGCCGGTGAACGTGCTGGAGACCGCCCGGCGGAGCGAGAGCGGCCGCGGCAACGGACTGACCGGGATGCGGGAACGGGCCACGGCGGTCGGCGGCACCCTGGCCGTCGCGGCCGGCCCACTGGGTGGATGGAGAGTACAGGCATGGCTGCCGCCGCAGAGCTGACCGACGAGATCAAGGTGCTGGTCGCCGACGACCAGGGCGTGATCCGGATGGGCCTGGCGATGATCCTCGACCACGAGCCCGACCTGACCACGATCGCCCAGGCCGAGAACGGCGAGGAGGCCCTCCGGCTGATCGAGCGGTACGACCCGGACGTCGTCCTGATGGACATCCGGATGCCGGTGATGGACGGCCTGGTCGCGACCGAACGCATCACTTCCGCCAACAAGGCCGCCGGACGCTCGCGGCCCGCCGTCCTGGTCCTGACGACGTTCGACGACGAGGCCTACGTGCTGAGCGCCGTCCGCGCCGGCGCGTCCGGCTTCCTGCTGAAGGACACCGACCCGGACCTGCTGGTGTCCGCGGTCCGCGCGGTCCACCGCGGCGACTCACTGGTCGACCCCGCGTCCACCCGGGTCCTGCTCGAGCGCTGCATGGAACTCGAACGCCAGGTCGGCACCGGCCCGTCAGAACCCGCGGCCCTGCCCGCCGACGCCCGCTGGGCAGGCCCCCTGAGCCAACTCAGCGACCGCGAACGCGAAATCCTGGTCTGGATGGCCCGGGGCCTCTCCAACCGCGACCTCGCCACCAAACTCTTCGTCAGCGAAACCACCGTCAAAACCCACGTCAGCAGCGTCCTCTCCAAACTAGGCCTCTCCAGCCGAGTCCAAGCAGTAGTAGTCGCCTACGAAGCCGGCGTAGTCCGCCCCGGCGAACCCAACACCCACTGGACCACCTGACCCCCACGCCCCGCGAACGACCACCCGTGGAGCCGCGCATTAACCGCGGAGGGGTGGACCAGGACACGTCCTAGTTGTCTTCGTCAGCGCAGAGCTCGATGATCATTGCCTGCGCTTCCGGCGGAATGATTGTCGAATAGACAATTTGACCGTAGGCCGGGATGACGCCCATCGCTCCGTCCGGCTCGACTTGCCAGTCCGCAGCGTTCACGTGCGGTACCGACGCCAGAATGACGGCGAGGATCTTGGGGTCAATGAAGCCTTCGGCGACAATCGCGAGGTAGGCCTCTTGCGCCTCTGCCCGAACACACGCCTTCAGGACATGCCCGGTGAGTTCCGCGCTCGCCACACCTCCGGTGGTCAGCGACAGATAAATCAGCCGACGGGTCAGGCGTCGGATGCCCTCTGTCACCTGGTGGGCAGTCTCACCGCGGAGGCGCTTGTAGTCGATGTCCTGCGGCAGCAAGTGGTGCGTACTGACTTTTCCAGTGCCTGACCCGGCGCGTACAGCCTCTGCCTCGATCTGCTTGTAGAAGTCGGTCTTGCTGTCCGACTTCCGCTCGCCACCAGCACAGATCCACCACCATGCATTCTCCTCGCGCACGAGCTGCGAGAACTCGGTGTCTTCTGGCCTGAGCTTCGTCGCCGCACCACGATGCCACGAAATCTTCACCTTGAACCACGGACGATCGTTCAAGGACAGAATGGGCTCAGCGCCGCCGGCCGCAACCTCTGCCGGTAACTGCTGAGCTTTCTCGATGAGGGAGTGGCTGATCGAAGCCAGCGGCTGATTAACTGGCGGAAATGTCAGGCCGACGTCGCTCAAACATCGTTTCGTCGGGCGAACGCCTTCGACCTCGCCGGCGGTCATGGACACGCACCTCTCGTAGCTGAATCTCGCCGCATCTGTTCTTCCCCGTCGCGCAATTCAGCTACTTCGGCTCGTCCACCCCACCGATCTCATCAAGCTCGCCGGGCGTCAGGTCGGCAAGGAGACGCACGGAACTCGCAGTCGTGCCGTCAAGCTGCTCCAGCGCCTCGCGCACCCCGCGCTGAATCTGCGCGCGATGATTCTCCACGTATTCGCGAACAGCCTCATCCACGACATCCTTCTTGGACGTGCCGAGGAAGTGCGCCGCTTGGGTGATCAGCTGGTCAGTGCGCGAATCGACCTTGATCGGTGCGTTTGCCATCTCAGTGCTCCCTGCCTCACCGGCCCGGTGGTCAAGTACCAAGGTACCCCATGTTACCTGGTCGCACCGCCGTGGCGACGTGGGCGCCCGACGTCAACTAGCACGAGCAGGCGAATCCGCGGGGCGGTTGATCGCGGGCGGCAGCCCGCAGACCCGAGACGGGCGGGTGGGAGCGGCTGCGAGCACGCGACGCAGGAGCGCGCGTAGCCGGGCGCGTGGGGCGACCACATCAGCACCACGAGCCGGCGTGGGGACGGCTACCTCATCAGGTACCAGGTGAGGGCTGCGGCGGCTGGTAGGAGGAGGACGGTGAGGACTTGGGCTTTGGCTGAGGCTTTGCGGCGTCGGGGTAAGAGGTCTTCGGTCATGGTTCCAGCGTGCGTCGCGGGAGGGCGTTGCCCATCGGTCCTCGGGACGGTTCTGGACTACTACCTGAGGATGAGGTGGTTGCCGTCAGCCCCTACTCGTTGCGGCTGAAGTACTCGGCGCGGACCTTCTTCGGGACGCACATGGACCAGGCGTCCAGGATCAGTTCGCGGAGTTCGTCGTACTCGAGGGCGTCGAGGCGGACCTGGATCCAGCGAAAGCGCTCGTCCGACGGGCGCGGCGGGAGGAACTTGTGCGGCTCGGCGGCCAAGGCGGCCTCGCGCTCCTCCCGGGGGAAGCCGATGCCGATCGTCTGCTCGTCCGGCGCCACCGCCAGGTACACGATCTGACCGACCCGGAACTTGATCGAGTCCCGGACCAGCACCTCGTAACTGCGCGGCAGGTCCGCCGTCACCGCCCTGATGTCCGTGAGATCGACCACGCTCTCACGATAACCAGCCAAAGCTGACAATGGACGTCAGCGATTGCGCCTGTACCGTGGATCGAATGGCCGACGTGGTGAGTGCAGTCGAAGGGGCCGAGGTGGTGTTCCGCCTCGCCGACAGTAAGCATGCGTACACCGGCGTCAAGCTGTGGCAGGAGCTCGGTCTCGCGGCCGAGCTGCTCGAGTTCAAGCCGGTCGAGTACGGCTGGGAGCTGCGTCTCCCCCGGCCGTCGGTGCACCGGATGGAGTACCTGTTCGACATCGCCGACGTCGGCATGCAGACCGATCCGACCAACCCGCGGGTGGTCGGCGGCGCGTTCGGCGAGCACTCCTGGCTGCCGCTGCCCGGGTACGTCGAGCCGGCCTGGATCGAGATCGAGCCAATCGCGTCGACGCTCACTCCACTCTCCGTGACGACACCGCTCGACGAGGTCGAGGTCCAGGTCTGGGCGCCGGACGGGATCGCGCCGACGTTCGAGCTGCCGCTGCTGCTGTCCCACGACGGACCCGAGTTCGCCGCGTACGCCGGCCTGACGCACTACGCCGGCGCGATGATCGCCGACTCCACTCTCCCGCCGTTCCGCCTCGCCCTCGTCCGGCCGACCTCCAGGAACCTCTGGTACGCCGCCAACCCGCAGTACGCCGACGCCCTGACGCAGCACGTGCTGCCCGCGATCCAAGCGCAGTACCGGAGCCGTCGACCCGTGATGATGGGCGCGAGCCTGGGCGCGCTCGCGGCGCTGCACGCGGAGTGGAACCACCCGGGCACGTTCGACGGGCTGTTCCTGCAGTCCGGGTCGTTCTTCACGCCGGAGACGGATCCGCAGGAGTCGAAGTTCGAGTACTACGCCGAGGTCACCGCGTTCGTGAAGCAGGTGCTGACGGCAACCACGGCGCCGAGTACGCCGGTGGTCGGGATGACGGCCGGGACACCGGAGGAGAACGTCCACAACAACCGGGTGATGGCGGCGAAACTGGCCGACCTCGGGCTGCGGGTGGCGTTCCGCGAAACGCCGGACATGCACAACTTCACAGCGTGGCGTGATGTGCTGGATCCTGATCTGACGGATCTACTGCGCAGCGCCTGGAGTGAGGCTGATGGAGCGGGAACAGGTCGAGCTGGAGGCGCCGGGGCTTGACCGCCCCGGCACGGTGATCCGTTACGGCCACTACGGCCGCCCGGTGCTGGTGTTCCCGAGTGAGCAGGGCCGCGCCTGGGACTACGAGAACAACGGCATGGTCGACGCGGTCGCGGACCTGATCGAGGCCGGCCGGGCGAAGCTGTACTGCGTCGACTCCTACGACCACGTCAGCTGGTCCGACCGCAGTATCCAGCTCGAGGACCGCGCCCGACGGCACGGATTGTACGAACGTTGGATTGTCGACAAGGTGGTGCCGGCGATCGGCGCCGACTCGCCCGGCGTCGCCGACATCATCACGACCGGCTGCAGTCTGGGCGCCTTCCACGCGCTCAACTTCGCGTTCAAGCGCGCGGATCTGTTCCCGGTCGCCATCTGCCAGTCCGGCAACTACGACGCGTCCAGCTGGCACGCGTGGGGTGAGCGCGGCGGCGCGACGTACTTCAACAACCCGGCCGACTACCTGCCGAACCTGGACGGCGACCACCTGGACTGGCTGCGCAGCCGGGTCTTCATCCTGCTCACGGTCGGTCAGGGCGACTGGGAGACGCACCCGACCGGGTCGTTGCCGTCCGCCCGCGCGACCGCCGCCGTACTGGAGAAGAAGGGCATCCCGCATGAGCTGGACCTGTGGGGGTACGACGTAGCACACGACTGGCCCTGGTGGCGACGGCAGCTCGCTCACCATCTGCCCCGATTCTGCTAGGAGTCCCCTTCCTTTCCTCCTCTGACCTCAAGGAGCACCATGGGTGATCGTTCACGGCATTTGATCGGGTTGTTGCTCGGGGCCGAGGAGGACTGGCCGCAGGCGTTCGAGGCGTTGCTGCAACGGGTCGGGCCGGTCGCGCTGAACGGGACCGAGCACGAGTTCGGCTCCCGGCGGCTGACGATCGAGCCGTTCGACCTGACCGATCCGGTCCGCGTCGGGCTGGTGATCGACCGGCTGGCGTACTGGTACTACCACCCGCGCGAGTGGCTGAAGAAGGCCGCGCTGATGAACGGCACCTACCTGCTGAACTCGCCGTTCACCTTCCAGTCGATGGAGAAGCACAGCGCGTACTGCGCGATGCTCCGCCTCGGCCTGAAGATCCCGAAGACCGTGCTGGTGCCGTACAAGAACCCGGTCGACAATGTGCGGTGGGCGTACACGTCGGCGAAGTACAACAAGGAGTTCGACCTCGACGCGATCGCCGAGGACCTCGGCTACCCGCTCTACATGAAGCCGTTCGACGGCGGCGGCTGGCGGGGCGTGTCCCGGATCAACGACAAGGTCGACCTGCACCGCGCGTACGACCAGTCCGGCGAGATGCTGATGCACCTGCAGGCGACGATCGAGTACGACGTGTTCGCCCGCGCACTGTCGATCGGCGCCGAGACGATGGTGATGGACTTCCGCCCGGACGAGCCGATGCACAACCGGTACGCCGTCTCGCACGACTTCCTCAGCCCGTCCGCCGGGCACCAGGCGGTGGCGATCAGCCGGATCGTGAACGCGTTCTTCGGCTGGGAGTTCAACTCCTGCGAGATGCTGGTCAAGGGCGACTCGGTCCACCCGATCGACTACGCGAACGCCTGCCCGGACGTCGCGGTCACCTCGCTGCACTACTACTTCCCGTGGGCGATCAGCGCGCTGGTGAAATGGTCGGTGTTCTCACTCGCGACCGGCCGGCGCAGCAGCGTCGACCTGCACACCGAGCGGTACTTCGAGATCGCCGACGACGAGTCGCTCGACTACGACGCGAAGGTCGACGCGTACCTGGCGCTGGCGGACGAGCACTTCGAGACCGCGAAGTACCACGAGTGGTGTGCGGAGCACCTGGGCGAGTTCGACCTGCGGGTGCGCGACTGGTTCGCCGGCCCGGACTTCGACCGGCTGCTCCGGCAGACGGTCACGACGACGTACCCGGCGCACGAGCACGACCAGTTCCTCGACCACTTCCGCGGGTTGATCGACCTGTGGCTCTCCGACCAAGCCGCTCAGCAGGCCGGGTAGCGGGCGACCGGCAGGGCGGCAGGTAGTGCGGCGCGTGCCAGTGGTCAGTCGTCGAGTGCGGCGAGGATCGCGTGCAAGGCGGCGATCCTCGCGGCCGGGATCTCGAAGACGCCGCGGCTGGGGTTGTGGAGCCAGCCTTCGGCGGTGAGGTGGCGCAGGTGGTGATAGATCTGGCCGCTGGTGCCGAGGCCGTCGACCTGGCTGAGGGCGCTCACGGTCGTGCGCCCGTGGACGATCTCTCGCAGCAGCGTGAGCCGAATCGGACTACCCAACGCCGCCAGCGTCGGCGCAACACCTGACCAGTCATCACGCGCCCGGAGCTCCCTGAGCGCCCGGGCCGCTTCACCCTGCCCCTTCGCACCACGCCCGCGCTGCTGCTGGGAGTGCGTGGCTGTGGATTCCAGGGCGGCGATGCGCCGCTCCAGCTCGGCGAGCCGGTTATCCACAGGGTCTTCCACACTGTGGATAGTACGTAGTTACGTAACTATTGGGAAGCGTGACGCGGTCAGCCGAAGAGGCGGATCCCGGCGGTGAGAGCTATACCCGCGGCGACCGCCAGCAGGAGTGGGACTCTCAGGACGGAGAGGATCCCCGCGACCGCGACGCCGGTGAGCTGGGTCCAGTCCAGGCGTTTCCCGCCCAGCTCGGTGACGATGAGACCTGCGAGGAGCACCGGGGCGATCAGGCCGACGACCCGGACGGCTGCCGGCGGCAGCTTGCGTTCACCCATCAGCAGCGGACCGCCGGCCTTCATCAACCAGTTGACAACGGTCACGGCCAACGCCGCCAGCCACACCTTCACGACGTCTCCTCTCCGGACTCAGCCCGCCTGGCCTCGGGCTCCACGCGGGACTCCACCGGCTCGCGCGCGGGATCGGCTCCGGCCTCAGCCCGCTCTGACTCGGGATCGGCGCCGGGATTGGCGCGATCTTGCTGGGGGTTCGGGGCGCGTTGCGGGAGGAGGCCTATGAGTGCGGCTGCGGTGGCTCCGAGGAGGGCGTAGCCGGGGTCCGTCACCAGCAGGAGGAAGGCGGCGACGACGGCGCCGATCAACGAGGCGGTGAGGGCTCGGCGGGAACGGCGTACCTCTTCCAGCGCGAGCACCAGGAAGAACGCGGGGAAGACCACGTCGAGCCCGAGGCGATGCATCAGATCCGGTGACGGCGAGGTCAACGCTCCGACCGCGGTCCCGAGGACCCACAGGACCCATTGCGGCAGGCTGGCGCCGATCAAGCGCGAGACGTCGTACCGACCATCGTTGCGGTGGGCAAAGACGAACGATGCGTCGACGAGGGCCTGCGCCTGGAGTGCGCGGGACAACCGGCTGCCGTGCAGGCTGTCGTTGAGAGCGACGCTCATCACGAGGTAGCGCCCGTTGATCAACGCCGCGGAGGCGATCGCGGCCGCGACGGTCCCGCCCGACAGCGCCGTCAACAAGGTGAACTGCGCCGAGCCCGAGAACGCCAACGCCGAGAACAACACCGGCAGACCGAATCCCCATCCACGCGCCTCCGCCTCGGCCCCGAAGCTGAGCGCGAGCACGAACGCCGCACCCGCCGGCCCCAGCCCCAACCGGATGCCCTCGGCCACCCCGTCCCGCCGGATCTCGATCACCGCCCACCGCTCCCCGCCTGCCGATGCCTCATGCCGTCGCCCCGGTCAGCCGACGCCTCATGCCGTCGCTCCCGTCTGCGGATGCCTCCATGCCGTCGCCCCCGTCTGCCGATGCCTCATGCCGTCGCTCCCGTCTGCGGATGCCTCATGCCGGCGCTCCCGTCTGCGGATGCTTCATGCCGTCGTTCCCGTCTGGTGGCGGTGGTAGTGGCGGCGGGCTCGGGCGCGGTTGCCGCAGTCGGCGGAGCTGCACCACCGGCGCGACCCGTTCCGGCTGCGGTCCAGGAAGAGCCAGCCGCAGTCGTCGTCATCGCACTGCCGCAGTCGCCCCAGGTCCTCGTCCTCGAACAACCGCCAGACCGCCAAGCGCAGTTCGTCCACAACGGTCGCGGCCTGCCAGGTCAGTGGGTGCGCACTGACCAGCGACGCCTTGCGTACGGCGAGCTCGATCTCGGCCCGCAGTACGACGAGGTCGGCAGCGGCCGGCTCCACGCCGACGGCGAGCGGACGGAGTACTGCATAGGCCGCCTCGCGGCAGCGCACGACCTCGCCCAGCTCTCGTGCGGTGAGCCGCTTCGACGGCCCAAGTCCGGCAGCCGTCAGCCACTTCCGCAGATTCGCCGGATCGGCGATCCGGTCGACGCGGCGCCGTTCGTCCAGCCGCCAGGCGACGGTGTTGACGAGGTCGACCGCCAGTTGCCCGCCGACCAGCTCGGGTCGGTAGTCCATGCCACCACCTCTCTAACACCCAAACAGCATCATGAGTTGTTAGACAACAAACGCGCAACCGCGGCGGGTGTCTAGGCTGGGGCTCGTGCGCGACGAGGATGTGCCGACGTGGTGGCAGCGGTTGGGGTTGGACGGGCTGGTGGACGTGCACGTGCACTTCCTGCCCGACCAGGTGATGAACGCGATCTGGTCGTACTTCGACCAGGCGTCGGAGCACTACGGCACGGCGTGGCCGATCAACTACCGCACCTCGGTCGAGGAGCGGCTGAAAACCCTTGATGCGTTAGGGGTACGGGCGTTTCCGGCGCTCGTCTATCCACACAAGCCGGGCATGGCGGCGTGGCTCAACACGTGGGCCCGCGAGTTCGCGGCCGCGACTCCGGGCTGCGTGCCGAGCGGGACGTTCTACCCGGAGCCGGGCGCCGGCGACTACGTCCGCGAGGCGTTGGAACAGGGCACGCGAGTCTTCAAAGTCCATCTGCAGGTGGGCGACTACGACCCGCGCGACGACGTACTCGACGACGTCTGGGGCCAGCTCGCCGAGGCCGGCGTACCGGTCGTCGTCCACTGCGGATCCGGGCCGATCCCCGGCCGGCACACGGGTCCCGGCCCGTTCGGCGACGTACTGCGGAAGCATCCTCGACTGACCGCGGTGATCGCGCACCTGGGCATGCCGGAGTACGCCGAGCATCTCGCGCTGACGTCGTACCCGAACGTGCACCTGGACACGACCATGGCGTTGACGCCGTTCACTGAGGCACTGATGCCGTTCCCGCGCTCGTTGACCGCACGGCTCGGGGAGTTGCAGGACCGGATCGTCCTCGGCTCCGACTTCCCGAACATCCCGTACGACTACGCCGTTCAACTGTCGTCACTGGAGGCGCTGGACCTCGGGGACGACTGGCTCCGCGCCGTCTGCTGGACGAATGGCGCCCGTCTACTCGACCTCTGAGCGCGGCGCGAACCACGCCACCATCACCCCGGTCAGCACCGAGTCCCGCTTCTCGGCCGGCAGGCTCAAGGCGAGCATCGCCGTACTCGACACCAGCGCGCGCACCTGCTGGTCGTCGTTGACGGCGTTGAGGCTCTCATTGAACCACCGGACCTCGGCGAGCTCCTCCGGCGCCAATCCCCGCCGCTCGCCCTTCACCGCGTGCATCGCCGGAGGGGTCGCGCCTTGGTCGTCGCGCACCACGTACTCGTCGTACCCGAGCCGGCCCATCAACTCGTCCCAGCCCGTCGGCTCCTGCATCGCCGTCCACGGGATCGACGGGATCACCAGGCGGTGCTGCTCCTGCAGCACTTCGGCCGTCTCGAGCACTTCCAGGACCCCGCTCGGCCACAGATGCGTCAGCAGTACGACGTCCGCCGCCGAGCGCGACTGCATGAAGTGCACGAACTGCCCGCCGACCTCGGTCGCGAAGTGTTCGAAGGCGTTCAGCCGCTTCTCGTAAGCAGGCCAGTCGTACTCACCGACCCAGTAGTCGACCAGTTGATCCACGGACTCCGGCGGCACGATCCCGGCCCCGACGTCCTCGGCGTCCGCGCAGGCCCGGATCCGCTCGTACAGCCCGCCAGGATCCACCCGCAGCCGAAGCCGCCGAACCGCCGCGACCCGCTCGATCCCCACCGTCACCCTCCCACCGTCGAACCCCCAGCCTGACACATTTCCCGCCGGACCAGACCGTCCCCTCACAAGGCAGGTTCTCAGCCCGCGGAAAACGCTGTTGCTGAGGCTATTTCAACGTTGTAGTGTCGGTGCTCGCCCACTTCTCCACCTTCCGGGAGTCCCGATGACCCAACCCCGCCCTGAGCACCCGCGCCCGCAGTTCGTCCGGCCGGACTGGCTGAACCTGAACGGTGAGTGGCAGTTCGAGATCGACCGGAGCGACTCCGGCTTGGAGCGTGGGGTCCGGGACCGCGAGTTGCTGCAGCGGATCGCCGTACCGTTCGCCCCGGAGTCGAAGCTGTCCGGGATCGAGAACGTCGACTTCCTCGAAGCGGTTTGGTACCGGACGACCGTGACGATCCCGGCCGAGTGGTCCGGGAACGACGCGGTGCTGCACTTCCAGGCCGTCGACCACGACGCGACCGTGTGGGTGAACGGCGTCGAGGTGGTCCGGCACCGCGGCGGGTTCACGCCGTTCAGCGCCAACCTCAAGAACGTCGCCCGGCCGGGCGAGGAGGCCACGATCGTCGTCCGGGCACGCGACCCGCACAAGGGTCCGCAGGCGCGCGGCAAGCAGAGCCAGCTGTACCACAACCACAGCTGCCTCTACACGCGCACCACCGGCATCTGGCAGACCGTCTGGCTCGAGGCGGTCCCGTCGGTGCACCTCGACCGTCCGCGGATCACCCCGGACGTCGCCGGCTCCGCCTTCCACCTCGAAGTACCGGTCTCGGCCAACAAGCCGGGCCACACGATCAAGGCCACCCTGAAGGACGCCGACGGCGAGGTCGCCACCGCCCAGGTGCGCGCCGACCTCGACCTGGCGCCGCGGCTCACCCTGCAGGTCCCGGCCGACCGGGTCCGGTTGTGGGACACCACCGATCCGCACCTGTACGACGTACGCCTCGAGCTGATCGATGCTGATGGCAACGTCGTGGACGCGGCCGACAGCTACGCCGGCCTGCGGTCGGTGAGCATCAACGGCAAGGCGATCCTGATCAACGGCAAGCACGTGTTCCAGCGGCTCGTGCTGGACCAGGGGTACTGGCCGGAGAGCCTGATGACCGCGCCGTCCGAGGAGGCGCTGGTCCGCGACATCGAGCTCGGCCTGGCGGCCGGGTTCAACGGCGCGCGGCTGCACCAGAAGGTGTTCGAGGAGCGGTTCCTGTACCACGCGGACCGGCTCGGCTACCTGGTCTGGGGCGAGTTCGGCGACTGGGGTTCGGGGGTCGGCGACACCGGCAACGACAACCAGCAGCCGACGGCGTCGTACGTCGCCCAGTGGCTCGAGGCGGTCGAGCGAGACTACAGCCACCCGAGCATCGTCGGCTGGTGCCCGTTGAACGAGACGCACCAGCTGATCCACGACCGGATCACCCAGCTGGACGACGTCACCCGCGCGATGTTCCTGGCCACCAAGGCCGCGGACACCAGCCGCCCGGTGCTGGACGCCTCCGGCTACAGCCACCGGGTGCCGGAGACGGACGTCTGGGACTCGCACAACTACGAGCAGGACCCGGCCGAGTTCGCGAAGCAGATGGCGGATCTGGTGAACGACGAGCCGTACGGCAACACCCGCGACGGCAAGCCGATCTCCCTGGCGTACGACGGCCAGCCGTACTTCTGCAGCGAGTTCGGCGGCATCTGGTGGAACGCGGAAGCCGCGGCCGCCGGCAAGGACGGTCGCAGCGCGGACTCCTGGGGCTACGGTCAGCGGGTCGCGGACGAGGAGGAGTTCTACACCCGCTTCACCGGCCTGATCGACGCACTGCTCGACAACGAGCTGATGTTCGGCTACTGCTACACGCAGCTGACCGACGTCTTCCAGGAAGAGAACGGGATTTACAACTTCGACCGCAGCAACAAGCTCGACGTGCCGCGGATCAAGGCCGTGCAGGAGCGCCAGGCGGCCTACGAGAAGGACTGAATCGCCAGGCTGCCCGCCGCGACCAGGACCCAGAGCACCGCTCCGAGCAGGAGCGGCCTGGGTCCTGTGTCGCGCAGCTCCCGCGGTCGCAACGACAGGCCGATCGCGACCAGCGCGGCCGTGATCAGGCAGGTCCCGAGCAAGCTCAGCCCCGGCAGCCACGCGACCGGCACGAGCCCGGCGGTCCGGAGAGCGGCCGCGGCGAGGAAGCCGATGAGGAACAACGGAACGAGCTTCCGCCACGGCAGACGGGTCGCGGTCTGCGCGTCCGACCTGGTCTGTGAGTCCGACGTGGCCCGCGGGTCCGCCGTGGCCCGCGCATCCGACATGGTCCGCGGGTCCCGGCGCGACGTGTCCCGGCGAGACTTGAGTACGACGAGCGCGATCACGATCGGGACGAGCATCAGCGACCGGGTCAGCTTGACCACCAGGGCCTGGTCGCCGGCCGCTTGACTGTACGCATACCCGGCGGCGACGACGGAGGACGTGTCGTTGATCGCCGTACCCGCCCACAGCCCGAAGGCCTCCGGACTCAGCCCGAGCAGATGCCCGAGCGGCGGGAACGCCAGCACCGCGATGATGTTGAAGGTGAAGATCGTCGCCAGCGCGTAGGCGACCGATGAGCGCTTCGGGTTGATCGCCGCCGTGGTCGCCGCGATCGCCGACGCGCCGCAGATCGCCGTACCAACCCCGATCAACGTCTGCGTGTCCCCGCGGACCCCGAGCAACCGGCCGAACAGCCACGCGCCGCCGAGCGCGATCGCCAGCGTGCCGAGCATCACCGGCAGCGACGAGCCGCCGACCTGGACGACCTGCTGGAGCGACAGCCCGGTCCCCAGGACGACGATCGACAGTTGGAGCAGCGTCTTCGAGGCGAAGGCGTATCCGGGCCGACACAACTCCGAGCGCAACGCGGGCACGAGCAGGCCGGCCAGCACACCGAGCACGATCCCGAACACCGGTCCGCCGACGACCGGCACCAGGCGCCCGAGCGGAACGGCGATCCCGGTCAGGAGCAGTACGACGACCAGCCCGGGCAATCTGGTGAACCGAGGGACGGCCAGTGGCCTAACCTCGACCTGCACCATGAACCCGGACCCCTTCAGCAGAAATGTACGCACATTTACGCTAGGAGATGACCGGACATTTCGCAAGCCGGATGGAGGCGCACCACCCGATGACCGAGCGCAGGCTCGACCGCTCCGGCGGCCAGCCGCTCTGGAAGCAGCTCCAGCAGGACCTGGTCCGGCGACTGCGGGCGGGCGAATTCGACGACGTCTTCCCCGGCGAGCTCGCGCTGGTCGAGGACTACCAGGTCAGCCGGCACACGGTCCGGCAGGCGCTCACCAAGCTGCGCGCGGACGGTCTGATCGTCGCCGAACGCGGCCGCCAGCCCCGGGTCGCGACCGCCCCGGAGATCCGGCAGCCGATGGGTGCGCTCTACAGCCTGTTCTCCTCGGTCGAGGCGTCCGGCCTGACGCAGCACAGCGTCGTACGGGCGTTGGACATCCGGGCCGACGGGGTGATCGCGGCCCGCCTCGACCTCGAGGAGTCCATTCCGCTGCTCTACCTCGAGCGTCTTCGCTTCGCGGGCGACGAGCCGCTCGCGCTGGATCGCGTGTGGCTGCCCGCGTCCATCGCCGAGCCGCTCCTGGACGCCGACTTCACGCACACCAGCCTCTACAACGAGCTGGCCGCGAGCACCGGCCTCCGCCTCGACCACGGCCGCGAGGACATCCGGGCCGTCGTACCCACGCCGGCCGAACGTGCCCTCCTCCGCTGCCCGCCGGAGGCCGCCGCCTTCTCGATCAACCGCCAGGGCAGCTCACAGAACCGCCCGGTCGAGTGGCGGCACACCCTCGTCCGCGCCGACCGCTTCGCCCTGTCCGCCGAATTCTCCGCCAACACCGGCTACCGCCTCACCACAGCCGCAGTCACCCACGCGGGCACCTGACACGACTCAGGCCTGCGTCTGACGGAACGGATCGTCCGCCGGCAGCCAGCCGTCGGACAGCTCGACGGCGACGCCACGTGTGAGCGCCTCGACGGCGGCCAGTACGGCGCGACCCGGCTCGTCCCTCCGGGCCACCAGAGCCCACGTCCAGATCGGCGTCGGCTCGATGATCGGGCGGCGGACGAGATCCGGCGGCACCGGGGTCGCGTCCCGTTTCGGCGAACTGACGACCGGCCGGCGCAGGCGCCGTACGTGCTCGAAGAGCGCCGGGCCGGTGATGCCGTGGTCGTCGATCCGGACGAGCTCGGCCCCGGTCTCGCGGGCGAGCTCGACCGCGTAGATGTTCCACGACGCCCAGGTCGCGGTGTCCGCGTCGACCAGTACGACGGTGTCCTTGGCGCGGACGGCGGATTCGTCGCGACCCCACGAGATCGCGGACAACCGGTCCGCCCCGATCAGCCGGCCCTCCAGCTGCTGCTCGGCCAGATCGGTCGCCCGCACCCAGCAGATCGCCAGGTCGACGCTGCCGTCCGCGACCCGGCCGGCCTGCGTGTGTGACGGCATCACCCAGGCGTCCACGAGCAGTTGCGCGACACCCGACGTCCGCTCGACCAGATCGGGCGGCCGCCAGCTCACGTAGCCGAGCCGGACCGGTTCGGTCGCCGAGAAGCCGGCCGCCGTACGCCGTAGCTCGTCGGCCTGCTCGAGCAGCGCCCGGGTCTGCGGCAGCAACGACTCGCCGTGCGCGGTCAGCGTGACCGTACGCCGGTCGCGGTCGAACAACCGCACGCCGAGATCCCGCTCCAGCGATTTGATCTGCTGCGAGAGCGACGGCCCCGCGATGTGCAGGCGGGCCGCGGCGCGACCGAAGTTGAGCTCTTCGGCCACGGCGACGAAGTACCGCAACTGCCGCAGTTCCACCCGCCGATCGTAGTAGGCGGGGCCTCTCAGCTGGGAGCGAACCGGTCGTGGAAAACCACCGATCGTTCGACAACTATCGAACTACAGCAACCATCGACAAGGAGACAACCCCATGAGTCCCCAGAAAGTCGCCGTCGTCACCGGTGCGTCCCAGGGCATCGGCGCGGCCCTCGTCCAGGCGTACCGGAAACTCGGGTACGCCGTCGTCGCCAACTCCCGCACCATCGAGCCGTCGGACGACCCGCTGGTGCTGACCGTCCCCGGCGACGTCGCGGAACCGGGTGTCGGCCGCACGATCGTCCGGGCCGCCGTCGAGCAGTTCGGCCGGATCGACACCTTGGTGAACAACGCAGGCGTGTTCGTCGCCAAGCCGTTCACCGAATACACCGCCGAGGACTACGACCTCGTCACCGGCGTGAACTCTCGCGGCTTCTTCGAGCTCACCCAGCAGGCCGTCGCGGCAATGCTTGCCCAGGGCACCGGCCACGTCGTCACGATCACCACCACGTTGGCAGATCACGCCAACAGCAACATGCCGTCCGTGCTGGCCTCGCTGACGAAGGGCGGTCTCAACTCGGCCACCCTCTCCCTGGCCACCGAGTACGCCGCCCGCGGGATCCGGGTCAACGCCGTCGCTCCGGGCGTCGTCCGTACGCCGATGCATCCGGCGGAAACGCACGAGTTCCTCGCCGCACTGCACCCGGTCGGCCGGCTCGGCGAGATCGAGGAGATCGTCGACGCGGTCGTGTATCTCGAAGGTGCCGCGTTCGTCACCGGCGAGATACTGCATGTCGACGGCGGCCAGTTGGCGGGGCACTGAGATGACCGAGCTCGAGATCCTGCAGAGCGTCCTCGACGAGTGGAAGGCCGGCGTCGACGCGCACGAGCCGAAGCAAGTGGCCGCGTTGTTCGCCGACGACGCGATCTTCCAGGGCCTGCACCTGTACGGCGTCGGCCCGGACGACGTCGCCGCGTACTACGACTCACAGCCGCGCGGCCTGCGAGCGTCGTACGGCGTCTTGGAGACCCGGCGACTCGCGGACGACCTCGTCCTCGGCTACCTCGCCGTCGACTTCACCTTCACCGACCGCCCGCCTCTGTCCGTGTACCTCAGCCTGATCGTCCGGCACGTCGGCGACTCCTGGCAGATCGCCCACTACCAGGTTTCCAAGCTCTGATCAGCGCTCGACTTCAAGTGGACTGGAGGTGTTGGGGTGGGCGTCATGTGGGAGATCGATGAGCTTGATCTTGACGCCTACCTCGAGCGGATTCGGCACTCTTGGGTGACGCCTTCGGCGGACGGGCTGCGCAGCCTGCACCGGGCGCATGTGCTGGCGATCCCGTTCGAGAATCTCGACGTGGTCCTCGGGACGCATCCGGGGATCGGCCTGGACGCCATCCAGGCCAAGCTCGTCCGGCGGCAACGCGGCGGCTACTGCTACGAGCACGCGCTGCTGTTCGGCGCCGCGCTCGAACGGCTGGGGTTCCAGGTCGAACGCCGGGTCGCCCGGGTCCAGCCGCACAAGTCGGGACCGCGGACGCACGCGTTGCTGAAGGTAGGCGTCGACGGGCAGGAGTTCCTGGCCGACGTCGGATTCGGCGCCGGTCAGTTGTACCCGACCCCGCTGAAGGACGGCGTGGTCGTCGACCAGGGCGGCTGGGACCACCGGCTCACGGTCGACGGCGACGTGTGGACGCTGTCGAAGCGGACGCCGGACGGGTGGATCCCGCAACACGCGTCGAACGACGAGCCGGTGCGCCCGATCGACTACGAGGTCTACCACCACTACGTCTCGACCCACCCGGACTCACCGTTCACCGGCCGCCCGGTGGTCATGCGGGTCGCCGACGGCGTCATCCGCCGCTTGATCGGAGACGAGCTCACCACCGAGTACGCCGACGGTCGCAGCACGCACCGCGTCGTACCGGCCGAGGAACTGCCCGCCGCCCTCGCGACCCTCGACGTCCACCTCAGCGACGAAGAGGTCGACCGCCTGCGGCTTCTTTAGGCGTCTCGGTGCGGAAGGACTCGCCGAGTTCCGCGCCCAGGCCGAAGTAGTGGCGGAAGTTGTAGACCAGCGGCGACCAGGCGCGCGGATCGACGTACGACGTTCCCGGTACGACGATCCGCGCGTCGGCGTGCACTCGCAGCACCTTCGCCTGCACGACCAGGAAGTTGCCATCGGCGCCCATCTCGACGCGTACGGCGGACGCCTCGAACTGCAACGGGCACTCGGCCACCCGTGGCGGCCCGACCAGCTCGGACGGGACCGGCGTCAGGCCGGCCGCCTTGAACTTCTCGCGCTCGAAGCGGAAGCGCGCCCGCTTCTCTGGAGGCAGCGGGTCACGACCGGTCAGCGGTGCGAGCCGCTCGACCGCCTCCCACAGCTCCGGTGACGGGAAGTTGATCACGAGCTCCGGCCGGTGTTGGAGGTTGTGCGCGGTCTGACCGGTCGCGCCGAGACCGAGGACGACGAGGTCGCCGAGCGCCCACGCGGACGACATCGGGGCGAGGTTGATCGTGCCGTCGGCGTTCTCGGTGGAGAGCACCGCGACCGGCGTACCGACGTACAGGATGGACGGTTCGATCGTCAGGTGCGTCATGGGGCTGACGGTAGGTTGCGGTCGCTTCGGTGTTGGCCGAAGTGTGCGGGCGGCATGATGGGAGCGTGAGTACGCAGGCCGAGGGGCAGGAGTTGGCGGCGTGGGCCAGGATGCTGGCCGACGCCACCCGGGCGACGGTCTGCCTGGCCCTGCTGGACGGGCGGGCGTGGACCGCGACCGAGCTGGCGCGGCTGGCGAAGGTCTCCCGGCCGACGATCAGCGAGCACCTGAACCTGCTGGTCGACGGCGGGTTGCTGACCGAGGTCCGGCAGGGGCGGCACCGGTATCTGAAGCTCGCCGGCCCGGAAACGGCCGAGTTGATCGAAGGGCTCGCGGCGCTCGCACCTCGTCGTACCGAAGTACTGAACAGCTTGGCGGCGGTGAGCAAGCGGGACGCGTTCGCGCGGGCGCGCACGTGCTACGACCACCTGGCCGGCAAGCTCGGCGTTGCGCTCGCGGACGCGATGACCGAGCGCGGTCTGATCGACTGGTCGGACGGTGTCACGCTGACGCCCGAAGGCACCGCCTGGCTGACGGATCTCGGCATCGTGCTCGAGCGTCGGCCCGGCCGGCCCGCGGTGCGGTCATGTCTGGACGTGACCGAACGCCGGCCGCATCTGGCCGGCGCGGTCGGCGCGGCTTTGTGTGCACATGCCTTGCACGAGGGCTGGGTGAGCCACATCTCCGGTGGTCGCGCACTGAAGGTGACCGGCTCGGTCCGCCGGCTCGGACTGCCCGCCGGAGTCGTCCGGGAGCTGCTGCCCGGAGTCTGAGAAGTCCGTGACGAAACGCCTGCCGGGAGGCGCCGAGCGCGGAATGCACTTAACCTTCGGCCATGACTGAGTTCGAGCCCGGCACCGAACTGGTGTCCCGTCTGCCGTTGCCCAGCCATGTGATCGTCCTCGTCGACGGCGAGTGGCGGCCCGGCTGGCTGATCGGCCGTGAGCACGAGGAGACGGGATGGACCGGTCTGGTGCAGTACGAGGGCGTCGACGGCACCGAGCACACGGAACGCCTCCCGGCGGACCGGATCGCGCTGCCGGAGTCGCACCATCCGAGCGAACAGGCGTCATGACGTAGGGAGGGATCGACGCGCGAAGGCCCCCGGTGGATCACCGGGGGCCTTCGTGCGTAACGCGGCCGGGGCGCCTGGCGGCGAAACGAGAACCCCGCCCCAGGCCCTTCGGGCGGTTGACCTGGGACGGGATGCTCTGTGGCGTTACACACGGTGTATCGGTGGTAACGGCCTGAGCGTTACACGATCGCAGGAAAAATCTTCGGCGGCCGCGGCCGGTCGTCGTTGACGCAGAGCCAGCCGATCGACACGGTGACAGGGAGCGACCCCGGTGCACGTCCCTGAACACCGGGGCCTGGAGAGACAGCCTCTCGAGCGACTGTCGCTCCTGTTGTTCAGGTGCCCCAGTCGTCACCAGTCATTCGTGCCGAATGCAACCGGATCCGTGCGGACGGTGGCCGGCGCCGTACGCAGCGGCACCGGACAGTGGTCAGAAGTGCACCGCGAGCAGGATCCGGCCGCTCTCCGAGCTGCGGATGTCCAGCGCGCGGATCTCGTGGCGCTGCAGCTTCGTGGTCGCGGCCGGCTTGACCGTCGTCCCCGGCGCCGCGGTCCAGCTCGCGATCAGTTGCGCCTTACCGGACGTGTCCGTCACGTACAGCTCGTAACCACGGGCTCGCTCACTCGGCGTCGCCAATTCGTCGTACCGGCAGCTGATCTCGATCGTCGTACCCCAGCGTTCCGGCACCAGGCGGGCGTCCGCGGAGAGCTTGCTGGCCACGGTCTGCGCCAGGACGACGTAGTCCCCCTGCGGCTCCTCGCGACTGAGCGGGATCGCCACCACCGCACCGACGACCGCGGCCGCGGTGGCCACCGCGGCCATCACCAGACCGATCCGGAGGCGCCGCTTGCGGGTGTCCTGCTGGACCGCGCGAACCAGCCCGGGCAGCAGGTTCGGCGGATTGGCGGTGATGGTCGCGAGCGCCCGGTCGTCGGGCAGCGCCGCCAGGCTCCGGGGTACGTCGGCCAGCGACGCGACCCCGGCCGAGCACTCGTCGCACGTCCGCAGATGCTCCTCGTACGCCCGCCGGTCCTTCGCCGACAGCGCCCCGAGCAGGTAGGCCGCGTCCCACTCCTTGTACGGATCGCTCACTGGCTCGTCACCCCCCTCTCCTGCAGCGCGAGCTTCAAGGCTCGCAGCCCGTAGTGCAGCCGCGACTTCACGGTGCCTGACGGGATGTCCAGCTCCTCGGCGATGTCGGTGACGGTACGACGCCCGTAGTACGCACGAACGATCACCTGCCGGTGTTCCTCGGACAACTGTGCCAGCGACTCCGCCACCAGCCAGGCATCGAGTACGGCGTTGGCGTGGTCGGCGCTCGGGTTCTCCGGCAGGTCGCCGCTGGCCACCTCCCGACTGACCCGGGCGCTGCGCCGGTCGTCGATCACGAGGTTGCGCGCGACCGTGAACAGCCAGGCCCGGGCGCCCGCCTCGTCCTCGGTGAGGATCTGCGGCCGGCGCCACGCCCGCAGCAGGGTCTCCTGGACGACGTCCTCGGCCAGCCGGTCGTCGCCGGTCAGCCGGACCACGAACCGCCACAACGCGGGCGCGTGCACGTCGTGCAACTCGCGGAGCAGCGCCGCGCGGTCATCGGCCATCGGCGCTCCTGCGGTGTCATGCAGCGGGTGGACCCCGCTGCCGCTGCTGCCTGCTCGCAACCATTCTGCACAGGAAGCGAAGTTCCGGACGATGTCGGCGCGCATTCACCGGCGCTGCCGGGGTACCGCCGTACCACCCCCTGCAGACAAGGAGTGGCACGATGAGCACCTTCGACCCGTGGAACTACCGCGAGGAGTCCGGGTACGCGCAAGGCACCGACATCGTCGGCTACAAGATCGCCGCGGTGGACGGTGACATCGGCAAGGTGGACAAGGCGACGGACGAGGTCGGGTCCGCGTCGATCGTGGTCGACACCGGGCCGTGGATCCTCGGCCGCAAGGTTCTGCTCCCGGCCGGCGTGGTCCAGCGCGTCGACGCCGACGAGGAGAAGATCTACGTCGACCGGACCAAGGACCAGATCAAGGACTCGCCGGAGTACGACCCGGACGTGGCCGACTACGACGAGCAGGAGTACCGGGACCGGCTCGGCAACTACTACGGCGACTACTACAAGCGCGGAATGTAATCTCGTCCGCCGCTGAGGCGCCCCCACCGCCACCCGCTTGTGGCACGCTGAGAGCGGGAGGGGGTGGGGGCGCTGACGCAGGTACTCGAGACGAAGCTGTACGTTCCCCGGCCGCGGGCAGGTGTGGTGCCGCGGCCGCGGTTGAGCAAGCGGCTGGGGGTGCGGGCGGCGCTCACGCTGATCTCCGCGCCGGCAGGCTTCGGGAAGACCACACTGCTCACGGCCTTCGGGGACCAGTCGGTCGCCTGGGTCTCACTCGATGCGAGCGACAACGATCCGACGACCTTCTGGACGTACGTCGTCGCGGCGCTGCGCACGGTCGCACCCGACGTCGGCGACCTGCCGGAGTCCTCGCAGCCCGTGCCGCCGGCTGTGCTGCTCACCCCGTTGCTCAACGACCTGGGCGCGATCCCGGCCGACGTCGTCCTGGTGCTCGACGACTACCACCACATCGACGCGCGCGAGATCCAGGACGGCATGGTCTTCCTGCTGGACCACCTGCCGCCGAACCTCCGGCTGGTGATCGCCGGCCGGTCCGATCCACTGCTCCCGCTCGCCCGGTTGCGGGCGCGCGGCGACCTCGTCGAACTCCGGGCCGCCGACCTGCGGTTCACTCCGGACGAAGCGGCGACGTACCTGAACGAGACGATGGGCCTGCGGCTGACGGCGGGGGACGTGGCGGCGCTGGAGGCGCGTACCGAGGGGTGGATTGCCGCGCTGCAACTGGCGGCCTTGTCGATGCAGGGCCGCGACGACGTGACCGCCTTCATCGACGGGTTCGCGGGCACCGACCGGTTCGTCGTCGACTACCTGGTCGAAGAGGTCGTTCATCGCCAGTCCGACGACATCCAGTCGTTCCTGCTGCAGACGTCGATCCTGAGCCGGATGAACGGATCGTTGTGCGACGCGGTGACGGGCCGGGTCGACGGGAAGACCGCGCTGGCCGAGCTCGAACGCGGGAACCTCTTCCTCGTCCCGCTCGACGACCGCCGGCAGTGGTACCGGTACCACCACCTCTTCGCCGACGTGATGCACGCACGCCTGCTCGACGAGCATCCCGACCAGGTGCCGGTCCTGCACCGCCGCGCGAGCGCCTGGTACGAGCAGTACGGCGAGCTGCCCGCGGCGATCCACCACGCCCTGGCCGCCGAGGACTTCGAGCGGGCGGGCGACCTGGTCGAGCTGGCGATCCCGGCCAGTCGACGGGACCGCCAGGAGGCGGCGATGCTCGGCTGGTTCGCACGCCTGCCCGACGACGTAGTCCGCGCCCGACCAACCCTGAGCATCGGGTACGCCGGCGCGCTGATGGCGACCGGATCGGTGGAGAACGTCGCGGCGCTGCTGGAGAACGCCGCACGCGATCCGGAGCTGGGCGACTGGATCGCCGTCTATCGGGCCGCACTCGCGCTGATCCACGGCGACACCGCCGCGACCGTCGCCTACGGGCGGCAGGCTCTCGAACTGCTGCCGGACGACGACCAGCTCGGCCACGGTGCGGCGACCGGCCTGCTCGGGCTCGCGTCCTGGGCGCAAGGCGATCTCGAGGCCGCACACACGGCGTACACGGACTGCATGGCGAGCCTGGTCCGGGTCGGGTTCCTGCCCGACGCCCTCGGTTGCTCGATCACGCTCGCGGACCTCAGCATCACCCAGGGACGCCTCCGCGAGGCGATGCGTGTCTACGAACGCGCCCTCGAGCTCGGCACGCACCTGCGCGGGACGGCCGACATGTACGTCGGTCTGAGTGGGCTGCACCGCGAGCGGAACGACCTGCCGCTGGCGTTGGAGTTCCTGCAGCGCAGCGAGCGGCTGGGAGAGGCGATGGGCCTGCCGCAGAACCCCTGGCGCTCGCGGGTGGCGATGGCCCGGATCCGTGAGGCGGAAGGCGATCTCGACCAGGCCGTCGCGCTGCTCGACGACGCGGAACGCCTGTATTTCGGGGACTTCTCGCCTGAGGTCCGTCCGGTCGCGGCGATGCGCGCGCGGGTGTGGATCCGTCAGGGCAAGGTGGACGACGTACTCGCCTGGGCCCGCGAGCTGCCGTCCGAGCTCAGTTATCTGCGGGAGTTCGAGCACATCACGTTCGCCCGGGCGCTGCTCGCCCAGGGATCGGTGGACGAGGGATCGGTCGACGAGGCGCGGGAGTTGCTGGAGCGGTTGCTGCACGAAGCCGAGACGGGTGGCCGGATGGGGACCGTGATCGAGATCCTCGTGCTGCAGGCGCTGGCCCGGCGGGACGACGTACCCAGTGCGTTGGTTCCGTTGGAGCGCGCGCTCGCGCTGGCCGCACCGGAGGGTTACGCGCGGATCTTCGTGGACGAGGGTCCGGCGATGGAGTCGCTGTTGAAGGCCGCTGCGAAGCGCGGGATCGCCCAGTCGTACATCAGCCGGCTGACCGGCTTCGAGTCGCGCGGGGCGGATCCGTTGAGCGAGCGCGAGCTCGAAGTACTGCGACTGCTCGGCAGCGAACTCGGCGGACCGGACATCGCCCGCGAACTCACGGTGTCCCTGAACACCCTGCGGACGCACACGAAGAACATCTACCTCAAGCTCGGCGTGAACAACCGCCGGGCAGCCGTACGCCGGGCAGGCGAGCTCGGCCTACTCAGCCACAGCCGGTGACCGGGTCAGGTAGTAGCCGTACGTCGCCACCGCGAGACCTGCACCCCAGACGACGTACGCGGGCACGGCGACCCAGAAGAAGGCGGCCGGCAGACCGACGTCGCCGTACACGGCCTCACCCTGGACCGTGGCGGCGATCATCTGGAGCAATCCGACACCGAAGTACGCCGTGATGCCGCCGCCCAGCCCGGCGCCGGGCACGAGCAGCATCCACCGCGGGAAGAACCGGCCGAGACGGTGGACGAGCAGGAACGGCAACACGATCCCGGTCAGCAGGAAGCCGCCCTCGAACACGATCATCGAGAGGTTCGCGCCGTACGGCGTACTGCCGAACCCGACGACCGCTTGGGCGCCGACCCGGATCAGGCAGCCGGCCACGGCGGCGCCGGCACCGGCGACGGCCCACCAGGGGATCGCGGTCAGCGAGCGGCCCGGGCCTAGGCGGCGTTGATGGACGAGCGCGGTCCTTGCGAGCAGGGCGGCGCCTGTGAGCGCGGCCAATCTGCTCAGCATGCCGGGGAGGTCGAAGGGGATCCCTAGGCCCGGTAGGACGCCGCCGACCAGGTCGAGGAGTGCGAAACCGGCGGCGGCTACCCAGCCGGCTGCGAGCGCCCACAGTGTCCGGATCAGCGGGCGTGAGGCTGGGTGGCGGCGTACGGCGAGCACGGCCGCGGCGCTGGCTGCGCATCCCGCGACCGCAATCCAGTTGGGGACGAGGAGGTCGTTGCCGGGGAGCTTCCAGTCGGGGGCGTTGCCCAGGGCGAACCACACGCGGAGGCAGCCGTACAGCACGGCCCAGGTGAGTGTGGCGACGATCGTCATGCCATCAGCTTCGTCCTGGGTGGTGGCCGTCCGGATCACTCGCTTGGGGGAACCGCCTCCATCGCAGGGCTGAAGTCACTCGTCTCCTGGAGGCGGTCGGCGGGTCGCGGATCGCGGGGGCGGATCGCGAGGCGGATCGCGGGGGCGGATCGCGGGCATCGGATCGCGGGTCGCGGGTCGCGGGGCTGGAGTCAGCGGGTGTCGTAGAAGTGGCGGATCGCGCGGAGGAAGGCCTGGCGGTCGGCGGCGGGGAGCGGGGCGAGGATGCGGTCCTCGTGGACCCGGATGTCCTTGCGGACGGCACGCCGTACCCGCCGGCCCTTGGGGGTGATCGACAGCAGCCGGACCCGGCGGTCGCTCGGATCGGGCGTCCGCTCGATCAGGCCGGCGTCCTGCAGCTCGTCGAGCGTGCCGATGATGCGCGACTTGTCCGCGCCGATCGCCTCGGCGAGGGCGGCCTGCGTCCGCACCGGGGTGTCGTCGAGGGCGGTCAGGACGGCGTACCCCCACATCGAGACGTCGTGCTCGGCGAGCACAGGCAACTCCGCCGCGATGAGTGCCCGCAGCAACGGATGCAGCATCGCGGCGAGGTCGGGACGCTCGTCGCTCACGGTCGAAAAGATAACACTGGCGCAATCATAAGCTAACGCATATGATCTACGCATGCCTACTGTTGACCACGTATCCCTCGACGCTCAAGCGGTCCGGGCCAGCATCGACCTGGTCACGCCCGTCACCGCCGACGACCTCACCAAGCCGACGCCGTGCCGGTCCTGGACCCTCTACGGCCTGCTCGCCCACATGGCGACCCAGCACTACGGATTCGCGTCCGCCTCCCGCGGGGAGGAGGACGAGGCCGCATGGAAGCTCCGCGACCTCGGCGACGACCCGGTCAAGGCGTACGTCGAGTCCGCCGAGCATGTCCTGGCCGCCTTCGCCGAGGACGGCGTCGCCGAGCGCACCTTCCCGTTGGTGGAGTTCGGCACGTCGTTCCCGGGCCAGCAGGCGATCAGCTTCCACTTCATCGACTACGTCGTGCACTCCTGGGACGTCGCCAAGACCCTGGGGAGCACAGTCTCCTTCGGTCCCGACGTCCTGGAGGCCGCCAAGGCGGTCGCGGACCTGGTCCCGGCCGGCGACTTCCGGCTGACCCCGGGCTCTCCGTTCGGCCCCGCCGTACCGTGGTCGGGCGACGACCCGCTGGACCGGATCGTCGCGCATCTGGGACGCAACCCCGGTTGGCCCGGCACGTCACTACCATCGACGTAACAACGGTCGCGGGGGTGACTCAGAGGAGAGACCATGGCATTCGGTAAGAAGCCCAAGGAACAGGGCTGGATGTCAGGACGCGAAGCCAAGAAACTCGCCAAGCGCGGCGGGCTGGGCGACGACGGAAAGGTCCGCGACACGAAGGGCCGGGTAACCGGCGACTACTCCAAGCGGACCCCACGCCAGCCCAACGAACACGGCGTCTGACCCACCGAAACGGCGCGCCGCCGGACGCCTGTAGTCTCAGGCGTCCGGCGGTAGTACTCCTGCGGTGGCGATGTGCATGGTGACGGCGTCCGGGTGCAGGTGCGGCGCGGCGAGCTTGCGTACTGCTCTCGCCCCCTCGACCGCCTCCCGCTGGATCCACTCGATCGGCGCCGACATCCCGATCCGCTGAACCTCCGCAAGCCGGTCGAGGAACTGCCGCGACTCCGCAGCCGTCCACGACCGGCCGCGCTCCTCCTCGACCGTCGCCTTGACTGACGTCGGCGCATCGAGCAGCTCCCCGTCCGGACGCAGTACTGCGACGTCGTCAACAATCCGCTCCCGATCGACCGCCTCGGCCACGTCGAGCACTCGCTGACACGCGGCATCGTGCAACGCCGGATCAGCAAGCCGGCCGTACCCGTAGACCTCCAGCTCCCGAAGATGCCGATCCAGCACACCAAGCCGACTCACGGCCTCAGGTACGGCGACAATCGCGACCTCGACGCGATACCCGGCCGCGGTGAACTCGACCACGTCGTTCGCCTCGAGCAGCGGGGTCTCCAGGATCACGTCGTACCGGTGTTCCCGCGCGTACGCGAGAGCCTTGGCTGTCCAGCGAAGGCCGTCCGCGGTGTAGTAGCTGTCCTCGGCGGGCTCGCTCGCAAGCGACGTACGCAGCACAGGCCAGTGCGGTTGATAAAGATCCACAGCAACACGAACCGGCCGCCGACCACGCCCAACCAGCACCTCCTCCACCAACGCCCCCACCGCCCCCTTCCCATCCCCCGGCGGCCCAGTAACAACCACAACCACCGGCCCCTCCTGCGCAAGCGTCTCCGCGTCAACCGCGGCCGCCTCCCCAGCCCCGATCCCCCCACCAGCCACCGACACCTCGTCAACAGCCACCCCGCCGCCGACACCCACCCCATCGGGAACAGGAAGTTCATCCGGCACAGGGGATGCATCGGGCATGAGTGAATCACCGGCGCCCGGCGACTCTTGCGAGGCGGTCAGCTCGTCCGCAACAGGGGAACCACTGGCGCCGGGCGACTCCTGCGAGACAGTTAGCTCGTCCGAAACGGGGGATCGATTGCCGCCAGGCGAGTCGTGCGAGATTGTCAGCTCGTCGGGGACGATGCGTTCGCGGAAGATCCGCTCGTTCTCGTCCTCGCTCAGCTCTCCACTGACGGTCTTGCCGGCCTCAGGCTCGGCCAGCAGGGCCTCGCCTTCGGAGTACATGGCGTTGATCTCCACCCGGTCCTCCGGCCGCAACCCCCGCCGCCGTACCGCCCAGGCCAGCTGCTCCTTCCGCCAGCCCGCAATCGCCTCAAGATCAGGCGCATCGCCGGCTTCCTCGTTGGCAATCAGCTCCGCGTAGTACCCGATCGCCTGCCCCGCGCCCTCGACCGCCACCTCGTACGCAACCCGCTGCAACCACCCCACACCCGAGGGCTCCAACCCACCCACCACACCACGCACCATGCCAAGAAACTACCGACCCCAAGGGTCGCCAGAAACAGCTCGCCCGCCCATCCAGGAACTGAGCCAGCACGCCGCGGCCGCCTCCAACACCCGAGCCACTCAACCCCACGACAAACGGAAGCCCCCGCTCACCACAGCCAATCCGCGAGCGTCCCACCACTTCCCTAGCCGGCCAGGCCGCGGCTCCGCTCAACCCCGGACAACCAACCACCGCGTCCACTCAGCTTCACCACCACCCGCGGCAGCCACTCACCTCACCACCGACCTGCGCCAGCCACTCAGCCTCATCATGAGTCCGCAAGCGAGCGGCCCTCAGACTCACCACCAACGCACGGAGGCCACTCAGCCGCTCAGCCAGCGCCGTGTATCCCGTCAGCCAGCGCCGTGGATCCCGTCAGCCAGCACCACGGGTCCGGCCGGCCAGCGCCGAAGATCCAGCCTCGCCGAACGCCTCAGCGCCGGTCAGTCCTCGCAGCCGAGGCCGTCGTTGTCGCTGTCCAACCGGTAGATGTCGTTGCCGGCAACGGTGACCGGACCGCTCACGTACTCCGGCCCGTTCCCACTCCCGCCGGCACAATCCACATCACTCGCGACCGGCACGCATCCCCCGCTGTAGTTCGGATCGCAGCCCGACTCCTCCTCGGTCTTCGTACCGACCGTGGTCACCTGCGTCCGCGGCTGCTTGGAGACCTCCTGCTTCACCAACTTCTTGGCCGTCTGCACGCTCCCCACGTACGTCACCTCGTACGTCAGCCGCCGCGTCCCGTTGGCCCCCTCGGTCGTGACGACCTTCATCCCCTTGGCCAGCTGGTCGTCCGTCACCGTCTTCTTCTTGAACGCGATCGTCGCGTACTCGACCACCGTCGACTTCACCGTTTTCTTGACCGCCCTCGGCGTGACGGTCGCCGACTTGCTCGCCGGTCCCGGCTTCGTCGACGCGGTAACCGGCGTACGCACCGGCACCTTCGTCACACTCGGCGTCGGCACCGCAGCGACCGGCGCCTCGCTCCCCACGACCGCGACCGGCTCCGCGCCCTCCGCCGTACTCTCGACGCCGCACCCACCCAAGACCACCAACACGACCGCACCACAGATCAAACGCACAATTCCCCCCACCCCCACCGCAGTTCCCCCCGCGGCAGGACTCGCCCTTCGGACGCCCCGAGATCAGTACCGATCCTTACCACCCCACGTCGTACGCGGTCGAGACCTCACCTCCACCCCACTCCCGACCGACTCACATTCGTAACGACCCGACATCAAACACTTGCCGGAAACAAATGGTTGCCTCCGACATCAACCGCCTCAGCCAAGGCTGCCGACACCGGCGAGCGCTGCGAGCACGAGCCCACCGACAACCCCGACGACCCCCAGCACGATCAACGGCGCCGCGCTGATCGGCGGTTCCGGAACCCGCTGCCCGAAGATCCCGAACAGGTGCTCCTCCGCCGGCCGTACCTCCGCCAGCAACACCGTCGACGGATGCGTCGAGAACTCCTCGACCGCCGCCCGAGCCGCCTCGACCGCACCCCGTACGACGCCGACCACGACGACCCCGGACGCCACCGTCAGTACGCCGACCAACGCCGCCGTCGTCTGCGCCATCTCCGCCGTACTCGCAACCACCGAGAACGACCACAACCCGAAGAACCCGAACATCCCGGACGCGACCCCGACCGCCAGGAACACCTTCGCCAACGGATTCTGCACCCGGACCGCCACCGCGAACGCCCGTACGTCCCTGGCCAGGTCCCCCGCGTCCCGAGCCAGCCCCTCGTACGCCGCCAACGCATCGGCCCGGGCTCTCAACTTGACCCCGATCACGATCCGATCGGCGAGATCCAGCGCACTCGCCTGATCCATGATCTCCCGCCAGGCCCCGACCACCTCGTCATGCGACGGCGCGATCTCCGCCCGCTCCACGACACTCATAGCGCCCCCTAACCGCCGCCCACGCCACCCCCGCGCGACCGACTCCCCACCCCGAGAGTACGCCGCCCCGCCGCTCACGAACAGTCACCACCCACCACGCCCACCTCACCCCCACCACCAAACCCCCTGGACAAACCTGACACACTGTTCCCCTCACCCCTCGTGAGAGGGCCTCTAGCTCAACTGGCAGAGCAGCGGACTTTTAATCCGCGGGTTGTGGGTTCGAGTCCCACGGGGCCTACAAGTTTCTGTCCGATCTCGGTTGATGCTGGACAGATGGGTCTCGGTTGACGCTTTCCACCGTCTCGGTTGATGCCTTACGGCGTCTCGGTTGATGCTTGACACCCACTCGTTCCCGGTTCTCGGCTGGTGCCGTGAAGCAGGGAAGGGGTGGGCTGATGCTTCGGGAGCTCAGCGTGGTCGAGCAGCGGTATCAGGCAGTTCTGGCCGTCGTCGAGGACCGGTTGCCGGTCACCGAGGCGGCCGCGAAGGTCGGGGTGTCGCGGCAGACGCTGCACACCTGGTTGCGCCGGTACGCCGACGGCGGCCTGGAGGCGCTGGCCGACCGGTCGCACCGGCCGGTGTCGTGTCCGCACCAGATGCCGGCCGAGGTCGAGGTCCGGCTGGTCGAGTCAGTGCATTACTCATTCGCAGAGACGTGACGAATCAGCGCGGCCCGCGGGCAGCACGAGCGGCGGTCGACGGCTGGCATGAAGTTGCGCGGTCACCCGCCGATGGCTGGGGAGTCTCAGCGGTCTCGCCAGGCGAGTGGTGAGGTTTGAAGAGCTGCTTCGGCCAGGCGTCGACCGAAATCGGTCTGGGTTCGGGCGCGGGACGATTCGATCCAGCCAGAGACTCGCTTGTAGCCGGCTTCGCCGTACTCGACGGCCTGCATGAGGCACTCGAGGCGATCGGCGTCCTTCGCGCAGCGAGCCTCGATTGTCTCGGCGGCCTCGTACTCGGTGACGGCCTCCGTGATGCTCTTGGCGGCCGCCTCCGGAAGGATCGCGACCTGGTCCTCAGTGATGCGTTCATTGCTCGCGACATCCATGTACGGCTTGGCGCTGTGCGGGATGTCCCCGATGCGGGTCTCCTGCGAGTCGTGCCACATCCCGAGGTACGCCGCCCGCGCCGGATCGCCGCCCTCCTCGCTGGCAATCAGCGCGGCAAGCTGTGCAACGCGCAGGCTGTGCTCTGCGACAGACTCAGGGTCGCGGACGCCGACATGCCACCATCCGGCCCGACGGAGCCGCTTGAGTACGCCCATCTCGTAGGCGAAGGCGACGACTCCCACTGTGTCCTGGTCGGTCGCGTCATCTGTCACGAGTACTCCGTTTCGATCATCGGTTCGCCAACTGCACAGGTCTGGACTGTTCGAAGCGCTGCTTGAACCCGGCCAAGGTGGCGGCACCTTGGCCTGACTGATCGGCCAGGCCGTGCAGCTGCATCTTTATATCTGTTCCACTCGGGGACATCGAAAGCTCCTCACTTAGTTGGACTTCAGTGATCTGCTGGGGTCCGGATTGACAAGCCGCGCGGTAGCGCGGCAATGATGTTCCCGATACGGGAGGACGATCAGGCAGATGATTCGACGCAAGAACGCCTTGTTGGACACGGCTCTCGCTTGTGTGGAGCGCGGCATTCCGGTGCAGGCAGCAACCATTTCCGGTACGCCGGACGGCGACTGGATCACGGATGCCGACGTAGCCCGCGCGGCCTGGGGCGTCGACGAGCCGCCGAACTTGGCGATCACGTCGTGTCCGACCGTCGCGATCTGGCACCTGCCGCGGATCGCCGGCGCTTATGGCAAGCGCCTCTACGAGCAGGAGCGACCTGGCATCTGGCCGCCGACGATGCAGCTGCCGAACGGCGACTGGATCACCTGCACGTTGCAGCCCGACACCGACCTCGGCCCACTGGCGACCGGTGTCGAGTACATCGAGCCCAGTACGCCCGTGGTCATCCCGCCTTCGACGACCCTGGATGGCCGGCTGCGGTGGGACGGGTCGAAGTTCCCGCTGCATCCACTCCCGCGCGCAGCGGCTGTGTTGTCCAAGGTGCTCCGTGCCGAAGAGGAGTACGTCGAGCTGCACGGCCGGCCCGGCTGAGGTCTGACCAGCCGTGCAGTGCGCCACGATTCAGCTCTTTTGACCCACGGCCAGGAACAGCGAGCTTGCCGCCACCAGCTCCGGCAAGCGGTCGGCCAGGCGGGAGCACTCCAGTGCCGTGTCGAGCGGGTCATGCTCGGCCAGCGTGTCGGTGTAGGGCTGGTTCTTGAAGTGGGCGTCGATCATGACGGTCAGCCAGCCACCGGGACCAGTGAGGCCGAAGATGTTGACCGGCCGCAGCCCGGCGCTGACGAGTTCGCTGCGTAGCTCGCTCTCGCGGTGGTAGTAACAGTGCGCCATGCGCTCGTTGTTGGCGCTGTGGCCCGTCTCCAGGATGTCGCGCACGATGCCGTGCCGCGTCAGGAGCGTGTTGGCGAGCGTCGAGCCGATCAGGTTCGCAGCCCGGTTGATAGCTACGGCTGCGAGTACGCCGCCCGGTCGCAACACCCGCAGCGCCTCACGAAGCGCCAAGCGCCGATCGCTGGCGTCAGGCAGATGATATAGCGGCCCCGCCATCAGCACGGCATCGAATGACTCGTTAGGCCACGGCAGCCGGCGCCCGTCGCCGAGCTCGGCAGTGATGCCTGCTGCGTTGGCCTGATCGACGTGACGCTGGACAGGATCGAGCAGCACAACGACGTGCCCTTGGTCGCGGAGCCAGCCAGCGTGCACCCCGGGACCGCCGCCGATATCGGCGATGCGGGCCGGAGCCGACGGGAACCACCGGCCGAGGAAGTCGTAGAGCCGGGCTTGCTCCAGTCGGCCTTTGACGGTCGAGTTCAACCGGGCGGACTCGTCCCAGCGGCTCGAATAGTGTCTCTCGATCTCTGGATCGACGCTCGGCCGATCTAGCGGGATTAAGGGCGTATCCACTGCGCTCCTATCATCGAGGTGGAACAGCGGGCGGGCGTCCGCTCTGCAGGCTGTGCGCCCACCCGCTGGTCTTGAACGGCGCTGGCCGAGTGGTCGCTCGCCTCGGGCACGGGGTGCCCAACCACCCAGCCAGCTGTGACCGAGGCACCCGTCCGGGCCTCGGTGCCTGAGCGGCTGACACGGAGCGGACTCGCATTCACGTCCCGTGCCAGCCGGCATCTGAGCGGACCCTGGCCAAGTTGTCCACAGGGAAAGAGGACTCGGACAAGGACCGCGGGACGACGGAGTCGATGGGTGTGCAGCGATCTTCTGCACGTGAGGGGCTGAGGACGGCGACTCCCCACCGACTCCGCCAGTTCATGGGGTGACCTCGTGCAGCATGATGCGAACCCCCGTGACCCGCTCGAACTGCGCACGTAACTCGGCCGGATCTCCCACCAGTGCCAGGTGCCGCAGACTCGGCAGCACCACTGCCGTGATCTTGTAGCGATTGCTTGAAGCAACCAGCGCCTCGAAGGCGGCCGGGGCGGTGTCGGGGTCTTCGACGTACACCGAGCCCATGAGAAAGCCTTCGACGTGTGCGAACGCTCCGAGGTCGCGCTTCATGTCGTCGACGTGTCGGCCGGACAAGTACAGGTCACGCCGGGCGTATCCGAGCAGCAATGGCCGGCTGTAGTCGGTCACCGGTCCTCGTCCATCCAGCGACGGAAGGTCGCGACCAAGCGCTCCCAGAGCCGGGACCACCAGCCACGTCGGTGCTGGCCGTTCACGAGTCAGCAGCACTCGGTCTCACCGCCGCAGTCGCCGGCTCGATAGTCACGCGAAGGCTCGCGAAGCGCCGCGACATACCCGCCTGGTACTTCATGGCCGTTGCTGGCTCGGCGGTGTAGTCCGCGATGACATGGTCACCGAACCAGACGCGGACGCGGCGTTCGGTTGGTTGCGGGACATCAGCAAGCATCGTCATTCGCCGCGTACCTCCTCGATGATGTCGCGGATCATGAAGCCGTAGAGCACTGCTGCGATGAGCGTGAGGATCCATGTACTCGCTGTCATGGCGACCACCTTCCCGTTCGGGAGGGATCCCGGGAAGGGAGGTTGGAAGGGATGCCAGAGGGAGGAATGGGGGAGGAATCGTCGCCGTTAGATGCCCAGCGGTCACAGCCTGTGGCACGATCGATGAGTGACGGAGGCGAATGATCAGCTTCGCCACGCGCGCGAGCGTGTGGAGTCGCCTCACGCTCCGGGTCAGCCGGCCTCCCGCCAGGATCTCGCTGAAATGGTCAATGAATGGATCTGGCAGCACCGTGGCCGCCGGACCGACATCGACGCCAACTACATCGGCAAGCTCGAACGGGGACTAATTCGAAGCCCTCAGGCCGACTATCGGGCGGCCTTGAGGGCTATCACTGGCGTACGCACTGATCCTGACCTGGGGTTCCGAGTGCGCCGCCACTCATCCCCACCGGTGGAGAACGTGGATCGAAAAGAGTTCCTCCGAGCAGTCATCGGCGTAGGTGCCGCCGCAGTGTCCTCGGCACCACTCTTGGAATTGTTAGCGCCTGATCAGGCAACACCGGTACCGAACATCGTCACGCAGGCCGACATCGATGGCGTCCGTACGGCGGCGCGAGTCTTCGGCTCGTGGGACAACCACTACGGCGGCGGGCTGGCACGCGAAGCAGTCATCGCCCAGCTCCGTCACTCGGCCGAGATGTTGGACTCTCGTTGCCCCGAGAACCTACGCGCCGAGCTGTTCTCATCGGTCGGTTTCCTCGGTCACGTCTGCGCCATGATGGCCTTCGACGCCTACGCCCACGACGACGCACGGCGGATGTTCCGCTTCACGCAGGCCTGCGCCGACGAAGCCGCCGACTGGAATCTGCGCGCGAAGACCCTCTCCTCGATGGCGCGGCAAGCCATCTGGTGCGGCGACCCGGACCAGGGCTTGACGCTCACTGAGATGGCGCTGGTGCGTGCCGACCGCCTGACGGCAACGGAGCGAGCCATGCTGCTGGCTGCGCGAGCTCGGGCGTTGGCCAAGCTTGGCCATGTGCAGGAGACGCTGCGGACAGTTGGCCTGGCGGATGAGCAGTTTGCCCAAGCCGATCCCGCTAACGATCCCGACTGGATGCACTACTACGACCAGGCACAGCACCTTGGCGACACCGGACATGCCTTGTGGGATCTCGCCGTTCGTCAGGGCGAAGCTGAACAGGAAGCAGCTGCCAGGCTGGCTAGCGCCGTCGCCGGCCACACCGAGACCTACGTGCGTTCGCGCGCCATGAGCGGCATCAAGCTGGCATCGCTGACCATGACGGTCGGCGATCCCCGGGAGGCGGCTGTCATCGGCGCGCAGGCACTGAAGGACGCTCGGTCCTTGCGTTCACGTCGGGCAGCTGACGACCTGCGTGACCTGGCGCACCGGGCGACGGTGTTCGAGCGAATCGATGAAGTCGACGAACTGCGCCACGACATCCGTAGTGTGCTGGCCGCCTCGTGACAGTGTCACCTTCACAGGTGCTGCTCGAGCGGGCGTGCACTCAGGTTGGCCTGTCCTCGTCGGGCGCCGAGCCAGTTCGGCTGGGCGAGAACGCCATCTATCGTCTCCCGGGCCAGGTGGTGGTGCGCATCGGACGAAGCGGGCAGCTTGACGCCGCTAGGAAGGAGGTCGCCGTCGCACGATGGCTCGCGTCTGTGAAAGTGCGAGCAGTTGAGACCGTCGCCGACATTGACCAGCCGGTCGTCATCGATTCCTCGCCGGTGACCTTCTGGCGTGAGCTCCCCGAGCATCGTCATGGCACCCCGCCCGAGGTCGCCGCCGTACTCAAACACCTACACGCCAGTCCGCTACCGAACGACTTCGATCTTCCACCGCTTGCCCCGTTCGTTCGCTTGGCCGAACGTATCGACGGAGCGACGACCTTGAGCGAAGACGATCGGGACTGGCTGCGTGGGCAGCTTGCCCGACTCGGGGAGGCGTTCGATGACCTTCCCGCCGGCCTGCCACGGAGCGCGATCCACGGCGACGCCTGGGCTGGCAACGTCGTGGTAACAGTCGATGGCCCGGTGCTCCTGGACCTCGAACGTTTCTCGCTCGGACCGCCCGAGTGGGATCTGGTCAGCACCGCGGTTCGGTTGAGCACGTTCGGCACTATGACGGCCGAGGAGTACCAAGCCTTCGCACAGGCATACGGACATGACGTGCTCAAGTGGGACGGATTCGATGTGCTGCGCGACATCCGTGAGTTGCGCGTCACCTGCTACGCGGCCCAGCGTGCGAGCGAAGAGCCTTCACTCCGTGCGCAGGCCGATCTGCGAGTCGCCGGTATTCGCGGCCTACGCGGACCGAGACCGTGGCCCGACTGGAAGCCCCTGAGCTGAGGCCAAAGACGTGCTGGTTCGAGAAGGCCCCCGTCGTTAGCGATCTAAGCAGATCGGGCAGCTTGGAATGGGTTCAGCCTCGCGATCGCCGTCAGAGCAGGCACCTCTCGACGCCGCGTCTGGTCAATCGGCCAGGCGTTCCGAAGACAGCCCGTTGACATCTCTCAGGCTGAGGTTCGCGAGCCAGTGGGTCGAGCAGACGATGAGCGGCATTCGAACTGCTGACCCAAGGGGCGGCTAGAGGCGCGGACGGTCGCAAGGGCCAGGTAACGTAACGGTACGCCCCCCACGGACGTCGCCCTGACGACCATGACGACGAACGGGAAGCCAACAAGCCGGATAAGCCCGTGCGGGCGGCCGATGAGACGAGTTGGGAGGGAGGTGGACCACCGTCGCGGGGGCACCATCGACGATCGGCCGCAGGAAAGTTGCTCCAGTGATGATTTGGAGAGAGGCCCGAGCCCGCTCCGTCGTCGAGCAGCTTTTCGGCGACTACCCGAGCGGCCGGGGGACGTCAGGCCGACATCCGGAATTCTGACCAGGCTGGACGGTGGAGGCCTGATTCATGTGAGCAGCGGGACGCGAGGTCCCGGAGGTACGGCGCCACGTGCCGGCGGCCGAACCGCCAGCCTCGACTCTGCACGAGAACACGCGGAGGGCAATGCGACGGCGATGACGCGGGACAGCAGCGCATCGGCAGCCAGGCCGAGCTCGACGAACTGCTTGACCGAGCCGCAAGTCTGCCCCGTCACCGTGTAGATGAGGGTGCTGGATTCGAGGTCCGCGGGGTGTCTAGGCTAACTCGTCGGACTCATTCTGCAAGCGCGCCATCAAGGCCGCGATCTCGATGCTTAGATCGTCCGTATCCCCCAGGCGATCGCGTGCGTCCCGGAACAGTTCGCGCAACTCCTGACGCGCGAACTGTTCCTGCCCGACACCCAGTCGTAGGCGAGCGAGACTGAGCCTCAGTTCGAGGTATTCCCGTCCGTTCGAACGAGCACGCTCGTAGTTGGCCAGGATCGATTCGACCTCAGCCAACGCACGAGTTGATTCGCCAAGGGCGATCCGACACACGACCGCTTGCCGGCGATAGTCGAGCGCTACCTCGCTGTCAGGGCTGTCGAGCTTGGCTACCATGCCGGCCAGAGCCTCGAATTCTGGTGCGGCCTTGCGGTAGTCGCCACCCAAGAACAACGCTGCGGCGAATCTGACTCTGAGGTCCAAGACTGCCGCGCTCTCGGACCCGAACGTCGACGATGCGCTCGGCAATAGCTCGCCCAGCAGATCGGACGCCTGGGTGAAGCGCTCGTCGTCGATCAGTGACTCCGCCTCGGCCAGTACCTCTTCGACCTTGGCATGATCGACCTCGGCCGCTGACGGCACCGGCGCCGACGGTTCCGGCCGGTCGGTGGGTCGCGGCCGGGGTGCCGCCGGGCGTCGATAAGGCCGCGTCGGATCCGGGATCACACCGGCCGGCTGTTCGCCATCAGCCGAGCTCCTATCGATCGCAGGTAGCAGCGGAGCAAGCCTCTCGTACACGATCCACGCGTTCTCCGGACGATCCGCGGGATGTTTGGCAAGGAGATCGAGTACCAGTCGCTCAAGCTCGCTCGGGATCTCGGGATCCAACTCGCGCAGAGGCTTCGGATCTTCTTCGAGGTGCTGATACATCAGTGCGATCTCGTCGTCGGCGTCGAAAGCCCGCCGGCCGCTCAACATCTCGTGAAGGAGGCATCCGAGCGCGTAAAGGTCGGTCTGTGGCGTTACCGGCAGGTTCCGGATCTGCTCCGGAGACATGTACGGCTTCGTGCCTACCACGCGTCCGGTCGAGGTGAGTTTGGTGACGTCGTTGCGGAGCAAAGCGGCGATACCGAAGTCCAGCACCTTCACGACCCCACCTCGCGCGATCATGACGTTGCCAGGCTTCAGGTCCCGATGCACGATCGGCACCGCGTGGGCGTAGCTCAGCACCGAGCAGATCTGGGCGCCGATCGAGGCGGCCCAGTCGGCAGACATGGCACCTTGCTCCGCGAGTACGTCGGAGACGGAGACGCCATGCACCAACTGCATGACGATGAACAGCTGATCGGTGCTCCCGTCGAACGCAGCGTCGTACACGGCGGGCACACCAGGATGCTCGACCTTGGCCGTTACCCGCGCCTCGCGCCGAAAGCGCCCGACCAGTTCCTCGCGGTCCTCGTCCGACGCGACGATCTGCGGGCGAATCAGCTTGACCGCGATATCGCGGTCAAGCACCGAGTCGTATCCGCGCCAGATCTCCCCCATTCCGCCGCGGCTGATCGGCGCAGTCAGCTCGTACCGACCTGCGATGACCTTCAGTTGCTCAGCCACGCCGCTCCTTCGCGCCGGGGAGTGACCAGTTCCAATCGGTCAATATGCCAGGCAAGCCTCAATCAACCTCAGTTGTGTCCGCCCGCCAGTCACCGCCGCCTTCCTGTTGCTCCCGCCACACTCTGTCCGCAAGATCAGCCAAGCTGTCCTCGCCGGACAAGACCCATTGCCTAGGTCCTTGCACAGATACCCACGCGTCCGCCCATCCGGCAAGCTCCCAAATCTGTCTCACGAGTCCTGTCGGGCTATACTGCCGTCCATCGAATTCCCATAGAAGCGGCCTAGATCGGTCATTCACCCAGGTTGCAATGGATCGAGCAGGATTCTCGCTCATCCAGCCCCGGATTGCTTGGCGCTCGACCTCACTGCCGAAAACGAAGGCTACCTTGGCGCCATCCGCGATCCGCTCGGCATCGACGAGGAGAGCAACAGAATTCGGCCGCCTTGCCTGCTTCGACGAGCGACCGGACCGAATACGCTCGACTGCCTCCTCTGCACCACTCCCGGCGTCGAGCGCAAGCATAAGAGCCGCAACCAACTCGGCGCATCGCTCCTCATTGCTAAACGTCGCACTGACATAGGAACCTGTACCGAAGAGCCGATCCATGGACTGACTCAACAAGGCCAGCAGAAGCACACTCCTCTGCTCAGCTTCAAGCAGAATCTCATCAAAGTCGGGATCTGAAAAGGGTTGGTCAAAATCAGAGCGATCCACCGTCTTCAAAAAAGCATGAACGACCAGCAGATCGGCTCGCTCTGCGATAGCCGCCGGTCTGGGCTCCAGAGATTTTCGGAGGTTCGAAAGAGTATTCCGTACCCGTCTTAAAATCAGCACAAGTCGCCAGATTTCGTCGGCTGCCGGCTGTTGTCCGAACAGCAGTTCGTACGCGCCGCGCCCCCCTCGCTCCCAAAGGAGATTCGTCGATCGCTTGGCACGCACAGCAAGTGCTGGGTTGCTGTGCGCACACGCAAGTGCTGTTGCAGCTTCGACAACCGAGCACCCACCGTCCGGCGACGGATCCAACTCCCCGCGCCGAAGAACGTACTCCTTACCCAGTGACAGCTTGAAGTCTTCACGTATCGCGATCTGCGTCGGATCCAAGGCTACGTAGTCGCGGGGCTCAATGCTGTTTTGCGTGTTCGTATTCATCGTCACGGCATTTGCGAAACCCGGGTGGCTGTCTCGAATCGAGATTACGCGAACACTGACGTATGCATCGTCAAGCGCATCAGCATTCACGACGTACGCCGCATGCGCGGACGCGACAGTCTGAGCGCCGTTGACTACACTGCAATCCGACAGGACAAGACGGACGGGCTCCCCGATCCCTCGCTTCCCAAGGAACCTACGCTCAATACCGTCGCACAGGACGGTGATTCCATTATGGTAATACCAGAAATCCTGTGGATTTCCAACGAAGGATTTGGCCAAAGAGTCGTTTACTCCGGTCCGGCTAAGCGTCGTGCGCAAATTTCGCCCGAATAGGCGCTCTCCGTGATCTGAGTACCAGCCAGCTAGCTCCGACGCCGCCACCAGGCCATATATTGCCTCGTAAGGCAATTCCACCCGATGCCAGCCGTTGGACATCGACGCCATCAAGTCGATCGCTTCGGGCGCGATATCATCACGGATGGCTTGATGGAAGCGGCCACCATCAATGACTCGATGCGATAAGGCCCGACCAAGAATGCCGAAGTCCCTATCGGCATCCTCCAGGATCTCCACAACTTCCGGCGAGAGATCACCTGGCCCCATTACGGCGATAACAAATGTAACGCGGCTTCTAGGATCAGCGAGCACCTCCTTTACTTGATCAGCAAGAGGCTCAAATCGCGCATTGAACCGCTCGAACTGCTGTTCGTCCATTTGACGAAAGCCGCGCACGAGCTTGTTTGCAGCCTCCGTATCAAATCCTGCCCGGTATTTGTCGCTCCATTTTGCCTGGACAAGCCACAGTTCCGGCTCAGTCTCAGACACCGCCACAGCGTCGACACCGTAGTCATCTCGGCCATCAATCACTGATTGCGCGGCCGCCGAAGAACTGCAGCCTGTGACGATGCGCACAGCCTTCGCAGCCAAGGCCCGCGACAAGAAAGCGTTCTGAATCTCCTCCGGACGCTTGCTCGCGACGTCCGCCATGTCGATAGACCCTTCAAATTCTGCAATGAGCGCATCGCAAACGTGGCGAATCTGCCTTTTGATGTCGTCGGTCACAATAGGCCTACGAATGATTGGCGGTTCAATCCGAGGTCCTCATCTCTCAGAAGTTGACAGGTTGTGGCGGTGGCGAATCATCCGATACGCGGCCTTGCGGGCCTCGCGAGTGAGGCGGCTCTGGAACTCGCTGTCGGAGAAGTACTTCTCAGTGAACTTGGTGTCCGCGTCGGCCCGCTCAACCATGATGTCCTGGAAGCGCTTGTTGAATGGCATCTCGAAGTCACCCTCGTTGCGGCTTGCAAGCGCAGCCTGCTGAAGGTCAGGGTCTTCGATCGCGGCGGTGACGCGCTCCTCGTACATGAGTTTGTCGGCATCACTGAGGCCAAGCCCGTAACGGTTGTTGAAGTCCTCGATTAGCTCAGATAAGAGGGCTGTCCTGGGAGCCCGTGCGATGCCGGCTCCGCCTTCATCGAACCCGGGCAACAGATGCTCACCCTCGGGTTCGAGACCGACATTATGCTCGCCGGTCTTGCTCACCCGTAGGTGCGTGAGATCGATGTCGCCGATGTCCAGACTCGGGTTCCGCCGTGCCGGTAGGCGATTGAGCAAGTGCTTGCCAAACAGGTACAGCCGCTCGAGATCAGCGTCGGTGAATTGCATCACCTGGGCCAGGAACCCGTACTTGCGAACGTAGTCAGACAGGTCGCTTCGGAAGAGTTCTGCCGCCTCTCGATCCTCCGAGCTCAGCCGTTCGAACCGCTCGGCTGCCGGGTCGATGTGTCGATAAAGATCGGCATGCTTGCGTTCCCAGCTCCGGCCGCCGTCCTCGATGACCGAGCCGGGCTGCGACGCGAGGTACGCCCCGGCAAACGACTCCAGCTCCGACTCGAGGATGAGTTGATGATCCATGACAGCCCGCTGCTTCTGGTACAGCAGGTTCGGATCGACTGGTGTGGTCACCGCCTCCTCGTAGTACGGCTTGAACGCCGTCTGGATGTCCTCCGCCTCGTTGGCGAAGTCCAGAACGAAGAGATCCTCCTGGCTCTTCAACGGATGTGTGCGGTTCAGCCGCGACAACGTCTGTACGGCGGCAACGCTGGCCAGCGGCTTCTCGACGTACATCGTGGTCAGGAGCGGCTGATCGAACCCAGTCTGGTACTTGTCGGCGACAACGAGGATCCGGTACTCCGTGCGTTCCGTGGCACCGCCTTTGCCGCCGGTCCGCGCTCTGGCGTTCGGATCGTCAGCGCGGGTGTAGGCAAACGCGTCCGGCAGCTCACTCTCGGACAGCCCGTTGATCCCCGGCTCGGTGAACTCGACGCCATCAACCGTCAGATTTCCGGAGAACGCGACGAGCACCCCAGGATCCACGAGGCTCAGGTCATCGAGCTTCTGTCGCAGTGCCTGGTACATCCGTACAGCACTTTCCCGCGAACGCGTAACGACCATCGCTTTGGCCCGGCCGCCCATCTGCCCACGGGTGTTCGCCTGGAAGTGCCGCAGGATCACCTCGGCGTGGGCCAGCATCGTAGCCGGGTCCAGGTACACGAGACGGGCCAGCTCGCTGCCGGCCTTATCGGGATTGACCTCGATGTCGTCGGCGCCGTCCTTCGCGATTCGCCAGTACGTCTTGTACGTCGTGTAGTTCCGCAGGACATCGAGGATGAAGCCCTCCTCGATCGCCTGCCGCATCGAGTAGATGTGGAACGCGCGCTTGTTGCTTACAGCATCATCGACCCCGAACAGCTGGAGCGTCTTGCTCTTCGGGGTCGCCGTAAACGCGAAGTACGACAGGTTCGGATGACGGCCGCGGGCCATCGCCGACGAGGTCAGCGGGTCTTCGTCGTCGCCAGACTCCTCGGCGCCGAGACCTCGCAGCACTTTCTTCAGCTTCGTCACCGAGTCACCAGACTGACCCGAGTGAGCCTCGTCGACGATCACCGCGATGCGCTTGTCAGCCAAGCTGGACACGCCTTCAAGTACGTAAGGAAAGGTCTGCACCGTGACGATGACGACCTTCGTTGCTGTGTTGGCCAGAGCCTTGGCGACCTCGCTTGACTTCGACCCGCCGATCCCGGTGATGCGTTCAACGACTCCCGGCGTGTGATCGAACTGATAGATCGTGTCCTGCAATTGCTTGTCCAGCACCGACCGGTCGGTGACCACGACAACCTTGTGAAAAGCCGGCTCGTTCGCCGCGATCCGGCCATCGCGCACAGCGTCATCATCAAGAGAGCCGGGCTCCGCCGAACCGTGCAGCGTCGACAGCCGATGCGCCAGCCAGCCGATCGTGTTCGACTTGCCCGAGCCGGCCGAGTGCATGACCAGGTAGTTGTTGCCGGAGCCGTGACGGGCGGCATGCTCGGTAAGCCGCCGAACGGCGTGCCACTGGTGGTACCGCGGGAAGATCAGTGGCCGGTCGTGAACGCTGGTCCGCCCGTTCGCTCGGCGTGAGCGCGACGTCGTCGGGTCTTCAACGTGCAGGAACCGCTTCAGCAGATCGAGCCAGTTGTCGAACTGCCACGTCTCCTCCCAGAGGTACGCCGTCCGGTAGCCGGAGCCGTTGTCCTCAACAACCGGATTCCCCGCACCGCCGACGTTCCCAGGCCCGCCAGTACCCTGGTTGAACGGCAGGAACACCGTGTCTTTGCCCCGCAGTCGGGTCGTGACGAACACCAACTCGGGATCGACGGCGAAGTGCACCAACGCACGCCGCGCGAACAGCAACTCCTTCGGGTCCCGGTCGTTCCGGTACTGCTCCTTGGCGTCCTCGACGGTCTGGTTGGTCAGCGGGTTCTTCAGCTCAGCCGTAGCAACCGGAATCCCGTTGACAAACAGCGCCAGGTCGAGCGACTTGGTCGAGTCGGCGCCGTACCGCAGCTGACGAGTGACCGAGAGACGGTTCTGCTGATACTCCGCAAGCGCATCCTCCGCAACAGTGTGCGCCGGCCGAAAGTACGCAAGGCGGATGCGGATCCCACGATCCTTGATCCCGTTCCGCAGCACATCAAGAACACCGCGCCGGTCAAGCTCCTTCGCCAAAACCTTGACGAAATCTCGCTCAGCAACGTCGAGGTTGCCCCCAGCAAACTGAACTAGCTTCCCCCACGCTTCGGGCTGCACTGTCTGAACAAACGGCATCAACTGCCCCGGATCAAGTCCGACCTCCGGGTCGTACGTATCGGCCCACCCCTTCACCCACCCGGACGCAAGAAGCGCCCCCTCCACAGCCTCCTCAAACGCCAACTCCGAATGCCCCCGACTCACGACACCCCAACTCCCCTCGCCGTCGTCACATCAATTCGCCCAGTCACGACCGCGGTAAGTAGCGTTTGCCGCCGCTCTCTAAGTAACGCCACGCGCTCGCGCAACAGACTTGTCGCGTGGTGGGCTGCCCTCTCCTCGACCTCCAATTGCCGAATGATCGAGTCCTGCTTGCGCCGCGACGGTGTTGGGATCGCAAGCGATTTAATTAATTCGGCACTCAAGTTCGGCTGCCCGGCGCCGCTCGCGAGCTGAATGATGCCTTCCTTGTGTGCACGGAACCAGTAAAAAGCGAATGCTGGACGAATCTCGAGCGGATTTGACAGAACGCAGCACGCTTGGTTCACGACAGCACCAATCTCGAGCAGGCCAACGCGCCCCTTCGTCGCACCCGCACCGTACATTGCGATCACGAGAGATCCAGGGGGATGCACGATCAGGGACGATATATCTGAGATCGCCTGCCGGGTCACCTTGCTGCGCGTCTCTGAGATGGACCGGTCACGGACGTCTGTACTGGTAACCCAGTATTGATCACCATCCAGATAATACTCGGGACGGTCTGCTGGCGGAGTCGTCCCACTCCCGACGGTGAACGTCCGACTGATCCGGCGCAGCGACCAATCTGCGCTTATATCTGGCATCCAAGCGATTCCCGTCGGCTTTGTCTCACGTGGCGGTTCGCAGGTCGTTGCCAGGCGCATTACCTCCTGAAGTCGCTCGGTCACTAGGCGGATCTGCTGCTCAGTGTGAGCTACGAGAGCGTCGATCCGCGCCGTCACCGAGTCGAGGAAGTCGGCGATGCGCCGCTGCTCCGCGACGGACGGAAATGGAATCTCCAAGGCGCCGAGCTTTTCGCCGGTCAGATGGCGGATCGTCGCCTTGTTGCAAACTACGTCCCACCATTCGCTGCCGTGAACAGCCTGCAATACGTAGCTGAGATAGCGCAGGTCGCCATCGCTGCCCGCTCGAATACGATGGATAGAGTTTTGGAAAATGAAGCCACCCTCGCCCGAATACATTGCTGCACGACCGACGTCGCCCCCCTCGCACACCAACAGATCGCCAGTGGTAACGCGGAATTTGACTACATCGCGCTTCGATGCCCACATTCGCACATCCGGGTCAGCTTTCACTCCGGTCCACTGTACCGAGGCCGATTTGAAGTAGGGGATCTCTTCGTCCAGTGGCTGCAATGGCGCCGGCTGCAACATCTTTCCGAGAAGAATGTCATACTTGCGTTTGACAGCAACGACGGGGAAGCGGACCTGCCCGGCCCAGGGGACGTCTGTCATTCCGCTACCTCGACAAGGAGCTCTTGGATCTCGGCCTCGAGTTGGCGGAGTTCGGCGTCAATTTCGGCGAGAGGGCGGGGTGGGGTGTAGACGTAGAAGTGGCGGGTGAAGGGGATTTCGTAGCCGATCTTGGTTTTGGTGTGGTCGATCCAGGCGTCGGGGACATGTGGGAGGACTTCGCGTTCGAGGTAGGCGTTGATGTCCTCATCCAGCGGCACGTTCTCGGAGTCGCGGAGTTCTGGGTCTGGTTCGGGTTCGGCCTTCTTGAGTTGGACCTGGCCATCTGGGTCGCGGACTGACACTGCGTTCCATACGGCCTTATCGACGGGGGCCGGCAGTTTGTTCAGGTCGGATAAGGCAGATCGGAGCGAGGAGGCGAACTCGGTCTTCTTGAAGGACGGCTCCTTGCCTACCAGCGTCTTGAGTGCGGCGAGCAGCGCGTCGCGGTCCTCGTACTTCGAGGTGGTCTTACCGGACTTGAGTGTCAACTCCAGGTCGGTGAGTGCGTCGTCGGTGACCTCGAAGCGGAGTTTTAGGGGGCGCTCGACGGTGATGCGGCGGTAGCCGAAGTCCTCGTTGCGAAAGACCTTGACCTTGCCGTGGAGTTCGTGTTCTGGGTTCTCCGCTACAGAGAGCGCGTCGGCGTACAGGCGGTGGATCTCCTCGATCTGCTCGTCGGTGATGTACTTGCGCTTGTCGCCGAGCGACTTCCGCATCTTCGCCCAGTACTCGCGAGCGTCCAGGAGCACGACCTTGCCGCGGTGGGCGGGCGCCTTGCGGTTGGTGATGAGCCAGAAGTAGGTCGAGATGCCAGTGTTGTAGAAGAGTTGGTCCGGCAGCGCGACGATCGCCTCGAGCCAGTCGTTCTCGAGGATCCACTGGCGGATCTTCGACTCGCCGGACTCCGCGGCGCCGGTGAAGAGCGGTGAGCCGTTGAAGACAATGGCGAGGCGGCTGCCGCCTTCGCCGACGGGGCGCATCTTCGAGATCATGTGTTGCAGGAAGAGCAAGGAACCGTCGTTGATACGCGGAAGGCCGGCGCCGAAGCGACCGCGCATGCCGAGTTCGTTGGCCTCGTCGACGATCTCGGCTTGTGCCTTCTTCCACTCCACGCCGAAGGGCGGGTTGGAGAGCATGTAGTCGAACTTCTCGTGCTGCAGTTGGTCGTTGGTGAACGAGTTGCCGAGCTTGATGTTGTCCGGGTCCTGGTTCTTGATCATCAGGTCGGACCGGCAGATCGCCCAGGATTCCGGGTTCAGCTCCTGCCCGAAGGAGAAGACCTGCCCCTGCGTGTTATGCGAGAGGATGAACTCCTCGGCCGCCGTCAGCATGCCGCCGGTCCCGCATGCCGGGTCGTAAACCCGGCGGCTCGTGCCGGGTACCTGCAGGTCAGCGAGGTCAGGAGCGATGAGGAGGCCGGCCATCAGCTTGATGACCTCGCGGGGCGTGAAGTGCTCACCAGCGGTCTCGTTCGAGGCTTCAGCGAACTTTCGGATCAGTTCCTCGAAGGCGTAGCCCATCTCGTGGTTCGACACGCGGTTCGGGTGCAGATCGACGTCCGCGAAGCGCGCCACAACCAGGTGGAGAAGGCCGGCATCAGACAGATAGGCAACCTGCTCAGCGAACCTGAACTTCTCGAAGACCGCCTGTGCGTTCGGGGAGAAGCCGTTCACATAGGCGTTCAGGTTAGCGACAGCATCGTCGGGTGCGTTCGCGACCTTTCCCAGGGACAGCCTTGTGAGGTTGTAGAAGCTCTGACCAGACTGCCGCGTCAGGAACCTAGCCAGATCGACATTACGATCCGCCCACTTTTGAGCCTCTTTCAGCACGGCCTCGCGCGTCGGCTCCAGGACGCATTCGAGGCGGCGGAGGACGGTGAACGGAAGGATGACCTTGCCGTAGTCCGCACGCTTGTAGTCCCCCCGCAGCAGGTCTGCGACCTGCCAGATGAAGTTCGCCAGATTCTTCGGCGTGTCGCTCAACGGATTCCCTCTCCCCGGTCTTTCGTCTCATCGACTCGATCGCCCGCACGCTTCGCACTGTTACTACAGCGCCGCCAGCGACTACACAATGTCATCTCATGCACTGCTCTCTGGCACAAGGCTTCCGCGGGTCAGCGCCGTGGTCAGGTCCTGCACCAATCGGTGGGTCTCCGCGGCCGCCTCGTCGACCATCGCGTCGAACTCGACCAGTCGCCTGAAGGCTTCGCCGTACCGCCGTTGCTCGGCTATCGGGAGCAGCGGCACCTGCAGCCGCTTGAGGTTCACCCGGACGGTGTCGCGCGTGCCTGACGACTGGCGCGTCGCCTCCCGGCGGTTGGTCGGCGCGGTCAGCATTCCAGCGAGGAACCACGGGTCGACGTGCACCGGGTCAGCTCGGACGAGACCGACATTCTGGCCAAGCCGTTCACCGACCTGCTTCGGCGTCGCCACCCGCGCGAGGACGGACGACCCGACTGTAGGCACGAGGACGTCGCCGGCCTCGATGCGTACTGCGGTCCGCGGCGCTCGGCCACTCGCTCCAGTACCACGGACAACGTCTCCGCCTGTGACACCGGGCTCGGATGCACCTTCGGCATCAACGCTGACTCGGGAGTACCCGCGGAAGATCTCAATCGCGCCGGTGCGCACGATCTCGTCCAATGACAGGCCACGGACCTCCGGCAGTTTGGGCTGATCCGCAGGCACAAGGGCCGGCAGGCTCTGCGTGACTTCGCGCAGACTCTTGAGAACCTGTTCACCCGAGGCCAGCAGCTCTGTTGGATCACGTACTTCGCCCTCAGGCATCGCTAGGTGTCGAGAAGGCGTGAGGTCGACCTCCTCGTCCAGCAAGTCGATCACCGGCACGAGCTTGACCAGTCCGGTCTGCTCAGCTACCGACGCCGGATCAGACTCGAAGGACCGCCAAGCTGGCACCGCAAGCTCGATCACTGCCTCCGCTGTCACCTGCTCGGTCCGTGACGCATCGACCATCAGCACTCGATCGGCGACCTTCTCGTCGGTCGGGCGTCGCAGTACCCACAGGTGCAGGCCGACAGATGTCGTTGGAAGAAGTCCCACCGGCAAGGCAACTACAGCTCGTACAACGCCACGACGCAGCAACTCGCCCCGAATCCGTCGACCGGCTGACCGCCACGCGGCCACCGGCGGCATCAGCAGAACTGCCTGACCACCGGGGCGCAGGTGCGCCAGCGCGTCCTGGACCCACGCCAATTCGGGTTCGGTACGTGGCGGAAGACCGCCGTACTCCCAGCGTGGGTCGAAGGCCAGCTGATCATCGGCCCAGTCGTGTAGACCGAACGGCGGATTGGAGACTACGAGATCGACACGCTCGCCCGGGAATGCGTCCGCCCTTAACGAATCCCCGACCCGAATGACGGCGGACGGTCCCGCTGAGGTGAGCATGAGTCTGACCTGGGAAATGCAGGCTGCGGTCGGGTCGAGGTCCTGACCGAGGATCCGTACGTCGCGACCGCCACGAGCCGCCTCCACCAGCAGCGATCCAGTCCCACAGGCGAGGTCCATCACGTCGGCAACCGGGCGGTCCGACCTCGAAGTGCTGGTCGCGGCGTCGGTCAAGGACAGCATCAGCCGCGCAACGCGTAATGGCGTCACATAGTCAGACGTCGCGCCCCTGGCCCTGAGATACAAGCCGTAGAAGCGCTCGAAGATCTGGGCGGGATCACCGGCCACTCCGGCAGCGGCGGAGAGCGCGACCAGGTGCCGAGGCAACCAGGTGTCTGGCAGCTGCTCACGGAATAGTTCTTCGGCACTACGGCTCGCCCTGCCGACAGACGCAGCGAGCGAATTGGGCGAGGGAACGGCCTTCGACGCCTCGCCGGTGACTGATCGATGGAACAGCATCAGACCGGCCAGCCACAGCGCCTCACCCAGGTCTTGCCCACCGGAGGCGGCTGCGATCTCCCGCCACGCGCGATCGGGAGCGCTCACCTCCGGCAACTTGCCCTGCGCCGTCAGCCAATGCTCGACCGCCGCGAGATCGAACGACGGGCTGGTCGGCGTTCCCCCGACGGGCTCCGGGAAGTCGGCATACCGCCGACGCCAGTTGCTGACCGCGGCCCGGCCGACGCCTGCCAGACGCGCAATGCCGATCGAGGACACAGTGCCTGCGGCGCCCTCAGCGCCTTGAATGTCCGGCCGATCCATCGCCACCTCCTTGGTCCTGCTTCCGACGATGACCCTAGCCGATCGAACCGTTCGTGTACACAGGATCGAGACAGATCTCTGTTGACATAGTTCACAGACCCTGCTGTCCTGATCTTGTTCACGGAGACGAGGGGGGATGGGATGAGGGACGAGCTGACCGACGAGCTGCCGGCTCCGCGCCAGGACGGATCGGTCGTCGAGACGGTGGTTGCGCTGGCCGATCAGGATCCCGCGCTGACCGCGCGCCAGGAGATGGTGGTCCTGGCGGCGCTGGAGAGCGAGGAGACTCTCGCGGATGAGTTCCACGCCACTGGCGAGTCGAGCATCACGGACGAGCCGGCACAGACGACCGCTCCGGAGACTGGACCGGTTGGGGCGTTCCTGATGTCCATCACCGTGTCAGGCTTCCGCGGGATCGGTACGGAAGCCCGCCTTGACCTGCACCCCGGCCCGGGCCTGACCGTCGTCGCCGGGCGCAATGGTTCCGGAAAGTCGAGCTTCTCCGAGGCTCTCGAGTTCGCACTGACCGGTGAGAGCTATCGCTGGAAGGGGAAGAAGCCGTTCTGGACGAACTCCTGGCGCAACTTGCACCAGACACAGAGTGCGCGTGTCCGGATTGCCCTCGCCGAGGAGGGGTACGGTCGCACCGAGATCGGTGTCGAATGGGCCGACGGCGCCGGTCTCGACGACGCACAGACCTGGACCCAGCGGCACGGCCAACCCCGCACTCCCGGCGTCGGCGTACTCGGTTGGCAGCAGGCCCTGGAGTTGTACCGTCCGATCCTCTCGTACGAAGAACTCAGTCAGCGTCTCGAAGGCACACAGACCGATCTGTACCGGTCTCTGGAGAGCATCCTGGGGCTCGATCAGATCGCAGACGGCATCAACCGGCTCAACACTCAGATCAAGCGCCTGAAGATCACAGCCGACGACGCCAGCGCAGCCAAGAGTGCGCTCAAGAGCAGGCTGGTGAACGTCGACGACGACCGGGCCCGGACCGTCCTCGTCCAGCTTGGCAAGCAGAAGCCGAACCTGAATCTGGTGACGAGCACTGCGCTCAGCTCCGCCGCAATTGATGGGATCGGCGAGCAACTTCGTACTCTCAGCGAGCTGACGGCACCGGACCGGCAGGCCGTCGAGTCTGCATCTGACGGACTCCTCAAGGCCGTGCAGCAGTTGGCGGAACTCGCAAGCGACGCCTCTACCCGCACGGACGCCCGTAGCCAGCTGATCGAACTGGCTTTGCAGTTCCACAGCCAGCACGGCGATCAGACCTGCCCGGTCTGCAGCGGCAACCTGCTGGACGACGAGTGGCACCGGTTGGCTCAGGCTGAGGTAGCCGCGGACCGCGCGTCTGTCGTTGCCCTTCGCTCCGCTCGCGATGAGCTCGCTGTACGACGGGCAGCCGCTCGTCGTCTGATCGACGTACCGGAACTGCCTGCGCCCGACGACGAGCTGGAGCTCACAACGCTCGGAGAGGCTCGGGCCGCACTGAAAGCCTGGCGGGACGCGCCACAGTCAGACGCCGAGCTGGCTCGACACCTCGCGACGAACTTCGCAACAGTCGTCGACGTCGTCACGCGGCTCCAGGAGGAAGCCACGGCCAAGCTGAGCGAACGGGACGACAGCTGGCGGGAAGTTGCCGGGGACGTGTTGGAGTGGGTCAAGCTTCGGCGCGCCGCCGAGGCGAGCGATCACGACTGGCGGGACGCCAAGGCATCGCACACTTGGCTGAAGGCGAACGCCGAGAAGCTGCGGAACCAGCGGCTTGAGCCGCTCGCTGAGAAGGCCAAGTGGATCTGGGGTCACCTCCGTAAGGAAAGCAACATCGACCTCGACGCGATCACGCTCTCGGGTCAGCGAACCCGCGGCACGGTGAACCTTGCGGCCCTTATCGACGGTGAGCCGACTGAAGGGTTGCCGGTGATGAGCCAAGGAGAACTCAACGCCATCGCCATGGCGTTGTTCTTGCCGCGCGCGACGATGCCGGCGAGTCCCCTTCGGTTCGTCGTGCTGGACGACCCGGTGCAGGCGATGGATCCGGAAAAGGTCGATGGGCTCACCGAGGTCCTGGTCGAGTACGCCAGGAGTCGCCAGGTGATCGTGTTCTCGCACGATGACCGACTGACCGAGTCGGTACGCCGTACCGCGCCGGACGCCAGGATCGTCCAGGTCGGGCGGGGCGCCGGCTCCAAGGTTCAGGTTGTCGCGTGTCAGTCGCCAGCGCGGCGTTACATCAAGGACGTCGAGGAACTGCTGGCAGACGAGAACGTGCCTCCCACGGTGCTCGCCAAGGCGGTCCCGGGGTACGTCAGGCTGGCGGTCGAAGCCGCCGCACATGAGGTCCACTTCGCCAGCCAACTCGGCAAGGGCACGCCTAGAGACAAGGTCGAGGCCACGTGGGAGTCGGCGTCGACGACGAGCAACAAAGTTGCGCTCGCCATGCTCGGCGGCAAGTCATTCAGCCTGGGCAGCTGGCAGCGGGCCGCTCATCGCAGCCGGACCCTGGGGATCTGCCGCAGAGGTGTGCACGAAGGGTTGACCGGCCTGGCCGACGGTGCACTTGACGATCTTCGCCGGACGGTCGACGACATCTTGGGGCAGCGGAAGTGACCGGCGAAATGGAGTACGCCCGGGCAATCCTGGACGGCGAGGAGGCGGTGACACCACGACGAATCAGGATCGCGGCCTTCCTCCTCAGGCAGGCGCTCGAGGCCGAGATCGACGCCTACTGCGAACTCCTCGTCGCCGCGATGCCCTTCCCGGTCCGGATGCGATCGAGGCTCGCGGTACTGCATGCGCTTGATCGGACGGGGTTCAACCGGTCGGCGGAATACGCGTGGAATGCCCTGAGTCGGGCCTGCCACCACCACGCGTATGAGCTCTCGCCAACGATCTCCGAGCTACGGCACCTGCATTCGAAGGTCGTGGCACTCGCGGCACTACGGGCCGAGACTGTGGCCGCGCGGCGATAACCCGCGGAGCATGGGCCACCTACTAGTGCGGACGGCCCACGCCTAGCACACCATCAGCCACTTCGCTTCATCACTCCGAAATTCAACTTATCGTCATGTTCGCGAGCGGCTGCGTCGCCGTTGTTACCTGCGTTTGCTCTGCAATCGGACGCAGACGAGGTTTGCTGCCAGAGGGCTCTCAGCGAGCTGCGCCATGATTGTCACGTGACCACCGCGGCTGCCGAGCGCCGCAGTTGGTGGGGCAGGACGGTGTCCGACGGCGGACCGGAGGACGGCTCCACGTGAGGCTGTGTTGGCGCTGACTACGCAACCTGGCCCAATCTGCCTGCGGACCAACCAGTGAGGTCTTCAGCCGCCAGCTGTCCGTCCTTACTCAGCAGAATCACCGGAAGGCGATGGCTGTGCATGGTCACCGATGCGAAGCCCCGCTGAGTGAATCCGCAGGTCAAAGGTAGATTCGCTAGTCGATGACAAAGAACGAGTGCATGCCAGCCAGAGTCCGCGGGTTGCGGGTTCGAGTCCCACGAGGGCTACAAATCCCCGGGGCACGAGCCCGTTGGGGGCGCGGCACTGGGCGCTTGGGCGGAGCTCCCGGCCGCGTTGGACGGGTGTGGTGGCGGAAGTTGCAAGGGTGGGCCTAGCATGGCGGCTCTGCTCGACATGCGTCGACTCGTGTTGATTGACGCTTCACTGTATTGAGACGCTACCGGGTTCAACCGAACCCGGGTTGGTACCTGTTGGACCTTCCGGGGGAGTTTCACCATGACCGAAGCTTCGATTGACTCTGGCGACGATGGTGACCGGGCGGCTGTTGAGCGGGATAGGGCCGAGTTGCGGGAGTTCGTCAAGGGGCTGAACCCGAGCGACGTCAAGTCGGGCGACTGGTTCTCGAAGCTCGTCGCGCATGCGTTGAACTCGTACACGAACAAAGTCGACTGGAAGTACTTTCAGGAGAAGTACGAGGGCGTTCCGGCGGACGGCATCGTCGAACAGCGGATCGCGATGGCAGCGCGGTACGCCGCGCTCGAAGGTGGGCTGTCCGCCGGGGCGTACTCGGCGGCTGTCGCTGCCACTATCGGCAGCGGTGGCAGCGCGTCACCCCTGACTGTGCCTGCCGCCGCGGTGACGCTCATGGTAGACCTCGCCTACATCACCCAGCTTCAGCTGCGCTTGGCCTATGACATCGCCGTGCTCTATCGGATCCCGCTCGACCTAAACGATCCGGACGACCTGTGGAAGCTCATTCGGGTAGCACTCACGATCAAGGGAGGGGAACTGGCGCGGGAGGGCGTTACCAAGTCGGTCCCATTCGTGGTTCGTCCGCTGATCAAGCAGTTCTACTCCAAGAACGTGCTCACCGCGGCCAAGGCGCTCCCCGTCGTCGGGAAGTACCTGTTGCAACGCAACGTCATCAAGGTCGGCATCCCCCTGGTCGGTATCCCCCTCTCTGCCGTGCTGAACCGCTACACGACGTTGGTCGCGGGTCGGCACGCGCGAGCTGTCTTCCGCAACGAGGCGCGGGTGATCGAGGTGGCTGAGAAGCTGAGTACGTCGAGCCGATACCCGCGGCTGATGCTGTGGGTCGCTTGGCTCGTGATTACAGCGGACAAGCAGATCAGCGACGACGAGACGCTGCTGATGAAGCACCTGGTGCGGGTCGTCCGCGATGAGCATCAAGTGGTGGATGAGCAGCTCGCAAACGTTGTGGACATCGAATCCAGCGACGTGTGGAACCGTCTGAACGCCGAGGACGGTGATCTGACTGAGCTACTTGAGGCCGCCGAGCGCGTGGCCACCGTGGATGGCGACATGACCACACGTGAGAAAGAGGTCATTGCTGAGCTTCGTCGTCGAGCTTGAGGCAGAGTGCGTTCCTCAGCTGGCTGACCAGCGGGCTCTTAGTACGCCGTCGGGATCGGGCAGGACTGCCTCGAGCAGCGGGTTGTACTCGTCCTCGATGAGGGAGATGACGGTTGCCGACACCGCGTCGTTGGGAAAGTCCTGGGGCTTCGGGTCGACGAGCGTCGCACTCTGGATGGCCCCGGCCCGGTTCTCCCAGACGTACTCACAAAGGCCGTTGGCTTTCGCCTGGACGGCAGCCACGTCGGTCGAGAGGTCGGGCCAGACGCTCAGCATGGCGCGTGGCGCGAGCTGGACATTGTCGACCGTTCCTGGCGTGAGCCGATGCCAGCGAGACGAATTCCGAACCGCGGATTCCCGGAGCAGGATCGTGCCGTGTCGGGTCGCGAGGTCGGCGACGTTCGCCCAGAACGCGGCGTCGGCCGGAGGACCGGGTGTCTCGTCGTTGTCCTCGTACGGCGAGCGTTCCAGCCGGACTGGGAACAGCCCCAGGCTGGCTGCTGTAGTGACTGCGCGCTCGCATGGGAGGTGACTTCCGATGTACATGTACTGGTCGAAGCCGACGTGTATCAGGAACCGCCCCTCGACCTCGAGCCGACACCACGCCCCGTTGTCCCGCAACATCGCGCGGACGAGTTCGACGGCGACGCTGATCGGTACAACGGCCCCGTCGTAGTAGTCGCTCAGATCTGGAGCGAACAGCCCGGCCAGTCCATGCCCGTCGACGGACGTCTCGAGCCCGAAGTTCACCAGGCCGGCGACTGCGGGCTCCCGGACGCTGACCTCGGCAACCCCACTCTCCTCGGCGAAAGCCACAACCGCCGCGAGGTACGCGGCCTCCCTCGGCCCGTGATCGCTCGTTTCGACCTCGAGACCGACGTAACGACCTTCCTCGTTCCAGTCGGTCGGGTCGTACTTCGTCACCTTGTAGACGTAGGGCAGCGGCACGGACTGATCATGTCAGGTGCGATGCAGAGGCGCGGAGAACTGTTCTTCAACTGGAGTTGCGTCAGCCCAGAAGATCCGCAGGGTCGATGAACGACCGCGGTGGCCGGGACGCGCCGTCTCGTCGGGAGCGTGAAGTTGCTTAGGCCTCGTTGCGACGACGGCGGCGACGATAGCCGCTCTAAATTGCCTTGAGGTCGAGGCCGGTGCCGGTGGGGTTCTGGAGGGTTAGGTGGTTGTGGTCGATGGTGTAGGTGACTGCGGGGCCGAGGGTGGTCAGGACTGCGGTTTGCAGGGCGGCGGTTTCGGGTGGGCAGGGGTGGTCGGTGATGGCGACGTTGGTGAAGGTCAGTTCGGTGTTGTTGCGGGTGACGGTGCCGGAGAGTTCGTTGCAGCCGGTCCAGCCGGTCAGGCGATGCCCGTCGACGCTGAGCCACGCTTGCATGGGTTGATGGTCGCGCTGGCGCAGGTCGGCGTTGGTGATGGTGGCGACGACCTTCCACCTGGTGCCGTCGAGCGGGAAGTCGGGTTCGGCGATTGACCGGTCCAGCAGCGTGATCGTCGTACTGCCTGAGGTCAGGGTCAGCTCGTCACCGTTCAGCCGCCAGGAGGGTTGGCTTGTCAGGAACGTCTTGAACCATTCCTCCTGGCCCCGAAGCGGCGGCTGACAGCCGATCTGGGTGCCGCCGAGCCCATCGATCCGGATGCGCCCGTCGGTCAGCAGTTCGCCGGCTGCCACGGCTGCGCCGAGTCTGTTGCAGCCGACGTTCGCTCGCAGTACGTCGTACACCCGTGGCCCGTCCTCGTTCTTGTTGGGCACCCGCGCGAACTCGAGCCAGATCCGCGTCTCCGGCAGCAGCTGCGTGGGTTCGCCGTCCTCAGTGACCGCGGTGGATAGGTACGCCGTACCCAGCGGCGTGCTGGTCGATCCGTCCAGAACCGCAATCGCGGACCTGAACTCGCGCAGTCGATCCAGAAGTACGTCGGCCTGATCCTGGAAACCCGATCGATGCACGCCCAGTCGGCCGTCCGGCTCGACGCGGATCGTCGTGCCGGGCGCGTAGGCGGCGGCCGGTGTACGAAGGTGGTCGGCGTCGATGATCACGGTGCCGGCCGGAAACAGCCCGCGGGCCTCCTCGGCGGAGGCCGCCGGAGCTGCGCTGCTTCCGTACAGGAAGGGGAAGCTCTCCCACAGCAGCGCCAGCGCGCCCCAGGATCCGTCGAAGAACAGCACCCAGCCGTCCTCAATGGCCGGCGTGAGTCCTCAATGGCCGGCGTGAGCCACTCGGGCATCGACGGATCCGACCGGATCGGCGCCAGTACGGCGATTCGCTCGGCGAGGGCGTAGTCGATCGCGGCGAGGGTGTCGGTCCCGAGGGCGAGGTACCGGAACAGCTGGTCGTGGGCGGCCTCCGAGTGGACCGAGATTCCGACCGGCTGGTCGGCGGGACGGCCCATCAGGAGATTTACCGCGCGGGGATCGCGCGCCACCACGCCGTACGTCATGGGACTGGGGGTGGTCGCGACGACTGCCCCGCCCGCTCGGAGCACGTCGATCGCATGCAACTGCGCGCGGTCGAGCTCAGGCAATGACTCCATTTCCTAAGTATCGGGGGCGAAGCGGTTGTCACGCGGCGGCTGGTCGGACGGTCTTCACTAGACGTACTTAAGGAGATGACATGGCTGAGCGACGAGCAGGGCGTCCGCCGGTGAGGCTCACCAGCGAGCCGCATCGATTCGTGCGGGACGTTCCGCATCCGCCTATCTGGTTGTTGGATCATGGGCGCGGGTGGTTGAGGGCCTTCATCAAGTTGCGTTACTCCGTCACGCTTCACGGGCCTGAAGGCTTACCGCTCGAAGGGCCGGTGATCTTTGCGGGCAACCATCTCAGTCTTCTCGACGGGCCGATTCTGACCGCGTTCGCGCCACGACCGGTGCACGTGCTGACGAAGGTCGAGATGTTCGTGGGACCGCTGGGCGCACTGCTGCGGGCGGCCGGCCAGATCTCTGTGGATCGCTTCCAGTACGACCCCGCGGCGGTCAAGGCGGGTCTGCGCGTGCTCAGTCAGGGACATGCGGTCGGCATCTTCCCGGAAGGTGTTCGCGGGGACGGCGAACTGCTGACGGTTCGCCCAGGAGCGGCGTACTTCGCCCTGGTCACCGGCGCCCCGATCGTGCCGGTCGCGTTCTTCGGAACGCGTGAACCCGGCAGCGGGCGAAGTACTCTTCCGCCTTCCGGGACTGAAGTCGACGTCGTGTTCGGCGAGCCGCTCGCCGTCGACCGTGCCTCCTGGCCGCGCACGAGACAACAGGTCGAAGACGCCCGACGTACCGTGCAGGCACATCTGCTGCGACAACTTGACGCCGCAAAGGTCCTGACGCGCCGATCGTTGCCTGGGGCACCGCAGCGGTCGCGACGCCGAGACGCGGCCTGACCAGAGCGGTCGGTCCGGCGGCGCGATGACAGGCACCGCGCCGCCGGGAACACAGCGAACCGAGTGGAGCCGAGCGGTGCCGCACGTACGGCGTCTTGTCCGCGAGACCGCTCGGGCCACGCCTACCTCTACCGGGCGACCCGGAGGTGCTGCCGTTGGGCCAGTTCCTCGGCGCTGACCACGGTGAGGACCGGGGTGCCTGGAGGGGCGAACATGGTCACGACGAGCTGCGACTGCGCGTCAGGAAGGTTGTTCGCGCCCTGAATGTGGATCACGTCGCCGCCGGGTTCGAAGAGGGCGTCGCCGGCCTTGAGCACCCTGGGCGGCTGACCCTCCAACTCGAAGAGGATCTCGCCCTGCGTGACGTAGCCGAAGAGGGGTCCGGGGTGCCGGTGCGGCGGCGCGCCGGGATCTCCGGGCGGCAGGGTGACCCGGATGGTCCGGGCCTCGGCTCCGGCGGGGATCCGGGCTGCCGCGTCCGGCAGGGTCGTGATCACTTCGACGCCCGGGGGCAGGTGCTCAGCATTCATGTTCCTCCACAGCAGAGAGACTGTCCAACCCTCAGACAGCACGACCATGCCGTCTGTGACAGCTCCACCACGCAGGAGTCAGGCTCGGCGGGTAGCGGTGGCCTCGGCCAGGGGCTTTCCGAGGTGGCGACGGGAGGTCACGCCGAGCTTGCTGAACACCTTGCGCAGGTGCCATTCGACGGTGTGCGGACTGAGGAACAGTTGGGACGCGATCTGCGCGTTGGTCAGCCCGTCGGCCGCCAGCCTGGCGATCTGCGCTTCTTGAGCAGTCAGCAGGTCGACGGAGCGCCCGGCGCGCGGACGGATGGTCTCGCCGGTGGCGGCGAGTTCGCGGCGGGCGCGCTCGGCGAAGGCCTCGGCCCCGATCCGGCCGGCGCGGTCGTGGGCGAGGTGGAGCTGCTCACGGGCGTCTTGCCGCCGATGCTCGCGGCGCAGCCATTCGCCGTACAGCAGGTGCGTCCGGGTCAGCTCGACCGCGATCCTGGTACGTCCGAGGCGTTCGATCGCCTCCTGGTACAGAGCTTCCGCGGGCGGTCCTTCGGACAACAGCGCTCGTGACCGGGCCAGCACACCCAACGCCCAGTCGGTGCCTGCGGCAAGCGTGCGTTCCTCGAGTTTTGCCAAGGCCTCCGCCGCCAGCTCAGGAGAGTCGCCGCGGACGGCAGCCTCGACCAGCTCGGCCAGCGACCAGCCATAGAGGCCCAGATCGTCATGCTCGCAGGCCCGGCGCGCGGCATCGATGGCCTCGCGGTAGTTGCCGAGGCCGTTATGGAGTACGGCGGCCGCGTAGCCGGCCAGGCCGACAGCCCTGCCCGCTCCCCGCAGGGCCGCGTCCGCGGCGCCCGCCTCGATCAACGTCAGAGCGGTCTCCTCGCCACGCCAGGCGGCGAGCAGGAGCCGCGCGTACCGCGTCGGCGCGTTGCCGGTCGCCTCGGCGATCGCGTCGGCTTCGTCGACGAGTGCCGCCGCCGAGCCGAAGTCTCCGCCGAGGAGGTGAAGCCCGACGCGGTAGCCCAGGGCAACCGGGAGGACCGACAGGGAGCCGACCTCGCGCGCCAGGCCGACCGCGTTGGTGGCGAGCCGGTGCCATTCGTCGTCGTCCCACAGATCGGCCGCCAGCGGGCCGGGGCCGACCGGGGCGGACAGCCACAGCCACCGCAAGAGGCGATCGTCGTCGACGACCGCCTCACACCGCAGGCCTCGCACGGCTTCCCGCAGGGCGGGGACGGCCGCCACGTAGCCGTCGGTGAACCGAGTCGCCATCGCGTCGAGGAGGCGATCCAACGGGCCCGGCGGCTGGGGCGCCGGCCGCGCCGAGCGGGCCGCTTCGGCGGCTTCGCGCAGCCCGTTTGGCTTGCCGAGCCGGCCGGCGAAGATCGTCGCCCCGAGCGCTTCGAGGTACGTCTCACGCGCGGCAGGATCGCCGAGTGCTTCGAGGCGATCGGCCGCGTCGAGGAGCAAGGGGGCGGCCTCACTGCGATGGCGGGCGAACACGATCTGCGCCCGCAGCCGAGCGAGCCGGGCGCGCTCGAGGGCGTCCATGGGGCCGATCTCCGCCGCGGTGAGCAGGTCGTACGCCGCCTCCGGAAGGCCGGCGTTGAACTTGGCGGTGGCGGCGGACAGCACGCGTTCGGCGCGCCGGCCAGGATCCGGAGTCAGCTCCGCGGCCCGCTCCAGGAACGCCGCGACGGCCGCTGCTCCACCGCGCGTGTGAGCCCGCCCCGCCATGCTCTCCAACTCGTCGGCGGTCGACGCATCGAGCCCGACCGCCGCCTGGCCGCGATGCCAGGCGCGGCGATCGGAATCGCGGTGCGCGTCGATCGCGTCCGCTACCGCCTGATGGGCGCTGCGCCGGTCCTCCGGTGAAGCAGCCTGGTAGACGGCCGCGCGGACCAGCGGGTGGCGAAATCGCACCCGGGTGCCGATCTCGATCAGGCCGACCGACTCGGCCGGAGCCGCCGCGTCGGCCTTGATGCCGAGCAGTTCGGCGGCTCGCCACAGCAGGGCGCTGTCACCGACAGGCTCGGCCGACGCCACGAGCAAGAGCTGGCGGGTCTGCGATGGGAGCAGGTCGAGCCGCCGTAGGTAGCTGTCCTCGAGCTGGGTGACAAGCGGTCGCGGGTCCGGTACGACGAAGCCGCCCGCCAGCTGGGCAGACAGCTGACGCGGAAGCTCTGTCAGAGCGCGCGGATTGCCTCGGGTCTCGGCGACGAACCGGTCGCGGACGTTCTGGTCGATGCGTCCGGTCAGTGACTTGTCCAGCAAGGCGCGGGCGTCCCCGAAGCTCAGACCGCGTACGACGAGCTCGGGCAGCCTGATCAGCTCGTCCCTGTCCGCAGGCTCGCGGACCGCGAACACCAGCGCCACGCGCTCGGCCTGCAGGCGACGAGCCACGAACGACAGGGTCTGGACGGACTCCAGGTCCAGCCATTGAACGTCGTCGACGAGGCAGATCAGCGGTGCGTCCTCCGCTACCTCCGCCAGCAGGTTGAGCACGGAGAGTCCCACCGAGAAACGGTCCGGCGGGCTTCCGTCACCCATGCCCAGGGCCGCCCGAACAGGACCGTACGGCGGAAGCGGCAAATGGTCGCGCAGTTGCCCGCACAGCTGGTGAAGGCCGCCGAACGCCAGCTCCGTCTCGGACTCGACTCCGGCAGCTCGCAGTACCCGACAGCGCGGCGAGTGATCCTGCAGATAGTCGAGCAGGGCGGTCTTGCCGATTCCGGCCTCACCCCGAATGACCAGCTTCCCGCTCTGGCCGGCTCGCAGCGTCCTCACCAGCTCGTCGAGCTCCACACGTTCGCGCTGACGACCTTGCAGGTTGACCACTCTGTTCTTGTCCACCACACCTACCACGCAGTCCGAGCGTACCGGCGATCACCACCGTCGCGGCGTAAGCGTGAGCGGAAACACCTCGGCGTACGCCGCGGACGAATTCGTTTGCCGGTTGGCGACGGCGCCAGGACGATGCGGGGATGGTGATTGTGCGGCTTGATCCAGGTGACGCTGGGGCGTTGCAGCGGTGGTACGAGCTGGTGGTGGCGGTAGGCGGGGCGGATCAGCCGGGGTTTCCGGTGGCTAGGCGGCGGGGGTTTGGGGGTGCCTTGCCGGGGGTGGAGCGGGAGGTGGCGTTGGTCTGGGAGGGCGAGCGGGTGGTGGGGGCTGCGGATTGTCAGTTGCCGCAGGCGGAGAACCGCGCCGTTCTGTTTCTGGATCTGGTGGTGCACCCCGAGTTCAGGTGTCGTGGGATCGGGTCCAGGTTGCTCAACGAGGTCGATGCGATTGCGCAGCGGCACGACCGGACGCTGATCGAGGTGCAGGTGGAGAGGGATGCCGCCGGGTTTCGGTATCTGACGAAGCGCGGGCATCAGCCCGGGGCGACCAGCATCAGGTCCATCTGCAAACTCAGCGGACGAGCAACAGCGAGCCTCGCCGACGGATACGAGCTCGTGCAGTGGCGGGACTTCGCGCCGGAGGAGATCGTCGACGATGTCGCTGCACTCCAGAGCCGGCTCATGGTCGACGCACCCAGCGGCGATCTCACCGTCGAGCAGCAGGTGTACGACGCCGAACGCGTACGCCGCCAAGAGAAATCGGAGCACGCTCGCGGGCACCGCTCGTACTCGACCGCGGCCCGGCACGTCGCGACCGGGCATATCGTCGCGCGGACCAAACTGGCGTTCGAGACGGACGACGACACGCATGCGCGCCAGCGGATCACGATCGTCGAGCCGGCGCACCGAGGCCGGCGTCTGGGGCTGGCCGTGAAGTCGGCCAACCACGCGTACGCGAAGGCACAGGAGCCGGCGCTGCAGGTCGTCGAGGCGTGGAACTCCGAGGACAACACGCACATGCGCGCGGTCAACGCGGCCCTCGGCTTCGAGCCCGTGGACCGCTGGTCGGTGTTCCAGCTCCCGGTGCCGGCTACGTCCGGTGCCAGGGCGTGAGCTTCGACGGGTTGAGCACGATGTAGACGGTCTCGATCTCGGTCGGCGTCGTGGTCAGGCTGATGACGGCGATCGCCTGGGTCGTCTGGCGCAGGATCAGCCCGGGATGGCCGTTGACCGGTTCGGTGGTCAGGTGGCAGCCAGGGTGGCGGGTCAACAATCTGGCTGCGTAACTGGCGACCTCGTCGGCGCCACGCACCGGATGCGGGGTCGTTCTCAGGTGGCCGCCGGTGTCGGTGACGAGCGTGGCGTCGGAGGCCAGCGTCGCACGCACTCCGGGTACGTCGCCCGTCGTACAGGCCAGCGCGAAGCGGTGCACCAAAGGGTCCACCGGCTCGAAGCCGTCGGGGTTGATCGTGCTGGCGAGGTGGGTCAGCCAGGAGCGTGGCTCGACCACGTCGCGTTCGGCCGGGGCGAGGGCGTACCAGCGGCGATACGTCTCCTGGACGACCTGCTCTGCGGTCGCCCGCGACCCGAACCTCCACTGCGCGATCTCGAGTAGGTGTTCGCGCTCCTCGAGCAGTTCGGCGAGTGATGCGGTGACTTCCATGCCGGCCTCAATTCCCGGGGTTTTCGAAGGCGGCGAGCTTCGCCGGGTTCATCTGCCACAGCACCTGTTCGATGCCGGCCGCCGACGCGGTCACGCCGAGCAGGGCGAACGGAACGCCGTCCCGGCGCAGGATCGCGATCGCCTGGCCGTTCGCCGTCGCCAGCTCGACGTCGGCGTCCACCCAGAAACGGTCCGCGAAGGCCTTGTGGTACTTCGCCACCCGCTCCATCCCCACCACCGGGAACCGGGACGCACGGACCACGCCACCGCCGTCGGAGTAGCTGATCGCGTCCTCGGCGAGCAACTGCTCGAGCGCGGCCAGGTCACCCGAACGGGCCGCGGTGACGAACGCACTGAGCAGCTCCCGCTGTTCCTGGCCGGTGACCGGATTGTGCCGCTCGGCCTGGATCCGCTTGCGCGCCCGGCTGACCAGCTGCCGGGTCGCGGTCTCGGTGGACCCGATGATCTCGGCGATCTGCCAGTACGGGTAGTCGAACGCCTCCCGCAGGATGTACGCCGCCCGCTCGGTCGGCGACAGCCGTTCCAGGATGAGCAGTACGGCGAACTCCAGCGCCTCGTTGCGTTCGGCACCCAAGGTCGGATCGGCACTCGTGTCGACCGGCTCCGGCAGCCACGGGCCGACGTACGTCTCCCGCCGTACCCGGGCCGACTGCATCGTGTTGATCGCCAGCCGGGTGACCGCGGTCGCCAGGTACGCCGCCGGGTTCGTCACCGACCCGCGGTCCGCGGTCTGCCACTTCAGCCACACGTCCTGGACCAGGTCCTCGGCCTCGGACGCGCTGCCGAGCATCCGGTACGCGATGCCGAACAGCCGCGGCCGTACCTCGCCGAAGACGGCCGCGGCCTGCTCCAGATCCATCGACGTCATGCTTCGCGGAACGCGATCTCGCGGTGGGTGCCGTCGCACAACGGCTTGTTCGACGAGTGACCGCAGCGGCAGAGCGTCACCCGGTTGCGGGTCTCCTGCGCCTGCCCGTCGGACCGGTGCACCGGCAGTCCGCCGGTGATCCACAGCGCACTCGCCAGACCGTCCTCCTCCTCGAGGACCGCGATCGCCCGCGGCAGATCCGGCTCGATCGTCGCCCCGCCCCGGCTCAACGCGTAGCTGTACGACCCCGAGGGGCAATGATCGATCCGTCCCATGACCTCGGAGCGTACGTCGCTGTCCCCGGTGTCGGCGAGCATCTTCGCGATCGGCCGCGTCCGCCCGATGCAGAACGCCGCGTGGATGCACAGCTCGCCGACGCGCTGCGCGGAGATGCCGATCCCGTCGTGCACGTGCTGGAGCTCGCGGTACGGCGGCATCGGTGTGGCCTCCTTGCCGTCGAAGCCGATCACCCCGTGCGTCCCGTCGCAGAACGGCTTCGAACCCGACCGGCCACACCGGCAGAGCGCGTACGTCGCCTCGGTCTCGAGCGCCGGCCCGGTCTGCCAGGTCAGCGCGTCGTTGTCCGCGGAGACGATTTTGCGCTTGCGTCGCAGGGGCACGCCGCCGTAGACGACGTACGGACCGTTCGGCAGTACGGCGACCCGCTCGGACGGACCGATCGCCCACGGCCGGGCCGCCGGCGGGACGTAGTCGAAGGTCGGCCCGGCCGTGAAGCCGTCGCCGTCAGGCATCCGCATCAGAGTCGACGCCTGCTCCTTGAGCACAAACATGGTGCCGATGGCAACGGACAGCATCCGCGGGCTGCCGTTGAAGGTCTGCTCGAGCAGGTGCAGCACCAGGCTGTACGTCTGATTGACCTCCTCCTGTGCGACCCGGATCGGATGGCCCTCGGGATGATCGGTCAGCCGCGGGTTCGGCCGCATCGGGAGTACGCCGTCCACGTCGAAGCCGATCGCCTCGCCGGACGGCCCGGAGGTGGGGGTGTCACCGCGCTGGTACCGGCGGCCGAGCTTGAGCTCCTGGAAGCGGTAGAAGTGACCGACCTCGTCCCGCTCCGGGTGGAACATGTCCGCATCCCCGTCCCAGACCTCGCCGCGCGCCGTACCCTCGCCCTGCTCGACGATCTCCTCCAGCGCTTCGAGCGCGGTCGCGAGGCTGTCGACCACGATCAGCCGGCCGCCGCTGTGCCGGAAGTGGGCGTCGCTCACCTGCCGGGCCGGATCGCCGGTGAAGACCGCGTCCTCCCCCAGCGAGGCGCACAGCGACCGCAGCCCGTGCTCGACCGCGTCGTAGAACTGTCCGATGGTCTCGTAGTTGTCGTCCTCCGGCGGCGCGCTCGGGGGCGCCGGGCGCTCGATCGCGAGGAACATCTCCAGCGCTTCCGGACCGAACGGACCGAGCGAGAGCTCCAGTGCTCCGTGCGGCATCCGGCGCGGATGCGGCGGCAACAGCTCAGGCGCGTCCACGCGCGGACTGCCACCGACGGCGTTCAGGATGTTGGCCACGAGCGCGAGGTGCAGCATCTCCTCGGAGAACACGCTGCTGACGACCTGGACAGCCTCCGGATTCCGCTCCGGGTCAAGCGAGTAGAGCGCGCAGAGGTACGGCGGCAGCGTCGCGTGCTCCAACTCGACCGCCCACTGCAGGTGCTCACGGAGACTCTCCATCGTCCACTTCATGCGGTGCTCCCCAGGTTGGTGGCATGGATCAGTTGCATCGAGAGCTCTCCGTCGTCGAGCAGGTCGGCCAGCCTGCTGGTCTGCCGGGCGGCGAGGGCGTACGCCTGGCTCGCGCTGTGCCGGGCCTCGACGATCGCGGCGACCTCCTGCGCTCGCCGGGTCCACGACCGCGGCACCTCGGCGGGCCGGTCGATCTGCTCCACCACCTCGAATCCCGCGTCACCGAGGAGCGCGTCGAGCTCCGCCTGCGCCGGGAAGTGGTTGCCGTCCGGGAGCCGGCGCAGACGTTTGCCACGCGCAACGACCACGATCAGGCCGAGCGCGCCGCCGGGAACGAGGACCCGGTGGATCTCCCGCAGCAGCGACGCCTTCTCCTCGACCGTGCACAGTACGCCGAGACACCACGCGGCATCGACCGACGCCGTACGCAAGGGAATCCAACGGCCGTCGGCGAGGACGACGGGCAGGCCGAACAACGTCGACGCGGCCCGGCACGCGGCGGGCATCGGCTCCAGCAGGACGGGCCTGACACCGAACCGCTCGGCCGCCCACGCGGCAGGTCCGCCGACGCCGGCACCGACGTCGAGCAACCGCATCCCCCGGGACAGTTCACACGCCTCGGCCAGCCAGGCGAGCGCGATCGGGCTGGCACTGCCCCGGCACGCCGCCGGGATCGCGTACCGGTCACCGAGGTCCCGTACGGCGTCCGCCGTCCACCCGGCCACGTCGTCGAACTCGGCGACCATCGCCGCCGCCGTCATCATCGTCTCCGGCGGTCGATCAGGACCGCGGCGCGCGACGATCCTTGCGCTGGGCAAGTTCCTCCTCGGGCACCAGGACGAACATCTCCTGGTCCGGCGCACACAGCATGGTCACCGTGAAACGCACCGGCTGGTCGTCGCGGTTGTTGCCGTCCTGGTAGTGGATGACGTCGCCGCCGGGCTCCCAGAAGACCTCACCGGCCTTGATCACCCGTTCGGGCTCACCCTCCAGCTCGAAGACCATCTCGCCTTCCAGCACGTAGCCGAACGCCGGCCCGGAGTGCCGGTGCGGAGGCGCACCCGGGTCACCCGGCGGGTACTCGACCACCACCGTCATCGCGTGCGCACCCTCCGGGACCTCGGGCGGCGTCACCTCCTGCAACACGGTGAGTGCTGTCTGCCACGCCGTCGACCTGGTTCCCATGGCGAATCTCCCGTCGTCGCTGCCGTCCACTCGCCAGCTAAGACAGACCAGCATCGCGCCCTGTGACAGGTCCGCCGGTCACAAACGCACGGGCTGTCAGGTCTGTGTAGGCGACAATCCGCATTTCCTAAGGAGTTTCCGAATGAACGACCAAGGTCCTGTCGTCGTCCTCGTGCACGGCGCGTTCGCCGATGCGAGCAGCTGGAACGGCGTGGTCCAGCGACTGCTCGAGCGCTCGGTCGACGTCGTCGCCGTCGCCAACCCGCTGCGCAGCCTGTCCGGCGACGCGGCGTACGTCCGGGACGTCGTCGCGGGGATCGGCCGGCCCGTGCTGCTGGTCGGTCACTCGTACGGCGGCATGGTGATCACCGAGGCCGCGGCGGACAACGAGAACGTGGTCGGCCTGGTGTACGTCGACGCCTTCGCCCCGGACCACGGCGAGACCGCCTTCGCGCTCTCGGGCAAGTTCCCCGGCAGCACGCTCGGCGACACGCTCAACGTCTACCCGGTCGCGGGCGGCAACGAGCTCGCGATCCGCCAGGACGTCTTCCAGCAGCAGTTCTGCGCCGACGTCCCGGCCGGCGAGGCCGCCCTGATGGCCGTCACCCAGCGTCCGGTCACCGAGGCCGCGCTGACCGAGGGGCTGGCGGCCGAGACGGCGGCGTGGAAGCTGCTGCCGTCCTGGTTCGTGTTCAGCGACGCCGACCGCAACATCCCGGTCGCGCTGCACCGGTGGCTGGCCGAGCGGGCCGGCGCGAAGGGCAGCAAGGAGATCGCCGGCGCCTCCCACGCCCTCAGCGTCTCCGAGCCGGCCGCGGTCACCGCGACCATCCTGGAAGCGCTCGGCAAGTAGGCGCACGTACCCACCGAACCCCTGCCGGACACCTCGGCAGGCGCCCCGGCAGGGGTTCGGTGATCCGCCGGTCCGTGGACCGCGCTCGCGGGGGTTGATCCCATCGGTTAAGGTCGAATGAGCCGCGGGAGCTCACGCCAAGTGGGCTGAGAGGGCGACTGACGACGGCGTCGCCGACCGCTGAACCTGACTCGGGTAATTCCGGCGTAGGGAGGAAGCGCATGTACGACGTCTGGGTCAACGGCACCGCGACGAGTGTCCCGCCGGACCGGTCGGTGGCCGAGCTCGTCCGCGAGTACTCCGACCGCGAGACCGGTATCGCGGTCGCGGTCAACCAGACCGTGCTCACCCGGGCCGAGTGGGCCGGCACACTGCTCACGGACGGCGACCGGGTCGAGATCGTCTCCGCGGTGCAGGGAGGCTGACGACATGGACGACCCACTGGAGCTCGGTGGCCGGACGTACTCCTCCCGGCTCATCATGGGGACGGGCGGCGCCGCGAACCTCGAGGTGATGGAGGAGGCGTTGGTTGCCTCCGGCACCCAACTCACCACGGTCGCGATGCGCCGGCTCGGCACCGGCCACGAGGGCTCGATCCTCGACGTACTGAAGAAGCACGGGATCGACGTGCTGCCGAACACGGCCGGTTGCCACACCGCGGCCGAGGCGGTGCTGACCGCGAAGCTGGCCCGGGAGGCGCTGGAGACCGACCTGATCAAGGTCGAGGTGGTCGCCGACGACCACCTACTGATGCCGGATCCGGTCGAGCTGCTGGACGCCGTGGACGCGCTGGTCGCGGACGGCTTCACCGTGCTGCCGTACACCAACGACGACCCGATCCTGGCCCGCCGGCTCGAGCAGGCCGGGTGCGCCGCGGTGATGCCATTGGCGGCGCCGATCGGGTCCGCGCTCGGCATCCGCAACCCGCACAACCTCGCCCTGATCGTCGAGGCCGCGAACGTCCCGGTCATCGTCGACGCCGGCATCGGTACGGCGAGCGACGCCGCGCTGGCGATGGAGCTCGGCTGCGCCGCCGTCATGCTCGCCACCCCGGTCACCCGGGCCGAGAAGCCCGCCCTGATGGCCGCCGCCATGCGCGACGCGGTCACCGCCGGCCGAGCCGCCCGCCAAGCCGGCCGAGTCCCCCGCCGCTACCACTCAGCCCTCCCCTCCTCCCCCATCACCGGCCTGCCGTCGTTCTGAGTCAGGCAAGGAACTCCTCGGCCGTGGTGACCCGGCCGAGGACCTTCGCCGTCGCGGCCGGATCCGCGGACACCGGGTTGACCGCCAGCCAGCGCCACATCGTGGTGAGGTCCTTGCCGACGAACCGCTCGAACAGCCAGACGGGCATCGGGAAGCCGCGCGGCGACCGTCCCTTGACCGCGGACCAGGCCCGGCGCAGCTCGTCGATCGACCGGAACTCCGCCGCCAGCGGGACCTCCGCGCCGACGTACACGGCAGGCTCGGCGAAGGCCCGGGCTGCGATCGCGCCGAGGTCGTCGACGGCCAGCCACGGGATCAGCGTGTGCTCACCGGCCAGCTTGGGCATCAGCCGCCAGGTCGAGACCGGCGGGTAGAAGTCCTTGTCGGTCATGAGTTCCATGAAGGCCATCGGCCGGAGCACGGTCAGCGGAACGTCCAACGACCGCAGGTAGTCGGCGATGATCAGCTTCGCCTCCCACGAGTCGACCCCGGTGCCGCGCAGGCCCGGGCCGGCCGAGCCGTAGACGACGTGCCGTACGTCGCTCGCCCGCGCCGCGTCGGCCACGTTCTTGCCCTGTCGGATCTCGCCCTCGTGTCCGGCGGTCAGGGAGTTCTGCACGCTGTACACGCCGTACGCGCCCTCGAACACCCGGCGCAACGAGTCGGCGTCCGCCATGTCGCACTGCGCGACGTCGGCACCGGCCGCGCGGAGCGCGTTGCTGGCCGCTGACGTCGGCTTCCGGGTGAGGGCGCGCACGCGCCAGCCGTCAGCGAGCAGGTGCCGGGCAACCGCTCCGCCCTGACGTCCTGTTGCCCCCAGCACTGCGATGACCCCGTTGTGCTCCATCCCGGCCCCCTACGCACAGGCTAGGACTGCAGAAGTCTGGCGGCCAGGGTTGGGGGTTCGGTGGGGGTGAGGGGGCGGTCCAGGAGGAGGGCGGTTAGGGAAAGGGACAGTTTCTGGTCGGGGTGGAGGGTTAGCGGGGATTGCCAGGCCAGGGCGGGGCCGGCGCCGGTGTAGCGGGTGGCGCGGAGGAACCAGGGGTGGACGGTGCCGGGTTGGACGAGGAGCAGGGTGGTGGCGGTGTCGGCGTGGTGCTGGACGAAGGCCAGCCAGGGGCTGAGGGAGCCGTAGGCGGCGTCGACTCCTTCGCCGTCCTGGCTCAGGACGACGGTGCTGTCGGCGGACGGGAGTCGCCAGAAGATGCCGCCGTACCCCACGCCGGGTCGGCCCGCCGTGGCCGGGCTGTCGATGTGGATCGGGCCGTAGGAGGCGATGAGTACGCTGTTCCAGTCGAGGCGCCAACCACCTTCGGCCAGTGAGCCGCTGAGGCGCCGGCGTTCGACCAGTTGCGGTCGGCCTTGTTCGTCGTACCAGGTCAGGTCGTCGGTGAGCGTGTTGCCGGGGTCGGCGTCGACGGTGACGCTGCGGCTGCGTTGCTGGCCGTGGTTCGCCAGCAGGGTCGGACCGCGGTCCGGGAGGAAGGTACGGCCACCCCAGTGCGAGGTCCCGTTGACCCCGGCGACGGCGAGCGAGACGCCGTAGTGGTGGCGGTGGTCGACCGGGCTCACCTCGGTCAGTGGAGTCCCGTTGAGCGTGCGCACGGGATGCAGGTACGGACGCGGCGAATGCACCTGCGGCATCCGCTGACCGAACTCGTAGTGCGCGAGCAGTGCGGCCTCCGACCGCAGTACGAAGATGTCGCCCTGCTGCTGCCACCGGACCGGTCCTAGCCGTCCCTGTACGTCGCCACCCGGCAACCGGGTCGTCTGCGGCACCGGCCCGGTGCTCGCCCGCAACGCGAACCGCAGATCCGGTACGTCGTCCAGCGCACCCTCGGACCCCGCGATCTGCGAGTACAACACCCGCCAGGCCAGCTCTCCCAGCCCCTGCTGCGGCACCCGCACGGTCGTCAGCGACGGTACGGCGAACCGCGACAACCCGATGTCGTCCATCCCTGCCACGGACAGATCGGCCGGTACGGCGACGCCGACCTCGTTGAGCCGGGCCAGCAGCCCGAACGCGACCAGATCGTTGAACGCGACCACTGCCGTGACCCGCGACTCGAGGACGCGCTCGACCGCGGCGTACCCGTCCTCGATCGACGAACCGCACTCCAGGCGGACGATCTCGAGCCCGGCGATCTGTCGCTCGGCCTTCGCGAGCGAGCGCAGGCGGTCCGTGTTCGACGCGCTGCCGACCGGGCCGGCCAGATACGCGAGCCGCCGGTGGCCGTGCCCGACCAGGTGGTCGACGACGATCCGTACGGCCCGGCCGAAGTCGACGCCGACGGAGGGCACGTCGGGCGGTCCCTGGCGGTTGACCAGGACGACCGGCTTCACCTCCGGCAGCAGGTCGAGCAGGCTCTTCTCGGCCAGCCGGGGCGAGACCATGATGAGCGCGTCGCACCGGCGCCGGGCCTCCACCGCGATCTCCGCCTCGGCCAGCGGGTCCTCGTCGGTCTCGGCGACCAGGACCTGGTAGCCGGCCGCGGCCGAGGCGTTCGTGATCCCGCGCATGATCTGCTGGAACAGCGGGTTGCCGAGATCCGGGACCACCAGCGCGACCATGTTCGTCCGGCCGAGGGACAAGTTGCGGGCGAGGTCGCTGGGCCGGTAGTTCAGCCGGTCGGCGGCGGCCCGGACGCGTTCGGCGATCTCCGGCGCGACCGTGGCGGCCCCGTTCATCACCCGGGACACGGTTGCCCGCGACACCGCCGCCGCCCGCGCGACGTCGGCGATCGTGATCGAGCCCTTCGGTGTCCTGCCCATCCAACTCCCATCGGGAAACCGCCTTCCGCATCGTAGTCCGAGCACTGCTGTCCACGCCCGGCCTGTGCTTGTCTTGCGGCCATGACGACAGGTGCCGGCGACGCTCAGCGGACAGGTCCCAGCTCGGCAGGCGTGAGACCGACCACGCTCGGCGGGTACGACGACTGGCCCGGCTTCCTCCGGGACGCGGCTCCGCTGACCGGGGACGAGCTGACCGCGCGGACCGCCCGACTCCTCGGCGTACCCGGACCGCCCGCGCCGCCTTTGGTGCGGATTGTTGACAGTTGGCAATCGGACGATGTCCACGGGCAGGTGCTCGAGTGGAGCACCGGGTTCGGCCCGGCGACCCGCGCCTGGCTTCTGCGTCCGCACGACAGCCGCAGCCCGAGTCCGGCGTTGCTCGGGCTGCACAGCCATGGCGGCGTGAAGTCGGTCGGCGCCGAGCGGATGGTCGAGACTCCCCAGCCGAGCGCCGGCGCGGTCAAGCTCCGGCGCGAGTACTACGAGGACCGCGCCGTCGCCAACACGCTGGCCCGCGCGGGCTTCGTGGTCCTGTGCCACGACGCGTTCGCCTGGGCCTCCCGCCGGTTCGACCTGGATCCGTTGCCGCACCGGTTGCGCGAGGTGATGACGACGTACGAGAGGGCCTGGCAAGCGGCGGGCCACTCACCCGATCCCGACGAGTGGTACGACGCAGCCGCCGCCCATCACGAGCACACGATCGCGAAGGCCGCAGGCCTCCTCGGTACGTCGTTCGCCGGCATGGTCGCGTACGACGACCTCGTCGCGCTGAGCGTGTTACGCGAGCTCGACGGCGTCGACGCGGGGCGGATCGGCGTGTTCGGGTTCTCGGGCGGTGGTGGACGCGCGGCCCACCTGACCGCCCTGGATCCCGGCATCCGCGCCTCGGCGATCGTCTGCATGATGACAACCAGGGCGTCACTCGTCCCGGCGTACCTCGACGCTCATTCCTGGCTGTTCACCACGCCCGGGCCGCTGCGCGACCTCGACCCTCCGTCGCTGACCGCCGGTCGCGCCCGGCACCATCAGCTCGTCGTCTACGCCGAGGACGACCACCTCTTCCTGCCCGACGGCATGCGTGCCGCCGACCGCGAGCTCACCGAACGCTTCCGCCACGGCCCGGGCTCCTACCGGTCCCTCGTCCTCCCCGGCCCGCACCGCTTCGACCGCGAGATGCAGGACGCGGTCGGAAACTTCTTCGCCGAAGTGCTGTCGGCGGAGTAAGAATGGCCGCACAACCAGCCGGGAGGAACTCTTGAGCAAGCTCTCTCACCCCACACCCGAAGGCGTCGCGGCGGGGAACGGGTACAGCCACGTGGTGACCGGGCCGGGGCAGTGGGTGGCGATCGCCGGCCAGGTCGCGTTGGATGCCGACGGCAACTTTGTCGGCGTGGGCGACCCCGACGCGCAGGCGCGGCAGGTGTTCGCGAACCTGGACAGCTGCCTGCGAGCGGCCGGTGCGACCTTCGCCGACGTGGTGAAGCTGAACTTCTACGTCACCGACATCGCCCACCTGCCGGCGATCCGGACCGCGCGGGACGAGTACGTCGACACCGCCAACCCACCCGCGAGCACCGCGGTCCAGGTCGTCGCCCTGTTCAAACCCGAGGCCCTCCTCGAGATCGAGGCGTACGCCGTCGTCTAACGCAACAGATCCACCGCCACCCGGGCGGCTTCGCCGATCGCCGCGTCGACCCGCGGCTGGCGGAGGTCACCGCGAGCAGCCAACGTGTACACGGCGACCGCGAACGCCGCCCCGCCCGGCAGCGTGACCACCCCGACCTCGTGCCGCAGGGCTCCGAAGGTGCCGGTCTTCCCGGCGACGCGTACGCCGTCGTGCGGGAAGCCGGACGCCATCCGGTGCTGGAAGATCTGCCGGTGCATCGTCGTCTTCACGAAGTCCGTCTGCTCGGCCGACAGCAACTCGCCCGCCCACAACCGTCGCAGCAGGAACGTCATGTCGCGCGGGCTGCTCGCCGACCCGTTGGCCGCCTCGTAGACACCGGCCGGATCGGTGCGGTCGTTGTCGGCGAGCACGGCGAGCGCCGCGTTCGGGTCGTCCAGACCCGTCCGCCGCTGCAGGTCACGCAGGTTCGCCGCGGTCCCCCGCCGTACCCAGGTCCGTCGCAGGCCGAACGACTCGAGCAGCTCCGCCAACCGGCGCAGCCCGACCAACTCCAGCAACGCGTCGGCCGAGGCGTTGTCCGACACCGTCATCATCGACACCGCCAGGTCCCGCAGTGACATCGTCACCGGATCCGCCAGCACCGAGAGCCCGGTCGGCCCGGCGGTCCGCTCCGCCGGATCCAACGTCAGTCGCGCCACCGGATCGAGCTCCCCCAGATCCACCAGCCGGCAGAACCCGGCCAGCAACGGCAGCTTGTACACCGACGCCATCGGTACGACGCCGTCCGCGTCCACCTCGACCGTGTCCGCCGGCGACTCCAGCGCGACCGCGTGCAGCCAACCGCGGACGCCGGCGTCGTCGAAGACGGCCTTGATCCGCGCGTTCACGGCACCACCAGCGCGTTCGTCAGGTCCGCCATCACGTCGGCCGGCCGCAGGAACGGCGTACGCGTCCGGGACCACACCAACCGCAACCGCACCGGCAACGGATCGTCGACCAGGCGATGCCGGCCGACGCCCGGCGCGGTCAACGACGGATCCGCCGTCACCACCAGCGCCTGGCCCGCCGCGGCCATCGCCAGCCCGGCCCGCTCGTCGGTGACCACGACGGTCCCGCCGTCCGGCCGGTGCAACGCCAGCGTGTCCAGGAACAGATCGCGGGCCGCCGGCGCCTCCGCCCGCGGCCGGACCGCGACCGGCAGGCCACTCAACTGCCGCAGCTTCACCTCATCGCCGTCGTCCGGCACGACGGCCGTCGGCACCAGCGCGCACGTCGGCAGCAACGTCACCGGCCCGGCCTCGAGCCCGTCCAGCACGGCGGGATGCAGTACGACGGCCAGCGTCAGCCGGCCCGCGGACACCTGACCGACCAGCGAACTCGTCGGCGCGGACACCACCGTCACCCGGCTCCCCGGGATCGCCGCCCCGCACGCCGCCGCCACCGCGGCACCGGCCGACGGCGGGACCTCCGGCGCCAGCCCGAGCCTGATCTCCGGGCCCTCCGGATCACGGGCGACGGCGGCCTGGTGCAACTCCTCGATCGAGGTCAGCGCCCGCCGCGCGTACGGCAGCAGCGCCGCCCCGGCCGGGGTCAGCTCCACCCGGCCCTGTCCGCGCTCGAACAGCTTCGCGCCGACGAGCGCCTCCAGCCGCCGCAGCCCCTGCGACAGCGGCGGCTGGGTGATGCCGACCGCCCGCGCGGCGTCCCCGAAGTGCTGCTCCTCGGCCAGCGCGATGAAGATCTGCAGGTGACGTTCGGTCAGCATGGACCCTGCTGACCTGCGGCGATATGTCCCGGCAATCGCTTCATGCCCGAGAGCATATTCGACACGCCACGTCCGGCTCGCCTTGACTGTGGTCTCCGGTACGACGAGAGGAGACGGCGTGAAGGTGAGTCGCAGAGGAATCATCACGGGGGCGGCCGCGGCCGGTGCCGCCGGAGTCGTCGGCGTGGCGACCCGCGGCGAGGCAGCGACCGCGGAGCCGGCGACGGCGACGGCGACGGCGGCCCAGGAACGACAGACCGTCGAGCTGACCTGGCTCGGCACGCACGCGTGGCAGATCCGCTCCGGGAAGCACATCGTGCTGACCGATCCGTGGATCACCCGGTTCAAGACCGGCACGTTCGCCCCCGAGGGCGCGGACCCGAAGACGAAACTGGTGATCAAGCCGGAGGTCGTCGACCGCTACATCTCCACGGCCGACGCGATCCTCGTGCACCACGGGCACTACGACCACATCGCCGACGTCCCGTACGTCGCGAAGAAGACGCAGGCGACCGTTCTCGGCACCGAGTCGCACGTCAACATGCTGACGGCGATGCGGACCCCGGCCGAGCTCCTGTCCCCCGTCCGCGGCGGCGAGTACCTCCCGTTCGAGGGGTTCACCGTCGAGGTCTTCCCGTCCCTGCACTCGTGCGGCGGACGCCACCACACCTACGCGTACCCGGGCTACCGGCTGGACGGCGTACCGCCGCGGCCGCGGGTGATCGAGGACCTGCTCGAGGGCGGCACGCTCGCGTACGTGATCACCATCGGCGGCGTCCGGATCCTCAGCCTAAGTACGGCGAATTTCGACCCGAACGCCCTGCGCGACCTGCAGGTGGACGTCGTCCTCGCCGCCCCGGGTGGCGAGCCCGGCATCACCGACCGGCTGCTGCGGACGATCAAGCCGGTGCGGAAGGTCGTCGCGACCCACTGGGACGACTTCGACCTCCCGCTGGACAAGCCCGGCGTGCCCTGGACCGACCTGACCCCGCTGCGCACCTCGGTCGAGAAGACCGGCGCGGAGTTCGTCGTCCTGGACCACCTGGAGAAGCTCACGCTCTGACCATGCTATGACCACAGACCTAGCCGGTCTGGGCGCTACCTACCCAGACCGGCCACCGTGTCCGCGAGCAGATCGATGCCCTCAGCAACCGCCTTGACCGTCAGGCTGCCGTACCCGAACACCAGCCCCGGCCGGCCCTCGTCCATCCAGTACGGCGCCAACCCGTAGACCCCGAGACCTCGCTCCAGCGCCGCCGCGCTCACCGCACTCTCGGACATCCCCGGCGGCAGCCACGTCAGCACGTGCAACCCGGCCGACACCCCGACCGGCACCAGCTCCGGCAGCCGGGCCGCCATCCGGTCGACCAGCGTGTCCCGGAGCAGCCGGTAGTGCGGCCGCATCCGGCGCAGGTGCCGGTCGAACTCGCCGCGCGCGACGAAGTCCGCGAACGCCAACTGCTCCAGCACCGGCGACCCGCGGTCGTCCACCAGCTTCGCGTCGGACATGGGTCCGACCAGCCGGGGCGGCAGGATCAGCCAGCCGAGCCGCAGCCCCGGAGCCAGGGTCTTGCTCGCGGTCCCGGCGTACGCGACCCGGTCGGGCGCCAGACCCTGCATCGCGCCGATCGGCTCCCGGTCGTACCGGTACTCCGCGTCGTAGTCGTCCTCGATCACCAGCGCGTCCCGCCGTACCGCCCAGGCCACCAGCGCCGCCCGCGTCTCGGCCGACGCCACCGCGCCGGTCGGGAACTGGTGCGCGGCCGTGACCAGGACGACGTCCGCCCCGGACTGCTCGAGGACGTCGACGTCGATCCCGGTCTCCAGCACGGGTACGCCGACCACCTCGAGCCCGGCCGTGGTGGCGACGTCCCGCAACTCGTTGTCCGACGGGTCCTCGACCGCGAGCCGCCGGTAGCCGTGCTTGGCCAGGACCTGCAGCAGCAACCGCGATCCTTGGGCGAAGCCGTTGCAGATCAGCATGTTCTCCGGCCGCGCCGCCGTACCGCGGACCCGGTTGAGGTAGTCCGCCAGCGCGTGCCGGAGCTCGAGCGTCCCGCGGCCGTCGAGGTAGGCCAGGCTCAGGTGCGGCATCTCGTTCAGCACCTTGCGCAGGGACCGCAGCCAGGCCGCACGCGGAAACTGCGTGACGTCCGGCTTGCTGTACTTGAAGTCGATTCGCGGCGGGGATGCGGTGCGGGGTGCGGTCGCGGAGGCTTCGACCACGGCGATGTCCGCGACCTGGGTGTAGCCGCCACCCCGGCTGACCAGATATCCCTCGGCGACGAGTTGCTGGTAGGCCTCGACGACCACCCCGCGGGAGAGGCCGAGGTCCTGCGCGAGCGCGCGGGTCGACGGCATCACGGTGTCGGCGCGCATCAGGCCCTGCCGGATCCGGTCCCGGATCGCCTTCTCCAGCTGCTGGTGCAGCGGCACGCCGGCGTCCCGGCGGAGCTCCACCAGCAGCTCGCCGGCCCCGGAACTGGTCCTGATTCGGCTCACGCAACTGGACCTTATCGGAGGGCCGCTGCGCTGTCAGGGTGATGGAGAGCCCGAACGACGAGGAGCGCGACGATGAACAAGCTGCTGCAGGCCGGGGACGCCGGCTACGACGAGGCCCGGTCGGTGTGGAACGCGATGGTCGACCGGCACCCGGCCGCGATCGCGCGCTGCCGCGACACCGCCGACGTCGTCGCCGCGGTCCGCTTCGCCCGGGAGGCCGGTCTGGAGATCGGCGTCCGCTGCGGCGGCCACAGCATCGCCGGCCACGCCGTCCCCGACGGCGGCCTGATGATCGACCTCACCCCGATGAACGCGGTCAAGGTGGTGCCGGAGCGGCAGCGAGCGTACGTCCAGGGTGGTGCGTTGCTGGGAGAGCTGGACAAGGCCGCGCAGCGCTACGGCCTGGCGACGACCGCGGGCAACGTCTCGCACACCGGGGTCGGCGGTCTGACGCTCGGCGGTGGGATGGGCTGGCTGGCCCGGCAGTTCGGGCTGGCCTGCGACAACGTCGTGTCATACGAACTGGTGACCGCCGACGGCGACGTCGTCCGGGCGAGCGCGGACGAGAACCCCGAGCTGTACTGGGGCCTGCGCGGCGGCGGCGGGAACTTCGGGATTGTCACGTCGTTCGAGTTCCGGCTGCACCACGTCGGCACGCGGGCGCTGGTCGCCGAGTTCACCTATCCGCCGGAGGCCGGCTTCGACGCTGTGCGGGCCTGGCGCGAGCTCAACGCCACCGCGCCGCGAGAGGCGACGTTCACCGCGAGCATCACGGCCGACGCGGTCACCCTCGGCTACGTGTGGGTCGGTGAAGGCGGCGACGAACTGCTGGACGCCTTCCGGGCGCTCGGTCCGATCGGCGAGTACGTCGAGGAGATGCCGTACCTGACCCTGCAGAGCCGCGACGACAACGTGCAGGGCCACCGCTACCGCCGCTACTGGAAGGGCCACTACTTCAAGGCCCTCCCCGACGACGCGATCCAGGCGCTGCTGCGCACGCCCGGCGTGTCCGCGAGCCTGCAGGCGTACGGCGGTGCGATCGCCGACGTACCCGACGACGACGCGGCCTTCAGCCACCGGGACACCCTGTTCGAGTTCGTCACCGCCGTCCGCTGGGAGGACCCGGCCGAGGACGCGACCCGGATCGCCGAGCTCCGCGACTACGCCGCCACGCTGGCGCCGTACGCGAGCGGCGCCTACCTGAACGTCCTCAACGGCGACTCGATCAGCCGGGCGTTCTCACCCGGCAAGCTGACCCGGCTGACCGAGCTGAAGACGAAGTACGACCCCGAGAACGTCTTCCACCTGAACCAGAACATCCGCCCGGCCGACCGGGCGCTCGAAACAGCCTGACGTCAGCACGCGCAGGCGACGCCGCGGGGAGCGGTCAGCGGGTCGGCCGCGCGGCGCTCGACGCCGTCGGCGGTCTCCACCGGCAGGCCCTCGCGGTACCAGTACTCGAAGCCGCCGATCATCTCCTTCACCGGGTAGCCGAGCTTGGCGAACTCGAGTGCGGCCTTGGTCGCGCCGTTGCACCCCGGCCCCCAGCAGTACGTCACGACCGTCGTGCCCGCAGGTACGACGGTCGCCGCGCGGGCCGCGATCTCCCGGGTCGGCAGGTGGATCGCCCCGGGTACGTGACCCTGGTCCCAGCTCTCCTGGCTGCGGCTGTCGACCAGCACCCAGCCGACCACACCGGCACCGATGTCCGCGGCCACGTCGGACACGTCGGCCTCGAACGACAACCGGCCGGCGAAGTGCGCGACGGCGGCGTCCCGCCCGGCGGCGGGGGTCTGCAGAACAGCCGACGTTTGCAGGTCAACGGACATCCGGGGCTCCTTCTCGATCAGCGGAGTCACCAGCGTCCGGCATCACCAGGACGGGCAACAGTGGCAGGAATGCCCTGGTGCATCAAGATCCAGTCAGCTTTTCACCAGCTTCGCGCGGGCCCGGGCCACCTTGATGGCGGTCTTGAGCGTGTCGACGTCGTACGCGCCGTAGTGCCGCTCGCCGTTCACGAAGAACGTCGGCGTCCCGGAGACCCCGCTCAGGTCGGCCGACTCGACGTCCTGCGCGACCCGGGCCGCGGCCACGTGCCGCTTCACGTCGTCGTGCAGGCGATCCAGGTCCAGCCCGAGCTCCTCGGCGTACCGGAGGAGGTCCTTGGGCTGCAGGTTCTCCTGGTTCGCGAGCAGCAGGTCGTGCATCTCCCAGAACGCGCCCTGGGCGGCGGCCGCCTCCGACACCTCGGCCGCGATCTGCGCCCGCGGGTGCACGTCGGTCAGCGGCAGGTGTCGCCACACGTACCGCAGGTCGTCGTCCTGCAGCAGGTCCCGGACGACGGTCTCCGCGCGGCCGCAGTACGGGCACTCGAAGTCGCCGTACTCGACCAGCGTCACCGAGGCCGTCTCCGGGCCGCGGATGTGGTCCCGCTCGGGATCCACCGGCTCGGCCAGGTCGACCAGTTGCTCCGCGTCGCCGAGCAGCGCCATCGCCTTCTTCGGCGGCGACAGCAGTTTGGCCGCGCGGAACACCAGCCAGGTCAGCACCGACGCCACCACCACCGCCGACAGCAGCCCGAGCTTGGCCTCCGTGAGCGCCGGCCCCTCGAACGCGATCGTTGCTATCAGCAAGGAGACGGTGAACCCCATGCCGGCGATCGTGCCGCTGCCGACGACCGCCGCCCAGCCGACGAGCGGCCGGTAGCGTCCGTGCGAGAACCGCGCCAGCAGCCAGGACACCACCGTGACCGCGAGCGGCTTGCCGACCACGTACCCGACCAGGATGCCGAGCGTGATCGGCGAGGTGTACGCCTCACCGAGGAAGTCCGGGTGGACCGGGATGCCGGCGTTCGCCAGCCCGAAGAGCGGGACGATCAGGAAGCTCACCCACGGGTGGTAGAGGTACTGCAGCCGCTCGTTCGGCGAGATCGTCGCGGTCAGCCCGACTGTCGCGGAGCGGGCCAGCTCGGGCGTCGGCTGCTCGCGGAACAGCCGGAACAGCCCGGTCGCCTGCTCGAGCTCCTCCCGCCCCGGCGAGTACGCCGACGCCGTCAGCCCGATCGCGAGGCCCGCAACCACGGGATCGACGCCGCTGGTCAGCAGGGCCGCCCAGGTGACGACGCCCAGGACGACGTACATCCACGCCTTGCGGACCCGCAGGAACGCCAGCACGAGCACCGCGGCGAAGGCGGCCAGCGCCACCATCAGCGGCATGAAGGCGATGTCCTCGCTGTAGACGACGGCGATGACCAGCAGCGCGATCGCGTCGTCGACGACGAAGACCGTGAGCAGGAAGACCCGGACCCGGTCCGGTACGCCGCGGCCGACCAGCGCGAGCAGGCCGAGCGCGAGCGCGGTGTCGGTCGACATCGCCACACCCCAGCCGTGGGCGCCCTCGCCACCGGCGTTGAACGCCAGGTAGATGAGGACCGGCACGATCATCGCGGCGACTCCGGCCACCAGGGGCAGCACGAACCGGCTTCGGTCGCGCAGGTCACCAAGGTCGAACTCGCGCCGCGCCTCGAGCCCGACCACCAGGAAGAACAGTGTCATCAGGCCGCTGTTGATCCACTCCCGCAGGTCCAGCGAGAGCTCGTCGCCGCCGAGCCCGATCGACAGCTCGGTGTGCCAGAACTCGTCGTACGTCCCGGGAGCGAGATTGGCCCAGACCAGCGCGACCAGGATCGCCGCGGCGAGCACGCCGGAGCTGCCCGCCTCGGTGCGCAGGAAGGCACGCACCGGTGCCGCGATCTCCCGCCGCCAGCTGGTCCGGCCGCTCAGCAGCGCCGGGAAGTCGGTCATAACTTCACTGTATCGTTCTGGGTTCAACGACCCAGAAAATTCGCCGGGCGGTCCGGCTAACAGTTTGGGGGGCAGGGGCTGCATGATGTCTCCTGAGGACCACTCCAGCCACGGGGTGCCCGATGGCTCGAGCACGACTGGAGTCCCCTTGACCGAGCACGACCTCGCCGCGACGTCAGCCGACGCCTTCGCCCGGCTGGCGATCGAGATGCATGACGCACCGGGGGTGGAGGAGACGATCGACGCGGTCGTCCAGTTCGCCCTGCAGGCGCTCAACTGCAGCTACGCCGGCGTCGCGCTGTACACCCGTGGCTCCCAGCCCGAGATCGCCGCCACCACCGACCCAGTGGTCGACGACGTGTACTCCTTACAGCTCAACAGCCAGAACGGCCCGCTCGTCGCCGCGCTGCGGGAGCGGTCGACCGTGCTGATCCGCGACACCCTCATCGACGACCGCTGGCCGGAGTGGGCCGAGAAGGTCGCGGCCCTCGGCGTCCGCAGCGTCCTCGACGTCCCGCTGGCCACCGGCGACGGGTCCCGCTCGACCGTCGGCGTACTCGGTCTGTACAGCCCGATCCCGGACGCCTTCGGTGACGACGACGAGGCCATCGCCCACATCCTGGCCCGGCACGCCTCGGTCGCGGTCGCCTCCGCCCGGCACGAGGAGACGATGGCCCAGGCCGTCGACGCCCGCAAGCTGGTCGGCCAGGCGATGGGGATCCTGATGGAGCGGTTCGACGTCGACGGCGACCGCGCCTTCGCCATTCTCAAGCGCTACTCGCAGGACACGAACACCAAGCTCCGCGACGTCGCCCAGCAACTGATCGACACCCGCAAACTCCCCCACTGAGCTCGCCCTCAGGTCGACACGTCAGCCGGCACCTGATCGCTGGCTGGCCGCACCCGTTCGACGCGTGCGGCTCTCGCACGGACGTCGGCCGGCACCTGATCGACACTCGCGGGCTCCCGCACTGAGGTCGGCCGGCACCTGATCGGCGCCTGCGGGCTCCCGCACGGACGTCGGCCGGGGACGTGCCCTAGTCGCGGACGCCGCTGGCCTGTTTGATCAGCCGGTCGAAGGCGCGGTCGGGCAGGATGCGGCGGGCGGCGACCAGCGGTTTGGCGGCGAAGCCGACCAGGTAGCGGGTCCGCGGCCGCCGGGCGGTCACGGCGCGGGCGATCGCGTCGGCGACCACGGTCGGCGGGGAGCTGCGGCGGTCGGCGCGCTCCGAGTCCATCGCGTCGGCCATCGCCTCGGCCTGGCCGGCGTACGGACCGGAGGCGGAGACCTTCCGCAGGTTGTCGGCCGCGATCCCGCCCCATTCGGTGTGGATGCCGCCCGGCTCGATCAGGACCACGTCGACGCCGAACCGCGCGACCTCCAGCCGCAGGCAGTCGCTGAGCGCCTCGAGGGCGAACTTGGTGCCGTGGTACCAGCCGCCGAGCGGGGTGTGGATCCGCCCACCCATCGAGCTGAGATTCACGATCGTGCCGCTGCCCTGCGCCCGCATCCCCGGCAGCACGAGCTGGATCAACCGCGCCGCGCCGAACACGTTCACCTCGAACTGGTACCGCGCCTCGGACAACGGCACGTCCTCGAGCGCGCCGTACGACCCGTAGCCGGCGTTGTTCACGAGTACGTCGATCCGCCCGGACTCGGCCAGGATCCGGTCGACTCCGGCCCTCGTCGAGTCCTCGTCGGTGACGTCCATGGCGATCGGCCGGATGCCGTCGGCGGCCAGCGCGGCCATCCGGTCGACCCGGCGGGCGGCGCCGTACACGGTGTGCCCGAGCGTGTGCAGCTTGCGGGCGGTCGCCTCGCCGATCCCGGACGAAGCGCCGGTGACGAGGATGATCTTGGCTGTCATGGCCGTCCCTCAAGGTAAGATGAACTCCGGTTCACGATGATCATGAACCATGGTTCACGATATTGCAAGGAGTCGCCTGTGAGTCCCCGCGCCGACGCGGTTCGCAACCGGCAGAAGATCCTCGACGCCGCCCGCGAGCAGATCACCCGGTCCGGTCCCGAGGCCGGGATGGACGAGATCGCCGCCGCGGCGGGCGTGGCCGTCGGCACGCTCTACCGGCACTTTCCGAACAAGACCGACCTGGTCACCGCGGTCATCGCCGAGTACCTGGGCCATGTCGCCGACGACGCCGAGGCGGCGAACGCGCGGCTCGCGGCCGGCGCCACCGCGATCGACGAGATCACCTCGTTCGTCGAGCGCGTCCTGGAGACGTCCGCCGTCGACCACGCGGTCAAGGCCGCCGCCCGCGCGCTCGGCGCCGCCACCGTCGACGAAGCTGCCGAGAGCCGGGCACGGGCCGCGGTCGAGCCACTCATCGCGGCCGCGCAGAAGGACGGCGACCTGCACCCGGACGTCACCGTCGACGACTTCTACCTGCTGATCTCGTCCGCGCCCATCGACCAACCGCCGGAGGCGCGGGCCCGGTGGCTCACGCTGGTCTTCCGCGGTCTCGTCGGGCCGGAGTCGTTGAAACGTTCTGAAAATATAGGAAAACGGCGGCCGCCTTCCCGGTGAAACGGGTGCATACTTCAAGAGGAATTGGGTACTTCGCCCGCTATTGGTCCGCACCTCCATCCACTGGTGGTCACCTGCGGACCGTGGGGTTGAGCTCGACGCCGGGGCTTGTGCGGCCAGAACCGCGGACCGGGTCACGTCCCGGCGTCCAACCTCCCCCACCCACCACCACCTCCATCGCCGGGCCGTTCGGCTCACCGGCATCCCGAGGGGGTGCTGTCGGTGTACCGATTACCCTGAGCGGGTGGGTGAGTGGCGGCCGTTGACGGGTCCGTCTCGGCAGGTGGCGCTGGAGATTCTGCTGGACGGGCCGTTGTCGCGCGCCGAACTGTCCCGCCGGGTGGGGTTGTCGCCGGGCAGTCTGACCCGGCTGACCAAGCCGATGGTCGAGTCCGGCCTCCTCGTCGAGACCCCCGCCGGCCAAACCGCCGCCCCAAGCCATCCGGGCCGGCCGACGAATGCGCGGAGCACCAGGCAAACCGGCGCGGGCGTCGGCCAAACCGCCGACCTGGGCCAAGCAGACCGATCGACAGATGCGCGGGTCGGTCGACCGTCGCAGCCGCTTGACCTTGATCCGGCCGCCCATCATTTCGTCGGCGTCAAGCTCACCGGAGACTCCGCGATCGGCGTACTCACGACCTTGCGGGCCGAGACGATCGCGAGCATCGAGCGACCACTGACCGACCACACTCCATCGGCGGTTGCCGCGCTGGTCCTGGAGCTCGCCGACGACCTCGCCGCACAGACACCGGGGCAGCGACCGATCAGCGGTCTCGGCGTGACCGTGGGCGGCCGGGTCTCGGCCACGTCCGAGGTCCGTTGGGGTCCGTACCTGGACTGGGTCGACGTGCCGCTCGGCGACCTGCTCGCGACCGGCACCGACGTACCGGTCGTCGTCGCGAACGACCTCGACGCGTTGACCGAGGCGACGCACTGGTTCGGCGCCGGCCGTGGCTCCGAACGCTTCGTCCTGCTGACGATCGGAGTCGGGATCGGGTACGGGCTGGTCGTCCATAACCGGACCGTCGACAGCCCGGACACGAGTATCGGTCTGATCGGCCACCATCCCCTGGTGACGGACGGGCCGCGGTGCGACCGCGGTCACCACGGATGTGCGATGAGCCTGCTGACCGTCGGCGCCATCACCGAGCAGGTCGGCAACGCTCTCGGCCGCCCGATCGACTACGAGGAGTGCCTCGACCTGGCTGCCAAGGGCGACGCCGCGGCGACGCAGGTCGTCAGCCGGGCCGGCCGCGCCCTCGGCCGACTGATCGCCGCGGCCGCGAACTTCACCATGCCCGAGCTGGTCGTCCTCGGCGGCGAGGGCGTACGCCTGGCCGAGGTCGCCCACGACGAACTGCTCGCCGGCCTGCACGCCGACCGCCATCCCTCCGGCGCCGAACTGCCGATGGTCCTGCAGCCCGCCGACTTCACCGAGTGGGCCCGCGGCGCAGCGGTGGTCGCGATCCAGACCTTCGTCCTCGGTAACAGTAACTGACTAATCCCGTACTAAGCAGTTACACTCAACGGCATGGACGAGCTGTTGAGGCGCTGGGTCGAGGGCTGGCGACTGTGCCGGGGGCTGGCTCCGCCCGTCGAGTACGACGGTGCGCTGGCCGTCGTACTGGGATTGCCGGGACGTGAACGCGAACTGTTCGCGTTGACTGACGATCCGGCGGTCGTGGACCGACTGGCAGCCACGACGGTCCGAGACACCTGGCTGACCGTGACCACGCAGCACGGCGACGATGTCGCGCACCGACTGGCGGACGCCGGACTGGAGCCGTTCGCGGAGCACAAGTCTCTGATGTCGATCGACCTACGCACCCATCCTCAGCCATCTCCTTCAGACGAGGTTGCACTGGAATCGCGGGGACCGCTGGAGCCCGCGCACGGGACGGCGGCGGGCGGGGACGTGCTGGTGGAGCCTCAGGGAGCCCTGGGGCACGCGGGAGTCCCGGCGTCGGATCGCGAAGTCGTGCGCGGCGTGGCGGCGGGCGGAGACGCGCGCATGGAGCCTCGGGAAGCGATGGGGCGCGCGGGAGTCCTGGCGCCGGATCGCGAAGTCGTGGCGCGCGGCGTGGCGGCGGGCGGAGACGCACTCGTGGAGCCTCGAGGAGCGATGGGGCGCGCGGGAGTCTTGGCGTCGGATCGTGAAGTCGTGGTGCGCGGGGTGGTGGCTGGTGGCGAGGTGGTGGTGGAGTCTCGCGGAGCGCTGGAAGTGGTGCGGGTGGTGGGTGCGCATGGTGGGGTTGCTGCGCGAGGGATGGTGGCGGTGACGGGCGATGTTGCGGTGATGCATGACATTCAGACCGAGCCGGCGTATCGGCGCCGTGGGCTGGGGAGCGTGGTGATGGGGGTGTTGAGCCGGCGGGCGGTCGAGCGGGGTGCTTCGACCGGGTTGCTGATGGCAACAGCCGACGGCGAGCAGCTGTACCGCCGGCTCGGCTGGTTGCGGGAGGCAACCATGGTGACGGCGAAGGGGTCAGGCGCTGCGGGCGCGGTGGGCGGCGACCTTGGTGCGGTTCTGGCAGGCCGTTGAGCAGAAGCGCTGGGTCCGGTTACGGGTCGCGTCGAGGAACAGGTCCTCACACCGCGTGGCCTCGCACCGGCGGAGGCGATGGACGTCCTGACTGCCGAGCAGCATCGCGGTCGCGGTGGCGAACTCCGCGATCCACCCGGTCACCTCGGCTGGATCACCGAAGTGCAGGTGCCAGGGCGCATCCTCGTGCCGCGTCAGTTGCGGCGCCGCCTTCGTGCTCCTGAGCAACTCGTTCACCACCTCGACCGCCGGGTCGACGTCACCGGCCGGCAGGCGGCCCAGGGCGTCGTACAACTGCTTGGCGCCGGGTGCGTACGCCGCGAGGTCCACCTCGACCGCCTGGTTCGTGGTCAGCCTGAGGACGTCCTGTACGGCGGTGACGGTCGGCTCCTGAGCGGCCCGGCCCTGGCGCCACGGAGAACCGAAGGTGTTGGCCAGCGCGATCGCCGCCACCAGCGACGCCTTCAGGTGATCGGTGGCTTCCACGCGTCCAGTATGCCGGGGAAAGTTCGCCGGAGCGGCCGATTTCATTCATCCGGAGGAGCCCGGTCATACCAGGGTCGTAGCAGTGGTCCGGAAACATCGGTCTTCGAACCGATGAAGCTGATCATTGCCGGAAACAACAATACCGGACATGCATCCGGTCCAAAACCCGTCCCGCCCACACCCGGCGGCCGCCCCGACCACCGGCAAGCCAAACCCCAGCAACACCCTCACCAGCACGGCAAACCCCGGCAGCTCCGTCCCCGACAGCTCCCTTCCCGGTGGCTCCCTCGCCGGCGAGTCGACGCGCGGATCGCTCGGGGGCGGGTCGTTCGCTGGGCTGGCGGAGGCGGTTGTTGACCTCTCGGCGGTTCGCAACAACGTCCGCACCTTCCGTCGCCTTGTCCCACAGGGGATTCTCGCTGTGGTCAAGGCGGACGCCTTCGGGCACGGCGCCGTACCCGTGGCCCGCGCGGCCATCGAGGCCGGCGCGACCTGGCTCGGCGTCGCGCGGGCCGAGGAAGCCCTGCAACTCCGGGCGGCCGGGCTGACCGTGCCGATCCTCACCTGGCTGTACGACGCCGCCGAACTCATGCTGCTCGGCGGTCTCGACGTGGACGTGAGCGTCTCGACGATTGCAGAACTGCAGCGCGTGGTGTCCAACCCGTCGATCCACCACGTGCACCTAAAACTCGACACCGGCCTGCACCGATCCGGCAGCGCACCCGACCACTGGGTCGAACTCACGCGCGCCGCCGCGCACTACGAAGCCCTCGGCGCGCTCACGGTCCGCGGTATCTGGTCCCACCTCTCCCACGGCGACACCCCGGACGCGCTCCAGAGTCGCAAACAGTTGCGCCTGCTCCGCACCGGTGTGGCTCTCGCTCGACGCGCCGGCCTGCAACCCACCGTCGTACATCTGGCGAACTCCGCCGGGGCGATCACGCTGGACGCGTCCGATTGCAACCTGGTCCGAGTCGGGGCCGGGCTGTACGGGATCGACGAGCTGGGCATCGGGCTCCGACCTGCGATGCGGCTGGTGACCAAGCTGGCCCAGGTACGCCGGATCCGCGCAGGCGAAGGCGTTTCGTACGGACACGACTTCGTCGCGTCCCACGACACGACCGTTGCCCTGGTCCCCCTCGGGTACGCCGACGGCATCCCACGGGTCGTAGCCGGCAAGGCGAGCGTGCTGTGCCGGGGAGTCCGGATGCCGGTGATCGGCCGGATCGCGATGGACCAGTTCGTCGTGGACGCCGGCGACCTGCCCGTCGAACCGGGCGAGCCGGTCACCGTCTTCGGCGACGGCTCCCGCGGTGAACCCACCTGCAAGGACTGGGCCGACTGGGCCGGCACCATCCCGCACGAGATCTACTGCGGCATCGGCGCCCGAGTGCCTCGCCGCTACGAGGAGACGGCCCGATGAAGGTGGCAGTCGTCATGGGCGGCGCGAGCCCGGAGCACCAGGTGTCGCTGGCGAGCGGACGTGGCATCGTCAAAGCGGTCAGCCTGCTCGGCCACACGCCGATCCCGTTGGTGATCGATGCTGAAGGCAACTGGGTGGACGGCCAGCACGAGGCGATCGAGATCCTCCAGGCCTGCGACGTCACCGTCCCGGCTCTGCACGGTGAAGGCGGTGAGGACGGCACGCTGCAAGGATTCCTCCAGCAACTGAAGGTCCCGTACGTCGGCAGCGGCGTGGCGGCCAGCGCGGTCGGACTCGACAAGCACCTCACCAAGTCGGTGCTGAGAGCCCACGGGATCGCCATTACTCCCGGGATCACGTTGGCCGGTCCGGACCTCGCAGACACCGAGGCCGTGATGCAGAAACTCAAGGCGGCCGGCCTGGACTTCCCGGTCTTCGTCAAACCCGGCAACGGCGGATCCAGCTTCGGTGTGGCCCGGGCGACCGACCTGCCGACGTTGTCGCACGCGATCGCCGACGCCGCTGTGCTCGATCCGCATGTGCTGGTGGAGCGGGAGATGGTCGGCCGAGAGATCGACCTGGCCGTGCTGGAGTTCCCGGACGGGCGGGTCGAGGCCGCGCCGGCGTTGGAGATCCACAGCGATCCGGGCGAGCCGTTCTTCACCGCGGCCGCGAAGTACGACAGCAGTGCCACCCGGTTCGTCGTACCCGCGCCGTTGGAGCCGGAGCTGGCCGAGCGACTGCGGCGGACCGCGATCGAGGTCTTCGAGGTGCTCGGCTGCGAAGGCTTGGCCCGGGTCGACTTCTTCGTCCCGGCCGACGGGGTGCCGGTGGTCAATGAGATCAACACCTTTCCTGGATTCACGCCGGCGTCGCAGTTTCCGCGGATGTGGGCGGCGGCCGGGATGAGCTACGCCGAGGTGGTCGACACCCTGCTCCGGACCGCGGTGGCGCGCGGATGACCGTGCTGCTGAGCGACGACCGGATCAGCCGGATCCCGGCGGTCGAGAACGGTGAGCCGCTGGTCGACCTCTTCACCCGCGGCATCTCGACGCGGGATCAGCAGTTCGTCCGTGAAGGCGTCGCGGATCGGCTCGCCACGGCCGACGCCTTCCTGCCGTCCGGCGTACGTCTGCACGTTGTGGAAGGCCTGCGCCCGCTCGAGATCCAGCAGGACATCTACGCGAACTACCGCGCCGAGCTTGAGCGACTGCATCCGGGCAGCGCCGGCCACGACCTCGACGCACTCACGAGCCGGTTCGTCGCCCCGGTCGACGTCGCACCGCATGTCGCCGGGGCCGCCGTCGACCTGACGCTGATCGGCGCGCACGGCCCGCTCGACCTCGGCACGCCGATCGACGCGACCCCCGAGCAGAGCAACGGCGCGTGTTTCTTCGACGCGGCCACCATCAGCCGGGACGCCCGGACGAACCGCGCGCTGCTCGCCGACGTACTCACCGCCGCCGGCCTGGTGAACTACCCGACCGAGTGGTGGCATTGGTCCTACGGCGACCGCTACTGGGCCTTCGTGGAGGACCGGGACCACGCCCTCTACGGACCAGTGTCGAGCCGGGCCTAGTGTCGTGGGCGCCGAAACCCCCCGCCGAGCTTCTGACTCTGGGCACTAGCTTCCTGGCGCCGGGACGGCCTTCTCGGCGGCTCGGCTGACGTCTTCCCAGGCTGACCAGGTGGTCATGCGTTGGCGGGAGAGCTCGAAGGCCAGGTCGTAGATCATGCTGCCGAGCAGGAGGCGGAGCGGCGGGTCGTCGCTCGCGACGAGCTTCAGCAGGGCTTCGGCAGCCAAGCGCGGTTCGCTGTCGATCGAGCCTTCGGCCCATTGCTTCTCGAGCTCGGCGCGGAGCGGGTCGTAGACCTGGTTCGGCGTGGTCGCCGTGGTGTTCGCGTACAGGTCCGTCCAGTAGCCGCCGGGTTGGACGATGGTGAGCTTGACGCCGAACGAGGCCGCCTCGGCTGCGAGGGCTTCGCTCATGCCTTCGAGGGCGAACTTGCTGGCGCTGTAGAGACCGGTGCTGGGGAAGCCACCGAGCGCACCGATGCTGGAGATCTGCACGAGGTGCCCGCTGCCCTGGCTTCGCAGGTGCGGCATCACGGCCTGGCTGACCCACAGTGCGCCGAAGAAGTTCAGGTCGAACTGGGCGCGGGCTTGTGCTTCGGTGAACTCCTCGACCATCCCGGCGTACAGCGCGCCGGCGTTGTTCACGACGATGTCGAGGCGGCCGAACTGCCGGACGGCCTCGTCGACGACGTCGAAGACGGCATAGCGATCGGTCACGTCGAGCGGCAAGGCCAGCAAGCGGCCCTCGTGCCGATCGGCGAGGTCCTTCAGCGGCGTGACGTCTCGCGCGACACCGACGACCCGATCGCCGACCCCCAGCGCCGCCTCGGTGAACGCCCGCCCGAGCCCCCGACTCGCCCCGGTGACGAACCAGACCCGCTCACCCGCAACCCGCGCCATCCCAGCCGCACTCCGCCCGCTCTCGACACCCGTCACGTCCGACGCGTCGGCCGTCGGCTTGCCTGTGGTTTCCATTTCGGATCCTCTCGTCACCACGAGACGGACCGTTGCGTCTCGTTGATGAGCGAAACACTACAGGGCTCACAACAGTTGTCAAGACGGACCGTCTCGTCTCATCAGGTGCTAGGGTAGTCGCATGCCCAACGCCACCCGCCGCAGCGAGACGTCCCGGCAGGCGATCCTCGGTGCCGCCCTGGATCTGGTCGCCGAGGTCGGCTACCAGAAGGTCGCCATCGAGCGCATCGCGACCGCCGCCGGCGTCGGGAAGCAGACGATCTACCGGTGGTGGCCGTCGAAGGGCGCGTTGATGTTCGACGCGTTCCTGGGGCTCTCGGGCGGCGAGGACGGCGAGCTTCACCCGCTACCGGACAGCGGTGACCTCGCGGCCGACCTCAAGTTCGTCCTCAAGGCCACGGTCATCGAGCTCGAGGATCCGCGGTACGACCAGCCGATGCGCGCCCTGCACACCGAGATCGTCCACGACCCTGCGCTCGCCGCCGACTACGTGCAGCGCCTCGACGGACCGATGCGCGAGCTGAAGAAGGACCGTCTCCGTTCGGCCCAGACCGCCGGCCAACTGGGCGAGGACGTGGACCTGGACGTCGCGGTGGACCTGATCTTCGGACCCGTCCTCAACCGCTGGCTGCAACGCACCGGCCCACTCACCGACGAGTACGTCGACCACCTCGTTGACACCGCCCTGCGGGGCCTTGAGCCCCGCCCGACCTGACTCGAGCGTGCGTTAGCGTGCGCGAATGGAGGATCTGGGAGCTGTAGTTTGGCCGCCTGCGCCGATCAGGACCGAGCGGCTCGTGCTGCGGGAGCCCGAGGCGCGGGACCGTGTGGCCTTCATCGAACTGCACACCTCGCCAGAGGTGAACGCCTACCTCGGCGGCCCCCGCCCGCGTGACGAGCTCGAGCGCGATCTGCCGGAGACGCCCCGGCGGTGGCCGGGGAACTTCGTCGTGGAGCTCGACGGGTCGATGATCGGTCAGATCCTGCTCCGGCGGGCGACCGGACACAGTCGCCCCGCGGCCAGTGGGAAGGCCGATCTCGGCTATCTGTTCCTGCCGCGGGCTTGGGGATTCGGGTACGCCGCCGAGGCGTGTACGGCCGCGCTCGACTGGCTCGACGGTGTCCTGCCGGGTGAGCCGGTGGTGCTCACCACTCAGTCCGCCAACGCCGGCTCGATGCGGCTCGCGGCGAAGCTGGGGTTCGCCGAGGTGGAGCGGTTCGAGGCCTGGGGCGCCGAGCAGTGGCTCGGCCTGCGGCCTGCCGTCACGGCCTTGCCGTAGCTCGGGCCGCGACCTCCTGTCACGGCCGTGCGGCAGCCCGGCCTGCGGCCCACCGGCACGATGGAGCAGCAGCTCAGCCTGCGGTCGCCGGCGAACCCCCGCACGACGGCGATCCGGTTGATAGAAGCCGTCTATCACCTCATAGGCAGCATTGCTTTGACCCTGCGGCCTTGGCGACGGAATGTTGTATACATGACGAGCGAGGTCGTGGCCGCCGCCCCCGTCCCGGTCCCCGGGCGTGCCCAGCGGGTGCGTGAGATAGCCACCGAACTACGTGGGCTCCGGGGCGCGCTGATCCCGATCCTGCACGCGATCCAGGAGGAGCTCGAGTACGTCGACCAGGGCGACATCCCGGTGATCGCCGACGTACTGAACATCGCCGTGGCCGAGGTCCACGGCGTCGTCACGTTCTACAAGGACTTCCGCCGTACGCCGGCCGGACGTACCACCGTGGCGATCTGCCAGGCGGAGGCGTGCCGGTCGGTCGGCGCGGTCGCGTTGGCCGAGCACGCGAAACGCAGTACCGGCTGCGGGTTCGGTGAGAGCACCGCGGACGGCCGGCTGACGCTGGACGAGGTGTTCTGCTTCGGCAACTGCGCCCTCGGCCCGGCGGTGCAGGTCGGCGCCAAGCTGCACGGACGGGTCACGCCGGCCCGCCTCGACGCGATCCTCGGGGAGGCTCGATGACGAAGGTCTACGTCCCGAGGGACGCCGCGGCGCGGTCGGTCGGCGCCGACGAGGTCGCCGAGCGGATCACCGCGACGGCCGGCGTGGAGGTCGTCCGGACCGGCTCGCGCGGCATGCTCTGGCTGGAGCCGATGGTCGAGGTCGAGACCCCCGAAGGCCGGGTCGGCTACGGGCCGGTCGCTCCGGAGGACGTCGACGGGCTGATCGCGGCCGGCATGCTCCGCGGCGAAGGCGGCCAAGGCCGCGAAGTCAGCCAAGGGCAAGACCTCGGCGAAGGGCGAGGCATCGGCGGAGGGCGAGGCAGCGGCGCGTACCTCGGTCTCGTCGAGGAGCTGCCGTGGATGAAGCGGCAGCAGCGGCTCACGTTCGCCCGGGTCGGTGTGATCGATCCGCTGTCGGCCGAGGACTACACGGCCCATGACGGGATGAAGGGCCTGCGGCAAGCACTGTCGATGACGCCGGCCGAGGTGGTCGAGACGGTCGTCGATTCCGGGCTGCGGGGCCGTGGGGGTGCCGGGTTCCCGACCGGGATCAAGTGGCGGACCGTGCTCGGCGCGCAGTCGGAGCTCAAGTTCGTCTGCTGCAACGCCGACGAGGGCGACTCGGGCACGTTCGCGGACCGGATGCTGATCGAGGGCGATCCGTTCACGCTGATCGAGGGGATGACGATCGCGGCGTACGCGGTCGGTGCGACCGAGGGCTACGTCTACCTGCGGTCGGAGTACCCGGACGCGGTCGCGACGCTGAAGGCCGCCATCGAGCTCGCCCGCGCCGAGAACTGGCTGGGCGAGAACATCCTCGGCTCGGGGCTCAGCTTCGACCTGCACGTGCGGGTCGGTGCCGGCGCGTACATCTGCGGCGAGGAGACCTCGATGCTGGAGAGCCTCGAGGGCAAGCGCGGGACGGTTCGCGCGAAGCCGCCGATCCCTGCGCTTGAAGGGCTTTTCGGCCGGCCGACCGTGGTCAACAACGTGCTGTCGCTGGCCACGGTCCCGACCATTCTCGCGCACGGCGCCGAGGTCTACGCGGCGTACGGCGTCGGCCGGTCGCTCGGCACCAGCGTGTTCCAGCTCGGCGGCAACGTCGCCCGCGGCGGGATCGTGGAGACCGCGTTCGGCATCACTCTCGGCGAGCTGGTGAACGACTTCGGCGGCGGTACGTCGTCCGGCCGCCCGGTCCGCGCCGTCCAGGTAGGTGGCCCGCTCGGTGCGTACCTGCCGGTCGAGCAGTTCGACCTGCAGATGGACTACGAGACGTTCGCGGCCGCGGGGGCGATGGTCGGGCACGGCGGGATCGTGGTGTTCGACGAGTCGGTGGACATGGCCGCGATGGCCCGGTTCGCGTTCGAGTTCTGCGCGGCCGAGTCGTGTGGCAAGTGCACGCCGTGCCGGGTCGGCGCGGTCCGCGGTGTGGAGACGATCGACCGTATCGTGGCTGGTGACGACCGGCAGAAGAACCTCGTGCTGCTCGACGACCTGTGCGAGTTGATGACCGACGGGTCGCTCTGCGCGATGGGCGGGTTGACCCCCATGCCCGTCCGTAGCGCCGTCCGCCACTTCGGAGAGGACTTCCAGGCATGACGCTGCTCAAGGAACCCGACTATGGCACTCCTGCCCGCGACGGTGCAGCCACGATCAATCTGACCGTCGACGGAGTGACCGTCGCCGTGCCACTGGGGACGTCGGTGATGCGCGCGGCCAAGGAGGCCGGCCTGGACATCCCCAAGCTGTGCGCGACCGACAGTCTCGAGGCCTTCGGTTCCTGCCGGTTGTGCATCGTCGAGATCGACGGCGTCCGCGGTACGCCGGCCTCGTGTACGACGCCGGTCGCGGACGGCATGGTGGTCCGCACCCAGAACGAGCGCCTCGGCAAACTCCGCCGCGGCGTGATGGAGCTGTACATCTCCGACCATCCGCTCGACTGCCTGACCTGCTCGGCCAACGGCGACTGCGAGCTGCAGGACATGGCCGGTGTGACCGGTCTCCGCGAGGTGCGCTACGGCTCCGGCGTCGAGGCCGGAGCGAACCACCTGGACCTGCCGACCGACTCCTCCAATCCGTACTTCGACTTCGACGCCTCGAAGTGCATCGCGTGTTCGCGCTGCGTCCGGGCCTGTGACGAAGTACAGGGAACGCTCGCGCTCACGATCGAGGGCCGCGGCTTCGACTCCAAGGTGGCCGCGGGTGCCGGGGTGTCGTTCTTCGAGTCCGACTGCGTCTCGTGCGGCGCGTGCGTGCAGGCGTGCCCGACCGCGACCCTGCAGGAGAAGTCGGTGGTCGAGCTCGGCATGCCGACGCGGTCGGTCCTCACCACCTGCGCGTACTGCGGGGTCGGCTGCTCGTTCAAGGCCGAGCTGCGCGGTGACGAGCTGGTCCGGATGGTGCCGTACAAGAACGGCGGCGCGAACGAGGGCCACTCGTGTGTGAAGGGCCGGTTCGCCTTCGGGTACGCCAGCCACCCGGACCGCGTGCTCGAGCCGATGGTGCGCGACAGCATCGCGGACGAGTGGCGGACGGTGGCGTGGGATGAGGCGATCGGCTTCACCGCCCGCCGGCTGCGGGAGATCCAGGCCGAGCACGGCCAGGGCTCGATCGGCGCGATCACGTCCTCGCGGACCACGAACGAAGAGGTGTACGCCGTACAGAAGATGGTCCGCGCGGTGTTCGGCAACAACAACGTCGACACCTGCGCCCGGGTCTGCCACTCGCCGACCGGGTACGGCCTGAAGCAGACCTTCGGCGAGTCCGCCGGCACGCAGGACTTCAAGTCGGTCGAGGAGGCCGACGTGATCCTGGTCATCGGCGCCAACCCGACCGACGGGCACCCGGTGTTCGCGTCCCGGATGAAGAAGCGGCTGCGCCAGGGAGCGAAGCTGATCGTCGCCGACCCGCGCCGGATCGACCTGGTCCGCTCGCCGCACATCGAGGCCGCGCACCACCTGCAACTGGCACCGGGCACGAACGTTGCGATCATCAACGCGTTCGCGCACGTCGTGGTCACCGAAGACCTGGTCGATCGTCCTTTCGTGGACAGTCGGTGTGAGGACTTCGAGACCTGGGCGTCGTTCATCGCCCGGCCGGAGCACAGCCCGGAGGCGGTCGCCGAGATCACCGGCGTACCGGCGGAAGAGATCCGCGCGGCGGCCCGGCTGTACGCGACCGGCGGCAACGCGGCGATCTACTACGGCCTCGGCGTCACCGAGCACAGCCAGGGCTCGACCATGGTGATGGGCATGGCGAACCTCGCGATGGCCACCGGCAACATCGGCCGGCGCGGCGTCGGCGTGAACCCGCTGCGCGGTCAGAACAACGTGCAGGGCTCCTGCGACATGGGTTCGTTCCCGCACGAGCTGCCCGGCTACCGGCACGTCTCCGACGACGGCGTCCGCGAGGTCTACGAGCAGCTCTGGGGTACGCCGCTGCTGAACGAGCCCGGCCTGCGGATCCCGAACATGTTCGACGCAGCGATCGACGGCACCTTCAAGGCCCTGTTCGTGCAGGGCGAGGACATCGCCCAGTCCGACCCGAACACCCAGCACGTGTTCGCCGCACTCGGAGCCCTCGACCTGCTCGTCGTCCAGGACCTGTTCGTCAACGAGACCGCGAAGTTCGCGCACGTACTGCTGCCCGGTACGTCGTTCCTGGAGAAGGACGGCACGTTCACGAATGCCGAGCGCCGGATCAACCGGGTCCGGCCGGTGATGGCGCCGAAGACCCGCAAGCAGGAGTGGGAGATCGTCTGCGAGATCGCCCAGCAGATGGGCTACCCGATGCACTACGACTCGGCCGCGCAGATCATGGACGAGATCGCGCTGACCACGCCGACGTTCATGGGTGTCTCGTTCGACAAGCTGGACAAGCAGGGCTCGATCCAGTGGCCGTGCAACCTCGAGCACCCGGACGGGACGCCGATCATGCACGAGGACGAGTTCACCCGGGGCAAGGGCCGGTTCATGGAGACCGTGTACGTGCCGACGAGCGAGCGGTCGACGCGGAAGTTCCCGCTGATCCTGACCACCGGCCGGATCCTGTCGCAGTACAACGTCGGCGCGCAGACCCGGCGGACGGCGAACGTCGCCTGGCACCCCGAGGACATCCTCGAGCTGCACCCGCACGACGCCGAGGTCCGCGGGATCGAGGACGGCGACACGGTCGCGCTGTCGAGCCGGGTCGGCCGGACCACGTTGCGTGCGAAGCTGTCCGACCGGATGCCGGTCGGCGTCTGCTACACCACGTTCCACCATCCCGTCAGCGGGGCGAACGTGGTCACCACCGACAACTCCGACTGGGCGACGAACTGCCCGGAGTACAAGGTCACCGCTGTCCAGGTCGACCTGCTGACCCAGCCGACGGCGACCACGTCCGAGCGCGAAGCGGTAGGTACACGATGAGCGGCACGCTCCCGCCGTACGTGCGACTGGCGAACGAGATCGCGGTCCAGTTCGCCCACCGCCCGCCGGCGGACGCGGCCACCGCGATCGCGAACCACATGAAGGCGGCCTGGGACCCGCGGATGAAGAAGGCCCTGATCGCCCACGTCGAGGCCGGCGCCGAGGACCTCGACCCGGTCGCGGCGCTGGCCGCCCAGCAGCTGCAGGTGGCCGCGAAGTGAGTCGGGGTACCGAAGGACAGGAGGTATCGGCCGGCGGCGACTACTTTCCCGCTCGGCCGCCTGGGCAAACGGCCCACCCAACCGGGCACCTCCTGTCCTTCGGTTCCTGGGACACTGCCCGGGAGTTGGCGTACGCGACCGCCGTAGCGGGCAAACCGGTCTCCCGGCCGCTGGCCCAGGCCGAGCACACCGTCCTCGCGTCCCCGCTGGTCTCCCCGGTCGCGGTGCCGCCGGTGGATCGGTCCGCGATGGACGGGTACGCCGTGCGCGGCCCCGGACCGTGGCGGCTGGTGGGTCACGTGGCTGCGACGTCACGCACTCCCCCGGAGTTGGCCGAAGGCGAGGCGTGCAGCATCACGACCGGGGCGGCGGTGCCCGCCGGGGCGACCTCGGTGGTGCGGGACGAGGACGCTCGGCTCACCGGACAGCTGTTGCACGGTCCGGGTGAGCCGGGTCGGCACATCAGACGAGCCGGCGAGGAGTGCGCGGCCGGCGAGCAGTTGCTGCCTGCCGGCGTGCTCGTGGATCCGCCGGTGCTCGGGGTCGCGGCGTCCGTCGGCCTCAACCGGCTCACCGTCGTACCCCAGCCGCGGGTGGCCGCGATCGTCACCGGGGACGAGTTGGTGCACCGCGGCCCGTCCGGCCCGGGACGGGTACGGGATGCCATCGGGCCGATGCTGCCCGGCCTGATCACCCGCGCCGGTGCGGTCGCGTTGCCCGTCACGCATCTCCCCGACGACCGTACGGCGTTGGTCGACGCGCTGCTGGCGGCGGACGGGGAGCTCATTCTCGTGTCGGGCTCGTCGGCGTCGGGCCCGGCTGATCACCTGCGGCCGGCGTTGTCCGCGATCGGGGCCCAGCTGATCATCGACGGGGTCGCGTGCCGGCCCGGGCATCCACAGGCCTTGGCACGTTTCGCCGACGGGCGGCTGGTCGTCGGGCTGCCCGGCAACCCGTTCGCCGCGCTGGCCGCGTTCCTGACGTTGGGCGTGGCCGTGATCCGGCGGATGCGTGGTCTTTCCCTTCCTGCGTTGACGGTTGCGCCGGTTCCGGGTGGGCTGCCGTGCCATCCACGCAGTACTCGGCTCGTCCATGTGCGGGTCACCGCACAAGGCGCGGTACCGCTCGGGCATGGCGGATCGGCGATGTTGCGTGGGGTTGCGGCCGCGGACGCGCTCGCCGTGGTCGACCCGGGTCCGGCGGCTGCCATCGCCGCGCGGCTGCTGCCACTCGACCCGGGAGCGCGACCATGGGGCGTCTGATCGCACGTCGTCCGGTACTGCGGCTCGGTCCGGCCGGCGACCGTTCCCGGCCGGACTCGATCGCGGTCGAGGAACCACTCGAGCTGCGCGTGGACGGCAAGCCGCTCGCGGTCACCATGCGGACGCCAGGGCACGACGTCGAGCTGGCCCACGGTTTCCTGCACACCGAGGGCGTGATCGGCAGCGTCGACGACATCCGCGACGCCCGGTATTGCGACTCGCGCGACGACGAGGGGCGGAACACGTACAACGTCCTCGACGTCGGCCTGGCGCCGGGGGTGCCGCCGCCGGTCACCGGGGTCGAGCGGAACTTCTACACGACATCCTCCTGCGGTGTGTGCGGGAAGGCGTCGCTGGACGCCGTCCGGCTGAGGACGCGCTACTCGCCGGCCGACGACCCGGTGCGAGTGCGCTTCGACGTACTCGCCGGTCTGCCCGATGCGCTCCGGAAGCGACAGCAGGTATTCGACCGCACCGGCGGTCTGCACGCGGCCGGGCTCTTCACCTCCACCGGCGAGTTGCTCGTCGTCCGCGAGGACGTCGGCCGCCACAACGCCGTCGACAAGGTCATCGGCTGGGCGGTCCTCGCCGGTCACGTCCCGGCCCGCTCGTGCATCCTGATCGTGTCCGGCCGCACGTCCTTCGAGCTCGCCCAGAAAGCAGTGATGGCCGGCATCCCCATCCTCGGCGCGGTCTCCGCCCCGTCCTCCCTCGCCGTCGACCTGGCCCAGGAGTCCGGCCTCACCCTCACCGGCTTCATCCGCAACGGCACCATGAACGTCTACGCCCACCCGGACCGGATCACCGTCACCTAGGGGGTTTCCCAGGTGCACGTGGGCTCGCCGGTGGCGAGGTGTTGTTGGTAGGTGGTGACTTTGTGGGTGATGACGTTCAGGCAGTCGGTGAGTTGCTGGATCTGGGCGGTGACGTGGTCCTGGTGGCTGCGGAGGAGGGCGAGGCGGGCTTGTTCGTTGCCGGGGCCCTGGCGGACGAGATCGGTGTACTTGCGGATGGTCTCGAGCGGCATCCCGGACGAGCGGAACTTGATGCACAGGTCGAGCCAGTCGATGTCGTCCTCGGTGTACACGCGGCGGCCGTTCGACTCCCGCCGGACCGGATCCGCGAGCAGGCCCTCACGCTCGTAGAACCGGAGGGCGTGCACGCTCAGCCCGGTCCGCTCCGCCACCTGCCCGATGCTCAGTCCCGTGCTCATAGGCGGCACCCTAGACCAGCCTCTAGGTCTTCCAGACCGGGTTCCAGGTCTTACAGCAGCGGTTTCAGGGCGGAGAGGGCTTGATGTACGTCGACCCGCGTCGAGTAGATGTGGAACGACGCCCGCAGCTTCCCGTCCCGGACGGCGGCCCGGATGCCCGCAGCCGCGAAGGCCTCCTGGGCGCCGGCGAGCGTGGTGCTGACGATCGCCGAGTCGGACGGCGGCATGCCGAGGCCGGCGCGGAACTCGTTCGCGAGCCCGACGTTGTGGCGGTTGATCGTCTCGACGCCGATCTGCTCGACCAGCTCGAGCGCCGGTGCGGCGCCGACGTAGCAGAACCAGGCCGGCGACTGGTCGAACCGCCGGGCACCGTCCGCGAGCTCCATCCGCGTCCCGTAGTACGAGCTGTGGACGTCGGCAGCGGCGTACCACCCGGCGGCCGACGGGCGGCAGAGCTCCTGCAGTCGCGGCGAGAGGTAGCCGAGCGTCGCGCCCCGCGGTGACATCAGCCACTTGTAGGTGTGGGCGACGAGGACGTCGATCCCGTCCACGGTCAGCGGCAGCCAGCCGACGGCCTGACTTGCGTCGATCACCACGAGCGCGCCGACTTCCTTGCTTGCGGCAACGACTGCGGCGAGGTCGAGGACGGCGCCGGTCGACGACTGGACCGCGCTCACCGCGACCACGTCGATCCCCGGCCGGATCGCCGCGACCACCGAGTCCCCCGGTACGGCGACCACCTCGACGCCACGGTCCTCGTGCACCTTCCACGGGAAGACGTTCGAGGTGAACTCGACGTCGTCGGTCAGCACCGTCGCGCCGTCCGGCAACGCGGCGGCGACCGGAGCGAGTGCCGCGGACACGGTGCTGCCGACGAACACGTGGGCCGCGTCCACACCGATCAGCCGCGCGAACGACTCCCGGCTGCGGGTCGTCGACTCGTCCCACGGCTCCCAACTGGTCGCGCCCACTCGCCAGTCGGACAGCACGGCCTGCAACGCCTCCCAGGCCGGCCTCGGCGGCAGCCCGTACGACGCCGTGTTCAGCCAGCCCGGCTCCGGATCCCACAGCTCTGCGAACTCCACGATCCCCAGCCTATGCACACGTCCAACGCCGACTTTGTGCACCGGTCACCCACGCGATCGCCGCTGCGGTGCTCAGTAGGTGCCCAAAGTGGCGGGCTTGACCTAGACAGCGCTCTAGCTTCTAGCGTTCCGGGCAGCAGAGATTGAGGAGCTCGTAGATGCGTTACCGCACGCTGGGTGGGACCGGGATCGAGGTCAGCGCGCACTGCCTCGGGGCGATGATGTTCGGCGCGGTCGGCAACCCCGACCACGACGACTGCATCCGCATCGTCGACGCCGCGCTGGACCAGGGCGTCAACTTCGTCGACACCGCGGACATGTACTCCCGCGGCGAGTCCGAGGAGATCGTCGGCAAGGCGCTAAAGGGCCGCCGCGACGACGTGGTCCTCGCCACGAAGGTGCACTTCCCGCTCGAGGACGGCACCCGCAACCGCAGCGGCAACTCGCGACGGTGGATCGTCCAGGAGGTGGAGAACAGCCTGCGCCGGCTCGGCACCGACTGGATCGACCTGTACCAGATCCACCGGCCCGACTACAGCACGGACATCGAGGAGACCCTGTGGGTGCTGACCGACCTGGTCAGCCAGGGGAAGATCCGCGCGTTCGGGTCGTCGACGTTTCCGGCCGAGGACCTCGTGCACGCGTACCACGTCGCGGAACGGCGTGGTTACGGGAAGTTCCGGACCGAGCAACCGCCGTACTCGCTGATCAGCCGGGGGATCGAACGCTCGTTGCTGCCGACCACCCAGCGCCTGGGGATGGGGGTGCTCACCTGGAGCCCGCTCGCGTCCGGATTCCTGTCGGGCAAGGTGCGCAAGGATCAGCCGGTGGACCTGACGACGGGTCGCGCGGCGCTGACGCCATTCCGGTTCGACCCGTCGATTCCGGGGAACGCGGCGAAGTTCGACGCGGTCGAGCAGCTGATCGAGGTCGCCGAGAGTATCGGTTGCACGCTGCCTGAGCTCGCGCTCGCGTTCGTCACCACGCACCCGGGCGTGACGTCGGTGATCAGCGGGCCGCGCACGATGGAGCAGCTCGACGGGTTGCTGAAGAGCGCCGACCTCACTCTGGACGACGCCACCCTCGACCGGATCGACGAGATCGTCCCGCCGGGCACGGACCTCTACCCGCCGGACGGCGCGTGGCGCCCGCCTTCGCTCACCGACCCGGCCCTGCGCAGGCGCCGGCCGGCCTGACTTTTCAATCGTTGCAGATCGGGCACCGGGGAACCGATCTGCAACGAAAGAAGTGAGGACGATGGGATTGCCGCAGTCCATCCGCAACGCCGCGGAACCCTGGACAGCGAAGGAACTGAACCAACTGAAGGAACTGGCTGCCGACAACCTGCCACCCTCAGTGATCAGCATGCGCCTGGGCCGCCCGGAGTCGGCGATCCTGAGCAAGGCGCTGCAGGTCGGCATCAGGCTGATGCCGCTCAACCGCCCGCCGTACGGCGCCTAGCCGCAACGGAACGGGATCACTGCCACCGCTCCGGCGACGGTGCAACTCAGGGCCGACACGGCCAGGATCGCTGCGGGGGTCACGTGGTCGACGGCGACGGCACCGGCCGCGGCACCGAGAGGGAACGCGATCGACAGCAGCGCACGCTGCGTGCCGAACATCGCGCCGTGACTCGCCGGGTCGGCCCACCGTTGCAGAGCGGTCGCCTCGATCGCGGAGTACGGTCCCCAAACCGCTCCGGAGACCAGGAAGATCGCCGCGGCCGCCGGCAGGTCGTCGGTCAGCACGATCGGCAGCGTGACCAGTCCCCACACCATCGCGCCGAGCGCGTTGACCAAACCGGGGCGCCGCTCCGCGAGCCGCGATGCCAGGGGCAGCGTGGCCAGTGCGGCCGCTCCGAACAGCACCCACAGCAAGGTGTAACCACCGACCCCGCTTCCCAACTGCTCTCGGGTGAAGTAGGGCAACACGGTGTCGAACGGCCCATACGTGAAGTAGTACGCCACCGACAACCCGATCAACCCGACCACGCGTCCCGACGCCCATCCGGTCCGCGCCTCAGCCCGCCGAGCTACGCCGGTACGACGCGGCAGCCGTACGGCGATCGCGGCAACGCCGGCCAACATCACCAGCGGCACGAGGAACGCGCGCCCCGGTCCGAGAAGCGCCAGCGCAGGACCGGCCAACGCGGCGCCCAGGAGCATCGGCAGCTGATCACCCAAGCCCAGCAATGCGTTTGCGCGAGGCAGCAACTCGTCGTCCACCAGCCGAGGCACCAGGGTCCGCGCGGCCGCGTAGCTGAGTGGCGTGGTCGCCCCTGCCACCGCACACAGCGTGAGCACGATCCCCAGCGAGAACTGTTGCGACCAGCCGGCGACGACGAGTACGGCCATCAGGACCGCACGTACGGCGACGTCGAGCAGCAACATCTGCACGGGGCCGAAGCGGTCCACGGCGCGACCACCGACGATGCCGCCGAGGACTGTCGGCAGCCGGATCGCGACGATCAGCAAGGCCGTCTGCGCGCCGGACCACCCCTGCGGCTCGGCGATCCAGAACAGCACGAACAGCAGGAAGCTGTCAGCCGTCGACGCCAACGTCCACGCCGCCGCCAACCCCACCAGCGGCCGCCCCATCACGGCCCCCCACCACCCACCCCACCAGCCGACCCGTCCGGGGCGTCGGTTGGCTGGGTGACTGACTTGTCGACTGGGCAGTTGGTGCAGATGGGCCAGTTGCAGAGGCGGCAGGTTGTGTCGGCCTCGGAACGCTCGCGGGAGGTTCGCCGCAGCGCGGTGGCCAGTAGGTCGTTGAACCGTCGCCGCTCCTCCGGCGTCAACGCATCGAGCACGTCACGGCCGGCCTGGTCGCGGGCAGCGTTCCACGTCGCCAACAGCTCCTGGCCGGAGGCGGTCAGGCTGAGCTCGAGGACGCGGCCGCGGCGTACGCGGTCGACGTACCCGAGTCTCTCCAGCCGGTCGATCAGGCGGACGGTGCCGGACTGGGTGAGCCCGATCCGGCTCCACAGCCAGTCGGCCGAGCAGCCGGCGTGGCTGGCGATCAGGGTCAGCGCCGCGAGGTCGCGCAACGCGAGGCCCGGCGGCGCCGCCGCGCTCACCGCTGCCGTGAGCGCATCGTGACTGCGGAGCGTCCAGGCGGCCCACAGGTTCGACTCAGACATGATTCAGTCATATGACTCACGCATACGTTCGCGCCAGCCCGGGCGTGTCGGCCGGGTGGACTACGGTGTGGGAGACCAGATCCGGTGTGTCGGGGGTGATGCCGTGGCAGTGACCATGCGGGACGTGGCCCGGCATGCCGGGGTGTCGCCGAAGACGGTGTCGAACGTGATGAACGGCTACCCGTACATCCGCGAGGAGACCCGCACCAAGGTGCTGGCCTCGATCGATGCCCTCGGCTACCAGATGAACATCTCCGCCAGGAACCTCAAGTCCGGCCGCACCGGCATCATCGCGCTGGCCGTCCCCGAGCTGAGCAACCCGTACTTCGCCGAGCTCGCGGACGCGGCGATCGCGGCGGCCGGTGAGCACGGCCTGACCGTGATGATCGAAACCACGAACGCCGACCGCGACCGCGAGCTGACCGCCCTGGCCCGGCCCCGCGGCCACCTGGTCGACGGCCTCCTTTACAGCCCGCTCGGTCTCGGCCCCGAGGACGTCGACCAGCTCCGGACGCCGACGCCGATGGTGCTGCTCGGCGAGCGGATCTTCCACGGCCCGGTCGACCACGTGATCATCGACAACGTCGAGGGCACCAAGGCCGTCGTCCGGCACCTGCTCGATGAGGGCCGCCGCCGGATCGCGGTCATCGGCATCCGCCCCGGCGAGCTGGTCGGCACCGCCGCCATCCGGTACGCCGCGTACGCCGAGACGCTGGCGGAGTACGGCGTACCCGTGCCGGAGAAGCTGGCCGTGTCAGGCGGCCAATGGCATCGCTCGAGCGGCGCGGACTCACTCGAGGAGCTGCTCGCCACCGGGCTGGAGTTCGACGCCGTGTTCGCGCTGAACGACACGCTGGCACTCGGCGCGGTCCGCGCCCTGACCGCGCGCGGCATCCGGATCCCGGACGACGTCGCGGTCGCCGGCTTCGACAACATCGACGAGGCCAGCTACAGCAGCCCGACCCTGACCACGGTCGACCCGAACCGGATCCACATCGCCCGCACCGCGGTCGAGCTGCTGGTCCGCCGGATGGCCGGCGACGAGTCCGAGCACCAGGAGATCGTCGCGCCGTACGAGCTGCATGTGCGTGAGTCCACCGTCGGCTGACGGTCACGCAAAGCCACCATCCCCGAAGGGTTGACGGTCCCGAACCGTCCGGGCATCATCCTCTACACCGATGTAGTACACCGATGTAAATCTGTCCGGGAGGTCCTGCGGATGCTCGATCAACCCCCTCCCCTCGCCCGCCGGACGGTGCTCGCCGGCCTGCTCGGCGGTGCGTTCGCGCTGAGCGGCTGCGGCACTCTCGGCGCCTCGCCCAGGATCCGTCAGTGGAACCTGTTCGGCGGCGGTGACGGCGCCCGGCTGCTGCAGATCCACGAGCAGTACATGGCCGAGCACCCCGACGTCCGGTTCGAGGCGCACACGCTGGCCTGGGGACCGCCGTTCTACACCAAGCTGGCGATGTCCGCGGCCGGCGGCCGGGCGCCCGAGATCGCGACCCTGCACCTGTCCCGGCTCAAAGGGTTCAGCCCGAGCACGATGCTCGACCCGATCCCGGTCGACATGCTGAACGCCGCCGGCATCCGCGAGCAGGACTTCCTGCCCGCCACCTGGGAGCGCTGCGTGGTGGACGGCCAGTTGTACGCCGTCCCGCTGGACCAGCACCCGTTCGTCCTCTACTACAACACCGAGATCTGCACGAAGGCCGGACTGCTCGGGCCTGACGGGAAGATCAAGCCGGTCAAGGGTGTGGACGCGTTCGTCGAGATGATCCGCGCGGTCAAGGAGACGACCGGCAAGTACGGCGCCTCGATCGAGACCACGAACCCGTGGCGGATGTGGTGGACGTTGTACGGCCAACTCGAGGGCGAGTTCTTCAACGAGGACGGCACCGAGCTGGTCCTCGACGACGCGAAGGCGCTGGAGGCCCTCGAGCTGATGGCGAAACTCGCCGCCGACGGCCTGGTCCCGCGGTCGGCCAACTATCCGGCGCTGGTCGCCCAGTTCACCAGTGGCGACGCCGGCCTGAGTTTCAACGGGGAGTGGGAGGTGACGACGTACCAGACCGCGAAGCTGCCGTTCAGCATGGCGCCGTTCCCGGTCGTGTACGACGTACCGAAGTTCGCCGGTGACGCGCACACCTTCGTGTTGCCGCACCAGTCGAACCGGAGCCAGGACGACACCAAGGCGACGGTCGAGTACATCGCCTGGATGCTGAAGCACAGTGCGGCCTGGGCGGCCGGTGGGCACATTCCGTCGTACCAGCCGGTGGCACAGAGCCAGGAGTACCTGAGCCTGAAGCCGCAGGCGGAGTACCGCGGTGTCGCGCCGGACGTGCTGCTCGACCCGAACGCGTGGTTCAGCGGATCCGGCGCGCAGCTGCAGGAGGAAGCCGGCGCCGCCTTCAGCGGCGTCTTCTCCGGCCAGGCGACGCCGAAGGCCGCGCTCGCGCAGTTCAAGGCAGCCACCCAGACGCTGCTCGACACCCCGTCCCCGGTCTGACAGGAGGTCACTCATGGCCGTGCAGACACCAACCCGGGAAGCATCCGGTATGCCGACGCGGTCGGCGCGATCCGAGACCGGGCAGCCGTGGAAGGAACGCTGGGCAGGGCTGTTCTTCGTCGCGCCGTTCCTGCTGCTGTTCGCCTTCTTCCTCCTCTGGCCGACCTTCTCCGGCCTCTGGAACAGCTTCTTCAACACCAGTCTCGCCGGGGTCAGGGGTGAGTTCCTCGGCTTGCAGAACTGGCGGGAGATGTTCGGCGACCCGGCCGTCTGGTCGTCGCTGAAGAACACCTTCGTCTTCACCGTGATGAGCACCCCGCCGCTGGTGGTCATCGCGCTCGTGATGGCCCTGCTGGCGAACCGCCAGGGCCTGCTGGGCTGGCTGTTGCGATTCTCGTACTTCGCTCCGTTCGTGCTGCCCGCGACCGTCGTGTCACTGATCTGGGTCTGGATCTACCAGCCCGGCTTCGGCCTGGTGAACGGTCTGCTGACGGCCGGCGGTTTCGCCGAGATCGACTGGCTGAACAGCGAGAACCGGGCGATGCTGGCGGTGGTGATCACGACCGTCTGGTGGACGGTCGGATTCAACTTCCTGCTCTACCTCGCCGCCCTGCAGGGGATCCCGGCCCAGATCTACGAGGCGGCCGCGATCGACGGCGCGAACGGACGGCAGAAGCTGTTCCGGATCACGCTGCCGTTGCTCAGCCGCACCACCGGCCTGATCGTCGTCCTGCAACTGGTGGCCTCGCTGATGATCTTCGACCAGATCTACCTGATGACCGACGGCGGGCCGAACTACGCGACCCGGCCGATCGTGCAGTACATCTACCAGAACGGCTTCACCAACTACCGGATCGGCTACGCGTCGGCGATCTCGTACCTGTTCTTCGTGATCATCGTGATCGTCTCGGTGCTGCAGTTCAAACTGTTCTCCGGCCGCAAGGAGGTGCGCTGATGGCCGCCGTGACGTTGCCTGCGACAACCCGGAATTCCGGACCGGTGGAACCGCGTTGGACCTTCCCCAAGGTGGCGAGCGTCGTCGGCGCGGTGATCCTGGCCGTGATCTGGCTGGTGCCGTTGCTGTGGGCCCTGGACACGTCACTGAAACCGGAACCGGAGACCACCCGGACACCGATCACTTGGTTGCCAGAGGCACCGACCACGGCGGCCTACCAGGGCGTGATCGAGCAGGGTGACCTGCTGCGCTGGTTCTTCAACAGCACGATCGTCGCGGTGCTGGTGACCGCGGTGACCCTGCTGGTCTCGGTGCTGGCGGCGTACGGCTTCTCCCGAACCGAGTTCCCCGGCCGGCGGGCCCTTTTCGCGCTGATGATCGCGGGCATCCTGGTGCCGCCGCAGGTACTGATCGTGCCGTTGTTCCAGGAGATGACCGGGCTCGGCCTGGTCGACACCTACTGGGGCATCGTGCTGCCGCAGGTGGTCGCGCCGGTGATGGTGTTCGTGCTGAAGAAGTTCTTCGACGGCATCTCCCGCGACTACGAGGACGCCGCCCGGGTGGACGGCGCGACCCGGTGGCGGATCGTCTGGAGCGTGATGGTGCCGATGTCCCGGCCGATCCTGGTCGCGGTCGGCATCTTCACCTTCATCGGCGCCTGGAACAACTTCCTCTGGCCGTTCATCGTGACCACCGACCCGTCGATGATGACGATCCCGGTCGGCCTGGCCAACGTGCAGGGCTCGTACGGCCTGCGCTACGCCCAGATCATGGCCTCGGCCGTGCTGGGCGGACTCCCGTTGCTCGTCGTCTTCGCCCTGTTCCAGCGGCACATGGTCCGGGGTGTCGGCGACGCGGGCATCAAGGGATAGATCACCAACCACCACGACAGGAGCAACCTGGTGCCTTCTGCCACCATCACCCTCGACCCCGCGTTCACGGTCGCGCCGGTGAACCGCCGGACCTTCGGCACGTTCGTCGAACACATGGGTCGGTGTGTCTACACCGGTATCTACGAGCCGGGTCACGCGACCGCCGACGAGGACGGCTTCCGCAAGGACGTCCTCGAGCTGACCCGCGAGCTCGGCGTGTCGGTGGTCCGCTACCCCGGCGGCAACTTCGTCTCCGGCTACCGCTGGGAGGACGGCGTCGGTCCGCGGCCGGAGCGTCCGCGCCGGCTCGACCTGGCCTGGCACAGCGTCGAGACGAACGAGTTCGGCCTGGACGAGTTCGCCCGCTGGTGCGCCAAGGCCGGGGTCGAGCCGATGATGGCGATCAACCTCGGCACCCGCGGGGTCCAGGAGGCGCTCGACCTGCAGGAGTACGCGAACCACCCCGGCGGTACGGCGTTGTCCGACCTCCGCGAGCAGCACGGCGCGTCGCCGTACGGGATCACACTGTGGTGCCTGGGCAACGAGCTGGACGGGCCCTGGCAGATCGGTCACAAGACGGCCGCGGAGTACGGCCGGGTGGCGGCCGAGACCGCGCGGGCGATGCGGATGATCGAGCCCGGCCTGGAGCTGGTCGCGTGCGGCTCGTCGTCGTCCCGGATGCCGACCTTCGGGAGCTGGGAGCAGACCGTCCTACGGGAGACGTACGACTTCGTCGACTACATCTCCTGCCATGCGTACTACGGGAACGACGACGGCGACACCGCCTCGTTCCTGGGGTCGGCGGTCAACATGGATCGCTTCATCGACGCCGTCACCGCGACCGCGGACGCGGTGGGCGCCGAGCGGAAGAGCTCGAAGAAGATCGACATCTCGTTCGACGAGTGGAACGTCTGGTACGGCGAGCGGTCGCGCCGGACCGACGAGGACAGCGACGGCTGGGCGGTCGCGCCGCGGCGGATCGAGGACGAGTACAACGTCACCGACGCCGTTGTCGTCGGCAACCTGCTGATCTCGCTGCTCCGCCACAGCGACCGGGTCGGCGTCGCCTGCCTGGCCCAGCTGGCGAACGTAATCGCGCCGATCATGACGGAACGCGGCGGCCCGGCCTGGCGGCAGCCGACGTTCCACCCGTTCGCGATCACCTCCCGGCTCGCGGCCGGTCAGGTGCTGCGGGTGGAGACCGACTCGCCGACCGTCAGCACCGCCAAGTACGGCGACATCACCGCGGTCGACGCGGTGGCGACGTACGACGACGGCACGCTGGCCGTGTTCCTGGTCAACCGCTCGACCGAGGGGCCGATCGAGGTGACCGTGGACGTCGGCCGTGCCGGCGTGCACACCATTGCCGAGGCCTTGAGCATCCACGACGCGGACGGGCTGGCGACGAACTCCGCCGACCACCCCGACCGCGTCACCCCGCAGGCAGCCGACGCCAAACTGGTCGACGGCCGGCTGACCGTCTCCCTCCCGGCGGTCAGCTGGGCCGCAGTCAGCCTGACCGGCTGATGAAGGCGGGCCTGTGGGAGCCTGGCCCCACAGGCCCGCTTGCGTGGACTCCCGGAGAATCCGAGGCAGCTAGTGGCCCGGGATGGACTGCGACAGCAGCGGGAAGTAGGACGCGCTTGAACTGTAGACCCCGAGCGACGACGTGAGTAGGCTGCAGCGAATGGGGCGGAATTACACAGAAGTTGCGGTTGGTGGAACGATTTTTGATGGGTTCGAAGGGTACCTCAGCAGGCAAGATCAAGAGCTACGGGAAGCTCTTAAGAATGCACTAGTCGTCTTCGACACGAACGTTTTACTCAATCTGTACAGATATAGAGATGAAACACGCCAGTCAATCGCCGAGGTGATGACCGCGATTGGCGACCGGCTTTGGATCCCGCACCAGGTCGTCGAAGAGTTCTGGCGCAATCGCGAGCGTGCACTGACGAGTCCGATCAGTGAGGTCCGACAGAGTTCCGAGGATCTCCGCAGGCATCGCGACCAGGCTTGCGAATTGATACGCGCATGGGTTAACAAGGCTGCGCTGAGCGCCGAGACCGCCGCACCTGTCGAGGCGCGACTGACGGAAGCATTCGAGTCCGCGCAGGGTTTGCTGGACGGTCTGATTGACGAAGATGACGTAAACCGAGCACGAAGTACGCACTACGACCCGGTGGTCGCTCTACTTGAGCCGGCATTGCGCGGACGCATCGGGGCTCCGATGACCACCGAGAAGCGCAATGCCGCTATCAAAGAAGGCAAGCGCAGAGTCGAAGCCGGGGAGCCTCCCGGATTCGCGGATGCCAAGAAGACGGGGCGAACGCCAGAGGATGCCACCGGCGACTACCTCGTCTGGGAGCAACTCCTTAGCGAGGCGGAGAGACGGCAACTGGCGGTTGTGTTCGTGACAGGCGACGTGAAACGCGACTGGTGGCGCTACGAGAGCAATAGTCCACGGGGACCGCGCATCGAACTGTGTCGGGAGCTTGCCGACAGATGCGGAACTCAGCTCTATATGCTGCGCCCCGAGCAATTGCTCGGCCTGGCCGACGCACTCTCCGTCGCGGTCGAGCCGGAGGCCGTGAAGAACGTCGAGCGTACCACCCTGCCCGAGCGCGCTTCCTCGACCTCTGATGCTCAGGGCACCGGATGGACCGCGCACGCAGTTGAGACGATGATGCATCGCCTGGTGGGGACCGCCCCGGTACAAGAGGCGACCATCCGAGCCGCTGCACAGCAAGGCGGATACATCGATCGTGACGAGGTCTACCGGCTCGGTGAGTACGAGCCTGATCGCCAACTGAAAGGCTTCACACGCCCCGTCAACCGAGTAGTTCAAGCTCTTCGTGATTCAGGAGAGCTCCCAGAGGACGCCTCTGACGCACTAAGTCCTGTCTATGACGAGATGACCCGCGGATTCGGTTGGGTCGATGGCTTCCGCGTACCGGACGAGGTCGCAAGATTCCTTGTAGCACCACAGCGCTCAGCCTGATGCTCCTAGTCTGAGCCGGCTGAACTGCGTGACGGTGACCCCCGGCGCGATCTCGATGCGCGTGACCTCGTGGTAGCCACGGGACGTGTAGAGAGTGACCGCCGGGGTGTTCGCCGTTCCGGTGGACACCAGGCTCGTCCGTCGCGGCTCGAGCTGGTCGAGGTGGTCCAGCAGCGCCCGTCCGTGGCCACGGCGGGCGTGCGCGGGATCGACGATCAACCGGGTGATGTCGACGGTGTCGTCGTCGGGCAACCCGTACGCGACCGCGCCGACCAGCGCGCTGCCGTCGTACCGGCCGAGCCAGTGCTCGGTCGAGGCCATCAGGGCGTCGAGATCCTCCTGGAGCGGCGGGATGCCGTCGAACCCGATCAGCTCGGCCTCGACGGCGTACGCGCGATGCTGGATCTGCAGCAGTCGTTCGGCGAGCGTGCGGTCGGTGACGTCCAGGGTCTCGATCACGGCCGCCAGTATCCCAGCGCCTTCACCCGGTCCTTCGGTACGGCGAGGTCCTTCTGCACGTACGCCGTGAGCGTCCGGGTCGTCACGGTGTCGCAGGCGATCCAGACGTACGCGGCGGCCGGGTCGTCGATGAGTTTCGGCAGCTCCGCCTGCACGCCCTCGACCAGCTCCGGGCGGGGCACGGTCCGCAGGTCGTGATGGTCCTCGATCCGGAACGGCAGGTCGCGGTCGGTCGCATGAGTGGTCTCGAACCAGATCGTCGCCGGCACCTTGGGCGCGACCGCGAGCAGCGAGTTGATCGCCGGCAGCGAGGCCGGATCGCCGATCACCAGCATCCGCTCGGGCAGCGGGTCCGGCACCTCGAAGCCGGTCCCCTGCACGGTCGCCTCGATGGTGTCGCCGGGCTGCGCCTTGCCGGACCAGTCGCTCGCGCACCCGTCGTGCAGCGCGAACTCGAGGCTGAAGGTGCCCGCCCCGGGGTCCGGGTCGACCAGCGTGTACGCCCGCTGGTGCGGCTTGCCCGCGTTGTCGAACCACAGCCGCACCCACATCGTCGGGTGAACGCCCGTGGCCGCGAGCAGCCCGCCGTCGGTGAAGTGGACCCGGCGATAGCGCTCGGTGACCTGTTCGGCACCCGTCACGGTGAAGGTGAAGTCCTTCCCGCGGAGCAGCTTGAGCACCACGCCTTCCCAGCCATGCCTCACGTTTCCTCCACCGGCGTCGAGACCAGAGAATGGCCGTTGCGGCCACACTTTGTTGCCTTGTAAGTTAGCTCAGCCTAACCTAACTGAAGCGAGGACTGCAGTGAACGCTCGGGTCTTCCGGGACGCGTACGGCGTACCGCACCTGAATGCCGGAGACCCGTTGGCGCTGGCCTACCTGCAGGGCCGGAACGCCGCCCAGGACCGTGCCTGGCAGGTGGAGCTCCACCGCCGCCGGTTCCTTGGCACGTGCGCCGAGTTCCTCGGCCCGGAGGCCGTGCCGTGGGACATGTTCGCCCGGCAGGCCCGGCTCGCGGACACCGCTCGGCGGTGCTTCGAGTCGCTCGACGACGACACCCGCGAGTGGATCGAGGCCTACGTCGCCGGCGTCAACCACGCGATGCCGATCGGCGCCCTCCGCGCGCCCGAGTTCGCGCAGACCGGGCTGACGCCGCAGGAGTGGGAGCCGTGGGCACCGCTCGGAGTCTGGCTGTCGATCCACATCCTGTTCGCCGGCTTCCCGACCAAGCTGTGGCGGACCCACGTCGCCCGGCACCTCGGCGACGAGGCGATCGACCTGTTCTCGTCCGAAGGACCGCACACCGCGGGCAGCAACGGCTGGCTGATCCCCGGCTCGCACACGGCGACGGGCCAGGCGATCATCGCCGGCGACCCGCACCGGTACATCGAGAGCCCGGGCGTCTACCAGCAGATCCAGCTGACCTGCCCCGAGTACGACGTCCTCGGCCTCGCCGTGCCGGGCGTCCCGGGAATCGCGCACTTCGGCCACACCGGAACGGTCGCCTGGGCGATCACCAACGCGATGTCCGACTATCAGGACCTGTACGCCGAACAACTCCGGCGGACCGGGTCGACGGTCGAGGCACTCGGTCCGGACGGCTGGAAACCAGCGACCCGGCACACCGAGGTCGTCGAGGTGGCCGGCGCGGACCCGATCGAGATCGAGGTGATCGAGACCGAGCGCGGTCCGGTGATCATCGACAATGCCGAGCAGACCGTCAGCCTCCGCTACCCGCCCCGCGTGACCGGACGGCTCGGCTTCGAGGTGATGCCTCGGTTGCTCCAGGCAACCACCGTCGCCGACCTCGACTCCGCCCTGGAGGACTGGGTGGAGCCGGTCAACGTGGTCCTCGCCGCCGACACGTCCGGTGGCCTGCTGCACCGGACCGCCGGCCTGGTGCCGACCCGCGACCACGTCAACCGGCTGCGCGTCGTACCCGCATGGGAGCCGGGTCACCAGTGGCAGGGCTGGCACGAGTCAATGCCTCGGGCAACTGTCGACGGTCCGGCGGTCATGGCGAACGCCCGGGAGCTGGCCGCGCCGCTCGGGGTCGAGTTCGCCGCACCGCACCGCTCCCGCCGGATCCGCGAGCTCCTGGCCGAGCGGTCGGACTGGTCGGTCGAGGACATGCCGTCGATCCACACGGACACCTTCCTGGGTTCGGCCGGGAGCGTCCTTGGCCTGCTCGAAGGCCTGGTCGAGCTCTCGCCGGAAGCCCTTGCCCTGCGCACCGAACTGCTCGGCTGGGACCGGCACATGGACGCCGCGAGCACGACCGCGTCGTCGTTCGCCGCCGTACGGAAGGCCTTGGTGTCCCGGCTGGTCGACCACTTCGGCGTACTGGAAGGCGATGCCGGGTGTCCCGAGCTGTTCCTGCCCTGGGTCGACACGCTGACGCACGTGTCGTATGCGCTGGAGAATCTGCTCGCCACCGACCTCCTCCCCGAGGTCAACCTGAGTTGGCTGGCACGCGAGGCGCTCGAGGAAGTCGCCGCGCGCAAGCCGCGGCCGCCGTGGGGTGAGACCCACCAACTGTCACCGCTGCACGAGCTGCGATTCCCGGTGTTCGCGCCCGGCGAGGAGCCGATCGACCTCGGGCTGTCCGGCGACCACCACTGCGTGATGTCGACGTCGAGCCTGCCCGGCCTCACCGACGTGTGCATCCGCGGGTCGGCGGCGCGGTACGCGTTCGACCTGGCCGATCGTGCGGCCAGCGGCTGGTCCGTTCCGCTCGGTGCGTCCGGCGTCCTCGGCGATCCGCATCACCATGACCAGCTTCCGCTCTGGCTCCGCGGCCGGCTCGCCCCGGTCCTCGGCGAGCTCCACCGAGTCGAGACGTCGTTCGAGCAGGTGATCGACGGGTTCGGCGCGGTGCGGATCGTCGAGGCCCACCCGGACCGCGACCTGGACCTGATCCACACCTGGGTGGCGGCCGAGCGGGCCCAGTTCTGGGGCATGGGCCACCTGTCCCGGGACGAGATCGCCGGCATCTACCGCTTCCTCGACTCGGTGCCGACGCACCACGTGTACCTGGTGTACCTGGACGACGTACCTATGGCGCTGCTGCAGACCTACGACCCGCAGGCCGATCCGGTCGGAGCGGCGTACGACGTCCAGGCCGGCGACCTCGGCCTGCACTTCCTGATCGCCCCCGGCGAAGCCCGCCCGAACTTCACCGGCAACCTGCTCGCCGTCCTCGGCGGGTTCGTCTTCGCCCACCTCGGCCACCCCCGCGTCGTCGTCGACCCCGACGTCCGCAACGACCGCGCCATCGACCGCTTCCACCGCCAGGGCTTCACCCCCGGCCCCGAGGTCAAGATCACCCTCCCCGACGGCACCGTCAAGGACGCCCAACTCGCCTTCCTCACCCGAGCCCACTACCTGGCCGCCGCCGCCCGGTAGGTCTCGAGCACAACCTCCAACCGCCCCCGCCGAAACCGCCCCGGCTCCGCGTCGTACACCCGCCGCCCTTCCGCACTCCAGAACGCCTCCACCGGCACGACTTCCTCACCGGGCGGAACGAACTTGATCACCTCGGCAACCGCCGCGGCTGCGACGGACAAGGCCTCGGCCCTCGTCGCGGGGTCGTCGGGTGGGAGCCGGCTCGCGAGCTGGTCGGCCAGCGCAAGCCAGCGCCCGGCGTCGAGCAGTTGCGACGGCTCGGCACCACCGAAGTTGGGGTAGTCGCCCCCGCTCTCCCTCGGTGGCAAGCCGAACGAATACTCACGGACGGCATCGCAGCCGGGGCAGGTCGTGTCGTAGCAGCTGGCCAGCTCGCCGTCGACCAGTCTCGTCGCATGCCGCCAGTCCACCGCGACGAACCCACACGCACACGGGGTGAGATCCAGGTACAGCCGCGCCTCGTCCCGAGTCCTTGCTACCGGCAACATTATCGCCCCTTTCATTCGTCAGAGAATGCCAAGTCGTCGTCATCCGGTCGGTGACGCCGTTCGTTCCGGTAGTCCCGGTCTCGGGGATCACCGTTGCCGTGCAGTCGGTTTTCGAGGTCTTCCTCGTCGTCCTCGTCGCCGAACTGGCCGCCGCGGGGTTGTGGCTCCGGGCGGTTGCGCTCCCGACCGACCGCGGTCGCCACAGTCTCCTCCACTTCACGCTCCAGCGGTGCCAGGCCCTCCCGGCCGTGAAGGAGCCATTCCGCGATCGCCTCGGCCCGCGCCCGCTCCAGCGGCGTCGGCGGCCGATCGCGCTCGGCGACATACGCCTCGGACACCGCAGCGTCGTGCTCCCAGTGGCCGTCGCCGTCCTGATGGTTCTCGTACAGCACGTGACCGTCGGAGGTCACGAGGTAGAGGTCGTCCACCGGGTACTCGCCGGCCTGCAGCGCGAGCAGCGTGTTCGGCAGTTCGGCTGCCACGAGGTCGTGCAACTCGGTCCCGAACCAGAGGCCGCCACGCTCGCCGGTGTCCCGCGCGTGCTGGTATTCATCAGCCGTGGCGAGCAAGCTGTCCGCGCCGTTGGTCACGACGCAGACGACACTGACGCGGCAGTCGTGGTCTTCGAGGATCCTCAGCCGGGCCAGCGTCTCCGGCAGGAGACCGACCGGATCGCTGACGACGACGTCGTACCCGGGATCTCCCTCGATGACCTGCTCCAGGCAGGTGGACGCCAGGTCAGGCGGGAGGGCCTGGGCGATCAGCGCGGTGGCGTTGACGCCCCACTCGCGCATGATCGCTTCGAACCGCGGGTGTGCCGCGAAGTCGTCCTCGCTCCGGTACGACGCCAGGTCCTCCGGCCTCGAGGCGGCGAACAGCCGCTCCCGCGTGGTCCGCAGATCCGCACCGGGTGGCCCGTAGAGCAGGAAGGCTCGCGGACGACGCCCGTCAGGTGGCAGGGGATCTCGCGCCGTCACCTGATCCGCTCGGACGTCGTAGAGCGCATCGATCTCTTCACCTGTCAGCCAGGGGATCGCCGGCGGCGGGTATCCCCGCCCCTCCATCGCTCGGGCGAGCCCCTCGGCGTCGCGCTTGACATCGTGCACCGATCCCCAGCCGCTGGCGACCGCTTCGTACCAGAGCCGGACGAGGAAGCGGAACTCGTTGTACTGGGCATCCACGCAAGCGTTCTCGCCGTTCGTGGTCAAGGCGCCGGTGAGCTGCCGGAGTCCGGCTACGCCTTCGGCGGCCAGCTCCTGCAGGGTGTGGCTGATCTCGTGCACCCACACCCTGGCCAGCTGGTGGCTCGCCATCCCGGCGGCGAACGTGACAACGTGCGGGTCCGCCTCGGTGCCCGCGTGCAGCTCGGTGAAGGCCATCCCACGGTCGGCATCCCCGATCTCGACCCGGAAGTGCTGCTCGACGTCGCCTTGGGTGACGACGAGGTGCCGACCATCGGCGGACAGCGCGGGCGCTTCGGTGAGGAGTCCGCCGTAGTCGAGCGTCGTGGTGTACAGGGCCTGTTCCAGGGCCTGCTCACGGGTGAACGGAGTCCGGTCAGGTTCCCGCCCGTCGGCGACGTAGCGGGTACCAGGGATCTGCGGCGACCGTACGATCCCACGTTCCTGCGCGAGCAGGACCAGGTATTCGTGCTCGTGCATGGTCAGGAAGGCCTCGCCGGTGGTCGCGCCCGGTACGACGTGGTGCTTGACGACACGCTCGCTGCCGTCCTGCCGGATCCGAGTCCGGGTGAGGTCCAGGTCGTAGTCGACACGCACCCGCACGGTCACCAAGCTGCCCTTCTCGGATCGGGTTCGCTCGCGACGCGAACCTCGGACGTCCGTCGTCGTGTCGGTCAGTTGCTCGCCGACGTCGACAGTGCCGCCGATATCGTCGGCAGCCGTGAGTGTCTCGGAGCCGACGACCGGCAGCAGTCGTCCGGATGTCGTGCCGGTCGAGACCGTGTGCTGACTGCGGTTGATGTCGCCGAGTTCGCCCTCGAACGGTCCGGCGACCACCTCGAGCACGGACACCCGTGCCGTCACCCCGACGTGCACGTTCTGTTGCCGGTGGCCGGCGACCTGGAGCGGGTCGAGGCGGAAGCCGCCGTCCGAGGCCATCCGGCTGAAGGTCGCGTTGCGTGCTGACGCCGACAGCCTGTTCTGCAACGTGGCGTGGTGCATCCGGACGCCGACCGGGCCGAGGAACTCGTTCCTGGCGAGCTCCGCCTCGACGACGCTCAGGAGGTCCGGCCGCCGGAACCGCCCCTGCCCGGTCCCTTCCACGGTGTACGTCGCCGGCAGCTCCAGAGCCGGCCCGGCTTCCGGTACGGCGGCTTCCGGAACGGCGGCCTGACCGGTGGCTGCCGGTTGACTTGCCGTACCTGAGGGTGCCGCGGCCGAGCGGATCACGTCTGTCGGGATCAGCTGCACCAGCGTGCCTTCGATGATCCGTGCGGGTGCTTCGACCACGCTGCCTTCCGGAGCGAGTCCACGGGCCACGAGGCCGCGAGTCGGCGCCGCGGAGTCGACACCGACGTGAACCGTCAGGCGGAGGTTCCGGGCGATCCGGGTGAGGCCGTCGAAGGTGGCCATGCGTTCCAGCCGGGTGAGCTGCTCGGCCTCGGTGGTCGACGTACCCTCGGCGCGATCCGTACCGACCGAGCCGGACCGTCCGGGGTCGAATCCGGTGTCCGGGTTGCCGTCCGCCGGACTGCCCGCGCCGGGCGTCCCGTCGAGACCCAGACCGCTGGACCGGCCGCGGCCGACAGTACGGCTGCGTTCCTCGTAGAGGTAGCGCTGGATGATGCTGACGAGATCCTTGACCTCCCCCAGATCGTCCGGCAGGCCGGTGAATTCGGCATGGATCCGTACCGACACCTGCCGGGCGGTGAGGTCCCCCGGCCGCCCGACCGGATAGCTGCGGACGAACCCGGTCGGCCCGAGCATGTCCTCGAGCCGGCCCCACCATCGCTTGCCGGCCAGATCCGCGAACAGGCTCGCGGCGAGCACCGGATCCTGCTCGGGGTCGGTTCCGAGTTGCCGCCGCAGGACGTCATGAACTTCGGAGAGCACGCGGATGCCTTCTCCGCGGTGCGAGTTGCCACCGGCCTCGTCCTCGATCCGGGCGGAGGTGAGGTCGACGCTCTCCACCAGGCTCGAGCCCAGGTGCTCCTGGTAGTGGGCCGGGAGATCGATGTTCCGCACGGACTCCGTCGACACGAGGGCGGCCTCCAGCCGTTCCTCCGCGGAGGTCTGCATCCGGGCAGGGCCTGGTGGCAACCACGCGACCAGGTCTTGCGCGGTGTGCGCGGACGCGAGGCTCGGGATCGGGACCCCGGCGGCGGCCGCGGCCGCCGCGTCGGCACGGTACCGCCTGATCACGCCCGCCGCGGTCCGGCGATCGAGCGACAAATCTCCGTGCAGCAGGCGCTCGACCGCGTCGGCGACCTGGTACAAGGGCAGCCTGAGCTCGTTCGTCGCGTAGAACCCCAGGGCATCGCGTTCAGGGACCTGGAACACCGCGGCCGACTCGCTCCTCGCCGGGCCGTCGTTGCCGACGGCGAGGTCGAGCTCGGCAGTGGCCGTGAAGACGTACTGCCGGCCGGTCTCGATGGTCAGGCGCTCGACACCCCAGATGGTCTGGCCGAGGTGGCTGTCGGCCGCGTTCCTGCCCAGACTCGCCTTGACGCGGCCGCCGACCGAGTCCTCTTTCGCACCGGCGTACCCCTCCACGCTGCCGCCGGCCGATCGACCGGACGCCGTCCCGTGATTGCCGAGAGCGAAGTTGATGTCACCCACGACGCCTTCGGTGACCGAGACCAGCACGGCATCCCGGATGCGCCCGGTCAAGGCCAGCGGAACCTTCCGCGCGATCCCACCCGGGCCAGACACCAGCAGGGTGGTTCGGTACGTCGCTCGCGCCCACTCCGGATGGGCGAGCAGATTGCGTGGGTTGAGGAACGCGGACAGCTGCTGCCAGGCGGTCGGCTCCGCCATGATCGCCGAAGGTACGGCGGCGTCGAAGTCTGTCTCCCCGAGTGCGAGCAGGGTCGCCCGGTCGAGCACCTGATCCGGCAGCGGTTCCGTTCCCGGTGCCGACGACAACTGGACGGTCACCGTCGGATCGGCGTACTCCAGGAAGTCGGAGTCGATCAGCAGGCGGGCGGACTCTGTACCTTCGTGGACCAACTCCGGTCCGCTCGGGGTGAGCGCGGTGACGGTGAGCGTTATCGGGACGGTGAAGACGGCGACCGGGGACGTGCTCTCGACGAGAGTTACTCCGTTGATCGTGCCGCCGGTGAACCAGGCCAGCGAACGGCCGAGAGCCTGACGTCCGTACGACAGCCCGATGCTCTCTTGGTCGTCCGGAACAGCGCCGGACCGCAGAGCGAACGGATCGACCCGCCATGGCTTCGCCTTGGACCGGACGCCGGCTCTCCCGGCCGTTTCCGAGCCGATGTTCAGTAGCACCACGACCTCGTCGTCCGTCACGCCGACCGGGACGGGCTTGCCCTGGTCCACACCGATTCGGAGACTGATTGTCTCGGTCTGCCGGCCCGTCCGCGGGCGAGTGAGGGTGACCACGATCCCACCGCGTGCTGCGATGTCGTAGCCGGCCTCGAGCCGCTCCGCCGAGAACTGCGCCCGCAGCTCTTCGAGATTGAGCAGCTGGCCGAGCCGCTCGACCGGATCCGGTGACAGCTCGGTCAGGTCGGGGTTGCCGTTCGAGTCCAGCGGCGGCACGAAGCCCTGCTCAGCCAACCGGGCGATGGTCTCCCGCAGTGCCTGCTCCCGGCCGGTGACGCCCTGGATGTTCCAAGGTCCGGCGGCTCGGAGGCGGCCGTTCCCGTCGACCGACCAGCCTGGCAGCGCCAGCCGTCGCCCCGGCACCGCGGCAGTGGGCTGAACGTCGCCGCGTACGACCGCTTTGCCGGCGTCAAGCACCTCCGACCTGGGCACCGGCAGGCCGTGACGGTATGCGTCGTTCACCCGTACACGCGCAAGGATTTCGCTCTCGCCAGAGGTGGTCTGTACTGCCGCGCCGTCGAGGACCACCTTCACGGTGTGCTGCAGCACCATTCGGTAGCCCTGCGTCGGCCCGGTGAACCGGTGGACGCCGACATGGATCGCCGTCCCGCCGCCCGAAAGCGACTCGGCCCGCGACAAGGACCGGCCGGCGGACACGGACGGACCGGCGTCCGTTCCGGAGTCGTCGAGGTCCGTCAACTGGTCTCCGCCGTAGCCGAGTGTGGTCGACTCCGCCCTGCCGGCGCCGAAGTTCTGCACCACCGCTGCGTTGCTGAAACCGATACGGACGGACTCCTGCCAGTGGGTGGTGGTCGAGGTGCCGACCAGCTCGACCGCCTCGTACTGGATCTCGGTCGCCACTTCCAGATGGCCGATCGGCTGTCCGCCGGCCATCAGCGGCCGCACGATCGCGTGGCCGGTGGACTCGGCGAGCCGGCCCGGCAGGTCCTTGGTCAGCACGGCGTGAATCTGATCCTCGACCAGCCGGCGATCCCGGCCCAACCGGTCGAGCCTCTCCCCGTTCGTCGCGATCACGTCGTCGGTGAGCTTCTCCAGCCCATCGATCGAGGTCAGCACGTGGTCCGGCAACCGGCCGGTCCGCAGATCAGGCCGCTGTACCCGCTCGCCGGAGGCCCCGACCGTATAGGCATGCGACACCCAGGCATGGAGCTCGCCGGAGTCCTGCTGGTTGCCGCTCACAATCTTGTCCGCCTCGCTCCAGCCGGTGGCCCGGTCGGTGCGGACATCGATCTGCCAGGAGGCCTTCCCACTGAACAGGACTCCCTCGCCACGCATGTCCTCGACCGCGCCGTAGTTCGCGAACTCGGCCGCATTCGCTGTGAGCGCGCGGCTCCGGCCGACGTTCCACGCTCGCTTGACCGTGACATCGGCCAACCAGCCGTGTCCGGTGACGTCAGCGACCTGTCTGAGCAGGGCGTTGGCCGGCAGCGTGAACGCCGTACCGAGACGTCCGGTGGACATGGTGCCGAGCCGCCGAGCCGGTTGCGGGAAGAGACCGTCGATGGTCTCGGAGTGCTTGGCCGGCGGGTCGACGACCTCGGTCAGCGCCTCGACCGACAGCCTGATCCGCAGGTCCGCGGTCTTCTGGCGACCGACGCGCACGACGAGACCTTCGGAGGTGCCGAGGCCTGCGAACTCCGCGTTCAGACGCTGCTGCAGACGTCGGGTGCTGAAGCGCTCGTCGATGCCGTGCTCCTCCAGTGCGGCGTTGATCCGCTCGGCCAAGGCGGCCAGATGCGGCAAGCTGCCGGTCGGCTTCATGCCCGCCAGCACACCGGCCGGCGCCAGCGCCTTCAGGGATTGCTCGTACGCCGCGACGCCGGCGGCAAGCCGGCTCAGTTCGGCCGCCACGTGGTCCGGTGTGCTCGAATCCACGTCGGCAAGCAGTTGCGTGTAGCCGTCCCGAGCGGTTGCCGCCTCGGCCAAGGCCCGCTGGTAGCCGGCAATGAGCTGACGATTCCAGGCCGCCAGGTCGGCCTGCTTCCTGACCTCTGCCAGAGCCGCGAGTCGTCGCGCATGCCTGGCGTCGTCCCTGGCGTCTCGGGAATTGGCAGCCTTCTCCTCAGCCTCCCGCCCCGCCACATCGGCCTCGACGGCCTTCGCGTTCCTGGCATCAATCAGAGCCTGGAGCCGATCCGTTGCCTCGGTCAACATTTGCACCTGGGTGGTGATCGCCGTCCTCGGATCCGATCCGGACGTGCCGGTCGGCGGCGCGTGCCAGGGCAGTGCCGGCGGCGTCCGGCCCCGCAGGCGGATCGCGTCAGCCAGGCCTTCGAGGTCTTCGCGCAGCCTGTCCCGCCTGGTGCGCTCGCCGTGCGCCTCGGCGAGGGACAGCTGACGGAGGAGGTAGCGGAACTCGTTGAGCTGGGCATCCACGCAGGCATCGTGGCCGGGTCCGGTGAGCCGGGGTCGGAGCCGTTGGAGCGGACCGCCCCGCCGGCTGTTGAGCTCTTGCAGCGTGTGACTGATCTCGTGCACCCAGACGCGGGTGAGCTGATCGGCGGCGATTCCGGGCGGGAAGGTGACGAGGTGTGGCTCTCGCGTCGTTCCGGCCCGCAGCTGCGTGGCAGCCATCCTGCCTTCCTGGATGCTTCCGATCTGCACCCGGAAATGGTGACGGCCAGTGGGGGTGGTCACGATGACGAGCTCGGTCTCGCCGTGACGGCCTTCGGCGACCGTGACTGTCACCGGGTCCGCGGAGACGAGTCCGCCGAAGTCGGCGACCCTGCTCTCGCGTACTGCGGCAAGGGCCTCCGCCTCGGTCAGCACGACGCCGGTGCGCCCGTCGGCGACGAATCCGGTACGGCGAATCTCGGGTGCGTGCACGACGGCAGCCGGTGGTGCGGACGGACTGATCGCCGGCAGCGGGAAGCCGCCGATGATGTTCGCCTGATCCAGCAGATCGTTGTACTTCGTGATCCGCGTGGTCAGCTGCTCGAAGAGGAACGCGTACGAGTCCTCGGTCCCCACCTGGGTGCTTCCGTACTCCGCGTGCACGTCCAGCGCCTCCGCGGCGGCGACGATCGCTTCCAGTGCCGCCAGCCGCTCGACCAGCAAGGGCTTGTCGCCCGGCTCACCGAGCATCCGGCCGAGTGCGCGCGCCGCTCCGGCCCGGATCTGGTCGGTCGGCCCCCCGGTGACGCGCCGGCCACGAGCCGGGGATACCGACGCCAGCTCCGGAAACGGCTTGGTCGCACCGTCCACGGCGGCGACCGACTCGTAGCGGCTGACCGCGTCCGCGAGTCGTTCCCGCTGCCGCGCCGCCCCGGGGCCGCGCGGATCTGTCGCGTCAGCTCGGTCCACGTCGGCTGCGATCCGGTCGATCGACGTCAAGGCCGCCAGCCGGCGTCGCCGCACCTCGAGGTCGTCGACGGTCGCGTCGGGTCCGGCCACGACCTCGTCCCGGTGAGCGAGCTCGACGGCGGCGCGCACCCGGTCGGTGTAGTCGGCGTCAGCCGGTGACACCACGACCTGCGACTCGCCGGCCGTTCGCAGGTCTTGCCGGATCTGATCGATCTGGTCCAGCAACTGCGCGACGAGATATTTGCCGATCGCAACCTGTTCGGTCAGCTGGGGCCGATCCACGCCCTGCTTGTTCAGCGCCCGGGCGTTCGCGTCCTTTCGCTCCAGCTCTGCCCGGCGGAACAGCATCCGGGCCACCGGCGACGTACTGAACGCACCGAACGCGGCCGCCACGGTCGTCCACACCGTCAGCGGATTGAGGCCGAGGACCGCATCGAGCGCGAGCACCGATCCCGCCGTACCCGCCGCGGCCAGGAACACCTGGAACTCGTAGAGCCAGACGGACACCCCGCGGTACGGCCGGGAACTCTGCGCCGCTTCGGGCGGCGTCAGCAGAGTCCGCCGATCGGCTGTCCGGTCGGTCAGGTCAGGAGCGGGCCGGTCGGCACCGGCCAGGCGAGCAAGGTCCTGAAGCGTCTCGTGCAGCAGGTCCAGAGGTTGTGCCATGGCGTCGATCAGCGCCTGCCCACGGATCGCCTCGCGGTGCGCGTAGTCCCAGTTCTTCTGCAGGTCGTGGAGGCGCTCCTCCACGCTCATGAAGAGCTTGTCGCCGAGCGAACCCAGCAGGGCGCCACCGGCCGCCGGGCCGAACGGAGCGATGATGGCCTCCGTCATCGCGCTCAGTTGCCTGGCCACCTCGGTCGGATCGAAGTCGTTCGGGGCGAGCCGCGGATTCAGGGAGCGCGCGGACGCCGCGGCATCGTTGTCGAAGACCTGCTGGCCGAGATGGACCCGGTACGGCGGCGTGCCCGGTGACCGGATCTCGTGTCTGGCCGGTGTGCGCGGAGTGGTGATCCGGCCTGTGGTGGCGGCCGGCAGGCCGAGCGTCGAACGCAACGTGTCCAGCCGCTCCTGCTGCTCCCGAAGAACCCGGATCAGCTGGTTCTGTGCGGAGCCGGGATTCGACAGCTCGGTCAGGACGTTGCTGTCGACCCGGGCCCGGCGCTGGTCACGCTTCTTCGCGTCGATCCACCGTTCGGTGATTGTTCGCACGGTCGCGGTCGCGCCCAGCACCCACAGGGTCGAGAAGGCAGGCACGCCGGCCACCCACAGCGAGGCCGCCGTCAGCGTCGCTGCAGCCAGCGGTACGCCGTAGCGAACCGCGTACCGTGGCCGACCGGTCGTCCTGGGAACCTTGCCGATCGGCTCGCGAACCGGCCGCCGCCCGTCGACGGCACCACGCAGGCCGGGGTACGTCTGCTCTCTCCGCGCCTGATCGGCGCCGTACGCGGGCTTCTTGTGCGCACTCTTGTGCCCGTCCAGCCAGTGCTCCATCGGTGCACCGGCCAGGCCGAACGCGGCGGTCGGCAGCGACATCCCGAGGGCCAGCAACGGATCGCCCGTCACGGTCCACGCGGCGGCGCCGACCAGCACCGACGACCAGGTCGACGTCCACACGGCGCGGACGAGGTAGGCGCGTCTCGTCAACCGGTTGTCCGTCAGCGAGCGCCGGTGCTCGATCCGGCTCGCGAGGTCGCGCACGGTTCCCGGCGCCAGGGTCCGCCTCAGGTCCGCGTCCGGTTGCTCCTTGGTCAGGCCCATCCGGACGAACAGGTCGGCCATCGCCCGGCCGGCGGCGCGCCGCCGGATCCAGGATCTCGCCAGCTCCGCATCCCGGTACTCGGCGGCGAGTTGGTTGACCTCGGCAACGTCGCCGTGGTCGGTGTCCTCCAGCCGAGGGTCGGCCCAGGGATCGCTGCCCGGTGTGAACACCGGCTTGTCGGCGGCTTCGGCCAGCTGCGCGGGCGACGGGTCCAGTGTGGCGGCCGCCGTCTGGGCGAGGATTCTGGCCATCATCCGTGGCAGTTCGGTCGTCGCCACCTGATCGGACACCGTCACCCAGGCGACCGGCGACGCGCCCGGCACGGAGACGGTCTCGTGGGTGATCTCGACGGGCAACGGCCGGACCCGGACGAACAGCCGGTACGTCCCGTGGCGATTGGTCACCCGGTACTCACCGTGGCCGCCGTCGACCTCGTGAATGCCCGCGGCCGCCAGGACATCCGGGCGGTGGATGACCTGCGGAAGCTCGAGGTTGACCAACAACCATCCCGGCAGGAACCAGGCCTGCCGCCCTGGCGGGCTCTGCTCCCCGCCGTTCAGCCGGCCGGCGAGCTCAGCGAGATGCGGGCTGGTGTGGATCGCGAGGATCTGTTGTCCGGCGCGGACCTCGACGGTGAAGCGGTACGGCGAGGAATCGCTCCCAGGCCGGGCGACACGGGTGATGGTCAGGGTCGCCTGGTGGCCCGTGCGGACGAGCTCCGCCAGCCGGTTCTCGAGGACGGCGAACGCTGCCGCGTCCACCGGGACGCCGAGTGCCCCGAGAGCGGCGTCCCCGAAGAACCTCCCGCCGACGAGTCGCCCGTCCCGCAAGGGTTTCCCCTCGCGTGCCGCCGCCTCCGCCACCTGCTGGGCGACTGCCGGATCCAGTTCGGGGAGGACCGATCGCAACTCCACGACCACCGACTGCCCGACCGTGAGTTCACCCGGCGGTCGCGTGACCTCGTTCCCGGCGAACGACCGCGTGGTCGTGGCGACCTCCGCCGTACCAGTCTGTTCGCCCTGAGCCGCTCCGTGCTCCGGTGGGCCGGCCGGTGGCGGCGGTGGGTCGGAGGGGTCGGGAGGCGGCGGCGGGAGCGTCGACGGACCGGATTCGTTGCCGCCCGGGTCGACGCCCATCGAGTACTCCGTGATCTCGATGCCCTTCGGCCGGTCCAGCCCGGTCGAGCCGTCAACCTCGGCCCGAACCGTGAAGTACTCGAGCGTGCCGTCGTCGAGGAATCGGCCCATCGCCTCGGCGAGGTCGAAGCTCGAGCTGATCTCGGGGTTGGTGAGCGGACGGGCCGGCACCATCCAGGGCGGCAGTCCTCCACCGGCCACGTACCGCTGACGGGCAGCGCGGTAGGCCGCCTCGTACTCGGCCTGGTACGCCGCCTCGGGGTCGGCCGCGAAGGCGACGTCCGCGGCGACACTCCGCGCCCGCTCCTCCGCCGCTTCGGCCTCGGCCCGGGCATTGATCGCGGCCTCGGCCGCGCCGGCGTCGGACGGGTCCGCTCCGGCCGCAGCGGCCGCCGCGTCGGCCTGGGCCTTGAGTGCGGCGGCCTCGGCAGCGGCAACCCGCGCCGGCTCACCGGCCGCGAAGTCGGCGAACGCGGCCTGAAACGCGGCCGCACGCTCTGTCTTCCACGTCGGGAACTGCCGGTCCAGCGCCTGCTCGCCGGCCCGCCTCGCCGCCAACCTGTCGGCGCCGGCCGCTCGCGCCGCCTCCGTCGCGGCCTTGATCGCGGAGCGCGCCTGCCTCGTGCGTTCCTGTCTGACCGCCTCCGCGGCCGCCTCGGCGTACCGCACCTGGGCAGTGTCCACCGCCCGAGCCCGCTGCGCGGCGTGGTACGTCGCCTGGGCATCGGCGTACTCGTCCGCGGACAGCGTGACCTCGACCGGGTCCATCGCGTCGAGGACGGCGACTCGCTCGTTCCGGTCGAGGACCGTCATCGCCTGGAGGATGGACCTGACGTACTCGCGATGTCCTTGGGCGTAACGGGTCTCGCCGTCGACTCCGAGGCGCGTGTTCAGGTCGGCGTTCGGGTTCTTCGCCTCGACGATCGCGAACCCGGTGACAGCTCCGTCGGCATCGAGCCGAACATAGACCTGGTCGAAGCTGCCCGCGCCGTCCAACTGCAGAGAGACCCGGAAGATCCGGTCGCCGGGATGACGCGCGGCCAGCCAGCGGTCGAACGGCCGGGCGAACTCCTCACCGACGTGGCCACGGCCCGCCTCCGGCACCGATCCGGCCTGTTCCGCACCGTGCTCCGCCGTGGGCATCGGGACCTCGGGCTTGCCGAAGGAGCGGCTCCAGGCGTTCACGACCTGCTGCAGGTGAATCATCGTCGCGTCGGTCATGTGGAGGACGGGATCGTCGAACCCGACCTTCGTCGTCCTGACCTTCTCGCCCTCGTGGACGGCGACGAGGGTCAGAACCGCGGACTTGTCCTGGCTGACCCAGGGCAGTGGAACGCTGACCCGTGCCGACCCCACCTCAGCGACGAAGGTCCGCCCGGTCGCCGGGGTCTCGGCGTCGAGCGGCCGGCGAGCCAGCACACCGGTTGCCCGCTTCTTCCCCGCGCCCGTGCGGTAGAACTCCGACCGGAGCCGCTCCGCCGCCTCGGTGAGCTCACCGTCGGGACCGCGGTCGTTCATCCGCGCCACCAGTTCCTGCTGCGCAGCCAAGTGCACCGAACCACCGGCCGCGGCGATCGCGGCCGCGCTCACGACCACCTGCGGCTCCGGCTCCGGCTCACCGGTCGGATCAGGTGCCCCTGGCGGGCCGGTCGGGACAGGTGGGTCGTTGTCGATCGGTCCGGTTCGGGACTCGGGCGTCGTGGGTTCGGAGGCCCGCGACGACAGGGTGTGGGCAGGGCCGGACGAGCCTGCGTCCTGGCGGTTCGGCGGTGGGGCGGCCGCGTTGGCCGCCTGCGGGAGTGCCGTCGGTGCTACTTGTACGGCGGCACCTACGAGCGGACCGTTGGGACCTGCGGGCCTGCTGTTGGGAATGGCTCCGGGGGGAACGATCGAGTCCGGGCCATGGAAGCCGTCGACGACCGGAACGAAGTCGGTCGTCTCGAGCTTGGCGAATTCCGCACCGCGGGCCAGCAACTTCGCCCGGTTCGCGTCCACCTCGGTTTCGTCGGTTGCGGCTTCCGCTTCTGCCCGCTTGGCGGGCTTGGCGTTGGCCGGGGCCTGAGTCGTGGGGCGAGCTGCCGCGTCGGGTGGAGCGGCCGTCGGCCGGCCGGCGGCTGACTCAACGGCGGCCGGCTGGCCGGCTGTTGGCTGGGCAGCTGCGCCGGCCGCTGGCTGGGCGGCTGCGCCGACGGTGGTGCTGCCGGGTGTGAGATCGGCGGTCGTCGGGTGCGCTCCGGAGCCGGTCGTCTGTTCCTGTTCGATCTGGTGCTCGGCGGTGCCTGGCTCGGTGGGGCCGGAGGGGTTCGTCACCTCGGTCGAGTCTGTCGAGGCCGTCGGATCGGTCGGCGTAGGGGCGGTCGGGTCGGTTGACGTGATCGCATCCGGGTCGGACTGCGTGGAGGGGTCCGACGGATCCGTGCTTCGGCCTGGGGAGTCCGCTGCCGTGTCTTGCTGCTCGTCCTGGGAGGCGTCGTCGCTCGGGTGGCCCGGTTGGCGCTGGTGCTCGGTTGCGTCGTCGGCGGATGCTGTGCGTTGGCTTGCCGGGTGGGATGCCGACGTATCCGACGACGTACCGGAGGCCTGCGAGCCGGACAGGCCGCCAGACCCTGTCCCGGGCCGGCCGGAGCCGGTCGAGCTGCCGGAGTCCGAGCCGGGGCCGCCCTGGTTCGAGGCCGCCGGGTTCGTCGCCGGGGAACTCGAGCCGGCGGGAGTCGTCGCCGGATTCGAACCAGCCGGATTCGAACCAGCCGGATTCGAACCGACTGGATTTGGGCCAGCCGGACTCTGGCCAGCCGGATTCTGGGTGGCTGGAGTAGGGGCGGCCGGGTTGGTGGCGGGAGAGGCGGGCGGTCCGTCGGGACCGGCGGGTGGGATGTACGGCGGCATCCCGCGGATCTCGCGAACAGTGCTGGACCACTGCTGACCCAGATAGTCACCGGCGTGCACAGCGGCGATCCGGGAGGAGCCGAGGACACCGGCGGTCAGGCCGCCGGTGACGATCGCATGGGCGTAGGCGCCCGGGTTCGCCAGCGTCTCCCAGAAGTTGCCGTCAGCAATTGACTGTGCCGCGGTGCTGGTGATCGGCGACGACACCCCGTTGACCACGAACGCGCTACCGGTCTGCTGCAGGACGGTCTTGCCCCGGTCGCCCAGCCGGAAGGCGTCCGCGATCCGCCCCGCCGGCGCCGATCCGAGCCGGCCGACGGGGTTCAGGCCGCGGCTTACCGGCATCCCGAGGATGCCGGCGCCCCCGCTGACCCCGACCTGTTTCCAGTCGATGCCCTCGGGCCGGAAACCGCGCTGCCGGTCGAGGTTCTGGGCGATCAGGTCGGTGCCGACCTCCTCGAGTCCTTCCCAGGCAGCCTCGGCAGCGAGCCTGCCGATGGATCTCGGCAGCGTCAGCGGAGCGGCCTGCTCGAGCAGGCCGGCCGCACCACGGATCAGGGTGGAGAACTTGGTCGCCAGGTTCGCCACCAACCGCCAGCGGAAGAAGTCGCCGATGCCCGGCGGCATCGCGAAGGTCGCGGCGAAGAAGATCGCGTTCACGATCAGCTCGGAGTAGATCTGGTTCTTGACCTGTCCGACCGTCCGGCCCAGGTCCCAGCACATCTGTGCCATCTGGTTGAACGACTCGACGGTGGAGCCGTACCCGTCGTCGTTCAGGGCGTCGTGGATGTTGCCGTGAAAGATGCCGCCGGTGGCGTCCTTCCAGACCGCGGGGAGCTGTGCGTTGGCCGCGTTCGCCAGGTCGGTCGAAGCCACCATGCCGAGCTTGACATTGTTCCAGTTGTCGCCCATCCGCATCGCGGCGTCCTCGTCGACCCGCGGCCAGATGTAGGTGTCGGAGAACTTCTGCAACCATTCCCACAACACACAGCTCGGCTCCGGAATCACTGGAGCCTGCGCAACCTCTCGGCCTGCTGCTGGTCGAGATCCACATACTGCTTGACGATCTTGTGGCCGTTGGCCCCCATCGCGTGGAAGTTCGCGCCGGCCTCGGAGGCGGTCCTCTCCAGCGGCGGCCGCATGGTGTTGTACCGCCGGCGGAAGCCCGCGCTCAGGTCGTCGAGCCCGGTACCCACCACCTGTTCGTCCGCGTCCAGCGCCGGCTTCGCCTTCGCCCACGCGTCCGCGATCGGCTTGCCGGCCACGGAGAGCCGACTCATGACCTCGTCGGTCTCGGCCGGGAACATGTTGATGTGACCGGTGCCACCGAAGTCGATCGGCCCGGAACCGGCGCTCATCGCCCGCCTCCTAACAACCGGGTGAACGGCTGGAACGCCAGACCCGCCGGTCCGTCCGCGTCGGCAGCCAGGTATTTGGCCAGATCACGCCGTACGCCGTCCTGCGCCGCCGCCCGCGCCTCGTTGACGACGGAACGGATCTGCTCGGCCAGCGCATCGGCGTCCGGGGTGCGGAAGACCCGCGGATCGAGGATCAGCTCGACGAGTTCGCCGTACACCCCGACGGTCGCCTCGACCAGACCGTCCGGGGATTCGGCGGAGCCCGTCGTACCGGCGACCGAGTCACGGATCCGGTGCGTCTCCCGCTCGAGCTCCGCGAGCCGCCCGACCTGGGCCTGGTCACCGGTGTCGCTGCCTGCCCGGAGATTCATTACGCCTCCTCGCTCGGTGGGACGACGACAGTCTCGGGCGCCGAAAACCTCCCCGGACCGCCTTGACCTCTTCCGGCCACGCCTCGTCACGTGACGGCAAGCTGCCCGACTCTCGTGGCGTGAAGACGCGAAGTTTCGCCGCCGTCCTGGTGGCCGCCACCGTCCTGCTCGGGCCGGCAGCGATGCAGCCCGCGGTGGCGGCGCCACCGAAGGGAGCCTGCCGGAACGCCGAGCCGGCCCATCCGGTCGAGCGCCGCCTGCCGTGGGCCCAGCAACTGTTGATGCCGCAACGCGCCTGGCCGTTCAGTACCGGCAGCGGGGTCACGGTCGCGGTCGTCGACTCCGGCGTCGACGCCGACCATCCGCAACTGCGCCGCGTCGGCAAGGTGCTGCGCGGCCGCGACTTCTACCTGGTCGGCACGCTGCCCGGCAACTACGACTGCGCCTCACACGGCACCGGTGTCGCAGGCATCGTCGGCGCGGATGCGAAGCCGGGCGTCGGCTTCCAGGGGGTCGCTCCCGGAGCTCGCATCCTGCCGGTGCGGATCAGCGAACGCGAGACCGACAACACCGGGAACACCGAGCTGATCGACCCGAACCTCCTGGCCAAGGGCATCCGGTACGCCGTCGACGCAGGCGCGCGGGTGATCAACCTGTCGGTGGCCGGCGACCAGGACCAGACCCCGGTCCGGCAAGCGGTCGCGTACGCCGTGAGAAAGGACGTTGTCGTGGTCGCGGCGGCCGGCAACCGGCAGGGGACCGCCGGCGAACGGCGCCCATCCTACCCGGCGTCGTACCCTGGCGTGATCGGCGTCGGGGCGATCGACAACACCGGCGCGCGGGTGCAGGCCTCCCAGATCGGTTCGTACGTCGACCTCGTCGCCCCCGGCGCCTCAGTTCTCACCACGACGCGGGTTGCCGGCCACGCCTACCAGGACGGAACCAGCTTCGCCGCTCCCTTCGTCGCCGGTACGGCCGCACTCGTCCGAGCCGCCTGGCCCAAGCTGACGGCCGCCGAGGTCGCGCAACGGATGATCGCCACCGCCACTCCTGCACGGGGTGGACGCAGCAGCCTCGAGTACGGCGCGGGCATCGTCGACCCCTACCGCGCGGTGACCGAAGGGCTGGCCGCGGCGGCCCAGGACCTGCCCGCGATGGTTGTGCCTCCACCCGACGAGCAGCAGCTGGCCACCGCAGCCTGGTGGGACGCTCGCGGCCTTGAAGCTCGCACCGCGGCGATGCTGGCAGCGGCCGGGATGACAACGGTCATCCTGGTCGGCTGGCTGATCATCGCCGGGCACCGCCGCCGGTGGGCCGCCGGCCGTACGGCGATCGCCCGCCCGCGGCCGGCGGAACGCGACCTCCCGCCGGAGTTCCTGTTCACCGGCTCTCGTCGAGTCGTTGCCGCGGACCACGAATAGCGGCACCAACCGCAGGAAGAGCCCCAGCCGGAGCGGCTGGGGCTCTCGGTGCTCCCGCGGCGGTCAGACGCGCAGGCTGGACGCGATGCTGGTGGTGGTGGCGAGCGTCGCCTGCCCGTCGGCCGCGCACTGGTCGACGACGGTGCCGCGGTTGGTCAGGTCGGTCCCGTGCGCGTGGGCCTCGTTGACCATCTTCTGGACGTTCATGAAGTACTCGTCGAAGTCCGAGCTGCACCAGGCGCCCTGGGGCTGCATCGCGCCGGCGAGACTCTGGTGATCGGCGGCATCGGTGATGTACGTCTGACCGATGCCCTTGTAGTTGTGTGCGGCATCCATCATGCCGCCGAACTGCTGGAAGATTTCAGCCATCGCTGCGATCCTTTCGGTGAGGTGAGTGCCGATCAGGCCGTCGGCATGCTGACGGAGGTCAGCGAGTGGACGTTGTTCGTGCTCAGCTGTCCGTAGTGGTTGCTGATCTGCGCCGTACCGTCGGCCTGCATCGCCGCCTGGTGCTGACCCTTCAGCACTGCCGCCTGTCGCCAGTTCTCGTGGCCCTGCTGGTTCGTGACCGACGCCTCGCCGCGGAACGACGCGGTCGACAGATCCGCGGTGTTCGCCTCGGACCGGCCGATCTTCTCGCCGACCCCGTCGGAGTACATCGAGATCTGGTTGGCGTGGTGTGCCATCGGGTCGGTGAGACCCTGGATGAACATCCCGGACATCACTGTCTCCTTCCTGTGTGGACGTGTCCAGCCACACGGTAGGAAGCACCGCCCGCCGGCCGGGCCCGGCGACACCTTCCTGCCACCGGGCTCCAGGAGCGCTCGGCGCGCGTGAAGATCGCAGCGGACAGGCCCGAGGAAGGTGGTCGACGATGGCGACGATGATGGTCCGGCGGCCGATGCGGCGACCCGCTCCGGAGCTGCCCGGCGGCGAGCTGCTGCTGGAGGCACCACCGGAGGTGCCGGAACCCGGTGGCCGGCAGTGGGCCCAGATGCTGATGGTGCTGCCGATGGTGGCGATGATGGGCGCGATGATGCTGATGTTCTCGGGCAGCATCGTCAGCAGCCTGCGCTACGTGATCTTCGGTCTCTTCGGTCTGGCCATGATCGGCATGATCCTGGTCTCGGTGCTCAGCCGGGGCGGCGCCGGCAGGGCCGAGATGGGGCAGGCGCGTCGGACGTACCTGCGGCACCTGGCCCAGCAGCGCCTCCGGCTCGGCCGTTCGATCGACCAGCAACGCAACGCGCTGGCCTACCTGCATCCCGAGCCCGAGTCCCTCTGGGCGCTCGCCGGCAGCTACCGCCTGTGGGAGCGCCGTCAGGACGACCCCGACTTCGGCGTCACCCGGGTCGGCGTCGGCCCGCAGCACCCGGCGACCACGATCGTCCCGCCGGACACCCAGCCACTCGAGCGCCTGGAACCGCTGTCCGCGTTGGCGTTGCGCCGCTTCGTCTCGACGTACGCCGCGGTGCCCGGGCTGCCGCTCGCCATCGCACTGACCGGCTTCGGCCGGATCTACCTGCCGGGTGACCGGGACAACTCGATGTCTCTGGTCCGCGCGATGCTCGCCCAGCTGGCCACCCTGCACGCACCCGACAACCTGCGCGTCGCGATCTGTACGGCGGCCGGGAACCGGGCGGACTGGGACTGGGCGAAGTGGCTGCCACACGCCCTGCATCCGGAACGCTCCGACGCACTCGGCCCGCTCCGGCTGATCGCGCCGTCGGTGACCGCGATCGAGGCCATGCTCGACGACGTGCTGACCAATCGGCCGCGGTTCGACCCGGATCTGGCCGGCCGCGTGGCCGGCCCCCACCTGGTGGTCGTGCTCGACGGCGGCGAGCTCGACGGTTCCGATCATCTGCTCGCCGGTCCGGGGCTCGAGGGCGTGACCGTCCTCGATCTCACCATGCCACCGCCGCGGGCGATCGACTCGACCGCGATCAGCCTCGATGTCGATGCCGAAGGCCACCTCTCGGCCGAGACCATGGACGGCGACGAGCGGCTCGGCCGGGCCGACGGCCTGGACGTCGTCACGCTCGAAGGGCTGGCGCGCCAGCTCGCCCCACTGCGGCTGACCGCCGGCGCACAGGGGGACCAGCCGCTCAGCGCCGACCTCGGCCTGGCGGAACTGCTCGACCTGGGCGACCCGTTCGACTTCGACCCCGAGGACACCTGGCTGCCGCGGCCCAGCCGCGACCGGCTGCGGGTCAGGTTCGGGCTGCGGGCCGACGGGCAACCGATCGAGCTGGATCTGAAGGAGTCCGCTCAGGAGGGAATGGGCCCACACGGCCTGCTCATCGGCGCGACCGGTTCCGGCAAGAGCGAGCTGCTCCGCACCCTCGTCCTCGCGTTGGCCATTACCCATCCACCGCGGTCGCTGAACTTCGCCCTGGTCGACTTCAAGGGCGGCGCTACCTTCACCCGGCTGGACAAGCTGCCGCACACCAGCGCGGTGATCACCAACCTGGCCGAGGAGCTCCACCTGGTCGATCGGATGACGGATGCCATCAACGGTGAACTGCTGCGCCGCCAGGAGCTTCTCCGGGCCGCGGGCAACTTCTCCTCGTTGCGCGACTACGAGAAGGCCCGGGCCGCAGGGGCTCCGCTCGACGAGGTGCCGTCGCTGCTGGTGATCTGTGACGAGTTCAGCGAGCTGCTCACCCACCGGCCCGACTTCATCGACATGTTCGTCCAGATCGGCCGGGTCGGACGGTCCCTCGGCGTCCACCTGCTGCTGGCCAGCCAGCGGCTGGAGGAAGGCCGGCTGCGCGGGCTGGAGGCCCACTTGTCGTACCGGATCGGGCTGCGGACCTTCTCCGACCTCGACAGCAGGACCGTGCTCGGCGTCAACGACGCGTTCCAGTTGCCCAGGGCACCTGGTCACGGCTTCCTCCGGGTCGGAACCGACCCGATGGACCGGTTCCGCTCCGCGTACGTGTCCGGCGTACACCGCCGGCCGTCCGCGAACGGGCTGCCGATCGCGCCGGACGACTCGGTCGAGCTCCTCGACTACTCCAGCGGGTATGTCGCTCCGCCGATGACCGAGGAAGTGGACGAGGAACAGGCCGATCCGGACGGCGCCTTCGACGAAAGCGTCGGCGAGTCCCTGCTCGACATCCTGGTCGACCGCTTCGAGGGGAAGGGCAGCCCGGCACACCAGATCTGGCTCCCGCCGCTGGACGAGCCGCCAGCGCTCGGCGAGTTGTTGTCGAATCCGGGTGCCGACTCCCGGCAGGGACAAGCCGTCCTGCCCGGCAGCCTGTGCACGATCGGCGGCGTCGTCGACCGCCCGCTCGACCAGCGCCGCGATCCGCTCCTGCTCGACCTGTCCGCGGGCGCCGGTCATGTCGCAATCGCAGGTGCTCCGCAGAGCGGCAAGAGCACCGCGCTGGTCAGTATCCTGGCCGGTCTGGCACTCACCCACACCCCTGAGGAAGTGCAGTTCTACTGTCTGGACTTCGGCGGGGGTGTGCTGTCGGCGCTGCGCGATCTGCCGCATGTCGGCGGTGTCGCCGGACGGCAGGACGTCAACGCGGTCCGCCGTACCGTCATCGAACTGCTCGGAATCATCGCCGAGCGGGAGAAGAGCTTCGCCGCGGCCGGCATCGACAGCATGCAGACCTATCGCGACCTCCGCCGGCGCGGCGCGGGCGGCGATTCGCCGTACGGCGACGTGTTCTTGGTGGTCGACGGATGGCAGACGATCCGCAACGACTTCGAGGACCTGGAGCAGGCGCTCGGCGACATCGCCACCCGCGGCCTCGCGTACGGCGTGCACCTGGTCGTCAGCGTGGCGCGCTGGTTCGACCTGCGGAACAACATCCGTGACCTGTGCGGTACCAAGCTCGAGTTACGGCTGGGTGATCCGATCGACTCGCTGATCGACCGGCGGACCGCGGTCCTCGTGCCCGAGCACGCCCCCGGTCGCGGCATGACCACCAGCAAGCACCACTTCCTGATCGCCGCGCCGCGACTACGCGACAGCCAGGACCGCGTGTCGGCCGGACTGGCCGAGCTGGTCGCGACCGTCAAGGACGCCTGGCCGGGTGAGGGCGCGCCGAAGGTGCGGCTGCTACCCGGCGACGTCGCGTACGAGACCGTCGACGGCGCCAGCTCGCGCGAGCACGGCCTGGCCGTCGGGGTCGCGGAGAGCACGCTGGAACCGGTGCTCCTGGATCCGCTCGCCAACCCGACGTTCATCCTGCTCGGCGACACCGGTTCGGGGAAGTCGGGCTTCCTGCGGACCCTCGCGGCCCGGATCCGGGAGACGCACACGCCGGACGAGGCGCGGATCTTGGTGATCGACCACCGGCGCAGCCTGATCGGTGGAGTCGAGAGCGAGCACCTGCTCGGCTACGGCACCAACCACCAGGCGACGGCCGAGCTGATCGCCGGGCTGGCGAACATCCTGCAGGAGCGGCTCCCAGGTCCCGACGTGACTCCACAGCAACTGCGGGACCGGTCCTGGTGGCAGGGGCCTGATGTGTTCGTGCTGATCGACGACTACGACCTGGTCGCGTCATCGGAGAGCCATCCGCTGATGCCGCTGTTGCCGTTCATCCCGCAGGCGTCCGATCTCGGCCTGCGCGTCTTCGTAGCGCGGCGGACCGGTGGCGCGATGCGCGGCCTGTTCGAGCCGGTGCTGGCCAGGATCCGGGACGTGGGCTCGCCGGGGCTGTTGATGTCCGGCAGCCGTGAGGAAGGCCCGCTGCTCGGCGGCCTCCGCGCGCAGCCGATGCCACCCGGCCGTGGCCGGCTGGTCAGCCGGCAGGGCACGAATCAACTGATCCAACTCACCCACCCCCCGACGGACGACCGACCGGCCGTCTGACCAGATTCACCAACGCACGCAAAAGGAGGACGGATGCCAGGCAACATCTGGGTCACGAACGCCGCGGCCTTCGACGACGCCTACAACCAGATGGGACAGGTCGCCTCGGACTTCAGTACCGGCATGGGAGTGACCGGACAGGAGTCCGCGTCGCCGGCGGCCAAGGGCGGAACGATCGAGAGCGGCATGTTCATGCAGCAGGAGCGGCAGGCCCGTGACCTGCTGGCGCAGTTCATGACGAAGACCAGCGACGGTCTCCAGGGATACCAGAGCGCGATCCTCCGGCTCGGGGAGGAGCACAAGGGACTCGTCCACCTCAACAACCAGCGCTTGAGCGCCCTGCTCAAGCCGGGCGACGGGCCGGTGCAGACCGATCCGGCGTTCGACTGGAGACGCGCGGTCGACTACCAGAACTCGGTCTACCCGAACGGAGGTCGCTGATGGCGACGGACTACGCGGCCGCTGCCTTCATGGCGCAGACCATCGCTGCCCTGCAGGCGGCGATGACCGAGATCGACACCAAGGCTCAGGCCGACACGGCACTGATCGGCCCGCTGCAGGCCGCGTCCCGGATGTGGACGCAGGCCGGTAAGACGATCGACGGCGCGGTCCAGCATTTCCCGCAGGCCAACGAGAAGCTGTTGCACAGCTGGAAGAGTCCGGCGGACTCGTCGTTGTACAGCCAGGCCGCCGACGCGTCGAGCAGGTCGCTGGCGAACGCCTCCGCGACGATCTCCGGAAGCGGCAACGCCGGCGGTCCCAGCCAGGGCGGTGGTTCGATCCCGGCCACGCTGGACGGTCTGGGCGCCTTCATCCGGACGACGGCCGACGCGACGGCGAAGGCCAAGCAGGAGTTGGACGCCGCGGTCGAGGAGTTCAGGAACTCCCTCATGAGCACCGTGGGCGCGGCGAAGAACGGAAGGGCGGCAGGCCCGAGCGCAGCCATGGAGAAGGCGTTCTGTGACGAGTGGCGGCCGGTCGTGGTCCAGGCCGGTGGGCAGCTCTCCACGCTGGCCGCCGAGTACGAGAAGCTGGGGCCACAGCTCGTCAGCGCCGCGCAGGGGATGAAGTGGGACGGCCCGGGTGCCGGCAACACGGTTCCGGGCAGCGCGCCGGGGGGCGGACCGAGCAGTCAGCTGCCGCAGAGCCCCGGCGGCCCGGGCGGCGATCAAGGTGGTCCACAGGGTGGCGACCAAGGTCCGCAGGGCGGTCAGGACCAGCAAGGTCCGCAAGGCGGACAGGACCAGCAAGGTCAGCAGGGCGGTCAGGACCAGCAGGGTCAGCAAGGGCAACAGGGCGGTGAGATGCCGGGTGCGGAGCCGACGGGTCCGGGACTCGCCGGGATGCCGACGATCCCGCAGGCGCCGCCGATGCCGCCCATCGCCACACCGTCGCTGCAGCCGCCGAACATCCCGACCGCACCACCGGGCGGTCTGCCGCTCACGCCGCTGCCGATCGGCGGCCTTCCGATCGCGGGCAGCTCGCGCGGCCCGGGCGCTGGTGGTGGTGGCGGTGGGGGCGGTGGTGGTGGGGGCGGTGGCAGGATCCCGAGTGCTCCTGGCGGGATCAAAGCCGACATCCCCAAGGCTGGTGACATCGCGAGCAACCTGCCGGGTGTGGGCGACAAGCAGATCCCGCGGGCCGGCGAGCAGTTGTCGCAGCAACCCCCGCTGAGCGGAGGAAAGGCCCCGGCGTCACTGTCCGGCACCGGCATCGCCGGTTCCCCGACACCGTCGGGAGTGGGTGGCGGCGGTGTGCCGCCGATGATGCCGCCCGGCGCCGGGACGGCCGGCGCCGGTGGTGGCGGCCGGGCCGGTAAGTCCGGTGCTGCCGGCACGATCCGTCCGATCGCCCGCAAGCGGGACCGGCAGAACGACGAGACACCCGGTGTTCCGGCCGGGCTGCGGGGCAAGACCGGCAAGGATCTGCCGGGCGCGTTCCCCGCCGTACCGGTGAGCACTCGCCGGCGACAGGAGACGGCGCCGGCCGACACTCTGCAGTTGCTCGACGAGGACCTGTGGAAGGTCGAGGAGCGAGAGGCGACGGCTCCGGGCAGCTCCACTCGGCGCTACGCGAACTGAAACCGGTAGAGGCCCGGCTCGGATTCTCCGAGCCGGGCCTCTACTGTGTCCGGGATCAGTTGACCGGTTGCCGAGCGGTCCTGGGGTCGAGGCCTGGCCCTTGCGGGATGCGGGCGATCAGGGAAGCCGGGATCGGGACCGGCTGTACGCCGTCGTATCCCAGCGCCTTCAGCACCTCGGGCTCAGCCAGCGGGTACGCCCGGCCCATGTCGGTGACGACCGAGATCGTGCCGGACTCCGCCTGGCCGGACTGGCGCGCCTCGACGACGGCGGCGGTACCCGGCGTGATCACGATGCGGTCGGCCAGCGCCGTACCCGCTGTGCCGCGCCTGGTCGTCTCGGTCATCGCGTCCCGCGCCGGCATGCCCGGGTCGATCGCGATCGCGGGCAACTGGTCGCCCGGGGTGAACGTCGCGCAGACCGTGCCGAGGCCGTTCCGGGGCGCCACGAACTCCGGCCGGCTCCGCGGCGCGCGGCCCTCGTCCGTGGGCAGCGGCGGAGCGGCCTGGCCGACGGACAGCAGGCTGAGCTCCATCGCGGTCGGCGCCTTCCCGCCGTACGCCGCCTTCATCGGACGGTAGGCGCGCTGGATGTCGAACTGCAGTTCCGAGATCGGCAGCAGCGCGCTCTTCGTCGCGAGGTAGTGCTGGGTGCCGCCGCCCGAGGTGCGGACCACGAAGAGCTGGCCGACCAAGGTGTTCGGCCGGTCGGGTACGGCGGTCGACCGATGGCCGATCCCGGCCAGTTTGAGCGGTGCGATCGGCTCGCCGTCGGGGAGCGCCGCGACGAACGCCGCACCGACCCGCGCCCACGGCTCGGACGAGAGGGCCAGACCGACCGTGACGGTGTCGGACTTGGTGATGCGATGGCGGTACCCCTTGCTGATCAGGTACTGGTCGCCGGTCTCGATCACCTCGACCAGCATGGCGTCGTCCGCCATCGCCGTGCCCCCGAGTGGCTGCCGGCCGATCATCAGGACGGACTCGCTGGTCCGTGCGCCGGTCTGGTCCAGGGCGGGCTGTGAGCACAGGGTCCAGCCGCTACTCAACAGCTCGCTCGCCGGCGGCAACGCGTCCGGTGCGTCCTCGATGCCGATCCGCGGTCCGCGCGGCACTCCGGCCAACGAACGCTGCGACACCCGCTGGGTGTCACCTTTCTTGCCCAGGGCAAGCAAGGCGGAGACGTAGTTGGTGACGGGGTGCAGGTGGCCGTCGACGTAGACGAAGCGGGTGCCGGTCTCCTTCTCGACGATCACCTTGTCGCCCTTGCTCCAGGCCTTGTTGCCGCCCGGGACCACCAGGCCGTAGACCCAGACGCCGGTCAACGCCAGCACCATAATCGCTACACTTCCGAAGGCAGCGGCAGTGACTCGCCTGAACGGCGGCTGCTCCGGATCGGTCTCCCGGGTGACCAGCGCCGACACCATCCGCTGGATCGAGAACTGGTGGGACTGAAGCTGGTCCTTCTTGGTCGCCACGTCAGCCTCCCCAGCCCCGGACCACGGCGTACAGACCGAGCACCGCGCACGCGAGCGGGACGAGGGCCAGGACGACCAGTACCTCGAGGATCTCGGCGTACCGGCTCAGGTACGGGCTCGGCAGCCGGGTGCTGTAGCGCAGGCCGAAGAAGATCGTGGCCGCGGCCAGCACGGCCATCAACGGGAGCACCAGGGGGACGGGGTCGGACGAGGCCGAGCTGAGCGGGCCGACGACGAGGCAGCCAAGCCCCGTCATCCCCGGCACCAGAAGGAGGAGACGCTGCTTCACCACCGGGTAGATCCTTGCCCGCAGCAAACATCCGGCGGTGAGCAGCGATGTCAGGATGGTTCCGGACGTGCTCCGGTCCGTGGTCAGCAGGACCATGCAGCTCGAGAGCACCACGGACATGCCGGCGAGCATTCCGGTCAGCAGGCCGTCCGCCCGCACCACGGCGCCGTACACCTGCCGGCGGGGTGGCTGCGGGTCGTCGCGGACCAGGTCCGCGGTGGTTCGCGGCAGGATCGGCATCGGCAGGCGCCCGATCCGGAGCGCGAGCTGACCGAACAACGGGGAGAACGCGAACGCCGCCGAGCCGACGACGGCCGCGACATCCGGACCGTCGAGCGAATCCGATGTCCCGACCCAGCCGGCGACGAGTCCGAGTAGTCCGGCAGCGGTCGCACCGGCGAACAGCGTCGCGCTGTCGACGATCCCCAGATAACAGGCGATGCCGACGAGCATGAGCGCCGTGCCGGCGGCCAGGACGTGGGGCGCTCCGATCGCAGGCCGGCCCGACTCTCCGGCGAAGACCAGGGCGCCGCCGAGCGCGGCGAACGGGAGCGCCGAACCGCCGAGGAAGGCTCCAGCGCCCGCGTCTCCGACGACGCGCGCCAGGGTGACGCCGCTCGCGGTGAGCAGTACCGCGCTCAGCAGCAACCAGGTCGCGGTCTCCGGCCACGGAGCGCCCTGCCTGAGGACAGTGACCATCACCCCGAAGAGCGCGAGTGCGGCACCGGTCAGGCCGGCGATCCTGGTATGGCGGGCTGACCAGCGAGCACCGAGCTTGCCGGCGCCTGCGGCCACCGCATCCACCAGGTCGTCGTACTCCAGCTCCGGCCAGTCGAGGCGTCGCGGAACCAGGTGCAGGATCTCGCCGTCCCGGATCCGGTGCGACCCGAGGCTCCGGCCGAGCGTGAGCTCGGCGCCGTCGGCGCGACGCAGCACCCACCCACCGACCGGGACGCCCTCGTCGGCGAGATGCTCACCTGCCTTGGTCAGAACGCCGGGCAACACCTCGGCGACCGAGGCCTGTTCCGGCAAGGCCAGGTCCAGTCGCCGCTGCGGTGCGGCGATCGTGACCCGCAGCAGACCTGTGATGTTCATCGACCTTCCTCGCTTCCAGGGATGTCTGCTGCCAGGATCCGTGCGCGGTCTCGAGGCTTGTGGTTCACGACAGCTTCCTGCCGTCGCCGGTACGACGGCGCGCAGCGCTCTAGCCTCGGGTCGACGGCTAGCTGAAGGAGTACTCGTGGGGACCGTTGGAGACCTGCTGATCCCGGTAGGGCATGACGTGGGCGTGCTGTACTCGGGCGGTGGTTCCGAGCACCGGCAGCAGGTTCGGGTCGGTGTCGAGGTCGCGGAGTTGGCGGACCGCGAGTACGCGGTCTGGTTGCTGGCGCACGGGACGGACGTCGACGACCGGCCCACGCGAAGCGGTCTGGTCGCGATCGCGGAGAAGCTCGGGCTCGCGGCCTCCGATGTGCATGCGACGGTCGAGAGGTTCGTCGGTGAGGGCCAGCTGGTGGCGGTCGATCCGGCCACCGAAGCAGCTGTCGAGTTCGCTCGGGAGCATCAGCTATTTCCGCTGCTGCACGGGTTGGGGCCGGACCCGAGCGAGCCGGGGATGCAGACCGTCGGGGTACTGAATCAGCCGGTGGCGCAGGTGTCCAGTGCTCTGTACGACGTCTGGGTGTGGGCGCAGTTGGCGCCGGAGTTGTGGACGGGGTGTCGGGACGCGGCAATCGTGGCGCGGGAGGCCGGGGTCACGGATGAGGAGGAGACCGATCCGCGGCGGGTGTTGGCAGGGGTGCTGGGGCAGGTGCATGGGTTGCTGGCGATGCGGGCGGTGTACTTCGATCGGCGGAGGTTGCGGTGAGTGGGACGGTGTTTCCGGTCGGGCACTACGGCGGGGTCCGGGACGACGGGCAGGTGATCCGGGTCGGCTGGACGCAGCACAGGATCGACGAGGATGCGTTTGGGGTTTGGGTGTTGGCGCATGGGGTGCCGGAGGTGGGTAAGGGGGTCTGGACGGTGGAGGACGTCGTCGGGCGGGCTGCGGAGGCGGGGATTGTGGGGGCGCGTGATCAGGTTGCGCGGCTCAATGATGCCGGGTTGCTTGCTGTGGTGGAGGACTCCGGGGTGTTCGCGCGGTCGCATCGGATGGACGTGCTGTTCGTTGGCTTGGGCAACGCTCCGGACCGGTTGGACGGGCATGCGGTCGGGATTCCCGGGCTTGGGGTGGCGGCGGTGCTTGATCCCGACAGTTACGAGCTGTGGCAATGGGGGTCGGTGGCGCCGACGTTGTGGCACAGCTGTGAGGTGCGTGCAACGGTGACGGCCGAGCACGGTCAGGCGGCCGATCCGGAGCGGGCGGTGGCTGAGATTCTCGGTGATCTGCGGTTCCTGATCGCCCACGGTTGTGCGTACCTGGACGTCACCGGGTGACAAGATGACCACGATGGCTGAGATCCCGCTCGACGCGCTGGTGCCGCACCGGACAGGTCCGGTCGCCTCGGTCTTTCTGCTGACCGGGTCGCGTACGGCGGCGCTGAAGGTGTACCCGCAGCCGTTGGACCGGCGGACGTACAACGCGGTCGAGGTGGAGCAGGCGAAGCTGGCCGGGCTGCGGTCGGCGCCGTCGATCGTGCACGTCGAGGCGCTGGACGAGTTGCCGGACGGGCGGACCGGGTTGCGGATGGAGTTCTGTCCGCAGTCGTTGCCGGACCTGGTCGCGGGTGGTCCGTTGCCGATCGGGGACGTGGTCGTACTCGGGCAGATCCTGAGCTCGGTGCTGGCCGAGGCGCACGACGCCGGACTGGTACACGGTGGTGTGACGCCGGCGAACGTGCTCGAGCGGCCGAGTGGTCAGCCGGCGCTCGCCGATTTCGGGCTGGCGCTGCGGCTGCGGTGCCCGCGCGACCTGACGGCCGACGCGGCGTACACGGCTCCTGAGGTACTGCGGGACGGCGAGCTGTCCGAGCAGGCCGACGTCTACAGCCTGGGCGCCGTACTGTATCTGGCGCTGACCGGGCAGTCGCCGTTCCCGGCGCGGACGGGTGAGTCGGCGGACGGCGTCGTACTGCGAGTACTGCGTGAGCCGCCGCCGGAGGTGTCCGGGCGGGACGTGCCGTCGGCGTTGGCGGGCCTGCTGCTGCGGATGCTGGCGAAGGAGCCGGACGCGCGGCCGGAGGCGCTGACCGTACTGCGCGAGTTCGAGCGACTGCTGACCGCCGGGCCGGACGAGGACGACGTCGACTTCGACGACTTCAGCGAGGAGTTGGCGGCCGCGCGAATCGTGCCGGTGGCAACCGTCACGTCGGCTCCGCCTGTCCGGAAGCCGGTGACGAAGCGGCGAAGGACGCCGCCGAAGGGAGTGCTGATCGGTGTCGCCGCCGCAGTCGCGCTGGTCGCGGTGGTGCCGGTGATGATCCGGCCGGGAAAGGGTGACGAGGCAACCACCCCACCGCCGGCCGCCAGTACGCCGACCGCTGGTACGCCGGAAGCGACCACCTCGGCACCGACACCGATCGTGCTGAAACCGCCGGTGGACAAGGGCACGTCGGTCGTCCTGGCCTGGTCGTTCCCGAAGGAGCTCGACGAGTACTACGTGTTCGTCGCTGAGCAGGGTGCGAAGTCCGCGCGGATCGGGTACCGCGGCGCCGCGACCACGGCCACCGTGCAGGTCAGCCCGGGACTGAAGTACTGCTTCCAGGTGCAGGGCACCGACGGCGTCGCGCCGTACAAGAGTGTGCCGCGAAGCATCCGCGGTGCCACCTGTGTCGGTGGCCGGTAGACGGAACGTGGACCGTTCCTGGACCTCCCTCGCCTAGGCTGTCGGCGTGCGCGAGACCAGGAGAGCCCGGGCAGGTCTGGCCGCGGTCGTGGCCGGGTGCATCGCCCTCACCAGCGTCGTGGTGCTGACCGGTGCGGGCAGCGCCGACTCCGGCCTGTCCTTCTCGCAGTCGGGGCACTGGGTCTACAACAGCATGCTCGGCCGGGTCTTCCACCTCGACGGCGCGACCCGGAACGTCGACGCCGACGTACGGGTGGAGTCGGCCGAGCCAGGCGCCCAGGTGGTGCAGTCCGACCGGAACGGATACGTCCTGTCCCGGTCGCGGATCGACCAGTTCGGCAAGTCCGACCTGACCGTCGCCGAGCCGATCCAGCCGCCGGCCGACGAGCAGCCGGTCGGCCTGGAGGCGGCCGGTGCGGCGTTCGCCGTGTACCCGAAGGCCGGGCATGTACTGCGGCTCGGCGAGCGGCAGGCGGCCGTGTTCCCGGGCGGTCCGCTGGGTGATCCGGTGGTCACCTCGGACGGCACGCTGTGGGTGCACCGGGTGGACCACGGCGACCTGTGCCAGTTGCCGCTCGGTGCGGACCGGATGTCGTGCCCGGCGGCGGCGCCGAAGGGACACCGGGGCGCGCTGACCGCGTTCGGGACCGAGGCGATGTTCGTCGACCTCACCGCCCGGCAGGTGTACCGGCTGACCAGTGACGGGATCGACGACCGCACCGGCCTGGGCAGCGTCGCCGTACCCGACGACGCGCTGGTCGCGGGGAACGACGTCGACGGCCGGCTGGCCCTGGTCGACCGCGATCGCGGGGTCGTGCACCTGGTCGACGTACCGGCCGAGGGCAAGAAGCCGGCCGCGACGATCAGCCGGCCGATCAAGCCCGGGAAGTACGACCGGATCGCGTCGACCGGCCACGGCCTGGCCCTGCTCGACCGCGAGAACGAAGACCTGCTCACCCTCGGCCCGGACGGCACGCAGACCTCGCACCAGAAGGTGTCGAGCCAGGCCGTTCCGGGTGAGCGCAAGCGCCCGCCGAACCTCGTCCGCGGTGAGGACTCCCGCGTGTACGTCGAGAGCGGCAAGGGCGACCGGGTCGTCGTGGTCGACCGGGACGGGCGCGCCGAGGCGGTCGAGGTCGGTCCGGGCAAACCGACGCCGACGCCCACACCGAACGTCACGCCACCGGAACGGACACCACAGCAGCCGAACGTTCCGCCACCACCGAGGAGCACGACAACACCTCCGCCACAGAAGGTGGAGCCGCCGAGCAACCGGCCAACGAACCAGGTCACCGCCGAGCCCGGCCGGCCCGGCGCGCCGACCGCGGTCCAGGCCAGGCTGGTCAATGGCTCGGCCACCGTGACGTGGAGGCCCGCGGCGGCGCACGGTGCGGCCGTCACGTCGTACCGACTGAGCTGGACCGGCGGATCGAGGACGGTGTCCGGGACGACCACGTCCACGCGGATCACCGGTCTCGACGAGAAGACCGCCTACTACTTCACGATTCGCGCGGTGAACCGCGTCGGCTCCGGTCCGGCGGTCCGGTCGAACCGCGTCCAGTTCACCTGGGCCGTGGCGGCGTCGCCTGGCGGCCTGCGGGTCAAGAGCAACCCCAGTAGCGGGACACTGGTCCTGGGCTGGACGCGCCCACAACTCAACCAGGGCACGTTCGTCCGGTACGACGTCACGATGGGCGGACGGACCCGTATGTCGACCACCGAGCAGGTCACCTGGACCGGGCTGACCGACGGAACGCGGTACACATTCAGCGTGCGGGCGATCACCCGGTCGCCGGACGGCCGCACGCTGATCGGGTCGGCGGCCGGTCTGACCGCGGCACCGCAGGTGAAGGAGCGCGTGATCGCCTCCCGCGGAGCCAGTGCGGAGTACGAGGAGTGCACTCCACCGGACTGCGCGTTCGTGCTGGTCCGGATCGAGAACCTGCGCCCGAACACGAAGTACGAGATCAAGCCGTGGGCGTCCCGCTGGGGCAACTTCAACCCGGGCGCGACCCTGACAACCGATGCCAAGGGCAACATGGTGGTCGACGACCGGTTCCCCTGCGGTGCCGTCGGCCAGACCGTCTGGGTGACCGTCGAGGCCCCGGACGGAACGACCTACACATCCAACAGGTTCGTCTGGACGTCGGGCTAATGCCTCTCCAAGCACAATTGTCGAACGTGGGGATTGTCGGCTGAGAAGGCACATTTCAGCGGTTCTCCCCTGAAATGCCGGCCGTGCGGTGCGGGCGCGTGGTGGCTGGGGGTGGTGCAGATGGACAGGAGGTGTCCGGTCGTGGGGGCTGTTCGGTGGCCGGTTCACGCGGGGAGTGGCCGGCAGTGGGCGTATACGTCCTGTCGGGCGGCACCCAGACCCCAGCCCGCTCCCCCGGACAGCGGTTGAAAGCCGGTGCTAGTTCTTCACCGCGAGGGCGGCGGCGATCAGGCGTTGCCAGTCGGTCAGGTCGTCGACGGGCTCCGGGTTGCGCCACTCGGCCGCCGGGACCAGGCCGGGCTCGAGCACGGTGAAGCCGTCGCCGAACAGGTCCAGGATCTGTTCGTCGGTGCGCCACCGGCCGCGGCCGAGCGATCCCTGCAGCACCTGCTCCAGCTCCTGGCTGCGCGGGTCGTTCTCACTGCGGAAGTGGCTGATGAACACGTAGCTGCCGGACGGGATGCGATCGGCCCAGAACTTCACCAGGCCGGCCGGGTCCTCGTCGTCGTTCACGTGGTGCAGGGTCGCGCTGAAGACGACCGCGACCGGCTGCTCGAAGTCGATCAGCCGGCGGGTGTCCGGGTGGTCGAAGATCGCCTTCGGCGTACGCAGGTCGGCCTGGATGACGGTGGTGTTGTCGTTCTCGGCGAGCAGCGCGCGGCCGTGGGCGAGCACGATCGGGTCGTTGTCGGCGTACACGACCGTGGCGTCCGGGTCGTACCGCTGGGCGACCTGGTGCACGTTGTCGGCCGTCGGCAGGCCGCTGCCGAGGTCGACGAACTGACGGATCCGGTTCGCCGACACCAGCTCGCGGATGGCCCGGATCAGCGCGGCCCGGTTGTCCAGGGCGATCTGCTGCGATCCCGGCAGGTCGTGGATGAACTTGTCACCGAAGGCACGGTCGACGGCGAAGTTGTCCTTGCCGCCGAGCAGGTAGTCGTACGTCCGCGCGATACTCGGCTTGGACATGTCGAACCCCGGGTACGGCGCCTGCTCGTTCCCGTCGGCCATCGGCGATCCCTCCGTTCCGGTCTTGACCTCAATCACTCTAGGCGATACAAGGCCCACACCGTCGCCGCCCCCGGCCCGTCAGCCGCCCGCGGCCGCCAGCACGTCGGCCGCGAGCAGCGACCGGAGCTCCTCGGTGGTGGGCATCCGGCCGAGGGTGCGCAGGCGCTGGGACTGCGCCTTGCGGATCGCCTCGACCAGCCGGCGGGCCTCCCGGGCGTTGCCGAAGTTGGGCCCGTCCGCGATCCGGCCGAAGTACGACGTCAGCGGCTGGGCGGCCGCGGGGTCGAGCAGGTAGTCGCCGCCCGCGACCATCCGGTCGGTGATCAGCAGCAGCTCCTCGGCGCTGTAGTTCTCGAATTCGACGGTCTTGGAGAACCGGGAGGCCAGGCCCGGGTTGGCGTCCAGGAAGTCGGTCATCTCCGCGGTGTAGCCGGCGACGATGATCGCGATCTCGTCGCGGTGGTCCTCCATCAGCTTGACCAGCGCGTCGATCGCCTCCTGGCCGAAGTCGCCGCCGGTCCCGGCCGAGCGCGACAGCGTGTAGGCCTCGTCGATGAACAGCACGCCACCGAGCGACTTCTCGAACACCTGGGCCGTCTTCTCCGCGGTGTGCCCGATGTACTGGCCGACCAGGTCCCGCCGGGACACCTCGGTGAAGCCTCCGTGCGGCAGCACGCCGAGTGCCTTCAGCAGCTTCCCGTACAGCCGGGCGACCGTCGTCTTCCCGGTCCCCGGTGCGCCGGCGAAGACCAGGTGATGACTGACCGCGCCGACCGACAATCCGGCGGTACGGCGCCATTCGTCGACCTGGATCTCATCGGTGAGCGCACGGACCTCGGCCTTGACGCCGGGCAGGCCGACCATGGCGTCGAGGTCGGCCAGCAGCTCCTCGACCGGACCGCCGACGGAGGTGGCCGCGTGGTGGTCCTCGATCACCTCGACCGTGGCGCCGTCCGCGAGCAACAGCGCGGGCTCGGCGGTGTTCGAGAACCGGCCGGCCTCGACCGTTCCGCCGCAGCCGGGGGCGAACGTGATCGCCGGTCCGCGGGTGTCGTGCACGGTCACCCGCCGCAGGACCGGCGTACTGCCGTGCGCGACGCCGACGCCTTCGGTGCCGGTATGCGCGACCTCGAGGTCGGTCAGTTCCGGCCGGCTGTACTGGTAGACGTAGACGCCCCGGCCGCCGCAGCCGGTAACGCTGCCGCCGCGGACGAGCGGATCGGCGCCCAGGGCAACGACTATGCCGTCGCCGCCGACGTCCCGGACGGTGGTGTCCAGGATCTGCCCGCCGGCGCCCTCGACGACGATCCCGGTCTCGGCGCCGGTGACCGTGCAGCGGTCGACCAGGAGCGACGTACTCGCGTGCACGCTGATCGCGGGCCGGGTCCGGCCGGACACGGTGCACTGCTCGACCGAGAGCGCCGTACGGTCGACCGAGATCGCCACGCCCTCGGTGGCCCGGACGTGCAGTCCGCGCAGGGTCAGCGTGCCGTCGACGGCGCGGATCGTCGGCCGGTCGGCGCCGGAGCCGTCGAGGATCACCGTCGCCCCGGGCTCGGCCTGGAGGGTGACCGAGCGGCCGGACAGCTCGAGCGTCTCGGCGTACGTCCCGTCGGCGATCGCGATCGCGGCCCCGTCCGGCGCGTCGAGCAGCGCGGAGCCGATCGTCGGATACGCACCGGGACGCCCCGGAGCAACAGTCAGTACTCGAGTCGACATGGGCATGGGGCCTCCCGGCCTGGACTGAGGAGCGGAGGGAGCGCAGCGACTGGAGCGACGAGGCAAGGCCGGGAGTCAGGGCCCCATGCCCCGCCGAGCCGGAGGCGAGGCCAAGAGCACAACATCAGCAGGCCCGGTCGAGGAGCCAACCGCGGTCGGCGGCTTTCACGCCGGCCTGGAAGCGGCTGCGCGCGCCGAGCCGGTTCATGATCTGGGCGACCATCCGCCGGACGGTCCGCACCGAGATGCCGAGCTGCGCCGCGGCCACCTCGTCGGTCGCGCCGAGGGCGAGCAGCCGGAGCATCTCTTGCTCCCGCAGCGACAGATCGGTGTCGCCGGGCAGGTCGTCGCCGGCCAGCGGTACGGCGTCCGGCCAGATCCGCTCGAACAGCTCGAGGGCGTTGGTGACCACGCTGCTCAGCCGCAGTACGGCGACGCTGCCGTTCGCGGTGTCCGCGGGCAGGACCGCGATCGAGCCGTCGATGACCAGCGCGTTCATCGGCACGGACGGCATCGTCCGCACCGCGACCCCGGCGAGCGACAGCGCACCCAGGTGGCGGCACGCGGTCGGCGCTGTCCGCGCGGTGTCGGGGTAGATCGCCCGGTACCGCAGCCCGGGCCGGACGTCCCGCGGACCGAACGCGGGTCCAGCCGGAGTGAGGTTGCTCATCGCCACCACTTCGTCCTCGGCGGACGCCAGCAGCTCGGCGATCCCACTGTGGGCGGGAACCTGGTGGAAGGCGGTCGGAAGCATCGTTACGGTCATGAGAGAGGGACCCCCAGAGGTAGCGTGGCGGCGACGCCGGTGGCGTGACGCCCGTCGAGGCGCTCGGGCTCGACCCCGTAGGACCGGGCCAGAGTGGTCAGCACGGAGTAGGCCGCGTCGAGCGTTGCCGGGTGCGACGCGGCCAGCCGCAGTACGGCGTCGTGGCGGTGTGGTGCGGGGTGATCGGCCGAGGCCGTCACCGTGACGGCGATGGTCTGGGCGGCACCGGTCGCGGTGCCGAGGAGAGTGCCGGCCAACGTCCGTAACGTTGCTGCAGGCAATGACGCCGAGCCGGTCAGCCGCACGCACAGCTGCCGGACCGGTCCGCACGACCAGGTCGACCAGCGTTCGTGCAGCTGTCCGCGGCCGGCGTTGGCGTGTGCGAGTGCTCCGAGCGACGCCAGTACGTCGGACTCGTCGAGCGGCAGGTACTCGACCTCCTCGCGGTCGAACCGGCGGACGAGCCGGCGAACCGTGTTCGCGAGCACCTGAGTCAACTGCGGGTCGGTGGCGACGTCCGGCGTACGCCCGGCCGCGACCGCGAGCCACGCCCGCGGCGGCTGGTTCGGCTTCACGCCGGTGTGCACGACGAGTTGTACGGCGATCTCGACCGGCTGCTCGTCGGCCGCGTCGGCCAGCGACCCGAGCCGCGGCAGGACGTCGTGCTGCGCGTCGGGACCGAGCCGGAGGGCGGCGCTCACCCCGGCCGGCCGGCTGAGCACGCCGTACGGCTGCTCGCGGACGACGAGTCGATCGGTCCGCGTCCGGCCGAGGAAGGCGCCGACCAGGTTGAGGGCGACCTCGTCACCGAGGTCGATCCGGCGCCGCCGGACCAGGAAGCCGAGCAGCACGCCGAGCCAGCGGTACAGCCACAGTCCGCGGAGGCGGACGGCGGTCAGGGCCACCAGCGAGACGGCCGCGAGCGAGGTCAGGACGAGCACGGTCCGCGAGCCGGTCGCCGCCGCGCCGACCGCGACCACGGCGAGCTGCCAGCAGACGATCTGGCCGACCCGGATCGCGCGATCCGCTTGCTCGACGGTGTCGGCCGTCGGCTCGGGTGCCGGCAGTTGCCGGACCTGAGCGACCAGGCGGCCCGGCACCGCGACGGCGATCGGTGCCGACGGCAACTTCGGCGCCGCGGTCCGGGCGATCGGCACACCGACCGCGGTGGCCTGTGGCACGACGCGGGCAGCAGGTGCCTGCGCGGCTTCGACCCGGGGTGCGGTGGCGGCCGCGGCGGGCGGCCTCATGCGACCAGCTCCGCTTCGGATCCGGAGGCGAGCAGCAGCCGGTGCGCGTGGTCCCGCGCCACCGGCAGCAGGACGAACCGTCCGGGCGCGGGTTCGGCGACCAGGTTGAAGTCCATCAGCAGATCGACCATCGTCTCGGCCTCGTCCGGCCCGATCCCGGCCAGCCTGGCAGCCCGGCGTACGTCGAACCGCGGCACGGTCGCGATCCTCCGATAGAACCGCTGGACCTGCGCCGGCAGCGCGTCGTACAACTCGTCGAACGGCGCGAGCACCTCGGCCAGCGCGCGGAAACGAGCCGCCGGATCGTCGAGCCGGGCGAGCATCCGGGCCACCGTCCACGGCTGCCGGTTCCGCAGCCGCTCGACCAGGTGCCGGATCGCACCGGGGTGTCCGCCGCACCAGCGCAGGACCTGATCGAGGTCGGTGAGCTGCTCGGCCTCGTCGGCGGCCAGGACGTCGAGCGTGATCGCGCCGGTGCGGTCCAAGCCGGTCAGGCGGTGACGGCTGATCACGAGCACCAGCGCGGCCGGGTCGTTCGGCAGCAGGCGACGTACCTCGTCCGCGTGCTCGGCGTTGTCCAGGATCAACAGTCCAGTTGCTGGCGGCAACGGACCGGGGGTGCGCAGGTCCAGGTAGCTTTGGGTCTCCACGCCCGAGGCGGCCGCGACCTCGAGGGCGAACGCGGTCTTGCCGATCCCCGGCATTCCGTCGATCGTCACCACGCCGGTCGCACCGCGCAGCTCCCGCAGCTCGGCCTTCCGCCCGACGAATCCCGGGATCCGCCGCGGCAGGTTCGACCTGACCGGCGGGCTGACCGGCCGCGGCACGTCCTCGCTCAGGATCCGCTGGTGCAACGCGGTGAGCTCGGCGCCGGGCTCGATGCCGAGATCGCGGACCAGCGCGGTCCGGGCCCGTTGGTACGCCGCCAGCGCGTCGTGCCGGCGGCCCGTGGTCCGGTAGGCGGTCATCAGCCGAACCCAGGCCAGCTCCCGCAACGGCTCCTCGTCGGTCAGGTTCCGCAGTACGGCGATCGCCTCGGCGGGCCGCCCGAGGGCGAGCTGGGCGTCGGCCAGGTCCTCGCGCAGACTCCGGTGCAGCTCCGTCAACCGGTCGACGGCCGAGGTTGCGTCGACGGTCAGGCCGTCGTACGGGCAGCCACGCCACAGGCCGAGCGCCCGCTCGACCAGGGCGACCGCCTCGGTGCCCTCGCCGCGGGCGAGCAGGTCACGAACCTGGTCCCGGAGGTCGGCGGCGACGTCGGCGTCCAGCTCGCCGGGCAGCACGCGCACCCGGTAGGCGCCCGGGCGACTCTCGATCCGCTCGTCCGGGAGCGCCCGGCGCAACTGCCAGACGTAGGTCTTCAGGTTGTTCTGCGCCGACGCCGGGACGTCCCGGCCCGCCCAGACCGCGTCGGTCAGCTGGTCGGTGCTGACCCAGGCGTTGCGGTGCAGCAGGAGCAGGGTGAGCACGGTGGCGGGTTTGCCGCCGCAGACGTCGAGCGGGCGTCCGTCCGGCCCGTCGACCTCGAGCGGGCCCAGCACCCGGAAGGCGATCCGGGCCGGTGAGTGCGCTGAGTGACCGTTCATGACACATACGATCCGTATCGACGATGACATTTCGATGACACGCGAGGGTGCCGGTGCGCGTACTGGTGGTAGAGGACGACGAGGACCTGCAGGTGGCGGTGCCGGCCGCGCTCCGGTCGGCGGCGCTCGCGGTGGATGTCGCCGGCTCGATCGCGGCCGCGGACGAGGCCCTGTGGGTGAATTCCTACGACTGCGTGGTGTTCGACCGGATGCTCCCGGACGGCGACTCGATCGCCTACGTGCGCGGGCGCCGGCAGGACGGCTGGGCGGTGCCGGTGCTGTTCCTGACCGCCCGGGACACGCTGGCCGACCGGGTCGACGGGTTCGAGCACGGCGGGGACGACTACCTGGTCAAGCCGTTCGCGGTGGCCGAGCTGACCGCTAGGGTGCTCAGCCTGTGCCGCCGCGCGGGCACCGGCCGCCCGCCGGTCCTGCGGTACGCCGACGTCGAGCTCGACACGGGGCGCCGCGAGGTGCGCCGGGCCGGCGTCCTGCTGACCCTGACAGCGAAGGAGTTCTCCGTGCTGGAGTACCTGATGGTCCGGCCCGAGCAGGCGGTCTCCCGGACGGAGCTGATCGAGCACTGCTGGGACGCCGCGGCGGACCCGATGTCGAACGTCGTCGACGTGACCATCAAGCGGTTGCGGAGCAAGCTCCGCGGGCCCGAGCTGATCCGGGCGGTCCGCGGCCAGGGCTACCGGCTGACCAGCGCCGGCGGCGCCGGATGAGGGGTCCGTCGGTCGAGCGGCTGCGCCGGCTGCGGTGGTGGCTGACGGCGCTGTTCACGGTGGCGAACACGGTCGGCCTGGTCATCCTCGCGCCGGTGGTCATCACCCTGGACGCCGACCGCCGGACGACCGAGATCGACAACCAACTCGAGGTGGTCACCGCGCCGGTACTCCGGCTGATCAAGAACGACGTCGGCGCGATCAACTACAACCCGGTGGCCGCCGATCCGCTGAACGCCGACTGCCCGCAGTTCGAGATCCTGCCCACGCAGTCCGAGACATTCGCCGGGCACGAGAGCGCGCTGGACTGTACGCCGGTCGACCACGCGGTCCTGGAGGAGTTGGCGAAGCAGGCGACCGCGGGTCCGGGCACGCGTCTGTTCGCCGATCGCGAGGCGGTGAACGGTCACCGCATCCGGGTGGCGGCCGAGCCGTTCAAGGACCAGGACGGCTCGGTCATCGGCGCCGTACTGGCGTGGCAGGACACCGAGGAGCAGTCGGCGCAGCACCAGCGGCTGGTGTGGGTGGTCCTCGGCGTCTGTGCGTTGCTGATCGGCGCCGCCGCACTCGCCGGCTACTGGTTGTCCGGCCGGGCGATCCGGCCGGCGATGGCGGCGCTCGAGCAGCAGGAGACCCTGCTCGCCGAGACCGCGCACGACCTGCGCACGCCGGTCGCCGCGCTCCGCGCGTTGGCCGAGACGGCCGCGCAGGACCCCGGGCAGCGGGCCGAACTGCTGCCGCGGACGGTCCGGCTCGCCGGCCGGATGGGCGACATCATCGACGGCTTGCTCGTCCGGGCCCGGCTGGCGGCCGGCGTCGAGCAGCTCACCATGCAACCGGTCTGGCTGGACCAACTGGTCGCCGGTGTGGTCGAGGACCTGCCCACGAACGGCGCCCGGATCTCGCTGGTGACCGCGCCGAGCATGGTGCGGGCGGACCCGACCCTGCTGCAACGCGCGATCGGCAACCTGCTCGACAACGCGATGCGGCACGGCCGCGCACCTGGTGCCGACCAGGCGATCGTCACCGTCACGGTCGCCGACGGCCGGGTCACGGTGGCCGACCAAGGTCCCGGGATCGACCCGGCGGTGGGCGAGGAGCTGTTCGACCGGTTCACCAGTGGTGGCGGCTCGTCCGGGCTCGGGCTGTCGATCGTCCGCTGGGTCGCGCTCTCGCACGGCGGCGACCTGAAGGTCTACAACGCCGACGAGGGCGGCGCGATCTTCGAGTTCAGCCTGCCGACGTCCGAGTAGTGGACCGGTTCTGTACGGCGGCTGGACCGGGCCTGAGTAGGGTCACAGTGTGCGGTCCGGCGAACACCTGGGGAGACTGACATGAGCGCCACCATTCCGCCTGGCGAGGCCTATCGGCTGGTCGCGGACAATCTGGCGAAGGTGATCCACGGCAAGCCCGAGGTGATCCGGCTGGCGTTGACCGCGCTGTTCGCCGAGGGACACCTGCTGATCGAGGACGTGCCCGGCCTGGGCAAGACCACGCTGGCCCGGTGCATCGCCCGCAGCATCGACGCGACCTGGAACCGGATCCAGTTCACCCCGGACCTGCTGCCCGGCGACATCACCGGCGTGATGGTCTACCACCAGGGCACCGAGACGTTCGAGTTCCACCCGGGCGGCATCTTCGCCAACGTGGTGGTCGCCGACGAGATCAACCGCGGGACGCCGAAGACGCAGTCCGCCCTGCTCGAGGTGATGGCCGAGCGCCGGGTCACGGTCGACTCGAACACCCGCGCCGTCCCCGACCCGTTCCTGGTCGTCGGCACCCAGAACCCGATCGAGATGGAGGGCACCTACCGGCTGCCCGAGGCCCAGCTGGACCGGTTCCTGATGCGGATCGAGATCGGCTACCCCGACCACGACGCCGAGGTCCGGATCGTCCTCGGCGACACCGGCCGGATCGGGCCGGACTCGCTCAGCCCGGTGATCGACGTCCCCGCGCTGCGGAACGCGATCGCCGCCGTCCGGTCGGTCCACGTCGACCCGGCGATCAGCTCGTACGCCGTGAAGCTCGCGGCCGCGACCCGGGAGCACACCGCCGTCCGGTACGGCGCCAGCCCGCGCGGCAGCATCGCGCTGGTCCGGGCCGCCCGGGCGTTCGCCGCCACCGACGGTCGGGCGTTCACCACGCCGGACGACGTGAAACAGGTGGCCCAGCCGGTCCTCGCGCACCGGCTCGTGCTCACGCCGGACGCCGAATTGAGCCAACGGCCGCCGTCATCCGTAGTGGAGGAAGTGCTGGCCGCGACGCCCGCACCGACGGCCGGCGCGAGCGCCGGCTGAGTCCACCGACGAACGGGGAGGCTGGGCGGTGAAACGGATCTTCCGGATCAAGGGCTCGACCGCCGCGGAGCGCGGCGGGACCGCGGAGCGCGGCGGGAGCGCGTGGCGCTCGCGGGCCGCGCTGGCCGGGGTGGTCGCGGTCTGCATGACCGCGACGGCACTGGCCATCACCGGCGCGGGGGCGGACACGGCCGGGATGAAGTTCGTCCAGTCCGGCCACCTGATCTACAACAGCACGCTCGGCACGGTCTTCCACGTCGACGGCGGCACGAAGAACGTCGACGGCCAGGTCCAGGTGCCCGGCCTCGGTGCCGGCGCCAAGGCGGTGCAGACCGACACGCAGGGCTTCGTGCTCGCGCGCGGCAGCATCACCGAGTTCGGCAAGTCCGACCTCCAGGTCGCGGACCCACGGCCGGCGCCGTCGGAGGAGCAACCGACCGCGCTCGAGGCGCCGGGGGCGGCGTTCGCCGTCTACCGCAAGGCCGGCGCGATCAGCCGGCTCGGCGCCGAGCCGGTGACGATCTCGGTGCCCGGCGCGCTCGGACATCCGGTCGTCACCGCGCACGGGACGTTGTGGGTGCACCGCATCACCAGTCGCGAACTCTGCCAGCTGCCCGTGGACGCCGATCGCCTGTCCTGCCCGGCCGAGGTCGGCAGCGGGCACGCGGGCGCGCTCACCGTGGTCGAGGACCGGGTCGTGTTCGTGGACACCACCGCCCGCGAGCTGCGCACGCTCGACGCCGACGGCTTCGGCCGCACGGTGCCGATCCCGGGCACCCGGATCACGCCGGAGTCGCTGATCGCGCCGTACGACGTGAAGGGCCGGATCGCGATCGTGGAGCCGGCGCGGAACGAGCTGCACCTGGTCGACGCCGCCCTCACCGGGGACCGGACGCCGGCCGCTCCGGTCGTCCAGAAGCTGCCGGCCGGCAAGTACTCGCAGGTCGCGTCGTCCGGCACCGGGGTCGCGTTGATCGACGAGTCGAGCAACACCCTCGTCACCCTGGACGCCGACGGGCGGAAGAAGGCCGCGCGGCCGATCCCGGCACCGTCGAAGAAGGGATCAGGCAAGGCCGAGCGGCCGGAGTTGTTCCGCGGCGCCGACAAGCGGCTGTACGTCGACAACGCGTCCGGTGAGCACACCATGGTCGTCGACGACGACGGCGAGGTGACCGGGGTCGAGGCCCGCGATCCACGCGAACCGGGCGACGGCAAGCGCCCACCGGAGACCCCGCCGACCACTCCACCGAGCGCGAAGACGTCCACACCTCCGTCCACACCGCCGTCGCGCAAACCGACCGCGCCGCTGCGAACCGGTGAACCTGAGCGGACCGGAGGACCGGAGGGCGAGAACCGGCCGGTGCGGCCCCGCCGGACCCCGCCGCCCGAGACGAACAACCCACCGAAGACGGTCAAGCCCCGGCCGACCACGACGCCGAAGCCCAAGCCGTCCCCCAAGCCTTCACCGAAACCGAAGCCCAAGCCGGTGAAGGCGACCCCGGCCGGCGCACCGACCGGCCTGACGGCGAGAGCCGCGGACGGCGCGGTGACGCTGTCCTGGCGGCAGCCGAACCTCAACGGCGGCCGGCTCGTCCACTACCGGGTCACCCGCGGCGGCAGTTCCGTCACGACGACCGGCCGGAGCTACACCTGGAGCGGGCTGACGAACGAGACGGCGTACACCTTCCAGGTGCGGGCGGTCACGCGCGGCTCGGACGGCAAGGCGATGAACGGCGCCGCCGCGACCGTGACGGCGACCCCGAAGGGCCTGGGCCGGCTGCGGATCGCGTACGGCGAGAAGACGACGAAATACGAGGACTCGCACTGCCCGGAGGGGACGCAGGACGACTGCGCCTTCGTCCAGGTCGCGGCGAGCGGGCTCGAGCCGAACACGACGTACCTGTTCCGCGCCTTCGCGAGCGGCTGGGGCGAGATCCACGACGGCGGCTACGAGGTGGAGACCGACGACGACGGGAACGTCAGCAAGAAGATGTTCCACAACGCCGCCGTCGGTCAGCGGATCTACGTGACCGCGACCGGCCCGGGCGGTCCGTACCGGTCGAACGCCGTCACCTGGCCGAGTGGGTGACCCGATGCGGCTGACGGGACGTGGGTACGGCGTGCTGGCCGGGTCAATCGCTGCGTACGTGCTCGGTGAGCTCGCCGGGTACGCCGTCTTCCGGGCACTCGGCGGGATCGGGCTGGGCGCGGTGCTGGCGGCGATGGTGCTGACCGTGCGGCAGCCGCAGGTGACGGTGCAGCGGGCGTTGTCACCTGACCGCGTCGAGCGCGGCCGGCCGGCGCTGGCCACCTTGCGGGTGCGGAACGAGGGTGCCCGGTGGCAGGCGTCGTTCGCGGCGTACGACGCCGCCGGGGACGAGCGGCAGGAGGTCCGGATCCGGCGGCTCGGTCCGGGCAGCGCGGCGACGTACCGGTACGAGCTGCCGACCTCGAAGCGCGGCCGGCTCGCGGTCGGGCCGTTGACCCTGGAGCGGCGCGACCCGCTCGGCCTGGCCCGCAACAGCAAGGCCACCGGCGAGGTCGGCACGCTGTGGGTGCACCCGAAACGCCACCCGGCCAAGACCGTCGTCGCCGGCCGGCCACGGCACCACCACATCGGGCGGACCGCGGACGACTCGCTGCGCGGCTCCGCGGACCTGCGCGACGTCCGGCCGTACGTCGTCGGCGACGAGGTGCGCCACCTGCACTGGAAGGCGACCGCCCGGACCGGGCAGCTGATGGTCCGCGACTACGCCGATCCCGACCAGCCCCGGCTCACCGTCCTGCTGGACACCCGGCGCGAACCGTTGTCAGCGGCAACCTTCGAGGAGGCGACCGAGGTCGCGGCGTCGATCCTGTTCGCCGCGTCCACCGCGGGCCACCGCTGCCGGCTGGTGACCACGGCCGGCGCCGACGTCGCGGCCCCGGGCGGCGCGGTCGCCTCCCGCCAGTTCCTCGACGAGCTCTGCGTGGTCGGCCAACGCGACGACCGCGCCGGGCTGTTGCCGCCGGTCCTGACCACCGGTACGTCGGCCGGCGGGGCGATCGTGGTCGTCACCGGCGTCCGGGGCTCGGCGGCCGAGCTGGCCCCGCTGCTCACCCGCTACTCGTCGGTGACGGTCCTCGGCCTGGGTGAGGCCGTCGGCGTCGCGCCGATCCTCGGCGCCCAGGTCATCCTGGCCGGCAGCGCCCGCGAGGCGCTTCAGCAGTGGACAGGGGTGCTGCAGTGAGCCGGCGGCAGACGGTTGCTGTGCTGGCCGGCGTGCTCGTCGGTGGGCTGTGCTTCGGGCCGGTCTTCGGGCTCGGGAACCTGTGGCTTTCGGTCGCGGCCGTCTGCGTGGTCGCCTACCTCGCCACCGAGGCGTGCCGGCAGTGGCCGCGACTGACCGCCTGGCGTCCACTGCTCGTGGCGGCCGGCGGACTGCTGGCCGTCGTCGAAACGGTGCTTCGGGCAACGACTGTCGTCGGTCTGCCGAGGGTGGAGTCGGTCCGGGCGCTCGGTCGCGGGCTCGACTCCTGGCATCTGACGCTGCAGTCGACCTGGCCGGCTCGGCCCGACCCGGAGCTGGTGGTGTTCGTTCCGCTGCTCACGCTGGTGGCATGCCTGCTGGCGATCGAGCTGCTCGACCGGGCGCCTCCGCTGGTCGCTCTGCTGCCCGCGGTCGCGGTCCTGGGCGTTAGTCAGCTGTACCTCGCCGCCACCGGGCTGACCGCCGTACTGATCGCCGTCGCGTTCGGCCTGATCGTGATCGCGCTGCTCATCCCCGACACGACGGAGTACCGGCGGCTCGCGCCGTGGGTGGCGACGTCGGCGGTGACGGTCGCGGCGATCGTCACCGGTCTGGTCGTGGGCGCGATCGATCCGGCCGGCCGGACGCCGTACTCGCTGCAGAAGGTGCAGGCCGCGACCGTCGCCGGGACGCGCTGGCCGAGCCCGCTCGACGAGCTCGGCAGCCGGCTCGGGTCGCGCGGAACGGACAAGGACGATGTGCTGTTCCGGTACAGCGCCTCCGAGCCGGTCGACCGCTGGCGGCTGGTGGCCTTGGACGACTTCGACGGCGCGAACTGGACGACCGACCATCCACTCCTGCGCATGGGCACCGAGCTCACGCCCGGCCCGGAGATCCGGGTTCCGACCACAGAGCAGCGTGCGTCCGTGCGGCTCGAGCAGCTGGACGGCCCGTGGCTGCCCGGTCAGCTGCTGCCGTCGACCGTCGGCGGCGTGACCGAGCCGCAGGTCGAGCCGATCGGCAGCACCCTGCTGGCGCCGCAGCGGCCGGACCGCTACGAGCTGGCCTGGCGGGAACCAGTGGTCGACAGCTCGTACCTGCTCGGCGCCGGGATCGACGCGGACGCCCCCGGCGGCCTGTCCGATCTCGGTCCGGTGCCGCCGGAGATCTCCGAGCTCAACCCGCTGCAGGGCAAGCGGGCCACCTTCTCCACCGCGCTCGCGCTCGAGAAGTACCTGCGGGACAACTACCAGGTGGCCGTCGACGGCCGACTCCCGACCGGGCACAGCTGGCCGCAACTGCGGGCGTTCCTGCTCAAGGAGCAGCCCGGGACGAGTGAGCAGTTCGCCGCTGGGTACGTCGCCCTGGCCCGGCTGAACGGGATCCCGGCACGGCTCGCGGTCGGCTTCCGGGCGCCCGCCGAGCCCGATGCGGACGGCCTCTACACCGTGCGCGACAGCGACGCGTACGCCTGGCCCGAGGTCGCCGTCGACGGGGTCGGCTGGTGGCCGCTCGACCCGGTCGGCCGGGCGGCGAGCGGGAAGACATCCGTGGCCGGGTCCACCGCGGAGATCACCGAGCAGGCGCGGGCCGCCGTACCACCGGTCGAGCAGATCGAGGATCCGGAGGTGCCGCCCTCGGCCGGCGAGGGGGCGTCGAATCGGAGCTGGGGTGGTTTCCGGCTTCCGCTGCTGTGGGTGTTCGTGATCTCGGCGGGGTTGCTGCTGTTGTGGCTGGCCGGCGTACCGCTACTGAAGTTCGCCCGCGCGCTGCGGCGTCGGCGTCGGGGCGGGAGTGCATCGGTGGTCGGGGCCTGGACCGAGGCGCGGGACCGGCTTCGGGCGCACGGCGTGCCGGTGACCGCGGGCATGACGGTCCGGGACCTGGCCGAGGCCGCGCGTGAGTTGCCGGACACCGGGCCTGGGCTGGACCGGGTCGCGCGGGCTGTCGACCACGCGCTCTGGTCCGGCGGAGCGGCCGGCGGGGAGCTGAGTCAGCAGGCGTGGACCGGCGTCCGTGAACTGCGCAAGGCGCTGCGGAGCCGCCCGTTGCTCGACCGGCTGCAGGCGTCCCTCGAGGTGCGCACACTCTTCACCCGCTGAGACCGAAGCGGCGTGAAGCAGGGATGGCCGGGCAGCAGGCCGCAGCGGCCGTCGGGTTCCGGCTCGACGGCCGCTGTGGTGCTTTCCGGCGTCTGTCGGTGACCTGGTCTGGCGGGCCGTGTCACCGCGACGTCAGCCGAGAACGGGCTTCTTCTCGTCCCGGGTCAGATGGTCGCGACCGGCCGGATGCCGCTCGCGGGCGGTTTCGTGGGTGTGCTCGGTGGTCCGCGGTGCCGGGCACACCGGGCCGCGGCGGATCGGACCGCCACCCAGCCTCCGGCTCTTCCACTGCTTCTCTTCGTAGTCGTAGTAAGTGTCGACGCCTCCGACTGTCATCCCCTGTCCTCCCGTCAACCCCCGCGACCCCTGCTGGCGAGATTCCACAGTCCGTCACGAGTGGCATGTGACACAAGCAATTCCGAAAATCCCCATCGACAAACGGATTCGAACAGCCGAATCTGTTCAGTTCACCCAGATATCTGCGTCAAAACCGTTCAATGCTTGATGTTCTCAGATCACGACGATCGTCACGGCGTGTCCCGAGATCCGGACGCCACCGTCCACCGGCTCCGCCGTCCCGAAGGTCATCACCTGGTACGACGGGACGGCGTCGACCGGGACCACGGTCTCGTCGGCGGCCAGGTTCACCACGATCCGGAAGGCGCCGCGGGTCACCACGAGCCAGTTGCCGTCGGCGTCGTACGCGATGCCGACCGAGGCGAGTCGATCGTCGCGCAGGTCCGGGGTCCGGGCCCGCAGCGCGAGCAGGTCGCGGTACCACGAGAGCAGCTCGGCGTGCGGCGGCTCGTTCACCTCGGACCAGTCGAGCACCGAGCTGCGCCAGGTCTCCGGGTCCTGCGGGTCGGGGATGTCGTCGGCGTTCCAGCCGTGGTCGGCGAACTCGCGCCGGCGGCCGGTCCGGACCGCCTCGGCCAGCTCGGGCTCCTCGTGGTCGGTGAAGTAGCGCCAGGGCGTCGACGCGCCCCACTCCTCACCCATGAACAGCATCGGCGTGTACGGCGACGTGAGCACGAGCGCGGCGCCGATCGCGAGCTGGCCGGGCGTCAGCGCGGGCCGGTCGCCGAGCGCCCGGTTGCCGACCTGGTCGTGGTTCGAGGTGTAGGCGAGGAACTCGCCGCCGCGATGCCGGGCCGGATCGACCGGCCGGCCCCAGTCCTTACCGCGGAACGTGGAGTACGACCCGTCGTGCAGGAAGACCTGGGTCAGCGTCTTGGCGAACACCCCGGGCTCACCGAAGTCCACGTAGTACCCGGCCCGCTCGCCGGTCAGCAACGTGTGCAGTGCGTGGTGGAAGTCGTCGCTCCACTGCGCGGTCATGCCCAGACCGCCCTCGTCCACCGGCTCGACCATCCGCGGATCGTTCAGATCCGACTCGGCCACCAGCCCCAACGGCCGGCCGAGCTGCTGCGACAAGGCCGCCGTCTCCGACGACAGCTGTGCCAGCAGGTGCGTCGGGCTGTCGTCGGCGAGCGCGTGTACGGCGTCCAGCCGCAGAGCGTCGACGTGGAACGACCGGAACCACCGGAGGGCGTTGTCGCAGATCCACCGGCGTACTTCAGTGCTGCCGGTGTCATCCAGGTTGACCGCCTGGCCCCACGGGGTCGAGTGCTTGTCGGTGAAGTAGGGCCCGAAGTCGGCCAGCCGGTTCCCACTCGGGCCGAGGTGGTTGTAGACGACGTCCAGGCAGACGGCCAGGCCGACCTCGTGGCACCGGTTCACGAACCGTTGCAGGGCTTCCGGCCCGCCGTACGGCTCGTGGACGGCGTAGAGGTGCACGCCGTCGTACCCCCAGCCGTGCCTCCCGGGGAACGCGGCGACTGGCATCAGCGAGACCACCTCGACGCCGAGCGCGACCAGGTAGTCGAGATGGCCGGCGGCCGCCTCCAGCGTGCCCTCCGGAGTGAACGTGCCGAGGTGCAGCTCGTAGAAGACCGAGCCGCGGACGTCACGGCCGGCCCAGTCGCCGTCGGTCCAGTGGAAACGGTCCTCGTCGAACACCCGGCTGAACCCGTGCACACCGTCGGGCTGCCACGGGCTGCGCGGGTCCGGCAGTGGTTCGCTGCCGTCGATTGTGAACGCGTACTCGGTGCCGTGGCCGGCCTCGACCACCTCTCGCTCCCACCAGCCGTCGGCCGCGGCGCGCAGGGGGAGAACTCCGTCCCGGAGGACGACGTCGACCGACGAGGCAGCGGGCGCCCAGACGCGGAAGGTGTGCATTCAGCTCCTTACGAGCAGCGCCACCGGGAGGTCCTCCAGCAGCTCATGGATCCGGGCTGCTCCACTACCCACGACCCGGCCGGTCAACACGTTCTTCCACTCGCCACTCGGCAACACGACCGTGCTCTCGCCCCAGCCGCCGAGCCGGTGCAGCGCGGCCGGCAGGCGGGTCGCGACCGTGATCACCGCGTCGCCGCGCGCGAAGGCGACCGCGTGGCCGTTCGAGGTCGGCAGCGGGGTGTAGCTGCCGGCGAAGGCCTCCGGGTACTGCCGGCGGATGCGGAGCGCCCGCGCGGTGACCAGCAGCTTCTCGTCGGAGAGGTCGTCCGGCTTGGCGCCCTCGTCCAGCCTGCGCAGCCGCTCGATCCGGTGCTGGTAGTCCACCGGCCGCCGGTTGTCCGGGTCCACCAGCGACAGGTCGACCAGCTCGGTCCCCTGGTACACGTCCGGTACGCCGGGCATCGTCAGCTGCACCAGCTTCTGCCCGAGCGTGGCCGCCCGGACGAACTCGGTCTGCCTGGCCGCGAAGCGACGTACCGACTCCAGCACGGTGGCGTCGGCGAGGACCGCGGTGCAGAAGCCGGCGACGGCCTGCTCGTACTCCTCGTCGGGCGACGTCCAGGTGGTGTGCCGCTTGGCCTCGCGGATCGCCTTGAGCAGATAGGCCTGCAGGCGGTCCTCCGGGATCGGCCCGTCGTCCCATGTGCCGAACAACGTCTGCCAGAACAGGTACTCCGTGCTGCCGTCGAGCAACGGGCTCCGATGGTCCTCCGACAGCCGCCGCCACTCGCGGACCGCCTCCGACCAGGCAGCAGGCTGCTCGGACAGTACGCCGAGCCGCGCCCGCACGTCCTCGGACCGCTTGGTGTCGTGCGTGGAGAGCGTGGTCATCGTCTTCGGCCAGTGCTGGTTCAGCCGGGCCGCGTACGCGTGGAACTCCTCCGGCGTGACGCCGAAGTGCTCCGGGTCGCCCCCGACCTCGTTGAGCGACGCGAGCCGGAACCACCGGTAGAACGCGGTGTCCTCGACGCCCTTGGCCATCACCGGTCCACAGGTCTGCTGGAACCGGACGATCAGCTCGTGCCGGGCGTGCTCGTCGATCCGGCTCGCCGTCCCGGTCTCCCGCCCGAGCAGCAGGTGCAGGACGACGTCGAGCGTCTCCTGCCGGTCCTCGTCCAGGTTCTCCCGTGCCTTCTCGGCCGCGTGCTCCAGCGCACGGACCGCGGCCGGCCCGGGCTGTTCCCCCGGTACGACGTACGCCCGGTAGATCTCGAAGTGGACGAGCAGCTCCACGACGACCTCGTGGAACGCGCGCCGGGTGTGGTCACGGAGCCGGACGTCGTCCTGGCAGATGCGGGCGAGCAACTCCACCAGCCGGTGCACTTCGGCGTACTGCCCGTGCTTCACCACCTCACGCTTCGCCTGCTCGACCACCGGCGCGAAGTCGGCCGGCTCACCGGTCAGCTCGGAGTGGAAGGCTGCGAGCGGTGCGGCGCCGGCCGGGTCGACGAAGAGACCGCCGACGCGCAGCAAGGCGTCGTACCCGGTCGTGCCGGCGCAGGGCCAGTCGCGGGGCAGCTCTTCGCTGCCTTCGAGGATCTTCTCGACCACGACCCACGCACCGCCGGTGCGCTCGGCCAGTCGGCGCAGGTACCCGCGCGGGTCGGCCAGGCCGTCCGGGTGGTCGATGCGGAGGCCGTTGAGCTTCCCCTCGTGCAGGAGCTCGAGCAGCAGCTCGTGCGTGGCCTCGAACACCTCCTGTGTCTCTACTCGTACCGCGGCGAGCGTGTCCACGTCGAAGAAGCGCCGGTAGTTCAGCTCCTCGTCGGCGACCCGCCAGTGCGCCAGGCGGTACCACTGCTCGGTCACCAGCTCAGCGATCGGCAGGTCCTCGGTCCCCGGGCGCAGCGGGTACTCGTGCTCGTAGTAGCGCAGTACGTCGCCGTCGACCGACAGCTCGCCGTCCGCGAGCACCTTGCCGATCCGCTGACCCAGCACCGCCATCAGCAACGGCTGGTTCCCCGAGCCCCAGTCCACGTCGAACCACTCCGCGTACGGCGAGCCCGGCCCGTCCCGCAGCACCGACCACAGCGCCCTGTTCAGCCGGGCCGGCGTCGGCACGGCCACATGGTTCGGTACGACGTCCGCGACCGCACCCATCCGGTGCTCGCCGAGCCGCGCGGCCAGCCGGTCGAACGCGGGCCGTCCGCCGGCCGGCTCGGACAGCCGGCTGTGGTCGACCACGTCGTACCCGTGCATGGAACCGGGCGCGGCCTGCAGGATCGGCGACAGGTACGCGTGCGAAATCCCGAGGCTGTGCAGGTACGGGACGGTGGCCGCCGCGTCGTCGAACCCGAAGTCGGCGTGCAGCTGCAGCCGGTAGGTCGCCTGTGGGACCTGGCTCATCCGGCCGCCTGCCGCGGGCGGGTCAGCACCAGCGTGCTGCGGGCCTCGAGCCGGATCGTGCTGCCGGCCGCGTGCGGCTCGTCCTCGGAGCCGTTCTTCGCGGTCGTCGTGTCCACGACCACCCGCCAGTCGTCGCCGTACTCCTTGGGTGGCAGGAGGAAGTCGAGCGGCTCGTGGTTGCTGTTCAGCAGGACCAGGAACGAGTCGTCCACCACCGGCTCGCCCCGCGGGTCCGGCTCGGAGATCGCGTCGCCGTTCAGGAAGACCGCGATCGCCCGGGCGTCGTCGCGGGTCCAGTCGCCGTTCTGCATCTCGGTGCCCATCGGGGTGAACCAGACCAGATCACCGAGGCCGTCGACCCCGGTGTCACCGTGGAAGAACCGGCGCCGGCGCAGCACCGGGTGGTTGTTGCGCAGCCGGACCAGCGAGCCGGTGAACTCGAGCAGGTCCTTCTGCGCGTCGGACAGCTCCCAGTCGACCCAGGCGATCTCGTTGTCCTGGCAGTAGACGTTGTTGTTGCCGCCCTGCGTCCGGCCGAGCTCGTCGCCGTGGGCGATCATCGGCACGCCCTGCGAGATCAGCAGCGTGGTGAGGAAGTTGCGCTGCTGCCGGGCCCGCAGCTCGAGCACCTCGGCGTCGTCGGTCTCGCCCTCGGCACCGCAGTTCCACGACCGGTTGTGGCTCTCGCCGTCCTTGCCGCCCTCGCCGTTCGCCTCGTTGTGCTTGTCGTTGTAGGAGACCAGGTCGCGCAGGGTGAAGCCGTCGTGCGCGGTGACGAAGTTGATGCTGGCCAGCGGCCGGCGGCTGTCGTCCTGGTACAGGTCCGACGAGCCGGTCAGCCGGGACGCGAACTCGGCCAGCGTGTACTTCTCGCCGCGCCAGAAGTCCCGGACGGTGTCGCGGTACTTCCCGTTCCACTCCGTCCACAGCGGCGGGAAGTTGCCCACCTGGTAGCCGCCGTCGCCGACGTCCCACGGCTCGGCGATCAGCTTCACCTGGCTGACCACCGGGTCCTGCTGGACCAGGTCGAAGAACGCCGACAGCCGGTCGACCTCGTGGAACTGCCGGGCCAGCGTGGCCGCGAGGTCGAAGCGGAAGCCGTCGACGTGCATCTCGGTCACCCAGTAGCGCAGCGAGTCCATGATCAGCTGCAGGACGTGCGGGTGCCGCATCAGCAGGCTGTTGCCGGTGCCGGTGGTGTCGTAGTAGTGCCGCTTGTCGGCGTCCACCAGCCGGTAGTACGCCGCGTTGTCGATGCCCTTGAACGACAGCGTCGGGCCGAACTCGTTGCCCTCGGCGGTGTGGTTGTAGACCACGTCGAGGATGACCTCGATGTTCGCCTCGTGCAGCGCCTTCACCATCGTCTTGAACTCGGTCACCTGCTGGCCGCGGGTGCCGCCGGCGGCGTAGTCGTTGTGCGGTGCGAAGAAGCCGATGGTGTTGTAGCCCCAGTAATTCGACAGGCCGCGCTCCTGCAGGTGGCCGTCCTGGGCGAACTGGTGGATCGGCATCAGCTCGATCGCGGACACCCCGAGCTCCTTGAGGTGCTCGATCACGGCCGGATGGCTCATCCCGGCGTACGTGCCGCGGATGTCTTCCGGCAGGGCCGGGTGGGTCTTGGTCAGGCCCTTGACGTGCGCCTCGTAGATCACCGTCTCGTGGTACGCGTGCCCCGGCGGGCGGTCGGTGCCCCAGTCGAAGAACGGGTTCGTCACCACCGACAGCATGGTGTGCTCGCGGTTGTCCATCGTGTTCAGCTCGTCCGGCTTCCCGAACCGGTAGCTGAACAGTGACTCGTCACCGTCGATCTGGCCGTCGACAGCCTTCGCATACGGGTCCAGCAGCAGCTTGGAGGGGTTGCACCGAGGTCCCTCGGCCGGGTTGTACGGACCGTGCACGCGGAAGCCGTACCGCTGGCCGGGCTCGACCGACGGCAGGTACGCGTGCCAGACGAACCCGTCGACCTCGGTCAGCTGGACCAACTGCTCGGACCCGTCGTCTCCGATCAGGGCCAGGTCTACTCGCTCGGCAACCTCCGAGAACAGCGCGAAGTTCGTCCCGGAGCCGTCGTACGTGGCTCCGAGGGGGTAAGGACGGCCAGGCCATTTCTGCACCAGATGACAGTAGCCACCTCCACCCCCACTCCATGCATGCCGGGGTGTTTTGCTGCCGATTGTTCATCCTCGGCGGAACGGGCGGGCTAAGGTCTTAGCTGTGGTCACCCCGGCATGCGTGGCCGGGGTGGCCACCCTCACACGATGTAGCGGTCGCCCGGGCGGATGACCCGCAGCCAGCGGCAGCCGTACGGCTCCAGCTCGAGCTCGAACGTTCCGTCGGCGCCGATGTCCTCGGTCCCGTCGCACAGCAGGTCGACCGCCCGGACGCCGACTCCGGCGCCGGCGATCGCCAGGGTCGCCTTGGCCGGCTCGGCGGCGAAGTTGTGGACCGCCACGATCGTCCCGCCCTCGCAGTCGGAGCGGTGGGCGAACACCGATCGCGACTCGTGCTCCAGGATCGTGCAGTCACCCCACGAGAGCTCCGGGCACTCGCGGTAGCGCTGGGCGAGCAGCTTGATCCAGCTCATCAGCGAGTCCGGGTCACGGCGCTGCGACGCGACGTTGACGTTCTCCGGTCCGTACTCGCCCTCGGGCAGCGGTGCGGCCAGGTCGTTCGGGTCCGCGATCGAGAACCCGCCGTTCGCGTCGGCCGTCCACTGCATCGGCGTACGGACGGCGTTCCGCCCCTCGACCGCGAGGTTCTCCCCCATGCCGATCTCCTCGCCGTAGAAGAGCACCGGCGTACCGGGCAGCGAGAAGAGCAGGCTGTAGACCATCTTCAGCCGGTCCTTGTCGTTGCCGAGCATCGGCGGCAGCCGGCGGCGCAGCCCGCGCCCGTACAGCTGCATGCTCTCCTCGGGACCGAACGCGTCGAAGACCTCCTGCCGCTCCTCGTCGGACAGCTTGTCCAGCGTGAGCTCGTCATGGTTGCGCACGAACGTGCCCCACTGCGCCTCCTCCGGCGGGTCCGGCCGCTCCCGCAACGCCTTCACCAGTTCGGCCGGGTCGTTGCGCGCCAGCGACAGGTAGAGGCGCTGCATGCCGATGAAGTCGAAGCTCATCGTCAGCTCGTCGCCGTCCTCGTCACCGAAGAAGCTCCGGGTGTCCTTGTACGGCAGGTTGACCTCACCGAGCAGCATCGCTTCACCACTGCGCCGGGACAGGAACGCCCGCAGGTCCCGCAGGTAGTCGTGCGGGTCCGGCAGCTCCTCGGCGTCCAGCGATCCCGACGGATCGATCAGGAACGGTACGGCGTCCACCCGGAACCCGGACAGCCCGAGCCGCAGCCAGAACCCGATCACCCGCATGATCTCCTCACGCACCGCGGGGTTCGTGATGTCGAGATCGGGCTGGTGCTTGTAGAACCGGTGCAGGTAGTACTGCCCGGCCTGCTCGTCGTACTGCCACAGACTCTTCTCCTGGTCCGGGAAGACGATGCCCTTGTCCGCGTCCGGCGGCTCCTCGTCCCGCCACACGTACCAGTCCCGGTACGGCGACTGCCGCGAGGACCGCGCGCTCTGGAACCACGGGTGCTGGTCGGAGGTGTGGTTGACGACCAGGTCGGCGATCACCCGCATGCCGCGGTCGCGGGCCAGCGTGATCAGCTCGGCCAGGTCACCGTGCGTGCCCAGGCGCGAGTCGACGCCGTAGAAGTCGGTGATGTCGTAGCCGTCGTCGCGGTCCGGTGTCGGGTAGAACGGCATCAGCCACAGACACGTCACCCCCAGCTCGGCGAGGTGGTCGATCCGTTGACTCACCCCGCGCAGGTCACCGCGTCCGTCGCCGTCGGTGTCGAAGAAGGTCTCGACATCGAGGCAGTACACCACCGCGTTCTTCCACCAGACATCTGCAGTCTCGGTCAGCCTCATTGCACTTCTGTGCCCGATGCCGCCCGGACGCATGCCTGCGACCAGACCACTTGGGTACCACCGGGGGCATGGGTGTCGCGCTCGCACTGCTGTCCGCGCTGGCCTTCGGCCTGTCCGACATCGCGGCCGGTGTGGCCGCGCGCCGCCTGCACAGCGCCGTGGTCGCGTTCATCGGTCAGCTCGCCGGTGTGGTCCTGACCGCAGCGGCCGCACTGCTGGTGGCCGCACCTTCGGTGACCGGGACCGCCCTCGGCTGGGGTGCTCTGGCCGGAATCGGGACCGGACTCGGCGCGGCGTTCCTGTTCCAGGCGATGAGCGTGGGGCGGTTCAGCATCGTCGTACCGCTGAGCGATGTGGCCGGCGTGGCCATCCCCGTGCTGATCGGAGTCGCGCTGCTGGGTGACCACATCGGGCCGGCCGCCTGGTGCGGGTTCGCTCTGTCGGTGCCTGCGCTCTGGCTGATCACCAGCAAGACGGGCCCGCGTGGCGGATCCGCTGCCGGGGCGCGGTGGGCGCTGCTGTCAGGAGCCGCGTTCTCGTTGCAGTACCTGGCTCTGGCTCAGGCCGACCCGGCCGCGGGGCTCTGGCCGCTGGTACTGAACCGGGTCGGCGCAGTCCTGAGTGTGGCGCCGTGGGCTGTCCGCCGCGAGCGGTTGCGGATGCAGAAGGGCACCTTCGGCATCGCCGTACTCTCCGGTGTGCTGGGGACCGTGGCGATCGCCGCCTTCTGGTTCGCCAGCCGGGAGCAGGCTCTTTCGATCGCGGTCGTGCTGACCTCGCTGTACCCGGTCGTTCCGGTGCTGGCGGGGATCGCCGTGTTCCACGAGCCGGTGACACGCCGGCTGCTGGTCGGACTGGGACTCGCCCTGGCGACCGTCGTACTGATCTCGCTGTAATCATCGGATCACTTGGAGTAAGTTCGTCGGCATGGTGAAGCGTGCTGTGGTGCTGGCGGGGATCGTGCTGCTGGTCTCCGCCGGGTCGGTCTCGGCGGCAGTCGACAAGCGGATGATCGTCGGTGGGACGCTGGCGAGCGTGAGCGAGGCGCCGTGGGCGGTGGTACTGACGAACTCGCAGTCCTCCCGGCAGACGGGTCGGTGGTGTGGTGCGGCCCTGATCGCTCCGGACAAGGTGCTCACCGCCGCGCACTGCATGACCAAGCCGCTGTCGACGTACACCGCGATCCAGGGACGCGCGGACCTGACCGACGGCTCGACCGGGCGGGTGTCCGCGATCAGCAAGGTGTGGATCCACCCGGGCTACAACGCGAACGACAACCGGAACGACTTCGCCGTCCTCACCCTCGCCACGCCGTTCACCCGGGTCCCGGTGATCGCGTTCGAGACGAACCCGAAGGCCGACCGGAAGGGCGCCGTACCAACCGTCTACGGCTGGGGCGACACCGCGGACACCGGCCCGGACGACACGCTGCAGAAGGTCGCCGTCCCCGACCTGGGCGACGACGTCTGCCTCGCGAACAAGGAGTACGTCGCCAACGGGTACGCCGCCGCCGCGAACGTCTGCGCCGGCAACGGCACCGGCGACGCCTGCCAGGGCGACTCCGGCGGCCCGCTCGTCCTCAACGGCCGCCTGCTCGCCACCGTCTCCTGGGGCAAGGGCTGCGCCGACCCCGGCTACCCCGGCGTCTACGCCGAGATCGCCGGGGCCGCGAAGACGTTGCGGGCGCAGCTCTAGGGGAAGCGCTCGTACGCCGGGAGCGTGAGGAAGTCCTCGTAGTCGTCGGCCAGCGCGGTCTCGAGGAAGAGCTCCCGGGCCGCCTTGAACCGGTCCGGGTCGTCGCCGAGCTTGGCGATCTCCTCGTCGGCGATCTGCTGGACCAACTCGGTCGTCACGGTCGCACCGGTGTCCAGGACGACACCGTTCAGCCGCCACTGCCAGATCTGCGACCGGGAGATCTCGGCGGTCGCGGCGTCCTCCATCAGGTTGAAGATGCCGACCGCGCCGGTGCCGTCCAGCCAGGCCGCGAGGTACTGGATCGCAACGCTGACGTTGTTCCGCAGGCCCGCCTCGGTCACCTCACCCGGCGTGGACGCGACGTCCAGCAGGTCCGCGGCGGTCACGGACACGTCCTCGCGGAGCTTGCCCAGCTGGTTCGGCTCCGAGCCGAGGACGGCGTCGAAGGCCGTGCGGCAGGTCTCGACCATGCCCGGGTGCGCGACCCACGACCCGTCGAACCCGTCACCGGCCTCGCGCTGCTTGTCCGCGGCAACCTTCGCGAACGCCTGCTCGTTGACCGCCGGGTCCTTGCTCGGGATGAACGCGGCCATCCCGCCGATCGCGTGCGCGCCGCGCTTGTGACAGGTCCGCACCAGCAGCTCGGTGTACGCGCGCATGAACGGCACGGTCATCGTCACGCTGTTGCGGTCCGGCAGCTGGAAGTCGGCGCCCCGGGTCCGGTGGGTCTTGATCACACTGAACATGTAGTCCCAGCGGCCCGCGTTCAGCCCGGCGGAGTGCTCGCGTAGCTCGTAGAGGATCTCCTCCATCTCGAACGCGGCCGGGTACGTCTCGATCAGCACGGTCGCCCGGATCGTGCCGCGCGGGATGCCGAGGTGCTCCTGTGCGGTCAGGAAGACGTCGTTCCAGAGCCGGGCCTCCAGGTGCGACTCCATCTTCGGCAGGTAGTAGTACGGCCCCTGCCCGCGGTCGATTTGCAGCTGTCCACAGGCGGCCAGGTACAGCGCGAAGTCGACCAGCGAGCCGGACACCGGCTCGCCGTCGACCAGGAGGTGCTTCTCCGGCAGGTGCCAGCCACGCGGCCGGACGACGATCGTGGCGAGCTCGTCGTCCGGCTTCAGCGCGTAGCTCTTGGTGTCGGTGCTGAAGTCGATCCGCCGGGTGATCGCGTCCAGCAGGTTGAGCTGGCCGCCGACGACGTTCTCCCACAGCGGGGTGTTCGCGTCCTCCTGGTCGGCGAGCCACACCTTGGCGCCGGAGTTGAGCGCGTTGATCGTCATCTTCCGGTCGGTCGGGCCGGTGATCTCGACCCGCCGGTCGACCAGCCCGGGCGCGGCCGGCGCGACCCGCCAGTCCGGGTCGTCGCGGACGGCCTGCGTCTCCGGCAGGAAGCCCAGCGACGCCCCGTCCGCGATCGCCGCCACCCGCTCCCGCCGGCGCTCCAGCAGTTCGAGCCGGCGGGCGCCGTACTCCCGGTGCAACCGCTCGATCAGCCCGAGCGCCCGCTCGGTCAGGATCTCGTCGTACCGGTCCTGCCGCGCACCGATGACCTCGACTGCCACGAACTCACTCCTTCGCATTCACGACCACGACCTCGTGATCGGTGATCCGTTCCACCCCGACCGTAATCCAGCCGCCCTCCTCGTTCACCTCCGCGTCCACCCCGGCCACCAGCAGCCGCGCCCGGTTGCCGGTCCCCCGTACCCGGATCGTGAACGGCCCGGCCGGCGTGAACTCCTCCAGCCGGCCGCGCCACGCGCCGCCCTGGTCGAGGTTGACCAGGTGCAGGATCAACGTCTCGTCCTGCCGGTAGAGCTGACAGTCGAGTACGCCGGCGCCCTCGACGCGCAGCGGGATGCCGTCGTGCCGGACCAGGTTGGCGAGCAGCCGGCCGTGGTCCGGATGGTGGTACTGCGCGTACAGCCGGTCGAGGTCCGCCGCCAGGTACGCGGTCCGCTCGCCGAGCACGAGCGCAGGCGTGTCACTGCGCGGCTCGGCCATCCAGGACAACTCCGGGGGATAGATCGGGAACGGCGGAACGTACGTCAGCGCCGCGGTCCCGGTCGCCTCGACCAGCTCCAACTGCCCGCCGAACGGCAGCAGGTCGGTGTCGTCGAAACCGGTCGCGATCGACCGGTCCTCGATCCGCAGGTACGTGTGCGCGTCGTACGTCTCCCAGTCGACCTTCCCCGCCTCGAGCCGCTTGCCGGTATGCCGCACCCCGAGCAGGTCACCCAACGCCCAGGCGTCCCGACGGTCGCCCCACTCGTCGTACAGCCCCGACTCCCCGGACACGACGAGGCGGCCCCGGTAGGCCTGCAACTGTGCGAGCTGCTCGTCGGTCAGCACTCCCACGTTCGGCACGACGAGGACGGCGAACCGCTCGTCCACCACATGCGTGGGCTCGTACGGGATGCGGGCCCGGATCAGCGCGTCCACCCAGCCGCGGTAGGGCAACTGGCTCGTCGTCTCCGGGGTGTCCTTGCCGTGGAAGTCGACACTGCGTTGACTCCACAGCAGACCGACGGTCGCGACCGGCTCACGGTTGACCAGATAGTCCTGGTGCGCCGAGTGCCAGGCGAACAGCGGCTCGGCGGTCGCGTACTGCCGCCGATCCTCGTGCACCGAGCCGATGTGGTGCCACCACGGCTGGATGCCGCCGGCGAACCCCTCCACCGCCCACATCCGCGCTTCCGGCCCGGGCTTGCTCCCGAGCCGGAACGTCGGCGTGCCCGCGTCGTACATCGCGGTGCTCTCCGGGATCAGGGTGTCCCGGCCGAGTAGGCCGTGCAGCCGCTTGCCGCTGTCGGCGTTCGCCTGGAAGCCGGCGTCGTCGTGCCGCCACTGCGAGTCGAGCAGGAAGATCGGCGCCCGCTTGCAGATCTCCACGTCGTCGCGCAATCGCTTGCTCTGCGCAACGACCTCGCCGCCGTTCATGCCGATCCACAGACAGTCCGGGCCGCCGGCCCGCCGGGTCACCTCGTTGTTCAGGTCCCAGACCGCGAGCCGCCGGTCGTAGCTCCACCGGATCCACTGCCGGTACGCCGGATCCGCCCAGTCCACGCGGACCGGGAGGTCCTGGCCGAAGCTCTCCCGGCAGTTCGGGCAGTAGCAGATCTGATCCCGGCCGAGTCCGCTCCAGCTGTTGTCGGTGATGCCGTCCGGCGCGGACCGCTCGACGATCTCCTCGAGCACGCCGGTGAGGAAGTCCCGATAGTACGGGCCGGTGACGCAGGCGACGTACATCCGGCCGGCACGGTACGGGTTGCCGTCGGCATCGATCGCGAACCAGTCCGGGTGCGCGTCGTACAGCGGCTGGTGGGCCCGGTTGGAGTCCATCCGGGCCAGCACCGTCAGTCCGTCCTCGCGGGCCGCCGCGACGATCTCGCCGTACAGGTCGCGATCGCCGAGGAACTCGGCCCGGTGGTGCAGCTCGAACCTGCTCGGGTAGTACGCGACGATCCCGCCGGCGTTGACGATCACGCCCTGCACCCGGGTACGACGCCAGTGCTCGCGCCACCAGTCGGCGTCGTACCGGGCCGGGTCCTTCTCGGTCAGGTTCGTCTGTCCCCACCGCAGCGTGCGCCGGTACCAGGGCGTCACCGCAGACTCCGGACGGCGTCCCCGGCGCCGGACAGGTTCTCCAGCAGCATCTCGGAGTACTTGCGGCTCAGGACGACGCCTTCGGCGCCGCCCTCGAACGCGGCCAGGGTCGCGTCCCGCACGGACTCACGGGTGCACCGGGTCAGCTCACCCTCGTTGTCGTCCCAGTTGATCTTGGTGCCGAGGTCGCGCGGCTTCTCCAGCCGCTCCTTGGGGACGCCCACCGGGATGTCGATGTCGATCCCGGGGTAGATTCTGCTCTGCCTACCGACGCCGGCGACGGCGCGCGCGGTCTCCCGGCGGACGTAGTCGGCGGTGAACCCGGTCTGCGGCAGCTTCGCGTAGTCGCCCTCGTCGAGCTGCAGCAGCTTCATCATCAGCGGGTAGACGTCCTCGGGGTCGGCGTCGGCGAACAGCGCACCGCAGATGCTCTTCACCCAGGTGAAGAACCGCGGCCCGGCGCAGTTGTTGTAGATGACGACCTTGATGAAGTCGGAGAACTTCGCCATCTCGGTGTAGTCCTGGTCCGCCCGGTAGAACGGGCTGAACGAGATGTTGTGGTAGACGTGCCAGCCGACCTGCACCTCGGGCGACATCGCCTTGGCGACCCCGTAGATGTCGCGGTAGAGCTGCCGCTGACTCTCGGTCCACAGCGTCTGCCAGGCGAGCACCTCGGGGAAGTTCAGCAGGATCCGCCAGAACGTCACGAACGCGCCGTCGGCCGGGCGCTCGCCGGCGCCGACCCGCTGGTTCCACTCGACCAGCTCGCGGTAGCCCCGCATCGCACGCTCGACGTCGATCCCGCGGTCCCTGCCGAACTGCCGGCAGTGCGGGCAGAAGCAGCCGACCTCGGCCACGTCGACCGTGCCCTGCATCAGCATGTTCAGCGGCCCCGGCCGCTCCGAGCACCAGGCGAGCCCGTCGAGCTCGTAGCTCTGCAGGTAGTCCTCGACGAACCCGAGGTGCCAGTTGCGGTAGTCCGGGTTGTTGAAGCACGGCCGGCGTCCCGGCCGTCCCCAGGCGTCCACCTCGAGCACCTTGACGAAGTTCGGGTAGGTCCGCAACTGCCGGGCGCCGCCGCTCTCCTCCATCCAGGCGAACGACGTCATCCCGCGCTCGCGCGCCTTCGGCACCACCTCGGCGAGCAGGTCCAGCTCCGGGTGCTCCGGTGCCCGCCCGGCCGCGCCGAGCACGGTGTTGCCGTAGTACTGCGGGTGCGGGGTCGCGTAGTTGCCGCCGACCCAGCCGAGGTCGTACTCCGCCCCGCCGTGGTCCGGGATCGGGTACCCGGGGACCTGCCGCCCGCCGGTGCCCCGGGTCCAGGTCGGCGTGGCCAGGAACAGCGCGTTCACCGCGCCGCGGTCGGCCAGGATGTCCAACGTCTGGTCGACGCCTTCGTCGACGAACGAAACCGCTCCGATCTGCATGGCAACGAGCCGGTCCGGCACGGTGCTCACCCCTTCATTCCTGTCATCGTGATGCCCTGGATGAAATAGCGCTGTGCAAAGAGGAAGACGGCGATGACGGGGACCACCGACACGGTCGCCCCGCACATCAGCAGACTGATCTGGGTGAAGTACTCGCCCTGGAACTGGGCCAGCGCCACCGGCAGCGTCTGCAGGTCCTCGGAGTTGATGTAGATCAGCGGACCGAACAGGTCGTTCCACGACTCGAGGAAGGTGAACACCCCGATCGCGGCCAGCGCCGGCTTGGTCTGCGGCAGCATGATCCGCCAGTAGATGCCGAACGTGGACGCCCCGTCGATCTTGCCGGCGTCCTCGAGCTCCTGCGGGATCGTCAGGAACGACTGCCGCATCAGGAAGGTCGCGAACACCGGCGTGAGCACCTTCGGCACCCACAGCGGGTACTGCGTGTCCACCCAGCCGATCTGCCGGAACACGATGTACTGCGGGATCAGGTACGCGATGCCCGGGATGATCGAGGTCGCCAGCAGCACCATGAACGCGAAGTCCCGGCCGGCGAACCGCAACCGCGCGAACGCGTACCCGGCCATCGACGCGACGATCAGGATGCCGACCACGTTCAGCCCGGCCAGCTTCACGCTGTTCCAGAGGAACACCGGGATCAGCTCGAAGATCTGCCGGTAGTTGTCCCACTGCGCGTCCTTCGGCAGGAACTGCGGCGGCACCGACAGCACCTTCGCCTCCGGCCGCAACGACGCACTGATCATCCAGACCAGCGGCGCCAGGAAGACCACCGCGAACAGGGACATGACCACGTACTGCGAGGTCCTGCTCATCAGCCTCACGAGTAGAACACCCACCTCTTCTGGAGCTTCCACTGCAGGAAGGTGACGGCCGCGATCACCACGAAGAGGATCCACGCCATCGCCGAGGCGTAGCCGACCTTCCCGAAGCTGAACGCGTTCTGGTAGATGTTGAAGATGTAGACGCTGGTGGCGTGGCCCGGTCCGCCCTTGGTCATCACGTAGATCAGGCCGAAGACCTGGAACGACGTGATGAACTGCGTGATCAGCAGGAACAGGAAGTGCGGCGTCAGCAGCGGCAGCGTGATGAACCGCAGCCGCTGGAACGCCCCGGCCCCGTCGAGCTTCGCGGACTCGAAGTACTCGGTGGGCAGGCCTTGCAGCCCCGCGAGCAGGATGATCATCGGATAGCCGATGCCCTGCCAGACGCTGACCACGATCACCGCCGGCATCGCCCAGGTCGAGCTCGACAGCCACTGCGGCCCGGTGATGCCGACCTGGCTGAGCAGCCCGTTGACCACGCCGCTGTCCGGCTGGAAGAACCAGAACCAGACGAACCCGATCGCGACCACGTTCGTCACGTACGGCGCGAAGTACGCCGTCCGGAAGAACGCGACCCCGCGGATCGGCCGGGCGCACAGCAGCGCCAGCACCAGGCCGATCCCGATCGTCAGCGGGATGCTCGCCAGCGTGAAGTAAATCGTGTTCTTGAACGTCTGCAGGAACAGCGGGTCGTCGCCGAACAGGTCGGTGAAGTTCCGCAGGCCGACGAACCGGGGCGCCGAGATGCCGTTCCAGTCGGTCAGTGAGGCGCCGATCGAGACCAGGATCGGGAAGAACTGGAAGGCCACCACACCGATCACGATCGGACTGATGAACAGCCAGCCGACCAGGTTCTGCCGGCGCCGCGCCCGGCGTACCTCGGCGTCATGGTTCGGCACCTCGGTCCGCGGCACCGGTGCCCTGGTTGGTGTTGTGGTTGCCATCGACATCAACCCTTCAAGGCGTTCTCCACCTGTGGCTTGATCTGGTTGAGGACCTCGCCGACCGGCTTCTCGCAGTTGTAGGCCTGGTCGAGCGCGGGCCGGTAGAGCTCACGGGCGCCGAGGGTGTTCTTGGTCTGGTTGGTCGCGGTCAGGTGCTCCGCGGCCTCCCCGAACAAGCCGATGTGCTCCGGCATCTTCCCGTCCGGCGCGAGCTGGGCGGCGACCTTCTTGTTGATCGGCGTGAACGCGCCACCCTGCAGCAGGATCTTGCCGCCCTCCTCGCCGGCCAGGAACTTCAGCAGCTCCCAGGCCCGGTCCGGGTTCTTGGCCGCCTTCGGGATGCAGAACACGATCACGCTGGCCTCGGTCTTCTGCTGGACGTCGGCCGGCGGCGGCGCGACGTCCCAGGTGAAGTCCTTGATCGTCGTCCGCAGGTACGGGACCGTGCCGAAGGTCGCGTACATCATCGCGATCTTGCCCTGCGCGAACAGCTGGTTCTGCACGTTGTCCTGCTGCAGCGCCGACCACGGCGGCTGCACCTTGTCCTTGCAGGTCAGGTCGGTGGCCCACTGCAGCGCCTCGACCTCCTTGGCGCCGGGCAGGGTGAACCGGTTGCCGTCGGCGGAGTAGATGCCGGTCTCGCTGCCGTGGTTGACGGTGAACGTCTGCTCGTACCCGGTGTCCAGGTAGACCAGAGCGCCGTGCTGCTTCTTCGCCGGGTCGGTCAGCTTCTTCGCCCGGTCGGCGAAGTCCGCCCAGCTCCAGCCGTCGGGCGACCACGTGGTCGGCGGCAGCGGTACGCCGGCCTGCTCGAACAGGTCGACGTTGTAGAAGATCAGCCGTGGCTCGTAGCCGAGCACCCAGGCGGCGTGTGCTCCGTCCGGCTGCTGCGGGAACTCGTACGCCTCCTTGGCGAACGCGGCGGCGTCCAGGCCGTCCTTCTCGATGTAGGGCTTCAGGTCGAGCAAGGCTCCCTGCTCGGAGAACCCGCGGACGAAGTCGTCGTTGATCCGCATCACGTCCGGCGGACTGCCGCCCGCGAGCAGGGTGCGCATCTTGGTGTCGTACTCCTGGGTGACCGCGGGCTGCACGGTGACCGTCACCCCGGAGGACTTCTCGTAGGCCTGGATCGCCTGTTCGAGCGGCGTGCCCCTGACCTGTTGCCAGTTGAGGAAGGTCAGGCCGTCACCGCCCCCGGCGTTGCCGCTCCCGCCACAGCCGGCCAGCATGCCGCCGGCCGCGAGTCCCGTCAGTCCGGCGAGAAACCTGCGGCGGCTCAGGTTGGTGTGATGTGTCTGCACCGGAATCTCCCATCCACGAAGGATGAATACGTATACAATGAATACGTATACACAGGTCCGGCGGCGCGGTCAACGGCGAGTGGTGACACTCTTCAGTAGGGTTTCGGACGCGGGGACGAGGGGAGGGGATCATGACGCGACCACCGACGAGCCGTGATCTCGCACGCCTGGCCGGGGTCTCCCAGGCGACGGTCTCGCGGGTGCTGACCAACAACCCGAAGGTCAACGCCGAGACCAGGGCCCGGGTACTGCGGGTGCTGGAGGAGGCGAACTACACGCCGAACGCGCTCGCCCGGGCGATGAAGACCGGCCGGACCGACACCATCGGCGTGTTCATGACCCGGGTCACCAGCCCGTTCCACGCCGAGCTGCTGGACGACATCGGCCGGGTGCTCAGCTCGCTCGGTCTGCACATGATCCTGTGGAACATCGAGCACGACCCGGAGGAGTCCGTCGGCAAGGTGATCCAGCAGCGCCTGGTCGACGGGTTCCTGCTCACGTCGGCGACGTACGACTCGTCCCTGCACGACATCGCGGTCGCCTCCGGGACACCGACCGTACTGCTCCACCGCGGGATCGACGGGCTCGACTGCGACCAGGTCGTCGGCGACAACTGGCAGGGCGCGTACGACGCCGGCCGCTACCTCGCCGAGACCGGGCACACCGAGATCGGCCTGGTCACGCTGGAGCACACCGGGAACACCTCCCGGGACCGCGATCTCGGCTTCCGGGCCGCCCTCGCCGACGCCGGGATCACGATCAAGCCGCGCAACGTGCTCACCGTCGGCGTCCCGCACGCCGACGGCCACGCGGCCGCGCAGAAACTGCTGTCGGCGAAGAAGCCGCCAACCGCGATCTACACCGTCACCGACCTGCTCGCGTTCGGCATCCTCGACGGCGCCCGGGCGCTGGGCGTCCGGGTCCCCGAGGACGTCTGGGTGATCGGCTTCGACAACACCGACCTGGCCGCCTGGGAGTCGTTCGACCTCACCTCGGTCGACCAACCGGTGCACGCCATCGTCGAAACCGGCGTCGACCTCCTCCGCCGCCGCATCGAGACTCCCGACCGGCCCACCGAGATCATCACCCTCCCCTGCCCGCTCACCATCCGGGGCTCGACCGCCAACACGCCCTGGCCAGCTAGCTGAGTTTCGGCAGAAGGTCTTGGAGGAGTTTGGCGTGGTCTCGGGGGTGTTGGAGGCCGAGGTTCATGGTGTTGACGGCCAGGTGGGTGGCGCCTAGGGCTTCCCAGCCCGCGATGAAGGCCGGCCAGTCGGCTTCGGGGATTGCGCTGAGGGTGAGGCGGGGTTCGATGCCGATGGTGGCGGGGTCGCGGCCGGCGGCGGTTGCGGCGGCGTGGATCGTGGCTACCTGGGCGCGGGCCCGATCGTCGGGGACGCTTTGCGGCATCCAGCCGTCGCCGATGCGGCCGGTACGGCGCAGTACGGCGTCCGCGCTGCCGCCGAACCAGATCGGGATCTGCCGCCCCGGCAACGGGTTGAGACCGGCCTCCTCGATCTGGTGGAACTTCCCGTCGTACGTGACGACCGGCTCGGCCCACAACCGGCGCAGTACGTCGACCTGCTCCGCCAGCAACGCCCCACGCTGCCGGAACGGTATGCCGAGCGCCTGATACTCGACCTGGTTCCACCCGATGCCAACGCCCAGCCGCAACCGCCCACCACTGAGTACGTCGACCTCCGCCGCCTGCTTGGCCACCAACGCCGTCTGCCGCTGCGGCAGCACGAGTACGCCGGTCACGAGCTCGACTCGGGTCGTGATTGCCGCCAGGTACCCGAACAGCACGAAAACCTCGTGGAACAAGGACTTGTCGTTGTATCCGCTCCACCCCGGCCGGTTCGCCGGATCCGCCCCGAGCACGTGGTCGTAAGCGTGGATGTGGGTGTAGCCGGCTTCCTCGACGACGGTCGCCCACTCGCGCACGACCGCCGGGTCCGACCCGATCTCCAACTGCGGGAACACCGCGCCGATCCTCACTTCGGGGCCCCCAGCAACAGCTTCAGCAGCCCCTGCACCGCCAGCTCGAACGGTTCCCGTGAGTCCGCCGCCCGGGCAAGCACGTACCCACCTTGCAGGACGGCGGCGATCGTCGCGGCCGTCTCCTCTGGATCGATCCCAGCCGGAAACTCGCCACTCTTCTTGCCTTCAGCAACAACCTCCGCGAGCCGTTCGCGCAGCCACCGGAACGTCTCGTCGACCGGCTCCCGCAACGCCGGATCCGCCAGCACCTCCGGATCCGCAGTCAACCGCCCGATCCGGCACCCGCGCAGCACGTCCCGGTCCCGTTCCAGGTACTGCGTGATTCGCTCGGTCGCCGTACCAGGCCCTGCGAGCTGCTCCTCCGCGGCCGCCCGCAACTCGGCCCCGGACCGCTCGATCGCCGCCCGCGCCAGCGCGGCCTTCCCGGTGAAGTGGTGGTACATGCTCCCCTGCCCGGCGTCCGCGGCCCGCTGGATCGCCTTCGGCGAGGTCCCGACGTACCCCCGCTCCCACAACAACTCCTGCGTACTGCGAATCAACCGCTCGACCGTCTCCACCCAGCCACTGTACCCACAGGTACAGCATCCGGTACGGGCGTGGTACGGGCAGCGAGGTGTTCCTGGGCGTCGTTAGCGTGCGGCCTCGGCACGTACACGTTCGGTTGGAAGGAATAGAACCAGATGAGGAACCCCCTGCGTCGGCCCCGCACCCGGGAGATCGTCGTCGCCACGCTGCTGGCTGGCGGCCTGGTCTGTGGGCTGGCCGCGGCAACTCACGCATCGGTCGACAGCCCGGCCGCCGCGCCTGCCGTCGCGTCTCCTGACGCCGCAACCGAGGCGACCGCGGCAACCGAGGCGGCGGCCGAGGCGACCTGTTCCGGGACCTACCTGAGCCTCGGCAGCACCGGGACCTGCGTGCGGCTCCTCCAGAAGAACCTGGGTGGACTCGCCGTGGACGGCGTGTACGGCTCGGGCACGCAGAGCCGCGTCCGGTCCTTCCAGGACGATGCCGGCATCGGGGTCGACGGCAAGGTCGGGCCGCAGACCTGGGCGAAGCTCCGCACGTACGGCAAGGCGGTCGGCTGGAAGGCCGGAGTCACCGTGTACCTGTGCAAGGTGAGCTCGTCGGAGTACCGCTACTCGTCGTGGAACAACTCCGGCAAGAAGGCGTGGTGGACGATGGACGTCGTGCGGCAGGCCGACGACATGCGCTACGGGTTCAGCGGGAACGGGCTCGCCGACGACCGGATCGTCGCCCAGGGCCGGATCGGCGCCGGCGCGTACGACAGCAGGATGCTGACGGTCATCCTCGGGCAATTCGACCCGGGCAGCGGCCAGACCACCACCGCCGTCCGCGACTTCTCGCGGAACACTCTGCCCGCCTGCGCCTGACCCCTGGCTCGGCCGGCTCTCCCCGGAGCCGGCCGAGCGCCGGATGGGCTGTGGTTGGCGGGGACCGATAGTCTCGGGCGCCATGAGCACCAGTGTCGCCATCGCGGTGATTACCTTCAGGCGACCTGCTCTGTTGCGTGGTTTGCTGACGAGCTTGCAGGCACAGGAGCTGCCGGGAGACGGAGACTTCGCGATCCGGATCGTGGTGGTGGACAACGACGCGGAGGGGTCGGCGGCGCGCGTCCTGGAGGAGTTCGGGGACGGTACGCCGTACCCGATCGAGTCGGTGGTGGAACCGGAGCCGGGGATCCCCTTCGCGCGGGAGAAGTCGGTCGAGCTCTGCTGGAACGACGACGCGCTGATCTTCGTGGACGACGACGAGGTCGCGCCGCCCGGCTGGCTGGCCACCCTGCTCCAGGCCTGGGAGACGACCGGCGCGGACGTCGTCACCGGCCCGGTCAAGGGCAACCTGCCGCCCGGCGCACCGGCCTGGAACCACTACAGCGACGTACACGACTCGACCGGCAAGCACGCCACCGGCGAAGAGTTGCGGAAGGCGTACACGAACAACACGCTGGTCAGCCGGCGGGTCTACCACGCCGTGACGCCCGGCTTCCATCCCGCGTTCCGGTACACCGGCTCCAGCGACCTGCACTTCTTCCTGCGCGTGCACCGGGCCGGGTTCCGGATCGTGTGGTGCGAGGAGGCGTGCATCGCCGAGGACGTGCCGGCCGGGCGGACCACGCTGCGCTGGCTGGTCCGGCGGGCGTTCCGGTCCGGCAGCGGCGACACGATCAGCCGGCTGCTGATCCGGCCGGGCGCGGTCAGCTACCTGCTGGTGCTGGCCTATGCTTCGGCCCGGGTGGTCTCGGCGATCGGGTACGCCCTCGCCGGGCTGCTGCTCGGCCGGAAGACGCACCTGCTGAAGGCAGTCCGCCGGTTCTTCTCGGGCGTCGGCAGTCTCGCGGGGATAGTAGGGATCAACCATGACGAGTACCGGGAACGGCACGGATCCGACGGTGGCGGGCCTGTGCCGGGCGATCTGGCAGGTGGAGCAGGAGCTGAGTCTGCTCGACTGGCGGATCGGGGACGCTAGCCCGTGGGCGCTGATCCGGATGCGGATCTTCCACGAGCTGACCCGGCGGACCGGCATCCACGGCGCCTCCCACCCGGTACGACGGACGCCGTACGACAAGGCCAGGCTCGTCGGCCGGCACGTGACCGGCCTGGTCACAAGGAACCCGTTCCTCCACCAGTACGACGCCCTGGTCGTCCCGCACCCGAGGAAACCGGGCGGTGTCGAGATCTACACCGACGAGCTCCGCGAGGCGCTCGGGTCCCGGGCACTGATCCTGGACTCCGGGATCAACGGCACGCCGCTCCCCGGCAGCCGCAACCTCGACTTCTTCACCTCGGCCGCGGGCGCGGTCCACAAGGGCACGGCACCCGACCGCGGTATCGCCGAGGCACTGCGCAAACTGACCGGTGTCTCCGTGCCGGTCGGGCCGCTGCTGGCCCGGGAGGTGCCGAAGCACACGAGGCTGCGGGCGCTCTACCGCACCCTGTTGAAGCGGCACGGGATCAAGACCGTATACGTCGTGGTCGCGTACTTCCACCAGCACATCGTCGGCGCGGCCCGCGATCTCGGTATCCGGGTGGTCGAGCTCCAGCACGGCGCCATCAGCCAGTTCCACCTCGGCTACAGCTACCCGGGCCGGCCGGACGTCGCCCACCAGCCGGACGAGCTCTGGTGCTTCGGCTCGTACTGGACCGACGTGGCGGACCTCCCGGCCGGCACGAGTACGTCGGTCATCGGCGCGCCGTACCTGCCGAGGGCCACGGAGAAGGACCCGCGGCGCGTGGTCTTCCTCTCGCAGGGCACGATCGGCGCAGAGCTCCTGCATGTCGCCGAGGCGGTCGCCAAGGAGCACCCGACGCTCGACGTCGTCTTCCGGCTGCACCCGAGTGAACGCGCCGCGGACTACACCATCCCGGCCGGCATCGAGCTGTCGACCGACGGCAGCACTCTCGACCTGCTCGCCGGGGCCACCTACCAGGTCGGTGTGTCCACGACCGCGCTGTTCGAGGGCATGGCGCTCGGCTGCCGTACGGCGGTGGCCAACCTGCCCGGCCACGAGTACCTCGAGCGGTCGATCGCCAGCGGCCACGCGCTGCTGATGACCAAGCCCGACCAACTCACGGATGCACCGCTGTGCGCGACGCCGGAGGCGTACTACGCGCCGAGCACCCTCCCGCTACGGCTGGCGGCCGATCAGGCCGAGTAGCCGGTCCTGCAACGGCGCTTCCACCGGTACGACGACCTCCGGGCCGTAGACCTCGATGCCTTCGCCGAACGCGCCGGGCGTGCGGAACTTCTCCATCACGTCCGCCGGGACGGCCGACGCACTCGCCCAGAGGCGCTCGACGTCGTCCGGGTCCATCGTCTCGTCCTGACCGGTCGCGCGGGCGAGGTCCCAGCCGTGCAGCACCAGGTCGTCGGAGACCACCTGGTCGACGTGCTGCTCGGTCGTCAGCGGGCCGGTCGGCGTGTCGGTCTCGGTCAGCGCGAGCACCGGGTCGTCGAGCACCTCCTCGACCGCCGCCCGGGCCTCCTGGAACGCCGTCAGCGGATTGTCGGCCGGCTCCAGCTTCCGGGCGACCGGCGTCAGCATCACGCCGTGCATCGTCACCACGTGGTCGACCACGTCCCGGGCCGTCCACTTCTCGCACGGCGACTGGTTGTCCCACTGCTCCGGCCGGACGGCGGCCACCTTCCGCTCGAACGCCTCGGCCCGGCGCCGGTACCGCTCCGCGATCTCACCCATGACCGAAATGGTGCCGTGGATCCCGGTGGCGTGGAAGGGGGACGGCGGGGTACCGGGCGTGCTCCGACGAGATCGAGAGGAACGCCGATGAGCAACATCACCCAGTCCGTCGACGTCGACGTACCGGTGACGACCGCGTACAACCAGTGGACGCAGTTCGAGTCCTTCCCGCAGTTCATGGAGGGCGTCGAGGAGGTCCGCCAACTGGACGCCACGCACACCCACTGGGTGACGAAGGTCGCCGGGGCGACGCGCGAGTTCGACGCGACCATCACCGAGCAGCACCCGGACGAGCGGGTCGCCTGGCGCTCGGACTCCGGTCCTAACCACGGCGGCGTGATCACCTTCCACCAGCTGAGCCCGGAGCGGACCCGGGTGACCGCGCAGATGGACATCGAGCCGGAGGGCGTCGTCGAGAAGGCCGGCGACATGCTCGGCGTGATCGAGGGCCGGGTCAAGGGCGACCTGCAGCGGTTCAAGAAGTTCATCGAGGAGCGGCCGGGCGAGACCGGCGCGTGGCGGGGCGACGTACCCCGCTGACCCGGCGTCCCCGCTGAGGGCGGGAATGTCGGCGGCGGCTTCTAGGGTCGCCGCATGCGGAGTGTGGAGCTGGGGCGGACAGGGTTGCGGGTGAGCCGGCTGGGGCTCGGGCTCGCCTCGATCGGGGGGATGTTCGCCGCGGTGCCGGAGGCTCAGGCCGTCGCGACCGTCGACCGGGCCTGGGAGCTCGGCATCCGGCTGTTCGACACCGCGCCGGTGTACGGATACGGACTGTCGGAGCAGCGGGCCGGGCTCGCGCTCCGCGGCCGGCCGCGCGACCGGTTCGTGCTCTGCACGAAGGTCGGCCGGCTGATCGAGCCGGGTGGCCCGGACATCCAGCCGATCTGGGCCGAGCCGCCGGCCGGGCTGGGTCCGCGGCTCGACTACTCCTATCGTGCGGTGATGCGGTCGTTCGAGGAGAGTCTCGAGCGGATCGGCATCGACCGGATCGACGTCCTGCACATCCACGATCCGGATCTCGACTACCCGACGGCCGCGACCGAGGCCTTCAAGGCGCTGACCGAGCTACGCGGCCGGGGCACGATCCGGGCGATTTCCCTCGGGGTGAACCACGCGGACGTCGCCGCGCGTTTCCTTCGGGACACCGGCCCGGCCGGCCCGGACTGCCTCCTGCTCGCCGGCCGGTACACGCTGCTCGACCAGTCCGGCGCCGACGAGCTACTGCCGTTGTGCGAGCAGCTCGGGGTCGCGGTGATCGCGGCCGGCGTGTTCCAGGGCGGCGTACTGGCCGAGGGGGCGCCGCACGGCTACGAGCGCCTGCCGGTGGAGCTGGTCCGCCGGATCGATCGGTTACGCGAGCTGAGTCGCCGGTACGACGTGCCGCTGCTGGCCGCCGCGGTCCAGTTCCCGCTGGCGCATCCCGCCGTACCGGCCGTGGTCGTCGGGGCGCGGACTCCCCAGGAGATCACCGAGGTCGCGCAGTGGATGGACCACGAGATCCCGCCGGCGTTCTGGGACGCGCTGGACCGGGGCTAGGGTCTGTCCTATGCGGTACATGCTTCTCCACAAGACCAACGCCGGCCTCGAGGCGGGCAACCCGCCGGACCCGGACATGCTGGCCCGGGCCGACGCCGTCCTCGAGGAGATGCGGCAGGCCGGCGTACTGCTGGCCGCCGAGGGCCTGATGCCGAGCTCGCGCGGTGCCCGGATCACGTTCCCGAAGCCCGGTGAGGAGCCGCGGGTCGTCGACGGCCCGTTCGCCGAGACCAAGGAACTGATCGCCGGCGTGTCGATTATCCGGGTCGACTCGAAGGCCGAAGCCGTCCAGTGGGCGCTGCGCTTCGCCGAGGCCGATCCGAACACCCCGATCGACATCCTCGAGCTGGCCGGCTGAGGTCAGTCGGCCAGCGTGCCTTCCTCGGCGCTGACCAGCGAGTCGATCGCGGCGAAGAACCGGGCGATGCCGGGAAGGTTCGGGCCCTTCTCGCGGGAGGTGGCGAAGTCCTCCGGCGTGGCCCACTCGACGATGTCGAGCCATTCGTCGTTCGGCAGCCGGACCAGCCGGGCGCCCTGGAAACCGGCCCGGTCGGCGGTGAAGTCCTGCAGCATGCCGGGGCGGGCAGCCAGCAGCTCCGAAACCTGCTCCGGCCGCACCCGGAAGCGCGTCAATTCCACAGTCGTCATGTCGACCACCAACCGCCGGCGCTCTCAGTTGCTTCCCGACAGGTTCGTTGCGGCCCAGCCGGCGATGTCCTCGCGTTTCATCGCCGCCGCCATCAGGTCGGGGAACAGGTCGGGCGTGCAGGCGAAGGTCGGTACGCCGAGTTCGGCGAGCGCGGCCGCGTTCTCGGCGTCGTACGACGGGGTGCCCGAGTCGGCCAGGGCGAGCAGGGCGATCACCTGGACGCCGGACTCGACCAGCGAGCGCGCCCGGCGGAGCATCTCCTCGCGAACACCGCCCTCGTACAGGTCGGAGATCAGCACCATCACCGTCTCCGCGGGCTTGGTGACGAGCTCCTCGCAGTACGCCAGCGCCCGGTTGATGTCCGTCCCGCCGCCGAGCTGGGTCCCGAAGAGGACGTCGACCGGATCCTCGAGCTGATCGGTCAGGTCGACGACCGCGGTGTCGAACACGACCAGGCTGGTTCGCAGCGTCCGGATCGACCCGAGCACCGCCCCGAACAGAGACGCGTACACCACCGACTCCGCCATCGAGCCGGACTGGTCGATCGCCAGCACGATGTCGCGCTGGACGCTGTGGTTCCGGCGCGCGTAGCCGACCAGCCGGTCCGGCACGATCGTGCCGAGCGTGGGCGAGAAGTGCTTGAGGTTGGCCCGGATCGTCCGGTCCCAGTCGATGTCGGAGTGCCTCGGCCGGCCGGTGCGCCCGGCCCGGTCGAGCGCGCCGGTGACCGCGGCCCGGGTGCGTTCAGCCAGCCTGGCCTCCAGCTCGGCGACGACCCGGCCGACGACGTCTCGCGCGGTCTGCTTGGTCTCCTCCGGCATGACCTCGTTCAGCGCGAGCAAGGTACTGACCAGGTGGACGTCCGGCTCGACCGCTCCCAGCAACTCCGGCTCCATCAGCATCCGGGTGATGCCGAGCCGCTCGACCGCGTCCCGCTGCATCACCTGGACGACCGTGCTCGGGAAGTACTGCCGGATGTCGCCCAGCCAGCGTGCGACCCGTGGCGCGGACGACCCGAGCCCGGACGTCCGCTGCGTGCCGGCCTCACCGGACGGCGCGTCGTACAGCGCGGCCAGCGCTGCGTCGACCGAGCGGTCCTCGGACGACAGCGTCGTACCGGTCTCCGGCTCGGCCTCACCACCCAGCACGAGTCGCCAGCGGCGCATGCGTTCGTCGGTCATCACACCCCCAGCAGCCGGGCGACGACGGGAAGCACGGACGCGGCCAGCTCGGCGTCGAGGTCGTTGTCATCGGCAACCACGAGCGCCGCCGGGTCGCCGAGTGCACGGGCGCGCGTGCCGATCGACCGCCGCTCGGGTGACGCGAACGTTCCGAACGTACGCCGCAGCAGCGGGAGCACCTCGACGAACGCCTCGTCCGGGATCGCCGCCAGCCACGCGTCCACCAGGGTGAGCAGGCGTTCGTCGTGCACGAGCAGCAACCCGCCACCGGCCAGGAAGCCCTCGACGTACCCGGCCGCGTCCGCGGTCGGCGTACCGGGCGACAGCGCTCGCCCGAGCCGCAGCGCGACCTCGTGGTCGGGCAGCCGGGACGTGTCCAGCATCAGCCGGGTCAACCGCCCACGGATCAGCGGCGGCACCGACGACCGGTCGCTCAGCCCTTCCAGCGTCGCGAGCCACTCGGCCCGGACGTCCTCGTCGAGCAACGCGGTCGCGTCCTGCACCCCGTCGATCAGCTCCTGCACGGCGGCCGCCGCGTCCGGATCGAGTCCGTGCACCGTCCGGCCGAGTCCGGCGCACACGCGGGACACCATCCGCCCGGCGACGGACGCCAGCCCGGCCGTGTCGGTCCCGCGGACGTCGCCGTACCGGGAGGATCGCGCCAGCGCTGGCAGCGCTGCCATCAGGTGACCGACGTCGGCGTCCGCGGCCGCGCGAGTGTCGACACCTTGGAGCAGGGACGGCATCGCATCCGCGAGGTCGGCGAGCAGCGATTTCTCCAGTGCTGCGGTCACGTCGGCCAGTGTCGACGACTCGTCCGCGACCCGCAGCATCACCGTCGTCGCGGCGCCGACCACCGTCGTACCGTGCGCACCGGCGGCGACCAACTCGACCTCGAGACCGGGATCCCACGCCAGCCGCCACATCTCGCGGAACGTGCCCTGCGCCCGGCGCTCGTCAGCGGCCGGGACACCCCAGTGCACACCGAGGATCCGCAGTCGGTGCAGCAGTCGCGACTTCTCCAGGTCGTTCGGTTTCCGCAGGTCGAGCTCGATCACCCGCTCGGTCGCGTCCCGTCGCATCCGCAGCCGCCGCGCCTGCGCCGCGAGGTCCGCCGCGACCGGAGCCTGGGGCGTCTCACCCGGCACCGACCCGAGCAGCTCGCCGACGACCGCCTCCCGGGTGACCAGGTCGAGCAGTACGTCGTTCCCGCCGCAGAGCACCGCCCGCGTCGCCTCGGTGACCTCGCTGAGCCCGGCCAGCGGGCGGCCCCGCAACGCCGCGAGCGTGTCCGCGAGCCGGACCGCCTCGATCACGTGCGCGCTCGAGACCGGCAGGTCCTGCTCGCGAAGGACCTGGGCGACCTTCGACAGCCAGCGCGCGGTGATCTGGTCCGGCGCGGTGAACAGGTGGTGGTACCAACCCGGTGACGTGATGCCGGCGCCGTACCCGCTGGTCGCGGCGAGCCGGCCGTGCGTCCACGGGACCCACGTGCAGGCGACCTTCCGTTTCGGCAGGCCCTTCAGGATCCGTGCGTCGTGAGTTGCCGGCGGCAACGGTGCCTCCAGGGCGGGCACGTGCCAGGCGCCGCAGATCACCGCGATCCGTTCGAAGCCCTCGCGCTGCGCCTTCCGCAGCACGGTCCGCATGTACGCCTCGCGCTGCGCTTCCCGGCCGGTTGCTTCCTCACCGTGCCGGAGCTCGCGCATCGCGTCGGCGATCACCGTGAAGGGCTCCGCGCCTTCCCGGCGGGACTCGATCACGTCGTCCCACCAGCGCTCGGGATCGTCGTACCCACCGGCGTTCGCGAGAGTCGCCAGCGGGTCGATCGACAGCCCGCGCCGACCGCCACCACCTGACGAAGCGAACTGGTGGGCGGCCGGAAGGTCGCAGAACCGCACCGGTACGCCGGCTGTCAGCGCGTACTCGATCGCCTGCCACTCGGGGCTGAACACCGCGAACGGCCAGAACGCGGCCCGGGTCGAGTCGTCCACCGCGTAGGCGAGCAGCGCGACCGGCGGCTCCATCTCCTCCGACCCGGCCAGCTCGACCACCTTGTCGGCCTCCGGCGGTCCCTCGATCAGCACGAGGTCCGGCCGCAGCCCGGCCAGCGCGGTCGCCACCGCGCGCGCCGACCCCGGCCCGTGGTGCCGGATCCCGAACAGGTGAACGGTCATCCGCTGATCTCTCGGCAGGCCCGGTAGAACGGTGCCCAGTCGTCGCGCTCACGGACCACGGTCTCCAGGTACTCCGACCAGACGACCCGGTCCGCGGACGGGTCCTTGATGACCGCACCGAGGATGCCGCCGGCCACGTCCGTCGGCCGCAGTACGCCGTCGCCGAAGTGTGCCGCGAGCGCGAGACCTCCGGTCACCACGCTGATCGCCTCGGCGGTCGACAGGGTCGCGGTCGGTGACTTGACCGCCGTCCGCCCGTCCTCGGTCCGGCCGGACCGCAGCTCGCGGAAGATCGTGACCACCCGGCGGATCTCCTCGAGCGCGTCGTCCGGCTGCGGCAACTCGAGCGCGGACCCGAGCTGCGCGACCCGGCGGGAGACGATCTCCACCTCGTCGTCGGCGGAGACGGGCAGCGGCAGGACGACCGTGTTGAACCGGCGCCGGAGCGCGCTGGACAGCTCGTTGACGCCCTTGTCGCGGTCGTTGGCGGTGGCGATCACGTTGAAGCCCTTGCGGGCCTGCACCTCGGTGGCCAGCTCGGAGATCGGCAGCGCCTTCTCCGACAGGATCGTGATCAGCGCGTCCTGGACGTCGGAGGGCATCCGGGTGAGCTCCTCGATCCGGGCGATCTTCGCCTCCGCCATCGCCCGCTGCACCGGGCTCGGCACGAGCGCCGCCTCACTGGGGCCCTGGGCAATCAACTGGGCGTAGTTCCAGCCGTAGCGGATCGACTCCTCGGCGGTCCCCGCGGTCCCCTGCACGAGCAGGGTCGAGTCGCCGCTGATCGCGGCCGCGAGGTGTTCGCTGACCCAGGTCTTCGCCGTTCCGGGAACACCGAGCAGCAGCAGCGCGCGGTCCGTCGCGAGCGTGGCGACCGCGACCTCGATCAGCCGGCGCGGGCCGACGTACTTCGGGGAGATCTCGACGTCACCGGCGCGGCCGCCGAGCAGGTAAGTGACCACCGCGGACGGCGAGAGCCGCCAGGCCGGCGGGCGCGGACGGTCGTCGGCCGCTGCCAGCGCCGCGAGTTCGCCGGCGTACTCGTCCTCGGCGTGCGGACGCAGTACTTCTGTGCTCATGACAGCTCCTCGTACAGCTCGCGTCGGAAGGTCAGGGTCTCCACCAGCCGGCGCCGCCAGGTGTCTTCCTCATCGGTCGGCTCCCGCGTGATCGGATGGTTCAGTACGTCGGCCGGCACCGCGCGGGCCGCGACACTCGCCACCCGCGCCCATCCGCGGGACGTCCCGGCGGCGGCCAGTTGGTCCAGGATCATCGTGCCGAGGGACGCCGGCCACGGCACCGGCAGCCCGCCGACCAACTCGGTCAGGTCGATGGACTCCTTCAGCGCGGTCACCGCCCGCACCCACTCGTCGGCCGGCAGCACGCGCAGCAACTCGGCCGGACTCCGGCTGCCGGTCGATGCGTTCGCCTTCAGCAACTCGCGGGCCCACGGCGCCGACCGCTCCCGGAGGGCGGCCTCGGTCCACGCGGACTGCAGGATCTCGGGTGCGCAGCCTTCGACCGGCATCGGCAGCCAGGCCGGGTCCATCACGGCGAGCGGGGTGTTCGCGACGATCTGCAGGAACCACCAGGCCCGCTTGCCGATGCCTTCCGGGTTCTGCGAGTCGATGCCGTCGCGTTCCATCGACGCACTCAGCCGCTTCGGCAGGTCGACCGCGAGGACCCCCTGGCTGACCACCAGGTGCGACCACAGTCGTTCGGTCATCCGGTCGCCGTACCGCGATCCGGGGATCCGGGCAAGCAGCCGGGCCGCACCCCGCCGGACCTCGCGCGCGCGGTCGTCGAGCGCGGCCTCCAGGAACTCTTCGTCGTCGCTGGAGAGTCCGTCGGCCAGCAGAGCGAGGAACTCGGTCCGCGTGGCCGCCGACTCGGTCGGCCAGACGTCGCGCAAGGCTTCGAGTGCGGCGGCCGGGTCATCCTTCCGCATCGTCCGTAACCAGGCGCGCCGCTGCACCGCGTTGCCGTACGTCCACAGCTCGGCGTCGTTGCTCTCGGCCGCGTGCAGGAACTTCCACTCCGGGTTGAGATCGGCCAGCCAGGCCGCCCGGCGGCCGGCCGCCGCGATCACGAGCGGCCGGAAGTCCGGCCGATTGCGGGCATGGTCGGCCAACGCGGGCAGGTGTTCGGGCGGTACTCCCCACCCGCGCTCGTCGGCTGCACGCAGCCACTCGCCGAGCGCCGTCGTCTGGAACCCACCGAGCATCGCGGCCAGTCGCCGGATCGCGGCCGGCCGGGGCAGCGGACGATCCTCACCAGGGGCCGCAGGCAACGGTTCGAGGTCGCGCAGCGGTGTCCGGCCGGCTCGCTTGTAGACCGTCGCCAGCGCGGCCGCGTCCAGCAGACCGCCGTCGCCGAGGCGCTCCTGGATGTGCTCGGGCAACTCCTCGAAGTGCACCGGCCGCCGATCGGTCCCGAGCAGTGCCGAACTGACCAGCCCGTCCCAGCCCTTCACAGGATCACCGGCCGCTCACCGTGCCAGCACGTCATCGGCCGGAAACCGGCCCGGTTCCACTCACCCGCGACGGTGAACGGCTCACCCGCCGAGACCGCGAGCAACTTCAACGGATCCAGGCCAGGCAGGATCTCCAGACCGTCGCCGGACTCGTCCACGAGCGCCCAGCCCTCGCCGTACCGTGCCGGCCGGACACCCTGCAGAACTAACGGCCAGCGCTCGTTCCACGGGTCCGCGGCGACGGACTCGACGTACGACGCCAACGCCTGCCGGGCCGTGAAACCGGTCGGCCGGGGCGCGGGCATTCGCGGCGCCGTCTGCGTGAGCAGCGCCCGCATCGGCAGGGCGCCGGGGTAGAAGGACAGTGTGCCGGGGACGTACTCGCCCGGGCGGGCCGGGAGCGGGTCGAGCGGCCGGCCGGCGGCGGCGAAGCTGAGGATCAACCCGAGCCGGCCGGTTGTTGCCCCGCGCAACCAGACTCGCCGGACGGTCAGCCGGTCGTCGGGCTCGACCACCCGGCCGAGCACCAGCCAGTCGTCCGCCACCTTCTCGCCCTCGGCCTGCACCCGTGCCGTCTCGACGGTCCAGCCGATCCGGGACTGCACGGTGTCGGCGAGCGAGGGCGGCAGGTCGGCCAGGCGGCCATGAGCGGACACGATCAGGTGGATGAGCGAGAGCTCTTCGAGCAGCTCGCCGGGCCAGCCGTGTCCACGTCCGACGACACCGGCGGCCCGCCGTACGGCTCCCGCGACACCCGGCGCCTGCGCGTCCACCATCCGCGCAGCCAACCGGCTGAGCTCGCTGTACGCCCGCTGGTCGAACCCACCCAGCCCCTGCCGGACCTGGTCGTCCAGCCAACTGGCCAGCTCGGCCATCCCCGCGGACACCCGGTCGGCCCGCCGGGACGCGCGCTGCTGCGCCGCGAGCGGATCGGCGACCTCGCCGGGCTTCCGCTCCGGCCGCTCCGCCCGCGCGGCCCGCTGGTCGATCCACGACGTCACCCACTCCGGCTCCTCACCGGAGCCGACTTCCCCCGCCGCCCACAGCAGCATCAGCCCGAGCGCGTGCTTGCACGGAACCTTCCGGCTCGGACACGAGCACTTGTACGCCGGACCGCTGGGATCGACCGTGACCTGGTACGGCTGCTTGCCGCTCCCCTGACACAACCCCCACACGACCCGTTCCGAGCTACCGGTCTCCGGCCACCTCACCGGCCGCGCCTGGGCCTGGGCGGCCTTCGCGGACGCAGGATCGGGCGCCAGGCCCAGCACCTGCTCCACGTCCCACGGCCCCACGGCGCTCCTCGCCTCTCAGCTTCTGCCCAGAGCATGCCATGCCGGGTGCAGTACGACAGGAGGTGTCCGGCCCGCCGGCAGCTCTCCAGCCGGACTGCCGCTCAGCCGGCCGACGTGGGGGCCGGTACCTCCTGTCCTTCTGCACCACGAGGGCGTACGATCCGGTGGCTGTTGAGAGATCAACAGTCACCCCGGCGGAGCTGTCAGGGCCCGCCGGGGGCTCTCAGGTGGTGATCCCGGCACTGATCAGGCGTTCCGCGTTCGCGCCGACCCGCTCCCGCCAGTCACCGGACCGTGCGTCCAACGCCGCCAGTTGCCGCTCGACCGCGTCCGCCGGAGTGAAGCAGTAGTCGCTGCCGTACACGACCCGATCACCGAGCACGGCGTCCGGCGTACCGGCGACGTCGTACCACAGGGTGTCCAGCTGCGGCGCCACGCTGGATGAGCTGTCGGGGGCGAACGTACGGCGGAAGTCGTCGAGCCGATCGCCGAGCAAGGGCAGTACACCGCCGTGCGCGACGACGAACCGGATGTCCGGGTAGCGCGCCAGGATCCCGGTCAGCGCCAGGTCGGTGACCGCCCGGGCACTGTCGAAGAGGAACTCGAGCATCGGCCGCGGCCGGTCCAGCGCGACCTGTCGCCACTGCGGCGGCGAGGTTGGATGCAGCAGGACGACGGCCGACCGGTCGTTCAGCGCCCGCCACAGTGGTTCCCACGACGGTTCGCCCGGATACAGGCCGCCCGCGTTGCTCAGGAGTACGACGCCGTCCGCGTGCAGCACGTCGTACGCGTACTCAAGCTCGACCAGCGCACCCTCCACATCCGGCAACGGCAGGCTGGCGAATAACCCGAACCGCCCGGGATGGTCGCGCCCGAACTCGGCCGCACTCTCGTTGACCCGCCGCGCCAGCACCCGTGCGCGGAAGTCGTCGCCGAAGTGCACGCCGGGCGACGAGACCGAGAGCAGCGCGGTCGCGATCCCGTTCCGGTCCATCACGTCGAGCTGCTTCCGCACCGTCCACGCGGGCCAGCCGGGCATCCCGTCCGGTCGGAGATGCCCGGCCCGTTCCGCCGCGGCGACGTACTCCGGCAGCAGGAAGTGCGCGTGGAGGTCGATCAAACCCGTCATGCCGCCGGGTGGAGCAGGTCCTCGAGGCCGATGCGGCGCAGCAGCTCGGCGCGGACCCGGTCCGCGACCGCGTTGACCACGACGGATCCGTCGTCGGAGGGATCGATGTGCACCCGGAACGGCCGCCGGCCCTTCTCGGTGCCGACCACCGTGACGATCGCCTTGGCGACCTCGGCGACGTCCGCCCACGCCGGCTCCAGCTCGGCGAGCTTCTGGCTGACCTGGGCCATCAGTCCGGCGTACTTCGTCTCGTACGCCGCCATCACGTCCGCGTCGGCCGGTGAGCCGCTGTGCGCGAAGTGGTTGGTCCCGTGGGTGAACGCCCCCGGGACGACGATCGTGGTCTCGATCCCGAACCGCGACACCTCCAGCGCGTAGCTCTGCGCGAGCGCGTCCATCGCCGCCTTCGCCGCGAAGTACGGCGCCAGGTACGGCGGGGTGCCGCCGCGTGTGCTGGAGCTGCCGACCCAGAGCAGCAACCCGTCCTGCTGCTCGCGGAGTTTCGGCAACGCGGCCCGGTTCAGCCGCTGTGTGCCCAGGACGTTGGTGTCGTACAGCTCGGCGAGTTGCTCGGGGGTGAACGCCTCGGCCGGCCCGGTGACCATGTGCCCGGCGTTGTGGATCAGGACGTCGAGGCGCCCCTGCTCGCCGATCGCGGTGTCGACGGCCTGCTGGGTGGAGGCTTCCGAGCTGACGTCGAGCTCGACCGGCCGCAGGTCGACCCGGTGCTCGGACGCGTACTGCTTGGCGTCGGCCGCGGCGGTCGCGTTCCGGCCGTTCAGGTCGCGCATCCCGGCGTAGACGACGTGGCCGGTGTCGGCCAGGGCGCGGGCGGTGAGGGCGCCGAAGCCACTGGAGGCGCCGCTGATCAGGACTGTCTTGCTCATGAGTGATTCCCTTTCGGAAGAGTGAGTGGTCAGGCGGCCGAGCCGCCGTTGGCGTAGATGACCTGGCCGTTGATCCAGCGCGCCGGGCCGGCCAGGAAGGCGATGAGCTCGGCGATGTCGGCCGGCTCGCCGAGGCGCTCGAGCGGCGGCTCGGCGGCGATCCGGTCGATCAGCTCCTGCGACTTGCCCTCGAAGAACAGCGGGGTCGCGGTCGGGCCGGGGGCGACGGTGTTCACGGTGACGTCGCGGCCGCGCAGCTCACGGGCCAGGATCAGCGTGATCGCCTCGACCCCGCCCTTGGTGGCCGAGTACGCCGAGTAGCCCGGGCGGGCCAGCTTCGTCAGCGAACTGGACACGTTGATCAGGGCGCCGCCGGCCCGCAGCCGGCGAACGGCCTGCTGGTCGACGACGATCGTCCCGCGCAGGTTGGTCCGGACGACCCGGTCGAACACCTCCAGGTCGAGGTCGGCCAGCGGCGACAGCGGCATGACGCCGGCCGCGTTCACCACCACGTCGACGCCGCCGAACTCCTGCTCGGCCCGGTCGAACATGGCCGCCACCGCGGTCTCGTCGGCGACGTCGGCCTGGACTGCGATCGCCCGGCCGCCGGCCTGCTCGACCTCCTTGACGGCCTGGTCGGCGTTCGCCTGGTTCCCGGCGTACCCGATCACCACGGCGTAGCCCTCGCGGCCCAGCCGGGCGGCGGCCTCGCGGCCGATCCCGCTCGAACCACCGGTGACGATCGCGACTCGCTCGATGCTCATGGCCCTGCTCCTCCAGCTCTTCGATGTGCTGCTGACACCAAAGATCTTGCTGCGGGCGATGCATCACGTCCAACGAATCAAGTCGATGGGTGGATCAGTTCTATTGATCCAAGTCGCTGCCGCGCTCCGTCCCCGGAGGGTGCTGGAGATGGGCGCTGACCAGGCCGAGCAGGGCGCGCAGAGCGGCCGACGGCTTCCGCTTCCGCAGGGTGGCCAGGTAGAGCGACCAGCGGAACTCCTCGTCGGCGATCCGGACGATCCGGATCGAGTCGATCCCGGCGACGGCGTACCCGGGCAGGATGCCGAGCCCGACCCCGTGGGCGACGAACTGGACACCGCCCTCGATGCCGAGCGCCTCGACCACCACCTGGCGTTCGAGCCCGGCCGCCTCGAACTTCTGGTCGATCAGCGTCCGGGTGCCGGAGCCCGGCGGGAAGTCGACGAAGGCCTCGTCGGCCAGGTCGGCCAGCATGACCGACCGGCGCCGGGCGAGCCGGTGGCTCACCGGCACCGCCAGGATCTGTGGAACGCGGAGCAGCTCCCAGGTGGTCAGGTCGCGCGGCGCGCTGCCGGCCGCGATGCCGAGGAACCCGCAGTCGATGTCGCCGTTGCGCAGCCCGGCGATCACCCCGGCCGATCCTTCGGCCTCGGCCCGCAACTGCAGCTCGACGTTCGGGTACCGCCGGCGGAACTCGCCGGCCGCGGCCGGCAGGTTCACCAGCCCGAGCCCGGGCAGCAGGCCGACCCGCACCGATCCCCGCATGCCGGCGCCGAGCTCGTCGACGACGTCCCGGGCACCTTGGACGGCGTCCATCACGGCGAGCGCCTCGGGCAGCAGCGCCGTCCCGGCCTCGGTCAGGACGACCCGCTGCGCGCTGCGCTCGAACAGCGTGACCTTCAGGTCCCGTTCCAGCGCGGCGATCGCGGCGCTGACCGCGCTCTGGACCACGTGCAGCCGCCGGGCGGCCAGCGTGAAGCTGCGCTCATGCGCCACCGCCACGAAGTACTCCAGCTGCCGCAATTCCACGAGGGCAGTGTGTCAAAACCGGCGGACCGGTTCCGACCTGTCGCTGAAGGACACTCCCACAGACAGGATGAACCTCGTGACGAATCTCCAGGACCAGGTGCAGCAGCGGCTCGACGAACTGGCCGCGACCGAGCTCGGCCTGCAGGTGGCCGTCTTCCAGCACGGTGAGCTCGTCGTCGACGCCGTCGCCGGCGACGCGATCACCTCGGACACGCTCTTCTACAGCGCGTCGACCGGCAAGGGCGCGACTGCGACCGTCGCGAACGTCCTCGTCGACCGCGGCGTGCTCGAGTACGACGCTCCGATCGCGGACGTCTGGCCCGAGTTCGCGGCCAACGGCAAGGAGAAGGCCACCCTGCGGCATGTCCTCACCCACACGGTCGGCGTACCGGCGCTGGCACCGGACACCGTGCCGGAGGACCTGGCCGACTGGGCGAAACAGACGTCGTACCTGGCTGCGGCCGAGCCGTGGTGGGAGCCGGGCACGAAGATGACGTACCACGCCGAGACCTTCGGCTACCTGGTCGGCGAGATCGTGCGACGGGCGACCGGCCGGACGATTTCCGACGTACTGCGGGAGATCGCGGAACCGCTCGGGATCGCGGACGAGGTGTACTTCGGCGTACCGCGGGACCAGCTGCACCGGGTCACGCCGCTGGTCGAGCCAGACGGGGCCGAGGACACGTTCGCGATGCTGGCCGGGCTGTTCGGCAAGCTCACCCCCGCCGCGATCATCCCCCGGGCAGCGTTGTGCAACAGCCCCGAACACCTCACCGTCGAAACGCCGTCCGCCGCCGTGCTGTCGGCACACGGCATCGCCAAGCTGTACGCCGCTCTGCTCGGTGAGGTGGACGGTGTCCGGCTGGTCCGGCCGGAGGCGGTCGCGGAGATCACCGGTCCGGCGTTCACCGGCCAGGACGAACTGCTCGGGAATCCGGGGACCTGGGCGCACGGCTACGCGATCGGGCGGCTCGGCTCGACCGCCGAGGAGAGCCCGGCGTCGTTCGGGATGCCCGGCATGGGCGGCAGCGTCGCCTGGGCGGACGCGCGAGCAGGCGTCGCGTTCGCGCTCACCCGGCGACTGTTCGACCCGGCGCAGTCCGCCTCGGCGATCGAGATCGGCAATCTGGTTGCGAAAACTCTTTGCTGAAATCCCTTGTGCGCAAGGGCTTCAGGCGCCGCGGACAGCCTGCCGGTCGACCCAAACCAAGTGGCCGTGGTGGCTGACCAGCACCTCGTCGGCACCGGCCGTGCCGATCCGGCGGCCGACCTGCAGGCCCGCGATCCAGCGGCCGCCGATGCGGACCTGGACGGCGACGGGCCGGGCCGGAGAGGTGGCCGGCGGTGCGGAAACGGTCATGGCACCCGACTTCTGGCGTGCTGCTCTGGGATGGTGCTGGAGTTCGGTCATCGTCGCCCTCGCAGGGACACGGCGGCCAACATCTGGGGGCTGGCTGCTCAACCAAAGGCCACCCTACAACCGCCGCATGACACAGCGTTAGCGATCCACGGAATTGACATCCAACCCCCTGGGTACCGGAGGAATCTCACCACAAGGAGGTGGATGATGAGCACGAACCCGATCCCACCGATGCCGGTCGGCCCAGGCGACTCCCGGAACCCGGACAACCCGGATCCGGACATGCCCGACCTGGTCGACCCCGCCGCCGACGACGAGCCCGCGGTCGGCACCCGGCCGGGCGACGACTCGCCCCTCGAACAGCCGGCCGAGAACCCGGACGCCCCGGACGAGGACCCGGACGACCAACTCCCCCGCTTCGACCGCTAGCCCCGACCGCGCGGCCGGGTCGGTCAGTCGCGCGCGGGAAGTTGCTGCAAGGCCCAGGAGTTCCCGTCGGGGTCGCTGAAGAAGGCGAAGGTCCCCCACGGGAACTCCTGCAGGTCCGACACCTCCACCCCGCGGCCCGCGAGCTCCTCGCGGGCCGCCGCCACGTCCGCGACGACGACCTGCAGCCCGCGGACCGAGCCCGGCTCGGCCTGCGGCATGCCGCTGCCGATCGCGATCGAGCACGCCGAGCCTGGCGGTGTGAGCTGAACGAATCTCAGTTCCTCGGTGACCTGGTGGTCGTGATCGGCGTGGAAGCCGACCTTCTCGGTGTAGAACTCCTTCGCCCGGTCCACGTCCGCGACGGGCACCGACACCAGCTCGAGCTTCCAGTCCATGAGCAGAACCTACGCCCACGCTCAGGTCAGCGGGCCCGTGTTGCGGGCCGGGATTCGGTCCGGGTAGAAATGCATAACCCGCGCAACGTGGGGTAGGAATGTCAGCAGACAGCTCTGACCGCGGTCCAGACATGTGCCGCGCCGTGACTCAACGTCGCGAGGTCAGCAAAAATGGTCACCGTACTTACCCGCAGTACCGTCGACGAACCGCGCAGCACCGATCCGAAGCAGCGCAGAGACACGACGACCCGCTCCCTTCTGAGCCGGCGGGCCGCCAGCACCGACGAGAATCTCCGGCAGTCCCTGCTGGAGGAGGCGATCGAACTCAATCTGAGCATCGCCCACAGCATCGCCACCCGGTTCCGCGGCCGGGGCGTCGAGCCCGAGGACCTGGACCAGGTCGCCTACCTGGGGCTCGTCAAGGCCGCCCGGAACTACGACCCGGACACCGACACGCCGTTCCTGGCGTACGCCGTACCGACGATCCGGGGCGAGGTGAAACGGTACTTCCGCGACTGCTCGTGGACGGTCCGGATCCCCCGCCGCCTGCAGGAGCTGCAGGGCTCGATCGCGTCCGTGCGACCGGTGCTCACGCAGGACCTGCACCGAGAGCCCACCGTGCAGGAGCTCGCCGACGAGATCGGGGCCGACGTCGAGGAGATCGAGGCCGCGATGGCCGCCGACGGCTGCTTCTCGGTGCTGTCGCTGGACCGCCCGGTCGACGACGAGTCGGCCGCCAACCTGGCCGACACGATCGCGGACACCGACGACTCCTCGTTCGAGCGGACCGAGGCGGTCGCCGTCCTCGAGCCGGTGCTGAGCGAGCTGGCGCCGCGGGAGCGCAGGATCCTCGAGCTGCGCTTCATCGAGGGTCACACCCAGGCCGACATCGGCGCCGAGATCGGCGTCAGCCAGATGCAGGTCTCCCGGTTGCTGCGCAGCATCCTCGACCGCCTGCGCGAGCGCATCGAGCCGCCCACGGCAGCTGCCGCTTGACGTCCAGGCCGATCTTCGTGGTGCAGCTGCACGACGCCAGGCGGCTGCACTACGACGTTCGGCTGGAGGTCGACGGTGTGCTGAAGTCCTGGGCGGTCCCGCGCGGGCCGTCGCTGGATCCGACCGTGAAGCGGCTCGCCGTGTTCACCACCGACCACGACCTGGAGTACGCCTCCTACGAGGGCGTGATCGCGGACAGCCAGTACGGCAGTGGCGCGGTCATCGTCTGGGACGCGGGCGTCTGGACCAACCTGACCCGCGACGATCGCCGCCGACCGGTGGACCCGGCGGTGGCGATCGAGCGTGGCCACCTCAAGGTCCAGTTGCACGGGGTGAAGCTGAACGGCGCGTGGGCCTTCACCAGGACCGGCGAGGACTGGTTGCTGGTGAAGGTCCGCGATGCCGCCGCGGATCCCGAACTCGACCTCACCGTCACCGAGCCGAAGTCCGTGCTCAGCGGCCTGACGATCGAGGACATGGCTACCAGGCGTTGACGTGCAGGACCTCGTCGAGCGGCTGCCGCGGCGCGGGCTTGAAGCCGGTCCCGATCGTGTACGCCGTCGGGATCAGGACCGTCTGCCGAACCTCTTCCGGCAGCCCGAGCAGCTCGCTGACCTCCTGCTCGTAGTTGAGGTGCAGGGTGGTCCACGCCGTACCGAGGCCGCGGGCGCGCGCGGCCAGCATGTAGCTCCAGGCGGACGGCAGGATGGAACCCCACAGGCCGGCCTGGTTGCCGGCCGTCAGCGACCTCGCTTCGAGGCACGGGATCACCAGCACCGGGACCTGCCCCATCCGCTCACCCAGGTAGGCCACGCTGTCGCCGATCCGGCGCTGCACCGGCCCACGGACCGGGTCGTCCGCGAACAGCTTCCCGGCCGAACCGCTGCCGGCGAGGTACTTCTCCACCGCGAGCCGGTAGTACTCGCCGACCGCCGCCCGCTTCTCCGCGTCGGTGATCACCAGCCAGTGCCACGCCTGCCGGTTGCTGCCGGACGGCGCCTGCAGGGCGATCTCGATGCACTCGCGGACGAGCTCGATCGGCACCGGCTTCGCCAGGTCCAGCCGCTTGCGGACCGTGCGGGTGGTGGTGAGCAGTTCGTCGGGCGACAGCTCGAGTGTGGTCACAGGGCCACTATGTCAGCAGGTGTAGAGGCTGTTCGGGTGAACCTTCTCGCAGTACCGGACGTGGAGGTGGTTGTCGTGCGCCGCCCACTCGGTGGTCAGGCCCTCGCCGATCAGGACCGGGTCGTTGAAGAAGACGAGGCGCACGTGGCCTGGTGCGGCGGCCCGGATCGCCTGCACCAGTTGGCGGGTCGCGGCCCGGTCGTACGTCGGTGACTGCCAGGTGATCCGGCCCGCGGTGCACTGGGCGTTGTCGGTGCGGATCGGCCAGAGGTCGATGTCGAGCCCGACCTCGTGGCTGCCGTGCCCCGGGATGTCACCGCCGTGCTCGAATCCGGCGTCGCCGTACGGGACCTTGCCCTGTCCCGTCCCGGCGAACGACCGGGCGGCCTGCTCCAGTTGGGCGACGGCGGCCGACGTGGCCCAGTTGGCCGCCGTACCGTTGCCGTCGGGGTCCTGGTCGCACAGGTTCGCGGCGAAGTCCGGGTAGTCGTAGTGCCAGGCGAGATTGCGCCAGGTGACCGGCCCGACGATCCCGTCCGCGCCGATGCCGGCGTGTGACTGGAAGGAGACGACCGCGTCGCGGACGGCCGCACCGAACACGCCGTCGACCGGCAGGTTGAGCCGGCGCTTGGCGTTGAGTTCGACCTGCAACGCCTTCACAGCCGAGTTGTTGTCACCCGACCGGATCGTCGGCACCAGCGCGCCCCAGGTCTGCGGCCCGACGATGCCGTCGGCGCCGAGACCCTTGGCCGTCTGGAACGCCTTGGCCGCGGTGGTGGTCGCCGGACCGAACACCCCGTCGGCCGCCACGGACTGCCCGTGGTGCTGGAGCAGGTACTGGATCGCGAGGACGTCGGCGCCGCGGTTCCCACCGCTCTGCGTCGGGAAGAACGCGTTCGCGTAGGCCTGGGCGGGTGCGGGCAGGCCGAACATCAGCAGGACGACGGCCAGGACGGCCGGCAGACCACGTCGCATGGCTCCTCCGGGGCGGGTGAGGTGCACTGGTGAACGATTGACCTTCAGCAGTCACGATCGGGCATGATCTTGCCGATCGCAAGAGTTCACTGGAAGGGCGCCGGATCTCCCGCACCGACCCGGACGACCTCGGCGACGTCGTCGGAGAAGTCGACCACGGTCGTCGGCTCGGTGCCGGTCTCGCCTTCGATGACACCGTCGACCTGATTGTCGAGCTCCTCCTTGATCTCCCAGGCCTGGGTCATCGGCACCTCGTGCTCCGGCAGCAGCAGGGTGCTGGACAGCAACGGCTCGCCGAGCTCGGCTACCAGAGCCTGGGCGACCACGTGGTCGGGGATGCGGACGCCGACCGTCTTCTTCTTGGGGTGCAGCAGCCGGCGCGGGACTTCCTTGGTCGCCGGCAGGATGAACGTGTAGCTCCCCGGGGTGGCCGCCTTGATCGACCGGAACACCGCGTTGCTGATGTGCACGAACTGGCCGAGCTGGGCGAAGTCCTGGCACACCAGCGTGAAGTGGTGCCGGTCGTCCAGGTGCCGGATGGCGCGGATCCGCTCGATCCCGTCCCGGTTGCCCAGCTGGCAGCCGAGCGCGAAGCAGGAGTCGGTCGGGTAGGCGATCAGCCCGCCCTCGCGCACCAGGTCCACCACCTGGCCGACGGCGCGTCGCTGCGGATTCTCCGGATGTACGTCGAAATACCTCGCCATGACCGCCGAGCCTAGCGTCGGCTCAGCGCGCCGGACCGACCGCGGTGGCGGTCACCACCAGGTTGTCCTCGTAGCCGCCGCCGGAGGCGTCGTACGGACCGGTGCAGGTGATCAGCACGAGCCGGTGGTCGACCTTCTGGTCGAACGCACCGCTGCGCGTGGCGAGGGCGTTCTTCGGCACCGAGACGATCGAGCTCACCCGGTACGTCTGGGTGTGCCCGGCACCGCGCAGTACGACGAGTTCCCCGGGCCTGATGCGGAGCAGCCGGGCGAAGTACCCGATGCCGTCGGTCTTGGTGTCGACGTGACCTGCCAGCACCACCGACCCGAACGGGTCACCGGCCTGGGCGCCACCGTCCCACCAGCCGACCCGATCACCCTCCTCGGGCACTATGAGCTCGCCGCGGACCGTACTGGCCGACACCACCGGCGCCTTGGCGCCGCCCGGCAGCACGACCTGGGTCGGCACGAACCAGATCCGCTGACTCGGCGCCGGCGTACCGATCCGGGCCGGCGGCGCGGACGCCGGATCGGCCGGCGACGGCGTCCCCCGGGGTTCAATCTCGGGAGCGAACCCCGGAAGACCGCGCGTAGCCGGGACGGACGACGGCGTTGGGGTACCGCCGCCCGCCCCGGGGTCCGGCCCGGAACCTGCTGTCTGCGCAGCGCACCCCTCCAGGCCCGCGCAGCACAGCACCAGTACGAGCAGGAGCTTCCTCAGCGACGGACCACCTTCCGGACCGCGACCTTACGGATCGAGACCACCGCGGCCAGCGTGCTCCCCAGCACGAGCAGGACCCAGAGGCCGGAGGTGGAGCTGTGCGCCTGGTCCAGCTCCGCCGCCTGACCACCGGTGCCGGTGTCCACCAGCCCGGGCGTCCCCGACCCACTGGCCGGCAACTTGATCGTTCCGAGCGCGACATTCATCGTTCTCGCGTTCGGATTACCGACCGCGAAAACCCGGGTCAGGTAACCGGCTCGGGCCGGTAGGTCCAACGGACCGAGAACAACAGGTGACGTCGCACCGGCCGGCACAATGTCCACCTTGTAGGTGTCCGCCGGCACGACCGCCTCGAGCGATTCCCCGTTGGCCACGTTCGCGAACGCGACCTTTCCGTTCACCCGGATGTCGGCCGGCCCGACGGCCGCGTCGTGGGCGACCCGCAGTGCCGCCTTGTCCTTCGGGATCGAGCTCAGCTTGTTCACGTACGACGTCAGCACCGGAGCGCCCGTGGGCGACACCGGCAGATGGATCACCGCGTCGACACTGGAGCCGGATCCCAGCGTCACCTCGCGCTGGATCACCACTGTTCCGCCCTGACGGGCGGTCACCATTCGCTTGCCTGCGGCAACACCGAACGGTCCGGCGATCTTGGTCGTGGCCAGTCCGGTGGCCACCGTGCGGCCGTCGACGCTGATGTCGAGCGACCGCCCGGGCAACCCCTGGACGATGTACAGGTTCGCGCCGGCGGCCCCCTGCGCCGGCGCGGCCAGCACTGCCGGTGCCGCCGCGACGGTCACCGCCAGCGTCAGTGGAATCACCCTTCGAATTACCGGACCAGGAATTCTCGAAATTCCCTCCAATACTGCTTGGAATGGTCCGGACACGCTGCGTCTCACCATTTCGTGCCCCCTCGAAGTCCCCATGAAAATATCGGCAGTAATTGCCGAACCCCACTAATTCCGGCGTATCGTATGCGCAAGTCCGATCCGACCGCCAGAGGAAGCGGCCGAATCCGTTGGGGGGCGATCGCACATGTCTGAGCGCAGTTCCCCGGACGGGGCGTCGACGGCGGGCGAGGAGTTCCTCCCGAGTGGTGCATCGGGGGTGGAGGACCTTCGGTGGTGGGCTTCGGGGGCACGGTGGCTGGCAACGGCCGCGCTGACTCTGGGGCTCAGCGCGGCCGTGGCCTGTTCGCCCGACTCCGCCGGCCCGGTCGCCCCGAGCCCGGGCCTCCCCGATCCCACGCTGCCCAGTGCCGGACCCAGTGCCGGCAGCTCACCGACCCAGGCGCCCACCAGTCCAGGGCCCGGTGCGACCCAGCCCGGGATCCAGCTGGTCGCCGTACCACGACCGGACGGCTCGTTCGACATCACCGAGAACGTGAAGTTGCCGAAGGCGACGAACATCCTGCAGGTCCAGCTGCCGGCGTCCGGCGAGCAGCTCCCCGGGATGATGACCCGGACCTCGCCGACCGCGGGCAACCTCCGGGTCCAGGCCGACGGCCTGAACGTCCCGCTGTCGAGCACCGAGATCACCAAGACGACGGACGTGCCGCTGACCACCGCGGCCACCAGTCTCCGGCTGACCTACCGCCTGTCCGGCTCGACGGTACGGCGTACGGAGTCGAAGCCCGAGCGGGCCGCGTCGGCCATCCGGCCGCTGACCGCGATCACCGAGGGCGGCCTGCCGACCAACCTGACCGTCAACGGCGGCGAGCTGCTGAACGTGGTCTGCCCGCTGCTGACCGAGACCCGGTGCGCGGTCGGCAATCCACCGGAGCTGGCGGTCCTTCCGGGGATCCCGGCCGACAAGGCCCTGGTCGTCCTCCAGCTGGATCTTCCGCAGCCGCAGTAACGGCCCCGTACCCGGCGGCCTAGTCTGAGTTCATGACGGACGATCGGATCGTGTTCGGCACCGGCCGGGCCCGGTGGGTGCTGGCGGCCACCGCCCTCGGATCGGGGATGGCGTTCCTCGACGGCACCGTGGTGAACGTCGCGCTACCGGCGATGGGCGAGGAGCTCGACGCCGACGTGGCCGGCCTGCAGTGGATCGTCAACGGCTACATGCTGCCGCTGTCGGCACTGATCCTGCTGAGCGGGTCGCTCGGCGACCGGCTCGGACGCCGGCGGGTGTACGTCGCCGGAGTGATCTGGTTCGCGGTCGCCTCGGTGATCTGCACCGTGGCCCCGACCCTCGAGGTGATGATCGCGGGCCGGGTGCTGCAGGGCATCGGCGGCGCGCTGCTCACCCCGGGCAGCCTCGCCATCCTGCAGACCGCGTTCGCGCCGTCGGACCGCGGCAAGGCGGTCGGCGCGTGGTCCGGCCTGACCTCGGTCGCCGCGGCGATCGGGCCGTTCGTCGGCGGTGGCCTGGTCGACAGCGGGTCCTGGCGGCTGATCTTCCTGCTGAACATCCCGATCGCCCTCGTCACCGTCCTGGTCACGCTGCGGCACGTGCCGGAGTCCCGGGACGAGACCGCGGCCGGCAAGCTCGACATCGCCGGTGCGATCGTCGCGACCCTCGGGCTCGCCGGACTCACCTTCGGCCTGATCAGCGCCGGCGACCGCGGCTGGGGCGACACCCTGGTGCTGGTCTCGCTGGCGGTCGGGGTGGTCGCGCTCGCGGTCTTCGTGGAGGTCGAACGCCGCAGCTCGCACCCGATGCTGCCGCCCGGCATCTTCGCGAACATCCGCTTCACCGGCGCCAACCTGGTCACCGTCGTCGTCTACGGCGGCCTCGGCACCGCGACCTTCCTGCTGGTCGTCTACCTGCAGACCGCCCTCGGGTACTCCGCTCTCTGGGCCGGTGCGTCGCTGTTGCCGATGACCGCGCTGATGCTCGCGCTGTCCGGGTACGCCGGCGGCCTCGCGGACCGGATCGGCGCCCGGATCCCGATGACGGTCGGGCCGTTGCTGATGGCCGCGGGCTTCCTGCTGATGCTGCGGATCGAGCCCGGCGCGGGCTACGTCAGCACGGTCCTGCCGGCGGTCACCGTCCTCGGCCTGGGCCTGGTCGCCACCGTCGCGCCGCTGACCGCCACCGTGCTGTCCTCGGTCGAGGACCACCACGCCGGGATCGCGTCCGGGGTGAACAACGCGGTCGCCCGGTCGGCCCAGCTGATGGCGGTCGCCGCGATCCCGATCGCCGCCGGGATCACCGGCGACTCCTACCTCGATCCGGATGCCTTCAGCAACGGCTTCGCCAACGCGCTGTGGATCTCGGCCGCGCTGGCGGCGGCCGGCGGCGTACTCGCCTGGATCATGCTGGCCGACCGCGCCGCGCGGCCGGTGGACGTGCACCACCACCCGCACTGCTCGCTCACGGCCCCGCCGTACGCGGACAGCCGGAAGGCCTGACCGCGTACGGCGACTTGTCGACAATTCAGCAGTTCGGCAGGTCCCGGCCGTTGTTGTCCTTGGCCTCGTCGTTGCCCCAGCGGGACAGGTAGTACGCCGACACCCACTGGTTCGCCGGACCGACGTCCAGGTCGGTCTTCATCCACCAGTGGTTGTACGCCGACCCGACCCGGACCTCGGGTCCCCAGACCTTGCAGAACACGTAGTTCGTGCCCTTGTAGAGCGTGCCGGTCTGGGCCCCGCCCGGGGTGCTGTGACCGGGTGCGTTGGCGAACGTGTCGACCCAGAACTTGCCGTCGCCGGCGCCGCAGTTCGCGCTGGTCTCGTAGTGCTGGTTGTAGGACCAGGTCAGCGGCACCGCGTGGCCGTTGAACCAGGACTGCCGGACGGTGCCGTTCAGCTTCTGCTCGTAGTGCAGGTGCGGTCCGGTGCTCTGGCCGGTGTTGCCGACGATGCCGATCTGCCGGCCCTGGGCCACGACGTTGCCGACGGCAACATCACGGCGGTCCATGTGCAGGTACCGGGTCTGCCAGCCGCCACCGTGGTCGATGACGACCATGTGACCGCCGCTGGACGACAGCAGCGACGCGCTGACCGTCCCGCTCGCCGACGCGAGCACCGGCGTCCCGCGGGTGGCTCCGCTCGGCGAGACCATGTCGAGCATCCACTGGCTGGCGTGACCGCTGTGGGTGGCGGTGGTCCAGCGGAGACCGCACGGGATCGGCATCTGGAAGCCGGGCGCGGCCGTGGCGGAGGTTTGGACGCCGACCAGTCCGGCGGCGACGAGTGTTGCGAGCAGCAACAGGTGGACGATGCGCTTCAGGTTCATGGGGGCGGCTCCCTAGCACGCGATCTTTGTGGCTCAGGGTAGCGCTGTGACGCCACTCCGCCAGGCCTTTCGACGTCCGCCGAAACGTCAGCGCATGGCGAGATACTTCTTCCGGACCTCGGGCGTGAAGTGCTCGATCGCGTAGCGCAGCATCGTCCGCGGCATCACCGCCGCGTGCCGGTCGAGGAACGCCCGCAGTTCGTCCGCCGAGACTCGTTTGCCGGCCTCGCGCAGCATCCACCCGGACGCCTTGTGGATCAGGTCCTCCCGGTCGTCGAGCACGAGCGCGGCCAGCGCGTACGTGTCCGCGCTCTCGCCGTGCATGATGAACCGATGGGTCGCGACCAGCGCGATCCGCCGCTCCCACAGGGATTCCGACCGGACCAGCGTGGTCAGCACGTCGCGCGGCTTGTCGAGCAGGTACCCGCCGACGATCTCCGACGTGCTGCAGTCGACCAGGTCCCAGTTGTTGACGTACGCCGTACTGCGCAGATACAGCTCGTAGATCGCCCGGAGCTCGGCCGGGTTCGCGGTGCGCGGCTTGCGGCTGCGGGCCGCGCGGTCGGCGAGCACGCAGAGCACCGCCAGCCGATGCTCGTGGATCGGGCTCGTCAGCGCCTGCTCGAGCTCGGCCAGCGGGAGGTCCGCGCGCACGTAGGGCTTGATCAGCCCGCGGATCGTGGACAGCTTCACGCCGATCATCCGGTCGCCGTGACCGTAGCCGCCGGGCGCCAGCTTGAAGTAGCCGGCGAGGATTTTCGCCGCCGCGGGATCAGCGGCGGCGTCGATCTCGGCGATCAGGTCGGCGGTCCTCAGATCAACAGCCCTCCGGAGGCGCGCAGGTTCTGCCCCGTCAGCCAGCGGCTGTCCGGACCGGCCAGGAAGGCGACCACATCGGCGACGTCGGCCGGCTCGCCGACCCGGCCGAGGGCGGTGATGCCGACCAGCGCCGCCCGGGCCTCCGGCGGGTTGGAGTCCCGGAACATGTCCGTGTCGGTCGCTCCCGGGGAGACCGTGTTGACGGTGATGTTGCGAGGCCCGTACTCGCGGGCGGCCACCTTGACGAACTGCTCGAGCGCGCCCTTGCTCGCGGTGTACAAGGAGATCCCGGGGCCCGGCATCGCCGTGTTCAGCGTCGACAGCGCGATGATCCGGCCGCCGTCCGGGAGGACGCGGGCCGCCTGCTGGATGGCGAAGTACGGACCCTTCACGTTCGTCGCGAACAGCCGGTCGTAGTCGTCCTCGGTGACGCTGTCGATCGGCTTCACCATCACCTCGGCCGCGTTGCAGACGAAGATGTCGAGCGTCCCGGTCGGCTCCGCGGCCCGGCCGAACAGCTCCGGGATGCCGGCCAGATCCGCCTGGTCGGACCGGACCGCGACCGCCCGGCCGCCGGCCGCCTTCACCTCGTTCACCACGTCGTCGGCCGCGGACTCGCTGGACACGTAGGTGAACGTGACCACCGCGCCGTCGGCGGCCAGCCGGCGGACGATCGCCGCGCCGATCCCGCGCGATCCGCCGGTGACGAGCGCTGCCTTGCCGTCGAGGACACCCATCACAGCTCCTTCTGCAGTTGCCGCATGGTCGCGATCTCCTTCGTCTGGGTGACGCCGACCTCCTGGGCCAGCTCACCCACCTGTGGGTCCGTTCCCTTGTCTATCACCGTGCCGCTCATCGTCACCGCACCCTGGTGGTGCTTGATCATCAGGGTCAGGAAGAGCTGGTCGAACGCCGTGCCACGCGACTTCTCCAGCGTGGCCAGCTCGTCGTGGGTGGCCATCCCCGGCATCCCGCTGTGATCCATGTGGTCGACGTGGGTCAGGTCGGGCGGCGTCTGGCCGCGGGCGACCAGCAGTTGCCGCATCGCCTCGATCTCCGGCTTCTGGCCGACCCGGATCCGCTCGGCGAGCGCCTTGACCTTGGTGTTCTGCGCCGAGGCCGGCGCGTAGCCGGCCATCCGCAACGCCTGTGTGTGGTGGACCATCATGTCGGCCAAGAACATGACGTCGTCGGCGTCCGGAGTGGCCGGCTGGGACGGGACGGCCGGCACCGTCCGGTTCGGTCCGCCCGGCGTCCCCGGGACGATCACCGGCGGCTGCGAGACCGGCGTCCCGGCCTCCGGTTCCGGCGTACTGCAGCCGGTCAGGACGACGACGAGAGCAGCGGCGACGGCTGAGCGGCGGATCCCCACGGCCTCACTCCTTGTGTCAGATCGCTTCCATAACGTGTCTATCACGCCTACCCTGGGAGGCCGAAGCCGATCCGACGAAGGGACCCAGCATGCGCCGCCCCCGCACGCTCGTCCGTCTCGCCCTCGCAGTCGCCCTCGTCACCGGCCTGGCCGGCACGGCCGCGGCCGCCCCGCCGGACACCGGTGCCTCGAAGAGCGACAACATCACCCACCTGGCCAGCGTGCCGATGACCGGACCGCTGGCCGGCGGGGTGCACACCGACATAGCGTTCGCCGGCAAGAAGGCGTACGTCGGCAACTACGCCGGCTTCGCGATCTACGACGTCGGCGACCCGGCGAACCCGCGGATGATCAGCCAGGTCTCCTGCCCGGGCAGCCAGAACGACATCAGCGTGTACGCCGGTCTGCTGTTCCTGAGCACCGACCAGTCCCGCAGCGACAGCTCCTGCCAGAGCGTGGCGCAGTCGCCGACGATCAAGGAGTCCTGGGAGGGCATCAAGATCTTCGACGTCCGCGACCCGGCCAACCCCCGGTACGTCGCGGCCGTCGAGACCAAGTGCGGTTCGCACACGCACACGCTGATCCCGGAGCCGTCGCTGAATCCGAATTCGAAGACGGGCTCCGTGTACATCTACAACTCGTCGTACTTCCCGAACGCGACCTACCCGGACTGCCAGCCGCCGAACGACCGGATCGACATCGTCAAGGTGCCGCTGCGCGACCCGGCGAAGGCCGCCGTGGTGGCGTCGCCGGTGCTGTTCCCGGACGGCGGGTTCCCGGGCAGCGAGACCGGCTACGAGACCAGCGGCTGCCACGACATCACCGCCTTCCCGGCCCGCCGGATCGCGGCCGCGGCGTGTATGGGCGACGGCGTCCTGCTGGACATCTCCCGCCCGGCCGCGCCGCGGGTGATCGACCGCGTCCAGGACGCGGCGAACTTCTCCTTCTGGCACGGCGCCACGTTCAACGGCGACGGCACCAAGGTCGTCTTCATGGACGAGCTCGGCGGCGGTGGCGGTGCCGAGTGCAACGAGGAGGTCGGGCCGAACAAGGGCGCGACGGCGATCTTCGATATCAAGCACCGCAAGCTGAAGTTCCGCAGCTACTACAAGATCCCGCGGCACCAGGCCGAGCAGGAGAACTGCGTGTCCCACAACGGCTCGCTGATCCCGGTCCGCGGCCGCGACATCATGGTCCAGGCGTGGTACCAGGGCGGCTTCTCGGTCTGGGACTTCACCGACTCCGCCCACCCGCAGGAGATCGGGTACTTCGACCGGCCGCCACGTCAGCCGGCCTCCTTCGGCGGCTACTGGTCGGTGTACTACTACAACGGCACGATCTACGGCACCGAGTCGGTGACCGCGTTCGACACCTTCAAGATCTCCGACCGGCGGACCGACTCCGCCGCCAAGGTGAAGCTGTCCGAGCTGAACGTCCAGACCCAGCCGGCCTTCTGGGGGTGAGGTCATGCGTTTGAACCGAGCCGGTCTGGCAGCGCTTACATCCGTGGCCAGGTCACGCTCCGGGGTCATCCCGGCCAGACCCGTTGTGACGTCTCCGCGTTGGGGCATACGGTGAGCACAGGGAGTTCCCTCGCCAGGACCGACCGGCGTTTCGCGGAACCACCCGGGGGAGAGACCGGCGTGACGAGCCAGCCTGAGCCGCGGGACGGCGAGATGATCCGAACCACCTTCGACGCACGGACCGAGCAGCTGGAGCCTGGCGTCCTGCTGGTCCGGCTGTCCGGCGAGATCGACATCGCGACCACCGACTTCGCCGCCGAGTCGATCCGGGCCGCGGTGGCCCCGCCGGCGCGACTGGTGCTGATCGACGTCTCCGCGGTGACGTTCTGCAGCTCGGCCGGTCTCGGCAACCTGGTCGAGGCGCGCAACCTGGCCGGTCAGCACAACATCACGCTGGCGCTGGTCGGCGTGGGCCGGCCGGTCGACCGGCCGCTGGCGATCACCGGTCTGGGCGGCCAGTTCCGGATCTACTCCACGGTGGCCGAGGCACTCGCGTCGCTCTGACTCGTGGAATCCAAGTGGAATCGATTCCAGCACTCCCCTTAGGGTGCAGGGTGTGCTGCACACCATCGAGGACACCTGCGTCGTGTACCTGCTCGTCGACGAGTCGTCGCGGACAGCGGTCGCGATCGACGCCGGCAGCGGACGGTGGCTGGACCGACTGGCGTCGTACGGCGTCGACCGGGTGACCGACGTCCTGGTCACGCACCACCATCGCGACCAGGTCGAGGGCCTGCCCCGGCTGGCCGCGAGCGGCACGCGGATCTGGGTGCCGGAGAACGAGTACGACCTGATCGCCGAGGTCGATCGTCACTGGCAGCAACGACGGGTGGTGAACAACTACGATCTGCACACGGACCGGTTCTCGTTGCTGGAGCCGGTGCCGGTCGCGGGCGTGATGAAGGACTACAGCTCGCGCCGCATCGGACACCTCGACGTCCGCACGTTGCCGACCCCCGGTCACACCCCCGGCAGCGTCACCTACCTGATCGACGGCTACGCCTTCACCGGCGACCTGCTGCACAGCCCCGGCAAGGTCTGGTCGGCGGCCGCCCTGCAGTGGTCGTACGTCGGCCTCGAAGGCGCCTCGATGTCGATGGCCTCGATGGTGCAACTTCTGGACTACCAGCCGCGCGCACTGATGCCGAGCCACGGTGCACCGATGACCGACCCGGCCCTGGCGATCCGCGAGACGTGCGACGCGCTGGGCCGGTTGATCCAGACCAGACTCGGCGCGCCGACCGGTCTGCTCGACAAGCTCGAGCGACCGTACGTCGAGCTCAGTCCACACCTGCTGATGAACCGGACCAGCGAGTCCCGCAGCTACGTGCTGCTCAGCGACTCGGGCACCGCTCTGCTCATCGACTACGGGTACGACCTGACCGCCGGCGTCGCGTTCGGCAGTCAGCGGCAGAACCTGCGACCGTGGTTGCCGAGCCTGCGCGCTCTGCAGCGCGACTACGGCATCGAGCGGATCGAAGTCGCCATCCCCACGCACTACCACGACGATCACGTTGCCGCGTTCAACCTCATGCGCGAGGTGCACGGGACCGAGGTGTGGGCGTCCAGCCCGGTGGCCCACGTCCTGGAGAACCCGACGAAGTACGACCTGCCGTGTCTCTGGTTCGAGCCGATTCCCTGCGCGCAGCACATCCCCGACGGGACAGGCATGCGCTGGCGCGAGTACGAGCTCGACCTGCACGCGTTGCCCGGGCACACGCTCTACGCCTCGGCGATCGGCTTCGAGGTCGACGGCCGGCGCGTGCTCGCGACAGGTGACCAGCAGACCGGGACCTGGGTGCCCGGGGAGGCTCCGGAGATCCCGAACTTCCAGTACGCGAACGCGTTCGCCGCGGACGACTACGCCGCCTCGGCCGCACTCTACAAGCGGCTGCAGCCTTCGCTGATGATCTCCGGGCACTGGGAGCCGCGCGTGGTCACACCCGACTACCTCGACGAGCTCGCGCGGCTCGGTGAGGAGGTCGCCGAGGTCCATCGCGAGCTGTTCCTGCCGGACGACCCGGTGTTCGTGGGCGACGTGCGCCTCACGCCGTACCGGATCGATGCCGTGGACGGTCAGCCGTTCGCGGTGCAGGTGAGCTGCGCGGGCGCCGAACTGGTGGTGCCCGCGGGCTGGGAGTGTCAGCAGGTGTCCGGCTCGGAGTTCCTGGTCGTGCCGCACGTCGCCGAGCCGGTCAGGCAGGCGCGGATCGCGGCCGGGATCACTCGCGACGGCCGGTACCTGGGCCAGTTGGCCGAAGCCCTCGTCGATGTAAGGACTCTTCGTTGAAGTACACGGTCGATCTTCATACTGCCAAGGCGTACGCCACCGTCGTCGTCGACGACCGGCCGCTGTTCAGGCTGCGGCTGTTCGCCTCGCTGGACACGGTCGGCGGGTTCGACGAGAGCTACGGCGACCTGGCGGTGGACGTCGCGGAGTCGGCCGACGGGCTGGTCGTCACCACGACCGCTCAGAGCACGGTGTGGGACTCACGAGTGACGACCACGCGATTCCTCTCCGACCGCATCGAGACGTCTACGGTCGTCACCGGGCAGGGGCGGCTGACCGACGTACACCTGCTCGGTGGGCGCCGTACGCCGCGTGGGTTCCTGCCCAGCGGGTCTGGTCTGCAGCGGGTGTACTCGCCGAACCCGGACCATCCGACCCGGGTCATGCGGTACGCGCTGGAGGCGGCAACGATCAGCGTGTGCGGTGAGGGCAGCGAGCCCGGGATCGAGCGATGGCTGTTCACGCCCGCGCCCTGGTGCTTCGCGGCGACCGTCGACGACCAGTGGCTGGGCCTGAGTGTGGTCGCACCGGTGGCCGAGCAGAACTTCACCAGCTACCACTACCTGCCCGTGACCGGCGGTTTCAGCCTGCGGCTGGACTACGAAGGCCAGACGGCGGTTGACGGATCCTTCAGTACGCCGCCACTCGTCGTACACCTGGGTGGTTCGTCTGCCGAGGACGTCCTGGTCCGGCACCGCTCGTTGCTCGACTCGTCCGGCGTCGTCCCCGAGCGCAAGGTCGCGGACGCGGACTGGTGGCGCGGGACGATCTTCTGCGGGTGGGGGGCGCAGTGCGCGCTCGGCGCGCGGACCGAGCAGGCGCCGCAGCCGCTGGCCACCGAGGCGAACTACGACCGGTTCCTGGACACCCTTGCCGCACAGGGGATAGTGCCGGAGACGATCGTCATCGACGACAAGTGGCAGGCGTCGTACGGGACCTGCCGGCCCGATCCCGAGAAGTGGAGCGACCTCAAGGGATGGATCGCCCGGCGGCACGCGGCCGGGCAGCGGGTGCTGCTGTGGTGGAAGGCGTGGGACGAGGAAGGGGCGCCGGCCGACGCCTGTGTGACCGATGCCGGCGGCAACCCGGTCGGTCTCGACCCGGAGTCTCCGGCCGGCGTGGCGCTGATCACCGAGGCGGTCGAGTACATGCTCGGTGAGCTCGACGCCGACGGCTTCAAGATCGACTTCACCGCACGCACGCCGTCGGGCTCCTCGCTGCGGCACCGTGGATCGCGGTGGGGTGCCGCACTGCTGCATGAGCAACTGCGACTCGTCTATGACACCGCGAAGCGAGTCAAGCCGGACGCTCTGGTCGTCACGCACACCCCCAACCCGGCCTTCCTCGACGTGACCGACGTAATCCGGCTGAACGACGTGCTGCGGGACGACACCGCGGAGCCCGGGTACGTCGCTCGCCACATGGCCTACCGCGCCGGTGTGGTCCGGTCGGTGTGCCCGGAGCTGGGGATCGACACCGACGGCTGGATGATGCCGAGTCACGCGGAGTGGCTCGAGTACGTGAAGGTTCAGGGCGGTCTGGGCGTTCCGGCGCTGTACTACGTGGACGGTACGGACACGGACCGCTATGACTTCGGTGCTGGGGACTTCGACGCCGTCAAGGACAGCTGGGAGCGCTACAGGGCGGCTCTGAACCTTTAGACTGCGGGCCATGAGTCCACGGGGGCAGCAGGCGGCAAGGACGGTGTCGCAGCCGGCACAGTCGTCTGTACGACGTCCGACGGTGCAGGACGTGGCCCGTGAGGCCGGTGTCTCGCCGTCGACGGTGTCGCGTGCCCTGCACACCCGTGGTTACGCGTCGCCCGACGTACGGGCGCGGGTGCGTGCGGCCGCGGAGCGGATCGGGTACGTGCTCGACCACAACGCCCGCAACCTGCGCAGCCGGACGTCGACGTCGATCGGCGTGCTCATCTCCGACCTGCGCAACCCCTTCTACGCCGACCTGGCCGCGGGGATCGAGGAGGAGTTGCGGGCGGCGGAGTACCAGATGGTGCTCGTGAACGACAACGGCGACCCGGCGGAGGAGATGCGGGCCGCCGAGACGCTGCTGGCGATGCGGGTGCCCGGCGTGATCGTCACCCCGGTCACGGCCAAGTGCCCGCGGGTCCTGCGGGAGAACGGCGTCCACGTGGTGTGCGCGGACCGTGAGCTCGGCCGGTCCAACGGCGACGTCGTGATGAGTGACAACAAGGCGGGCGCCCGCGAGCTGACCGACCACCTGATCGGCCTCGGCCACACCCGGATCGGTCTGCTGATCGACGAGACCAAGTGGTCCACCGGTGCCGGCCGGCTGGCCGGGTTCCGGGCCGCGCACCAGGACAACTTCGTCGATCTCGACGAGGACCTGATCGCCTACACCAGCTTCGACGCCGACGCCGCCCGGGAGACCACCCGCACACTGCTCAACGAGCACGAGGTGACCGCGATCATCTCGGCCAACAACGTGCTCGCCCAGGGCGCCCTGGCCGAGCTGAAGGACCGGCGGCTGCGGATCCCCCGGCAGCTCAGCCTGGCGGCGTACGACGACGTGCCGTGGATGTCGCTGGTGCAGCCGGCCCTGACCACGGTCGACCAGCACACGGTCGAGCTGGGCCGCAGCTGCGCCCGGCTGCTGCTGGCCCGGATCCGCGGCGAGCTGCCCGCCCGGCGCCGGATCGTCCGGGTGCCGGCCCGGCTGATCGTCCGCGGCTCCACCGGGCCCGCTCCGCACGCCTGACCAGGCGGGTTTCCGGCTGGGCACCGGGCGGGGCGCAACCGGATCGTTGTCCACAACCTTCCGGTCTACGTCTTGACGACGGCAGAAAGTCACACATACCGTGCCTGCAACCGAATGTGGCATCGATACCACATTCCGGCCGCTCGTCCCCTGTCGAGTTAGGAGCACCTGCAATGAAGCACCTGCGCCTTCCCGTAGTGCTGGCCGCGAGCGCACTGGCACTCACGGCCTGCGCCGGCGTCGGGAACAACGAAGACTCCGGCGGAAGCGACCAGAGCTCCGCCGACTCGACCCCGTCGGGCACCCTGAACATCATGGGTTTCAGCGGCGAGGACGAGGTGGCCCAGTCCCGGATCGCGGCCTTCAAGGCGGCGTACCCGACCGTCACGGTGAAGAACAACAAGGGCGATCTCGACGCCCAGCAGTTCCTCACCGCCGTCTCCAGCGGCAACCCGCCGGACGTCGCCTACATGGCTCGCAACCTGATCGGCACGTACGCCGCCAAGGGCGCGATCCAGCCGCTCGACGACTGCATCAAGGACAACGAGATCGACACCGGCCAGTACCGCGAGGCCGCGATGAACGAGGTCAAGCTCAAGGACAAGACCTACGGCATCCCGGAGTTCTACACGGTCACGGCCAACCTGATCAGCGGCAAGGCGCTGAAGTCCGCCGGGGTGGCGGTGGAGGACATCCAGACCACCGACTGGGACAAGCTCGAGCAGACGGCCACGAAGCTCTACAAGGCGAAGGCCGGCCGGCCCGCCCGGATCGGCTACGACCCGCGGATGCCGGACTTCTTCCCGATCTGGGCGATGGCCAACGGCGCCGAGCTGGTCAAACCCGGCGGCGAGCCGAACCTGAACGACCCGAAGGCGGTCGAGGCGCTGGACTACGCGATCAAGCTGGTCAAGAACCAGGGCGGCTGGTCGAACTTCAAGACCTTCCGCGACACCTTCGACGTCTTCGGTGAGCAGAACCAGTTCACCAAGGACCAGCTGGCCGTGATGCCGATCGAGAACTGGTACGTGAACGTGCTGCGGGACGCCCGCAAGTACGGGCTGGAGCTCGCCGCGACGCCGTTCACGAACCGCCAGGGTGAGCAGATCAGCACCCTCGGCGGCTCGGCCTGGGTGGTCCCGAAGGGCGCGAAGAACATGGACGCCGCCTGCAAGTGGGCCAAGACGATGACCTCGCTGGAGACCTGGCACAAGGCCGCCGAGGCCCGGATGCAGACCGTCGCCAAGGACAAGAGCTTCTTCACCGGCCTGTTCACCGGGAACAAGAAGGCCGACGAGGAGATCAAGGCGAAGTACCTGAAGCCCACCGGTGACGCCGGGTTCGACCAGGCGATCGAGATCTACTACTCCGCGCTCGACAAGGCCAAGTCGCTGAACCCGTCGGCGGCCGGCGCGGAGATCGACGCCGCCTGGAAGAACGCGGTCGGCAAGGCGCTGGGAGGCACGGTGACCCCACAGGCGGCCCTCGACCAGGCCCAGGCCGAGGCCAAGACCGCCTTCGACAAGGTCAGCCAGGGCTGATTCGATGACGACGACCGTCGACCGTCCGGTGACCGGCGGGCAGGCCGAGCCTGTCCGCCGGCGCCGGCCACCGCGGAGCCCGCTCGCGAAGCAGGAGGACCGGGCCGGCTGGCTGTTCGTCTCGCCGTGGGTGATCGGGTTCCTGATCTTCACCGCCGGGCCGATGATCGCCAGCCTGGTGCTGTCGTTCACCGACTACCAGATGATCCAGGCCCCGCGGGCGGTCGGGCTGGAGAACTACCGCGAGCTGTTCGACGACCCACGAGTGCTCAAGTCGCTCAGCAACACGTTCATCTACGCGGCCATGTTCGTCCCCCTCGGCACGGTCTTCGCGCTGGTCCTGGCGATGATGCTGCAGCGCGTCGGCCGGGCCGGCGGGTTCTTCCGGACGGCGTTCTACCTGCCGGAGATGACGCCGGCGGTGGCCGCGGCGGCGATGTTCCTGCTGCTGCTGAACGGTCAGCAGGGCCTGGTGAACAAGGTGCTCGGCTGGGTCGGCATCAACGGGCCGAACTGGACCACCGATCCGGCCTGGCTGAAACCGTCGCTGGCGATCGTCAGCCTGTGGACGCTCGGCGGCACGGTGGTGATCTACCTGGCCGCGCTGAACGGCGTACCCAAGCAGCTGTACGAGGCGGCCGAGCTGGACGGCGCCGGGCCGGTGACGCGGCTGTTCCGGATCACCATCCCGATGATCTCCGGGGCGCTGTTCTTCACCGTGATCACCAACACGATCGCGGCGATGCAGATGTTCGACCAGGCGTACACGATGTTCTACGGCCCGCAGCAGAAGGCCGCGGCGTCGGAGGAGTCGCTGGTCTACATGGTCTACCTGTTCCAGAACGCCTTCCAGTTCTTCAAGATGGGCTTCGCCTCGGCGATGGCCTGGCTGCTGTTCGTGATCATCCTGCTGATCACCTTCATACAGTTCCGGGTCGGCAACCGCTACGTCTACTACCACGGGGAGCGGTGAACCATGGCGACTCCACCGACCACTCCGACCCCGTCGAGCGCACCCGCGGCCGCCGTCGCCGTGGCGTCCCCGGGTCCTTCGCAGCAGCCGGCCTCGACGAAGCCGTCCACCTTCAGCCTGCGCCGGTTGCCGTTCCTGTTCTTCCTGACGCTGGCGACCTTCGCGTTCTGCTATCCGCTGGTCTGGCTCGTCTCCGCCTCACTGAAACCGCGGTCGCAGGTGTTCGACAACCGGCTCATCCCGGAGGTCTTCCAGCCGGAGAACTACGTCCGCATCTGGGACACGGCTCCGGTCATGCGCTGGCTGACCAACTCGCTGACCGTCGGCTTCATGGCCGCCGCGGCGGTCACGTTGTCGAGTGCCCTGGTCGCCTTCGGCTTCGCCTACTTCCGCTTCCGCGGGCGGAACCTGCTGTTCGGCGTACTGCTGTCGACGATGATGCTGCCGGGCGCGGTGACGATGATCCCGGTGTACCTGATCTGGAACCAGCTCGGCATGATCGACACCCAGATCCCGCTCTGGGCGCAGAACCTGTTCGGCTCGGCGTTCTACGTTTTCCTGCTGCGGCAGTTCTTCCTCGGCATCCCACGGGAGCTGTTCGAGGCGGCCCGGGTGGACGGCTGCGGGTACTTCGGCATGTTCCGGCGGGTCGCGTTCCCGCTCTGCAAGCCGGCCCTGGTGATCGTGTTCGTCTTCGAGTTCAAGGCGAGCTGGTCGGACCTGATGAAACCCCTGATCTACCTGCAGACCCCGGAGTACTTCACGATGCCGCGCGGCCTGAAGCAGATCATCGACGCCTTCGCCCTCTCGGGCCACTACGAGTGGGAGCTCGCGGTGGCCGCCAGCGTGATCGCCGTGGTGCCGATGATCATCCTGTTCGCCTTCGGCCAGCGGTACATCCTCGACGGCGTGGCGACGACCGCGCAGAAGGGCTGAGCGTGCCTTCCCCTGACCTGCCGCCCGTGCTCGCGCTGGACGTCGGCGGCACCAAGCTCGCGGCCGGCGTCGTCGCCGCGGACGGGACCGTACGGTCGTTCTGCCAGATCGAGACCGCCGTCGACGAGGGGCCGGCGGCCGTCGTCAAACGCCTGCTCGAGCTCGGCGAGCAGGCGCTCACCGAGTCCGGCGCGGAGCCGGTGGCGGTGGGCGTCGGCTGTGGTGGACCGCTGGATCCACGGACCGGTGTGATCCTCGGCCCGCCTGGCCTGCCGGGGTGGGACAACGTTCCGCTCGGCAGTCTGGTGGCCGACCGGTTCGGCCTGCCGACCTCGGTGGAGAACGATGCGACCGCGGCCGCCCTCGGCGAGTACCGCTGGGGTGACTGGGGCGTACAGAGCCTGGTGTACCTCACCGTCTCGACCGGGTTCGGCGGCGGTGTCGTTGCCGATGGCAAGCTGTTCCGCGGTGCGGCCCTTCAGGGCGGCGAGCTCGGGCACGTGGTGGTCGACTGGCAGGGACGACAGTGCGGCTGCGGTGCCCGCGGCTGCGCTGAGGCCTACGTCTCGGGTACGTCGATCGCCCGCCGAGCAGCCGAGGTCGTCGCGACCCGGCCGGACTCACGGCTCGCCGAGTTGCCGGTGATCACCGCCAAGGAGGTCGTCGAGCAGGCACAGGCCGGTGACGTGGTTGCCCGTGAGGTCTGGGACGAGACGACCGCGATGCTCGGCCGGATGGTCGCCGTACTGATCAACGTGTGCGAGCCGGAGCTCGTCGTGCTGGGTGGTGGCGTGACCAGGTCCGGTGACCAGTTGCTGGTGCCGGTGCGCGAGGGCGCGTTGCGGCAGGCGATGCCGCCGGCGGCCGCAGCGTGCGACGTGGTCCTCAGCAGGCACGGCGATGCGGTCGGGGTGCTGGGTGCCGCGGCGATCGCCTTCGATCGTTTGGACGTCTCATGACCGACCTCTTTGTGGACGGCCTGCTGGACGGGCAACTGGAGCGGCATGCCGAGGTGACCGCGGCGATGCGTGAACAGTTGCCCCAGGTGCAGGCCGTCGCCGACGAACTGATCCGGCGGCTCGCCGCCGGCGGGGTGCTGTACACGTACGGCAACGGCGGGTCGGCCGCCGACGCCCAGCACCTGGCCGGCGAGCTGATCGGCCGCTACCTGCGCGAACGGCGCCCGCTCCCCGCGGTCGCGCTCATCGGCGACGCCTCGGTGGTCAGCTGCATCGCGAACGACTACTCGTACGACGACGTGTTCGCGCGGCAGGTGACCGCGCTGGCCCGTCCACAGGACATGGTGGTGGGTTTCAGCACGTCAGGTACTTCGCCTACGGTGGTGAAAGGGCTCGCAGCGGCGCGGGCCAACGGCGCCTGCTCGGTCGCCTTCACCTCGACCCGGGGCAAGGACCTCGCGGCCGCGGCCGACCTGGCAGTCGTCGTACCGGCCGAGGAGACGGCCCGGATCCAGGAGATGCACGTCCTCGCCCTGCACCTGGTCAGCGAACTCGTCGACCGCTGGGCATCATCGACAGAGGAGACTTCGTGAGTCGCGGTCCACTGCACATGATCGGTAATGCTCACATCGATGCGGTGTGGCTCTGGCAGTGGCAGGAGGGATACCAGGAGGTCCGGGCAACGTTCCGGTCGGCGCTCGACCGGATGGACGAGTATCCGGACTACGTCTTCACCGCGGACTCGGTCGCCTACTTCACCTGGATCGCCGAGCACGATCCCGGCCTGTTCGAGCGGATCCGCAAGCGGGTCGCCGAGGGCCGGTTCGAGATCGTCGGCGGCTGGTGGGTCGAGCCGGACTGCAACATCCCCGGCGGTGAGGCGTTCGTCCGGCACGCGCTGTACTCGCAGCGCTGGCTCGCCGAGCACCTGCGCGTGATCGCGACCGTCGGCTGCAACGTCGACCCGTTCGGCCACAACGCGACGCTGCCCCAGCTGCTCAGCAAGGCCCGGCTCGACTCGTACGCGTTCCTCCGGCCGCAGGCCCACGAGCGGGAGCTGCCCGGCCAGAAGTTCTGGTGGGAGTCGGCGGACGGCTCGCGCGTGCTCGCGTACCGCATCCCGCACGAGTACTGCTCGCCCCGCGGCGAGATCTCCGGCCACGTCACCAAGGCGCTGCAGCAGTTGCCGGTGACAACGGAGCCGTTGATGGTGTTCTACGGCGTCGGCAACCACGGCGGCGGCCCGACGATCGAGAACATCGAGTCGATCCAGCAGCTCGCCCGGCGCGACCTGTTCCCTGAGATGTTTCCCTCCACAATGCGCCGGTTCTTCGACGAGGCACGCACCTTCGACGGCATCCCGGTGCACCCGACCGAGCTGCAGCCGCACGCGATCGGCTGCTACGCCGCACACTCCGGCGTGAAGCGGCAGAACCGGCTGGCCGAGCAGGCGCTGCTCGCGGCGGAGAAGTGGACGACGATCGCGGCCGTGGTCAGCGGCACGCCGGACGCCACCGTCGAGCTCGGGCACGCCTGGAAGCAGGTGCTGTTCAACCAGTTCCACGACATCGCGGCCGGCACCGCGATCGAGCCGGCGTACGAGGACGCCCGCGACCAGCTCGGTGAGGCGAAGTCGATCGCGGCCCGGCTGGCGAACCGGTCGATCCAGTCGATCGCGCGGCAGATCGACATCCCGGCCGAGACGGCGATGGTTCCGGTCGCCGTGTTCAACCCGCACGCGTGGCCGGTGACCGCCACAGTCGAGCTCGAGCTCGGGTACCCGGCGCCGCTGCGAGGGGCGATCGCGTTGTCCGAAGGGCTCGACGGTCCGCTGCTCGACGTCCAGGAGATCCGGTCGGCCGCGACCGCCAACGGGCGCCGGCGCGTCGCCTTCACGGCGAAGGTGCCGCCGCTGGGATATCAGCTCTACACGATGCGTCCGGGTGACGCGTCGTCGTACCACCTGGGTGAGCCCACGGGTGACCTGGTCCTGGACAACGGCGTCGTGCGGGCCGAGATCGACCCGAAGACGGGTTGGCTGCGGACGCTTGGGCTGGCCGACGGGCCGAACCTGGCGGCCTCCGGGGTCGCCCACGCCCAGGTGATCGACGACGACACCGACACCTGGAGCCACGGCGTACGGTCGCTGTGGAACACGTCCGGCGCCTTCGAGGTGACCCGGGTCCGCCGGCTCGCGGACGGGCCGGTGCGCCAGCTGGTCCGGGTCGAATCGGCGTACGGCGAGTCGAAGCTGATCGAGGAGTTCGTGCTCGACGCGGAGTCGGACGCGGTCGAGGTCCGGGTCACGGTCGACTGGCGGGAGCAGCTGAAGGCGCTCAAGCTGTGCTTCCCGTTCGCGGTGAAGAAGTCGGTGGCGACCCACGAGATCCCGTACGGCCACCTGGTCCGCGAGCAGAACCGCGAGGAGGTGCCGTCGCACGCGTGGGTGGACATCTCGGGCACCGGCGGCGGCGTCGCGGTGCTGAACGACGGGAAGTATTCGTTCGCGGTCGACGGCTCGAAGGCCGGCAAGCCGGTGCTCGCGATGACCGTCGTACGCTCGCCGGTCTACGCGTGGCACGATCCGCGCCGCCTCGACGACGACGGCGTCTACGAGTACCTCGACCAGGGCATCCAGCGGTTCACCTATCGGCTGCAGCCGCACGGCGGCGACTGGCGTACGGCGGGCGTCGTCCGCCGAGCCTCGGAGCTGAACCAGCCGGTGACGCCCCTGATCGAGTGCTTCCACGACGGGCCGCTGCCGGTCTCGCAGTCGTACCTGACGATGAGCGGGTCGGACGACGTCATCTTCTCGGTGCTCAAGCGCGGCGAGGACGACAACGGCACTGTGGTCCTGCGCGGCTACGAAACGAGCGGACGTGCGGCCTCGGTCCGGGTCGAGCTGCCGTTCCTGGGCCGCTCGTTCGAGACGGCGTTCGGGCCGCACGAGGTGAAGACCTTGCAGCTGCCGGCGTCCGCGGACGTGGCGCCGGTCGAGGTCGACCTGCTCGAGTGGGACCCGGCGAAGCCGCCGCCACTGGGTCAGTGACGTGCGGATCCTGCTCGACGAGTCCGGCTGGCAGGTCCGAGGGTTTCTCGGTGACGAGTGGCGACACCATCGCGTGTGGGGCCCGCTGCGTGAGCCCGATGCCTGGATGCCGGCGCGGGTCCCGGGCAGCGTCGTCGACGATCTGTGGCGTGCGGGCGCCGTACCGGATCCGTACGTCGGCCTGAACACGCGGGCGATCGAATGGGTCTCGGATCGGCACTGGGCGTATCGGCACGAGTTCACGCTGGATCCGCCCGCGACCGGTCAACGGGCGTGGCTGTGTCTGGACGGGGTCGATCACAGCGGGATCGTGTTCCTGGACGGTCAGGAGCTGGGGCGGGTCGACGGCATGTTCGTCCACGGACGCTTCGAGGTGACCTCGCTGCTGACCGGGTCGCGGGATCACGTCCTGGTGGTGGTCGTCGAGCCGGCTCCGGTGAGTGAACCGCAGGTCGGGTTCACCCCGAAGGTGCGCGTGCACAAGGCGCGGATGACGTACGGCTGGGACTTCTGCCCGCGGCTGGTGCATCAAGGCATCTGGCAGTCCGTGTACGTCGAGGTCACCGGGCCGGCGCGGATCACCGACGTGTCCGTGTCCGTGGGCATCGACTTGGCTGTGGACGCCGACTTGGCTGTGGACACCGACAGCGCTGTGGTGACCGTCGGCGTGGGTCTCGACGCCGACGCGTCGGTGTCGCTGACACTGACGGCTGCCGACGGCGAGGTAGTTGCTACCGGCAATCGTTCGCTGGTGGTTCCCGATCCACGGTTGTGGTGGCCGAACGGATCCGGCGACCCGTATCTCTATCGGCTCTCCGTCGTCGCCCAGGTCGACGGAGTGGTGAGCGATCGTCGGGAGCTGGACGTCGGGCTGCGGACGCTGGGTTTCCATCGGGCCGACGGTGCTGCATCCGACGCGGCGCCGTACGGCATCTCGGTCAACGGGCGGCGGATCTTCGCCAAAGGATGGAACTGGGTGCCGATCGACCTCAGCTACGGCGTACCCCGGCCGGAGCGGCTCGCCGACCTGCTGGACCTCGCGGTCGCCGCGGGCGTGAACCTGCTGCGGGTGTGGGGCGGCGGGTTGATCGAGACACCCGAGTTCTACGCCGAGTGCGATCGGCGCGGGCTGCTGGTGTGGCAGGAGTTCTCGCAGTCGAGCTCGGGGATCGAGTCGACGCCGGCCGCCGACGAGGAGTTCGTCGCGATGATGCGGGCCCAGGCGGAGGAGATCGTGCCGCGGTTGCGCCATCACCCCTCGCTGGCGATCTGGGGTGGTGGCAACGAGTTGCAGGCCGGCGAAGGTGAGCCGCTCGACGATCGCACGCCGGTGCTCGCGGCTCTCGCGGACGTCGTACGGCGGCTGGACCCCGGGCGGCTGTGGTTGTCCACATCGCCGACCGGCCCGGCGTTCCTCAACCGGCTCGACCTGATCCGGCAGGCGCCTGACGACCAGCACGACGTACACGGCCCGTGGGAGCATCAGGGTCTGCGTGACCACTACGCGTTGTACGACGCGGGGACGGCTCACCTGCTGAGCGAGTTCGGCGTCGAGGGGATGACGATGCCGCGGACGCTGGCGCACGTCGTACCCGAACCCGACCGTCGCCTGCCGACGCGCGGCCGGCCGGTGTGGGACCACCTCGGCCGCTGGTGGAACAACGAGTCGCTCGTCCAGGCCTGCTTCGGCAACCGCATCGAGGACCTCGACACTCTCGGCCTGGCGAGCCAGTTCCTGCAGCGCGACGGGCTCGCGTACGCCGTCGAGGCGCATCGCCGGCGCTGGCCACGCTGTGTCGGGACACTGCCGTGGCAGTTCAACGAGCCCTATCCGAACGCCTGGTGCACCTCGGTGATCACGCACGCGGGCGAGCCGAAACCGGCGTACTTCGGCGTCGCGGCGGCGTACCGTCCGGTGCTCGTCGGTGCAGTGTGCACGCGCCAGAGCTGGGCCGGCCATCCCGAGGTGACCCTACCGCTGTGGGCACTGGCCGAGCACTGGTCAGGCCCAGCGACAATCACGGCGCGCCTGATCAGCTGGCACGGCGAGGAGCTGGCCGTGATCATCGTGAAGGACGTCAAGATTGGGCCTGAGGCAACAATGCTCGGGCCGCTACGAGCCCCGACGCCGCCCGGGCCTTTCGTGGTCGACGTACATCTGCAGGCCGGGGAAGTGCACGCCGAACGGCGCTACGTCCTCACCGGAGATCACCACCTCGGAAGCCTCCTGGGTCCCCGCACGAGCGCCGGTGCCGACCTGGCGCACCTTCCGGGCGAACTGCCTGGAATCGAGGTTGTGATGCACGGGGATTCGTTAGTCGTCCGGCATCGGGACGGCCCGGTCGCGCCGTTCGTCCGGATCCGCGACGGCCGCCCATCCGACGCCCCCGGTTGGCTCATCCTCTCCGACAGCGGCTTCGTCCTCCTCCCCGGCGAAGAACGCACCATCGAGCTCCAGTGGTCCGGCGCCGGCCTGGTGGTGGTCGACGGCCTGAACCTCCACCCCGTCGAATGGCTGATCCCATGCAGGTGAACGTCGCCTACGTGTCCCTGTACAGGATCGAACAAGATCGACGCTGGCTCGAGCTCGCCCGGCTAGCCGCCGACTGGACGCGCACCTTCCGCTACAGGTACGACGTGAGCTCCTCCACGTAGACCATCCTCGGCGCCTACAACTCCCGCACCCGAGGTGCCGACACCGCCAGCCCGTCCAACCAGCACCTGCACACACACCTACGGCCGGATCTGCACCACCGAACCGGCAACCCTCTCCACCTGGACCGGCGACCAGTGCTACGTGCTCGCGGCCACATATCTCCGCTTCGCTCGCCAGCTCATCGCTCGCCACGACGGCGACTTCAACGCCCGCCGAGGCCATGCTCACCGAACGCTTTTGCCAAACCCACTGCTTCGGCCCACCCAGCGCCCTCCTCACCCTCTCCCACACCTGGCCCCTAGGCCAACTCCTCCTCGCCACCGAGAAGGCCCTGACGCTCCCATCCATCAACTGGTGACGACGGCTCGCAGGTCTAGCCAGCGGCGCCCTTCGACTTCCAGGCCACAAGATCCAGCAGTCGCACATGACTGAGCTGGCCGGGTCTCCCGGTGGCTGCGTCGAGCTGGGTGAACGCGGCTCCCTGACTGCGGATGTCCTGCCCTATGGCCGCAGTCATCGCGGTCATGTAGTCGGCCCACGACCGATTGCGTGCGGACGGGACTGGGCCGCCATCACCGACGTAGCAGGCGCGTACCCACCGATCATGTAGCACAAGGGCGTGAGGCGCCTTCCGGTGCAGGATCTTCGACAAGGTGGTCCCCGCAACACCCCACGGCTTCGTCTCCGGATCGTCCAGCAAGCCGTACAGAGGCTCGACCATCCTGGAGATCTGCTGCTGATCTTCGATCTCCGCGAGCGGGCGCCGCAGGTCCGGATTCGCCAGCCCGTGCTCGAGCCTGTCTCGGATCCGCCGCAGTCCATAGAACGCCCGGATCGACAGCCCCACATTCAGAAGCACTGGGGCGAGCAGATCCGCATCACTGAGTCGCGCCGGTAGATTGTTCTCCCAATCGAACTCGTCGTACGCCGGATAGGCGTATGGCCTGGGCCCGGCCGCGTTCCGGTCGGCGTCGGTGTAGTCGCGCACCCACTCAACGGCGGACTGCAGCGGGATCTTGAGGCGCCCGACTCGCACCATCGCCGGCTTCGCAGTCACAGTTCACCCCGCAGCTTCTCTAAGGCGAGGAACAGGAGTTCCTTGGCGAGCTCAAGCGTTCTGTCGTCAGAAACACGACACTCGACTCCGTACCGTTGGTGGGAAACGACCTTGACGCCGTCGACCTTGGTCCCAGCCGGGAGGTTGGCGCCGACGAGGCGGAACGAGACGCGCCCGTTCCAGTGCGCATAAGCAGCCGCCGGGGTCGGCTCCTCGATCTCCGTGTCATGGATGCGGAAGTATGCACCGACCGGCTGTTGCGGATCTCGCGTGCCGCCAACCACGGCCACTGCACCTTCGACGTCGGTCCACCGGGCAAGCTCGCCCAGAACGAATGCGTGCTTGCCGGCGCGCTCTCGCAGTACCTGCTGCAGATCGACACCTGCGGTGGGCACCACGTCAGCTTCGGCGTCCTCAGCCTCCGGCTCGGCCGCCAACTCGGGTGGCACATCGACCGAGACCGCGTGGAGCTCCGCCCACCGGCCAAGCTGGCGGTCCCAGACGTCGATGTTGGCGCGGTCGTATCGCTGCCAGCCCTGCCCTGACGCCGCTCCGAGCCGAGCGTGTTCCTCGGTCGTCACCACGCAGGCAACGCCATGCGTGTCGAGGAACGTCTCCAACTCGGTGACGGTCCAGTCCTGTGCCCGCAGGCGGTCGATCATCCATTTACGTGGCCAGACATGTTCATGGTTGATCTTCGCGACGTCCTCGCCACGAACTCCACGACTCACGTACCGAACGTTGTACTTCGGATAGGGAGTGATCCCGGGAGCCTCGGTCCACTTCCATAATCCGATCGACAACAACTCCCGCTGGTGCCTGCTGTCGACACCCTTCATGCTCAGGATCTGCCCAATCAAGGCCAGAGCACTAGCCCGCAGCTCCAGGCCTCGATCCTGCGGCACATACGGGGCTCGAAAGTCGACAAGGCGGTTCGTCGCAGGCAATTCAGCGTCCTTCCTCTGACGGTCAAGCCCTACATCGTGCAAAGATGAGCAGGCATTACAAAACGACGCGGGCGGTGTTGTCATGACTTCATCCAGCTTCGTGGGCAATCTCCGGCGGTTCGACAGCCACGAGCGCGGGCTCCTCCTGCAGTGGGTTGCAGGGGAGCCGTTTCGTGTCGGGGGTGCGCTGCGCTCCGCAATTTCTCGTGCCGTTGGGATTGAACCACCGGCGGATGCTTTCGTCGCGATGGACTACACGCTGGATTGGCTGTACGCCGCGGTCCAAGCGACTCTTGCTGAAGACGACAGCCTTCCCCAGCCCTGGCCGTCGAAGGGAGAGTTGGCGGCATCACCGGAGGATGTGGACCTCATCGTCGCATGGGAAGGCCCGGATGGCTGTGCGCACCTGATCCTGATCGAAGCCAAGGGCTTCACCGGGTGGAGCAACACGCAACTGAAGAGAAAGGTCATGCGTCTCGACTCAATCTTCGCTGGAGAACTTCGGAACCGATTCGACGTCCATCTCTTTCTCGCAGGTCCACAGCCAAGTGCTGGGTTGAAGATCACAGACTGGCCCGAGTGGACCCGTCCCGACGGGCGCACACGGTTCCTAGCCATTGACGACCCTGGCTTGCGGTACGCCGTACAACGCTGCGATGGCGACGGGCGGCCCACCAGCCGCCACTGGACACATTGGAAGGCCGTGCCGCGTCGATGGCAGACGGCGCAGGCTGCCGACGACACTATGGCCGACGACGCTGCTCCGACCTCGAGGCGCCGGACATGCTCGCGCTGCGGAGGACTGGCCGACTGGCTTGTCGTCGCCCGCTATAACCTGTCGACACAGACTGGGCGACTGCTTATTTACTGTGATCGCTGCAAGCAGGACGTGGCGAACCGACTCGGCGCGGTACTCCCTCTCTCGCTCCTTGACGACGACCCGAACACGGTCCTCAGCCTTCTGTACAAGCACAAGGCAACAGCAAGCGCACCAGAGAGCGCTGCTGGTGTGATCGGAGTAGCGTTCGGGCCCTGGGTCGAGGTGGCAAGGCGTGAGATCGGCTGATGAGTGCTGTGAAGTTCTCCTGCTGGAGCGCTATTAACCGCATTCGCGCCACGGGCGGGCGTGTTTGTGGACTATTTCGGCGATGAGTTTCAGGCGGGAGCGGCAGGTTGTAGTGAGGGATTCGGTGGGGGTGGGGGTTTCCAGAGCCGGGGTCCAGAGGGCTCGGCCGGCGAGGGTGCCGGAGGCGCCGCCCCGGCAGGCGAGCTCTACGGCGCGGGGGAAGTCGTCGCGGGCCACGCCGTTGGAGAGCACGACCCACGGACCGTGCAGGGTGGCGGTGAGTTGCTCGCAGGTCTTGATGATCTGATCGGGGTCGCCGAGGCCGCGGCTCGGGACCTGGGCCTTGTAGAGGTCGGGGCGGACCTGGCCGAGGACCTCGGCGGCCTCGACGATCGCGGCATCGAGGTCCTCACCGGCCGCCGGCTGCGCGACCGGCTCCAGCACGGACAGCAGTCCGGCGTCGGCGCAGCGCCGTACGAACTCGGCGGCCATCTCCACGCGGCGCTGCTGCTGGTCGTCGCGCTTCCAGATGACCAGGAGCTTGAGCGCGACCGCACCGGCCTCACGTGCGGCGTCCGGGTCGACGGACTCGTCCAAGTGGGTGTCCGTGACCGGTCCGCCGCGCTCCTGTGTGAGCGCGTCGGCGGCGAGGATCCACCCGGGCCGGGGCGGAGCGTCGTACCCCTTGTCGATCAGGAAGCCGGAGGCCAGCGGGGCAAGGTGTTCGGCGACGGCGGCCTTGAAGGCGGTGATCGCCTCCGGATCGTCGGGCCGTCCGTGGTCGGCGAGCATCGTGCGCAGACTCTCGCGCTGGTCCATCGCGACCATGGCGAACGTCCCGTCGGGGTAGGCGAGGGCATCGAGTGTCGGGCTCACGACACCACCTTATGGAATCGATGCCAGAACGCGCCATCCCACGTCTCGGCAAGCTGTGGAGAAACCTGGATCGGCGTTGCCGGCAACGGCTCCATGGGCGAGCCGGTCACCACCTCGGCCGCCATCAGCGCGGCTCCTTCGGCCGCGGTCGCCTCCCCCCGCAGTACGGCGAACCCCCGCCCGCCGGACGCGAGCGCCTTCCGCCGCATCCACCCCTCGAGCCGCACGGGACCACCGAACGCCACCGTGCTCCGCCACGGAATCCCGAGCAGCCGCGTCTGCTCCTCAGCCATCCACCGCGCGTGGAAGCTCAACGCGTCCACGAGCGCCCGCAGCTCCTCAGCCGGGTCGTCCGCCGACCGCTGGGCGTCGTACGTCGACCGCGGATCGGGCTTCGGCGCCTGACGCCCTTGTGGATAAGGCGCGACGAACTGCTCGCTCGGCGGCCGATCCTCCGCCAGTACGCCGTTCAGCCACGGGTAGTCGCGGTCGAGCGCAGCCAACCGCTGCTCCACCAGGCCGCCCGCCGCACCGTGACCCGAGATCGCGCAGCCGTAGCGCCCATCGACGTACCAGCCGGTGCTGATGCCCTGTTGCCGCAGTACGTCGTCCAGCACGAGCTCACGACTCGGAGTGATGACGGCCTCCGCCGTACCGAGGGAGTCGGCCACCTGGCCGGGCTCACGTACGCCCGCGGCCCAGGCGCCGACCAGGTGGTCGTGGCCGCACAGGACCACCGGCACACCGGCCGGTGTGGTCGCGGCGACGGTCATCAGGTCGAGTACGGGCGGTAGGCGGTCCAGGCCGCCGTACTCGAGCAGCTCGGGGTCGCACTGCCTGGTGCGGAGGTCCAGCACGCCCAGACGCTGCGCATGGGTGAGGTGCATCGCGTACGTGCCGGTCAGCGCGGCTAGGACCAGGTCGGGCGCGCCGGCCCAGAGGTGGGTGCGCGGCAGGACCCCGGTGTCTCGGAGCCAGCGCCAGGTGATCACCGGCAGCTTGGGGCTGAGCCGGAGACCGGTGCGGGCGTACAGCTCCTCTGGGCCGACTTCAGCCCGTAACGCCTCGGCCTGCTCCACCCCGGGCTGGTCACGCCACGTGATGAGCTTCGTCAGCGGCCGGAGCTCCCGGTCGAGCGGTACGCCGGTCTCGGCCATCGCGGAGATCCCGATGCCGTCGACGTCGTACCCGTCCGCCAGCTCGCCGACCAGTCGCCGTACGGCGTCCTGCAGCTCCGTAGCGTCATCCGGCGTACGGACGGACCGGACGACCACGTCCTGCCCGGTGCGGCCGGGCGGAACTCGGCACACCTTCAGATTCGTCGTACCGACGTCGACGCCTAGCCAGGTCACCTGCTTGACCCTAGTGCGTTACTGGAACGATGCAGGCGCGGACGGCTGTCACCGGGGCACTCGACCGGTGAATGCGATAGCGTCCGGTGGTCCCCGAAGAAGGAAAGTCATGGGTGAGCTGAGCAAGATCGTCGTCGTCGTGCCGACCTACAACGAGCGGGAGAACCTGCCCGTGCTGGCCGGGCTGCTGTCCGACCTGAACCTCCCGGGCCTGCAGATGCTCGTGGTCGACGACAACTCCCCCGACGGCACCGGCGACGTCGCCGACGAGCTGGCGAAGAAGTCGCCGGAGACCGTCGGCGTACTGCACCGGACCGAGAAGAACGGCCTCGGGCGGGCGTACATCGCCGGGATCAGCCGCGCGCTGGACGAAGGCGCCGACATCGTGATCCAGATGGACGCCGACCTGTCCCACCCGGCCTCGGTGATCCCGATCATGGTCGAGAAGCTGCGGACCACGGACGTCGGCGTCGTGATCGGCTCGCGGTACGTCGAGGGCGGCTCCGCGGCCGCCGAATGGGGCTGGCACCGCCGGGCGCTGTCCGCGTGGGCCAACTTCTACGTGAACGCGATCCTGCGGCTGCACGTCAAGGACGCCACCGCCGGGTTCAAGGCGTGGAAGGCGGACACGCTGCGCTGGATCGACGTCACCACGATCGAGAGCAACGGGTACTCGTTCCAGGTCGAGATGAACTACCGCACGGTCCGGCGCGGCCTGCGCATCGCCGAGGTCCCGATCCGCTTCGAGGAGCGGACGGCGGGAGCATCGAAGATGAGCCTCAAGGTCCAGCTCGAGTCCGCCCTGATGCCCTGGAAACTCCTCTTCCGCCGCTCCTGACCTACCCGTACCCCAGCTCGTGGAGCCGGGCGTCGTCGATGCCGAAGTGGTGCGCGATCTCGTGCACCACAGTGATGTTCACCTCGTCGACGACGTCCTCGACGGTGTCACAGATCGCCAGCGTCGGGTTCCGGTAGATCGTGATCCGGTCGGGCAGGACGCCGCCGTAGTAGTGCCCGCGCTCGGTCAGCGGAATGCCCTCGTAGATCCCGAGCAACTGTGGATCGCTCGCCGGCGGCTCGTCCTCCACGAAGATCGCCACGTTGTCGATCAACGCCGCCAACTCCGCCGGCACCTCGTCCAGCGCCTCCGAAACCAGCACCTCGAAGTCCGCCCGACTCATCTCGATCACGCAGCCAGGGTAGTAACCCACCTCCAGCCGGCCGACCCTTCCGTCTGCTGGGGCGGCGTACGACCCACCTCCGCGCGGCCCCACCGGCCTCCACGCGCACCCGCCGGCCCCTCGCCCGGAACTCGTTTTGGACCCAGCGCCAGACTCCTCTATGCTTACGGCTGTCCCTGGAGCTTCGGCTCCCGCGGGTCCGAGTCCCCATCGTCTAGTGGCCTAGGACGCTGCCCTTTCAAGGCGGTAACGCGGGTTCGAATCCCGTTGGGGATACGGTCGAAAGGCCGGTGTCAGAACCACCTCGAAGATGCTGTAGGATCATCGAGAAATCTGGCCCAGTGGCGCAGTTGGTTAGCGTGCCGCCCTGTCACGGCGGAGGTCGCGGGTTCGAGTCCCGTCTGGGTCGCCAGGAGAAGGCGGCGGTGTCAAACACCGCCGCCCTTTTTCTCCCGGTCAGGTAGCTCAGCTGGTAGAGCGTCCGCCTGAAAAGCGGAAGGTCGGCGGTTCGAGACCGCCCCTGACCACACCAACCCTCTCCGGTGTCCGGGGAGGGATTCTCTTTTCATGTACCGTTCGACGGTGCTTGCGTACCCCGACCCTCGGCTGGCGATGGTCTTGCTGATTGGTTGCCTTCGCACCCTGTTTGGGGAGTGGCGGTGAGCAGAGCCATGTGGTCGGGCGGGCCATCAGTGCGCGGGGCGGCGTAGCCTTCAGGGATGCGGCTGCGGTTTGGAGGGCGGGGGTCTGACTCGTTGTGGGTGGACAGCGTGTGGACCTGTACTAGTGAGCAGGTTGTTGAGATGACGTCTGTGGCGGGGGTGCGTTGGGGGCTGGTGTTCTGGGAGCAGGACGGGCAGGCGTACGCCGCGATCACCGGGCCTGCGACGCGGACCAGTACGGCGCCTGTGCCGGAGGGCGCGAGCTTTACGGGTATCGATTTCGCCCTGGGTACGTCGTTGCGGGCCGTGCCGACGCCGGCGCTTGTCGACGGCGGGATCGAGCTTCCCGACGCCACGCGCCGGACGTTCCGGCTGGACGGCGCGCGGTGGGCGGTGCCTGGCTCCGACGACGCCGAGGCCCTGGTCGAGCGTCTCGTCCGGGCCGGGATCGTGGTCCGTGACCCGCTCGTCGCCGACGTACTGCGGGGGCACCGCCCGGACGTCTCGGGGCGCACGGTCGAACGCCGGTTCCGCGCCGCGACCGGACTGACGCGGGGCGCGGTCCGGCAGATCGAACGGGCCCGCACGGCAGCGGAACTGCTGGCGACCGGCGCCGCGGCCGCCGACGTCGTTGCCAAGCTCGACTACTTCGACGAGCCGCATCTGGCACGAGCTCTGCGCGCGTACGTCGGCCGCACCGTCAGGCAACTGCGCGAGGGCACCGGCGGCGCGATCGGCCTCGACCTGGGCGAGGGCACCGGCGGCGCGACCGGGCACGACCTGGCCGAGGGCACCGGCGGCGCGACCGGGCACGACCTGACCGACGGCACCGGCGGCGCGACCGGGCACGACCTGCGTGAGGGCGCCGGCGGCGCGACCGGGCGCGACCGGGCCGAGGGGGCCGAGGGCACCGGCGGCGCGATTGGGCTCGAGCTGGAGCGCGGCAGTCCGCGGGCCGACGGCGCGACGGTCAGCGCTTGACGTCGTAGACCAGTTTCAGGATTCCGTTCGGGTAGGCCTCCGACTCCCGCAGCGTCAGCATGTGCTTGTCCCGGTCCGCCCGGCCGAACAGGCTCTTCCCGGCACCGAGCAGCACGGGGAACACCAGCAGGTTGTACTGGTCGATCAGTCCTGCGTCCGACAGCCGCCGGGCCAGCTCCGCGCTCCCGTGGATGAAGATCGCACCGCCTTCGCCCTCCTTGAGCGCGGCGACGTCCTCGGTCGTGCGCAGGATGGTCGTCGGCCCCCACCCCTCGACGAGCGCGTCGTCGGGCAGCGTGGACGACACCACGTACTTGGGCATCTCCTTGTAGCTGGCGTGGTCCTCCGAGGTGGGCCAGACCGGCGAGAACGCCTCGTAGCTGCGGCGGCCGAACATCAGCGCCGTGGTGTCGGCGAGCTCTTCGCTCTTCAGCGACCAGGCTTCCGGGACGAACTCGAGGTCCTTGAACACCCACCCTCCGCTGCGGTGCTCCTCCGTCGGCCCGCCGCCGGGCGAGTCCACGACGCCGTCCAGCGACATGAAACCGGTGTACACCAGGTCACGCATTGTGTTGTCTCCTCATGCTCGGAAGAGTTGCTGGGCCCACGCTAGATCGCGGGCGAGTCGGCCGTCTTGGACAGAAACGACAACGGCACCAAGTGGTCAGTCGCTGAGGATGGCCAGTTGTTGGGTCGTTCGGGTGATGGCTACGTAGTGGTCGACCGGGGTGAAGGTCTGGGGGTTGACCAGGATGACGAGGTCGAACTCGAGGCCCTTCGTGAGCTCCGGTGGCAGTGAGCGGACGCGCGGGCTGTCCGGGTACGTCGGATCGCCGATGACGCAGGCGATTCCGTCCGGGTTGTCGGCGATCCAGTTGTCGACAATCGACGACAGCTCGGACGTCGAGCCGTGGTGGACAGGGAGTCCGCTGCTGCGGATCGACACCGGGACGTTGGCGTCGGGGAGTACGGCGCGGATGACGGGCTCCGCCTCCGCCATGACCTCCTCGGGCGTGCGGTAGTTGATGGTCAACGAGGCCAGGTTGACCCGGTCGAGCCCGACGCGTTCGAGTCGTTCCGACCAGGTCTCGGTGAAGCCGTGGCGGGCCTGGGCGCGGTCGCCGACGATGGTGAAGCTGCGGGACGGGCAGCGCAGCAACAGCATCTGCCATTCCGCGTCGGTCAACTCCTGCGCCTCGTCCACGACGATATGAGCGAACGGGCCGGCCAGCAGGTCCGGGTCCGCGGTCGGCAGGGCGTCGGAGTCGACCAGCGCGTCGTGGAAGTCCTCGACCCGGAGCATCGTCACCAGGCCGCCGGCGTACTCGTCGTCACCGGCTTCGATCAGATTGTCGACAACCTGCCCCATCCGCTCTCGCTCGGTCGCCGCGACCGCCTGCTGCCGGCGCTTCCGCCGCGACGCCTCGGGGTCACCGAGCCGCTGCCGGGCCGCGTCCAGGAGCGGCAGGTCGGACACCGTCCAGGCCTCCGGATCCTCGCGCTGCAGCCTCCTGATCTCATCGCGGGAGAGCCAAGGCGCGCACAGCCGCAGGTACGCCGGGACCGTCCACAGGTCGCCGACGAGGTCGGTCGGCTCGATCAGCGGCCAGGCCTTGCTGAAGACATCGGTCAGTTCCTCGTTCTGCACAAGGGATCTGCGCAACATCTCGTCCGAGACGTCGTCGTCCTCGTACTCCTCCGCGTGCTTGTCCATCAGGATCGTCAACAGTTCTTCCCACACCAGGTCGCGCGCCTCGTTGTGCGGCGTACCGGCGTCGACCGAGCCGAACGCCTCGGCCCAGTCGGCCGCGCTGAGCCAGACCTCGGACCAGTGCGTCTCGACCACCATCGGCTTGGTCGGCGGCTCCTCGTACAGCCGGACGGCCGGCTCGATCGCCCCGACCATGGCGGCGGTCGACTTCAGCCGAGCCACCTCCGGATCGGTCTCCGGCTGCGCCGCAGCGCCCTCCGGCAGCAGGTCCCGCAACGTGCAGGTCTGCACGCCCTCCTCACCCAGGCTCGGGAGTACGTCGGACACGTACGCCAAATAGGGCTGGTGCGGACCCACGAACAGTACGCCGCCACGCCGGCGACCGAGCCGTGGATCGGAGTACAAGAGGTACGCCGTCCGGTGCAGAGCGACCACGGTCTTCCCCGTGCCCGGACCGCCATCGACGACGAGCGCCCCGCGCGATCCAGCCCGGATGATCGCGTCCTGGTCGGCCTGGATGGTGCCGAGTACGTCGCGCATCCGGTCGGAGCGGTTGCTGCCGAGGCTCGCGATGAACGCGGACTGGTCGTCGAGCGACGCGGCGTACCCTTCGAGGCCGTCCGGGGTGAACACCTCGTCCCAGTAGTCGCTGATCCGGCCGCGGGTCCACCGGTACCGCCGCCGGCTCGCGAGGCCCATCGGGTTGGCGTGGGTCGCGCCGAAGAACGGCTCGGCGGCCGGCGAACGCCAGTCGATCAGGAGCCGGCGGCCGCTGCTGTCGGTGAGGCCGAGGCGGCCGACGTACACGGCCTCGTGGTCGTCCTCACTGACCATGTGGCCGAGGCACAGGTCGAGACCGAAGCGCTTCAGCGCCCGCAGCCGGGAGGTCAACCGGTGGACTTCCAGGTCGCGGTCGAGCGCAGCCTGGCCGGTGCCGCCAGGCGCCTTGCGGGTCGCGTCGAGCCGGTCGGTCAGCTCGGCGATCGTCTGCTCGAGGCTCTCCGCGATCGCCGCGAAGTGCTTCTCGTCACCGGCGATCAGCGCCGGATCGGCCTTGGCGGCGAGGTTCTCGGGAAGGTTGAACGCACTCGAGATCATCGGCATTCAGTGACTCTCAATCCATCGATGTGCTCTACGGCCGACGATTGTGCGCCACCACCTGGGCCTTGCGGCAAGTCCCCCCATACGCTATAAGTTAGACATGGCAAGGAGATACTCCTTGCCATTTCTTTTGCCCGAACCCCTGCCCGGAAGAGGCCCACGGCAACAATCGGCCGTCCGGGGGCACCGGGCGGCCGACTGCGAATCCCGTCAGGGACAGAAGGCCTCGTCGAGGAAGCCGTCGATGTAGTCGTCGCTGTCACCGTCGAAGTTGGGCGTCAGCGCGACCGAGGCCTGGCGCCGGGCGTCCGGCGTGACGAACGACCACGAGTGGTAGGCGAGAGCGTCGCCGTCGTTGCCGTACACGCGCAGGCCGCAGGACAGGTCCCGCCAGGTCAGGCCGAGGCCGTAGTCGCCGCCGGGGACGCCCGGCTTCTTCATCTCGGCGAGCAGGTGCGGCCGAAGCAGGCGCCCGGTGAGGAGCGCGCTCATGAAGCGGTTGAGGTCGGCGGTGGTCGAGATCAGTTCGCCGCCGGCGCCGAAGAGCGACGGGTTCAGCTCGGTGAAGTCGACGAAGTTCTCACCGGTCCGGTCCGCGGGAACGTAACCGCGCGGATGCGGGCCGCGGATCCGCGGAGACGTCCCCGGCATCTCGGTGCCGCGCAGGTGGAGCGGCTTGATCAGGCGCCGCTCGATCTCGTCGGCGTACGTCTCGCCGGTGATCTTCTCGATGATCTCGCCGAGCAGGATGTAGTTCGTGTTCGAGTAGTCGAAGACCTTGCCCGGGGTTTCGTGGACCGGCGGCTGGGCGACGGCGCGCTGGATGAATTCGTCAGCCGTCCAGGTCCGCCACCGATTGGCGAAGAATTCCGGCGACGGCGGCATCGGCAGAGTCTTCTTGTAGTCGGCCAAACCGCTGGTGTGGTTGAGCAGATGGCGCACGGTGATGTTCTCGCCGTTCGGTACGACGCCCGGCAGCCACTTCTCCACCGGGTCGTCCAGCCGGAGTTCGCCCGCCCCGACGAGTTGCAGTACGACGGTGGCGACGAACGTCTTGGTAATACTCCCGGCCCGGAACCTGCCGTCGACCGGGACGGGCCGCGTCGTCTCCCGCTCGGCGACCCCGCTGGTCCCGCGCCACCGGGAATGCCCGGTGCGCACCTCCGCCAACGCGCCCACCGCACTGCCGGCGACGACCCCGTCCAACTGCTTCTGCAACCCGGACGGATCCCGCCCGGCAACAGCCGTCGCCGGCGCCGCGATCACCGCGCCCACCGTCGTCACTGCAACCAACACCCGAAGCACTCGCTTCATCCCCAGCCTCCTGTCGAGTCAGAAGGCCAGCCTTCCGAACGAACCCCGCCAAGAGATCGGGGATCGCCCTCCGCCCACCCGGAAAACCCTGTAGGGGAAGCGAAAGGGGTCACGCCGCGGCGGTGGCCTCGGCCAGTTGTTCGGAGGTGGGCTGGAGCTGAGGAGACGCGAGCGTGAGGATCACGTTGGCCACCGCGAAGAGCGCGGCGACCAGTAGGCCGCGTTCGTAGCCGGCAACCAGGGCGTGCTCCTGCGTGGCGCCGCGGGTGAGCTCGTGCGTGGTGTGCGTGATGGAGAGCGTGGTGACGATCGCCAGCCCGAGTGCACCGCCCACCTGGTACATCGCGTTGACCACACCGGACGCCGCACCAGCTTCAGCAGGCTGCACCTCGGACACCGCAGTGATCTGACCGGGTACGCCGACGCCGAGGATTCCGAAGCCGAACACGACCAACCCCGGCAGCAACTCGGCCGTGTAGCTTCCGGTCGCGTCAGCCTGCGACAGCAGGAGAAGCCCGGTCACACTCAACACAGCACCCGCGAGCTGGACCGTACGAGTGCCGACCCGCTGCACCAGCTGCGAAGCCAGCACCGCCCCGACGATCGCCGCACCACCCATCGGCAGGAAGTGCACACCCGCCTCGAGCGCACTGTCCCCACGCACCTGCTGCAGGTAGATCGCAGTCAAGAAGAACATCGACAGGAACGCAGCACCGTTCAGTGCCAGCGCTCCACTCGAAACACTCAACGCACGCGATCGGAACAGCCGCAACGGCACCAGCGGAGCCGCAGACCGCCGCTCCACCAGGACGAACGCAGCCAACAGCACCACTCCGGCCACCAGTACGCCGACCACCTCGGCGGATCCCCATCCGGAGGGCTCCGACCGCACCACGCCGTACACCACTGCCATCAGCCCGGCCGTCGCGAGCACAGCGCCCAGAGTGTCGAACGTACGACGATCAGCCGCGTGCCGTACGTCGCGAACGAACACCGGGATCACTGCGACCAGCGCAAGCACGATCGGCACGTTGACGAAGAAGATCCACTGCCAACTGAGTGAATCGACCAGTACGCCGCCGAGCACCACGCCGAGCGTGCCACCGAGGCCCGCGAGTCCACCCCACACGCCCATCGCGATGTTGCGCTCCCGCCCGTGCGCGAACGTCATCGTGAGGATCGCCAGCGCCGCCGGCGACAGCAGCGCACCACCGAGACCCTGGACGGCGCGCGCACCGATCAGGAACTCCGGTGAGTTGGACAGCCCGGCCACCAGCGAGGTGACACCGAACAGCAGCAGCCCGGCCACGAACACCCGGCGGGCCCCGAGCAGGTCGGCCATCCGGCCGCCGAGCAACAGGAAGCCGCCGAAGAGCAGGGTGTAGGCGTTGATCACCCACTGCAGGGAGTCGGCGGAGAAGTTCAGGTCGGCCTGGATGTCCGGCAGCGCGACGTTCACGATCGTCACGTCCAGCACCACGATGAACTGCGCGAGGGCCAGCACCGCCAGGGTGGCCCAGGGACTACGTCGCATGATGACCTCACGAAGAGTCTACGTTGTATGTATACGCTGTATGCGTACAAGGTAGACGCTAGGTCTACGGTGTAAACTTGTCAACGTGATCAGCAGAGAAACCGCCCGCCGCCTGGATCCGGGCAAGGTCGTCGACAGCGCGCTCGCGATCGCCGACGAGGAGGGCCCGGCCGCTGTCACGCTGCGAAGGCTGGCCGGTCTCCACGAGGTCACGCCGATGGCGCTGTACCGGCACTTCAAGGACAAGGACGACCTGCTCGCCGCGCTCGGCGACCGGTTGCTGGCGGACGTCGTCCTGCCCGAGCCCACCGACGAGCCGTGGGATCGCCAACTGCACCAGGTGCTGACGGCGTTCGTCACCGCCCTGCGCGGGCATCCGCGACTGGCCGACCTCACGCTGATGCGCATCCTGGTGGCCGAGCCGGGCCTGGAGATGGCCGAGCGGACGATGGAGCTGCTGACCGAGGGCGGGTTCTCGGTCGACGATGCGGCCGAGGTCGGGCGGCAGTCGATCTGCTCGCTGATCGTCCTGGTGACGAACGACCCGATCGCCCGGGAGGCCAGCGACCCAGTCACCCGCGATGATTCACTGCGCCGCAAGCGCGCGTCCCTGGCCGCGCTGCCGCCGCGGAAGTACCCGCTGATCACGGCCGCCGCGGACACACTGGTCTGCCCGGCCTCGACCGAGCAGTACTACGCCCTCGGCATCGACCTCGTGGTCGCCGGCATCCGCGGCGTACTGAAAGAGGAGAAGTAGTTGGCACTCAGCGTCCTGACGTACCTGGAGCAGCACAGCCCGGACGACATCGTCCCCGCGCGGGAGCAGCCGATCGAGATCAGACGGGTCGAGGAGGTGTCACCGGAGTTCGCCCGCTACCTCTACACCGCGGTCGGCGGCCACTGGCACTGGATCGGCAAGCTCGGCTGGAACTGGGACCAGTGGGTCGACTGGCTGAGTCGCCCCGGCTTCGAGACCTACGTGCCCTGGGTCGGCGGCGTTCCGGCCGGGTACGTCGCTCTGCGCGGTGTCGGCAGCGAGGTCGAGATCGAGAACTTCGGGCTGCTCAAGTCGTTCATCGGTCGCGGCATCGGCGGGCACCTGCTGACCGTCGGCCTGCGGAACGCGTGGACCCTGGACCAGCGGCACGACAGCGTCGACCCGGTCACCCGGGTCTGGGTGAACACGAACACGCTCGACGGGCCGGCCGCGCTGGCGAACTACCAGGCCCGGGGACTCAAGCCCTACCAGACGGTCGAGGAGGAACGTCCCGACGCCGACGGCCCGGCGCCCGGTCCGTGGCCCGGCTGGTCCGGCCCGCCCGGCGTGGTGCGCGAGGTCCCGCCCGGCTGATCGGGCTACGCTCCGAAGCGGAGTGACTACCGATGCAGCCTGGAGGTTTGGCGATGGCGGGGAAGTTCGAGTTGTACAAGGACAAGTCGGGCGAGTTCCGGTTCCGGCTGAAGGCCGGCAACGGTGAAGTGATCGCGACCAGCAGCGAGAGCTACGAGACCAAGGCCGGCGCACTGAACGGGATCGACTCGATCAAGCGGAACGCCGCGGAGGCGAACGTCGACGACCAGACGGACTGAAAAGCCCATAGAACAAGGGGGTCTCGCCGTGACCGGCGAGACCCCCTGCTGCTTAGAGACCGTCTTCGAACACGATCGGCCGGACCTCGACCCCGAGGCCCTCGATGGCCGCGTCGGGGATCATCGCGGCCAGCTCGTGCGCCCGCTCCGCCGACGCCACGTCGATCACGTAGAAGCCGCCGAGGAACTCCTTCGCCTCCACGAACGGCCCGTCGGTCACCGCCGGTACGCCGTCGCGGACCCGGACCACCGCGGACTCGGCCGGCTGTCCCAGGGCGAGCGTGCTGTGGAACTCCCCCGAGGCCTTGATGGTGTCCAGGAACTTCTGGTGCCCGGCGCCGATCGCCTGCTGCTCGTCCTCGGTCAGCGCGGCCAGCACGTCGGGGTTGATGTTCAGAACCAACAGGTACTTCACGGTGTGTCTCCTCTGTCCGCGGCCCCCGGCCGGGAGCCTCTCGCCCATGAGTACGGAGCCGGCGCCGCCATCTTGACATCACGTCCGGCCAGATAGCGTCAGCCGCATGACGGCATTGAGTCTCACAGACGTGCAGGCCGCCGCCGGCCGGATCGCCGGGGTCGCGCACCGGACGCCGGTGCTGACGTCGCGGACCCTGGACGAGCGGGTCGGCGCGCACGTCTTCCTCAAGGCGGAGAACCTGCAGCGGATCGGCGCCTTCAAGTTCCGCGGTGCCTACAACGCGGTCAGCCGGCTCTCCCCCGACCAGCTCCGGTACGGCGTCGCGGCGTACTCGTCCGGGAATCACGCGCAGGCCGTGGCCCTGGCCGCGCGGATCGCGGGGACGAAGGCCGTCATCCTGATGCCGGCCGACGCGCCGCCGACGAAGGTCGCGGCCACCCGCGGGTACAGCGCGGAGGTCGTCACGTACGACCGCTACGCGCAGGACCGGGCCGCGTTGGCGGAGGAGCTGGCGACCGAACGGGGGCTGACCCTAATCCCGCCGTACGAGCACTCCGACGTGATGGCCGGGCAGGGGACGGTCGCGCTGGAGCTGATCGAGGAGACCGGGCCGCTGGACGCGCTGCTCGTCCCGATCGGCGGCGGCGGACTGATGGCCGGCTGCGCGACCGCCGCGACCGCCTTGTCGCCCGGGATCCGGATGATCGGCGTCGAGCCGGCCGCCGGCGACGACCACGCGCGCTCGCTGGCCAAGGGCGAGCGGGTGGAGATCGCCGTACCGCGGACGATCGCGGACGGGCAGGCGATCTCGACGCCGGGTGAGCTGACCTTCGCGGTCAACCGGCGGCTCGTGGACAGTGTCGAACTGGTGTCGGACGACGAGATCCTGGCGGCGATGACGTTCGCGTTCGAGCGGCTGAAGATCGTCCTCGAGCCGAGCGGGGCGAGCGCGCTGGCGGCGCTGCTGGCCGGCCGGATCCCGTCGCTCCCGGACCGTGTCGGCGTCGTGCTCTCCGGCGGGAACGTCGGCCTCGACCGCTTCCTCGAGCTCCTCGGAGATCGCTGAATTCGCAATGACCTGAGGGTGCCCTGAGGAGGCCCCGAGTACGCACTGTGCTCGTTGTCACAGAAAGCCACCGCAAAGTGTGATCCAAGTCACTCCCGACCGCTCATCGGCCGCCTGAGCCCCGCTCAGACACGCTCAGGACACCTGGTGTTCACCACTGGTCCCTGACGCGTCAGAGAGCCTTCCAGGGCCTTTTCGGAGGGTCTCTGTGGATCGGAGGGTTTGCGTCGTGATCGTTCTGTTATACAGTCGTCGGCGGTTCGGTAAATACGACGAACCGCACAGGCGTCAACGCCGAGCCCTGCCAGGCGCCTGTGCTCCCCTCGAAAACCATGGCAGGGGTGGGGGACCCAGGAAGTTGGGTCCCGGCCGTGAGTGGCCGGAACCCTGGGGTGAAGTCCGCGGGAGCGGACCGGGCGATGAATCCCAGCCCGAACCCGACAGCTAACTCCGCAGGCGTCGGGAGACCAACCATGCCCGTCACTGCCCGACGGACGTCGCTGTCGCGCGCCGTCAGCCAGACCAGCGAGCTCAGTCCCCGGTCCACCGGCCGGACCCTCGCGAAGCACCGCAAGCCCAGCAAGCCGATGACCCCCAGGGCGGCAGCGACCGTCCTCACGGTGGGCCTCACGGTCGGCGGTGGAGCCGCCATCACCCTGGCCGCACCTCCGGCCACCGCCTCGGCGGCGACCACGTCCGCCACCGCGACCACCACGCCGCGGGGCTACTGGAGCATCCCGAGCCGGCCGTTGCTCCGGTTCCGCGACAAGGGCCCCACCGTCAAGTACGTCCAGCGCGCCCTGCACCTCGGGCCGGACGGCTACTACGGCGCCAGCACCATCCGGGTCCTGAAGAAGTACCAGGCCTCCTGGGGTCTCAAGGCCACGGGTACGACGACCCGCGAGACCTGGAGCCGGCTGACCTACACCGCCAAGCGCGGGCTGCTCTACGGCCCGTACGGCAAGGCCAGCGGCACCAGTACGTTCCGCGCCAAGGTGCTGCGCGAGGCGGCGAAACTCAAGGGCACGCCGTACCGCTACGGCGGCACGACGCCGCGCGGCTTCGACTGCTCCGGCTACACCGGCTACGTCTACAAGCGGGCCGGCAAGAAGCTGCCGCGTACGTCGCGTGCGCAGTACAGCGCGACCAAGCACATCAGCCGCAAGTCCGCGAAGCCGGGTGACCTGGTCTTCTTCAAGAGCGGTGGCGGCGGCGTGTACCACGTCGGCATCTTTGCCGGTGGCAACATGCTGTGGCACTCCTCCAAGCCGGGCGTTCCGGTGCGGAAGGCAAAGATCTGGACCAAGAGCGTGGCCTTCGGCCGCGTCTGAGTCCGACCTGTCAGCATCCTCTCCCCCCAGGGATCGCTGACCCTGAAACCGGTCGCGGGCCGTCGTCCCCCCACCCCTCCGACGGCCCCGACCGGTTTCCTCTGCGTCCAGTCGTCCGGTGCCTAGGCGTCCAGCAGGCCGGCGTCGTGGGCCAGGATCGCCACCTGCACGCGGTTGGTGGCGCCCAGCTTCACCAGGACGCGGGAGACGTGCGCCTTCACGGTCGCCTCGCTCATGTACAGGGCCTTGCCGATGTCGGCGTTCGAGAGTCCGCGGCCGACGGCGGTCAGCACCTCGCGCTCGCGGTCGGTGAGGGCGGCCAGCCGCTCGCGTGCCTGCCGCTGCCGGTCCGACCGCGAGTCCGCGGCGAAGTGCCCGATCAGGCGCCGGGTCACCGCCGGTGAGAGCATCGCGTCCCCGGCAGCCACCACCTTCACCGCCTGCACGAGCTCGCGCGGCGGCGTGTCCTTCAGCAGGAACCCACTTGCCCCGGCCTGCAGCGCGCGGAACACGTAGTCGTCCAGGTCGAACGTCGTCAGGACTACGACCTTCGGCGGCTCCGGCAGCGCCTGCACCTCCCGGGTCGCCGCCAGCCCGTCCAGCCGCGGCATCCGGATGTCCATCAGGACGACGTCCGGCCGGTGCTTCACCACCATCGCCGCCGCGTCGGCGCCGTCCTCGGCCTCGGCGACCACCTCGAGGTCGTCGTCCGACTCCAGGATCATCTTCAGTCCGGCCCGGACCAGCGCCTCGTCGTCCACGATCAGCAGCCGCGTCATCGTTCCCCTTCGTCCACATCCGACTCGACGTTCTCCCGGCCGTCCGGCCAGGGCAGCCACGCCTCCACCTGCCAACCGCCTTCGCGGGTCGGCCCGGCCGACAGCCGGCCACCGGCCAGCTGCACCCGCTCCCGCAGGCCGACCAGGCCCGCGCCGGCTCCCGGCAGCAGTGAACCAGCCGCCACCGGCCGGACATTCGTCACGCTGACCGTGACGCCGTCTCCCCGGCTCCCGCGCACGACCACGTCGGTCGAGGCACCCCGGGCATGCTTGTGCACGTTGGTCAGCGACTCCTGCACGACCCGGTAGATCGTCCGCCCCACCGACACCGGTACGTCGTCCGGCAGCGCGAACTCGCCCGTCACGCCCACCCCAGCGTCCCGGGACGCAGCGACCAGGCGGTCCAGGTCCGAGGCGCGCGGCACCGGCGTCAGGTCAGCCCCGTCGACGCTGAAGTCGGAACGCAGTACGCCAAGAACCTCGCGGAGATCCTCCATCGCCTGCCGGGCCGTCTCCCGAATCAGCCGGGCCGAGCCCTCCACCTTCTCCGGGCCGACCGCCGGATTCACCTCGAGACCGCCGGCGTGCAGGGCGATCAGCGACACCTTGTGCGCGAGCACGTCGTGCATCTCCTGAGCGATCCGGGCCCGCTCACCAAGCCGGGCCTGTTCGCCGCGCAGCTCCCGCTCCGCCTCGGCCCGCTCGGCGCGGTCCCGCAGCGACACCATCAGGTCGCGGCGGGCGCCGACGTACGCGCCGATCGCGACGAAGGTGCCGACCAGGAACGGTGCGGTGAAGACCGCGACCCAGAACTCCCCGCCGGTGGACCAGGTGTGGAGGACGTAGGCGACGTACCCGGCGGTCGCCAGGACGGCCAGGGCCAGGTCGCGGCGGCGGACCGCCAGGGTCATCAGGGCGAGGCCCATCGGCACGAACACACCAGAGGTCAGCATCGTCAGCACCCCGACCGCCGTCACGGTCACCGGGAAGCGCCGGCGCCAGAAAAGGGCGACCGAGGCCAGCGCGCCGGCGCCGAGGACGTACCAGTCCCGGACTCCCCAGCCGCCGGCGCCGGAGGCGGCCTGCAGGACGATGGTGAGCAGGCTGAAGCCGACGTACAGGACGTCGCGCAGGCGCGCGGCATGCCTGACCCACCAGGCGTACCACCGGCGCAACCGTCGCATTCTGTCAGCGTAGTTGTGCGGTCGCCGACTTCTCGTCACCCTTCCGGGTGGGATCAGGGACCGTCCCCGACGACTTTCGTAGGGGGTGATCGCAGCCGCTCGACCGATGTGCGGCCAGGGGTCCGGACGGTTGACTCGACGTCATGATCACCGTCGAGAACCTGACCAAGCGGTACGGCAGCACCACGGCTGTCGACGACGTCTCCTTCAGCGTCCAGCCGGGCAGCATCACCGGCTTCCTCGGCCCGAACGGCGCCGGCAAGTCCACCACGCTGCGGATGCTGACCGGGCTCACGCCGCCCACCTCCGGCACCGCGACCATCACCGGCAAGCGGTACGCCGACCTGCCGAACCCGGGCCGCGTCGTCGGGGTCATGCTCGACGCGGCCGCACAGCACCCGGGCCGCACCGGCCGGGAGACGCTGCTGCTGAACGCGAGCCTGCTGGGCGTGCCGAAGGGCCGGGTCGAGGAGATGCTCGAGGCCGTCGGGCTCAGCCACGCGGCGAAGCGCCGGGTCGGGCAGTACTCGCTCGGCATGCGGCAGCGGCTCGGCATCGCCAGTGCGCTGCTGGGCGACCCCGCCGTACTGATCCTGGACGAGCCGGCCAACGGCATGGACCCGGAGGGCATCCGGTGGATGCGCGGCCTGCTGCAGGACTTCGCGTCCCGCGGCGGCACGGTGATCCTGTCGAGCCACCTGCTCGGCGAGGTCCAGGCGACCGTCGACCGGCTCGTCGTCATCGGCGGCGGCCGGATCGTTGCCAACGGCTCCCTCGAGGAGCTGCTGTCCGGCAGCGGCACGCTCGTCCGCGGCCTCGACCCGATCGGGCTGAACCAGGCCCTGACCGCCGCCGGCCTGAACCTCGAGCCGCTGCCGGACGGCGCCCTGCGGGTCGACGGCAGCGCCGAGCAGGTCGGCCGCGCCGCCGCGGCCGCCGGTCAGATCCTGCTCGAACTCCGCCAGAGCGACGGGGCCGGCCTGGAGGACCTGTTCTTCCAGCTGACCACCCCGGTCGCCGAAGCCGCCTGATCACCGACACACTTCCTGGAGCTCAATCACCATGACTACCGTCACCGAACTCGCACCGCCGGCCCCGGCCAAGCACCGGGCCGACGTGGCGACCGCGCTGCCGCCGGCGCGCGGCCAGTCCTTCCTGAAACTCGTCGTCCTCGAACTCCGCAAGGCCGTGAACACCCGCAGCGGCCGGGTCCTGATCGCCGCGATCATGCTGCTCGCGCTGATCACGATCGGCTGGCAGCTCACCCACCTGCCGCAAGGACCGGCCGGCTTCGACGGCTTCCTCGGCGCGGCGTCGACCAGCGTCCTGCTGCTGCTCCCGGTCATCGGCGTGATGGCCATGACCAGCGAGTGGACCCAGCGGACCGCGCTGACCACGTTCACGCTGTCGCCGCGCCGGGTCCGGGTCCAGCTGGCCAAGTTCGTCTCCGCGATCGTGCTCAGCGTCGTGGTGATGTCCGTCGTCGTCGCGCTCGCCTTCGCCGGGACGGCCCTGGCCGGTGCGGTCACCGACCACCCGGCGTCGTACGCCGGAGCCGGCGGGCAACTGGCCGGCGCCTACCTGACCGTCGCGCTGAACGTGGTCATGGGTGCCGCCCTCGGGGCCGTGATCGCGCAGACCGCGGTCGCGATCCTGGTGTACTTCATCGCCCCGACCGCGTGGGCGCTCGCCGGGCCGGAGCTGTTCAAGGACAACGCGAACTGGCTGGACGTCTTCGCCGCCTTCGGCCGGATCGCGGAGCGTGACCTGCACGGGATGCTGCCCGAGACGCTGACCTCGCTCGGGATCTGGATCGCCCTGCCGACCGTCGTGGGACTGTGGGCAAGCTCACGTCGCGAGGTCAAGTAGCGGGGCACGGACGCGCCGGGGTGGGCCGGTTCGAGGGGGCCGGACCACCCCGCCCGGGAGTCTGATCGGACCTCTCCGGGTCCGGCCAGGGGGCCGGTGCGTGTGTCGATCCCAAGCTCCGGGTATCCTGTAAACACGATTACTGACGACTGATCCGTGGGCGCCACGCTGCGTACCCGGTTGACTTGTGCGAGGGGGTCGACGCTATGGGGCGCGGCCGTGCAAAGGCCAAGCAGACGAAGGTCGCTCGCGACCTGAAGTACCGCACCTGGGACACCGACTTGGACCAGCTCAAGCGTGAGCTGTCCGGTGAACAAGGTGGCGACCGTTCTGCGAACGGCGAGAACGACGGCGACGACTACGACGCCGACGACTACCACCCCCGTCGGTAAGCAACAGCTCGACTGACCTGCTCAGCGCCCTCACGGGTCGCTGAGCAGTTGGTCGCGCGCCCGACGAGCTCCACCACACCAGCAGTAGCCGCAGCGGTCCCGCCTGCCCCAAGCCGGCGGGACCGCCCGGTCTGTCAGTCCGCTCACGCGGTGAAGCGCCACCCCGGCTCGTGCGGTCGAGCAGCCCAGAGGCCGTCGTCCGCCGCTCGTGCGGTTGCCCGCCGCCCGGGGGTCGTGCAGTGCCCGCCGCCCAGGCTCGTGGGGTTACTTGGCGTAGGTGCCTTCGAGGGTGACTGTGCCGCCGGGGGTCGCGGTGACCTCGCCGCAGACCCAGGCCGGGATGTCCCGGACGGCCAGTGCGGCGATCGCGCGGTCGGCCACCGACGGGTCGAGGACGCCGACCATGCCGGCACCCATGTTCAGCGTCTTCTCCAGCTCGGCCAGCTTCACGTCGCCCAGCAGCCCTACCAGGCCGAAGATCGGCGCCGGCGTCCAGGTGGAGCGGTCGATCCGGACCGACAGCTCGTCCGGGATCACCCGGGCCAGGTTGGCAGCGAACCCGCCACCGGTGATGTGCGACATCGCGTGCAGCGGCTTCGCGTCGCCCTCGGCCGCGCCGTTCAGCTCCCGGATCAGCTCCAGGCAGTGCTTGGCGTAGACCCGGGTCGGCGTCAGCAGCACCTCGCCCAGCGTCGCGCCGAGCTCGGGCACGACCCGGTCCAGCGACCACTTCGCCCGGTCGAAGAACACGTGCCGGACCAGGGAGTACCCGTTCGAGTGCAGCCCCGACGAGCCCATCGCCACGACCACGTCGCCAGCCCGGACCCGCTCCGCGCCGAGCACCTCGTCGGCCTCGACCACCCCGGTAGACGCGCCGGCGACGTCGTACTCGTCCGGCTCCAGCAGGCCCGGGTGCTCGGCGGTCTCGCCGCCGACGAGCGCCGTACCGGCCTCGACGCAGGCCTCGGCGATCCCCTTCACGATCTGCGCGATCGTCTCCGGGACCACCTTGCCGGTGCAGATGTAGTCGGTCATGAACAGCGGCTCGGCGCCGCAGACGACCAGGTCGTCGACGACCATCCCGACCAGGTCGAACCCGATCGTGTCGTGCTTGTCCAGCTTCTGCGCGATCGCGACCTTGGTGCCGATGCCGTCGGTCGAGGTCGCCAGCAGCGGGCGCCGGTACGACGTGAGCGCGGTCGCGTCGAACAGCCCGGCGAACCCGCCGAGCCCGCCGACAACCTCGGGACGGGTCGCCTTCGCCACCCACTCCTTCATCAGCTCGACGGCCCGGTCCCCGGCCTCGATGTCGACACCGGCGGCGGCGTAGCTCGCCCCTTCGCTCACGTTCTTCTCCTCGGTACGGCGTACGCCGGTTACGGACGGCCCGTCACGGGCGGCTGAGTGCGTCGGCGGCGCCGGCACCACCGGAGACCGTGGCCAGGCCGTCGATGTCGGTGGCCACCGGGACCTCCAGCAGGTGCTTGCCGAGCTGCTCCGGATCCGGCAGCTCGACCGGGTAGACCCCGTCGAAGCAGGCGCGGCAGAGGCGCTCCTTGGGCACCGTGGTGGACTCGACCAGCGCGTCCAGGCTGATGTAGCCGAGCGAGTCGGCGCCGAGCGAGCGACAGATCTCCTCGGTGTTGAGGCCGTTGGCGATCAGCTCGGCCCGGCTGGCGAAGTCGATGCCGTAGAAGCACGGCCACTTCACCGGCGGCGCGGTGATCCGGACGTGGATCTCCTTCGCGCCGGCCTCACGCAGCATCCGGATGACCGCCCGCTGGGTGTTGCCGCGGACGATGGTGTCGTCGACGACCACCAGCCGCTTGCCCTCGATCACCTCGCGCAGCGGGTTCAGCTTCAGCCGGATCCCGAGCTGGCGGATGGTCTGGCTCGGCTGGATGAAGGTCCGGCCGACGTACGCGTTCTTGACCAGTCCGGACCCGTACGGGATGCCGGACTCCTCGGCGTACCCGATCGCGCCCGGGACGCCGGACTCCGGGGTGGCGATCACCAGGTCGGCCTCGGCCGGGTGCTCGCGGGCGAGCCGGCGGCCGATCTCGACCCGGGTGGAGTGGATCCGCTGGCCGGAGATCTGGGTGTCCGGGCGGGCCAGGTAGACGAACTCGAACAGGCAGCCCTTCGGGTCCGCCTCGGCGAACCGGGTCGAGCGCAGGCCGTCGGCGTCGATCGCGACGATCTCCCCGGGCTCGATCTCGCGGATGAAGGAGGCGCCGACGATGTCCAGGGCCGCGGTCTCGCTGGCGACCACCCAGCCGCGCTCGAGGCGGCCGAGCACCAGCGGGCGGATGCCCTGCGGGTCGCGGGCGGCGTACAGGGTGTTCTCGTCCATGAAGATCAGGCTGAACGCGCCCTTGACCTTCGGCAGGATCCGGGCCGCCGCCTGCTCGATGGTGAGGTCCGGGTAGCCGGCCAGCATCGAGGTGAGGATGTCGGTGTCGGACGAGGCGCTGTGCTTGGCGTTCGCCTTCGCGTGCTCGACCTCGGCGTCCAGGCCGAGATCCAGGTCGCCGCCGCCGTTCAGGCTGGCGGCGAGCTCGCCGGTGTTGGTCAGGTTGCCGTTGTGACCGAGCGCGATCGACCCGGTCGCGGTGGACCGGAAGGTGGGCTGGGCGTTCGCCCAGACGCTCGACCCGGTGGTCGAGTACCGGCAGTGGCCGATCGCGATGTGCCCGCGCAGCGAGGCCAGGGTCGCCTCGTCGAACGCCTGGCTGACCAGCCCCATGTCCTTGTAGACGAGGATCTGGCTGCCGTTGCCGACCGCTATGCCGGCTGACTCCTGTCCGCGGTGCTGCAGGGCGTAGAGCCCGAAATAGGTGAGTTTGGCGACCTCTTCCCCGGGTGCCCAGACTCCGAAGACGCCACAGGCGTCCTGCGGTCCGAGATCCTGCGGGTCAAGATCATGGGTGAGCCGACCATCGCCACGAGCCACACGAGCAGTCTACGGGACGCGGGACGGCCCTCAGGCCACCCCGCGACCCCGGCGGGCTACCAGCAGGTCATCCCGTGGCAACCCGGCCCGGCACCCACTGCGGACGCCGTACCCGTCATCGGCGCGGCCGTCAGGAGCAGAACTGCGACGCCGACTACGGTCAGCAGCTTCTTGATCACCGTTCGTCCTTTCGGAAATAATCCGGAACCATCAATTGAGTGCTCTTTCTCGACGCACTCTGTATATGGTCGGTTCCGACAAGTTCTGGAGGAGAGGGATCGTGCTCGAGCCGCTGGGGGTGGACGAAGCCACCTTTGCGGTCTATCACGCCCTTCTCAGCCACCCAGACAGTACGCCGGAGCAGATTGCGGCGCTAGTAAATCGTTCCGTGACCGAGGTGCACGCGCTGCTGGACGAGCTGCGCCGGCTCGAGCTGCTGGTCCCCACCTGGACCAACCCGGAGTCCGAGCACGCGGTCCACCCGCGGGTCGGGCTGACCGGCCTGGCGGAGCGACGGCGGACCGAGCTGAACAAGATGCTCGGCGAGCTGAAGGAGGCCGAGGCGTCGGCCGAGGTGGTCGCGGAGCAGTACAACGAGCTCCTGACCGCCCGCAGCAGCGGTGACGTCGAGGTGCTCAAGGGCCGGGCGAACGCGTCCCGCCGGATCGAGGAGCTCGCGCTGAAGGCCCGGGACACGTTCTGGGGCCTGGTGCCGGCGCACATCGACGACACGATCCAGCAGGTGGACCGGTCCCCCGACTTCACCCTGCTCGAGCGCGGGCTGAAGATGCGGACCGTCTACCTGCAGAGCATGACGTCGTCGAAGCAGGCCCTGGACTACGCCGCCACCATGCACCGGCTCGGCGGGGAGGTCCGGGCCACGCCGACCCTGCCGATGCGGCTGCTGATCTTCGACCAGGAGATCGCGATCATGCCGATGGACCCGGAGAACCCGACGGCCGGCGCGGTCATCCACCGCACCCCGGCCGTGGTCTCGGTCGCGCTGGCGCTGTTCGACGCCTACTGGTCCCGGGCGGCCGAAATGTTCGCCCCCGAGGACCGCGACGAGAATACGCCGCTGACCCCCCATGAGGCGGAAGTACTGCGTTTGCTCGCGGGCGGCGCCAAGGACGAACAGGTCGCGCGTTTGCTGGGTATTTCTCTGCGGACCGCCCGGCGAATTACCGCGAATCTTTCCGAGCGGCTGGACGCGGCCAGCCGATTCGAATTGGGTGTCGCCGCGGCAAAACGCGGCTGGGTCTGACGGAAATTTTCGGGCACTGCATTTCTCCGGCTCACGATTCCTGTCTGCACAGGGTTTCGCGCGACCGCACCGGCCTGGACCGCGGGTCGCCGTACCCCGGCAGGAAGGTGCCAACCGCTTGCCACCGGGGTGCTCCGCGTGCTTTATTTCGCGATTGACAACGTAATCGTCGGTCAGACCGTCTTCAGCGCGCCGATGAGTTTGGTCAGCGACTCCCTTGCGTCGCCGAACAGCAGCGTGGTTCGCGGGTCGTACAGGAGTTCGTTCTCGATACCGGCGAAACCGGGGCGCATCGAGCGTTTGAGGAAGATCACCCGCTGGGCCTCGTCGGCGTTCAGGATCGGCATCCCGTAGATCGGCGCACTCGGGGTGCTCCGGGCGGCCGGGTTGACCACGTCGTTGGCGCCGACGACCAGGACGACGTCGGTGGACTTGAAGTCGCCGTTGATGTCGTCCATCTCCCGCAGCTGCTCGTAGGGCACCTGCGCCTCGGCCAGCAGCACGTTCATATGGCCCGGCATCCGGCCCGCGACCGGGTGAATGGCGTAGTCGACCTTCACGCCCCGGCTCTGCAGCTCCTCGACCAGGTCCCGCAGGGTGTGCTGCGCCTGGGCGACCGCGAGGCCGTAGCCCGGCACGACGATGACCTTGTTCGCGTACCCGAGCAGGATCGCCACGTCCTCGGCGCCGCCGGAGATGACCGGCCGCTCGGACGCCGTACCGCCGCCGAGGGTGGAGCCGCCACGGACCGCGCCGAAGAGGATGTTGAAGACCGAGCGGCCCATCGCGTCGGCCATCAGCTTGGTCAGCAACGTACCGGCCGCGCCGACCAGTGTGCCGGCCACCAGCAGCAGGGTGTTGCCGAGGACGTAGCCGCCGGCCGCGACGGTCAGGCCGGTGAACGCGTTCAGCAGCGAGATGACGATCGGTACGTCGGCGCCGCCGACCGGGAGCACCAGCATCACGCCGACCGCGAGGCCGACCAGGCAGAGCAGGACGCCGACCCAGACCCGCAGGTCGGACACCAGCCAGCCGGCCAGCGCGATTCCGCCGAGGACCGAGGCGATGAACAGCACCGGCAGACCGGGGAAGACCACCGGCCGGGTCGTCATCAGCTCCTGCAGCTTGGCGAACGTCACGATCGAGCCGGAGAAGCTGATCGCACCGACCAGGATGGTGAACGCGGTCGCGAGCGCGGCCACGGTCTGGCCCTCGCGGACCTCGCCGAGCTCCATCAGCGCGACCAGGGCGGCCGCGCCACCCCCGACACCGTTGAAGAGGGCAACGAGCTGTGGCATGTGGGTCATCTGCACCCGGCGCGAGCCGACCACGCCGCCGACGGTGCCGATCGCCAGCGCGATCAGGATCGGCGCCAGGTGGTCCGGTTTGTAGGCGACGAAGGTGATGACCACCGCGAGCACCGCGCCGGCCGCGCCGAGCGCGTTGCCGGCCCGGGCGGACCGCGGCGACGAGAGCGCCTTCAGCGCGACGATGAAACAGACTGCGGCGACCAGATACCCGATCTGGGCCCAGGTGGGGATCACTTCTGCAGCTCCTTCTTGCGTGCCCCCGGACCCTTGAACATCTCCAGCATCCGGTCGGTGACCACGAACCCGCCGACCATGTTCACGGTCGCCAGGACGACGGCCAGCAGCCCGACGATCACCACGAGCGTGGACTCGGCCTGCCCGGTGACGATGATGGCGCCGACCAGGATGACGCCGTGGATCGCGTTCGCCCCGGACATCAGTGGGGTGTGCAGGGTCGAGGAGACCTTGCTGATCACCTCGACCCCGACGAACGCCGCCAGCACGAAGATCGTCAGCAAGGCGATTGACTCGGTCACGGGGCCTGTCCTTCCAGAAGCTCTCGGGTCGGCTCGTGCAGGACGCTGCCGTCGTGGGTGACGCAGCAGCCGCGGACGATCTCGTCGGTGAAGTCCGGGTCGAAGGCCGCGTTGCGGGTCATCAACCGGATCAGGTTGGCGATGTTCTGACCGTAGAGCCGGCTGGCCGGTCCGGCCAGTTGGCTGGCGACGTTCGCACCGCCCCAGACCAGTGCGCCGCCGATGGTCAGCTCGGTCCCGGCGACCGAGCCCTCGACGTTGCCGCCCTGCTCGGAGGCCAGGTCGACCACGACCGAGCCGGGCTTCATCTGCTCGACCATCGACCGCGACACCAGCATCGGCGCGGTCCGGCCGGGCACGGCGGCGGTGGTGATCAGGGCGTCCGCGGCGGCGACGTACGGCGTGAGCAGCTCGCGCTGCAACTGGGCCCGCTCCGGCGTCATCTCGCGGGCGTACCCGCCGGGGCCGTCGAGGGTGCCGAGCTCGAGCTCGATCGGTACGGCGCCCATCGACGCGATCTCCTCGGCCGCGGCCGTCCGGACGTCGTACGCCTTGACAACGGCGCCGAGGCGCTTGCAGGTCGCGATCGCCTGCAGGCCGGCCACACCGGCGCCGAGGACGAGGACCTGGGCCGGCGGGACCGTGCCGGCCGCGGTCATGTTCAGCGGGAAGAACCGCGGCAGCCGCTCGGCCGCGACGATGGCCGCGCGGTAGCCGGCGACCAGGGCCTGCGAGGACAGCGCGTCCATCGACTGGGCCCGGGAGATCCGCGGGATCAGCTCCATCGCGAACGCGGTCAGCTTGGCCCGGGTGGCGGTCCGGACGACGTCCGGCGGATTCGTCGGCAGGAACGACATCAGCGCCGTACCGGCGTGCAGCCGCTGCAGGCGCTCGCGCTCCAACGGCTGCACCGACGCCACGATGGTGGCGGCGTGGTCCGCACCCCAGGCGACCTCGGCGCCCGCGGCCCGGTACTGGTCGTCGGAGTACAGCGCCCGCTCACCCGCGGCGGGCTCGACCGCCACCTCGTAACCGAGCTCGATGAGTTTCGCGACTTGTTCCGGCACCAGCGCGACCCGGCGCTCGGCCGGTCTGGTCTCCCGCACGACTGCGATCTTCACTCGCCGAAACCTATGCCAAACACTGGGTCGCCGGAAAGCCCGGTCAGGCGTCCTTGGCCAGGTTCTGGAGCAGCAGGGCCTCGGCCAGGCAGACCTTGCGGAACTCGGCCAGGTGCAGACCCTCGTCGATCCCGTGCGCGCGGGTGTCCGGATCCTCCACGCCGGTGACCAGGATCGAGGCCTGCGGGAAGGTCTGCTGGAACTCCGCGATGAACGGGATCGAGCCACCCATGCCCATGTCGATCGGGTCCACACCCCACGCGGTCCGGAACGCCGACCGGGCGGCCTCGTACCCGGCGCCGCGCGCGTTCACGCTGCACGGCTGACCGGTCTGGCCCTCGGTCACGGTGACCTGCGCACCCCACGGGATGTTGGCCTCCAGGTGGTCCTTCAACGCCGCGCTCGCCTTGATCGCGTCGTCGCCCGGCGCGACCCGCAGGCTCACCTTCGCCCGCGCGACCGGGACCAGCGTGTTGCTGGCCTCCGCCACCGACGGCGCGTCGATCCCGAGGACGGCGATCGACGGGCGGGTCCACAGCCGGTCGACGAGCGAACCCGAGCCGGTCAGCCGGACCGAGTCCAGTACGCCGGACTCGGCCCGCAGCCGGTGCTCCGGGTACTCGACGTCGGCGGCCCGGGACGCGTGCAGCCCGTCCACCGCGACGTCGCCCTTGTCGTCGTGCAGGGTGGCGAGCAGCCGGCACAGGGTCGACAGCGCGTCCGGGATCGGGCCGCCGAACAGCCCGGAGTGGACCGCGTGGCTGAGCGTGCGGACCTCGACGTACGCCTCCACCAGGCCGCGCAGCGACACCGTCAGCGCCGGCCGGCCGATGTCCCAGTTGCCGGAGTCCGCGATCACGATCGCGTCGGCGGCGAGCTCCTCGGAGTACTCGTCCAGCAGTTGCAGCAGGGTCGGCGAGCCAATCTCCTCCTCGCCCTCGACGAACACGGTCACGCCCACCGGCAGATCGTTGCCGAAGGCCCGTACGGCGGCCAGGTGGGCGGCGATGCCGGCCTTGTCGTCGGCCGCACCCCGGCCGTACAGCCGGTCGCCGCGCTCGGTCGGCTCGAACGGGTCCGAGGTCCACTGCTCGACCGCGCCGGTCGGCTGGACGTCGTGGTGCGCGTACAGCAGCACGGTCGGCTTGCCCGCGGGCGCGGCCTTCTTGGCGATCACCGCCGGCGCACCCTCGCCGGCGCGGACGATCTTCACCGTGAATCCCTCGGCCTCGAACAGCGCCGCGGTCGCTTCGGCGGAACGCTGGACGTCGGCCGCGCGGGCCGGTTCGTAGCTGACCGACGGGATCCGGATGAGGTCCTCGAGGTCGGCACGGACGCTGGGCAGAACGCGGTCGATCGCCGCGGACAGATCGGTCATGCGCCTACCGTACGGCGTTCGTTCGCGCGGCCGACGGCCGGAATCCCCTCGCGCGTTACTCATTGACGATCTACTCTGGAATTCTCGTAGGTTTCCGCCCAACCTCCAGAGGATCCCATCATGGCCAGACGCCCCCTTGCCATCGTGACCGCCTTCGTCACCACCGCTGCCGCCTTGACTGCCGCGCTGCCCGCCGGTGCCGCGATCAGTTGCGACACGTCCACCAGCGGCGGCTCGACCTTCTACGACGGACCGTCCGCGTCCTACAAGTACGACGCCCGCTTCAGCAACAGCGCGAGCATCCCCAACCTCAGCACGCACACCCCGCAGGGCGCCGGCACCTGGTACAACTGGGACGGCTCCGGCAAGAACCTGCTGCTGGTCACGTCGTACCGCAGCGGCGCCGACTCGCAGATCTACGGCATCGACCCGTCGACCGGCGCCACCGTCGGCGTGGTCGCGATCGCCGAGTCACATGTCGGCGGCATCACCGTCAGCAAGGGCTGGGCGTTCGTGTCCGGGCAGGGCAGCAGCATCCGGAAGTACCGGTTGACGGCCTTGCGGGACGCGCTGAAGGCCGCGGGTACGCCGTACCTGACGCAGGTCGGGACCGCGCGGGACGTGGCCGCGTCGTCGTTCATCGGGAGCTACGGGGACTCGTTGTTCTCGGGGTCGTTCAATTCCGAGGGTCGCGGGACCATGTACGAGTACAAGATCGCCGACGACGGGACATTGACCACGGTCGCCGGCGCGTGGGAGGTCCCGACCAAGACCCAGGGCCTGATGGTGACCGCGAACCACTTCATCTACAGCACGTCGTACGGGCGGGGAAACCGGAGCAACCTGTACGTCGTCAAGCGCGGCCAGAAGGACCTGGACGCCGCGCGGCTCAGCTGCTTCCGCGCGCCGAGCATGACCGAAGGCATCACCGAGTACAACGGCACCGCCTACCTGGTCTACGAGTCCGCCTCCCACCTCTACGGCTCGGACCCCGCCACCCTCAACGTCATCCCCCGCCTCCACAAAGCCCCCATCACCAGCCTGACGTCCCTGGTGCCTTAACCGCCTGGTGGGAGGTACGACGCCGAGTCCAGCACGGTCTGTCGCCGGCCGGCGTTGTCCTCCCGCACCTGAACCTGAAGCAGCTTGCCGCCGGGGTACTGCACGAACCGCTCGTAGACAGAGTTGGCCTCGTTGCACGTGTATCGGAACAGAACCGCCTGACGTCCACCGATGTCCTGGTTCTCCCCCGGAACTGCCGTGCAGCCAGGTGGAGGTGTGGTGGTCCTCGGCAGACTCGTGCCGTCGATGACGCCCACGTACACGCCATCGACATCCGTGGATTTGCTCCAGTTCGCCGTGTCGGTGCTCACCAGCAACGCAGGTCCCTCGGAACGCTCGGCCTTCTGTGACCAGTCGCGTGGCACCTCGACAGACAGGTTCTGGTACTCAACCGTCGTTGGTCGTGTCTGGACCAGCTCGTAGCCGCCGTAGGCGCCTGCTGCGGCGAGGATGATCGCGGCGACGGCGGCGATGACGCGGGAGCGGCCGCGGCCGGCGGGTGTGGCGACGGTGGGCTGGTTGGAGCTGGCCAGGGCCGTGGCCTGGTCGACGTCAGCCGGTGGGGCCGCGGGGGTCGGCATCTCGGCGGCCGGCACCAGGGCCGGTGGGATCTCGCCGGTGGTGTGGGCGTCGCGGAGCGCGTTGAGGAAGCTGTCCAAGTCCGGCCAGCGCTTGTCGCGGTCCGGCTCGAGGGCTCGGCGTACGACGACGTCGATCGCGTCCGGGATGTCGTCGCGGATCGTGGTCATCGACGGCGGCGGTGAGTCGATCTGCATGACCGCGCCGAGGCTGGCCACGCCGTGCGGTGCCTGGCCGGTGAAGGCGGCGTACGCGACCGCGCCGAGCGAGTAGAGGTCGGCGCGGTGGTCGAGGCGTTCACCGCGGACCTGCTCGGGGGCGACGTACGACGGGGTGCCGCCGGGCATCGTGATCCGGGAGACCTCGGCGAGGGACTTGCCCAGGCCGAGGTCGGACAGCATCGCGCGGTCGCCGGCCGGGTCGGTGCGGAACAGCACGTTGGCCGGCTTCACGTCGCGGTGCAGGACGCCGCGGCTGTGCAGGTGCTTCAGGCCGCGGCCGACCTGGGTGATGATGCGGACCGCCTCGGCGATCTCCAGCGAGCCGGCCTTGATCCGGTCCGCGAGCGTGCCGCCGTCGGCGTACGTGAGCACCATGAACGGCCGGCCGTCGTCGGCCTCGCCGATGTCGTGTACGCCGACGACGTACAGCGAGTCGACCTTGCGGAGGAAGCGGCCCTCGGCCAGGAAGCGGCGCCGGACGTCCTCGTCCTCGACCCAGTTGTCGGACAGGATCTTGACGGCGACCTCGGCGTCCAGCTGCTCGTCGCGCGCGAGCCAGACGGTCGCGAAACCCCCGGCACCCACCCGGCGGACCAGGGAGTACCGGCCGATCCGCGGTGGCTGGTCCATGGCGCAATTATGCTCGATCCGCCGTGCGACTCGTTCGCCGGAGCAAGAGGTACGGCGTTTCGGGGCGAACAAACCGGGTCTCCGCGGCGTCCACAACGGGGATGAACGAGGTACGCGTGGCGAGCAGCAGACGGCCGTTGGCGGCGGTGGTGGCCGCGGTTGCGGTCGCGGCTGTCGTGGGCGGCGGACTGCTCGGCGCCGCGCGGACCCCACGCAATCAGGCCGGCGCGGCAGCCGCTCCGCTGGCGGCATCGGTGTCGGCGGCCCCGCTCGGTCTCAAGGTCCCGGTCGATGCGACCAAACTCACGCCCGGGCGCGAGCCACAGGTCACCTACCTGCGCGGCCGCACGGTGACGGGTGGAGTGAGCAATCCGGTCACAGTCCCCGGTACGGCGGCGATCGAGGCCGCTGCCCGTCTCTGGGACACCACGCTGACAGTCCAGGTCACGAGCGGCACGAGCAGTTCGCTGGTCATCCAGGACCACTCCGGCAAGGTGGTCCAGCGGATCACTGGTGTCGACTCGCTCGCGACGAGTGCCGACGGCAAGTACGCCGCCTACGCGTCCGGTGGGCGGTTCTCGTCCGGTGAGCCCGGCGGCACGGTGTACTTCCAGGAGCCCGGGACGAAGCCGGCCGCCGTACTGGCCCGGCCCGAGGCCTTCGACGTGCGGGTGATCGCTGTCGTCGACCGGACGGTGTACTTCAGCAGCGGGCGGAGTGACGGCACCTCGTGGAGCCTGTACACGTGGGATGTCGACCAGAACGTCGTACGGACGACCGCATCCGTGGCATCGCCGGTGTCGGTGGCTGCCCGCGGCGGTCTGGCGGCCGGCATCCCGGTGTTCACCGACAGCGGGCTGTGCAGCGCGGTCACGGACATCGCTAGCGGCCGGCAGCGGTGGCGCACGTGCCAGTACCGCTTGGACCGCTTCAGTCCGACCAGTGCCTTCGTCATCGGCCTGCCGCCCCACGGCGGTTCGCCGTACGGCGAGCCTCGGACAGCGGCCCTGGACACCAAGGCCGGCAAGCTCCTGCGCGAGTGGACCGGCCCGTCGCTGCGTGGAGCCGTTGCCGAGGACGACGACCACCTCTTGCTGCTGTGGCACGACCGGCCCGAGCCGACGTCCCGCTCGGCCGTCGTGCGCTGCGCGGTCAGCACCGGCCGGTGCGAACTGGCCACACCTCTGTCCTCCGAGCCCCTACTGCTCGGATCGTGAGTAAGGAGCCGCTGATGCGGAACAACAACAGGCGCCTGGTCATCCTGGTCGCATCAGTCGCAGTAGCCGCCGTCGCCATCGGCGCCGCCATCGCCTACCGCCAAGGCCCCCAGAACGCCTCCGCCGACGCCGCCCCACTGACCGGCTCCCCGTCCCCCACACCCAGCCCGAGCCAAACTCCGAAGCCCTCGACGACCCCGACCCCGTCCACGCCGACCCCGACCGCGAAACCGACCACCACCCCGCCGAAGCCACCATCCGGCCCGGTCAAGTCGGAAGTGAAGCTGGACCAGCTCAAGGCCGGACGCCTGCCACAGGTTGCCTACCTGACCGGACGGACGGTCCGCGGTGGTGCCGGCCAGGAGGTCAAGATCCCAGGCACCCAGGACATTCAGCGGGTTGCCCGGATGGGGCAGTCGGTCCTGGCCGTCGTGGGCGGGAACGACAACACCACCGAGATGCTGACCATCGGCTCGGACGGCGCCATTCTCCGGCGGACGCCGAACGTCACCGGGATCGTCACCACCGAGGACGGGATGGCCGCCGCCTACAACACCACCCTGGTGTCCGACCTCGGCGAGCAGTCGCCCGGCACCACCATCTACGCCGAGCAGGAGCGGATCCAGAAGGTCACCGTCCCGGACGTCTGGAACACCACGCTGATCGGCTACAGCAACGGGAAAGTCTATTTCCAGGCGTCGGCCAAGGAGGCCGCCAGCACCTGGACGCTGTACTCATGGACCCCCGGTGCTTCCAAGGTGACCGCGATCAAGACGGTGCCGAAACCGACCGCGGTGTCCGCTGACGGGACGGTCGCGGCGTCGCTGACCACACTGACCGACTACAACAGCTGCACCAGCGTGCTCGCGGTCGCGAGCGGCAAGCGGCTGTGGCGTACGTGCGACTACCAGGTCGACGGCTTCACCCCCGACGGCACCACCGCGATCGCCGGACCCTTCTACCGGGACGGGTACGCCGACGGGATCGCGGCCGCGCTCGACGCGAAGGCCGGTACTCTGCTCCACGAATGGTCCGGGGTGTTCCGGCAGACCGTCGCCGAGGACGACCAGCACCTGCTGATCCTCGCGGACACCGGTGAGGAGTCACCGGCCTCCATCATCCGGTGCACGATCACCACCGGTGCCTGCGAGCTGGCAACGCCGCTTGCCAAGGGCACTCTCCTTCTCGGGTCCTGACGGGAGCTGCTCTGCGGATGGGACCGAAGGACAGGCATCTGGTCATCCTCGTCGTGGTGGTGGCCGTGGTCGCCGTCACCGTTGGTGGTGCGCTCGCCTACCGTCAGGGGCCGCGGGTGAGTTCGAGTGCCGAGGCCGCGCCGCTGAGCGGCAGTCCGTCGCCGAAGGTGTCACCTACCGCGGCAGCGAGCCCGGCGGCGCCGTCGCCTTCGCCGACACCGCTGCCGCCGTCAGCACCGCCGACCCCACCGACATCGCCGACTGCGCCGTCGAGGACCCCCTCCGCGCCGAGCGCTCCGACGGTGGTCGATCTCGAGCTGGGCACGCTGCCGAAGGGACGCGGCCCGCAACTGAGCTACCGCCTCGATCGTGCGGTCCTCGGTGGCGGCCGGGACCTGAAGGTTCCGGGCAGCAACACCATCCTGGACGTCGCGGGCCTGGGCGACGGCGTGCTGGCGACCACGTTGACCGCGGACGGGTCCGGCGAGCTCCTCAAGCTCAACTCGGCAGGAGCGGTCGTCCGCCGTACTCCGAGGATCTACACGCTCGTCTCCGCCTCGGACCAGGCGGCCGCGGCGTACGCGTCCGACGCGCCGTTGGTCGACGGGCAGATGACGTACGGCGCGACGCTCTACTCCGAGCGGGGTGGATCGGTGCAATCGGTGGAACTGCCGGACGTCCGGAGCATCAAGGTGATGGCGTACGCGAACGGTCAGGTCTACTACAGCGCCTCGGTCAAGGGCTCGGAGAAAGTGGCGAAGCTCTACTCCTGGAGACCGGGGAGCAGCAGCCGGCTGGTGAAGACGGTCCCGGCGCCGCTGGCGATCTCGCCGGACGGCAAGCTGGCGTCCTCGTTGCCGGCCACCGGCAGCGACGCCGGCTGCTCGACCGTCCGCGGCGTCACCACCGGCGACCGGCTGTTCCAGAGCTGCGAGCAGACCATCGGTGGGTTCACCCCCGACGGATCCGTAGCGATCGGCACACCGGCCAACACCGACGGGAACTGTGCCATCTCCGTGGCCGCGCTCAACGTGCGCAGCGGTGCGGTGATCCGGCAGTGGCGCGGATGCTTCTACCGGGTCGTCGCCGAGGACAACGATAATCTGCTGATGGTCGCGCTCGTGTCCGGAGGCGGTCAGGCGCCGTTCAGCAAGAGCGTGCTGGTGCGCTGCGCGATCAGCACCGGCGCTTGTGAGCGGGCGACCGAGATCACGGCGGCCAAGGAGGTCGACTTCGCCCGCTGATCTGCTGGCGGCAGACAAGCCGCGTGGTGCCGCAGGTTTCGGCGCAGACTGGTGAGATGACGACAGTTGCCGTGCTCGCGGATGTTCATGGGGTGTTGCCTGCGCTGGAGGCGGTGCTGGCGGAGCGGGACGTCCGGGCGGCGGACGTGATCGTGCTGGCCGGGGACATCGCCAGTGGACCGTTGCCGGTGGAGACGCTGGATCTGCTGATGTCGCTCGGGGATCGGGTGGTCTGGGTTCGGGGGAACGCGGATCGGGAGCTCGTGGCGATGGCTCGGGGGACCTTCGAGGGTGAGGCTCCGGATGGGGTCAGTCCGTGGGCGGCCGAGCAGTTGCGGGCGGATCAGGTGGAGTTGCTGGCGGGGCTGCCGACCACCCACATGCTGGACGACGTGCTGTTCTGTCACGCGACTCCTCGCGACGACGAGGAGATGGTGCTGGTCGACAGTCCGATCCCGCGGTGGGCCCAGGTGTTCAGCGGGCTGCCGGACGAGATCCGGACCGTGGTCTGCGGGCACACGCACATGCCGTTCGCGCGGCAGGTCGATCGGAGACTCGTGGTCAACGCGGGCAGCGTCGGGATGCCGTACGGCGCTCCCGGCCCCAGCTGGGCCCTGTTGACTCCGGACGGCGTGCAACTGCGTCGGTCGGCCCTCGACAGTCGGCAGGCCGCCGACCGGATCGTCGCCGAGTCGTCGTACCCGGGCCGGGAGGCGTGGGTCGCGGAGTACCTGCTGTCCAACTACTCCGACACCGAGGCCTTGGAGGCGTTCAGGCCCCGCGCGGAGGGCTGACCGGTTACCGTCGTCACGTGTTCGCACGACGGCGGAAGCATTTCGGGACTCTGGCCGACAAGGCAACGTACGCGACCCTGCATACGGCCTCGCTGGCCACTCCTCACCTGCGCGAGGGCCTGACCCCGGCCGCGGCCGGCAAAGCGAGCCGCCACCTCCGGGACCTCCTCGGTACGGCGGCCATCGCCATCTGCGACTCGTCCGGCGTACTGGCCTGGGACGGCGTCGGCGGACCCTACGAGAGCAACCACCGCCGCGACGCCAAGGCTCTGGCCGCGCCCACCCTGCGCACCGGGCGTACGGCGGTGCTCGGCGCACACGACGTGGCCTGTGGCGACCCGCAGTGCCCGATCCGTACGGCGGTGGTCGCGCCGATCGTCACCGAGGAGCGAGTGGTCGCCGTACTGGTGGCGTACAGCATCAAGTCGTCGGCCGCACTGGTCCGAGCGACCGAGGAGGTCGCCCGCTGGGTGTCCGGCCAGGTGGAGCTGGCCGAGCTCAACAAGGAGCGCACCCGGGCGATGGAGGCCGAGCTGCGGGCACTGCGGGCGCAGATCAGCCCGCACTTCATCTACAACGCGCTGGCCGCGATCGCCTCGTTCGTGCGGACCGATCCGGAGCGGGCGCGGGAGCTCGTGCTGGAGTTCGCCGACTTCTCCCGGTACGCGCTGCGGCGCGGCGGTGAGTTCACCACGCTCGCCGACGAGCTGCGCAACGTCGAGCGGTACCTGGTGCTGGAGCAGGCCCGGTTCGGGGACCGGTTGAAGGTGTCGCTGCTGATCGCGCCCGAGGTGCTGCCGGTGGTGATCCCGTTCCTGGTCGTCCAGCCGCTGGTGGAGAACGCCGTACGCCACGGCCTGGAGGGTACGACGGGCGTCGGCCGGATCACCATCCGTGCCACCGACCGGATCAACGACGCCGAGATCAGCGTGGAGGACGACGGCGCCGGCAGCGACCCCGAGGTGATCCGGGCCGCGCTGGCGGGCGAGTCCGGCAGCGACTCGGTCGGCCTCGGGAACGTGGACGCCCGCCTGCGGCAGGTGTACGGCGACGCCTACGGCCTGGTCGTCGAGACCGCCGTGGACGCGGGCACCAAGGTGACCTTTCGAGTTCCCAAATACTCCTCAGGAGTGCATGCCTCGCCCTAGGGTGTGGGCATGGCCGACACTCCACTGCGCGCGCTGGTCGCGGACGACGAGGAGCCGGCGCTGGCCGAGCTGGTGTACCTGCTGTCGCGGGACAGCCGGATCGGCGAGATCAGGACCGCGTCGAACGGGCCCGACGCCCTCAAGATCCTGCAGGCCGCCGACCTGGACGTGGTGTTCTGCGACATCAAGATGCCCGGCCTGACCGGGATCGACCTGGCCCAGGTGCTGTCCAAGTTCCGCCAGCCGCGGCCGCAGATCGTCTTCGTCACCGCGTACGACGAGCACGCGGTGGCGGCGTTCGAGCTCGAAGCGACCGACTACGTGATGAAGCCGGTCCGGGCCGAGCGCCTGGCCGAGGCGGTCCGCCGGGTGGTCACGGCCGGCGCCCCGGCCGCGCTGCAGAGCGCGGACGAGACCGACGACGAGGTGATCTCGGTCGAGCTGGCGGGTGTCACCCGCTTCGTCCAGCGGTCGACGGTCCGCTACGTCGAGGCGCAGGGCGACTACGCCCGCCTGCACACCGGGCAGAACTCGCACCTCGTCCGCATCCCGCTGAGCACGCTCGAGGAGCGGTGGCGCGACGCGGGGTTCACCCGGATCCACCGCAGTACGCTCGTCGCCCTCGCGCACGTGGACGAGATGCGCGTCGACGGCGGCCGGTGCGCGGTCCGGGTCGGCGGCGACTGGCTGCCGGTCAGCCGCCGGCACACCCGCGAACTCCGCGACCTGCTGGTCCGCTCGACGTCGCTGCGGAGTTGACATGAGTACGCCGGAGGGACCGCGCCGGGTCCGGGTCACGAGTCCGCGGACGAGCGCCGCCCGCCGTCCGATCACCCCGACCGGCACCCGCGAGATCGACGAGCAGACCCGCCTCGGCGAGGTCTACATGCACTCGCTGATCCAGTCCCAGCTCCGGCTCGCGCTCGCCGTCATCGCCGGTGCGGCCGTCGTCCTCGGCGGGATCCCACTGCTGTTCGTCCTGGTCCCGGCCACGCGCACTCTGGACGTCTTCGGCGTACCGCTCCCCTGGGTGATCCTCGGCGTCGCCGTCTACCCGGTGGTGTACGTCGCCGCCCGGATCTACGTCCGCCACGCCGAACGGATCGAGTCCGAGTTCACCGAGTTCGTCGGACGGCAGTAGATGTCACCGGCAACCAGTCTGACCGCGATCGTGCTGGTGATCCTGGCGACGATCGGCATCGGGCTGTTCGGGTTGCGGATCTCGCGGACCACGAGCGACTTCTACGTCGCCAGCCGGGTGGTGACGCCGCGGTGGAACGCGTCCGCGATCAGCGGCGAGTACCTGTCGGCGGCGTCGTTCCTCGGGGTGGCCGGCCTGGTGCTGGTGAACGGCGCGGACATGCTCTGGTTCTCGGTCGGCTACACGGTCGGCTACCTGATGCTGCTCGTCCTGGTCGCCGCCCCGCTGCGCCGGTCGGGTGCGTACACGCTGCCCGACTTCGCCGAGACCCGCTTCGAGTCGGCCTTCGTCCGGCGGATCTGCGCCGGCCTCGTCGTCGGCATCGGCACGCTGTACCTGCTCCCGCAACTGCACGGCGCCGGGCTGACCCTCCAGACCGTCACCGGGGCGCCGCCGGACGTCGGGGCCGCGGTCGTCGCGGTGATCGTGGTGATCAACGTCGCCGCGGGTGGCATGCGGTCGATCACGTTCGTCCAGGCGTTCCAGTACTGGCTGAAGCTGACCGCGCTGGCGTTGCCGATCTTCGTCATCCTGATCGCGTGGCGATCCGTCGAGCATCCGGTCGGCGTACTCGAGGCGTTGCAGGGCGCGGGTGCGGAATGGGCCGAGCCGCTGTCCACCGCGGGCGGTCGGGACCATCCGCTGTACGCGACGTATTCGTTGCTCCTGGCCCTTTGTTTCGGGACGATGGGCCTGCCGCACGTGCTGGTCCGGTTCTACACGAATCCGGACGGCCGGGCGGCACGTCGTACGACCGTCGTCGTACTGGCGCTGCTGGGGATCTTCTACCTCTTCCCACCGATGTACGCCGTCCTCGGGCGGACGTTCGCACCGGACCTGGTCGGGAGTGGGGCGGACACCGTCGTCCTCGAGCTGCCGGGACGGATCTTCCCCGGGACCGCAGGGGATCTGCTCGGTGCGCTGGTCGCGGCCGGGGCGTTCGCGGCGTTCCTGTCGACGTCGTCCGGGCTGACCGTCGCGATCGCCGGCGTGATCGACCAGGACCTGCTGCGGAGCCGGTTGCACCGGTGGACCGGCGGTGACTACGTCGCCGTAAACAGCTTTCGGATCGCGGCGCTGCTGTCGATGTGCGTGCCGTATCTCGCGTTCCTGCTGACCGGTGCGTTGAGTCTCGCGGACACTGTCGGGCTCGCGTTCGCGGTGGCGGCATCGACGTTCTGTCCCCTGCTGGTGCTGGGGATCTGGTGGCGGCGGATGTCCACGACCGGCGCCGCGGCCGGGCTGATCGTCGGCGGGGTCGCGGCGAGTGCGGCCGCGCTGGTCAACGTCGTCGGCGGCCCGGACAGCGGCTGGCCGCAGGCACTGGTCGGTCAACCGGCCGCCTGGACGATGCCGCTCGCGTTCGTCACCGTGATCGTGGTGTCCAAGCTGACCCCGGACAAGATCCCGGCCGGCACCGCCCGCAGCATGGTCCGCCTGCACACCCCCGAGGCCGTCGACGTGGACCGCGGCTTCACCTCCCTCGCCGTTCATTCGTCGCGTTTTGACCCTCACGCGATCGGGCCTGCGCGGTCGATCTCGGACGAAGGGTCAAAGCGCGACGAATGAACGGAGGGTGGTGACCGCTCGTCGTGAGGATTCGACCGCTCGTCGCAGTGCGGTGATCCACCGAACGACTGGTGTGGTCCGCTGAGCGCTCGATGCGCGCGGGTGCTGTCGGCCGTGCCGTGATCCGGACCACAGTACGACCAGCAGCAGCCCCTGCCGGCCCATCCGCCCGGCCTGATCCATGTCTGGAGGTCCCGCGATGAGCGACACGACGCGATCCGCGGGCGATCCGGAGCTGACGACGTACCGAGACGTCCAGGTGTCACCGGACTTCTCCGAGTTGCGTCGCCGGTTCCGGCGCTTCGTGTTCCCGATGACCGGCCTGTTCCTGGTCTGGTACTTCGTCTACGTCCTGCTCGCCGCCTACGCACCCGGCTTCATGTCCACGCGGGTCGGCGGCAACATCAACGTCGCGCTGCTGTTCGGGCTCGGACAGTTCGTGTCGACCTTCGCCATCACGATGGCCTACGTCCGCTGGGCCGACAAGCGGATCGACCCGGACGCCGAGCGGCTCCGCCACCAGATCGAGGGAGCCGACCAGTGAGCGCACCCCTGTTGTTGCCACTGGCAACCGACATCGGCAACCCGACGGTCAACATCGCGATCTTCGCGCTGTTCGTGATCGCCACCCTGGCGATCGTCATCAAGGCCTCCCGGAACAACCGGACCGCGGCCGACTTCTACGCCGGCGGCCGGTCCTTCACCGGCCCGCAGAACGGCGTCGCGATCGCCGGCGACTACCTGTCCGCCGCGTCCTTCCTCGGCATCGCGGGAGCGATCGCCCTGAACGGGTACGACGGCTTCCTCTACTCGATCGGCTTCCTGGTGGCCTGGCTCGTCGCCCTGCTACTGGTCGCCGAACTGCTCCGGAACACCGGCCGGTTCACGATGGCCGACGTACTGTCGTTCCGGCTCAAGCAGCGGCCCGTCCGGATGGCGGCCGCGATCTCGACCCTCGGCGTCTGCTTCTTCTACCTGCTGGCGCAGATGGCCGGCGCCGGGGGTCTGGTCGCGCTGCTGCTGGGCATCGACGGCCGGGCCGGGCAGAGCCTGGTGATCGCCGTGGTCGGCATCATCATGATCACGTACGTGCTGGTCGGCGGGATGAAGGGCACCACCTGGGTGCAGATCATCAAGGCCGTCCTGCTCGTGCTCGGCGCCGGCCTGATGACGTTGTGGGTGCTGGCGAAGTACACCTTCAACCTGTCCAGCCTGCTCGGTGCGGCGGTCGACCGCAGCCCAACGGCTGGTGAGAACCTGCTCAACCCGGGCCTGCAGTACGGCGCGACCGGGATCAGCAAGCTGGACTTCATCTCGCTGGCGCTCGCGCTCGTGCTCGGCACCGCCGGTCTGCCGCACGTGCTGATGCGCTTCTACACCGTGCCGAACTCCAAGGAAGCCCGCCGCAGCGTCAGCTGGGCGATCTGGATCATCGGCATCTTCTACCTGTTCACCCTGGTCCTCGGGTACGGCGCCGCCGCGCTCGTCGGCCCGGACGCGATCAGGGCCGCTCCCGGCCGGGCGAACTCGGCCGCGCCACTGCTGGCGTTCGAGCTCGGCGGCGAACTGCTGCTCGGCGTCATCTCCGCGGTCGCCTTCGCCACCATCCTGGCGGTCGTGGCCGGCCTGACGATCACCGCGAGTACGTCGTTCGCGCACGACGTCTACGGCCAGGTCATCAAGAAGGGCGAGGTCAACGCCGACGGCGAGGTCCGGGTCGCCCGGATCACCGCGCTGGTGATCGGCGCGGTCGCGATCGTCGGCGGCATCTTCGCCAACGGCCAGAACATCGCCTTCCTGGTGGCGCTCGCGTTCGCGGTCGCGGCCAGCGCGAACCTGCCGACGATCCTGTACTCGCTGTTCTGGCGGCGGTTCAACACCCGCGGCGCGCTCTGGAGCATCTACGGCGGTCTGGGCTCGGCGATCATCCTGATCGCGTTCAGCCCGGTCGTCTCCGGCAAGGTCGATGCCAAGACCGGCGCCAGCCTGTCGATGATCACCGACACCGGCATCGACTTCCACTGGTTCCCGCTGGACAACCCCGGCATCGTCTCGATCCCGCTGGCCTTCTTCCTCGGCTGGCTCGGGACCGTCACCAGCAAGGAACAGACCGACGTCGACAAGTACGCCGAGATGGAGGTCCGCTCCCTGACCGGCGCGGGCGCCGAGAAGGCGGTCCAGCACTGACCGCCGCCGAAGACCTGTCAGGCAGGCCCTGCTGACCACCCGCGAACCTGCCTGACAGCCCCACCCCACCCCAGACGGACCCGGCCCCCTGCCCGGGTCCGTCTCCTTTTGGCGCCTCTTGCGCTGTCCGTCTTCGGCTTGCGGTGTGTCGCGATCTGTGGGGTGTGCGTCGTCGACGCCACGCCGACAACTTGCCTAGCGTCGAGTCATGACGAACTCAGCGGTGATCTTCGCGAACCCTTCCGGAGTGATCGACTACTGGAGCTCCGGGATGACCGACCTGTTCGGATTCGAGGCGGACGAGGCCGTCGGTGCGACGCTGGACCTGATCGTGCCGCCCGACTACCGGGAGCGCCACTGGATCGGCTTCGACGCCGCCATGAAGTCCACGGACGGCGTCGTCGACCACGGCTCCTTCAACGTCCCGGCCCTCCACAAGACCGGTAGAACGGTCCGCCTGGAGGTCCACCTCAACGTCATCCACGACACCCGAGGCCAAGTCCTGGGAGCCCTCTCCGCCTTCTCCCCCGACCAAGGCCCCTCCGACTCGATCGAGCCCCTCTAACCCGCCCCCGGCAACGCAGGTGCTGCGTGCAGTGCCGCCGCCCACCCACGGTCCGCGCGTCCGCGGCAACCAGCCGCCCAGTGACGACCACACGCACCCGCCAGTCACCGGCCCTACAACCACGTCACGGTCGACCACGCACCATCGCGCGGGGCAAGCACAGGCACTCAACGCACGCGTGCCACGACGACCACCCCGCAGTCGACCACGCGCGGCAGCGCGTCAATTCAGCGCGGCAGCGCGCGCAGTCGGGCGGGGGGCGGCACGTAGCACGGCGACGCAGGAGCCGCGCGCAGCACAGCGCGGGGGCAACCACACGCACACCACGCACGCGTGCCACGACGACCACCCCGCAGTCGACCACGCGCGGCAGCGCGTCAATCGAGCGCGACAGCGCGCGCAGCTGGGCGGGTGGGAGCGGCGCGCAGCACGGCGACGCAGGAGCCGCGCGCAGCACAGCGCGGGGGCAACCACACGCACACCACGCACGCGTGCCACGACGACCACCCCGCAGTCGACCACGCGCGGCAGCGCGTCAATCAAGCGCGACAGCGCGCACAGCCGGGCGGGTGGGAGCGGCGCGCAGCACGGCGACGCAGGAGCCGCGCGCAGCACCGCGCGGGGGCAACCACACGCACACCACGCACGCGTGCCACGACGACCACCCCGCAGTCGACCACGCGCGGCAGCGCGTCAATCAAGCGCGACAGCGCGCACAGCCGGGCGGGTGGGAGCGGCGCGCAGCACGGCGACGCAGGAGCCGCGCGCAGCACCGCGCGGGGGTAACCACACGCACACCAGCACGCGTGCCACGACGACCACCCCGCAGTCGACCACGCGCGGCAGCGCGTCAATCAAGCGCGACAGCGCGCGCAGTCGGGCGGGTGGGAGCGGCGCGCAGCACGGCGACGCAGGAGCCGCGCGCAGCACCGCGCGGGATTACTCGCGCGGCACCGCGCGGGATTACTCGCGCGGCACCGCGCGGGAGAACGTCAGCCGAGTTTTAGTTTGGGCCAGAGGGTGTAGAAGGCGTCTCGGGAGCGGGTGCCTCGCTGTTCTTCGGCGGCGTGGAGGCGGCCGAAGGTGAAGGCGTTGCCGCCGTCGAGGTGGACCTGGACGGCGAGTTGGCGGAGGAGGTCGCGGGAGACGACGGAGTCCTGGTGCTCGCCGAGGACCTCCTGGACGTTCTCGGCCCGGTCGGCCAGGTCGGAGGCTTCGTCACCGAGCACCGGTACGGCGGACTCGGCGGCGTACCGGAGTCGCTTGGCGGCCTTGCGGACCTCGTGCAGCTCGTGGTCCTGCTCGGCCGACGTCTCGGCGTCCTGCGAGCGGCGGACCGCCTTCCGCATCCGCTTCCAGTCGTGGTCGAGGAGGTCGCCGATCTGCTTCTTCGCCTTCTTGTCGTCCCCGGTCAGCGGCGGTTTGGCGATCAGCTCGTCGAGCGCGTCCAGGAGCCGGAAGTACCGCTCGCTTTCCAGCGCGGCCAGCGCACCCGTCCGGCCCTCCTTGTAGACACCCCGCAGGTGGTCGTCGATCCGCCCCGCGACCCGGCCCATGACCAGCTCGGCCGGCTGTTCGGCGACCTCGGCGGCGAAGTGTTCCCGTTGTACTTCGGCGTCGCGGGCGACCCCGAGCTCGCCGGCCAGCCACTTCAGCTCGTCGCGGATCCGGTCGCCCGCCTCGCGGTCCACCACCGGCCGGTACGTCGCCAGCGCCGACCGCAGCCGCCTCGTCGCCACCCGGAACTTGTGGATCGAGTCCGGCACGTCCCGCCGTACCTCCGGGTCCCGCTCGCGGATCGCCTGCACCTGCGCACCGGCGTACGCGCGGAACAGGTCCGAGGTCACCGGCTTCGACGGCAACTCCCACTCGTCCGCCGTCGGCACCCGATCGCCCAGCGCCCGCGCCAGCTTGCTCGGCCCGGACGCCGGTGACGCGCCGGCGGAACGCAGCACGTCCTCGGCGGCCTCGAGCAGCTTGCGGTCGCCGCCGACGAGCTCGAGCTCCCACTCGCGCCAGCTGTCCGGCTCGGCGCCCGGGACGACGGCGGTCACGCGATCGTCGGCGAGCTCCGCGAGCACCGCGCCGTCCGCGTCGAGCAGCCGGTGGACGACGCGCTTGGTGTTCAACGTCACCACCGGGACGAGCTCGTGGTCGCGAACGTGCACGCGGACCGTGCGCACGACCGCGACCGGAACGCTGCGGTTCGACCGGCCGAGCGGATGCCTGACCTCGAGCCGCTCACCGGACGACACCGGGAACTTCACATGCCACCCGTCGTCCTCGCCGCCGGTCCGTCTGCGCAGGATCACCTTGTTGGCAGCGAGCGTCATCGACTCGGTGTCGTAGTACACCGCGTCCAGGTCGAGCTCCACCGGTTGCGCGACACTCGCGACCCCTGGCAGGTCGTGCAGCGCCGGCAGGCTCGCGGCCTCGTCGACGTCGTACTTGGTCTCGATCTCGAGCTGCTCGGAAGGCGACATGCCCTCCTGTTTACCAGGTGTTCATGAACTGGTCAGCGCAATGCCCGCAGATCGGCAGCAAGCCGTTCCACATCTCGGTCGGGTACGCCGTTGCGCGCGATGCCCGGCGTGGACGGCCAGACCTGGCGGTCGTGATTCCACTGCAGAGCCCAGGCGATCAGGACGAGAAACAGCAACAGGATCAGCATTTTCGGCCTACCGAGGTGAAGAAGGTGTAGTGGAAGGTGCCGCCCTGCGCCGCGGTCTTCTCGAGGTCGCGGATGCCGGTCTGCCACTCGGCGGGGGTCCGCAGGTCGGCGGCGATCGCGCGTTCGCGGACCGACTCGACCATCGCGATAAAGGTCTTGCGGGTGAAGCCGTCGACCAGGTGCGGCAGGGTCTCGTCGGCGTACACGGTGCAGGGCCACGCGCGGACGTCGCCGTACCCGGCGTCCTTGAGCAGCGGTTGGAGCCGGCGGCCGATCAACGCGTCGCCGCCGGACCCGGCCTGTAGGTCGACGAGGCAGTCGATGACCGCTTGCGCCGCCGTACTCCGCGGGTGGAAGAACGCCGACTCGTGGTCGCCCTCGATCACCGTGATCGTGCCGCCGGGTCGGATGAGGCGCTGCAGCTTGGTCAGCGCCTCCTCGGGTTTGGGTAGGTGCTCGAGGACGAAGCAGAGGAAGACGTGGTCGAAGGATTCGTCGGGGAAGGGGAGGTCGAGCAGGTCCGCATGGCGCCAGTCGACGCGGGCGTCCGCCGCGAGCGTGCTCACCCGGGCCTTCGCCTGGGCTAGCGACTCCTCGGAGATGTCGACGGAGACGAGGTCGATGCCGGGGCTGCGGGTCACCAGTTGGACGGTCTGCGCGCCGACGCCACAACCCGCTTCGAGCACGCGACTGCCGGCCGGGTAGGTGATGCCGGCGTGCAGGAGGTCGGCGAGGGTCTGCGCCTGGTCGGTCAGGCGGCGGGTTTCGGCCGGCGTGTAGCCGTGTACGTAGTCAGTTCCCATATCTCCACGCTGACGGCATTATGGACCGGTGAACAGGTCCAATCAGGGCGGAATTGGTCGGTCCAAAGCAGGTGCTGATTTCTTGCAGCTGGATCCTGCGGAGGCGCCGCCGGGCGGGCTGTCGGACTGGCTGACCGAGCGACTTCGTACGGCGATCTCGGACGGCCGCCTCCCGATCGGCAGCCGGCTCCCGGCGACGCGGGTCCTCGCGACCGAGCTGCAGGTCTCCCGCGGCGTGGTCACCGAGGCCTACCAACGGCTCACCGAGGACGGCCATGTCGCCGGCCGTGGCCGCGCCGGCACCGTTGTGGTCGCCGCGACGATTCAGCCCGGCGCCGGAGTGGAGTCGGAGGGTGGAACGAGTGGTTCAGGGCGACGCGTGCTCGGAGCTGAGCCGGGGCTCGACGTGTTCGACAGCCTGCGCGCGGCTCCCGCTCGGATAGACCTCACGCCGGGAGTGCCGGACCTGGCCGCGTTTCCGCGGGCGGCCTGGCTGAAGGCGGAGCGCGCGGTCCTGGGCGATCTCGAGTCGGCGGAGTTCGGGTACGGCGACCCGTCCGGGACGCCGGCGCTCCGACGCGCGGTCGCCAACTGGCTGGCGCGGAACCGCGGCATCACCGCGCACCCGGAGGACCTGATCATCGTGGCCGGCGTCTCGCAGGCGATCGGCCTGGTCGCGCAGGTCCTCAAGTCCCGCGGAGTCACGGAAATGGCGGTCGAGGATCCGGGGTCTCTCGGATCCCGCCAGCACCTGCAGAACTGGGGTCTCGGCACCCCGCCGATCCCGGTCGACGAGGGCGGTCTCCGGGTGGACCTGCTGCGGGAATCCGGTGCCCGCGTGGTGATGGTGACACCGGCCCACCATTTCCCGACCGGCGTCGTACTGGACGGTGAACGACGGCGCGAGCTGATCCAGTGGGCGGCCGAGGGCGGGCTGATCATGGAGGACGACTACGACGCCGAGCACCGGTACGACCGTCCACCCGTGTCCGCCGTGCGCGCGATGCTGGCCGACCAGGTGATCTACGCAGGGAGCGTGTCGAAGCTGCTCGCGCCGTCGCTGCGGATCGGATGGATGCTGCCGCCTCCGCAGTACAAGGACGAGCTGATCGCGATGAAGCGCCTGGCCGACCTCGGCAACGCGGCCCTCCCTCAGCTGACCCTGGCCCACCTGATGGAGTCCGGTGAGCTCGAACGCCAGCTCCGCTTCCTCCGCCGCCGGCACCGCACCCGGCGCGACGCCATGGTCCGGGCGGTCACCAATTACTTGCCCTCAGCAACCGTGCACGGCGCGGCCGCCGGTCTGCACCTGACGATCACCTTCGACGACGACGTGAACGACGTCGAGCTGGCCGCGGCCGCACTCCAGAAGGGCGTGAAGACGCACCCGCTCTCCTGGCACTGCCAACTCCCGCACGCGCCGGGCCTCGTCCTCGGCTACGCCGCCCGCACCCCGACCGAGCTCACCGAAGCCATCGCCACCATCGCAGAGGTCCTCTAGCGGGTGTAGAGCGGGGACATCGCCAAGGCGAACGACGTCATCGTGTCCGGGTCGATCGCCCGGGCCGGGAGTGGTACGAGGTCGACGAGCTTGTCGGCGCCGACCCGGATCGTGGTCCGGCCGGTGGCGGCGTCGACGTACGCCTCGTCGCCGAGTGGGATCGACTGCGCGGTCGGGGACTTGCGGATCGGCGCCATCAACGCCTCGGCCTGCGGCGTACGGCGTACCGACGTGGACAGCACGCTGGTCGGGTTCACCCAGCCGCAGACCAGGTCGCCGAGCGCGGTCTCGCCGTCCCGGCGGATCATCGCGGGCGCACCCATCACCTTCGCCGCGGCCGACGAGCCGCGCGCGCAGTCCGGCCGCGCGATCAGCGGCTGCGGCTCGGGCAGCCCGGGCGCCTGCCGGACCACCTCCTGCCCGAGGACGACGTACTTGGCGAGCGTGGCCGGTGGACCGCTGACCTTGTACAGCCGTCCGTCGAGCAGGAAGACCACGGACGTGCTGGTGCCGAACCCGCCCTCGCCGACGACCGCGGGCTTGGCCGGCTCACCCTTCGTCGCCGCGTAGGCCTTCTGCGCGGCCGTCAGCGTCGCCTTCGTTGCCGGTAGCACCGAAATCCCGACCCGCAGCACCGGCCCGTTCGGGCTCGTGCTCAACCCGAACTGGCACACGTCGTACGTCGGCAGACCGAAGTCGGCCGGCGCCGCCTTCGTCTGGAGCGTCACCACCGGCGTCCCGAGCGTCGCCTGCACGAGCGGCTGATCCATCCGCACGCACAGCGTCTCCGCGACCTTCGCGGTCGGTGGGGTGCTCGGCGACGGCGTCTCGGTGGGCGTCTTCGGGGGCGTCGTAGTCACCGAGACCAGCGGCGGCACGTTCGGCGCGGTCTCGTTGCCGGGACCACCGCAGCCACCCACGACGAGCAGTGCGGCAACCAGGACTACAGGACGGATACGCATGGTGAGTTGACTCTAACTCGCCGCGCGCAACTCCCTTTCGCGAACCGCGTGTTCGTCCGTACGGGCGTCGTACCGCCAGAAGTCTCGTAGCCAGGCGGCGGTGGCGACCACGCCGGCGACACACAGCACGCCGCCGCTGACGATCGACGTCCGAACGCTGGTGAGGTCCGCGACCAGGCCGGAGCGGGACTGGCCGCCGAGCGGACCGAGGGAGTACGAGAGCATCTCGATCCCGGCCAGCCGGCCGCGCATCTCGTCCGGGATGGTCTGGTTCCAGATCACCGCGCGGAACAGGCCGGAGATCATGTCCGCGCCGCCCGCGAGCGCGAAGAACGCGATCGCGAACCAGATGTTCGGCGCCAGCCCGGCGATCCCGACCGACGCGCCCCAGGTCATCGTCGCCAGCACGACGGCCCGGCCGTGGTGGTGCACGTGCCGGGCCCAGCCGCTGGTCAGGGTCGCGAGCATCGCCCCGACGGCCTCCGCGCTGTACAGGAGACCGAGCAGTTTCGGCTGGTTCAGCACCTCGGTCGCGAACGCGGGGAACAGCACGATCGGCATCGCCAGGAACATGCCGACCATGTCGACGACGTACGTCCCGAGCAGGTCGCGGCGGCGGACGGCGTACGTGATGCCTTCGCCGATCGCCCGCAGGCTCGGCGGCGTACTGTGCTCGCTCGTCTTGTACGGCCGGAGCAGCAGGTAGAGCAGCGTCGCGGCGGCCAGTCCGGCCAGCTCGACCGTGAAGGCCCAGGCGACACCCGCCGTGGCGACCAGGACGCCGCCGAACGCGGGTCCGGCGAGCTGCCCGACCTGGAGGGTGAGCGCGTTCAGCGTGACCGCGGCCGGCATCTCCTCGTGCTTCACCACCCGCGGGAACAGCGCGTCCCGGCTCGGCCGCTGCAGCGACGAGGCGATCGCGTTCAGGCCGCCGCAGACGTAGATGAGCCAGACCTGCGGGTTCGACAGCAGGGTGTTCGCGAGCAGGAGCGCGCAGATGACCACCTGGGCGATCCCGGTGCCGATCAGCATCTTCCGCCGGTCCACGTGGTCCGCGAGCGCGCCGCCGTACAGGCCGAAGACGACGAGCGGGGCGATGGTCACCAGACCCATCGCGCCGACCGCGAAGTTCGAGTGCGTCAGCTGGTACAGCTGATAGGGCAGGGCGACGTACCCGACCATGCCGCCGAGGTAGAAGACCGACCCGGAGATCACCAGGATCCGGAAGTCGCGGGAGCCGCGCCAGGGAGTCAGATCGACGCGCAGCCGGGACAGGCGTTCGCGCACACGGGATGCCACCGGCACATGGTGACACGCGCCGTCACCCGGCGAGGAACCGTTTTCCGTCAGGCGAGCGGGAGCAGCGCGCTCAGGTCGGTGCGCTCACCGCTCGCGCGCAGGCGGCCGCCGGCGCGCGCGTCCGCCCAGGTGGTGCGGCCGAGGGCCAGCTCGATCCACAGCTCGGCCGGGAGCTCGACCACGGCTCCCGGGGTCCCGCGGGTGTGCCGGGGGCCCTCGATGCACTGCACCGCGCCGTACGGCGGCACGCGGACCTCGACCGCGTGCCCGGGAGCCTTCGCGACCAGGAGTTTCAGCAGGTGTTTGGTCAGCAGCTTCAGGTCGGCGCGCTCCGCCGTACCGGCGTCGTACCGCTGCAGGGCCTGGTCGAAAGCGGGATCCACGACGTGCCAGCGTACGCGCGATTGTGGACTCGCCCCCTTCGTGGTCGATAATCAGGCGGGAGAGACGGAAGCGAGGTCGGGATGCTCACGCCCAGGCACCAGGCGCTGCTGATGACGCTGGCGGGGATGACCGTCGGCGTCGCCGTGTTCGGCAGCGTGCTGGCCATCAACGGCAACCTGTTCGGGAACGACACGCCCGCGGGGGTCGTGAACGCGCAACCCTCGCCCAGCACCCCTGCCTGTACCGACTGCCTGCGGTCGGACTCGCTGAAGTACGGCCAGCAGACCTTCGGCACCAAGGACAGCCCGGTGTCCGCCGAGGTCCCCACCGGCTGGAAGAGCCCGCAGGACGGCACCCGGCCGCGGTTCGCGGACCCGACCGGCGTCTGGCAGATCCGGTTCGACACCCGCGGCAGCAGCCGCTCGCCGGACGAGCAGGTCACGAGCCGGGCCGGCAGCATCGACGAGCGCGACCTGAAGGTCATCAGCCGCGACAACGGCACCCTGATCTACACGTACGTCGACCAGGCGCGCGGGCCGCGGATGGGTCTGTCCCGCTGGATCTCCACCGACAACGACCAGAGCTCGGCGATCGAGATCACCGTCGGCGGCCGCCCGAAGGACGAGGCCGCCCTGCGCGCCGTCCTCGAGCACGCGACCGAGACCCTCGAGCTGCCGGCGTCCGCGAACGACACCCGGCCCAGCTGACCGCCTGCCGGGGCGGTCTCAGCACTTGATGTCGCTCAGCACTTGATGTCTGCGGTCGGGGCGGTGCCCTGCAGCAGGTAGCTCTCCACGGCGTTGTCCACACACGCGTTGCCGGACTTGTAGCCGGTGTGCCCGTCACCGTCGCGGGTGATCAGGACCCCGCTGTCCAGCTGACTCGCCAGCCCGACGGCCCACTCGTACGGCGTCGCCGGGTCCCGCGTCGTACCGACGACGACGATCGGCTTCGCCCCGGCCGCCCGGACCGGGTGCGGCTTGTCCTTGGGCTTCGCCGGCCAGTTCGCGCACGCGAGCGATCCCCACAGCAGGAACGACCCGAAGCGCGGCGACTCCGCCTTGTACTCCGGCTCCTCCGCCTTCGCCTGCGCGATCGAGGTGATGTCGGGGCGGTCCAGGCAGTTCACCGCGTAGATGGCCTCGTTGTTGTTGCTCGCGTACCCGCTGGGCTCGCGGTCGGTGTACTCGTCCGCGAGCGCCAGCAGCCGGGCGCCGTTCCCGGCCAGGCCGTCCAGGACCGCGTCCTCGAGCCGCGGCCAGAAGTCCTTCACGTACAGCGGGTAGATGATCCCCAGCACGACCAGGGCCTGCGTGACCTGGCGCTTCCCGTCCCCCGGCAGCGGGGTCGCGTCGCTGTCGTCGATCAGCTTGTCGACCTTCGCGAGCACCTCCTCCTTGGTGCCGCCGAGCCGGCACGACCGCTGCGCACAGTCCGCGGCGAACGCGTCCAGCGCGGTGTCGAAGCCCTTCGCCTGGGCGATGTTGTTCTGCTTCGCGGTCTTCGACGGGTCCACGGCGCCGTCCAGCACGAGCCGGCCGACGTTCTTCGGGAACAGTTCGGCGTACGTCGCACCGAGATACGTGCCGTAGGACATGCCGAGGTAGTACAACTCCGAGTCGCCGACGATCCCCCGCAGTACGTCGATGTCGCGGGCGGCGTCCTTGGTCGACACGTGCGGCAGCAGCTCGCCGGAGCGCTGCTGGCACCCGTTGGCGAGGATCTTCGACTCCTCGTTCAGCTCGTTGATCTCGGCCTCGTCGTCCGGGCTGCCGTCGGTCGCGATGAACTTGTCCAGCTGCGCGGTGTCCAGGCAGCGGACCGGCGTCGACTGCGCCACGCCGCGGGGGTCCCAGCCGATGACGTCGAACTTCCGCAGAAGCTGCGCACCCAGCACGAACCCGGCCGACGCGGCGAACTCCTGCCCCGACGCGCCCGGGCCGCCGGGATTGATGAACAGCGTGCCGATCTTGCCGCCGCGGTCCCGCGCGAGCACCTTCCGTGCCCGCAGCTCGATCGTCTCGCCGGCCGGCTTGGAGTAGTCCAGCGGCACGCTGATGGTCGCGCACTGCTGGTTGGAGCCGCAGCGCTCCCAGTCGGGCCGCTGCTCGTAGAACTTCTCCAGGCCCGCGGGGACCGGGCCCGCGGGTGCCTTGGTCGGGTTGCCACCGCTGGAGCCGCTCGTGCTGCCCTCGCCCGCGTCCTGGGCCCGGCTGGCCACACCACAACCGCTGGCCACGACCGCGAGCGCGGCGACCACGACGAAGCCTGCTCGGAGGCGACCGGGCCGGGCTGCGACCCGACCTCTCACGTGCGGGCCGAGCGCGGTCGTCCTGCGGTATCTCACTGCGAAGTGTCTCCCTCGTCGTCATGGTGCAACCGCCGGCGCCGCCGAGGCTTCCGCCGCCGCTGCTGGTCACCCGCCGCCGCGTCCGCCCCAGCTTCTCCGGCGTCCCGAGCGTCCAGTCCCTCAGCGGTCGCTGCAACCTCAGTTGTCCGCGCGGCTGCGGGGTCGTCCGCGGGTGCTTCCGGCGGCACGGCTGGTGCGTCCGGGGTCGTCGTACTGGACGCCTCGTACTGCTGTCGCGGCGAGCAGACGTCCGCGCGGCTGCACGCGCACCGCCGCCCCGACGCCGCCAACCGCACCACCACGGTGTCGCTCGGCACGTTGTGTCCGACCACCACTCCATCACCCGCGGGGGTCTCCACCTGGGTTCCGGTCGGCGGAGCCTTCGCGTTGAACTCCTGGTACAACGGGTGCTCGTACTTCAGGCAGCACATCAGCCGCCCGCACGCGCCGGAGATCTTCAGCGGGTTCAGCGGCAGGTCCTGGTCCTTCGCCATCCGGACGCTGACCGGCTCGAAGTCCTTCAGGAACGTCGCACAGCACAGATCCCGCCCACACGGCCCGATCCCGCCCTGCAACCGCGCCTCGTCGCGTGCACCCACCTGGCGCAGCTCGATCCGGGCCCGCAGACCCCGAGCCAGGTCGCGGACGAGCTCGCGGAAGTCCACCCGGTGCGGGGCGGAGAAGTACACGATGACCAGCTGGTCCACGTCCGGCCGCCGGTCGACGAAGTCGATCCCGACCACCTTCATCGGCAGCCCGTGCTGACGGATCAACCGCTTCGCCGTCACCCGCGCGTCGGCCCGCCGCCGCCGGTTCTGCTCGTCCCGGTCCAGGTCGGCCGCAGTCGCGATCCCCTCACACAGCGGAAGCCCGCCGATCTCCTCGGTGACGTACTGCGGCGCCCACACGCACTCCGCCACCTCCGGACCGTCATCGGTCGGAACCAGCACCTTGTCCCCGACGCGCGGACGATGCGGGCCGGGGTCCAGGTAGTAGAGCCGTCCGTACCGCTCGAACGACACAGCCATCACCATGCCCACGCGGCCAGCGTACTTGCTGCTGTCTCCCGCACGCGGACTACGCAGCCCCGCCCTCTGCGGTGTCCCGCGGGAGCGTGCAGGAGTTTGTTGCAACTCAACAGGACGTATACGCCCACTGCCGGCCAGTCCCCGCGTGAACCGGCCACCGAACAGGGCCGCCGACCAGACACCTCCTGTCGAACTGCACCACCCCGGCGGCCGCGGTGTTCGAGAGGGACTAGCGGCGGGTGTTCTTGACGGTGGCAGTCAGTTGGTTGAAGTCGGGGCCGTAGGCGGCGCAGACCACCAGGCGGTCGTTGGCGTTCCAGAGTTGTCTGGTCGGGGTCCAGTAGTCCCACTCGAGTTCGGTGGTCTTGACGGTCGAGCCGACGTACTCGGAGAAGGCGGTGATGCAGGCGTCCTCGCCGGACTTGTCGACCTCGCGGTCGCCGGGGTACGGGCCGTCGGGGAGGGTGACGCCGGCGATGACCTCGCCGTCGTGGGGTTCGGTGCACGGCCGGCGGACGACCTCGTCCTCTTCCTCGCCGTCGTCGAAGCACTCGCCGACGGCGAGGTCGTCGATGTACGTCGAGTACGACGGCGCGGGGGCGCCGTGGTCGTCGTCGGCGCTGACGCCGATCGCAATCATCACCACGAGGTAGATTGCCCAGCCGATGGTGCCCAGGCCTCCGAGGATCAGGCCCGCGATCGCCATGCCCTTGCCAGCCTGCGGGCGCTTCTTGAGCTGCACCAAGGCGCCGATGCCGAGGCCGACGGCGACCGGTGCGGCGATACCGATGCAGAAGCCGCCGATCCCCGTCGCCAGCGAGGCGATCGCGAGCCCGTTCGTGCCGCCGTTCCCCTGACCCGGATAGCCGTACCCGTACTGCGCCGGCCACGTCCCCGGATACCCATACCCCGCCCCGTACTGCCCCTGCCCAGGCCCCTGCCCGTACGCCGCCTGACCGGCACCCAGCCCGTACGCCGACTGCCCGGGAGCCTGCCCGTACGCCGACTGCCCGGGAGCCTGTCCGTACGCCGACTGCCCGTAGGACGTCCCGTGCTGCGACTGCCCACCCGACTGCTGCTGCCCCGGCGCCGTCCACTCCGTAGACCCCGCCGATTGCCCGTACTGCGTCGATCCCGCCGACGCACCCGATGCCCCGGCCGCCTGCCCGTACTGCGTCGGCCCGGACTGCCCGTAGTACTGCGTCGCTGACGACTGCTCCCCGTACTGCGTCTCGTCCGCCGCCTGTCCCCCAACCCCCTGCCCAGGCGTCGGCTCAGGGCGGGTGTAGCTGGGGAACGATCGCGGTACGTCCTGCGGCCGTTCGGGCTCAGGGCCGTACGGTGGCTGACTCACGCTTCCCCCAGTTCCCCCGCCGGTGTTACCGCTGCGACCCGCGCATGCTACCCGTCAGGTGGGTCCCGGGCCGGCCGAGCAGGCAGAGGACGTTGCCGTCAGCAACCGCGCGGTCCTCCAGGACGACGTAGTACATGTCCAGCTCCGACTGCTCGTACGGCTTGCCGACGAAGGCACCGAACGCGGTCGCGCACTGCTGGGTGGCGACCGTCCCCTTGTCCTCGACCGACAGCCCGGCGAGGCTCGCCCGGACCTTCGCGTACGCCTCGCCGGTGTGCGCGACCGCACAGTCGGCGATCCGGACGACCCGCAGGGTGTCCGCGTCCAGGTCGGCGTCGAAACACTGCTGTACGGCGACCTCGGAGATGGCGACCGTACGGCCGATGCCGGCCCGGCGTTCGCCGTACAGGCCGAGGGCGACCGCGACGCCGATCGCGATCGTCCAGCACAGGCTGATCACCAGTGCGCCGTACGCCAGCCGTTTGCCGCGGCTCCCGGTCCGCTTGATCCGGCGCAGCGCGATCCCGGCGAGGACGACGGCGACCGGCACCAGGCCGGGCAGGCTCGTCACCAGCGCGGCGATGGCGTAGCGGTCCTGGCGCCGCTGCGCGGGGGTCGGAACGCCCGCGAGCCAGGACTCGGCCGGCGGCAGTGAAGGCCGGGCGGGCTGGATCGGGGGCGGTTGCGTCATTCAGGTCCGTTCGGGCAGGGTGTCGCCGAGCCTTCTGCCCGGACACCCAGTCATCGGACCGGCCGGTCTCGGTGTTACACCTGCCGCCCGCTAAGCGGACGTGATCGTCATCCCTCGAAGAGCGCGATCGTCATCGCCTCGAGCGCGAGCAGGGGCGCGACGTTGGTTTCGATCGCCTCTCTGCAGGCTGCGATGGCGTCGATCCTTCGAATCGTCTGCTCAGGCGTCGTCCGGCCCGCGAGTTGCCGGATGTTCGGGCCGAGCTCGGCGTTGATCAACTCGGTGCCCGCGTGGGTCTGGACCATCAGGACGTCGCGGTAGAGCGCCATCAGGTCGACCAGTGACCGGTCGAGCACGTCGCGTTCCCAGCGTTTGGCCCGGGCCTTCTGCTGGTCCTCGAGCTCCTTCAGCGCGGCGTTCGCCTCCCGCGGCTTCGCGCCCTTGGTGCCGACGCCGAGCGCCTGCTCGAGCTCGGCGCGTTCCTTCTCGTCGACCTTCTCCGCGCTGGCCTTGGCCTCCTCCTTGGCCGCCTCGACCAACTGCTGCGCGGCCTTGAGGCAGGCGCCGAGATCGCGCAGCGCGAACGGGACCTCAAGCACCTTGTTCCGCCGGTCCCGGACCTCGGCGTCCCGCGCGAGCGCGCGGGCCCGGCCGATGTGCCCCTGAGCGGCCCGGGCGGCGAAGCCCGCGAGCTCCGGGTCCACGCCGAGCTTGCCGGTCAGCATGGTCGCGACCGCGTCCACCGGCGGAGTGCGCAGAACGAGCAGCCGGCAGCGCGACCGGATCGTGGGTACGACGTCCTCCACGGTCGGCGCGCAGAGCACCCAGACGGTCCGCGGCGCAGGCTCCTCGATGCTCTTCAGCAGCGCGTCGGCGGCCTGCTCGGTCAGCCGGTCCGCGTCCTCGACGACCATCACCTGCCAACGGCCCTGGGTCGGGCTCATCGCGGCCCGGCGGACGAGTTCGCGGATCTCACTGACCCGGATCGACAGCAGCTCGGTGCGGATCAGCGACACGTCGGGGTGGGCGCCGCTGAGCGCCGTACGGCACTCGTTGCACTCGCCGCAGCCGTGGTCCTGGCACTGCAGGGCGGCCGCGAAGGCTCGGCCCGCGTTCGACCGGCCGGAGCCGGGCGGCCCGGTGATCAGCCAGGCGTGTGTCATCCCGGCGACCGCGGCCCCGCTCTCGCCGCGCATGCCGGCCTCCGCAGCCGCCACGGCCTTCCGCAGTACGGCGACCGCCGGCTCCTGCCCGACCAGGTCGTCCCAGACACTCATAAGTCCACCTTTGGCAGGAGTGGTTGCAGGCGGGCGCGGATCTGCCGGGCGATCTCTTCGCGGTCCTGGGTGGCGTCGAGGATCAGGTAGTGCTGCGGCTCGGCCGCGGCGAGCTCGAGGAACGCGTTCCGGACCCGGACGTGGAAGTCGTGCGACTGCGCCTCGATCCGGTCCCGCTCGGCGAACCGGTCGAGCCCGCTCTTCGGCGGGAGGTCGAGCAGGATGGTCAGGTTCGGCCGGAGGTCGTCGGTGGCCCAGCGGTTGACGCGTTCCACGTCGGACAGGTCGAGATCCCGCCCGGATCCCTGGTACGCCAGCGCGGAGTCGACGTACCGGTCGGTGATGACGACCGCGCCCGCCTTCAGCGCGGGTTTGATCACCGAGTCCACGTGCTCGGCCTTGTCGGCGGCGTACAGCAACGCCTCGGCACGGTGGGAGATGTCGCCGGTGGCCGGGTCCAGGACGATTCCGCGGAGGGTCTTGCCGAGATCGGTCGCGCCCGGCTCGCGGGTGAGCACGACCTGCTGGCCCTGCTCCTTCAGCCACTCGACCAGCAACGCGGACTGCGTCGACTTGCCCGCGCCCTCGCCACCCTCGAGCGCGACGAACAACCCGGTGGTCGGGTACACCCCGGGAGTCTTGCCGAAGCTCCGCCGTACGTCGCGCCAGAACGGGACACCTGGCCGGTCGTCCATCTGCCGCCAGGCGATCAGGCCGATCACCCCGGCCACGACGGCGGCGATCAGCATGGTCATCGCGGCACCGTTATAGGTGACCGACCGGCCACCGATCGTCCAGGTGTTCCGGCCGATCGCGCCGGCGGCGAACGGCGCGACGGCCAGCGTGACCGCGAGCACGGTCCGTACGGCGGACTGGACGAAGGCGAACGTCCGGCCGCGGACCGCATCCGGGACCTCGAGGCCGAGCAGGGTGTAACCGGAGACCCAAGAGGCGCCGGCGCAGAAGCCGAGCAGGATCGCGATCATGGTGGCGATCTCGATCTGCTGGATCAGCGACAGCCCAGCCAGGCAGATGCCCGAGCCGACCAGCCCGGCCGCGAACAACCGGCGCCGGGACAGGCCGGAGAACAGCCGCGGCGCGAACCCCATCCCGAGCGCGAGACCGCCGAACACGGCCCCGAACAGGACGCCGTACCCGGGGTCGCCGGCCTTCAGGTCCTCGACGTACGTGCGGCCGAGGCCGATCACGACCGCGCCGGCCGCGAACGCCCCGGAGATGCCGACCACGAGGCCGCGGACGACCGGCGTACTGGTGACGTAGGACCAGCCCTCGACCATGGTCCGCCAGAGCGTCGGGTGCTCCTCGTGGTCGTGCACGGCCCGGCCGATCTCGGCCACCGACACGATCGCCAGCGCGGACACCACGAAGGTGGCGGCGTTGACGTAGACCGCGAGGTCGATGGCGAAGTCCCCGGCCCAGCGGGAGACCAGCGTGATCGAGGTGAAGATGACCGCGGCCGGCAGCGCCGTCCCGTAGGTGGTGATCAGGCTGACCTGGTTGGCCGCCTCGAGCCGGTGCCGGGGCACCAGGTTCGGCACGCTGGCGTCCTTGGCCGGGCCCCAGACCAGGCTGACGATCTCGATCAGCACGGTCGCGACCAGCACCCAGGTGAGCGTGCCGACGATCGGGATGCTGACGAAGAACGCGGCCCGGATCAGGTCGCCGAGGATCATCGTCCAGCGCCGGTCCAGCCGGTCGGCGACCCAGCCGGCCACCGGGCCCATCACCAGCGCGGGCAGCACCCGGAGGAAGAGCACGCCGCCGATGGCGAAGTTCGCCGCCTGGTAGTCGTCGCCGGCGAGCGACTTCGCCATCGCGGTCAGCGCGAGCAGCCCGATCCAGTCGCCCAGGCTGGACAGCCCGAACGCGATCCAGAGCCGCCGGAACGCCCGGATGCGCAACACCGCGCGCACGTCATGCGCCGGTGCAGGATCAGTCAGCGGGTCATAAACCTCCGGCACACCGCAAGACTAGTCGGAGGCGTGGACAGCTTTGTCGAGTGCTGCCGTCAGGGCCTCCAGGGCGGCCTTCAGCTCGGCCGGCGACAGGAACCCGAACCCGAGCCGGAAGACCCGCGACTCGTCCCCGAACCAGTCGCCGTCCGCCATCCGCACGCTCAGCTCGACGGCCGCCGCCTTGAACCGGTCGAGCGGCACCTCAGGCTTCAACCGCACACAGCACAAGGCTCCGGCGTCCGGGCGGACCCACTCGACCAGCTCGCCGTTCGCCCGGACCCACTCCTCTGTCGACGCCAGCGCGTCCGCCAGCCACCGGCGCCGTACGCCGAGGATCTCGTCCTCCTGCTCGAAGACACGGACGGCGAGCGCCTCGGTGACCGGAGCGGAGGTGACGACGGTGTTGAACTTGGCCGTGACCATCCGGTCGACCAGGTCCTCGTCGGTGCTGATCAACCAGCCGATCCGCAGTCCGGCGGCGCCGTGGCACTTCGACAGCGAGGCGACCGAGACGACCTTCGGGCCCAGGTGTACGGCGGTGTCCGCGATCGGGTCGTCGCCGTACGCCGCGGTCCGGTACGTCTCGTCGACCATCAGGTACGCCTCCGGGCAGACGTCGCTCATCACGTCGGCGATCTGCCGAAGCGTGGCGGCCGGAATCGCCACGCCAGAAGGGTTCTGCGGGGTCGCGAGGCTGACCAGCCCGGTCTCCGGCGTGAGCTGGGCGCGGACGTCGTCGACCGTCAGCCGGTAGCCGTCGTCGAACGACACCGGGATCACGCGGACGTCGGCGCCGACGGTGTCGTAGCAGTTGCGGGCCAGCGGGAACAGCGGAGCGGTCGTGACGACCTGGCCGCCGTTGTCCGCGACCAGATAGGCGAGCAGGAAGATCGCGTGCATCCCGCCGACTGTGACGACGACCTGGTCCGGGCGTACGCCGTGCCGGTCGGCGATCGCGGTCCGCAGCCGCAAGTCGCCGGACGCGGAGCCGTAGCCGAGCTCGAGGTCGGCCAGCTCCGGGGTCAGCAGGTCCGCGAGCCGCAGGTCGGGGCCGTAGCTCTCGCCCAGCTCATGGGTGGGTTGTACGGCGGTCAGCGACAGGATCTCGTTGTGAGGAAAGGTGGCCATACGGTCATCGTCCGCGCCGGGGACTGGTCACCCCAGAGCCAATGCGGCAGAATTGGTTCGCGAATGAGACCAATCGAGCTGAGTGAGCGCCTAGGTCGCTGGTCATCCGGCCGCGGGCCCCTGTACGTGCTGCTCGCGGCCCGGATGCGCCGGCTGATCGACGACGGCGAACTGCCGCCGGGCGCGCTCCTGCCACCGGATCGCGCGCTCGCGGGCGCTCTGGCGGTCGGCCGGACGACGGTGGTCGCGGCGTACGAGTTGCTGCGGTCGGAAGGCCGGATCGTCCGCCGCCAGGGCAGCGGGACGCGGGTCGCCGGCACCTCGTCGGCGGGCGTTGTCGAGGACGCTCCGGTCGACCCGATCTTCCTCGACTCGCTGGAGGCGCGGGACGGCGACGTACTGCTGGCCATCTGTGCGGCTCCGGGCGATCCCCCGCCACAGTTGGCCGAGGCGTACGCGCGGATCCTGCCGGCGCTGAGCGAGATCCGCGGCGACATCGGGTACTACCCGTACGGTCACCCGGCGCTGCGGGAGGCGATCGCGAACCGGTACGCCGGCCACGGCGTACCCACGACACCGGACCAGATCCTGGTGACGAACGGCGGTCAGCAGGCGCTCTCGCTGCTGGCGCACGCGCTGATCTCGCCCGGCGACCAGGTGCTGGTCGAGGCGCCGACCTACCCGGGGGCGTTGGAGGCGTTCCGGGAGGAGGCCGCCGTACCGCGGGGGCTGCCGGTCGGTCTGGACGGTTTCGAGGCCGCTGTTCGTGAGCGGCGTCCGGCGCTGGCGTATGTGGTCCCGACATACCAGAACCCGACCGGGTCGGTGCTGCCGGTGCTGCTGCGAGAGCGGTTGGCGCGGGCCGCGGCGGCGGCCGACGTACCGCTGGTCGAGGACGAGGTGCCGGCGGACCTGGGCTTCCCGGGGACGACGCGACCGGTGCCGATGGCGGCGTTCAATGAGGCCGTGATCTCGCTCGGCTCGTTGAGCAAGAGCGTCTGGGGCGGGCTGCGGATCGGCTGGATCCGGTCGCCCGCGCCGCTCACCAACCGGCTGGCCCGCCTGCGCGCCGTCCACGACCTCGGCGGCAACGTCCCCGCCCAACTGGCCGCCGCCCACCTCGTGGCCGAGCTGGACGACCTGGATCTGGCCGCCGAGCTCCAGGTGCGCCACGACCACCTCCGGAACCTGCTGGCCGAGCACCTCCCGACCTGGCACGTCCCGACCATCCAGGGCGGCCAGACGCTCTGGGTGAAACTCCCGCACGGCGACGGCAACTCCTTCGCCCAGACCGCGATGCGCCACGGCATCGCCATTCTCCCCGGCTCAGGCCTCGACGTCACCGGCAACAGCGACCCCTACGTCCGCCTGCACTTCCGCGCCCACCCCACCGACCTCACCGAAGCCACCCACCGCCTCACCACCGCCTGGACGGCCTACCACCCACCGGCCGACCGAGTACCACCTCGGCCGGCCATCGCGATCTGAGGGTCAGCTGGAGAACTTCAGCGACAGGGTGGCGGGGGCGGTTTTTAGTTTGTCTCGGTCTGGGAGGGCTGGGCCGCAGGCGGCTGTGCCTACGCCGGTCTGGGCTAGGTCGAGGGTGACGTAGGTGGTGTCGCCCGGGGTCAGGTCCGCGGTGTGCTTGGCGGTTTCCAGGGCCTGGGTGGTCCAGTCGCGGACGGTGAGGCCGAAGAGGGTGCCGACGGCATCGATCCGCAGGCCGTCGAGGGTGACCCAGCGGGTGTCGATGCGGTGGCCGTTCTCCTGCGGGCGCACGTACGGCGTCTGCAGCTCGGCGACCGTGGCCGAGTACTTGCCGACCGCGGCGGCCTCGCGGGTGTCGACGTACGCCTCGTTCGGGCCGGTGCCGAACCACTCGACCCGCCCGACCTTGGGCAGCTCGAAGGTGATCCCGAGCCGCGGCAGCACCTCGGGGAACTGGCCTTCCGGTACGACGTTCAGGTCGAGGAGCACACCGCCGTCGACAGCGGTCCAGCGCCACGTGCTGACCAGACCCCACTGCTGCTGCGGCGGCGCCGTACGCGTGACCACCTCCCAGGCACCGTCCCGCTCGCCCTGCGACACGATCCGGTGCTGCACCCGGTGCAACCCCTTCTCACGCCACGCAGCCGCAACCCCAGGAATCGCATCGTTGTCGATCGGCGCCCGCCACACCTCCAGCCGAGCGTCCTTCACCACGCCGAAGCCAATCCCCCCAACCCCAGCCGCCACATCCACCGAGCTGCCCGCGGAACCACCGTCGGCCGCTGCGCTGACCTCGGCTCGGGGAGCTGGCTCGTCGAGCCGGATCTGGCCCCAAGCAATGCGGTGGCCGGCCTCGGCCCACGAGGTGGCGTCGGCGAGGGCGGCGGTGACCGTCAGCCAGGTCTCCGGCCGCGACGCGTCCGCGGACGGCAGCTCGACGGTGACCGTCTCGCCGGGCGCGATCGCCGGAACCGACAGCTCGCCGGCGTCGACCTGCGTGCCCTCGACCTCGACGACGTACTTGAAGGTCAGGTGGCTCGTGTCCAGCACCTCGTACCGGTTGGTGATCGCAACACCATTGCCATCGGCAACGATGCGCAGCGGCTCGATCACCTTGACGTACTCGAGCATCCCCGGCGACGGCGTCCGGTCGGGGAACAGCAGCCCGTCGCAGACGAAGTTGCCGTCGTGGATGGTCTCGCCGAAGTCACCGCCGTACGCGTAGACCTCGCGGCCGTCGATCGTGGTGCGCAGACCGTGGTCGATCCACTCCCAGATGAACCCGCCCTGGCAGCGCGGGTACTTCTCGAAGACCTCGCGGTAGTCGAGCAGTCCGCCCGGCCCGTTGCCCATCGCGTGGCCGTACTCGCAGAGGATGAACGGCAGGTTCCGGTACAGCGAGGAGTCCGCGCCGATCTCCGCGCAGCCGGCCGGGTCGGTGTACATCCGCGAGTAAATGTCGACGAACTCGGCCTCGGTGTCGCGCTCGTAGTGCACCGGCCGGGACGGGTCGAGCTCCTTGGCCAGGTCGTACATCGCCTTGAGGTTCTCGCCCATCCCGCACTCGTTGCCGAGCGACCAGATGATGATCGAGGGGTGGTTCTTGTCGCGGTGGACGGTGCGGGCCATCCGCGCCACCAGGTCGTCGCGGAACCGCTCGTCCATCACCGGGTTCGGCAGCTTCGGCGGCTGCGGCTCGTACCCGAAGCCGTGGGTCTCCAGGTCGCACTCGTCGATCACGTACAGGCCGTACTCGTCGCACAGCGACAGGAAGTGCGGGTGCGGCGGGTAATGGCTGGTGCGGACCGCGTTGATCCCGGCCCGCTTCATCAGCAGTACGTCGTCCAGCATGTCCTGCTCGGTCAGCGCGCGACCGCGGTCGGGGTGGAACTCGTGCCGGTTGACCCCGTTGAACAGCACGCGGTTCCCGTTGACCCTGAGCACGCCGTCGGCGATCGCGACCGTCCGGAAGCCGATCCGCAACCGGACCTCACCGACCTCGGTGCGCAGCACGCCGTCGTACAGCCGCGGCGCCTCGGCGCTCCATGGCTGCACACTCTCGATCCGGGTGTGCTCGCCGGTGGCGAGCTCCAGGCCGAGCTCGGGCACGCTCACCGTGCCGGGGACGTCGGACTCGACGATCAGCGTGCCGGCGCCGTCGACGTGGTCGTACGCCGCCTTGACGAAGACGTCCGTGGGCGCGCCCGGACGCAGTGCGAGCAGGTTGACCTCGCGGAAGATCCCGGACAGCCACCACATGTCCTGGTCCTCGACGTAGCTGCCGGCCGACCACTGGTGCACCCGGACGGCGATCCGGGCCTCCTTGCCGGGAACAACCAGCTCGGTGACGTCGAACTCCGACGGCAGCCGTGAGCCGGACGACCAGCCGGCCAACTCGCCGTTCACGTGCACCGCGAACCGCGAGTCCACGCCCTCGAACCGCAGGACGACCCGGGCACCGGACCAGTCCGCCGGGACCGTCACGGTCCGGACGTAGTCACCGGTCGGGTTGTCGGTCGGCACGTACGGCGGCTCGAGCGGGAACGGGTAGACGACGTTCGTGTACGCCGGGGCGCCGTACCCGGACAGCTGCCAGTGACCCGGGACCGCGATGGTGTCCCACCCGGAGGTGTCCGGGTCCTTCAGGTCGTCGGGGGCGTCGGCCACGCTCGGGGACAGCCGGAAGCTCCAGTCGCCGGTCAGCGGGAGCTTGGCCGAGTCGTCGTCCAGCCAGGCACGCGGGGGAAGCACGTTGGCGCCGGGAGCAAAGTCCTCGACATAGCTGTGGTCTTGGGTCACAGGCATCGAGCCTAAGCCCAAGTTGTTCACGAATCCACACCGATCAACAGATATGGACAGGCCGATGACCGGATCAGGTCACCGGCACTGCTTGCACACGCCGAGCAGGGCGACCTGCTCGGGGGCCAACTGGAAGCCGAGCTCTCGCTGGACCTTGCGCCGGGCGGCCTCCAGGATGTCGCCCGGGGCGTCGTACACCGTCCCGCAGTCCGAGCAGCGCAGGTGCAGGTGCCGGGGAGCCAGGTCACCGGCCAGGTGGTACGTCGTCCCGGCGCGGCCGAGGTGGACGTGTGTGACCAGGCCGAACTCACCGAGCGCGTCCAGGGCCCGGTAGACGGTGGCACGGTGGATGCCCGGGCGGAGCTGCTCGGCCCGCTCGCCGATCTGCTCCGCACTCAGGTGCTCCTCGGTGCCCGCGAGCACCTCGACCACCGCGAGCCGGGCCGGCGTGACCCGCTCGCCCCGGTCCCGCAGCCGCTGCGCGGTGACCTCGACCGCACTGGTCACGTCCGGCCCCCTCTCAGGACTTCTTCGCCGCCGACTTCTTGGCCGTGGTCTTCTTCGCGGCAGCCTTCTTGGTCGTGGACTTCTTCGCCGCCGACTTCTTCGTGGTGGTCTTCTTGGCCGCGGACTTCTTGGCCGACTTCTTCACCGGACCGCGGGCGCGCTTGTCCGCGAGCAGCTCGGCCGCGCGCAGCAGCGAGATGGTCTCGACCGAGTCGTCCTTGCGCAGGGTGGCGTTGGTCTCGCCGTCGGTCACGTACGGACCGAACCGGCCCTCCTTCACCACCACCGGCTTGCCGGACTCCGGGTCCTCGCCCAGCTCCTTCAGCGGCGGCGCCGCGGCCCGCCGGCCGCGCTGCTTCGGCTCGGAGTAGATCTTCAGCGCCTCGTCGAGGGTGATGTCGAACATCTGCTCCTCGGACGCCAGCGACCGCGAGTCGGTCCCCTTCTTCAGGTAGGGCCCGTAGCGGCCGTTCTGCGCGGTGATCTCGTCACCGCTCTCCGGGTCCTTGCCGACCACCCGCGGCAGCGACAGCAGCTTCATCGCGTCGTCGAGGGTGACGCTGTCCAGCGTCATCGACTTCAGCAGCGAGCCGGTCCGCGGCTTGGCGCTCTTCGGCGCGTCCTCGGGCAGCACCTCGGTCACGTACGGCCCGAACCGGCCCGCTTTCGCGACCACGGGCAGGCCGGTGTCCGGCGCCGTACCGAGCTCGTGCTCGACGCCCGACGGCTGGCTGAGCAGCTCCTGCGCGCGGTCGACCGTCAGCTCGTCCGGCGGCAGGTCCTCGGGCACGTTGGCGCGCCGCTCGTCCTTGTCCTCGACGTACGGTCCGTAGCGGCCGACCCGGACCACGATGCCGCTGTCGTCCCCGCCGACCGGGAAGGTGGACATCTCCCGGGCGTCGATGTCGCCCAGGTCGTTCACCATCGAGTGCAGGCCCTCGAGGTCGTCGTCGCCGAAGTAGAACCGGGACAGCACGCCCTCGCGCTGCAGATCCCCGGCCGCGACCTCGTCGAGCACGTCTTCCATGGTCGCGGTGAACGCGTAGTCGACCAGCCGGGTGAAGTGCTCCTCCAGCAGCCGGACCACGGCGAACGCCAGCCAGGCCGGCACCAGCGCGGTGCCCTTCTTGTAGACGTACCCGCGGGCCTGGATCGTGCCGATGATGGACGCGTACGTCGACGGCCGGCCGATCTCGCGCTCTTCCAGCTCCCGGATCAGCGTCGCCTCGGTGTAGCGGGCCGGCGGCTTGGTCTCGTGACCGGACGCCAGCACCTCGACCGCGGGCAGGACGTCGCCCTCGGACACGTCGGGCAGCCGGGTCTCCTGGTCGTCCGTCCCGGCGGACGGGTCGTCCGCGCCCTCGACGTACGCCTTGAGGAAGCCGTGGAAGGTGATCACCCGGCCGGACGAGGTGAACTCGCACAGCTCGCCGGTGGACGCCGGCGCGTCGATCTTGATCGAGACGCTGCGGCCCTCGGCGTCCTTCATCTGGGACGCGATCGTGCGCATCCAGATCAGCTCGTAGAGCCGGTACTCGGCACCGCTCAAACCGGTCTGCGCCGGGGTCTGGAAGACCTCGCCGGCCGGCCGGATCGCCTCGTGCGCCTCCTGCGCGTTCTTCACCTTGGAGGTGTAGACCCGCGGCTTGTCCGGCAGGTACGACGCACCGTACAGCTCGCGGACCTGGGCCCGGGCGGCGGTGATCGCGGTGTCGGACAGCGTCACGCTGTCCGTACGCATATAGGTGATGTTGCCGTTCTCGTAGAGCCGCTGGGCGATCTGCATCGTCTGCGAGGCGGACATGCCGAGCTTGCGGCCGGCCTCCTGCTGCAGGGTCGTCGTCCGGAACGGCGCGTACGGCTTGCGCGTGTACGGCTTCGACTCGATCGACCGGACGGTGAACTGCGAGTCCCGCAGCGCCGCGGCCAGCGCGGTCGCGGTCTGCTCGTCCAGGTGGACCGTGCTCTGATTCTTCAGCTCGCCGGTCGCGGCGAAGTCGCGGCCCTGGGCCACCCGCCGGCTGTCCACCGAGACGAGCCGGGAGGGGAACTGCCGCGGCGACCGGCCCTCGCCGGCGTCGAGCGTGGCGTCCAGGTCCCAGTACGACGCGCTGCGGAAGGCGATCCGCTCGCGCTCGCGGTCGACCACCATCCGGATCGCGACCGACTGCACCCGGCCCGCCGACAGCTTCGGCATGACCTTCTTCCACAGCACCGGCGAGACCTCGTAGCCGTACAGCCGGTCGAGGATCCGGCGGGCCTCCTGGGCGTCGACCAGGGACTCGTTGATGTCCCGGGCGCTGCCGACCGCGTCCTGGATCGCCTTCGGGGTGATCTCGTGGAACACCATCCGGCGGACCGGGACCTTCGGCTTCAGCTCGTCCAGCAGGTGCCAGGCGATCGCCTCGCCCTCGCGGTCCTCATCGGTGGCCAGGTAGAGCTCGTCGGCTTCCTTGAGCAGGTCCTTCAGCTTGCGGATCTGGGCCTTCTTGTCGGCCGGGACGACGTACAGCGGGTCGAAGTGGTCCTCGATGTTCACGCCGAGCCGGGCCCAGGGCAGGCCCTTGTACTTCGCCGGGATCTCGTCGGCGCCCTTCGGCAGGTCACGGATGTGACCGAAGCTGGACTCCACCACGTACCCGGACCCCAGGAAACCGGCGATCATCCGCGCCTTCTTCGGCGACTCGACGATCACCAGGCGGCGTGCTGCCGCTGCTGCTGTCTTCGTCCCTGTTGCCCCTGCCACCGCGCTCCTTGCCCTAGCACTCTCGTCCTGCCGACAACGCCCGCCGGCGGACGTCTGTTCCCCGAGCACGCACCGCTCACCCGGTCGCCACCCGTCCGAGGACAGGGTACGGCCGACGGCAACGCATTTCTCAACGCACGGTAACCGGTCCCGGCACACTCACACGTCACAGGGTTTCACATCGGGGCTCGGCGGGGCGTGGATCGAGCGTCAGCGGGCGAAGCGGACCTCCGGGAATTTCGCCGACTCGCCGCGGAGCAGCAGCTCCGGGCGACCGCGCAGGTTCTGGTCGAAGAAGGCACCGAGGTACTGCCGCTGCGCGAGCACGCTGCGGCCCGGGTCGACCGAGCCGACCAGCGCGGTCATCACCGAGGTGATGATCTCGTCGTCACCGTAGATCGCGCGGAACAACTGGTCGAAGACGAACTGGTAGTCGGTGAACGCCTTCTGCTTCGCCCCGGCCAGCTCGAGGTTCAGCTTCCACCCGCGCTGCGCGTCCCAGAACCCGGCCCACGACCTGTCGTAGTACTCCTTGCCCTCGTCGGTGCGCTGGCTGGTGTCGGAGCCGAAGAGCAGGAACGGCTGGTCGAGTCCCTTCCGGGCGACCTCGCCGAGCGGGCCGTTGACCGGGTCGTCCTGCAGGGTGCCGTCGAGGGTGAGGCCGGCCGCGAACCGCCGGTCCACGAGCAGCGTGTTCGCGGCGGCGTACCCGCCGAGGCCGAAGCCGAACATGCCGACCCGCTGCAGGTCGAGCCCGCCGCCGAGTCCGGCGGGCAGGGTCTTGCCGTCCGCGTCCGGGTTCCGGCCGGCGACGATCCGCTCGAGCTGGTCCAGCACGAACCGTGCGTCGGCCGTCCGGGTCTCGACCGCCTGCCGGGTGAACACCGGATCGGGCAGCTGGTCGGCCGGTACGCCGGGGAGGAACCGGCCGCCCGGGAACTCGGTCGGCGTCTCGTGGGTGTGGTCCAGGGTGACGACGACGTACCCGCGGCTGGCCAGGTCCTCGACCTGGGCGGTGTTCACGAACCGGCTGTACTGGTACCCGGGAGAGAACAGTACGACGGGATGCGGGATCGGCTGCATCGCCGCGTCCACCCGCGAGTGCGTCTCGGTGCCGGCGAAGTCGAACGAACCGGTCGGCAGCGCCAGCCCGTACTCGCCGGTCCAGGCTTCGTCGACCTCGGCCGCGGTCCGCGCCGGCATGTACTTCGCGAACGGCGCCTCACGGGTCATCGAGGCGGGGTACCAGAGGCTGATCATCAGTTCCCGGTGGCCGCTGGGCATCCTCGGGTCCGGGCGGGACCGGTCGACCAGGTGCAGCGCCGTCGTGCCGAGCGACTTCCGGCCGGTCGGTGCGGGCAGCCGGAACGTCACCGGATGGAAGTTCGGGTCGTCCCGCGTGCCGACCCCATGCGGGTCGAACGGGACTGCCCGGGCCACGGCCGGGGTCGTCAGCGCGACCCCCAGCCCGAGGCTGCCGGCCAGGATCCGGCGCCGGCTGAGGGTGCGCCCCGCGGTCGGTCGACTGTTCGCCATGCGAAACATGGTCACGGCCCGGGTTCACCCCGGCATGGCGGCGGCGTCTCAACTTCATGACGGCCGAGCTGATGACAACGCGTCGTCCGTGCGCTTCAATGAGCGCACTCTTGTTCATTGATGCGTGAAGTGAGGCACTCGTGAGCATCTTTGTCCGCATGAAACGTTCAGTGACCGCGCTGGCCTTGATGGCCGGTGCGCTGGTCGCCGTCAGCGCTCAGGCGCAGGCGCAAACCTCCGCCGACGCCACGCTGGGTGACGCCACCGGGTTCTCCGCCGACAAGGCGACGTACACCTTCAGCGCCGGTCCGGCGAAGGTGCGGGTGGCCTTCCTCAAGGACGACGTGTTCCGGCTGTGGCTGGCGCCGGACGGGAACTTCACCGATCCCGCGAACACCCCGCCGACCGACCCGGACGCGCCCGCGTCGAACATCGTCGTCAAGACCGACTACGGCACCCCGCGCACGTCCTGGCGGGATCGCGGCAGCCACTACTCGCTCACGACCGGCAAGATCGAGGTCCGCGCGCAGAAGAAGCCGCTGACGTTCAGCGTGTACCGGAGCGGTCGGCTGGTCTGGGCCGAGCGGGCGCCGCTCTCGTGGAACGACGCCTCGACCACCCAGTCGCTGGGGCGCGGGCCGAGTGAGCAGTTCTTCGGCGGCGGCATGCAGAACGGCCGGTTCTCGCACCGGGACCAGACCATCAAGATCTCCCGCGACTTCAACTGGGAGGACGGCGGCAACCCGAACGCGTCGCCGTACTACATGAGCACGGCCGGGTACGGCGTACTGCGGAACACCTTCAGCCCGGGCAGCTACAACTTCACCGAGCCCGTCGCCACCACGCACGACGAGCAGCGGTTCGACGCGTACTACTTCATCGGCGACCTGAAGACCTCGCTGGACCGCTACACCGAGCTGACCGGCCGGCCGTTCATGCCACCGATCTACGGCCTCGAGTACGGCGACTCCGACTGCTACAACCGCGGTCACTACGCGAAGGACCCCGATCCCAGCAACGACTGGAAGGTGCACCCGGACAAGGTCACCACGCTGGACGCGGTGAAGATCGCGCAGCGGTTCGAGGACGAGGACATGCCCGGCGGCTGGATGCTGGTCAACGACGACTACGGCTGCGGCTACTCCGACGACACCGAGTTCGAGCAGGTCGAGGGCACCTGGTGGGGCAAGCGCGAGATCCCGCCGCTCAAGCAGACCGGTGACGAACTCCGCAGCCGCAACATCGAGATGGGCCTGTGGACGCAGTCCTCGCTCGACCGCCAGCCGGCCGAGGTCGGCGAGGCCGGCGTCCGCGTCCGCAAGCTGGACGTCGCCTGGGTCGGCCCGGGCTACCGGCACGCGCTCAGCGCCTGCGACACCGCGCACGACGGGATCGAGCAGCACAGCAACGCCCGCGGGTACGCCTGGATGGTGGAGGGCTGGGCCGGCGCGCAGCGCTGTGCGGTCCAGTGGACCGGTGACCACAGCGGCTCGCTGGACGCGATCCGCTGGCAGATCCCGGCGATCCACGGCTCCGGCAACTCCGGCATCGCCTACAGCGCCGGTGACGTCGACGGCATCTTCGGCGGCTCACCCACCAGCTACGTGCGGGACATGCAGTGGAAGGTGTTCAACCCGGCCTTCATGACGATGTCCGGCTGGGCCACTCCGGCCTTCAAGCAGCCGTGGGCGTACGGCGACCCGTACACGTCGATCAACCGCAAGTACCTCAAGCTCCGCGAGCGCCTGCTGCCGTACTTCTACACGTACGCCGCCGAGGCGCACCGGACCGGCGCACCGCTGAACCGGTCGCTGGTGCTGGAGTACCCGGACGACCCTCGCACTTGGGATGACACGACCAAGTACGAGTTCCTGGCGGGCAAGGAGTTCCTGGTCGCGCCGATGTGGGGTGCCGACGAGGTCAAGACCGGCATCTACCTGCCCAAGGGCAACTGGGTCGACTACTGGACCGGTCGCGTCTACCAGGGCCCGACCACGGTCAACGGCTACCACGCCCCACTGGACACGTTGCCGCTGTTCGTGAAGGCCGGCGCCGTCGTACCGATGTGGAAGGAAGGCATCAACCGGGCGGCCGAGCAGGCGTTCGGCGACCCGCTCACCCTCGACATCTACCCGCAGGGCAAGTCGTCGTTCAGCCTGTACGAGGACGACCGGGTCACCCGGTCGCAGAAGTCCGCCCAGCAGCTCTTCTCGGTCGACGCCCCGACGCAGGGCCGCGGGAACGTGACCGTGAAGATCGGCGCCAGCCTCGGCTCGTACGCCGGGAAGCCCGCCGCGCGACCGTACGAGTTGACCGTGCACACCGGCTCCAAGCCGCTGATCGTCCTCCTGGACGGCCGGAAGGTCAGCGATTGGAGTTACGACAACGGCGTGGTCCGGGTGAAGACTCCGCCGATCTCGACCGCACGCTCGGCCGTCGTACACCTGATCGGCACCTCGTCGGTCGGCGGACCGGACGTCGCGAACACCTTCGGCACCGCGGAGCTGAGCACACCGTCGCTGTGGAACGCTCCTGGTCAGGCCACCGAGGTGACCGCGACCTTCCGGAACGACAGCCGGACGACGATGCGGAACGTGAAGCTCGACCTGCAGGTTCCTTCCGGCTGGTCCGTCACCGGGCAGACGGTGTTCCCACGGGTCGACCGCGGCAAGACGGTGACTACCAAGCTGCAGGTGACGCCTGGAGCCGACGTCAAGCCTGCGTCGTTCACGCTGCGACTGAAGGCCAGTTATGTTGCTGACGGCAAGAGTTACAGCGTCGGTGCGGCGGCGACCGCGCAGTTGCCGTACGCCTCGTTGTCGCAGGCCGCCAACGTGGTCGGGATCAGCGACGCGTCGACGTACGCGCAGGGCAACTTCGACGGATCGGGCAACAGCTTCAACGGTGAAGCGCTGGCCGCGGCCGGGTACACGCCCGGCGCGACGGTGACCGTGCAGGACGCGCAGTTCACCTGGCCGTCCGGGGCGCCGGGGACGCCGAACCTGGTGAAGAACCAATCGGCTCCGATCCTGGTGTCCGGTACTGGTTCGCACCTCGCCCTGCTGGGCGCCGGCGCCAGCCTGAACGCCCGCGGAGCGGTCACGATCATCTACACCGACGGCACGGAATCCCAGGGCACGTTCCAGCTGCCGAACTGGTGCTGCCAGGACCCGACGACTGGTGGCGCGAAGCTCGCGGTGTCGGTCAAGGGCCGCTACACGCAGGCCGGGTTGAGCAACACGACGACGGACTACCGGGTCTTCTACACCGCCGTACCGCTGGATCCTGGCAAGACGGTCAAGGCGATCAAGCTGCCCGGCGGTGGACTCGGCTTCTTCGCGGCCACCATCGCGGACAAGCCGTTGCCTCCGGCGCCTACCGGGGAGAACTGGGTCAGCGACCTGGAGTTCCTCGACTCGACGAACGGCTGGGGACCGGTCGAACGCGACCGCAGCAACGGCGAGGACGGCGCGACCGACGGCAACCCGATCACCCTCGACGGCGTGCAGTACGCGAAGGGCCTCGGGACGCACGCCCCGTCGACGGTCAGCGTCCGGATCGGCGGGAACTGCACCACCTTCACCGCCAAGGTCGGGGTGGACGACGAGATGGAAGATCGCGGCAAGGTCAGCTTCAAGGTCCTCGTCGACGGCGTCGCGAAATACACCTCCGACCTCCTCACCGGCACGTCCCCGACCGCAAACGTCTCGGTCGACGTCTCCGGCGGCCAAACTCTGATCCTCCAGGTCACCGACGGCGGAGACGGCATCACCAGCGACCACGGCGACTGGGCGGAAGCAAAGGTGACCTGCAACCCATAATTGCTGCATGAGAGATCTGACGGGGATCGACGCGGACGCGCTGCGGCGGGCGTTCTCGGCTGCCGGGTACACGGTTGAGGGTGTGGCTGGGCGGTTGGGGGTTCAGGCGAACGGTGCGCTGGCTCGCAACGAGACCACTCTTGCGGGCCGGCGGACCGGGGCCGGGGACGCGCTGGACACGATGATCCGGTTGTTCCTGCTGCAGTACGCCGTACCCGAAAACGACCTGTCGGCAGCGTTTCCGGGTCTCGACTTGGTTGCTCTCGGCATCGTTGAGGTGGACGGCGGGGAGGCTCGGGCGGTGCTCGACATCCGGCCGTTCGCCGAGGACGAGCGGGAGTGGTGGGTGGTCGCGGACCTTACGCCGGGGCTGGACGGGCGGCGGGAGCCGATGCGGTCCGACTACGTGCTCGGGATCGCTCCCGCCAGCTTGAGCCTCGTCCACCTGACCGTGCCGATCAAGGCCGAGCGGGCGCTCGACATCGGCACCGGCTGCGGCATCCAGTCGCTGCACCTCGCGGACCGGGTCAACCAGGTCGTCGCCACCGACGTGAATCCGCGGGCGCTCCAGTTGGCCCGGTGGACGGCCGCGCTGAACCGGGTGGACCTCGACGTCCGCGCGGGCAGCCTGTTCGAGCCGGTTCGCGGTGAGCGGTTCGACCTGATCGTGAGCAACCCGCCGTACGTGATCTCCCCCGGAGACGGCCGGCTGACCTACCGGGAGACCGGGTTCGCCGGTGACTCCGTAGTCGAGCAGTTGGTCCGGCAAGCGCCGTACCACTTGACCGACGGCGGCTGGTGCCAGCTGCTCGCGAACTGGACGTGCGTACGCGGCGAGGACTGGCGCGACCGGATCGCCGGCTGGACGGGCGACCGGTCCGCGTGGGTCGTGCAGCGCGAGCAGCTCGACCCGTCGGAGTACGTCGAGCTGTGGCTGCGCGACGCGGGTCTGCACGGGACTCCGGAGTACACAGCTCGGTACGACGCCTGGCTGCGCTGGCTGGACGACCAGGACGTCGAGGCGATCGGCATGGGCTGGATCACCGTGCACAACGTGGTCGGAACGCTCGACGCCGAGGAGTGGCCGTACGAGATCGAGCGCCCGATCGGTCCGCACGTACTGCGTCGATTCGAACGGTCGGAGGGGTTGCCGGACGACCTGACCGGCCTGCACCTGGTCGTCGCTGACGACGTGATCCAGGAGACCACTGGGCAGCCGGGCGCCGAGGACCCGGCGACCATCGTGCTGCGGCGGCAGCGTGGGATGCGGCGGGCCGAGCAGGCGGACACTGTGCTGGCCGGCTTCGTCGGCGCCTGTGATGGTGACCTGAGCGCCGGGCAGATCCTGGCGGCGCTTGCAGACCTGCTGGAACGGCCGCTGGAGGACGTGCTCCGGGACTACCTCCCGCAGGTCAGACGCCTCGTGGTCGAAGGCTTTCTGAACTACTGAGGCCGACGTCGGCGTTTGTCGGCGTACATCCGCCGGTCCGCCTCGGTGAGCAGGTCACTGACCGGCGTACCGTCGGTGCTGCTCGCGTGACCGATGCTGAGCCGCAGCATCGAGAACCACGGCTTGTCGGCGCTCGACGCGACCCGGTCCGCCGCCAGCTTGATCCGCTCGACCAGCTCCCGCGAACCACGCTCGTCCGGCTTGTCCAGGACGACGACGAACTCGTCCCCGCCGGCCCGGGCGACCACGTCCTCCGCCCGGCACTGCTCGGTCAACAGCTGCCCGACCCGCCGCAGTACGTCGTCACCGCAGGCGTGACCGTAGCTGTCGTTGATCACCTTGAGGTTGTCCACGTCGATCGCGATCACCGCCACCGAGCGGCTGACGTCGTGCGCGACCGACATGCGCTCGTCCAGAGCCCGGCGGTTGCCCACCCCGGTCAGCGGATCCTCGCGGGCGGCCCGCCACTCCGCGTCGTGCCGGATCGAGAGCTCGTGGTTGGCCAGCGCCGAGCGTACGGCGTACAGGCCGCGCAACCGCTCCGCCCACCAGCCCCTGGTGATGGCCCGCGCGTACTGCATGCCGGTCTCCGCGCCGGCGTCACCGGACTCCGCCACGATCTGCACCGCCGTGTGGCGGACCAGCGCCTCGACCGGCGGATCGGACGTCGGCGGCAGGTCGCTTCCGGCCCGGTCGGCGGCCTCGGTGGCGTCGTCATGCCGGCCGAGGGCGGCGTACGCCTTGGCCAGGTAGGCGCCGGCGATCGCTGCCAACTCCAGGTCACCCAACTTGGCCAACTGGTCGCGGCAGTCCTTGAGGATCACCACAGCCTCGGCGGCGTCGCTGTCGTCGTTGCTCGCGGCCAGCCACATCCGCCCGGCGATCGGCCAGTACCCGAGCAGATCGTCGCGGACGATCACCTCGACCGCCTCAGCCGCCCACCGGTGCGCATCCCGCCGACGTTCGCGGATCTCTCCGTCGTACGACGGGTCGCCCAGCCGCTCCAGCTCGTGCGCCCACCGCAGGTTGGACTCGGCCAGGTTGAGGCGGTTGATGGCCGGGGCCTCGGGCAGCCCGATCGGATCGTGATCGCCCTCGGCGGCGAGCTCGAAGTGCGGGATGCACAGCTCGTACAGCCGGAGCAGGTCGTACGCGTAGCCGAGGCCGGTGTGCGCCCACCCGGCCAGGCCGAGGTCGCGGGTCCGCGAGAGCGCGTTCTCGGCGGCGACCAGATCCGCGACCGAGTCACCGCCCTCGCCGGTCCGGATCAGGGTGACGATCCGGATCGCGATCGCGTTCGCCTCCCAGCCCGGCTCGTCGATCGCGCGGGCCACCCGGATACAGGCGTCGACCGCGTCCAGCGCCTCGACCGCGTCGGTGGCGTGGTGGGCCGCGACGGCGCGGACGTACTCGGCGGCGGCCCGTTCGGGGCTCGGCTCGGGACCCAGCTCGGCCAGCAGCCGGTGCAGCTCGGTCGCGGCCTCGGCCGGATTGCCCGACTGGGCCCGCGTCATCGCCGCCGCGATCCGCGCGGTCACCCCCGACGTGTCGCGCACCTCACAACCCCCTGTCGCCTCACCGCCTGCGGCGCTTGTCGTCGTACAACCGACGGTCCGCCGTGGCGATCAACTGCTCCACGGCGACGCCCTCGGCCGTCGCGGCGTACCCGATGCTCAGCCCGAGCCGCCCGAGCCACGGTTTCGGCGTCGCTGCCGCGATCGCCGCGGCCCCGGCCCGGATCCGCGAGGCCAGTTGCGCACCGCCCTTCGCGTCCGGCTGGTCGAGCACCACGATGAACTCGTCGCCACCCGATCGAATCACGGCATCGGTGGCTCGCGCCTGTTCTACCAGGAGATTTGCCACAACCTGCAGCAATTCGTCCCCGCAGGCGTGCCCGTAGGTGTCGTTCACCACCTTCAGATCGTCGACGTCGATGGCCAGCACGGTCACCGCGCGGCCCGAGTCCCGCGCGGCGGTCAGTCGCTCGTCGAGGGCGCGCCGGTTGCCGACGCCGGTCAGCGGATCCTGCCGGGCCGCGTGCCACTCGGCATCGTGGCGCGCGGAGAGATCGTGAGTGGCAAGCGCGTGGCGTACGGCGTTGAGTGCCCGCTGCCGCTCCTTCCACCAACCACGGGCCACCGACCGCGCATACTCCAAGCCTGCAACGGCTCCCGGACCATCGTCGGCCGCGGCGATCTCCGACCGGGTCTGCAATACGAGTACGTGCGTAGCCGGATCCGCCAACGGAATCAGGTCGTCCACCGCCCGATCCGCCGCTGCGCTCGCCTCCTCCGACTTGCCCTGCGCCTGCAGAGCCCTCGCGAGATAGACACCCGCGATCGCGAGCCGCTCGGTCTCACCCAGCTTGGAAATCTCGTCGCGGCACTCGGTCAGCTCGGCGACCGCCGTCTCCGGATCCTCGGCCGTCGCCGCGGCCGCAATCCACAGCCGGGCACTCAACCGCCAGAACTCCTGACTCTCGTCGTCGACGATGACCCGCTCCGCCTCGCGCGCCCAGTACGCCGCCGACGCCAGCCGCTCCTGGATCTCCTGCCCGTACGACGGATCGCCGAGCCGCTCGAGCTCGTGCGCCCAGCGCAGGTACGTCTCGGCCAGGTTCAGCCGGTCGATCGCCGGCGACTCCGCGAGCTCGAACACGTCCTCGGTCAGCTGGGTGGCGAGCTCGTAATGCGGAATGCACAGTTCATAAAGTCGCAGTACGTCGTACGCGTAGCCGAGCCCGGTATGCGCCCACGCGGTCAGCCCGGCGTCCTGGGTCCGCTGGAGAGCGTGCTCGGCGGTCACCAGATCCTTCACCGTGTCCCCGCCCCGGCCGCTCCTGGCCAGGTTGATGATCCGGATCGGCAGCGCGTTCGCCTCCCACCCCGGCTCGTCGATCGCCTTCGCCACCGCGATGCAGTCGTCCACCGCCTTCAGGGCCTCGTCGGCGTCGCTCGCGTGATGGGCGGTGACGCCGCGAACGTACTCCGCGGCCGCCTTCTGGTAGCTCGGCACGTCCCCGAGCTCCACCCGGATCGCCTCGATCTCGGCGGCCGCGATCGCATGTCCACCCGACTGCGCCAACGTCATCGCGGCGGCGATCCGAGCGGTCAACCCCACGCCCGTCCCCATCTCGCCACTACCCATAACCCGCCGGCGGCCTTCCCTGATCCACACCCGCACCTCGGGCCGGACCGCCCATTGTGACCACCCACCCCCACATCTGTCACGACCCGAACCAGCCACCGACCACCTAGTGCCACCCGAATACCCCGGGGGAAGGTGGTATGTATCGCCCCACGCGCCGCTACGCGACCTCCTCCGTCGCCCGCTACGCGGCGACTCCCGCCCACCCATCGCAAGCTACGGGCTATCGCCCGTGTCACCGGGCTACCGCCCGCGCATCAACCACACAGCTGGGGCATGCGGACGCGTGGAACTCCACGTGATGGTCACTGCCTGTCTGGCCAGCCTGGAATCACATGCTCGGCCGGAACGAATTCGTCGTCCCGTCCCTCGCGAGCCGCCTCCATGGCCTCCTCGAACCCCGGGCTGGAGTAGGCAAACGCCCGCAACCTCCAGAGACGAAGCATCACCCGCAACTCCGGAATCCGCCGAACGTCCCGGGCAGCCTGCAGCGCTGTCCGATACTCACCCAAGAACTGCTCATGCCACTTCACCGGCAACACCCGAAGAATCTCCCCGGGATCATCCAACGGTCCCTGCACCACCTGAGCAGCCACGGCCGCGAGGTTACCGCCCAACCGCACCGAACGCCGTCCACACAACTGCGACCCAACGCACCGGCCCAGCCGACCGCGCACCAGCACCCTGTGCTTCAGTGGCGTCGGCCAGATGGTCCCCCGCCTGTCCACCCGCTCCACGTCCGACGGCGCCAACCACCACAACACCACGACCACGCCTCGCGCACCCCGCCGAAGGCGGCCACAGGACAGCCGCCGCGCAGCGGCGTCCTTCGCGCGTCAGCCGGCGGCTTGTTCGGTGGTGGTGGCGTGGAGTTGGACGGGGAGGGACTCGACGCCGTACACGATGGAGAAGTCGCGGAAGCGGAGTTGCTCCTCCGGGACGGCCAGCGCCAGATCCGGGAAGCGGTGTGCCAGGGCGGTGAACGCCGCGCGCAGCTCCATCCGGGCCAGCTCGGCGCCGACGCAGCGGTGCATGCCGTGGCCGAAGGCGAGGTGGGCGGCGGGGGCGTTGCGCTTGGGGTAGACGTCTTCGGCGTCGAGGCCGAAAACCTGCTTGTCCCGGTCGGCGCCGGACAGCGACACCGCGACCAGGTCGCCCTTCTTCACCTGCTGGCCGAACAGCTCGAGATCGTGCCGGGCGAACCGCGGGAACGCGACCTGTACGACGGTCAGGTAGCGCAGCAGCTCCTCGACGATCCCGTCGACCGCGCCGGGCTCTTCCCGGATCCGCTCGAAGTTCGACGGGTCGCGCAGCAGCACCAGCGTGCCGAGCGCGAGCATGCTCGCCGACGTCTCGTACCCGCCGAGGAACACCCCGTCGGCCAGCCCGCCGAGCTCGATGTCGTCGATCGCGTCGCCCTGCTCGCGGATGATCGAGCCGATCAGCCCGTCGCCGGGGTCGGCCCGCTGCTTGCGGACGATCTCGAAGAGGAAGTCGCGGGACTCGCTCGCGGAGCCGAAGACCCCGATGCCGCCGCCGGACAGGTCGAACCGGGCCGGGCCGAGCGCGCGGAAGCGGTCGCGGTCCTGCTCCTCGACGCCGAGCAGGTCGGCGATCAGCAGGAACGGCACGTTGAAGGCGAAGTCGGAGACGATGTCGACGACCGGGCCCTTGGCCTCCATCAGGTCGAGCTGATTGTTGACAATCTTCTCGATCGCCGGTTCGAGCCGCGCGAGCCGGCGCTTGGTGAACTCCGGCGTGAGCAGTTTGCGCAGCCGGGTGTGGTCCGGCGGGTCGGTGAACCCGAGTCCGCCGATGCCCTCGGACGGCTTGTTCGGGTCCGAGCCGACCAGCGGCCGGATGTCGTTGCTGAAGTTCGCGGTGTCGGTGAGCACGGCCTTCGCCTCGGAGTGGCCGCTCACCACCCACACGTTGAGTCCGAACAGATGAGCCAGTTTGTGCACCGGCTCGGTTTCGCGCACCTGTCCCAGCTCTGGGACGGGGTCCACCCCGTTGCGGCGGAGCGGCATCGAAACCTGACGTGGGAACATCCGCATCTTCGACAGGTCGAGACCACCCTTGCGGGTGGTCCTGTTCAAGATCCGGCTGCCGACCCATTTCTTCAGGTATGTCGCAACCATGACTTCTACGCGCCCTCTCTGCCCTGCTGCCCCCGACGGCCTTCGTCACCGAAAAAGCTAACGCCGCCGAAAACCAGATCCGATGGTGTTGGCACTACTGCGGTAGTGGCGTTGGCACCACCATGGGAGGGGGCCACGGTATTGCCAGCTCAGACGATCCCACGGACATGGGTTCGCATCCACCGGATACCACCTGTACCGTGCCCTGGATCACGGCACGCCGCCCTTCGGGGTCACGTCAGGGAAACCCCACCCGAAAGTCGGACGCGTCATCCACCGCAGGTCTGCTGCAAGGAAAGACCGTCAGAGGTAGTACGGCGTGACGACGCGCAGTACGTCGGCCACCTTCGCCTTGACCAGATCGCCGTACGGCGCCCGCGTCAGCGTGCCACCGGGCAGCCGCACGCCGTGGTCGATCAGCAGGTACGTCGCCCGCAGCGTGCGGATCGTGTTCGACACCTCGGGGGCGAACCCGTCCGCCGGAGGAGTCGCCAGCACGCGGACGACGGGATCGAGCCACTCCACCGCGTCGGTCTCGCTGAGGTCGTCGCGGGTCAGGGTGACGGCCAGGGCGTACCCGAGCCGGTCGTCCTCGAGGTCGCGCAGCACGTACGGCGTGGGCGTGAGCAGCCGGCCGATGCCGAGGCGGAGCATCTGCACCGGTTCGACCGCGGGATGCAGGCCGAGCGTGCCGAGCAGGTCGGCGCCGTGGGCGACGGCGTGCAGCCATCCGAGCTTGCCGTCGTACCCGCGCAGGTCCTCCTCGGCGACGTACCAACGCTCGAACGGCGGCACCCAGGTCGGCTCGAAGACGCCGGCGGAGACGATCGAGTCGAGGATCAACGGCGCGAACGTGCGGGCCTGGATCTCCGGGTCGCCGAACCGGCTGACCATCTCGTCGCCGAGGCCGGTGAGCTGATCCGTGGACAGGACGCCACGGCCGATCCAGGTGGCGAGGACGGCGTACGCCTGGGTGTCGCGCACCGCCGGATCGGGTGAGCGCAGCAGCCCGGACAGCTCGGCGACGAGCTCGGTGAGCGGACGATCGGTCGGTACGGCGTAGTCGTCGGCGCGCACGCGGTCCCAGTCGGTCATGCGCGGCAGGTTAAACGCTCTCCGACCCGACCCGCCACCCCGCACCCCGATTCCGGAACCAACCGGTCCTGTACGCCGAGCCGACCGCAGGCCCCGCCGGACCGCCCCAACAAGGACGGCCCGTGGTCCACCCGGTGTACCGGATGATCCACGGGCCGTGGCGGCCAGGACCCCTCAGCCCGGCCGGGCCTCGCGTCCCCGGCCAGGGCCCCTCAACCAAGGCCGGGGTGCGTCTTGTCAGGCGTCGCGCTTGCTCGCCGAGAACAGCGCGATCGCCATCAGCGCCGCCGCCCACGCGGTGAAGTACAGCAGCGCGCCCCACGGACCGAAGGCCCAGTTGCTGCCGCCCGCCTCCGCACCGGCCAGGCCGAAGTCCTGGCCCTGGTTGAGGAACGAGCTGCCGTTCACGAACGGCGACCACTTGTTCAGGTCGTCGCCGACCTTCGGGATCAGCAGGAACAGGTTCTCGACCAGGAGCGGCCAGAGGATCAGGATCGCGATCGCGCCGGCGCTCTGCCGGATCAGGATGCCGATCGCCACCGCGATCACCGCGGAGATCGCGAAGATCAGGCCCTGGCCGGCCAGCAGCCGCCATTCGGCCGACGTGTTGATCGCCAGGTCGGCGTTGCCCGCGAACAGGCTGCCGATGGCCCAGGCGCCGAACGACGCGATCAGGCCGATCACACCGGCCAGGAACGCGACCACCGCGGTCTTGCCGAGCAGCAGCGCGGCGCGCTGCGGAACGGCCTGGAAGCTGGTCCGGATCGTGCTGAACCGGTACTCGGTGGTGACCGCCAGCGCGGCCATCACCATCATCACCATCTGGCTGAGCTGCGCGCCGGGCTGGGTGATGAAGATCGTCGCCTGCTGCTCGTCCTGCGCGTTCAGGAAGCCGGTGGTGAGCGCGGCGAACCCGACGGTGAGCACGGCGGCGATGACCATGCACCACCACGGCGAGCGGGTGGAGAAGAGCTTGATGCGCTCGACAGTGATCACCGACATGTCAGTTGTCCTCCTTCGGACCCGCGACCACCTCGGTGTTCGATGGCACGTCCATTGGTACGTCGGTCATCTGCGCGAGCTCGTCGTGCGCGTGGTACTGCACCGAGTCGCCGGTCATCTGCATGAACGCCTGCTCCAGCGAGCCGCGCTGCAGGGTCAGCTCGTGCAGCACGATCCCGTGCGCGGCGGCCGCCTCACCGATCTGGTCGGTGGTCAGGTCACCCTCGACGAACAGCACCTTGCCCTGCGCGTCGGTGTCCTCGATCCGGGTGGCGAGCTGCTGTTGCTGCAGGACGCCGGCCAGCTGGTCAAGCTGCGGGGTCCGCACCTTGACCGTCGTCCCGCTGGCGCGGTCGACGAACTCCTGGGTGGAGCTCTGCGCGATCAGCTTGCCGCGGCCGATGACGATCAGTTCCTCGGCGGTCAGCGCCATCTCGGACAGCAGGTGGCTGGACACCAGCACGGTCCGGCCCTCGGCGGCCAGCTTCTGCATGAACGTACGGACCCAGACGATGCCCTCGGGGTCGAGGCCGTTGACCGGCTCGTCGAACAGCAGCACCTCCGGGTCGCCGAGCAGGGCGCCGGCGATGCCGAGCCGCTGCGACATACCCAGCGAGTAGGCACCGGCGCGTTTGTTCGCGACCGAGCTCAGGCCGACCATGTCCAGCGCCTTGTCGACACTCGACTTCGGCAGCTTGTTGGACGCGGCCATCCAGGCCAGGTGCGCCCGGGCCGAGCGGTTCGGGTGCACCCACTTCGCGTCCAGCAGCGCGCCGACCTTGGTCAGCGGCTTGTGCAGGTCGCGGTAGCGCTGGCCGTCGATCGTGACCACGCCGGCCGTCGGGGTGTCCAGGCCGAGGATCATCCGCATGGTGGTCGACTTTCCGGCCCCGTTCGGACCGAGGAAGCCGGTCACCTTGCCGGGTTTCACCTCGAAAGACAGGTTGTCTACGGCAACGGTTGCGCCGTATCGCTTGGTGAGGCCTTTTGCCTCGATCATCGCCGTACTCCTCGTTCGGTGGCGCGCCAGTCAGTCGTCGGGCGGTAGTTTCGCATCTAGTATCGAGGTACCGCGGGGCCAGAGCATCGGACCCGGGGCTGACCCGGTGTGTCCGCCCGTGGGTTGATTCTGCCGCCCGGCGGGACCGGGCAGCCATCGGTTAAAGCCCTGACCACGACCCCGACGATCCCCTATCGGGCGCTCCGGCCGCATCAGCCGAAAGTCGACGGCCGGCGGTACTTCTGGATAACACGGCGCGAGGCGCCGAGGTTTATCGCGAAAATCGGGGGACCTCAGGCCAACGGAACGCCGTACAGCACGAGATTGTGGCTGTAGCGGTGCGCTGCGCGATCGTACGACCCGGTGCAGGTCACCAGCGCCAGGCGGGGCTTGGCGGCGCCCCGGAACAGGTCGGCGGGCAGGGCGTCCTGACGATAGGTGCGGCGGGCCACGATCTGGTACCAGTGCACGTCTCCGTCCCCGGATTTCACCGAGACCCTTGCGCCGATCGGCACCTTCGCCAGCGCGGCGAACACCCCGCGTCCGCCGGCGGAGTCCACGTGACCGGCCAGGAGCACGGTCCCACCGTCCGCGCCCGGCGCCGCGCCGGGCGCCCACCAGCCGACGTCGGCCGTCGACTTCGGCACCTGCAGCTGCCCGTCCCGGGCGGTCGCGACCGGCGTCACCGGCGCGTCCAGGTAGCCGGGCAGCGCCAATTGGACAGGCGGAATCGCAGCCTCGCGGTCCGTGACCGCCGCACCCGCCTCCGGCACCTGCCCGGAATCACCCGGTCCGCCGAACACCATCATCAGCGCGGTGACGACCGCGGCGGCCCCGAGCAGGCGTCGCCGTACCCGGACCTGCTTGCCGACCAGCAGAAGGAGTACGCCGATGCCCAGCAACGCCAGCGCGGTCCGCGAACGGGTCCGCTCCGCGGCGGCGACCTGGCCGCCGTCGCCGGTGGACACGATCGGCGAGCCGGTCTCGGTCTTGCACGAGCCCGACACCATGCGCAGGTGCATCTCGACGACCGGCTTGGCGCCGTTCGCGACCGCCCTGACGGTCTGGTCGGTGCCCTTCGCCAACTGCTCCTCGATCAGCTTCAGCAGCGCCTCGTGCTCCTGCCGCTGGAAGGCCAGCCAGGCGGCGTCGTACCCGGTCGTCCCGACCTTGGCCGTGAGGGCGTCGAGGCGCTCACGTTGCGCCAGCGAGGGGATCGTGACCAGGCCGACGCCGAGCTGGGTGGCGGCCTGGAGCTCCTGCGCGGCCAGCTTGCGGTGATCGCGTTCCATCACCGCGCCGGCGCGTCGTACGCAGGCCGTCCGGCCTTTGGTCTTGGCCTCCTGACCAGCCTGGACGATCGTCAGATTGGACTGATGGGCCGCGTTGAGGTACCCGACGTCAGTCTGCGTCGGGTCCGCGTTCGCCGGCTGCACGGCCACCAGCACGCCGGCCAGGACGAGCAGCAGGAACGCAGATATCCGGGCAGTCGCCTGCCAAGGAGGAGCCGAGACTCTGTCCTGCCGCCGGGGCACTCGTGACCTCCCTACGCTCGGACGCCCGCACTCGGGCGTCGTGCGTCGTACGACGACAGTAGATGGACGTCCTGTCCGGGTCCAGCCAACGGCGAGTCCGCCGGAGAACGCGGAACGGCCCGCCGGAAGACCGGCGGGCCGTCGCGCTGCTTGCCTGGATCAGGCGGCGGCGTTCACCTCGGCCGGGGTGTCGGCGATGACCGACTCCCGGCGCTTGGAGACGATCACGGCCGCGGCCAGGATCACCACCGCGGCGACGGCGATGCCGATCCGCAGCGGGGTGTTGGTGTCCTCGCCGATGGCCGACATGCCGACCACGGCCGGGGCGATCAGCACCGAGACCAGGTTCATCACCTTGATCAGCGGGTTGATGGCCGGACCGGCGGTGTCCTTGAACGGGTCGCCGACGGTGTCACCGATGACGGTGGCCTCGTGCGCGGGCGAACCCTTGCCGCCGTGGTTGCCGTCCTCGACCAGCTTCTTGGCGTTGTCCCAGGCACCACCGGAGTTGGCCAGGAAGACCGCCATCAGGGTGCCGGACGCGATCGCACCGGCCAGGTAGCCGGCCAGCGCCGAGGCGCCCAGGCCGAAGCCGACCGCGATCGGGGCGGTGATGGCGAGCAGACCCGGGGTGGCCAGCTCACGCAGCGAGTCGCGGGTGCAGATGTCCACGACCTTGCCGTACTCCGGCTTGCCGGTGCCCTCCATGATCCCGGGGATGTCGCGGAACTGGCGACGGACCTCGTAGACGACCGCACCGGCGGCCCGGCCGACAGCGTTGATCGCGAGACCGGAGAACATGAACACCACGGCCGCACCGATGATCAGGCCGACCAGCGTGGACGGGTCGAACACCAGCGCGTCGGCGTTGAACGCCGCGTCGCCCGCGTCGTTGAGGACCGCGTAGATCGAGTCCGTGTAGGAGCCGAACAGCGCGGTCGCCGCGAGCACGGCGGTCGCGATCGCGATCCCCTTGGTGATCGCCTTGGTGGTGTTGCCGACGGCGTCCAGCTCGGTCAGGATCTGGGCCGCCTCGCCGTCCACGTCACCGGACATCTCGGCGATGCCCTGGGCGTTGTCGGAGACCGGGCCGAAGGTGTCCATCGCGACGATGACGCCGACGGTGGTCAGCAGACCACAGCCGGCCAGCGCGATCGCGAACAGCGCGACGACGCCGGAGCCGCCGACCAGGAAGGCGCCGTACACGGCACCCGCGATCACCAGCGCGGTGTAGACGGCGGACTCGAAGCCGACCGAGATGCCGGACAGGATGACAGTCGCGGCACCGGTCAGCGAGGTCTTGCCGACGTCCTTGACCGGCTTGTCCTCGGTGCCAGTGAAGTAGCCGGTGAGCGCCAGGATGATGGCCGCCAGCACGATGCCGATGAGCACCGAGACGGTCGCGATCAGCCGCGGGTCGCCGTCGTGGGCGGCGATCGCCTCGGTCGCGCCGGTCAGGTCGCCGAAGTTGCTCGGCAGGTAGACGAAGGCGGCCACCGTGCACAGTACGGCGGAGATGATCGCGGACAGGTAGAACGCCCGGTTGATCGTGCGCAGACCGTTCTCGCCGGTGCGCGGGCGGGTCAGGAAGACGCCGATGACCGCGGTGACGGCGCCGATGGCCGGCACGATCAGCGGGAAGATCAGGCCCTGCTCACCGAAGGCGGCCTTGCCCAGGATCAGCGAGGCCACCAGCATCACGGCGTACGACTCGAACAGGTCGGCCGCCATACCGGCGCAGTCACCGACGTTGTCGCCCACGTTGTCCGCGATGGTGGCGGCGTTGCGCGGGTCGTCCTCGGGGATGTTCTGCTCGACCTTGCCGACCAGGTCGGCGCCGACATCGGCGGCCTTGGTGAAGATACCGCCGCCGACACGCATGAACATGGCGAGCATGGCGGCACCGAAACCGAAGCCCTCGAGCACGGTCGGGGCGTCACCCTTGAACAGCAGGACGACGACCGCGGCGCCGAGCAGGCCCAGACCCACGGTGGCCATACCGACGGTTCCACCGGTCCGGAACGCGACCCGCATGGCGGGGTCGCGGCCCTCGGCCCGGGCCGCCGCGGCCACCCGCACGTTGGCGCGCGTCGCGAGCCACATGCCGAGGTAGCCGATCAGGGCGGAGAAGCCCGCACCGACCAGGAAGAAGACGGACCGGAAGATCTTCAGCGTGGTCTCGTTGTCGCCGTCACTGTGCGCGGGCAGCAGGAACAGCAACAGGAACGCGACCACGGCGAAGATCGACAGGGTGCGGAACTGCCGGTTCAGGTACGCCGAGGCGCCTTCCTGGACCGCCGCGGCGATCGTCTTCATGTTCTCGGTGCCATCGTTCGCGGCAAGCACCTGGCCCCGGAAGACCATCGCAATGGCGACCGCGAGGACCGCGATCACTCCGACGACGATCACCAGTGTGGTGTTGCTCGACGAAAGATCCACCGCTTGTGCAAGCAGCGCGGACATCCGTCCTCCTTGTAGGCAACCCATCCGGGTCTGACGGCCCCCGTTTGCCGCAACCGAAGGGTTGGGGAAATACGACACAGCGCCATGGCTGGCGCGGTGGGTCACTCTAACGGGTATCCGACCAGACCTGACGAGTGGGTGGTCTACGCCATACCTTCGGTGTCAGGCAAGAGGCTCACTCTTCGTAGTACCGGGGATACCTTTTCGGTTCGCTCAGATCGCCGAGGCGACGTCCGGATGGATGTCGAAGACCTTCGTCAGGCCGGTGATCCGGAAGATCTTGAGCAGCCGTTCCTGGGTGCAGACCAGGGACAGGGATCCGTCGTGGGTGCGCACCCGTTTCAGTCCGCCGACGAGGACGCCGAGGCCGGTGGAGTCCAGGAACTCCACGCGTTCCAGGTCGATCACCAGGTGATGGACACCGTCGTCGACGAGCGCGGCGATCTTCTCGCGGAGCTTCGGTGCGGTGTAGACGTCGATCTCCCCCGCCACCTCGATGACGGTCCGCCCGCCCTCGGCGCGCGCGTTGAGCGACAGATCCACTTCGGCCTCCGATCCCGTGAACTGCTGCATTCAACCATGTACGGACCGTGAGTAGGGCCGTCTCCGAAAACTCTTTCATCTCGTTGCACCGGAAGTCGATGTCCCCTCCCAAAAAGCCGTGTGCATCCGCCGCGTGCAGGCGCCGCGTGCACCCGGACTGCTGCTGTCCGTGGCCGCGACTAGGCTCGCCGTATGCGTGCGGGTGGTGAGGCGGCGGCTGTGCTGAAGCGCCTTGCCGTCGGCCGGGACGACCGGCTGACCCACGTCGAGTCGGTGCCGTCGCGGCCCGGGCGGACGTGCGACTGGCCGCGTTGGGTGCCCGCCGAAGTGCTCGGCCAGCTCGCGGACGCCGGCATCACCGCGCCCTGGACCCACCAGGTCTCCACCGCCGAGGCGGCGTACGCCGGGAAGCACGTGGTGGTCGCGACCGGGACGGCCTCTGGCAAGTCGCTCGGGTACCTGCTGCCCGCCTTCGCCACGTTGAGCATCGCGCAGGCCGCGTCCCCCCATCGCCGGACGGCGTCTGTTCTGTACTTGTCGCCGACCAAGGCGCTGGCGCACGACCAGCTCCGCGCGGTCTCGTCGTACACCGTGCCCGGTCTGCGGGCGACCACGCTGGACGGCGACTCCGAGCGCACCGAACGCGATTGGGCCCGCGACCACGCGACGTACGTCCTCAGCAACCCCGACATGCTGCACCGGTCCGTCCTGCCGAACCACCAGCGCTGGGCGCGCTTCCTCGGCTGCCTGCAGTACGTCGTGGTCGACGAGTGTCACCACTATCGCGGGGTCTTCGGCGCGCATGTGGCCGGCGTACTGCGACGCCTCCGCCGGATCTGTGCGCAGTACGGCGCTCATCCGATCTTCGTCTGCGCCTCGGCGACGGTGGCCGAGCCGGCCGTGTCGGGTGAGCGGCTGACCGGCCTGCCGATGGTGGAGGTCGTGGACGACGGGTCCCCGCGGGGTGGCATCTCGTTCGGTCTGTGGGAGCCGCCGATGACCTCGCTGCGCGGCGAGAACGGTGCTCCGGTACGCCGTTCCGCCACGGCCGAGGTGGCCGACCTGCTGACCGACCTCGTGGTGACCGGCGTCCGGACGGTGGCGTTCGTCCGGTCGAGGCGTGGGGCCGAGACGGTCGCGATGACCGCACGGGAGAACCTGACCGAGGTGGATCCAGGGCTGGCCGACCAGGTGTCGGCGTACCGGGCCGGCTACCTGCCGGAGGAGCGCCGACGCCTCGAGGGCATGCTGCAGAGCGGTGAGCTGACCGGCGTCGCGGCAACCAACGCACTGGAGCTCGGCATCGACATCGCTGGTCTCGACGCCGTACTGCTGTCCGGCTGGCCGGGGACGCGCGCATCGCTGTGGCAGCAGGCCGGACGGGCCGGCCGCGCCGGTGGTGACGCGCTGGCCCTGCTGGTCGCCCGAGACGATCCACTCGACACCTACCTGGTGCGCCATCCGGCGGCGATCTTCGGACGTCCGGTCGAGGCAACGGTGTTCAACCCGGAGAACCCGTACGTCCTCGGCCCGCAGCTGTGCGCCGCCGCCCAGGAGCTGCCGCTGACCGAGGCGGACTACGAGGTCTTCGGCGGGACGACGCCGGCCGTCATCGCCCAACTGGTCCGGCAGGGCCTGCTGCGGGAGCGGCCGCACGGCTGGTTCTGGACACGGCGGGAGCGGGCCGTGGACGCGATCGACATCCGCTCGGCCGGCGGCAAGACGGTGCAGATCGTCGAGGACCGGACCGGCCGGCTGCTCGGCACGGTCGACGGCGGCTCGGCCCATTCCTCGGTCCACGAAGGCGCCGTCTACGTGCACGCCGGCGAGTCGTACCTGGTCAAGACCCTCGACCTCGACGAGTACGCCGCCGTCGTGGAGCCGGCCGCCCCCGACTACACCACCTTCGCCCGGGACGTGACCGAGATCGGCATCCTGGCCACCGAGGAGAGCTGCTCCTGGGGTACGGCGGAGCTGTCGCGCGGGTGGGTCCAGGTGACGAGTCAGGTGATCTCGTTCCAGCGCAAGCTGATCGCGACCGGCGACGTACTCGACGAGCAGCCGCTCGACCTGCCCGAGCGGACCCTCCGGACCAAGGCGGTCTGGTGGACGGTGCCCGACTCGTGCGTGGCCGAGCTCGGGCTGGCCGACGTACCCGGTGCGGCGCACGCGGCCGAGCACGCGTCGATCGGACTGCTCCCGCTGTTCGCCACCTGCGACCGCTGGGACATCGGCGGCGTCTCCACCGCGCGGCACGCCGACACCGACTGCCTGACCGTCTTCGTGTACGACGGCCACCCGGGCGGCGCCGGGTTCGCGGAGCACGGCTACGCCGCGGCCCGCGAGTGGTTGACCGCGACACGTGAGGCGATTGCACACTGTGAGTGCACGGACGGATGCCCGTCCTGCGTACAGTCACCGAAATGTGGGAACCAGAACAACCCACTCGACAAGAGCGGCGCGGTCGCGCTGCTCACCGCATTGCTCAGCAGTGAGGCCTGAACCGCCAGCCGCGGCTGGCAGAGAGGCAGCCCGTGATGGCCGTTCTCGGAATCGTCCTCATCATTCTCGCCGTCCTGTTCGGCCTCGGGGTCGTCACGACCTCGAGCCTGTCGACCACGATGCAGGTCTTCGGCGTCGACTTCGGCATGTCGGTCGCGACCGTGTTCGTCCTCGGCGTGCTGGCCGGCGCGACACTGATCGTCGGCCTGTGGCTGATGAAGAAGGGACTCGGCCGCGGCTACCGCCGCCGCAAGGAGATGCGCGAACTCCGCGCCCAGGCCGCGACCCCCGAGCCAACGCCGGCGACCGAGCCCACGTCGGCCACCGAGTCCGGGACTCCCGAGGTCACCTCGACGACGGGTGTCACCGAGAGTGATGTGGATCGCGACACTACCCGCGAGCTGACCACCGACCGCGACCGGACGACGGCCGACGACCGGCTCGCGACCGAGCGGCACACCGCCGACGGGTCCACCGACACCCGGCAGCCGCACTGACCGACTCTGTTGCCAATGGCATCCACTGCTTCGGGCTGATATCGTCAGATTGCCGTCGGGTCTCGGAAGGCGCACAGCCACCGCTCGGCCGCCCTGCAGCCGGATTTCGGGGCCCTGCGCAACGACTTTCCGCTGGCAGTTAGTTGCCATTGGCATCAAGTTCCCGCAGTCGACCGTAACCACCTGACGACCTCCTGTGCCTTACTGGTTGTGGCGTCAACGTCGCGTTGAGTCACCACCGGCCTTCCGGGCCAGACCGCCTCCTCACGGGGGACCGACCCGCAGCTCGCCCTTCGCGCAAGGGGTGCCGCCGCGGTGCCGGGGCCGGGCGGACTCGCGCGATCGGGGTCCCGACGACCTGACGCGAGCTGCGATGGCACGACCTGTGGAGGTTGTCTTGATCATCCGTAAGCTGTTGAGCCGTAGCGGCGTGGCGGTTCTCGCCGTCAGCGTCGCGCTGGCCACCGCCGTACCGGCGCAGGCCGCGAACCCGGAGCCGGCCCGATCGGCACCTCCGGGCGTCGAGGTCGGCGTGGCCAAGCACATCGCCACCCGTTCGGACACGCGGTACTGCCTCACCTTCGTCGCGGCCGCCAAGGTCCCGATGGCGGTCATGATGGCGTGCGCGCCGGGCAAGGAGGGCAAGACCCAGGAGTGGATCTACACCGAGTCCGGCCAGTTGCAGGTCGCCATGAGCAAGAGCGTCGGTGGCGCCCTTGCCTCGACCGGCGCCTGCCTGGACAGCGGTGCGGACCTGGCGAAGGTCCCGGCCGGCGCACCGCTGCTGGTGCTGCCCTGCCGTGACGGCGACGGCCAGAAGTGGAACTACGACGAGAGCGCGGGCACGTTCGTGAACGCCGCCAGCGGTCTCGCCCTGACGTCCCTGCTCGGCAAGGGGAAGGCCAAGCAGGCACAACCGACCGGCAGCATGTCCGCGTCGGGCTCACCGGTCCAGGGCTGGAGCGCACTGCCACTCCCGGGTCTGGACATCCTGGGTGCGGTGCTGGCACTCGTGAACGCGCTGCTGGCTTCCCTGGGCCTGGCCCTGCCGCTGCCGATCGCGAACGCCGCATCCAGTCTGCTCGAGCTGGTCCGGCCGAAGACGCCGATCCCGGCACAGATGACGGTGCTGCCGAAGCAGATGATGCAGCTGGCCCAGCGCTGATCCACTCGAGCCACCCAGAGGACAGCCGGCCCCGACGATGTCGGGGCCGGCTGTTTGTTTCTCGCTCCTTCGGATCGACACGTACTTCAGTTGTGGTCTGGTGATGATTCGGTCCGGAACCGGTGCTCGGGTTTCGGCCGGTGGATCCCCGCTGCTTGCGCGTCAGCGGGAGCCTCGGGCCATGGCGCTGTCACTGCCACCGTCGCTGTCACCGTCCGCCCGTCTCGTCTGCGTCCGTCACCAGTCGGCCGGGCCTGTCACCACCAGCAGTGATGGTGGCAGTGCCAGAGCAGGTCGTCGAGAAGGCAGGCCAGTCCGTGCAACAGCATGTCTTTCACCTCCGATCCACTGATCCGATCGGCAAGGACGCTACAGGTTGTTGTCACGTTCTGTATCTAGTCAGCTACTTGTTGCCATGAAACCTTGAGGACTCTTTAACCCATCCGCAACGCATCGCGCCCGGTCCCGATTTGACGCCGGCACGGCATCCCCGATAACCGGCAGGTCACCCGCCGTACGCGGCACCGAACCGTTGCCGACGGCATCCGGGTAACGGTTGACAACGTTTTCTGGAGGGTTGGGCAAAAGTCTTCACATAGTCGTCCGTGGGTGCCAGTGTTTGACCGGCACTTCGCTGCACCGAACCTCGCAAGGAGACCCCTGATGCGATCACTGAGGCTGTACTCCTCGGCCGTCCTGGGCGCCGCGGCGCTCGCCCTGCTCACCGGCTGCCTCGGCTCGTCCGACACCGGCGGCGGAGACCAGGACGCGAACCGCAACGCCGACGCCAAGAAGGTCGAGCTGACCATCGGGTCGAACTCGGTCAAGGGCGGCAAGAACAGCGCCGGCGCGGCGTTCACGCAGGACGTGCTGATCCCGAAGTTCGTCGCCGAGCAGAAGGGCAAGGGCGTCGACGTCACGGTCACGTACCAGGGCGACGGCTCCGACGACGAGGTCTACAAGCAGAAGCTGTCGCTCGACCTGTCGAACAAGGCCGGACCGGACCTGTTCAACGTCGACGGCATCTGGGTCGGCGAGTTCGCCCAGGCCGGCTACATCAAGCCGCTCACCGACACCGTCGGCGACGCCGCCAAGGTCGACGACTGGGACGGCTGGAAGCAGATCCCCGAGTCCGTGCAGCAGCTCGGCAGCTTCGAGGACAAGCGGTACGGCGTTCCCGGCGGCACCGACGGCCGGGTGCTCTATTTCAACAAGAAGCTGTTCCAGCAGGCCGGGCTGCCCGCCGACTGGCAGCCGACGTCGTGGGACGAGATCATCGCGGCCGGCCAGGCGCTGAAGAAGCTCCCCGGGGTCACCCCGATCCAGATCAACGCCGGTACGGCGATGGGCGAGGCGACCACGATGCAGGGCGTGCTGCCGCTGCTGGTGGGCACCGGCGCGACCGTCAACACCGACGGCAAGTGGCTGGGCGACACCCCGAAGCTGCGCCAGGTGCTCGACTTCTACCGCACGATCTACACCACCGGTCTCGGTGACCCGGTGCTGCAGCGCGAGGCCAAGGGCCGGGACAAGTCCTTCGCCCAGTTCGCCGCGAACAAGATCGGCATCCTGCTCGAGGGCGACTACTTCTGGCGCAGCGTGGTCGAGCCGAAGGAGGGCGTGGCCAAGATGGCCGACCGCGACGCCGCCGTCGGCTACGCGCTCATCCCGGCCGCCCGGCCGGGCGGCGGCGTCGACGGCCAGGACTTCGTCTCGATGTCCGGCGGCGGCGCGACCGTGATCAACCCGAACACCGAGTTCCCGCAGCAGGCGTGGGAGCTGCTGCAGTTCATGAACTCCGCCGAGATGGTGAAGGCGTCCCTGGACGGCGCGGCGAAGATCACCCAGCGGTCCGACGTCAACTCCGAGGTGCTGGCCGGCGACCCGATGCTGAACTTCGTCGCCACCAAGGTCCTGCCGGTCACGCAGTACCGGCCCGGACTGGCGGAGTACCCGAAGATCTCGGCCGCGCTGCAGCAGGCGACCGCCGACGTGGTCGGCGGCAAGACCACCGAGCAGGCGGCGACGGCATACCAGAAGGCGGTCGAGGCGGCCGCCGGCGGCAAGGACAAGGTCGCCGGCAACTGATGACGTCTGCTTCCGCACCTGTGCCGGTCGAACCGGTCCAGGATCGCAGTCCGGCCGGGGCTGGAGGCTCGGCCGGACCGGGAGGCTCGGCCGGACCTTCCGGTCGGCGGTCGCAGCGGCGCGGTCCGGCGGTCGACGTCGCGGGGCTCGGCGTCGGCCGGGCCCTCGGCTTCGTCGCCCCGGCCCTGCTGCTGATCGGCGCGTTCCTGGTCTTCCCGGCGATCTGGACGATCTACATCGGCATCACCAACTACCGCCTGACCGGCGTCGAGGCGGTGTCGCCGTCGATCGTCGGCCTGTCCAACTACACCCAGGCGCTGAACGACGCGCTGTTCCACAACGCGCTGTGGCTGACGCTGCTGTTCGTCCTCGGCTCCGCGATCATCGGCCAGAACGTCCTCGGCTTCACCTTGGCCTGGGTGATGCGGCGTGCGCGTCCCGCCGTACGCCGTACCGTCGAGGCCTTCGTGCTGCTGGCCTGGATCCTGCCGTCGACCGTGGTCGCGTACCTGTGGGTCGCCTTCTTCGACCGCGACGGCGGCACCCTCAACGGCCTCCTCGGTACGCCGGGGACCGCGTGGCTGATCGACTATCCGATGGCCTGTCTGGTGGTCTTCAACACCTGGCGCGGTACGGCGTTCTCGATGATGCTCTACTCGTCCGCACTGCAGGCCGTCCCGCCGTCACAGCTGGAGTCGGCCCGGATGGTCGGCGCATCCGGCTGGCAGACGCTGCGCGACGTGGTGTTCCCGCACATCCGCGGCCACGTGCTCACGAACACGTTGCTGATCTCGCTGTGGACGGCGAACGACTTCTCGCCGTTCCTGCTCACCAAGGGCGGGCCGAACCACGAGTCCGAGACCGTGCCGGTCTACATCTACAACGTCGCCCTGCAGGGCGGTGAGCTCGGCTACTCGTCGGCGATCTCGTTCCTGCTGCTGATCGCGAACCTGCTGGTCTCGCTGATCTACCTGCGGCTGCTCCGGAGGCGCTCATGACGACCTTCGTGGTACGCCGGATCGGCTTCTACGTCCTGATCTGCGCGATCACGCTGTTCTTCGCCGTCCCCATGCTGTGGATCGCGTCGGCGCCGTTCGACGCCTCCCCCGGTCTCGGCCTGCACTGGCCGGACTGGACGCTCGCGAACGTGCGCAAGACGCTCGACCACCCGTACGCGATGCGCTCGATGGTGAACTCGCTCGTCATCTGCGTGACCACGGCGGTGGCGGTGACCGCGTTCGCCGCGCTGGCGTCGTACGCGCTGTCGCGGGTCCGCGTCCCGGGCCGGGACGCCTTGCTGTACGGACTGTTGCTGCTGTCGTCGGTCGTCACCGGGACCGCGGCGATGGTGCCGATCTTCGTGATGATGTTCCAGCTCGGGCTGATCGACTCCCGGTTCGGGGTCGCGCTGGTGATGACCAGCGGGCTGTTGCCGGCGGCAATCTTCATCCTGAAGGACTTCGTCGACGCGGTGCCGAAGTCGTACGAGGAGTCGGCGCGGGTCTTCGGCGCGTCCACGGGCCAGATCCTGCGCGACGTCGTACTCCCGGTCGCGCGGCCCGGCCTCGCCACCATCATGGTCTGGGCGTTCGTCAACTCCTGGGGCAACTTCCTGGTGCCCTTCCTGCTCATCCGGTCGATCGAGTTGCAGCCCGGTGCGGTGCTCATGCAGACCCTCACCGACGAGGGCGGCAGCGTGAACCTGCAGGTGCTGCCGGTGTTCTCGCTGCTGTTCTCGATCCCGGTCGTCGTGCTGTACCTGCTGGTGAACTCGCGGTACGGGTTCCGCTTCCATGGAGGGATCAAGAGCTGATGGCCGGCATCGACATCGAGGGCCTCGCGACCGTCTACCCGAACGGCGTCCGCGCCGTCGACGGGCTGGACCTGCACGTGGAGGACGGCGAGTTCTTCGCCCTGCTCGGCCCGTCCGGGTGCGGCAAGACCACCCTGCTGCGGACGATCGCCGGCCTCGAACAGGCCACCGAGGGCACCGTCCGCATCGACGCCACCGACGTGACCAGGACCGAGCCGGGCAAGCGCGGCGTGGCGATGGTCTTCCAGGACTACGCGTTGTTCCCGCACATGAACGTGTCCGAGAACATCACCTACCCGTTGAAGGTACGGCGGGTTGCCGCCTCGACCCGTACGGCGACAGCGGAACGGACCGCTGGTGAGCTGTCGTTGCAGGGACTCCTGGAACGCAAGCCGGGCCAACTGTCCGGCGGTCAGCAGCAGCGGGTCGCGCTGGCGCGGGCGATCGCATCGCAGGGCAAGGTGCTGCTGCTGGACGAGCCGTTGTCCAACCTGGACGCTCGACTGCGGCTGGAGGCGCGGACGTTCCTGAAGAAGCTGCAGCGGGACTTGGGCATCACCACGGTCTTCGTCACGCACGACCAGGCCGAGGCGCTGGCCCTGGCCGACCGGATCGCGGTGATGGAGTCCGGCAGACTTCGGCAGCTCGGCAGTCCTCGGGAGGTCTTCGCCCGGCCTGCCAACACGTTCGTCGCGAACTTCATCGGTTCCACGCCGATGAACCTCCTGCCAGGCACGGTCGCCTCGACCGCGGGTGGCGTCGCGTCGGCTGCGGGTGGCTCGCCTGCCGTCGGATCCAATGGTTCGTCACCTGGTCCTGTGGGCAGTGTGTCGATCGCCGGTGGTTCGTTGCCAGCCACAACTGGCTCGGCTCCTGTGGGTGCTGAGGTGATGGTCGGCATCCGGCCCGAGTACCTGACGCTGGCGACCGGCGACGTCACCGGACCAACCCTCCGCGGCCAGGTCGTGGTGGCGGAGAACCTCGGCACCCAGTCGCTGGTCAGCGTCGACTGCGACGGCACGTTGATCGGCGTGACCGTGCCGGAGGAGCAGGAGCCGGAGCCGGGCACCACCGTCGTACTCACGGCACCGGCCGCACGCGTGCTCTTGTACGACCGCGAGTCCGGCGAACTGCTCGCCCGGCAGCCCGCCACGGTCGCCTGATGGCAGTCACGACGTACCGCCGTCACTGGACCCTCGACGACCGAGCCGAGTCGGTCTGGCACTCACTCCCCGTCGACATCCCGGTGGACTGCCCTGGTCTGCTGGTCACCCTGACCGTCGCCGACGTCGAGGGGGCGGTCATCGATATCGGCTGCGAGGGCGCCGGTGGGTGGCGCGGGTGGTCCGGCGGCGCGCGTCGTACGTTCGCCATCACACCGACCGCGGCAACCCCCGGCTACGTGCCCGGCGAACTCGAGCCGGGCACGTGGTTCGTTGTCATCGGCCTGCATCGCCTCCCGGTATCGGGCGTCGAGCTCATCGTCGAGGCGGTCACTGGTCCGGTCTCGGTCGTGCCTGGTCTGACCGAGTACGTCGACGCCGGCGCTGCGATCGCCGTACCACCTCGGCCACCGCGTCGTACTCTGCCCGCCCCGCCTGGTCTGAAGTGGATCGCCGGGGATTTCCACGCGCACTCCCTCCACTCCGACGGGTCCACACCGGTCGCCAATCTCGCGGCCCTCGGCGTCGCGGCCGGCCTGGACGTGCTGGCCGTGACCGATCACAACACCGTCGCGCATCACGCCGAGCTGCCGTCGATCGGGAAGACCTTCGGCATCGGGCTCATCCCCGGCCAGGAGGTCACGACCGACTCCGGCCACGCGAACGCGTTCGGCGACATCGGCGTGATCGACTTCCGCCGTCCGGCCGCGACCTGGGTCACCGAGGTCGCCGGCCGCGGCGGACTGCTCTCGATCAACCACCCACTCGGCGGCGACTGCTCCTGGCGTCACCCACTCCCCGAACACCCACCACTCGCCGAGGTCTGGCACTCCACCTGGCTCGACCAGCGCTGGGGCGGTCCCATCGCCTGGTGGCAAGCCTGGGGCATGACCAGTACGACGCCCATCGGCGGAAGCGACTGGCACAACCCGTCATCACTCACCCCGCCCGGCACCCCCACTACCTGGCTGGCGGTCGACGCCGACGCCGAAGGCCCCGACGAACTCACCGCCGCCGCCCTGCAAGCCCTAGCCGCCGGCCGCACCGCCATCTCGGCCTCCTACACAGCCCCCGTCCTCGTCCGCACCGGCGAACACCTGGTAGCCCTCGGCGCCCCCAACACCCTCGTCCTCACCCCAGACGGCACCCGCCACCGCATCACCTCCCCCCACCACCCCATCCCCGCCACGCCCGGCCCCCACCTCCTCCTAACCCACACCAACCAATTCCTATCCCTCTGCACCTAACGCCCCGCCGCGGGCAGCCCCGGGCGGAGCGGCAGTCAGCTAAGTCGGCGACGTGCGGGCAATGTCACGCCTCGGTCAGACAGCCACGCACCACGTGTCACGAAGTGCGAACGGCAGCGGAACACCGCGCCCCGAAGCACCAACCGTGATCATGTCGACAGTCGCGTTGGTCGCGTTCAAGATCTCCACCGGCCCTACCTGGTACTGCGCCTTCCCCGCCCCGGCGACGTACATCGCGCCCGGGCTCGACTTCGCACAGGTCAACCCGGTCGCCGCCTCCTTGTCGGACCGGTTCACCGCCGCCGCATAAGCCTTGGCAACCGCCAGTACGGCGGCTTCCGCGTTAGCCGGCGCACTACTCGACGGCGACGCAGACGCGTTCGAAGTCGGCCCGGCCTCAGGCGGTGTTCCCACCGGTGCACTCGAGCCCCCGCCGTCACCACCCCGAGACAACACCACACCAATCACCACCGCAGCCATCACCAAAGCCAAGCCCCCACCAGCCACCGCAATCACCCCCGCCCGCCGCGACCCACCCCCACCGCGTACACCCCCACCGCGTACACCCCCACGCCCACCCGGCCCTCCACCAGGCCAACCCCCATAACCAACCGGCGCCCCACCAAACCCGCCCGGCGCCCCACCAGGCCCACCCGCATTACCTGACGGTGGCCCGCCAGGCGCACTCCCATAACCCGCCGCCGCCCCACCGGGCCCACCCCCATAACCCGCCGCCGAGCCGCCAGGCTCACTCCCATATCCGACCGGCCCGGCCTCATCCCCGAACAGCGCCCCACCCCGCGCACCGCCGTACCCAGCCCCGTAACCTGCCGGCGCACCGCCATACTCGCCCGGCTTCCCGCCGGGCCCAGGTCCATAACCAGCCGGTGGGGCCTGATTCCCAATCGGTGGCCCACCCTGCGTATCACCGCGCCCCGCCCAGCCGGCCTCGCGCCCAACCGGCGCCCCTCCGCGCACATCGCCGGAGCCAGACTCCGGCGGATTCCCGTTCCCCGGGGGCAGTGGACCGCCGTACTGATTCGACGGCCCGTCCTGCGGCTGCTGAGGGTGACCTTGAGGTGGATATGACATGGAACCGGAACTCCCCGATGCTGAGCGACCGGTCGACGCCGGCCGGACGATGTACATCAGCATGCGGTCCCGAACTTTCATCCCGCTTTCAGATCGTCACCATTCGCACTACAGAGCTCCTGCACAGGTCGCCAACCCTGAGTCGGAGGCTCCTAACACCGAGCCCGAGCTTGAGCACCGACCCGGGGTCCGGATAACCGGACGCCATACCAGGTCCGCATCAACCGGTGCCGTTGGGCGTCAGCTGGTTGAGGAGCCACGTGGGACCTTCGCTCACCGCTCCGGTGGGTTCTGTACGTTGGCGGAGCCCTCGATCCGCAGTTACCACCGTGACGTCGGGCACCGGCTCACGGCCGGTCAACTCTGCGGCGACAGCGGCAATCGTGTCGTCGCCCGAACCATCCGCAAGAACCACGCGAAGCAAGCCGAGCTCCGGCTCGTCCGGACCCTGGACGGCGCGCCGAGCCGCACCTTCGAGGACAACCACGACCTCGGTCGCGTCCCCCAGCCGTTCCTGCAACTCAGCCAGCCGGGCAAGCAACCGTCGAGCAGCCCCCACCCGATCCCGCCACCACCCATCCGGCCGCGACCCCACCACATTCGCCGCATCCACGACAATCACCCGTTGCTGTCCCGCCGTCATCACCCTAGTCTGCCCCTCCCAACCCGCCCCACCCGAAGGCACGCCACTCAACCAAGCACGGCTCGACCACCCATCCCCATCACGGCGGCGCGGTTGGTTAGTCGAGGAGCCAGCCGTTGCGTTCGGCTATTTGGATGGCGTCGGAGCGGGTGCGGGCGCCGGTTTTGCCTATGGCTGACCAGAGGCGGGTGCGGACCACGCGTTCGGAGACTTCGAGTTTGCGGGCCATGAGGGCGACGGAGCCGCCGTCGCGGGCTGCTCGGAGGGTGTCGGTCTCCTCGTCGTTGAGTGGTGTGTCGGAGTACCTCAGATTCTCGGCGGCTAGGTTCGCGTCGACCACGCGGAGTCCGAGGTGCACCCGGCGTACGGCGTCCGCCAACTGGGGAGCCGGGCTGCCTCTGAGGGCGAACCCCTTGGCGCCCGCCTCGAGACCGCGACGGAAGTGGATCGGGCGGCCGTAGGTCGTGAGCATGAGGACACGGCACTCCGGCATCGACGTACGCAGTGTCGTGGTGACCTTGATGCTGTCGTTCCCCGGTCCCGCGGCGTCGAGGAGGGCCACGTTCGCGCGGTGACGCTTGGCGGCGGCGACCACATCGTCCGAACGGTTGAGTTCGGCAACGATCTCCAGGTCGCGTTCGCGCTCGAGACCGTTTCTGAGTACGCCTCGACTGAGGATCTGGTCGTCGACCAGCAACAGCCGGATGCGGTCGGGCAAACGGGCCTCCGAGGTGACCGTCCGGGCGCCGGGGAAGTGCGTCCGGGAGGATGGGCAGGACTTCGGTTCCAGATCATGGAGTCCGCTCCCGTGCCACGTCCACATCAACGCGGCATCTCTACCAGATTGCGACCAGATCGCGACCGCTCGAGTACAACCGTCGTCGAACTCGCTCGGTTCGGTCGGAGTTGTGTGGATCGGCGCAGGCGAGCTGCTGCTGGAGCAGGTACGTCGCCTTCGGCTCGGCGGGCCGTGGTCGGGGCTAGACGGGGCCGGCTCGCGCGGTGGCGGTGAGAGTTGGGTGGGTGATGTCGGCGAGGTTGAGTTGGGTGCTCAGTTGGACGGTGACCGAGTCCGCGGTGACTTCGCAGGCGGTGAGCGTGGCTTGGTGAAGGGCTGCGATCCGCGCTGCTGTTTCGCACGGGGTTGCGGAGCGGATCGGGCTCGGTGGAAGTGCAGCTGGGTCGGGCGTGGCGATGCGTGCGGCGGCCGGCCCCGAGGCAGCGGCGCCGGATGCCGTGGGGCCCGCGGCAACGGATGGAGAGTCGGCCAGTGCCGAGGCCGAAGAGTCGGAGTCGGTCGGGGCCGAGGCGGTGGGGTGGGACGCGGTGGCGGCGGGGGTAGTGGGTGCTGGCTGGAGGGATTGGGCGGCGCTTAGGGCTGTCAGGTCTGCGGCTGCGGCGAGTTTGTGGCGTGTGGTGGAGATGGCTGACCAGAGGACGGCCATGGCCACGGCGGTCATGAGGAGCAGGCCTGCGAAGAGGGTTAGCAGGGTGCCGCTGCCGCGTTCTGAGCACGCTCGCCGGGTGTCTGGCCGACGGCGGGACGACGGGTGGTGGGTCGACGCGGACGCAGAGGTGGCCGAGGTGGACGGTGAGTGGGGCGCTTGGGGGCGGCAGGTTTGCGGGGGGTGTGTTCGTTCGCGGGTCATGGGGGTGGGGCCTCTGAGGTGGGTTCGGATTGGAGGGTGGCTTTGGCTGTGATGGGGGTGCTGGGGAGGGCGGAGAGGAGGGGTGCGTTGCGGTGGGGGGTGGCGGTGATCGTCACTTGGATGTCAGGGCCGGTGCGGGTGATGGTGATGGCGGCGTTGGGTGGGGCTGTGCGGCGGCCTATTTCTTGGGCCGTTTCGGGGGATTCACCGCGGGCTACTGCGCGGGCTACGTCTCGGGCGGCGTCGATGCAGCGGATGTTGGTTGTGACTACGCCGATGAGCCAGACACCCAGGTAGAGCAGGGTGAGGAGGACGGGTAGGGCGATGGCGATCTCGGCGGTGACGGCGCCGCGCTGAGTGGTCGTCCGGCCGGATCGACGGCGGCCGGCACTCAGTTGGCCGGCGGTGCGGACGACGGTGCGAGCGGCGGTTGGGGCGGCGATGGGCCGCGGCTCCGGTGCCGATTCCAGCGTCGCCAGCGCCGGTGGCCCCGGTGACGCTGGTGCAACTGGTTCCAGCGCAGGTGGCGCCGATGGAACTGGTGCCGCTGGTGGAGCTGGTGGAACTAGTGCCGCTGGTGGAGCTGGTGGAACTAGTGCCGCTGGTGGAGCTGGTGGAACTAGTGCCGCTGGTGGAACTGGTGGCGCTGGTGGAGCCGGTGGCGGTGACGGGCGATGGGGTTGGAGCCGGAGCTGGCCCTCGGGTGGTGGGACGGAGCTCGGAGCTATTCCGGCGCGCAGGGCGTCGAGGTGGGCCGAGCGATTGCTCGGGATGGGGGCGGAGGTTGGTTGGGGCATGGGCAGTCAGTCCTTGGGTGGGGCGGTCGCGGGAGGGGGAGGCCGCGACCGCCCCGGTCTGGGTTAGAGCTGGACGCCTTCTACGCCGGCCAGCTGGAGGGCGTAGTTGATGAGGGCTTTGAGGGCGTTCATCATCGCGTCGGACTTCAGCAGCGCGACGAGGATGCCGCCGAGGCCGCAGACTGCGACGACGCTGACCGCGTACTCGGCGGTGGCGGCTCCGCGGTCGGAGCGGGTGCGGAGACGGTTGCGGACCGCCACGAGCGCCTTGGACATCTGGTACCTCCCGATCTGTGGTCCGGGCTCATCCGGACCGCTTACTGACAAGGTGCCGTTGTCGGACGCCTTTTTCTGAAGGAGTTTCTGGCTTGGGGACAACTTCTTCACCGCCGCGCACAATGGTTGCTGTGAGCACCTTTATTGGATGAGGTAGGGGATCAAGGCGTCCGCGATGGTGGGCACGATGGAGAGGAGGACGAAGGCAGGGAGGAAGCACAGGCCCAACGGCAGGGCTGTGCGGGACTCGATCGCTCGTGCTCGTTGATCGGCGGCGTGCTGGTGCGCTTGACGGGTGTCGTTGGCCAGGTGTTCGAGGGTCTTGGACAGTGGAGCGCCCGATCGGAGGGAGCGGTCGATTGCTCTGGCGAAAGGGGCGCAGACTGGCTCGGTGCGGAGGTGGGACCACGCGTCTGCTGGGTCCGCGCCGAGGGCAAGGTGATGGGCGACTTCAGTGAAAAGCTCGGCTAGAGGACCGGGGATGGCCCTTGCAACTGTGCTCAAGGCTTGTTGGGGTGGGCGGCCGGCGCGGAGGCAGGCGGCGAGTAGGTCGACTGCCAACGGGAGGTCGGCGGTGAGCTGGGCGGCTCGTCGTCTGGTCGCGGCTGGTTCCAATCGCGCCAAGGCTTTGGGAATTGCGTAGTACGCGGCGGCCGAGAGCGCGATGCCCCAGGGGACGCCGAAGATGAAGAGCAGACCGAGAGCGGCAATCGTTGCTGCGAGTCGGTGCAGCCGTGGCGGGCTGGAGCGTTGGCGGCGGGGTTGTGGGGACAGGCGGCGGAGGTCTGTATGGGCAGGAATCACTAGGTACGAGGTGATGGCGGCTGCGGCTGCGGCCAGTACGGCGCTCATGGGTTGACCTCCGCGAGACGGGACGTCCAATGGAGACCGAGGGTGGTAAGACCGAGGCCGGCGGCTAGGCAGAGCCAACCGATCGGGGTTTCGGTGAGGAACGACAGCGGTCTGGCGCCAAGTGAGTAGCCGAGGGCGATGCCGAAGATCGGCAGTAGCGCGAGGATGCGGGCGGTGGAGCGGGCGCCGGCGAGGCTGGCGGCGGTCTGGCGGTGGATGGCTTCGTCGGCTCGGAGGGATTCTGCTAGTCGTTCGGTGAGGGCGGCGAAGGCTGCTCCGGACTCTTCGGCTACGCGCCACGCTGCCGCCAGGGCGCGTAGGCCGGTTGCTCCTGGGGATTCGGCGGCCAGGTCCAGGGCGCCGGGGACGTCGCCGCCGAGTTTGGCTGCTGCGTGGGCAATCTGGAAGTCGGGACAGGTGGTGGCTGCGCCTTCGAGGGCGTCGACGGGTGGTCGGCCGGCTGTCAGGTCGGCGGCGAGGATGTCGAGGGCTTCGATGATCTGGGCGCGGCTGATCGCTTCGGCAGTACGTCGTCGGTGTTCGGCTCGCTGGGTGAGGATCAGCCAGGCGATGACGGTCAGAGCTGCGGCGGAGATGAGGTACTTCGCGCCCAGCAGGAGGAGTGCTAGTGCGGCAGGTGCGGCTAAGAGCCAGCGTTGGGGTAGGAGGCGTTGGGGTGGGCGGCGGGTGGGAGTTGGTGAGGTGCGGGCGGTGAGGCGGTGTAGGCCTCGACCTCGGTTGGGGAGGGTGAGGTGGAGGGTGGCCAGCACGAACAGGCTGGCGATGAAGGCGGGAGTCACGGTGCGCCTGCTATGTGTCGGGGATCGGTGGTCAGCGGCGTGGGGCGTTCGGCGCCCGGAGGGTCGGCCGGCGGTTGAGGCGTTCGGGTCCGGACGGTCAGGCGACGGTTGGGGCGTTCGGCGCCCGGAGGATCAGGCGGCGGTTGGGGTGGGGAGGAGGTGGGCGGCGTGGGGGTGGTGGTGGATGGTGCCGTTGGGGTGGAACGTGTGGGCTGGGCGGGCGACGACCTGGCCGGTTGGGAGGCGATCCAGGACGTGGATCTCGGCTATTCGGCGGGTGCCGCCGGGCGTGCGGGTCAGGTGGATGACGGCGTTCAGGGCTGAAGCGATTTGGCTGTGGATGGCTTCTCGAGTCAGGCCTGCGAGGGCGCCCAGGGCTTCTAGGCGGGCTGGTACGTCGGCGGCCGAGTTGGCGTGGAGTGTGCCGCAGCCGCCTTCGTGGCCGGTGTTCATGGCGTTGAGGAGGTCGATCACTTCGGGACCTCGTACTTCGCCGACGACCAGGCGGTCAGGGCGCATTCGGAGGGCTTGGCGGACCAGGTCCCGGAGACTGATTTCTCCGGTGCCTTCGACGTTGGGTGGACGGGCCTCGAGGCGGACCACGTGCGGGTGGTCGGGGCGGAGTTCGCTCGCGTCTTCCACTAGGACCAGGCGTTCGGTTGGGTCTACCAGTGAGAGCAGGGAGTTGAGGAGGGTTGTCTTCCCGGTTCCGGTGCCGCCGCTGATCAGGAAGGCCTGGCGGGAATCGAGGAGGTTGCGGAGGATCGTCGTACCGGCTGGGGGTAGGGCACCGGCGGCTACGAGGTCGTCGAGGGTGAAGACCTTGCGGGAGGGGATTCGCAGGGAGAGGCAGGTGCCGGGGGCGGCTACGGGTGAGAGGACGGCGTGGAAGCGGGTGCCGTCGGTGAGGCGTACGTCGACGTACGGGGTGGCGTCGTCGAGGCGACGGCCGGCGGCTGCGGCGAGGCGGGTGGCGAGGCGGCGGAGGGCGGGCTCGTCGCCGGTGCGGATGCCGGCTCGCTCGAGGCCGCTCCCTCGGTCGACGTACACCTCGTCGGGGCCGTTCACCAGGATGTCGGTGATGCCCGGCTCGGACAGGAGGGTGTCGAGTGGGCCGGCGCCGAGGGCTTCTCGGCGGAGGGCTGCGACCACGGCGAGTACGACGGAGTCGCCGTAGACGCCGCCGTCTGCGCGTAGGGCGGCTGCTACTCGGGCAGGGGTGGGTTCGGCGCCGGTGACGGCGAGGGTGCCGCGGACGCGGTCGATGAGACTGGCGGGGACGTTCATGACGGAGCCGATCGGAGCAGGTGGGTGCGACCGCATGGCACGGCGCGACGGGGTGTCGGAGCAGGCCGGTGCGACCGCGTGGCACGGCGCGACCGGGTGTTGGGATCATCGGGTGGGGAGGGTGAAGAGGTTGAGAAGGTTGGTGGCGGCTCGGGCCAGGGGGCCGCGGGGGTGGGGGTCGAAGCGGCCTTGGTCCATGGCGGCAGGGAGGTCGCGTTCGAAGGACAGTTTCGTTGCTAGGGGCAAAGACAGGTGCGTAGCTACGTCGGTTGCGGACAGGCCTGTCGTGCGGGATTCGCGGGCTACGACGCGGAGGTCGCCGGCGACGGCGCGGAGGGGCCCCACCAGGCGGTTGGCGGCGGCGACCGAGCGGACGTCGCACGGCACGACGAGTAGGGTGGCGGCGGCGCGGACGAAACCTTCCTCCACCGCAGGATCCGCGCGCCGCGGCAAGTCCACCACGACGAGGTCGCTGCTGCGTTGAGCGGCACCCAGCACCGAACTCATCGTCTCCGGTGGCAGCACCGTGACGTCGGATCGATCCCAGGACAGCACCGCCAAGCCGTCGACCGACGGGAGGGCGGATCGCAAGGCCGCCGCGCTCACGCGCCCGGCGGCGTTGAGCAGCTTGGGCCACCGGTCTCCCACGTCGTGCTCGATCCCCAAGGCCAGCTCGATGCCACCACCGAGCGGATCGCCGTCGATCAGCATCGTCCGGTAGCCGCGGCGGTTCCCGAGCACGGCGACGGCCGACGCGAGCGTGGTCGCACCCGCTCCCCCGCAGCCGCCGACGAAGGCCAGCGTCAGAGCGGTCCGGACTCCGCCGTCAAGCGCGTCGGCCAGCTTGTCACCCAGCGCCGACTCCCGGTCAGGTAGTCGGAACACCGACTCCGCGCCGATGTCGAAGGCACAGCGGTACACGTCGTCGCCGTCGGCGAATCCGGCCACGACAACGCCGGAGCGCCGTACCGGTTGGGTGCGGGCGAGGGGCTCGATCAGGTCCTCGCCCACGACGACCAAGGCCGAGGTGTGCCAGTTGCGTCGGAGGCCGAGGAGATCGCGCTCGACCACGGGTGTGATGGAGGCCGCCGCGGCCAGCCGGAGCAGGTCGTCGAGCAGCGTGTCGTCGGTAGTTGCCAAGAGCACCGAAGTTGAAGAAGTGTCCATGCCTAGAAGATGCCGTCGCCGGACCACCGTCCGGCCAGGCACTCCGATCCCTGTGGACAAAGGGCTGTCGGGTTTCCGTCAGCAGCGGGAATCCGCCACCGCGAGGCCGCGACCAACCCACCGGGAACGGTTACCGTTCCTTTCGAAGCGTCTTTAACTAACTTTCACCGGACCGCTTCCGTCCCAGCTCCGGAGGACCCGCCCATGAGTCGACTACGCATGCTCGGCGCCACTGCCACCGTCGCCGCCACCGCCCTGATCACCGCCGCCGGCATCTCGCTCGCCGCACCGGAGACCCAGCAGGCCGCCGCAGCTCCACAGGCTGCCGGCGGCGTGAAAACGGCGTACTTCACCCAGTGGGGCATCTACGCCAACGCGTTCTACCCGAAGAACCTCAAGACCACCGGCGCGGCCGCGAAGCTCGACTTCCTCAACTACGCGTTCGCCAACATCCACCCGACCAGCCACACCTGCTTCATGGCCAACAAGGCGGCCTCGCAGGACGAGAACAACCCGAACGCGGGCGACGGCGCGGGTGACGCGTTCGCCGACTACGGCAAATCGTACGGCGCCGACATCAGCGTCGACGGGGTCGGTGACGTCTGGAACCAGCCCATCCAGGGCAACTTCAACCAGTTGAAGAAGCTCAAGGCGGAGTACCCGAACCTCAAGATCCTGATCTCGATCGGCGGCTGGACGTACTCGAAGTACTTCTCCGACGCGGCCTCGACGGACGCCAAGCGGAAGACCTTCGTCAGCTCCTGCGTGAACATGTTCCTCAAAGGCGACCTGCCGGTGATCGACGGCTTCGGCGGTCCCGGTACGGCGGCCGGCATCTTCGACGGCATCGACCTCGACTGGGAGTACCCGGGCTCGCCGAACGGTCACGTCGGCAACCACTGGAGCCCGGCCGACAAGCAGAACTTCACCCTGCTGCTGGCCGAGTTCCGCGCCCAACTGAATGCCTACGGCAACCAGACCGGCAAGCGCTACTACCTGACCGCGGCCACGCCGGCGGGCCAGGACAAGATCGCCACGATCGAGACCGACAAGATCGGGCAGTACCTCGACTACAACAACGTGATGACGTACGACATGCACGGCGGCTGGGACGCCACCGGGCCGACGAACTTCCAGGACCCGCTCTACCGGGCCCCGGACGACCCGAGTACGCCGATCCCGCCGGGCCAGGCGAAGTACTCCGTCGACGGCGCGATCGAGGCGTGGACGACGGGCGACCCGGCGTACGGCATCCCCGGCGGCTTCCCGGCGAACAAGCTGACGATCGGATATCCCTTCTACTACAGGGGCTGGAAGGGCGTTCCGAGTACGGCGAACGGGAAGTACCAGCTGGCGACCGGCCCGGCCGACGGCCACGCGATGAGCGGCAACGTCCCCGGCGTCTCGTTCTACAAGGAGCTCATCGGCTTCGTGGACGACCCGTCGGCAACGTACTTCGACGACACCACCAAGGCGACCTGGTTCTACCGCAACGGCACGTTCTGGACGGGTGACAACGCCCAGTCGATCAAGGCCAAGGCGGACTACCAGCACTGCAACGGTCTGGCCGGCGCGATGATGTACTCCCTCGAGGCACTCGACCCCGGCATGACGCTGTTCAACCACGTGGTGAACGCGGTCAACGCCGACACCCCCGGCTGCAGCGGCCCGAACCCCACGCCGACGCCAACACCGACCCCCACTCCGACACCGACACCTACACCGACTCCCACCACAACGCCGACCCAGACGCCGACCCAGACGCCCCCGACGGCCACCCCGTGGGCGCCGAACACGACGTACGCGACCGGTGCGCTGGTGAGCTACAACGGCCTCACCTACCGGTGCATCCAAGGCCACACCTCCCTGACCGGCTGGGAGCCACCGAACGTCCCCGCACTCTGGGGTCAGGTCTGATCACGTCCCGCCCACTGATCGGAGCATCATGAAACGCATTTCCATCGCCATAGCGGCCATCGCCGCAGTGGTTGTAGCTCTTCTCACAGCGCCGGCCGCCAACGCGGCCACCGTCACCGCGGCCTTCACCAAGGTGTCCGACTGGGGCAGCGGCTTCGAAGGCAAGGTCACTGTCACCAACGGCACCACCAGTTCACTCAGCACCTGGTCGGTCGCACTGGACTTCCCGTCCGGCCACACGATCAGCAGCTCGTGGGATGCGACCAGGAGCAGCAACGGCCAGACACACACGTTCACCCCGCCGAGCTGGGCCGGACCGCTCGCACCCGGCGCGTCCGTCACCTTCGGCTTCAACGGCAGCCCCGGCAACTTCCCCGGTCTGGCCGCGTGCCGGCTGAACGGCGGCAACTGCTCCGGCGGTGGCGGTACCGCACCGGGCGCACCGACTGGCCTCGCCGGTACGGCGACCTCGTCGTCCGTCAGCCTCACGTGGTCCGCACCGAGCGGTGCGACGAGCTACAACGTGTACCGCAACGGCACCAAGGTCGGCTCCCCCACCGGTACGTCGTACACGGACTCCGGGCTGACCGCGAACACGACGTACAACTACCAGGTCAGTGCGTCCAACAGCGCCGGCGAAGGTCCGAAGAGCGGCACCGTCGCCGTGAAGACCACCACCGGTGGCGGTGAGCCCAGCACCCGGCGGGCTGCGCCGTACCTGTACATGGGCTGGGGTAACCCGCCGAACCCGGCGACCGTGATGAACGCGACCGGCATCAAGTGGTTCACGATGGCCTTCATCCTCTCGTCCGGCGGCTGCAACCCGGCGTGGGACGGCAGCCGGCCGCTGCAGGGCAGCGCGGACGCCACCGCGATCGCGCAGATCCGCGCGGCCGGCGGCGACATCGTGCCGTCGATCGGCGGCTGGAGCGGCAACAAACTCGGGCCGAACTGCAGTACGCCGGAAGCACTCGCCGGTGCGTACCAGCAGGTGATCAACGCGTACAGCCTGAAGGCGATCGACGTCGACATCGAGAACAGCGACGAGTTCGAGAACGAGGTCGTCCAGGACCGGATCCTGAACGCGCTCAAGATCGTCAAGCAGAACAACCCCGGCATCCAGACGATCCTGACCTTCGGTACGACGACCAGCGGCCCGAACTTCTGGGGCAACCGGCTGATCGAGCGGTCGAAGGCCCTCAACGCGAACATCGACATCTACACGCTGATGCCGTTCGACTTCGGCAGCTCCAACATCCAGCAGGACACGATCAACGCGTCCGTCGGCCTGAACAACAAGCTGAAGGCGACCTTCGGCTGGACCACGGCGCAGGCCTACGCCCACCAGGGCGTGTCGGGCATGAACGGCCTGTCCGACCAGCAGGAGCTGACCACGACGGCTGCCTGGCAGAACATCACCAACTGGGCCAAGTCCAACGGTCTGGGCCGGCTGGCGTTCTGGTCGGTCAACCGTGACCGCGGTTGCGCCGGCGGCGGAGTGGTCTCGCACTGCTCCGGCATCGCGCAACCCGACTGGGAGTTCACCCGGATCAGCGCCGGGTTCTGACCCCTCCAGTGGTACGGCGGCGTGCGGGCAACCACCCGCGCGTCGCCGTACTCGATCCCCAGCCGTACTCAGCCGGCCAGTCTCAGCCCGACTTCAGCGCCTTGACGATGAGCGCGTTGCGGGCGTTCTGCCCGAGCGGGATCGACGGGTGCAGGCCGTCACGCAGGTAGCTGGCCAGCCGGTTCGGCTTGGCGGCGAGGTGCTCGGCCCACTGGATGACGCGCAAATTCTCGTGCCGGCGCTGGGCGTCGGCCAGCTGGAGGTTGATCCAGGCGCTGTTGCGCTGGTCGGAGACCTGCACGCCGGGACCGTGCCCGGTCCGGGCGGCCTGGATGTTGACCCAGTAGACGGTCCGCTCCGCACCGACGATCTGCATCGTCCGCTCGACCTGGGCAGCCACGGCGGGCGGGGTGAAGATGTCGTTCGAACCGACCGACATCAGGATCCGGTGCGGCAGCCCGTGGTCCTGGGCCCAGGTGTCCAGCGCGTCGACCGCCGGCGTGACCGGCCGGCCGGCCCAGTTGTGCACAGCGACGTGGATGCCGTGGGCGGCCAGCGCCCGGGCCAGCGACGGACCGTCCTGGACACCGATGCTGTCGCCGAACATGTAGACGCCGTCGGTCTCGCGCGCTTTGCGGATCTGCGACTCGCTCGAGATCGCCCGTGCCTGCCGCTCCCACGCACCGAGTACGCCGGACCCGTAGGCCCCGGTGGCCGCGAGCTCACCCGCGGAGCCCGCCGAACCCGCGGAGCTCGCGGAACCCGCCGCATCCGCCGCGGTGGTCGGAGCCGTGGAAGCCGCCGAGGCCGTTGCAGCCGACGCAACGGTCGACGCCGCAGCGGCCGTGCCGGCTGCGAACAGCAGGCGACGACTCGGCCGGATCGAACTCAGACGCTTCCTCACGGAGGAAACTGTGCGGCGGAAAGCCCTCTCTCTGCAAGTCGACACCGGGAAATTCGGACCAACGCTACGAAAGTCACCCCGAGGACCGGACCGGCTGCGACCGGACGAAGGTGCGGAATCGCTCGGCGGCCGGCGTCAGCTGCGCCCGCAGCCGCCAGGCCATGCCGATCTCGCGACGAGCCCGTACTCCGGCGAGCGGGATGGACACCGCTCCGCTCTCGTTCCCACGGACCGCACCGGACGGCAGCACGGCCACCCCGAGGCCCGCACCGACCAGACTGTCGATGGTCGCGAGGTCGGTCGCCTCGAAGGCGAGTCGCGGAGTGAATCCGGCCGCCCGGTACAACTCCTCGGTGATCCGGCGGAAGCCGAACCCGGGTCGCAGCCCGATGAACGGCTCGTCCGCGGCCGCCGCCAACTCCACCCGGCGGCGCGACGCCAGCGGATGGCCGGGCGGGACGTGCAGACAGAGCCGCTGCTGCTCGAGGAGGTGCCAACCGAACACGTGCGGATCCGGCCGCGGCGCGATAATGCCGATCTCGGCCTCACCGCTCTCCAGGTCCTCGACGATGTCGTGCGCCGGCTCCTGCCGAAGCGCGAACCGCACCGCCGGCGCTTCCTCCCGGAACGCCTTCAACAGGTCCGGCAGCAGACTCGTCGCGACGGAGTGCAGGAAGCCGAGCCGGACGGTTCCTGACTCCGGGTCGAGCAGCGCGCCGATCCGCTGCCGGGCCGTGTCAACCGCTGCTGAGCCGGTCCGGGCGGCCTCCAGCACGACCCGCCCGTACGGATTCAGCCGCATCCCGCGATGCTCGCGCTCGAAGAGCTGGACGCCGAACGCGCTCTCCACCCGCCGCAACGACCGCGACAGATTGGGCTGACTCGTCCCCAGCGCGGCGGCCGCTTCGGTCAGGTGTTCGGTCTCCGCGAGTACGGCGAACCAGCGCAGATCCTCCAGATGCATACCGAAATCGTATCGTTTACCGCTGAGATCGACATTTTACGTATCGCGCGACGCGTGGCACGGTCGAAGACATGCAGACCTCGGTCGCCGTCCATCCCGGTTACCGTCCCGGCGACCCCGGCTACCGCCGCCTGTCGGTAGCGCTGTTCGCAGCGGGACTGGCGACGTTCGCACTCCTGTACAGCACGCAGCCCCTTCTTCCGGAGCTCGTCGAGGCGTTCCACGTCTCCCCGAGCCAGAGCGCGTTCACAGTGTCACTGGCCACGTTCGGACTTGGTGTGGCCCTACTGATCGCCGGTCCAGTCTCGGAAGTGATCGGTCGCACCACTCTGATGCGTTGGTCAGTCGCAGCCACCTCCGGGATCGCACTCCTCTGTGCGGTCGCTCCGAGCTGGCACATGCTGCTCGCGCTCCGCGGTCTCCAAGGCATCGCGATGGCCGGACTGCCCGCGGTAGCCATGGCCTACCTGCGGGAAGAGGTGCACCAGGACAGCCATGCACGTGCCAGCGGCCTCTATATCGCGGGTACGGCGGTCGGCGGCATGGCCGGCCGCCTCATCGCAGGCGGCCTCGCGGACCTCGGCGGTTGGCGAGTCGCGTCCGGAGGGATCGCCCTCGTCGGCGTGCTGTGCGCCGCTGTGGTCTGGCTGCTCTTGCCGACCTCCCAGAACTTTCACCCGAGCCCGGCCAGTCCGAAGCAGCTCTTGACCCAGACAGGTCGGGTACTGCGTGATCCGGCACTGCTGGCGCTGTACGGCATCGCGGCGACCGCGGTGGGTGCGTTCGTGGCTGTCTACAACGGCGCCGTGTTCCGGCTGTCCGGAGCGCCGTACGACCTGAGTGCTGGAGCGGCTGGACTGGTGTTCACGGTCTATCTGCTCGGCTCGGTCGGCTCGGCGACGGCTGGGTGGCTCGCTGACCGGTACGGGCGTCGTGCGGTCGTGCCGGTGGGGTGCCTGGTCACCCTCGCGGGGGTAGCGATCTCATTGGCCGCACCGCTGCCGTTGATCGTCGTGGGGTTCGCGGTGATGACGGCCGGGTTCTTCGCCGTACACGGCGTGGCGAGCGGCTGGGTGGCGGCCCGCGCGCACGCCGGCGGTGGCGGGACCGGACAGGCTGCGAGTCTGTACCTGTTCGCCTTCTACCTGGGTTCGTCGGTGTTCGGTGGGCTGGCTGGGGCGGCGTGGAGCCATGGCGGTTGGAACGGCGTGGCGCTGGAAGCCGGCGTACTGTTCCTCGTCACGTTCGTGCTGGCCGTGCTCCTCAAGAACGTGGCGAGCAAGGTGCGAAACTAGCGGGGTGAGCACAGCGATCGAGGCGGCCGACCAACTGGGCCTGGACTACGAGGTGACCCGGCACGGGCGGGTGAACTCGCTGGAGGAGGCCGCAGCCGCCCGTGGGATCGAGCCGGCCAACCTGATCAAGACCATCGTGGTCCGGCTGTCCGACGACGACTACCGCTTCGTCCTGGTGCCCGGCGACCGCGAGATCGCCTGGCCGAAGCTGCGCTCGCTGCTCGGCGTCAACCGGATCTCGATGCCGGACAAGGACACCGCCTTCGCGGTCACCGGGTACGTCCGCGGCACGATCACTCCCCTCGGCAGCACGCACGCCTGGCCGGTCGTCGCCGACGAACGCATCACCGGGACGATCTCCATCGGCGGCGGCGACCACGGCGTCGGCCTCACCGTGAACGCCGAGAGCTTGTTCAAAGCACTCAACGCGACCGTGGCAGACGTAACCGACTAGCCACGAGATTAGGTAAGCAGGCCTCGTTGGCCGGCTCGTAGGCCGGCCTGGAAGCGGGTTGTCGCGTCCAGAGCCCGCAGGATCCGCTGCATCCGCCGCTCGACCGTCCGCTGCGCCACCCCGAGCCGCCGGGCGATCGCCTGGTCCGTCAGCCCCGCCGCGGCCAGCGCGAGCAGCTGCTGATCCTCGCCACTCAACGGCCCCTCCGAAGCCGCCGGCGATAGTGGGCTCGCCTGCTGCCACAACAGGTCGAACAACCGCAGCAGCGCGTCCAGCAGACTCGAGGGCCCCAGCTCGACGATCACGTCCGGAGTCGTCGGCAGCAGTCCGGTCCGCCGATCCACCATCACCACTTTCAGCGGTACGTCGCGCAGGATCCGGCACCCCGCCGACCGGGCCACCACCAGGTCCCCGGGCTCCGACAGGGACGCCATGTCGTAGATGGTCCGGTACGACACCCCGTGTGCGCGCCGCGGCTCGACCGGCAGGACGACGTACGGCGGCCGATCGAGCACGAGCACCTCGGTCTGAGCACTCTGCTGAGCTTGGTAGAACCGCTGCGCGACCGCCTCGGTCCCCCGGACGACGGTGAACGAGTCCTGCCGGCGGAACTCCGTCGTCAGCACGGACGCACCGAGTCTGGCCTCGAGGATCGCGGCCTGCTTCCGCAGCGCCAGGAGCTCGACCGCGGCCTCGGGCACGGCCGGCACGTAATGCGCCGGCCGCCCCGAGGTACGGGTCGCGAGGCCGAGGGACAGCAGTGACTTCAGGTGCCGGCCGACCCGCGCGGCCGGCCAGCCGGTGTCGTGGGTCAGGTCGGTGGTCGTCGACTCCGGCCGGGCCAGAAGCGCCCGGTAGAGCTGCTCGTCCTCCGAGCAGACACCGAGCGCTTCCAGCACCGGAGCCGGTCGGTAGCTGTGCATCAGCGCGTCAGGGCAGTGAGTGGACGTGAGCGCCGACCTCATTGGCGAACGCGTTGCCGTTCAGCGCGTCCCAGTTGGTCGACCAGGTCATCGCACCGCGCAGCGAGGGCCAGGTGGTGGTCGGCTTGAAGTTGCCGCAGTTCGTGCCCCGGGTCAGGCAGTCCAGAGCGTTCTTGACGATCTGCGGTGACACGTAGCCGCTGCCGGCCGCCCGGGACGACGCCGGCAGGCCGAGACCGACCTGGTCGGGGCGGAGGCCGTTCTGCAGCATGATGCAGGCCTGTGCGGTGATGAAGTCGACCGTGCCCTGCGAGTACACCTGCCCGTCGCAGCCGTTCATCGAGCCGGAGTTGTAGTACTGCACGTTGACCACGGTCAGGATGTCCTTGATCGCCAGCGCGAGCTTGAAGTACTCGAACGACGTGCTCTGCATGTCGATCGTCTGCGGCGCCATCGCGATGATCAGTCCGCTGCCGAACTGGCTGCGCAGGCTCCGCAGCGCCTGACCCATGTACTGCGCGTTGACGCCGTTCTCCAGGTCGATGTCGATCCCGTCGAAGCCGTACTCGCGCAGCACCGTCAGCGCGGTGTTCGCGAAGTTGGTCGCGGCCTCGGAGCTGCCGACCGAGATGGTGCCGTTCTGGCCGCCGACGGACAGGATGACCCGCTTGCCGGCTGCCTGCTTGGCCGCGATGTCGGCCTTGAACTGGGCGACCGTGTAACCGCCGAGCCCGGCCGAGTCCAGGGTGAAGGTGATCGCACCCGGCCTGGACGGATCGGCGTCGGCGAAGGCGACCGCGATCAGGTCGTACGCCGCGTGGACGTCGCTGATCCGCTGGACCGTTGCGCCGTTGTTGAAGTTCTGCCAGTAGCCGGTCAGCACGTGCTTGGGCAGCGTGCCGTCAGCCGGAGGCGGCGTCGTGGGCGGGGTGGTCGGCGGAGTGGTGGGCGGGGTGGTCGGTGGCGTCGTCGGATCCGGAGTCCCACCGGGACCGTCCAGTACGACGTCGTCCGCCTGGTACGCCGGCAGTCCGTACCACCCGTGCAGGTAGATCGTCAGCCGGGTCTGGGATGCGGTCGTGGTGTAGGTGGTCGTCAACTGGTTCCACGTGGTGCTGGTGCTCCACGTCGACGTACCGCCGTCGAAGCCCAGGTAGACGTTGGAGCCTTTGACCCAGGCGGACAACGCGTATGTCGTACTGGCCTTGACCGGTATCGACTGGGTGCACCGGGCGTTGTCGGACGAGGTCGGGGCGGCCTGGAGCGCGTAGCTGCCGGTGCGGGCCGACGTGGTCGTGGCGCCGGCGGCGCACGTCCAGCCGGACAGGTCGCCGGTCTCGAAGGTTCCGTTGGTGACGAGGTTGGTGGCGGCGGACCCGGTCGCGGGGACCAGGAGCAGGCCCGTGAGGGCGACGAGCAGCGTGGTCAGGGCGGGAATGATCGCGGCCTGGGGGCGGAGTGCACGCGTTTTCATGACTTACAAACTGTGACTGCTCAACTACATTGTCAAGACCCTGCATAAAGTGAACGCGCTCTCACGCTCAGAAAATGAGGAAGCCTTTACATCGACAGCCCGGGAAACCGGCGGGCGCGGGGAAAGCGGCTGCTGGCGGGGGCCGGCCGCTGGTGGGAGAACCGGCGGCTGTCAGCACACTGGTTGAGGAAAGGCGACGGCCCCCGGCGGGGGGGTGACCGGGGGCCGTCTTCGGCCACGGGCTCGGGGGGAGGAGCCGGGGGCCGATCAGGAGGCGACAGTCTGCCACTGTCAGGGGGTATGTACCCCCCAAGACCGGACTTCACACATCTCAGTTCGGTTGCAACCGAGACGGTGTCTTCCGGGCGCCGAAGCCGCCGATCAGGCGTTCCCGGCCAGTGTCACTGTCACACTGCCGAATAGTCTAACGGGAGACCGGCCCACACAAAAGCCCGGGTCCCCCGGCGTTTCGTCACGATGCCTATGCTCGACGACATGGCACCCTCCGGGACGGTCCGAGCGGCCGCCTTCTTCGATCTGGACAAGACCATAATCGCCCGCTCGAGCACGCTCGCGTTCTCCCGGCCGTTCTACGCCGGCGGGCTGATCAACCGCCGGACCGTCCTGCGCAGCGCCTACGCCCAGTTCGTCTACCTGCTCGGTGGCGCGGACCACGACCAGATGGAGCGGATGCGGGAGTACCTGTCCGCGATGTGCACCGGCTGGGACGTCGAGACGGTGAAGGCGATCGTCGCCGACACCCTGCACCACATCGTCACGCCGATGATCTACGAGGAAGCCGTCGAGCTGATCGAGGAGCACCACGCGGCCGGCCGGGACGTGGTGATCGTGTCCTCGTCCGGCGCCGAGGTGGTCGAGCCGATCGGCGCGATGCTGGGCGCCGACAAGGTGATCGCCACCCGGATGGTCGTTGCCGACGGCAAGTACACCGGTGTGATCGAGGACTACGCCTACGGTCCACACAAGGCGACCGCGATCCAGGCGCTGGCCGGAGCCGAGGGCTACGACCTGGCGAGCTCCTACGCCTACTCGGACTCGATCACCGACGAGCCCATGCTGGCGGCCGTCGGTCACCCGTTCGCGGTCAACCCGGACAAGGCGTTGCGCCGGCTCGCGATCGCCCGCGACTGGCCGGTGCTGGATTTCACCGAGCCGGTCGGCCTGGCCGAACGCAACCGTTTCCGCGAGGTACGGCGTCCCGCGGTGGCCTCGGTGGCCGTCGCCGGAGTGGCCGCCGGGGCGCTGTTCCTGGCCGCCCGCCGACGCGCCCGCACGACCGAGAGCTGAGCCGCGTACGACCGAGAGCTGAGCTTGCGCGCGGCCCGGCAATCCCCGCGCCGGGCCGTCGGCGGGGTCGCCGGAAAGCTGAAGAGTGCTTCATTGTTCTCAACCTCATGAAGGTCGCGTAAGCCCTTCACAGGAAGGGTTTTCAGGAGTACAAAGGAAGCACAAAGGACCTTCGGGTCCGGTAGAGATTGCACGGCAGCCAGGCACCCACGCGGCGACCAGCCCATCCCAACCGGGCAGCGCGACCCAGGCCTAGTCCTGTGGCGGCAGACAGGTGCACGCATGGTAACCAGGATGGCGTGCCAGCGACGGCGTTCTCATCCGAGAACGCCGTTCGCATGTGTAGCGCAGGCGTCAGCCGACGTGCGCGAGCGGCGACCGTTCGGCACCCAGTGCCACGACTTCACAGCTCCGCAGCAACCAGTCACGAACTCCGGTCAGTCCTCGCGCTGCGTAGTCGCTGAGCCCGGACGGATAGGTTCCCGCCAACTCATAGTGACCGGCCTCGGGGACGGTGACCGCGACCGGGTCGATGCCTCTGGCAACCAATAGGCAGCGTTCGGCCGCCCGGGCGACCAGTCCGTTGGCGGTCGGGAAGGGACGCAGGATGGCGAGCTCGGCGTGCACGATCGCTGCGACCACCAGGCCGGGTGCCTTGGTCGGGTGGGTGAGGTTCTGCGCGAGTGCGCTCAGCCGGTCCCACATCTCGTCGGCCGGCGGCGCCGGCGGCAGCCCGGGGATGTCGTCCGGGATCGGCTCCCGACTGGTCCGCAGATGACCCAACTGGTCTTCCGGGCCGAGATCGGCCGCCGCCAACTGGTGCAGTCTGGTCCAGACCTGCACCGGTGCGGTGTCGGTCCGCGGTGCGAGCCGCATCAGCTCCCCGGTGATCCGGACCGCGCCGGTGGCGAGTCCGTCGGCGGCGCCGCGGCGTACCTCCTCGAGGGAGGCGGGGCTGCCGGCCAGGGCGGCGGAGGCGTGCGCGCCGCGCAGCAGGGCCTCGGCGGTCGCGTCCGCGCCGACCTTGCGCAGGCCACGGTCCCGGAGCAGTACGTCGACCGCGTCACGGGCCGCCCGCGCCGCCGACCCGACCCCCTCCAGCCCGCCCAACGGCTCGAACACATCTGTCTGCATACCTGCACCCTAGGATGACGTGGCATGGCGCTCGGCACCGTCCCCAAGTTCAGCATCGTGGTTCCCTGTCACGCCTCGCGGGCGTGGTTGCGACCCTGCCTGGACTCGGTGCTGGGGCAGTCGTTCACCGACTTCGAGATCGTCGGGGTGGACGACGCCGATCCGGACGGGTCCGGCCGGATCCTGGACGAGTACGCGGCCGGTGACCCACGGGTGCGGGTGGTGCACCTGGAGGAGAACGTCGGGCTCGGCCTGGCCCGGAACGCCGGGCTGAAGGAGTGCCGCGGCGACTACGTGCTGTTCCTGGACGCCGACGACCTGTACCTGCCCGGCTCGCTCGAGGCGATCGCGGCCCGGATCGACGCGACCGACCGGCCGGACATCCTGATGTTCGACTACGAGCGGATCTTCTGGGACGGCCGGGTGGTCCGCAACCAGCGGCACGACGCCTTCGCCGGGCACGGCGCCGGGGTGTTCACCGCGGCGGAGCGGCCGATCTTCCTCACCTTCCTCGAGGTGGTCTGGAACAAGGCCTGCCGGCGGGACTTCCTCACCCGGCACGGGTTCGCGTTCACCGCCGGGTTCTACGAGGACGCGCCCTGGACCTACTCGACGATGCTGACCGCCGAGCGGATCGCCACACTGGACCGGGTGGTCGTGCACTACCGGCAGCACCGCACCGGCGGCAACATCCACGCCACCCGCGGCCGCCGGCAGTGGGACATCTTCGACCAGTACGACCGGGTGCACGCGTTCATCCAGTCCGACCCCGAGCTGGCCGGCTGGCGGCGGTTCGCGTTCGACCGGTCGCTGGACCACATCCTCGCCGTCCTCGCGAAGCCGGAGCGGATCGCGCCGGATGACCGGGCGGAGTTCTTCCACGCGGCGCACGCGTTCGCCAAGCGGTGGAAGCCCGAGGGGTACGCGAGCGACCGCACCCGTCGCGGGTTCAGGCGCTGGCTGCTGATCCACGACGACTACGCGACGTACTCGACCCTCAAGCTGAGCGCCAAGGTGCTGCACGCGAGCCCGCGCAGGACCGTCGGCAAGCTCCGGCACCGCGGCAAGCTCGACCCGAACCTGGCCGCCTACTCCGCCTACTGGTTCACGCAGTACGCGTGCAGTCCGCGCGCGATCTACGAGAAGGCCGCCGAGCTGGCGCCGCACCTACGCGGGGTCTGGGTCGTCGACGCCGAGCACCTCACGGTGATCCCCGAAGGAGTCGAGTACGTCGTCGCGGGCTCCCCGGCGTACCAGAAGCTGCTCGACCGGGCGACGTACTTCGTCAGCAACATGAACTGGCCGAAGGAGCTGGAGAAGCGGGCGGGGCAGATCCACCTGCAGACCCAGCACGGTACGCCGCTGAAGACGATGGGGACCGACCTGCGGCACTTCCCGCTGGCCGCGAAGGACCTGGACCTGGACGAGCTGATGCGTCAGGTCGACCGGTGGGACTACAACCTCTCCTCGAACCGCTACTCCTCGGAGATCTGGGAGCGCACCTACCCGTCGTACTTCGAGGAGCTCGAGTACGGCTTCCCGCGGAACGACCGGCTGATCACCGCGACCGTGGACGACGTCCGCGCGATCCGGGCCGGGCTCGGCTTCGACGACTCGCACCTGGTGGTGCTGTACGCGCCGACGTTCCGCGACGGCGTGGACTCGGTGCGGACGCCGGCCGGGGTGGTCGACCTGGGCGGGGACGGCATCCACCTCGACCTGGATCGACTGGCCGGCTCCGTCGGCGATCACGGCCGGGTGCTGGTACGGACGCACTACTCGTTGTCCAAGGCACCGGACATCCACTCCGGCAAGGTGATCGACGTGTCCGAACACCCGCGGGTCGAGGACCTGATGCTGGCGGCCGACGTCCTGGTCTCGGACTACTCGTCCATCACCTTCGACTACGCGAACCTGGACCGGCCGATCGTGCTGCTGGTCGACGACCAGGACTTCTACGACGGCCGCCGCGGCACGTACTTCGACGTCACCGAGTTCCCACCCGGGCTGGTCGCGCGATCGCCCGAGGAGCTGCTGAGCATCCTGCAGACGGGCGCGTTCGCGTCCGCGGAGGCGGCGAAACACCGGCAGCTGTACCGGGAGAAGTTCTGCGAGTTCGACGACGGCCAGGCGGCGGAACGCGTGGTCCGGCGGGTGTTCCTGGGCGAGACCGACCTGCCACCGATCGTGCCGCTGGCGGATCGTACGGCGGCACCCTCGCCGTACTTCATGCATAATGGCTGACATGTCGATCAGCCGGGACTTCGCGCGCGTACTCCGCCTGCGGTCCGGCCTGCGACGACGACGCACTGTCTGAACACCTCGGCCTGTTCCAGTGCGTCTACTTCCGAAGGACCTGTCATGTCCGCTGTTCTGCCTGTCCTCGCCGCCAGACTGTCCACCGCCGCGGCGGCCGCCTTCGGGCCGTCGTACGGCGACCTCGATCCCGAGCTGAGGTCGGCTACCAAGCCCGAGTTCGGCCACTACCAGAGCAACCTCGCGCTCCGGCTCGCCAACGCGCTCGGCCGGCCGCCGCGGGAGGTCGCGGCCCGCCTCGTCGACGTCCTCGAGATCGCCGACCTGTGTGAACCGGCGGAGATCGCCGGGCCGGGATTCGTCAACCTCAGGCTCCGGGCGTCCACGCTCGCGGCCGCGGTGAACGAGCCGCGGACCTTCACCAGCAGACACCAGCGCGTCGTCGTCGACTACTCCCAGCCGAACGTCGCCAAGCAGATGCACGTCGGCCACCTGCGCTCGACCGTGATCGGCGACGCGCTCTGCAACGTCCTGCAGTACGTCGGGTACGACGTCGTCCGGCAGAACCACGTCGGCGACTGGGGCACGCAGTACGGAATGATGATCGAGCAGTCGCTCGAGGAGTCGCTCGACCCGAAAGACCTTGATCTGCAGGGTTTGCAGCTGCTCTACGAACGGAGCCGGAAGCACTTCGACGCCGACGCCGTCTTCGCCGGCAAGTCGCGGAACAGAGTCGTGTTGCTGCAGTCCGGCGATCCGGAGACGCGGGCGAGCTGGCGGCGGATGGTCGACGTCTCACTGGCCGACTTCGACCAGGTCTACGCCCTGCTCGACTCGAAGCTGACCCGGGCCGACGTCGTCGGCGAGAGCGCCTACAACGACGAGCTGCCACGGGTCGTCGACGACCTGACCGCGGCCGGCCTGCTGACCGAGTCGGACGGAGCGTTGTGCGCGTTCCTGCCGGGATTCACGGGCCGCGACGGCCAGCCGCTGCCGGTGATCGTGCGCAAGTCCGACGGCGGCTTCGGTTACAGCGCCACCGATCTAGCCGCGGTCCGGCACCGGGTCAGCACACTGCACGCCGACCGGATCGTGTACGTCGTCGATCACCGTCAGGCGCTGCACTTCGAGCAGATCTTCGCTCTCGCCCGCGCTGCCGACTGGTTGCCTCCGACAACGACGGCGGAGCATGTCGGCTTCGGCACCGTACTCGGGCCGGACGGGAAGCCGTTCAAGACCAGGGCGGGCGGCACGGTCAAGCTGACCACGTTGCTCGACGAGGCCGTCTCACGCGCGGCCGCCCTGCTCGAAGACCGGGACGGAATCGACAGAGAGGCCACCGCGAAGGTGGTCGGGATCGGAGCGGTCAAGTACGCCGACCTGTCCAGCGACCGCGGCAACGACTACGTCTTCGACCTCGACCGGATGGTCGCAATGACCGGCAACACCGGGCCGTACCTGCAGTACGCGCACGCCCGGCTGACGCGGCTGCTCTCCAAGGCCGGCGCAGAGCACGACCAGGTCACCGAGCCCGGCCAGGTCACCGAGCTCAAGGAGCCGGCCGAGGAGCGGCTCGCGCTGCTGCTCACCGGCTTCGCGGACGTGGTCGAGCAGGTGGCCGAGACCCTGCAGCCGCACCGGCTGTGCACCTACCTGTACGACGTCGCGACCGCACTGTCCGTGTTCTACGAGCAGTGTCCGGTGCTCACGAGTCAAGGCAGTACCAGAGCAAGCCGGATCGCTCTCTGCGCGGCGACCCGGACCGTGTTGCAGGATGGGCTGGGTCTGCTGGGCATGCAGGCTCCCGACGCCATGTAGAGACGCAAGCTAGGAGGCCCCCATGTTGCCGTGGTCCGCGGAGCTCGCCGGCCGGTTCGAGCAGACGACGTACGAGAGCGAACTGCTCCGCGGGAATCCGCTCGGTGACCCGCACGAGCGGCCGGTGCTGGTCTACCTGCCGCCCGGGTACGACGACTCGGACCGCCGCTACCCCGCGGTCTACGTGACGATGGGCTACACCGGTCACATCGGGATGTGGTTCAACCGGATGCCGTTCCGGCAGCCCTACCCGGAGTTGCTCGACGCGCTGTTCGCCACCGGGGACGTCCCGCCGGTGATCGTGGTGTTCGTCGACTCCTGGACGAAGTACGGCGGTAGTCAGTGCCTCGACTCGCCGGGCACCGGGCAGTACCACTCCTACCTGTGCGAGGAGATCGTCCCCTGGGTGGACGCGACGTACCGGACGATCGCCGACCGGGACCACCGGGCGATCACCGGCAAGTCCAGCGGCGGGTACACCGCGATGGTGACGCCGCTGCTGCGGCCGGACGTGTTCGGGGCGCTCGCGACCCACGCCGGCGACGCGGCCTTCGACCAGTGCTACCGGCCCGAGTTCCCGGAGCGCGCGCGGACGTTGCGGGACAAGTACGACGGCAGCTACGAGAAGTTCTTCGAGTCGGTGGCGACCCGGACCGGCCGGACCACCACCGAGGACCTCCACCTGATGGAGATCTACGGCTACTCCTCGGCGTACTCCGCCGAGCCGGACGGCACGGTGCTGCTGCCGTTCGACGACCTCGGCGCGGTCGTCCCGGAGATCTGGGCCCGCTGGCTGTCCCGCGACCCGGTGGAGATGGTCCGCGAACCGCAGTACGCCGACGCGCTCCGCTCGATGCGGGCGGTGTGGATCGACGCCGGCAAGCAGGACGAGTACTACCTCGACCTCGGCGCCACCGCGTTCCACCGGGCCGCTCAGGGGGTCGGCGTACCGGACGACCGGATGCACTTCGAGCTGTTCGAGGGGACGCACGGCGGGATCGAGTACCGCTACCCGCTCGCGGTGCGGTGGCTGGCCGAGAAGCTGTCGGCCTAATTCGGGTGCCGCGATCGCGGCGTACGCCGTACCTTCGGAGGATGAGCTGGCCGGAGGGGATCGACGCGCGCCCGATCGACAAGGGTGACGCGGACGCGTGGGCGGAGTTGCTGGCCGCCAAGGAGCTGGTCGACCAGGAGGGCGAGAACTACGACGCCCAGGACCTGATCGACGAACTGGAGGATCCGCACCTGGATCCGGCCGTGGACACCATCGGGCTGTGGGCCGGGGGCCGGATGATCGCGTACGGCAAGTTGTACGCCGCCGACGCGGTGATCGACCTCGACCGCGTCAGCACCGAGGGGACAGTCCACCCCGAGTGGCGCCGCCGGGGCATCGGGACGGAGTTGATGCCATGGCTGATCAACCGGGCCCACGAACTGCACGCGGCCAAGCACCCGGAGGCACCCGGCGAGGTCACCTGCAGCCGGATCAGCACGAACCTCGGTGCCGAGGCACTGTTCCGGAAGTTCGGCTTCGAGGAGCGCCGGTACTTCTTCGACATGAAGCGCCCGCTCGACCAGCCGGTGCCGAAGGAGACGCCGGCGGACGGGCTGCGGCTGGTGCCGTTCGACACCTCGATGGACGAGACGCTGCGGCTGGCCCACAACGACGTGTTCCGGGACCACTGGGGCGCGACGCCGAAGGACGCGGACAGCTGGAAGACCTGGTTCACCGGGGCGCGGGCGTTCCGCGGCGGATCGTCGTACGTCGTCCTGGACGGGGACACGATCGCCGCGTACGTGCTCGGGTACGAGTACGAGGCGGACACCGAGGCGACCGGGATCCGGGAGCTGTACATCGGCCAGGTCGGCACGGTGAAGGCGTACCGCGGCCGCGGGCTGGCCCGGATCACGCTCGCGAAGGTGCTGACCAAGGCGGCCGAGGTCGGGTATCAGCGCGCGGGGCTCGGGGTCGACGCCGAGAACCCGACCGGGGCGCTCGGTCTGTACGAGCGCCTCGGTTTCTCGGTGTCGTCCAAGTGGACCAGCTACGGACTCCCGATCTAGTCGATCAGCACTGGTTGGGGCGCGCTCGACTGCTCGTTCAGCTGTCCGTTCGGGCGGCGGCGGAGCCAGGTCCACGGGCGGACGGTGAGGACGATCATCGTCAGGCTGAGGGCGGCGTAGACCAGCGCGCCGACGAAGGCCGCGTGCACGCCGTCGGTCAGCACCTCACGCGGACCGGTCGACGTCGAGTTGCGGGTCGCCGTACCGAAGATGGTGACCAGGATGCCGAGGCCGAGCGCGCCGCCGACCTGCTGGACCACGTTCAGCATGCCGGACGCGGCGCCCGAGTCCTCCGGCGCGACACCCGAGATGGCCCGGCCGACCAGCGGGATGAAGATCATCCCCGCGCCCAAACCGAACAGCAGCATCGGCCCGACCACGTCGGCCAGGTAGGTGCTGCGCGCGTCCAGCTGGGTCAGCCACACCGTGCCCGCGGTGACCAGCACCGACCCGGTCAACATCAGCTTGCCGCCGTCGACCCGGGCAACCAGCCTCGGCACGATCCGGGACGCCGCGAACAGCAGCCCGGTCAGCGGCAGGAAGGCGAGACCGGCCGCCAGCGGGCTGAGCAGGAGCACCCCCTGCAGGTACTGCGTGAGGAAGAAGAACATCCCGAACATCGTCCCGACCACGAGCAGCATGGCCAGGTACGACGCCGAGCGGTCGGCCGACCGGAACAGCCGCAGCGGCACGATCGGGTGGCTGACCCGGCGCTCGATCAGCACGAACGCGACCAGCAGCACCACTCCGGCGACGAACGCGGCCAGCACCTCGGCCGACGTCCAGCCGACCTCGGCGACCCGGATGAAGCCGTAGACGAGTGACGTGATGCCGACGGTCGAGGTGAGTGCCCCGGCGACGTCGAACCGGCCGGTCTCCGGCTCGGTCTCGGTCAGCACCTGCCTCGCCGCGATCACCAGGCCGATCCCGATCGGCACGTTGATGAACAGGCCCCAGCGCCACGACACCCAGTCCGTCAGCATGCCGCCGAGCACCAGGCCGACGCTGCCACCACCGGACGACACCAGGCTGTAGTAGCCGAGCGCCTTCATCCGCTCGGGCCCTTCGCGGTAGGTGAGCATGAGCAGGGTCAGCGCGGCCGGCGCGGCGATCGCACCGCCGACGCCCTGCAGGACCCGGGCGGCGAGCAGGAGCTCGGCGTTCGGCGCGAGTCCGCCGAGCAGCGAGGCGAGCGTGAAGACGGCGACACCGGTCACGAACACGCGGCGGCGACCGAGCAGGTCCCCGGCGCGGGCGCCGAGCAGGAGCAGACCGCCGAACGCGAGCGCGTAGGCGTTCTGCACCCAGGACAGGCCGGCCGGGCTGAAGTCGAGCGACTGCTGGATCTTCGGCATCGCGATGTTCACCACGGTGCCGTCGAGGATGACCATCAGCTGGGTGATCAGGATGACTGCGAGGACGATCCCCGGCCGCCGGGCGGGCGTGCCGGAGGAGGCGCCGGGCGGCGCCGCGGCTGTGGCCGACATAGGTACTCCTTGCCCCGGAGGGGTTACAGTTGAGAGGGAAAGCGGAGACTTCCTCCGGATACAATACGGAGGCACCCTCCGCTTTAGCAAGCGATATTCTGCCCGGACTTTGAGCGGTACGGCTGTCGCGGACAGTGAGGAGGCCCGATGGGTTCGACACCGTTGCCGTCGACGCGGCCGACCCGTGCCGACGCGGCCCGGAACTACGACCTGCTGGTGACCGCCGCCCGCGAGGCGTTCGCCGAGCACGGGACCGACACCTCGCTCGAGGAGATCGCCCGCCGCGCCGGCGTCGGCATCGGCACGCTCTACCGGCGCTTCCCGAACCGGACGGCCCTGCTCGAGGCGGTCTACGTGGACGAGATCCAGTCCGTCTGCGACCGCGCGTACGGGTTCGCCGAGAAGCTCGAGCCGTTCGACGCGCTGGCCGCCTGGCTGCGCAGTTTCGTCAGCTACGGGATCTCGAAGAAGAGCCTCGCCGGTGAGCTGACCGCGGCGCTGGGCAAGGACTCGCCGTTCTTCCAGTCCTGCAAAGTGAACGTGCAGGAGGCCGGTGAGCTCCTGCTGAGCCAGGCGAAGGCGGCCGGGGACGTCCGGCCCGAGCTCGAGCTGATGGACATCATGCGGCTGGTCGGCGGCATCACCATGGGCCGCGACATGGAGCCCGACGAGGCGAACCGCCTGCTCGACATCGTCCTGTGCGGCCTCCGGCCCCCTGCGTCCTGAGGCGGTCTCAGGTCCGCTGTGTTCTGACGGTGTCCAGTGAAGGATTGGCCGCGTCCCGCTCGGTGTAGCTGAGCCGCTCCCGCGGGAACGGCCAGGCGATCGCCAGCTCGGGATCGAAGAGGTCGACGGTCACGCGCTCCGACGACCAGAACTCGTTCACGAGGAAGTTGTAGACGGTGTGCGGCTCCACGGTGCAGAAGGAGTTGCCGCACCCGCGCGGCACGTAGAGCGCCTGCCCGGCGCCGAGCTCGAAGGTCTCCACCCGGCCGAAGCCGTCACCGTCACGGAGGTCGACGATCGCGACGAACATCCGCCCGGACGAAGGCGACAGGTACTTGTCCCACGGCTCGGCGTGGATCCCGCGGGTGATCCCCCGCTCGGCGAGATACAGCACGTTGTGCTGCCGCACCTCGAACCGCGGCATCCCGGCCGCCTCCAGCTTGGCGGCGTGGAAGCTCTCCTTGAACCAGCCGTCGTCGTTCGGCTGCACGTCCAGCTCGAAGTGCAGTAGCCCGGGAATCCCGGTCACCGGCGCACCTGCCGCCGGGCGTCGAGCTGGGCCTGGTCCGCAGCCGTCAGGCCCGCTTCCCAGCCGGCGCCGTTGGTGATCCTGGTCCGCCGGGTCGTCGTGTTCGGGAACAGCCTGGTGAACAACGCGTCCACCTGCTCCTCCCGTTTCGTCAGCACCGGCAGCAGACGATCCGCATCAGCCTCCGGTACGGCGGCCTGCGTCGCGGCCGCGGTCGCCTGCAGCCGCTCCCCGATCCGCTGCGCGTACGCCATCAGGAACGACTGCCGGAACGACCGCGTCCGGGACTCACCCCGCCGGCCGAGCTGCTTGCCTGCAGCAAGCATTGCCCGGTTCGCCTGCACCAGCAGCGAGGTGCTGAGGATCTCGGTCAATTGCAGGTCCAGCTCGGCGCCGACGATGGTGACCACGGCCAGTTGGTCGATGACGACCGTACGGCAGCGGTTCGCCGAGGCGACCGCTCCGACCAGCTGCGCCTTGGCCGAGACGTACGGCGTGTCCACCCAGAGCCGGCGGGCGGCGGAGTCGTCCGGGAGCTCGACCGCCGGGTCCGCGTCGACGAGCGCGCGGTCGAGCGAGAACTTCGCCATCAGCTCCTGGGCCTTGCCGGACAGGGCTTCCGCCTCGTCGGGGAACTCGGTCGCCTCCGCCTTCGCGAGCAGTCCGCGGATGCGCGCGAGCATCTTCCCGTTCACCGGCGCGGCGGGCGCCTGGCGTCCGGCCGGCGTACCGGGCAGGGGGTAGAGGCGGGCGAGGATCGGGAGGGCTTGCAGGAAGCCGGCCAGGGACAGGGCGTGGTGGAGGGTGAGGTAGCGGCCGACGCGGGCCGCGGCGGCCCAGTCGGTCAGGCTCAGCGCGGCGAAGGGTTGCGAGACTCCCAGGTCCGTCAACTGGTCGAGCCAGCGAGGGTCGAGGGTGTTCGGGCCGTACTTCGTGTGCTCGGAGGAGATCGCTGCCAGCAGCAACGGCTGGATCCCCGCGTCCAGCTCGCGGCGCCCGTGCTCGACGACGTCCGCGGGCGACCAGCCGCGCTCCCAGGTGGCCCGCACCAGCGCGGCCAGGAATCCTTCGACACAGCGATCCACCTGCGCCTGGTCGCGCTCGTCGTACGCCCCCAGACGGGCCAGTTGCGCGTCCGCGCGATCGTCGCGGACAGCAACGATCGAGGCCGCGATCGGCAACAGCCGCAGGATTTCCTCGTCACTCACGCGGCCGAGTCTGACACTCCACGAAGTTGTCACCCAAACGCGAACGGCCAAGCCTTGTGGAAAACCTGGCCTTTCTGAAGCCTGGCTGAAGACAGCGCGCGAGGATCTACCACAAGACGCTGTGAAATCGGGGAGGGGAAAGAGTATGACTCAGCTTGCGGAAGCGGGCTTCGACGAACTGCGCGGTGCCCTGACGGGCACCGTGATCGGCCCGGGCGAGGAGGGGTACGACGACGCCCGGCGGCTGTGGAACGCGCAGCACGACCGGCGGCCGGCGGTGATCGCCCGGGTGCGGACCGCCGAGGACGTCTCGGCCGCGGTCCGGTTCGGCGTCGCGCGAGGACTGGAGATCGCCGTGCGCGGCGGCTCGCACAGCATGTCCGGCGCGTCCTCGGTCGACGACGGACTGATGATCGACCTGAGCGAACTGAACCAGGTCACCGTGGACGTGGACGCCCGCGGGCCCGCGTCGGTGGCGGTGCACTGCTGCGCGATCTCGACGCCGCGACCCAGGCGCACGGTCTCGCCGTACCGGCCGGGATGATCAGCCACACCGGCGTCGGCGGGCTCACGCTCGGCGGCGGGATGGGCTGGCTCACCCGGCAGTACGGCCTCACGATCGACAACCTGGAGTCGGTCGAGATCGTCACCGCGAACGGCAGCGTCCTGCGGGCGGCCGAGGACGAGAACGCGGACCTGTTCTGGGCGGTCCGGGGTGGTGGCGGCAACTTCGGGGTGGTCACCGAGTTCGAGTTCAGGCTGCACGAGGCCGGGCCGATGGTGAACTACGGCCTGCTGTTCTGGGGTCTGGACCAGGGCGGCGACGTCCTGCGGATGGCTCGCGAACTGATCCCGCGGCTGCCGAAGACGTTCAGCGTGGTGCCCGCCTGCCTGAACGCGCCGCCGGCGCCGTTCGTTCCGGAGCAGCACCACTTCCAGCCGGGCTACGGCCTGGTGGTGATCGGGTTCGGCTCGCCGGAGGAGCACGCGGAGGTGCTGGCGGACATCCGCGGCACGCTGCCGCCGCTGTTCGAGTTCGCGACCCCGATGCCGTACGTCGCGGTGCAGCAATCCCTGGACGAGGCGAACGACTGGGGTTACTACTGCTACGAGAAGGGTCTCTACCTCGAGGACTTCAGCGACGACGCCATCGAGGTGATCACCGAGCACGTGCCGAAGAAGACGTCACCGCTGTCGGCGGTGCTGTTCTACCGGCTGGACCACGCGTACTCCGAGGTCGACGACGACGCCAACGCGTTCGGCGGCGGCCGGACCGACCGCTACGTGATGTTCGCGATCGCCCAGACCCCGGTGCCGGAGCTGCAGGCTGCCGAGATCGCGTGGGTGCGGTCGTTCTGGGACGCGCTCCAGCCGCACGCGATCAACATCGGCACGTACATCAACGGGATGACGGAGTCCGACGACGCCAGGATCCGCGCGACGTTCGGGCCGAAGTACGACCGGTTGGTCGAGCTCAAGCGGAAGTACGACCCGGACAACGTGTTCCACCGGAACGCGAACATCAAGCCCTGACCGGGAAGCCGGCGGCGCCGCTCAGATCGAGGCGGCGCCGTCGACGGTGAGGACCTGGCCGTTGATGTTGGTGTTCTCGAGCAGCAGCATCCGGACCACCGGTACGACGTCGTCCGGCTCGGTCAGGTGGCCGGTCGGCGTCCGCCGGACGATCTGGTCGAGCTGGGTCTGGCCGAGCACCGCGGACATCTCCGAGGCGAAGAACCCCGGCGCGACCGCGTTGGCCAGCACCCGGCCGCCGAGCTCGCGGGCGAGCGACCGGGTGGCCGCGTCCATGCCGCCCTTGGTCGCGGAGTAGGCGACCAGCCCCGGGAAGCCGCGCTGCGCGCAGATCGAGGTGACGTTGACGATCCGGCCCTTCAGCCCCTTCGCGAGCATCCGGCGCAGGACGAACCGGGTGAGGACCAGCGGCGACGTCAGGTTGGTCTGGATGATCTGCGCCAACTGGTCGGGCGAGGTGTGCACGTGCAACGAATCCTGGCCGATCGCCGCGTTGTTGACCAGGCCGTCGATCGGGCCGAGCGTCGTCTCCACGGTCCGGACGAACGCCTGCCCGGCCTCGGCGTCGTTGACGTCGACGGCGCCGTAGTACAGGTGGTCGGGGTACTTCTCGCCGAGTGCGGTCAGCTCCGGGGTGACGGTGCGGGCGAACGCGGCGACCTTCAGCCCGGCGGCGAGCAGGTCGGTGACTATCGCCAGCCCGAGGCCGCGGGAACCACCCGACACCAGGACGACCGACGCGGGCGGGACCAGGTCAGACTTCACTCTTCAATGTCTCTTTCTGCGGGATCTCGTCGAGGAAGCGGATCCGCCGGGGTACGCCGTAGTCGGGCAGCCGGCTCGAGCACCACTGGACCAGGTCGGCGTCGGTGATCGGGCCGAGCGCCGGGTTCGGCACCACTTCGGCGGCGACCATCCGCCCGACCAGTGGCGCCTTGCGGGCGAACACCCGCGCCCAGGAGACGCCCGGGTGGCCCATCAGCACGTTGCGGACGATCCCGGCGGACACCTTCGAGCCGCCGACGTTGATCTCGTCGGTGTCGATCCGGCCGGTGATCAGCACCCGGTCGCCGTCGAACTCGACCCGGTCGCCGGTGTGCACCGCGCCGACCAGCCCGGCGCCGTGGTGCGGCGAGCGGATCACCAACTCGTCGCCGTCGACCGCCAGCATCGGGCGGTCCGGGTCGGGCTTGCGGTCCAGCCACTCGCGCGGGAACCCGGCCTGCCCGTCGTGCACCACGATCGACGCACCGACCTCGGACGACGCGTAGATCCAGGAGATCCGGGCCTTCGGGAAGATCTCCCGCAGCTGGTCGAGGATGGCCTGGTCGACCGGCTCGCCGCCGAGGGTGAGCTGCTCCAGCGGTACGTCGGCCAGCGTGTCGGCGTCCCGGTAGATCGCCTGCCGCCAGAACGTCGGCGTACCGGATGCGGCGGTGACGCCGTGCTGGGCGGCGATCGCCGGCCACTCCTCCAACTCGTCGGGCTCGATCACGACCAAGCCTTGGTCGGCGTGGGTGAGCGACAGGGTGACCACCTGCCACCAGGCATAGGTGCCGGGAGAGTACGGGAGCAACCAGGTGCGCGGCGGCTGCTCGCCGGTGACCGTGGTCAGCGACTCGAGGGTGTGGCCGATGCGTTTGGGGCGGCCGGTCGACCCCGAGGTGAGCAGCCAGGCACGTCCGGACTCCTCGACCCGTTTGAGCTTCGCCGGGGTCACATCGCCGTCGGGCAGCACGATCGCGAACCCGGACCCGGCCAGCTCCTCGCGCATCCGCTGGTCGACCCTGGACCGCGTCGCGACCAGCAACTCGGTGCCGTGGACCGCGTGATGCCGCAGGGCCGCGAGCGCGTCCGCGCCGTTGTCGACCAGGACGGCGGCCGGCGACGGCAGCTGCGGGAGCTTGTGCAGCGTCCGCCAGGTCAGGCTCTTGCCGGCGACGACCACGGTGTTGTCGTCACCGATGAGGGCGGTGGTCCGGCGCCGCGTGCTCACGCCGACTGGAGTTGATCGATGAAGTCCAGCACGTCGCCGACCGTGGCGATCCGGCGCAGCCCGGGGGCATCGAAGTTCAGCTCGTCACCCAGCTCGTCCTCCACCCGGAGGGCCAGCTCGGAGAAGTCCAGCGACCGGAACCCGATCTCGCGCAGATCGGCGGTGTCGTCGCCCGGCAACGTCCTCCCCTGTGCCGTCATCACCTCGCCCATCAACTCCCTGACCCTGCCACGTGCTACCGAACCCATGACGCCAAAGCCTAGCTGGTACGCCGGTGGGTTCACGGGGGCTGATCGGCGGCCCGGCGACGGACGAAGGCCTTGAAGCGTTTGACCCTGCTGGAGACCTCCCAGCCGATCAGCGCGATCACCGGGGACGCGGCAGCGACGGCGGCGAGCAGGATCTCCTCGACCGGCAGCCCGGCGATGTGGAAGGCGATCATGAGACCTCCCGTGCGTGACCTGGGAGATTACCGAGTGTAAAGGTGAACTCTCATGCGGTAAACGGCTCGGCGCCTGCGAACGGCGACTCCGTCGACTCATAGACTTCACCGGTGATCACACCAGGCCGGCGGAGGAGGCGCGTGTCCGCGGGCCGTGGGAAGCGGGCGGCCCCGGGCAGCGGTGCCCGGCTCGCGGCTCTGGTGAGTCTGCCGGTGCTGCCGTTGGCCTGGTTCGTCGGGCTGCAGGAGCACCCGCCCTGGATGCCCGGTGCGTACCTCGGCTATCTCCTGGTCGTCATCGTCGTACCGGGCACGATGTTCTGGCGGCGGCTCACCGGCGGGACCGGGTGGTTCGGCGCCGACGTCGTCCTGGGGACGGCGTTCGGACTGGCCGTCGAGGCGCTGTTCTACCCGATCGGGATGGTGTTCAGCATGCCGTTCGCCGCGCTGGTCATGCCGGCGCTCGCGTTCGGGATGTACCGGGCGCTGCCGCGGCGCAAGCTGCCCGAGCGGCCGACTCCGTGGTGGGCGACGGCCGGCGCGATGGTCGCGGTGGGGATCGCGGCGGCGTGGTTCGTCCGGATCGGGTCGCAACTGATCCAACTGAACGGCCCAACGGCGTTGCGGCCGAACTCCGACGCGCCGCACAACCTGGCTGTCGCCGCTGAACTGTCGCGCCACTTTCCGCCGAAGGTCCCGTACGCCGACGGCAGGTGGATGACCAGCCACTGGGCCGCGTACGACCACATCGCCTCGTCGCACTGGATCACCAGCGTCCCGCTCGACGTACTCACGCACCGGATGGTGCCGTTCGCGATGCTCCTGCTGACCGTGCTGGGTGCTGCTGCGGTCGGCATGCTGCTCACCGGCCGGGCGGTGGCCGCGCCGATCGCTGCCGGGCTGACTGTGCTCGCGGGTGATCTGGCCGCCTGGCCGTGGACGGTGTCCGATCGGTTGTTCACCGAGAGCCCGTTCTCCCTCGGTCAGCTGACCAATCCGCCGCAGGCGTTCGCCACTGTGCTGTTGCTGCCGCTCATCGCGGTGACAGCGCTCCTGCTGCGACGTAAGCCCGGCCAGACGCGTGCGCAGTTGTTCGGACTGTTCGTCGCGGGCGGAGTGCTGATCACTGCGCTGGCGCTGACTAAGGCGACCGCTCTGCCGGTGTACGCGACTGGGCTCGCGGCTGCCTGGGTCTACCTGACGGTCCGGGCCGGGCGGCTCAATCTGCGCGCTCTGGTCCTCGGTGTGGGGGTCGCCGCAACCTACGCACTGACCTTCTTCGTCGTACTGGGTGGTGCGCAGTCCAGTGTGCTGTTCGACCCGGGCGCGACGTTCGAGCACCTGGCGGAACGCATGGGCGGTGGCGGCAGGTCGGTCGCCGTCGTCGCAGCCGTGGTGGCGGTCGGCTGGCTGATGCCCGCGGTCGGCGCGCTGCTGATCCGGCGGCGGCTACCACGCGATCCCATGCCCGTGTTCCTCGTGTTCGGCTTCCTGGCGGCTCTGACCGGTGCGGCGTTGCTGTACGACGATGGTCAGGCGCAACTGTTCTTCGTCCGCACGGGCTTCATCTACGGCGTGCTGCTCGCCACGTGGGGTCTCGGGTCGCTCGAGGGCCGTCGTCAGTTCTCCATCGCCGTCATCTCCCTGCTGATCGGCGCGGCCGCGATCTACTGGGGTCGCTACCGGTCGCCCGAGTCCTGCTCCGGTCCCGAGTGCTTCGGACAGCCGTTGGCAGTGGCCCTAGTGATCGCAGTGCTCGGGATCGGCCTGTTCGGGCTCGTCCTGCGCGGCTCGCGTCGTACCTGGGCCGTCATCGCTGTCGCCGTTCTCCTCGGTACGACGGTGTCGCCGACGGCGGTGTCGTTGCGGGAGTTCGCCAAGCCGTCGTTGACGGAGTACGACTCGATCGCGCCCGGTGGGATCGAGGCGGCGCAGTTCATCCGGCGGAACTCGGGGTCGGGTGACCGGATCGCGACCAACGTGCACTGCCACCGTGCCCGCGCTTCACATTGCCTGACCGGTTCCTACTGGATCGCCGGGTACGCCGAGCGCCGGGTGCTCGTGCAGGGGTGGGCGTACAAGACGCGGGTCGACGACACGTACCCGGACGGCGTGCAGAGCAGCTACTGGGACGAGGAGACGCTGCGGCTGAACGACGAGGCGTTCAGCGAGCCGACGCGCGACGTACTGGAGCGGCTGCGGACGGAGTACGGCGTGCAGTGGTTGCTGCTGGACGAGCGGGTGAGTGCACCGCCGAGGAACCTGGAACGGCTGACGGAGCTGCGGTTCCACTACGGGACCGTGCGGGTGTACCAGCTCTACTCGACCACCCCACGCCCGGCGCCGTCGCCGACGCCGGGCTCCCCTTCACCGACGGGTTCGCTTTCACCGACGGGTTCGCCGACCGGGTTCCCGACACCGACGCCGGTGTCACCCAGCCCGACGTTCCCGAGCAGCATCCCGACGCAGACCTTCACGCCCAGCCGGCCGACACCGACGTTCCCGATCGTTCCGTCGTCACCGACGTTCCCGTCCTCGCCGGCCGGCTGATCGTCAGCGCACCGAGACCGCGGGGATCGGGAGGCTCTGGTTGGCCAGCCGGTCCAGTGCGGTCACCGTGTAGAGGTACGCCTTGCCCGGTGTCGCCGTCGTGTCCAGGTACTCGGTCGAGCGGACCGTCGCGATCAGGTTGCGGGCGTCGTTGTCCGGGCAGTGGTCGCCACCCAGGAGCTCCCGGCGATAGACGGCGTACGACGTGCTGTCGGACGACGTCCGCCGCCACTTCACCTGGACGCCGTCACCGGTCCTGGTGGCGCGGACGGCGTGCACCGGGAGTGGTGGACGCGAGTCCAGGTTCCGCATGGTGGGGATCAGCGCCGGACGGGAGTACCACGTGGTGTTGAGCAGGGTGGTCGCACCGAGGCGGTCCGCCCGCACGTCCTTCGCGGAGAAGTAGATGTTGCCCTTCACCTCGGGAATCGTGCTGGTGAACGCGAGGTGGTCGCTCAGCTCGGCCGGGTCCGACCAGTCGGGCGACTGCGTCGACGTACCGACCTTGTACGTCGCTTCGCCGATGTAGAGGTGGACGTCGGTGCCGCGGACCTCGTTGGCCCACCACGGGACGATCTTGTTGTAGTCGGCCGGCGCGAACCCACCGGCCCAGTAGACCTGCGGGACGATGTAGTCGATCCACTCCTCGCGGACCCACTTCCGGGTGTCCGCGCCGAGGTCGTCGTACGTCTGGACGCCGGCGGTCGTGTCCGAGCCCTCCGGGTCGGTCGCCTTGTTCCGCCAGACCGCGAACGGCGAGATGCCGAACTTCACCCATGGCTTGGCCGCCTTGATCCGCTGCTGGAGCTCCTGGATCAGCAGGTCGATGTTGTTCCGCCGCCAGTCGGCCAGCGTCGGGAAGCCGGCGCCGTACTCCGCGTACGTCGCGGCGTCGTCGAAGACCTGGCCGGCCACCGGGTACGGGTAGAAGTAGTCGTCGAAGTGCACGCCGTCGATGTCGTAGTTGGCGACCGCGTCCATGATCGCGTCCTCGACCAGCTTGCGGGCCGCCGGGATCCCCGGGTTGTAGTAGAGCTTCCCGCCGTACGAGACCACCCAGTCCGGGTGCTGCCGGGCGGGGTGCGTCGGGACGAGGGCGTTGATGTCGGTGCCCATCGAGAGCCGGTACGGGTTGAACCAGGCGTGCAGCTCGAGGTTGCGCTTGTGCGCCTCGGCCACCGCGAACGCCAGCGGGTCGTAGCCGGGGTTGCCGCCCTGCATGCCGGTCAAGTACTGCGACCAAGGCTCGACCTTGGACGGCCAGAACGCATCCGCGGTCGGGCGGACCTGGAGGATCACCGCGTTGTGGCGCTGCCGGACCGCGTCGTCCAGCCAGCCGATCAGCTCGGCCTGCTGCTGCGCCGCGGACAGCCCGGTCCTGGACGGCCAGTCGATGTTCACCACCGAGGCTACCCAGCTCGCGCGGAACTGCCGGAGCGGGGTCTGCGCGTCGGGCGCGCAGCGCGCCTCGCCCGCGGGCGCCGGCGCGGCCGACGCCGTCCCCGTCAATCCGCTCAGCAACAGCCCTGCCGTCACCCCGAGAACCCCCATGGCTCGCCAGACTCTCATGTCACTCTCCGACCATCTGTTCCGATGAACTCGAAAGATGTTTACACATCCATCGGCTCCAGAGAAGACGCTGCGCTAGGTTAGGTGCATGCTGCGTAGCGCCACCTCGGCTGATCTCGACACCATTCGGCGGCTGCGGAACCAGCAGGCCAATCGCGAGGTCAGCATCACCTCCCACGAGATCAGCGCGGACGAGCACGCGGCGTGGTGGGCGAAGGCCTCGGTCGACCCGGCTCGGCGTGTGCTGATGTACGAGCGCGACGGCGTGACCGCCGGCGTGGTGAACTTCTTCGACCTCGAAGGATCCACGGCTGCCTGGGGATTCTTCCTCGACGCCGACGGCCTGGCGGACCGGGGTGAGACGTTGCCGGCGTGGGTCGAGGTGATGCGCGAGGCGACGGCGTACGCGTTCGACGAGCTCGGCGTCGACCTGCTCACCGGCGAGGTCCTCGAGCACAACACCGTGGTCCGGCAGATGAACCGGCGGTTCCGGTTCACCGAGGGCACACCGCAGACCCGGTACGCCGACGGCCGCGAGGTGACCGTGATTCCTATCAGCCTGCGCAGGCAGGACCGACGACAGGGGACGAAGTAGATGCGCACCATCGAGATCGGCGGCGTACCGGTTGGGCCGGACCACGAGCCGTTCGTGATCGCGGAGATGTCCGGCAACCACAATGGCGACCTCGAGCGGGCCAAGGAGATCGTCCGCGAGGTCGCGGCGTCGGGTGCGCAGGCGCTGAAGCTGCAGACGTACACCGCGGACACGATGACGCTGGACGTCGACCTGCCCGCGTTCCGGTTGCCGTCCGAGCACGAGCTGTGGAGTGACGCCCGGCTGTACGACCTCTACGCGGAGGCGCACACGCCCTGGGAGTGGCACGAGCCGATCTTCGAGCTGGCGTCGTCGCTCGGCCTGGTCGCGTTCTCGTCGGCGTTCGACCGGACCGCGATCGACTTCCTGGAGAAGCTCGACGTGCCGGCGTACAAGGTCGCCTCGAACGAGATCGGCGACCTGCCGCTGGTCCGCGGGATGGCCGAGACCGGCAAGCCGATCATCATCTCCACCGGCTCGGCGACGCTCACCGACATCGACGCGGCCGTCCGCGCGGCCCGCTCGACCGGCAACGAGCAGATCATCGTGCTCTCGTGTACGGCGAGCTACCCGGCGCCGCCCGAGCAGTCCAACCTCCGCGCGATCCCGGTCCTCCGGGACGCGCTCGGCGTACAGGTCGGGCTGTCCGACCACACCATGGGCATCGGCGCCGCGATCGCCGCGGTCGCCCTCGGCGCCACCGTGCTGGAGAAGCACGTCACGCTCAAGCGCGCCGACGGCGGCGTCGACTCCGCGTTCTCCCTCGAGCCGTGGGAGCTGGAGTCCCTGGTGGAGAACACCCGCGTCGCCCACCTCGCGCTCGGCAAGCCCGTGATCGGCCCGAAGCAGGCCGAGCAGAACGTCCTGCGCTTCCGCCGTTCGCTCCACGTCACCCAGGACGTCCGGGCCGGCGACGCCGTCACCTCCGAGAACGTCCGCTCCATCCGCCCGGCCGGCGGCCTGTCCCCCGACACGTTTCCGCAGGTCGAGGGCCGCCCGTTCCGGGTGGACGCTCCGGCCGGGACCCCGCTGACCTGGGATCTTCTGTAGGGGCCGGGTCCACCGCGCGGGGGAATCCGAGGGTCGTCCTCCCGGTGGACGCTCCGGGGGCAAGCGTCTTCCTAGGGTGAGGCGAAAGTCTTGTCGAGTCTCGGGAGAGGTCCTATGCGAGCCCGGAAGTTGCTGTCGGTGGCGGCCGCGGCGGTGGTCGCGGTGCCGAGCGTTGTCGTGGGGACGGGTACGGCGTCGGCCGGCGGTCCCGTCGTACCGAAGATCGCGTGGGGCGACTGCGGCGATCCGAAGCTGGCTGCGTTCCAGTGTGCGTCGGTGGAGGTCCCGACGGACTACGACCGGCCGCGCGGCGAAACGACCACGATCGGCCTGACCCGCTTGCCGGCGAGTGATCCCGCGCGCCGGATCGGGACGCTGTTCACCAACCCCGGTGGGCCGGGCGGGTCGGGTGTCGACTTCGTCCACCAGTTGGCGACCGTGGCGTACTCCGCGGAGGTGCGGGCGCGGTTCGACATCCTCGGCTTCGACCCGCGCGGCGTCGGCCGGTCCGACGCGGTGACCTGCTACCCGACGGCGGCGGAGGAGCAGGCCGCCCTGGCGGAGTGGCCGGCCTTCCCGGTCGGCAAGGCGGAGGAGCGCAAGTACACCAGGATCGCCGCGAGTATCGCGGCCAACTGCGCGCGGACCTCGCCGGACCGGATGGCGCACTTCTCCACCGCGAACGTTGCCCGGGACATGGATCTGCTCCGGCAGGCGGTCGGCGACGCGAAGCTGACGTACGCCGGCTACTCGTACGGCACGTATCTGGGGGCGACGTACGCCAAGCTCTTTCCGAAGAACGTCCGGGCCCTGATGCTCGACGGCACGTGGTTCCCGTCGGAGTACTCCGGGAGGCCTGGCGACCGCCGGCCGGTGGGCGTCCGGCTCGGTCAGGGGCCGGCCGCAGCGAAGACGTTCGAGCAGTTCAAGCTCGAGTGCAAGCGTGCCGGGGCCGAGCGCTGTGCGCTGGCCGGGCTCGGCGATCCCGGGACCGTGGTCGAGGACGTGCTCGCCCGGGTGAAGTCCAAGCCGGTCGTGCTGCCGGGCCCGACCGGTGAGCCGATCACGGTGACGTACGCCCTGCTCGTCCAGTCGACGTTCTCATCCCTGTACGAGCCGGCCATCTGGCCCGACCTGGCCGCGCTGTACGTCGAGGTGGCGCAGGCGTCGCAGCCGCGCACTGCCAAGGCGGCCAAGCTGTCGGCGGGCGCTTCCGGGCTACTCCAGCGCAAGGAGACGTACACCTCGGTCGGCGCCGTGTTCCAGAACTGCGTCGAGGCCTGGCATCCTCGCCGGCCGCTCAGCTACCCGGCGTACGCCGACGCCCAGGACCGGATCGCCCCGCACTTCGGCCGGATGCGCACGTGGACCGGCCTGCAGTGCGAGTTCCTGCCGATCCGCGACCACGACGCGTTCCTCGGCCCGTGGACGAAGCTGAAGGTGGACGCGCCGGTCCTCGTCTTCGGCACCCGCTACGACCCCGCCACGCCGTACGAGGACACCCGCCCGTACGCCGACCTCTACCGCGACCCCCGCATGGTCACCGTCAACGCCTGGGGCCACACCACCCTCGCCAAGAACACCTGCGCCGACACCCACATCACCACCTACCTCACCACCCTCAAAGCCCCCGCCGACAACACAACCTGCCAACCCGACCGCCACCCCTTCGATCCCAGGCCCACGCAAACCTCCGTACGCTAGCCCGGGAGCACACAGCTGCCGGGAAGGGCAGGGATGACGGAGTACTTGTTGTTTCCGGGGCGGCATCATGTGGTGACTCGGTTTCAGGATGAGTTCTTGCGGGGGTTCGCGGGGCGGACCGTGGTGTGGGCGGTGACGTCGGCGAATCACCACACGACGAAGCGGAATCCGGTGCCGTTCGATCGGCGGGAGGCGGCGATCGAGCGATTCAGTGTGGTGGAGGGGATCCGGTCGATCGTCGTCGGGGTCGTCGACACGCGGCCGACGGACGAGTTCGCGGAGGTGACGGTGAAGGCGATCGAGGCCGGCACCGACGACCTCGTCCGGCTCACCCCGGACAACACGCTGGTCGCCTGCTCGACGCCCGAGGTGAGCAAGCTGTACGAGCAGCTCGGGTACGACGTGATCGGCGTCGAGCCACCGGGGACCGCCCGCCCCTGGGACGTCCTGTTGATGATTGCTGAAGGCAATGACCAGTGGCGCGAGCTCGCCCACCCGGCGACCGTGGACGTGTTCGAACGCTACGGCCTGGACGCCCAGATCGTCCGCTGCGTGAACGATCCGGTGGTCGGCGACGACGGCGGGCTGACCACGACCCGGGACTACAAGACGTACGCCGACGCCTTCGAGACCGCCGCCGACCGAAAGTGGCAGCAGATCAAGGACTTCGTCCGGCCCGGCCGGATCCTCGACATCGGCTGCGCGACCGGCGCGACCCTGCAGAAGATCGACGCCGACCCGCGGTTCCACGAGTCCGACCTGATCGGCGTCGAGGTCGCCCGGCACCTGTACGCCGAGTGCGTGCACAAGAAGGAGCAGGGCCGGTTCACCAACCCGAACGTCTACTTCTACCAGCGCAACATGCTCGGCTCGGCCGTCTTCCCGGCGCGCTCGATCCACACCACGCTGACCCTCGCCCTCACCCACGAGATCTGGTCGTACGCCGACGGCTCGCGTCCCGCCACGGTCCAGCGCTTCGCCGACGCCCTGTTCGCGCACACCGCTCCCGGTGGCGTGTGGATCAACTCCGACGTGTGCGGTCCCGCCGAGCCCGACCGGCCCGTCGTACTGCGGCTGGACGACAGCGACGGCGTGAACCCGGACGCCGTCACCGAGCTCGAGGCGCTCGACGACCCGGCGGCGTACGTCGGCCGACTCTCCACCCGCGCCCGGTTCTTCCAGTTCGCGCACGACTTCCGGCGCAACGCCCGGGTGCCGTTCGGGTACGACGTACGCCCGGACGGGCTCGTCCTGCGATTGGCCGACGCGATGGACTTCCTCACCCGGAATGACTACGTGGACAACTGGCTGAGCGAGACGCACGAGCAGTTCTGCGGGCTGAACTTCGCCGGCTGGTCCGCGATCGCCGAGCAGGCCGGGTTCACCATCGACCCGGCATCGAAGGCGTGGCGCAACGACTGGGTGATCGACAACCGGATCGCCCCCGTCGCCTCGATCAGCGCACCCGACGGCGAGGAGCTCGACTGGCCGGACACCCACCAACTGCTGGTCGCGCGTCGCTGACGTGCAACGTGCCGGCATGCGGCCGGACGGCGAGCTCGTCCATCATCAAAGGCAACCGGCTGCTCAGGAACGGCTCGCACTGCACCGCGTGTGACGAGCCGTCCGGCGCGGTTGCGAACAGGATCCAGTCAGAGCCGTCCCGCAGTGCGTCGACCTCCACGGCAGCCGCCCACCCGTCGTCCGAGACCGTACGGCGACAGGCCGCGTCCACGTGCTCGTCGGAACCGGCCAGGTACCGCCGCCAGCTGAACTCAGCCTCACCCCAGTCCGGACCGCGCACGACCAGCATGTTGCCCGCAGCAACGACGGCGGTGGCTGTCATCCGGATCGGCGACTCGTGCAGGTTCACGTACCCGCCGGTCGACCGGGTCAACGTGACCACGCGACCTTGTTCCGCGTGTGAAACCGGACGCTCGCCGGCCGTCCAGAGCAGCACCTGCTCCCGACCGTTCGGGCCGCGCAACCGGAAGGCGCGCGTGGTCCGCTGGCTGAACGGGTCGTCCGGATTCGTCTCCTCGATGATCGGCGGGATCGCCACCCAGGCGACGAAGTCGCGACCGTCGACCCTCAACGGCACCTCCTCCTCGCCGCCGGCCACCGGCCGGGTGACGAACAGCCTCGGCTCGTCGAACGACGACCGCCCGTGCAGCACCAGCGCGTCCGGCGTCTGCTCGACCGCGGTCAACCGGCACGGATCCGCCAGCCGCCGTACGGCGAAGCACCCGTCGTCGCCCGGCCCAGGCTGAATCCAGCTGCGGTCGTCGATCCACGCCCCAGGGGGCCATCCCGGACTACCGGCCCGCTGACCGCGCAACCGGTCCCGCCGGCGAACCCGGCCGGACTTCATCCGTACGTCGAAGTGCGCCGGACCCGCCGTGCACTGGGCGAGCAGCTCACGATCCAGCACGACCTCGAACCCGACCCTGCTCACGTCACCCTGCAGATCCTCGGCGTCGTACCGGCGGACCGGCAACGGGTAGTGCTTGCCGGCGATCACGAGCGCGATCCGGAGACTCGACGAACGCTGTTGCAGGTGCCTGATCTCGGCCGTCCCCTTCACCGACAACGAACCGTCAACCCACGTCACCGCACGCACGGTGGTCGCGAGTGTCAGGTCCTCGTCCGAGAGCTGGAAGTACTTCTGCGGTACGGCGCCGGGCAGCGCGAGCTCCCGCAGTACGTCGACATCGCCGGCCCGGAGCGCCGCGTGCCGCACCCGCTCGAGCCGAGGCGTGTCGGCGAGCACGGTCTCGTCCAACCGGTCGAGCAACTGGCGGGCCAGCTCGACCAACTGCTGCTCCTCCTCGGCGGGCGCAGTCCCGAAGGCGGTCAGCAGAGCCGCCAGGTCGATCTGGGTGAAGTGCGCGTGGACGCCGCGGCGCACCGACGGCAGGCTGTCCTCGACCAGGTCCATCACCAGGTCGGCCGAGGTGACGCGGTCGCGGAGATTGCCGAGCTGGAACTTCTGCTGCGTGATCGAGTCGCCGGACTCACGTTCGCGCCAGTAGTAGACCGGGGTGGCGAGCGTGTCGACCGTGACCGCGTCGAGGTGCGCCTTCAGCGTGACCGGATAGTCCTCGTACCGGATCGCCGGGAACTGGTAGCCGAACTCGGTCCAGAACGACCGCCGGTAGACCTTGTTCCACACCATCCGGTCGAGCACCAGCTCGGGCGTCTCGGACACGTGCGTGGCGAGCCGGTCGCGGGTGAAGCACAGGCCGTGCAGGTACGACGGCCGGACGCCGTAGCTGTTGTTGAACCGCCGGGCGTTCCCGCCGGCGAAGTCCGAGCCGGTCCGGTCGAGCGTCCGGACGAGCCGCTCGAAGCCGTGCCGGGTGACCAGGTCGTCGCTGTCGACGAACGTGAGGTACTCGCCGGCGGCGTACTCGGCGCCGGTGTTGCGGGCCGGGCCGAGGCCGGCGTTGTCCTGCTGGACGATCCGGAACCGGGAGTCCCGCGTGCAGAACTCCTTCGCGACCACCGCGCTGTCGTCCAGCGAGCCGTCGTCGACCAGGATCGCCTCGAAGTCGGTCCAGGTCTGCCGCCGGATCGAGTCCAGGCAGTCGCCGATGTACTCGCCGACGTTGTAGAACGGCACGACCACGCTCAGCCGCGGTGTCATCATCGCCTGCGCAGGCGCCGGGAGAGCTTGCGGGCGACGACGTGCGGCCGGCGGATCTGCGCGGCGTGGAAGATCACCCGGGAGACGGCGTACGTGCGGGAGCCGCGGATGCGGTCGTGGTCGACGGTGAGCTTCTGCAGCTGGGTGCGGAGCTCGCGGATGCGGTTCTCCCGGGTCTTCATCGCCTTGTTGCGGAATCCGAGGGTGCGCTCCAGGCCGAACACGTGCCCCTTCAGCTCGAACAGCTCCTGCTTCGCCCGCTCGGCTTCGGCGAGAACCGACCGGACGTCGGGGGACGCCTGGGCTCGGGTCGCCAGGGCTTCGGCGAGCTCGTTGGCGATTTGCTTGCCGCGGGCAATTTGCTGGGTGGAGACCGGCGGCGCGTCGGGTGAAGTTGCTGGCTCGGGCTCCGGCAGGTCGACGCCGGACATGCCCAGCCAGGCCGACACCAGGTCGTCCCCGACCATCCACGGCGGCCACGGGTGCCGCCGGTGCTGTCCGATGAGCCGCTCGTGGAAGCGGCACCACGCCGCGGCGAGCAGGTCAGCCTTGGCCGTCGGCTCCGCGGTCACCCACGGCGAAACGCCGTACGCGAAGGACTCCCCGTCGACCACGACGTCGTCCCACCGAACCACGACGCGCGAGTCCGTCACCCACTCGCCGAGCCGACCAGCCAGCTCGCGGAAGCCGGGGACATCCTCGGCGGCAGCCAGGCGCGTGAGCAGCACCTCAACACTCACCCCGGCAGGAACCTCCGCCGGTACGACGCCCGCATCAAACGCCAGCGTGGTCGAGCGAGGAGAAGCGGCGAGGACGGAGGCAACGTCGGCGGGGGCAGACGCAACGTCGGCGGAGGGCGACGCAACGTCGGCGGAGGCGGACGCAACGTCGCCGGCGGCGACCGGAACGTCGGCGCGGGCGACCGGAACGTCGGGAGCGGAGGAGGCGACCGGAGGGTTGGTGGTCGCGGAGTCGGCCGGTGTGCGGAGGGCGGTTTGCCAGCCCTGCGGTGTCTTGTCTGCGGTGAGGACGGCCGGGCCGATTTCGGCGTACAGACTGTGGACGGTCGGGACCCCGCAGACTGCGAGCCAGCCGGTGGAGATGGCGGGTAGGAGACCGGCTCGGGCAGCAGTGTCGACTCCGTCCGCGATCGGTGACAGCAGCGGGACGTCGACGGCTTCCAGGGCCTCGACGGCCAGGCGGGTTGGGAGTTCACCGGGGCGGGCGGCCGCGGCGACCTCGGCGGAGACGAGCGCTCGCGAGCCGAAGGCGGCGTACACATGTGCATCCCAAGGCAGAGCGGCGGCGAATTGCTCGACCGAGACCGGCCGGGTCGGATCGTCGTGCAGAGGGCGCCATTCGTCGTCGCCGTGGCGCTCGTGGGGCTGGCGGCTGTCCAGCAGGTTCACCAGGGAGAACTCGTTCGCCAATCCGAGCACGACCACCGCGGACGGCCCGGCGAGCCCAGCCAGGGCGCTGAGCCGTGAACTCCAGCTCAGGTCGTCGCTGTCGTACCCGAGGACCCGATCGAGCCCGTCCACCGCAACGACCACGTCGAACGGTTCCACTGACGTCAGCCCGTCCAGCGCACCGGTGATCACCTGCAGGCACGGGCCGAACTCCTCGGCCCTCCGCTGCCCGTCGGCGACGGAACGGACCAGGATCGTCACGTCGGCGGAGTGCTCCAGCACGGCCTCGATCACGAGCGGGGAGTGCGGTCCGAGGATCAGCGTCCGGCGGTTGGCGGGGATCACCTCCGCGAGCAGCGCCGCCGGCGCCGGCTGGTGTGTCGTCCGATCGGTCCACGGCTGCATCTCACCGCGGACCACCTGCACCTCAGACACGCTCTCTCCAATCGAACAGCATTCGTAGTTCGCCGGGCGGCACCATCCACGGCCTGCCGAGCTCGAGGTCGGTGGTCGCCCGGGCCGCCTCCAGGTCGACCGACTTGCCGAGCATCTCCGGCCACAGCCGCTCGATCCGGCTCTGGCCGCCGAACAACGGGTTCTCGCCGTCCATCTCCATCGGGTCGCCGTACACCGCCGGCTCGCAGCCGGCCGCGACGCCGTAGAAGATGGCAGTCGACAACCGGTTCGCGGCGACCCGCTTGTGCCGGCGCAGCTCGGCGAGCTGCTTGAACAGGAACCGCCGATCGGTCCCCTCGTAGGAGAACCCGCGCCGCCCGAACGACACCACGCGGAAGCCCGCGTCCTCGTAGTACCCGCGGACCTCGGGGCGGTCGTACTCCGTGTAGTACAAGGAGAACGTGACCGGACCCGGCTCGGTCTCGCGGATCTCATCGATCAGCCGCTGGTGGTCGCCGTGGATCTTGCCGCCCTCCCAGCCGTGGAAGAGGAACCACAGCGTGCCTTCACGCTCGGCCTGCTCGGTCTCCGGCTCCAGCTCCTGCAGGTAGAGGAAGGGCGCGCCGATGCTGTGGTAGTTCCGCCGGCCGAGCGCGTGCCCGCGCCGCCGCGGCGCGTCGCTCCAGGTGAACCGCCAGGCGCCGTCGTAGAACTCGTGCACCGGGTTCCACCCGCAGCCGATGTTCCAGCCGTGCTGCAGGTAGCCGCGCAGCCGGGGCGGGTGGTCGAAGTCCAGACCGGCGTACCGGGCCAGGATGTGCGCCTGACCGTAGTAGTGGTTGTGATGATGCATCAGCGCACCTCCACGTGCAGAGTCCCGGCGTGCGGGCGTACGGCGAGGGCGTGCGAACCACTCGGGATCGTCAACGGCAACCGGCTGCACAGGAACGGCTCGCACTGGACGGCGTGCGACGAGCCTTCGGCCGTGGTCGCGAACAGGATCCAGTCCGCCAGCGAGGCGAGCGGGTCGACGGAGACCTGCACCGCTGCCGCCGGGATCAACGCATCGACGTCGACGACCGCCTCCCAGCCGTCCTCGGTCCGGGTACGGCGACAGGCGACGTCCAGGTGATCGTCGGAGTCGGCCAGATACCGCCGCCAGCTCAGATCACCGTCTCCCCCATCGACCCCACCGACGACCAACCGGTTGCCCTGGGCAACAGCAGACGTGGCCACGGTCCGGATGGGCGATTCGTGCAGGTTCACGTAGCCGCCGGTGGACCGGGTCACGGTCACCACCCGGCCGCCGGTCGTCTGCGAGACCGCGGCCTCGCCGGCCGTCCACAGCAAGACCCGCTGCTGCCCCTCGGGACCACGCAGCCGCAGTACGCGCGTCGTCCGCTGGCCGAACGGGTCGTCCGGATTCGCCTGCGCGACGACGTCGCGGATCGGCAGCCGGGCCGTGAAGGAGCGACCGTCGACCTCCAGTGGAATCTCATCCTCGCCGCCGACCATCGGCCGGGTGACGAACAGCCCCGGCCCATCGAACGCGGACCGCCCGTGCAGCACGATCGCGTCCGGTGTCCGCTCTACCGAGGTCAGCCGGCACGGATCCGTCAGCCGCCGGACGGAGAAGCACCCGCCCTTGCCCGGCCCGGGCTGGATCCAGTTGGTGGAGTCGATCCACGCCCCCGGCGGCCAACCGGGACTCCCCGGCCCCTGGCCGCGCAGGATGCCCTGCCGACGCCGTCGCCCGGACCGCATCTCGACGTCGAAGTGCGCCGGCTCGGACGTGCACAACGCGAGCAACTCACGATCGAGCAGGACCTCGAATCCGACCCGCGTGACGTCGCCGTGCAGGTCCAGTGCGTCGTATCGGCGTACTGGCAACGGATGGCTGACGTCACCGACGACCAAGGCGAGCTGCAGGCTCGAGGACCGGTCGGTTTCCAGGTGCCGGATCTCGGCGGTGCCCTTGACCGACAGCTTGCCGTCGACCCACCTCACCTCGCGCACACTCGTCGCCAGGGTCAGGTCCCGCTCGGCGACCCGATACAACTCCTGCGGTACGGCGGCCTCACGCAGCCCCGGGTAGTCGTAGTCGAGCTGCCACGGTCGACGCGGACGCGCCGCGGCCCGGGCCCCACCGCGCAGACCACCGTCGTTGCGGAAGAGCGCGAGCCGCCGGAGCAGGCCGACGTCTCCTGCTCGGAGCGCCGCATGTTGGATCCGGTCGTACCGATGGGTGGTCGCCAGGACGGAGTCGTCCAGCCGGTCGAGCAACGTGCGCGAGAGCTCGACCAGGTGCTGCTCCTCCTCGGCGGGCACGGACCCGAACGCGGACACCAGTGTGAGCAGGTCGATCTGGGCGAGGTGCGCGTGCGCTCGCCGGCGTACGACGGGCAGCGCGTCCTCGACCAGGTCCATCACCAGGCCGGCCGAGGTGACCCGGTCCTGGATGTTGCCGAGCTGGAACTTCTGCTGCGTGATCGACTCACCGGACTCGCGCTCGCGCCAGTAGTAGACCGGGGCGGTGATCGTGTCGACGGTGACGGCGTCCAGGTGCGCCTTCAGCGCGACCGGGTAGTCCTCGTAGCGGATCGCCGGGAACGTATAGCCGAACTCGGCCCAGAACGAGCGCCGGTAGACCTTGTTCCAGAGCATCCGGTCCAGCACGAGGTCGGGGAACTCGGACACGTGGGTCGCGTGCCGGGTGCGGGCGAACGGCCGGCTGTGCAGCCAGGACGGGCGGACCCCGAAGCTGTTGTTGAACCGCCGGGCACTGCCGCCGGCGAAGTCCGAGCCGGTCCGTTCGAGCGTCCCGATCAGGGTCGCGAACCCGTGGCGGGACACCAGGTCGTCGCCGTCGACGAAGGCCAGGTACTCCCCGGTGGCCTCGCGGATCCCGGTGTCGCGGGCCGGACCCGGACCGGCGTTGTCCTGGGTGACGATCCGGAAGCGGTCGTCGCGGGCGCAGAAGTCCTTCGCGATCACCGCGCTGTCGTCGGGCGAGCCGTCGTCGACCAGGATCGCCTCGAAGTCGGTCCAGGTCTGCCGGGCGATCGAGTCCAGGCAGGCGCCGAGATACTCACCGACGTTGTAGAAGGGCACCACCACGCTCAACCGCGGCGTCACTCCGGCAAAACTCCCCTCACTGCGGCTGGACGTGCCCCCCAAAGCACTCTCTACGTAGCCGCAACGAGGTGAACCGTCAGAAGGTTATGCACCGGTTCGAATCCGTACCGGGCCCAGACCCGCTGGATCCCGGTCTGGTGCGCCTGGGTGGAGACCACCAGCCGCCGGCTCGTGCAGGCATCCTCGATCGCCGCGAGCAGGTGGCCGTACCGGCCGCGGCCCTGCTCGGCGGGGACCACGCCGGCCAACTGGATCTCGGTCCACGACCGCTGCTGGTCGAGCGACGCGAGCGCGAGCACCCGCCGGTCCGGTCCGCGCAGCACCACCGCGCCGGTGTCGGCGATCTGCCGGCGGGCCCAGTCCTGCCGGCCGGCCAGCGCGGCGGCCCGGTCGAACACCGGGTTGGCGCAGTAGTGGTTCCCGGAGTCGCCGAAGACGTCCGCGACCACGTCGTCCACCAGCACGTCGTCTGCCGTCGGCTCGACCTGCGCGGTGAACCCGGCCAGTGGCGCAGGCCTCCGGCCCTTGCCGACCGGCAGCGACCAGAACACGACGGTGTCGGCCAGCAACGCCTGCCGCGGCCCGTTTGCCAGCGCGGAGAACCAGGTCGTCTCCCGTGCCGGGTAGCGCAGCACGACCACGTCCGCGGTCGACTTCTCGACCGCGGCCAGTACGTCGGCCAACGGCGTACCGGCCGAGGCGGACACCGACATCCGGTCGATCGACATCCCGAACCGCTTCGCCGCATCCACCGACGGCCGCACCGTCAGTTCACCGGCCTCGAGCGCGTGGTACCAACTCATAGGGTCGGGAGCTTAGTCGTTGTCGTCGACTGTTTCGGTGAAGGTGTGGTGGCCGGGGTCTTCCAGGCTGTCGTAGCCGATCAGGAACTGCGGGCGGCGTTGGCTCGACTGGAAGAGACGGGCCACATACTCACCCAACAGACCCAGACACAGCAGCTGGATCGCGCCGATGATGCTCACGGCCAGCACGGTCGAGGTCCACCCCGGAATGCTCCGGCCGGTCAGCTTGATGATCAACGCACCGACTACGAACAGCCCGGACATCGCACCGCCGAGCAGACCGAGCCAGGTCGCCAACCGCAGCGGCGCGGCCGAGAACGCGGTCACACTGTCGAACGCCAACCGCAGCATCTTCGAGAAGTTGTACTTCGTCGTCCCGGCCGCACGCTCCGCCCGGACGTACGGCACCTCGGTGCTGGGAAACCCGAGCCACGGAATCACCAGCCGGAACACCCGGCCGTCCTCCGGCAGCGCGTTCACCGCGTCCACGACGCGGCGCGAGACCAGCCGGAAGTCACCGGCGTCGAACGGGATGTCCTTGCCGACCAGCCGGGACATCAGCCGGTAGTACATCCGCGCGGTCGTCCGCTTCGGCCAGGTGTCGCTCGAGCGGTCCGACCGGACGCCGTACACGACGTCGACGTCCCGGTCGCGCGCCGCGGCCAGGAAGTCCGCGATCACCTCCGGTGGGTCCTGCAGGTCCGCGTCGATCGTCACCACGTACTCGCCGCGGGCCCGCCGGAACCCGGCCGACTGCGCGGCCTGGTGACCGCTGTTGCGCAGCAGCCGGACGACGCGTAGCTGCGGCCAGTCCTTCGTCGCGTCCAGCAGCAGCGCGGCGGTCTTGTCCCGGCTGCCGTCGTCGACCACGACCAGTTCGTAGGTGATCCCGAGGCCGTCGAGCACCGGCCGCATCCGCTCGAAGAACATCGGCAGCACGTCCTCCTCGTCGTACATCGGTACGACGACGGACAGCACCGGCTGATCGGCTCGCATCAAGGACCTCCGACCGGGACCCTACCGGTGGTCACCGAACGCATTCGTGACATCACAGATTTCACATTACTGTTGCGACATGCGCGCGAGGGCGAGGCGGCGGGGGCCGAGAACGGCGGGGCCTTCCCTTTCCGGTCTGCTGGCGGGCCTGTGCGTGCTGGCCCTGGCGATCGCGCTGCTGTTCCAGCACTCGACGCTCACCGAGGTCGGTCGCTTCGTGCTGTTCACCGGGCTCGGGATCGGCCTGCCCGGCCTCGCGCTCTGGCGGCTGATCGGCAGCTACGGACGCAACCTTGTCGAGGACCTCGCGGCCGGATTCGCCGTCGGCACCGCGGCCCAGGTTGTGGTCTACCTCGCCAGCGCCTCCATCGGCCTGCAGGCGTGGTCCTGGGTATGGGCGCCGGTCGTGCTGCTGGTCTCGTTCGCCGATCGCGACGTCCGGGCGCGGGTCTGGCGCCGGGTCGACCAGCCGGTCCGCCCGATCCAGGCGTGGTTGCTGGCGGCGGCGACCGCGGTGGTCGTCCTGGTCGTCCACCGCCGCGGTCCCGGTCAGTTCCTGCCGGCGTACACGGACCCGCTGCGCTCCTACCCGGATCTCGCCTTCCAGCAGGCGCTGGCCGCCAGCGCGAAGTACGACGTACCGATCTCGACGCTGTGGCTCGGTGGCGAGCCGATGCAGTACCACTCGTTCTTCCACCAGGCGACGGCCGCGACCGCATGGGCGACCCGGATCGACCTGACCGACCTGATCCACTCGCTGACCTGGTTGCCGCTGTTCCTGGCCGGCTGCGGACTGGTGTTCGCGCTGGCCACTCGATTCACGCCGACGGCCGAGTCGGGCGCCACCTGGGCCGGGCCGCTCGCCGTGCTCATCGCGGGTCTCGGCGGGACCGTGCAGCCGCTCGCCGACACCGGGCTGGGCGGGATCTCGACCGCCACCGCGGCGTACCTGAGCCCGACGCAGAACCTCGGCGTCCTGATCGCGCTGGCGCTCTGCCTGGTGGCGGTCGACCTGCTGCGGGCGGACCGGCCACGGAGCCGGTGGGTGCTGCTGGTGCTGCTCGCGCTGGTGGCTTCCGGAGCGAAGTCGACGATCCTGCCGCTGCTCGGCGTCGGCTTCGCCTTCGCGTTCGTGCACCTGGCGATGATCCGGAAGAGCACGCGGACGGCGTTGCTCGGCGGGGTGCTGTCGCTCGTGGTCTTCCTGGCCGCGCTGGTGGCGATCTTCGGCGGCAGCACGTGGGGAACGGAGATCAAGCCGTTCCGGACGTTCGTCCAGCTGGCGCCGTTCGCGATGCTCGTGGCCGAGCCGCACGCCCAGCTGCTGTCCGCGGCCACGACCTTGCTGAGCTGGGGGCTGGCGGCGTCGGGGCTGCTGTTCCTCGGCCGGAAGTGGCGCGATCCGGCAACGGTGTTCCTGGTCGGGTTCGCGGTCGCGGGGCTGCTGGGCACACTACTGACGACGCAGTCGGGGATCAGCCAGCTGTACTTCCTGCGGACGGCGTTCCCGGTCGTCGCCGTCCTGGCGTGTGTCGGCCTGGCCAACCTGGTCGGGCGGCTCGGGGACCGACGTGCGGTCGTGCTCGTGGGCGCGGCCGGGTTGTGTGGGCTGGCCGCGCTCGCCTTCGCCCGGGTCGAGGCCGCGGACCTCCGCGGGATCAAGGGTCCCTGGCTGTGGACGGCGGCCGCGGTCGGAGCCGTTGCGGTCGTGGTCGCCTTGGCCTGGAAGGTGATGCGCCGACCGGGCAACATCCTGGTGGCGTTCGTCGCGGGTGCGGTCGCGGCGAGCATGATCGGTGCGACGCTCGTTCCCTTGCAGGCGTTCGTCTCGGATGAGGCGTCCAGCCTGGTCTTCGCGCGGCCCGGCCGCGGCGGCGCGACCGCAGCCGAGGCAGGCGCGGCCCGCTGGCTGCGGCGCAACAGCGAGCCGGGCGACCTGATCGCGACCAACGCGCACTGCATCATCCAGCGCGACGGCCTGTGCGACAGCCGGCACTTCTGGATCGCCGCGCTGTCCGAGCGGCCGGTGCTCATCGAGGGCTGGTCCTACTCCAACCAGGCCAACCGGATCGCCCTCACCACCGGCGGGAACCCGAGCCTCATCCCCTACTGGAACCGGGAAGAGCTCGCCGCCAACGACATCGTCTTCACCGCCCCGACGCAGGCCACGATCGAGCGGCTGCGCAAGGCAGGAGTCCGTTGGCTGTACGCCGACCACCGGGCGGGCACCGTGTCACCCGAGTTGCGCAACTACGTCCGGCTCCGGCACGCGACCCTGGACGCGACTATCTACGAGCTCAGGTGAGGGCAAGCAGCGCGTCCGCGACCCGCTGACGACCGTTGCCGTCGACAAGCTGCCATCCGGCGGTGGCGAGCCGGGTCCGCTCGGCCGGATCGGTCAGCAACCGCTTGAGTACGGCAGCCGCGGCGGACGGATCCGCCTGCAGGTCGGACAGCACGCCGACGCCGGCCGCCGTACCGGTGGCGATCGCGCGTTCATAGCCCATCACCTGGTTGTCCACCACACACACGAGACCGGCGGTCGCGCCGAGACACAGGAGCTCCCAGGTCGACGTACCCGAGGCGCTGATGGTCAGGTCGGCCGCCCGGACCTCGGCCGCCAGGCGATCGGTCGGTCCGATCACGTCGACCCGCTGCTGCGGGCGGAGCTCCGTCGCGGCGATCCGCGCGGCCAGGTCGGCGGCCGGGGCGACCACGGTGGCCTCGAACGGTACGCCGGTCGCCGCGAGCGCCTGGACGACGTACGGACCGGCGCCGAAGGCATCCGTTCCACCGAAGAAGGCGAACACCTTCGGTACGGCGGACGGCCGTCGTACCGGCGGGTCGACCGGGCGGAGGGCGCGGATCTCGTCGCGGATCAGCACGTAGCCGAGGCCCGCGAGCCGGACGGCGTTGGCGGGCAGGGGTGGCCGGTCGAGCTCGGCCGCGAGGTTCTGGTCCACCAGGACGTCCGCCTCGGCGCCGCGCAAGTCGCCGTCGACGATCGCGAGCGTGGGCACGCCGGTCGCGCGAACGGCCGAGTAAACGGCCGCGTCGAGGTCGTAGGAGTCGAACACGACCGCATCCAGCCGCGAGCGCTCGAAGAGGTCGACGTGCTCAGCCGCCGTCCACACGGCCGGCTCGATCACGATCCCCCTCGCGGTGAGCTGCGCCTCGGCCCACGGCACCGTGTGTGCGTCGCAGACGAACACCACCTCGAGCCCGCGCTCCAGCAGCTCCTCCGCGAGCGCCAGGCACCGCATCACGTGCCCGATCCCCCGGCCCGGCCCGACGTCACACCGCACCCCGACGCGCTTCACGTCCCCGACCGTATCGGTCCGGGGAGACGACCCCCGAATCAAGCGATCCCTTGACTTCTGGATGAGACGCGGGATTGAGGGGGTCTGGAACCGGGCAGCTATTGTTCGTGTCTGCACTGCGCGTGCAGCGCTCGGAACTGTCCGTCAGAAGGGTCCGCCGACGTGTCCATCCTCACCGGCACCGACATTCTCGTCACCGGCGGCACCGGGTCCTTCGGCCGGGCGTTCGTCCGGCACGCCCTCGACCAGTTGAACCCGCGCCGGATCATCGTGTTCAGCCGGGACGAGCTGAAGCAGTGGGAGGTCCGGCAGCTGTTCGGCGACGACCCGCGGCTGCGGTTCTTCCTCGGCGACGTCCGCGACCGGTCCCGGCTGCTGCGGGCGATGCACCGGGTCGACTACGTCGTCCACGCGGCCGCGCTGAAGCAGGTCGACAGCGGTGAGTACAACCCGTGGGAGTTCGTCCAGACCAACGTGATCGGCTCGCAGAACGTGATCGAGGCGGCCATCGACTCCGGGGTGAAGCGGGTGGTCGCGCTGTCCACCGACAAGGCGTCCAGCCCGATCAACCTGTACGGCGCGACCAAGCTGACCGCGGACAAGTTGTTCATCAACGGCAACCACTACGCGGCGGCGTACGACACCCGCTTCAGCGTCGTCCGGTACGGCAACGTGATGGGCAGCCGGGGCTCGATCATCCCGAAGTTCAAGGCGCTGCACGCGGCCGGCGAGTCGTTGCCGATCACCGACCTGCGCTGCACCCGGTTCCTGATCACGCTGCCGCAGGCGGTCGAGTTCGTGGTCGACTCGTTCGAGCTGATGACCGGCGGCGAGCTGTACGTGCCGCGGATCCCGTCGATGAAGGTCACCGACCTGGCCGAGGCGATCGCCCCCGGCGCGAAGATGCACGACGTCGGCCTGCGCCCGGGCGAGAAGCTGCACGAGGAGATGATCAGCCCGGAGGAGGGCCGCCGGGCGCTCGCGATCGGCGACCGGTTCGTGCTCCAGCCCGACCTGGCCACCTGGGGCTACCTGCCGCCGGCCGACGCCATCCCGGTCGCGGACGGGTTCCACTACGCCTCGGACACCAACGACCAGTGGTACTCGATCGACGAGATCCGCAAGATCTTCGAGACCGACTGATGTTGCCGTACGGACGACAGTCCATCTCGGACGAGGACATCGAGTCGGTCACCGCCGTACTGCGGGGGGACTGGCTGACCACCGGGCCGGCGGTCACGGCCTTCGAGGAGGCCGTCTCGGCACTGACCGGCGGTCACCGCGTCGTCAGCTGTACGTCGGGCACCGCCGCCCTGCACATCGCGTACGCCGCCCTCGGCGTCGGACCGGGCGACGAGGTCGTCACCACGCCGATGACCTTCGTCGCGACCGCCTCGACCGCCGCGATGCTCGGCGCCTCCGTCGTGTTCGCGGACGTCGACCCGGACACCGCGCTGATCGACCCGTCGGCCGTCGAGGCCGCGCTGACCGAGCGTACGAAGGTGATCGCCGCCGTCGACTACGCCGGCCAGGCGGCAGACTACCCGGCCCTCCAGCCGCTGGCGGATCGCGTGGGCGCTCGCACGCTCGCGGACGCGGCGCACTCCATCGGCGGCACGGCCGGCGGCCGTCCGGTCGGTGACCTTGCGGACGTGACCACGGTGTCGTTCTTCCCGACCAAGAACCTGACCACCGGCGAAGGCGGCGCGGTGGTCTGCAAGGACCCGGCGCTCGGTCAACGCGCGCACGAGTTCCACTTCATCGGCCTGGTCCGCGATCCGGACCGGTTCGAGATCACCGACGAGGGACCTTGGCACCAGGAGGTCCACGAGTACGGCGTGAACTACCGGCTCACCGACATCGCGAGCGCGCTCGGGCTGTCCCAGCTCAGGCGGCTGGCCGGCTTCAAGCGCCGCCGGGCCGAGATCACCGCGCGGTACAACGCCGCGCTGGGTGACGTCGACGGCCTGCGTACGCCGGTGCGGCGCGCGGGCGTGGATCCGGCCTGGCACCTCTACCCGGTCCGCGTCCTCGACGGCCGCCGGCGCGAGGTGTTCGAAGGCATGCGCGCCGCCGGCATCGGCGTCCAGGTGAACTACCTCCCGGTCTACTGGCATCCGGTGTTCGCCCGCCAGGGCTACCGCCGCGGCCTCTGCCCGAACGCCGAGGCGTTCTACGCCGAAGAACTGTCCCTCCCGCTCTTCCCCGACCTGACCGACGCCCAGGTCGACCGGGTGATCGAGACTCTCGTGAAGCTGGTTGGTTAACGTGAATGGTGTGACCCGATCGAATCTGGTCGGTGGCGAGCTGCTCAACTGGTCGGACCTGCATCCGGTCGACGCCCGCCCCGCGGCCGCCGGACCCGCTGCCGCGGCGCTCCTCGCCACCGCCCTCCGGCCCGACGACTCCGTCCTGGTGGCCGGCCCGCACGCGCTCGACCTGATCACCGACGTCGCCGAGCGAGTCACGTCCGTCGACGTGCTGGTCCGGTCCGCCCCGGACGCGGAGGAGATCGCGGAGGCGCTCGCCGACGCCAAGGGCGAGATCTACTGCGGTTCACTCGACCGCTTCCGCGGCGAGGACCAGTACGACGTGATCGTCGCGCTCGATGGTCTCGAGCGGCTCATCGGCCCGGACACGGCCACGCTGACCTGGGCGGATGCCCTGGCCCGGCTGCGGGAACGGCTGGCTCCGGGCGCCCGGCTGCTGCTCGGCGCCGAGAACTCCTTCGGCTTCGAGCGCCTGCTCCAGCCAGCGATCACCGCGGCGCTCCCCCGCGACGAGGACTGGGCGCGGGACGTCGCCGACACCGCACCCGCCGGCCTCAAACCGCTCCAGGCGGCCCTCCCGGACGCCGACGTCTACGCCGTCTTCCCGTCGCTGGTCGACGCCCAGCTTGCTGCTAGTTCGGTCGACGGCCTGGCTGCGGTCGTCGCCGCCCGGGCAGTTGCCGCCCGCAACGCTGGTCCGACGCTGATGGACCCCTACCGGCTCGTCCTCGACGCAGCGGACGCGGGCATGGCTCTCGAGCTGGCGCCCGCCTGGTACTTCGTGACCGGCGAACTGCCCGCGGTCCTGCCCGTCGACGCCGTTCCCGCCGGTCCGGGGGTGCTGCTGGAGGAGCACCTCCTCGCCGCGCTCCGGGTCGACGACCAGACGACGCTGCGGCGCATCATCCCCTCGTACGTCGCCTGGCTGCAGGCGGGCGGGAACGGGTCTCCGGACAACGTGATTCTCGACGGATCGTCGTACCGGCTGTTCGGCGAGCCGCAGGACCTGGATGTCGTCGGGCACCTTGCGCGGTTCGTCCGGCGGTCGATGGAAAGTGGCTCGCGGCAACCGTGGCCGGCCGGCGGGGATGTGCACGCGTTGACCGCGCGGCTCGCCTCAATGGCCGGGATCACCGTCCCGCCAGAGTTCCCGGGGTCGAACGAGGTGATCCGGCCACTGGGCAGCGCGGAACAACTGACCACGGTCGCGCGGCTGTCCGAGGAGCTGGCGGCCGCCAGCGCGCGGGCGATCCTGTTCGAGGGCACGGTCAGCGGGATCCGGCGGTCGCTGCCCTACCGCGTCGGACACGCCGTGCTCAACCCGGCCAGGGTGATCCGGCGGCGCGTCCGCCGGGTGCTGCGGAAGGTCCGTCGCTGATGCACCACGCCAACCACTTCTACGGCCACGCGAACATCATGGCGTCGTACGCCGGACTCGCGAAGCCGCCGCGGATCTGGGGATACCTCCAGCACGGCTGGAACATCCTGGACGGGTTCGCCCACGGCACCGCGTTCGCGCCGGGGATGCCGAAGTACGTCTGGTCCGACAGCGTCCGGCGGCGCGGTCACTCGCTCGGCCTGCGGAACTACTCGGTGATCGGCTCGGTCTGGCTGTACCTGCTGAAGGTGCATCCCGAGCTGGCCACCCCCGCGAAGCGGGCCGAGGGCACCATCTTCTACCCGTTCCACGGCTGGGAGGGCCAGCACGTGCTCGGCGACCACGGCCGCATCGTTGCCTCGATCAACGAGCACGAGACCGGGCCGGTCACTGTCTGCCTGTACTGGAACGAATACGAGAAGCCCGCGATCCGCAACGTCTACAAGGACGCCGGGTTCCGGGTGATCACCCACGGGTACCGTGGCCTGCACTGGCGCCGGACCGACGCCAGGTTCCTGGTCAAGCAACTGCGCGAGCTCCGCAAACATCGGCGCGTCGCCTCCAACCGGCTCAGCTCCGCCGTCCTGTACGGCGCCTCGCTCGGCCTGCAGCCCGGGGTCTACGGCGACCCGATGGTGCTGGAGAACGAACACCCCTCGTTCGGCGGCCAGGCCAGGATCAAACGGCTCTGGCCGGAGCTGGACCAGCCCTTCGTCCCGCTCGCGACCGCCCGCGAGTTCACCGACACCGAGCTGGGGGTCGACCACGTCGCCTGCCCGGCCGAGATCCGGGAGATGTTCCGGTGGAATTCCTGAATGTTGCCGTCGTCACCCAGGCACGGGCGACGAGCACGCGACTGCCCGCGAAGGTGCTGCTGGAGGCCGGCGGCCGCACGTACCTCGAGCATCACGTGGACCGGCTGCGGCGTACCGGCCTGCCGGTGATCGTGGCTACGACCACCAACGCCAACGACGACCCGATCGTCGCCCTGTCCGAACGGGCCGGGATCCCGTACTTCCGTGGCAGTGAGGACGATGTCCTGAGCCGGTTCGCGGGGACGGCCCGCGAGTACGGGCTGGACGGGATCGTCCGGGTGACGTCGGACTGTCCGTTGATCGATCCCGAGATTGTTGCCGCCGGCGTCGACCGGTGGCGGGCCGAGGGCAGCGAAAGCGTCTACCTGTCGAACTGCCTGGAGCGGACGCATCCGCGGGGCATGGACTACGAGGTGTTCTCCGCGGCCAGGCTGTTCGAGGCCGACGAGCAGGCGACCTTGCGGGCCGACCGGGAGCACGTCACGCCGTACCTGCACCAGAACCGGCCCGGCGACATCCGGCTGGTGAGTCTGCCGTGGGCCGGTGGCGGGTCGCAGTACCGGCTGACGCTGGACACCGAGGACGACCGGAAGTTGCTGCACGCCCTGATCGAGGACCACGCCGCGGACAAGCTGAACTGCGCCGAACTGGTCGCGCTGCTGGACTCCCAGCCGGAGCTGGCCGCGCTCAACGCGCACATCGAACAGAAGAAGCTCGGCGAGTGACGACGCGCCAGCCCGCCGCTACGGCATGATTTACGGTGATGACCACCGATGATCCAGCACCGGACCCGGCGACCGGCCGGGACACGCCGGACCCGACCCCGCCCGGCCTGAACGGCGCCGCCGCGAGCGCCGCGGGCTCGGGCAGCCCCGAGACCGGTGGACCGGCGACCGGGGGGTCGGCGGCGAGCGGGCCGGCTGCGGGCGGGGCCGCGGCAAGCGGACCGAGTGCGGGCCGGGCGGCTGCGGGTGGGGCTGCCTCCAACGAGGCGCGGGCGAAGTCGTTCGGGGCGGTCGCGGCGGCGTACGACGCGGCCCGGCCGACGTTCCCGGCCGAGGCGCTGTCCTGGATCCTTGGTCCCGGCCGGCTGCAGGTCCTGGATCTGGGCGCCGGCACCGGCAAATTGGCGGCGGTCGCGGCCGGGCTCGGTCACGACGTGGTCGCGGTCGACCCGTCCGAGGAGATGCTCAGCGTCTGCCGCCGGCGGCCGGGCATCGACACCATGGTCGGCGCCGCCGAGTCGATCCCGCTGGCGCACGCCTCGGTGGACGCGGTCGTCGTCGGCCAGGCGTTCCACTGGTTCGACCACGCCCGGGCCCTGCCCGAGATCGCCCGCGTCCTGCGACCGAACGGCGTACTCGGCCTGCTCTGGAACAACGCGGACACGGTCGTCCCCTGGGTCCGCCGGATGATCCACGCGATGCAGGGTGACGACGTCGGCGGCGACCGGTTCGACCCGATGCCGATCCTGCTGCAGTCCGACCTGTTCGCGACCGTCGAGACCGCCCGGTTCCGGCACTGGCAGGATCTCGACCGCGCGGGCCTGCGGCAACTGGCCCTCTCGCACTCGCGGATCGCGGTCCTCACCGAGTCCCGCCGGGAGGCGGTGCTCGACCAGGTCGACGCCATCTACGACTCCACCGCCCGGCCGCCGGAGCCGCTGCGGATGCCGTACTTCACCGGCTGTTACCGGACCTGGCCGAGCGACCTGGCGAACTACCGCCGGACCCTCGACGCCCCGGTCGCCCCGCACCTCTGACCGTCCACTCGACGTCCTCCGGTTTGCTCGGATTCCTCCGGGTCGCGCGGAAACGTTTTGGTTGCGGTGGGTCACAAACGCGCCACCAGGGGCTAACGTGCACGTGTTTTCTGTCTCAGTACGAGGGGAACTCGAACTCATGGACGAGGATGTTGTGCGCGAGCGGGACGCCCGCGCCTACGAAGCCGTGCACGAGGCGTCCGACTTCACCGAGCTGAAGCGGCGCTACAAGAACTTCGTCGTGCCGTGGACGATCGCGTTCATGGCCTGGTACCTGGCGTACGTCGCCTGCAACAACTGGGCCCGTGACTTCATGGGGACCGAGGTCATCGGGAACGTCAACGTCGCGCTGGTCTTCGGGCTGTTGCAGTTCGTCTCGACGTTCGTGATCGCCGCCCTCTACGGCCGGTTCGCGAACCGGAAACTCGATCCGCTCGCCAGCGGCCTGAACGCCAAGTACAAGAGGGAGCGCCGCCGGTGAACGTCCTGAGCATCCCCGCTGCGATCCCGACCGCGATTCCCACGACCGTTCCCGGCCTGATCCCGCTCGCCGACGCCGAGCCGGGCAACCGGGCGCTGACCATCTCGCTGTTCAGCGCGGTCGTCGCCGTGACGCTGTACATCACCTGGTGGGCGTCCCGGCAGAACAAGAGCGCGGCCGACTACTACGCCGGCGGTCGCTCCTTCAGCGGCGCCCAGAACGGTCTCGCCGTCGCCGGTGACTACATGTCCGCGGCGTCGTTCCTCGGCATCTCCGGCTCGATCGCGCTCTACGGGTACGACGGCTTCCTCTACTCGATCGGGTTCCTGGTCGCCTGGCTGGTCGCCCTGCTGCTGATCGCCGAACTGCTGCGGAACTCCGGCCGCTTCACGATGGCCGACCAGCTGGCCTTCCGGATGAAGCAGCGGCCGGTCCGGACCGCGGCCGCGACCTCGACGATCGTGGTGTCGATCTTCTACCTGCTGGCCCAGATGGTCGGCGCCGGTTCACTCGTCGGCCTGCTGCTCGGCGTGACGAACGAGGGCCTGAAGGCCGGCGTGATCATCCTGGTCGGCGCGCTGATGATCATCTACGTGACCATCGGCGGCATGAAGGGCACCACCTGGGTGCAGATCGTCAAGGCCGTGCTGCTGATGACCGGCACGGTCCTGATCACCTTCCTGGTGCTGCTGAAGTTCGACTTCAACATCTCCCGGATGCTCGGCGCGGCCGCCGAGAAGTCCGGCAAGGGCGCGGATTTCCTGCAGCCCGGCCTGCTGTACGGCAAGGACCTGGTCGGCCAGATCGACTTCCTGTCCCTCGGCCTCGCCCTCGTCCTCGGTACGGCGGGTCTGCCGCACATCCTGATCCGCTTCTACACCGTGCCGGACTCGCGGTCCGCGCGCCGCTCGGTGCAGTGGGCGATCGGCCTGATCGGGGCGTTCTACCTGATGACGCTCGCGCTCGGGTTCGGTGCGGCGGCGTTGCTGGACACCGCGAAGGGATCGGCGGTCGAGGTGTCGAAGGGCAACGTGGCCTCGCCGCTGCTGGCCGAGTCGGTCGGAGGCGGTGCCGGCTCGCTCGGCGGGTCGATCCTGCTCGCCCTCATCGCGGCGGTCGCGTTCGCGACCATTCTCGCGGTGGTCGCCGGCTTGACGTTGACCTCGGCCTCGTCGTTCGCGCACGACCTGTACGCGAACGTGCTCGCCAAGGGCCAGGTCTCGGAGAAGAGCGAACTGCGGGTGGCCCGGTTCGCCGCGATCGGCATCGGCGCGGTCGCGATCGGACTGGCGATCCCGGCCCAGCGGCTGAACATCGCCTTCCTGGTCGCGCTCGCGTTCGCCGTCGCGGCGTCCGCAAACCTGCCGGCGTTGCTCTTCAACCTGTTCTGGAAGCGGTTCAACACTTCCGGCGCGGTGTGGAGCATCTACGGCGGTCTGATCGCGGCTGTCGTCCTGGTGTTCTTCTCGCCGGTCGTGTCGGGCTCATCCACGTCGATGATCACCGGTGCGGACTTCTCGTACTTCCCGCTGTCGAACCCGGGCATCGTGTCGATTCCGGTCGGCTTCCTGTGCGGAGTCCTGGGCACCTATCTCGGCCGCGACCGCTCGAGCGAGCTTCGCTACAACGAGCTCTCCGTCCGTGCCCTCACCGGTGCTGGCGCCGAAGGACCTGCCAAGCACTGAGCCCACTTCTCCTGTCAGGGTTTCCGGACCTAAAAGGCCAGCCGGCCAGAGGGCCGCGGCACCGGCATCCGCCGGGGTCGCGGTCCTCGGCTTTGGTGGCCGAGCGTCATGAACCGTTGACGCCCGCGTTGCCGTGCCGTAACAATGAGCCAGCGTTGCGCAAGAAATTAGCAAACTAGAGCAACTTCCGGACTCCCGCGCGACGGCTGATCCCCCTGCGCCCTCACCCCCGCCCACTCAGGAGAGGCCATGAGACATCCGAAGTTGCGGCTCCTCGCCGCCCTGCTGGCCGGCAGTCTGGCCCTGTCGGCCGGCCCGCTGGTCCGCGCGACCCCGGCCGGCACCGCGTCGGCCGCCGTACTGGCCGGACCCAACCTCGCCGCCGGCAAGAGCGCGTCGGCGAGCAGCGTCACCCAGACGTACGTCGCGTCGAACGTGACCGACGGCAACCAGGGCACTTACTGGGAGAGCGCCAACAACGCGTTCCCGCAGTGGGTGCAGGTCGACCTCGGCGCGTCGGTCGCCACCAACCAGGTCGTGCTCAAGCTCCCGGCCGCGGGCTGGGGTGCGCGCACCCAGACGCTCGCGGTCCAGGGCAGCGTCGACGGCCAGAACTTCACCGACCTCACCGCCTCCGCGGCGCGCGCGTTCAACCCGCCGGCCAACACCGTGACGATCGACTACGGCGCCGTGACCACCCGGTTCGTCCGGGTCCGGATCACCGCGAACACCGGCTGGCCGGCCGGACAGCTGTCCGAGCTCGAGGTCTACGGACCGGTCAGCGGTGACACCCAGGCTCCCACCGCCCCGGGCAACCTGGCCCTCACCGAACCGGCGGCCGGCCAGATCCGGCTCACCTGGAACGCCTCGACCGACAACGTCGGCGTCACCGGGTACGACGTCTACGCGAACGGCGAACTGCGGACCAGCCTGGGCGGCAACGTCCTCACCTACACCGACAACCAGCCGGCCAGTACGTCGATCTCGTACTTCGTCCGCGCCAAGGATGCCGCTGGCAACCAATCGGCGAACAGCAACACGGTCACCCGGCACGGCGGCACCGGCCCCGGCAGCAACCTCGCCCTCGGCAAACCGATCACGGCGTCCGGGTTCGTGCACACCTTCGTCGCGACCAACGCCAACGACGACAACGTGACGACGTACTGGGAGGGCAACACCAACCCGGCCACGCTGACGACCCAGCTCGGAGCGAACGCCGAGCTCAGCTCGATCGTGGTCCGGCTCAACCCCGACTCGGCGTGGGGCCCGCGGACGCAGACGTTCTCGATCCTCGGCCGCGACCAGGGATCGTCGGCATTCACCACGATCGTGCCGAGTGCGTCGTACACCTTCAGTCCGGCGAGTGGGAACAGCGTGACGATCCCGGTCAGCGCGCGGGCGGCCGACGTACGGCTCAACTTCACCGCCAACACCGGCGCCCCGGCCGGACAGGTCGCCGAGCTCCAGGTGATGGGGGTCCCGGCGCCGAACCCCGACCTCACGCTGTCCAACGTCTCCTGGACACCGACCTCACCGGTCGAGACCGACACGATCACCGTCCGGGCGACGGTCGGCAACTCCGGTACGGCGGGCTCGGCAGCGACCGAAGTCAACTTCTACCTCGGCGAGACCAAGGTCGGTACGGCGGCCGTCGGCGCACTCGCGGCCGGCGCCTCGGCCACGGTCAGCGAAGCGATCGGTGCGCGGGACGCAGGAAGTTACGCGCTGAGTGCAAAGGTCGACGAGTCGAACACGGTGATCGAGCAAAACGACGCAAACAACACCGCAAGCGCGGCCGGTCCTTTGGTCGTGACGCCGGTGGCCAGCTCCGACCTGGTGGCGGCAGCGGTGAACTGGACTCCGGGGAACCCGTCCGCCGGGAACAGCGTCGCCTTCTCGGTCGCGCTGAAGAACCAGGGCAGCGTCGCCTCGGCGTCGGGTGCACATGGCATCACGCTGACGATCCTGAACGGCAGTACGGTCGTCACGACGCTGACCGGCTCCTACAACGGCGCGATCGCGGCCGGCGCGACCACCCCGGCGGTTGCTCTCGGCAACTGGACGGCCGCCAGCGGCCGGTACACCGTGCGCGTCGTCCTCGCCGCCGACGCCAACGAGCTGCCGGTGAAGCGGACCAACAACACCAGCGAGCGGCCGTTCTTCGTCGGTCGCGGCGCGAACATGCCGTACGACCACATGGAGGCGGAGGACGCGTCGGTCGGTGGAGGGGCGGTCGTGGTCGGGCCGAACCGGACCATCGGCGACCTGGCCGGCGAGGCTTCCGGACGCCGCGCGGTCACACTGAACTCGAACGGCTCGTTCGTCGAGTTCACCACCCGGGCCCGGACCAACACGTTGGTCACCCGGTTCTCCATCCCGGACTCGGCCGGCGGTGGCGGGATCAACTCGACCGTCAACGTCTACGTGAACGGCACCTTCCACAAGGCGTTGCCGCTGACCTCGCGGTACGCCTGGCTGTACGGCGCGGAGGCGAGCCCGAACAACTCACCCGGCTCCGGCCCCGCCCGGCACATCTATGACGAGGCCCAGCTGATGCTCGACGGGACCTTCCCGGCGGGCACGAAGATCAAGCTGCAGAAGGATCCGGCGAACAGTACGACGTACGCGATCGACTTCGTCGACACCGAGGAGGTCGCCCCGATCGCCAACCCGGGCACGGGTTTCGTGACGCCGTCCGGCTTCAGCCACCAGGACGTGCAGAACGCGCTCGACCAGGTACGGCAGAACAGTGCGCTGCAAGGCGTCTACCTGCCGCCGGGTGACTACCAGACCTCGTCGAAGTTCCAGGTGTACGGCAAGGCGGTCCGGGTGGTCGGCGCCGGGCCGTGGTTCACCCGGTTCCACGCGCCGGCGACCCAGGACAACACCGACGTCGGGTTCCGCAGCGAGGCGTCGGCGAACGGGTCGACGTTCACCGGGTTCGCGTACTTCGGGAACTACACGTCCCGGATCGACGGGCCGGGCAAGGTGTTCGACTTCTCGAACACCGCGAACATGACCATCGACAACATCTGGGTCGAGCACATGGTCTGCCTGTACTGGGGCGCGAACACCGACAACTCCACCATCAGGAACTCGCGCATCCGGAACATGTTCGCCGACGGCATCAACATGACGAACGGCTCGGCCGGCAACCTGGTCAGCAACAACGACGCCCGGGCCACCGGCGACGACAGCTTCGCGCTCTTCAACGCCACCGACTCCGGCGGCGGCGAGGTCCGCGACAACGTCTTCGAGAACCTGTCCGCGACGCTGACCTGGCGGGCGGCCGGGTTCGCGGTCTACGGCGGGACGAACAACGTCTTCCGCAACCTGTACGCCGCGGACATGCTCACGTATCCCGGTGTCACGATCTCGTCGCTCGATTTCGGGATCCCGATGAACGGGTTCGGCGCGACCCCGCCGACCCGGTTCGAGAACGTCAGCCTGGTCCGCGCGGGCGGGCACTTCTGGGGCAACCAGACGTTCCCGGCGCTGTGGATCTACTCCGCGACCAAGGTCTTCCAGGGGATCCGCGTCAACGACCTGGACATCGTCGATCCGACGTACTCCGGGATCATGTTCCAGACCGACTACGTCGGCGGTCAGCCGCTGTTCCCGGTCGCCGACACGGTCTTCACCAACACGACGATCTCCGGTGCCCGCAAGTCCGGTGACGCCTTCGACGCCAAGTCCGGCTTCGGCATCTGGGCCAACGAACTCCCCGAACCAGGCGAAGGCCCCGCCCGCGGCACCGCCACCTTCACCAACCTGACCCTCACGAACAACCACACCGACATCCGCAACACCACCACAACCTTCACCCTCAACCGCAACTAACCACCCCCGAACGGCCGTCGCCCCCCAGGCGACGGCCGTTCGCCTGCTTTCACAACTGCCTGTCGATCTGCCCGAAGCTGCCCCGACCTGCCCCTGTGTTCCACCCCCACCCCCGCCACCCCACGTGCAAAGGTCAACCCTTGCCACACCACAGGGCGGGGAGATGCCAATCCACGTATTCGTCGACGAAACCAAGTCGCGGGGTCTGCTGATGGCCGCGGTCCGTTGCCGGTCAGGAGATGTTGCGGTTCAGCGCAAAGCACTTCGTGGGCTGCTGTTGCCCGGCCAGGAACGTCTGCACTTCAACCACGAGACCGACGCCCGCCGTAGGCAGATCCTCGACGTCATCGTGGGATTCCGTCTGTTGGTGGACCTTTACCAGGCGGAGCGGGACACACTGGCCGATCGGACCCGCTGCCTCGAGGCGATTGTCCGGGACGTCGTGGGCGTCGCCGAGCGTCTGTTGGTGGAGCGGGAGGAGTCCACCTGGGATCACGATCGGCGGACCCTGCACGCAGCGGTCTACCGGCACAAGTGCTACGACCTGAGCTGGGCAGTCATCGTGCCGAAGCTCGATCCGTTGCTCTGGGTGGCCGATGCAGTTGCCTGGGCATGGGCCCGTGGCGGGGACTGGAAGCGGCGCGTTGCACCGTTCTGTCAAGTTCGCGAGCTTTGAAAGCGCGAGACCCGGCTCGTCCACCGTCCGGTGAGCTGCCGGGTCCACTTCAGGGGACTATTCTGTCCGCAAGCAAGCACCACTTTAGCGGCTGCCACCAGTTCTGGCAGCCGTTTCTGCGATCTGCCCCAGGTTGCCCCGCCCTGCCCCGGTGTCCCAGCAACTCACACGCGTGCAAAGGCCGACCCGGCTCACCCACCGTCCGGTAGGCTGCCGGGTCCACTTCAGGGGACTCTTCTGTCCGCAAGCAAGCTCCAGTTTACCGGCTCTCGGCGTCTCTCAGCGCGGTTTTGGCGATCTGCCCCAGGTTGCCCCGACCTGCCCCGGTGAGGAGGTGGTGGGCGGTGGGGGTTAGGGAGTGGAGGGCGGTGCCTTGGGTTCGGTGGGTGGTGATGAGGCCGGCGTTGCGGAGGATTCGGGTGTGGTCGGAGGTGGACGGCAGGGAGATGCCGGTACGGCGGGCGAGCTGGGTGGTGGTGGCGGAGTGAGTGAGGGCGCGGAGCACGGTGGCGCGCGTACGGCCGAGGAGGTCGGCGAGGCCGTCGACGTCGGCCAGGTCGTCGGCGGGGAGGTCGGCACACGGATAGACCAGGGTCGGGCGGCGGCCGGGCACGTCGAGGACCAAGCATTCGGAGGTGAGCGCGGACGGGTAGAGCTCCAGGCCACGGCCGTTCAAGTGGACCTCGACGGCGGATCGGACAGCAGGACCGCGCGCAGTCAGCACCGCGCACCCCGGCACCGAGGCTGGCAGCTGAAGTCGGGGAACGGGAGCTGGCAGCTGGGGCCCGTCCGCCCCGCCCGGGTTGGACCATTCGACGTCCGGATGCAGCGAGGTCAGCAGGGCGTCGAGGCCGCCGTGGAGTAGTGCCCGCGACCGCAGTGCGAGGTCGGCGGCGTACCGGCGGTCGAGCTCGGCGGACGACGGGGTGAGGACCTCCTGATGCACCTCGCGTACGGCGTTGCCGAGCGCCCGGCGTGATCCGGTGTGCCCGGCGAGCAGGCCGTGCATGAACGGCTCGACGTCGGCCGGAAGCCAGGGACCGAGTTCCTCGCGGACGACCGCGGCCGGGGTGTCCATGAGCACCTCGACGGCCGGCTCGAGACCCGGCACCGGCACCGCTGGGGTGAGGAAGTCGGGGAACAGCCCGGCCGGTGCGATCAGTTTGAACAGCGGGCGCATGGACGGCCGCACCCGCGGCGCCGCCTCCCGGCGCCACCGTCGCGCGACCGGCGGCATCGGCACCGTCTCGGCCACCCGCTCGCCGAACGCCCGGTCGCGGAGGGCGCGCGCGGCCAGCGCCACCTCCATCAGCGGCTCGGGGTCCGGCGGGAATGTCACCCGTCCGAGGTCCGCGGCGCTGAAGTGGATCCGGATCATCTCCCGATTGTGCCTGCCCCGAGGTCGCCGAGCACTTCGGTTCTGACCGAAACCGGTCGCGGCACCGCGGACCCGGCTCGCACGCTGACCCGATGAAACGCCTGGCAGCACTCACAGTCCTCGTGCTGATCGCGACCGTCCAGCCGGCCGCGGCGCACGTCGTCCACCAGAGACCGACCGAGTACGTCGTCTCGACGACCCTCGGTGACACCCCGGAGGGCATCGAGGTGACCACCGACGGCACGATCTACGTGACCAGCGTCGGAACCGGCGCGGTCTACCGCGGCAGCACCCGCAGCCCGCGGCTCAAGCCGTTCCTGCCCGCCGGCAGCGACGGGCGGACATCGGCGACCGGCGTGCACGTGGACCGCTGGGGCCGAGTGCTGATCGCCGGCGCGAGTACGTCGAAGCTCTTCCTGTACGACGCCCGCGGCAACCTCCTCGCCTCCCGGCAGGCCGCGCCCGGCGCGTTCCTCAACGACTTCACCTTCGCCGGCGACCACGTCTACGTCACCGACTCGGCGAACAACCAGCTCTGGCGCGCGTCGCTCACCCGCCACGGCCTGGGCACGCTCGAGCCCTGGCTGGCCCGCGACCAGATCCAGCCGGTCCCGTACTTCCTGAACGGCATCGTCACCGACGGCAGGACCCTCCTCGTCGGCGAGCAGGGCCAGGACGTCACCTACCGGATCGATCTACGGACCAAGCGGGTCAGCACCCTGCAGGTGAGCAACGGCATCCTGTCCGGTGACGGCTACCTGCTCGAGGGACGACGTCTGTACGCCGTCCACAACGCGGGCGGCGGCAAGTACGTCACCCGGCTGGCAGTCCTCAACCGGGACAAGACCCAGGCGGTGATCGTCGCCGACTCGGTCCCGGGTGCACCCGGCTCGACCCCGACCACCATCGCTCGCGACCACGACCGTCTGCTGTGGGTGAACAGCCAACTCGACGTCGCCCCGGGGACACCGCCGTACACGATCTCGGTGGTTGGAGGTATGCGATGAGCACCGGCGACACCGAGGACCGGAACGCCTGAGTCAGAGGTCGTCGGCTATCTGGGCGAGTACTGCGCCGGCGCGGAGGACGAGGTCGCGGTCGGGGTCGTCGAGGCGGCGGAGGAGCTTGCCGAGCTCGTCCGCGGCCTGGCGGCCGGACGCCTCGACCATCTCGGCGCCGGCGGCCGTCAGGACGACGGCCGTCGCCCGCCCGTCGCCCGGATCCGGCTCGCGGCGGACGAGACCGGCGTCCTCCAGGGCGGCGACGGTCGTGGTCGCGGTGGGCTGGGAGCACGGCACGCGGTTGGCGATCTCGCCGATCCGGATCGGTTGCTCGTCGGCGATCAGCATCAGCGCGAGGAACTGCGTCGGGTGCAGCGCCGAGGTGGTCCGGCTCCGGCGCAGGTGCCGGACGATCCTGTGCATACTCACCAGGAGTTGCAGGGCCTCCTGTGCCATCGCGATCACCTCCGAACGAATGCGTCATCCTCACACACCACGTCACCGATCTCCTAAGGTCCGAACATTAGAGATGTACGGCGGCCACCCCGAGCGCGAACGCGAGTCCGGTAAGGCCGAGCATCGTGCTCGCCAGGACGACGAGCCGGCGCTGCAACCCGGGCAACTCCGCCGCCGTCGCGAACACCCGCCGCGGCCAGTGCCGCCAGGAGACGTACCAGAAGATCACCGTCGCGCCGAACAGCAGTACGCCCTTGACCGCGTGGATCCACCAGCGTTCGTCGTCGATCAGCAGCAGGATCAGCCCGCTGAGCGCGATCGCCGCGATCAGCCCGACCACCTTCCATCGGTTGCCTGAGGCAATCACAGCGGTGAGCGCCTCGCGGCCGTCCTGGTCCGGGCCGAAGTACCTCTTCAGCTTCGGCTGGACGACGAACAGCGAGTACGCCATCCCGCCGACCCACGCTGCCGCCAGCCCCGCGTGCACGATCGCAACGACAGCAGTCATGCGAGGCAGCCTAGGGCACGTGAGGAATCAGACATTCGCTCGAACCAGCCAAGTCGCCGCCACTAGCTTGGGCGACATGCAGATCGTCCGCGGCACGTCGCGGTTCCTGGCTGCGGGCGTCGTGTTCGTCGGCCTGGTCGTCGCCGTCGTCGGCAGTCTGGGCGCACCACTGATCACCGCGGTCGCCGAGCAGTACGGCGTCTCGTTGGCCGCCGCGCAGTGGACGCTGACGATTCCGCTGCTGTCGGGCGCGATCGCCACTCCGCTGCTCGGCCGGCTCGGCTCGGGTCCGCGGCGGCGTACCGTCGTACTGGTCACTCTCGGGGTCGTCGTCGTGGGAAGCCTGCTGACGGTGGTCCCGCTTCCGTTCGCGGTGCTGCTCGTCGGCCGGGCCGCCCAGGGTGCGGGACTCGGGCTGACCGCGTTGATGATGGCGACGGCCCGGGATCACCTCGACGTGGGGCGTTCCGCCAGTACGATCGCGCTGCTCGCCGTCGCCTCGACCGCCGGCATCGGAGTCGGCTATCCGCTGGCCGGTCTGCTGACCGACCTCGCCGGCATCCGCGCCGCGTACGGCCTCGGCCTGGCTGTCACCGCGGCCGCGCTCGTGGTCGCCGCGATCGTGTTGCCGACGGCACCGGAACGGCCGGTGCGGCGCGTCGACGTACGCGGGGCCGTGCTGCTCACCGTCGCGTTGCTCGCACTGCTGCTCGTCATCAGTCAGACCACGCTCTGGCATCAGCACGCGGGTCTCGCCGCGGCCACGCTGGCGGGCTCGCTGCTGCTCCTGGCCGCCTGGGCGATCATCGAGGCCCGAACCGACGAGCCGCTGGTCGACATCCGACTCCTGCGGCGGTCGGCCGGTGCGAACCTGGTGATGCTGACCTGCGGTGTCGGCATGTACCTGCTGCTCAGCCTGATCACCCGCTACGTCCAGACACCCGCCGCGGCCGGCTACGGCTTCGGACTGAGCACCTTCCAGGCCGGGCTCGTCCTCGTCCCGTTCTCGCTGCTCGGCTTCGTCGCCGGCCGGCTCGTGCCACGGTTCCGGGACAGGTACGGCGCCGGCGGGTTGCTCGCGGCCGGCACGACCGTCGTACTCACGGCCTTCCCCGTCTTCGCACTCGCGCGCGGGCACCTCGCCGGTCCGGTGATCGCGATGAGCATCCTGGGGTTCGGCGTCGGCGCGTTCTTCGCAGCCATGCCGGCCGTCATCCTCAGCGAGGTCCCGGCGGCCGAGACCGCCGGCGCGATGAGCGTCAACCAGGTGGTCCGCAGCGTCGGCTTCTCCATCGGCAGCGCTCTCGGCGGCCTCGTCCTCGCCGCGCACACCACCGAGGTCTTCCCGCGCGAGTCCGGCTACACCGAGGCCGCCTGGATCGGCGCAGCCACGACTGCGGTCACACTCCTCCTGATCACGACCTCAGCCCGTACGACGTCGCGTCGTACGGGCTGAGATTCGGAGGACGTCAGTCCTCGTCGGCCTTGCCGGCGGCGAGGTTGGACTTGATCAGGTCCATGACGGTCGAGTCGGCGAGCGTGGTGACGTCACCGACCTCGCGATTCTCGGCGACGTCGCGGAGCAGACGGCGCATAATCTTGCCGGACCGCGTCTTCGGCAGCTCGGCGACGACCATGATCTGCCGCGGCTTGGCGATCGGGCCGATCTCCTTGGCGACGTGGTTGCGGAGCTCCTGGACGACGTCCGGGCCGCCGTCGCCGGCCTCGGACCGCAGGATCACGAACGCGGCGATCGCCTGACCGGTGGTCGGGTCGGACGCGCCGACAACCGCGGCCTCGGCGACCTTCGGGTGCGAGACCAGCGCGGACTCGATCTCCGTGGTGGACAGCCGGTGGCCGGACACGTTCATCACGTCGTCGACCCGGCCGAGCAGCCAGAGGTCGCCGTCCTCGTCCTTCTTCGCCCCGTCGCCGGCGAAGTACACGCCCTCCCAGCGGGACCAGTACGTGTCGATGAACCGCTGGTCGTCGCCCCACAGCGTGCGCAGCATCGACGGCCACGGCTTGGTGATCACCAGGTATCCGCCGGACCCGTCCGGCACCGGCTTGCCGGCGTCGTCGACGACGTCGACGCTGACCCCCGGGATCGCCTTCATCGCGGCGCCCGGCTTGCCCGCGGTCACGCCCGGCAGCGGCGAGATCATGTGCATGCCGGTCTCGGTCTGCCACCAGGTGTCGACCACCGGAGCCTTGCTGCCGCCGATGTTCTCCCGGTACCAGATGTAGGCCTCCGGGTTGATCGGCTCGCCGACCGACCCGATGACCCGCAGCGAGGACAGGTCGAACTTGGCCGGGATGTCCGCGCCCCACTTCATGAACGTGCGGATCGCGGTCGGCGCGCAGTACAGGATCGACACCTTGTACTTCCGCACGATCTCCCACCAGCGGCCCTGGTGCGGGGTGTCCGGGGTGCCTTCGTACAGCACGGACGTGGTCGCGTTCGCGAGGGCGCCGTACACGATGTAGCTGTGGCCGGTCACCCAGCCGATGTCGGCGGCGGTCCAGTACACGTCGGTGTCCGGCTTCAGGTCGAACACGCCCCACTGGGTGTACGCCGTCCCGACCATGTAGCCGCCGGTGGTGTGCAGGATGCCCTTCGGCTTGCCCGTCGTCCCGGACGTGTACATCACGTACAGCGGGTGCTCGGCGTCGAACGCCTCCGGGGTGTGCTCGGTCGACTGCTTGCCGACGAAGTCCTCCCACCACAGGTCGCGACCGTCGACGATGTTCGTGTCCTGACCGGTCCGGCGGACCACCAGGACGTTGCGTACGTCGGGGCAGTCCTCGAGCGCGGCGTCCACGGCCGGCTTGAGCGCGGCCGGCGCGCCCCGGCGGTAGCCGCCGTCCGCGGTGATCACGATCCGGGCGTCGCAGTCCAGGATGCGGCCCTTCAGCGCGTCCGCGGAGAACCCGCCGAAGACGACCGTGTGCGGGGCGCCGACCCGGGCGCAGGCGAGCATCGCGACCACGGTCTCCGGGATCATCGGCATGTAGATCGCGACCCGGTCGCCGGCCTCGACGCCGAGCTCGAGCAGCGCGTTCGCCGCCTTGCTCACCTCGTCCTTGAGCTGGGCGTAGGTGATCTCCCGGGTGTCGCCCGGCTCACCCTCGAAGTAGTAGGCGATCTTGTCGCCGAGACCGTTCTCGACGTGCCGGTCGACGCAGTTGTACGCCGCGTTCAGCTTGCCGTCGGCGTACCACTTGGCGAACGGCGGATTGCTCCAGTCCAGCGTCTCGGTCGGCTCGACCGCCCAGGTCAACCGCTTCGCCTGCTCGGCCCAGAACCCCTCGAAGTCGTTGGCCGCCTGCTCGTAGGCGTCGGCGGTGAGGTTGGCGTTCGCGGCCAGGTCGGCGGGCGGCTCGAACCGGCGCTCCTCGTGCATCAGGTTCGACAGGGCCTCAGACTGACCGGTGTCGGTCTGGGCGGCTTCGGTCTGGGGTGACTCTGCGTTCGTCACGTCGCGGACTCCTCCTCGCTGGCTTCGGCGCGCCGGCGCGCCCGGTCCCCTTTCTACCAATGCCGCCCCGGCCACGGAACCGCCGTATCGCCCAGCAGGCCCCGATCTGCGCTCAACCGATCGGATTTCCGGCCGAACGGCACATTTCCACCCTACGACGGAACCGATCGGGGCGATCGCGCATCGGTATGGACGTGAACGTGATGCAGACAGGGGCGCAACCGGTGGAGACCACGGACGGCTCGCGGCGGAAGATCTCCCGCGCGGCCAAGCGGCGGGTCCACGCCCGCGAGCACCGCGTCCGCCGTACGCAGAAGGCGACCCGAGCTCAGCTGCCGACCTGGTGATCTCGTCCCGGCCCGGCTGCCGATTCTCTCGGGCAGCTGCTGGGTTCGGTGCGGGGCGGCGGTCAGCTGGTGGTCTGGTGGTGGGTCAGCAGGCGGGTGAGCAGGGTGGTCAGGCGGGCGCGGTCGGCCGGGGACAGCGGGGCGAAGATTTCGTCCTGAGCCCGCTCGACGAGGCCCGCGAGACGCTTGTGGTGCCGGCGGCCGGACGCGGTCAGCGTGATGATGTTCCGGCGGCCGTCCGCGGGGTCCGGCGTGCGTTCGACGTACCCGTCGGCGGCCAGTTCGTTGAGAGCGGCAACCACATCGCTGCGGTCGATCCCGGTGTGCCGCCCGAGTGCCGCCTGACTGTCGGGGCCGAACTCGACCAGGGTCGCGAGCAGGCGGAAGTGGTACGCCCGGGCTCCCCCGGCGGCGAACGCCTCGGTGACGATCCGGTGCGCGTGCGCCGCGCTCTGCGTCAGCAACCAGCTCGGCGTCTGCAACAACACAGTCGGCGTCTGCTCATCCACGGTCATCACTCTACCGTTGGCCCGACCTACGACTCACGCGCGTCGAGCAACTCGTCCCAGTGGTCCTCGGCCCAGTCGCACATCAACCGCATCGGCTCGAGCAGACTGCGGCCGAGGCCGGTGAGCTCGTAGGTGACGCGTCGTACGGGTTCGTCGTACTGCGTCCGTCGTACGAAGCCGTCGCGTTCGAGCGTGCGCAGGGACTGAGTGAGCACCTTGGGCGACACCCGGGCCAGTGGGACCCGGAGCTCGGAGTACCGCCGTGGGCCGTCCTCCAGACACCTGATCACCAGGGCTGCCCACTTGTCCGCACCGATCCGGAACGGCAGCAACGTCGACGGGCAGATCTCGTCGAACAGGTCCGCGCGCAAGGCCTCCACCCGGCTCACGGTATCCAATTGGTAACCACGCCGCCTTCTACGGTCACGGCATCACCCGACCAAGGAGGTTGCAGTGGGCAAGATCCTAGTCATCGGTGCCCGGGGCCGAGCCGGCCGCGCCGCCGTCACCGAAGCCCGATCCCGGGGCCACGAAGTCACCGCGGTCGCTCGTACGGCGTCCGCCTCGCTCGCGGACGGCGTCCCGGAGGCAGGGATCGTCGCGGGAGACGTGACCGACGCCGGCCGGATCGCCGAACTCGCGACCGGCCAGGACGCGGTGATCGCCACCGTGTACGACGGCGGCACCGACCCCGCGCTGTTCTACCCGGCGGCGGCACGGGCCCTGGTCGAAGGGATCAGGGACGCCCGCCTGATCTGGGTCGGCCTCGCCTCGCTCCTTCCCGACCGCAACGGCACGCCGTTGATGGACACCCCCGGCTATCCGCAGGAACACCGCTCCTTCTACCTTGCCCACCAAGCCGCCCTCGACACCTTCGCGACCTCCGAACTCGACTGGGTCTCGCTCGCCCCCGCCGGCGACTTCAACCACGCCGACCCGCGCCGCACGGGTACCTACCGCCTCACCGCCGCCGACCCGACCGCCCTCATCTCGTACGCCGACTTCGCCATCGCCCTCCTGGACGAGTACGAACGGCGTACGCACTCGCGGGTCATGCTCGGAGTGGTCTAGTCGTCTTGCTGGGGGTCTGCACTCGTCGGCCGGTAGCTTCGGCGTATGGCTGGGGCTGAGGAGTTCATGCGGCGGGCGTTGGAGATCGCGGCTCGGGCCGCGGAGACGCAGGCGGATGCGATCGCGCGAGGCGCCGAGCTGGTCGTCGATGCGCGCGTGTTCTGGGTGTTCGGGACCGGGCACAGTCACCTGATCGCCGAAGAGCTGTACGGCCGGGCCGGCGGGCTGGCGGACGTCCGGGCGGTGCTCGAGCCCGGGTTGATGCTCCACGAGGGCTTGCAGAAGAGTTCGCTCCTGGAGCGCCTGCCCGGGCTGGCCGACGTACTGCTGCAGACCCACGACATCGGCGCGGGCGACGTCGTACTGATCGCCTCCAACTCCGGGCGGAACGCCGTACCCGTCGAGTTCGCCCTCGGCGCCCAGGCCACGGGCGCCAAGGTGATCGCGTTGACCTCGGTCGCCCACAGCAGGTCGGTCACCTCACGAGCCCCCGGCGGTCAACGACTCTTCGAACTCGCCGACGTCGTGATCGACAACTGCGGCGAACCCGGCGACGCCCTGATCGAGGTAGACGGCAGCCCCGAACGCACCGGCGCCACCTCCACCATGGTCGGCGCACTGCTGGTCCAGTCCTTGACCGTAGAAATCGTCACCCGCCTAACCACCCGCGGCCAAACCCCCAACGTCCTCCGCAGCCTCAACGTCTGAACGGGTCCACCCCCAACCGGGCCCGGCGGGTCGACGCCGACGACCTGGGTTGACGCGTACCTAGCGCCACGACGGCCAGCGGCCGGGGTCTGGTGGCGGAGAATCGGGAGCTGTGACGCTCACGGGTTGGTCCGCGCGCACCTTCTCCGTCACGACCCAGGTCGGACTCGCCGCACCCGGGATGCGGTCCCTGGACAACGGATATCCGGTGACGGACAACGGAACTGGGTTCTCCGGATGCGGCAGGACGACCGTCAGTCCGTCACCGCGGGCTTCGAGCTCGGCGGCGTAGGCGGAGTCGACCCGGTCGAGCGTCATCATGATCAGCCCGGACACCGGATGGGGCCCCGTCGTCGTGACCTTCGTCGGCAGTCCGAGATCCGCTTGCCGGCGCATGAGTCCAAGCACCCATTGCAGGGTCCATTCGGCCTCTTGCTCACCTGGGTTCCAGCGTCTGAAGCGCAGTAGATCCGGGAATTGCACGAGCGGCGGAATCTCCAACCGTGCCCGAACCATCTCCTCGTGCACCGGAAAGCTGATCACCAGGACGACCCGACCACCGCCGTGCTCGACGGTCTCGGTGAGCCTGGCCTCCGTGTGCGGATTGCGCTCGACCCACTCCCGGACAACCGGCAGATCCGGCGAGGCCGTCGCCGGCTCCTCGCGATAACGCATACGAACCGCCTCCCTCCCTCCAGCAAAGCACGCCCGCAGCGATCGGAGGCGAAAGCTCCCCCAACGCGAGCGATCCGGATGACCGGCATTTCGACAGGAGGTGTGCGGTCCTTGAGCCTGTTTTCTGGGTGGTTCACGCCTGGGAGCGGCCGGTCGTGGGGATATACGTCCTGTCGAACTGCATCGAACTGCGGGATTGAGACTCGGTCGGGACGGCGCCCGGCACCTGCTGGTAGCTCATGTGGTGATGCGGGTACTAGACCGGTATGCGCATCGACCTGCTGAGCGGTCCTCGATGGATTTCCGCTGTCGTCATCGGCGTTCTGTACGGCGCACTCTTCGTGCTGTTCGTTCGTTTCCTCGGCGACGAGAGCTGGCGCGGCGCTCTTGTGGCGGGCGCGATCTCCGGACCGGTGTTCGGTGTCCTGTTCACCTTCATCATGGCGAAGAGACGTCGCGAAGTGCAGGCTATGGTCGGCGATGTCCCGCCTGAGCAGCTGGCGTCGATCGAGCGCGCCGCTCGGCGAGGACCGCTCCCCTCCGACCCCGAGCTGCGGCAGGCCGCCGCGAACGTCGCCCGTCATCAGGTCAACCACTATCGCCGGCAACGCTGGTGGTTCATCGTCGCGGCCGTGCTGCTCCTCGGATCCGCGGTGACGCAACTGATCGACCAGAGGTACGCCGGCGGGACCATCAGCCTCGCGGCAGCCCTCGTCCTCGCCTTCGTGCCGTGGGACCAGAAACGCCTCCGTCGACGGGCCGACGAACTCTCGCGGCCCCCGGTCTCCTGAGGATCACGTCGATTTCGACAGGAGGTGTGCCGTTTCCTGGGCGGTTCACGCTTGGGAGCGGCCGGTAGTGGGGATATACGTCCTGTCGAACTGCATCGAATCCGCGGGACTTCGGGCTTACGTGGCGCGGTAGGCGACGGTGATGTCGTAGCGGTCGGAGCGGTAGACGGAGCGGCCGAATTCGATGACTTCGCCGGAGGCGGTGCGGGGGGCCGAGGTGATGATCAGGCAGGGGGTTGTGGAATCGATCTCAAGGAGCTCGGCGTCGACCGGGTCGGGTGGGGCGGCGACGATGGAGGCGGAGACCATGCCGAGGGTGACGCCCCAGCGGGAGGCGAGCTCGGTGTAGAGGGAGTTCTCGGCGAAGTCGACCTCGTCGAGGCCGGGGTAGCGGTGCAGCGAGAGGGCGGTGCGCTCGACGGCCATCGGTTCGCCGTCGGCGGTGCGGAGGCGGATGAGGTGCAGGACGGGGGTGCCGACGGGTTCCTCGAGCTCGCGGGCGAGGTCGTCGTCGGCGGTGCCGATGCGGTGCTCGAGTACCTTGGCGCCGGGCTTGATGCCGCGGTTGATCATGTCCTGGCTGAACGACGAGGCGAGCATCCGGGACGGGCGCGGCTCGGCGACGAACGTGCCGCCGCCGGGGCGGCGGGCGGCCAGGCCCTCGGCGACCACGCGGTCCACCTCCTGGCGGACGGTCATCCGGGCGACGCCGAAGCGCTCGGCGAGGACGCGTTCGGAGGGCAGCACGGTGCCGACCGCGAGGCTGCGGGTCAGGTTCTCCAGAATCTCGCGGATCTGGTCACCCTTCGGCCGATCGGTCCGAAGCTCCGTGGGGAGTTCGGCGAGGTCGCCGGGGTTGTTCCTTGGGCGGGCCATGAGGTCAGTATCCCTGGGAATGTGCCCGGCAAACCGGTTGCCGGGGGACGCGAGCCGGGGCGTGCTCCTGATGGTTCGGTTGTGCCGGCCGTCCGCGACACCGCTGGCACGGATGACCTTGTCAGCCAGACTGTAACGTCAGCTCCGCCTTTACGGCCAGTGAGCAGGCAGGCTTGGCGATTCCTGTCGGCGACAAAGCCGGAAACACCCACAATGCACGGCAAAACGGTGAACAAATTTCACGAAGGTGGGTACTTCGACGACATGACCCGGGCACAGTTCGTCAGCGACAGCGCACCGAGCGGTGAATGGAAGCGCCAAGGCAACAGGTTCACCGACCAGATCACCCGAGACTCGGCGTCCGCCCCCGGCGAGGGTCCGGACGAACACGGCCGCTGGCCGGTCGAGGCCGGACGCTACCGGCTCGTCGTCAGCCTGGCCTGCCCGTGGGCCCACCGGTCGGTGATCGTACGCCGGCTGCTTGGTCTCGAGGACGCGATCAGCCTGGCGGTCGTCGACCCGATCCGGGACGAGCGCGGCTGGCGGTTCACCCTGGACCCGGCCGGTCGCGACCCGGTGCTCGGCATCGAGTTCCTCTCCGACGCGTACCACCGCACCGATCCGTCGTACGACGGCCGCGTGACGGTCCCCGCGATCGTCGACACCGTCACCGGGCTGGTCGTGACGAACGACTTCCCGCAGATCACGCTGGACCTCTCGACCGAGTGGACCGAGTTCCACCGGCCGGACGCGCCGCGGCTGATCCCGGACGACCACGCGGAGCTGGACCGGCTGATCGAGGAGATCTACCGGGACGTGAACAACGGCGTCTACCGGTGTGGGTTCGCGACCACGCAGGAGGCGTACGAGTCGGCGTACGACGCCCTGTTCGAGCGGCTCGACGTCCTCGAGGAACGGCTGGCCGACCGGGACTACCTGCTCGGGGACACGCTGACCGAGGTCGACATCCGGCTGTTCACCACGTTGGTCCGCTTCGACGCGGTGTACCACGGACACTTCAAGTGCAACCGGAACAAGCTGACCGAGTTCCCGAACCTCTGGGCGTACGCGCGGAGGCTGTACCGCCGGCCGTCCTTCGGTGAGACTGTGGACTTCGGCCACATCAAGCGGCACTACTACCTGACCCAGGACACCATCAACCCGAACGGCATCGTTCCGAAGGGCCCGGACCCGCGCAGCTGGAACGCCGCCTGACGAAGGGACCCACCCGATGGTCGACGTGCTCGTGCTCGACGTCAACGAGACGCTGTCGGATCTCGAACCGATGCGGGAACGATTCGCCGCGGCCGGCCTGCCCCGGCACAACCTGGACGACTGGTTCGCGTCGACCCTGCGGGACGGGTTCGCGCTGACCGCGGCCGGGGCGTACGCCGACTTCCGGACGGTCGGCACCGACGTACTCACCGCGCAACTCGCGGCCGCGGGCATCGAGCCGACCGAGGACACCGTCGGCAAGGTGCTGACCGGCATGACGCAGTTGTCGCTGCACCCGGACGTCGAGCCCGGCCTGCGCCGGCTCCGGGACGCCGGCCTGCGCATCATCACGCTGACCAACGGCTCGGTCGCGATGTCCGAGCGGATGTTCACCGAGGGCGGGATCATGCCGCTGCTCGAGCACCGCCTCGACGTCGGTACGCCGCAACGCTGGAAGCCGCACCCGGACGCCTATCGGTACGCCGCCGACGTGTGCGGGGTCGCGGTCGAGCAGATGGCACTGGTGGCGGTGCACCCGTGGGACATCGACGGTGCCCGGCGGGCCGGGCTCCAGGGCTTCTACCTCGACCGGCGTGGAACGCCGTACCCGAAGGCCTTCCTGGAGCCTGATCTGGTCGCCACCGACGTGACCGGGCTCGCCGACGCCCTTCAGGCGAAGGCGAAGTAGCGCAGCCAGAGGTACGGCGCGGCGACGATGATCGTGATCGCGGTCATCACCACGCCCTTGCGGGTGAACTCCCAGAACGAGATCGGATGACCGGCCCGAAGCGCCAGGCCGATCACGACGACGTTGGCGCTCGCGCCGACCGCGGTCGCGTTGCCGCCGAAGTCGGCGCCGATCGCGAGGGCCCACCACAGCGCCTCGGCCTGGGCCGGGTCCGGGATGCCCTTGGTCAGCTCGAGCACGACCGGGCTCATGGTCGCGACGTACGGGATGTTGTCGATGATGCCGGACAGCACGGCGCTGACGACCAGGATCAGCATCGCGGCGAGCAGTGCCCGGCCCTCGGTGACCTTGCCGATCTGCTCGGCCAGGTTCCCGATCACGCCGGTCTTCACCAGCGCGCCGACCATCACGAACAGACCGGCGAAGAACAGCAGCGTCTGCCACTCGACGCTCGACATGTACTGCCGGGTCGGCACCTTCGAGATCAGCACGAGGACGCCGGCACCGAGCAGCGCGACGATCGAGGGCTCGATGTGCAGGGCCGAGTGGCCGATGAAGCCGACGAAGACCAGCAGCAGGACCGCTCCACTCTTGATCAGCAGGGTGCGGTCCTCGATCGCCTCGCGTTCGTTCAGCTGCATCACGCCGTCGACGCGCTCCGGATCGACGTCGAACGAGCCCTTGAACAGCCACGGCACGACGAGCGTGAACACGATCAGCTCGACCACCACCAGCGGTGCCATGTGGATCAGGAAGTCGTTGAACGTCAGCCCGGACCGGCTGGCGATGATGATGTTCGGCGGATCACCGATCAGCGTCGCGGCACCGCCGATGTTCGACGCCAGCACCTCGGCGATCAGGAACGGGATCGGGTTGATGCCGAGCCGGTCGCACACCAACAGCGTGACCGGCGCGATCAGCAGCACGGTGGTCACGTTGTCCAGGAACGCCGAGGCGACCGCGGTGATCAGCGTCAGCAGGATCATCACCCGCAGCGGCGACCCCTTCGCCCGTTTGGCGGCCCAGATCGCGATGTACTCGAAGACGCCCGTACGACGAAGCACGCCGACGATCACCATCATCCCGAACAGCAGGAAGATGACGTCCCAGTCGACGCCGGTCTCGTGCGAGTAGAACGCGTGCTCCGAGTCCGTCACGCCGAGCGCGAGCAGCACGGCCGCACCACCGAGCGCGGCCAGCAGCTTGTGGGTCCACTCGGTCGCGATCAGCACGTACGCGGCGACGAAGACGACGATCGCGATGATCGTCATCCGGCGACCTCGCCGGACGTCAGTGCGGCGTGCAGGCCAGCTCGAGCAGGCGCGACGCCGTGACGGCACCGAGGATCCGGCCGTCCCGCATCACGACCACCAGCGGGGAGCGCAGCCGGGCCATGATCGCCGCGATCTCCAGGATCGTGTCGTCGTGGTTGACCACCGGGACCTCGGACGGATCGGCCGGGAGCAGCTTGCGCACGCTCACCCCGGAGAGCTTGTCCGCGACCCGGTCCGCCAGTGACTCGTCGATCACCCGCGCCAGCGAAGGGTCGTCCTGGACATAGCTCGGCACCAGGAAGCGCACCACCTGCGACGCCGGGAGTACGGCGTACGGGCTGCCGTCGGGGCGCGTCACGATCAGTCCGGGCAACCGCCGGGAGGCGAGCAGCTCGACCGCCTGCCGAGCCTCGTCGTCCAGGCTGACCACCGGGAAGTCCTCGGCCATCTGTTCTCCGTGCACGCTTGCAGCGTACGCCGAGACGGCCGGAATGCGTGATGTCTCTCACAGGGCTCTGACACAGCACGGCGGCTCCCGGGAACGTCAGCGACGGCCCGCGCCCGGCTGGGCACGAGCATGCCGACCAGACTTCCCGGCGCACCGGGCCCCACCCTGCCTCATCGAGACCGGCGGAGGCAAACACCACCCGATAGACTGCACCGGAAGGATTCGCCGCCCGACGGGCGGCGTCGGTGTGCCGGGAAGCCTGGTCGGCGTAGTGTCCCAACGACCCCTGACGAAGGGCCGCCGACGATGACCGTGCCGCCGACCCAGCCACCGACCCAACCCCAGCGGATCCGGCAGAAGAAGCGTGCGTTCCCCCGGATCCTCGGGCCGGAGCGAGCGTTCCTCGCCGACACGTTGCGCGCCGAGACGACCGGTGGCCTGCTCCTGCTCGCGGCCGCCGTGGTCGCGCTGGTCTGGGCCAACTCACCGTGGCAGGACGCCTACCACCACGTCCGCGACGCACACCTCGGACCGCTGACCGTCGAGGCCTGGGCCTCCGACGGCGCACTCACGCTGTTCTTCTACCTGGCCGGGGTCGAGCTGAAGCGCGAGTTCGTCGTCGGCACGCTGTCGCGGCTCAGCGAGGCCGTCGTCCCGGTGGTCGCGGCCGTCGCCGGAATGGTGCTGCCGGCAATCATCTACTTGGTGGTGAACCTTGCCGCCGACAACGGCAGGACCGACGGCTGGGCCGTGCCGACGGCGACCGACATCGCGTTCGCGCTCGCCGTGCTGGCGATCGTCGGCTCGTCGCTGCCGAGTGCGCTGCGGGCGTTCCTGCTCACGCTCGCGGTGGTCGACGACTTCGGCGCGATCCTGGTGATCGCGGTGTTCTTCTCGCACGGGTTCCACCTGGTTCCGCTGCTGATCGCGGTCGCGCTGATCGGTGCCTGGTACCTGCTGCAGCGGCGCCGCGTCCGGTCGCCGTTCCTGTACGTCCCGATCGCGATCGGCGCGTGGTGGTTCATGCACGAGTCGGGCATCCACGCCACCATCGCCGGTGTCGCCCTCGGACTGGTGACCAGGGTCCTGCCGGACCCGGACGAGGCCCACTCGCCGGCCGAGCGGATCGAGCACCGGCTGCGGCCGTGGTCCGCCGGGGTCGCGGTCCCGCTGTTCGCGTTGTTCGCGGCCGGCGTGACGCTGAGCAGCGGCGCCGTCCGGGAGACGCTGACCGATCCGGTCGCCATCGGCATCGTCGCTGGGCTGCTGCTCGGCAAGACGATCGGGGTGTTCGGCGGGTCGTGGCTGACCGCGCGGTTCAGCCGGGCCGAGCTGAACTCCGACCTGGCCTGGCGGGACGTCGGTGCGGTGTCGGTGCTGGCCGGGATCGGGTTCACCGTCGCGTTGCTGATCGCCCAGCTCGCCTTCGGTGACGACGCCGGCCAGGTCGAGCGCGCCAAGGCCGCCGTCCTGGTCGGCTCGGTGCTGGCCGCGCTGATCGCGGCGGCGCTGCTGTTCCGGCGCAATCGCGAGTACGCCGACTGACGTGCTGGCGCCGCGGGTACCCGTAGTTCGATCGACTCGGCGGTAGTGTCGGGGGACGGAGCGTGGAAGGAGTGCCATGTCGATGGGGCCGAACGGGAGTGAGCCCACGGTCGGGCAGCTCGTCGCGAACGCCAGCAAGGATCTGTCCAACCTGGTCCGCAGCGAGATCGAGCTGGCGAAGACCGAGCTGAAGAAGACCGCGGTCGCGGCCGGGACCGGCGCGGGGATGTTCGGCGGTGCGGCCTTCCTGGCGCTGCTGGCGATCATCCTGCTGTCCGTCGCCGCCGCGTACGGGCTCACCGCGCTCGGGCTGCACCCGGCGGTGGCCTTCGTGATCGTTGCCGTGCTCTACCTGTTGATCGGCGCGGTGCTGGTGCTGATCGGGACGCGCCTGCTCAAGAAGGCCAAGGGACCGCAGCGCGCGATCGAGACCTCGAAGGAGTCGGTCGAGGTGCTCAAGGCGATCGGCAAGGGTGACGAGGAGCCCGAAGCGAGCGTGCGGCGCTGAGTCCCGCCGGTGTCGTCGACCTGCTGGTCGACGGGCCCTGGTCGCACTCGCTGGTGGCCGCCAACGGGGCCAGGTTCCACATCGCCGAGAGCGGGCCGGCGGACGGCCCGCTGGTGCTCTTCCTGCACGGCTTCCCCGAGTTCTGGTGGGCCTGGCGCCACCAGTTGCCGGTCGTCGCCGCGGCCGGATTCCGTGCCGTCGCGATGGACCTGCGCGGGTACGGCGCCAGCGACAAGACCCCTCGTGGTTACGACCCGTACACCGCGGCCGCGGACGTCTCCGGCGTGATCCGGTCGCTCGGCGCCACCGACGCGATCGTCGTCGGTCACGGCTGGGGCGGTTTCATCGGCTGGTCGGCCGCCGTACTCGCGCCACGGCAGCTCCGCGGGCTGGCCGTCGTCTCCGCACCGCACCCGTTGCTGCTGGCCCGCTCCGGTCAACGGAAGGCGCTGACGCACACCGCGTGGTTCCAGTTGCCGGTCCTGCCGGAACGCCGGCTGCTCGCGCACGACGGCGTACACATCGAGCGGCTTCTGCGCGACTGGGCCGCGCCCGGCGGGACGTTCCCGGACGCGGAGGCGTCCCGCCGCTACCGCGCGGCCCTGCAGGTGTGGCCGGCGCCGCACTGCGCGCTGGAGTACCACCGCTGGTTCGCCCGGTCCCGGTTGCGGCCGGACGGTCGCAAGTACTCGGCCAGGATGCGTACGCCGGTCGCCGTACCCGTGCTGCAGTTGCACGGGGCCCAGGACCCGGCGGTGTCGCCGAACGCGGTCACCCCGCCCCACCTGGTCGCGGCTCCGCTCCGCCACGCCCTCCTCACGCCCGCCGGCCACTTCCCGCACGAAGAGGTCCCGGACCTGTTCAACACCCACCTTGTGGATTGGTTGGCGGCACCTTCTTGAGCGGGCAGCCGCTGGCCGGCAACGGCAACACGCCGCCCGGCGTGCCGACGGTCCCGATCACGATCCACCTGGTCGCCTGCTGCTCGACGAGGTAGGTCAACCAGTACTCATGTCCGCAGTTGTAGGTGATCCTCGTCTGAACCTCCTTGCGCGCGCCCTTGTCGACGACGCGACCGACGGAGACGTCGGCGCGGGTCCGGACGCAGTTCGCCCGCGACGCGAGGGTGGCCGGATCGATCCACGTCACGTCGACGTGCGCGCTGGTGCTCACCACCTCGGCGATCCGGTCCTTCTGCGCCGCGGAGAACGCCCACGCCCTCCCCGCCCCCTGCGCCTCGACGACGACCGCCGGCCGGTCCGACAAGTGGACCGTGTCCAGCTTGTACTTCGGCTGGAACTGCTGGACGACCGCGGTGATCGCCGCGCTCCAGACCTCCGCGTCGTCGCCCGCCGGGGCGGCGGCCACCGGGGGTGCCGGGTCCGCGTCCGGGCCGCGGTTGACGCCGTACAGGATGCCGCCGAGGACGACGAGCACCGCGGCGGCGGCCAGCAGGACCGGCGCGGCCGACCGGCGGCGCCTGGTTGCCGACGGCACGCTGTCGAGCAGTTTCTCTTTGTCCGCAAAGGTTTCCCGGAGCAGCCGCTCGAGGTCCTGGTCCTTCATGTCAGTGCTCCTCCTCGGCGGGCAGTCTCGTCCTCAGGGTCGCCAGTCCACGGGCCGCGTTCGACCGGACCGTGGCCTGCGCGCACCCGAGCAGGGCGGCGATCTCGTCGTCCGGCAGGTCCTCGTAGTACCGCAGCACCAGGACGGCGCGTTGTTGCCGCGGCAACTCCGCGAGCAACCGCCAGGTGGCGTCCCGCTGCGCCTGGCGGGCGCTGATGTCCTCGCCGGACGGCACGTCGGCCGGCTCCGCGACCGGGAGCTCGCGGTTCTTCAGCAGGCGGCGCCAGCTGAGGAACTCGTTCACCACCATCGTCCGCAGGTAGGCCTCGGGGTTGTCGACCGACGTGATCCGGTCCCACTTGCGGTGCGCGCGGGCGTACACGGTCTGCACCAGGTCCTCGGCGCTGTGCACCCCGCCGGTCAGCATCAGGCCGAGCCGCAGCAGCCGCCGCTCGCTCGACGCCACCAGTTCGTCGAACGACAAGGTCCGCCCCGTCCCACCCGTCGTCACCGTCACACCACTACAACGCGCCGGCCACCGTGATCTGCTGCATCAGGTGCAGGTTTGGGTCGAGACTTCCTGGGTCGCCGTGGCTCCGTCGCGCGCGTCGTCCGAGACCTGCTCGGCGGTCAGCACGTACCCGGTGCGGTTGTCCTCGACGGAGGCGGCGAACACGACGCCGTACACGGTGCCCTTGTTCGACAGCAGCGGGCCGCCGGAGTTGCCGGGGCGGACCGAGGCCCAGATGGAGAAGGCCTGCCGGGTCACCGTCCGGTCGCCGTAGATGTCCGGGCCGCGGAGCCGTTCCTCGGACCGGATCCGGGCCGGCTCGGAGTCGAACGGGCCGTTCTCCGGGTAGCCGAGGACGACGGACGGGTCGTCCGCCTTCCCGGTGAAGTCGAAACTCAGCGGCTGGGACCGCAGCCGGGGCACGTACAGCACCGCGATGTCGACCTCGGGGTTGAAGACCACCACAGTCGCCTCGTACGACTGCCCGTCGACCTCCACCTGCGGCGAGCTGACACCCGCGACCACGTGCGCGTTCGTCATCACCCGCTGTGGCGCGTAGACGAACCCGCTGCCCTCCAGCCCGCGCGAGCAGTTGGCGACGCCGGTGATCTTCGCGATCCGGCTGTATGCCAACCGGACGGCCGGCTGCCGGGCGATCTGGCCGTCCGGCGGCTGCGTCTCCCGGATGCGTTCCGGTACGAACGGGTCGAGGAACCGCGGGAACAGGTCGGTGTTGACCACGTCGTTGAACGCCTGCAGCGCCCGGTCGGCGCCACCCGGCAGCGCCTGGTCGACCTTCGCCAGCACCTGGGAGCCGCGGACGGCGGACGTGACGCTCGGGATGCGGGCACCGCTCACCGCGACCCCGAGCACCCAGGACACGATCAGCACCGACACCGCGGCCAGCGCGGCACCGCCGAGCGCGTCGACGGCCTTGACCGGCGTCCACGAGATCTTGTTCCTCAGTCTGGAGCCGAGGACGGCGCCTATCGTGCGGCCGATCGAGGCCAGGATCACCACCAGCACGAGCGCGGCGAACGACACCGAGACGCTCGGGGAGAAGTTGTCCAGCACCCGCGGCACGGCCCAGACCCCGACCGCGGCGCCGCCGAGCAGGCCGAGGGTGGCGCAGGCGCCCAGCACGAACCCCTCGATGTACCCCGAGATCGCCACCAGCCCGGTGATGATCAGCAGCGCGTAGTCGAGCTTGCTCACTCCACACCTTCCGACTGGATGCCATCCGACCCACCGAGGTCGTGCTCGATGGCGGTCATCCGCCGCACGTCCTCGGACCGACGTCCCTCACTCCGCCAGGCCGCCTCGACCAGCCGGTCGGGCAACGGTACGACGACGGAGGGGTCCCAGTCGCGCGACCAGCCACCGAGGACCAGCAATTTGTCCAGCAGCCCCGCGGTGAACCCCCAGATGTAGAGCTTGCCGATGGTGAACGCCGGCCCGGTGAACCCGGACGGGTGCAGGCAGCTGATCCGGTTCGCCGGGTCGGCCAGGGCGCTGATCGCCACCGTGTGCACCGACGCGACCTCGGCCGGGTCGACCACCGCGACCGGCGACGGCTCACGCCACCAGGCCAGCACCGGTGACACGCCGAAGTTGCTCACCGGCACCCACAGCGCCGGCCAGACCGCGAACGGCACGATCCCGGCCGGGTCGACGCCGGTCTCCTCCTCGGCCTCCCGCAGCGCCGTCCGGACCAGACCGGCCTCGCCGACACCGTCCTCGGGGTCGACACCACCACCCGGGAACGCCATCTGCCCGGCATGCCGGCGCAACGTCCAGGCCCGCTCGGTCAACAGCACCTCCGGCCCGTCGTTGCCGTCAGCAAGCAGGATGAGTACGGCGGACTTGCGCACGGACGGGTCGTCCGGCGGCAGGAACCTGGACAGCTGGTTCGGATCGACCTCTTCGGACGCCTTCGCCAGCGGGTCGAGCCACCCGGGAATCTCCACGCCCTCGAAAGTCATCGGGTGACTCCCAGCTTGTCCCGGACCAGTTGGTCCAACTGCTGTTGGGAGGTGAGGACGCCGCGGTGCACGTGCACCAGCGCGCCGTCCTCGTCGACGAACGCCGTCAACGGCGGACCGCCGACCCGCAACGCCTGCTGGATCGCCTTGTCCGGGTCGGCCAGGTGCGGGTAGGCCAGCCCTTCGTCGATCGCGAACTTCACCGCGAGCTCAGGCCGCGGATCGGCGTAGTCGATCCCGAGCATCCGCACCTTCCCGCTCCTCGCCAGCTCAGCGAGGTACGGCGCTTCGTCGCGGCACGGACCGCACCACTGCGCCCACACGTTCACGACCAGCGGACCGCGGAGGTCCGCGAGCCGGATGTCCGGACCGTTGCCGAGACACGGCAGGCTCATGTCCGGGAGTCCCTTGCTCACCGGCGGCTTCGAAGGCGTCGACGGGCAGGCCGCCAGCTTCTCCGCCCCCGCGACCGCACTGCTACTGCTGGTGGCCTGCGGCTGGGAGCCGTCGGCCTGCTCGGATCCGCACGCCGCCACGCCGGCCAGGGCGACCAGGCCGGCGATCAGGCCCCACGCCGTACGGGATCCGGGCCGGTGGCTCACGCGGGGACCTTCACCAGCTTCGCGGCGACCACGGGATCGGTCGGGCCGGCGCCGTACGACGGGCACCACTGGGCGATCGGGCAGGCGCCGCAGGCCGGCTTCTTGGCGTGGCAGCGGCGCCGGCCGTGGAAGATCAGCCGGTGCGACAGCATCGTCCAGTCCTTCTTCGGGAAGAGCGCGCCGATCAGGTGCTCGACCTTGACCGGGTCCTCCTCGGTGGTCCAGCCGAACCGGCGGACCAGACGGCCGAAGTGGGTGTCGACGGTGATGCCGGGAACCCCGAACGCGTTGCCGAGCACCACGTTCGCCGTCTTGCGACCGGTCCCGGGGAGCTTGACCAGCTCCTCCAGCCTGCCCGGGACGACGCCGTCGTACTCGTCGACGAGGGCCTGGCCGAGCTTCATCACGCTGTTCGTCTTGGCCCGGAAGAAGCCGGTCGGCTTGAGGATCGCCTCCAGCTCCTCGCGGTCGGCCTCGGCGTACGCCTGGGCCGTCGGGTACTTCGCGAACAGCGTCGGGGTCACCTTGTTCACCATCACGTCGGTGGTCTGGGCCGACAGGATGGTGGCCACCAGCAACTCGAGCGGGTTGGTGAAGTCCAGCTCGCAGTGAGCGTCCGGATACGTCTCGGTGAGCACCCGGTGCATCTTCCGGGCCCGGCGGACCAGCTGCGCCGGGGTCTCGTCGGCGTACACCGGAGCCTTGCGGGGCAGCTTGAGTGGCGGGTCCAGGACCGGCGGTGGAATCGGGCCGGAGAACGGCCCGGGAACTGGTGCCGCGACACGCTGGGATGGCATGGAGGCAAGCCTACGTGGCGGTGCCGACACCGGAGGGGCTACGGTTTTGGGGCAACCGGGTGGTAACGGCCCGGTGCCGGGCGAGGCCCTACCCCGCCCGTAAGTCGTGGTCGAAGGTCCTAGGAGGCCCAAGTGGACGCCGCAGTGCTCCGACAGGCACCGCTGTTCAGTCAGCTCGACGACGAGGCGGCCGACGCCCTGGCTGCCTCGATGACCGAGAACCGGCTGCGTCGCGGCCAGGTCCTCTTCCACGAGGGCGACTCCGGTGACCGGCTGTTCGTCGTGGTCGAGGGCAAGGTCAAGCTGGGCCGCACCTCCGCCGACGGCCGGGAGAACCTGCTCGCCGTCCTCGGTCCCGGCCAGATGTTCGGCGAACTCTCGCTGTTCGACCCCGGGCCACGCCAGTCCACGGTCACCGCGGTCACCGACGCCTCGATGATGTCGCTGACCCACGACGAGCTGCTCCGCTGGCTCGACGGCCGCCCCGAGGTGGCCCGCGGCCTGCTGCTCCAGCTCGCCTCCCGCCTCCGCAAGGTCTCCGACGTGGTCGCCGACCTGGTCTTCTCCGACGTCCCGGGCCGCGTCGCCAAGGCCCTGCTCGACCTGGCCAGCCGCTTCGGCCGGACCGCCGACGACGGCGTCCACGTCCACCACGACCTCACCCAGGAGGAGCTCGCCCAACTCGTCGGCGCCTCCCGCGAAACCGTCAACAAAGCCCTCGCCGACTTCGCCTCCCGAGGCTGGGTCCGCCTCGAGCCCCGCTCCGTAGTACTCCTCGACATAGACCGCCTCCAACGCCGAGCCCGCTAACCCTCCAAATAGTCCAGTTGGGCGCGGGCGGAGCGTTCGGCGGCGGGGCGGAGGGTGGGGGGTACGTCGGTGTAGACGTGGGCTACGACGGCTTCGGGGGTGGTGTGGCCGGCGGCGACGGCGGCGCGGACCTGGTCGAGGCGTTCGCGGCGGTGGTCGACGTAGTAGGTGAGGACGTCGGTGGGGTCCTCGACGATCGGGCCGTGGCCGGGGAGGAGGCGGTCGACGCCGGCGGCGGAGTTGGCGAAGGCGAGCAGGCGGTCGAGGGACTCGAGGTACGGGCCGAGGGCGCCGTCGGGGTGCGCCACGACGGAGGTGCCGCGGCCGAGGACGGTGTCGCCGGTCAGGAGTGAACCGTCCTGGGGAAGCCAGAAGCAGACCGAGTCCAGCGTGTGGCCGGGGGTCGGCAGGACCTCGATCCGGAGGTCGCCGGCGGTGATCACGTCGCCTTCGGCGAGGCCGTGGGCGTGGTCGGTCGGGAGGCGGAACGCCGGATCCACGGCCCGTACGCCGCACCCGGCCTGGTTGGCGAACCAGGCGGCACCCTCGGAGTGGTCCGGGTGCTTGTGCGTGAGCAGTACGACGGCGACGTCGCCGGCCGCGTCGAGGACGGACCGCAGGTGGTCCTCCAGCAGCGGACCAGGGTCGACGACCACACATGATTCGGAGCCGGGCGCCCGCAGAATCCAGGTGTTCGTCCCGTCCAGCGTCATCGGCCCGGGGTTGTCGGCCCGGACCAGCGTCGCGTACTCGGTGTTCATTCGGTCTCCAAGTAGGCCTGGTCGCCGTCGACCCGGACCGTCGGCAGGATCGGCCGGATCTCCCGGTCCCCGGCGGCGGTGAGGACGGCGGCCACGTCGTCGTACGGCGAGAGGTCGCGGCAGCACACGTACGTCGGGGGCAGCATGAGCAACTCGCCCGCGTCGACGGCGGCGACCGCGTCGGCCGGACGCATCCAGGCCACCTGGTCGGACTCACTCGTAACGTCGCGGGTGACCTGGCCGGCCGGGAGGGCGGCCACGAAGAAGCGGGTGTCGTACCGCCGGGGCTCGAACTCCGGCGTGATCCAGTGCGCCCACGGGCCCAGCAGGTCGGCCCGGAGGACCAGCCCACGCCGGTGCAGGAAGTCGGCGAACCCGAGCGACCGCTCCTCCAGCGCGACCCGGTCGGCCTCCCAGTCGTCGCCTGTCGTGTCGCCGACCACGGACGCCGCCGACGGCCCCGCCAGGAGCACACCTGATTCCTCGAACGTCTCCCGCACCGCGGCGGCGACGTACGCCGAGGCCGTCTGCTCGTCGCACCCGAGCCGGTCCGCGAACCACGGCGGCGGCGGTCCGGACCACGAGTCGGCGACGGTCGCGTCGGTCGCGTCGACCCGGCCGCCCGGGAAGACCGTCATCCCGGCCGCGAACGCCATCGTCCGCTGCCGCCGGAGGAGGTAGACCTCCGGCCCGGCGGCGGTGTCGCGCAGCAGGATGACCGTCGAGGCCGGCCGCGGCTCGGCCGCGGTCCGGCCCTCCCGGGCGAACTCGAGCGCGGCCGACGCCATGCGACCGGCCAGCAGCTCGGACTTCAGGTCCCGCACGAGCTCGTCAGCCGACCTCGACGATCAGCTCGAGCTCGACCGGTGCGTCCAGCGGCAGGACCGGGACGCCGACCGCGCTGCGGGCGTGCTGCCCGGCGTCGCCGAACACCTGGCCGAACAGCTCGGACGCGCCGTTCGCGACCTGCGGATGACCGGTGAAGTCCGGTGTGGAGGCGATGAAGACGACCGCCTTGACGATCCGGGCGACGTTCGCCAGGTCGCCGAGCTCGGCCTTGACCGCGGCCAGCGCGTTCAGCGCGCACTGCTGGGCGCACTCGGTCGCGACCTCGGCGGTGACACCGTCGCCGACCTTGCCGGTGGCGATCAGGGTGCCGTCACGCAGCGGCAGCTGGCCGGAGGTGTAGACCAGGCTCCCGGTGCGCAGCGCGGGCACGTACGCGGCGACCGGCTTGGCCACCTCGGGCAGCTTCAGGCCGAGCTCGGCCAGCTTCTCCTCCGGGTGGCTCATTTCTCCTCGATCTCCCGCTTGAAGTAGGCGACCAGGTTCTCCGGGTTCATCCCCGGGACGACCTGGACCAGCTCCCAGCCGTCCTGGCCGAAGGTGTCCAGGATCTCCTTGGTCGAGTGGACCAGCAGCGGCGCGGTGAAGTACTCGAACTTCTTCATGAGGTGGACTCTAACGGGCGCCCGTGGAGCCGGGGACCGTCCCCGGTCGGTGTGCTGTGGGCCACGTCCTACGCTGGACGGTATGGCGAGGCTGCATGTGGTCACCGGGAAGGGGGGCACCGGGAAGACGACCGTTGCGGCTGCCATGGCGCTCTCGTTGGCCGAGCAGGGTAAACGCGTCCTGCTCGTCGAGGTCGAGGGACGGCAGGGGCTCGCGCAACTGTTCGACGTACCGCCGCTGCCGTACGTCGAACGCCGGATCGCCCAGGGTCCCGGTGGCGGTGACGTGTTCGCGCTGGCCGTGGACGCCGAGGCGGCCCTGCTGGAGTACCTCGACATGTACTACCACCTCGGCCGGGCCGGGAAGGCGCTCGACAAGGTCGGCGCGATCGACTTCGTCACCACGATCGCGCCGGGGCTGCGCGACGTACTGCTGACCGGCAAGGTCTACGAGGCGACCCGGCGGAAGTCGCACGGCAGGCTCGCGTACGACGCGGTCGTGCTCGACGCCCCGCCGACCGGGCGGATCGCGCCGTTCCTGAACGTGAACCACGAAGTCGCCGACCTGGCCAAGGTCGGGCCGATCCGCAACCAGGCGGACGCGATCATGGGCATGCTGCGGTCGGACGTCACCCGGATCCACCTGGTCACGCTGCTCGAGGAGATGCCGGTCCAGGAGACGCTCGACGCGGTCGGGCAGCTGGAGGCGCTCGACCTGCGGATCGGGTCGATCGTGGTGAACATGGTCCGCAACAGCCCGCTCGACGACGACGCGCTCGCCCTGGCGGTGAAGGAGAAGCTGCCGGCCACGGAGATCGGCAAGGGGTTGCGGTCGGCCGGGATCGCGGTCCGCAAGGAGCTGGTCGCGACCCTGGTGGCGGAAGCCCGCGACCACGCCGTCCGGGTCGGCCTGGAACGCGAGAACCGCGACCGGATCGATGCCCTGGGCAAGAAGGTGACCGAGTTGCCGCTGCTGCCCGAGGGGATCGACCAAGGAGCCCTGTTCGACCTGGCCGAGGAGTTGCGCGCGTGAGCGAGCTGGAGCTGGACGCCCTGATCGACGATCCGGGCACGCGCATCATCGTGACCTGTGGCGCGGGTGGGGTCGGGAAGACGACCACGGCGGCGGCGCTGGGGCTGCGGGCCGCCGAGCGCGGGCGGAAGGTCGTCGTCCTCACGATCGACCCGGCGCGGCGGCTGGCGCAGTCGCTCGGGCTGACCGAGCTGGACAACACCCCGCGGGCCGTGGCCGAGGTGAACGCCGCGAACGGCGGCCGGCTGGACGCGATGATGCTGGACATGAAGCGGACCTTCGACGAGGTCGTACTCGCGCACGCGACCCCGGAGAAGGCCGAGCAGATCCTGGCGAACCCGTTCTACCAGGCGCTGTCGTCGTCGTTCGCGGGGACTCAGGAGTACATGGCGATGGAGAAGCTCGGCCAACTGCACAAGCAGGCCGAGCGGTCGGGCGACTGGGACCTGATCGTCGTGGACACCCCGCCGTCGCGGTCGGCGCTGGACTTCCTGGACGCACCCGAACGGCTCGCGTCGCTGCTGGAGGGCCGGTTCCTCCGGTTGCTGCTCGCACCGGCCCGAGGTCCGTTCAAGCTGATGTCGGCGGGCGTGAACATGGCGATGTCGGTGATGAACAAGGTGCTCGGCGCGCAGGTGCTGACCGACGTACAGACGTTCGTCGCCGCCTTCGACACGTTGTTCGGCGGTTTCCGGCAGCGGGCCGAGCAAACGGTGGCGCTGCTGCGTGAGCCGCACACGTCCTTCCTCGTGGTGGCGGCGCCGCAGAACGACGCGCTGCGGGAGGCGTCGTACTTCGCCGAGCGTCTGCGTGAGGAGAGCATGCCGCTGGCCGGCGTCGTTCTGAACCGGGTGACCACCACCCACGCGCCGGACCTGTCGGCCGAGCGGTCACTCGCCGCGGCCGAGCGGTTGGAGGAGGGCGACAAGTCGCCCTTGACGGCCGCCGTACTGCGGTTGCACGCCGACAAGATGCAGCAGGTCGTCGGCGACCACAAACGGGCCGACAGGTTCCGCCGCGGTCACCGCTCCATCCCGACCGTCGAGGTGCCGGCCCTGCCCGACGACGTCCACGACCTCACCGGTCTCCGCGAGATCGGGGAGCTGCTCGCAACCGCGTGATCCGCGGTGCTGTCAAGCCTCTGCATCCTCCCTGCAAGGCGACCCCGGTGGCCCTGGCCCGTTCCTACGCTGGCCCGGCTCGCGCGCGGCATCCGTCAGGCAACCTGTGGAGGTCTACTCAAGCATGTCTTCCTATCGTTCGACCCGTCCGCGGCTTCTGGTCGCCGCGGCGGTGCTGACCGCGGTCAGCTGCGTCGGTACGTCGACCGCGATCGCCGTACGCCCATCCGCACCGGACGCCACGGTCGCGTCCACGGCCGTGACCGCGGGCGGGGCGCATTTCGCCGTCCTCGTGCCGCCGGGTGCACCGCTGGCCGCGGCCGAGACCGCCATCACAGCGAACGGCGGCACCATCGGTCAACGGTGGCCGCAGATCGGTGTGGTGTTCGCGCGCTCCCCCCAGGCGGACTTCGCCGTCAAGGTGCGGCAGGCGCCCGGCGTCGCCGGCGCCGGCGCGACTCGTGCGCTCAACGACCTGGACTCCGCGCCGGCCTCCCGGCGCGGCGGCGGCCAGTTCCAGCGGATTCCGGCGCAGCTCCCGCTCAACCGCGGCCCGGCGGCCGCGGCCGAACCGTTGGCCGCCAACCAGTGGAACATGAAGCTGATCCAGGCCGACCAGGCCAACGAGGTGAATCAGGGCAGCAGGGACGTGCTCGTCGGCGTCCTGGACAGCGGGATCCAGGCGTCCCACCCGGACCTCGCGGCGAACATCGACCGGTCGGCGTCGGTGGGCTGCGCGAACGAGGGCGTACCGGACACGTCCGAGGCGGCCTGGACCGACGACCACGGCCACGGCACCCATGTGGCCGGCATCGTCGCGGCCGCCAAGAACGGCGTGGGCGTCGCGGGCGTCGCCCCGAACGTCCGGGTCGCCTCGATCAAGGTCGGCGACGCCGACGGGTACATCTACCCGGAGTTCGCGGTCTGCGGGTACCTCTGGGCCGCCGACCACGGTGTGGACGTCGCCACCGCCTCGTTCTCGGTCGACCCGTGGTACCGATGGTGCGCGACCGACCCGGACCAGAAGGCCGTCTCCGCCGTTCTGCAGCGCGCGATCAACTACGCGACCGGCAAGTCGGTCGTTCCGCTGGCCTCGCTGGGAAACTCGAACTGGGATCTCGCGCACGACGTCGTCGACACGCTCAGTCCGACCAACGGCACGCCGGTCGTCCGGATCACCGACAGCTCCTGCAAGATCTTCCCGGCCGAGGCGTCCGGCGTGAACGGCGTCAGCTCGGTGGGCGCGTTCAAGGACCGCTACTACAACTCGAACCACGGAGCCGGCGTGGCCGACATCACCGCGCCCGGCGGTGATCGGCTGTTCCAGCTGCCGCCGACTCCGGACGGGGACGGCCGGGTGCTGTCGACCGTGCTCGACGGGTACGGCTACCTGCAGGGAACGTCGATGTCCACCCCGCACGTCGCCGGCGTACTCGCTCTGGTGAAGAGCAGGTATCCGACAGTGTCCGGGCAGCAACTGTTCGTCGCCGCCGCCCGCAAGGCGGAGATGCTGCCCTGCCCACCCGGCGGCGTGCACGATCCGGACGGCCAGGGCACGTACCGGGCCGTCTGCGAGGGCGGAGCGACCGGTGCCGGCTTCTACGGTGCCGGGCTGGTGAACGCCCTTCGCGTGGTCAGCTGACCACGCACCGGGTCTGGCGGTCCCGTCCGGCCGCCAGGCCCGGTTCACCCACAGCGAACGGCGGGAATGCGCTGGTCGCACCTGCGGTTGAGCCTGTCAGACTCAATCTTGAAAAGGGTGTGACAGCGTGACCGATACGTTGAATCTTCCTGTTCTGCCGCTGGACGACGCGGTCGTCCTGCCGGGAATGGTCGTGCCGGTCCGACTGGCCGACAGCGAGGCGCGGGCGGCGATCGACGCCGCGCAGGCCTCGGGTCAGGACCAGGTGCTGCTGGTACCGCGGCTGGACGGGAAATATGCCAAGGCCGGAGTGCTCGGTGAGATCGAGCAGATCGGCCGGCTGCCGGGCGGTGCCCAGGCGGCCGTGATCCGTGGGGCCCAGCGGGTCCGGATCGGCGCCGGGACCACCGGTCCGGGTGCCGCGCTCTGGGTCGGTGCGACGGTGATGCACGAGATCACCGACGCCCGGTCGTCCGAGCTGGCCCGCGAGTACAAGACCCTGGTGACCTCGGTGCTGCAGCGACGCGGCGCGTGGCAGGTCATCGACTCCGTGAAGCAGGTGAACGACCCGTCCGAGCTGTCCGACCTGGCCGGCTACGCGTCGTACCTGACCAACGAGCAGAAGTCCTGGCTGGTCGAGAACGCGAACGTGTCCGAGCGGCTGGAGAAGCTGATCGGCTGGGTCCGCGACCACCTGGCCGAGCTCGAGGTCTCCGAGACGATCCAGAAGGACGTCCAGGAGGGCATGGAGAAGCAGCAGCGCGAGTTCCTGCTGCGCCAGCAGATGGCCGCGATCCGCAAGGAGCTGGCCGAGCTGGACGGCAAGGCCGAGTCCGAGGAGGAGGACTACCGGGCCCGCGTCGAGGCGGCCGACCTGCCGGAGCACGTGCGGACGGCCGCGCTGGCCGAGGTCGACAAGCTCGAGCGGACCGCGGAGCAGTCCCCCGAGGTCGGCTGGATCCGGACCTGGCTGGACACCGTCCTCGAGCTGCCGTGGAACGAGCGGACCGAGGACAGCTACGACATCCGGGAGGCCCGGGCCGTGCTGGACGCGGACCACGCCGGCCTGGACGACGTCAAGCAGCGCATCACCGAGTACCTGGCCGTACGGCGCCGCCGCGCGGACCGTGGTCTCGGAGTCGTCGGCGGCCGCCGCAGTGGCGCCGTACTCGCGCTGGTCGGCCCGCCTGGGGTGGGTAAGACCTCGCTGGGCGAGTCCGTGGCCCGTGCGATGGGCCGGAAGTTCGTCCGGGTCGCGCTCGGCGGCGTCCGGGACGAGGCCGAGATCCGCGGTCACCGGCGGACGTACGTCGGTGCGCTGCCGGGCCGGATCGTCCGGGCGATCACCGAGGCCGGGTCGATGAACCCGGTCGTCCTGCTGGACGAGATCGACAAGGTCGGTGCGGACTACCGGGGCGACCCGACGGCCGCACTCCTGGAGGTCCTCGACCCGGCGCAGAACCACACCTTCCGGGACCACTACCTGGAGGTCGAGCTGGACCTGTCCGACGTGGTCTTCCTGGCCACGGCGAACGTGCTGGACTCCATCCCGGCGCCGCTGCTGGACCGGATGGAGCTGGTGCAGCTGGACGGGTACACCGAGGACGAGAAGGTCACGATCGCCCGTGACCACCTGCTCCCGCGTCAGCTGGAGCGGGCGGGCCTGACGGCGGACGAGGTGACCATCGAGGACTCCGCGCTGCGGGTGCTCGCGGGCGAGTACACCCGGGAGGCCGGCGTACGGCAGCTGGAGCGTTCGATCTCCCGCGTGCTGCGGAAGGTGACCGCGAAGCTCGCGCTCGGCGAGGACCTCGGCCGGCTGACGATCGGCTCCGGTGACCTGAAGCCCTACCTGGGTTCGCCGAAGTTCACCCCGGAGTCGGCCGAGCGTACGGCGCTGCCCGGTGTGGCGACCGGGTTGGCGGTGACCGGCGCGGGCGGTGACGTGCTCTTCGTCGAGGCGTCGCTGGCCGACAAGGAGACCGGCCCGACCGGAGTCACGCTGACCGGCCAGCTCGGTGACGTGATGAAGGAGTCGGCGCAGATCGCCCTGTCGTACCTGCGCTCGCACGGCGCGGAGCTGGGGCTGCCGGTCGGCGACCTGGCCGAGCGGAACGCCCACATCCACGTCCCGGCCGGAGCGGTCCCGAAGGACGGGCCGTCGGCGGGTGTCACCATGACGACCGCGCTGGCGTCGCTGCTGTCCGGACGGCCGGTCCGCTCGGAGGTCGCGATGACCGGTGAGGTCTCGCTGACCGGCCGGGTCCTCCCGATCGGTGGCGTGAAGCAGAAGCTGCTCGCCGCCCACCGGGCCGGGCTGACCACGATCCTCATCCCGAAGCGGAACGAGCCGGACCTGGAGGACGTGCCGGAGTCCGTGCTGGCCGAGCTGACGGTGCACCCGGTCAGCGACGTCCGCGAGGTCCTCGACCTGGCCCTGGAGCCGGCGCAGGTCGACGCCCACCAGTACGCCGCCTGACGACGTACTGGCGACTGATCGAACGGCTCGAAGACCGAGGGCCGGACCACCCACTGGACGGGGTGGTCCGGCCCTCCTCCTTTCGGATGAACTTGCTGTGAACACGCCGTGAGAGCGTGACGGAACTCACACCTGTCCCGGTAACCCCATCAGCCGATCCCGTAGTCTTCATTCACATGCGCGTCAGGGAGAAGGGCGACCGGGGAGTCGTCCAATCAGTGGTTCTGTTCCTCGGGGTGAGCGTGCTGTCGGGGGCTCTGGCCGCCGGTCTCGCCATCCCGTTCGCCGGCCTGGCCGGCTTCACCACCGAGAAGACCTCCGAGACGTTGCAGGACCTGCCGCAGCAGTTCGACGAGGTGCCGCTCAAGCAGAAGAGCACTATCCTGGCCGCCGACGGATCGGTGATCGCCACGCTGGCCGAGCAGAACCGGGTCCCGGTCAAGCTCAGCCAGGTCGCGCCGATCATGCAGAAGGCGATGGTCGCGATCGAGGACGACCGGTTCTACGAGCACGGCGCGCTGGACCTCAAGGGCACCCTGCGCGCGCTCCTGCGGAACCAGTCCGAGGGCTCGGTGCAGCAGGGTGGCTCGAGCATCACCCAGCAGTACGTGAAGATGAGCCTGGTCGAGAAGGCGAACACGCCCGAGGAGGTCGCCGCGGCCACCGCCGAGACGTACCAGCGCAAGGTCGCCGAGCTCCGGTACGCGATCGCGGTCGAGAAGCAGTACTCCAAGAACGAGATCCTGGAGAAGTACCTCAACCTCGCCAACTTCGGTGACGGCGCCTGGGGTATCGAGGCCGCCGCCCTGCACTACTACCAGGTGCACGCCTCCCAGCTGACCCTGCCGCAGGCCGCGCTGCTGGCCGGCCTGGTGAAGAACCCGACCGGCTACGACCCGACCAACAACATGAAGCGCGCCAAGGACCGCCGCGACCTGGTCATCAAGCGGATGCTCGAGCTCAAGGTCATCTCGGTCGCCCAGGCCAACGCGGCCCTCAAGACCCCGGTCGTCGACCCGGCCAAGATCCGCCCGAACAAACTCGGCTGCGCCAACTCGAAGTACCCGTTCTACTGCGACTACGTCGTCGCCGAGCTCACCAAGAACCCGGCCTTCGGCAAGACCGAGACCGACCGCAGGAACTTCGTGAAGACCGCCGGCCTGACGGTCCGGACGTCACTGGACCCGAAGATCCAGGCCGCCGCCCAGAAGTCGATCAACGAGCACTCGCGGACGAGCGACAGCGCGTCCGCGGCGATCACCATCGTCGAGCCGGGCACCGGCCTGGTGAAGGCGATGGTGCAGAGCCGGCCGTACGGCAACAAGAAGGGCCAGACGTCGTACAACTACAACGTCGAGAAGTCCTACCCCGGTGGTTACGGCGGGTTCCAGAACGGCTCGACGATGAAGGCCTTCACGATCGCCGCCGCGATCCAGAAAGGCTTCCCGCTGAACTACAAGATCAACTCGCCGAACGAGATCGACCTGACGCGGAAGAAGTTCAGCACCTGCAGCGGCACGACCGAGTCGTTCGACTCGTACACGCCGAGCAACTCGACCTCGAACGTGCCGGTGCCGACGATGATCCAGGCAGCGCAGAAGTCGACCAACACGTACTTCCTGCTGCTGTCGCAGCAGGTCGGCCTGTGCCCGATCGCGAAGGTCGCGCAGTCCCTCGGGCTGTACAACGCGCAGAGCGGCGAGCCGCTCGACCAGGTGGTCTCGATGACGCTCGGCGTCGGGTACGTGACCCCGGTCCAGATGGCGGGCGCGTACGCCGCCTTCGCCGCCCGCGGGATGTACTGCAAGCCGTGGCTGGTCACCGCGATCAAGGGCCCGACCGGTAAGGCGATCAACGCTCCGGGCGCGGAGTGCAAGCAGGCCCTGGCCCCCGAGGTCGCGGACGGCGTCAACGCGGTCCTGCACCAGGTGATGGAGCCGGACGGCACCGGTGGCCGGCTGAAGTTCGGCAAGAGCGACCTGGCCGGCAAGACCGGAACGATCCAGAACAACAAGGCCGTCTGGTACGCCGGGTACTCCAGCCGGCTCGCCGCCGCCTCGGTCGTCGCCGACGCGTCCCCGCCGTACGTCGACCTGGCCAAGCTGACCCTGGACGGGAAGAAGATCCGGGACGCGTCCGGCTCGGGCACCGCGGGTCCGCTGTGGAGGACGGCGATGGAGAACGCGCTGAAGTACTACCCGACGACGAAGTTCACCGCGCCGTCGGACAAGACTGTCCGCGGTGACGTGAAGGACATCCCGTTCGTGAACGGGATGAACCCGGAGGACGCGGCCAACAAGATCCGGCAGGCCGGGTTCGAGGCCGTGATCGCGCCGGGCACGGTGAACTCCGAGGAGACCGCCGGCACGGTCGCCTACACCACCCCACGCCAGCGCGAGGGCGCCCCCGAAGGCTCGTCGATCACCATCCACGTCTCCAACGGCACCCGCAAGAACCAGCCGCAGAACTCCCCCAAACCACCCCAGAACACCGCCAACCCCCCAGCACCCCCCACCATCAACCCAGCCTGCCCACCCTGGAACCCCAAATACCCCAACTGCGGCGGCCGCTAGATCTGCCAGCCCGCGACACGGAACAGCCAGTACGGCAGCAGGACGAGGGCCACTGAGGCCAGGTAGTGCACCGCTGCTGTCGCTCTGCCCGGGCCGAGGCGGCGCCGTACGCCCCGGCTGATCGCCAGGGCGCCCAGAAGCAGCGGGGCGACGACGAAGAGCACGACCAGTACGCCGAGCTGCGTCTTCCCCTCGCGGTCGTCGCCGAACGGCGCCCAGGGCGCGCCGAGGGCGCTGCCTACCAGTTGGCGGGTGAGTAGTTCGCTCATCAGCAGCGGGTAGATCAGGAGCAGGCCGATTGCGGCCGATGCGAGGTAGCCGCCGATGAGTCGGCGGCTCCTCGGGGTGGTCTCGTTCGCCGGCCCGGTCATGCCGGGTTCGACGCGTGGGTCAGGCGCCGAGTTGGCGTTTTACTTCGGCGGAGAGGATGGCGCCGTCGGCTTTGCCTTTGGTTTTGGGTTGGAGGGCGCCCATGACCTTGCCGATGCCGCGGGGGCCGAGCTCGGCGGCGCCGGTCTCGGCGATGGTCTCGGTGACCAGGGCGACGATCTCCTCCTGGCTGAGCTGCTCCGGCAGGTACTCGGCCAGGATGTCCGCCTCAGCCTGCTCCTTGTCGGCGAGCTCGTCGCGGCCGGCCTCGCGGTAGGCGGTGACGGACTCGCGCCGCTTCTTCGCCTCGGCGCTGAGCACGTCGACGATCTCGGCGTCGCTGAGGTCGCGGGCCTCCTTGCCGGCCACCTCCGCCTTGGTGACCGCGGTGAGCGCCATCCGCAGGGTCGACTTGCGGATCTCGTCACGTGCCTTCAGGGCGGCGGTCATGTCGTCGTGCAGCCGCTGCTTCATACCGGAGTTGGACATACCTGAGATTGTGGCAGGCTGGTGAAATGAGTTTGAGCGGGCTTGCCTCCACCACCCTGAAGGCCACGGCGGTCGTCGGCGCCGTGGGCGCCGCCTGTGTCGCGTACGCGGCGGGCGTCGAGGTGCGCTGGTTCACGCTGCGCAGAGTGACGGTCCCCGTCCTGCCGCAGGGCGCCGACCCGTTGAAGGTGCTGCACCTGTCCGACCTGCACCTGATGCCCACGCAGGAGCGCAAGATCCGCTGGGTCAACGACCTGGCCGCGCTCGAGCCCGACCTGATCGTGAACACCGGCGACAACCTGGCGCACGAGCGATCCGTCCGGCCGCTGCTGCGGGCGTACGGCGACCTGCTCGACCTCCCGGGCGTGTTCGTGTTCGGCTCCAACGACTACTGGAAGCCCCACTTCAAGAACCCGGGCAAATACCTGCTGCCAGCGCACAAGCAGCGGCACAAGCCGCACGGCCCGGACCTGCCGTTCGAGGAGCTGCGCGGAGCGTTCACCGGCGCCGGCTGGACCGACCTGAACAACGCGAAGGCGACCCTCAAGGTCAACGGCCTGCGGCTGGACTTCGCCGGCACCGACGACCCGCACATCAAACGCGACCGGTACGACGAGGTCGCGGGCGCGGTGGACCCGTCGGCCGACCTCTCGATCGGCGTGACGCACGCCCCGTACCAGCGGGTCCTGAACGGTTTCGTCGGCGACGGCTACCCGCTCGTCCTCGCCGGCCACACCCACGGCGGCCAGCTCGCGGTCCCGCTGTACGGCGCTCTAGTGACGAACTGCGACCTCGACACGTCCCGGGTGAAGGGCCTGTCCACGTGGGAGCACGACGGCCGTCAGGCGGCTCTGCACGTCTCGGCCGGCCTGGGTACGTCGCCGTACGCGCCGGTGCGATTCGCCTGCCGTCCTGAGGCCACCTTGCTCACCCTCGTCCCCCGCATAAACCCGATTTCGTCCCAGCCGCGGGCGCATGTAAGCTAACTCCGGCTTCGGGCTGTGGCGCAGCTTGGTAGCGCGCTTCGTTCGGGACGAAGAGGTCGCAGGTTCAAATCCTGTCAGCCCGACTCGAACATTCAGGGCCAGTCACTTCGGTGGCTGGCCCTGAATGCTGTACGGGCCTGGCTTGTCAGCGGAGGTTCTGGGGTGAGCGAGGCCGACCACTACGAGGTGCTGAGCGTCGAGCGCACCGCGACGACGGACGAGATCAAGGCTGCCTACCGGCGGCTGGTGCGCCAGGTGCATCCGGACCAGGGCGGCAACGCGGCGCTGTTCCGCCTGGTGCAGGAGGCGTGGACCACGCTGTCCGATCCGCACAAGCGCGCCGCCTACGACCGGGACCTCGCCGGTCCCGCCGGCTCCGAATCGCCCAACGGGCCGGACCCGTCGTACGGCGACGACCCGACGGGCGACACCCGCAGCCGGGAGGCAGACGAGCCGGCGTACGGCACCCACGACCGCGGGGCCGCGGGGTCGGACCGGCAGACCGCGGGCGCGGACCGGGCCGTTCGCGTCGTCCCGCGCTTCGGCCACCGGCGCGGGACGGCGCTGACCGCTCTCGCGGTCTGGCTGATCCTCCCGGTCGGGCCGTTCGTGTACTCGGGTCTGCGGGAAGGCTGGAGTGTGCCGATCGGGCTGCTGCTGGCAGCGCTCACCGTCATCGGTCTGCCGCCACACTGGCGCCGACGGCTGCCCTTCCACCGCTGGATCACCGGCTGCGGACTGGTTGGCGCGTTCGGCCTGGTCGTCATGGCGCTGCCGTTCGCGGCACCGGATCTCCCGACCGTCCTGCGGATCTGGATCATCACCATCGTGGCCGGAATCGTCGCAGTCCGTTGGCTGACTGCCCGGTGGTCCGGCGCGCGGGAACTCGACCTGGCGATCGACAAGCGGGCAGCGTACGACTTCAACGTGTGGGGCCGTCCCGGTGAGCCCCTGGTGGACGACGGCTACTCGGCTCCGTTGTCCGGTTCCGCCGTACTGCGTCATCGCCGTACGGCGGTAATCCTCGAAGAGGTGGCGGCCCAACTGCCGGCCGCGAAACTGATCCACGGCGCGCGGGTCGCGGGCCTGCCGGTGGCCCATCTGCTGATCGCAGGTGATCGCATGGCCGTGGTCTCCTCGGTGGACGGGCCGGCCGGCACGTACTCCGTGGACGGCTACGGATCGGTGCTCCGGAACGGGCAGCCGTTCGACGACGGCGAAGGCAACGTCAGCGCTGTCGTCGCGGCCTGGCTGGCGCGGCTCAAGGGCTTCTCGGTTCATGGCTTCGTCGTCGTCCACCCGGCGCAGGGACAGGTCTCCGTCGCCGGCGGACCGGACGCCGGCGTCACCTGTCTGGCAGCACGATCGGCGGCGTCCGCCCTGGTCGAGTGGCTACGGCCGGAGGGCCACGTGCTCAACCGCCGACTGTTGTACGACGTGCTGTACCAGTCGCCCGTCGACCTACGCTGAAGACATGCAGCGGATCGAGTTGGGTGAGGTCGAGTACGACGTCGCGGCCAAGGAGATGCGGGGGTGGGTCGAGGAGCGGGTGGCGGGGTCGGCCGGGGACCGGTTGTTCCTGCTGAGTCATCCGCCGGTGATCACCTACGGTCCGCGGACCGTGCTGGAGGATCTTCCGCCGGAGACGGCCGGGATCCCGGCGGTGGCGGTGGACCGTGGCGGGTTCGCGACGTACCACGGGCCGGGTCAGCTGGTCGGCTATCTGGTCATCGACCTGAAGCAGCGCGGACCGGTCGACATCGTGCGCTGGGTCGAGAACGGCCTGATCGAGGCGCTGGGGTCGCTCGGCTTCCCGTTGGTACGACGGGACACGCCGAAGGGCGCGAGCAGTCTGGTCGGGGTGTGGACCGAGGACGGCCGCAAGCTGTGCTCGATCGGGATGCGGATCCGGCGCGGGGTGACGAGCCACGGCTTCTCGGTGAACGTCGACCCCGACATGACGGTGTTTCACACGTTCACGAGCTGCGGCCTGCACGACGTCACGATGGTCTCGCTGGCCGAGCTCGCGGCCGAGCGTGGTCTGCCGGCCCCGGCGGACTCCGCCGTACGGGATGCGATCGCCCGATCGCTTGGCGCAGCCTGAATCGGTAGCCTGCGGCAATGAGCTCTGAGGACGAGGACGGCCGGATGCCGGCCGACCTGGAGGCCGTGCTGGAGGCGGCCGACGACGAGGAGGCCGAGGAGGCGGACGAGGGGCGGTACGACGCTCCGCCGCTGCCGCCGGCGCTGATCCTCGCCGTCGTCGGGCTGTTGTCCGGTTTCGCCACCGTCGCCCTGGTGTGGCTGAGCGAACGCGGCTGCGAACGGGTCCGCGACACCTCGAACTGCGGCGCCCTCGGCCTCCCGCTGCTGGTGCTGATCGTGGTGGTCACGATCGTCCTCGGCGGACTCGCACTCAGCCAGCTGGCGATGCCGCACCCGCGATTGGTGGCGTTCCTCGGCGTCGCCTTCATGCTGCTCGTCGTCCTCGCCTTCCTCACCGATCACCTGTCCTCGCAGTGGGCCCTGGCCGTCGTGCCGGCGCTCACCGCGATCACCTTCCTCGTCGCCAATCTCGTCGCCCGACTGCTGGAGCGTGCCGATGCCTGACCTGCCCGTCTACGACTGCCCACGTACGCCGACCGCCCCGGCCTTGGACGGGACGCTGACCGACCCGGCCTGGGAGCTCGCGTCCTGGACCACCGACTTCGTCGACATCGAGGGCGACGGCCCGCAGCCGCGCTTCCGGACCCGGGCGAAGCTGATGTACGACGACGAGTACCTCTACGTCGGCGGTCTGCTCGAGGAGCCGCACGTCTGGTCGACGATGACCGAGAAGAACACGAAGCTGTTCGAGGAGAACAACTTCGAGCTGTTCCTCGACCCCGACGGCGACGGGCTGAACTACTACGAGTTCGAGATCAACCCGCTCGGCACGATCTGGGAGCTGACGCTGCCCAAGCCCTACGTCGACGGCGGCGTACCGATCGACCCGACCAACCTGCCCGGTCTGCGGACCGCGCTGCACGTCGACGGCACGCTGAACGACCCGTCCGACACCGACAAGGGCTGGTCGGTCGAGCTCGCCGTACCGTGGGCCGACCTGGCGCCGTACAACGAGGGCCGGGCGACTCCGCCGAATCCGGGCGACCAGTGGCGGATGAACCTGATGCGCTGCGAGTGGCCGCACGAGGTCGTCGACGGCGCCTACGTGAAGGGCAGTGAGCTCGAGTTCTGGGTCTGGTCGCCGCAGTACGTGGCCGACATGCACCGCCCGGACCGCTGGGGCGTACTGCGCTTCTGAGCCCCGGTGACGCGCCGTGCGGGCCCCGGGGTGACAATGAGGTACGTGGACTTCGGGGGTGACGGCGGGTACGACGATCAGGTCGTGAGCGCCATCGAGCGCGCCTGTGACACCGACCCCCGAGCGGCGCTGCGCCTGGTCGCGGAGTACTCCGGCTACTGGTGGTCGAACGGACTGCAGGACGAGGCCGCGGCGGCTGCCGAGCGGGTGCTGAGCATGCTCGGCCGGACCGTGCCCGTCGGGCTCGACGAGGAGTACCTGCTGGCCGTGCTGCACGGCGCCGGGTCGGCCGAGCAGGAGCAACTGGAGCTGGCCCAGCAGATCGTGGCCGCCGCGACCGGTCCGTTCAGGTACTCCGTCACCGTGCTGCTGTGGGCGCTCGTGTTCGGTCCGTTCGAGTCCGCCGCGACCGTCGAGGAGGTCCTGGAGCGGAACGAGGACGGAGACGCCTGGACCAGGGCGGCCATCGAGCTGTGCCGCGGCTACCCGGGTCTGACCGCGGCGATCCCGGGCGAGGCCGCTCAAGCTCTCCGTACGGCGCTCGGACGCTTCCGCATGCTCGATGACCGCTGGGGCATGTTCCTGGCGCTGACAGCGCTCAGGCACGTCGTCGACGAGCCGCTCGACTTCACCAGCGAGGCGCTGGAGCTGGCTGACCAGCTCTGCCTGGCCGAGGAGACCGCACTGCTCCTCTGCGAACGCGGAGACATCTACCGGACGCTCGGCAAGCTGGAAGACGCCCACGAGGACTACACCCGTGCGCTGGCTCTAGGCGAGGCGGCCGACCTGGCCGAGTCGGTTGCGGCCGCCCGGATCGGCCTGGCCAGGACGGCCCGGTACGGCGGCAACCTGGTGGCGGCCCGGTCGTACCTGTGCGACGTACTCGCCGACGGGTCCGAGGACCTGGAGGACGCGCGCGCCGAGGCACTGCACGAACTGGCGGCGATCGAGGCCTGCGAAGCGTCGGCGTAGGACCGGCGCACATACGGCTGTGGGGTGCCGGCACACCTGTGGCAGTGGCCACAGGAGGTGGCTCTCGCCCGAGTCACGGGTGGCTGGTTAGAGTCGGGACCAACCCAGCCCCCGACACTGCAACGGAGCAGCCGGATGGACAAGACGTACGACTCGCCGCAGGCCGCGGTCGACGACATCGGCGACGGCGCGAGCCTCGCGGTCGGCGGCTTCGGGCTGTGCGGCAACCCGATGGAGCTGATCAGCGCCCTGCACGCCAAGGGGGTGACCGGGCTCAGCGTGGTGTCGAACAACTGCGGTGTGGACGACTGGGGCCTGGGCATCCTGCTCGCGGACAAGCGGATCGCCAAGATGACGTCGTCGTACGTCGGGGAGAACAAGGAGTTCGCCCGGCAGTTCCTGTCCGGTGAGCTGGAGGTCGAGCTGACGCCGCAGGGCACGCTGGCCGAGAAGCTGCGGGCCGGCGGCTGCGGGATCGCCGCGTTCTTCACGTTGGCCGGCGTCGGCACCCAGGTGGCCGAGGGCGGGCTGCCGCAGAAGTACAACACCGACGGCTCGGTCGCCAAGGCCTCGGAGCCGAAGGAGACCCGGGAGATCAACGGCACCACGTACGTGCTGGAGGAGTCGATCACCACCGACTTCGGCCTGGTGCACGCGCTGAAGGGCGACACCCACGGCAACCTCGTGTTCGACCGGAGCGCGCGGAACTTCAACCCGCTGGCCGCGATGGCCGGCCGGGTCACCATCGCCCAGGTCGAGGAGCTGGTCCAGCCTGGTGAGCTGGACCCGGACGAGATCCACCTGCCCGGGGTCTACGTCCAGCGTGTCGTTGCTGTTGGCAAGGACGTCGAGAAGCGGATCGAGAAGCGTACGGTGCAGCCCCGCGAGGCCTACGAGGCCCAGCGCGAGAAGATGGAGGCCTGAGATGCCACTCACCCGTGAGCAGATGGCCGCCCGCGCCGCCGCCGAGCTCGAGGACGGCTCGTACGTGAACCTCGGCATCGGCCTGCCGACGCTGGTGCCGAACTACATCCCCGACGGCGTCACCGTCGTCCTGCAGAGTGAGAACGGCATCCTCGGCGTCGGGCCGTACCCGGTCGAGGGCGACGAGGACCCGGACCTGATCAACGCCGGCAAGGAGACCGTGACGACGTTGCCGGGGGCATCGTTCTTCGACTCGTCACTGTCGTTCGGGATGATCCGCGGCGGTGCGATCGACGCCGCGATCCTGGGCGCGATGCAGGTGTCGGCCACCGGCGACCTGTCGAACTGGATGATCCCCGGCAAGATGGTCAAGGGGATGGGCGGCGCGATGGACCTGGTGCACGGCGCCAAGAAGGTGATCGTGCTGATGGAGCACGTCGCCAAGGACGGCTCGCACAAGATCCTCCAGGAGTGCGACCTGCCGCACACCGGCCGCGGGGTGGTCGACCGGATCATCACCGACCTCGCCGTCCTGGACGTCACCGACGACGGCCTGAAGCTCGTCGAGCTCGCCGAAGGCGTCACCTTCGACGACCTCCAGTCCAAAACCGGCGCCCCGATCAAGCAGTAGTCCGTACTCCCCAGGGCGGTGACCATCCGTGGTCACCGCCCTGACCCTTGACACGCCCGCCCCAGCCAGGCTCTTGACACGCCCGCTCCCGCGCCCTGCTCTTGACACTCCCGCTCCCCCACCCTGCTCTTCAGAGCTCTGCTCTTGACACTTCCTTATCGTTTGTCGTTATTATCGACCAACGATATTATCGAGTGACGATAAGGAAGTGACTGATCATGGGTAGGCCGTCGACGTTCGGCCTCAGCCGGTGGGGCCGCTCCGACTCCCGGGCACTGCAAGGACTTCTCGGCATCGCGTTCGTCGCGGTCGCCGTGATCGGCCTCGGCATGCCACTGCTCACCCTCGTCCGCGGCATCGACGGCTTCATCGAGCATCAGGTCCCGGTCGCCGGCACCGAGAGCACCACTCTGGCCGAGGCGGACGGGCTGAAGCTGTCCACCGGCGACACCGCGACGCTCTCGGTCACCGACCCGACCCTCGAGCAACGGCTGCTGCTCACCCTGCCGTCCATCGTGGTCGCCGTACTCATCCTGTTCGGGATCTACCTGCTCTTCCGGATCGCCCGCACGCTGTCCGCGGGCGAGCCGTTCACGCCGCGCAATCCGCGCCGGCTGTACGGCCTCGCCGTACTGATCGTCGTGGGCACGGTCGTCGACGGTTTGGTGACCGCGATCTGCACCGACCAGTTGGTCGCCGGTACGGCGTTGGCGGGCGACGTCCCGTTCACGGTCGACGTACCGCTGACGCAGGTCGCGGTGGCGTTCCTGGTGGCCGCGCTGGCCGAGGCGTTCCGGATCGGCGTCCGGCTCCGCGCGGACACCGAGGGCCTGGTCTGATGCCACCTGAGGACGCCCACCGGATCCAGGTCAACCTGACCCGGTTACTGGCCGAGCGGGGACTGACATTGACCGAGCTCGCCGACCGGGTCGGCATCACGATCGTCAACCTGTCGATCCTCAAGAACGGCCGGGCCAGGTCGATCCGGTTCTCCACCCTCACCGCCCTGTGCGACGCGCTCAACTGCAAGCCCGGCGACCTGTTGGAGCTGAGCGACTAGCGTACGAACGTGGTCTCGGGCAGGCCGCGGATCCACAGGGCGGGGTGCGGGCGGCCGCGCAGGTGCTGGTCGAAGAACGCCGGGATGTACGTGCGCAGTGCGCGCAGGACCGCGGCGGCGTCGGCGGTGCCGACCGTGTTCGCGATGAGCTCCGGCGGGACGGTGAAGAACCGCTGGAACCACGGGATCAGGGCCTGATGGTCGATGAAGGAGTAGTGGCCGCCGTCGGGCACGTTGAGGTCCCGCTTCCAGCCGGTTGAGTGGTCCCAGAACAGTCCCCAGGACGGCTCGGTCCGGTGGGTCTGCGGCCCGCCGTTCGGGCCGGTGCCGCCGGCACCCATCAGCAGGAACGGCCTGTCCGTGCCGTGCGCGACCGTCGGGCAGTCCGCCGGATCCGGGTAGCCGTAGGCCAGCGTGCCGTCCAGGTCGATCCCGGCCCGGACTCGGCGGTCGACGTCCATCACGTCGAGCGAGGTGATGCCGCCGGCCGAGTGCCCGAACGCACCGATCCGGCGCAGGTCGAGAAGGTCACCGAGTCCCTTGGGCAGCGGGCGATGGCCGGCGTCCGGGTTGTCGCCGCGAGCCAGCTTGGTCAGCGCGTCGAGGACGAAGCGGACGTCGGCGACCCGGGCATTCCGGGCCATCAGGGCGTACGAGCCCTGCGGCAGGGTCTGTACTTCGAGCCGCCCGCCGGGGAACTCCACGCCGGCGACCTCGTACGTGTGGTCGACCGTCACGACGACGTACCCACGGCTGGCGAGCTCGGCGACCATGATCGAGCCGAGCCCGCGCGGTACGCCGAAGCCGGGCGAGAACACCACGACCGGCCGCCGTCCGCGGCTGACCGGCGCTCGCGTGGTCGCAGGCACGCGGGCCCCGACCCAGTCGACCGCGTCCACCGGCTGCTGGAGCGCCTGGGCCGCGCCCTCGCCGTACAGCTTGGCGGTGAGCGGCGGCAGGTACGGCGCCGGCGCACCCCCAGCCCGCGCCGGGTACCAGATGCTGATCATCAACTCCCGCGCGCGCCCGGGGACGTACGGGTCATCCCGTTCCCGATCGACCAGATGAAGCTCGGTCGTGCCGACCGGGAAGGGCCCGGAAGGCCGGGGGAACCGCAGGCGAACCGGCACCCGCCGGCCGGTGGAACCCGCGGCGGTCGCCCGCTGACCGGCGAGTGGTGTCAGGAGGGCGGCCGCTGTGGTCGTGAGGAGAACGCGTCGACTGAGCATGAGCCGAGCCTCCCGCCGCGACGGACTTGTCCACATCGCGCTAAAGACACCTGACACCCTTGTCGAAAGTCAGGTATGACGGGGGTATGGAACTGGACGTGTTCGTGATCGGCGGAGTCGGGGTCGACACCATCGTGCGGGTGCCCGCGCTCCCGTTGCCCGCCGTCGAGACGATCCACGTCGACCCGGTCGAGTCGTACGTCGGCCACACCGGCCACGGCGTCGCGCTCGGCTGCCACCTGCTCGGCCTGCGCGCCGGTCTCGCGGACGTGATCGGCGACGACCCCGAGGGCTACCGCATCCGCCGGCTGTACGACGACCTCCGCCTGCCGCTGCACGTCGCCCTCCATCCGAGCGGCACGCGTCGATCGATCAACCTGGTCGATCCCGACGGCCGACGCCTCGCCCTGTACGACGCCCGCCAGCCGGCCGGACTCCGGGTCGACCCCGATCTGTGGCGGACCAACGTCGCCCACGCGAGCCACGTGCACGTCTCGATCATGGACTTCGCCCGCGACGCGCTGTCCGACGTACTGGCCGCGGACTGCACGGTCTCCACCGACCTGCACGACTGGGACGGGCGGAACGACTACCACAAGGACTTCGCGACCACCGCCGACATCGTCTTCGTCTCCACCAGCGCGCTGCCGGACGACGCCGTGGACTGGATCTTCGCCAACGGCCGTGCGCAGGTCGTGGTCGCGATGGCCGCCGCCGACGGCAGCTACCTGCACGTCCGCGACCGGGCACCGCGGCACATCCCGGCCGTCGACCTGCCCGACCGGCCCGTGGTCGACACCAACGGCGCCGGTGACGCGTACGTCGCGGCGTTCCTCGCCCGGCGTCTCGACGGCGTCACCTGGTACGACGCCGCGGTCGCCGGCTCGATCGCCGGGGCCTGGGCGTGCGGCTCCCCCGGCACGCACACCGACCTGATCACGGCCGAGGAGCTGGCTGTTCGAAGTAGAACGCTCGGATGAAGCAGTCCCGCGGCTGACCGACCGCGAACAGCACGCAGTCGACCACCGACTGCGCGGTGAGGTCGGCGCCGGTCTCGCGCGGGCCGTCCTGCACGAAGTCCGGCGGGAACAGTGAGATCACCCGGATCCCTTCCGGCCGCAGTCGTTCGGAGAGGATCTCGGCGTACCCGGCCTGGGCGTGCTTGGCCGCGTAGAACGCCGGATGCGCGTCGGACCGGTGGTGGCCGGTCTGCCCGGCGGCCGAGATCAGGTTGACGATGTCCGGCCGGGTGGATGCCCTGAGCAACGGCAGGAGACGTTCGGTGAGCAGCACGGTGCCGGTGGCGCCGCCCGCGATAGTGTCGACCACGTCGGCCGGTGTGGGTGCGCCGGCGAGGTAGCGCGCGCCGCTGTTCACGAGTACGTCGAGGCGGTCGACCCGGAGCCGTTCGATCGAATCCGGGTCGGCGAGGTCGAGGACGGCCGGGGTCGCCGATCCACCCGCAGCGTGGATGAGGTCGACGGTCTCCTGGGCGGCGGCGAGCGTCCGCGCGGTGGCGAGCACGTGGGCACCGCGAGCGGCGAACGCGCACGCGAGCCTGCGCCCGGTGTCGCGTCCGGCGCCGGTGACGAGAACGTGGGTCATGCGGTGGATGGAAGCACTTCAAGCCGACTGGAGGTCAACCGCGGGTCATCGGCGGGTGCAGGACGGTCGCGCTGCCGCGGCGGAAGAGCTGGGCGGGGCGGCCGCCGTCGCGGGTCGTCGTACCACCGGTCGGCTCGACGAAGTCCGGGGTCTTGGTGACCTTGCGGTGGAAGTTGCGCGGGTCGAGCGGCGTACCCCAGACCGCTTCGTAGACCCCGCGCAGCTCCGAGATGGTGAACTCGGGCGGGCAGAACGCGGCCGCGAGCGGCGAGTACTCGAGCTTCGCCCGCGCTCGCTCGACGCCGTCGGACAGGATCCGGTGATGGTCGAACGCGAGCCGGCCCGGGTCGGCCAGCACCTCGACCGCCTCCACCCAGCCGGCCGACGCGGCATCCGTCCCCGCCACCGGCGCGGGCAGATCGGGCACCAGCGCCAGGTAGGCGACGCTGACGACGCGTCCGCGGGGGTCGCGCTCCGGAGCGCCGTACGTCGCCACCTGCTCGAGGTGGATCCGGTCCGACGACAGGCCGGTCTCCTCCGCCAGCTCGCGACGGGCGGTCTCCTCGAGGTCCTCGTCCGGCCGGACGAACCCGCCGGGCAGCGCCCAGCGGCCCCGGTACGGCGCGATGCCGCGGCGGATCAGGAGCACCTGCAGGGCGCTCTCGCGGACGGTCAGGATGACCAGGTCGGCGGCCAGGCCGAGCGGCACGAAGTCCATGGGACAGCATGGTAATCGTCACCTTGACGAGAAGTCATCTCGACCCTTATCGTCAAACTGACGACAAAGGAGAACGATCGATGGCAGACATCACCCGGTTCCGCTTCATCAGCCACCTGCGGGCCAACCCGACCACCCATGTGCGCCACCTGCGCAACGGCAAACTCGCGCACGACGGCGCCGGCCAGGCGTTCTGGTTCCGCGCGCTGAACTCGTCGCTGAGCGAGATCCCGGTCGACGACCGCGAGCAGCCGCTGCTGTTCCACGGCCGGACCCAGGACTTCCAGGACGTGGCCGTGCAGGCGACCGTGACCTACCGGGTCATCGATCCCGCGCTGGCCGCGGCCCGGCTGGACTTCGGCATCGACCCGGACACCGGGCTGTGGCGGTCGACCCCGCTCGAGCAGCTCGGCGGGCTGCTGACCGAGCTGGCGCAGCAGACCGCGCTCGACCTGCTCGCCCGGATGAGCCTGACCGAGGCGCTGTCCGAGGGCATGACCGCGCTCCGCCAGGCGGTCGGGACCGGCCTGCGGGCCGATCAGCGGCTGACCGGGCTCGGCATCGGCGTCGAGGACGTCCGCGTGGTCGCCGTACGGGCCGAGCGGGACGTGGAGAAGGCGCTGCAGACGCCGACCCGGGAGATGGTCCAGCAGGCCGCCGACAAGGCGACGTACGAGCGGCGGGCGATGGCGGTCGAGCGGGAGCGGTCCATCGCGGAGAACGAGCTGCAGAACCAGATCGAGCTCGCCCGGCGCGAGGAGCAACTGGTCAACCAGCGCGGCCAGAACGAGCGGCTCCGCGCGACCGAGGCGGCCGCGGCGGGCCAGATCGAGACCCAGGCGGCCGCGGGCCGCAAGCGGGCGCTGAGCGAGGCCGAGGCGGACGCCAAGCGCGTGATCGGCGCGGCGGAGGCGGCCGCGGAGAAGGCGCTGCTGGACGCGTACGCCGACCTGGACCAAGGCACGATCCTGGCGATGGCGATCAAACAGGGCGCCCTGCCGGAGATCGGCACGCTGAACCTGACGCCGGACCTGCTCACCCCACTGCTGACGAAGCTGACGGATGCCCGATGAGCCTGCCACCCCGGGCAGTGATCGTGCACCGGGCGACCGAGCTGACGGAGTTGGTCGCCCGGCACGGGACTCGGCAGCAGGCCGGGTTCTTCCTCGCCGGGCGCGGCCGGGACCTGGCCGAGCTGGACGCGCGGCACCAGGCGCAGCAGGAGGCGCTCGCAACAGTCTCGGCCGCGATCCCGCTGGACTGGCGACGCGCTGTTGCTGAGCGCAACGACCTGGACCGGTTCGGGTTCGGTCCGGAGGACGTGGTGATCGCGGTCGGTCAGGACGGGCTGGTCGCGAACGTGGCGAAGTACCTGGACGGCCAGCCGGTGATCGGCATCAACCCGGAGCCGGCGCGCAACCCCGGCGTACTCGTCCCGCACGCCCCGGCCGCGATAGCCGACCTACTGCACGAGCGGCACGTCGCCGAACGCACGATGGTTGCCGCCGGCACCGACGACGGCCAGCAGCTGATCGCCCTCAACGAGGTGTACGTCGGCCACCGCACCCACCAGTCCGCCCGCTACCGGCTGAGCGCCCCCGACAGCCTGCCCGAACGCCAGTCGTCCTCAGGCATCCTGATCGGCACCGGCACCGGCTCCACCGGCTGGTGCCGCTCCGCCTGGCAGGAACGCCGCAGCCCGCTCTCCCTCCCGGCGCCCACCGACCCCACCCTCTGCTGGTTCGTCCGCGAAGCCTGGCCCTCCCCCGCCACCGGCACCGCCAACACCGAAGGCCTCCTCAAAGCCCCCGACACCCTCACCATCACCGCCGAGTCCGACCTCGTCATCTTCGGTGACGGCATAGAATCCGACACACTCACCGCCGGCTGGGGTCAACGCGTCGAGATCGGAGTCGCGCCGGTCAGGCTGCGACTGGTCGTTGAGAACAGGCGATGACCGTCTGCCAGGCGGAGTACAGCCGGCGGGCTGAGCCGCCGATCGGGCCCACGGCCGCGAAGACATCACCCCGGCTCGCAGGACGCGCGTTCTGTACTGCGTCGACGGCCGCTTCCGGACTGTCGATGGTCGACGAGCAGACGTCCAGGATGTAGTCAGGCACCTGCAGCTCGGGGTCGACGCACCCGACCAGCGGTACGCCGACCGCCGCGACGATGGGGAAGACGGTGCCCGGGATGCCGATCGCGCATTCCGCCGTCGCCGACGCCGGAACCGAACCGAGCGGGCTGATCTCGTACCGCTCCCAGAGCGTCCGGTCCTCTCGCGGGTGCAGACCGACCACGATGTGCTTACCCGCGGCCGCCAACTTCGCGGCCGCGTCGAGCAGCAGTTGCGTACCGGGCGCGGCGTCGCCCGTCGGATCCGGCCGGGTCACGCTGGTCAGCACGAGCACGCGACCGGCCTGCGGGGTGTACGCCGGCAGGTCGTCCGTCTGCGCCGAGCCGACCATGCGGACGCGGCGCTTCCACCCGAGGTACGCCGCGAACACGTCGGACTCGGCCGGCGACGCGGCCGTGACGAGTTCGAGCCGTGACCGGAACTCCTTGGCCCGCGGCGCTTCCACCGGCTTCAGATACGCCAGCGAACTGGCCACCAACGGAAGACGCGGCAATGCTTTCGCAACGTCGGCCGGCCACGCCTCAGCGCCGTTGACCACCAGCAGATCCGCCGGGGGTACGTCGTCCAGCGTCGCCACCGGCACCGGGTCGTCCGGCGTCACCCGCGACCGATCCGGCACCAGCTGCACCAGCTCCCACCCGCGCCGAGCGGCCTCAGTCAGCAACGGCCGCGCGTGATACGTCCCCCAGGGCTCGTTGGTTGCCACCAGCACCCGAACCCGCCGCGGCCGCCCCGCCACCGCCAACCCAGGCGTGGCCGCCAACCCGACCCCCACCAGCCCAGCCTTCAACACCCCACGCCGAGTCAAAATCATGCCGCGACCCTAGAGCGCCCACCACACCCCCACATGAACTCCCCTTGAAGACTCTCCCCCGACAACCACTTAGTCGCCGTTGAGGTTGTCTTGGAAGGTGGGTGGGGTCCAGCGGAAGTCGAGGGGGGCGGGGAAGGTGGTGGATACCTGGCCGAGGCCTTTGATCACGGTGGCGGGGCCGTTGGCGTGGCCGACGGCGTACAGGTGGCCGGTCTTGGTCTGCTTGTCGATGCCCAGCAGCAGGGTGCCGTAGTTGCCGCACTTGGTGGCGGTGAGGGTTTCGAAGACCTGCCACGTCTTGGTGCGGACCGGGTTGACGACGGGCTTCATCGGCGAGGTCACCGGGATGCGGACGGTGTAGAGGGCGCCGCCGCGGGTGTTCGCGAGGAAGGTGTCGTACGTCGGCTGCTTGCTGATCAGCGTCATCGTCTTCACGGCTGAGAACCCCGGGTAGGAGCCCGTACTGCGCCAGCCGTTGTCCACCAGGTGCCAGCGGAAGAGCAGGCCGTCCTTGCGCAACCCGTACAACTCGGTCCGCGGCGCCACCGCGCCGGAGTTGTACGGCGCCACCTCGATCAGACTGAAGTTCGACCACCCGCTGCCGATACGTCGCAGGCGAGGTCCTGGCGCCTCCACCTTGTCGGCGCCGTCGACGGCGTACGACGACTGGTACAGCACGTCGCCGATCACGACGTACCCGCTCCGTGTGCTGCCGGCGCCGGACTTCGGGTAGTCCTCGAAGTGCGTGGCGAGCCGCACCTGCCCGGGTCCGTACACACCCGCGGTCGTGCTCGACCGGGTGAGCGATGGTGGTGCGGTGGCGTTGATGGCCTTGAAGGTGTGCTCGCCGGCCGACGTCACGGACCCCGCCCACGTCGTGCACGGCGCCGTCGCGGACGCCTCCGCGGCGGGCGGCACCACCGCGAGCGCCAGGACCGCAGCACATGCTGCCCCCACCAACTGGCGCCTCATCCGGGTCACTCGCCGTTCAGGGCGTCGTAGAAGGCGACGCCGGCCCAGCGGAAGTCGATGGGGTCGTTGAAGGTGGCGGGGACCTTTCCGAGGCTGTTGATGACTGTGGACGTGCCGTTCGCGTGGCCGACGGCGTACAGGTAGCCGGACTGGGCGTCCTTGTCGATGCCGAGCAGGAGCGTGCCGTACTGCCCGCACTTGTTGGCGATCAGCGTCTCGAACCCCTGCCACGTCCGGGAGCGGACCTGCTTCACCACCGGCTTCATCGGCGAGCTCACCGGGATCCGGATCGTGTAGAGCGCCCCGCCGCGGGTATTCGCCAGGAAGGTGTCGTACGTCGGCTGCTTGCTGATCACCGCCATCGTCTTCACCGCGGAGAACCCCGGGTACGAGCCGGTGGCCCGCCAGCCGCTGTCGGTGACGTGCCAGCGGAACAGCACGCCGTCGGTGCGCAGCGCGTACACCTCGGTCCGGGTCACGTCACCGGCCTCGACGGTGTCGTACGTCGCCCACTCGACCAGACTGAACTTCGACCAGCCGCCACCGATCCGGGTCAGGTACGGCGGCCCCTCGAGCTGGTTCAAGCCGTTGGTCGCGTAGCCGCTGCGGTACAGCGAGTCCCCGATGATCACGTAGCCGTGCTTCGTCGAGCCTCCGCCGGACTTGAGGTAGTCCTCCCAGTGACTCGTCGCCCGCACCGTGCCCGGGCTGTAGACGCCCGTCGTCGTACTGACGGCCCCCGCGGCCGGTGGGGTGGTCGCGGTGACCTTCCGGGTGCCGTGGCCCCCGGCCGCGGTGACGCTGCCGGCGTACGCCGTACACGCGGCCGCGCTCGCTGCCTCCGCTGCTTGGGCGGGCGGTGACACCGCACCGAGCGCCAGTACCGCACCGCATCCCACGCCGATCATCTGTCGCCACATCTCGGGTCCCCTTCTCAGCAGGTCTCGCTCAACTCGATGCACCACGAAGGCCGGAAGTTGCCGCAGCCGACGCGAAGTTTTTCCCGTGATGTGCACAGGAAGTGATCACGCGAGTGAGATCCGTGCAGACAACAGCCCTCGTTGTGCGTAAGGTGCGGTGCACCACAACGGCCCTGTCGAGGGAGGGCCGACGTGTGTCCCACCCACCGCCCACAGGGGAGAGACACGTATGCGCAGAACTCGGTTCCGGACCGGGACCACTCTTCTGGCCGTCGCCGCGCTGGCTCCACTGGCCTCGCTGACCGCGACCGCCGGCCCGACCACCGCACCGGCCACCGCACTGACCACCGCATCGGCCACCGCACCGACCGCCGTCCCGGCCAAGCCGTTCGTCCAGGGCACGACCACCGTCGCGGCGTACGACTACGCCAACGCGATCCACGAGCGGATCGAGGTCGACGTCCCCAGGCTCGACGGGGACGCCAACGGGATCGCCGACCGGATCACCGTCGACGTGATCCGGCCTGGCGAGGCCGCCGGGGCCGGGGTCGACGTCCCGGTCATCATCCAGGCGTCGCCCTACTACGCCGGCGACAACAAGGCGTACTTCGACGGGAACGGCGTACGGCAGGTGTTCGGCAGCTGGCTGGACAACTACTTCGTGCCGCGCGGGTACGCCGTCGCCTTCGTCGACATGCCCGGCACGTTCCGGTCGACCGGCTGCAGTGACGTCGGCGCCGACCTCGAGGTGCTCGGCACCAAGGCCGTGGTCGACTGGCTGAACCACCGCGTGCCCGGGTACAACGCCGACGGCAGCCGCGCCAGGGCCGACTGGTCCACCGGGAAGGCCGGCATGATCGGCGTGTCCTGGAATGGGACGATCGCCAACTCGGTCGCGAGCACCGGCGTCCGCGGGCTGGAGACCATCGTCCCGATCGCCGCGATCTCCAGCTGGTACGACTACACCCGCGGCTTCGGCGTGCCGTTCTACGACGAGTACATGGGCTTCCTGCACGACTACGTCAGCAACGACGCCTCCCCGCGCTGCGTCGAGCTGACGAACGAGATCGAGCAGGACTCCGACACCCGCACCGGCAGCTACAGCAAGTGGTGGGACCCGCGGAACTACAACCTGGACGCGCGCAACGTGCGGTCCAGTGTGTACGTCGTCCACGGGCTCGGCGACGAGAACGTCAAGACCCGGCACTTCGGTGAGTGGTGGGACCAGCTGGCCCGCTACAACGTGCCGCGGAAGATCTTCCTGCACCAGGGCGTCCACCTGGACGGCTTCAGCTTCCGCGAGCAGTGGGTGGACAAGCTGCACCCGTGGTTCGACTACTGGCTGCAGGGCCTGAAGAACGGCGTCATGCAGACGCCGCAGGCGACCGTGCAGCGTGAGGACGGCACATTCTACGACGAGCCGCGCTGGCCGGCGGTCGGTGCCCGGCAGACCACGCTGAAGCTCAGCAAGGTGTCCGGCGCGAAGACCGGTGGGCTGTCGATCGCCGCAGCCTCGAGCGACCCGGTCAGCTTCACGGGGACCGACGAGCCGTCGGCGGACACCGTCGTACTCGATCCGACGACCGTACGGCCGGACCGGGCGGTGTTCCTGAGTGACGAGCTGGAGAAGGCGGTCCGGGTCACCGGGACCGGGAAGGTGTCGGTCCGGGTCAAGGTCAACAAGGTTGCCGCCGGCATCAAGGCGCGGCTGGTCGACTACGGTACGGCGAGCCGGTACACGAACGTCACCAACGTGCCGAACACGTCGGTGTGCTGGGGTGACGGGAACGCGCTCGACACCGGGTGCTACCCCGACACGCAGGTCAACACAGGGGTGTCGGACACCTCGGTCGTCGTGCGGACGCTGGCGGACGTCGGGCACTACAAGTCCTTGTACTCCAAGGAATCCTTGCAGTCCGGCCGGTGGTACGACCTGTCGTTCGAGCTGAACGCGGACGACGTGGTGTTCGCTGCCGGGCACCGGCTCGGCCTGGTCCTCACGGTCGAACCGGACAACCCGTCCATCCCGTTCACCGGTGCCACCATCACCCTCGACCCGGCCCGTTCCTCCCTCACCCTCCCCCTCACGGGCTACACGGCGGCCCTGCAGACCGCGGCACCCCCGCAGTCCCGCATCCCCGCCACCCGCCTCGCCCAACCCGAGCCCGAACGCGACCCGGCAGAACTCATGCGCCAGATGGTGGAGGCTTCACGCTGACACCCTGAAGTACGTCCGCCCCGGTCAAGTGCCGGGGCGGGCGTGCTTAGTGGGTGAGCTCGGCGTAGGCGGCTACGAGGACTGTGGAGTCCTGTTCCCAGTTGAGGTCGGTGGCGGCGGAGCGGACTCCATCGGTGTACGTGGGGTAGTTGTCGATCAGGTCTCGGACGGCCGTGGTGAGGGACGCCGGATCGCCTGGGGTGTAAAGGGTTCCGAGCTTGTACTGCGTGACGACCGCGCGGAGCTCGGGGAGGTCCGCGGCGACGACCGGGACGCCGGCCCGGACGGCGTGGAAGAGCTTGTTGGGAAGGGCGAGCCGGTGGTTCTCGCAGGTGTTCGTCAACGTGACCAACGAGATGCCGTAGGACCGCAGGGTGTCGTCGACCTCGTCGATGGAGCGTTCGGCGACCGTCTCCACCGGCCCGAGATCCAAGCGATAGTTCGGATCCACCGACCCCATCAGCACCGTCCGGAACGGCGCCAACCGCCGCGCCGCGGCCACCACGGTCGGCAGATCACGCCCCGCCCCCACGCGCCCGGCGTACAGCAAACCCTCCGGCCGCTCTGGCGGCGCAGGTACGTCGTGCGCCCGCCGGAAGGTGTTCCGTACGACGCGCACGTCCCGCAGCCCGCGTTCGCGCAACCGCCGGGCGATCCCCTCGGACACCGTGAGGACGAACCGCGCCCGACCGGCCAGCGCGACCTCGGACCGCCGTCCGCGCGCCCGCCACAACGGCGTCGGCCGGCCCGGCAACGCCCGGTCGAACCACAACTCGTGGGTGTCGTACACCAGCTCCGCCGACCACTGCTCGGCGAACGCGGCGGCCAGCTCGAGCGTGTTGAAGTCGTGCGCGTGCACGACGTCGAACGGACCGGCGGCCGCGACCCGCGGAGCCGCCGCGGTCCGCCACTGCTTCTCCGTCCGGTTCCGGTGCTCGGGCAGCAGCAACCACCGCCCGAACCGCTGGACCAGCACCTTCGGCCCGCTCCGGCCGTGGCCGACCGCGGGACCGCCGTTGCTGCCCCGCAGTCCGGCCGACCGGGAGACGGACTCGACGCTCACGCCCGGCCCGACCTCGAAGCCGTCCGGTACGTCGCGGCCGATCACCTGCACCTCGTGACCGGCCGCGACCAGAGCCGTCGCCTCCCGGAGGATCCGCGAGTCCCCGGCGATCGGGGACTGCGCGATCATCAGAATCCGCACTCAGGCCTCGCCGGCCTCGAGCTCGTCGTTGACGAACGGCAGCAGGGCCTCCACCGACCTCCGCCCGTCGTGCAGGTCCCGGACGAACGACGGGCCCGCGTCGGCGAGCTTGCGGGCCTGGTCGCGTTCGGCGACCAGCCGCTGGATCACCTCGGACAGGTCGTCCGGGGTCGCCTCCGCGATCGGCAGGTCGGCCGGCAGCAGCGCGCGGACCGGGTCCGCGATGTGCCCGACGGTGACCCGGCCGGCCGCCATCGCCTCGCACGCGAAGACGCCGTACGAGCCGAGCAGCATCTGGTCGACCACGATGTCGGCGTTCCGGACCATCTCGGCGAGCTCGGAGTGCGCCACTCCCTGCACCCGCTGGTACGTGATCAGGCCCTTGGCGTCCAGGTCCATCAGCACCGGGTCGACGTACGCCGATCCCTTCAGCGCGCTGGCCGACGGCGCGTGCAGCACCACCGGGACCTCCCGCTCGAGCACCGGCTGGGTCGAGGTGAACTCCTCGACGTCGACGGTCAGCGGGAGCCAGATGCCGTTGTCGACGAACTCCAGCAGGTCCGGCGTGGTGACGAACACCGGGCCGTCGTACCTGGCCAGGTGCCGGCGCATCACGTCGTTCGACGCCTGCAGCCGCTGGGTGAGCTCCTCGTCGCGGTCCCGGAACGGCGAGAACCGGTACTTCGCCCGGTGCTGCGCGGGATCGCGGATGTCGGAGCCGTGGAACAGCACGCCGTGCTTGATCCCCGCCGAGTCCAGAACCGGTACGTCGGTCGTCCACATCCCACCGCGCTCCTGCCCGAACATCGGGCGACCCGCCTCGAACAGCACGTGGGTCACGGTGCGCAGCGTGTACGCGGTGAGCTCGAGCTGCCAGCGCAGATCCGAGCGGTACTGCCGGTAGGTCCCCGTCCGGTGCACCCGGAAGTCGAACGCGCCACTGCCGGTGGTGAGCGACTCCGCGACCAGACCCGGGTCCGCGCGCTCCAGCGCGGTGGCCCACAGCCAGGCCTGGCCGGCGCTGTTCACCGGGCCGATGAGCAGGTGGCGCTGCTTCTTCGCCACCCGGTCGGCGGGCCTGGAGACCTCCAGCGGACGGCCGACCAGCTCGCCGTACAGACCGCGCAGCTTCTCCGCCTGCCCGGCCCAGGAGACCTCCTGCTGGTAGCCGGGGTCGGCCACCCGCTCGCGGTACGTGTCCAGGTCGCCGAGGACGGTGCGCACCTTGGCCGCCAGGTCGTGCGCGTCGGCCGCGACGAACACCTCGCCGATCCGGGTCCGGTCGACGAACTCCTTCATGCTCGGCATGTCGCTGACCACCACCGGCAGGCCGGCGAAGGCGTACTCGAACAGCTTGTTCGGCAGCGACATCTCGTGGCTCGGGTAGCGCAGGATCGGGATCAGGCCGACGTCCGCGGTCCGCAGGAAGGCGACCACCTCGTTCGGCTTCACCGGGTCGACGCAGTGCAGCCGGTCCTCGACGCCGAGCGCCGCGGCCTGCGTCTGCAGCACCCGGACGGCGTCGGTCGCGACCGCCGGCACGCAGACGACGGCCAGGTGCGCGTCCGGCAGGTCCACCAGCGCCTGGACGGCGGTCTCGATGCCGCGGGCCCGGGTGACGCCGCCGCTGTAGACCAGCAGCGGGACCTCCGGGCGCAGGCCGATCCGGGTGCGGATGTCGGTCACCTCGACCGAGACGTCCGCCGGGTTCGGCGTGTTCATGATCACCGCGGGCTCGTGGCCGAGCTTGTGCTCCTGCCGCAGCCGCTTGGCGATCGCCGGGCTGACCGTGACCACCTGGTCGACCTGACCGATGTACTCGCGTTCGTGGTTCGCCCAGGCCGCGATCGAGCGACGGGTCCGCGCGCCGTACCGGGACAGGCCGGCGACGTACTCGTGCGCGTCGTAGACGACCTTCAGGTGCTTGCCGCGCAGCTTCGCCCGGCCGGCCGCCCGGGTGGCGACACCGATGACGTGCATGTCGTGCGCGTGCACCACGTCGGGCTCGAGCCGGTCGATCAGGTCGCCGAAGGCGATCTCCAGGTCGAGCGCCTCCGGGTGCAGCCTGCGCCACGACGCCGGCCAGGGCATCCGGTGGATGACCCCGTCGTACGCGCGCCAGCTGAACTTGAACGGGACGTCGGACTTGTTGCCGACGCCCTTGCGCACCCAGGTGGCCTTCTGCGCGGCCTGCCAGCGCGTCCGGCGCAGCAGCCGGGCGGCCACGCCCAGCTTGTACTTGACCGGGTTGCCCTTCCCGGCCTTCGCCGCCGCGATCGCGTGCCCGGAGTCGGCCTTGAGCTCCTTCAGCTCGGCCTGGATCCGCTGGCTGCGGGCGACGTACGTCGACCGGTGCTTGTACCCCACCAGCGGCGGCCGCCAGTCCCGGCGGGCCGTCCGGCTCCGCTTCCGCTCGTCCCGCAGGCTGAACGGAACCGGCACCCGCACGATCAGCGCGCCGTCGAGGATCTCCCGCGACGGCAGCCCGCCGGACGAGACCCCGAGCACCGTCACCTCGGCTCCCGTCTCGGCCAGCGCGGCGGCCTCCTTGCGGACCCGACTGTCGTTGGTGACGTCGTTCGCGACCATCATCACGACCCGCAGGTCGGCAGGTGTCACGGGCGGACCGACCTTCCGATCACGATCCGGCGCACACCGGCCCACCGGGCCGGGTCGGTGCGGTCACGGCCGTCGACGAGCACCTTGACGCCCGGCAGCTCGGCCGGGGTCAGCTGCGCGTACTCCGGGTGGTCCGCCTGCAGGACGGCCGCGTCCACCGGCGCGCCCAGCGCGTACGGCGTGAAGCCGAGCTGCTGGAGCTCCTGGTCGGTGTACAGCGGGTCGTGCACGGACACCTCCGCACCACGGGCCTTCAGCGCCTCCACGGCCGGGAACACCCCGGAGAACGCGGTCTCCTTGACACCACCACGGTACGCCGCGCCGAGCACGACCACCTTGGCTCCGTCCAGGTCGCCGTACGCGCCCTCGAGCAGGCCGACCGTGTAGTCCGGCATGCCGAGGTTCGCCTCGCGGGCGGCCCGGACGACGGTCGCCTCCGGGTCGGTCCACAGGTAGAGCCGCGGGTAGACCGGGATGCAGTGGCCGCCGACCGCGATGCCGGGCCGGTGGATGTGGCTGTAGGGCTGCGAGTTCGAGGCCTCGATCACCTGGTGTACGTCGATACCGTGCTCACCGGCGAACCGGGCGAACTGGTTGGCCAGGCCGATGTTGACGTCGCGGTAGGTGGTCTCGGCCAGCTTCGCCAGCTCGGCCGCCTCGGCCGACCCCAGGTCCCAGACGCCGTTGCCGCGCTCCAGGTCCGGGCGGTCGTCGAAGTCCAGCACGGCCTCGTAGAACGCGGTGGCACGCTTGGCGCCCTCCTCGGACAGCCCGCCGACCAGCTTCGGGTACTTGCGCAGGTCCGCGAAGACGCGGCCGGTGAGCACCCGCTCCGGCGAGAACACCAGGTGGAAGTCCTGGCCCTCGGTCAGGCCGGAGATCTCCTCGATCATCGGCTTCCACCGGCCCCGGGTGGTGCCGACCGGCAGCGTGGTCTCGTAGCTGACCAGGGTGCCCGGGCTGAGGTGCTCGGCCAGCGAACGGGTCGCGTTCTCCATCCAGCCGAACTCGGGCTCACCGGTCGTCTCGTCCACGAACAGCGGCACGACCACGACGACCGCGTCGCTGCCGGGGATGGCGTCCGCGTAGTCCGTGGTCGCCCGCAAGCGGCCGTCGGCCACGGTCTCGGACAGCAGCTCCTGCAGGTGTGCCTCACCTGGGAACGGCTCCTGACCGGCGTTCACCAGCTCGACGAACTTCTCGTTGATGTCGACGCCGACGACCTGATGGCCCTTGGCCGCGAACTGGACCGCCAACGGCAGCCCGATCTTGCCTAAGGCAACAACACTGACACGCACAGGGACTCCACTAGGTAGTGATTCTTCATCGGGGGCCTCGGAGCTTCCGTTCCAGCGGGTGCTCGACGAACTTGTAGAGCAGCCACGAGGCGAAGATCGAGAGGACAAGGACACCGGCGTACCAGGTCAGGTTGGACCAGCCGATCGGCCCGGCCACACCGTGGTACTCCTTGATCGCGTACAGGATGGTGGCGTGCACCAGGTAGAAGGCGTACGACCACTGGCCGAGCGCGACCAGCGGCTTGCTGCGCAGCCAGGACCGGCCGCCGCGGGTGTCCCGGGCGGCGACGGCGAGGATCAGGAAGCCGTACAGGAAGGTGAGAACTTCCTTCTGGCACAGGCCCATGGTGGTCGCGAACGGCACCTCGGTCGGGTGCAGGCCGGAGTAGTACAGCGTGTACAGACCGGCGGAGGTGACGAGGAAGGCGAACCAGACCGGAATCCGCGGCTTCCAGCCGCTCCGCAGCGAGATCGCCAGACCGATGCCGAACAGGAACGCGACCGAGTGCAGGATCGGCTGCGGCAGCACCGGTACGACGTCCGGGTAGTGGAACAGCGCCAGTCGATAGGCCCCGCCGAGGACGATCACCGCGACACACAGGATCAGGCCGCCGGCCACCTTGAGTTTCTTCGTCGCCCGCCAGACGAACGGGAAGTACGCGTAGAAGAACGCCTCGACCGACAACGTCCAGCCGGCCGGGTTGCCGCCGTACAGGATGGTCGGGTTGTTCGACCAGCCCTGCAGCAGGAACGCCGACAGCACCAGCACGGTGACCGAGACCGGTTTGATCCAGGACATCCCGGTCGGCGGGTCGAACCGGTAGAAGACGAAGATCGCCGCGATCAGGGTGAGGAAGTACAGCGGGAAGATCCGCGCGAACCGGCGCCGGTAGAAGGTGCGGATCTTCGTCCCCGGCTGGGCCGACCAGGTCAGCACGAAACCGGACAGCACGAAGAAGAACGTCACCCCGGACGTCCCGTACTTCAGGAACTTCCAGATCGGCAGCGGCGCCAGGTTGGTCATGTGGTGGGCGAAAACGAAGAACGCCGCCCACCACCGCAGACCGGTGAGCGACTCCACCCGAGGCAGCCGCTTGCGCGGCTCGGCCGGCGGCGGGCCGGCCTCCCCCGGGAACGCGCTGACCGGCGCACCCGGGGGCACGTCGGCAGCCGCCGAACCGGTGAGGTTCGGCGGCTGCTTCTGGTCCTCTTCGGCGGCCTTCGTCATGTGTCCTCTACTCCGCGAGGGCGGCGACGACGCGGCCCGCGGCCCGGCCGTCTCCGTAGGGCATCGGGCGGTCGGCCGCCGGGGCCGGCCGGGCGGCCAGCTCGGGCAGCCTGCTCACATCGGACGTGAGGACGTTCCAGCCGTCCTCGAGCGTCTCGACCCACTCGGTCTCGGTGCGCAGCGTGGTGCAGACGCGGCCGAGGAGGAAAGCCTCCTTCTGCAGGCCGCCGGAGTCGGTGACCACACCGGCCGAACCGAGCACGGCCGCGACCATCTCCGGGTACGCCAGCGGCTCGCGGACGTGCAGCGAGCCGTCCGGACGCTCCAGCTTGATCCCGAACTGCGCGCACTTGGCGACCAGCCGCGGGTGGGCCAGCAGCAGCACCGGCGAGCCGGCGGCGGCGAGGCCCTCGACGATCGCGGCCAGCCGCTCCGGGTCGTCGGTGTTCTCGGCCCGGTGGATCGTCGAGACGACGTACCCGCCCCGCTCGAACGGCACGTCCAGCGGCTTGTCCGCCACCGCGTCACGGACCCGGAAGCACACGTCCGTCATCACGTCGCCGACCAGCCGCGCCCGCTCCGACAGCCCCTCGTTCGCCAGGTGGTCCATGGCCACCTGGGTCGGGGCCAGCAGGATGTCGGCCGCGTGGTCGGTGAGGACGCGGTTGTGCTCCTCCGGCATCCGCCGGTTGAACGACCGCAGCCCGGCCTCCAGGTGCGCCACCGGCAGGTGCATCTTCACCGCCGACAGCGTCCCGGCCAGCGTCGAGTTGGTGTCGCCGTACACGAGCACCCAGTCCGGCCGGTGCTCGTCCAGTACGGCGTCCATCGCGGACAGCATCGCGCCGGTCTGCACGCCGTGGCTGCCGGACCCGACGCCCAGGTGGACGTCCGGGTCCGGGATCCGCAGGTCGGCGAAGAACACGTCGGACATGTTCTTGTCGTAGTGCTGGCCGGTGTGCACGATCACGTGCTGGTGGTCGGTGGCGGCGAACGCCTCCGCCACCGGCGCCAGCTTGACGAACTGCGGTCGTGCCCCGACGACGCTCAGGACCTTCATGACTCGGCGGACTCCCCGGCGACCTTGATGGTGCGGTCCTCGGCGGCGGACTGGATCACGGCCTCGGCCACCCTGACGGTGGTCAGGCCCTGCTGCAGCGTGACGATGTCGGCGTCCTTGCCCAGCACCGCGTCCCGGAACTGCTCGTGCTCGGTGCGCAGCGGCTCGGGCTTGCTGATCGCGTACCGGATCATGTCGCCCTCGCTGACGCCGCGGAAGTGCGCGACGTCGTCCCACGCGGTAGCGACCGTGCCGTTGGCGTGGAAGGACAGGTCGGCCAGCAGCGTGTCGGCGATGAACGCGCCCTTCTCACCGGTGACGACGGTGAGCCGCTCCTTCATCGGGGACAGCCAGTTGACCAGGTGGCTGGTCACGGTGCCGTCGGCGAGCTTGCCGGTGACCGCGATCAGGTCCTCGTACTGCCGGCCGGACTTGTGCGCGCTCTGGGCGGACACGGTGACGAACGGCGACTGGGTCACCCAGGCGGTCAGGTCGATGTCGTGGGTGGCCAGGTCGAGCACCACGCCGACGTCGGCGATCCGGGCCGGGAACGGGCCCTGGCGGCGGGTGGTGATCTGGTAGATGTCGCCCAGCTCGCCGTTCTCCAGCCGCACCCGCAGCGCCTGCAGCGCCGGGTTGTACCGCTCGATGTGACCGACCGCGCCGATCACGCCGGCCGCCTCGAACGCCTTGGCGATCTCGGTGGCCTCGGCCGAGGAGCCGGCCAGCGGCTTCTCGATCATCGCGTGCACGCCGGCCTCGGCCAGCGCCTTCGCGATCTCGGCGTGGTACTGCGTCGGCACCGCGACCATGCAGTAGTCGATGCCCTCGGCAATCAACTGCTCGATGTTCTCGTGCACCGGGCGACCGCCGGCGACGCCGAACTTGTCACCGCCCGGGTCGGCGACGGCGACCAGGTCGACGCCCTCGAGGGAGGCCAGCACGCGGGCGTGGTGCCGCCCCATCATGCCCAGGCCGATCAGACCGGCTTTCAGGTTCGCCATCTCACGCACCAGCCTTCGCCACGGTGTTCACCGCGGACACGATCCGGTTCAGGTCGTCCTCGGACAGCGAGGGGTGGACCGGCAGCGAGAGCACCTCGGCCGCGGCCTTCTCGGTCTCCGGCAGGTCCAGCTCGCGCTGGAACGACGGGAGCCGGTGGTTCGGGATCGGGTAGTACACGCCGCAGCCGACGCCGTACTCGGTGCGCAGCGCGTTGGCGAAGCCGTCGCGGTCCTCGGTCACCCGGATCGTGTACTGGTGGTACACGTGGGTCGCCTCGGCGGCCACCGTCGGCACGCCGACACCCTGCAGGTTCGCGTCCAGGAAAGCCGCGTTCTCCTGCCGCTGCTTGGTCCAGCCGGCCAGCTTGGCCAGCTGCACCCGGCCGATGGCTGCGTGCAGGTCGGTCATCCGGTTGTTCAGGCCGACGACCTCGTTCTCGTACTGCTTGAGCATGCCCTGGTTGCGGAACAGCCGCATCCGGCGCTCGAGCTCGGCGTTCGCGACCGAGTTCATGCCGCCCTCACCGGACGTCATGTTCTTGGTCGGGTACAGGCTGAACATGGCGAACTCGCCGAAGGTGCCGACCGGCGCGCCGTTCCAGGTGGCGCCGTGCGCCTGCGCGGCGTCCTCGTAGATCTGGATGCCGTGCTTGTCGGCGATCGCCTGCAGCGCGGTCATGTTCGCCGGGTGACCGAACAGGTGCACCGGCATGACGGCCTTGGTCTTCTCGGTGATCGCGGCCTCGACCGCGGCCGGGTCCAGGCAGAAGTACGTCGGCTCGATGTCGGCGAACACCGGGGTGGCGCCGGTCAGCGCGACGCTGTTCGCGGTCGCGGCGAAGGTGAAGGACGGGACGATGACCTCGTCACCCGGCCCGACACCCGCGGCCAGCAGACCGAGGTGCAGACCCGAGGTCCCCGAGTTCGTCGCGACGCACGCCCGGCCGGAGACCAGCGCTGCGCCGAACTCCTGCTCGAACGCCGCCACCTCGGGGCCCTGGGCCAGCATGCCGGACTGCATCACCCGGTCGACGGCCTCGCGCTCCTCCTTCCCGATGATCGGCTTCGCGGCCGGAATCGGCTGCACCATCAGTTCTCCTCCACGTTCTCATCGGCCGGCCGTAGCCGTCCGTCGGTTTCGATGTACATCTCGCCCGTGTTCGGGCACTTCCACTCGCCGTCCCCGACGTCGAGCAGCGGAACGCCGGCCTTGCCGACCCACTTGATCCGGCGGGCCGGAACCCCGGCGACCAGCGCGAAGTCTGGCACGTCCTTGGTCACCACCGCACCCGCGGCGACGGTGGCCCAGCGGCCGACCGTGACCGGTGCCACGCAGACGCTGCGCGCGCCGAGCGAGCAGCCCTGCTTCAGGGTGACCCCGACCGGCTCCCAGTCGTGGCCGCTCTTCGGCGTACCGTCCGGGTTGACCGCGCGCGGGAAGTAGTCGTTGGTCAGCACCACGGCCGGACCGATGAACACCCCGTCCTCGAGCGACGCGGGCTCGTAGACCAGGGCGTAGTTCTGGATCTTGCAGTTGTCGCCCATCCGGACCCCGGTCCCGACGTACGCGCCGCGGCCGACGATGCAGTTCTCCCCCAGCACCGCGCGCTCGCGGATCTGGGCCAGGTGCCAGACCGACGACCCGTCGCCGATGGTGGCGCGGTCGTCGACGTCGGCGGATGGCGCGATGCGGGACGTCACAGAGTCTCCTTCGAACTGAGCCAGCTGGTGAGTGCGTGGGCCGAGCGGCGTCCGTCGTGCAGCTCCGCCACGTAGCCGGGGCCGGCGGCCGCCCGCTCGGCGGCGGCGTCACGATCGGCGATCAGGCCGGTGACGACATCACCCAGGGTGTCGGGATCCGCCTCCACGATCGGCACCTCTCGCCCAGTCAGAGTACGCACCTTCTGGCGCACACCGTCACCGACGTACGAAACGACGATCCGCCCGGCGGCGAGCGCTTCGGTGGCCGCCACGCCGTAGAGGCCGATTCTCAGCTGATCGACGACGAGGTCGGCGTCGCCGACCACCGCCGGCATCCCACTGTGCTGTACGCCGGTCACCCGCCGGTACTCGATCGATCCGCGCTCGTGCAGCCCGGTCAGCACGGCGTCGATCGTGTCGGTGCCCTTGAGCTTGGCGTTCGACGGCACGTGCACGACAACCGGACGCTCGGCACTGAACAACGGACGGGCCGCCCGCTGCCACGGCGCCGGATCGACCGCGACCGGCAACCACTGCGCGTCCGGTACGTCGTCCAGCAGGTCGACCGTGGACACGAAGACCGGCAGGCCGAGGCTCTCGACCAGCTCGGCGTGCCGGAGGGCCTGCTTCTCCAGGCGCTCGGTCAGGTCGTCACCCGGGGTGAACGGCGACCAGCGCTCGCGCTTCGCGTGCCGGCTCGGCAACCGGATGTCGGAGCCGTGGAACAGCAGCCCGACCTCGACTCCCGCCGTACGCAGGGCGGCGATGTCGGCGGACGCGTCCGGGTAGCCGCGCGCGCCGAGCAGCGGTCGCAGCGACTCCACCAGGACGTGGGTGTACGAACCGACGTACTGCTCCTGCGCGCGCTGCCAGCGGGGCTGGCCGAACCACGCGAGCGGGACGCCGTAGTCGGTGGCGAACCGGAACTGCCCCTTGCGGTGCAGGGCGAACGAGACGGCGTCGACATCGGGCAGGGTCCGGGCGGCCTGTGCCCAGGCGTAGCCCTGACCGGCGGAGTTGGTCGGACCGACCAGCATCCGCGTCCGCGTCGTCGCCACCGGCGGGAACGCCGGCAGCTGCGCGTACGAGAACCGCAAGCCGCGCAGGCGCCGCCGGACCGCTCCCGCGGTCCGGGCCAGTGGCGCCGGCAGGTGCTCGCGGATCGAACGCGACACCGTCATCGAATCACCCATTACCTGCCGGTGCCTTCAGCATGTCGAGCTCGCGGCGGGCGGCCGGGATGCCGAGCACCACCGGGGTGCTCGCCCGGCGCTGGCCGAGGTTCCAGCCGGCCCAGATCGCACCGGCGTCCAGGGCGACGACGACGTCGGCCTGCTCGATCGTCGTCAGGACGTCGCGTCGGGTCAGGATCCGGCCCCAGTAGGTCTTCCCGAGATCCTTGCTGGCCCGCTGGCCGCGCAGGAACTTCACCGGAGCGGACGTCTTGACGGCCTTGGGCACGAACCGCCCGGCCACCTTCTTGCCCTTCCGGGCCCGCCACTGCACCGCCTTCACCACCCGCTTCACCCCCGTGGGCCGCGGCTTCGCCGCAGCCGAGGACGAGGTGGAGGAAGCAGCACCGGCCGCTGCGCCGGCGGCCGGCGAGTCGGTGGACGCGGTAGGGCGCTCGTCGGCGGCAGCGGCGGCTGCGGGTGGGACGTCGGTGTCGACGACCGCGGTGGGCTCGGCGACGGCCTCGGGGGCGATGACCGCGTCCGGGGTCTCGTCGGTCGGGTCGGCCTCGGGGAGCGGGTCGGGGGCGGGCGCGGCGGGCATGCGGCCGGGACCGATCAGGGTGAACGAGTTCACCTTGTCGGCCACCCAGCCGCCCGGCGCGACCCAGCCGACGACGTCCAGGACGACGTCCGGGTCGCCGAGGTCCTCGCGGACGGTGTCGAAGTACGCCGGCGGAAGCCGCCGGGTGCTCAGCAGGACGACGTTCTTGCTCATGCCCGGACTCCCTTCACGGCCGCGGCCAGCGACTCGATCCGCGGATCCAGCTGCAGGTCGCGGCGGTACGACGCACCGAACTCCCGGGCCTTCGCCCGGATCCCCTCGTCGGCCGTCCGGGCGGCGTGCGCGGCCTCGGTCAGCGCGGCCGCGATCGCCTCCGGGGTGACGTCCGCCACCGGGAACCACAACGGATGCCCGCGCAGTACGTCGGACGCCGCGTTCTCCGGGTCGTGGACCGACACGATCGGCAGCCCGGTCGCCAGGTACTCGAACACCTTTCCGCTGGTCACATACCGGCCCTTGCCCAGCATCAGCAGCTGGACGTCGAACTCGTCGTACGCCTTGGCGATCTCGGCCTTGCCGACCGGGCCCTCGTAGCTGACCCCGTCGTCCTTGGCGTTGTTGATCGTCGCCAGCATGTCGGCCCGCGGCTGCGCGTAGTACCCGAGGTAGCCGTGAATCTTGGCCTTCGCGCCGGCCAGCTCCTCCGACGACGCGCGGGCGATCTGCCAGCCCTCGACGAACTCGGCCAGCGGGACCTTCGGCGACACCGTTCCGACGTACCCGAACACCAACGGGCGGTCGGTCACCGCACCGCGGTCGTTCGTGTCCGGGACCAGGTCCGGGTCGAAGCCGTTGGCGACGGTGTGCATCCGGTCGGCCTGGGCGGGGTAGAGCTTCTCGTGCCACTCCTTGATCGGGTCGTTCACGAACCACACTTCGCGCGCCGACTCGACCAGCTTCTTCTCCCACTTGGCGGCGCGGCTGTTCGGCTCGTGCAGCCGGTCACCGGTGAAGACGTCCAGCAGCCAGGCGTCGCGGTAGTCCATCACGTACGGCACCTTGTGCTTCTGGTGCAGGTGGTACGCGGCGGTGAAGGCGACGTGCGGGTTCGCGGTGGCGACGGTCAGGTCGACCTTGTGCGCCTGGTGGATCCGCTCGGCGGCCTTCTCGATGATCGAGCGCCACGGCCCGTACCCGGTCTCCGGGAACGGGATCTGGTCCTGCTTGGTGCGCCACTTGCTCCAGAGCTTCGGGTTCGACGCCCGCCGCTTGGACCACTTGCGCAGGTCGGCCTCCAGGATCGGCCACTCGAACGGCACCCGGACGACCTCGACCGACGGGTCGACCCGCTCCTCGAGGGTCAGGTCGGCGCCGGTGAACCGGTGGAAGGTCTCGCGTTCGGCCGTCAGCACGGTCACCTTCCAGCCGAGCGCGGCGAACCGGTTGGCCGTGGCCAGGGCCCGGTAGACACCGCCGCCCCGGCAGGGCGGGAAGCCCCAGGCGACGTACAGCAGATGTGGGCGGTCGGTCATGTACTTCCTCTTACCAAGTCGAGAATCGCGTCGGCCAGTTCGTCGTACGGCGTGGTCGTGGGCAGGTGGTCGGCCGCCCACTGCAGCGCGTGGTCGCGCAGTTTCTCCAGCTCACCGGGATCCGCGGACCAGCGCCGCAGGATCTCGGACGCCTCGGCCACCGAGTCCACCAGGACTCCGCCACCGGACTCCTCGATCACCCTGGTCTGCCGGGGCAGCCGGGTGGACAGGACGGGAAGACCGCTGGCGAGGTACTCGTAGATCTTGGACGGCATCGCCTCCACGAAGGCGGGCGTCGGCTGGAGCATGGCCAGGCTGGCCCAGGCGCCCTGGGTGAGCCGCCACGACTCGGCCGGTGGCTGGCGCCCGTGCAGCCGGATCCGGCCGGCCAGGTCGGACTGCCCGATCCGGGCCTCGAGGCGGTCCCGGTCCGAGGGGGCGACCGGGCCGATCAGGTCGAGCGACCAGTCCGTCGCCGCGGCGACGGTCTCGACCATGTCGAACAGACCACGGCTGGCCCGCAGGTCCCCGACGTACACCGCTCGCGGCGGGCCGGACGGCGGCGCCGGGGCCAGGAACGGCAGGTAGGGGAGGTTCTGCACCACCAGCCGCCGCTTCGCCTCGTGCGGGGCGAGGTGCGAGTCGGCGACGACGGTCAGGTCGGCACCGGCGGCCAGGGTGGAGCTGGCCCGGACGATCAGCCGGGCCGGCAGCCCGGCCGGCCCCTTCGCCCAGGCGCGGTCGGCGAGCAGCCGGCCGTAGTCCTCGTGCACGTCGGCGACCATCCGGCGCCGGCGCACGGTGGTGACGAAGCGGGTGACCGGGATCATGTCCGGGTCGACCGTCATCACCACCTTGGCGCTGGTCCGCCACGGCAGCACAGCCGTCCGGGCCAGCCGCTGGACCAGGTTGCCCCGCGGGCCGGCGTGCACGGCCGCACCGGCCGGCCCGCCCTCGGCGTCACCCAGGCCCCAGAGCTCGACCCGCAGGCCCCGGTGTTGCAGGGCCGCGGTGATCTTGTGCAGGCGCGCGTCGGCCACGTCGTGACCGGTCGTGATGATCCCCACGTCCGGCGCCGGGCTGCGTGACATCGGTCAGAGGTCCTCGAGTGAGACGGATTCCTTTTCCCCGACCTGCAGGAACTTGGTGTACGCCGCGATCACCTCGTCGGGCTGACCGCGCATCATCAGCTTCCCCTTGTGCAGCCAGATGCAGTCGTTGCACAGGTCCCGCACACTGCTCATCGCGTGGCTGACCAGGAACATCGTCCGGCTGTTCGTGACCAGCTCGGACATCTTGGCCGCGGCCTTGGTCTTGAACTTCGCGTCACCGGCCGACAGCGCCTCGTCGATCATCAGGATGTCCGGGTCCATGTGGACCGCGACCGAGAACGCCAGCCGGCTGAACATGCCGGAGGAGTACGTCCGCATCGGCATCTCCATGAAGTCACCGAGCTCGGCGAACTCGGCGATCTCCTCGTACCGCGCCTGGATGTCCTTGCGGCTCATGCCCGCCGCCAGACCACCGAGGACGACGTTCTCCCGGCCGGACAGCGCCGCGTTGAAGCCGACGCCGAGGGACAGCAGGGTGGACACCCGGCCGTGCACCTCGATCCGGCCCGAGGTCGGCGGCAGGATGCCGGCGATCGACCGCATCAGCGTCGACTTGCCGGCGCCGTTCGCGCCGATGATGCCGATGGTGGTGCCGTGGTCGACGTCGAACGACACGTTCTGGACGGCCTTGACCTCGCGGACCGCGCGCTCGCCGCGGCCGAACCGGACGATCGCGCTCTTGAACGTGGGCACCCGCTCGAACGTGGTCCGGTAGGTGATGGACACGTCCTGGACCTTGACGGCGGGTACGGCCGGCTGAGTCTGCATCGACTTCTTCTCTGCCTCAGAGACGGACAACGAACTCACGCTCCCTCGACATGAAGAACAACGCACCGGCGACGAAGGCGGCCAGCGCCCAAAGCGTTCCACCGATCCAGTAGTCCAGCTCCGGGATGGTGCCGCGGACCAGCAGGTCCGTCCAGCCACCGAGCAGCGAATAGAGCGGGTTGAGCTGGATGAAGGCCTGGAACCGCGGCGGCGCCTCCTCGGCGAACCACAGCACCGGCGACAGGTACAGCCAGATCCGGACGAAGTACGGCAGGAAGCTGGTGGTGTCGCGGAAGTACACCTGCAGCGCCGCGAAGATCATCGCCATCCCGGCCGCGAAGATCGTCAGCAGCAGCAGGAAGACCGGAGCCAGCAGCATCTCCCACTTCAGCGGCTGCCGCATGACCAGGTGGATCACGCCGTACACGACCAGCGTCGGCAGGAAGCGGAAGAACGCCGTCCGCAGCGCCGACAGCGGCAGCAGCATCCGCGGGAACGACATGTTCATCAGCAGCTTGCCACCGCCGACGACACTCGACGCACCGGTCGTCATCGCACCCGAGAAGTAGTAGAAGGCGAACAGGCCCGCGCACAGGTGCACGAACCGCTCCCCGGCGCGATCGTCCGAGGCCGCACCACTGAGGATGTCGACGAGCACGTAGTACACACCGGCGAGCAGCAGCGGGTTCAGCACCAGCCAGATCTGGCCGAAGAAGGTGTTGGTGTTCGCCGCCCGGATGTTCGTCCGGGACATCTCGGCCGCGAACTCCCGCCGCTGCCACAGCGCCCGGAAGTAGGGACGCAGCGGCGGCAGGCCGACCTTGTGTGGCTCGTACACGTGCACCGACGGGTTGAACTCCTCGTCGACGCTAGTCGCGTTCATTCAGGCGACGCCTCTCTTTGCCCGGTATCCGACTGGGGCTCGGCGGCTGCCGCCCGGTACGACGGCGGGCCACGCAGACCGGGAAGCAGAGTAGCGGATCGGCCTCAACACCGACGACACAGTGGTCCTCCATAGTGAGCAACGACGTACGGACGGCTACCAAACGTCGCGCCGCTCTCCGGGAGTCCGCCTTCGCCGATCGTTATCTGGAATATACATTTGACGGCCTGCGACGGCCAAAACGCCTTCCAGAGCACGAAAAACACCGTTGGTTTCCTGCGCGCGGGAGCGGCGTACGAACAGCGGCGATCAACGTCAAATCGCCGTCAATTCAGTGGTACGACGTCCGTCGTACGGCGGAAGTTCGCGAACCCGGCGTGACCTGTCCCACCGCGGCCGGGAACCGGTGTTACCGGTGGGGCCCCAGGAAGCGCGTCCTGGCCGGGGCGAGCCGGGCCGGGGACGCCGTGTCCCCGCTCCCCATGGACAGCCTCACCATCCACGGAGCTCCGCTTCGCACCTCCCGGGGCCCGGGCAGTGTCCGCGTGGACACAGCCCTTACCGACGATCCGGGGGCCCGTCCGCCATGGGCGGAAGCGGACGCTGCACGCGCCGGACCGGCCGGCACGATGACCAGGGCGGCGGTCATCGCACCGAGGCCGCAGGAGGGACGGGACGGTGCCTGAGCTGATGACTGCATCGGGCTCTCCTCCTCCTCGGCCTCACGATGGAGATGCACAGTTTGTACACCCTCCGGCACAGCCGGTGATGGCACTAAGGTGCGAGGGCACCGATGCGCCGGGATCGAGACCCAACCGAAACGGGCTCCGCTGACGTGACAGCGAACTCGGGCCAGAATTGGAACAGCAGCCCGGCGGCGCTCAGGTGGTCCGTCGCCGGGCTGCTGGACCTCAATTCTCGCTCACGACTGCGCGGAAATGGTGGCCAGATGGTGACACGGCACAAGAATGCTGACAGGACAACAAATATCGCTGGGTGCAAACACGTCGACACCGACAGTGCATACTGCGCTGGAACGGCCCTCCTCCGGTGGAGGGGCGGTAGCGGACAGTGACCGCGCTCGGAAGGGAGGGGAGAGTTGTGAGCACCAGCGACACGGAGCGTGCCGATCATCTGCGCGTGCTCGGGCTCAGCGACGACGAGATCAAGGTCTACCAGCACCTGCTGCGGACCGGTCCGTCGTCCGTCACCGAACTGGACGAGGCGGTCCCCGACCGGGCCGCGAGTATCGACGACACCCTCGGCGGGCTGGTACAGGCCGGCCTGGCCCGGCGCTCCGGTTCGGATCACTCCCGCTACCTGCCGGTCCCGCCCGACGCCGGTCTCGAGGCGATGACGCTGCGCCGTGAGTCCGAGCTGAAGCAGGCCCGGATCGAGGTCCTGAACGCGTACGACGAGTTCCGCCGGACCGTCCACAACGAGTCGACCACGCACCTGATCGAGGTCGTCACCGGCAACGCGATCGTCGAGCGGATCCGGCAGATCAAGGGCGGTGCGCAGCGGGAGATCCTGGCCATCGACTCCCCGCCGTACTACATCGGCGGCCCGAACCAGGAGGAGATCGACCACCTCAAGCGCGGCGTCTCCTACCGGGTGGTGTACTCGCCGGAGTCGGTCGAGGTCCCCGGGTACCTGACCGAGAACATCCTTCCGTGCGTCGAGGCCGGCGAGCAGGCTCGCGTGCTGCCCGACGTACCGGCGAAGCTGACCATCATCGACGGGTCGATCGCGTTCGTGTCGATGTCGGTGCGCGACACCGACGTGAACCGGTCGCTGCTGATCATCCGGCCGAGCAGCCTGCTGACCGCGCTGATCGGGATGTTCGAGCTGTGCTGGCGCAACGCGCTACCGCTGCACGCCTCGGTCGGCACCGAGGACGACCGGCTGGAGCCGATCGAGCGCCGCCTGCTCGCGCTGCTGGCCACCGGCGCCGCGGACGACACGATCGCGCGCACGCTCGGGATCAGCCGGCGGACATTCTTCCGCTACCTCGAGCGGCTGATGAACCGCACCGGCGCGAGCACCCGCTTCCAACTGGCCCTGCACGCGGCCCGGGAGAACTGGCTCTAACCCCCCACCCGTTCATTCGTCGCCTTTTGACCCCGCCTCCAGGCGGTCGGCTTGGACGTAGCCGTCGGCACGGGGTCAGAAGGCGACGAATGAACGGAGAAGTTAGGCCGCGGTGAACTCTTTGGCGACGACCTCGGCGATCTGGGCCGTGTTCAGCGCGGCACCCTTGCGCAGGTTGTCGCCGCAGACGAACAGCTCGAGCGCGTTCGGGTCGTCCAGCGACTTGCGGATCCGGCCGACCCACGTCGGGTCGGTGCCGACCACGTCGGCCGGCGTCGGGAACTCGCCCTCGGCCGGGTTGTCGAACAGCAGCACGCCCGGCGCGTCCCGCAGTACCTCCCGCGCCTCGTCGGCGTCGACCTCCTGGGTGAACCGGGCGTGCACCGATAGCGAGTGCGTGGTGATCACCGGGACGCGGACGCAGGTCGCGGACACCTTCAGGTCCGGTAGGCCGAGGATCTTGCGCGACTCGTTGCGGACCTTGAGCTCCTCCGACGACCAGCCCTCGTCCTTCAGCGAGCCGGCCCAGGGGACGACGTTCAGCGCCAGCGGCGCCGGGAACGGCCCGAGCGCGTTGCCGATCACCCGGCGGACGTCGCCCGGCGTGGTCCCCAGGTCGCGATTGCCGGCCACCTTCATCAGCTGGTCGTAGAGCGCGTCGATGCCGTCCTGGCCGGCGCCGGAGGCGGCCTGGTACGACGCCACCACCAGCTGCTCGAGCTCGTAGCGGTGGTGCAGCGCGCCCATCGCCACGATCATCGACAGGGTCGTGCAGTTCGGGTTGGAGATGATGCCCTTCGGCCGGTTCCGGGCGGCCTCGGCGTTCACCTCGGGGACGACCAGCGGGACGTCCGGGTCCATCCGGAAGGCGCCGGAGTTGTCCACCACGACGGCGCCCCGGGCGGCGGCGACCGGCGCCCACTGCGCGGACACCTCGTCCGGTACGTCGAACATCGCCACGTCGATGCCGTCGAAGGCCTCCTCGCTGATCGCGACGACCTCGACCTCCTCGCCACGGACCTTGAGCTTCTTGCCCGCGGAGCGCTCGGACGCGATCAGCCGGATCTCTCCCCAGACGTTCTCCCGGGTGGAGAGCAGGGCCAGCATCACACTCCCGACGGCGCCGGTCGCCCCGACCACCGCCAGCGAGGGCAGGCCCGTCCGGTCCTCGGTCTCGTTGTCCACAGCGCTCACAGGGGTCACCGTCCAGTTCCTCCGTACACGACAGCCTGGGTGTGCTCGTCGTCCAGGTCGAATGCGGTGTGCGCCGCGGTCACGGCGGCGTCCACCAGGTTCTCGTCCACGACCACCGAGATCCGGATCTCCGAGGTGGAAATCATCTCGATGTTCACGCCGGCGTCGGCGAGCGCGGAGAAGAATTTCGCGGACACGCCCGGGTGCGAGCGCATTCCGACACCGACCACCGAGACCTTGCCGATCTGGTCGTCGTACAGCAGTTGCTCGTAGCCGACCTCGTCCTTCTTCCGGGCGAGGGCGGACATCGCCCGGGCGCCGTCGGCCCGGGGAAGCGTGAAGGAGATGTCCGTGCGGTTGGTGGCGACCGCGGAGACGTTCTGCACGATCATGTCGATGTTGGTCTCGGCACCGGCGACCGTCTCGAAGATCCGGGCGGCCTCACCGGGCTTGTCGGGCACGCCGACCACGGTGATCTTGGCCTCGCTGCGGTCGTGGGCCACGCCGGAGATGATCGCCTGTTCCATCTGATCCAGTTCCTTCGCATCGACGACCCAGGTGCCTTCCTTCTGTGAGAAGGAGGAACGCACATGGACGGGGACGTTGTAGCGCCGCGCGTACTCGACGCAGCGCAGGTGCAGCACCTTCGCGCCGCAGGCGGCCATCTCGAGCATCTCCTCGTAGGAGATCTTGGGGATCTGCCGCGCGGCCGGCACGATCCGCGGGTCCGCGGTGAAGATGCCGTCCACGTCGGTGTAGATCTCGCAGTAGCTCGCCTCCAGCGCGGCGGCCAGCGCGACCGCGGTGGTGTCGGACGCGCCGCGGCCCATCGTGGTGATGTCCTTGGTGTCCTGGGCGACGCCCTGGAAGCCGGCCACGATCGCGATGTGGCCCTCACCGAGGGCCTCCTCGATCCGGCCCGGGGTGATGTCGATGATGCGCGCGTTGCCGTGCGCGGAGGTGGTGATCACCCCGGCCTGCGAGCCGGTGAAGCTGCGCGCCTCGTCGCCGAGGTTCGCGATCGCCATCGCCAGCAGGGCGGCCGAGATCCGCTCACCCGAGGTGAGCAGCATGTCGAGCTCGCGCGGCGGCGGCAGGGGCGAGACCTGCTGGGCGAGGTCCATCAGTTCGTCGGTGGTGTCGCCCATGGCCGAAATGACCACCACCACGTCGTTCCCGGCCTTCTTCGTCGCGACGATCCGTTGGGCCACGCGCTTGATGCTCTCGGCGTCGGCGACCGAAGAACCGCCGTACTTGTGCACGACGCGTCCCACAGGTGTGTCTCCTTGAACCACTGGTTGCGGTACGCCGTGCGGCGTTGCACCAGGCGTAGTCTCGGGCACTCATTCTAGCCGTGACTGTTTCGTTGCCTAGCCGCTGACCAGCCTCTGGTCGGCCCGTCCGGCGGAGTCGCGGCCTGTCTGCAGGTTCCACGGCCCACCCAGCCACGGGCCGGAAACCGTCCGGCCGGGGACGGGCCTTGTTCATATAAGTCATCACTGAAATACTGCGAACCGTGCACGCGTTCGACATCCTCGGCGACCCGGTCCGGCGCCGGATCCTGGAGCTGCTGGCCGACGGCGAGCTGCCGGCCGGCACGATCGCCGCGGCCATCGGCGGCGAGTTCGGCATCAGCCAGCCGGCCGTCTCCCAGCACCTCAAGGTGCTGCGCGACAACGGCTTCGCCACCGTCACCGTCGACGGCACCCGGCGGCTGTACGCCGTCGACCCCGGACCACTGCGGGAGATCGACGGCTGGCTGGACCGCTACCGCAAGTTCTGGATCAACCGGCTGGACGCACTCGAGACCGAGATCCACCGCGGCCGCCGGAAGAATCCTGTCGACTGAGTAGCGTTCCGCGGTCCGCGTGAAACCTTCCGGCCGAGGACTGCATCGGGCTTGGTAGGAGACCCGGAGGTGCAGTCGATGCGGAACATCGTCGCCAGGTTGTGCATGTCGGCGGACGGGATCGTGGACCGGCCGGAGCACTGGCTGCCCGCGACCGGTCGGGACGAGCTGCTCGATCAGTTGGTGACAGGGGCGGAGACGGTCCTGCTCGGACGGACGACGTTCGAGCAGTACGCCGCGTCCGTGGCCCGCTACCACTCGGCCGTCGTACCGCTGGACCGATTGCGGAAGCTGGTGGTCTCGTCCCGGCCGGTGATCGCCCGGCCTGGGACCGAGGTGCTGCGAGGCGATCCGCGCCGGGTGCTCCGCGCGCTGAAGCAGGTTCCGGGCGAGGACATCCACGTCGTCGGCAGTGTCACGCTGGTCAGGTCGTTGCTGCGGTGGCGGCTGGTCGACGAGGTGTCGTTGCTCGTCCATCCGGTCCAGGCCGGGTTCGGCTCGCCGTTGTTCGAGGATCGGCGGGCGCTCCGGCCGATCTCGCTGTGCGCGGCCGGGTCCGGCGTACTGCAGGCGACCTGCCGGGTGGACTATGCCGCGACCGCGACCTCTTCGACGTCGGCGTCGGCCGGCCGGTGGGGCGGGACGTGGAGCACCGACAGCGTCGCCACCACCGCGAGGGCCGCCATCAGGACCCACGCGTAGCGGACGCCGAAGGCCTCGACCACGGCACCGGCGGCCGCGGACCCGACAGCGGACCCGATCATCCCGCCGCTGAGCATCCAGCCGAAGATCTCGGTCCGCGCCGAGGACGGCGTCATCACGCCCAACCGCTCGTACAGCGCGCCGATCGTCGGCGCGATCAGGCACCCGGCCGCGAACAGCATGACGGCCAGCGCGACCACGGACGAGGTCGCGAACACGCAGCCGGTGACCAGTACGGCGAGCGCGAGCATCCGCCGCCAGACGTAGGAGTCGCGCCGGCCGGGCAGCGCGCCGCCGACGAGACCGCCGATCAGGCTGCCGAGCGCGGCCACGGTTTCGAGTACGCCGGCGATCAGCCGGTTGCCGTGCTCGTCGGCGAACGCGACGATGCCCAGCGACATCGAGGCGAACCCCGTGACCATGCACGCGAAGGCAAGCAGCAGACCGAACCGGTATCGGTGAAACACCAACTGCCGCGCCGTCGGCCGAGGCTCGTCGGTGTCATGGTGTACGGCGCCCGGCCGCTGCTTGAGGCCGAACCACCAGATCGCCACGGCGGCCGTCGCGGCACAGGCCAGCAGACCGGCGCGTGGGCTGGCGAAGCTGACCGCGATCGCACCGAGCATCGGGCCGACGACGAACAGAAGCTCCTGCGCGGTCGCATCCAACGCGTAGATCGCGCGCAGCCGCGCACCCTGCACCAGGTGCGGCCAGCTGGCCCGCAGAGCCGAGGTGACCGGCGCGACGAACACGCCGGCCAGCGCGGCCGCGAACGGCAGCGCCCGGTACCAACTGTCCGGGATCAGCGCGACGACAGCCATCAGGACACCCCACGCCGTCCCGGTCCCGATCAGGACCCAGCGCGCGCCCTTGCGGTCGGCCCGGCGCGACCACACCACGCTGGCGACCGCCGTACCGACGGAGTACGCACCGGCGACGACACCGGCCCAGCCGAAGTTGCCGGCGGCATCCTTGGCCAGGAACGACAGCGGCACCATCGTCGCCATCACCGGCATCCGCGCGATCAGGGCCGACGCCAGCAGCGCCATCACCCCGTGGGTCTTCCAGAGATCGCGGTACGCCGTCAGGTCCATGGACCGCATTCTGTCCTGACAAACCGGTTCGGCGCCTCGGCAATTCTCCCTATCCGGACAGCTCACGAGTATGCGAACATATGTTCGTGTCGGACCAGCGTGCGGCGACCATCCTGCATGCCGACCTGGACGCCTTCTACGCGTCGGTCGAGCAGCGCGACGACCCGCGCCTGCGCGGCCGGCCGGTGATCGTCGGCGGCGGCGTGGTGCTCGCCTGCAGCTACGAGGCCAAGGCGTACGGCGTCCGCACCGCGATGAACGGTGGACAGGCGCTCCGCCGCTGCCCCGGCGCGATCGTGGTCGAGCCGCGGATGTCGGCGTACTCCGACGCCAGCAAGGCCGTGTTCAAGGTGTTCGAGGACACCACGCCGCTCGTCGAAGGGCTGTCGATCGACGAGGCGTTCCTCGACGTCGGCGGGCTGCGGAAGATCTCCGGAACGCCGCTGGAGATCGCGCGGCGGCTGCGGGCCGACGTGCTGTCGCAGGTCGGGTTGCCGATCACGGTCGGGGTCGCAAGGACGAAGTTCCTGGCGAAGGTGGCCAGCGGAGTCGCCAAGCCGAACGGGCTGCTCGAGGTGCCGCCGGACCGGGAGCTCGAGTTCCTGCATCCGCTCGACGTCGAGCGGCTCTGGGGTGTGGGTGAGGTGACCGCGGAGAAGCTGCGCAACCGCGGGCTGACCAAGGTCGGCGACGTCGCCATGCTGCCGGAGGCGGCCTTGGTGGCGATGCTCGGCCGCGCGTCCGGGCGGCACCTGCACGCGCTCGCCCACAACCGGGACCCGCGGCCGATCGAGGTGGGCCGCCGGCGGCGGTCGATCGGGTCGCAGCGGGCGTTGGGCCGTTCGCCGAAGTCGCCGGAGCGGCTCGACGCCGTGCTGGCCGGGTTGGTCGACCGGGTGACGCGGCGGATGCGGACCGCGGGGCGGGCGGGGCGGACGGTCACGCTGCGGTTGCGGTTCGACGACTTCAGCCGGGCGACCCGCTCGCATACGTTGCCCCAAGCAACGGATCAGACGCGGGCGATCCTGGTCACCGCGCGGGCGTTGCTGGCCACGGCGCGGCCGCTGATCGCGACCCAGGGGATCACCATGATCGGCATCTCGGTCGGCAACCTGGAGAACGAGGCGGCTCTGCAGCTGGCCCTGCCGTTCGACAAGGCGGCGAACGACGAACTCGACTCGGCGCTGGACCAGGTGAAGGACAAGTTCGGCACGAACGCCATCACCCGGGGCATCCTCCTCGGCCGGGACCAGGGCCTGACCGTGCCGATGCTGCCGGATTAAGGGTACGAGTTGTCGTGCAGATGGCCGGCGTACCAGTTGAGGGCGGCCTGGAGCTCGTTGAGCTGCTGGGTACGGCGTTTGACCGGGCGCTCGTGGGCGACGGGGTACAGCTTGTAGCCGCCGTGGTGCCGGCGACCCGGGGCCGGCAGGGTGGCGCCGTGGTCGAGCCAGGCGACCAGCCAGGGCCTGCGGACGTCGCCGACGATGCGGAGGCGGGTCACGGCCGACCACGGGACGGTCGCCTGCTGGTACGCGCGGGTGATCGTGAGGCCGCCGGGTGAGAGGTGGAGTACGACGCGGCGCCGGAGGACCAGGCGCCAGTGGCGGATCGCGAAGTACAGGCTGATCAGGGCGACGAGGCCGCTGATCGTCGCGGCGACGGGGTCCGGCGGGGTGGTCTGGCGCGGCCAGAAGCCGATCACGAGGAAGGTGGTGAGGGTGGCGATGATCGCCGGGCGCGTCCTGGTGGTGGTGAAGGTCGCCCCGGTCGGACGGGCAGGCGTCGCGTGGTGAGGGCCGCGGTGGAGCTCCTGGGCTGCCGGGTGCTGCGCCGGGGCCGGGTGTTGCTGTGGCGCTTGGTGCGGGGCCGAGAGCGGGTGCTCGGCAGCCGCTGAATGCTGGGTGGCGCCTGGTTCCTGGGTGGCGTTTGGTGAGGCGCCCGGGGACTGCGCTGCTGCTGGGTGCTGGGCTGCGCTCCGTGACGCGCCCGGCGACTGCGCGGCTGGTGGATGCTGCGTGTAGTTGGAGGCCTGTTGAGGTGCCGGCTTCTGGGGAGGGGCTGGTGGTGGGTCGGGGAGGAGCTTGGTGGGTGGCAGGAGGGTTGCGGTCGGTGGGGTGATGACCGCGGTGTTCGCCGGGGAGCCGACGAGGCGGAGCAGTTCGGCGGGGGTCGGGCGATCCGCGGGATCTCTTGCCAGGCAACGGCGTACGAGGTCGTGCAACGGATCGGGCAGCGGTGGCACGTGCGGCTGCCCGTTGACGATCCGGTGGAGCAACGACGCCGGGTTGCCGGTCGCGAACGGTCCCCGGCCGGACGCCGCGAACACGAGTACGGCGCCGAGCGCGAACATGTCGCTCGGCGGACCGATCGCCGTACCCGTGATCTGCTCGGGCGACAGGTAACCCGGCGTACCGACGACCACGCCGGTCGCCGTCAGGCTCGCGTCCTCGAGCGCCCGCGCGATCCCGAAGTCGATCACCCGCGGGCCGTTGTCGGTGAGGACGATGTTCGACGGTTTGAGATCCCGGTGGACCAGCCCGCTGCGATGGATCGCGACCAGCGCCTCGGCCAGCCCGCCCGCCAGCGACCGCACCCCGCCGGGCGTCAGCGGTCCGGACGTGTCGATCGCCTTCTGCAGCGTCGGTCCGGGCAGGTACTCCGTCGCGAGCCACGGCGGCTCCGCGTCCGGATCGGCGTCGACGACCGCGGCCGTGAACGCCCCGCTCACCTTGCGCGCGGCGTCGATCTCCCGCGCGAACCGGGCCCGGAAGCCGTCGTCGCCGGCCAATTCGTCGCGCACCACCTTGACCGCGACCAGGCGCCCGCCGGGCGAACGCGCCAGGTAGACGGCACCCATCGCGCCGCGGCCGAGCCGCGCCTGGATCGCGAACGACCCGATCGTCGCCGGATCCCCTGGATGCGTCGTCATCGGGCAGTCAGGCTAACGCGCCTCAGGACCGCGGGTCACCGATTTCGGCGGTGCGAGGCCTTCACAGTCGCGGCCTGACACGGCACAGTGACTCTTCGGGGTAGTCACTCATCGTAGTGAAGCAGCGGATCCGAGTGGGGGGTCGCCGGTTCGAGACCGGCCCGTTGCACGATCCGGCCCGCAGTGGACCGGACAGGAAAGGGGGGCTTTTCGCCATGCACAAGATCGTCAAGCGCGTCGCCATCGCCGTCGGAGCACTCGCCGTCGTCGGGGGGTTCGTCGCCTCGCCGGCCGGCGCCGCCGTCCGCGCGACCGTCACCTACCCGCTCGCACGCAACTCGGTCGCCGAGCCGCAAGTGGTCAACAACAGCCTGACCGGGGTGGACATCCAGACCAACTCACTCGGCTGGACCGACCTGGACGCGAACACGCAGAAACAGATCCGCCGGGGCGACGTGACCAACCTCGAGGCCGACGGGCCGTACCCGGGCGCAACCGATCTCGGCGACCTGACCGACCAGGGCGACAACAGCGACCAGAAGGTCCTGAACGACAGCGAACCGCACACCGTGTGGGTGCAGTGCGCGCCCGGGAAGGTCGCTCTCGGTGGTGGCTTCCGGCTGGCCGCGGACGCCAGCGTCGCGACCATGAAGACCATCCAGGTCGTCGCCTCCGAGCCGACCCAGATCAAGAACGGCGCGATCGTCGTCGTCCCGATCGAAGGCGACGAGGCTCAGTCCATCGAGCCCAACGGCTGGGCCGTGACCGCGATCAACGAGGGCACCGAGCCGGTGATCGTCCGGCCGTGGGTCACCTGCGCAACGGTCGCCAAGTAGACCACCCGTGGGAGCCCGCCGGGCAGGGGGTGCCCGGCGGGCCGCGTCTTCGTGACCGACGCCGGTCTGCGGCGCTGGGTCTCTTCGTGACTGACGCGGGTCAGCGGCGCTGGACGGCCTCTTCGGCGACCTCGACCAGCTCGCGATCGGTGGCCTCGGTCTCGGGGTCATGCGCCGGCTCGAGCCGGTCGTGCGCGATCAGTGACTGGATAGCCCGCAGTACGGCGCTCGCCGCGGCACCCCACGTGGACACGTACGAGAACTGCCACCACCACAGGGCCTCGAGGATCCGGCCGTCCTCGTAGTGCGCCAAGCCGTGCACGAGATCGGTGGCGATCGCGGTCAGGTCGTCGGACAGCCGGTTCACGGTGATCTCGGGCGGAGCGGCGTACGGGTCGAAGACCTCGGCGTACTCGTCCAGGCCCTCGAACAGCACGGCCAGCCGGTCGCGCATCGCGTCGAGGTCCGGGTCCGGGCCGGCGTCGCTCTCGAACCGCTCCTCCGGGACGAAGTCCTCGAACGCGCCCAGCCGGCCGCCGGCGAGCAGCAGCTGGCTGACCTCGAGCAGCAGATACGGCAGGGACGCGAGGCCCTCGTCGATCCCTTCCTCGTCCGGCTGCGCGGCGATGTCGCGCACCGAGATCAGGAAGCTTCGCACCTGGTCGGCGATCTGCTCGGCGAACTCGGTCAGGTCCTCGTTGTCGGTGGCCAAAGCGCGTTCCGCAATATCCGTTGGTTCAGTCATCGATCGATCGTCGCCCTTCAAACGCCCGTCCGAGAGTGACCTCGTCGGCGTACTCGAGGTCACCGCCTACAGGAAGTCCACTAGCCAAACGGGTGACGCGCAACCCCATGGGCCGGAGCAACCGGCTCAGGTAGGTGGCGGTCGCCTCACCCTCCAGGTTCGGGTCGGTGGCGAGGATGATCTCGGTCACCTCACCGCCGGCCAGCCGCTGGAGGAGCTCCTTGATCCGCAGTTCGTCCGGCCCGATCCCCTCGATCGGCGAGATCGCCCCGCCGAGCACGTGGTACCTGCCGCGGAACTCCCGGGTGCGCTCGATCGCGACCACGTCCTTGGCCTCCTCGACCACACAGATCAGGCTCAGGTCGCGGCGCGGGTCCCGGCAGATCCGGCACTGCGTGTCCTCCGCCACGTTGCCGCAGATCTCACAGAACTTGACCTTCTCCTTCACCTGCACGAGCACATGCGCGAGCCGGCGTACGTCGGTCTCGTCGGCGGCGAGCAGGTGGAACGCGATCCGCTGTGCGGACTTCGGACCGACGCCGGGCAGCCGGCCGAGCTCGTCGATGAGGTCCTGGACGGCCCCTTCGTACACGTCAGCCCGGGTTCTGACCGGACGCCCCGGCCCCGCTACCCGGGTTCACAAACCCGACCCCACCACCGGACCCACGACCGCCCGACCCGCTCTCACCCGGCCCGGCATAACCCAGCCCACTGTTGCCCGGCCCGGCGTTGCCCGGCCCGGCGTTGGCTGGTCCGGCGTTGCCCGGTCCGGCGTTGCCCGGTCCGGCGTTGCTCGGTCCGGCGTTGCCCTGCCCGGAGCTCGCCGGCCTGTCGGCAGCCTGGCCGCCGTCGGTCGGCCTGCCATCGCCCGGCTTGTCGTCGGCCGGGTCGCCTGCGGGCCGTTCTGTTGCAGGCTCGTCTGTTGCGGGCGGGGTGACCGCGGGCGGCGTCGTACCGGGCAGGGTGAAGCCGGCCGGACCACCGCCACCGCCGAAGCCGGGCAGATCCGGACCGCCGAGACCAGCGCCGCCGAGCCCGCCGGCTAGCGGACCCATCGCCGCGGCAGCGACTTCCTTCGCATTCTCGGAGGCGTCGCGAACGGCGGCCACGATCAGGTCGGCCAGCGTCTCGGTGTCGTCCGGGTCGACCGCCTCCGGCTTGATGTTCAGGCTGAGCAGCTCACCGGTCCCCGACACGAGCGCAGTCACCAGACCGCCCCCGGCCGAGCCCTCGATCTCCTGGCTCTCCAGGTTGGCCTGCGCCTCCATCAACTGGCTCTGCATCGCCTGCGCCTGCGCGAGCAGATTGGACATGTCGAAGCCCCCAGCACCGCCACCGTCGAACACCGCGATCTCCTCGTTGAGCCGCCCTCTGCTACCAGGCCTCAACCCTAGCCGGTCCAACCGACACCCCGCCCGCCAACCCGAAACCGACCAGTCTCCCCAACCCGTCCACAGCCTTGTGGACACCTTTATCCACACCCTGTGAATCCTGTGGACACTCCCTGCCCCTTCCCCACAGGCCCCTGTGGACGCCCCCGCTCGACCGCGCCATCGAGCAGACTCTGGCGGCAACGGGCCGCCGCTGACGCCGTGCCTTCTGAGCTGGCCGCAGTGGGTCCTGACCGGCTTGGGCTCCTGGGAGTGGGCCTCGGGACCGCTGGTCGCCTGACTGCGGCGCGCGACCAGCGCGAGGACCGAGCAGGCCGGGCAATTGAGCAAGGCCGGGCAGTCCGGGTCTGCCGCGCCAGTCGATCTCCGCAGGGGTCGCGGCTAGGGCTTCACCCAGCCGGTGGTGGCGACGTAGTCGGTGTACCAGGTGGTGAGCTCGACCAGCGGGCGGAGCGACTCTGCTATCAGGTCGACCTCGGTGGTGTCGATCGGCTTCTCGGCGTACACGGATCGGCGTCTGAGGAGCTCCGCCCGCGGGTGGTCGGGCGCGTACGGCGTCGGCGTACGGCGGAGCGTCGAGCCGGTGAGCTCGAAGCCGTCCCGGACAAGCCGTCCGACCACGGCCTCCAACTCTCGCCCGCTGGCCTCCGCGTCGACCATCTCCCGGAACAACCGCACCTGGTCCCCGGCCGGGGACCACGACCCGCCGCCCAGCACGAGCCCGTCGAGGTCGAACGTGAACGAGATCCGCACCCGCCGAGCAATCCACCACGTCGCCCACTGCCGCTGCCACGAGGCCGAATGCTCCGACAACCCACTCAACCAGAACGTGCCGAACTCGTCCTTCTCGTTGAGCGCATCACAAAGCTCCTGCAACGGCCCCCGAACGTACCGCTCCAACGCCTCCCGCCGCCCCTCCAACTGCCCAGGCCCCGGATCCCCCTCGAGCGCACCAAGCACCTCGTACGCCGCCTCGCCCCACCCACGGAAGCCCATACCCCAACCTCCCACGCCGCACCGACACTTCAGTCAATCCCCTGCACAGCACCGCGTTCGGACCCGCGTCAGTCGGGTCCGTCGGTGAAGTAACCACTCAAGCCCGCGCGGTGAAGAACTGAGCCCGAGCCGTCCGCGGCGGCGGACATGCCCTTGCGGGACGACCTGTGGGTGAGTGCGGACTCCCGGGCGAGCCAGCTGTGCCGGGGTGAAGTAGGCACTCAGCCTCCCGTGGCGAAGAACCGAATCCCAAGGTGTCCACCGAGGACCTGTCCGCTCGGGACACCGCGGTGTTCGTGGCGGGGCGCGGGGCCGGACAGCTCTGCCGCGGTGAAGCGAGCTCCCAGGCTCGCGGGTGAACAACCGAACCCGAGGTGTCTGCGGCGGACGTATCCCCCTCGACGACCTGTGCGTGTGTGCTGGGCTCGCGGGCGGGTCAGCCGAGCCGGGGTGAAGTGAGACTCAGGCTCACGTGGTGGAGAACCGAACTCGGGTGTTCGCGGAGGACGTGTACGTGCGGGACGACCTGTGCGGTTGTGCTGGGGCTCGCGGTGGGTCAGTTGGGTTCTTCGGTGATGATTTGGGCGCCGAGGGTTTCGCGGAGGAGGTCGGTGTGGGTGCGGGAATCCTCTTCCAGCACCTGGTCGTCCTCGCCGATGGCGTCGGCTTCTTCCTCGGGGGTCAACGGGACCTCAGGCGCCGCAGGTGCTGCCGCGGCTCTCCGGGCCTGCTCGGCAGCAACAGCCGCCTCGGCCGCCCGGCGCTTGCTTCCGGCCTGCTCCCGTCGACCCCGCCCAATTGCAGGATTCGTTGGCTGGTCCGCGGGTGGCGAGCCGGGCTGAGTTCCCCGGCCGGTCGGCTGACCCGCTCGTGCCGTCGGGCCGGCCTCCCATGGGTCGTGCTCCGGCGGTACGTCGTACTCCGAGTCCGGCGGCTCCTGCAGCGCGATCGACGTACCAGGACCGTCGGGCCGCAGTCCACCACCGTCCTGCGAATAGCTACCGGCGGGCCCCGCAGTAGATCCCCCTGCTCCAGACCCACCAGCACCAGACCGCCCCGCGCCGGCCCCACCGGCGCCAACCGCGCCCATTGATGCCGTTCCACCGGCACCAGCTCCGCCGGCTCCAGCCGCGCTTGTTCCAGCGGACGCGCCGGCTCCAGCCGCACCAGGTCCACCGCCAGCCCCGCTGTCTCCAGCCGAACCAGCTTCATCAGGCTCGCGTGGTCCACCCGCACCAGCTCCGTCGGATCCAGCCGCGCCCGTTCCGCGCGGTCCTGACCTGCCGGCGACACCCACATGCGCTCCGCTGGCTGCATCCGACCCGCCGGCGCCCCAGCCGCCCGTGTCCGAAGCTGAACCGGCTACACCTGCCGAACCGACTGGGCTGCCGCCTGCGGCACCGCTGCCTCCGCCCGGAGCTCCGCCGCCTGAGTTGCCGGGTGCGCCTGCGCTGCCGTCCGCGGCTCCGGTGCCTGGGGCACCCGGTGCTTCTGTGCCTCCGGGAGCTCCGCCGCCGGAAGCTCCTCCGCTGGGGTCGCCGGGACCGCTGGAGGTGCCTGAGGTTGGGGAGCTGCCGGGTGGGGTGCTGGGGCGTTGGCCGCCGGGGCCGCCGGCGCCTGGGTCGGTGGAGGGGTCTACGACTGCTTCGATGCGGCGGTTGAGGCCGATGGTGTCGATCATGGCCTGGCGGAGGATTTCGTCGCTGCCGGAGCGGGCGAAGCTCTCGCGGGCGCCTGCGTTCACCAGGCCGAGGGTGAGGGTTTGGTCGTCGATGGCGATGACCTGGGCGTTCTGGCTCAGCATGATCCAGGCGAACCGGCGCTTGGCCTTCACCGCCTCGAGCACCTCGGGCCAGAGCCTGCGGATGTCGGCCAGGCCCACGCTGCCGGCCGACGGTGCTGCCGATGCGCCGGTGGCGGTCGAGCCGGGTACGCCGCTGGTGGGCCCGGCAGATGCCGCGGGGTTCGCTGCCTGCGAGGCGGCAGGTGCGGACGTCGCGGGCTGCGAGGTCGAGGGTGTTGATCCGGTCGACTCGTCGGACCACGCTCCGGAGCGGCTGGCATCAAGTCCTGCACGGTCGGCGGCGGTTCCGGTGCGGCTGGCGTCGTGAGCGGCGCCGGCTGAGCCGCGACCCGGGACCGCGCCGGCTGGGGTCGAGCCCGCGGCGCGGGATTCGTTCGGGGCCGTGGAGCCGCCCGGAGTGGTCGGCGCGCCGGTCCCGACGCGTGCGCCGGCGCTCGGTTCGACACCAGCTGTGGCGGGGGTCGCGGCACCGCCGGGGTGCATCGTGCCCTCGGAGCCTGGGTCGGCAGCGGACGCCGTACTCACGGCCCCTGGGTCTGCGGCGGACGCCGTACCCGTCGGGCCTCCGGCGGTCGCTGGGTCGGCGGTGGGCGCTGCGCCTGCGGCTGGGGGTCCTCCGGCTGCGGCTCGGGCGGCGGCTCGGCTGGTGGCTGGGTCTGGGTTGGGATGGGTGGGGTCGGGGGTGGGGACGCCGATGGTCAGGCGGCGTTCCATTCGGTCGAGACGCGCTTGGATGCCGTTGGTGGAGTCGTCGGCGCCGGGCAGCAGGACCTTGGCGCAGATGAGCTCCAACTGCAGCCGCGGTGCGGTGGCGCCGCGCATCTCCAGCAGGCCGGCGGCGACGATGTCGGCGGCGCGGGTGAGCTCGGCGGGTCCGATGCCGGCGGCTTGAGTCTGAAGGCGCTCGCCCTGGTCCTCGGCGGCCTCGATCAGGCCGGAGTGAACAGCGTTCGGTACGGCGGACAGCACGACCAGGTCGCGGAGCCGTCGGAGCAGGTCCTCGGCGAAGCGCTTCGGGTCCTGGCCGGTCTCGATGACCTTCTCGATCGTCTCGAACACGGCCTTGCTGTCGTGTGCCGCGAACCCGTCGACGCAGGCGTCGAGCAGCGAGTCCGGCGTGAACCCGAGTAGCGCGACGGCCAGCTCGTACGTCACCCCGTCCGGCCCCGCGCCACCGATCAACTGGTCGAGCACGCTCAGCGAGTCACGGACCGAACCGGCGCCGGCCCGCACGACCAACGGCAGCGCGGCCGGCTCGATCGCGACGCCCTCGGCCTCGCACAGGGAGGCCATGTAGTCGCCGAGCACCTTCGGCGGGACCAGGCGGAACGGGTAGTGGTGGGTCCGGGATCGAATCGTCCCGATCACCTTGTCGGGCTCGGTGGTGGCGAAGATGAACTTGAGGTGCGGCGGCGGCTCCTCGACCAGCTTGAGCAGGGCGTTGAAGCCCTGCGTGGTCACCATGTGCGCCTCGTCGATGATGTAGATCTTGTAGCGGCTCTCGACCGGCGCGAAGAACGCCCGCTCACGGAGGTCGCGCGCGTCGTCGACACCACCGTGGGAGGCGGCGTCGATCTCGATCACGTCGATGCTGCCTGGTCCGCCGCGGGCGAGGTCGGTGCAGGACTTGCACACTCCGCACGGCTCGGCGATCGGGCCCTTCTCGCAGTTGATCGCACGGGCCAGGATCCGGGCGCTGGTGGTCTTGCCGCACCCGCGTGGACCGGAGAACAAATAGGCGTGGTTGACCCGGTTGTTGCTCAATGCGTTCCGCAGCGGCGCGGTGACATGGTCCTGCCCGATCACCTCGGCGAACGTCTCCGGGCGATACCGGCGGTACAACGCAAGGGGTGCTTCCACGCCCGCAACCCTAGCGCCGACCGCCGACAATTCGTCCCCACGCCCGGTTATCCACAAGTCCCCGGTGCGATCGGACGACGTGACCGTACGCCAGCATCGGGGGTGGACCGTGAAAGGACAGGTTCCGCGGGCCCGGCACCGTGGCCGGCGTAGTCGGTGATCCGGTGGGCGGAGTACACCGGGCGGCCGTTGTACGGCGGGTGAGTACGCTGGCGCGGGTGACGGTCGGGGAAGAGCGACAGCTGCAGGTCATCGAGCGCGCCCGCGCCGTCCTGCCGGAGGACGAGCGGATCCTCGGCGTCTACCTGGTCGGCAGCTACGGGACGGGCGAGGCGGACAGGTTCAGCGATGTCGACGTGCATTGCGTGGTGACCGACGAGAGCCTGCCGTGGTTCGAGGAGAACTGGCCCGATGTACTGCGCCTGCTGACTGGACCGACCGTGCTGACCGACCGCGTGCCGGGGCTCGTCGGTGGGTTGGGGATCACGCCGGACTGGTTGCATGTTGATCTCTTCTGCCATCCACTCAACTCCTTCGATCGCCATCAGTACGACGGAATCCGCGTCCTCTTCGACCGCGACGGCACGCTGTTTCCGGACGGCGACATCGCACGTACGGGCGGCCGACCCGGAGCGCCGTACTGGCCGGAGACGGTGGTCAACCTCTTCTTCTACTTCCTGGGGAATCTGGTCACCGTGCTCGGCCGGGACGAGCGGATCGTCGCCAACCAGGGCGTCGGCGCGCTCCGCGACCAGCTAATCGCGTTGATGCTCGCTGAGCGCGGCGTACGACGGACCGGTGGAGCGAAGCGGCTGAACGCCCTGCTCTCGGACGAACAACGCGCCACCCTCGAGGCGATCCCGGCAGCCGGCTCCGACCCGGCCGACGTCATCAAGGCGAACCAGTACCTGTGCCGTGAGTTCATCCGCCGCGGAACCGCCTTGGCCGAGCAGACGGGCGAGCATTGGCCGACCGAGTTCGTCGACGCGACGCTGACCCATCTGCGGCAGCACTTCGGCGAGGACTTCGGCTGACCTACTCAAGTCGGTAGTCGGCGAACCGGCTGCGGAGGTCCTTCTTCGAGAACTTCCCGACCGATGTCTTCGGAACCTCCTCAATGAACTCGACCGCATCCGGAAGCCACCACTTCGCCACCCGGGGCTTCAAGTACTCCAGAATCTCTTCACCGGTAGCGCTTTCGCCTTCCTGCAGGACGACACAGGCCAGCGGACGCTCGTCCCACTTGGGGTGCGGTACGCCGATCACCGCGGCCTCCTTGACCGCCGGATGAGCCATCAACAGGTTCTCCAGCTCGACCGAGCTGATCCACTCCCCGCCGGACTTCACCAGGTCCTTCGTCCGGTCGACAAGTCGCACCGAGCCGAACTCGTCGATCGCGGCCACGTCACCGGTCTTCATCCAGCCGTCTTCCGTGCTGAGCTGGACGCCTTCGTCGGGCCGGTAGTACTCCGCCGCGATCCACGGACCGCGCACCTGCAGCTCACCGGTCGCCTCGTCGTCCCACGGCAACGGCGTGATCGACCCGGGCTCGACGATCCGCACCTCGACGCCCGGCAACGGCTGTCCCTGCCGGGCCCGGAGACGCGCCTTCTTGTCCTCGGGAAGCTCCTCGTACCGCGCCGGAACGTGCGCCGCCGTCGCCACCGGACTCGTCTCCGTCATGCCCCAGGCCTGCAGGATCGGCCGGCCGAGCTTCTCCCGGAACGCCTCCGACAGCGCCATCGGTACGGCGGACCCACCACACGGCACCCGCCGTAGTTTGGGCAACTCGACGCCGTCATCGAGCAACGGCAGAAGCCCCTGCCAGATCGTCGGCACGCCCGCGGCCAACGTGACCTCCTGCTCCTGCAGCAGCTTGAGGATCCCCTGCGGAGACATGTCCGGGCCCGGGAACACCAGCGACGCGCCGGCCATCGGAGCCGCATGCGCCAGACCCCACGCATTCGCATGGAACATCGGCACGACCGGCATCACGGTGTCGGTCTCGTTCAGCCCGATCCCGGCGTTCGTGAGCACACCCATCGAGTGCAGCCAGGTGGACCGGTGCGAGTACACCACGCCCTTCGGATTGCCCGTCGTCCCGCTCGTGTAGCACATAGCTGCCGCTTGGTTCTCGTCCTCGACGCGGAACTCGGCCGGCTCCGCCGCGGCGAGCAGCTGCTCGTAGTCATGGAACCGTGGATCGTCCGGCACCTCCGCCCCGGACGCCCCGGCCGGCAGATCGTCCATCACCACGACGTGCCGGAGCAGCGGCAACCGGTCGAGCAGTGGAAGGAAGAGCCCGAGCAGCGACCGGTCGACGAAGACCACCTCGTCCTCGGCGTGGTTCGCGATGTAGACGACCTGGTCGGGGAAGAGCCGGATGTTCAACGTGTGCAGGACTCTGCCGGTGCAGGGCGCGGCGAAGTACAGCTCGAGGTGACGCGCCGAGTTCCACGCGAAGGTCGCCACCCGGCCGTCCGCGCTGATCCCGAGCGCGTCCAGCACGCCACCTAGTCGTCTGGTCCGCGCGGCCCACTCGGCGTACGTCAGCGTCGACGGCGCCGGACCGCCGGTATGCACGGTCTTGTCCGGGTAGAACTGCTCCGCCCGGCGGAAGATGGTGTCCAGGGACAGCTGGTAGTCCTGCATCAGACCCTTCATGCCGACACTCTGCCAGCCGTGAATGGCCTTGACCATGACCTCAACCGGACTTCGTCCGGCACATTCGGCAGGCGTCAGAGCGCCAGTGGCATCGCCCGTTTGTGGGCGGTCCGGCGGTGCGCCGCGATGATCGTGGCGGCCACCCGTTCGCTGACCTCGCGGCCCTCGAGGAAGTCGTCGATCTCCTCGTAGGTGACACCCAGCGCGACCTCGTCGGGGATGCCCGGCTTGTTGGTCTCCAGGTCGGCGGTCGGCACCTTGCCGGTGAGCTCGTCGGACGCGCCGAGCCGCGAGCCGATCGCCCGGACGCGCCGCTTGGTCAGCCCGGACAGCGGGGTCAGGTCGCACGCGCCGTCGCCGTACTTGGTGTAGAACCCCATCACCGCCTCGGCCGCGTGGTCGGTCCCGACGACGAGCCCGCCGCGCGCGCCGGCGACGACGTACTGCGCGATCATCCGCTGCCGTGCCTTGATGTTGCCGACGTGGAAGTCCTCGCGGTCGCCGCCGAGCCCCGCGTGCCGCACCGACTCGACCATCGCGTCGGTGGCCGGCTTCACGTCGACCACGAGGGTCTCGTCCGGCTTGATGAACTCGAGCGACCGCTGCGCGTCCGCCTCGTCCACCTGGACGCCGTACGGCAGCCGCATCGCGACGAACGTCGCCTGACCGCCTTCGGCCCGGACCCGCTCGACCGCGAGCTGGCACAGGCGTCCCGCCGTACCGGAGTCGACGCCGCCGCTGATGCCGAGCACGTACGCCGTCGCGCCGCTGCGCCGGAGTTGGTCGGCCAGGAACTCGACCCGCCGCTCGATCTCGGTGTCCGCGTCGAAGGACGCGGGCACGCCGAGCTCGGCGATGATCAGTTCCTGCAGATAGCGGCGCTCGTCGCTCATCGGGCTCCCTCTGTCGTGGATCGGCTGCACCAGCCTAGACAGGGCCCGGACATGAGGATTCCCCGCGCACCCGGAAGAGCTCACTTACCCTTGCTGCCTTCCGGCCCTGGGGGAGTTGGGCGAGATACCGCCACGCGGGGAACCAGCCAGAAGTGTACGTGATCGCCCGGCCCGGCCCGAAATCCGCAGCACGTACCCTGGTTAGGTGACGAATCATCAATTCGGTCCGTTCGGGATCACCACCGGTCTTGACAGCACTCCGGAGTCCCTGGCCGCCGCGCAGGCGGCCGAGGAGCTCGGCTACCCCGCGATCTGGTTGTCCGGCGGTCCGCTGCCCGGCCTCCAGACCATCATCGACCTGATCAACTCGACCAAGTCGATCCACTTCGTCAGCGGCATCCTCTCCGTCGACCAGTACAGTGCCGCGGACGTCAGTACGACGTACGCCGCGCTGGAGTCGACCGCCCCGGGCCGGTTCACGGTCGGTCTCGGCGGTGCGCGCGGGCCGAAGCCGTTCGCCACGCTCACCACGTACCTCGACGAGGTCGACGTACCACTCGAGCGTCGAGTGCTCGCGGCGCTCGGTCCGCGGATGCTGGAGCTCGCTCGGGAGCGGACGGCCGGTGCGTACCCGTTCCTGACCACAGCGACGTACACCGCCGAGGCACGGAAGGTGCTCGGTCCGGACAAGCTGCTTGCGGTCAGCCACCTGGTCGTCGTGGAGACCGACGCGGACCGGGCGCGGGCGATCGCGCGCGACACGATCGGGTTCTTCCCGCAGCTCCCGTCGTACGCCGCCTCGCTCGAGCGGCAGGGGTTCAGTCCGAAGGACCAGGCCGAGCTGCCCGATCACATGGTCGACGCGCTGGCCGCGTGGGGTACGCCGGCCGACATCAAGGCGAAGCTGAGCGAGCACCTCGACGCCGGCGCCGATCACGTCGCGGTGAACGTGATCACCGGCGTGACCGGACCGCAGCCCATCGAGCAGTGGCGGACGCTGGCGGGCACTCTGCTCAGCTGAGTTCCAGGTCGTCGATGCTGCCGGACATGATCGCGCGGACGTTCGCGGTGACCCGGTCGACCGGCCAGTCCCACCACGCGATCGCCTGCAGCCTGGCGATGTCCGCCGCAGGGAACCGGGTGCGGATCAGCTTCGCCGGGTTGCCGCCGACGATCCCGTACGGCGGTACGTCGTCCACCACGACCGCCCCGGACGCGACGATCGCGCCGTCCCCGATCGTCACGCCGGGCATGACCAGGCTGCGGTACCCGAACCACACGTCGTTCCCGACCACCGTGTCGCCACGGCCCGGCAGCCCGGTGATCAGGTCGAAGTTCTCTGCCCACGCGCCGCCCATGATTGGGAACGGGAACGTTGACGGACCGTCCATCCGGTGGTTCGCGCCGTTCATGATGAACGTGGTGCCCTCGCCGAGAGCGCAGTACTTGCCGATGCGGAGCTTCTCGGGGCCGTAGTGGTAGAGCACGTTCGTGGTCTCGAACGCGGTCGGGTCCTTGGGGTCGTCGTAGTACGAATAGTCCCCGACGTCGATGAGCGGTGACGTCACCACCGCCTTCAGTAGGACCACGCGCTCGGCCTCGGGCATCGGGTGTACGACGTTCGGGTCGGTGGCGTCCATGCCGACGACCCTAGACGAGCAGGCCGACCACCAGCAGCACAATCAGGGCCGCCGCGATCAGGACGGCGGTGCGGTTGCTCGCGAAGCGCCGCAGCGCTATGGCGAGGGGTCCGATCGGTTTCATCGTCGCTCCAATCTCTTACGTGCTTGTCGGGTGAAGAGCAGAAATCCGAACGCCGCGAGCGCGATTGGCAATCCGAGAAGGCCTCGGCCGGCGAGTGCGAGCCCCGCGGCGAGGAGGACCGCGAAGGCCGCGGCGATCCAGCCGGCGATGACGCGGTCCTTGGCGAACAGGCTGCCGCGGCGGCGGAGGGCGCGTGTCGCTTGGCCGATGGTCAGCAGGCCGATGGCGATGATCGCCGCGAAACCGGCCTGTGTCCTAGCGGGGAGGTCGTCCTCGGTCAGCCAGAGGGCAGCGATGAGCGCGACGACGGCCGCCGCGCCGGACAGTTGAACCAGCGAGCGGACCCGTCGGCGCAGCGACAGCGCGTCCTGCAATCCTGCGATCGTCTCCTCGGCCGAGATCACGGCTCCACTCCTTCCCTGATCAGCCGGCGCGCTCGGTGGAGGCGCGACTTCACCGTCCCGACGGGTACTCCGAGCACCTCGGCGCACTCCTCCAGACTCAGGTCCTCCAGGTGGAACAACACGAGCACGTCCCGCTCGACCACGGGTACCTTGTCGACCAGGCGCCGTACGTCGACCCGGTCGACCACGTGGTCCGCCAGGTCCGGTTCGTCGTACGCCGGTGGCGGCGGGTCGGCGTACTTGTCCCGGAGCTGGTTGACGACACTGCGACGAGCGATGGTGAACAGCCAGGCGGCAAACCGCTCCGGCTCCTTCAGGCGAGGCAGTCCGCGTACGACGGCCAGCCAGACCTCCTGCGAGACGTCGTCGGCCAGGTCGTCGCGGCCGAGCATCCGCCGTACGTAGCCCCACACCGGCTCGTGCCAACCCCGGACCAGCTCGGCGACCGCCTCCCGCTCGCCCAACTGCGCCCGCACCACCACCGCCACCCATTCCGGCTCCACACTCACCTCCTGCCCGTACAGTCGCCAGAGCCGCCTGCCAGGTTCACGGGCCCGATTTCAGGTTCGTCAGCCCTCTCGCGTATCCTCTCCGCTTGGAGGATTCGCCTAGAGGCCTAGGGCGCACGCTTGGAAAGCGTGTTGGGGGCAACCCCTCACGAGTTCGAATCTCGTATCCTCCGCCAGTCTCTCGGTATGAAGAAACCGCAGGTCAGAGCACGGTTTCAGACTCTCGGAGAGCAGACAACAGCCGGGGCGGCTCCCACATCTGGGAGCCGCCCCGGAGTCGTTTGGTCTCAGTTTTGGTCTCAGTTGTTCTCTCGGCCGGTACCGCGACGCCGGCCGTGCCATCGTCCGGCCGATCGTCGCCCGGTTCCCAGAGCAGCCCTCCTAGACGCTGGGCGATGTCTCGTCGGATCGGGTCCGTCATGTGCTGATACCGGGCAGCCATTGCTGTCGAGGACCAGCCCATCACTCCCATTGCAGCTCGCTCAGGAACCCCCAGGGCGAGAAGCATCGTCGCGGCGGTGTGTCGTGCGTCGTGTAGTCGCGACTCGCGGACAGCAGCACGCCGTAGGAGTGCCTTCCATTCGTGGTGGTCGGTGTTGGGATTCAGCGGCTCGCCGGTCGTGCTGGCGAAGACCCAGTCACCATCGGTCCAGAGCTGGCGCGCCCGTTGTCGTTCTGCGTCCTGCGCAGCTCGGTGGTCGCGAAGCAGCGAGACAAGCTGATCCGGCAGTCCGATAGTGCGTTTCCCCGCGCGGCTCTTGGTCTCGCCGATCAGAGGATTGATCCTGACTTTCTGTGGGCAGAAGCCGGGGTTTCGTCCGCTCCGGTCGCGGCATCCGTGTCCGTAGATCGGCCGGAGCGCCGTCCATTTCACACGCAATTGCTTGGTGTCGAGGTCGACGTCAGCCCAGCGAAGCGCTAGTGTCGCGTGTAGTTAGTTGATTTACGGTTGGTGTACGTCAGGATGGGGGCATGGCGAATCGACCTGCTGCTGCGCTGACTCTTCGTGAGGGTGATCGGGAGCGGTTGGTGCGGATGGCTCGGTCGTCGTCGGGTCGGGCGGGTCTGGCGCAGCGGGCGCGGATCGTGCTGCTGGCGGCCGATGGTGAGGCCAATACGGCTATCGCGCAGCGGGTGGGGGTCTCGCGGCCGACGGTGATTGGCTGGCGGGAGCGGTACGCGGAGCGTGGGCTGGCAGGGCTGGATGATGAGCCGCGGTCGGGTCGGCCGCGGGTGGTCGACCATCGCAAGATCGTGGCGGAGACGCTGAAGCCGCCGCCGAAGCGGCTGGGGGTGACGCATTGGTCGAGCCGGCTGCTGGCCGCTCGGCTGGGGGTGAGTAATGGCACGGTGGCCAAGGCTTGGCGCGATTACGGGGTGCAGCCGTGGCGGGTGGAGACGTTCAAGTTCTCCACCGATCCCGAGCTGGTCGCCAAGGTCACCGATGTGGTCGGGTTGTATCTGGCGCCGCCGGAGAACGCGATCGTTTTGTGCGTGGACGAGAAGTCGCAGGTCCAGGCGTTGGACCGGACCCAGCCGGTCCTGCCGATGCAACCCGGGCTGGCCGAGCGGCGCACCCATGACTACGTCCGGCATGGCACTACCACGTTGTTCGCGGCCCTGGAGATCGCCACCGGCGTGGTGACCGCAGCGGTCAAGCCCCGGCACCGCCACCAGGAGTTCCTGGCCTTCCTCAAGCAGGTTGCCAAGACCTACCCCGACGACCAGTTGCACCTGGTGATGGACAACTACGCCGCCCACAAGCGCCCCGAGATCCGTACCTGGCTGGCAGCCAACCCGCGTATCCAGGTGCACTTCACCCCGACGTCCGGATCGTGGCTCAACCTGGTGGAGGTCTGGTTCGGCATCATCGAACGCCAGGCCATCCGCCGCGGCACCTTCGGCTCTGTGCGCGACCTCAACGCCAAGATCCGCGCCTTCATCGACGGCTGGAACGACCGCTGCCACCCCTTCGTCTGGACCAAGACCGCCGACCAAGTCCTCAGGAAAGCCAACCGTCAGACCACTTCAAACACGAACCACTAGCAGCCGCCCACGACCGGGAGCTGGCCGCCCGGCTTGAGAGGGCCTTGCAGGACGCCGAGTTGAAGGCGGTGGAATCTGCACTGCCTACTCCAGGCGCTGCAGAGTCGCTGGCCGCCTGCCAGAGCGGCGGCAAGCGAGTGGCGATCGTGAGCAACAACTACGCCGAAGCCGTCGTACGCTACCTCGCTCGCACCGGCCTAGCCGACCAAGTAGCCCACGTGGAGGGCCGCGATCCCTCAGACCCAACGCTAATGAAGCCCAGCCCGCACCTGATCGAGAACGCTACGAGGGCGCTCGGCGTGCCGACAGCGGCCTGCATCTTCATCGGCGACCAGACGAGCGATATGGAAGCCGGCCGCACCGCTGGCGCGCACACCGTCGGATACGCCAACAAACCCGGAAAGGATGAAGCGCTCGCTTTGGCGCGTGCCGATATCATCATTCGGGCGATGGCCGAGATAGCCGCCGCTCTGCCCTAATCCATTCGGAAATGACACCTAGCGGCTCGCTCCAACCAGACTACCGCCCCCACGCGGCCAGCTGACATCGCTAGCATCCACTGCATATGCCTCTTCAAGAAAGGCAATAGAAGCGCGATCAGCCGGCACTGCAAGCACTTGGCTTGCGACTCCGAGCGAGACGGGAATGGACTTGGCTATGTCGGCTAGCCATTCTTCAATCTTGTCGCGAACAACTGCCGCCGCCGCGCCTTCCGGCGTGTCGCTTCTCGGCAGAACCGCAAACAGCTCAAAGGTCACGAGCCCTTCGCCATTCTTTGCGTAGCGAACCATCACGTCGCGCACATAGAAGCCGAGTTTTCTACGGGACTTTTTGGTCACCTGGCTCCTCAGCGCCATGTGCAGATCGACAAAGATGCCTGGAACTGCGGGCCGATCATAGCGGAGTCCGAGCCATGTCTTCACCGCTCGTGCCGCACTCGGCATCAAGCACAACTTGTGCAGCAGATCTTTCGACGCCGCAATTAGTCGCGGAGATAGCATCATCCGCGGCGATTGAGAATCCAGATATTGCACCTGGGTAAGAAGGATTCGCTGGCTTCGAATTCCCCACATGTCCGGTGGATCTTCATGAAACACCGGGCGAACCTCGATGCAATAGTCATCCCTGTCCGCATCTGTCCACGCCAACTCGCAGTCTTGTGTGGCAATCATCCACTCACCGTGCACATCCGGCGTGGCCGCCGGTCGCCCGTCACTATCAATGCCCAATGAATAGTGTGGTAGCTCCAACTCGAAGACGCATCCTTGCTGCCACCCAAGGGACCGCAATGAGCCTTCGGCGCAATCCGGTGGCGGAGCATCCTTCATCTCGGACAATCGCTACACCCAACCATCCCCGTCGACCGGATAGGTGGCAGGAATCGAAGCAAAACTAGATCCGCCGAGCATCTCGCGATCTCCGCCTGAAACGATCGTCAAGGCTAGCCGGTAGGCGCTGTTGTACTCACCGGCCCGGAGCAGTTCCTCAACAGAATTTTGCGACGCCGGGTTGCGCTGCGAGAGGAGTTCCGCAAGGTCGCTCGCGTCCGGTCGCAGCGGTGCCAGACGTTCCAGCACGCCGTGCACCTGGCGGAGGCTCTCAATGGCCGAGGAAGACCGCGCCGAGGTGATATTCTGCGCTAGACGCGCGATGGTCGGGTGAGTGGTCCCGAGAACTGCTGCCACTCGCCTGTATGACCAATCGGTCCAATCCTGAACGTCTGCAAGCATGTCAGCGACCGTTTGCCTGCTCGGTCGCAGGTTGGTCTCGGCCTCCGAGATATGGATACGTCCTCTCATGGGGGACAGTTCGCGACTTGCGAATACGGCCGAGCCGTCAATGACCAAGGCAGGGATCAGGAACATGGGCGAATACTCGCGTCCCGGGAAGTTTGGCTCGCGGGAGGCGGCGAATAGATCTACAATTCCCCGATCACTCTGAATGAGCGCGGCGTTCCAGGCATTACAGGTGCCGGGCAGCAAATTAGTGAGATGTTCGAAATCACTCGCCATGGAAGTTAGGCGCCGTGTGGCCTGTGTATCAACCATTGGACTCCTCTCGATATCCAAATACTTCCTTACCCTTGTCCGTGAGTGTCCAATAGAAGAACGTTTCTATCTGTGAATGAAGTGCAATGTACTGTTCGACGAGCACTTCGGCGTCCCATGGTTGGTGCTCGGTTACAAACAGATCGAGATCGAGGATAAATGAGGTTTCGTCGAGAGGCTGCGGCTGACTAAGCGGCAGGACGCTGCCCTTCGGCGCGTAGCCATGCCTGATGACGCCTTCAATTTTTGACGCCCAAGCTAACGAACCACCCATGCGAGAGTTGGTCCGCGTCTCGGTAATCATGGCGGCCAGCTCGGTGTCAGGCGCCAAGAGTCCCGGGCGAGCCCACCCCAGAAGCTCTGGCTTAAACCAGTCTGTCCACTCAGTTGAACTCGCGAAGACGGGGGCGATGTTGACGTAACGGACACCGAGCCGGGTGCACCGGCTCAAGCCAGGCACCGTTGACAGCGCGACGAGGCCCTGTCTAAGTCTCTCTGCAAAAGTCCGCGCGCTCTTATACGCGCTCGGAGTGGCGGTCAATGCCGCAGCGCCGGCACTTAGTTCGAAGCTCCACCCGTCGTCCGTCTTGAAGTGCGTCACCTTGTTGGCGGTCGCTTGTGGGTTGACGCCACCCGGCCCAAAGGCAACCTGCAGCTCTTGCACGTCCACCTGCTGCATGTAGGGGAAGCTGTCGAGCAGAGCATCCTGGATGTCTGCGACGCCAGCAAGGGTGGAGAGGCGGGCGATCTGGGGGAATTGAACTTGGGTAAGCGCTTGGACCAGCGGCGGCCTATCCAGGGCGAAAGGCGCGGGTTGCTCTAGTTCCAGCACGTCTTCCTCCATCTTTCCAGCAACTTTCCAACCACTGTAGCCGTACCCAGGGCAACTGTCGCTGCTTCGTAGCCGAAGTCTCAGGAGGTTCTCAAGGCGCGCGGACCTCGTGACGCACCAGTTGGGTCTCCATCTGCCTAAGTCACACGTAAGTTCAGCGCCGTGGCTACATCCTCGCAGGTGAGAAGCCTCTTCAACTGGGTAGCAGACCGGCCGCGGGAGACTCGACATGGGTCTCATCCACCGCAGTTCGGGATCGTTCGCCAACGATCAGGGCTCACCGGAGCCGGCTGCCAAGAGGGTTCTTGAACCCAGCCAAACGGCTGATTGCGGTCGTGGAGGCGTAGTGGGGGCACCCCTCACGAGCTCGAATCTCGTTTCCTTCGTCACTCTCCGAGCGGCCAACCGACCGGCGCTCCGCTGGTCAGGGCAACATCGGGGCTCTCTCGGAGACCGAATGGAACCAGCTTGGCCGCATCAGCGACCGGGCCGGACCCTTCAGTGGTCTCAGTCTGGTCTCTGAATTGCCAATCAGGCAGCACCACGGCGTCAGTACTGACAGACGATGCTGGTGGCCGCGTTGCGCCACGGATCACGGAGCCTCCTCGCGAGCGCGGCGACTGCCGCCTGATGCGAAGAACTCTCAAGACAACGCCGGGCTCAGACGCCGCGCAGAACACCGATACTCTGAGCTGCCTACGGATGACGAAGCGGGGCGTTGTGTCCAGGCGATCAACACATGCGAGGAAGGCATCGACTGCCGGACGACCGGGGAGGAACTAGTGAAACGTCTCCTACGAGACATCATTATCAGTATCGGCGCACTAGCGTCATTTGTGGGCGTCGTGTTAGCTACCCGTCGCCCAGAACAACCTTGGACCGTATTCCAGATAGCCCTTTTCGTGACCTCTGGGCTACTGACAATTATTGCCATATGGGTAGACGTCAATGATTTTCGCGAGCGCCCGGTAAAATACTTCAAGGGACATGAAGCCATCCGACGCTACATGTACCACTGGATCAGCAATGCGAGCAGCGTGGCGATTTTCAGTCGCGATCTGAGCTGGGTTTCTACAGATGAGATGCGAAATCTTTTGCGCCAGAAAGCTCGAGATGGCGAACTGCACCTGTTCTTACCTGAAGAGATCAGGATCAGCGAGGAACTCCAAGCCCTCGGCGCCGAGGTCTACTACTACGGAAATATCGACTACGTGATCAGATCACGGTTTACGATGATCAACATCAACCGGAATGACACCCGAGTTGCAATTGGGCGCGCCCAGGACGGCAAGCATCGGGTCGAGGAATTCTCGGAGCTGACCGATCCTGCATTCAATCTGTCCCAGGATCTATTGGAAATAGTGAAGCGATACTCCCGAAGGCCTGACCGAGTTTGAATCTTAAGCCGCACAAAACCACCCCTAGGACAGTCGAGCTTGTCGCGAAGGAGTGGGACAGCCTCTCGCCGGTGCGCGATCATCAATTGCGCACCGGTCAAGACATAAGTTTTACGCACGTACTACGTCCAGCAGTTGAGAGAGCGTTGTTGGAGCCAGCACCCCGAACTCTCCTAGATGTTGGTTGCGGCAGCGGCTATTTCACCGAACTACTTGCGCCAAATTTTGAGCACACCGTTGGCATAGACCCGAGCAGGGGATCTATTGAGCTGGCAAGATCAAACTCCACAGGTCGTGTTGACTTTCGGCACGCGTCAGCCGAGACGTATTCGAGTTCTGCCACAGATCAATTCGACGCCATCTTGGCACACATGACCCTGATGGACTCACCGGATCTGGTCAGGGTACTTCGGGACATCTTCCAACTTGCGGCATCGCAGGCACATTTCATCTCTACGATCACTCACCCCTGGTTCTGGCCACGATACTGGGGATATGCCGACGCCGATTGGTTCGAGTACGAGAAGGAGATTTTCATAGAAGCTGAGTTCTCAATATCGAAATCCAATTCGGGACTCACTAGCACGCACGTTCATCGCCCGCTTGAGATGTACCACTCCGCAATGATTACCGCTGGCTTCTCAGTTGATTCGATCATCGAACCGATGCCATCTGACGAATCACGCGCTCTCTATCCGGAGGCTTGGAAGTATCCAAGGTTCCTGATGTTCGTCTGTTCCAAATGATGCCTACACGGCGACGCTGGCCAGAATTAATAGGCAAAGCGACCGCTGCGTCCTCATACCTGAATCGGAGACTGCTTCGGTGAGAGCAGATCTCTAGCCGATCGCGATGCCCCGGAGACGCGCCACCGAAGGTCGGACGGTCTCAGTTCTGGTCTCATTCACCTACGTTCGCGACCGTTCGCCGTCGCTCGACCGATGTGCCAACCAGACGTGGGAGCCGTACCTGAACTCTGCCGAACACGGCTCCAAGGAATTGGAAAGCGTGTTGGGGGCAACCCCTCACGAGTTCGAATCTCGTATCCTCCGCTGGTCCCCGGGAGTTTCCGGGTGGACGGACATCAGGTGGGTCCGGCGCTGCGGCGGTCGGCCCGTCTGTCGTTTCTGGGGATGACGGCGTTCAGCGGGTCAGGTCTTGCATGATGACGAAGGCGTCGGGGGCGTTGAAGAGGCAGGGGTGGGTGGCTTGGGTGGGGATCATGCCGCCGCCGGCAGAGAAGGGGGTGTCTTCGCGGGCTACTGGGGCGCCGTTGGGGGCGAGGATCTGGAGTTTGCCGTCGTTGCCGTAGCGGGCTGTGTAGCGGGCGGGCCAGATGAGGGGTGTGCGGGTGGCTGGGGATCGTGGGTCTGAGGGCGCCAGGTAGGGGCAGCCGTCGGCGGTGACTCGGATGATGCCGGTGCGAAGGGCTGTCATGGCGGGGTTGCCCGGCTTCCAGCCTGACGTCGGAAGCTCGAGGGTGCGCTCGGACGACGCAGCGTCAGGTGCGGGTGGGGGCGCGGGTGTCGTGCCGGGGGTGGGGCGTGGGTCGGCGGACGCGTTCAGTGCGAGGACGATCCCGGCTGTTGTCAGGGCGGCGGCCGCCGGCCAGATCCAGTGGCGGCGGAGGGTGTGCGGAACGTTCATCGTGAGCCTCCCAGCTGAGACGTCCATCCCTCAGACGCCCTGGGTGCCACGAGTTGCTGCGTTAGGAGATCAAGGCGGCGATCACTCGCATCGAACCGCTGGTGACGCGGATGCGTCGGTCCCGGAGGAGCTTCGTGTTCTCGACGGGCGGGACGAGGCGTGAGACGGGATGCAGGAGCTCCCGGACCCGGGAGCTGACGAACGGAAGGGCGTAGTACTGGTAGGCGGGGTCGATCGCGCGCACGCTGAAGCCGCCGCGGTTCAGCAGCTCGGTGATGGTGCCATGGTCGTAGTAGCTGACGTGCTCGGGGATCTTGAAGGACACCCAGCGCGGACCGGAGACCCGGGCGAGCAGGCTGCGGATGTTCGGCGTGACCAGCACGACCAACCCGCCCGGCTTGAGCAGGCGCGCGGCCGTCTCGAGGAAGGCGCCCGGCTCGGTGAGGTGCTCGATCAGGTGCGAGCCGAAGATGACGTCGTACTGCTGCTCCTGGATCTCCGGGATCTCTTCGAGCAGCCCGCAGAACACTCGACCCGGGTGGCGCTCAGCAGCCCACTTGACGGCTGCCGGCGAGAGGTCGATGCCGTAGGCGTCGTAGCCGGCATCCAGGGCGCACTTCAGGAAGTACCCGTAACCGCAGCCCACCTCGAGCACCCGTCCCGAGGGCACGAACTCGGCGATCCGCTTCACGTCTTCGCGGAAGGTCGCGAGGTACTCGAGCTCCTGGCTCTCGTACTGCGAGTAGCCCGTGTCGCCGTCGCCGCCGAAGTACGACTCCCCCTCGTAGAGCGCACGCAGGGTCTCCGGCGTCGGCGTTGGCACGAGCTGGACGAGCCCGCACTCCGGGCACTCCTCGATGCCGTACCCGTCCTTCGCCCCGCGCGGGCGGAACGGCCCACTCTTCGCGCACAGGATGCACGTTCCATCAGCCATGACTACACGTCCCCTCCGGCAGGATGCGGACTCTAGTTCGCCGTCGTTGTCAGTGGCAATGGTCAACCATCAGGGGTGCGATCACCCGGCGACACGAGGCCGGTCTCATAAGCCAGTACGACGGCCTGCGCGCGGTCGCGGAGCGACAACTTGGCGAAGATTCGGGCCACATGGGTCTTCACCGTCGCCTCGCTCAACGTGAGCTGACCGGCCAGCTCCGCGTTGGACAGGCCGTGGCCCATCAGCGTGAGCACCTCCAGCTCGCGCGGCGTCAGCACAGCCAGATCCCGATGTACGGCGGGCTGCGCAGACCCCACCGCGAACCGCTCGACCAGCCGCCGAGTGATCGACGGAGCGAGCAAGGCGTCCCCGGTGTCGACCAGCCGGACCGCCGCAGCCAGGTGCTCGGGCGTCACGTCCTTCAGCAGGAATCCGCTCGCCCCGGCCGCGAGAGCGGCGTACACGTAGCGATCCAGGTCGAACGTCGTCAGCATCAGCACGCGACAGTCCGGTGACTCGGCCAGGATCCGGCGGGTCGCCTCCAGACCGTCCATCGTCGGCATGCGGATGTCCATCAGGACGACGTCCGGCCGCAACCGCCGTACTGCCTCGACCGCTTCGCCGCCGTCGCCGGCCTCGCCGACCACCTCGATCCCGCGAGCGGTCAGGATCATCCGGAACCCGATCCGCACCAGCGCCTGGTCGTCCGCGATCACCACCCGGGGTTCCGTCACGGGCGCTCCAGCGGGATCTTCGCCCGCACCCGGAACCCGCCGCCGAGTCGCCGCCGGGCGTCGAGGTCCCCGCCGTACACGGCGACCCGTTGGCGTAGCCCGAGCAAGCCGCGGCCATCCCCGTCCGGACCGGGTGGGCGAACGCCGGACAGGACGCTCGGGCCAGTGTTGAGTACCTCGACCCGCAGAGCGTGGTCGGCGTACCGCACGGTCACCTCGGCCTTCACCCCGTCGCCGTGCTTCAGCGCGTTGGTCAGCGCCTCCTGGATGATCCGGTACGCCGTGACGTCCACGCCGGCCGGCAACGGCCGAGGCTCGCCGGAGATGCGTACGTCGACCGGCAGCCCGGCGAACGCGATCCGGTCGATCAGCGGACTCAACCGGCTCAGACTGGGCTGCGGCGACAACTCCTCGGCCGCTCCGTCGGCCGAGGGCGCGAGCAGCCCGAGCAGGTGCCGGAGCTCGGCCATCGTGTCCCGGCCGGCAGCCTCCACCGCGAGCAGCGCCGCTTCCGCGTCGGCCGGCTCGGTGGCGAGTACGTGCCGGGCGGCGCCTGCCTGGATCACCATCACGCTGACGTTGTGGCTGACGATGTCGTGCAGGTCCTGGGCGATCCGGGCGCGCTCGGCGTCGACCGCGCTCTGCGCCGCGCTCTCCCGCTCGCGCTCCAGCAACCAGCCGCGTTCCTCCAGCGCCCGGGCGTGCGCGCGCCGGGCCCGAACCAGCGCGACCGCGAGTGCCCCGGCCGCCAGGCAGGCCAGGACGAGCAGCCCGATCGTGATCACCTGTCCACTGTCCCAAACGGCCTGGGGACTCCGCATCATCCACAGGCGTACATCCCCAGGATGACGCGGTCCGGACGTTCCGCCCGCAGACTGACGTACGCCGGACGCCGGCCGACCTAGCGTGCAGCCATGACGGATGCAGCAGGCAACGAACAGGCGGTCGTCCGGCTCGACGGGGTCCGCAAGGAGTACGGCGAGTCCGTCGCGCTGGACGCGGTGTCGCTGGAGATCCGGGCCGGCGAGGCGGTCGCGGTGATGGGGCCGTCGGGCAGCGGCAAGTCGACCCTGCTGAGCATGGTCGCGGGCCTGGACCGGCCGACTGCCGGCACGGTCGTGGTCCACGGCGAGGACTTGGGCAGGCTCGACGAAAAGGGCCTGGCGCTCTACCGGCGCCGGCGGATCGGCATGATCTTCCAGTTCTTCAACCTGCTCGACGACCTGTCCGCCCTGGACAACGTCGCGTTGGCGGCCCAGCTCACCGGCACGTCCTCGGGCCAGGCCCGGAAGCGCGCGCTGGAACTCTTCGAGGAGCTCGGCATCGCGGGGCGCCGCAACACGTACCCGGCCCAACTGAGCGGTGGCGAGCGTCAGCGCGTCGCTGTCGCGCGGGCGCTGATGAACAGGCCGGCCATCCTGCTCGCCGACGAACCGACCGGCGCACTGGACACCCGTGCCGGCGAACAAGTCACGGACCTTCTGCTCGACCTCAACCAGATCGGCCAGACCCTGCTGCTCGTCACTCACGACCAGCAACTCGCCACCCGCTGCGCCAGCCGACTGATCGAAGTGGTCGACGGACAGGTCGCCCGCGAGCGCACCCTGGAGCGTACGCCGTGAGCGCCGTCTGGCCGGTGTCCCGAGCGGCAGTACGACGCCGACGCCTGCAGACCGTGGTGATCGGAGTAGTGGTCGCGCTGTCGACCACGATGATCGTGGTGGCGCTAGGCCTCCTGGCAGCCTCGTCAGGCCCCTTCGACCAGGCGTACGCGCGTCAGAGCGGTGCACACCTGGTCGCGTCGTACGACCGGAGCAAGGTCTCCGACAGCCAACTGATGACGGCCGCCAAACAGTCCCAGGTCGAGGCGGTCGCAGGACCTTTCGGCGTGGCCGCTGTGGACCTGACGACGAGCGGACGCCCGCTGCCGCTCGTGGTCGTGGGTCGCGCGGACAGTGGCGGCCCGGTCGACCGCCTCAACGTGTGGGAGGGACGCTGGGCCGAGAAGCCCGGCGAGATCGTGCTCAACCGGAACCCGGTCGATCGCGGCGGGCGAGGCGCACCCATGGTCGGGACGCAGTTCGCGGCCGGCGGGACGACGCTCACGGTGGTCGGGTTCGCCTACAGCGTGAGCGAGTCCGCGGACGCCTGGGTGGCGCCCGAGCAGATGACGGCACTGAAGCCGACCGGCAGCCAGGTGCTGTATCGCTTCACGCAGTCCGCGACCAACGCACAGGTGTCGGCCGGGCAGACCGCGGTGACTACCGGTCTGCCGTCAGGTGCCTTGCTCGGCACGCAGTCATACCTTGCGCTGCGGGCGGTTGCCACTGGTGAGCCGAACACGTTCGTGCCGTTCCTGATGGTGTTCGGGTGGCTCGGGCTGGCGGTCGCCGTGCTGATTGTCGCCAACGTGGTCAGTGGGGCGGTGGTGGCAGGCTTCAAGCACATCGGCGTGCTGAAGGCGCTCGGATTCACGCCGAGCCAGGTGATGGCGGTCTATCTGGCGATGATCTCGATCCCGGCGATCGTCGGCTGTGCACTGGGGACGGTTCTGGGCAACGTCCTCGCGGGGTCCTTGCTGGCCAGGGCCTTCGAGAACTACGGCGCTGACGGCGTACGGGTTCCGATCTGGGTGGACGTGGCCGCGCTGGTCGGCGTACCAGTGCTGGTGGCTCTTTCCGCACTGGTGCCGTCGCTGCGGGCTCGGGGTCTGTCAGCAGCCGAGGCGATCAGTGCCGGCAGCGCACCGCGGGCCGGCCGCGGGCTGCGGGCGCAGCGTTGGCTGAGCGGGACCCGGCTGCCGCGGTCCGTCAGCCTCGGGCTCGGGATGCCGTTCGCGCGGCCCGGACGGACGGCGCTGACGTTGGCGGCCGTCGTACTCGGGGTGACGAGTGTGACGTTGGCGGTCGGCCTCGGTACGTCGCTGACGAACTATCAGACCGCCGCGAGCCGAGTGGGCGCCGTGGACCTGACGATGTCCCCCGGTGTGGTGGACGAGGGACCGCAGCTCGCTCCGGAGGGCGCCGGGCCGCCGGGACCGTCCGCCAAGCTGAGCGATCCCGAGGACGAGGCGTTGCTGCGTACGACGCCCGGAGCCGCCTACGTGACGGCGAGCCGGGACCTGCCGATGCGGCTGCCCGGCACCAAGCAGGAGCTTCGCGTCAGTTTCTACCGCGGCGACTCGGACCAGGTCGGCTTCCGGGTGCTGGAAGGGCACTGGTTCGACGGACCGCGGCAGGTGGCCGTGTCCGAGCGCTTCCTGCGGCAGCGCGGCCTGTCCGTCGGGGACACGATCACGCTGCAGTGGAAGAACAAGAGCGTCCAGATGCGGATCGTCGCGAAGGCGCTCTACAACTCCAGTGAGGAGATGTTGTCCAACTGGGAGACGTTGGCGCTGATCGCACCGGACCTGCGGGCGACCATGTACGAGATCCAGCTCGAGCCGGGCACCGACCTCGACGGCTACGTGAAAGCCGTGCAGGCCGGGGATCCGGGACTGCAGGAGGTCCCCGGCCAGGATCCGGGCGCGTTCGTCGCGATCGTGCTGGCGACCGTCGTACTGCTGACGGTGATGCTCGGGACAGTGGCCGCGCTCGGTGTGTTCAACACCGTCGTCCTCAACACCCGGGAGCGGCGCCGCGACCTCGGCATGCTCAAGTCGATCGGCATGACGCCGGGCCAGGTCACGCTGATGGTGGTCACCTCGATGGCCGCTCTGGGCGCGATCGGCGGCCTGCTCGGCATCCCGTTCGGCGTGATTGCCCACCGCCTCGTCGTCCCCGCGATGGCCAACGGCGCCCAGGTCGCCGTCCCCGACTTCATGCTCGACGTCTACCCCCGCCCCCTGCTGGCCCTCTTCGTCCTCGCCGGCATCACCATCGCCGCTCTGGGCGCCTACGTGCCGGCCAGAACCGCCGCCCGGACCACCATCGCCCAGGTCCTCCACAACGAGTGATGCCGCGCACCTATGCTCGGGCGGGTGATGACGGCCGAGCGGGTTCTGGTGGTGCTCGAGCTGCTGGGCGAGCTTGATGTCTGGGTTGACGGCGGGTGGGGTGTGGATGCCTTGGTGGGGAGGCAGACGCGGGTGCACGGGGATTTGGATCTGGGGGTGGTCCGGGGGCAGTTGGGTACGGTGATCGGGGTGCTGGGGACGGCCGGGTACGTCGTCACCGACGAGCGGTTCGCCGACGTGACTGTGCAGTTGACGCATGCCGTGGACGGACAACGGGTGGACCTGCATCCGAGTACGTCGTTGGCCGACGGCGGGACGGAGCAGCTCGACTTCGACGGGAACGCGTACTACATCCCGCCGCCGAGTGTCGGGCTGATCGGCGGGCGGGAGGTGCGGTGCATGCCGTTGAGCACGCAGCTCCGAACGCATCAGGGTTACGCGCTCAGACCGCAGGATCTGCACGATCTCGATCTGCTGCACGAGTTGAGCGACGTACTGCGGGTATCGGTGGTGGTGCCGACGGTCGGGCGTGATCTCACGCGGATCCTCGAAGGGCTCGCGCATCAGACCCGGGCACCCAGGTTCGAGGTGATCGTGGCCGTGGACGGGTCGGCGGAGCCGGAGGTCGGCGATGCGCGGCTGGTGCGGCTGGGGTCGCGGCAGGGCGTGAGTGTGGCGCGGAACCGGGCGGTGGAGCTGGCGGGGGGCGAGTTGATCGGCTTCCTGGACGACGACACGGTGCCCGGGCCGGACTGGGTACGTCGGCTGGCCTTCGACCTCCTGGGAAAGGACGCGGCGGTGGCCGGCCGGGTGGTCGAGGAGGGAGACGGCGTGCTGAATCGCCTGCGGCGGTTGGCTTTCGAGCACCGGAGTCGGCAGAACGGCGAACACGTCGACTACGTCAACGGCGGCAACTGTGGGTTCCGGGCCGAGGTGTTCCGGAAGCTGGGTGGGTTCGATGCGGCCTTCGTGAAGTCGCAGGACCGGGACCTTGCGCGGCGCGCCGTGCTGGCCGGGCACACGATCACGTACGACGCGGGGCTGACGGTCACGCACTCAGGAAGCTACACGCTCAAAGGCCTGTGGATCGGGCGGTTCAAGGCCGGACGGGCCGCGAAGGTCATGCAGAAGCTCAGCGGTGACGTCTCCGTCGGCCCGCGAGGCCTGCGAGCGACGTACGGCGCCGGTCTGATCGGACTGGCGAGGGAGCACGGGGTGCGGCTGGCGCTGGCCGCCCTGGTGTCCGTCGCCGCCCACCGAGCGGGCTGGATCCGCTAGTACGAAAGACTGGGCCGATGGACAAGGTGGTGCGGAGCAACCGGGTGGCCTGGGAGAAGGCCTCGACCAAGCACGTGCGCCAGTACGACGACCTGCTCGAGCAGGCCCGCAGTGGCGGGCGGTTCTTTCCGCGGGAGGCGGAGATCCTCCAGCCGCTGCTCGACGACCACCCGACCGTCGTGCACTTCCAGAGCGGGCACGGGCTCGACGACGTCGCGCTGGTGAACGCCGGCGCCCGGCAGGTCGTCGGCGTCGACTACAGCGAGGTGGCCGCGGGCGCAGCGCACCGGAGAGCGGCCGAGCTCGGCCTCGCCTGCCAGTACGTCGTCGCCGAGGTTCCCGGCGTACCGATCCGCGACGGAGCCGCCGACCTCGTCTACACCGGCAAGGGCGCGCTGATCTGGATGCGCGACCTCGGCGCCTGGGCAGCGGACGCGGCCCGGGTCCTGCGGCCGGGCGGCCACCTCTTCGTCTACGAGGCGCACCCCGCCGTGCCGTTGTGGACCTGGGATTCGGACGAGCCGCGGATCCGTCCGGACCGCAGCTACTTCGCGGCGTCGCACGTGAACGACACGTTCCCGGCCAACGGCGCCCAGGAGTGGCAATGGAACTTCGGCCAGCTCGTGACCGCGATCGTCGCCGCCGGCTTGCAGATCGAGTTCCTGGAGGAGTACGCCGAGCCGTTCTGGCGTCCCGCGGACGGCACCGACGCGGCCGCCTGGAACGGCCGGCTCCCCAACGCCTACGCCCTGCTGGCCCGCCGTCCCTGAATCACCAGGTACTCCGCCGGAAGTTCGGCGTCATGGGACGCGAACAACTCGAGCAAGTCGTTCCGCAGGTCCGCCCACCGCTCACCCAGCGCTTCCCGCGCCATCACGATCGGCCCGAAGGCGTTCGCGTAACACTCGACCGCTGCCTCGGCCGACGGGTGCCGGATGACGAACACCTCGCGACTGAACGACAGCTCGATTCCCGTGCCCTCGAACACCTCGCGCACGTGATCCTCGTCGCCCCAGGCCAGTGGCGGATCGACGAACGGCGGATCCGGCGGGAAGTAGCCGTCGACCGCCTGGAAGAAGTCGCCGACACCGGCCTGGGTCCAGGCACACAACCCGATCCGTCCGCCCGGCCGTAGGACCCGCGCCAACTCGTCGGCCACGACCTCGTGCCGGGGCGCGAACATGCAGCCGAACGTCGATAGCACCACGTCGAACCGCCCGTCGGCGAACGGCAACTCCTCGGCGTCGCCCTCGACCCACTCGATCGCAAGCTCGCAGGCCCGCTCCCGAGCGCGCTCGAGCATCGCCGGAGTGAGATCCAGACCGGTCACCCGGGCGCCGGCCCGAGCGGCCGGGAGCGTCGCGTTGCCCGTCCCGCAGGCGACGTCGAGCACCTCCTCCCCGGCTCCGACGGCGACCGTCCGCACCAGCCGCGCCCCGACCTCGTACAGACCCTCCTGACGCATCATCGCGTCGTAGTCCCCCGCCGACCAGGTCGTCCGCACCTGCTCCTTGTACTCCGTCAGTTGCTCCATGACTTCCAGAATCGACAGGCATACCGGCCTCCGCTTCACCTGAAGCAGCCAAGTCGAGCTGATGGCCCGCTCAGGCCATCAGACCCAGGTGAGTGGCCCGTGAGACCGCGGCGGCCCGAGTCGAACAGCCCAGCCGCGCGTAGATGTTGGCCACGTGCCGGTGCACCGTGTGCTCACTGATCACCAGCCGCTCAGCGATGTCCCGGTTCCCGAGTCCGTCGGCGACAAGGCGCAGTACGGCGACCTGTCGCGCGGTGAGCATCGTCTGCCGCGGCACCCGGCCCAATGCCTCCCGGGCCGGATCCGCCTCGAACGGCGCGAGACCGTCGTACAACTCGACGGCGTCCTCGCAGCAGGCCCGCGCCCGGTCGTGGTCGCCGAGCGCCGCCGCGTGCAGCCCCTCCAGATAGCGAGCCGCCGCCCGCATCGGCCGAGTCTCCACGGCGGCCGCGATCGCGCAGAACTCCTGCAGATGCGCGGCGGCCGCATCGAGCTCACCCAGTGCGGTCTCGGCCCGTACGAGCAACTCGAGCGGCCAGGCCCGATTGACCGAGCCCGCCGGTATCTGCCGCAGCACTCGGTCCAGTACAGCGCGGACCGCCGCTGGATCATCTCCCCGATCCAGACTCAGCTCGGCCAGCCCACGCTTGGCCAGGGGATGCCACGACACCTCGTTGAACAGCGCGTCCGCCTCTACAGTCCGTCCCTGCCGCCGCCGCAGCTCACCGAGCCGCACTACCGCTTCTGCCCGCCAGTACGGGCGTTTGGCGGTCAGATCCTCCTGTGCGCCGAGCAACTCCGACTCGGCCTCGGCCAGCTTTCCGTGCCAGCCGAGGACGACCGCGTAGTGCGCCCGGCAGACGCCGATCACGAACCGCGCCTCCATCCGCCGGCTGAACTCCTCGACCAGCCGGCACCACTGCGCACCGCGCTCGTAGTCACGCAGTTCCTCGCAGGCCGACATCAACTGACAGCAGGTCCACGCCGCCGGCGCGAGGTTCTCGTACTCTCCCCCGAGCGCGGCCGCCGACGCCTCGTCCAGGCACCGCATCCCCTGCCCGATCGCACCGTCGGCCACCAGCGCCAGCCCTTCGGTGGCAAGGCTGAACATCTCCAGATCCACCTCCCGGTGGCGCCGTCCCACCTCCCCGGCCTGTACGGCGAGCTCACGCGCGCGAGTGGTGTCGTGGCGACCAAGTGCGGCGTGCGCCTCGAACACCGTCAGCCAGCCACGCTCCGGACAGTCCAGGTCCCCGAGCAGCCGAGCAGCCCGGTTGAACCAGCCCACGGAGACCGCCTCCGCGCCGTGGAACTCGTTGTGATCGTCGCTCAGCCACAACGCCATCCGGGCCGCACCGCGGACGTCGTCGGCCTGTCGGTACCGGCGATAGGCCTGCTCCCGCGCGTCGAGGCAGGCACTCACGTCCTCGAGCCACCACGCCGCCCAGCTCAGCCCTTCGTACGCCTCAGCCGTGGCCGTGACCTCGAGCGCCCGCTCGAACTGCAGGCGGGCAGCCGGCCAGGCACCCCGTGACAGGGCTTCCCGGCCGGCCTCCACAGCGTCGTCGTCCACAGGCCAACGCTGATCCTCATCGGCCGTCGTACGCAAGGGCGCACTACAAGTAGGACAGCAGAACGGCCTCCTCGTAGTCCAGGTGTGCGGTGAGTGCGTCGATCAGCCGGTCCACCTGCGGGAGCAGATCAGGCGTCGGCGCCGACAGTAGCTTCTCCAGCTCTTCGAGGAGTACGGCGATCTGGTCGTGCTCGGCCTGGAGCGTGGCGATCGCGTCGGCCAACTCCGGGTGCTGCTCGGCGAGGGCCGGGAACATCGCGGTGGACTCGCCGGTGTGGTGGAAGTGCAACCCCTGGCACAACGTGAGGCAGCTGATGCGGAGCTGCGCGCCGAGACTCGCCGTACCGGAGTTGGCGACTTCCGTCCGGATCAGCGCCAGCTCGCGCCGGAAGGCGGTGTGGACGAGCTTCAGCAGCCCTGCCATGGACCCGTCACCACCGGCCGGCGGGCCGGGCTGCTGGACCAGCGCCACGACTGGGATGGTGCGCGCGGTCAGGGACTGGTACTCGCCCCAGCCCGGGTCGGCCTCGACCAGGCGGGCGAACACCTCGTCGCGTTCGGCGCCTTCGAGGACGACGGCCGTGGCCGGGTAGGTGAACAGCCCGGTCTCGACCGTGACCTCGGGGTTGGCGACCAGGTTGTGGTACCAGTCGGGATGCTTGGGACCGCCGCCGGCCGAGCCGACGACGAGGACGCGATCACCGTCCGGGTAGTAGCCGAGGATCGCGGTGTGCTGCTTGCCGGAGCGGGCGCCGGTGGTTGTCAACAGCAAGTACCTGCCGTCGTCCAGCTGGCCGGCGTTCGCCCGGAACTGCTCGATGAGGTCGTTCAGGATTCTCTTCTCTCTGGTCTGTTGTGGACAGTGCGGAACGTCGACAGCACAGAGATGAAGGTGGGCCGCGAATGGCCCTACCGGCGCTCAGAACGCAGCCGGGAACCCGACTCGTGAATGGCCCATGGCCGACCCGGCAGTCACGAACGGAATGCTAACCGGCCAACGGGTCAAGCGAGTACTCCAGATCGGCGAGGACGCCGAAGTGGTCGCTGAGCCAGACGCCGTCGACGGGGGCGTCGCCGATCAGCTCCGCATGCAGGATCCGGGCGCGGGCGGTGGGATGCGAGTGCGCGGATCCGACGAAGATGTAGTCGATCCGGCGGCGGTGGTGTGGTTGACCGACGAGGCGCTCGATCTCCGCCGCTGCGAGCGGGTTGGCGACCGTCCAGGTGTACCCGGTCCCGTTGCCGCCGACCACCCACGCATCGTGGTAGTGGGCGCTGCGGCCGCCGAGCGACTGCAGCCCGGTCAGGAACCGGATCCCGGCCGACTTCGGCGTCGCGTTCAGATCACCCGCGATGATCGAGGGCAACCGGAACCGGTGCAGCTGATCCACCTCGACCGCCGCCAGCAACTGCGCCTCGCGGGCCCCGGCCTGGTCGAGCCGCCACGGCGTCGCCGGCTGGATGAACAGCAGCTCCCCCAGCTCGGGTACGTCGACCGCCGCGGCCAGCGTCCACCAGTGCACGTCCCCCTCCGCCGGCCGATGCTCCTGGACGTCGACCACCCGGTGCGGCCACCGGGTCGCCAGCACCGTGCCGTCGGACCAGTCGGACCGCAGGACGTCCTCCTGGTGGGTGACGTGGGCGAGCCCGGTTCCGTCGAGGAGCGTGGCGAGCTGGTCCTTGCGGACCTCCTGCAACGCGACGAGGTCGGGCGACAACCGCCGGAGCTCCACGTTGATCAGCCCGGTACGGCGTGGGTCGCCGGCGTCGTGCTGGACGTTCATCGTGAGCACCCGGATCCGCATGTCGTCCCAGGTGCCCCGAGCAACCATTCTCTACCCACCGTGGCGGGCCGGGTGCGAACCGTGTACGACCGCCGTCATTCCGCAGGGTCGCGAGCAAATCCTTCGGAATCCGCCCGAAATTTCCGGAGGAATGATGTAACGGCGGCCACACTGTGACGATAAAAGGGTGAGCGACCCGGCGGGGGGACCGAGTGGGACGCTCCGGTGTTTCTTCGGGACCACCGCATGTTGTGGGGGGCCTCGCAGGTGCTCACCCGGGGCGGGGTGAGCACCTGGACGAGGTTTCCGCCTCCACCTCCGGGGCCGCTTGCGCCTCCACCTCCCGCCCCGAGCGAACCGAGGGCGATTCCGCCACCACCTCCCCGCCCCGAGCGAAGCGAGGGGCGTTTGTTCGTCAGCCCTTGATGCCCACGTTCGCCATTCCCTCGACGAACCGCTTCTGGGCGAACACGAACAGCACGATCATCGGCAGCGTCGCAAGCGCCGTACCTGCCATCAGGTAGGGCCACTCGATCTCGGCCGGGTTCTGCGAGAAGATCGCCAGCCCGAGCTGCAGCGGACGCATCGAGTCGGACGTGGTGATCATCAGCGGCCAGAGGAACCCGTTCCAGGCGGCCTCGATCTGGAACACCGCGATCGTGATCAGGGCCGGCTTGATCAACGGGGTCATGATGCGCCAGAAGATGCCGAACTCGCCGAGCCCGTCGACCCGGGCCGCCTGCGCCAGCTCGTTCGGCACCGAGACGTAGAACTGCCGGGCGAGGAAGGTGAACAGCGGGGCCGCGCCGAGCGGGATGATCAGGCCCCACCACGAGTTCAGCCAGCCGATACCGCCCTGGCCGAGGATGTTGTTGCCGCCGAACAGCGGGATCGACTTCACGATCAGGAACAGCGGCACCAGGATGATCTGGAACGGCACCAGCAGCAGCACGATGAAGTAGTTCAGCAGCATCTTCGACCCGCGCAGCGGCAGCTTCGCCAGCGCGTAGCCGGCCGTCGTACAGACCGCCAGGGTGAAGGCCGTCTCGCCGACCGCGATGATCAGGCTGTTGCGGAAGTACCGCAGGAACGGCGCGGTCTGCATCGCCTCGACGAAGTTCCGCCAGCGCAGTTCCTCGGGCAGCCAGCCGAACTGGGCGATCTCGGCGTTGCTCTTGAACGCGGTCAGCACCATCCAGACGAACGGCGTGATCATCAGCACCGCGCCCACCGTCAGCACGACGTACAGCAGGATCCGGCCGGGCCGGAACGCGGACTCCTTGGACGACTGGCCGGCGGCGACCGCCGGCAGGGTTGCGCTAGTCATTGACATCCGCCTTCTGGAGCAGGCGTCCGACCCCGATGAAGAGCGCGATCACGACCATCATGATCACGGTCTCGGCGGACGCGTAGCCGAGTTTCAGGTCCTGGAACGCGTTCTGGTAGATGTCCATCACGAGCACCCGGGTCTCCGATCCCGGCCCGCCCTGGGTCATCACGTAGACCAGGTCGAACACCTGGAAGGTGCCGACGATCGAGGTGATCAGCACGAAGAACTGGACCGGGCCGATGGCCGGCCAGGTGACGTTCACGAACCGCTGCCAGCGGTTGGCGCCGTCCAGCTGGGCCGACTCCAGCAGGTCCCGGGAGACGCCCTGGAGCGCGGCCAGGTAGATGATCACCTTGGTCCCGAGCCCTTGCCAGATGCCGACCACCATCAGCGACGGCAGCGCGGTCGCCGGGTCGGCCAGCCAGCGGTTCGGCGCGAAGCCGAACAGGCTGAGGAACCCGTTCGCCAGGCCGGAGCCCGGGTTGTAGATCCACAGCCAGATGGTGGCCACCGCGACCGTCGCGGTCACCGTCGGGATGTAGAACGCGGTCCGGAAGAACCCGAGCCCGCGGATCTTCTGGTTCAGCCCGATCGCGACCGCGAGCGCGATCGCCATCGAGATCGGGATCACCACGATCGCGTACAGCACCGTGTGCCACAGCGACGCCTGGAAGTCGACGTCGCGGAACAGGTCGGTGTAGTTGCTGAACCCGACCCAGGCCCAGGTGTCACCGAAGCTGTAGTCGGTCAGGCTGAGCACCAGCACCGCGATCACCGGGATCACGATGAAGACGCCCGAGTGCAGCAGGGCGGGAGCCAGCAGGGCCCAGCCGGCCCGGACCTGGCTCTTGATCAGCGTCCGGCTGTCCTTGCCCGGAGCCACCGTGCGCGGACTGTCGAGTGCGGGACGTTCCAGCGTCGTACTCATCGTGACTGTCCTGCCAGGTTGGCCAGCACCTTGGCGGGATCCTTCTGACCGAGGACCGCCTGGGTGAGCTGGATGTCGAAGTTGCCACGCATCTCGAGCCAGTTGGACGGCACCTCGTTCTCGTTCACCGCGTAGACCAGCCCGTCGGCGACGAACTGGCTCAACGGGTTCGACTTCGCCTGCGGCGAGTTGCTCGCGTCCTTGTAGGCCGGGATCTTCTTGTTCAGCTTGGCGATCGCGTCCAGGGTGGTGGGCTTGGTGAGCTGCTCGATGAACGTCCAGGCCGCGTCCTTGTGCCGGCTGCGCGACCCGATCGACGCCAGGTCGCCACCGACGTACTCGATCTCCTTGCCGCTGTCGAAGCGGAAGAACTTCAGGTCGTCGCAGACCTTCTGGCCGACGCCCTTCTCGGAGCAGTCGATCCCACCGTTGACGATGCCCATCGCGGCCTCGCCGCTGAACACCAGCGGCTGCTGAGCCGCGTTCTGCTGGCCGTACGGCTGGACGTTGTTGATCATCGACTTGATCCACAGCAGCGTGTCCAGGCCCTGCTGGTTGTTGAAGTTCGGCTCGCCGCCGACGTAGAGCGGCGTATCGGTGGAGGCCAGGAAGGTGGTGAACGACTGCCGGAAGCCGGTCGCCGAGGCGAGGTCGAATCCACTGCGGGTGATGTTGCCGTCGGCGTCGCGCTTGGTCAGCTTCTCGGCCGCGGTCTTGATCTCGGCCAGCGAGGTCGGCGGCTTCTCCGGATCGAGGCCGGCCTCGCGGAAGGCGCTCTTGCGCAGCGCGACCGCGCGGGCGTCGGCGACCAGCGGGTAGGCGTACAGCTTGCCGTCGTACGTCGCCGCCGGGATCAGCGCGCCGAGACTCTTCTCCTTGATCACGTCCGGCGTGACGCCGTAGTCACCGAGGTCGGCGAAGATCCGTTTCGACGCGAACGGCTGTACCCAGCCGACGCCGGTGACCATCACGTCGTACGGGATGCCGGCCGCGATCGAGGTGGACAGCTTCTCGTTCAGGTTCTTGTACGTCGCGAAGTCCGGCTCGACCTTCATCTTCGGATAGACCTTGTTGAAGTCCGCGACGACCTTGGCGAACTCCTCCCGGCCCGTCGTACTGGGCGGGAACGAGGGCAGGAGCACGCGGAGCGTCCCGGTGGCCTCCGCCGGCGGGACTCCGTCCGTGCTCTTGTCGATCACCCCGCTGCCACAACTGCTGACCACGACGCTGAGCGCGGCGGCCAGCAAGGTCAGTCCCACACCACGTCTCACAGGGGAACTCCTTCGCTGCCTGGTTCGGCCGGGGTCCGTGACCGGACCACCACCCAAGTGCAGCGAAAGTATGGGAAAGGGCTTTCCTCGTCAATACCCTGGCGCTCGAATGATCACTATCGATCAGTTCCGGAACGAACCGGCGCCGCGAGGACCGCTCCACACGAGGTGCGGATGTTCAGGTCCGGCAGCAGGCTGAGGTGCTGCACCGGGCCGGGACCCGCCTGGAGCTTGCGCAGCAGCAGCTCGCACGCCGTCTGCCCGAGCGCGAACTTGGGCGGGCACACCGCTGTGAGCGGTACGACGGCCAGCGCGGCCGTCACGTCGTTGTACGCGATTACCGCGAGATCCTCCGGGACCCGCAGCCCGCGCTCCATCGCCCGCTCCACCAGCCGCGCGCCGTGCTCGTCGGAATGCACCAGCACGGCCCGGCTGCCGAACGACTCGACCTCGGCCAGGAACGCGTCCAGCTGTGCCAGCGCGGCCGGATCCTCCCCGTGCTCCGGCAGGTCCACGGGCGACAGGAAGAGCTCGACCCCGAGCGTGGATGCCGCCGCCTCGATCCCCCGGCGCAGCCAGTACGCCGTCACCGTCGCCTGCAGGTTGATCGCGATCCGCCGGTGACCGAGCCCGGCGAAGTGGCGGAGCGCGAGCATCGCGCCGTACGCGTGGTCGGTACGCACGTGGTCGTACTCCCGCGCCACCGCCGGGAAGCCGAACGCCCGCTCCATCAGCACCACGGGTACGTCGATGTCGTCGAGCCGCGACCCGATCCGGTCAGCCTCGCGGTCACCGAGGGCGGTGCTGATCAGCAGCCCGGCCACGCCGATCCCGAGCACCCGCTCGATCCGCTCCTGCTCCTTGACTGCGTCGTACCCGGAGACGCCGAGCACGAGGCGGGCGCCGTACCGGTCGGCCATCGCCTCGGCGCCGCGGATCACGTCGGAGTAGTACGTCGCCGCGCTCGGGACGACGATGCCGAGCGTGAGCTGACTGCCGTGGGCGCCGTTGCGGCCCTCGGCGCTGGGCCCGATCGCACCGCCGTGCACCCGGCGGAGCAGACCGGCCGCGTCCAGCTCGGCGAGGTCGCGGCGTACTGTGATCGCGGAGACGCCGAGCTCGGTGACCAGTTCGGTCACCCGGAGCCGGCCGTGCCGCCGCAGGCTCCGCAGGATCAGCTCGTGGCGCTCCGGTGCAAGCATGCAGTCCCCTGTGGTTCGTGATTGATCGTGATCATACGATCAACCAACACCCGTGCGGAACGAGGAGGCAAGCCGTGGAAGGTGCCGGCCGGACCAACGCCGTCCTGTCGAAGCTGTCGGTCGTCGGCGACCTGCTCATGCTGCAACTGGTCTTCCTCGTGCTGAGTGTCGGCATCGTCACGCTGTTCCCGGCCGCGTTCGCGATGCAGCGGGTGGTGCCGGACGCGATCAGCCAGGACCGGCCGTCGCTGCTGCGCCGGTACTTCCAGCAGTTCAAGTGGGCCTTCAGGCGGTTCTGGCTGACCGGCCTCGGGCTGTACTTCGGTGGCGTCGCGCTCGCCTTCGGGCTGACCTTCTGGGCGAGCAGCGCCGGGGTCGCGCGGATCCTCGCACTGGCCGTGCTGATTCCGCTGACCGGGATGATCGTCGGGCTGTACCTGAGCGCGCTCGCCGTCCTGCCGACCGCGGGTGACGAGACGACCACGAAGAGTTTGTTCCGGTCCGCGAACCTGTTCCTGCTCCGGCGGTCGCTGCCGGTCGCCGGCGGGGTGATCGGGCTGATCACCTGGTTCGCGCTGCTCTCCCGGCTGCCGACCCTGTTCGTGGTCGGTTCGGGGCTGGTCCCGGCACTGATCGCGTACTGGCTGTCGAAACCCTCCAGAAAAACTTCGGAGAACGTGTCAATCTGAGCCGGCCTGGTCCGACGTAGGGGTGTAAGGCCCCCAACGGACCAAGGAGAGAACCGGAAATGTACGCGACGACCGACACCCTGGCGACGACGCCGGCCGCGCAGGGCGGCCGCTCGCGCTGGCTGGCCCTCTACACGCTGTGCGCGGGCATGCTGATGATCGTGCTCGACGTCACCGTGGTGAACGTGGCCCTGCCGGCCATCCAGGACGACCTCGGCTTCACCAGCTCCTCGCTGGCGTGGGTGGTGAACGCCTACCTGATCGCCTTCGGCGGCCTGCTCCTGCTGGCCGGCCGGCTCGGGGACCTGCTCGGCCGGCGGAACGTCTTCGTCGGCGGCCTGATCGTCTTCACCATCGCCTCGGTGTGGTGCGGACTCGCACAGTCGCAGGAGACCCTCGTGATCGCCCGCTTCGCGCAGGGCGTCGGCGGTGCGCTGACCTCCGCGGTGATCCTGGGCATGATCGTCACGCTGTTCCCCGAGCCGCGCGAGCAGGCCAAGGCGATCGGCGTGTATGCCTTCGTGGCATCGGCCGGCGGCTCGATCGGGCTGCTCGCCGGTGGGGTGCTGACCCAGGCGATCAACTGGCACTGGATCTTCTTCATCAACCTGCCGATCGGCGCGCTGACCGCCGTACTGGCCGTCAAGCTGATCGCCAAGGACAAGGGCCTCGGGCTGGGACGCGGCACCGACGTGCCGGGTGCCGTGCTGATCACCGCGGCGCTGATGGTCGGCGTGTTCACCATCGTCAAGCCGGCCGCCGAAGAGGGCTGGACCGCGCCGCGGACGCTCCTGCTCGGCCTGGTCACCGCCGTCCTGCTGGCCGGCTTCATCGTCCGTGAGGCGACCGCCGCCACCCCGCTGGTGCCGCTGCGGATCTTCCGCTCGCGCAACCTGACCGGGGCGAACCTGATCCAGGCGCTGGCGACCTCGGGCATGTTCGGCATCTTCTTCCTCGGCTCCCTCTACCTGCAGCGGGTGCTCGGGTACGACGCCCTGGAGATCGGGCTGGCGTTCCTGCCGACCACCGTGGTGATGGGCCTGCTGTCGGTGAAGTACTCCGAGAAGCTGGTGATGCGGTTCGGTCCGCGTCGTCCGCTGATCGCCGGACTGTCGCTGGTCGTGCTCGGCCTGGCGCTGTTCACCCAGGCCCCGGTCGACGGCAACTACTTCGTGCACGTGCTGCCGGTGCTGGCGCTGCTGGGCTTCGGTGGCGGCATCTGCTTCCCGGCGCTGATGGGCCTGTCGATGGCGGACGTGAAGCCCGAGGACGCGGGTCTGGCCTCCGGCCTGATCGGCACCACCGCCGAGGTCGGCGCGGCGCTCGGCCTGGCCGTCCTGGCGACCCTGTCGGCCACTCGTACCGCCGGCCTGGAGGCCGCGGGCGCCGCTCCCCTGGACGCCCTGACCTCCGGCTACCACCTGGCCTTCGGCATCGCGGCAGCCATCGTCGCCGCCGCCGTCGTCATCGCCTGCACCCTCATGCGCCCGGCGAAGCAGCCGGTTGAGGTTGCCGAAGAGGAAGACCTCGCCCTCGAAGCAGCCTGAGACGAGTACGACGAACTCCCCGCACCGCCGGTGCGGGGAGTTCGTCTATCTGCGGTGGCGGGCCGGGGCCTCGGCGTACCACTGGTACCAGGACAGGCCCCGGCGGCGGGCGCTGACGGTGAGCAGAAGCATGGCCAGCAGGAGCAGGGCGGCACCGCTTCCGACGAGGCCGAGACCCAGGCGGGAGACGTGTTTGTCGTCGGCCCACTCGCGCGCGTCGGCCAGCGCCAGCGCGGTCGACGGGTCGGATTGGCGGTAGACGATGTGCAGCGGCATCGCGTAGCGCGTCCCCGCGGCCGGAGCCTGCACGCCCTCGGGCATCCCCTGCCGGTCGCTCCTGATGCTGTCCAGCGTGGTCCTGATCCGGTCCACGCCGTGGGCGGTGAAGTCGACGCGTACTTCGGAGATCGCCGGCCGGCCCGCTCCACCGGTGACCTCGACCTGGACCGAGTCGGCCACGGTCTCCATCCCGTCGTCCAGCAGGTCACGGCTCAACCGCTGCCGGGAGGTGATGTCGACCAGCACCAGGACGCCGAGGAGGATCAGCACCAGCGCAGGGATGCCGATCCAGGTCGGACCGCGCCCCGGCGACTCCGGCCTCCCGTTCATGGGCGTGCCGCCACGCGCACCACGTGCTCGCCGAAATGCCGCAATGTGTTCCTCCCAGGCCGTGGCGTGATCATTGCACGGAACTTGTCCACAGGGAGGGGTATCGGGTTTCGGGGTGGGGGGTGGGATGGGGAAGGATATGGGCCACGCGGGTGCGGGCCGCCCGTGGATCGTTGTCGGTAGAGGGGAATCGGACGTGGTGGTGCAGTCGGTCGAGCAGCGGATCGCCAGCGAGCTGGAGGTCGGTGAGAGCCAGGTGCGGGCAGCGGTCACGCTGCTCGACGAAGGGTCGACGGTCCCGTTCATCGCGCGGTACCGCAAAGAGGTCACCGGGATGCTCGACGACGCGCAGCTGCGCACGATCGAGGAACGCCTGCGGTACCTGCGGGAGCTGGAGGAACGCCGGCGGACAGTGCTCGAGTCGATCGAGAGCCAGGGCAAGCTCGACGACGCGCTGAAGGCCGCGATCCTTGCCGCCGACACCAAGTCGCGGCTCGAGGACATCTACCTGCCGTTCAAGCCCAAACGGCGGACCAAGGCGATGATCGCGCGCGAGGCCGGGCTGGAGCCGCTCGCCGACGGCCTGCTCGCCGACCCCGACGTGGAGCCGTTCGCGGCCGCGGCCGTGTTCGTGAATCCCGAAGCCGGGGTGGCCGATCCGCAAGCCGCGCTGGACGGTGCGCGGGCGATCCTGGTCGAGCGGTTCGCCGAGGACGCCGACCTGATCGGCGAGTTGCGCGAGCGGCTCTGGACGCAGGGCCGGCTGGCGTCGGCCGTCCGCGAGGGCAAGGAGACCGAGGGGGCCAAGTTCTCGGACTACTTCGACTTCGACGAGCCGTTCACGAAGATGCCGTCGCACCGGATCCTGGCGATGTTCCGCGGCGAGAAGGAGGACGTGCTCACGCTGACCGTCGAGCCGCTCCCGGCCGGCGTGGAGCCCGACGGCCCGACGGAGTACGAGACCACCATCGCCCGCCAGAACGGCATCGAGAACCAGGGCCGCCCGGCGGACAAGTGGCTGGTCGAGACCGTCCGCTGGGCGTGGCGGACGAAGATCCTGGTGCACCTCGGCATCGACCTCAGGATGCGGTTGCGCCAGATCGCCGAGGACGAGGCGATCCGGGTGTTCGCGGCCAACCTGCGCGACCTGCTGCTGGCCGCGCCGGCCGGCACCCGGGCGACGATGGGCCTGGACCCGGGCTTCCGGACCGGCGTGAAGGTCGCCGTCGTGGACGCCACCGGCAAGGTCGTCGACACCGGCGTCATCTACCCGCACGTCCCGCAGAACCAGTGGGACAAGTCGATCGCCACCCTGGCCGCGCTCGCGGCCGCGCACAACGTCGAGCTGATTGCCATCGGCAACGGTACGGCGTCGCGCGAGACCGACAAGCTGGCCGCCGAACTGATCGCGAAGCACCCGGAGCTGACGCTGACCAAGGCGGTCGTCTCCGAGGCCGGCGCGTCGGTGTACTCGGCGTCCGCGTTCGCCTCCCAGGAGCTGCCCGGGATGGACGTCTCACTGCGTGGCGCGGTCTCGATCGCCCGCCGGCTGCAGGACCCGCTGGCCGAGCTGGTGAAGATCGACCCGAAGTCGATCGGCGTCGGCCAGTACCAGCACGACCTCGCGGAGAACGCGCTGTCTCGCTCCCTCGACGCCGTCGTCGAGGACTGTGTGAACGCGGTCGGCGTCGACCTGAACACGGCGTCCGCGCCGCTGCTCACGCGCGTCTCCGGCATCACCCCCGGCCTGGCCGACAACATCGTGCTGCACCGCGACACCCACGGGCCGTTCACGAGCCGGTCGGCGCTGAAGGAGGTGGCACGGCTCGGGCCGAAGGCGTTCGAGCAGGCGGCCGGGTTCCTCCGGATCCCCGACGGCGCGGACCCGCTGGACGCGTCCAGCGTGCACCCGGAGTCCTATCCCGTCGTCCGCCGGATCCTCGACGCGACCGGCCGGGACGTGAAGTCGCTGATCGGGTCCGCCGACCTGAAGAAGCTGAACGCGGCCGACTTCGTCGACGACATGTTCGGCCTGCCGACGGTCACCGACATCCTGGCCGAGCTGGAGAAGCCGGGGCGCGACCCGCGGCCGGCGTTCAAGACGGCGGTGTTCGCCGAGGGTGTGGACAAGATCGCCGACCTGAAGCCGGGGATGCGGCTGGAGGGCCAGGTCACCAACGTGGCCGCGTTCGGCGCCTTCATCGACATCGGTGTCCACCAGGACGGGCTGGCGCACGTGTCGGCACTGTCGAAGAACTTCGTCAAGGACCCGCGCGAGGTGGTCAAGCCCGGCGACATCGTCCAGGTGAAGGTGCTCGAGGTCGACATCCCGCGCAAGCGGATCTCGCTGACGCTGCGCCTCGACGACGAGCCCGGCGCGGGCGGCGGACGTCCGGGCGACCGCGGCTCCCGGACGGCGGGCGGCTCCCGTACGACGGGCGGCTCCCGGACGGCGGGCGGATCCCGTACGGCGGGCGGCCAGGGCGGCCGTGGACCCGGCGGCCAAGGTGGTCAAGGCGGCCAAGGTGGTCAAGGTCGCGGGTCTGGTCAGGGCGGCCAAGGTCGCGGGCCCGGTGGGCAAGGGCGCGGGTCGGGCGGTCAGGGCCGTGGGCCGGGCGGATCGGGCGGATCGGGAGGCCCGGGCGGTCAGGGCGGACGGGGTGGCCGGGGGGTCGGCGGCCAGGGCGGTCGTGGGGACGGCCGCGGTGGCCGCGGTGGGTCGCAGGCCGAGACTCCGATGGACGAGACGTCGCTGGCCGACGCCTTCCGGAAGGCGGGCTTCACCGTCCGCTGACGTCGACGGGTGGCGGTCGGCTCCGACGTACCAGCTGGGATCTACGAGCAGAGGAGAGCTGATGCGAGATTTGATCGTCACCCAGAACATCACCGTGGACGGCGTCGTCGAGGCGGGCGACTGGTTCGACCCGGGCGGCGGCGGGCAGGACCTGCTCGACGTGCTGACCGAGCAGGCGGCCCGGGCGGACGGGTTCCTCACCGGCCGGGTCACGTTCGAGGAGATGCGCGGCTTCTGGCCGCTGCAGCAGGACGACACGACCGGCGTCACGGCGTACCTGAACCAGGTGCACAAGTACGTCGTCTCGACCACGCTCCGGGATCCGGGCTGGGAGCCGACCACGATCCTGCCCGACCTGGACGCCGTCCGCCGGATCAAGGAGGAGCCGGGCACAGACATCGTCTGCACCGGCAGCATCACCCTTGCGCACGGACTGATCTCGGCGGGCCTCGTCGACGAGTACCGGCTGTTCGTCTACCCGACCGTGGTCGGTGCGGGACGCCGGCTGTTCCCGGACGGCGTGCCGCAGTCACTGCGACTGACCGACACCCGATCGTTCGACGGTGGCATCACCCTGTCGATCTACCGGCGCGAGTGACCCACGTCAGGTCAGGCTGTCCAGCTTGCGTTGGAGCAGGCGGCGTTCGGGCTCGTTGGCGCACAGTTCCAGGGCACGCCGCAGGTCTGCGGCGGCGTCAGCCGGGCGGCCGAGCCGGATCAGGATCTCGGCGCGGGTGCCCGGCAGGAGATGTGACCCGGACAGCGCACCGGCGGCGATGAGCTCGTCGACGATCGCCAGCCCCGCAGCGGCGTCGTCGGCCATCGTCACCGCCACCGCGCGATTGAGGTCGACGATCGGGGACGGCGCGAGCCTTCCGAGCGCCTCGTAGAGCGCAACGATGCGCGCCCAGTCCGTGCTGTCCACGTCCGGTGCGACCGCATGGCACTCGGCGATGGCGGCCTGCAACCCGTAGGCACCGAGCCCACGGCCGAAGCTCTCGGCCCGGGCGAGCGCCGCCCGGCCGCGCCGGATCGCGTCGCGGTCCCAGCGGCGCCGGTTCTGGTTCTCCAGCAGTACGACGTCGCCGTTCTCGTCGACCCGCGCCGGGAACCGGGCCGCGGTGAGCTCCAGCAGGGCCAGCAGACCCTGCGCCTCGGGCTCGTCGGGAACCAGCCGGGCGAGGACCCGTGCCAGCCTGATCCCCTCGCCGGCCAAATCGGTCCGGATCCGCTCCGGCCCGGTGCTCGCGGACGAGCCCTCACTGAAGATGACGTAGATCGAGTTGAGTACGGCGGGCAGCCGGGCCCGCCGGTCCTCCGGGGACGGCAGCTCGAACCGCACCCCGGCCGCCGCCAGCGTCTTCTTGGCGCGGGTGATCCGGGCCTGCACGGTCGCGGTCGGGACCAGGAAGGCCCGGGCGATCTCGTCACTGGTCAGGCCGCCGAGCGCCCTCAGGGTGAGTGGGATGCCGGCCTCGCGGGACAGCACCGGGTGGCAGGTCATGAAGAACTGGGCGAGCACGTCGTCGTCGATCCGGTCCGGATCCCACAGCAGGTCCCCGGTGTCCGGCCGGGCGCCGTGGATACCTCCTGCGGTCATGTCTCCCTCCAACAGGTCGCGGGACAACTCGGCGTACCGCTCGCGGAGCGCGGTCTTGCGGCGGAAGGTGTCGATGGCGCGACGGCGTCCCACCGTGAGCAGCCAGTTGGCCGGCTCCCGGGGGATGCCGTCGCGGGGCCACGCCACCAGGGCTTCCGCGAGCGCTTCCTGGGCGAGGTCCTCGGCGAGGGCGAAGTCGCCGGTGTAGCGGGCGAGCGCCCCGACGATCCGGGCCGACTCGATCCGCCACACCGCTTCCACGGCCCGCCGGCCGCTCGACGCCTCCGTCACAGCTGGCCCGTCGCCTCCCGCCAGTCGCGTTCCTTCTCGGTCCACTCGTTGCCGGCCGGGATGTCGTCCATGCTGGTGATCCGGCGGATCTCGGCCCTGGTCCCCGGCCCGGTCAGCGGTACCCGCTTCGCCCACTCGACGGCGTCGTCGATGGTCGGTACGTCGAGGATCCAGTAACCGCCGAACAGTTCCTTCGTCTCGCCGTACGGGCCGTCGGTGACGATCGGCGGCTGGGAGCCGTAGTCCACCACGACGCCCTGGTCCGGGTCGTCCAGTCCCTCGGCCGCGATCAGGACGCCGGCCGAGATCAGCTCGCCGTTGAAGCGGCCCATCGCCTCGACCCACTCCTCGAACGACGGCTCCGGGGCGTCGGCCGGCTTCTCGCCAGTCTCCCGCATGATCAGCATGTACTTCATCGGACTCCTCCTCGGACTCGCCGACGGCGCGCCGTCAGCCGTTCCACTCGACGACGGGCCGGACGTCGACGCTGCCGTACCGGGCCGTCGGGACCTTCTCGGCCCACGCCAGCGCCGCGTCCATGTCCGCGACGTCGACGACGATGAACCCGGCCACGACCGGCCCGGACCGCGCGGCGACGCCGTCCTCGACCACCACCTCACCATCGCGGCGGGTCAGCGTGCGGCCGGCACCGACCGCGTGGAAGCCCTCGGCGTACACGTAGACGCCGGCGTCCTTGATCTGCTGGTCGACGCTGACCCACTCGGGGATCTCCGCCTCGGTGGGGCCGTCGGTGGTCGGGTCGTACTGGTAGACGAGTGCGAACTTCATGATGACTTTTCTCCTTGGGGTGCAGTGTGAAGGGTCAGAGGGCGCTGCGGAGCTTCGCGGCGATCGCGGAGAGCAGCAGCATGGCCGAGAGGATGCCGATGGCAAGGACCAGTGAGCCCGCGCCGACGCCGGCCATCGAAGCGACGTCCACGACCGGGACGGCGGCCGCCCCGGCGAAGGCGGCGACGGCCCAGCGCCGCTCGCCCCGCCGGAGCAGGTGACGGCCGAGGACGACCAGTACGGCGCTCAGCGCGATGAAGGCGACCGTTCCGGCGAGCAGGTGCAGACCGGCGTGCCAGCTGAAGGTCGCCGGGGTGTCCGTCGGCGTACCGGCCGGGAAGCCGCCGCCGGGGTCCATCGTGAACACGCCGGCCAGGATGTAGCCGACGCCGTACGTCGTGACGAGGCGCGGCGCCCAGCGGCTGGGGAGGGCCCGCGCCAGGCCGCGGGCACCGGCGACGGCCAGCAGGCCGGCGACGACGAAGTTGGTGATCTGGAGCCACCCGAGCGAGCCGGTGGCGAGCATGCTGAGCGGGTGCCGGGTCAGGTCGAACCCGTCGCGGGTCGCGGCCTGGACGAGCGACACGGTGGCCCACAGCGGCCCGGTCAGGGCGAGCGCACCGAGCAGGGTCCGGGTGCTGGTCGGGGCGCGTTCGACGGTCGGTGTGGTTGCGGTGGCGGTCATGATGGTTCTCCAAGGTGAGTGCGTTCGTCGGCGCTGTCCGCGCCACGCCCTCAGGTCGAACGGGATCGCATCCGATCGACAGACCGCCCAAGAAACTTCTCAGCGCCCCGAAGCAACTGCGCTGCTACGACCGCCGACGTGTTGTCAGCGCAGGTCGGCGAGGTGACCGCCCGGGTCGCCCAGGTGGACGGCGGTCGCCCTCGGCGCGTAGCCGAGGCCGCGGTAGATCCGGTCGGCGCCGTCGTCGCCCGGGGTGAGCCAGGCGAGCGTGGCGCCGGCGAGCTCGAAGGCCTGCTGGGTCGCGTACGCCGTCGCGATCGAGCCGAGCCCGCGACGGCGATGCGTGCGGATCGTGCCGACCCCGGCGACCTCGGTGACCGCGTCCGCCACCGCCGTCCAGGACGCACTGGCCGCGGGTACGCTGTCGACGCGAACGAGAACGCAGCCGCCGTCGACCGGATCAGCGTGTCGCGCGAAGTTCGCGCCACCCTCGATCTCGAAGGCGTCCGCCGACACCGCGTTGGCTTCCGCCTGCTCCTCGTCGGTGGTGACGAAGTGGGCGGTGACGCCGGCCGGGAGCTCCGGGACGCGCAGGCCGTCCGGCTCAACCACCAGCAGCGGCGGGCGGGAAACGATCGTCATGCCCTGCGCCTCGAGGGCCTCGGCCAGGCCCGGGTTGGCCTCGTCGATCAGCTCGGCACTCAACCATCGGCCCCGGTCGGCGAACGCCTTCCGGACCGCGACCAGGGCACCCGGTACGGCGTCCGGATCGAACGGCCGGCCTGGTTCGGCGGCGACCATCGTCGACATGTACCAGGCGTCGTCGCGCTCGTGCAGCATCCCCGCCAACGGCCCGGCGACCACCGGCCGCCGCGACCTGCTCAGTCCGGTCAACTGCGCCCGCGCGATCCGCGCCCCGATCTCCATGCTCCGGACCCTACGGTCCCCGCCCGGCACCACTCGACCGATTTTCAGCCAGCAACAGCAGATCCAGCAGCCGGTCCAGGTCGGCGACCACCGGCGGCCGGCCGAGGACCACGCCCAGCGCGTCCAAGGTCTCGACGAGGTGCCTGCGGACCGCGGCCCGCGGCCGGGACTGACGGTCGGCGAGGACGGCGACCACCTCGGACGATCGCGGGGAAGCGGTCAGCAGCTCCGCGCCGGCCGACGGCGGGTGCGGCGACGGTTCGTCGGCGATGCCGAGCTCCAGGCGGGCACCGAGTGCGGTCGCGAGCCGGTCCAGCGCGGAGACGGTCGGGTTGCCGCGCCCGTTCTCCAGGTTGGCGATGTAGGGGACGGACAGGCCGGCGTCGACCGCGACCGACGCGATCGTCCGGCCGGCCGCCTTGCGCCGATCGCGGAGTACTTCGCCCAGTTCCACCAGGACATCTTATTCCCACAGAACACTCTTGCCTAGATCTGTCTCAGCAAGATAGCGTCCGCGGCGTGAGGAACCGCGACTTCCGCCGACTGTGGATCAGCAACGCCGTCTCCGGGATCGGGTCCTGGCTGCTGATCGTCGCGATCCCCTTCCACGTCTTCACGCTGACCGGATCCGCGGTCGCGACCGGCCTGGCCCTCGCGCTGGAGGCTCTGCCCGCCTTGCTGATCGGACCCTGGGCCGGCGTCCTGCTCGATCGCTGCGACCTGGTCCGCGCGTTGTGCATCGCCGACCTCGTCAGCGCGGCCGCGGTCGCGCTGATCGTGTTCGCCGACGCGGACCGGATCTGGCCCATCTACCTGGCGATCCTGATCGAGAGCACCGCCACCACCGTCTTCCGCCCGGCCGCCCGCGCACTGCTCCCCGCGGTCGTCGGCACCGGCGACGAGCTGGCCGCGGCCAACGCTCTCAACGCCTTCACCGGCAGCACGAGCCGGCTGGCCGCACCGCCACTCGGTGCACTCCTGCTCGCCGGCCCGGGAATCGAGTTCGTGCTCGCCGTCGACATCGTCAGCTACCTGTTGTCGGCGGCAACCATTTCCACGGTCCACACCCGCCGCCACGCGACCGCCGAGCGAGCAGGCAACCCATCGGCCGACAGCGCGGAGCACCCGCTCGCCGGATTCCGGTACGTTGCCGGCCACCGAACCCTGCGCGGGATCCTGCTCGGCCAAACGGTCTTCCTCACCGCGAACGCCGGTCTGACCGCCCTGCTCGTCCCGTTCACCGTCGAGCGTCTACACGCCCCCGGGTACGTGCTCGGCTACCTCATCTCCGGGCTCGGTGCGGGCTACCTGATCGGCGCCGCGCTGAGCAAGAAAGCCCTGACCTGGCTGGGGATCCGGGACGTCCTCGTGGTGACCCAACTGCTGACCGCCGGGGCGTACTTCGCCCTCTTCAACGCACCGAACGTCCCCTGGGCGATCGCCGCCGCGGCGATGGTCGGGCTCCCCGGCAGCATCCTGCTGATCACCGCCGAGACCGCGATCCAGCGCACCGCTCCGGCCGGGATGCTCGGCCGCGTCGGTGCGCTGTTCTTCGCCGCCGACTCGCTCGCCCTCCTCGTCGGCGCACTGGCGGCCCCCGCGGTCACCGTGCTCCTCGATCTACCCTTCACCCTCAACGCGCTCGCGGCGTTCGCCGTGCTCGCGGGTGCTCTGACGCTGGTCGCCGTACCCGGTCATCCGGCGAGTTTCACGAGGACACCGCCGACGCGTCGTACCTCGCGCGGGCGGCGGCGATCTCGGACTGGTGGGTCTCCGTCCAGGTGACCAGCGGCTGGATGGTGGCGTGCAGGGTGACGCCGAGTGGGGTGAGCTCGTAGTCGACGCGTGGTGGCACGACCGGATGGACGGTCCGCTTGACCAGACCGTCGCGCTCGAGCTGCCGAAGCGTCACTGTCAGCATCCGCTGGCTGATCCCGTCGATCGTCTTCCTCAGCTCGGTGAACCGCATGCACCGGGTGTCCAGCAGCGCGATCACCAGCAGGGACCACTTGTCGCCGATCCGGTCCAGGATCTGCCGGACCTCACAGTCCTCCCGGGTGTCCCACTGGAACGCGTCCACGGTGCAGCAGGAGTCACCCGGTTCCTTTGAAGTGCCTTCTTCCACAGCTCCTCATGGTTCCCGATGATGGGGTCAGTTACAAGAGGTAACCATGAATCGAAGGAGTCTTTCGTGGCATCACCCGCCACCCAGGAGTGGCTGACCGGCCGCTCGTGGGCCGTTCTGTTCGTGCTCTGCGGCGCGATCTTCCTCGAAGGCATCGACATCTCGATGATGGGCGTCGCACTGCCGTCCATCCGGGCCGAGCTCGGCCTGGCCACCGGCGAACTGCAGTGGATCGTCAGCGGCTACGCCCTCAGCTACGGCGGGTTCGTGCTGCTCGGCGGCCGGGCCGCGGACCTGCTCGGCCGGCGCCGGATGTTCGTCACCTGGCTGACCGTCTTCCTGGTGTTCAGCGGACTCGGCGGGTTCGCGACCGAGGGCTGGGTGCTGATCCTGGCCCGGTTCGTCACCGGTGTCGCGGCGGCCTTCATGACCCCGGCCGGCCTGTCCATCATCACCACCACCTACCCCGAAGGCCCGCAGCGCACCAGGGCCCTGCTGGTGTACGCCGGTACGGCGGCCGGCGGCTTCTCGCTGGGCATGGTTACCGGCGGACTGCTGACCGCGATCGACTGGCGCTGGGTCTTCTTCGCGCCGGTGATCGTGTCGGCGGCGATCCTGGCCGGAGCGATCGCACTGATCCCCCGGGACGCTCCGAGCGCGACCCCTCGCCAGGGGTTCGATTTCACCGGAGCCCTGGCGCTCACCGGTGCCATGTTGCTGCTGGTCGCGACGGTCGTCCGGGCGCCGGACGTCTCCGCGACGCAAACCCTGACGACCGGCGCCGGCGGCCTGGTCCTGCTGGCGGCCTTCGTGCTGATCGAGCAGCGCGTGGCCTCGCCGCTGGTCCGGCTGGGCCTGCTGCGGAACACCGCGCTGATCCGGGCCAACGTCGGCGCGATCCTGCTGGTCGGTTCGTTCGTCGGCTTCCAGTTCGTCGCCGTCCTCTACCTGCAGGAGTTGCGGCACTGGTCGGAGTGGGAGACCGGGCTGGCGCTGATGGTGATCGGCATCGACTCGGTGCTGGCGCCGACCCTCACCCCGTGGCTGGTGAACCGCTTCGGCAACGGCCGGGTCGTGTTCGGCGGCTTCGTCCTCGCCGTCCTCGCCTACACGGCCTTCCTCCCGCTGGGTACGACGTTCGCGGCCATGCTGCCCGCTTTCCTGCTGCTGGGTCTCGCCTTCGCGCTGGCGTACGGGCCGTTGACGATCGCGGCGACCGAGCGGGTCGCCGAGGACGAGCAGGGGCTGGCGAGCGGCGTACTGACGACGTCGTTCCAGTTCGGGTCCGCGCTCGGGCTGGCGGTCGTCGCCGCGGTGCTGACGGCCGCGGACGAGTTGACCGTCGAGGGGTTCCGTGCCGGTCTCGCGGTACCGTTGGCGGCCGCCGTACTCGGGGTGCTGGTGGCGAGCGGCGGCCTGCGGATACCGGTGGGTAAGCAGGTGAGTGCAAACGGTTAGCAGGACGTCATATATTTCGGTGCCGGTCGAAAAAGCGGTGACACCGAATCGTTATTGGCAAATCCCTGCCAGCATTCTTGACAGGACATTTCAACCGGTCCGGACCGGTTCGCCGCGACTGCCCTGACCAGCGCTTTCGTAGGGTTTCCCTACTCTGCGTCAAGGCTCTGTAAAGGTCCTTTCGGAACTGTTCCGGAGGGGCCTGCGGTTGTTGTGTTCTTTTCACAGCAGCGGACAAAGCCGTCCGGTGCACCGATCGAGACCGCCGAAGGACCGCTGATGACCGAGACGCTCGAAATCCCCGCCTCGCACCGCCGCGTGCGAGTCTGGTTCGGCGCTCACCCGATCGCGGACCACACCGCCGCCGCGGAGCAGGCGGCGCAGTACGAGGAAGCCATGCGGCGCCGGTTCGCGTCCCTGCGGGTGACGAGCGAGCCGGTGCCGGTGGACAGCCGTGGCGACAGCATGGCGGAGCCAGGACGATGACGACCAGGCCGACCGTTCTCGGGTACGTGCGGGCCGACGCGCTCAGCTGCGCGGAGGAGCTGGCCGCGGCGACGAACTCGCTCGCCGCCTTCGCCAGCGCCGAGGGGTTCACCCTCGCCACGGTGTACACCGAGCGCGACGCGGCCGAGTCCGCGGCGTTCCACGCGCTGCTCGAGGAAGTGAAGCGGTCCGAGGTCCGCGCCGTCGTCGTACCGACGATGAACCACCTCGGCCCGGTCGGCGCTCCGGCGGCGATCCACCAGGCGCACGTCTGGGCGGTCGACACGAGATAACTCCACACAGGCAAGCGGAGCTGACGTCTTGACCCCTGCATCGGCGTCGGTTCCGCTCTCCACCTCCACAGCTGCACCGGGGATGCCCGGGCGGTAGTGGACACCAGGGCCCCACCGGCTGCTACCGGTGGGGCCCTGCCCGTTCCTGCGGACCGCCAGGCCATCACAATCACCGGGATCCGTGCGGGCGCAGGCTCACCTGCCCGCGGCGGGCGCGATTGTGATGGCGTGGAGGACCGCGTCAGGCGACGATCGTGTAGCCGTAGCGCGTCATCACCGCGGCCACGGCGGAGTTGAACACCCCGGTGACCTCCAGCTCGAAGTGCAGCTGCACCTTGCGGATGACCCGCTGGAAGTGCAGGTGCCACGGCACACCCCTCGGCGGGACGGTCTCCGCCTTGGTGATCGCGCCGACCTTCGGGTGCGCCGCCCATGCGATCACCCGGGCGCGGTCGGCACCCCACGCGCCGGTCATCACGTCGTGCGTGCGGGCGTGCGCCATCGCGCCGAGCGAGATGGTGGCGTCCGGCACCGGCTGGGCCGGCGGGTGCGCCTTGAGGTAGAGCTCCCACGTCATCCCGTAGTACCCGGGCGGCCCGTCGTCCTTGCCCCGGTTGGCGAGCCCGTTGCGCTTGCGCCGGTACTCCGCGACCTGGTTGGCCGCACCCCGGGACAGGTCCTTGTCGCCGATCGCGATCGCGTGCACGTGGTACGGCCAGTTGCCCTGGGCCGGCGTCCGCAGCCAGGCCGCGAACCCGACCTGCCGCATCGCCTTCACCACCGCGCGCCGCTGCGCCGGGCTCTTCGACGCGACGTCGACGTCGACCGCGCCGCCGCCGTCGTGGGTCCCGGCCGACGCGGCCACACCGCCGGCGTTGTACGACCCCTGCAGGATCGCGAACTTCGACCGGTACAGCTTCTCCGCGGCCTCCACCATCGCCGCGGTCCGCTTGTTCAGCTGCTTGCCCCGCCAGACGATCCTTGCCTCAGGCATCTTCTTGCCCGAGGGCCGCGGTGACGATCAGGTCCGCGTCCTCGGCGGCGCCGAGGGCTTCCAGTTCGTCCAGGTCGTCGTCGGTCAACTCGTCGTCGAACAGCATCCGTGGTCCTTCCCCCTGACGTCCGCGGCCTCCCCCGGCGCGCGGAACCGCCGTCCAGCGTAGGCGCGGCCGGGGTCGCCGACCACGTCCGCCCGGGTTCGAGGAATGTGAAGATCGCCGGGATTCCGCGTGCCGGGAGGTATGAACCGCCGGCGCATGGGGTACCAGTAGGTGGTCCCGCGGTTCGGTCAGTGCCATTCGGGCATGGGTGGTGTTCACCGAGCCGCGAGTTCTCCCACTGAGGGGCGGGAGAACGACCGGCCCCGGCGGGCGTATCCCAGGGTGCGCCCGCCGAGTTCGGACCCCTCCGGTGACGCACGGTCTTCACGGCTACGGACGGCGTACGGCGACGAACGGTCAGAGCGCCGACGCGACGAACAGGTAGCGGTTGAGGCTGAAGAAGTAGCTCTTCCCCAGCGCCCGGAGATCGTCGGCCCACGCCCGCGCCGCGTCCTCGGAGACGCCGCGTCGACCGGGCACGAACTCGGAGATGATGTCGATCAGGCCGGCGCTCAGCATGTGGTCGCCGTACCCGGCGTTGAGCATCGGCACCACCTGCAGGTGGGTGAGCGTGAAACCGGACTTGTCCAGTACGTCGGCCAGCGTGCGGGGCAGATGCGGATCGGCCAGGTGCTCCTCGAACGCGGACAGCACCCGCCGCATCCGCTCGTCGTCACTCGACCGCCACACCACCGAGTCCCAGTCGGTGTCCAGCAGCACGACGCGGCCGGCCGGGCGGAGCACCCGGCGTACCTCCTGGAGCGCGCCGATCACGTCGTCGACGTACTCGAAGACCTGAGTGGAGACGACCACGTCGAAGCTCTCGGCCGGGTACGGCAGGCTCGTGGCCGACGCGAGCTCGAGCTCGATCCCCGGGCCGCCCGGGACGTCGGCCCGGGCACTCGCGATCGCCAGCATGCTCTCGCTGACGTCGATCCCGCAGATCCGCCCGCCCGGCCCGACCTCCGGCGCCATCTCCGCCGCCAGCAGTCCCGGCCCGACCCCGACGTCCAGCACCCGGTCCCCCGGCCGCAACGCCAACGCCATCCGCACGATCCGCCGCTGCTCCACCACGTCCGGTGCCGTGTACACCGCCTCCACCTGCCGCGAAATACCGGTATCGAACCGCAACGCATCTCCGCCCATGCCCACATCATGATCCGCCGTCCGCTCCCCGGACAGACCTGGCTTCGGGGCAGCGGGATCTGCCCCGGGCTACCTTGGCCGGATGATCGAGGTGCCGGATGGGTTCTTGGGGATGCCTCGGTGGTGGGGGGAGGGGGCGGAGTGGCTGGCGGGGTTGCCTCGGGCGGTGGAGAGGCAGTGTGGGGTGTGGGGGTTGACGGTGAGCGGGCCGGTGGCGTTCGGGTCGAACGCGATCGTGGTGCCGGTGGGTGATCGGGTACTGCGGATGTCGCCGCCGGGGCGTGAGGTCGAGGAGCAGGTGCGGGCGCTGCGGTTCTGGGACGGGCGCGGGATGGTGCTGCTGTACGACGCCGACGTCGACGCCGGCGCGATGCTGCTGGAGCGGTTGTCGACGCCGTTGACGACCAGGCCGGTCGACGAGGCGGTCGCCGTACTCGGGCAGTTGATGCGACGGCTCGCCGTACCGCCACCGGAGGACGCGCTGTCGACCGCTGACGTGGTGGCGGAGCGGTCGGCCGGGTTGGAGCGTGAGTGGGAGCGACTGGATCGCCCCTTCGACGTCGGCATCCTCCGTGCGGCGCTGGCCGTGGCGCCCGCGTTGACCGAGCCCACCGCCGACCTGGCCGTCGACGGCGACCTGCACTCCGACCAGGTGCTCGCGGGCACGCGCGAACCCTGGCTGACGGTCGACCCGGTCCTGCTCCGCGGCGACATCGAGTACGACCTCGCCCGGATCCTGTGGACTCGCCTCGACGAGATGACCGACATCGTCGGCTACTTCGACCTCGCCGTCCACGAAGCCGCCCTCGACCGCGACCGCGCGCACGACTGGGTCGCCTACCGCACCGTCGACTACTGGCTCTGGGGCCTGTCCGTCGGCCTCACCGAGGACCCGTCCGCTGCGCCCGCCTGCTCGACGCCATCGCCTAGTGGGCCGGGGCGAAGTCGTGAAAGCCGATGAGTTGGCTGATGCGGTCGCCGTCGAGGACGACGATGTCGGTGCCGCCGGCGACCGGGTCCTGGCCGTCGGCCTTCAGGTGCCAGGTCCAGCGCAGGAAGGTGTGGTGCTCGTCGATCTCGCCGATGCGGTGGAAGGCGAGACCGGGGAACATCTGCTGGGCGGCGCCGATCAGCTTGTTCAGGTCGTCGCGGCCGGTGACCTCGAAGCTCGGGTCGACGAAGGTCGCGTCGGCGGTCCAGTTCTGCTCGATCAGCTCGGTCCGGCGGTCGGCGTCGGTCTCGTTCCACAGGGCGAAGTACTGGTCGGCGAGCGTGCTGGCGTTCATGGTTCCTCCTCGGATGTTCGGATGACCAGAACCCTGCCGCCGGCCGACGCCTCCGGTCGATGACGCCGGAGGTAATCGCGGCGACCACCCGAGCGGTTACGGTCGGACCATGGCAGCGACGATCGAGGAGACGTTCCAGCGTCCGGTGGGTGAGCTCCTGCGCGGATGGCGGGAGCTCCGTCGGCTGAGTCAGCTCGAGCTGGCGAACCGGGTCGAGGTGTCCACCCGGCACGTGAGCTTCGTGGAGACCGGCCGGTCGAAGCCGAGCCGGGAGATGGTGCTACGGCTGGCCGAGCACCTCGACGTACCCCTGCGGGACCGCAACCAGCTCTTGCTCGCAGGCGGCTACGCACCGATCTACAGCGAGGCGTCCCTGCACTCGCCGTCGATGCTCGCGATCCGGACCACGCTGCGCCGCCTGCTCAAGGCGCACGAGCCGTACCCGGCGCTCGTGATCGACCGCTGGTGGAACATCGTCGAGGCCAACGCCGGCATCGGGCTCTTCACCACCGGCGTCGACGAACAGTTGCTCAAGGCACCGGTCAACGCGCTCCGGCTGACCCTGCACCCGGACGGCCTGGCCGGCCGGATCACCAACCTCGCCGAGGTCCGCGCGGCCGCGCTCACCAGCCTGCAACGCCAGGTCGCCAGTACGGCGGACCCCGAGCTGCAGGACCTGTACGACGAACTCCGGGAGTACGCCGCCGGCGACAAGCCGGTCCACCCCGGCCCGACCGAGGTCGTCGTACCGCTGAACCTGCGGCACGAGGGACGCGACCTCTCGCTGCTGACCACGATCGCGACGTTCGGTACGCCGCTCGACGTCACCGTCTCGGAGTTGATGATCGAGTCGTTCTACCCGGCCGACGAGGCCACCGGCGAGTTCCTCCGGAGCCTGCGATGACCGTGCCCTCGATCGACGAGGGCGACACGATCGCGCTGCACCTCGGCTACCTGGACCACTACCGCGGTGTGATCGAGAGCAAGCTGACCGGACTGACCGAGGAGCAGCTGACCTCCAGCCGGCTGCCGTCCGGCTGGTCGCCGCTGGAGCTGCTCAAGCACCTGGTGTACATGGAACGGCGCTGGCTCCACTGGGGCTTCGCGGCGGAGCAGATGGACGAGCCGTGGGGTGACTCCGGCGGAAGCCCCGACGGCAGGTGGTCGGTCGGACCCGACGAGACTCTCGCCGGACTGCTCGCCCGGTTGCACGACGGTGGCGAGACCACCCGTCGTCTGGTGACGGGGGTGGATCCCGCCACCCGCGCGGCGGCCGGCGGCCGGTTCGGCGAGGAACGGCCGACGGTGAACTGGATTCTCTTTCACGTGTTCCAGGAGTACGCGCGGCACGCCGGCCAGCTGGACGTCGTCCGCGAACTCACGGATGGGGTCACCGGCGAGTAGGCAGGACTCGCAGACCGCCTACCCGCCGGTGACGAGGTCGTCGCGACGACCTCAGGTCCTCACCGGCTTGAGGAGGGGTTGCCGGTGGGGAACGTGGTCGGGAGGCTCGGGGTCCCCTTGGGGAGGGTCGGCCTCGGGACGGACGGCTTGGCCGTCGGGAGGGTCGGCTTGGCCGTCGGCAGTGTCGGCTGCTTACCGGGGTCGACGGTGACCTTGGCCCCGGCGGAGGCCGTCACGGTGGGGACGGCCGGCTTCGGCGGCTTCTTGGTGGGAACCGGCAGCGACGGCTCGGCGGGCACGGTCGGCTTCGGTCCCGGCACCGACGGCATCGCGGTCGGTACGCCGTACACGCAGTCGGGCAGCGTGGGGACCGGCTTGGCCGACGGGAGCCCGGGTTTCGCACTCGGAACCGCCACCGAGGGCAGCGCGGTCGGCACCGACGGCAGCGTGGGCTCGACGGACGGCAGCGACGGCTTCCCGGACGGGAGACCCGGCTTGGTGGGCAGTGTGGGCTGGACCGGCAGCGTGGGCTTGGCAGGCAGCGTGGGCTTGCCAGTCAGCGTCGGCTTGGACGGCGAGGCGGTCGGAAGACCCGGCTTGCCAGGAAGCGACGGTTTGCCGGACGGAAGCCCCGGCTTACCAGGAAGCGTGGGCTTGGAAGGCAGCGTGGGCTTGGCAGGCAGTGTCGGCTTGCCAGAAAGCGTGGGCTTGGAGGGCAGCGTCGGCTTGGAGGGCAAGGACGGCGCAGCGGTCGGGATCCCCGGCTTGCCAGGAATCGACGGGGTGACCGTCGGGATCGACGGCTTGCCGGACGGCACCCCGGGCAGCGTGGGCTTCCCGGGTCTGCCCGGGACCGAGGGCACGGCCGGCGTCGGCGGGTTGTTCGGGTCGATCGTCTGGTGCACCGACACAGTTGCCCTCGGCAACGTCGGCAGGCAGCTCGGGTCGACCGACGGCGTCGGGGTGTCGGCCGGCAGCACCGAGGGGACCGGCGGCTTGCCGTCGCCGGCCAGCAGGCTTCTGGCGGCGGACGGACCGCCGACCGCGGCGGACACCGTCGCAACGGTTCCGGCCAAGGCGGTGACGCCCGCCGCGGCCAGTCCACGGCGGAGCCAGGCCAGCCGACGGCCGCGACGCATCAGGTCGGCGGCGTCCGGCTGCCAGGGCTCCAGGTCGTACTCGAGTGCGGTGCGTACCCGCTGCTCGTCACTCATCAGTGTCCTCCAACTCCGGAATCGATCAGGTCGGGTGCCAGCCGCAGCTTGGCCAGCGCCCGGGCGGCCGTGCTCTTCACGGTCCCGGGGGCCATGCCCAGCAACTCGGCGGTCTCGGCCTCGGAGAGATCCTGCGAGTAGCGCAGCGCGACCACGGCTCTCTCCCGCACGGTCAGACCGGAGAGCGCCGAGAGCACGGCCTCCCTGGTCTGGACCTCGCCGGCGAAGTCCGCCACCGCTCGCTGGTCCCAGTCGTTGCTCACCGGGTCGCTGGGAACCTCGTTGTTCCAGCGCCGGCGGGCCTGGGAGAGGAACCGGTTGACCAGGACCCGGCGTACGTAGCGCAGCGGGTCACCGTCCAGCCGGTGCCATTTCGGATAGGACCGCATCAACGCCTGCTGCACCAGGTCCTCGGCCGTGTGCCGATCGCCGCACAGCATCTCCGCGAAGCGGAGCAAGGGGGTCGACTGCGCCAACACGAAGCGCTCGAAGTCGGCGTCCGCGGTCCCGGTCATCGAATCTCCTCTGCCTGTGTCACACGGGTCCAGACCCGCTGGGTGACCGATCCGGTTCTGTCCGTACACCAACTCCTTCGAAGAAATTTATTCACGGGCTATACAGAGGCCCGGTTGATTTGTCACATTGGGTGAATCACGCAGCACACCTTCACCGCCCCGGAGGTCTCCGCCCATGCGTACCACCCGCCGCGCTCAGCTCACGGCCTGTCTGGCCGCGACGCTCGCGATCTTCACCACGACCTTGCACACCACCGTGCAGAGCACCGCCGCACCGACCGATCCGGTCCAGGTCGCGGCCCAACCCGTCGCCGGATCGAGCAACGTCAAGGTCGAGGGCAGCCGGATCGTCCTCGGTGACGCCCCGGCCGCGGTCGGCTCGAGCGAGATCAAGCAGCGCTCCGGCCTGGCCGAGCTCGTCCCGGTCCGGTTCGACGCACCCACGTCGGCCGTCGTCGTCGGCTACACCACCGGTACGCCGGACGGTTCGTCGGCGGAGGTCGACGTACGGGCCTGGGTCAAGGACAAGTGGACCGAGTGGACCCCCGCCAAGGCCGGTACGCCGACCGCGCTGCCCGGCCCGAGCGACCAGGTCCAACTGCGCATCATCGTCAGCGCCCCACCGGCCGGTGGCGTCCCGTGGGTCGGCGACGTGCAGGTGCAGCCGACCGACCAGGCCGACCCGAGCCGCATGAGCGTCCAGGCCGCGCCGTTGAAGTCCCGGGTCTTCGCCACCCGTGAAGGCCTCGTCGGAGGTACGACGGCCAACGGGCACGTGATCGTGAACCGCGACCACTTCGTCGCCCTGCCGTCCCGCCGAGGGCTGTCCGCCAAGGGCACCGGCACCTACTCGGTCAAGGTGTGTACGGCGTCCCGGTGCGCGTTCGAGCCGGTGTGGGACGTCGGCCCGTGGAACACCAAGGACGACTACTGGAACCCGAGCGCCACCCGGGAGATGTGGAAGGACCTGCCGCAGGGCCGGCCGGAGGCGCAGGCGGCGTACCAGAACGGCTACAACGGCGGGAAGGACCAGTTCGGCCGGACCGTCGCCAACCCGGCCGGGATCGACCTCGCGGACGGGACGTTCTGGGACGGGCTCGGGCTGACGAACAACGCCTGGGTCGACGTGACGTATCTGTGGACCGGTGACGGCGGCCGCGGCACGGTGTCGATCACGTCCGGCTACCTGAACGTGCGGAACTCGCCGAACTCGTCCGGCGCGGTCGTCGGGATGGCCGGCAAGTCCGCCCAGGTGACGGTCGAGTGCCAGACGACCGGCTCGAGCGTCACCGGCTCGCAGGGCACCAGCAACGTCTGGCTGCGCGTCCACCCCGGCATGTACGTCGCGAAGGCGTACGTCGCCGCCGGGACGTTCGCCGCCTGCTGAACGCCCAGGCCATCACAATCCCCGCCGGATCGGCGCGCGCCCGCGTGCGGGGCGCGCCGGGCGGCGATTGTGATGGCCTGGCGGTTCGCGTCGATCAGCAGCCGTGGCTGATCTGGGCGCAGGTGTGCTCGCCCCAGACCAGGGAGAACGTCCGCAGGGTCTGGCCGTTCGCGCCGGACAGCGTGACCTTGATCCGCGGCCCGGGCGCCGAGCCCTCCTTCCACGGCGTCGCGGTCTGGTGCTGCATCAACCAGTAGTTGCCCTTGACAACCGCCTTCGTGGTCTTCCCGTCGGGGAAGGTGTACGAGATCTTCGCGACCCCGGCCGGGAGCCGGCCGGCGGCCCAGTAGTACTCGTACTGCTTGCCCTTGATCGGGATCAGGTTGCCCGCCACCGCGAACGCATTGATGTCCCGGGGTGCCGGCTGCGCGATCTTGCCCGGCTGCCGGATCGAGCCCTCACTGCCGTTCCGGGCGAACGCGGTGTCGCAGCCGGCCCAGTACTTGCCGTCGGCAAGGACCAGGACGGTGCCCGGCCGGCCGTCGAGGCGGGCGACGACCTTGGCGGCGGGTCCTGGCGCGGGTTCGCCGCGCTCGTCCGCGACCTGCTTCAGCCAGGTCTTGCAGGCGGCGACCGGGTTCGCCGGCGGCGCCTTCTCGGCCGGCCTCGGCGGGATCGCGGGCTTGCTGCTGACGCCTTCCGGCCCGGTGACCGGCCCGGGCGCCGCGGACGGCGACAGACTCGGCACCGCCGCGGACGGCGACAGACTCGGCACCGCTGCGGACGGCGACAGGCTCGGCACCGCCGACGGTGACAGGCTCGGCTCTGGTACCGCGGACGGGGTCTGCTGCGGTGTCGCCGGGTCCGCCGGACCCGGTGACGGGGTGGCCAGGATCGACGGGCTCGGCATCGCGGACGGAGTGTCCGGTCCACCGGCGGCCGCGGTGTCCGCCGCCGACTGCCCGCTCCGGGCGGCCGCCGTACCGGCGATCGCGACGCCGGCCACCGCCGCCACCGCGAGCCCGATCACCACTGTCCTGGCGATCCGCCGTTTCCGGTCCTGTTCGATCATCGTTGCCCTCCACACCCTTTCGTTCGGTTCGGTCGGGCTGAAGGACGCCGGTGACGGCCGGAAAGGTTCTGCTCAGCAGCCGTGGCTGATCTGGGCGCAGGTCTGCGTCCCCCAGTCCAGCCGGAACTCCTTCAGTACGGCGTCACTCGGCGAGAGCAACTGGACCCGGATCCGGTTCGCCGGCGTGGGTGCGCCGGCCGGCGCGGTCGAGACGTGCCGCATCATCCAGAACCCGTTGCTCACCTCGGCGTCCACGACGGCACCGTCGGCGAAGCCGTACCGTACGGTCGCGACGCCGTCGGGCAGCATGCCGGCGGCCCAGAAGAAGTCGCGCAGACCGGCCGGCGTCTGGACGGCGTTGCCCGCGACCGCGAACGCGTCGTCGTCCTGCAGACCCGGCTTCCGCAGCTTGGCCGGCCTGCGAGCCGATGGGCTCGGCCGGAAGGTGTTGTCACAGGCCGTCCAGTAGTTGCTGTCGGCCACGACGATCAGCCGGCCGGCCAACGATCCGCGCAGCTTGGCCGCCGGCCCGGGAGTCGGGTCGCCGGCCGTGGCCGCGGATTGCAGACAATCGGACAAGTTCGGCGTTGTCCCGCTTCCCTGCGAGCCGGACGGTTCTCCTAGCGGGCCGGACGGTTCTCCCTGGGGGACGGCCGACTCGCCTGCGGTGACCGCGGACTGCGGCGAGCCGGTCGGGCTCGGCGCCATACTGGGTCTCATCGACGGCTCCGACGTACGCGGCGGCTCGGGCGACGGGGAAGAGAGGGGCACGCCAGGGCCGGCCGGTGAGGTCACGCCGGGGCCGGCCGGTTGGGGTGCGTTGCCGAGGTCCCGGTCGGTGGCGAGGAGACCGCCGGCGGCGATGCCGATGACGGCGACCGACGCGACCGCCGCCGACGCGAGACCGCGGACCTTCCGGCGGCGGCGCGCGCCCGCGATCACCCGGGCCGGGTCGAGTGGTGCGATGGTGTCGTCCGGTGCCAGCGCGGCCCGGAGGTCGTCCTCGGGAGTTCCCCGCTCGTCGTTCATGCTCGTTCTCCTACGTACCGGCCGCTGAGCTCGGGAGCCGTGCGCAGCTTCTCCAGGGCCCGGGCGTTCGCGCTCTTCACCGTGCCGACCGCGATCCCGAGCACGGCTGCCGTCTGCTTCTCGGTGAGGTCCTCGACGTACCGCAGGACGACGACCGCGCGCTCGCGCCGGGTCAGCGCCGCCAGGGCTGCACCGATCGCGACCCGGCGGGCCACCGCACCGGCCGGGTCGGCGACGACCGCGCCGAGGTGCTGGTCCAGCTCGGCGGCGTCACCGCTCGGCCGCTCGCGCCACGGACGACGGCGTACCCAGGACAGGTGCTGGTTCACCACCGCCTGCCGGACGTAGCCGAACGGGTCGGCGAGCTCGATCCGGTCCCAGCGCAGGTAGGCCTTCTCCAACGCCGTCTGGACCAGATCCTCCGCGAGCTCGGCGTCGCCGCAGAGCATCCGCGCGAAGTGCACCAATCGCGCGGACCTGGCCAGCACAAACGCGGTGAAGTCGTCGTCACGACTTCCCGGACCCGCCATACCCTCTCCGTCCTGCAGCCGTCACACACAGGACGCCGTGGGTGGCCGAAAGGTTCTGCCGGCGATCAGGTCCGTTCGGTCGGCGCCGCCGCCCCGCTGGTGACCGGACGGTCGGCGGACACGTCCTCGCGGTCCGCCGGAACGCCGATGCCCGCAAGGCCGGTGGCCCCACCGGCGCCTGCAACGGCGGGACCCGGGACGGCGGCGGCCCCCGGCACGCGGACGGCGGCACCCGGGACGGCGGCACCCGGAACGCGGACGGCGGCCCCCGGCACGGCGCCGCCCGGCACGGTGGCGCCCGGCACGCGGACGGTGGCACGGTCGAACGGGACGGCCGGGTGCGGGATCGGCTGCGGCGGGTGTACGACGTCGGCGGCCAGGCGGACGCGGTTGCGGCCGGCGGCCTTGGCGGCGTACATCGCCCGATCGGCGCGCAGCAGCAGCTCGTCGACGGCGATGCCGTCGGTCGGGTAGACGGCGACGCCGATCGACACGGTCAGGTGGAACGTGTCCGGGTCGAGGTCCGGGTCGTCCAGGACGCCGGCGCACATCGCCGCCAGCGGGCTGGCCGCGACCGCGTTGCGGAGCCGGTCCGCGGTCACCGTCGCGTCGTCGAGCCCGGTGTCCGGCAGCGCGATCACGAACTCCTCGCCGCCGAACCGGCCGATCACGTCCTTCGCCCGGATCGCGCTGCGCAGGATGGTCGCGACCGCCCGCAGCGCCTCGTCGCCGACCAGGTGACCGTGCCGGTCGTTGACCTGCTTGAAGTGGTCGATGTCGATCAGCAGCACGGCCATCGGCTCACTCTGGTTCCGCGCGGTCCGCAGCATCTCCTCGGTCCGCCGCCGCCACCAGTCGACCCGGGTCAGGCTCGTCTTCGGATCGGTCTGCACCTCGGACTCGAGCTGCGTGAGCAGCAGAGCGCGCTGTGCCGTCAGCGTGATCGGGATCGCCACGAACGCGAACCACGGACTGATCAGGCAAGCGGCCGCGAGCAGGCAGCCGAACGTGGCCGCGGTCGCGTCGGTGCACAGGTCGTCGGTCCCACCGAACGCCTCGCGCCAGCTGCTGCCGGGCAGGATCAGCGAGATCGCCAGACCACACAGCACGGTGTCGGTCACGACGTACGCCAGCGACGCCGCGACCATCGCGACGACCAGGCCGAGGCCGCCGTTGCCGGTCACGTCGTTCACGGCGGTGAAGACGGTGTGCGCGGCGCCGACCGCGAGCACGTGGACGGCGGTGGAGAAGGCCCACCGGTAGGGGATGCACTTGCCGGCCCGGATCCGCCACCAGATCCGGAGCAGCAGGGCGACCAGGATGGCCAGCGCGGGATGCAGCACGACGGCGGCCGCGATCATCCAGGCAGGCGCGAGGTCCTTGTGCAGCGCGCCGCCGCGGCGCCGCCGGCTCTCCACCCGGCGGGCGCCTTCGACCGCGATCAGCGCGGAGGCGGTCAGCGCGAGGACCACGTCGAGCCCGTGCCAGCTCGGCAAGTCCGTGAACGCCTGTACGGCATACCCGATCGCGGCCAGGTCGACCAGCACGACAACAGCGAACGCCGGGACCGTCAGGGTCCACAGCGCCCAAAAACGTACCGCTCGCCTACTCTGCGCAACCATTACCTCACACCGTACGACGAGTGAGCGTCTCGTCCCAATCGGCGACGGCGCGCTGTGGATGACGATGTGGAAACGATGGGCACCGATCCGGATTTCAGTCGTTTGATCAACAATCAAACCCTGAATCTTCAACCACCACAGGCGAATCCGGCCCACCCCGCCCGGGTGATCGGGGTGGCCGAGCAGCTGGTGGCGCGAGAGGGCGCAGGGGCAGCGGCGCTCGGGCGGGCGGGTCAGCGGCGCTGCGAGGGCCCGGGGTCAGCGGCGCTTGCGGCGGGCGCGGGGGCGGGGGTCAGCGGCGCTTGCGGGCGGGCGCGGGGGACGCGCGGGGTCAGCGGCGTTTGCGGGCGGCGCCGAAGAGGCCGCGGACGATCTCGCGGCCGGCGGAGCGGGCGAACTGTTTGAAGGCGGACGAGCCGATCACCTGCTCGACCATCGACTTCTCCTGCTTCTGCGCCCGCGGCCTCGGCTCGGGCGCCGGCTTGGCCGGCTCCTCGGCCCGCCGCTGCTCCTCGGCCTGGCGCTCCGCCTCGGCCTGCTCGGCGCCGGCCTGCACCTTCGCGGCGAGCTTCTCGTACGCCGACTCCCGGTCGATCACCTCGGTGTACTTCGCGTTGTTCGGCGAGGCCTGCACCGACGCGGCCAACTGCTCGGCCGTCGCCGGCGCCATCAGCGACTGCGGCGCCCGCAACCGGGTCCACGCGACCGGCGTCGGCGCGCCCTTCTCGTTCATCACCGTGACGACCGCCTCGCCGATGCCGAGCTGCGTGAGCACCTCCTCCAGGTCGTACGACGAGCTCGGGAACGTCGACACCGTCGCCTTCAGCGCCTTGGCGTCGTTCGGCGTGTGCGCCCGCAGCTGGTGCTGCACGCGGGAGCCGAGCTGGGCGAGCACCTCGTCCGGCACGTCCTTCGGCGTCTGGGTGACGAAGAAGACGCCGACCCCCTTCGACCGGATCAGCCGGACGGTCTGCGCGATCGAGTCCAGGAACGCCTTCGACGCGTCGTCGAACAGCAGGTGCGCCTCGTCGAAGAAGAACACCAGCTTGGGCTTGTCCACGTCCCCGACCTCGGGCAGGTCGTGGAACAGGTCGGCCAGCAGCCACATCAGGAAGGTGGAGAACAGCGCCGGCCGGTCCTGCAGGTTCGGCAGCTCGAGCAGCGAGATCACGCCCTTGCCGTCGCGCTGCTGCATCAGGTCCGCGGTGTCGAACTCGGGCTCGCCGAAGAACGCCTCGGCGCCCTGGTCGGCGAACCCGATCAGCGACCGCAGGATCACCCCGGCGGTCGCGGCCGACAGCCCGCCGAGCTCCTTGAGGTCCGCCTTGCCCTCGTCGCTGGTCAGGTGCGTGATGACCGCGCGCAGGTCCTTCAGGTCGAGCAGCGTCAGGCCCTGCTTGTCGGCGTAGTGGAAGATCAGCCCGAGCGAGGACTCCTGGACGTCGTTCAGCCCGAGGACCTTGGACAGCAGCACCGGCCCGAACGACGTGATCGTGGCCCGGACGGGCACGCCCGTGCCCTGGCCGCCGAGCGCGTAGAACTCGGTGGGGAAACCGGTCGCGATCCACTCCTGACCGATCGTCTTGGTCCGCGCCAGCAGCTTCTCGCTCTCCTGTCCCGGCTGCGAGATCCCGGACAGGTCGCCCTTGATGTCCGCCGCGAACACCGAGACCCCGGCGGCCGACAGTTGCTCGGCCATCAACTGCAGCGTCTTCGTCTTCCCGGTCCCGGTGGCGCCCGCGACCAGGCCGTGCCGGTTGACCATCGACAGCGGGATCCGGACCGCCGCCTCCGGCTTCGGCTCGTCACCGGCCAGCAGCGCGCCGAGCTCGATGGCCGCCCCTTCGAACGCGTACCCCTGCTTGACGGTTTCCACGACGTCGGCTGTCTCGGCCATGTCAGTGCGCCTTTCCCCGGTTGACGGACGCCAGTGCGCCCCGCTGCGCATGCTAGCGGCGGTCGAGGAAGGGCTCCAGCAGCCCCGGTACGGCGTCGAGCGCGAAGTCCAGGCCTTCGTCGGCGTCGGCGTCCCGTGCCGAGTACACCCCGCCCCCGGCCGCGGTGACCGCGCCGAAGGTCGCCAGCCCGGCCCGCCGCTGGAACACGGTCTGCCGGATCCGCCAGCCGATCACCCCGTCCCGCTGCAGCGCCGCCGTCGACCGGCGTACCGATCCCGACCGGGTGACCAGGTACTTCCCGGTGATTCCGTGGCCCAGCGCCCGGTACGAGTCACGCGCCAGCAGGACCGCCACCGGCAGCACGATCACGGCCAGGATCCCCGCCAACTGCAGCAGTACGTCGGTCAGCCACCACCCCAGCCCGGCCAGAACCAGGACCGGCACCAGCGCGGTAGCCAGCGAGATCCGCAGCCGTCGGCCCAGCGCCGCTCGCGGATGCGGGGTCAGTCGAGCCGCCGCGGTCGGCGAGACCTCTTCCCGCAGTACGTCGGCCGCGACCCGGTCGGCCACCGATTTCGGCGCCGCAGGCAACAACGTCTTGTGGTCGGTCTTCTCGTTCTCCTTCTGCTTCACCAGCCCGGTGGCGACCGCGTCCACCCGGGCGGCGCCGGCCAGCCGGACACCGAGCGGTTCGACCACGTCGACCCCGCGCAGCCGGCGTTCCTCGATCGAGATCGACCGGGTGGTGAGCAAACCGCGCCGGACCCGCAGGGTGCCGGGCTCGCGGTCCAGCCGGTAGTTCCACCACATCTCGACGAACAGCCCGAGCGAGCCGATCACCCCGACCACACCGAGGATCGCGAGCAGTACAAGGATCGCCGCCAGCAGCGGGAACCCGGCGAACAGGTCCCGTACCCAGTCGACCACTTCCTCCTGCAGCGTGAACCACTCGGCCACCTGCATCACCGCACCGCCTGCGGCCAGGCCGAGCGCGGGCGCCAGGAACGAGAGCGGCGCGTACCGGATCCACACCGGGTCCAGAACCGCGAGCGACCCGTCGGACTCACCCTGGACTCCACGCAGGAGCTCCAACCGCAGCCGCTCGCCCTCCGCACGAGTGACCGGGCTGAGCGTCAGCGTGCCCTCACCGGCGTCCGTGTGCTCACCGGTGCCGATCTTGACCGCGACGAGTCCGAACACCCGCAGCAGAGGGTTGGCGGTCAGGTCGACGCTGCGGATGCGTGCCCGCGCCAGCGAGCGCCGCTGCAGCACGAGCAGTCCGGTGTGCAGTTCGGCCCGCTCGGCCCCAATTCGGTACTGCGTACGCCGCCAGCGCACGTACTCGAGCACGGCCGCCGCTGCTACCAAGAGCACGCCGGCCGGAACGACCCACGCCAGCGCAACCGCGAGCGACGTACCGGAGGCGATTCCGACGGCTGTCGGCACGCCGGCGCTGATGGCCAGGCCGGCGCCGAGGAGGGCGGCGACGCCGACCGCCCGGACGTCGAGGCGCTGCCAGACGTCGCTCATGTCGCGTCGCCCGGGGTCGCCTGGGTGGTCCGGGTGAGCTGCTCGGCCAGGTCCGCAGCGACCTCGTGGTCGAGACCGCGGATCTTCAGCGCTCCCTTGGCGGACGCGGTCGTGACGACCACAGTCGACAACCCGAAGGGCTGTTCCACCGGCCCGCGGAGGGTGTCGACGGTCTGGATCCGTGACATCGGCGCGATCCGCCACTCCTGCCAGAAGTACCCGGCGCGGACGTAGACCGCCTCGTCGGTGACCTCCCACCGGTGCACGTCGTACCAGTACGACGGCAGGAAGGTCAGGTACGGCAGGCCGAGCACAGCGATCACGACGGCCGGTGCGAGCAGCCAGAGCCGGGCCGGCGGGATCAGCAGGCCCAACAGGACCAGGACCAGCACCGGTGGCCCGAAGACGAGGGCCGCGTTCACCCGCCAGACGGCGACGACGCGGCGGTCCAGTGCGTTCGTAGGCGGCCGCAGCCGCACGGAGCCCGACATGATTCCCCAGAGGTCGACGACAGGTTCGTGCTGCCGAGCCTAGGGCTGCCGGGCGCCGTACGGCGTCCGCCGGACGACGGACCGTGGAGGTCCCCCGATCAGCGCATCACGACGACGCGGACCGACTTCGCCGCGAACGACCAGATGCTCGCCGACATCGACGCCGACACCCGGATGCAACCGTGCGAGGACTTGTAGTTCGTGCCGAGCAGGTAGTCGGCGTGGATCTGCCGTCCGTTCGACTTGTACGTCGGGACCTGGTGGAACCCGATCCCGCACGGCGCGAACCGGACGAAGTTGTTCAGGTAGAGCCGCCCGCCGTCGGTGTTCTTCCGGATCCGGGCCGCCCGGCCGCACTTCGCGCCGCTGGTGTACGTCCCGGCCCGCAGGTAGCGCGGGTTGTCGATGATCCCGCCCTGGCGCACGACCTTGCCGCGGGCATCGATCAGCCAGACCCAGTTCTGCGACTGGCTGATGACGATCCGGCGGCCGCTCCCGGACCGGGACGGCACCGCCCGGACGTCACACCGCTTCGCCGTCCGGGCCATCAGCCGGGTGTACGTCGTACCCGTCGGAGAACCGTTCTGCGTGAGCCGGTTGGCGGACTGGAAGCGGACCGTGGCGGCCTTGGTCATCGTGCCGATCCTGCCGTCGACCGGTCCGGCGCCGCAGCCCAGCCGGTTCAGCCTGGTCTGGGCGGCTTTCGCCTGGGTGACCGTGATCGCGTCGGCCGGCAGCGCCGTACCGGCGGCGACCAGCGTGATCGTGCCGGCCGCGACGCCGAGTTTGGAAAGAATTCGCATGCGGTTAACCCCCTCAGTCGTGGCCGCGCGGGCGCGCCCACCTGTCCCTGTCCCCTCTGACGTCGATCCTGCCCAAAAGGTTGTATCCCCACTCCGTAGTGTTCCGGTGACATTCATGACCTCTCACAAGACCTGTCACCCCGCTAGACTTTGCGAGGTGATCTTCAAGCGCGTCGGGGAGGAACGCCCCTACCCGGACCACGGGCTCAAGCCGAAGGACTGGTCGTCGCTGCCGCCACGGCAGGTGCGGCTGGACGAGCTCGTCACGACCAAGGGCACTCTCGACCTGAACGCGCTGCTCGACGAGGACTCCACCTTCTACGGCGACCTGTTCGCCCACGTGGTCGAGTGGAAGGGCGAGATGTTCCTCGAGGACGGGTTGCACCGGGCGCTCCGGGCCGCGCTGCAACAGCGTTCCGTACTCCACGCCAGGGTTCTGGTCGTGGACTGACCATGGCCGCTCACGGGGGGGTAGAGCCGATGACCGCGATTCATCCGCAGCCGAGGCCGCACTCGCGGATCCACTGGCGTACGCCGATCACGATGGTCATCCTGCTCGGCCTCCTCGTCGGCGGCGCCTGGTGGGGCTGGAACTCGCTGATCAACAGCAGCGCCGAGCCGACCTGTGTCGAGCAGAAGCTGCCGAACAACCGCCTGGTGCCCAAGCAGGTGGTGGTGAACGTCTACAACGGCGGTGCCAAGGCGGGGACGGCGGCCGCGGTCGCCGAGGTGCTGAAGAAGCGCGGCTTCCACGTGGCCAAGATCGCGAACGAGCCGAAGGGCGACAAGATCGACGTCGTCTCGGTCCGCGGCGCGGCCGACAACTCGCCCGAGCTGCTGCTCGTGGCCGGCCAGCTCCGACAGAAGGCGCTGATCGAGGGTGACGGCCGGACCGACCACACCGTCGACCTGGTCGTCGGCCGCGGCTACACCACGCTCAAGCCGAAGGGCCTGGCCTCGGTCACCGTCCCGTCGGACTCTACCGTCTGCCTGCCGGTCATCCACACCCCCCAGCCGATCCCCTCCGGCCAGAACCCGAACTGACCCTCAGCGCTGCTCGCGGCCGCGTTCGCCGAACCAGCCGGCCAGCCGGCCGGCCCGGGAGACCGCCCGCAACCGGCGGACGGCCTGATCGCGCACCGGGGTCGGCGCGACCACGAGCAGCGCGTCGCCCGCCCGCAGTACCGTCCGCAGGTCCGGCACGAACGCCCGATCGCCGCGGATGACCAGCGACACCGAGACTCCGGCGGGCAGCCGCAGCTCGCCGATCTCCACACCCGCCAGCCGGGACTCACTGGGCACGTGCACCTGCAGCATGTCCGCCCCGAGCGACTCCAGCGGCGCCACGTCGATGTCCACCTCGTACGACGCGTTCTCGTCCAGCACCTTGAGCCGCCGCGCCAGCCAGGGCAGCGACGGACCCTGGAGCAGCGTGAACAACAGCACCAGCACGAACACCACGTCGAACACTCGGTCCGCGTGCGGCACCCCGTTCGCCAGCGGAATGGTCGCCAGGACGATCGGCACCGCACCGCGGAGCCCCGCCCAGGAGATGAAGGCCTGCTCGTTCCAGGGCAGCCGGAACGGCGCCGCCGACAGCGCGACCGCGGCGAACCGGCCGACCACCGTCACCGCGATCCCGATCACCAGGGCGACCACGACGTCGTTCCACCCGATCCGGCCGGGCGACGCGAGCAGGCCGAGCATCACGAACAGCCCGATCTGCGCCAGCCACGCGATCCCGTCCACGAACGACCGGGTGGCCAGCCGGTGCGGCAACTCGGCCCGCCCGAGGACCAGCGACGTCACGTAGACGGCCGCGAACCCGGACACATGGAGGAGTACGGCGCCGCCGGCGTACGAGATGATCGCCAGCGACAGCACGGCCAGTGGGTACAGACCGGCCGAGCCGAGCGCGACCCGGCGGATCAGGCCGACGCTGATCCAGCCGATCAGGAACCCGAACAGGGCGCCGACGACCAGCTCGTAGAGGACCAGGCCGCTGAAGTACAGGACGCCCTTCTCGCCCACCTCGCCGGTGCTGACCAGGGTGACGAGGAGCACGGTCGGTGCGTCGTTCAGGCCGGACTCGGCCTCCAGCGCTCCCCGCAACCGCGGCCGGATCGGGACCCGGCGCAGTACGGAGAAGACGGCGGCCGCGTCGGTCGGCGAGGTGACGGCGCCGAGGAGGACCGCGGTCTGCCAGTCCAGGCCGAGGCCGTAGTGCGCCACGCAGGCCACCACGGCGACGCTCACCGTGACCCCGAGGGACGCCAGGACCACGCCCAGCGGCATCACCGGGCGTACTTCGTTCCACCGGGTGGTCAGACCGCCCTCGGTGAGAATCACCACCAGCGCGGCGAACCCGAGCGCGTGCGCCAGTTGCGCGTCCTCGAACTGGATCCCGCCGGGGCCGGACTCACCGAGCAGCAGGCCCATCAGCAGGTAGATGAGCAGCGACGGAAGCCCGAGCCGCCCGGTCAGCCGGATCGCGACGATCGCGACCAGCAGCACCGCCGCCCCGGCCAGCAGAATCCGGTCCAGCTCCGCAACGTCCACGTGGGGCCCTCTCCCGCATCAGGTCCCGAGAGACGAAAACCCTGACGCATCACACAGCATCAGGGTCTCCGGTCCTACTCCGCCCCAGTGGACGGTTGGCGGTGGCGGAGGGAACCGTCGCAGGCTCCTCCCAAATCCCACAGCACTTGATATGCGTTGAATGATCCCACACTCCGTGCGGGACCACCCAACGCATGGCGGTGGCGGAGGGATTTGAACCCTCGGACGGGGGTTGCCCGTCACGCGCTTTCGAGGCGCGCTCCTTCGGCCGCTCGGACACGCCACCGCCGAGGACACTATCAAGGTCTGTGCCCGATGAAGAAATCGCGCAGCCGGGCGCCCGCCTCGTCGGCCAGCACCCCGCCGACCACCTCGGGCCGGTGGTTCAGCCGGCGGTCCCGGACCACGTCCCACAGCGACCCGACGGCGCCCGCCTTCTCGTCGTACGCCGCGAAGATCAGCCGGTCCAGCCGGGACAGCACGATCGCGCCCGCGCACATCGTGCACGGCTCGAGCGTGACCACGAGGGTGCAGCCGGTCAGCCGCCACTCGCCGACGTGCCGCGCCGCCTCCCGGATCGCCACCACCTCGGCGTGCGCGGTCGGGTCCCCGGTGGTCTCGCGCTCGTTGTGGCCGCGGCCGATCACCTCGCCGTCCGCGTCCACCACGATCGCCCCGATCGGTACGTCGGGCAGCGCCAGCTCGCCCTCCGCGAGCGCGAGCGTCATCAGCCGGGCCCACTCGCGCCGGATCGCCGGGCTAACCAAGAGCTTCGATCGCCTCATGGAACTGGTTGCCGAAGCCCAGCGTCTCCGCGATCTCCTCGAGCATCTCCTCCGGGTAGAGGTCGACGTCGTCGCAGAGCGCGCCCAGGTCCATCGCGCTCATCCCCAGGTCGGCGATGATGGCGAGGTCGCCGGCCGGGACCTGCTCGTCGTCGTCATCGGCCAGCGGGATGTCCAGCTCGTCGACGACCTGCCGGGCCAGCGGCCACTCGGTCGCCGCGGTGACGTCGGAGATCAGCAGCCGGACCCGGCCGCCGATCATCCGGACCAGGATGAAGAAGTCTTCGTCGACCGAGATCATCCCGAGCACCCCGGCCTCGCCCGGGTAGCGCCGGAGCGCGGACACCAGGGCGGACAGGTCCGGCTCACCGCGCAGGACCAGCGGGGTGACCGTCCAGACCCCGTCCTCGGTGTACGCCGCAACCGCGAAGTCGAGATCGGTCGTCATCGGCCCTGCTGTGGCATCGGACACCGGTTCATCGTCGCAGAGAAGCGCCCCGCACGGGAGCTTTTCCGGTTTCGACGCGGTATCGGTCCGCTGAACGCCACCTTCTGCACGACCTGAGTACGCCGGGCCGCCGGACGTGCTCAGGTCGAGCACAAAGTGCGACTTAGTGGTGGTACGTCGCCCGGCGCATGGCCTCGCGGAGCTGGCGGACCCGGGCGCGGCGGGGCGCGATCCGGTCGCGGAGGGCGCGGGCCTCCTCGAGCTCGCGCAGGAAGGCTGCGCGCCGACGGAGGCGGTCGAGCTGTTCGGGCGACTTCTCCGTCATCGGCGTACTCCTGTGGGGCGAGCAGGGCAACCTCTGGCGCAGTTCCCAGTCTGGCAGCGGGCGCGCTTCCCCGCCGCGAATCGCCGACGGTAGCGTTCGCGCTTATGCAGATCCTCGTCGTGGACCACCCGCTCGTCGCCCACAAGCTCACCGCGCTGCGGGACGAGCGCACGGACTCACCCACCTTCCGGCGGCTGACCGAGGAGCTCGTCACGCTGCTCGCCTACGAGGCGACCCGGGACGTCCGGACCGGGCCGGCCACCGTCCAGACCCCGGTCGCCGCGGCCCAGGGCGTCAAGCTGACCGCGCCGAAGCCGCTCGTCGTCCCGATCCTGCGGGCCGGGCTCGGCATGCTCGAGGGCATGAGCCGGCTGCTGCCGACCGCGGAGGTCGGTTTCCTCGGCATGATCCGGAACGAGGAGACGCTGACCGCGTCGACGTACGCCGAACGGCTGCCGGAGGACCTGTCCGGACGCCAGTGCTACGTACTCGACCCGATGCTGGCGACCGGCGGCACGCTGGCCGCGGCGATCCAGTTCCTGGTGGACCGCGGCGCCGACCACATCACCGCGATCTGCCTGCTCGCCGCCCCCGAAGGCGTGGAGCGCGTCGAGCGCGAGCTCACCAACCTGCACGTCCCCTGCAACCTGGTGATCGCCGGCATGGACTCCCACCTGAACGACAAGGGCTACATCGTCCCCGGCCTCGGCGACGCCGGCGACCGCCTCTACGGCGTCGCCCAGTAGCTCAAGTTCGGGCAGCCGATGCCCCGGGCAACTACGTCCGGCCCGCCTAGAAGGCGTATGGGAAGGGTGACCAGTCGGCGGGGCGCTTCTCCAGGAAGGAGTCGCGGCCTTCGGCGGCCTCGTCGGTGGCGTAGGCGAGGCGGGTGGCCTCGCCGGCGAACAACTGCTGGCCGACGAGGCCGTCGTCGATCAGGTTGAAGGCGTACTTGAGCATCCGCTGGGCGGTCGGCGACTTCGCGCAGATCTTCCGGCCCCACTCCAGCGCGGTCGCCTCGAGCTCGGCGTGCGGGACGACCTTGTTGACCATCCCCATCCGGTACGCGTCCTCGGCGGAGTACTCGTCGCCGAGGAAGAAGATCTCCCGGGCGAACTTCTGCCCGACCTGCCGGGCCAGGTACGCCGACCCGAAGCCACCGTCGAACGACGCCACGTCCGCGTCGGTCTGCTTGAACCGCGCGTGCTCCGCGGACGCCAGCGTCAGGTCGGCGACCACGTGCAGGCTGTGCCCACCGCCGGCGGCCCAGCCCGGGACGACGCAGATGACGACCTTCGACATGAACCGGATCAGCCGCTGTACTTCGAGGATGTGCAGCCGGCCGGCCTTCGCCGGGTCGATGGTCTCGGCCGTCGTCCCCTCGGCGTACTTGTAACCGTCCTTGCCGCGGATCCGCTGGTCACCACCCGAGCAGAACGCCCAGCCGCCGTCCCGCGGCGACGGCCCGTTGCCGGTCAGCAGCACGCAGCCGACGTCGGTCGACATCCGCGCGTGGTCGAGCACGCGGTACAGCTCGTCCACGGTGTGCGGCCGGAACGCGTTGCGTACCTCGGGGCGGTTGAACGCGATCCGCACCACGCCGGCGTCGACCGCCCGGTGGTAGGTGATGTCGGTCAGGTCGAACCCGTCCACCTGCTTCCAGGCCGACGGGTCGAAGATCTCGGAGACGTGCGCGGCATCGGTCACGCAGCCGAGCATATTTCAGCGGTGGGCGGTGCTTTCCCGCAGGACGACCTCGGCCTTGAAGGTCTCGGTGGTCGCCTCGCCACCCTTGATCGCGAGCTCGAGCGCCCGCCGGCCCATCTGCTCCAGCGGCAGCCGGACCGTCGTCAGCCCCGGCCACACGTCCCGCAGGGTGGCGATGTCGTCGAACCCGGCGACCCCCAGCTCCCGCGGTACGTCGACCCCGCGAGCCCGCAGCGCGGACATCGCGCCGACCGCCATCACGTCGTTCACCGCGAACACGCAGTCCACGTCGGACTTGCGGTCCAGGAGGGACTCGGCGGCGGCGTACCCACCGTCGCGGGTGAACTCGCCGGACTCCACCGCGACCGGTTGCAGACCGGCCTCCGCGAGCCCCTCGACGAAACCGTCCCGGCGGTCCCGCGCCGTCGCCAGCGTGTCCGGACCGCCCAGTACAGCGAACCTCCGCCAACCCAACCCGGCCAGCGAACGGGCCAGCTCGGCCGCACCGGCACGGTTGTCCGGCTCGATCGTGTGCGCCGGCATCCCGGACTGGCTGACCAGCGCCAGGCCGGCGCCGGAGTTCAGGAAGGTCTCGACCTCGGTCGCCGTCCGGGCCAGGCTCTCGGGATCGGTCCGGCGGCTCCCGATCATCACCGCGGCCCGGGCGCGCTGCGCACGCAGGGAAGAGAGGTAGGCGATCTCACGATCGGCGTCACGGAACGTGCTGGCCATCATCACCAGCAGGTTGCGCTCGTCGGCGGCCCGCATGACGCCGTTGGCGATCGCCGCGAAGTACGGGTCCTCGATGTCGTGCACCAGGATGCCGACCACGTTGGTCGACGACTTGGCCAGCGCCTGCGCCTGCGCGTTCGGCGTGTACCCGAGCTCGTCCGCGGCGGCTTTGACCCGTTCCTGCAGCTCGGGACGGGGAACCCGGTCCCCACCGTTGAGCACGCGGGAAGCGGTCGCGACCGACACACCCGCGCGCTGTGCCACGTCCAGCAATGTCACCGGCGCTCGCAGATTCACTGGCCTACCCTTCCGTACGCTCCCCCTGGGTGGTGGCGGTCACCTTATCGGAACCAGTCCATCATCACGCTCCGTGCGGGGGAAGTGGCTGCCATTCTCGGCAGAACCTGGCTTTAGGCCTCCCGAGTGACTAGCCTTCCCAGCCATGACGACCGTCCGCGCCAGGGTGACGATCCTGGTCTCGTCCTCCGTGCTCAGCCTGGGAACCGTCACCGGTACCGCCTCGGCTGTCGGGTTGCCGGACGACCCCCGGCCGCCGGTCTCCGCATCGGGTGCGTCCGGGCCGGCCGCCTCCCCGCAGGCCGCCGGCGCCCAGGCCGGGCGGCCCGCGACCCCGCCGTACGTCGACCCCGCGACGAAGAGCACGCAGCCGATCTACGACTATGCCGACGCGCTCCGCGAGTCCGTGTACGTCGACACCGACCTGGACACCGACGCCGACGGTACGAACGACGTCGTCGCGGTCGACATCGTCCGGCCCCGCGAGACCGATCTGACCGGCCTGCGCATCCCGGTGATCATGGACGCCTCGCCGTACTACTCGTGCTGCGGCCGCGGCAACGAGAGCGAGAAGAAGACGTACGACGAGAACGGCGTCATCCAGAAGATGCCGTTGTTCTACGACAACTACTTCGTCCCGCGCGGGTACGCCGTCGTCGGCGTCGACATCGTCGGCACCGGCCGGTCGACCGGCTGCGGTGACGTCGGCGGCAAGGACGAGATCGACTCCGTCGTCGCCGTGATCGACTGGCTGAACGGCCGCAACACCGCGCACACCGCCGACGGCCACCGGGTCGACGCGTCCTGGTCCAGCGGCGCGGTCGGCATGATCGGCAAGTCGTACGACGGCACGCTGGCCAACGGGGTCGCCGCGACCGGTGTCAAGGGCCTGAAGACGATCGTCCCGATCTCCGCGATCTCGTCCTGGTACGACTACACCCGCTCGGGCGGCGTGCCGTACTCCGACGACTACATGCCCTGGCTCGGCGGGTACGTCGGCCACGACACGCCCGCGTGCGACGCCGTACGCGCGGACCTCGGCGACAACGACGACGACGAGACCGGTGACTACACCGCCTTCTGGGCCGAGCGGGACTACGTGAAGACCGCGTCGAAGCTCAAGGCGTCCGTCTTCATCACGCACGGGCTGAGCGACTACAACGTCCAGACCAACCACTTCTCGCAGTGGTGGGCCGCACTCGCCAAGAACAAGGTGCCGCGCAAGCTCTGGCTTGGTCTCGAGGACCACGTGGATCCGTTCGAGTTCCGTCGGGACGCGTGGGTCGACGAGCTGCACGACTGGTTCGACTACTGGCTGCAGGGCCTGCAGAACGGCGTCATGAAGGAGCCGATGGCGTCGATCGAGACGGCCCCCGACGTCTGGCGCGACTACAAGACCTGGCCGGCCGTCAACCGCTCCGTCCCGGTGCCGCTGTCCGCCGGCAAACTAGGTGCCTTGGGCAAGGGAACCGTCACGATCACGGACGACCCGGAGCTCACCGAGGACGATATCGTCGACACCCCGTCCGAGGTGATCGCCGGCCGGCAGATGTTCCTGTCCGCGCCGCTGCCGGTGCCGATCCGGATCAGCGGAACGCCTTCGGTGACACTCAAGATCAAGGCCGACGCGACGACCACGCCGGTGACCGCCCGGCTGATCGAGTACGGCGCCGCCCAGCGGTACTCCGGCATCCGCCGTACCGACGACTCCACCTGCGAAGGCGAGAGCGTCGAGTACGACGACGCCTGCTACTACACGGTCGAGAAGCTCACCGCGCAGACCGACCACGGCATCGTCAGCCGCGGCTGGATCGACGCCGCCCACAGCACCTCGTTGAGCAAGCCGAAACCGCTCACCCCCGGCAAGTGGTCCACCGTCACCGTCCCGCTCCGCGCCCAGGACCAGGTCATCCCCAAGGGCCGCGTCCTCGGCCTCGCCGTCACCTTGAGCGACACCGAGTGGACCTCCCCCAACGACACCGGCGCCACCATCGACATCGATCTCGCCGGCAGCAAACTCAACCTCCCCGTCACCTCCGGCAGAACCCCCACCGCCCCCACCAAGGTGACCCCCATCGACGTAGACATCACCACCCCCACCCAACGCCCCGACCTCCACGACCCCACCAACTAACCCCAACTGACGTGGCCCCACGCGCCGCTACGCGTGCTCCAAGGTCGCCCGCTACGCCGCCGCTCCCACCCACCCCAAGTCGCGCGCTACCGCGCTTCATCAACCGCACCGTCCTGGCACCCACCCGCCCCCGTCAACACACCGCGGACACGGGGTTCGTGGACCCGCGAAGCCACCTACCTCGGCACATTCCGCTTGCCGAGCTGCCCTGACAGCGGTGCGGTCAGATTGCCCGGAGTGATTCCTCGAAGTCGTGGACGAGGCGCTCGCCTGGGAAAGAGGTGTGCAGTTCTTGCGCGAGTTCGTGGGTGATCATCGAGAGGTGGGGGCGGCTCCGGCGGGCGCCGCGTAGGGCGTCGAGGGCGGTTCCGACGGCTTGTTCGAGGTCGCCTTCTCGGGCGGCGACGAAGGCGAGCGTCAGGCGGCATTCGGAGGTGCGCATCGGGCTGAGGTCGGTGCCGTCGGAGGCTAGGTTGTCTCGGATGACTGTTTGCGCGTAGGTCCGGGCCAAGTCGTTGTCGCCGGCTATGCGGTGGATGTCCATGCTGAGGTAGTCCCACTTCGCGGGGTCGACCTTGAAGTGGTTGTCCGGGCGGTCGGGGTACGGAAGACGCTCCAGCTTGTCGCGACCGGTCTGCAGCAGCTCGCCAAGGCCGGTCGAGCCGAGTCGAGCCTTGGCCTTCGCCTCCTGTGCGATGAGTTGGGCGTGAACGCTCGACGACTGCGCGATCGCCTGTCCGATCTGCGCCGCAGCGACCGCGTCGCGCAAACGTCCCTGGGTCAGCGCGAACCACGCGGTCAGTTCATGAGACCAACCGATGATCTCGTGATGCTCAGCCTCGACGCCGAGCTGCGCGGCCGTCGTACGCGAACCTTCTGCGGCAGCGCGCAACCCGAGGTCGTACTCGACGCAACCAGCCAACAACGCAAGCCAGCCGCCGGCTACCAACAACTCATGATGAGCCCTGAGACCAGTGGGACGCCGTAGCAATTCGACGACCAGCGCGAGCCAGCCGTGAGCGTCCCGCCGAAGGTCGGCGGCGTCCCGGCGGCTGTACTGGCAGCACAGCTTCTCGACAGTCGCCCGCAACAGCTCGAGCGTCCGAGGGGATGCGTCGTGGCGTCGCATCCGCTGGGCGAGCTCGGCGATCATGCACAGAGTGTCCCCCGTTTGCCAGACCTCATCCGCAGCACCGTCCGGGTTCAGGGCGGGTCCATTGGGGGACGGGGCGGTTGTTCTTGGTCCACCAGGTGGCGGTGGGGTGTTGGGGCCAGCCGGGTGGGGAGTTTTGCCAGGCTTCTTGGCGGCCGTAGACGGTGAGGTCGAGGAGGTGGGCCTGGAGCATGATGGTTTCCACGCCGCGGCCGACGGTCTCGTTGGTGAGGTACGTGCGGTCGCCGTGGCGGAGGTAGCAGGCGAGGTTGCCCGGTTCGTCGATAACGCCGTGGCCGACGGCGTCGTCGTCGACGCCGAGCATCGAGTACCACGGCAGGGTGTAGCCCATGAACTCGCGGTACGGCGCGATCTCGTCCCACGGGCCCTCGCAGAAGACCGCGAAGGAGACGCCGCGGTGGTTCAGATAGCTGGCGTCGTGGACGTCGAAGATGCTCGCGGTGCAGCCCTCGCACTGGCCTTCGATCCCCGCGCCGAGGTGCCACATGTGTTTGTAGACAATCAGCTGATCGCGGCCGTCGAAGACGTCCAGGAAGGACACCGGCCCGTCCGGACCGACCAGGGTGGTGCCGGCGTCGACCTCGGTCATCGGCAGCCGGCGCCGTACCGCGGCGATCGCGTCACCCTCCCGGGTGTGGGCCTTCTCCCGGTCGAGGAGGGTACGGCGTTCGCGGGACCAGGTCTCGCGGTCGACGATCGGCGGTTCTGCGGTCATCGCGGTCTCCTTGTGGGCTCGTTCGGTGTTATGAATACCGACGAGCGACCCGGCGGATCGTCATCGCACTTTCTCGCGAGCCGGCGTCCGCGCGACCGGAGAGGAGGACAGGGATGGCGAGTACTGCGGACGAGTCGTGGCTCCGGGACGCGTTCGAGGAGCATCGGCGTCCGTTGCACACGCACTGCTACCGGCTCACCGGGAACGTCGCCGACGCCGACGACCTCGTCCAGGAGACGTTCCTCCGCGGTTGGCGCTCCCGGCGCAGTACGAGGGCCGCGCCTCGCTCAGGACCTGGCTGTACCGGATAGCAACCAACGTGTACCTCGACCACCGCAAGGCCGCGGCCCGGCGGACCGTGCCCGTCGGCGACCCGCTGGAGTGGTCCACCGACCTCGGCCCGTATCCCGACGCCCTGCTCGGCGACGACCCGCCGTCGGACCTGTTGGCCCGGGAGACGGTCGAGCTCGCGCTGATCGCGGCGTTGATGTACCTGCCGCCGCGTCAGCGGGCCGCGTTCGTCCTCCGAGACATCTCCGGCTGGACTCCGGCCGAGATCGCCGACGGCCTCGACCTCGCCGTACCCGCGGTCAACAGCCTGATCCAGCGCGCCCGCAAGACCATCCGCCATTACGCGCCGACCGACTCGCGCGACTGGCGGAGGCCGGCGCTGACCAGCGAGGACGAGGAGGTCCTGCGCCGGTACGCCGCCGCCACCGATCCCGCGAGCTTCCGGGAGCTGCTGGCGGAGAACGTGCGCATCACCATGCCGCCCGATCCGCCGGTGACCGGCCGCGAGGCGGCCGCCGAATTCCTGGGACGGCCGATGGACTGGCGCACGTTCCCCTCCGCCGCGAACGGCCGGCCGGCGCTGATCTGCTACCTGCGCGACCCTGACACCGATCGGTACGTCGCCACGGTCGTCGACGTACTCACGATCGAGAACGGCCGGATCGTGGAGAGCTACGCCTTCGTCGGCGCCCACCACGTCGCCGCCTTCGGCCTGCCGGAGAGCCTCTGAACTACTTGCCTTCGGCTACGAAATGCATCGGGTCGCCGAAGCCGAGGTCGGTGATGCCGGCGGTGAAGAACGCACCGATCAGCAGCGAACGGCGGTGCGCGGCGAAGGTGAGGACGTGGGCGACCATGCCGCCGTACGTGAAGACGCGCGGTGGCCGGCAGGTGGTGTCGACGAACGACTCGTCGAACCGGCCGTCCTCGTTCAGTTGGTTGACCAGAGCAACGAACCGCGCGCCCGCGACAGCGTGCCGGGAGCGCAGCTCCGGGATCGGCGTCACCACCTCACGGCCGCACTCAGGGACCTGGAACGGGCGTTCCTCGACCGATGCCAGCCACATCTCCTCCTGCCAGACCAGGCGATCCAGCAGGTACCGGATCGAGATGTCGTCGTCGATCCCCTCCACCGAGAGCTCGATCGGCCGGTCGAGCGCCGCCGCGTCCAGGCGGGCACCGCGTTCGATCAACTCACCGGTCAGCCAGACGTGATGCTCGACCATCCTGACCAGGACATCCATGCCTCTCACCTCTTCCCTGGCCGGCAGGCGCAGACCCGCCGGCGGCTGGAAATGAACCCCGCTCGGAGCCGGCAGGAAGAACACCCGCGATGGCTCCCGCCGCCATTCCCGCGGCGACATCCCGTACGCGCGGACGAACGCCCGCGTGAACGCCTCGTGCGACCCGTACCCCGCCTCGACCGCGACGTCCAGCACCGTCAGCCCTCCGGCCAGCAGCCGGTACGCCGCACGCTCGAGCAGCACGCGCCGGCGGAACGCGTACGGCGACTCGCCGGCCGCCGCCCCGATCACCCGGTCGAGGTGGAATCGCGACAGATGTACCCGTCCCGCCAGGTCGACCCCGTTCACCGGCCCGTCGAGCCCCGAGGCCACCGCCCCCACGAACTCCTCGAACACATCCGCCATACCCCCACTCTGCCCCCGCCGGCCGGCCGATACTTGATCGAAATTGCTGACCCCGGCCGGTCAGGCGAGTTCCTCGGCCAGGGCGATGACGACGCCCTCGGGACCGCGGAGGTAGCAGAGGCGGTAGTTGTCGCCGACCTGCGCGACCTCGCCGACCAGCTCGGCGCCGTGGGTGCGCAGGCGGGTGACGGTGTCGTCGAGGTCGTCGACAGCGAACATGATGCGCCGGAGGCCGAGCGTGTTCGCCGGAGCGTCTTCCGGTACGCCGCTGATGGCCGCCGGCCGGTTGTACTTCGCCAGCTCGATCCGCCCGTGGCCGTCGGGCGTCCTCATCATCGCGACGTCGATGCTCTGCTCCTCGAACCCGACCACCCGGGCCGCCCAGGCTTCCTCGAGCAGCGCCTTCCCTTCCAGCTCCATCCCGAGCTCCTCGAGGAACGCGATCATGCCCTCGAGGTCGTCGACGATGATCTCGACGTTGTCCATCCGCCGTAGCGCCATCCCACGTCTCCTTCTGTTCGAGTGGCCGGTTCCGGCCCTGATGTACCAAGGACGAACCCGGCCGCGCCGTCTCGACACCCGGAAACTGCCGACTTTCTCCGCTCAGGGTGACTGTGTTGCGCAGTACTCCGCTTTGTGTAGTAGTGTGGTCGGCAGAGCACCGGGAGGGTGGTCTGAGGGGTCCGGCCTCCCGGTGCACCGAGGAGGGGTTGTGGACACGAGCCAGTTGCTCAAGGGTGTGCTGGATCTCGCGGTGCTCGCGGTGCTGCGGGACGGTGACGGCTACGGGTACGACGTACTGCGCCGGCTGCGGCAGGCCGGGCTCGAGGACGTGGCGGACGCGTCGGTGTACGGGACGTTGCGGCGGCTGTTCCAGGCCGGCGCGCTGACGTCGTACGTGCAGCCGAGCGAGGAAGGGCCGCACCGCAAGTACTACGGGCTGAACAAGACGGGCCGTGACCTGCTCGCCGAGTCCACCAAGACCTGGAACCACTTCGCCGACACGATGTCGGTGCTGCTGCTGGAGAAGGAGGCCGCGTGAACAGCACCCTGACCGGAGCGGTCGCGAGCTACCTGGCCCAGGTCCGGGCCGAGTTGAGCGACCTGCCGCCGGGTGAGCTGGAGGACGTGCTCGACGACGTCAGCGGTCACCTCACCGAGGTGGCGGCCGAGTTCGAGGCGGAGCCCACCGCCGCGGCGCTGCAGGAGCGGCTCGGCACCCCGCGGGAGTACGCCGCCGAGCTGCGGACCGCGGCCGGCTACCCACCGCGGACGCAGCCGGTCGCCGATCGCGACGCCGCCCGCAAGGCGCTCCGCCGGGGTCTGCTCGCGGCCACCGCCGGGCCGTTCCTCGTTGCCGTCGGCATCTTCTCCTGGTCGAGCGACGAAACGCTGTTCTTCGGCCTCCTGGGCCTCGGCGTGCTGTTCGCCGCGGCGTACCTCGGGGTCCGCGCCCTGGGCGACAACGACCCGCGGATCGTGCTGGAGACGCCGCGCGGCCGGCGTGCCGCGGAGGCGATCCGCGGCTTGGTCGAGCAGATCCCGCCGAACGTCCGCAGCGAGCTGGTGACCATCGGCCAGCCGGTGTGGTGGGTCGCGCGCGGCGCGATCGGCGGTGGCGGGTTCTTCGCGCTCTTCGGCGCCGGCGCGGTCGCGGTCGTCGGCGCGCTCGCCGGTGCCGCGGTGTCGATCTGGATCGGCCGCCGGACCCAGCAGGACCGGCGCTGGCTCTGGTACGTCGTACCGCTCAACGTCGTCGCGGCGATCGCGGTCCCGGCGTTCCTCTCGGCGGCGTACATGGGGGCGTCCTTCGGCTTCCTGAACGACTACCGCGGCTCCGGCACCACCAACTACGTCCCGGACGGTCTCTTCCTGAACGGTACGCCGGTGTCGAACATCTACCCGTTCGATGCCCAGGGCAAGCAGGTCACCGTGCGGCTGTACGACCAGGAGGGCACCCCGATCGCGCTGCGGCCGGAGGACTGCGAGGCGACCTACGGCCGGGTCGACCACGACACGGCCAGCAACATCTTCCCGCACCGCGTCATCACGCCGGACGAGAACGGCAGCTACGGCGAGGAGGGCAACTGTCAGGACACCGACGCCGCCCCCTTCGTCCCACCTCCAGCCCCAGCCACGCCGATCCCGACTCCGTCAGCCGGCCGGACACCCACGCCCGGCACCCCGACGCCCACCCCACCCACCTCGGCGACCACCACCCCGCGCCCCGGCGTCACCCTGACCGTCCAGCCCACCCGCTGACCGAACCAGCCCACCCGCTGACCGAACCAGCCGACGCGCTGACCGAATCAGCCGCGAGCTACACGTGAGCCGCGGCGACCGGACGGTAGCTGTATCCCAGGCGCGAGTAGAGCGCGATCGCGGTGGCGTTGTCGCGGTCGACCATCAGGCCGACGCGTCCGTGCCGCTTCATCAGCTCGGAGGTGACGAAGCCGCACACCTGCGCCGACAACCCCTTGCCGCGGGCAACAGGTCGGGTCGCGACGCCGGCCAGGAAGCCGAGCTCCGGCGCGCTCCAGGCATCCGCGGCGACGCTCAGCAACTCGCCACCGTCCCCGGTCACCGCGGCCCATCGCCGTACGCCGGAACGCCCGGGCCACGCGTACGACGAAGGCGCCGCCTCGGCGAGGAGCGCCTCGACTCCGGTATCACCGTCGAGCCAGCGGGCCGTCGTCGTCACGACCGGTAGCGAGGCCGTGTCCATCCATCCGAACGCGGCCGAGAACGACAGCCCCGGCACGCGATCGGCGAGGTCGCGGATCAGCTGCTCGTCGCCGAACGGCCGGAAGCTCGTGCCGACCTCGGCGTACACCTCGACCGCCAGCCGCGCGACCGCATCCGCCGGCCCGGCGACCGCGAGCCGGTCCCGCTTGGAGAGCTCGGGCGACGCGACGGCGACCGCGTCACCGTCGTACCAGGCGCGCACCCCCGGGCGGAGACCCTGCCCGGCCCAGCTGATGATCGGATCGCCCGCACTCACCGTCGCCAACTCGGCCGTCGTCAGAATCTCGCGCACACGTCCCAGTGTCCATCACTCCGCACGCTGCAACGCGTACGGGACCAGGTGGTGGTACCCGCGGACCGACATCCGGCGGAGCCGTCGCAGCCGGTAGTCACCGTGGCCGTCGAGCGCGGCCGCGAGCTCGCGGTCGACCAGGACGCGGCCGGGTTTGCACTCCGACGTCAGCCGGGACGCGAGGTTCACGACCTCGCCGTACACGTCTCCGAGCCGGATCAGGATCGTGCCGTAGGCGAGGCCGATGCGCAGGTCGGGCAGGTCGTCGACCGCGGCCACCGCGTCCTGCAGGGCGAGGGCGACCGCCGCACCCTCGGCCGCCGTGTCGGTGACGAACAGGACCTCGTCGCCGATCGACTTGATCACCCGGCCGCCGTTCAGCGCGACCACGTCCGCGGTCAGGCCCTCGAACCGCTCGATCAGCTGGCCGAGCTCGGCCTCGGTCAGCCGCCGGGCCAGCCGGGTGAAGCTGACGATGTCGGCGAACCCGACGGCGCGGATGCCACGGGCCACCTCGTCGGAACCGGCCACCGCGCGACCGCCGGCCGCGGCCAGGTGCCGGCGCCAGACGTACGTCTGCAGCCGCTCCATCGCCGGGAGCAGCATGTCGGCAACCTCGATCGCCTCGTCCGCGGACAGCTTCGAGCCGGCCAGGAACTCCAGGAACATCGCGGACTGCCAGGACGCCAGCCGGGACTGGGTCTGGCCGAGCTTGCGCGCCAGTGACGACTCGAGCTCGGGGTCGATGAAGCCATCGTCCTCGAGCGCGGCCACCAGCCGCAGTGCCTCGACGTCGCCGTCGGTGAAGGCCACCTCGTCGTCCGGCACGGTCGCGAACCCGAGCGCGTGCCACATCCGCTCGGCCCGGGCGATCGAGATCCCGGCCCGCTCCGACACCTGGATCCGGGTGAACTTCCGTTCGCCGCCGAGCAGTGCCTGCTCGAAGTCCCGCTGCCGTCCGGCCAGGTCGACCGCCGGCGTGGGCTCAGGATCCACCGCGGCGCTCGGCGATGGTAGCGTCGATGGCGTCCCGGAAGGCGGGCAGCCGGCTGGTCAGGTCGTCGAACTTCTCCCGGGTGAAGTGCAGCAGCTGCAGCCGCGACTTCGCCGTCACCGTTGCCGTGCGCAACGTGTTCTTCCGGACCCCGACCTCGCCGGCGATGTCCCCCGGGCCGAGCTCGGCGATCTCCTCGCCCTTGACCCGGACGGCCGCCGTACCGCTGAGGATGAGGTACGCCGCGTCCGGCGGGGTCTGCTCCAGGATCAGCGACCACCCGGCCGGCACGGAGACCTCCTCGCCGGCCCGGAAGATGTCCCTGATGTCGCGTCCGGACAGATCCGCGAACAGCGGCAGGTCGCGCGGGGATGTCCTACCCAAAGCCACGTCGATCCTCCGAGCCCGCCGGGCCACCCCGGCGATCGCCGATGTTTCCAGTCGGTAACTCTAACGGACGCCCGCCCCCACCCCGCCGCGAGCCGCCCGTCCCCGCGTCCACGCGAGCCCCCGTCCCCTCGACGCGAGCCGCCCGTCACCGCCTCGACCGCGGGCCGCCCGTCCCCGGCGACCTTGGGCTCCGGGTGAGCGTTTCGACGGTGGACGAATGCTCAGGCGGAGCACAAGGTCGGGGCGGGGCGAGCTGTTGACCCGGTGACAACGACGGACTACGGTCGGCGGAAATCGATTTCTCACGAGCTCTGCCCCGCCCTAGGAGACCGAGATGCGGAAACGATTGCTGCTCGTCCTGCCGGTCCTGCTCGGCGCCGCGTTGGTGCCCGCCGACCAACCACCCGCGGCCCAGGCGGCCGCCGTACCGTCACCGGCCACCCAGGTCGCGAAGCTGACCGGGCCGGGGTCGATCAACGACACCGAGGCCCGGTTCGCACTCAAGGCGACCGACCTCGGCATTCTCTGGGACAACGGCGCCGGCGAGATCCTGACCGCGTTCGGCGACAGCTACGGCAGCGGCTGGACCGGTCCGGGCGGTGGGGTCGGCGACCCGGCCACGATCGACTGGCGCTGCAACCTGCTGTTCCGCAGCAAGGACCGCAACCTGGCCGACGGCATGGCGCTGGACTCGGCAGCCGAGGACCGTCCCGGCCACGCCAAGCAGTTCCTCGACTGCCAGAAGGTCGACCGGGTCGAGCACACCGTGATCCCGACCGGCGGCATCGCGGTCGGCAACCGGCAGTACGTGCAGTACATGTCGGTCAACTACTGGGGTCCGGCCGGCAGCTGGTTCACGAACTACTCGGGTTTCGCGTACTCCGACGACAACGGCGAGACCTGGACCAAGGACCCGAAGGCCCGCTGGCAGAACACCAAGCAGTGGGACAACAACTTCCAGATGGTGGCCCTGGTCCGCGACAAGGGTTACGTCTACATGATCGGTACGCCGAACGGCCGGTTCGGTAACGCGCACCTCGCCCGGGTCCCGGAGAAGCTGGTGCTGTCGAAGAGCGCCTGGCGCTACTGGGACGGCCGCACCTGGTCGCCGCGGGAGAGCGCCGCGGTCCCGATCGCGATCGGCCCGGTCAGCGAGGTGTCGGTGCAGTGGAACGAGCACGTCGGCAAGTGGCTGATGATGTACCTGGACGAGTCCCGCGCGTCCGTCGTACTGCGGTCGTCGGAGTCGTTGACCGGGCCGTGGAGCGGTGAGCAGGTCGTCGTCAAGGGCAAGGACTTCCCCGGGTTGTACGGCACGTACATGCACCCGTGGTCCAGCGGTGAGGACCTCTACTTCACCATGTCGCAGTGGGACCCGTACAACGTGTACCTGATGCACACGAAGCTCACCGACGACGGTCAGGTCACCAACCTGGTCACCGATCCCGGCTTCGAGGAGCAGACGGGCAGTACGCCGGCTCCGCCCTGGCAACTCAACGGTCGCGGTGGCATCGACGCGGCGAACCTCGGTCACAGCGGCGCCAGGAACGCCTTCGTCCGCGACTCGATCGGCACGCACCAGGTGCAGCAGAGCGTCGCCGTCCGCCCGCATCACCGGTACCGCCTGTCCGCGTGGATGCGGACGGCGGAGAACAACCGCGAGACGATGATCGGCGTCCGCACGCTGCGCGGGAAGGAGATCGCGCAGAAGACCGGCGGCGCACACAAGGACTACGAGAAGGTCAGCGTCGAGTTCAACTCCGGTCGTGAGTCGCTGATCCAGCTGTACGCCGGCTTCTTCGGCCACGGCCAGGATGTCTGGCTCCAACTGGACGACGTCGTGCTGGAGGAGGTCAAGTGAGACGGCTCATCGTTGTCCTCACGCTGATCGCCGGCTTCCTGGTCGCCCCGGCGACCGCGAGCGCGGCGACCGGTCAACTGCTCCGGGACGACACCGGCCTGTATCCGCGGGTGATCCGGCTCGAGCACAGCGGCCCGGCGAACGGGCGTGTGCTGGCGAGCGTGGTCACCTTCGTCGGCAACGCGGACGGCATCGGCGCGATCTACGAGAGCACCGACGCCGGGAAGAGCTTCACCCAGGTCGGCACCGTCGAGGATCCGGAGGCGGCCGACGGCCAGGGCCTGTGCTGCGCAACGCTGTACGAGCTGTCCCAGCCGGTCGGAGCGTTGCCGGCCGGCACGCTCCTCTGGGCGGCCTCCGTCGGCGCCGACGACCGGCCGATGTCGCTGCGGATCTGGAAGAGCAACGACGTCGGCCGCACCTGGTCGTACCTGTCCAGCTGCGCGACCGCGGCGAACGACCGCGGCCTGTGGGAGCCGGAGTTCTCGATCGCCAAGGACGGCCGGCTCGTCTGTCACTACGCGGACGAGACCGACCCGGCGCACAGCCAGAAGCTGATGCAGGTCCGCAGCTCGGACGGGGTCACCTGGACCGACCCCACGCCCACGGTCGCCAGCCCGACGGTCGCACATCGCCCGGGCATGCCCGTCGTACGCCGACTGCCGAACGGCACCTACCTGATGTCGTACGAGATCTGCGGCCAAGGTGGTCAGTACGACTGCGCCGCCTACACCCGGCAGTCGCCCGACGGCTGGAACTGGACCTCACCGGGCACGATCACGCGGACGGCGGACGGCAAGTACTTCACGCACGCGCCGACGATCGCGGTCGCGCCGAACGGCAACCTGCTGGCGGTCGGCCAGATCCTGCAGAACGCCGACGGATCAGTTGCTGCCGGCAACGGGCGGACGCTGTTCGTGAAGCGTGGCAACGGCCACTGGCGGACGATCCCGGCTCCGGTCGCCGTGACCGCCCCCTACAACAACTACTGCCCCAACTACAGCTCGCCGCTGCTCGTCTCCCCGGACAGCAAACGCGTGCTGGAGCTGGCGTCCGACTACCACAACGGCATCTGCAAGACGTACTACGCGACCAGCCGAGCGCACTAGGGCAAGGCGGTCCGGCGGCGACTGCGGCGGGAGCCGGTACGCCGCCGGACCGGCCGGCGTGGGCCGACCAGGCGGGGCCCGGCGAGGCGATCCTCGAGTCGCCGGGCCTCGCGCCGGATCGGCTGAGCGACGTACTCGCCGAGGATCACCCCGGACGCGAGCGCGACCCCGATGGCCACCGCGGTCGCCAGGCTGACGATGCCGATCAGGTTGCCGAGGCCCATCAACTCGTAGAGGCCCTTGTAGATGGTCAGCCCCGGCAGCAGCGGGATGGTGCCGGAGACGACCACCACCAGCGGCGGTACGCCGGTACGACGGCCGAGCGAGTAGCCGCCGAGACCGACCGCGAAGGCCGCGGCCGCTGTCGACCAGGCCGGCCCGAACGACGCCCGCGTCATCAACGTGAACACCAGCGACCCGGCCGCACCGATCACCGCGATCGGCAGCAGCGCCCGCAGCGGGGCGTACGACGCGTACGCGAACGCCAGCGCCATCAGCGCCCCGGCGCCGACCATGATCGGCAGGTTGGCCAACTGGATCGTCTGCGCCTCGATGCCGACGTTCAGGCCGAGCTTGATCCCCAGCGTGAGCCCGAGGCTGACCCCGGCGATGATCCCGCCGGTGAGCAGCATCGCCTCCAGACTGCGGGCCGCGGCGGTCACGTAGTACCCGGTGATCGCGTCCTGGACGGCACCGGTGAGCGCGATCCCGGCCAGCAACATGATGATGCCCGCGGCAACGACCAGGGACGGTTTCACCGGCGCGTCCACGGCGTACAGGATCAGCGCGACCGCGGTCGCCACGAACGCGCCGGCCACCTGCTGGTAGAACGCGGGCAGGCGCTGCCGGCTGAACCACCGGTTGCTCAGGTCGATCACCATCGCGGTGACGACCGCGACCAGCGTGATCAGCCAGCCGCCGCCGAGCAGCAGGGTCGCGCCACCGGCCATCACGCCCCAGGCCAGGACGGCACTCCAGCGCGGGTACGGCGGGCCGGCCGATGTCAGCCGGGCCAGCTCGCGGCTCGCCTCCTCGCGGGTCACGTCACCGCGCGCGAGCCGCCGTACCAGCCGGTCGACCTCGGTCAGCCGGGAGAAGTCCTGGGACCGGTAGCGGACCAGGCGGAGGTGGGTCTCCGGCGCGGCGTCCGGCGCCGCCTGGTACGAGATCGCCATCGAGGTGAAGGTGATGTCGACCTCGCAGCCGCGCAGGCCGCCGGCCGCGGTCACCCCGAGGATGGTCGCGGTGGCGTCCGCCGTACCGGCGCCGCTGGACAGCAGGACCTCGCCGATCCGCAGGGCCAGGTCGAGCGTCCGGTAGACCTCGCGCTGCTCGTCGCGGTCTTTCGGGCGCGCGTCCATCACGCCGCCATCAGGCGTCGAGCAGGCGGTCGGCCATCGCCAGGTCGGTGATCAGGATGTTCACCCAGCCACCGAGCAGCGCGGCCCGGATCGCGGAGAACTTCCGGTCACCGCCGGCGACCCCGATCCGGCGCGGCACCGCCAGCAGTTCCTTGGCGGTCACCCCGATGACTCGCTGGTCGAACGTCGAGCGCACGTGCCTTCCCTCTTCGTCGAAGAACCGGAAACAGACGTCGCCCACCGCGCCGAGCCGGCGCAGCTCGTCCTGGTCCGCCTGGGCGACCGCATTCCCGCTGCGCTGCAGCAGCGGCGACGGTTCGAGGCTGCCGATCCCGACGAGGGCGTCGGTGAGCTGTCCCCAGGTGCCCAGGACGTCGCGGACGGACACGTCGTTCATCATCGCCCGCCGGACCGCGGACGTGCCGACCAGGCCCGGCGCCGGCAGGTAGACCGGCATCCCGCCGGTCAGCTCGGCGAACCGCGCGGTCAGCCGGGTCGCCTGCATCTGCACCGCCGCGTCGCCCAGCCCGCCGACGATCTGGACCACCTTGTCGACCACCGGCACGCTCTTGCGCGGCATCCGGTCGACCGCGCTGATCAGCGTCTCGCTCCAGGACGAGATCCCGATCACATGCCCGCCGGTGAGCGTCATGTCGATGTACGCCGCCGCGCCCGACCCGAGCGCCGGCAGCACGTCGTCGTCCACGCCGAGGGTGTCGACGACCACCGCGTCCCGCAGTCCGTACCGGCCTTGCAACTCGTCCTCGAGGTCGCTGTGCACGCCGCTCGGCATGGTCACCACGGTGTGCACGATGCCGACGTCGACGGCCTGCTTGAGCATCCGCGACACCCGCGCCTGGGAGAGGTTGAGCTCGGCCGCGATCTTCGGTTGCCGGATGCCCTTCTCGTGGTACATCCGGGCCACCTTCGCGAGCAGCCGCAACTCGTCCAGCCCCGGCTGACGCACCGCGCGGTTGTTCACTCCAGACCTCCTGACAGACGACGACTATAGGTCAGCCAGGCAGATGTACACGCGAGGTGCACCGCCAGGATCGGGCAGTGGATCCCGGGGCGAGTCGCGTTGGCCGGTCGCGACCACGGAGCCGTCGCGGGGGTCCACGATCCGGTACGGCAGGGGTACGTCGTCGTCGAACACCCTCACCGTGCCGCCGTACTCGCGGTAAACGATCAGCAGTTGCCCGGGCACGCTGAGCGCCCGTCCGGAGATCACCCGGGTCCAGTCCGGCACCATGTCGGTCGTCGGCAGACCGTTCAGGATCTTCGTGACCAGCCCGACGTACGCCGATCCTTCGAAGCCGGCCGCCTCCCGCCAGCCCGCGCCGGGCGCGGCGAAGTAGTCCGAGTGCCCCGGGCTCGTCGGGGTGCAGCTTCCACTGCCACAGGCTGCCGGCGCCGTAGACAACGCCCATCGTCCCGCCCGCGCACAGGTTGCTCCACGCCTCGTGCCCCTGCCACCACCCGGCCGCTACGCCGGTCCGGCCGGTGTGCTCGTACGTCGGCTCGCCGTTCGCGACCGCTCTGACCGGGAGGTTCCGCCACATGTCGGCGACCCGATCGGGCACGTGCTCACCGGTGTGGCCGGTCTGGCACCACTGGAAGTCCAGCCAGTCCGCGTCCTGGTGAGCGTCGGCGCGGATGTGCGGCCGGTAGTGGATGCCGGTGGGCTGGCCGTAGCAGTCCGACGCCTGCACCTCCGCCCCACCGGCCGCGATCTGCGGTTCGCGCCCGGATCCGTCCCCGCCGACCAGGTAGATCGCGGGCTGTGCGCCGTACCGGGCGACGAGGTAGCGGCAGTAGCGCGCGTACTCCGCCGGCGGTACGACGGGGCCCGCGACGTCGAGGCCCTTCCAACCGAAGCCGTGGAAGACGGGCTGCAGGACGGGGACGAGACCGTGCTCGACCAGGATCCGGAGCAGGCCGTCGAGGTACTGGAAGTAGTCGACATTCGGCCGGTTCAGGTGGCCGTCCGGGAGATCCTCGAAGGCCACCGCGAAGCCCTGGTCCTGGGTGCGGTCGCGCGGCCCGACCGCACGCATGTCCGGCTGGACCGTCATCAGCAGGACGGCGTTGAACCCCTTGGCCTGCCGGTCGGCGGCGTACTCCCGGACCTGCTCGGGCGTCGCCCGCCACGGCAGCGCCCACGCGGTGTCCGCCGCCAGGATCGCGGGTGTGCCGTCGGCGTGCACGAGGCTGCGGCCGCCGGGCGACATCCGCCAGAAGCCGTGGGCGTAGAACGGGTGGTCGGTCTCGGCCGCGGTGACGTCGAACTCGCCGGCGTCGTCGCCGCAGGTCCACTGCCACCGCCCGGCCTCAGGGGCGGCGAAGCGGACCCGCCAAGTTTCGCCGCCGTCCCAGAACGCCGGCCGCCGCAACCGCGGGCCGTCCTCGTGCTCGAAGTCCGCCCAGATCTCGGCGGCGTACGGCTGCTTCCTGGTCAGCGTCAGCTCGAGCTCACGCCAGACTGAGATGGACATGACACTCCACGAAGGGTTGGGACGGATAAACTGACCCGCGTACAGCAAGATCACACGTGCTCTGGGGTCGGTGAAATTCCGAGCCGGCGGTGACAGTCCGCGACCCGTGACTTCGCAGGAAGAAGCGGTTGACCCGGTGGAACTCCGGGACCGACGGTGAAAGTCCGGATGGGAAGACGCACGTGGCAGTCTTCGCGGTGCGCTGCCGGCGTGCGTGCCGGACGTGCCCGCGGAGCTTGTCGTTGCCCCGGAGCGCCAGGCCGAGAGGACAGCGACCGTGAGCACCGCGACGACCACCCGCTTGGACACCATCGAGCGCGCGATCGGCGAGATCGCCCGGGGACGGCCCGTCGTGGTCGTCGACGACGAGGACCGTGAGAACGAGGGCGACCTGACCTTCGCCGCGAGCCTGGCGACCCCGGAACTGATGGCCCTGCTGGTCCGGTACACCAGCGGCTACGTCTGCGCACCGGCCGCACCGGAGGTCCTCGACCGGCTCGCGCTTCCGCTGATGGTCCCGGACAACCAGGACAGCCTGCGGACGGCGTACACCGTCTCCGTGGACGCGAGGACGGGCGTCGGCACTGGCATCTCGGCCGCCGACCGGGCCCGGACCGTCCGCGTGCTGGCCGACCCGGCGGCCCGGCCCACGGACCTGATCCGGCCCGGCCACATCCTGCCGCTGCGCGCAGTCGAGGGCGGCGTCCGGCAGCGGCCCGGTCACACCGAGGCCACCGTCGAGCTGGTCCGGCTGGCCGGGCTGCCGCCGGTCGGCGTGATCGGCGAGCTGATGAACGACGACGGCACGCTGATGACCGGGGCCGGACTGCGGGCGTTCGCGGACACGCACGGGCTCGCGATGATCTCGATCGCCGACCTGGTCAGTTACGTGTCTTGAGCAACTGCCGGGCCGCGTCGGCGATGCCGTCGGGTGAGAGGCCGTAGCGGTCCAGCAGGTAGCCGGCCGAACCGGTCGGCGCGAACTCGGGGATGCCGAGGATCGACACCCGGGCCGGGTGTTGCTGGACGACGGTCTCCGCGACCGCGCCGCCCAGCCCACCGCCGGTCACCGCCTCCTCGGCGGTGACGATGCCGGCCGTCTCCCGCGCGGCCGCCACCACGGCGTCGACGTCGAGCGGCTTCACCGTCGGCATCGACAGCACCCGGGCCGAGATCCCTTCGGTGGCGAGCTGCTCGGCCGCGGCCAGCGCCCGCCACAGCACGGTCCCGTTGCTGACCAGCGTCACGTCGTCACCGGCCCGGACCGTGATCGCCCGGCCCAGCCGGAACTCGTAGTCGTCGGCGTACACCTTCGGCACGCTCATCCGGCTGACCCGGATGAAGACCGGCCCGTCCGAGGCGGCCGCCCAGCGCAGCGCCGCCGCGGTCTCGACCGGGTCGGCGGGCACGATCACGGTCAGGTTCGCGATCGCCCGCAACCAGGCGATGTCCTCGATCGAGTGGTGCGTCGGGCCGAGCTCGCCGTACGCGACGCCCGGGCTCATCCCGCACAGCTTCACGTTCGTGTTCGAGTAGGCGACGTCCGCCTTGATCTGCTCGAGCGCGCGGCCGGTGAGGAAGCAGGACGCGGCCGAGACGAACGGGATCCGGCCGCCGTTGGCCAGGCCGGACGCGACTCCGACCATGTCCTGCTCGGCGATGCCGACGTTGATCAGCCGGTCCGGGAACGCCTTCCGGAAGCTGTTCAGCTTGCTCGAACCGACCGAGTCGTTCACCACCCCGACGATCCGGTGGTCCGCGTGCGCGAGCTCGGCGAGCGTCTCGACGTACGCGTCCCGGCAGTCGTACCGCGGCTGGTCGGCGATCGAGGCGGTGTCGGCGACGGTCATGCCTGCTCCTTGGTGTAGCGGGGAACCAGAGCCTCCAGCTCGGTGACGGCCTGCTGGAACTCGGCCGCGTCCGGCACCCGGTGGTGCCAGGCGACGTTGTTGCTCATGAACGAGATCGGGTGGCCCTTGTGGGTGTGCGCGATCACGAAGGTCGGCTTGCCCGGCCGGAACGGGACCGCGGACAGCACGTCGAGCAGCTCGCCGTGGTCGTGTCCGTTGACCTCGACCACCGCGAACCCGAACGCCATCGCCTTGTCCGGCAGCGGATCCAGGTCGTTGGTCTCCTTCGTGGTGGCGCCCTGCTGCAGCCGGTTCCGGTCGACGATCACCGTCAGCCGGTCCAGCTGGTACTGCGAGGCCGCCATCATCGCCTCCCAGTTGCTGCCCTCCTGCAGTTCGCCGTCCCCGACCAGGACGTACGTACGCCGCAACGAGACGTCGAGCTTGGCCGACAGGGCGTGCCCGACCGCGACCGGCAGGCCGTGCCCGAGCGGGCCGGTGTTGGCCTCGACGCCGGCCACCTTGTTCCGGTTCGGGTGCCCGTTCAGCGCGGACTCCGGTTGGAGGAACGTGGCCAGCTCCTCGACCGGCAGGAAGCCGAAGGCCGCCAGCGTGGTGTAGAGCGCGCCGGCCACATGGCCCTTGCTCAGGATGAACCGGTCGCGCTCCGGGTCGTTCACCGTGTCCGGGCCGATGTCGAGCACCGCGCCGTACAGGGTGGCCAGGATGTCGATCGCGGAGAAGTCGCCGCCGATGTGGCCGGCGCCGGCGTGGTGGACCAGCTTGAGGTCCTGCAGCCGGATCTGCCGGGCGGCCTCGGCGATGTGCGCGACCTGCTCGGCGCGGCTGCTGTGGACCGGCAGCCGGCCGAGGACCGGCATCGTGGTGTGTTCGACCGTCAGCGTCATGCCAGATCCGCCATCGAACTCAGCAGCACCTTCTGGACCAGCTTCTGCGCGGCCAGCGCGTCGTGCGACGCCTGCGCCGCGGCCAGCGCCTCGTCGTCCAGTACGTCGAGCGCGTGGTGCACCGCCTTGAGAAACCGGATCGCCTGCTTGGCGGCCTCGACACTGTCCTCGCGGAACGGGAACTGGTCGAGCTGCCAGACACCCTCCCAATTGTTCCTCCGCAGGGTGTGGAAGAACTCGAACGTCTCGACCAGGTGGACCGAGCCGACGACCATGTCGTCGTCCCAGCCGCGCAGGTTGTCGTTCACGTCGATCGCGAACAGCCGGTTGTAGTCGATCGCCAGCTGGGCCGCGTCGGCCGGCGTCTCCTGGCCGTACAGCGAGTGGCCGAAGTCGAGCAGGATGCCGAGGTTCGGCAGGCCGATCTTCTCGATCCCGAGCAGGGTCCGGGCGACGTTCGGGAAGACGATCTTGACCCGGGGCTCGCGCGGCTTGTACTCGATCACGAAGTTGATGTCCGGGTGCGCCGAGACCAGCTCGGTCAGCCCGTCCAGCGCCAGGTTCCACAGGTCGTGGTAGTTCACCTGGAACGGGTAGTCCCAGCCGTCCTGGCCGGGCCAGAGCTTCACGTACGAGCAGCCCAGGTCCTTGGCCAGCTCGGTGGCGTTGTGCATCAGCTCCAGCGCCTGCTTGCGGACGCCCGGGTCGGGGTTGGTGAACGAGCCCTTGACGAAGTCGCGGGTGTAGATCTCCGGCGTGATCGCGATCGCCTTCAGGCCGTTCCGCTCGAGCGCGGCCTTCACCTCGTCGAGCGTGCCGTCGTACCCGGCGAACGGCCAGTTCAGGTCGACGACGGACAGGTCGCCGACGGCGCCGGCCCGGTCGAGCTGTTCGAGCAGTCCGACGGGTTCGCCGTACCCATCGGTGGCGTAGCGGTCCTTGTACGTCGCGAAGTGCCAGATACCCGCGCCGAAGACCGGCAGATCAGTCATCGTGGTGTCCTAACCCTTGAGGGAGCCGGCGGTGAGCCCGCCGACGATCCAGCGCTGCAGGAAGATGTACGCGATCAGGATCGGTACGACGGCGATCAGGATGCCCGCCGCCAGACCGGTGTTGTTGTTGGCGAACTGCCCCTGGAAGTTGAGCAGCCCGACCGGGATCGTCTTGTTCGCGTCCGAGTTCAGCAGGATCAGCGCGAACAGGAACTCGTTCCACGTCGCCACCGCGTCCAGGATCGCCACCGTCACCAGGGCCGGCGTGGACAGCGGCAGCACGATCGTGAAGAAGATCCGCCAGTCGCCGGCGCCGTCGACCCGGGCCGCCTCGAAGATCTCGTCCGGGATCTGCCGGAAGAACGACTGCAGCACCAGCACCTCGAACGGGATGCCGAAGGCCAGGTACGGCCCGAGCAGACCGAGCAGGCTGTCGGTGGCACCGGCCGACCGCATCATGATGAAGACCGGGACGATGGTGATGTAGATCGGGATCGTCAGCCCGAGGAACACCGAGAACATCACCGTCCGGCGGAACTTCATCCGCAGCTTCGCCAGCGCGAACGCGAGCATCGCCGACACGAGCACACCGAGCGGCACCTTCATCAGTGCCAGCAGCGCGCTGTTGCGGTAGGTGGTGGCGAAGTTGCCGATCCCCCACGCGTCCTTGAAGTTCGACCAGGTGAAGGTGTCCGGCCAGGACAGCGGCCCGTTGCCGACGAAGTCCGACAGCGGCCGGATCGCGGTCACCACCAGCAGGGCCAGCGGCGAGATCCAGAACAGCGCCACCACGAGCAGCACCAGCGTGATGACGACGCCCTTCCGCCCTCTCGGTGGTCGGCTCTGGGGCACGGTGTCGGTCGGTACGACGGGAGCATCGACCCGCACGGGCGCGATCGAGGTCATGACGCCTCCCTTGTCTGCGAGCGGACGTACGGGATGCCGACGGCGATCGCCACCAGCGTGATCACAACCGCGATCGCCGTGCCGTAGCCGGCTTGGTAGTACTGGAAGACGTTCGCGTACATCCACGTGCCCATCACCTGGGTCGCCGTACCGGGACCGCCGTACGTCATCGCGTAGATCATGTCGAAGACCTTGAACGAGTCGATCAGCGACAACGCCAGCACGATGTAGTGCGCGGGCCGCAGGCTCGGCATGGTCACGTTCCAGAACTGCTGCCAGCGGGTCGCGCCGTCGACGGTCGCGGCCTCGTAGAGCTCCTTCGGGATGCCCTGCAGCGCGGCCAGGTAGAGCAGCATCGGGAAGCCGGTCCGCAACCAGATGGCCGGAACCATCACCGCCCACAACGCGGTCGAGTCCTGGCCGAGCCATGGCTGCGCCAGCCCGTCCAGCCCGATCAGCCGCAGCACCGAGTTGATCGCGCCGTACTGCGGGTTGTAGAGCCAGCCCCAGATCGAGGCGATCGACACCAGCGGCAGCACTGCGGGCGTGTAGAAGATCAACCGGAGCACCGGCTTGCCGTGCACCTTGCCGTTGAGCGCGATCGCCAGCGCGAGCCCGATCGCGGTCGGGAACGCGATCGTGACGACGGTCCAGATGGCGTTGTTCCGGACCGCGGTGGCGACGACCGGGTCACTCGGCAGCTTGGTGTAGTTCTCCAGCCCGACGAAGTTGTACGTCGCGCTCAGGCCGTCCCAGTCGGTCAGGCTGAACCACAGGGACGACAACGCCGGGTACACCAGGAAGCCGACGTACACCACCACCGCGGGCAGCGCGAACATCCACGGCGACCACTTGCCGCCGCGCTGGACCTTGGGAGCCGTGGCCCGCTGACGCCGGGACAGTGCGACCGTCGCCATGGTCGCGACTCAGCCCTTCGCCCAGGCGGAGACGATCTCCTGCATCGTCTTGGCCGCCGCGTCCGGGGTGGTCTTGCCCTGCAGCAGGTTGCTCTGCACGCTGAAGTACTGGTCGGCCTCCTTCTTCGGGAACGCCTGGTCCTGGATCGTGTAGAACGGGTTGTCGCCGTACTTCTGTGCCCACTCCGCCGACAGCGGCAGCGCCTTGGCGTCCGGCTCGGCGCCCTCGACGGTCGAGGCGGTGATCTGCAGCGCCTTCTGCGTCTCCGGCTTGACCATGAAGTCCAGCAGCTCGGCAGCCTTGTCCGGGTTTCCGGACTTGGCGTTGATCATGTACCCCTCGACGAAGCCCGAGTGCCGGGCCGGCTGCTGGTCGGTGGGCAGCTCGAAGGTGCCGAACCCTGCCGGACTCTTCTTCGCCGCGAGGATCGCGTTCGATTCGGTCCACGTGCCGGCGATCGTGTACGCCGCCTCGCCCTGGACGTACCACGGCTCGACGTCGGCCGGGTCCAGCCCCAGCGCGCCCTGCGGCAGCCACTTCTTGTCCTGCCACTTCTTGAACAGCGTGAACGCCTCGACCACCTCGGGCCGGTCCCAGCTCTCGTCGCCGGCCAGCAGTTTGTCGTGCAGCTCCGGGCCGGCGGTGTGCTCGAGCAAGTACTCGAACAGCCGCATGACGTGCCAGCCGTACTTGCCGCCGGTCGCGAGCGGGGTCACCCCGACGGCGACGAGCTTGTCGTTGAGCGCCTCGAGCTCGGCGTACGTCGTCGGCGGCGCGCTCACCCCGGCCTTCGCGAACAGAGACTTGTTGTACCAGGCACCGATTCCGAGGGAGGTGAACGGCAGGCCGGCCTTGAAGCCTTCGAACGTCATCCCGTCGATCGCCTGCTGGTTGACCGAGCTGTTCCAGCCGTACTTGTCGTAGTACTTGCCAAGGTCGAGGGCCTGCTTGGCCTTCGCGAACGGCGCCCCGATCTGGCCGCCCCAGATCCGCCAGACATCCGGGCCCTTGCCGCCGAGCAGCTGCGTCCGCAGCTTGTCCGGGTACACGGCCGCACCCGAACCCGGCAGGCTCTCGACAGTCGTCGTCGTACCGGCCTGAGCGTCGAACTTCTTGACCTGCGCCTTGAGCAGCCCGATCGTCTCGTCACCCTCGTAGGTGAACAGCCGCAGGTTGTTCGAGGCCGCGCCGGTGGCGTCGCCGCTCCCGCTGGTCGACGTACCGCCCCCGGTGCAGGCGGACAGGCCGACGCCGGCCGCGGCCGCGGAGGTGAGACCGAGGAAACCCCGGCGGGTGAAGGTGTTGGGGGTCATGAGGTGCTCCTTTGCCGGGCGAACCGGCGGATCTTCGCGAACATGTCCTCGAGCAGGAACCGGACGTCGACGTGTTCGCAGACGCTGATCGGGTTGTCGGTTCCGGGCAGGTACCAGCCGTCGACGCCGAAGCGCGGCGCCGGCCGGACCCGCATGTCCCCGCTGCGGGGGAACAGCATCAGGGCGATCGCGGGTGAGTCGCCGAGCGACCGGGACTCGATCGGCTCGCCGTGGTGAGTGGCGTTCCACTCGTGCAACTGCTCGATCAGGTACTTGCCGAGCGGCCCGGCGTCGCCGATCTTCTCGTCCAGCTCGGCGTAGCTCACCGAGACCTTCGTGTAGACGTCGCTCGGCACCTGCCAGACGGTGATACCGGAGCCGAACACCACGTTGGCGGCGTGGATGTCGTTGGACAGGTTGAACTCGATCCCCGGGTACGACGTGTAGCCGTTGTAGCCCCGCCCGCCGATCCAGATCACGATCACGTCCCGGTGCACGATCTCCGGGTCGAGCAGGATCGCCGAGGCCATGTCGGTCAGCGGACCGAGGAAGGCGACGAACAGCGGATCGTCCTTCGAGGCCAGCTTGGACTCCGCGACGATCAACTGCGCCCCGGGCGAGTCCAGCGGGGTCTGCTCGTCCGGGATCCCGGTCGGTGCGCCGTTCGCCACCGGCACCTGACCGGTCAGGCCCATCAGGTCCAGGAGCAGGTCGATCTCCTCGCGCGACTCCTCCATGCTCCGGTCCGACCGCCGGGTGCCGAAATGCGCGGGGATCAGCCCGCGGAGATCGAACGTGGGCGACAACAGCCCGTGCACGATCGCGAACTGGTCGTCCGCCTCGTTCTTGGCGTCCGTGTTGATGATCACCCGGCGTCTGCTCGGCTTCACCACGTTGGCGACCTCCCGGTCTGATGAATAGATATTCAATAGTGCATAAGCTGTCGCCATGAGTGTCGCCACGGCGCTAGAGTCCCGTCAAGAGCTCAGTTGAAAGTTGTTGGTTCCGGGAGGCCGCGGATGGGGACCCCAGCCGTGCTGGCGATCGACCAGGGCACGACGAACTCGAAGGCGGTCCTGGTCGACGCGGGTGGAGCCGTGCTCGCGACCGGATCGGCGCCCGTCGGCCTCTCCACACCCCGGCCCGGGTGGGCCGAGCAGGATGCCGAGGACCTCTGGCAGAGCGTTCTCCAGGCGGTCTCGTCATGCCTGGCCGCCGCCGAGCCGGTCGCACTCGCCGGGATCGCGTTGTCGACCCAACGCGAGTCGGTGGTCGGATGGAACCCGGACGGTGACGCGGTCGGCCCGGTCATCGGCTGGCAGGACGTGCGGACGTCGTCCTGGTGCGCGGACCTGCCCAGCGAGCTCGATGCGCTGGTCCGATCCCGCACCGGGTTGCGCGTCGACGCGATGTTCTCCGCACCCAAACTGCGCTGGCTGCTGGAGCACGCCGCGGCCGCGCGCGTGGGCACCGTCGACTCATGGTTGATTCACCGGCTGACTGGTTGCCGTGAGCACCTGACCGAGGCCGGCAACGCGTCCCGCACGCTGCTCTACGACGTACTCGACCTCGACTGGTCCACGCCGCTGCTCGAGGCGTTCGGCGTACCGCGGTCGGTGCTGCCCGAGGTCCGGGCGTCGGATGGCGGATTCGGGACCACGGCGGGGGTTCCGGGGGTGCCGGACGGGACGCCGATCGTCGCCGTACTGGCTGATTCGCATGCAGCGATGTACGGCCAGGGATGTACCGAGGCGGGGATGGTCAAGGCGACGTACGGCACGGGGTCGTCGGTGATGACACCGGTCGACGCCTTCGTGGCCGACGGGTGCACGCTGGCGTGGCTGACGGACAAGCCGCTCTACGCGCTCGAGGGGAACATCGTCTCGTCCGGCGCGGCGCTCGCGTGGACGGCCGCGACACTCGGGCTCCCGGACGTCGGGGCGTTGATGGAACTGGCCGCGAGCGTGCCCGATGCCGGCGGGGTGGTGCTGGTGCCCGCGTTCGCGGGTCTCGGCGCACCGCACTGGGACCGGGATGCGCGGGCTGCGCTGACGGGGATGAGCAGCTCGACCACGCGCGGGCACATCGCCCGGGCCTGCGTGGACGCGGTCGCGCACCAGATCTGCGACATCGTCGACAAGATTCCGGGCTCGCCAGGGCGTTTGCGGGCGGACGGCGGCGCGACCGTCTCCGGCCTGTTGATGCAGACCCAGGCCGACCTGCTCGGCCGCCCGGTCGAAGCGGCCGACGTCGCCGAGATCTCCGCCCTCGGCGCGGCCGAGCTCGCCTGGACCACACTCGGCGAGCCCACCGGCTGGGCCGGCCGACGCTCGACCCGGGTCTACGAACCGGCCGTCGGCGACGGCACCCGAAGCGAGCGCCGCGCCGAGTGGGCGAACGCGGTCGCCTCCGTGCGGGTCAGGCCAGCCTGATCCGGAAGACGGCCATCCGGGCCTCGTGGGTGTCGACGTTCATCGGGATCGTCTTGGTCGTGACCAGGTCGAGCTGGACGGACCCGTCACCGGGCAGCCAGTTGACCCGGTCGACGCCGTGGTGGAACGCCTTGCGCTCGGAGCCCTGGCCGGTGGCGTTCTCGTAGCCGGGGTTGTTGGTGTCCGCCGTCCAGATCACCAGATGGCCCTTGTCGTGGTGGGCCATCGCCCGCTCGCGGTGGGTCTTCTTGTGCAGGTCCCACTCGTCGCGCCGGTCCGGCTTCTGCGGACCGTTGTACGCGCCGAAGATGTAGTGCGAGTTGATCAGCACGAACTTCAGCCCGGGGTGCGCGCTGTGCTCGACCGCGACCTCGTTGATCCACCGCGGCGGCGTCACGTTCGAGATGCCGCCGTGCACGAAGGTCGCCTTGGAGTTGACCACCTTCCACGGCTCCGGAACCGAGATCGGCACCCGGAAGGAGCCCTCGTCGTGCAGGAACGCGTTGCGGTACAGCGGGCCGAAGTACTGCGAGATCATCGCCGGCTCGCCGGTGTCACCCTCGCCCTCGCGGATCTCCTGCCAGCCGACCACCGGGCGGTGGCCCGGATCGCCGTTGCGGACGGCGCGGATCGCCGCCTCACGGGCGCCGAGGTTCGTCCGGCCGATGTTGGCCGTGACGACCGGCAGCCGGAACCAGTCGGTCGCCGCCGACGCCGACCGGGCCGCGGCCACCGATCCGAGTCCCCCGGCGGCGGCCAGCGCGCCTCCGCCGAGCGCGAGCGCCTTCCGCCTGCTGATCCTGTCTGTCGCCATCTGTGCACCTCCACAAGAGTCTGGCTGCAGGCTACGGAGCCGGGGGCTCACCTCGGTGCAGACCAACAGGACGTATACGTCCACTACCGGCGCCCGCCCGCCTGCGCACGGAGGGAAACCGGCTCGATCGCCGGACACCTCCTGTCGAACTGCCCCCGTGGTTGACCGGATGCGGTCGGACATCGCTTTCCGTTGCAGGTTGACTCGCCGTGACAGCCCACCTAAGGTTGCGGTCACAAGGCCTGGAAAGCCCTTTCCGAGGCTCAGATGGCGAGGGAGGCGGCAGCATGTGCGAGGTCGAGCCGGGTGCTGCGGTGGCACTCCCCGGCGGGATCGGCATCTCCCGGCTGTCGGTGTACGACGTCGAGGCCCCGGACGGACTGGTCGGCGGCACTCCGCACGTCCACCTGGCCTGCTCCGAGGGGTACTACGTGATCGCCGGCTCCGGCGCGGTCCAGACGCTGAGCCCCAAGGGCTTCACCGAGACGCCGCTGCACGCCGGCACCGTGGTCTGGTTCGACCCCGGCACGATCCACCGGCTCGTGAACGGCGGCGGCCTGGAGATCCTCACGCTGATGTCGAACTCCGGACTCCCCGAGGCCGGCGACGCCGTCATGACGATGCCGTCCGAGCAGCTGATCGACCGCGAGACCTACCTGAAGGCGACCGCGATCGCCGGTGAGGGCGAGGCGCGCACCCGGTCCGCGATGGCCCGTCGCGATCTCGCGCTGCAGGGGTTCGCCGTACTGCGGAAGTCGTACGAGGCGGAAGGGCCGTCGGCGCTCGACGACTTCTACGCGGCCGCGGTCCGCATCGTCCAGCCGCAACTCGCGGACTGGCGACAGCGCTGGGAGCAGGGCGCCCGCCGCCTGGCCGACGAGACCGGCGCCGCGCTCGACGCGCTCGAGGCCGGCACCGCGCCGCACCTGCGGACCGCCGAACTCCACCGACTTCCCGCCCCCACCGAGCTCGGCCGGCACGGCATGTGCGGTCACCTCGACATCTACGAGATCAATCCGTGAGAGGTAAGCCTGTGAACGAGCGACGCATCGGCATCGTGATGAACGGTGTCACCGGCCGGATGGGCCTGCGCCAGCACCTCGAGCGCTCCATCGTGGCGATCCGCGAGCAGGGTGGTCTGCAGGCCGCCGACGGGTCGATGATCATCCCCGAGCCGATCCTGGTCGGCCGCAACGAGCTCAAGCTGCGCCGGATCGCGGAGCAGTACGGGCTGTCCCGCTGGACCACCGACCTGTCCGAGGCGCTGGCCGAGCCGGACGTCGAGATCTACTTCGACTCCCAGCTGACCCAACTCCGGGAGAAGGGCGTCCGCGCCGCCGTCGAGGCCGGCAAGGCGATCTACTGCGAGAAGCCGATCGCCGAGGGCCTGGAGGCCGCGGTCGACCTGGCCCGGCTGGTCCGCGACTCCGGGCTGAAGAACGGCGTCGTCCAGGACAAGCTGTCGCTGCCGGGCCTGCGGAAGCTGAAGCGGCTGGTGGACGGCGGGTTCTTCGGCCGGATCCTCAGCGTCCGTGGTGAGTTCGGCTACTGGGTGTTCGAGGGCGACTGGCAGGAGGCGCAGCGGCCGTCCTGGAACTACAAGTCCGAGGAGGGCGGCGGGATCGTCGTCGACATGTTCTGCCACTGGCGGTACGTGCTCGACCAGATCTTCGGCCCGGTCAGGTCGGTCTACTGCCAGGGCGCGACTCACATCCCGACCCGGTACGACGAGCAGGGCAAGGAGTACTCCGCGACCGCCGACGACGCGGCGTACGGCGTCTTCGAGCTCGAGGGCGGCATCGTCGCGCAGCTGAACTCCTCGTGGGCGACCCGGGTGTTCCGCGACGAGCTGGTCGAGTTCCAGGTGGACGGCACCGAGGGCAGCGCTGTCGCGGGGTTGCGGCGCTGCCGGGCGCAGCACCGGTCGGTGACGCCGAAACCGGTCTGGAACCCGGACCTGCCGGCCACCGAGAACTTCCGCGAGCAGTGGGCCGAGGTGCCGGACAACGAGGAATTCGACAACGGCTTCAAGGTGCAGTGGGAGATGTTCCTGCGGCACGTCGTGGATGACGCGCCGTTCACCTGGGACTTCGTCGAGGGTGCGAAGGGCGTGCAGCTCGCGGAGCTCGGGCTGCAGTCGTGGCGGGAGGGGCGCAAGCTCGAGGTGCCGCCGCTGGACATCGAGGCGCAGTTGTGACGCTGTCGCTTCGCCTGCCCGGCACCGAGGGTCTCAAGGGCTATCGGCTGATCGGCGAACCAGTTGCGCAGGGCACCTATGCGCCGGCCCGGTCGCGGCTCGCGTTCGCCGCCGCGCATGTCGTCGCGGATCCGCTGGGTGACAACGCGCCGGGGCAGCCGGCCGTGGTCGACTGGGAGCACACGCTGGAGTTCCGGCGGCACTTGTGGTCGCTGGGGTTGTCGGTGGCCGAGGCGATGGACACCGCGCAGCGTGGGATGGGCCTGGACTGGGCGGCGACGCAGGAGCTGATCCGGCGGTCCGCCGCCGAGGCTCCGGACGGGCGGATCGCCGTCGGCGTCGGCACGGATCAGCTTGCCGCCGGCCACCACTCGCTGGAGGCGGTGATCGGCGCCTACGAGGAGCAGCTCGCAGTCGCCGAGGACGTCGGCGCGCAGCCGATCCTGATGGCCAGCCGGGCACTGTGTGCGGCGGCCGGATCGCCCGACGACTACCGGAAGGTGTACGACCGCCTGCTGAACCAGTCGTCGCGACCGGTGATCCTGCACTGGCTCGGGTCGATGTTCGACCCGGCTCTCGAGGGCTACTGGGGCAGCGACTCGCTGGACACCGCGGCCGACGTGGTCGTCGAACTGATCGGCGACAACGTGGCGAAGGTGGACGGGATCAAGGTCTCGCTGCTGGAGGAGTCCCGCGAAGTTGCCCTGCGCAACCGGCTGCCTGAGGGCGTTCGGCTCTACACCGGTGACGACTTCAACTACCCCTCGCTGATCAGGGGCGACGCCGACCGCCACAGCGACGCACTGCTGGGGATCTTCGCGGCGATCGCGCCGGCCGCCGCGGCCGCGCTCAAGGCCCTGGACGACGGTGACCTGGCGACCTACGACCGCGTGTTCGCCCCGACCGTGCCGCTGTCCCGGCAGATCTTCTCGGCGCCGACGTACTACTACAAGACCGGGATCGCCTTCCTGGCGTGGCTGAACGGGCACCAGCCCGGATTCTCGATGGTGGGTGGCCTGCAGACCGGGCGGTCGCTGCCGCATCTGGCGGAGACGTTCCGGCTCGCCGATCGGGCCGGCGTACTGACGAATCCGGAGCTCGCGGTGTCGCGGTTCCGCCAGTTGCTGGCCGTCGGTGGGGTGGACGCGTGAGCCGGTTCAGCCTGAACCAGGCGACCACGAAGTACTGGCCGCTCGAGGACGTGGTCGCGGCCACCGCGAAGGCTGAGCTGTCGTGGATCGGGCTGTGGCGTGAGCCGATCCAGGAGTACGGCGTCGATCAGGCCGCGCGCCTGGTCGCGGACGCCGGCCTGAAGGTGTCGTCGTTGTGCCGGAGCGGGTTCTTCACCTCGACCGATGCCGCCGAGCGGAAGGCGAAGATCGAGGACAACCGCCGCGCGCTCGACGAGGCCGCGACGATCGGTACGTCGGTATTGGTGCTCGTGAGCGGCGGGCTGCCGCCCGGGTCCCGGGATCTCGACGGCGCGCGGTCGATGGTCCGCGACGGGCTCGCCGAGCTGGCGCCGTACGCCGCCGAGCGTGGTGTGAAGCTCGCGGTCGAGGCGCTGCACCCGATGTTCTGCTCGGACCGGTGCGTGGTGTCGTCGCTGGGCGGCGCGCTCGACCTGGCCGAGCAGTTCCCGGCGTCGCAGGTCGGCGTGATCGTGGACGCCTACCACCTCTGGTGGGACGCCGACGTGTACCGGCAGATCGAGCGGGCCGGCGAGCGGATCCTGTCCTACCAGGTGAGCGACTGGGTCGTGCCGTTGCCGGCGGACATGTTGCTCGGGCGGGCGATGATGGGCGACGGCTCGATCGAGCTGCGCCGCCTCCGCGAGGCGTGTGACGCGGCCGGGTACGACGGGCCGATCGAGGTCGAGATCTTCAACCAGCAGTTGTGGGACGCGCCGGGTCAGGAGGTCTTCGACCTGGCGTTGCAGCGGTACCAGGAGCACGTCGTCTAACCACTCGAGGAGCTGTCTGTATGACTATTCCCGCCGGCGGGATCGGGATGCACCTGTACACCATGCGGGACGTACTGGCCGAGGACTACCCGGGGACGTTGAAGCGGCTGGCCCAGATCGGCTACCGGACCGTGGGCGTGAGCGGGCGGTTCGGGCACTCGGCCGACAAGATCCGCTCGTTCGCGGACGAGGCCGGGCTCGGGATCGTGCTCGAGCACGTCAAGTACGACCGGATGGCCGACGACTGGGCCGGCGCGCTGGCCGACGCACGGACGCTGGGCGCGCAGTGGGTCGTCGTACCGTCGATCCCGTCCGAGCAGCACTCGGTGGAGGGCTTCCGTACGGCGGCCGCCGCGTTCACCGAGGCCGGCAAGGCCGCACGTGACGCCGGGTTGAAGCTGCTGTTCCACAACCACGGGCATGATTTCGCCGAGGTCGACGGGACCGTGCTGTTCGACCTCCTGCTCGACGTGGACCCGGAGCTGCTCGGCTTCGAGCTCGACCTGTACTGGGTGGTGAACGGCGGCAAGGACCCGATCGACTACTTCCGCGGGCACCCCGGCCGGTTCCCGGCGCTGCACGTGAAGGACATGGCCGCGGACGGGTCGTGGGAGGACGTCGGCGCGGGCACGCTCGACTTCGCCGCGATGTTCGCGTACGCCGCCGACGGCGGGGTGGAGCAGTGGCTGGTCGAGCACGACCAGCCGGCCGACGCCTGGCAGTCGGCCGAACGCAGCTACCGCGGTTTGTCCGAACTCCGGTTCTGAACCAAACGCTTAACCGGATCAGCTGTGGTTACGACTGCTCACGAGCGGTGAGAGCGGCCTAAGCTCGACGCGTGCAAGACGAACCCACCGTTCGGTTGACGGCCGTACGCCGCCTGTACGAGGTGAGCGCCCGGATGGGTGCCGGGCGGAGCCTGGGCGAAACCTTGCAGGCGGTCGTCGAGGGCGTGGTCACCGGGCTCGGGTTCGGGATCGCGGTGCTGAACCTGCGTCACCCGGACGGGAAGTTCGAGGTGATCGCGGTGGCCGGGTCGCCGGAGGCCCGGGAGGCGCTGCTCGGGACGGTGAGCTCGGCGGACATCTTCGACGCCGAGTTCGCGATCGCCGACGAGTGGGGCCGGCTGCGGTTCGTGCCGCACGAGCGGTTGCCGGAAGGCGAGGTGGTCGGCTGGGTGCCCGACGTACCGGTGTCCGACGACCCGGCCGCATGGCACCCGCTGGACGCGCTGTTCGCGCCGCTGTACGCGCCGGACGGCGAGCTGGTCGGGATGCTGTCGGTGGACCTGCCGGAGGACCAGCGGCGGCCCGGGCCGATCCACCGGGAGCTGCTGGAGATCTTCGCGACCCAGGCCGGGCTGGCGATCGACAAGGCCCGGCTGACGGATCAGTTGCTGGCCGAGAAGGCCCGGCTGGAGGCGAGCGAGACCACCTTCCGGATGGTGTTCGAGGGCGCCGGGAACGGCATGGCCACGGTCGCCTTCGACGGCCCGGAGGCCGGCCGGATCCTGCGGGTGAACGACGCCTTCTGCCGGATCACCGGGTACGGCGCCGACCAGCTCGTCGGCGCCCGGCTGCTCGACTTCCTCCGCGACGAGGACCCGTCCCGGTCCCGCGAGCAGCTGGAGAAGGTTGCCTCCGGCAATGGCTCGTACCGGTTCGAGCGGATCTTCTCCCGGCCGAGCGGCAACGAGATCTGGCTCGGCGGGACGGCGGCCATCGTCGGCGCCGGCCCGGGCCGCATCCTGCTGATCCAGATCGACGACGTGACCGCCCGCAAGGACGCCGAACGCGAGCTCCGCCACCACGCCGCCCACGACCCGCTCACCGGCCTGCCGAACCGGCGGCTGCTGCAGCACCGGTTCGCCGCCGCCCTCGAACGCACCCGGGCCACCGGCCGGCGCGGCGCCCTGCTGTTCTGCGACCTGAACCACTTCAAGCTGGTGAACGACGGCTACGGTCACGAGGCCGGCGACCGCGCCCTCCAGGAGATCGCCGGCCGGCTCGCGAACGCGGTCCGCCACGGCGACACCGTCGCCCGCCTCGGCGGCGACGAGTTCGCGATCCTCGCCGAGGACATCGCCGACGACGACCTGGCCGCCCTGATCACCCGCCTCGAGTCCGCCGTCGGCCAACCCCTCCCCAACCTCCCCGTCCAGGTCACCACCAGCATCGGCACCGCCCCCATCACCCCCGAGACCCCCGACCTCGACACCCTCCTCCACACCGCCGACCAAGCCATGTACCAATCCAAACAACGCCGCCAGTGAGCTCGGTCGGCACACTGCAGGAAGTTGCACCGCGTCGGGCTTGAGCGGATCGGCCGCCTGATGTGAGGCTCGCTCGGTGAAGCAAGTTCTGATGACCGGACCGGCGTGGGTCTCCTACGCGCAGATCTACGTGGAGAGCACGGACGAGTTCGCCGATCTGCGCGAGTGCTTCGCCGGCCAACGCAACGGTTTGTGCGGCGCCGCGGTGCCGGGGAACCTGTTCCTGATCACCGGCCTGCACACCGGAGACGTCGGTTTCACAGTGGAGCTGCACGACCGGATGCCGTCGGTCGAGTACGACGCGGAGGAGGTCGTCGAGGCGTCGTACCGGCCGCGCGGTGAGGTTGCGCTGGTCGGCTGGGGTGGCGGAGGGCGTTGGCCACTCGAGCTCGTCGACGCGGACTACCGCGTCCGCTACAGCGCGTGGGGAATGGACGCCGGCCACCAAGCAGGACCGCCGATGGAAGACGAGCCTCTGGTCGACCGGTACCTGCTGCAGTTCTGGCCGGCGCCACCAGCGCCTGATCGGGTCGTGAAGCAGACCAGCGCCCAGGCGGCGTACCGGCACGACTTCGCCCGCAAGCAGCCGACGCCGGCAGAATTCGCGCAACAGAAGCTCGAGCGGGCGCGAAAGGCCGAAGATCAACGGCTCGCCGAGGAGGCGGCAGCCTGGGGCGGCGCGGCACCGACCGAGCGGCTGCGGGAGGTGTCGTGGACGGCGCGGGAGCTGGCCCAGCGCGACCGCCCACTGGCCGACGCCCTCGAGAGCGCCTCCCCAGACACGCAGCGAGCGGTCGCCCGGTGGTCGGCGCGACGCGCGCTGGTCGAGGCCGGGATGAGCCGGCGCAGCTGGGTCGCGTCCGCGCTCGACGGCATGGATCGTGGCGCCGACCTGTGGGGCCTGTTGCAGGCTCCCGCGGAGGATCTCGCACCGGGTGAACTCCGCATCGGGCTGGCGGCCAGGCCATGGGGCTGGGACGACGATCTCGATCCGCTCGAGAAGCTGTCGACGATGCTGACCGCCGCCTATGAGCAGGATCCGCTGCGGGCGGCGATCGACACGATTGTGCTCACCTTCGGCGCGTTCGGGGACGGTCGCCAGGCCGAGGTGATCCGGGAGGTGCGACAGGCGTTTCCGGAGCTATGAACCGAGGCGGATGAGGGGGTCGTCGGTGAGGCGGTGGGTGGTCCATTCTTCTTGGGGGTGGGCGCCGAGGGACTTGTAGAAGTCGATGGCGGGGGTGTTCCAGTTGAGGACGGACCACTCGAGGCGTTCGTAGTCGTTGCGGACGCATTCCTGGGCGAGGGCGGTGAGGAGGGCCTTGCCGAGGCCGGTGCCGCGGGTTTCGGGGCGGACGAAGAGGTCTTCGAGGTAGATGCCGTGGACGCCGCGCCAGGTGGAGAAGCTGAGGAACCAGATAGCGCAGCCGGCCACGACGCCCTCGTGCTCGGCGACGTGGCAGAACACCTTCGGCTCCGGGCCGAACAGGGCGGTCTCCAGTTGCTCGGCGGTGAGCCTGCACTCGTCGGGGGCGCGCTCGTACTCCGCCAGTCCGTGGACCAGCTCCACGATCGCGGGGACGTCGTCGGGCCGCGCGCGTCGTACTCGTTCGTCGGTCTGCATGGCACCATCGTGCACGCTGGTCGATCTACCGAACATTGTTGTTAACTTACCGAGCAACTTCACGTCACCCGGCCGCTGAACACTGTCGGGGCTTCCCACCTGACCCCCGCCCGTCACAGGAGGAATTCCATGTCCGTCTCCCGCCGCCGCTTCCTCGGCCTGAGTGGTGCCGGCTCCGCCGCCGTACTGCTCGGCACCGGGGCCTGGGACGCATCGACGACGTACGCTGCCCCGGCCGGCCACGGCGACCCGTTCACCCTCGGCGTCGGCTCCGGCGACCCGCAGTGGAACAGCGTCGTGCTGTGGACCCGGCTCGCCACCGACCCGTTCGCCGTGGACGGGAAGGGCGGCATGCCCGCCCGGCCGATCCGGGTCGAGTACGAGATCGCCCGGGACCCGAACTTCCGGTACGTCGTCCGCCGGTCGAGCGTGGTCGCGTCGCCCGAGCTCGGCCACTCGGTCCACCCCGAGGTCCGCGGGCTGCTGCCGGACCACGTGTACTACTACCGCTTCCGCACCGGCCGTGAGGTCTCGCCGACCGGCCGGACCCGGACCACGCCGCACCCGTTCGCCTCGCCGCGTGAGCTCAAGTTCGCGTTCGCGTCCTGCAACGCCTGGCAGGACGGGTACTACACGGCGTACGAGCACCTGGCTGCCGAGGACCTGGACCTGGTCGTCCATCTCGGCGACTACCTGTACGAGTCCGGCGTGAAGACCAACAAGCGCGGCGTCGAGACCGACCCGCGGTTCCACGGCGAGACCTTCGACCTCGCCCGCTACCGGCTGCAGTACTCGCTGTACAAGTCGGAGGCGCCGCTGCAGGCAGCGCACCGGAACTTCCCCTGGATCCAGACGATCGACGACCACGAGGTCGAGAACAACTGGGCCGGCGACCTGTCCCAGCAGGACACCGAGCCGGACCAGGACCCGGCGGTGTTCCGGGCGCGCCGCGCGATGGCGTTCCAGGCGATGTACGAGAACATGCCGCTGCGCCACGACCAAATGCCCTCCGGCCCGTCGGTGCGGCTGCACCGCCGGTTGCCGTACGGACGGCTGGCCGACATCACCATGCTGGACACCCGCCAGTACCGTTCCGACCAGCCGTGTGGCGACGGCAACTCGTCGACCTGCACCGACCGGTTCGACCCGGACAACACCATGCTCGGCGGCAAGCAGCGCGCCTGGCTGCTGGACGGGTTCAAGCGGTCGAACGCGCGCTGGCAGATCCTCGGTAACCAGGCCCCGATGGGCCAGACGGACTGGCTGCCCGGTCCGGAGACGCAGGTCTGGCTGGACCCGTGGGACGGCTACGTTGCCGAGCGCAACCAGGTGCTCGGCGCCGCCCAGGACAGCGGCGTCCGCAACCTGGTCGTCATCACCGGCGACCGGCATCAGAACTACGCCCTCGAACTGAAGCGCGACTACGAGAACCCGGCCTCGGCCACCGTCGGCACCGAGTTCGTCGGTACGTCGATCACGAGTGGCGGCGACGGTGCCGACATGTCCGAGCAGGGTCAGCAGTTCCTGGCCGCCAACCCGCACCTGAAGTTCTTCAACTCCCAGCGCGGCTACGTCCGCGTGACCGTGGACCAGCGGCAGTGGCGTTCCGACTACCGGGTCGTCCCGTACGTCACCACGCCCGGCGCCCCGATCAGCACGCGGGCGTCGTACGTCGTCGAGGACCGCAACCCGCACGTGCACGCGTCCTGACCGCGGTGACGGACCCCGGTGCGCCGGGGTCCGTCACTTCCGGGCGAACACACCGAAGGCGTCGTACGCGATCCAGGACCCGTTGTCCTTGAACAGCTCGAGCACGTTCTCCCCAGCCCGGAAGAGTGCCCGCGGCAACGGTCGCTCCAGGTACGACGGCTTGAGCGGCGACCCCGGGTACGTGCTGTCGGCGATCGTCGACCCCTTGGTGGCGCCGTTCGCGAACGTCAGTCGCTCGACCTCGCTCCCGTTGACGGTCATGACGGCCGACCCGGCGAGACTCGCGTGGCTGTCGATCAGCCACAACGCCAGATCGAGGTCCTGCTCCGGTACGGCGGTCAGCTGGAAACGGAAGGTGGCCCGGTGGTTCCTCGACCCGGCCCACCGGTCGGCCGGCCCGGGCAGCAGGTACGACCAGTCCGTGGCCGGCGTCGACGTACCGAAGGTGTAGTCGACGTCGGCGGGGAACCTGGTTGGGTAGCTCGCGTAACCATTCGGGGAGAGTGCGAGATCGGAGCCCTTCCCGTCGAAGGTGCCGACAGTCGCCACCGGGACGCCCGACACGGTGACCGACGTCGAGTTGGTCGCGGCAACTGTTGCCGACGGTCTCGACCTGTTGCCGGCGGCATCCACGGTGACGATGCGGTACATCCTCCGGACGCCGGTGAAGCCGAGGCCGCGATGGACGAAGTGTGGGTAGACGGTCTTTCCGACGAGGTCGAAAGAACCCGCGTTCTGGACGTAGACCGCGTAGTGGTCGACGACCGTTGCCCACGACACCGGCTTCCAGTCGAGGGTGATGCTGCCGAGCTGGCCGCTGCCGGTCAGCTGGGTGACGGCGGGCGGACGGTTCATCACAGAGCCTCCAGGCGAGGAGAGTCGACCGGCGAACGGAACGACGCGGCCACCCGCGGCTCCGCGTTCGCGTCGGTCTCGACGTACGGGAAGGTGACGAACTCCGCGGTCAGCTCCGAGCGGGTCAGCGTGGTGTGCACGTAGCCGCGGCGGGCGTTGTAGAACTTCACGTACGGGTGCTGGAGCCAGTCCTTCGCGTACTGATCGGTGTCGGCGCCGTCCCCGTCGGAGCCGATCGACGAGCACACCAGCTCGACACCGACCGTCGGCGAGCTCGGGTCGGCGAAGTCCGCCTTCAGCTCAGCGGCCACGTGCCGGTGGATGTCGCCGGTCAGCATGATCGACGGACCCGCGGCGTCCCGCATCGCCGTCAGCAGCCGGCGCCGGTTCGCCGGGTAGCCGTCCCACTGCTCGATCCGGTCGTCGGTGATCGCGGTCAGGACCACGCCTCCCGCGAGCACGTTCCAGGTCGCGCGGGAGCGCCGCAGTCCGTCGTACACCCACTGCTCCTGCTTCGCGCCCAGCATCGTGCGCGTCGCGGACTGCTGGTCGGCGTCGTCCTTGGGGACCGGGTCGCGGTACTGCCGGTTGTCGATCAGGTTGAGCCGGGCGAGCGTGCCGACGTCGTACCGGCGGTAGACCTGGGTGTCCGGCCCCTTCGGCAGACTGCCGAGGCCGATCGGCAGGTTCTCGTAGAACGCCCGGTAGGCGACCGCGCGCCGGTGGACGAACAGCTCCGGCGGGATGCCGTAGATCGAGTTGTCCGCGCCGTAGTTGTTCTGCACCTCGTGGTCGTCCCAGGAGTTCAGCCAGGGCGCGACCGCATGCGCGGCCTGCAGGTCCGGGTCGGTCTTGAACAGGCTGTACCGCAGCCGGTACTGCTCCAGGGTCTCGATCTCGACCCCGTGTTCCGGACCGACGGTCACGCCCTGCCGCCAGAGGTTGCCGCCAGCAACGATACCGTACTCGTAGATGTAGTCGCCGAGGAAGAAGACGGCATCCGGCGCTCGCCGCGCGATGTCCCGGTACGCCGGGAAGTAGCCGTGGTACCACGCCTGACAGGACGCGGTCGCGAAGCTGAACCGCGAGCCGTGGACCGGCAGCGTCCTGGTCCGGCCGACCGGGCTGATCTCGGTCCCGACCCGGAACCGGTAGAAGTACTCGCGCTCCGGTCGCAGCCCGCGCACCTCCGGATGCACCGCGTGCGCCAACTCCGGCGTGGCGATCGCGAGCCCACGTCGTACGACGCGCCGGAACCGCTCGTCCTCGGCGACCTCGTACTGCACCGGCACGTGGTGGGCGCGCATCCCGCCGTGACCGTCGGCGGCCAGCGGCGTCGGCGCCAGCCGGGTCCAGAGGACGAACCCGTCCGGCCGCGGATCGCCGGACGCGACCCCGAGCGCGAACACTCCGGACGGGACCGGCCGCCCGGGCGTGGCGTCCGCGGTCGCAGGCGCGGAGACGCCGAGCGCGACCGACGCGGCACTCAGGCCGGTGAGTTGCAGGAAGGTACGACGTGACGGAGGTGGCGGCACGGGCGGACTCCAATCGAGCGGATTGCGTCACATTCTTACGTAAGTCTCGTCCGTGGCGTCAGTAGTTGACGGGAAGTCGCCAAGGATTCAGCAACTGGAGTGCTGGGTGTCTGCGAAGATTCCTGTTGGAATCGTCAGTCGCGCCGCGCAAGGCTTGACGACATGGCAACTGAGACGAACACGACCCGCCGGATCGGCGACGTCGAGGTCAGCGCGATCGGGCTCGGCGCGATGCCGATGTCGATCGAGGGCCGGCCCGACGAGGCCCGGTCGATCGCGACGGTGCACGCCGCCCTCGAGGCCGGCATCACGCTGATCGACACCGCCGACGCGTACCACCTGACCGCGACCGACGTCGGTCACAACGAGACCCTGATCGCCAAGGCGCTGGCGTCGTACGGCGGTGACACCTCCGGCGTCCTGGTCGCGACCAAGGGCGGACACCTGCGGCCGGGTGACGGCAGCTGGACGCTCGACGGCTCGCCGAAGCACCTGAAGGAGGCGGCCGACGCCTCGCTCAAGCGGCTCGGGGTCGAGGCGATCGGGCTGTACCAGTTCCACCGGCCGGACCCGCGGACGCCGTACGAGGAGTCGATCGGCGCGATCCGCGACCTGCTCGACGCCGGCAAGATCCGGATGGCAGGCATCTCGAACGCGAACGTCCAGCAGATCCAGCAGGCCAACGAGATCCTCGGCGGCCGGCTCGTCTCGGTGCAGAACCAGTTCTCCCCGGCGTTCCGCCCGAGCGAGCCCGAGCTCGACTTCTGCGACAAGCTCGGCATCGCCTTCCTCCCCTGGTCCCCGCTCGGCGGCATCTCCAACGCCGGTGACCTGGGCACGAAGCACCCGGCGTTCCACACGCTGGCCGCCGAGCTCGGGGTCAGCCCGCAGCGGCTGACGCTGGCCTGGATGCTCGCCAAGTCCCCGCACGTCATCCCGATCCCCGGCTCGAGCCGCCCGGAGACCATCCGCGACTCGTACGCCGCCCTGGACCTGGAGCTCACCCCCGACCAGGTCGCCGCCCTCGACGCGGCCTGATCGAACACCGGCGCCCCGGCCGCGGAATAGCTCCGTGCGCCGGGGTGTTCCTGTGTTGTCCCCAGACGACAGGAGGTTCTCGCGATGGAAGACATGCGTGCGTTGAGCTACGGGCTCGGCCAGCAGTACTTCGAGGAGCGGAACTACCGCGGCGCGATCCGCGCGCTGCGCCCCGTCGTCGAGGAGACCCCCGACGACGTCGGCACCCGACTCCTGCTCGCCCGCGCCTACTACCACGCGGCCCTGCTCAAGCCGGCCGAGGAGCAGTTGCTCGAGGTCATCGAACGCGAGCCCACCGAGTACTACGCCCACCTCATGCTGGCCCGCACCCTCGAACGCCAGTCCCGCCCCGAAGAAGCCACCAAACACCGCCGAATCGCCGCAGCCCTAACCGGCGACGAAGAGCTACTCAAGCCCCACCGGGTCTGAACTGCCGTTTGGCGCTTACCGTTCGGGACCGATGATCATTTGTCACGGAGCCTCGGTCACGGGACGCTGTGCGCATGTCATCGACGCCGACCGCCGAGGCCATGAAGCAGATTGTTGCGGCGGCTGCGCCGCTGCTGAAGTCGGCAGGATTCCGCAAGCGGCGCCATAGCTTCAATCGACTCGTCGGGGATGGGCTGGCGCATCTGGTCAATTTCCAGATGGGCCTGTACGACCCATCGGGGCGTCCCGATGTCTTGGCGGACATCCGGGTCAACCTGCACGGCCTGTTCACGATCAATCTGGGCGTTTTCGTGCCGGAGATGGATCGCCAAGGTCCACCCTCGTCGTCGTGGATCAACGACTACGACTGTCAGCTCAGGAAACGCATCGGCGCACTCATGCCGGAGCAAAACGACGTGTGGTGGCCGCTCGACTTCGAGCCGTCCCAGGAGCAAGCGATCGACGCTCTGCACGACGTCGGCCTGCCATGGCTCGGTCAGTTCACGGATCGACAGGTCATCTTGGGCAAGTTCCAGACAGGTGACGTAGAGGATCTCGGCATGACGCCCGCATGCGCTCTCGACATCGCCGATCTCCTTCTCGGTACCGGCAAGATCCAGGCAGCCGAGCAGATTGTTCGCAATTACCTCGCAAGCGACGAGGTGCGGCGACCGCATCGTGACCACGTCGAAGACGAGTACCTCGAACTGCGCAACCTACGCCATCTGCTCGACTAGGGACGGCGTCGTGACGGGCACCAGCCACGTCGTCGAGTGGTTCAGAACAACGGCTGGCCAGCACAGCTGCCGACCGGCGCTACGGGCGCTCTCGTGACCACGTGACGGCGCGACCACGAGGCGGTCGAGCGCGGGCGGTAGCCCGCTGGTCAGCGGCGGTACGCCGCGCGAGAGGGTGGGTGGGGCTGCCGGGCGAGCCGGCGACGCAGGAGCCCGCGTAGCCGGCTGCGAGGGTTGTCCGGGCGTCGGCTGCGAGGGGTCGGCCTGCCTTGGGTGGGAATGTTGGGGGCTTGGGTTGGCGTTGTGGGGAGCGAAGTAGTTTAATTGTGAACTACATGGCTTGAGGAGGACAGATGCAGTTCGGTGTGTTCAGCGTCGGGGACGTGACCGAGGATCCGACGACCGGGACGACCGTCAGCGGGGGTGAGCGGATCAAGGCGATGGTCGCGATCGCTTTGAAGGCCGAGGAGGTCGGCCTGGACGTGTTCGCGCAGGGTGAGCACCACAACCCGCCGTTCGTGCCGTCGTCGCCAACCACGCAGCTGGGGTTCGTCGCCGCGAAGACGTCGAAGATCATCCTGTCGACCGCGACCACGCTGATCACCACCAACGACCCGGTGAAGATCGCCGAGGACTACGCGATGCTGCAGCACCTGGCCGACGGCCGGGTGGATCTGATGATGGGCCGCGGCAACACCGGCCCGGTGTACCCGTGGTTCGGGCAGGACATCCGCAACGGCATCGGGCTCGCGATCGAGAACTACGCCCTCCTGCGCCGGCTCTGGCGCGAGGACGTGGTCGACTGGGAAGGCAAGTTCCGGACGCCGCTGCAGGGCTTCACCGCGACCCCCCGGCCGCTGGACGGCGTACCGCCGTTCGTCTGGCACGGGTCGATCCGGTCGCCCGAGATCGCCGAGCAGGCGGCGTACTACGGCGACGGCTTCTTCCACAACAACATCTTCTGGCCGATGTCGCACACCCAGCGGATGATCCAGCTCTACCGCAGCCGCTTCGAGCACTACGGGCACGGCGCCGCCGACCAGGCGATCGTCGGCCTGGGTGGTCAGGTGTTCATGCGGAAGAACTCGCAGGACGCCGTCCGGGAGTTCCGGCCGTACTTCGACCACGCGCCGGTCTACGGCCACGGCCCGTCGCTCGAGGACTTCACCCGGGAGACGCCGCTGACGGTCGGCAGCCCGCAGCAGGTCATCGAGCGGACGCTGACCTTCCGCGAGCACGTCGGCGACTACCAGCGGCAGCTGTTCCTCATGGACCACGCCGGCCTGCCGCTGAAGACCGTGCTGGAGCAGCTGGACATCCTTGGCGAAGAGGTGGTCCCGGTACTGCGCAAGGAGTTCGCCGCCAAGAAGCCGGCGCACGTGCCGGACGCGCCGACCCACGCTTCCCTGAAGGCCGCGGCCGAGCGGGCCCGCGACCTGGAGACGATCAAGGAGCCGACGGCATGACCGAGCGCTCGATCGCCGTGGTGACGGCCGGGCTGACGACCCCCTCGTCGTCCCGGCTGCTCGCCGACCAGCTCGCGGCCGCGGTCCGCGACGAGCTGTCCGGCCGCGGGATCACGGCGCGGATCGAGATCATCGAGGTGCGCGACCACGCTCACGACCTGACCAACAACCTGCTCACCGGCTTCCCGTCCGCGGAGCTGCGGACGGTGCTGGAGACGGTCGAGCGGGCGGACGCGCTGATCGCGGTGACGCCGACGTTCAGCGCGTCGTACAGCGGGCTGTTCAAGATGTTCTTCGACGTACTCGACGACAAGGCGCTGGCCGGCAAGCCGGTCCTGCTCGGGGCGACCGGAGGGACCGAGCGGCACTCGCTCGTTCTGGACTTCGCCCTGCGCCCGCTGTTCGCCTACCTGAAGGCGCTGCCGGTGGCGACCGGGGTGTACGCCGCCTCGACCGACTGGGGTACCGGTGCCGCCAAACTGCGGACCCGGATCACGCAGGCCGCGACCGAACTCGTCGCGTCCCTCCACCACGAGACCCCGCGCCAGGCCGACCCCTACGAGAACCCCACACCGTTCGAGGACCTACTCAACGGCTAGCGACAGACGGCTAGCGACAGATCTACAGGATATGTCCGCCCAACTCGCGGAGGTCCACGCTCAACTCCAGCGGTAGATCAGCCGTCTGGTCCGACACCTCCTGTCGAATTGTCCGGTCAGTCGCGCTCGGCGATCAGTAACGAGATCCCGTCGAGGATCCGGTCGAGGCCGAACTTCAGTGCGTGGCCCGGATCCAGGGTGGCCTGGAAGTGTTCGCCGGCCGCGGTGCCGACCCGACCGGCCAGCGGGAAGCGCTCGGCCATGCCGGCCATCACCTGGGTGAGCGCCGGCGAGATCTCCAGCCACCACTCCTGATCGGACAGGCCCGACTCGCGTTGGGTGCGGAGCTGCTCCGCACTGGCCCGAGCCGTCCCGCCGACATGCGTCAGCACAAGGGTCAGCGCAGAGTCCATTTCCACGTCGGTGAGGCCGAGACCGTCCAGCGGACGGAGCTCGGCCTCGTACTTCAGCGTGACGTTGGGCCCGAGCGCGGTCCGGATCGTCGGTACCTCGTGGATCCACGGGTGCTTCATGAGCACCTCCCAGTTGCGCTCGGCGACGAACTCCAGCGCGCCCCGCCAGCCACCCGGTTGCCGGGCCGGCTCGTCGACGGCGGCGTACATCTCGCCGTGCACGCTGTCGAACATCAGGTCGGTCAGCTCGCCCTTGCCGGGGACGTGCGTGTAGAGCGACATCGTGCCGACCTTCAGCTGCTCTGCCACCATCCGCATCGAGACCGCCTCGAGCCCGTTCGCGTCGGCCAGCTCGATCGCGGTGCCGACGATCGATCGCACCGTCAGGCCGGACCGGCCTGCCTTCGTGTGACTGCCCCACAACAGCGCCAGACTGCGCGCCGGATCGGGCGCGGCCGCCTTCTTCGGACTCAAGGGAACAAACTCCAACCTGTCGTCGTTGACCCGATCGTACCTGAGTCGTACAGTGTACGGTACACTCTACGGTTCAACCGGTGAGAGGTGGGAAGTGACTAGGGAAGTTGTGATCGAGGCTGTCGGCGTACGGAAGAACTACAAAGGCGGCACAGAGGGGGCGGGACTGAACGGTTTCGACCTGGAGGTCCGGGCCGGCACCGTGACGGGCCTGCTCGGCCCCAACGGCGCCGGCAAGACGACCGCGGTGCGGATCCTGTCCACACTGCTCGACCTGGACTCCGGCACGGCGACGATCGCCGGGTACGACGTCCGCCGCCAAGGAGCGGAGGTCCGTCGCCGGATCGGTCTGGTCGGCCAGTACGCCGCGGTCGACGAACTGCTGACCGGCCGGCAGAACCTGGTGATGTTCGGCCGGCTGAACCACCTGGGCCACGCGGCCGCGGTGCGGAAGGCGGACGAACTGCTCGAGCGGTTCCTCCTGACCGAGGCGGCCAACCAGGCGGTGACGAAGTACTCCGGTGGCATGCGACGGCGGCTCGACCTGGCCGCGAGCCTGATCGTGGCCCCGGACGTGCTGTTCGTGGACGAGCCGACCACCGGGCTGGACCCGGGCGGCCGGATCGAGGTGTGGAACGCCGTCCGGCAACTCGTCGACGGCGGGACGACGGTGCTGCTGACCACGCAGTACCTGGAGGAGGCGGATCAACTGGCGAACCGGATCTCGATGCTGAAGGCCGGCAAGGTCGTCGCCGAGGGCACCCCGGACGAGCTGAAGACCCAGCTCGGGTCGGACTGGCTGGACCTGGTGCTCACCGATCCGGCCGACGTCCAGCGGGTGGTCGAGCTGGCTCAGCCGCTGGCGGACGGCGAGATCCGGGTGACCGACGTACGCATCAGCGTGCCGGTGAAGGACCGGACCAGGGCGCTGGTGTCCATTGCGAACTCATTGCACCAGGCAAAGATCGAACCGGAGGACATCACCCTGCGCAGACCGACGTTGGACGAAGTGTTCCTGCACCTGACCGGACCGGAGGTGGCGGCATGACGGCGTTCGGATGGGCCTTGGCGGACAGCTGGACGATCGCGCGGCGGACACTGACGCACTGGCGGAACCAGCCGGGACAGATCATCTTCAACTGGTTCTTCCCGGTGCTGATGCTGCTGCTGTTCGGCGGCCTGCTCGGCGGGGCGATGGACTTCCCGGCCGGCGAGTCGTACTACGAGCTGCTCGTGCCCGGCATCTTCGCGCTGGCGATGCTGTTCGGACTCGAGGGCACGATGACCGCGGTCACCACGGACAAGGAGAAGGGGGTGACGGACCGGTTCCGCTCGCTGCCGATGAGCTCGACCGCGGTCGTCATGGGCCGCTGCATCGCGGACATGCTCGACTCGGCGGTCACGCTGGTCGTCCTCGCCGCGGCCGGGCTCGCGCTCGGCTGGCGGTGGCACGAGGGGGTGCCGGCCGCGGTGGCGGCGTTCGGGCTACTGCTGTTGCTGCGGTTCGCGCTGCTGTGGATCGGGATCTTCATCGGGCTGACGGTGAAGAACGCGCAGAGCGTGACGGTGGTGCAGGTGCTGGTCTGGCCGATCGGCTTCCTGTCCAGCACGTTCGTCGCCACCTCCACGATGCCTGACTGGCTGGGCACGATCGCCCAGTGGAACCCGCTGTCGTCCACGGCGACCGCGGCCCGCAACCTGTTCGGCAACCCCGATCCGTCGGCGACCGCCACCTGGATCGGTACGCACGCGGAGGTCGCTGCCGTCGTCGCGCCCCTCCTGCTGATCGCGGTGTTCCTACCCCTGTCCGCCCACAAGTTCCGCACACTGTCGCGGTAGCCGGGAGCACTTCCGGGTATCGGGTGTGAGTGCGGAACCAACTGCTGTGGCGCTCAGCGCATGCGATCGAGCGTGCGCTGGGCCCACAGGCAGCGCGTCGGACCGCCCGCCTGGCCGGCGCCGTGGAGGGGCTCAGCGACACCGGCGTACACCGGATCGCCTTGCGGATCTCGCCTCGGCTCGCCCGGCAGAATCCTCACCTGGTGAAGGTGTCACCGCGGTGGGCGGTCGACAGCGTGCGCGTACGCCGGCAGGGACTTCGGCTGGAGCTGGATCTGCGGGACAACCTACAGGCGGTGCTGTACTACGCCGGGCGCTACGAACCCGCAGTACGGCGGTTCCTGCTGAGCGAGTTGCGGCAGGGCGACGTCGTACTCGACGTGGGCGCGAACATCGGGCTGCATGCGCTCACCGCAGCTAGGCGGCTGCGGAAGCTGGGCGGTGGTCGAGTGATTGCGTTCGAGCCGGCCGAGGACTGCGTGGCCAAGCTGCTGGCCGCTGCGGACAGCAACAACCTGCAGGTCGAGGTGATCGCCGCTGCACTCGGTGAGCGGGAGTACTACGCGGCACTACGAGCGGACAGCCGGTACGACGAGGCTGACGCCGGGGTGCGCTCCCTCTACGGCGACGGAGCCGTGGTGCAGGAGGTCCGCGTCATCCGGCTGGACGACTGGGGTCGTTCGCTCGACCGGCTGGACATGGTCAAGCTCGACGTCGAGGGAAGCGAGATCGCCGCGCTCACCGGGGGCGCACAGACTCTGAGGCGGTTGCGGCCGCGCGCTCTGCTCGTGGAGGACAAGCGAAGCGAGTCGAGCGCGCGGCTGCACGCCGTACTGGACGAGCTGGGCTATCGGCCGACCGGCGACGTCCTGGATCACAACGCGCTGTTCCGGCCGCGGTAGTTGCTTATGGCATCAGTTGGCCGCCGTTGACTTCGATGATTTGGCCGGTGACGTAGGAGCTCATCGCGTCGGAGGCGAGGAACAGGAGGGCGCCGACGCACTCGTGCGGGGTGCCGGTGCGGCCCATCGGGATGGTCGCGACCATCCCGTTCAGCTGCTCCTCCTTGGTGTGCCGCTCGTGGAACGGGGTCTTGATCACGCCGGGCGAGAGCGCGTTGACCCGGATTCTGTCCGGGGCGAGCTCCTTGGCCAGACCGCGAGTGAACGTGCTGACCGCGCCCTTGCTGGTGGCGTAGACGACCGACCCTCCGCCGCCGCCGTTGCGGCCGGCGATCGAGGTGACGTTGATGATGTTGCCGCTGCCCTGGGCCCGGAACACCGGCACGATCCGGCGGGAGAGCGCGAACACCGAGGTCAGGTTGACGTCGAGGATCCGGTGGAACTCCTCGTCCGGTACGTCGGTGACCGGCGAGCGGTTGACCAGGTCGCCGGCGTTGTTCACCAGCACGTCGATCCGGCCGTGCTTGGCCAGGACCTCGTCGATCAGCGTGCCCGCGGACGCCGGGTCGGCCAGGTCGGCCTGGTGGACGGACGCCGTACCGCCGGCCGTCTGGACCGCGCCCAGTGTGTGCTTCGCGCCGTCGGCGTTGCGGTGGTAGTGCAGCGCGACCGTCGCCCCGGTCTCGGCGAACCCGACCGCCGCGGCGGCCCCGATCCCGCTGCTCGCCCCGGTCACCACGACGACCTGATCCCTGAAATCCAGATAAGCCATGCGCCCTATCCTGCCCCGGGCGCGCGGCGCGCGCTCCCGTGCGGGTGTACGCGCCGGGAAAGGGTTTGCTTCCGCGGTGTCGGCGGTAGATTCGATGGATGGGGTATGTGCTCGAGCAGCTCGATCTGCGGCGGTGGCGGACGGCGGACGCGCTGCGGCTGACGGCCGCGCACCAGGATCCCGAGATGGTGAACCAGGGCGGGATCGTGGACAGGGCGTCCGCGGTCGACTGGATCGGCCGGGTCGCCGACCTCGACAACGGGCACGTGTACGCCGTCGCGGACGCCGAGGACCACCCGATCGGGTGCGTCGCCGTGACGAACATCGACCGCCACCAGGTCGGCTGGACGTGGTACTGGACGCTCGCCGAGGTCCGCGGCCACGGCATCGCCCGGGACGCGCTCCGGGCCCTGGCCGGCTGGGCCCACCACGACGCCGGCCTCTACCGCCTCGAGCTCGGCCACCCCACCGACAACGCCGCCTCCTGCGGCGTCGCCGCCAGCGCCGGCTTCCTCTACGAGGGCCTCGAACGCCAGCGCCTCGCCTTCGACGGCACCCGCTTCGACGTCGAACGCCACGCCCGCCTCGCCACCGACCCCCTCACCCCACCCGAACGCCCGGTCACGATCAGCGGGTAGGCGCGGACGATCTCGTAGTCCGGCACGGAGCTACTGTCGGAGGTCAGAGGGTCAGTTTGGGGTGGCGGTTGACGTCCTTGTACAGGAGGTAGCGGAAGCGGGTGGGGCCGCCGGCGTAGCAGGCCTGGGGGCAGAAGGCGCGTAGCCACATGAAGTCGCCCTCCTGGACCTCGACCCAGTCCTTGTTCAGCAGGTAGACCGCTTTGCCCTCGAGGACGTACAGACCGTGCTCCATCACGTGCGTCTCCGGGAACGGGATCACGCCGCCGGGCTCGAAGGTGACGATGTTGACGTGCATGTCGTGCCGTACGTCGTCCGGGTCGGCGAACCGCTGGGTCTTCCACCGCCCCTCGGTCCCGGGCATCTCGATCCCCTCGACGTCGACCTCGTTGGTGACGAACGCCTCGGGTACGTCGATCCCGTCCACCCGCTCGTACGCCTTGCGGATCAGGTGGAACCGGGCGACCTGCTCGCTGGTGTTGTGCAGCGTCCAGTCGGCCGCCGGCGGCAGGAACGCGTACCCGCCCGGGCCGAGGTCGTGCTTCTCACCGCCGACCGTCAACGTCACGTTGCCTTCGACAACGAACACGACGGCCTCGGCGGCCGGGTCGGTCTCCGGCCGGTCGCTGCCGCCACCCGGCGCGACCTCGACGATGTACTGCGAGAACGTCTCGGCGAACCCGGACAGCGGGCGGGCGATCACCCAGAGCCGGGTGTCGTCCCAGAACGGCAGCCGGCTGGTGACGATGTCGCGCATGGTCCCGCGCGGCAGGACGGCGTACGCCTCGGTGAAGACCGCGCGGTCGGTGGTCAGGTCGGTCTGCGCGGGCAGTCCACCGCTCGGGGAGTAGTACCGGGGCGTGCTCATGCGGATTCTCCTCTGGTCAGCAGGCGGCCCCGGGGAGCTGCCTTGATGTCGACGGGTTGTCCGCGCAGCCAGGTGCTGCGGACGACGCCGTCGAGTGTGCGGCCGTCGTACGGCGTGATGGCGTTCTTGTGCTGCAGTGCGCCGGCGTCGACGACGAACGTCTCCTCCGGCGCGAACACGCTGAAGTCCGCGTCGTACCCGGCCTCGATCCGGCCCTTGCCGGGGATCCCGGGCGCCTGACACATCCAGCGGGCGACGTCGGAGAGCGTGAAGTCGCGCCTGTGGGCCTCGGTCCAGACCGCGGGCAGGCCAAGTTGGAGGGACACGATTCCGCCCCAGGCCTCGCCGAAGTCGCCGGTGTCCAGCCGTTTCAGGTCAGGCGTCGACGGCGAGTGGTCGGAGACGACCAGGTCGATCACGCCGTCGCGCAGACCGTCCCACAGCAGCTCGCGGTTCGCGGCCTCCCGGATCGGCGGGCAGCACTTGTACTGCGTCGCGCCGTCGGGGATCTCCTCCGCGGTGAACGTCAGGTAGTGCGGGCAGGTCTCGGCGGTGATGCGCACGCCCGACTCGCGTGCGACGGCGATCATCGGCAGAACGTCGGCGCTCGACACGTGCAGGATGTGGACGCGGCAGCCGGTCGCCCGGGCGGTCTCGATGACCGCGGCCACGGCGGTGTTCTCGGCTTCCCGCGGGCGCGAGTTCAGGAAGGCCAGGTAGCTCGCGCCGTCCGGTGGCGGGGCGGTGTCGATGCCGTGGGCGTCCTCGGCGTGCACGATCAGCAGTCCGTCGAAGCTCGCGATCTCCCGCATGACCGGCTCGAGCTCCGCCGGGTCAAGCGCCGGGAACTCGTCCACCCCGCTGTGCAGCAGGAAGCACTTGAACCCGAACACCCCGGCGTCGTGCAGCGGGCGGAGGTGCTCGAGGTTGCCCGGGATCGCGCCGCCCCAGAAGCCGACGTCGACGTACGCCTGGCTCGCGGCGGTCTTCCGCTTGAGCTCCAGTGCGGGTACGTCGCAGGTCGGCGGGATGCTGTTCAGCGGCATGTCGACGATCGTGGTGACCCCACCGGCTGCGGCCGCGCGGGTAGCGCTGGTGAAGCCTTCCCAGTCGGTGCGACCGGGGTCGTTCACGTGCACGTGGGAGTCGACCAGGCCGGGCATGAGCACCTCGTCCCCGGCCAGCACGAGCTCGTCGGTGGTGTCGAGGTGGGCGTCGTACGGCGCGACGACGGCGATCCGCCCGTCCTGCACGCCGACGGCCCGGGCCTCCGCACCCGTGGCACTCACCACCCGGCCGGCCCTGACGACGAGGTCCAACTTGCTCACGCGAACCCCCTCTCGGTTCCTGTCATCGTAGATCGCGCCAGGTGGTCGGCCGCGATCCTCTCTCCGAGTTGCCGCAGGAGCGGGATCGGGTCGGCGATACACCGCCGTACGTCGGGCTCGAGGTCGGTCAGCGCGTACGCCGCCTCGACGCCGGCGGCCCGCAGTCGCGCCGGATCCAGCCGGTTGGTCCCACAGACCGCGACCACAGGCACCCCAGAGGCTCGGGCAGCCGCGGCCACGCCGGCGACCGCCTTGCCGTGCAGCGTCTGCTCGTCGAGCGCCCCTTCACCGGTGACCACGAGATCCGCCCCGGCAAGGTGCTCGTGAAACCCGACCAGCTCCAGCATCAATTCGATCCCCGGCCGAAGCTCGGCGCCCAGCAGAGCCAACGCCGCAAACCCGACCCCACCCGCAGCCCCCGCCCCAGGCGTGTCGCGGAAGTCCCGCCCGGTCGCCCGGACCACCAGGTCCGCCCAGCGCGTCAGCCTGTCATCCAGCTCAGCAACCTGTTCGGCGTCGGCACCCTTCTGCGGCCCGTAGACCGCCGCGGCTCCAGCGCGTCCAGTCAACGGATTGTCGACATCGCACGCCACGACGACCTCCACTCCGGCCATCCGCTCGCGCAGCGCGGTCAGGTCCAGAGAAGTCGCGGCCGCCAACGCGCCACCGCCTTCCCCCACCGGAGCGCCGTCGGCGTCCAAGAGCCGCGCCCCGAGGGCGCGGACGAGCCCGGCTCCCCCGTCGGTGGAGGCGCTGCCGCCGATGCCCAGGATGATCCGGGTGCAGCCACGGTCGATCGCGGCGGCGACTAGCTCGCCGGTACCGTGCGAGGTCGCGGTCATCGGCGCCGGCCGCCCGCCGGGCAGCCGGACGAGGCCGGAAGCATCCGCGAGCTCGACCACCGCGGTTGCATCCCGCCGGGCGAAGCCACTCTGGACCGCCTCCCCGGTAGGCCCGGAAGCGGTCGCCGGGACGAACTCGAAGCCCGCGGCGACGGCGGCGGCGAGCGTGCCGTCACCGCCGTCGGCCACCGGTACGGCGTCCACGGTCACGTCGGGGCAGGTACGGCGTACCCCTTCCGCGACCGTGGTTGCCACCTGGTTGCTGGTCAGGCTGCCCTTGAACTTGTCGGAGGCAACGACCACCCGGGGCCCCGCGCCCACCATCAGCCGACCGAGGCGGGCGCGCGTCGGGTGATCGCGGTCGGGGCGTCCTCCGGGGTCTCGGCCAGGGGCTCGAACTCGTTGACGGTGTCGATCTCGAGGCCCATGGAGACGTTGGTGACGCGTTCGAGGATGATCTCGACCACGACCGGGACCTGGTACTCGGCCATCAGGTTCTTGGCCTTCTCCAGGGCCGGCAGGATGTCGTCCGGCTCGGTGACCCGGATCGCCTTGCAGCCCAGGCCTTCCGCGACCTTCACGTGGTCGACGCCGTACCCGTTCACCTCGGGGCTGTTGATGTTCTCGAACGACAGTTGCACGCAGAAGTCCATGTCGAACCCACGTTGCGCCTGCCGGATCAGCCCAAGGTACGAGTTGTTCACGACCACGTGCACGTACGGGATGTTGAACTGCGCACCGACGGCCAGCTCCTCGATCAGGAACTGGAAGTCGTAGTCACCCGACAGCGCCACGACCGTGCTCTCCGGATCCGCCACCGCGACGCCCAGCGTCGCCGGCACCGTCCAGCCGAGCGGACCCGCCTGGCCGGCGTTGATCCAGTGCCGCGGCCGGTACACGTGCAGCAGCTGAGCCGCCTGGATCTGCGACAAGCCGATGGTCGACACGTAGCGCGTCTCCGGGCCGAACGCCCGGTTCATCTCCTCGTACACGCGCTGCGGCTTGATCGGCACGTTGTCGAAGTGCGTCTTGCGGTGCAGCGTCGCCTTCCGCTCACGGCAGTCCTCGGCCCACGCGGACCGATCGGCCAGCTTGCCCGCCGCGGCCCATTCGCGGGCCACCTCGACGAACACCTCGAGCGCCAGCCGAGCGTCCGACACGATGCCGTAGTCCGGAGCGAACACCCGGCCGATCTGCGTCGGCTCGATGTCGACGTGGATGAACTTCCGGTCCTTCGTGTACGTCTCGACCGAACCCGTGTGCCGGTTGGCCCAGCGGTTGCCGATGCCGAACACCAGATCCGACGCCAGCAGGGTCGCGTTGCCGTAGCGGTGCGAGGTCTGCAGGCCGACCATGCCGGCGGTCAGCGGGTGGTCGTCCGGGATCGCTCCCCAGCCCATCAGGGTCGGTACGACGGGCACGCCGACAAGCTCGGCGAACTCCACCAGCAGGTCGGCCGCGTCGGCGTTGACCACCCCGCCACCGGCGACGATCAGCGGCCGCTCGGCGGCGTTCAGCATCGCGAGCGCCCGCTCCGCCTGGGCACGGGTCGCCCCCGGTCGGGCCACCGGCAGCGGCTCGTAGGTGTCGATATCGAAGTCGATCTCGGCCAGCTGGACGTCCAGCGGCAGGTCGACGAGCACGGGACCCGGACGGCCTTCGCGCATCACCTGGAACGCCTTCTGGAAGGTGCCCGGCACCTGGGCCGGCTCCATCACCGTGACCGCCCACTTGGCGACGGGCTTGGCGATTGAGGCGATGTCGACCGCCTGGAAGTCCTCCTTGTGCAGCTTGGCCACCGGTGCCTGGCCGGTGATGCACAGGATCGGGATCGAGTCGGCCGAAGCCGAGTACAGGCCGGTGATCATGTCGGTGCCCGCCGGCCCCGACGTACCGATGCAGACGCCGATGTTGCCGGCGCGCGCCCGGGTGTAGCCCTCGGCCATGTGGGAAGCGCCTTCGACGTGCCGGGCGAGCACGTGCTTGATCCCGCCGTGCTTCTTCATCGCGCTGTAGAAGGGGTTGATCGCGGCGCCCGGCAGACCGAACGTCTGGGTGGCACCTTCCTTCTCCAGGATCAGGACCGCGGCGTCGACCGCGCGCAGGCGCGCCATCAGCCCGAAGCCTTTCCGGACAGGCGCTCCACGCCCCGCAGCAGCGAGGAGTGGTCGAGACCGCCGTCGCCGTTGGCCCGCGCGGACGCGACCAGTTGGGCGACCAGCGATCCCAGCGGTACGGCGACCCCGGCCTCGCGGGCCGCGGCGGTGACGATGCCCATGTCCTTGTGGTGCAGGTCGATCCGGAAGCCGGGCTCGAAGGAGCGCGCGAGCATGTTCTCCTTCTTCTGGTTCAGCACCGACGAGCCGGCCAGGCCGCCGCCGAGGACCTCCAGGGCCGCCTTGGTGTCGACGCCGTACGCCTCCAGGAAGACGACGGCCTCGGACAGGGCCTGGATGTTGGCCGCGACGATCAGCTGGTTGGCCGCCTTGACGGTCTGGCCGGAGCCGCTCGGGCCGACGTGCACGACGGTCTTGCCGACCGCGCCGAACAGCGGCTCGGCGGCGTCGAAGTCGTCCCCCTCGCCGCCGACCATGATCGACAGCGCGGCCTTCTTGGCACCGGCCTCGCCGCCGGAGACCGGCGCGTCCAGGATCCGGAAGCCGAGCGCCCGGGCCTGCTCGGCCAGCTGCTGGGTGACGTCCGGCCGGATGCTGGAGAAGTCGATGATCAGCGACCCGGTCTCGGCGTGCTGGAACACGCCGTCGTCACCGGCGAGCACCTGCTCGACGTCGGGCGAGTCGGGCACCATCACGCAGATCACGTCGGCTCCCTTGACCGCGTCCGCGACCGAGGTCGCGTAGCGGCCGCCGGCCTCGACCAGTGGAGCGCCGCGCTCAGGAGTGCGGTCGAGGCCGGCGACGGTGTGACCGGCATTCTGCAGGTGGACGGCCATCGGGCTGCCCATGATGCCGAGACCGATGAAGGCGATGTTGGTCATGTCGGGGTCTCCCAAGAGGTGTCAGCGGGCGGCGCGCGGCAGCCGGCCGAAACTGTCGACTGTGGTGGTGGACGGCTTGTACTCCAGGCCGATCCAGCCGGAGTAGCCGTTGCCGGCGAGGGCGGTCAGCTGCCGTTCGAGCGGGAGCGTTCCGGTGCCCGGCTCGTTGCGGCCCGGCGAGTCGGCGATCTGCACGTGGGCGATGCGGTCGGTGTGCTCGGCGATCACCCGGTCGACGTCGTCGCCGTTGACCGCGAGGTGGTAGAGGTCCGCCAGCAGCCCGACGTTCGGCGCCTGGACACGGTCGATCACGGCCAGCGCGTCGGCGGCCGTCAGCAACGGGTACCGGTCCGCGCCGCTCACCGGCTCGACCAGGACGACGCCGTCAATCCGGGCGGCCGCCTCGGCGGCGAGCGTGAGGTTCTCGACCGCCAGGTCGTCCTGCTCCGCCGCGGAGTGACCGTCCTCCCGGTTGCCGTAGAGGGCGTTGAACCCGCGGCAGCCGAGTCGCTCGCCGATGCCGACGGTGACGTCGATGTTGTCCCGGAACTCCCCGGACCGCTTCGGCCAGGACACCAGGCCGCGGTCTCCGCCGGGCATGTCGCCGGCGAAGAAGTTCAGGCCGGTCAGCTGGACACCGGCGTCCTGGATCGCGGTCACGAACGCGTCGACGTGCCGGTCCGGCGGCACCGCCTCGACGAACGGCCACCAGAACTCGACGGCACCGAAGCCGGCCCTGCGGGCGGCCGCCGGGCGCTCCAGCAGCGGCAGCTCGGTGAACAGCAGCGAGCAGTTCACCGTGTAGCGCAGCGGGTTGGTCATGGCTCTCTCGACTTTCCGTATTGCGGAAGTTGATTTCTGTTCTGCGAAAGACCATAGGCATGCCGCCGCGACGGCGTCAAGGGTGTCGTGGTTCCGGGCGCCCGTCCGGGCGTTGTACGTTCCTCTGAGGAGGTGCGCGATGCTGCTGTCCGAGTTGCTCGACGCGCCGGAGCTCGGGTTGCGCCTGCTGCACCTGGCCGAGGACGCGCTCGACCGGCCGATCGGCCGCCTGGTCACCACCGACCTGCTCGAGCCGGGCCGCTACCTGAGCGGCGGCGAGCTCGTGCTCACCGGCCTGGTCTGGCGCCGCAGCGCGGCCGACAGCGAGACGTTCGTGACCTCGCTGGCCGCGCGCGGAGCCACCACGATCCTGGCCGGCAAGGCGCTGCTGGGCGACGTACCCGAGGACCTGCTGGAGGCCTGTCGTGGTCACCAGGTCACGCTGATCGAGGTCCCGATCGCGGTCGCCTTCGCGGACATCACGGAGTACGTCGCCGCCGCGGGCTCGGTGGAGACGGGCGCGCGACTGTCGGCCAGCCTGGTCCGTCAGCGGCAACTGCTGTCGTCGATCGCGGCCGGCCGCAGCCTGGACGAGCTCGCCGACCGCATCTCGGCCGAGATCGGGCACGACTGCCGGGTGATCACGCCGACCGGCCGGCACGTCGTCCCGGGGCCTGGCGAGTTGGACGAGGGCACCCTGGACGTGATCTCGCGGCGGTTCCTGACCGCGGACCGGACGCCTGCGGTCGCCGACGCCGGCGGGACGTCGTACAGCCTGTTCCCGGTCGGGTCGGGTCTGGGCAACCGGCTGACCGCGTGGGTGCTGGTGATCGACGGCGACCACACCGAATGGTCCCGCGACCACGTCGAGGCGGTGCACGAATTGGGCGCGATCGCCGCGCTGGACCGGGCTCGCCGCGACGAGGGCCGGCTCGCACTCCGGCCGCTGGTGGCCGATGCGCTGGCCCTGGTCGAGTCGGGCGCTCCACATGCGGAGGTCGCCACGCGGCTCCGGCAGGCGGGTGCGCAGTCGAACCAACCGATGGTCGTCGCCGTCGCCGAGCTGCGGGACGACGGACCCACCGAGGTCGCTATCACCATCCTCGAGGACGTCGCGCTCACGGTCGGCCCGGCGGTGGTGGCGCCCGGACGTGACGGCGTGTTGGTTGCCTTGCTCCCCTTTGCGCCGGGTCTTCCGGACCAGCTGCGGCGCGCGTTCGGCCGGCTGTCACCCGGGCTCATGCGGGCCAGACTCGGCGTCGGTATCAGTGGTGAGACCGCCGTGGACGCGTTGGCGGGTGCTCTCGAAGAGGCCCGGTTCGCCCACCGGGTGGCGCTGTCCGGGAGTACGCCGGTCTCGGTGGTCACGTCCGACGAGGTCGCGTCGCACGTGCTCCTGCTCGCCACGGTGCCGGACGACGTACGGCGTACGTACACCCATCGCGTCCTCGGGCCGGTGCTCGAGCACGACCGCCGGACCCAGTCGGACCTGCTCACCACGTTGCGGGAGTTCCTCGCCTGCGACGGCTCCTGGTCGCGGGCGGCCGAGACGCTCCACCTGCATGTCAACACGGTTCGCTACCGGATCGAACGCGTTGAGCAACTGACCGGACGCGATCTGTCCCGGCTCGAGGACCGGGTGGACGTGTTCCTCGCCCTCAAGTCGCTCTGAACCGCCCGGTTTGGGTGATCACACAAATCGGGGCCTGCCGGAGCCGGTGATCTTCGGAGGTTCACCGGGTGGGAACGCGGTCGGCGCGCGCGGATGCTGTCGTGCAGATCACTTACGCCGCCGCGCCCCCGAGTCCCATCCGAGGAAGGTGCCCGATGAAGGCAATCCTGCGACCAGGCCGCCGCGCCAGCCGTCACCCCGTCGACGAGGTGCTGCCCCCGGGCAAGCTCGCCGTCTACGGTTTCCAGCACGTCCTGGCGTTCTACGCCGGCGCCGTGATCGTACCGATCCTGCTGGCGAACGCGATCGGGCTCAGCACCGAGCAACTCGTGCACCTGATCAACGCCGACCTCTTCACCTGCGGGATCGCCTCGATCATCCAGTCGGTCGGGTTCTGGAAGGTCGGCGTCCGGCTGCCGCTGCTGCAGGGCGTGACGTTCACGGCGGTGTCGCCGATGATCGCGATCGCCCTTGCCGCGGGCGGCGGGACCGACGGCCTGCTGGTGATCTACGGCGCGGTGATCGTGGCCGGCCTGGTCACGTTCTTCCTGGCGCCGTTCTTCAGCCGGCTGATCCGGTTCTTCCCACCGGTGGTGACCGGCTCGGTGATCACGATCATCGGCCTGGCCCTGCTCCCGGTGGCGGCCGCGGACGCGACCGGCGGCGCCGGCCCGACCTCGGACCCGACCAGCGGCAAGAACCTGGCCTACGCGCTCGGCACGCTCGCGCTGATCGTGCTGATACAGCGGGTCTTCAAGGGGTTCATGGCCACCATCGCCGTCCTGGTCGGCCTGGTCGCCGGCACGCTGGTCGCGTGGGCCTTCGGGGACGCCCACTTCGACGCGGTCGGCGGCTCGGACTGGGTCGGCGTGACCACGCCGTTCCACTTCGGCTGGCCGCAGTTCTCGATCGCGGCGATCATCTCGATGGTCGTGGTCATGCTGATCACCGCGGTGGAGACGACTGGTGACGTCTTCGCGACCGGTGAGATCGTCGAGAAGCGGATCGGCCGCGAGGACGTCGCCCGGGCGCTGCGCGCCGACGGTCTGGCGACCACGATCGGCGGCACCTTCAACTCCTTCCCCTACACGTGCTTCGCCGAGAACGTCGGCCTGGTCCGGCTGACCCGGGTGAAGAGCCGGTGGGTGGTGGCCGCGGCCGGCGCGATCATGATCCTGCTCGGCCTGATCCCGAAGGCCGGCGCGATCGTGGCCGGCATCCCGCACCCGGTGCTCGGCGGTGCCGCGCTGGCGATGTTCGCGACCGTGGCCGTGGTCGGCTTCCAGACGCTGGCGAAGGTCGACTTCCACGACCACCGCAACGTGGTCATCGTGGCCACCAGCGTCGGGCTGGCGATGTACGTGACCGCGCAGCCGCAGGTGTCCCAGGCCGTCCCGGGCTGGGCGGAGATCATCTTCGGCAGCGGCATCACCCTGGGCAGCCTGACCGCGATCCTGCTGAACCTGCTGTTCCACCACCTCGGCAAGGACTTCGGCCCTGCGGTCGCCGGCCAGCCCGGTGACTCGATCCGCCTTGACCAGGTCAACAAGATGAACCGCGAGGAGTTCGTCGAGACCTTCGGCGGGCTGTTCCAGGGTCCGCGCTGGATGGTCGAGCGGGCCTGGGAGATGCGGCCGTTCACCGACACCCACGCACTGCGCCGCTCGTTCCAGGAGGCCCTGTTCTCCGGCTCGCACGACGAGCAGCGCCAGCTGATCGAGTCCTACCCGCAGCTCGGCTCGCAGTTCGTCGCCGACGGCCTGAGCGGCGAGGCGTCGCTGCGGGACCAGTCCGCCCGCGGCCTGACGTTCCTGAACGAGCCGGACCGCGACGAGCTGGCCGCTATTACCGAGGCGTACCGGGACCGGTTCGGCTTCCCGTTGGTGATCTCGGTCCGGGACGCGGACTCCTTCGACCGGATCCTGGAACAGGGCCGGGACCGGCTCGGCAACTGCGAGAACCAGGAGCACGCCGCCGCGCTGCTGGAGATCGCGAAGATCGCCGGGTACCGGTTCGACGACTTCCTTTCCGATGCCAACCCGATCCATAGTGCAAGAACCCGCTGGAGCAGCACCCGATGAGTACGACGACGACGCAGGCACCCTCGATCACGGTCAACGGTGAACCGACCACTATCGGTGACGTGGCCGTCCACACGAGCGTGCTCGACTGGCTGCGCGACCGTGGACTGACGGGCGCCAAGGAAGGCTGTGCCGAGGGCGAGTGCGGGGCGTGCTCCGTGCTCGTCGCCCGGCCCGGCACCGACAGCCCCACCGAGTGGACCGCGGTGAACGCGTGCCTGCTGCCGGTCGCGGCCCTGGACGGTCAGGAGGTCGTCACCTCCGAGGGCCTCGGCTCGCCGGCCGACCTGCACCCCGTCCAGCAGGAGCTCGCCGTCCGCGGTGGATCGCAGTGCGGCTACTGCACCCCGGGCTTCGTCTGCAGCATGGCGGCCGAGTTCTACCGCTCCACCCGGACGACGTCCAACGGGCACTGCGACTACGAGCACGGGCCGAACGGCTTCGACCTGCACGCGCTCAGCGGCAACCTGTGCCGGTGCACGGGCTACCGGCCGATCCGGGACGCGGCGTACGCGCTGGGTGAGCCGGCGCTGGACGACGCACTGGCGGTTCGCCGGTCCGCGCCACCGCCTCCGCCGGCGGCGACCGCGATCGCCGTGGACGGCGCCGAGTTCCTCCGGCCGGCCACGCTGGACGAGGTACTCGACCTGCTGGCCGAGTGCCCGGAGGCGCAGCTCGTTGCCGGGTCGACCGATGTCGGCGTGGAGGTGAACCTGCGCGGTGTCCGCAAGCCGCTGATCGTCGCGATCGACCGGCTGACCGAGCTGCGCGAGTTCTCGTTCGGTCCGGACGAGGTCCGGATCGGGGCCGCGCTGACCTTGAGCGAGGTCGAGCGGCTGCTCGCCGGTCGCATCCCACTGCTGTCGCAACTGTTCCCGCAGTTCGCGTCCCGGCTGATCCGCAACGGCGCCACGATCGGCGGCAACCTGGGCACGGCGTCGCCGATCGGTGACACCCCGCCCGCGCTGCTGGCCCTGGACGCCTCGCTCGTGCTGGCGTCCCACCGCGGCGAGCGGGTCGTGCCGCTCTCGGCGTACTTCACCGGGTACCGCGAGACCCTCAAGGCCGCGGACGAGCTGATCCGGACGATCGTCGTACCGCTGCCGCTGGAGCCGCTCACCGCGTTCCACAAGATCGCCAAGCGGCGCTTCGACGACATCTCCAGCGTCGCGGTCGGGTACGCCGTCGACGTCGAGGACGGCGTCGTACGGCGGGCGCGGATCGGGCTCGGCGGGGTCGCCGCCACCCCGCTGCGCGCCCTGGCCACGGAGCAGGCCCTGATCGGAAAGCCCTGGACCGAGCGGACCGTCCGGGAGGCGGCTGCGGTGATGGCGGCCGAGGGTACGCCGATGGACGACCACCGGGCGAGCTCGTCGTACCGCTCGGCGATGCTCGGCCAGTCGCTGCTCCGGTTCTACGCGGAAGGAGTCACCGCATGAGCTCGTTGTCCGAACGCCCACAGCAGGCCGTCATCGGCCTGCCGCTGCCGCACGAGAGTGCCGCGCTGCACGTCACCGGCCAGGCGCTCTACACCGACGACCTGGTCGTCCGGACGCGCGACGTCCTGCACGCGTGGCCGGTCCAGTCGCCGCACGCGCACGCGCGGATCACGGATCTCCGGGTCAAGCCGGCGTACGACGTCCCCGGCGTGGTCCGGGTGCTGACAGGTGACGACGTACCGGGAGTGAACGACGCCGGCGTGAAGCACGACGAGCCGTTGTTCCCGACCGAGGTGATGTTCCACGGGCACGCGATCTGCTGGGTGCTCGCGGAGTCGCTGGAGGCCGCGCGGCTCGGGGCGGCCGCGATCGAGGTCGACTACGAGCCGCTCGAGTCGCTGGTGACGGTGCGCGAGGCGATCGCGGCCGGCAGCTTCCAGGGCACCGGGCGGCACCTGGCCCGGGGTGATGTCGACACCGCGTTCGACCAGGCGGCGCACGTGTTCTCCGGCGAGTTCGAGTTCGCCGGCCAGGAGCACTTCTACCTGGAGACCCACTCCGCGCTGTCGCTGGTCGACGAGGGCGGTCAGATCTTCGTCCAGAGCAGCACGCAGCACCCGTCCGAGACGCAGGAGATCGTCGCGCACGTTCTCGGCGTACCCAGCCACGAGGTGACCGTGCAGTGTCTGCGGATGGGAGGTGGGTTCGGAGGTAAGGAGATGCAGCCGCACGGGTTCGCGGCGATCGCGGCACTCGGGGCGACGCTGACCGGGCGGCCCGTGCGGTTGCGGCTCAACCGCACGCAGGATCTCACCATGTCCGGCAAGCGCCACGGCTTCCACAGCGAATGGCGGGCCGGCTTCGACGACGACGGTCACCTGGTCGCGCTGGACGCCACCCTGACCTCGGACGGCGGGTGGAGTCTCGACCTGTCCGAGCCGGTGCTCGCCCGCGCGATGTGCCACATCGACAACGGGTACTGGATCCCGAACGTGCGCGTTGACGGCCGGATCGCCAAGACGAACAAGACGTCGCAGACCGCGTTCCGCGGCTTCGGCGGACCGCAGGGCATGATCGTCGTCGAGGACATCCTCGGCCGGTGCGCCCCGCTGCTCGGGTACGACGGCAGCGAACTACGCCGGCGCAATCTCTACCGGGTCGGCGACACCACGCCGTACGGACAGCCTGTCCGGCACGCGGACCGGTTGGAGTCCTGCTGGACGCAGGTGACCGCCAACGGCGACGTCATCCGTCGGCGGGCGGAGATCGAGCAGTTCAACGCCGAGCACCCGCACCGGAAGCGGGCGTTGGCGATGACGCCGGTGAAGTTCGGGATCTCGTTCAACCTGACCGCGTTCAACCAGGCGGGCGCGCTGGTGCACGTCTACAAGGACGGCTCGGTGCTGATCAACCACGGCGGCACCGAGATGGGTCAGGGCCTGCACACGAAGATGCTGCAGGTCGCGGCCACCACCCTCGGCGTCCCGCTGGCGCGCGTCCGGCTGGCGCCGACCCGGACCGACAAGGTGCCGAACACGTCCGCGACCGCCGCGTCCTCCGGGGCCGATCTGAACGGTGCCGCGATCAAGAACGCGTGTGAGCAGATCCGCGAGCGGCTCGCTCAGGTTGCCGGTGGCAAGCTCGGGATCAACGCCCACGACGTCCGCTTCACCGACGGTCAGGTCAGCGGACTGGCGGGCGGCAGTCTGTCGTGGGAGGACGTGGTCCTGAACGCCTACTTCCAGCGCGTCCAACTCTGGGCGGCCGGCTTCTACCGCACCGAAGGCCTGCACTGGGACGCCAACGCGATGCGCGGCGAGCCCTTCAAGTACTTCGCGTACGGCGTCGCCGCCGCCGAGGTCGAGGTGGACGGATTCACCGGTGCCTACACGCTGCGCCGGGTCGACATCGTGCACGACGTCGGCGACAGCCTCAGTCCGCTGATCGACATCGGCCAGATCGAGGGTGGGTTCGTCCAGGGCACCGGCTGGCTGACGCTCGAGGACTTGCGGTGGGACGAGAGCGACGGTCCGCACCGCGGCCGGCTCGCCACGCAGGCCGCGAGCACCTACAAGCTGCCGAGCTTCTCGGAGATGCCGGCGGAGTTCAACGTGCACCTGCTCGAGAAGGCTCACGAGGATGGCGCGGTCTACGGCTCGAAGGCGGTCGGTGAGCCGCCGCTGATGCTGGCGTTCGCGGTCCGTGAAGCGCTGCGGCAGGCCGCGGCGGCGTTCGGGGCGGCCGACGTGAGTGTTGACCTGCCGTCGCCAGCGACCCCCGAGGCCGTCTACTGGGCGCTGGAGCGGGCCCGGTCGTCGGTGCGGTCCGAGCCGCTCGAGACGAGTGGGGTGTGAGGACCGAGATGGAATGGATGAAGGCGGTCGCGCGGCTCCGGGAGCAGCGGTTGCCGGGGGTCCTGGTGACCGTGCTGTCGGTCCGCGGGCACGCGCCGCGGGAGGCCGGCGCCAAGATGGTGGTCGCCGCGGACGGGACCTGGGCGACGGTCGGCGGCGGCAACCTGGAGGCCCTCGCGGTCGAACGGTCGCGTGCGATGATCGCGTCCGGTGCCGTCGAACCCGAGGTCGTCGACGTGGCGTTGTCGGACAAAGCGCCGTACCAGCACGGGGTGCAGTGCTGCGGTGGCGAGGTGAAGTTGCTGCTCGAGCCGTTGCCGGTGGTGCCGTCCGTGGCGATCTTCGGGATCGGGCACGTCGGCCTCGAGCTGGCCCGGATCCTGGCCCGGCACGACCTCGAGTTGCACCTGGTCGATTCGCGACCCGACCAGCTGGTGACCGAGCGGATGGTCGTCCTCGACGACGCGATCGCGAACGTCCACGTCCACCACGTGCCGGTCCTGCCGGAGCTCGTCGTCGGCGAGCTGCCGTCCGGGACGCACGTACTCGTGATGACCCACGACCACGCGGAGGACGCCGCCCTGTGCGACGCCGCGATCCGCCGGGACGACCTGGCCACCATCGGGCTGATCGGGTCCAGCGCCAAGTGGGCGCGGTTCCGCCGGAAGCTCGCCGAGGACGGCAACCCGCCCGAGGCGATCGACCGGATCACCACCCCGATCGGCCTGCCCGGTCTGGCCGGCAAGGAGCCGGCCGCCATCGCCGTCAGCGTCGCTGCCTGGCTTCTCCAACTCTTCATTGCTGAACGCAACCGTGCTGTTGCCGAACGCAACCCTGCTCACCGTGAGGCGAAAGCATGACGATCTACCGAGGCACGTTCCTCGACACCCCGGACAATCCGTTTGCCGGCGGCAGCCTGCGGGTCGACACCGACGCCGCGCTGCTGGTCCGGGACGGCGCGATCGTTGCCCGTGGCACCTTCAGCGACGTCCGCCGGGCGCACCCCGCCGAGGACATCGTCGACCTGTCCGGCGGCCTGGTCCTGCCCGGCTTCGTCGACACCCACGTGCACTTCCCACAGATCCGCGCGGTCGGCGGACTCGGCCTGCCCCTGCTCGAATGGCTGGAGCGGTACGCGCTGCCGGAAGAGGCGCGCATGGCCGACGTCGAGTACGCCGCCGGCGTCGCCACCGAGTTCGTCCGCGGACTCGCCGCGGCCGGGACCACGAGCGCGCTGGTCTTCGGAGCGCATTACGCCGACGCCGTCGACGTACTGTTCTCGGCCGCGTCCGAGGTCGGACTCCGGATCACCAGCGGACTCGTCGTCAGCGACCGGCTGCTGCGCGAGGACCTCCTGACGACACCCGTACGCGCGTACACCGAGTCCCTGGCGCTGGCTCAGCGCTGGCACGGCGTCGGCCGCAACCGGTACGCCGTCACGCCGCGCTTCTCGCTCTCGTGCACCGACGACCTCCTCGCCGCCTGCCACCGGGTGCTCGAAGAGGTCCCGGGCTCACTCTTCACCTCACACGTCAACGAGAACGAGGCGGAGATCGCCACCGTCGCCGACCTCTTCGGCGGCAGCGACTACGTCAGCACGTACGACAAGCACGGCCTGGTCGACCGCCGCAGCATCCTCGCCCACAACGTCCACCCGACCGACGTCGAACTCAAACTCCTCGGCGAGAGCGGCGCCGCCGTCGCCCACTGCCCCACCAGCAACGCGGCCCTCGGCAGCGGCCTGTTCCCACTGACCCGCCACCTGCAGTACGGCGTCCGCGTCGCCCTCGGCTCGGACGTCGGCGCCGGGACCGGCTTCTCCTTGCTGAAGGAAGGCCTGCAGGCGTACTTCTGCCAGCAACTGATCGGCGACCAAGGCTTCTCCCTCAGCGCCGCCCACCTGCTCTACCTGGCCACCGCGGCCGGCGCCGACGCCCTCGGCCTCCCCGAGGTCGGCGACCTCAGCGTCGGCAAACGCTTCGACGCCCAACTACTGCGCCCGGCAGACGGCTCCCCACTCGCGGTAGGCGTCGAACACGCCGACGACGCCGAAGAAGCCCTAGCCCGAATCTTCACCCTCGGCACCCCCGCCGACGTCCACGCAGTCTGGATAGACGGCGAACTCCTCCACCGCTAACCCTCCCGCCGCCCAAGACCCACCGGCCGTGGTCAACCCCCGCAGCCGGCTACGCCCGCTCCTACGTCGCGAGCTCGCCCGGCAGCCCCACCCACCCCTTTCGCGCGGCTCGTCGCCGCTGGGCTTGCGGGCTACCGCCCGCGCATCAACAGCCCCGTCGTCCCGCCCGCAGGTGGTCACCAAGAGCACCCGCGGCCCGGGGCACGCGTGCCGCCATCTCGTGGCCGGTAATCAGCCATTCGCAGGTCGGCGACGCGCTCCGGCAGTAGCGTGCTCGCCGATCAACCCGACGGGGATGCAGGCGCCGCGACTCAGGTGTGCGGAAAGTGTCCGCCAGATACGGCATGATTGCGTGTAGAAACCGAAGGAGACAGAGATGAGCTATCCGACACCACTGGCCGCCGCTTTGAGTGGCGCTTCGGTGCGGCAGCTCAACTATTGGCGCAAGAACACCCCCAGAAAGGGCATACTCTTCGCGCCGGAGCATGGCACCCGGCCCCGGGCGCTGTACTCGTACCGCGACATCGTCGCCCTTCGGATGTTCGTGCGCCTGCGGGGAGACCTGTCGCTTCAAAAGGTGCGCCGGGTGGTCGCGTCACTGGAAGAGATGTATCCCGAGACCCACCTGTCGGCACACAAGGTCAAGGCACTACCCGGCGGAGCCAGTGCTGTGTGGGTCACCCCGGACGGCGAATACGTCGACGTTCTCCAGCACCCGGGCCACGGTGCGCTCAAGGTCGTGATGGACGACCTGTTCAATGCGTTCACCACGGCTGATGGTCGATACGTGCCGAATCTCGGGGAGCCGGCGACCGGCGTCACTGTCGACCCTGAAGTACGCGGTGGGTATCCAGTGATCGAAGGCACTCGGATCCCGTTCCACGTCGTGGCCGGACTGCATGCCGACGGGATGCCCTCCGAGGAGATCGCCGAGCTCTATCCGTCGGTATCTCCGGTCGATGTCGAGGGTGCTGTGGCGTTGGCAGAGCTGGTCGCCAAGACCGCCAAGCGCGACTCAGCGGCTGCGTGAGGTCCGCCAGGCATGAAACTGCTCCTCGATGAGGATGTGCCCGAGCCTTTGCTGCCACTGACCAGCCACTTGCTCCGACGACCAGGACCTGGGCACGTTGTCGAGCACATCGCGTCCCTCGGTTGGAAGGGGAAGAAGGACCGATCCCTCTATCGGGACGCGGCAGAGCGCAAGTTCGATGCGATCCTCACGAATGACATCCGTCAACTGGTCAACCCTGACGAGTGCAAGGCCATCCAGAAGTCCGGCCTTCACTACATCAGCTACGAGCTTGATGACGGGCTCGACGGCCTGGCGTTGGCATCGGCAGCCATCTGCGCCGCGATCCGGCCAGTCATGGCAGAGCTCAGCTCCGTTTCGACTCAGCGAGTAGTCCGCATCCACCGTGTCGCTAGAGCCCGTCGCCGGTACGACATCTCCAACCCTGCCACCGACCCGCCCAGCAAGTACTGGCCGTAAGCAACGACTCCAGGTCACCCCCTCCGTGATCCACCACGCGCGTTGAACCACCGGTTGGTCTCACTCGACCACGCGTGCGGCGTCATCACGGTGCAGTTGATCGCGGGCGGCAGCCCGGGGGGTTAGTGGCGATAGCCGCGCCAGAGGGTGGGTGGGGCTGCCGGTGAGCACGCGACGCAGGAGCGCGCGTAGCGCCTGCGACTGGCAACCCCACTCACCCTCGGCGCGGGTTGGTCAGGCGCAAGCGGGGAGGGTGTTGCGGGAGATGTCGCGGACGCTCCTGGTGTGGCGGGGGTTGCCATAGGTGCCGATCCAGGCCGTGAACTGCGTGCCGTCGTACGCACCGGCGTAGATGTTGAACTGGCGGGTGATCCGGTCGTCCCCGATCTCCTCGCCGTCGATGGGGTAACTGTGGTTGCGCATGTAGTATGCCCAGTCGGCCCACTTGCCCGAGTTGTTCCACACGGAGACGCGGAACGCCTCCGAGGTCTCCTTGCACATGTACATGGTGACTCCGGACACCCAGGCCAACGCCTTGCCGTAGGTCCGCAGCTTCCGCCAGGTCTGGGGCCCGACCTTGCCGTCGACGGTGAGTCCGGCATCGTCCTGGAACGACCGGACGCGGCTCTGCGTCCCCGAGCCGTACACGCCGTCCACACTGAGCGCGCCCAGGTTCTTCTGGAGCAACCTCACGCAGGTGCCCCGACTGCCGTAGCTCAGATAGGTGCTGAAGCAACTCGCAGCGGCCGCGGTCTCGGCGTCGGTTGCTGCCGTCGCGGTGGTCGAAGACGTGACGGTGGGCGCCGGGTGGTCGGGGCTGGTCAGCTCCGCGTGAGCCGCTGCGGCCCCACCCAGTACCAGGCTGCCTGCCAGCGCCATGGCGACGACGACGGTACGACGTCGGCGCAGGATGTTCCTCATCTACTTCCATTTCTGTCGTGGGACGGACCGTACTCGGTGTTCCCGCAGCACGATATGAAGCAAGAGGAACAACCGGCTGCCCGTACTCCACCCGTACCGAAGAAGAATCAGCCGGCCTTGGCGAGGAGATGCCTCTGGACCTTGGCGACCTGAAGAGCCAGCGAGGTTTCGTCGACGGTGAGGACGGTGTCGTGCTCGACGACGGGACGGCCGTTGATCAGGAGCAGCTCCAAGGGGGGCGGTGTGCCCAGGACGAGGGCGGCTACGGGGTCGGGGATGCCGGCGTGGGCGAGGGTGTCGAGGCGCCAGAGGGCGAGGTCGGCGAGTTTGCCGACCTCCAGGGAGCCGATCTCGTGCTCGCGGCCGAGGATGCGGGCGCCGTCGAGGGTTGCCATCTCCAGCGCCGCGCGTACGTCGAGCGCCTCCGGACCACCGCGAGCGCGGGCGAACAACAGCGCGTGCCGCAGCTCCTCGACGAGACTCCCGGCTTCGTTGCTGGCGGCACCGTCCACGCCGAGCCCGACCGGACTCCCGGCAGCGCGGAGGTCGGCGACGCGTGCGATGCCGGCGCCGAGGCGGGCGTTCGAGCTGGGACAGTGAGCGACACCGGTGCCTGAGGCACCCAATCGGGAGATCTCGGCGTCGGAGAAGTGAATGCCGTGGGCGAACCACACGTCGGACCCGGTCCAGCCAAGGTCGGCGACGTACTCCAGGGGTGTCGAGCCGAAGTGTTCGCGGCAGTAGTCGGACTCGTCCGTGGTCTCGGCGAGGTGGGTGTGCATCCGGACGCCCTTGCGACGCGCGAGTACGGCGGCGTCGCGCATGAGCTCACCCGTGACGCTGAACGGTGAGCAAGGCGCGACCACGATCTGGAGCATCGAGCCCGGGCTGGGGTCGTGCCAGCGGTTGATCGCGTGCTCGGTCGCGGCCAGGATCTCGTCGCGGTCCTCGACCACTGAGTCCGGCGGCAGCCCACCGTCCTTCTGGCCGAGGTCCATCGAGCCGCGCGCCGGGTGGAACCTCATGCCGACCTGGTCGGCGGCCAGGATCTCGGCCTCGAGCAGGTCCTTGCCGTCGCGCGGGAAGAGGTAGTGGTGGTCCGACGCGGTGGTGCACCCGGTGCGAGCGAGTTGGGCCAGCGCGGCCTGCGCGGCCACGTGCACGGCCTCGTCTTCGATGCCCGCCCACACCGGGTACAGCGTGGTCAACCACCCGAACAGCGGCGAGTCTGCGGCGAGCCCGCGGGTCACCCACTGGTACAGGTGCTGGTGCGTGTTCACGAACCCCGGCGTCACCAGGCACCCGCGTCCGTCGATCACCCGCGCCCCGTCGTACGCCGACGCGGGCCCGGTGCCGACGGCGACGATGCGGTTGCCCTCGACAACTACGTGTCCGGTGAACTCCCGGCGGGTGCGGTCGAGCATGACCACGGCGGCCCCGTCGATGACGATCGGCGTTGTGTCCATGCGCCCAGTCAACAAAGGCGACCGAGGCGATGTCACCGGCAGCGAGTACAACGTCGGCCGACCGGGCGGCCTGCGCGTTGGAGCTTCCTACACGAACCCTGGTACGGCGTGCCACGCGGAGCCGGCGTCGGACGCGTCGTCGCGGACGACGATGGCCTCGATCAGGCCGTACGGGCGATCGGCGGCGATGAACACCTCGTTCGGGTTCTCCAGGCCGAACGGGCTCAGGTCGACCAGGAAGTGGTGCTTGTTCGGTGCCGAGAACCTGATCTCCGCGACCTCCGGATGCCGCTCGAGCACCGCCTCACCCATCCCGTACAGGGTCTGCTGCAGCGCGAGACTGTGGATCTTCGCGAACTGCTCCAGCAGCAGCGCCTTGATCTCGTCGTACGACTTGTCCCAGTCCACGTCGACGTGGTCGTAGCGCCACCGGGCGACCAGCGACGTCGCGAGGATGCGGTCGTTCGTCTCCGGCAGGGTCGTGTACTTGTCCTTCAGGAAGCCGTGGAACTCCGAGCCGGTCGACTTCAGCACGATTAGGTCCTTGATGCCGCTGACGACGTACGACTTGCGCTCGTCACCCCGGCCCTCGACGTTGACGACGGTCGTCCGTACGCCGCTGCCCGCGCGGACGAACGAGTGGTCGTGGCCGGCGCCGTCGACCGGGATCCGCTCCCAGGAGTACTCCTCGACCTCGACACGGGCGCCCTCGGCTGCCGGGGCGGAGGCGATGAAGTGGCCGCCGAGAGTGAGCGCGAAGTCCTCGATCGCGCCGACGCCCTTCTCCTTCGCGAACGCGAACGCGGTGTTCTTCTGGGTGTCGGTCGGCAGGACGTCGGCCTGGTCGCCGGTCGTGTGCGCGGCCTCGAAGTTCCCGCGCAGCGCGGAGGACACGTTCAGGTCGCGGATCTGGTGCCGCGGCGAGTCCCGGTAGATGCGGACGACCCGGCTCTCGGCCTTGCCGTACTGGTTGGCGCCCAGGTGGATGGCCATGGGTCAGCTCCCTCGGTAGGTGGAATAGGCGAACGGACTGAGCAGCAGCGGGACGTGGTGGTGCCGCTCGTCGGAGATCGTGAAGGTCACGGTGACCTCGGGGAAGAACATGTTCTGGCCGGACGCGTCCGCGTACGCCGCGACGTCGAACCACAACTGGTACGTGCCGGACTCGAGCCCCGGCTGGAAGTCGGTGATCCGCCCGTCGGCGTCCGTCGTCCCTTCACCGAGTACGGCGACCTCGCCGGCAGCGATCCGGGACAGCCGAACCGGCACCCCCTGAGCGGGCCGACCCAACCCGGTGTCGAGCACGTGCGTGCTGATCGAACTCATGCGACCACCTTTGCCAGACGGAGAAGTGCGATCTTCCGAAGTTCCTCGTGGACGACGGCCGCCTCGGCGGTCTCGTCGTTCGTCAGCCGCTCGCGCAGGCTGGTCAACATCTGGATTGCCGACAATCCGGTCGCACAGATCAGGAACACGCGGCCGAACCGCTCCTCGTACTCCCGGTTGCCGGCCGCCAGCGCCGCGCGGACGTCGGGATCGTCGCCGACCCCGGACTGCTCGTTCCGCGACCAGGCCGCCTCGGTACTCGCACCGGCCGCCCGGTCGCCGATCCGCGGGTGAGCGGCGAGCGCCCGGTCGACGTCAGCGGCGTCGAGCTCGCGCAGTCCCTTGTCCGCGGTCGCGGTCAGGGCCGCGGCGTCGCCGTACGGGCGGGCGGCCAGCAGGCCGTCGACCCAGCGGGGTACGTCGCAGCAGGCGGCCAGTAGCGGGCGCAGCCGGTCCTCCGGAGCGGAGTTGAACTCCTGCAGATCCACGGATCACACCTTCTCGAATCACGAAATCAAATTTCCGTATGACGAGAGTGGCACGACACCTGAGCGGCGTCAACAGTTTGTTGAATTTCTCAGTCGCGCGCCCTGTTCAGGTAGTTGTAGACGGTGAAGCGGGTGACGCCGAGGGCCTCCGCCACGATCTCCGCCGACTTGCGGTACTCGAACGCGCCCTTGGCCTCGAGCAGCAGGACGGCCCGCTGCTTCTCACCCCGGGACAACCCACTCAACGACCCACCGAGCTCGGCCGCAACCTCCGCCAGCAGGCCGTTCAGCCCGCCGGCCTCACGCGACACCCGCTCGACGCCGTCTGCGCGCACCTGCACCGTCACCTGGCTGGCGCCGTTGGCGAAGGCCGCCCGGAGTACGCCGGTCAACGCCGGCAGCAACACGTCCTCCTCGCCGTGGACCGACGTACCCAGCGGCCCGAAGTCCGTCTCCAGGCCGGCCCGTTGAGCAGCCTCGAACGCCTCGGTCGCATGCGCCGGCGGCTGCCCGTCGACATCGAAGGGCTCGGTGGTGAACTCGGCTACCAGTCGCATGTCGCGAGGCTAGCCGGGTGTGGTCAGGACCGCACGGGTCTCCGCGCGAGCTTCGCCAGCCCGGCGGTGTCCACGCCGATCAACTCGTCGACCTCCGCGGCGTCGACCGCACCGCACTCCAGGCCGCGCAATACGTAGCCCGCCAGCGCGGCCGCCGTCGCGGGCTCGTCCAGGTAGCCGGAGTCGCCGCCGCCGACGTACGCCCGCAGTCGGGCGCCGGCCGTCTCCAGGCCCTCGCGGTAGAAGAGGTACGTCGCCGCGTAGCGCGTCGGCAGCTGGGCCGGGTGCATGTCCCAACCCTGATAGATGCCGCGGGCAAGTGATCGCCGGACGAGGTCGAAGTGCAGCTTCCACGCGGCGTGCACGGCCGCGCGATCACCGACCGGGAGGACGTTCGTGGAGCCGTCGGAAACGAACACGCCGGTGCCCGCCGCGGCCAGCTGCATGACGTCCTTGGCGTGATCCGCGACCGGGTGATCCATGCTCTGGTACGCCGCCGCGACGCCGAGCGAGCCCGAGTAGTCGTACGTCCCGTAGTGCAGACCGGTGACGCGGCGCCCGCCGGCCTTGAGCATCCGGGCGATCAGCGCGGTGCCGTCGGAGCCAAGGATCGCCTGCGGGGTCTCGACCTGGATCTCGAACTTCAGTGATCCGTCAGGGAGATTGTGTGCTCGTTCGATTGTCGACAATACGATCAGCATCGCCTCGACCTGCTCGACCGATGTCACCTTGGGCAACGTGATCACGAAGCCGTCGGTCAGTGCGCCGACCAGTTCGCTGGCACGGCCGCCGGACGGTTCGCCGGCACGGCCGCCGGACAGTTCGCCGGCACGCGCGCCGGAGAGCTCGCCGACCAGTTCGCTGACGAAGAGGTCGAGGGTGCGCAGGCCGCGGCGGCGGGTCGGCGCTTCCAGGGACTTGATCCGGAGGCCGTGGTACGGCGTCGCCGTACCGTCGCCGATCGTCTTCGCCAACGCCCGGGCGGCGTCGACCGCGGCGGCGTCCTCCTGGTCGTCGGGCCGCGTGCCGTACCCGTCCTCGAAGTCGATCCGCAGATCCTCGATCGGCTCCCGCTCCAGCTTGGCAACCACCCGTCGGTCCAGCTCGGCACCCACCTCGGCCGACAGCCCGAGCACGCCGGACAGCCCAGGCGCGCCCCCCGTCTCACCGGCCGCGCCCGCACTCTCACCACCCCCGCCCGCGGCCGCGCCCGCGCCCTCACCGGCCCCGCCCGCGCTCTCACCGGCCGCACCCGCGCTCTCACCGGCCCCGCCCGCCGTCCCACCGCCCCCGCCCGCGCTCTCACCGGCCCCGCCGGCGCTCTGACCAGCCCAGCCCGCGCTCTCACCGGCCGCGCCCTGGGCGAGTGCGGCTTTCGCCTGATCGGCCCATTCGCGGACCGTGCCTGCAGTGAAGCGGTCGGCGGGGATGTAGACGGTGTGCACGGGCTGGCGGACGCCGCGATCGCCCGGGTACTGCGCGGCGAGGTCGGCGTCGGCCGCAGCGAGCCGGCGATCCAGCTCGTCGGCGAGATGGGCGAGATTGGCGGGATCGTCCACGGGAGTCATCAGAGCACACCTCATCAGCTTGACGGCAGTTTCCGTATCGCGGATACTAATATCTACTCTGCGGAAGCCGCAATATCCGGTATCTGTCGTTAAACTTCCATGATCCGGAAAGGGAGGCCGCGGTGGTGGAGAAGAGCGAAGGCAAGGGCCGCTCCGGCAGCGTGCAGTCGATCGAGCGCGCGTTCGGGCTGCTCGAGACTATGGCCGACGCCGGCGGGATGATGGGGCTGTCCCAGCTCGCCACCGCCTCGGGCCTGCCGCTGCCCACGATCCACCGGTTGGTCCGGACCCTTGTCGATCTCGGCTACCTCCGGCAGGAGCCGTCCCGGCAGTACGTGCTCGGCCCGCGGCTGATCCGGCTCGGCGAGAGCTCCTCGCACATGCTGAGCGTCTGGGCCCGGCCGCACCTGACCCGCCTGGTCGACGAGCTCGGTGAGTCGGCGAACATGGCGATGCTCGACGGCGACCAGATCGTCTATCTCGCGCAGGTGCAGTCGCGGCACTCGATGCGGATGTTCACCGAGGTGGGTCGCCGGGTGCTGCCGCACTGCACCGCCGTCGGCAAGGCGATCCTCGCGCAGTTGCCCGAGTCCGAAGTACGCGAGCTGCTGCACCGGACCGGGATGCCGAAGCACACCGAGAACACCATCACCGATCCGGATGCGTTCGCGGCTCAGCTGCGCAGCGCCGAGGAGCACGGGTACGCGACCGACGAAGGTGAGCAGGAGCTCGGGGTCCGATGTGTCGCCGTCGCCGTACCCGACGCGCCGTCCCGGCTCGCGCTGTCGATCTCGGGCCCGGCCGGCCGCATGACGGAACAGCTCCTCGAACGCGCCGTCCCGCTCCTCACCCAAGCCGGCAAAGCCTTCTCGGAGGACCTCCGCTAGCACCCGGAGCCGGGGCCTTGAACAGGAACCGGGGACGTGACACAGGAAATACCGTGTTCACACCCCCGGCAGCCTGCGTGAGCCCCCGGCAGGGCGGGTTGGGTTAGGTGAGTTGCGGAGTAGGGGGAGGACGTCTTCGGTGAATTGGGTGAGGAAGCGTTCCTGGTCGTTGCCTGGGCCGTGGACGACGAAGTGGTTGAAGCCGGCGTCCTGGTAGGGCTTGAGTTGCTTGACGACCTCTTCGGGGTCGGACGCGACGATCCAGCGTTGCGCGACCTGCTCGATCGGCAGCTCATCCGCGAGCCGCTCCATCTCGGTCGCACTCGTCACGGAGTGTTTCTGCTCCGGCGTCAGCGACAGCGGCGCCCAGAACCGGGTGTTCTCCAGGGCCTGCGCAGGGTCACGGTCGTATGAGACCTTGACCTCGAGCATCCGGTCGACATCCTCGAACTTCTTGCCCGCCTTCTCCGCACCCTCGCGAACGGCCGGCATCAGCTTCTCGGTGTAGAGGTCCATGCCCTTGCCGGACGTCGCGATGAACCCGTCGCCCGCGCGGCCGGCGTACTTCGCCACGAGCGGTCCGCCGGCGGCGACGTACACCTTCAACGGTGTCTCCGGCCGGTCGTAGATGAACGCGTCGACGGTCTTGTAGTACGGGCCGTCGGAGCTCACGCCCTCCTTGGTCCACAGGTCACGGATCAGCTGCACCGACTCGCGCAGCCGGGCGAACCGCTCCTTGAACTCGGGCCACTCCATCCCGGACACGGCGATCTCGTTCAGCGCCTCGCCGGTGCCGACACCGAGCATCACCCGGCCCGGGTACAGCACGCCGAAGGTGGCGAACGCCTGCGCGATCACCGCCGGGTTGTACCGGAACGTCGGCGTCAGCACCGACGTCCCCAGCAGCACCCGCTCGGTCCGCTCACCGACCGCGGCCAGCCAGGCCAGCGCGAACGGCGCGTGGCCGCCTTCGTGCCGCCACGGCAGGAAGTGGTCCGAAACGGTCACGCTGTCGAGCCCGAGCTCCTCGGCCCGGACGGAGTACTCCACCAGCTCCCGCGGCCCGAACTGCTCCGCCGACGCCTTGTACCCAACTCGAATGCTCACCCTCTGCTCCCAACCTCGTCGACCCGTCCTCCAAGACAACCGCATCGGTGCGCGTCGTATGCCGCCGGGGTACGGCGTGGACGTTTGACGACCGCGTTCCCGCTGAGGAAGCATAGGAGTCCGGCGCGACCCGCGCCTCACCTTCGTCGATCGGCCCCAGCCCGGTCACACGAGAAGGCAAAGGGACTCCTGGTCTCGGGTCACTCGTCCTGGTCTGTCGCCTCGGCGGGGTCGCTGGGGGATCGCGTGCGAGTGCGTGGAAGGCCAGATGACAGCGCACAGGAACTTCAAGCGACGGGTCCGGGCCCGCGCCGCCAAGACGGGCGAGTCCTACACGGCTGCCCTCCGGCACTTCCGTCCGACTCCGTCAGGAGACCCCGACATGCCGGAAGACCCCAACCACACCCTGCGCATCGCCGTCGCCCAGTCGACGGTCCACCAAGACCCGACCGACCCGACGCTGCTGCGTGACAGCGGCGCCGAGGTCCGGGACCTCATGAGACAGGCCGCTGACGCGGGCGCGCGCCTGGTGCACTTCACCGAGGGCGCGATCTGCTTCCCCAGCAAGCGGGTGATGTCCGAGCTCGGCCCGGACGAGATCGGCCCCTCCGACTGGAGCAAGGCCGACTGGGCACTCCTGCACGACGAGCTCGACCGGATCGCCGCACTGTCCCGTGATCTCGGGATCTGGACGGTGATCCCCTCGGTGCACCAACTGCCCGACGGAACCCGCCCGCACAACAGCATGTACGTCGTCTCCGACCAGGGAAAGGTGGTCGCCCGGTACGACGAGCGCATGCTGTCGACCACCAAGATCACCTGGATGTACACCCCGGGCACGGAGCCTGTGACCTTCGAGGTCGACGGTTACCGGTTCGGCCTCGCGCTCGGGCTGGACGTTCTCTTCCCGGAGCTGTTCACCGAGTACGACCGGCTCGAGGTGGACGGCGTACTGGTGTCGTACTCGACCACGGGATCGTCGGGGAACGAGGTGGCGCCGACACACGCCCGCGGCCACGCGTCGATGAACACGTACTGGGTCAGCTTCGCCGTGCCGGCCAACCCCACGGCGGGCGCGGAGTCGTGGTTGATCGACCCGCGCGCCAACGTGGTGGCCGAGGGTCCGGCGGACGGTACGCCGGGGATCGCGGTGACCGACCTGATCCGTGACGACGTGACCGGCATCGGCCGGGAGTTCCGGCGGCGGACGCGGGAACGCGTCGGTTCCTGAGGCCTCACAGGTCCGGGTGCTGACGCGTTCCATCCGTATGAACAGGCACGCGATCGTCAGCACCCGGATCGGCGACCTCACGCTGGTCGCCTCGGACAACGCTCTGGCCGGCGTCTACTTCCCGCACCACTGGGTGAAGCCGGCCCCGGAGACCGTCGGCGAGCAGATCGACGCCGAGACGGCCGGTGGAGTGTTGGCCGAGGCGGCCCGTCAGCTCGACGAGTACCTCGCCGGTCGGCGGACGTCGTTCGACCTGCCGACCGTCCTGCGCGGGGATGCGTTCCAGCGCCGGGTGTGGTCCGCGCTCGACGAGATCCCGTACGGCGCGACGACGACGTACGGCGAGATCGCGGCCCGACTCGGGGACACCGCGCAGGCGGTCGGGAAGGCGGTCGGCCAGAACCCGCTGTGCATCGTCGTCCCGTGTCACCGGGTGGTCGGGAAGAACGGCTCGCTCACCGGGTACGCGGGTGGTCTGAAGCGTAAGCAGTTCCTGCTGGACCTGGAGGAACCGGTCACCGCCCGCCTCTTCTAGGACGTGATCTTCAGCCGGCGGGCGAGACCTTCCGCGTCGAAGGGAGCGCGCACCTTCACGTCGTTGTCGAAATAGACGAAGGTGTCGCGCTTCCACGACCTGATCTTGCGCGCCCAGTGGTCGAGCGCCCTGTCGTCGTACCCGCTGACGTAGAGCTCCTCGGCACCGTGCAGGCGGACGTAGGCGAAGTCGGCGGTGACGTCGCCGAACATCGGCCACTTGCCGGCCGTGTCCGCGCAGACGACCGCGATGCCGAGCTCACGCATCAGGTCGAGGAACTCCTGGTTCTCGAAGCTGCTGTGCCGTACTTCGACCGCGTGCCGGAGCGGGAGGTCGACCGTGCACTCCAGCAGGGCCCGGCCTTCCATCCGCTCGTCGTGGCCCTTGGCAACTTCCGCGGCCTCGGCGGTGGTCCGGGGCAACGAGCCGAAGAAGGCCGACAACCGGTCGGCGTCGTACCCGAGGGTCGGCGGTAGCTGCCACAGCACCGGGCCGAACTTGTTGCGCAGCGCAAGTACGCCGGACGCGAAGAAGTTGGCCAGCGGCGCGTCCACGTCGGCCAGCTTCTTCATGTGGGTCACGAACCGCGGGCCCTTGACCGCGAACACGAAGCCGTCCGGCGTCTCGTCATACCAGCGCTGGTAGGACGTCGGGCGCTGGAGCGAGTAGAAGGATCCGTTCAGCTCGATCGAGTTCAGCCGGCGGGACGCGTACTCGAGCTCGGCCCGCTGCGGCAGGCCCTCCGGGTAGTACACCTTCCGCCAGGGCGCATACCGCCACCCCGAGATCCCCACCCGGTACGAACTCTTCGGCCAGCGCTCCACGGTCTAGCCGGTGCCCTCGCTCATGCCCTGCCGCGCGACCTTCCTGGTCAGGCTGGCGTAGAGCACCATCGCGGTCAGCCCGCTGACGACGATCCCGAGACCGGCCAGCCAGTGAATGTGCCAGAACGCCGCGACCACCCCGGTCATCGCACCGAGCAGGCCGAGCCCCTTGGCGAAGCCGGCGGCCCGCGAGTACAGCGTCGTGCCGTGGAGCTCCTCGAGCTGATTGAGCATCGACAGGACGGCGAGCAGCGGAATCGCGATCGCGAACGCGACGACGCAGACGGTCGCCGACGGGTCGAGGTCGGACTCGGTGACGAACGGCTGCACCAGAACGGTGCCGATGCCGATCAGGCCCAAATACAGCAGGTTGTTCTGCTTCTGCCACAGCGTCCGCTGAGCCGGGTCCATCCTCGTGTCACTCACGCCCTGATTATGGTCGAAGGTCCGGTGTGCGCACCGGCCCGTGCCTGATCGTGCGGCTCCTGCGGAGCTGACGTGGTACCAAGGTGGGCGTGGCAATTACTGACAGTCTTCAGCCGGCGGATCGGGTCAACGCGTTGCTCGACGGTGGGCTGCGGATGCTTGTCACGTCGATTGTCGACAATGCGGGCATCACCCGGGCCAAGTCGGTGCCGGCCGAGCGGCTGCGGACCGCGGCGCGTGACGGGATCGGCCTGTCGCCGGTCTTCGCGATCATGTGCGCCGACGACGGGATCACGTCCTCGCCCGCGGTGAACGGCGCGGTCGGCGACAACCGATTGATCCCGGATCTGTCCGCCGCGGCGCCGCTCGGTCCGGACCGGACCGTCTACTGGGCACCGGCCGACCAGCTGTCCCAGGACCACGAGCCGATCGCGATCTGCCAGCGGGCCGCGCTCCGCCGCCAGGAAGAACGCGCGGTCGCGGCCGGTCTCGACGTGAAGCTGGGATTCGAGCTCGAGTTCACCGTCTTCCGTGGCGATCACGGCGATCCCCGAGTGGCCACGCTCGGCCCGGCGTACGGCGTACTCGCGACGCTGACGCTGGAGGACTTCGCGGTCGAGTTGCTCGAAGCGCTCGACGCGGCGGGAGTCCCGGCGGAGCAACTGCACCCGGAGTACGCACAAGGTCAGGTGGAGGTGTCGCTGCCGCCGGCGTCACCGGTGAAGGCGGCGGACCAGTCGCAGCTCGCCCGACTCGTCGTCCATCGGGTGGCGCGGAAGCACGACCTCCTGGTGTCGTTCGCGCCGATCACGGTCGCCGGGTACGTCGGCAACGGGGCGCACATCCACTTCTCGGCCGCGCTCAACGGACTGCCTTTCGGCGATGGCGGCGGTCCGTCGGAGCACGGTCGGCACCTGATCGCGGGTGTCCTGGCCGAGCTGGACGGGCTGACCGGCGTACTCGCGCCGAGTGTGGTCAGCGCCGACCGGCGCGTCCCGGGGAACTGGGCCGGTGCGTACGCGTGCTGGGGTCCGGAGAACCGCGAGGCCGCGCTGCGCTACGTGCCCGGCAGCATCACCAGCCGACCGGAGTCGGCCAACTGCGAGATCAAGATCGGCGATCCGTCCGGGAACGCGTACCTGTCGGCCGCGGCCGTGCTCGCGAGTGCGCTGGCAGGGCTCGAGCGCCGGGCCGATTTGCCGGCGGGGTTGGACCGCGACCCGGCGACGTACTCGGAATCCGAGCTGGCCGCGATGGGCGTACGGCGGCTGCCGCTCACGCTGGCGGACGCCCTCGGCGCACTGGAGGAGTCGACGGTGATTCGGGAGGCGCTCGGCGAGGCGATCGTCGACCCGTTCCTCGCCGTACGTCGTCATGACGCGCAATCGCTCGGGGGGCTGTCGCTGGAGGAGCGGGTCCGCGCGTTGCGGTGGCGCTACTGAGCCGCCGTTCGGGCTGAAGTGGACACCGGGATCACTTACGGTGATCCACATGGCGTTAGCTGCGAAGGGGAGCAAGAGCGAGAAGTTCCTGACCGTCGTCGTCGGGGGCGGGGCAGCCTTCGGACTGATCGTGATCACGTCCCGGTCCTGGAAGGCCTGTCAGGTCGACGTCGCCGGCAGCGTCCCCAACGGCCTCACCCTGCTCTTCCTCGGCCTGCCGCTCGCGCTGATCGTCAACCTCGTCCTCTTCAACCTCGTCTTCCGGTACGCCGGGAAGACCTTCCTCTTCTCGTTGGTCGCCGCCGCCATCGCGATCGCCATCGCCGACCTCGCCCTGTACTCCTGGCAGGGCACCCCCGCCGCCTCCCCCGGGATCTGCCCCGGCAACGTCCCGCCGTGGTGGCCGGAGTGGATCCCCACCTGAAAGCGATCTGAAAGGTGACTGCTGTTGGGTGGACGCCATGAGTGGGCCGACGCGGTTGTACATGTCGATGTCGTTGGACGGCTTCATCGCCGGGCCGGACGATGAGCCGGGTCAGGAACTGGGCCGGGGTGGCGGGCGGTTGTTCAACTGGCTCGACGATCGGCGGGGGCCCGGGGTGAACGGCCAGATCTACGGTGAGGCGCTCGCCACCGGGGCGGTGATCGCGGGGCGCCGGACGTTCGAGCTCGCCGGGCGGTGGAACGGCGACCACCACGACGGCGTGCCGATCCACATCCTCACGCACCACGTCGACGCGGACGACGTACCGCCCGGGTCGGCGACGTTCTACACCGACGTCGAGACCTGTGTCGCCGACGCGCGGGCCGCGACCGGCGACCGCGCGATCCTCGTGCACGGCGCCGGAGCGGCCCAATCCCTGCTCGCAGCCGGCCAACTGGACGAACTGGAGATCCACCTGGTCCCGGTCCTGCTCGGTGCCGGCCGCCGCCTCTTCGACTCACACCCCGCCGAGCTGGAGCTGGTCCGCATTCTCGAAGGCCGAGATGCCACCCACCTCCGCTACAAGGTCCTCCCCGGCTGACCCGGTCAGCGGCGACCGCCGAACTCCCAGGGATGGGCCTCGGCGATCGGCAGGACCGATGCGGCGGCCGCGAGGCTCGGAGCCTCCACCAGGGCGGCCTGGCCGACCCGGGCTCGGTTGTCCGTGGTGAAGAGATCGCCGTACAGGACGAAGTGCTCGGTCGGGGTGACCGGTCCGACGTCTGTGGTCATCACCAGGTAGCGGTGGTAGTCGGCGACCGCGTTGGCGAAGTCCCACATGGTGCGGCCGGTGTGGTTGTGGAAGCGGTAGATGTCCACGGACTCGAAGGCGCCGGCCCGGTAGTACGGCTCCTCGTAGGCGAAGCGGCGTACGGCGTCCTCGTCGGGGAGATCGACGATGTGGAGGCTGCCGGTCGTCTCGGCGTCGTCGGAGTGCGAGGTCAGCGTCGGACCGCGGGCGATGAGCTGGTCGGCGTACCCGTCCATGAAGGACCAGTGCTCCTCGTTCAGCTTCACCTTGACGTCGAACCCGCCCTGCCGGTCCCGGCCCCACACGAAAAACTGCATGGTTCGCACTCTAGAACGTGAATGTGGCGGCGAGGTCGGCGTGGGTGGTGGGTCCGCCGAAGGCCGAGGCGGCCTGCTCCGTGGCGGATTCCGGGGTCAGCAGTGGGCCGACGTGCGTGACCACGAGGTGGTGCGCGCCGGTACGGCGGGCCAAGGCGCCGGCCTCGGCCGGGGTGTGGTGGAAGGCGTTGGGCTCAGGGTCGTTGGCCTCGCACAGCAGTACGTCGGCGCCGACGGCGACCTCGTCCAGCGCAGCGCACGGCGTGCAGTCGCCGGAGTAGGCCAGGACGCGCTCACCGACCGACACCCGCAGCGCGTACGCCTCGGGACCGCCGTGGTCGACGGATCGACTCAGCAAGGTCAGCTCGTCCAGGTGTACGACGTGACCGTCGGACAGCGGGCGGACGTCCAGGAACCCTTCCTCGAAGCCCGGACCGAAGAAGCCGGTGAGTCGATCGGTCAGCCCGGCCGGCGCGAACACGGGCAACGGCGCGGCCCGAGCAGGCAGTTCGCCGTACGCCAAGGCGTAGTACGCGTTCAGCAGATCGCCGACGTGGTCGAGATGCAGGTGCGAGATCCACACCGCGTCCAGCGACGACAACGAGACATGGCGCAGCAGCTCGGCCAGCGAACCCGGGCCCGCATCGACCCACACCGACGCCTCCCCCGACCGCACGAGGTACCCGGAGCACGGCCGGTCCGGTTGTGGGTACGGCGCCGCGTTGCCTAGGACCGTGAGCGTGGTCAGAGTTTCGCGCCGATCAACTGATAGATCTCGTCCGCGGCGCCCGGCAGGTCGTCGTGACCGAAGTCCGGGTACACCCGGGCCGACTTCGACGACGTGATCTTGTTGTACGCGGCGTACTGCGTGGACGGCGGGCAGACCTGGTCCTCGAGGCCGACGAACAGCGTCACCTCGGCCCGGATCCGGGCGGCCAGGTGCTGGACGTCGATGTAGCCGAGGGTCGTGAACACCTCGTCCTGCCGCAGGTGCCGCGGGTCGCGCTTCTTGAACCAGGTGACGATCTCGTCGTACGGCGCCCGGTCGAGGTTGAGCTCCCAGGCCCGTTGGTAGTCGGTGAGGAACGGGTACACGCTGGCCGTGTAGCTGACCGTCGGCGTCAGCGCGGCCGCGACGAGCGACAGCCCACCGCCCTGGCTCCAGCCCGTGGTCGCGATCCGCGCGGCGTCCACCTCGGGCAGCCCGCCGATGATGTCCGTCAGCCGCCGGGCGTCGAGGAAGACGTGCCGGTACAGCAGTCCGTCCGGGCCGTCGTCGAGACCGTGGACGAGGTGGTTGTGCAGGGAGAAGCTGTTCGGCGCCTGCGACTCGGTCCGGAAGCCGACCTGTTCGCGGACGTCCAGCGCGGCCACGGTGAACCCGCGGGCGGCGTACGGCAGCAGGTCGACCCACTTCGGCTGCTCGCCGCCGTACCCGTGGAAGATCAGCACGGCCGGACCCGTCGGCTCGGCGGGACGCACGACCTTGGCGTGCACGCGGTACCCGCCGGTGCCGGTGAAGTACAGGTGCTGCGCGGTCGCCGTGGTCAGCGGGAAGTCGGTCGCGTCCACGAACTCGGTCTCGGGGTCCACCGCGTCCAGCTCGAGCAGCGCCTTGTCCCAGTACTGGTCGAAGTCGGCCGGCCGCGGGTTCGTGCCCTGGTAGCCGGCGAGTTCCTCGGACGACATGTCGAACGAAAGCACGCTGTCTCCAAACAATCGGGGTGACTTATTCTGCGCGATTCTCGCCCTCGGGCGCAGTGCCGTCCCAGATCGTGTAGCCGTGGGCAGTGTTCAGCCGGTCCCGCAGCGCGGTCTCCAGCTCCGGGAGCTGCCCGGGTGCGAGCCAGGCGAGCGGGACCAGGACCGAGTGGTCCTTCTGCCTGGTCCGCAGCACGATCGCCTCGCCGTGGGTCGTCTCCACCCGGCCGACCTCGGTGACGTCGGTCCAGGGCGTGCGTACGCCGCGCACCTCGATCTCGTCGTCCCGCAGCTTCAGGACGACGGGCGGCCGGGCGAGCACGTACAGCCCGCCCAGCACGACCAGCCCACCGAGGACGAGGAACACGGCGACCACCGCGGCCGGCAGCGCGATCGCCCACACGATCGCGGCCACCCCGAGGAGGATCAGCCCGGCGGCCGGGATTCCGAGGAACCGCCCGGCTCGCATCCGGTACGTCGTACGCATCCGGCAAGTTTCTCATCCGGCCGCCGGCCGACGGTCAGAAGGCGTCGACCTCGGACGTGGGCGCGTTGCCGAGCGGAGTCCGGGCCAGGCTGATCGACCAGTCGTACTTCCCGTCGAAGCGGTCGTCGTACCGCTCGTAGGAGCAGTCCTCGGTGAACCGCCGGTTGGCCGCGTCCCAGCCGGTGCCGGACTTGAAGTAGACGTAGTAGCTGCCGCGGATCCCGGACAGCGTCGCCTTCTGCTCGGCGCGCACGTAGATCGAGACCTGCGGTCTGCGCGGGTTGCTGTTGGTCACCACGATCACGACGTCGGACGAGCTGCCGTTGTCGATCTGCAGCCGGCCGGGACCGCGGGCCCCGGACCGCTGGACGATCTGCCCGTTCCGCCCGCGACCGTTGACGGTCGACGGCGGCGTCAAGGCCGGTGGTACGACGAGCGCCCCGAACCGCAGGCCCTTGCCGACGGACCTCGACACGTCCTGCGTGAGCTCGACCACCGAGCTGCGGATCCCGGTCTTGGCCTCCCACAACCGCGTCGCCGGCGCCTTGGGCAGTCCGCACCCGGTCTTGGTCGCGCCGGCCTCGCTCAGGTTGTCGGTGACGGTCTCCGGATAACCGTCGAACGACGCGAGCACGGTCCGGTGCGCGGCGTCCAGCGCCTTCGGTGGGTTGACCTTGGCGAGGGCCTGCCGCTCGAGGACGACGGCCGCCGCGAGCTGGGCCCTGGCCGCGTCGAACGCCGGCACCGTCTTCGCGTTCATCACCCTGAGGACGTAGGTCCGGAGGATCTTCTCGACGTTCGTCAGCGCCCGCTGATACATCGGCACCGACAACCGGACCGGAGTCGGCGACGCGGTCGGCGACGGAGTCGGGGTGCTCACCGAGGTCGTCGTCGTACTGCTCTCGGCCGACGGTCCGCCGGCCTCCGGCTCGGCGCTGCATCCCGCCGCCGTCAACACCGTGATCGCGATCGCCGCCGCAGTCCCACGCCGCACAGGTCACCCCCAGTGACTCGTTCCAGTGCGGGCCATCCTTCCCGGCCTACCGGCGGTCCAGTCCCGGTTGGCCGGATGATGTCAGTTGCCGGACTCGGTGGGGTTGTAGGCGCAGGCGTCGTTCAGGTTCTCCGCGGTGCCTGGGGTCACGGTCGGCTTGCTCGACGGCTTCTTGGTCGTCGTACCGCTGGACGGCTTCTTGGTCGCGGTCGCCGTCGGGGCGGACGCGGACGCGGTCGGCTTGGGCTTCGGGCTGATCGCCTTCTGGATCAGCGCCCGCATCGCCTCGTAGTCCGGGTTCTTGCCGGTCGGGAAGTTCTTGCTCTTGTCCAGGTCGACGTTGGAGACCGGCGCGCTCTTCACCTTGAGGCCGAGCTCGATGAAGGCCCCGAGGATCTCCTGGGGGATGTCGGTCCGGAGCAACTGCTTGCCGGCCGCGGCGATCTGCTGGTATTTCGTCACCAGGGTGGCCGGGTTCACGCTGTTGACCAGCGCGTGGATCGTGCAGCGCTGCCGCTCCTGCCGGGACGGGTCGGTCAGACCGTAGCGGCCGCGGGCGAACCAGAGCGCGTGGTACCCGTCCAGCTTCTGGTCCGGCCCGGGCTCGATGTAGCCGGACGGCTTCTTGTGGCTGTTCGAGCCCGGCCCGTCGCCGTAGTCGCCGCCGATCGGCACCTTGTAGTTGACGTTGACGGTGATCCCGCCGACCGCGTCGATGATCTGCCGGAAGCCGGCCAGGTTGACCTGCATGTAGTAGTCGATGTCCAGGCCGAGCGCCTCACCGACGGCGACCTTCAAGACGTCGGCGCCCTCGTTGTCGGTCTCGCCGAGGATCCCCGGGTGCAGCTTCGGGATGTTCTCGTACATCGCGTCCAGGTAGAACTCCGGCTGCTCGACGTTGCCCAGGTCCGGGTTCCAGAAGCCGTCCGGGTAGACCTTGTGCAGCGGCGAGTCCGCGGGGAACGGCATCCGCATCCAGTTCCGGCTGAGCGAGATCAGCGAGGTCGCACCGGTCTTGGTGTCGATACTGGCCACGATCACCGTGTCGGTCCGGGTGCCCTGCCGGCCGACGCCGTCGTCGGCGCCGAGGAGCAGCAGGTTCAGCCGCGGGGTGTTCGCCCACGGATCCTTCTTGTCCACCTTCGGCCGGGTCGCGCTCTTGGAGTCGCCCTCGGACTGGAACACGCTGCCGACCAGGTCGCGCTGGGCCATCACCGTCTGCGCGGCCACGGTCGTCGGTACGGCGATGCCGAAGCAGAGCAACCCGACGAACAGCGACCCCGCCAGCCGGCCGGTGTACGTCATGCTCACCGGGCGGAGCAGCTTGTGCGAGGCGACCACGACCCAGATCCAGCAGATGCCGAGACCGACCACGGCCGCGCTCGCGATCAGCAGCTGCCGCGGCGACACCGCGAAGGCCAGGATCGAGTCACGCCGGGTCAGGCCGACGTACGCGCCGATGAGGAGCAGGCCGATGCTGATGGTCAGCACGAACGCGCCGAGCTTCTTCCGCCCGCCCATCAGCAGGCCGGAGCCGGGGACCAGCGCGCTGAGCAGAGTGAGGCCGATCGCCTTCGACGCCGTCCGTGCCCGCGGCGTGCGGTGCCGCGACCGACTGGCTCGAGGCGCGGCTCTCCGTCCGGCAGCGCGAGTACTCCGCGACATGGCTCCGTTCCCTGATCGACGACGTGGCAGCCTCCGCCGGGCCGCATGCAGCGGCCCACGGTACTTCAGACGCCCACGACACCCACTCGGTTGACGTGATGCTGACGACCCCCGTCGATGCGGCCAGATTACAGGTGCCCGGGCGCATCACTCGAACGTGCCGTCCCGACCACCCTCGGTGGTCGAGGCCCGCTTTGCTGCGGAGTGGGTCGAGCGGATAGTCTTGGCCGTCGTCGCGTCCCCCGTGTGGGGACCGTCGGAGGAGGCGTCGCCTAGTCCGGTCGATGGCGCCCGCCTGCTAAGCGGGTTGAGGGTAACCCCCTCTCGCGGGTTCAAATCCCGCCGCCTCCGCTCTGGGAGCTCCCTGTCCGCGAACAGCGCGGACGGGGAGCTTCGGCCGTTTTCTGGGGGTGCAACCCCCAGGCCCCGCCCGGCGGGCTTCACCCGCCTGGCTCGGGTCAGTTGCTCATCAATTGCTTGGCTTCGGCCAGGCGTTCTACCGAGCGTGGGGTCATCGGCTCGGGGGAGACGATCAGTTGCTCGATGCCGAGCTTCTGGTACGCCGTCAACGCGGCGGCCAGCTCCTGGACCGTGCCGTCGATCGCACGTTCGTCCGGCTCGGCCACCGGCGGCTGGTCCGGGTCGCGGACGACGACCCCGACGGTCGTGGCGACCGCGCCCTCCGGTTTGCCGACTGACTTCACCGCGTCCGTCAGGGTGCCCAGCCGTTCCTCGACCTTCTCGCTCGCGGCGCCGTACCAGGCGGTGTTCCAGACGTCGGCCCACTCGGCGGTCAGGCGCATCATCCGCGGCCGGTGACCGGCGACCAGGATCGGGATCCGGCGGTCCGGCGCCGGGTCGAGCGAGGCCTCGCGGACTCGGTGGTACGTACCGTCGAAGGTGACCGTCTCGCCGCGGATCAGCCGCGCCACGATCTCCAGCCACTCCTCGAACCGCCCGACCCGGTGGTCGGTCGGCAGCCCGAACGCCTCGTACTCCGGATCGTGCCAGCCGGCGCCGACCCCGAGGACCAGCCGTCCGCCGGACACCTCGTCGAGGGTCGCCGCCATCTTGGCCGTCAGCCCGGGATCCCGGAACGACGCGCACAGCACCAGGTTCCCGATCTCGACGCGGGTGGTCACCGCGGCGACCGCGGTCAGCAGCGTCCAGGCCTCGTGCATGCCGAACACCTGGCCGTCCGGCGCCTTGTACAGGAAGTGGTCGGCCAGCCAGACCGCGTCCAGCCCGCTCTGGTCGGCCGCCTCGGCGACCTCGCGGACGTCCTGCCAGCGGGGCATCGAACCGCCGGGCCCGTCACCGGCACCGAACGGGAGCATCACTCCGATCTTCATGCCCTCAACCTATCCGCGGATCGGCGTGCGCGCGGGGCCGAACCGGGTCGAGGCTGTGACGAGACGGTGGCGAGTCCGAGACGTTCCCGGGGTACGAAGAACTATCCCGGGTGCGAGGTCACGGTGAGGTACGGGCGACCGGAGCTCGAGAGGTGATGGCGATGACGGCGGTGGCACTGCCTGGAACGACGTACGACCCGCGAGCCCTCCTCGGCGTGGGCGTGCCCGCACACGTCCTGGTCCACCTGGACGACGGCTGGACCCCGGCCTGGCTCATCGGCCGCCTGCACTGCGCGAACGGCTGGGTCGCGCTCGTCCAGTACGTCGACCCCGACGGCCGCGAGCAGACCTGCCGACTGCCCGCCGACCGCGTCGCCGTCAGCCCGCCCACGGACCGACCCCAATAGCCCGCTGGCTGCTCGCGCACACTCGCCGGCGGACAAGTTCCGCCTGCCGGGTGGATCATGGCGCTATGAAGCCGTACCCGGATCGGGAGGCCGCCGGCCGGGCCCTGGCCGACGAGCTCGGCGAGGTTGCCGGATCGGTGCTGGTGCTCGGGCTGGCGCGCGGCGGGGTTCCCGTGGCGGCGCCGGTCGCGGACGCCCTCGGCGCGAAGCTGGATGTGCTGATCGTCCGCAAGCTCGGCCTGCCGCAACAGCCGGAGCTGGCGATGGGTGCGATCGCGGGCGTCGGCGGCGAGACCCAGACGGTCCGCAACGAATCGGTGCTCGCCGAAGCCGGTGAGCACGCGCTGGCCGACGTACTCGAGGAGGAGACGCGGGAGCTGCGGCGGCGCGAGCAGGCCTACCGCGGCGACCGGCCCGCGATCGACGTCCAGGACCAGGTGGTGATCCTGGTCGACGACGGGCTGGCGACCGGCTCGACGATGCGCGCCGCGGTGGCAGCGGTACGGCGACAGCGGCCGGCGCGCGTGATCGTCGCCGTACCCGTGGGCGGCTCGGACGGGTGCCGGCGGCTCGCACAGGTGGCCGACGAGGTCGTGTGCGTGTGGAAGCCGCTCTACTACACCGCGGTCGGCCAGGCCTACCGCGACTTCTCCCCGGTCGAGGACGACGAAGTACGACGAATCCTCGCAGAGCGCCCGTGATCCGGGTCCCCGAGCCCGGATACAGCGTGGCGCCCCGGCCGGTGGGCCGGGGCGCCGCGCTGGTGCGGTCTGCTGGCTTCCGACTCAGCAGCCGACGTCCTCTCAGCCGAGCCGCGTGCGCAGGTTGTCGAGCTCGACCTTCAGCGTGGCCGGCACCTTGTCCCCGAGCTTGCCGAACCACTCCTCGATCAGCGGGAGCTCGGCCTTCCACTCGTCCGCGTCGACCTTGAGCGCGATCTCGAGCTCGTCGGCGGTCAGGTCCAGCCCCGACACATCCAGCGACCCCGGCGTGGGCACTCGGCCGATCGGGGTCTCGACCGCGTCGGCCTGCCCCTCGATCCGCTCGATCACCCACTTCAGCACCCGGCTGTTCTCGCTGAAGCCCGGCCAGACGAACTTGCCCGACTCGTCCTTGCGGAACCAGTTCACGTAGAAGATCTTCGGCAGCTTCGCGGCGTCGTGCTCCTTGCCGACGGTCAGCCAGTGGTCGAAGTAGTCGCCCGCGTTGTACCCGAGGAACGGCAGCATCGCCATCGGGTCGCGCCGGACGACGCCGACCTCGCCGACCGCGGCCGCGGTGGTCTCCGACGAGAGCGTGGCGCCCATGAACACCCCGTGCGCCCAGTCCCGCGACTCGGTCACCAGCGGCACCGTGGTGGCCCGCCGGCCGCCGAAGATGATCGCCGAGATCGGTACGCCGTTCGGGTCCTCGTACTCGTCGGCGATGATCGGGCACTGCTTGATCGGCGTGCAGAACCGGCTGTTCGGGTGGCTGGACAGCTCACCCGACTCCGGCGTCCACTCCCGGCCCTTCCAGTCGGTCAGGTGGTTCGGCGGGGTCTGCGAGTAGCCCTCCCACCAGACGTCACCGTCGTCGGTGAGCGCGACGTTGGTGAAGACCGAGTTGCCCTTCTCGATCGTGCGCATCGCGTTCGGGTTCGTCTTCCAGCCCGTGCCCGGGGCCACCCCGAACAGGCCGAACTCCGGGTTCACGGCGTACAGCCGGCCGTCCTCGCCGAACCGCATCCAGGCGATGTCGTCGCCGAGCGTCTCGACCTCCCAGCCCTCCAGGGTCGGGTCGAGCATCGCCAGGTTGGTCTTGCCGCACGCGCTCGGGAACGCGGCCGCGACGTAGTGGACCTTCTTCTCCGGCGAGATCAGCTTCAGGATCAGCATGTGCTCGGCCAGCCAGCCCTCGTCCCGGGCCATCGCCGACGCGATCCGCAGCGAGTAGCACTTCTTGCCGAGCAGCGAGTTGCCGCCGTACCCTGAGCCGTACGACCAGATCGCCCGCTCCTCCGGGAACTGGACGATGTACTTCTCCTCGTTGCACGGCCACGGCACGTCCGCCTCGCCCGGCTGCAGCGGCGCGCCGACCGAGTGCAGGCAGGGGACGTACGGCGCGTCGGCGCCCATCTTCTCGAGGACGTCGGAGCCGGTGCGGGCCATGATCCGCATCGAGGCGACCACGTACGCCGAGTCGGTGATCTCCACGCCGAACATCGGCTTGTCCGCCGTCAGCGGGCCCATGCAGAACGGGACGACGTACATCGTCCGTCCGCGCATCGAGCCGCGGTACAGCTCGGTCATCAGCGCCTTCATCTGCGCCGGGTCCATCCAGTTGTTGGTCGGGCCCGCGTCTTCCTCGTCGACCGAGCAGATGAACGTCCGCTGCTCGACCCGCGCCACGTCCGAGGGGTCGGTGCGCACCCAGAACGAGTTCGGCTTCTTCTCCTCGTTCAGCCGCACCATCGTGCCGGCCGCGATCAGCTCGTCGGTGAGCCGCGCGTACTCCTCGTCCGAGCCGTCCATCCAGTGGATCCGGTCGGGCCGGGTGAGCGCGGCGACCTCGGCGACCCACGCCAGCAGGCCGGCGTGCGTGGTCGGCGCTTCACTCAGGTCGTAGGTCCCGGCGGTGAGGGTTTCCGGGTCGGCGGTGGCGTCGGCGTCGGTATGGGTCGGGCTGGCGGTTGTCGTCATCGGCGGCTCATTCCCTCTCGGCTGTCGGGCCCGGCGGCCGTCCCGGCCCTCGGCGCTGAAGGCAGGTACGGCTCCGGCCGCCGGGGTCTCCGGCGGTTCGATCCAGCTGGCTGGCGGTGTGATCGGTCGCAGACCAGTGCGTCCAGTGGACGTATACCAGTGTGCAAGTGGTACTAACGGTACGCGACTCGGCGGCGTGGTGAGAACCACTAGTGCGTGAGCCCGATCACAAAGTCCGGACGACAATCGCTTTCCGGCGGACCCTGGGAGAACTTTCCGGCGAACCCTGGGAGAACGAGAACGGCCCGCGCTCGTGCGCGGGCCGTGACCGAAGGATTTCCGGCGGATCAGCCGGCCTGCCGCCAGATGTCGTTCACGATCTGCTGGACGGCTTTCTCCTCGCCGGGTGCGCCGCTGCCCGCGACGCCGACCAGCCACCAGCGTCCGCCGCTGAGGAAAGCGTGCGACATCGTCAACGTGTAGCCCTTCGCCGCCTGCCCGCGCCGCGGCTCGGTGAACCACGTCCGGGCATCCTTGACCGTCGTGGGTGCCGGCACGTCGAACTCCTTCGCCCAGGCCGCGTCGAACGCGGGCCGCTCGGCCAGGCAGGCGGCGAGGTCCTTGCACTGGTGTAGCACCAGGCGCGCCTCGAGCGTGGCCTTGGGCTGTTTGTCGTCGGTCTTGGTGACGACCCGGCGGTAGACCGCCGTACTGGACTCACCGATCGAGCTGATCTCCGGCGTCTGCGGCCAGCCGAACTCGAACGGAAGCCCGACACCGACGACCGGCAGCACGTCAGTACCTGCGGCGTACGTCGCGCCGACCACGCCCGGACTGCCGTCCGGCTCCTTGTAGTCCGCCGGCGTGATCCACCCGATCGCCGGTAGCAGGACCGGCGACGGGAACGGACCAGGGCTGACCGCGGCCGGAACCGCCTCCACCGGCTCGTCCTTGATCGAACTGCCGATCGCGGAACCGACCGAGTAGGTAATCGAGAACACGACGAGCACCCCGAGGACCGAGACCAGGTAGATCCAGCCGCCGATCTTGTGGCGGTACTCCCGGGCGACCGCAACCTTGGACCGCGGCTGCGTGGGCTGGTCCTGGAGTTGGCCGTCCTGTGGGTCGGTCGGGTGGTCGGCGTACGTCGGGAACGCGGGGGGCTCGGGCGACGGCGAGCCGGTGATCACCTCGGGCGGTGGGGGGCTGGTGACGACCGCGGTCGGTGGCGGGCTGGAGATCAACTCCGGCGGTGGCGGCGCCGCGCCGTACCGGCTGAGCTGGGATCGGACCGCCTGCAGGGCCTCCTCGTCGTTGCCGGGGATGCCGTCGAGCGGATCGATCAGCCGCTCCGCGCCGGACTCGCCCGGGACCAGCCGGGTGATCGCGTACGGGCGGTCGGCGGTGAAGTTCGCCGCCCACAGCGGCGTCTCCTGCTGCCCCGGCTCGAGCGCCGCACCGCGACCGGCCCGGACCAGGCGGTCGCGCACCGTCTCGTCGCGCGCGCCGTCGTCGCTCAGCACGAGCGCGACGACCTCCATCCCGGTGAAGCTGCGGCCGCGCCACACGTCCGCGAGCGGATGGGTCAGCAGGTGGTCGTCGAACTGGTAGCCGGGGATCTGCGGCGTACTGTTCACTTCGTCTCCCAGATCGCGCGATCCGCCAGCACCAGCGCCGCCTGCTCGGCGGTCTTCCGTTCGACCGGGCTGGCCGAGTAGACCACGTGGGCGATCACGTCACCGCGCCGTACCAGCGCGTTCACCACCCACGACTCGCCTCCGACCCCCCGGGGAGCGCTGCGGAGCTTGGTCGGGTAGGGGCGGTCGGCAACGGTCTCCAGCGGGCTCCGGTCCCAGGTCCACTTCGCGTTCTGCGGCGGGGTGAGCGGCGCCTTCCCGGCCCCGATGTCGCGCCCGCCGTACGGCGTCACCGTCAGCTTCACCGCGGCCGTCGAGAACGTGCGGTGGCGGGACGTGGACGGCACGCTGCAGATCACCGGCGCCGTACCGAGCTGCGCCAGCGTGACCGGACTGCTCGATGCTTGCGGCAACAAACTGCGCACGTCACCGATGCTCGCGCACAGCCCGGCCGACAACGTCCGCGCCGACGGAATGTCCTCCGGCTGCACGGGGTCGCCGAGCGCGTACCCGATCCCCGCCCCCGCAACCGCAGCCACCCCACACGCGACCGCCGTACCCCGAACCAACCGACTACCCATGCCCGCGACCCTAGCCACGCGAAGGTCCTCCAACCGTCGACAACCCGGCCTTAGACGCCCCCCACCCCCACCCGGTTCCCCCACAACCTTCACCCCACCACCGACTCGGGGCCGACGACAACCGTCCGCGCTAGTCCAGCAGAGTCCGCACCGACCCGCCCGACTCCGACAGCTTCGTCCCGAGGCCCTTCAGCGCGTCGCCGACGTTCGCCAGGATCCCGGAGAGGTCCTGCAGGTTGCCGGCCAGGCTCTCGATCTCGGTCGCGACCCCGCCGATCTGCCCGCTGCCGTCGTTCAGCTTCTTCGCCGCCGCGTCACCGATCCCCGGGATCTTGTCCAACTCACCCGCGAGCCCCGACAGCAACCCGGCCGCGCTCTGCAGCTTGTCCTTGGCCGCGTTCAGCGTGCTCGCGCTCCCGGTCAGCGCCTTCCGCGCCCCACCCTCGCCGTCGTCCCCGACCAGCGCCCCGGCCGCCTTCGCCGCCTGCTCCCCGGCGTCCGCCAACCCCGACCCGATCGTCTTCAGCAACTCCGGCAGCTTCCCGATGAACCCAACCGCATCGTCCGGCAGCCCCCGCACCAGCCGCAGCAGCTTCTCGAAGTCGTCAGAGTTCTCCATCACGAACCCGACCGCCTTCTTCACATCCCCCAGATCCCGCCCACCCAGCAAGTCCTCGATACCCATGCCCGGATCGTAGAGCCCCCACTCCCCACCACCCCGCCGCCACACCCGCCGTACCCACCCGCAACACCACCCACCTCCCCACAGCCCGCACCACCCACCCGCCGACCTCCCCGGAGCCGATTGGCCTCCACCCACCTCCCCCATGTATCGTTACTCGTCGTTGTCCAGCGCTCGTAGCTCAACGGATAGAGCATCTGACTACGGATCAGAAGGTTGGGGGTTCGAATCCCTCCGAGCGCGCAAATCCGAAGCCCAGGCAGATCCCATCTGACCTGGGCTTTTGCATTCCTCGGGACATGCCAGAGGGCGGCTCAACCGCTCGACCACCCTTCCGTACCCCCGCGCGTACCCCAATGTCACCCTTCGTCCTGCTCGCCGAACAGGAAGTCGAGCCGGTCGACCGCATCCCGCGTCACGTCCTCGGCCACATCGACGTAGATCACCTTGGTGACGGTCGGCGAGTTGTGCCCATGCACGTCTTGGATGTTCTCCAGCGGAACGCCCTGGCTGTAGAGCAGGGAGGCGCACAAGTGCCGCAAGTTCATCGAACCGAATAGGCCGTACGCCGGCGTTCTCGCACAGCCGGTCAAGGTGGCGGTTCATGTTCGGCTGACGATCTCGTGGAAGCGCGAATCGATCTCCATCACGTTAGAGCCCACGAACTGGCGGGGTTCGCCCTCGCCGTACCAGCGGCGGGGGCTCACCCGCATGGAACATGCAATGTCCATGATCCGCAACTGAACCGTCCATGGCCGCGACGCCGACTGCCCGACCGCCCAGTTGGGACGTGGTCGCGGTCCCTAGACTCGGTGATATGTCTGGCTATCTGCAGGTGTCAACGGCGACAGCAACCCGCGAAGAAGCGGTCCAGCTCGCAGGCTCAGCAGTCAGTGCCGGCCTTGCTGCGGGAGCGCAGGTTGTAGGCCCAGTCACCTCGGTCTTCTGGCACGAAGGCCAGTACGGCGACGGCGAGGAGTGGCAGGTGTTGCTGAAGACTACGAAGCGCCGGTACGCCGAGCTTGAGGCTCACCTGTTGGAGAACCACTCTTGGGGCAATCCCGAAGTGAGCGCGGTGCCGATCACCGCAGGCTCCGCCGGCTACCTCGACTGGCTCGATCGGACGACCAAGGGCTAGCCGCGCGCCCGCTCGAGCACTGCCGCGACCTCCGGACCTCCGTAGCGGGACAAGCGACTGAGAACGCCTCGCAGTCGCTCGCCGGGACGAACCGAGCCGACCCCAGACGCGAGGTCGATAGCGTGCTCGGTCACGCACGCCGCCCGCTCCGGATCGTCGGCATCCATCAGAGCGTGAGCAAGCCAGGTGCTGTAGAGCGCCTTGTCACGAGAGTGGGTGTCGTCATATCGCGACAGAGCATCGTCCAGCAGCGGAACTGCGCGGGCTGGTCGGCCCAGCTCGGTGTAGCAGCGGCCGGCCATGATGTCGATCTCCAGCGGATCGACCCAGAACACCCAATCCGGCTCCGGGAAATGCGACGACTCATTTGCCGCGGCTACCGCGGCATCGAGTGCGCGTGCCGTAGCAGACACCTGCCCACTCACGGCGTAGGTCCAGGCAAGACGCTCGTGCAGCAAAGCACGAACTCGAGGTGTCGTCCGAGTACCCGCGACGCGTGTTGACTCGGCGGCCGTCTCGGTGTCCGCCTTCTCGTAGGCCATGAATGCCAGCGAATTGCCTTCCAGGCCAGGGTCACCGGCCTCCTTCGCAGCGGCCAAGGCTTGCCTGTAGTGCCGTCGCGATTCGACGTACCGACCGGCGTCGAAGGCCGCCCATCCGGCCATCTGCGCTTGCTCGGCGAATACACCGATCAGTGCTCGGGCCGTCGTGCTGCTATAGCTGGCCGTCTTGATCAGCTTGGCTGTCGCATCCATCTCTGACGTGTAGACCAGGTACGTGTCCATGCCGCCGAGATGGTCATCCAGCCGTCGCAGGCGAGCGGTCCGCTGCCGCAGCTGACGTATCTGCGTTGCGCCGATCTGACTGCCCGTCCGCGCCCGAGCAAGAGGGGCGAGAGCCAGGGCGGTTGCCAGTCCGGCGAAGGCCCGGCGGTCCACCGCATCGCGGCCGGGAATGTCCGCGTGGAGCAGGTCGTGTAGCTGCTCGTCGGACAGTTGCAGCGCCCGCGCGAGATGAGGGCGTACCCACGCTTGCGGCTCGGTCCGGCCGGCTTCCCAGCGGACGATGGTCGACCGCTCGACGCCGAGCGCGTGGGCGAGTCCATCTTGGCTCAGCCCGACAGACTGTCGGCGCTGAGCCAGGGAAAGTCGTCGCGCCTGCCCCACTGGATGCCTCATTTCTGCCTCACCCGGCCCGCACCACTTGTTGTTACCTGGGCAGTGCGGCGAGTCAACACCACAGAACGAAGGTACCAGTGGCAGAAGGGGCTGACACAGCGATGGTCGAGTCGGCGGTAGGTGATGGCGTCGAATGGGCCGGGGACAGCGACAAGCCCCACAGACGGAGTGAACTTGGTTGGCCGGAGCTGCGAAGCGCGCCGGCGGACCCGTGCGAGGGGCGCAATCCGACGACCAAACGTCTGTGCCGGTTGGGCTACCACCAGGGGTACCACCGCGACGACACCGGCGCGGAGTGGCTCGATGACTGAGCGGCGGAACGTCCGCGACCGCCAGTTGCGCCGGTGGGCCTGGCAGGCCGTGGCCGTCGACCGGCGGAACGGCGTATGGCTGAACGGATACGACCCGCGCCACGTCGGCCAAATCCTCCCCTGGTGTGTCGAGGCGTACCTAGCCCGAGACCCGATTACGCCGCGCATGTCGACCCGCAACTACCGCCAACTGGAGCGGCGTCACATTCAGCCTCGGCGGAGGATCACCACCTAATCGGCGGGGCAGGCGTGCTGACCCCCTGCATCCGCGCCCGCCCCGCTCACCACCAAGCGACCCCGGCTGAACTCCTCACAGTCGGGGTCGCTTCACGATGGCTGGTCCACGCCGCTCATGCCATCCGATCTATTGTCGGTGCTGCCCGTCACACTGAACGAGTGAAGCACGAGCAGGAGCGGCTGAAGGTCGTCGGCACCGGCGCGATGGGCAGCCTCAGCCGAGCGGCTGCCCATTTCCAGCAGTTGGCACAGAAAGCGTCCACGGTTGAGGATCTCCTCACCCACCTTGGCGAGGCGATAGAGTCAGCGCGCGTCGCGCTCGCCGAGTGCCTGCGGGGGTACGACTCCTTCGACACGCTCGCGTTCCTGCGCCTCGCAGCGAGTCCGTGGGACCTCAGCGAGATTCGAGAGAGCGAGACCTTAGTCGAGAACTCCCAGGCTGCCCAAGACGTCGTCGCTCTCACCCTCCTAGGCATGGGACTTCCCCGGCAACCCTTGACCGGTGAGAACTCTGGGCAACCCGACATCCGGGAGGCGATGGGTCTAGCGGCCGACATCGTCACGGCAGCCCGGACGCGCGCCATTGCGCAAGGACGCAGCATTGATGAGCCGCTCGGGGTGCTCGCGGGCGAGTTCTTAGGGTACGAACTGTCGGTACGCGGACGGCAGTACCAGTCCGTCGCAAAGGAGCTGAACACCGGCCTGTTGGGCGACCCGACCGTCGCCGCCATCGTGAAAGATGCGCTCGGGTTCACGCTTGACGACATCCACGCCGTGCGCGACGCGTCAACCGCTCTGTTGAACGAGCGGCTTTTCGGGGCGCGTGACCGGGTCGGGGACATCGTCGAGTCCGGCGCTGGTGTCGAGAACATCGATGCTGACGCGTTCCTGCGCGACATGAACCTCATGACCAATGAATGCCGGTTGTTCGGGGCTGTTTCGGCGGCCGACGCTGCAAGCCGCGCCGGAATCGAGGAGGGGACCGCGAAGGCGGTCCTGGAGTTCTTCAGTATCTCCCGGCCGGCGGAAGGCGATGCGAATCCTGTCTTACGGTTCGCCAAGGGGGAGCTTCCGACGCCGTGGGGATGCATTGCGGACGACGGCGAGTACCTCATCCTCAATGGGTTCTTGGGCGAAGACGAGCTGCGTCGTGACATCGAGCGCGGGCTCGTCGCGGCCTCGGTCGGGAAGCGTGGGAGTGCAGGCAAGATGTGGCCGAGGTATGACAGGCGCCGGGCCTCGTACTCCGAATCTAAGGCCGCTACCGCGCTCACCAACATGCTCGCCGGCGCTGAGCCTCGCTGGGAAGGGCAGAAGTACATCGGTCCGGTTTCAGTTGACGACGCCGCCAGCCTGGGCAGGGACGCCGACCGGACGATCGTAACCACCCGAGAGTTCGAGTCCGACCTGCTATTCATCGTCGATGGTGTTGCATTGTGCGTCGAGGTTAAGGCGGGCTCCGTCACGGAGAAGGCCCGTGGCGGCCACGCCAAGCGGCTGGCCACTGACTTGCAGAAGACCCTCAAAGACGGCAACGAGCAGGCTGATCGGCTGACCCAACTCTTCCGCACTAATCACGGAGTATGGAGCGCCGACGGCGAATGGATCGACTTGGCGTCGGTCGACGAGATCCACTCGATCATCGTCATGCTCGACGACATGGGCCCGTTATCGCTGTCAATGAACGAGCTAGCTCACAAAGGCATCATCGAAACCATCGAGATTCCATGGATCGTGAGCATGCACGACCTGCTCGTTCTCAGTCGTACGGTCGACCATCCAGCCCAATTCCTCGAATACTTGCGGCGTCGCCGCGGCCGGATGCTCGCGACGATGGTGAAGGGCGTCGATGAGCTCGACATGTTCATGTGGTTCGTCAGCGGGGGCATGTACTTCGAGCCCGACCCTCGTGACGTCGCCGCGCAGATACCCATCGATGGGCCGATGAAGGCATCTGACGTTCGCCGCTATGAACAGCAATCCCGAGTGGGGCTCGGGACGTTGACCGACCCGCTGGACGCGTGGATCTACAGCAGCGAAGGCCTCTCTCACACGGAGGCGCCGAAGCCGACCCGACGCGAGGAACCGTGGGTGGAACAGTACCTGTCTGCCAGCGAGTCCGCCAAGTCACCCGGTTGGCTTCGGTTCGGCGCTGACCTGGTCGGTCTGAGCGATGAAGCACAACGCGACATCGGGAAGTCGCTGATGGAGCAAACCCGCCAGGCACGGGGTGGCGACATCGAACGGAGCCTCACCACGCACGGCACGACCTCCTTCGGGTCGTGGCTGCTGACCGCGTCTGTTGTGCCGGACGGGGCTAGTACCGAACATCTCGCCCCGTACATCGAGGCAAAGCAGTACCAGACCCGGTCGAGCAGGTCGATGCTGCTGCTGTACAACACCGATGGGACTCTCACTGGCTCCAGCTATCGCGGCGAGTCCCAACCTCGGACAGCCGAGCGAGACGCTGCCATCGCTGCTCTTCCGCTCCAAAGCCTCGCCTCGACATTCAGCTCTGCAACGTCAAACAAGGTCCCGCCCAGCGCGAGACGTACCACCAGGCGGCTTCGCGGCAAGCGGGGCAAGACGAGTCGTCGACGTAGTTGAGCACCGTGCCAAACCGCCCGACGGGGTCAGGCCCGGCTCAGCGCGTCGGATCGCCGCCCCTGTGGCTCGCGGCCCGGGTCTGCCGGATTGACCTCTTAAGAATCAAGGGCGCGCCTTCGGCGCGCCTCCCGCGCGGAGACCGCCAAGAATCGCCCTGTTCGAAGAAGGTCGGCATCGGCCTGGTCCTGGAGGTCGACCGCGGGTAGCCCCGTCCCCCTGCCGCCCGATCGTGCGGCCAGCACGGCACGCGTCAAGAGCGCTACGCGTCCCTCCGGGATCGGCTAGCCGACTCTTGACCCGTGCCGAGCCGACCTGGTTTGGCAGCTATCAGGGGGCGGGTGAGGCCCGTTGGCGTCGTCGCGCTGCGTGTGCGACGCTCCACGCATGACCGAATTCATCGCGATCGATCGCGAGAGCGTCCAGACAGATCAGATCCTGCACAAAGACGACATCGCTCAGGAATGTTCGGTCAGGTTGATCGAAGGCGGCTCCGTGGTCTTCCAAGCCAAGGCAGATGCACGCGGCGAGCTGACCTATCACATCCATCCGAGCGGCGCCTTGTACGTTCGTATCGGTGGCTACAACCTACGCGTGTTCGGGCCTAACGCGTGGATCATGATCGAGGGTGGATCAGAGGCCTTTGCAGCTGAGACGCAGTACTGAATCACCGTCTTATGCGGTCACGCGGGTGACCCCAGTCTGACCCCAACGACCGCGTACAGGAAAGCACGGCGCGGCACCTGCGGCAATAGGCATCGCCGGGAGGCGACGTTGCAAGCGAGATTCTGCAGGCTCCTACGGATCAGAAGGTTGGGGGTTCGAATCCCTCCGAGCGCACACTGTGATGTCTCAAGACATCCCGGACAGGTGAACCCACGATTCGTGGGTTCACCTGCTTCTTTTGGGGGCAGGTCCGGGTGGTCTGCCGGTGGGCTGGTAGTCGCGGGTGGGGTCGAGGACCAGTTCGCGTAGCAGTTCGCCGGTGGCGGCGTCGACGACCCGGATCTGGAGGTCGTGGATGAGCAGGATGACGTGGGTTCGGGCGTGGGTTCGGCCGATGCCGATGTGGTGGAGGCGGCCGTTGACCCGCAGGGTGACCACGCCGGTGTGGTCGACCCGGTCGGCGCGGACCCGGTGGTGAACCTCGCCGGCCCGGTCGCCGGTGGGGGTGGCTTTGGGGCGGGCGGTGTAGGCGGCCGCCGGGGTGCAGCGGTGCGGCAGGGACCGATGCGGGCGGCGGTGGTTGTACTCGTCCACGAACTGGTCGAGCAGGGTCTGCAGGTCGGCGATCGTGGCGGGCTGGGCGGGTTGGGCCCGCAGCCACTTCTTCAGGGTCTGCTGGAACCGCTCCACCTTCCCGCAGGTGGTCGGGTGGTTCGGGCGGGAGTTCTTCTGCACGATGTTCAGCTTGCGTAGCTCGGTCTCCAGGCCGTTGCGGCCGCCCTTCCCGCCCGACAACCGGGTCGTGTAGACCATGCCGTTATCGGTCAACGTGGAGGCCGGGATCCCGTACCGCGCAACGGTTTCGCGGAACGTCGTGACCACAGTCTGCCCGGTGATCCGCCGGTGCGCGGTGACATGCAGAGCCAGCCGGGAGTGGTCGTCCAGCCAGCTGATGACTTCGACATCGCGGCCGTCGGCGAGGCGGTAGTGGGTGAAGTCGGACTGCCAGCACTCGTTCGGCTGTTCGGCGGCGAACCGCAGGTACGACGACCTCGGCCGCTTCCCCGGAGCCGGTGTCACCGCGCCCGCCCGGGTCAGGATCCGGTGGATCGTCGCCCGCGACACCACCGTGGCGTGATGGTGGCGCAGGTGCCAGCCGATGGTGTCTGCCCCGGCGTCCAGGCCGGCCTCCGCGAGCTGTTTGCGCAGCCGCAGTACCAGCTCCACCGTCACACCCGGCGTCGCCCGCGGCGAGCTCTTCGGCCGCCGCGACCGCGGCTCGAACGCCGCCTCCCCCTCGGCCCGCCACCGCGCCAGCAACTCATACACCCACGACCGGGCCACCCCGTACTGCGCGACCACCTCAGCAACAGGCCGCTTCTCCACCACCACAGCCATGATCACCAACCGGGCCTTCGACATCCCAGAGCATCAACAACCCGTCCGGCATCACCTGCGACACCAGTCCGGCATGTCGTGAGACACCCGTCCGGTATGTCCTGAACCACAACACCTCCGAGCGCACACCTCCGAGCGCGCAAACGAAAACCCCAGGTCACGAGCTATAGACCTGGGGTTTCGCATGTCCGTGGCTCTCGGTTGCTAACAGTCTTGCCAACACCGTCCAGGTCTGAGGGCTCCGTCATCCGGCTCGTCACGTTCCGGGTCGACGGCGGCAGCGAACCCGTCCGCGATCCCGGCCGCGTGCTGTCGAATCACGTACGCGTAGACCCGAAGCGTGATCGACGGATCGGCATGCCCGAGCCGGTCCGCGACGACGTGCACCGGTACGCCGGCCAGCAGCAGCGTCGTTTGCGTGAACCTGGCGTCGGCAATGCAGTCGGGCGGGTGGCAGCGGCTTGGCCGGTCGTGCGCCGCCTTGGTCTAGATGGCCGACCAGCTCTACCGGTCATGCGGAGCTTGGCCGGGTGTGGGCGATCGCGTTCTGCCCCGTGGCTGAGGAGTGTTGCGTACCACCGTCCTAACGGCGAGACTCGCTGGCTGTCGCATTTATATGAGTGCTGTCATTTCTGTCGGGAGGACGAATGTACCCACAGGTCGAGCCTTAAGACCACGGCATGCTCGACGTCGGTGATGGGCACAGCGTGTACTGGATGGCGTGCGGCAACCCGGATGGCAAGCCTGCGCTGTACGTGCACGGTGGCCCTGGCTCGGGGTGCGGCACACGTTCCCCCGGCCAATTCGACCCCGCCGTCTACCGCGTCGTCTCGTTCGACCAACGCAACTGCGGCCGGAGCACCCCTCACGCCAGCGAGCCCGTGATCGACCTGTCCACCAACACCACCGACCACCTGATCCGCGACATGGAGCAGCTGCGCGAGCACCTGGGCATCGACAAGTGGCTGCTGTTCGGCGTTTCCTGGGGTTCAGTGCTCTCGCTGACGTACGCGCTGCGCCACCCGGAGCGCGTCTCGGAGATGATCGTGACCGCCGTCGCCACCGGCAGGCACTGCGAGGTCGAGTGGCTGATCCGCGGCTTCGGCGGCCTGGCCCCCGAGGCGTACGAGCGCTTCCTCGCCGGCGTACCCGATCCGGGCGAGGACATCTCGGCCGCCTATCACCGCCTGCTGATGGACCCCGACCCCGCCGTACACCGCAAAGCAGCAGAGGACTGGTGCGCTTGGGAGGATGCAATCGCCACTGTCCCGCCGGGCCGCGACGTCGAGCACGAGCCGTGGGAGCCCCGGTTCCAACTCGCCTTCGCCCGAATCGTCACGCACTACTTCAGCAACCGCTGTTGGTTGGCAGACGACCAACTGTCCCGCGACGGGCACGTCCTGCAGGGCATCCCCGGCGTCATCGTGCACGGGCAGCTCGACCTCGGCGCACTCACCGGCAAACCATGGGTGCTGCACCACGCCTGGCAGGGATCCGAACTGGTGATCGTCGAGCACGGCACGCACGCCGCCGGAACGGCAGAAGCTGTCATGGCCGCAACCGACCGCTTCGCCAAAGCCCCCGCGCACTCTTCATAGCGACGAGGTCAACACGCCCCCGGTGCCGAGCATCAACTGTCGGACGCGCGTCGCACATCAACCGCCGGAGCACACCCTCCGGCCGGACCCTCTGCCGGATTGAGCTCGTATGGATCAAGGGCGCCTGCGCCGCGCTGGCCTGGTTTGGCAGCTAATAGGGGGCCGAGGCAAATTTGGCGGCCTCATGCAGTGTCGTCGTGCTGCCTTCGTCCGTGGCGGCCAGGCCTCCCGGCTGGCAACCGGCGAAGTAAGGGTTCCAACCAGCGAGCCGGTGGTGCCTTCGATCCGTCGCCACCGATCTGGTAATTGATCTCGGCGAGGATGAACACGAGTACGCAGGCAGCCGCCAGCCAGTCCACCTCCAGGACGAGCCCGGCGACCAGGCCACCAGTCCACGACCCCGCCACGAGCCACCCGACGTGACGATGGAGGACGGCAGACGCCCACAGCGCGCGCACCGAGAACCCGACTGTGAGCACGATCAACAACAGCAGCTCAAAGTCCACCGGTCCCTCCTGCCTTGGCCTGAGCCTACCGACGGCCAGCTAATGCATATGCTGAGACCGTTCCTTTCTCCTACCTGCGCCGGTCGGTGAATCCGCAGAGCAGGTACGAGTGGCTTGGGTACGCCGATCAGCCGGATACCCCCATCAGTCTTGACCTCCTGAAGCCCTAGCGTCTCGCCGGGAAGCAGGCCGAGTCCTGAAATTCGGCCGGTCTTTGTGGTTGAGCCGGAGCTTCTTCGTTACCGTCGGGGCTATGGCCGGCTGGGAGAGTTTGCGTGTGGACCTGCGCCGGTTGCGCGAGGAGTCACCGGGTGCCCTCGTGGCGTTTCCCAGTCCCGACAGCGAGCGGAGTGAGAAGCGGTTTCAGGTCGAGCTGGCCGCGTGGGCGATTGACGTTGCAGCCGCACTGAAGGCGAAGTACGGGAGCCTGGTGGATCTGCGCGTCGGGGCGATGACCTTTCCGGCCAGACAGCTGTGGGTGAGCGAGTACACGCGCCAACTACTCGACGGACTCGCAGAACCCACCGGCCTCGACGTCGAGCCGCTGTCGCCGTTGACGATCCGCAGCGGTCGATCCACGCACGAGGAGGTGCTGGTAACGAATCGGACCGAGCAGGAGCAGGTGCTCCTCACCAACGGAGCCCTGACCTCGGCGGTGACCGACAGCTCCGGCGCCGTCGTCGGTCTGTACGTCGGCCCGCGGACCGCGGCCCGAGTGGGGTTCGCGATCGAACCTCACCAGAGCCGCCCCGTACCCGTCTTGATCGGCACTGCCTCGGTGGTTCCCGACCTGGGGTACGCCGTCCCGCCCGGACAGTGGCGGCTGGTTATCGCGCTTCTGACGTACAAGCGCAAAATGGTCTCGGCACCACTGGAGATCACCGTTTCCCCGTAAGCACAGCCCATGAACCGAACATCCCTCGGCTCCGGCTCCGGCCCTTCGAACTGCTCGACCGCGACAAAGCCGAGCCCCTGCGCGCATCGGACGGAGCCGCAGGTCAGGCAGCTTGGCTTAGGGTCGGGTTAGCTCGTTGGCGGACGGGAGACCCGAAGGAGTCGAAGGATGCAAGGTTCCGACGAAGAAGCGGCGGGGTTCCGGTGGAACGCGGTATGCATCGATTGTGCGCCCGACGAGTACGACGCTGAGGTTGCCTTCTATCGGGACCTGCTCGGGACGGAGGTGGCCGAGCGCGAGCGGCGATGGGCTGCCCTGCGAGACCCCCAAAGTGGGATGTGGCTCAACATCCAGGCCAATGATTGGTACGTGCCTCCCGTGTGGCCAGAGGACGTTCCCGCCCAGACGAAGATGATGCACTTCGAGATTCGCGTGAACGACGTCCAGGCCGCGGTCGACCGTGCAGTGTCGTTCGGTGCTCGTGAGGCTCGTCAGCAGCCAGCAGACCGAGACCCGCGCAGGTTGAGGGTGATGCTGGATCCTGCGGGACATCCCTTCTGCCTCTGGAACTGATCCCAACGAGCAAGATGCACGTGCCGGCAACACTGAGGTGAATCCGGCTCCTACGATGCGAAGGAAACCCTCCGAGCGCGCCACAAGACCCAGGTCAGCTGACCTGGGTCTTGGCGTACGGCGCTCCCTCGCAGCCCACCGACCACCCCGTGGTGCCTTCTCGTCGTCCGCGAGCGCACCCTGGATGCCTCGTGGCGAGCCGTGATTCGCGGCGCGGCTGCTAGCCGTGTGCGGTGGGGATCTGGCGGCGTCGGTATAGCCAGGTCACGGCGAATGCGACGGCGGCTCCGCCCGCGGCTGATGCGCCGGCCTCGAGTGCTTCGACCGCGATGCCGTCGGACGAGCTGTCGTTGCTGGCGCCCGCGGTCTGCACGGCGACCTCGTGGGCCGGGTCGTAGGCCGGGTAGTTCGGCGGTCCGGGTTCGTATGGAACGGTGGCGACCGGTCGCGGATCCTCCGGCGGAACCTTGGCGGCAGCACCGGCCACAGGCAACGCGAGCCCGGCGGCGACGAGTACTGACGCGGTAATGATGAAACGTTTGGTATCCATGATGTCCTCCCGAAAGGCTGTGCGCCTGCCATCACAGTCCGCCCGCAAGCCGGTCCGGCACATCGGGCATTGACGCGCGGATTCTCGACGTACCGCCTTAGGAAGCCATTCCTGATGCCTTATCCAGGGCTCCACTTCACGCGTCGTCGGGCGCATGATGGTGGCGTGGGAGGGGCCCTGATCGGGCGCGACGAGGAGCTCGCGCTGCTCAAGGAGTTGACGACCGGACTAACCAGTGGATCGGCCGTCGCGATTGTGCGGGGTGAGGCGGGCATCGGGAAGTCCCGGCTGGTGAGTGCCGCCGTAGCGGAGGCCACGGCCGCCGGACTACGCATCCTCAGCGGCTCATGTGCACCGCTGTCGAGCGCGGTGGCTTATGGAGGACTCGCCACGGCGCTCAGGGTCGGTTGGGACGTGAAGGACCAAGGATTCACTTCGGTCGCAGCAGGTAGAGCCTGGGCCTTCGAGTCGATGATGAGGGCCCTGGGCGAGGTCGTCGACGGCGGCGTCGTACTCGTCGTTGAGGACTTGCACTGGGCGGATGCGTCGACCCTGGATTTCCTCGCCTACCTCAGCCGCAACCTGCCGCCGTCGGGCCTACTGGTTCTCCTGACCTGGCGGGATGACGGCACCGGGAACGAGCAGGCGTGGTGGCTCAGTGAGCAGCTGCGCCTCCCCTCGGTGACCGATCTACCTCTTCGCCGGCTGACGATCGAAGAGACCGCTCGGCAGTTGGCGGATTGCTCCGCGGAGCTGGTGGCTGCGGTGTACAGGCGGAGTGCGGGCAATCCATATCTCAGCGCCGAACTGGCCGCAGGAGAAGCGACATTGTCGACATCGCTACGCCAGGTGCTGGCAGCACGACTGGAGACGGTGCCGCCACAGGTCCGAACCGCGATCGCCGCGACGGGCATGCTTGCTCGACCCCTCACTGACGACGAGTTGTTGGTCGCGGCCGACGGAGACGTCGCGAGTGTGAAGATCGGTTTCAAGGCCGGCCTACTCGTCAGGAGTGCGACAGACGGCACCACAGCCCGGCATCCTGTCCTGGCCGAGACAGCGTTCGAACAGCTCCTACTGCCGGAACGCCGGCGGCTGCACGCCCGTCTCGGTGAGTACCTGGCCTCCACACTCGGAGCGTTACCCGTGGCGTCGGCGGTCGCCGAAGTAGCCGAGCAGTATCGGCTGGCGGACGACCGAGACGAGACGATGCGATGGGCACTCCATGCTGCCCGGGCGGCCGAGACACGGTTCGCCATCGCCGAGGCAGGTCACTGGTACGCCGTGGCGTCGGCGCTTCGGGATCAGGCGACCGTGGACCGGGACACACCGAGCACGATCGCGCTGGCGAAGTCAGCGGCGGCACTACTCGGCGCCGCGGGGCGCCATCTGCAGGCGATCGCAGTTCTGAACGAGGCCTTGGGGAACGTCGACACGACAGTGGATGCCGACCACGATGTCGTGTCAGCGCTGCTCGCCCGTGCGTGGATGCGCGCGCACGTCGACGACAACGACGGTGCGCTGGCCGACCTGGATCGGGCCGAAGGGCTCGTTCCACCAGGGAATGAAGCGCTTCGAGGTGAGGTCCTAGCTCGGCGAGCCTTCACGTTGGTCGCCTGCTCGAGGTCGCCGGAAGCCGAGCAACCCGCGTCAGTCGCGCTCCAGATCTCCACGCGGCTCGGTGACCTCCGCACCATCGGCCGGGCCAGGCTGGTGCTCGGGCTGCTTCGGGCGGCGCCGGACGACAGTCGCACTCAGGAGGCAATCGAGAACCTCCAGGCTGCGTTGTCGATCGCGCGTGACCTGGCGGAGCCGGACGACATCGTGTACGCCGGCGTTGGGCTGTCCTATGCCTACGGTGTGCGATGCGAAGTCGACGAGATGCTCAAGTCTCAGCAAGTCGTGCAGCAGGAACTCAGGCGGCTCATGGTCGACAGACACTGGATGGAGGATCTGCTCGAGGGCAATCTGGTCGAAACTCTCTACCACCTCGGACGTTGGGACGAGGCGCTCGCCTTTCAACGGCCGGCGACCGCGCAACAGTTTCCGGCACTCGAGAGTCCACTGGCTCAGATCTACATGGCACGGGGCGACCTCGATTCAGCTGCCGATCTCCAACGCCTCGCCAGCCCTTTGGATCGTGACGACCAACCCCTGCACAAACTTGGATACGTCGAGGTACAGGTACAGCTGCTGCTCCATTCAGGCCGTCCCTCCGAGGCACTCGCCGCAGCGAGAGCTGCGACCGCCGTCATTCACGGATCTGATGTCGAGGCAGAAGCGCAGACCTTGCTGCTCGCCGGACTCGAAGCGGCGGCAGAAGTCCAGGCACGCGACGACTTCGAGAGCCTGGTCAGGCTACTGGCCGGTGCTGTCGCCGGAGTGCGAGCATCCGCCATCGCGGCGCAAGTTGCAGCCGAGCGCTCTCGTCTCGTCGGTGCTTCCGATCCCGAGTTGTGGCGTGCGGCGGCACGGTGTTGGCAGACCTTCGCGCACCCGTACGACGAAGCGCGAGCGCGTTTCCGCGCCGCCGAGGCCTTGCTCGCCTCACGCGCACCCGGGGTTCGTAGCCAGGCGGCCGCCGAACTGGAAGCCGCACTTCGAACGGCGGAGAGTCTCCGTGCGGTCCCCCTGATGGGGAGAATCCGATCTCTCGCGAAGCTCGCCCGCATCCCGCTGGGGCAAACACCGACGGGCTCCGAGCCTGGCGCCGATCCGATCGAGGTCATCGGCCTGACCGACCGCGAGATCCAGGTGCTCACGTTGCTCGCCGAAGGCCGCACCAACAGGGAGATCGGCACGGCGCTCTACATGAGCGCCAAGACCGCGAGCGTCCATGTCAGCCATATCCTCGTCAAGCTCGGCGTCCGAACACGAGTCCAAGCCGCCGCGGTCGCGGTACGTCTCGGGTTGGTGCCATCCAACCCCACCGAACAGTAAGTGCGCTCCTTCGACCGTCCGGGACCTGCGCCGGCGTACCGCTGTCAATTTGGGCGGCGCTTGAGGCGTTGGTGGAGGGCTCGTTCGGCTTCTCGGGTTGCTTCTCGTTGGGCGATGGTTTGGCGTTTGTCCCAGGACTTCTTGCCTCGGGCGAGGGCGATCTCGACCTTTGCGCGACCGTCCTTGAAGTAGAGGGTGACGGGGACGATCGTCAGGCCGCTTTCGTTGACCTTGCGGTCGATCTTGTCGATCTGGGCGCGGTGCAGCAGCAGTTTCCGCTTGCGGCGGGAGCCCTCGTTGAACCAGCGGGCCTGCGAGTACTGCGGGATGTGTACGCCGTGCAGCCAGATCTCCCGGTTCTCGACGATGGCGAACCCGCCGACCAGGGACGCTCGCCCGGCACGGAGTGCCTTCACCTCCGGGCCTTGCAGCACTATCCCCGCCTCCCACGACTCGCCCAAGTGGTAGTCATGGGCGGCCTTGCGGTTGCGTGCGACTACGGGCTCGGCGTCTGGCTTCTTCACACGAGCGATTGTCCCCGATAGCCCCGACGGCAAGTCGAGGGACAAGGTCGACCCCCGAGACCAAGGAGCCGGCTACTGCGAACGGAGTTCCTTGAGGAGCTTTTCGACACGGTTGCGGATTTCGTCGCGGACTTGGCGGACCACCTCGAGGGGTTGGCCGGCCGGGTCGGTGAGGGCCCAGTCTTCGTAACGTTTGCCGGGGTAGAAGGGGCAGGCGTCGCCGCAGCCCATGGTGACGACGACGTCGCTGGCCTCGACGGCCTCGGTCGACAGGCGTTGGGGGACGGCTTCGGTGATGTCGATGCCCACCTCGCGCATCGCCTCGACGGCGACGGGGTTGAGCTGGCTTGCGGGTTCTGAACCGGCGGACAGTACGGCGACCTGGTCGCCGGCGAGGTGGCGCAGCCAGCCCGCGGCCATCTGGGAACGGCCCGCGTTGTGGACGCAAACGAACAGCACGGTGTGGGTCATGTTCAGGCCTTCAGCGCCGGCTCGGGCAAGGCCAGCAGACTGGAGATCCACCGGAGGCGATCGGGCACCGGCCAGTAGTAGACCCACGTGCCGCGGCGTTCGCAGTCGACCAGGCCGGCTTCGCGCAGGACCTTGAGGTGGTGGGAGATCGTCGGCCCGCTCACCTCGAACTGCGGCGTCAGCTCGCAGACGCAGATCTCTCCACCGGCCGAGGTGATCATCGACAGCAGGCGAAGCCGGATCGGATCGGCCAGCGCCTTGAACACGACGGCCCCTTCGACGGCGCCCGCCTCGTCGAGGGCCTGAGCGGAGATCGGCGAACAACAACCAGCGGACCCCTGTTTCGACATACCTCTATCTTGACTCCTGTCTAATCAAGAGGCAAGCTGACGGTTGATTCGATGATCTTCTAGACAGGAGCGCCTCATGCGTGACCAGTCAGTGTCGCCGGTGATCGTGATCGGCGCGGGCCCGGTAGGCCTGGCCGCGGCCGCCCACCTCGCCGAACGTGACCTCGACTTCCTGGTCCTGGAATCCGGGCCCGGCGCTGCGTCGGCGATCGACGAGTGGCGACACGTCAAGCTCTTCAGCCCCTGGCGGTACGACGTCGACGCCGCCGCCCGACGCCTCCTCCAACGCGCCGGCTGGACCGCGCCCGACCCCGACACCCTCCCCACCGGAGGCGACCTCATCGACTCCTACCTCGAGCCGTTGACCAAGACGCCCGAGCTCAACGACCGCATCCGGTACGACGCCCGGGTCGAAGCGGTGACCCGCGTCGGGTTCGACCGCATCCGGTCCGCCGGCCGCGACAAGGCGCCGTACTTGGTCCGACTGTCCGACGGGACCGAGCTCCTGGCGTCCGCGATCATCGACGCCGCCGGCACGTGGCGGACGCCGAACGTCCTCGGCGGTTCCGGGATCCCGGCCCGTGGCGAGACCGACTTCGACGGGATCGTCCACTCGCTGCCCGACGTACTCGGCGCCGATCGGGACCGCTTCGCAGGCCGACGTACGGCGGTCGTCGGCGCCGGCCACTCGGCCGCCACGACGCTGCTCGAGCTGGCCGAGCTAGCTGGAGAGATCGTGTGGGTGACTCGCGGCACCGATCAGGCCCGCACGTACGGCGGTGGCGACGCGGACGAACTGCCGGCTCGCGGAGCGCTCGGAACCAGGTTGCGGAAGCTCGTGCGGTCCGGGCGGATCGAGCTGGTCGGTTCGTTCCGGATCGAGGCCGTCGGGCGTACGCCGGACGGCCGGGTCGAGCTGGTCGCGGGAGACCGGCGCGTCGTCGCGGACTCGGTGGTGAACTCGACCGGCTTCCGGCCCGACCATGAGTACGTGTCGGAACTCCGGCTCGACCTCGACCCGATCCTCGGCTCCACGCGCGCACTGGCGCCGCTGATCGACCCGAACAAACACTCCTGCGGAACTGTCCCACCACACGGCGTCGACGAGCTCGCGCATCCCGAGCCGGGGTACTACGCCGTCGGCGCGAAGTCCTACGGCCGCGCCCCGACGTTCCTCCTCGCCACCGGTTACGAACAGGCCCGCTCGGTGGTCACCGCCCTGACAGGCGACTGGGAAGCGGCGCGCGACGTCCAACTAGACCTGCCCGAAACCGGGGTCTGCTCCTCCGACCTCGCGTACGGCGACGCCGGATCCGCCGGCTGCTGCGGCCCGACCCCGCAATCCGTCGAAACCAGCCGCGGCCTGTCCACCGGGCTCAGCGGCGGCCTTCTGCCAGTCATCGAGGACACGCCCACCTGCGGCAACTAGCCGCGAACACGTCATGAAGGGGACTTGATAGGCAAGTATTGACTTGCCTATTGTGAGGGTCGTGGGCGAGGATGTTTTCAAGGCGTTGGCCGATCCGACCAGGCGGCGGATTCTCGACGAGTTGGTCGAGCGGGACGGGCAGACGTTGTTCGAGATCTGCACGCGGCTGGTGACGAAGTACCAGCTCGGGTTGTCCCGGCAGGCGATCAGTCAGCACCTGGCGGTGCTGGAGTCCGCCGGCCTCGTCCGTACGCGCCGCCAGGGTCGCTACAAGTTCCACGATCTGAACACCGAGCCGCTCGAGCGCATCGTCACGCGATGGCTCAGGCGGGACACACCGGAGGAGAACCCATGAGGATCCACCAGGTCAGCATCTTCGTCGACGACCAGGAGAAGGCGCTGCGCTTCTACACCGACGTGCTCGGCTTCGTGAAGAGGTACGACGTACCGATGGGCGAGGATCGCTGGGTCACCGTGGTCTCGGCCGAAGCGCCGGACGGGGCCGAGTTGGTGCTGGAGCCGGACCGCCATCCCGTCGTGAACGCGTACAAGTCCGGCCTGGCGAAGGACGGCATCCCGGCGGTGTCGTTCGCGGTGGACGACGTCCAGGCGGAGTACTACCGCCTCAGCAAGCTCGGTGTCCTCTTCACCCAGCAGCCCCTGGACATGGGCCCCTCAACCACAGCCGTCCTCGACGACACCTGCGGCAACCTTGTCCAGCTCGCCCACATCAAGTAGTTGCCGCCAGCCACCAACGGGAACAAAACCACTACCAACTGAGACGGCGCTGGGCGAGTGTGTCGGGATGGACTACGACTTCCTCATCCGGCCCGACGAGCTGACTCTGCGCTACCGGACGCCGCGAGCGTCACCCCGGCTGTCGTTCGAGACCGCCGGGCTGGCTTGGGCGGACTGGCGGACGCAGGCCAAGGCGAAGCTGGCGGAGGTCGTCGGTGTCGACGAACGTGTCCGAGCCGGCGGGGTGACGGAGGTACGTCGTACCTCTCACGAGGACGTCGGCGTAGTCGCGTTGGTGATGCGGGTGAGCGACGAGCTGTCAGTGCCTGCTTATTTGCTGCAGCCGGCAACACAGACGGGCTCAGCGGTCATCGCGTTGCATGGACACGGGCAGGTTGACGAGTGCCTGGCGATCGACGGAGTGCGCGAGGACTATCACCACAACTTCGCATTCGTGCTCGCGCAGGCTGGGCACACGGTTTTGTTGCCCGAGCTCCGTGGCTTCGGCGTGCTCAGCGACCTTGCTCGTCATCGCGACGGCGAGAGCCTCGAGTACTGGCATTGGGGCCGGCACATGGCGTACACGCTCCTCACGGACGGTTTCCAGAACGGGCGGACGCTCCTGGGCGACACCGTCGAGGACCTGCTGCGGTGGGAGCACTGGCTCGCGTCCACGTACGACGTACGGCGGCTCGACGTGGCTGGGATCTCGTGGGGTGGGGACCTCGCCTGCACCTATCCGGTGTTCAGCCAGCGTGTCCGCTCCATCTTCGCCAGCGGCACACTGGGCTCGTTCACCGCGATCTTCGCGCGGTCCGGGAACGCGCCTGCTCATTGCGTGCCCGGCGTGCTTGGTTGGCTGGACCGTGCCGACATCGCGGGGTTGAACGCGCCTCGCCCGCTGGCCGTGCACTACGGCGAGCTCGACGTACCCGGGCCGGGCAACGGGTCGGCGGCGTACAACGAGACTGTGCCGGACGCGTTCGATCGACTTCGCCGGATCTACCGGGCTGCCGGCGCCGAGGACGCGCTGTCGTTGCACGTCACCGAGCAGCTTGCCCACGAAATGGACAGCCGGCTGTTGCTCAGGTTTCTTGAGTACGGTGCTGCGGGTGGGGAATCTGGAGTTTCGGGCGGCCGGGCTTGAAGACGCTGGGCGGGTCGCGGGGTTGCATGCGGACAGTTGGGGCGTCACTACCGGGGTGCGTACGCGGACTCGTTCCTCGACGGCGACATCGACGCCGATCGGCGGGAGGTTTGGGCAAAGCGGCTCGCCGACCCGGGTGAGACCGCTACGGTGCTGGCGGAGTACGACGGGCGGCTGGCCGGGTTCGTGCACGTGATGTTCGACCGCGATCCGCGATGGGGCAGCCTTGTCGACAATCTGCATGTCGACTATCGCCATCATCGGGGCGGGATCGGCACCGAACTGATGGCTCGGGCGGCGCGGGCTGTCACCGATCACGTGGGCGACAACGCGATGTACCTGTGGGTGCTGGAGCAGAACACCAGGGCGCGGGAGTTCTACCGCGCCGCCGGTGGCGAGGCCGTCGAAACCTCGACCGTCCCACCACCCGGCGGCGACCCGACCCGGCTCAACGGCACCCCCACCTGCCTCCGCATCGTCTGGCCGGACGCCTCGACCCTTGGGCACACCACGTCGCAGTAATTGCCTATAGCAATTACCGCGACGTGGTCTCCGTCGGCGACCTCCTCACCCCGGAATTGGATCTGATCGGTTGCGTTCGTCGGCGGTCCAGTTGGTGTTGAAGCCGCCGAGGTGCGGGTGGTACATGTCGTCGCCGTCGTGCTGGGTGAATTCGACTTTCACCCACAAGGCGTCCAGCTTGAACGTCTCCACGCAGGCGTCGATCAAAGACTGGGCGAGACGAGCCCGGACCTCTGTCGGACGGCCCTTCCGGATGTCGCACATGATCAGAGCCGAGGGAGTCGGCGGACCGGACTCGTGGCAACGCCACACACCTCCACGGCCGAGGTCATGGAGAGAGACCGTCAACAGGTCCCGGTGAACCTGCATGATCTCCCCGTAGACAACTCCGATGCGCTCGGCGAACGCCCGCTTGGTGGCCTCGTCGGCTGTCACCGGCAGGTCAATCTGGATCGACGGCATACAATTCCTTTGTTCGATTGTTGACAATCTCAAGCTCGCGGGCGGCCGCGAACAGCAGGTGCTCCTGACCCGGCGCAGTGACGAGTTGTACGGCGACCGGCAGCCCGTCGACTCGCCCCACGGGCACGCTGATCGCCGGTGAGCCGGTCATGTTCCACAGGCACGTCAGCGACAACAGGGCCTGGCGAACCTCGAGCTCGGCGCCCTCGACCGAAACCCGCCGAGCCCCGACAGTCGGTGCGACGATCGGCACGGTCGGCAGAGCGAGTACGTCGTACGTCGTCAGCAGCTCGTCGACCATGACCGCGAGCTCGTGCCGTGCCTCGTCGGCTGACGCATACCGTCGGTCGGTCACCTCGCCGCCCGTGCGGAGGCGTGCGAGCACCTCCGGGTCAATGAGGTCTTGTTCGGCCCTGAGGTGATGCTCGTGCACGCGGAAGGCCTCACGGCCCTGCAACACCGAGAACTCTTCGAACACCGACCGGTCCCACTTGGGAAACCCCCGCACGACCTCCACGACGAACCCCGCCAGCTGCCGACGGGCGAGCTTCTCGATCCGCGGATCCGTCACCGCGATCGCCGACGGCGGAATCCATCCGACAGGGACCGGCTTGCCCGACGAGGACCTCACCTGCCGGCCACTGATCGCGTGGTAGCCGATCAGCGCGTCTTCGGACGTCGCGGCGAACAGGCCGACGTGGTCCAGGGAAGGCGCCAGTGGGTAGACGCCGGCGGTCGGCACGACGTCGTACGCCGGCTTGTACCCGACCACCCCACAGAGCGCCGCCGGCACGCGGACCGAGCCCGCGGTGTCGGTGCCCAAGGCAACCGGCACCATCCCGGCAGCGACCGCGACCGCACTGCCGCCGCTGCTGCCTCCGGACATCCGACTCAGATCCACCGGGTTGCGCGAGGCGCCGTGGACGGACCGATCACCGGTGACCCCGTACGCGAATTCGTGCAACGTCGTCTTGCCGACAATAACCGCCCCGGCCGAACGCAGCCGACGTACGACCTCGGCGTCGGCATCCGCAACTCCGCCGAAGGAGGTGGCGGATCCACAACTCGTCGGCAGGCCGGCCACGTCGATGAGATCCTTCACGGCGACCGGGATACCGTGCAGCGGACCCAGGTCGACTCCTGCGGCCAACTGCTCGTCGGCAACCCGCGCGGCCGCGCGAGCACCCGCTTCATCGACGAGCGCGAAGGCGTTCAGAGTTGGATTCAGCTCGCGGATGCGATCCAACGCGGACTCCGCCAACTCGACGGCCGAGACCTCCCCGCTTCGCAACGCGCGGCCCAGCTCGACCGCCGTCATGAGCCGAATCCGGGGATGAGGCGGAGGGACGACACGACCACCGCAGTACATAGACCCATCGAAGCGACGTTCCCGATGAACGGGTGGAACCCCCGCGGCAACCGCGCCGAGATCGCCGCAGCGACCGGCGGACCGATCAGTGCGCCCGCCAGGGCACCCACGACCACCGATTCCACCGTTCCTCCGAAGACGAGGACCGTGGCCGGCGCGACCGACACGACCGGGACGAACGTCGGATAGAACCCGTGCGCCTGCCACTTCCTGCGCCAGACGAGCACACCGACGACTGCGGTCAGCACCTGGCTGACGAGGACAGCGACGAAGAGCCCGGAGCCGTAGGCGAGGCCGGCCGGGCTGACGAGATGTACGACGACCGCGCCGAGAATCAGCGCCGCACTCGCCCACTCGTTACCGAAGAACTGCGCCTCCGAGAAGTCGGCCAACGCCCGCCGAGGCACCCACAACCGCGACTGCCCCGGCAGCGAGGCCGAACGCGATCGCAAGGCCGACGACCGCGAGGCCCAGGACGTCAGCGATGGCGAGGACGTCGGCGAGAGCGAGGACGTCGGCATAGGCGAGGAGGCCGGCACAGGCGAGGACGTCGGCACAGGCGAGGACGTCGGTGCGGGTGAGGTTCGCCAAGCGCCTGGCGGCGGCATCCACGGGAGACGCTTGCACAGCCAGAAGGCGACGATCGCCGCGACCCACATGCCCGTCGTCGCGCCGATCACCGGCGGCAGGTCGAGCGGCGTGCAGACGTACTCGACCACCAGGATCGACGCCGGCGGCGTCAGCACCGCGCCCAGCACTGCCGCCGACAGACCGACCCGCCACCCAGGCCCGTAGAGCACGACGATCGCAGGCGCCACCGACACCAGCGGAACGAACAGCGGCTGCCAGCTCCCCGACGCCAACGTCCAGCCCCACACGAGGTTCCCGAGCACCAAGCTCACCAACGCACTGCCCGCCGCCCAAGGCCACAGACCCGTGCCACACGCCTGGACGAACCCCTGCCACCGCCACGACATCCGCGACGCCACATGCCCGATCAGCCCACCGACAAGCAGCAGTGCACCGGCCGGAGCCACAGCATAGAACTGTGGCTCGCTGATCGACCCGACCACCCACGAGGCAAGCCGGCCAACCTCCGTGTAGTCACCGTTCCAACTCGCATCGCGGGCGACCACCGAGAACGTCCAGCCGACGAGGGCCACCAGCAGGACCGCGGTCACGACCACGGACACCTGGGCGACCCGTCGTACTCCGGGGACAGCCGTCGTACTGCGAACGGTCGTCATGGCGTCACCTCGGGAGCGGGGCGCGGCCGGTGTAGCCGAGCAGCTGGTCGTACAGGTCGGTACGACGATCCCGGTGCAGATCGTTGAGCTGGTTCCAGATCGGCGCGGTGCGCGCAGCCGTCAGATCGACGTCCGCGTAGATGATGGTGTCCTCGTCCGGTCCGGCGATGCGGTCGATCGGCCACCCGTTCGTGCCGGCGATCAGTGAGTTGCCCATGAAGCCGGCGCCGCGCTCCTGGCCGATCCGGTCCGCGGTCGCGATGAAGACGTTGTTCACGTGCGCCGCGGTCATGGTCAGGTACGCCGCCATGCAGACACCGCTCGCGTCGTACAGCGGCGGCGGAGTCCACACCCAGCCGGTCGGGATGCAGATGATGTCCGCCCCCAGCTGCGCGACGATCCGCGCGGTCTCCGGGAACCAGATGTCCCAGCAGACCAGCAACCCGATCCGGCCGATCCTGGTGTCGTAGACCGCGAATCCCTCGTCGCCCGGGGTGAACCACAGCTTCTCGGTGTTCCACAGGTGCGTCTTGCGATAGCGGCCGATGAAGCCGTCCGGCCCGACCAGTACGGCGGTGTCGTAGAGCGTCACGCCGTCCCGCTCCACCACGCAGCCGACGATGTACACGTCACGCGCCGCCGCGATCCGGGCGAACGCCTCGACGGTCGGTCCGTCCGGCACCAGCTCGGCGTGCGCGTACGCCTCCTCCCGGGTCTCGAACACGTAGCCGGTGGTCGCGAGCTCGGGCAGCACGATCAGCCCCGCGCCGGCGTCCGCCGCGGCCGTCAGCCGCTGCTCGACCGCCAGGGCGTTGGCCTTGAGGTTGTCCACCCCGACCCGCGGTTCGAACTGCACGACCGCCACCCGTACCGGGCTCACTCTCGAATCCGCCTGTGCCGTCATGATCTGGCCTCCTCAGCCGCAGGGTGGTTTCAAGTTGAAACCGCTTGACCGGGAGCGTAGAGCAGCTGGTTTATACTTGCAACCACTTGGCTCCAACGAGATCCGCAGGGGGACCGACATGCCGAAGCGCCTGACCCACGAACGGGCGGAGTGCCCGGTCGCCCGGGCGGTCGACGTCATCGGGGACCGCTGGTCGCTGCTCATCGTCCGCGACGCGTTCGACGGCATCAGCCGGTTCAGCGAGTTCCAGCGCAACCTCGGGCTGGCGAAGAACATCCTGTCATCGCGCCTGCGCGAGCTGGTCGCCCACGAGATCCTCGAGGTGCTGCCGGCCGCCGACGGGAGCGCGTACCACGAGTACGCCCTGACGCCGAAGGGACGGGACCTCTTCACGATCCTGGTCAGCCTGCGTCAGTGGGGTGAGGGGCACCTCTTCGACGACGACGAGCCGCACTCGGTCCTGCTCGACGTACAGGACCAGCGCCCGCTCCGCAAACTCGAGGTCACCGACGCCGCGGGCCGCCGCCTCGACTCCTCCGAGGCCTTCGTCCGCAAGGTGAAAGCGATGTGAAACCGCGCGGTGCGACAGTGGACGCATGCGACCACTGATCGTTTTCAGCGACGTGACGCTCGACGGGTTCATGACCGGGCCGGACAACGACCTCGGGTTCATGGTCGACGATCCACAGCTGGCGGCGGAGGTGACGGGCGAACTGATGGCCGTCGCGGACACGATGCTCTGGGGGCGTACGTCGTTCACGCCGTCGGGCGCCTACTGGACGGCGGCCGAGGGCGAGTTGGCCGACTGGATGAACCGGACCCCGAAGGTCGTGCTGTCCTCGGACAGCGACTTCGACGTCAGCTCCTGGGCGAATTCGACGCTGGCCGCGGGCGACGGCGTCGATCACGTCCGCCGATTGAAGGACACCACCGGCGGCAGTCTGGTGGTCTTCGGCGGCGCCAAGACAGTCCGCTCCCTCGTCGCCGCCGACCTGGTCGACGAGTACTGGATCAAACTCAACCCCGCCATCGTCGGCCACGGCGGCTCCATGTTCACCGACGTCACCGACCCCAGATCCCTCACGCTCCGCACCGCCCGGCCCTACCCCTCAGGCACCGTCGCCCTGATCTACTCGGCACGCAGTTAGCCGAGGGCAGACTGATCCCAGCGCCGTGCGCCGGTAGCGTCGACGCATGAGCGCTCGGTACGACGGCGTCGCGGACTACTACGCAACCGGCTGGACAGACGACCTCGACGATCCAGTCACGGCCGCACTCTTCGACGTGCTGGGAGGGGTCGACGGGCAACGAGTGCTGGACGTCGCCTGCGGCCACGGACGGATCAGCCGCGGACTCGCGCGCAGAGGAGCGTCCGTCGTCGGCGTCGATCTCTCGCCGGCCATGCTCGGGAAAGCGTGCGAACTCGAAGATCGTGAACCACTGGGCATCCGCTACCTCCACGCCGACGCGGCCGACCCGGACCTCCTCCGCGGCGAGACGTACGACGCCGCCGTCTGCAGCATGGGCCTGTCCGACATCGACGACCTGGACGGCACCGTGGCCAACGTCCATCGCCTGCTCCGCCCTGGCGGCACGTTCGCCTTCTGCATCCTGCACCCCTGTTTCCCAGGAGTAGAGGGCGTTTCCGGGGCCTGGCCCTCCGACAGCACGTACTACGACGAGCGCTACTGGCAGGCCGACGGCGCCCTGTCGACGCTACGACAGCAGGTCGGCGCCAACCACCGCACCTTGTCCACCTACCTCAACACCCTTCACCACCACGGCCTGACCCTCACCCGAACCGCCGAGCCCCGGCCCGTCATCGACCCCAGCTCCCCCAAGGCCCCAGCAGCCCGCTACCCCTTCTTCCTCGTGATCTCCTGCCGCGCCAACTGACCGCCGCCCTCGCCCGAGAAGCCGGTAAGACGACGCGCGGGGTACCCCGGCTGCCTTCGTCCTAAGCAGAGGGGTGGGTTCAAGTAGCTCCGCAGTACCCGCCAAGGGGCGTGGTGAGTACTGCGCAGCCGCCTAGTTGGCTTCTTTGGTTGCCCAGTAGTGCCATTGCGGGGACGCGACTGGGGAACGGGTCAGGCCGTCCGGCCAGGTGGCCGGCAGGTCGTGACTCCGCGCCGCGTAGAGGATCACCTCCGATGCGGTGCGGTCGCCGCGGACGGCGACGCGGGCGGCGGTCTCGGCGCGCATGTCGGCCAGGTAGTGGATGGCCGGCAGGAACTCGGCGCTGAGCCGTGGGCTCAGCCGACCGACCGGTTCGTCGTCGAGTCTGACCTCGACCACGACCCGGTGGCGGTCCTGGATGGTGTCCTCCTCCTCGACCGCGTGCATGGTGGCGTAGGCCCAGCACTCGCCTTCGGCGCGGAAGAACGGTGCCAGTACGTCGGGATGCACCTCACTGCCCGGGACGACGATGCCACTGCCGGGCGGCAGCAGGTGATAGCTACCGGGTGGCGGCAGGTTCACCGGGACGAGCATGTGCGGTTGCCCGAGGGCGACCGCGACGCTCGCGTGGAACTCCGTCCCCTGGTCGGCCTTCCCGTCCCAGTCGGCCGGCTCCCACTCACTCACCCACAGGTGGCACGGCACCTGCGGTTGCAGGCCTTGTGCCACCAGCTCTGACAGCACCGGGTGGTACCGGTGCGCATCGTCCCTCGGCAGGTAGCCGACAACCTTCCCCTGCACCCGTACGGCGATGGATCGGGGATCGAAGCGGTTGTGCGGTTCCGGGACCAGGTCCGCGTCGGTGTCCAGGTCTGCTCCTCGCGCTGGGATGGGGTCCGGGAACAGGCTTCGGATCGCCTGCTCGTGCGGGGCCTCCCGCACGACCTCCTGACCACACCACAGGGCGTCTCCCCACAGACTGAACGGAATCAGTTCCATTCGTGCCCTCCAGTCCACTGTGACCGGCTTTACTCGGCTCATCCCGTCCAGGACCCTGGCCGTTACACCGAGTGAGCGTATGAAAACTAGACTGCCCAGTGAAGGGCCGTTTCACGCCTGGCACAAGGGTCTGTTGCGCAAAGGTAGCCGCACGTCCGTACTGTGGACGCGGATTGTCTTGTGCAGCGAGCGAATCGGCGAAGATCGTGCAAATGCACGGGAAGGAAGCTCATGCAGGGCAGTAGTTCAGTCGCTCGATCGACCTCCGGCACCACCCGGTACGCCGTTGACGCGGCCACCGTCGACGCGGCCGTCAAACGGCTCGACGGCGTCGCTGTGCGTACACCGCTGCAGCGCAACCTCCGGCTGTCCGAGCGCACCGGCGCCCAGGTCTGGATCAAGCGCGAGGACCTGCAGATCGGCCGCTCCTACAAGCTTCGCGGCGCGTACAACCTGATCGCCCAGCTCGACGAGGACCAGAAGTCCGCCGGCGTGGTCTGCGCCAGTGCGGGCAACCACGGCCAAGGCCTCGCGTACTCATGCCACATCCTCGGTGTGCAGGGCAAGGTCTACGTTCCCCGTACGACGCCCCGCCAGAAGCGGGACCGGATCGCGGCACTCGGCGGCAAGCAGATCCAGGTGATCGTCACCGGTGACACGTACGACGACGCGGCCGCCGCGGCCCTGGCCGAGGCCGAGGCCACCGGGGCCACGATGGTGCCCGCGTTCGACGACCCGAGAACCGTTGCCGGCCAGGGGACCGTGGCGGTCGAGCTCGTCGACCAGCTCGGGCACGCGCCCGACGTCCTCGTCGTGCCGGTCGGTGGTGGCGGGCTCATCGCGGGGGTCGCGACCTGGCTGACGGAGCGGCATCCCGGCGTACGGATCGTCGGAGTGGAGCCGGCCGGGGCGGCGAGCATGGCCGCGGCGCTGGAGGCCGGCGAACCGGTGACGTTGGCGCAGCTGGACAGCTTCGTGGACGGCGCTGCGGTACGCCAGGTCGGTGACGTGACGTTGCCGTTGGTCGCGAAGGCCGGCGTCGAGCTGATGTCGGTGCCGGAAGGCCTGGTGTGCAGCGAGATGCTCGAGCTCTACCAAACCGACGGTCTGATCGCGGAGCCGGCCGGCGCGCTGGCGACAGGTGCCTTGGGCAACGGTCTCGACGTACGCCCGGGAGAGACCGTGGTGTGCCTGCTGTCGGGTGGGAACAACGATGTCAGCCGGTACGGCGAGATCCTCGAGCGATCGCTGGTTCACGAAGGGCTGAAGCACTACTTCCTGGTGACGTTCCCGCAGGAGCCCGGGGCGCTGCGGACGTTCCTGGACGAGGCGCTCGGGCCGGACGACGACATCACGCTGTTCGAGTACGTGAAGCGGAACAACCGCGAGACCGGGGTGGCGCTGGTCGGCATCGAGATCAGCCGACCGGACGACCTGGAGGGCTTGCTGACCCGGATGGACGCGGCCCCACTCGACATCGAGCGAATCAACCCGAACTCACCGGAATTCCGCTACCTGATCTGAACACACCCACACTCGATCCCGCCCCGGACGCACGCGCACTGATCCCGCCGGTGGAGCCTGAACACCTGCTTCCGGACAGGTGCCGTGGTCAGCCCCGTTGCGCTCCCGGCGGGATCAAATGCGTCTGTGGTTCCGTTCCTGCTGAGGTGACTCAGTTCCTCGAGTGCTTCGGATGGTCGTCCGGCTGATCGGACCCGGGCGTCTCCGGCCACGGCTGCCGCCGCGGGTCGTCCGGGTGCAACCCGTCGGCCCAGTGCTCGTCCGTCGGCTGCCCGTCCCGACCCCACGCATCCGGCCGGTCCCGGTCACCAACCCCGTCCCGCGCCATCCCGGCACGACCACGATCGTCAGCCTCGTCCCGCGCCATCCCGGCACGTCCAGGGTCGTTGCCGCCGTCCCGTGCCATCCCGGCTCGACCATGGTCGTCGGCCGCGTCCCGCGTCATCCCGGCTCGGCCACCGTCGTCGGCTTGGTCCCGTGCCATCCCGGCTCGTCCGGGGTCGTTGACGCCGTCTCGTGTCATCCCGGGTCGGTCGGTGTCTGCGTCCTGCGTCCAGTCGGCGCGATTGCGGTCGTCGGCGTCGGCTTGCGCCGTACCAGCGCGATCACGGTCGACATTCTCACGGTCCTTGCCCCAGGAGGCGGCGTGCGGAGTGCCGTGGTCCGGGTGCAACTCCTGGGCGCGGTTGCGGTGCTCGTCGGCCTCGGACCGGGCGTCCGCCGCGGCCTGCTGCCGCTCGGAGGCTCCGGCCGCGAGCCGGCGCGCCTCGGCCGCCTTCTCGTCGGCGACGGCCTGCGCCTTGCGTGCCCTGGCGTCAACCTCGTCCGCCGCGGCCTGCTGCTTCTCCGCGTGTACGGCCGACGTCCTGGCCTGCTGCTCGTGCTCGTACGCCTCCTGCCGGTTCCGTTCGGCCCGGCGCTGCGACGACTTCCGCGACGCCCCGGCGATCAGTGCCACCAGGATGACGAGGGCTGCCAGTGCGACGACGATCCACAGGATGGTCATCCCGTCCATCGCTCCTCCTCGGTTCGATGTTCGGGTCCCCGGTACCCCGTCACCCCCTCCCCTAACGCCGCACGCCGCACCACGCACGCCGCACGTCCCACCGCACATCCCGACCGCACGTCTCCGGCGCACGTCCCAACGGCACGTCCCCACCGCACGTCTAAGGCGCACGTCTCCCGCGCACATCTCCGGCACACGTCCCAACGGCACGTCCCCACCGCACGTCTAAGGCGCACGTCTCCCGCGCACATCTCCGGCACACGTCTCGCCGCACGTCCCGGGCGCACGTCCCCGCCGCACGTCCTCGCCGCCCCGGGCACCCGCGGTTCGTGCTAGGTGCCCGAGGCAACTTGCTTGACAACGAGAGTCAGACGAGCCCGCGGCGGGCGGCCCAGACGATGGCTTCGATCGCGGTGCCGAAGCCGAGCCGGTCGCACACCATCCGGGTCCGCCGGCGGACGGTCCGTTCGGACAGGTCGAGCCGGCGGGCCACGGAGTCCACCGGCAGACCGGTGGCGAGGAGCCGGAGCAGTTGCAGGTCGTCGTGGCTGATCTCGCGCGGCGGCACCCGCCGGGCGAGCGGACGAAGTTCCTGGGGGAGGACGGTCATCGGCGTCGTCGCGACGTACAGGTTCTTCTCCAAATGCCCGCACGCCGCGACTCCCTCCTTTCAAGGATCGGGACTTGTCGGTCCCGTCTGGTTGGGTGAGAGACGTGTCCCGGTTCCGGATCTACCCGACTGCAGCGCAGGAAGCAGCGCTCGTGGAGCAGTGCGGACATGCCCGCTTCGTGTGGAATCTGGCGCTCGAGCAATGGTCGATGTGGACTCGCGACAAGGGCCCGACTCCGAAGTTCGCCGAGCAATGCCGTCAATTGACCGAGGCACGAGCGGTGTTCGGCTGGCTGCGAGCGGGCTCGCAGACGGTGCAACAACAGGCTCTCCGAGATTTCGACCAGGCAGTCAGGAACTTCTACAACGGGACGCACCGCCGACCGACGTGGCGCCGGGCCGGGGTGCGCGAGGGGTTCCGAATAGTCGGCACGCAGGCTCATCGAGTTGAGCGGGTAAGCAGGAGATGGTCGCGATTGCTGGTGCCCAAGGTCGGCTGGGTTCGGTTTCGGCTGTCCCGTGCCGTGCCCGACGCGAAGTCCTATCGCGTCACTCGTGACAGAGCGGGACGCTGGTACGTCGCATTCGCAGCGATCCCGCCGCCGATACCGGCACCGATGACGGGCGAGGTCGTAGGCGTGGACCGGGGGGTGACTGTATCGGCGGCGCTCTCCAACGGAGAGCTCCTGTCGTGCCCCCGCCTCTCGGACCGGGAGCAGATACGGCTGAAGACCCTGCAGCGCCGGCTCGCTCGCTGCGCATCTGGTTCCAACCGCCGGCGACGCGTCACAGCAGCCATCGCCAAGCTGCACGCCCGGGCCAGCGATCGGCGCAAGGACTGGGTGGAGAAGATCACCACGTATCTCGCCCGTCGTTTCGACCTGATCCGGGTGGAGGCCCTGCGTATCAAGCAGATGACCAGGAGGCCGAGACTCAAACCAGATCCGGATCACCCTGGCAGCTACCTCTCGAACCATCGCCGCGCGAAAGCCGGACTCAACCGGGCGATCCTCAGCAACGCCTGGGGGCTTCTCGTCCAGCGTCTGGAGCACAAGGCCGCGGGCCGGGTAGAGAAGATCAATCCCGCACGCACGTCGCAGACCTGTGGTTCCTGCGGGCACTGCGCACCGGAGAATCGCGAGAGCCAAGCGGTGTTCCGGTGCACAGCCTGCGGGCACCAGGCGAACGCGGACGTGAATGCGGCAGTGAACATCGCGGCCGGGCGGGCCGTCTGCGCACGCGGAGAGACGCCGGTACGGGTCTCGTCGAAGCGTGAACCTCAACTCGCTACCTCCGCGTAGTAGTTGGAATCCTCTGCCGTCATGGTGAGGAGGGCGTCAACTAGTTCCGAACACCCGGGACTCGGCGGCGTCCCAGTCGGCCGGTTTTCCCTGCGGTTCGTAGCGCCGCAGTTGATGGGTGGTACGGACGAGGGCACGCATCGCGCCCAGGTCCGGCAGGGGTTCGCCCAGCGCACGTGCCTGCACGAGGACGTTGCCCAGCGCGGACGCCTCGACCGGGCCGGCCAGCACGGGCAGCCCGCAGGCGTCGGCGGTCAACTGGCACAGCAGTTCGTTCTGCGACCCGCCGCCGATGACGTGCAGTACGTCGACCGGCCGGTCCGCGATCGTCTGCGCCGACCGGAGCGTACGGCGATATGCCAGCGCGAGACTCTCCAGCACACACCGCACGGTCGCGGCCCGCGACCGTGGCGGCTCCTGGCCGCTCGCCCGGCAGTGCTCGTCGATCCGCCGCGGCATGTTGCCGGGAGCAAGGAATTCCGGAGCGTCGGGATCGATCAGTACGGCGAACGGCGGTGCTTCGGCCGCCTCCCGCAGCAGTCCTGGCAGGTCGTCGGCGCCCCAGACCCGCTGGCACTCCTGCAGGATCCAGAGTCCCATCACGTTCCGCAGGAAGCGGACCGTGCCGTCGACGCCGCCTTCGTTGGTGAAGTTCGCCGTACGCGCCTCGGCGGTCAGCACCGGTGCGTCCAGCTCCAGCCCTACCAACGACCACGTGCCCGACGAGATGTACGCGAACCGCTCGGCGGCAGCCGGTACGGCGACCACGGAAGACGCGGTGTCGTGCGACCCGACGGCGATCACGGGGGTCGCTTCCGGGAGACCGACCTCCTCGGCGACGGTGGGCAGCAAGGAGCCGATGACGTCACCCGGCTCCAGGAGCTGGGGCAACAGCTCGGGCGGCACACCGATCCGCTCCGCCAGGACTGCGCTCCAGTCTCGCGCGCGCACGTCGTACAACTGCGTGGTCGAGGCGTTGGTCCGCTCGCCGGTGGCTTGCCCGGTCAGCCAGTAGGCCAGCAGGTCGGGAATCATCAGCAGCTTCGCCGCCGAGTCCAACAGCCCGCGCCCGCCCGCGCCTGCGGCGCGGTCGGGCGCGGAAGAAGAGCCGGAACCGGCCGGGGCAGGCGCGGAGGAGACGGAGCCAGCCCGGGGCGTCGCGGAACAGGCTGGGCCAGGTGGGGAGGAGGTGGAGCCGGCCCGCGGCGACGCGGAGCCGGTCGGGGCAGGCGCGGAGGCGGGCGCGGAAGGGCCGCGTTCGGCGGCTAGCTGGTAGATCGTGTTGAAGGGGAGCTGTTGGAGGCCGGTGATCTCGTACAGTTCTTCGGCCGAGATGAGCTCCAGCACCTTCTCCATCACGCCGGCGGTGCGGGGGTCACGGTAGTGGATGGGGTTGGCGAGGAGGCGGCCGGAGGGGTCCAGCAGGCCGTAGTCGACGGCCCAGGAGTCGATGCCGATGCCGTCGAGGGGGCCGGCGGTGCGGAGGCCCTCGAGGAGGGAGCGGTACAGGTGGAGGACGTCCCAGTGGAGGGTGTCGCGGAGGCGGATCGGGCCGTTCCAGAAGCGGTGGAGCTCGGTCAGGTCCAGTACGCCGTCGCCGACCTCGCCCAGCATCACCCGCCCACTGGACGCGCCCAGATCCACCGCCGCGACCCGCTTCATGGGTTCACGACAGTCAGGTCGAGGCGGAGGAGGTCCGCGACCGCCGCCAGGTCCTTGGCGCGGTGCCCGGTGCCGAGCGCCCAGTGGTGTGCCACCCCGGACCCGGACCACGCGTCCGTCCACTCACCCGGATCACACCCGAAGTCGACCCGCGACGTGGTGTTCCCGATCTGCAGCAGAGGCCCGGGTACGACGGTGCCCTCGGACGCGATCAGGTTGAACGAACCGTCCCGCCGCTGTCCGAGACCGCACGCGGTCACCGGCCCGTGCTTCACGTCGAACTCGACCGACACACCCCAGCCGCGCTTGCCGTGGTAGACCCCGAGCCCGCGCAGCAGCGGCTTGTCCGAGCTGATCGCCAGGTGCGCCGGCCCGTCGTGCCCCATCTCGACCACGTTGTCGCGGAAGTTCAGCGCCTGCAGCTCGGTGAACGACCCGCCGCCGCCGAGCTTGTCCATCACCAGCATCGCCAGCGACGTCCGCAGCTCGTACTCGCCGGCGGCCGGCACACCCCTTGCCGTGAGCAACGAGGCGCCGAGGATCATCCCGGCCGCGACCCGCTCGTGGGTCTCGCCGTCCAGCCCGCGGTGGTAGTAGGCCAGCGTGTCCAGGGCGAAGTCCTCGACCAGCCGGTCCAGCGCGACCGAGACGGTGGCACCCCAGCGGAAGTCGTCCTCGACCACCGAGTCGTCCAGGGTGAAGATCTCCCGGGCGACCTTCATCCGCTGCTCGGTCTCCGCCTCGGTGACCTTCTCCACCAGGACCCGCAGGTCGTCGATCTCGAGGATCTCGACGTGCCCGCCGAGCTGCGCGGAGACCAGCGTCGGGTCGGTGATCACGTCCATCATGCCGGGATACAGGTGCCCGAGCAGACCGTGCCGGCCGTGCCGGAACGCCGCCCGTACGCCGGCCGCGCGGATCCACCGGTCGATCCGGGCCCAGGCCCGCTCGTCCTCGAGGTACCCGGAGACCGAGCGGAAGTCGATCCCGCAGCGCTCGAACGCGTTCGCCATCTCGGGCAGCGGGCAGGCACCGCAGTACGCGAGCCAGGCGCCGGTGTCGAAGGTTGCGTGGTCCATCGACTCGCTCGGCTGCAGGTTGAGCAGGAGCACCGGCGCACCGCTGCGCTGCGCGACCGGCACCAGCATCGAGGCGGTCATGTAGGTGGTGAGGAAGCCGACGATCAGGTCGCAGTCCGCCACCCGGAGCTTCTCGGCGGCCGCGGCGCCCTCCTGCGCGTCGGAGATGAAGCCGACGTCGACGACCTCGCAGTCCATCGCCGAGAACCGTTCGGACACCCGGCGCGCGGAGGCCTGCAGTTGCGGCAGCAGGTCGGGGAACTGCGGCCAGTAGGCCCCGAGCCCGCCGGCGACCAGCCCGATCCGGGTCTTCCGCGGCTCAACCCGGGGCAGCAGGCCGTTCCCGTCGACGGAACGGCTCGGGTCGGTGCTCCACATCGTCGTACTCCTCCCTAACGCAGGAACGCGGCGGCGACGCCGGCGTCGACGGGAACGTGTAGACCGGTCGTGTGGGTGAGCTCCCCACCGGTCAGGGCGAGGACGGCCGCCGCGACGTGCTCCGGCAGGACCTCCCGCTTCAGCAGCGTGCGCTGCGCGTAGAACGCCCCCAGCTCGGACTCCGGTACGCCGTACACCGCGGCGCGCTGGGCGCCCCACCCGCCGGCGAAGATCCCGGACCCGCGGACGACGCCGTCGGGGTTCACGCCGTTGACCCGGATGCCGTGCTCGCCGAGCTCGGCAGCGAGCAGCCGGACCTGGTGGGCCTGGTCGGCCTTGGCCGCGCCGTACGCGACGTTGTTCGGGCCGGCGAAGACGGAGTTCTTGCTGGAGATGTAGACGATGTCGCCGCCGATGGCCTGGTCGATCAGCACCTTCGCGGCGGCCCGCGAGACCAGGAACGAGCCCTTGGCCATCACGTCGTGCTGCAGGTCCCAGTCCTTCTCCGTGGTCTCGAGCAGCGACTTGGAGATGGACAATCCGGCATTGTTGACAATCAGATCGACACCGCCGAACGCGAGTACGGCGTCCCGCAGCGCCGCCTCGACCGCCTCCGCGGACGATACGTCCGCGCCGACGGCCACGGCGACGTCCGACGAACCGATCTCCTTCGCCACCGCCTCGGCCGCCGCCAGGTCCAGGTCGGCGACCACGACACACGCACCCTCGGCGGCCAGCCGCTGCGCGATCGCCTTGCCGATGCCCGACCCGCCGCCGGTGACGAAGGCGACCCGGGTGGCGAGCGCCTTCGGCTTCGGCATCCGCTGCAGCTTCGCCTCCTCCAGCGCCCAGTACTCGATCCGGAACTTCTCGCTCTCGTCGATCGGCGCGTACGTCGACACCGCCTCGGCCCCGTGCATCACGTTGATCGCGTTCACGTAGAACTCGCCGGCCACCCGCGCGGTCTGCTTGTCCTTGCCGAAGCTGAACATGCCGACCCCGGGGACGAGCACGATCGCCGGATCCGCGCCCCGCATCGGCGGGCTGTCCGGCTGCGCGTGCCGGTCGTAGTACGCCGCGTAGTCCTCGCGGTACTGCAGATGTAGCTCCCGCAGCCGGGTGATCGCATCCTCGAGCGGCGCCGTCGGCGGAAGGTCGAGGACCAACGGACGAACCTTCGTCCGCAGGAAGTGATCGGGACACGAAGTACCGAGAGCGGCCAGTTCACCCAGCTTCTCCCGGGAGGTGAACTCGAGTACGACGTCGGAGTCGTTGTAGTGGCCGACCTGCGGTTTGTCGGTCGACGCGAGACCGCGGACGACCGGAGCCAGCGCGGCGGCACGTTCGCGGCGTGCGGCCGGGTCGAGCGGTTCGAAGCCCGGAACGACCGCGCCGAAGGGCTCGGGCTTGCCGCGTTCGGCCAGGAAGCGTTCGGCGGTCCGGATGATGTCGAGGGAGTTCGCCTCGCACTCCTCCGAGGTGTCGCCCCACGCGGTGATGCCGTGACCGCCGAGGATGCAGCCGATCGCCTGCGGGTTCTCCCGCTTGATCGCCGCGATGTCGAGACCGAGCTGGAACCCGGGCCGCCGCCACGGCACCCAGACCACGCGGTCGCCGAAGCACTCGGCGGTGAGCTTCTCGCCGTCGGCCGCTGTCGCCAGCGCGATCCCGGAGTCCGGGTGCAGGTGGTCGACATGAGGGGCGTCGACCAGCCCGTGCATCGCGGTGTCGATCGACGGCGCCGCGCCACCCTTGCCGTGCAGGCAGTAGTCGAAGGCGGCGACCATCTCGTCCTCCCGGTCGACGCCCGGGTACACGTCGACCAGCGAGTTCAGCCGGTCCAGCCGCAGTACGGCGAGACCGGACTCCGTCAGCGTGCCGAGGTCGCCACCGGACCCCTTGACCCAGAGGAGGTCGACCGGCTGCTGGGTCACCGGGTCGGTCGTGGTTCCCTTCGCCGAGGTGTTCCCGCCGGCGTAGTTGGTGTTGCGTGGATCGGCACCCAGTCTGTTGCTACGCGCAACGAGCTCGGCCGGTGTGCTGGTCACAGTCATGCTCCCCATCCGGCCTGCTGGCCGTCGGCTCGGTCCTTGACGATCTGCTCGAAGTACCCGCTGCGCTGGTAGGCGGCGACCGGGTCCGGGTCCAGTCCCTGGGTCTCGCGCAGCCCGGCGAGCAGCGGACGGACGTCGGTGTTGTAGGCGTCCATCAGCGCGGCGTTCGCGCCCAGCACGTCACCGGACGCCTGGGCCGCGCGCAGTGCGTCCCGGTCGACCAGCAGCGCCTTCGCCGTGGCCTCCTGGACGTTCATCACCGACCGGATGATGGCCGGGATCTTCACCTCGATGTTGTGGCACTGGTCGAGCATGAAGGCGATCCCACGATCCGAGTCGAGGGCGTCGCCGCGGACGATCTCGTTCATGATCCGGAACAGCTGGAACGGGTCGGCCGCACCGACCATCAGGTCGTCGTCGGCGTAGAACCGGCTGTTGAAGTCGAACGCGCCGAGCTTGCCGGCCCGGAGCAGGAACGCGACGATGAACTCGATGTTCGTCGACGGCGCGTGGTGCCCGGTGTCGATACAGACCGTTGCCTTCGGCCCCAGCTCGAGGCAGTGCGCGTACGACGTACCCCAGTCGGGCACGTCGGTGGTGTAGAAGGCCGGCTCGAACAGCTTGTACTCCAGCAGCATCCGCTGGTCGTCACCGAGCCGGTCGTACACCTCCTTCAGCGCGGTGGCCAGCCGGTCCTGCCGGTCCTGGATGTCGTCCTGGCCGGGATAGTTGGTGCCGTCGGAGAACCACAGCTTCAGGTCCCGGGACCCGGTCGCGTCCATGATGTCGACGCACTCCAGCAGGTGGTCGGTCGCCTTCCGCCGTACCTTCGGGTCGGGGTTGGTGACGCTGCCGAGCTTGTAGTCGTCGTCCTGGAAGACGTTGCTGTTGATCGCCCCGAGCCGGACGCCCTGCTCCTTCGCGTACGCCGCCAGCGCCGCGTAGTCGTCCACCTTGTCCCAGGGGATGTGCAGCGCGACGCTCGGAGCCACCCCGGTGTACCTGTGCACCACGGCCGCGTCGGCGATCTTCTCTTCCGGCGAGCGCGGCACCCCGGGCTGGCTGAACACCTTGAACCGCGTCCCGGAGTTGCCGAACGCCCAGGAGGGCAGCTCGATCTCCTGGCGGCTCAGGGCGGTCTTCACGGCGTCGGTCGTCATGGTTCTCAGTCCTCTGGTAGATGGAAGATCTCGGGCAGCAGCAGGAACGACTCGTCCGGCGGCCTCCCGTCTTCTGTGCCGTCTTGTTGGCGAGTAAAGAACTCGGTCATCTCGGCCTGCCAGCGTGCGTTCACCTCGGTCGCCGCCATCGCCTTCTGCGCCGCCTCCAGGTCCTCGGCCTCGACGTACCCGATCAGCAGGCCGTCGTCGCGGAGGAAGAGCGAGTAGTTGTGCCAGCCGGAATCCCGCAGCGCGGCCTGCATCTCCGGCCAGACGTTCCGGTGCCGCTCGACGTACTCCTCCAAACGGTCCGGTTTCACCTGGAGGCAGAAGCAGTAGCGATTCACGGGACGGCCCTCAGAAGTTGAACTGGTCGATGTTGGCGGCGGTGAACTCGGTCGGCGGGCCGAGCACGATCTCGCCGTCGGCGCCGATGGTGTACTCGCCGAGCTTCCCGGCCTTGAACTTCTCACCCTCCGCACCGGTGATCTGGCCGGAGCTCATCGCGGCCCCGGCGTACGCCGCCAGGTAGCCGATGTCGGCCGGGTTCCAGAGCGCGAACTTCTTCACCGTGCCGTCCTTGACGTACTGGCGCATCTGGTTCGGCAGGCCGAGCCCGGTGATCGCGACCTTGCCCTTGTAGCTGGAGGCGCTCACGTACCGGGAGGCGGCCGCGATCCCGACCGTGGTCGGCGAGACGATCACCTTGAGGTTCGGGTACGACTGCAGCAGGCCTTGCGCCTCGGTGAACGACTTCTGGTCGTCGTCGTTGCCGTAGGCGATCTTGACCAGCTTGAGCTTGCTGTTCTCCGGCTTGGCCAGCTCGGCCTGCATGACCTTGATCCAGGAGTTCTGGTTGGTCGCGTTCGGGGTCGCGGACAGGATCGCGATCTCGCCGGAGCCGCCGGCCAGCTCACTGGCCATCTTGACCAGGCTCTCACCGATGCCCTGCGTGCTGGCCTGGTTGATGAACGCGTCCCGGCAGGTCTTGGACGCGTCGGAGTCGAAGGTGACCACCTTGATGCCGGCCTTGCGGGCCTGGTTCAGCGACGGGCAGACCGCGTTCGGGTCGTTCGCCGCGACCACGATCACGTCCTGCTGCTGCTGGATCAGCGTGTTGATGTAGCTGACCTGCGACGACGCGCTGGCGTCGTTCGGGCCGACCAGCTTGTACTCGCCCTTGATCTCACCGACCGCGACCTTGCCCCCACCCACCTCGACGTCGGTGTACGGGTTGTTCAGCTGCTTCGGCAGGTAGGCGATCTTCAGGCCCTCCTTGAGCGGGGCGTTCGGATCGGCCTTGCCGGCGCTCGTGGCCGGGGCTGCGGTGGCCTCACCGGCCGTGTCCGACCGCGTCGTACCGCCACCGCACGCGGTCAGGGCGAGGGCGGCCACGGCCAGGGCCGCCACCAACTGGGGTTTGCGAGCAGACATGGTTCGACCTTTCAGGTGCGGCGCCGTTGCAGCACGGTGCGGGCGAGGTTGGGAGCGAGGACGGAGACGATCAGGAGTACGCCGGTGACGACGTTGAGGGCCTCGTTGGACACGTCGGACAGGCGCAGCGCGTTCTGCAGCGACCCGAGGAGCACGACTCCGGCGATCACACCGGGGAGCGCACCCTTGCCGCCGAAGATGGAGACGCCGCCGAGCAGGACCGCGGCGACCACGGCCAGCTCGAGTCCGGCGCCGTTGTCGGCCCGGGCGCTGGAGTACCGCAGGGTCCACAGCACGCCGGCCAGACCCGCGACGAGTCCGCTGACGACGTACAGCCAGAACTTCAGCCGGCCCGGCCGGATGCCGGCGAACCGGGCGGCCTGCTCACTCGCGCCGACCGCGAACACCGCCCGGCCGATCGGGGTCGCGTGCAGGACCACGCCGAACACGACGGCCAGGACGACGATGACGATCAGCACGTTCGGGATCGGCGTACTCCCGATGGTGCCGGTGACCCAGTCGGTGTAGAGCGCCGGGAAGTCGGCGACCGCGCTGTCGCCGAGGACGACGAACGCGAGCCCGCGGTAGAGCGCGAGCGTGCCGATGGTGACGGCCAGCGACGGCAGGCCGAGGACGGTGACGAAGAAGCCGTTGACCGCGCCGAGCACGGCGCCGAGCAGCAGGCAGAGCGGGATGATCGTCTCGATCGGCTGGTTCGCGTTCCACAGGTAGCCCATCACCGCGCTGGACAGGCCGAGCGTGCTCGCCACCGAGAGGTCGATCTCGCCGGTGACGATCACCAGCGTCATCGGCAGCGCGACCAGGGCGATCGGGAGCAGGTCGAGGACCAGGAAGCCGAAGTTCCGCGACGTACCGAAGCTGTCGACGGTGGCCGCGGCAACGATCAGCACGAGCACCGTGATCGCGATGATCGCGACGTTCCAGTTGGCCAGCCGGGCCGTGCGGGTGACCGTGAGCTCAGCTGACATGGGAGCCTCGCTTCTTCAGGCCGGCCGCGACCCGGACGGCGACCAGCCGGTCGGCGCCGATCGCGAGCAGGATCAGCCCGCCGACGATCGCCTGCTGCCAGAACTGGTTGATCTCGAGCACGGCGAGCGCGCTGCCGATCGTGGTCAGCAGCAACGCTCCGAGCGCGGCGCCCCAGACGGTCCCGCTGCCGCCGAAGACCGCGACCCCGCCGACGACGACCGCGGCGACGACGTTCAGCTCGTAGCCGGTGCCCGCCGCGGCGTCGATCGTGCCGAACCGGGCCGCGAACAGTACGCCGGCCAGCCCGGCAAGAGCACCGCTGACGACGAAGGCCCCGACGGTACGGCGGCCGACCGCGATGCCGGCCAGTCGCGCCGCCTGCGGACTCGAGCCCATCGCGTACAGCTCCCGGCCCGTCCGGTAGTTGCGCAGGACAACTCCCGTGACGACGAGGACCAGGAGCGCCAGCAGGACCAGGTACGGGATGCCGACCAGGGTGGCGTTGCCGAAGTCCAGGAACGCCGCCGGTAGTTCGTCGGCGTTGATCTGGCTGCCGCCGGCCCAGAAGTACGTGATCCCGCGGTAGACATACAGGGTCCCGAGCGTCACCACCAGTGCGGGGACGTTGCCGTAGCGGACGAGCACGCCGTTGACCGCGCCGCACACGACACCGACCGCCGCGCCGACCAGGAGCGCGAGCACGACCGGCAGGTTGTTGTTCTGCAGCAACGTGCCGACGGTGAACGCGCTCAGACCGAGCACCGAGCCGACCGAGAGATCGATGTTGCGGGTGATCACCACCACGGCCTGGCCGACCGCCAGAACGGCCAGGATCGCGGTGCCGAGCAGGATGTCGCGGATGCTCTGACCGGAGACGAACCGCGGGTTCGAGATCGCGGTCACCGCGACCAGCAACGCCAGCGCGAGCACGATCCCGAGCTCACGCGCCCGGAGTACGACGTCGAGCGACGACCGTCGCGGCGCGGGCAGCTCGACCGCCGTCATACCGTCGCCTCCTGACCGGTCGCGGCGAACATCACCGACTCCTCGGTGGCCTCGCTCCGGTCGAGCTCGGCGACCAGCCGGCCCTCGCGCATCACCAGCACGCGATCGGCCATCCCAAGCACCTCGGGCAGCTCCGACGACACCATCAGTACGGCGACGCCGTCAGCGGCCAGGCTGGACATCAGCCGGTGTACCTCGGCCTTGGTGCCGACGTCGATGCCGCGGGTGGGCTCGTCGACGATCAGCACGGTCGGGTTGGTGGCCAGCCACTTGGCCAGCACGACCTTCTGCTGGTTGCCGCCGGACAGCGTGCCGACCTCGTCGGACAGCCGGCCGTACTTGGTCTTCAACCGCTCGGTCCACTCCTTCGCCGAGCGCCGTTCCCGGCTGCCGGTGAGGAAGCCGAGCTGGGACAGCGAGCGGGACCGGGGCAACGTCACGTTCCGCTCGATCGACAGCTCCATCAGCAGGCCCTGCTGGCGACGGTCCTCGGGGACGAGCGCAACCCCGGCGGCCATGGCCTGCTTGGGTGCGGACGGTCGGAGCGTCTTGCCGGCGACCTCGACCGTGCCGCTGTCGCGCGGGTCGACACCGAAGATGGACTGCACCACCTCGGAGCGGCCGGATCCGACCAGGCCGGCCAACGCGACGATCTCGCCGGCTCTGACCTCGAACGAGACGTCCTTGAACACCGGGTCCCGCGACAGGTCGCGGACGCTGAGGGCCACCGCGCCGGGTGTGACGTCCTGCTTGGGGAACAGCGCGCCGAGGTCGCGGCCGACCATCTTGCGCACCATCTCGTCGACGGTGATGTCGGCGAGCAACTCGGTGCTGACGTGCCGGCCGTCGCGCATGATCGTGACCCGCTCGCACAGCGCGGTGATCTCCTCGAAGCGGTGCGAGATGAACATCAGCGCGGCGCCGTCGTCGCGCAGCGACCGGGCGACCGCGAACAGCCGCTCGACCTCGACGCCGGTGAGCGCGGCGGTCGGCTCGTCCATCACCACCACCCGGGCCTCGGCGGACAGCGCCTTGGCGATCTCGACCAGCTGCTGGTCGGCGATCGACAAACCCCGGGCCGGCCGGTTCGGGTCGATCGACACGCCGAGCCGGGTGAACAGCTGGGCGGCCTGCCGGACCATCGCCGCCCGGTCGACGGTTTTGAAACGACCCAGAGGCTGGCGGCCCATCGCGATGTTCTCGGCCACCGACAGGTCCGGGAACAGTGTCGGCTCCTGGTAGATGACCGCGATCCCGGCCGCCTTCGCGTCGGCCGGCGTCTGCAGCTCGGCCGGTACGCCGTTCAGCTCGATCGTGCCGCTGTCCGGGCGGTGCACCCCGGCCAGCATCTTCACGATCGTGGACTTCCCGGCCCCGTTCTCGCCGACCAGGGCGTGCGCCTCGCCGCCGTACAGATCGAAGGAGACCTCGCGGACGGCGGCGACCGCGCCGAACGACTTCGACACCGCGCGGACCCGCAGCAGGGGCGTCGCGTCGGCCATGGTCACCTCCGACTCGGGGCGGGCGAGTTGCTGAAAGGTTTCAAGAGGATTGCACGAACGTAAGGGCGGGCGGATACGGGCGTCAAGACCTGGGCCGGCTTTCGCGGCCGATCCCGGACGCCGGACTGCGGAAACCGTGCGAACAGCAGGTACGCTCTGGCCGTCTAAGACGTTTCAAACAGTCCTGGGCCTTTGACGAGGGAGGTCGAGCATGGCAGCGGACGCGGCAGACACCGCCGGCACCGCGTCGACCACCGACCCCGCCCGCCCCGCCAGGTTGTCGTCGGGGTCCGGCCGGAAGGGTCGCGAGCCAGGGCGGCGGCGGAAGGACAAGCAGCACACGGCCGGCGTGAAGGCGGTGGCGGCCGCCGCCGGCGTGTCACTCGGGACCGTCTCGAACGTGCTGAACCGGCCCGAGGTGGTGAGCCCGGTGACGCGCGCGAAGGTCGAGGCGGCGATGGCGTCGCTCGGCTTCGTCCGGAACGAGTCCGCCCGACAGCTCCGCGCCGGCAGCAGCCGGATCCTGGCGTACTTGATGCTCGACGCCGGCAACCCGTTCTTCACCGACGTCGCCAAAGGGGTCGAGGACGCGGCCCGCGCGGCCGGCCTGTCGGTCTTCCTGTGCAACAGCAACGAGGACGCCGACCGCGAGGCCGACTACCTCGACCTGCTCGAGCAGCAACGCGTCCAGGGCGTCCTGATCACCCCGATCGACCAGAACTCCTCCCGACTGCGCAAACTCCCGGCCCGCGGTACGCCGGTCGTCGTGGTCGACCGCGCCCTCGACGACAACGAGCACTGTTCGGTCGCGGTGAACGACGTCCTGGGCGGCGAGCTCGCGATCGCGCACCTGCTCGAGCTCGGGCACGACCGGATCGCGTACGTCGGCGGACCGAACACCATCGGCCAGGTCGTCGACCGCCGCGACGGCGCCCGGCGGGCGTTGACCAAGGCCGGGAAACCCCCGGAGAACCTGATCGAGCTGACCACCGGCGCGCTCACCGTCGCCGAAGGTAGGGGCGCAGGGCAACGACTCGCCGGCCTCCCCGCGGCGCGGCGGCCGACGGCCGCTTTCTGTGCCAACGACCTGCTGGCGCTGGGGCTGCTGCAACAGTGCGTGAGCCTCGGCCTGCGCGTCCCCGACGACGTCGCCATCGTCGGGTACGACGACATCGAGTTCGCCGCCGCGGCCGCCGTACCGCTGACCTCCGTCCGGCAGCCGCGGCAGCTGCTCGGCCGGACCGCCGCGGAGCTGCTCCTGGACGAGTCGTCCAACCCCGACCACGAGCACCAGCGGGTCACGTTCACCCCGGAGCTCGTGGTCCGCACATCAACGCGCGGGGCTGTCTAGTCCATAGGCTGCCAGGAAGACCTCGGTTGCCTGGTCGGCCAGCTTCTCGAATTCGTCCGCGGGCGGCCGCGCCTCGGTGCCGGCGAACATCGCCCGGTTCATCGGCTTGTACATGACCAGCCCCGCGAACTGGTACGCCGCAAGCGTCGGGTCGGCCAGCTCGCGCAGCAGGCCGCGCTCGGTCAACGTGGTCAGCGCCTGCCCGAGCGCCTCCAGCGACCGCTCGAACCCGCTGGTGAACCAGGCCCCGCAGACCTCGGGGAAGCGATCAGCCTCGGCGATCACGAGCCGGCGCAACTGGAGCACGCTGGGATTGGTCAGGCTGTCGAGGAAGTAGTGCGCCAGGTCCCGCAGGGCTCCCCGGGCGTCACTCGAGCGGTCGAGCGCATCGACGTACGCCTGTGTCAGGCCGTCGAGCAACTGGTCGCTGGTGCCGAGGACGATCTCGGCGAACAGGCGCTCCTTGTTCTCGAACTGCTTGTACACGGTCTGCTTGGAGACGCCGGCCTTGGCGGCCACCTCGTCCATGCTCGCGCCGAGGTACCCGTGCTGCAGGAAGGCCTCGGTGGCCGCGGCCAGGATCGCCCGGCGCTTGCGCGGCGTACGCCCCTCACCCTCGACGACGGCCGGCTCCGGCTGCCAGCCGGCGACTCGTTGGCGTTGGTCCACGACGTCCTCCTCTGCGATTCCGAAAATCATACTAGACAGTCCAGTTCTCTTCTGAGTACTGTACGGTCTAGTTCCGAACGACACCACAGGGAGGCACCGATGAGCACCGTGACATCCGCCGACGGTACGACGATCGCGTTCGAGGCGATCGGCACCGGGCAGCCGCTGATCATGACCGACGGCGCGACCGCGCACCGGGCCGTGAATCCGTCGAACGCCGAGGTCGCGAAGCTGCTGAGCGACGAGTTCCGGACGTACGTGTTCGACCGGCGCGGCCGGGGCGAGAGCACCGACACCACGCCGTACGCGATCGAGCGCGAGATCGAGGACCTGGCCGCGCTGATCGAGGACGCCGGACAGTCGGCGATCGTCTTCGGCTGGTCCTCGGGCTGTCTGCTCGCGCTGGACGCCGCGGCGGCCGGCCTGCCGATCAAGGCGCTGGCGCTGTTCGAGCCGCCGGTCGTGGTCGACGACAGCCGTCCGCCGCTGCCGACCGACTACGTCGAGCGGCTGGAGGCCAGTGTCGCCGCCGGCCGCCCGGAGGAGGCGGTCGAGCTCTTCATGACCGCGGCCGCTCTCATGCCGCCCGAGTTCGTCGAGATGATGCGCGGGACGCCGATCTGGACCGGGGTCGAGCAGGTCGCCGGGACGATCGCGTACGACGGTCGCATCATGGGCACGACGATGTCGGGCAACCCGCTGCCGACCGACCGCTGGGCCGCCGTCGACGTGCCCGTCCTGGTGATGCACGGCGACAACACCCCGCCGTACCTGAAGACCGGACCCGCGGCGGTGGCCGAGCTGCTGCCGACCGCCCGGCTGCTGCCTGTCACGGGTGAGAACCACAACGTCGAGCCGCCCGTGCTGGCGCCGGTGCTGCGGCAGTTCGCGAAGGAGCTGTGACATGGGAACGATCGTGGTGACCGCCTTCAGCTCGCTCGACGGCGTCGTCGAGGCGCCCGGCGGGGAGGACTTCAAGTACCCGAACTGGAGCTTCGAGTTCGACCGCGGCGAGGAGGGCGAGAAGTTCAAGGAGGACGAGGCGTTCGCGGCCGAGGCGCTGCTGATCGGCCGCCGGACCTACGAGGGCTTCGCCTCCGCGTGGCCGAATTACGAGGGCGAGCTGGCCGACAAGTACAACAGCATGCCGAAGTACGTCGTCTCCAGCACGCTGACCGACCCGACGTGGACCAACACCCACGTGCTGACCGGCGACGTCCGCGACGAGGTGGCGAAACTCAAGGCCGACGTGGCCGGTGAGATCCAGGTCCCCGGCAGCATCCGGCTCGCCCAGACCCTGATCGCCGCCGACCTGGTCGACGAGCTCCACCTGATGACGTTCCCCGTCATCCTCGGCACCGGCCGCAAGCTCTTCACCGAGACCCCCGACAGAACCACCTGGCGCCTCACCACCACCCGAACCGTCGGCGAAGGCGTCCTGATCACCACATTCCACCGCACCCGCTGAGACGAGGTCTGGTCTTCACGTTGCGTGACGAGAGGCGTATGGTGCCGGTTTCAACGGGCTATGACAGAAGTACGGACCTTTGGGGGGTCTGTTGGGTAGTGCCCGTGGGGGGAACAAATGGCAGAGGAAACCTGGCATCAGGCACGTCTCATCCCGACGTCGGGGATCAACGGTGCAGACGAACAGGAGCGGCGAGCGACGTCGGCGCTGCTTGCGGTGATGTCATCCGTCCGCGAGTTCGGCCGTGTGCTGACCCAGCCGCTGGGAGCACCGTCCGCCCCGCTGGAGACGTACATCGAGGTGCCTTTCAACCTGGGCGAGCGCCGTCTCTATCCGGATGGGCTGGTCCGCGCTCGCCGGGGACAGAGGCAATGGACGGCGCTGATCGAGGTGAAGACCGGCGTCAACGAGCTGGGTGTCGAGCAACTTGAGGCCTATCTCGACATCGCACGTGAGCAGGACTTCGACGCCGTCATCACCATCTCCAACGAGATCCCGGCGATCGCAGGCCTGCACCCGACCAAAGTCGACAAGCGGAAACTCAAACGCGTTGCTCTGCATCACTGGTCGTGGTCGATGGTGCTGGCAGAGGCCGTGTTGCAGAAGGAACACCGCGGCGTCGCCGATCCCGACCAGGCCTGGATTCTCGGCGAGCTGATCCGTTACCTCGAGCATCCGAGGTCCGGCGCGCTGCAGTTCGACGACATGGGAGCTTCCTGGGTGGCGACCCGCGAGGCCGTTGCTTCAGGGACACTTCGGAGCGGAGACAAGTGTGCTCCGGAGGTAGCCGGCAGGTTCGACGCGCTGCTGAGGTATGTCAGCCTGCAACTAGGCCGCAAACTCGGGGACGACGTGACGCCTGCGTTAAGTCGGAAGGAATTGGCGGACCCTGCGCTCCGCTCACAGGCGTTGGTGCAGTCAATGTGTGCGAACGGGACCATGCAGGGCGCGATCAACATCCCGAACGCAGTCGGCCCACTGGTCGTGACGGCGGACCTGCGTGCCGGCACGGTGACATGTCACGTAGACGTCGCAGCCCCTCGTGAGGGACGGTCCACGACCAGGGTCAACTGGCTGGTGCGGCAATTACGGCACGCCCCAGACACTGCGCGAATCGAGGCCTTCGTCATGCACTCGCGCGGCGCGGGTACGGCGGAACTGCTGCGCACCGTCCGCGACCAGCCGACCGTACTGATCGAAGACCCGAAGAAGGAACTGCGCGCCTTCCGGGTTGCCCTGGGAACGCCGCTTGGCACAAAGCGCGGCCGTGGCCGGGGATCCTTCATCGACTCCATCGAGACTGCGATCGACTCGTTCTACGGCAACGTCGTACAGGACCTGCGGGCCTGGACCGCCGTTCCGCCGCGGCTCCGCGAGGCGCCGGTACAGCCTGACGAGCCGGCCGCGCTGACCTCAACAGCACTCTCGTCACAGGACGGCGCCGAGGCCGAGGCACGCTCGGCCACACTGACGGCCAATGATGTTGTGTTGCCTGGATCGATCTCATCGAACGTCAGCACCGACCCAGCGGAAGTCACCCGAGATGAGCCCGCTGCAGAGCATGACGTGCGGCTCTCCGGTCTCGGGTGAACCATCGAACTCAAATCAGCTCGAATCAGCGCTCCACAGGCGGGTTCGCCGGTGAGACGCTGTGAGGGTGGACAGGGATGGGTTCTGGGGATTGGTCGAGGATGCGCGTGGTGGGGTGGATGACACCGTCGCGGATCCGGACGGGGTAGCGGACGCGCTGACCAAGCTGCTGGGTGGGCTGGAGGCCGAGGAGATCGCGGGGTTCGGGGTCGAGCTCGCGCGGTTGCAGGTCGAGTCGTACCGGTGGGACCTGTGGGCGGCGGCGTACCTGATCAACTCGGGGGCCTCGGAGGACGGGTTCGACTCGTTCCGGGGCTGGCTGGTCGCGCAGGGCCGGGAGGTCTGGGAGGCGGCGCTGGCCGACCCCGACTCACTGGCCGACGTGGTCGACGAGGACAGGCCGGAAGGCTTCGAGGGGTTCGACGGCGAGGGGCTGCTGCACGTCGGCAGCCACGCGTACAAGAACGTCACCGGCGACGAGGCGGCGTACTGGAAGGCGGTCGACGCCGAGGCGCCGGACACGCCGGACCTGCCGGCCGGGGAGGAGATCGACTTCGACGACGAGGACGACCTGCACATCCACCTCCCCCGGCTGGCCACGCTCTACCTGGACTGATCAGCCCGGTTCGCCGCTGAGGCGTTCGATGGCGGCGCGGAGGCGGCGGCGCCAGGCCGGCTGCCCGGCCTCCTCGTCGGCAGCGGCCAGGCTGACCAGGTGCTGGGCCATCTCGAAGCCCTCCGCGGTCCGCGCCTCCAGGTCGGTCACCGCGGCCTGATCGATCGCCATGGCCTGCTCGACCGCCGACTCGGGCTCGTCGTGGTCGAGCTCGATCCGGCGACTGGTCCAGCCGAACCCGTCCGGCACGAGCAGCTCGGGCACCAGCGACTCGTGGCTGAGCGACGTCAGCTCCTTGTCCCCGTTCCCGATGCTGAAGATCGTCGTACCACGCCGCCGTACGTCGCTGATCCGCTCGAGCAGCGTGTCCGCCGGGTCGTCCTCGGCCACCACCAGCAACGACTCGCCCCGGCCCGCGTCGCGCAGCCGGTCCAGGCCGATCGAGAGGTGCGGCGGCGCGTCCGGCGGCGGCGACCAGCGGATCAGGGACGGCCGGACGGACTCGATGCCGGCCCGGTGCAGCTCGTCGTCCAGGTGGGCGGTCAGGTGCCACGGCTCGTCGTCGGCGGGCCCGAACAGCATCAGGCCCCCGGTCCGCGTGGTGAACCGGCGGAGCGAGTGGGCGAACTCCGTCGTCCGGCTGCCGAGCTCGGTGCCGGTCAGCATCCCGCGGAGGAGCGAGGCCCTGGTGAGATCCACACGTCCAACCTGACACACCGCGGGGTGCACCGCGACTCAGGCCAGCCGGTCCGCCTTCGACTGCAGGTAGTCGCGCTCTGGAACACTCGTCGTCCGGCGGGCCGCCAGCAGGTAGCTCTCGCGTGCGCCTGCGCTGTCCCCCGACATCTCGAGCAGGTGGGCCCGCACGGCCTCCAGCCGGTGGTGGCCGGCCAGGCGGCCGTCGGACTCGAGTGGCTCGAGTACGGCGAGGCCCTCTTTCGGACCGGTCGCCATCGCCACCGCGACCGCGTGGTTGAGCTTCACCATCGGGTTGTCGACCATCTGCTCGAGTACCTCGTACAGAGCGACGATCTGCCGCCAGTCCGTGGCTTCAGCCCGCTCGGCCGTGTCGTGTACGGCGGCGATGGCTGCCTGCACCTGGTAAGGCCCGAGCTGCGTGCGCGCCAGTGCCTCGGTCACCAGCGCCTCACCCTCGACGATGGTGTCCTTGTTCCACTTCGACCGGTCCTGCTCGGCCAGTGGGACCAGTGCACCGTCCGGACCGGTACGGGCGGGTCGCCGCGCGTCCGTCAGCAGCATGAGCGCCAGCAACCCGGCCACCTCGCCGTCGTCCGGCAGCAGCTTGCGCACACCGCGTACTAGCCGGATCGCCTCGGTGGTGAGCTCCGCGCTGTGCAACGACGTACCCGACGAGGCTGTGTAGCCCTCGTTGAAGATCAGGTAGAGGACGTGCAGTACGGCGCCCATCCGCTCGTCCCGCTCGGCCTCGGGTGGCAGCTCGAACGTACTGCCCGCCTGCTTGATACTGCGCTTCGCCCGGCTGATGCGCTGCGCCATCGTTGCCTCCGGCACCAGGAACGCGGCCGCGATCTGGGCGGTGGTCAGACCGCCGACGGCCCGCAGGGTGAGCGCGATCTGGGAGGCCGGCGACAACGCCGGATGGCAGCACAGGAAGAGCAACGTCAGGGTGTCGTCCCGCCCGCCCGGATCGTCGATGTCCGGGCCCGAGGCAACGAACTCCTCGGGCGCGGCCAGCTGGGCGGCGTTCTCCTCGCGCCGGCGCCGGGCCGACTCGCTGCGGAGCAGATCGGTCAGCCGGCGCGACCCGACGCGGATCAGCCAGCCGCGCGGATTGTCCGGGACGCCCTCGTCCGGCCACTGCTGAGTGGCCGCGAGCAGTGCCTCCTGGACAGCCTCCTCGGCCAGGTCGAAGTGCCCGTAGTGCCGGACCAGCGCGCTCAGCACCTGCGGCGCCTGCTCCCGCAGCAGCAGCTCGAGGTCCGCGGGGAGACTCACATCTCCAGCCCGGACGTGTCCATCACCGGCCGCACCTCGACGGCGACGTACTTCGCGTCCGGCATCCGCGCCGCGTAACCGATCGCCTGGTCGATGTCGTCGCACTCGACCAGGTAGAACCCGGCCAGGTGCTCCTTGGCCTCGGCGTACGGACCGTCGGTGGTCGTGGTCGTGTCGTCACGGACCGAGACCGTCCGGCTGGTGATGGGGTCGGCCAGTCCGGCCGCACTGACCAGGAGGCCCTGCTCGCTCAGCTCGCGACTCAGGTCCTCGTGCGCCCGGGTCAGGCCGTCGCGTTGCTCCGCGGACAGGCTCGCCCAGCTGTCGGGGTTGCTGTAGATCAGCAGCACGTACTTCACAGGCACCATCCTGACGCTCCCGGAGGCCGCTGTGACCCCCTCTCGCCCGGTACGTCGGAACGAGTGGCCGACTTTCGACAGAGCGTCAACGAGGCCGGAGAAGGTCAAACACTTGTTGGAGGTTTGCCTTCTCCGGAGTGGGCACCAGATACCTGCGGCCGCCACCCCTCCGCCCGGCGGCCCCTTGAGAAGGAGGCTTCATGCTCATCCTCGGACTGATCCTGTTGGTCCTGGGTCTCGTGCTGAACATCTCGATCCTGTGGACGCTCGGCATCATCATCCTGATCGTGGGTGCCGTGCTGTTCCTGCTCGGATCGACCGGCCGCGCGGTCGGCGGACGACGACATTGGTACTGATTCACCAGAGACCTCAGAACCCCGCGGGCCCGTCCCGCGGGGTTCTGTCCGTTCAGCTGGCTACCGTGTGCTCATGAAGTACGTCGTGATGATCTACGGGGCGGACGCCGCCCGCCGCCTGCCCGCGGTCAAGGCCGAGTTCGCCCCGACCGGCGAGCTGGTCAGCGCCGAGGAGCTCCAGGTCCCGGCCGAGGGCCGGATCGTCCGGATCCGCGATGACGGGCAGACGGTCACCGCCGGTCCCTTCGTCCCGGCCGACCACCAGGTGTCCGGCATCGTCCTGATCGACGTGGCCGACGACGCCCGCGCCGAAGCCGTCGCCGCCCGGATCTCCGCGCTCGTCGGCGACCGCGTGGAGCTCCGCGGCACCCTGATCAGCGCCTGATCAGCGGCTGACGGCGGCGCGCTTCGCCCGGGACTTCGCGCGCGCCATCCGGACCAGGTACGCCGGCGTCGGCGGAACCCAGCCGAGCTGCTTGGCCTGGCCGAGGTCGTCGCGGTTCGCCCAGTGCTCGATCACCTGGCCGTCCTGGATGCGCAGCCAGTGCGACTGCGTGATCGCGAACGTCTTCCCGGTCGGCGGGAACACCGTGTCCACGCCGTCTCCGTCGTACACCGCGAACGGCGCGACGTGCCGGCCACTCATGGTCGAGTTGATCGCCACCAGATTGCCGTCGGCAACGACGTGGTGGATCTCGTACGCCAGGCCTTCGAACGCGGTCCGCAGCCAGAGTGCGGTCGCGTAGAACCCGGCCGGTCCGCCGACGCGGCACTCCGGGGGCTCGACCTCGCCCTCCCGGTTGACCGCCTCCGGGTGCACCAGCGCGTCGAAGTCGGCCCGGTCGCCGTCGGCCATGATCCGGATGCTGCGGACGGCCAACTCGCTCGCCGACACGCCTGCCGTGGTGTTCATGTCTCCCCCTAGAATTCGATACAGTGAACCTGTATCTAAACCATGGGACCGGTGATGGCAGAAGTCAAGAGGCAGTACGACGCGTCCGGCCGGCGTGAGCGGGCCCGGCAGCGGCGACGGGACGTCGTGGTCGCCGCCCGGGAGCTGTTCGAGACGCACGGCTTCCAGGGCACGACCATCACCGCGGTGGCCCGGCACGCCGGCGTCTCGGCCGAGAGCATCTACAAGGGGTTCGGCACCAAGGCCGCGCTGGCCAAAGCCGTGTTCGACTTCGTCATCGCCGGCGACGACGAGCCCGTGCCGATGGCCGAGCGCCCGGAAGCCAGGGCGATCCAGGCCGAGCCCGACGTACGGCGGAAGATCGCGCTGTACGTGGACGGCCTGAAGGTCCGGCAGGAGCGGTCGGCCCGCGTCCAGCTCATGATCCGGGACGGCCGGCACCACGACGAGACGCTGCGGGAGACCTGGGAGACCCTGCTGACCGAGCGGCTCACCGGCATGACGATGTTCGCCCGCCACCTGGTGGACTCCGGCGGACTGCGGGCCGGGATCACGGTCGAGGAGGTCGCCGACGTGCTCTGGACCTGCATCGCGGTCGAGCAGTACGAGCTCCTCGTGCTGCACCGCGGCTGGTCGCTCGAGCGGTACACCACCTGGATCGGGCGGACGATCGGTGACTCTGTGTGCTGAAACAACAGCACGAAATTGCACCGATCGTTTGATCTCGGATGGATAACTTCCGGATAGCGGGCGGATTACGCCCTGTTCCCCGTTTCCATGTTCGTAATGCGTTAAGAGTGCGGGTCGATTGCGAACCTTTGGGCGATGTGTGCTTGACTCCTCCGGTCGATAACGGTTTGGTCTCGGCAGATTGGGTGAGCAGTGGCTGCAGGACGGCATAGACAGGCGCGGCACCGTCAACCGCGCCCGAAGGTGATCCAGCCCGGCATCGCGAAGGTGGCGATCCCCGGCGCGGCGGTGGCCCTGGTCGCCACCGGCTCGGCAGCCGCACTTCCCGACCACGAGGTCAAGCTCGACACCCCGATCGCCAGCTCGTCCCTGCAGCTGGCGCGCGAGTCGGCCATCAGCCGCGACGCCCTCCGTCCCCCGCTGAAGGTCACGCCGCCGGCACCGAAGCCGAAGCCGAAGGCCGCCGCTCCGACGGCGAAGCACCTGAAGAAGCAGGCGCCGATCCCGAAGCCCGCCGCCCCCAAGACCCGGGCGGCCGCGAAGGCGGCGACCCCGCCGAAGGTCACGGGTTCGAAGTACACCACCACCGACCTGAACGTCTGGTCCGTGCCGGTCGCCGGCACCCTGCTGGACGTCATCCCGACGGGCACGAAGGTCTCGGTCACGGGCAAGGTGGACGGCATCTGGGCCGAGATCGTCCGCGACGACAAGTCCCGGTGGGTCAAGGCGCAGTACCTGTCCGCCACCAAGCCGGTCGCGAAGACCGCGGCGAGCACCGCGAACACCATCTCGCAGGCCGCCTGCAAGTCCGGCTCGGACGTCGAGGACGGGCTGTCCCAGGACGCGATCCGGGTGCACCGGGCCGTCTGCGCGAAGTTCCCGAACATCACGTCGTACGGCGGGCTCCGCCCCGGCGACAGCGGCTCCGAGCACTCCAGCGGCCGCGCGCTCGACATCATGGTCAGCGGCGCCGAGGGCAAGGAGGTCGCCGAGTGGCTGAAGGCGAACTACAAGAAGCTCGGGATCAGTGAGCTGATCTACCAGCAGCAGATCTGGACCGTCCAGCGCAGCTCCGACGGCTGGCGCGGGATGGAGGACCGCGGCAGCGCGACCGCGAACCACTATGACCACGTGCACGTGTCCGTCTACGGCAACGAAGGCACCGTCTAGACCCCGTCGGCCCTCCGCTGACGCTCCGAGCGACCCCGGCCCTCCGGAACCTGAGGGCCGGGGTCGCTCACTTTGTCAGGGCTTGAGGTTGGCGTTCAGGTGGAAGAAGTTCGCCGGGTCGTAGGCCCGCTTCACCTGGCGCAGCCGCTGCAGGTCGGCCGGCGCGTACGCCGTGTCCGCGCGGCCCGGGTCGCCGAGGAAGTTCACGAACGTGCGGCCGGAGTTCGGCAGGTGCGGCATCTCCCGGTCGACGATCAGCGAGTACGACGCACCGCGGTGGCCGACCGGGCCGGCGCCGGGACCGGGATGGGCCATCGCGCCACCCCAATGCCGGATCTCCACCGTCGGGGCGTTCTCGTCCGTGGTCAGCGCCTCGATCAGGGTGTCGGGCAGCTCGTCCAGGAAGTCCAGGTGCCGGGCGGGTGTCCCGCCCATCGCGGCGTCGGCGTACTCGATCGTCCGGAGTTCACCGGCCAACCGCGGTCCCGCGACCTCGAACAACGGCTTCAGCAGGTGCTCGGCGACGTCGGCGGCACCGGCGTACATGACCTTGATCGCGACCGCGCGGCGGCCGTCGTCGAGCTTGGTGAGGACGACGGCGGTGCTCAGCTCGTTCGGGACCGTCGTCGTCCACTCGCGGTAGCGGCGGAGGATGTCGGCGGCCCGGTCGATGCCGTAGTACGCGATGCCGGCGTGCACCTGGCGGACCGGGTACAGCCGGAACTCGAGCGAGGTGACGATGCCGAAGTTGCCGGTCCCGCCGCGGATCGCCCAGAACAGGTCCGGGTGGTGGTCGGTGCTCGCGGTGACGAACCGGCCGTCGGCCGTGACGACCTCGGCGCGGATCACGCTGTCGGCCGCGAACCCGTACTTCCGCGCGAGCCAACCGACTCCGCCGCCGAGCGTGTAGCCGGTGACGCCGACGTCGCGGTGCGATCCCGACAGCGGCGCCAGGCCGAACTGCCGCGCCGCGTCGAGCACCGCGCCCCAGCGCGCCCCCGGCCCGACCTTCGCGATCCGGCGCTCCGGGTCGATCAGCACCGACGCCATCGCGGTCGTCTTCACCAGGATGCCGCCGTCGGCCGGGACCCGGGTGCCGTGCCCGGTCGCCTGCACCGCGATCGGTACGCCGTACGCCCGCGCCGTCCGGACTGCCGCCTGCACATCCGTCCGCGCAAACGCCTCGACCACGACCAACGGCCGCGAATCCACCGTCGGAATCACAGACTTCCGCTGAACGTCGTACTCCGCCTCACCCGGCCGCCGGATCACCCCGTTGAACCCGGCCCCCAACAGCCCCGCCACCACGTCACTCGTCTCCGGAGCAACCGTCTGCGTAGTCATCCTCACCACTCCCTCGCTGTCCGCATCTACCGATACGTCGAGCAAGACCCCCCGTTCTTGACACACCCCCCAAACTTTTTTCGCATGAGCCCCACCCACGCGGTCTCGGTCGACGGTCAGGTCCTGCGGAAGCAGTACGTCGATTGGACCCGCAACGAGCCCGTCCGAGAGTGGACGGCCCTGCACCTGGTCTCCCGGCACGCACCGGATCTCGTCCCGGCCCCGCTCGGCAAGACCTGGGCGGATGGCGGCGTACCGACGTCGGGAGTCGCTGTCTCGATGACCGTCGTCCCCGGTGCTGCACTCAGCGGCTCGCTCACCGAACCGCAGCTGGACGCCCTCGCCGACGCGCTCCGAACGCTCTGGTCGATCCCGCCCGGCAGCCTTGCCCCGATCGACCTTCCAGCGCTCGACGAACGCGTCCGCACCGGCCTCACCACGCTCCGGGACGTGCCCGGCGTGATCGGCTCGGCGGCGCGGACCTGGCTGGAGACCGGGTGCGAGTTGGTCGACGTACAGGATCCGGTGATCGGGCACGGTGATCCGAACCTGGAGAACTACCTCTGGGACGGCGAACGCGTGCGGATCGTCGACTTCGAGGACGCCGGCCGTGGCGACCTGGCGGTCGAGCTGGCGAATCTGGTCGAGCATCTGTCCGGACGCCGTACGGACTGGACCGGCTTCGCCGACCGGTTCGCGGTCGACCTGGACCGGTTTCACACCGCTCGGTGCCTGTGGGCCGCCTTCTGGCTCACATTGGTCGGACCGGGCGGGCCAAGTGCCGCGCGCAACCCTCCCGGTACGGCGGAAGCCCAGGCCGGGAGGGTCTTGGCGCTGCTCAGGCGGGGAGGGGGAGGTGGGCGAGGCGGTCGGGGTCGGCGAGGATGTTGATTTCGGTGATCTTGTCGTCGGTGATCGTGAGGTCCATGACGCCCATCAGGCGGCCGTTGACGATGGTGACGGCGCCGGGGCGGCCGTTGACCAAGGTGAGCTGAGTGTGCGGGGACATGCGGCTGAAGAGCAGGGCCTGCTCGACCACGGCCCGGGCGCCGTGGACCAGCTTGGACACCGCGGGGCCGGCGACCACCGCGGTCGCCGCGCCGGCGTCGGCACGCAGTACGACGTCCGGATCGAGCAGCGCGAGCAGCGCCTCGAAGTCACCACCGCGAGACGCGGCCAGGAACGCGTTCACGATCTCCCGCTGCCGTCCCGCATCGCCGTCACCGGCCGGCCGGCCCTGGACCCGCCGCCGCGCCCGGCTGGCCAGCTGCCGGGTCGCCGCCGGCGACCTGTCCACGATCGTCGCGATCTCGTCGAAACTGACGCCGAACAGGTCGTGCAGCACGAACGCCAGCCGCTCCGCCGGCGCCAGCGTCTCCAGTACGACGAGCAGCGCGAGCCCGATCGCATCCGTCTGGACCGCCTGCTCCTCCGGACCCGGACCACTGTCCTCACGCGTCACGATCGGATCCGGCACGAAGTCCTCACGCCGTGACTTGCGACTGCGCAGAACGTCCAGGCACACGCGCGACACGACCGTGGTCAGCCAGCCGCCCAGATTGCCGACCGAACTCACGTCCGACCGGCTCAGCCGCAGCCACGCCTCCTGCACCGCGTCCTCGGCCTCCGCGAGCGACCCGAGCATCCGGTACGCCACCGCCCGCAGGTGTCCCCGGTGCTGCTCGAACTGCCGCGCTAGCTGGTCGTGCTCGTCCACTGGTCCCAGTCTCCCGTCGTACTCCGTCATCTCTCTGACGGACCGCGGCACCATCATGTGACAGCCGCGAGGTCGTGGATGTGGCCGGGCCAGGTTGTGCCCCATGATGGGGTCATGGCTGAGACCCGTGGTGATCTGGTCTTCGAGGACGCGTTCGACGGCTCCACGCTGGACCTGTCCGTCTGGTCGCCGTACTACCTGCCGCAGTGGAGTTCGCGGCAGGCGGCAGCGGCGACGTACTCGGTGGGTGACTCCTGCCTGACGCTCAGCATCCCGACCGAGCAGGGGCTGTGGTGCGCCGGCGACCACAAGCCGGACCTGCGCGTCTCCGGGATCCAGTCGGGCAACTACTCCGGCCCGGTGGGGAGCACGGTCGGCCAGCAGCCGTTCCGCGACGGCCAGGTCGTCCTCGAGGAGCAGGAGCCGTTCTGGGGCTGGACGCCGCACGGCGGGTACGTCGAGCTGCGCGCCCGGGCCGAGATCAGTCCGCGGTCGATGGTGTCGCTGTGGATGGTCGGGCTCGAGGACCAGCCGGAGCGCTGTGGCGAGATCTGCGTGATGGAGGTCTTCGGCGACGCGATCGTCCCCGGTGAGTCGACCGCGGTCGGCATGGGCCTGAAGACGATCCGCGACCCCGCCGTACCGCAGGACTTCGAGGCGGTGCCGCTGCCGATCGATCTGGCCGACTTCCACACCTACGCGGTCGAGTGGACCGGCAGCGAGGCGGCGTTCTTCGTCGACGGCACCGAGATCCGCAGTTGCCAGGGCGCACCGGCGTACCCGCTGCAGCTCATGCTCGCCGTGTTCGACTTCCCTGAGCAGAGCAACGGTGACGACGACCACCTGGTGCCGACGTTCACCGTCGACCACATCCGCGGATGGAACGTTGCGGAGGAGCTCGTCGCCTGACTAGGGTCACTGCCATGTCCCTGAGCGCCGGAAGCTGGTGGGCCGTCGAGTAGACGGTCCTGCTTCCGCGTACCCACCCGGCCGTCTCCTGCGAGGCGGCCGTTGTGATGCCTCCTCGTGGGCGGCCCAGCACCCGAGGATTGCCGATGGCAACAACACTCCGGACCTGGTCCGGGCTCATCTCCGCGCTCCTGGCCGGCTCCGACCTGACCGCCGCGGACACCGCCTGGGCGATGGACCAACTGGTCCTCGGCGACGCCTCACCCGCACAGATTTCGGGCTTCCTGATCGCACTCCGCGCCAAGGGCGAGACGGCCGAGGAGGTCGCCGGGCTGGCCTCGGTACTGCGTTCGCACGCGACGCCGGTGCGGATCGGCGGACCGTTCGTCGACATCGTCGGGACGGGAGGCGACCGGACCGGCGCCGTGAACATCTCCACGATGGCCGCCGTCGTCGCGGCGTCCACCGGCGTCACCGTGGTCAAGCACGGTGGACGCGCCGCATCGTCGTCCGCCGGGGGCTCCGCCGACCTGGTCGAGCACTTGGGTGTGCCGCTCGACCTGTCGGCGGACGACGCCGCACGCGTCGCTGCGGACGTCGGGCTGACCTATCTGTTCGCTCCCCGCTTCAACCCGGCGCTGCGGCACGTTGCCGTCGTACGACGGGAGCTGGCGGTGCCGACGGCGTTCAACGTGCTCGCACCCTTGCTGAACCCGGCAGATCCTCAGCACCAACTGGTGGGGGTAGCGAACCCAGCCATGCAGCCCGTCATCGCACGCGCCTTGGCTGCGCAGGGCCGGTCTGCTCTGGTCGCACGTGGCGATGACGGGCTGGACAAGCTCACCACCACCGGGCCCTCGCGGGTGTGGGTCGTGCATGGCGGCACCGCTACCGAGGTGGTGTTCGACCCGCGGTCGCTCGGACTCGCTCCGGCGTCACTGGCCGAGCTACGCGGTGGTGATGCCGCCTTCAACGCCCGGGTACTACGCGGTCTGGTCGACGGCGAGCGTGGTCCGGTGCGGGACGTCGTACTGCTGAACGCGGCGGCCGCACTCGTCACTCTGGACCTCGGGAAGGGGCTGCTGCTGGAGCAGCTTGCAGAGGCGCTGGAGCGGTGCCGACGGGCTGTGGACAGCGGCGACACCACGGCAACGCTGGAACGCTGGGCCGGTCACTCGTTAGCGTTCAGGTGATGCGTGAGCTGCTCGACGCCGCCAAGAGCGGGGATGAGGACGCCTTCGGACAGCTGGTGGGGCCGTGGCGTGGGGAGCTGCATGCTCATTGCTACCGCATGCTCGGCTCCGACTCCGACGCCGAGGACGCCGTCCAGGAGACGCTCCTGCGCGCCTGGAGTGGTCTCGACCGGTATGAGGACCGCGGGTCGATCCGGGCCTGGCTCTACAAGATCGCCACCAACCGCTGCCTCACCCTGATCGAGAAGCGCGGCAAGCGCGAGCTGCCGACCGATCTGGGCGCCGAGTACGACGCCGAGTGGGTGGAGCCGTATCCGACGAGCCGGCTGGCGTGGACCGCCGAACTGTCGCCGGAAGCTCGAGTGGTGGCGCTCGAGTCGGTCGAGTTGGCGTTCGTGGCGACGCTCCAGCACCTGTCCGCACTGCAGCGTGCAGTGCTGCTGCTGCGCGACGTACTGGCGTTCGCCGCCCGTGAGGTCGCCGAGCTGCTGGAAACCTCAGTTGCCGCGGTCAACAGTGCTCTGCAGCGGGCCCGCTCGGTGCTGAGCTCGTTGCGACCGACACAGCAGGAGACTCTGCGTGACCTGGGCGAGTCGGCCCAGCGTGACCTGGTACGGCGGTACATGGCCGCGTGGGAGGCCGGGAACGTCGACGCGATCGTCGCGATGCTCGCGGACGACGCAAGGTACTCGATGCCGCCGCTGCTGCAGTGGTTCTCGGGCCGGCCCGGGATCCGGCAGTTCCTGCTGGACGGTCCGCTGCGGGAAAAGTGGCGGTTCCTGCCGGCCCGGGCGAACGGGCAGTTGGCGTTCGGGACGTACCTGTGGGACGTCGACCGGTACGTGCCGTCCGGGCTCGACGTGATCGTCGTCCGCGGGTCGCAGATCGTCGAGGTGGTGTCGTTCCTGGAGGCGGACTTCGAGTCGTTCGGGCTGCCGGAGGAAGTCTTCTGACGTCTCCGCGATGAGTTTCCGCCTGGTGCCGGGGTTCTACCGGTGACGAATCTCTCGCAGATTAGGACGGACGCATGACGAACGAACAGGAAGTCCGCACGCTCATCGAGAACTGGGTCACCGCTGTCCACGCCGGTGACCTGGACACGGTCCTGGCCGACCACGCGCCGGACATCGTGATGTTCGACGTACCCCCGCCGTACGACGGGGTGCGCGGGATGGACGCCTACCGCGACACCTGGCCCGGGTTCTTCGAGTGGCAACGCTCAGGGGCGTCCTTCGAGCTGGAGTCGTTGGACGTGACCGCGGGTGCCGACGTCGCGTTCGCGTTCGCGCTGCTGCGGTGCGGGACCCCGGACGAGTTCGCGGCCAAGCCGGACCAGCGTCTCCGGCTGACGATCGGATTACGCCGGATCGACGGCCGTTGGACCGTCACCCACGAACACCATTCCTTCCCCCACGACGACGTACCGGCGTCCGCTCAACGCTAGTTCTCGAGTACCTCTCAGAGTACTAGGCGCAGGACGGTTTCGGCTATCTGGTCCGGGCAGCGGAGGGCGGGGAAGTGGTCAGCTTCGGGCAGCCAGATGAACTCTGCGCTGGGAATTCGGGCTGTGGCGGCGCCGGCTGCGGCGGCGACGATGGGCCGGTCCTTGGCGCCGGCCATCACCACGGTCGGGGCCTGGATCTCGTGCAGGTGGTCGTAGACCGGCGGGTCCTTCCGCAGGTAGTCGTCCTGGTCCAACCACGCGGGTACGGCGGCCTCCAGCTGAGCCACCGCGGCCTCGTCGGCTCCGGCCCCGGCCGACAGCCGCAGGCCCAGCTGCACGAGTCCATCCACGTCCCGCGCTTCGACGAGCGCCTCGAACTCCGCGTCGAGCTCCGGCTCGTCCGGATACGGGAACCCGCTGACCAGAGGACACAGCAGCACGAGCGCCCGTACTCGCTCCGGATCGTCCACCGCGAGCCGCAACGCCGTGTCCCCACCCAGGCTGCACCCGACCAGCACCACCTGCTCGAGCCCTAGCTGGTCCAGCACACTCACCAGATCGCCGACCAGCGAGAACTCCGTCTTCGGCGGCGCGGACCGTCCGTACCCGCGTACGTCGTACCGCACCACCCGATGCCTCTCGACCAACCGAGGCATCACCGGATCCCACCCGCGCGAATCCCCGACCGCCGAGTGCAACAGAATCACGGGCACTCCCGGCCCCGCCACGTGCTCAGCCCAGATCTCACCACCACCAACAGGCACCTGCAGCTCCATGCCCCCACCCTGACACCTCCCGGCGCGCTGATGGGTCGTGGGGCGCGTCAGGCGTGCAGGGTCGGGCGGTAGATGAGCTCCTGGGTGTGGCCGTCGAGCGTGCGGCTCTCGAGCAACTCGAGGTCGAAGTCGTCCGCACCGCCGAAGACCGGGTCCACACCGGTCCGACCGCAGATCACCGGGAACACAGTCACCTGGACGCGGTCGACCAGACCGGCCGCCAGCAGTGCCCGGTTCAACGACAGACTCCCGTGCGACCGCAGCGGTACGTCGGACTCCGCCTTCAGCCGCCGTACGATCTCCGCCGCGTCACCCCTCGCCAGCGTCGCGTCCGGCCAGTCGAGCGGCCCTTCCAGCGTGTTCGACACCACCGTCGCCGGCAACTCCCGCATCCGCATGGCCCACGCGTCCTGCACCTCGTCCCCCTCGGCACTCGCGGCCAACATCTCCGCATGCACCCGGTACGTCGTACCGCCGAACACCATCCGATGCTCCCCGCCGTACAACTCGGCCCGCCGCTCCAGCAACTCAGGCCCCTGCTTCCCCCAGTAACCACCCCAGTCCCCCGAGTGCGACCCAAACCCATCAAGAGTGGAGAAAACGTCGAACGTATACGTCGCAGTCATCACGCGCTCCTAAACCAACGGCACCCCCAACAGGCGCCTCTACCCACCCCACGAACAACCCACCCCAAAATCCGACACCGGTCCCAAACCTTCAACTGACGGTGGTGTTCTTGGCGCAGCAGCTCTGAGGCAAATGCTAGAGCTCAGAGCCGCGCACGGATTTGGTCGTGGCGATCAGCGCCGCGAGCAGGCAGACCAGCGCGCACCCGGCGAAGAAGACGCCTGTTCCCCAGACGGCCGCAACCAAGCCGATGACCGGGTACAGAAGTGGACTTAGGCCCAAGGTGGAGAGGGAGGTCACCGAACCAACTCTGCCGAGGTAGCGGGGATCGGTCTTGTGTTGCAGTAGAGCGTTGCCGATCGCCGACGCGGCACCGCTGACCGTTCCGAGTACAGCTGAACCGACAATCAGCATGCCGGCGGTGGTGACCTGCCCCAAGGCGCCGATCAGAACGGCGGTCGCCAGCAGGGAGCACACGAGTACGACGCCTGCCCGCCGGATGCGAGTCAGAGCTGTGAGCAGAATCCCGGCGACCGCACCTCCAAGGCTGAACGCACTGAGCGTCCATCCGAGGACGTCCGCGGCCCAGTGGCGTTCGGCGATCAGCAGGACCAGACCGACTCCGACTGGACCGCTGAAGCACAACTCGCCCAGCCCAACCACTACAACCAGCCGGGTCAGGTGACGGTTTCGCCGTACGTGCCGCAACCCGTCCTTGAGATCGGCGAATGGGGAGTCTGTAGACCCCACGCCGGGTTGAATCGGATTCAGGCGTACCGCAAGCAGAAGACCAATGGACAGGCTGAACAGCAAGCCGGCCAAGCCGAACCCCGCGGACACTCCTGCGGCGGTCAACACGATCGCCGCAATCATCGGACCAACCGCATTGCTGAGCCGGACCGCCAGCAGCCGCAGCCCTTGAACCCGCCCGAGCTGGCCCGGATCGGTGAGCCGGCCGGCGAGCGCCCCAACCGCAGGCATGAACAATGCGTCGATCACACCGAAGACCAGCGCAACGGCGAACAGCATCGACATCCCGGCCGTCTGGAACTGCATCAGCGCGGCAGCGCCGAACACGATCAGGCAGCGCGCGAGATCGCTGCCAATCACCACGCGGCGCGGTCCATACCGATCGGCGATCACCCCGCCGGCCAGCATCAGCACCGCTCGGGGAATGGCTGCGACGGCCAACACTGCGCCGACCTGGGCAGGCCCGGCCATCCGCGTTGCCGCCCAGGACAAGGTCAGGAAGAAGACAACGTCGCCGCTCACAGACGCGGTGTAGGCCGCCGTCCAGCGCAGGACGTTGCGATCCCGGTAGGCGACTGCGGGAACAGCACCGCTAATCGGCATCGTCCAGCTCTAACAGCGGAAAGGCGTGCAACTGGAGAGCTACCGGCACGCCCGCACCATCGCCTCGGTCGCGATACTTCTTGATCACCGCAGCCAGCTCGGACTTCGCCTCGTTGAGCTCTTCCGGCGTCAGCCGCAGCGTGTAATTGCTGAACATGGACGCCTCGTACCACTCATCCGGCAGTAGCGGCGCTGTGTAGGCGAGCCGACGTAACTGCTCGCTGTACGCGAGCACCACCGCATGTAGGTACGCCCGGCTGTCCTGTCGCTCGTCGGGACCGCTGTCCGCAGGCTGATGCACCGACGACCGATGCCGAGCCCGCCACCAGCGGTCGCGCCGGTTACCGCGCTCGAGGTCCTCCTCGATCAGACCTCCGTCTGCCAACCGCCGCAGGTGATAGCTCGCTGCACCCGAGTCGATCTCGTAGTGCGCCGCGAGCTGCCGCGCAGTCGCAGGACCGCGCTGCCGGAGGTGCTCCAACAGGGTCAACCGCATCGGATGAGCCAGCACCCGCAGGGTCGCTGCATCCAAGACGATGTCACCCGACGGCACCTGATCGCTCATCGCCCCAGCCTAACCCAGAAGAGTCCTTCGCGAAGACTTCTTCCTGATTGGCTGGAGCTTGGCGCGCTGGCAGGGTTTTCGCAGGTCAGAGGCCACTTTCCCAAGGCGGAGGGTGTGGGATTCGAACCCACGAGGACGGTCACCCGCCCTACCGGTTTTCAAGACCAGCGCACTCGGCCGCTATGCGAACCCTCCTGGCGACGTGGTCGCCGAGCGTCGAGGATAGCGCGGTGGGGTGGGTGCGGCCGAACGGGAGTGCGGCGGCGGGGACGGAACTGTAGGGTCGGCGGAGAGGCGGACGGGCCGCCTGGAATCGCGGACGGAGGTGAGGGCAATGTCTCGGTCGTTCGAGGACATGGCACGCACCATCCGGTCGGCGCGCTGACCAGCACCTGATCAGCGGCTGACCACCCGCCGGCGCCGGAGCGGCGCCGGTTGTCAGGTTGTCCCGTCATGCCCTCTGGAGATTCCGTATGCGATCCCTCCGTACGTCGCTGCTGCCGCCCGAGCTCGGCCCCGACTTCCGCAAGATCTGGCCGGCCGCGATCATCTCGAACCTCGGCGACGGCGCGATGCTTGCCGCCGGCCCGTTGCTGGTCGCCTCGATCACCCGTGAACCGGCCGCCGTCGGCGCGGCCGCGTTCGTCCAGCAGCTGCCGTGGCTGTTGTTCGCCCTGTTCAGCGGCGCTCTCGTCGACCGGCTCGACCGCCGGCTGATGATCGTTGCCGCCGACATCTTCCGTGCCATCGTCCTCGGTGCGCTCGGCGTCGCCGTACTCCTGGACACCTCACCCCTGTGGGCGGTCTACGCCGCGCTCTTCCTGCTCGGTACGGCGGAGACGCTGGCCGACAACGCGTCCGGTGCGTTGCTGGTCAGTGCCGTACCGAAAGATCAGCTGGGTAAGGCGAATGCCCGGCTGTTCGCGACCGGCACGGTCTTGCAGCAGCTCGGCGGTCCACCGCTCGGCGCGTTGCTGTTCGCCGTCGGGGCCGGAGTGCCGCTGGTGTTCGACGCGGTCACCTTCGCCGCGGCGGCTGCGCTGATCGCACGGGTCGCCGTACGCCCGGCACCGCCGGACGGCCCGCCCCGCGCGCTCTGGGCCGAAGTACACGATGGAATCCGCTGGCTGTGGGCGCACGCGGGTGTCCGGACGTTGGCGTGCTCGATCCTCGTCATGAACATCACCTTCTGCGCTGCCTTCGCGACCTGGGTGCTGTACGCGCGCGAGCGCCTCGGGCTGAGCGAGACGCAGTTCGGCCTGCTCGTGTCCGTCGGGGCGATCGGTGGAGTGTTCGGCATGCCGGTGTACCACCTGCTGGAGCCGCGAGTCGGGTCACTGACGCTCCTGCGGGCCGGACTGGTGATCGAGACGACCGTGCACCTGATCCTCGCGCTGACCCGGAGCCCGTGGGTTGTCGGCGCGACCATGGTTGTGTTCGGCGTCCATGCGGTCGTCTGGGGCATCGTGTCGACCACCGCGCGTCAGCTCGCCACACCGGAGCCCCTGATGGGCCGGGTCAACAGCGTCTACCTGCTCGCCTCGGTCGGCGGTGCGGCGATCGGTGCGGGGCTGGGCGGCGTACTGGCGCAGCAGTACGGTCTGGCAGCCCCCTTCGCCATCGCCTTCGTCGCCATGGTCCTGATGACCGTAGTCGCCTGGCGCCCGCTGAGGCACGTGTCGGTACGGCGGGTGCCCGCGGCGGACTGAAAAGGGCTGGGGCTCTCGGCAAAGGCTTGCTAGTGTTTTCGGCCGAGAGCCCCGACTGTAGTCAGGGGAACACCCCTGGTGGAGTGGTCTCGTAGCGACGCTGCGAGTGGGCCGAGTCGATGCGATCGGAGCACTCTGTCATGCCTACAGCCACGTCCCTCGGCCTCCCGAACATCCGCGGCCGCGTCCCCCTGCTCGTCGGCCTGGCGATCGACTCGTTCGGCGGCGGCTGCGCGGGACCACTGCTGCTGCTGTACTTCGTCCGTGTCGCGGATGTCCCCCTCGGTACGGCGGGAACGCTGCTGACCGTGGCGACGCTGTTCTCCATCGCCGCACCGGCCGCGGTCGGCGTGGTGATCGACCGGATCGGGCCGCGCAACCTGGTTGTCGGCTCACAGTTCGCCCAAGGGCTGGCGTTCACCGGATTCTTCTTCGGCCGGTCGCTGTGGCTGCTCTTCCTCTGCGCACTGGTGATGACGTTCGGTCAGCGGGTGTTCTGGTCGTCGGTGTTCAGCCTGCTGTCGGATGTGGCGGACGAGGGCGACCGCGACCGGTGGTTCGGTCTGGGCGGCATGATGCAGGCCGGCGGGTTCGGTCTCGGCGCACTGGCCGCAGGCGCGTTGCTGGCTGTAGGCGGCGACACTCCGTTCCTGATCGCGATGGCACTCAACGCGGCCACGTTCTTCCTGGCCGGACTGCTCCTGCTGCGGCTTCACCCGTCGCACCACCAGCGTGCGGTTCAGGACACCGGTCCAGCGCCACAGTTGCGCAAGGACAAGCCGTTCCTGGTGCTGATCGCCGCCAACACCGTCCTGGCGCTCTGCACGATGCTGCTAGGCGTCGGACTGCCGGTGTACGTCGCTGACGCGCTGCCCGTGCCGCCGTGGCTGGTCGGCGTACTGCTGGCAGCCGTGTCCGTCGTACTGGCGACCGGGCAGACCCTGGTCGTCCAGCACACCGAGAAGCGGCGTCGTACGAACGTACTGATCGTTGCCGGCGTGACGTGGGCGGTGTGGGGCTTGCTGATGGCCTCGCTGCTGCACATCCCGACGTGGCTGGTGGTGCCGGGGCTGATCCTTGCGACGGCGGTGTTCGCGTTCGCCGACGTACTGCACGCGGCGACGTCCAACGCACTGGCCGCCGCGGTCGCGCCGGTGGTGGGGCACGGGAAGTACCTGTCCTACTGGCAGTACTCGTTCACGTTCGCGAGCGTGCTGGCGCCGGCCTTCTTCGCCCAACTCTTCGAGGTGCGGCACGAGTTCCCGTGGCTGGCTCTCACCGTCCTCGCCCTGGCGGCCGCCGCCACCATCCTCACCCTCGACCGAATCCTCCCCCACTCCACCACCCAACGCCGCTGACAGCCGGGCCCTGCCGCCGAAGTCAGCGGATCTCGTTCCAGCGGGCTCCGGTCCAAGGTGGCAGGTCGAGCGAGCGGGAGGCCCAGGTGAGGCAGATGACGGCGATACGTCGAAAGACCCTGCGGAGCCACTCCGGAGCCTCCGTCTCGTGAGCGGCCCGGCGAGCGCACTGACCGGCGATGTGGGCCGCCCAAGGCCCTCCTTCAGGCATCACGTCGAACGGATCCGGGCCGCCTTCGAGCGGCAACGTACTGAGTGCCGAAGCGAGGTCCTGCTGCGGGTTCCCACGAACGGCCTGGGCCCAGTCCACCAGCACCACGCGTTGACCGACGAAACACAGGTTGTCGCTCCGTACGTCGTTGTGCACCAGCGAATCGCCCCCGACCGGGACGTTGCTCTCCGCTTCCACTAGTCCAGCCAGCGCAGCGTTGAACCAGGCCTCGCTGCAAAGGCCGAGCGCCAGGAAGTCCTCCGCCTCACGCTCGATCAACGGCCACTGCGGCCAGAATCCGTCCCGGGCTGACGGAAGGGATGCGGGCGCGGGCAGCTCACCGACCCGGCGCAGTGCCGCGAACAGCAGATCGAACTGACCGGGCTTCCAGGTCACCGGGTCATGGTCGGCCGGCCAATGCGCCGCACGCAGGTCCTCCATGACGAGGACCGGGCGATCGCCGTGCTCGAGCCAGGCCAGCTCCCGAGCGACCAGGTCGCTGTTGGCGCTGGAGACGATCTCATGCTCTGTACGGAGCCCTTTCGCTCCCTCGTCATCGAACGCAGTCTTCACGAAGGCGCTCGAGCCGTCAGCGAAGCCAGCGACGAAAGACGCGGCCGACAGCCCCGCGTGCGGCCGATGCCAGTCAATCGGCTCTTTGCCCAGTGCCGACGCAATCAGCGTGTGCAGCTCCCGCGTCGGATGCCCGTCCTTTGTCAGAGCCATGCTGTGCATCTCCAAGCCGGTTGGATCGTGACTGCTCAGGCCGAAACGTCGCCGATGTCCTGAGATATCACACTGACAAGTCAGGCTTCGTTGCGCGCTCTCGAACATCTGTTCTAATGTTTTCCTCGTTCGCGGTTCTCCACCCGGACCGCCAGGGCGACCGAACCTCCCACCGTCGATGTGGACCGGACGCTCGAGGCGCCGCCGCCCGGGTGCGTGAGGGCTCGGGCAGTGGAGATCCGCAGGCTGACCAGGTAGAAGCTGACGAGAACGAGGTGATGCCCGACGAAGGGACAGCGCACGATGCTGCTCGAACACCGCGGCCGACGACCGGTCGTGCCCGAATCCGCTTATGTCGCACCGTCGGCTGTGCTGTGCGGAGCCGTCGTACTGGCCGAAGGCAGCAGGGTGCTGCACGGTGCGGTGCTGACCGCGGAGAACGGCGAGGTCAGTCTCGGTGAGAACAGTGTGGTGATGGAGAACGCCCTGGTGCGCGGCCGGGCCGACCATCCCGCTCTGCTTGGCGACGCGGTCCTGGTAGGTCCCCATGCACACGTGAACGGCGCCACGGTCGAGGACGAGGTCTTCATCGCCACGGGCGCCGCGTTGTTCCCCGGTTCGGTCGTCGGCGCGGGCGCGGAACTCCGGATCAACAGCGTGCTGCACGTGAACTCGCGCCTGGAGCCCGGCACGGTCCTCCCGATCGGGTGGATCGCGGTCGGCGATCCGGCCGAGCTCTTCTCGCCCGACCGGCATGAGGAGCTTTGGCAGATCCAACGCGATCTGGACTTTCCCGGCACCGTGTACGGCGTACCGCGGGGGACACCCATGCGCGACATCATGGCGCGTCAGTCGGCGTACTACGGCGCCCACCAGGACGACCGCCTCCTGCCCGAGCACGAGTAGGCCGTCTGCCTGGTCATGCGACCTCAGCGCAGCCGCGAACTGTCCGCCGGTTGCGACGGTCAAGTGGTTGTCAGGTGGTTGCGCCGGTCAGTTGGTTACGGCGGTCTGGCGGTTGCGCCGGTCAGTTGGTTACGGCGGTCAGGTGGTTGCGGCGGTCAGGTGGTGTAGCTGGAAGCGGCGGACTTGGGCGGGCGAATTGCCTGCGCACGTGAGTCGCGCGTTGACGGTGTCCAGGTGCGCCGACACCTCCACGGTGAGGCTGACCTGGTTGGTCGCGGTTCCGTTGGTGCCAACCTCGTTGGTCGCCGTGTCCTTGCTCGCCTGGTCGGCGGTGGCTCTCGCCGGGTCGTTGGTGGCGCTGGCCGGGTCGTTGGTGGCGAGGGTTATGCGCCAGTGGTTGTTGGCGAGTTGGGCCGCGGAGGTGGGTTGGAGGGTGTTGAGGGCTGTGGAGTGACCGGCGGCTCGGGCGTAGTGCTGGGCCGCCTGAACGTGAGGAGAGAACGCGCCTGATCCACGGAGGAGATCAGGAAGGATGAGGCCTTCGTCGTACAGCTTGGCAAGCTCGATGGCGCGGGACGCTGTCACGTGCCCGTAGAACAGGCTGTGCGGCAGGACGACGACGTTCGCGGCGAAGCGATCGCCGCCGATGTGGCTGCACTCCCACGTGCGTTCGGGATACGCGGCCGCCAGTGCGGCCGCGACCGGTCGTCCACGTACGGCGCAGCACGCGTCGTGCCGCCCGTGCGTGCACACGAGGTAGATCGGTTCGTCGCTGACCTCGCCTGGATCGGATCCGTCGAGCACGTTCAGCACATGCTCGTCCGACGGCAGCACACCCCAACGCGCCGACTCCTGCCCCGGCCGGCAGTCCACCAGCGCCCAACGCCGCGGCGCCGACCGATCGATCCGCCCGAACCGCCGGATCAGCACCGGCCGATACCCCAACTCCCGACACCGCCGCGCAACCTCAGCCCCAAGATCTGTCCTGACCTCAGCCGCGACCTCTGCCCCAACAGCTGCCCGCGCTGAATCGCCGACGTCCGCTCGAGCTCTACCGCCGCCTTCTGCGCCGACAGCTGCCCGCGCTGGATCACCGCCTTTGGAGCCGACAGCTGTTCGCGCTGAACGGCCGCTCCCTGCCGCGTCACTAACTCCGCTCCCAAGCGCATCATCAGCTTCGCGTCCGGCCGAGGCACCATCTGGCGTGCTGTCTCCGGCGTCCCGCGAGTACTCGAGCGAGGTCAGGGCGTCGCGGGGCCAAGGCACGCGCGATTCGATCAGGAGCCAGCGCTCGGCGGGTGGTGCGGTGGCGACCAATGAGTCGCCGCGTCGGTCGGCCAGCGCAGCACAACCGGTCTCCGCTCGGTACGTCTCAGTCACCACACCCGTCCGTTCCCACATCCACGAGGTCCCTGCCACCTGTCCGTTCCGCATACCCGACGTCGCTGCCGCCTACCTGCTCCCGCGGCGGTATTCCGGCACACCGCCACAACACAGGTGACACCACCTCAGCACACGCGGTAAGCGCACCGGCTGCCGGTGTCCACATCACGGCCGGAGCAGGCGGCGTACCGGACCGCTGGGCGACCTCACAGCCTTCGTCCACCCTGCGCACCCGGGCACACAATCCCGTGGATCCTGTGGGTCGTGGTGGTTGAGGTCGGCGAGTGGGGTGGCCGAGCTCGCGGTGGTCTGGGGATGTGACTCGGGTCCGTGGCTTGGAAGGGGTGGTTCGAGGCCGTCGGGGTGGGTGGCTCGTGCCGCGGTCTGGAGGTGGGCGGCCAGGCCCGCCGTCTTGGGTCTGGAGATCGGCGTGGTCAGGCATCTGGAGGTGGGGCGGCTAGGCCTGCGGGTTTGGGGTCCGGAGGTGGCTCGGGACTGTGGGCTCGAGGCGGGGTGGCTAGACCGCGCGGTCTGGGGTCTGGCTGTGGCCCGGGGCTGTGGGCTGGAGGTCGGCGGGGGTGGGTGGGGTTAAGGGGTGGTGGTTACCAGGACTGCCTCGGTGAGGAGGCGGCGTACTAGGACTAGTTGGTCGTCTGGGTCCAGGCCGGGGAGGTCGCCTACCTTGTGGTCGGTGCCGGAGCAGAGGGCCGTGACCGCGTCCGCGGTGGTGGCCGGGAAGGTGATTTTGCGGTCGGGGAGGTGGAGTACGACGGGATCGCCCGGCGCGACGCGGCAGCGCAGGCCGGTGCGGACGCGGACCGTGGTGCCGACCGCGAGTGAGGCGATCGCAGCGGCGTGGGCCAGTGGCGAGAGTGGAGCCGGCCGGCTACTCGACCAGGTGCGGCGACGCAGCCGGGCTGCCAGGTCGTCTGGAGTCGCAGACTGAATCTGCTTGATCAAAAGCGAGGCAACCTCAGGCAGGACCGCGCTGACCTGCGCGGGGTCGCCCGCGTCGAAGCCGAGCGGAAGGGCTGCACGGAGAGCCGCCTCGTCGGCCGCAAGCGCAGCTAGCTCCTGCACAAGGAGGTAACGCGTCATGGTGTGCAGGCCGACGGTCAGGTGCGCGCTGACCCCACCCAATGCCTTCGCCGAGTGCAGGAAGCCGCGCGGCACGTAGAGCGCGTCACCCGGCCGCAGTACGTTGTCGACCACCGGAGCTCGATCACGCGCAGCAGCAGCCACCGCGGCCGAGTGGTCCGTCCAGGGCTGGTTGCGTAGCGGGTCCACGTGCACCGGCTCGTGGACGGTCCAGTGCTTCTCGCCCGCTACCTGCAGGACAAAGACATCGTGTACGTCGTAGTGCGCTGAGAAGCCCTGTGACTCGGGCGGCGTGATGTATGCGTTGATCTGCACCGGATGACCCGCGTCCACGGTCAACTGCGTGGCGAAGTCGACGAGAGCCGGCCAGGTGCGGTGGAGCGCCTGCAGTACGACGGTGTGCCCGCTGGCGAACAGCGCGGCGACCTTGTCGTCGCGCACCTGGTCCGCGATCTCGGCACCCACTCCGCCGGAGCCGGTGAACTGTGCGTCGCCGACGACTGCTCCGTTCTTCGCGATCCGGAGGAACGGCGTACGCAGACCGCGGCGGGACAGCAACTCGTCCGCGGCGTCCAGACTGAACAGGTCGTCGTACGGCGCCGGCAGGTCGGCAGCGTGGGACAACAGCGCCCGCGCACCCCAGGAGGAGTGCGCGAACTCGTCCAGGTCACCCGCCACACACCGCCGAAGTGCCAACCGCCCATCCATCCCCAACACTCCTCCCGACACCGACACCGAAACCGGCACCGACCCAGCCCAGCCAGGCCCAGCCCAGCTCCAAGTCCAACTTCCAGGTGCCGGGCCGGATCCCAGCTCCGGCCCGGCTCCTCGTCGTTGCTTTACGAACCTCCGGAGCTGGCTCCGCCGTCCGCACCGCCATCGGTTGCGTTCGGGTTGGCACCGCCGTCGGCCGGGCCTTCGCCACCGCCGCCCGCACCACCATCGGCACCACCGTCGGCGCCCCCGTCGCTCACACCAGGTGAGGCCCCACCGTCCGCGGGTCCTTCGCCGCCGGCTCCACCGTCAGCACCGCCATCCGTTCCACCCGGGGTCGCGCCACCATCGGCCGGCCCTTCACCACCGGCGCCACCGTCCGCGCCCCCGTCGGCTCCGCCATCCGCGCCACCGTCGGTCGCACCCGGGGTGGCTCCGCCGTCGGCGGGTCCCTCCGAGCCGTATCCGGCCGTCGTGTCGTTGCCCTGGCCGGAGGCGCCGCCGTCGGCTCCGCCGTCCGTCGCACCCGCGGTCGCGCCACCGTCCGCCAGACCCTCTCCACCGTCGGACGAGGTGGTCATGTCGTCGTTCAGACTCATGCAACTACTCCCTTCGCAAATGGCCGCGAGTGCCGGGACGTGGTGCGGGCACTCTGGGACCATCCTGTGCGCAATGGGCAGGCCGACTAAACCCCTCGCGGGTTACAGCGCCGACTCGGTTCACCCGCGGAGATCGCGCCACACCTTCACGAAGGCGTCGGTGACCACTTCGGGACGTACGGCGATCCGCAGCCAGTCCGGCCCGAGTCCCGGAAAAGTGTCCCCACGACGGAGCGCGTATCCCCGTTCCCGCAAGGCGTTTCGCAGTACGTCGGCACCGTCGACCCGCACCAGGACGAAAGGCCCGCGCGGCTCGCCGTACAGCTCCACACCCAAAGCGTCCACCAGGTACGCGCGCTGCCGGTCGAGGTCGGCCGCCGCCCGGGCCGCCTCAGCCAGCGCATGCCCGTTGCTGCAGGCAATTGCCGCGGCCAGCGCAGGAGTGGACACCGGCCAGTGCGGCTGGACCGCGGCCAGCTGCTCGACCAGCCCCGGAGCCGCGAGCACGTACCCGATCCGCAGGCCGGCGAGACCCCACGTCTTCGTCAGGCTTCGGATCACTACCAGGCCCGGGACCGATGCGCCGGCAAGGGATTCCGGCTCACCCGGTACGGCGTCCATGAACGCCTCGTCGACGACCAGGATCCGGTCCGGACGCGCCAACTCCCGCAGGACGTCGGCGCGATGCAGCACCGATGTCGGGTTGGTCGGATTGCCGACGACAACAAGATCGGCGTCGGCCGGCACCGCCCGAGGATCGAGGGCGAACCCGTCCTCCGGCCGCAGGACCACCCGGTCGACCACATGCCCGGCCGACCGCAGCGCCGTCTCGGGTTCGGTGAACTGCGGATGTACCACGACCGCATGCCGAGGCCGGAAAGCCCGCGCCACCAGCACGAACGCCTCCGCCGCACCCGCGGTCAACAGCACCCGATCCGGCGACACCCCGTGCCGCGCAGCCACGGCCGCGACCGCAGCATCCTGCCGTGGGTACGCCGCCAGGTCGGTCAGACTGCTCGTGATCTCCTCGATCAACCAGGCGGGTGGGGTCCCGGCCCGGACGTTGACCGCCAGGTCGACCAGCCCGCCGCCGACCTCGAGATCACCGTGATGGTCCAGCTCAAACCCGTCGTTCACCTTAGGAGGCTAACTGCTTCCGAAGACGCGCGATCAGCGCGGAGTCACGGTGTAACGGCGATTCAGGAGCGACGGGTTCCGCCGTCGTACGTCGGCCAAGCGATCCGCCGACAACTCCGCGAAGGCGTGCCCATCGGATTCACCGACCGATGCGACGGCGATGCCTTGTGGATCGATGACCTGACTCAGACCGCAGTACTTCTTCCCGTTCTGGGCGGCGGCCGCGACGTAGCAGGTGTTCTCCACCGCCCGCGCGGTCAGCAGCGTCGTCCAGTGGTGCTCCTTCAGCGGACCACGGACCCAGGCGGCCGGTACGACGAGGACCTGGGCGCCGGCGTCGACGAGGGCTCGCGACAACTCCGGGAAGCGCAGGTCGTAGCAAGTCATCAGGCCGAGCTTCAACCCGCCCACCGACACGACGACCGGCGCGACATCGCCGGACGTCAGCTGATTCGACTCCTTGTACCCGAAGGCGTCGTACAGGTGGATCTTCCGGTAGGCACCGAGCAGCGAGCCGTCCGCGCCGACGGCGAGCAGCGTGTTGTACGGCCGGTGCTGGTCGCAGCTCCGCTCGAACATCCCCGCGACGATCGCGACCCCGTGCTCCACCGCGCTCTTGCGCAACACGGCCACGAACTCGCCGTCCAGCGCCTCGGCGGCCTCCGCCACCGAGCCACCCTCGACCGCGAAGTCGGACATGACCGCTTCCGGCAGGACGACGAGGTCCGGCCGTTCCCGCGCCGCGTCGGCGACGACCCGGCCCACCAACTCGCGGTTGGCGGCCTTGTCGTAGCTGCTGGCGGTCTGCACCACGGCGATCTTCACGCTTCCATGGTGCCGCATCGGAGCCCCCGGTACCTGGGACACTGGCCGCGTGGAGTACGACGCGCTGGTGCTCGCCGGGGGTGGATCGACCCGGTTCGGCGGGGTGGACAAGGCCATGCTGGTGCTCGACGGCGTCACCATGCTCGACCGGGTGCTGGCCGCGACCGAGGACGCGACGTCGACCGTGGTCGTCGGCCCGATCCGTACGACGTACCGCCAGGTCGCGTGGACGGTCGAGGACCCGCCCGCCGGCGGTCCGGTCGCCGGAATCGCGGCCGGCCTGATTCACGGCACGTCGCCGATCGTCGTGGTGTTCAGCTGCGACCTTCCGTGGTTGACCAAGTACGACGTCACCCACCTGGTCCGCAACCTCGGCGACCATGACGGTCACGGACTGCGCGACACCGAAGGCCACGAGCAGCACCTGGCCACGGCCTATCGACGGACGACGCTCGCCGAGGCGATCCGGCAGGTCGGCGATCCCCGCGACAAGTCGGTACGGCGTACTCTCGCCGACCTCGACCTCACCTGGTCCGCACCGACCCGCGCTGGCCACGACGTCGACACCTGGGCGGACCTGGATGACTGAGACGGTACGAAGAGCGTTCCCGGACAGCGAGATCGTCCCGCGCAGCGGCGGCGAGCAGAACACTGTCTTCGAGGTACGCCGTCCCGCCGCGGATCCCGTGATCGTCAAGGTCTACCCCGCGGACGTGGCCTGGAAGCAGGCGAAGGAACTGCACGTCTACGGCCTGCTCGCCGACCTCGGGCCGATGGTCCCGCGCGTCCTCGACACCGGGGACGACTTCACCGTCTTCACCAAGCTCGCCGGTAGACCGCTCTCCGAGACGGTTCCGTCCGACTGGCGGGCGACGTACGGGCAACTGGGTGAGCTCCTGGCCGCGGTCCATCGCGTCGGCCAGCCGGCGTACGGGTATCTCGTCGACCGGATCCTCGACCCGCTGCCGGACAACACGCAGTACATGCGCCGTCAGTTCGCGGTCAAGCTGAAGGAGTTCGAGGACCTCGGCGGCGATCCAGGGCTGCACGACAAGGTGCAGCAGTACGTCGAAGCCCACGCCGGCCTGCTGAGCAACACGGGAACTGCCGTCCTGTGCCACAACGACTTCCACGAGGGCAACGTGCTCGTCGACGAGACCGGCCGCGTCACCGGATTCGTCGACGTCGAGAACGCGATCGCCGCCGACCCGCTGATGGACCTCGCCAAGACGCAGTCCTACTCGATCGGGGACAACACCGCCAAGCTCGACGGCCTGCTCGAAGGGTACGGCGACCTGCCGCCGGACTGGCGTGAACGGACCACCCTCTACCGGCTCTACCACGCGCTCGAACTATGGGACTGGTTCGCTTCGGTAGGTACGACCGCTCACCTCGAGAGTCTCGCCCGGGATCTGGCCGGCATCGCCGGGAGCTAGCGGTACCGTGGCCTGCATGCGTGCTGTCGTGTGTGAGGGTGCCGGCGGGATCGACGTACTGACGATCGGCGAGATCGAGGATCCGCAACCAGCGGTCGACGAGGTCGTGATCGACGTCGCCGCCGCGGGCGTCAATCGCGCCGACCTGTTGCAGCGGCAGGGCAACTACCCGCCGCCACCCGGCGCACCGGGCACGATCGGGCTCGAGGTCTCCGGCACCATCGCCGCCGTCGGCGCGGAGGTCGAGGGCTGGTCGGTCGGCGACGAGTGCTGCGCGCTGCTCGCGGGTGGCGGGTACGCCGAGAAGGTCGTCGTACCGGCGCCGCAGGTGATGCCGGTCCCGGAAGGCGTCGACCTGGTCAGCGCGGCCGCGCTGCCCGAGGTGGTCGCGACCGTCTGGTCGAACGTGTTCATGAGCGCGCACCTCAAGGACGGCGAGACGCTGCTCGTCCACGGTGGTGCGTCCGGGATCGGCACGATGGCGATCCAGCTCGGCGTCGCCCACGGCGCGCGCGTGCTCTGCACGGTCGGCAGCACCGAGAAGATGGAGTTCTGCACCCGGCTCGGCGCGGACGTCGCGATCAACTACAAGGACGCCGAGTGGGCCTCGGTGGTCCACGAGGCCACCGGCAAGGCGGGCGCCGACGTCATCCTCGACATCATCGGCGCGCGCTACCTGGCCGACAACGTCAAGTCGCTCGCGTACGGCGGCCGCCTGGTCGTCATCGGCATGCAGGGCGGCGTCAAGGGCGAACTCGATCTCGGCCGGCTGCTCAGCCGGCGGGCCTCGATCACCGCGGCCGGCCTGCGGTCCCGCTCGGTTGCGGACAAGGGCCACATCCTGACCGAGGTCGTCGGCCACGTCTGGCCGCTGATGGCGGAGAAGAAGGTGCGCCCGATCGTGCACACCACTCTCCCCCTCGACCAGGTCGCCCGCGCCCACGAGATGCTCGAGCGGTCCACGCAGATCGGCAAGGTCCTGCTAACTCTCTGACGCCGGCAGGTTGGCGGCCAGCCACTCCGGGTCGGGCGCGACCAGCTGGATGACGTCCAGCCAGGTCCCCTCCGGGTCGCGGACGAAGAAGTGCCGCTGCCCGAAGACCTCGGTGACCACCTCGGACTCGAGCTTCACGCCCGCGTCGGTCAAGGACTGCGCGACCCGGTCCACGTCCTCGACGACGAACCCGAACAGGTTCGTGCTCTCGGTCAGCTCGTTCAGAGCGGCCGGCACCGTCTCGTGCCCACGCTGACAGATCGCGAGCTCCCAGTCCGCCTCACCACGGCGCACCGTGATGAACCAGCCGAGGTCCATGGCGATCTGCAGGTCGAAATGCTGCTGGTAGAAGGCGGCGACCTCCGCCGGTCGGTCGGTGACCACGGTGGCGCCGAAGGCTGCAGGTTGCATATGTACTCCTGACTACTACATCTGTCGTTGTTGTGTACGACAGTTGTAGTGGAACTCTGCTAGCCTTGTCAACATGCCGAGGAATCCCGAACGCCGTACCCAACTCGCCGACGCGGGCCTGGCCGTCCTGGCCGAGGCCGGCGCCCGTGGACTGACCCACCGAGCCGTGGACGCCGCGGCCGGGCTGCCGGCCGGGACGGCGTCCAACTACTTCCGCACCCGGGACGCCCTGCTCGGTGCGCTTGGTGAGCGCATCTTCGAGCGGCTCGCTCCGGACGAGACCGTGATCGAGCCACTGTCGCAGCGGGAGCCGAGCGTCGACCTGATGGTCGACTACGTGCACTACATCGTCGAGCGACTGCTCGGGCGGCCCGAGCTCTCGCTCGCCCTGCTCGAGCTCCGTCTCGAAGCGGCTCGCCGGCCCGAGCTGCACGAGATCCTGTCCCGCACGATCAGGCAGGGCTTCGACGCCGACGTCGCCTTCAACTCCAACGCCGGCCTGCCCGGCGGCGCCGAGGAGATCCGCCTGCTGCACTTCGCCATCGACGGCCTCGTCCTCGACCAGCTCACCCCCGGCACCGGCCGCCCGTACGACGTCACCGCGGCCACGGACCGGCTCGTCCGGCGCCTCGTCCGCAAGGACTGACCACAAGGATTGACCGTCGCATACTCGGTATGCATACTCAGTATCCATGTCGATCAAACATGGACTGCTGGCCCTGCTGCGCAAGGAGCCGAAGTACGGCTACCAGTTGCGCGGTGAGTTCGAGTCGGCCACCGGCGCGACCTGGCCGCTGAACATCGGGCAGGTCTACACGACGCTCACCCGGCTCGAGCGGGACGGGTTCGTGCGGGCCGCGTCGTCCGAGGGCGATGGCCGGTCTATGTACGAGATCACCGATGCTGGGCGGTCGGAACTGGCCGGCTGGTTCGACACCCCGGTCACCCGCGAGTCGCGGCCCCGGGACGAGCTCGCGATCAAACTCGCGCTGGCTCTGGCCGTCCCGGGCGTCGACGTGAGTGCCGTCGTCCAGCGGCAGCGGATGTCGACCATGCAGTCGCTGCAGGAGCTGACTCGGCTCAAACGCACCAGCCGAGAGGCGGAGATCTCCTGGCAACTGGTGCTGGAGTCAATGATCTTCGCCGCTGAGGCCGAGATCCGCTGGCTCGACCACTGCGAAGCCATGCTGCTACGCCACCGCGGCAAGCCGTCCGGCACGACGTCGTCCGGTACGGCGTCATCCGGTACGACCTCATCCGGTACGGCGTCCTCCGGCACGACCTCATCCGGTACGACGCCATCCGGTACGACGGCGTCCGCGGTCGAGCAGGAAGGGGTCCGGCGATGATCCTCGACATCCGCGGCCTGACCAGGACGCACGGGCAGGGCGAACAGGCGGTGCACGCACTGCGCGGTGTCGACCTCTCCGTCGAGGCCGGCGAGCTCGTGGCGGTGATGGGCCCGTCCGGTTCCGGGAAGTCCACACTGCTCACCTGCGCCGGCGGCCTCGACCGGCCGACCGCCGGCCAGGTGCTTGTCGACGGCAACGACCTGACGACGCTCGGCCGGAACGCGGTGGCCGCCCTCCGCCGGCGCCGGATCGGCTACGTCTTCCAGGACTTCAACCTGATCCCCGCCCTGACCGCCGCCGAGAACGTCGCGCTGCCGCTCGAGCTCGACGGCAGCCGGACCCGGACCGCGCGCAAGTACGCCGAAGCAGCCCTGACGGAGGTGGCGATCGGTGACCTCGCCGACCGATTCCCCGACGACATGTCCGGTGGCCAACGGCAACGGGTCGCGATCGCCCGGGCCATCGTCGGGGAACGCCGGCTGCTCCTCGCCGACGAGCCCACCGGCGCCCTGGACTCCGACACCGGTGAGGCCGTCCTCCAACTCCTCCGCGACCGCTGCGACCACCACGGCGTCGCCGGCGTCCTCGTCACCCACGACGCCCGGCACGCGGCCTGGGCCGACCGCGTCGTCTACCTGCGTGATGGTGTGCTGGTAGGCCAGTCCGGTCCGCTCCCCGACGCCGACGCGCTGCTGCAGGAGAGTCGCTGATGGGTGGATGGGCGCCACCCCTGCGAATCGCCCGGCGGACGACCAGGAGATCGCTCGGCCGCACGTTCCTGGTCGCCGCGCTGATCGGTCTGCCCGTCCTCGCCGCGACCTGGATGGGCGTGGTGTTGCAGACGAGCAGCCCGACCGGCGAGACGCTGGCCCGGCTCAGCCTCGGCCAGGCCGACGCCCGCATCGACGTGACGCCGTACGCGAAGCTCCAGCCGCAGGACCTGCCGCCGGTCCTCGGTTCGGCCGAGCCGCCGCCGGCCGAGGGTGCCGAGCAGCCGGTCCGTACGCCGGCCACGTTCGACCCGCAGCCGTTGCTGCCGGCGGGCAGCGTACTCGCGCGCCTCGTCACCGAGGTCGGGACGGCGGACGTCCAGGGACCGTCGACGACCAGCAGCGTCACGGTCCTGACCGGAGACGCCGCCAGCCCGCTCGCCAAGGACACGATCCGGCTGGACGAAGGGCGCTTCCCGTCTTCGCCGGCCGAGGTGGCGATCTCACCCGCGCTGGCGAAGTACCTCGGCCTTCGCGACCTCACGGGGGCCACGGCGCGCAGCGCGGACGGAACGTCGTACCCGGTCGTCGGTCTCGTCCGTCCGGCGAACAATCCGCAGGCTCGGACGGTCCTGGCGACTCCCGGGACCTCGCTCGTCACCGTGGACCCGACCGCGTCCGTCCGGTACCTGGTCGACCTGCCGGACGCCGTCGACGGCGGCGCGCTGGCCGGACCGCTGCGGGACCGGGGCCTGTTCTTGTTGCCGCGGGCAAATATCGTGGACCCGCCGCCGGAGGTCTACGGCACGCAGTCCGGCGACCTCGGCCCGTACGCCGCGATGGCGCTGGCGATCAGCTTCGGCGTCCTCGAGATCGTGCTGCTCGCCGGCACGGCGTTCGCGGTCGGCGCCCGCCGCCAGACGCGTGAGCTCGGTCTGGTGATGGCGGCCGGCGGTACGGCGCGCGACGTACGCCGGATCGTCCTGCTGCAGGGGTTGTTCGCCGGTGTGGTCGGGGTGACCGGCGGTCTGCTGCTGGCCACCGTCGTACTGCTCGCCGGGAAGCCCTGGTGGGAGCGGATGAACTCGACCCTGTTCCTGTCGTGGCAGGTCCCGTGGGTCAGCGTGATCGTGATCGCGGTGTTGGGTGTGCTCGCAGGTCTGGCCGCGGCCGTCGTACCCGCGGTCAGCGCGGGCCGGCAGGCGCCGCTCGCCGCGCTGGCCGGACGCTTCGCGGCGACGACCGGCAAGGCGAAGATCCGCAAGCCGGCTGTGCTGATGGTGGTCGCGGGTGTCGCCCTGGTGGTTGCCGGCAGCGGGATGCTCGCGTCGGCGCTCGCCGAGGCGCGGCGAACGGTGCCGGAGTCGGCCGGCTATCAGGCCAGTGCGACGCCGACCGGTCCGATCGCCCTTGTCCTGCTGGGAATCACCGCGGTGATCGCCGGCCTCGTCTGGATGCTGCCCAACCTGGTCGGCAAGCTCGCGGGTCTCGCCGGACACCTCCCGCTGAGCGGACGGTTGGCCGTGCGCGACGCCGCCCGGCACCGGCACCGCACTGGACCCGCGACCGCGGCGATCATGATGGCCGTCGCCGGCACGGCCGCGGTCGCCTTCGCCGGATCGAACGCGATCGCCGCGGACGCCAAGGAGTACGTGCCGCAGGGCCTCTCCGGCAACGCGACCGTGCAGTTCGACCTCGGCGGATCCGGCTCGGTGCCCTACTCGCCCGCGACCGAACAGCGGGTCGCGGCACTCTTACCAGTCGAGCGGACCTACCGCTTCGGCACCCTCACGGTGCCCGGAGCGAAGCCGGTCGGCGAGTACGGCTACGTGCCGACGATCTTCGCCCGCGCACCGGAGACGACCCTCGGCGAGAGCGGAATCAACCTGATCGTCACCGAACCGGCGTACGTCGAGCAGTTCGCCGGCCTCGAGCGCGCGGCCGCCGAGCTGCGCGCCGGGAAGATCGTCCTGCCCAGGGGAGACCTGACCACCAAGGACACCGTCGAGCTGATCAGCGACACCCCGACCGGCGGCAAGAAGATCGATCGCCATCCGGCCGTGCACGCGGGCGGCATACCCAGGATCGCCTATCTGCGCGAGAGCGGGCTGATCAGCCCGGAGGCGGCCGCGAAGGTCGGCGCCGTCCGGGTGGTCCAGGTCGAGTACGCCCTCAGCCGTACGCCGTCCGGCGACGAGCTCGACGCCGCGCACCGGCTGCTCGGACGCGACGACCTGCTCACGGTCGAGCAGGGCTACCGGAGTCCCGCACGGGCCTTCCTGATCGGGATCATCACGGCGGCGACCGTGGTCACGCTGCTCGGTGTGGCGATCTCCGTCTCGTTGTCCGCGGCGGAGGGCCGGGCCGACCTGGCAACGCTGGCGGCGATCGGTGCGCAGCCGCGCCGGCGGCGGAACCTCGCGGCCGCGCAGGCGTGGGTGCTGGGACAACTGGGCTGCGTCCTCGGGGTCGGTGTCGGCGCGCTCTACGGCTACACGGCCCACGCCGCCTTCGGATCGCCGCGCTTCATGGTGCCGTGGCTGGAGATCGGCGCGATCGTGCTCGTCGTACCGCTGTTCGCCGGCCTGCTCGCCTGGCTGATGACGCGCTCCCGGCTACCCATGGTGAGCCGCATCGAGTGACTCGTGGTGTAATGCCATTGTGCATCTCAACCCTTACGGCGCGGACGCGGTGTTGCTCGCGGTCAACCTGGTGACCCGGCCGGCGGAGACGCCTGAGGAGTTGGCCCGGAGATGTGAGGAGAGTGGTGTCGAGAGTCGCCTCGTGCGCGACCGCAATGTGACCGCGGCCGACCTCGCCGCCGTACGGGTTGCCCTGGACGAGTGGCTCGAGGTGGTCGACGCGAAGGACGAGCAGACTCGCGTCGACCTGGTCAACGCGATGCTGGCGAAGTACACCGAGCACCCCCGGCTGACCAACCACGCCGGCGACGGCTGGCACATGCACTACCGGCCGGACGACGTACCGGTCGGCCGACTGGTCGCGACGCTCATCAGCACGGGTACGGCGCTGCACCTCGCGGGCCGTGGCATCACCAGGCTCGGCCGCTGCGCCACGGAGGGTTGCGACCACGTGTACGCCGATCTGTCGCGCACCGGCCGGCAGCGGTACTGCAGTCCCGCCTGCGCCAACCGGGACGCCGTACGACGCCATCGCGCCCGCTCGACGTAGATCCCGGGAGCCGTCGACGGCCCGGACAGGGACCGCTCGGATTCGGCGCCTAGGATGGGCAGATGAGCGAGAGCAGCAGCGAGGGCCAGGACAGGCCGATGGCCGGAGCGCGGACCGAGGACGGCAAGGTGCTGATCGTCGGGCCGGACGGTATGGCCGTCGAGGGCCCGCCGCGCGCCGACGACCGCGACGAGCAGGACGAGCCGCGGTCGGTGACCGAGCTCGTCGAGCAGCCCGCCAAGGTGATGCGGGTCGCGAACATGATCCGCCAGCTCCTCGAGGAGGTGAAGTCGGCACCGCTCGACGAGGCCTCCCGGCAGCGGCTGAAGTCGATCCACGAGGTCTCCATCAAGGAGCTCGAGAGCGGGCTCGCGCCGGAGCTGGTCGAGGAGCTGGAACGGCTCAGCCTCGACTTCACCGACGACAGCGTGCCGACCGAGGCTGAGCTGCGGATCGCGCAGGCCCAGTTGGTCGGCTGGCTGGAGGGTCTGTTCCACGGCATCCAGACGGCGCTGTTCGCCCAGCAGATGGCCGCCCGTCAGCAACTGGAGCAGATGCGTCGCGCACTGCCCGGCGGCCAGCAGCTCCCCGAGGACGAGGTGCCGGGCTTCCCGGGTTCGCCCCAGGCCAACCGCACCGACGGCCCCGGCAGCGGCGGCATGTACCTGTAGTTCTTCGGCTTTACAGCTTGAACAAACTCTCGAGGACGGCGGCGACGCCGTCCTCGTCGTTCGACTGGCACACCTCGTCCACAACCGCGAGCACCTCGGCGTGCGCGTTGGCCACGCCGTACGACGTCCCGGCCCACGCGAGCATCGGGAGATCGTTGATCGAGTCACCGAACGCGATCGACTCCTCGGCCGCGATCCCTTGGTCGGCAGCGAAATCGGCCAGCATCGCGGCCTTCGACACTCCGCTCGCGGAGATCTCCACCAGACTCGTCCCGCCACTGTGGCTGGCCGTCACCCGGCCGGCGACCAGCGGGCTGATCCGGGCGAGCAGGTCGTCCGAGTGCCAGCTCGGATGCCGGACGAGCAGTTTCGCGGCCGGCTCGGACAGCAGCACCTCGATCCCGGCGACCAGGGTGTCGTCGGGTTTCGGCCACCGGTTCAAGTAATTCGGCTCCTGCCCGTAGCGGTTCGATCGCTCGATCGCGAACTCGACGTCGGGAATCTCGGCCCGGATCGCTTGTGCCACCTCGAGGGCCACCGCGGGATCGATCAGCCGGGTCCGGATCGGCCGCCGCCGGACGACGTCGTACAGAATGGCGCCGTTGGCAACGATCGCGACACCGTGCTCGCCGACCAGGTCGGCCAGGTCGTGCAGCCACCGAGGTGGACGGGCGGTGACCATCACGAAAACACTTCCCGCGTGCTGCGCCGCGAGCACGGCCGATCGAGTGCGGTCCGAGATGGTTCCGTCACTGTGGACAAGGGTTCCGTCCAGATCGGTGGCGATCAGGCGGGGTGGGCGGAGGTCGTCGGTGGCCTTCACCCGGACTACCGTATCCGCGTTCGCCGACGACCGCTCATTACCCCTCGCGGCACATCCCGCGCAAGCGATCGAGGACCGGTTTCAGACGTTTCTGACCAATCTGATTGAGGCTTGAACAACGTCACCAGACCGTTACGGCAGGATGCTGCAAAGGCAGCAAGTTCCCCTGCGCAGCGCGGTTTACGCATGATTTCATGCGGTGGTCTGGCGGGGAACCGGGGGCGATTCGGCCGCGTCGTAAGCCTGTTCTGGATCAGCGCGACTGATGCAGCCCCACCCTGGAAGCACACACGAAAACGTCGAAGAACTGTTGTGGAGTTGACTGCAACCAAAGCCACATCAACGGCGTCAACAGTTATGGATCGGTGCGCCCCGTGCCGGGGCGACACGGTGGGTCGGCAAAGGTACGTCGATCCATCAGCGAGTGGGTCCGCGTGGCCGAACGACGTTCATCGTTCGTTCATTCGGATCCTAAAACTTGGGGAGCCACATGACCGTCAACAGCGCCAATCTAGCGGGATCAGGGGGCAGCAGTTCCCGAGCCGCTGTCGACACATCTTCCACCACGGAAGGGGCAATGACCGGTTGCATCGCCCGGTCGGACATTTTCCAGCACCGGCTGATGGAGGAACCGCCGCCCGCGTCCGCCACCCGGCGGACCCGCGAGCGGTACGAACAGCTCGTGCGGGAGGCGAAGGCGCTGTGCGCCTCGTGCCCGCTGTTCACCGACTGCCTCTACAACGCGGTCGCCGAGCACGACGTCAGCGGTTTCGTCGCCGGAACCACCGCGGCCCAACGGCGTTCGATGCGTAACCTGCTCGACGTCGAGGTCCAGGCCGACGACTTCGACCAGCTGGCCGGCGCGCGCGGCACCCGCCGCCCGGTGAGCCACGAGGAGGTCCTCCGGCTGCGGACGCAGTACCCGAACGACAGCCTGGAGTCGCTGGCGATGCGGCTGGGGTGCTCGCTGTCCACGGTGAAGCGGCACCTGCGCCGGGCGCGCCGCGGGCAGAGCCCGGCCGCCAAGACGCCGCGGCCGCGGCCCGAGGTCAGCGCCGTGCTGGACGCGTTCGACACCGTCGTCGATCAGCAGCGCCAGCCGCGCCGGACCGGCAGCAGCCGGGTGGCCTGATCCGATACTCGGCCCGCCAGCGGACTATCGGACGGTAACAGCTTCAGCTTCAGGCCCGGAACTCCTGCTCCCGCAGGGGTTCCGGGCCTTTCGGTTGCCTACAGCAAGTTGTTCAGAACCACCGGTTGAGGACCGCGGCGACGCCGTCGTCCTGGACCGTCTTGGTCACCTCGTCGGCGGCCGCCTTCACCTCGTCCGGCGCGGACCCCATCGCGACACCGAGACCGGCGTACGTCAGCATCTCGATGTCGTTGCGTCCGTCACCGATCGCGAGCAGACCGGACGCGTCCAGGTCGTACTGCGCGAGTGCGACCTTCAGCCCGGTCGACTTGTCCACGCCTTCCGGCGCGATGTCGAGCCACGCGGTCCAGCCGACGAAGTAGCTGACGCCGTGCAGGCCAAGGCGTTCGGCCAGCTGGACGAAGTCCGCCTCCGACTGCTCGGGGTCGCGGATGATCAACCGGGTCACGGGCTCCGGCGCCAGCTCGTCGTCGCCGACCACCCGGATCCGGGCGTCGTACCCGAGGTCGCCGTCCGGGAACGGCGCGGTGACCAGGTAGCTGCCGTCGTACTCCTCGACCGCCATCCGGGCGTTCGGCGCGTGCTTGCGGACGGACGCGATCACCGTCGTCGGGTCGAACGTCCGCTCGTCGACGACCTCACCGGCCGGGAACCGGATGGTGCGCGCACCGTTGCTGCAGACAACCAACGCGCCCGCGGCCAGGCCGAGCCGCTCGGCCACCGGCTTGGCGGTCTGCCAGCCCCGCCCGGTGGCCAGGATCACCGGGATCTCGGCCGCGGCCCGCCGGACGGCGTCCAGCACCGCCGGGGACAGCTGGTCGTCGTGGTCGAGCAGGGTTCCGTCGATGTCCAGGGCAACGGCCGTCGGCCGCGGCGTGTCCGTCATCTGCCAACCGGTTCGAGGACCTCACGACCGCCGACGTACGGGCGCAGCGCGGTCGGCACCCGGACCGATCCGTCGGCCAGCTGGTGCGTCTCCAGGATGGCGACGATCCAGCGGGTGGTCGCCAGCGTCCCGTTCAGCGTGGCGACCGGCTGGGTCTTGCCGTCGGCGTCGCGGTGCCGGATGTTCAGCCGGCGGGCCTGGAAGTCGGTGCAGTTCGACGTCGAGGTCAGCTCGCGGTACCGGCCCTGCGTCGGCACCCACGCCTCGCAGTCGAACTTCCGGTACGCCGAGATGCCGAGGTCACCGGTGGCGGTGTCGATCACCCGGTAGCTCAGCTCCATCTTGTCGAGCATCTCCTTCTCCCAGTTCAGCAGCCGCAGGTGCTCGGCGGGGGCGTCCTCCAGGGTGCAGTAGGAGAACATCTCGACCTTGTCGAACTGGTGGACACGGATGATCCCGCGGGTGTCCTTCCCGTGCGAGCCGGCCTCCTTGCGGTAGCACGACGACCAGCCGGCGTACCGGATCGGGCCGGCGGACAGGTCCACGATCTCGTCCATGTGGTAGCCGGCCAGCGAGACCTCCGACGTACCGACCAGGTAGAGGTCGGGGTCGGCGAGCCGGTAGACGTCGTCGTGCGCCGACAGGTAGCCGGTGCCGCCCATCACCTCGGGCTTGACCAGCGTCGGCGTGATCATCGGGGTGAACCCGGCCTCGACCGCCTGCTGGATCGCCAGCTGCAGCATGCCGAGCTGGAGCAGCATGCCGACGCCCTTGAGGAAGTAGAACCGCGAGCCGGAGATCTTCGCGCCGCGTTCCATGTCGATCGCCCCGAGCAGCTCGCCCAGCTCGAGGTGGTCGCGCGGCTCGAAGCCCTCGGCGGCGAAATCGCGGGGCTTCCCGATCTCCTCGACCACGACGTAGTCGTCCTCGCCGCCGACCGGGGCCTCGTCGGACACCAGGTTCGGCAGGGCGCGGGCGAGCTCGTCGAAGCGGTTCTCGGCCTCGTTCGCGGCGGCCTCGGTGGCCTTCACCTCGGCGGCCAGCGACTTGGTCCGCTCCAGCAGGGCGGCCCGCTCGTCGCCCTTGGCCTGGGCGACCTGCTTGCCGAGCCCCTTCTGCTCGGCCCGCAGCGCCTCGAAGGCGGAGATGGACGATCGACGCTCACTGTCGGCCACCAGGATCTGGTCGACCAGGTCCGCACTCTCACCGCGCTTGGTCAGGGCCGCGCGCACGACATCGGGGTTCTCACGGAGCAGTTTCGCGTCAATCACACCCCGAGGGTATCGGGGCGTGTCAGAGCGGGCGAAGTCTATTCGGGATGATGGGCTGTGCCTACGCGATCATGAGGGGGAATCGAGCGGGTCATGCAGCACCATCCACCCAGTCACCTCGGCCGTGCGCTCACGGTCGTGCTGGGTGCACTGCCGTTCACCGTGCTGACCCTGCTGGTCGCGAACCGGTGGGCGCCGCTGGAGCGCTGGGACCGGTCGGTCGCCGCCCGTGCCGCCGAGTACGGCGCCACCCGGCCGAACGTCGTGGACTTCTGGCACGTGGTCGGCGACGTGTTCCTGCCGTGGGCGATGCGGGCGGTGATCGTGATCGTCGCCGTCTACCTCTGGCACCGGCGCGCCCGCCTGCTGACCATCTGGTTGCTGGTCTCGGCGGGCGCGGAGCTGGGCCTGACGTACGCGGTCAAGCACATCTTCGACCGGCCGCGCCCAGACGGCATGCTGGTCGCGAACGAGGGCTGGTCCTTCGTCTCCGGCCACGCTGCCGCCGCGTTCGTGATGGCCGGTGCACTCGGCGTCGTCCTGCCGTCGGTGCGCGGCTGGCGGCGCCGGTTCCGCCTGCTGGTGATGCTGCCGACCATCGCGGTCGTGTGGATCGCCTCGGTCGACCGGGTCGCGCTGAACGTGCACTACGTCTCCGACGTCCTCGGCGGCTGGGCGCTCGGCCTGGCCATCCTGACCGCGACCTCGATCGGCTTCGGGCTCCGGCCCGGTCTGCGCCGGCGACGTCGCCGTACGCCGTCGGACGACGACGGAAGGGTGGAGCCGCCACGGGCCGCGGTGATCGTGAACCCGATCAAGGTCGGCGACGGGGTGGCGTTCCGGCGGAAGGTGACCCGGGCGCTCGCGGTCCGCGGGTTCGACGACCCGTTGTGGCTGGAGACCCGGGAGGACGACGCCGGGAACGCGATGGCCAAGCGGGCGATCGAGAACGAGTCGGACCTGGTGCTGGTGGCGGGCGGCGACGGGACGGTCCGGGTGGTCTGCGCGGCGCTGGCGTACACCGGGATCCCGGTCGGGGTGATCCCGGCCGGCACCGGCAACCTGCTCGCCCGGAACTTGCACATCCCGCTCGACCTGGACGACGCGCTCGAACGGATCCTCGAGGGCCGCGACCGGCGGATCGACCTGGTCAAGGTGCACGGGGACGAGCTGGACACCGACCGGTTCGCGGTGATGGCCGGTCTCGGGCTGGACGCCGCGATCATCTCGGACGCGCCGCCGCACTTGAAGCGGCAGATCGGCTGGACGGCGTACCTGGTGTCGGCGGCGAAGAACATCAACCACCCGTCGGTGAAGGTCCGGCTCGCGCTCGACGACGAGCTCGTGATCGAACGCCGGGTGCGCACGGTCGTGGTCGGCAACGTCGGCATGCTGCAGGCGAACATCCCGCTGCTCCCGGACGCCCGGCCGGACGACGGACTGCTCGACGTGGTGGTGATCGCGCCGCGGCGGGTGACCCAGTGGCCGATCGTCGTCTGGCGGTTGATGACCCGGACCAACCGGCACGACATGTACCTCGAACGGTTCACCGGGCGGAAGGTGGAGATCACCGCGGCGGTCGACGTACAAAGGCAACTCGACGGGGACCCGATCGGTCCGGGCCGTTCGCTGACCGCCGAGGTGGAGGCCGGCGCCCTGGTGACCCGCGTGCCCAAGCGGCGTTAGCCGTCGACGGTCGGGCCGGCTTCCTTCTGCAGGGTCTCGATCGCCTCTTCCTCCTCGGGCGACAGCTTGGCCTCACTCGCGAACGCCTTGATCTCCTTGGCGTACGTGCGGGCGTCGGCCCGGCTGTTGATCGACGTCAGCACGACCCCGTCGCCCTTGTCGTCCAGCAGTGCGAGCGACCAGGACAGCTTCCCGCCGGTGTCGCCGAAGGCGTCGTACCGGACCACGGCCAGGTGCTGCAGGGTCTCGCGCAGTTCGCCGCGGGTGACCTCGAGCTCCTTGCCCAGCTTCCGCAGCTCGGATCTCACCGTGCCCGGCTTGGCCTCCGGCTGCGGCTCCGGCTCCGGGACCGGGGGCGCGGGTACGTCGGCCTGGGCGGCCGCGGACTGTGCGCGCACCGCCTGAACAGCGAACACCAGGGCGAGAACCGCCACGAACAAGGCGGCGATCCCGAATGCACCGGCTAACGTCGAAGACACGCAGGAAGCCTAAAGCATCTTTCGTCATACCTGAGTATTCAGGTGAATGCGGAGAGTGCTTGCCCGGTGCTGGTCGGTGGACCACACGATCGGGTGGTGTCAGCAGCAACGTAGATTCAGCCGCGTGACACATTTGCCCGACCCAGGTCCCCAGCCAGGCGTCCACGACCTCGGATACGCCCGGCTCGACACCGATCGGCTGGAGCGGACCGGCGACGCCGAGGTGGTCTACGGCGCCGGCAAGACGCCCGCACAGGTCGTCGAGTTGCTGCGTACTCTGCACGCCACTCACCCGTCCCACGCCGTGCTCGCCACCCGCCTGACAGTCGAGGCGCAGGAGGCCGTCGCCGCCGCTCTCCCGACCGCGGTGGTCGACCCCGTCGGCCGTACGGCGGTCCTCGGCGAGCCGCCCGTACTGCGCGGGACTGTCGCCGTCGTCGCGGCTGGTACGTCGGATGCGCCGGTGGCAGCCGAGGCGGTCACGACCGCACGCGTGTTCGGCGCGGAGGTGGACGTGATCACGGACGTGGGCGTCGCGGGGCTGCACCGGATCATGGCCGTCCGCGAGCGGCTGGACGCGGCGGACTGCCTGATCGTCGTCGCCGGCATGGAGGGTGCGCTGCCGAGTGTGGTCGGCGGGCTGGTCGGCGTACCGCTGGTCGCCGTACCGACGTCGGTCGGGTACGGCGCCTCGTTCGGTGGGGTCGCGGCGTTGCTCGGGATGCTGAACTCGTGCGCACCGGGTGTGACCGTGGTGAACATCGACAACGGCTTCGGGGCCGGTGTGTTCGCGGCACGGGTCGCCCGCCGGGCCGCGCCGCGCGAGTCCAAGGAGACCTCGTGAGGATCGCCTGGATCGACTGCTCCGCCGGCGCCTCCGGCGACATGCTCCTCGGCGCCTTCCTGGACGCCGGCGCCGACCTCACCTTCGTAAACACGGCGGTAGCCGCGGTCGACCCGTCGTTGTCTGTCACCGTCGACCCCACCACCCGCCACCAGATAGCCGCCACCAAGGCCACGGTGACAGTAGAAGGCACCCCCCACCCGGAGTCCTTCCCCGAAACCGGTCACTCCCACTCCGATGGACCTTCCGAGCACGGCCACGGTCACGGGCACGGGCACGGCGAGCACGAGCACGACGGGCATTCCCACGGACCTACTCGGGCTTGGGCTGATGTGCGGGAGTTGCTCGAGTGGGCCGACCTGCCGGAAGGCGTTCGGGCCAGGGCTCTGGACACCTTCGCCCGGCTGGCTCGAGCCGAGGGGTCGGCGCACGGGGTCGAGCCGGACGCCGTGCACTTCCACGAGGTCGGCGCGCTGGACGCGATCGCGGACATCGTCGGCGTCGCCGCGGCCTCGGTCTCGCTCGGGCTGGACCGGGTCGTGGTCTCGACGATCGCGCTCGGCGGCGGGCGCCAGGTGCGCGGTCAGCACGGCGGCATCCCGATCCCCGGACCCGCCGTACTCCACCTGCTGTCCGAGGCCGAAGCCCCGGTCGTCGGCGGCACCGCGCCGTACGAGATGACGACCCCGACCGGCGCCGCGCTGCTCGCCACGCTGGCCGACGAGTTCGGCATGATGCCGCCGATGCGGATCACCCGGACCGGCGTCGGCGCCGGCGGCCGCGACCCGGTCGAGGTGCCGAACATCGTTCGCGTGATCGTCGGCGAGACCACCGAGCGCCCCGCGACCGAGCTGGTCTACGAGACCAACGTCGACGACCTCGACCCGCGCCTGTGGCCGCAGACGCTCGCCCGCCTCCTCGAGGCCGGCGCGGCGGACGCCTGGCTGACCCCGATCCTGATGAAGAAGGGCCGCCCGGCGCACACGCTGTCGGTCCTCGTCAGCAGCGTGAACGCCGACGCGGTCCGACGGGTGATCCTCACCGAGACCACGGCGATCGGCCTGCGCGAGTTCCCGATCAGCAAGCACGCCGCCGACCGCGAGTTCACCACCGTCGAGGTGGACGGGCAGCCGATCAGCATCAAGATCGCGCGGTACGACGGCCAGGTCGTCAACGTCCAGCCCGAGTACGACGACGTCGTGGCGGCCGCGGCCGAGCTCAAACAACCGGTGAAGTCCATCCTCGCCCGAGCAATCGCAGCAGCCGAACCCCTCTGGCACTAACCACCCACCCGACCCCCCGGCAACCACCGGCACCAACCACCAACCGCCAGCCGCCCGGTTTCGATAACCACCGGCCCGAGCCCCAGCCCCGGCAACCGCCGGCCGCCCCGGCTCGAGTGAGCTCGGGGCGGCTGGTGGTGGTGCTTAGCGGGCTGCCTTGCGCGGCTGGGCGCAGAACACGTCCTTGACGAGTTTGTCCGAGGCCGCCGGGAACACGACCGCCGGGTCAATCGGTGCGTCGGCAGTGGTGACCGAGGCGGTCAGGGTCCTGCGGCCGTCCGCCGAGCTGTACATCATCGCGCCGTACCCACCCGGCGCGCCGCCGTTGTGCTGGTAGACGATGCCGCCGCAGTCCGGTCCCAGATCCTGCACCCACAGCCCGAGACCGAGGTTGTACGGGCCGACCGGCGTGCGCATCTCGTCCAGGAGCGCGGCCGGCAGCAACCTCCCGCCCATCAGCGCGGCGATGAACGTCTGGAGCTCCTTCGTCGTCGAAGCCATGTCGCCGGCCCCGGCCAGCAGGGTGAGGTTCTGGCGGCTGACGTCGGCCAGTTTCCACTCGCCGGCGTCCTGGTACCGGTAGTAGCCGTGAGCATGCGGCCCGGGAAGGCGCGACCGGTTGCCTGGCACCGAGGTCCCGTCCAGCCGGAGCGGTCGCAGGATCCGCCGCTGCAGCTCGTCGGCGTACGAGCGGCCCGTGCTCCTCTCGATCAGCAGCAGGGCCAGCGTGTAGTTGGTGTTGGCGTACCGCTGGTCCGTTCCCGGCGCGAACCGAGGTGCCCTGGACAATGCCAGCCTGACCAGTTGATCCGGCCGGTAGGAGTGGAACCGGTCGTCGACCCAGTCCTTGCCCCCGGCGACGACCCCCGGCTCCCAGTTCCCGTCGGCGTCGAAGTCGCCGGTGTAGTTGAACAAGCCGCTGGTGTGCTGCAACAGCATGCGTACGGTGATGCGCCGATCCAGCCCGAGCTCGGGCAGGTAACCGGCCACCGGCGCATCCAGGCCGACCTTGCCCTCGGCCACGAGTTGCAGGACGACGGTGGCGGTGAAGGTCTTGGTCGTGCTCCCGATCCAGAACCGCCCGTTCGTCGGCGGCTTCGCGCTCCCGCCCAGCTTCCGCACCCCGGCGCTGCCGACCCAGTCGCCCCGCTCGTCGCGTACCCGCAGTTGCAGGCCGCCGAACCCGGCGCCGACGAACTCCTGCATCGCCCTCTGGAGCTCCGGGCGTTCGCCCACCTTCGACACGGCCGTGCTGTCCGCGGCAGCCGCCCCTGGCACGGTCGCTGCGGTCATCAACGCCACGGCCAGCGCCGCCACCCCTACTCGCCGAAAGGCCCGCCGAGCGGCCTTGTTGTCGTTATATCGCTTCCGCGGCCCCGAGGCCGCGCGCTCTGAAGTGTTCATGACGACGACCTTCGCGGCCGGCTCTGACACCCCACCGTCACCGCGCTGACACGGCGCTACCGACCGCTGTACGGCGGGGCGAAGATCACGAGCAGCGCCAGGTCCTCGGTGATGTCGGTGAACCGGTGCTCCTCCTCGGCCGGGACGAACAGCACGTCACCCGGCCCAACCGGCTCGGAGCCGCTCGGTGTCACCAGCGTCGCCCGGCCGGTGGTGACGACGTAGATCTCGTCCTCGTGGTGCGGTGCCTGGTCGTCGACACCGCCCGCCGGGATCGAGTAGGTGCCCACGGACATCGATTCGTTCCGTAGCTGTTCGACGTAGTCGTTCGGCTCGCGGCGTACGAAGACGCCCGCCCCCGCCAGTTTCTTCACCCGGGGAGGTTAGCGGACGAATCCCGATCAGGTGCTGGTCTTGTGCGGCTCCGCCGTACCGACGACGGGTTTCGGCCGGCGGCGGGGCCAGTCGTACGGCCACCACTGCGCGCCGCCGCGCCGCGCCCAGACGATGAGCCCGATCAGCACGGCCAGCTCGACCGCCGGGCAGATCGTGTCCCGCAGGCGGGCGCTGAACCACTCCAGCGAATCCGACAGGCTCGCCGCCACCTGACGTGCGTTCGGATCTCGGCCGGGGACGTAGGCGATCGCGAGCATCGTCGTCCGGACCACCATCAACCCGTCCACCTTCGACGCCGCCACCGCGGCCAGCGCGACCCAGGCGATCACGTCGTACCAGGGCAGTGAGTACATCGCGGTCAGGATCCAGGCGATCGCGTAGATCGCGGTGTACCGGATAGCTGCCGGGGTCGGGTCGTCCGGGTGCGTCTGCGGCACCAGTGACTTCGGGAAGACCTGCGACAGCAGGATCGCGACCACGATCAGCCCCAGCCAGGCGATGATCGCGAGGAACGTCCGGACCAGCGGGCCCGGCAGGAACAGGTCGAAGAAACTCAGCAGCACCTTGTGCGGCGTGCCGGTCGAGATGAACGACGTCTGCGAGCGCGCCTGCTGGAACGCCTGCAAGCCGACCACGGCGTACAGGCTGCCCATCGCGAGCGCACCACCGCCGCAGAAGATCGCTGCCTTCCGACGGTCCGCGCGCAAGGCCCACAGCATCGCCACGCCGACCAGGCCGATCGACAGTTTGGTGCAGCCGGCGATGCCGATCAGGATGCCCGCCCAGAAGACGTGCCGCCGGAACAGCCACAGCCCGATCACCGCGAACATCACCGCGATCGCGTCGTTGTGCGCACCGGCCAGAACCGTCCACAGGATCAGCGGGTTGGCCAGGCCGAGCATCGCCACGCGCCGCTGGTTCGGCAGGTTGCGCCCGACCAGCTTGAGCAGGACGAGCCCGGTGACGACCAGGCTGATCGCGACCGACAACTGCAGCATCCACACGGTCAGCTGCATCGAGTCGCCGCCGATCAGCGACGAGATCCACTGGATCCAGGTCGCGATCGGGCCGTACACGCTCCGCGCACCCTGCCACGGCCGTTCGGTCGCCGCGATCACCGAGTCGTACCCGAGCCGGATGGTGTCCGCGGGCGCGGTCGTGTACGGGTCGCCGCCGAGCGACATGATCCGGCCGTACGCCGCGTAGATCAGGACGTCACCGGAGGCCATCGGCGGCACCAGCGTGATCGCCGCTGTCGTACCGATGCCCAGGGCAACCAATCGCTCGACCCGCGGCGCCCACCCGTGTTTCAGGGCCTTGGTCGCGAGGAAGACGCCGTACCCGCCGAGCAGGATGGCGACGTAGATCATCACCGTGACGAGCCAGTCGTTCGGCTTGCTGTCGAACCAGTACGACGGCAGCCAGGCGTGCCGGTTCGTCAGGGTCAGCACGACCACGGACGGGCCGAGCAGGCCGACAGCGACGATCAGCGTCGTACAGGCCAGGTAGAGCGCGACCGCGCGGCGGCCGTAGCGGTCCGCCAGCCGCGGGTCTGTGGTTTCGGTGCTGGTGTCGCTGGTGCTCATTGCGACTTCCGCGGAAAAAGACTGCGCAGCGACGGCCCGCTGCCGGCCGGGAGCGCGCTCCGCGCGGCCAGGGCGCGGCGGACGTGCAGATACTGCCGGCCGCGGTGCAGTTGGCCGCGCAGGTCCGTCCCGGTCGCGCGGTGCCGGACGTCGATCGGCACCTCGAGGATGCGGAAACCCTTACGACCGAGGTCGATGCTCAGCGCGGTCTCGACCCCGAAACCGGCGGCGAGCGGTACGGCGGCGTCGAACGCGACCCGCGTCAGGCAGCGCTGGCCGGACAGCGGCTGCTCCGGCGCCCAGCCGGTCGCCTCCTCGATGCCCGCCCGCGCGAGCCGGACGACGAACCCGTGGCCGCCTGCCTTGGAGCCGTCCGCGCGCACCTGCGCCGGCAGCGTCCCGATGGTCATGTCGGCCCGGCCGGTCTGCACCGGCTCGATCAGCGGCGCACCCGCGGCGGTCGCGGAGTCGGTCAGATCGGCGTCGAGGAAGAGCAGGTGCCGCGCGCGGGCGCCGTCGCGCTCCGCCACGGCCGCCGCCCCGGACTCCATCGCCGCTGCCTTCCCCCGGTTCCGCTCGTGCCGGACGACGACCGCCCCGGCTCGCTCGGCGGCCTGCGCCGTGCCGTCCGCCGAACCGTCGTCGACCACGACCACGAGATCCACGCCGATGATCTTGTGCACCGCGTCCACCGTGGCCGCGATCCGGTCCGCTTCGTCCTTCGCCGGAATCACGCAGGCGACGGCTCGCTCGAAGGGCTCGGAAGGCAGGTCATGACCGGACACAGCACCGCAGCCTAGTTGCTTCGCAGCCGATCGACCTCGTCGGTTCCGGACCACTGTGGATATCTCCTTCTTTCGAACGACCTGTGGAAAACCTGGGAGGCCGGCGGCCGGATCACGGCATCTTCTCTGGCGAGAGCGGCTCGTCGCTCGACTGGAGAAGTTGGAGGTGAAGGGATATTGTCCGACAATCAGACAGATCGGTCCGGCGACCGGCGCAGCACGCCCGGCTGCCGTAGCGTGGTTGGGACGACCCGGAGAAGGGACAGGCGGATGACCGAGGCTCAGGGAGTCGACCAGGGGTACGGCGTCGACAGCGAGGTCGGCCCGCTGCGGACGGTGATGCTGCACCGGCCGGGCAACGAGCTGCGCCGGCTGACCCCGCGGAACAACGACAAGCTCCTGTTCGACGGCATCCCCTGGGTCGGGCGGGCGCAGGAGGAGCACGACGCGTTCGCCCAGGCGCTGCGCGACCGCGACGTCGAGGTGCTGTATCTCGGCGAGCTGCTCACCGAAGCGCTGACGGATCCCGAGGCCCGTTCGGTCGCGGTCAGCGGTGCCATCGCGGACCTCCGGCTCGGTGACACGCTGCGCGACTACCTCCGGACGGCGTTGAGCGACCTCGATCCGGCGCGACTGGCCGAGGCGCTGATGGCCGGCGTGCGGAACGACGAGGTCCGAGCCGGTGGGCTGGTCACCTCACTGCTGGCCCACGAGGACTTCCTGATCGACCCCCTGCCGAACCTGCTGTTCACCCGCGACTCGAGCGTGTGGATCCGGGACTCGGTCGCGGTCACCTCGCTCGCGATGCCGGCCCGGGTGCGCGAGACGCAGCTGACCGAGCTGATCTACACCTTCCATCCGCGGTTCGCCGGGTCGGACAAGGTCTACGACCATCAACTCGAGCATGTCGAAGGCGGCGATGTGCTCGCGCTCGGTCCGGGCGTCCTGGCGGTCGGCGTGGGTGAGCGGACCACGCCCGCAGGGGTCGAGCGGCTGGCTCGACGGGTCTTCGCGAAGGGGCTGGCGCATACGGTCCTCGCCGTACCTATCGCGCAGCAGCGGGCGACGATGCACCTCGACACCGTGTGCACGATGGTCGACGTCGACGCCGTCCTGATGTATCCGAACATGGCGGAGGAGATGCGTGCGCATGCGGTGACGACCGACGGCGAGCAGTTGTACGTCGCGGAGCCGGAGCCGTTCCTGGTCGCGGCCGCGAAGGCGCTCGGGATCGACACGCTGCGAAGGATCGACACCGGCCTGGATCCGGTCACCGCCGAACGTGAGCAGTGGGACGACGGCAACAACACTCTCGCGCTCGCACCGCGCGTGTGCATCGCCTACGAGCGCACGGTCGAGACCAATGCGCGACTGGAGGAGTCCGGGATCGAAGTCATCCGCATCTCCGGCTCCGAGCTCGGCTCCGGCCGGGGTGGTCCGCGCTGCATGTCCTGCCCGGTTCTGCGCGCGCCGGTCAAAGTGGTCTAAACCGCACTCAGGCCGACCGGGCCGGACCACGTGAGCCCGGCGACACGCGCAGTGAAATCGGGGCTTGTGGCCGACCCCCAACCTGAGTACTCTTCATGCCTAGGCCCAGGCCCTGTTGCTCCCCCGTCAGCAGGACTTGGGCCGTCCACGTTCTCTCCCGGTAGCAGGCCCACCCGCCTCCCGCGGAGATCCACTGGTCCACAACCACCCCAACGGACTAGACCACAACGGGCCTCCCCCGCGGCGGTCGGACTGAGCCGATGCGCGTCGTACTTGGTCGGCTCTTATGTGCACGCCGTACGCGAGGTGCTTGGCGACCGACGGTCGGGTTCTCGCGTACGGCGTACTGGACCCAGAGCTAGCGGATGGTTAGTTGGCGGCTGGAGAGGCCGGCTCGGGCGGCTCGTTCTTCGGTGGTGAGGGGAGTGTTGGTGGCGAGGGCCTTCTCGAGGGCGGTGGCGAAGTCGGCGGCCGGCTTCTCGACGTCGGCGGCTTCGGCGTCGGCGGGGAGTTCCCAAACGGGGGCGAGTACGCCGAGCGCGCGGAAGGAGCCGATCAGGCGGCTGCCGTCGACCAGCGCGGACGAGCCGGCGGCATGCAGCCGCGCCAGCGCGTCCAGCAGGGTGTCCTCGCTGTGCGGCATCACCCAGCGCAGGTAGCGGCGGTCGCCGATCTGCGTCCAGTACGCCGCGTCCACCGACTCCAGGCGGACGGTCGGCGCCGCGGCCGAGTTCGCTCGCTCCAGGCCCGCGGCGACCTCGCCGGTCGGGTCCTCGACGTTCTCGCCGACCCAGTAGTCGAAGCCCTCGTGCACCTTGACCTCGATCGGCTTCGTGGTGTCGATCAGGTCCTGCAACCGCGGGCCGTCCTTGAGCAGGTCGCCCAACTGGATCGGGTTGCCCGGCTCGGTCGTCAACGCGGCGGTGATCGCGTGCCCGAGGTCGCGACTCGGGTCACCGGACGACGCGTGCGTCTGCATGCCGATCCAGATCGTCTCGTCGTCGCGCACCAGCCCCGGCATCGCCATCGGCAGCAATGTGACCAGGTTGACCACCTTGCCGGCGTGGTCACCGGTCATCACGACCTCCGCCGTACCCGACGGAACGATCTCGCGGAACGCGATCAGGTCGCACTCCGACGGCAGCCCCTCGAACGGCCGGACGACGAAGGCGTCGGCCGCCTGGGCTCGCTCCCGTCCGTGGCACTGCTTGAACCGCTTGCCCGAGCCGCACGGGCAGGGCTCCCGTGGCCCGACGTCGACCAGGTCGGCCGGATCCAGCGTGACGGTCGTCGTGTTCTTCGGGCGCTGCCGCGACTTCTTTCCCATAGAGCGCAGTCTTGCAGCCCGCCGCCCCGGACAGCCAACTCGGGAACGCACCCGGCTCGCGGTCAGCTCGGGATGATCGCGTGCACCGTGCGGTGGGTGGCGGCGGTCCGGACGTCCCAGGCGGAGGTGAGTACGTCGACGATCGCCAGGCCGCGGCCGCCGATGGACTCGGGGTGGGCGTCGTCGATGCGCTGCGGCTCGGTGTCGCCGCAACCGTCGGTGACCTCGACGTGGATCCCCGCCTTGTCGATCCACCAGGCGGCACGGACTTCGCCGGCGGGCAGCGGCGGCGCGTACCGGATCGCGTTCGAGAGCAGTTCGGACAGGACGAGCTGAGCGTCGTCACGAGCGGTTTCGGCGACCCGGAAACGCTTGAGGTAGGCGGCTAGACGGCGACGGGCATCCGCTACCGCGGACACTTCATGCGGCAGTACGACGTCCACAACGCTCACGTCGGCAGGCAAGGTCGCAGAGGACAAGCAGGGTCTCCTCGTTCATCGGAACAGCCATATGCACATCTGCCCAGCTTCCGACCTGGGAAAACACCGGCAGGTATTCCGTTACATAGCGACGCCGCAGATCACACGTTTAGCCAACAAATCGAGACGAAATCGACGGAATTGAACGTTGCGATAACGCGCCGCATTCACACCGCTACGTAAGCGCACCGTCCCGGCCTGCCCTCGTGACCCATCCCACACCGTCCGGAGAGCCCGGCCGCGCTACTGACGGCGGGGTTGGCGTCTGGGTGGATAGGTGTAGGAGGGGAGCGGCGGGGTCGGGGGTTCCGCGAGGGTTCTCAGCGCGGCTTCGGGACGGTCGGTGATGATCGCGTCGACGCCGATCGCGCGGCAGTGGCGGATGTCCGCGTCCGCGTTGACGGTCCAGACGTGCACCTGGTGACCGTGCTTGTGCGCGCGGTCGACGTACTCCGGGTGGGCGGTGACGATCTCCAGGCTCGGGCCGGCGTACGAGACACCCGTCGGCAGGGAGCCGTCGCGGAAGCGCAGCGGCACGCGGTCCATCAGCAGGACCGTGCGCAGGGCGGGCGCCATCGTGCGCAGTCGGCGGAGGGACAGCCAGGAGAAGCTCATCACCCGCGCCGGGGACTCGCTGCCGACCTTCGGGTGCGCCCAGCCGAACCGGTCGAGGGTCTCGATCAGGCGGCGCTCGACCAGACCGGCGTACCGGGTGGGGTGTTTGGTCTCGATCGCGAGCTCGACCGGGCGGCCGCAGTCGCGGACCATCGACAGCAGCTCGTCGAGGGTGAGCACCTTCCGGAGGTCCGGGGTCGGCAGCTCGGCCTCGTCGTCGAGGTCCGACCACGGGTTCTTCCACGAACCCCAGTCGAACGCCTCGAGCTCCTCCAGGCTCATGGTCGACAACACGCCGCGGCCGTTCGAGGTGCGGTCGATCCGCCGGTCGTGGACGCAGACCAGATGCCCGTCGGAGGTGAGCCGTACGTCGCACTCGAGGCCGTCCGCGCCGGCCTCGACGGCCCGGCGGTAGGCCGCCAACGTGTGTTCGGGACTGACGTCACTCGCGCCGCGATGGGCGACGACGCTCGGGCCCCGCCCGAGCAAGCTCTGCGCCATGGGATCAACTCTGTCACGCGGTCGAGCGCCCAGGTCACGCAGCCACGCCGTCCAGGGAAAACGATTGCTGCAGCCTGAAGCGGACCACTTCCCGTGGGTAGTGTCCGGCAGGATGGACGAATGCTGATGCGGGCGGTGGTGCTGGAGGGTCCGGTCGAGCCGGAGGAGCTGCGGGTACGGCGCGTGTCGGTACCGGAGCCGCGACCAGGGTGGGTGCGGGTGAAGGTGGAGGCGTTCGGGCTGAACCGGTCGGAGTACCACCTGCGGGCCGGGCTGGCGACGAACGCACGCTTCCCGGTGATCCCGGGGATCGAGGCAACCGGGACGGTCGACCTGGCGCCGGGCGGCGAGTACGAGCCCGGTCAGCAGGTGGTGGCGATGATGGGCGGGATGGGGCGTGAGTACGACGGTGGGTACGCCGAGTACACCGTCGTACCGGCGTCGTCGGTGATTCCCGTGCGGACCGAGCTGGACTGGGCGACGCTCGGAGCGCTGCCGGAGATGCTGCAGACCGCGCACGGGTCGCTGCACACCGGGCTGGCGATCCAGCCGGGGCAGACACTCCTGATCCGCGGCGGTACGTCGTCCGTCGGGGTGGCGGCGGCCGCGATCGCGAAGGAACACGGCCTGACCGTGTTGTCGACAACACGGAATCCGGAGCGGGCGACGGTGTTGCACGAGCTCGGCATCGACCATCCGATCGTTGACGATGGCAACGTCGCGGTGAAGGTGCGGGAGATCGCGCCGGCGGGCGTGGACGCGGCGCTGGAGCTCGTCGGGACGAACGTGCTCCCGGACACGCTGAAGGCGACGGCGGTCCACGGCACGGTGTGCTTCACCGGCATGCTCAGCGACACCTGGACGATCCCGGACTTCTACCCGATCGGCTACCTGCCGAACGGTGTCCGGTTGACGGCGTACGGCGGCGAGAGCAGCGACCTCCCCGCCGAGGCGCTCCAGCGGTACGTCGACCTGGTTGCCAGCGGCAAGCTTCCGGTGAGGATCGACCGGGTCCTCACGATGGAGCAGATCGGCGAGGCGCACCGGATCATGCAGGAAGGCGCCGCGGTCGGCAAGCTCGTCGTCCGCGTGACCTGAAACCGGGCCGACGCCGCAACAGCGCCGAGTCTCGGGATGCGGACTCACACCGTGGGGGCCGGATGCGTTCTACTGGCGTGATGGCTCGGGAGAAGTCGGTTTCGCTGCCGCCGTTCCAGGCGCTGGTCGACGCGCACTGGCGGGACGTGGCGCGGCTGGCGCGTGCCCTGGCCGGGCCGGTGGACGGCGACGACGTGGCCCAGCGCGCCTGGGAGAAGGCGTTCGCCGCCTATCCGGCGCTGACCTCGGCGAAGAACCTCCGCAGCTGGCTGCTGACCATCACCGCCCGGTGCGCGACCGACCTGCACCGGGCGCGCAGACCACAGAGCCCGCTCGACGAGGCCCCGGCGCTCGCGGTCGACGGCCCGGACGCCGCGGACTGGCCGGACCCCGACCTGTGGCAGGCCGTCAACGACCTGCCCGAACGCCAGCGGTTCGCCATCACGCTCAAGTACGTCGGCGACCTCGACCACCACGGTGTGGCCGCCGCCCTGGACACCACGCCGGCCGCGTCCCGACGACTCGTCAGCGACGCGCTCGCGACCTTGCGCACGAAACTCGGAGTACACCATGAATGACCTCGAGAGCCGGCTCGCCCGGCTCACCGCACCGGACCTCAAGCCACCGGTCCTTCCGACCGCCGACGTCGCCTACACCCTGCACGACACCCCGATCGGCACGCTGGTGCTCGCCATCGCGAACGGCCGGGTGGTCGCCAGCTCCTTCGCCGACGAGGAGACCGTCACCAACCGCCTCGCCCGGGCCGTGTCCCCGCGCGTACTCCGGCAGCCCCGGCCGCTGGACGACGTACGGCGGCAACTGGACGAGTATCTGGACGGCCGGCGGCACGAGTTCGACCTCGAGGTGGATCTCGCGCTGGCGACGCCGTTCCAGCGACTCGTGCTGGCCGACCTGCCGGCGTCCACGAGCTACGGGCGGACGACGACGTACGGCGAGCTCGCCGGGGCGATCCACAAGCCGAAGGCGGCCCGGGCCGTCGGTACGGCGCTCGGCGCGAACCCGGTGTGTGTCGTGCTGCCGTGCCACCGGGTGATCGGGTCGAGCGGAGCGCTCACCGGATACGCGGGCGGACTGGACGCGAAACGATTCTTGCTGAATCTCGAAGCAAAAAGCTGAGTTTTCCCGCGCCGCCGAGAAGGCATTTACACTGAAAGAGCTAAGGAGCAGATCCCCAGTGTGGAGTGGGGATCTGCTTCTTGTTTTCCCTTGCCTGGAAGGGATCCGGGCGCGGTGAACGAATTGCCTGACGCGTCAGTCGGCACCGGGTTGGTGGATCTCCAGAATGAGCCGGCGACGGCCGCCCCAGTCCCGTTTGTAGACCTTGTAGTCCTCGATTCCGGCGGCCGCGCAGAGCCGGCCGTAGCTGATTTCGTCGTGGATGAAGTGCACGCTGCTGGAGTCGAAGTGCTCGGTGGTGACGATCCGGTGCTCGGGACCCTGGCGCAGCCCGTTGGCGATCTCGGCGGCCGTCGCCGGCCCCCAGACCGGGCCCTCGATGATCGCCACTCCGCCAGGCTTCAGCACCCGGGAGATCTCGCAGATCGTGGACACCTGCTCGTCCTCGGCGAAGAGCTCGTGGAACGCGGTCCACAGGCAGATCACCGCGTCGAACGCATCCCACTTGTACGGCAGGTCGGTCATCGAGCCGATCGCCCAGTCGATCGCCAGGTCCTCCTCGACCGCCTTCGCCCGGCCGGCCTCGACCAGGTTCGGCGCGATGTCCAGGGCGCGGACGACCTTGCCGGCCCGGCGCAGCGGCAGCGCGATCCGGCCGTACCCGCAGCACAGGTCGAGCACCGACTCCCGGCCCTCGAGCAGCTCCTCGACGGCCTTGACGATCGCCGCGTCCCGCTCGGGCGTGGTACGCGCGGCCAGCCCGTCGGCCCCGAGTTCCGCGTACTCGGCCCGGCTGCGCAGTGCGGAGTTCAGCATTGCGCAAGTATCCCGGTTACTCCGGGTCAGTTGTCCAGCGGTCGGCGGCCGATCCGCCCGAGAACGACGGCGGCCAGCATCGAGACGACGATCGACGTGTACGTCGCGCCGAGCCAGCCGGGGACAGGCCGGTCACCGAAGATCCACTGCTGGACGTCGAGCCAGAACGTTGACCAGCCGGACACCGTGCCGGGGTTGACCAGCTGGTAGGCGACGAACCCGATCAGCCAGGCGACCGCGGGCTGCCAGCGGAACCGCGCCGTACCGGAGACGTCCCAGTTCATCCTGCTGACCACGAAGAAGTCGGCGATCGCGACCGCGAACAGCGGGATGAACACCGACCCGATCAGGTAGAGGAACTGCGTGTAGTTGCCCAGGTCAACCAACAGGGCGAGGCCGGTGGCGAGCGCGCCGATGGCGACCGAGATCCAGCGCCGGTCGACGTGACCGACCAGGTTGTGGGCGGCCATCGTGGTCGAGTAGACGTTCGCGTAGGCCTCGTCGACCTCGTCCACCAGCAGCACGAACAACGCGATCGCGCCGGCCGGCAGGGTGACCAGCGCGGTGATCACGTCCGCGCTGTTGGTCCCCAGCGTGGCCACGGCGAACACGCCGAGGGCGTAGTACCCGATCGCGGCGATCCCGTAGCCGAGGGACGATCCGGCGAAGGCGGCCTTGTTCGTCCGCGAGTGCCGGGTGTAGTCGGCGGCCAGCGGCGCGAACGACACCACGCCCGCGGCGGCCAGGTCGACACCCGGCCAGAAGCCGAAGACCCCGTCCTGCGGCAGCGGCTGCACCGGCTTGCTGAGCACCTGCACGAACAGGTAGACCGACGCGATCAGCACCAGCCAGACCATGAACTTGCGCAGTACCTTCACGCTGCCGAGCGGCCGGACCGCCATCACCGTCGCGATCACCCCGGCCAGGACGACGAACAGCCAGCGCCAGCGCTCGCTCGTCACCGCGACCGCGGCCTGGGAGATGACGATGATCTCCATCGTCGCCCAGCCGATGTTCTGCGCGATGTTCAGCACGGTCGGCGCCATCGAGCCGCGCCGGCCGAACAGGCCGCGCAGGCTCGCCATCGCCGGCGCCCCGGTCTGCGAGCCGAACACGGCCGCCCCGCCGAGCACGAGCGCACCGATGCCGCAGCCGATCACGACCGCGAGCAGGCCCTGCGCCAGCGAGCCGGTGTACGCCGCGACCAGCGCACCGGTCACCGGCCCGAACAGGGAGATCCCGAGGTTCCCCCAGAGGGTGAACTGGTCGAAGAAGCCGAGCGTGCGCGGCGCGTCCGTGGTGAGGACGAGCGGCGCCTCGCTCTGGGCGACAGGACGGACAGCAGTACTGGTCATGGTTGGACCCGCTCCCTACGCCGGCATTACCCGGTCAGGTTCAGGCGGTCGGCGACCCGGCGTCGCCCTCTCAGCCCGCGCATCGTGCGAGCTCCCGCAGAGGTTTCGTTACCGCGTCAACGATAGCGCCTCAGGCCTGGCCGGGTGCAGCGGCTGCCCGCTGGATGAGAGCGGCCAACTCGGGGCCGTTCGTCAGGACCGGCATGTGTGAGCCGGTCGACAGGGTGCGCGCCTCACTGTGGGTCAGCTCCGCCAACCGGTCGATCCACTCGGCCGGCGACAGGTGGTCGTGCCGGCAGCGAACGAGCACGATCGGCGCCTTCACCCGGGTGATCGCGCGGGCCATGTCGTGGTGCCGGGCGGCTTCCACCGCCCGGGCGATCGTCGGCAACGTCGTCCGCGCGTACTGCGGGGCGAGCGCCGGGATCAGCCGGGGAGACTCGGGCACGGCCGAGCCCAGCCAGCGGACGACGAGGTCCCACCAGGTCGCGGCGCGGAGGTCTCCGGTCGGGGCGATCAGGACGAGGGCGTGGGCGAGGTCCGGGCGGGCGGCCGCGGCCTCCACCACGATCTGGCATCCGGCCGAGTGGCCGACCAGGACCGACGGATCACGGAGCTTGTCGGCGAGCGCCGTACCCAGAGCCTGGGGACGCAGGTCGGCGCCGGGCTCGGCGGGATCGCCGTACCCGGGCAGGGTGACGATGTCGTACGGCGTCGTCAGGTGCTCGACCGTCGGTGCGTACGACTTGGGCCCGAGCCCGAGCCCCGGGACCAGGACGACCGGGATGCTCACTCCCAGGGCGCGCGGGCCGGCGGAGCCTGGACGACCGAGTTGCCGACCGGCGGTTTCAGCTCGCGGTAACCGAGGAGGAAGCCGGCCGCGAGGATCAGCAGCCCGATCCCGCCCCAGCCGTACGCGGTCGGCAGCCGGTCGAGCGAGTCGTCGATCGCACCCATCCCGGTCGAGAGCACCATCACCGCCCAGATCAGGATCGGGATCAGCCCGACCCCGACCAGGAGCAGACCGCCGAGCTCGATCGGATCCAGCTCCCGGCCGACCTTGCGCCGGGCGAGGATGTCGCGCGTCCACATCGCGATCGCGGCCAGGCCGACGATGAGCAGCAGAAGCTGGCCGATCGTGTCGATCACGTCGGTGCGGAGCGGGTGGTTCAGCGGGGAGCCGGGGGCCTGGGAGATCTCGCGGAGCGCGACCCGCTGGACCGACAGCACCAGGAGGCCGTAGACCCCGGCGATGATCGCGGCGAGCAGTACGACGCGGGCCGCGCGCGGGTCACGGGGTGCGACCGGCAGCTCGCGGCCGTACTGCGGGAGCTCGTGCTGCTGCGGGTGGGCGGGCGTGCCGTACGGGTGACCGGGGCGGTAGTTCGGCGGCTGGGTGTAGGCGCCGGGCGGGGTCTGAGGTGGTGTTTGCGGCGGAGCGCCGTACTGCTGCGGTTGCGCGTACGGGCCCTGCTGGTAGGGGCCTGACTGAGGCTGGCTTTGGTGCGGGGCGCCGTACGTGCCGCCGCCGTACGGGGAGGGCGGGGCGTAGTGGTGCTCCTCCTGCTCGCCCTGCTCGGGCTGGTCGCCCCGGCCGTACGTCGGGAAATCCTGTGAGGACATCGCTGCTCCCTCCCCTCGGACTCAGCCTCTCACGAACGAGGGCTTCGCTCAGGTCGCGCCGCTGGGCCGCGCTCAGGTCGCCTTGATGGTCGGCCAGGCGTTCGGCAGGCAGCCGCCGAGACCCTTCGTCTGCTGCATCATCACCGGCGCGGGAGTCTTCGCCTTCGAGCAGGTGGAGTGGCCGTGGCCGAGCGCGTGCCCGACCTCGTGGTTGACTAGGTAGCTGCGGTAGAGGGGGATGTTCCCCGAGTACGCCGGGACGGCGTACATCCAGCGCTTCGCGTTCAGCACGACCCGGTCCTCGACCCGGCAGGACACCTCGCCGCCGGTGTCGAGCGGCAGGCACAGCTTGTCGGTCAGGGTCGGCGTGGCCAGGATGATCCGCAGGTCGGCGTCGACCTTGTCGGTCCGCTCGAAGTTGACCGGATGGATCGCCTGCCAGCCGCGGGTGTCGGTCAGCGTCTTGTGGATGATCGCCGCGACCGCGGGCCCGTTCACCGACAGCCCCTGCTCGATCTCGACCCGGTAGGTCAGCTTGTCCCGGACGCCGGTCGCCTTGTTCGACCCGGGGACGACCGCGAGCTTGCCGCTCGAGACCGAGTAGTTCGGCTTCGCGCCCTTCGGCGGCCGCGTCAACGTCGGCGCCGGCCGCAGCGGAGTGGTGAACTTCTGCGTCGGCGTCGCCGCCGTCGGCGTGAACACAGGCTCCGGCGCGGGCGCGGCGTACGGCGCCTCGGTGGCCGACGCGGCCACGCCCGCCACCACCTCCGACGCCAGGCTCCGCCGGTCCATCGCGTCCGGGTGCGCCACCATCACCGTGCCCAGCACCGCCAGCGCGGACACCGAGAACCACTGCGCCTTGTACGACTTCCTCCGGCTGTGCCGCCCACCCCGCCGCTTCCGGGCAGGCGCGTCCGCGCGCTGGCCAGTCCGCCGGGTGGTCATGACGATTCACCCTACCCACCCTCCCGCCCCAACCGAAAGGGCAGCTTCATGCCATCCCCACCAACGAACCGAAGGCGGCCTACTTCTCGAGGTTGTAGCGGAGGAGTACGACGCCGTTCGGGAACGGGGTGGCTTCGGCCAGGGACAGGTTCTGGCGGTCCTCGAAGACGCGCGTTCCCTTGCCGCGGGCCGCCGGGCAGACCCGCAACTGCACCTCGTCGACGAGGCCGGCGTCGAACAGGGAACGCATGAGCTGGAGGCTGCCCCAGAGGAAGATGTCCTTGCCGTCCTGCTCCTTGAGCTCGCGGACGGTGGCGACCGGGTCGCGCGTCACGGTCGCGGCCGGGTAGTCGCCCCACGGCGCCTCGGCCAGCGTCGACGAGGCGACGAACTTGGTGAGGCTGTTGAACTTGCGCCCGTACTCACCCTGCTCGTCCGCGTACGGCCAGTAGTCCTTGGACTGGTTGTACGTGTTCGCCCCGATGATCATCGTGTCGACCGAGTCGATGAACCTCATCACACTGTTCTGGAACGGGTTGTCGGTCACCGCGTCGTCGAACGGCTCCCCCGACACGAAACTGAGCCCCCCGTCCTCCTCAGCCACCACGTTGTCGACGGTCGCCCACTGCTGCACGATCAACTTCCGCATGATTCGCCCTTCCGTCCGTGCGGCCCCACCGACCGCATCCACCCCAAGGACGAACCCAACCACCAACCCTCGACATCCTCCTCACGCATTTTTCTGAGCGCCTTGCCGACCGACGTGAGGTGGCCGGTAGTCTTCGCGTGCTCGACCGAGGGTGACGGTCGCTTCTCGAGGGGACACCATGCGTTACAGATCACTGCTCGCTGCCGCCGGCCTCATCGCGTCGGGACTGCTGTTCCAGCCGACCGCGCAGGCGGCGCCGGTGCAGGCCACGGCTACCTGCTCGTTCCCGGTGCCGGCCAAGCTCGTGCTCAGCTCGCGGAACGTCTACGTCAGCTTTCCGCTGGGCGCGGACTGCCCCAAGACTGTGCACAACGCCAGCTGGTTCCCGGTCAGCGACGACGGCCGTACGCACATGGGGATCGGCTGCGGGTGGGAGTCGTGTGGTGTGTATGTCCAGTACACCCACGTCGGTGGGACCACGCACTGGACTCCGCGAAGCGTGGCGATAGACAAGAACGGCCGGAAGGTCGCCGACCTCCTGCCCGCGACCTCGGTCACCAAGGCCGCCTCGATCGCCACGCTCTCCGGTGTACGACGTGGCAGCAAGGTCACTTTGACCGCGGCGGCGACATACTTCAGTCCTGCCAAGAGGGTCTACGTCCGGTCGCACGCGCGGATGCTGGTGCAGTACAAGGACCCCGGTACGACGACGTGGAGAAGCCTGGCGTACGTCACGCCGACCGCGACCGGAGCGGCGGCCTACACCCTCACCACGAACCGCGCCCGGAGCTACCGCGTCTACGTCCCGTCGACGTACTCAGTCTGGTACACGTACAGCCGAGCGCTCTCCCTCTGATCCAGTCCCTCGCCATCCACAGTCGTCACCAGGCCAGTCCGCAACTGGTCAGGCTGTGCGGGTTCGGAGGAATTTGCCGAAGTGCGGGACGGTGAAGGCTACGGTGCCGCGTTCGGCGGAGAAGACGAGGCCTTTCTTGATGAGGCCGTCGCGGGCGGGGGAGAGGGACTGGGGTTTGCGGTTGAGGGTGCTGGCGACCTCGGCGGTGGGGACGGAACCGTCGTCGACGCCGATGCCGAGCTCGGCCATCGCCCGCATGTACTCGCGTTCGGCCGGCGTGGCACGTTCGTACCGCGAGCCGAAGAAGCCGACCGTCAGCTCGGCGGATGCCTCCGGGGCCGCGACGGCGACGTCCTTGATGGTGATCGGGGAGGTCGGGGCGTGGTCCCAGGTGGAGTGGGCGAAGGCCTGGACGAAGTACGGGTAGCCGTCGGTCTGGGCGTACAGCTCGTCCAGCGCCTCCTCGTCGTACGACACCCCTTCGCTCTCCGCCGGGATCATCAGCGCGCGGTCGCAGGCGTCCCGGGCGAGGCGGTCGACGCGGACGTAGCGGAAGAGCCGCTCGGAGTAGGACTTGCTGGCGGAGAGTACGGCGGGCAGATGCGGCAGCCCGGCGCCGACGACGACCAGCGGCGCGCTCTGCTGCGAGATCTCATGACACGCGGCGCACAGCGCGGACAGGTCGTCGGCGGAGATGTCCTGCATCTCGTCGATGAACAGCCCGACGCCGACGGACAGGTCGCCGGCCAGGTCGGCCGCGTCGGTGAAGAGCTCGATCAGGTCCATCTCGAGGTCGCCCGAGTCGGCCCGGCCCTTCGCAGCGGCCACGTCGACCGGCGGATGCCAGCGGATGCCCTTGCGATCGTTCGCCGCCGTCCGCAAAGCGAATGCCTTCAGTACGGCGCTGAAGCCGTCGACCTTCTCGTCGTCGCGGTGCCGGTGTCCCAGCTCGCGCATCGCGGTGTGCAGAGCCTGCGCGATCGGCAACCGGATGCTCTGGTCCGGCCGGGCCTCGATCTTCCCGGTGCCCCAGGCGCGTTTGATCGCCTGGCTGCGCAGGGTGTTCAGCAGCACCGTCTTGCCCACCCCGCGGAGCCCGCTCAGCACCAGGCTCCGTTCCGGTCTGCCTGCCGCGACCCGTTCGAGGACCACCTCGAACTGCCGCACCTCGGTGTCGCGTCCGGCCAGCTCAGGCGGCCGCTGACCGGCGCCGGGCGCATAGGGATTCCGGATCGGATCCATGCATTTCACTGTATGACCGCGTCTAGCGTTTTCCTTAGATTGACGTAGCGACACGGAGAACGTGTCGCGACCCATCTCTACAGCTTTCTAGCAAGAACGCTAGATTTCGCTAGACGCGCCTAGCCCCGCTCGGACCACTATCGTGCGCCCATGGAGTGGGCGGGGCAGGCGGCGGGCCTGTACGAGCGCGTGCATCAGCAGTACGTCGGGGGCGCCCGCAAGCTCGAGGCGCTGATCAACGAGCTGATCGGCGAGGAGGAGGGCATCAACTACCTGAGCGCGACAGCACGCGCGAAGGACCCGGAGTCGTTCCTTTCCAAGGCCTCGAAGCCGCATCCCGACGATCCCGGCCGGCCGAAGTACGACGACCCGCTGAACCAGATCACCGACCTGGTCGCGGCCCGGGTGATCACCTTCCTGGTGGAGGCGGTGGACCGGGTGTGCGAGGTGATCGAGGCCGAGTTCGAGATCGTCGAGCACACCGACATGGGCGCGCACACCCGGGCGCAGGGCGTGTTCGGGTACGCGAGCAAGCACTACCTGGTCCGGCTGAACGCGCACCGCCGCGAGCTCCCGGAGTACGCCGTCCTGAAGAACCTCACGATGGAGATCCAGGTCCGGACGGCGGTCCAGCACGCGTGGGCCGAGTTCGAGCACGACATCCGGTACAAGCTGGACATCCCGCCGGACCGCAAACCCGAGTTCGACCGCCGGTTCCTGCTCGCGGCCGCGCTGATGGAGCTGGCGGACAACGAGTTCACCGAGATCGACCGGCTGTACCGCGAGCTCGCCGCGACCCAGCCGGACAAGACTCCCCGGGACCTGACGACCGCGACGCTGACGACGTACCTGACCCGGCGCTACCCAGACGCGCCGCACGCCAAGACCAACCACTACGCCTGGATCCTCGGCGTACTCGCGCGGCTCGGCGTGACCACCGAGGAGCAGCTGACGGAGTTGCTCGCCGGCATCGACAGCGCCGCCGTCCAGGCCGCGATGACCCACCGCTTCCCGGCCGGGACCGTACGCCGCCTCGACGACGACCTCCTGGCCGCGAAAGGTACGGCGTACGTCGACCTGTTCCCCGACGAGGACCGCCGCCAGAAGATCCTCCGTGGCCGGCTCAAGGCCCTCGTGCGGGCCGGGATCATCGAGCCTTGACGAAGTCCTCGGCGACGGCAGCCGCGGTACGGCGGGCCCAAGGGCCGGTGGTGATCAGACCGAGGACGAGCACGAGCAGCCCGCAGCCGGCGATGATGTACCAGCACAGCTGGGCGGCGTCCACGAACCCGCTCTCCAGCGACCCGGCCAGGCGAGCGGTCAGCACGGTCCCGGCGATGGCGACCCCGAGCGAGACGCCGACCTGACGGCTCGTCGAGGCGATCGCGGCCGCGACGCCGGCCTGGGACCGCGGCATCCCGGACACCGCGGCGTTCGTGATCGGCGCGTTCAGCATGCCGAAGCCGAGTCCGAAGACGAGGTAGCCGGCCATCAGCAGCACCGTCGGTGTGTCCAGCGCGATCCGGGACAACATCAGCCCCGAGACCGTGAGCATGCTCCCCGCGACCACCAGCGGCAGGCGCGGACCGCGGTGCCCGACCAGCCACCCGGACAGCGGCGCGAAGACGACCGTCATCGCGGCCATCGGCAGCGTCAGCAACCCGGCGTGCAACGCGGAGAACCCGCGCACCGACTGCAGGTACAGAGAGTTCAGGAACAGGAAGCCCGACAGCGCCGAGAACCCCGCGATCGCGATCAAGGTCGCCCCCGAGAACGGCGCGCTCCGGAAGAACCGCGGGTCCAGCAACGGCTCGTCCCGGCGGCGCTCGTACGCCACCAGCCCGGCCAGTGAGACCACGCCCAGCACGAAACACCCGATGATCAGCGGCGACGTCCAGCCGAGCCGCTGACCCTCGATGATCCCATACGTCACGCCGCCGAGCAGCAGCACGACCAGCACCTGACCGACCGGGTCGATCCGCCGCGGCACCGCGGCCCGCGACTCCGGCACGAAGAACACGGTCAGCAGTACGGCGGCCAGCGCGACCGGCACGTTGATCCAGAAGATGAACTGCCAGCCCGCCGCGTCGACCAGGGCACCGCCGACCACCGGCCCGACCGCCATGCTGAGCCCGACCACGCCGCCCCAGACGCCGATCGCCTGGGCGCGCTCGCGCGGATCGGTGAACGTGTTGGTGATGATCGACATCGCGACCGGGTTCAGCATCGACCCGCCGACCGCCTGCAGCACCCGGAACGCGATCAGCCACTCGACCGTCGGCGCGAACCCGCACAGCAGCGACCCGAGCCCGAAGATCACCAGCCCGGCCTGGAACGTCCGCCGCCGGCCGACCCGGTCCGCGGTCGAGCCGGACACCATCAGCAGGCCGGCCAGCACCAGCGTGTAGGCGTCGATCGTCCACTGCAGCCGGGAGATGTCCGCGTCCAGATCGGCGCGGATGGCGGGCAGGGCGAGGTTCACGATGGTGGAGTCGAGCCCGACGATGAACAGACTGAAGCAGCAGATGCCGAGGATCAGCAGCCGTCTCCCGCGGGTCGGTTCGGCCACCCGGCTCCTCTCGAACGTCGTACTTGAAGACTGTACTACTGTCGTCGGGCAACGTTTCCACCGCGGTCCGTCTTAGCCCTAAAACCCTTTGACGGACTGTCGGCGGGCCCGCCTAGGCTGGATCCATTCGCCTGGTCAGGTGCCTTCTCAATCCTTCTATGCCCTCTTGTGAGACGTCATGTCGCTGCGCCTCATTCCGTTCGCCGACCCGGGTGTGCCGGACACCCGGTCCGGCCTCCGACTCATTCTCTGGCTGGAGCACCAGCAGCTGCGCGGGCAGGCCGCCGCGCTGTTCTGGGGTCTGCTCTACTTCGGCGGGATCGCTGCCGCTCCCGTCGCCGTCGGTCTGGCTGTCCAGGCCGTGATCGACCTGTCCTGGCCCAAGCTCTTCCTGGCGGGCGGCCTGCTGCTCGCCTTCGGCGCGGCCAAGGCCGGCGCCGACTCGTACTTCCACAAGGCCGTGGTGACCAACTGGATCGGTACGGCGGCCCGCCTGCAGCAGCTGCTGATGCGTAAGGCCGCGGAGCTGGGATCGCTGCTGACCCGGCGGATCGCGGCCGGCGAGGTGGTCGCCGTGAGCAGCGGCGACGTGGAGAAGATCGGCTGGTTCGTCGAGGTGCTCGGCCGGTTCGTGGCCGCGCTGCTGACCTGCCTCGCCGTGGTCGTCGGGCTGCTGATCTACGAGCCGCAGCTCGGTCTCGTGGTCGCCGTCGCCGTCCCGGTGCTGGCGTTCTCGATCGTGCCGCTGATGGGTCCCGCGGAGCGCCGCGCGGACGCGCAGCGGGCCAAGGGCGGCCGGGCCACCGAGCTGGCCGCCGACACCGTCGCCGGGCTGCGGGTGCTCCGCGGCATCGGCGGTGAGCAGCTGTTCCTGGACCGCTACCGCTCGGCCTCGCAGGAGTACCGGGCGAGCGCGGTCCGCAGTGCCCGGATGTGGTCGCTGATCGCGGCCCTCCAGGTGTTGTTGTTCGGGCTGTTCCTGGTGGTCGTCGTCTGGCTCGGTGTGCAGCTGGTGACGTCCGGCCGGATCTCGGTCGGCGAGCTGGTCACGACGTACGGGCTGATCACGTTCATGGTCGTGCCGCTGCACACGTTCGAGGAGACGGCGAGCGCGTTCATCTTCTCGAAGGTGTCGGCGCGCCGGGCCGCCCGGGTGCTGTCGCTCAAGCGGACCGACGACGCCAAGGGGACGGCCGACGCACACCTGCCCGACGGTGACCTGCTCGACCCGGTGTCCGGTCTGCACGTGCCGGCCGGGAGCTTCACCGCGGTCGTCTGCGGTGACCCGGACGCGGGCGGTCTGCTGGCCGACCGGTTGGGCGGTCACAGCCCGGCAGCCGAGGACGACCAGGCCTCGGTGCTGCTGGACGGCGTACCGCTGGACGACCTTCCGCTGGAGTCCGCGCGGGCCGTCGTGCTCGTGCAGGACAAGGACCCGGTGCTGCTGTCCGGGACGGTGCGTGAGCTGTTCGACGTGCCCGCGAGTGGTGCGGTCTCTCCGGAGGTCGCGCTGGACGCGGCGCAGTGCGCGGACATCCTCGACGTACTGCGGCAGACGCTGCCGGCCGGCGAGTCGGATCCGATGCGGGCCATGCTGACCGAGCGCGGGCGGTCCCTGTCCGGTGGGCAGCGGCAGCGGGTTGCGCTGGCCCGTTCGCTGTACGTCGACCCGTCGGTGCTGGTGCTGGACGAGCCGACGAGTGCGGTCGACGCGCACACCGAGGCGCGGATCGCCGACGGTCTGCAGCTGCTGCGGTCCGGCCGGACCACTGTGGTGTTCACCTCCAGCCCGCTGATGCTGGACCGGGCGGAGCGGGTGGTGTTCGTGCCGGACGGCCGTGTCGATGCCGTCGGCACCCATCACGAGCTGGTGCACACCAACGCGCGGTACCGCGCGGTGGTCACCCGTGAAGAAGAGCCAACTCTCGAGGAGACGGCGTGAAGCGCCCTGAGTACGACCCGGCAGCCCCGCAGGAAGTCGAGCGGCTGCCGGTAGCGGGTAGTGCGACCGTGCGCGCCTACCTGAAGACACTGTTCCGCCGGCACCGCCGCGCGTTCGCCTGGCTGACCCTGGTGAACGCGGTGGCGGCGCTGAGCGGCATGGTCGGCCCCTGGCTGCTCGGCAACGTGGTCGAGCAGCTCTCCAAGGGCGACCACGACGTCGACCTGCCGTACGTCGTCCTCGGCTTCGTCATCGCGCTGCTCGTCCAGACCGTGTTCGTCCGGCTCACCCGCCTGCGCGGCGCGGTGCTCGGCGAGGAGATGCTGGCCGACCTGCGGGAGGACTTCCTGATCCGCGCGGTCGGGCTGCCGCCGGGCGTCCTGGAGCGGGCCGGCACGGGTGACCTGCTGTCCCGGATCACCACCGACATCGACCGGCTCTCGCACGCCATGCGGGACGCCGTGCCGCAGCTGACGATCGCGGTCATCTGGGCGTCGCTGCTGATCGGCGCGCTGATCGTGACCGCGCCCGAGCTCGCGGTGGCCGTGGTGATCGCCGCGCCGGTCCTGATCATCGGCGGCCGGTGGTACTTCCGCCGGGCGCCGGCCGCCTACCGGTCCGAGGCCGCGGGGTACGCCGCGGTCGCCTCGGCGCTGGCCGAGACCGTCGACGCCGGCCGGACCGTGGAGTCGCACCGACTCGGCGGTCGCCGGATCAAGCTGGGCGACACCCGGATCGGCCAGTGGGTCGCCTGGGAGCGGTACACGCTGTTCCTGCGGATGATCCTGTTCCCGGTGATCAACATGACCCACACGGTCGCGCTGGCGGCGGTGCTGGTGATCGGTGGCGGCTTCGCCATCCAGGGCTGGCTCACCGTCGGTGCACTCACCACGGGTGCGCTGTACATCCAGATGCTGGTCGAGCCGGTCAACATGATGATCCGCTGGTACGACGAGCTCCAGGTGGCGCAGGTGTCCCTGGCCCGGCTGGTCGGGGTCCGTGAGGTCGAGACGGCCGCGGCGGCCGAGCAGGACGAGCCGGACGGTCGGACGGTGCTCGCCGACGACGTACGGTTCGGCTATCTGGAGGGCCGGGACGTGCTGCACGGCGTCACGCTCACCGTGCAGCCGGGCGCCCGCGTGGCGCTCGTCGGCCCTTCCGGTGCAGGGAAATCGACGCTCGGCCGGCTGCTGGCCGGCATCTACTCGCCGCGGGTCGGTGACATCACCTTGGGTGGTGCGGCCCTCGACAAGATGTCGGCCGAGCAGGTCCGCAGTCACGTTGCCCTGGTCAACCAGGAGCACCACGTGTTCGTCGGCAGCGTGCGGGACAACCTGCGGCTGGCCCGGCCGGACGCCTCGGACGCGGACCTGTGGGCCGCGCTGCGTTCGGTCGACGCCGACGGCTGGGTGGCCGGCTTCGACAACGGGCTGGACACCGAGGTGGGCTCGGGCGGGACGACACTGACCCCCGCCCAGGCGCAGCAGGTCGCGCTGGCCCGGCTGGTGCTGGCCGACCCGCACACGCTGGTCCTGGACGAGGCGACCTCGCTGATGGACCCGCGGGCCGCGCGGCACCTGGAGAGGTCGCTGGCCGGCGTACTCGAAGGCAGGACCGTGGTGGCGATCGCCCACCGCCTGCACACCGCGCACGACGCGGATGTGATCGCGGTGGTGGAGGACGGCAAGATCGTCGAGCTCGGCGCACACGACGAGCTCGTCGACGCCGAGGGCGCGTACGCGGCGCTCTGGCACTCCTGGCACGGCGACCGCTGACAACGGCGGGACGGCGAGTGTGACAGTGGTGTGACCGGGCGGGGCGGACCGAGCGGTCCGCCCCGCCCGGTCGTGTCAGGATGCAAGGGTGCTGCTGACGACCTTGCTCTCGCTGCCCACGACCCTCGCCCTCGACGTGAACGACGAGGGCCGCCTGCTCGTCCTGTACGACGGGACCGGCACCCGTCAGGTGAACGAGGTGGCACCTGACGGCACCTGGCGAGCACTCACCGACCTGGATGAGGGATGTCGCACCGCGCGCTTCGTCCCGGGTAGCCGGAAGGTGGCCGTCGAACACGACAGCGGTGGCAACGAACGCGGCCAGCTGTCTCTCCTCGACCTGGACGAACCGCTCACACTGACACCACTCGTGCGCGACCCCGCGTCCAAGCACAACCTGGTCGACGTCAAGGCCGACCGGGTGCTGTTCACCACCAACCGCCGCAACGGCACCGACTTCGACCTGATCGCCCACGACCTCTCCACCGGCGAACAGTCCGTCCTGTACGACGGCGGCGGCTGGCCGATGGCGGTCGACCCGTCCCCGGACGGCAAGTGGGCCGTCCTCTCACTCGCCAGCGCCCAGGCGAACGCGACCCAGCTGCTCCTCGTGGACACGACCACGCGGGCCGTCACCGAGCTCACGCCGTACGACGCGCAGAACGACCTGAAGGCGGTGTCCTGGCTGCCGGGGTCGTCCGGATTCGTCGTGTCGAGTGACGCAGACCGGGACCGGATGGCACTGCGGCAGTACGACGTGTCCGACGGGACGTGGTCGGACCTGATGGTGGACGACGAGCACGACGTGGCCGGCTGGGTCTGCCCGGACGGTGAGCATCTGCTGTTCGCGACGGTCGACGACGGTCTGGTGCCGCTGGCGTTGCACAAGCTGGCGGACGGCTCCCTGGTCGCCCCGATCGACCTGCCGCCGCTCGGTTGTGCCGCCCGGTCGGTGATGATGCCGGATCCGATCTGGTCACCCGACGGCGCGTTCGCCCTCATCACGTATCACTCGCCGATCGAGCCGCCGACTGTCTACCGCTACACCCTGGCGACCGGAGAGGTCGTCGCGATGCGCCCGCCAGGCTCGCCGGAGGTGCCGGCCGAGCTTGAGCACCCGGATAGCCATCGCGTGCCGTCGTTCGACGGTGAGCAGGTGCCGGTGTTCGTCTTCCGGCCGACCGGACCGGACCTGGGGTCGACCGTCATCCACATCCACGGTGGTCCGGAGGGTGCGGCCATGCGCACCTGGTCGCCGGTGATCTCCGGACTGGCCGCGGCCGGCCACACGGTCGTCGTACCGAACGTCCGGGGGTCGGCGGCGTACGGGAAGCGCTGGTACTCATTGGACGACCGGGAGCGGCGGCTGGACTCGGTGAAGGACCTGGCCGCGATCCATGCTTGGCTGCCGTCGATCGGGTGCGACCCGTCGCGGGCGGCGTTGTGGGGTGGCTCGTACGGCGGTTACATGGTGCTGGCCGGGTTGGCGTTCCAGCCCGAGCTGTGGGCGGCCGGGGTCGACATCGTCGGGATCGCGTCGCTGGTGACGTTCCTGGAGAACACCTCGGACTACCGGCGGGCGACACGCGAGCGGGAGTACGGCTACCTCGCGACCGACCGGGAGTTCCTGGAGTCGGCGAGCCCGCTCAGCCGCGTCGACGACCTACGGGCACCGCTCCTGGTGATCCACGGCGCCAACGATCCGCGGGTACCGCTGTCCGAGGCCGAACAGATCACGGCCGCGCTCACGCAGCGCGGCGTACCGTGCAGGCTGCTGGTCTACGGAGACGAGGGCCACGGGCTCGCCAAGTTGCCGAACAAGCTGGACGCGTACCCACAGGCCCTGACGTTCCTCGAGGAGCACCTCAGCTGAAGAGCGGCGTGAGCGTCCCCGCGGTCGCGTCCAGGCGGACCGGCAGGCCGAGCGGTACGGCGAGGTTGAGGTTCTCGTGTCCGATCGCGGCGCCCTCCACCATCGGCAGACCGAGCGGACCGAGCCGGTCGTGCACGACCGCTGTCACCAGGCCGGAGTCGTCCGCACCGCTGAAGTCGCCGATCACCAGACCGGTGACGCCGGCGAACCACCCGGCCCGCAGGAGCTGGGTCAGCAGCCGGTCCACCCGGTACGCGTCCTCGCTGACGTCCTCCATCACCACGATCCCGGTCGGCGGTGCGTAGGTCGGCGTACCGACGCTTGCCGCCAGCAACGCCAGGTTGCCACCGCGGAGCGGTCCTTCGGCGACGCCCCCGACCAGCGTGCGCGCACCCACTGGTGCCAGCAGGTCGGTGATCTTCTCCGGCTCGAACAACAGCTCGTGCAGCCGCTCCCGGCCCGTCTCGACCTGCAGCTGCTCGACCGCGGCGGCCATCGGGCCGTGGATCGTCACCAGCCCGCGCGCGTTCAGCGGCTCGTGCAGTGCGGTGATGTCACTGAATCCGAGGAACCACTTCGTCACCGCGGCCAGCTCGTCGAGGTCGACGTACTCGAGCATCCGCTGCACGCCGTACCCGCCGCGCGCGCAGAAGACCGCCGCGAACCGCGGGTCCAGCCACGCGGTCCGCAGGTCCTCCGCGCGGGTTTTGTCGTCCGCGGCCAGGAAGCTCAACCGGTCGTGCCCGGCGAGCACCGACGGCATCACCTCGACCTCGAGCCCCCACTGCTCCAGGTACGTCGTCCCGATCTCGAGCCGCTCCGGCCGCACCGGACCGGACGGCGCCACCACCGCCACCCGGTCCCCACGCGCCAACCGTCCCGGCACTCTCACGTCTGTCACGCCCGAGAACCTACCAACCGACCGTGATCGTGCTGCTCTTGGAGACGCCGTTGACGGTGACGCCGAGCTGGGCCGTGCCTGGCCGGAGCCCGGTGACCTGACCGGTCGCCGGGTCGTACGACGCCACCGCCCAGAACGGAGCCGTCCGCGCCGGACCGATGTGCAGCTGTCGCGAACCCCACCAGTCGGCCGACACCGGGAAGGCGACCGGCACGCGCCGGCTCTCCTGGACGAGGGTCGCGGCGGCCGGACCGGTCTGACCGCGGCGCAGCGAGGCCGGAGCCGTGAGCTCGAGCGAGTCCACGTGCGCCCGGAACTCCAGCTTGAGCCAGGACCGCTCGGGCGACGACCAGTGCCGCTCGCCGGCCGCCGCCGTCCGGGCGTGCGGGTCGACGCCGACCAGCGCCCAGCCGGTGAAGCCGCCGTCGTCCGGCGCGGACGACGGGCCCTTGCCGGAGTTGCCGGTCAGCGGCAGCAGAACGCCGTCGGTCCGCGAGGCCGCGAACGTGCCGGCGTGGGCCGCCATGTACGCCGCACCCTTGCCGGTCGACGCCCGGAAGCCGGCCAGCCAGTCGACAATCATCCGGGCCTCCTTGCGGTCACCGAGCTGCGAGTTCGCCGTCGGCGACGGGTCGTCGATCGGGTGGTGGGCCATCACCACGACGTTGCGGATCGACCGGTCGGTCGCGGCGTCGTCGAGCTGGGCCCGCAGGTCGAGGATCTGCGCGAACCCGCCGGCCCGCAGCGACCCCAGTGACGAGTCCCGCAGCACGAACCGCGTGCCCTTGTGGTCGAACGTGCTGGACGGCGGCCCGAACACCTTGGTCCACTCCGACAGGTCGCCCGGACCGTAGCTCTCGTGGTTGCCCGGCACGTAGTGCACCGGCACCTTGCCGGCCACCTCCTCGTCGATGATCCGCTTCGCGAGCGCGATGTCGTCGGCGAACCCGCGATCGACGAAGTCGCCGTTGATCACCAGGAAGTCCGGGTGCTGCGCGAGCGCCTCCCGGATCGTCCGCCGGGCCTGCTTGACGAAGTCCGAGTCCGGGTCGTCCGCGGTGAACTGCGCGTCCGACAGCACCGCGAACCGCCACCGGCCGTCCGTCGTCACCGTCCCGTCGGTCACCACCATCGGGTCGGCCACCTTCGCCGGCGGCGTGATGTCGACCGGCGGCGCCCCGCGCAGGGTCAGGTCGTCGACGATGATCCGGCCCGAGTACTGCCGGGTCGGTACGGTCTCGACCACGTAGATCCGCCAGAACCGAAGCGGCATCGCCAACCCCGGCGGGATGTCGGCCTCGACGTACTTCCATCCGGTCCAGTCCACCGACGCCGCGATGTTCAGCGTCTGCGGCGACCCGCCGGCCGACGTGTAGGCGTTCGCCCGCAACCACGCGCCCTTGCCGTCGCCGTACACCCAGGCACCCAGCTTCTGCGGCTGGCCCGGCAGCTCCAGCTGCGGCGTCACCGAGAGGTACGCCGCCCGCGTCGCCGTCGACCCGGTCAGCGAGTAGTCGAGCGCGATCGCCTGCCCGCCGTCATGCCCCTCGGCGGCGGACCGCGACGCCGTCGCCGCGCCGGCCGGTACGGCGTTCGCCTGCCAGCGGGTCAGGTCGTCGACCTCGTCGACGATCGTGCTGCTCAGGCCGGAGGTGACGCTCAGCTGGGTGGTCAGCGTGCCGACCTTCGCGGTGATCACCGTCGACACCGCCTCGTCGGTGAGCGCGTTCACGTCGAACCCGTTGCCGCGCGCAACCACCTTGACGAGGGCGGCGTCGTACGTGAGCTTGACGTCGCGCGGCTCGATCCAGGTGGAGAAGCCGTCGGCGTCGTACCCGAGGATCTCGAAGAAGCCCTTGGCCGTGGCGTCGGACAACGACACCTGCCGGGTCGACGGGGCGAGCCGGGTCGGTGCGCCGAGGACGGTCATCGGGAACCTCCCGTTCGCCCGGCCGCGGAGCGCGGTGACGACGGCGTCGCCGGCCTTCCGTCCGGTGACCACGCCCTTCTGGTCGACGCGGACGTTGCTGCCGCCGAACCAGAACGGCGTACCCGTCGCCGGCGCGTAGGTCTCGTCGTGGCCGGCCGCGGTCAGGACGCGACTGAGGCCGGTGAGCACGCGGGCGCTGCGGGAGACGTCGGTGTCCGGGTCCACGGCGGCGGTGCCCGCGGCCTCGACCTGGAAGCCGGTGAGCTTGCCCGAACCCTTGACCGGCAGCAGGCCGAGCCCGTTCGGGATCACCCGCTCGCCGCCGTCGGACGGGTCGTTGACCACCTGCGGCGCCGCCGTGCCGGGCTCGCGGGCGAGCATCGTGGACGAGCCGCCGCCGTCCAGGTTGAGCGCGTCGTCGGCACCGAGGCCGATCATCAACTGGCCCATCTCCTTGAGCGACAGGCCGCGGGACCCGGTCGCCCGACCGTCGACGGTGAGCAGCAGCATCCGGCTGCCGTCGGCGTCGAAACCGATCGCGGTCCGCGGCGCCAGGTCGGCGTCCGGGACGTCGGCCGGGACCTGACCGTCCTTCGCGAGCTGGTGGTTGCCGCTGATCCCGACCGCGACCTCGGCCGCGTCCGGGCGTACGCCGTACTGGACGTCGACCTTCTCGCCGACCTCGAAGGCGGCGAGCGCGGTCGCGCCGGCCTCCCGGCCGATCAGCGCCTGCTCGTTCGCGGCGAGCGGAGTGGTGCCCGGAGTGGCGGCCGAGGAGACGACCACGCCGTCGCGAAGGATCACTTCGCGGACGGTCGGCAGGCCGTCGACGGTCCTGGTGCGGGCCGCGTCGCCCCACTCCGGCGTGTAGAGGCCGATCCCGCCGGCGTTGACCGCCGGCGAGTTCAGGTTGGTCAGCTCCAGCTTGGTGGCGTCGTCGTCGGTCGCGCTGCCCTGAAGGAACAGCTCGGCGATCCGGCCGAGGCCGTTCGTGCCGATCACCGCGGTGTCGTTGTGGCCGGCAGCCGGAGCGTTGATCAGCCGGCCGTTCCGCTCGATGCCGACGCCCAGCGGTGCGGTGGTGTCGTTGATGTCGAAGAAGTCGCCGTTGACGCCCGCGATCGCGCCCTTCCGGGCCAGCTGCTGGCTGAGCGGCGTACCGCCGGAGACCTTGCCGGTGTTCACGTAGTCGACGGTCACGCCGCGCTTGTCCAGGTCGGCGGCCAAGATGTCGCCGCGGAGCCAGCCCTTGGGGTCGAGACGCTCGAAGGACGTGTAGTTCACGCCGGGCGCGACCGGGCTGTCGTCGCGGGTGGTGAGTACGCCGTCGCCGGCGATCGCGGCGTCCGGGATCGGCGCACCCTGAGCTTGGGCCTGGGTGTGACCGGTGGTCTGGCTCGGGCGCTGGGCCAGGGCCGGGCCGACGACGGCACCGGCGAGCAGGCCGCCCACGCCGATCGCTGTGGTGACGGGACGAACGAGCGACACGAGAGCCTCCCCAACGTGGACGGACGCGGCCATCCGACGCCGTGCGCTCTACCGCCACATGAGGCACAGGTGTACGCCGGTCAACCGACCGGTGACAAAGTAACGTCTCCAGCGGCTGACCGGAAGGTTTTCTCCCCTATCGAAACTCAGACCGTGCTGACCGGACGGCCGGAGATCTGCCATGCGTGCATGCCACCGTCGAGGTTGACCGCCTCGCGGCCCAGCTGGTTCAGGAACTGGGTCGCCATCCCGGACCGCCCGCCGACGGCGCAGACGCACAGCACCTTCTGGTCGACCGGCACCTCGCCGACCCGCTCCTGCAGCTCACCGAGCGGGATGTGCTTCGCGCCCTCGATGTGGCCGCGGTCCCACTCGTCCGGCTCCCGCACATCCAACACGAACGCCTCGGCGAGCAGGGCGTCGTCCAACTCGGCCACGACGACCGAAGGAATCTCCTGGTTCTGGAACATGCCCCGATCATGTCAAACGGCTGGTGACCGGGTGACGGCTACTTCAGCAGTTTGGACAGCCGGCGGTCGGCCAGGGGCTTGCCGCCGGTCTGGCAGGTCGCGCAGTACTGCAGTGAGGAGTCGTGGAAGCTGACCTCGCGGACGACGTCGCCGCACACCGGGCACTTCTCACCCTTGCGGCCGTGCACGCGCAGGCCGGACTTCTTCTCCGACTTCAGGTCCTGGACGGCGAGACCGGCGGAGCGGTCGACCGCGTCCTGGAGGGTCGCGCGCATCGCGTCGTACAGCAGTTTCAGCTCGTCCTCGGTGAGGTTGGACGCCGGTTTGAACGGGCTCATCTTCGCCACGTGCAGGATCTCGTCGGAGTACGCGTTGCCGATACCGGCGATGACCGACTGGTTCCGCAGGACGCCCTTCAGTTGCACGCGGCCCTCGCGTTTCAGGATGCCGCCGAAGTCCTCCAGCGACAGCGTGAACGGGTCCGGACCGAGGCGGGAGATGCCCGGCACCTCGGCCGGGTCGCGGACGACGTACACCGCGAGCTTCTTCTGCGTGCCGGCCTCGGTGAGGTCGAAACCGGAGCCGTCGTCCAGCACCGTGCGCACCGCGATCGGGCCCTTGCCCGGCCGCACCAGTGCAGTCGACTGCTCCTCCTTCCACCGCAGCCAGCCCGCGCGGGCCAGGTGGATGACCAGGTGCACGCCCTGGGCCTCGATGTCGAGGAACTTCCCGTGCCGCGTGACGTCGTCGATCAGCAGCCCGACCAGCGACGAGATCGGCGGATCGTACGTCTTCAGGGCGCTGATGGCGGTGATGTCGGCACGCACGAACGCCCGCCCGACGGCACGCTCCCGCAGGAACACCGCCAGCGACTCGACCTCCGGCAACTCAGGCACCGTCCCAGTGTGCCCTACGCCACCGACACTTTCCCGGCCCCGATCGGGCCGTTTCGGCGCGTCAGGGTGGGAACAGGGGATTGGTGGGGTCAACCCGCAGGTGTTTGTTGGCTCGGGACGGTAGCGTTCTAGGGCAAGAGAGTAGGGAGGCCCTGATGGGGTTTGTGAAGACGTTGGTCAAGGGTGCGGTCGTCGCCAAGTTGGCGCAGGTCGCGCAGCGCGAGCTCAGCAAGCCTGAGAACCAGCGCAAGCTCAAGGAAGCGTTCCAGAAGGTGCAGCAGCGCCGCGGCGGCGCCCACTAGGCACGACCTGGACTTCGGCCCGGCTGGACCTGCGCAGCCGGGCTTGAAGTACGCCGTCTGGGTGGTTCAGGCCGGTTTGTGGGCCTGCAGGGTGTAGGTCGCGGGCAGACGGTTCGGATTCGTCGTCAAGCGCCACTCGCCGGACTCGTCCTCGGTCATCAGACCGGGCAGGGCGTTCCACGGCGCGCTGTCGTGCTCGGCGAGCGAGTCGAACACCAGCCCGGCACCCTGGACCGCGGTGATGATCTCGGCCAGGCCGTGGTTCCACTCGTGCGTGAGGTTGTGCGAGAACTCCACCTCGGTCTCGACGTACGTCCCGCCCTCGTCCCACACGGTCGGCTCCGCGGTCTCGAAGTACGGGAACCTCAGCTCCGGGACCTCGGGTCCGGCGTCGAGCGCCCACAGCATCGGATGACCCTCGCGGATGAACAGCCGGCCGCCGGGTGCGAGCAGGCCCGCGACCGTGTCGGCCCAGCGGGTGATGCTCGGCAGCCACCCGATCGCGCCGATCCCGGTGAAGACCAGGTCGTACGACGACGCGCCGAGCACGTCGACCGCGTCGTACACGTCCGCGACGTGGAAGTCCGCGGTCAGCCCGAGCCGGTCGGCCAGGGACCGCGCGTGCTCGATCGCCGGGGCGGAGAAGTCGAGGCCGCTCATCCGGGCGCCGAGTCGCGCGAGCGACACGGTGTCGGTGCCGATGTGGCACTGCAGGTGCACCCCGCGCAGCCCGGAGATGTCGCCGAGCCGCGGCAGGTCGAACCGGACGACCTCGCTGAGGTACTGCGGATCCTCCTCGAACCGCGCCACGTGGTAGCCGGGTGACGCGACGTGCGCCGGCACCCGCTCGTCCCAGTTGGCCCGATTCACATCCCGGTAGTCGCTCACAGCCAGACCCTCGCACAACCGGACGAGTTCGCGCCCCCGGTTTAGCCGGGGTGGGGAAAAGTCCACCCTGAGCGGGAGGGCAGGCCGACTGTGCGCGGTGTGGGCCACTGGTGTGCTGGAGGTCATGAGCCAGGTACAGAGCCGGACCCGCATCCAGGACGTCGATGCGCTGCGTGGATTCGCCCTGCTGGGCATCGTGGTCGTGAACATCACCTTCGCCGCCTCCGGGTTCCCGATCCATCTGGCGGAGGATCCGGCGTACCAGTCGTGGCTCGACCAGGCGGTGCACTGGGTGTCGGCGACGTTCGTCGACATGAAGTTCTACCTGCTGTTCTCGTTCCTGTTCGGGTACAGCTTCCAGCTGCAGCTCGAGTCGGCGCAGCGGGCGGGCGCGGCGTTCAGGCCGCGGATGCTGCGGCGGCTGGGTGCGCTGTTCCTGATCGGTGCGCTGCACGGGATCTTCCTGATCACCGGGGACATCCTCAGCGTCTACGCGCTGATCGGGCTGGTCCTGCTGGCGATGCGCCGGGTGCGGGACCGTACGGCGCTCATCGTCGCCGGCGCGATCTACGCCTACCTCTTCGTCTCGCTCGGCTCGACCGCATTGTTCCTGGACACGTCGTCGTTCCTCGACCCGGCCGGTGCGGTGGTCGCGGCGCACGAGACGACCGCGAATCTCGGCGGCTCGTTCGGTGAGGTCATCGGCGAGCACGTCCAGGCGCTGCCGACGTACGGCCTGTCCCTGCTCACCGTCCAGGGTCCTACCACCCTGGCCGCCTTCCTGCTCGGTCTGGTCGCCGGCCGGCGGCGGCTGCTCGCCGACGTCACCGGCAAGGAAGCGGTCCTGCGGCTGATTCAGCTGGTGGGGTTCGTCGTCGGCATCACCGGCGGGATGATCTACGCGTCCGGCGGCGGCAACGGCGACACGGGCGCTGTGCTCGCCAGTGTGCTTACGGCTCCGTTCCTCACCGCGGCGTACGTCGCAACGCTGCTCCGAGTCATGCACTCGACCCAGGGCCAGGATCTACGTCGAGTGCTGGCGCCGGCCGGGCAGATGGCGTTGTCCAACTATCTGGGACAGTCGGTCGCGACCATGGTGATCTTCACCGGGGTCGGGTTCGGTCTCGTCGGGCAGGTGTCTCCACTGGAGACGATGGGCTTCGCGGTCGCGATCTTCGCCGTACAGGTCGTGCTCAGTCACCTCTGGATGAGCCGCTACGGCTACGGGCCGGTCGAAGGCGTACTGCGAGCGGTCACCAACGCGACCGCGCCGACCTGGCAGCGCAAGACCGCCGGGTGAGTTCCCGGCGGTCCGCGGCGGATCAGGCCGCGTGGCGGCCGTGGGTGAGAAGACGGGCCCGGCGGATGGTGTGCACGGTCCCGGCGGTCGCTGCGGGCTTGTGGTTGAAGGGCTCGGCCGCGCCACCGAGGGCGAGCAGGTCGAGCTTGGTCCGGGCCAGATCGCGGTCGTCGGCAGCCCAGGCGCCGTTCGGGCCGGCGGTGAGACCGGTCGAGTGACGCCTGTTGCTGAGCTCCAGAGCCGCGATCACGGCCAGCGCGAGTACTGCGAGAACAATGATTCCGGTCATGGCATAGATTTTGCTATCTACTAGATTCTGCCACCACTGGCACGATTGACATACTTCAACAAATTCCTGCCATACTGGCTTCCATGCTCCGGAAGATCGCTGTCGTCCTGATGGAGGACGTCGCCCTGTTCGAATTCGGGGTGCTGGCCGAGGTGTTCGGGATCGACCGGACCGACGACGGCGTGCCCGCCTTCGACTTCAAGGTGTGCTCGACCCGCCCGGGTGAACCGCTGCGGACCAGCAGCCACTCCGAGGTGATCGCGCCGTACGGGCTGGAGGAGCTCGAGGACGCCGACCTGATCGGCGTCCCGGCGACCACCTGGCGGGACGAGTACGACGAGCGCATCCTCGACGCACTGCGCCGGGCCGAGGCCCGCGGCGCGATCCTGCTGACGGTCTGCTCGGGTGCGTTCGTGCTCGGCAAGGCCGGGCTGCTCGACGGCCGCGCGTGTACGACGCACTGGCGCTACGTGAAGCTGTTCAACGAGCAGTTCCCGACCGCGCGGCTGGACGCCGACGTCCTGTTCGTCGACGACGGCAACATCATCACCAGCGCCGGCACCGCGGCAGGCATCGACGCCTGCCTGCACCTGGTCCGGCGCGAGCTCGGCAGCGCGGTCGCGACCCGGATCGCCCGCCGGATGGTGGTCCCGCCGCAACGCGACGGCGGCCAGCGGCAGTACGTCGACGTCCCGGTGCCGGAGTCGTCGGGTGAGAGCCTGCAGCCGGTGCTCGACTGGATGGTCGACAATCTGACGATCGAGCACACCGTGCCCGCGTTGGCCCGCAGGGCACAGATGTCGGAGCGGACGTTCGCACGGCGGTTCGTCGCGGAGACCGGGACGACACCGCTGAAATGGGTCACCACACAGCGCGTGCTGCGGGCGCGGACGCTGCTCGAGCAGACCCGGATGGGGATCGAGCAGATCGCCGCCGAGTCCGGCTTCGGCACGGCCGCGCTGCTGCGGCACCACTTCCGCCGGGTCGTCGGCGTGCCTCCCCAGGACTACCGCCGCACCTTCCAGACCGCCAGCTGAGCCACGCCCGGGCTGCGGTGCGTGGCCGGCGTGACGTGTTCCACAGGATTTGCGATTCACCCCGCCGGTCCGCCTAGGATCCTTCGACGTGTCACAGGGGGGTAACGGCCGAAGAGATCGGCGAGCCGAGAGAATGTGGAGCCACTGTGGCAACGCCTGTCCCGCTTCGGGCCGGTACCTCACGTCGTCTGAGCTGGGACGTTGTCCGGCTCCTCGCAGTGCTCGCGGTGGTGTTCTGCCATGCGACGTACCAGGGTCCGGTGCTGCACCCCGAGCTCGGTGCACCACTGGGGAGTCATCCGTTCCAGGTCGGCGCCGGCCTCCTGCTGGTGATCAGCGCGTACTTCGTCTGCGTGACCGTCCGGAAGGGCTCGTCCACCGCGCGGTGGCTGTGGCAGCGGGTCTGCCGGGTGCTCCCGCCGTACCTGGCGGCTGTGTTGATCACCTACACGGCTCTGGTCGCCTTCGGCCCCGGTAACTGGGATCTGCCCACCTCGCACGACCTGTGGGGCAACCTGACGCTGGCCAGCGCGTTCGACCCGACGGTGCGACTCATCGACGGGTCGTACTGGACGCTGCCCCTGCAACTGATGGCGTTCGCGGCAGCGGCTGTGCTCTGGCCGCGAGGCCTGGGCTCCGGTTGGCGGATCACCGTACTGCTGTGGGTCATGACCATCGCGCCCGTCGTACTGCAGTGGCACGACCAGATCCTGCACAGCCCGCTCTGGGTCCAGCAGGCGTGGAACGGTCTCGGGCTGCATCGCCTGCAGTTGTTCGCGATCGGCATCGCCATCTGGCTGTTCTCCCAGCGCAGGATCGGCGTACTGCATCTCAGCGCGCTGCTGGTTGCGACTGTGTTCGCCCAGCACGCGCACACGGCTGACCTGCCGTCGTCACTCGGCATCGGCGTCCTGCTCGTGTTCGTCGCACTGGCCGCCCGCGGGCCGGACTGGCGAGTGTTCGCGCCGATCGGCCGGCCGATCCGGTTCCTGGCCCGGATCTCCTTCGGGATCTACCTGCTCAACCAGGAACTCGGCTACCTGATCGCGTACCACCTGATGTCCCTCGGGGCCGGCCGGGTCGTCCAGATCGCCGGGGCGGTGACGGTGGTGACCGTGCTGGCGTGGCTGCTGACGAAGTACGTCGAGCAGCCGGTGTACCGCGCGTTGTCCACCCTGCCGGCCCGGCCGCTGAAGCGCCTCGGGTTCCGGACGCTCGCCTGGCTGAATACTTGACATCGGATACCCCTGAGCTAATACTCGATTTCGAGTAATCGAGATCGAGGGGGATCCATGGCGCGTCGGAAGGTCGGCAACCCGCTCGCGTTCGCCGTCCTCGGCAGCCTGAGCGAGCGGCCGATGCACCCCTACGAGATCTCGACGATGCTCAAGTCCCGTGGCAAGGACCAGAGCATCAAGCTGAACTACGGCTCGCTCTACTCCGTGGTCGCGGCCCTGGAGAAGAACGGGTTCGTCGAGGCACGGGAGACCATCCGCGAAGGCAACCGGCCCGAGCGCACGGTCTACCAGCTCACCGATGCCGGTCAGCAGGAGTTCGCGGACTGGCTGGCCGAGCTGATCGGTACGCCGACCCGCGAGTTCCACCCGTTGGAGGCCGGCCTCGCCTACCTCCCCGGTCTGGACCCCGACCGCGCGGTCGAGCTCCTGGAGCAGCGAGCGACAGCGGTCGAGGCGGAGATCGAGCAGTTCGACGCCGCGCACGAGCGGATGGCCTCGATCGAGTTCCCGCGACTCTTCTGGGTCGAGTCGGAGTTCCGGCTCGCGCTGCTCAAGGCCGAGGCGGCGTACGTGCGGCAACTCGCCGAGGAGATCCGGAGCGACACGCTCGACGGCTCGGCGTTCTGGCGGCTGGCGTGGAAGCACTACCTGGAGGACGGCGTCAGCCCGGCCGATCAGCTGAAGGACCCGGTCAAGTACTTCGGCACCGAGTTCTCCTGGATGCAGGCGGTGCCACCGGGAGCGACCTAGAAAAGCAGGACGGCCCTCGACCCACGGTGCGGCAACACCAGGGTCAAGGGCCGCAGTTCCTCGAGTCGGTCCGAAGACCTGGCACCCAAGGCGCAACCATCAGGATAGCCAGCGGTGGACCGGCTCCCGTCACCACAAGGGAGTCACCAGCATGACTACGCATGCCCTCGAAGCGGCCGACCTGGTCAAGACGTACCCGGCCGGTCGCAAGAAGCCACCTCTCCGCGCGCTCGACGGTCTCACCTTCAGCGTCCCGGAGGGCGTCGTTCTCGGGCTGCTCGGCCCGAACGGCGCCGGCAAGTCCACCACCGTCAAGATCCTCACCACCCTGTCCCGCGCCGACTCCGGCACGGCCCGCGTGGCCGGGTACGACGTCAACCGCTCCCAGGACCAGGTACGCCGGGCGATCGGCTACGTCCCGCAGAAGTCCAGCTCCGATCCGCAGGCGACCGGGGTCGAGAACCTCGTCCTCAGCGGCCGGATCTACGGTCTGTCCCGAGCCGACGCCGTACGGCGTGCCGCGGAACTGCTCGCGCGGTTCGGCCTGACCGACGCCGGCGGCCGCCAGGTCAAGACGTACTCCGGTGGCATGCAGCGCAAACTCGACGTCGCGCTCGGTCTGGTCCACCGGCCGCAGGTGTTGTTCCTCGACGAGCCGACGACCGGGCTCGATCCCGAGGCGCGGGCCGACCTCTGGAACGAGGTCGGCCGGCTGTCCGGCCAGGAGGGTCTGACCGTACTGCTGACCACGCACTACCTCGAGGAGGCGGACCGGCTGGCCGATCAGCTGGCGATCGTCGACCACGGCAAGGTCGTTGCCGAGGGCACTCCGGAGGGCCTGAAGGCCGAGTTGCGTGGCGACTCGGTGCACGTCGAGCTGGTCTCGCCGGACACCGACGGCCGGGTCCGCGGTTTGCTCGGTGGGCTACCGGGCATCGGCGAGATCGTTGTCGAGGGCAACACATTGCGGGCTCGCGTCGACCACGGTGCGACCGCGGTTCCCGCCGTACTGGGAACCCTGGAGGACAAGGCGATTCCGGTCACCGCGGTGACGGTGTCGCGGCCGTCGCTGGACGACGTGTACCTGCGCTACACCGGGCGGTCGTTCCGGGAGGCCTCGGTCGAAGGGGAGGCGGCGTGATGAGCACGATCACCGGACACACCCCGCTGATCACGGGTCGCTGGCTGCGGGCGCAGTACCGGCAACCGGCGTTGATCGCGTTCACGCTGATCCAGCCCGCGATCTGGCTGCTGCTGTTCGGGCAGCTGTTCAAAGGCGTGGTCGACCTCCCGGGCTTCTCCGACTCGTCGTACATCGCGTTCCTCACGCCGGGGATCGTGATGATGACCGCGCTGATGAACAGCGGCTGGAGCGGTACGACGTTCATCGCGGACATGGAGCGCGGCGTGATGGACCGGATGCTCGCGTCGCCGGTCAGCCGGGGCGGGCTGATGGCGGGTCAGCTGATCAGCAACGCCACCACCACGCTGATCCAGACCGTGCTCGTGTTCGCGATCGGCATCGCGGCGGGCGCCCGGTGGGACGGCGGCCCGGCCGGATACGCGGTCACGATCGGCGCGTCGATGCTGATCGGCACGGCCTTCGGCTCCCTGTCGAACGCGGTCGCGCTGCTGACCCGTCAGCAGGAGGCACTGATCGGGATCTCGCAGTTCGTCTCGCTGCCGCTGACGTTCATGTCCTCGATCATGATCGATCCGGACGTCGCTCCTCGCTGGGTCAACGTCGCGGCCCGGTTCAACCCGGTCGACTGGGCCGCCGTCGCCGCCCGCCAGGCGCTGTCCGCCGACCCGGACTGGTCGTCGGTCGCCCGGCACTCGGCCTACCTGCTGGCGTTCACCCTGGTGGTCGCCTGGCTCTCCACCCGAGCGTTCCGCACGTATCAGCGCTCGGTCTGAAGGGCGTCGCGGTACCAGGGCTTGATGACGTCGTCGATGATGGCCAGGCGTTCGTCGAACGGGAGGAAGGCCGACTTCATCGCGTTGATCGCGAACCAGCGGAAGTCGGCCAGGGTGTAGTCGAACGCCTCGGCCAGCAGGGTCAGCTCGCGGCTCATCGACGTACCGCTCATCAGGCGGTTGTCGGTGTTGACCGTGACCCGGAAGCGGAGCTTGGCCAGCAGGCCGATCGGGTGCTCGGCGATCGAGGTCGCCGCCCCGGTCTGCAGGTTGGAGCTCGGGCACATCTCCAGCGGGATCCGCTGGTCCCGGACGTACGCCGCGAGCCGGCCGAGCTCGGCCTTGTCACCGGTCTCGTCGTACGTGATGTCGTCGATGATCCGGACGCCGTGGCCGAGCCGGTCGGCCCCGCACCACTGGATCGCCTGCCAGATCGACGGCAGCCCGAAGGCCTCGCCGGCGTGGATGGTGAAGTGCGCGTTCTCCCGCTGTAGGTACTCGAACGCGTCCAGGTGCCGGGTGGGCGGGTAGCCGGCCTCCGCGCCGGCGATGTCGAACCCGACCACGCCGGCGTCGCGGTACGCCACGGCCAGCTCGGCGATCTCCATCGAGCGCGCCTTGTGCCGCATCGCGGTCAGCAGTTGGCGGGCGACGATCGGGCGCTCCGCGTGCGCCATCCCGTGCTCGAAGCCCTCCCGGACCGCGTCGACGACCTGCTCGAGGCTGAGCCCCTTCGTCAGGTGCTGCTCGGGGGCGTACCGAACTTCGGCGTACACGACTCCGTCCGCGGCCAGATCCTGTACACACTCGCTCGCCACCCGGGTGATCGCCTCGGCGGTCTGCATCACCGCGACCGTGTGGTCGAACGTCTCCAGGTACCGCTCCAGCGACCCCGAGTCGGCCGACTCGACGAACCACGCGCCGAGCTCGCCCGCGTCCGACCGGGGCAGCGTGTGCCCGATCTCCCGCGCCAGCTCGACGACCGTCGCCGGCCGGAGCCCACCGTCCAGATGATCGTGCAGAAGGACCTTCGGCGCTTCGTGAACCTGTTCCGGGCTGATCATCCCGCCATCTTCGCAGGCCCGCCACGGCTTATGGAGCTGTCGCCGCCGTGCGGAGCGGGACGACGACGGCGAACGCGGTAGCGGTGGCCACAGTGTTGTCCTGGTCGTCCAACAGAGTCGCCTCGAGCTGCGCCCGGTCGCCCTGGCGTTCCACGACCCGCCCCACGGCCCGGAGCCGGCCGGGACGAACGGGACGCAGGAAGCGCACGGTCAGTTCCTGGGTGGACTGGAACTCGTCGGGTGCCAAAGTTGCGAGGAGCGCTGGGCCGACCGTGTCGAACAGCATCGCGGCCAGGAAGGCTCCCAGGACGTTCCCGTTCGGATTGGTGAGGTTCTCCCCGGCGGTGAAGGCGAGCGTGATCACCGCGTCGTCCGGGTCGAAGTCGACGAACTCGAAGCCCAGGGTCCGCGCGGCCGGCGGAACCGGCGCCCAGCCGTTCACACCGTCCCAGAACGGCCCGGTCCGCGGCTGCGGACGGTCGGCGCCCGGGTTGTCACTCCGGGACATCGCTACCTTCGGTCTGCTTCGTCATCGTGGACTCGTAGCCGCCTCCGGGCCAGCTCCAGGCTCCGGTGTTGACTGTGAAGTCGTCGTTGAAGGTACCGACGAACTTCGCCGGAGAGTCGGTTCCTCCGTGGTAGATGGTCAGGACCCGGCCTTCGAGAACATATGTGTACTCGAGCAGCTCTCCGCCGCTGCCGAAGAAGCGCGATCGCAACGTCCCGGTCTCGGCGTCGTACCCGATGAGTTCGAGGCCGCGGGTCGGTTGGGTGCCGGCGACGATCCGGATGTGTTGCAGCATCCATCCGTCGAAGTCAGGCCACGCGTACTGGACCGTCCCTGAGGTGCCGGGTCCCTCGACCTTCCAGGTCCCCAGCAGCGGCTCGAGGCTGCGCAGGTGTTCGGTGTTCGCGCTCATGACTCTCTTTCCTGTCGCTCGGGTGAACAGTGGCGGGACGATGCTGCAGGTCTTCGAGCATGGGTCCGCTGAGAACCGACAGGCCATGGTCGAGCCGCTCACGAACATGTTCGGACGTCTCACGTCCGCGCTCGGGGCATCTGAGGTCGCGATCCGCGCAAATAGGACAAATGCCTGATGCCGAGCGTTGCCTCAGCGAAGAAGGCTGCCCAGCACCGACGACAGAGAGGTGTGGCTGATGACCGCGCGGGCGTGGGCCGATCGCAACTTCCGCCGGCTCTGGGCCGGTTCGAGCGCGTCCTGGTTCGGCGCCGAGATCGGCGAGCTCGCCCTGCCGCTGCTCGCGCTGATCACCCTGTCCGCGACCCCGGGCGAGCTGGGCGTGCTGCGGATGATGCAATTCCTGCCGTTCCTCCTGGTCACGCTGCCCGTCGGCGTCCTCGTCGACCGCTGCCGCAGACGGCCGCTGATGATCGGCGCGGACCTGGGCCGATTCGTCCTCATCGCCGCCGTCCCGGCCCTCGTCTGGCTCGGCGCCGCACGGATCGAGTTGGTCTACGTGCTGGTCTTCGCCGCCACCGTCCTCACCGTCGTCTACCAGCTCTCCGACTTCGCGTTCCTGCCACGCGTGGTCGAACCGGAGCTGCTGCTCGACGCCAACAGCAAGCTGACAGCCACGCAGTCGGCCGCCGAGATCGGCGGCAAGGGTCTTGGTGGCCTGCTCGTCCAGGCTCTCACGGCACCGTTCGCCGTACTGTTCAATGCCGCCGGCTACCTGCTCTCCGCCGTCGCCGTCGCCCGGATCGACGTCGACGAACCTGTCCGGCGCCCACCCCACCGATCAGCTCGGCGCGAGGTCGTGGAGGGCATCCGCATCGCCGTCCGCAACAAGTACCTCCGCCCACTGGTCGCGGAGTCCACGACCTACAACCTCTTCTTCGAGCTCTTCCTGGTCGGCCTGATGGTCTACACCGTCCGCGAACTGGGCATGAGTCCGGCCCTGGTCGGCCTTGCCTTCACCATCGGCGCGGCCGGCACCTTCCTCGGCGCGTGGTTCGGCGCGCGGGTCGCCGGGCGATTCGGCTACGGCCGCGTCCTGCTCGTGACCATCTTCGTGGGCAACACCGCATCCGTCGCGCTCGTGCTGATGAACGACCAGGCGACCGCGATGACGATCCTGTCCTCGGTATTCTTCCTGATGGGCCTCGGCACCGGCATCGCCACCGTGCACGCGACCAGCCTCCGCCAGACCGTCGTCCCGGACGCACTGCAAGGACGCGTCAACGCCGCCTACCGGATGGTGTCCTGGGGTGCCGTCCCGATCGGCGCCGGCCTCGGCGGCCTCATCGCCGGCCAGTACGGCGCCCGCACAGCAGTGCTCGTCGGGGCACTCGGCATCCCGATCGGAACCGTCTGGATCGCGGCATCGGCGATCCCCCGCGTCCGCTCCATCGCCGACGTCGAGCCGGAACCGTCCCCGGAAGCACCCCGATGACGGCCGCCAGGCCCGACCGCCGACGGCGCCGCCGGCCGCGGCACTCCGTACAGTCCGGGTTCAGGCGGGGTGGGCACTCCGTACAGTCCGGGCTCAGGCGGCGTGGATCTTGAACACGGGGACGCCCGGGGCGATGTGGTGGAGGGTGGCGTCCGGAGAGTTCTTGGTGACGTCGCCGCTGAAGAACGTTCCGACCTCCCAGGCCCACTTCTTCAGGTAGAGGCGGAGTACGTCGGTCTTGTCCGGGTCGGCGACCTCCTCGGCGCGGAAGGTCTCGACGGTCCGGCCCAGCTGGAGGCGGCCCTCGGGGTTCACCCGCAGGTTGCGGACCCACTGGGTGTGGCCGCGCGGCGCGACCAGGTAGCGCTGGCCGTCGATGACCAGGAGGTTGACCGGCGTGCTGCGCCAGTCGCCGGTCTTGCGGCCGCGGACGGAGAGCACCCGGCTGCCCATCAGGCTGATGCCGAGCTTGGTCAGCCGGGCGACGATCCGGTTGAAGACCCGCATGCTGCCCTCGGCGGCGGTGATCACGCGCTTGCTGTCGTAGGTCTGCTTGTACTCCGGCATCATCGTGTCCTTCACGGTTTGCGAGAGCGGTGCTCTCTGTTGTGATCAGTGAACACGGAAGCAATGCTCACTGTCAAGAGCACTGCTCTCGATTCTGTGGCAGACTGCTGTCATGAACGCCGGACGCACCGCACGTGAGAGGGCCAGGGCCGAGCTGACCGAGGAGATCAAGACGATCGCCCGCCGCCAACTCGCGACCGAGGGCGCCGCAGACCTGTCGCTGCGCGCGATCTCCCGCGAACTGGGCATGGTGTCGTCGGCGATCTACCGCTACTTCCCGAGCCGCGACGACCTCCTCACCGCTCTGATCATCGACGCCTACAACGCCCTCGGCGAGGCAGCGGAGGCCGCAGGCGAGCCTCTCCAGGACCGGCCAGTCGACGCGTGGCCGGCGATCTGCGCAGCGGTCCGGGACTGGGCGCGCGCCAATCCGTACCTGTACGCGTTGATCTACGGGTCACCGATCAGCGGGTACCAGGCACCGCAGACGACGGTGCAGCCGGCCAGCCGGGTCCCGATCCTCCTGCTCGGACTGCTGGATCGCGCCCATGCCGACGGCTCGCTCGTCGTACCACCGGACGCTCCGGAGCCGGACGGCGTACTGGCTGAGCAGGTGCAGGTGCTCGTCGCGTTGGCGCCCGGAGTTCCACCACCGGCGCTGGTGCGCACGGTCATCGTGTGGACGCAGTTGTTCGGGATGATCAGTTTCGAGTTGTTCGGGCAACTGGTGGGGTCGATGGATCCGGCGGATGCGTTCTTCGAGTCCGCGACCCGGCAGATGGCTGCTTTCGTCGGCCTCAGGTGAAGGCCTTGGGGAGGGGGAGGGTGACGGCCTGCTCGACCCGGCGGACGTAGGTTTCGCGGGGGATCGAGACGGCGCCGAGGGTGGCGAGGTGGTCGGTGACCCATTGGATGTCGAGGACGCGCTGGTCGGCGTACTCGTCGTCGAGCAGCTCGATCAGCCCCGCCACGGCCGCCTTCGAGCCGTCGGTCTTGTGGTGGAACATCGACTCACCGGCGAACAGCCCGCCGATCGCGACGCCGTACAGGCCGCCGGCGAGCTCGTCCCCGTCCCAGGCCTCGACCGAATGCACCCAGCCGAGCCGGTGCAGCTCGGTGTACGACGCGATGATGCCGCGGTCGATCCAGGATCCGGGCCGGCGTGGGTCCGCGCACGCGCGGATGACCTGGTCGAACGCGGTGTTCACCCGGATCTCGAACTTGCTCCGCGCCCGCCGCACCGACCGGGACGGCCGGTAACCAGCGACCTCGATGATCCCGCGGTCGACCGGCGACCACCACAACAGCGAGCCCCGGTGGTCGGGCATCGGGAACAGCCCGCGGCGGTACGCCTCCAGGACGGTTCCCGGCTGCAGATCCGCGCCACCCGCGACGATGTCACTCGTCCCGGCGACCGCCACCGGCGGAAAGTCCCACACAGAAGCAGCTGGCTCGACAGGCACACCACCATCCTGGACCACTCCTCCGCCGCCGGCGCACCCGCTACCCCGATTCACCGAGCGCCCGGCAGGTCGTGGTTCCTCGCGCCGCCGGAAGTGTGAGACAGTCGTCCAGCACATCACCTGCGACTCGGGGGCGGGTCCGGAATAGGTGGGGGAATTCTTGATCAAGGGACTACTTCTGGCTGCCCTCGTGGCGTCCGGCCTCGTCACCGTGAGTGCCGGATCGGCTACGGCGTCCTCACCGGGGATCGCCGTCCAGCCGGATCTCCCCGAGCCGGCCGGCGCGCAGTTCGTGGCCGGGAGCAACAACGTGGTCGCGGCGACGGCCGCGCCGGCACGCGACATCACCCGGCGACCGGCCGCGCGCGCCGCCGCGGCCGGCACGTACACGTGCTCCGGCTTCAGCTCGGTCGACGACGCCACGCCGGTCGAGTTCCTCTACCAGGACACCTGGGCCTGGGGCGGCTTCGCGCCGTACAAGGTGGGTGACGGCACCGGGAACGTCAACTGGCGGCTCAACCCGTACAAGAACCCCAGCTGGTACATGTGGCTGCACTCGCTGCGCTGGCTCGGCCAGGGCATCATCGCCGGCAGCGAGGGGAACCTGGACGCGCTGGCGCGGGTCAGCGCGATCGCCCGCGACTGGACGCAGGACAACCCGTACTCGTGGAAGAGCGACATCGGCGCGTGGGAGTCCACCATGCACCGGACCAACGTGCTCATCTGCGTCCGGCAGGCCGTCCTGTCCGGGCTCGGGGTCGCCGAGCTCCCGGCGGAGTACGCCTGGCTCGACAAGTCGCTGATCGACCACGCCACGTTCCTGGTCAACAACTGGAGCGGCGCCTGGAACCACGGCACCGACGAGAGCCTCGCGCTGTTCGGCGTCGGCTGCCTGCTCAACCGCACGGACTACCAGGATCTTGCCCAGCAACGGCTGGCCGCGGGCATCACCACCTCCATCGACCCCGAGGGCTCGACCAACGAGCAGTCGACCGCGTACGCGCAGTTCAACTACTCCCTCTGGGGCCGTGCCATCACGGTCCTCCGGGACTGCGGCGCCGACCCCGGTACGACGATCTCGTCGCGCCGGGAACTGTTGGCGAAGTGGCTCGCGCTGGCGACGAACTCGCTGGGCAAGCTGCACCAGATCGGCGACTCCGAGGTGGTGAACACGGCCGCGTCCGTCGGTACGCCGACCGAGTACGCCGGCTCGCTGGGGACCAAGGGCATCGCTCCCGCGGACCGCGTCGGGACGTACTCGGCCGGCTACGTCTTCGGCCGCACCGGCTGGGGTGAGACCCGGTCGTTCGCGCAGGAGTCGACGTACAGCGTCCGCTTCGGCCCGCGCCGGGCACTGCACGGGCACAGCGACCACACGTCCCTCACCTACACCGCCCGCGGCCGCGACATCCTGATCGACAGCGGGCACGCCGGCTACCAGACCGACATGTGGCGGACGTGGGCGAAGAGCCCGTTCGCGCACAGTGTGATGACCACGCCGCTCTCGGCCGACACCGCTCCGGCGACCACACTGACCAGGTCGCTGATCAAGCCGAACGCCGACTTCTACGAGTTCACTGACGTACCGGGCGCCGGGATCAGCCGGACTCGCGCCGTCCTCGTGCTCAAGGACCCGGACGTCGTCGTCGCGCTGGATCGCGGGGCGTCGAAGACGGCACAGCAGTTCCAGACGCTCTGGCACCTGCCGTCGGACCAGCAGGCGTCGGTGTACTCGCGGACCACGGCCCTGGCGATGAAGCCGGGCGAGAACACCCGGACGATCCTGTTCCAGGTGCCGTACAAGCAGGCGTTGCCGCCCGGCGCGATCCTGCTCAAGCAGGCGCAGACCGCCCCGATCCAGGGCTGGCACTACCCGACCATCACCGCGCGCAAGTCCGCGCCGACGCTGATGTTCGCGCGGTCGGGATACTCCGCCTCGATCCTGTCGTTCATCGCCCCGGTCCGGGCCTCGGGCGCGGTCACGTACGCCACGCGCTGGGTCGGTACGACGTACGTCGTCGACCTGACCGTGGCCGGCGTGCGGACCTCCGTCGGCATCACCGCCGGAGGATCGCTGGTCCGCCTGGCCTGACCGCTCGGCCGCCTCCACGGCGACTCCAGGAAAGGCCAGGGATTCTCCCGAGTGGCGGTGTTCCCGGAGCCACGTAGAGTTGAAGCACGCCCAGCCTCCGAGGCGGGGAGGGCGGGAAGGAGCACCGTGGCCGGAGTAGCCAGGTTCGTCGCGAGCAGTCTCGCGCCCGCCGCACAGCGATTCGCCCCGCAGGCCGCGGCGGGTGTGTTGCGTCAGGTTCTCGAGATCGCGATCGACGGGTACCAACGCTTCCCCGGCGCCGAGCAGGTCGCCGAGGCGAAGCTCGCCAAGTCGTCCGGTGACGCGCAACTGGCTATCGACGCCGTGATCGACCAGCACATCCGGCTGGCCGGGGTCCAGGGCTTCGTCACCAGCATCGGCGGACTCGTCACGCTCCCGGTCGCCCTGCCGGCGAACCTGACCGGCCTCGCGATCGTCCAGGCCCGGATGGTCGCCGCGATCGCGCACCTGCGGGGGTACGACCTGGACGACCCCCGCGTCCGCACCGCGGTGATCACCTGTCTGCTCGGCGAGGACGGTGTGACCGACCGGCTGAAGAAGTCGAGCCTGCCGACCTCGCCGCTCGCGATCGCCACCGCGCCGGTGTTCGACCCCGAGCTCGACCGCCAGGTCGCGGGCGAGGTCGTCGCCGAGCTGATCGCCCGGATCAGCGGCAAGCGGATGGCACTCACCGTGACGCGGCGGGTGCCGCTGCTCGGGGGCGCGGTCGGCGCCGGCGTCGACGGCTGGTCGACGTACCGGATCGGCGAGTACGCCGACAAGAGCCTGGTCCGCCGAATCCGCCGCCCCATCGAACCGTGACCCCGGCCACCGATCGAGCCGTCTCCCCGGTCAGCAGTCATGCCGTCGTCCCCGGCTGCGGTCGTGCCGTGGTCCCCGGCTGCGGTCGCGCCGTGCGGGTGGTGACGAGGCGGTGGTAGCGCCGTTCTGGGGGCCGACGTTGGACTGTCCGGAGCCGTTGGAGCTGGCCGAGTTCTACCAGCGGGTCGCCGGCGGGGAGCTGACCGTCGTTCACGAGAACTTCGTGGAGCTGCGGTTCGAGAGCTTCAGCCTCGGTTTCCAGCGGGACCTCAACTACCGGGCGCCGACCTGGCCGGATCCGCGGGTGCCGCAGCAGTGCCACCTCGACTTCAGCACCGCCGACCTCGACGCGGAGGAGGCTCGCGTGATCGCGGCCGGTGCCACGCCGACCGCCGTACAGCCGGAACCGTCCAGCTTCCGAGTCTTCCTCGATCCGGCGGGCCACCCGTTCTGCCTGACCACCTGGCGTACGCCGGCCGGACCGCCCGAGTCCCGCTGACCGCCGGCCCTCACCACGCGGGCTGACCGCCGGCCCTCATCACGCGGGCTGACCGGCGGCGGTGGTCACTGGGTGGGCTGGGTCAGGGCGGCGATGAGGCGGCGTTCGTCGTGTTCGGTCCAGGTGGTGCGGATGATCTCCGGGGAGAGTGGCCTGAGCTCCGCGATGGCCTTGTCGCCGTCGATCACCGTCCGGACCACGAGCAGAAGGGCGGCGTGGCCGGGCGTGAGGGTCGCGCGGAGGTCGCGGACGAACTTGGCGTTGAGGATCTCGGCGGAAACCTTCCCGCCGACGGCCCCCGCAGCGGCGCCGACCGCAGCAGACAGCACAGGGACGAGCAGCATCAGGCCGATCAGCCCGCCGCTGGCCGCGCCGGCGACGGCCCCGGCAGCTGTCAGCCGGAGCGGGTGCATCAGATCGACCTCGCCGTCGTCGCGGCGAAACGCCACGGCGGCGCCGCCGAGCTCGAGTGCGCCGCCGGCCTCCAGTTCGGTGGCCCGGCGGTGGGCTTCTTCGGCCGATGCGAGATCAGGGAATCCGAGGACGATCAGGTCGGTCATGATTCCTCTCCGGTCAGCGGGCGCGGGGTGACCGCGGTGGTGGCGCGGTACTCGGAGACCGGGTGGTACCGGTCGTACAGCGTGGTCAGGATGCTGAACAGGAAGATGAAGAACAGTGTGTCGACCAGCGACAGGTCGCCGCGCCGGAGCAGCAGGTCGGCGATCGTGACCAGGACGACGTTCGTCGCGAACACGACGCCGAACGACATCGCCGCCGAGTCCCACGACCGCCCGCGCCGCGCCGACCACAGGCCGATCGCGGAGTTGATCACCGCGTAGACGGCGATGCTGACGAAGATCTGCAGGTCGGTCGCCCGGACCCCAGGCAGCACGTTGCCGAAGATCACGCTGATCAGGCCGATCAGGAAGATCTTCTCGACCGCCGCCGAGTCGAACACCTTCCGGTGCGCGGCCTGGAACGCGGCCCGCTCACTCGCGTCGTCGATCTCCGTCGGCAGCGGGTCGGCCGTCAGCTTCCACGTCCAGTCGGGCCGCGGCAGCCGCGGGCGGACGACGATCAGCAGGATCGCCACCAGACCGAGTACGGCGGCCGCCAGCAACGGCCCGAACCACGTCGTGTCCGCCATCAGATCGGTGACGTCGAGCTGCGCGATGTGGATCCAGTACTCCTGCGGCAGTTTGATGACGAGCCAGATCCCGGCCGCGACCAGCAGCCAGAACCTGACGTCGAACCGGGCCGGGTTCCACCGCGACCGGACCGCCTCGTAGGCGATGAAGAAGTACTCGAACGTGTTCGGGAACACCAGCAGGAGGAACCGCAGCCCGGTCACTTCGAACAGCACCACGCCGGCCTGCCGGAAGAAGAACAGGAACCGGCTGATCCCGACCGCCGCCCGGCTGGTCCAGTTGCGCAGGCTCGCGAGGTAGGCCACGGACAGGTAGAACACGTCCATCGCCTTGTCGTAGCTCTGGTAGAACGGCGGGTCGAAGCCGAAGGCCTGGAAGATCGTCTGGTCGACCCCGTCGAGCAGGAGGCACCCGATGATCGCGGGCAGCGGGAACTGGGGGATGAGCAACGGCAGGGCGAACCGCGCCAGCACCACAGCCCAGAACACCACTTCGACGCTCATGCCACCCCCGGCCCAGTCCTCCGACGGTAGCCCACCCCCTCTCAGCCTGCGAGGGCTTGGACCACGCGGCTCGGGGAGGGCTTGCCGAGTTGCCGCGCCATCCAGGTGCTGGTCGCGACCAGCTTCTCCAGGTCCACGCCGGTCTCGATGCCCAGACCGTCCAGCTGCCAGAGCAGGTCCTCGGTGGCCAGGTTGCCGGTCGCGCTCTCGGCGTACGGACAGCCGCCGAGGCCGCCGGCCGAGCTGTCGACCGTGGTGACGCCTTCGCGGAGAGCCGTCAGGGTGTTGGCGAGCGCCTGGCCGTACGTGTCGTGGAAGTGCACGGCCAGCTTCTCCACACCGACCCCGGCCGCCCCGAACGCCTCGAGCAACGCGCTCACCTGACCCGGTGTCGCGACGCCGATCGTGTCCCCGAGGGACAACTCGTGGCAACCGAGCTCGACCAGACGCACGCCGACCTTCACGACCTGATCGATCGGTACGTCGCCCTCCCACGGGTCGCCGTAACACATCGACACGTACCCGCGGACCGCCAACCCCTCGCCCAGCGCCCGCTGGACCGTCGGCGTGAACATCGCGAACTGCTCGTCCAGCGTGGAGTTCAGGTTCTTCGCGGCGAACGTCTCCGTAGCGCTGGCGAAGATCGCGATCTCCCGGACGTTCGCGGCCAGCGCGCGGTCGAGGCCGCGTTCGTTCGGCACCAGGACCGGCGCCCGGACAGCGTCCGGTAGGTCGAGCGCCGACAGCAGCTCGGCGGCGTCGGCCAACTGCGGGACCCACCTCGGATGGACGAAACTCGTGGTCTCGATGGTGGTCAGCCCGGCCTCGGCGAGCCGGCGGATGAACTCCGCCTTGACCGCGACGTCGATGACCGCCGACTCGTTCTGCAACCCGTCGCGCGGGCCGACCTCGTAGATGGTCACCCGGTCGGGCAGTCCGTCGGTCCTCACCAGTTGCGGCTTCCGCATGTGTCGCCTCCGTCGCGTCAGTGGATCGAGCCGTGCAGGGGTCTCCTCCACAATGGCTCGTGATGACAACTCTGGCTGACATTCTGCGCGGGATCGAACGCGGCGTCTTCCCGGCCCCGGACCTGAGCCTCACGGTCGTCCCGGCGCCGTCGCCGCGGGAGGCGTGTGTGGCCGCATTCACCGGGCACATCGTGGTCGCCGCGGACGTCGACCCGGCCTGGGTCGCCGCGCGGGTGCCGCCGGGAGACCTGTCCGCCCCGACCAATCCGCCGTTCCTGTCCGCCCTGGAGGAGCGCACCGGCCGCCGGGTCAACGCGATCGACGCGATGCTGCTCGCCCCGGCTCTCACCGATCCCGACGAGCGCTCCGAAGCGACCGCCGGTCTCATCGAGCTCGCCGACCACGTTCATCCGCGCGTCGAACGCGCCCTGCGGTACCGCAACGACGTCCGGGTGTACGTCGACCCGTACGGCGGCCTCGTGCTCACGGGCCGTGGTCTGGCGGATCGCCTCGAGTGTGCGCTCGAAGTACCCGAAGGCTCCCGGGGCGTGGGCCACGGTCGCCGGCTCGCTCGGGCGGCCCGTGCGCTGATCCCGCCGGACGCGCACATCTGGGCGCAGGTCACTCCCGGTAACGCCGCGTCGTTCCGGGCGTTCCTGGCGGCCGGCTACCAACCGGTCGGCTCCGAAGCGCTCCTGGTCGATCACTAATCGTTGCTCTAGGCATCGACTACCCCTGCCTCGCACGTCGGCCGGGTCGGGGAACCGGCCTGGACCCCCGAGCGCATCCACAGCCTGTGGACAACCTGGGGATAGTTGCTTGTGGCCCCGAAGTCGTCCCGGGCTTGTTCACCGTGCCGTTGCCGAAGGTTCGTGTCCAGGCTCACGACGGGCAGGACCGCCGGTGGTACGTCGGGGACGTGCCGGCGTAGAGGTCGCCCCGGTAGACGCCCTCGATGATCTCGGACTCGTAGCCGTCGAGCTCCGGCATGCCGAGCTCGCGGGCGACGTCGAGCTCGGCGCGCGCGTCGTACGGCACCCGGACGAACTGGATCGAGAACGGCGCCGGCTCGGGCGACTCCGGCACGCCCTCGAGGATCACGTAGACGGGCGTCGGGTCGCTCAGGCTGTTGCCGACCGAGCCGATGTTGAACAGCGTGCGCCCGAACTCCGACTCGTAGAACGGGTCGTGGGTGTCGGCGTACCCGACCACGTCCGGGATGGGGCCGTCGCCGGTGGCGTCGGTGTTCGCGAACATGCCGACGTACTCCGCCTCGTCGTGGTCGAACCGCACGCGCCGGTGAACGCTCGTCGACGACGCGTGGAAGAGGCGGAGCTGCCGGCCGCTCAGGCGGAAGTCGTGGCAGAACGGGAGCGCGCGCAGCCAGGTCCACTGGTCTTCGCGCAGCTCCTTCTTCCACCAGCGCAGGGCTTCGGTGTCGTATTCGCGATCGGGGTCGGGCAGGAAGTCGTCCCAGTTGCCGAGGATGTTCACCTCACACACCTCGCGGCATCGGTCGACCACCTCCTGCCCGCGCGGCCCCTTGCCGACGTAGTCGCCCAGGTTGAAGATCCGCTCGATCCCCCGCCCCTCGATGTCGGCCAGCACCGCCTCCAGCGCGGTCAGGTTGCCGTGAACGTCCGAGATCAACGCGATCCGCTCCAACCCCATACCCGCCATGCTGTCATCCTGTCCCACCCCACTGACAAGCGGCGCGGAGGACGGGGTCACCGGCTGCCGCTGGGGCCGGCGGGTTCGGGGATCCGTTCGTGGGCGGTGGAACTGCCGGACGAACTGGACCGGCTCTTCGAGGACGAGCGCCCGCGCGAGCCGCCACGAGCCATCGGGCCGTACGACGACGTCGGCGTGACCGAGCCACCACCCGACTCCCCGGCCGAGTGCGACGCGGCCCCGGCCAGACCACCCGCCGCCTTGCGAGCCCCGTTCACCGCGACCCCCGCGGCCCCGAGCCCCACACTGGCCGCCGCACCAACCGTCTTGGCACCACTCGCACCGCCACCCCCACCACCGGACGACCCGCCACCGCCCGAAGACCCACCACCGCTCGAAGACCCACCACCGAAGACCGACCGCCCCACGCTGATCGCCCCGGTCGCCAGCCCACCCGGATCAGCCACCGAACTCCCCATAGCCGACCCCCCACCCGCCACAGCCGCCGTCACCGGCACCAAGAACCGGAGGAGCGCGGGCAGAGCGAAGATCGCCAGCAGGAGCATCATGACTCCGGTCATCGCCTGAATCACGCTGTCGACCGGGCCGAACAGGCTCTGGCTGCTCAGCTTCAGGGCCGCCGCGTAGATGAGTGCGGCCGCCGGCTTGTAGGCGATGAACGCCAGTGCCCAGCCGCAGTACTTCTTGAACCAGTTCCGGCCCATCTCGGTGTTGGTCGCCGCGGCCGCCAGCGGAAAGGTTCCGGCGAGCAGGACCAGCATTGCCGACCGCACCAGCATCAGGACGATCTGGATGCATGACGCGATGATCACCGCGCCGTACATGCTGATGGCCAGCAGGGTCGGCACCGAGTCGGAGACGAGACGGATGGTCGTGCCGTCGCGATCGACCTCGCCACCGAAGGCGCTCGTGAGCGACGGTTGGTCCTGCGCGTGCTTGACGATGTAGACCGCGAAGTCGTCCGACCAACTGGTGAGCAACTGCAGGAACGCCGCGCCCGCCGCGCTGACCGCGACGAAGATCAGGGTCGCCTTGATCAGCTCCTGAAGCGGTCGCGCGCGGTGCTCCCACGCGGTGCGCATGCCGGCGATCAGGATCGCGATCACCAGGACTCCCGCCGTCACGGTCACCAGTTGATCCTGCAGGTAGCCGACTGTCTTGCTGTCGACCCAGGTCTCGCCGTGTTCCTGGGCCAGGGTCGGCGACTTGGGCACGATCCAGAAGGTTGCCGCGGAGTGCAGGGAGCTCAGGGCCGCCTCGTTGGAGCCCTCCCGCAGTAGATCAAGGGCGTTGGTCGCGACGGACTGGAAGCCCTGCTTGATGTGGCAGCCGATTTCCATTTTTCCGCACATCAGATTCCGCTCCAGCGGGTGAAGTCGGCCAGGTCGCGGTGCTGGGCGAACGGGGCGCCGACGGGTTGGCCTGGGGATGGGGGTCGGAGGCGCCAGTCGTCGCCGTACCAGACGAGGGTGAGGGTGGCGCTCATGTACGCCGACTCGACGGGGAGGGCGAGCATGACGGTGACGCGGTCGGTGCCGTTGTCGAGGACGCGGAAGCCGGCGACCTGCGTGGGCGCCGATCCGGAGGAGTCGGACTCGGACTTCAGCTCGCGGATCAGGGCGTCGGTGTCGGGGCCGGGGACCATGAGCTTGCGGGCGGTCGGGATCGCCTGGCGGTGGTCGGAGATGGCGGCGATCACGTTGTAGGCGGCGTACACGGCGCCGGTGGGTGAGTGGGCGAAGCAGCGGCGGAAGCCGTCGGGGTCGGTGGTCGCGGGCCCGAAGGTCGACGAGCGCGGTACGACGACGTGGCGGCTGACGTCCCAGCCGTCCGCGACCGGGGGCTTGCTGGGAACGGTCTGGTCACCCGCCGGGAGCGAGCACCGCCAGCCCGCCGCCACCGGCCGAGCAGACCGGTCCGAGCCGGCGCCTGGGCCGGCCGAGCCCGTGCCGGGGCCGGTTGAGTCAGCGCCGGAGCCAGGCGTCGCCGGGTCGGCTCCGGGGGTGGCCGGGTCGGTGCCGGGGGCCGGCCGGCCGTTGCCGGGGTCGGTGGGGTCGCCGAGGTTGGTGGTCGTTCGGGTTGGGTTGGCGGACGACGTACTGGAAGAGTCCGAGGTGAGGCCGGTGATGAGGAGGAGGGCGCCGCAGAGGAGGACGGCGGCGACCACGATGGAGGCGGCGACGAACCCGCGGCCGTAGGGTGACTGGTCCTCGTTGTCGTTCATCGCGCTCCCCGATCCGTTGGCCGAAAACCTGACGCACCAAGGCTGGCAAAAATCGCCCGACCGCCGCGGAAGTTATCCACATGGATGATGTGCTTGCCGGCCGGGTGACCCAGTTATCCACCGTCACCCCGAGCGGGGTTGACTTTTGCCTGATCTGTCTTTGGCCGGCGAGCTGCACGCACCGGCCGGACGGAACGTGACCTGATAGGAGCCTGTCTCAGAGGCCCGTCCATGTGCTGTCCGCCCAGCCGGCGGTGCGTGCCGTCCGTACCGGTTCGCAGATGGAAAGGACGGCTGTCTCTACGATGACAGACCCGATCAGCACTACCCACTTCGCCGTCACCGACATCGCGGGGCCAGGTCAGGTTGTCGGCGGGGTCGACACCCACCTGGATACCCACACCGCGGCGTGTGTGGATCATCTCGGCCGGCTGCTGGCCCATGCCCAGTTCCCGGCCACCACCGCCGGAGAGAAGCGGCTGCTGGCCTGGTTGGGCGGCCATGGCGAGCTAGCTGCGGTGGGGGTGGAGGGCACCGGCAGCTACGGCGCCTCACTGGCGCGGCTGCTGACCGCCGAACACGTGCAGGTGGTGGAGGTGTCGCGGCCGAACCGGCAGACCCGCCGCCAGCGCGGCAAGTCCGACCCGATCGACGCCGAGGCCGCGGCCCGCGCGGTCTTGGCCGGCACCGCGACCGGCGCGCCGAAGACCCGCACCGGTGTGGTGGAATCCATCCGCGTCCTGCGGGCCACGCGCTCCGGCGCGGTCAAGGCCAGAACCGCCGCGACCAACACGCTCAAGCACCTGGTCGTCACCGCCCCCGAGCCGCTGCGCAGCCAACTCGCCAGCCTGCCCACCGACCAACTCCTCGAGCACGCCATCGCGCTCCGCCCGGCGACCGATCCGGCCGACCCGGTCCAGGCCACCAAGACCGCACTGCGCCGCCTCGCCCGCCGCTGCCAGCACCTCACCGAGGAAATCACCGACGCCGACACCCAACTCCGCGCCCTGACCCGCCACACCGCACCCGCGCTGCTCGAGCGCTGCGGCGTCGGCCCCGAAACCGCCGGCCAGCTGCTGACCACCGCCGGCGACAACCCCCACCGCCTCCACAGCAACGCCGCCTTCGCCGCGCTCTGCGGAACCTCCCCCGTTGCCGTCGCCTCCGGCCGCACCCACCGCGTCCGCCTCAACCGCGGCGGCGACCGCCACGCCAACTCAGCCCTGCACACCATCGTCTTGGTCCGCATGCGCCACCACGAACCCACCCGCGCCTACGTCACCCGACGACGCGCCGAAGGCAAAACCACCAAAGAAATCATGCGCTGTCTCAAACGCGCCCTGTGCCGAGAACTCCTACCCCTCATCACCCAAGCCCTCACCCCGAACTTGACACCCGGCGCTCTATAGGAGCATCAGGCACCCGCCCGGCAGGCGGAACCGCCCGGCGGTTACGCTCAGGTCGCTTGCGGTTCCGGGTCGATCCGTAGCCGAAAGGTCACCCCGTGTAGCGAAGTGACCTAGTCAGCTAATAGAGTCCGCGCATGACCATCGCGCCTTCGCTTTGCTCGCCCCTAGCGCTCGCCGATGCAGAACCCACTCGTGCCGCCGAACCCTGGGAAAGCGACGTGATCACCGCGTACGGCCTGCTGCGTGAAGCAGCGGCCGAACTCGATCACGTGATGCGCCATTCCCTCAAGCGCAGTGGTCTGCAAATGGCAATGTTCGAACTGCTGCTGCGGCTCGCCCGCAGCCACGGTGAGAAACAGCGTCTTACGTCCCTCGCCCGGGAGCTGACCGTCACCACCGGCGGCATCACCCGGCTGGTCGACCGCGCCGAGAACCTCGGTCTGGTGCGCCGGGAGCCCTGTCCCGACGACGCCCGCGGTTCGTTCGCGGTCCTCACCGAGGAGGGGAAGCGGCGGCTGCGGGAAGCACTGCCGGACCACCTCCTGGAGATCGACAGCCTGTGGATGTCGCAGCTGGCCGACGAGCGGGAGGTCGTGCTCGGCAAGCTTCGCCGGGTCCGCGACAACGCCCGCCGCTGGCCGAACGGCCGGCCGAACCTCGGGCCGATCGCTCCCGAACGGATCTGACCCACCCCGACAACTGAACAACCGCATTACCCGCGACTAACGGATGGGGCGCTCGACTGGTGTCGGGCGCCCCGCCGCGTAATCGTTGAGAGGTGAACCAAGCCGATCAGTCCCCACCACCGGGCCGGGGCGCGACGGACGTCAAGCACGGCTACGACCGTGTCGGCCTCGGGTACGACGCCGGTCAGGGCGGGGACCCGTCGGGACCAGGCGGGACGGACACCCGCGGCTGGCGGGACGCCGTGTGGTGGCGAGCAGCCGTCGGCGGGGTGCTGGCAGCGCTGGCCGGGTTGGCCGCGGGCAGTGTGGCGGCGGGTCTCCTCGGGACCAGGCAGACACCGGTCGTCGCGATCGGATCCGCGTTCATCGACCGGGTCCCGCCGTGGCTGAAGGACCTCGCGATCGCCTGGTTCGGCACCAACGACAAGACCGCGCTCCGCGTCGGCATCCTCCTCGTCGTCAGCGTGCTCGCTGCCGTCGGCGGAGTTCTCGCCGTACGTCGCTATTGGGCCGGTGCCGCGATCACCGTCGTACTGGCGGGAGTGGCAGTCGTCGCGGCCGCGACGAGACCGGACAGCGGGCAGACCGGCTTTGTGCCGTCGGCAGTCGCCGGTGTCACGGCGCTGCTCATCCTCAGGCTGTTCGCCCAACGACTCGCGCCACTCGTCGACAACCCTGCGGACGGAGTCAGCCGACGCGGGTTCCTCCAGCTCTCAGCCGGCGTGGCGATCGGATCCGCCGCGATCGGCGCGCTCGGACGGGTCGTCGGCGGGAACCGCGCGGCCGTCGCCGAGGCGCGGGAGGCGCTCAACCTGCCCAAGCCGCCGACGCTCGATCCGCCGGCCGGGGTGCAGGCCGAGGGAGCGACGCCGTGGGTGACGCCGAACGCCGACTTCTACCGGATCGACACCGCGCTGTCGGTGCCGCAGATCCTGCCGTCGGAGTGGAAGCTGCGCATCCACGGCATGGTCGATCGCGAGCTCGTGCTGACGTTCGACGATCTGCTGAAGCGTCAGGTCATGCACAAGTGGGTGACGCTCACCTGTGTCAGCAACGAGGTCGGCGGCGACCTGATCGGCAACGCGCTGTGGTCCGGCGTGCTGCTGAAGGACCTGCTTGAGGAGGCCGGTGCGTCGAAGGACGCGGACGCGATCAAGTCGACGTCGAAGGACGGTTTCACCGCGGGTACGCCGCTGAGCACGCTGCTCGACGATCGGCAGTCGATGCTCGCGTACGCGATGAACGGTGAGCCGCTGCCGGTCGAGCACGGGTTCCCGGTGCGGGTCGTCGTACCCGGGCTGTACGGCTATGTCTCGGCGACGAAGTGGTTGACGGACATCGAGGTGACCCGGTTCGACCTGTTCGACGCGTACTGGACGCCGCGCGGGTGGTCCGAGCTCGGGCCGATCAAGTTGTCGTCGCGGATCGACGTACCGTTCGGCAAGAAGGTGACCGCGGGCCCGGTGACCGTGGCCGGCGTGGCGTGGGACCAGCACGTCGGCGTCTCGAAGGTCGAGGTCCGGGTGGATGGTGGCCCCTGGCAACAAGCCACCCTGGCCGCGGACGCGTCCATCGACACCTGGCGCCAATGGCACTGGACCTGGGACGCCCCGCGCGGCAACCACGTCCTCCAGGTACGAGCGTTCGACGCCAAGGGCAACCCCCAGATCGAGGCCTCCGCGCCCCCCGCCCCCAACGGCTCAACAGGCCTTCACTCCGTCAACGTCCCGGTCGACTAACACCCACGCGGGGGGCGCAGGAGCTCAGGTGTTGATGAAGGTGGCTGTTCGGGTGAGGAGGGTGTTGGTGGTGGGTTGGTCGAAGAAGGTGATGAGGGCTTCGTAGGCGCCGGACTCCGCGGCGGAGGGGTCGACGATGTAGCCGTAGTAGCCGTCGGTGTAGCCGATGACTCGGGTGATGGGGTGGGTGCTGTCGGCCTGCAGGCAGGCGCCGTGGAGGGCGAAGAGCTCGACCGGGAGGTTGACCCAGCAGACGTCCCCGAGGGTCACGACGCTGATCGGCAGCTCCAGCTGGTCCGGCAGGTCGGCCGCCGCCATGAGTGACTGACCGCGCGCACCGTCCAGCCGCGTCAGCGCGATCCGACCGGACGGATCATCCACTCCACCGAGAACCCCACCAAGCACCCCGCCCGACGAATCACCCACCCCGCCACCGGCCCCACCGGAAGCACCGTTCGCTCCACCAGGCGCGCCAGTGGACGGACCATCCGCTCCACCGAGGCCGCCTGTTGCATCGTCCACCGCGCCAAAGGCCCCAGTGGACGGATCGGCCGCTCCGCCGAGGGTTCCGCCGGTTGCGTTGCCTAGGCCGGTGCGGAGGCCGGCGTAGGGGTCGGTTGGCGGGGTGTGGAGGGCGGTGGGGGTGTCGGGCGTGGGGGTCGTGTGGAGGCCGTTGCGGACGGCGGTTGCGGCGGCGGCCACCGTGGACGCTGCTTCCTCCGGTGCGGGCATGTCGCGGACCGGGAGGGTGATCGTCGTACGGCGGATGGCCGGTGCCGACTGTGGTAGCTCCAGGCCGGGGCCGCCCAGGGCCTCGCGGACCCGGGATGCGAGCAGGCCGCCGAGCCGGGCGACCTCCGCCGCACCTCGACCGCGTCGGGTGAAGCGCGGACTGACGTCGCCGGCGGCACCCTGAAGGAAGCCGACCACCGCGGGAGCCAGCGCGTCACGGGCGGCTCCGGGCCAGTCGGCGGACCACTGCAGGTTCTCCGGGCCGTAGGTCGTCGGGTGACAGGCGAAGTCGAACAGGACCGCCTCGAGCGAGCCGCCCGAAGAGTGCAGTGCGAGGATGCCGGCCGTGTTGTCGTGCGGGCCGTTTTTGCGGTGCCGGTTCGCGCCGACGCCGACGACCTCGATCGATCGCCAGGACGCGGTCACCGGCCGGCGCGGCAGGGAGGCGTTGGCCACTGCCGCGATCAATGCGTCGGCCAGCTCCGGCTCACGCTCGGCCGGGATGACCGGGTGGATCTCACCGGTCCAGCCCGACGGGCCGGAGTGGGTGTGGGAGGCGGACACGACCACGTGCGCGGGCGGGATGCCGGCCGCGGCTCCGGCGGCCGCGGCCAGGTCGGCGACCAACTCCTTGCCGACCGCGATCGCGTCCAGCGTCAACCAGAGCACGCCCGGGTCGTCCGCCGTACCGAGCCAGATCAGGGTGGCGCGGAGCGGGTCCGCGGTCCCGGTCGCGGGAGCGGTGCGGGCGGCGTACCCGTCCAGCCGGTGGCCGGGCGGTGGCGTGACGTCCAGAGAGGTCGCGGCCAGGAGGAGTTTGCTCACTTACTTACACGCTCCAGCGGTCGTGCCGGTGAAAACTTTCCGGTCCAGTCAAGATAGCTCGCCGGGACCGGCGGAATCGAGTCGGGCCGTGTCACGAACGAAGTCGCGGAGACCACGTCGGAGGTAGCGCACTCGCGAGCCGTGCGGTGATGTACGTCGGGTTGGTGATCGCGGTGCCCACGACGACGGCGTACGCACCGGCGTCGAAGACGGCGCGAACGTCTTCGGGTGTTCTGATCCTCCCCTCGGCGACCACCGGGCAATCCACCGCGGCGGCGAGTCGGCGGACCAGGTCGACGTCGGGGCCGGTCGGCGTTCGTCGGCCGGTGTAGCCGGACAGGGTGGAGGCGACCAGGTCGGCGCCGGCGTCGCGGGCGGCGAGGCCCGCGTCGAGGGTGTCGACGTCGGCGAGAACAGGTACCCCCAGGTCATCGTGGATCCGCTCGATCAGCGAGCGCAGCGGCTGCCCGTCCGGCCTCGGCCGCAGGGTCGCGTCGAGCGCGACCAGGTCGGCGCCGGCCGCGACGACCTCGGCCGCGGCTCCGTACGTCGGGGTGATGAACACGCCGGACGGGTCGCCGAGCTTGTGGATACCGATGATCGGAAGCGCCGTGACCGCCCTGATCGCCGCGACATGCTCCGGGCCGTTGGCGCGGATCGCACCGGCGCCGCCGAGCTCGGCCGCGCGGGCCATCAGAGCCATCAGCTCGGCGGAGTCGAACGGGTCGCCGGGGATGGACTGGCAGGACACCACCAGGCTGCCGGCGGGCAGCGGGGTCACGATCGGCGGTGGGTGACGATCAGGTCGGCGTACGGCCCGGGTGGATTCGTTGCCAGGCGTTCGGCGCCGTCGAGCGAGGTACCGGCGGCCGCCACGAGCTGAGCCCGCGGTGTGACGGTCGCACGCACCGGAGCCAGCAGTTGCTCGCCGGCACCCGCGAACAGCCCGCCTACGCACGCGACCGGCACAGCACCCTGCCCCGCAAGCGTTGCCACGGCCGCACCGATGGTCTCGGCGATGTCCTGAGCGGCCCGTACGACGAGGTCGGCCGCGACCGGGTCACCTTCGGCGGCGCACCGCAGTACCTCGGGAGCGAAGCGGGCGACGTCGTCGACCAGCGTGGCCGACCGGTAGAGCGTGATCGGGTCGAGTGTGGTGTCCGCGAGCTTGGTGGCCGGCCCACGACCGTCACGGGCCCGCTGTACGGCGACCAGCCCGGCGCGACCGATGGCGAACGCACTCCCGGCGTCACCGAACAGGTACCCGTGACCGTCGACCTTGTGCCACGAGCCGTCGCGATCCACGGCCAGACACACCAGACCGGTGCCAGCAGCAACCACCACGCCGTACCCGTCGGCCAACGCGCCGGCGTGCGCGGTCACCATGTCCTGGGTCAGGCGGACCTCACCGGCGTCGAGTACGTCGTCGACCTGAGCGGCGAGGCCTTCCGCGACCTCACGCACCGGTGGGAACCCGGTGAGCCCGAGTGCCACCACGTCGACCGGTCCAGCGACCTCGGCCGCGGTCGCTGCCGTCTTGATCGCGCCGAGGAGGTGGATCATGCTGCTCGGCCCGTGCACGTATCCGGGCCCTTGGCCGACCCGTCCGGTCGGAACCACCCGGAGTCTGAGGGCGGACTGGCCGCCATCGATGGCAATGCTCGTCATGCAGCGCGTCCTGTGTAAGTCGACAACCCGGCGCGGCCCAGTCTGGTCGGTCCGGCTCGCGCGGTAAAGGTGAGCGGCTAGACCAATGTGTGGGCGCGGGGCGTCGTCCGGTCCAGGAGGGACGGGACCGGTACGCCGTACAGCGGGAGGCTCGGCTGGAGCCAGTCGTTGAGGATCGGGTCCGCGTTCGTGAGGTGGTCGGTGAGCTCGGTGCGGCTGAGCTCGAAGACGTGCGCGGGGTTGCCGGTGAGGTCGACGACGGACTGCAGCAGGCAGGCGGCCTGGTCCTCCCAGAGGACGTCGCCGGGGTCGACCTGGTCGGGCCGGATCAGCAACAGGTCGACGTCGCTCTCGAGGTCACCGTCGCCGCGGGCGATCGCGCCGTACAGGCTGGCGTGCACCGGCGGGATCCGCCACGCGCTGATCTCGTCGGCGAGCCGGCTGGTGAGGGTACTGCGGAGGTCGGCGAGGAACTCCACCGCCGGGGCGACCAGGTGCTTGCGATTGAGGCGATAGAGCAACGAGTTGCCGACGTCGTCGACGTGCACCAGGCCGGTGGTCGCGAGCCGCTGGAGCACCAGGCGGACGCCGGCCACGCTGCCGGCCCCGGCCAGCTTGTGGATCTGCCGGCCGGACAGTCCACGGTCGCTGCGCGCCAGCACCTGTAGCACGGGACCGTCCAACGAGGGCACCACGGTGCTGATCGGGCTACGGAGATCCATGAGAAGGTCCACGATAGTTACTTCGTTCCCACCGAGAGTAATCATCCTTCCCGAGCAACAACTCCTTGCCTTCGGCAAGGAGTTGAAGGAAGGACGCTGCGAGGCGGAGGGTTGCCGGAGGGAGCCCTAGAGGCCGTGGGCGGTGGAGCGGGGGGTGGGGGTGGTGCGGAGTTCGGTGGTGAAGGCGTAGCGGTCGCCTCGGTAGACGGCCGAGGTGTACTCGAAGACGCGGTCGCGGCGGTCGAAGCTGATGCCGTGCACGGCCAGGCAGGGCTGGGTGCTGGGGATGCCGAGCCAGCCGGCGGTCTTCGCGTCCGGCATCACCGGCTCGATCCGCGACGTACCGCTGACGTGGTCGATGCCGTACCGGGTGCCGAGCAGGTCGTAGAGCGAGCCGTTCAGCTCCTCGGCGTGCAGACCGGGGACGTACCCGGCGGGCAGGGTCGTCCGCTCGACCACCATCGGTACGTCGTCGGCCAGCCGGAGGCGGGTGAACGTGATGATCGGGTCGCCGACCGGGATCCGCAGCCGGCGGGCGGCCGCGCGCTCGGCCCGGAGGTGGCGGAACTCGAGCATCGTGCTGCCCGGCCGCATCCCGCGCCGGCGGACGTCCTCGGAGAAGCCGATCATCCCCAGCCACTTCGCCACCTTCGGCCGGGTGGTGTAGGTCCCGCTGCCGTGCCGCCGGACCAGCAGTTCCTCGATCACCAGCTCGTCGACCGCGCGCCGCAGTGTCATCCGGGCGACGTTCCAGCGCACGGCCAGCTCCCGCTCGGGCGGCAGGGCCGCGCCCTCCGGCAGAGTGTCGATCAGGCTGAGCAGCAGCGCCCGGATCTCGGCGGCCTTCCCGGGCAGCGAACCATGCATTGGTCTTGGGTAGCACTCCGGCAGGCCGTCGGAAAGGCTTTCCACACGGATCGAAACCCTTGACCACCGACAGGTCCCGCTAGACCACTTCCGCACGGTGAAACGGCGAAGAAGTAACCTCCGCAGAATGGGGTCGGGTAAAGAAGCTTCCAGCGCAATCATCGTCGGGGCCGGCATCGGCGGCCTGGCCGCGGCGGTCGCTCTGCGCCGGATCGGCTGGTCGGTGACCGTCCTCGAGCGAGCCCCGATCATCGCCGAGGTCGGCGCCGGACTGACCGTGTGGCCGAACGCGGAGCGCGCCCTGGACGCACTCGGTGTCGACATCCGGCCGCGGGCTGTCCCGACGATCTCCCGCGGCAACCTGCGTACGCCGTCCGGCCGCTGGCTGCGGCGCAGTCACCCGGAGGACGTCGGTGTCCTCGCGATCCATCGGGCCGACCTGCACGACGTACTGCGCAAGGAGCTGCCGCCGACCGTGCTGCACACCGACGCCGAGGTGGTGTCGGTGTCGCCGCAGGGCGTGGTGGTCTGCAGGTGCGGCGGCGAGGAGAACGAGTTGACCGCGGACCTGGTGGTCGCGGCCGACGGAGTCAACAGCGTCACCCGGCGGACGCTGTGGTCCGGCGACCCGGTCTTCCAGCGCCGGACCGTGTGGCGAGGCGTGACCCCACCCGGATCGGTTTGGCCGGTGGAGGAGTCGTTGACCCTCGGCCGCGGTGTACAGGTCGGCGTACTCCCGCTCCCGGACGAACGCGTGTACTGGTTCGTCACGGCCAACGCGGACCAGCCGAACCAGTTGTACGCCGACAACCGCCGAGAGGCGCTGAACCGGGTCGGCGACTGGCACCACCCGATCCCGGCACTGCTCGCGACGACGCCCGAGGACCAGGTGCTGCACAACGACATCGTCGACATCGACCCGGTGCCGACGTACGTGAACGATCGGGTCGTCCTGCTCGGCGACGCCGCCCACGCGATGCCGCCCGATCTCGGCCAGGGCGCATGCCAGGCGATCGAGGACGCCGTCGTCCTCGCGGCCTGCCTCGCGTCGGGGGACGGCCCGCAGGGGTACGACGAGCAGCGGCGGGCGCGCGTGCACCCGATGGCCGCGGCGGCTCGCGCGTCGGTACGGCGTACGTCGAACACCGGCCTGCTGGCCCACCTGGCCGTGGCGACCGCGGCCCGGCTGATCCCGCCGGCGGCCTGGCGGAAGGCGACCGCGCAGTGGTCCGACTGGTCGCCGCCATCCCTGCCGAACTGAAAAACAAGCATGCTTGATTCTTTTTCCCGGAAGTGCGACGCTCGGCTGCACGATCCCTACCTCGGGGAGTGCAGCGTGCAACTGGACGAAGTGCTGGCCGACCTGTGGGCCGAGAGCGCGGAGCTGGACCGGCTGGTCGGTGGGCTACCGGCCGAGGACTGGGCCACGCCGACGCCGGCCGAGGGCTGGACGATCGCGCACCAGATCGCCCATCTCGCCTGGACCGACGAGGCCGCGCACCTGGCCGTGACCGATCCGGACGCGTTCCAGGAGTCGCTGAAGAAGGCGGCCGCCAGTCCTACGACGTACGTCGACGAGGGTGCCAACGAGACTGCCGCGCTGCCGCCGGACCAACTACTGACTTACTGGCGCGAGACCCGGGCCGAGCTCGCCGAGGCGCTCAAGCAGGTGCCGCACGGCGAGAAACTCCTCTGGTACGGGCCGCCGATGAGTCCGACGTCGATGGCGACCGCCCGGCTGATGGAGACCTGGGCGCACGGTCAGGACGTCGTCGACGCGCTGAAGGTTCATCGTCAGCCGTCGAGCCGGTTGCGGCACGTAGCCCATCTCGCCGTTCGCACCCGCGACTTCGCCTACCTGCTGAACGACCGCACGCCGCCGGCCGAGCCGTTCCGCGTCGAGCTCGCCGGTCCGGACGACCAGACCTGGACCTGGGGTCCCGACGACGCCGATCAGCGAGTGACCGCCCCGGCCCTCGACTTCTGTCTGCTGGCGACCCAACGCCGGCATCGTGACGACCTCGCCGTCCGGGCCGAGGGCACGGACGCGGAGGAGTGGCTCGGCATCATCCAGGCGTTCGCCGGCCTGCCGGGGAAGGGCCGCGTGGCAGGACAGTTCGGATGACCACGCCGATCAGGATCGGGAACGCGTCCGGCTTCTACGGCGACCGGTTCAGCGGGGTCGAGGAGATGCTCACCGGCGGGCCGCTGGACGTCCTGACCGGCGACTACCTGGCCGAGCTGACCATGCTCATCCTCGGCCGCGACCGGTTGAAGGACCCGTCGCTCGGGTACGCGCGCACCTTCCTCAAACAACTCGAGACCGGCCTCGGCGAGGCCCTCGACCGCGGCGTGAAGATCGTCAGCAACGCCGGCGGTCTCAACCCCGCCGGCCTCGCGCAGGCCATCTCGCAACTGGCGGACAGGCTGGGTCTGCACCCGACGATCGCGTACGTCGAAGGCGACGACCTCCTGTCACGGGCGGCCGAGCTCGGCCTCGGCACGCCGCTGACCGCGAACGCGTACCTCGGCGCCTGGGGGATCGCGGACGCGCTGCAGGCCGGCGCGGACGTGGTCGTCACCGGCCGGGTCACGGACGCCTCGGTGATCGTCGGCCCGGCCGCCGCGCACCACGGCTGGAAGCGCACGCAGTACGACGAGCTCGCCGGCGCGGTCGTCGCCGGGCACGTGATCGAGTGCGGCTGCCAGGCGACCGGGGGGAACTACGCGTTCTTCGGGGAGATCCGCGACTTCGGCCGGCCGGGGTTCCCGATCGCCGAGATCCACGCCGACGGCAGCAGCGTGATCACCAAGCACGACCACACCGGCGGCGCGGTCACGATCGACACCGTCAAGGCGCAGCTCCTCTACGAGATCACCGGCGCCCGGTACGCCGGCCCGGACGTCACCACACGCCTCGACACGATCGAGCTCAGCTCCGACGGGCCCGATCGGGTCCGGATCACCGGTGTCCACGGGGAGCCGCCGCCACCGACGTACAAGGTGTCGCTGAACAGCGTCGGCGGGTTCCGCAACGAGGTCGACTTCGTCCTCACCGGGCTCGAGCTGGAGGCGAAGGCCGAGCTGGTGCAGCGGCAGCTCGAGCAGGCGCTGCCGAAACGGCCGGCCGAGCTGCGCTGGACGCTCGCCTGGACGGAGAAGCCGAACGCCGACTCCGAGGAAGAGGCCAGCGTGTTCCTGCGCTGTGCCGTGAAGGATCCGGATCCGAAGGTCGTCGGCCGCGCGTTCTCCAGCGCGGCGATCGAGCTGGCGCTGGCGAGCTACCCCGGGTTCCACGTCACCGCGCCGCCCGGCGACGGATCGCCGTACGGGCTGTTCGAGGCCGGGTACGTCGACATCCGGGAGGTCGAGCACGTCGTCGTCCTACCGGACGGAACGCGCCGGGTGGTCGAGCCCGCGGCCGAGACGCAGCCGCTCGCCGAGGTCGACCTCGAGTTGCCGATGCCGTTGCCGCAGCTCGCGTCGAGCCGACGCCCCCGGACGCGCGAGATGCCGCTCGGCCGCATCGCCGGTGCACGGTCCGGCGACAAGGGCAGCGACGCGAACGTCGGCGTCTGGGTGCGGCACGAGAAGGCATGGCGCTGGCTGGCGCACACCCTGACGGTCGAGCTGTTCAAGGATCTGCTGCCGGAGACCCGACCGCTGACGGTGAAGCGGTACCTCTTCCCGAACCTGTGGGCGGTCAACTTCGTGGTCGAAGGGCTGCTGGGTGAGGGCGTCGCATCGCAGGCGCGGTTCGATCCGCAGGCCAAGGCCGTCGGTGAGTGGCTGCGCTCCCGGTACGTCGACGTACCGGAGGTGTTGCTGTGAACGCCGAAGAGAAGGCGCTGCGGGAGTCCGTCCGGCGATTCATGTCCGCCGAGGTGCTGCCGTCGCTCGACGAGTGGGAACGGGCCGGTGAGCTACCCAGAGAGCTGCACAAGAAGGCCGGAGAGGTCGGTCTGCTCGGCGTCGGCTTCTCGGAGGCGGTCGGCGGTGGCGGCGGCTCGCTGCTGGACGCGATCGCCGTGGTCGAGGAGATGCACTACGCCGGCGGATCCGGCGGGCTGGTCGCCTCGCTGCTGACCTGCGGGATCGCGCTCCCTCATATCGTTGCTGCGGGCAACAGTGCACAGATCGCCCGGTGGGTGGAACCGACGTTGCACGGCTCGACCATCGGCGCGCTGGCGATTACCGAGCCCGACGGCGGCTCGGATGTCGCGTCGCTGCGGACCACGGCGCGACGGGAGGGTGACTGGTTCGTCGTCAACGGCGCGAAGACCTACATCACCTCCGGATGCCGTGCGGACTTCGTCACCACCGCGGTGCGGACGGACGGGCCGGGAGCGCACGGGATCAGCCTGCTGGTGATCGAGAAGGGCACCCCGGGGTTCACGGTGTCGCGGAAACTGGAGAAGCTGGGCTGGCTGTGCTCGGACACGGCCGAGCTGTCGTTCACCGACGTCCGCGTGCCGGCGGCCAACCTGGTCGGTGCCCAGGGCACCGGTTTCGTCCAGCTCGCGGTGAACTTCGTCGCCGAGCGGCTGACGCTCGCGGTCCAGGCGTACGCCGGGGCGCAGCGGGCGCTCGATCTCACCGTCGAGTGGTGCCGGGCCCGGGAGACGTTCGGACGGCCGCTGATCAGCCGGCAGACCGTGCAGCACACGCTGACCGAGATGGCCCGCCGGATCGACGTCGCGCGCGTCTACGTACACGACGTCGCGCGGAGGGCGGCGGCCGGCGAGGACGTGATCGCCGAGACTTGTTTCGCCAAGAACACCGCCGTCGAGGCCGGGCAGTGGGTGTGCGACCAGGCGCTCCAACTGCACGGCGGGCTGGGCTACATGCGCGAGGCCGAGGTCGAGCGGCAGTACCGCGACCAGAAGATCCTCGCGATCGGCGGTGGCACCACCGAGATCCTGACCGGCCTGGCCGCCAAACGACTGGGGTTCGCATGAGTAACCGTGAGGCGATGCTGGAGAAGCTCGCCGCGCTGGACGCCGAGCACGCGAAAGCGCTGGCCGGCGGCGGCGCGAAGTACGTCGACCGGCACCACCAGCGCGGCAAGTTGCTGGCACGGGAGCGGATCGAACTGCTGGTCGACCCGGACACGCCGTTCCTCGAGTTGTCGCCGCTGGCCGGGTGGGGTTCCGACTTCACCGTGGGCGCCAGCCTGGTCACCGGGATCGGGGTGGTCGAGGGTGTCGAGTGCCTGATCACCGCGAACGACCCGACGGTCAAGGGCGGCGCCAGCAATCCGTGGACGCTGAAGAAGGCGCTCCGCGCGGACGAGATCGCGCGGGCCAACCGGTTGCCAGTCATCAGCCTGGTCGAGTCCGGTGGCGCGGATCTGCCGACGCAGAAGGAGATCTTCATCCCCGGCGGCGCGATGTTCCGCAACCTGACCCGGTTGTCCGCCGAGGGGATCCCGACGATCGCGCTGGTGTTCGGCAACTCGACCGCCGGTGGCGCGTACATCCCGGGCATGAGCGACTACGTGGTCATGGTGGACGGCGGGGCGAAGGTGTTCCTGGCCGGGCCGCCACTGGTGAAGATGGCGACCGGGGAGGACGCCGACGACGAGTCCCTCGGCGGCGCGTCCATGCACGCGCGGCAGTCCGGACTGGCCGACTACTTCGCGGTCGACGAGCAGGACGCGATCCGGCTCGGCCGGCAGATCGTCTCCCGGCTGAACTGGCGCAAACTCGGTCCGCCGCCGGCACCGTCGTACGACGAACCGCGGTACGACGCGGACGAACTGCTCGGGATCGTGCCCGGCGACCTGAAGATCCCGTTCGATCCGCGGGACGTGATCGCCCGGGTGGTGGACGGGTCGGTCTTCGACGAGTTCAAGCCGCTGTACGGGTCGTCGCTGGCGACCGGGTGGGCCTCGGTGCACGGGTATCCGGTCGGCCTCCTCGCGAACGCGCGCGGCGTGCTGTTCAGCGAGGAGTCGCAGAAGGCGGCGCAGTTCATCCAGCTCGCGAACCGGGCGAACACCCCGCTGATCTTCCTGCACAACACCACCGGCTACATGGTCGGGCAGGAGTACGAACAGGGCGGGATCATCAAGCACGGCGCGCAGATGATCAACGCGGTCTCCAACTCCCGCGTGCCACACATCTCGATCCTGACGGGGGCGTCGTACGGCGCCGGGCACTACGGGATGTGCGGCCGGGCCTTCGACCCGCGGTTCCTGTTCGCGTGGCCGTCGGCGAAGTCGGCGGTGATGGGTCCGCAGCAGCTGGCCGGCGTACTGTCGATCGTCGCCCGGGCCGCCGCGGAGGCGAAGGGGCAGCCGTACGACGAGGACGGTGACGCGCAGCTGCGGGCGTACGTCGAGGGGCAGATCGAGGCCGAGTCGCTGCCGATGTTCCTGTCCGGCCGGCTGTACGACGACGGCGTGATCGATCCCCGCGACACCCGGACCGTCCTCGGCATCTGCCTGTCCGCCATCCACTCCGCCCCGGTCGAAGGTACGTCGTCCTTCGGCGTTTTCAGGATGTGAGCCGCATGATCAACGCAGTGCTGGTCGCCAACCGCGGCGAGATCGCGCGCCGCGTCTTCCGTACGGCCCGCACCCTCGGGCTCTCCACGGTCGCAGTCCACTCGTCCGCGGACGCGGGATCGCCGCATGTGGCCGAGGCCGACGCGGCGGTGCACCTGCCCGGGAACACGCCCGGCGAGACCTACCTGCGCGGTGACCTGATCGTCGAGGCGGCTCTGCGCGCCGGTGCGGACGCGGTGCATCCGGGCTACGGGTTCCTGTCGGAGAACGCCGGGTTCGCGCAGGCGGTGATCGACGCCGGGCTGACCTGGGTCGGCCCGCCGGTCGACGCGATCTCGTCGATGGGGTCGAAGATCGAGGCGAAGAAACTGATGGCGGCCGCCGGGGTGCCGGTGCTCGCGGAGTTGACGCCGGCGTCGGTGTCGGCGGACGACCTGCCGGTGCTGGTCAAGGCGTCGGCCGGTGGCGGTGGACGCGGGATGCGGGTGGTCTCGCGGCTGGAGGACCTGGCCGGGGAGATCGAGGCGGCGGCGGCGGAGGCGTTGTCGGCGTTCGGGGACGGGACGGTCTTCTGCGAGCGGTACCTGGCGACCGGCCGGCACATCGAAGTGCAGATCATGGCCGATCAGCACGGCACGATCTGGGCGGTCGGCGAACGCGAGTGCTCGATCCAGCGGCGGCATCAGAAGGTGGTCGAGGAGGCTCCGTCGCCGCTGGTCGAACGCATCCCGTCCATGCGGGCCGAGTTGTACGACGCCGCCCGCACGGCAGCCGCCGCGATCAACTACGTCGGGGCCGGCACGGTTGAGTTCCTGGCCGACGAGTCGGGCAACTTCTACTTCCTCGAGATGAACACCCGCCTCCAGGTAGAACACGCCGTCACCGAGGAGACCACGGGGTTGGACCTGGTCGCGATGCAGTTCGCGGTCGCGTCCGGCGACCGGCTTCCGGCCGAGCCCCCGCCCACGGTGGGCCACGCGATCGAGGTCCGGCTGTACGCCGAAGACCCGGCCCACGACTGGCAGCCGCAAACCGGCCGCCTCCACCGCTTCAGGATCGAGGGGATTTCCGGAAGGAAAGTTGCACCCAGCGACCACAAGGCTCCGCAAAGCGGTCCGGACGCGCGGGACAGCGCCGGCTTGGGTGGGGGCGGCGAGTCGGTGGCGCAGGCGGGGGTGGCGGGGCGGCTGCGGGTGGACTCGGGGGTTGAGGACGGCTCGGAGGTTTCGCCGTACTACGACGCGATGTTGGCGAAGGTGATCGCGTTCGGGCCGGATCGGGTGGGGGTTGCTCGGCGGTTGGCGGGGGAGTTGCGGCGGGCGCGGATCCACGGGGTGGGGACGAACCGGGACCTGCTGGTGTGGGTGCTCCAGCATCCTGCCTTTCTGGCCGGCGACACCGACACCGCGTTCTTCGAAACCCACGGGATGGGTGAAGCCCAGGACCCTGAGCTCAACCAGCTCTCGGCCCTGGCGGCAGCGCTTGCCGATGCTGCCGGACGGAGGCCGCCCGTACGAGTCCCCAGCGGCTGGCGCAACCTGCCGTCACAGCCGCAGCGCAAGTCCTACCGAGTCGGTGACGAGACCATCGACGTCGCCTACCGGCTGACCCGTGACGGACTGGTTGTCGACGGCAACGTTCAGCTCGTGGAGTACATAGCGGACCGCGTGGTGCTGGAGGTGGACGGCGTACGGCGGGGGTTCGACGTGGCGGCGTATGACGGGCTGGTGTGTGTGGACTCGTCGCTCGGGAGTGTCGCGTTGACGCCGGTCGCGCGGTTCACGGATCCGTCGGAACAGGTCGCGGCCGGGTCGTTGGTGGCGCCTATGCCGGGGCTCGTGACGCGGGTCGGTGTCCGCGTGGGTGACGAGGTGCAGCAGGGGCAGCCGCTGTTGTGGCTGGAGGCGATGAAGATGGAGCACACCATCTCCGCCCCGGCCGGCGGGGTGGTCGGGGAGCTCAGGGTCGAGGCAGGTCAACAGGTCGAGGTCGGCGCCGTACTGGTCGTGGTTGGGGAGGATGCATGAGCTTCGTCGAGACTGAAGAACGCCAAGCGCTGCGCAGAGCGGTCGGCGACTTGGGCAAGAAGTACGGCTACACCTGGTTCAACCAGCAGGCGCGGTCCGGCGGGCACACCACCGAGCTGTGGCTGGAGGCCGGCAAGCTCGGGTATCTCGGCGTCAACCTGCCCGAGGAGTACGGCGGTGGCGGCGGCGGGATGGCGGACCTGTCGATCGTCCTCGAGGAGCTCGGCGCGGCCGGCTGCCCGTTGCTGATGATGGTCGTCTCGCCGTCCATCTGCGGCACGGTGATCGCCCGGTTCGGCACCGGCGAGCAGAAGCGGCGCTGGCTGCCCGGCCTCGCCGACGGGACGACGATCATGGCGTTCGCGATCACCGAGCCGGACGCCGGCTCGAACTCGCACGAGATCACCACGACCGCCCGCCGGACCGGGGACGGCTGGTCGCTGACCGGCCGCAAGGTCTTCATCTCCGGCCTCGACGTCGCCGAGGCCGTGCTGGTCGTCGGCCGGACCGAGGACGCGCGCACCGGCAAGCTCAAACCGGCCCTGTTCGTCGTGCCGGTGGACGCGCCCGGGGTCGAGTTCACCCGGATCGAGATGGATCTGATCAGCCCGGACAAGCAGTTCGCGTTGTTCCTGGACGACGTCCAATTGCCGAAGGAGGCGCTCGTCGGCTCCGAGGACGCGGCCCTGCTGCAGCTGTTCGCCGGGCTGAACCCGGAACGCATCATGGCCTCCGCGTTCGCGATCGGGATCGCCCGGCACGCGCTCGGCAAGGCGACGGCGTACGTCAAGGAGCGCCAGGTCTGGAAGACCGCGATCGGCGCCCACCAGGGCCTCGCGCACCCGCTCGCGCAGATCAAGATCGAGCTCGAGCTGGCCCGGCTGATGCTGCAGAAGGCGGCCGCGCTGTACGACGCCGGCGACGACCTGGCCGCGGGCGAGGCGGCGAACATGGCGAAGTACGCGGCCGGTGAGGTCGCGGTCCGGGCCACCGACCAGGCGGTCCAGTCACTCGGCGGCAACGGCATGACGACCGAGTACGGCGTCGCCTCGCTGGTCGCGGCCGCGCGGGCCACCCGGATCGCGCCGGTCAGCCGGGAGATGATCCTGAACTTCGTCGCCCAGCACTCACTCGGTCTACCCAAGTCGTACTGACAGGAGGATCCGCCGATGATCATCACCAGTGAGTTCCCGCCCGTCGAGGTCCTCGACGTCCCGATCCACGACGCCGTCCTCGGCAGAGCCCAGGAGTACGGCGACCGGCCGGCCCTCGTGGACGGGGTGACCGGCCAGGAGCTCAGCTACGCGCAGCTGGACGGGATGAGCCGTCGGGTCGCGGCCGGGTTCGCCGAGCTCGGCATCCGGCACGGCGACACGATCGCGCTCTACAGCCCGAACACGATCCTCTACCCGGTCGTCTTCTACGGCGCCACCCGCGCAGGTGCGACGGTGACCACGGTCAACGCGCTCTACACCGCGGACGAACTGCACAAGCAACTCGTCGACTCCAAGGCCAAGCTGTTGGTCACCATCTCACTGTTCCTCCCGGCAGCGACCGCCGCGATCGAGGGCACCGACGTCACCGAGATCTTCGTCTGCGACAGCGCCGAGGGCTACCGGACGGTGATGGAGCTGGTCGCGTCCACCGGGCCTGAACCGGAGGTCACCATCGACCCGGCCGAGGACGTCGCCGTCCTGCCGTACTCCAGCGGTACGACTGGCGCGGCGAAGGGCGTGATGCTGACGCACCGGAACATCGCGACCAACATCGCCCAGGCCGAGGTGATGATCCGGCTCGACGAGGACGAGCGGATCATCGCGATCCTGCCGTTCTTCCACATCTACGGGCTGACCGTGCTGATGAACCTGCCGCTCCGGCTCGGCGCGACGGTCGTCGTACTGCCCAAGTTCGACCTGGAGCAGTTCCTGGGCACGCTCGAGCGGCAGCGGATCACGCGGGCGTTCGTGGCGCCGCCGGTGGTGCTCGCGCTGGCGAAGCACCCGGCGGTCGACGGGGTGGACCTGTCCGCGCTGAAGTACGTGATGTCGGCGGCGGCGCCGCTGGACGGTGAGCTGGCCGAGGCGTGCGCGAAACGGCTCGGGCTGCACGCCGTACTGCAGGCGTACGGGATGACCGAGCTGTCTCCGGGCACGCACTCGGTGCCGCAGGACGACCAGGACCCGCCGCCCGGGGCCGTCGGCAAGCTCTTCCCGTCCACCGAGCTCCGACTGGTGGGTGCCGATGGCAACGATGCGGACGAGGGCGAGATCTGGATCCGCGGTCCGCAGGTGATGAAGGGGTACCTGGGCCGCCCGGCCGAGACCGACGCGACCGTCGACGCCGACGGCTGGCTGCACACCGGCGACATCGGCCGGATGGACGAGCGCGGGTACCTGTACGTCATCGACCGGGTGAAGGAGCTGATCAAGTACCACGGCTACCAGGTGCCGCCGGCCGAGCTGGAGGCGGTGCTGCTGACCGACGACCGGATCGCCGACGCGGCCGTGATCGGGGTCCAGGCCGACGGCAACGAGGTACCGAAGGCGTTCGTGGTGCCGATGCCGGGGGTGGAGCTGACCACGGACGACGTGATCGAGTACGTGGCCGCGCGGGTGGCGCCGTACAAGAAGATCCGGCAGGTGGAGTTCATCGAGGCGGTGCCGAAGGCGGCGTCGGGCAAGATCCTCCGCCGGGAGCTCAGAGCCCGCGAGGCCGCGCGTGAGTGAGGCCCTGAAGGAACCCCAGCAGGACCGCAGCCGGGCCACCCGGCAGCGGTTGCTCGAGGCCGCGCTGGAGTCGCTGGCCGAGGTCGGGTACGCCGCGACGACGGTCTCGGTCGTCGCGGCCCGGGCCGGGGTTTCGCGGGGTGCCGCTCAGCACCACTTCCCGACGCGTGCGGACCTTTTCGCGGCGGCGGTCGAGTACATGACCGAAGTACGCCTGGCGGAGATCCGGGCGCAGGCCGCCGCACTGCCCAGTGGACCGGGGCGGACCGAGGCGATCGTGGGGATGCTCGCGGATGTCTACACCGGGCCGCTCTTCCGGGCCGCACTGCATCTGTGGGTCGCGGCGTCGACGGAGGAGCCGTTGCGGAAGCAAATCGTCCGGCTGGAAGCGCACGTGGGTCGTCAGGCCCACCGGGCGCTGCTGGAGGTGCTCGACGTGAGTGAACGGACTGCCGGCGTACGGGAGACCGTGCAGGGAGTGCTGGACATGGCACGCGGACTGGGTCTGGCCGCCCTGCTCACGGACGACAGCACGCGCCGCCGCGGCATCGTCCGCCAGTGGAGCCGCATCCTCGATCAGGCGCTCCGCGCACCAGGTGTGTGACCGAAGGCTCGGCGGAACGTGTCGATGAACGCGCTGGTCGACGCCCAGCCACACCGGTGCGCGACCCGCGTGACGGACTCGCCGCCGGCCAGCAGCCGGAGCGCGTGGTGCAGCCGGAGCTCGGTGCGCCACTGCGGAAAGGTCATGCCGAGGTCGGTCTTGCAGAGGCGGCTGAGGGTGCGTTCACTCGCACCGATCTCCCGGCCGAGCTCGGTGAGCGTCCTGTTGTCGGCGGGGTCGTCTTCCAGGAGCCTGCAGACCGCGGCGAGGCGCGGGTCCCGTGGAGCCGGCAGATAGGTGGGCCGCTGCGGCGACCGCCGAAGCTGATCCAGCAGAACGGCGTGCAAGCGCCGGCGCTCGTCGCGGCGGTCGCCGGTGTCCTCACCGCCATCGGACGTGAAGGCCAGGATCAGCTCGCGGAGTAGCGGACTCACGGTCAAGGCGGACGGGTTGTCCAGGCCGAGCGGGTTCTCCGTGAGTCCGATGGTGTGCAGCGCGGTCTCGCCGTACGCGCGGTGCTGGTGAAGCGTGCCGGCCGGGACCCAGATCGCCCGGTTGGCCGGCGCGATCCAGCTGCCCGCGTCGGTGGTCACCGAGAGGACGCCGCGACCGGCGTAGACGATCTGGTGCTGCTCGTGCCAGTGCCGGTCGATCCCGCCTCCGGCCGGAATCGACCGGAAGCCGGTGGTCGCGGGACGACGTTGGCGGATTTCCGGCACAGTCTGGCATTTTATCGGAAGCCGGACAGCCGGCCCTCCGACCAGGATCGTCGGGTGAGCAGACTTCGACCGATCGCGCTGATGGCCGGCGGGCACGCGTGCGTGGACGTCTACCAGGGCGCCGTACCCGCGCTGGTGCCGTTCCTGGTGGCCGAGCGCGGCCTCGGGTACGTCGCGGTCTCCGGCATCACGCTGGCCGCGACGCTGCTGTCGTCGGTGGTGCAGCCGGTGTTCGGCGTACTGACCGATCGACGGTCGCTCGCCTGGTTGATCCCGGTCGCCATGACGACCGCGGGGCTCGGCATCGCGTTGGTCGGGGTCGGCGACGCGTATCTGCTGAGCTGGCTGGCGGCGGCGTTGTCCGGGCTGGGGGTGGCGGCGTACCACCCGGAGGCGGCGCGGATGGCACGGGCGGTGAGTGGCGGCAGCCATGTCGGGATGAGCTGGTTCTCGGTCGGCGGGAACGTCGGGTTCGCGCTCGCGCCGGTCCTCGTGACACCGGTCATCGCGGCCGGCGGGCTGTCACTGACGCCGGTCCTGGTGGTGCCCGCGGTGATCGGGGCGGTGATCACCGCGGTCGCGGTCCGGTCCCGCCGTACTGCGGACGTGGCGAAGCGTGGGCGGTCGGGGCGGGACGACTGGCCGTCGTTCCTGCGGCTGTCGGCGATCATGGTCTGCCGGTCGATCGTCTTCGTCGGACTCGGCACGTTCATCGCGCTGTACGCCGGCGAGCGGGTCGGCGGCGGGACGACGACCGGCGGGATCGCGCTCTTCGTGCTGTTCGCCGCCGGTGCGGTCGGCACGCTGCTCGGCGGCCGGCTGGCCACCCGGTACGGGCGCGTGCGGACGATGCGTACGTCGTACGGCGTCGCGGTCCCGGCGATCGCCGGCCTGGTGTTCGTGCCCGGCCCGGCGTTCTTCGGGTTCCTCGCGCTGACCGCGATCGCGCTGTCGATCCCATTCTCGCTGCACGTCACCCTCGGCCAGGACTTCCTGCCCGGCCGGGTCGGCACGGCCGGTGGCATGACGCTCGGTCTCGCGGTCAGCATCGGCGGCGTCGCCACGCCGGTCCTCGGCACGATCGCCGAGCACACCTCGCTGCGCCTCGCACTCGCGACCCTGATCGCCTTGGTCCTCGCGAGCTGCCTGATGGGTTACGCGTTGAAGGAGCCCGTCATCGAGTGACGCCTGCCGCGGTCCGCGATGCGTTGGTCGACCTTGGTGGCCAGGTGGTTGGGAGAGCACTCGGCGAGGTGGTCGCGGACGAGCAGGTGGATGAAGGAGTACTCGCCGCGTCCGGTACGGGCGAGCACGTAGCGGTCGGCGGCGTACCGCAGGAAGGCGCGGCGGCGCCAGGGCAGGTAGCCGGTCCAGCGGAGCAGGAAGTCGTGCAGCAGGCGCGACAGTGGCCCGGCGAACACCGGCGGCCGGCGCCGCCATGCCTTCGCGGCCACGATGCCCACGAGTACGCCGACCACCGCCTCCGGCTCGGGCGACGCCAGGTCGGCGCCGAGTGCGAGCGCCGCGAGCAGGCCGGCCACCACACCTCCGATCACCCACGGATCCATCCGCCAGGCAGGCCCGGTGTCGTGATGGGTCAGGTGGTCGGTCGGCAGCGCCTTCACCATCCGGATGCCTTGGGCAACGATCAGCCCGATGGCGAGCCCGGTCGCGAAGCTTCCGGGGGCGTTGCCCAGGCTGAGGGTCAACCAGCCGGCCACGACGACCACGGTCAGCCGGACCACGAGCAGCAACCGGCGCCGGTTGTCGTGGAACAGCACGAACTCGACCAGGTACGCCGCTCCGATCGCCATCCCTTCGATCGTCAACGCCAGCCAGACCGGGAGCAGCTCGACCAGCCCCATACCGGCGACCACCACGCTGACGGTGACCGCCGTGCCCACGACGAAGGTCAGCGCGAGCAACGGTCCCCAGCGCGGCTTCGGGCCGTCCGGCGGGTGAGCCAACCACGGGTGCGGTCGGATGTGCACGAGCAGCAGGGCCGCCCCGGCCACGGCCAACCCTGCGAGTACGCCGTACTGCGCGATTGTGGCGAGGGTGGCGCCTGCTGCGAGTCCGGCGAACAGTGCGGGTAGGCAGACCGCATGCGCGAGGTAGTCGACCTCCGGCAGCGGCAGTCCGTACCAACCGTTGGGGGTGAGCCATCGTGGTACGGCGGTCCGGTCGCCGGCACGCTTGCGGGTCCACCAGGCCAGGCACCACAGCGAGCGGACGGCCGTGCGGGCGTCGTACTGCCGGCTGGACGAGCGGTCGCGGGCAAGCACCTCGGAGATGTAGGTGTCGAACAGTTCGCGGCGGAGGTCGGCGACACCGCCCGCGACCAGCTCCTCCGGCGCACGACCCTGGTAGGCGAGGATCATCACGTTCAGCATCAGTGGGGAGTTGACCAGGTCCCAGAGCTCGTCGTCCTGCTCGATGGCCGCCCGGGCTCCGTCCAGCTCCGGTCCGACGGTGGCGAAGTAGTCCAGGACCTGCTGCCTGGTGAGCGGCCGGATGTGGACGGCGCCGTGCAGGCTGAGCTGGTTCGGCAGCAGCTCGTAGTCCTGCGTCCGGCAGGTCACCGCGAGCTTGCCGATCAGGTAGCGGCGGCGGAGCTCTTCGAGGACGGGTGCGAGCTTCTCGCGGTGCGGCTTGGCGATCTCGTCCAGGCCGTCGAGCAGCAACGCCAGCCTGCCGCGTCGCAGCCAGGTGCGGCCGACCGCGGGCGGGATGCCGTACCTGGCGTTGAGCTCGGTCAGCAGCCAGCCGACGAAGCCCGCCAGGTACGGGCTGTCGAGCGGGTCGTCGTCGCGGCCGCGGGACGGGTGCGCCGCCCAGCCGGCCAGGTCGATCAGGACCGGGATCGGCTTGGTCTCGTCCGCGTGCGCCTGCTCCGACAAGGTCCGGGCGAGATCGAGCAGCAGGGTGGTCTTGCCGGCACCCGGTGCGCCCAGGATCAGCATCGAGTCCTGCAGTTGGTCGAAGACGGCAGCGATGTCCTGGTCGTCGGGCACCGGGTGCGGCGTGCTGTCGAGCGGCTGGACCAACAGGTCGTACGGGCGCACCACGGCCTCGGGACGTTCGTCCACGGCCAGGGCGAGCCGCGTCCGCGAGGCCAGCGAGCCGGCGACGCGTTGGGAGAGGTAGCGGTCGACGCGGGCCAGCGCGTTCGGGCGGTTGCGGGGCTGGTCGGCCGAGCGGCCGGACACCGTCGGCAGCCGGCGGCTGCGGACCTCGAACAACGCGGTGACGATCGCGATCAGCCAGAGGGCGCCGATCAGCGGCCAGGTCCAGTCCGCGTACGGCGCGAGGAAGCCGGGCGCCGTACCGCCGGTGCCGACGTTGATCGCGATCGGCAGCAGGACGAGGGTCAGCGAGACGGTGACCACGAGCACGACGGCACGCAGTACGCCGTCGCGGATCCTCACCCCCGGAGCGTAGCGGCGCGACAGCCCACCGTGCCCGTGACTGCGTGCCGCCGGCCGCTCCGGTCCGCCTGCCGGTCAGGGGCTCGGGAAACGTTTGCTCATGACGTAGGTTGGCCAGTGCCATGGCCACCGAGGAGATCGACCGCGCTTCCGGGGTGGGCCTCCGTTCGGAACGCGGGCCGATCCTGCTGGCGGTGATGCTCAGCATCAGCCTGGTGGCGATCGACGCGACCATCCTGGCCACCGCCGTCCCGTCGGTGGTCGACGATCTCGGCGGGTTCACCCAGTTCCCCTGGCTGTTCTCGATCTACCTGCTCGCCCAGGCCGTGTCCGTGCCGATCTACGGGAAGCTGGCCGACCTGCGCGGGCGCAAGCCGATCATGCTGCTCGGCGTCGGTCTGTTCGTGCTCGGCTCGGTGCTGTGCGGGTTCGCCTGGAGCATGCCGGCGCTGATCGCGTTCCGGCTGATCCAGGGCCTCGGGGCGGGCGCGATCCAGCCGATCGGGATGACCATCGTCGGCGACATCTACACGGTCGCCGAGCGGGCCAAGGTGCAGGGCTACATCGCCAGCGTGTGGGGCATCTCGTCGTTCGTCGGGCCGGCGCTCGGCGGGGTGTTCGCCGACTTCGTCTCCTGGCGCTGGATCTTCTTCGTGAACATCCCGCTCGGGCTCGCGGCCGCCTGGGTGCTGACCCGGCGCTTCCAGGAGAACGTCGACCGGCAGACGAGCCACAAGATCGACTACCCGGGCGCGGTCCTGCTCGCGGTCGGCGGTTCGCTGCTCCTGCTCGGCCTGCTCGAGGGCGGCGTGGTCTGGGACTGGGACTCGGCCGCCAGCATCGCGATCCTGACGGCGGCCGTCGTCCTGCTGGTCGTGTTCGTGCTGGTCGAACGCCGGGCCGCCGAGCCGATCCTGCCCCTGTGGGTCCTCGGTCAGCGCGTGCTCAACTCCGCGAACTCGAGCGCCCTGCTGATCGGTGTGCTCATGGTCGGCCTGTCGACGTACGTGCCGCTGTTCGCCCAGAAGGTGCTCGGTACGTCGGCCCTCGTCGCCGGCTTCGCGTTGGCGGCGATGACGCTGGGCTGGCCGATCGCGGCGTCGCTGGCCGGGCGGATCTACCTGCGCGTCGGCTTCCGGACGACGATGCTGATGGGCTCGGTGATCGTCGTCATCGGCGCCGTGCTGCTGCTCACGGTGGAGTCAGGCAGCGGCGTACTGCACCTGGCCGCGGCGTGCTTCGTCATCGGCCTGGGGCTCGGCTTCTCCGCGTCGCCGTCGGTCGTGGCTGCGCAGTCGTCGGTCGCCTGGCAGACCCGAGGGGTGGTGACCGGGGCCAACATGTTCGCCCGGTCCGTCGGCAGTGCGGTCGGGGTGGCGGTGTTCGGTGCGGTGGCCAACGGTGTGGTCGCCGCCCGGATCGGCGACAGCCACGCGGACCTGGAGTCGCTGCCCGGCGACGTGCTCGCGCCGGCCATCCACGACGTGTACTACGGGGCCGCCGCGGCCGCCGTACTGCTCGTCGCGGCCGTCGCCTTCATGCCCAACCGGATCGTCGAGCAGCCGCTGGCGAAGTGAGCTCAGGGCATCGGTGCGAACACCGCACCGACCAGGCCGCCCAGGGCGAGGACACCGCCGGCGGTGGTCAGAACTGTGCTCAGCTTCTGCAGGTCGCGCTTGGTCACGGCCCGGCGAAGTCTCTTGAGGACCAGTACGCCGACGACGATCAGCAGGAGCGTGGCCGCGGCGGCCAGGAAGCCACAGGCCCAGCCGAAGCTGAGCGGACGCGCGTCGGGGTAGGCCGAGCCGAAGCGGTCCTCCAGGCTGCTCGTCCGGCCTGGAATCAGGAGCGCCCCGCTCGCTACCCAGACCGCCAGCAGGTAGGTCATAGCGAGCAGAGCAGCGCGGGACAGCCTCGTGCGTCCCACGAAGACGGCAGCGATCACGACGTACGGCAGACCGCCCCAGCACCAGCCGAGCACCCGCAGGCCGAGCTCACTGTGATTGACGGCCCGTCCAACCGCGCCGACAACGCTCTCGCCGACGAAGCCGCCGCCGATCCCGCAGGCGAGCACAACCACCACGAAAGTGGCCACGATCCACCGGGGATTGGACATAGGCCCGCACTCTGTCACAGCGGCGGTCTAGGTTGGCCGCATGCGTCCGGTCGACTGTGTGGCTGCCTTCATCCTCGACGAGCACCATCGCGTCTACGTCCATCGCCGTACGGCGGACCGGCGGTTGTTCCCCGGAATCTGGGACCTCGTCGGTGGACACCTGGAGCCGGGTGAGACTCCCGAGCAGGCGCTGGCGCGGGAGGTCGAGGAGGAGACCGGCTGGAAGGTCCGGGACATCGTCTGGCCCGTCGCCGACTGGGAGTGGGAATGGGAGGGCCGCGTACGGCGTGAGCTCGACTACCTGATCACCGTCGACGGAGACCTGTCCCGGCCCCGGCTCGAGGACGGGAAGCACGACGCGAGCGCCTGGGTCGGGCCGGACGACCTCGACCTGCTGATGGTCAACCGGACCGACGGCGACCGCCGGCTGCGGGACCTCGTCGCGCACGTCGTCCGCACCCGCTTCACCGAGCGCCTCCGCCTCGAGCCGCTCACCGCTCCGGGCGAGGTCCTCCCCGGACATGCGGCGGACCTGGTGGCGCTGCACGCCGATCCGCGGGTGGCCTACTGGTACGCCGAGACGCTGTCGGAGGAGGACGCCGTACGTCGTGCCACCCAGGCCCAGGCCCGGTGGGAAGCCGACGGCGTGAACAAGTGGATGGCGTTCGAACGCGACAGCGGAGCGCTCGCGGGGCGGGGCGGCCTGTCCCGGTGCGCGCCCGGCGACCCGGTGACCGAGCAGATCACCCGGCTGGTCGGTCCTGATTGGGCGGCTACTCGGCTCGAGCTGGGATGGGCGCTGACCGAGTCGGCCCGTGGGCGCGGGCTGGCGACCGAGATCGGGCGCGCCGGGCTGGAGTTCGCCTTCGAGACGCTGGGAGCGCGGTCGGTGATCGCGTTCACCGAGCGCCACAACCTTGCGTCGCGAGCGGTGATGGAACGCCTCGGCATGACCTACGCGGGCGAGATCACCGCGGAGGGCCGCTTCGAGGGCTCGCCCGACCTCCGCCCGGACGCGCCCTTCCCCGTGTATGTCACCGGACCTGAAGCGGACATCTAACGGTCCAAGGCGGTCACGAAGCGGGTCAGGAGGTCGGCGAACGTCTGCTGTTCGGCGTCCGTCCAGCCGTCCATAGCGGCCGCGAAGCGCTCCTGCCGATAGCGGTGGACCCACTCGAGTTGCTGCCGACCGTCCGCGGTGAGGACCAGGTTGGTACGACGACCGTCCGCCTGGTCGGCCTCCCGCCGTACCAGGCCCGCTGAGACGGCCGCGGCGACCAGCTTGCTCGCCCGCGGTTGGTCCACGTCCAGCGCGGTGGCGACGCCGTTCACGCCGATCGGGTCCGGGCCGGCCGCTTCGAGGGCGTCGAGAACCTCCTGGACCGGGTCCGGACCACCGGACTGGACCGCGACGGTACGCCGGGTCTGCCGCCGGCGGAGCGCGATCATCGCCGCCTCCACCGCGACCACCGCGTCGGGCTTGTCCACAGCCCCTCCCAGGTACCTGTCCACTGACATGTAGATGTCAGCTGACAACAAGCCTACCTGGCGTGGACCGCGGAAAGCTGAAGGGCTCCGCTGCGTGACCGCCCAGGCGCGGCGGTCACACAGCGGAGCCGGCCACCTCGGGGGGTGGCTCGTGGTGAGGTGTCACGAGCCACGCGGTGTCCTACCGCCCAGGACACTCCCCGCCTGGCCCGAGGTGTCGGCCAGGAGGTGGTTGGAACGGCTGGGCGGCGGTGATACAGGGACTCAACCGCCAGGCCCAGCCGGGTCGGTGGGCGGTGCGGTCCGGAGTTGAGGAGTACTCCGGACCGCACCTGGGTTTCGTCCGGAACTGAGGAATGCTCCGGACCTTCAGGTGCCGCTCCTGGATGTGAGGAGACCCCAGGAGGCGGCGGACCGGGTCTGAGGAGGACCCGGACGGTCGGGTGTTTCAGTGGTCGGTGTCGAGCGGACCGAGTACGTCGTTGGTGACCCGGAGGCCGGCGAACCGCCTCCGCATCGCCTGCTCGTAGCGGGCCGCCAGCGGCGCCTCCGCGACGTACTGCGCGATCACATGCTCGCCGAACCAGACCCGCACTCTGCGGCGGTGCTGCCTCGACGTCATCTCCGCGATGGTCACTACCTCTCACCCCGTAACTCTCAGGCCTTGCAACCAGTTGGACTTACTGGTTGTCATGGCAGTAATGGTGCACGAGCCCAACGTGACCGCTCTAGGACCTGGACCGGACCTTTGCCGGACCTCTTCCGGACCTCTCGCGGACATCTGGGGGACAGCACCTTGTCGTGGGGCATCAGTCGAGACAACGTCTGAACTGACGTGAACGGGAGGAACGATGGCGGGTAGGTACACGCCAAAGACGGTCCTGGCGCACCTGATCCAGCGCCGGAACCAGACCTACTCCGAGATCGTCGCCGAGTTCGTCGAGCTGGGTGGAACCATCACCGAGCGGCACCTGCGGCGCCTCGCATCGGGCGAGCGCGCAGGGACCACTCCACAGACCCGGCGCACCCTGCAGCGCATGTTCGGCAAGCCGGTCGAGGAGCTCCTCGCCCCGTACGTCCCCGAGCAGGCCGGCCAGGTGGTGCCGGCACCTGCCGCGAGTGGACGGATCACGACAGGTAATGAGATGGAGGTTCTCGACATGGCTGCCAGCCGAGCGAGGGCGTTTGCCCTCGCGGCCCAGTCCGGTCTCGGAAGCGAGGCCATGGAACAGGTGTACGACGACGTGCGTCACGTCGCGAAGGCCTACCCGCAGCGCCCGCTGCCGGAGATCCTCGGCCAGCTGGTCGAGACCCAGGATCTGGTCTTCGCCCTGCTGGAGAGCCGGCAGCGTCCGGAGCACCTGCGGCAGCTCTACTTCCTCGGCGGCGTCACCGGCGGCCTGCTGGCCAAGGCGTCGCACGACCTCGGCAACCCGCACGCGGCCCTGACCCAGGCGCGGACGGCCTTCCTCTGCGCCGACAACGCCGACCACCACGGCCTGCGCGCCTGGGTGCGCGGCCTGCAGTCGCTGGTCTCCTACTGGGCCGGCAACCCGCACGACTCCGTCCGGTACGCACAGCTCGGCGCCGGGTACGCCGAGCAGGCCAACAGCACCACCAGCGTCTGGCTGCCGGTGAGCGAGGCCCGCGCCTGGGCCGCGCTGGGCAACCCGGAGGCCACCCGGGCCGCGCTCGAGCGGGCCGAGGAGGCCTGGAACACGGTCCGCAAGGACGACCTGGACGAGATGGGCGGCCTGTGCACCTTCGGCCGCCACCGCCAGCTGTACTACGCGGCCGACGCGCTCGCGTGGCTGCCGGGCGAGGTCGAGCAGGCCGAGCGGTACTCCCGCCAGGCCGTCGACGCCTACAACGACCAGAGCCACCCGGAGTGGGCCTTCGGCGACGCAGCCGGCAGCCAGGCCGCGATGGCCATCAGCCGGATCGTCAACGGCGAGCTGGACGGCGCCGCGGACGCGATCGCCCCGGTGCTGGACCTGCCGGCCGAGCGCCGGATCAACGGCGTGGTGCACTCGGCCCGCCGGGTCCACCAGGCGCTGCGCCAGTCCGGCCGCGCGGACGACGCCCGCGAGCTGCAGGAAGAGATCGAGATGTTCACCCGGACCCCGATGCAGACCTTCCCCCGGTAACCTGCCCCAGATGGAACGTTTGATCGGTGACCTGGTCGCCCTGCGCGAGTTCCGGACATCCGATCTCGAGGACTACGCCGCCATCGTCGGCGACGACCGCGTGACGTCGTGGCTGTCGTTCGACAGCCGGGACCGCGCCGAGGCCGAGAAGACGCTGGCCGCGATCGTCGAGCGCTCGGCCCAGGAGGACCGGCCGGACTACCTGCTCGCCGTCACCCGCCAGGACGACGACCGGGTGGTCGGCTTCGCACGGCTCGGGCCGACGGGAGTGCGGGCCGCACACCTCGGCTACGCCATCCACGCGGACCACTGGGGCCACGGCTACGCCACCGACGCGTCCCGGGTGATGCTGCGACTCGCCTTCGGCCCCCTCGGCAAGCACCGGGTCAGCGCTGCGATCGGCCCCGAGAACGAGGCCTCGATCGCGGTCGTCAAACGCCTCGGTTTCAGCTACGAGGGCCGGATCCGGCACCACGTGTTCACCAACGGCGACTGGCGCGACTCGCTGCTGTACTCCCTGCTCGAGTCGGAGTTCTCCGACCGGTAGCGCCGCCTCGTTTGGAGTAGTGCGCAGACTGGGGGTATGGCCGCCACCATCACCGGACCGCTGGACCCGTTGAGGGACGGGTTGGCACGGATGATCATGACCAAGGTGGCCGGGCCGGATCCACGCGCCGAGCGCAACCGCGTGCACAACACCCCCGGTCCGCGCTGGTTCGCGCCGGACAGCCCGATCCGCCGCGTGCACGGCGACGCGGCGATGTTCGCCGGCGGGCTCCGGGCGCTGCTGCTCCAGTCGCTGCACCCACTCGCGATGGCGGCTGTCTCGGCCCACTCCGGTTACCGCGGTGATCCGTGGGGCCGGCTTCGCCGGACCAGCTACTTCCTGGCCATCACAACGTACGGCGCGATCCCGGATGCCGAGGAGGCGATCGCCCGGGTCAAGGGCGTGCACGAGCGCGTGCGCGGGACCAGCCCGGACGGTGTGAAGTACAGGGCCTCCGACCCGCATCTACTCAAGTGGGTGCACGTCGCCGAGGTGGACAGTTTCCTGGCCGCCCACCAGCGGTACGGCGTGCAGCCGCTGACCGAGCCGGAGCAGGACCTGTACGTCGAGGACGCGGCGCTCGTGGCCCGCAAGCTCGGGGTGATCGACCCCCCGACGACGATGGCGGAGTTGCGGTCGACCCTGAACGAGTACCGTCCGGAGCTCCGGGGGACGACCGAGGCGCGACAGGCCGCCCGGTTCATGCTCGTCCACCCGCCGGTGCCGTGGGCCGCCCGTCCGGCGTACGGCGTACTGACAGCTGCTGCGGTCGGTCTGCTGCCGTGGTGGTCCCGGTGGCCGTTGCGCCTGCCGTACCTGCCGCTCGCGGAGGCGACCGTCGTCCGCGCGGCCGGTGAAGGCCTGACCAGGACCATCCGCTGGGCCCTGGCCTCGCCGATCCTCGGCAATATCGAGGACTGACAGGCCGACTCGCCGGTAGGTTGTTCTCGTGCCGCTGCGTCCGCATCGATCACTCCCCCTGGCGACGCCGGCGGGAGTCGAAGTGTTGACCCGGATCCTGACCCAGGGTCCGATCCCCCGGGTGGAGATCGCCCGCCGCACCGGGCTGTCCCAGGCGGCGGTCACGAAGGCGGTCGCGCCGCTGATCGAGGCCGGGTTCGTCACCGACCAGCCGGCCACCCCGGCCGAGGCGGAGAGTCAGCTCGGCATCGGCCGGCCGGTGAGCCCGCTGACTGTGATCCGGAACAGCATCTCCGTGATCGGGCTGAAGGTCACCCCGACCGCGCTGATCGGAGTGACCACGGACTTCACCGCCGGGATCCGTACGGTCCGGCACCGGCCGCTGGACGACCCCACGCCGGCCACCGTGATCGAGCAACTGGCGGAGCTGGCCAAGGAGCTGATCGCCGCGGCGGACACCACCACCGGACCGTTGATCGGGATCGGCGTGGCCGTGTCCGGCGACGTCGACGGCAAGCACGGCGTCGTCCGGCACTCACCGCTGATGGGCTGGCGTGACGTCGCGGTCGCGGACCTGATGGCCAGGCACGTCAAGGTTCCGGTGGTGGTGACGAACGACGTCCGCGCGCTGACCGTGGCCGAGCACTGGTTCGGGGTCGGGGTGGACGCGGACTCGTTCGCGGTCGTCACGATCGGCTCCGGGATCGGCTGCGGCCTCTACATCAACGGCGAGGTCGTGTCCGGGGCGTACGGCGTCTCCGGCGAGCTCGGCCACCTGCCGCTGGCCCCGGGCGACCTGGTCTGCACCTGTGGCCGGCGGGGATGTGTGGAAACGGTCGCCTCGTCGGACGCGATCCTGTCCCGGACCCGGGAGACGACGGGGAAGCCGGACCTGGACCTGGCGGGTGCGATCAAGCTGGCGCACGAGGGCGACGCGCACGCGCGGGAGGCGTTCGACCGGGCCGGTGAGGTGATCGGCTCGGCGCTGGCCGCGATGGTGAACCTGGTCGGCCCGGAGCTGGTCGTGATCGCCGGCGAGGGGGTCGCCGACTACGACCTGTACGAGGAGCGGATGCGGCAGGCCTTCCAGGCCCACGCCTTCGGTGCCGCCGGCAAGGGACGGCTGATGTTGCGCTCGCACACCTTCGACGACTGGGCCCGCGGGGCCGCGGCCACCGTGATCCGCTCCTACGTCAAGGGCGAGCCGCCGCTGCAACGCTGAGGGTTGGGCCCGTGAGCGAGTTCACGGACCCAACCCGTCGCGGGCGGTCAACTGCGGGCGGTCGACTGTGGGCAGGTTGGAGGCGGCCGGTCAACTGCGGGCGGCGGCCAGGATCTTGCGCCAGACCTTCTTGTACGACTCCAGGCCGTCGGCCGCCAGCGGTCCGGTCGGGCCGGCCGTGATCGACACCCGCTCCGGGATGGTGCCCCAGACCGGGATGCCCTCCTGGGCGTACTGCGCCATCGCCTCCTGGTAGCTGCGGGTGTAGGTCCGGGCGGAGCAGATCACCAGGCCGACCGGGATGTGGTCGGGGACCAGGTCCAGCACCGCCTTCACCCGCGGTGTCTCGACCCCGCCGATCCGGGTCGGCAGGACGACGATCCGGGCGCGCTCGAGCGCCTTGTTCAGCAGCCGCTCGTGCGACGGCGGCATGTCCACGATGCCGATGCCCTCCGGCGGGATCTTGTCCAGCGCCTTGTTCAGCAGGCGCTCGGTCGGCGCCTCCGCGATCTCGACCCGGGCCAAGTGGTCGTCCTCGGAATCCGCGACCCAGTCGGCCGCGCTGCCCTGTGGATCCGCGTCGACCAGGGTGGATGTACGACGGTTGGAAGATGCCAGCGCGGCCAAGTACACCGACGTGGTTGTCTTACCGACCCCGCCCTTCAGTGCAGCTGTCACGATGATCATGGAACCGACGCTACCTGGTTTCGTCCGAAATCCGGCGTGTCGTCGGCGTTGCTCCACCGATCCCGTGATAGTTGCCGCTGGCGCCGACCAAGCTCAAGGGGGCTTCAGCGTGCGGGTTTGCGGATGGCTTCGACGAGGGCGCCGAGGCCGTCCTGGCCGTGGCCGGCGGCGTCGGCGCGGGCGAACAGGGTGGCCAGGGCGCGCGGGAGTCCGGTGTCCAGGCCGACCTGCTCGAAGGCGTCGACCACGTGCTCGCTGCCGACCGCCTGCATGTGCAGGTTGTTCTCCTCGCCCGGGTACGCACCCTGCTCGAGCTCCTCGGCGAGGATCTTCAGGTAGCCCATCGGCCCTTCGTCGGTCATGTCGGCGAGCAGCGCGGCGGCGTACGGACGGAGTTGCCCGGCGCCGACGCCGGCGGTGCCGACCAGGGCGGCGGAGTACATGTAGCTGGTCAGCGTGGTCCAGAACATGTTGAGCATCGCCTGGTAGTAGAGCATCGCGAGGCCCGGGTCCGCGCCCATGTAGTCGGCCCGGCCGAGCACCTCCAGCGTCGTCCGGTGCGCTTCGACCGCCTCGGCGGGTCCGCTGTAGAAGACGTACGAACCCGGCTGACCGATACCCGGCGGCGGGACCATGATGCCGCCGGTCACCAGCGTGCCGCCGCGGTCCGCGACCGACTGGCTCGCCGCTCGCAAGCGGTCCGGGCTGTCGGAGCTGAGGTTGACCAGGACCCGCCCGGACAGGTCCGCGCCGGCGAGGGAGTCGTCCATCGCGGCGTAGTCGACCTGGCTGATCACCACCAGGTTGCCCGTGGCCACCGCCTCCGCGGCGGTCGCCGCCTCGACCGCACCGGCGTCGACGAGCTTACCGGCCTTGCCCGGCGTCCGGTTCCAGACGGTGGTCGGGTGGCCGGCGGCGAGGAAGACCTCGGCCATGGTGGATCCCATCGCGCCGAGGCCGATCACTGTGACTGCTTCTCGAGAACTCATGCGCCGAGCGTGCGTCACCACGCTACGGGTTTACTACGGCTATGTACTTCGGCGTGCTGGGTCCCCTGGTGGTCCGGACGGACGCCGGTGAGCCGGTCGCCGTGCCCGACACCAAGGTCCGGACGCTGCTGCTCGACCTGCTCGTGCACCGCGGCCGCCCGGTGTCCGCGGACCGCCTGATCGAGGACCTCTGGGGTGACCGCCCGCCGCGGAACGCGACCGGGACGCTCCAGGCCCGGATCTCCCAGCTGCGGACGGCGCTCGACCGGGCCGAGCCGGGCAGCCGTGCCCTGGTCGCGCACGGACCCGCCGGTTACACCCTCACGGCGGACGTTGTCGACAGCAACATCTTCGAGGAGCTGGTCGACGCCGGCCGGCTCCGTGAGGCGCTCGACCTGTGGCGTGGTCCCGCGTACGCCGATATCGCCGACCACGAGTTCGCCCGGGCCGCCCGCGACCGTCTGGAGGAGGCCAGACTCACCGCCACCGAGACCCTGCTCGAACAGGCCGAGGACCCGATCCCGGAGCTGACCGAGCTCATCCGACAGCATCCGTTGCGCGAGCGCCTCCGTGCGCTGCACATGCGCGCCCTGTACCGGGCCGGCCGCCAGGACGAAGCGCTCCGCTCGTACGCCGACCTGCGCGAGGCGCTCGCCGAGGAGCTCGGCGCCGACCCCGGACCGGAGCTCGTCGAACTGCACGCGGCGATCCTCCGCCACGACGCATCCCTGCAACCGTCCCGGCTGCCCGCGCCGCTCAACGACCTGATCGGCCGGGCCGAGGTGCTTACGTCGGCCAAGGACCTGCTGACCGACACCCGACTGCTCACGTTCGTCGGGCCCGGCGGGGTCGGCAAGACCAGACTGGCTCTCGAGCTCGGCCGGAGCCACATCGGCGACGTACGGCTGGTCGAGCTCGCTCCGCTCAGGCAGGACGATCTGCTGGACGGACTGGCCGCTGCCATGGGACTTCGGGACGACACCGCCGACCTGTTGCCTCGGCTGATCGAGTCGATGCGCGCGCGGCCGGTCCTGCTGATCCTCGACAACTGTGAGCATCTGCAGGCCGCCGACATCACCGCGCGACTCCTCGCGGAGGCACCTGAGTTGCGCGTCCTCGCGACCAGCCGGGAGCCGTTAGGCCTGCCGGGCGAGCGGGTGTTCGAGGTTGAGCCGCTCGCACCGCAGGCGGCCGTCGACCTCTTCACCGCGCGTGCCGGGGTTGCCGACTCCGAGGCGGTCAGGGCGATCTGCCGTCGGCTGGACGGCATTCCGCTCGCCCTCGAGCTCGCGGCGACCCGGGTACGGGCGCTCGGCGTGGAAGGACTCGCGGACCGGCTGGACGACCGGTTCCGGTTGCTGTCGGGTGGCCGCGGCGTACCCGAGCGACAGCGGACGCTGCGGGCGACCATCGACTGGAGCTGGGACCTGCTGACCGCGGACGAACGCGCGATGCTTCGCCGGCTGGCTGTGCACGCCGGCACGTTCTCGCTCGAGGCCGCGGCCGAGGTGTGTGAGCTGCCGGAAGCCGTGGCGATGGCACTTGTCGACAAATCGCTGGTTGCCGCGAGCACCGGCCGCTACCGGTTGCTGGAGTCGGTCGCGGCGTACAGCCTCGAACGCCTCGCGGAAGCCGGTGAAGAGGCGGCGACCCGGCGGCGCCATGCGGACTACTACCTGCGGCTGGCTCAGCAGGCCGAGGAGAAGCTGCGCGGCCCCGAGCAGCGCACGTGGCTCCACCGCCTCGACCAGGAGGCTGCGAACTTCCGTGCCGCCCTGGAGACCGGTCCGCCGCTCAAGGTGGTCAATGCGCTGGCGTGGTACTGGTACCTCCGGGGCCGCCACGGCGAGGCAAGGCGGTCGATCGCCGCCGCCCTCGCCGCACCCGGGCAGGACCCGGCGGACCGCGCCGCAGCCACGGTCTGGCTGGTCGGGATGGCGGCCACCGACGCCGAAGGCGCCAACCTGACGGAGGCGGCGGAGCAGGCGCTGGCGTCGTACGACGAGCCACCGGCCCGCGCACTGTGGTTCCTGGCGCACACCCAGTGGGCGTACGGCGCCCGGGACGTGCTGATGCAGCGTGTCGACCGAGCGATCGAGGCGTTCACCGCCGACGGCGACCGCTGGGGACTGGCCGCGGCGTTGAGCACGCGGGCGCAGCTGAACATCGTGCACGCCGACCTCTGGTCGATGCTGCAGGACGGCCACCGCAGTTTCGAGCTCTTCGACGAACTCGGCGACGACTGGGGCCGGCTGCAGGCGGCGTACTCGCTGATCATCGTCGCCGAGATCAGCGGGGACTACCCGACCGCCGTGCGGTATCTCGAGGACTCGCTCCGGCTGGCCGAGGACCTCGGACTGTGGACCGAGGTTTCGTTCCGGACCTCGGGGCTGGGCCGGATCGCGTACCTCACCGGCGACTACGAGCGGGCGGACGCGTTGCACGAGCGGGCCCGGCGGCTGGCGATCGAGCAGTCCAACAAGTCGGCCGAGGAGTACGCCGAGGTCGGTCTCGGACTGTCCGCCCGCCGGCAGGGCCGCCTCGACGACGCCGAGGCGCACTTCACCAAGTGGCTCGACTGGCTGCGCCAGGTCGGCGGCACACCGGGGATCGCGTTCATCCTGGCCCAGCTGGGCTTCATCGCCGAGCAACGCGGCGACTTCGCCAAGGCACGGGCGCTGCACGAGCAGGGCTACGAGGCGGCCCAGCAGGTCGGCGACGAGCGCGCGATCGCCCTCGCCCTGGAAGGCCTGGCCGGCGCGACCGAGGATCCCGCCCGCGCCCACCAGCTCCTCACCGAGGCCGAAGCGCTCCGCGCGAAGGTCGGTTCACCCCTCCCGCCGGCGGAACGCTTCGACGTCGACCGGATTACTTCCCGAGCCAGCCGTCCACCTTCGAGCGGTTCTCGGTGACCCACTTCTCGGCGGCCGCGTCCGGGGACAGCTTGTCCACGGCGATCATCCGGGCGACGGCGTTCTGGTCCTCGTTGGTCCACTGGAAGTTCTTCACCAGGTCGTACGCCGGGCTGCCGGAGTCGGCGAACTTCTTCGAGACCACCTTGTCCAGGTCGTACGGCGGGTAGTCGCAGGCGACCTTGGCCGGGTCGGCGTCGCACCCGGCCTTGTACGCCGGCAGGTTGACCTTGACCAGCTTCAGCTCGTTGAAGAACCACTGCGGCTCGTAGAAGTAGGCGAGCAGCGGCTTCTTGTTCTTCTCCGCGTCCCGGAAGGCCTGGATCAGCGCGGTCTCGCTGCCGCTCTGCACCACCTTGAAGTTCAGGTTCAGGTTCTTCACCAGCGCCTCGTCGTTGGTCACGTACGACGGGTCGCCGTCGAGCAGCTGGCCCTTGCCGCCGGACTCCGACGTCTTGAACAGGGCGGCGTACTTGTTCAGGTTCTTCCAGTCGGTGATGTCCGGGTACTGCTGCGCCATCCACGGCGGCACGTACCAGCCGATCACGCCCTTGACGCCGGTGGAGCCGGCCTCGACCGCGACCTTCTGCTCCTCGATGTAGGTCTTCTTCAGGTCCTCGTGACCCCAGTTCTCCAGCACGGCGTCGACCTCGCCGGTGCCGAAGCCCTGCCAGGAGATCTCCTCCTTCAGGTTCTTCTTCTCCACCGTGCAGCCGAGGTCCTTGGTCGCGACGTAGGCGAACACGGCCGCGTTCGCCTCGTACCCGACCCACGGGTTGACGGCCAGGTTGACCGTGCCGCACTCCTTCCCGCCGTCGTCGGCCGGCTGCTGCGAGCCGACCTTCTCGCCGCCGCACCCGGCCAGCGCCAGTGCCGCGGCAGCGGTCAGGACACCGGCGTACCGGAGCTTCTTCACAGCTTGTCTCCTCTTCTCGGGAACCTCTGGGTACGGCGGGCGGCCGCCTGGGTCACGCGGTCGAGCAGGACGCCCAGCAGGACGATAGCGAGCCCGGCGGCCAGTCCCTTGCCGTACAGCTCGCTCTGCGTGAACCCGGCGTACACGTCGTACCCGAGCGCGCCGGCGCCGACCAGGCCGCCGACGACGACCATCGACAGCACGTAGATCAGCCCCTGGTTCACCGCGAGCGTGATCGCCCGGCGGGCGACCGGCAGCTGCACCTTGCTGATCACCTGCCAGCTGCTCGAGCCGACCGAGTTCGCCGCCTCCACGGTCGCCACCGGCACCGCCTTGATGCCGTCGGCAACGATCTTGGTGGTCACCGGGACCGCGAACACGACCGCGGCCGCCATCGCGGTGAACCGGCTGGTGCCGAACAACGCCAGGAACGGCACCAGGTACACGAACGGCGGCATGGTCTGCCCGGCGTCCAGCACCGGCCGGATCCAGGTGTCGACCCGGCGGTTGCGCCCGGCCCACACGCCGAGGGCGACCCCGACCGCGACCACCACGACAGTCGCGAGCAGCGTCTGCGCGAGCGTGACCATGCTGTCGTGCCAGACCCCGGTCGCGACCAACAGCCCCGAGCACGCCGCGGCCGGAAGGGCCGCGCGCCAGCCACCGAGGACGACGGCGAGCGCGACGATCACCGTGGCCACCAACCACCACGGCGACCCGGTCAGCAGGGCCTCGAGCGGGTTCAGCAGGGCGAAGGTGACCGCGTCCCGGACGCCGTACGTGAACCCGCCGAACACGTCCTGGATCCAGTTCGTCACGTCCGTCGCGGCCACCGCGATCCGCGAGCCGAGGTTCACCGAGGTCGGGAACTCGGCCGCCCACACGTAGGTCCGGGAGAACCAGATCGCGACCAGGACACCGGCCGCGCCGGCGCCCAGCAGGGCCTTCCGGCGGAGGCTCGCCGTCCGCCACGGCCGGTCGCCGGCCGCGGTGGTGACGCGGTCGAGGACGATCGCGATCACCACGATCGCGAGGCCGCCGTTGAACGCGACCCCGACGTCCAGCGTCTGCAGGGCCGTCAGCACGGTGTCGCCGAGACCGGGCGCATTGATCAGCGCGGCCACGGTCACCATCGACAACGCCGCCATGATCGTCTGGTTGATGCCGACGACGACCGTACTCCGGGACATCGGCAGCAACACCTTGGTCAGCGTCTGGCCCCTGGTCGAGCCGAGCGACCGGGACGCCTCGACGCTCTCCGCCGGGACCGACCGGATCGCGTGCGCGGTCAGCCGGACGGCCGGCGGCGCCGCGTAGATCAGGGTCGCGATCGTGGCCGCGGCCGGGCCGATCGCGAAGAACAATGTCAGCGGCGCGAGATACACGAACGTCGGCAGCGTCTGCATCAGGTCGAGGACGAGCGTGGCCACCTTGAAGGCCCGGTCCGACAACCCGGCCCAGATCCCCAGCGGGATCGCGACCAGCAGCGACAGCAGCACGGCCGCGATCGTCAGCGCGAGCGTGTGCATGCTCTCCTGCCACAACCCCTGCAGCCCGACGAACCCGAGGCCGCCGGCCGCGAGCAGCGCGACCTTCCAGTTGCCGAACGCCCAGGCCAGGTACGCCGACACCGCGACCACACCGAGCCAGCCGACGACCGGCACCGGCCGCCCGTACGCCGGCTGGGCCAGGACGTTCTGCAGCAGTACGACGAACTGGTCGACCGCCATCCGGACGGCGTCGAAGACCACGTTGCCCTGGCCGACGTCGTCGCGGTGATCGGTCAGCCAGCGGTGGAACGCGGTCGTCTCCTGGGCGCCGAGCGGCAGCGTGTCGAGACCACGCAGGACGAAGTACGCCGCCACCCAGACGACGAGCAGGACGCCGACGAGCACGCTCCGCCGTGGCCGGCGTACCTCGACCTCGACGTCGCTCGTGATGGCGGCCATCAGTGGTCCGCGACGACGGCGAGGATCTCCTCGTCGTCGATCACACCGAGCAGCGTGCCGTCGGCGACGACCTTGACCGGGCGGTCCGCCTCCAGCACCAGCCGGGTCGCCTCCCGGACCAGCACGTCCGGGCCGAGCTCGGGTCCGTCCAGCGGCTCGTCGGGGCGCGCGTCCCGGACGATCCACCGCAGCGTCAGGACGTCGGCCCGCGGTACGTCGCGGACGAAGTCGCGGACGTAGTCGTCGGCCGGCGCCCCGACCAGCTCGTCGCCGGTGCCGAGCTGGACCGCGGCGCCGTCGCGCATCAGCAGGATCCGGTCGCCCAGCTTCAGCGCCTCGGACAGGTCGTGGGTGATGAACACCATCGTCTTGCCGACCTCGCGGTGCAGCCGGACGACCTCGTTCTGCATCTCCCGCCGGATCAGCGGGTCGAGCGCGGAGAACGGCTCGTCGAACAGCAGCACGTCCGGGTCGTTGGCCAGCGCACGGGCCAGCCCGACCCGCTGCTGCATGCCGCCGGACAGCTGCTCGGGGTAGAGGTGCTCGTTGCCGGCCAGGCCGACCAGGTCGATCACCTCCTGGGCCCGCCGCCGGCGGTCGGGCTTGCTCTCGCCGCGGATCTCCAGCCCGTACGAGACGTTGTCGATCACCTTGCGGTGCGGCAGCAGGCCGAAGTGCTGGAAGACCATCGAGAACTTGCTCCGGCGCAACGTCCGCAGCCGCTTCTCGTCCGCGGCCCGGAGGTCCTCACCCTCGAAGATCAGGCTGCCGGCGGTCGGTTCGATCAAACGGGTGAGGCAGCGGACCAGCGTGGACTTGCCGGAGCCGGACAGGCCCATGACGACGAAGACCTCACCGGGTGCGACGTCGAAGCTGAGGTCGCGGACGGCCGCCGTACATCCGGTCCGGGTGTAGAGGGCGGCGCGGTCAAGAGCGGCGAGGTCGGGGCGGCGCGGCACGCGCTGGGCCTTCGGGCCGAACACCTTCCACAGGCCCTGGATCGACAACAGCGCGTCGCTGTCCTGCACCTCGGGATACTCGAGCTGAGCGGTCACAGGTTCACCCTCGCATCCCCGCAAGCGGAATCATCGTGAACCGCGACTGTATCCAACCCGCAGTCCCCCGGCGTTCTCCCGGGGGTGTCTGCTACGTCAACTATGGCTGGTACGGCGGTGCTTCGCCCCAGCCCCAGTGCGGAACCGGGGCCTTGGGCGGCGGGGTCGCGCCCGGCTGCGAGTTGGCCAGAGCGATCCGGGTGCCCCATTCGACGTACGCGACGAAGGCCGAGCGGAACTCCGGATCGTCCGGCAGACCGGCCGGATCCGCACTCGCGGCGATCAAAGTCGCCCACCGCGATCGCTGCTCCTCGGTCAACCCGAGGTCGAGGTGGTGCCGCAACATCGCGGGGTAACCGCCGAGCTCGTCGGTGTACCGGCTGTGGCCGCGGAAGACCTCGCCGAGCCAGATCGCGACGTGCTCGCGGTGCTGGTCACTCATGTGCGCGAACACCGGGGCGAGGATCGGGTCGGCCAGCACCTTGTCGTAGAACACCTCGGTCAGCCGGCGCAGCGCGTCGTGCCCGCCGGCCCACTCGTACAACGTCGGAGTCGTCACGTAATCATGTAATCACAGCCGAAGGGCCACGGCGATGGTTCGCAGGACTGGGTAGATCGTGGTCTCGCCGGCCTCGAGATCCCAGAGCACGTTCTGCAGGATCCGGCCCGCGGTCCAGCCGAGCGCCCGGTCGCGGTCGATGCCGGTGATCGCGAGCATCAGGTCGAAGCGGTCCCGGATCGCCTGGTCCAGGTCGCCGGTCGCCTCCAGGTCGTCCCAGCGGTTCCACAGCACCGGGAACACGTCGAAACCCGGATCTCCGGCCAACGGCTTCGGGTCGATCACCAGCCACGGCTGCCGGCCGGCCGCCATCACGTTGTCGTAGTGCAGGTCCCAGTGCAGCAGGCGGTCGCCGGACTCCGGCACGAGTTCCTCGACCTGGGCGACGAAGCGCCGTACCAACTGCTGCTCGGCCGGATCGGTCAGGCGCGGGATCAGGGCGGGTGCGTCGTCAACCATCGCGCCGGCGACGTCCGCGAGCCGGCGGATCCCCGGTGGCGCCGGCACCGCGCTCAGCCGGATCAGCAGCTCGGCCAGGATCCGGGTCGCCTCGGTGTGATCCGGTACGGCGTTCAGTGTCCGCGGCTCGAGTCGCTCGAGCAGGATCGTCGTCGTCGCGGGGTCGTCCTCGAGCACCTCGACCACGTCAGACCGACTCCACGTGCGCAAGGCGAGGGCCTCGCCTGCGCTCTCGTCGTTCGTCGGCTGGAGCTTGAGCATCGCCTCGGTACCGTTGCGTCGGACGACCGGCAGGATCAGCGACGCGGCGCCGTGGAGCGGATCACCCTTGACGGTCAGCTGCCAGCGGTCGACGTACTCGGCGGCCATCGCCGGGAGCGCGGCGAGCCACTCCGGCTCGTCGTCAGCGTGCGTCTCGACCAGCGCCGCGGGGATCTCGATCATCCTCGGCAGAGTAGGTGGTTCGGGCGGGATGTGCTTGGGTTTTCCCCATGGAGCAGAGGCACCGGCGGGTGCAGCGGGTGGTGGCGGGCATCTATCTCGGGATCCCGCTCGTGCTGCTGGTGATCGTGGCGTGGATCAGTACGGCGGGGTCGCCGGCCGCGTGGGCGGGCTGCCTCGTGCCGGCCGGGATGCTGGTGCTCGGGTGGGTCCAGCGGCGGCGCCATCGGTACCAGCCGCGGTGGTGGGCCGGGGTGGGTGCGCTGTTCGGTGCGTTGAGCGGGCTGACCGTGACGCTGTTCCCGTTGGCGGTCGGCGTCTGGTGGCCGGCGTTCCTGGCGTTGCCCGCGTTGCTCGTCGGCATCGTCGCGGGTGCTGCGCTGGCCCGGTACGCCGACCGGGTGCTGCTCGTTCCCGTCGTACCCGAGCTGGCGGAGACGCCGTACGAGCTGATCTTCCGGTTGCGCGGACTGCAGCTGACCGCGGTCCTGCTGGGCGCGGACAGCGTCACGATCCAGAGCCGGCCGGTCCTGCGGTCGCAGTCGGCCGGTGACCTGGCGAAGACCTATCCGCTGAGCAGCATCACCGGGGTGTTCGAGGCCGCGCTCAGTGGCGTGGAACGGTTGAAGTTCCCGATCGCCATCCCGCATCCACCGATCGTGACCGAGGGTCCGGCAGTGATCCTGCAGGCGTCCGGCGACGACTGGGTCCTGCCGACCAACCAGGCGTCGACGCTGATCGACCTGCTCAACCGGCGGCGGTCCACCGCATAGCCAGCGCGAACCCGACGTCCGTGTACTGAGCGCCGGGGAACACGTCGTCGTACACCTCCCGGAACTGGCTGCGGGACAGGTAGCGGTCGCTCGCCAGATGCTCGAGCCACGGCCTGCTGTGCCAGAACCGGAACTCGAACCACGCATCCCTGATCCCCCGCCGGGCGAGCTGCCGCGGGAACCCCAGCCACGCGCCGAGCAGATAGACCCACCGCGGCGGCGTCGGCCAGCGATCGGACACGTTGTCCACGATCGCCACCGTCCCACCCGCCCGCACCAACGACTTCAGATGCTCAAGCCCCGCCCGGTAGTCCGGCAGGTGATGCATCATCGTGTGGCTGTAGACCAGGTCGAACCCGCCGTCCTCGATCGCGAACACGTCCGCCACGCGATACTCGACGTTCGACCGCGCCCGCTTCCGCCGGGCGAGCTCGATCATCGGCGCGCTGAGATCGACCCCGACCACCTCGTCGAACCCCTCGGCCAACCGAACCGCCGCCTGCCCCGCCCCACACCCGGCATCCAGCGCCCGTTCCCCGCGCAGCCCCAGCCCCACCAACCACCCCGTGTTCCCCTCGAGCTCCACGAACCGGTCGTACTCGACGGCAAAACGATCGAACGACGCAGGATCAACCATGTCGCGTACGACGCCGTCCGCGACCGGCTGGTTGGCTCAGGCGCCGGTGGCTTCGCGTTCTTTGCGGGCGGTTTCGGCCTTCTCGGCCTGCCAGCCGTCCTCGTTCTTGCCGAGGCGCCAGTAGCCGGAGAGGGAGACGCGGTCGCGGGGGAGGCCGCGGTCGGTGAAGAGGTTCTTGCGGATGCGGAAGACGAAACCGGCCTCGCCGTGGACGAAGACCTGGGTGTCGCCGGCCGGGAAGTCGAGGGCCTCGACCGCGGCGACCAGGCCGTCACCGCGACCGGCGTCGCTGCCGGCCCGGTGGAACCAGGTGACCTCGACGTCGCCGGCGCCGCTGAACTTCTGCTCCTCGGTCTCGTCTTCGACCTCGAGCAGGACGGTCGCGCGGGCGCCCGGCGGCAACTGCTCGACCGCGGCGCCGATCGCCGGCAGCGCGCTCTCGTCGCCCACCAGCAGGTGCCAATCGGCCGCCTCGTCCGGCGCATACGCACCACCGGGACCGTTGAACCACAGCACGTCGCCCGGTTGTGCCGCCGCGGCCCACGGTCCGGCGACGCCCTCGTCACCGTGGTGGACGAAGTCGATCGTCAGCTCGCGGTTGTCCTCGTCCCAGTTCCGCACCGTGTACGTCCGCATCGTCGGCCACTGCTCCGACGGGTAGGTCTCCCGGATCACGCCCATGTCGAGCGGCTCGGCGTACTCCACCCCGGGCTTGCCGAACAGCAGCTTCACGTAGTGGTCGGTGTAGCCGTTGTCGACGAAGTCGTCGGAGGTGAGCACGACCCGGATCATGTGCGGGGTGATTCGCTCGGTCCGACGGACGACCGCGCGCTTGCAGACGCGGTTGCGGCGGGGTGCGGGGCTGGTCACAGGACCACGGTCCTCTCGGGGGGTACGGCGGGCGGCCCGGTCAGGCCAAGTTAGGTCTACCTAACTCAGGCTAACCCACCGGCCCCAACCCACCCCAGCCGCGTCTCAGAGCCCGCGGATGTAGAAGACCTTGCTGACGCCGGCCTGGTAGCGGAAGCACGCAGGCAGGTAGACGCGGTAGGGGATCAGGCCTTTGTACGCCGGCTGCGCGTTCACCGTGAAGCGGCCGCTCTGCCGGATGCCGGCCGAGCTCACCGATCGCCACTGCGTCGCGCCGTACAACCGCTGCAGCCACACCTTGCAGTTGGACGGCGCACCGGCGACCGACCCGTTCACCGGTACGACGGTCCCGACCGGAGCACTCGTCCGCGACGGCACGGCCGACACGATGCCCGGCCGGGCCACGCCCAGGCCGAGTCCGGCGATGTCGGTCGGCTTCCCGAAGATCCGCAGGCAGTTGACCCATTCGCCGTCCGCGGCCGTGTAGGCCTTGGTCGCGATCCCGTTCGTGTCGGTCCGGACGTTGACGCCGGGCCCAGGCTCGGCACACGCGTTGTCGATGCCGAGGAACACCGAGATCCGGGTCCCGTACGGCTTGCCGGTCGCTGCGTTCGTCACCGCCCACCGGATCGAGTACGGCGACCCGAACGGCACCACCTTCGGCGAGACCGACGCGGTCACCCGCGGCAGGTTGGACCCGGTGACCGTCAACGACGGACCGTCGAACGGCGTCGGATCGGTCATGTCACCGCTGCCCGGGAAGTACGACCCGGCGTAGACCCCGGTGACCTTGAAGGTGCCGTTGGCCGTCGACGGCACGTAGACCGGACCGCTCCAGGTCCCGCTCTGCACGGTGCCCGCCGTCCGCGGCAGATCCGTCGAGAGCAGGTACGTCAGCGGACCAGAACCGCCTGTGCGCTGCAGGACGACGTACAACGTGATGTTCGCGTCCTGCGGATCGGTCGAGGCGTAGCCGCCCTTGACGGTGATCGTCACCGGCGCCTGGTTCAGGCCCGACACGGCGACACTCGGCCTGGCCAGGCTGACGGCCGTGACCGTCAGCTTCGGGTTCGGCGCGGCCTGGGCGGACGGCACCAAGCCGATCAGCAGCAGTGGCGCTGTCAGGAGCGCCGCCAGCACACGTCGGGTCCACATGCTGGCAGCGTGACAGCGGGCCGCCACGCTGCCAAGCACCAACCCTCATCCGTGCGCGATCGGGCGGCGCGGGTAGACCGGTTCAACCCGCAGGCGGTCAGTGTTCACCGGCAAGACATGTACAGCCCGTGTCGGGGACCGCTACCTTGCGCAGGCTGGAGCAATGAGCCAGGTCTTCGGTACGCCGCGAAACCCGGCTTACACCGTGACCCGCACCGACCGGTTCGGCCGGCCGATCTCCCTCGACCTGCGCACGCCCGAGGGCAACTCGGTGCTGTTCACCGGGCCGCCCGGGATGGGCAAGACCGTCGAGCTGGACCGGGCCGAGGCGCTCGCCAAGCAGCAGGGCTGGATCGGGATCCGGGTGACCGCGTCCCCGCGGGAGCCACTGGAGAACCGGTTCGTCCGCCAGGTGACCGACGACCTCGGCCGGATCCGCAAGCGCTACGGCATGCTCGGCGCGCGCCGGCTGAAGAAGCTGACGAAGGATCTCGCCCAGCGCCACCGCAGTAAGCAGCACGGCGCGGAGCTCCGGGTCATGCCGGTGCCGTTCGTGCAGGGGGTGGCGAAGACGCAGTGGGAGGCCGGCAACGAGGACAGCGTCGGCCGCACGCTGAACGAGCTGGCCGGTCAGCTCGGCGAGCTCGGGGCGAACCGCAAGCCGCCGGAGCCGGTCCTGCTGATGGTCGACAACCTGGACGTCGCCTCGGAGCGCGACCTGGCCGCACTGACGGAGCTGGCCGCGCACCTCGAGGAGCAGCGCCGGCCGGTGTTCCTGGTCGCCGCCGGTGGCGAACTGGCCGCGACCCGGTTGATGGCGGCCTCCGGCGGCCGGTCCCGGGTGGCGACCGGGGTGACCGGGCGGTTCGACGTCCGCGAGGTCGGACCGCTGTCCGACGACGAGCTCCGGCCCGCGCTCACCGAGCCTCTCCGCCGGGCGGGGATCGCCTATCAGCCCGAGGCGGTGGACCAGCTGGTCAGGTCGGCCAACGGGGACCCGACCCGGCTGCGCGACCTGGCCGAGACCGCCCTCCCGATGGCGCTGCAGGCCGGCGGCGTGACCGCCGACGTCTCCAAGGCGGCGACCGCGGTGGTCAACGACAAGTCGCGGGTGCTCTACCAGGCGGCCTGGAACAACTGCTCGGACTCCGAGAAGGACCTGCTGGCGAAGGTCGCGGCCCACGGTCCGCACGGGCTGAGCCTGCCCGGCGACACCGGGATGGCCGGGCTGGGCCGCTGGCAGGAGCTGGACGACGACCGTCAGCAACTCGTTGCCCGTGGCATGCTCCGGGACGACGGGCAGCGAATCATGGTCGCGAATCCCGGCCTGCAGGAATGGGTGCAGACCAGGGTCGGTCAGTCCGCCGCCCACCTCGGCATCGCCCCACCGACGGCGTCGGCCCCGGCGATCACCGCGGACTCCGGCCGGCCCGCGGCCACCACCCGCGAGTACAAGGGCATGAAGTTCCAGATCAACAGTTAGGGCAGCACCCTTCACCTCGCCAGGCCTGCACCCCCTCGCGGGCGGCGACCGCCGCGATCACCAGCCCAGCCACCGCGTCTGCCCAGAACCAGCCGACCGTCGCGTTCAGCACCAGCCCGGCCAGCAGCACCGCGGACAGATAGGTGCACAGCAACGTTTGGGTGCCATCAGCAACCACTGCGTTCGACCCCAACGCCTTTCCGGTACGGCGCTGGGCCGCCGAGAGCACCGGCATCACCAGCAGCGAGGCCACCGCCAGCCCGATCCCGACCGGGGACGCATCCGGCTCCGATCGCCCGACCAACGCCCGTACGGACTCGAAGGACACGTAGGCGGCCAGGCCGAAGAAGGACAGCGCGATCAGGCGCAACGCCCGGCGCTCCCTGGTCTCCGGGAGTGGATGACGGAACTGCCACAGGATGATCAGCCCGCTGGCGACCTCGACGATCGAGTCCAGCCCGAATCCCACGAGCGCGACCGAGCCCGACACCGCACCGGCCGAGATCGCCACCACGGCCTCGACCAGGTTGTAGCCGACGCTCGCGCCGGCCAGCAGTTGCGCCCGGCGCCCGAGCCGCCGCCGGTCGACCGGCGGTCCGACGTTGATCAGTGACATGCCGGATCCACCGCCAGGACGACATCGAGCAACGCGGTCAGCGCTGTGGCCAGCTTGGGGTCGGCGAGCTCGTATCGCGTCCGCCGGCCCTCGGGCTCGGCGACGACCAGGCCGCAGCCGCGCAGGCAGGCCAGGTGGTTCGACAACGACTGCCGGCTCACGCCGAGGCGATCCGCCAGCTCCGCCGGGTACGCCGGGCCCTCGACGAGTGCCAGCAGCACCCGGGTGCGGGTCGCGTCCGACAATGCGTGCCCGAACCGGGCCAGCACCTCACCTCGCGCCACGGTTTCCATGGCGCGACTGTACAGCGGAGAGTGTATTCAGCGGAAGCTGTACTACCGCCGGGCAGCGCGCTCCGGATGGGTCGGCTTCGGCAGACGAAGCGCGGGATGGCCGCGATGCCGGGCAGTCGGGGCTTGTGCGCGGGGACCCCGGAGCATCCACAGGGCAAGGACGGCCGCGGCGATCAGGCCGGCGACACCGGCATAGTCGGTCAGACTCATCGGTTGATCTCTCTTCATGGGCGGGATGCGCTCTGCGATCGCGGACCCACCCCACCGCCCCGGTCAGGGGCGGCGAGTTCCGCGAACTGCTGACGCGAAAGTGACGGTGTCTCACCCCCGACGTGATGACACTGGAGTGTCACGGCATCGACTGGCGCAGATGTGTCAGCGGCCGATGTGTTCGAATGTGCGCGGGAGCGTCGAGTTCCGAGCCTGGGAGGCGCCACATGCAGGAGGGCCTGTTGCTTGATGCGCGTGAGGAGCAGGCGTACCGCTTGCTCGTCGGGCTGTCCGCCGCGCGGCCCTCGGAGCTGGCCGAGGTCGCCGACCTGCCCCAGCAGGAGGCGGACGAGGTCCTGCAGCGGCTGCAGGCGAAGGGACTGGTCGCGGTCCAGCAGTCCGACGGACCGATCTTCCGGCCGCTCCCACCGGACGTTGCCCTCGGTACGACGCTGCTCCGCCGGCAGGAGTCGCTCGAGGCGGCCCGCAAGACCGTCGCGGCACTGAGCGAGGAGTTCCGCGCGAGCGCGAGCCGCCGGGACGCCCACCACCTGGTCGAGGTGATCGTCGGCGCCGACGCACTCCGCGAGCGGCTGCGCGACCTGCAGGAGTCGGCCCGCGAGGAGATCCTGTGGTTCTGCCGCGCCAACCCGCTGGCGATGCAGGGCGCGGAGAACACCGAGGAGTACGGCGCGCTGACCCGAGGCGTCCGGTATCGCGCCATCTACGAACGTGCCCTGCTGGAGACACCCGGTGAGCTCGACACGATCGCCGAGGGGGTGAGCTGGGGTGAGGAGGCCCGCACGCTGCCGACCCTCCCGGTCCGGCTGGCCATCGTGGACCGGGCGACCGCGGTCTGCCCGCTCGTCCGGGACGACGAGCTGGGGATCGGCGAGCCGACCGCCGCGATCATCGGTCGCGGCCAGCTGCTCGACGCGTTGCTGGCCCTGTTCGAGAGCCATTGGGAGATGGCGACCCCGGTCCGGCTGCACGCCGAGAACCCCGGGGAGATCGAGGGGCTGGACGACAACGAACGGTTCCTGCTGTCGCTGCTGGTCGCCGGAGTCCCCGACAAGTCGATCGCGTCCCAGCTCGGGATCAGCCGCCGGACCGTCCAGCGGCGGCTCGACCGGATGATGGCCCTGGCCGGCGTGGACACCCGGACCGGGCTGGCCTTCCAGGCCGCGAAACGCGGGTGGCTCTGAGCTGGATCCGGGCCGAGGCAGCCCCCGCTGCCCCGGCCCAGCTCGCTACTTCACGCCGTACGCGCGGATCACGGTCTGGGTCACCGCGAGCCCGGTGCTGTCGGTCGCGCGGACCTTCAGCGAGACGGTTCCGTGCGCGGACGGGACCACGCCGAGGTAGCGGCCGAGGGCACCGACCACGACCAGCTTCTTCCAGGTCTTGCCCTCGTCGTACGACGCCCAGGCCTGCAGCGTGGTCGCGCGGGATCCTCCGGTGACCTCGAAGCCGACCGCGTGGGTGCGGACCGGAACCCGGCCGGTCAGGTCGACCGGAACCGTGTAGCCGACCTGCAGCAGGGACAACGGCGTCGCCTTGTCCTCGGCCGTCTTCTTCGAGCGGAACTCCCACGAGGTCTGGGTCCGCGTACCCCAGGTCCACTCGCCGTCGTTCCGCTCGGTCGACAGGTCCAGCTTGTACGCCGCGTCGTCGCCGGAGGTCATCACGTCCTCCCACGCGTCCGGCAGCTCGGCGACGACCTGACCGTTGCGCGACAGCACCGCGGACGACGACGTGGACTCGCCGATGGTGTAGTGACCGGCGGCGTCCACGAACGACGGGATCCGCAACGACAGCCGGTCACCGGTCCGGGTCGACTGCACCCCGGGAGCGGCCGCCGGACGGACGACCGGACCGAACCAGGTCTCGTTCGACGGGCGGGCCTGGTAGCTGCGCGGCACCGACGTCATCCCGCCCTGCAGCGGGTTCATCTCGTCCCAGGTGTAGAGGTGGTGCACCCGGTGCTGCCAGAGCGAGTCGCCCGACGTCACCCACTCCTCGCGCACCTTCGGGGTCTCGACGAACCGCTGCGAGTCGTTCCAGGCGTACTCCTGCCACGGGCGCCAGCCGAACCGCTGCTCCTTGGCCCAGGTGAAGCCGCCGTTGTCGGCGTACCGGGTGGTGATCCGGGCGCTGTTCGCCGGTGTCACCTTGTAGACGATCTTCGCCGGGATGGACCCGCTCGAGACCTGGTTGACGTCGTACAGGTACGGGCTCGAGGTCGTCAGCGTCAGGTCGATCGTGGCGCGGCCGCGCTTGGCCCGCTCGATCAGCTTCTGACCGTCGTTGTAGCCGGTGACCATCGCCGGGATCGGCTCGCGCTCGCCGACCGGCCGCCATACCGTCCAGGCCGACCAGTCCGCGGGCCGGACCAGGATCACGGCCGCGGCACCCGCCTTCGCGGCCGCGGCGATCTGCTCCTGCTCACTGCCGTTGCCCCAGCCGTCCTCGCTGGAGTTGATCACGGCCAGCGCGCCCTTCACGCCCTGCAGCGTGGAGTCCGCATAGACCATCGGCAACCGCTTCGTCTTCCCGTCGTACGACGGCGAGCGGTGCAGCAGGTTGATGTCGAGCGGCCCCTGGACACCCTGGACCGTGGCCTGGACCAGCGGCGCGACCAGTTGCCAGCGGGACGAGAACTCGAAGGTGCCGTCCTTGACCGGCTTGGTCGGGGTGACGTTGACCTGCTTGACCGTGCTGAAGTGCATCACGCCGTGGCTGATCGAGCGGCCGTTGGCGTAGACGCGGTGCACGTAGTAGCTCAGCACCGCCTGCTGCTCCGACGGCTTCGGCGTCTGGATCGTGATCGGCGCCGCCTTGCGGGCGTCGATGACGACCTCGGTGTCCTTGCTGACCACGATGTTCGGGTCGGTGAACAGGCTGGCCTGCTCGTTCTGCGGGTCGCTGTTGTCGACCAGCCCGTGCAGCAGATAGGTGCCCTCCTCGACCTCGGCGGTGATGCTTCCGTCACCAGGGATCCAGGCGAGGACGTCGGAGCGCGAGTTGTCACCGAACAGCGCGACGACCGGCACCATCGACGGCTGCCCGTCCAGGCCGATCCCGCGCAGGGTGATCGTGTGCTTCGGGCCCTGCCGGAGCGCACCGACGGCGGTGTGGGTGACCACACCGTTGGTGCCGGTGGCAACGATCCAGCCGCTGTGCAGGCCGCGGTCGAGCTTGGCCGCGGCCAGGTTCACCGGTACGTCGGCGGTGCCGTTGGCCGGCACGGTGACGGTGGCCGGCACGCCGAAGGCGTCGGTCTCCGGCTTCGCGTTGTCGAGGTTCTTGACCGCGACGGACAGGGTCAGCGTGACCGGGGTGTCCGACTCGTTCCGGTAGGTGACGGTCCGGCTGCTGGCGTCGGTGGACGTCTGTAGCCCGAAGTCCGCGACGGCCGTCGCGAACACCTGCTGCGAGGTCGCCCGGGCCAGGTCGACCCGGCCGGCGCCGTGCGCGTAGACGGACTGGACCGGCTGGGTCTTGGCCGTGCTGACCAACGCGTTCTTGAGTTGTTCGGCCGTCCAGTCCGGGTGCTGCTGCGCGAGCAGGGCGGCGGCTCCGGCCACGTGCGGCGCGGCCATCGACGTACCGGAGGCGGCGGTGTAGAGCTCGTCGACCGGGCCGCCCATCGCGGTGCCCTTGGCGCGCGCGGCGACGATGCCCACACCGGGTGCGGAGATCTCCGGCTTGAGGCCGGCGTCGCCGAGGCGCGGACCGCGGCTGGAGAAGTCCGCCAGCGCGTCGTTGCGGTCCACGGCCGCCACCGTCAGCGCCGACGCCGCGGTGCCCGGCGTACCGACGGTCTCGTCCTGGCCGTCGTTGCCGGCCGAGACGACGAACAGCGTGCCGGTCCGGGCGGTGATGTCGTCGACCGCCAGGCTCATCGGGTCGGTACCGTCGGTCGGACCACCGCCGAGGCTCATGTTGACCACCTTGGCGCCTTCGCCCGCGGCCCACTCCATCCCGGCGATGATCCAGGACTCGAAGCCGTAGCCGTCGTCGCCGAGCACCTTGCCGACGAGCAGGTCGGCCTTCGGCGCGACACCCTTCCGGGTCCCGCCCGCACCGGCGCCGGTGCCGGCGATCGTGGCGGCGACGTGCGTGCCGTGACCGAAGTGGTCCGCCGGGCCGCTCGGGCTGCCGGAGAAGTCCTCGGACTGCTTCACCTTCCCGGCCAGGTCCGGGTGCTCGGCGTCGACGCCGGTGTCGAGTACGGCGACCTCGACGCCGGAGCCCTCGTAACCGGCCTGCCACGCGGACGGCGCACCGATCTGCGCCACGCTCTTGTCCAGCACCGCGCGGACCTTGCCGTCGAGCCAGATCTTGCTGACCCCACTGTTCAGCGCCCGGGCGCCGACCGCCGGCTTCAGCGACTTCCACAGCTCGGGCAGCTGGTCCTTGGCCGCGTCCACGGCCCGGCCGCCGATCGAGCCGAGGTCCTGCTTGACCGTGGTCCCGGTGAGCTCGTGGGAGCTGCGCAGGCCCTGGTCGTACTTGACGATCAGCGGGAGCTGCCGCGCCGCGGAGTCGCCGTACCCGTCGGCGATCAGCTCCTCGACGTCGAACAGGTCGGCGTCCAGGACGCCGGTGGAGATGTACGGTACGGCGTCGGCCGGCAGGACCCGGAGTCCGCCGTCGACCTCGATGGTGTGGAAGGTGACGCGTTCGCGGCCGGCGGCCGGGCGGACGGTGGCCGCCTTCTTGCCGGCGCCGGCGTCGGTCACCTCGACGACGTCGCCGGTGATCAGCGTGACCTTGGCGGCGCCGGGGGTGCCGGCGGTGCCGGCGTTCTGAGCGGGTGTCGGGGGCGGGGCGGCGGCGGACGGGGTCGCCGAGACCGCGCCGAGGGTCAGCAGCGCCGCGAGGGTGGCGGCGGTGATCCGGGTGGGGGGCATCATTCTCCTTCAGAGGCTTGGGGCAGGCGCACCTCTTCTTTCGAAAGAGTTTGCAATCCGGTCACGGAGATCCGCCTTGTCCATCACTGCCGTCTCTGCGACATGGCGCAACCGCGCCATCACCGGCACGTGCTAGACAGGTCGTCCTTCCTGGACATACTGTCCACCCGTGAAGGCTGAGCAGTTGGCGCCGGTCGGGGACGCGTTGGCCCGGTTGCTGTCGCCACATGCGGAGGTCGTGCTGCATGATCCGGCGGCCGACGAGGTGGTCGCGGTCTGGAATCCGTTGTCGGGCCGGGAGCCTGGTGATCCGTCGTTGCTGGGGGAGTTGGACGAACTGTCCGCCACCGGACCGGACGTCTACGGGCCGTACCCGAAGGTGCTGGCGGACGGACGCCGGCTGTCCAGCGTCAGCGCGGTCGTGCGGGACGAGGACGGCGAGCCGGCGTACGTGTTCTGTGTGAACGTCGACCGGACCGCCTTCGAGGAGGCGAGCCGGCTGCTGGCCGCGTTCGCGGCGCCGGTGGCCGGGCAACCGCGGGTGCTGTTCGAGCACGACTGGACCGAGACGCTCAACGAGCTCGTCGCCGCGTACGTCCGCGAGCGCGGCCTGCCGGTCGAGCGGCTGAGCCGGGCGGACCGCGTCGAGCTCCTCGGCCGGCTGGACGCGGCCGGCGTACTGAGTCAGCGGCGGTCCGTTCCCACGGTCGCCCGCGCGCTGCGGATCTCGCGGTCCGCGCTCTACCAACTGCTCGGCCAGACCCGGAGGGAGTCCCATGCCGACCCTGCCTGACTTCCGGTTGGAGACGTACTTCGCCCGGTGGGAGTTCAACGCCCGCTACCACCTGACCGCCTCGGACGCGCAGACGATGGGGCTGTCCGAGCTCGTGGATTTGGCGGACGACGACGGCCGCGAGCGTTGGGAGTCGCTGACCCTCGGCTACACCGAGACCCGCGGGCTGCCGGCTCTGCGGGAGGAGATCGCGTCGACGTACACCGAGGCCGACCCCGACGACATCCTGTGCTTCGCCGGCGCCGAGGAAGCGATCTACCTCGCGATGCGGACGCTCCTCGAGCCGACCGACCACCTCGTCGTACTCACGCCGAACTACCAGGCCGCGGAGACGGTCCCGCTGGCTGTCTGCGAGGTCACCGGGGTCGCCTTGCGGGCCGAGGACAACTGGGCCCTCGACGTCGAAGCCGTCGAGGGCGCTCTGCGTCCGAACACCCGGATGGTCTCGGTCAACTTCCCGAACAACCCGACCGGCGCGGTGCCGTCCGAGGACGCCTGGCTGCGCCTGGTCCGCCTCTGCGAGGACCGCGGGATCACGCTCTTCAGCGACGAGGTCTACCGCGGTCTGGAGCTCGGCCGTGATCCGTTGCCGCAAGCAACCGACCTCTCCGGTACGGCGCTCTCCCTCAACGTGATGTCGAAGGCGTACGGCCTGCCCGGCCTGCGGATCGGCTGGATCGCCTGCCGCGACCGGACCGTCCTGGACACTCTCGAACGCGCCAAGCACTACACGACCATCTGCAACTCCGCACCGAGCGAGATCCTGGCGTTGATCGCCCTGCGCGCCCGCGACCACCTGCTCGACCGCAACCGCGCGATCGTGACCGAGAACCTCCCGGTCTTCACCGAGTTCTTCGGGGGTTACCCGGATCTGTTCGAGTTCACGCCGCCCGACGGCGGCTGCGTCTGCTTCCCGCGCTACCTGGGCGCCGACGGCGTGGAGACGATGTGCGCCGACCTGGTGGAACAGGCCGGCGTACTGCTCCTGCCGGCGAGCATCTACAGCTCCGCCCTGACCGAGACTCCGACCGACCGGTTCCGCGTGGGCCTCGGCCGCCGCAACCCCGGCCCGGCCCTGTCCGCCTGGGCCGATTGGCTGGAGAAGCGCTCGTAACTCGTCAGTAGCGTGAGACGAGCTGTGGACAACGCGTGCCGGACTGAGTACGGTCCGTTAACGGCGTCCGCACCACGCCAACCGCCGGAAGGCCACGGTCTTCCCCCTTGTCGGTGAGGTGCTGCCCGCCAGTAGCGCCTCACTGGTGGATGGGCAGAGCAGCCCGCGGCGACTCGTCGCGGCCTGATGGGGGCCCATACACCTAGGTGGGGCGGCGAGCGGCACTCACACGCTCACCGCCCCACCGACTCAACTCTTCACTCCCCGTTCCCCGCGCGGATGTTCCGCGGCCCGGTCGGCTGGGCAGACTGACGGCGACGCAGTGGTCCCCAACCGCCCCTGGGAGTTGCCGTGCTTCGTTCCCGCCGTCCCGTGCTGATCGTCACCGTCGTCCTGGCGCTGCTCGGCTTCGGGATCACCCCGTCCACCGCCGCCACCCCGATCTCGGTGAGTACGGCGATCGGCCGCCAGGACGGCTCCACCGCGACGGTCGAGGGGTACGTCGTCGGCCAGCCGACCGCCACCAACACCGTTGTCCGGAGCAACTTCCCGAACGACTACGCGCTCGCCCTGGCGGACTCGGCGACGCAGACGAGTACGTCGTCGATGCTGTACGTCCAGATCACGTCCGCGTTCCGGGCGACGTACGGACTGCGGAGCAACCCAGGACTGCTGGGGAAGAAGATCACCGTGACCGGCGCGCTCGGGGCGTACTTCTCGCATGCGGGCCTGAAGAACACCACGGCCTTCAGCGGCGGCGGCTCGACCGATCCCGACCCGGGTGACTACTACGCCGGCACCGAGGGCAAGACCGGCGCGGCGCTGAAGGCGGCCCTGCACACGATCATCTCGGACCAGACCAAGCTGAGCTACGACCAGGTCTGGAACGCACTCAAGGACACCGACCAGGACCCGGCGAACCCGGACAACGTCGTCCTGCTGTACTCCGGCCGGTCGCAGAGCAAGAGCACCAACGGCGGCGACCCGAACGACTGGAACCGCGAGCACGTCTGGCCGCAGTCCCACGGCGACTTCGGTACGGCGACCGGACCGGGCACCGACCTCCACCACCTCCGCCCGGAGGACGTCTCGGTGAACGCCGCCCGCGGCAACCTCGACTTCGACAACGGCGGCTCAGCGGTCGCCGAGTGCTCCGGCTGCACCGCCGACGGCGACTCGTTCGCCCCGCGCGCCGCCGTCCGCGGCGACGTCGCCCGGATGATCCTCTACATGGCCGTCCGCTACGAGGGCACCGACGGTTTCGCCAACCTCGAGCCGAACAACAGCGTCGGCAACGGCAGCGCTCCGTTCGTGGGAAAGCTCGCTGTCCTCAAGGCCTGGTCCGCCGCCGACCCGCCCGACGCCTTCGAGAGGCGCCGCAACGACGTCATCCACACCACCTACCAGCACAACCGGAACCCGTTCGTCGACCACCCCGAATGGATCTCATCCATCTGGCCGTGACGCCTTCTTCTTGGCGGTCCAGTAGGTGAGGCCGCCGTAGGCGTACATGGCGAGGCCGAGGGCGCCCATCAGGACGATGACCGGCCATTGCCAAGCGGGGTCGAGGTGCAGGGCCAGGAACCAGGACTTGGTGTCGTCGTTGCCGGTGAGCTTGAAGACCGCGGGGACGACGGCCTGGGGGAACAGCGGGATGGCGCCGAAGCCGAGGCAGAAGTTGGCGAGGTTGCGGCGCCAGCGGGGGACGTCGGCGAGGGCGGCGGTCTGCTTGGCCTGCTCGGTGGTGGAGCGGCCGTGGCGGAGGAGCGTGAGCAGCTCAGGACCGCGCTGCTCGAGGCGGTCGGCTGCCACGCGGCCGAAGTACCACCAGGCCAGTACGCCGCTGGCCACGCCGACGGGGACACCCCACCAGGACCACGCCAGGGCAGCTAACAGTGCGGGGGCCGCGGTGAAGGACACCAGGATGAGCATCACCCAGACGATGCCCATGGTCTCGCCCTCGTTCTCACCCGAGTTGAGCGGGTTGCCGGACCGCTTGTGGGCGTCGGTCGTGGGCACGGCCGCGAACACCGACGCAGCGACGACCAGTCCGGCGGCACCGCCCAGGAGCGCGGGCAGCACGCTGAGCACGAGCGGCCAGGCGCTCGACGAGCCCGACCACCAGGTGAGGAGGACGGTGATGAGGATCGTCACGGGCCCGAACACGAGCAGGAACGCCCGCTGACGAGCCCTGACGTCCGGACCGGCCGAACCAGGAGTCATCAGTGTCGTCCAGAGCGCCGTACCGTCCGAGCCGTACAGGTTGGCCGACATCGAGCCGGCCATGATCAGCGCGGCCGGACCCGCCCAGGGGAGCATGCCGTCCCAACCGACCGCGAGTGGCATCAGGCAGAAGAAGAGGCCGTAGCAGATCGCGAACACGGCCCGGTGCGCGTACAGCAGGTCGCGGGTCCAGGAACGGAGCTCCTTGGCCGCGGCCGCGTCGCGTGGACCAGAGCCCGTCAGGAGCCGCCGTGGCTTGCGTCCGGTCCGGCTGGCCGTCGTACGTCGTACCAGCAGCGCGGACCAGGCGGCGAACATCACCACCGCCAGCAGCGCGAGACCGGCAAGCGCCAGCAGCACCTGGAGCCAGTCACCACTCCCAGCCGCGTCGACGGCGACCAAACCCCAGCCCGACGGCGCATACCGCGCGGCCGAAGCCATGGTGCCTTGCACGTCGGTCGACACGAAGGCGGCGATCAGCGCCCACCCCTGCGCGCTGAACGCCAGGATGAACGCGTTGACGACCGCCGCGAGTACTGCGCCCGACCGCACCTGCAGGAGTACGCCGTACACCGCGACAGCCAGCCTGGACGCCAGGACGAAGCACAGCAGCTGCAGCACGACCGCAGGCAACGCGACGACCGCCGCAGCAACAGACAGCTGCGCACCGAGCACCACCAGGCTCAGCAGCGCGATCAGACTGATCACCGGCGCGACACCCGCGAGCGCGGCGCTGAGGAGACCTGCTGACAGCGTGCGCGGGGTGAGCGGGAGCATGCTGAAGTACTCCGGCTTGAGCGTCTCGTCACCGCCACCGGCGAACAGCGGGCCGACGACCCAGCCGAGCATCCACACCGCGAGCGCGACCACGAGCAGGTCCTGATCACCCGCCGCCGCGACCCAGATCGTCCCGGCGGCGAGTACCAGTCCGAGGAACGCGCCGGTACCGATCCAGCTGACCCTGCTCTGGTCCTTCAGCGCGTGCCGGAACGCGGCCAGCCGCATCCGGACCAGGGTCTGCGAGGTCGCGTACGTCAGGCCGAGAGCCACGACAGCCCCTCCGCGCCCCGGGTCGACGCGCCGACCAGCGCCACGAACGCGTCCTCCAGGCTGCCGCCCGCCCGGACCTCCGAAACCGTGCCCGCGGCAACGACCTTCCCGTCGGCGACGACCGCGACCCGGTCGCACAGCTGCTCGACCAGCGCCATCACGTGACTCGACATCACCACCGAACCGCCGCCGGCGATGAACCTGTTCAGGATGTTCCGGATCGTCGCCGCCGACACCGGGTCGACCGCCTCGAACGGCTCGTCGAGCACGAGCAGCCGCGGCGCGTGCAGCAGCGCGACGGCGAGCCCGAGCTTCTTCCGCATGCCGGTGGAGTAGCCGATCACCTGCTTGTCGTCCTCGTGGTCGAGCTCGAGCACCTCCAGGAGCTCCGTCGTCCGGCGCTCGACCTCGTCCGCCGGCAACCCGCGCAGCAGCCCGAGGTAGGTGAGCACCTCACGCCCGGTCAGCCGCTCCGGCATGCCCAGGCTGTCCGGCAGTACGCCGACCAGCGCCTTGGCCCGGGTCGGGTCCGCCCACACGTCGACGCCGAAGATCCGCGCCGTCCCCGCGTCCGGCCGCAGCAACCCGACCGCCATCGACAACGAGGTCGTCTTCCCGGCCCCGTTCGGCCCCAGCATCCCGAAGAACGACCCCTTCGGCACCGCAAGACTGAGATCGTCGACCGCCTTCTCGTCCCCGAAGACCTTCGTCAACCCCACCAACTCGAACGCCTGCTCCATGCCCGCACTGTCTCATCTCGAGCGGGCCGAGGCGTCACTCTCGTGGCGGACTTGGGTCGTCAGCTACTGGGCGGAGTTCGCCGCCCGGCACTCCGGCCACGGCGGCAGCAGCGGCAACAGGCGAGCCAACTGCTCCTTCGACACCCAGGACGGGTTCGATCCTTGGGGCATCCGCTGCACCTCGAGATCGGTGATCCCGGCCGCCACCAGTTCGCCGGCCGGCACACCTTGTCCCAGAACCGCAAGCTCCAGCGGTACGACGACCTTCGCGCGACCGTGCTGGTCGACCGGCGGCTCCTGGTCGACCGGTCCGGTCACGGTACCCAGCCCCCAGATCCCACGAGCCATCCGCCGCCCGTCGCCGGACACCCACAGGATCACCCTGTCGCCCCGGGCCATCAACTCGGACCGGTACCCCGGCACCACACACCAGGACTGCACGACCGCGCCCGCCTTGGGCAGCTCGAACCCCGCCGCCGGGTTCCGCTTCACCAACCACGCCCCGAGCTCGTACCTACTGATCCTGCGAGCCACCCGACCTGTTCTACCACCTGCTCGCGATGCACTTGATGCGTCCGTCGACCTGCCGGGCGATGGTCGGCAGCAAGATGGTCAGGTGGTGGTGCGGTCGCGGGATCGTGGGTCGACGACGGCTCGGGAGCGGTAGATGCCGCCCTTCACCGCGGTCGCGCGCCAGGGGCGGGCGTGGGTGAGCGGAACCTTCAGGGCCGGGTCGTCACGGTCGATGGTGGTGATGGCGAGCTCGGACTTGCCGGCGAGCTGGGAGGCGTACGTGCCGTCGGGGGCGATCAGGCCGGACGGCATCAGGTCGACGGTCTGGGCGGGCAGTGACATCGCGACCCAGTAGCAGTTGATCGCGGCGTACGCGCGGGCCTTCACCTCGAAGACCGCGTCGACCGGGTACGCCGACAGCAGCAGGCACTCGACGCCGAGGCGCTCGTACTGACTGAACAGGTGCGGGAAGTTGATCTCCACGCAGATCGCGCAGCCGAACCGGTAACCGTCGACGTCGAACACCACCGGCTCGAATCCGGGCGTGTAGAAGTGGTTGACCTCGGTGTTGGACAGGAACCGCTTGTCGTACCGGTCGACGAGCTCGCCGGCGTCGGAGATCACGTACAGGCTGTTGTGCGGCCGGTGCGGCGGCGTCAGCGGATGCGCCGCCCCGAGCACCACCCACAGCCGCAGCTCCTTGGCCAACGCCATGACCCGCTCGAGCTCGACCCGTACGACGTCCCAGTCGACGTCGGCCCAGTCCGCGATCTGCTCCTTCGCGTACCCGGTCAGCGCCCCCTCCGGGAACTGCACCACCCGCGCCCGCCCGGCCGCCGCCTTCCGCATCAACGACCGCACGGTCTTCCCGTTCACCCGAACATCCGCACTGATCCGCGGCTGAGCAATCCCGATCCGCATCCCCGTCATCGCCCTACCGTCTCAGCCCCCACCCCCAGAACCCCGCAACGGCACACACTCTCCGTAACAGAACCCATCCAGCAGGAACGCCTGCTCGCCTACGGGGGACAACCACAGCACGTCGCGGCCACCAACCACAGTCCCCCACCCCACGCGAGCACATCCCAACAACCCGCGAGCGACCGACCACGGCCCCACCACACTCGAGCGCTCTCACCACACCACGGTCAGCGGAGACAGTCGGGCGGGTGGGCAGGCGCGCGAGCACGCGACGAAGGAGCGCGCGTAGCCGGCTGCGGGGCACAACCACAGCCCGTTTGCGACCATCAACCACAGTCCCTACCCACGCGAGCCGTCTCGACAGCCCGCGAGTGACCGACCACAGCCCCACCACACTCGAGCGCTCTCACCACACCACGGTCGGCGGAGGCAGTCGGGCGGGTGGGGCAGGCGCGCGAGCACGCGACGAAGGAGCGCGCGTAGCCGCCTGCGGGGCACAACCACAGCCCGTCGCGACCACCGACCACAGCCCCACCACATCCATGTGCTCCCACCACACCACGGGTCGGCGGGGACAGTCGGGCGGGTGGGGCAGGCGGGCGAGCACGCGACGAAGGAGCGCGCGTAGCCGCCTGCGGGGCACAACCACAGCACGTCGGACCCGGCCCGTCGTACGCCGGGGAATGCAAAAAGTCCCGGTGGTTGACCGGGACTTCCTGTGCGCGAGGGGGGAGTTGAACCCCCACGCCCTTTCGGGCACACGGACCTGAACCGTGCGCGTCTGCCTATTCCGCCACCCGCGCGCTTGATCGCGTCCGACCGGTCCTGCATCGTCGTCTGCAACCGAGAAGGAACAGTAGCACGGGTCCTGCGGAACGTTCACATTGCGGGTTCCGTCGAACCTCCCGATACGATCGATCGTCGTACCCGGTGTGTCCACCACGACCGGTGGACGCGACGTACGGCGTGCCTGCTGAGGGCGCCGGACGGCAAGCACGATCGTTGGCACCAACCGGCGACCGAACCGTGGAGGAGGAGGCGTGCGACCGCTGCAGCGCTTCGAGCGACGTCTGGAGGGCATTGTGAGCGGTGTCTTCGCGCGTGCGTTCAAGGGCGACGTCGAGCCGATCGAGCTGGCGGCGGCGCTCAAGCGTGAGATCGACAACACCGCGCGGATCCTGTCCCGGGACCGCCGGCTGGTGCCGAACCACTTCACCATCGAGCTCGGGCCGGGCGACTTCGAGCGCCTGGACGCCTACGGCCAGACCCTGAACCACGAGCTGGCGAACGAGCTGCGGGACCACGCGGACATCCAGCGGTACACGTTCTCCGGGCCGATCGAGATCCGGCTGACCCAGCAGGACGACCTGCCGACAGGTAAGTTCCGTGTGGTCAGTGCGACGGTCGGGACCCAGCGGTCCCGTCCGCAGCCCCAGCCCTACCAGCAGGAGCCCTACGTGCCGCCGAACGACGGCCCCACGGTGCTGCAGAGCGCCCCGCCGCCCCAGCAACAGCCACCGCGCCGCGGCCACCCGCAGGTGATGCTCGAGGTGAACGGCCGCCGCCGGCCGGTCAACCCGCCCGGCGTCGTGCTGGGCCGGGGCACCGACGCGGACATCCAGATCAACGACCCGGGCGTATCCCGGCGGCACGCGGAGATCCGGCTGATGCCGGAGGGTCCGGGCGGGATCCGGGTGGTGCTGGTCGACCTGGGCTCCACCAACGGCACGCTGGTGAACGGCCGGCGGACCACCGAGGCCGAGCTGGTCGACGGCTCGACCGTACGGATCGGGAACACGACGATGACGCTGCGTCTGGCGGACGAGCCGATCGCCCAGCCGCCGAGCAGCGGGTGGTGACTGACCGTCCATGTCGGAACTGACCCTGACCCTGATCAAACTGGGGTTCCTGGCCCTGTTGTGGATGTTCGTCCTGGCGGTGCTGTCCGTGATCAGGTCCGACCTGTTCGGTGCGAAGGTGGACAGCCGGGCGGCGGCCGCGGTCGCCCCGCAGAGCAGCCGTACGCCGAAGCCGGCCAAGCCGGTGAAGAAGCGCAAGGGCCTGCCGGGGTCGGTGACGATCGCGGACGGCCCGCAGGCCGGGGTCGGTGCAACGCTCGTGGACGAGCCGGTGATCATCGGTCGCGGCTCGGACTGTCAGATCCGGCTGGACGACGACTACTCTTCCACCCGGCACGCGCGGCTGTTCCTCTCCGAGGGGCAGTGGTGGGTCGAGGACCTCGGCTCCACCAACGGCACGTACCTGGACGGCCAGCGGGTGACCCGCCCGGTGCCGGCCGAGATCGGCGGCTCGATCCGGATCGGCCGGACGACGCTGAACATCGCGAAGTAGGCCTGCCTTGACCCTGTCGCTGGATTACGCCGCACTGTCCGATGTCGGACGGGTGCGCCGCAACAACGAGGACTCGGCGTACGCCGGTCCGCACCTGCTGCTGCTCGCCGACGGAATGGGTGGCGCGGCGGCCGGTGAGGTGGCGAGCGCGGCGGCGGTCCAGGTGATCCGGAAGCTGGACAAGCCCGGGATCAGCGGCGAGGACATGATGGAGGCGCTGGCCGGTGCAGTTCACCGGGCGAATGAGCGCCTGTCCGAGCTGGTCGAGGAGGACCCGGAGCGCGAGGGGATGGGCTCGACCGTCACCGCGCTGATGTTCGACGGGCAGCAGCTCGGCCTGGCGCATCTCGGCGACTCCCGCGCGTACCGGATGCGGGACGGGCTGCTCTACCAGCTGAGCCACGACCACACCTTCGTGCAGTCGCTGGTGGACGAGGGCCGGATCTCCCGCGAGGAGGCCTTCACCCACCCGCACCGCAACCTGATCCTGCGCGTGCTGGACGGCCGCCCGGACTCGGATCCGGACCTGGAGATCCTCGACGTCCGCGCCGGCGACCGGCTGATGCTGTGCAGCGACGGCCTGCCCGACTACGTGAGCGACGAGGTGATCGCGGCCTCGATGGCCGACGGTACGCCGGACTCCGTGGTCGTCGAGCTGATCACGCACGCCCTCGAGGCCGGGTCGAACGACAACGTGACCTGTGTGGTTGCCGACGTGGTCGAGACGCAGCCAACGAGCGGGAACGATCCTCAGCTGGTCGGCGCGGCCGCTGAGCTGGGCCAGGGCGGGACGGGCCGGGGCGAGCCGACGGTCGCCGTACCCGGTGGTCATGGCCACGGCGGCGGCGGGCACGGTGCCGCCCTCGACCCGGAGGAGCTGCGGTACGCGCCGCGGCCGCCGAAGCGCTTCCCGTGGTTGCGCCGGATCGCAGTTCTGATCGTCATCCTCGCGTTGGTCGTCGGTGGCGGCTGGTTCGCCTACGCCTGGACGCAGAGCCAGTACTACGTCGGCACCGACGGCGATTACGTGGCGATCTTCAAGGGTGTGGACGAGGACATCCCGGGGCTGACGCTGTCGAAGGTGTACGAGAAGCAGGAGTTGCAGGTCGACAAGCTGCCGACGTACAGCCGGGAGCAGGTGGAGAGCAATATCCAAGCCGACGACCTGCCCGGGGCGCGGACGATCGTGAGCGAGCTGCAGCGCGCCGCGGCCGAGTGCGCGGCCCAGGCCAAGCCGACCCCGAAGCCGACGCCCACCCCCAGGCCCAGTACGCCGCCGGCCACGGTGCCGCCGGCGTCCGTCCCGCCGAAGCCGCCGACGACGACTCCCACGCCCAGCCCGACGGGAACGCCGACGAACGGCCCGGTCAACCCCGACGACTGTGACGGCGTCCGATGAGTATCGCCTCCACGTCGGTCATCCAGATCATCCCGCGGACCCGCCGCGGGGTGGAGCTGCTGCTGCTCGTGATCGCGATCGTCGTGTCCGTCGGCGCGTACGTGAACATCGGCATCACCGTCCAGGACAAGGTTCCGGCCAGCACCGGGTACTACGCCGCCGGCATCGGACTGCTCGCCCTGATCGCCCACTTCGCGCTCCGCTACCGGGCGCCGTACGCCGACCCCGTGCTGCTGCCGTGCGCCGTCGTACTGAACGGGCTCGGGGTGGCGATGATCCACCGGGTCGACCTCGGCATGGCCGCGGCGGCCGAGGCGGCCGGGCGGGATCCGCGGTCGCCGGCCGCACCGCAGCAGATCACCTGGACCGCGGTCGGCATCGTGCTCTTCCTGGTCGTCATCCTGCTGATCCGCGACCACCGGCGACTGCAGGCGCTGACCTACACCGCCGGCCTGGCCGGTCTGGTGCTGCTGGTCCTGCCGTTGATCCCGGGTCTCGGCGTGAACATCAACGGCGCGCAGATCTGGATCCGGTTCCTCGGGATGTCGTTCCAGCCGGGTGAGTTCGCGAAGCTCTTCCTGGTCGTCTTCTTCGCCGGGTACCTGGTGGTGAAGCGGGACGTGCTGACGCTGGCCGGCCACCGCTTCCTCGGCCTCGACCTGCCCCGGGCCCGCGACCTCGGCCCGATCCTGATCGCCTGGGGGGTCAGCCTGGGCGTGCTGGTCTTCGAGAAGGACCTCGGCTCGTCGCTGCTGTTCTTCGGCCTGTTCCTGATCCTGCTGTACGTGTCCACCGAGCGGGCCGGCTGGCTGATCATCGGCGGCCTGCTGTTCGCCGGCGGTGCGTTCGTCGCGTCCCAGCTGTTCGGCCACGTGCAGAAGCGGGTGGACGACTGGCTGCACCCGTTCAACGAGGTCGGCGGCCAGGTCGCCACCGCGCTGATGGGCCAGGCGTGGGGCGGTGTCCTCGGCCGCGGCCTCGGCCAGGGCCGGCCGGAGCTGCTCGGGTTCTACGGCCAGAGCGACTTCATCATCTCGTCGTTCGGCGAGGAGCTCGGCCTGACCGGGCTGATGGCGATCATCCTGATCTACACCCTGATCGTGGAGCGCGGCCTGCGCACCGCGCTCGGCTGCCGGGACGTCTTCGGCAAGCTGATCGCGACCGGTCTGGCGATGTCGTTCGCGCTGCAGGTGTTCGTGATCGTCGGCGGCGTCACCGGGCTGATCCCGCTGACCGGTCTGGCCACGCCGTTCATGGCGCTGGGCGGTACGTCGCTGGTCGCGAACTGGGCGATCATCGCGCTGCTGCTGCGGATCAGCGATCAGGCCCGCCGACCACAGACCCCGGCCGCCCCAGTGTCCGACGAAACGATCGCGATGGCGGTGCAGAAGCAGTGAACTCAGCGATCCGGCGGCTGGCCGTGGCGGCGATCATCCTGATGCTCGCGCTGATGGCCAACTCGACGTACCTGCAGGCCTTCCGGGCCGGCGACCTGAACGCGCGCAACGACAACCGGCGGGTGCGCGACTCGCAGTTCTCGGTCGACCGCGGCCCGATCCTGATCGGCAGTACGCCGATCGCGCAGAGCAAGCCGTCGAACGACCGGTTCGAGTTCCAGCGCACGTACGCGTCCGGCCCGGTGTACGCACCGGTGACCGGCTTCTACTCCTACCTGTACGGCCGGGCCGGGATCGAGCTGACCCAGAACTCCGAGCTGAACGGCTCCGACCCGTCGATGGCGTTCCGCCGGGTGATCGACGTGATCACCAACCGGCGCCAGCAGGGTGCGAGCGTGACGCTGACGCTGAACGCGGCCGCGCAGCAGGCGGCGTACGCCGGGCTGAGCGGCAAGACCGGCGCGGTGGTGGCGATCGAGCCGAAGACCGGCCGGGTGCTCGCGCTGGCCACGCGGCCGTCGTACGACCCGAACAAGCTCGCCTCGCACGACCTGGACGAGGTCAGCGCGGCCTGGAAGCAGCTGAACGAGGCGCCGACCAAGCCGATGGCGAACCGGGCGGTCAAGGAGCTCTACCCGCCGGGCTCGACGTTCAAGCTGGTCACAGCGGCCGCGGCGCTGTCGAGCGGCAAGTACACGCCGGAGACGAAGGTGCCCTCGCCGGCCGAGCTGCCGCTCCCGCAGACCACCGTCCCGCTGGTGAACGAGAACGGCCAGAACTGCGGCGGCAGCGACAACGCGACCCTCACGGTCGCGCTGCGGAACTCCTGCAACACCGCGTTCGGCTCCATCGGCCTGGACCTGAAGGCCGACGCGCTGCGCGAGCAGGCGGCCAAGTTCGGCTTCGGCGAGCGGCAACTGCCCGAGCTCGGTGCGGTCGCCAGCCGGTTCCCGGCCGACCCGAACGAGCCGCAGACCGCGCAGTCCGCGATCGGCCAGTACGACGTTCAGGCCACCCCGCTGCAGATGGCGATGGTGGCCGCCGGGATCGCGAACAAGGGCGAGGTGATGAAGCCCTATCTGGTGCAGAGCGTGAAGACCCAGGACCTGAAGACGGTGTCCGAGACCAAGCCGGAGTCGCTGCACCAGGCGGTCACCCCGGAGGTCTCCGCCCAGCTGACCCAGATGATGGTCGACGTGGTGGCCAACGGCACCGGCCGGCCAGGCCGGATCGACGGCGTCGACGTGGCCGGCAAGACCGGTACGGCGCAGACGTCGAAGGAGCGCCCGCCGTTCGCCTGGTTCACCGCGTTCGCGCCGGCCAACGACCCGAAGGTCGCGGTGGCGGTGATCATCGAGGACGCGAACATCCCGCGCAACGACATCGCCGGGGGCACCCTGGCGGCCCCGATCGCCAAGCGGGTGATGGAGGCGGTGCTGGGCGAATGACCACGATACGGAATGATGCCGTGACAGTGCGTCTCTCCAACGGGGTGCCACGTGTGGCGGCCGCTACCGTGGGCAAGTTGAGTGTGTTTCCGGACAGGTTGGAAGGCTGAGTCATGACATCGCAGGCACGTCTCGTCGGCGGCCGGTACGAAGAAGGCGAACCGCTCGGCCGCGGCGGTATGGCCGATGTGCGTAAAGGCGTCGACAACCGGCTCGGCCGGACGGTCGCGATCAAGCGACTGCGGGTCGACCTGGCCAGCGACGCCACCTTCCAGGCCCGGTTCCGGCGGGAGGCCCAGTCGGCCGCCTCGCTCAACCACCCGACCATCGTGTCGGTCTACGACACCGGCGAGGAGCCGGACCCGAACGGCTCCGGCGTCACCATCCCCTACATCGTGATGGAGTACGTCGCCGGCAAGACCCTGCGTGACCTGATCCGCGAGGGCCGCAAGATCATGCCCGAGCGGGCCCTGGAGATCACCTCCGGCGTGCTCGAGGCGCTCGACTACAGCCACCGCGCCGGTATCGTGCACCGCGACATCAAGCCCGGGAACGTGATGCTGACCCCGCAGGGTCAGGTCAAGGTGATGGACTTCGGCATCGCCCGCGCGGTCGCGGACACGTCGTCCACGATGACCCAGACCGCGGCCGTCATCGGCACGGCGCAGTACCTCTCGCCGGAGCAGGCCCGCGGTGAGACCGTCGACGCCCGCTCCGACCTGTACTCCACCGGCTGTCTGCTCTACGAGCTGCTGACCGGGCGGCCGCCGTTCGTCGGTGAGTCGCCGGTCTCGGTCGCGTACCAGCACGTCCGCGAGCAGGCGCTGCCGCCGTCGTCGTTCGATCCGGACATCCCGCCGGAGGTCGACGCCGTCGTCCTGAAGGCGCTCGCGAAGAGCCGCGAGGAGCGGTACCAGAGCGCCGCCGAGATGCGGCAGGACATCCACCGGGTGCTGGCCGGCCAGCAGGTGACCGCGCCGATGGCGGCGGTCGCGGAGACCCGTGCGATGGCGCCGACGGTGGCCCAGACCGCGGCCACCCAGCCCTACCGGCAGACCGGCGCCGACGACCTGCTGCCGCCGGACGACGGGATGGACGAGGCCGAGGCGGCCCGCTCCCGGCGCAACCGCGGCCTGGCCTACTTCCTGCTCGGCCTGGCGATCGTCGCGGTCGCCGTCGGCGCGTACGCCCTGTTCACCAACATGAACAAGGACAACGGCGGTACGGCGACTCCACCGGCCAAGGTCCAGGTCCCGGATGTGAGTGGCAAGTCGGCTACCGAGGCGAAGGCGGCACTGGCCGCGGCCAAACTGACGTTCGCACAGGGGCCGTCGGAGGCGAGCGACACCGTCGGCCGGGGCTCGGCGATCCGGCAGACCCCGCCGGGCGGAACCGAGGCGGAGGAGGGCTCGACCGTCACGGTGGTGTTCTCGGCCGGCCGCAGCGCGTTCCCGGTGCCGGACGTGATCGGCGAGTCGGAATCCGCGGCGCGCAAGGCGATCGAAGGCACCGCCGCGAACTTCAAGGTCAAGGACGCGACCCAGGAGCAGGACAGCCCGGAGAAGGAGGGCACCGTGCTGGCGGTCAGCCCGGACCCGGGCGGGCAGTACCCGTCGGGCACCGAGTTCACCCTGACCGTGTCCACCGGCAAGGAGCTGGTCGAGGTCCCGGACGTCGTCACGATGGTGCAGGACGAAGCGACCAGGACGCTGAAGGAGGCCGGTTTCAAGGTCGGCTACGGGGAGCAGGCGCAGGACCCGAGCAAGCCCGACCAGACCGTGCTCCGGCAGAGCGTGAAGCCGGGAACCAAGGTGGCCAAAGGCAGCCTGATCACGCTCACGGTCAACAGCCTGCCCGAGAACACGCCGACGCCGACCCCCACGCCCACCCCGACGGATACCCCGGACGACCCGGTCACGCCACCGATCACCATCGGCGGCTGACACGAAAAGGCCCCCGCACCGGGGGCCTTTTCGTGTCCTCAGCTGACGACGGGGGCCAGGCCGGCCGAGCGGGCGACCGCGTCCGGGTCGCCGCACATCACCAGCCAGTTGGCGAGCATCCGGTGGCCGCCCTCGGTCAGCACCGACTCGGGGTGGAACTGGACGCCCTCGACCGGGAGGTCGCGGTGCCGGGCCGCCATGATCACGCCCGCCTCGGTCCGCGCGGTCACCTGCAGCTCGGCCGGGACGGTGTCCTGCGCGATCGCGAGCGAGTGGTACCGGGTGGCGGTGAAAGGCGACGGCAGCCCGGCGAGTACGCCGGCGCCCTCGTGGAAGACCTGACTCGTCTTGCCGTGCAGCAACTCGTCGGCCCGCCCGACCACGCCGCCGTACGCGACGCCGATCGCCTGCAGGCCCAGGCAGACGCCGAAGATCGGGACCTGGCCGGCGGTCTCCTTGATGATGTCCACGCACGCCCCGGCCTCCTCCGGCGTACCGGGACCGGGCGAGAGCAGCACACCGTCGTACTCGGTGACCTGGTCGGGGGTGACCTCGTCGTTGCGGAGCACGGTGGTCTCGGCCTGCAGCTGCTGCAGGTACTGCACCAGGTTGTAGACGAAGGAGTCGTAGTTGTCGACGACAAGGATCCGCGGCATGCGGACCATTGTGACAGGCGTTGTGAACGGGCCGGGCTAGCGTCCCGCGGTGGGGCTCGCGGACGGCGTCTGCTCGAAACCGGGGACGGTCGCGCTCTGCAGGTCGAGCGTGCCCTCGTACGCCGGCATCGCGATCGACGACTCGTTCTTCACCTCGTAGCCGAGCTGGAACTTGACCACGTAGTCCTGCAGGTTGTCGATGTACTGCGAGTCGTCCAGCGCCTTCTGCAGCTTCTGCCGGTCCCCGATCGCGGTGATCTTGTACGGCGGGAGGTACGGCACGCCGTGCAGGACGACCGAGTTGCCGACGCACTTGATCCCGGTAGTGGAGATGACCCGGTGGTTCTGGATCGAGATCGCGTCCGCGCCGCCCACCCAGAGCGCGTTCACCACGGCCTGGATGTCCTGCTGGTGGATCACCAGCCAGTCGGCGTCGACGTCCGGATTCTCCTTGACCACCTCGCGGGGCGCGTCCTTCAGGGTGACGGTCAGGCCGGGCCCGGTGACCGGCGTCGTCCCGACCTGCTCGGACAGCTTCTCGAGCTGGTCGGACAGCTTCGGGTCGATCGAGCCCTGCTGCGCCTGCAGCTTCTCGATGTCCTGGGTCAGCGCCGCGTGCTGGCGGACCAGGCTCGCGCTGCGCCGGCTCTGTTCCTCCACCAGCCCGGCGAGCGTAGTGTTGCGGCTAGGGCGCAGGTCGGTGCCACGGGCGTTGGTGGCGCTGGTCGCGAACAGCAGGCCGGCGCACAGCAGCGCCAGCGGCGCTCCCACGCGCCACAGCGAAATACGCCTCAACCTACGCACCAGTGATCTCCGAGTTGCTGTCTGCACTACGCTAACCCGGGACCGGACCCGACGACGGTCCGGGCCTGAGCCCTGCGCTCAGCTTATGCGTCCTTACAAGGAGTTCAGCCGTGCCCGAGTCGAGCAGTCGCAACAAGAAGAAGACCGACAAGGTCAAGGCGGAGAAGACGCCGAAGAAGCCGCGCACCACCAGCCGCGTCTGGGTGGCGCCGCTGATGCTGACCTGCTGGCTGCTCGGTCTCGCCTGGCTGGTCGTCTTCTACGTGGCCGGCCAGGACATCCCGGTGATGAACGACCTGGGCAACTGGAACCTGCTGATCGGCATGGGCCTGATCGCCGTCGGCTTCGTCGTCTCCACTCAGTGGATCTAGTCCGGGCGGAATCACAGGCGTGGAGTTATCCACACCCGTATCCCCAGCTGTGCACAGCTTTCCGCCGACTTGTCCCCAGCTTGTCCCCGGTTTCTCCACGATCCCCAGCGCACAGTCGGCCAAATCTGTGGATAACCCAGGTTTGAGCCGGGCAGTTTCCACACCGTTCACGTAAGCGGCGAACCGTCGTACCGTCGAAGGGCCGGACTGCGGCTTGAGAGACGGGGAGGGTCTCGCCATGTTTGTGCAGGTCATTCAGGGACAGGTGACGGATGCCGAGCGGGCGCACGCCGCGCTCGACCGGTGGGTGGCGGAGCTGGCGCCCGCGGCGACCGGGTGGCTGGGGACGACCGCGGGTGTGACGGAGGACGGGCGGTTCATCGCGCTCGCCCGGTTCGAGTCCGCCGACGACGCCCGGCGAAACAGTGAGTCGCCCGCGCAGGACGCGTGGTGGACCGAGTTCTCGTCGGTGTTCGACGGCGAGGCGGTCTTCCACGAGAGCGAGGACGTCGTCGTCGACATCCAGGGTGAGCCCGACGCGGCCGGCTTCGTGCAGGTCATGCAGGGTTCGGGCAGCAATCCGGAGCGCGCCCGCGAGCTGATGGACCAGGACCCGGAGCTGTGGGCGGACTTCCGCCCCGATGTGATCGGCAGTGTGTCGGCCATGTACGACGACGGCGACTACACGATGGCCATGTACTTCACCAATGAGGCCGACGCGCGCGAGGGCGAGAAGAAGAACCCGCCGCCGGAGCTGAAGGCGCAGATGGACGAGTTGCAGGCGCTCGCCTCCGGGCCGCCGACGTTCTTCGACCTCAAGCAGCCCTGGCTGTACTCGCCGAGCTGAGTCTACGTAGAGATATATGTAGACATCTACGCACCTCCTACGTATAGTTCTACGTAGGAGGGGAGACGAGATGCCCAACAAGACGATCTACGTGTCGGACGACGACCTGCCGCTGTACAAGAAGGCGCAGGAGCTCGCCGGGAACCTGTCCTCGGCGATCTCGATCGCGCTGCGCAAGTACGTCGAGCTGGAGGAAGGCCGGCTCGAGGGGTACGACGAGATCACCGTGCGGGTCGGCCGGGGGACCGGCCGCAAGCAGCGGTTCTCCGGCGTACTGCTCGCCGAGGGCGGCCGGTCCAGCAAGTCGGGGTACGAGGCCTTCAAGGTCTACCGCAGCCGCTCGGGGAAGTTCGTCCTGCACGCCGACCGCCGCAACCAGTTCATCCAGGGCGCCGACGACGAGCAGTACCTGTCCGGCTGGCGATCCTGGGTCGGCAACTGGAGCACCGACCAGTCCTGGAGCATGGCGCAGGGCGAGGCCACGCTGCACGTGGTCGACACGGTCGAGGAGCTTCGTGAACTGATCCCCGAGGATCTCTACGAGCTGGTCGAGGAAGCCGCCGAACAGCCCGCGGTGGAGGACCTCGACATCTGACCACCTACTGACCCCGTCGCACTGACCACCGACCGCTGACAGCGGCTCGGTTGGATCAGTACGCCCGAAATCTCTCCTCTCCACACCCTTCAGGCCACCTGGGCCAGGTTCACCCTGCCCGAAAACACCCAAGGAACCCTCATGTCACCAGCAATCGACGTGCGCGGTCTGCACAAGTCGTACGGCGACAAGGTCGTGCTCGCCGGCATCGACCTGACCGTTGCCGAAGGCACCATCTTCTCGCTGCTCGGCCCGAACGGCGCCGGCAAGACGACCGCGGTCCACATCCTGTCCACGCTGACCACCGCCGACGCCGGCGAGATCCGGGTGGCCGGCCACGACCTGCACCAGGACCCGGAGGCGGTCCGGGCCGCGATCGGCGTCACCGGCCAGTTCTCCGCGGTCGACGGTCTGCTCACCGGCCGGGAGAACCTGATCATGATGGCTGACCTGCACCACCTCGGCCGCCGCGAAGGCCGCCGCCGGGCGGACCAACTGCTCGAGCAGTTCGACCTGGTCGAGGCCGGCGCGAAGCTGGCCACGACGTACTCCGGCGGCATGCAGCGCCGGCTCGACCTCGCGATGACCCTGGTCGGCCGCCCGCGGATCATCTTCCTGGACGAGCCCACCACCGGCCTCGACCCGCGGAGCCGGCACAACATGTGGCAGCTGATCCGACAACTGGTCGCCGACGGCGTGACCGTTTTCCTCACCACGCAGTACCTGGAGGAGGCGGATCAGCTCGCGGACCGGATCGCCGTACTCGACCATGGCCGGCTGGTTGCCCAGGGCACCCCGGAGGAGCTGAAGCGGCTCGTCCCCGGCGGGCACATCCGGCTGCGGTTCACGTCACCGGAGGAGTTCGCGCTGGCGGGCCGGGTGCTGCCGACCGCCGTACCGGACAACGAGTCGCTGGTCCTGCAACTGCCGAACGACGGCAGCGTGCACTCCCTGCAGGCGCTGCTGGCCCGCATCGACGACGCCTCGCTCGACGTCGACGAACTGACTGTCCACACCCCTGACCTGGACGACGTGTTCTTCGCCGTCACCGGTCAGCCCACTGCCGACAAGGAAGCGGTCGCGAGATGAGTTACGCACTTCAGGACACTGCCACGATGCTGCGCCGCAACCTGCGGCACGCGCAGCGCTACCCCGGTCTGTCGCTCGGCGCCCTCGGGATGCCGGTGATCATGATCCTGCTGTTCGGCCTGGTCTTCGGCGACACGTTCGCGGCCGGGCTCGGCGGGGGCGACTTCGACTACCTCGACTTCCTCACCCCGGGCATCCTGCTGATGTCGATCGCGTCCGGGACGATGTCGCCCGCGGTCGCCGCCTGCACCGACATGACCGAGGGGATCGTGTCCCGGTTCCGGACGATGGCCATCTTCCGGCCGGCCTTTCTCACCGGGCACGTGCTCGGCAACGTGATCCTGACGATCGTCAGCCTGGCGCTGGTCGTCGGGTTCGCCGTACTGATTGGCTTCCGGCCGAACGCGTCGGTCGGGGAATGGCTGCTGGCGAGCGGCCTGCTGATCGTGCTGACGGTCGCGCTGACCTGGTTCGCGATCGCGCTCGGGCTGACCAGCAAGACCCCGGAGGGCGCGAGCAACGTCGTCCTGCCGATCAGCCTGCTGCTGCCCTTCCTCAGCAACACGTTCATCCCGCTGGAGTCGATGCCGGGTGGTATCCGGTGGTTCGCCGAGTACCAGCCGTTCACCCCGATCATCGACACCCTGCGCCACCTGCTGATCGGGACGCCGATGGACGACGGCGACGGCTGGCTCGCGCTGGCCTGGTGCCTGGCGATCGCGGTGGTCGGCTACTTCTGGGCGCAGAAGAACTACAACAAGGGGACGGCTGCCTGAGTCCGGGCTGGGCTGCTAGGAAGGAGCGCCGAGCAGGTTCGCGCGGGTGCGGACGTGCGCGGGGACGAGAAGGTCGCAGTCGGGGTTGGTGAGCGGTTCGCCGGCCGAGACCTGGAGCGGGATCACGCCAGTCCAGTAGGGCAGGTCGAGATCCTGCTCCTCGTCGTTGGCGGGCCCGGAGCGGGTCTTGACCGATGCCTCGGTCAGCTCGAGCGCCAGGACCGAGGTCTTGGCGAGCTCCTTGCGGTTGGGCGGACGGACCGCGGTCGACCGGCCGGGCACCAGGTGGTCGACGATCCGGTTGAGGCCGTGGAGCTTCTCGTCCGGGTCCGTCACCAGCCGCGGTACGCCGAAGACCACCGCGGACCGGTAGTTGACCGAGTGGTGGAAGGCCGACCGGGCCAGGACCAGACCGTCGGTGTGGGTGACGGTCACGCAGATCGTCTGCTCGGGCGCCGCGACCACGCTGCGGGCGGCGACCGATCCGTGCAGGTAGAGCGTGCCGTCGGGACCGCGGTCGAGGTCGATGCCGTACGCCGTGGGAAGCACGAGCGGAGCGCCGTCGACGACGACGCCGAGGTGGCAGAACATGCCGTCGAGGAGCACGTCGTGCAGCACCTGACGGTCGGTGGCGGCCCGTTCCTTCGAGCGCCGCAACGAGGTCCGGTCAGTCGGCGAGAGCGGAGTGGCGGTCGGCGTGGTGGTCATGGGACCAGGTTGCGGGCATCGGTGGCATGCTGGCACGGTCCATTCCCGAGCGAATCAGGTAGTCCATTCGTGCAGAGCTCGCTGCCGCTGGTCCTCGACCGTACCGCCGGTCCGCCGCTACACCTGCAGCTGGCCGAGCAGTTCCGGGCGGCCATCCGCGACGGCCGGCTCCAGGCCGGCCACCGGCTCCCGTCCACGCGGGATCTGGCCAAGGACCTCGCGGTGTCACGGTCCGTCGCGCAGGCGGCGTACGACCAGCTCCACGCCGAGGGCTGGATCGAGGGCCGGACCGGCGCCGGCACCTTCGTGACAGACGTGGCGCCGCTGCAGCCCGCCGTACGACGCCGGCGCGAGCCGCGACCGGACCAGGACGCCGGCCTGCTCACGCTCCGCCCTGGCATCCCGTACATCAGCCCGACCCCCGACCCCGGCTGGCGACGCGCCTGGCGGGAGGTGTCCGCCCAGTCGCCACCGCGCGGGTACGACGACGCGGCCGGACTGCCCGCCCTCCGGGAGGCGCTCGCCGAACACGTCGGCCGCGTCCGCGGGATCGCGTGCGGCCCGGAGAACGTGCTCGTCACCAACGGCACCGTCCACGGCCTCCGGCTGCTGCTCTCGGTCACGCTGCCACCGGGCGAACGGATCGCGATCGAGGACCCGGGCTACCTCAACGCGGTCGTCGCCGCGCGGGACCATCGGCTCGAGATCATCGACGTACCCGTGGACGAGGACGGCCTCCAGGTCTCGTCTCTGACCGAGTGCGCGGCCGTCTACGTCACGCCGTCACACCAGTACCCACTCGGCGGCCGGCTCCCCGTTGCCCGGCGCAACGAGCTGGTGCGGTGGGCGCGGCGTACCGGGACGATGCTGATCGAGGATGACTACGACAGCGAGTTCCGGTACGACGTCGCCCCGCTGCCCGCGCTCGCCCAACTCGACCTGGACCGCGTCGTCCACCTCGGCACGCTCTCGAAGACCCTCAGCCCGTCGCTCCGCCTTGGCTGGCTGGTCGCCGCCGACACCATGATCGACCGCCTCGCCACGTTCCGCGGTGACTCGGGCGACTGGCCCGGCTGGCCGATGCAGGCCGCCCTGCTCACCATGCTCCGCGACGGCTACCTGGACCAGGTGATCCGCCGCAACCGCCGCCTGTACGCCGAGCGTCGACTGCACACGTGCACCGTGCTGGCGCCGTACGGACAGGTCATCGGACAGGACGCGGGCCTGCACATCACGTTGCTCCTACCGGAGTACGTCGACGACCGCGAGGTAGCCGCGGCCGCGCGCGACGCCGGCGTCGTCATCGCCCCGCTGTCCGAGTACCGCCGTACAACCTCCGGCCCACCCGGCCTGGTCATCGGCTACGCCACCCCCTCAACCCCCGACCTCCACAAAGCCCTGACCATCCTGACCACCGTCCTGAACCGCCTCAATCCCCGTTGAGCGGATCCGGCCCTGTCGCCCACCGGTGGTAGACGGGATCGTCGAACGTGCCGTCGACCTTGCCGAGGCCGTTGATGACCGTTGCCGTCCCGTTGGCGTGCCCGACGGCGTACTGGTAGGCCGACCCGGTGTCCTTGTCGATCCCGAGCAGCACGGTGCCGTAGTTGCCGCACTTGCTCGCGACCAGCGTCTCGAACCCCTGCCAGGTCCTCGTCCGCACCGGCGTCACGACCGGCTTCATCGGCGCCGCGGTCGGGATGCGGATGGTGTAGAGCGCCCCGCCGCGCGTGTTCGCCAGGAACGTGTCGTACGTCGGGGTCTTGCTGATCAACGCCATCGCCTTCACCGACGCGAACCCCGGCGCGGACCCGGTGCGACTCCACGTCGCCGCGTTCCACCGGAACAACACGCCGTCGTTCCGCAGCCCGTACGCCGTCGTCCGCCCGCCGTACTGCGAGACCTCGAACGTGGTGAAGTTCGTCCACCCCCGCCCGACCGGCTGCAGGTCGTTCGGCCAGTCCGGGTTGATCCAGCCGTCGGTGGTGAGCGAGTACTTCCGCTCGTACAACGAGTCGCCCTGCAACACCCACCCCGAGATGTCCCCACCCGAAACATTCGGAATCACCGTGAACGCACTCGCCACCCGGACCTTGCCCGGCTCGAACACCCCCGCAACGGTCCCCCCGGGCGTATTCGAGCTCACCGCCCCCCGATGCCCACCGTCACCCGTCACCGTCCCCAACGCCACCCTGCAACTCGCGGCCGCTCCCTCCACGACCGCGCCCGCAGGCACGTTGCCCCCCACAACCCCCAGCACAACCACCACAGCAACAGCCCAACTCCGTCGCACCATGGTCCGCCCCTTCGCTCAACCACCTAGATGCGCGCGAAGCCGAAAAAGTTACGTCACTCCCCGTTGAGCGGGTCCCACACGAAACGCCATCTGAAGTCGACCGGATCAGGGAACGTCCCCTGAACCTTCCCGAGCCCCTGGATGACCGTCGCCAGTCCGTTCGCGTGCCCGACGGCGTACAGATAACCGGACTGCGTGTCCTTGTCGATCCCGAGCAGCAACGTCCCCGACAGCCCACACTTCACCGCAAGCAGCGTCTCGAACACCTGCCAGGTCTTCGTCCGTACGACCTTGACGACCGGCCGCAGAGGCAGCGCCGTCGGAATCCGCACGGTATAGAGCGCCCCACCCCGCGTATTCACCAGGAACGTGTCATAGGCCCGCGTCGTGCTGATCAAAGCCATCGCCTTGACCGACGCAAACCCACCCGCTTCTCCTGATCGCCGCCAGACATGCTCGATCAATTGCCACCGGAAGAGCCTGCCGTCGTTGGTCAACCCATACTCCGACGTCCGAAGAGTCTGCCCATGCTGCATCTCAAGCAACTCGGCCTCCTCCAGGGCCTTGAAATCGGTCCAACCACCACCGATCCGAGTCAGCACCCGTGGCTCACTCGGCATGCCGCTGATCAGGGCGTAGCCGCTGCTGTACAAGGCGCCACCCTGCACCACCCACCCGCGGATGTGCCAGGACGCCGCGATGTCCGGCTCCGCCACGAAGGTGCTGCTGAGCCGTACCTGCCCCGGTGCGTAGACAGCGCTCGCCGTCCGATTGAGAACCACCGTCATCGTCGGCGGCGAACCCGCCGTCACGAGATGGTTGGTGTGATCCCCTCCCGCGGTAACAGTCCCCACATGCATGCTGCACGCGAGCGACGCTTCTTCCACGACCGCATTCCCCGACGGCGCCAACCCCGCCACCGCCAGAACCACCGCAACCCCGCCACAAACCAAACTCGACCGCAACATTCCCCTGCCCCCTAACTCCCCCTTCATTCAGCGCCTCCGAGCGGAGAACAGCAAGGGACAGCGGCCGACGGTTCTGCTACGCCGAGTGGGGGTCGCGGAACTGGTCGAGGTCCAGCTCCACCTCGATGCCATTGAGGACCGCCACGATGCGCGGGTGCTCCGCCCCGGTCGCGTGGCGATAATCCGCCAGCGTCGACAGCAGCATGTCGTTCCGCCGCTCGAGCCGAGAGACAACCGCCTGGCCGACTCCCAACCACCTCGCCCGTCTATCCGCAGTACGCCGAGCCCGCACGGCGCCCGCGGTCCGTCGAGTCACCGCGGGTCGGGCGAGATCACAGCGTTCTCGACGAAGCGGGCGATAGCACGCGCACGAAGACCGGGCGGGTGGGAGCGGCGCGAGGAGCGACGCAGGAGCGAACGTAGTCGCCGCGTGGGCTGTCTGCTGCGTGCGCTGTCTACGGTTTGTTGGGGTTGTCCTTGAGCGGCGGTTGGACGGTGGGGACGTCTCCGTTCCACGTGAGTTCTGAGAGCCACATGGAGCGGCCGGGTGGGTCTACGCCGACCGCGGACGGGTCCCAGGCGTGGTAGACGAACCAGTAGCGGCCGTCCTTCTCCAGCACCATGTTGTGACCCGGCCCCGCGGCGACGTCGTTCGTCACGAGAATGGGATCGCCGGACTTGGTGCACGGGCCGGTTGGGGAGTCGCACACCGCGTGGCCGACGGCGTACGTCTCCTTGTCGTAGGCGTTCGCCGAGTAGAACAGGTGGAACTTCCCCTCCCGCTCCACCATGTACGGCGCCTCGACCAGCTGACCCTCCCAGTCGAGGTCCTGCTTGATCAGCCGGCGCGTCGGCCCGACCAACCGCAGTCCGTCGGGCGACAGCTCCGAGACGTAGATCCAGGTGTCGACCCCGATCGCGTTGCCGTCGTTCTTCCAGTACAGCCAGCGCTTCCCCGACGAGTCCTGGAACGGCGACGCGTCGATCGACCCACCCTCGTCCACCTGACAGATCAACGGCTTGGACGATTTGTCGACATATGGACCCGCTGCCGAGGAAGCGACCGCGACCCCGATGCACTGTCGCCCGGACGCGTCGTCGGAGGTGGTGTAGTACATGACGTATCGATCAGCAGCGTGTACGGCGACCTCCGGCGCCCACACCTTGCCCGGCGTGGTCCACGGCGGCAGCGACGGCAACGCATCGCCCACCTGCTCCCACGAGACCAGGTCGCCGGACTTCAGCGTCTGCACGTTGCCGAGCGAACCGTTGGTCGCGAAGGCGACGAAACCGTTGTCGACGGCAATCACCTGCGGGTCGGCGAAGTTCTGGTCGTAGACCGGGTTGGTGAACCCCATCGGGGACGCTCCTTCCGAGGACGCACGGCCGGGGTCGCTGCAACCACCCAAGCCCATCACGAGCAGCAGCAACAACCCCAGCCGGCGTCTCATCTCACTTGCTCTCGTAGAACCGCAGGTACTCGAACGTCGCTACCGGCGGTACGGCGGCTCCGGTGAACTCACCGTGTGCGTACAGCCCGAGCCGGGCCGGAGCAGGCAGCACCCACGCCGCGCCCCAGGTCCAGTTCTTCCCGTCCACCGACGTGCCGGCGCGGTACACGTGCTCGCCGGCAGCGTTCTCGTGGTACGCGAGCCGCATCCACAGCGTCGGCGCCGATCGCCCGATCGCGGCCCCGCCGTACGACGTCGCGCCGTCCGACGGCCGTGCCACGAGCTCACGCCCGTACTCGGTCTGCCGGGTCCGCCAGATCGCCACGTTCCCGAGGCGGGCGAAGTCGCTGTCGTTCAGGTACGCGATCATCCCGGCCTGCTGGTAGTTGCGGATGTCGCCCTCGCCGAGGTCGAGGTGGAGCTTCGTCTCCGCGATCCAGCTGGACGTGGACGGCGTCCGGTGGAACAACAGACCGGCGTTGTTCCCGCCACCGACCAGGTCCGCGTTCTGCAACGGCCAGGACAACTTGCCGTCAGCAACGACCGCCTTCGCGTCGGGCCGCACCCACGACCAGTCGGCGTCCAGCGGACCGTTGAACTCGTCACCCGTGAGCAACTTCCCGGTCCGCGGTACGTCGGCCATCCGCCGGACCGGAGCCGCCACCGGCCGGACCGTCAGGTTGTCCACCTCGGCCGACCCGACCCACCGCACCGGCGCCGACTTCACCTTCAACCCGGGTACGACGAGCCGCGCCTCGGCGTACAGGTCACCCAGCCCGGCGTCGGAGAGCCGCGCCGTCACGGTCGAACCGGACACCTGGACGCTCAGCTTGTTCCAGTCCGACCGGTCGAAGCCCGCGGGCAACGGTGCCGACGCGGTACGGCGACCGGCGACAACGGTGATCCTGGACGACGACACGGACGCGACGACCGCCGTACCGCCGAGCACGGTGGTGAACGACGACCCCAGCCGGACGTCAGCCTCCACGCGGAGCGAACCGCCCGGAGCCGCGCGACGGGTCTGCGCGAGGCCCGAGATCGCGGCCGTCGGACCGCCGAGGGCGTCGCCGGGCCGACGGGAAGCTCCGTACAGGCCACCGGCCGGGTCGGTCGCCGAGATGCCCGACCCCGACCCGGTCGTCGGGGCCGGTACCGGGCCCTCGGACGGGCCGAGACCGGCGCGGGTCCGCGGCCAGCCGTCGATCCAGTCGATCCGGTCGATCAGCATCGGCCGCCGGTTGATCCCGAACGGCTCGGTCAGCCAGGGCGTGCCGCGGTCGATCGCGTGGTAGACGATGTGGTCCTGGCCGGCCGCGTCCGTCATGAACGCGTGGTGGCCCGGGCCGATCCACTTGTTGCCGTTCTGCGTGATGACCGTCGTCCCGCCGACGCGGGACACGAGCATCGACGCGCCGTCCTTGTCCAGGAACGGGCCCTTCGGCGACCGCGAGCGGCCGGCGAAGACCGAGTACCCGGTGGTCGGTCCGGCGCAGCAGTTCATCGACGAGGCCATCAGGTAGTACCAGCCGTCGCGGTAGACGACGTACGAGCCTTCGTACCGGTCGCCGATCGTCACCTGCGTCGGCTCGCCGACCGCCTGCAGACCGTCGGGGCTGAGCTCGGTGACGGAGATGCCGCCGTAGAAGCCGCCGTAGTACAGGTACCGCTTGCCGTCGGCCGCGGTCAGCAGCGCCGGGTCGATGGTGCCGAAGTAGCCGCCGTTGCCGTCCGGCTTCGGGGTGACGACCGGGCCGCTCGTGGCGGTCCAGGGGCCCGCCGGGGTCGGGGCGGTGGCCACGCCGATCGCGGGATCGCCACCGGGGTTGGCCGCGGTGTCGGTGACGGTGAAGTACATGACGTACTTGCCGTCGAAGTACCGGATGTCGGGCGCCCAGAAGAACGACCCGGGCGCCGCCCAGGTGGGTTTGGTCTGGTCGTCGAAGACCGTGCCGAGGTACTCCCAGGAGCTGAAGTCCTTCGTCCGGGCCATGTGCATCAGCCCGAACGGACCGCCGGAGACCAGCGGGTCGGAAGTGGCGTACGCGTACCAGTAGCCGTCGCGGCCCTGGATGACCGCCGGATCGGCGAACGTGTCGGCGAAGCTCGACGAGATGGCGTTGGTCGTGGTCGGGCCGGCTGGTGGTGCGGCGGTGGCAGCAGACGTACCGGCGGCCACGGTGGCCACAGCAAACGCTGCGGCCAGCAATCGTCTCGTGGAAGGCACAGGCGGGTCCCTTCTGATTCGGTGGGTCAACCTTTGATGCCGCTACGCGCGACACCTTCGATCACGTACCGCTGGACGAAGACGTAGAGGATCAGCACGGGTACGGCGGCCACGGTCGCGCCGGCCATGATCACCGGGTAGTCCGTGGTGTAGGCGCCCTGCAAGAGGGTCAGGCCGGCCGGCAGGGTCAGCCGCTCCGGGCTGAACAGCACGAACAGCGGCCAGATGAAGTCGTTCCAGTTCGACAGGAACGACAGCACGGTCAGCGTGGCCAGCGCCGGCTTGGCATTCGGCAGGATGATCCGGGTGAAGATGATCCACGAGTTCGCGCCGTCGATCAGCGCGACCTCTTCGAGTTCCTTCGGGATCGCCAGGAAGAACTGCCGCATGAAGAACACCCCGAAGGCACCGGCAGCGCCGGGTACGACGAGCGCGGCCAGCGTGTCCAGCCAGCCCAGGTTGTCCATCAGCAGGTAGTTCGGCATCAGGAACACGAAGCCGGGCACGAACAGCGTCAGCAGGATCACGCTGAAGATCGCGTTCTTGAACCGGAAGTTCATCCGGGCCAGCGCGTAGCCGGCCATCGACGCCACCGTCACCACCAGCAACGCGTGCAGCGCGGCCGCGGCGAAGCTGTTGAGCGCCCAGCGCAGCACCGGGTTCTGACCGCCGGTGGTGAGGATCTCGCCGTACGCCCGGCCGGTCGGCTCCTGGGGGAGCAGGGTCGGCGGGTCGGACTGCGACTCACCGATCGTCTTGAACGAGGTGATCACCATCCACAGCAGCGGAAGGATGACGAGGACCGCCAGCAGGACCACCAGGATCCAGAAGGCGGCGGACGGTCGGCGCCTCACGACTTGCGCTCCCTCAGCAGGACGAAGTTGAGCACGGAGATGATCGCCAGGCACAACGCGAGCAGGTAGCTCATCGCGGTCGCCTGTCCCATCCGGAACTGACCGAACCCGGTGTCGGTGATCACCATCAGCGCGGTCGTGGTGGTGTCACCCGGACCGCCCTGGGTGATCAGCACGGACTGGCCGAACATGTTGGCGCTGGCGAGCACGGTGATCGTGATGATGAAGACCGTGACCGGCCGCAGCCCCGGCAGCGTCACGTTGCGGAACTGCTGCCAGCTGTTCGCGCCGTCCAGCTCGGCCGCCTCGTACTGCTCCTGCGGAATGTCCTGCAGACCGGCGAGGAAGATGATCGCGTTGAAGCCGGCGGTCCACCACACGGTCACCGCGACCAGCGAGATGAACGCGTACGGCTGGTCGTTCGTCCACCCGATGTCCGGTACGCCGAACAGCCCGAGGAACGCGTTCAGCAGCCCGAAGCTGGTGTCCAGGATGTAGCGGAACATCAGTCCGATCACCGCGACGCCGAGGACGAACGGCGCGAAGTACACGGCCCGGAAGAACGTCCGGCCCGGGAACTTCCGGTTCAGCAGCACGGCGAGCGCCAGCGGCACCGCCACCAGGAACGGCACCGACGCGACCGTGAAGATCCCGGTCGCTCGCATGCTGTGCCAGAACGGCTCGGCCGTCGCCGACAGCGGGTCGAACAGGTCCTTGTAGTTCTGCAGACCGACGAACGGCTTCCCGGGCAGCTGGAAGTCCCAGTCGTGCAGGCTCATCCAGAACCCGAAGAACGCGGGCCCGACCACGAACAGCAGGAACAGCAGCAGGTACGGCGCGAGGAACAGGTACGGCGTCGCGCGGCCGTACCCGCGGACCTCGGTCGACGCGCGGGTGCGACGTCTGCGGATCGCACCCGCGTCGGCCTGGACGACCACGACTACGCGCCGTACTTCTTGCGGTTGGCCTCGAGGATCTTGTCCGCCCGCGCGGCAGCGTCCGAGAGGGCCTTGGCCGGCTCGGCCTTCTGCAGCACGGCCTCGTTGACGGCCTTGTTCAGCTCGTTCATGGCGTCGCCGATCCCCGGCACCGACGGCGGGAAGCGCAGGTAGTCGATCTGGGCCGCCAGCGCCGCCTGCTCCGGCAGGGCCTTGAACTCGGCCGACTCGCGGACCTGCTTGCGGGCCGGGACCTGCCCGCCCTTGGCCCACTCGAGCGACTTCTGGCTGACGTAGTTGACGAACACCCGGGCCGCGGTCGACTTGTTCGCGTCCGCGGTCTTCAGCTTCGGCAGCACGAACTGGTGCGAGCCGGCCCAGGCGGCCTCGGTGCCGCCGATGTTCGGCAGCGGGGCCACGCCCCACTCCAGGCCCTTCTTCTCCCGGAACGTGTTGATGTTCCAGATGCCGTTCCAGACGAACGCGTTCTTGCCGTTCATCACGGCGATGTTGTCCGCGTCCTGGCCGACGTTCTTCGGGCTGTGCCCGTTCTTCACCAGGTCGGAGAACCAGGTCAGCGCCTTCACCCCGCCGTCCTCGTGCCAGGTCGCCTTCGACGAGTCGTCGTTGAAGAGGTTGCCGCCGAACTGCCAGAGCAGCGCCTGCACGGTGAGGACGCCGGTGAACGGGAACGGCGTCGCCCAGTGGCCCTGGATCCCCTTGCCCTTCAGCGCGTCGAGGGCGGCGGCGTACTCGTCCGCGTTCGTCGGCGGCTTCTCCGGGTCGAGCCCGGCCTGGCTCATCACGGTCTTGTTGTAGAAGAAGCCCAGCGGGTGGACGTCGAGCGGGATGCCGTACCGCTTGCCGTTGAACTCGCCGGCCTTCCAGACGACCTCGGAGAAGTCCTCCTGCTTGAGCTCGAGCGCCGTCGCGACGTCGTCCAGCGGCTCGATCACGTTCCGGGCGGCGTTGGTGGCCAGCGAGTCCACGTGCATGATCGCGACCGCGGGACCGCGGCCGCTGCTGACCGCGGTGGGCAGCTTGGTGTAGTAGTCCGCCCACTGCATCACGGTCATCTTGACCTTGATGTTGGCGTTCTCGGAGTTGAACTGGTCGACCAGTTTGCGCATGAACGGGCCGTCACCGCCGGTGAAGCCGTTCCAGAAGTCGAGCTCGACGTTCGGGCCGTCGTACCCCTTGGCGCCGCCGTCTCCGGCCGCGGGTCCGGCGCCGGGCTTCCCGGCCGATCCTTCGCCGCACCCGGCCAGGAGGCCGGCCGCGCCGGCTGCGCCGATACCGCCGAGGACGAGGCGCCGGCTGATGGTGTTCACGATGTTCCTCCAGGGGAGAGGCCCCTCTTTACAGGGACAGCCGCAGTAGATGCCACGACGCCGGGGGCAACGTGGCGGTACAGATCCCGTCGACGACCTCGGTGCCGTCGACGGACCGGGGCACCACCCGGTCGGGATCGTCCGCGGTGTTCACCGCGGTCCGATCGTCGTCGTACAAGGCGAGGTGCTCGACCACCCGGAGGCCGCCGGCCACCGGGATCTCGAGGTCGACCTTGTCGGTCTCACTCCGGTTCACCACGAAGATCGCGGTCTCCCCGGTCTTCTCGTCGTACGTCGCCGTGCTCCACAGCGCCGGGACGCGGCCGAACGCGGCCGTGTCGATGTCCGGACCGCCACTGACCACGGTCCGCAGCACCATCGGACCGGCGTACCGCGCGGTCAGCGCGAACGGGTGGAAGATGGTCTGCCGCCAGGCGCGGCCGTCCGGTTCGGTGCGGATCGGGCCGATCACGTTGACCAGTTGCGCGAGGCAAGCGATCTTCACCCGGTCGGCGTGCCGGAGCAGGGTGATCAGCAGGCTGCCGACCACCACCGCGTCGTCGACGGTGTAGGTGTCCTCGATCAGCGGGCCGACCTCGCGGATGTCCAGGCCGAGCTCACCGGGGAAGCGCTGCTGGTACCAGACGTTCCACTCGTCGAACGACAGCGTCAGCTCCTTGTCGCTGCGCTTGAGCGCCTTCACGTGGTCTGCGGTCGCGACCACGGCGGAGATCATCCGGTCCATCTCCTCGGACGCGGCCAGGAAGCTCGTCTGGTCGCCGTCCTTCGGCTCGTAGTACGCGTGCAGGCTGATGTGGTCGACCAGGTCGTAGGTGCGCTCGAGGACCACCCGCTCCCACTCGCCGAACGTCGGCATGCCGGCGTTGCTCGAGCCGCAGGCGACCAGCTCGAGGCCGGGGTCGACGCGGCGCATCGCGTTCGCGGTCTCCTCGGCCAGCCGGGCGTACTCCTCGGCGGTCTTGTGACCGATCTGCCAGGGCCCGTCCATCTCGTTGCCGAGGCACCAGACCCGGATGCCGTGCGGCAGCTCGTGACCGTTCGCGACCCGGCGGTCGGGCAGCTCGGTGCCGGCCGGGAGGTTGCAGTACTCGAGCAGCTCGACCGCTTCCTTGATCCCGCGGGTGCCGAGGTTGACCGCCCAGATCGGCTCGACGCCGGCCTTGCGCGACCAGTCGACGAACTCGTCGGTGCCGAACTGGTTCGGCTCGATCGCCCGCCAGGCCAGGTCGAGCCGGCGCGGCCGCCGGTCCTTCGGCCCGACGCCGTCCTCCCAGTCGTAGTTCGAGACGAAGTTTCCGCCGGGGTAGCGGATCGTGGTGACGCCGAGCTCGCGGACGAGCTCCAGCACGTCCTCGCGGAAGCCGTCGGGGTCCGCGGTGGCGTGCCCGGGCTCGTAGATGCCCGTGTACACGCAGCGTCCCATGTGCTCGACGAACGAGCCGAACACCCGTCGGTCGAGCGCGCCGACGACGAACGCAGGATCCACCACCAGTCGCGCCACGAAGCCTCCCTGCGGTCTTTACATCGTTTAACCTGGATTTCTACAACGATTGACCTGACCTGTAAAGAGCTCGTAGCCCGCACACTGAGGGACATGCCGAGAATCCAGTCCGTGGTCATCCACTGTCACGACCCGTACCTGCTCGCGCCGTTCTGGAGCCTGGCCACCGGGCTGCCGGTGCACCCGGACGACGTCAAGGCACTGGCCTCGCACTCACTGGAGGAGGACGAGTCGGTCCTGCTCGGGACCCGCGACGGGTTCCACGTCTGGATCACTCCGGCCGAGGAGCTGAAGCCGCCGGGGCGGATCCATGTCGACGTCACCGGTGAGGACGAGGACCTGCGGTCGCTGCTCAAGGCCGGGGCGTCGGTCACCCGGGAGTTGCCGCACTGGACCGTGCTGTCCGATCCCGAAGGCAACGAGTTCTGTTTCGTGCCGGCCGTGGCACACTCAGGCTCGTCGGCCGGGTGATCGGGCCGGGTGAGACGGAGGTAGGGATGACGACCAGGCTGAGTGACGTGGCGGCGCGGGCCGGCGTGTCGGTGAAGACGGTGTCGAACGTCATCAACGACTACCCGCACATCACCTCCCAGACCCGGGCGAAGGTCGAGGCCGCGATCGCCGCGCTCGACTACAAGCCCAACGTCAGCGCGCGGTCGCTGCGCAAGGGCCGGTCGGACTTCATCGCGCTCGCGATCCCGGAGATGGCCTCGCCGTACTTCGCCGAGCTCGGCGCCGCGGTCAGCCGGGCCGCGAAGAAACGCGGCATCACCGTGCTGATCGACCAGACCGAAGGCGAGTCCGCGGCCGAGAAGCTGGTCCTGGACGGGATGCGCGGGCAACTCATCGACGGCATCATCTTCTCCCCGATCACCACCGCACCGACGCGGATCGGCACCGCCGGTACGGCGAAACCCCTGGTCCTGCTGGGCGAACGGCCGGCCGGCGGCACCTTCGACCACGTCGCGGTGGACTCGGTGCAGGCGTCGTTCGACGCGACCACCCACCTGGTCTCGATCGGCCGGCGCCGGATCGCGGCCATCGGCGTCGGCGGTGGTGCGGGCACGGGCGCCGTACGACGGAAGGGCTATCGGAAGGCGTTGAAGGCGGCGGGCCTGCCGCACGATCCGGCCCTGGAGCTGGCCGGGACCGGGTATCACCGGCCCGACGGCGCGGCCTCGATGCGCGAGTTGCTCGCCTTGCCCGAGCCGCCGGACGCCGTGTTCTGCTTCAACGACCTGCTCGCTCTCGGGGCGTTGCGCACGTTGGCCGAGGCCGGCCTGTCGGTGCCGGACGACGTGGCCGTGGTCGGCTTCGACGACATCGAGGACGGTCGCTACCACTCGCCCTCGCTGACCACGATCTCCCCGGACAAGGAGTGGCTCGCCGAGAACGCGGTCGGCCTGCTGCTCGAGCGCATCTCCGGGAACGCCGACGCCGAACGCCGCGACCTCAGCGTCCCGTACACGCTGGAGATCCGGGAGTCGACGACCGGCTGACGGTCTGCCGGCCGGTTGGTCCGCTCAGCGGTCCGGAATGCCGGCCAGTTGCTTCGCCAGGTTGTTCTGCGTTCTCCCCAGCCTGCCGGCGAGTCCGAGTACGGCGTTCCGCAGCGGTCGGACCGGTCGCGGCAGGTTGGCCAACCTGGTCAGCCGGTGAGCGACCGCGATCACCCGCAGGGCTTCGACGCGGCTGTTCCTGGCGTAGAGGTCCAGGCCTGCTTCGTCGCCCAGGGTCAGAGCCGCGGACAGCGCGTCGGCCAGGGCGACCGCGTCGCGGAGGCCAAGGTTCATGCCCTGACCACCGGCCGGGCTGTGGGTGTGGGCGGCATCGCCGGCCAGCAGCACCCGGCCGGCTCGGTAATTGTCCGCCACCCGCTCGTGGATCCGGAATCGCGAGCCCCAGACGACTTCGGTGACCTTCGGCGAGTTCTTCCGCGGGCCGCGGGCCGTGATCAACTGCTGCGCGTAGGCGAGATCCGGGTGCTCGGGCGCCGAGTCCACGGATGCGACCAGCCGGAACGACCCATCCGGCAGCGGCGCGATCACCAGCAGTCCCGCGGTCGAGAACGACAGCGAGATCTCGTCCGCCGACAAACCCTCGGCCCGGATGTCGACCAGGCTGAACGAGAGCTGCAACGTGTCGCCTGGCATCTGCAGACCGACGAGATCGCGGATGGTGCTGTTCATGCCGTCGGCGGCGACGACGTACTGCGCCTTGATCACGTCGCCGGTGTTCAGCGTCACCTCGGCACCGTCCGCGGTCTGGGTCACTCCGTCGGCGACGTAGGGGCGGAGGACCGCGCCTCCGAGCTCCTGCAGCCGCTCGAGCAGGATCTGCTCGGTCTGCGACTGCGGCAGCATCAGCGTGAAGGGGTAGGCGGTCGGCAGGTCGCTGAAGCGGACCGGCACGAGGCGGCGATCACCGTCGCGGATGGTGAAGTCGTCGAGCTTCAGCCCCTCGTCGACCAGCCGCTTGCTGACGCCGCTCGGCTCGAGCAGCTCCAGGGTCCGGGCGTGGATGACGGCGGCGCGCGAGGTGTTCGCACCCTCGGCCTGCTTGTCGACCACCACCACGGAATGTCCGTGCAGCCGCAACTCGACCGCGACCGCCAGCCCCACAGGGCCCGCTCCCACCACCACGACCTCTGCACTCTGCGGAGTCATCGTCGCTCCCTCCTAGTCATTTATCAACGCTTGTTGACTTTTACTGTAGGCAGGTCGGGAACGGAAGTCAACAAGTGTTGGCATATGCTGCACGGTATGGCGGAACGGAAGTCGGACCGGACCCGGGCGGCGATCCTCGCGGCGGCCCGCGAGCGGTTCGGGGCGGACGGGTACGAGCGGGCGACGATCCGGGCGATCGCGGCCGACGCGGCGATCGACCCGGCGATGGTGATGCGGTACTACGGCAGCAAGGAGAAACTGTTCGCCGCGGCCGCCGAGTTCGATCTCCGGCTCCCCGACCTGGCCGGGCTGCCGCGGGACGAGCTCGGGCAGGCGTTGATCGGCCACTTCCTCGAGCGGTGGGAGGACGACGACACCTTGCGGGTGCTCCTGCGCGCGGCGGTGACCAACGAGTCCGCCGCCGCGCGGATGCGCCAGCTGTTCGCCGCCCAACTGGCCCCGAGACTGCGTGACCTCGGCGTCGACGAACCCGTCCTGCGGGCCGGTCTGGTCGCCACCCAAACCCTCGGCCTGGCGCTCTGCCGCTACATCCTCGAGCTCGGCCCGGTCACGGCTCTCTCGCACGAGGCCATCGTCACGACCATCGGCCCCACCCTCACCCGCTACCTCACCGGCCCGCTGCCGTAAGCCAATCCTTCGTGGCGGGCAGGGTTTCCTCGAGTGGTGGGAGCTGGGGGTGCCACTTGAGCTCCCACTCGAGGGAGAGCGGGTAGTCGGTGCCGCTGAGGGTCGCGAGCAGCTCCCGGATCGGGTAGTCGCCGGTGCCGACGGCGACCGGGCGGTAGCTCTGGCGGGAGTCGGTGTCCTTGATCTGGACGAACTCGATCCACGGCTTCAGCAGGTCGAACGCCTCGGCCGGGGTCTCGCCGTGGCTCCAGGTGTGCGCGCTGTCCCAGATGACCCTGACATTGTGCCCGGGCACGTCGCTGTCGAGCAGCGTGCAGAGCGCGGCCATCTTCCGGCCGGCCGAGTGCGAGTCGTGGGTCTCCAGCAGGATGCGGGAGTCCGTCGGCGCGGACGTGACCCGGTCGAGAGCGCGGATCTCGCCGGCGCTCGGTCCGTCCGTCGTACCGGGGTCCGGGTCGGGGTCACCGGGGAAGACGCGGACGCCGCGAGCACCGAGGTCGGCGGCGAGCTCGAGGTGCTCGGCCAGCGGTTGGTCCTCGACCGCGCACAGCCGGACATAGCTGCTGATCGCGAGGATGTCCAGGCCCGCGTCCTCGATCCGGGCCCGCAGCTCACGCCGTTGCGCCGCCGTCAGCCCGGTGTTGGTGAACTCGTCGTCCGCGGCCCGGAGTTCCAATCCGGTGATATCGTTGCCTTTAGCAAGCTCCAGGACGTGGTCGAGGGGCGCGCCGGGGCAGCCGAGCGTGGAGAAGGCGAACGTCATGGAGCCGATCAGACCCACCGACGGCGGGGGTGCGTGCGCGGAGTGGTGCTGGTCTGCTCGTCCTGCTCCGGCGTCTGCTGCTCGTAGCTGTACGGCGACTGCTGCTGGTACTCGGGCTGCTGCTGCTCCTCCGGCGAGTAGTAGCCGTAGTCCGAGGAGGAGGCTGCCGACGACGAGCCGCCGTACGAGTCGGCCGAGTACTCCTGGCTGTAGCTGTCGTACGACGGCTGCACGCCGCTGTACTCCGAGCCGCTGTACGACGTCGAACTGTAGGAGTCGTACGACGTCTGCGGCTCGTAGCTGCCCGAGTAGTCCGAGGACGACGAGTAGCCGTAGTCCGTGGAGCCGGCCTCGTAGTTGCTGCTGCTCGAGTAGTCCGACTGCCCGTACGACGTGTACTCCGGGCCGGCGTCGTACGTCGACTGGTACGACGAGTCGACGTACGAGCTGTAGGTCGGCTCCGCCGGGTAGCTGCTCTCGGGGTACGACGGCTCGGGACCGTACGACGGGACCGGCGGGAGCGGCTTCGACGGGGTGAGGAAGTCGTCCTGCTGGGCGACGGCCGGGGCCGGCTCGTAGTAGCCGGAGCCCGCCGACACGTGCGACGACGGCTGGGTGTGCTCCGACGGCGCGTACACCTCGTGCGACGAGCTCTCCGGCTGGATCGCCGACGGGCTGTCGACCGCGACCCGAGCGGCCCGGCGGCCGGCGCGCGCAACTGGCGCGGGCTCAGGCTCGGGTGCGGGCTCGACCTCCGCCGGGGCGGACGGGGAGGTGAGGTAGTCCGAGGTCTCGGACGAGTAGCTCCCGGACGAGTAGCCCTCGGACGAGTAGCTCTCGGAGTAGCTGCCGGTCCAGGACGGCGCCTCGGCCGCGGGCTGCGAGACGGCGGGCTGCGAGACGGCGGGCTGCGACGCGGCCGGCTGGTAGCCGGACGGCTCGTAGCCGGACGGCTGGTACGCGGACTGTTGATACTCCGACTGCTGGTACTCCGATTGCTGGTACTGGGACGGCTGGTAGGAGTACGGCTCGGGCTCTACGACGGTCAGCGGCGGCGTCTCGTCCAGGTAGCTGCTCGCGGTCACGGTCGTGGTCGACAGCGGGTCGTCGTTCGCGGAGCTGAGGTAGTCGCTCCAGGTGGTCTTCTCGTACGCCGGCTCCTCGGTCGCCGGCTTCTCGTCCTGCCAGGCCGCCGGCTTCTCGTCCTGCCAGGAGGCGACGGCGTCGAACTGCTCGGTCGACGGACCGCTGTCGTCGTCCTGCCAGCTCTGCACGACCGGCGCGAACGGGCTCCACTTCGGCGCTTCCTCGACCGGAGCGTCCCCGCCGAACGCCGGCGGCACCTCCCCGAAGGCCGGCCGCTCCCCACCGAAGGCCCGATCCCCACCGAAGGGCCGATCTCCACCAAGGGACCGGTCGTCACCGAAGGCTCGATCCCCACCGAGGGACCGGTCGTCACCGAAGGGCCGGTCGTTTCCGAAGGACCGGTCGTCGCCGCCGAACGGGCGGTCGCCACCGAAGGCCGCGGGCGCACCGAACGGACTGCCGCCGCCGGGGAACGCACCGGCGGCGGCGCCGTCGCCCGGAAAACCAGGGGCCGGGGCCGCGGCGGGCGCCGGAGCGAACGGGCTCGCCGCCGGCGCCGGACCGCCACCGGCCAACTGCAGCTCGGGCTGACGCTCGAGCCGCAGCGCGGGCGCCGCGGCGATCGGCTCGTTGATCGCCGGCTGCTCGTCGGTGTCGTCGTTCGCGTACGTCGGGACCGCGGTCAGCTTCGGCTCGCGCTGGTCCCACCACGGGACCCACTCGCGGCTGGTCTGCATGTGATTGATCTTGCGGATCACCAGCGTCGCGGCGACCGCCGAGACCGCGGTCAGCAGCAGGGACGCCGTCCCCGCGAGCGCTATCCCGCGCAGCGACCCGACGGTCGCCTCCATCCACATCAGGAACCGGCGGACGACCACGTCGAACGCGAGAGCGCCGATCCAGGTCACCCACCACACAGTCGTGAGGGCGGGGGTCCTGAATCGGCGCAGGTCGTCGGTGTACACCGGGGTCTTCGGATCGCTGGCGAGCCAGACGTCGTCGACGATCTGCTTGGGGTACCAGAGATTGGGTCCGGGGCAGAACCAACTGGCGAGGACCCAGCCATGGCTGCGGCGATGGTCGGCCTGGCAGAAGACCTCGGAGTTGACCCGGGCCCGCCAGAGCCAGATCACGAAGACGACGGCCGCGGCGACGGAGATGACGACGTTCGGGACGGCGGTGATCTTGGCGATCGCGTCGGCGCGGTTCAGATCCGCGGCGTCGACGTCGACGTCGAGGCCGCCGCGGAGGAACTGGTTGACCACCCCGTAGGTGTTCCAGTCGGACCAGGTGGACAGCAGATGGGTGAGGGTCGACGCTCCGAGCAGCCCGATGGCGATCTTCCCGATCGTCCCGACCTGCTGGAACTCCTCAGCTGCGTGTGGCTGCCACTCTTCGTCATGGTCCTGGACAGCAGACAATGTTGGCTGCGGGTGGCTCACGTCTCGCGTCCCTCGCGTTGCTGGAACTCCGTCTGTTCGGCGTTTCGGCCAAATCCTGCCCCCGCATGACCGAGCCACATTGATACCACGAAGTAAGTACCCGTGTGGAGTCGGGTCCAGCACGGAGGGTGTCGACTTAACGTGTTCTTTTCGTACGCCCATCACCTCTTGTAACGACGAATTCGACGGTGCGTGACGGTGTGCTTTACCGCGCAGGAGGTTGGAATCCGGTCGGCGACGGCCCGACCGCCCACCACGGGACCCAGGCCCGTTTGGTCTGCAGCTCGTCGATCCGCCCGATCAGGATCACCGCGAGCACCGCGGCCGCGGTGGTGAACAACGCCGAGATCGTCGACAGGACGACGTTCGTCCGCAGTTGGTCCGGCTCGGTCGCCGCGACCAGGATCCCGCGTTGTACGACGTTCCCCGACACCAGGCCGGCGACCCAGGTCAGCCACCAGGCCCAGACCAGCCGCGTGCCCGGGATGTCCTGCAGGGTCGCGGCCTGCGGCGGCGTCCGCGGGTCGCTGGCGGCGACGATGTCGTCGACCACCTGCTTGGGGTACCAGAGGTTCACCACCGGGCAAATCCAGCTGCCCAGCACCCACCCGCGGGTGAACCGGTGCTCGCCGCGGCAGAACATCTCCGCGTTCCACCGGACCCGCCACAGCCACACGATGAAGACCGCCGCGGCCGCGAGCAGCGCCAGTGCGGCGACGATGCCGAGCGAGCCGGAGATCAGGTCGGCCTCGGCCAGCCGGTCCGGGTCGTCGGCGTGGTCCCGGACCGTCTGGTACGAGTACCAGTCCGACCACGCGGTCGCCCAGGTGGACACGGTGACGACCCCGATCAGGATCGACGCGGCCAGGCCCATCGCCCGCTCGGAGCTGAACCAGCGGTCCAGCGGCGGCTGGGTCGGCATGTGTCACAAATAGCACAACACCCTGTGACCAGGCGAGGACTACTGGTTGTTACCGCGGAGGTGTCGCCCGGTGGTCGATGTCGCGAAACCGCCGGAAACTGTCGGTCGCGGACGGCAGGATGGAGCCATGCGCTGGTCCGTCATCGACTCTCCCATCGGCGACCTCTCGCTGGCCGTGGACGAGACCGGGCTGTGCCGGCTGCACTTCGGCCGCGTCGACCAGCACCTCGAGCCCGACCCACTGCTGACCGAGACCCAGGAACAGCTCAAGGCGTACTTCGCCGGCGAGCTCCAGGAGTTCACCGTGCCGCTCTCGGTCCGCGGCGGCTCCGACTTCGAGCGCGCCGTCTGGGCCCAGCTGCGCCGGATCCCGTACGGCGAGATGCAGACGTACGGCGAGGTCGCGAAGACCGTCGGCGATCCGGGCGCCGCCCGAGCCGTCGGCGTCGCCTGCAACCGCAACCCGATCGCGGTCGTCGTGCCCTGCCACCGGGTCGTGGGGGCGGGCGGGAAGATGGTCGGCTTCGGCGGCGGGATCCCGCTCAAGCGTCACCTGCTCGAGCTCGAGGCCCGGATCACGCTCGAGACACTGTGGAGCTGACGACCTGGAACTGACCGGCTCAGACCTCGGTGCCGGCCCGGTGCGCGAGTTCGGTGCGGTTGGTGATGCCGAGCTTGCTGTAGACGTGCGCGAGGTGGGTCTTGACCGTCCCCCGGCTGATGAAGAGGCGGGCCGCGATCTCCGGATTCGACAGGCCCTGGACGGCCAGGTCGACGACCGAACGCTCGGTGCGGGTCAGGCTGGCCCAGCCGGTGCCGGGACGACGGCGTGGGCCTCTGGCGCGCGACGCGTACTCGACCGCTGTCTCCAGGCTCGAGGTCCGGATGACCTCAGCCTGCTCGACGGCACCTCGCTCAGCCAGCAGTGAAGCAATTGCTTCGAGACTGCTGAGTGTGCCGAGGGTCAGATCGTGCTCGGCGCGGATCCGCAGCGCCTCGTGATGAAGGTCGAGCGTTCTGTCCGGATCGGCCGCCAACAGGGCGTGCTGTTCGAGGACACCGGCCCTGATGCCGGGCATCGATGCGATCATCGGTGCCGCGGCCAGCGCGTCGAGAGTCGCCCGAGCACCGTCCTTGTCACCGGCCTCGCGCTGCGCCGTAGCCAGCAGGAGCTGACTGTCCGGTGAGAGCGGGACGGTACCGTCCCGGGACTCGCGGCGGCACCAGTCGATCGCATCGACCGGGTTCCCGCGGGCCCGGGCGATCATCGCGCGGACGTGCTCACGACCCGGGATGTAGGGCTCCCGGTCCGTCTCCGCGATCAGCGCCTCGACGGGCGCCAGCGCCTCCTCTGCGGCATCCAGTTCTCCCTGCAGACAACGGATCCGGGCGAGCACGGACCGGGCCGTACCGGTTCGGTGGAAGTCCATCAGCGGCGCCGCCGTCGCGACCGCGCGGGCGGCGAACTCTGCGGCCCGCTCCAGCTCGCCGCGCGCCGTCCAGGCAAGCGCCACCCAGGCCAGTGCCGACGCAGCGACACCACGATCACCCCGTGCGACCAGACCCGCGATCACCGGCTCCAGCGTACCGATCGCGGCGTCGTGCTCGTCCCGCAGCAGGTGGATCAGCCCCAACAGCGCTGCGGAGGCATCCGCGACGAATGCATCGCCCGCCGCCAGCGCCTCCTCGCGGGACCGGATCGCCTGCTCCCGGGCCGTATCGAGGCCGACGGACAGCTCACCGACCGCCGCCAGCGAACCCGCCAGCCGGGCCGCCGCCGCGACGTCCTCACCAACGGTCAGCTCACCAGCCGCCAGCTCACCAGCCAGCTCGACCGCCTCCCGCGCCGCACCGAATCCGCCGCCACCGGGCAATACCGTTTCGGCGACCAGCGCGAACCCGGTCAGCACCTTCAGCTGCGACCCGGTCCGCTGTCCAGCGCCGAGCTCCATCGCGGCCCGCAGCAGCCGCAGGCCGTCGTCGCTGCCACCCGATTCCAAATGCCACAGCCAGGCGAGCCCGGCGGCAAGCTCCCGGCCGCGGCTGGGGTCGACGGCCGCCAGACCCCACTCGATCGCGGCCCGAAGATTCGGGTACTCCGCGCCGACCGCGGCTCGCCAGGCGTCCTTGTCCTCGTTCCGCAGCTTCACCAGCCCGTCGACCAGAGCGAGCTGATGGTCAAGGTGAGCGTCCCGGATGCGTTCCAGCTCTCCCGCCTCCGCGAGCCGCGCCAGCGCATACTCGCGAACCACAACCAGCAGCCGATACCGGGCGACCGGCCCATCGACATCCGCAACCACCAGCGACTGGTCGACCAGCCCGCGCAACGCGTGCAGATCAGCTGCGTCGGCACCTCCGACTGCCACCGCCGCTGCCGAGGTGAACCCCGGCTCGAAGACGCCGAGGCGACGGAACGAGACCCGCTCTCCATCGCTCAGCAGATCATGGCTCCACTGCATCGACGCTCCCAGCGTCTGCTGACGGAACGGAGCCGTCCGGGAACCACCCTGCAGCAGCCCGTACGGATCCTGCAGTGATTCCGCGATCTGCTCCAAGGACAACGTGCCGGCCCACCCGGCCGCGAGCTCGAGCGCCAGCGGCAACCTGTCCAGCCGGTCACAGATCCGCCGCACCCCGGCCGCGTCGCCGGGCACCCCGGCCCGGGCCGCGAACAATTCGCGCGCCTCCTCCAGCTCCATCGGCGGCACCCGCCAGACGCGCTCCCGCCCGATCCCCAGCCGGACCCGGCTGGTCGCCAGCACTGCCACCGCAGGGCAACCGGCCAGGATCCCCTCGATCACCCGGGCGGACTCCGCCACGACGTGCTCGCAGTTGTCGAGCACGACGAGCAACTCGCGGTCGCCGATCCCCCGCGCCAGGGCAACCAGCGGATCGACCTCGGTCGGCAGCAGGACGCCCAGCGCCTCGGCCACCGCCCCGACGACCGAGCGCTCCGGCGCGTACTGCTCCAGCCCGATCCAGACGACGCCACCCGGCCACCGCTCGCTCTGCATCCCCGCGGCCCGGATCGCCAGCCGGGTCTTCCCACAGCCACCGGGGCCGACCAGAGTCAGCACCTGCCCTGGCAACAACGCCGTACCGAGGGCGGCCAGTTCCGCTGCCCTTCCCATGAAGGTCGACAGCTCAGGCGGAACCGCCCCACACCGGACACCCCTGAAGTCTGCCACGGCCCTAGGGAGTAGCTGCCGGCGCGAGGACCGGATCTCTGCCAGGTGGCCGATGTTCCGCGGGCGCCGCCACAGCAGGATCTTCCTCACCGGCGCCACCCGGGCGCCGCTCCGGAAAGGAACCATCATGTCCGAGCAGTCCCGCAAGGTCGTCGGCAACATCTCTCTGTCCCTCGACGGCCGGATCACCGGCCGGAACGGAGCGGGCGACATGGGCTGGGTCGTCCCGCACGCCGTGACCGAGACCTCACGCGACCATATGGTCCAGCTGACCCGCAACTCCACCACCGGCCTCCTCGGCCGGAACAACTACGAGGGCTTCGGCGGGTACTGGCCGATGGTCGCCCGGGACGGGAACGCCGAACCCCGGGACCGGGCCTTCGCCCAGTGGCTGGACGCCGTCGAGAAGGTCGTCTTCTCGTCCACGCTGACCGAAGCGCCCTGGCAGAACTCCCGGATCTCGCGCGACCCCGTAGCCGAGGTCAAGCAACTGCGTGAGCAGCCCGGCGGCGACATCATCGTGCTGTCGTCCAGCAGCATCATCCGGGCGCTGCTGGCCGCCGACGAACTGGACCGTCTCGTCATCAACCTCTGCCCCGAGCTGGTCGGAGGCGGCGCGAAGCTCTTCGAGGACGGCATCCCGCAGTCCTCCTGGACACTCACCGACCTGCACACCAGCAGCACCGGCGCCACCTACTTGATCTACGACCGCAAGCACTGACCAGGCAGGCCAGGTCGGAACGAAGCGAAACTGTGTCCTCGTCAGCACGCTGTGAAACCTGACGAAGTCTTGACACCGGGCGACGCGTGCGAAGTCGGCGTGTGGGCCATTTGACGACTAGGGTCGCTAACAGCGATCACATCGTCACGTTTGAAGCAGACGCTTCAGTGTGCCGTTTTGGCCCGCGTACCTCCCTGCCCCCCGGAAGACGCATAAATGAACAAAGCTCGCTCGACCGCACACCCCCACCCCGACCTGAGCGCCCTGATGGACAAGAGCGCCGAGGACTGGACCGCACCCGAGATCCAGAGCGCCGCCCGATCGGCGCTGAAGCTGCACGCGCCCGACCGCGAGCCGCTGACCTGGATCAAGCGGTTCGGCATTCTGCCCTGGTTGCACCGCAACGACGCCGTCTGCCAGCACTGCGGCGGCACCTACCCGTGCATCACGCACCGGTATGCCACCCAACTGCTGTCGGCCGGCCGCTATACGATCGCCAAGCCGCAGCACGAGGACGACCTCGACGGCGACGGCCAGGAGCCGAAGCCGGGCTGAACGTCGTACGCGCAAGACGACGTCGGACGAACGAAGGCCGCGACCCCGGACGGGGATCGCGGCCTTCGCCGTTGCGGTAGCTGGTCGACTCAGGAGTCGGAGGGCTTCGGGTTCGCCGACTTCCGGGTCGTGGTGGTCTTCTTCGCGGTGCCGTTGGCCGACGCGTTCACGTCGCTGCCCTCGTCCTTGGCAGTCTCCGCCTTCGCGTCCGGCTTCGACTCCGTCTTCGCGGACTCCGCCTTGGGCGCGTCGGTCTTGCCGTTCGACGACGGCGACGTCGAGTCGGTCGTGCTCTCCGGCTTGCTCTCCGCCTTGGTGTCGCTCGGGCGCGACGTCGTACCGGCGGGGGCGGAGCTGTAGTCGCGGCCGCTCGTCGGGGTCGACTGCCAGGCCGGCTCCGGCGGGGTCAGCAGCTTCTTCACGGCCGCGGCCGCCAGGGCGCCGAAGCCGAGGAACAGCACGACCTTGCGCAGCCGGTGGCTCTTCTTCGGGACGTCGATCTCGCCCTTGAGCGCCGCCTTGGTGGCCTTGCCGCGGCGCGAGGTCTCCTCGACGACCGGCTCGGCGGCCGCCGCCAGCGCGGCCAGCGCGGCGGTGACCTTCGGCAGCAGGTCGTCGTTGAACCGCTCACGCGCCTTCTCGGCCGCGTGCTCGGTCGCCGGGCCGACCTTGGACAGCGCGTCGTCGATCACCGGGCTCGCCTTCTCGACGGCGACGTGGGCGTAGTGCGCGCCGCGCTCGACGGCCTTCTCGGCGTACGGCGACACCTTCTCCCGTGCGGTGCCCACAGCCGGCCCGAGGTGGTCGCGGACCTGGCCGGCGACCGGCCCGATCTTCTCCGACGCCGACTCGGTGAGCGGCCGGACCCGGTCCTTCGCGGTCTCGACCCGGCCCTTGGACTTCAACAAACCCACGGTTCCTCCTCGGTGCCGCCCGCCTCGGTGGGCAGCCATCTGGCCCATCGGCGGTATGGACGTAACTGATACGACTCTGGACAGATCCGGCTTCGTCTGCATCGTACGACGTACCCAGCCGACAAACCCGCTCCCCGGGGCAACCCGAGACGCTGTATCGATCCATCCACCCCACCAGTGCCCACCCCCACGCACCGCAACCACCACAGCACACAGAGAGGCACACGCCGGAGGGCGGGGTTCTTCGGCCGGTCGGTGCCCGGCCGCTTGGGGCTACGTGACAGGATCGAGGGGTACGCCGTTTCTGATGAGGAGTGACTCTCGTGGCCGAAGAGCTGTACGCGACCCTGCAGACGACGAAGGGTGACGTCGTCATCAGGCTGTTCCCCGATCACGCACCGAAGACGGTGAGCAACTTCGTCGGGCTGGCCGAGGGCACCAAGGAGTGGACCGACCCGCAGACCGGTCAGCCGAGCAACGCCAAGTTCTACGACGGCCTGACCTTCCACCGGGTGATCGACGGCTTCATGATCCAGGGCGGCTGCCCGCTCGGCACCGGCACCGGCTCGCCGGGCTACGCCTTCGACGACGAGATCCACCCCGAGCTCCAGTTCGACCGCCCGTACCTGCTGGCGATGGCGAACGCCGGCATCCAGTTCGGCCGTGGCACGAACGGCTCGCAGTTCTTCGTCACCGTGGTGCCGACCCCGCACCTGAACCGCAAGCACACGATCTTCGGCGAGGTCGCCGACGACGAGTCGAGGAAGGTCGTCGACGCGATCGCGACCGCCAAGACCGCTCCGGGCGACCGGCCGATCGAGCCGATCGTGATCAACAACGTCGTCGTCGAGCGCAAGAACGCCTGATCAGTTCGCGCGGGCCGGGCGTTGCGTGAGCGGCGCCCGGCCCGTGCTCTCTCTCGTTCGGGAAGGAACCTGCCCGCCGTGACCGAGACCGTCTGCTACCGGCACCCGGATCGGCCCGCCGGGGTCCGCTGCCAGCGCTGCGACCGGCCGATCTGCCCGTCGTGCATGAACAGCGCGGCCGTGGGCTTCCAGTGCCCGGACTGCTTCAACGAGGGCGTGAAGTCGGTGCCGCGGACCCGGACGTCGCTCGGCGGCATCCAGCGCGGCAACCCGCAGATCGTCACCATCGTGCTGCTGGCGCTGAACGTGCTGGTGTTCATCGCGGTCCGCACCGGCAGCAGCCGGATCGTGAACGAGCTCGTGCTGGTCCCGGCGCTGGTGGACGTGGAGCCGTGGCGGCTGCTGACGTCGGCCTTCACGCACGTGCAGATCTTCCACATCTTCGCGAACCTGTTCATGCTCTACCAGGTCGGCCCGCCGCTGGAGCAGATGCTCGGCCGGGTCAGGTTCATCCTGCTCTACCTGCTGTCCGCCCTCGGCGGCAGCGCGGCCGTCTGGCTGCTGTCCTCGCCGCTGTCCGCGACCCTCGGCGCCTCGGGTGCCGTCCTCGGCCTGGTCGGCGCGCTGCTGGTGATCAGCCGCGCCCGCGGCATGGACGTCACCTGGATCCTGGCGTACGTCGCGGTCACCGCCGTCATCTCGTTCCTGATCCCGAACATCTCCTGGCAGGGCCACCTCGGCGGTTTCGTCACCGGCGCGGCCGTGGCCTGGCTCTTCCTCCAGGACGTCAAGCGCCGCCGCGACAGACGCGCCCGCATCTGACGCCAGGCGACCGTTCAATGTGCAACCAAATGGCCTAGGCCACAATTGTCGATCGGTTGCGTGAACGGGCATGACCAGCTGGCCGGACGCTCGTCGTACCGGGTGACGTCCCGACGGGGGACCTGAGCGGTAAGGACATCCACGATGAACTTCTGCCGGCCTGAGCGGTGGTCGCGGTGAGCCCGCGCGCGATCGACAAACGAGCCCGCCCCGGGAACGAAGGCCACCGCACGTCAGCGCATCAGCAGGCAACTGTCGCCGAACTCGTGCCACAGGTAGCCGCGGTCCAGCGCGGCGTCGTAGGCGCGCTGAACGGTGTCACCACCGACCACGGACTCCAGCAGGAGCAGGTGCGACGCCTCGGGGGCGTGCATCCCGGTGATCAGCCCGTCGACGACGCGGACCGGGTGGTCCGGGCCGAGGACAAGGTCAGTCCAGCCGTGGGAGGCGGTGACTGAGCCGTCCGCGGCGACGGCCGACTCGATCGCCCGGACGGCGGTCGTACCCACTGCGATCACCCGTCCGCCGTTGGCCCGCACCCAGTTCACCAACCGGGCCGTGTGCGCCGGTACGTCGTACCGCTCGGGCAACGGTGGTTCGTGGCTCTCCAGCGAGGACACGCCGCAGTGCAGCAGGATCGGCGCGATCAGCACGCCCTGGGACGCGAGCTGACTGACCAACTCGAAGCTGAACGGCCTGGCCGCACTGGGCATCTCCGCACTGCCCGGCTCACGTGCGAACACGGTCTGGTACGACGCGAGCGGCCACCGCTCACCGACGTACTTGTAGCTGATCGGCCGGCCATGGCGCTGCAGGTACCCCAGCACGTCGGTCACCGGCGGCTGGGCGATCCACAGCCGGTTGGAGTCCGACTGGTACGGCGACAGCAGCGTCAGCACGCCCTCCGGGAGCTCCACCCGATCGCCCGTCGCACCGCCGAACATGGGCGAACCGCCGTTGCGCAGCTCGACGACCCAGCGGCCGTCGTCCAGCGCAGTAGAGAAGTGCACGACCACGGGCGCCACTCCGGAGCCGGTGATCCAGGAGCCGTCGACGGCGGCGGGCAGCGTGCCCGAGGTGTTCACGAGCAGCAGATCACCCGGTCGCAGGTGCTCACCGATCCGGTCGAACCGGGTGTGCGTGACGGTCGACCCCTCCGCGACCAGCAGCTTCACCTGGTCCCGGGAGAGACCTCTCGCCTCGGGCGGTTCGGTGGCGTTCAGCGAGTCGGGCAGGACGAACCTCGTGTGGGGGTGCACCCTCACGACGTCACCGCCGGCGCGAACTCCGCCGCTCGGTACCGGCCGCTCTTCGGCCGACTGTCCAGCAGTTGCAGGAACGCCGGTACGACGGTCGCCGGCTCCGGCCGGTCGGAGACGTCCTCACCGGGGAACGCGGCCTGGTGCATCGCCGTACGCAAGTCGCCGGGGTCCACCGCGTAGACCGAGAGCGACGGGTGTTCGGCGGCGAGTACGGCGGTGGCGTGGTCGAGCGCGGCCTTGGCCGAGCCATAGCCGCCCCAGCCTTCGTACGCCTCGACGGCCGCGTCGGAGCTGATGTTGAGGACCACTCCGGACGATCCGGTGAGCTCGGGGAGCAGTGCCTGGGTCAGTGCGATCGGTGCGATCACGTCGACCTCGTAGACGCGGCGCAACTCGCCCAGGTCCGCGGCGGCCAACTGCTGCAGCGGACTCGGACCGAGGTAGCTGGCGTTGTTGACGAGCAGGTCGAGCCGGCCGAGCTCGACGATCGCGTCGACGAGATCGGCGCGGTGTTCGGGGTCGGTGACGTCGCCCGCGAGCGGGATCACGTCGGTTCGGTCGGCCAGCGCGTCGGCCGCGTCCTTGAGGGCGTCCGCGCCGCGCGCGTCGATCACGAGCGCCCAGCCGCGATCGGCCAGGCCGTGGGCCAGGGCGAGCCCGAGACCCGCGGAGGCTCCGGTGATCAGGGCGACCGGACGGTTGGAGGATTCAGGAGTCATGCCCCCTACCGTCGTACCTCAAGTCAGCTTGAGGTCAAGAGAATCCCCGGACTCATCACGCCGTCGGGGTCGAGCGTCTTCTTCACGGCGCGCAACGCGTCGACGGCGAGCGGACCGATCTCCTCGGCGTACGCCGCACGATGATCCGTGCCGACTCCGTGGTGATGACTGATCGTCCCGCCGGCGGTCGCGATCGCGTGGTTCGCCGCGGCCTTCGCCGTACGCCACTGCTCCACCGGGTCCTCCGTCTGGGCCGAGATCACCGTGAAGTAGAGCGACGCACCGGTCTCGTACACATGCGACACATGACAGAGCACGAGCGGTGGCGTGCCCTGGTCGGTCAGGGACATCACCAGTGCCTCGGTCACCGCGGCCTTCACGTCAGGCAACCGCGACCAGAAGCTCGCGGTCTCCAGCGTCTCGACCAGCGCACCCTCGTCCAGCAGAGGATCCCGCAGGTACGGCGCCCGGTACCGCCCGACCCGCCAGGTCTCGCCCGGCCCTTCCCCCAGATTCTGCCCGCCGGCCGCGGTCAGCACCTCAGCCGTGGCCGGGATGTACGGCCCGTCGAACCCGACGATCGCGAGTACGCCGCCGGATCCGCCGCCGAGCACGTCCGGGTCGGCCAGGTTCACCGCGGTCTCGGCCTCGTCCGACAACCGCAGCACCGTCGGCAACGGGCCGTCGTGGGCGAGTCGCCGGATCGCGGCCAGCCCGGCCGTGAAGTCCTCGAACCGCCAGCCCTCGAAGTGCCGCTCGGCCGGCCGCGGCCGGATCCGGACGACGACCGACGTAATGATGCCGAAGGCACCTTCCGACCCGAGCACGAGTTGGCGCAGGTCCGGGCCGGCCGCGGACATCGGCGCCCGGCCGAGCTCGACCGTCCCGCGGGGTGTCGCCAGCGTCAACCCGACGACCATCTGGTCGAACCGCCCGTACCCGGCCGACGACTGCCCGCTCGAGCGCGCGGCCGCGTACCCGCCGATCGACGCGCCCTCGTACGACTGTGGAAAGTGGCCGAGCGTGTAGCCGCGCTCTGCCAGCAGCGCCTCCGCGGCCGGACCACGGACGCCGGCCTGCAGCGTCGCCGTCCGCGAGATCTCGTCGAGCTCGACCAACCGGTCGAGCCGGCGGAGGTCGACGGTGACGAAACGCCGCTCGGCCGCGAGCCCGCCGACGACCGACGTACCGCCGGAGTACGGCACGACCGCGAGGTCATGGGCGGCGCAGGCGGACAGCAAGGCCTGGATCTCGTCGTGGGACGCCGGGTAGACGACCGCGTCTGGCATGTCCGACGTGTCGCCGGCCCGGTGCCGCAGCAGGTCGGGCGTCGAATAGCCGCGCGTGTGCGCCCAGCGGGCGTCCAGGTCGGTGGCGACGTGGTCCGCGCCGACGATTCCGGTCAGGAAGCTCAGCTGGTCCGCGGTCAGCCCGGGCCGGTCCGTCGGCTCCACGGCGACAGTGGCAGGGCGCCGTACGCCGAGGTGCTTGAGGGCCTCGACGGCCGCGGCGGGGAGCTCGACCCGATGGGCGGGATCACCCCAGCGGCCCGGCGTGAGATGCACCACCGGCAGGTCCGACTCGGTCATTCTGGGCTCCCGATCGCTGGTCTGGAGAGGTAGCGTCCGTGGGAGGTGGAACCCCCTGGCTTTCACCTCCCACGGACTGTTCCGGGACGCCGGAGTCGCTGATACACTCTGACGTGTGATGTCTCAGCGTAGCAGCGAGTCGGCGCAGGAAGCAGGGGCGCAAGCAGGATCCGAGACCAGCACGCGGCCCACGCCCGCGAACGCGATCGGCGAGGAGCGGATCCTGGACGCGGCCTACGAGCTGCTGCTGGCGATCGGCATGCGCCGGATGACCATGGCCGACATCGCCCGGCACGCCGAGGTGTCCCGCGCGACCCTCTACCGCCGCTGGCCGAACGTGCAGGCCGTGGTCGCCGCGCTGATGACCCGGGAGTGGACCACAGCGCTGATGTCGGCGTTCCAGCCGGACGCGGTTGACGGTCGTGCCCGGCTGGTCGAGGGTGTGGTCGAGGTGGTCGCGCAGACCCGGGTGCATCCGTTGATGCGCAAGATCATCGAGCTCGACCCCGAGTTCCTCACGCCGTACCTGCTCGAGCGTCGTGGCAGCAGCACGGTCGCGCACCTCGCGCTGGTCGAGGAGGGGCTGAAGGCGGGGCAGGCCGATGGCTCGATCCGGGACGGCGATCCGGTCTGGCTCGCCCGGCAGATCATCCTCGTCTCGCTGGCCTCGGCGGTGTCCGGGCCGGTGATGGCGAGCCCGGACGAGTATCCAAAGCTCGACGAGGAGCTGCGGGCGATGCTCACCAGGTACCTGACGCCATGATCGACCGGGGCGGTGGGAAGGCGTTCAGGACAGTGGGCAATGCCAGCCTGAACGCGGCCCGCCGCGCCCGCGAGCTGGAGTGGCTGGCGTCGGCCGGCACGGTCGACGTGCTGGTCATCGGCGGCGGGGTCACCGGCGCCGGCGTCGCCCTGGACGCGGCCGCTCGCGGCCTCACCGTCGCCCTGGTGGAGAAGCACGACCTCGCCTTCGGCACCAGCCGGTGGAGCTCGAAGCTCGTGCACGGCGGCCTGCGCTACCTCGCCTCCGGCCACGTCGGCATCGCCTACGAGAGCGCGGTCGAGCGCGGCATCCTGATGAAGACGACCGCACCGCACCTGGTCCACCCGGTGCCGCAGATCGCTCCGTGGTTGCCGCAGGCAAGGTTCGCGCAGGCGGCGCTGCTGCGGAGCGCCTTCCTCGGCGGCGACGTCCTGCGCACGGTCGCCCGCACCAGCGACGACTACCTGCCGCACTCGCGCCGGGTCAGTTCTGCCGAGATCCTCCGGTACGCGCCGACGCTCCGGCCGGAGGGGATGCGCGGCGGCTTCCTGACCTGGGACGGCCAGTTGTACGACGACGCTCGCCTGGTCGTCGCGATCGCCCGGACCGCGGCCCTGTACGGCGCCCGCGTGCTCACCCGGGTCGCGGCCACGGACGTCACCGGACGAGGCGCCGTACTCGTCGACCAGCTGACCGGGCAGCGGCTGCAGGTGGACGCGTCGGTGGTGATCAACGCGGCCGGCATCTGGGCGGATCAGGTTGCCGCCGGCATCAAACTGCGGCCGAGCCGGGGGTCGCACCTGGTCCTCCCGCAGTCGGTCTTCGGCGGGCTGTCCGCCGTGCTGACCGTGCCGGTGCCCGGCGAGCTGCGGCGGGTGGTGATGGCGATCCCCGCGCCGGACGACCGGGTGTACGTCGGGCTGACCGACGAGGACGCGCCCGGGCCGGTGAGCGACGTACCGCACGCGACCGAGGCCGAGATCGACTTCCTGCTGTCCACGATCAGCGCGGCCGTGCGGGTGCCGTTGACCCGGTCCGACCTGCTCGGGACGTACGCCGGGCTGCGGCCGCTGCTCGGCACCGGGCACCACAAGGGTGAGGACAAGACGGCGGACATCTCCCGGCGGCACGCGGTGATCACGAGCCCGGACGGTCTGGTGACGATCGTCGGCGGCAAGCTGACGACGTACCGGCGGATGGCGCAGGACGCGCTCGACACGGCGCTCTCGCAGTCGTCCCTGGAGGTCCGCCGACCGTGCCTGACGCACCGGATTCCGCTGGTCGGCGCGGCCGACCGGGTGCAGTTGGCGACCGTCCGGGCGCCGTCGCGCTTCGTCCAGCGGTACGGCGTGGAGGCGCCGGAGGTGATCGCCGGACCGCCGTCGCTGCTCGAGCCGATCGCGCCGGGACTGCGGACGACGTACGCCGAGCTGCGGTTCGCGGTCCGGCACGAGGGTGCGCTGACGGTGGACGACGTACTGGACCGGCGGACGCGGATCGGGTTGTCCGCGGTGGACCGGGAGCTGGCGTTGCCCGCGGTGCGGGAGGCCTTCGCCGGGGTCTGACGCTGTGGACGACCGCTTGAACGCTCCCGGGGCTGGGTTAACTTGGCTGCGAGGGGGTGAATGACAGGTGACGCAGCCGTACCCGGGGCCGGGTGGTCCGCCGCCGTACCCAGGTCCGTATCAACCGGTGCCGTACCAGCCACTGCTGCCGCGGTACCGGCCGCTGAAGAAGATCGCGATCGTCAGCATCGTGCTGATGGGGCTGACAACCGTGGCCGCCGTCGTCCAGACAGCGCTGATGTGGAGCTCGTACGACGAGGTCAAGCGGTTCGTGTACGGGCTGCTGTCCGAGGAGGAGGTCGACCGCGCGGTCGGGTCGATCGCCGGCACCGGCCCGCTGCTGAACCTGGTTAGCTACCTGCTGATGGGGACCGCGATCGCGTTCCTGATCTGGCTGTGGCAGGCCCGGGAGAACACCGAGTTCCTGCGCTCACCGCAGGCGCCCCGGCCGATCGTGCAGGACGGGCAGCCGCACCGGCACGCCAACGGCTGGATCGTCGGGTCGTGGTTCTGCCCCTTCCTCCAGTTCTGGTATCCGCTGCAGCTCGTCCAGGACGTCGCCGCCGCGAGCGAGCCGCCGGAGCAGCGCGGCGCGTCGAGGCGTGGACCGGTGCGGACCCTGCTGTACGGCTGGTGGGCGACGTGGACCGGCTTCTGGGTCATCGTGGTCGGCGGCAGCGGGCTGGCTCTGCTCGCCTTCATCGTCTGGGTCGTCCGGCTCGTCGACGCGGCCGACACCGCGGACGCGACCGGCGACTACGTCGACATCTACGACCTGCAGGACTTCATGGTCCGGGTCGCGCTCGCGGTCAACATCGGGTTCACGGTGGCCACCGTGCTCCTGGTCGCGGCCGGCATCGCGGCGTCGCTGCTGCTGCTCCGGATCACCCAGTGGCAGCACGACCAGGCGACCGTGCCGCCGGTCAGCGCGACCACGCCGCCGCCCGAGCCGCCGCAGTACGCGCCTCGCTACCACAACCCCGGCCCGACCTTCCCGACGTACGGTCCGCCTCAGAGGTAGGCGAGGACGGCGGTCGCGTCGTCGTACCGCTTCCCGCGCCCGACGTCGGCGGCCGCGTCGTGCTCCCGGACCCGCTCGACCAGCCTCCGCGGTCCGTCCGCCGTGAGTAGGTCGACCAACTCGTCCCACGTGTACCCGTACCGCTCGACGTACCGGGATGCTCCGTCGGTCAGTACGGCGACCACGTCGACGTCCGCGCGGTCCGTCGTACCGGAGACCGCTTCGTAGGCTGCCTTGGGGTCAGTGCTCGCGACCCAGAAGCCGCCGGGCTGGTTGCGCAGGCGACGGACGGCCTCGAACGAGTACTCGGGAAGCAGGTCGATCCGGTCGTCACTGTGGACGGTCAACGTGCCGTCGGGCGCTCGCAGCACGACCGGTGAGTCGGCGAGGACGAGGTGGTCGACGCGGTCCGGCCGGACGCGGACGATCGCGACCGTGGACGACGGGCTGTCCGGGTTCGTCAGGTCGCAGGTGTCGGCGTGGCCAAGACCGACCGTCGTGATCGCGTCGGCGAGCAGGTCGGGGAGCGGGGTGGCCGAGCCGGCGAGCAGCGGTACGGCGAGCTGGGCGCCGAGTTGGCCGACGAGCCAGGCGACGGTGTGCCGGCACCCGGACTCGACGCCGCGGCCGGCGGTGGCGCCGTCGAGCACCACCACGAAGTCGGGCCCGCCGATCACGAGATCCTCGTTCACGGCGGGCGGTCGGCGGTCGGGCGCGGGCTGACTGAACGAGCGGATCTCCACCCGCCCAGTCTGCTAGCCGCCGGCCCAGCTGTCCGCGAGGGACTGGTCGAGCGCGATCTTCGGCGACCAGCCGAGCCGCTCGCCGATCAGCGTGATGTCGGCCTGCTGCCAGGTCGCACCGGGGACGACGTCCGGCTGGGCCTCCTCGACGATCCGGGCGGGCTTGCCGCTCAGCTCGAACAGCTGGCCGGCGACGTCGCGGGCCAGGCTGGCCTGGCCGGTTCCGACGTTCAGCACCGGTGGGGGCTTGGCATCCGCGAGGGCGACCGCGAGGACCGCCTCGGCGACGTCGCGGACGTCGACGAAGTCCCGCCAGACATCCAGCGAGCCGGCCTCGATCGTGTTCCGCGAGCGAAGATCCCGGATGACCCGCCCGGTCAGCGTGCTCTCGGGCGCGTCCGGGCCGATCACGTCGAAGACCCGGAGGACGACCGCGTCGGCGCCGTGGCGCTGGGCCCGGAGGACCAGTTCGGAGCCGGCCAGCTTGCTGAGACCGTACGGACCGGCCGGGCGCGGCTCGGTCTGTTCGTCCTGGCTGGCTCCCTGCGGCGCACCGCCGTACTCGGCGGCCGAGCCGAGCTGGACGAAGCGCGCGTGGCTCGCGTTGTCGTGGGTGGACGCGAGCAGCGCCTCGACCGCGATCACGTTCGCCCGGACCAGCGTAGCGACGTCGCCCAGGGTGGCACCGGCCGCGTTGATGATGACGGTCGGTTTGTACATGCCGATCTGGGTGTCGAGCGCGTACGGATGCATCGCGGCCAGGTCGCACAACCGGTGCGGCTCGCCCCGGCTCCGGCTCAGACCGCGGTACTCGATCCCGCGCTCGGCGAGCAGTGCGCAGATCCTGGCGCCGAGGAAGCCTCCCGCGCCGAACACCATCACCCGCTCAGTTCCGGTCACTCCTCCATCGTGCGGCCCGTATTTGTCGGTCCGCTGAACGTTCTCCGTCGTACCGATCACAATGCACCCGCCGGGGACGCTCGGCATCGTGTCGGTACGGCGTGGCAGGGTGGGCCACCTCAGCGCATCCGAGCGACAGGGGACAGTCATGGCAGCACAGGGCCGGCCCGCGGCGCCGACCGAGTCGACGATCCGCGACTGGGACGACGCGGACCCCTCCGGTGAGACGTACCGGCGGGTGCTGTTCATCGACTCGGACCTGACCGAGGTGGACAACCGCGGCGGAGTCTTCGAGGAGTGCACGTTCCGGGGCGTCCGGTTCAACGCCTCGACGCACACCGACGCCGCCTTCGTGAACTGCACGTTCGTCCGGTGCTCGCTGTTCGACGCCACCTTCACCCGGTGCAAGTTCGTCGGCAGCTTCTTCGACGACTGCACCTACAACCTGCTGAAGGTGTCCGGCGGGGACTGGTCGTTCACCGGGCTGCCGGGCGCGGACCTGCGCGGCACCGAGTTCACCGGGGTGAAGTTCCGCGAGGCCGAGCTCAACGGGGTCCGGGCGGCCAAGGCGGTGTTGCGCGACCTCGACCTGTCCGGCGCGTCCCTCCACCGCGCGGACCTCACCGCCGCCGACCTCCGCGGCTCGGACCTCTCCACCCTCGATCCCCTCACGGTCGAGCTCAAGGACGCCCGCGTCGACCTGACCCAGGCCATGGTCATCGCCACGGCACTGGGTCTGGACGTGCGGCCCTGACGCCTGTGGATATCTCTCGGTGACCGCGTCGGCATCTCCGGTTTCATCCACATCCTGTGGATAACTATCCGGATAACTTCGTACTCACTCCGTGAGCAGCGGTCTATCGCGCCCTGGCGATCTGCCGGATCCCGTTCGCCGGCTCCCCCACGGGGACGAGTTCGCCGCGACGATGCCGGGCCGGTGCCCGGCCGCGGACGACCACGATCGCGCCGTGCTCGACGACGTACGGGGTGGGGATCAGGCGGCGTCGGCGGGTCAGGGTGAGCAGAACGACGGCGAGGCCGACGCCGGCGAAGGCACCCAGGGAGTTCGCCAGCAGGTCGTGCAACTGGCACGAGCGGCCGAGTTGGGGGAGGAGCGCCTGGATCGCCTCGACCGCCGCGGACATGCCGACGCCGGCGGCGATTCCGTCGGCCGGTCGTCCGCCGGCGAGGGTCAGCATGCCGGCGGCCGGTACGAACAGCAGGATGTTGAGCAGTCCCTGGAGCGAGGTCAGCCCGCCGGTGGTGGTCAGGTAGGTGCCGCACTGGCCGAGCTGACCGAACCGATGGGCGGTCGGGCTGAGCGTCGCCGCGAGCACCAGCGCCAACGCGGCCGGCAGGCAGAACGACGCCAGCCGGGGGACCAGTTCACCGGGCCGCCGCAGCGACGACAGCGCGATCGGCAGTGCCATTCCGGTCAGGACGAGCCAGGTGTCCAGCAGATGAGGGATGCCGCGATATGTCTCGAGCACGCGTCCGGAGCCTCCCGTGGTCGACGGCCTGACCCGATTGCTTCCTCGTCGATGTCGCTTCCTCACACGACGATCAGCCGACCGGTCCCACGCTCGCCAGGCTTGTCCGGACTTCTGCACGCACCCGCAAACTCCCCGTGACAATCCGAGCACAAACTGTCACGGAAGGAAGATGCTCAAGGCAACGATGGTTTGCTGCGGTACGCCGGGTCTCAGGCGGAGACCTCGTGCTCCCAATGGGCTCGCGGCTGGTGGTGAAGGCGCCAGTAGTGCTCGGCGATGTCGTCCGGGTCGTGCGCCGTACCAGGAGCGACCGCTCCACCGACGGTCACGCTGGCCGCGTGGACCCCGGCGGCGCCGTACTGCTGGTCGAGCAGGGTCACGAGCGTCCGGACGCCGGCCTTGCCCATCGACAGGCTGACGTACTCGGGCTTCGTCTCCGGCATGCCGCCGGTGATGAGAAACGATCCGCTCCCACGCTCAGCCATCGCCGGTACGACGTGCGCCGCGGTGGTGATCGCGCCGACCACGTTGACCGCCCACGCGTCCAGATGCTGCTGCGCGGTCAGGTCCCCGACGGCGTCCGGCTGGATGATCGCCGCGTTGTACACCACGACATCCGGTACGCCGTACTCGGCGACCACTCGGTCGAGCGCGGCCCGCAGGCCCACCTCGTCCGTACTGTCGGCGGTCAGCGGGAGCACCTCGCCGGTGATCCCGTCCGCCACCGCCTTGACGGTCTTCTCCGACCGCGCGATCAGCCCGACCTTCGCTCCGCCCTGGGCGAAGCGTCTGGCCACCGCCGCACTGATGCCCGGCCCGGCCCCGACAATCACGATTGTTGACATGCCGGGACCGTAAAGGCTGACACCAATGTCAGAGTCAAGCGCGGCGCTTGAGCTCCGCGGCGTACTCGTAGTCGCGGCGCCAGTCGCCGGTCGGCGGCAGGATGATCCGCTCGACGCCCGCGGCTTCGTACGCGTCCAGCCGGTCCACCTGAGGCGCCACCACCGTCGCCCGCAACGGCGGACGGTCGCGCTGCCCGTTGATCTGGTCGAGCGCGGCCTTGACCTCCTCCGGTGACATCGCGATCGTCGCCCAGCCGTCGCCGTACCGCGCCGCCCGCCGGAGCGCGGCCTTTCCGTTGCCGGCGACAACGATCGGCGGGACCTCCGAGCCGGGGGAGATGGTTGCCTCGAGCCCGTCCGCGAGCGTGGTCGGCTTGCCGGCGACCAGGTCGGGCAGAACGGCGAGCGCCTCGTCGGTGAGGCGGCCGCGGTCGGCGTACGACACGCCCGCGGCCCGCCAGCCGACGTCGCCGTGGGCCGGGTTGCCGGTGCCGACGCCGAGTACGAGCCGGTTGCCGGAGACGTACTGCAGCGTGCTCACCTGCTTCGCCGCCCATGCGACCGGCCGCAGCGCCAGCAGCATCACGTTGAAACCCACCGTGATCCGCTCGGTCACCGCGGCCGCGGTCGACAGCACCACCGAGCTGTCCAGCATCGGCGCGCTCGCGATCAGGTGGTCGGTCGACCAGACCGAGTCCAGACCGAGCTCCTCCGCGAACCGTGCACTCTCCCGGACATCCCCCAGAATCGCCCGTCCCGGCTCGGGCGAGGACGTCGGCAGGATCACCCCGATCTCAACAGTCATATCGGCAGCCAACACGAGGACGGGGCCAGATGTTCCGTGCGGACAGCATCTGGCCGCTACTACTTCTAGGGTCGTCGGCATGAAGGTGCTGAGCACAAGGACTCTCGGCCGGGCGTTGCTCGAGCGGCAACTGCTGCTCGAGCGCGTCGACCTACCGGTGGCGACCGCGGTCGAGCGGGTGCTGGGGCTGAACGCCCAGAGCCCCAACGATCCGTACCTCGCGCTGTGGAGTCGGCTCGAGCCGTTCACCCTGGCGGATCTGACCGCGGCGATCGAGGACCGGACGGTGGTCCGCTCGACGATGATGCGCGCGACCCAGCACCTGATGTCGGTCCCGGACTTCCGGTTCGTCCGCCCGGTGCTCGAGCCGTTGCTGCGCCGCGTCCAGCGGAACGTGTTCGGCCGCCGTACCGCCGGTGTCGACCTCGACGCGCTCGTCCTCGCGACCCGGGAGCTCCTGGCCGACGGGCGGACCATGACCCGCCCGGAGCTCGGTCGCGCACTCGCCGAACGATGGCCGGTCGACGATCCGACCGCACTCGGCTGGACGGCGCAGTACTTGCTGCCACTCATCCACCCCGCGCCGAGCGGCACGTGGAACGTCCGCGGCGCGACCCCGTTCGCCCTGGCCGACTGGACCGGAGTCGCCCCCTCAGCCGGCGACGTCCGGCAGCTGGTCCTGCGCTACCTCGCCGCCTTCGGCCTGGCGACGGTATCCGACGCGCGCACCTGGTCCGGCGTCAGCGGACTCCGCGAGATCTTCGAGGACCTGCGCCCCTCGCTGCGCGTGTACGCCGACGAGGCCGGCCGCGAACTGTTCGACCTCCCGGACCGGCCACTGCCAGCCGAAGACGTCCCCGCTCCGGTCCGCTTGCTCCCGTCCTTCGACGCAACTCTGCTCGCCTACGCGGACCGCACCCGCATCATGATCGACCCCATCCGCCGCCAGGTCTGCGTCGGCGACGCCGTGGCCGCAACCGTCCTGCACGACGGCACAGTCGCCGCCATCTGGACCACATCGGTCGCCGAAGACACGACCGTGCTCACCGTCCGCCCTCTCCGCCCACTGCCCGACCGCGACGCCATCGAAGCCGAGGCCACCCGGCTACTGACCTTCATGTCCGCCACGGACCGCAATCGAGTCGAGTTCCTCCCACTCGAGGACTCGGACACGCACTGACTCCATCGAAGCGAGGTACGCGCGCAGCAGCCGGTGCACTCCGTCGAGGATGGTGAGCTGACCCTCCGGCCGCCGGACCACGTCCAGCGGATACCGCAGGTCGGTCGCCATCGTCCGCGCATACTGCTCCGCAAACCGCCCGGGATCAGTCGCCACCTCGAGCGGCGTCACCTGAAACGGCTGCCCGCCGCATGCCCAGAACGGCAGGCCGAGATGCCAGGTGAGCTCAGCGATCGGGCGCTCGATCGTCGGGAGGTCCAGCGCCCACAGCAGCTGCTGGTCCCAGTGAAAGTCCAGGATGACGTCGCGCAGCTCGGGCGGCAGCTCCGCCAGCAACGGAAACGGCCGACGGTCCGCCCGGCCTACCAGACGACGCGGCATGCGACGAAGCTTCGGCCGGTGAACAACCTGTCTCCGCCCAGCTCGTCGGCGAGTTGGGTGCTGGTGAAGTAGCGCTTGTAGATGCGGTGCCGGGATCCGTCGTTCAGCGTGCGGTCGATCCACTGCGCCGGCCCGACGCCCGGTCGCAGGGCCGTGTCGACCACGACCAGCTCCGCGGCCACCCGCCGTACCTCGGCCAGGAAGACCGCGCGCTCATCCGCCGGCAGGTGACCGTAGAAGTGCCCGGTCAGCGCGCGGTCGAACGAACCGTCGGCCATCGGCAGCCGCAACGCATCGCCGACGACGACCGTGCGACCCGGCATCCGCCGACGCGCGACGTCGAGCATCCCCGGACTCTGATCCAGCCCGACGGTCACGCCTCGAAGGTGCTGCGTCAGAAAGCCGGTGCCGCAGGCAACATCGAGCGTCCGTGCGACCGGCAACCCGCGGACGAGCTCCACCAGCTGCGAAACCTCCGCCTGCCACCACGGCGGGTTGAGCTCCGCGAACCGCCCCTGCCCGAGGTACCACTCGTCGTACTCCCTGGCCCGCTTCTCGTAGTACGTCGCCGTCCCCGCGTCCCGCGCGAATGCCGCCATCTCCCGAGTCTCACCCATCAGGGCCGGTGCTGTGCACCCTCTTGACGGTCCGCAGGACCGGAGCCGTGTCCACCGAGGCCACCCCGGGAAGGCCGGCGACCTGCTCAGTGAGGAAGCGGTAGAGGTACGCCGAGTCCCAGCAGATCACCTGAGCGACCAGATTCGTCGCGCCGGTCGTCACCGCCACGGACGAGATCTCCGGCTGCCCAGCCAACGCCTCAGCCGTCGCGACGATCGCCTCCGGTTTCACCACCATCCACAACCACGCCTCGGCCTGATACCCGAGCGCCTGGGGCGGCACCTCCACCTGAAACCTCAGCACGCCCGTACGCCGCAGGTACTCGAGCCGCCGCGCCACCGTCGACTGCGACCACCCGGTCCGCTTGCCGAGCTCGGCGTACGTCGCCCGCCCGTCGACCCCTAGCCCCTCCACCAGCCGCCGATCCCGCGCACCGAGCACCACATCCCCATCGCTCGAATCCGGCGCCGGCCGCCGAAGCCGGGCAATCTGCTCCGCGTCGAGCACCTCCAGCGGGCCCCACCGCGCCGCCACGAACTTGGCCGGCGACAGCACCTCGTGCGCACTGACCCCGAGTACGCCGCGCGCCCACGGCAGCTCCTGGTCGAGCACCTCGTCACCACTCGACACCCGACAACCGACTTCCGTGCCACCCGCCAGAACCTGCACCGACGACGTATCCGCCCGCCCGGCCAGCGCGTCCGCGATCACCCCCGCGACGTCCGGCGTACACCGAACCCGCACCACCCACAACCGCTCCCCGAGCCGGCTCCCATCAAGCACGCCCACCACCCGCAGCACCCCACCGGCCCGCAACCGCCGATACCGCCGAGCCACCGTGTGCTCCGAAACCCCCAGCACCCCACCCACAGCACTGAACGCCACCCGCCCATCAACCCCCAGCGAGTGCACCAACCCAAGATCAACCGAATCAACCGTGACATATCCAGCCACAGCTTGACTGTACCGCGCTAGATATCCCCATCCCTATCCACAACTGTGCACAACTCCCCCGCGGGGAGCCGTGGATTGATCAGTCGCCGAACCTGCGTCGACTAGTTGCCAGCGAGGAACTCAAGCCGGCATGCGTCAGCTGCGCCACAACAGCCGGTGGCGCAGGCGGAAGGTGTTAGGCGGTGGCGCGGTCGAGGAAGCTCAAGGCCTGCTCGACGCACGCGTCGAGAGGCTGGGTGGTGTCGAGCCGGAGGTAGGTGTCCGGTCGCGTCATGTTCGCGACCGAGTCGGCGAACAGTTCGAAGCCATTGCGCTGACCATCAGCGGCCAGGTCGACCGGTGGCGTGTCGACCGACAGGCGCTGGCTGCGCAACGCGGGTCGTGATCGGAGTCGTACGTCGAGCAAGCCGATGTCCTCGGTGGCGCACTCGATGTAGCAGTACGGCACCCCGTGCTTGGCCGCAAGCGCCTGCCCGGCAACCAGCAACTCGTCATAGAAACACGGACTGTCGATGATCGCACCGAGCCCCTGCCCCAGTACGTCGTCAGCCATCGCCTTGACCACCTCGTAGCTGGCAACCCGAGCAAACGCAAGAGTCTCCTCCCCGACCACCCCACCACTCTCGAGCATCGCGCTCAGCACAACGTCACGATCAATAGCAACCAGCCGCCGACAACGAACCAACTCCCGAGCAACAGTCGTCTTCCCCGCCCCCGGCAGCCCCGACATCTGCACCAGAACGACCTCACCCATACGGCTCCTATCTGAACGAACGTCACCCAGCGACCGGTCGCAGATCACGCCACCCACTGAGTGCCGCCTTGTCCGCGATTTCCCACCGCGTCCACGAAGCGTACGGCGGCCCCTGTGCGCCCGGCAGGTCCGCGGTGACGAACCACTGTCCTGACATCCTGCTCGCGTGAGCAACGATCTTGGAGTCTGGGAACCGATGACCCCGCGCGCCGCGGCCGAGCTGTTTGGTCGGTTGACGACGCCGTGGTGGATCGCGGGCGGCTATGCGATCGAACTGCTCGTGGGTCGCACTCTTCGGTCGCACGGCGACATCGACGTTCTCCTTCTCCGTCGGGACCAGCAGACGGTGCACGAGGTCCTGAACGGCTGGGACATCCAGGCTGCGGATCCGCCCGGGACGTTGCGTCCGTGGTACGCCGGCGAATGGCTGCCCGCTGGAGTACACGACATCTGGTGCCGGGAAAACGCCGACGGTCCGTGGCGAATCCAAGTCATGCTGGACGAGGCCGACGGTGACGAGTGGCGATCGCGTCGCGACCCCCGGATCCACCGACCGATCACCTCACTGGGTCTCCTCACCGAGCAGGGCATACCGGTCCTCGCACCGGAAGTGCAGTTGTTCTACAAGTCCAAGCGCAAACTGGAGAAGGACGAAACCGACTTCACGGCCGCCCTCCCGTTCCTGAACTCAGACGCCCGGCAATGGCTCGACGACTCCTTGGCCCTCACCGCACCGAACCATCCATGGCGCGAGGCGCTCCCGCGGTAACGCCCGCCCGATCGAAGGCCGACACGAGCAACCCCGATTCCGGAGCGGCGCGTGGGACGACGTACTTTGTGGAGATGAGGGGACTTGAACCCCCTTGCAAAGGCGGTTGTGACACCCTCGCTCGGCTGAGCGGTCGGACAGTGAGCCTGTGCTCGGCTGGTTCCTCCCCGTGAGTAGCCGACCGAGCCCGCTGCCACATTCTCGTTGGGGCACGTGGAGGGCACGGCGTTCCAGTCTCCAACTGCGTTCTGTCGGATCACCCTGGCAGTCTCCTTTCTATGCCGATTCCAAGAGCAGCCGCAGTAGTTGTAGACGGTCCTCGTGCCCTCGTGATCAAGCGCTATCTGCGGCACAACTCAGCCAGCGCCTGCGTCATGTGCGAGGCCAGCGACTGGGACAGTCCGGACTGTCCTGGCCACCACTACGCGGTACTGCCCGGCGGACACGTCGAGGAAGGCGAAACCGCCGAGACCGCCGCCTTGCGGGAGTTGAACGAGGAGACCACACTCACCGGCCGAATCGACCGGCTGCTGTGGACCGGCAAGCACAACGGCAGGCCCGCGTCCTACTTCCTGATGACCGAAGTCACCGGCACACCAGTTTTGTCCGGCGACGAAGCGGACGCCCAGAGTCCGGAGAACTTCTCCGAACTGATGTGGGTTGGGGCTGACGTGTTCGACGAGCTGGGTCTCTACCCTGCCGACGTCAGATCACCACTGGCCGAACTGCTGAGCAACAGCGCCTAGCACCTCCCCGCTTCGCGTCTGCCGTTCAGCCCACGCGACCGAATGCCGCCAAGGCGTACCGAGTTCTCCGGGTGGTCGACGCGACGCCTCCCCGCCTGCGGATGATGAAAGACTCGAAGTCAGCCGCCGGCCGCCGATCCGTTCCGGTCCCGGATGACCTGTTGGACGAGCTGAAGCAGCACCTGGCCGAGTACGCCGAGCCGGGGGAGGACGGTCGGGTGTTCGCCGGTCCGAAGGGCGGAAAGATCCGCCGGCAGAACTTCCGGAAGATCTGGACCTGAGGCACACGGGAAACCAGTTCGCCGCCGACGACGGCGCAAAGTCTCCGGGAGCTGATGGAGCGGAGAGCCCTGAATCAGGCTCTGACCTGCATGAACGCGATTGTGGAGACGAGGGGACTTGAACCCCTAACCCCTGCCTTGCAAAGGCAGTGCTCTGCCAGTTGAGCTACGCCCCCGTGGGGGTGGTCAGCGGCCCGGGGTGACCGGGTCGACGGCCTCGGCCCAGAGGTCCTTCTCGGCGCGGGACTGCTGGGTCTTCTTGTAGGCGAAGTATCCACCGATGCTGGCCACCAGCACCAGCAGGATCTTCTTCAGCACCGGGACTCCTCGGATCGGGTTCGCGATCGTGGTGGTGGGCCTAACTGGACTTGAACCAGTGACCTCTGCCTTATCAGGGCAGCGCTCTAACCGTCTGAGCTATAGGCCCGCGTTGCGGGGTCGAACCCGGGAGAGATTACCGCACTCGGTGCCCTACTCCCAAACCCGTTCCGGCCAGGCCACGGGCGGGCCCGGCCGGAGCGGCGGAAAGCGTCAGTCCTCCGACGCCAGCGTGACTTCGAGGCCGCCGAGGAGGGTGGCGGCGATGTTGTACAGGAACGAGCCGAGCGTCGCGAGCGCGGTGATGATCAGTACGTCGGCACACGCCAGCAACGTGGTGAAGCCCATCACCTTGCCGGTGTTGATGTAGTTCTCGATCCGGAACGGCTCGGCGCCCGGCGTACCGAGGACCTCGGTGACGGTGTTGTTGATGTTGTCGAATACGCCGGCCGCGCCGATCGCGGACCAGACGATGAAGACCGCGACCCAGGTGACGATGCCGAAGGCGATCGACAGCAGGAACGACGTCTTCATCACCGACCACGGGTCGATCCGGGCCATCCGCAGCCGCGCCTTGCGGGTCTGCGGGCGGGTCGACGTTTTCGGCGCCTTCTCCGCCTTCACGGTCGCCTTGGTCTCGGTCTTGTCCGGCTTGGTGGACTTCACCGAGGCGGCCTTGTCCAGCACGGCCTGGCGAGCGGCACTCACCCGGTCGCCGAAGCTCTCGGTGGTCGACTTCGCGTCGGTCTTCCCGGTCAGCCCGTACGACGACGCGCCGACAGCACCCGCCGACGTACCGGCACCAGCACCGACCCCGGCCGAGCCAACCCCAGCAGCACCAGCACCGGCGCCGGCAGCACCATTGCCGGCCGACCACGGCTCCGGACGACCCGGCGTACTAGGAGTAACCGGAGCCGGACGAGCAGCAGGCTGGGAGACGGGCTGAGACACAGGCTGGGACGCCGGCCGGACCGGCGGCTGCTGCGGCGGCCGCGCCGGAGCCGGCGCCGACTGGCTGGGACGCGCCTGCGCAGCGGCACCACCCGACGGCCGGGCAGACCCGCCACCGGAAGACCGCTCGCCGCCGGCCGGCCGGTCACCACCGGCAGGGCCAGCGGAAGAGCCCCTGGCCGAACGGTCACCGGAAGAGCCCCCGGCAGAACGGTCACCGGAAGAGGGACGCTGCTGCGGCCGGAACTCGCCTGATCTCGGCTGGCCGTTACCGCTCGGAGCGGCGCCGGAACGACCGTTGGAGGCCGGGGTGGCCGGTGGGGTGGACTGCTTGTTCCCGCCCTGCGAAGGCCGCTGAGCCTTGGGATTGTCCGCCGCACCGTCGGGCCATGTCGGCCTCGCGCGGTTGGTCATCAGTTACCCTCCTGGCCGGCTTCGTCGCCTTCGACGGTAGCCGCGCCGTCGACGTCCGTCGAACGCTGGTCATCATTCTGGACGCTCGCAGGGGTGGATTCGGTTGTCGATCCGTCCACATCCTGGGCACCTTCGGAGGATGTACCCGCTTCGGCCTCGTCGGATTCCTCGCCGTTGCCGTTGAGGATGCCGTTCAGGCTGAGGTCGGTGTTCCGGGCGATCGCGACCACCGCGTCGGACTCGCCGACGCCGGCGAACCGGACCCCCATCGTGTCGCGGCCCTTGACCGGGACGCTGTCCACCCGGCTGCGGACGACCTGGCCGCTGGCCTTGATCGCCAGCACCTGGTCCTCGGCGACCACAATGATTGCGCCGACCAGTGAGCCGCGCTCGTCGTTCAGCTTGACCGCCTTGATGCCGAGACCGCCACGGCCCTGCTGCCGGTACTCCGACACCCGCGAACGCTTCGCGTACCCGGCGTCGGTCACGGTGAAGACGTACTGCGACTCCTCGTCCGCGCCGGCCCGGATCACCGACATCGACAGCAGCTCGTCACCCGGACGGAACTTCATCCCGGTGACGCCGGAGGTGGCCCGGCCCATCGGGCGGAGCTGCTCGTCGTTCGCGGTGAACCGGATCGACTGTCCCTTCCGGGACACCAGCAGCAGGTCGTCCCCGGCGGTGGCCAGGTCGGCGCCGATCAGCTCGTCGTCCTCCTCGCGGAAGTTGACCGCGATGATGCCGCTCTGCCGGGCCGAGTCGTAGTCGCGCAGCGGGGTCTTCTTGACCAGGCCCCGCTTGGTGGCGAGCACCAGGTAGTCGGACTGCAGGTAGTCACGCAGCGTCAGCACCTGCGCGATCTCCTCGTCCGGCTGGAACGAGAGCAGGCCGGCGACGTGCGATCCCTTCGCGTCCCGGGCGGACTCGGGCAGCTGCCACACCTTGGCCCGGTAGACCCGGCCCTTGGTGGTGAAGAACAGCATCCAGTGGTGGTTCGTGGTCGCGAAGAAGTGACTGATCTCGTCCTCGGCCCGCAGCTGCGCGCCGCGGACGCCCTTGCCGCCACGGTTCTGCGTCCGGTACTGGTCGGTCTTGGTCCGCTTCGCGTAGCCGCCGCGGGTGATGGTGACGACGACGTCCTCGTCCGGCACCAGGTCCTGCACGGACAGGTCGCCGTCGGCGGCGATGATCTCGGTCCGCCGGTCGTCGCCGTACTTGTCGACGATCTCGCCGAGCTCGTCCTTGACGATGTTCCGCTGCCGCTCCGGGCTGGCGAGGATGTCCTCGAGGTCGGCGATGATCGCCTCGAGCTCCTGCAACCGCTCGATGATCTTCTGCCGTTCCAGGGCGGCCAGCCGGCGCAGCTGCATGTCCAGGATCGCTTGGGCCTGGATCTCGTCGATCTCGAGCAGCTGGATCAGACCGGTGCGCGCCTCGTCCACGTCCGGGCTGCGCCGGATCAGCGCGATCACCTCGTCGAGCGCGTCCAGCGCCTTCACGTACCCGCGGTAGATGTGCGCGTTCTTCTCGGCCTCGCGCAGCCGGAACCGGGTCCGCCGCTGGATGACCTCGATCTGGTGGTCGATCCAGTGGCTGATGAACAGGTCGAGGCTGAGCGTCCGCGGTACGCCGTCGACGAGAGCCAGCATGTTGCAGCCGAAGGTGTCCTGCAGCTGCGTGTGCTTGTAGAGGTTGTTCAGTACGACGCGGGGCTGGGCGTCGCGCTTGAGCACGATCACCAGCCGCTGGCCGGTCCGCGAGGAGCTGTCGTCGCGGATGTCGGCGATCCCGTTGATCTTGCCGGTGTTGACCAGCTCGGCGATCTTCTGCGCCAGGTTGTCCGGGTTGACCATGTACGGCAGCTGGGTGACGACCAGGCTGGTCCGGCCCTTGGCGTCCTCCTCGATGTCGACCACCGCGCGCATGGTGACCGAGCCGCGGCCGGTGCGGTACGCGTCGTCGATGCCCTTGTAGCCGACCACCAGCGCGCCGTTCGGGAAGTCCGGGCCCTTGATGTACTGCAGGCAGGCCTCGAGCAGCTCCTCCCGGGTCGCGTCCGGGTGGGCCAGCGCCCAGTCGACCGCGGCGGCGACCTCGCGCAGGTTGTGCGGCGGGATGTTCGTGGCCATGCCGACGGCGATCCCGGACGAGCCGTTCACCAGCAGGTTCGGGAAGCGGGCCGGCAGGATCACCGGCTCCTGCGACTTACCGTCGTAGTTGGGCCGGAAGTCGACCGTGTCCTGGTCGATGTCGCGGACCATCTCCATCGCCAGCGGCGCCATCCGGCACTCGGTGTACCGCATCGCGGCCGCCGGGTCGTTGCCCGGGGAGCCGAAGTTGCCCTGGCCCTGGATCAGCGGCGCCCGCATCACCCACGGCTGCGCCAGCCGGACCAGGGTGTCGTAGATCGCCGAGTCGCCGTGCGGGTGGTACTGACCCATGACGTCACCGACGACACGGGAGCACTTGGAGAAACCGCGGTCCGGCCGGTAGCCGCCGTCGTACATCGCGTAGAGGATGCGGCGGTGCACCGGCTTGAGGCCGTCACGGACCTCGGGCAGCGCGCGGCCGACGATGACCGCCATCGCGTAGTCGAGGTACGACTGCTGCATCTCGGTCTGCAGGTCGAGGGGCTCGACCCGGTCGTGGCCCGGCGAGGTGGGGGTCTCGGTCATGAAAAGCTCGTCCCGTTCAAGTCAGTACGTCGGTCGGTGGCGCGGGCGGAACGCGGCCGGGGAAGGCCGCGTGATCCGTCAGATGTCGAGGAAGCGAACGTCCTTGGCGTTGCGCTGGATGAAGCTGCGGCGGGCCTCGATGTCGTCGCCCATCAGCGTCTGGAACGTCTCGTCGGCACGGACCGCGTCGTCCAGCGTGATCTGCAGCAGCACCCGGTTGGCCGGGTCCATCGTGGTCTCCCACAGCTCGTTCGCGTTCATCTCGCCCAGACCCTTGTAGCGCTGGATCGGGTTCTCCTTGGGCAGCTTCTTGCCGGCCTCGGCGCCGGCCTCGAGCAGACCGTCGCGCTCGCGGTCGGTGTAGGCCAGCTCGTGCGCCGAGTTGGTCCAGCGGATCTTGTACAGCGGCGGCTGGGCGGCGTACACGTGCCCGCGCTCGATCAGCGGCCGCATGAACCGGAACAGCAAGGTGAGCAGCAGGGTCCGGATGTGCTGACCGTCGACGTCGGCGTCGGCCATGATCACGATCTTGTGGTACCGGAGCTTGTCCTCGTCGAAGTCCTCGTGGATGCCGGTGCCGAGCGCGGAGATGATCGCCTGGACCTCGTTGTTCTGCAGGACCTTGTCGATCCGGGCCTTCTCGACGTTCAGGATCTTGCCGCGGATCGGCAGGATGGCCTGGAACTTCGGGTCCCGGCCGCCCTTGGCGGAGCCGCCGGCCGAGTCACCCTCGACGATGTAGACCTCGCACTCCTCCGGGTTCGTCGACTGGCAGTCGGCCAGCTTGCCCGGAAGGCCGCCGCCACCGAGCAGACCCTTGCGGTTGCGGGCCAGGTCGCGCGCCTTGCGGGCGGCGATCCGGGCACTGGCCGCCGCGGTCGCCTTGCGGACGATCTCGCGACCCTCGGCCGGGTTCTGCTCGAACCAGGCGCCGAGCTTGTCGTTCACGATCCGCTGGACGAACCCCTTGACCTCGGTGTTGCCGAGCTTCGTCTTCGTCTGGCCCTCGAACTGCGGCTCGCCGAGCTTGACCGAGATGATCGCGGTCAGGCCCTCCCGGATGTCGTCACCGGTGAGCCGGTCCTCCTTCTTCTTGATCATGCCCTGGTCCTCGCCGAACGAGTTGACCAGCGAGGTGAGCGCGGCCCGGAAGCCTTCCTCGTGGGTGCCGCCCTCGTGGGTGTTGATCGCGTTCGCGAAGGTGTGCACGGACTCCTGGAACGAGCCGCTCCACTGCAGCGCGGCCTCCAGGCTCATGCTGTTCTCGCCCTGCGCGGCCTCGAACGAGATCACGTCGCGGTGCACGGTCTCCCGGATGCCGGTCAGGTACTTCACGTAGTCGACCAGGCCGTTGTCGTACTTGAACGACTGCTCGACCGGGTTGCCGTCCTCGGTGTGGTCCGGCCGCTCGTCCCGGATGACGATCTCCAGGCCCTTGTTCAGGAACGCCATCTCCCGGAACCGGGTGGACAGCGTCTCGTAGGAGTACGTCGTGGTCTCGAAGATGTCCGGGTTCGCCCAGAAGGTGATGGTGGTGCCGTGCCCGTCCGCCGGACCGACCTCGGCCAGGTCCTCGTCCGGGGCTCCCATGGTGAAGGACTGGGTGTACTCACGGCCGTTCTGCCTGACGTCGACCTGGAGCCGGGTGGACAGCGCGTTCACCACGGACACACCGACACCGTGCAGACCGCCGGACACCTTGTACCCGCCGCCGCCGAACTTGCCGCCGGCGTGCAGCACGGTCAGCACGACGGTGACGGCCGGCTTGCCCTCGGACTCGACGATGCCGACCGGGATACCGCGGCCGTTGTCCTCGACCCGGATGCCCCCGTCGTCGAGCATGGTCACGACGATCCGGTCGCAGTACCCCGCCATCGCCTCGTCCACGGCGTTGTCGACCACCTCGGTGACCAGGTGGTGCAGACCGCGCTCACCGGTCGACCCGATGTACATCCCCGGCCGTTTCCGGACCGCGTCGAGGCCCTCGAGGACCTGGATGGCGCTGGCGTCGTACTCCCGCTCCACGACGTTGGAGGGGACCTCACTGTCGGGTACGACGGTGCCGATGGGGTCGGCGGACTGGTTGGCGTCGATCTCGGTCGGCTCGTCGGTCACCGGCTGTTGTCCTCCTCGGACCTCGCGTCTGCGAGGCATCGCGGCACAGTGGAAGCCGCCCCCCACTGTGTTATCAGAGGTGCGGCTCGCTCTACACCGTCCATTCTACCTGTCGAGCGAAGCAGAACCTGCCACCAGGCGCCTGAAACTCAGGCTAGGGCGTCTTTTCTCCCTCCTCGCCATGTCCCCTCTCGCGGGTGGGGGGCCGAAAAGCGCTCACGGCCACTCAGCGGCCTCCGGTGACTTCGGGGGCGGACGTCTGGCCACCGAGACGGTGACGACCGGTCCAGACCGCTCACAGTGCGGGCCGACAGGTGGCTCGTGCGGACCCACCGCCCCCTAAGATCGCTGCCGTGGAAAGTCTCGACGACGTCATCGACGCCATGATCGCGGACCGGGTGATTCACCGGCACCGCCGCAAGTGGCTGATCGCGATCGCCCTCGTCGTCGTCCTCGCCCTGGTGATCCTGGCCGTCGGCGGGTGGAAGCAGAAGGTCGGCCGGACGGTCCCGACCCTGACCGCGCCGGCGACCGTCGAGTCCGGCAAGTGGGAGTACAACGTCACCAAGGCCGAGATCCGGGTCCGCAAGGCCGGCGAGTACACCGAGGCCGAGGCCGAGCTCAGGGTCTACTTCGACCTCAAGAACATCGACGAGGAAGAGAAGAAGAGCGACAGCCTGCAGGGCAAGTTCATGGTTTTCGTGCCGGGCGGCGGACAGGAGCACGTCCAGTCGAACGGCAACACCTGCCGAGGTGAGCTGAACTGGGTGCTCGTCTACGGGCTGCCGCCGGAGAGCTGCTTCACCAACTTCAAGGTGCCCGCCGACTTCACCTCCGACCTCGTCGAGATCGGCATCCTGGGTGAGCGCTACGAGTCCGACGAAGCCGTCCTCGGCGCGAACGACGAGCCGTACTGGCACAACGAGCGGCCGGACGCCGTCGTACAGCTGAAACCCGAGGTCGTCGACGTCACAGGGGAGGACCGGTGAAGCTCTACCGTCCGGCCACCGTGGCCGTCGGCGTCCTGTTCGTCCTGCTCGGCGGCCTGACCCGGCTGGCGACCCCGGAGCAGGTCTACGAGGAACAGAACATGATCGCCGTGAGCGGCACCATCGGCGAGTCGCTCAAGTACGCCGGCACGGACTCGACCGTCGCCGTCACCCGGATGAAGTTCGCCAAGTCCGTGGTCGAGGAGGACGGCAGTGACGACGGCAAACCGATCGAGACCAACGGCGTGTACGTCGCCTTGGAGTGGGACACCGTCCGCGGCGTCAAGAAGCCGGACAACATCGCCGCGACGCTGGTCGCCGACGGCGGAACCGTGTACGAACCGATCGAGATGAGCGACTCCGGGATGGACTTCCCGACCGCCGGCTTCGCGAAGGTCGGCGTCGTCGTCTTCGAGGTGAACCCGACCGACCTGAAGGGGCTCACGCTGAACGTGCGGCCGAGCGGCATGCTCTTCAACGTCCTCAACTCCTACGTCGAGGTCGACCTCGGGATCCCGAGCGAGGAGATCGCCCAGCAACTGGTGGACGGCGCCGACGACCAGTACGTGGTGCAGGAGCCGGTCGTCCGGGTGGCGTCGTCATGAGACGGCTGAACCGGGTGGCCCGGCTGGCCGCGCAGATCTCGCTCCTGGTGGCGCTGATGTCCGCCAGCGGGTACCTGCTGACCCGGGTCTACCTCGGTGACGACGAGCAGGTCTGGAACCAGGGCAACGTGAACGAGCTGGTGCAGGGCGGCGGTCCGGTGACGATCGAGCACGTCGAGTGGAAACTCGACTCGGTGCAGCCGTACACCCGGCTGGTCGACGACGAGGGCGAAGCGATCCCGCTGGGCGCTCCGGCCGGTTCGATGGTGATGGTCGCGAAGATGACCGCCACGCCGCGCGAGGGCGTCTACCTCAAGGACGGCGGGTTCAGCTGCACCGCCAACCTGCGCGATGACCGTGGCAACGTCTGGGCTCCGCTCAGCGCCTCGGACTGGGAGCTGCCGACGTCCTGCTTCGGGAGCGAAGAGGTGAAGTTCGAGCTGAACGAGCCGGGGCAGGTCGCCTTCGTCTATGTCGTCCCCGCCGCGGCCGTGTCGCACGTGGTAGGCGTCACCATGGAAACCCGCGAGGACTTCCGCCGCGTCCTGATCACCCCGTAACCCGCGGGCCTCGCGGGATCAAACAGTCGCCGCGCTGACCGGGACCGAGAGGATCTAGGCGGTCGCCGGCTCCGGCTTCTTGCCCTCCTCGGCTTCCGCGGCCTCGGCCCGGCGCTCGGCGCTCACCGAGATGCAGAGGTCGAAGGCTGCGGCCAGCAACGCGATCCGGAGCGTCTCGAAGATCCCGTCCCGGATCAGCTCGGCGATCTCGTGGTTCATCAGGCCCCAGCGCTGGCCGTGGATCCCGAGCATCCGCTGCAGCCCGACGAACGCCCAGTCGGCCCCCAGCAGCCAGAACGTGTAGACCATGCAGACCACGCCGAGGAACACCGGGCCGACGCGCACCAGCAACCGGAACGCGTTCAGCGTCGGGTAGAACTTCTCCCGCAGACCGCCCAGCAAGAGGTTCGGCGCCTTGTTGGTGAGCGCGACCACGCGGTTCTGCTTCGGGGCTTCGGTCTCGAGCTGACCGCCGAACCGGCGCTCCAGCCGGGTGCCGCGGAAGACCCCGCCGCTCGACAGCACCCGGTGGCCGAACACGACGGTGGTGATCGCCAGCCAGGTCAGCGGCTCGGCCACACCGAGCTTGAACAACGGCCAGAGCGACTCCCAGAAGAAACCCCAGAGAAACTCGAGACCGGCCGGGACCGGGACGTTGATGCCGTCGAAGAACTCCTTCAGGCTGTCCCACCAGTCCAGCGTCCAGTGCCAGAAGACGCGCCGCTCGATCCAGTTCTTCCCGTCGGCGATCGCGAACGGCGTGACCACGACGGTGATCAGCAGGAAGAACGCCTCCGCCCAGACCTGGACGAACTTGGCCGGCCGGCTGGGCCAGCGATCGTCGATCGCCTGGATCACCCGCCGCAGTACCAGCAGGATGACGATCACCGGCAGGTACTTGTGCCAGGCGCCGCCGCCCAGCTCGAAGAAGGTCGCACCGGACTGGGCACCGCGTTGCACGATATTGCCGACGCTCAGCTGCTGGATCTGGTCTTCCAGGAAGCCCCAGGCCGACCAGACCGCGACCAGCGGGAGCAGGGTCACGGCCAGCAGCTCCATCAGCCCCTGCTGGGTCGGGTCCGACGTCTCCTCGGCCTTGTTGCTGGCCGCGTCCCGCCAGCGGTACAGCGACGTCGCACAGGTGCGGATCATGCCGACGTACGCCGCGATCTGCATCAGTACGCCGGCCGAGAACACGCCGACGCCGATGCTCGAGTGCGCGTGCTCGTCCAGCCAGATGGCACTCTCCAGGCAGATCTTGAAGCCGACGTACCCGGCCAGGAACCAGGTGGTCATGGGCAGCAGGTTCCGCCACCAGAGCCGGAAGGTGTCTCCGATCAGGTGGACCATCTCGCGGAAGCCGTCGACGATCGTGCGCATCGCGCCTGATCCTAGGGGAGCCCCGGGTCGCCGGGGCAATTCACTCTCGGGGTCTGGTCACCCGTAGGTGTCGCGGGGGCCCCGGCCGCCGCGGATGGTGCGGGGTCCCTTTCGCCAGGAGGGGGCGTGCGGGCCCTGGACGTTGACGCGGGTGACCGTGCCTTCGCCGAGCTCGGCGTTCAGGCGCCGGACCAGGTCCGGCGCCAGCATCTTGAGCTGCGTGGCCCAGGCGGTGGAGTCGGTGCGGACGGTGAGCTCGGTGTCCTGGTAGCTCTCCGGCTTGCAGTGCTCGGCCATCTCGGGACCGACGATCGCCGGCCAGCGCGCCATCACGCCGTGAACGGCGACGTCGACCTCCCAGCCCTGGTCGCGCATCAGCCGGCCGAGCGTGGTGGTCAGCTTCTGCGGATCCCGGTCGTCCGGCCGGGCGCTGCTGATCTGCGCGCCGTCGATCCGCGGCCGCCGGCGCCGCTTGGCCGGCTTCACCGGGCTCATCCCCTTCAACCGGCCGGCGAGCGATTTCGCCAGGTCCAGCCCCTGCTTGTCGTGCTCGATCTCGCCCGGCGGCTCCGGAGCCGCCTCGCTCTCGAAGCCGCTCTCAGAGGAATTCCGGGGTTCAGACACGGCTCACGACCCCGTCACCGACGTCGAACCGCGCGCCGCTGAGCTCAGCGGGCACGTCAGCGCCCACGGCGGCGGTCACCAGCACCTGCTCGGCTGGGGCGACCAGCTCGGCCAGCCGGTCACGGCGCTGCGTGTCCAGCTCGGCGAACACGTCGTCGAGGATCAGCACCGGCTCACCCCCGTCCGCTCTCAGCAGTTCGTACGACGCCAGCCGCAGCGCGAGCGCGAACGACCAGGACTCACCGTGACTCGCGTACCCCTTCGCCGGCAAGTCCCCGAGCCCGAGTACGACGTCGTCGCGGTGCGGACCTACCAGCGACACCCCGCGCTCGAGCTCGTCCTGGCGCTTCTCGTGGACGGCGTTCAGCAACACCTCGGCCAACTGCTCGCGGGACGCGACGCCCGGTTCGAGCTCGACCGACGACTTGTACTCCAGCCGCGCATTACCCTTGCCTCGGGCAACAGCGTCGTACGCGCTGGAGACCAGCGGGCGCAGGGATTCCAGCAGCTCGAGCCTGGTCGCGAGCAACTCCGAGCCGGCCCGGGCGAGGTGCGAGTCCCACACCTCCAAGGTCCGCAGCTGTCCTTCGGCGGCACTCGAACGGTTCTGCCGGCGGGCCATCGACGCGCTGCGCAGCAAGGAGTTCCGCTGCTTGAGCACCCGGTCGTAGTCCTGCCGTACGCCGGCCATCCGCGGCGACCGCAGCGTCAGCAACTCGTCCAGGAACCGTCGCCGCTCGGACGGGTCGCCCTTCACCAGCGCCAGATCCTCGGGAGCGAACAGCACGGTCCGCAGCAGTCCGAGCACCTCACGCGGGCGGGGGACCGGCGAGCGGTTCACCCGGGCCCGATTTGCCTTCCCAGGATTGATCTCCAGCTCGACGACCACGTCCCGGTCGTACTGACCGCGGATCTCGGTGCGCACGATCGCTCTGCTCGCACCGGCGCGCACCAGCGGCGCGTCGTTCGCCACCCGGTGCGAGCCGAGGGTCGCGGTGTAGTGGATCGCCTCGACCAGGTTGGTCTTGCCGTGGCCGTTCGGCCCGACGAAGGCCGTCACGCCCGAGGCGAGCTCGACCTCCGCCTGCTGGTAGGACCGGAAGTCGAGCAGACCCAGGGCGGTGACATACACCTCAGTGCTTGGGCGGCGTCGCGTACGACGGGTCGGCGGCCTCGGCACCCTTGACCGCGTGCCCGCCGAACTGGTTGCGCATCGCGGCGATCGCCTTCATCGCCGGCGAGTCGTCCTGCCGGGACGCGAACCGGGCGAACAGCGACGCGGCGATGGCCGGCACCGGTACGGCGTTGTCGATCGCGGCCTCGACGGTCCACCGGCCCTCGCCGGAGTCCTCGGCGTACCCGCGGATCTTGTCCAGGTGGGTGTCTTCCTTCAGCGCGTTCACCATCAGGTCCAGCAGCCACGACCGGATCACGGTGCCCTCGCGCCAGGACTCGAACGTCTCCGGCACGCTGTCCACGATGTCCGCGGCCTCGAGCAGCTCGAAGCCCTCGGCGTACGCCTGCATGATCGCGTACTCGATGCCGTTGTGGACCATCTTGCTGAAGTGGCCGGCGCCGACCTTGCCGGCGTGCACGAAGCCGAACTCGCCCTCGGGCTTGAGTGCCTCGAAGATCGGCATCACGGTCGCGACGACGTCGTTCTCGCCGCCGCACATCAGCGCGTAGCCGTTCTCCAGGCCCCAGACGCCGCCGGAGACCCCGCAGTCGACGAACTTGATGTCCTTCTCGGCCAGCTGGGCGGCCCGGCGGGTGTCGTCGGTCCAGCGGCTGTTGCCGCCGTCGATCACGATGTCACCGGGGGAGAGCAGCTCGGAGAGCTCGGTGACCACCGGGTCGATGGCCTGCACCGGCACCATCACCCAGACCACCTTCGGCTGGCCGTCGGCGGTGAGCTTGCCGACCATGTCGGCCAGGTCCGTGGCGTCGGAGATCTCCGGGTTGTGATCGAACCCGACCACGGTGTGGCCGGCGTTGCGGATCCGCTGGCGCATGTTGCCGCCCATCTTGCCGAGACCGACAAGGCCGAGCTCCATCGTGCAATCCCCTTGTTCTGTTGGCGGTTCAGCTGTTCAGGCGGACCGGCATCAGCACGTACCGGAACTCGCTGATCGGTTCGCCGTCGAAGTCCGTCACACCGGTCAGCTCGGCCGGCTTCGTCGCCTGCGTGAAGGCCAGGTGGGCGACCGGCGTGCCGATCGCGTTCAGGCCGTCGAGCAGGTACGTCGGGTTGAAGCCGACCGTCACCGGGTCACCGGAGACCCGGGCCTCGATCGACTCGGACGCCTGAGCCTCGTCACCGCTACCGGCGTCGAGCGTCACGCTGTCCTCGCTGAACGTCAGCCGCACCGGCGCGTTCCGCTCCGCGACCAGGGCGACGCGCTTGACCGCCTCGACCAGGGTGGCGGTGTCGATCCGCACCCGGGTCGCGATCGCGGAGTCGGTCGGGATGATGCCGCGGACCTTCGGGAACTCGCCGTCCAGCAGGCGGGTGGTCGCCCGCCGGTTGCCGCCGGAGACCTCGCCCTCGAAGCCGACGATGCCGTCACCGGTGCCCGGCGCGGCGAGTGAGACGATCACGTCCGAGCCGGTCATCGCCTTCGCGGTCTCGGACAGCACCCGGGCCGGCACCAGCGCGGCCGCGGAGGCGTCGGGGGACTGCGGGTTCCACTCGAGCTCGCGGATCGCGAGCCGGTAGCGGTCGGTGGCGAGCAGCGAAATCGTGGATCCCTCGATCTCGACCCGGACACCGGTCAGCACCGGGAGCGTGTCCTCGCGGCCGGCCGCGGTGACCACCTGGGAGACCGCCTGGGCGAACACATCGCTCTTCACGGTCCCGCTGGCCGCCGGCAGGTCCGGCAGGGCCGGATATTCCTCTGTGGGCAGCGTCTGGAGCGTGAACCGCGAACTCCCGCAGGTGACCTGCGCCTTGGCGCCGTCGACCGCGATGTCCACCGGTTGGTTCGGAAGGCTCTTGGAGATGTCGGCGACCAGCCGGCCGGAGATCAGGCACTTGCCGCTGTCGGCCACCTGCGCGGGCACGGTGACCCGGACCGAGGTCTCGTAGTCGAAGCCGGACAGGGTGATCTGCCCGTCCTCGGCCTCGACCAGCAGGCCGGCAAGGATCGGAACGCTGGGACGACTGGGCAAGCTGCGCGCGGCCCAGGCCACCGACTCGGCCAGTACGTCGCGCTCGACGCGAAACTTCACCGCTGGGTGCCTCCTGATTCGGCTGTGTGCCAGGCAGATCCTGCCACGGACGAGTGTGCTGTGCGCCAATCGGGCGCGACGTGGCGCTTCGGGCGGGTCGCGTCGGCGTCGTTCCTGTGGTTGTCCTGCGTCTTCTGCTGCGTCTTCCTCTGCGTCTTCCTCTGCGTCCTCTGAGGACAGCCTGACAGGTCCCGCAAGCCGGCGCGAGAGCGGGGTTTTCCCCAGGCCGGGCCGCTCGATCGTTTTGTGGCCTTCGAGCTCTCTACATATTCCATAGGGTTCTTAGCACCGGTGGATACTGTGGAAAAGCGACGAGTTCGCAGGTCAGACCGCAGATCAGCCTGGGGACGCCGTGTGGACGACGCCCGCTTCGTCGGGGGACGCCTGGTGATGACGAATTCTGTCCCCACAGCCGATCCACAACACACAGCGACGTGTCCACCGGGATACCCACAGTTTTCCACAGGTGTATCCCCAACCTGTGTGGTTCCGGTGACCGCGTCGTAGCGCTCGGCGTACACGCTCGTCGACGCGGCCACGGACCTCATTGCTGCTTGGCCTGGTGCTTGATCCGGTTGGTCAGCTCGGTGACCTGGTTGAAGACGCTGCGGCGCTCCGACATCAACTGCCGGATCTTCCGCTCGGCGTGCATCACGGTGGTGTGGTCGCGGCCGCCGAACTGCTGACCGATCTTCGGCAGCGACAGGTCGGTCAGTTCGCGGCACAGGTACATCGCGATCTGCCGGGCGGTCACCAGCACCCGGCTCCGGCTCGAGCCGCACAGGTCGTCGATCGACAGACCGAAGTACGACGCCGTCTGGCCCATGATCATGCTGGCCGTCACCTCGGGCTTGCTGCCCTCCGGGATCAGGTCCTTCAGCACGATCTCGGCCAGGCTCAGGTCGACCGGCTGCCGGTTCAGGCTGGCGAACGCGGTCACCCGGATCAGCGCGCCCTCGAGCTCACGGATGTTCGTCTGCACCTTGCTGGCGATGAACTCCAGCACCTCCGGCGGCGCGGTCAGCCGCTCGGTGGCCGCCTTCTTCCGCAGGATCGCGATCCTGGTCTCCAGGTCGGGCGGCTGGATGTCGGTGATCAGCCCCCACTCGAACCGGTTCCGCAGCCGATCCTCCAGCGCCTCCAGGCGCTTCGGCGCCCGGTCGGAGCTGATCACGATCTGCTTGTTCGCGTTGTGCAGCGTGTTGAAGGTGTGGAAGAACTCCTCCTGGGTCTGGATCTTGCCCTCGAGGAACTGGATGTCGTCGATCAGCAGGACGTCGACGTCGCGGTACCGGCGCTGGAACTGGGACGCCTTGTCGTCGCGGATCGCGTTGATGAAGTCGTTGGTGAACTCTTCGCTGGAGACATACCGGACGCGGGCGCCGGTGTAGAGGCTGCGGACGTAGTGCCCGATCGCGTGCAACAGGTGCGTCTTGCCCAGACCGGAGTCGCCGTAGATCAGCTGCGGGTTGTACGCCTTGCCCGGCGCCTCCGCGACCGCGACCGCGGCGGCGTGCGCGAACCGGTTCGAGCTGCCGATGACGAAGGTCTCGAAGGTGTACTTCGGGTTCAGCCGGGCCTCGCCCTGCGCCTCGGTGGCCGGCTGCGTCGGCGCCGAACCGTTCGGCGGCGGCGCGACCGAGCCGAGCTGGTGACCGAACTGTTGCTGGGCCGCCGGCGCGGGCTGACCGTACGACGGGGTCGTGTCGGGCTCGCTCAGCGCTGACTGGATGGTCGGCTGGTACGCACCGTCGGTCCGGAGCGGCTGCTGCTGGAGCGGTGGCGGCTGCTGCTGAACGGGCTGCTGCGTCTGCGGCTGGGATGGCGGCTGCGCTTGTGCCTGCGGCTCGCGTAGCTCAGGGTCCAGCGACGGATCGACGGTGACCGCGATCCGGATGTCCCGGCCGAAGCTCTCGGTCAGTATCCGCTCGAGGTCCGGGCGGAGCCGGGTCTCCAACTGGCCGCGGGTGAAGTCGTCGGGCACCGCGACGATGGCGGTGCTCTCGTGCAGCGTGACCGGACGCGAGTTCGTCAGCCAGGCGCGCTGGTTCGGCGGGAGGCCCGCGAGCAC